>CAWHVF010000001.1:0-8957 GCA_963832785.1 uncultured Acidobacteriota bacterium
GGTTCGCAGCGCGTCCGTCAGGAACTGAAAATATCTACAAGATTTATGCGGAAAGCTTCCGTGGCGCCGATCATCTGCGCCTCATTTTGGAGGAAGCGCAGGCGATCGTTAACGATGCTTTGACGGCGGCAGCAAAACCAAAGGAGAAACCATGAGCGAAAAGACTCCCGTCCGCCACCCGTTGTACAATCTTCTCCCTACGGAAATCGAGGGGTTCGAATCCCTTGCAGAACTTGCCCTGAATTTGCGCTGGTCGTGGAATCACGCCACCGACCAAGTGTGGCGGCAGCTTGATCCCAAACTTTGGGAGATCACACATAACCCCTGGGTGGTCCTGCAAACGGTCTCCCGCGACCGGATCGAGCGCGTGTTGGCCGACCCCGCTTTTCGCAAAAACCTCGAGGCTTGGGTGCAGGCCAGGCGGAACGCGCTGTCGGCGCCGGCGTGGTTTCAGGAGAATCATGCGCAGAGTTCCCTGACCTGCGTCGCATATTTCAGCTTGGAATTCATGGTGAGCGAAGCCTTGCCCATCTACTCGGGCGGGCTCGGTAATGTGGCCGGCGATCAGCTTAAAGCCGCCAGCGATATGGGCGTGCCGGTTGTCGGGGTGGGCCTGCTCTACCAGCAGGGTTATTTTCGCCAGGAGATCGACAAGGACGGAGCGCAACAGGCCCTCTATCCCTATAACGATCCAGGACAGCTGCCGATCACACCGTTGCGACAACCCAACGGGGAGTGGTTAAGGCTGGAGATCGCGTTGCCGGGATACTCGGTCTGGCTGCGCGCCTGGCAGGTCCAGGTGGGAAGGATGAAGCTTTACCTTTTGGACAGCAATGACGCGGCGAACCTCCCTGTTGACCGGGGGATTACCAGCGAGCTCTACGGGGGCGGGCAGGATTTGCGCCTCGAGCAGGAACTGCTCCTCGGGATCGGCGGATGGCGGCTGCTCTGCGCTCTCGGCATCAAACCGGAAGTCTGCCACTTGAATGAAGGGCACGCGGCGTTCGCCGTCCTGGAACGTGCCCGCAACTTCATGGAGGAGACTGGTCAGCCCTTCGAAGTGGCGCTGGCGGTTACCCGTGCGGGTAATCTCTTCACCACTCACACGGCCGTGGCCGCCGGCTTTGACCGTTTCGATCCTTCGCTCATCGAGCAACACCTGAGGGGGTATGCCGAAAAGGAGCTCGGTATCGCGTTTCACGATTTGCTGGCTCTGGGCCGCGAGAACCCGGCCGACTCGTCGGAGCCTTTTAACATGGCGCATTTGGCCATCCGCGGGAGTGCCGCGGTGAATGGCGTAAGCCGCTTGCACGGGGAGGTCAGCCGGCGCCTCTTTCAGCCGCTGTTTCCGCGCTGGCCGGCGGACGAAGTCCCCATCGGACACGTGACCAACGGAGTCCACGTGCCCACCTGGGACTCGGCCCTTGCCGATGATCTTTGGACAGCAGCCTGTGGAAAGGAACGCTGGCTGGGGACGGCGAAAAACCTGGAAAAGGACATTCGACAGATTTCCGACGTCACGCTCTGGCAATTTCGGACCGCCGCCACCAAGTCGTTTGTCGAGTATGTTCGAGATCGATTGACGCTGGATATGGAGATAAGACACGCTCCGTCCGAAGAGGTCGAAGCGGCGAAGCATCTTTTTGATCCCAACGCCCTGACGCTGGGCTTTGCACGCCGCTTTGCGACCTACAAGCGGCCGAACTTACTACTGCACGATCCGGCACGGCTGCTCCGCCTCTTGATCGATCCGCAGCGGCCGGTGCAACTCATCATCGCCGGGAAGGCACATCCTGCAGACCAGGCGGGACAGGACATGATTCGGGAATGGATGCATTTCATTTGGCGGCCCGAGGCCCGTCCTCATGTGATCTTCCTCAGCGACTACGACATGCTCTTGACCGAGCAACTGGTGCAGGGCGTGGATGTCTGGATCAACACGCCGCGGCGGCCTTGGGAAGCCTGCGGGACGAGCGGTATGAAGGTGCTGGTGAATGGCGGCCTCAATCTCTCGGAGTTGGATGGCTGGTGGGCGGAGGCCTACGCCTCGGAAGTCGGCTGGGCGTTGGGGGACGGCCGGGAGCATGGCGACGATCCGGCTTGGGACCGGGCCGAGGCCGAAGCACTCTATGACCTGCTCGAACGGGAAGTGATTCCCGAGTTTTATGCCCGCGACGCGCAAGGTATCCCTACGGCATGGGTAGCCCGGATGCGGAATAGCATGGCGAACTTGACGCCGCGCTTTTCCGCAAATCGCGCCGTGGGCGAATATACCGAGCAACACTACCTTCCCGCTGCAACCGCCTACCGCAAGCGCGCAGCCGACAAAGGCGCAGCCGGCAAGACCATCGCCAATTGGGAACATGCTCTGAAAGAGAAATGGGCCACCCTACGCTTTGGCGATGTGAAGGTCGAGACCAACGCGGTCCAGCACATCTTTGAGGCCGAGGTGCTTCTCAATGGCCTCGACCCGAACGCCGTGCGTGTCGAGTTGTATGCCAATGGGATCAATGGCAGCACCCCCATCCGAGAGGAGATGACGCGCGTCCGCCAATTGACGGGAGCTGACAGCGGCCATGCCTATGTTGCCCAGGTGCCCGCGACACGTCCGGTCACTGACTATACAGCGCGAGTGATACCGCACTGCGATGGTGTTGCAATCCCACTGGAAGACGCACAAATCCTGTGGCAGCGATGATCCCGTTGAGGAAAGGAAAGGCAGGTTCCCTCCTCATTGTTCGTACCGACCATGACTGCGTAGCCGCCAAGACGGTTTCGAGCGTCCTCGGTCTTGGCGAAAAAAGGAGAATTGAACCATGGAGACACGAACTCTCTCACCGGACCTGCTTTACAAGATGGACGCCTATTGGCGCGCCGCCAACTATCTGTCGGTAGGCCAGATCTATCTCTATGACAATCCGCTGCTGAAGCGGCCGCTAACGCTCGCGGATGTGAAGCACATGCTGCTCGGGCACTGGGGCACGACCCCTGGGCAGAACTTCATTTATGTGCACTTGAATCGGGTCATCAAGAAATACGACCTCGACATGATCTACGTCTCGGGGCCCGGTCACGGCGGCCCAGCCGTCGTAGGCAATACTTACCTCGAGGGCACGTACAGCGAGATCTATCCCAACATCAGCCAGGATGAGGCCGGATTGCGGAAGCTCTTCATTCAGTTTTCGTTTCCCGGAGGCATTCCCAGCCATGCGTCACCCGAGTGCCCGGGCTCGATCCACGAGGGCGGTGAGCTAGGGTATTCGCTCAGCCATTCGTTCGGGGCAGTGTTCGACAATCCCGATCTGATCGTCGCCTGCGTTGTCGGCGACGGCGAGTCGGAAACCGGACCGCTGGCCACGGCGTGGCATTCCAACAAGTTTCTCGATCCAGCCACCGACGGAGCGGTGCTGCCGATTCTGCATCTCAACGGCTACAAGATTTCCAACCCCACCGTCCTGGCGCGGATCACCCATGAGGAACTGGAACAGCTGCTCCTCGGTTACGGGTGGACGCCCTACTTTGTCGAGGGCCACGAGCCCGCGCTGATGCATGAGGCCATGGCCGCGACACTCGACACGGTGGTGGAGCAGATCAGGAAAATCCAGCAGGACGCCCGAGTTCACGGCGTCCTCAAGCGACCGCGCTGGCCGATGATCGTCCTCAACTCTCCCAAGGGCTGGACAGGTCCGAAAATGGTCGATGGTCTGCCCATTGAAGGCACCTTCCGATCGCACCAGGTGCCGCTTTCCGATCCGGCCACGCATCCCGAACACCTCAAGCAGTTGGAAGACTGGCTGAGAAGCTATCGGCCGGAGGAACTTTTCGATGAGCACGGCCGCCTGAAACCGGAACTGGCCGAGCTTGCGCCCAAGGGCAAACGGCGCATGGGGGCAAACCCACACGCCAACGGCGGTATTCTGCTCCGCGACCTACGGATGCCGGATTTTCGCGACTACGCGGCCGAGGTGCCCTCGCCGGGAGCGCCCGGCATCGGCGACACACATGTGCTCGGGCCTTTCCTGCGCGATGTGACGAAACTGAACAGAGAGCAACGGAATTTCCGGATCTTTGGCCCGGACGAAACACTTTCCAATGGCCTGGAAGCTCTCTTTCAAGTGACGAAACGGCAATGGGATGCCGCCACCGTGCCCAACGACGAATTTCTCTCCCCTGAAGGCCGCGTGATGGAAATGCTCAGCGAGCACCAATGCGAGGGCTGGCTGGAGGGCTACCTCCTTACCGGGCGGCATGGGCTGTTCAATTGCTACGAAGCGTTCATTCACATCGTCGATTCCATGTTCAACCAGCACGCCAAGTGGCTCAAAGTCACATCCTGCCTGCCGTGGCGGCGGAAGATCTCTTCGCTGAATTATTTGTTGGCCTCGCATGTCTGGCGGCAGGATCACAACGGCTTCACCCACCAGGATCCCGGTTTCATCGACCACGTCGTCAACAAGAAAGCCGAGGTTGTGCGCGTTTACCTTCCCCCGGATGCCAACTGCCTGCTGTCGGTCATGGACCACTGCCTGCGCAGCCGCCATTACGTCAATGTCGTGGTTGCGGGAAAGCATCCGGCACCGCAGTGGCTAACGATGGACGCCGCCGTCAAGCACTGCACCGAGGGCATCGGCATTTGGCAATGGGCCAGCAACGATCAGGCGGTCGCACCCGACGTTGTTATGGCCTGTTGTGGCGACGTGCCTACTCTCGAGACACTTGCCGCTGTCTCGTTGATGCGCGAGCATCTACCCGACCTGAAAATCCGGGTAGTCAATGTAGTCGACCTCATGAAGCTACAGCCGCAAAGCGAGCACCCGCACGGGTTGAGCGACATGGATTTCGATGAACTCTTCACAAAGAACAAGCCCATTATCTTCGCCTTCCACGCCTACCCGTGGTTGATCCACCGGCTCACCTACCGCCGCACCAACCACGACAATATCCACGTTCGCGGCTACAAGGAAGAAGGCACCATCACCACGCCGTTTGATATGACAGTCCTGAACGAGCTGGACCGCTTTCACCTCGTAATGGACGCCATCGATCGCCTCCCGCAGACCGGCGACAAGGGGATCTACCTGAAGCAGCAGCTCAAGGACAAACTCATCGAGCACAAGCAATACATCGCCAAATACGGCCAGGACTTGCCAGAGATCCGGAACTGGAAATGGCCGACGGCTGAACCTAACCCACCAAGTGCGGGCCGTTGAGTTTTGTTGAAGATGCGGTAGTCAAATCTTGCTGAGCTTCACCGCCCATGGTGGGAACGGCACGATGCTCTTTAGTGCCTGACGATCTGTACTGCTTTCACCTCTTTCAAGCGAACCAACTGGCGTTAGCTTATGGTCGCGAAATCGCGTTTTTGTCGCGAAATCGCGGCTCAAGGGGCCTCGTGCTGAAATCTTAGAACTCTATCCTCATGGCACTAACTAACTAAAACATCTCGTCTTAGCCGACTGTTTTCCCAACACAATTCTTTGGCCCCCGAATTGCCGTTTTCAACTGTGTCACGGCGAAGGGAGCTGAAGGCCGAGGCCAAGTGCGCCTGGGTTGTAGCGCCGCGCTTGGGTACTCGCTCAAGATGATGTCGGCGCGTAAGGGTGACGGCTCCAAGTTTCTTCCCGGGACCTGAAGCTTATTGGCCTGGAACAAGTGAAGAAATGGAACGGCATTCAGACTCTTAGGACTCGATAGCGGCGCTTCTCGTGCCGCTAATCCTACGTCGGCGATAAGCATGTTTCACTAACCCAATTCCTTAAGGAGGAATCTCAATGAAGACCAATACCGAACTGCAAAGGGATGTCATGGATGAACTTGAATTCGAACCCAGTGTCAATGCCGCGAACATCGGCGTGACTGCCAAAAATGGCATTGTCACTCTCAGCGGCAAAGTCAGCAGCTATGCCGAAGAATTTACGGCCACAGAGGCTGCCGAGCGGGTCATCGGAGTCAAGGCCGTGACCGACGAGATGAAGGTGGACTTGCCTTCATTCCATAAGCGTGACGACGCGGACATCGCACAGGCAGCGGTGAATGCCCTCCAATGGCATGTATTCATTCCGGAAAAGGTCATCAAGGTGAAAGTCAACAATGGTTGGGTGACGCTCGAAGGGACGGTCGATTACAAATTTCAGCGGACGGCCGCCGAAGATGCCGTTCAGAACCTGCTGGGAGTAACGGGCGTCAGCAATCTGATCGCGCTGAAGACTATGGTCGGCGCTTCGGACGTCAAGTTGAAGATCGAGAACGCATTGAGTCGCGCCGCCGAACTGGACGGCGAGCACATCAATGTCGAAGTCACCGGGAACAAAGTGACTCTAAAAGGCAACGTCAGCTCCTGGGCGGAGCGGGATGAGGCTGAGAGAGCGGCCTGGTCTGCCCCGGGCGTCTGGATGGTCGACGACCAACTCGTGATTCAGGCCTAAACGGGAGTGCGATCATTACCTCGGGGTTGTTCTTAATTCGGGAGGGTACGCGGCGCCCGGCAGGCCGAATTACGCCATCTCAAGTGATTGTCTGCTTGGCTGTCATTGGCCAGACGCATCAAGCCGGCGTTCGGCGACGCGATCCCTCCTTCCGCCAAGGATCCAAAGAAAGATGCGGGAAGTTTTGTCCGGCGCGACTTGGGAACCTTACGAATGAGATGTCCGGCTGACGATGCAAAGTGATTCGCCCGGAACTGTCTTCGCATTTCCAAACCTTCGCTGATGTCCTTGTTCATCGGGAATTCACGCACTCCACCTAGTGTCATTCGCTGGAGGTAAATGCAGGATATGACCATCGACAGTTCTGAGCTTGATCAGATGCAGAGAAATTACAAGGCAGCGGTGGACGAGTGGGTCGCCGCGATCCGGCAGGAGGAAGCGCTGGCTTCTGTGAACCATAATGTAGCTGAAATAGACCAGTGGGAGAATGCCGCCAACCGGGAAGAAGAGTTGCGAGGGAAAGCGAAGGCTGCAAAAACTGAGTATGAGTCAGCGTTGCGTCAGAAGTTTTTCAATTTTTGATGTCTCAACCCTAAGACGACGCTTAAGGCACTCTTCCAGATGCCATCCGTCCCGAATTACGCGTTGACGATTTTCTGTAGCTTGAGGAGAGCCCTGGTGGAACCTGCTTATCGTCTCCGTCGCAATCGCGCTAGGTGCGAATGCCAAGTCGAATCTGTTCTGACAGAGGGCTTCACCCCATTCAACTGTGCTCATTTTTGTGCCCGCCCTCCCTCAAAATCGGTCATAATCTGGGGTATGCAGATAGCAAATGGCACAAGGAGGGAAGAAGTAAGACGAACAAACAATAGGAGCTTATAGCAATCGGTAGTAGCAGGAGCGACGACGAAGCGCATGGCTGTTAACCGAAGGGTCGTAGGTCAGCCAAACGTCGACCGCCCACCGGTAACAAAACCGGTAACATTTGAATGATGTTTCCGCAATTTTTCCTCGATTTTCCTGATTGTCCTGCGCCGATCCGGTGCATATGTTCGCCCCGATGCCCTTGAGAATACTGGCACATATGGCATAATCAGGGCATATCAGGAGCAGCGGCAAGTTGCAGGACAGCTGACTCTGGATCAGCATATCGGGGTTCGAATCCCTGGGGGGCAGCCAGTCACGCACACTCTGATCCAATACCCACAAAATTGAATTGAACGCGCTGGGTTGTCATGGCCGTGCGCTAGCGCAGCAGCGCTGAGGCCGCCCAGAGAAGCGGGGCCTGGCCGTGGAAATCTCCGGTGCGGCGCGGGCGCTCCAGATAATACTCCAGATCATTCTTCTTGCCGGTACCTTCGCAGACGCTGGTAACATCGTCGTTCTGATCGATGTAGCCGGTGACGGCGATCCAGGCACGGCGGGCGGCAGGGCCGTAGACAGTGGCGTCGAGCCAGCCGTTTTTTACGCCGGTAATCATAGCGAAGGTGAACATGGCCGAGCTGGAGGTCTCGGGCCAGGCTTCGTCGTGGTCGATGAGCTGACGCCACATGCCGTCCTTGCCCTGATATTTCAAGAGAGCGGCCATCATTTCTCGATAGCTGCGGAGAATGCGGGCGCGCCGGGGATGGTTGGCGGGAAGACTGCGCAGCATTTCCGCCATGCCTGCCGCGACCCAGCCATCGCCGCGGCCCCAGAAGAAGGGCACGTCGGGGGCGTGGTAGAAGAGGCCGTTGGGCTGCTGCAGTTTGTCGAGATAGGCGACCATTTCGTTGGCATCGCGATTTAGATATTTATTGTCGCCGGTGGCGCGGTAGGCTTCGAGCTGCAGGATGGTCAGCATGTACATGTCGTCGATCCAGAAGCGGGACTCGTCGGAAAGCCCATCGGGCAGCGGGTGGTCCCACTGCTTGTCAGCCCAGGACTGGCCGTAGGCGAGATATTTCGGATCGTGGGTCTGAATGGCGATTTCCAGAGGAATGACGCCGAAGATGTTGTCGTCGACGTGATGGCGGGTGGGGATGAGCGCGGCTTCAGCGCCGCCGGGCATGAGCGGCTCGAAGCGCTTGATCAGCTCGGCGCGCAGGGCGTCGTCATGGGTGAGCTGGGCGAAGGTGAGCGCGCCATACCAGGCGCAGACCTCGGAGTAGTGGGTGGTGGGGCCGTATTGATGCGGGCTGGTGACGAAGTGCTCGGCAAGACGCTTGCCGACATCCTGGGGCGAGCGGCCGGCGGGCCAGTTGGAGAAGTAGTCCGGCTGCTGGGCTTGGAGCGCGGTGGGCGCGGCAGCGGAGCAGGGAATCAACGAGAGGGCAAATAGGCAGGTAAAAATTGGAGTGCGCATCGGCGCTGTCCAGTGTCGCGCAGGAACTTGCAGACGCGCAAGCGGCATGAAAATTGTCGCCTGACAGGCCAAAAGCTGGCCCTTCGACTCCACCTCTCGCGACGAAGCCGCGAGAGGTTCGCTCAGGATGACAATTATATCGTAAATAATTATAAATAATCAACATAATATTTTGTTATCCTCTATAC
>CAWHVF010000002.1:0-470121 GCA_963832785.1 uncultured Acidobacteriota bacterium
GGCGGTAGAGGTAGGCCGTGATGTGGCTTTCCACCATCACCATCGACAGTCCCAGCGCGATGGCCGAGATCAGGAACAGCAGCGGCAGGATGGGCGAATACCACAGCGGATGCAGCCGGTACGGCATGATCAAGAACAGCGAGCCGAGCGAGGACTGGTGCAGCGTTGACAAGCCGATCCCCGCAATCACCAGCGGCAGGCGGAACTTGATCAGGACCGCGCGAATTCCGGCCAGCCGGGGATACTCCTCCGCCGGCACCGGCAGGAACTCCAGGCAGAGCACGGTCAGGTAAAGCATCACGCACCAGCCGACCTCGAACAGCGGCCGAATGCGGGTTCCAGAAGACCATCATGTGCCAGATGTTCCAGGGCAGGCCGAGATCGAATAGCAGCGAAACCGCCACCGCGACGTAGCCCAGAAACGCCGTCAGCACCGCCGGGCGCACCACCTCGTGGAAGCGCTCCAGCTTGAAGATGTAGACCGTGGCGGTGACGATGAAGCCGCCGGCGGCCAGGGCCACGCCGCCCATGACGTCGAAGCCGACCCACACTCCCCAGGGATTGGCATCGGACAGGTTGGTTGTGGCGCCCAAGCCGAAGAGAAAGCGCGCGGCGGCCACCGATGCCGCCAGCCCGGCCAGCATCCAAAGCGCGAGTTTCAGCCTCCGAACCCTATTCATCGGA
Organism: uncultured Acidobacteriota bacterium; assembly: GCA_963832785.1. Lineage (GTDB taxonomy): Bacteria > Acidobacteriota > Terriglobia > Terriglobales > Acidobacteriaceae > CAWBRT01. The sequence goes on from CAWHVF010000002.1 coordinate 685, forward strand.
GCCTTCCTTTTCAAGTTTCATGCGCCGCTCGATCATCCAACTTACTCCCGCGCAAAGCGCTACCACACCGGTAAAGGCGAACGGGACGGCGCCCATCGCCACCTTGGTTGTCGCCGGCAGCGGCGCGTTTCCAATGGCCCGGCCTTCGTACAGGAACGAGAGGTTGACGTTGGAGATGTAAAGCACGGAGGTTCCGCCGGCTTCGCGCTCGCCGACAATTTCGTGGAGATAGGCGTCCGGCTTGGCGGCGATGCGCGCGCGGGCCTCGGCCAGCAACTCATCGCGATCGCCGAAGATGGTCGCCTTGGTCGGGCAGGCTTCGGTGCAGGCCGGCTGGCGGCCGGCGGTGATCCGGTCGTAGCAGAGGATACACTTGCGCACATAAGGCACCGCCGCCTGCCATTCGTAGCGCGGTATGCCATAAGGGCAGGCCATCATGCAGTAGCGGCAGCCCATGCACTTGTCGGCGTCATAGATCACCGCGCCAATGCTGGTTTTGTGCAAGGCGCCGACCGGGCAGGCGGAGGCGCAGGCCGGCTCCAGGCAGTGCCGGCACTGCTTGCGCACCTGCGCGTGCTGAGGGCCTTCCAGCACGGAGGTCCAAATGCGGGCAGAGAGCCCGTCGTCGGCGTCCCAGCGGCGAGGCAGGTCGCCGGCGAGTTTGTTGGCCTTCTTGCAGGCGGCAACACATTCGTGGCAGCCAATGCATTTGGTGGTATCGGTCAGAATCGCGGCCTTCATTTCTTTACCACCTCCTCGGTTCCGCCGGATACCGGCTTTGCCTCTGCCGGGGCAAACAGGGAGGGTGAGCCGAGTCCCAGCCTGGCCCCCTTCACCCAGGTGGGCCGTTCGGCGTAGCCCAGCGTGGCAGCCACGCGGTCGCCCGCGCCGGCGGGAAACTTCCAGGCCACGGCCGTCACCAGTTGTGACAACGGCGCCAGCACGCAATGCGCAATCTTGGTGAATGGAATGAGAAACATGATGAGATCGGCGGAGTAAATATGAATGAGCATCGTCGTCTGGTATGCCTTGGCTCCGATGGCTAGGTTCGAGCAGACGAAGCCGGTCAGGAAAGGCGTCACCAGCAGCAGCGGCCAAACGTAATCCTGCTGGCGGCTCAAGCGGCGCGATGCCGGATCGGACAGCCGGCTGAAGAACAGGCCCAGCCCGGCCAGGATTGCCAGGCAGGTGAGGTAGTCCGCGGCGCGCTGGGGAAGCGCGGGCCAGGCAAATCCGACGGCGCGCCGCCATAGCGCCGTATGCGCAGCCAGAAACAGCGGGACCAGCAGCAGGCCGGCGTGGAAGAGGATGGAGACCGTGCTGTAGGCCGGCCGCTCATGCCAAAAGCGGTTGAGCGGCACCAGCCAGGCGAATGTCTGCCGGCGAACTTCACGCCAGTTGACCATCTTGTCCGGACTGCGCCGGTAGGCCTCGACAACTCCCACCATGGTCAGCGCGAAGATGCGCAGCAGCCCCAGCACCATCAGCGAAAACGCCAGGCGGAACAGAGGCCCGCGGCCAAACTGGATCCAGGCTTCCACGTTATTCCTCCTTGGCCTGGCCGAACTCGATGGCCTTGTAAAGCAAGTCATGCAGCCCGACGATCTGGCAGTCGATGCCGTGCGCTTCCATCAGCTCGCGCAACTGCTTCTTGCAGTTGGCGCAGGGCGCCACGCAGTACTTGGCCCCGGTGGCCTTGATCTGCTCGGCCTTGGCGCGGCCTCCAACCAGCATGCGGTAAGGCTTTATCTCGTCGATCGAGACCGTGCCGCTGCCGCCGCCGCAACAGATGTTGTCGCGCCGGTTGGGCGTCATCTCGACATAGTCGCTGCAAAATGCCTTGAGCAGCTCGCGCGGCTGCTCCACAATCCAACCCGGACGGGCGATATTGCACGGGTCGTGGTAGGTAACGCGCTCGGTGATGGTGTTGGGCTTGAGCTTGAGACGGCCTTCCCGCCAGGCTTTGTGCGTGTATTCCATGAATGTTGATAACCGGCTCCGCCTGCCTGCCGCCGCAGAAGGTCGGATAAAAATATTTCGCGGTGCGCGAAGCGTGCCCGCATTCTCCGATCAGGATCTTTTTGCCGTGCAGGCGCTTTACCTCGGCCTGCACCTTGCGCAGCACGTGCTCCATAACCTGATCGTTGTAGAACAGCCCGTAGTTGATGCCGTCGAAATAGCCGGTGCCAATCGTCCAGCGGTCGCCGGTGGCGCGGAATACGGCGGCGTTGCCCATCAGGGTCTCGGCTTCCATGATGTAGTCGGAGACAGGGGCAAAAAAGACGTATTCCGCCTCCTGCTGATCGACGGGAAGAGGAACGTCAACCCCGATGCCTTCCTTGATCTCCTCGCTGAGGAACTCCAGGGTGTCCACCAGCGCGGCCACCGGCACGGCGGAGGTGTTGCCGCTGGCGCCGATCAACTGCTCGCGGGTGCTTACCACCAAAGCGCGGGGTGCAATGCCGATTTCGGAGAGGATGTACCGCCCCAGGTGGGTAATCAGGGCGTGGTCGATTCCCATCGGGCACTCGAAGTGGCAGCGGCGGCAGGCGGTGCAGTTGTAAAACGCCTCGGCCATCTCCTGCAGGTTCTCATCGGTCAGCCCCGGGGCGCCAAGCAGGCGGGCACGCAGGGTTCCCGACACGGTGAAGTGGCGCCGGTACACCGACAGCAGCAGCTCCGAGCGCTGGCAGGGAAGGTCGCGCGGGTCGCCCGTGGCCAGGTAAACCTGGCACTTGGCGGTGCAGCGCCCGCATTTGGCGCTGACCCGCACATACTGATCCAGCGCCAGGCGGTAATTCGTATGCTTCAAAATGGTGGCAAATGCCTGCAGGAAACGTCGCGGCCTGTCTTCCACGTCGAAGTCTTCCACGTGGTAGCGGACCGGCAGGCGCTGCTTGTTTATCACATCCGGCTTTTTGGCCGAATGGAACGCTTTTTCACGTTCTTCTCTCGTAATTGTTTGCATTTAGGGTTTCTATATCATCTAGGTGTAGAGTGATACTAGCTGTAGTCTGAGAATAGCAACTCGCAATAATTTTGCAAGGAAAAATTACGACGTTTGCAAATTGTTGAAAATAAGACAACAGCGGTTAAGCCGCCCTGGGAGCCGGACGGCAAAAGCCTGCCGGGATAGATCTCGCCCGCAATCTATAGTTACTTCGCCGTCAAGAGTGCAAACGCAATGTTGATTTATTGATAAACTCTGCTGGGCTCAACCAAAGGCAGTGTTCTATCCAATAGCTCGACGAACCACCCGAAACCCTGGAAGCTTGAAACCGGCAAGCTGTCTGATAAGCTTCCAGGGAGCTGTTGCAGGTTTTTCCCGGAGAGTTCCGAAGGTGAGATTTCTTGCCGTAATTCCAGCCCGACTGGCCTCCACCCGGCTGCCGCGCAAGGCGCTGCGGGAAATTGCCGGCAAGAGCATGGTGGCCCGCGTCTACGAGGCGGTGGCGGCGAGCAAATCTGTTTCTGAAAGCGTGGTGGCGACCGACGCGGCTGAGATCATGGAGCACTGTCTCCGTCTCGGCATTCCCGCGCGCCTGACCTCGCCGGCGCACCGCAGCGGCACCGACCGCGTGCACGAGATCGCCGCTTCCATGCCGGCCGACGTATATATCAACGTGCAGGGCGATGAGCCGCTGGCTCGCCCCGAACATCTTGATCTGCTGGTGGGCCTCATGCAGCAGCCGGGCGTGGAGGTCGGAACCCTGAAAACGGTTTGCGCCGCCGCCGATATCGACAACCCGAACGCGGTGAAGGTGGTCTGCGATGCCGCCGGCCGGGCCCTCTACTTTTCCCGCAGCACCATTCCCTTCGACCGCGACCGTGGCAGAGCGGCACGTTATTTCAAGCACCTGGGCTTCTACGCCTACCGCAGGCGGGCGCTCGACAACTTCTGCTCGTGGCCGGAATCGTCCCTGGAACGCACCGAGCGGCTCGAGCAGTTGCGCTTCCTGGAGAACGGCGTGGCCATTCACGTTGCCGAAACCCCGTTCGATACCGTGGGCGTGGATACCGAAGAGGATTTGCAGAGGGTGGAGCGAATCCTGTCATCTAAGTTTTAAGATTTTGATTTCAGATTGAAAAGCGTATTTGCTGCGGACTTTGATATCTGGAATCAGCCGGCCTGAGACTTGAAAAATTCCGCGCAAGAACGCCAGTTATCCTCGTTCATAGTACGAGGTCGACCTGAGACCCGGAGTTTGATTTCAGATTGCAAACCGGTAGCGTGGCCGGCTTCCTTAATCTGAAATCAAAATCTGAAATCTGGAATGTGCCGGAGTTGCCATGCGCAAAGCCATTATCGCTATTCTGTCGCTGTTTCTGCCGCTTGCCCTGGCGGCTCAAAACGAGCCCTCGCTGACCATATACAACGGCGGATTTGCCGTGGTGCGCGAGCGCCTGCTGCTGGATTTGAAGCCGGGCGTCAATTCCGTCCAATTCTCCGGCGCGACCGCGCTGCTGGAGCCGGAGTCGGTAATGCTGCGCGATCCCGAGGGCCGGCGGTCGCTGGCGATCCTGGAGCAGAGTTACCGCGGCGATCCGGTGACCCAATCGCTGCTGCTCTCGCTCTACGAAGGCAAGACGATCGACTTCATCACCCGCTATCCCGACCACGTCGAGACCGTGCAGGGTAAGATCATCCGTTCCGGATACGTTCCCGCCGGCGGCGTTTCCGCCCCGGGCGTGGCGCAGCCGATCATCGAAGTCAACGGCAAGCTGCTCTTCAGCCTGCCGGGTACTCCGGTGTTTCCGGCCCTGACCAGCGACAGCATTCTCCAGCCCACCCTTAACTGGCGGTTGCAGACCGATAAGCCGGGCGCTTTCACGGCCGAACTGGGCTACATCACCCAGGGCATGAGCTGGAAGGCGGATTACAACCTGGTGGCTCCGGAGAACGGAGACACTCTCGACCTGATCGGCTGGGTGACCATGAACAACCGCACCGGCAAGCTCTTCGAGAATGCCAAAATCCGCCTGATGGCCGGCGACGTGAACAAAATTCAGCCGCCGGGAGTCGGGATCGGCAGAGCGGGCGGGATCGCTCTGATGAAGGCCATGCCGGCTCCCGAAGTCACGGAAAAGCCCTTCGACGAATTTCATCTTTACACCCTGGCGCGGCCTACAACCCTGCACGACCAGGAAATCAAGCAGGTGGAGTTCATCAGCGCCATAGGCATTCCGGCAAAGCGGATTTACGTCTACGACGGGCAGCGCGGCATGTGGTTCGGAGGGCTGGTGGGAGACAACGCGGGCTACGGCACGCAGTCGAACACCAAGGTCTGGGTGATGCAGGAGTTCAAGAACAGCAAGCAGAATCACCTGGGAGTGCCCCTGCCCAAGGGGCGTATGCGCTTCTACCGGCGCGACTCGGACGGCTCGCTGCAGTTCGTGGGTGAGAACGAAATCGATCACACGCCAGCCGACGAAACCATCCGCGTGCAGACCGGCAGCGCCTTCGACGTGGTGGGCGAACGCAAGCGCACCGACTACCAGGTCAACAACCTCCAGAAGTGGGCCAACGAGAGCTTCGAGATCCACGTGCGCAACCACAAGCAGGAGGCGGTCGAAGTGCGCGTGGTCGAGCACTTGTACCGCTGGAACAATTGGACGATCCTCGCGGAGTCCGACAAACATCTGAAGAGCGACGCGCAGACCATCGAGTTCCGGGTGACGGTGCCGCCAAACGGGGATAAGGCAGTGACCTACACCGTGCACTACACCTGGTAGGAGTAGGGTTAGGGAACAGGTATAGAAAATCAGATCAGGCTTTGTATCAGGGCACGGCTTTACAGGCATCTGAGCTGGCAGGACCGAAATGAGCTATAACACGCTGATCGTGACCGAGCGGCAGGAAATTGCCTACCTGACGCTGAACCGTCCCGAAAAACGCAATGCCCTCAGCCATGAGTTGATCCAGGAGATGCTGAGCGCCTTGGAGGAAATCAAGCGCGGCAGCGCCCGGGTGCTGATGCTGAGCGGCGCCGGTAAAGCCTTCTGCAGCGGCATGGATCTGGACGAGCTGAGGGCTATGGCCAACCGCACCGCCGAGGAGAATCTGGCTGACTCGCGCCTCATAGCCCGGCTGTTGCGCGCCGTCTACGATTTTCCCCGGCCGACCATTGCCGCCGTGCGCGGGCCGGCGCTGGCGGGCGGATGCGGGATTGCCACCCTGTGCGATTTCACCGTCGCCGCGACCGACGCCAGGTTCGGTTACCCGGAACCCCGCATTGGGCTGGTGCCGGCGCTGGTTTCCGTCTGGCTTCGCCGGCAGGTGGGCGAGAAGGCCGCCCGCAAGCTGCTGCTCACCGGCAGCCCCATATCCGCCCAGGAGGCGCTGGCCATGGGGCTGGTGACCGAGGTAGTCGAGCCCGGCAACTTGGGCGAACGCGCGGATGAAATCGCCGCCGAGCTGCTCAGGTGCAGCCCGGCGGCGCTGGAGGCCATCAAGCGGGTGCTGCATGGGTTTTCCGAGCGCGATATCGAATGGCAGCTTGAGGCGGCCATCGCGGCCAACGCGGCCATGCGGGCCACGGACGACTTCCGCGAAGGCCTGAGCTCGTTCCTGGAAAAACGCCAGCCGAAGTGGACGATTCAGGAGAACTAACAGGCGCCCACGTCGGATTAGTGCGCGTTAACGCGTCCCCTTTGCATCCTGCTGCTGGTGCCAAGCAATTACCTTAGGTCCGAGATAATCCGATCCCATGAACTGAACGCCGAGCCGTTTAGCCTCATATGCCTTGATGATGTCTGCTTTCTGTGGGATCGACAGGAACTCTTCATGGTAAATGAGTACCCTCCCTGAGAACGTCAACTCTTGAATACTGGTCATCTGGTCGCCATAACCTGAAGAAATGTAAACTTGTTTCGACACATGATCAAACGTTTGTTCTATTGCGTCAGCTTCAAGAAGTTTTAAGCAAGCTGCAACGGTTTTGTTGCTGGATACATCAGCCGATGGAGGGTGAGCCGAGGGAATGTAGAATCCGATAAATTTTGCCTTGGCCGGAAAATCCATATACACCTGTCTCTTGATTTTCGTAGTTGTCCCATCGGCCCATTTAATAGCGATCGCATCCTCACTGTCGCTTGACCGCAGAGTGTTTGAAAAATCATTCTTGAACAGATCCAGTAAGGTGGGCGGTTTATAGTCCTTGGAGGGCGTAGTCACTCGTTCTGTAGCAGCAGGCCGAGAGGTCGGCTTCAGTATTGCACCCGTAACCCACCAGAACCCCGCCAAAAGAAGTGCTCCCACTGAGCCGAAAAGCGCATACCCAAGCCACCCCTGGAATCGTTGATGTGACCTCACAATCAAATCCAAGACCACTGGCTTTTGCAGAAAGTACAGTGAAAATAGAACGAAAACAACCATCCAGAGCGGCCTTCGGCTCAGATAGTAAGCAAGTCGCCCTCCCATTTTTAACCTTATTTGCTGAGACTTAACCCCACCTGCTAAGAATAAAACCCCTAGTAATAGGGCGCCGCTCCACTTCCACCAGACGTCACCGCGCATGAAGGCAGTGACCGCTTCCAGGGCAAACCCCAATGCGATCATTTCAAGAAAGATATAGATCGCTTTGCTACCGCTCGGCAGCTCATCTGGCATCGAAAAACCACCTCTGGGGCAAAACCATCGTATTCTCGTGGCCCAGTCAAGTAAATCATCGCCCTGATAAAATCAGAAGTGCGATGATCCTGCCATTCGTCCGCGACATGCTTGCGGATGTAGCCAAATCCACCGCATTTTCGCGGGCCGCTGCGCACCTGAAGGCGAGCCAAGGCAGGCTCCGTCTCTCCGGCCTGACCGACACAGCCAAGCTGCTCATCTGCGCGCAGTTGCAACATGCCATTGCCCGGCCGCTGATTCTGCTGGTGGCCAACAACCGCGCGGCCGAGGAGTTGCTGCCGGTCTTGCAGAGCTTCTGCGAGCTGAGCGGCGCCGCCAGCCCCGACGCGGTTGTTTACCTGCCGGCGCGCGACGTGCTTCCATTCGAGAACCTTTCGCCGCATCCGGAGATTCAGGAGGCGCGGGCCAAGGCGCTATGGCGGGTGGCCGGCGGCGGCGTGTCCATCGTGGTGGCTCCCTTTGCCGCCAGCGCCATTCGGCTGCACGAACCAGCCTATTACCGAGACCTCGGGCGGGTGCTGCGGCGCGGCGAAAGCCTTGACCTGGAACAACTGGTGACGCACCTCAATACGGTCGGCTACGCGCGCACTGACGTGGTGGAAATGACCGGCGAGTACGCCTCGCGGGGAGGAATCCTCGACATCTTTCCTCCCGAGAGCGAGCGGCCGTTGCGCCTGGAGCTGTTCGGCGACGAGATTGAGTCGATCCGCAGGTTCGACCCGGCCACCCAGCGCTCCTCCGGCACCGTGGAGGAGGCGGTGCTGCTGCCGCTGACCGAAACTCCGGTCTCCGATCAGTTGCTGGGAGCCATTCATGCGCGCCTGTCGGGGCGGCGAATCAGCGGCACGGACGAGGCGCTAGAAGAAGCGGCGCGCAACGCCGGCGTGACCGTGTTTCCCGGCTGGGAGTTTTACGCGTCGGTGGCCGGCGCCACCCAGACCATCTTCGACCACCTGCCCAACGCCAGCGTGCTGGTCGACGAGCCGGTGCTGCTGGCGCGCGATCAGGATGCCTGGTGGGAGCGGTTGACGGCGGCGCACGAGCGCAGCGGAGTGGGCAACCTGGTGCGTCCCGAAGAGCTTTTCCTGCCGCCGGAGTCGTGGCGTGCCCTGGTGGCGGCGCGCGGCGGAGCCGACATCGAGCAGCTCGGAGTGGAGGGCGGCGAACCCTTCACCGAGACAAGCACAGCCGTTGCCGGGGGCCCGGCGGAACATATTTCGTTTTCCTCGCGCCCGACCACGCGCTTCCACGGCTCCATGCCCGCCATGATCGAGGAGGTCAAAAAGCTTACGGGCGAGGGCGAACGGGTACTGTTGTCGGCCGGCAGCCAGGGCGAACTGGAACGCCTGGCCGATATCTTCAACGAATACGGCGTCCCTTACCGGCTGGGCAGCCGCGCGCCCGCGGCCCGGCGCGGGCTACGAGGAGCAGAGCGGATATTTCAGCGAAGACCTCTCGGTGACCACGCTGGCGCGCGCCTTTGTGCCGGACGGCGTGGTCCTGCCCGAGTCCAGGCTGGCGATCTTCGGCTCGCGCGATCTGTTTGACGAGTCGGAGGCTGCCGTAGCCCGCGCCCCGCGGCTGAAATCGAGGACGGCGGCCTTTCTCTCCGACTTCCGCGACCTGGCGCTGGGCGACTACGTGGTGCACGTCGAGCACGGCATCGGGCAGTATCAAGGCCTGCGCGAGATCGCCCAGGCCGACGGCGGCACCGCCGAATTCATGATCCTGGACTACGCCGAGGGCGCGCGCCTCTACGTGCCCGCTGACCCGGCTAGACCTGGTGCAGAAGTATCGCTCGGCCGAGGGCGGCAAGCCGGCGCTCAGCCACCTGGGCACGCAGCAGTGGGCCAAGACCAAGGCCCGCGTCAAGCGGGCCATGCAGGACATGGCCGACGAGCTGCTCAAGCTCTATGCCGTGCGCAAAACCGCCGAAGGACATGCCTTCCCTCCCGATACGCGAGTGGATGCGCGAGTTCGAGGACGCCTTCGAATACAGCGAAACCGAAGACCAGGCAACGGCCATCGTCGACGTGAAGCGGGACATGGAGTCGCCCACGCCTATGGACCGCCTGCTGTGCGGCGACGTCGGCTACGGCAAGACGGAAATCGCCATGCGCGCCGCCTTCAAGGCGGTCGGCGATAACCGCCAGGTGGCCGTTCTGGCGCCCACTACCGTGCTCGCTTTCCAGCATTACGAGACTTTCAAGCAGCGCTTCGCCGCCTTTCCCATCAATATCGAGATGATCAGCCGCTTCCGCAGCACCCGAGCAGCAGAAAGAGATCGTCGAGCGGGTGGAGAACGGCAAGATCGACATTCTGATCGGCACGCACCGGCTGCTCTCGAAGGACGTGAAGTTTCCCGACCTGGGCCTGGTGATCGTGGACGAGGAGCAGCGCTTCGGCGTGCGCCACAAGGAGCGGCTGAAGCAGCTTCGGCGGGAGGTGGACGTGCTGACCATGTCGGCCACGCCCATTCCGCGCACCCTGCACATGTCGCTGGTCGGGCTGCGCGACATGAGCGTCATCGAGACCCCGCCCAAGGACCGCATGGCCATTCAGACGGTGGTCGCCAGTTGGGATGACAAGCTGATCCGCTCCGCCATCGCCCAGGAGCTGGAGCGCGGCGGCCAGGTGTATTTCGTGCACAACCGCGTGGAATCCATCTACGAGATCTCGGCCAAGATCCGCGAACTGGCGCCGCAGGCGCGCATCCTGGTCGCCCACGGGCAGATGAGCGAAGGCGAGCTGGAGAAGATCATGCTGGCCTTCATGCGCCACGAGGCCGACGTGCTGGTGGCCACCACCATCATCGAGAATGGGCTCGACATCCCGCTGTGCAACACGATTATCGTCAACCGCGCCGACCGGCACGGGCTCTCCGAGCTTTACCAGTTGCGCGGACGCGTGGGGCGCTCCAACCGCCGCGCCTACGCTTACCTGCTGATCCCTTCCGAGCGCGATCTCACAGACCTGGCACGACGGCGGCTGGCGGCGCTGAAGGAGTTCAGCGACCTGGGCGCCGGATTCAAGATCGCCGCTCTCGACCTGGAGCTGCGCGGGGCGGGAAACCTGCTGGGCGGCGAGCAGAGCGGCCACATCGACGCCGTCGGCTTCGAGATGTATACCAACATGCTCGAACACACCATTCGCGAGATGCGCGGCGAGCGCGTGGCCGAGGCCATCGAAACCCAGCTCAACCTGGGGCTCAACATCCGCATTCCCGGCGACTATATCGGCCAGGAGAACCATCGCCTGCGGATGTACAAGCGCATCGCCGGCGTCGAGGACGAGCGCCAGCTCGCCGACGTTGGCGCCGAGCTGCGCGACCGCTACGGCGAGCCGCCGGCCAGCGTGCGCCACCTGCTCGATTACGCTGCTCTCAAGTTGCTTGCGCAACGGGTGGGCGCGGTGCAGATCGAGCGCAAGCGCGACCTGGTCAGCATTCGCTTCCACGAGAAGGCAGAGGTCGATGCCGGCAAGCTGGCCCAGTTCGTGGCCCGCAACCGAGGCTCACAGTTCACGCCGCAGGGCGTGTTGAAGTTTAGTTTGAGCTCCAACCGTGCCGACGAGGTGCTGGATCGCCTTCGCCAGGTGCTGGCCGAGATTGCCGGCGCCCCGGTGGCGGCGGATTGAGCGTTGGAATCATTAAGGGCCTGCGGCCAGAATGGCGTCGGCCACGGCGGTGGCCTCGACCGCGGCGCGCACATCATGCACACGCACGATATGCGCTCCTTTGAGGACGGCGGCGACCACCGTCGCCAGCGTCCCGAAGAGGCGCTGCTGGAAGGGCAGGATGGGTTTCTCGGGCGTAGGCTGCCACAAGCCGAGCTCGGCCAAGCGGGCGGCGACGGTGCGGCCCACGAAGCCTTTGCGCGAGGTGCCCGCCAGCAGGGGGTAGCCCAGTTGCGCGAATCTGTCCAGATGAGCCAGCAGCGGGTAGTTTTCGTCGAAGCGTTTGCCGAAGCCGAAGCCCGGGTCCAGCACGATGCGGTCGCGCGCCACGCCGGCTTGCGCCGCCAGCCCCGCCGAGTTGGCTAATCCGCGCAAAACCAGCGCCGGCAGCTCCGGCTCCGGCGGCAGCGAGCTCCATTCCGCGGGTGTGCCCCGGGTGTGCATCAACACCATGCCGCAGCGCGCGCCGGCAAGCGTGCCGGCCATCGCCTGGTCCCACATCAAGCCGCTCACGTCGTTGACGATCTCGGCCCCGGCCCGCAGGGCGGCCAGGGCGGTGGTGGATTTGTAGGTATCGATGGAGACGACAGCCTCTGGCCGCTCGCGCTTTACGGCCGCGATGACCGGCAGCACGCGGTCCTGTTCCTGCTGCGGACTCACGGCCCCAGCACCCGTTCCTGGCGAAGGGGAAGCGCCGGTGGCGCCGGCTGCGGAGAAGAGCGTTGTCCCCGGACGGGTGGACTCGCCTCCCAGGTCGAGAATATCGGCGCCTTCGCTGAGCAACTCAAAGGCGCGTTCAACCGCTTTATCCGGATCGAGAAACTGCCCGCCGTCGGAGAACGAATCGGGGGTGACGTTCACCACGCCCATGACCAGCGTCCGGCGTCCCAGCGCCAGGGCGCGCGCACCCAGGTTCCATTGGAAGCTCTGCCGCATGGGCCGATTGTAATTGTCACCCCGGCAAACGCAAGTGGTCCTTCCTCCGGAAAACCGTCCAAGAGCCCGCCCAGGAACAATGCTACAATCGGCAGTACTGAATATGCCCCGCGCAGTCAGGTTTTCCGGATTTTTGCTCACGCTTCTGCTGTCGCTGCAGCTTTTCGCCGCCGAGCACAAAAGCATTCAGAAGCAGATCGAAGCACTGCTTGCCGAGCCCGATATCGCCCGCGCATCCTGGGGAATCGATTTCGTCGACCTGAACACCGGCAAGACGCTGTATTCGCTGAACGCCGACAAGCTGTTCACTCCCGCCTCCAATGCCAAGCTGTTCACCACCGCCGTCACCCTGGCCCTCATTGGCCCGGATTACCGCTTCCGCACCACGCTGGAGAGCACCGGAGGCGTGGACCGCTATGGCCGGCTTTCCGGCGACCTCGTCATCGTAGGCCGTGGCGATCCCAACCTGAGCGGGCGCACCCTGCCTTACAACCTGCACACCGAGCGCAAGCTGCCGCCCATGCGCGTGCTGGAGGGCCTAGCCGATCAACTGGTGGCTCGCGGGGTCAAAGTGGTGGACGGCGACGTGGTCGCCGATGACTCATATTTCGTCTTCGAGCGTTATGGCGAGGGCTGGTCGCAGGACGACTTGCTGTGGGAGTGGGGCGCGCCGGTCTCGGCGCTGACTATCAACGACAATGTCATTTTCGTCAGTGTCCTGCCGGCCGAGCGCATTGGCGAGCGCGCTTACGTCAGCATCACGCCATTCGCCGACTACTATCGCATCGACAACCGCGTCATAACCGTGCCGGCGGGCATGGAACGCAAAATACTGATCAATCGCGAGCCCGGCTCCAACCATCTCACCATTTGGGGAAACACGCCCCTGGGCGATCCTGGAGCCAGCGAGGCGCTGGCCATCGAAGACCCGGCGGAGTTCGCCGCCAGGCTAATGCGCGATCTGCTGGAGAGGCGGGGCATCGTGGTTTATGGGCGGGCCCGCGCCTATCATGCCAACGTCTCCAGCCTGTACACCTTTCAGGCCACGACAATGGCGCCTTACGGAGGCGGCAGCGAGTCAGTGGCGCCGCCGCCCCTGCCCTACCGCAACGTTCTGGCCAGCTACCAATCAGGTCCGCTGGTGGAGGACCTGAAGGTCATCAACAAGGTCAGCCAGAATCTGCACGCCGAAATGATGCTGCGGCTGCTGGGCCGCGAACGCGGAAGCGGCGGCACCGTGGCCGGCGGGCTGGAGGTCATCCGGCGCTGGCTTTTGCTAGCCGACATCCGCCCCGAGGAATATTCGCTGCATGATGGCTCCGGGCTCTCGCGTGAAACCCTGGTCACGCCGCGCGCCATCGTCAAGCTGCTGAGCTACGCCTCGCGCCAGCCCTGGGGAGCGGTCTACGCCGATACCCTTCCGGTTGCCGGCACCGATGGCTCGCTGGCCGAGCGATTCAAGGATCCCGGCCTCATCGGACGCGTGCAGGCCAAGACCGGCTCGCTTACCCACGTCAACGCGCTCTCCGGCTACCTGACCACCTACAAAGGCGAACGCGTGGCCTTCTCCATCATGGTCAATAACCACCTGCTGGGATTGCAGAGGGCCTTGGAGACCATGGACGGTATTGTCGAAATATTCGTGGCAGACCAGCCAGGACGGTAATTCAGGATATTTAAGATTGCAGACTGAAAACGGTTCTCAATCCGCAATCGTTACAGCTTGGTGGGTGGCCCACATTTGTCGCGGCTGGCAAATGTGGGGCGGGAGAAGGGTCGGGTGTCAATGATTTGGATACGCTGCCAGTTCGCAAATACCGCAAGTATTACCTTTTTTTAGCCGGATGTAGCCCTGTTCACCAAACGTAGTGCCCCACGAGTTCTGGACAATCCAATATTCCGGTGTGTAGCCCACCACAAGAACGGCATGGTTGAGCTTAGATGTGCATGAGGAAAAGATGCCGCCGTGGTAAGATCCCCAGTTTAGTGCATCAACTACCGCCATCACGGGCTGTCGCGCCACGGCAGCTTCAAGAGCTTTACAATCACCTCTCGGAACTTCTGTGTAGCTTTTTATTTTAATTGCACCCCCATTTACCTTGCACGTCCCACTGCTGCCTGTAAACGGGTATGCCTGACTGGTCGTGATGCCATTGGCTACAATATAGTCAAAAGCAGTGTCCAAAGAGGCGCCCGCACAGCCCTTGCCACCGTAGGCAGACGTACAATCGAGAAGCTGCTGTTCGGAAACGGACGCTAAACCTTCACCAAAAATTGCTTCGAGACTATCCACCGCTCCGGCCGCTGCAAAGGCAAAATCACCGCCGCACATCCGCTGATCCCTGACCGGCGGAACAGCCCCACGCGCGGCCCAGTTTACCGTGGATGGAGGATCGGCCGAGACACTGCCCACGACCAAACCGCCGATTAAACAGATGACGAATCCCAGCAAAACATAAATTCGCATTGTTCGCCTCTCCCAGATGAAGCGCGCAGTCGTCAGATTTTCTATAGGTATAAATAGTATGTCAAGCGCGATTCAAAGGTCCGGGTTTGTAGCCCCCACTGACGAACCCCAGAATAGGAATTGAAGATTCAGATTGCAGCCGGGTGTCCCAGAGCCCGCGCCGCATTTTTCGGCGCTGACTGGGGGAAAACGGCCTCACGTCAGCCCAACAGCAAGGCGGGGCATGGGGCGCCCACGGATAGCTTTACTGTGCAATCTTCAATCTGAAACCGGCAATCCCTACAGCTTGACCCCCGAGCCGTTCCCGTTTCCGTTTCCGTTTCCGTTTCCGTTCCCGTTTCCGTTGCCGTTTCCGCCTGCCTTGGCCGTGCAGAAGTTAAACCGCTCCAACTGCTTTTCAAAGGGGATCGAGAACTGCTTTTCGATCTTCTCGCGGTAGGTGGGGCCGGAGTTGTAGGTGCAGAACGGATACAGCTTGCCGTCGGGGGCGGCGTAGTGTATGACGCAGCGTTTCACCCGCTCCAGGTCATAGTTGTAGTTGTCCATGAAGTGCATGCCGGCCACCAGCAGGGTGCGGTAGGTGAAGGTGCCGTCCATGCCGTTGCGGCCCAGCTCCTTATTGGTCATTCCCTGGATGGTATCCAGGAACTTCTGGAAGCTGAGCCCGGGAGGCGCCAGCTCCTGCTTGAAGTGCTTCTTCAGGCGCGTCCAGGCCGTTATGCCGTGATAGTACTTGCCGAAGGTCTTGCCCATCTTGCGCGACAGCTCGTCGACATCCTGCAGCATGGCGGGAATATCCACGAACTGGGTGACCGGCACCGCCTTGTGCGAGCGCTCGTCGACGAACAGGTAGTTGCCAAGGGCGCAGTGGGCATGCGAGGAGATGGTGGGTACGCCCTGGCCGCGAATGGCCGCCATCAGCTTGGAAAATGGGGTAATGCAGGCCAGCGGGAACCAGTCATGGTATTTGTCGAACAGTCCGGTCTGCTCGGAAACCGCGAAGGCCAGGTCGGACATGGTAAAGCGCTTCTGTTCCAGTTCGCGGCGCGAGATGCGGCCGGTGAAAGCCACCGGCTGGAAGCTGATGCCGCTCATGGTATCGATGTTTTCGATGGCCACGCGGACAATGTCGCCCACCTGGTGGTCGTTGATCCCCTTGACGATGGTGGGAACGAAGACGATCTTGATGCCGGCCTGGCGGCAGCTCTCGATGACGCGCAGCTTTTTCTCGTACAGGGGCTCGCCGCGCATCTTACGGTAAATGTCGTCGCTGACGCCGTCAAACTGCAGGTAGATGCTGTCCAGGCCGGCTTCGCGGCAGCGCTGGGCGAAGTCGAGGTTCATCAGCATCAGGCCATTGGTTGCCGCCTGAACGTGGGTAAAGCCCATGCCGTGGGCCATGGCGAGGATTTCGATGAAGTTGGGATGGATGGTCGGCTCGCCGCCGGAAAACTGCACCACGCGCGTGTCCACCGGACGCTCGTCGCGCAGCGCCTGCAGCATGGTGTGCACCTGGCCAATATCGGGCTCGTACAGGTAGCCGGCCGCATTGGCGTTGGCGAAGCAGACCGGGCAGGTGAGGTTGCAGCGGTTGGTCAGATCGACATTGGCCAGGGCCGTGTGCGAGGTGTGCAGCGAGCACATGCCGCAGTCGTCCGGGCAGACGGCTTGCGCACCTTTGTTGATGGCAGGGTTAGAGAGCCCGCGGTTGTCCCCGAATTCCCATTCCTCCATCTTGAGGTAGAGCTCCACGTCGGAGTACACGCAGTCGCGGAATTCGCCGTGCTGCGGGCAGCTCTTGTGCATCATGACCCTGCCATCCTCCTCGAAGATGTGGGCTTCAATGACCTTTCTGCACTCCGGGCACAGCGACTGGGTCGCCTTGGGCAGTCCTTTCGGCAGCTTGAGAATAGGCGCGCCGGTAAGGGTCTTTTCCGGCTGCAGGATCTTGAATTCAGGCCGTTTGGCGGGGGATTGTAAGGTGGTGCTCACGCGCGCTCTCCAAAGTTAGGTCGCGGTTCCGGCGGCAGCGTAACGCACACGGGATTAACCCGTCTTCGCAACATTGGACACTTCCGCTCAGAATCTCTTATATTCTCAACTTCCGCCTGGGCACAGGCTGTGTTCACACTCACCTGTGACGGTGATGCCTCATTTCAGCGAGTGGCGAGTAGCATTCCCGAATGGCTCCTTGGGGCCGTCAAACGGAGCCGGAAATCTCCGGGCAAACAGGGGTCTAAAAAGGGGACCCCGCGCCGGACCTTTTTGCCTTTCCCTCGATCGGCTTCGCCGCCAGCCTTCAACCTGCAAAACGCATGGTTGTGCCCGATATCGGAGGAGGTGTACAACTCTCCGCCGCAGTAAACAATCACAACTAGTGGCTGGAGGTTTCAGATTTCCGCTTGCCGATTGCAAGCGGCGGCTGCCCGGGGCTGTGCGACCTGAAATCTGGAAGCGAAAACCTGAAATTTCCACCCAGATGCTGCCGGCGCGCCTAGGGCAGTTGTTTCCGGAGGTGTTCAGAGTGGCGGGTGCGCGGGTTCTCTTCGTCGACGACGAACCGGCAATTCGCGAAACCCTGCCCCAGATTTTGCGCGTGCACGGCTTTGAGGCCTTTTGCGCAGCCAGCGTAGCTCAAGCCCTGGCGGAGATCACCTCGCGCAACTTCGACGTCCTGATTACCGACCTCAACATTGGCCAGCCCGGCGACGGCTTCACCGTGGTAAGCGCCATGCGCCGCACCCAGCCGAGCTGCATCAACTACATCCTCACCGGCTTTCCCGCGCTGGAGACCGCCTTGCAAGCCATCCGAAGCCAGGTGGATGGCTACGCGATCAAACCGGCAAACATACCGGCCCTGATCACCGAGATTCAAGCCAGACTGACGAGCCCGACGCCGATGCCGACGCTGGCCGTCAAACGACTTTCGGCGCTGCTGCGGGAGAACGCCGGCGAGATTGTCAGGCATGCGCAAGGTTACATGGAGGCAGAGTCGGAACTGCCTTCCCCGGCCCTCTCCGAGGAAGAAAGAGCCGCTTACTTCACCCCGGTCATTACGGCCTTGGCCGAGGCGCTGGACCACCCCGATCCCAACCGCACGAATGCAAAAGTTTCACAGATCGCACACCAGTTGGCGGCGACATGGCACGGGCGCGGATTTTCCGTCTCCCGGCTCATCATGAACGTCCGCCTCTTGCGGCGTGCCGTCTACGACGTGGCCAATGAAAACTTGCTGATCCTGAACCTGAGCTACATACTGTCCGACCTGAAGCAGGCGGGCGATGTGTACTTTCTCCTGATTGAGGCGTTTATGAGAACTTTTCAAGATTTGGAAGACCAGACCGCCTAGCCTTTCCCGCTACCAATCCATTAGAGTATTAAACGATTTCCCATATCACGCGGAGCCCCTGACAAGCGCCGTGGCGCGTTGCTCTTGTGGGGCGCTCCAGGAGGACGCATGCGAATCGCGGTGATTGGCCCGGGCGCCGTGGGCGGCTATTTTGGCGGCAGGTTGGCGCAGTCGGGTGAGGAGGTCTACTTCCTGGCGCACGGGCGGACGCTGGCCGCCATGCGCGAGCATGGCCTGCGGGTGGACAGTACCAAGGGCGATTTCACCCTGCCCCAGGTTCGCGTCGCCGGACAAGGCAGCGAGATTGGGCCGGTGGACCTGGTGCTGGTGGCCGTCAAGGCCTGGCAGGTTCCAGAGCTGGCGCCGACGGTGCGGCCGCTGCTCGGCCCGGAAACCATCGTGCTGCCGTTGGAAAACGGCGTCGAGGCCACCGACCAACTCTCGGAATTCGCGGGCAGCGAGCGGGTGCTGGTCGGGCTTTGCGGCCTGATGAGCACGGTGGTCGAGCCCGGCTACATAAAGCACTTCGGCCTGGAGCCTTTTATCACCTTCGGCGAGCGCGACAACTCGCGCACGCCGCGAATCGAACGCATCAAGGCCGCGCTCGACAAGGCCGGGATAAAAGCGGTCAACCCCACGGACATCTACGTCCGGCTATGGATGAAAATGCTCTTCATCACCTCGGTCAGCGGGGTGGGCAGCGTCGCCCGGGCGGCCGTGGGCGTGCTGCGCGCGACGCCGGCCACGCGGGAGATTCTGCGCCGCTCCATCGCCGAGATGGACCAACTGGCAAAGGCTTCTGGCGTCAAGATGTCGGAGAGCGCGGTGAACGAGACGCTGGCGGTGGTGGACCAGATGCCGCCCAGCGGCACTACCTCCATGCAGCGAGACCTGCTCGAGGGACGTCCTTCGGAGCTGGATTCGCTGGTCGGAGCGGTGGTGCGCATCGGCCAGAAGCTAGGCATCCCGGTGCCGGTGAATGAGACCATTTACGGCGCCCTGCTGCCAGCCGAGTTGCGGGCCAGAGGACAGATAAAGTTCGACAGGATGTGAGGGGCTGTTGGCTTTCGCAGTGTGGAAGTCCGCGCCTTCAGGCGCGGAGCTCTGTCAGTATTTCTTCGCCGTGATGCGGTCGGTTCCCATGTAGGGGCGCAGGGCCTCGGGGATGAGCACGCTGCCGTCAGCCTGCTGGTAGTTCTCGACGATGGCCACCCAGGTTCTGCCTATTGCCAGGCCACTGCCGTTCAGTGTGTGGACGTAGTCGGTGCCCTTCTTGCCTTCCGGGCGGTAGCGGATGTTGGCCCGCCTTGCCTGGAAAGCCTCGAAATTCGAGCACGAGGAGATCTCGCGGAAGACCTGCTGTCCCGGCAGCCAGACCTCCAGGTCATAGGTCTTGGCCGAGGAGAATCCCATGTCGGCGGTGCACAGCAGCACGCGGCGATAGTGCAGTCCCAGGCGCTCCAAAACCGCTTCGGCGTCGCGCGTCAGCTTTTCGTGCTCCTCGTAAGACTGCTCCGGGCGCGTGAACTTGACCAACTCCACCTTCTGGAACTGGTGCTGGCGGATGATCCCCCTGACATCCTTGCCGTACGATCCGGCTTCGCTGCGGAAACACGGGGTGAAGGCGGTGAGTGAGACCGGCAGCCGCGAAGTTTCGATCACCTCATCGCGATAGATGTTGGTGACCGGCACCTCGGCGGTGGGGATCAGCCAGAGGTCGCGCTCTCCCTGCGGAACGCGGAACAGGTCGGCAGCGAACTTGGGCAACTGGCCGGTGCCGTACATCGACTCGGAGTTGACCATGTACGGCGGCAGGACCTCGGTGTAGCCGTGCTCGCGGGTGTGCAGGTCGAGCATGAAGTTCATCAGGGCGCGTTCCAGCTTGGCGCCCAGGCCCCAGTAGAGGGCAAAACGCGCGCCGGTGAGCTTGGCGGCGCGCTCCAGGTCGAGCGCTCCCAGGGCTTCGCCCAGTTCCCAGTGCGGCTTGGGTGTGAAGGTGAAAACCGGCGGCTCGCCCCAGCGCTTGACCTCCCGGTTGTCGCGTTCGTCCTTGCCTACCGGAACGCTCTCGTGCGGAATGTTGGGAATGACGGTCAGGATGGAGCGCAGGCGTGCCTCCGTTTCCTCGGCCTGCTTTTCCAGCGCCGGCATCTGCTCGCGCAGAGCCCTGGTTTGCTCGATCTGGGCGGTGGCATCCTGCTTTGCCCGCTTGAGCTGCGCCACTTGCTCGGCCAACTGGTTGCGCCGCCGCTGCAACTCCTCCAGTTCGGTGATCACCGCCCGCCGCTGGCGGTCGATTTCGCCAAAATCTCCCAGGACCTCCTGCGGATTCATGCCGCGCTGCCGCAGCTTCTCTTCCAGCAGGGGCAGATTGGCACGCACAAATGCAAGATCAAGCATAGAACTCGCCGGTCAACGTCCAACTCAACAGATAACCCATAAGAACGCGGCGCCACTTCGCATCTGCACGACAGATGCGGGCGTCACCGCGCTATTTGACTTCCACAAAATCCGCGCTCAGCGGCGGATTGGTATAAAACTCGAAGTAGCGAAGCTCCTTGCCGGAGCGATTTATGGTGGTGTGCTTCTCCCCGGCGGGAATGAACAGCACATCTCCCGTCCTGACGGGAAATTCCTTGCCCTCGACGACCTCGGTTGCCTCTCCGCTGATGATGACGATTACCGACTCGCGCACCCGGTGATAGTGATACGGCACCTGGCTCCCGGGAGGAAGCAGCCCGAACATTCCCCCCAGGTTCTTGGCCCCGTGCTCGGCGATGAGGATCGCCGGCCGGTACGGCTCGTCAACGTTCGGATTCTTCAGCCCGATGTACTCCGCAGACTTAAACAGCTTCATCTGCCCCTCCAGGGTTCAAAGGTTAATGAAATTCAGCTTAGTCGAAACTAGAGCGGAACTACAGTAGATGTATACCAAAAGACAGCGTCATCCCGACCGGAGCGAAGCCGGGTCCCCAGCGGATGCGATTTCGCATCTGCTGGGGTGGCAAGCGGAGTGGAGGGATCTTGCGTTACTTGGCAAAACACAAGATTCCTCGACTCGCGCTCCAAGCGGCGCTCGCTCGGAATGACGCCCATTTCCTGGTATACAGCATGTCTGGTTCTGCACTAGAAGCTATGTTAGCTCCTGAAACTGGAAACTTAAAACTAAACAATCAAGGCCGCCCTGCCGGTGATCTGGTTGCTCTGGATCAGGCTGTGCGCCAGCTCCGCCTCTTCCAGCGGAAATGTCCGGCTAACCACCGGCTTGATCTTACCCTGGTGAACAATCCTGACCGCATCCAGCAGCTCCGCCATCGACACGTACCTCGATCCGTGAATCTCCAGGCCCTTGGCCAGCACCGCCAGTGGATCGACCCGGAAAGTTGGATCGCGCTTGAAGACCGCCGGTGGCTGGAATCCCAGGACTACCAACCTGCCGGCCACGGCCAGGCTCTGGAAGCCGGCTTCCAGGGTTTGCGCCGAGGCCACGAAATCGAGCACCGCGTCTACGCCGCGGCCATTGGTCAGCTTGCTGACCTCCTTGCCGAGATTCTTCGCCTTGCAGTCGATGATCTCGTCGGCGCCCAGGGCCTTGGCGCACTCCAGCTTCTCGGCCGAAAGGTCGGCGGCAATGACGCGCCCGCCGCAGAGCTTGGCCATCTGCACGGCATGTATTCCTACTCCGCCTCCGGCGCCAACCACCAGGATGTCATCGCCGGGGCCGACCTTGGCTTCCACCCGGCAGGCGTGCAGAGGAGTGGCGATGGCGTCGGAAATAATGGACGCCTCCGGGAACGGCATATCGTCCGGAATGCGGCAGAGGTTCAGCGCCGGGACACTCATGAACTCGGCGTAGCCGCCGTCGCAGGCCATGCCGACGTAGCCGCGCCAGTCCTGGCACAGCGTCTCACGCCCACTGCGGCAAAAGCGGCAAACCCCGCAGGTGAGATAGAAGTGACATACAACGTGATCGCCCAGCTTGAGGTGGCGCACTTCGCTGCCCAACTCGACTACCTCGCCCGCGACTTCGTGGCCGAGGATTCTGGGGAAACTGGTCACCAGGCCGGGTGTGCCCTTCATAATCACAATCGTCAACCCCACGCCGGCCGCCCGCACCCGGATTTTGGCGTCGCTGGGGCCGACGCGTGGTTCGTTAACTTCGGCCAGCGTGACCTGGCCGCCCAGCTGGTGAAGAAGCATGGCTCTCATTGGGCCGCGCACCTCTTTGCTTTGATCTGCGGAACAGGCGGCATTTTAGCAGAGTCGCCGGCACGGGCAGTGCAGGAACGAGCAAGAATGTACCCTTTTTCCGCGGACGGGTCTCCAAGGGCTGTTACGCTGCCCGGTGATTTACGATAATGGAATAAGTTCGATGAGCAACGAAACGGTACAACCGACAGCGGCGGTGGCGATTCTGTGCGCGGGAGGATCGGAGCCCACGGCGCGCGCGTCTTTGGCTTCGCCTGGCGACAAATCGCGGCAGTCAGTTCTGCTGATCCGGCGCTCGGAGCGGGAGGACGACTCCTGGTCCGGACACTGGTCTTTCCCCGGCGGCCGGCGCGATCCGCAAGACCCTGACTTGCTGCACACCGCCCTGCGCGAACTGCGGGAAGAGTGCGGCATCAGCCTGCGGCGCGAGCAGATGCGTTCCGCATTGGCGCCTGTGCTGGCCAGGCGGAGGGTGGGGCCTTATCTATGGGTGGCACCGTTCGTCTTCGAGGTGGAAAGCGAGCTGCCCACGGTTCTCGATGCGCGCGAGGCGGTCGAGGCCGTGTGGATTCCGCGCGCGCTGCTGCTCGATCCGGCCAGGCATTGTCTTCAATGCGTGCCACGCCGCCCGCCGGAGATGCACTTCCCGGCGATCAAGGTCAACGGAATGCCGCTCTGGGGATTCACCTACCGGCTCATCACCGATTGGCTTGGCCTGCTGCCCAAGCAGCCCCCGCTGGAGCGTCCCGGCTTTGAGGCGGCATCGCAGATTTTAGATTTCCTGCTGGCGCACGGCCTGCGTCTCAAGCGCGGCTGGCAGAACCAGCTTCCCGCGCCGGCGCAACCGGAGCAGCAGAGCCTGCTGCAAGCTCCGGCAATGCCAGGAATATTCGGGCCGACGGTGAAGGTGGCCAGCGTCGAGGGCGCGATCCCCGTTGCCGCGGTTCTGGCTCGTTTTGCCATCCCAGGAGCCCAGTTCCCGATCATGAACCTGCTGGAGGTACAGCCGGATCACGTGCGGGTAAGCGGGCTGGCCTTCGAGGAATACCTCATCACCGCCGATCGCCAAGGCGGTTCCTCGACGTAAAGGGCCGACGCAGTAGCGCCCGGCGAACTCGCATCCAGCGCCACCTTGAATTAACAGATCGCTAAAGCAAGCCGGCAACTCAGCCCTGAGCATTCAGGGTTACGGTTCACTCTAACCAGCCCGAAACATGGGATACGCGGCCACGATCTTAAGGCGCCAATTTGGCAGTAAGCGCGGCGTCTGATCAAGATGTTTGTGCCAGAAATTGATGGACGGAGCTGTTTAGTAAGGGCTATAGTAACGGGAATCCCAGCGCAGCAAAGAGGTGCTAGATATCCGCGGGAATGCGTCTTTTCGTCGCGGCAACATCTTGCAGTGTGAGCGTTGCGGTCGCGGTTTTGTTGTGATCAATAAACGGAGTGAATAGAAATGCCGGAACAATGGTGGCTAAGTCCTTACAACGATGTACCCGAAGTACAGAACGAACTGGTCAATCTTCATAAGCAGATAAAGTTTTACGACACCACGCTGCGTGACGGAGAGCAGTCCATCGGCGTCAGCATGGGCGTAGAAGACAAGGTGCGTATCGCCCACGCGCTGGCCGAGGCGGGCGTGGACCGCATCGAAGCCGGTTTCCCCGCCAGCACGCCGGAAGACAAGCAGGCGGTCGGCGAGATCGTCAAGCAGATCAAGAAGGCGGAAATCTGGGGCTTCTCGCGCTGCAACGTCAACGACCTGAAGATTTGCCTGGAAACCGGGGTCAAGGCGGTGGTCTGCGAGATCTCCGTCAGCCCTGCCAAGATGAAGGCCTGGGAGCTGGACGAGACCACGATCATCACTCGCATTCGCAATGCCATCAAGTTCGCCAAGGAGCAGGGCCTGTACTGCGCCTTCTTCGCGGTGGACGCTTCGCGCGCGGATTTGCGCTTCCTGAAACAGGCCTACGACTGCGCCGTCAAGGAATGCGGCGCCGATGAAGTCGTGCTGGTCGATACCCTGGGCGTGGCCACGCCGGAGGCGATGTTCTACCTGACCAAGCAGGTGAAGAGCTGGCTCAAGGTTCCGGTCGCCATCCACTGCCACAACGACTTCGGCCTGGCCGCGGCGTGCAGCATCGCCGGACTGAAGGCGGGCGCCGACTCGGTGCACGTCACCGTGAACGGCTTGGGAGAAAAAAGCGGCAACGCCGATATCGCCGACATGGCGCTGGCCTTGACCGGGCTTTACGGGGTGAAAACCAACATCAAGCTGGACCATCTGTACCCGCTCAGCAAGCTGGTGCAGGAAGTCAGCAAGGTGGCGGTTTCCCCGCTCAAGTCGGTGGTGGGCGACACCGTCTGGGTGAAGGAGACCGGTTCGGTGGTGGCCCAGTTGATGGTGTATCCGCCGTCGGTCGAAGGCTATGCGCCCGAGGTAGTCGGGCGGCAGCGCGATGTCTATCTGAGCAAGAAGAGCGGCAAGAAATCGATCGAATACGCTCTCCATCAGATTGGAGCCGAGGTGCCGGCCGAACGCATCGACGGCCTCCTGGCCGAGGTCAAGAAGCGGGGAGCGCAGAAGCGGGGAGTGGTAACCCTCGACGAGTTCAAGGATCTGGTTCGGCAAGTGAAATGATTTCCGGACGCCTACGCGCAGCGGCAGCCGCCCCGGCTGCCTTGGGCGGGCGAGGGCGCCCGCCCCCCGGTAGGTTCCAACAGTAAACGCATCTGCTCGCCTGGCCCATGCAGATGGCGTTCACCACCCGTGGGGCTAAGCAGGGCAGATCCATTTCGCAACAAAGAGAAGGAGTATTTCATGTCAAAAGGAATGATGGGCGTCGATTGGGAGGACCGGATCAATTTCGACAGGATGCGGAGAGAGCGCCTGCAGAAGGCGAAGCAGGCCCTGGCGCAATCGGAAGCCGACGTTCTGTTCGTCTTCCGCACCGAAGACGCTCGCTACCTGACCGGCTTCCGGACCCACATGCACCCCAGCACGCAGATCGGCAACGCCACCGTTGTTCTGCCTAAAGGCGGAGAGCCCTTCCTGTTTTCCATGGACCACGAGCACTGCCAGGCCAGAATGCCCTGGCTCTCGTCCAAGCAGATCAAGCCGCGCGCCAATTTCCGCGAAGCCGTAGGCATCCAGATGTTTGCCGATATGGTCAAGGAAGAGCTGGGCGATTTGAAGGGAAAGAAGATCGGCGTCGACCTGTGGACACCGGTCATGACCCGCGAGTTCGCCAAGGCGTTTCCGCAGTCGGAGATCGTGGACGGCTACGCCATCCTTTGCCAAGCCAAGATCATCAAGACCCCGGACGAGATCGACTGTATCAAGATGGCTAATGTCATGACCGAAGCGGCCATGGACGCGGCCATCCGCATGCTCCGCCCGGGAGTCAAGGAATGCGAGGTGTTGGCTAAAGCCTGGGAGGTGATGACCGCTCTGGGCAGCGAATGGACGCAGTGCGCCAACATCGTCGCTTCCGGCCCTTACACCGCCCCTTACCGACGCTACACCTCGGACCGGGTGATCCGCATGGGCGACCCGGTGATTATCGACATCGGGGCCTGCTTCAACGGCTACTGGGGCGATCTGACTCGCACCTGGATCTGCGGCAACATCAAGCCCACCAAGGAACTTATCGACGTACACATGAACTGCTACAACGCCCTGTTCAATGCCTGCGACAAGTCGCGGCCGGGCAACACCAATGCCGACGTGTTCAACGCGGCGTATCCGTACGTCCTCGACAGCCTGGGCCACGGCTCCGGCACGCATCCCTGGGAGCCGCCGGCGTTCAGCCCGGCCTCGGCTAAGTCCCCGATTGTGCTCAAGCCGGGAATGCAGTACAACCTGGAGCCCTACGCGGGGGTGGTCGGCGTGGGCGGCATCCGCCTGGAGAATTGCGTGGTGATAACCGAAGGCGAGCCTGACATCTTTACCCCCTATCCATTCGACGAGCGCCTGGTGCGGGATGTGCATCCGCTGGATAAGTCCACCGGCAGGACGCGGGGCGAGCAGGCGTTTGTGGGCACTGCCGGGCGGTAGCAATGCGTCTGAGGAAGTGAGAATGCGACCCATCAGGAGGTAACAGGAGATGTCAACGGCTGGAACTTCCGCACCTGCGGCCGCACCGGCTTCGGAATTGAAGCGCCTGGCGACAACCCCGGCGGTCATGTGCCTGATGCTTTTCTCCGCCGCCTATATTACCAACGCCATGGACCGCTCGATCTTCGCCACCCTGTTGCCGATGATCAGCAAGCACTATGGCTATGGGCTCAAGACCGGCGGGTTCCTGGCAACCATCTTCAATCTCGGAATCGGGGTAGCCGGCCTGCCCACCGGCTACCTGCTGGACCGCTGGTCGCGCAAGTCCGTGCTCGTGCTCGGCATGATCATCTACTCGGCGGCCACGATGGCTACGATCCTGGCCGTCGCGGTCCCCGACATGGCCATCTACCGCGCCATCACCGGAGTCGGCGAGGGAATGCAGATAGCCGCCCTGTACGTGGCCGCCGGCAGCTACTTCTATAAGCACAAGGCCTTCGTCGTGGGGTGCATCAACGTCGGCTATGGCATCGGCACGGTGATCGGGCCGCGTTGGGGAGTCCATCTGGCTTTGACGGAGGGAAGCTGGAAGAACCCGTTCGTGGTCTTCTGTGTTCTCGGACTCATCATGGCCGCGGCGGTCTGGTTCATCATTCCCAGAAACTTCAGCGAACAGAAGGCCATCTCCAAGGCGCTGGATACCTCCGTTGCGGTGGACAACATCCCGCAGAACTTTTTCAACCGCAATATCAAGCTCCTGATCTTTTCCGTCTTTGTCCTGGGCACGGTGGGTTACGGCTACATGGGGTTGTACGTCAGCTTCCTGGTCAAACAGCTTCATTTCAGCCCGGCTGCCGCTGCCGCCGCTTTCAGCTTCTACGGCTTCGGCTGCATGCTTCCCATGCTCGGCGGCTGGCTGGGCGACCGCTTCTCCAATCGCGGGGCCGTGGTCATCGCCTGGGGCGCGCAGGCCATAATCCTCTACCTGCTCTTCAACGTGGCTACCGCATACGCCGCGCACTGTATTCTGACTTTCCTGCAGGGCTTCTTCTACAGCAGCACCTGCCACGTCAATCACCTGGCGCTGTTCCAGAGAAGCGTGCGTCCCAACATGGTGGGGCGGGCGACCGGGCTGTTCACCTCGACGCACTTCCTCTCCGGCGCATTTGCCGGCTACCTGATGGGCGCGCTGGCCGACCGGTTCGGCTGGGGCACGGGCGCCTTGATCCAGGAAACCATGCTGTGCATCTGCGCTATGCTGATTATCCTGGCGATTAACCCCAAGCTGCAGCTCAGCGTGAAGCACAAGCTCGCCGGCGGGCACTGAGAACGGCTGCAATCACTGAAAAGCCTCACATCTGCGGAACGGATGTGGGGGGGCCGGCTGAAACTCGGCTTAGACGATCGTGGACGCCGGTTTTTTTCCGCTCAGCACCTCCAAAACCATCCTGGCGGAAAACTCGCTGGTCAGCTTCAACGCTTCCTCCGTGTAAGCTCCCATGTGCGGCGTGGTGATGATATTGGGCAGGGTCAGCAGCGGCGAGCCCGCCGGCGGCTCCTGGGCGAAGACATCGAGGGCGGCGCCGGCGATCTTGTTGCCGGCAAGCGCCTCGAACAGGGCCGCTTCGTCCACTATTCCGCCGCGGGCGGTGTTTACCAGGAAGACCGCAGGCTTCATCTTCGCCAACTGCTCTTTGCCGATCAGGTTTCTGGTTTCTTCCGAGTATGGAATGTGGATGGTAATGAAATCGGCGCTGCTCAGGAGCTCGTCGAGCGCTGCCTTGCGCACCTGGTTGGCGGCGGCGAATTGCTCATCGAAGTAAGGATCGTAGGCCAGAGTGGTCATGTTCAGCCCGCGGGTGCGCCGGGCCACCGCTTTACCGATCATTCCCAGGCCGATGATGCCGGCCGTCGCGCCCCAGACGGAACTGCCCATGACGCGCGGCCACTCGCCCGCCCGCAGCCTGGCGTTGGCTTCGGTTAGCTTTCTGGCCAGGGCGAACATGAATCCGACCGCCAGGTCGGCAACTGCGTCCGAGTTCAAGCCCGGAGCGTTGACCACCCTCACGCCGCGCTCCCTGGCCGTCTTCAAATCGATGTTGTCCACCCCGATGCCGTGCTTGGCGATCACCTTCAACGAGCGGGCCGAATGTATCACCGCGGAGGTGATCGGCTCCAGGCCGGTGATGATGGCCACCGTCTCGTCATCCAGACAAGCGAGCACATCACTTTCTTTCGCCATCCCGCCCGGTGGCGTGCGAACTATCTCCAGGCCGCCCTCCCGCAACAACTCAAAAGCCGCTTTGCTGTACTTACCGAAGGTCGGCGTCGTAATCAGAATCTTTTTCATTGACCAATCCTTGCCCCTCGCTGGAATGAACTTAGCAAACCACCGCCGCCCCGAGGACGTTGTGCAGTCGCTTGTCCATGACCTCGAACACCTCGGTTACTTTTTCCAGGGGATACTCATGTGTGATCAACTGGCCTGGGATCGGAAACGTCTTCCCGGCGACACTAAGACACTGGCCTTCATCGCGATCCTCCGTGAAAAACCTACTATCTCACCTAGCACGGGCTCGCCCAAGGCCTTTTTGCCGTCTGCTTGTGGAAAAAACCGCGGAACTTACTGTGCCCTTGGCGCTCACAAGGGCGCATTCACGATGGAAGCGCAATGGCGGTAACGGCTAAACTACCACCTCTGGAATCTCCAGCGAGCGCTTGCGGAAGGCGACGAGAAACGCCTTTATGACCTGCGGATCGAAGTCGATGCCCGTACGCTTCTCGATAATCTCGCGCGCTTCGAAGGGGGCGCTCCCCTTGCGGTAAGGCCGGTCGCTGATGATGGCGTCGTAGGTGTCGGCAACCGCCAGGATGCGGGCTTCCAGCGGTATCTGCTCGCCGGCCTTGTCGGTATAGCCGTTGCCGTCATAGCGGTCGTGATGGGTGAGGATGATGGGAAGCACGCGGCGCAGCGAGCCGCCCACCGGCTCCAGGAACTCGACTCCGCGGTTCACGTGCTGTTTCATTTCCTTAAATTCGTTTTCGGTGAGGCGCGCGGCTTTGTAGAGGATCTCGCGGCTGATGTCCAGCTTGCCGATATCGTGCAGCAAGGCCGCCGCCCGCACGTCCTCGATGCGCTCTTCGTCGAAGCCCATCTCGGCAGCGATTTGAACCGCGTAGATGGAAACTCTGTATGAGTGGTTCTGGGTGTACTGGTCCTTGGCGATAAACTGCCGCAGGATCATCAGCACCCCGTGATAGGTCTGGCGCAGTTCGCGCAGCTTGATCTTGTCCTTCTCGTACAGCGTGCCCATGGCCACCGCGGTCAGCACCAGCGAACCGCCCCAAACCATAATGGCAAACCAGCGTTCACCAACCACTTCCGCCGGCCCGGTGGAAAAAAGGCGGGGATTGGCGAAGGCCAGCAGCACAATCAGCAGAATACTGGCAATGGCGGTGGCGATGGCATGCCGCCGCCCGTAGAAATAGGCGGAGAAAACGGTAGGGAGAGCGTAAAAACTGAGCAGAACCACGTGCGAGGAGACCAGAAAATTAATCAGCGCCGCGATGCCGAACAACGAAAGCAAAAGCCACAGTTCCCGGTTCACCGCCGCCATGGTGCGCAGAAATTTTTCCTTCACCAAGCTCTCCGAACCCCTCGCTTCAACCGATGCCAGTTGATGCATTAATGCCTCCCCCCACGAGCGTGGACGCAATGATCCGTAGATTGCACCTCTGGGGAGGAAGGCTCAATATAGCGTGCAGCATTTTTGCCCGGCAAGGTGCCTAAAGTACCCACCACAGTCACCTTTAAGCTGCGGAAAGCAGGCGCGGCCTCCAAGGTCTTTGCGGGTTGGGCCGATCACCGGCGTATCCGGCACTGAAGGGGAAGGCGCGACGCAAAAACTGCACAATAAAGAAGGGCGACTGCGGCGCTCCCGGCCATTCCGGCACGCGCGCAGCCGCCCTCAGTCGCGAACATTTTAAAGTTGAACTTGCCCGCCACCACCGCGGCCACCGAGGGCGGCTGCTACGTGGAACAAACGGGCGATTTCCCCATGAGCCTCCGGGTGCTCGTTTACAGTGCCATAACGTTCTCTGCCTGTAATCCCTTCGGTCCCTGCTTCACCACGAACTGCACGGCCTGGCCTTCTTTCAAACTGCGGAAGCCGTTGCTCTGAATGGCCGAAAAATGCACAAAGACATCTTCGCCGTTCTGTCGCGAGATGAAACCATAACCCTTAGCGTCGTTGAACCACTTCACAATCCCTTGTTCCATTGTGTTGCAATTTCCTTTGTTGAAAGTAACGCAGAGTGAATCGGAAGGTACTAGAGGCAGGTACTTGCTAACCAACAAAGCGCGTCCGCAAAGGAGGTCCCTGGTGCGGAAAACCCGGTTGCAGAACTGCTCACGCGTCCGTCCAAATCAAACGCGGCTCTATTGTACACCAGCCAGTTCAGATTGCGGGTGATTCCCCACTTTTGTGCCAAATGGACTGCGGGCGAGAGCGCTGTGCAGTGCTACACTTCGGCCATGGCCCGTCCCACTGAGACTGTTTCCTCTCGCCCTGATGGTCCCCACTCGCCCGAAGGCCCCTCGCCGGAACCAACCATGGTCTACTGCGTTCACGGCGCCGCGCCGGAGGTGCAGGCGTACGGCATGGCCAAGTATTCGCGCTCGGCGCTTTCCATGAAGGAATCGCTAACGGAGCTAAACCAGCAGCGGGCGGAGCAATTCCTCAACACTTTTTATTTCCAGTACGGCCATCGCTCGATCGCCGATCTGGCGCACGTCACCACCGCCATCGAGAGCCTGTCGCTGCTGGCTGCCATCGCGGTGGTCGACGAGCAGCGATGGGATGGGCAGGAGCGTTCCACGCGTTACCAGGACTTCCGCCGCAGCAGCCACTACGTCCCCGAGTTTTCTCCCGGACCGGCGGCTGAGCTGTATCAGCAGGCCATCGCTTTCCTTTTCTCCGAGTACCAGCAGTCTTCCCAGTACATGTTCGACTACCTGGCGGGGCGCGTGCCGCGGCCCCGCGACATGAAGCCCGAGATTTATGAGCGCACCTTGCGGGCGCGCGCCTTCGACGTGGCTCGCTACCTGCTGCCGCTGGCCACCAACACCTCGCTCGGACAGATTGTCAACGCGCGCACCCTGGAGACGCAGATCGCCCGCCTGCTGGCGCATACCCACGCGGAGGTTCGGCTGCTGGGGACGAAGCTGAAGGAAGCGGCGCAAGGCCACGCCTACAAGGTCGATCAGGAATCGGTCCGGGCTTTGGTCGAGGCCATCCGCGCCAAGGACGAGGCCCTCGGCCAGCGGGCGGAAGAGCAACTGCTGCGCGAAACACCGGTCTGCCCGACACTGGTGAAATACGCCGAGCCCAGCGTCTACGAAATGGAAACCCGCCGCGAGCTGCGGCAGGCGGCAACCGAGCTGATGGGAAGCGACCCGATAGACGAAGTTCCCGCAGTCACCCTGCTGCAGCCGGAATCGCTGGAAACCGAACTGGCCACCACCCTGCTCTACCCGTATTGCCATTTTCCTTACGAGCAGATTCGCCGCCGGGTGGAGGCGCTCAGCCCCTCGCAGCGCGATGAAATCGTTGCCCTGGGCGCCCGCCACCGCGGCCAGCACGACGAGCTTCTGCGTGCTTTCTGCGCCGGGCAGAGCTTCCGCTTCGACGTACTGATGGATATCGGCAGCTACCGCGACCTGCATCGCCACCGCCGCTGCACGCAGTTCGCGCAGGAATTCACTACCGTTCACGGCTTCGAACTGCCGGAGGAGATTACCGCCGCCGAGCTGGGAGGGCGCTTTACCCAGGCCATGGAGCACGCCGAGTCGGCCGCCTCCACCTTGACCACCGCGCTGGAAAGCCAAAGCGGAAATGCGCCGCAGCCGGAGCCTGCCGGCACGGTCGCGACCGAGGCGCAGTACCTCATTCCCCTAGCCTTCCGCAAGCGCGCCCTGTTCAAAATGGATTTCGCCGAGGTCGTCTACATTGCCGAGCTGCGCACCACGCCCGCGGGACACCGCTCCTACCGCAACATTGCCTGGCAGATGTATGAGGCAGTCGCCAAGCGGCATCCCTCGCTTGGCCGCTATTTCCGCGTGCACGACGTAAGCCAGCCGGTGGACTTGCTGCAGCGGTGAGTTGCAGTAGCCACAATACCCATGGAATCATCCCAAGCGAAGGATCTGCTGTTGTTAATGTGGAAGCGCCGGGCCTCAGCCCGGCGAAATTGTCGGTATAGGTAGCGGCTAGCGCTCGCCGTCCGCTCCGCGATGCGCTTCCTGCTTGCGCCGCTGGTAAGCGGTATGGCGCTCCCAGATGATGCGCATGCCTTCCAGGGTCAGCAGGTCGTCGACGCTGGAGATGTACTTGGAGCCGGTGCCGATCAGCCGCGCCAGCCCGCCGGTAGCCACCACCGTGGCTTTGCCCAGCTCGCCCATCATGCGTTCCAGCACGCCATCCACCAGCGCGACGTAGCCGTAGTAGAGTCCCGACTGCAGGCTGGCGACGGTGTTGGTGCCGATCACCTTGGACGTTTTGCGGATATCCACCCGCGGCAGCCTGGCCGTGCGCATGAACAAGGCCTCGGCGGAGATGCCGATGCCGGGGGCGATCACGCCGCCCAGGTATTCGCCCTTGGCGGAGACGGCGTCGAAGGTGGTGGCCGTGCCAAAGTCCACCACGATGCAGGGGCCGCCATACTTTTCGAAGGCGGCCACGCCGTTGACGATGCGATCGGCTCCCACTTCGGCGGGATTCTCGTAGTGCACCGGCATGCCGGTTTTGGTACCCGGTTCGATGAACAGCGGTTTCAGGTTGAAGTAGCGCTCGCCCACGGCACGCAGGGTGGAATCGATGGGCGGCACGACCGAGGAGATTACGATGCCCTTGATGCCCTTGGGATCGATGCGGCTCATGGAGAACAGGTTGCGGAACAAGACTCCGTATTCGTCCACCGTCTGCGAGCGGTTGGTGGAGACGCGCCAGTGCGCCAACAGTTGCGCGGGGCCTCCGGCACGTACCTCGTCGCCGACCTCATAGACACCCAGGACGGCGTTGGTATTGCCCACGTCCATTACGAACAGCATGGATCAGTTTCCGTTCTTAGTTCTTCGTTGTTAGTTCTTAGTCTTGACTGCCGGTGCTTTGCCCGGTGGCAACAGAAACCAGGAACGAAGAACTACAGCAGAACCAGAGTTGCTGTATGCCAAGAAATGGGCGTCATTCCGAGCGAGCGACGCTGGCGTCGCGAGTCGAGGAACCTTGTGTCTTGTCAAGCAACGCAAGATCCCTCCACTCCGCTTTGCTCCGGTCGGGATGACATTCGTCTGTTGGGATACACCTACTGTAGTTCTGCATTAACAACTAAGAACCGTTTTTGACCGCCCGCACCGTGCCCGAGAGCACGGTCCGCACTCCCGAGTCGGTGTTCACGCGTAAAAAGCCGCGGCTGTCCAGGCCAGCGGTAACGCCGTCGTAGCCGCCGTCCTCCTCGACGTGGACCGCCCGCCCGCGCACATAAGAGGAGCACTGTTCGAAGCGGCGCAGAATGTCCTCGCTGACGGCGGCCGGATCGGCGAGAAAGGCCCGGTATTCGCGATGCAGCGATTTTAACAAAGCCGCCGTCAGCTCCACCCGCGACCAGTCGCGTCCCGTCTCGCGCCGCAGCGAGGTGGCGCTCTCGCGCAGTTCGGCGGGAAATTCGCGGTGGTTCACATTCAGCCCGATTCCCACTACCAGGTATTGCACGCGCGTCGCCTCGGCGTGCATCTCGATCAGAATTCCCCCGAACTTGGCCTCGCCGAGCAGCACGTCGTTGGGCCAGCGCAGAGTGGCCTGCAGACCGGTCATTTCGTATACGGCCTGCCAAACCGCCAGTCCGGTGGCCAGCGATATCAGCAGGGCGTCGGCCGGGGCAAGCTGCGGGCGCAAAATGGCCGAGCAGTAAACACCGTCCGACGCGCTTGAGTGCCAGTGGTGTGCGCCGCGGCCGCGTCCGGCGGTCTGCTCCTCGGCCACGAAGACCGCGCCTTCCGGCGCGCCCTCGCCGGCCGCCCGCATGGCCGCCGTATTGGTCGAGGCGACACGGAAAAAGTGATGAATGTTGTCGGCGAAGATGGTCGCTTCCAGCAGCGGACGCAGAATCTCGGGCAGCAGAAGGTCAGGAACCCTCTCCAGGCGATAGCCGGTCGCGGGGTGCCCTGAGATGTTTACGCCCAGTTCGCGCAGTTGCTGGACCAGGCGCCACACGTCGAAGCGGTTGGTGCCCAGTTCGCTGGCCAGCTTGGTGCCGCTCATCACCAGCATGGGATGATCGGCCAACCGGCGCACCAGCCGGCCCAGGCGCGCATCGGTTCGTGCTCCGGCTTCGGGCGGTCCAACTGCACCGGATTGGGTCGGCTTGGAAGGCATATTCGCACCCCAACAGACGCAAAACCATCGTCTGCTGGGGACCCCGCTTTCCACCCCAACAGACGCAAAAGCAGCGTCTGTTGGGGACCCCGATTGTGCTGTGTTAGAAAAACTAACGCAAGACGGGCCCCTAGGGAAGAGCTTTCTATGCCGGGGTGATTTTCATGCTCAGGTCGACGGCGCGCGGGGAATGGGTAAGGGCGCCCACCGAAATGTAGTCGACGCCGGCTTCGGCGTAGGCGCGCACGTTTTCCAGGGTGATTCCGCCGGAGGCCTCCAGCGGCACGCGGCGCCCGCTGCCGGAGGTATGGGCGGCGACCCGCTCGACCGCCCGCCGCACCTGCCCGGGGCTCATGTTGTCTAGCAGGATAGACTCCGCGCCGCAGCGCAGGGCGTTGTCAAGCTCCTCCAGGGAGCGCACTTCCACCTCGATAGCCTGTACGCCCCGGCGGTTGCGAAGCACCCTCTCCAGGGCGGCGCGCACTCCGCCCGCCAGGTCAATGTGATTGTTCTTGACCAGAACGCCGTCTTCCAGGTCCAGGCGGTGATTCTGGCCGCCGCCGCAGTGCACCGCGTACTTGTCCAGCAGCCTCAGGCCGGGGACGGTCTTGCGGGTATCGAGAATGCGGCAACTGGTTCCGGCAATGGCGTCAACGTAGCGGCGGGTAACGGTGGCGATGCCGCTCAGGCGCTGCAGCAGGTTCAGGATCGTCCGTTCGCAGGAGAGAATGGCGCGCGCCCGGTGGCGAATGAACGTCACCTGTTGCCCTTTGCGCAGACTCACGCCGTCCGCGATCTCCGCGGGAGTGGTCACCTCGGCGCCGCTACAGCCAGCGCCGGATGCCGCCGCGTCTGCCGGGGAAAGGCCGCGCTCCAGGCAGGCGAATACCTCGAAGATGCGCGCTACCACGCCGATGCCGGCCAGTACGCACTCTTCCTTGGCCAGGATGGTCGCCGTGGCAAGCTGGTCTGCGCCGATGCAGGCCAGGGTGGTGGCATCGCGGGTGGCGCGGTCTTCCTGCAGCGCATTTTCCAGCACGCGGCTGATGCCGGGACTTGCCCAATCGATCATATCGTTATTCGCCGGGAAGAGATTCCAGGGCGGTTCTTGCCCGCTCCTGCAGGATTCTCAGCTCCGCTTCCCGCTTGCGCAGCCCTTCCACCACCTTCGCCGGAGCCTTGGAGAGGAACTGTTGGTTGGCGAGCTGGCGCTGGGCGTTGGCGAACTCGCGCTCCAGCTTTTCCAGTTCCTTGTTCAGCCGCTCGCGTTCGGCGGCCACGTCGATCTTCTGCTCGTAGATGACGCGCACTTCGAAGCGCGCGGTGGTGCGCGCGTTGGTCTGCTTGGCCAGCGAGTGCTCGACGAAGCGAATGCCATCCACGGTCGCCAGCCGGTCGACGGCCGCGGCGTTTCGCTTTACCAGCTCGCGGACGGCAGGCGCGGCGAAGATTTCGATCGGCAGCCTGACCTTGGGCGCCACCTTAAGCTCGGCGCGCACGTTGCGCACGCTGGCGATCAGGTCCTGCAGGACGGCCATCTCGGTCTCCGCCTCGGCCGAGAGCTGCGCGTCGTTGCGCTGGGGATAGCCGGCCAGGGCAATCGATTTCAGCGGCGGCCGGCCATCGTAGATGGCGTGCCAGATTTCTTCGGTGATGAACGGCATGAACGGCGAGAGCAGGCGCAGCGCGGCCTCGAACAGCGAGACCACGTTCTGAAACGCGGTTCTGGCGTCCTGGCGGTCTTTGAGATCGGCCACCGGGGCACCCGGCGCGCCTGGTGTTGGGCGCTGGGGTCAGGCGGGGCTTAACCAGCTCGACATACCAGTCGCAAAATTCGCCCCAGAAAAAGTGATAGATGAGGTGCGCCGCCTCGTGAAAGCGGTATTCCTTAAGCGCTTCATTAACTTCGCCGGCCACGCGGTTGAAGCGCGAAAGAATCCAGCGGTCCTCCAGCGTGGCGGCGGAAAATCCGGTAATACCTTTGGCGCCCTGCTCCGCAGCGCCGCCACCCCCGCCGGCGCTGGAAAATTCAGCCAGTGACCAGACCTTCTCCTGTTCGGCGCGGTCGACGTTCATGAAGACGAAGCGGGCCGCGTTCCAAATCTTGTTGGCGAAAGCGCGGTAACCTTCGGTCTGCTTTTCAGAGAACGCGATGTCGGCGCCGGGAGCGGCCATGGTGGCCAGGGTAAAGCGGGAGGCGTCGGTGCCGAAGCTCTCGATGGTCTCGATGGGGTCGACCACGTTGCCCTTGGTCTTGGACATCTTCTGCCGCTCGGCGTCGCGCACCAGCCCGTGTATGTAAACATCGCGGAAGGGCACCATGCCCTGGGGATGGCCGGCCAGGAAGTGGCAGCCCATCATGATCATGCGCGCCACCCAGAAGAACAGGATGTCGAAGCCGGTGATCAGCAGCGAGGTGGGATAAAAGACATCCAGATCGGGCGTTCTCTCCGGCCATCCCATGGCGGACATGGGCAGCAGCCCGGAGGAGAACCATGTGTCGAGCACGTCGGGGTCCTGCTCCAGGCGGGCGCTGCCGCACTCCGGAGCACTTCTGCCGGCGCCTCGCGGGCGACTATGATTTCCTGGCACTGCCCGCAGTGCCAGGCGGGAATGCGATGTCCCCACCACAACTGGCGCGAGATGCACCAGTCGTGAATGTTCGTCATCCAGTTCAGGTAGATCTGCTTGTAATTGTCGGGGATGAAGCGTACCCGCCCATCCTCGGCGACCTGGATGGCGCGCTCGGCCAGGCTCGGACTGCCGTCGTTGGCCCGCTTGTTCACCGCCACGAACCACTGGGTTGAAAGCCGCGGCTCGACGATGGTCTTGCAGCGGTCGCACTTTCCCAGGGCCAGCACGTGGTCGTGAACGCCAGCCAGCAAGCCTTGCGCGTCCAGGTCATGGAGCACGCGCACCCGGGCCTCGAAGCGGTCGAGCCCGGCGTAGGGCCCGGCGTTTTCGTTCATCTTGCCGGATTCATCGATCACCGTGACCTGCGGCAGGTGGTGGCGCAACCCGGCCTGGAAGTCGTTGGGGTCGTGCGCCGGAGTGACCTTGACGGCCCCGGTGCCAAACTCGGGATTGGCCAGGTCGTCGACGATGATGGGAATCTCGCGCTTTATCAGCGGCAGCAGGACCTTGGCGCCGTGCAGATGGCGATAGCGCTCGTCCTTGGCGTTGACCGCCACCGCCGTATCGCCCAGCATGGTCTCCGGGCGGGTGGTGGAGACGATCACGAACTCACGATGAACCTATGACCGGGTACCTGAGGTCGTACATCTTGCCCTGGGTCTCCTGGTGTACGACCTCCAGGTCGGAGATGGCCGTGCCGCAGCGCGGGCACCAGTTCACGATATAGCTGCCGCGGTAGAGCAGCCCCTCTTCGTAGAGCCGGACGAAGGCTTCGCGCACCGCCCGCGATAGGTTCTCGTCCATGGTGAAGTACTCGCGGCCCCAGTCGACGGAGTCGCCCAGACGCCTCATTTGCTCCAGAATGTAGCCGCCGTATTGCTGCTTCCACTGCCAGACGCGCTCGATGAAGGCATCCCGGCCCATCTGCCGGCGGTCTTTGCCCTCGGCGGCCAACTGCCGCTCGACCATCATCTGGGTGGCGATGCCGGCATGATCGGTGCCTGGCAGCCACATGGTCAGGGAGCCCCGCATGCGATGCCAACGGACGATGATGTCCATCTCGGTGTGGTTCAGCATGTGTCCCATGTGCAGCCGGCCGGTGACATTGGGCGGCGGCAGCAGCAGCGAGAACACCTGAGCGGCGGGTGTGGGGTGGTGGGGAATTTCGGCGTGGAAGAGGTTGTGCCTGGTCCAGTATTCGGCCCAGCGGGCCTCAATGGCGCCGGGGTCGTAAGCCTTGGGCAATTCGTGCGGCATCGGTATTAAACAGTCCCTGCAGGATAAACTTTGATGGTATCGGAGCTGCTAAGGGCGGGTCAAACAGAGCGCGGGAATGGCGAATTAGCCCGCAGTTCACAGCAGCATGTCCGTAGAGCCGGGCTGAGCTAGGGCGGTTCCTCGGGTAGGCGGAGTCGACTTTTATAACGAATAATCTCCGTTTTTTGCCGGCTCGTTGGAAAAACGAATTCGCAACCCAAACGAAACCCGACTTTGCTACGAATCACCGCTCGCAGTTGAAGTGAAACCTTAGTTTCCGGCAACGAGAATTCAAGCTCGACTGCCTGGCCGAGTTCGAGCTCATAAGGCGACATCAGGCCGATGCCCCCTTCCGAAACATCAAAGCTCCGGCAAGTCCAGCGCTGCTGAACGCCTTCCCGCTCGTACCGCAGCTCTACCCGCACATCCATCGGGACCCGCACCCAACGGCGCTGTATTGGCCATGACTTCTTTGGCGGCGGAATCGGTGGCGCCTGAGACATAGACCTTATCTTACACTGCACATGAACAGTAGCCGGAGGTTAGAGAAAAGCTTCTTGAGCTAGTTGCGCGCCGGCGATTGGATTGCGCGTTCAAAACCGCAGGCACAGCATAGAATTCGTGTGCCAGCCGGGAGTGAACGGCTGAGTGTGGGCCGAATCTTAATGATTACTTGACACACGATTGTGCCAGGAATACAAAAGTCCTACGATTGCGGTTAGACACTTCCATTGGGCAAGTAGACACCTTCGTTAGGCCGAACCTGAAGTTCGTTCTCTATAAAGACGTACTGGGCTATTCGCTTCCCGAGGGGGCACGCAGGCCGGCAGCGTGTAAATTGTTCGCACTTGCAAGCCTCCAAGCCGCCGCTCTCGGCGGGGAACAGGCAGTGTTCCCGTAGGCGGCGGTTCGCTTGGCCACGCGCCTGGGAAGCGTTCGGACACGCTGCAGATTGGAATTGCCGCGAGCCTGCGAGGTACGGCGAAAGCGTGTGGAAAAACTAGGGGCACCGAGAATCAGTAGATGCGCTCACAAGGTGAACAAACCGCCGGGTTGAAGGCACAACCAAACGAGCTCCCTAGCCCAAGCCAGCAGGTACTTCCGTACTCTACTGGATGCTGTTCCCGCGGGAATTATCGTTGTCGACGCGCACACACGGCGCATCCTGAATGTCAACCTTCACGCCTTACAGCTCACCGGCCAGCCGATGACCACAATCGTTGGCAGCATCTGCCATGGCGTGGTCTGCCCAGCCAATGAGGGCGCATGTCCCGTCCTGGATCTGAACCAGGCCGTAGAAGAATCTCAGGCTACCCTGCTCACGGCCGGTGGAGAACGGCTCACGATTCTTAAGAACGTAGTACCAGCCACCAGGGACGGGCGTGAGGTTTTGATAGAAACCTTTGTAACAACCGGCAATATCAAGAAAACGAAAACGCAAGCGCCCAGCGCCATCAAAGAGCCAGGAGAAGCGAAAAAGGCGGCCGAGGCGACCATCCTGCAAGACCAGTTAACCAAGCTGCCCAATCGGCGCGTTTTTTATGACCGGCTCAGGCTTGCCTTGCAAAGGACTAAACGCAATAAGAATTATTTATGTGGCCTGCTTTATCTGGACCTGGATGATTTTAAGACCATAAACGATAGTCTCGGGCATGATGCAGGCGACGAATTGCTGGCGGAAATTGCCAATCGGCTGGAAGCCTGCCTGCGCCGCACCGATGTAATCAGCCGGTTTTCCAAAGGAGACGACCTGGTTGTGCGCTTGGGTGGCGACGAATTTGCCATTCTCCTCGACGAGATCAGAGACCCGATCGATGCCCTCCGCGTAGCCGATCGACTGGCGGAAAAGCTCCAGCAACCCTTTAGTTTGCGCGGCATGAATCTGCCGGTTACTGCCTGCATTGGCGTTACGACCAGCGCCAGCGGTTACGCTTCGGCGGAAGAGATGATGCGCGATGCCGACACCGCCATGTATCGAGCCAAAGCCAGCGGACGGGGCAGACGGGTACTATTCGATGAAGCCATGCACCACCGCGCGGTCGAACGGCTGCAGTTGGAGACCGAGCTGAGGCAAGCGGTCGAGAAAAAAGAGTTTATCGTGCATTATCAGCCCATCGTCGCAGTACGCGGCTGGCATGTCGTGGGCTTTGAAGCTCTCGTTCGCTGGCAGTCGCCGCGCCGCGGCTTGGTGGGGCCGAATACATTTATCCCGGTGGCCGAACAGATTGGGCTTATCGTACCCATTGGCGCATGGGTGCTGAACCAGGCCTGCATGCAGTTACGCCGCTGGCAAAAACGTTTCAGCCACGAACCGCCCCTGATCGTGACTGTCAACGTCTCCGCCAAGCAAGTATCTGAACCGGATTTCGTGAGCATCGTCAAGCAGGCATTGCGGGAAACCGGGGTAGAAGCAAGCAATCTGTGTCTTGAGTTGACTGAGAGTGTGGCGATGGAAGATGACACGCACACTAACCGCATACTTCAGGAGCTGCAGCATCTGGGCGTCCGGTTGAGCATAGACGATTTTGGCACCGGCTTTTCTTCGCTTGCCCGGTTATACCGGCTTTCCGTCGATACTCTCAAGGTAGACCGCCACTTTGTCGAACGCATGGTCGGGGATGAACGAAACCAGAAAATCGTCGGTACGATCATCAACCTGGCTCACAATCTGCAGATGAAGGTAGTGGCCGAAGGAGCCGAGCGCGCCGAACAGCTTACCCTCCTTGAAGAGATGGCTTGTGACTGCGTACAGGGCCACATTTTCTCCAAGCCGCTCGCCCCCGAAGAGATTGAGCCTTGGATTGAACGACAGCTTCCCGCTATCACCCCGAGCACGGTATAAACCTGTAGTCAAGGGCGAGATTACGGCGGCCGTTGAGCGTCCACTGCATGCCCACCTTGCGATTACACCTGGGCGTTCGGCAAAAGGTAAATCTGTTGGGCGTTGCCGAAAAAAATTAAACGGAGGACGTTCGATGGAGGGACTTTGGGATGCGCTAAAAGATGAAGTACTTACCACATATGCGAAGGAAGAACATCCCGCAATTAGCGAACAGTTACTTTATGCCATTGTAGTGCAGCTCGACAAGATCAGCGCACAACTCGACGAACTCACCAAACAAATCAAAAAAAGAAGATTGCGCTGATTTGAATCCTGCCGGCAAACGCTTCGCCAGGCGTGCTTCGCGCGCCCGCCCAGCCGGGGGCGGCTGGGCCTGCACGGCAACCGTTAATCTTCCACCGCTACGATTTCGCCACTCGCCGCCGATTTGCTGATGGCTTCGAAGGCGGCGATATTCGCCACCATCTCCTGGTGAGTGATGGGGTAGGGCGCGCGCCCCGCGACCGCATCTGCGAATGCCTCGACATTGGCCTTGACCATGGACATGGCCGGGTATTCGGTCGTCTCCGCCATGCCACCGCCGTGCTTCGAGCGCGTCAGGGTCCAGCCTTTCGGCGCCTGCGGGTGAGCTTTGTCGTGCAGCTCCATCCATCCTTTGTTGCCGAAGACGGCGAAGCGGATGGAGAAGGGCGGGCCAGTGACCGACGTGATTACCGCATTGGCGCCGCTTTTGAAGTCGACCAGAATTCCCAGCGTATCTTCCAGCGGGGTGACCAGCGATTTCGACTTGGCCAGAACGTTCTTGGCTGGGCCGCAGACGGCGACGCACATATCCAGTCCATGGATGCCCAGGGCGGTCATGGAACCGGCGGGCCGCTCCAGCTTTTGCACGCGCCAATTGTCCGGCGGCAGGGGCCTGCCGGGATTGGTCAGTGTCGCCTCGGCCATCTGGATGGTGCCCAGTTCACCCGCTCTGACGGCGCGCAGCAGCTCCTGCATGGCCGGCTTGAAGCGGTGCTCATGGCCTAAACCGAGAACCACCTGGTTGGCTTCGCAGGCCTGTATCGCGGCGAGGGCGTCGCCACGCGTGAGCGTCAGCGGCTTTTCCGAGAAAACGTGCTTGCCGGCTCTGGCCGCCGCCATGATCTGGCCGGCGTGCAGGCTGTGCGGGGTGCAGAGAATAACTGCCCCAACCGCGGGATCGGCGAGCGCCGCGTCATAGTCGGCTACGAACTCGTATCCCTGGGCCCGCGCCCATTCGCCGGCCGCCGCAACGCTATCGACCGTCTTGACCACGCGAACCTTGGCGCTGTCCTTCAGGTCTCCAACGATGATCTTTCCCCACCAGCCCAGGCCAACCACCGCCACATTGAGCCGTCCGTCGTCCGCAAAACCTGCCTTGCTCATCGATCGCTATCTCCCCAAATTTGTAAATCATGCACTGTCCGCCAACCCCATGAAGGCTCGGGCAATACTATCGTTGCCATGTTCTGGTGGAAGCACGTGGCACCTTTCAAATTGACTATTACGCGGGTATCAAGTCTCGTTCCCGTTTCCGCCGCCTTCGCCGTGGGTGGCGCCTGGACGGGCAACCGCGCTCAAGGCTCGCGGGGCGCGCGCGATGGGCTCCATGGCTTCGATATCGGCCTCGGAGGTAGCCCGCAGTTCTTTGAATTTGCGAATGCTAGGCAGAATGCGGGCCTCGAGCGATCCCACCGTTTTGTCGAAGGCGTCGAGCGAGCGAATCAACCCCGTGCGCAGGTCTTCCAGGTGTCCCCAGAGCGTCTGCATGCGGGCGTACAGGTCCTTGCCGGCATCGCTGATGGCCTGGGCATTTTTGGCGATGGCGTCCTGCTGCCAGCCGTAGGCGACCGCCTTAAGCAGCGAGAACAGGCTGACCGGGGTGGCAATGACGATGTTTTTCAGCATGGCGTCTTCCAGCAGCGTCGGGTCCTGTTCCAGGGCGGCGCTGAGAAAGGCCTCGCTCGGCAGGAACAGAACCGTAACCCCGGGCGTATTTTGAAACTGATTGGCGTAATCCTTCGCCGAGAGCGCCCGCATGCGTTCGCGCAAGGCGGCGGCGTGGCGCTTGAGGTGCAGCTTGCGGTCGGCCTCGGAGGAGGCGCCGACGGCATCGAGGTAGGCGTCCAGCGGCACCTTGGCATCGACCGGCACTATCACCTCGCGGGGCAGATGGATGATCATGTCCGGCCGCACCGACCCGTTCTCGCGCTCGACAGTCACCTGCTCCTCGAAATCGCAGTGTTCCGACATGCCGGTGAGCTCGGCTACCCGTTTTAACGTCAGTTCTCCCCAGCGGCCGCGCACGTTCGGACGGCGCAAGGCGGTTACCAGGTTCGAGGTCTCCTGCTTCAGCAGGTCCTGCGTCTGGCTGACGCTGGTGAGGGTGCTCTTGAGTTCGCCGTAGGCCTGTTGGCGGGCACTTTCGATGACTTGCAGGTTGCTCTGGTAATTGTTCAGCACCTCATTGAGCGGCTGCACGAGCTTGCTGATGTCGTCTACGGCATGGCTGCGCAGTCCCGAGAAGCTTTCATTCGCCAGGTTCAAAAACGCCTGATTGTTGTTGACCAGCGCCTGTGCCGCCAGCCCCTGAAAGACCTCGGTCAGCCTGCTCTGCGCCTCGTCGAGGGTCTTTTTCTGCTCGACCAGCAGCTTGCGCTCATCTTCGAGGGCGGTCTGGGCGGCGGTGCGCGCCTGTTGCTCGGCCTGCAAGGTCTCCCGCAGGCGGTTCAGCTCCGCCTCTTTTTGCCTGGCCTGCTCGGCCACTTGAGTGGAAACGGCCTCGGCCGCGGCGACCCGGACGAGGTATGGCGACCGGGTAAGAAAATAGGCGATCAGGGCGGTGACGGCGGCGGCGGCAAAGACCAGCATGAGGGTGGCAACCATGGCGCAATTCTGCTACTCAGCTCCGGATAGCGCAAGCCGCTTTTACAGGGGCAAGAGAAGCATCGCGCCACTGGCAAAGGTAAGGGTCTCTCAGGTAAGCTGCAGCTCAGGCGGGAGGGCGAGCGTGCGACGCAGTTCCGGGCTGATTCTGACGGCGGTGCTCCTGACTGTACTGGAGTTCCATCCCGGCGCGCCCAAGACGGGCGTGCTGGGGAGCGCGCTGGCAGCGGCGCAGAGCGTGGGAACCTGGGACTCGGGGGCCGAATACCAGATTTTCTACCTGCTGAACCAGGACCGCACGCAGCGGGGACTGGCCCGGTTGCGGTTCGACGAGCAGCTCACTGCCCAGGCGCGGAAGCACTCGGAGCTGATGGCGCAGCGCCACCAGCTTGCCCACCAGTTTCCCGACGAGCCCGAA
This sequence comes from uncultured Acidobacteriota bacterium, assembly GCA_963832785.1. Lineage (GTDB taxonomy): Bacteria > Acidobacteriota > Terriglobia > Terriglobales > Acidobacteriaceae > CAWBRT01. The sequence goes on from CAWHVF010000002.1 coordinate 45,498, forward strand.
CTCGACCAGCGGCTGGGCTCCGCCGGCTTGCACTTCGACTACAGCGGCGAGAACGTCGCCCTCAACGAGACGGCGGCGGGGGCGAACGACGGGCTGATGAATTCGCCGCCGCATCGCGCCAATATTCTCAACCCTAATTACAGCGCGGTCGGCATCGGGGTGGTGCGGGTGGGAAAGCAGATATGGATCACGCAGGACTTCGCCAACCTGCTTCCCAAAAGCTCTCCCGCCGAGGCCGAGGCGCAGATTGCGCGCCAGTTCAACGAACTGCGCCAGAACGGCGGCGGGCGCCCGCTGCCGCTCATCGCCAACCCCAAGCTGCGCGACTTGGCCTGCAACATGGCACGGCACGACGACCTCGGTCCAAGCAAAGCCGGGGCCCTGCCCGGAGTGGCACGCGTGGTGACCTTCACCGTGGCCAACCTGACGCGCACGCCGGAATATATGCGCCAAGCCGCCGTCTCCCCCGCCAGCGGGTTCTCCGTGGGCGCCTGCTTCGCTACCAGCAAGAGCTATGCCAACGCGGTCTACTGGGTCATATTGACAATATATTTCTAGAGCAAATTTATAGTTGCTGTACACAGGTGGAAGCACCGGGCTTTAGCCCGGTGAATAGGCCCACCTAAATTTAAGGGGCTTCAGCCCCTGCGGTCCAACACCGCGGCTAAAGCCGGTTCCTTTCCGACTGCGGTTCGCCGGGCTAAAGCCCGGCGCTTCCACGGTTAGTGAGTACATCAACTCTGGAACCGCTTTAGAGGTTATGGGATTGGGAGTTGGCGGCGTAGCGCCGCCGGGTGTCCCACCCTAACTTCTTGGCCAGGGTGGGATGGTTTCTACCCCTCATCCGATTCCGGCCATCTGATCCCTTGCCGGGTCGCCGCTGCTGCTGACGCCGGCCAGCTTGAGGTTGAAGTCGTCCGGGTTGGAGGCGTTTTCCAGGGCGGTTTCCAGCGAGATAAGCCCGCTTTTCAGCAATCCGAACAGCGACTGGTCGAAGGTTTGCATGCCGTATTGCGAGCCGCCCATGGCAATGAGCTCGCGGATTTGCGAGGTTTTTTCCGGCATGGTGATGCATTCGCGCACGTAGCTGGTGGTGACCATAACCTCGACGGCCGGCACGCGTCCCGGTCCGCCGGCGCGCTTGACCAGCCGCTGGCTGATGATGGCCTTCAGCGTGGCCGCCAACTGCAGCCGCACCTGCAACTGCTGGACCGGAGGGAATATGCCCACAATGCGGTTGATGGTTTCGACCGCGTCCAGGGTGTGCAGGGTGGAGAAGACCATGTGGCCGGTCTCGGCTGCGTGCAGGGCGATGGCAACGGTTTCCAGGTCGCGCATCTCGCCCACCAGGATGACGTCGGGGTCCTGGCGCAGGCTGGCGCGCAGCGCCGCGGCGAACGACGAGGTGTCGATTTCCACCTCGCGCTGGTTGACGATGCCCTTCTTGTCGCGATGCAGAAACTCGATCGGGTCCTCGATGGTGATGATGTGCTCGGCGCGGCTGCTGTTGATGCGGTCGATCATGGCGGCCAGGGTGGTGGATTTGCCCGAGCCGGTAATGCCGGTGACCAGCACCAGGCCGCGCGATTCCTCGCAAATCTTTTCCACCACCGACGGCAGATTCAACTCAGACAGGGAGGCGATCTTGGTGGGAATCGCGCGCATGACGATGCCTACGTTGCCGCGCTGCTGGAAGATATTGACGCGAAAGCGCCCGACCCCGGGCACGCCGTAGGCCATGTCCAGCTCGGAGTTCTCCTTGAGTTTCTGCTTTTGCCGGTTGGTCATTATGCTGAAGGCCAGGTTCAGCATCTCTTCCGTGCTGATGCGCGCAAACTCCGTCAGCGGCACCAGGTCGTTGTCGATGCGCAGGTGAGGATAATTGCCGACCTTCAGGTGCAGGTCGGAGGCCTTGTGCTCCATGGTTTTAGCGAGCAATTCGTCGATAGTCATCGCATCCTCAGGGGTCCCCGACAAGCACCGAAGTTGCGCTTGTTGGGGCATAGCCGCATGGAGTAAGCATAAAGCTCCGTGATCGGCGCGGGGCTGAGGCGAAAGTAGCACGTGGGCGGGAAAGAATGAAGCGGGAATTGATGTGGCATCGCAAAATGCCGGGGCGGCCGCCGGGCCGGCACGGAAGTGAGCTGCTCAGAAGCTCTCCGACTGCCCCGGCGCGGTTTGCAGCTAGCGCTCCGGGGCTCTTTCAAGGCGCTGCACGAACTTGGGCGCGTGCCTTTCCAGCCGGCGATGAATGCCGGGCCAAAACTCGTGGAAGAGGTTCATGCCCGCGTCGCTTCCGACGATGGAGCCGAAGCTGGCGAACGTGGCGGAACTGGACTGTCTCCAATAAGGACGGTAGGCAGTGGCCACGGCGGCCGATGTCAACACGCCCAGCAGATAAGAGCTGTTCAGCGTGTTGTGGCCGGCGTCGTTGCGAGTGATCAGCAGCCGCGAAGCCGCATAGGCCGCCCGTCCCAGGAAGCTGTCGCTGGTCGAGGGATGATAACGCGGGTCCTGCTTCAGCAAGGAGGGATAAAGATACTTGCCGAAGAAAGCGCTGGACTCCTTTTGCGCCACTGCGGCTCCGTACACGTCCAAAAAGCTGGGCTGCGTCCCCGCAGGCAGGCGCTCCAGCGACTCGCGTGTTAAGGTCGCGCCGATCCCGGCGGCGCCCAGGCTCAAAGGCGAGGTTGCATCCTCAAGGAAGACTTGGAACTTATCCATCGGCGTAGGAGGCTGCGCGCTGGGGGCATCCGGCAGCAGATTCTTCAAGGAAGGTTGCGGGCTGAGGCCGGCAGCCGAGCCCTGGAAGTGTATCTCGCGCCCACTCTCCGCACCCGGTAACGCATTCTGGGCCCAGGCGCTGCAGGTAAAAATTACCAGCAGCGGCAAAATACGGGCACCATTGAATGCACTTAACTTCACAAGGCCTCTTTTTGCGACCAAACCTACGTCTGGGCAGCAATCTGCCGTCCAACTCCCATACTCAGCTCTGGAACAGCCGGAAAATCCGGACAGCGGTAACTACTGTGCCCTGTTCTCGGTGCTTCGGCCGGCATTCCCAAACACGTACTCACATTCGAATCGCCAAGTGGGCGAAGTGTTGTTTTTGTCTCGAATTCCCCGCGTTGGCGGGTGTCATGGAATAAACTCGCAGGCCCAAGCCAAACAGTTCGAAATTAACGCTCTCGTTAATACCGAAGCTCCGAGCTCTAGTTACTCAGAAGATACTGTGATATTGACCCGATCCGGCCCCGCTCTGCATAATTAGCCTGCTTACTTGGGGTTAATGGATGAGACGCGCCGGTACACTGTGATCGTTCAGGGCCAAACTCAATTCCGCTTAGCGCTGCCCCGAGGCCGGCGAGGCGTCTGGATTTTCTGGCTGGCTCTGCTGCTAGCCCTATCTGTTGCCGCCACCGGTTGTGGCAAGAACAAAAAAAAGACCCAAGCCAAACTGCCGCCGCCACCGCCGATTTCGGAACCGACCGCCCCCAAGCACGAACCCCAACCACCTGAACCGGCTCCGTTGCCCGAGCCGGAGCCGGAGTGGACGGAGGTTGGAATCGCCAGTTGGTACGTTCCCGAACCTCCCGGCAGAAAGACGGCGAGCGGAGAAGCCTATGACCGCCTGGCGCTGACGGCGGCGCATCGCACCCTTCCGCTGCAGTCGCTGGTGCGGGTGACGAACCTCAAGACCATGCGGCAGGCCATCGTCCGCATCAACGACCGCGGGCCGTTCATAAACGGCCGCATCATCGATCTTTCGGTGGCCTCGGCCAAGGCTTTGGACGTGTGGGGACCGGGCCTGGCCACGGTCAAGCTGGAAGTGCTGCACGCTCCGGCTGCTATCGACATTGGCGGCCACTGGTGTGTGCAGATTGGTGCCTTCCGCCAGCGTGCCAGCGCCCTGGGCCTGAAGCAGGTTCTCATCGCCCGGTATCGCCAGGCGCGGGTGCTGGATTTCCCCGGCGCCACCGGCTACTGGCTGCGCGTGCGTGTGCAGGACGACGACCGCCGCTTAGCCCAGGAGGTGGCCGCTAAGATCAAAGTGAACGAAGGCGGCGTTTTCCTGGTGCGCTTGGACTAAGCGGCGGCTGCCAGCCCACCGCATGACCCTGCGGTGTTACTATCTCTATTTCTTAAGGGAACGCCACCATGTCCGATTGCCTGTTTTGCAACATCATCGCCGGGAAAGCACCTTCCAAGAAGGTCTATGAAGACGATTTGGTGTACGTCTTCGAAGACATCAGGCATGCGGCGCCGACGCATGTCCTGATCGTTCCCAAGAAGCACATCATTGACCTCAAGCATGCCCAGCCGGAGGACGCCGGAGTCATCGGCCACTGCCAGTTGGTAGCGGCAAAAATCGCCCGCGAGCGCGGCATCGAGGATGGCTATCGCACCGTCTACAACGTAGGACCGCGGGCGGGCCAGTCGGTCTTCCACCTGCACCTGCACCTGCTGGGTGGCCGCGACCTTAAGTGGCCTCCAGGGTAGGCTTTGCCGGCCCGGATAGACCTTCTCAGGAAGTGCTCCAAAACGGCGAAAGCACCGGCGAAACCGGTGCTTTCAGTTTGAGTAGGGCGAGAATTTACCCTAGCTTGCCTTGCTGCCCAGGTTCTTCAAGACCTCGATGGCCCGCTGCATCTGCTCGTCTTTCTGCGGTTTCTTGGTTGTCTCCGGCGGTCCTTGCTCCGACGGCTCGTCCTCAGGCGAGACGAAGTCCTCGCCGCTGCTGTCTGGAACCAGGATATTGGGCGTGACCGCCACATCCTGAATGGCTTTGCCGTCGGGCCCGAAGTACTTGGCCACGGAAAGCAGCAAGGCCGAGCCATCCTTCATCTCCAGCAACTTCTGGATGGAGCCCGAGCCGAATGTCTTGTCGCCGAGCACGTCGCCGCGGGCATTGCCGAGAATCGCCGCGGCCATCACTTCCGCCGGGCCGGCGGTGCTGCGGTTGACCATCACCACCAGCGGCAGGTCGGTGACCTCCTTGTTGGGCTCGGCATTGAAATCCTGCCGCGGATAGCGCTGACCCTGAACATAGCCGATCAGCCCATGGTTGAGGAACAGGTTTGCCGTGGTGATGCCTTCGCTTTCCTCTCCACTTCCGGAATTACGCAAATCCAGCAGCAGCTTCTTGGCCCCTTGGCGCTGCAACTCCCTGATCTTGCCGGCAACTTCCTGGGCGCGTCCCTTGGGGAAGTCGTCCACCTGCAGGTAGCCGATGCCGCCCTCCATCATCTTGGCGGAAACCGCGGGCTCTTTGACCACCTCGCGGGTGATGGTGAGCTTTTGCGGGGTGGCGCGGCGCGGGCGAACTACGGAAACCGTGACCGTCGAGCCCGATTCGCCACTAAGCAGGCCGTGAATTTCGGCCAGTGACATGTCGCGCGTGCTGCGGCCCTCCAGGGCCTCGATGATGTCGCCGTTGGCTACGCCGGCCTTTTCCGCCGGACCACCGGGAATGACAGAAATCACCGCGGCATAGCCGAAGCGCTTGGAGACGGCCGCGCCGATATCGCCCTTGTGTTCGCTCAAGCGCTTGTAACGCTTGTACTCGGTGGCACTCAGATAGCTGGAATTGGCATCCAGTGACTCCAGCAGCCCGTGCAGGGCGCCGTCGGTGACCGACTGGATGGCCGGGTCCTCAACGTAATCGGTGCGGATGCGCTGCAGGACTTCCGTGTAAACGTTGAGCTGGCGGTAGGCACCATCATTCTTGCTGGAAGCTTTCACTCCCAGGCTGCCAACGATTACGAACAACACCAGCACACAGGAGACGCTGAACAGAAATAACTTGGAGCTTTTTGACATGTCTACTTCCGGCCGATCCCGTTACCCGAGTTGCGGCACTCCTCCAGCATAAGGCTGGCTTTGCCGGGGGCGCCAACCGGCTCCCGCCGGCGGCATTATTCAGATTATACCTGGGTTGGATGCTCCGGCAGCCGCTTGCAATGCAATAGTCGGTGGCTTTATTCCGCCGCAACGGCTTATGCCGCCGTTCCCGGCGGCGCGAGGCCGCCAGCGGGCGGTTCGTAGGGGCTCTAGCGAATTTCCGCCGGAGAGCCGGCGCATTAAAGTGCGCTTAGCAGTCGGCGCGGCAGAGACAGCGATGGTTGGCCTCGATTGGGCAGCGGAGGTTTGACACTCCTTGCTGTAACTCTTAGAATCGAAGCGTCGAGCAGCCCGGCTCGACCTTGCGTTCCTGCCTCCCGTGCATGTCTCCCCGGCGGCGTAGCTCAGATGGTTAGAGCGACGGTCTCATAATCCGTAGGTCAGTGGTTCGAGTCCACTCGCCGCCACCAGTTAAATCCCGTATTTTCAACGTCGCCCTCGCTTGCGCCCGTTCCGGGTAGTCCGCTGGCGCACAATAAGGCGCACGGAGTTCTCCAGCGCCTTCATCGCTTTAACGCTGTCGCCGTCCACGGTCTTGACGTAAACATTCATCGTCGTGCTCAGGTTGGCGTGTCGGAGAATCGCCTGTATCACCTTGTCCGACACCCCAATTCGGTACAGGTTGGTCGCCAGCCCACGGCGGAAGGCATGCCAGCCACGCCAGACGACCCGGTGCTCATCCCGCTCGAACTCGTGTCCGTTGCCGTGGTCGGCACGGCTGCGACCACAGTGCTTGCAGAACTCCAGCCGGGGCTGGATGGAGCGGTTGGTCAGGTTGTTCAGGCAGAGCGGCTTGCCGACTGAGTTGGCGAACATCGCCCCGGACACCGGGGAGCCGCATGTCTTTCGGTACGCATCCAGCATCCGCCGCAGGGGTGCGATGACCGGAACGGGAGCTTTGCTTTTGGCGGTCTTCGGCTCATCGACGACCCCGTACCACACGGAACGTGTGACACGGAGTTCCTTCCCGTCATAATTTTCCCAAACCAAGCCTTCAATCTCGCCCCGCCGAAGCCCGGTGAACGCCGCCGTCGCTGCGATGGTCGCCGCTGGCTGAGGTAGGCTGGCAACGATGTTCGTCACTTCCTCCAGCGTGTAAGCGTACGTTTCGGCAGCAGGACGAGCCTTCGGGATCGCAACCCCGTGTACCGGGTTCGCACCATCGAAGTATCCCTGCTGCTTGGCATGGTTGAAGATGCCTGATAGCAGAGCCTTGATGTGGCGCAGGGTTGTACGCCCGATGTTGTGCTGGTCAGCGATGTCCTGCATAAGCTGCTGCACGTCGCACGTGCGAACCTCCCGCAGCCACCATGGACTGCACTGAGCTGCCAGATAACGACGCCAGATGTTTCGGTATCCGTTGCGGGTGGACGCACGTCTCTGGTCGCTCGCATGGGGCAGGTAAACACGGGAAACGAAATCACCAAGGGTGGTAACCGCCGCCGCCGAAAGGCGCTCGTTGTTGACGGGCTCAAGGGCTACGACCGCCAGATGGCGCACGCTGGCTTTGGTTTTGTGGTCGGCACCGACAGGCGCAAGGCGCTTCGCCCGCTGGACGACGTGCAGTTTCCCGCCCTCGCATACCTCGACACGGTAGCGAAGCACCCACCAGTTGCCACGGCGGTAGATATGCCCAGTCTGTTTGCGGTCTCGGGTGTCCATGGATTCCAAGGCGACCAACCGGCCTAGCTGACCGCCTTCTTGCCTGCCTTGCGAGAGAGCCTGACCCGCTTCTGCGATACTCGGTGCGGCAGCTTCACCAGCTTGCCAGCGGCGTCCCTGTAGCCATGGTGCATCCGGGTCAGGAATACCCGCAGGGCATGGTACGGGTCTTTGCCATCGCCAACCCTGCCAATCGCCTTGGCTATTTCGGCGATGGTTTTACCGTCAGCCCACATTCGGGCGACCTCGGCGTAGGGGAATGGACGACGCTCGGCAGGGCGAGCTTTTGCCTTCTTCGGTGCCGGAGTTGCTTTCTTCATGCGACCAACCCTGTTGACTTGCTGCGTGATTGTTGACATGCGAGCCATGCTCGCAGGTAGCACTCAACTCCAACTAACAAATGGTCGTCAGGCATCCCCGGCGCAAACACGGCGACGAGGTCGTCGTATGCCTGTCCGACTCTCAATTGCGAGTGGATGTCGTCCAAATGAGCTAGTTCCTGATGAAGAGCGACGTAGTGCTGGGCGGCCTCATCAACGCTCACTTCTCGTCATCGTCCCCAAATAGCAGGCCGGGATCGCTGGTGTCGATGCTGACCAGATTGCCGTGAGCATCACGGGTGGTCGAGAACCTGTCGCTGGTGCGACCTTTCAGCCTACCCTCAGCGTCACGCACGACTGACGAATCGTCTGAGAACCCGGTGGTCACGCTGCCGATGAGCCTGTTTTTCCCGTCACGGATGTACTTTTTGACTAGAGCCATTGAGCCTCCATATGCCTGTTTAGGCTTGATCCACGAGTTCATTGGCAGCTTCGCTTCTACGAAGCTCGGACTGAAGATGATAACGCGGGACTCAGGCAGGATGGTTGAGGAAGGCTGTATCGAGAGCAATGCACGGCGGGCAACCGCTGCCATAAGCTCAGTATACAGAGCCCAAGGGAAAATGAGCCTCCGAAATGGCTGCTTTATTTAGGCTTTCGCCGCCATGGCGGCGGCCTCACCGCCTTCGTCTTTTCGTTTTTTTGCTCTTCGTTTTTTCCAGCCAGCCTTCACCTTCTGTGACATCGCCTTGCGTTCGGCGTCCGTATAGACACGCCCTTTCTTCTTGGGCGCTGCCTTCGAGGCTGACTTTACAGTTTTCCTTGCAGTTCGCTTCATGGTGCCTGATGGCGGTGCAAAGTCGCGTTGAAGCGTTCGGTTCAGTATCTTGATTGCTGCATCTATTTCGTTCCGCTCCTGTTCCATTTTTTCGAGCAATTTCGCTGTATCCACTTTCGGCATAGTCGTCCTTTCGTTCAAATAGCTCGGCTCAAAATTCGACCATACGCACTCGACGGCTGGAGCCCCGTTGCCTTTGTAGGTCGGAATACGAAGAATCGGGTCACCCAAGACCCTATAGAAGTCATCGTCGTCTTGATATTCGCTTAGCACCCATCGATATGGCGCATGTAACAGCGTCTTAAGCAGCCCCGAAAAATCAATGCTATGAGTGTCATACGTTCCCACGTTTGCATTTCGATATGGTGGGTCAAAGATACACCATGTCGTGCTTGGTGCATTGCGCCAGCACTTCCCGGTAATCAAGTTGGGTGAGCTTTGTTCGCTTCCAGTTTTTCTCCAGCAACACACCAGCTCCATAAAAGAGGCGGGACATACCTTTCTTGGTTATACCTGCGCCGACTCTCATGGAGGCGCCTCTGGAATCAAATGTGCCGCCGTCCCGGCTGACATAACCTTCTGTTGCTGGGGACGCGGGCTGGCGATCATGTTCTTCAGTCGCCTTTGCCTGTGCCTCTTTATGCCAATTCAAAAGGTCTATCACGGAGAACTTTGCTCCAGCGACTGCGGGCCGCGTGAAGTCAACTTCCGGGTGAGCCGCTATAATCTCCTCCAGTTCATCAATTACCTGTTGTCGATTAACGCCCAGCGTTTGCGCCTTGCTTTTTTCGTAGAACTCTCTGGTTCTGTCTTTGAACAGGTATTGCCCGACAACTGGGGCTGGTCCAAGAAAACGAATCTCATTGAAGAAGTGATACGTCCCCACGGCATTGATCCAATACCTGCGGTAGTTGAGCATGGACATCACGGCCCATGTGAGATTTCCTCTCCCAGCAAAAACATCGACAAAGCGGTCACCGACCGGCGGGAACAAGCTGACGATGCATTTCTGGTGTCGGGCCTTGCCGCCGGGGTAGGCGAAATGGGGAGTGTTGGACACGCCGACAAGTATCGCGCAGGTGGCCTGTTTTGGCCAGATGCTTTTGGTAACCTCAGCCATTCGCCGAGCGGCGATTCTGAGACCCTATCCTTTAGCCTCACTTTCCCTTGGTTCCGCCTTATTGACAGTCTCGACAAGAGCGCCGTCGCGAGCCGCAGGTGCCACTAGCAAAATGACTCCATGATTACGCTTATAGGCTGTTCGCAGGCATCCGGCGCTTTGCTGTCCATGTCGAGAAATCCACTCGTGACCATGTGCATTAGGCACAGATAATACTTTTTATCGTACTGGACGAAGTGGTGTGTCGGCTCCCCACAGCATTTCTTTGGATCGTAACCCCGCCATCTTTGTCCATCTGGCAGTGATGTGCAGTCACGAGCGCCTTTTTCTTCATTGGTACACCGCTATTTCGGAAAGTCCGAGCTTAGTCATCACTTGCGGATATGCCTTGCACAACCGCCAGTAATTACGTCGCGCTCGTGCTGGTGGACACCGTGGATCGACATGCGGGTACTTGGCAATCCGCAACCATCGGCGCATTTTGGTGGATATTAAAACTTCTCGGAACTCTGATCGTGCGTGCACCGTAATTCCTCCCAAACGCCAAATCGATCCGGATCGGTCGATCAGCGTTTTTCCAGTATTGTCGTGATTCTCTGAACCTGAGGTCACGGATCGGGATCGAAGAATCCGTGATTGGGCTCCTAAATGAGGGGAATGAAAGTCCAAGAAATACCATTCAATGTTTTTTGAAGGCCCCCAAGCCGAGCCGCTGGCGGGGGCCCTTTTCTTGCTGGGTCAACATTACAGTTCCCCGTCGTCATCGTCATCTTCATGACCGCTGCGGTCATGTACTGTGTATGTGTGGAATGGGTTAGGGTCATCCAGTGAGGTGATGCTCTCTGCCCAAGCCCACCAGCCCTCGGGCAGGGGACACTCGTGGAACGGGAAAGAACCGTCAGGAAGTTGTGAGACCAGCGTCTCGCAGTTCGTGCATTTGATTGTCAGTCCAGTATTAATTTCATACCATCGTTCTCCAGCCCCAGTCCTAGCAGATTGGGGCTTTTTCTTTTCCTACCTATGGGCTGGTAGCGAATAATTTTTCTGATTAGTTGGTTTTAGCCATCGGATTTGCCAATGTTTATGATGTTTTTTGAATTGATAATGAAAAATTCTGTTGATTCGCTAATGAATCAGCAGAAAGTCCGATACAGTATCACTAGGTAAGGAGCTGTTATGAAAAAGACGAAACGATCACAAATAACCTTACCCGAACTGCGGCAATTGCTGGAGACGGGAATCACGCTTGAGCGGGTCGCGGCGGCGTCCGGCTACGGAGAACCGGAGCTATCACTCTTTTGTAAAGCATGGGGCATTCCCCGCAAGTGCGGTCCAAAACCAAAACCCGTTAACATAGTTGACACAGAGCAGCTGGCGAGCTAATGAGTTTCAAAGACATAGCATTACCTATCGCTAAGTTAGGCATTCCAGTATTCCCACTGCTTCCTAAAGTGAAGGAACCACCTTCTGGGATGAAGTTTCTTGAAGAAGCCACCACCAGCCCCAACAAAATCATTCAATGGGACACCGACAACCCCAACTACAATGTCGCAATGCTGGCGGACGGCGAATTCGGCTTTCTGGAGTTCGACATTCCTGACGGTGTTGAGGGGGCCTGTAGAGAGAAGAACCAGCCACGACCAGTAACCCGGGAGCAACGGTCGGGTGGTGGCGGTCAGCACTTCATCTTCAAAATGAATGATGATACCAAGGCGCTAGGCAATCGCAGCGTCAGCGTGCCAACGCCGTGCTCATGCTCCAAGCAAGAACCTCAGTCGGCTTGCGCCGTCTGTCAAGAAGACAAGCCACACCACCACCATGAGTGGTTCAGCTTCAGGGCTCGCAACAAGTATCTGGTGGGGGCCGGATCAATCCACCCCAACGGCAATCTCTATGTGCTGACTCAAGATGTAGTGCCAACCGAGATGCTTCCATGGCTGTCAGATTGGGTACGGGAGAAGAGTAGCCCAACCAAAACCACAACCAAACCAAAAGTGACGCTGCCCATCCATCGGAAGTTCGATCCTTCGGACTTTTGGGACTTCTACGGTATTGACATTGACTTTGTGAAGGACGGCGTCTGGTATGTGGTGTCGGAGTGTCCGGGCGTTGGTCATAAGCACCGTCACAGCAAGTTGACGGCGTTCTATTGGGACGGCGAAGTCTTCGGCTGGTCATGCTTCGCCCAAGGCTGCCCGACCAGCGGGATGACCATCGGACAGCTCATTAAGTTTCTTAACAAAGATCATGAACCTTACATTGGCCCAATATGGGAGGATGATGATGATTACTCGGTCTTCAACATCGACTCAGGTGGTATCGATATAGAAACAGCGGATGTAGAACCAATTATTCCACCAAAAGAAGAGAAGACCGAGCCGCCTGAACCACGACTCACTCGCATTGGACAGCACGAGACGGAAGACGAACGCACTGAATTGATTGGGGTGCGAGCGAGTCACATCACACCAAAACTGTTCCGCTGGTTGTGGCTGGACAAGATACCACAGGCGCTGACGTTATGGGTGGGTAAGCCAGACAATGGCAAATCTCTCGGACTGCTGGATATTAGCGCCAGAGTCAGCCGTGGTGATGATTGGCCTGATGGTGAGAAGAATACGATGGGGCCAAGCATTGTGCTTTACGCAGCGACGGAAGACAGCAAGCAGGCTACCATAATTCCTAGACTCAAGGCAGCCAATGCAAATCTCGACAACATCATTCTCCCATTACACAGCAGGGTGACTGATAAAAAGGGAGCAAAAGAGAAATATAACCGTAGGCTTAACATCAAGGACGACTTGAAAATTCTCAGGAACGCCGTGAATAAAGTGCCTGAAATCAAATTGATCGTGTTTGACCCGATGAACTCTTACTGGCCGGACGTAGATGAGAACAAAGCCAAAGAGATTGCCCCCGTGTTGGAAGCGGTAGCGAAGTTCACCGAGGAGACAGGGGTCACGGTCATTGGACTCATTCATCACAGCAAGCGGGGTGACACGGACGCGCTCGGCAAAGTGTTGGGGTCCGTCCGTGTTGGTGGCATCGCCCGGGCGGTCTGGGAAATCTCCAAAGAGAAGGGTAAGGAGTCCACTGAGCCGGGTGCTATCCGTATGGCACTGGTCAAAGGCAACGTCCACAAGAAACGGACGGGTATGAAATACCACCTTGAAGGTGTGCCGTTGACCATCGAGGGGGAAATCACGGACGTGCCCCGGGTAATATGGGATGGTGTGCTTGACAAGTCGGCTGACCAGCTTTTGGACGACCAGAGGCAGGACGCCAAAGAGAACCGTGGTGGTGACAGCAAGCTGATGCTTGCCAAGGCACTCATCAATACCAAATTGGCTGAGGGGCCGCAATTAGCACGGGAGATGTATGCGCTGGCAGAAGCTGATGGGATCGGCACACGGACAATGCAGACTGCGGTTAGTCAGTTGGGTGTGAAGGTCTTCAAACAAAAGGACGGCTGGTGGTGGTCTAACCAGCCAGACGACCGGCAGATGTCTAATGTGGACGTTCTCTAACCAACATCGCAATTTTAATTGAGTATACGGTGTTGCGGTGATACGGTGTTGCAAGGTTGTAATGTTAGAGAAAGAGAGAAAGATACATATAAAAGGGTCTTCACGAGGCTGCTCGGTGTTCAATGCCGCAATAGCGCAACGTAGCAACAACGCATTACATATTAAAATTGCGATGTTGGTATGCTGTTCGACCAATTAATGGCATGTTGGCTGCAAGGAGGAATTTAATCCATAGGAGGAATTTAGATGGCAGACGACCATGCTTCTTGGCTCAACGGACACGCCATCGCCAGACTGCAAATCCTAGACCGCTGGCATCCACGGGTGTCACCCCACAGCCCACGCCCAGCCAGTGAGCACGACCATACCTGCGGTTGGTGCTCGAACCAGTTCTTCCGTGAGATCGCTGGTAAGAAGTTTAAACCAGAGAGTGAATGCCCTTGGAAGAACTCGACCTACAAACGGCCCCCGACCCCATCCCAAACCATCCCAGCCGCGGAACGCTGGGAACTGATCGATGTCGTCCGTATACCACCACCGAGACGCAACCGTGCAATTGGCGACAACGGCAAAATAGTGCATCTTGGTTACTATGCTACCCGGGAAGCGGCGGAAGCAGCCAAGCACAGACAAAGCACACCCGTCACGCCAAGACCCGCCTAGAATAGCCGCCAATCGCACCATAGCGGCTTCTGGGACGCTGCCACGGGTCGCAGATACCAACCCAACCCATCCGGCTGAAACTCTTCGCCCAGCCTGAGTCCCGCGTTATCATCTTCAGTCCGAGCTTCGTAGAAGCGAAGCTGCCAATGAACTCGTGGATCAAGCCTAAACAGGCATATGGAGGCTCAATGGCTCTAGTCAAAAAGTACATCCGTGACGGGAAAAACAGGCTCATCGGCAGCGTGACCACCGGGTTCTCAGACGATTCGTCAGTCGTGCGTGACGCTGAGGGTAGGCTGAAAGGTCGCACCAGCGACAGGTTCTCGACCACCCGTGATGCTCACGGCAATCTGGTCAGCATCGACACCAGCGATCCCGGCCTGCTATTTGGGGACGATGACGAGAAGTGAGCGTTGATGAGGCCGCCCAGCACTACGTCGCTCTTCATCAGGAACTAGCTCATTTGGACGACATCCACTCGCAATTGAGAGTCGGACAGGCATACGACGACCTCGTCGCCGTGTTTGCGCCGGGGATGCCTGACGACCATTTGTTAGTTGGAGTTGAGTGCTACCTGCGAGCATGGCTCGCATGTCAACAATCACGCAGCAAGTCAACAGGGTTGGTCGCATGAAGAAAGCAACTCCGGCACCGAAGAAGGCAAAAGCTCGCCCTGCCGAGCGTCGTCCATTCCCCTACGCCGAGGTCGCCCGAATGTGGGCTGACGGTAAAACCATCGCCGAAATAGCCAAGGCGATTGGCAGGGTTGGCGATGGCAAAGACCCGTACCATGCCCTGCGGGTATTCCTGACCCGGATGCACCATGGCTACAGGGACGCCGCTGGCAAGCTGGTGAAGCTGCCGCACCGAGTATCGCAGAAGCGGGTCAGGCTCTCTCGCAAGGCAGGCAAGAAGGCGGTCAGCTAGGCCGGTTGGTCGCCTTGGAATCCATGGACACCCGAGACCGCAAACAGACTGGGCATATCTACCGCCGTGGCAACTGGTGGGTGCTTCGCTACCGTGTCGAGGTATGCGAGGGCGGGAAACTGCACGTCGTCCAGCGGGCGAAGCGCCTTGCGCCTGTCGGTGCCGACCACAAAACCAAAGCCAGCGTGCGCCATCTGGCGGTCGTAGCCCTTGAGCCCGTCAACAACGAGCGCCTTTCGGCGGCGGCGGTTACCACCCTTGGTGATTTCGTTTCCCGTGTTTACCTGCCCCATGCGAGCGACCAGAGACGTGCGTCCACCCGCAACGGATACCGAAACATCTGGCGTCGTTATCTGGCAGCTCAGTGCAGTCCATGGTGGCTGCGGGAGGTTCGCACGTGCGACGTGCAGCAGCTTATGCAGGACATCGCTGACCAGCACAACATCGGGCGTACAACCCTGCGCCACATCAAGGCTCTGCTATCAGGCATCTTCAACCATGCCAAGCAGCAGGGATACTTCGATGGTGCGAACCCGGTACACGGGGTTGCGATCCCGAAGGCTCGTCCTGCTGCCGAAACGTACGCTTACACGCTGGAGGAAGTGACGAACATCGTTGCCAGCCTACCTCAGCCAGCGGCGACCATCGCAGCGACGGCGGCGTTCACCGGGCTTCGGCGGGGCGAGATTGAAGGCTTGGTTTGGGAAAATTATGACGGGAAGGAACTCCGTGTCACACGTTCCGTGTGGTACGGGGTCGTCGATGAGCCGAAGACCGCCAAAAGCAAAGCTCCCGTTCCGGTCATCGCACCCCTGCGGCGGATGCTGGATGCGTACCGAAAGACATGCGGCTCCCCGGTGTCCGGGGCGATGTTCGCCAACTCAGTCGGCAAGCCGCTCTGCCTGAACAACCTGACCAACCGCTCCATCCAGCCCCGGCTGGAGTTCTGCAAGCACTGTGGTCGCAGCCGTGCCGACCACGGCAACGGACACGAGTTCGAGCGGGATGAGCACCGGGTCGTCTGGCGTGGCTGGCATGCCTTCCGCCGTGGGCTGGCGACCAACCTGTACCGAATTGGGGTGTCGGACAAGGTGATACAGGCGATTCTCCGACACGCCAACCTGAGCACGACGATGAATGTTTACGTCAAGACCGTGGACGGCGACAGCGTTAAAGCGATGAAGGCGCTGGAGAACTCCGTGCGCCTTATTGTGCGCCAGCGGACTACCCGGAACGGGCGCAAGCGAGGGCGACGTTGAAAATACGGGATTTAACTGGTGGCGGCGAGTGGACTCGAACCACTGACCTACGGATTATGAGATTCCGCCCACTG
The DNA here is from genome assembly GCA_963832785.1 of uncultured Acidobacteriota bacterium. Classification (GTDB taxonomy): domain Bacteria; phylum Acidobacteriota; class Terriglobia; order Terriglobales; family Acidobacteriaceae; genus CAWBRT01. The sequence goes on from CAWHVF010000002.1 coordinate 61,789, forward strand.
GTAACCCCTACCCTGATTCAAGCACTTAGCTGTGGTTCAGAGCCGGATCGCCCGGTGTTGGCGGCTTAACGTGCGCCGTATCGTGCGCCCATGCTGCCCCATGGCTGCACCGCTGGCGACCACTTTAGAGACCGAAATTTGCTGTTCCCAACCGCCGTTTTGACGGCACAGTTGGTTGTGCTTGGTGGATCACTTAACCAGCGCCTTTGGCGAAGGAGTGAAACCTATGCAGATTGGGAAACCGCTTCGGACCATTGTGATTGAGCCTCTGGAGCTTCCGGTACGCGAACCGGAAACGAGGCCGGACAGGCTTCCTGACTGCGAACCTCAACCCGAACCCGAGCGTGAGCCAGTCGCACCATGACCATTCCTGACTACATCTCGCCGATTGTCGCCTCCCGAGTGTGGCATTGGGACGCCTCTGGGCTGAAATCGCTTAATCAAACTCCATGGCTGCCCGGCAAAGCTTTCGCTGCCGATTGCAAAGCTCAAGCCTGCCACGATGCCCCCGCCTCCAAATGCACGTGCGGCGTTTATGCAAGCAAGGGCTTCGAACACCTGCAAAAGACAGGCTTGCTCCAGTTCGGCATTTACGGCGAGGTCTATTTGTGGGGCACCGTCGTGGAGCACGAGCTAGGCTGGCGTGCGCAGTATGCGTATCCCAAGAACCTCATGCTGCCGCTCGACATGGTGCCCCTTAGCATGGGAGCCGCCGAATCGCGGCTCACGACACTGTCCGCCTACTCCTGCGACATCTTCGTCCAAGGCGAAGGCGGAACGCTGCCGCTCTGGCACAGCCACTCCGGCTATGACGCAGACGGGCTCGATCTACTAATCCAGCGCAGCCATCGGTGGTATGCCCGCCGCAGGCAGCAACGGCGGCTCAGGGGAGGCGACCGCGTTGCGGTTCTTGGTCGGGGCATCGCCATCATCAAGGAAGTGGACGGCGATCAGGTGCATGCCACACTCTGGAACAGAAACCTGCTAAGGATCGGTCGGAAGCAAATCGTTTGGAACGAACAAAACATGCGATGGGAGGCGGCGGTCGTCCGATCTGGAGCCTGATGCTGCCGTTCCGCCGCATTCAACTCTAACGTGCGCCGATGCCAGCACGGCTGGCGACCAGTTCAGAGACCCGAAATTTGCCGTCCAAAACCGCTGTTTCGATGGTGCCGAGGTTGGGCACTGCAAGAGAGAAACCACAGCCCGCGTCCTGCGACCAGAAATTGAAGTTCGTTGCTGGTTGCCACCACGGAGGTCACCATGCGAGTCGCCCTGTATGCACGAGTCAGCACCCTGAACGGTCAGCACCCAGAGATGCAGTTGTCCGAACTCCGCGAGTATGCCGCCCGCCGTGGGTGGAAGATCGTCGGAGAGTTCGTTGACGAAGGGGTGTCTGGTTCCAAGGAATCCCGCCCACAACTTAACAGGCTCATGGCTGAAGCACGGCGCAGGAGGTTTGACGCCGTTCTGTGCTGGAAGATCGACCGCTTCGGTCGCTCACTGAAGCACTTGGTCAATGCTTTGGCCGACCTCGATGCCTATGGCGTGGCTTTCGTCAGCCTCAAGGACAACCTCGATCTCAGCACCCCATCGGGCAGGCTGATGTTCCAGATCATTGGTGCTATGGCTGAGTTCGAACGGGCACTGTGTCAAGAGCGTGTCCGCGCCGGGCTGAAGAATGCCAGAGCCAACGGAAAGACGCTTGGTCGTCCACGGACGATGGTAGACGCCGCCCAGATTGCCAGCCTGCGTGCCTCAGGGGCTTCGTGGCAGCGAATCTCGCAGCAGCTAGGCATCGGCGTCGGCACCGCCTGTCGGGCGCTCCAGCAGGCTTCCAAAAACCCTGCGGAATCGGCGGCTGTAAGTGGCTGATTCTGCGGGGTCGGATTTCGGTGTTTCGATCCTGCCAGAAACACTTGTTTGTGGAGGGGCACAGCAGGAGGAAGCGGGGGGAAATAGGGGTGTTCAGGCAGGGATCGCCCAAAATCAGTTCTTCAGCTCTGCCAGTTGCTTGACTTTTGCTCGCCCCGGTTCAGCGATCTTGGAAATAGGAACAGTTATTGCGCCGTAGCAACGTAATGCATTATCCAGCCTTCGCAAATCGTCAATGCTAGAAAGGCCGCAGTCATTGGCAATTGAGGAAAAAAGCGGGCAGAACTTGTTCAAGTACCCATCAATGGTGAGATCACACGGAAGCCGCGAACCTAAACGGCGAATTGCGCTTCCGGTGAAACCATCGTAGATTGGAAAGCGACCCACGCTGATGAAATGCAGCAGCGCACTCGCACGGGACAATCCAAAACGTTGCTGCTGCACCTGCCCGGATTTTTTATAAACTCCCGATGCGAACTTCCTCTCGCACCAAATCTCCAAGAAATCAGCGATGCGCCCTTCGACGGGGCACTTAGGAGGCTCATTTCTTGCCTGCATCCAAACATCGTAGGCCGCAGTGGTTTTCGTCTTCCACCTGCCATTGGTTTTCGCAAAACACCCCTCCTTCCATCGCCCGACCAGTTCAAAATCGTCGCCTGATAAAGTCCCATTTTTCTCGATCAAAACCTTGTACACGCAATCATCCTTTTTGCGCTCTTTCCTCAACTCATATAAACCAGCCCATTTCTGTACCCACAAACTCGGTTCGACCTCTACCCACTCAGGATAGCGAAACCTAAAGAGACTCATGCTGGCGACTTCCTTCTTCTAAGCGGCTGGACTATTGACCGCGCATCTTCCGTGATGCTGCCCGTCTACTGGGAATTCTTTTCCAACGTCAGCCCTATTGGAATCGTCTTCCCATCAGGAATAAACTTCTTTTCTACCGTTTTGTAGCCGTTCATTCTAATAGTGACAGTGCGGGGGGTATCGCCCTGCTTTAACAATACAAACACCAGTGGGGAAACTCCAGCCATGTTGCTATCTACGTAGACCTCGGCACCGGATGGTATGGTGAGTACGGCACAGCGCGAGGCTTGCCCGTCTTTGACAAGTTGAGCCAGTTCCTCTGGGGTTAGCTGGTGACCAACGTGTGCTAATGCTGCGGCGGCGGCAGGCGATGCTTTGGCCGATTCTGAATTAACAGTTGCCTGCTGTTTCATGGCATCGGGCAAGTTTGCTGTTTGGGGAGGAGTTGGTATCTGCGGCAACGCTGCTCCCGTACCACAACTTCCCGTGTCCGGCAGATAGCACCGGTCGAGCAACTTATCCGGGTCGTATTCGCCGTTCTTGATGATTGTCCTCACTTCCGTGTCGCAGGTGATATAGAGCTTCGTTTTGGCCTGCGCTATGCGGGAGCATTCATCGGCTCGGGTCTTGTCATCAGGATTCTGAGTGAGCCTAGCTCTCTCAATGAGCACGAAGGAAAGGTCAATCGTGGATGCATCTAGTTGACCTAAAGTCCGCAACCGTTGAAGTCCTCGCTCATAGAATTCCTTGTCCGCCTTGCTCTCTACATGTATTTCGATGCGATCATCCAGTGCCTTTACGAGTTTAAACCGCGCCTCAGAGCGATCCCCTCGGCTATCAAAGGGTATTTCAGAGTCAGTCATGACACCAACGGCACTTTCCACGCTTTCGATGTAGAGCAATCCCACGTCACGCATGTAGCCAGAGAGTATCAGTGGTAATTTGGCGGACGGGGGTGAGTATAAGGGCGCAATCTTTGCGTCAGCCAGCAGGGAAGCCTGCGCAAGCCCAAGCGACTCGCTATTAGAAAGTGCCAGTTTTGGATAACCAGAAAATATATAAGTTACGACCTTGACGCGATTCTTGCCGATTCCTTCGGGAGTAAGAGAGGGCGTCGATTCTGCTGTCATGTATACAATGCGATTGGCAACATCCACAAAGTCAGACTCCCCAGCGTAGCGCAATACTGGAACTCTTGCCCCAGTTTGTAAGCTATGGAGTCTAACGGCTTGTGCCAAACTGATGGTAGGTCTCTCAATGATGTGGGAAATCTTGAAGCTGCGTGTGACCCCCTGATAAATCACATCGACAAACCCGACTGTCGATTTCCAAACAGACACGCTAACGAAGCTACCCCAAACAATTCCATCGCAGTACTCGGCACCGCAATGAAACTGGTTCGGCAACGCGGAGATTGGCTGTCCGACAGCAATACCGTGGAAGCCCACGTTGTGAATTGTGCTTTTTGGCGTTGTTGAATCCTGTGCAGTGCGCTTTGGAGCATCTTGGGCGAAAGCGCCAGCGATAAGTTGCAGGACGAGAAGTCCCATTACAGCTACGCGAGCATTCATCTTGGTGCCTCACTTGAGGACGATTCCGGGGAAGAGCATGAACCCGTGAGTTCTGCTGGCTTCTCATCCTCAAACTCGTGCCTGCAAAAACGGCATATCTTGGCGTCGGGCTGCACGAACTCCGCACACTGCGGGCACTTCTTCGAATGGGCATCTGACCTAAATTCGCCGGGGGAAGGGCATTCTACTTTGTCCTTCTTTGTCTTGGAGAACAGCACAATCGCCCCGATTAAAGCGCCGACAGCGAGTAATCCCACGACAGCATCCCATCGCTCATTATCTTCGTCACGATTTACCTGTGACATGGCGCTGTTCCAGCGCTGATTTGATCCCAACGGGTCGAGTCTGCCTACGTGATGGAGCCTTGTCTGCTCATTTTCGACGTAGTCCGATATAGCCCATGCACCCATGATCAGGGCAAGAATTAGCATAAGCCAAGCCGCCGCTTTCACGGGAACCTCCTTTTTCAACTCTGAATGTCCTTGAATCATATCGCTGGCAAGCTAATTTGCAAGTGCTGAAACTCGCTTGTTGGATGAAACAGGAGGTGTTCTTTACCATATTGGGCATCGCCAGCTGCAACAAACGGCGATGGAATCAATTCACGCCGTTGTTCGCCGCCACTTACCCCTGACTTCTCCGTTCGGGGCGCGTAAGGTCAATCAGCTTGGGCATCCAGTCGCCGCCAGATGCGCCGCACACGCCTGAACTCATCATCAATGATGCTTGTTGGCTCGAACTTAAGCCGATCTAGTCGCCTCACAAGCTCACGTGCTCGTTCACGGTTTGGGGCGAATTTGTCCGGGGAGACGATCTCCCGCAGTTCGAGCAGCCATGTCCGGATTTGAGCCTGTTCTCGGTCTGTGAAGTATCTTGCCATCAGCTTCCAACAGGCATTCCGGGTGGCTATTCTTCGTCATCCCAAAACCTGCCGTCCCCGTCGATAGGGGTGTCAGCCTGTTCCTTTGTGTTTTCATAGGTCAACGGGAACAGGTGGATGCCCGACCAACGCTCCTGAGCCTGTTGCAGTGCATCGCCATGGTGCTGGCAATACCAGCCGCCCTCGATTTTGATCGTGGCACGCTCGCCACAGGGCAATGCAAGCCGCCCCCGAACTTCCATTTCGCAAAAATGCATTACGTTTTCAAAACCTGCCGCACTTTCTGTTTTGGGTTCTAATGATGAGGCGCAAAGTGGAAATTCGTTTTCGTTAGAGTTTTGGTGAGCGCTCAGGATCGAAGTCGGCGGTCAGAGGGCGTCCAAACCCCAGTCGCCGTTTTTGCCGCTGGCGGCGAAACCCAATATGGTAAGGGATTCAATGTTTCATCCACGAAGCTGGCTTCAACACTTGCAAAACTGCTCTCCAGCGATACAATTTCAGCGACTCGGAGCTGGAAACGGCGGGTGAAACTAAGCTGAGTTCAGTGGAGGGAAGCTATGGCCGATCTTTTTCTCGAACAAACGGGCGTTAGAAATGAATACGTTGCGATGCGAGAGAGCCTCAAATCCGCGCTCAGCCAGCGTAAGAACAGGGTTTACAGCAGAGAGGAAGTGGGCAATGAGCGGGAGGATTTCCGTGGGGAATTCTCTAGGTTGATCCGTGCCGAGTCCCAACGATATACACAAGCCGTTTCGGACGCTGATCATTATGCAGCCATCCGAAGGATTTCTGATACTCTCTCAGCCAAGTTCACGCCGATCCTTAAAGACGGACGGCTGCGCTACGGCACCTCGCAGAAAGCTTTTAACCTCTATCTAAAATACCTATGGCGGCTTGGGAAGATTGTGACTCCGCCCCACTGCCCCGTTGATAGACAAGTCTTGGCAGCAGGCGGCATCGACGGAAAGTGGACGGCGAGCGACAGCGAAAAAGAATACATCTATTGGATTAACAGCCTGAGATGGAAGGCGAAGCCGCTCTGCTTGGCAGAATGGGAGTATCAAATTTGGTCACCAGAAACAGATAAGAGCAAGGCTACACCGTGTCGCTAGATTGCGCAGAACTCAAGGAAACGCGGGCTGCGTGATCGTTTCGAGCAGTTCACTTAGAGGGCGCATGACTACAGAACAGCAGACCGTCCTTGATCAATTCGAGCAAATGCTCGCGGCGGAACGCGGATTGCCGCTTCCTCCGTATATTGAAAACAACGGAATACTTTACATCCAGCATGGGGATGCTTTAATTCTCGTTGCTCCGGGTGGAAAGGTAAGTATCCCTAAACTAGGCATGATCGACGATGTAATACCTGAAGAAGTACAGAAGGGCTTGGATGAAATCCACGCAGAGAATGCTCGGAACAGACAGGTAAACGAAGCATAGTAAACCCCGAACACCACAGCCAGTGCGATTGGCTGTGAGCTGGCTGTGAGCTGGAGGTTTAATGAGTGCACGCAACTCCGACCAAGGTCATTGACAATGGGGTGATCGGTTTGGTCGAGTGCACTCGGGCACAATTTCGGGGGCGGACTGGAGAGCCGATGGTGGTGTAGAATACGGCGCATGGAATACGAACTACGAATTTGCGTGCCCCTTTTTCGGGTAGTTCGCACTCATCAGCGTGATATCTTCGGCACTACAATGAAGCAAGAATTTGCGTGCCCCTTTTTCAGGTAGTTCACACAGTACAGGGAAGCCGTCCAAGTCAAAACGTAGCGTTGTTACCCTTGATGGCTCATGCTGTGTATAGACATTACAATATACGAGAGCACTGATTCCAATATGACCATTGCTGGCCCACAGGACTGGCATGTCTGTGCCTTGCTCAAACACGATGCCTTGTTTGAAGACCGCGATGTTATACAACAGAACTTTGCTCTTGTAGTGGAAGTCACGCATCTTGGACTTGACCGCATCTGTGGCGAGAAAGACGTCAAGGGCAAGGTGTCCGCGTTCATGCATTAACTCACTTGCACGATCAACGTACGCACTGACCACAGACAGAAACCTTTCGTTCTTTGCATGCAACTTCTCGTCATGCCAATACCGACGTTTCCATGCTTCCCACTCCTCGTCTGATATATATGCTGGTGCTGGTTGGATAGCAGGCATAGGTTCAATCGAAGGCACAGGTTCGACCGGAAGGGGGGCGTGAACCTCAGGTACGGGTTCACTCAAGGGAGTAGGGTCGGCCACTTGCAGGGATTCAAGTGCGGAGTTCGCCTGTCGCAGGATTTTCTTAAGGGTAGAAAGCGCATTCTGCGGTGCTTGCCTATCTGATGGAGTACTCGCGGTTACGAACATGAGCCCGTCTGGATTGCGATAAATTTTGTGCTTGCGATGCCGCACCAAGTCAAAGCTATGTTCTTGCAGCAACTCCATTAACTGGTCTTGGGGATTCATTGCTCACCACCAACCAATTCACTGAGTATATATCCCCCCCACCAGCCCTCCACAAACAAGTGTTTCTGGCAGGATCGAAACACCGAAATCCGACCCCGCAGAATCAGCCACTTACAGCCGCCGATTCCGCAGGGTTTTTGGAAGCCTGCTGGAGCGCCCGACAGGCGGTGCCGACGCCGATGCCTAGCTGCTGCGAGATTCGCTGCCACGAAGCCCCTGAGGCACGCAGGCTGGCAATCTGGGCGGCGTCTACCATCGTCCGTGGACGACCAAGCGTCTTTCCGTTGGCTCTGGCATTCTTCAGCCCGGCGCGGACACGCTCTTGACACAGTGCCCGTTCGAACTCAGCCATAGCACCAATGATCTGGAACATCAGCCTGCCCGATGGGGTGCTGAGATCGAGGTTGTCCTTGAGGCTGACGAAAGCCACGCCATAGGCATCGAGGTCGGCCAAAGCATTGACCAAGTGCTTCAGTGAGCGACCGAAGCGGTCGATCTTCCAGCACAGAACGGCGTCAAACCTCCTGCGCCGTGCTTCAGCCATGAGCCTGTTAAGTTGTGGGCGGGATTCCTTGGAACCAGACACCCCTTCGTCAACGAACTCTCCGACGATCTTCCACCCACGGCGGGCGGCATACTCGCGGAGTTCGGACAACTGCATCTCTGGGTGCTGACCGTTCAGGGTGCTGACTCGTGCATACAGGGCGACTCGCATGGTGACCTCCGTGGTGGCAACCAGCAACGAACTTCAATTTCTGGTCGCAGGACGCGGGCTGTGGTTTCTCTCTTGCAGTGCCCAACCTCGGCACCATCGAAACAGCGGTTTTGGACGGCAAATTTCGGGTCTCTGAACTGGTCGCCAGCCGTGCTGGCATCGGCGCACGTTAGAGTTGAATGCGGCGGAACGGCAGCATCAGGCTCCAGATCGGACGACCGCCGCCTCCCATCGCATGTTTTGTTCGTTCCAAACGATTTGCTTCCGACCGATCCTTAGCAGGTTTCTGTTCCAGAGTGTGGCATGCACCTGATCGCCGTCCACTTCCTTGATGATGGCGATGCCCCGACCAAGAACCGCAACGCGGTCGCCTCCCCTGAGCCGCCGTTGCTGCCTGCGGCGGGCATACCACCGATGGCTGCGCTGGATTAGTAGATCGAGCCCGTCTGCGTCATAGCCGGAGTGGCTGTGCCAGAGCGGCAGCGTTCCGCCTTCGCCTTGGACGAAGATGTCGCAGGAGTAGGCGGACAGTGTCGTGAGCCGCGATTCGGCGGCTCCCATGCTAAGGGGCACCATGTCGAGCGGCAGCATGAGGTTCTTGGGATACGCATACTGCGCACGCCAGCCTAGCTCGTGCTCCACGACGGTGCCCCACAAATAGACCTCGCCGTAAATGCCGAACTGGAGCAAGCCTGTCTTTTGCAGGTGTTCGAAGCCCTTGCTTGCATAAACGCCGCACGTGCATTTGGAGGCGGGGGCATCGTGGCAGGCTTGAGCTTTGCAATCGGCAGCGAAAGCTTTGCCGGGCAGCCATGGAGTTTGATTAAGCGATTTCAGCCCAGAGGCGTCCCAATGCCACACTCGGGAGGCGACAATCGGCGAGATGTAGTCAGGAATGGTCATGGTGCGACTGGCTCACGCTCGGGTTCGGGTTGAGGTTCGCAGTCAGGAAGCCTGTCCGGCCTCGTTTCCGGTTCGCGTACCGGAAGCTCCAGAGGCTCAATCACAATGGTCCGAAGCGGTTTCCCAATCTGCATAGGTTTCACTCCTTCGCCAAAGGCGCTGGTTAAGTGATCCACCAAGCACAACCAACTGTGCCGTCAAAACGGCGGTTGGGAACAGCAAATTTCGGTCTCTAAAGTGGTCGCCAGCGGTGCAGCCATGGGGCAGCATGGGCGCACGATACGGCGCACGTTAAGCCGCCAACACCGGGCGATCCGGCTCTGAACCACAGCTAAGTGCTTGAATCAGGGTAGGGGTTACCAGTGGGCGGAATCTCATAATCCGTAGGTCGTTGGTTCGAGTCCAACCGCCGCCACCAATCAAATCAACAACTTGCGAGGAAATCCCCTTCTCAGCCTTTTCGCGTGGGTGCGCGGGGGGTGCCACTGGTTGCGCTTGGTACGACTTCCAGATTTATGGACTGGCGGCTGCTCTCGTCTTCGAGTCCCCGAGGCCGACTTCTGGCCGGCATGGCGATCCGTAACTACTGGATTACCCGTAATTCAGCATCCCGGGGCAAGTCACACCGAATTCTGCCGATTTCAGTACCCTATCCGATTTACCGGGACAAATCTCCATCAATAAGCACACTGAGGGGTATACCATTGAGCCACTGAGTCAACCCCAGTTCAATCAGAACCCATAGCCAGGGCCTTGATGGTTGATCTAAGCCATATTTGTGCGGCACTCCGCTCGGTACGATCGTGCCAGAGCATCTTGTAGATGATCTTCTCGCTTGCGAACGGCAGTTCCACAATTCTGCAACCCGCGCAAGCCGCCATTCTGGCCAGGCGCCCCGGAATTGCCGTAATCAAGTTGGTTTTCTTTATGACTTCCAGTGCATCTTCAAATTGATTCACGACCAGCGGTATCTTGCGAGTCATCCCTTTCAGTCTAAGCCAGCCGTCCACCACGCTATAGCCGTGGCCGGAAGCTTGGATGAGGACATGGTCAGCAGTGGCGAATGCCTTCAGCGTCAGCGTCGAGCGTAGTAACGAATGGCCTTTGCGCAGCGCGCAGACGTAATTATCGGCGAATAGCTCCTCGACGTGCAGTTCCGCGGCAGGCTGGCGAAACATGCCGATGGCGCAATCTAGATGCCCCGCCTCAAGTGCTGCCGTCGAGTCGGCATCCGTATGTGGATGCAGCTGCAGCTTGACGTAGGGCGCGCGCTTGACAATACGAGCGGCTAGAGCGGGCACCAGACTGTATCGCAATGGAAACGTAATGGCGACATTGAAGGTCTGCCGCAGTTTCGCTGGTTCGAATTGCCGCGGTCCAACAGAATTTCTGATCTTCTCTATTGCCTCCTGGATGTCCGGCCAGATGACAAGAGCTTTCTCGCTGGGCTGCACGCCCCGGTGGCCCGGGGTAAACAAGCTGTCTTCCAACAGCAGCCGCAAACGGGACAAGGCATTGCTAACAGCTGGCTGTGACATCGCGAGCCGCTGCGCCGCCCGGCTCACGTTTCCTTCCATCATCACCGCATAAAAGACGCCAAACAGATTTAGATCGATCCGTGTGTTATTCATGGCGTGAATATGTTAGCTTAGCAAAGTATCAATTGGACAAGCTTTCGCCTTGCGCGATAGTATCCGCGGTAATCGCGGCGCTTAGGTCGGCCTAAGCGCACCCGAGAAGTCTCGTGTTTCTTCTCATCAATGGGGATTGACGAACCTTTGGGCAATGCCGCGCACGGCACGAACGTGCTTGGCGATTGCGTGGTGATGAGTGTCCTCGCCAGAGCGAGAACGATTTTCACGTGATGCCGGACAACAACGAATCTATGGCGCTAAGTTGTCCGGCGGCAGCTCTCAGCAGCTCGGAAAGCTGATTTGGCCAGAAGCGATAAATGTACTGCGGCAGCGGTGCGATTCATCGCATACCTGCACACATACAAGCAAAGGAGGAGCGCTATCCCATGAGAGAGCGGGTCAAGGTTCCACAATCTGAAGTCGTGGTTGATTACATCGTGCGCCCCGGATTGGACCACGACAGTCAGGACTCATTCGAGCCGTTGATGGATTTGAACCGCGCGCATCTGGTGATGCTGGCCGCACAGCAAATAGTGCCGCCATCCAGAGCTGCGGAACTGATGCGTATTTTCGACGAGGTCTGCAATGCCGGAGCGGCAGCCATTACTTGGGATCCCGCCCTGGAAGAGGTTTACTACAACGTCGAGACGCATATCTTAAAGAAGGCGGGAACGGCTCTTGGCGGGCAAATGCACACGGGCCGAAGCCGCAATGACATCATAGCTACTCTGACCCGCATGTCCGCCCGGAAGCGGCTATTGAAACTCGTGACCTTCTTGCACGAGTTGCGGCAGATGCTACTTGATCTGGCCGAAGCCCACGCCAACACCATCGTCACCGGATACACTCACATGCAGCCTGCCCAGCCGACAACTCTGGGCCATTACTTCCATGCGATCGCCTACGCATTGGAGCGCGACGAACTACGGCTGCAGCAGGCGTATGACGTTGTAAATCGTTGCCCGCTGGGCGCATGCGCTTTCAATACCACTGGATTCCCGATTGATCGGCAGATGCTGGCTGACCTGACCGGATTCGCCTGCGTGGCGGAGAACTCGATCGACGCGGTGGCTGCGCGTGACTATGTGCCGCAAGTGCTTTCGGCGCTGGCGACCATGGGCACAAATCTGAGCCGACTGGCACAGGACCTTTACACCTGGGCAACTGACGAGTTCGGCTGGATCGAAGTCGGCGACGATGTTGCTGCCACTTCCAGCATTATGCCGCAAAAGAAAAATCCGATAACGCTCGAGCACATTCGCGGCAAAGCAGCGCATCTGATCGGTGCGCTCGTAACGGCTCTAACGGCTCTGAAGGGCACTCCTTATGGCCACCTGCGCGATGTTTCCACCGAGTCTACGACCCCTTTGAGAGAAGGGTTCTTCGAGGCCGAGGCGGTACTACGGCTATCGACATCCACGCTAAAGACCCTGCGCGTCAAGCCGCAGGTTGCCGAGGCCAGAACGGCTTATAACTTTTCAACAGTCACCGAACTGGCGGACGTGCTGGTAAGAGAAAAAGGGCTATCGTTCCGGGAAGCACATATGGTCGTCGGCACAGCCGTAGGCGAACTCTGCGATCAAGGCGGCCGCACTCCTGACCTCAGCACAGACCTGCTCGACCGCGTCGCCCATGAGCGCCTCGGGCACGCATTGGGACTGTCCGAAGCTTCTCTCCGGCATGCCTTGTCGGCCGCTGCAAATGTGAACATACGATGCGTGAAGGGTGGACCCGCACCAAACGAGGCGCTTCGGAGTGTAAAAGCAAGCAGGGAGCGATTTGCGGGCCAGCAGGATTGGTGGCGAGAGCGGGAAGGCGAACTCAAAGCGGCGCGCCACCGATTGGACATCGCCGCATCTGACCTAGCCAAAAGTTAATAGCCTTGCTCTCCGTTCAGGTGAGCTTGGCTACGGCCGTCTACACCTAACGCGCATGCCGTAGGGGCCCGGCGATTCGTTAGGCGTCGTACACAGCCCGAGCGGCCATTATCATGTCTCGAACCAGGTCCATAGACAGAAACCACGATCGTGAGGACTTTATGAGCGAAACCACAGGACAGGTTCAATTAGGCAGTGCGGCAGCCATAGATACATCAGCACAGATATCCGGCAAACAAGTCGCCCGCATAATCGATATGACTGGCGTGACCAGTACGACAAAATTTCTCGTATTTGCGGGTTGTCTAGGATATCTCTTCGACGCATTTGACAACTACATCCTCGGCTTTGTCATGCCGCTCGTAACCCGTGATTTCAACTTCAGTCCGGTCATGAAAGGCTTCATCCTATCAAGCGCTTTGTGGGGAGGAGTCATCGGGATGTGGCTCTGGGGCATTATCGCTGAACAAAAGGGACGTCGTTTTGCTTTTCAGGGAACTCTGTTGATGTACACCCTGTTTTGTGGTCTGACAGCATTCGTGCAGTCCCCATTGCAAATGACCTTTACCAGAATCATTACTGGGATGGGGTTGGCGGGTTTCATGCCTGTTGACCTCACGATCGTCTCAGAAATGACCCCGACCAAGGTGCGGGGAAAATTAACCGGTTCGACATCGTTAATGTTCCCGATCGGCACGCTGGTAGCAGCGGTCACGGCCTTGCTGCTGGCGCAAAAACTCGGATGGCGGGGAATGTTCTTGCTTGGAATTATCCCGGCGTTCGTTGCTTATATCATACGGCGTTGCGTGCCCGAGTCCCCTCGCTGGCTGGCTTCGAAGGGACGTTCTAGGGAGGCGGAAGATGCCTTGGTTAAGATTGGAGCTAGTCGCGAAAATATCGCGGAAGCTCGAAAGACCATTCCGTTCGAGAACGCTTCCGACCCCGATGATGCCAAGGCCAAATACAGAGAGCTGTTCTCTCTAAGGTGGCTGACGCGCAACATGGTGGCATGGATGCTTTGGATTGCCCCGAACTCGGTCAACCTCGCCGTCAATCTGTGGCTGCCATCGTATCTGATGATGATCTACCACTTCCCCTTGAAAAAGAGCTTGGCGTATACGGTCGCAAATATCGCCGTGGGCGTGATCGGACGCACTCTTGGTGTACTGCTGGTTGATAAGCTCGGACGTAAGCCGATCGTTATCAGCACGCTCACGATTGGCGCCCTCAGCTTAATCGCTGCCGCATTCGTAACTACTCCTGAACAGTTAATTGTCTGCATCGGCATATACACATTCTTTGTTGATGCTGGCATAGTCGTGGCTGTGACGTTCGTGCCCGAACTCTTCCCGACGAGAATACGTGCTATTGCCAGTTCTGTCGCCGCCTCTTCAAGCCGCTTTACAGGTGCGATGGCTCCTATCTTGATTGGAGTATTGGTCGGGATGCACCTGCATAGGTTCGTTTGGATAGTTTTCGCTACAGCACTTGCCCTTTGCGTCCTGATAACTGCGATCTTTGCGCCTGAGACCAAAGGCAAAACGCTGGAGGAACTGGATAAAAGGGCTCCTGAAAGACCCTGATACGTTCTGGAAAGGTGATTGAACATGACAATCTTGCAAGAAGGCGTGGAGTTCATCTGCAGGTTACGCTATGCCGATCTCCCCAAAGCGGCTGTTGCTAATGCTAAGAACGCGATCATCGACACGATCGCATGTATGCTGTCGGGAGTGAACGAACCTGCTACCCAGAAGAGTATGGCCTATGTAAAGAAGTGGCGGGCCACGGGAGCAGCCACTGTTCCCGGCACCGGCCATCGTTTTTCTCCCGATTCCGCAGCATTGGTTAACGGCACCATGGCGCATGCGCTTGATTTTGATGACGTGCTGGTCATCACGCGATCACATCCGAGCGCCGTATTAGTGCCTACTATCCTCGCTGTCGGAGAAGACCGAAACAGTTCTGGCCAGGAGGTCATTACTGCCTATCTGGCTGGACTTGAAACTATCGCCAAAATCGGCTGGCTGAGCGCCTTTTCGCAATATGCGAAGGGCTGGCATACGACAGGCACCATAGGAGTCTTCGGTGCCGCCGCCGCCGCGGGCAAACTGTTAGGGTTGTCGGAGCAGGAAATGACGATGGCCTTGGGGATGGCGGCCTCTATGGCTGGCGGTTTACAAAAGAACTTCGGGAGTATGACAAAGCCGCTGCATTGCGGGCTTGCAGCACAGTCCGGAATTATCGCGGCATTGTTAGCAGTTGATGGCTTTACCGCCTCTGAAGACGTCTTCGGAGAGGGCGGCTACTTTCAGGTACTCGCAGAGCCGGCCATACCGCTAAAGAAGGTATCGTTCGGTGCGCCATTCGCGATCATTTCTCCGGGCTTGAATGTAAAGTGCTATCCATGCTGCGATGCTACTCACAGAGCGCTCGACGCTATATTCCTCAATATCTTATCTGAGAATCCTTCCCTTGATGTAAGGAATATATCGACCGTTACATGTCTGGCGCCGGCCGGATCGTTTGGCCCTCTCATTCACGATTTGCCACAGACAGGCTTAGAAGCGAAGTTCAGCATGCAATATGCCGTAGCGGCGGCATTGACGGATCGCCGTCTCGATAACAATAGCTTCGCTGACGAGATGGTTCAAAGAGGAGACATCCAGTCGTTCATGCCGCGCGTGCTAAAGGTGCAAGATCCTAAGTTGCCAATGTTCGATCCTGATGGAACAGATCGTCGATTTACGCAGGTAACGGTGGCAATGGCAGACGGTCAGACCTTAACCGGCAGAATCGGCCGGCTGAGAGGCTCTGGGAGTGATCCCCTGACGGATGCGGAAATCGCGAAAAAGTTTCTCGAGTGCAGTAGCGGTGCTCTGCCCCCCGGCCAACAAAGTACAGTTCTAGATATGCTCCAGAGACTTGACGTCCAGAAAGACATCTCCGGATTGATGGAGAATACGACGGTCCCGGAGGAGCGGGCCGCAGGGGCGAACTGACTCACAAAGGACTGCTGCCATGCGTTGTGAAGTAAAGCCCAGTCTGCGCCGATGGGAACCGTCATGGTAAAGCACGTTACTGTCATTGGCGGCGGGAATGGAGGGTCTGCTGCAGCAGCGGACTTATCTTTGCGGGGCTTTGAGGTTACGTGGTGTGAAGTGCCGGAGTTCGAGTCCAACATAGCAGAAGCAGTAAGGCGAAAGGGCATTGACTTAGAGGCTGCGCCCGCCAGCGGGTTGACCTCGGGTTTTGTAGAAATCGACACAATAACTACAGATGTAGAACAAGCGCTGGTCAACTCAGAACTGGTAATCGTTATCGTACCGGCGTTTGCCCAGGATAGGATCGCACGACTCTGCGCACAGCACCTGCGGGATGAGCACATCATCGTATTGATGCCTGGCAACTTTGGTGGCGCTATTCGCTTCCAACAGGTTCTTCAAGAATGCGGATGTAACAAGAAGCTTACGCTGGCCGAAACCGAAACCTTGATATACGGCTGTAGAAAGAAGACTCCGGACAGCATTTCAATCAATGGATATAAAGGAGAGCTCGGGCTAGCCGCTTTTCCTGCAAACGATACAGATCGCGTCCTGGCCATATTTAGGCAGCTCTATCCGGGTGCGAGGAGACTGCCTAACGTTCTTGTAGCCGGCCTGTCCAATGCTAACTTCCTACTTCATTTGCCGGTCGTGCTTGGAAATCTATCGAATATTGAGAACGGCGTTGACGTCCCGTTTTATGGTCATGGCATGACGCCGGCAATCGGTCGAATTGTAGACGCCATCGAGGCTGAGCGTATGACGCTCCAGACAGTTGGTATTCAATTAAGGCCATTACTGGACATTCTGAAGGGATACTACGGTCATCAGGGTGGCGTAGGGAATACGATTTGGGAGTTTTGCCATAATAGCTCCGTATATGCCAGAAACAAGATGCCCAAAACCCTCAACCACCGCTATCTACTCGAAGACGCGCCATACGGTTTGATTCCTATGCTGAAGCTTCTGGAGCAGCTCGGATTGCCAGCCACACATACTAAGTCTGTTGTTGATACGCTCTGCGTGGCATCAGGACTCAATCTCTACGCCACTGCTAGGGATTTAGAGAAATTAAGACTCGATCACCTGTCGGCCCAACAATTGCTGGAGTTTGTGGCGGTAGGCGGCAGGTCGACTAATGCTTAATGATAGATTGCTATTGTACTGCGCAGTGCTTGTTGACCTGTATGTGCTGCGGTGAGTCGAGCACGAAGAAGTAGGTTATATAGAAGGAGATACTAGCAATGCAAAAGGTAATTACGGTTATAGGTGGAGGTAATGGCGCCTCAGCGGCAGCTGCGGATCTTTCGGCCCGCGGCTTTAAGGTAGTCTGGTATGAACTGCCACAGTTCGAAGCAAATGTGGCTGAAGTAATGAAGCTGAAGGGGATCAATCTGGAAGCCCTTCCTAGCAGTGGCTTGAAATCTGAATTTGTAAGCGTCTACAAGATCACGACGGATATCAAAGAAGCTCTGGTCGAGTCCGAGCTCGTTCTAGTCATCGTTCCATCCTTTGCACAAGAGACGGTCGCTAAGGTGTGCGCACCGTATCTGCGGGAGGATCATATAGTTGTCCTCACGCCGGGGAATTTCGGTGGCAGTATTCAGTTTAGCCAGACCATTAAGCAGGCTGGATGCGAAAAGAAAGTGACAATCGCCGAAGCCGAGTGCATGATGTATGCCTGCCGCAGGAAGAGCCAGACAACGGTTTGGCTCCGCGGATTCAAGCGTAATCTTGGCCTGGCGGCGTTTCCTGCAACCGAGACTGACCGCGTACTGGCAAAGATGAAACAGTTGTACGAATACACTATCAAGAACCCCGATGTGCTCACGACCGGGCTTTCCAATCTGAATTTTCTCGTGCACCTGCCGGTTGTCCTCGGCAACATCTCCAACATTGAGAATGGCACCGAGGCGATGTTCTACAGTGGCATGACCCCTGCGATCGGCCGTATCATCGATGCCATGGAAACCGAGCGTATGTCGCTGCGCAAAGTAGGCTTTGATCTACGGCCTATTTTTGATGTCATGAAGGGATACTACGAGTATCAGGGCGCATCGGGAAATAGCATATGGGAGTTTTGCCGCACCAATCCTGTCTACGACGGTAGTAAGCTTCCTAAGACCCTGAACCAGAGATATTTGCTGGAAGATATCCCATACGGGTTGATTCCAATGTTAAAGCTTCTGGAAAAGTTCGGCCTGCCTAATACCCATATCAAGCTGGTTGTCGATACGTTGTGCATGGCTTCGGGATTTGACCTGTACGGACAAGCTCGCGACTTGAAGAAGCTGGGTCTGGATAAGCTTTCGGCTGAGGAGTTGCTCGCGTTCGTCAAGACAGGCGCCAAGTCGGCGAAGGCATAACTAGCTTCTTTAGCATTAGAGCATTACAAGTGTTCGGGGTCTGATCGCCTATGAGAGCATTCAGGCCTCTAACCGCAAGTTGCAGTAGTGACATACATTCGCTTATCAGGAACCCTGGGAAATCTATATGAAAATAGTTGATGTCCGTGTGTACGTGCTTGATGCTGAATGGAAGCAGTGGGTGATTGCTGTCGTCGAGACCGCCAATGGGATTGTGGGTGTCGGAGAGGGTACGCTTGACTATCGCGGGCCATTTGTTGCCACCGCTGTTTCGTCAGCTGCCGAGTACCTGATTGGCAAGAGCCCTTTCGGCGTCGAGCGGCACAGGGCAGCGCTCTACGATGGCTATTTCTGGCGCGGCGGGCCTGCCGAGATGTGTGCCCTTTCGGCCCTTGATCAGGCGCTTTGGGACATTGCCGGCAAGGTTATGGGGGCCCCGGTTCACCGCTTGCTGGGAGGGCCCTATCGTGATCGTATTCCGGTTTATCTGAACCAGTGGTACCGCGGGGCAGAGTCGCTAGAAGGCCTGGTAGAGAAGGCACAACAGGCCGTGGCAGCGGGGGCGACCGGGCTGAAATGGTATCCCTTCCGCTTTCTACCGCAACTGGAGCAAAGCTATGTGCTGACGCCTGCCGACATGAGACGGGCAGTCGACGAGGTGGCAGTTATCCGCCGCGCCATCGGTCCCGACATTGATCTGATGGTCGACGTTTGGCGCCGGCTTGACCGCGTCTCGGCCGCACAATTCTGTCATGCAATTGAAGAGTTCAACCTCCTGTTTGTGGAAGAACCCGTTCCCGCGGAAAATCCAGAAATCATGTGCGAGTTGTCGCGCAGCACGCGAGTACGACTGGCAGCCGGAGAACGGTTGATCTCTCGCAACGACTTTCTCCCCATTATTGAGCGGCAGGCGGTCGGGATTCTGCAACCTTCGATACTGCGCGTGGGTGGACTGACTGAAGCGCGCAAGATCGCGAGTATAGCAGAAACCTATGTCATCGGCGTGGCGCCGCATAATCCGTACGGTCCAATTGCATGTGCCGCCGCCATACAACTGGCCGCCACCATTCCCAACTTTACAAACTTGGAGACATACGACAATCACGTGCCGGCGATCCGGGATGAAGTCTTTGCCGTGCAGCCACAAATCACAGGTAATTACTATCCTGTGCTCGACACGCCGGGACTTGGTGTGGAGATCAAAGAAGACGTGGTTGCCCGCCTGGCTCTATCGGCATGGGGCTACCGCAAGGATGCCGAAAAGGGAAAGAGCATGGGAGGCGCTGCCTGGATCGAAAAGATGACTCCTACGTTGACGAAGCCGTAGTCAGCAGTCAGCAATAGTATTGCCGAACAAACGGAGCCGTGAAGCAGTGAAGACCGCAGACGTAGTTGTAATTGGTGGTGGCGTCATTGGCAGCGCCTGTGCCTACAACCTGGCCCGCGCCGGCCTAAGTGTGATGTTGCTGGAGAAGAACGAGATCGCCAGCGCGGCGTCGGGAGGTAGCGCAGGTGGGGTTCGTCAGCAGAATCGGGCGGTCGCTGAACTACCTCTGGCGATGGCTGCCAATCCGATGTGGAAGACGCTGGAGCAGGAACTGGGCGCTGACTTGGAATACCGCCGAGTAGGCCACGTCAATCTGGCGGAACGCGAAGACCAAGTCGGCCCGCTGGAAGCATCTGTCGAACGCCAGAAGGCGGCCGGACTTGATATACGGATAGTGTATGGCAACGAGCTGCGTGAATTAGTGCCGGCCGCCGGATCGCAGATGATTGCCGGCAGCTACACGCCCGCAGATGGTTTTGCCAATCCCATTTTAGTCACCAGAGCTTTCGCAGCTGCTGCGCGCCGTCATGGCTGCAAGATTCGCACTCGCACCAGGGTCCATAGCGTCCGGCGGGAGAAGAAACGGATCGTAGGCGTGGAGTCTTCGATGGGCTTCATCGCGAGCCGTTGGGTCATCAACGCTGCGGGAGCATGGGCAACAGCGTTGTGTTCGCAGCTCGGGGTCGATCTTCCCATCCGCGCGCAAGCAAAACAGATGATGGTGACCGAGCGTGCGCCGGCCATGCTCAAACCGGTCGTGGCCTGCCTTGGACGCGGCCTGAGCGTGAAGCAAATGCCGCAGGGACAATTCGTAATCGGAGGCGGCTGGCCGGGAATCGCGGATATGGTGACAGACCGCGGCTGGCCAAAACCTGGCAGTCCCAACGGTAGTGCCCGGGAAGTCACGGCAGTTATTCCCGGAACTGCCAATCTGAACGTGATCAGAATCTGGAACAGCCTGGAAGCTTGCAGTATTGATTCTCTTCCGACGCTCGGCGAGATCGACGGTCTCGATGGCTTCCTGGTAGCAACTGGCTTTACCGGTCACGGCTTCGCCCTGGCACCGTCGGTGGGAGCTCTGCTTTCCGAGTTCATCGTAACCGGCAAGACTTCACTTCCGCTGGACCAACTGAATGCGAGGCGCTTTTCCGCGTATGACGCGGAGAAAGTAAAAGAGTTTCTACAGGGATATGCTACAAGCGCAAGTACGGGCGGAATTAATTAGGGCAGATTCATGTGTTTAAACACTACATGAGCACCGCTGCTGATGGCCCGGCTACCGGTGCCCCCGGCAATCTTTCTTTTGGTGGCTGGGGTAGGGACTATCACAGGGGGTATAGCTTCCGCAGATCCGGTTTAGCCACCACTGTGCATGAGTTCAGGCATATGCAACATATCTAGGTTATGAAATGAGTGTTAACCAGAATCCATTACGGCTCAATTCGAACGTGGAGCGCGGTCGTCCAGTGTGCATAACGGTGGACGGCCACGTTATTCAGGCCTACGAGGGCGAGACGGTGGCAGCTGCGATGTTGGCTGCTGGAAGGCACACTTTTAGGCATACGCATCCTGAAGGCCAGCCGCGCGGGATCTTTTGCGGCATGGGGATCTGCTACGAGTGCCTGGTCACAGTAGAAGGCCGGGAGCGGGTTCGCGCCTGCATCGCTCCGGTAGAGGATGGCATGCGTATAACGACGATGGGTGAATAGGGGCCGGATACAGTGCGGGAAGTCGAAATATTGATCGTAGGTGGAGGCCCGGCAGGCTTGAGCGCGGCACTGACGGCTTCGCAGGCAGGAGCCGAAGTCATCCTGATTGACGAGTATCCGACCCTGGGTGGCCAGTTCTACAAGCAGGTTCCAGAAAACTTTCGGCTGACAGACCCGAAGGCCGAAGGCAAGCAGTTTGCCGAAGGCGTTGAACTTATCGAGCGGGTTAGGAGTTCCGGAATTGAGTTCCTCTCGAACACGCTTGTCTGGGCGGTCTTTCCTGACGGAACTCTTGGGCTCTACCGGGGAAAACGGACCGAGGAAGTGCGGCCCAAGAAGCTGATACTCGCTCCTGGAGCGCAAGAGGTTCCGGTGCCGTTCCCTGGCTGGACCCTGCCAGGTGTAATGATGGGAGGCGCGGCGCAATCTCTGCTGGTGCGGCAGCGCGTGCTGCCGGGAAAACGATTCGTTATGGCCGGGGTCGGCCCGTTGCAGTTGAAGGTCGCCAGCCAACTGATCGAGGCAGGGGCAACCGTAGTGGATATTCTGGAAGCCTCTAGCAAGCCGCTAATCTCGATGGAAAACGCGCTGCGGTCGATGGGCCACCGTGGAAAGATGCGTGAAGGAATGCGCTACTGGATGACTATCAAAAGGGCGAGCGTCTCCTATCACCATAGTCACGTTCCCGTTCGAGCACTGGGGGCGGACAGGCTTGAGGCCGTTGTGGTGGCGCAAGTCGATGATGACTGGCGCATCGTGCCTGGGACTGAGCGAACGGTTGAGGCGGACACATTGTGCCTCTCTTATGGGTTCTTGCCATCACTGCAGTTAAC
Source organism: uncultured Acidobacteriota bacterium (assembly GCA_963832785.1). Taxonomy (GTDB): domain Bacteria; phylum Acidobacteriota; class Terriglobia; order Terriglobales; family Acidobacteriaceae; genus CAWBRT01. The sequence continues at coordinate 83,790 of CAWHVF010000002.1, forward strand.
TCGGAATCTGGGCTGCCATCTCGAGTTCAATGCGTGCGCGGGCGGCTGGGTGACCTGGCATGACGCTGACCAGCAGACCAGCCTTAACGGTGTTTACATTGCCGGTGAAGTTGGTGGTATCGGAGGGGCCGACGTCGCGCTTGCAGAGGGTACCATCGCTGCGCTGGCCGCGGCCCGCGCGCTTGGCAAGACGCTGACAAATGGCCCCAAGAAGGAACGGGAGACTCGGAGGCAACTGAAACACGCCCGGGAGTTCGCCGATGTGGCGGGAGCAATGATGCAGCTCAAGCCGGGGCTCCTGGACCTGATAACCGGCGACACCATCATCTGCCGTTGTGAGAGCGTAACGGCATCTCAGATTTCCGGCGCCATCGAAAACGAGAAAGACGCGACTATTCGAGGTGTCAAGGTTCAGACTCGTGCTGGAATGGGAACATGTCAGGGCCGAATGTGCGGATGCACGATAGCTCGCTTGGTCGCCAGTCAAACGGGCATACCGCTCGATTCAATTCACCTCGACACGGCCAGGGTTCCTATCAAGCCCGTCCCACCAAGGGTACTGGCGAATAGTACCGAAAGATGAAGCGCATGTTGCGGAAGATCAACTCCCGTCCTCGCCATACGATTCGCCGATGTTTCCGTCGGAAAATTCTTCTGTTTAATGCGAGGTGATTGAAGATGAAGGTCCTGAAAGAATGTGTGGAGTTCATCTGTCGACTACGCTACGCTGACCTCCCGGTAACGGCTGTTGCAAATGCGAAAAGAGCGATCATCGACACGATGGCGTCTATGTTGTCTGGAACCAACGAAGCGGTTACTCAAAAGGTGCTTGCCTATGTAATAAGGCAAAGGTCGGCGTACGTCGCTACGGTTCCTGGGACCAGCTCTCGTGTTTCACCCGAATTGGCGGCATTGGTTAACGGCACCATGGCACATGCGCTTGATTACGACGACGTGCTGAATAACACCAGGTCTCATCCCAGTGCAGTAGTGGTGCCTACAATTCTTGTCATCGGAGAAGATCGCAAGAGTTCCGGCCAGGAAATTGTTACTGCCTACCTAGCGGGGCTTGAGGCCATCGACAAGATTGGTTCCCATGTAGCTTTCCCGCAGTTTGCTAAGGGTTGGCATACAACTGGCACTATAGCAGGCTGCTGAAAAAGCTGCTAATCCGCAATGAACTCTGTCCCAGTTTGCCTTCGAGTTTGTTGGGATAGGGTTTGTTTTCGCTCATGTCTGCTGGCCGGTGAACTTCTTTACCCGCTAGCAGACACACTTCGGCCTTGAACTACGCCGGTTGAACGGACAGGTTCCGCAGGCGCACCAGATTGTAAGCCGCGCATGCAAAGGTGAACACCCAGTCCACCTTGTACAGCCCACGATGCCGAACTTTGCGCAGCAGGGCTATCGTCTTTAGCCATCCGAAGCATTCTTCGATCCGCTTCCGCTTCTTTTGACTGAGGCGATAGCTTTCATGTCGCGTCGTTCGCTGGTCGATGGCACTGCCGCCACGCCGTTTGTCATTCCGCGCGACATGCGGTGTTACCTGCATGTGCCGGCACTCGGCCACGAAGTTCGCCGTGTCAAAGCCCTTGTCCCCGCCCACCGTCAATCGTTGTTGGCCCGGAATCTGCTCCAGCATGAGCAGCGCCGCATCGCGCTCGGCCGTCCCGTTGGCCTCCCACGCCATGGCATTCACGATCAACCCGTTGCGATTCTCCACCAGCAGATTGCCACTGTAGCTCAACTTGGCCTCTTTGCCATCGCCCTTGCGCGCCAGCTTCGCCTCCGCATCGGTCGTCGATTCATGCGTCCGGTTCGACCGCTGCTCGCCATGAAAGTTCACCGTCGGATTGCCGGGATCGTCATCGCTCGGCGGCGGGTTCTTTCCGTCCTTCCGCTGATAACTCTTGATCCCCGCCCACGCTTCCAGCAAGGTACCGTCTACGGTGAAGTGCTCATCCGAGGTCAAGCCTTTCGTCCGCGCCTGCGCCACTACTTGTGCCAGAAACAGTTTGGCAACCTCCGCCTCCAGTAGTCGGTCCCGGTTCTTGGTGAAGGTGGTCGCATCCCACACCTCTTCATCCAAGTTCAGTCCCACAAACCAGCGGAACAACATGCTGTAGTCGATCTCTTCCATCAGCAGACGCTCACTACGAACCGAGTACAGCATCTGCAACAACTGCGCCCGCAGCAGCTTTTCCGGCGCAATCGACGGGCGGCCCTCGCTGGCATACATGCGGTCGAACTGTGGCGACAGCGTGCCGAGGACTTCGTCGACCATAGTGCGGATGGCGCGCAGCGGATGATCCCTCCGCACTCGCGTCTCCGGTGACAAATAACTGAACATCTGGCTCTGCTGATGATCCGTGCCTCGCATACCTTCTCGTAACATGTCCGTCCTGTGGATTACGAGTGGTTTTTCAGCAGCCTGCTAGAGGTCTTCGGCGCTGCTGCTGCTGCAGGCAAACTTATCGGGTTGTTGGAGCGGGAGATGACCATGGCGATGGGGGCGGCAGCATCCATGGCCGGAGGATTGCAAAAGAATTTCGGGACGATGACAAAGCCCTTACATTGCGGTGTCGCCAAGCTGCTACGCAAGGTTGGCGTGCAAAATCGAGTCACACTCTCGGTGCATGCAATTACCCATTCGCTAGTCACCAGTCGCTAGCCCCTTGGCGACTTATCTCGGCTGCGGTCCCGAAACCGCGTTATGGGAAACTTGGGGTCCAACTTCCCCGAACGCGACTTCGGGCCCGCGTTGTCCAAGCGGCTGCCCGGAAGCCGCGCCTCAGGATAAGTTCTGAACTACCCGCAATCCGTCAAGTGGAGGAGAACCCACACCTAGGGTTTGGAGACCACAAATCCACGTTTATGCTGGTCGGGAACTTGGGTTAATTAAGCATATCCCGGAAGCGCTGCAACTGTAGGTCCTCCGCATAGACTGCAACTCTCACGCACGCTGTCGCTGGCACAGCATCACCGCGCCGCAAACCTATGAAAAAGTTGCGAACGCGGAAGGACAGGAACTGAACCACAGACAGCACCAAGCCGCTACGCAAACCGCGAATTTGCACAGGCGGCTACGCAACAGCCCTTGGCCAAAGATTCACTAGCTAAATAGTGGGTTCAAGGCGAGACTGACCCATTACCCTGGATTAAGGTGGATTGACAAAACGGCGTATTGAGTCTAGCGTTAAATATGAGCGAGTAATTGCTGTCACTCTTTCAGATTCTCTGAACTAAGTCAGCCCATCTGAAGTTTTCTCTCCTTAGACAAGCCATGAACCACAGGAGGTTGCGATGTTCGCCCGCAACGTCTCCGTGCTTTTGAAGCCCGACACCCTGGGCGATTTCACTCAGATCCTCGAAAACGAAGTGCTGCCCATTATGCGAGAACAGCCCGGCTTCCGGGATGAGATTGTTTTTGCAGCGGTCGATTCCCCCGTTGGTGGGGGCGGGACGGAGATCGTCGAGATCAGCCTATGGGACAGCAAGCAAGACGCCGAGAACTTTGTCAAAACCGGTTATCCGGAGGTGCTGGAGCTAGTCGAATCGTTCTTCGATGCTGCGCCCAGAATGCGAGCCTCAACGGTCATCAACTCCACTTGCCACAATCGAGATGAACGTCCACCAAAGCTGCGGAGCGAACCGGTGGTGCTCGAACCATTAAGATCGGTCGGCAGCTCAAACAAGCTCATACCGCAGGAGGTATACAAGTTATGAAAAACATCTATGTGGGTAACTTGGATTTTGCGACAACCGAGGCGCAAGTCCGCGACCTGTTCGAACCCCATGGGAGTGTCCAGACGGTCACTTTGGTCAGGGATCGTGAAACCGGCAATTCACGGGGGTTCGCATTTGTGGAAATGCCCAGCGACGGCGAGGCCGAAACCGCCATGAACGCCTTGAACGGCATGCTCTGCGGAGAGCGGTCGCTAAAGATTAGTGAGGCGAGGCCAAAGGGTGATCGTGCTGACCGGAGTCCGCAGCGCCGCAATTGAACCATGATTTCAGTCGGAGTTTGATCGAAAGATAGCAGTCCCGGCTGCCCTCTCTTCTCTAGCGATCGTCCGAACGTACAGAGGGGCTCATGAACAACGTATATATCGGCAACTTGGATTTGTCCGCAACCGAGGATCAAGTCCGCGCCTTGCTTGAGCCGCATGGAAGTATTGCGACCGTCACCGTCATCAGAGATCGCCACAGCGGTCAGTCGCTTGGTGTTGCCTTCGTTGAGATGGGTGCCGAGAGCCAGGCTCAAAGCGCCAGAAATGCGCTAAATGGAACCATACTCGGAGAGCGGCGGTTGGAAATCACCCGTACTGAACCGCCCATCGCTCCAATACCCCCCAGCCGTCAAAACCGCCCCACTCGGCTGCTAGTGCAAAAAGTCGGTCGTGTGCAAATCAGATGTAACCAACGTTGCACGGTGGTTTACGAACGCACGCGAACTGGATGGAGGTCCTACAGTCCCGAGGTGCCTGGCTGCGTAGCCGCTGCCGCTGGACTGATCACGTGCAAGGTGCGAATGGCTACGAAGCTGAAGCTCCAGGTGACTAACGGGCAACGGATCCGCAAAGTAAATCTGATTCGCACTTGCCAGCACCTCATCCCGAGCACATGGGGCAGCCATGAATTGTGAGAAGCAAGTTCAGGAAAGGTCGCTATGAACCGCCCAGTAAGGACTCTCCTTTACGAATTCTTCATTTTGCCCTGCTTGCAGCTATTACAGCAATCGCTCGATGCGATCCTGCTGATGAAGCGCCGGCTTCAACCCGTGCCCATCCAGAAGCGCCCAGGTTCGGAAACGGACGACTGAAGCTGCCTGTGTGCACACGGTGCATACTGCAGAGCGTTCAAAGAAGGAGGGAACCGCGATGCGTATTTATTGGGAAAGGATAGGTGTCCTCAGTCCTATTTATCGTCTCGTAGGCATAGGTCTGAGTAACACCGAGATCGCAATCAGACTGAATCTCACTGAGCCCACCGTCCAGGGCTGCGTGTCTTGGATATGCGGTTCTTGAAGCTCGATAACCGGGCGGAACTGGTTATGTACGCCTTGTCCGCCGCCTCGCGGCTATAAGAGCCGGGTGCGGGAAGCTGATGCGGAGGGGTTATGACGTCTGCTACGCAAATCGCGGTTAGCTCGATCCGGCTCGACCGGATTCTGCGCCAGCAGCGCGAAGTAGCGGAGCGCTGCGAATGGAGCACGGCGAACCGCGAGCATTAGAATGCATCTAGCGCCCGCAGCTACGGCAACAAGGAGATCCGAATGTCAGTAGAGGAAATGAGATCTACGGCAGGTCCGTGGGCGCCACCCCTGAAGATGCGCGTGCCGGTCGAACCAGAGGAGGGGCATACGCTATCCTTGCCCTTGAGATCCACCGCTTCGCTTCCGAGCCGCATAGCGGTTGTCGGAAACCACCTCCCGCGGCAGTGTGGAATCGCGACTTTCACGACTGATCTGTGCAACGCTGTAGGCGCCGAGTTTGGAGCCGCAGAACTCCTGGCCGTGCCGGTCAACGATCCGGAATCCCGATATGGCTATCCTGCGCGAGTCAGATTCGAATTAGCGGAGGGTGACCTTGCCTCCTACGAAGATGCTGCCGATTTCCTGAATTTCAGCAACGTCGATCTTGTCTGTCTACAACACGAGTATGGCATTTACGGGGGGCCAGCCGGCAGCCACATCTTGCGCCTGCTGCGAGGCCTGAAGATGCCGGTGGTAACGACTCTGCACACCGTCCTTCGCGAACCCAATCCAGACCAACGAGTTGTTCTGGAAGAGATTGCCGCCCTCTCCGATCGGCTGATTGTCATGAGCGAGCGCTCGTCTCAGTTCCTGCGGGAAGTCTTTGGCGTCTCCCCTGACAAGATCGAGCTCATTCCGCACGGCGTTCCCAGCCTGCCATTTGGAGATCCCAATTTCTACAAGGACTCTTTTGGAACAGAAGGTAAGATGGTGTTGCTCACCTTCGGCCTGCTCTCTCCGAATAAAGGAATCGAAGGCGTAATTGAGGCTCTGCCGCGTATTTTGTCCCGGCACAGCGAAGCCGTCTACATCGTTGCCGGCGCTACTCATCCCCACATCAAGCGCCGCGAGGGCGATCAGTATCGGTTGCAGCTACAGGCATTGGCAAGAAAGCTCGGTGTTGAGCGGAATGTGATCTTCCACAATCGCTTTGTCAGTCCTGAAGAGATGGCCCAGTTCGTGGGCTCCGCCGACATCTATATCACTCCCTACCGTCACGAGGCCCAAGCCGTCTCCGGCACCCTGGCATATGCGATGGGAGCCGGCAAGGCGATCATTTCGACACCTTACTGGCATGCGGCCGAACTGCTGGACGAGGGGCGTGGGATGCTGGTCCCATTCGGAGATTCAGCCGCTATCGCCGACGCAGCAATTGATCTCTTGGACCACGAAGCGACGCGGCACGCCATGCGGAAGCGAGCTTACCTTTATGCACGCGACATGGTTTGGAGCACGGTAGCCCAGTCCTATATGCAGGCCTTTGTACGAGCCCGCGCGGACCGGATGCGAACTCCGTGCGTGGCCTCGTCGGCTCGAAGCGCTGAAAGAGCACTGAACCGTCTGCCGGCTATGAAGCTAGACCACCTGCAACGGATGACAGACCACACCGGACTGCTGCAGCATGCTGTGTTTTCGGTTCCCAATTACCGGGAGGGCTACACCACTGACGACAACGCTCGCGCTTTGATCGCTGCGGTCTTCACAGAGCAGTTGGGAATAGCTGGGGCTTCGGAAACAGCCAGGTTGGCATCGCGGTACTTGGCTTTCCTTTGGCATGCGTTCGATCCCGCGACCGGCCGATTCAGGAATCTCCTCAGCTACGATCGTCAGTGGCAGCGAGCCGAGGATTCCGAAGACAGTCACGGGCGCGCCTTGTGGGGCCTCGGGACGGTACTGGGCCGTTCCAAAGATCCAGGGTTGCGGGGCACTGCGGGGCGTCTTCTGGAAGCGTCTGTTCCTGCAGTTCTGAGCTTTACGAGTCCACGGGCATGGGCCTTCGCCCTGCTCGGAATGCAGGAGTATCTCGATTGGTTTCCCGGGGACAGAGCTACGCTGAAAATCAGAGATGTGCTGGCGCATCGCCTGCTCGATCTTTATGTTTCCTGCAGCGCGCCGGGCTGGCACTGGTTCGAGGATATCCTTGCCTATTCCAACGCCCGGCTGCCTCAGGCTCTGTTGCTGTGCGGCTCGCGCAGTTCAGATCAGTTGATGGTATCAGCCGCGCTCGAGGCACTGGATTGGTGTGTAAGCGCACAGCGCTGCGAGGAAAAAGGACACTTCGTTCCCATCGGGTCTGAAGGTTTCTACCGCAAGGGCGGCGAAAGAGCCCGTTTCGATCAGCAGCCCGTCGAGGCAGGGGCGACCGTTTCCGCGTGCCTGCTTGCCTTTCGCGTCACTAGCGATGAGCGATGGCTGGAAGAGGCATGGTCGGCTTTCAACTGGTTCCTGGGTGACAATGATCTGCAGATTGTCCTTTATGACGCCAGTACTGGCGGATGCCGCGATGGCTTGCATCCTGACCGGGCCAACGAGAATCAAGGAGCGGAATCCACGCTTTCGTTCCTCATCGCCTTGCTCGAAATGCGCCTACTGGAAGACGCCGTGATTCCGGCAAAAGCATGGAGTAATCGGGTAGCGGTTTAGCATCACGCGCCCCGGCGTTCGAGCGCCTTGGCCCGTGCAATCCGTGGAGGTTTCGTGAGCACAAGCAAGAGCCCCGACGAGCCGTTGCTCCGGCGTCATCCGGGTAATCCGATTTTGACCAGCAAAGACTGGCCATACTTGATCAATAGCGTATTCAATGCCGGCGCGACGCTGCTGGCCGATGGATCGACCCTGCTGCTATGCCGCGTGGAAGACCGGCGTGGGCTTTCGCATCTTTGCACCGCCCGCTCCCGGAACGGTGTCGACGGATGGGATATTGATCCGACCCCTACGCTCATGCCGAATGCTGATGAATATCCCGAAGAGCTGTGGGGCATCGAGGATCCGCGGCTGACCTATGTACCGGAGTTGCAACAGTACGCCGTCGCCTACACGTCGTTTTCTCGCGGCGGTCCCGGGGTTTCGCTGGCGTTGACCAAGGACTTTCGTACCTACGAGCGATACGGTGTCATCATGTCGCCGGAGGACAAAGATGCGGCCCTGCTACCTTACAGAATTGAAGGGTTTTGGGCACTTGTGCATCGTCCGATGACGCCGCTCGGAGCTCATATGTGGATTTCGTACTCCCCCGACCTGCGCCATTGGGGCCGTCACCGGATTATGCTGGAGGCCCGGCGAGGTGCGTGGTGGGATGCCAATAAAATCGGCTTGACATCGCCTCCTATCGAAACTCTACGCGGCTGGCTGGTGCTTTACCATGGCGTGCGGCAAACCGCGTCCGGGTGCACTTACCGGCTTGGCTTGGCTCTGTTTGATAAGCACCAGCCGGACAAATGTTTGCTGCGAGGCGATTCCTGGATCTTTGGACCGGAAGCCGATTATGAGCGCGGCGGCGATGTCCACGATGTGGTGTTTCCGTGCGGGCACACAATTGGGTTAGACGATGACACCCTGAATGTTTATTACGGCGCCGCCGACTCGTGTATTGCGCTCGCCTATGGAAGCATCAAGTCTTTGCTCGCTTGGCTTGATGCCCATGGCTGCTGTGAGCCGGCGCGCGACTGGCAGGCATGATCTTCGCGCCCGCCAAGCCGAAGGCGGCTTGTATGACACGGGAAAATCCAGAATCAATTAAAGAACAGTCGCAAACAGCGGCCGTGCAGCACCTGGCTGAAGCCCATGGCCTCCTGAGGCGGCTCCGCGAGAGAATCGACCAACACCCGGAGTCGGAGCAGGCGATTAAAGAACTGGAGCTGGCATTGAATAAGCTGACGCTGAGGACGGGGGAATGCTCTAAGAGTCCTGCTAGACGTCTACCCTCGGAGCAATTTCTCGATATTCAATTTCCGATACTCTGCGGCGAAGCCCTCCAGTAGAGAGAATGCACGACCTGCATCACTATCCGGATTAGGCGGCCTTCCATTCCGTGCTTCAAATTCCTTGACAGTTCGATGTAGCCTTTCAAGTTCGTCCAGCGCTGCTTGAAGTTTCGAGTTTGTCATTCGCGTCCCTTACTTTTCGTGAAGGCAGCCCCCGATTTCACTTCCGCGTACTACTTCAAGGAGTGCCGCCAATTCTCTTCATATTCAGCAATCAAGGCCTTGATACGCCGCCTCTCCATTTCCAATTCGGGGTCATCCAAGGGATGACGAATAGTCTCCTCGTTGGCTTGGCAAAGCCAGGCCTTACACGCCTGATATTCGCCTTCGTTCACGATGAAGTCGTTTAGAAGCTTGGGTGTGGGTTTCATCCAGAAGTCAATGCTACTCCAAGACGGGCGAGTTGTGCTGTTGTCGAGGCTAATCCCAGCTACACAGTGCTCACAGAAATCGCCCCATTGTCCGGCTGGACAGTTACACTCGAAGGCGAGATCGTCGTCCTCAGCCCAGAGATTTACCGTTCGCACCGCCGTTAGGCAATCAACGGCTCTGGCTGATGTGCTCTTCCCTGAGACTCAATTGCGGCTTGTTCCTGCCTCACTTCGAGAGCCGCTTCGTTCGCGTTCTCTGGCACAATTGAAACTTTTTTCAGTTCTGCACCAGCCAGCCGCTGAAGTGCGTCGGTGGCCGTATCCTGAACACGATTGCCGGGGAAATGCAACTTGTGTATCGCCTTAAAAACTTGGTGGCAAAGCTCGAAACGGTTCTGTCCCGTATCTAAGGTCTTGATAATACTATCTGAGCGCATAGCTGGCTCCCCCTGTGTCGGCGCAACTCGCGACGACTACTCCGATTACAGTTGTCAGTAGCGACCTCTGCCGCCGCTTTGACCACGCCCTCCACCGAACGGGGTACGCTGGGTCTTTGGACGCGCCTCATTTACGTTTAGGGTGCGCCCCTCCATCTGGCTGCCGTTCAGCCCAGCGATTGCTTTATCGCCTTCCGCATCATTGGTCATTTCAACAAAGGCGAAGCCGCGTTGCTGACCGGTGTCTTTGTCTGTCACCATGTTGACTCTATCGACCTGTCCATATACCTCGAATGATGTTCGCAGTTCTGCTTCCGTGCTGCGAAAATCCAGATTCCCGACGTAGATATTTTTCATATTCGCCTCAGCAAGTTGAGCTATTTAATTGTCAGTGTTTCTCGGACGAGTGAGGCAAGGTGTAAAAGTCGCCGATGCCTAAGGCGGGTCGGGAAAAAGAGACATTCAAACGCATCTTAAGACTAACACACTTGCGAGCAGCGTGCCGGGAGGGTGCAGACTTCGTTCGGTGACCTTCGCACCTTGTAATGTCTGGCAAGCCTAGCGTCGGCGTATTTGTCGGTCGAGGGGGCAGGCGAAGGCCGCTGGGGCAGAATTTCCTGCGGCTACGGGGTTGAACCGGGCGTCTCGTCTGGTACCGCATTGATGTCCATTGTGAGTCCTTTGGGTGTCCGTGCCTCGCGAGCACGGCAAGTTGTTAGATCCCGTGGATTGGCCACACCACGACGCTTCCCGAATTGAAACATCAGGAGGCCGGGCGCCGCTACAATCCCTAAACGGATAATACGCGAAATTGTGCGTCTGTCGTAGGGAGTTCATCCGATACAAGGGCGCTCGCGCGCTGTGCGGTCAGGGCTCCATCCGGATGATCGTTAACCGCCGTCTGCTCCGCCGGTTCGGCGGCAGCGTTGTTCGCGTCGGCCAGGTCCCCCGAAGCGTCGTAGCGTTCTGCGCCAGAAAGCCGCTGGAGCGCGCTGCTGGCTTCCCGGATGCTGCCAGCTTCCCGATCGCGGATAGCTTTCCGGTCACGACTGGCTTCCCGGGCGCTGGTGTAAACGTTGAGCTGCTTGCGGATGACGGCGAAAGCCTGATGGCAAAGCATGAAACGGTTTTGTCCCGTATCCAGCTTCCTGACAACATTATTGGAGTGCATTGCGGCCTCGCAACTTCGATGGATCGAGTTCTTCGGCCATCACGGTTACCGTACTAGATTCAACTACGGTATCGCCAGGTTTAAGCTTACCCTCACTCTGGGCCGCATTGATCATCCAGAGCGCAACCCGATCTTTGATACTGCCGCTTGGGTTAAGATATTCGCACTTAACAAGGACCTCTGCCTCGACATTGACCGACAGTTTATTGAGGCGAACCAGCGGAGTATGTCCAATAGCGTCCAAAATACTTCACAAATTTTCATTTCGCCACTGACCTTTCCTTGGAGTGGTTATACTTTGAACAGAAGTAAGGTCAAGGTGCACGATATACCCGGGGAACCCGATTAGAAATAGAGACAAAGACCTCATCAATAATGGTTCCTGCGCGGTCCGCCATTTCATCCGCGCCGATGTAATCCAAGCCCTGTCTACCTATTAGAACGGCTTCATCTCCCGCATGGACTCCCCGGATGTGACCCACTTCAGCCATGATCCAGTCCATACAAAATCTGCCCACAAGCGGAGCACGAACACCGCGGATCAACACTTCTCCCTTGCCGACATACGACCTAAGGAGTCCATCAGAATATCCGACCGGAAGAAGAGCGATCTCGCTGTCTTTCCGGCTCTTGTAGTTGCCTCCGTATCCGATAGAGTGTCCGAAAGGATAACTTTGCACTTTAAACACTTGTGTCTTCCACGAAAGAACCGGCCGAAGAGGCATTCCATTCGTGTCAATCCCACGGGTGTAGCCATACAGCATTATCCCTGGCCGGATAAGCCACCCGGGCCGGGTAAGGCCACGTAGCGATCCGCCTGTGTGAGCCATGTGACGCAGCAGAGGTCGTCCATACAGGTTAGCAGCTTCTTCGGCAATCTCCTCAAAAGCTCTGAGTTGCTCCTCCGCGGCTTGCAGGTTATCAACTGACGAAAAGGTGGAACAGATTCCCTCTACCTGGAGGAATGGCATCTCCTGAAGTCGATACAGAAAGTCCGGCAGCTCTTTTTTATCTACTCCCAGCCTTCCTAGGCCTGTTTCGACCTTGATATGAAGCTTGGCGGCCTTACCGAGCGACTTGGCTGCGTCATTCAGCGAACTTGCCAGTTCGATCTGTGTGACGACAGGAGTGAGTTCTCCGGCGACAATGTCTTTCGCTTGGTCTGGATAACAGCAGCCGAGGATCAACACAGGAACAGCAACTCCGCTTTCCCGGATTTCCAGGCCTTCTTCGGTAAGAGAGACGGCGAATCGGTCAGCTCCCGCTTCGAGGAGGGCGTGAACAACCTCCACACAACCATGTCCATAAGCATTGGACTTAACCACTGCAGCAATGGGGCAGCCGGGCCCAGCCATTCGCACGACCTGTCGAAAATTGTGAACGAGTGCTTCCAAGTCTATACTTACGGAAGTCGGCCGGTGATACATCGTCCCCCCGCTTGCTATGTTCAGAATATGGCCAGTGCCAATGCCACCGCACGCAGGAGCGCGCTACTGCACAGAGAATCGCCAAATTCACTAATGAAGCTATTTATCACGAGAGACTGTTTGCTTAAAGGGATCGGCTACTTTCGGCCAGTAAGGTTTCGTGAACTTGGTGTAGGGAATGTTATCAAGCCGCACGCGTTTCAGCCCCGGAGCTTCGACGTAGCGAACGGCCGTCGCCATGGGCGCAAAATTGGCGTAAAAGTGTTGAGAAGACTTGACGACAACAATACGTTTGTCGTCCAGGTTGCATCCGAGGCCGGTAAAAGCGTCGGGAGAGAAGGTTTGACAACGCTTGCTGATCAGGATGATGTCTACACCATTGGTGGACACCCATGCACTCTTTCCACAGGAGATTCGCGCGCCAGCCAAGCCAGTCTGTAAGTGGTTTTCCGAAATAGCGCGCACGGTAACTCGCAAATCAAGCGGTTGATCCGAGACAACTCCGCATTTGCCCCCCACCCGCAAGTTCATCACAGCGCCGACTTCCGCCTCGGTGCAAAAATGAACCGCAATTGGGTCCCACATACAACCGATCGCGGCGGAATCGACACCCCTTTCGATCAGCCGTCGCAGAATTGGAGTACTGTCGCCGGGTGCGCCATCCCCAGGGTTATCGGCTTCGTCAGCTAGGACGACAGGGCCCTTCCCTTGATTCAAGGCAAAATCGATTGCGCCGTCAATGCTGTCGTGCGGGGTGGAGAGGTGGTTGCGCATCTCCCAGATTTCCTGCCCAAGGCGGCATGCCAGCTTTTCGGCCTTCCCCATATCGCCGTCTGTAATCACGACTACTTTGGCACCCATCTCCGGCATATCTCCCCAAGCATATCCGTGGCCCAAAGAGATCGAGAGGACCCCGTCTTTGCCCTCCAGCGATTGCATGCGGTTCACAAACGAGCGTACCGGCTCGAAAGGCGTGCGTAACACTGCCAGCATGCGACAGTCGTAGTACGCCATTGCCGGCCTGATTTTGCCAAGTTGGGTCTGGGTGATCAGGTTATACAGTTCGCGCGCGCGCTCTAGTGCGTCCGTGTGGGGAAATTCCTTGAAGGTAATAATGGCATCTGCATTGGTACGCATCAATTCGGTGAGATGGCAATGCAAATCTAACTCGATACCGATGGGCACACGCGGGCCAACCATTGCGCGGACGCGAGCTAGCGTGTCCCCCTCGCAATCGTCGTAGTCCTGAGCGATCATCGCGCCGTGCATGTTTAGCAGCACGGCATCGACCGGCATGGCTTCGCGCAGGTCTTGCAAAATTAGATCTCGGAATTCCTCATAGATCGCACGAATTGTTCTGCCGCTTGGTTGCGCGGCCGCGCAAATGCTTTCGACAACTACGTGTCCATCCGCCTGAGCCAGTTTGCGCCAGACGGTCGGTACGACATTCTTGTTGCCAGTCGGCTGGAGGCTGCTGTCCCTCCGGTAAAAGCAATCATCCAGGAAGGCCTGCCGGCCGGTTGGGATCGGTGAAAACACATTCGTCTCAGTAGAAAGCGTAGCGATGAATATTTTCATAACGATGTATCTCCGATCGGTCTGGTTACAGGCGCGCGGATGTGGCACGCTACCGAGCGACCATCTGGCAGCGCCATTAACTCCGGTTGTTCCTTTTGGCAGCGCGAAACGGCATACCGACAACGCGGATGAAATGCGCAGCCGGCCGGCGGGTCAATTGGGCTTGGAACCTCCCCCTGAAGCATTGCAACCGAGCGCCTTCGTCTCGGATCTGGGATCGGGGCCGCGGCTATCAACGCTTCCGAGTATGGATGGCAAGGCTCGGCGAATAACGAATCTCGATCGGTAAGCTCAACGATCTGCCCTAGGTACATGACAGCGATCCGGTGGCCTACATGCTCTACCACCGCCAGATCATGTGAGATGAACAAGTAGGCAAGGCCAAACTCCTCCTGCAAATCCAATAGCAGGTTGAGGATTTGCGCTTGCATTGAGACATCAAGCGACGACACCGGTTCGTCAGCGATGATTACCGAAGGGTGAACGGAAAGCGCTCGCGCGATCCCCAGCCGCTGTCGCTGTCCCCCGGAAAACTCAAAAGGATACCTTCCCAGCGCATCGGCCCCCAGGCCTACGTTCTCGAGCAGTTTGACAGCCTCTTTCCGGCGATCAGCAGTGGTTAGTCGCTGAAAATTCTCCAATGGCTCAGTAATGATCTGCTCAGCAGTAAGCCGCGGATTCAATGAGGAATAGGGGTCCTGAAAGACCATCTGGAGACGTCGGCGGAAGGGTCTCAGGGCTGCTCTGCTGAGCAACGTAACATCATGCCCATCGAGGAAAATTCGACCGCTGGTGGGCTCGACAAGTCGCAGGATCATCTTGGCAAGGGTGGTTTTTCCGCATCCGGATTCGCCCACCAAACAGAGCGTTTCACCTGCTGGCAACGAGAACGATACGCGGCTGACAGCCGCAATTTCGGCAACGGTCCGCCGCATGAAGCCGCGATGCACGGGAAAGCGCTTCTCGAGATTTTCGACCTGCAAGACGGGCGCGCTCATCCCGCCACCTCTTCCGCCCGCCAGCATGCCACACAGTGCCCCATCGCGAGGGGGCGCATTGCCGGTGACTCTTGCTTGCATTGTTCAAAGGCAAACCCGCAACGCGGCGCAAAACTGCAACCGGCGATAGGAGCGCGAAGAGATGGTACTGTGCCGGGAATATCCGGCAATCTGCGTCGGCGCAACCCCGAGCGGCCCGGTACCGACTGCAATAGCGCTCGCGTATACGGATGTGTAGGACGGTCGAATAATGCGTAGACGTCAGCTTCCTCTACAATGCGGCCAGCGTACATCACAACAACGCGTTGGCACATCTCGGCGACCACTCCCAGATTGTGGGTAATAAGCAGGGTTGCTGCTCCTAAACGGGCCTTCAATTCCACCATTAGCCTAAGGATTTGCGCCTGGATGGTAACGTCCAGCGCTGTGGTGGGCTCATCGGCAATAAGCAATCGTGGCGAGCAGGCCAGCGCCATGGCGATCATGGCGCGCTGGCGCATGCCGCCGGAAAACTGGTGGGGATAATCGTCGAGCCGCCGCTGAGCATCTGGAATATGCACCAGATGCAACATTTCCTCCGCTCTTGCCCGTGCCGCAGCCCGCGAGGCGCCACTGTGAATGCGCACGCATTCCCCGATCTGATCTCCAATCGTGTGCAGGGGGTTCAGGCTGGTCATCGGCTCTTGAAAGATCATGGCGATACGATTCCCGCGAATGCGCCGCATTTGCGATTCATGGGCTTGCACGAGATCAGATCCCTCAAACTGTGCTTGTCCTCCGACAATGCGTGCATTATGTCGTGGCAAGAGGCGCAAGATTGAGAGGGCGGTAACGGTTTTGCCACAACCGGACTCACCGACCATCCCCAGTGTTTCACCCTCCTTGATATGAAAACTGATCCCGTCCACTGCGCGTGTGACGCCTTCCTCGGCAAAAAAGTGCGTCCGAAGGCCGAGGACTTCGAGCAGAGCGGGGTCGCCCATTACATCCTCCTCGCAAGCCGTGGGTCGAGGAAGTCACGCAACCCATCGCCTAGGAGGTTAACCGCCAAAACGGTAGCTGCTAAAAAGATTCCAGGGGCAAAAATAGTCCAGGGGGCAATCCCGAGAAACAAGCGCGACGTGGCGATCTGGTTGCCCCAACTTGGAATCTCGGGCGGAATGCCCGCACCAAGAAAGCTGAGTCCGGATTCGGTCAGGATAGCGGAAGCGCACAGGTAAGTTGTTAGTACTACCATTGGCGAAACGGTGCTGGGCAGGATATGCCGCAACAGAACCTTTGTTACCCGGGCACCTCCTGCCAACGCAGCCTCGACGTAAGGTTCCTCGCGAGTGCGCAGCACCACCGATCGCACCAGGCGTACGGCACGTGGAATCCCTGGAATCACGATCGCCACAATCACCACCGTCAATCCGCCTCTGGTTAGGGAAACCAACGCAATCGCCAGTAGGATGGACGGGATCGCCATCAGGGCATCCATCAGTCTCATGATCGCGCCATCGAGCCGGCGGCTGTAGCCCGCCACGAGGCCGATGAGCAATCCTATGATCGAAGTCCCCAGAGCTGCCGCAAAACCGATCACGAGCGACACCCGCGCCCCATACACCGTCAGGGCAAAGACATCCCGCCCGAGAGCGTCCGTTCCAAAACGATATTCACCCGATGGCGGCAACAGCCGGCGAGAGGGCTCCAGGTCAAGAGGATCACGTGCGATCAGGGGCGCTATGAGGGCCAAGAGCAACATCAGTGCAAGAGTGGCGGAACCAATACAAATGATAAAGTTTCGCCGGACAAAGCGGGGGACGTACCGTCGACTGGCGGCTAACTGCGCCGCGGTGGACCCGAATGGCATCTTCAACCCTTTGTTAGTACCGTATGCGTGGATCGATGACTGTATAAATCAGGTCTATTGCTAGATTAATCAGCACATATGCCGCGGACACCAGGATCATTACGCCCTGGATAATCGGATAATCGCGATTGGCAACAGCATCCACCGTCAACCGGCCGATACCGGGGATATTGAACACTGTCTCGGTAATGACGACTCCGCTGATCAGCCCCGCAACACCTATTCCTATCGTCGTGACGATCGGGACCGCAGCGTTCTTCAGCGCATGATTGAGCAGTACGGAAACAGTAGACGCGCCTTTGGCCACCGCGGTGCGAATATAGTCTTCGTCCAGAACCTCTAACATTGTGGTCCGGGTAATGCGAGCAATCAGTGCCTGGTAAGAGAATCCGAGTGCAATGCCCGGCAGAATGAGATGGCTGAGCCAAGGCCACAATCCCTGATCTATGCTCGTGTAGCCTTGAACCGGGAGCCAGCGAAAACGAATCGAAAAGAAGTAGACCAGCAAATAGCCAACCACGAAGACCGGCACGGAGTATCCGAGTACCGCAAATGCCATAACCGCCCTGTCCCATATTCCGCGCGCTCGCCAAGCCGCGATCACGCCGGATGAAACCGAGATCGTAATCGAAATCACCAGGGTGATAATCGTCAGCGAGATGGTCGGCTGGAGTCGCTGTTGTACTAGCTGCATGACCGGCATTTCAGAGAAAACGGAAACTCCCAAGTCTCCGTGGCATAGGTTTCCGACCCAGCGACCAAACTGCACCAACAGCGGAGCGTCGAGGCCGAGCTGAGAACGAATGGCCGCGATATTGGCCGGAGTGGCGGTGTCACCGGCAATGATTGCGGCAGGATCTCCCGGCGCGAGGTGCAGGAGCAGAAAGACGAAGCAACCTACGATCGTCATCACTACCAACGTCGCGCCGATTCGCCGCGCTATGTAAGCTGCCACCGGTCCGCCTCAGACCTTCTCGACATTCCAGAATGGAATAACGGATGGCATTTTGATCATGCCGCGCAGATTTGAACGATATGCTACCGGGCGGAAGAAAACACCCAATTTAACAAAGAAAACATCATCCCAGGCGATACGCTGCATTTCCCGTGCTAGTTGCTGTCGCTCTTTAAGCGTTGCCGCGGTGACCCACTTTCGTCGTAACGCCTCGTATTGTGGGTTGTTCGGCCAGCCAAACCAAGCATCGGGCCCATTTGCGGCCAAGGTAGAAACCGTAAATGGATTATCGTGACACACACCGCTGTCACCGGTTATGGAAAGGTCCCATCCGCCTTTGTCAATCGTCTCGCGGTTGGCCCGCCGGTTTACCACACCACCCCAATCGCTGGCGGCCAATTGTGCATTGACGCCGATCTTGCGCAATTGACTCGCTAGCAACTGCGAACACGCATGAATCCAGGGGTGATTCGTGGGATCGAGGACAACCACAGGCTCGCCTTTGTACCCGGACTCCTGGAAGAGCCGGCGCGCCCTTTCGAGGTCGGCTCCATGACGAAACCACTCTGTGTTCTCCTCATTCGCTAGCGGGCTGTCGTTGGAGAACAGAGAGATATTCGGTTTGTAATATTTCGGGTTCCCGATGCACACTTTCATGAAGGCATTTTGATCGACAAGGTAAAGGAGCGCCTGCCGTGCCTTTTTCTCGCTGAATGGACGATGCAGCCAGTTGACTCGAATGAAGCCGATTGTTCCGGTCTTGTTTAGCACTTCTACCTTAAGTTTGGGATCAGACTCGAGTTCTGAGAGCAGGTCGATCGGTGGTATTTCGTAAAAGTCGATCTCACCAGCCCGCAGCGCAGACATTGCGGTCATCTCGTCGCTGATATTCTCAAAGATCACCCGATCGACTTTCACTACTTTGCCACCAGCCAGCCCCGAAGGTGGCCCCGACCTAGGGATATATTTCGGATTGCGGTCGTACACGAAGCGGACGCCGGGTTTTGCCTCGGCGCGGTTGAAAATAAACGGGCCGGAGCCGATATTAGTCGCGACCTGCTCAGTCGCAGGCTTATCCGCGTCCGATTTGCGCATCATAAAGCACAAGCGAGCACTGACCTTCCCCAGAACCTCAATGACGATACCCAGTGGCTCCTTCAGGGAGATGGCGAAGACCTTATCATCCTTTTTGTAAATGTCCCGCACGAATTGCATCATCAGTTGGCCGGCGCCTTCGACCGACGCGAAGCGGCGAATGGATGCAACGCAATCTGCGGAGGTCACTGGCGTGCCGTCATGCCAGCTCAATCCGTCCCGCAGCTCAAAGGTATACGTTTTCTTGTCGGCACTAACACCCCACTTCCTGACCATCTGGGGTTGCGGCCGAAAATTGTCATCCATCGCGAACAATGCGTCATAAACTAGCGCGCCATGGTACGCGGTGATATTGGCGGTTGTCCAAAGCGGATCAAAGACACGCAAGTCAGCGTGCATCACAGCCTTTATCGTCTTTGCGTTAGCCTGGGCGCCGCGAGCAAAAGGCGGCAATAAGGTGGTGCTGGCCGATGCGGCTGCAGCCAAGAGTCCACTTTGAAGGAACTTGCGCCGCGAGGTCGCCATCTCTTTCCTCCTTCGTCGGGAGTACTCTTCAATTAAACTACAGGCGTGTTTTGGGAAGTATGTATACCTTGCATCTCTATGCTCGTCAAGGCAAATTTAATGTCTTCCGCGCGCACGTGGTCGACAATTTATGGCGTCGGCTATTTGTTCGCGAAACAGCGCCCGCGTGACGGAGCATAAGAACAGCCGGAAAACGATTAGAAAACGCCGCAAAGGAAACATTTTGGCTGATTTCTGCGTGATCAGCGTCGAGGATGGGCGGGGGCCCACCGGACGCAGCATTCGCGGTGAAATATGAGCGGCGACCAGTGGTGCTCCATTGCGGGTAGATGCTTGGCCATTCGGAAGTTCGCGCCGGGCCCCTCCATGCAGGTTCGCGATGTTCTCAATTGACCGCAACATGAGCTTGCAGAAATGGGAGGCTTATTTCTTGTGTTCCTGAAGATCCTGTATTCCTGTGTAACAGTTTCGATGAATCGCTGTCCGCGCCGATTAGAGGGTTAGGACAGATTGGAGTACGACGCGCTGGCATGACACTGCCTCCTAGATGAATTGCATCGGGAGCAATCGGAACAGTCCTGCAGGGGAGACGTTTTCAGAGCAAATGCTCTGCACATCGCTTTGGCCCCGTGGCGTCTCGCTCGGTTGCCGGTTCGGATCGTCAACCTCTTTTTGCGCTTGCTCCAGATCGGCATCTTCCACATGCGGCAGCATTCGCAGAGTCACTTTTGGAGCCGGTAGAAAATAGGTGACAGAGCACAAGTACAGCGTGGTAGAGTTCTTCTTAACGCATCTAGAGCGTTCGGAGAGCAACAGTTGCCAAACCACAACTGTTGCACCTCAGCTTTCGTGCGGCAGTTCGGCGATCCGACCACACTACCTCGCGGACGGGCGTAGCCCTTTCTGTCGTCAGCCGTGGACTGATTGGAATCCCTGCCTGATGGTCACGGCAAGCTGAATCAGCTTCGTGCCGACTAAACCGCATTCTGGAAAGCGTCAAAGCCAGTTGCCGCCATATCGTCGGCGGTCCAAAACTTGCGACTGACTTCGGTGACAGCTCTGGTCATGTCGTTCGGCACTGCATGGGTTGCCATTGCGGGTTGGAAAATACCTGAGATGCTAGGACATCGTTCACGCTATGGGCAGCTCTCTGCACGGGAGCCGCATACGGTCACCGCGACCGCGGCGGCTAGTGGTGAAGTCCGTATCGCCTAATTCACTTTGGCACGAGTAGGCCATTCGTGAGAAGCTTCGAATCCACTATGGCGATCTCGACCCGGCGGTTGGCAGCACGCGCCTGTTCGCTGTCGCCCGGAACGCGCGGGTCGGACTTGCCAAAACCCTTGATGCTCATAATTGTCGGGGAAATCCCGGCCTGCACCAAGAAGTCGCGCACGGCTTCGGCGCGCCGCTGTGAGAGTTGCAAGTTGTACGTCTGCGTGCCAATGTCGTCCGTATATCCGTAGACAGCAATCGTATATGCTTCTGCCGCAGAGGTAAAAACCGCCGTGAAGAATAATATGGAGATATTCAAACAGGGCGGAGGTTATGTTTTCGCCCAGGTTCACAACATTACGCCGGATGTCCCTATCGAAAACGTGATTGCCATGTACGAAGCATACGGAGAGTCGGCGCAGAGTTGATCGCCGCCTATGTGCGCTGGAACACCACGTGTAATTCGTTGCCCGATCGCCTCAACTGGCAGGATGATTACGTAAGAACGAAAACGGTTCTGACAAGGTGCTTGGGTCTGCTAGGACCGAAATCCAGAGAATGCCAGTGGGCGAGGCACTTTGCCCTGATGCCCGGTGTCTCAGTGCCGCTGCCAGGGTTCGGGTCTTCAGATTGCGATTGCGAGTCGCACCTGTTCTTTTTCAAGTGGCTTCGGGTGGCAAGCATTCTACGGCGTTCTTTGACTGAATAAGCTGCTCGATCTGCTCCGCACGGTGTTCCCTGACATCGACCGCCACCTTCGGGACCGCCCGCCTGGCGTAGGCAAAGACGATCTGCTGGACGCGGCGGCTGCGGCATGGACAGCGCTGAGGCTGAACAGCCGCTTACCTCGACCCGCGAAACTACGCACCCCGACCTGGGTTTGCTTCTAATGGCTGAAAAAGTGCGAGCGTGTGTAGGGTGAGTTTATGAAATTCGATACAGCTACAAGAAAAACCAGGCGGCTAAGAAAGACGTTACACGACATTTTTCGACCAGGGCTAGCCACTACGGCTACGTGCACTGGACAATTGACTAGACAGGGACTGGCAATTGTACTCAGCGTATTGATGATCATGATCCCGCTGACGCAGGGTGATGTGTTTGCGCAATCCGTGCCACCTGTAACTGGTGATGGTGCGCAATTGCCGCAGCCCCTTTCTGCTGAGCAGTTGGATCAGTTGGTAGCGCCAATTGCGCTCTATCCCGATGCGCTGGTAGCGCAGGTTCTTGCAGCCGCCACCTACCCCACCCAAGTGGTGGAAGCAGGTCGCTGGTTGCAAGCGCAGGGCAATGCGCCCGCGGGAGAGATTGCTGCTGGTGCGGAAAACCAGAGCTGGGACCCGAGCGTAAAGGCGCTTACGGCTTTTCCGACGGTGCTTGCTCAGATGGACCGTAACCTTCAGTGGACAACTGATTTGGGCAATGCCTACTACAACCAACCACAGGATGTAATGGATGCAATACAGGTGATGCGCCAGAAGGCAGAAGCCGCGGGGCAGTTGCGAAGCATGCCACAGCAGGTGGTAACCAACACTGGCGGGGTAATTGCGATTGCGCCAGCCAACCCGACGGTGGTCTACGTTCCGGCTTATAACCCGTGGACCGTTTATGGAGTACCGTTCCCAGTGTATCCTGGCTATTACTACGCTCCGACTCCGGGGGCTTTCTGGGGCGGATTAGCGATTGGCTTTGGAGTTGGAATCAGCGTTGGCCTTTTAGCGCACTGGGGTTGGGGATGGAGCCACTGGGGAATAGGCTGGCATCAGCACGCCGTCTTCTATAATCACAACAATTACATCACTCGCAGCACGACAGTGATTAACCGTGGATTCAACCGTCCGGGCGGCCCACCGCGAAATTTTGCAGCACGGGGAGCCTATGCACGGCCCGTCGAGGGATTCAACCGTCCGGGTGGCAGTTTCAACCGTCCAGGCGCTGGCTATCGTGGTACTGTTGGCGCGAACAGACCCGGCAGTAACTACGGACATTCTGGCGGAGTATCGACTCGTTCTTCTGTGAACTCTAACCGGCCCGCGGGAAACTATGGCCGGTCCAGCGCCGGCCCGCGAGCAAGCGTTCCTCGTCCACCGATGAATCGTAGATCAGTTGCTCGGGGCGGCGGTTATCCCGGAGGCAGTAATCATGTAAGCGGCGGTCATTATCCTAGCAGCGGTATTCATGCCAGAAGTGGCGGTCATCCGAGCCGCGGTAGTCACGTGAGGGGCGGTGGGCATCGGGGATAGTGGCGGTTAACAGCGGACGATAAGCGTGGTCTTCAGAAAGCAAACGGCGCACGCCGTGATATGCGGGGTGAGGATGGCAACGGCGTGCGCCTTATCAATTGAACTGACGATACAGGCTCGCGGGCATTGGGATCAGTGACGCCAGTCAGGTTAAAACGCTCTCCCGCCCCGATCCGCCGCAATCCAATCAGCACCAATCACCCAACAGTCAAAGGATGTTTACGGCCCTTGCTGCCAGCAAGGCGATGACCGCAAGGGATATGCTCGCTTGAAGCATCATGAGAGCCTTTGCCCACCGCGACAAGACTGGTGTATCTGTGGGAGATAGCGCCGTGCTGGTGCTGAACGAGAGGAAGAGATAATCGATGAAGCGAGGATGCCATGACTCTGGCTTTGCAGGAGAACTCTCGTGCAAGGCCATCTGGGGAAACAGGAATGCGCCTCTTTGATGGAAAATCACCTTCTCACGTTTGTGCGGGCCTCCTGCATCTAGCCTCCAGTACCAAGCGGCAAACACCAGCACATTGCTGATCCACAGTGAACCCGCTGATCGGAGTAGTTGAATAGGCTCTTGCTTATGGGCTGGCAGCGCACGTACCAGCAAGGCGAGAGAGGCCATCAGCGCGGCGGTGATGATTGCATTCAGAATCAGTCCAATGACATATGCTTTCTGTTCAGCATCTCTCGAATGCGTGCGCATATTACGCGGCAGTCGCTAGGCTTTTATCGCGAGTCCAATGCCCCGGCGCTTACCTCGGTCAATGCGGTGCTGGAATCCGCGGTTGACTTGCTAAAGAACAAGATCAAGGCGAAGAACGCCGTGATCGAGAAACAATGGGACGACGACGTGCAGGTGACCGCTGTGGCTGGCGAGTTGCGGCAGGTCTTTACCAATCTTCTGACCAACAGCCTGGATGCAATCGATGAGAAAGGCATCATCAAGTTGCGGGTGTCTACTGGCGCAGCCTTCAAGAATGGCGACCGCTGCGTTCGAGTGACGGTAGCTGACAATGGCAAAGGAATCGATGCCAGCTCCCGGCAACACATCTTCGAGCCTTTCTTCACGACGAAAGGTACTGTCGGAACCGGGCTTGGCCTCTGGGTGAGTAAACAGATTATCGAGAAGCATGGCGGGACCATCCGTATGCGTTCCACCAGCAACGGCGTTCGTAGGGGCACGGTGTTCTCGATTGTTCTGCCCGTGGAACCTGCGGCAGCGGCACGCAGCCAGTCAGCAGGGGCTTGATCTTCATGGGACTTGCGACCCGCTATTCTCCCGACACGGCGCTACCCTGCCCTGAACTTGAGCTTTTGGTAGGCTTCGTTGATCCGTGCGGAGTGTAGGGACGTTCTTTCGAACTGGGACATCAGTGATAACCAGAGGGTTACAAGAGGCAGGTGGCTAGATGCTAACCTAACGCAGATTTGCGTGAGGTCTAATGGAACCGTGATCTCACTCGCCTACCTGACCAGCCGGTTCCTCCTGCGCTGGCATCCGACTTGAGACTCGCCGGGTACACAGTGTGGGAGTCCAGAGCGACTAAAACTTCGCACTTTTTGTTTATGTATTACTGGGTTAAAGTGAGCACATGAGGCTCTACATGGCATCTCCCGAGGCGTTGCAAGGACTTGAGCTATACGTGCGGCACCCACATTGGGGCCAGGACTACGAGGACGCGCTTCGCTATCTGGAACAAGCGGTCAGGTGCAACGACGCCGTTCTTGTGACGGAACAGACCGATCAGGACGTATACCGCCTATGGGGATGGCGGTCCTTCGCGGCGATGGAGTCCGGAGAAACATTATTTTGTACTGGGCCTAACTAAGTGCCTGATGCACACAGTTTGGGCGGCCACCGCCACAAATTCGCTCCCACCGGATCGGTCAGCAGCAGGAAGGTCTCAGACATAATGACCGGCACAAATAGGGCTGATGCCTGCCCACTGACAGCAGCCCTGAAATTATCGCTCTGGCGATGGGTCTCTGCGAATCTTCTTCCGAGCACGCTTTCGCGCCAGGGCCGACTTCAGACGGCGCTTTTCCCCCGGCTTCAAATAGTAGGAGTGACGTTTCACTTCCTTAATGATGTCTTCTGTTTGAACCTTGCGCTTGAAACGGCGCAAGGCATTGTCAATCGACTCGCCCTCATTCACTCGAATTTCTGCCATCCAGACCTCATGTGCCTTAAGGCAACTATGCCTAGACCGAGTTTTTAGTACCGGCCTCTGCCACCACTGTGACCGCGACCACGACCACCACCTGAAGGGGAACGCTCAGCCTTTGGGCGGGCTTCATTCACGTTGAGAGTCCGACTTCCCAACGTGGCACCGTTCAGGCCAGCAATTGCTTTTTCCGCCTCAGCATCATTGGCCATTTCAACGAACGCAAATCCACGTGGCTGGCCGCTGAATTTGTCGGTCACGATGTTTACTCTGTCCACCTGCCCATATGCCTCAAACGCTTTCCGCAGCTCTTCTTCGGTGGTGTGAAAATCCAGACTTCCGACAAAGATGTTCTTCATATCGCCTCGGTGATTTTCTAATAGAGAGCATTAAGACTAACACATTCGCGAGCCGTCGCGCTCGTGTATCATGGCTGGGTCTGGGCGCTGACTCTACAAACCGAAAACTGTTCTGGCTCTTGTTCACGGTCTTGAGCCTCGGTGGCTGGTTCTTGCCTTTTGGCTGGGGCGTGGCCGAGGCATTCCTGTCCTTTTTGGTGAGCTGGTGGTTTGTTTATCGGTCGGGCATCATCTGACTGCGCTGCGGCTGACCTGTCGAACGGCACAGGTAACAGGAAAGCTAGGCTTCCACCCGCGACATCCGTCTATATTCACCGGAGTGGCGCTGCTTCAGGCAGCGTAATGTGCCGACCTGACCACCTTCATCTGCTGCCAGTCGTAAGCGAATTCTCTTCCGCAATCCAGGCACACAATGTACGTCGCTGCGGTTTTCGCGTGTCCGCGTGACTGAAATGCGTCTACCTCTGACCCTAGTGCCAACGACTATCGTCGGAGCAGTTTGTCAATATTCAGCTTCCGATACGCGGCAGCGAAGCTCTCCAGCGAGGAAAGCGCACGACCTGCATCACTATCGGGGTTCGGCAGTGTCCCATTTCGTGCTTTGAACTCCTTAACGGTGAGGTTGAGCCTTTCAAGTTCATCCAGTGCTACTTGGAGTTTTGAGTTCGTCATTGCACCTTCCTTCCGCCCGTTAGCAGGCTCACCATTCCGAAGACGAATGTGCCCGGCAAGCTGGGCACTCTCTCCACGGTGCCCCTGCGGCACACACACACTGTGTCAACTCCCGATCTTAGCCAGCTTTCAATCTCTGAATTAACTCGTCGTATTCTTGGAAAGCTGAGTCGGCATCGGGCAAAATTTTCAATCTTCTCAGGTCAGCTGTTGCCGCCATCAAAGCAGCCTCGAATACTCCTTCACCCGTTCGGCGCATTGCCTCCCGGAGAATCTTCAGCTGCTCACGCAAATTCGAAATCTCGGCGTGCTGATTCTTCAAAAGTTGAAAAGCGTCCGCGAGTATCTCGCGTAAATCGTTCTCGTTAGTCATGCGATGAGTTCTCCCAGCGTCCACCGCGGTCAGTTAGGCCCGCCTGCATCGCAGGAGTTACTCGCAGAGATGTGTGGACACGGCAGAAATTATAGTGGGCGAAATGCAAAACGCAAGCCACTTTCAGATTCCCGCCCGTCCGCAGGCGACCGGTATGTGCTTGCAATTGAACTGGTGAGGGCTACCTGTAGTGAAGGTTTTTGGGCACCTGTTGGAGCCGCATGCGGACGGTGCCGTAGTCCTGTTTCTGGGTCGAGGTAACCAGAAGGTTACACGAGCAGGGGGCTAGATGCTAACCTAACGCAGATTTTGCGTGTCGTGAGGTTCGGGGAGGATCGCACCTGCCGGAGGAAAGTCAAATCATCGGACGAGAAATGGCAAAACCCCAACCTGAAAGTTGGGGTTTCTTGTTGGTGAGTTAAGCCCGAAGACGCTTGTAGAGTTTCAGTAAGATCAAAGGAGCCAATCGAGCCCAGCAACAAGCACGTTATGCTCTTGTGGACACGCAACTCACCCCAGGTAAT
This sequence comes from uncultured Acidobacteriota bacterium, assembly GCA_963832785.1. Classification (GTDB taxonomy): domain Bacteria; phylum Acidobacteriota; class Terriglobia; order Terriglobales; family Acidobacteriaceae; genus CAWBRT01. The sequence continues at coordinate 110,765 of CAWHVF010000002.1, forward strand.
GCCGCCAAGTACGAATTAACCACCAGTACCCCTGAGTTGACAGTAATAGCACCCGAACCATTTATGCCGGAGGCCGTTCGCCGCCGTTAGGCAATCAACGGCTCTTGTTGGGGCACTACCTGAGACTCAATAGCGGCTTGTTCCTGCCTCACTTCGAGAGCCGCTTCGTTCGCGTTCTCTGGCACAATTGAAACTTTTTTCAGTTCTGCACCAGCCAGCCGCTGAAGTGCGTCGGTGACCGTATCCTGAACGCGATTGCCGGGGAAATGCAACTTGTGTATCGCCTTAAAAACTTGGTGGCAAAGCTCGAAACGGTTCTGTCCCGTATCTAAGGTCTTGATAATACTATCTGAGCGCATAGCTGGCTCCCCCTGTGTCGGCGCAACTCGCGACGACTACTCCGATTACAGTTGTCAGTAGCGACCTCTGCCGCCGCTTTGACCACGCCCTCCACCGAACGGGGTACGCTGGGTCTTTGGACGCGCCTCATTTACGTTTAGGGTGCGCCCCTCCATCTGGCTGCCGTTCAGCCCAGCGATTGCTTTATCGCCTTCCGCATCATTGGTCATTTCAACAAAGGCGAAGCCGCGTTGCTGACCGGTGTCTTTGTCTGTCACCATGTTGACTCTATCGACCTGTCCATATACCTCGAATGATGTTCGCAGTTCTGCTTCCGTGCTGCGAAAATCCAGATTCCCGACGTAGATATTTTTCATATTCGCCTCAGCAAGTTGAGCTATTTAATTGTCAGTGTTTCTCGGACGAGTGAGGCAAGGTGTAAAAGTCGCCGATGCCTAAGGCGGGTCGGGAAAAAGAGACATTCAAACGCATCTTAAGACTAACACACTTGCGAGCAGCGTGCCGGGAGGGTGCAAACTTTGTTCGGTGACCTCCGCACCTCGTAATGTCTGCCGTGTGCCGGAAATGATGCGAGGTAATTGATGTATAATTACAATAGTGATTGCGATTACTAATATGAAATTCGACCATGCCGACGAAACGTCCAAGGTCAAAGGCCCGATTCGGTGCCACAAGTGCCAGTTGATGTGTCGAGATGCCGATCATTATTTAAGCCACAAGTGCGAACCCAAAGCGCCATCCCTGAATCGTAAGATTTGACGCCCTAAGGAAACGGTTGATGGATCAACCTGCCAGTCCGTACGTCCTCTCGTTCCAGTCGGAGCATCTTCATAAAGGCATACGTTATCACTGGATGGTCTGCTGGACGCACAAGCCAGACGAACTAGTATCCTGGGGACATGCCCCTTCACGGGAACAGGCGGAAACGGCAGCACGGCAGGAAGTGGCAGATTTGCTATCGGGGGCCAGCAAAGGTGGACGACTGCTTAGCACGGTTAAGCTATTCCCCCACCACCGTTGCTGATTGGCACTACCTTTTATCCACACCATCGAGTATTGGGACGTAGAACGGAAGCGGTATCCACAGTACGACCACTACGCCGTCATTGTAGCGGGGGACATCACCAGTCGATTTCTCAACGTTGTCGGACTCTTCAATGGTTTTATTCCGCTGATCGCTCTCCAGATGAGTGCACTGAAATTTGGCGACCAGATTAGCCTCGTGTTTACCAAGGTGATCGACGCAATGTCGCTCGGTATGCCAAATGAGATCGAGCATGTCGTCGGCGAACGGAGAGCCTGCCTTGCAGTATCAGCTAAAAGCACTCGTCATCCAGATGCATCAGGCTGGGATGCCTTTTGACGAGGCAGTGCGGGAGTTCAGAAAGCAGTTTGTCACGATGGTCCTTCAGGAGAATAAGGGGAACCAATGCAAGGCCGCCCGCCAGCTTCAAGTGCATCGAAACACGTTGCACAACACGATAGCCGAACTCCACATTGATGTGCCTTGAAAATCGTTCAGTAAACGAACGCGGAGGCAGACCCTTACAATCTGACCGTTGTTGGCGAGCAAGCTCGACCAAAGGAGAGCCCCAAACAAAAAGGCCAGCGTTGCCGCCAGCCTTCTTCCGAGAAACAGCAGATTTCAGCCCGCCTACTTCTTAGGCGGAGCGATGGCGTCCTTAACCGCCTTCGACACATAGAACTTCGCGACGGTCTTTGCCTTAATCTGGATTGGTTGGCCAGTCTGCGGGTTCCGTCCCATACGAGCCTTGCGCTGCACCTTCTTCAGGCGACCGAGACCCGGTACCACAAATACGCCGTTCTTCTTCGCTTCTTTCACTGCCATGTCAGCCAGCAATTCCAAAAATGCCGCTGCTTGCTTGTTGGTCAGTTCGAGCTTCCCGGCCATGAACTTAACCAACTGCGTCTTCGTCATTGTTGCCATTGACTTTCTCCTTGGAACCAATTTTCCCTTGATATTTAAAGGTTCTCATGGGTTGGGGCGGGCTGCAACGGAATTTCGAGCGGGTTTCCTTGGCAGTAACCCTCCCCGCCCTGCTTTAAAGGCTGCCACTCGGAAAGGGGTGCGGAGACCCTCCCTGACCCTGACAGCCGCCCCTGGAGCAGAACTAAGATTGCTGTAGACCATAGCCGCAGTGCCGAAACCAAGCGGCAGCATTGTCTGCCGTGATGGACTTACAGTGTGGGTCTATAGCAACTCTGGTTCCGGAAACCGCAGAGGTGTTCACCTTGGAAGCAGCAAGGTTGGCCTCGGCCTCTTCTCTGGCATCAGAAAGGACTTGCCACAAGGCGGTACCACGGTCTTCCCAATCAGAGTAGCCGCACTGAGAGCATGTATATTCATGAATTTCACGGCCGGAGGAGGTATCCTTCTCAGTCAACTTCATGAAGCCACTGCATTTCGGGCAAGCGTCGTTCATTCCGTCCTGAACTTTTCCTCTCGCGTCATTTTAAGAGCAACAAGGAACAGTACCGTTCCAATCGCAACCGACAGCAACGCTGCGACTAGAGCAATTTTACAGTTGCTGTACCCGGGTGGAAGCAGCGGGCTTTAGCCCGCTGAATGAACCCGTCTGAGATAAGGGGCTTCAGCCCCTGTGCTCAAACACAAGGGCTAAAGCCCTCTCGTTTTTCGTCGCAATTCGCTGGGCTAAAGTCCAGCGCTTCCACAGTGAAGCCTGGCGCGGGTACATCAACTCTGGAACCGCCATAGTGGATGCGAGGCTCCGAGCTTTGCAATTGCGGCGGGTCTGAACAAAACGAGACCGGCGAGACCCCAGCAAATCAAGGTTAGCAATGGAGTGTAGTGGCACAGGATTGCAACGTCGCGACCGAGGTATAGGCCAGCTAGCACCCAGACGATCAGCAAAGGTCGCAAAATCGGATGCGACCTGCACAAAAAGAAGCCACTAAACGTGAAGACAAAAATCAGCGGCCAGTGTACCAACCCACCGGGCACGCGATAAGCGGAAAAGCCCTGAGTGGAGGGGAACGGTGACCGGAAGTATAGGAGGAAGGACATTTACCGCCGCGCTGCCTGCGGTATTCTGATTCGATACTGGAAATTCCGCAAGCACAAAGAGTTACAGCACCGCCCAGTCGAGACGAGCCAGCCGCAGCGGAGCAAACAGCGAGGGGGCAGAGACCTGACCTGCCAACATATCCGGTTGAGCCGTTTTGTTTATACTGAAGGGCGATTAAATTCATCAATCTGCAAGAACATACAGACCACATGCCATATCGTTATCTATTTTTCAACGATTATTCTGAGGGCGCTCATCCAAGGATATTGAACGCCTTGAATTCAGCGAACTCGACCCAAGAGATGGGCTACGGTGAAGACGGTTTTTGCGCTGAAGCAGCACGCTTACTTCGGGCTAAACTCGACAACGAACGTGCTCAGGTGCATTTTGTGTCCGGTGGAACCCAAGCCAATCTCATTGCACTTGTTTCGATGCTAAGACCATTTGAATCCGTTATTGCGGCATCGACTGCCCATATCAACGTTCATGAGGCCGGAGCAGTCGAGGCAACCGGACACAAGATACATATTGTCCCCAGCCTAGATGGAAAGCTTATGCCGTCTGCCGTACAAGAAGTGGTGTCAGCCCACACAGACGAGCATATGGTCAAACCGAGAGTCGTCTTTTTATCCCAAGCCACTGAACTGGGCACGATGTACACGAAGACAGAGCTGAAGGCCATTTCGAAAGTTTGCAGAACCTTTGGCCTGTTTCTGTACCTCGACGGCGCACGGCTGGGGTCGGCGCTCGCGTCTTCAGCGGCCGATATGACGCTTTCAGATATTGCTCAATTGACCGACCTGTTTTATATCGGTGGCACCAAGAACGGGCTGCTTCTGGGAGAAGCTATAGTCATCGTCAATCCCGCTCTTCAAGAGAATTTCAGATATCACTTAAAACAGCGAGGCGCATTGCTGGCAAAGGGGAGGATTTTGGGAGTTCAGTTCTCCGAACTGTTCAGAGACAACTTGTTCCTCGAACTCGCTCACCACGCGAATGATATGGCTCAAATATTATCCCGAGGCATCGAGGCGTGTGGATATGCCTTTCTGGTCAAGACCATCACAAACCAGATATTCCCGATCCTCCCCAATTCAGTAATCGAAGAACTGAAGAAGAAATATGGATTCTACGTCTGGTCAAGAGTTGACGAGAATTACTCTTGCATAAGGCTGGTCACTTCGTGGGCAACTCCCATAAACGCTGTGAGTGAGTTTCTGGCAGATCTGAGGGCACTCTCGTGAAGCCTGGATTGGGGGACCAAGCACCAATGCAGAAAGTCCCCCTGCACCGGGAAACGGCAGTTGGAAGCTCACTCTCGATTTCCTGGACTGCTGACCGTTGTCGAAAGCCGTGCATCGATCTTCGCCATGATCCGCTCGCCGGTCCTTGGGCAAAGGTGATACCGCGCTCCAGTCGGACCCCGCGGATCTGGTTGATCAGCGCCGTGCGCCGATGGACCAGCCGGTCCCGCACCCGGTGAAGCGTCTAGCGGGGTATTCCTACACGGGATTTCCGGCTAGAACCCAAATAGGCAGAGAGCTCGCCACCAATAAGGCACTGGGATATACTGCTGCGAGTCTGACGACCTATATCAGGAGCCGCCAGCAAATGAGAAACTTTATTGCTCCGGTATTTCCAGGTCGCCCATTGCCGAAGCCAGGCATTTGCCGTGCAGGTCCAGCGCCAGGGTCCGGGTTACGCCGCCGCCCAGCGCCTTGTGCATCACGAAATTCAGCGCTCCGACATTCGGCATCTCGTAGCGGACCACCTCTCCCTTGACCACGCCGGAGAAGTGCTCCTTTACACGCTCGGCGGTTACATAGCGCTCAAGCAATGGGTAATTCCTTTCATCGTAGGCGATCACCGAGATGTTGGATGTGTCGCCTTTATCGCCGGTACGAGAATGTGCAATTTCGCGCAGTTTCACCTCAGGCCTCCACGTACCCGATGCTGTGCTTCACCAAGTTGCGGGGAATGAGCGTCGATCCTATGGCCACCACCTGCCGCGCTGATTTCCAGGCTCCGCCGCCGCCGGCAGGACCATTGGTGTAGAGCGTCTCTACTTCGTTGCCGATGCGCACCGCCTCCTTCATGCTGTCGGTTCGGCCGGCCACGCGGACGCGCACCTCGCGCGGCTGGCTCCCCTGGGAGAGCCTGGGACCGAAGATGGAATCGACGCCGATGAGGTCGCAGCGCAGCTCCGTCAGCTTGACGCCGGTCAGCTCCAGCCTTCCTTTAACAATGTCGATGGCCAACTGCCCGCGCTCCACCGCACCGGCTCCGGCATACGAGATCTGTCCTTCTCCGATGTAACTGTCGATGTATCCGATCGAGACCTTCAGCGACTCCGTCTTGGGATGCCCTGCGCCGCCTTCCACCCGCACGCAATCGGTGCCGATCTGCTTCATACTGACCTGCGAGAAATCGGCAACCACGTCGGGGGTGATATAGGCATGCGGATCATGGAGCTCGTAGAGCAATTGCTCCTTGCAGGTGGCAGTGGTCACCTGCCCGCCCGAACCCGGAACCTTGGTGATGAAAAAGCCGCCATCCTGGCTCACCTCGGCAATCGGGAACCCGAGTCTTGCCAGTCCGGCAACGTCTTTGTATCCCGGATCAGCGAAGTAGCCGCCGGTAATCTGCCCGGCGCACTCCAGCAGGTGGCCGACGACGGTGAGCCTGCCCAGCATCTTGTAGTCGGTCATCGACACGCCGAACTCGTGGATGAGCGGTGCGATGAACAGGGCGGGATCGGCGACTCGGCCGGTGATAACCACATCGGCGCCGCCGGCCAGCGCCTCGGCAATCGGCCCGGCGCCCAGATAAGCGTTGGCGGAGACGAGCTTGTTGCCCAGGCTTTTCACCGGAACGCCGGTTTCATCGATGATGTAGTCGCCCTGCTTCACCAACCCAAGCACGTCGTCGCCGCTAATGGTGGCGATCTTGAGCTTGTTCAGGCCCAGCGATCGCGCAACCTCCTTCACCTTCTCTCCGGCCGAAACGGGGTTGGCGGCGCCCATGTTGGTAAGTATCTTCACGCCATTGCGGACGCTTATGGGCAGCACCGCCTGCATGCGCTCCACCAGCAGCGGATCGTATCCCTTGGCAGGGTCGGACAGCTTCACCTGTTGGTCGATGGCTATGGTGCGCTCCGCCAGACACTCGAAGGCGAGATATTGAATGCCGCCCTTTTCGGCTAATTCCACAGCGGGCTCAAGTCGGTCACCGGAGTAGCCGGCTCCGGAACCGATCCTGATGGTCTTCATTGTCGCCTCCTTAGTCTTCTTTATAGAGCCCTGCTAGAACGGGAATACTCCAAACAAAGCACATGCAATCGTCATAATGACTGAGGCCGCCAGTTCGTCAATTCTGCCTGTTTGCGGTCGAGGAAGTCCACGATCGCACGCCTGCTCCATTCCTACTGGATTTGGAACAGGAAATGATGTAGGAAAGGATATTTAGCAGATCCTATTCACCCGCGGCCTTGCCCGCAGACAGCCCCGTTGTGTACAGCTTTACCCCTGCCCTAACTGTTTCAGGCAGGAAATACAAGGCAACGATGCTGATCACGATAAAGCCAACCGTCGTGCCAATACCAAATGCGAGGCCCTGCGATTGCGCCACCGTACCTATTATTACCGGCGAAAACATTGATAGAAACCGCCCAAAGTTCATGATAAACGACGTCCCAGTCGCCCGCGCGTGAGCTGGATACAGTTCTGAAATGAATGTGCCGCAAAGACCATAGAAGCCCATCGATAAACCAAATACAAAATTGAAATACAGGATTACATGCGGACTGCTTAGTTGTGAAAAGATAGCGGTTGTAATCGCTCCTCCGGTCAGGCCAATAAAGAACGCATACCGGCGGCCCTTCTTGTCGCCTAACCAGCCATAAGCCTGGTAGCCTATAAACACCCCGAGCTGGTACACGAGAAGGAAGATACCGGTCTTCATAAAACTGAGTCCTTTGGCGGTTTTCAGATAGGATGGCAGCCATGTGGAAAGTCCCCAGTTAGCCATCAATGCCCCGCCCATGAATACACAGGCGATCAGGGTCACGCGCCGATATTCATCTGTAAAGAGCGATGCCAACGGGAACTTAGCGGCATTAACCTTGATGCCTTGCGTGCGTTCTTCTCTTGCTTTAAGCCATGCTTCCGGTTCCTTAATTCCAAACCGAATTATGACGGCAACGAAAGCCGGTATTATTCCCAGAAGAAACATACCTCTCCAGCCATACGCCGGAGCTACCAACATCAACGATAGTACGGCCAAGCCATACCCGATGGACCAGCCGCTGTGAACAAGGCCAATGGCCCTGGCACGAAGCTTATCGGGCCAGTACTCAGATACCAGGGTCGCACCTATCCCCCATTCTCCGCCGATCCCAATACCGGTAATGGCACGAATAATCAACAACTGCTCGAACGACTGGGTCAAAGCACACGCCGCAGTTCCCAAACCGTACCAGATCATCGTAAGCGTTAGGGTCTTAACCCGCCCGTAGTAGTCTGCGAAGATTCCGAAAATGACACCGCCAATGGCCGCGCCGCCAAGAGTAGCGGTAGCAAGCAGACCCAATTGCGGGAGAGTTAGGTGAAATGCAGTTTTTATCATCGGCAGTATCAAGGCAAGCATTGTCCAGTCCATTGCATCCAATGCCCAGCCTGCCCAGGCGCCGAACAGACTCGACCACTGCCCTTTAGTAATATGCTCACCGAAGAGTTTCATTCCACTTCCTCCCTTCCTTCGACCCCATGCGAGCCAAGTTCCATCAACATTGCCGTCATGAGGTACAATCGCGGAACGACTGATCTCGCATCCGCCCATTCTTTGTCAGTGTGATTTTGGCCGCCGGTTACGGGACCTAAGCTGCACAGCACCGAGCTATTTACCTTATAGGCCCAACCCACGTCGGCCGCGGCAGCGCTGGAGACAGTTTTAAGACTTAGTCCTAACTCGGCATAGATGCTCTGAGCAAGACCAGCCAGCTTCGTTGCAGCTTCTGACTTCACGAAAGGCGGAAAATGGAGAGTGAACGCCGAGGTAACCTCTGTGCCGGGAATATACTTAACCCCTGTCAACTCAACCGCAGCATTTTGTACCCTGTCTATTTCCTCGGGGGTATAGGCGTACACTCGCATTACAGCTCTAGCATGGTCCGGAACAACCATTTTCTCTGTATTTGCTAAACCCGACTCAATAATGCGAGTAGTGACTACGGTGCCTTTTTCCTTGTCCGCCAGTTTGTTTAGCTGCAGCACTTGATGAGCCAATTCGTCTGCCGCGTTCCGGCCCTGCCACGGATAGGCGGCATGTGCAGTCAGCCCTTTGACTTCGGTTATCAAGCTGCCGCTCCCCGCGCGGTTCACGGTAACGCCGTCGCCAAGCGCGCCAGGTTCAGCGCAAAGCACATGGTCGTGCTCTTTGGCAAGTCGCATGATTAGCTCCCTGGAATGTCGTGAACCGTTCTCCTCCTGGCAGTTGGCAAACAGGGTGACTTTCGCGTAATCTGTGAACCCTATCTCCTGGAGCAACTTCATGGAATGTAAGCATTGCACTACACCGCTTTTGTCATCCGATACTCCTGGCCCATAGGCCTTCCCACCGCTGTCTATCCGGAAAGGCCGCTGGCTGGCCGAGCCGACGGGAAGAACGGTATCCATATGTACTAGCAGCAATATGCTGCCCTTCCCTTTTCCTTTCAGCGTGCCCACAACATTGAAGCCAGCATCCTTACTTATGGGGTGTATTTCGACCTCGGCGCGAAAGGACTTCAGCTTCTCTGCTACAATCGTTCCAACCCTTGTTAGTCCCTCTCCGTAGCCAGTCGGAGAATCTATATTCACAAGGGTTTTCCAATCGTTTATGAGTTCGGCTTCTGCTGCTTGACATCTTTGGTAGATGGCTCTTTCGTTCATCTCCTCTGCCTCGGAAGTACGCCAAGTAATATTTACACCAGAATCAACACCCAATTGCCTACTGATCGCCAGCGCTCATTCAGTGGCAGTGCTGTACTCGTGTGGGGCGCGTGCCAACCTTCAGGATTCGGTTGATGATCGGGTCCAGCCTGGGTATCTGCAGTTGTCGTGCCAGGAAGAGAGTCAAAACAGAGGCAAAACGCGGCAAAGTGTGGCTTGTGGAAATCGCAAAGTGCCAGATTTATAAATATCTGGAATAAAACTTCTAATATTCTATAATTTTACTTTATTTGCATTTGTTGTACAGCGTGGCTAAGGAAATGCCAAGCTGCCGAGCGACCGCCTTCTTGGCCTGCAAGCTGTCTCCGTGCTTGTTCAGCAGGGAGCGGATGACGGCCCGTTCGGTCTCGGCCGCTACCTTCTTCAGGGCGCCGGGGCCGCTCATGGCGGACAGAATGGAGTCGTCGACACGGTCTCTCTCCGGCGAGGACTTGGGCAGATGAAGGTTGGTTATGGCGCCTCCGTCGCAAGTATAAGCGGCGAACTCTACCACGTTCTTCAGCTCCCGGATGTTCCCCGGCCAGTTGTAGCCGAGGATCTGTTCCAGCACGGAAGGATGAAAGGTCCAATACTTGCCGTTTTTCTGGCCCCACCGCAACAGAAAGTGTTCCGCCAGAAGAATGGCGTCGGAAGCCCTGTCTCGCAACGGCGGTACTTCCAGGCTCATGACATTCAAACGGTAGTAGAGGTCTTCGCGGAACTTTCCCTGTTTGGTCAGCTCTAATAGATTCTTGTTGGTCGAGGCGATGACGCGGATATCAACCGGAGATTCGGCGTGGTCGCCAACGCGTCGAACCGTGCGTTCCTGCAGTACGCGCAGCAGCTTGGCCTGCATGTCATAGGACAGCTCCGCGATTTCGTCCAGCATGATGGTCCCGCCCTCGGCCACCGAGAATAATCCTATCTTTCCTCCTCTGCGGGCGCCGGTAAAAGCGCCGTCCTCGTAGCCGAACAACTCGCTTTCCAGCAACGCGGAATTCAGCGTGGAGCAGTTCACGGGCACGAAAGGCAGTTCCGCCCGTATGCTGCCGTTGTGTATAGCCTGGGCGAACATCTCCTTGCCGGTGCCGCTTTCCCCGGTTAAGAGGACATCGGCTTCGCACGACGCCATCTTCTTTCCCATTGCTATGGCTTCCTGGAAGCGCGGGGAGTTGCCAATGATATCGTCAAAGCTATAGCTGGCCCGGTAGGCGCGATTGACCACGGAGCGCAATTCTTTGGTCTTGCGCACATGCTTTTCCAGTTCCTTCGAGAGGAGAAGAAATGGCCCCAGAAGTTTACTGACGCTGACCCCGCCGATGATTGTCCCTTTGTGGAAGATCGGCGCTACGTCGGCGATGTACTCGGTGTTCCCGACTTTACGATAGACTGCGATCCTGGTCTCTCCGGTCTTGACGGCTTGGGGAAGGGCGGCCCCGGGCCGCAGCGCGCTCAAATCTTTCCCGATAGCATCCTCTCGCTTAAGGCCGGCCAGCCGCAGGTAGGCGGCGTTCGCGTAGCGAATGAAGCCATCTCCGTCAACAATTAGGATTCCATCCGGGATGGCCTCGATCAGAGACGAGGTCCAATCCGGGTCGTTCAGAATCACTTGAGAAAGTACTTCCGCCGCAACGCTCATTTCAGTCCTCCCGGTCAAAGACTGAGTGCCGGAATGATATCACCAACCAGAATCGTGAGCTTCGGGTGAAATTGAACAGTCTATTGCCGCCATTCGCGGCTGTTGGCATGGCGAGTGAATTTCAGCAATACGGAAGTTGGCCCTGCCCTACCCGGTGTTGCAAGAGTCAAGTTGACGCAAAACGGGCTTCTCTCTTATGTGCCGACGTATGCCCTTGATGCTTTGCGATGCGAGTACCCGTGCCGGTTATGCGAAATAGTACCGATAAATGGTGGGCCATCTGGTGCAACCGACGGTGCAACTTCCCAGAATGCGATTTCGGGCCCGTTTCGCCCAACGCTGCTGGTTCGATGCGGCACTCCTGGATGAGTCCAAGTGGGCCGCACTCAGGCGGAAATACAACGGCAGTGATACTGTTTATGGTGAAAAGAAAGGTGTATTCCTGAAGCTCACATTGGCCCGGCTAATGGCCTGCGCAATCTGTTCTGATCCTTACGAAATCGCCTTTCCCGTTTACCGGAAATTCACGATTCGTCTTAATCCGATCCAGAGATGAACTAGAGATACTGAAATACCTTTTAAGGCATCGCCCTGAACATCTCTAGACAGAATCGTCGATTTTGAAGCAGCAAATTGCCGCCTACTCTCAGCTCAATTCAAACCACCCCCGGAGGTTTCAATTGAGCACAGCAGCAGTTCGAAACATAATGGTAGGCGCGGTATTGGCATCATCAATGTATTTGGCCGGTTGCGGCGCGAGCCACAGCGCAGGACCCACCACCGCGCAGAACAGTCAGGGAGCGGCTGCGCCTTCTGCTTCCACGCCGTCGGCCTCTACGCCGTCGACCTCCACACCTGGGGCTGCCGCGCCAGCGGCGGTTCAGTCCTCCGCGCATCACATCTTTATCATGTCCGAGGAAAATCAAAGCTACAGCTCGGTGATAGGTAATACCAGCCAGATGCCCTATATCAACAGCCTGCTGGCCAAGGGCACGCTATGGACGAACTTTTATGCCAATCAGCACGGGTCGATGCATGCTTACATCGAGACGATGAGCGGGACGGCATTCAACTGCAGCGGAAACGATTGCGGTGCCAGCGGCGCGCTCACCGGGCCGAGCCTGATGGACTTGATGAATGCCAAGGGCATGGCCTGGAAAGGATATTTCGACGGGTTAAGCAGCTGCGGCCAGCTTGCGCCTCAGTCCACCAATTGGATCATTAACCCGGATTCCAATGGCGCGCAGAACTACTATCAGCGCCACACCCCGTATCCATGGTACGCCGTCGGCACGGCGACCATAGCCAACTGTCCGGCGGGGCCGAATGGCTGGTGGCCCATGAGCCAGTTCACCACCGATCTGGCTAACAAGTCTTTCGGATATGTGAATTGGATTACGCCCGATGGAACCAGCGATGGGCATGACGGCAGCCTGCAGCAACTGGACGCTTTCCTGGCCAAGTGGCTGCCACAACTGCTGGCATCCAGTTACTTCCAGCCCGGTGGTGACGGCATTTTGATCATCTGGTGGGATGAGGCCGCAGTGAGCGACGTCGGTTGCGGCGGGCCTGATGGAACCAGCTGCGGTGGGCGAGTTCCAATGATCGTGATCGGACCGGGGATTCAGGCCAACAACCAGGATCCGACGCCATCTAACCATGATAGTCTGTCGCGGTTTATGCAAGAGCAACTGGGATTTACGCCCAGCCTGGGCAACAGTGTTAACGTGCCCGATTTCACCCAGACGCTTGAACTGCAGTAAACGAATCATTCATTTGCCACTCGAACGGCGGAGGTAAAGGGGCGGCTCTGGCTGCCCCTTTACCTTGCACCCCAAATCCGGCTGCAACAAATCCTCCCGCGATGCGAAGGTGCCCACAGGACGGGCTGTGACCCGAAGGAATGCCGCATATCGCTAAGATGGATGTGTGTATAATCTCTTTCTATCCCGTAGCTCATCGTGATACCGTTAAGTCATTCGGACCCACAGCCTGAAATCTATCCTCGGTATCACAAGCCCGCAATCTCCGCCTGGGTTTGCGGAGCGGCAGGCTCGCCGGAGCGCCACTTTCCCTTGTTGGTTGAGGCGACTGGAAGCAGGGTCATTTAGAAGGGACGCACGATGTCAGTTGCCAATGCGCTTACCATGTACCACCCGGCCAGCGCGCCGGACTTTGTTCCGGTCCCGTTGTTGCGCGAGCTTCAGTCTGGGCGGTTGAACGCCATTGTGACCCGCGCCTGGGAGCGGGTCGAGCTGTTTCGCTCGCGCCTGCAGGAGCGGGGCCTGTCGCCCGATGACATCCGCTCCATCCATGACATTGCCAAGCTGCCATTCACCACCAAGACCGACCTGCGCGACACCTACCCCTTCGGGCTGTTTGCCAGCCCCCTGGGAGAGGTAGTCCGGCTGCACGCCTCCAGCGGCACCACCGGCAAGCCGATCGTCGTGGCTTACACCCAGGAAGACCTGGATGTGTGGACTTCGGTCATGCTGCGCAGCTTCGCCGCCTGCGGGCTGCATCACGGCGACATCGTCCAGAATGCCTACGGCTACGGGCTTTTCACCGGCGGACTGGGCGCGCACTACGGCGCCGAGGAGCTGGGGGCCACGGTCATTCCCATCTCCGGCGGCAATACCGACCGCCAGATCATGGTGATGAAGGATTTCCGGGCGACCGCCATTTGCTGCACCCCGAGCTACTTCCTGCACATGGTGGAGCGCGCCAGCCAGATGGGGGTTGACGTCCGGCAACTTCCGCTTCGCATTGGCGTCTTCGGCGCCGAGCCCTGGACGGAGTCGCTGCGCAAGCGCATCGAGGAACTGAGCGCCATCGAGGCCTTCGACATCTACGGGCTTTCCGAGATCATAGGCCCGGGCGTAGGCATCGAGTGCCACTGCCATGACGGGCTGCACATCTTCGAAGACCATTTCTATCCGGAGATCGTCGATCCCGAGACGGGTACGCCGCTGCCGGAGGGCGAAGAAGGCGAACTGGTGCTGACCACCCTGAGCAAGCGCGCCATGCCCATGATCCGCTACCGCACGCGCGACATCACCTCGCTGGTGCCCGGCCCGTGCGCTTGCGGGCGCATGCTGCGGCGCATCCGGCGCATAGGCCGCCGCAGCGACGACATGCTGATCATCCGCGGCGTCAACGTCTTCCCCTCGCAGGTGGAAAGCGCCCTGCTGGAGGTGGAAGGGACGCTGCCGCACTACCAGATCGTGCTTACCCGCGAGCGCGGACTCGACCAGATGGAAGTGCAGGTCGAGGTGACGCCGCAGACCTTCAGTGACAAGATCGGCGCCCTCGAACAACTGCATGAGCGCCTGGTAGATGCGCTCGATCAAGTGGTCGGGTTGCGGGCCCAGGTCACGCTGGTCGAACCGCACTCGATCCAGCGCAGTGAAGGCAAAGCAAAACGTGTAATTGACCGGCGGTCATCATGAAAATCCAACAGTTGTCGTTGTTCGCCGAGAACAAACCGGGCACGATCATCGCGCCCTGCCGGCTGCTGGCGAGCGAAAGCATCAACATTCGGGCGCTGTCGCTGGCCGACACGCAACGCTACGGTATTTTGCGCATGATCGTCTCCGACTGGCAAAAGGCCACCAGCCTGCTGGAGAGCCATGGCTTCCTGGTCAAAGTCACCGAGGTGCTGGCGGTGGAGGTGCCGGACCGTCCGGGAGGCCTGGCGCACGTCCTTGAGATCTTCGAGGGTACAACCATCAATATCGAATACATGTACGCCTTCCCGTTCGGCAACGGCGATAAGGCGATTCTCATCTTCCGCTTCGGCGATACCGACGCGGCCATAGAGCGGCTGCAGGCGGCCGGCATCAACGTGCTGGAAAGCGGCGCCGTGTATAACAAGTAGGGAATAGTCGGCCCGCAAATACAGTGGCTGTTCACCGGCGGGGATTTGAGCCATCCTGCTTAAAGTCCGGCTGCACCTTGCCCAAACCTGTTTTCCGGTCAGCGTTCTCTCGATGGGCGGCCGTCCCCCACGCGTAACATAAGCCGTGGCCTGGGATAGAAACGTTGGGGTGATAACCACTAGGCATCAGCACCACATCGCCCTCCCGCACCGGAGTTACCATTTCCGGATATTCTGTATTGTCGTATACCAGCTGCAGGGCGAATGCCGGCGCGGGCATATTGAAGTACACATACATCTCTTCCAATGCCGCAGCGTGTTCGTGAGGCGGCCAACTCGCCCAGTTACCCGGCTCCGAGTAGGTGAAACCGGCAGCCAATCTTCCGGTATTGACGTTCTTCCCGAAAAGAACATGGTGGTGGCGCCGCGATTGGCCAGGAATGCCCGAGTCGTACCTCAGAGCCGGATCTTGGCAAATTTCCGCGTAGGAAACAAACTGCAGGGGATAATGGTGTTCCACATCCGCTGAAAATTCCACCAGATCGACCTGAGTATTGGTTACAACCTCCGGTTGACTGTCGCGCGGAACGTAAATGGCATCATATTGACCCAACAAAAACGATTGGCTGTCAACCCTGACCGTAGCCGAGCCCGACAGGCAGATCAGCCCCGTTTCGCGGTTGGCGGTAGCAAACTGCACTCCTGACACCGAAGGGTCGAGGATGATGCGGCCGTAGGCTAAGTGCCGGTTCGTACTGTTGTCGGGAGTAACGCTAAGCTGGCGACCGATTTTGTTGTTGGTTTTCCGAAAAACCATTTTTCCAAGGGGAAATTGTGTCGGCACTTCCCGCCTCCTTAAATTTCAAGAGTTGCCATAAGCTGCGATATGTCTCTCACCAAGTCCAGGTCGCGCAGCATGCCAAGCGCGGCGCCTTGTTGTCCTTAAGAATCTACCTTCCTCTCACTTCCTGAACTAGCATCTTGAATTCGCCGAGGGTTACCACCCCGCGCTTTTGCGCGCCGAGTCGCTTGACCTCAGCCAGCAGATCATCGATTCTTTCGGCGGAGACCTCGGTGCCGATCTGACCCAGAGCGTACTCAATGGATTTTCGGCCACTCTTCTTGCTCAGGTAGACGTCGCGCTTGCGGTCCACCAGTTCGGGGGCATAGCCCTCGACCGATGGCGGATACACCATCAATTGCGCCACCACCGAGCCGGTCTCCTTCACCCAAACGGTGTCACCTACCACCGACTTGAGCGGCGAAACCGGAATGCGGCTAATCTCCTGCACAAGCTTGCTGAGGGAATAGAGGCGATCCAGCCTGACGTTGGTTTTGACTCCGTAGAGACCAGTCAGAGCCAAAGCCATCTCGGCGATGTCGGCATTGCCGCTCTTCTCGCCCAGCCCGTTGACGGTGACGTGAGCCGAGTCGGCGCCCGCTTTCAGGCCGGCGATGGTGCAGGCTGCAGCCAAACCGAAGTCGTTATGGCAGTGGACGGCCAGCGGAACGTTTACCCACTCCTTCACCTGCCTGGTGAGATAGAACATGGCTTCGGGCGTAGCCACGCCCAGTGTATCCACCAGGACCAATTCGTCCGCCCCACATTCCTTGGCGGCCGCCTCGTAAGCCTGTTTGAGAAAGCGCAGCTCGGCCCGCGAAGCGTCCACGGCAAAAAAGGCGACGTAAAGCCCCTGCTCTTTGGCAAAGCGAACGGCGGCACGAATCCGTTTCAGCACCGTTTCCTCATTTAGTTCCCAGGCCCGCATCTTGGCTGGACTGACCGAGATTTCGCAGACTACCGCCCCGACGCCGGTTTCCAGGCAAATCTTGATGTCGTTAACATTGCAGCGGGCGAAGCCCCAGACCTCGGAGCCTTTCACTTGCCTGACGATCTCGGCCACGGCCTGCTTGTCCTCCGGCGTGCTGGCCGGAAAACCCGCCTCAATGCGGTCCAGGCCCGCCTCGGCCAGCGCCTTGGCGATGCGCACTTTGTCCTCTATGGCGATGCTGACGCCAATCGACTGCTCGCCATCGCGCAGCGTCGTGTCGTACAGTTTGATATCTTTTCGAAGATGGATGAGTTCGCGACTAACTTCGGGAATCGTGTTGTAAGGGCTGAGCCACCACTGTTCGGACATATTTACGCTCCATAGTTCGAAATTGCGCAATCGGGCGACTACCATGCCGTTTATCGAGCACCACCCGACTGCCAACTTGCTGAAATCGGCACAGCCAGCAGTTGCAACTGCTTAAGTGCCGGTGTAACCTTCACAGGTGTAAGTTGCATACCTAACGGAATTGCGTCTTCTCAACAGAAAGCCGACTGTCACACCTCGGCAATGTACACAATCAAGGGAGTACCGCTTGGATCGATCGTCCAGAGGCGATAACACGAATCGTTCGCTTGAGAAAGCTCTGCGCGTACTTTTGGCTCTGGGAAATGCCGCCCAGGAATGCGGCATAACCGATCTTTGCAAGAGCACGGGATATCCGCTAGGAACAATGTCTCGGATCATCGCCACTCTCGCAAAGATGCGGTTTGTAGATCAGAATCCCACGACCAAGAAGTACGCTCTTGGCCCGGCCATCACTCGGCTGGCCACCAATACTTCCGAACTTACAATTCTTCGCAGCGTAGCCCAGCCGATTTTGACCGAACTGCGTAACCGGACGGGGGAGACCAGCCATCTGTACGTTCGTAGAGGTGTCTACCGGGAACATGCCTGCTTTGTCGAATGCTTTCAAGAGCTGCGTACCAGCGGAACGATTGGCGACCGGGTTCCTATTCATGCCGGAGCTGCCTCCCGCGTGCTATGGGCCTTCGATGACAATGAAGACATTCACGCACTCCTGGATTCATTGGAGCTGGCGCCGGTGACGGCAAATACCGTCATCGATAAGGCGCAACTCCTGAAGGAAGCAAACAAAATTCGCAAGCAGGGGTTTGCGGTTAGCTTCGGCGAAAGAAACCCCTCGATCGGCGCCATTGCCGCCCCTGTTTTTGCTCAGGGTCAAAAGGTTGTGGCATCGGTCAGCGTCTCAATGCCAAGTGCCCGGTACACGCCTGAGCACGTGCAGCAGCTCATCCCCGAAGTAACTCAGGCCGCGAAGCAGTTGTCCAAGGTACTTTCGGGAAGCTTCTACCGGCAGACAAGATCGAAGAGCGCGGACCCGCAGGCAAACCCCAACCCTCGCCGTCCGCCGGTATTCTGAACTTAACAGCAGTCGAAGCTAGCCGGCAGCCGCCCGGCTTTTTTCCCGCAACTGCGCCGCCTAACAATGCAGCCGCAGCCGAAGCACAAAACTAACTTTTGCCGCCAGACGAATCGCGCCAGCCGCAACGCCGCACGTCGCTAGGGCGTAAAGGCGCACTTCCCTAATTCGTGTCCCTCAGGGGCAGGTCAGGCCGGACAAATATCCAGCTTATTGCCCCAATTATGCCCATGCCGGCTGTGGCAATGATTGCCGTCTGCCAGTCGTATCGGCTGGCTATCCACGCGATCAATATAGGCCCGAGCCCGCCACCGATGAGTTGGCCCCAAAAGTTCATCCATCCGGTTACGGTTCCGCCAAATCTGCCTCCGATCTCGGTACATGAGGCCCACGATGCGTTAAAAGAGACTCCCATGCAAAACAGAGAGCCCGACAACCAAGCGAGGGTAAACCACCGGCTGCTGCTTACGGCGGTCATGTAGAGTCCCCCGCAACACAGTAACAGGCCCATTCCTCCAAACCATGCGCGGACTACTGATGTGCTCCAGCGATTACGGATGAACATGTCGGATGCAAATCCGCCGATCATGCCGCCCGCCGCCGGGCCGGCGAATACAAAAGCAGCGGCCATGCCCATCTCCTTCAAGGAGAAATGACGGGCTTCCAAGAGGTATACCGGCAACCACGCAATGAAAACATAGTTGATGAAGTTGGCGGCTACAGCAGGAACCGCCACCGCCCAGAACTGGCTGGACCTGAAAAACGTCTTCCAGGGAGCCAAGCCCTTTTTGGCGGGCGCGCTGCCTTTTCCCTCCAGGATGTAATCGAGCTCGGCTGCGTTCACGAACTTACTCTCGCGCGGGTGGGTCCGAAGCAACACATAATAGGCAGCCGCAATCACCAATCCGGCGACACCATATGAAACAAAAACCGTGCGCCATCCCCAGTTCGCGAGAATGATCACCGACAGCGGCATTCCGATGATTTGGCCGATGCAGGAGCCGGTAACCAGAAACGCGCTGGCGCCCCCTCTTTCCTTCCTCGGGAACCAGTTTCCAAAGGCTCCATTCAGGCCCGGATACACGGGGGATTCGCCGATACCAAAGATGCCGCGAACGACGATCCAGGTTGAGAACTTACCGCAGAACGCCGTCAAGGACGTAAACACAGACCACCACACCACCGCCAGCGGAATCACCCGGCGATGCCCCCAGCCCTCGGTCAACATGCCGGAGGGTATCTGGAACAATGCATAACTGACAAAGAACGCGGTTTGCATTGCGCCTATCTGGACCTTCGAGAAATTAAACTCTTTGATAATCGACGGCACGGCTACCGAGAGGTTCACCCTGTCCATGAATGACATGAACGTCAGCAGCAGGGCGAATGCCGCCAGCATCCATCGGTAATTCGTTCGCTTCTGTTGAACTGTGTGCTGGCCACCCTCGACGAGTTCGCCCGTAGAAGGAGTAGTAGGCGTTGCCATAGTAACCATCCTGTGCAAGATGTGGACATCGTGGCCCGGATTCCCTAGTGCAGCTTGCGTATCGTGATCCGCCGACCGAGCCGCTTTACGTCGCTCTCTGCGTGCGCTCGCGGCTCGCTGCAACGGTCAGCAGGAAGAAACCTTCATCGTCGTCGCCTCGCCGGAGGCCTGGAAACGGTAAGTGAGGGTGATTGTGTACGGCTCCAGATATGTCACCGCTCCGCTGGCCGCGTCATAGCGGAACGGACGGTCATGCGCTGGATAGATAATGCCTCCCATGGCGGCCAGCGCGCGCATATTGTCGTCCGCCAGCTTTTGGTTGAACCAGCCCCTCTCATGCCCGGACTTGAGGAATCTGGCGTGCGGAATCGCGTCGCCGGCAATGATGTGCGTTTCCGCGCCATCCGTAACCTTGACCGCCAGCATGCCGGCCGTGTGTCCCGGAGCCGGGATGAGCTGCACGCCTTCCTCGATCTCCTCGTTACCCTCGACAAAAGTTACCTTGTGCGAGCGCAGCGCGTCGACCATGAACCCCGGCGTGCCGGCATCTCTCAACTTTTCGTTTCCCGCGTAGGCATATTCGCGAGAGCTGACAATCACCTCCGCTCCCTTGAACGGGTCCAGAAATAGAGCGTGGTCCCAGTGCAGGTGGGAGAGAATGACTTTGTGTATGTCTTTGGGTGCGAGGCTGTAGGAACGCAAGTTATCGAGCATTTGGTGCCTGATCGAAAACGGGCCGACATCGTACAAGGTGTTGAAGCGCCCCTGGATCAGAACGATGGTTGGGATCCCCAGCATCGCCCTGTCAGTAGTTATTGGGCAGCCGGTCATGATGATCTTCACGCAGGTCATAGTAGTTTCCTTTCTTCTCCGAGAAAGTGGCGGTGAGAGAGCCGCATGCCCGGCGACTGCCGGGCCGCGCTCAGATGCACACGATGCCACCGCCAACATGATCGCTCCAGCATGCCCACTCCACGTAACTGTGCAAGATACTCATATACGTTCTATGTTTGCGTAGCCTCCAATTCACAGAGCTATTGAACCCCCATTGCGGACGACCAACCAGATGCGCTACTCGGCCGTCGCAGCCACCGCTTTCGACTCCCCCGGCTTGCCCGTGTACGTACCTTCTTTGATGAAGCAGGTAACAAGCGCGCCCAGTGCGGAAAAGGTTGCGAACAACAGGAACACTCGGTCGTAGGAAATACCGGTCGCGGTTGTTCTGACCAGGAATCCGGCGATCATCGGCGAAATCAGCGATCCAAGCATCCCGATGCAGATCGTCACGCCAACCACCCCGCCAACCACTTCCTTGGGATAACGGATTTGCGGATAGGCGTTTACCACGCCCCAGACTAAGTTCCAGAAGAAGCCCGTCAGCAGCAGCATCCCAATCAGGGTTGCGACATGTCCCTTGGGAACGTGGCCAATATACATAAATATCGGGATTGAGCTCAGGAACGAGATAAGCGCCACCGGCTTGGTTCGATGGAAAACCTTGTCCATCAAGAACCCGCCGAGATTCGTCGAAAAGAACGCCAGCACATAGGGGAGCGCATACATCATGCCCATCTTCTTCAGGTCGAGCCCATGCTGCTCATACAGGAACGACGACAGCCACGACAGAATTCCCCAGCTCACGGCGAGGATAAAGAACTGCTGCATCGCCCAGAGCCAGAGACTTGGGTCCTTCATAACCCATTTCATGCTGGCTTTATGTCCAGTAGCCTGCTCGGAAACCACACCGGCTTTGATGTAGTCGTATTCATCCTGCTTCAGTCTGCCGCGTTTCAACATTTCGTCAGGCTTATTGCTTACCAAGTAGAAGAGCAAGAACATGCCTACGACGCCTGGTATGGCAAGCAGATAGAACACCGGGCGCCAGCTGCCGAGCACGGTGGCGAGATACGTTACCAGGGGAGCGACAACAATTGGGGCAAATTGCCAACTCGACGACATGAAACCCATGGCTCGGCCCTTCTCATTCTTCGGCATCCAGTCGGCAATCGTTCTGCAAGCAGGCGCAAAATGATGGCCTTCAGCCAGCCCCAGGCCAAGTCGAATTGCTACCAACTGCGCAAAGCTACGAACGAAGCCCGTGACAAAGGTAACGCAGGTAAAGGCGGTGATCGCGATCGCCATGACTTTGCGCGGGCCGAACTTGTCGGCCAGGAGCCCGGCGCTTACCTGGGCGATGGCGTAAGCGAAGAAGAAGATGGAAGCCGCGAATCCGACCTGTTGATGCGTCAAGTGCAGATCCTGCCGGATTACAGGAAGGAAGGTCAGAACACTGAGTCGGTCGAAGTAGTTAATGACATACAGCAGCCACAGTATGAACAGCACCACCTGCCGATACCCCCAGGGTCTCCTCGGCGCGGTATTGTCGCTCTTCTCTACGTACATAATGTGTGTCCTGCCTTTCGTGCGATTTGATTTGCGGCTTTCGCGAAACGCAGATACTGCCCGGCACTTTGCCAACCGGGACAGCCTGAATCACACCCAAAGGTACAGTTACTGCTTATGGTTCTTCATTCACATTTAGCGCCGGGTGCCGGCCAGTCCTTCCGCCGGACCACAACGCGCTCTATCCCTACTTTGCAGCCGTCGACATCAACTGCTTCCCGTCATACTCGATCAAATCGTAAGCGGGCAGGTGCGCCATCGGCTTCTCCCGCATCTTTTCTTCGAATACATGAGCCACGATTCCGAATACCCGGCTGGCGGCAAAGATTCCCTTGCCAACGCGGGCATCGAATCCCATCTCACAGAGGAGCGCCGCTACGCCGCCGTCAACATTCAGCGGCAAGTTGCGCCCCAGTATCGGGCCCGTTTGTTTGGCGATCGCTTCCGCTAGTCGGCAACTGTTCCCGTAAATTCCATAGTTACGCGCCAGCTCGAATAATTTGGTAGTCCGTGGGTCCTGCGCGTGCATCGGGTGTCCGTAACCGGGCAACCGCTGCTTGCGCTCCTTGGATTCGGTGACGATCCGCACCGCCGTTCCGTCGACCTCGCCGCCCGCGCCGACCTGGGCAATTCCTGCCGCCAGGATGCTCATCGCATCTTCGATGGCGCCGCCGTGCGAGTCCCCCAGCGCCAGGATTCCTCCCGCCACACACGCCTGAAACTGCACTCCGCCGCTGGCGATCTGCCGCGCCGCCTGAATCGACGGCGGCCGGACGCCGTGCTCGGCGCAGGCAACCAGAATCGCGTCGAGCAATTTTTCTTCGCTTTGGCTTGGCATTGCGCCCCTGATCAGCAGGTAACACATTCCCGCTATAGACAGCTTGCCGATCAATTGCCGCAACGAGTACCCGCGAACAAGCACGTCGTCCGCCGACGCCTTGGCAATCGCCGTTCTATACAGAACCTGTTTTTCCGATTTTTCCAATGTCTTGTCCTCTGCGCCGGCCGGCTCAGGCCAGCGCCTGTTGCACTAAGGGAATGATGTCGTCGTATTCTTCCGCTACCCGCACTCCGGCGTGCGCCAGTCGCCGCTTGATTTCGCCGCTGGAGCGCCCCTTCTCGAGAATCGCTCCGGCATGCCCGAACTTCGCCTGGCTATTGATCTGCGCCAGAAAGCCGCCGGCAACGTAAGCGATCACCGGTTTTGTGATCGATCCGTCCTCGATGGCTTCAGCCAGCTCTTCCTCATAGCTTGTCCCCGGCTCGCAAAAGAGCACCACGGCCTTGGTCTCCGCGTCCGCCTGGAACAGCTTGGCGAGTTCGGCGAAGCTGGCGCCGATCAGGTAGTCGCCTCCGCAACTGATCGAGGTGCTGCAACCAAAGCCGGCCCTTTTTACCATCCACGACGTCTCGGTCGTCATGCCGCCGCTGCGGGAGATCACGCCGACACTTCCGGGAACGTAACACCGACCTTCTTTTGAGCCTCCGATGGTTCCGATTTTGGCCTTCCCAGGACTGATGACCCCGAGACTGTTGGGCCCGACCACGACCGCGCCTCTGGCCCGCGCTATGGCCAGCGCTTCACAGGATTCGTGCAAAGGAATGCGCTCGGTGATGACAATGATCAGTTGAATGCCTGCTTCAACGGCTTCAACGATCGAATCGGCGGCGCCAGCCGGAGGAACATAGACCAACACCGCATTCGCCCCGTGCTCCCTGACAGCGGACTTCATGCTGTTGTAGACGGGAACGCCTTCGACTACTTCGCCTTCGCGCCCGGGATTGGTTCCGGCGACGACCTTGGTGCCGTAGTTGAGCATCAGCCGGGTGGCGATCTGTCCTTCCCGTCCGGTTATGCCAGAAATCAGAACACGGGTATTTTGGTCGACCAAGATACTCATCGGGTCGCCTCCTTCGCCTGGGCCTTACCGCCCTGCTCGGCTTCCTTCGCCCGCATCATCTCGAGCAGCTTCTTGCCTGCCTGGGGCATCGTGTACTCGTCGCTGAAGTACGCAATACCCGCTTCCTCCAGGATCTTGCGGCCTTCGTCTTCATGAAGTCCGGCGGCGCGCACCACCATCGGAATCTTCTTGGGATCGATTCCCAGCTCCCGTACGGCTTTCACGAGGGCGGCGGCTACTACGTCCACCTGCGTATTGCTGGAGATGTTGCCGACCCGCAGAAAGCCTTTGAGCCCGGGCTGTGAAAGCACCGTTTTGGCCAGGCCCAACATTTTTCTTTCTGTGGGATTTCCGCCCATCTCCGTATAGTTGAGCGAGCGGCCGCCGTATTTCGTAATTGTGTCCATCATGACGAGGCTGCCGCCGCCTCCCCCACACATGAAGCCGATATCGCCCTCGCCCAGTTCGACGAAGCGCGCGGTCCCGCGGTAGGGATCGAGCTGGTCGATGCGGATCATCTCCTGCTCGCGCGCGCTCGGCGGCCGACCGAAGTTCTCCGCTCCGTACTCGACCATCCCGGCCAATGCCGGCTTCTTTTTGACACCTTCGTCGTCGACGATCAGGACCGCGTCGGCGGCGACCAGCTTGTCTTCGGCGGTGCGCAGAAGTGGGTTGATTTCGATCAGCTTCACGCTGCATTCCCGGAAGAGGCGGTACAGATTTTCCAAAAGTTCGCCAGCCGGCCTCAGCAGCTTGCCCGAAATTCCCATCTGCTCCCACATTTCCCGCGCCGTGAATCCCCGCAGCCCGAGCCCGATATCGACGGGAAACTTCTTCAGTGTCGAGGAGGCCTCTTCGACCCCAATCCCGCCCTGACAGCCAAGAATGATCACCGGGCCGCGCGCGCGCGAGTCGAAGGTGATACTGACGTAATACTCGTTCGCTGCCGGAATAAACTCTTCCACCAGTACCTGGCGGCACGGCCAACGCTTTACCTCGCTACCGAGCAGCTGGCTGGCGCAGGCAACGGCTTCGCCGGCATCGTTGGCGAACTTGACCGCGCCGATCTTGCCGCGCCCTCCGACCGGAACCAGCGCCTTTACCGCCACCTTCTTATTGATCTTTCCTGCCGCCTCCCGCACCTCCTGCTCGGAGTTGCAGGCGTAGTAATCCGGAACATGAATGCCAAACTGCTTAAATAAGTCCTTTGCTCGATGTTCAAGTATCCTTGCCATACTTCTCCCTATCACTACATCCCCCGGCAGCGCCGGGGGTATTTTGAAGACCAACACTTATACGCAAACTTCAAGCCCGCAGGAAGACCGATAGCGTATATGCTCCCAGCGTTCCCAGGCCTACTCCGATCACCATCAGGCAGATGGCGACCGCTTTAGGCCGAACCCAGCCCGGAAGGACGTCGTTCAGAACGATGTACAGACCATAGAGGCCGTGCAGTAATCCTAGAAAAAGCAGGCTGTAATCCACCGCCGCGATCGATAGACTGCCGAGCCGGCCTTGTACCGTCGCGAAGCTGATTACTTGCGCCGGGCTGATGAAGTGGGTGAGCACCAGGTGCACCCCTAACAAGCACAGCAGCAATACTCCGCTTACCCTTTGCAGCAACCACCACCAGACGCCCAATTCGCTTCTCCCTTCTCCTGCGCGTTCACGGCAGGACGGACACGGCGCGCATCAGAGCCGCCCCACCACGGCCGGAAACAAGATTGCAGCCGCCACCGCGAACAACGCGGCCGTCGCCCCCACCACCCACCAGAACATCTGCTTCTGCTTCCTGGGCTGCACGCCGGCATCGATCAAGATCAGACGTATGCCATTGATGCCGTGAAAAACTACCGCCAGCACCAGCAGCATCTCCAGGCTCTGCCAGAGTGGAGAATGCAGTGTCTCCATGAGGCGATCGAAGCCGCTCCGGCCTCTTGCGCCGGTAGAAATCACCAGAATGTGCGCCAGCAGATAAAGCGCGATGGCTACTCCCGCGATGCGGTTTGCCAGATGCGCAAAAGTTCCAATACTCCAGGGCACTCTCGTCCTTGCTTTGCCTCTTTGCAGCATTCCTGACCTCACTGGCATCCATCTCTCTTACGGCTACCGCTTCTTTTTGTTCAACGAAAGGACATGCAACCGGGGCGCGCTTGCCCACCGCCAAATTTTTCCTTGGCCAGTTCGATCCGAAGCTTGGCGATGAACTCCACCGGTGCCACGTCCCAAGGACACGCGTCGATACAGGCAAAGGCGCCGTGGCATCCCCACACGCCATCGGGCCCGGCCAGCACCTGTTGCCGCTCATGCCTGGCATCGTCCCTCGGATCTACATACATCCTGCAGCCGTCCATCAATGGCATTGGTCCGAGGTAGCTGTGTTTCTGGCCGGCCTCCGGACAACTGGCAAAACAGGCGGCGCAAAGTATGCACGAGTAAAACTTCTCGGCGACGTCGCTTGTCTCCTTAGTGATCACCATCTCTTTGGCGTTCGCCTTCTCTACCAGCCAAGGCATGACCCGGCGATAGGCATCCCACAGCGGCTGCATGTCGACGACGAGATCCTTGATGATGGGCAATCCGCGCAGGGGGCCGATGACTACGAGGTCGCTCTTGAGTTGATCGAGTTTGGTCTGACACGCCAACCTGGGGCGCCCGTCGATCCACATGGCGCAGGAGCCGCAAACTGCGCTGCGGCACGAAAACCTGTAGGCCAGGGTCGAATCATGATCCGCCCGAATGGCATGCAGCCCGTCGAGAACGCTGGCGTTCTCCTTCAAATCGAGACGAAATTCCTTCCAGCTCTCTCCTCTCGACGGCAAATAGCGAAATACCTTGAACGTTTTCATCTGTTTATGTCTCAGTACGTCCGTTCCGCCGGGCGATAACGAGTGTGAACGACATCCCTGTGGGATAAGCGCAGATCACCGCCCTGGCTGCGCTCCACCAGCGAGTGCTTTAGCCACCGCTCGTCGTCTCTTTTGGGAAAGTCCCGGCGGTAATGGGCTCCTCGGCTCTCTTGCCTGGCTAATGCGGCAGTGGCGATCACCTCCGCCAGGGTTATCATCGCCTCCAGCTCGAACTTGTCTACCAGCTCCAGGTTAAACAACGTATCAGTCTGGCTGGAGCCGATCTGACACGCGCGTTCCCGCAATTCGGGCAAGCTTCCGAGCGCCTCCTCGATTCCCGCTTCGTCCCGGAAAATCCCGACCTTCTGGTTCATCAATGCGCCTAAAGCCTTCTTGATGTGGAGCGCGTTTTCCTTGCCTTCCTGGCACAGCAGACGATCGATGCACCGGGCCTCCTCCCTCAGCCGGCTCTCCGAAGGCATGGGCGGCCAATCTTTCCCCGCCGCCTCCTGGGCGGCGCGCGCGCCCGTGCGCTTGCCGAAGACAATGGTCTCCAGCAGCGAGTTCCCGCCCAGCCGATTGGCCCCCTGGACGCTGACGCATGCCGTTTCGCCGGCGGCCAGTAAGCCTTTAATCCCGGTGTTGCCGTCGACGGTTGTCTCGATTCCACCCATTGAGTAGTGCTGCGCGGGCTGGATCGGAACCGGCGATTCGATCATGTCGACTCCCGCGAAGCGCATCGCCAGTTCGCGGTTTTTGGGAAGATAGCTGAGGATCTTTTTCGCCCCCAGGTGCCGCAGGTCGAGGTAAACGTACTCTTTTCCGTCCACGCCCCGGCCTTCATCGATCTCCTGCTGGATGCTGCGCGATACGATGTCCCTGGTCGCCAGTTCGATTCGTTGCGGTGCGTACTTGCGCATGAAGCGTTCGCCGGGACCGTTGACGAGGTACGCTCCACTGGTGCGGCAGGCTTCGCTCATAAGAATGTTGTTGCCGAAGAGCGAAGTGGGGTGGAACTGCACGAACTCCATGTCCATCAGCCTGGCGCCCGCCTTCAGCGCCAGGGCCATTCCGTCGCCGGTGGTGTTCAGGGCGTTGGTCGAACGCGGGTAGTAGACCTGCCCATATCCGCCGGTGCACAGCACGACGGACTTGGCGCTGACGAAGTAGGTCTTTCCGCTTTTCAGGTCGATGGCGACAACGCCGGCAACGATGTTGTCCTCCACCACGATCGAGGTCACATACCACTCTTCGTAGACTGCGATTCCACGCCGCAGCACGTACCCGTACAACGTTCGCACGATGGAATGCCCGGTGCGGTCAGCGGTAAAGATACTGCGGGCAAAGCGCTGCCCGCCGCTGCCCTCATCCTTTTTGTAGTAATCGCCGTCTTCGGTTCGGCTATAGAGAATCCCGAACCTCTCGAGCTCGATTGTGTCAGCCACCCCGTGGCGACAAAGGATCTCGATGGCATCCTCGTCTCCCAGGTAGTCGCTGCCTTTGACCGTATCGAACATGTGCGACTCCCAACTGTCCCCCGCCCGGAAGGCGGCGTTCAGTGAAGTCGCCATGCCCGATTGCGTTCGCATCGGGTGCACCTTGCTGATGAGAGCAACGTCCTTGGCCGTTTGACTGGCCTCGGCGGCCGCCCGCAGTCCGGTAGCGCCCGCTCCAATGATGAGCACCTCGTGCCGGATCAGCTCCATGTCATTCCCCGCCGCCCTTCGGGCAAGCCGGTAGCGGCTTTAAGAAGTAACTGGCCGGCCAGTTGCCGAACTGCACACCGCACCTCCGGCGTTGATGGCTGCACTCTTTACCTCCTTCGAGGTATTCCGCAATGCGGTTGAGGTATTTCCACCATGCGGTAAATAATATTCGTATTATGGGAACCCAAATTAATTCCACGGCAGCCGGATGTCAAGAAGTTTTTGTTCACGATCCAGCAGAACTTTATTCCGGAGGCGGAGGCGGCGCTTCCACGCATGCGGGTCGAGTGCGGCTGGCAGATCGGGGAGTCGGTCGGGGAAAATCTTTACCCGGGCGGGATTCTGACGGGCGACGCGCAAGGGCTGAATCCGGCCATCCAGTGACGAGCGGGAAACTAGATTTCCCTGCCGCGCAGCAGCAGGTCTCGCGGTAGAATCCCTGCATGCGAATTGCCCTGGGCGCCGATCATGCCGGCTACGAACTGAAGGAAGATCTCAAATCCTATTTGGCGGAGGGCGGGCACGCCGTCGATGACTGCGGCACGGCCTCGACCGCCTCCTGCGACTACCCTGACTTTGCCCACGCCGTGGCCGCGCGCGTGGCCAGCGGCAGCGCCGAGCGCGGCATTCTGGTATGCGGTACCGGCATCGGCATGGCCATTGCCGCCGACAAGACGCCGGGGGTGCGCGCCGCCAACGTCACCAGCGAAACCCTGGCGCAACTGTCGCGCGAGCACAACGACGCTAACGTCCTCACCCTAGGCGCACGCATTCTCGGCGAAGAGCAGGCTAGAAAGATCGTGGATGTCTGGCTGGCGACGCCCTTCGCCGGCGGCCGGCATCAGCGGCGCGTGGATAAGATCACGGAGCTGGAAAAAATTTAAGATTGAAGATTGCAGATTTTCAGATTGCAGGTTAAAAGAAACAGTTTCGAGTTTTCAGGTGTCAAGATTAAAGATGCAGGCGCCCCGCTTCGCGGAATTAAGCGGCGGGCGATCCCGGCTTGAGTGGGCCGCCCGAGTGGTTGCTTGTACCTAAATCTGAAATCTGCAATCTTCAATCTGCAACTGTTCGGCTCCCTTGGCTAGGCCGCCGGCGAGGCGTAAAGTGGTATTTCCGAACAAGGAGATTGTTTCATGAACGAGCGCATGTCACGTCCCCTAAGCGAAGTTGATCCCGAGGTCGCCCAAGCCATTGCCCATGAAGAGGCCCGCCAGCATGAAGGCCTGGAGCTGATCGCTTCGGAGAACTTTGTCAGCGAAGCCATTCTGGAAGCTGCCGGATCGGTGTTCACCAACAAGTACGCCGAAGGCTATCCCGGAAGGCGCTACTACGGCGGTTGCGAGTTCACCGACGTGGTCGAGAGCCTGGCCCGCGAGCGCGCCAAGCAGCTATTCGGCGCCGCCTACGCCAACGTGCAGCCGCACTCCGGTTCCTCGGCCAACATGGAGGCCTACGCCGCGGTGCTGCAGCCGGGCGACACGCTCATGGGCCTGGACCTGGCCCACGGCGGCCACCTGACCCACGGCCACAAGCTGAGCTTCTCCGGCAAGACCTATCACATCGTCTCTTACGGCGTCTCGCGCCAGACCGAAACCATCGATTACGACGAGCTGGAGAAAACCGCCCTGCGTGAGCGTCCCAAGCTGATCATCGGCGGCGGCTCCGCCTATCCGCGGCTGATCGACTTTGCCCGCATGCGCCGGATTGCCGATGCGGTCGGCGCCATCTACCTGGTGGACATGGCGCACTTTGCCGGACTGGTCGCCGGAGGCGTTCATCCCTCGCCGGTGCCGCACGCGCAGATTGTCACCTCCACCACCCACAAGACGCTGCGCGGTCCGCGCGCCGGATTGATCCTGGCCAACGCCGAGATGGGCACCAACATCGACAAGAGCGTCTTCCCCGGCGCGCAGGGCGGCCCGCTGGTGCACATCATCGCCGCCAAGGCGGTCTGCTTCCACGAGGCCATGCAGCCCGAGTTCAAAGCCTACGCGCGCCAGATCGTCAGCAACGCCAAGGTCATGGCCGAGACCCTGGCGGCTGACGGCTTCCGCATCATCGCCGGCGGAACCGATACCCACCTGATGCTGGTGGACGTCTTCAGCAAGGGTATGCTCGGCAGCGAGGCGGAAAAGGCGCTGGGCGAGGCCGGCATCACGGTCAACAAGAACGCCATCCCGTTCGACACCAACCCGCCGTTGAAGCCGAGCGGCATCCGCATCGGCACCCCGGCGCTCACCACCCGCGGCATGAAGGAAGAGCAAATGCGCCAGATCGGCCACTGGATCGCCGAGGCGCTGAACAACCGCACCGACAGCAACATCCTGAAGCGCATCCGCCGCCAGGTATTCGAGCTGGCTGAGGCCTTCCCGCTCTACGCCGAGCGCCGCCGGCGCCACGTGGCGGAATTGGCGGTAAAGGCATAACCATTTAAGATTTGAGATTTTTGATTTTAGATTTGAAGCTTTGGACTGTTCCGCCGTAGCACCTATCGGCACGGCGCGAGAGCGGGGCAGCGGCGAGTTGCCGGGATAAACAAACAGGGCTTCAGCTCCTGCGGTTCGATCACCGGGGCTGAAGCCTTCATTCTTGAAGTAGCCTATTCACCAGGCTAAAGCCTGGTGCTTCCACGCTGTTTCCAATCTGAAATCGACAAATCTGAAATCTTAAATTCTGCAGGCGTCCCACCCTCGCGCCCTGCTGTTGGGCGCTAGGGTGGGGTCAACAAACAAAACCTAAAGCACAATTTGACCCACCTTAGCTTCGCTCCACTAAGGTAGGGCACCTCAGCCTTTGTCCTTCGCGCTATTTCCTGGGCGGCGCGGCGGCGCTTTTGGCTGCCACCGCCTTCTGCTCCGGCGAGGCGGGCGGCGGTTCCGGCACCGAGGACGGGTGCAGACCGATCGCCTTGCGCACCTCCGCTTCCAGGCGGGCGGCGATGTCCTTGTTATCCCTCAAAAACTGCTTGGCGTTCTCGCGTCCCTGGCCGATGCGCTCTCCCTTGTAGCTGAACCAGGCGCCGGACTTCTCGACTATATTGGCGTTGACTGCCAGGTCTAGCAGGTCGCCTTCGCGCGAGATTCCCTGGCCGTAGATGATGTCGAACTCGGCCTCGCGGAAGGGGGCGGCCGTCTTGTTCTTCACCACCTTGACCTTGGTGCGCGAGCCGATCACGCTGTCGCCGTCCTTGATGGCGGCGATGCGGCGGATGTCCACGCGCACAGAGGAATAAAACTTGAGGGCACGGCCCCCGGTGGTGGTCTCGGGATTGCCGAACATGACCCCGATCTTTTCCCGGATCTGGTTGATGAACACCATGCAGGTGCGCGACTTGGAGACGATTCCGGTCAGCTTGCGCAGGGCCTGCGACATGAGGCGGGCCTGTAACCCCATGTGGCTGTCGCCCATTTCGCCGTCGAGTTCGGCCTTGGGGACCAGCGCCGCCACCGAGTCCACCACCAGCACGTCAATCGCGTTCGAGTGTATGAGGGCTTCGGCGATCTGCAGCGCCTGCTCGCCATAGTCGGGCTGCGAGACCAGCAAGTTGTCGATGTCAACGCCCAGCCGCTTGGCGTAAGCCGGATCGAGCGCGTGCTCGGCGTCGACGAAGGCCGCCATGCCGCCCGCCTTCTGGGCTTCGGCAATGACCTGCAGGGCGACGGTGGTCTTGCCCGAAGCCTCGGGGCCGAAGACCTCGACTACGCGCCCGCGCGGGAAGCCGCCCACGCCGAGAGCGGCGTCAAACGAGATGGAACCGGTGGAGATGACCGCAATGGGAACGATCGCCTCCTTGGCCCCCAGCCGCATGATGGAGCCCTTGCCAAACTGTTTCTCGATCTGCGAGAGGGCCAAATCCAGCGCCCGCGAGCGTTCATCCGCCATAGATCAGCTCCGACATTTAGGATTGAAGATTTCAGATTGAGCAAGCGAGTTTCAAGTTTCCAGTTTCGAGTTTCTGAAAAGCCGCAGAGCCTGCCATTCGCGCCGGTTTCAATCTGAAATTCCCCCCAATCTTAAATCTTCGATCTGAATTCTGAAATCCTTCTTTTTTCGGGCTACAATGCAGGCGATGATTGCGCACATTCGCGGCAAGCTGCTGGCCAAGCGCCCCAACCAGGCCATTGTGGAGGCCGGGGGCGTCGGCTATGACCTGGCGATCACCGTTCCCGCCTTTTCCGAGCTTCCCGAGGCCGGGCGCGAGGTCGCCCTGCACGTCTACACCCATGTCCGGGAGGACCAGATTGCGTTGTTCGGCTTCCTGCGCGCGGAAGAGAAGCGCCTCTTCGAGAAGCTGATTTCGGTGAGCGGCATCGGGCCCAGGATGGCGGTCACCATCCTCAGCGGCATGCCGGTGGGCGACCTGATCGGCGCGATTCGCGGCGGCGATATCGCCCGCCTGACCAAGGTTCCCGGCATCGGCCGTAAGACCGCTGAGCGCATGGCGCTGGAGCTGCGCGAGAAGCTGGAGGAGTTCCAGGCCGCCTCCGCCCCTCTGACACCGGTGAGCGCCCAGGCCAACGACGTGCTCTCGGCCCTGGTTAACCTGGGCTACCAGCGCCCGCTGGCGGAAAAGGCGGTCGCCCAGGTCGCCAACGGCGCCGACCAGGCCTTCGACCAGCTCTTCCGCGAAGCGTTGAAGCTGCTGCAGCGATAGCGGTGCCCTCGCTGGCGGAGCGAGACCGGCGGGTTTTTCTCCGTTACGCAAGTGGGCAGCCGGGGGCGGCTGCCCCTACGTGCCCGGCGTGCTAAAGTTGCTCCATGAAAAACTACAATCCTGGCCGTCCCGACGAATCCGAATACCCGCCTTACGCGGCAAAATACGTCGATCAGGTCGCGGGCAACGACATCCTGCCCGCCCTCGCTGCACAGCTTGAGGAGGTGGCGGCGCTGTTGAAGCCGGTGGATGAGCGCCGCGCCTCTGAGTTCGTCTATGCCCCGGGAAAATGGACGCTGAAGCAGGTCTTTGGCCACATTCTCGACACGGAACGCGTTTTCAGCTACCGCGCCATGTGCGTGGCTCGCAAGGAACCCAACCCGCTGCCCGGCTTTGAGCAGGAAGACTACGTGGCGGCCGGGGCCTTCAACCAGCGCACACTCAGCAGCCTGCTGGAGGAGTTTCGCCTGGTTCGCCAGGCCGCCATGGCGCTTTTGCAGAACCTGCCGCAGGAGGCCTGGATGCATCGCGGCACCGCCAACAAGTACAGTGTCAGCGTGCGCGGCATCGCCTTTCTTGTCGCCGGGCACACGGCGCACCATGTGAAGATTCTGCGCGAGAAGTATCTGTAGGGGTTAGGGTTTAGGCTAAGCGAGGCACTCCACATCTGCCTGATTTAGGCATGTGGGGCACCAGGCAGCCGAAAACGAAGTTGAAGGGCTTTTATAGAAAAGCTGCAGGCAGCGCTGCTTGGGACAGTTGCCAGGGATGCTTCGCGCCACCGAGGCGCTCAGCATGACAACTCGGAAACAGTTAACTGATAGTGTTAACAGGCTCTAGCCCCCAATCCCTGCTAGAATTTTTTTGTTGCCCGAAAAGAAGCCGAGATCGAAAGCGAAACCCTCACCGCCCGAGGCCGCACCACCCGGCGCCGCGGTCGACACGAAGACGTCTGCCGCTGATTCCGGAAAGAAAGTCGCCGCCAGGCCCGGCGAAAGCGCCCCGGACGTCATCTTTCTCATCGACGCCATGTCGTTTATCTTCCGCGCCTATCATGCCATGGCGCGGCAGCGTCCGATGTCCACCAAGACCGGCATTCCCACCAGCGCAACTTACGTTTTCGTGAACATGCTGAATAAGCTGCGCAAGGATTTTGCTCCCGCCTACATGGCCGCGGTATTTGACGTGGCCGCCCCCACCTTCCGCGATCAGCAGGCGGCGGCCATGCCGGCGCTGCGCAAGTACGACCGCGAGAGCGGCGAGTACAAGCAGGTGGCCTACGCGGGATACAAGGCGCAGCGCGCCGCCATGCCCGAAGACCTGGCGCAGCAGATCCCTTACATACGGCGGGCTCTCCAGGCGTATCGCATCCCCATCCTTGAAGCCCCCGGATTCGAAGCCGATGACGTGATCGGCACGCTGGCAGTCAAGGCGGCGGGCGAGTCTTACCGGGTGTTCGTGGTCTCCAGCGACAAGGACATGCTGCAGTTGGTGAACGACCGCATCTGCGTCCTGAACCCGCCCAAGGACAACCTGATCTGCGACCGCTCCAAGGTCGAGGAGATCCTGGGCGTGCCGCCCGAACGCGTGGTGGACGTAATGGCCCTGCGCGGCGACACCATCGATAACATTCCCGGCGCTCCCGGCATCGGCGACAAGGGATCGGTAGAGCTGATTCAGCGCTTCGGCTCGCTGGATAACCTGTTGCGCCAGGCCGACGAGGTCGAGCGCAAGACCTACCGCGAATCGCTGCTCAACAACCGCCAGGCCATCCTGCTGAGCCGCGAATTGGCGACCATCGACCGCCACGTGGACATCGCTTTTGACCCCGAGTTCATGCGGGCGCAGCCACCGGACATCGCCGCAGCCCGCGAATTGTTCACCGAGTTGGAGTTCGGCTCCTTGCTCAAGGAGTTTCTGGAAGAGGGGACCGAGATCGGGGCGACCGACTATCGCGAGACCAAGTCGGCAGCGGATATCGAGGCCGCGTTCGTGACAGTATCGAAGGGCGGCGCGCTGGCGTTTGCTGTGGAGCTCCCGAGTGAGCTGATGACCTCCGCGCCCGAGGAGGACAAGGAGAACGAAAAGGCAGCCGAGGACGAGTTGCCGCTGCTCTCGGCAGCATTGGGCGCCGCGGGGCCGGCCTCCGGCGCTCCGCCGCCGCAGGCCAGAACGGCGCAGAAGATGGCCATTTCCGCTCAGCCCGGCACAGCTCTGGTCATCGCGCTCGACAATGACGAGCTACGCTCGGCCCTCACAGCCGGATTTCGCAAAGGGGCCTCGCTCGCCGTCCACGACTACAAGGCGGCAATTCATGCGCTGCGGGGAAACATCGGGCTGGAAAACCTGCGGCATGACGTCATGCTCTACTCCTACCTGCTCGACCCGACTTACTCGTCGTATTCGCTGAAGGACATTGCCCTGCGCAAGCTGAGTCTGAAGCTCAGCGGCGAGGTGGCGGAGGCGGCGGACGTAACCGGGCGGCTGCTGTCGCTGCGCCAGGAAGTTGAAACGGCCGGCCTGGCCGAAGTTTATGAGCAGATCGATCTGCCGCTGGTGCCGGTGCTGGCGCGCATGGAGGAGGCCGGCGTCAAGCTCGACTGTCAATTACTGGCCGGGCTTTCGCAACGCCTGGAGCGCGATTGCGCGGCCAAGGAACGCGAAATTCACGACAAGGCCGGCGTAAAATTCAACATCAATTCACCCAAGCAGCTCGGGGATGTCCTGTTCAATCGCCTGAACCTGCCCAAGCCGACCAAGTACGGTAAGGGAAAGACCATCTCCACCGCCCAGGAGGTGCTGGAATCTCTCGCCGCCGAGCATGAAGTCCCCAGGCTGGTGCTGGACTATCGCCAGCTCTCCAAGCTGAAGTCCACCTATGTCGATGCGCTGCCGCTGCTATGCCGCACCGGCACCAGTCGCCTGCATACCAGCTTCAACCAGGCCGGGACGGCCACCGGCAGGCTCTCATCCTATAACCCGAACCTGCAGAACATTCCCATCCGCACCGAGCTGGGACGGGAAATCCGCGCCGCCTTCATAGCCGAGCCCGGCAACCTGCTGCTCAAGGCGGATTACTCGCAGATCGAACTGCGGCTGCTGGCGCACTTCTCCCAGGACCCATTGCTGACGCGCGCTTTTCTGAGCGGTGGCGACGTGCACAAGGCTACCGCCTCCGAGCTATTCGGAGTGCCGCTGGCCGAAGTCACAAAAGAGCAGCGCGCTGCCGCCAAGACGGTGAACTTCGCCACTATCTACGGCCAGCGCGAGTTCAGCCTGGCACAGCAGCTCGGCATTCCGCAGGCACAGGCCAAACAATTCATCGCCGACTATTTCGCCAAGTACTCGGGAGTGCGGCAGTTCATCGACCAGACGCTGGAGGTGGCCCGGCGCGAACAACAGGTAAAGACCCTGTTCGGGCGCGTGCGGCCTATCCCCGATATCCTGAGCAAGAATTTCAACCTGCGCGGTTTCGCCGAGCGTACGGCGGTCAACACGCCGCTGCAGGGCACGGCGGCCGACCTGATCAAGCTGGCCATGATCCGCATCGACGGCGAACTGCGCCGGCTGCGCTCGCGCATGCTGCTGCAGGTGCACGATGAGCTGGTCTTCGAAACCCCGCCGGACGAGGTCGAAACCCTGCGCGAACTGGTGCGGCGCGAGATGGAGCAGGTCTATTCGTTACGCGTGCCGCTGGTAGTCGATATCGGCGTGGGGCCGAACTGGCGGGATATGGAGTAGCTGGATTTCAGATTGAAGATTTCAGATTGAAGATTTGAACTGCTTCAATCTGTAATCTTACAGCAGAACCAGAGTTGCTGTATGCCAAGAAATGGGCGTCATTCCAAGCGAGCGACGCTGGCGTCGCGAGTCGAGGAATCTTGTGTCTTGTCAAGCAACGCAAGATCCCTCCACTCCGCTTTGCTCCGGTCGGGATGACGTTCGTCTGTTGGGATACACCTACTGTAGTTCTGCATTAAATCTGCAATCTTAATGGCTCACCTCTTACGCCCCTATCGTCTGCTGGATGGCTTCGGCGATGGCGCTGGCGTGTTTGTTCATAAGCTCTTCCGATTCCGCCTCGATCATTACCCGCGCCACCTTCTCGGTGCCGGAGTAGCGGACCACCACGCGGCCATTGCCGTCCAGTTCGCTTTCGGCTGCCTTGATTGCCGCATCCACCTGCGGCAGCGAGCTGAGCGGAACCTTTTCCCGGACTTTTATGTTGCGGATCACCTGCGGAAAGACCTTGAAATCCGCCAGCAGCTCGCTTAAGCGGCGGCCGGTGCCGCCCAGCACTTCCAGCAGGCGCAGCGCGGTGAGCAGGCCATCGCCGGTGGTGGCTTCGCCGTCCATGAACAGGATGTGGCCTGACTGCTCGCCGCCGAGGGTGGCTCCGGTCTTCAGCATCTCCTCCAGCACGTAGCGGTCGCCGACCTGCACGCGCAGCAGGCGGATGCCGGCCTCGCGCAGCGACTTTTCCAGGCCCATGTTGGACATGGTGGTGGCTACCACCGTGTGGTTTGCCAGCGTGCCGCGCCGCCTCATCTCGCGGGCGGCGATCAGCATCACGCCGTCGCCGTTCACGACGTTGCCGCGCTGGTCGCAGAACAGGGCGCGGTCGCCATCGCCGTCGAAGGTGATTCCCAGGTCGAACTCCTGTTTACTCCGGCGCAGCTCGGAGGCCACGTGCTCGGGATGCAGGGCGCCGCAGCCGGCATTGATGTTGCGGCCGTCGGGCGAGGTGTGCAGAAAGACGGTTTCCAGGCCGCACCGGCGGAACAACTCGGGCGCAACCTCGCGCGGCGGCGCCATTGGCGCAGTCCACCAGCACGCGGAAGCCGCGAACCTTGGAGGGCTCGACGCTGGCGGCGAGCCATTGCACGTAGCTTTCATGCAGAGTTGCCGCGGTATCCGGCGAGACATGCTCCCGTTGCCCGAGGCTGGCACTGTCTTCACCATTGCCGGGGTGGAAATCGCCGGTGAGTTCCTCCAGGTGGGTAAAGATTTCCTGCTCGATCTCGTGCTCGATGGCATCGGGCAATTTCATGCCGTCGCGCCCGAACAGCTTGATGCCGTTGTCCATCCAGGGATTGTGAGAGGCGGAGATCACCATCCCGGCGGAAAATTTGCGGGAACGAGTAAGGTAGGCCACGCCGGGCGTGGTGATAACGCCGGCGTTGACCGATTCGGCGCCGGCAGCCGCCAGCCCGCAGCGCAAGGCCTCGGCCAGCCAGGCGCTGGACTCGCGCGTATCCTGCCCGATCAGCACGCGTGCCTGGTTATAGCGCCGCCACAAGCGCGCGCCCAGAGCGCGCCCGATGGCAAACACGGTGCGCCGGTCCAGCGGATAGACGCCGGCCACGCCGCGAATTCCGTCGGTGCCGAACAGTTGCCTGACAGTTTTACTGCTGTCTGAAGACACTACTCGCTTCCTGCCTTTGATTGGATTTTCTGGGTCACGACCGTAACTCGCACCGACTGCAGGTCGCTGACCTTGACCAGTGGATCGGTCGTGTACACGCTGGTGGTAAAGGTGGCGCTGCCGATGACCCCGGTGGCATCCACCGGATCGGTCAGGGCGCTCTCGATGAGTTCGACGTGGCGGCTGGGACCGTCGATCTGCACGGTCGGGGGATCAACCGCGATGGCGGCGATGCGGAAGCCGGAGACCAGCGTACCGGTAATGCGGGCGCGTACGGGAACCGTGCGCTGCAGCGGCCGGTCGAAGCTCAAGCGAACCTGCGCTGGGATGATTTGCTCGATCTCCGCCCCTCTCGGCAGGCGAATGGAGTTGGCGCGGATCGGATAAGTTTGTTCGCCGGCGCTGGCGTTGGACAGATCGATCACCGGGTGCACGTCCGCCTGCGCCAGGTCGCGCAGCACGCGGGATGAACCGCGCACGCGGATCTGTGCCTGGGGCACGGTTTCGCTGCTGAACTGCAAATCCTTGGGAACGTGGTAGAACTCGATGGGCACGCGAATCACCATCTGCGCTTCCGGCTGGCGGGCCATGGTCCACCAAAGCATTAGGGCAATGGCCAAGGAGAGCAGCTTCAGGCCCACGTTGCGCGTGCAGAAATCGCGAACCAGGTGGAGCATGGCTATTTCTCCACCTCCGCCTGGCCGCCTTCAGGATGGCGACCAATTTGCTCGAACTGCTGCTCCAGGTCGGGGGTCGGGGGGTGGCTGCCGCCCACCGCGCCGGAGCCGATAAACTGCCGCAGCAATTCGCTCATGCGCTCGCGCAGCCGCTCGGCGGACAGGTCGCGCTCGATGTTGCCGGCCACGGCCAGGCTGATGGCGCCGTTTTCCTCGGAGACAATCACCGAGATAGCATCGGTCTCCTCGGTGATGCCGATGCCGGCGCGATGGCGCGTACCCAGTTGCGTGGAAAGCAGCGGATTGACCGAAAGCGGCAGAAAGCAGGCCGCCGCGGCAATGCGATCCTTGCGGATGATTACCGCGCCATCGTGCAGCGGCGCGCTGGGGCGAAAAATGGTGGCCAGCAGATCGTAGGATAGCTCCGCATCCAGCGGCACGCCGCTCTCGATGTAGGTGCGCAGCCCGATCTCGCGTTCGATGACGATGAGCGCGCCAGTCTGGTTCTGCGAGAACAGGTTCGCGGCCAGGATAATGTCGTCGTAAAGTTCGCTGACGCTGGCCTGCGCCGAGCGGGTAAAGGTCAGGCGCCGGCCAATGCGCGCCAGCACCTGCCGAATCTCGCCGGCAAAGACCACAATCAGGGCAAAGATGCCGTATGGCAAAAGGTTCCCGACCAGCCAGTCCAGTGTGCGCAACTCTGTCTTGTGGGCAAAATAAAACGTCAACACCAGGGCGCCCACCCCAACCAGCATGGGCGCCGCCCGCGTCCCTCGAATCAGCAGGAGAAACTGATAGGTGAGCACCGCCACCAGCAGGATGTCCAGCGCCGACCAGGCGGAGAAGGACGGCAGACGTTCGGTGATGTTCGTCAGCACACCCATACAGGGAACCGGATCTCACGCAAACTGCTTTCATTGTAATTCAGTTAGGCGGGCCGCTTCCCTGAAAACACCGGCGCAAGTCAGCGCCCCCGCGGGCAGGCCTCGCTGGCAAACGCGCTGGCGCCATCTGCCCGGGGCGAACGCGGAAGGAGCTGACGGAACGAAAAAGCTGCACGTTGGAGGCAGTGTCTGTTTACCTTCGTTAAAATGGAATATACGCGTTGATCTTGACTGCTGAGTCAATATCTGCGGTCCGGGCCGGCGCACTTGAACAGATGAGATGATCATAGAATCCTTCCCCCCACGCCTGCCCGGCCCTGTCCGGGCGCTTTACCCTTTTCGCACCCGATGCCTGCGCGTCATCGAAGGAGATGCTCCCGACAGCTTCACCTCCCGCGCCCACCCCAGCCAACGCAAAAACGCGTTTGCCGGGGACCCCGGCGAGACCATGAGCTTTGTGGACGAGGGCCCCGAGGCCGCCCCGGCTTTGCTGTTGCTGCATGGCAACCTGACGTGGTCATTCCTGTTCCGGGACCTGATTGGGCGCGGCCGCGGCCGTTTCCGGGTGATTGCGCCGGATCTGGTGGGATTTGGCCTTTCCAGCAAGCCGCGCGATCCCGGCTACTACACGCTCGACCGCTACGGCGAGCACCTGTTTCAACTCATCTCCGAACTCAATCTGCGCAAGCTGACGCTGGTGTTGCACGACTGGGCCGGACCCATCGGCTTTCGCTACGCCGTGCGCTGTCCGGAGAACGTGAGCCGGATCGTTCTTGTCAACTCGTGGGTCGATGCGCGGGCGACGGACTTCCCCGAACGCCTGCCGCTCTGGCTGGCCGCCGCGCGCAATCGCTGGACCGGCGGGCTGCTGCGCCAGTGGAGGCGAGCGCCGTGGCCCGCTTTGCAGTGGGCGGCAGCCAAGCGGCTCGAACCGGCAGTCGAGGCGGGGTATAGCTACCCATTCCGCAACCTCGAAGACCGGATCGCCCCTCTGGCTTTGGCGCGCTTGGCCGGCTCCCGGGGCCGAGAAATCGAGATCGCAGCTATGCTTGAATTGACACCGGCGCTGAAATCGGTTCAGGCCAAGGTGCAGACCCTGTGGGGCGAGCGCGATCCGCTCTTCCGCAGCAAACTTCTCCCCTACCTGCTGCGTGATTCGCTGCCCAACTGCGGCGAGCCGGTGTTCGTCGCCGGAGCCTCGCACCTGTTGCCGGAAGACGCTCCGGAGCTGCTGGCGGAAAAGGTGATGGAAGCGGCTGCCAGAAGGCATGAGCCGGTGTTCAAGATCTTATGAAAAATTTCAGATTTTTGATTTCAGATTTTTGATTTTGGTATCTGGCTGAGTTACAGCGATTGTTTTTCAATTCGAAATCAAAAATCTCAAATCAAAAATCCGCAGTGTCTGTGTCTTCCACCCGCGCGCGCAAGCGCCCGCGCGCCAGGCGCGCTCGTATCTCGTCTCCCGGAGATAGCTGGTCGGCGCGCGTAACCAGTTTTCCCTGCTCGTCGAAGATGAGAGCGTAGCCGCGTTCCAGGATTCCGAGCGGAGAAAGCGCTTGCAACTGGCCGGCCAGCCGCTGCAATCTTGCCGCGCGCTTTTCGAGCTGGTGGCGCGTGGCGCTGGCCAGGGCTTCGACGCGCGTGCCCAGCTCGCGGCGCATCAGGTGCAGGCGGCTGCTCATCTCCTGGTGACGCAGGCGGACGCCCGCCAGCTCGACCCGCTGCCGCATGGCGCCGATCTGCCGCTGTTGCGCGGCCGCCAGCCGGTAGACCAGCTCATCGACGCGCTGCTGGCGGCGTGCTACCAGCTCCTGCATGCGGGCAAAAGCGCGGCTTTGTGCCAGCCGGCTCAGGCGCTGGCGCGCGCTCAGAATCTGGTAACGGGCGCCGCGGCCCAGGCGCGTGTCCAGCCCGGCCAGGCGCTCCTGCAGTTCGCGCTTGGAGCGCACCACCAGTTCCGCGGCGGCCGACGGGGTGGGCGCCCGCAGGTCGGCGACAAAGTCGCAGATGGTGAAGTCGGTCTCATGCCCGATGGCCGAGATCACCGGCACGGAGCTGCCGGCGATGGTTCGCGCCAGGGCCTCGTCGTTGAATGCCGCCAGGTCTTCGAACGAGCCTCCTCCGCGCGCGATAACAATCACATCCACCTGGGGCGAGCGGTTGAAGTAGCGCACTCCGGCGGCAACCTCGCGCGCCGCCGCCTCGCCCTGCACCTGCGCCGGATAGATCAGCACATCCAGAGATTCGTGGCGGCGGCGAAGGATGTTGAGGATGTCCTGCAGGGCCGCGCCCTGCGGCGAGGTGACCACGCCGATACGATGTGGCAGCCCCGGAATTGGCTTCTTGCGGTCTTTGTCAAACAGGCCTTCGGCGGCCAGCTTCTTCTTGAGCTGCTCGAAGGCAAGCTGCAGCGCGCCCGCTCCGACCGGCTCCAGGTGCTCGCCGATCATCTGCAACTCGCCGCGCTCTTCGTAGATGCTCAGGCGACCGCGGGCAATGACGCTCAGACCGTTTTCCGGCCGGAAGCGCAGCAGCCGCGCCTGCATGCGGAAGAACACCACCCGCAACTGCGCCTCGCCGTCCTTCAGCGTGAAATAGAGGTGGCCGGAGGCGGCCGGACGGAAATTCGAGATTTCGCCTTCCACCCAGACGTCCGTGTACTCGCGCTCCAGACGCGTGCGCAGCTCCGACAGCAGCTCGGCCAGCTTCCAGATGCGGCGCTCGGGTAGAGACTGGAAGTCGAAAGCGAATTGCGACGGCTCACCCATAAGCTTGTTCGAGAGAAACTATAAACTGACGGCCCGCCGGGCAACATGAGAGTCTAGCAGTTCTCCGTCAAACGCGGCGAAGCGTTGTAGTGGTTCAGTTTGAACTCGAATTAACGTTGGGGATGCCCCACGTCCCGCCCCTGCTGTTAGGCTGACGTGGGGCCAACTCACCCAGGTTAGCGCCAAAAAACGCGGCGCGGAACCTGGGGCACCTTCAAACTGACCCACTACTCGAAGCGCAAGAACCGCCGCGCCGACGGTAGGCTCCGTCATCCGCCAGCAAGCCCGCTATGGGCAGCGGCGCTACTTCGTAACTGCGAAACGAAAGCAGCTTGCGCGGCAGGTGTTGGACTGCTAACGTGCTAGCGTGGAGCATGTTTGCAAGAAGTGCGGCGCGACGGTGGAAGACGGCGTTCCTTTCTGCAGCCACTGCGGCGCACCGCAAATTCGGGTGACAATCAGCAGCGAAGAAGCGGCCACCGAGCCGCTTCCTCCGGGAACCCCCGGTGAGGCGCAGCCGCCCGCCGAGCCCGTTCCGCCGGGGTCTTCGCCGGCTTTCCTGCAGGCACAGCGGCCGGACCGGCTGGACCGCCGGACAGTAATTTTCTCGGCGCTGTTGGCCGGATTCGCTGCCGGGCTGGGAACGCTGATACCGTTCGTGCCTGTCATTACCCTCTCCATGGTCGCCGCCGGCGGCATCGCTGTTACTCTCTACAAGCGCCGCATGCCATATGTCTCCGTCCCCGCCAGACGTGGTTTCCGCATCGGATCGCTGGCCGGCCTCTTCGGCTTTCTGCTGAATGCCTCCACCAGCGTGTTCGGGATGCTCTCCGAGCAGAACCGCGCGGCGCTGCGGGCCGCCATGCACGAGCGGCTGAAAGAGGCCATGTCGGTCAACTCCGATCCCTCGGCTCAGCAAATGTTGAACCGCCTGGGCGACATGATCTCAACCCCGGGCGGACTGGCCGCTCTGTTTGCATTCTCGCTGCTGCTGTTCGGCTTGGTCTTCATCTTTCTCGGCGGCATAGGCGGCGCCATCGGCGCCGCGCTGTTCGGCAGGAAAAACTAAGCGCCTGCTTATTTTTTGCCGCGGTTGCGACCGCCCATGACCGGCGGTGCTCCACCGGAGCAGCGGCCTGCTGGCGGCGGCTCCGGCATCCACCTGGAGCTTGCATCCCGGATGGGGCAATTTTGCCGGCAGCACTGCCTGTCCCGACGCTCACCTTGGCCCAGCCGTGCCGCCCAGCCTCCTGCAAACCCCACCGTCAGAAATGCAATCCAAAGGATTGCTAAGTCTCAAAGCAACCGGGTGCAGGAAAGGCGTGGAAGCAGCACGCCGGAACACGGCATCGGAACAGGAAGGGTCACATGAAAAAGGGGATTCTCTCATTACTTGCATTTGCGCTGCTGTTCACCATGGGTGCGTGGGCCCAGCGTGACACCAGCCGCGACAGCGCCGGCGACAACAGCCAAATAAATAACAGTACCCCACCGGCTGAGCAGCCCCCCGTGGCAGGGCAGACCAAGGCCA
This sequence comes from uncultured Acidobacteriota bacterium, assembly GCA_963832785.1. Taxonomy (GTDB): domain Bacteria; phylum Acidobacteriota; class Terriglobia; order Terriglobales; family Acidobacteriaceae; genus CAWBRT01. Next base: position 155,157 of record CAWHVF010000002.1, read on the forward strand.
GCCAGGAGCAAACCAAGGCCGTTCAGCGTCTTGACGACGCGGCTGCCGACTTGAATCGCACCGTGAACGCCCCCGATTCCGGCATTCCGCAGAGCGTGCTGAGCAAGGCCAAGTGTGTGGCCATCGTGCCGAGCCTGATCAAAGGCGGGTTTATCTTCGGCGCCGAACATGGGCGCGGAGTTGCCACCTGCCTCCTGCCTAACGGCCACTGGAGTGGGCCGGCGTTCTTCACTTTGACGGGGGGAAGCTGGGGAGCCCAGATCGGGGGCGAAGCCGTCGATCTGATAATGCTGTTCATGACCGATGAGGGCGCCAACAAGCTCATGCAGGCCAACTGGAAAGTCGGTTGGACTGACCCCCTAGGATGAGACACTCCGGTTTGCGACACTTGGCAGGGAAAGGAGCTGCTGAGTGGCCAAAAGGCGAGTCAACAAATACCCGAAGGCGTTCCGGCAGATGGCTTTGGAGCGGATGCGGACCTGCGATAACGTATCGGCTCTGGCCCAGGAACTGGGGGTAGATCGCACGGTTTTGTATCACTGGCGGGATCTGGCCCCAGGCGAAGCGGGAATGACGGCCGCCTCTCCGGTGCGTGAGCTTCGCAAAGAAATTCGCGATTTGAAGCGCGTACTGGCGGAGAAGGCGTTGGAAGTGGATTTTTTCAAAGGTGCCTTGCAAAAAGTCGAGGCTCGACGCCAGAAAGACAGCGGTACTGGCGCGACGGCATCTACGACCAAATCCGAGAAATGATGCCGATGCAAGGCGGCCTGGGTATCGAGCGCATGTGTACATTGGCACGGGTCAGCCGTGCTGGCTTCTATCGGTTGCTGCAGGAACAGGTGCCGGTGGAAGAAAGCATGGAGGTACGGTCGGCGATCCAGCAGATTGCCCTGGAACATAAGCGACGTTATGGATATCGGCGGGTAACGAAGGAGCTGAGGCGCCGCGGGATGGTGGTCAATCGCAAGCGGGTGGCGGCCATCATGCGAGAGGATAATCTGCTCGCGGTGCAGCCCAAGCGCTTCGTGCGGACCACGGATTCCAGTCACGGACTGGAGATCTATGTGAACTTGGCGCGGCGGATGACGCTGACGGGCATGGATCAGCTATGGATCGCGGACATTACCTACATCCGGCTGAAGGCCGAGTTTGTTTACCTGGCGCTCATTCTCGACGCCTTCTCCCGCAAAGTTGTGGGATGGAAGCTGGACCGCACCTTGGCGAGCCGGTTGGCAACCGAGGCACTGGAGATGGCCATCGGGAAACGGCAGCCACAGCCAGGCTTGGTGCACCATTCCGATCGCGGCATCCAGTACGCTTCTGGAGAGTACGTCGCGATTCTGAACAAGTACGGCATGGTCCCCAGCATGAGCCGGCCCGCCAACCCGTACGACAATGCCAGTCTGCGAGAGCTTCATCAAGACGCTGAAGCGGGAAGAGATTTATGCCAACGAGTACGAGGAACTGGAACAGCTGAGAGACAACCTCGAGGAGTTCATTGAGCGCTATTACAATCGGAAGCGGTTGCATTCCGCTTTAGGCTACCGCTCTCCAGAGGAATTCGAAGAGCAAGTCCGGCGAGAGCACGAAACGACGACAACACTCGGTGCTACAGTGAGTTTCTTGGCTGAGCCGGGGGAGGATTCTTCGACAGAGATGACCGGGGAAGGGACTCAAACGCCGTCCCTTCCCCAGACCCCTACCCTGCTGAAAGTCAACGAGATGAGTTCTGGAGGTAAGCAGTGTCGTTAAGTGTGAAAGACCAAATTGTCTCACGGGATGGGTTCACAAAATGAAGGTCTGCTAAGTGTCGAAACGGAAATTGTCTCAGGAGAGGGGGTCACCCCACGGCGGTGATGTAGGAATTGCGGCCGGTCCCTGGGGCCGTCAAGGAACTGCCAGCACGGACTGGAAGTTCAACACCGCGATTTTGACCTATTCGAGAGCCAAAGGCGCGTTTATCGGGGCAACCCTGAACGGCACGAATGTTCACGTCGACGAAAGCGCTATGCGGTCATTTTACGGAAGCCACTATCCCAGCTTCGAAGCCGTATTGAGGGGGAGAGTGGCGGTTCCGCGGGCGGCTAACCGGTTCCTGGCTTCCATTCGCCAGGACTTCCACGAGGCGTCTGCTAACAAGTAACGGCGGCGGCGATCGCTTCTCGTTTCTCGTTTCACGACCACTGCCTGGGTTTCCATGCATGGAACGTGCAACGGGAAACGAGGCGCAAGCTGTTCCCGCTTCGGCCTCGGACAACTACGCACCCCGATTGCCGCGCTGTGCCTTGATCACGCGTAGGGACAACCGCCTCGGCTGCCCGCCCGGCCGGGGGCGGCCGGGCCTACGTGTCGCTACTCGTCTTTAGCCTGCCCTGAGCGAGCGGAGCGAGTCGAAGGGCACGCAAGGCGCCTCAATTTCTGCGACCTGAAACCCCGCAACCCCGCTAGAATGTATCCAGCATCCAGAGATGGCGGCTTGAAGCTCGCGGCCTGCACCGCCTACGGTGCAAACAGGGCTTGAGGGGAAACGCCCTGCGCGTGGGCTCGTCCGCGAAGCACGCCATGGCGAAGTTTTGGAGGTTCCAATGAGGAGATCGCTTTCGCTGGTCCTGGCAGTAATTGCAATTCTTTGCGAGTTCGCTTTCGCACAGACCACGATCACGATAGCCGATGTCCAGGCGAAGGCGGCGGCGGGCGACAGGACTGCCCAATTCCTGCTGGGTCGCGCCTATTACTTTGGCACCGACGGCTTGAAAAAGAACGAAGCCGCAGCCGTCCCCTGGTTCCAGAAGGCGGCTGATCAGGGCCAGGTAAACGCGCAGACATTCCTCGGCTACATGTATGAAGAAGGCCGGGGAGGATTGAAAAAAGACGACGTGCAGGCGGTAGAGTGGTACCGCAAGGCGGCCGACCAGGGTGAGCGCAACGCGCAGAGAAACCTTGGGCTGATGTACGTCAACGGGCGCGGTGGCTTGCCCAAGAGCGATGCCGAGGCCCTGAACTGGTATCGCAAGGCGGCCCAGCAAGGCGATCCGTCGGCCGAAAACAGTCTGGGACAAATGTACGAACAAGGCAGGGCAGGCTTGCACCCGGATGTCGCTGAGGCGTTGAGCTGGTATCGCAAGGCCGCCGACCAGGGCTACGCCAATGCCCAGAACAATGCGGCCATCATCCTGCTCATGAGTACCAACCCCGAGATTCGCAACCCGCGTGCTGCCCTGGACTACGCCAGCAAGGCAGTCGAATCATATAAATACAACCTCACCTTCCTGGAGACCCTGGCCGAGGCCCATTACGTCAACGAGCAGTTCGAGCAGGCGGTGGAGACCATGCAACGGATCATCACCTGGGCTCCCGACGATAAGCAGAAGAAGGAGATATACCTGGCGCGCCTGAACCGGTACCAGCAGGCTTTGGCCGCCAACAAACGGCAGCCGACGCCCGTCGGCGGCTTTCTTCCGAAAACGGTTCCATCGAAATAATGCCCTAAGCTCCGTATTTCGGAGGGCTTTTTGCGTTGTGGTAGCAAGTCACAGCGGCAACCTGATGTCATCCGCCGAAGCAGAAGCTGAACCCTCAAAGCTCAAACGGCGGCTCTCCTAAAAATAGCTCGATCGGGCGCCTGCCTTGTGCCGGGCCGTGCATCTCACATAAACGGGGCACCCGAGGGAGGCGGCTTATGAGCACAACTATTCAGACCACGTTGGTCGCGGCCAAGCCATACCTGATCGAGCAGGACTACAGTATCTACACCCTTGACGAGCATCAGCTCTGGTCGGAACTGGTAGCCCGGCGCATGGCGCAACTGAGCACGTGCGCCTGTGCCGAGTATCTGGAAGGATGGCCCGCACTCGGCCTGGAAGAAGACCGCATTCCGAAGCTGAGCGAGGTCAGCCGCCGGCTGGAGAAACGTACCGGCTGGAAGGTGAGTCCGGTCTCGGCGTTCATGCCCTCGCGCGCCTTCTTCGAGATGCTGGCCGCGCGACGGTTTCCCACCACCGTCAAGCTGCGCAGCCGCGAGTCCATGGACTACACCCCGGAGCCCGACATACTGCACGACGCCCTCGGGCACCTGCCCATGTTCGCCCACCAGGTTTTCGCCGATGCGGTCGAGGAATACGGCAAGTTCTGCTACTCGATCTCGGACGAGCAGGTGCTGGAGAGAATGGGCCGGCTGTATTGGTACACCTTCGAGTTCGGGCTGTTACGGCGGGACGGGCAGGTCCAGGTCTACGGCTCGGGCGTGGCCTCCTCCGAACGCGAGTGCAGCAACGTGCTCAACGGCGGTTGCGAAATCCGCGACTTCAGCCTGCCGGAGGTGCTGAACACTACGGTAAAGGTGGACGAGATTCACCACCGGCTGTTCGCCATCGATTCGTTTGCCAGCCTGCTGGCGGCGGTACGCGAGGCCAAGCGCTACCTGCAGGAATGAGCTTTTATATCCGGGGTTCTCCGCTTCCCCGGTGGTGCTTGAATGTTACGGTGCGCTATTGTTCGGCGGCTGCGGTCAGGCCCTCTGTTCTGGTCTCGCTCGGGGTCGGCACTTCTTCCTGGCTCAGGCAACGCATCATGAACTTGGTGGCGCACTCCGAGCCACATAGATGTGCGATGTTTTCGTGGTCATGACCGGCGCAAGGCGCGTCCCATACGTAAATATGGGCGCCGTAGGGAACACGCACGGCCACGAACCAGTGGTTGGCTTCCTTCTTCAATGTTCCACAGATGTCGCACCGATACGACTCAACCTTGGCCATATTGCAACCTCCTGCTCTATCAACCTAGGGAAGCCTCTTCCGGGCTATCTGGTCAGCGAACACGCTTGGGCCTTTAGATTTGGTAGACGGGGGATGACCGGCCCGGCCCATGGGGCGAACAGTACTGTTCATATGATGCAATTGGGGAGCAGCAGGAACCCTGACTGGGGGTGGAAATCAGGCTAATTTAGCACCCTGTACCGATTTGGGAAATAATTTATTTAAAAGAGTTTAGTTGAGGTTGACACCCCAACCGAATTCCTTGGGCTGCGATCAGCAGATTGTGGCTGCCTGCCTCCCCAAATGCCCACGACAGCGTCCAGTCGCCCCTCCTCGCCTGGGCCAGCGCACCTTTCATTCCTAACGCGGCGTTGCGACGGCGTGCGGCAGAGTTGGACTTCTCGCAGCCATTTTTCGAGGCTTTAGATTCCACCTTCGCGCTAGGGCGCAAGCAGCTTTACCGGCTGCTGAAATACGCGCCGAAGCAGCAAGCGAGGCGTCAGGTAATGCGGGTACCGCACAGGACAGTGCACAAGAGCTTGCAGGCTTAGCCCGCTTGGAACCTGTTTTTCAGCAGCCTTTTAGCTGCGCCCACTCTGGGCCTCATCCCCATTTGGGAAAGACACGGGTGACGGACTCGGAAAGCGCCTTGACACTCTTCTCAAGCACCATCTCAATAGGACTGGGAGAATTAAATCCCTTTTTTCCACAGGGTGCATGAACCGTGCAGCTAAGGTCGGCACGGTAGGTTACTGGTACCAATCTCAGCACTAGTTTTTCATCTTTTCGGCCGAAAGAGCCTAGGCGGGGTAAGGCACGAGGCTCAAGTTCAGGAGCTAGTTACGGAAACTCCACGCGTAAGTTCATGATGCGAGTCGACAAACCGAGGGCTGGCGAGCCCCCGCGCACAGAAACAGGCAGAAAAGAGAGGCGAGCAAAGCGATGGCTGCAAATTACTTCGGCTTGGATGTTGGCACCGACCAGATTGTCCTGGCCACTAATATCGACGCTGTGAACCCATCTGTCCAGAACCTGTTCGTGAGCGTCCCCCTGGAGCAGGGAGTTAAGAAGGCGCTGCAAAAGTTGCAGTGCCAATACATTTGCGATCAGGATTTCATACACATCGTGGGCGAAGATGCCTATGAGTTCTCCACCGTCTTGAACCGGCCGGTGCGGCGAACGATGAAAGCGGGCACGGTCGTGGCCGGCGACGATATCTGCATTCGCGTCTTTCGGCACTTGCTGGCGGAAGCTATGAAGAAGCATGTGATGCCGGAGAGCTTGGTATGCTTTTCCGTCCCCAGCGCCGGGGTTGGCGGTGCGCCGATACCGACGCCGGTTCACCTGCAATTTCACGAAAATCTGATCCGTGATGTGCTCAAAGACCGCAAGTGCACCTGCATTACGCTGAAAGAAGGCATGGCCGTCGTGTACTCCGAGCTGCAAGAGGAAGGTTACACGGGTATCGGAATCAGCTTTGGCGCCGGGCTGGTCAACGTTGTCCTCAGCTACATGACCATGGTGGCCTTCGACTTCAGCCTTCCTCTGGGGGGCGACATTCTGGATGAGCGGGCCGCCAGCCTGCTGGGCGTCAATCAGAGCCGAATCCGGGAGGCCAAAGAGAACGGCTTCTCTTTCACTAGCCGCGGGGGCACGTTGCACGAGACTCTGCGCCTGGTTTACGCCGATATGATGGCGGCTGTAATCTCCACTATCTGCCAGTCGGTGGAGAGGATGAAGCTGTCCCAGCGCTACACCAGGTCGATTCCCGTAGCCATTGCCGGCGGCTCCTGCATCCCTGACGGCTTCAGCGAGCTGTTTGCTGAGGTGGTCGGCAAAACCGACTTGCCCTTCCGCGTCAGCGGCGTAAGACGGGCCGCTCAGCCGCTGCGGGCGGTGTCGGCCGGCTGCCTCAAATGCGCGCTTGAATCCCGGACGCAAGCGCCCACCGATTTGGCCGAGTACGCCAAAGCAGCCGGCAAGTGATGCCCCGGTTGGCAGTTAATTTCTGGCCCTCCGGGAGGGAGGCGCGGGAGTGCGCCCGCCACCGGCGGCCAAGAATTCAGGAGAACGCCTGCGATGTGGAAGTTACGCAAAGAAGATGAACAGCCGTTTGTTCCCCCGCCACCTCAGCCGGTTGCAGCCCCGGTCCGCGAGCCCAGCCAAGCCGAGGCCCCCGTGGAAGAGCCTCCCCCGCAGCCGGTGCGCAAGGTCCGGACGGAGATGGCGCGGGAGATGGCGCGGATCGGCCAGATGATCACCATCAAAGGGGAGCTCTCCGGCGGCGAGGATTTATTCGTGGACGGAGAAGTGGAAGGCAGCATAGATTTAAGCGGCCATATGATCATCGTGGGCCCGAACGGCCGTATTCACGCCAACATCCAGGCGCCGAGCATAGTGGTCTTCGGCCGGGTTCAGGGCAACCTGCGAGGCAGCGAACGGGTGGAGCTGAAAAAAACCGCCGTAGTCAGCGGCGATATTTTCACCAAGCGGGTGATGATCGAGGAGGGGGCCTTCTTCAAAGGCAACGTCGATATCCAGAACCCGGAGCCCAAGTCGGAAGCCCATCGCGCCTTCACCGTGGCAGCTTCGTCGCCGGCACCGGCCGGCCAGAGCGCCGAAGCCAGAGATTTCGTTCTGATCTCGCGTTAGGGCGGGTTCCGGCGCCGGGGCTCGATAGTAAAGCGAGTTCCCCGTGACTAGCCTTTCATGCGGCGCCTGATCCAATATTTTCCTCAAGCCGCTGCCGATAGGGTGACAAGAGGACTTATCTATAGTTATACTCACGTCTCGGCAACTCTCGGTGGATAACCCAGTTTTACCCTGCTGAATCTCGGCCGCCTTGCGGCTCCGCAGCTACATAGGGAGGTGCATGTGAAGAAGGCTCTCTTCAATCCGCGTGAAATCATTCCTGCGATCTTGTTGGTGGCTGCAATCGGGTTTGTTTTTGCTTCCGGCCCTGCCCAGGCTCAAACCAGCAAAAACAAGAGCGCCGGAACCGGCAAGATCGAAGTCCTCTGGCTCGGTCAATCGGCAACCAGGATCACCACGGTCAGCGGCAAAGTGATCGTGATCGACCCATTCCTGACGCAGAATCCTAAAACGCCGCCGCAGTACAAGAACCTCGACGCGCTCGGCAAGGTGGATATCATCCTGGTGACCCATGCCCACGGCGATCATCTGGGCGACGGAGTTGAGTTGGCGAAGAAGAATAATGCGCCGCTCTGGGGGCCGGCGGGCCTCGACCAGTCACTGCAGACGCTCGGCCTCTTGCCGCCCGAGCTGGCTCCGCGCATGAACAAGGGCGGCACCATTACACCCCTGGGGCCGGACATCAAAATCACCATGGTGCATGCCGACCACAGCTCCGAACTCGTCTGGCGGAACCCGGCGACCGGCAAAGACGAAACCCACGTTGGCGGAGAACCGGTCGGGTTCATCATCGAATTCGAGAACGGCTTCAAGCTCTACCACATGGGAGACACAGCGCTGTTTGGCGACATGAAATTCATCGGCGAGCACTACAAGCCGGACCTGATCATGATCCCCATCGGCGGGCACTTCGTCATGGACCCCAAGGACGCCGCCTACGCGACCAATCACTATCTGAAGCCGAAGTTCGCAATCCCGATTCACTATGCGACCTTCCCGCAGTTGAAAGGGACGCCGCAGGAGTACATACAGGCGCTCGGCAAGACCAAGACGAAGGTTTTTCCGATCAATCCGGGTGACAAGTTGACCTTTTGAGGAGATGCGCCGTCAGGCTGACCTGGCGGCGCGCCCCGCAAGGCCGGGAAGCCCGGTTGGCTGGTGCAGGATTTCGCCAGTTGCCAGTTCGACAACCTTCGCGCCGATAGCTGGTGTCCGATTGGTTCACTTCATTCCGGGTACATGTACGCCAGCCGATTCGGGGCTTCAACTCTCGTAATATATTCCTGCACTACAGCAAGAGAGACCATAGACCCGTCTACACGTCTACGGCAGTTCTGTTTGCGCTTGCCGAAGTAGAAGATTTGCCGGTTCGAGAGTGACCTCCCCAGGGGCTCGTCAGGAGGTGGGCTTTTCGTCTGCTGCGGTAGACGCATACGTCGGAAAGTTGACTGAAAGGCGATCATGCAAACCATGGCCATTCGCAATACCGTTCTTTGCATAGATGACGAGGAAGCCACTGTCTTGCCGCTGCAACCCATCCTGATGGCGAACGGCTATGAGGTGCTAACCGCCACCGATAATCTAAGAGCGCTGCAGCTGATCTACGGGCGCCGAGTCGACGCCATCGTACTGATTCACTCCGGGCCGGCAAGGAGCAGTGAAGAAATTGCCGCGGAGATGAAACGGCTGCGACCGGGCACTCCGATCATCTTGTTCTCAGGAGTCTGTGACATTCCATCCGGCGCATTGCCCCATGTCGATGCATCTGTTCAGAGAATCGAGGGCGTTGATGGTTTGCTGGTTGTTCTTCGGCGGCTGCTGCAACTTTCCGTTAATCAGGCCCCGATGGCCCGTAAGTTTCGCAGATTCTCCGTGCAGGTGCCAGTGGTCGTGACCGTGATTCGCTCGGGCACATCAATCATGCTTGAGGGTATTTCACGCAGCCTTGGGGAAGGCGGTCTGGGCGGCAGGATCAATGGAAAGCTGTTACCTGGCGAGTACGTGCGGATTCGAATCATCGATCGCCGGTTGGAAACAGTACTGGAGCCCCGGGCTCAAGTCCGCTATCGCAAAGACGACAATTACGGGTTCGCCTTTCTGGATGTAAGCCCTTCGGAACAGGCTGGCGTGCGACGGCTTTTTAGCCAGCCGGCCCTCGCCTAGCGTTTCCGGACTTCGCCCGCTTCAATTAATTGGTCACAGGAGCGGCGCTCTTGACGACAAGTGTTATCTGCGGCGGGTAGAGCAGGGTCTTGTGAATCAGGCAATGGTGCACGGCCTGCTCAATCCCGGCCCGATGCTCTTCGAGTAAATCCGCAGGGATTTCAATTTCGACCTGGAAATTATCGAGCCGGAATGGATTCTTGACCTTTTCGGCCGCCACCCGCACCCGCGTCTTTTCCATGCTGAGATTGCGCTTCTTCAGGTATTGCACCGCGTAATAACCGGCACAGGCGCCCAGGGCCGCCAGCAGCAGCTCGGGCGGATTCATCCCCTGGTCGGAACCGCCGATGTCGGATGGTTGATCTGATATTACGGTGTGCGAGCGGGCATTGACCTGAAACTTCACTGCTCCCAGATGTTCGACAAAAACTTCCATGATTGCTTTCCTCCAAAATTCGAAAATTCTATCCGCGTTCGGAGGCGCCGGCCAGCGCCCGATCCAGTTGCTCTCTGACTAGCTTTCGCGCGCGGTGCAGGCGGGATTTCATTGCCGCAGTCGAAATGCCTAGCCGGCGTGTAACTTCCCCGCCCGGCAACTGCTCCAGATCGCGCATCTCGTAGACTACGCGGCAGGGTTCCGGCAGATTCCGAATCGCCTGGGCCAGCAACTCTTTTATCCTGGCAACAACCGCTTGCGTCTCCGGCGACGGCTCCGCACCTTCTATCTGCCGGCCTTCATCCTCAAGCGCAGACAGCTGCAGCAGCGGCAGCAGCGATTCCCGTTCGCGCAACTGCCAGCAGACGCGGCGGGCAATCTGCGCCAGCCATGACCGGAACACGGCTGAATCGCGCAACTGATCCAGGTGGCGGTAAGCTTTGAGCAGCGCTTCGATCAAAACGTCTTCGGCATCTTCGCGGTTGCCGCATACACGTATCATCTGCCGGTAAACCGCATCTTTATGCTGATTAGCAAGGGTTTCGAAGTCCACGACAACATTGTAAGCAAAACGTCGGTTTCAGAAACCGCAGACCCGCCTCCCAGTCTCGGCTCTCACCTGAACCAACTTGCGGGCGCGATTCCACGGCATTCGCCCCAGCAGTATTGCCATAGGGCAGAAATCCGTCAGCCCCGCCATGGTCAATCCCAGACCTGCCAGCCCGGAAAGATAGGCCCAGTGCGGGTCCAATGCCAGCGCCAACACGGCTCCGGCCAGGATGATTACTCCTGCCCCCAACCGCACCTGCCGCTCCAGCGCCCAACGCACCCTGCTGCTTCTTACCATGGGAAGGCCTGCTTTGGCCCAGGCTTCCGTGCCGCCATCCAGCACGTGCAGAACGCTCCGATGCGGCGCCAGCAGGCCAGCCGCCATGCAAGCACGCTTGCCGCTTTGGCAGATCAGAACCAGTGGACGGACAGGGTCCAGGTCTTGTAACCGTGCCTCTATTTGCTCCAACGGAATGTTGGCCGCTCCCGGCACGTGCCCGGAGGCGTACTCCGAGGCTGAACGCACATCAACAAGTTGTAACTGAGCCGCGGCTTCGCCCTTGCGCCTCAGTTCATCCACGGTGATCGTGTGCACAGAAAAACCTCCTCTTTTAGAGAAGAGCTGGAATCTGGGGAAAAGGATTCGCGAAGCAGCAAATTTATAGGCGGGATCTGGAAGGCAGAATACCTGGTTTCACGAAGAAGAATGAAGAATGGTCGGGGCGATAGGATTTGAACCTACGACCCCCTGCGCCCAAGGCAGGTGCGCTACCAGGCTGCGCTACGCCCCGACTGTTTCAATTATAGCGAAGCCATGAAGCGGCGCATCCGGCGAATCCGCGCGCATATGGTTAAGCAGGCAAAATGCAGGCCACGCCGAGCCGGGCTGCAAAAACACGGCCTTTCAGCGCGGTGTGAACTCGTCGCTGTAAATGGCGAATTCCGGATAAGCGCCGGCGCCCAGTTCATTCAGGTCCATCCCCTGGCGCTCGCCTTCCGCCGCCACCCGCTGCGGCAACGCGAGGTTCAGGAGCAGGCACAGGCCGTAGATCAGCGGAAGCACGAAGCCTAACAAGGTTCCTATTCCCACCAGTTGCGCGACCCATTGTCCGGGTTGGTTCGATGGCGTGGCAAAGAGTGCGACGGCCAGCAGGCTCCACAGGCCTCCCAGGCCATGGACGGAGACCGCTCCCGAGGGATCATCCACCTCGATCAACTCCAGCCACTGCACGGAAAACGTTACCAGCGCGCCGGCAACAAGGCCGATAGCCACCGCCGAAGCGGGCGAAACGAAGGCGCCGGGAGCGGAGCTGGCTACCAGTCCGCCGACCCAGCCGTTGGCTACCAGCGAAGCATCCGGCTTGCCGAAACGAAGGCGGGTAATCAGCAACGCAACCAGGGCGGAGGCGGAGGCCGCCAGCAGCGTATTCAGCGCAATCAGCACCGAGCGAAGCGGTGGGGCACCGGCGAAAAGAATGGCGCCGGAAGAATTCAGTCCTACCCAGCCCAGCAATGCCAGCAGGCAGCCGAACAGCACCAGGACTGAGTTGTGCCCGGGAATCGCCGCCGGCAGGCCGCCGGGCGTGTACTTGCCGCGGCGAGGGCCAAGAATCCAGGTGATCGCCAGTGCCATCAGCCCGCCCATAGCCTGGATGGCACCCGCCCCTCCGGCATCTATGAGGCCGCGGCCCAGAGCGAAGTTCGCGCCCAGTTGTACCAGCCATCCCCCGCCCCAAACCCAGTGGCCGAAGAGAGGATATATCCATCCGGCCAGCAGCGCGGTGGTGGCGCAGATCCCGCCCAGGCGCCAGCGGTCGGCGCCGCTGCCCAGCGGGATCATCGCCGCCAATCCCACGCTGAACATTTGCAGCAAGGCGGCCAAAGATGCGGTAGAAGCATCCGGCGGCAAACCGCGCAAGAATAATTTCCCGGCGCCGATCCAGCTCCACGGCCTCCCGGCGATGGCGATGACGCGCGTGGGGCCTCCCGGGTATCCCTGAATGGCGAATCCCACTACGAAGTAGACACCGGCGGCAATGGCAATCACGCACAGCGAACTCAACATGAGGTAGGCGGCGCTGCGCGCCCGGCCCAGTCCGGTGTTGATCAGCGCCAGTCCGGCTGCCGCCAGCGGCACCAGCAGGATGAAGACAAGGCACAGCGCGGTTCCCGCTTCGGAAAGCGCCGCCGGCGCCGGCATCAGTTGTCCTCCCGGCGAATGATGAAATTAGAACGAAAGAGAATGGCCAGGCCGAGAACCTCGACCGCCATCCCCGCCAGAACAAATGCGGCGCGGGGCGCGGGCGATGCCAACAGCGCTACCGCGGCCAGCAGGATAATCCATCCCGCCAGCAGCAACATGACACCGGCGAACTTCATGATCACCTCATTGGCAGGGGTTAGGGATTAGGGATCAGGGATTAGAAAAATGCTCGCGGTTGCTTCTTTCTGGAAGGCATAGCAGCTAAAGCCATGCCCTTTCAAAGAAGCATCTTTGAAACAAACTCCAGTCCCTAATCCCTGACCGTCTCTGAACTCACACATGCCGGGCCACATAAAGCAGCAGCGCAAAAATCACCACCGGTATGGCGGCCAGCATGAGATAAAACAAAATCCTTCTTCCCAGGGGCGAGCGCCGCCGGCTCCAGTTGCGCAGTTCCGGACGCTCGGCCACTCCCACCTGCTCCGGGTGCTGCAGGTCCCAGGCGAACTCATGCGCGCTGGCATAGCGATTCTTGGGGTCACGTTCCAGCGCCCGGTAAATGATCTCCTGCAACTGTGGCGAGATCGAGGAATCGAGTTCGCGCGGCGGCACCGGGTTGTTCAACAGGCGCTCGTTCATGATGGCAAATGGATTCGGGCCCTGGAACGGCACCTGGCCGGTCAGCATTTCGTACAACATCACGCCCAGCGCGTAGATGTCGCTGCGGGCGTCGCCGCGCTTCCCTTTTACCTGCTCGGGAGAGATGTAGTCCGGCGTGCCCATGGTCTGCGACAGGCTGGTAAAGGTGATGCGCCGCGCGCCCAGGTTGCCGGCGATGCCGAAGTCGATGAGCTTTATGTTGTCCTGGTCATCGACCATGATGTTTTCCGGTTTGAGGTCGCGATGCACCACCCCGTTCTTGTGAATGTAGTCGAGGGCCTCGGAGATGCGCAGCGCCAGCCGCAGCGCGCGCTCGGGCGGCAGCTTGCGCCGCTCGTTCAGCAGCTTGCGCAGCAGCCGCCCCTCCACCCACTCCATGACCATGTAGACCTGGCTGCGGTCGTCGTTGCCGAAAACTTTCATGACCCCGGGATGGTCCAGTTTCCTGCCTATCTCTTCCTCGCGCTGAAATCTCTCGAAAAACACCGGGTCGCTCTCCATCTCGATGTGCGGAATCTTGATGGCTACCGTCTGGCCGGTGCGCAGGTCCTTGCCGCGGAAGATTGACGCCATGCCGCTGCGTGCCGCCACGCTTTCCAGGTAGTAGTGATCGAGTTGCTCGCCAGGATGGAGTTGCGTCATGAGAGCGGTTGCACCCGGCAAAGGCAAAACGTTTGCCGGCGACCCCGGTAACCGGCTGCCCCTCTGAACTTAGCCTAAGGCTCAGGGCAGTTTGTAGGGCCGTCCCCGGTACATCCCGATTCGCTCGACTTGCCGAATGCGAACCAGTTGGAGGCTCACATTATCGCTGCCATCGCGATGGTTCGCAAGCTCGACCAGCCGCTCGGCTGCGCGCTGCAACTCACCCCTGCTGCCGACGGCAGAGGCCAGCTCCGCCGCCGAGACCGCTCCATGCAGCCCGTCCGAGCATAGCAACAGGACATCGCCGGCCAGGACGCGGTGCTCGCTCACCTCGGGGCTGACAAACAGCTCCGTTCCCACCGCGCGGCTGAGCATATGCCGGGCGGTCTCCGCAGCCTCCAGGGAGGCAAGAATTCCGACCCGGAACTGCTCGTTGGCGATGGTATGGTCGCGGGTCAGCGGGCGGGCCTGTCCGTGGCGAATGAGATAGCAGCGCGAGTCACCAACGTGGGCGATGGTGGCCCGATCGAAACGCAACGCGCAGGCCACAATCGTGGTCGCCATGGAGCGACCGCCGGAACCGGCAGCCAGGCCGGCGTCGTGGACCTTTTCGTTGGCGGATTGCACCAGCCGCGGCAGCAGCCCGGCATGCGGCTCGCCGGCGGCGGCCTGCTGGAAGCCGGCCAGCAGCGTGCCCACGGCCAGGCGCGAGGCTACCTCTCCGTCCAGGTTTCCGCCCACGCCATCGGCCAGCGCAAACAACCAGCCGTGGCTGCGGCCCCGGGCCGCGGTCTCCGGCAACGAGTAGCCGAGATAATCCTCGTTCTGCTCGCGAACCAGCCCGCGGTCGCTAAGCTGCGCAAACTCCAGTTCCATCGCGGCAGACATCGCTTGCGCTGGCGCCGGAGCGCGACTCTCGCCCGCGGCAATTCGTCCTTTGTATAGACGGGCCGTCATCCCTCACGCTTCCTCCAGCCGAAGGCCGGTTACGAGTCCATGACCGAACCCGCGCGGCTCGGGACCAGCGTGGTCCGGCCGGTGCGATTGCTCGTCCTGACGAAGTAGATTCCGCCATAGATGCCCCAAACCAGCGCCACCCCCAGCGCTAACAGTGGCTCCATCTTGGTACCGTAGCCCAGGAAAGGCCCGATCAGGTAGAAGCCCATGCAGGCCAGATTGGCAACCAGTCCAAATACCGGGATCGCCAAGTGACGCACCACGTTGAACTTCTGATGGCCGTGGTAGGCCACGATACAGACAACGCAGCTCAGCGCATACAGCAAGAAGGTGCCGAAGTTAGAGGCCAGCGTCACCGTCAGCAGCGAATTAGGCATGGCAGCCATGGCGTCGTGGCTGGTATAGCCGAAGCTCGACCAGAAACCCGGCGGCAGTGCGCGGATGGCCTCGTCGGTGGGGGCGCCGGCATCGCCAAAGGCCAGGATCACGGCGATGCAGCCGATGACGGCCGAGATCGCGGCCAGCGTCCAGATGGCGTGATGCGGGGTCAGGTTCTTGCCGTGCAGAAAGCCGAAGTGCTCGGGGGCCTCGCGGTCCTTGCCCATGGCGTAGGTGATGCGCGCCCCGGTGTTCATGCAGGAAAGCGTGGTGCCCACGATGGCCAGGAATACGGTGAAGGCCTCGGCCAGCATGAAAAGCTTGCCGTTTCCGGAGCCGAACAGCGCGTCGCCGACCATGATCATCATGTCGCCGATGGGCGCCGCCGAGTTGGCTGCGCTCTGCATGGTGTAGCCGCTATTCAGGAAGTAATTGGCGGCAAAATACTCGATCAGGTAGCAGAATGCTCCCTGCACCAGCAGCGAGACGATCACGGCGATGGGGATGTCGCGCTTGGGCCTTTTAGCCTCGCCGCCCAGGGCCGTGCACGACTCAAAGCCCACCAGGATCAGAATGGCTACCGTGGCCTGCACGAACATCCAGCCGATGTTGTGTACTCCCACGACAGACGAGGCTTTCGGATGCGACAGGAAATTGCCTTTGTCGTCCACCTCGGGATAGCTG
Organism: uncultured Acidobacteriota bacterium; assembly: GCA_963832785.1. Taxonomy (GTDB): domain Bacteria; phylum Acidobacteriota; class Terriglobia; order Terriglobales; family Acidobacteriaceae; genus CAWBRT01. The sequence goes on from CAWHVF010000002.1 coordinate 171,235, forward strand.
ATGCGGAAAGGCGCCGGCTTGCCGGCCGCATCCAGCTTGGGCTGGGGAACCTGCGCCGAATCGCGCACGATGCTTTCAGTTTCTTTGCCGTCCACCATCTTCTTCTCGGTGGCAAACTGATAGGTGTAAGCCGCTCCCGAGGTCGAGTCGAACTGGTAGGCCACCGTTCCCGGAGGATGGTTCAAGCGATAGCCCAACGCCAGCACCGAGAAAACCAGCAAGGCTGAAATCTGAACTACGTTGATGGCGATGGCTACGCCCGTCGAGCCGTTTACGCCGCGATAGGCGATGTAGGCCACCATGGCGGAGAAAACTATGCAAACGGCCATCATGAACATGGGGCCGGGATTGGAGGCATTCATGAAACCCGGCCACAGCGTGCCTACCAGGTAGCCGCAGAGAATGCCCATGACGCCGACCATCACGCCGGGGTAGATCCAGTAATAAAGGTGCGAGCCCCAGCCGATAATGAACTTGGCCAGCCGCGCATAACGCCAGACTGCGTTGTGGTTGAGGAACGACTGCTCGGCAAAGTAGTACGAGCTGCCCGGTCCGGGATAAAGCTTGGCCAGCTCGGCGTAGCAGACCGCGGTAGCCAGGCACAGCATCAAGGCGAGCAGAATACCGATCCACATCGAAGGAGCGGTATTGCCCGTGGTGGCTTGAATAAAGAAGGTGAGCCATAGGAAGGCTCCGGGGGCGATGAGCGCCATGGCATTCATCGTCAGGCCCGTCAGCCCTAAAGTCGGTTTCATCTCAGTTGCGGGTGTCTCCGGCACTTCTAATCTCCTTGTTGCGAATTGATTTTCCTAAAACTTTTCTAAACTTGCTGGCCACTGCAAAGGCCCCGAGTGACAGTAGCGCCTTTCAGCACGCTGGCTACACCAGCAAGGGACTCCGGCGCGGGTGCAGCGGCTGGCGCCTGAGGACTGGCGGGAGCTTGGGTGGTGGCGGCCAGGGTTATCGCCTGTGGCGCAGCTTCGGCGGGCGCTGCAAGAAACATCGGACAGGGTGAAATAGTTAGAGAAAGACAAAGCAACGCACGAGCCGCCTTAGACATCTTCTGACGTCCTGCTTTCTTTAGTTAGGTGTAATGTAGGTTAGTTCTAGTTTCGTAACCCGCTGTTCTTGAGGTTAGACAGGCGTGTAGGATGAGTCCAACGCATAGTTCCTTTCGCAGGAATCGAAATTACTTTCACAAATTGTTGTTATGGAGGATATAAAGCGCAGCTATGGCGGGTTTTGTTATAGCCGCGATAAAAGAAGGTTATACGTGCTTGCTTCTAGGTTGAGAGAAAGGCTAGAGCCTGTTATTAACTTGGGCCGAGTAATCTAAGTAAGCTGGCCAGCATGAGGCAAGCGAAGGCCAGGTAATGGAAGGCAGCCAGGGTTGGGGAAAGTCGCTCGTAGTCCCGCGCCAATCGCCGGAAGCGTGCCGCCCAGGCAAAGCTCCTCTCCACGACCCACCTTCGCGGCAGCAAGACGAAGCCGCGTTTAGCCTCACTATGTTTGACTACCTCCAGTTGAATCCCGTGCTCGGCCGCTGCCTGTTCTGCGGTTTCTCCCGTATATCCTTGGTCGACATAGGCCAACTCTACCGTGTCTCCCGTGATCTGTTGGACCTGCTTGGCCAATTCCTCCACCTGCGCTCGATCCTGCTCATTGGCCGCCGTCACATGCCGCGCCAGCAAATGGCCCAGTGTGTCAACCGCCGCATGCACCTTCGATCCTTTGCGTCGTTTCGCTCCGTCATATCCACCCCGAGCCCCCGACTCCGGGGTCGACTGCAGGGTGCGGCTGTCGAGAACCATCGCACTCGGCTGGGGGTTACGCCCGGCAAACTCGCGCAGCAGCCAACGTAGGTCTGCGACCATCATTTCGAAGCAACCGGCTCGGATCCAACGCTGGGTCTGCTGGTACACCACCGGCCACGGAGGCAAATCATTCGGCATCATGCGCCAGTGTGCGCCCGAGCGCACCAGCCAGCGCACCGCATTGAATACGGCTCGCAACGGGTACTCCCGCTGTTTGGCATCTTCCCGGCACAAGGTTAGATACGGCGCTACGAACGCCCACTCATCATCGCTCACATCGCTCGGATACCCAACTCCGCCTCGATTTCCCATGCGCTCATATTGAGTGACTCTGGATCAATCTCGCGAGCTTCTTTACTCCTGGGTGCCGAAGTTAATAACAGGCTCTAGAGCTTCGGAATAGTCTTCTTGGTGGAGCGACTGGAAGCTAGCCGCAGAGTTCGCAGAGTAACACAAAGCAGATGGGAACTTGCATTTCTCTGTGTACCTCTGTGTCCTCTGTGGTTAATTCTTTTGCTGCGACGATTGCTGCGCAGGCTTGGCCGCTTTGCGGCTCTTCGGCTTCGCCTGCGGAGCGTTGTCGTCCACCACGATTTTTTTCGGGACGCTGCCTGCGCCCGGTTGCAGCTTGCGCCGCAGTTGCGCTAGCTCGAGGGCCTGTGCTTCGGCCAAGGCTTCAACCCGTTTGCCCAGTTCCATGCACAAGCTATCCAGTTCACTGGCTTGGGCTGCCAGGCGTTCAAACTGATTTCTCGGGCCGAAAGCGCCCGCCGATTCGGTCACACCGTTGAGAACGTCGCGCAGAGCATTCAAATTGCGGTAAAGCCTGAAGCTTGCGGCCAGGTTTTGCGGCGAATTGCGCACCGCCGCCACAAAGCCCGGCAGAGCCGCCGTGAGATTGCGCTGCAGAGAATCTATGTCGGTCCCCGCTTGCTGCTTGCTGGCAGAATCGGTCTTCCACCTTTCCACCCGCACTCTGCCCAGGTCTACATTGAGAGAAGAGGCGAGCTGCTCCACCCGCTGCAGCAACTTACCGAGCTCCGGGTCCAGCACTCCAGCCAGTGCGGAAGCGGCGCTTTCGCGAGCCCCCGGGTTGGGCGCCGGCGCGGGCGAATTTTCAGCTCTCGATCCGGCGCTGGCCGTTTGGGCAAAGAGCTGAAAACCGAATACGGAAGAAAGCAGGAGCGTGATCAAGTAGAAAGATTTCATAATTACTCTATAGCTAGCCTGGGGGGCGGCGACGCCTGCCAAGGGTTTCTGCCGGGTGCACCGCTTGTTTCGATGCAGCGCTGCTCCAGAATGTGACAACTCAGTGCTTATAGAATTGGGCAAATCCCCGTCGATGACGAAAATGGGAATTCCGGTACTCACAATGAGCACCGCGGAGACTCGAAGGCATTACAGCTCTACATACCCCTCCAGTGTTCTAAGCTCCACAATCTACAACGGCGTGGCGCTGTTTTGCTGCTTCTGCCACTTTGGACAGATACTTGCCTGTAAGGCTGGCGTACGCTGTTGAGAGGCGCTTCGGCAGCCGCAAAGCGTAAGCATCCTCCTTTCCTCCCTGGTAACCTCGTCCGGTACCCTTCGCCGGATGAGGTTTTTTTATCTTGCGCCACCGCGATGCCATACTTCCAGGACCTGAGACCATGGCGCAAGCGGCGGCGGCCCAATTTGCCGCGCTGGGCAAACTCACCAGTAGTCGGAGCAGACGCGCCTCGCGTGTAGCTTTCCGCCTGCCACAGATCAGTTAGCGGGCAGGGGGTTTAATATGAGCAATTTTTCGGGAAGATTGGCTCTGGTAGCGGAGCTGCGAAAAACAACGCAGAAACGGATTATTACCACATCGTGCGCAGCAGGAATCGCACACCGCAAACGGGTTGTTCAAAGTTCCTAAGCTGAGGCCGTGACCGCCTTTTTCTGCTGGAAGCACTCGCGGCAGAATACCGGCCGCCCCTGCGTCGGCTTGAATGGAACCGTGGTTTCTTTGCCGCAATTGGAGCACACGGTCCGCGTCTCCACCTTGGGAGGCGCCGCCGAGTGTCCCACGCCTAGCGTCTGGGCTCTTTTGGCTTTGCAGCCTTTGCAGCGCTTGGGCTCGTTCTTGAACTGCTTGTCATGGAAAAAAAGCTGTTCTCCCGCCGTAAAAACGAAGTCCTGACCGCAATCTATACACTTAAGCACCTTGTCCCGAAATTCCATCGGCTTGTGCCCCTTTCAGCCCCGCCCTACTGCGGACAATCTGCAGCTCGGAAACCGAGGCTGCCTCTACTACACCCTTAAGATTCGCTGGTCACCTCAAATCCAAACTCCTCTTCACCCGCAACCCGGATAAAAAACAATGGCCGCTACTGAGCAGCGGCCGGATTGTCTATCCTATTCTTGTTCCTTGCGAGCCTTCTTTCTGCTGCGCTTTCGCGCCAAAGCTTGTTTTACGCGCCGCTTTTCGCCCGGTTTCAAATAGTAGGAGTGACGTTTTACTTCCTTAATAATGTCCTCCTGCTGCACCTTGCGCTTGAAACGGCGGAGAGCATTCTCTAACGCCTCGCCCTCCTGTAACTTGACTTCCGCCAATCGCCTACACCCCCAAACTAGCCCCAATTGGACACCTAAAGCTTATCCCATTTTGAATTACTTTCGTCAACTATTAATAAGTGTGCCGCACCGGACACCTGGAAAGAAAGCCGATGTCTTTGACGGAAATGTCAACCCCCTCGATGCCACAGATAATTCCCGCCATTGAGCAGCAGCAAGGGGGGCAACGCCAGTGGTTCAGCCGTTATCCTTCTGAAAAAACACCGGTTATACAACTTTGGTGGGCTTAAAGTCGTCTGGAAATTAGCAGAATAGCTAACCGCTCTACCTAACTGCCAAAACCAACTCCCAACTCCTCAGTCAGGGGAGCAGGTGCATTACCCATGGCAGTCCAACCGCCAGCAGCACGATGAGATTGAACAGTCCCAGGACGAACCCCAGGCGCCAGAAATCCCGCGCCGGAACGTAGCCGCTGCTGAAGTAGATAGGCGCCGGGCCATTGGCATAGGGGGTAATGACGCCCATCAGCCCCAGCGAGTACAGCAGCAGCAGCACCACCGGGCGTAACGGCAGCCCGTTTATGGTGACCGCCGCCGCTAGGAAGACCGGCAGCAAGGCCGCGGTTTGCGCCGTCCCGCTGGCAATCAGGTAGTGCACGGCGAAGAAGACCGCGACTATAGCAACCGCCGCCGCAGTTACGGGAATGTTGGTAGTCAGCCCGGCTGAGCGCTTGGCAAACCAGCTAAGGAAACCTACGCTGCTGAGCCCCTCAGCCAGCACGACCAGGGTAGCGAACCATATGAACACGTTCCACGCCTGCTTGGCAGTGGCGATGTCGTTCCAGGTGATCACCTTGGTCAGCAGCATGAGCGATATCACCAGCAAGGCCACGGTAGTTGCCGAGATCCAACGCCCGGCCGAAATCCAGGCTGCCAGGGCGCCCAACGCCAGCACGGCCATCGTCACCTCACGCCGGGTGATGCTGCCCATCTGCCGCAACTCGTTGCCTGCCCATTCGGCGACTTCGGTGCTGCGCTTGATGACGGGTGGATAAAGGTAATAGCAAAGCAATGGGGTAGCAATGAACAGGATGAGGCAGACGGGCAGCGAACCCAGTGCCCAGGTTGTCCAGTTCACATCGACGTGGGTGATTTTGCGGCTGATCTCGGTCGCCAGCACGTTGGGAGCAAACGAGGTCATGAACATGCCACTGGTGACCGAGGCAGTGGCAAAGGCGGTCCACAACAGGTAGGAGCCGATCTTGCGCGGGTTGTCGTCGGCATAGGATCCGTAGATCGGCGGAATGCTTTTCACTATCGGGTAAATGGTGCCTCCGCTGCGGGCGGTCACCGAAGGCATGAAGGGCGCCAGGATCAAATCCGCCAAGCCGATGGCATAGCCCAGGCCAAGCGTGCTGCGTCCGAGCTTCTTCACCAGCAGCAAGGCGATCCGCCGGCCAAGTCCGGTGACTTCGTAACCCACGGCGAACATGTTGGCGGCGAAGATGAGCCAGACCGTGTCGTTGGCAAAACCGGAAAGCCCCCAGCGTAGAGCTTCGCCCGGAGTCTTTCCGACAAAGACCATGGCAGCGGCAAAGGCAACTCCAACAAATCCGACAGCGGGGCCGGGAATGGGCTCGGTGATGAGCCCGCCTATGACGGCCATGAACAGGGCGAAGTAGTGCCAGGCCGCCGGGCTAAGGCCGGATGGAGTCGGGATGAGAAGCACAACCGCTCCCAGCGCGATCGGCACCAGCCACTTTAGCGAATTGCGCGCCCCGCCCTTCTGTTGAGCCGGTTTCGGTTGAGATGCCGCGCTTGTACCCATGTCCCCTCCTGCCAGGTTGTTCACCCTGGGCGCGCCATCGCGCGCAAGGCACAGCTTTACCTTTGTTCAATGACGCGCCAACTTGCAGACTAGTATTGCTGGCTGAAGATACCATGGACGGGCACGAAGTGGAATCGAGCCTTTGCCCGCAACTGCCGCAGACAAAAATGTCCCCGCCGGCAGCGGGGACCACGGAAGTGTAACGGCTTGTTTAGGTGCGTACTGATACTTGCGGTTATCTATCCGTGAGCACGGAAGCGCCGCTCATGCTTAAATCCAGGCTCGTGCCACCTTCTCGCTTTTCCAGACGCCGATGCTCCAGCCCGGTATAGACCTGGCGCGGACGGCTGATCTTCTGTTCCGCGTCGGTGACCAGCTCCTGCCACTGCGCCAGCCAGCCGGCTGTGCGCGGAATGGCAAACAGCACGGTAAACATCTCCGAGTCGAACCCCATGGCTTCGTAAATGATGCCGGAGTAGAAATCGACGTTCGGATACAGCTTGCGGGAGATGAAATACTCGTCATTGAGCGCGATCTGCTCCAGCTCCATGGCGATATCGATCTTGGGATTGCGCCCGGTGACTTCGAAGACCTGATCGGCCACTTTCTTGATCAACTTGGCGCGCGGATCGTAATTCTTGTAAACGCGATGCCCGAAGCCCATCAGCTTCTGCTTGCCTTCTTTTACGCCCTTGACGAAGGCGGGAATGTTGTCGCGGCTGCCGATCTGCTCCAGCATTCGCAGCACGGCCTCATTGGCGCCGCCGTGCAGCGGGCCGGCCAGGGCTGCGGCTGCCCCCGCCGTCGCCAGGAAGGGATCGGCCTCGGAGCTGCCCACCACGCGCATGGCGCTGGTGGAGCAGTTCTGCTCGTGATCGGCATGCAGGATGAACAGAATGTCCAGCGCGCGCGCCAGCACCGGGTGCGCCAGGTACCTCAGCACACTGCGCTGCCACAGCATGTTCATGAAATTGGCCGTGTAGCTCAGGTCGGGCTCGGGATAAATGTAGGGCAGACCCTTGCGATGGCGATAGGCGTAGGCGGCGATGATCGGCATCTTGCCGATCAGGCGGTAAATCGAAGCCATGCGGGCTTCGGGATTGCGGACATCTTTCGAGTCGGGATAGAAGGTGGATAGCGCGGCCACCGTGCTCACCAGCATGCCCATGGGATGGGCGTCGTAGCGGAAGCCCTCCAGGAACTTTTTAATGTTCTCGAAGATCGACATGCGGTAGCGGATTTCATGCATCCACTGCTTTTCCTGCTCGGGTGTTGGCAGCTCTCCATTGATCAGCAGATAAGCTACCTGAAGGTAAGTGCAATTCTCGGCCAGTTCCTCGATATCGTAGCCGCGGTAGCGCAAAATCCCCTTGTCGCCGTCTATAAGCGTGATCCTGCTCTCGCAGCAGGCGGTATTCATGAAAGCCGGATCATAGGTCATCAAGCCGAATTCTTCAGGCTTTACCTTGATCTGGCGCAGGTCCGTAGCGCGAACGGTGTCGTTCGTGATCGGGATGGTATAGCTTTTGCCGGTACGGTTGTCGACTACGGTCAAAGTGTTCTCGGGCATGATGCTCCTCTTTCCCTGCGTGGCGCGTACGTGTACCCTGATCTACGCTCCGGCAAGCGCAAGCTGGGTAGCCGGCGAAGGGCAACTTCCAGTCACCGTGGCTGAACAGCTTCCATTTGCCGCAGGCCTGATCTGTTACTCCGACGTGCTCGGTTTCAATTGCGGGCCCCCACCCACCCTTGCCCCAAGATCGCAACAAATATTGTATCTAGCGGCGGCGGCGGACGCCAAGTTGCCGGGAGCCAGTCGTAGTGTCCCAAATTCGCCCGACTAACCGCAGGGGCACAGAGAAATGCAGGTCCCCAGCGAGCCTTATCCGCTCTGCGCAACTCTTGCGAACTCTGCGGTTGCTTCCAGCCGCTCCATTCCGCTGCGCTTTGCCCTCCAGCGCGAATGCGGCGCTTGCGGGGCATTTCGGATGCGCGCGGGCGGGCCGGCAAGCGCGGCGTCGAGGCGGATGACTTCCGTAACTTGCCTGAAATCAAGGTGATGCTACAGTCGAAGGCTACTATGGGGATGCGCCGAGAGATGCGCTTGGGCATTACCTTTCCGGTCCGCATTGAGGGCGTCGACAGTAACGGCAGGAAGTTTGAGTTAGACGCCATGACCATTGATGTCACCGGAAAAGGTGCCCGTCTGCGCGGTATCACCCGTCCGCTGCAACCCGGCTCGACTCTCACCCTTATATACCGCTTGAACAAGGCGCAGGTGCAGGTCGTTTGGGTTGGCAAGCCGGGAAGCAGAATCCATGATCAGATTGGGGTGAAAGTGGCCGGAACCGGGGAGTTTAACTGGGGACGGCCTATGCCACGCATTCTCGGCGACGGCTTTCCCAGCCCGCAGGCAGAAGAAGACATTTGGCGCTGACCGCTCTCCTTCGCCTTTCCTGTTTTCCCATACGTGCTCTACTCCACCGCATCAGCCTCCGCCGGCAGAGGCGAGCCTCCTCAATGCCTGGAACTGAGCTGGCGCGCTTATCGTATCGACTTCCCCGGCGCGCCTTCAACCGCAACGGCACGACCGTAGCGACACTCTGCAAATATGTGCAGATTCCCCAGTGAACACGGCTATTGAAGCAGTTTTGGGCTGCAGTTTCGCTGCTGTACTTGCGCGCGCTGGCGGGATGGCAGTGCATATTCCACTTGACACTTGCCGATGCTACTGATGAAATTACGGCGGTAAACTCTGCATTTCTCAGAAAGGCAGTGCGGTCAATGGGACCGACAAAGAGGAGGACCTTAGATGAGGAGTGTGACACGACGGGAATTCGTGATTGGCGGCAGTGCCCTGGCGATGTCGCCTTGGATTGTATCTCCGGCATTTGCCGCGCAGACGATTAAGATCGGCGGAGTCTATCCCCTGACGGGGAACTTGGCATCGACCGGCCTGGACTGCAGGCGCGGAGTCGAGTTGGCCGTAGACATAATCAACGGCAAATACGATCTCAACCTTCCACTGGCCAAGACGGAGGGTTTGCCGAACCTCGGCGGGGCCAAGATTGAGATGGTCTGGGCCGACACCAAAGGCGAGCCGCGGAATGGCCAGGCGGAGGCTGAGCGGCTGGTTACCCAGGACAAGGTTGTCGGCGTGCATCGGCGCCTACCAGAGCGCGGTGACCAAGACCGCCAGCCAGGCCACCGAGCGGCTGAAGATTCCATTCGTATGTTCCGACTCCTCTTCCCCCACGCTGACCGAGCGGGGACTTCAAGTATTTCTTCCGGGTCAGCCCGCACGACGGACGCTTCGCCCAGGACCAGTTCAGTTCCTGAAGGACCTGGAGAAGCGCCAAGAAGGCCAAGGTCGCAGACCGTGGCCCTGCTGTACGAGAACACCGAGTTCGGCGCTAACGTCGGCAAAGAGGAGCAGAAGTATGCCCAGGAGTTCGGCTACAAGGTGGTGGCCGACATCTCCTACGCGGCCAACGCGACCGACGTCACCAGTCGAGGTGGGCCGGCTGATCAAGGCCAATCCGGACGTCCTGATGCACGCCTCCTACATCACCGATGCCATCCTGTTCACCAAGACCTTCAAGGAGATGGGACTTCAACCCCAAGGGCTTCGTGACGATGGCCGGCTACATCGAGCCCGGCTATCTGCCGGCGGTGAAGGCGGACGGGAACTACATGATCGTCCGCTCCACCTTCGCCCTGGATCTGGCCAAGAAGCAAGCCGCTGGTGGGCAAGGTCAACGATCCTGTACAAGAAGAAGTTCGGGATTGACATGAGCGAGAACGCCGCCCGCAGCTTCACGGCCCCGTTCGTCTTCGCCGACGCCATCAACCGGGCCAAGAGCACGGACGCCGAGGCGATATGTGAAGGCGCTGCGCGAGACCAACATCCCCGGCGACCAGGTGATCTATCCGTGGAAGGGCATCAAGTTCGATCCCAAGACGCCAGCAGAACATCTATGCCATCGGCACGCTGGTGCAGATCCAGAAGCAGGATTACGTACACCGTCTGGCCGTTCGAGTCGGCGGCCGAGCGCAGTTGGTGTGGCCGTTCCCGGGCTGGAAGCGCGGAATAGTTTCATTGCGGCGGGAGGGCCCAAGCGGCGCCTCCCGCCGGATTCCATAAAATAAGGTGTCACGGTGGATCACGAATTAATACAGCAACTGGTCGACAGCCTGCTGATCGGTTCCGTCTATGCTCTGGTTGCCATTGGACTCACGCTCATCTGGGGCGTGATGAACATCGTCAACTTCGCCCACGGCGATTTCCTGATGATCGGCATGTTCGTCTCGTTCTGGTCTTACACGCTGCTCCATGTCGACCCGCTCTTTTCCATTCCCATCTGTGCCGTCGCCCTCTTCATTCTGGGAGCTGCTCATCTATCGATTTATCGTCAGCAAGGTGATGACCGGGCCGGTGCTGGCGCAAGTGGTGGTGACGTTCGGCGTAAGCATTTTCCTGGCCAACATGGCAGTCATGCTGTGGACCCCCGATTTCCGCCTGATCGAAAATCCGCTGCTCTCCGGTACCTGGAGCCTCGGGGGCATCCAGTTGAGCATCCCGAAGTTCGCGGCCTCTCTCGGCAGCGTCCTGGTCTACCTTGGCCCTGCTCCTGTTCCTGAAGAAGAGCAAGACGGGCAAGGCAATCCTGGCGGTGGAGATGAACCGCGAATCGGCCTTGCTGATGGGGATCAACACCGAGCGCATCAATGCCCTGTCGTTCGGCATCGGCTCCGCCCTGGTGGGAATCGCCGGCGCCTTCCTGTCCATGTACTACTACATCTACCCCCAGGTGGGAGGCCTGTTCGGGCTGATCTCGTTCTGCATCGTCGCCCTGGGGGGCTTTGGTAGCATCGAGGGGGCGTTCATCGCGGGGATCCTGATCGGCTTCGTGCAGACCCTGGGCGGCTATTTCTTCGATCCGGCCTACAAGTACGCCATCGTATTCCTGGTTTACCTGATCACCGTCTGGATCCGGCCGCAGGGCCTGTTGGGGTGGTGAGGCATGCGGACCTTCACGTCGAGACAGGGTTGCGATGCTCGGCTGTTGTTCTGCTCCTCCTCATTGTGTATCCGCTGATCGTCAGGGGCTCGTTTCCCGTGCACGTCATGATCATGGTGTTCCTGTTCGGCATGATGGGCGTGGCCTGGAACATCATCGGCGGTTACGCGGGGATGTTCTCGTTCGGCCAGGTGGCCTTCTTCGGGATCGGCGCCTACACATCCTCCTATCTGCTGACGGCCTATCATGTCAACCCGTGGCTCGGCCTGCTGGCCGGCGGGAGTACTGGCGGCCCTGGCCGCCGCCGCCATCGGCATTCCCTGCTCGAACCTGCGGGGCCACTACTTCGCCATCGCCAGCATTGCCTTTGCCGAGATCGTCCGGATCCACTTCAACAACTGGAAGCTGATCGGGGCGGCGGAGGGCTTGACGCTGCCCATGCTGCGACGAGTCGTTCAAGAACTTCAGTTCCACTCCAGCAAGGTGCCGTACTACTACATCATCCTGGCGTTCCTGATCCTCTCGCTGCTGGCGTGCTACCTGGGTCTCGACTTCGCGCATGGGCTTCTATTTCCGCGCCATCAAGGAGAGCCACGAGGTGGCCAAGGTCCTGGGGATCAATTTCGTGCGCTACCGCCTGGCGGCCATCATGATCAGCGCCTTTCTCACCGCCATGGCCGGCACCTTTTACGCGCAGTACATCCTGTACATCGACCCCGACAGCGTGCTGATCCTTCCCATCTCCGTGCAGATCGTGCTGGTCATCCATGCTGGGCGGAGCGGGCTCCATCATGGGGCCGGTCATCGGCGCGGCCATCCTGCTGCCGATCTCGGAGGGAACGCGCGCCTGGCTGGGCTACAAAGGCACCGGCCTCGACATGATGGTCTACGGAACTCTGATCATGCTGATCTCCGTCTATCAACCGGGGGGCGTATGGGGATGGATCTCGCGGCTCGGCCGCAGGAAGGCCTCCGTACAACCGCAAGCGGAATCGCATGCGGCAGCGAAAGGGGATGACTAACTCGATGTTTCAGCACAAGGATGCACGGCCATGAGCGCGGAAGCTCTCCTGGAAGTGCAGGGCGTCACCAAACGATTTGGCGGATTGCTGGCGAATGACGACATCTCCTTCACCGTCAGCGCCGGCGACATCGTCAGCATCATCGGCCCGAACGGCTCGGGAAAAAGCACCCTCTTCAATTGCATCACCGGCTTCTACCGGCCGGAACGGCGGGCGGGTTATCTATCAGGGCCGGGACATCACCCATCTCGGCGCGGATCGAATCTGCAAGCTGGGCATCGCCCGCACCTTCCAGATCGTGCAGAGTGATCAGCGACATGACGGTGCTGGAGAATGTCATGACCGGCGCCTTCCTGCGCAGCCCCAGGAAGGCGGCGGTGCACGCGAAGGCGGAGGAAATTCTGAAATTCACCGGCCTGTGGGAAAAGCGCGATGTGCTGGCTCCCGCTCTCACCATCGCCGACAAGAAGCGGCTGGAGGTCTCCATGGCCCTGGCCACGCAGCCGAAGCTGCTCATGCTGGACGAAGCCATGGCGGGTCTGACTCCAGTCGAACTCAAGGGGATGATGGCTCTGGTCCGCAAGGTGCGGGAAAGCGGCGTAAGCCTGGTGATCGTGGAGCACGTCATGGAAGCGGTGATGGAGCTGTCGGACCGGGTCATCGTGATCAACTCGGGACGGAAGATCGTCGAGGACGCGCCGCAAGCTGTCGTCGTCAACCCCGAGGTCATCCGGGCTTACCTGGGAGAGCGGTACCATGCTCGAAGTTAAGGGGCTGTCGGTAGGATACAAGGACGTGCTGGCGGTGCAGGATGTCTCGCTCACCGTGCAGCGGGGCGAAGTGGTGAGCCTCATCGGCTCCAACGGCGCCGGCAAGAGCACGATGCTGCGCGCTATCGCCGGCCTGCTGCGGCCCCGGCGCGGCGAGATCCTGCTCGACAACGAGCCCATCCACGTCGTCCCCCCTTACGACATCGTCAAGAAGCGCATCGCCATGGTTCCGGAGGGGCGGCAGCTTTTCGGGCGCCTGTCGGTCTGGGACAACCTCCTGCTGGGCGCCTACGCGCTGGATTCAGCTAAAGAAACCGAGGAGTCCCTGGAGTCCATCCTGCAGCTGTTCCCCTGGATCGGCGAACGGAAGAAACAGCGCGCCGACACCCTGAGCGGGGGAGAGCAGCAGCAGGTGGCGATTGCCCGCGGGCTGATGTCCCGCCCCGCTCTGCTGATGCTGGACGAGCCTTCGCTTGGCATCATGCCCAAGCTGGTCTCTGAGATATTCCAGCGCATCGAGGAGATACGCCAGAAGGGCATCACCGTCTTCCTGGTCGAGCAGAACGTCTACGAAGCCCTGAGCGTCTCTGACCGCGCCTACGTGCTGCAAAGCGGGCGGGTAGTCCTGGAGGGCAAAGGCGACGAGCTGCTCAGGTCCGACCTCGTCAGGAAAGCCTACCTGGGCATGTGACGCGGCCCTCACAGTCCAAGTAAACTTGTATAAAGGTTTCAAAGTTTCAGAGTTTCAGGGCTAGATGAGTCTTTGATTTCTGTCCATGAACCTTGAAACTCTGAAACCTTGCCGGCACGAAGGAGGTCTACCATGAAAACTGAGGTGGCGCGGATCATTCGCGGGGCGGACCTCAGCGGATGGAAGAAAGTGGAAGTCGAGTACGGCGCGGCGGCCTTTGCCGTATGCGTGCCGCCCGGCTGCCGCATCCTGGAGATGAAAGATGCTGCGCCGCTGGCCGACCCGCGGGCGAGCATGCGCGTCTCCATAAATGCACCCATCGGCTCGCCAACGCTGCCGGAGATTCTCAAGACCAAGGGCAAGCCAGCCGATCAGCTCACGGTCTGCATCACTACCTCGGACATCACCCGGCCCGTGCCGTACAAGGGCGACTCCGGCATACTGCCGCCGCTTTTGCAATTGCTTCACTCCGCCGGGGTCCGCAAAGAGAACATCATCCTGCTGGTCGGCACCGGGACCCACCGGCCCAGCACTCGCGAAGAAAAAGAGGCCATGTTCGGCAAGGAGGTGGCGGAGCAGTACACCATCGTCGATCACGAGTGCGAAGACCCGGCCATGCTGGTAGACATCGGCCGCACCAGGAGCGGCACCGAGATCCTCATTAACAAGATCTACTACGGGGCCGACGTCAAGATCGCCACCGCCCTGGTGGAGAGCCACTTTATGGCCGGCGCCTCGGGTGGCCGCAAGGCCATTTGCCCGGCGCTGGTGAGCAAAAAGACCATCGAGAAGTTCCACAGCGCCCAAACCCTGGATTCTCCCCTGGCCACCAACCTGGTTCTGGAAGGGAATCCCTGCCACGAGGAGGCGCTGGAGATCGCCCAGAAGGCCGGCGTGGACTTCATCATCAACACCGTGCTGAACCGCCGCCTGCAACTGCTGGGCGTCTTTTCCGGGGATTTGCAGAAGGCCCACGCAAAGGCCGTCGAGCTTCTCAAGAACGTCGTGGCGATTCCCGTCGACCGGGAATACGACGTGGTGCTGACTCACGGCGGCTACGTCGGCATAAATCATTACCAGAACGCCAAAGCGGCCGTGGGCGCCATGCCGGTGGTCAAGCCGGGAGGGTTCATAATCATTGCGGCCTGCGAGCGCGACGACGACCCCGTCGGCCCTACCACTTACAAGACACTGCTGCACATGCTGAAGCTGCAGGGGCCCGACGGCTACATGTCGGCGCTGCTGCAGCCCGGCTGGAAGTTCACCAAGGATCAGTGGGAACCGCAGATGTGGGCCAAGGTACTCGCCAAAATTGGAGAGGAGAGCCTCATCTACTGTTCGGCGAACCTGCCCCGGAAAGAGCACCAGATCGTTCCGGGAGCTGCGGGGTGGGATTATCTGCCCGACCAGGTCGATGCCGATCACGCCGAGCAGACGCGGACCATGGTCCAGAACGCGCTCATCTACGCGGTGAACCATCCGCGATGGAACGGCTCGGCCCCCAGCGTCGCCTTCATCAAGGAAGGGCCATACGCGGTGCCGGCCCGCACGCGCTAGCCTTGGCAGCAGTGCCACCATTCCCGATGGCACTGCTGCAGGCTCCAAGAAAAAACAGAAAAACTGCCGGCGGCAGCAGGCCCGCTATATTTGCTGCTGTACCGCCTCTTTGGGGCGCTCCTGGCGAACCATGAAGGTGAGTTTTCCGCGCCTGAACAGCAACAGCCAGATCAGTGTGGCGGCATTCAGAGCAAATATCATCAGGAACGCGACTCTGTAGCCTGGGGATTGTAGTTGGCGCCCACCGCCGGCCATTGGCGGCCGCGGCGATCCGGTCCGCAGAAATAAAAAGCGCACAGTCGTTCCCTTGGGGAACGCCGTGCACAAAAATGAAAAGGCCCGACTAAAAGTGTCGGGCCAAACGAAGATTTTTGTTGCTCACTCCTTCTGCCATCAGTCCGTTATGATCAGCTCCTACTGCTTGGGCTTCTCCGGGGCTTTCTTGTCAGTCTTGGCAGGCTTTTCCTTGCTCGGCTTCGGCTTCGGCTTCGGCTTCGCCTTGTCGGTCTTCTTGTCGGCGGGCGGAGCGGCCGGCTTCTGATCCTGAGCAAACGCCGGGCTCGACAACGCCACAGCAAGGGCGAGTGACAACAATAACGCAAGCTTACGTCTCATGAAGTTCCTCCCAATTGGGTGAAAGTTTTAATCATTATATCCAGCTACACTGAAAAAGTACAACAAATATTCGGCGGATCAATAGTTTCGAAGGTCCAGGCCCAACGGCCGCATGCGCCGTGCGCAATCGGGCAAGCCTAGATGCACGCGCTTTCCCCGGGGCGAACCGGTGCTTGAGGCCGCGCCGGTTGCCTTCCGGCTTACTTTTCGATGGAAAACGCCACCTGCACATCCGGGGTCGCAACTGCGACCGTACCGTAGAGCGGTCACTTGCCTTTGAAGGCTTCGACCAGCAGTCGTCCTTGCTGCTCGCTGACGCCCTTCATGCGAAAATTCAGGCGCACGGAGTTGAGCAGAGAAATATCCGGGCGCACCGGCCGGGAACGGTCCATCCAGCCCTTAACGTCCACGGCGATGGCCTGCAACGGTACGCCCTGTGCTTTGGCCAGCACCTGCACCAGTTCAACCCCGCAAGCCGCCACGGCCGCCAGGAACAGCTCGCTGGGGGTGACGGCCTCGCCGGGACAGCCGTTTTGCACAGGTCCGTCCACTACGAAATGATGATGGCGGGCGCTGGCAAGCACGCGTCCGAAGGTGTCGGTGGAAGCTGCCTGCACTGCATACTCGCGCACCTCTGCCTGGGTCATGGTTCACCTCCGCATGAAATTTTATGCCAGGCGCCGAAACCTTGCTTGAACACCGATACGGCCTCGACCGGGAAATAAATTTGCTTGACACATGCAAGTATTATTAATAACCTTGCCTCGTGAAGCCCTCCGCAAATTTCCACGGGCTACAGCAATGGTGGGACGAACTCGAGCGCTTGGCCCGCATTCTCGGCCGGGTCGGCCCCGACGAGGTCTGCTGCGAGGGGCTCAGCCAGCGGCAGACGTCAATCCTGCGCACGCTGGTGGCGCAGGAGGGTGCCCGGCTTACCGACTTGGCCGCCAGCTCCGGCATCACTCCCAGTGCCATGACACGCGTACTGGAGAAGTTGGAAAGGCGCGGACTGGTCGAGCGGGTGCGCGGCGCGCAAGAAGACGGCCGGGCCGTCATGGTTCGCATCACCGCCCAGGGCCGGCGCACGCGCAAGCAGCTCGATGCTCTCATGCGCGAGCGCACCGGCCATATCATCGACTCCATTCCCGAGAAGCAGCGCCAGCAGGTGCTCAAGGCGCTGAAAACTCTTAATGACGCCATGGGCGCCGCCGGCTGCTGCCCGTTGAATACGCCCATCGCCAAGCTTCCTGAACTGAGGGCCAAAAATGACGAATGAATCCATTACCACCGCGGTTGAAAAACACTACGGAGCCGTAGCTCGCGGAGAGACTTCCGCCTGCGGCGGGCCGGTTGAGGATGTGGCCCGCACCCTCGGCTACAGCGAAGAAGACCTCGCCCTGGCCGGCGACGCCAACCTCGGACTGGGTTGCGGCAATCCTCTGGCGCTTGCCGAAATCACTGCCGGCATGACGGTGCTTGACCTGGGGGCGGGCGCCGGATTCGATGCTTTTCTTGCCTGGAACCGCGTGGGGCCGGCGGGGCGTGTCATCGGCGTGGACATGACCGACGATATGCTCAACCTGGCCCGGCAGAACGCCGCCAAGCGCGGCGCCAGCAACGTGGAATTCCGCAAGGGATTCATCGAGAGCCTGCCGGTCGAGAGCGGCTCGGTGGATTACGTCATCAGCAACTGCGTCATCAATCTTTCCGCGGACAAGCCGGCGGTTTTTCGCGAAGTTTACCGCGTGCTGAAGGCGGGCGGCCGCTTCGCCGTCAGCGACATCGTGCTGCTGAAGCCGTTGCCGGCCGAAGTTGCCCGCAGCGTCAGCGCCTACGTCGGCTGCGTCGCCGGAGCCAGCCTGCTGGGCGACTATCTGCGCGCCGTTCTGGATGCCGGCCTGCGCAACCTCTCCATTCCGCAGATCGCCTACGGCCCGGAGCTGTTGAAGGCGCTCGCTCCGGAGGCCGCCGCCGGCAATAAAACTTCCTGCTGCTGCGGATCGACGGTATCGGTCAGCTCGCTGAAGAATCCCGACGCGCTAGTGCGCGAGGCTTCACAGGCCGTGGCCTCGATCAAGCTGCACGGCCGAAAATAGCGCTGGATGGCAGATGACCTCTACATGAACAACATCACATACGGTTTTGCCACTGCGGGCGACCTGGCGGCAATTCGGGCATTGTTGGTGGATTGCGGGCTTCCCAGCGAAGACCTCGAACAGGTGGCCGGCCACTGCATCGCCGCCAAGCTGGGTTCCGAGGTCGTAGGCTCGGTCGCCCTGGAGCCTTATGGACGCTCGGGGTTGCTGCGCTCGCTGGCGGTTGCGCCGGCCTGGCGAGGCCGCTCGCTGGGCCGTACTCTGTATTCCAGGATGGCAGCCCACGCCCGCCTGCTGGGCTTGGAGGAGCTCTACCTTCTTACCACCGATGCCGAGCGCTATTTTGCCGGGCTCGGCTTCCGGCGAATTGAGCGGAGCGAGGCGCCGGCTGAGATCCAGACGACCTCGCAATTTCGCTCGCTCTGCCCCGCAAGCGCCGCCTGCATGCGGCGCGAGATCGGCAGCTTTGGTTTGACCGCCTCGCGCGAAACAGTCTAAAATTATAAGGTTTGCCCGTGCTGCCATGCCCGTCAGGGGCAACCTGAAGCTGGTTTTTTCGGGCGCGGTCCTCAACAAAAGCCGATGTTGCGCTTTGCTGGGGGAAGCGGGAATTCAGGAAGAGATCTTACCGACTCCGAGCGCCTGCCCGGCGCAGTAGAGTAGATATTTGTGGAGGCATTCTTATGTACGCGGTGATCCGCGCCGGTGGAAAACAATATCGTGTCTCGCCCGGAGACGTTGTAAAGGTTGAAAAAACCGCGGCCGGCGAGCGGGGCATCGACTTTGAAGTGCTCGCGATCAGTGGCGAAGAGGGCAAGATCGCAAAAGTGGAAAACGCCCGGGTGGTCGGCCACGTCCTGGGCGAAGGACGCGGAGACAAGATCCTGGTCTTCCACTTCAAACGCAAGAAGCAGTACAAGAAGCTGGCCGGCCATCGCCAGGGATTTACCCAGGTGCGCATCGCCGAGATCAGCTTCGACGGGCAGAAGTTTACCGCCCCCGAGCTGCCGGTTGCGGCCCAGCCTGCGGCGAAAAAGAAGACGGCCAAGCCCGCCGCCAAGAAAAAGAGCGGACGAAAATCCGCCAGCAAGAAATCCGGCGAATAACTGGCCCCGGCAATGTAACCACGACGTTCGCCCTGCCTCACGCCGCTAGCGGCTGGGGCGGACGAGCAAAGCAACAGACAAGAGGCTACAGACGAGAGTTTATTTATGGCACATAAAAAAGGGTTAGGCAGCTCCAGGAACGGACGCGATTCCAACGCTCAGCGGCTCGGGGTGAAGAGCTTTGGCGGACAGCTTGTGACCGGCGGCACCATCATCGTGCGCCAGCGCGGGACTCGCATTAAGCCCGGACTGAACGTCGGCCGCGGCAAGGACGACACCCTGTTCGCCAAGGTGGCCGGCCGGGTGAAGTTCGTGGACCGTGGAAGCATGGGCAAGTTCGTGGCCGTGGAGCCGGTCGAGATCGCCAGCTCGTAATATCTCGGCGAATCCGCCGGTGTCGAATGCATGACACGCGGGCGCCGGCTCATTGCGCGACACCGGTGAACCGCGAACTTCCAGAACAGGCCTCGTGTAGCGGCGAGGCTTTTTATTTTGGAGATCAGAGATACTGCATCTCGAATCGTGAACGTCATTCCGAGCGAGCGACGCGATTGAAAGCCGGCCTAGCTGATCTCTCCAGGCTCGCTCCAAGATGGTTCCTTGGCGTCGGAGTCGAGGAACCCTGTGTTTGCTTTGGCTGCAAAACACCAGCTTCCTCCACCTGCTCGCCAAGGCGGGATGCAGCATTGGTAAGAACTGAGCACGATGTTCATTGATGAAGCCAGAATCCGGGTAGCCTCGGGTGCCGGCGGCAACGGCTGCATGGCCTTTCGCCGCGAGAAGTTTGTCCCGCGCGGCGGCCCATCGGGCGGCGACGGCGGGCGTGGCGGCGACGTGCTGATGGAATCCAGTGAGAAGCACAACACCCTGGTTCACTTCCGCTTCAACCCCGAGTACAAGGCGCAGCGCGGCCGCCACGGCGAGGGCTCGAACAAGACCGGGGCCGATGGCGAAAACGTGGTGCTGAAGGTTCCGGTCGGAACCATCGTCTATGACGACGAGAGCGGCGAGCAGGTGCACGATTTTTCCGCTCCCAACGAGCGCATCGTGGTGGCGCGCGGCGGCCGCGGCGGCCGCGGCAATGCCCGCTTTGCCACCTCTACGCACCAGGCGCCGCGCGAGTGCGAGCCTGGCCGTCCGGGCGAGGAGCGGGTACTGCGGCTGGAGCTTAAGCTGCTCGCTGACGTCGGCCTGCTCGGCTATCCCAATGTCGGCAAGTCGACCCTGATCTCGCGCATTTCGGCGGCGCGGCCCAAGATCGCCGACTATCCGTTCACAACCCTGCAGCCTAACCTCGGAGTAGTGGCGCTGGGCGACGAGGCCAACCCGGTCAGTTACGTGGTAGCCGACGTCCCGGGGCTGATTGAAGGCGCCAGCCACGGGGCGGGGCTGGGGGTGCAGTTCCTGCGCCACCTGGAGCGCACACGGCTGCTGGCGCACATGATCGATGTTTCGGACGCCAGCGGGCGGCCCGATCCGGCGAAGGACTTCGAGGTCATTATGGGCGAGCTGGAAAGTTTTGGCGCCGGCCTCGAGCGCAAGCCGATGATAGTCGTGGCCTCCAAGGTGGACACCGCCAACCCGGAGAAGCTGGCCAAATTGCGCCGCTTCGCCCGGCGCAAGAAGCTTCCCTTTTACGAGATCTCGTCCATCACCGGCGCTGGCCTGGAAAAGTTGAAATGGGCCATGGCCAACAAGCTGGAAGATCTCCGCCGGGACGCAGAGCGGCCGCAGGCGAAGCCTGAGCGGACGCGCAAGCCGCGGTAGCCCGGAGCCTGAATTCCCGCAGGCAGCGTGTTTGTTCTTGCCGGAGTGTTTTATCATGGAGAATCGCTGCCACTCTGGAAAAGCCGTGCCAACCTGTTCATGAACGTTGCTCTTTACGGTGGTACTTTCGATCCGGTGCATTTGGGACATGTCGCCGTGGCTCGC
This sequence comes from uncultured Acidobacteriota bacterium, assembly GCA_963832785.1. Lineage (GTDB taxonomy): Bacteria > Acidobacteriota > Terriglobia > Terriglobales > Acidobacteriaceae > CAWBRT01. The sequence continues at coordinate 192,221 of CAWHVF010000002.1, forward strand.
GCGGCGGCTGAACGTTTCGCCCTGCGGCGCATATATTTTGTCCCCGCCGATATCCCTCCGCACAAGCAGGGGCAGCCGCTGACCGCCTATCACCATCGCTATGCCATGCTCGCCCTGGCTTTGCAGGGAGAAGAGAACTTCCTGCCTTCGCTGCTGGAAGCGCCGGAGGTAATCCGCGCGGAAGGCAAGCTTGCCAGCTACTCGGTAGATACGGTACGGCGTTTCCGCCAGCGCATCGGCAAGCGGGACAAACTTTTCTTTCTGATCGGAATAGATGCCTTCCTGGAGATCAGCACCTGGCGCGATCCGGTCGAGTTGCTGCGGGAGTGCGAGTTCATCGTCGCCAGCCGTCCCGGCTTTTCGCTGGCCGATGCCGCCATGGCGCTGCCCGAGCAGATGAGACCGCGGCGGAATGTTGCTCGCTTATTCGAGGATCGCCCGGCCGGCGGCCCGCTCCTGATCTCCGGCGCCAGAATTAACTTTCTGGAAGGAGTCTATGAACCGGAATCGTCTACCGTGGTTCGCCAGGCGGTGCGCCGGAGGTGCGGGCTGAAGCGGTTGGTGGCGCCAGCCGTGGCCGAGTACATTCGCAAGCTGCGCCTCTACAAGGACGGAGCCGAGCCCGGATCGCCAGAGCTGCCTGCCCCGGAGCAGCGGCACAAGAAACACACTGCTACCTGAGAATGTGGAAGCGAGCTTTATTGAGTACTGCAAAAATAATGTCCTCCCAAAATATGAATTGTCATTCCGACCGGAGCCGCGCACCGCGCGGCGGAGTGGAGGAACCTTGTGTTTGGTGCCGGAAAACACAAGGTGGCTCGACTGCGGCGCTGCGCGCCTCCGCTCGCCATGACAACTTTCCAGTGGGCACCTGATTACAGGGTGTAGGACATTACATATGCAGCCCTCAATAGCCCAGCAAAATTGCTGCTCTACTGCAGTAAGCTTCCGCTGTCGCCGTTGCCGTTGCCGTTCTGTTCTTCCGGCACGATCACGACCGCGGCCGCAACTTTGTCTCCACCTTCCAGGCTGAGCAGGCGGACGCCCTGGGTGGCGCGTCCGGCCTCGCGAATGTTGTCGGTGCCCATGCGTATGATCTTGCCGTATTGCGAGATCAACATGGCCTCCGACTCTTCGCTCACCAGCAGGATGGCCACCACCTTGCCGTTGCGCTCGGTGGTCCTGACGTTAATCACGCCCTTGGCGCCGCGTCCGGTGAGGCGGTACTCCTCGACCGGGGTGCGCTTGCCATAGCCATTCTCGGTGACGGTGAGAATAAGGTTGGCCACGGCCTGCTCGGCTTCGGACTTGTCTTTGTTCTTGCGCTTGGGCGCGCCCTCCTCGGCTTCGGGCGCGGACGCTTTGCCGGTAACGGCCATGCCTACTATGTAGTCCTTGGGCGCCAGATTCATGCCGCGCACGCCGTAGGCGGGACGGCCCATGGCGCGGACCTCGTTTTCATCGAAGCGCACCGCCAGGCCCTCGTGCGTGGCCAGAAAGATGATCTGCTGCCCATCGGTGAGTTGCGCCGCCACCAGCTCGTCGTCTTTCTCGATTCCGATGGCGATGATGCCGCGCGACATCACGTTGGAGAAGTCCACCAGCGCCGTCTTCTTGACCGTCCCTTTGCGGGTGACGAAGAAGACGTAGCGGTTTTCCTCCTCCAGGTCGCGCACCGGCAGCAGCGCGCGCACGGTTTCGCCCGGTTGCAGCGCAACCAGGTTGCCGATGTGCTTGCCCTTGCCGGCGGCGGCGATGTCGGGAATCTCATAGACCTTCAGCCAGTACACGCGCCCGGTGTTGGTAAACACCAGGATGTAGGCGTGGGTGGAGGCTGTGAACAGGTACTCGACGAAATCCTCTTCGCGCGTGCTCATGCCCTTGCGCCCGGTGCCGCCGCGCCGTTGCTGGCGGTAGGTGGAGATGGGCGTGCGCTTGAGGTAACCGGCATGAGAGACGGTGACCGCCACCTGCTCATCGGCGATCAGGTCTTCCAGGCGGATCTCCTTGGCCTCGTCCTGGATGATGGTGCGGCGCTCGTCGCCGTAGTCTTTCTTGATCTGCTTCAGCTCGTCGACGATCACTGCGCGCAGCTTCTTCTCCGAGCCCAGAATGGCTTCGTACTCGGTGATGCGCTCGCGGATTTCCTTCAGCTCGTTCAGGATCTCGTCGATGGAAAGCCGCGTCAGCCGGTGCAGTTGCAGCTCCAGGATGGCGTCAGCCTGCTTGGCGGTGAAGGGCCTCTCGGGATTGACCAGCGGCGGCCGGCCGGTGGTGTTGATGGTGATCTTCTTGCCGCCGAAGAAGGCCACCAGGTTTTCGCGGGCGTTGGCGCGGTTCTGGCTGCCGCGAATGATGGTGATCACGTTCTCGATGTGGTCGAGCGCGAGCTGGTAGCCTTCCAGGATGTGCTCGCGTTCGCGCGCTTTGCTCAGCAGGAAGGCCGTCCGCCGGCGCACCACGTCGATGCGGTGATTGATGAAGTGCTGGATGGCCGGGATCAGGCCCATCTCCTTGGGTTGTCCGTTGACCACGGCCAGGAAGATCATGCTGAACGATTCCTGCATCGAGGTGTGCTTGTAGAGCTGGTTCAGCACGATCTGGGCCTCGGCGCCGCGCTTGAGCTCGATGACGATGCGCATGCCGTCGCGGTCGCTCTCGTCGCGGATGTCGGAGACATCGTCGATGGCTTTGCCGTTGACCAGCTCGGCGATGCGCTCGATCAGCCGCGCCTTGTTCACCTGGTAGGGAATTTCGGTGACCACGATGGCGTCGCGCTCTTTGGTCAGGTGCTCGATGGCCGCCTTGGCGCGCATCAAAAAGCGTCCGCGCCCTGTTGTGTAGGCATCCTTGATTCCCTGGCGGCCGTAGATGAAGCCGCCGGTGGGAAAATCCGGCCCTTGCACGAACTGCAGCAGTTCTTCCAATGTGGAGTGCGGCTGGTTCACCAACTGTATGGTGGCGTCTATGATCTCGCCCAGGTTGTGCGGCGGAATCTTGGTGGCCATGCCGACGGCGATGCCATCGGAGCCGTTGATGAGCAGGTTGGGAACCTTGGTGGGCAGAATGGAGGGTTCGACCGAGGTCTCGTCGAAGGTGGAGGCGAAGTCGACGGTGTTCTTCTCGATGTCGGCCAGCAGCTCTTCGGCGATGGCGGTGAGGCGGGCCTCGGTGTAGCGGTAGGCGGCAGGCGGATCGCCATCGACGGAGCCGAAGTTCCCCTGGCCGTCTACCAGCGGGTAGCGCAGCGAGAAGTCCTGCGCCATGCGCACCAGTGCGTCATAGACGGCGCTGTCGCCGTGCGGATGATACTTGCCCAGCACTTCGCCCACTACCTTGGCGCACTTGACGTGCTTGCGGTTGTGCAGCAGGCCCATGTCGTGCATGGCATAAAGAATGCGCCGGTGCACGGGCTTCAGCCCGTCGCGCACATCGGGCAGGGCGCGGCCGATGATCACCGACATCGAATAGTCGAGATACGACCGCCGCATCTCCTCTTCAATGTTGATGGGCTGCACGTTGCCGCCGGGCGGGCCTTGGCCCTCTCCGCCCAGCGGTAGTTGTTTTTGCTCGTCTGCCATAGGTTAGGTTCTCTTCCTACTTCCCTCGTGCTCCGCTGGCACGGGCAAGCCTGATCCTCGCGCGCCGCGGTGAAGCCGTCCGGCTGACAATTTCACCCCGGCAGGAAGACCGCAGTACTCTGCCGCGGAGCCCGCTGGTTACCTCTCTGATAACGTGTAACTCCTTGCAATTACAGCAAGTTATCCGCACGACTAGCAAGATTTATTATACCACGAACAGCGGCGTTGGCCCGGCGCTAGCGTGGGTAATGGGTCAATTTGAAGGGTAGGTGGAGTACCGCAGGGTGCCTCAGGTTCCGCGCCGCGCTTTTCGACGCTAACCTGGGAAATTGGCCCCACGTCAGCCCAAAAGCAGGGCGGGACATGGGGCACCCGTTGTTGTGGAAATTCAAATTGACCCACTACTCGTAGTTGTAATGCCAGCGCCACCGGCGGTGGTTGGTGCATTGCGGCGCCTCTGCATTCGTCCTACAATCATCCCCACTCTTATGGCCATCGCCGCCAACTCGGATTCGGCCGCAACCGCCGCCAAGGCGTTGGCTGGCACAAGCCCTCCGCCCGGTCCTTCATCACAACATATGCGACCTAAAGAGCACGGCATTGGCTACTGGATGGAGCGGGTGGCCGCCGAGGCGGAGAAGGCGCGGGCCGATTTTGCCGCCGACCCGGTGCACGATCTGCGGGTGGCTATCCGCCGATGCCGCTCCATGGCCGAGGGCTTTCGCGCCATCGACCCGGAACCTTCCTGGAACAAGATGCGGCGCGCGGCCAAAGGACTTTTCGCCGCCCTCGGGGAGTTGCGCGATACCCAGGTGCTGATGGAATGGGTGCGCAAGCTCAGCCGGGATCATGACCCCGTCGGAGGCAAGCTGCTGGCCCACTGCGGCGAGCGTGAGCAGCAACTCAAGGCAGCCGCCGCAGAGGCGCTGCGCAACTTCGATTTCAAGCAATGGGCGCAGTGGGCCGCCACGCTGGAGCGGCGCGCCCGCCACTTCTCGCGCCAGCAGGAGCTGTTCGCGGTGCTGGCGCTGGAAAGGTGGGAGCAGGCCCGGCATCTGCATTCGCAGGCGCTGCGCAACCGCAGCCAGACCGCCTGGCACCAGCTCCGCATCGGCATCAAGCGGTTCCGCTACCTGGTCGAGAACTTCCTTCCCCGCCAGCACGAGCAGTGGAGCAAGGACCTGAAAACCCTTCAGGACCTGCTGGGCGAGGCGCACGACCTGGACGTCCTGCGGGCCACCATCCGCTCGCCGCAGATTCGCGCCGGCAGCAGCGCGGAGGACCGGTCGCGCTGGCAGGCGCTGATCTCCGCCCAGTGGAAGAAGCGCATCCTCCAGTACCGTCAAACCATGGTCGGGCGCGATTCTCTGTGGCCGCGCTGGCGCGACGGGCTGCCGCAAGGCAAGGCACTGCGCCGGGCGGTGCTGAAGCGGTTCCGCCTGCTGATACCGCTCTTGTGCCCGGACCCTCGCCACACCCAGCATGTGCTTCACCTGAGCCTGGAACTGCACCGCGGCCTGCGCGCTTGCGGAGTAGCAATGGCCAGTGAATACGCTGGAATGAGCGCGGCGGAGTTGCTGACCGTGGCCTGCCTGGCGCACGGGATTCGCAGCGCCGCCCAGAGTCCGGCCCGCAAGAGGGCGTGGCGCTTTTTCAAGAAGCTGGAGCCGCCTCCGGGCTGGACGGCTGAGGACCTGCGTGTCGCCCGGCTGATTGGCCGCTACTATCGCGGCGCCTTGCCCGGAGGCCAGAAGAGCTACGCCAGTTTGTCCGCTCCGGCGCGGGCGGTGGTCGATGCGCAGGCGGGAATTCTTCGCCTAGCCGACCGGCTGGATGAAAAGCACGATCAGTCGATCCGGTCGGTTAGGGTAGAACGCAGCGATGGTTTCCTGGTGATCCGCGCCGAAGGCTATCGTGAACTGGTCCGCCCGGCCGAGCACATGGCCGCCGCCCGCCATCTGCTGGAGACCGTTTGCGGCATACCGATTTTGCTGCGCCCACCGAATTAGAGCTTGTAGCGCCTGCCTGCGATCTTTGGCCACGCAGCGATGCCTAAGGCAGAATCACTGGCTAATTTCAAGCAGGCAAATAGCCTATAGCCTGCACGCTATAAACGCGGGCTACGCGGATGGCAGCCCCGGAGGGATTCGAACCCCCAACCCTCAGATCCGAAGTCTGATGCTCTATCCAGTTGAGCTACGGGGCCGCGCTCGCCCGTAATTATAAGCTGGTTTGCCGGCCTTCTATTTTCTACCGGGCTGACCTTCGTGGGCCGGCAATAAAATGGCGGCCACCCAAGACCCCGTGCCGAATGCCAGGAAGCATTTGGCAGGGGCTTCGGTTCGCCGCCGCAATTCACGCAATTCGACGGCAGAAGCCGTTTAGGACAGCACCATCTCCGCTTCGACGAGGTTATCGTGAACGTCGGTCTTGATGTCGAAGCCCAGCTTGGTGACCATGGAGCGCATTTCGCGGTTTTCGCCCAGCATCACCGAGCTAACCCGCGCGAGTTTTTCGTTCTTGGCGATGGCCACCATCTGCCGGTAGAGCTCGGTGCCCAGGCCCTTGGCCTGGAACTCGTCGCGCACGATCACCGCCAGCTCGGCCTCGTTGCGGCCGTGCAGCTTGCTCATGCGGCCCACGGAGATGATTTCCACGCCGCCCTCGGGCTTCTTGCGTTCGGCCACCAGAGCCATCTCGCGGTCGTAGTCGTTGAAGCAGATGCGCGTCAGGCGATCATGCGCGGTGCGCTGGCTCAGCTTAAGCGGCTGGAAGTAGCGCATGTAAACCGAACGCTCCGACAGCTTCTGGTGGAAGTCGACGATCAGCGGCTCGTCTTCCGGACGAATCGGCCTGATGACCACCTCTTGGCCGTCCTTCATCTTCCAGGTGTTGACATATTGCACCGGGTAAGGCCGGATGGCGGTGCGAGGCAGTTTATCTTCGCTGACGTCCAGGCCGTGCACAACCACGCGCGCGTCCAGCGCCAGCAGCCGCTCCGGCGAGGCCAGCAGCGGATTGATGTCGATCTCCTTGATCCATGGCTGTTCGACCACCAGTTCGCTGAAGCGGACCATCAGGGTTTCCAGCTTCAGCAAATCCACCGGCTTGCGTCCGCGCACGCCCTTCAGGGCCTTGAAGATCTTGGTCTGCGCCATCATGCGCAGCGCCAGCGTGGTGTTCAGCGGCGGCAAGGCCAGGGAGCTGTCCTTGAAGACCTCCACCAGTTGTCCGCCGGTGCCGAACAGCAGCACGGGGCCGAACTGGGTGTCGAGGCTGGAGCCGAGGATGATCTCATAGCCTTCCAGCTTGGCCATGGGCTGCACGGTCACGCCCTGGAAGTGCTCGGCGCCGACCTTCTCGGTGACCGACTTCTTGATGCCTTCGAAAGCCTTCTCCACCGCCGCCGCATCGCGCAGGTTCAGCACCACTCCGCCTACGTCGGTCTTGTGGGAAATGGTCAGCGAGTGCAGCTTCAGCACGATGGGATAACCCATCTTGTTGGCAATCGCCACCGCCTCTTGCTTGCTGAGGGCGATTTCGGTGGGCACCGTCGGGATGCAGTAGGCTTCCAGCAGCTTCTTGGATTCGTACTCGGTCAGGATGGTGCGGCCCGACTTGCGCACCGACTGGATGAGCTCGGCCGCCCGCGCGCGATCCGGACAAAGATCCGCCGAACCTAGTTGCGGCGTCTCGTAAATACCCTTCAGGTTGTAGGAGTACTTCCACATGTAGTTGAAGGCGAGGGTTGCCGTATCCGGGAAGGAAAAGCTGGGAATGCCGGCCTGGTTGAGAATGTCGATGCCGGCCTGCACGTCATTTCCACCCATCCAACTGGCCAGCACCGGCTTGGTGCCCTTGGCGAAGGGGCGCAGGTGCTCGGCAATCTGGGTGGGGTTGGTCATGCCCTGCGGCGTCAGCACGACCAGCATGCCATCGATGCTGGCGTCCTTGGAGGCAATCTCCAGCGCCTTGGAATAGCGCTCCGGTTCGGCGTCGCCCAGGATGTCAACCGGATTGTTGTGGCTCCAGGCGGAAGGCAGAATCTGGTTGAAGGCTTCCATGGTTTCCGGCGAAAGGTCGGCCAGTTCGCCGCCGCCGCTGATAAGGGCGTCGGTGGCGAGCACGCCCGGACCGCCGGCGTTGGTGATGATGCAGAGCCGGTTGCCCTTGGGGCGCGGCTGCTTGGCCAGCACGTCGGTAACGTAGAAGATGTCGCCGATGGAATTGACGCGCAGCACGCCGGTGCGGCGGAAGGCGGCTTCCAGCACGTCGTCGCTGCCGGTCAGCGAGCCGGTGTGAGAGGCGGCCGCCTTGGCTGCCGCCGCCGTGCGCCCGGCCTTGATGACGATGATCGGCTTGTTCAGTGAGACTTCACGAGCGGCGGAGAGGAAGGAACGCGCGTCGCCAATTGACTCCATGTAGAGCACAATGCTGCTGGTGCGGGGATCGTTGCCGAAGTAGTCGATAAGGTCGCCCCAGTTGACGTCCAGCATCGAGCCGATGGAGACGAACGAGCTGAAGCCGACGTTCTCCTTCAAGCTCCAGTCCAGCACCGCGGTGCAGAGCGCGCCGCTCTGGCTGATGAAGGCCACGTTGCCGGGACGCGCGATGGTGGTGGCAAAAGTGGCGTTCAGTCCCATGGTCGGGTTCATAACGCCCAGGCAGTTGGGACCGATCAGCCGCATCTTGCCGCGGATGGTATCCATGATCTCGGCTTCGAGCTTCTTGCCGTGCTCGCCCACTTCCTTGAAGCCGGCTGAGATGATGATCGCCGCCGGCACACCCAGCTCGACGGCCTCCTTGATGAGCCCCGGACAACTCTCGGCCGGGGTGGTGAGCACCACCAGGTCGACCACTTCCGGCACATCCTTGAGCGTCGGATAGGTGCGGATTCCGAGAATGTTGGCGCGCTTGGGGTTAACCGGGTAGAGGGTACCGCCAAAGGGGCTGCTGAGCAGGTTCCAGAGGACGCTGCGGCCGACGCTGCCTTGCCGCTCCGAGGCGCCGATCAGGGCCACGCTCTTGGGTTTGAAAATCGGGTCTAAGGGATGGTATTCCGGCCGCAGCACGTCGTGTGCCGGATCGGTAACCATGGCCCCTTTTCCTATCGCTTTGCCAATCGCCTTGCCAATAGAAGTCATGAGTTCTCACCTTATGATGTGGATGAATTGCGTGTGATGAATTCGTCTGGTACTGCGGTGCGTAAACATCGGTCGTAAGTTGCGGTTCTTCCCCAGGCCTTGGCCTGTGCGGGCTCCCCCGGCAAGCAGAGCTTGACGGGATATAACGTGCCCGCGCGGTCTTCGATTGCTACTTCCCTATTGCCATGAAAATCCTTCCCGGTTTTGGCCTGTATGGCAATGCAGCATAAACCGTTCGCGCGGCAGCTAACACAAAGGCGCGGTCTGAAAGATCTCCTAGCCTAGGATATACCGAGACCCCCAGGCAGGCAATGCAAGCCGCATGTTTGCGCCCCGATTTCTGACGTAATACGCAAACCTGTTTTGCTCGGGGGACACTTTCGTGTCCGCCTGCCGTATGATTTAGAATATTAAGTAGTTTGACCAGATTGCCGGTGCCGTGGTCTTCTTTCCGGTTAAGAGTCAAGAAACAACATGTTCAGATTTTTTCTTGCCCGCTGGCTCACGTTTCTTTTTGCCTCCCTTTTCTCCGTTTCGACCGTGGCCGTCGCTTCCGCGTCGCCGGCTGAGGCGCCTGCGCCAGCTTCGCCGAGTGTGGCGGCACAGGCCCCGGTTTCATTTCAGGTAAAAACCGAAGGCCCGTTCCAATTCGTCGCCTACGGGGACATACGCTTCACCGATCCCGGCAACCATAAAGACAGCGATCCGGAGGTCCGGCGGGCGCTGGTGGCCCAGATAGCCAAGCTCGACCCCAAGTTCGTACTGGTAGGCGGCGACCTGGTGCTGCGCGGCGACAACCCGGCGGACTGGGCGGTTTGGGAGCAGGAGACTAAGCCCTGGAGGGATGCCAAGCTGCGCATCTTTCCCGTGATCGGCAATCACGAGCTTTTCCGCGATGCCCAAGCCGGGCTGCGAAATTACTTTCAGCACTTCCCCGAACTCGCCCGGAGCCGCTATTACTCCGTGCGCGCCGGCAATATGCTCATTCTCGTGTTGGACAGCTCGCAACCGGAGGCTACCGGGCCGCAGGGGCAGTGGCTCGCCAACCAGTTAGACCGTCTGCCAAAGGACGTTGATTTCGTCTTTGTCGTGCTTCACCACCCTCCGTATACCAACTCGACCGAGCACTGGCTCAGCGGCGGCCATTCGGCCCGTCCACCGGAAAAGGCCCTGGCGGAATTCCTGGAAGACAGGCAATCCGGCAGCCGCGCTCGCTTCGTGGTCTTCGCCGGACACGTTCACAACTACGAGCGCTATGAACACAACGGCGTGATCTACATCGTGAGCGGCGGCGGCGGAGCAACGCCCTACTTCGTCTCGCGCGGACCCACCGACGCCTACCGCGAGCCCGGCCCCACCTACCACTATTGCCTGGTAAGCGTGAACGGTCCCCGGGCCGAGATCAGCATGTGGAAACTCGATATGCAGGAGGGCCGCCCGGTGTTCCGCCAGGCGGATTCGGTGACGATAACCAGCACCCCAGCCAAGGCCAAGACCGCGGCCGCGCGGTAGGCTGCGTAAAGGTTTCAAAGTTTCAAGGTTTCAGAGACTCAAGGTTCCAGCGGCGCGGGGCCTGGGGCATCTGGCCTCAGTTATTCTGGTTCATTGAAACTCTGAAACCTTGAAACCTATTTCAACTGCACCGGCCGGCGGATCATCTGCTTTAGGTGTCCTCCCGCCGGGACGATGGGATAGACGCAGTCTTCCTTCTCCACGCGGAAATCGATCAACACCGGCCCCGAGCTTTGGCGCGCCGCCCGGATGGCGGGCACGACTTCGCCGCGCGCCGCCACCGTCATGCCGCGCAAGCCGTAGACTTCAGCCAGCCGGGCGAAATCCGGGCTCATGATGGGCGAGAACGAGTAGTTTTTCTCGAAAAAGAACTCCTGCCACTGCCGCACCATGCCGAGATAGCCGTTATTGATGACGGCGATGTTGATCTTAAGCCCTTCCTGTACCAGCGTCATCGAGCTCCGAGGCGGTCATCTGCAGGCCGCCGTCGCCGACCACCGCCCAGACTTCCTGGTCCGGACGCGCCGTTTTGGCGCCAATGGCGGCCGGCAGGGCGAAGCCCATGGTGCCAAAGCCGCCCGAGGTGATCAGCGAGCGCGCATGCTCATGCTTGTAATACTGGGCCTCCCACATCTGGTGCTGGCCGACGTCGGTGACCACCACCGAGTCGCCGCCAGTCTCGCACCAGAGGTCGCGGATCACATGCGCCGCGTACAGGTGCCCGTCCTCGGGCAGATTCTGAATATCGTTGGCGCCCGCGGTTTCGCGGATCTGGCAGATGTAGTCGATCCAGCGGGAATGCCGCGCCGGTTCCACCCCCGGCAGGAGCGCGGAAAGAATCTCCCGCAAATCTCCCAGCAGCGGCAGGTCGACCTTCACGTTTTTGTTGATCTCGGAAGGATCTATGTCGATGTGGATCTTTTTGGCCAGGGGCGCGAACTGGCGGGGATCGCCGGTGACACGGTCGTCGAAGCGCATGCCCAGGGCGATGATCAGGTCCGCTTCCTGTATGGCCGTGTTTACCCAGGGCCCGCCGTGCATGCCCATCATGCCGAGGTGCAGGAAATGCGAGGCCGGGAAGGCACCCAGGCCAAGTAGCGTCAGCGCCACCGGAATGTGGGCGCGCTCCGCCAGGGCGCGCGTCTCCCGCATGGCGTCCGAGAGAATGATGCCGTGTCCCGCCAGAATCAGCGGCCGCTCGGCATTGCTGATCATATCCAGCGCTTGGCGGAATTCGGCGTTGCTGGGGAACGCATAAGGACGCTCCGCCGGCTTGCGTCTGCTGCCCGCCAGCCCCTGCCACATGCACTTGCCAGCCTGCGCGTCCTTGGCGATATCTATCAGCACCGGCCCGGGACGGCCGGAACGCGCTATGTGAAAGGCCTCATGGACGGTCGGCTCAACCTCGGCGGGATCGGTCACCAGGAAGTTGCGCTTGGTAATGGGCTTGCTAACCGAGGTGATGTTGACTTCCTGAAAGGCATTGCTGCCGATCAGCTTGCTGTGGACTTGCCCGGTGATGCACACAATGGGCGAGGAGTCGAGCATGGCGGTGGCAATGCCGGTGACCATGTTGGTGGCCCCCGGGCCGGAGGTGGCAACGGCCACGCCGACTTGGCCGCTGGCGCGGGCAAAGCCGTCGGCCATGTGGGTCGCGCCCTGTTCGTGGCGCGCCAGGACGTGGTGAATCCTGGAGTAGCGCAAGGCGTGATAGACCGGCAAAATTGCCCCTCCCGGGTAGCCGAACACCTGCCGCACGCCTTCCGCTTCCAGAGCTTTCCAGAGCGCCCGGGCTCCGCTCACCATGCCTGCCTTGTCGTCTGTGCCATTCGTGGTCATTTCGACGTCCTCTTTACGTTTTTTCCCCGTAAAAACTAAGAGGCCGTCACCTTTCAGGATGACGGCCTCTAAAAATCGCTGCTGCTAAGGCGTCATCCGGAGGGGGCAATAATAATGCCCACAATAATGACGCCGATAATTCGCGCTTGCGTTCCCGCACAGAATCCGCAGGGCGAGGCGGCTCTCTCGTCCGGTCTGCAATCTACGCGCGATGTGGGAACACTAGCCATACCAAAACCAGAACAAGTATTTACCTAATACCACATCGGCAATGAGCTCTGCAAGCTTTTTGTTACCAAAGTTTAGCGGGAACCGTGTTGATCTCCCAAGGCCTCCGGCAAACATCAGTATTGCGCCGCGAAACAGCAGCTTTCGATTTCATGTTGACTGACTTATCACTGGGGCCGCGCGCTTTACAGCTTTGACATCCAATTCGCGACGGTGCCAGCAGCTCCCACGCCCAAGGTCATTCTTTAGAAACCGGCAGGAGTACTTGCATCTCACGTTGGATTTCTTTTGCCTCTGTGTTCTCTGTGAACTCTGTGGTTAGGCCTTGAGGATTGAGTTTAACCACGGAGGACACAGAGTTTCACAGAGGTCAGGAGTGCTTGCCAGCGCCGTACTCGACCAGAATAAGGGATTAGGATAGGAGACAGGGTATAGGGGATGAGTGCTGATCCGTTATGAAACAGCTACAGCCTCTGATCTATCCCTAATTTCTAACCTACGCTACTGCGCGTGAACCCGATTCATCCAACCCGGTTCTCCGTTAGCGCCGCCGTGCTCCTGCTGTGCGTGGGCTTCCAGACGGCTGCCGGACAGGCTAACCCTGCGGGGCAGCCACCATCTCCCACTCAACTGAGGCTGAGCCCTCAATCTTTGCCGGATGCGGTCGTAGGGCAGGCCTATCATGTCCAGTTGTCGGTGCGCGGGGGCCGGCCACCGCTGCTATGGAAAATCGTGCAGGGAAATCTCCCGCCGGGTCTGCAATTGGATGGAGCGTCGGGCTCGCTGTTCGGAATCCCAAGCGCGATCGGTGATTTTCACTTCGTCCTGGCTATCACCGATTCCGGCGCGCCACCTGCCGTGGCGCAAGGCGAGTTTGCGTTGCGCATCCTGCCAGCGCTCGCCATACAGTGGAAGGCTCCGCAGGTAGAAGGCACCACAATCTCAGGCCGGCTTACGGTAATGAACAACACGGCCGCGAGCCTGCAAGCCACCGTGATCGTGGTTGCGGTAAACGAATCCGGCAAAGCCTTCGTGCTCGGCTATGAGCAGCTCACGGTCGCGGCCCGGAGCCAGGGAGGGCCGGTACTGTTCGCCTCGGCGCTGCCCTTCGGAAGCTATGTAGTGCACGCGGACACGATCGCCGATATTCCCAGCGCTCAGTTCATCTACCGTGCCCGTTTGCAAAGCGAACCGCTGACGGTCAGCCCGCCATTCTAGAGCACGGTGTGGGCCCAGCCGCCCTCGGCTGGGCGGCCGAATTACCCACATTTGTCAGAAGAAGGGCCGACGTGGGGCACCTACCACACTGATTGAGGAATCTGGCGCTATGCCGGCCTGATACCGATCACGGCCAGCATTCTTCCCGTCACCCGCTCCTTGCGGTAGGAGAAGAGCAGGTCTGTGCGGCAGGAGGTGCACAGGCCGAGGCAGAAGATATTCTTTTCCGGCACGCCGGCGTCGCGGAGCTGCAGCAGGTTGGCCTTGACCAGGTCGAGGTGGCGTTTCACCGCCGCGTCACCGTGGCCGGGAGCGCGCTGGTTCAAGAACAGCAGCGGGTAGCGCGCCTGGAGCGAGCGGGAGTCGAAGACTTCGGAGAACAGCTCGCGCGCATAGGCAAACTGCGATTCGAACTCGCGCTCGACCTCCTCTCCCACCTCGTAACAGCAGCCGCCGATGCCGGGGCCGATGGCGGCCTGCAAGTGCTCTGGGGCGCTGTTGAAGCGCCGGCGCATCTCGCCCACGCCTTTCTCTACTATGCGCTGCAGCGTGCCTCGCCAGCCGGCGTGGAAAATGCCGACCGCCCGGTGTTCCGGGTCCGCCAGCAGCACCGGCATGCAGTCGGCGACCTGTATGGCGAGCAGCATTCCCGGGACGCGGGTAACCAGCCCGTCGCCGCGCAGACGCTGCTCGGGCGGCGTCTCGACCTGGTGGACGATGGCGGAGTGAATCTGCTTCAGAGTCACCAGCGGCAAGTGGTCCGGGGCCGCCGGGGTTAGAAGCCGACGGAGAAAAAGCTGCCGGTTCTGCTCGATGTTCTCCGGCGCGTCTTCGCGCGTGGGGGCGAGGTTTAGCGCCTGGCCGCCGTATTCCGAGCTGACGCCACCCAGCCGCGTGCTGAAGCCGTGTACCAGCCAGGAGAGCTGCGACAGGTTGGCGGCAGTAAGGATTTCAACCGTGCCGCCTTGCCACGGTGCATCCTGCTTCTCTGCGCCAGCCGCCTGGGAGGATGGGGTACCTGGTTTTCCGTTTTTCCTGCCCACGGCGCGATTTTACCAGCCTGCGCGCCATGGCAGCGTGCCCCGGCGCAGCGCAGTGCCGGCGGGCTTGGCCGAGCTGTGGGCGGTAAGCCGCCGCATGGCGCAATAATTCGCTCTTTTTCCGCGGCCGGGCATCTAAGCAGGCAAGCAGGCTTGGTGGCATGGGGGTCGTGGGATTATAGTTTTAGCCCATGTACGACGATTTTCGAGTCAAAGATCGATGGTCCGGCGAAGAGGTGCATTGCCTCTACCAGGCCTTGATTGTTGCCATTGCCACACGCCATGCGGATGCGGTCGACATCAAGTTTCTGGCCAATGGACGCCCGGTGTGGATAGCCCTGCCACATCCCGCCTGGGTTGAATATAACCGGCGAAGCGGAGCGGTGATTACCGATCCGATGGCAGTCCAGATCGCGGGCCACTATCTGAAGACGATCATCGAAAACGGCGAGGAGGGCGGACGCGAGATGTACACGCTCTCGGTAGCTGAGACCTTGGATCACCTTTCCGCCCTGGAAGCCGAATCGGCCCAGGCCGGAAAGCGGTGAGTTGCCGGGCAGCATTGACTGCGCCGCCGACATCTAGTTGACTGGATAGAAGAATCGTCCTTCATCCAGCTTGGCGCCAAGACCAGGACGCGCTTTGGCAACCGGTTTCGTGGGGGAACCGGCTGCTTATCTCTAATCAAGCCAGTACACGCATCGGGCGCCTAATCTGCGCCTGCGGGAGAGGTATTTATGGCCAGTTTTCTTGAGGTCGAGGCCGCCGGCCAGGCCGAAGGCCCGGTAAATAACCGGAAGCTTCTTGAATGGGTGAAAGAAGTTGCACGGCTGTGCAAACCCGAGCGCGTCTACTGGTGCGACGGTTCCGAGGCCGAGTATCAGGAAATGGTGCGGCTGCTGGTGCAGACCGGTGTGGCGATTCCTCTCAACCAGGAAAAGCGGCCTAACAGCATCTACATTCGTTCCACACCCGCCGATGTGGCCCGGGTCGAAGACCGCACTTTCATCTGCTCCCGCCGCCAGGAGGATGCCGGCCCGACTAACAACTGGGAAGACCCGGCCGAAATGAAGGAGAAGCTGCTCAGGCTGTTCGCCGGCGCCATGGCGGGCAGAACGATGTTCGTGGTGCCCTACTGCATGGGGCCGCTGGACTCGCCGCTGGCCGGCTTTGGCGTGGAAGTTACCGACTCGCCTTACGTGGTGGTCAGCATGCACATCATGGCGCGCGTGGGCAACCGCGTGCTGGAAGCCCTCGGCAGCCAGGGCGAATTCGTGAAGGGGCTGCACTCGGTGGGCGTGCCTCTGGAGGCAAATGCGGCGGACACTGCCTGGCCCAGCCATGCCGACGAGAAATGGATCTGCCACTTCCCCGAGACGCGTGAAATCTGGTCATTCGGCTCGGGCTACGGCGGCAATGCCCTGCTGGGCAAGAAGTGTCATGCCCTGCGCATTGCCTCGGTGCAGGCGCGCGATGAAGGCTGGATGGCCGAGCACATGCTGATCATGAAGCTCATCAATCCGCAAGGTGAGGCCAAGTACATCGCCGGCGCGTTTCCCTCGGCCTGCGGCAAGACCAATCTCTCGATGCTCATCCCCACCCTTCCCGGCTGGAAGGTGGAGGCCCTGGGCGACGACATTTGCTGGATGAGGTTCGGCGCCGATGGACGTCTCTATGCCATCAACCCGGAAGCCGGCTTTTTTGGCGTAGCTCCCGGCACCAGCATGAAGTCCAATGCCAATGCCATGGGCACGCTGGCCAGCAACTCGATCTTCACCAACTGCGCTATCACCCCGGAAGGCGACATCTGGTGGGAAGGCATGACGGAGCAGAAACCGCGCTTTTTGACCGATTGGCTTCGCCGTCCGTGGACGCCGCGCAGCGGCCGCAAGGCGGCGCATCCCAACGCCCGCTTCACCGCCCCGGCCAGGCAGTGTCCGGTGATTGCGCCGGAATGGGAAGACCCCAACGGCGTGCCGGTGGACGCCATACTGTTCGGCGGGCGCCGCGCCAGCGTGGTGCCGCTGGTGTGCGAAGCCTTCGACTGGGAGCACGGAACCTTCCTGGGCGCCACCGTCAGCAGCGAAACCACGGCGGCCATCACTGGGGCAGTGGGCCAACTGCGCCGCGATCCCATGGCCATGCTGCCCTTCTGCGGCTACAACATGGGCGACTACTTTGCCCACTGGCTGCGCATCGGTGCGCGCCCGGCGGCCAATCTGCCCAGGATTTTCTACGTCAACTGGTTCCGGCAGGACGAGCATGGCAGGCTTCTGTGGCCGGGTTATGGCGAAAACTGCCGCGTGCTGAAGTGGATCTTCGAGCGCGCCGCCGGGACCGCCGAAGCCGCAGAGACCCCTATCGGGTTCATGCCCACCCTCGATGCCCTGGACCTGCAAGGGTTGAACCTCGCGCGCCGCGACATCGACGAATTGCTCTACGTGGATCTGAACGGCTGGCTGGATGAGGTGCCGCAAATCCTGGAGTACTTCGCCAAGTTTGGCGAGCGCATGCCCCCGGCCATGTGGCGCCAACTGGAGGAATTGAAGCAGCGCCTGGAGCAGGCAAGAGAAGAGGCTGCTTAAGCTGGTAGCGCCGATGCCCTCGCTGGCGGATCCCCACGCCATCAGGAGTTCGCCCAACGCGGCAGGCGTGGATGCGGGCGCTATGAGTCAGCCATTCGCGTCACTGGAACGCGCGCTCCCTCACTTGTCGTAGTGCAGCAGGGAGAGCACGTCGTAATCTTTGAGCTTTTCGCGCCCTTTCAGGAAATCAAGCTCGACGACGAAGCCGAGCCCGCAAATTTTGCCGCCCAGAGATTTGGCCAGTTCGGCCGTAGCCTTGGCGGTGCCGCCGGTAGCCAGCAGGTCGTCGACGATGATTACGCGCTGGCCGGGCTTGATGGCGTCCTTGTGAATTTCCAGCGCGTCCTGGCCGTACTCCAGCTCGTAGGTCCAGCGCACGGTCTCCGCCGGAAGCTTCTTGGGCTTGCGCACCGGCACGAATCCCGCATTGAGACGATAGGCCAGCGCCGGTCCGAAGATAAAACCGCGGGCCTCGATGCCGAGAACAAGGTCGATGTCTTTCTTCAGGTAGTAAGCGGTAAGCGCATCGATGAGCTGCGCAAAACCGAGCCGGTCCTTGAGCAGGGTGGTGATGTCGTAGAAGAGGATTCCCGGTTTCGGAAAGTCCGGAACTTCGCGGATAAGCTTTTTCAGTGGTTCGCATTCCACGGCCAATCGTGCTTGCGGCATTTGGTTACCAGGCTCCTTCGATTCGGAAAGTGTGCAAATCCTTGAGCGGCGCCGCGTCCTCGACGGCGATGTCGTCGACGCGGGCGGCGCGCGGGCCCTGCTTAAGTTTGTCGTACAGTGCGCCGAGCTGGCTGCGCGAGCCCGAGGCCAGCACCTCAACACTTCCGTCGCTGCGGTTGCGGACCCAGCCGGACAGACCGAGAGAGAGCGCTTCGCGCTCCACATACCAGCGAAAGCCGACCCCCTGAACGCGCCCGCTGACAACGTATCGGCGTGTTTCCAGTAAGCTTCCCATAGCACTATTTGAGCACAGGCTCAAATTGGAGTTGTATCACAGCTTTGCCGCAATGTGCAGCGGCATGGGCCGGCGCTCCTGCGGAAAGCACCTGCCTGCGGCGGAAGCGCTCTGTCATCGGCGAACAAAAAACCGGGGCGGAAGCCGGTCCCTTTAGAATTCCTGCACGAGACTTTCCGGGGAAGCGGCAAGTGCCACATAATCCGTCCTTTACTAAATTAAAATCGAGCTCTCCCGTTTGACCTTTTTGCAAGCCGTTGCTATAGTCAGTAGAGTCTTTCGGCGCTTTGATGGCGCCGTGAGATCCGGCCGCTGGATTGTCCAAGATGCCCCGAAGCGGGCCACTCTTTCCAACAGACTCAAGCCAGCAGTCCGTAAATTTGTCTCTCCGGCCTTCGTTTCCAAATGAAGGCATGGCTGATGCGAACAGATGGCTTTTGACGACACCCGTAACGACGTACCAATCGAGCCCGCGCCAGGCAGCGGCTCGGCGCCGGCAGAACAACCCCAACCGCAGAGCGCCCCAGACCTGAATCTCAACGCCAAAGTTTCCGAACCTCCCGCCGCTACCCCAGCAGACGCAAAGACGGCGTTTGCCGGAGCGGGACCGACTCGGAACGAAAAAGAAACAATGACGGAAGACTTCGCAACCGCACTCGAAACCTTTGAGCAGGAACAAAACGAGCTGGCCGCCAACGAGGACCGCGTCCTCAAGGGCACGGTGATCAGCATTAACCCCACCCACCTTGTGGTGGACATCGGACTGAAATCGGAAGGCGTCGTACCGCTGGCCGAGGTGCAGGACCACGAAGGCAACGTCAAGTTCCAGCCCGGCGAAGAACTCGACGTGATGATCGAAAAAGGTCACACCGAAGAGGGCTACATAAACCTCTCCCATCAGAAGGCGCAGCGCCTCCACGCCTGGGACGAGATTGAGAAGGCGTACAACGAAAAGTCTTCCATCAAGGTTCGCGTCATTGACCGCATCAAGGGCGGGCTCACGGTCGACATCATGGGCGCCCGGGCGTTCCTGCCGGGATCGCAGGTGGATACCCGGCCAATTCGCAATCTGGACTCCCTCAAAGGACACGACATCGAAGTCCGCGTCATCAAGGTCAACAAGAAGCGCGGCAACATCGTGGTCAGCCGCAAGCAGTTGCTGGAAGAGGAAATTGCCAGCAAGCGCGAGAAGACCCTGGAGCAGCTCGCCGAAGGCGCGGTCTTGACCGGCACGGTGAAGAACCTGACCGACTACGGCGCTTTCGTCGACTTGGGCGGCATCGACGGCCTGTTGCATATCACCGACATGTCCTGGGGACGGCTAACGCATCCGCACGACCTGGTGCAGGTGGGCGACCAGATACAGGTCAAGGTGCTCAAGTTCGACAAAGAGAAGCAGCGGGTTTCCCTGGGCTTCAAGCAGCTTACGCCGGACCCGTGGCTGGACGCCGCCGAGCGCTACCCGGTGGGCGCGCGCGTGCAGGGCCGGGTCATCAGCGTCACCGACTACGGCGCCTTCATCGAACTGGAGCAGGGAATCGAAGGCCTGGTGCACGTCAGCGAAATGACCTGGTCGAAGCGCATGAAGCATCCGTCGAAGATCGTCAGCGTGGGCGACCATGTCGAGGCGGCGGTGCTCAACGTAAATCCCCAGGAGCGGCGCATCTCGCTCGGCCTGAAGCAGCTCGAAAGCAATCCCTGGGAGTCTCTGCATGAGAAGTACCCGGTGGGCTCGATCGTCGAAGGCAAGGTCCGCAACCTGACCGACTTCGGCGCCTTCATCGAGATCGAGGACGGAATCGACGGGCTGGTGCACGTCAGCAATCTGAGCTGGACCAAGCGCATCAAGCATCCTTCCGAGGTGCTGAAGAAGGGCGACCGGGTGCGGGCGGCGGTGCTGGCCATCGAACCGGATCAGCGCCGGCTGTCGCTCGGCGTCAAGCAACTGCAGCCCGACGTGTGGGAGTCGTTCTTCGACCAACATCGCGTGGGCGACGTTATCCACGGCAAGGTGCTGCGCCTGGCAAGCTTCGGTGCCTTCGTCGAGGTCGCCGACGGGGTCGAGGGACTGTGCCACAACTCGGAAGCTGCCGACGAGCGCGGCGGTCCCCTCAAGCTCGAACCCGGCCAGGAATACGATTTCAAGATCATCAAGATGAACCCCGAGGAGAAGAAGGTCGGGCTTAGCATCCGCGCCGTCGGGGAAGAAGCTACCCGGGCGGACGTCGAGGCCTACAAGCATCCGCAGTCGGCGCCCGGCACTTCCACCATCGGCGAACTGCTCGATTGGAAGCGCCACCAGGAGTAGACAATCTCAACTGTGCCAACCAGGGCCGCCGCCAGGCGGCCTTGATTTTTGCAGACGATCTTTTCTTCGAGTGTCATCCTGAGCGAAGCGAAGGATCTGCTGTTTTCCAAGCAAAGCAGATCCTTCGGCCGCGCAGAATCAGCACGGCCTCAGGATGACGCCGCTGATGCCCGCGGTCTGTTCAGGTGTGCCACCTCAACGCGAATGCGGCTGAACGGGCGCGGCGGCCGCTATGGCCGCCGGCAATAATAGTTCGGTTGGTACCGTGGGCTTTGTTCTGGAAGCTTCACTCAGCCGCCGGCCGGCTCTTGTTCTCAGCCATCTTCGCCATCGGGTGAGTGGCGTCGAGGTCGAGGTTCAGCTCCAGCACGTTGACGCGCGGCTCGCCTAAAAATCCCAGTTGCCGCCCTTGCGTATGCCGGGCGACAAGCTGGCGGACGACGTCCTGCGTCATGCCGCGTTCTTTGGCCACGCGCGGAACCTGAAACTCGGCGCCGGCGGGCGTGATGTCCGGATCCAGGCCGGAGGCGGAGGTCGTCAGCAGGTCAGCGGGGACCGGCTGGCCGGGATTTTCTGCCTGCAGCGTCGCCAGGTCCTGCTTGAAGCGGTCAATGAGCTTCTGGTTGGTGGGGCCGAGGTTCGAGCCGCCGGAGTTGGCAGCATCGTAGCCGTTGCCGGCGGCTGAAGGACGCGAATGGAAGTAAGCCGGTCCGGAGAACGGCTGGCCGATCAGGCGCGAGCCGACAACCTGCCCGTTGCGGCTGATCAGCGATCCGTTCGCCTTGTCGGGAAAGATGACCCGGGCCAGCCCGGTCACGACCAGCGGATACAGGATGCCCAGCAGCACCGTGGTCGCAATCGTCATCAGTATGGCGGTGATTAGGTTCTTTTTCATCGCAATCCTCTCAGAAACCGGCCAACGCAACCCACGGCGTTTGCCGCAGTGCTATGCCAGGCCCATTCGGGTGATCACCAGATCGATGGCCTTGATGCCGATGAACGGAATGATGATTCCGCCCACGCCGTATATCCACAGGTTGCGGCGCAGCAGCGCGGCCGCGCCCATCGGCCGGTACTTCACCCCGCGCAACGCCAGCGGTATCAGCGCGATGATGATCAGCGCGTTGAAGATGACCGCCGACAGAATGGCTGACTGCGGCGTCTCCAGACGCATGATGTTGAGCGCGTTCAGCACCGGGAAGGTGCCGGCAAACATCGCCGGAATGATGGCGAAATACTTGGCCACGTCGTTGGCGATGGAGAAGGTGGTCAGGGCGCCGCGGGTCATCAGCAGTTGCTTGCCGATCTCGACCACCTCGATCAGCTTGGTCGGGTTGGAATCCAGATCGACCATGTTGCCGGCCTCTTTGGCGGCTTGCGTGCCGGTGTTCATGGCCACGCCGACGTCGGCCTGGGCAAGCGCGGGCGCGTCATTGGTGCCGTCGCCGGTCATGGCCACCAGCTTGCCTTCCGTCTGCTCGCGCTTGATCAGGTCCATCTTGTCCTTGGGGGTGGCCTGGGCGAGAAAGTCATCGACCCCGGCTTCCTTGGCGATGGCGGCGGCGGTCAGCGGATTGTCGCCGGTAATCATGACGGTGCGGATGCCTATGGCGCGAAGCTGGTCGAAGCGCTCGCGCATGCCGCCCTTGACGATGTCCTTCAGCTCGATGACGCCGAGTGCGCCGCGGTGCTTTTCGGCCACCACCAGCGGCGTGCCCCCGGAGCGGGCGATCTCCTCTACCTTCGCGCGCACCTCCTGCGGAAACTCGCAGCCGTTGTGCTTGACATAGGCGGCAATGGCGTCGGCGGCGCCTTTGCGGATCTCAAAGCCGTTGAGGTTCACGCCCGACATGCGCGTCTGGGCGCTGAAGGCGACGAACTCGGCTTCATGCTCCGACAGTTCGCGTCCGCGCAGGCCGTACTTCTCCTTGGCCAGCACCACAATCGAGCGGCCCTCGGGAGTCTCATCGGCTAGCGAGGAAAGCTGGGCAGCGTCCGCCAGCTCTTCCTTGGTCACCCCGGGAGCGGGGATAAACTGCGATGCCTGGCGGTTGCCGAGGGTGATGGTTCCGGTCTTGTCCAGCAGCAGCGTGTTGACGTCGCCGGCGGCTTCGACGGCGCGCCCCGACATGGCCAGCACGTTGTGCTGAATCAGGCGGTCCATGCCGGCGATGCCAATGGCCGACAGCAGCCCGCCGATGGTCGTGGGAATCAGGCAGACCAGCAGCGACACCAGCACGAAGACCGTCTGCGGCGAGCCGGAGTAGATGGCGAACGGCTGCAGGGTCACCACCGCCAGCAGGAAGATGATGGTCAAGCCGGCGAGCAGAATATTGAGCGCAATCTCGTTGGGCGTCTTTTGCCGTTCGGCGCCCTCGACCAGGGCAATCATGCGGTCCAGGAAGGTCTCGCCCGGGTTGGAGGTGATCTGCACCTTGATCCGATCGGAAAGCACGCGCGTGCCGCCGGTCACGGCCGAGCGGTCGCCGCCGGACTCGCGGATCACGGGGGCCGATTCGCCGGTGATCGCTGACTCGTCTACGGAAGCAATGCCTTCGATAATCTCGCCGTCGGAGGGAATGAACTCGCCCGCCGAAACCACCACAATGTCAGTGGCGCGCAGCTTCGAACTCGGTACCTGTTCGATCTGTCCACTCGCAAGCAGGCGGTTGGCGATGGTTTCCGCCCGCGCCCGGCGCAGCGAGTCGGCCTGCGCCTTGCCGCGGCCTTCGGCCATGGCCTCGGCAAAGTTGGCAAAAACCACCGTGAACCACAGCCACAGGGTGATCTGCAGATTGAAGAAGAAGTCGGTGCCCCCGCGGAGCAGCAGAGCGGTGGTAACCACGCTACCGATCTCGACAACGAACATGACAGGATTGCCCATCATGTGCCGGGGATTCAGCTTCACAAACGAATCCAGAGCGGCGCGGCGGATGATCTTCCACTCCCAGACCTTCTTCGCCTTCGCTCGCGGATAACCCGGCACGCTCGGCGGTAGCTGGGAAACAGGTGGAGTTTTCGGTTTTGTTGCCATAGCTATCCTCAAAATGCGTCTCACATCATGGCGAACGTCTTGCCGGCGTTCATCAGCAGGTGCTCAAGAATCGGTCCCAGGCTCAGCGCCGGGAAGAACGTCAATGCGCCCACAATCAGAATCACCCCCACCAGCAGCATGCTGAACAGAGGCGTAGTCACCGGGAAGGTGCCGACCGACGGCGGAACATACTTCTTGCGGGCCAGGCTGCCGGCAATGGCCAGCGCCGGAATGACCATCAAGAAGCGCCCGATCAGGGTGTCAAAGCCGATCGAAGTGTTGTACCAGAGGGTGTTGGCGTTCAGGCCGGCAAAGGCCGAACCGTTGTTGGCCGCTCCTTCGGTGTAGGCGTACAAAACTTCGCTGAAGCCGTGCGGCCCGCCGTTGGCCATGCTGGAAGTGCCAAACGGGTGCAGGACCGAGATGCTGGTAAAGGTAAGAATAATCAGCGGGAAGATCAGCGCCACCAGCATGGCCATCTTCACGTCATAGGACTCGATCTTTTTGCCCAGGTACTCCGGCGTTCGGCCTACCATCAAACCGGCGATAAACACGGTCAGGATGATGAAGATGATCATCCCGTACAGTCCTGAACCCACGCCGCCGAACACCACCTCGCTAAGCATCATATTGGCCAGCGGCACCATGCCGCCCAACGGTGTAAAAGAGTCGTGCATGCTGTTGACGGCCCCGCAACTGGTGTCGGTGGTGACCGTCGCCCACAGCACGGAGTTGGGGATGCCGAAGCGGACCTCTTTGCCCTCCATGTTGCCCGTGCCCTGCAAAGCGCCGGCGGAAGCCTGCTGCGTCAGCAGCGGGTTGCCGCGCGCTTCGGCCCAATAGGCGGCGGTCACACCGGCCAGGAACAGAAAGGCCATCGCCGCCCACACCGCCCAGCCATGGCGTTGCGAATTGACCATTCGCCCCAGCGTATAGGTCAGTCCGGCGCCGATGCAGAAAATGCTCAGCATCTCGAAAATATCCGACAGTGGAGTCGGGTTCTCGTAAGGATGGGCGCTGTTGGCGTTGAAGAAGCCGCCACCGTTGGTGCCGAGCTCCTTGATGATCTCCTGCGAAGCCACCGGGCCCTGAGCGATGGTCTGGGTGGTGACCGTGTCCATGAGCTGCTTGCCATCGGGTCCCAGCACCGGCTTGCCGTTGGCGTCCACCTTCGGCACCTGCATGGGCTCCAGCAGCTTTACCGTGTCATAGGGCTTGAGATTCTGCGGGACCCCCTGCGAGACCAGGAACAGCGCGCCCACGATAGCAATCGGCAGCAGCACCCATAAGGTGGCACGCACCAAGTCCACCCAGAAGTTTCCAATCGCATTTGCCTGCCTGCGGGCGATGCCGCGAATGACGGCAATCGCCAGTGCGATGCCGGCGGCGGCAGAGATAAAGTTGTGGTACGCCAGGCCGGCCATCTGCGTCAGGTAGCTCATGGTGGTTTCCGGCGTATAGGCCTGCCAGTTGGTATTGGTGGTGAACGAAGCCGCGGTGTTGAACGCCAGGTCGGGAGCTACCCCCGCCAGCTTCTGCGGGTTGAACGGCAGATATGCCTGCAGCCGCTGCAAGCCGTAGAGCACCAGCATGGAAACCACGCTGAACAGCAGCAGGGACAATGCGTATTCGGTCCAGCGCATGTCGTGCTCTTCATCGACCCCGGTCAGGCGATATAGGGAGCGTTCCATGGGCCGCAGCACCGGGTCGAGGAAGGTGCGCTCGCGATTGAAGACGCGCGCCATAAAGACGCCCAGCGGCTTGGTTACCGCCAACACCAGCAGAAAGAAGACCGCGATCTGAAACCAGCCATTGGCCGTCATATCAGAACTTCTCCGGGCGCAATAGCGCGTAGAGCAGGTAAATGCCCGTCAGGACACTCACCGCCAGCATGATCATCGATTCCATGACGTACCTCACTTCACGCGATCGCAGAAGTGGACATAGCTTAACGACACTGCGAAGAACAGGATGGTTGCCGCTACGAATACAATGTCTGGCATATTTCACTCCTGAATCCGGGGTCACGCTTCAGAAAACAAGCCCTTTCACGCCCACTGCTCTCATTGGATTACGGTGTCCATAAAACCGGAATAAAGAATTAGTAAAGAAACCGTAAAGCGCGGCTTTTATGCCGTCGCCGCTGTTTTGCACGGCAGAGAATGCCTTGCGGCCAGCAGGAAATAAGAAAAGGGGGCCATGGCCAGCGCTCCTAGCCGGCTACATTACTCCTGGTACCGAGACGGGCGTCTTCAGCATCGCCATTCGGCTGGAAACGATAGCCGATGCCGTGCTCGGTGAGGATGTAACGCGGGGCTCCGGGCTCCTCTTCCAGCTTCTTGCGCAAATGCCCCACGAACACCCGCAAGGAGTCGATCTGCTCCTTATTGTTTTCGTCCCAGACGGCGCCCAGCAATTTGCGGTGCGTAACCAGGGTTCCGGAGCTTCGCGCCAGGCAGACAAGAAGCTCATATTCTTTCGGCGTCAAAGCGACCTGGCGGTCGCGCACCTGGACCCGGTGCTTCTCCAGATCGATGTGAAAGTCGCCGATCTCGATCAGCTTCGCTTCCGGCTCCTGTTCGCGATTGGCGCGCCTGAAAATAGCGCGCACGCGCGCCAGCAACTCTTCGATGCTGAACGGCTTGGTGATGTAGTCGTCGGCGCCGGCGTCGAGGGCCTCGATTTTGTCGCGCTCGTCGCTCCTGACGGAAAGCACTATCACCGGCACGGCAGAAAATGCACGCAGGCTGCGGCAGAGCTCCAGGCCATCCATGTTGGGCATGCGCAGGTCGGTGATCACCAGGCCGGGAGTCCAGGCGCGAAACGCGTGCAGGGCTTCGTCTCCATCCTCGGCCGTGCGCACCGCGTAGCCTCGGCTCGAAAGCGCCGTTTTGAGCACCACCCTGATCTGGCGCTCGTCGTCAACCACCAGAATCTTGCAATCCTCGCCCGCCGGCTGCCGCTCTTTTGAGCTGCCGAGATGCTTAGTAGCCGAATTTATAGTTTCTTCCGGCAAAAACCACCCGCACTCGATTAGAAGGCGAAATTTGTAAAGTTTGTATAAAGATTCCGTAGAAGGTTCGTAAACCTCGCGGCATCGACGGACTGGCTTCGAGGCGGGGATACTCTGCCGGTTCCAGGTTGGAAGACATCTGCCAGATCGTTTTGAAAGGGCACAGCTTCAGCCGTGCCGTCCAGTAGCGGAAAGCAACTGGAAGCTAACCACAGAGTTCGCAGAGTTGCACAGAGCAGATAAGGCTCGCGGGGGACCTGCGTTTCTCTGTGTCCGTCTGTGTCCTCTGTGGTTAATTCTTCCGCCTTATTTTCTTTCTTCGCCACTAGCTTCCAGTTTGTTATGAAAGTATCCTAATCGCCCGCCACTTCCTGTCGCTCCTCGGCCGGTGAGGGCGCGCCGCTGGCCGGCGCCACCGCGCTGAGCGGCACAAAGCCACCGTGACGGGTTTCTCTCCGAGCACATGCTGGCGGTAGAGAGCCATCATGCGTTCGTGCTCCGCCTGTTCCTTGAGCCGGGCTTCGCGGGCGCGCAGTTTTTCCTCGCGCGCGTTCTTGGCGATGCCGAGCTTGTCGAGGGTATCGTTGGCGGCGGCGTTGACGTGCTCCGGGTTCAGCTTGAGCGAGTGCTCGACCGAGTCCAGCGCCACTTTTTTCCCCCCGGCAAAGATTTCGTGCCGGCCGTGCTCGGCGTACCACTTGGTGAGGGTGGCCGTCATGTGCATCTTCTCCACGATGTTGCGCCAGCCCACCCCGGTGTTGTAGGCGCAGAAGCTGATTTCGCCCTGCTGTGTGGCATAGGGGATGATGCACTGCTCGGTACGGCGGAAATCGTAGTTGAACAGGTCCTGGAGCCACATGCCGGCGATGAACAGGAAGTTCCAGCGGTCGGTGCGGCGCTTCTGGATGTCGGCGGCCGTGCGGCTGGGATCGACGCGGCCATAACGCTCGCCGTGGCCGGGCGTGGCGCCGAAGGTCTTGTCAAATTTCTTCAGCAGGTCGATAAAGCGAAAATGTGTTGGCGTTTTGAACGGATCGTAGTTGCGTCCCAGCGCCAGCGCCATGCCAACAAGGGAGAAAAAGCGCCCGCGGGCGGCATCGTTCACTTTGGCGACGTCGTTGGCGATGCGGTCGCCGTTCAGGAACGCCGTTACCGGCACCGCCTCGCCGGTTTCCTTGTCGACCATGATGGCTATGCCCACGCCGCAGTTGGGATGGCAGCCGCAGGAGAGCGATCCCCAATCCGTGTTAGGCCCGTGCACCAGGTCGGCCCAGTCGCTGAAGGTGGAGATAAAGGAAATCGGAAACCAGTCGCGCGCCGGCTCGCCCAGGCCGGTCTGCGCCTTCACGTCATGGGCGAGGTGCGAGAGGGTGTAGCGCTGCGCCTGGCGCCGCTCGTCGGTGATCTGCTCGTCGCGCCCGGTGAAGGAGACCGGCTGGAATGCCAGGAACGACATCTTCCGCGGGTTATCCAGCGCAAACTGGACGATGCGGCCCACCTGCTCGTTGTTGATGCCGTTCACGATGGTCGTCACCGGCACGATTTCCACCCCGGCCGAATACAGGTTCTCGATAGCGCGCAGCTTCACGTCGAACAGGTTGCCGACCTTGCGGTGCGAGTTGGCGGCGTTGCCGATGCCGTCGAACTGCAGGTAGGCATAGCGCAAGCCGGCCTGCGCCGCTTTTTTGCAGAACTCCGGGCTTTTGGCGAACTCGATTCCGTTGGTGGCCGCCTGTACGGAGTTGTAGCCAACCTGGCGGGCGTATGCCACCGCCTCCAGGAAATGGGGCGAGATGGTGGGCTCGCCGCCTGAGAACTGCACGCTCATCTGCCGCCTGGGCTTGATCGAGATGGCGTCGTCCAGCAACTGCTTGATCTCTTCCCAGCCCAGCTCGTGCACGAATCCGACCTGGTTGGCGTCCATGAAGCAGGGATCGCACATCATGTTGCAGCGGTTGGTCAGATCGATGGTGAGCACCGAACCGCGGCCATATTTGATAGTCGAGCTGCCATGATGATGCAGGCGCTGGTCGTTGTGGGCGCGAATGTCGCGCCCCGGAAACGTCTTCTCCAGGTGGCGGAAGAATTCCGTGTCGATGGCCATCACATCCTCGAAGTGGCCGTGAGCGGGGCAGTCCTTCACCATCATGATCCTGCCGTCGCGCTCGATGATTTGCGCCTTGATCTCGCCGCGCCTTTCCGTCATCAGCACTTCCAGCGGCAGCCGTCCGTCCAATATCTGCTTGCGGATTTCGGGAACGCACTTGGGGCAGAGCGAGTCGGTCGAGCGCGGCCAGCCCAGCGGAGGCTTGCTCTTCTGATACGACTTGAGCAAAGGCTTGTTGCTCCAGTTGGGAGTGAAGGACTCCCGGGGATGAATGCTGTTCAGCCATTCAAAGACGGCCCAGGCAGCTCTGGCGCCGTAGGTAAGCGCCTTCTCGAAGTATTTGACCGGCTTGTGCATTACCTCTCCTCCGCAATCGGGGTGGAAACGGCATCCCGGCGGCGTTGTGCCTGTTCGCGATGATGAAAGCGCAAACCCCATGTCTGCCGGGCTGTTCGGAACTACACCACCTGTTTTTGTGCGGTTAGATGCTCTGGGTGAGGGCGGGCAGAGCCGCAAAAACACGAACGGCTGCGGATTTGCATCAGATGGCGAGATGTCACATTGAATGGCGACAGAGACACGGAAATGTTCTGCTCCGGTCTCTCTTGAAAACTCTCGGCAAAGAACCCAAACTATTGGTTGATGAGCGCCAACCAGGAAACCAGCGAGCCGGCGCCGGCAGCCGAGATAGAACGTTTTCTCAATGCGGCGCGGCAGCACGCCCAGCACGTTTACTCCACCGAGCTGGATTTCAGCCAGCGCAGCATCGCCGATGTCGACCTCATCCTGGGACGCCTGAGCGAGATGATCCCTCGCAGCCGTCTGCAAAAACTCTTCAGGAAACAGCCGGCGCCCCAGCAGATTGCCGGCATCGCGCTGATGTACGGGATCTACCTGGGCGAGGTGTTGCGCCGCAAGCTGGGCGGCGAGTGGCGCATGAACGCCATCGAGGGAACCAAAGCCGTCGCCCTGCGCCTGCCGGCAGGCGCCACGGTCTACCCTGCCTCCGAGACCTACCGGCGCTTGCTGAACCCAGCGGAGACCGATCTGCAGGATTTCTTTCAGAAGGTATGCGAGGCGGCCGCCAAAGAGAACTGCTGAATAGCAGAGTTAATGTGGGGTGAGCGACGCTTCCCCCTACGTTGCCGTTTGGCTGATGCGGGGTTGCTCTAGTCCTCGCTGCGCCCCTTATAATTTTCCAAATCAGCATCTGTCACTTCTTCGGGTGGCACCAGCTTATAGTGTTTTTCCGCTGAAATGACAAGTCCGGCTTCTCCTTCCTCAAACTCAAACAAGGAAATGACCCCCTCAGCCATGAACTGTGCGCCTATCGGTCTACAAATCAGCGCGGGAAACTTATGCGCGCAAACCGCAACATCTTGTTCGATTTGAATGATACTAAGTTTGTCACTTCCGCCCTTGGCCTGGATCGGAAAGACGTAGTGAGCACCCTTTTTATCTACCCCGACATAAATTTCATCAGTTTCGACTTGGCCCATATTTGGCGCAACAGTGCGCAAGTGATTTTGCAAAGAATAGCAAGCCACTCCTGTAAAGATGTCAACCAACCGGTTATATCGAACCTTCGCCAAAAGTGCCTGTTCATCACTGAGAGCGTATTTCGCCACAACGCCGGGTGTGGCATCTGGTACTTTAGTAATTGCCAAGTTTAGGGTTGGCACAAGGGGCCTATCTTGCACCAAGACGAAACGGTATTTCCCGCGACCGGCAGGACGGATAATCCACGTCTCCCCGTCTCCCGCCTTTTCTCGAATGCTCTCTGGCAATGCAGCGCGGTATCGGAAACTGTAAATCAAATCTCCGAGATTCTTCGGGTCAAGCTTCAGATCCACCGCTATTTTCGCTAACTCTTCGCGCTCGAAATCCACTTGGCGCATGCCCGATTTGAATTTGGACGCGAAGATTTTTTCGATGATTGCGACATAAACATTCTTCTGATTCATTCGGCTAACTTTTCCTCCTGACCTTTTCCCCGGCCAGCGTAGCAGCACCACTTCTTCCCTAAGTTGCTCCTTCGTTGCCGTCGCCAGTCGAGTTCGGAATAGATCGATGCCGCTGACTTCATACCCCAATGACTCCGCAATGTCTGCAAGTAACTGTCCGGTTCGGATCATCACTCGCAGATAGGACGCTTGGTCTCCCACTACGTAGGCGAGTTGGGCACCAGGACGCAACACTGATCGTAGTTCGGACAGGTGCCTCATCATGCCCCCGAAGTAAAGCCGCGTCACCCTTGCATACAACCGTTCAAACCCAGAAGTCTTGCCCAACTTTATCCGCCGCTGTTCAATCGCATCCGCTATATTTTGAACTTCATCATGGTCAACTACTAGCAGATCATCGCGGTCGCTCTTGAATACCCCTCTCGTGTTCGAGCGAACCAGATCCTGTTTCAGCCCGCGTAAGTCTTGCTTATTTCTGATGAAGCCTAATAGCACAGATTCAAGTCGTGTAGTGCGCGTGTAGTCTTTTTCGTTTGGATAGGGCGGAGATGTGATAACCGCATCCACAGAACGCTCCTGTAACACTCTCAAAAGCTGTCGAGCGTCTGCTTGATGGACAGCGGAATTTATTTCGTCATGCTGGCTGACTTGTTGCAGGTCTCGGGCGATGGATCTCAGGTTTCGCATCCATAGAGTGACAACAGGTGCATCAATTTTGAGGCGACCCACACCAACTTCTGGGCCAAATTCGAGATTGCTGATGCCAAAGACGAGAGCCTTTGCGAGTGCCAGCTCTTCATATCTGGAGAATCGGTCATCAGCCAGTTCCCGCAGCGCTTCAAGGAGCACTAATGTGCGGTGAAGCGGCAAGGGGCTGATAGAATTTGTGAGTAGCAATTTTTTGCTTGGGTCTGGCAGTTTCCGGAGCTTCAGGGTTCTTAAGTCAATGCCCTCGAAAAGTGGCAGGTCTATATTTTCGGCAAGTCCTTCTGTATCGAGCTTCTTCGTTGCTAGGATCGCAATTTCTTCCGCATGCTGAAGCAAGCTGTCGGGGTGTACTCTCCAGTCAACTTTCACCCGGCTTGCGAAGCATGGCATCGGATTTGGTTCAATTCCGATGCTTGGGACACCCAGCTTCTTACACTCAACCAGAGTTGTACCGGTCCCGCAGAAGGGGTCAAGAACTACTTTGGTTCCATCTATTCCGAAGTGGTCTATGTAATTGCGAACCAAGTGGGGAGGGAAAGACAAGACGAAGCGATACCACTCGTGAACGCAAAAGTCTTCCCTCCGGAGCTTGTTGTTCTCCCTGCTGGCCTGGGTGTCCTGGCTACTTACGACCGCATCGGCTTGTACCATTTGGATTGCACGATGCTACCATGATTCTGGTTGGCTGTTTTCCACAAAACGCAAGGACCACACCAGTTCTCCCGCGCCTCACGGAACCAACCCCTTCCGCCAACCCGCCAGAAGTCGTACACTTATGTACCGGGTGAGGTGGCGCAGGTTATGCCACTGTCCGCTCTTATTTCATCTCACAGGCGACCTCTATGAAAAATTCTTTTGCCAGTCGCTCTCTCCTGCGGGTTGGAAACCGCGAGTTCGAAATTCACCGTCTGGATGCTCTGGACAAGCAAGGTGTGAAAACGGCCAAGCTGCCGTACTCGCTGCGCATTCTGCTGGAGAACCTGCTGCGCCGCGAGGACGGCCAGGTGGTCACGGCCGAGATGATTCGCTCGCTGGCCGCCTGGTCGCCGGATCAGGTTCCGACCGAGGAAATCGCCTTCATGCCCAGCCGGGTGTTACTGCAGGACCTGACGGGCGTTCCCGCCGTGGTCGACCTGGCGGCCATGCGGGAGGCCATGAAGAAGCTCGGCGGCAGCGCCGGCCTGATCAATCCGCTGCAGCCGGTGGAGCTGGTCATCGACCACTCGGTGCAGGTGGATGAGTTTGGCACTCCGCGCGCCCCGGAAATCAACAGCCAGATGGAGTTTCAGCGCAACCGCGAGCGCTATGCCTTCCTGCGCTGGGGCCAGAAGGCCTTTCAGAACCTGGCGATCGTGCCGCCGGACACTGGCATCTGCCACCAGATAAATCTCGAATACCTGGCGCGGGTGGTCTTCGTGGGCCAGGGCGAGGACGGCAAACCGGCCGCCTATCCCGATACCCTGGTTGGGGCCGACTCGCACACCACCATGATCAACGGCCTGGGCGTGCTTGGCTGGGGCGTGGGCGGCATCGAAGCCGAGGCTGCCATGCTCGGCCAGCCGATCTCGATGCTGATTCCGCAGGTGGTGGGCGTGCGCCTCAGCGGGCGGTTGCCCGAGGGCTCCACGGCAACCGACCTGGTGCTGACCGTCACCCAGATGCTGCGCAAGAAAGGCGTGGTCGGCAAGTTCGTCGAATACTTCGGCCCCGGTCTGCGCAGCCTGCCCCTGGCCGACCGTGCCACCATAGCCAACATGTCTCCCGAGTACGGCTCGACCTGCGGCATCTTCCCGGTCGACGAAGAGACCTTGCGCTACCTGCGCCTCTCCGGGCGCCCCGAAGACCTGGTCAAGCTTGTCGAGGCCTACTTCAAGGAGCAGGGCCTGTTCCATACCAGCGAGACTCCGGAGGCGCAGTACTCCGACGTGCTGCAGCTTGATCTGGGAACGGTGGAACCCAGCATCGCCGGGCCCAGGCGTCCTCAGGACCGGGTGCCGCTGGGGAAGGCGTCGGTCGCCTTCCGCGACGCGCTGCCCTCGCTGCTGAAGCCCGGGGTCGCGGTTCCGCCGCAGCAGAAGAATCGTTGGGAGGGCGAAGGCGGCGGCCCCACAGCTCCCGGCGCCGAAGATGCGGCTGCTCCGGCCGCCAGCAAAGGCGTCGAGGGCGATGTCAGGCGCGCCTTGCGGCACGGCAGCATAGTGATAGCCGCCATTACCAGTTGCACCAACACCTCTAACCCTTCGCTGCTCATGGCCGCCGGTCTGCTGGCCAAGAAAGCGGTGGAGCGCGGGCTGCAGCTTCCCTCCTGGGTAAAGGCGTCGCTCGCTCCCGGCTCGATGGTCGTAACCGAGTACCTGAAGAAGGCCGGGCTCACGCCTTACCTGGACAAGCTGCGCTTCAACCTGGTGGGCTACGGCTGCACCACCTGCATAGGCAATTCCGGTCCGCTGCCGCGCGACGTGTCCGACACCATCGCCGAACAGGATCTGGTGGTGGCCTCGGTGCTCTCCGGCAACCGCAACTTCGAAGGCCGCATTAACTCCGAAGTTCGCGCCAACTACCTGATGTCGCCGCCGCTGGTGGTGGCCTTCGCCCTGGCCGGACACGCCGATTGGGACGTCCATCATGAGCCCGTAGGTCGCGGCTCCGATGGCAAGCCGGTCTACCTGAAGGATATCTGGCCCTCTCAGAAAGAAGTGGATGACGCCATGAAGTCGGTCTCCGCGCAGATGTTCCGCGAGACCTACAGCGAAGTCTTCAAGGGCAGCGAGCAGTGGCAGAAACTGCCGATACCCGAGGGCGACACCTACCAGTGGGAGCCGGACAGCACCTACATTCGCAATCCGCCGTATTTTGACGGCATGCAGGTGACTCCGGCGCAGGTGGCCGACATAGTGCAGGCGCGGGTGCTGGCCATGCTGGGAGACAGCGTCACCACCGACCACATCTCGCCGGCGGGCAGCATCAAGGCCGACAGCCCAGGGGCAAGTACCTGCTGGCGCACAAGGTGGAGAAGATCGACTTCAACTCCTACGGCGCGCGCCGTGGCAACCACGAGGTGATGATGCGCGGCACCTTCGCCAATACGCGGCTCAAGAACAAACTGATTCCGCACAAAGAGGGGCCGTATACCCGCCACCTGCCCGGCGGCAAAGAGACGACCATCTTCGAGGCCGCCGAGCAGTACCGCCAGGAGAAGGTGCCGGTCATCGTCCTAGCCGGCAAGGAGTATGGCTCAGGCTCCTCTCGCGACTGGGCGGCCAAGGGCCCTCTGTTGCTGGGAACACGGGCGGTGATCGCCGAAAGCTTCGAGCGCATTCATCGTTCGAACCTGATCGGAATGGGCATCCTGCCGTTGCAGTTCCCCGCCGGGCAGACGCCGGAATCGCTCGGGCTCAGCGGCGAAGAGGCGTTCGATATCACCGGAATCAGGGCCCTGATCGACAACTTCAAGGCCGGCCAGCAGTTGACGGTAAAGGCCCGCAAGCCGGACGGTAAGACAGTGCAGTTCCAGGCGCTGGTGCGCATCGATACGCCGCAGGAGGCACAGTATTTCCGCCACGGCGGTATTCTGCACTACGTGCTGCGGCAACTGCTGCAGAGCAAACAAAAGCCGGTCACAGCGCACTAGCTAGCTGGAGCAGTTTTCGAATAGCTATGTGCTGGGGGTGCCCCACCTTCGCGAGCGAAGGTGGGAGGCAATGCGTTTTCTTTTCATCTTCATAGCCCACCCGGGCGCCGGACCACACGGTGCGAGGGTGGGCACCATCCAATTCGGGGTGCTCCACATCTGCACCTACGGCACGCGTCGCTGAGCCGGTTCGCCAGCGCAGGTTGCAAGCGGCCGGCTGAGGATTGCATAATCGAGCCATGACTTTGAAAGCAGGCGACATGGCGCCGGACTTCGATTTGCCGGCGGTGCTGGGCAGCAACAAGACCCGCTTCCGGTTGCAGGACTTCAAGGGCAGAAAGCACGTCGTGCTCGCCTTCTATGTGCTGGACTGGACGCCGACCTGATCGGCGCAGATTCCGGCGATGAACCAGGATGTGGAGAAATTCGCCGGATACGATGCCCAGGTCGTGGGCATAAGCGTCGATTCCATTCCCAGCCACCTGGCCTGGCAGAAGAAAGAGATAGGCTGGATCGGTTTTCCCCTGGCCAGTGACTTCTGGCCGCACGGCGAGGTCGCCAGAAAATATGGAGTTCTGCGCGAGGAGGAGCCGATTCCCGGCATTTCCCAGCGCGCCATCTTCATCATCGACAAGCAGGGGACGATCGCCTTTGCCAAGGTCTACCCGCTGGATCGTCCGCCGGAAAATGAAGAATCGTTTGCCGTGCTGCGCCGTCTGGCACAGCAGGAATAGCGGAATTCGGCTGGCCGCAGTTCCGGAAAAGCAGATTCTCAATCTAACAAAAGAACGTCATTCCGAAGCCGCGCGCAACGCGGCGAAGTGGAGGAATCTTGTGTTTTGCAGCAGGAAATACAAGATGCCTCGACTCGCTTCGCTCGCCATGACGCCGTAATGGAATACGTGCGCACGCCAGAAGCCGACTATGCTTGGAAACATCGCCTCGCGGAATGAGTCAGGAGTGCGCCTTTTCGGCGACAGGCGGGCAAGTGGCGAATGAGCCGATCCTGCGCTCCTCTTCGATCAGCTCCTGGCACTGGCGGTCGAGCGTCTCGTACTCCTGGCCGAACTGGACGCGGAAGCGCCGGAAATCGGCCTCCGAAGCCCAGCGATCAACGGTGATGTAACGCTCAGGCCGGGAGCCGTCACGCAGCAGCTCCGTGCCTAGGAACCCCTGTGCTTTCTGGAAAAGCCGCGCCCAGTCGCCGCCCGGTCCAAAGCTCCGCTCGAACTCCGTTTCACAATCCGCTTTCGGCTTGAACTCCCAGACGATCACGTGCATATCCAACCAGCCCGTCCACGAGATCACTGCACTGGTACCCGGAGAGGCATTTTCGTCTCTGCCGCCGTGAAGCCGGTCTTCGCAGCGAGCGCCCTCGCCTTCGCCGGGGTGCAAGCGGATTGTAATCGAGAACGAGGCGCTTGTCCCGGATTCTCATCGGGCATACGGGTCAAATTGAATAGCGCCGAGTATCGCCGTCAATCGGAAATCTTCAATACCGAAATTACTCTTCTTCCTCCGCCTCTGCGCCCTTGGCGGCCTTGGCGGCGGTTACGATCTTCTCCTGGATGACCGTAGGCACGATGTCGTAGTGGTCCATTTCCATGTTGAAGCTGCCCCGGCCCTGGGTCATGGAGGTCAGGTCGGTGCCGTAGGTGAGCATTTCCGCCATGGGAACCGAGGCCTTCACGATGGTGTTGCCGCCCTTGTTGTCCATGCCCTGGATGCGCCCGCGGCGCGAGTTGAGGTCGCCCATGATGGCCCCGGCAAACTCGTCCGGCACGGTGATTTCAACGCTCATGATCGGTTCCAGCAGGGTGGGCTTGGCCTGCTCCATGGCTTTGCGGAAGGCGATGCGGCCGGCCATCTTGAAGGACAACTCGTTGGAATCGACCTCGTGATAGCTGCCGTCATAGAGCGTCACCCTGAAGTCGGTTACCGGGTAGCCGGCCAGAAAGCCGCGCTGTGCCGCCTCCAGAATGCCCTTTTCCACGGCGGGGATGTAGTTTTTGGGGATGGCGCCGCCGAAGATGTCGTTGACGAACTCGAACTGCCCGCCGCGCGGCAAGGGCTCCATCTTGATCTTGCAATCGCCGAACTGGCCGTGGCCGCCGGTCTGCTTCTTGTGGCGTCCCTGCACGTCGGCCGAGCCGCGGATGGTCTCGCGATACGGCACCTTCGGGGCCTTGAGGTTGACCTCGGTGCGGTAGCGGTTCTTCAGCTTGGAAACCGTCACCTCGATGTGCTGCTGGCCGGTTCCGGCTATAAGAAATTCCTGCGTCTGCGGGTCACGGAAGAAGCGCAGCATGGCGTCTTCTTCCATCAGGCGGGTCAGGCCGGCGCCCAGCTTGTCTTCGTCGGCGCGCGTCTTGGGCTCGATGGCGTAGGTAATGGCCGGTTCCGGCAGCTTCACCGTCGGATACTGGATGGGCGCCGCCTTGTCGCCCAGCGAGTCGCCGGTCAGGGTATCTTTCAGCTTGGCCACCGCGCCGATGTCGCCGGCATGCAGCTCGTTTACCGCAACGGCCGTCTTGCCCTGCATGATCGAAAGGTGGGCAAATTTTTCCGCCGAGTTGCGAGTGAAGTTCTGCACCGAGGCATCGTTCTTCAGCACGCCGGAAAAGACCTTGAAATAGGTAATGCGGCCGGAGAAGGGATCGCTGACGGTCTTGAAGGCGTAGAGCGAAACCGGCTCGCTGTCGGCGACCTGGCGCTTGGGAGGCTCGCCGTCGCCGCCGGCTGCGCCCGCCACTTCTCCGCGCTCCGCCGCTGAGGGCGCATAATCGGCCAGGAAATCCAGCAGCGCGTCGGCCCCGATGTTGCCCAGCCCGGAGGCAAACAGGACGGGGAAGATCTTGTGGTCGCGGATGGCATTGTGCAGTCCGGCCACCATGCGCTCTTCGGCAATGGTGCCGCTGGAGAAGAACTCTTCCATCAAGGTGTCGTCGCCTTCGGCCACCAGCTCCACCAGTTTTTCATGGGCTTCCTTGGCCTGGCCGGCCATGGCGGCGGGAATCTCACCCGCTTTGCCTTTTCCGTTGCCGCCCATCTCGTAGGTGTAGGCCTTCATGCGCACCAGGTCGATCACGCCGGAGAAATTCTTTTCGCTGCCGATGGGCAGTTGCACCGGGATGACGGTGCGCCCGAAGGCCGCGGTCAGCGATTCCATGCAGCGCTGGAAATCGGCGCGCTCACGGTCCATGCGGGTGCAGGCCAGTAGGCGCGGAAGCGCGCTCTTTTCGGCGATGTTCCAGACCCTTTCGGTCACCACCTGCACGCCGCTGACCGCATCGACCACCACCAGCGCCGCCTCGACCGCCGGCGTCACCATCTCGGCCTCATGCACGAACATGTTGAAGCCGGGCGTGTCAACCAGGTTGATCTTGGTCTTGCCCCACTCGGCGAAAGCCAGCGCGGCGGAGATGGTCATCTGGCGGGAGACTTCCTCTTCGTCGTAATCGGTGACGGTATTACCTTCGTCGACCCGGCCCAGACGCTGGGTGGCGCCGGCCGCATACAGCATGGCCGAAACCAGGGAGGTTTTGCCGGAGTGGGAGTGTCCCACCACGGCCAAATTGCGGATATTAGCGCCTTCGTAGTTTTTCACCGTAACTCCTGCTCCTTGCCACCATTTACCGGTTCAGCTAACGGGGTCCCCCGGCGGATGCCGCCGATTGGCGGCGGCCGGAACTGCCTCCATCTGGCCGGCAGTTAACGCCATAAATCTCCCCCGCGCAGCCAAACTGCGCCTTGGACATGCAAAACAGCTCGCCGACCTGGGATTGCCAAGCGCGAAGGGGACTCCGTCTGCCTCATGGACGGCGGAGAACTAATTACGAGAACCAAAAATCGTAGCACAAGCTGAAAGCACCGGCCAAACAGCTTTAGTGCGGAGTGCGAGTTTCTGTTCCGCCCCGGGTTCATTTACCATAGAATTTGTCCCCGGCGGCGATACCCGCGCTCCCGGGCGGAACGGATCAGCCCACGTTGAGGAAAGGTTCTACTCTGACGATGAAAACTGTTTCACGGACGCTCACGCTGGCGCTGCTGCTGGCCACTGCCTGGCTGGCCACAGCGGTTTTAGCCGCTGCCGCCGGCTCTCCCCAGAGCCCCGCCGCCGTGCTTCACCCGCCCAAAGGCTATAAGATTGCCATTGTGGTCTTCGAGGACTTGGAATGCCCGCAGTGCGCCCACATCGAGCCCCTGCTGGAGGATGCCGTCAGGAATTACAAGGTCCCCCTCGTCCGCTACGACTTCCCTATCCCCGGGCACCCCTGGTCAATGGAGGCGCACATTGCCGCCCGCTTCTTTGACACCAAATCAAAGGCCCTGGGCGAGGAGTTCCGCAGTTGGATCTTTGCCAACCAGCCCATGATCACCCGGCTGAACATCCGCAGCATGATCGAGCGCTTTGCCAACGAGCACCACGTTCCGCTGCCCACATTCCTCGATCCCAACGGCGAGCTGGCCGCCAAAGTCAGGGCGGATGCGGTCTTTGGGCAAGGGATCGGCATTGACCATACGCCGACCGTTTTCGTGGTAAGCACCTCGCCGCGCGATCCGGCCATAGAGGTGCCAGACGTTTCGAAACTGTTCAACGTCCT
Organism: uncultured Acidobacteriota bacterium; assembly: GCA_963832785.1. Lineage (GTDB taxonomy): Bacteria > Acidobacteriota > Terriglobia > Terriglobales > Acidobacteriaceae > CAWBRT01. The sequence continues at coordinate 231,701 of CAWHVF010000002.1, forward strand.
CGACCAAGTCAAGGCCCAGGTGGCCTCCGCCGCTCCGCCGGCGGCTCCCCGGGCGACCAAAAGCGCAGCCGGAAAGCGCGCCGCCGCGGAATAAGGCCGGACTGATCTTGCCAAACGGGAGCGACAGGCAGACGCAGCACGCTACCTCAGCAAGCGCAACTACCACGCTTGCCGGGGACGACCGTTGGCCGCGCACGGCGGTGCTGGGGGCGGGGGCGGTCGGATGCTTCTACGGCGGCCTGCTGGCCCGTGCCGGCGCTCCGGTTACGCTCATCGGCCGCCCGCAGCACGTCGAAGCCATCAACCGCAACGGCTTGTTCATCGATGACATGAACTTCGAGGGGCCGATTACCGTCGCCGCCTCCACCCAGGTTGCGGCAGCCTCCGCCGCCGAGCTCGTTCTCTTCTGCGTCAAGACCCTGGATACCGAAACGACCGCCCGAGCTTTGGCCCCGCACCTGGCGCCAGGCGCGCTGGTTGTGAGCTGCCAGAACGGGGTTGACAACTGCGAGCGCATCCGCGCCGCCACCGGCATCGAGGCGATTGCCGCCGCCGTCTATGTCGCGGTCGCGATGAGCGGTCCCGGCCGGGTGAAGTATTCCGGGCGCGGCGAACTGGTGATCGGAAACCTGCCTGGGCAGTGCCGCAGCCGCGATGAGCTGGAGCGGCTGGCCGGAATCTTCCGGCAGGCACGAATCGGCTGCACGGTCTCCGACAACCTCGAAGGCGAGCTGTGGATGAAGCTGATCCTCAACTGCGCTTACAATGCCATCTCCGCCCTGGGACGCTCCACCTACGCGGCTATCATCGCCAACCCGCTGGTGCACGAAACCATGCGCGGGGTGGTCGAGGAGGTGATCGCCGTGGCAGCCGCAGCCGGTGTCAGGCTGCCCGGTTACGATCCGCTGGCCGCTACTCTCAAGCTAGCCGATTCCATGCCAGAGCAGACCTCCTCCACGGCCCAGGACATCGCGCGTGGCCGGCCCACCGAGATAGACTCCCTAAACGGTTACGTAGTCCGCCGCGGCCGTGAGCTAGGCGTTCCTGTGCCGGTGAACCAGGCGCTCTACGCGATGCTAAAGCTGCTGGAGCAGAACGTTTGAGTGTAGCGCAGGCGCCCTCGCTGGCGAGCTTACTTAAATGGAAGTTCGCTGCACAAATGTGAGCGGCTAATGCTTTGCCGGTATTAAACACCTCATTGCAGCCAGCAGCTTTTCTGGGTACCATCCGGAGAGATGCCCGCACCCAGGCAGAATCCCGATCGCGAGCGGCTGGTCTCGGCCGGAGTCGTCGAAGACGACGCTTCCTTCGAACTCAAGCTGCGCCCGCGGCGGCTGCAGGAGTTCATCGGCCAGCAGAAGGTCAAAGATAACCTGGCGGTGGCCATCGAGGCCGCCCGCTCGCGCGGCGAGGCGCTCGATCACGTTCTGCTCTACGGCCCGCCCGGGCTGGGCAAGACCACCCTGGCCACCATCATCGCCAACGAGCTGGAGGTCCCATTCCAGCAGACCTCGGGGCCGGCGCTGCAAATCAAGGGCGATCTTACGGCGGTGCTGACCAACCTGCGCAACCGGCAGGTGCTGTTCATCGACGAGGTTCACCGGCTGCAGCCGGTGCTGGAAGAGCTGCTCTACTCGGCCCTGGAAGACTACAAGCTGGACATCGTGATCGGACAGGGCCCGTCGGCGCGCACCCACACGCTGGACGTGGCCCCGTTCACCTTCGTGGGCGCCACCACGCGCGCCGGCTTGCTCTCGGCCCCGCTGCGCTCGCGCTTCGGACTGCTGCTGCGGCTGGAGTTCTACAACCACGACGATCTGAACGTCATCGTCAAGCGCTCGGCCGAGATTCTGAACGTCGCGGTGGACGCCGAAGGCGCTTTCGAGATTGCCAGCCGAGCCCGGGGTACGCCCCGCATCGCCAACCGCCTGCTGCGCCGGGTGCGCGATTATGCGCAGGTTCGGGGCGCGGGCAAAATCGACAAGCCCACCGCCCAGGCGGCGCTGGAGATGCTCGAAGTCGACCGCTACGGCTTCGATGAGATCGACCGCCGGCTGCTGCTGACCATAATCGAGAAATACCAGGGCGGCCCGGTGGGCGTGAATACCCTGGCCGCCGCCCTGGCCGAAGAGCCGGATGCCATCGAAGAAATCTACGAGCCCTTCCTGATGCAGATAGGTTTCCTGGACCGCACCCAGCGTGGCCGCGTCGCCACCCAGCTCGCCTACGACCACTTCGGCATCAAGCGCGCGGGAAAACAGAACAGTTTGTTCTAATTCTAAGTTCCTTGACTTCGCACTCTTTGCGGGTGCCCCATTCAAGCCCGCGGTTGGCTTGAGTGGGGTGGTTTGCGAATGATGCAAAGAGTAACGTCCCGGCCTGCCTGCATGATTACGATTGCAAGTTCTCTGTCCGCCACTGTATACTGCTGCCCCCTATGAAGGTAATCGTAATTATTCCCGCTGCCGGGCTGGGGACGCGGATGGCTTCGTCCAGCGCCACCGCCCAAGGCAAGACCAGAAGCAAGCAATTTGTCGAGCTGGAGGGCGCACCGATACTGGTTCACACCATCCGGCGGTTCAGCCAGTTGGAGGCCATCAGCGAGATTTTTGTCGCCATGCGCAAGCCCGAGGCGGAGTCATTCCGCAAGCAACTGGCCGGCTACGGCCTGGGCGGCAACATCAGGCTGGTCGAAGGCGGCGAGCACCGGCAGCAGTCGGTGGCCAACGCGCTGAATGCGGTCCGGGCCGCCGACGACGACATAGTGCTGGTGCACGACGCCGTGCGGCCCTTCGTCACTGCGGAGAGTATTGCCGCCGTAATTGCCGCCGTGGAAAAGCATGGCGCTGCCATTGCCGCTATCCCCGCCGTCGATACCATCAAGCAGGTGGAGCGCACGGCCGATGGCGCCATCGTCAGCACCACCATTCCCCGCGAACTGATCGTGCAGGCGCAAACGCCGCAGGGCGCACGCTTCGGACTGCTGAAGCGTGCCTTCGACGAGGCGGCCGCCGACGGCTTCCTGGGAACCGATGAAGCGGCGCTGCTGGAACGCATAGGCCAGCCCGTACACGTCGTCATGGGCTCGGTGCGCAATATCAAGATTACCTCGCCCTGGGACCTTGAGCTGGCCGGGTTCTTCATGTCACTGGAGAGACGGAGCAAAGTTTGAGAATCGGCTACGGGTGGGACTCGCATGAATTCCGGGCTGGAATCCCGCTGAAGCTTGGCGGCGTCGAACTGGAGCACGACCGCGGCCTGGCCGGACACTCCGACGGCGACGTGCTGCTGCATGCGCTGACCGACGCCCTGCTGGGCGCCATCGGGGCGGGCGATATCGGCACGCTGTTCCCGCCGGGCGATCCGCAGTGGAAGGGCGCCGACTCGGTAATCTTCATCGAGGAAACCATGCGCCTAATCGAGGAAGCTGGATACGCGGTGGTAAATGCCGATACCACGCTGATCCTGGCTGCCCCCAAGATCGCGCCGCACGCCCGCCGAATTCAATACCGGCTGGCCGAACTGCTCAAGGTGGAGACCACCTGTGTCGGCGTAAAAGCCAAGACCCCCGAAGGCATGGGCACCGACAATGCCGCCATCGCGCACGCGGTGGTGCTGCTGGAGAGGCGCGACGGCGAACAGCTCGACGTTATGCATGCCGCCGAAGAGCTGCCCCAAGCTGTGGTGGACGAAACTGTGGAAGAGGTGCTCGGCTCGGTTCCGGAGGAGCCGCTCAAGCGCCGCCGCTGATCTCCGGGGCCGGGCGCAACTGTGCCTATTTGAGCTATCATGAGCCGAGGTTCGGCCCCGCAATTGCCTGATATAGGTCCATCGCATCGCAGGCGCGATGCCGCATCCCGAATCCCTCAGTCTGTGCGCCAGGTGCACGAACTCTGACGTCGCCCGAACGCAGGGTGCGTTCGCACACGCTTACGCCTTATTTTCGCAGGACCTTGTGCGGCAACAGGTAAGTGAAGCCGACGAGCAGTTCCCATCGGGTGGATGTGCTCGTGAGTCCGCGATTGAACGCCGCATCCAGCACAAGGTTCTTGCGCGCGTTGTAGTTCAGCGCCCACAAATTGCCCACCGCGCGGCCGCGGAGAAAGGGCTGAGTGAAATGCCATATTTCTCCGGAGATGCCGAACCACTTCCCCAGCGAATGAGAAACCGAGAGCGTCTGGCCGAACTGCGCGCGGTGCACAGCATTATCGCTGACCTGTTCGTTGAAAAGGTAATTGGTATCGTAGTGAAAGCCCTTTACGTCCGCGCTGGCAAGCAGAATCGCCGAGTTCCTGGCGCTGCCGATATCGAGGTCGGGCGTATTGCCGCCGTAAATCCGGCGGAAATAACTGAGCGCGATGGTAGGCTTGGCGCCCTCCCCTGGATAGACAACCCCTTGCGCTCCCAACGAGACGTCTCCGGTCCCATTGGCAGGTTTGACAGCGCTGGAATGCGCAAAAGGTTCCGTCGCAGCTAACAATTGGAGCCGACGCGCCACGGCGAACTTCACCGCCTCTCCCAGACTTGACTGTGAGGAAAACTCCGGCGAATGCCACGCCCCCAGGAAACCGCTCTCGAACTGAAAGTAGCCAACCGGGGTGAGGGTCGCGGGTGTGGAGACAGTTGGTCTGCCCGGATTGGCTGCGGGAACTTCCGGCTGCGATTTTTCCTCACATCTCGGCGTTCCCGGCGCCTGCTGCCCCGCGGCCACCGGGGCTGCGGCCAGACCTAACGCAAGCAGGAATCCAAGATAATGTCGGATCATAGTGGTCTCTGCGCTGCTCCCCACTATTGGGTCGGCTTTTTATTTGGCCCTAAGCAGAAGAACGGGCACGCTGATGCTGTGTTGAACCCGGCTGGCGGTAGTGCCGAGAAATATGTCGGCCAGGAAGCGATGCCCGTGAGTGCTCATGGCGATCAGGTCGCATCCCTTTACTTCCACCCAGCGCACGATTTCCTTGGAAGGCTCGCCGTAGGCCAGCTCGGCCTCGGCCGTCACGCCCAGCGACTGGAACTCGGAGCGGATTCCCTCCAGGTACTTGGTATCCTCGCTGATCTCGGGGCTCACGGCGTTGGGGCCGTAGGCGCGCGCCGCCCAGCCGTCGGCCACGTGCAACAGCACCACCCGGCTGTGCATGAACCTGGCCAGTTCCTTGACGTGCTCGATAATTGCCCGATCCGTGGGCGTGGCATCCAGCGTGACTAGGATTTTGTTGTACATGGCTCACCACCCCAATAGAGGCAACAACGTGCGCATGTCGCGGGCCCCGGTTTACATCCCGACAAGCACAACCGCTGCGCCTGTCGCTTACCTGAATATCGCGCCGGCGCTTCACCCGCCAGCGATAACCGCCCAGGCCTGACTGATCGAGTCGGGCAACCCATAGATGTCCATCGCCGTAATCAGCAGTGCGCAACCCCAACCGGCGATCATGAGGAACCAGCCGAGCCGCCACTTGCCCATATACTTGCGCGAACTGGTGAAGTGCAACAAGGGGAACATGGCCAACGGAAGCTGCAACGCCAATACCACCTGGCTGAGGGTCAGCAGATCGGTCACGCTGCTGTTGCCGCGCACGCCGATGACCACCACCGCCGGCAGGATAGCCAGGGTGCGGGTGATCAGGCGCCGCAGCCAAGGCTTGATGCGCCAGCGCATGAAGCCTTCCATGGCCACCTGGCCGGCCAAGGTGCCCGTGATGGTGCTGCTCTGCCCGCTGGCCAGCAGCGCCACGGCAAACAGAATGCTGGCGGAAACGGTGCCCAGCAAAGGCGCCAGCGTCAGATAGGCAATGCGAATCCAGTCGCTGCTGGCGTTGAACTGGATGATCTCTCCGCCGGAGACGGCGACACTTTGCTTGCCGAAAAAGACCACAGCGGCCAGAACCATGATCGCCGCATTGACGAAGAAGGCGATGGTCAACGAAACGGCCGAGTCGACGGTGTTGAACATGATCGCCTTGCGAATCGAAGGCTCGTCCTTCTGGAACTTGCGCGACTGCACCAGCGCCGAGTGCAAATACAGATTGTGGGGCATGACCGTGGCCCCAATGATGCCGATGGCCACATAGATCATGCCTGCCTGGCGGAACCCGGGCGTGATCAGCGCCCGCCCCATCTCGGCAAAACTCGGCTGGACCTGCGGAATGACGAAAAGTTCGATGAAATAGCAGGCCCCAATGGTGGCGATCAGGACGGTGACCACGGCTTCGATCATGCGCATGCCCAAGCTCTGCAAGGCCAGCAGCAACAGCACATCCAATCCGGTGATAATGACCGCCCAGAACAGAGGAATGTGAAACAGCAGGTTGATGGCGACCGCGCTGCCAAGGACTTCGGCCAGGTCGCAGGCCCCGACCGCAAGCTCGCACAGGAGCCAGTTGGGCCAGCGGGTCCACCGCGGATACCAGTCGCGGCAGGCCTGCGCCAGGTCCTTGCCCGTGGCCACGCCCAGGCGCGCGGCAATGATCTGCAGAAAGATGGCCATAAGGCTGGCCAGGCCGACCACCCAAAGCAGCCCGTATTTGAACTGCGCGCCGCCCTGCAGGTCGGTGCCCCAGTTGCCAGGATCCATGTAGCCGACGCTGACCAGCAGGGCGGGGCCGGAAAATGCCAACCATTGCCGCCAGAAGCCGGCCTTGGAGCCGGGCACCGCCACCGAGCCGTGCAATCCCTCCAATGAGATTTCTCCGGAGTGCTCTTCTGCCGCGGTTACGCCCGGGCTGACGCCGGGCGGGTCAACAAACGCTGTCTTTGCGCTCTTTGGGCTGGAAGAAGGAGGCGGCACAATTCGCTCGCGCTCCTGCGATGGCTCACTGGCTTCCGGTTTTGGCTCTTCCATATCCACGGAGATCGGGGCGATCGGGGCTGAACTTGAGCGTTGCCATGGCGAGACTGGCCCACTCACTCCAGCCCGAAGGGGAATTCCGGGCCATCCGGTTCAAAAAGATTTTACCTGAGGATTACAGCGACCGGGAATCCGCCGCGCTCGGACCTGCCTCAGCCATCGCTCCTGTGCAACGTCGGATGATCGTCGTCCTGCTTTTCGTTCTGATCTCCGCTGCGGTTGGTGTCGGAAGGCTGTTCGCGCCGCAGCGACGGACGATTATCCTTGCCGCCCTGAACGCGGCGGCGATTCTGCAAGCGGGTGAGCCGGGCTTTCACGTCCTGAAACTCCGAGGTATCCAGCAGGTACTGGCTCCTGGCGGGGAGAATGTGCTCGATCTCCTTTTGCGCGGCCTCGATGCGCTCCGGGGTCAGCGGATGGGTGGCAAAGGCCTTATCCATGAAGCCGGGCTTTTTCTTCTCCATGGCCTCAATCTTCTCGAAGAACTGTATGTAAGACTGGGGATCGTATCCGGTCTTGTACATGTATTCGAGGCCCAGGTAATCCGCCTGCCTCTCGAAGTCGCGCGAGAACTTGAGGAAGGAAACCGGCACGCCGAGTCCAGCCACCCCCGAGACCGCGTAGCCTATGCCCCCGCCGACAAAGATCAGCGGAAGCGAAGCCAGGTTCGCCAACTGTCCGCGGGTGGCGCCGCGCGCGGCATGGCAGGCCGCCACGTGTCCGATTTCGTGGGCCATCACCCCGGCCATTTCCGATTCGTTGTCGGCGGCCATGATCAGTCCTGAATTGATGAAAAAGAAACCGCCGGGAAGAGCGAAGGCATTGACCTCGTCGGAGTCGATCACCCGGATGGTGAACGGAACCTTGGCGTCGGAGTTGCGCACCAGGTTCTGGCCAATACGGTTGACATATTCGTTGACCACTGGGTCCTGCACCAGCTTGGCCGTCCGGGCTACCTGGTCGGCGAAGCTCTTGCCGATGGCGACCTGTTTTTCGATGGAATACCAGTTGCCCAAGCCGCGTCCGCAGCCTACGTTGCGATTGCCGATGGCGTTGAGGTCATTGATACCGCCGGGGTGGTCCGCTTCGCTGGAGTCCGCCTTGTCGGTCTTGGAGTTGTCGGCGGCGCGGGCAGGCAGCGCTGGCGCCAGTAACAGGGCCACTGCCAGAACCCAAACTTCGGCGGATCTCATAAAGACAACCTCTCCCTGGATTCGACCTCACCCAGATTCAACCCACTTGGCCGCCCGCAGTTTGAAGAGCGGCATTCCGCACGCGGCGGCTTGCGCTTGCCGGATGAAATCACCGGGGCTGGGTCCATCCAGCGGCAACACTTGATACGGTTATTTTATTCCTCTCGCAGCGCAAATAACTGGAAGAACGCAAACTGTTGTTCTTGCAGCGGATACCACGCCGGGCAAAATGGTTAGATGCTGGCTTCCGCCGCCAGGTGTCCAGAAATCCGGCGGCAGGGGCACCCCGGCGACACGCCCGTCCCCGTTCGGCAAGGCAGACACAACTCTGTCTGGAGCCCCAGCAACGGCCGCCGAGGCCGTTGCTGAAGGCTTCCTGTTCATTTACTTCATGGGGGGTATGTACGGCAGGTACTGGGCAAACAGCCAGCACAGGAAAAAGACGATCGGGATGTGCAGGAACATCTGCAAAACGGCATAACCCACCAGATCGCGCGCTCGCAGCTTCAGAATGCCTAGCAACGGCAGCATCCAGAACGGGTTCACCAGATTGGGAAGGGCTTCGGCGGCGTTGTAAATCTGCACCACCCAGCCGAGGTGCACATGGTGCAGGTTGGCCGCCTGCAACACATAGGGCGCCTCAATCACCCACTTGCTGCCGCCGGAAGGAATGAAAACGCCCAGCACGGCAGAGTACAAGGCGACCAGCAAGGCGTAGGTGTTATGGGTAGTAATGCTGGCAAACAGGTGCGCCAGCCAATCGGAAATGCCGGTGCCCACGATCATGCCAAAGATAACGGCATAGAACGGGAACTGAATCAGAACGCCTCCCGTCGCCGGGATACACTCGGCAACCGCCTTGATGAAGCGCTTGGGCCGCCAGTGCATGAGCAGGCCGGCGGTGATGAACATCAGGTTGTAATTGTTCAGGTCCAGAACTGCCAGAGCGCCCATGGGCGACTTGGTGAAGAAGTCCACCAGGTACCAGCCGAGCAGGCCGGCAATGACGATGGTCAGCAATGGGCTGTATTCGAGCCATTCGCCGGGCTTGCTTCGATCTTCCAGCTTGCGCTCCAGAGACTCCAAGGGGATGCCGTAGTACTCGGCGGTGCGGGCGCTTTCCGCAGAAGGCGCGGAGAAATAAGCGATCACCACGGAAAAGACAATCAACACTGCCGCCGTAGCAATGCTCTGCCACAAGAACAAGGTATTTTTCAGAGGAATGAGTCCACTGATGTCATATAGTTTGGGGGGTATAGCTCCCTTGGTGGCCATCATCATGGCTGCCGAGGATGACAGGCCCAGGGCCCATACGGCTCCCAGCCCGAGATAGGCGGCGCCGCCCGCAGCCCGGTAGTCCATTCCCTTGACCCGCTTGGCGCATTCGCGCGTCAACAGCCCGCTGAAGATCAGGCTGAGACCCCACGAGATAAGCGAGGTCAGCATGGAGAACAACGCGATCATGGCGATGGCGTCCTTCCCTCGCTTGGGAATCTTGGATAAAGCCACGATCAGACGGTAAACCAACGGCGTAGTCGCCACCACGTAACCGCCAATAATGATCATGACCATCTGCATGGTGAAAGGCACAAGCGTCCAGAAGTTCCTCCCACCTTCGATAGCCAGTTTGCTGGCAGGCTGTCTTAGCAGCAGCCCGCAGATGAAAACCACGACAATGCCCGCCAGAGCAAAGACGAGGGGATCGGGAAACCACTTCTCGCTCCAGTTCGAAAGCGATAGCCCGATCCGTACCAATCCGCTTTCACGCTCGACAACGGGGCCCTTCTGTGTTTTGTTGACGTCCGTAGTCGACATAAGCTCTTCCTTCTCTGCCTTGCAGAATGGCTTGGGAATGCCGCAGTTCGCCCCACTGCGCCGGACTGCCAAGGCGAGCTTAATTGTCTTGTTCCGGCTGCGAACACGCGGTGCCGCTATGCTACCCGACTCTGTGGGCCGCGTCACTAATTAGTGTGATTGCTAAGGTGATTATTGGTTGGGTGCGAATCGGTGCACGGCACTCACTATTGCTGACTGGCACATCTCGCTCTGATCTGCTCCGGATGGTCCACCCAAGCCTCGGCGGACGCTGCTTCCGCCTGGATGGACGCTCATGGCGCGCTGGCGCGGCCGCCAATCCTAAGCCCGACTTGCGGCGATTGGGCATTTTTTCATCTTTGCCCACAGACCTCGAAGCGACATGCCGGTCGCGCTAGTGTGTTAATTGGCACTATGGTGCCACTTTCTCGCTTGGTTAGCCGCGCCCGACGAAGGGCATCTTGGTGGCCATAATGGTCATGTACTGTACATTGGCATCGAGCGGGAGGCTCGCCATGAAAACGACAGCGTCGGCCACATGCCGGACATCCATGCGCGGCTCGACCGCCATGGTGCCGCTGGCTTGCATGACGCCCTGGGTCATGCGCTGGGTCATTTCCGTGGCGGCGTTGCCGATATCGATCTGGCAGCAGGCAATGTCGTACTTGCGGCCGTCGAGCGCAATGCACTTGGTGAGCCCCAGGATGGCGTGCTTGGTGGTGGTGTAAGGCACCGAGTTGGGGCGCGGCGCATAAGCGGAAATCGATCCGTTGTTGATAATGCGGCCGCCGCGCGGCTGCTGCGCCTTCATCAGGCGGATGGCTTCCTGCGAGCAGAGGAAGCTGCCGGTAAGATTCACGTCGACCACGGCGCGCCACTGCTCGAAGGAGAGCTCTTCGATGGCAATGCCTGGCGCATTGCCCCCGGCATTGTTGAACAGCACGTCGAGACGGCCAAAGGCCTCCCGGATGCGCGCGAACAACGCCCGCACGCTCTCCGGCTTGCTGATGTCGGTTGGTACCGCCAGCATTTTGCCCCCGGCCGGACTGGCTAGCCCGGCTGTCTTCTCCAATTCGGCGGCGCGCCTGCCTGCCAGCACCACCGAATAGCCTGCCGCTTGCAGCCCCAGGCTGGCCGCCCGGCCTATGCCGCTGCCTGCGCCGGTCACAAGAGCAATTTTGCCGTTGTTCATTCCGATCCCCCTTTGTCGATTACCCACTGTAGCCGCGGTTCGTAAGTAAGTCCGAAAACGTACATTCTACTCACACCCGCCGCGCCCTGATACAAATCGTCCTGGCGTACGCTGAGTCGAACAACTCCGGCCTGCCCAACGATCAAGAGGCCGAAACATAAAGACCGAACTGCAGCGGAATCAGGACACTACCCCGGATCACCCGGAATGGACATTTGCCCTGTTTTTCGCTACCGTAGGAGTGTCTGTCTGAAAGCCCTGGGTGCGCCGAAAACGCGCGCGCCGACCCGCAGGCGCGGTAGCCAAGTGGTAAGGCAGAGGTCTGCAAAACCTCTATTCGTCGGTTCGATTCCGACCCGCGCCTCCAATCCTTCCCCTTTATAATCAGTAGCTTACAAATGGAAGATTTTTCAACCCTCTCTGCCGTTCAGGAGCAGGGTAGTAGGAAGTGCAGTAGCGCCGAACTGAAGTTACGTTCGATAATTCAGCATGTCTCTTTCCGAAGAAGCAAGACGTGCTGATGCTCTCACCCTCCTAAATCTTCTTTTCGTGAATTTGGGCGATGCTCCGATTGACTGCACGTTCTTTGACCGTTCTGATGCAGCTTACGCAGCAGTGAAGCCCACCTCTTGGGATGAACTCTGCTCAGAAGGACTGTTGGCGAAAAAGACTGGTTCCCTCTATGTGCTCACAGCCAAAGGATGGAGTGAGGCTCTCATACGAGCCGGTATAGTTTCTACCCCCGATTTCGAGCGACGTGTCGGCCAATTAGCAAAGTCGCTCAAGGATCAGGTCAAAGGCCGACATCTGTCCGTGGTTCTACCATTCGATCAAGTTGTCCAACTCTGTGGTCTTCCTTCGGGTTGGGTATTCAACGCCATAGATTCTCACCTGATCAGTCGTGTACACGGTAGACAGGATGCATCCTGGTTTGAAGGTTTGCGTGGCCGCGTGATCGACATCCCAAGGGATTTCGGGCTAATCGAAGTGGACCTGTTTGCCGACGTCAGAGCAGAAAACGCCAAGTTAAAGGAAACTGTTGAGGAGATGGAGGAGTTATATAGTGAATATCGGTGCGATGTCTGCTCAGCCCCCCTGTCAGAACGCGTACCTTGGGAGCACGAATACGGGTGTGAAGAAGTCTCGATCTACGCGTGCGGGAGGACTATCGGTGCTCCTCGTGGAGACACTCCTTGCACCAAAAGCCCTAAATTTCCCAAGTTTGAAGACTTCGTGTTGACCACCCATCACGACGGGAATAGGTGGTTTTGCTACGCCAGTTCAGCTAACTCCGTTGACCTGGCGTCAACTTCTGGCAAGACCGAAGAGGAAGCAAGAGAGTAGATGCACAAGCACTACTTGCATCGTGCGCGGCCGTGGAAAGGGTAAGGCAACACGTGATAACCATGCAGCGCAGACAGCAAGGGCAATTGTCAAAATCAGTGGCCGCTGGTACCGCTGCTATTGGGAACGCCGCAACAACGGCGGGACTATCGGGCGCAAACGGGTTTCGCATCTGCTCGGGCCAGTCACAATCCGTGGCAAACGTCCGCCGGCGGACATCATTACCGAAGCGGAGAAACACATGGCAACCGTAAACGGCGGGACCTTCGTGTGAGCGGAGATGGCGCCCATTGAAGGAACAGGATCACCTCCAGTATCCCGTCTGTTCCGATCCAAGCGTATTTCCGGGGCCAGCTGAGATTCGGCAAGACAGTTGAGATACAAACTCGCATTTACCGCGCGCTAGGAGGCCCAGCCCAAACCCAACGATAAGAAACAGGAGCGGCACTCCGATCACGCGCAGCCACCGCTTAATTTGTTCCATTGGCGTCTCCCGATGAATTGCTTACAAAACCAAGCCAATCCGGCGGCTTTCGGCTTCGATCTCGCCCAGGATCGTTTCGATCTTTACCAGAAATATTGAAAGTAGCCCACTACCCATTTACCTTTGTGCTTGACGGTCGCCTGCCTTTGTGCTAGACAGTCGGCTGTTACCTGCTCGATGCTTTTTGGGAGCGGCAGTGTCTACTGGGGCCATGCTCGTCGCCTGCAGCTGGGCCGGCTGACCTCGGGAGCAAGCTCTTTTCCGTACGGGTTGCTGGGTCATTCCGAGCAGGCCCTGAGTGGGAAAGGAGGTGGTCATGCGAAATGTTCCCTGGAGAGGGCCGCCCTGACACGGGAGGAGAGGTTCGAGGAAGGAGGCGAAAATGGTTAGGAGTTGATCGAGGAAGGAGAAGAAAATGGTTAGAAAGAACGTGATCCTAGCTTTTGTCCTGCTATCGTTTCTGCTCGGGTTTGTGCTCGTCATCAGCGCAGCACCCCCGACCACAATTCGAATTGGGATTAATGCCCCACTCACCGGTGACATTCCCAAGGTCGGCGAGGGCACCAAGTTCGCCGCCCAGATGTGGCTGGACGACATTAAGAAGGCCGGCGGCTTGCAGGTTGGGGGCAGGAAGTACAATGTCGAGCTCGTGATCGAGGATAACGAGGCCAAAGCCGAGTCGGCGGTGGCCGCCAACACCAAGATGATCACGCAGGACAGGGTCCTTGTGATTGTCGGGCCGCAGGCTTCCAAGCAGGCAGTGCCCGCCGGCGAGGTCGCCAACAACTACGAAACCCCCATGGTCACCCCTTGGTCGACCAACCCCAATGCTACGCTCAACCGTCCATGGGTCTTCCGCGCCTGTTTCCTGGATCCATTTCAGGGGCCGGTGGTGGCCAACTTCGTTACCGACCAGTTCAAATTTACGAAGGCGGCGGTACTGTACGATGTGGGGAGCGACTATCCCAAGGGGTTGGCCGAGTTCTTCAAGAAGGCCTGGGAAGACCTGCACGGGGCCGGCTCCGTCGTCGCCTACGAGAGCTTTACGACGAAGGACAAGGACTTTAGCGCGCAGCTCACCAAGATCAAGAACTCCGGGGCCCAGTTCCTCTTCACACCACAATACTACGATGAGGTCCCTTTGATCGTGAAGCAGGCGCACCAACTGGGCTTCACCAAGCCTATCGTGGGGAGTGACAGCTGGGGTTCGGCAGAACTGATGAAGCTCTGCGGCAGTGACTGTAAGGGCCTGTACTTCAGCACCCATTATGCCGCCGCAGGCGCCACGGGCAAGACCAAGGAGTTCATCGATCGCTACAACAAGGAGCACGGCTACGTGCCTGACGATGTGGCCGCCCTGACCTGGGATGCGATGGGAATCGTCCAGACCGGCATTCAAAAGTGTGGCAAGATCACGGGCGATATCAAGGTGGATAGGAAATGCGTCCGCGACGCCATCGCCAGCATTCGAGACTTCAAAGGGATCACGGGCAACATGACCTTCCACCAGGGAAGTGGCGACCCGGTCAAGTGTGCGGTCATTGTCAAAATCAGTGATACGGGGGATTTCACCTTCTTCAAGCAGGTGTGTCCAAAGTAAACGAGAGCGAGATGCATCCACAGGTGGCCGGCGATTGACGTTCGGCTCCGCAGCGCGGAAGCTACGTGTGGCGAGGGTCGGGCGCAGGGCGCCGAAGCTCTGAGCCCGACCTTTTGTTGAAGAGGAGCAAACGGAATGGCGTCTTTCCTGCAAAACGTGATCAATGCGCTGCAGGCGGGCAGCTTTTACGCCCTGATCGCCCTGGGCTATTCGATGGTCTACAGCGTGCTAATGCTGTTCAACTTCGCCCATGGCGATATTTTCATGTCTGGAGCCTACATCGGGTTCTTCATCTCTTCTGGCCTTGTTTCACTTGCCGTGGCGGGCTGGCTGCCGCTTCCCCATTGGCTCATCCTGGCGCTCACGATCGTTTTGGCTATGCTCGCCACTTCGCTCCTGGGGATGATCGTCGAGAGAGTCGGGTATCGCCCCTTGCGGAATGCGCCGCGGGCCTCAGCCGCCATCACGGGGTTGATGATCGGCATTATCCTGGAGACGGGGAACCTGCGGCTTTTTGGAGCGGCACGCCGGAACTTTCCTGCCCTGATCGAAACTCGAAGCTACCAGCTTGGCGGGGTGAGCATCACCAACACTCGGATCATCATCGTTGTCGTGTCCGTACTGCTCATGCTTGCCCTGCATCAGTTCGTGCGCCACACCAAGTGGGGGATGGCCATGCGCGCCATGGCCTACGACTACGTCGCCGTGCCATTGATGGGAGTGTCCAGTAGCTCTGTCGCCGTTATGACCTTTGCCGTCGGTTCGGCACTGGCAGCCGCGGCCGGCATTCTCTATGGGATTGCCTATCCTGTCCTGGATCCGTACATGGGGATCCTCGTCGGCTGGAAGGCGTTTGTCGCCGCTATCCTGGGCGGGCGGGGGTCGGTCGTCGGCGCGGCACTGGCAGGCTTTCTTCTCGGATTCATCGAGATCTTCGTGGCGACGATCTTTCCATCCACGGTTCGCGATCTTATTGCCTATTCGATCATTCTCATCATCCTCACCTTCCGGCCTCACGGGTTCTTTGGCGAACCCTACACTGCTCAGTTAAGGCTATAGAGGAGGTCCGACCGAAGATGCCAATCGAACGCGCTGGGCTGACGACGCGCCGGAGGGTCCCGTGAGACTTCTGGCAAAAATGGGTGATGCATTTGCCCAGGTTCCACTGTTAGGCTGGCTCCTGGGCGCGCTGGCGGCAGTGATTGTCGAACGGTTTGCAGGCTATCCCGCTGGCGCTGGATCTCGGCATGAGCGAGATGCCTGCCCTCTTTGGTTTCGAGATTATCTTTGGGCAACCCGCCCTCATACCGGCAGCAATTCTTTATGTGCTGCTGATCTATCTCCTGCCTCTTGGGATAGTCGCCTGGCTGAGTTCTTGGCCCGCTAACTGGCTGGCGAAGAAGTTGCTCCGGTTACCGCAGCGGATTTCGCTCCTGATCCACCTGGCCTTCCTGTATGCTGTCCTGAGCCAGTGGGCCTCGCTCGGCGATTACCGGGTGCTCCTCCTCAAGCTCATCCTGATCGCCATTATCGTGACCCTAAGCTTGAACGTGGTCAACGGCTTCATGGGGGAATTCTCCTGCTCTCACCCGGGGTTCATGGCTCTGGGGGCTTACGCAGCCTCGGTCGTCACGGTCCTGTGTTTTGTCCAGAACAAAATTCTCGGGGCGCCTCTTCTTCCCCAGGTTCCGGGGCTCTTGATTTTCCTGCTGTCCTTGATCGTGGGGGGATTGCTGGCGGCCTTCGGAGCCCTGTTTGTCGCCATCCCGTCCTTCCGGACCCGCGGGGACTATCTGGCGATCATTTCCCTGGCCTTCACCTTCATCGTGAAGAGTCTCATCGAGAACCTCGAGATTGTCGGAGGCGCACGGGGGTTCATGGGGCAGCCGGATTTCGCCAGCCTGCCCGTGGTCTTCGTGGTCGCTGCCTTCGGTGTCCTGACCATCAATAACTTCGTCCGCTCGACGCTGGGCAAGGCGCTCAATGCCGTGCGGGACGATGAGACCGCAGCGAACGCCATGACCGTCAATACCCGCCGCACCAAGATGACGGCTTTCCTTTTCTCGGCCTTCTGGGCGGGAGTGGCCGGCGGGTTATTCGCTCATGTCATCCGGTACGTGAACCCAGGATCATTTGGGATCCTGAAGCTGAGCGAGGTGCTGGCCATGGTCTACTTGGGGGGGTTGAACTCCGTCGTGGGCTCCATCGTGGGGGCAGTCGGACTCAACGTATTGATGGAAGCGCTTCGCCCGCTGGAGATCCTCAAATGGATCGTCATTCCTGCCCTGCTGATCCTCGTGATGATCTTCCGCCCGACAGGGTTGGTGGCCTTTCGCGAATTCAAGGTCGAAGAAATGCTCAAGCCGAAAATGAAACCCGCCGGAGAGGTGAAGCATGGCACTGCTACAAGTTCATAACCTCACCGTCTACTTTGGCGGTCTACGCGCGGTGCACGACTTCAACGTGGTGATCGAGCCGGGCCAGATCAGAGGACTGATCGGCCCAAACGGGGCTGGCAAGACCACGGTGTTCAACCTGATTACGGGAATTCATCAGCCCACTGCAGGAACGATAACCCTTGATGGCAAGAGCGTGGTTGGACTTCAGCCCTACCAAATTGCCGCCAAGGGCATTGCGAGAACGTTTCAGAACCTCCGGTTGTGGAGGCACATGACCGCCATCGAGCATGTCAAATTGGCGCGCTACTCGCAGCTGTCCTACGGGTTGGCAGGCGCCTTCTTTGGCACCTCCAAGCGCGTCCGGGAGGAAGCAGAGACCGAAGCGATAGCCATGCGCCTCATGGATATGATGGGCGTTGGCCGGTTCGCCAATGAGGTTGTGACGAATCTTCCGTACGGCGTGCAGCGAAAGGTGGAGATGGCCAGAGCACTGGCGGCAAGCCCGAAGCTCCTGCTCTTGGATGAGCCGACGGCAGGGATGAACCCTGAAGAGTTGAGGGAGATGGTGCAAGTTATCCGGCAAATTCGGGACCGGTTGGGTTTGGCAATTTTTCTCATTGAGCACAGGATGAAGGTGGTCATGGATCTGTGCGAGATGATTCAGACCCTTGACTTCGGGGAGGTCATTGCGGAGGGTACGTCGGAGGAAATCCGGAGCAACCCGAAGGTGATCGATGCCTATTTGGGGAAGGAGGTGGTCATCTGATGCTGCTGTCAGTGGAAAACCTCCGGGTCTCCTACGGCGCCATCAAGGCCCTGTATGGCATAAGCTTCCAGGTGGCTGAAGGGGAGATTGTGTGCATTATTGGGGCTAATGGCGCGGGGAAAAGCACGACGCTGCGCGCGATCTCCCGCATGATCCCCGCGGAGCGGGGAAGCAAGATGACCTACATGGACAAAGATCTGCTCAAGTACCCCGCAGAGAGGGTAGTCAGCGAGTTAGGCATCTCGCATGTCCCCGAAGGAAGGCGTCTGTTCGGTAATCTCACCGTCATGGAAAACCTGAAATTCGCGACCTTTGCACGTAAAGATCACAAAGCCATCGAGCAAGACCTTGATCGTGTATTTGCCCTATTCCCGCGCCTGGCTGAACGCAAGGCACAGAAAGCGGAGACCCTGAGTGGCGGGGAACAACAAATGCTGGCGGTCGGGCGGGCACTGATGAGCGGCAGGAGGATGATGCTCCTCGATGAACCCTCCATGGGATTGGCCCCTGTCTTGATGATGACCATGTTCAAGGCGCTCAGAGAGATCAACCAGGAAGGGACCGCCATCCTGCTCGTCGAGCAGAATGCCCGAATGGCGCTCCAATTTGCCCAGCGTGGCTACGTGTTGGAGAACGGCACTCTGGTGCTCCAGGGGAGGTCGGAGGACCTGCTGACAAGTCCCGATGTGAAGAAAGCCTATCTAGGTGGCTGAGCAATTTCCAAGATAACCCCATGAACCGCAAAGGATGCCATGGATCGCTCAAGAACACGGATCGGGCCGAGCGTGATCCTGATCCTCCTCGCCCTAACGCCCTTGGTCTGGGGCGCGACCGGCCAGGGTTGCGGCGAGACGGTCCTCATCCCCGCTGGCACGTTTTTGATGGGGAGCCGCCGACCCTATCCTGACGATGAAGGACCACAACACGACGTCTACCTTCAGGCCTACCGGATAGACCGTTGCGAAGTCACCAACGCCGAGTATCGCCAGTGCGTAGGAGCCGGCGCGTGTTCCGAGCCGGCGGACCTGAGCCGCTACGCCGATCCCGGGTTTGCAGATCACCCTGTGGTATTCGTTACCTGGTACAACGCCCGGGGCTATTGCAGGTGGAGGGGCAAGCGATTACCAACAGAGGCAGAATGGGAAAAGGCCGCCCGCGGGGACGATGGGCGGAGCTTCCCCTGGGGCAACGTGTTGCTGCGGGATCGGCTGAACGCCGACAACCGGTTCGGGGGAACGACTCGTGTAGGGAGCTTTCCATCGGGAGCAAGCCCCTACGGCGTGCTGGATATGGCGGGCAATGTGTGGGAGTGGGTTGATGACTGGTTTGAGCCCTACCCAGGCAGCACATTTCGCTCCGACCTCTTTGGACAAAAGTACAAGGTAGTCCGCGGTGGGTCCTGTAATCACCCCGCTGAGGACGCCCGCACATTTCACCGGGACATCGCACATCCGGCCCGAGCGATAAGAGTAGTCGGTTTCCGCTGCGCTACCCCTGCTTGGTAAGAGCATCCCTCCCAGATGGGTAGGAATGGCAACGGCAGGTCCTATACGATTCGGTATGATGACCTAAAGACCTCACGGAAGATACTTTAGCGGCTGCGCTCCGCCAGTAGCCTGGTGCAGGCGTAGACCGCTCGCGTGTGCGGCATGGGGATATTCAAGTGCTCGCCCAACTCAAGCACCGCGCCCACGATGGCCTCCAGCTCCAGCGGGCGTCCGGCTTCGAGGTCTTGCAGCATCGAGGTCTTATGCTCGCCAACTTTTTCCGCGCCGGCTATCCTCTGTTCGATGGAGATGGGCAGCTCCAAGCCCAATCGGGAAGCCGCCGCCTCGGTCTCCTGCATGATGTTCCGGACGAGCGCTGCAACGTCGGGATTGCGGAGCATCTGCGCCAGTGTGGCGCCGGTCAGCGCGCTGATGGGATTGAAGGCGACGTTGCCCAGGATCTTGACCCAAATCTCGTGTCGGATGCGCGTGGTGATGGGGCATCGCAAGCCGGCGGCGATCAGCGCCTCGGCAATGCGGCTGCAACGTTGGGAGCGCGTTCCATCCGGCTCGCCGAGCGAGATACGGTTTCCCTCATCGTGCCGCACCACGCCCGGCTGCGTGATCTCGGTGGCGAAATAGACCAGCGAGCCCAACACGCGGCGGGTTTCGATTGCATCGGAAATGACGCCTCCGGGATCGACCCGCTCCAGCCGCGTTCCCTCGTAAGGCCCACCCCAACCCTGAAAGAACCACCAGGGTACGCCGTTCTGGGTGCTGACGACCGTTGTCTGCTCGTCCAGCACAGGCCGCAGTTGCGGGGCCAGCGCCGGCAGGCTGTGCGCCTTCACGGTAAGCAGGACGACGTCAACCGGCCCGACCTCCTGCAGGCTGCCGGCGACCTTTGGCCGCGCTTCGAAATTTCCCTCACGGCTTTCCACCCGGACCCCGTGCTCCTGCATGGCGCGCAAATGGGGTCCGCGCGCATACAACGTCACGTCCACTCCCGCTCGCGCCATGCGCGCGCCCAGGTAAGCGCCGATGGCGCCGGCGCCGGCGATCAGAAACTTCATGCCGCTTTGCCGAGGATCGCGTCGGCCACGGCGTGGCGCTGAATCTTGCCGGTTGCTGTGCGGGGGATGCTTCCCACGATATGCAATCTCTTCGGACACTCGAAGGCCGCCAGATGCTGACGGCAGTATCGCAACAGGGCCGATTCGCTCTCCGGCTGGCGCAAGACCACCGCTGCGGCCACTTCTTCTCCCAGCACCGGATGCGGAAAGCCAAACGTGACCGCTTCGGCGACCGCCGGATGCTTGAGCAGAACTTCATCAATGTAGCGTGGCGGAATCTTTTCGCCTGCCCGGTTGATCATTTCCTTGATGCGGCCGGTGAGGAATAGATATCCATCTTCATCCAGATACCCTTCGTCGCCCGTGCGGAACCAACCGGCGGCAAAGGCGCTGGCGTTGGAGTTGTTTTCATAGCCGCGAAAGACGCTGGGCCCCTGGATGACAACCTCGCCCAGCTCGCCGGTGGCAAGGTGATTCCCCTCTTCGTCCATCACGCTCATTCTTACGGCGCCGGCGGCCCGACCGACCGAACCGGCTTTTCGGCCTTGCGGCGGCAAGGGGTTCGACGCCATCTGGTGCGCCGCCTCGGTCATGCCATAAGCCTCGAGCACCGGAGCGCCAAACACGCCCTCCGCCTGACGCATGAGTCCCGGCGACAGGGGTGCGCTGCAAGAGCGGACAAAGCGCAGAGTACTAGCGCCGGCGTTCTCATGGCGAGCAGCCCTTTCCACCAGAAGCTGATGGATGGTGGGCACGGCGGTATACCAGCTGATGCGGTACTCCCGCACCAGGCGCCAGAACGCCAGCGGGTTGAATTTCGTCGGGACCACGACCGTACCACCGGAAAGCAGCGGCGCCAGGGTGGAAGCGACTAGGCCGTGGATATGAAACAGCGGCATGACACACAGCGAAACGTCGTCCGGAGTAAGAGCGTAGGTATCGGCGATGTTAGCGGCGGAGATTGCCAGGTTCCCTTGCTGAAGCGGCACACGCTTCGGCTGTCCCGTGCTTCCGCTGGTGTGCAGAATCAGGGCAACATCTTCTGCCGCTGGGGCAGAAATCGGCGCCTTCTTCGGCGAGCCCTGCACTTGAACCGTCCCATCAGCCTCTTGTACCACCGACAATACCGGAATGCGCTCTGCCGCTGCGCGCCGTGCCTCATCGGCGCTATGCTCCGAGCAAATCATGAGGCGGGCGCCGGTATCTTCCAGAAAGAAGCTGAACTCCTCGCAGCGGTAGCTCGGATTCATAGGCGCAGCTGTTCCTGCCAACGCCGCTGCCAAGAAGCTGACGATTGCTGGCAATCCATTCGGCAGCACAATGGCCACCCGGTCCCCTCGCCCGATACCCGCGCCTCTCAAGACTTCGGCCATGGACAAGACCTGCTGCCTGAGCGAATCGTAGCTGACGCGAATCCCCGTTTCGGGAACAATGATCGCGTTGTGATTACCCGTATTGGTTTGCAAAATGTCCAGCAGCGTAGAAACAGACTTCATCCAGGCCCGCTCTCCTTCGAGCAACCATCGCGCCAGCCAATTCAGTTGTGAGTTGCGTACTTCGGGTCAGAAGTTGGATGCAAAATCAAGCAAAGCGCCGCTGCAGTAACCGCACGGCAATCCCTAAGGCTGCGCCACAGAATGAGTTACCTGCAATCCGAGGCGACTGACACAAGGGCGCTAAGACGTTCCCCCGGCAGGTGTACCCCTTTTCGACTCCCATGCTGAGACAAGCCGGGTCCCCGGCAGACGCCGCTTTCGCGTCTGCCCCGAGGGTGGCGGAGCGAAGCATCCCAACACGGATTTGTGCGCAGAACGAAGCTGAAGCCTTTCTATAGAAAAGCCCCGCACTGGGCAGCGAGGGTGGGCACCGCCAGCCTATGCCGCGCCTCGAAGATCCTGAACTTTCGCCGCCGCCTCGGGCGTCTCCAACGCCATTATCTCCGCGCTTCTGATGGTGCGTGCTGCCAGCGGCTTGAGCCACAGGATGGCCATGAAGGCAGCCACCATATTGCAAACGATCATGACCCAGAAGACCTGGATCCAGGAGCCGGTCTTGAGGCTCGCCAGGGCCGCCACCGGTCCGGCGAAGATCGAGGCCACGCCCTTGGCCGTATACACAACGCCATAGTTCGTTGTGGCCCAGGTTTTGCCATACAGGTCCGCGGTGATGGCCGGGAACAGGGAGAATATCTCGCCCCAGCCGAAGAAGGTGAAGCCCGACATCAGGATGAACCAGACGGGGTGGGAGGTAAGCCGCAACAACCCAAAAACCGCGAGCGACTGGAAGGCAAAGGCGATAAACATGGTGTTTTCGCGGCCGATATGGTCCGACACCCATCCCCAGAAAGGCCGCGTAAGCCCATTTAAGGATGCGATCGACCTCGATGGCCAGCACCAGCGCCGACATGCCGAAGGCCACGACTACAGTGTCGACATGATAGAACCTGGCGATGGGAGCAAGTTGGGCGGTAACCACCAGGCCGCTGAAGGCCACCATGGTCATCATCAAGTAGATGGCATAAAAGGATCCGTGGCGAAGCATCTGCCCGGGCGTCAGGTCGACGGCGGCGATTCTGACCTTGCGTTGCTGCGTCTCCTTTTCCTTCCAGCCGGGCGGCGACCAGCCGGCCGGGGGCTTAGCGATGAATACCGCCGCCACCAACACAACCAGCCCTTGGATGATTCCCCAGGTCACGAAGGTATGCGCATAGCCGGAGCTCTTGATCATGCGGGCAATGGGAACGATCGTCAGCGCCGTGCCGATGCCGTAAGCGCCGGCGGTCATGCCGACGCATAGTCCGCGGCAGTCGGGGAACCATTTCAAGGCGTTGCCGATGGTTCCTCCATAGATCACTCCGGCGCCGACGCCGCCGATGGCGTAGTAGGTAATCAGCTCTCGCACGCTGTGCGCCATGCCGGCTCCGATCCATCCGAGCCCAACCAGCACCCCACCGGCCGCGATCATCAGCCGCGGACCGAGCCGGTCCACCAGATAGCCTTCGACGGGCACCAGCCAGGTTTCCGCCAGGATGAACGCGGCAAAGGCCACCTGGATCGCCGCCAGCGAGGCGTGCAGGCTGACCGTGAGCGGTTTGGTGAACAGCGTCCAGGCATACTGCAGGTTGGCAATGGCCATCATGGCGACGATGCCAGCCACCAACTGAATCCAACGATTGGGGGCGCGTGATTCCTGCGAAAGCGTGCTCGAAGCGACCGAGATAGCCATGATTCGACTCCTTCGGTAGTTTGCCGTCAGCCCGGAAAGCCCACCTTAGTCTGCTTGCACCCGGAGGTGGTTACCAACGACAGCAACTTACAATGCCCGGCAGCCCCGATACTCGATACGGCGATCGCCGGCCAAGGTGGAATGCCGTCACCGTCACATCGTTCAGGCGGCCTTCTCGTCGTTCGCTTCAATGTCCTTGCGGAACGGGATCACGCCGGGAACGAGCCACTTCTCCCACATCTCGTTCACTTTGCCCTGGAAGTAATCGATATCTTCCTCGGTGAAATGTGCGAACCGCCCCTGTTTCAGCAGGTAATCCCGCACCGGGAGGCGTTTCAGCTTTCCCTTGGCGATCAACTCGGTCCTGCCGTTCAGCTTAAGCACGCCCTCTTTCACCTCGTACAGCGGCCACACGCCGGTGTTCACCGCCAACTCACCCATCTGGTGCGAAAGCATGGGGTCGTAGTCCCAGCCCTTAGGACAAGGATCAAGCGAGTGAATGAACGTTGGGCCCCCGATCGAGAGAGCCTGCCGCATGGCATTCAGTCCGTGCAGCCCGTAGGACATGCAGATGGTGGCAACGTACCTGCAGGTTGGATGGCCGGCTGCCAGCATAGGGGCCATGTTCTTCTTCCAGCGATGATGCATAATGCGCTTCATCTTCCCCGGAGGGCTGAAGGTGGTGTGCGCGCCATAGGGTGTGCTGCCGGAGAGCTGAATGTCGGTGTTGGCGTACGATTCGTTGTCGTACATAAGGATCAGCAGGTTGTACTCGGGATGGGTAAGGGTAGCCGAGATGGCCGACAGACCCATGTCAGCTCCTCCACCGTCACCGCAGAATGGCAATCACGTTGATGGGCTCGTTCTTGATCTTGCCCTTGCGCATCAGCGCCTTAAGTCCGGCGGCGGTGCCCAGCGCGGCGGAACCGCTGCTGCCCAACTGGGTATGCATCCAGGGGATCACCCAGGAGGTGCTGTAGTAAGTTGTGTTGGCAACGTACATGCACCCCGTGCTGCCGAGCACGATCGTCCTTGGTCCGGCAGCCTTGGCCATCATCTTCATCAGCAGGGCGGACTCGCAGCCCTGGCAAGTGCGGTGCCCAGAGGTAAAGTACTCCTCCAGGGGAATCTTCTTCACGCCTTTGAAGGCGTCCAACTTCTGGGTTGGTTCGATCTTTACGAAACTGCTCATTGCCTCTCATCCTTTCCGCGGATCTTCGCCCAACGCGTCCGCCAAGGCGGATTATTCCCGCAGCCCGATCCATTGTGTCCGCGGCTGTGGTTTACCTTCGGCGGCCTGGTAAACGCAGTCGGTCATTCGTCTTACATCAGGCACGGTGACCTCGCGCCCGCCCAGCCCGCAGATAAAGCCCAATAAGGGTGGTTTCGCACCGGGCAACTCGCACATTGCGGCGCGTACCTCGGTGGCCAGCACTCCGCTCCCATGGGGCGCCCCGAAGGAGAAGTCGCGATCGATCACCCCAAGGGCGGAAAAGCGCCCCAGCGACTTTGCCAGTTCCTCCGCCGCAAAGGGCCGGAACCAGCGCATGCGCACAAACCCGACCTTCTTTCCTTCCTGGCGCATCTGCCGGATCGCCACCTTTACCGGGTTGGAGAGCGTGCCCATGCCGATCAGCACCACGTCGGCATCTTCGGTCTGATATTCCTCGAAGAAGGGATTCTCGTAGTGCCGTCCGAAGATGCGCTCGAATTCTGTGTGCGCTTCCCGGATGACGCCGTAGGCGCGGTCCATGGCCGCCGCATTCTGGCGGCGAATTTCCATCAGCCAGTCTTCGTTGGCCTGCGGTGCAACCGTGATGGGATTGTCCGGGTGCAGCAACAAGTCGGCACGGTTGTAGCGCGGCAGAAAAGCGTCGACCTTCTCCTGGGGCGGGATTTTGACCAGCCCTTGCGAGTGCGTCAGGAAAGCGCCGTCGCAACTGATGGCGCAAGGCAGAAAGACCCGCCGGTCTTCGGCCACGCGATAGGCGATCAGCGCCGTATCGAGAGCCTCCTGTGCACTGTCGACCCAAACCAGTTGCCAGCCGAGGTCGCGTACCGCGAGTGCGTCGTTGTGCTCCACGCCGAAAGCCCCGGGGTCGTCCAGAGCGCGATTGCCCACCATGGCCACCATGGGAATGCGCAGCGCCGGAGTCACCGTCAGCGCTTCGAAAGCATACATCCACCCCACGCCGCTGCTGCCGCAGAAGACGCGGGCGCCGACTGCCGAGGCATGCTTCACAATCTCGAACTGCGAGTGCTCACTTTCCGCCACGATATAGTCGCAGTCCAACTCGCCATTGGCTACCAGCTTGGCCACGTACTGCATCACCGTGTCGTAAGGACGGATCGGATAAGCCGTGATTACGTCCACATCGGCCAGCTTGCAGGCCACCGCAATGGCCTCGCTACCGGTGATGAGGGCCGTTTTATCGGTTGGAACCTGATGTTCCACTACTGCCAGTTGTGCCATAACAGCATTCCTCCTGATGCGGGGCCCTCATCAAGCGCCCTCGCGCTCCATGAGGGTGAGGTTGCCACCTAAGCTGCTTCCTTGGCGATGTCCAGCATCTCGGGCACCTGCTCTTCGTACTGGCCGCGGTAACGGAAGCCATGCGAACGCTGCGGGTGTTCCTTGATCTTCGCTTCCAGCCAGGCTTTGTAAGCTTCCTTGTCCTTCTTCCAGGCCTCCCACTGGCTGGCGTTATCGGCAAAGGCCGCTTCGTTGACCATGGTGACGCAGTTCTCGACCGGGCACACCGCCTCGCATACGCCGCAGCCGCAACAGGCCTGCATGTTGGCGTCGTAGAGCCCGTCGGGCGTGACATCGAAGCAGGAGTCCGGGCATTGCAGCCAGCACAGAGTGCACTTGATGCAGGTATCGAAATTCACCACCGGCCGCATGGTGCGGGTGCTGAACTTCTTAAAGGTTGGATTGCGTTCCGGCCGGAAGCCGCCGCTGGCGTGCGTTTGCGGATCCTCGAAGCCCCCGCCCGGGGCGATGCAGGGAATGACTACCCCTTCTCGCATCTCCGTCCACTTGGGCAGCTCGAACTGGTAAGGCGTTTCGGGATTGCCCTGGTCGGGCGGAACAGTTACGGTCGTGATCCGCTCGTAAGCGCGTGCCGCCGAGGTAGCCTTGAGCTCGTCGTTCCACTCCTCCATGATTGTCTGTTGCACGGAGTCCAGGCTGAACAGCTCCGGCAGAACTTTCGCAATCACCCCCAGGATGCGCACATCGGTGTGGTCGTTCTTGTAGACCCACAGTCCGGAAAAGCTCGGGATGGCCTTCACGACGGCCAACTGGTATGGCGCTGGTTTGCGGTGCGCCATCGCAATCAAAGCTTCCGGCTCCTGGCGTGAGGTTACGATCAGCGTGCCGTTCGGCTTCAGCAGGCGGTTAATCGGCTGCAGCCCGTACCATGCCCACGACTCCACTCCTTTGCAAAGGGTGTCGTCGACGGAAATGGTAATGTCCACCTCCTTCGGCTCGTATTTCGCCATACCCTCTTGCAGGGTTTGTTCGTCGCTGGCAACGATGGCGAAGTTCTTGGCTGGAATGCCGTTGCGCTCCGGGCTGTCGCCGTAACGGCCAAAAGAAATTCCCGGCTTCCCCTCCTTATGCGCCGCCAGCACAATGCCGCGACTGATGTTTTTGGCCAGGGTCTTCTGAAATATTCCACGATAGACAATCTCGACGGCGAATAGCCGGCCCATTTGGAAATCCTCCTTACTAGAGCTTCTCCAGCACTACGATTTCGACTTCTTCGATGTGACGGCGCATGGCGGTTTCGGCGGCTGCGGCGTCCCGTTTTTTCAAGGCGGCCAAAATCCGCTTGTGACCGGCAAGGGATTTCTGCGCCCGCCCGTTTACCTGCAGCGACTGCGCGCGAGTGTTGCGCAACAGGTCCATGAGCACGTCCAGGACCTTCAGCACCACATTGTTGTTGGCTGCAAAGGCAATGCTGGCGTGGAACTCCGCATCCTCGTCGATGGCCAGTTCGCCTTGGCTAAATTTCTCTTCCTGACGCCGCAAGATGTCTGCCATCTCGGCCAGTTCCTCGGCCGATGCGTTCAGCGCCGCGCGCGCCGCCAGTGGAGGTTCGATGATCTTGCGAACGTCTAGCAGTTCGGCGACCGACTGGCGCCTCTGCAGCAGCACGTTCGAGATGGGAATGATTACCGCATTGTTGGACGGTTCGCGAACCACTGTGCCCGCGCCTTGACGGGGCTCCACGAGTCCCGCCAACTCCAGGCTTCGGATAGCCTCGCGAATGGAACTGCGGCTTACACGGAAGATTTCCGCCAGGCGGCGTTCGGGAGGCAGTTTCTCGCCGGGATGCAGTTCTTGCTCGATGAATTGCTCAAGGCGTCTGGCGACCGCCTCATAGATCTTGGCCTTCCGAATTGCTTCCACTTCCGCCTTCAGCGCAGCCAACTGAACTCCAAACTTTGGACCGGTTAGCGGACCAATTGTGGGACTACAAACGTGGAATCGGGCGGTTTAGAGAAAGTTGCCAAAGGTACTCAAGAAATCGAGAGCTGACGAAAGCCGTCTTAATGATTGAAGCACATCCGGAGTTGAGCGGACACTCTGTCAGGCCGCCATCAGTGCCTTCGGCTTCGCCGGTATCCAGTACACCTCTTCCTTCAACGCCTCTTTGGGGAAGCCGCGCCGCTTCAGGATCCCCTTCCCGTGCTCGATCATCTCCGGATGCCTGCAGAGATAGGCGATCGTGTTCTCCGCGTTGAGCCGCCACAGGTCAACGTACTTGCGCAGCACATCATCCACGCGGCCAATTTCGCCCTTCCAGTTCTCGTCTTCCCACGGACGGCTAACCGTCGGCACATAGGTCAGCCACGAGCACTCGTCGGCGATTTTCTGAACCTCTTCGTGATAACCGAATTCCCACGGGCGGCTGGCGCCGTTGAGCAGGTACAACTGGTGTCCTTGCGGGATTTTGCCCGCGCCGCAGTCCCGGTACAGCGTACGCAGATAACTTACGAATGGGGCCAGGCCGGTGACCGTGGATACCAACAGATGATTGGTTCGCGTTCCCTGCCTATCGAGCGTGAAGCGGCCCTTAGGCACTTTGCGCATCAGCAGTTCGTCCCCTGCTTGCAGCTTGTAGAGTTGCGGAGTCAGTTCGCCGTCCGAGACCAATTCGAAGAAGAATTCCAGTTCTTCCTCGTAGGGTGAAGAAACGATTGAGTACGCACGTTCGGAGCGCTTGCTTGCACCCACCAGGCCCAGGGTGGCGTACTGTCCCGGTTGAAAACGGAACTCTCCGCCAGGAGCGATACGCAGCATCCACAGGTCGGGCGCGATGTCGACACGGGTGGTGATCCTGGCGCGATAGAACTTTCCGTCAGGGGTGCTCATAACCAGCGGCTGACCCGTCACGTGATCCTCCTATCCCACCGCTTGCCTGCGTGTCGAGTATGGCTGGGGCGGGAGCGGTTGTCCGCGAGAAGAAGAAAATCGAGAGCTGTCGGGAGCCGGACGGCAACATGGCTGCATGGCACGCGCAGCTCGCGCGCGGACGATTGGGCAACAACTGCTCAGAACGCGCGGAACACACCTGCCGATAAGGCGTGCTCAGGCGGACAACTGGCGGGAAACTTTCGTCGTCGCCGCTGGACCCGTTTCATCAACACGGAGCTCAGCCAGCATCGGCTCCGGCGCTTGCTGCCGCTCCAAGAGTCCTGCGCGGGCCGCATCCCAGTCCTTTTTAAGCACTTAGCAACTGCGCCCCAGACCTCACGCTAGCCGTTCGCTAAGCCGGGGCGGCCTTAGCCCTGCCAGTGCCCGCTCCGTCCCAAGCACCAATAGCAAATATCATCAACTTAGCGCCAATCCTGGAGAGCAGATTACGCATCTCAAATCGGAGGTATATACTCGGGGTGGAGCCGATGAACCAACTGCACCAAGGACGCTCACGCAGGCTGGCGTTGCTGCTGGTGTTGATATTCGGTTTGTTCACGGCTGTCCAGACCGTCCACTATCATTCATTTGAACATCCAGACCACCCGGACTGCCCCCTTTGTCAGGTAGTCCACGCGTCCGCGATAGCGGTTGTTGTTCCGGTGCTCCCTGTACTGACGGCTAGCATTGCCGACGCGCCGCCAGCAGAAGTGCAGTCGCCGCTTTTAGCTCACTCCTCCCCTATCTACATTCGCCCCCCGCCTGCCGCAGTTTGATTCTCCGTTCGAGACCATAAGCTTGGCTGCGTAGGCAGTTCCCTATCTTCCTGAGGCGGGCGGTATCCCCGCCCGACAAGGAGCCACGGGGGCCCATGTAGCCAATAGCTGAAACATTCGGAGATTCACGATTATGTTTGAAGGCAGCCTCCTTGAATCGGGCGGCAGTGTACAAAAGCGCAGTCCCTGGACGACGGTTGTATCGTTTGCATTGCAATCGCTGGTCGTCGGCCTGTTGTTTCTGGTGCCGCTGTTTTATACGAACACGCTTCCCTCCCGGCCCGAGCTAACGACCTTGGTGTACGCTCCGCCGCCACCGCCGCCTGCGGCAGCTCCGCGCCACCTTGACGTGGCTACGGCGAAGCCGCACATTACCGCTAAACCGGACACCCGGCTGCGCACGCCAACCGTAATCCCGAAAGAGATCGCCACGCCGAAGGACGATCCGGCGCCGCCGCCCACCGAGGGCGGAGTCGTTGGAGGGGTTGTGGGAGGAGTGCCCGGCGGAGTGCTGGGGGGAGTGCTGGGCGGCAGCGGCACCGGACCAGTAGTGCCGAAACTGGCCGAGCCAACACCCGCACCGCCGCAAAAGATACGCGTCTCTTCCGGCGTGGCGCAGGGGAACCTGGTTCATGGCGTAAGCCCGCAATATCCACCTCTGGCCCGCCAGGCGCACATTCAAGGCCTGGTGGTGTTGTTGGCCGTGATCGGCAAGGATGGATCGGTGCGCGACGTTCGCCTGAAGAGCGGCTCGCCGCTGCTGGCGCAGGCGGCAATGGATGCCGTGAAACAGTGGCGTTACAAACCCTACTTCTTGAACGGCGAACCGGTCGAGGTCGACACGCAGATCAATGTCAATTTCACCCTTGCCGGAGGGTAAAACGCCGTTACCGTGTCTGATGGCATGAAGATTGAGAGCCAATTCGGCCGGTCAGCGTCCCGCAAGTGGATCGCGCTTTTGACACTGGCGATGTTCATCGCCATGGCGCTGGTGCAGGTGGCGCACTTCCACCCGGCCGAAACCGGGCACCCGGATTGTCCGCTCTGCCTGAGCATTCACTTTGTGGCCGCCGCAACCCCGGTCAGCACGGCGCCGGTAATCCATCTTATTTCGGATTGCGAAGTTCCTTCGCAGCCGCAGCCTGTTTCCCGGCTTTCCAGACCGGCTAAATTCATCCGCCCCCCGCCTCCGATTGCCTGATTGTTCATAGCGCAAATTCTGCTGCCGAAATTCTGTATTCCCTGAGTCAACGTGCGGTATGGCATAGGAGGATCCATGCTGGCTTCTTACAAGAAGTCTTCTGCTTTGATTATTCTAGTTGCGTTTTTGCTGGCGTTCGGCTTGAACGCAATGGCGCAGTCTGGAGGAAATTCAACATCGGTTACCGGTACTGTAGTGGATCCTTCAGGCGCAGTAGTTCCAAATACAACGGTGGAGATTGCAAATCCGGTCAGCGGTTTTGACCGAACCGTCGCCGCCGACAGTTCAGGAAAATTCACCATCCCGAACGTCCCTTTTAACAACTATCATCTCACCGCAACGGCAAAGGGTTTTGCCGCGTACGCTCAGGATATTGACGTTCGGTCAGTCGTCCCGGTAAAGGTCGCGATCCGCCTAAAATTAGAAGCTGCTGCGACCAGCATAACGGTTCAGGGCTCCGCAGATCTGCTCGAGAAAACGCCGACATTCCATACCGATGTCGATCGCAATTTATTTCAAAAGCTCCCGCTAGAAAGTCAGTCATCGTCTGTAAGTTCCCTGGTGACGCTAGCCACGCCTGGTATTGCCGCGGATTCCAATGGCCTTTTCCACGGAATGGGAGATCATGCGGAAAACTCATTTTCGGTTGACGGCCAGCCGATCACGGACCAGCAGAGCAAGGTCTTTTCCAACCAGATCCCCATTGATTCGATTCAATCGATAGAGGTCATAGAAGGCGCCCCGCCAGCCGAATACGGAGACAAGACAAGTGTAGTTATCAATGCCACAACGCGATCTGGCCTGGGACTCAAGACGCCGACCGGCAGTGTCACAACTTCATACGGAAGCTTCGGCACGGCTAGTGCCGGATTCACGTTGGGATACGGAGGCGACAAGTGGGGGAACTTCGTCTCCGCCAATGGGCTTAATAGCGGGCGCTTTCTGGATCCCCCGGAGTTTAAGGTAATACATGACAAAGGGAACCAGGAGAACATCTTCGACCGCTTCGACTATCAGCTTTCAAATGTTGACACATTGCACTTAAATCTGGGATTTACGCGTTCCTGGTTCCAGACACCCAACTCTTATGACATGCAAAACGCGACTGCGTGGAACGGCTTGGTGGTTAATAATGGCGGCCTTGGCCCCAATGGCCTCCCAGTCGGTCCAGCCGACCAGCGCTCGCAAATCAAGACCATTAATATCGCTCCTTCGTGGAATCGAACGCTGGGGACGACGGCGGTGTTTACCCTTGGCGCGTTTGTACGGCGTGACCAATACAACTATTACCCAAGCGCCAACCCGTTCTCGGATTTCGCGCCGGATCTTCAAAGCGAAAGCGTGGCTCAGAATCGCACCCTGACGAATGCGGGTCTTCGTTCGGATATCTCCTACGTGAAGGGGATACACAACTTGAAAGTCGGAGCTACTTACCAGCACACCTTCCTCAATGAAAATGACAGCCTCGGCATAGTTGATCCTACACTCCTCAGCTCACTGGGGTGTTTGGATATGAGTGGCAACCCCGTCGGCCCGCCATGCACCACTCTGGCCCCATATGATCTCACCAGGGCAGGAGGAACTTTCTATCATTTTAACGGTCACGCCGACGTGAAAGAACTGGCGATGTATGTCCAGGATGCGATTACGAAAGGAAGCTGGTCTTTCAACCTCGGCCTTCGAGGCGATTTTTACAACGGCCTGAGCACAGCTAGAATGGCCGAACCACGCCTCGGGGCCGCCTATAACATTAAGCGCACCAAGACTGTTCTAAGGATTTCCTACGCGCGGATAATGGAAACCCCTTTCAACGAGAACCTGGTTCTTGCCAGTATAGGCTGCCAGAATCCTGTCTTGAATCCACTGCTGGGCTGCTCGGCGACTGGCCTTACCCCGATAAGCCCCGGCCGGCGCAACGAATTCCATGCAGGACTCGAGCAGGCCTTCGGCAAACACATAGTGTTCTCCGGCGAGTACATTTGGAAGTACACGCACAACGCGTATGACTTCAGCGTATTGGGCAGCACCCCAATCACATTTCCTATCGAGTGGGATAAATCAAAAATCACTGGAGTCGCGGGCCGCGTGAGCCTGACGAACTTCCATGGCCTGACCGCTTTCGTGGTCTTCTCCAGCGTCGCCGCGCGCTTTTTTGAGCCGCAACTCGGTGGTGCCGGCGCCACCCCGTCCGCGCCGTCAGGAGTTTTCCGCATCGATCATGACGAAAAATTCAATCAGACGACCCACTTGCAATATCAACCCTGGAAGAAAGGCCCGTGGGTAGGCCTCAACTGGCGCTACGACAGCGGCCTGGTGGCAGGACCGGTTCCCTGTGCAGGCGGGAATTGCAGCAACGGCCCGCTTGGTAGCGCTAGCGTCGTTGACGTATCGAATCTTACCCCCAATCAGCAAGCTCAAGCTGGCCTGTTTTGCGGACCAGTACATGCACTGCCACCAGGTCCGGGCCACCCCATCGGCGTTCCTATCAGCTCCGGTTTGGGCCCCAACCTGTGCCCCGCTTCTCTATATGGTTCAACACTGATCTCGATCCCTGCTCCAGGGACCGAGAATGACGACAAGAATCCTCCGCGTATTGGTCCTCGCAATCTCTTTGACCTGTCCGTCGGTGACGACAACCTGTTCCACGGCGAGAGATACAAGTGGAGCCTTCAGCTCACTGCTATCAACCTGTTGAACAAGGTTGCGCTCTACAACTTCCTGTCCACATTCAGCGGGACACACTATGTTACGCCGCGGGTATTCACTGTTGCCCTTGGTTTTCACTTCTAGTGACGGTCGATGTTCAGGGGCAGCGTTGCTTGGTAGGCGCTGCCCTGCTTCAGCATGCAGTGCGATCAGCTTAGGACACATTCTGATCTCACGAGAGTCTCGGGAAACTCATTCCAGAGTGATTAATGCGATAGCCAAAAGAAAACCAGCCATGACCCTCGCGGAACGACAGCGCCGGAGACGCGCAGCCAAGATTAAGTATGTTCACGGCCGATCAGCAGACGCAAATTCACAGCTCTTTGGGAAGGAGGGTATTCAACTCCAGCAGGCTGCTCAAGCTGCTTATAACCGGAACCGAGGTTTCTACTTGCGGCCAGGATCGCGGCACGGAATGATGCTGAAGCCAAATGGGATGCATGCCAACCTGGCCGGCGCCACAGAGGTCAATGCGCCAGTCATCGCCGACATAAACGGCATCTCTGGCGGCGATCCCGAGCTGGCCGAGGCAGAGGCGGAAAGGGGACGGGTCCGGCTTGGGCGGAACACCGGATTCGCCGGCCACAACGATGCTGGCAAAAAACTGCTCGAAGCCGGGGAGCTGGTTGAAGCGCTCCCGCCCGGGCTTTGTTTCCCCGCGGGTGTTTGTAATTAGTGCCAAGCGGTACTTGATGCCGAGCTTGCACAGCACATCCTGGGCCTCGGGAAAGAGCGCGGTCGCCGCTTCGACTGTGTTCCAGTATTCGCCTTCCCACTCGGCCAGGCGGACCGAGTTCGGCACGACGCCATAGGAGGTGAGCACCTCTGCCCACAATGCTCTCCGCGAAAATTCCGATCTTTCCTGAAAGGACTTGCGGGTCTGCCGGTAGCGCGAAAGGAAATCCTCCCATGGCGTCGTCCTGAGTAGAGAAAAAAGGCTGACCTCCGCTTTCTGTTCGGCGGCCCGGAAGCCGCCCGCGGCATCAGCGAGGGTCTGCCCGAAGTCAAAAATGATCGCCTTTACCATTCTTCCCAGCTTCTCCGGGTTGCGCCTCAGGCAGGCCCCTGCTTAGCGCTCTTGGCCTTTTTCTTCTGCTCGAGCAGCTTGCGCGGATCCTCGATGTGCTCGACGATGGCGAAGCCGCTGCCGTGAAGCTTCTTCCTCTCCTCGAACGCCTTTTTCCAGTCCTCGAGATTATAAGTCTGAGCCCCGGTTTTTGGCCGCTCGCTCAGCGGAGGGACTTTGCGGTCAGCATGGCCATCGTAGAGTTCCTTTGGCGTCAGGATCTCGCCCACCTTGGTGAAGGCCGATCTCTCCACCTGTTCGATATACTGCGCGCCCGCCCCCAGGGCGCGCGTCCCCGCGATGATCGCCCAGGTGGCTTCGGGAGAGAAACCAAGGTCCATCATGGCGGCGCCGCTGGCTCCCAGCAAGTCCAGATCCACCGGCTCGCGGCTTGCCTTTTGCGCCGCTTTTACCACCTCCTCCATGAACGTGATGTACTTGCCTTTCAGGCCAAGCTTTTCCGCACGAGCGAATATCCGCTTGGCCGTGGGATCTTTCAGCATGAGCCCGGATACGCCGAGCCCTTCGCCATCCATGTTTTCGGCGACAAGCGCCGCCGCCGCTTCAGCCAGCGACAGCTTTTCCCGCTCGGCTTTGAGCAGGTAGGTTTCCAGCATATTGCCAAACGCCGAGTAGGCGCCGTAGGCGTGCCCAAAGGCCAGCACGGCTGCTCCGGCGGCTTGCGTCAACAGCGTTTTGGTCATGGCCACGATCCTGGTAAGCATGGCGGGCGGCGAACAGCAACCGTCATCCAAACTGAGGATCATGAGGTAGTTCAGCAGCTTATTTTCCTCGATGGTGGGGATCCTGGCCTGGTAGACGACAAAAAGGACGTCGACAATGCCATAGCCGGCTTCGGTCAGTTCCGTGGTGTCGTATCCCCTCACTACGATACGTTTTACGTTCTTATACGCGATTTCAGAGAGCCATCGGAAAGGCGCCCGCTTGGTGTCCGTTGGTACCGTACCGTATGGTCGGGTCTTGTAATCGTATGGCAGCCTCTTGTCGTCTAGATTGCCCATCTCTTGTACTCTCCTTCCTGCTTCTGTTTTTTGGCATATTCCTGCCGCTCGGCCTGGCTGGGCACGGGCCGGTCAGGAGGACCTGCGTACTGGATCATCGACAGGTCGATCATCTGCACCATGGGTTCGTGCCTGGAGGCTCCCCAGGCGCGGCTCTTCTTGATCGACCACAGGGCGTGGGCGGCGCAGCTAAAGCCCCGGCAAACGCTTCCCATGCACCAGCCGGCGTTGGGTGAGAAGCCCAGATCCATCAGGGCAGTATTGCCTGCTCCCACCACGTTGACTCCGACCGGCTCTCTGCCGTCCCGCGCCCGGCGCGCATGAAAGTGCTTTTCGATGGCTCTCTGGAACTCCAGGTAAACGCCGTCTACCTTCAGCTCTTCCTGCTTGAGGTGTATAGGCTCGGCCCTGGGATCGCCGAATATGTGCTGCGGCTGTCCCATGCCCATGACCGGCTCGCCCGCATCCATGTATTCGTCGACCAGGATCTTCGCCATTTCGTCCAGAGTCTTTCCTTCGGCGTAGGCCCGCTCAAGGTACTTGTTCATCATGTAGCCGTGGGCAGCGCCGGGACCATGGACCGTGCCGAAGGTCATTATGGACGCGGCGATTGCCGCCGGAAGGTTGGGCCGGCCCGCGCTGACCGAGATTGCCGCCGCGGCAGATGGCGACATGGAGTGCTCCAAAAACGCCCCCATCTCGTAGTCGAGCATCCTCTCTTCCGCTTCCGTGGGAATCCTGCCTTGATACAGGATGTACAGGGCGTCGCAAAACGAATACCCTTCCTCAGCCAGCTCGCTGAGGCTATATCCGCGCATGACAGTTTTCTCTTCTGTCTTGTATGAAATTGCCGTTTTGTTGGTTGAGAAAGGTCCCCTTTCCATCTTCAGCTCCTAGTGTGATAGTTGCTTTTCATTTGTGAAACCGCGTTCATCTCCGCGGCAGAAGCGACGAACATAACTTTGCGACCCGGCGCCTCGCCGTTTCGGTCTGGCGCCGTGCCTGGCTACCAACAGCCTTATCGTTTGGTAATCACGGCCAAAATCGCCGCCATCACCGACAGGCCGCCGACGATCATAAACGCCAGGGGCCAGTTTCCGTGGGTGAC
Organism: uncultured Acidobacteriota bacterium; assembly: GCA_963832785.1. GTDB lineage: Bacteria > Acidobacteriota > Terriglobia > Terriglobales > Acidobacteriaceae > CAWBRT01. The sequence goes on from CAWHVF010000002.1 coordinate 268,430, forward strand.
GGTAAGCAGTATCCCCAGTCCTGCGGCGCCGAAGCCCGCGAAGGCGTAGGAGACGAAATCCATAATCCCCGCGGCGGTTCCGCCCTTGTTGCGGCCGGCCAAATCCTGGGATAGCGTCCAAATGGGGCCGTGGGCTCCGTAGACGAAAAATCCCGCGAGAAACAGGTACACAACTCCCAGACCTATATAGTGGGTTGGCGTGACGGCGATCAGAAGCGCCGATACGGCAGCCACCAGGCAATAGGCCGCGATTGTCTGGTAACGGTTCGCCCCGAACAGCTTGTCAGAGATCAGCCCCGCTACCGCGGGCCCCAACGCCATGCCTACCGGCAGCGAGAGCGAAACCAACCCGGCCTGGCTGATGTTGTAATGCGCCGTTTCCATGTAATAAAGAGGAATCCAGGTAAGCAGGGCGTAGCGGTTGAAGTTGGCCAAGCCCATGGTCAGGAAGGCGACGTCCAATCTCCAGTCTTTCAGGCAGTTGATGTACGGCGCTAATCCCTTGGTGGATTCTTTAGCTTCTTTCTTCATGGCCTCGGGGTTTTCTTCAACATAATCCTTCAGTCCGACATCGGTCGGGCGGTTACGAATGATGAAGAATGAGACGATCCCTAAAACGCCCATCAACAGGACAGGGAATCGAAACACTCCTCTCCACCCCCAGATTGGAGCGGCGACGTTGGCGGCCAAAACCCAGACCACAACCGTGGCCCAACCCGAGGAGAAGATAACCAGGCCCATGGCGGTGCCGCGCTGCTTCTTCTCCCACCAGCGGTTTACCATGCCCAGCCCCGGAGAAAACGGCATTCCCTGAGCGACGCCGTTTATGGCCCAGGGAATCGCCATCCCGGCAAACGACGTGGCAAAACTTGCCACCCAGTTCAAAGCGGTGCTGAGGATGGCTCCGGTCCCGCACAGCCAGCGTGCTCCGTACTTGTCGCCCAGGCGACCCCAGAGAAGATGCGAGCTTCCATAGGCCCAAAACAACAACGACGAAAGCAGTCCGACCTGCGCGCTCGTCCATCCAAACTCACGTTTTAGAAGGGGCAGCGCAATGCCCATGTTCAAACGTCCGGTATAAGTGAACAGATAGAGAACACAAAATCCCATCAGGCTCCGCCATTTCCAGTAGTTATAACGGCGCTCGTAGGCGGCTTCGTCACCGGTAACGGGAACTGGAGCCCTCGCAACACCCGTGCCTTCTTCTGCCATTGTCATCCTCCTTGCTGCCTTTCAATTCACACCTAAGGACTCGGCCCGTACTTTGTGACTGCCTGCACTGTGCTTGGCGGCATACAAGCTTCGGTTGTGACGCACCGTATGCCGGTAAATCTCCGCCAAGTCGTTCTGAGACATCTTTGAAGGGTTGTAGACAATGTGATAGGAGTCGTACTTGGACAGGTCGCGGGTGATTAGAGCATTGCTGGCTTCATCCCAGAGGCGTGTTCCCGGATAAGGAGTCAGGAACATCAGTTCGACCTGCCCAAATGTTTGCAGGAACTTGATTTCGTTGAGAACGGAGCTTCTGTCCTGATAACGCAAAGGGATGATGTAGTAACAGGAGCAACTCAGCCCAATGCGGTTGCAGTACCTGAGCAGGGTCTCGGCTTTCCTGCGATATGATTCGCCGGCGCCGGTCTTGCCGATTTCCTTCAGCGACGGTTCACTGAGCGACTCTATGCCGAACGTTACCCCGGCGAAGCAGGAGGCGGCCATCGCTTTGAGCGCCTCCGTGTCGGTAAACTCGACCGCCATCTCGGTAAAGAGCTGCACATTAGGTTTGTGCCTCCGTACCTCCCGGCATACCGCGTGCAGGTGTTCACGCGACGCCGAAAAGTTGGAGTCGGCAAGATACAGCAGCTTTTTGCCTTCCGCCGCCAGAGCGTGCATCTCCTCCACTACCGCCTGCGGCTCGCGCAACCGGACTTTCTTGAATATGCGCGATTCCACGCAGAAGGAGCATTGCCTGGGGCACCCTCGCGATGTCTGCAGGTAATCTATCGGCGTGTAGCGGTAGTGAATGGGGACACAAGCCTTTCGATCGGGAAATGGAAGAGAATCCAGGTTGTCGATCACCTCCGGGGCATTGCTGATGACACCGTCACCCTGGCGGCTGGCTACGCCCGGAATAGTCGCGGGCGCATCCCCGGCCACCAGGCGGATAAAGGAGTTCTCCGCCTCGCCGGCCACTACAAAGTCCACGGAGCTATGCGCCAAAAGCTGCTTCTGCGCGAAGGACGCGTGCGGCCCTCCGAAGGCAATCCGGCTGTTCGGGGAATGTTGACGGCATGCCTCCGCCAGTTTCAGCGCCTCGGGGCAACCGTGAGTAAGAAAGCTGAAACCGATAAAATCGTAGGACCGTTGCCGTATCTTCTGCAGGAGCACGGCAACTCGCTTGGAGGCCGGACAGGTGTGGAGGTCCAGGACTTCGCACTCATGGCCGGCGCGCTTGAGGCAGGCCGACAAGTACGACAGTCCCAGGGGACGGGCAATGACCTTGGGGATCAGCCCTAGCCAGTCCATCACCTTGCCCATGGAGCCGGCGAAGGCGGGCCAGCCTACCGTCCCGCTCCGCACTAAAAGCACCGATGCCACCCTGACTCCTTTGCTGCGAGTTTCTGCCTTGGTCCCTGAGTTTGCCTCCGCGAGAACGGAGGACGTGCAGCTCACCTACTGCTTGGAAGTTGCGGCCTTGGCCAGCTCCGGCTCCGCCGCGTCCTTCTTTTTGCCCTTCGATTTTTTGAGGTATACGCCTTTGGGATCGACTTCCTCCCTGAGTACCCGCAAGTCTTCTTCTGTGGGTGGCTCCACGGTGGCCAGGTGCTCGGCTACGCCCGGAACAAAGCCGGTGTTTTCCATTACCTTCTCCACCGTCACGCCCGGCATTAGCTTGGTGATCTTCCACCGCCCCTTGTCTTTATCCATTTCCATGACGGCCAGGTCGGTAATCAAAATCATCTCCGGCTTGTTGACCTTCAAGAAATGCCGGGTGCGGCCGTCCGGGCCGTCGATGTAGCCGGGGGTAGTTATGAAATCGACCTTGGGCGGAAAGCGCCTTTTTTCGTGCCCGGTCAAGATGAGAATCTTGGGCACGTGCGAGGCGATATCGTTGGCCCCGCCGCTGCCGGGAAAGCGCACTTTGGGGTTCTCCGGCGATCCCATGTAACTGGAATTGATGTTTCCGTATTGGTCGATCTGGGCTCCGCCAAGGAAGCCGATATCGACCAGGCCCCGCTGCAACATGCAGCCGAGGACGTCGCGAGTCCCGCCCAGCTTCACCGCGCGGTTCATGATGCCGGGATCGGTGACCGAAATGGGCGCGCTCGGGAATATCGGGTCGATAGGGCCGCTCTCGACCACGAAGCTGACATTAGGCGCATGGACACGCTGGGCAAACATGGCCGAAGCCATCGGCAGGCCGGTTCCGACCACTACGGTGTCCGTGTCCCGGATGTACCGGCTGGCCTCAATGATCATCAACTCGTCGCTGGAGTAATCCTGGGCATACACCTTGTTCATCTGCTCCTCCTCATCCTGTCAGGTGCCGCATAGCTTTCTTCAAATCCAGCAGCCGCTTAACTCCGCAGGCCTTCTCCAGGTAGTCCTCGAAGGTTTCGCATCCGTAGACGTACTTGTCGAGATAGCCTTTCAACGCATCGCCGCCTGCCCGGGCACATTCCTGGTAGCCGCGGATGTGCTCCGCGTCGTACATGTAGTAGCGATAGGTGTAGGTCGGGTACGCGCCGAAGGGCGCTTCGACCACGGCGTCAATGTGCTGATAAGGAATTGTTACAGGGTCGGGGTTTTCGCGAATTCGTTCCGAGCTGACAACCTCTTCGCAGGTGACTATGCAGCGCTTGGAGGCCCGAATAAGCTCGGGCTCGTGGTTGGTAATGCCCTCGATAATGATGTTGCCCAGTTCATCCGCCTTCTGGACGTGAACGATTGCGACATCCGGGCTCAAGGCCCGCAAGAGAACGACACTGTCGCCGGGGTTCCACGGATCTTCGACCACCACGCATTTCTTTTCGCCATTCCCGGCGGTGGACTTCATCAGGTCCGAGCCCAGGAGGCTGCGGGTGGGAATGAACGGCAACCCCATTTCGGCGGCCAGGAACCGGGAGTTCATGGTGAGGTGGCTGTAGTCTTCCACCTTGATAGTTTTGTTTTCCACCGCCCGTTTGAATGAAAAAGTGCTTCCGAACCGCTCCAGGTTGCCGGTGCCGCATTCGCAACGCTTGACCAGTCCGGCCGCCACCAGCAGGTCCATTTGCAGCGAGAGATTGCAGCCTACCAGGGTAAGGTCCTTCTTGTTCTGCCGGATCATTTCATGCACCAGGGCCATCTGGCAGCGGGAGATGTTCTGCGCTCCGAGGCCGACCACCGCGCCGTCAAATACGAAGGTCTGCACCGCTTCCTTCAACGGCATTACTTTGTTCTTCTTGGACGCTTTCGACATGAGTCGCTCCAGCTGGACCCGGCCGGCAGATTACGCCGGCAGCTTGCCGGGCCAGCATCTGTGAATTCGCCTTCTTGAGCCTCCGTGTGACTCGGGTTTATAAGTTTCAGTACCCATAATGCAAATTGATAATTCTTATATAATGCATAACTTCAGTTGATGTTTCAGGCCGGCGTTACCTCCGGCCGAGTTCCGGCCGGCGCGTACCGGCCAAGCCGGAGTTTCAGGCAGAAGCGTCGAAATGCAGCGGTGGCCGGCGCGCGTGAAATTCGGTGGCGCCCTCGAAGGCAGCCGCGATTCGTATCAGCAGGCTCTCCTGCAGTTCATTGGCGACGATCTGCAGGCCGATAGGCAGGCCCGCCGGACTGAAACCACACGGCACCGAGATGGAGGGCAGGCCGGTAAAACTGAAGGGCAAGGTAAACTGCCGGCCGCGCTCGTAAACATCGCTCTTCTCCGCCAGCAGCGGTGCCACTGTCGGCATGGTGGGAGTCAGCAACGCATGTACTTGCTGAAATATTTCTCTGACCTTCGCCACCTGCACCGGGCGGTCCCGCAAGGCTTTTTCGTAGGCTTCCCTGGTAATTTTTGTTCCCTTCTCGATATTGCCCTGAATATAGGGGCCGAACTCGTCCTGGTTGACGGCCCCGCGATACATCTCGCCCAGCACCTGGTTACATTCGTAAAGCTGGATATCAAACAGGGTGTTGTAGTCGAGCGGACCGCTGAACAGAGGGATTCTGACGGTCATGATCTCGGCGCCGAGGGCGGCGAGTTTGTCCAAGGCGGCGGTTACTGCGGCGGAGACCTCCGGGTCAACATCCCGAAAGCTATAGTTCTCAATCACGCCGAGGCACAGGCCTTCGACACCCCTGTCTAGGACAGCAGTAAAGTCTTCCGGCGGGAGATTCAGGGAGCGGCGGTCCAGGGCATCGTGGCCCGCCATGGCGTTCAGCAGCGTGGCCGCATCCGCAACCGTGCGCGCCAGCGGCCCGGCTACATCCAGGCTCGGGGATCGTGGGTAAATACCTGTCAGGCTGACGCGCCCATAGGTCGGCCGTATGCCCACGATGTTCAACCAACTGGCCGGCACCCGGATCGATCCGCCGGTGTCCGAGCCTGTTCCACCCAGGCAAACTCCGGCGGCAATCGACACTCCCGTACCGCTGGAGGAGCCGCCAGGCGAGCGATCCGGACCCCAGGGGTTACGCGCATTTCCGAAATACTTGTTAATGCCCGAGACGCCGGCCGCGAACTCGTTCATATTGGCCTTGCCGAGCATGACCGTCCCGGCTTCTTTCAGCCTGCGCACCACCGTCGCATCATCGCCAGGAATTCGGTCACGATGGAATTCGGAGCCTACCGTGGTGCGAATGCCGGCAGTGTCGTAAAGGTCCTTGTGGACGATGGGTATGCCGTGCAGCGGGCCTCGATCCTTACCCGCCTTCAACTCGCTGTCCAATGCTCTTGCACATTGCAGGGCGTGCTCCTCGGTAACGGTGATAAACATATTCAGCTTGCTCTGCAGCTTCTTTATACCGAGCAAATAGGCCTGCGTAAGCGACTCCGATGTCAGCGTCCCTAGCCGTAGCCGTCTTCCGGCCTCAGAGATAGTCTGGGGCAACTGCGGCTTCTGCTCCGCCTGGGAAGCGGTTCTCTCGTTCTCCCGGTCTGCGGCGGCGGGCTTGGCTGCGCCTGCGCAACTTGCGTCTTTCATGTGATCCTCCCTTTGTTCGCTTCAAGGTCAGCGGTTGAGAAAGGGCTTCAGCACGGTTGAGTTTCAGAACCGGCCGCCTCCGCCCTGCCCGCCTGCCCGGGCTCACCCTGCGCTTGGAGTACGCGGAAAACGCATGGCAGTTATAAGCCTTACGATGTATAATGCAAATTAATAAATGTTATAAAAGGTATAACTTGTGATGATGTGAGGAGCCTCCGGCATTGAACCTTAACCAGCTTTGGGTGTTCTACAATGTGGCCAGATTGAAGAGCTTTTCCCTGGCGGCGGAGCAGCTCTTTCTGACCCAACCGGCAGTCAGTACGCAGGTCAAGCGTTTCGAGGACTTTTATAACGTCAAGTTATTCGAGCGCTTCGGCAGGACTATTCAACTGACCGACCGGGGGCAGGCGCTCTTTGCGCAGGCGACGAAAATCTTCGACCTGGTGCAGGAAGCCGGGAACCTTCTGGAAGACATGAAGGGACTCAAGGGCGGAAACCTCAAGGTCGATGCCAGTCGCACGCTGGGCGCTTACTATCTTCCGGATGTCCTCTGCGCCTTTTGCGCCAAGTACCCGGACGTTCACATTCAAATGCAAGTGCTGAACACGCACGACGTAATGGAGAACGTCTTGACGTTCCAAAGCGATCTGGGTTTTGTCGGCCGCCGGGAACAAAACGAAAAACTGATTTACATTCCGTTCATCGAGGATGAACTGGTAATCATCGTCTCGCCGAAGCACGAACTGGTCCGCCGGCGCTCGATTGCGCTTTCCGCCTTCAACGGGCAGCGCCTTATCCTGCGGGAGGCGGGCTCTGGAACGCGGCAAGAGGTGGAGCAGGTCTTGCGCCGGCAGCACGTGGCTCTCGATGTAGTGATGGAGCTCGGCAGCAACGAGGCCATCAAGCGGGCGGTAGAGAAGGGATTGGGCGTCTCCGTGATCTCGGCCAACGCCATCAAGCGGGAATTAAAGGCTGGCTTGCTGAAGGCCATCCGTCTGCCGGGAGAGAGCGCCAAGCGGAATTTTTACGTGATTTATCACAAGGACAAGTACCTGTCCAACATCTTGAAGTGCTTCTTGCAAACCGTAGCCGAATACGTGAAGACTTACCCGCCCAGAAGCCGCACCCTGCAAACGCGCTCGCCAAAGCCGTGAGCCGTTGCTGGTAGTGCCGGCCTGTCGGCCGACGAGGCAGCCCAGGTCATCAATGACGGTGACCTGTGGTGGGATTCACTTTCTCAGGTCGAACTTGCGGCTGAAGACGTGGCGGGCCAGAATATTCAACTGCGCTTCGGTAGTGCCGCCGCCGATTTTGAACATGCGCACGTCGCGATACATGCGTTCAATGGGCAAGTCTTCCGAATATCCGGCCGCCCCGAACATCTGCAAGCTGTCGCTTACCACCTGTACGGCGGCGTCGCCGACGAAGGCCTTGGCCATGGAGGCTTCGTGCATCTGCGGCATCTTGACGTTGTTGGGCAGGTCGCGCGCATTGCAGGCCGCCTGGCAAACCAGCAGATGGGCGGCAGCCAGCTTTATTTCTGCTTGCGCCATCTCCCACTGCAACCCCTGGAACTCGGAAAGCGTTTTGCCGAAGGCCTTGCGCTGCATCATGTACTGCACCGCCAGCTCGTGCGCCCCCTTGGCGATGCCCAGGGCGACCGCGCTGGCGCCGACGCGCTGGCCGTTGTAGCCCCACATCAGCTTCTTCATGCCCTCGTTGCCGTCGCCCATTACCACGACATTTTCCTTGGGCACCACGCAGTCATCGAACAGCAGCTCGGTCTCCGGAATTCCGCGCAGGCCCATCGCCTTCTCGACCCGTCCGAAGGTGAACCCCGGCGTGCCCTTATCCACCAGCATGCCCCCGATTCCGAGCTCGCGGCCATTGTCGAAGAATCGCAGGAAGATCAGGTTGGTTTTGGAAATGCCGCCGCCGGTGATCCAGTGCTTGCGGCCGTTTATCACCCAGCAGTCGCCCTTCTTGTCGGCCCTGGTCGTCAGATCGGTGAGCGCGGTGCCGGCCTCCGGCTCGGTCATGCCGATGGCGGGCTTGTCACCTTCCACCAGGATGCGATGGGCGACCGTCTGGCACTGCTCATCGGTGCCGTAGGCCATAATGCAGCCGAGCGCGCCCATGTTGGTCTCCACAATCAGCCGCGCGGTCACGCCGCAGTACTTGGCAACGGTTTCGATGGCCAGAATGGCGTCGATAAGAGGACACTCCGGGCCGCCGAACTTCTCGGGAATGGTCATGCCGAGAACGCCCATCTTCCTTAGCAGCTCAAGGTTTTCGTAGGGATATTCGTGATTTTTGTCCCAGCGCGAGGCTTTGGGGGCAAACTCCCGCTTGCCGGCCTCTTCCAGGGACTCGATCATTCGCTTCTGTTCCTGGGTGAGCGTGAAATCCATTTCCTTCCTCCGAAACTGCCTGGTTGAACGTCAAAAAATCTGAACCTTGGCGCCGCCGGCCCGTTGACGCGCCCGGCCACAGGGAGCGCTCGCGGGCCTTACACAGCTTTTGTAGTCATGAAAGGAGAGGTTTTGTCCCCAGAAAATCACAGGCGCAGCGCCTGCAAAAACCCGCCTTGAATCACCTGAAGTAACAATGTATGTATGTTCGAATCCCTTGTATGCCGGCTCTCCGGTACTGTCAATAGGTTTCCGTATCCGCCCAAAGCGCTGTTGTTCACCTGAAATGGAGATTCAGAAATCTTAAACGGGATTACTGCGGCAACTGGAAGAGCACTTTGTAACCGCGCTGGAAGGCGCGCAAGTGGCTGCGCATGGTGTGTCGTGCCCGCGCCTGGTTGCGCTGCTTGAGGCCGTCGAAAATCTTCTTGTGCTGCTTATAGGCCAGTTCCATGCCGGCGGGCAACTGCAGGCTTTTGCTGATCAGCTCCTGCAGGGCTTTGCGGATGTGGTTCAGCAACTGGGCGAGCACCTGGTTTTTGCTGCCAACCGCGATGGCCAGATGGAACCCGAGATCCAGTTGGCGAAACCCTGCCCCGCCCTGGGCTATGGCGGCCTTCATCTGTTGGAGAAGGTCCTCCAGGACATGCAGGTCCTGCTCGCTGGCGCGCAGTGCGCAAAGCCCGGCCACCTCCGTCTCCAGCAGCATGCGCGCCTCGGTGAGGTCGTTGATGTCCTTCTGGGTATTCAGCACGCCCTTGCCGAGCAAGATGCCGTTCAGGTACTTCGACGGCTGCTCCGCCACGTAGCTGCCGCCGCCGGCGCGCATCTGAATCAAGCCGATAAAAGCCAGGGACTTGAGCGCCTCGCGCAAGGTGGAGCGGCCGACCCGGAAGACCTTGCATAGCTCCGCCTCCGAAGGCAGCTTTTCGCCCGGCTTCCAGCGGCCCACCGAAAGCTCGGCGGCAAGCTGCATGGCCACCTGTTCGCTGAGGGTGGTGCGGGACACGGGTTTCAAGGCACTTACCGCGACGTCATTCACGCTGTCCACTCCCATTCACTCCGAACAAAGGCGGGACACGGCGCCTCTCTGCGCATTCTACTAACAGGCGAGAGAAGGGGAAAGCAGAATGCGGAAAGCTGTCAGGTAAAAAACTTGTCAGACAAGATGATAATATGCTTGACTTCCAGAGATCAACATTGTAAATAGCAGGTGCCGCGCTAAAGCGCTTTTTCGCCAACGTCTGTTGCCCATTTCGCCCGCCGAGCGCCGGGCGGGGCCCTGGCGGCACTCGCGAGAAGTTCACACATCTTTTGCGGGGAAGAAGGAGGAGTGAAATGAGAAGGTTCCTGACCTCACTGGGTGTTGTTCTTGCCGCCTGCCCACTTTTCGCCGCCGATGGCCCCGCGGCGCCGATGTACCATCAAAATTACAATCCTCTGGGCAATGTTGCCCTTTCCACCATCGTAGCGGCAATCCCGATCGTGACGCTGCTGTATTTCATCGCTCTTCACCCGCACCGGGATAAGCAGGGCACCCGCCATCTTGGAATCAGCGCCCCCTATGCCGCCTTGTACGGCGTGCTGGCTGCTTTTATCATCACCTGCCTGGTCTTCGGCATGCCCTTCAAGTCCGCCTTCTCGGCCTTTGCTTATGGGTCGCTATCAGGCTTTCTGGGCATCATCTGGATCGTCGTCGCCGCCATGTACCTCTACAACATGACGCTGATCACGGGCAAGTTCGAGATCGTGAAGGAATCCATCATTCACATCTCTTTCGACCGGCGCCTACAGGTGCTGTTGATCGCTTTTTCGTTCGGGGCGATCATCGAAGGCACCTCCGGCTTCGGAACGCCGGTGGCAATTGCGGGCGCGGTGATGGTGGGCCTGGGCTTCTCACCTTTCGACTCTGCGGTGCTCAACCTGATCGCCAACACAGCCCCGGTGGCGTATGGAGCCATTGGCACACCTATTGTGATGCTGTCCGCGGTGAGCGGCCTCGATCAGCTCACCCTCTCCTCCATGGCCGGCCGACAGTTGCCCTTCGTCTCTGTCCTCATCCCCTTCTGGCTGGTGGTCACGTTTGTACTCATGCAGGGAGGCAAACTGAAAGATGCCTGGGAAGTATGGCCGGCGACCCTCTGCTCCGGAGCGTCATTCGCCATCATGCAATTTCTGGCCTCGCAGACGAATTCCTTTCACCTGATGACCGACGTGGTGGCCGGGGTGTTCTCGGTTATCTGCACGGCTCTGTTCCTGCGCTTTGTCTGGCACCCCAAGACACGTTTTCTGCTGAAGTCCGAGCGTCAGCCGGGCTCTCCAGCCTGTGTACCTATTGGGGAGGCCGTTGTGACCACACCGTCAGGCGGGGGAGCAGCCGCGGCCGCGAAGCCGGCTGCCGAGTGGAAATACAACTACACGGTCGCCCAGACTGCCTATGCGTGGGTGCCATGGGCGATTCTGATCCTCTGCTGTGCCATCTGGGGGATTCCAGCCTGGAAGAGCTACCTCAATGGCCTGTTCGCCGGCATCAAGTTCAAGACGACATTCCTCGGCTCAGCCTTTGCCGGCACCCTCTCCCTGCCCGCCTGGCAGATGCCTGCACTCCATAACCTGGTGCAGCGCATGCCGCCCATAGCGCCAGTTAATGCCAAGCCGGAAGGCGCGGTGTTTGCCATCAACTGGCTCTCGGCGGCCGGCACCGGCGTCTTTGTTGCCGCCCTTCTCACCGGTTTGTGCCTGAAGTTGAACGTCGACCAGTGGAAGAATGCGACCATTAACACCCTGCGCCGCATGAAAACTCCCGTCCTGGTCATCGGCCAAGTGCTGGGCCTCGGCTATTTGACCCGCTACGGCGGCACCGATGCGGTTCTGGGACTGGCTTTCACCACCGCCGGCCCGCTCTATCCTTTCTTCGCCGCTTACTTGGGCTGGCTGGGCGTCTTCCTCACCGGCTCCGATACCGCTTCCAATGCGCTGTTTGGGAGCCTGCAGCGGATCACCGCGCAACAGCTTCATTTGAATGAAATTTTGATTGTCGCCAGCAACTCAACCGGCGGCGTCATGGGCAAGATGATTGACGCCCAGTCCATCATGGTGGCCTGTGCCGCCTGCTACGACGACCCGCACGAGCGCTCGCATGCCTTGGGTCCGATCTTCCGCAAGGTCTTCTGGCACTCCCTGGCATTGGGCGCCATCATGGGCATCATCGTCCTGCTGCAGGCATACGTCTTCCCGTGGATGATTCCGATACCTCCGGCCAAGTAAACCGGCCCTCAGGGGAGGAAGAGCCCTTCCTCCCTGGGGGCTGGTTGTGCCATGAGAGTGATGTTCTAGCGCGACTTGAGCGGGCCTCGGCAAGCCATGCCAGCCTTGCCGGCGCACACTTCACAAACTTGCCGAGGGCGTATCTTCATGACGCTCTAACTGGAGGTCCGGATGCTCTCCTCTGCTGTTCCCTCGCCCACCTTCGCCGGCTTCAAAGCTCGGGCCGAGGCCGTGAGCGCGGAAGTCCACAATTTCCGCACCCGGGCCGAAGCCCTCGCCTTCATTCTCCAGTTGTTGCGCGATGAAGGCGTCGCCGACCGTCCCGGCTGTTATGCGGTCTGGGCAGATTGTCCGTTTCTCGACGGCCTGGCGAAGAGCAAGTTGGCCGCTTCCGTGCCCGGGCTGAGCTTCAGCGCCACTCGCGAGACGTGCGCGGCGGCGAAAATCGGCATCAGCCAGATGGATTGGGGCAAAGCCGACACGGGCACGCTGGTCGAGGACGCTACCGCGGTAGAGAAGCGCCTGGTTTCCACGCTTCCCATCATCCATGTGGCGCTGATCGCTAGCGGCAGCATCCTTGCCGATCTGCCCGCCCTGTTGGCCAGAATCGATCCCCGCAAAGCGAGCTACATCTCCTTCATCACCGGCCCGAGCCGCACCGCCGACATTGAACGCGTGCTGACCATCGGCGTGCACGGTCCGGAGCGGTTGATCATAGTAGCCGTCGACGAATTACCTGTTCAAAGTCCCGCCGCCGTGGTTGACGCGCTGGGGAAAGGAGGCGTGCGATGACCCCACCTATCAAAGAATCGATCGAGAGGGCCCTGCGCAACCCCAATCTGGCCGGCGCCCTCACCCGCTTCTCCGAAGCCTATCGCGTCAGCCGGGCCAAGTCGTACGAGGGCATCGACTTCGAAGCCGTGCGCAGCGAAATTGCGGAATCCAAAGCCTACGCCGCCGCGCATCTGGAGGAACTGGCTGAGCTGTTCCGCAGGAACGCCGAAGCGCGCGGCGCCAAGGTCTTTCGCACCGCCGATCCGCAAGAAGTAAAGGATTACATCCTCAACCTGGCGAAGCAAAACGGCGTCGAGCTGGTGGTCAAATCCAAGTCCATGGCTTCGGAAGAGATCCATCTCAATGCCTATCTCCAGCAAGCCGGAATCGAGGTCCGGGAGAGCGACCTGGGGGAATGGATCATCCAGTTGGCCGGCCAGACGCCGTCGCATATGGTCATGCCCGCCATCCACATGACCAAAGAGGAGGTCGCGGAGGTGTTCAGCGACCGGGTAGAGCCCGGGCAGACTCCCAACATCCCCAAGCTGGTGAAGTTTGCGCGCGGCAAGCTGCGCACGAAATTTCTTCAGGCCGGCATGGGCATCAGCGGGGCCAACATCGCCGTGGCCGAGACGGGCACGCTGGTCATCGTGACCAACGAGGGCAATGCCCGCCTGGTCACCACGCTGCCCAAGATCCACGTCGCCATCGTGGGCCTGGAAAAGCTGGTGGCCAAATTCGAGGAGATCATCCCTATCGTTACCGCGCTGCCGCGCAACGGCACGGCGCAACTGCTTACCAGTTACGTGAGCATGATCAGCGGGCCGGCGCCGAATACCGACGGCTCGCCCAAAGATCTGCACATAATCCTGCTGGACAACCGGCGCACGGCGATGGCGCGCGACCCGAAATTCAAGCAGGCATTGCAGTGCATCCGCTGCGCCGCTTGCCTGAACGTATGCCCTGTGTATCGCCTGATCGGCGGCCACGTTTTCGGCAAAATCTATACCGGCGGCATCGGCACCATCCTCACCGCCTGGTTCGACGAACTGAAAAAGTCGGCGGACATTCAAAGCCTGTGCATACAGTGCGGCAATTGCGTACAGGTCTGCGCCGGCAAGATCGACATACCCGCGCTCATCCTCGAACTCAGGCGGCGGCTGGCGGTTGAGCAGGGACAACCGCTGGCGCAGAAGGCGATCTTTTCCGTGGTCAACAATCGCCGCCTCTTTCACTCCATGCTGCGCGCCGCCTCCCTGGCGCAGAAGCCGTTCGCCAGGGATGGATTCATCCGGCACCTGCCGATGTTTATGTCGAACATGACGGAATTCCGCAGCCTGCCCGCCATAGCGGAGACTCCGTTTCGAGACAAGTTCAAGCAGATGGCGCAGCCCCGGGCAGCCGAGAAGGCCGCCTTCTATGCCGGCTGCCTGATCGACTTCGCCTATCCGGAGATTGGCGAGGCGGTGGTCAAGGTGCTGAACAAGGCCGGCATCGAGGTCGTATTCCCCGAAGAGCAGACCTGCTGCGGCGCTCCCGCACGCTACAGCGGCGCCTACGAAACGGCGGCACAGAACGCCAAAGACAACATGCGGGCGCTGCTGGCGGCCGATGTTAAATACGTCGTCTCCGCCTGCCCGACCTGCACCGTCGCACTGAAGCACGACTTCAGCAGCACCTTCGAAAGCCTGGGCATGACCGATGCGCTGCCGGAGGCGCAGCAACTGGCCGCCAAAGTGATCGACTTCTCATCTTTGGTCGAGCAATTGGTCAAGCAAGGCCGGCTGAAGTTCAAACCAGAGCAGCAATGCAAGCAGAAGATCACCTACCATGACTCCTGCCACCTGAAGCGAACTTTGCAGGCGGATCGGCCGCCGCGCGAATTGCTGGCCAAAGCGGGCTGCGAGCTGGCGGAGATGTACGAAGCCGACATGTGCTGCGGCATGGGCGGCTCTTACTCGCTGAAGCTGCCTGAACTCTCGGCCCCCATCCTGGAACGCAAGCTGCACAATATCCGGCAGACCGGTGCGGCCGCCGTGCTGATGGATTGCCCGGGCTGCCTCATGCAGATTCGCGGCGGCTTGGACAAGCAGGGCATGCCTATCGAAGTGGAGCACACGGCGCTGAGGCTGGCCGACGCGATTGAATAAGTTGGGCGTGGTCCTGCGCCAGTTCAAGCGCGCGCATATCTAAAGCGAAATGAAAAGTTCCTGAAAGGTAACTTTATGATGGTAAAATCCTCACGATAATCGCCCAATGACGCCCCGGCTCCAATCGGTTTCCGAGGGAAGTGCTGCCGCCAAAGCGGTGGCTGCGCCCGCTCGTCCTAAGATTCCTGGGCCAATAGCTCCCGGCCGGGGCGTTCGTAAGGCGCCCCGTTCCTACTGGTGGATCTCGGTCCTCAGCCTGGCGGGGTTTTTGAGCCTGTGGTACGCCGTAGTTCACTTCGGAATCATCTCCGAGGCACTGCTCGCCTCTCCCCAGGACGTTCTGAGCACCTTCATATCGAAGCTGACCAATCGGGCTCCCGACGGGGCGACCCTGGGCGCGCATTTCGCAACCAGCCTGACGCTTGCGCTAACCGGCTATATCTCCGCGGTTTGCGTTGGGGTCCCGCTGGGGCTGCTCATGGGCTGGTTCCGGAAAGTTGACGAAATCGTAGAACCGATCTTCGAGATGATCCGTCCGATTCCGCCGATTGCCTGGATACCGCTGGCTATTCTATGGCTGGGCATCGGGTTGCCGGCTAAGGCCTTCATCATCTGGCTGTCGGCGTTTGTCCCCAGTGTCATCAATTCCTATGCCGGCATCAAGCTCACCGAGCCGGCGCTCATCAGTGTTTCCCGCACCTTTGGGGCGACGAACTGGGAAACTTTTCTCCGGGTCGGCGTACCTTCCGCTCTGCCGATGGTATTCACCGGCCTGCGGTTGTCGCTAAGCTCGGCCTGGATGACGCTGGTGGCGGCGGAACTGCTGGCTGCCACCCAGGGCTTGGGTTACATGATCCAGATGGGGCGCACCCTGGGCCGGCCCGACGTGATCATCGTCGGCATGTTGACCATCGGCTGCACGGGCGCCGCCATGGGGTTCGCGCTGGAAAAGTTCGAGCGCAAACTGACACCTTGGAGGAGGTCCTAACTTGGCCATGCGCGCTTCCTTATACAAGCTGCCAGCCCGCATCCTGCCGATTGCCTCCATGATCGTGGTCATCTTGCTGTGGCAAGTGGTGGCCGGCAGCGGCAAGTTCGGTAGAGCCTTTCCCCCGCCCTCAGGCGTTGCCAGGCAATTTTGGCTCATGCTGTTCAACCCCATCGGCCGCAGCTCTCTTTACGGTCACATCTGGGCCAGCATGTTCCGCGTGCTGTCGGCCTTCGCCATTGCCGTTGCCACCGGCGTGCCCCTGGGGCTGTTTCTGGGCTGGAGCAGAAAGTTCGAGGCCTTTTTCAAGCCGATCTTTGAAATCTTCCGCCCCATTCCCCCGATCGCGTGGATCCCGCTGGCTATTCTCTGGTTCGGCATCGATGAGACGCCAAAGATCTTCATCTGCTTTATCGGCGCCTTCGTCCCGGCGGTGATGAATGCCTACACCGGCATCCGCTACACCGAACCCATTCTGCTGGATGCGGCGCGCATGCTGGGGGCGACTCCCCGTCAGCTCTTCCTGGAAGTCGCCGTGCCCTCGGCGCTGCCGGCTATCTTCGCCGGTTTGCAGAATGGTCTCAGCCTGAGCTGGATGTGCGTGCTGGCCGCGGAAATGGTTGGCGCCCAGGCGGGGGTTGGGTACCTCATCCTGCTGGGCATGGATATGAGCAACCCGGCGATGATCATTACCGGCATGCTGCTGATTGGCGCCATCGGCGCCGCCATTGCGCTCCTGCTGCGATACGCCGAAAAAAGGATTTGCCCGTGGAAACGCGAGATAGCGACGTAAGCGGCAAAATCACTGCCCGGCACGTCTTCAAATCATTTTCCGTGTCGGGCGGCGCGGTCATTGAGGTATTGCAGGACATCAGCCTGACGGTCTCGGAAAACGAATTTCTGGTTATCCTCGGCCCGGGACAGTGCGGCAAATCCACCTTCCTGAACATCGTCTGCGGATTGGAGCAGGCGGATTCCGGCAGCGTCTACCTGGACAATGAGCCAATCCTCGGACCGAACCCGAAACGCGGCATGGTCTTTCAGCGCATGGCGCTGTTCCCCTGGTCCACGGTCATGGAGAACGTGGCCATGGGCCCCAAGCTGCGCGGCATTGCCCGCAAAGAACGCGAGGAAAGGGCGGCCTATTTCATCAACCTGGTCGGACTGGCCGGGTTTGAAAACTCCTATCCTCACCAGCTTTCCGGCGGAATGAAGCAACGGGTGGGCATTGCCCGCGCCTACTGCAACAATCCCGAAGTGCTGCTGATGGACGAACCTTTCGGCCACCTCGATGCCCAGACCCGCTACCAGATGGAAGATGAAGTGTTGCGCATTTGGCAGCAGGCCAAGCGCACGGTGATCTTCGTAACCAACAACATCGAGGAAGCTGTTTACCTCGGCAATCGCATTGTGCTGCTCAGCCGCTGCCCTGCCACCGTAAAGGCGGAGTATGCGATCGATTTGCCGTGGCCGCGCCGCAACACTGATCCCAAGTTCCTCAAGCTGCGCAAAGAAATCGCCGACAACAGCGATTTGGCTCTGTAACGCAAAGGAGAGAGTGCATGACCGCCGAGAGCCGCAAGACGAAAGTGCAGGTTTGTAACCTCACCAAGCGGTTCGGCGATCTCCTGGTGCTGGACAATATATCTTTTGATGTCTACGACGGCGAGTTTCTCTGTGTGGTTGGTCCCACCGGCTGCGGCAAAACCACTTTCCTCAACGTGCTGAGCCGGCTTATTCCGGCCTCTGCGGGCGATATCCGTATCGACGGTGAGCCGGCCGACCCGCGCAAGCATAACCTGTCATTTGTGTTCCAGGAACCTTCCTCGATGCCCTGGCGCACCGTGGAGGACAATATCCGCTTCGGCCTGCAGGTCAAGAAAGTGTCCGGCGAGCATATCGAAAGACGCGTTGACGACATGCTGGAGCTGGTGGGTCTGAAGGATTTCCGCAAGTACTATCCCCGGCAACTTTCAGCCAGCATGGATCAGCGGGTGGTGATCGCCCGGGCCTTCGCCATAAATCCGGACCTGTTGCTGATGGATGAGCCTTACTGCCAGCTCGACGTCAAGCTGCGCTACTACCTGGAAGACGAGATTATCCGCATCTGGCGGGAACTCAACCGCACGGTCATCTTCGTGACCCACAACATAGAAGAAGCGGTCTACGTAGCCGAACGCATCCTGGTGCTCACCCCGAAACCCACCACCATCAAGGCCGAAATAAAAGTTGACCTGCCCCGGCCGCGCAACTTCGCCGATCCGGATTTTGTCCGCATCCGCGAACAGGTCACGGAAATGATCAAGTGGTGGTGAATCCAGCGGCGGTAATTTCCCGCTATAGAGCAGGTGAATGTAGCGTTTTCTGTAAGCGTCATCCAGAGGCGAAGCGCGGGCGGAGCCGAAGGATCTGCCTTTAAACGCAAAAACAGCAGATCCTTCGCTTCCCCCAGGATGAGACCTTGAAGTGGGCCATGCCCTCTTTACTGGTAATTGGCTTCCAAAATCCTCACCACATCCTTTTCGTTCGGCTTTCTCGGATTGTTACTGATCAGCCGTGTGGCCTGCATAGCATTCTTGGCCAAAGTGGGGATGGCGTCCATGGGCACATTGTAGGTGCTCAATTTGTAGGAAATGCCCAGGTCATCCAGCAGCGCCTTTACGGCCTTAACGGCAAGTCTGGCGCCTTCCAGCTCAGGCATCCCATCGGGGTTCTCCCCAAAGGCCCGGGCAATCTGCTTGAATTTCTCCGGAGCGGCCAGCAGATTGTATTCCATCACCCAGGGACAGATGAATGCCGTTAACAGGCCGTGCGGCAGGTGAAAGCGGCCGCCGATGGCAAGCGCCAGGGCATGGTCCAACCCGTTCTGCGTGTTGGAAAAAGCCATGCCGGCCATGCAGCTCGCATACAGCATTTCCTCGCGCGCCTGGCGGTCGTCGCCGTTGGCATAGGCTTTGCGCAGGTTCCGGGCGATCATGCGAATGGCCTGAAGGTTCAGCGTGTCCGTGAAGACTGTTGCCCGGATGCCGGTGAAAGACTCGATGGCGTGGACAAGCGCGTCCATCCCCGTCATGGCCGTTATACGCGGTGGCAAGCCCAAGGTGAGCTGCGGATCAAGCATGACGCAGCGCGCGTACAGGTACGGGCTGACTATAGCCTTTTTCACGTTGTCCCGGCTGTCTGAAAGGACGCTTATGGAGGTAACTTCGCTGCCCGTACCGGCCGTGGTTGGGATCAAAATCGATGGAACGCCGGCAGCCGGGACCAGATCCATCCCCAGGTAGTCGTACACGCTTCCCGGGTTGCTCAGCAGAACAGAGGTCGCTTTGGATATATCAAGAGAACTCCCCCCGCCAATGCCAACGATTACGTCCGGTTGAAAGGCTTTTGCAGCCGCGACACACTTGACGACGACATCGATGCTGGGATCCGGTTCAACCTCGGCGAAAACCTGAAATGGAAGCTTGGCCCGATCGAGAATTTTAGCCAGTGGATCGAGCAGCCCGGCAGCCTTGATTCCAGGATCGGTGATTACCAGCACCCTGGACCCTTTGACTCGCTTGACCTCTCCCTCCAGTTGCTCCAGACAGCCAAACCCGTACACAACTCTGCTAACCGCATTGAACAATGAAAACATGATTTTTCCCTCTAACTATGCCCGACGGTGTGACCTCAACCGGCAGGCCTTTTTTCTTTACTGATAACCGCAGCCACATTCGCAGCCTTAGCGGCCATAATGCTACACAGTACGCCCTGAACAGTGTCAGGGCCTTTCTCCGCCAGCCTTCTTCCTCTCTTTCAGACCGAGCCTTGCCGGGGCTGTGCGTTTTCGAGCGCCGGCAAGGCTGATGCCAGCGGCGAACCGCGACTTGGCAGCGGCCGGCTCAAATCGAGTTTATGCCTGCTCGATTATTTGACGATGCGATGTCACGATGTCCAGACGTTCGGATGTTACCGTCCCGCTTTGCGCCAGTCAATGTGAAATGTCCCCGCCCGAAGGTAAATTTCAACCCGCTGCCGTTCCCGCCGATGAAAATGTTCAGGCAGCGAAAACCTGTGGCAGGTCGGCCATTTCGTCTGTTGAAGTGCAAGTCGTTCCTAATTTTTTCAAGCACTTACGAGCGCACGGGTAACCGCAAGCCGGCGGCGGGCAGAGGCTGTATCCTTAAGTTGGAATTAGTTGGAATATTTAATTTGAAAAAGCCGACTTAGTCACTGGTCGATTTTCAGGTCGATGCGCGCCTCTCGGCGGCTGTAGAACGAGCTCAGCGTCTTCACCTTGCTGCGCTTCCCCTGATGCTCGGCGTAAACCTGGTACTCGACATTGGGTGAGAGCGCGGGAAACCGGTAACGGCCATCAACGGCGGCAATGCAGGTTTTCACCATCAGGGTTTTTGTGTTCTTCAGGTAAACGATGGCGTTTGCTATCGGCTGGTTTCGGCGGTCGGTAACCTGGCCCAGCAGCAGGCGAGGGGAGCTGCTGTCGAATTTTCCGCGTTCCTGCGCCCACGAGCGGGAGACGCCGAAATTTCCCGGGGGCGTTGCCATGACGAAGAACAGCGCCATAAGGGCGGCGAGGAAAACTCTCGTGAGCCAGCGTAGTAGCCGGCCGTATTGCGGCGCGGCAATCTGCTCAGCGCGCGCCTCGCGCCGTCGAAAGCCGCGCGTCGACGCGCTTGCTGGACCTGCACCGACGAGGGCGCGCACATCTGCAGCGATAAGAGCCGGCGGCCTGGGCCGGCGCGGCAATGGGCAAGGCCCGTGGCTTGCAAGCCGCCACACTTATTCTTCCTCCTCGTCTTTGTATTCTTCGTCCTCGTCTTCCTCTTCGCTGACCTTGTTCAGTTCGAGTGGATTGACGGCCACGACTTCGAAGTCGGTACCGCATTCGATGCAGGAAACGATTTCGCCTTCATCGAGTTCGTCTTCTTCTATATCGAGATCGCTTTCGCACTCCGGACAAAGAACCATAATTGCCTCCGCGCGCTTGCTCTTCGGGCTCCCGGCAAGTGCCGTATTCGTTCTTGCTGGGGTGGGAAAAAGCTTCCCCGATCAAAAATCGGCTCGTGTCGTCTTTATATTTAGAATCAGCCCGTACCGTCAAGTGCCCAAAGCATACGAACAGGTGAATGTGGCGAATATTGCTCGCCGGGAACGATGCTGTATGGCCGAACCCGGGGGCGGAGTTCGGCATCGAATACTCAGGAACCCGGATTTCCGGGCGAGCACGAACCCCGGGTTCGCCGGGGCGCCGCTATTGGCAAATCGCATTCATAATCGCCTGGATGGTTCGAAGCGGCGGCACGGACACGGTTGCTGTCCGTTTGATATTCTGTCTGGTGGGGCTTCACAGCCCCGCCGATTCGCGGACCCCGGCTCTGTCCCCTGCAATATACCTATCAGCTGTTTGGGGCAAGTAAGAGCAAAGAAGGATTTATGAATCGCGGCGCAATGTCTTTGGCGTTTCCTCCCTTCACGCGCATGGTGAAGCGGTTGATCATAATCAACACCGCTATTTTCCTCTTCATGCTGCTGGCGCGGAACTTTTTCCCCGCCGGCGCCGCCCTAGTCCAGTGGGGCTGGCTCGTGCCGCGCGAGGTTTTGCACGGCATGATCTGGGAGCTGGTGACCTATTCCTTCTTTCACGTCGGCCTCTTCCACCTGCTGTTCAACATGCTCACCCTGTGGATGTTCGGCTCGCAGTTCGAGTCCGACTGGGGATCGAGCCGCTTCCTGGAGTTTTTCTTTTTCTGCGTGATTGGCGCGGCGCTTACGACCATCGTTCTGGGCTACATAGGTCTCGCGCTTTCAGCTCCGGTAGCCGATGGAGGAACGGCCGGCTTCGTCGCTAAGCTCGCCAGCCTGGTTTACACGCCCACGATTGGCGCCTCGGGCGGCATCTTCGGTCTGCTGATCGCCTTCGGCATGCTGTATGGCGATCGCCAGATCTTCCTGTTCCCGTTACCTTTCGCCATCAGAGCGAAGTACATGATCGGCATCTGGATCTTCCTCGCCCTGGTAGGTACATTGCAGGACGCCGGCGGGGCGGCCAACTTCGCTCACCTGGGAGGCGCGTTCTTCGGCTGGTTCTATCTCCGCTTACTACCGCAGCGCGGGCTGCAGTTGGCGGCCTCGGAGGGCTATTTCGGTTTCCGCAATCGCTATTACCGTTGGAAGCGCCGCCGGGCCGCCCGCCGCTTCGAAGTTTACATGCGCAGCCAGGGACAGACCCCTCCGGACCGGTCGCAGTACTTCGACGAACACGGCAATTTCAAGGCCCCCGATCCACGCGGCAAGGGACCATACAAGGCCCCCAACCCGCGCGATAAGGACAGCGGCCCGGGATCGCCCTGGGTGAATTAGAGCGCTTCGTTCAGGACGAGGCCTCCGGCTCCGCTGACGCCGCATTCATTGACGAGAACAGCAGCTCCAGGTTGTGCTGGGCGTTGCTGATCTCGCAGACCTCGGGCAAACGCATCCAGAAATGATGGACCTCGGGGTCTTCCTGCGCTTCCTGCTTGGCCTCCGGTGATTTCCAGACGCGCAGATGCACAAACCGCTTGGCGTTCCTGGCGTCGCGGTAGAGCAGATCGTTGCTGTAGCCCTTTTTCGCCATGAACGTGTAGAGTTCGCGCAAGACCTGGAGCGCCGCCTCTTCCTTGTTCTCGAACGGCTCGATAATGGTTACGGAAAGCACTGCCTTATCCATAAACTTGTAGAGAGCCTTTCCTTACACTGCAAGCGCCGCATCAGCGCTAGGGAGTCTCCGGGATTCCTGCCTGCACGCCAAGCGAAAGCCGTTCTAGCCGCGCGCGACGGGCTTCGCCACGGACTCTGCTCCGGCCGAACCAACCCGATGCAGGCGAATGAAATTCGTCGAGCCGCTGCTGGTCTGTGTTCCGGCCACTATCCCTACTACGTCTCCGCTGTTCACCCGCTCGCTCGCCAGCAGGAATTCCTCCGCATTTTTCACCATCATCTCCGCCGAGTCAAAGGCTTGGGCGGGAATGGGGTGAACTCCCCAGAGCAGGTTCAGCCGATTGCAGACTGCCGGGATTTGAGCAAAAGCATACACCTGCGCCTGCGGCCTGTATTTAGAAATCAGCCGGGCGGTGGTGCCGCTCTCGGTATAGATGGTGATCGCCCCGAGCCTGAGGTCTTCGGCAATATGCGCGGTCGACTCGCAGATGGCCTCGGAGATGGAAAGCGGCACATGCTCCACGCGCGCCGCTACGGGCACGGTATAGGCGCCGCGGCCTGCCTGGTCGCCGTTGCGGGCGCCAGAGGCGGGCAACGAGGCCAAGTGCTGCTCGGTTTCCGCCACCAGCCGCGCCATCATCCCGACCGCCTCGCGGGGATAGCGGCCCACGGCGGTTTCGCCCGAGAGCATTACCGCGTCACTGCCATCGATGATGGCGTTGGCCACGTCGCTGGCTTCGGCGCGGGTTGGCCGGGGATTCTGCATCATCGACTCCAGCATCTGGGTGGCGGTGATGACCGGCTTGCGGTAAATGAAAGCGCGGGCGATTACCTGCTTCTGGATGATCGGGACCTTCTCCGGAGCCAGCTCGACTCCCAGGTCGCCGCGGGCCACCATCACCAGGTCGGCGACCTCCAGAATCTCGTCCAGGTTGGCGATGGCCTGCGGCTTCTCCAGTTTGGCGCAGATGCTGGTGACGGCGCCGTAGCCGGCCAGGGCCTTCCGGGCCGCGCGGACGTCGTTGGCGCTGCGCACGAAGGAAACCGCCAGCGAGTCGACGCCCTGCTCGACCCCGAATTTCAGGTCGGCATAGTCTTTTTCGGTGAGCGATGGAACCCCCAGCAGAGCGCCCGGCATGTTTATTCCCTGGTGCTCGCCGAGCAGGCCGCCGTCCACGATCTCGCAAAGCACATCTTCGCCGTGCACGTCGAGCACCTTGAGGGAAAGTTTTCCATCGGAGAGCAGAATGCGGTCGCCGGGACGAACTTCGCGCGCCAGCTCATGAAAGCTGGTGGAGATGAGCTCGGCGGTGCCGGGAACCTCCCGCGTAGTGATGGTCAGCCGCCGCCCGGCTTCGAGTTGGACGGGGCGGCCGTCGCGCAGTGCCCCGGTGCGCATCTTCGGTCCCTGCAAGTCCTGCAGAATGCAGATGGAGCGCCCCTGCTGCCTGGCCACCTTGCGCAGGCGTTCGATGACGCGGGCATGCTGCTCATGGGTGCCGTGCGAAAAGTTGAGGCGGGCCACGTCCATGCCCAGGCGCATGAGGTCGGAGAGCATCTCCTCGCTCTCGCATGCCGGGCCTATGGTGCAAACGATCTTGGCGCGCCGCAGGCTGAGATCGGCGGCGCCCCGCTCCGCTGTCCAGCTTGAGATTGCCGTCATGAATTTATTCAGCTCCTGTTGCCGGCAGAGGTTACGCCCGGAGACTTGAGTCGGAATGCAGCTCCAAAAAGGAAGCGCGGATGGCGCTGGGCGTTGAACTCAGCGCCAATCAGCACAATCAGGGAAACCAGGTACAGCCAGACCAGCACCGCTATGGCCGACGCTACCGAGCCGTAAATCAGGCTGTAGGTGCTGAAATGGCGCAGGTAGGCGCCGAAAATCACGGTCGCCATGAACCATACCAGGGTGGCCAGAATGGCCCCAGGCAAGACCCGGTGCCAGGGCTGGGTACGGGGCACGCCGTGGTGGTAAACCAGGGCAATCACGGCGATGCTGGTCAGGGTGGCGATAATCCAGCGCACAACCGTCGAAACACCCAGGATGTAAGCGCCGAACTCGTGTCCGGTGTGGTACATCATCCAGCGTTCGATCTGGTTGCCGAAGGCCACCAGGAAGCTGGCAAAGCCCATGGGAATACCGGCCAAAAAGACCAGCATGAAAGCCATCAGCCGCTCTTTGACCACGCTCACCTTGCGCGGCATTTCATAGGCTTTGTGGAAGCCCTCCATCCAGGAGATCATCACGCCGGAGGCGGCCCAGAGCGTGACGACCGAGGCGGTGGCCAGCATGCTGATGGGCCGGGGATGGGCGCCCACAAAATAGGCCTGAATCGGCGAGCGGGTGCCCTGGGGCATGAAGCGGCCGATGGCAAACGATATCTCGCGCACGAAGGCTTCGGTGCTATGGGAGGCCACCAGGATGGAAGCCACCAGAAGCGAGGCGGGAAACAGTGTGAAAATGGCCGAATACGCCGCCCCTTTCGCGATCCCAAACTGGTCGTGTTCGATCGCCTTCAGTAACGAGCGCTTCAGCAGCCAGAAAAATTGCCTCATAGTAGCCGGGTCCCTGGCAAACACCCGTGGTTCCACCCCATCCGCGTTTGCCGGGTGGCAATACCGGTCCAAGTGTAACAACCGCGGCGGTACTTTTGAATCACGGAGAACACCCTAGTCCAACTACGTGGGCAGCACTCGAGCGCAAGCCGCCACTCTGCATGACGCTTCACCTAAAAAAATGGGGGACCGAAGTCCCCCGTAGTATACACAGATGTCGAAGAGCATCCCAGGAAGCGCAGCCAAGGGCGCTTGCCGGTAAAGACCGCGCCACTACTCGGTCGTCAGCTCCTCGGTCTCGTTGTCGCCCTCCTGCCGCAGCAGCTCCAGGGCGCGTTCGGCTTCCTCGTACTCCTTCTGGATGTCCTCCTGCACCTTCTGGGCGGCGGCTTCCAGCTCCGGCGCCAGGGCCACGTTGCGGTAGTACTCCATGCCGGTTCCGGCGGGAATCAGGCGGCCGACGATGACGTTCTCCTTCAGCCCGCGCAGGTGGTCCACCGTGCCCTGGATGGCGGCCTCGGTGAGCACCCGCGTGGTCTCCTGGAAGGAGGCGGCGGAGATGAACGACTCGGTCGACAGCGAAGCCTTGGTGATGCCGAGCAGCAACGGCCGCCCCACGGCGGGACGCCCGCCCTGGGCGATGGCATGCTCGTTCTCTTCCCGGAACTTGAACTTGTCGACCTGCTGTTCGAGCAGGAAGGGCGTGTCGCCCACCTCCTCGATCTTCACCCAGCGCATCATCTGGCGCACGATGACCTCGATGTGCTTGTCGCTGATGGTGACGCCCTGCAGGCGGTAGACCTCCTGGATTTCGTTCACCAGGTAAGCCTGCAGCTCCTTCTCGCCGAGCACGGCCAGGATGTCGTGCGGGTTGAGCGGGCCGTCCATCAACTGCTCGCCGGCGCGGATGCGCTCGCCTTCCTGCACGTTGATGTGAACACCGCGCGGCACCGCGTATTCGCGTTCGCTGCCGTCATCGGCCACCACATAGACCTTGCGCTGCCCCTTGCTGACCTCGCCGAACTTGACCGTGCCATCGATCTCGCTGATGACCGCGGTCTCGCGCGGCTTGCGGGCCTCGAACAGCTCGACCACGCGCGGCAGACCGCCGGTGATGTCCTTGGTCTTGGTGGTTTCGCGCGGGATCTTGGCCAGCACGTCGCCGGGAAAGACCGCGTCGCCATCCTGCACCATCAGGTGCGAGCGCGAAGGCATCAGGTAGCGCTTGTTGGTCCTGCCGCCCTTCACCACGATGGCCGGCTGGCGCTTCTCGTCGGGCGAATCCATCACCACCTGGCGCGACAGGCCGGTGACTTCGTCGACTTCTTCGTGCAGCGTCATGCCTTCCTGCAGGTCCTTGAAGGTGACCGTGCCGCCGATTTCGGTCAGGATAGAGAAGGTGTAGGGGTCCCACTCGACCAGCACCTGCCCGATCTTGATCTGATCGCCGTCGTTCACCTTGATGTGAGCGCCGTAAACCACCGAGTAGCGCTCGCGCTCGCGGCCGCGGTCATCGACCACGGCAATCGAGCCGTTGCGGTTCATGATCACCAAGTCGCCCACCTTGGAGCGCACCGTCTGCAGGTTGATGAAGCGCACGCTGCCGTTGTTCTTGGCCTCCAGGCGCGACTGCTCGCTGACGCGCGAGGCAGTGCCGCCAATGTGGAAGGTGCGCATGGTGAGCTGCGTTCCCGGCTCGCCGATGGACTGGGCAGCGATGACGCCCACCGCCTCGCCCAGCTCGACCAGCCGTCCCGAAGCCAGGTTGCGGCCATAGCACATGACGCAGACGCCGCGTTTGGACTCGCAGGTCAGCACCGAGCGGATCTTGACCCGTTCGATGCCGGCGGCCTGGATGGCCCCGGCCAGTTCTTCGGTGATGTCCTGGTTGACGTCCACTATAACGTTGCCTTCGTAGTCCTTGATCTTCTCCAGCGAGACGCGGCCCACGATGCGGTCGCGCAGCGGCTCGATTATGTCGCCCGATTCGACGATGGAACCAACGTAAATGCCGTCGACGGTTCCGCAGTCGTACTCGCTGACGATCACGTCCTGCGCCACGTCCACCAGGCGGCGGGTCAGGTAGCCCGAGTCGGCGGTCTTGAGCGCCGTATCGGCCAGGCCCTTGCGCGCGCCGTGAGTCGAGATGAAGTACTGCAGCACCGTCAGCCCTTCGCGGAAGTTGGCCGTGATGGGAGTCTCGATGATCTCGCCCGAAGGCTTGGCCATCAGCCCGCGCATGCCGGAGAGCTGGCGAATCTGCTGCTTCGAGCCGCGGGCGCCGGAGTCGGCGGCCACGTAGATGGCGTTGATCTCGCCCTCCTTGTCGCGCTTCTGCATGGCGCTGAACATCTCGTCGGCCACCTTTTCGGTGATCGACGACCAGATTTCGATGACCTTGTTGTAGCGTTCGCCGTTGGTGATGGCGCCGTCCAGGTACTGCTGCTGCACGCCGAAGACGGCGTTCTGCGCATCGGTGACCACGGCGGCCTTGCTGGCGGGAATGACCATGTCGTCGATGCCGATCGACAGGCCGGAACGCGTGGCCGCCAGGAAGCCGAGCTGCTTGATCTCGTCCAGCATGCGCACGGTGGTCTCCAGGCCGAAGCGCAGATAGCAGAAGTTCACCAACTGGCCGACGCCCTTCTTCTTCATCAGGCCGTTGATGAACGGCATGCCGGGCGCCGCCTGCTGCAGGCGGTCGTTGAGAATGGCGCGGCCGACGGTGGTGTTAATGAACTGGCGGTTGACGGCGACCGGGTCGGTGTGCAGGATTTCCTGGTCGTCGTAGGCGGTGGTCAGGTCGATGACCTCGCCGCTGTAGCGCAGGCGAATCGGGGTGAGGGTTTCCACCTCGCCGGCCTCGCGCGCCAGCAGCACCTCATCCAGGTTGGAGAAGGCGCGGCCCTCGCCCTTGGCGTTCACCTTGGCCTTGGTCAGGTAATAGATTCCGAGCACCATGTCCTGCGTAGGCACGGTAATCGGCTGGCCCGATGCCGGCGAGAGGATGTTGTGCGAAGACAGCATCAGCACGCTGGCTTCGACCTGGGCTTCCGGAGAAAGCGGAATGTGAACCGCCATCTGATCGCCGTCGAAGTCGGCGTTGAACGCGGTGCAGACCAGCGGGTGGATCTTGATGGCCTTGCCTTCCACCAGCACCGGTTCAAAGGCCTGAATGCCGAGACGGTGCAGCGTGGGGGCGCGGTTCAGCAGCACCGGGTGGTCCTTGATGACCTCTTCCAGGATGTCCCAAACGATCGAGTCCTGCTGCTCCACCATCTCCTTGGCCTGCTTGATGGTGGTGCAGTGGCCGGTCTGCTCCAGCCGGTGATAGATGAACGGCTTGAACAGCTCCAGCGCCATCTTCTTGGGCAGGCCGCACTGGTGCAGCTTGAACTCGGGGCCGACGACGATAACCGAACGGCCCGAGTAGTCCACGCGCTTGCCCAGCAGGTTCTGGCGGAAGCGGCCCTGCTTGCCCTTGAGGGTATCGCTCAGCGACTTCAGCGGGCGGTTGTTGGCGCCGCGCAGCACGCGGCCCCGGCGGCCGTTGTCGAACAGAGCGTCAACCGCCTCCTGCAGCATGCGCTTTTCGTTGCGCACGATGACCTCGGGCGCGTGCAGGTCCATCAGCTTCTTCAAACGGTTGTTGCGGTTGATCACGCGGCGATAGAGGTCGTTCAGGTCCGAGGTGGCGAAACGGCCGCCATCGAGGGGAACCAGTGGCCGCAGCTCCGGCGGAATCACCGGGATCACGTCCAGGATCATCCACTGCGGCTTGTTGCCCGACTTGCGGAAGGCCTCGACCACCTTCAGCCGCTTGGCGTATTTGAGCCGCTTCTGCAGCGAGGTCTCTTCGCGCATCTTCTGCCGCAACTCGGCGGAAAGCGAATCGGTATCGACGCGCTTCAGCAGCTCCTTGATGGCTTCGGCGCCCATCATGGCCTTGAAGCCGGAAGGCCGATACTGCTGGTCCAGCTCGCGGTACTTCTGCTCTTCCTTGATGATCTCGCGCTCTTTGACCGGGGCCTCGCCGGGCTCGACCACCACGTAAGCCTCGAAGTAGAGCACCGATTCAAGGTCGCGCAGGGAGATGTCGAGCATGTGGCCGATGCGGCTGGGCAGCCCTTTGAAGAACCAGACGTGCGAGCAGGGCGAGGCCAGCTCGATGTGACCCAGGCGCTCGCGGCGCACTTTGGAGAGCGTGACTTCCACGCCGCACTTGTCGCAGATCACGCCGCGATGCTTCATGCGCTTGTACTTGCCGCACAAACACTCCCAGTCGGTTACCGGCCCGAAGATGCGGGCGCAGAACAGGCCGTCGCGCTCCGGCTTGAAGGTGCGGTAGTTGATGGTCTCCGGCTTGGTAACTTCGCCGTGAGACCAGCTCCGGATCTTCTCGGGCGAGGCCAGGCTGATGCGAATGGCGTCGAAATCCGTAATGTTCGTTTCACGGTCAAATGGGCTTGAGCGGTACAAAATGCCTCCTTCCTGAACGCTGTCGCGTGCAGGTGTCCACCCCAGCAAACGGCATTTGCTGGGGACCCGGTTGTCGCGGCCCTTCGCGGCCGTCCTCGGCTCCCGTAAATGTCCGCCGCGGTTGCTGGCTGGCCCCTCGGGGGCCCATCAAACGCCGGCTTCGCGTTTGATGGTTAATCAGCCGATCACCCGGCCTGACTGCAATTTCGATCCGCCACGGCGCGGGAGCTTTTCCGGCGGATCCGCAAATTTCTCGCAGCGGCAAAAAACCTTCGATTTCCCGCCGCCTTCCCGCTGTCCCCAACGAGCCTCGATCTTGTGTCCGTTGGGGTGATGTCAATCGGCCGCCACGGTCAACGGCGGCTGCGGCTGCGGCTGCTGGGCCTGTTCTTTCACCTTGATCAGTTCGACATCCAGGCACAGCGACTGCAACTCGCGGATGAGCACGTTGAACGACTCCGGCACACCCGGCTCGATGGCGGCTTCGCCCTTGACGATGGCCTCGTAAATCTTGGTGCGGCCATAAACGTCGTCGGACTTGGCGGTGAGCAGCTCTTGCAGGATGTACGCCGCGCCATAGGCCTCCAGCGCCCAGACTTCCATTTCTCCAAAGCGCTGCCCGCCGAACTGCGCCTTGCCGCCCAGCGGCTGCTGCGTGATCAGCGAGTACGGCCCGATGGAGCGGGCGTGAATCTTGTCGTCCACCAGGTGCGAGAGCTTGAGCATGTAGATGTAGCCGACCGTGATCGGCTGCTCGAAACGCTCCCCGGTCATGCCGTCATAGAGGAACGTTTTGCCGGAAGCCGGCAACCCGGCGCGCTCCAGCAGCCCCTTGATCTCGCGCTCCTTGGCGCCGTCGAAGACCGGCGAGGCGAAGGCCACGCGGTCCTTCATGCTTTGGGCCATCTCCGCCAGTGACTCGTCGTCCAGGCCATCGAGGTCGGGAACGAAGGGCATGTCCTTGAACAGCTCGCGAATGCCCGTCCGCACCGCCTCGGCTTTGCTGCCCACCGAGAACAGCTCGGCGACCTTGCGGCCGATCTCTTTGCCGGCCCAGCCGAGGTGCGTCTCCAGAATCTGGCCAACGTTCATGCGGCTGGGGACGCCCAGCGGGTTGAGCACGATCTCCACCGGCGTGCCGTCTTCCAGATACGGCATGTCCTCTTCCGGCAGAATGCGTGCAATTACGCCCTTGTTGCCGTGGCGGCCGGCCATCTTGTCGCCCACCGAGAGCTTGCGCTTCATGGCGATGAAGACCTTCACCAGCTTGATGACGCCGGGCGGGAGTTCATCGCCCTTCTGCAGCTTTTCCACCTTCTCGCGCACGATCTTGCGCAGCACGTCGATCTGGCGCGAGGTCATCTCCTCGATTTCATCGATCTGCTCGTTGACCCGCGGGTCCTTGTCGTTGTAACGGATGCGCTTGAGGTTGCGGGTCGAGATGCGCTCGATGGTTTCGCGGTCGAGCACGGCGCCCTTTTGCAGCAGGCGCTTGTTGGTGCGCTCATCGTGCAGGTCGGCCTGCACTTCCTTGCCGCCCAGCAGGTTCTCCAGGCGCTTGAGGCGCTCGTCGGTGAGGATTCGGATCTCGTCGGCCAGGTTCTTTTCCAGCCGCGCCACCTGCTCCGCCTCGATCTGCTTGGCGCGCTCATCCTTCTCCTGTCCTTTGCGGGAGAAGATCTTGACGTCCACCACCGTGCCCTCGATTCCGGGAGGACAGGTGAGGGAGGCGTCACGCACGTCGCCCGCCTTCTCGCCGAAGATGGCGCGCAGCAGCTTCTCTTCCGGGGTGAGCTGGGTTTCGCCCTTGGGCGTCACCTTGCCTACCAGGATGTCGCCGGCCTTGACGTTGGCGCCAATGCGGATGATGCCGCTCTCGTCCAGGTCGCGCAGCGCGCTTTCGCTGACGTTGGGAATGTCGCGGGTGACCTCTTCCGGTCCCAGCTTGGTGTCGCGCGCCTCGATCTCGAACTCCTCGATGTGAACCGAGGTGTAGTAGTCCTCCTTGACCATCCTCTCGGAAACCAGGATGGCATCTTCGAAGTTGTAACCGCGCCAGGGCATGAAGGCCACCAGCACGTTGCGTCCCAGCGCCAGCTCGCCGCGCTCGGTGCAAGGGCCGTCGGCGATGACCTGCCCCTTGAGCACCCGCTGGCCTTTCTTGACGATCGGCTTCTGGTTGATGCAGGTGTTCTGGTTGGAGCGCTTGAACTTGGTGAGCGAATAGATGTCGCTGCCCACCTCGCGCGACAGTTGCGTGGGATGGTGCTCGCCCTCGACGCGCACGATGATGCGCTCGGAGTCGACCGAGTCCACGATCCCGTTGCGGCGGGCCAGAACCACGGCCCCGGAGTCGCGGGCGGTTACGCCCTCCATGCCGGTGCCCACGATCGGCGCCTGGGCACGCAGCAGCGGCACCGACTGGCGCTGCATGTTGGCGCCCATCAGCGCGCGGTTGGCGTCGTCGTGCTCCAGGAAGGGCACCAGGGAAGCGGCTACCGAGACCAGCTGTTTGGGGCTGACGTCGATGTAGTCGATCTCGTCGCGGTTGACCAGCACGAAGTTGCCGGCCTTGCGGGCATTCACCAGCTCGGTGACGATCCTGCCATTCTCATCGAGTTCGGCGTTGGCCTGCGCGATGACGTATTTGTCTTCTTCCCAGGCCGACAGGTAAAAGGAGAACGGCTCGAAGTCGATGGGCCGCTTGCGGCGGCCGCCCAAGTCGGAGTTGACCTTAAGGGTCTCCGCCTTGTCGATGTGGTCGCCGACTTTGAAATCGCTGTCGCCGGCGTTCACCACGGTGACGTAGTCGAGCACGCGGCCGCTTTTCACGCGGCGATACGGCGATTCGATGAAGCCGTAATCGTTGATCCGCGCATAGCAGCTCAGCGACGAGATCAGGCCGATGTTGGGGCCTTCCGGGGTCTCGATCGGGCAGATGCGGCCATAGTGCGTGGGGTGTACGTCGCGCACTTCGAAGCCGGCGCGCTCGCGCGACAGACCTCCGGGCCCGAGGGCCGAGAGCCGGCGCTTGTGGGTGATCTCGGAAAGCGGGTTCGTCTGGTCCATGAACTGCGACAACTGGGAGGAGCCAAAGAACTCGCGGATGGCGGCCATCACCGGCTTGGCGTTCACCAGGTCGTGCGGCATGGCCGTCGACATCTCCTGGTAGACGCTCATCTTTTCCTTGATGGCGCGCTCCATGCGCACCAGGCCGATGCGGAACTGGTTCTCCATCAGCTCGCCCACCGCGCGCACGCGGCGGTTGCCCAGGTGGTCGATGTCATCGACCGAGCCGATGCCCTTGCGCAGCTTGAGCAGGTAGCGGATGGAGGCGTAGAAATCCTCCGGCTCCAAGGTGCGCAGCTTGCGGTCGGTGGCGTCGGCATTGTCGAACAGCTTGATGTTGAACTTCATGCGGCCGACGGCGGAAAAGTCATACTTGCGCGGGTCGAAGAACATGCCGTGGAACAGCGCGGTCGCCGTGTCCAGGGTGGGCGGATCGCCGGGGCGGAGCTTGCGGTAGATCTCGATGAGGGCTTCCTGCGGGGTCTTGACGGAGTCGCGGCGCAGGGTGGCCGAGATAATTGTGCCCACGTCGTCGCGCTCGGGGAAGA
Organism: uncultured Acidobacteriota bacterium; assembly: GCA_963832785.1. GTDB lineage: Bacteria > Acidobacteriota > Terriglobia > Terriglobales > Acidobacteriaceae > CAWBRT01. The sequence goes on from CAWHVF010000002.1 coordinate 301,547, forward strand.
ACACGTCGATTTCAGCCACGCCGGCGTCCATGAACTTGGAGAGCTTGTCGGCGCTGATCTCCGAGTTGGCTTCCAGCAGCACCTCGCCGGAACTGGTGTCAACCACGTCGGCGGCGGCGTATGCGCCTTCCAGGTCGGCCAGCTCGACTTCAATCTCGGTGATCTTGGCCTTGTGAATTTCCTTCAGGACGGCGGGCGAAACCTTGCGGCCGGCATGGGCGATTTCCTCGCCGTTCTTGTTCACCACCCGGTGGGCGAGCTTCATGCCGAGCAGGTTGGTGGGCCGCTCCACGCCGGGCTCCAGCGTCCAGAGGAGCTTCTTGTCCCTGAGCGCTATGCGGTCGACCGTGTAGAAGGTGCGCAGGATGTCCTCTTCCGAGCGCAGGCCCAGGGCGCGCAGGAAGATGGTCCCCAGGAACTTGCGCTTGCGGTCGATGCGCACGTAAAGAACGTTCTTCTGGTCGTACTCGAACTCCACCCACGAGCCGCGGTAGGGAATGATCTTGCCCAGGAAGTAAGTGCGGTTGTTGGCGGTCTCGAAGAACACTCCCGGAGAGCGGTGCAACTGGCTGACGATGACGCGCTCGGTGCCGTTGATGATGAAGGTGCCGTTGGCGGTCATCAGCGGGATGTCGCCGAAGAAGACCTCCTGCTCCTTGATGTCGCGTATGGTTTTGTTGCCGGTCTCGGGATCCTTGTCGTAGATGGTCAGCCGCATGGTGACCTTGAGGGGCGCGCTGTAGGTCATGCCGCGCTCTTCGCACTCGGCCACGTCGTACTTCAACTGCAGGCCGACGGGATCGCCGCACTTGTTGCAAAAGTCGGGAGTGTTGGCGTTGTAAGTGCCGCACTTGGTGCAGAGCACCTCACCGGGATGAAAGGGGTCGGTAACCACGGTGGCGCCGCAGTTGCGGCAGGTGGTGCGCAGGTGATGCAGCCCCTTCAGGTGGCCGCATTTGCACTCCCAGTTGCCGATGGAATAATCGACGAACTCAAGTCGAGAGACGTTGCGGAAGTCCTCGATCGGGAACACCGACTGGAAGACCGCCTGCAACCCTGCATCCTCGCGCTCGCTGGGCAGCCAATCCATCTGCAGGAAACGGTCATAGGAGCGCTTCTGCACCTCGATCAGGTTCGGAATCTGAATTGTCGCCGGAATCTTGGAGAAATCGAGTCGCTTGCGAAAAGCAGTTTTCTGGTCAGCCATTTAAGACTCCTCAAGTAAAGTCCCGCGGAACCGCGCGGGACGAGCGCGCGTCAAAGCCCGCCGCCAAGCCCCAACCGGCGCCGATATTGCGCGGGTTGGGTGGAACTCCTGCCCCCCGCAGCGCCATTGCGCGCTGCCGGGGATGGGAACGCCCACCGCTGCCAGTTTCACGGCCCCAGGTAGACGCCCGGAACCAAACGGCAGACAGCCGGCTAAACTTTTGGCAAATGGAATCTCCCGCGACGGCCGGTGGGTGAGCCGTCTATTTGAGATCCCGCCGGGAAAGTTTGAGAAATTCCCGGATAAGGCTTGAAAACAGGGGCGGAGTTGAAGTAAAAGACGCTTTCACGCCGGCGCAAGGCCACCGAAACGGCGTTGGCTGAGCGCCCCAGAGTTCTTCCCCGGCATGGCAGCCGGGAAGAGCGTTCGGGTGTCTGCCAAAAAACAATAGGAGCGCCCGCGGGGCAAAATTCCCCTTAGGCGCCGCATGAAGGCGTCGCATAATCTCTAGGCTCGAGACCCTCGAGCGTTCCGGTACTGGTCACTTGCACCGGAAATGTAATAGTCGTTTCCCCGCCAGTATTGAAAGCCTGTTTTCCGTCTCGCGTCCTGTTTGGGGTTCCCGGCAACCGTTGCTGTTCCGCCTTCCGGGATGAAAGTCACCGCACAGGGGGCGAGCCCGCTCTGAATCCACCTTTGCAGACCGCCTGCCGCCAAGCTGGCTTCCGTCGCCGAACCGGAGCCCATCAAGGCTCTACGTCAGTCTGTCTAGTCGTGCTCAAGAAAAACTGCGGCCTTTGCAATTAGATGACCGCTTTTCTCCTCTCGATTCTAAATCTCTAAAATCTGTACAAAAGTCGCCCGCCGACTATATCTCCCCTCCAGTGGGCGGAAGACGAACTTCTCTCCGGGGCTAACCTCACGAAACAATCACTTTAGCTTACCGCAAATCGCGAGCTGACGCTGTTGCCTGCATTGAGTCGTCAGGTGATGTTCCAGAGTACCTGGCCCCCGTAGTACCAGCGGCCGGTCCCCTGGCCGCACTCCAAGTAGATGTTGTCTTAGCCTGTGCCCGTACAGCTAAGACCCGCCTTGGCCCTGAGCCCGACCCACAAGCACCACCAAAGTAGCCTTTCGGTTGGACCTCGACTCGGGCCGGAAGGTTAGCTCCGCAGGGCACATCTTTCAACAAAAGCTGAAATTCGATGCCGCCCCGCGCTGCGAACCCGGCGCGCCCTTCAAGCCCCGGCTACTTGACCTCTACGGTCGCCCCGACGTCGGTAAACTTCTTGCGAATGGTCTCGGCTTCCTCTTTCGAGATGCCCTCCTTGACCGGCTTGGGGGCGCCATCGACCAAGTCCTTGGCTTCCTTCAGGCCGAGGCTGGTGACTTCGCGTACGGCCTTGATAACATTGATCTTATTCGGACCAGCCGCGGTCAAGACGACGGTAAACTCGGTCTTTTCCTCGACCGGAGCAGCGGCAGCCGCACCCGCACCAGCGGCCGCACCCGCCACCATAACCGGGGCAGCCGCCGCAGCCGACACCCCGAGACGTGCTTCCAGTTTCTTGACCAGTTCGGCTGCTTCCAGCAGCGACAGGCCGACAATCTGTTCTTCCAATTGCTGCAAATCCGCCATTTCAATTTCTCCAATTCTGTTCGTTATTCGCTGTCTTGCTTTCGTTATCTCCGCGGGCTGCCGCTTGGGCGGAGCGCCTGAGAGCTGACGGACGGCCGCAACGCATCCCTGCGTGACTTAGGCCCGCTCCACGGTCCGGCCCCTTGGCCCGGCGGGCGCTGGTTGCGCCTGCGGGGGTGGGAGCCGGCGGAATCTCGCCGCCGCGCCAGACACGCGGCGAACTCGACACCCTCTACCCACGGTGCCCCGCCAGAAAGCTTGGCCCCTGGCGAGGCGAACGGATAACAAAAATCGCTGCAGCAGCTTGCCCTGCGGCAAGCGCACTGCCAAAATTTTTACCTCGGACCCCAAACCCCGCGCGGGCTGCAACCCGGGGTCCCCGGCAAGCGCCGTCGTCGCGCTTGCTGGGGTAACTATGCGGCCGGTTCGCCGCTCTTGAACTTTTTCTGTTCGACGCCCTGATTAAGAACCACTGCCAGGTTGCGGCCCAGTGTGTTCACTATCGTGGCCAGACGCGTTGCCGGCGCGTTCAGCAGGAAGAGCAGCTTCGAATACAGCTCTTCCTTGGAAGGCATGGTGGCCAGAGCCTCCACTTCTTTAGCGGCAATTACGCGGCCCTCAACCACCCCGGCCCTGAACTTCAGCTCCGGATTATCTTTGGCGTACTTGGTCAACGCCTTGGCCAGCGCGATCGGATCACCAACGGTATAGGCAACCGAGGTGCGTCCGGCCAAATCCTTGATGACCTTTTCGAAAGCCGTGCCCTGAGCGGCGCGTTCGGCCAGCGTGTTTTTCAGCACGCGGTACTTCGCTCCGACGCTGCGAATCGAGCGACGCAACTCGTCGTCCTGCGCCACCGTCAACTTCCCGAACTCGGCCACAAAGCCGTTCCGGGTGCTCTTTAGCTCGACCGCCAGCGCTTCTACCTGCTCAATCTTTTTTGCCTTGGTGACAGCCATTGCCGATTCCTTCTCGATCTTCTCTGAATTCCCCGAGCCTTGACGGGGTAAACGCTATTAAGCGGCACCCGTACGCGCGCTTTTGCGCGTGTGGGTGCTATTATGCCTTGGCGGCGGCTTCGACCGGGGCGGTATCAATTGCAACGCCCGGACCCATGGTCGAGCTCAGGGTGCAGCCCTTGATGTACTTGCCCTTGGCGACCGACGGCTTTGCCTTGACCACGGCGGTAACCACGGTGGTGGTGTTCTCCACCAATTTCTTGGGCTCGAAGGAAATCTTGCCCACCGGCACGTGTACCAGGGCGGTCTTGTCGGTGCGGAATTCGACCTTGCCGGCCTTGACCTCCTGCACGGCCTTGCTGACATCGAAAGTTACGGTGCCGGTCTTGGGATTGGGCATCAGCCCGCGTGGTCCCAGAACCTTGCCCAGGCGGCCCACCGACTTCATCATGTCGGGGGTGGAGATTACGGCGTCGAAGTCGGTCCAGTTCTCCTTCTGGATTTTCTCCACCATGTCATCGCCGCCGACGAAGTCCGCGCCGGCCGCCTCGGCCTCGCGCACCTTGTCGCCGCTGGCAATGACCAGCACTTTCTTCGACTTGCCCAGACCATGCGGCAGCACCACCGTGCCCCGCACCATTTGATCGGCGTGCTTGGGATCAACCCCCAGCCGCAACGTCAGGTCGACGGTCTCATCGAACTTGGCGAATTTCACCTTTTGCAGCAGCGAAACTGCTTCCTCGATCGAATACGGGCGCGCCTCTATCGCGGCCCGCGCCTTATCAATGTTCTTGCCTGATTTGCGTCCCACTGTTCACTCCTTGTCTCCCACCGCCTGCGCTGGGTGCGCGGCCGTGGTGCTTTCGACTGCAACTCGGGGGATAGGGATCACGGTCCATGGACCGTCAACTGCCGTCTTCTAATCCCTAAACCTAAACTACTTCCAGGCCCATGGAGCGGGCGGTGCCTTTCACGCTCTTTACCGCCGCTTCGAGCGAAGCCGCATTCAGGTCGGGCATCTTCTGCTTGGCGATGTCCAGCACCTGGGCCTCGGTGACCTTGCCGACCTTGTCCTTGTTCGGAGCTCCGGAGCCCTTGGCAATGCTGGCGGCGCGCTTCAACAGGATCGAAGCCGGCGGCGTTTTGGTTATGAAGGTGAAGCTGCGGTCGTTGTACACCGAGACCACCACCGGAATGATCAGCCCTTCCAGTTCCTTGCTGCCGGTCCTGGCGTTGAACTGCTTGCAGAACTCCATGATGTTGATCTGTGCCTGGCCTAGCGCGGGGCCAACCGGGGGAGCTGGCGTCGCCTTGCCGGCCGCGATCTGCAACTTGACTTGTCCTGTGACCTTCTTTGCCATATTCGCTCTTCAGGCGGGCCATCGCCCGCCACTCTAAAAAATTATTTTCCTGGGCGCCGACCGCCGCTACGCGACAATCTTCTCTACCTGCCCAAATTCCAGTTCGACCGGGGTGGCGCGGCCGAATATCGTGACCATCACCTTCAGTGTTTCGCGATCTTCGTTCACCTCGTCGACCACGCCCTGGAAGGTGGCAAACGGACCCTCGGTGATGCGCACCGACTCGTTCTTCTCAAACTTGACCTTGAGCTTGGGCTTCTCCTTGGAGTCGGCGACCCGGTAAACGATCTGGTTGACCTCATCCTGCGACAGCGGCGTCGGCTGCTGACCGGTGCCCACAAAGCCGGTGACCCGCGGCGTCGACTTGACCACGTGCCAGACGTTGTCGTCCATGTCCATCTCGACCAGCACGTAGCCGGGATAAAACATGCGTTCGCTGGTGTACTTCTTGCCGCCACGCACCTCCGTGACCGCTTCGGTGGGGATCAGCACGCGGCCGATCTTGCCTTCCAGCGCGAACGCCTTGATGCGCGATTCGAGCGACTCCTTCACCTTGCGCTCGAAACCCGAATAGGTGTGGACGATGTACCACTTCATATTCGGATTCTGGGGACCCTCGCCAGCCTGAGCCCCAGGGGCGGGAGCAAGAGGTTCGGCGGGCGGAACCGCGCCCTGCGTCTGAGCCTCTCCGGCGTCCCCGTTCTTTGTATCGTCGTTCATAGAAACTCGTCTCGCTCAAAACCCCTGTCGCTGACTCCAGCTAAGCGGCTTGCAACCCGGTGAACACCCGCGACTGGCGACCAGCCCGTGCTCGGGGCCGGCGGAATGCCGTCTTGCAATCGCCCCGATGAAATCCCCTTAGTGCTGGCCAAAATAACGGAAAACCGGCTCCAGCAGACGGTTGATCACGCCATCCACGATCCAGAAATAAAGCCCAAAAACGAATACGGTGATGATGACAACGGTAGTCGTGGCCTGGACTTCCTTGAGACCGGGCGCGGTCACCTTGCGCATTTCCGTGCGCACGTCGTTATAAAAATCCTTGGTGCGCTGCGGCCAACTCTTGATGCGCGCTGAAAGTTTATTGTCGTCTGCGCTTGCCACTACTGCCTTTGCCATACTGAATCCTATTGGCCGAGTCCTTGCGGAGCCGCCCTTGTGTTTCACCCCGGCAAACCCGCCTTGCCGGAAGCCCCGCCTGAGTTCGTTGGCCGCGCCACCCGGGGTACCCGGCAAATGCCGTCTTGGCATGTGACCGGGTGCAGCATGGCCCTCGCTTGCTTACCTGGCAGGGGCGGAGGGATTCGAACCCCCAAGTCCGGTTTTGGAGACCGGCAGTTTAGCCGTTGAGCTTACGCCCCTGTTGCTAACCAGAACCCCTTATTGCTGAGGTCCTTCGTCGCTATCGCTCCTCAGGATGACGGCTGTCGGCTCCCGCGCCTGCGGCGCTCACGCCGCCAAATCACCGTCATTTAGCCGTTGAGCTTACGCCCCTGTTGCCAACCAGAACCCCTTAACCTTCTTTCAATCTGTGCCCGCAATCAACATCTCGAGTCCCGACCGACCCTTCGCTCGCCGTGCTCGCTCAGGATGACCGCAGCGGACTCCCGCAACGCCTGCGGCGTTGCTCACGCCCGCTAAGCGCGGTCACTTAATCTCGCGATGAGTCGTGTGCTTACGGCACTTACGGCAAAACTTGCTGAACTCCAACCGCTCGGTCGTGGTTTTGCGATTCTTGGTGGTCGAGTAATTCTTGTTCTTGCACTCTACACATTGCAGGGTGCAGATTTCGCGGGGCATGTGAACTCCTTTTGATAATTACCTCGCGAAGCTTGAAATCCCCGCCAACGCCGTTGGGTTGACTCCCGCTCCGCTCGGCCTTGTCCGGGTCCGAGCCCGGATATCAGCGCGCGCTAAGCACCCGCCGAGTACATCCTGGCAAGTACCGGATTTGCGAGCTTGCCAGGGTAACAGCCGGGCAGGCATATGCCTGCCTGTATCCTTCCATTTTACTTCTCGGTGATCTCGGTGATGGTGCCGGCGCCTACCGTGCGGCCGCCTTCGCGGATGGCAAAGCGCAACCCGTTCTCCATCGCCACCGGCGTGATCAGCTCAATCTCCAGCGCCACGTTGTCGCCCGGCATCACCATCTCCGTACCCGAAGGCAGGTGCGCCACTCCCGTCACGTCCGTCGTGCGGAAGTAGAACTGCGGCCGATAGCCGTTGAAGAACGGCGTGTGCCGCCCCCCTTCCTCCTTCGACAATACATACACGCTGCCCTTGAACTTGGTGTGCGGCGTGATCGAGCCCGGCTTCGCCAAAACCATGCCGCGCTCCACGTCTTCCTTGCCGATGCCGCGCAGCAGCAGCCCGGCATTGTCCCCCGCCAGGCCTTCGTCCAAGCTCTTCTTGAACATCTCCACGCCCGTTACCACCGACTTGCGCGTCTCCCGGAAGCCCACAATCTCCACTTCCTCGCCTACCTTGACCTTGCCCCGCTCAATCCGTCCGGTCACCACCGTGCCCCGCCCCGAGATCGAGAAAATATCCTCAATCGGCATCAGGAACGGCTTGTCCACATCCCGCGCCGGCAGCGGCACAAACTTGTCTACCGCCTCCATCAGCTCGTCAATCTTGGCTTCCCACTTCGCCTCTCCGTTCAACGCACCCAAAGCCGAGCCCCGTACCACCGGCAGCTCATCGCCCGGGAAGCCATACCCCTTCAGCAGCTCCCGCACCTCCAGCTCCACCAGGTCCAGCAGCTCGGGATCGTCTACCGCATCGCACTTGTTCAGAAACACCACCACGTAGGGAACCCCCACCTGCCGCGCCAGCAGCACGTGCTCCTTGGTCTGCGGCATGGGACCGTCGGTGGCCGCTACCACCAGTATCGCCCCGTCCATCTGCGCCGCCCCGGTGATCATGTTCTTGATGTAGTCGGCGTGCCCCGGACAGTCCACGTGCGCATAGTGCCGGTTGGCCGTCTCGTACTCCACGTGCGCCGTGGCAATGGTGATGCCCCGCTCCCGCTCCTCGGGAGCGTTGTCAATCGAATCAAACGAGCGGAACACGATCTTGGGATTGTGCTTCTGCAATACCTTGGTGATGGCCGCCGTCAAAGTCGTCTTGCCATGGTCAATGTGCCCAATCGTGCCCACGTTTACGTGCGGCTTGCTGCGATCAAATTTCTCTTTTGCCATAAAAATTGCTTGCTCCTAAATAACTCAGGTTCTACCGTGAGCTCTGACCAAACGACGCAACTTGGGACGTGGTTTCATGCCTCGATAAACCTTATCTATGACACCCAGCCAAACATCTTCTCCGAACTCCTTATCGTATTCGCGTTTCGTCATAGCAATACACAAGGAAATCTTGCCGATCAAATCGTTCGCTCCGTAGGATTCCAACATCGAATAGATCGCGCTCAATCGCTCCTTCTCTGACTTGCTCTTGAAGTAATCAGAGACGACGTACATTCGAATGAAATCCTTATAGTCACTCTTGTCGGCCCACACGACAACCTCTTCGCTTTTCTCGGCGAAGCCCCTTTCCAAAGCGCGCTTCACGATATTAATCGAATTTGTTGCTCTAGCCACTTACGCAGGCTCCTTGTATCTCGCAAAAAAATTTCAGAAGATCTTTCGTCAGTTGCCTTTCCCGAATACCTCAACTGAGGTTCCCAATGATTGTTTATCCGGTCAAACGCTATCAGTAAGTCCCTGTTCTGCCGCAAAGTGGCTCTCATTCGACTGGCGTCCAACAGCTCGATCAGGTTGTGTCCCAATTGCTTTGCCTCGTTTAAGTCCATGCTTTTGTGATTTCTCACCTCACAAAGCACAAATTTCAAGAAGCACTCTAGAACGTAGCCACAGAGATAAATCGCGCCTTCAAACCTTTTATTGGCATGAAGGCACTGTGCGTCTTTCCACCGCTCGTCGGCAGCTTGTCGAAAATGGTTGGCCGAGATTCGAATCTGGCGCGTACTCCACGAATCCAACCTTGCCAAGTCATCGATCCTTCGAGCTAAAGTAGCCCTCTGTTCTAAAAACTCTGGAGCCGATGACCAGGATTGAACTGGTGACCTCTCCCTTACCAAGGGAGTGCTCTACCAACTGAGCTACATCGGCCCATCAAAACCAAACCATGGAGCGGGAGACGGGAATCGAACCCGCGACCAACAGCTTGGAAGGCTGTGACTCTACCACTGAGTTACTCCCGCTCAACCAAACAGATCCTTCGCTGCGCTCAGGATTTCGCCTGCGGGCTCCCGTCGCTTCGCTCCTCACGCCCGCAAGACGGCTCAAGTTACTCCCGCTCAACCAAACAGATCCTTCGCTGCGCTCAGGATTTCGCCTGCGGGCTCCCGTCGCTTCGCTCCTCGAGCGCTGCCCGGCGGTCCTGAACCAGCGTGCGGATGGTGAAGAACGCCAGTATCAGCAGCCCGGCAAGCCTGATCTTCAGGTCATCCAGCGTTAACCATTCCAGCAGGGCCAGTACAGCGTAGATCGCCAGCGCTACCCAAAGCTTCTGTTGACGCCTCACCACATCACCCCGTCGCTTGCCTCCTCACGAACTTTGTTCGCCGGGGGGCGGCGGCAGCCGGCACCGAATCACGGTCAATTTGCTGGTGCACAGGGGAGGATTCGAACCTCCGTAGCTCGCAAGGAGCGGCAGATTTACAGTCTGCTGCCATTAACCACTCGGCCACCTGTGCACGGTCTCATTTTAAGCCCCGGCAGAGCTTGCCTGCGGCCAGGGTGTGGCGTACCAAGCCAAACTTTCAAAGAGCCCTTCTCAGCCCGGCGTGCATTTTGCAGGTCAACAACACGCACGGCATGAGATCTCCCTCACGCCGCCACACTCACCCGCAGAACCTTATGGATTGCGTCTCCGACCACCGCCCGCCGGGACTCCATCCCGGCGCTCACCAGACAAGCGCGTTCTTGCCGGGGTTCCGCTCCTGCGCTTGCCTGCCTGGAAACAACCTGGAGCTGGCGAAGGGATTTGAACCCCCGACCCTCTGATTACAAATCAGATGCTCTACCAGCTGAGCTACGCCAGCGAACTGTTGGAGCCGCACAGCCGCGGCTTTGCACACGAATGCTACGCTTCTGGCGTCCAGACAAAGCATAAATGTTAGCACATCGTGAGTTGTCCGTACAACCCGCCCGGCCAAGCCTCGCGACACCGCGCCAGAGGCGCACCTCAAGTGCTATCATTCAGCTTCACTCATGATTTTACTTTAACCGTCGACCGGTTGGCTAGACTTGCCTGGGCAAGATCATGGGTGAATTTCATGGTGCCCTGCTGGGCGCCGCACTGAAATCTGCGGCTCGAGTCCCCGGTCGGACGTTGCTGCTGTCGCTGCGGTTGTTGACCTGGCGGGGGCCGGCCAGGTTACCCCAGCGACGCCCGGCTAACACGGCTCCGGCGTTTGCCCGGATAGAAGTGCAGGGCGCGTCCGCAGCAGAGTCAATCGCATGGTCCGAAGTAAGCGCGTTTATTTGTCGCTGATCGCCGTCGCTGCGGTGGCCGCAGCGGTTGTGCTCCTGGTTCTTGCGCGCCGCAACGCCGCGCCCGAAACCGCCCGCCTGCTGCCGGAATGCGATGCCGTTGTCTACCTGGATTTCCGCAATATTCACCGCCTGACCTCGTTCAGCCATGCGCCAGCGCCCCGGCGCGAGCCCGAATACGAGCAGTTCATCCGCGATACCGGCTTTGATTTCGAGCGCGACCTGTACCAGGCCGCCATGGCAGTTCATTTACCCAACCCAAAGGCCGGGCGCGCCGCCGAGAACCGCTACTCGGAGGTGCTGGTGGGACAGTTCGATCATCAGCGCGTCCAGGACTATCTGAAGAAGATCAGCCAATCCGAGGAGACCTACGAGGGTACCGAGGTGTTTACCATCCCGGTGGAACAGCGGCAGGTGCGCGTAGCCATCATCGGGGTCGACCGGGTGGCAATTTCCAACGTGGATGACCCCGAGGTTATTCACGGCATGATCGACCGGGCCAAGCACCTGGCTCTGCCGGTTCGGGGGCCGTCGTTGTTGCCGCAGTATTACCGTCAGGTGCCGCTGGGCAGTCTGGCCTGGGTGATCGCCAGCATTCCCCCGGCCACGGACTCCGGTCGAGCCGCTCCTTACGCCGTGCCCAGCGGATTTGACGTCTTCTTGCCCCGCGGCAGCACGGTAATCGCATCCATCCGCTTCCTGGGCGCGGTGCACGCCAAGGCCGAGTTCCTGCTGGGCAATGAGCAGCGGGCCCAGCAGTTCACTTCACAGGCCAACGCTTTTATTGAGCTGTTCAAATCGATCGAGGCCGACATCCCGCATTCGGGAAACGACCCGGATGTGAAGGCGGTATTCGACAGCCTCAAGGTGCAACAAGACAAGGACCGGGCCGTGCTTAGAGCCAGCATCTCCACGAGTTTTCTAAAAAAGTTCTTTTCCGAGCCGGTCCTGACGCTTGACCAAGCGCTACCCTCCGAACCAAAGTCCCCTGCCACAAAGGGCAAGCACGGCCGAAAAGCGAAGCGCCGCTAGCCGGCGGGTTCTTACGTTCAAATCTGTAAGGTTGAGCCGTTGAAGGCGGGCTAGTTTTCCAAACGAGTCGCGTGGGCGACGGTGACGCGCAGATATTTGTAGGGATTGACCGGGGTATCGCCGATGCGCACTTCGTAATGCAGGTGCGGGCTGGTGACCCGCCCGGTGCTGCCGACGTAGCCGATGATTTGCCCACGCTTTACCGTCTGCCCGGCAGCCACGGCAAAGCCGGAAAGATGCCCGTAGCGCGTGCTGATGCCGTTGCCATGATTGATTTCGATCAAGCGTCCGTAGCCGCTCATGTAATCGGCAAAGACGATCACCCCGTCAGCGGTGGCGATTACCGGGGTTCCGTAGGCTATGGAAATGTCAACCCCGCTGTGAAATGCGCCTTCTCCGTTGAAGGGATCCGTGCGCTCGCCAAAGCCGCTGGTAATTCGTCCGTCAACCGGCCAGAGATTGGGAACGCGCGCGGCGCGGAACCAGTCGTTCAAGGTTACCGTGCGGTTATCCAACTCCAGGCCGGCGCTGGCCGTGCCGCTTACGGCCGAGGTGCGCAAGGCATAGAGGCGGTCCAAAGACGCCCTGAATTCCTCCGGCCTGACCTCCAGTTGGGCCGCCTGCACCAGATTGGAGTCCGATTTCAAGCCGTAGATGGCGGAGACTTCGGAAGCGATGGAGCCGAGGGAAGCGACCTGGATGTCTTTCTCGTGATAGCCCTGTTCGAGCCGGGAGTACTGCGTCTTGAGCTGCTCTTTCTCGTCTCGAAGTTCGTTAAAGTGCAGGGTTTTCACCAGCATGCGGGTGTAGGAGCCGGCCATGCCCGTAATGGTGAGCATGCCGATGAGCGCCCCGGCCAAAAAGACGTAAAGATAGTGCAGCGAGATCGGGATTTTGCGGAGGTGACCTTCGGAGTCGCGAGCGACAAACAGGATGTAAAAACGCTTGCGCAAACTTGCCTCGTTGCGGGCCGGCAGCAACATCAGGCTCGATGGAACCGGTCGGGTAAATCTGACACCTTATTCCCCGAAGGTGTTACGGTAATGCGAACGGAAAAAGGCTAACAACCCGGCTTGGCCTTGTCAATCCAGGTTCTCATCTGATTAACAGACGAGAATATAACCTTACCTTTGAGGTAAATGGTCACGCGACAGGTTGTCTGGAGCGAGAAGAAGGCCAGGGCTCGCGCGTCGAGCCCGGTGCCGGGGCGTGGTGGTAATCTGCTGTTGCGTCAGGTTTCAGCTTGCGGCAAGCTTCGCAGGTGATAGCCATCCCGGCGAGCGCGACTGCGGCGTTTGCCGGGGACCCGGGTAGCCGGAGGAAGAGCGTGCTTGCCCCGCTGATGCCAGCCTACGCTTACGACGAGACAGACGAGACACATGGATGCCGCTCTCTGAACTTGAACTGATCGAACGCATCGCCAGAAAGTCGTCGGCCGGCAGCTCGAAACTGATCTCCACCGGTATTGGCGATGACTGCGCCGTGCTGCGCCTGCCCGAAGCAAGCGAGATGCTGGTTACCACCGACTTCAGCCTGGAAGGGGTGCACTTCCGGCGGCAGTGGCATCCGGCCGACTCGGTCGGCCATCGCTGCCTGGCCCGGGGACTGAGCGACATCGCCGCCATGGGCGGAGAGCCGGTCGCCGCCTTTCTTTCGTTGGCCCTGCCGGGCGATCTGCCGCAGCGCTGGGTAGACCAGTTTCTGGCAGGCATGCTGCGCCTGGCACAGCGCTTTGGCGTAACCCTGGCAGGCGGAGATACGGCGCAATCTTCAATCCCGGAGAATGAAAAACCGCAACTCGCCGGCGCTCCAGTTTCCGGCGGCATCCTGGCCGACATCGTGGTGGTTGGCTCGGTCCCTGCCGGACAGGCCATCCTTCGCTCCGGCGCCCGCGCTGGCGACAGCATCTTCGTTACCGGGGAACTGGGGGCGGCGGTGGCCGTGCTCGAGCAAATGTTCGAGAACCCCGAACGCAAGTTCCGGGCGGCAGCCTTTCCGGCGCACTTCTATCCCGAGCCGCAGTTGGCGGTAGCTCGTCACCTGCGCCAGAAAAAGCTGGCCACCGCCATGATCGACATCAGCGATGGGCTCTCTACCGACCTTCGCCACATATGCCAGGCCAGCGGCGTAGGCGCCACGCTGGTCGAACAGGCCATTCCCCTCGCCAGGGTGGGACGCCACGAAGTGGAGCTTCGCCACGCCTTGCATGGCGGTGACGAGTATCAGTTGATCTTCACAGTCGCGCCGGGCAGGCGAGTGCCGCAAGAGATCGCCGGAGTCCCGCTCACCAGGATCGGCTACATCAACCAGGAAGAGGGAATCTTCATCGACCACGAAAACGGCTACCGGACCGAACTGGAGGTGCGGGGCTGGCAACACTTCTCCGATTCAACGAAGGGCGCGGCAAGCTCCACGTCGCCCAATCCCGCCGCGCGCCGGCGCGCCGCGCCACGACAGGGTGATCGCTGATGTCCCGCGCCAGCCGCGGTCCGGCACGCATGGCCCTGTTGCTGGTGCTGCTGTTGAGCGGTACGCTTTTCTACTTCACCTGCTATGCTCGCCCGGACCGCCACGTCAATTCTGCACAGCTAAGCCGCACGGCCGAGGCTGGCGGCAGCAGCGCCGAACAGCATTTCTCCCCCGCCGAAAACCTGGAGCAGCTCGAACGGGCGCGCCTGGATACCGCTCGGCACACCATAGATATCGCCATGTACTCGTTCACCGACCGCTACCTGGCCGAAGAACTGCTGGCGCTGGCTCGCCGTGGGGTGCAGATTCGTCTCTACCGCGACCGCCAACGGTACGAGGAAGAGCAGCGCAACGTGCGCGAGCGCGGGAGCCCATCCACTACCGACCTTCTGCGCGGCGAGAAGAACATCCGGATACGCGTCAAGAAAGATTCCGAACTCATGCACCTGAAGGCATACTTGGTCGATGGCTGGCTGCTGCGCGACGGTTCTGCCAACTGGTCTCCCAGCGGACTCAAGCGGCAGGACAATAACGTGCATTACACTTCCGACCCCGCCCAGGTCCGCGCCTTCCAGCAACAGTTTGAGCAGATGTGGAATCGCCGCGATAACGAGCGCGTGCAATAAGGAGTTACAAACCACCGAGTACACAGAGGAACACAGAGAAGAAAAAATCGAAACGCAAAGCCCCGGCCCTGCCGGCGCCCAGTTGCGCCATCCACTTGTTGATTAGGGTATCCGCAGTTTTTCTCGGTGTTTCTCTGTGTACTCTGCGTACTCCGTGGTTAAACGGCGCTTACCTTCACCGGCTCCTCCAGCATGCCGGCCTGACGGCCAGCGATGAAGGAGCGGAAAACGGTCATCTGCCCTTCCTCTACGCTGATTACCAGGTAAGAGCAGTTCGGCCAGGCGCAGCTCACGTCTAGGTCTGTCGGGTTGGCGGGCCGGTCCGAGTGGGAATGGTAGAAGCCCAGGATTTGCCATTGCTGTCGGCGGGCGGCGTGCAGCCTGTCTATCAATTCCGCCGGGGCAATGGCGTAGCCCTGGGCGCGGTCCGCGGCGGCGTTGACGCACGGCTCCGCCCGCAACGCCAGTTTCTCCCCGTCTTGATAGATTCCCAAGAGCAGGCCGCAACACTGGTCCGGGTACTCGCGTTGCGCCTGTTCCCGTATTCTCCCCAGCTCCGCAGTGGGAATGACCAGCATGCTCGGCTCCCAGCGGAGGGTACCACACCTGGGGGCGCCTCACATCTATGCGCCCGGCTGCGCCCATATTGGAGCGCTTGTTCAAGAATGACCCATAAGTGCCGCTGTCGTTGCCGCTCCGGAATCCGTCTCCAGCGCCGCTTAAGGCCGGATTCGTAATCTCTAATTTCATTCGTATTTCTAATCAAGTAATTAAAAGTATTAGTTTGACTGATGAGCGTGCAAACGAGCATAAAGGGTGCGGGTGAGAGTCGTCCAGGGAGGGCCTTTTCTCGCCTTTTTCTTTTTTCCGTTTCCTATGGAGGAGAATTCGTGGCGCCCATTGACCCCACACTCAGTTATTCGAGAGGTCCGAAGACAACCGAGCTGTTGAACCTGTGCGTCGGCCAGGCGCTGGACCGGACCGTCGAAAGGTTTCCCGACGGGCTGGCACTGGTCATGCGCCATACTGGCGAGCGTTTCACCTGGCGCGAGCTGCGCCACGAGGTGGAGAGGCTGGCGCGCGGGCTGATGGCGCTGGGGGTGAAAAAAGGCGACCGGGTGGGGATGTGGGCCACCAACTGCACCGAGTGGGTACTGACGCAGTTCGCTACCGCGAAAGTCGGCGCCATCCTGGTGAACCTGAACCTGCGCTTCGGGGCGCAGGAGCTGGAATATGCCCTGCGGCAGTCGGAGTGCCAGAACCTGATCATGATCCGCGGCTTCCGCGACTGCGATTACATCCAGACGCTTTTCCATATCTCGCCGGAGTCGCGCGACAGCCTTCCCGGCCACTTCCACTCGCAGCGGCTGCCTCACCTGAAAAACGTGATTTTCTGCGGCGATGCGGCCCCGTCTTCCATGCTAAAGTGGGCGGATTTGCTGGCCATGAGCGCGCAGGTTTCCGAGGCGCAACTGCGCGAGCGCGAAGCCGCGCTGTCCCCGCACGATGCCATCAACATCCAGTACACCTCGGGCACGACGGGATACCCCAAGGGAGCCACCCTGAGCCACTGCAACGTGGTCAACAACGGCTTGCTGATCGGCGACTGCATGAAGCTGACCGAGAATGACCGGGTATGCATCCCGGTGCCGTTCTACCACTGCTTCGGCATGGTGCTGGGGAACATGAACTGCGTCACCCACGGCTCGGCAATGGTGATTCCCAACGATTACTTCGACGCGCTGAAGACGATGCAGACCGTCTCGGACGAGCGCTGCACCGCTATCTACGGCGTGCCTACCATGTTCATCGCCGAGTTTGAGCACCCCCAATTCAAGGAGTTCAACTTTACCTCCCTGCGCACGGGAATCATGGCCGGTTCCACCTGCCCTATTGAGCTCATGAAGCAGGTCAACGAACTCATGCACTGCCGGGAGTTGACCATCGCCTACGGTCTTACGGAAGCCTCTCCGGTGATTACCCAGACCCGGGTAGACGATCCGCTTGATCTACGCTGCACCACCGTGGGCAAGGCCCTGCCCCACACCGAGGTCAAGATCGTCGACACCAAGACCGGCCAGATCGTCCCCCGCGGCACCAACGGCGAGCTCTGCACCCGCGGCTACCTGGTGATGAAGGGCTATTACAACGACACCAAGTCCACGGGCGAAACCATCGAACCCGACGGCTGGCTGCACACCGGCGACGTGGCCACCATGGACGAGAACGGCTACGTACGTATCACCGGCCGCATCAAGGAAATGATCATCCGCGGCGGCGAAAACATCTACCCGCGCGAGATCGAGGAGTTCCTGCATACCTGTCCGGCCATTGCCGACGTGCAGGTGGTCGGCGTCCCCGATGCCAAGTACGGCGAAACCGTCATGGCCTGGATCAAGCTGCGGCAAGGCCATCAGCTCACGCCCGAGCAGGTGAAGCAGTTCTGCAAAGGCGAAATTGCCGATTTCAAGATTCCGCGCCTGATCAAGTTCGTCGATTCCTTCCCCATCACGGTTAGCGGCAAGGTGCAGAAGTTCCGCATGCGCGAAATGTATATGGCGGAGCTGAAGCCGCCGGCCAGCGGCGCCGAAGCTGCGCCGGCAATCGCCTAGTCATCCCCGCAGTATCTGCCGCTCCGGCGCTGCCAGCGCCGGAGTTTTTCGTTTCTGAGCCCAGGCCGCGCCCGTTCGAAAACGACTCCGGCAGTCAAAAAACTTCCGCGATAAACTAGGGAAACCACCGGCCCCAATCAACCGGCCAACTTCAATATGCGAGGTCTGTCATGTTGACAATCCGGCCCGCACAGGCCAGCGACGCAGCCCTCATTCTGAATTTCATCCAGGCCTTAGCCGAGTATGAACGCTTGCGGCATGCGGCAGTCGCCACCGAGCAGGACCTGTTGCGCGACGGCTTCCCGGCCGCGGGCTCCGAGCCCCGGTTCCGCTGCCTGATTGCCGAGTGGAACGGCACGCCGGCCGGCTTTGCCCTTTACTTTTACACCTACTCGACCTTCCAGGGCCGCGCCGGAATCTGGCTGGAGGACCTGTTCGTGAAGCCGGAGTTCCGCGGCCAGGGGATCGGCAAATCCCTGCTGCTGGAGGTGGCGCGCATCGCCGTGCGCGAGAAGTGCAGGCGTTACTCCTGGCAAGTGCTCGACTGGAACAAGCCCTCGATTGATTTCTACCACTCGCTCGGCGCCAAGCTGATGAGCGAGTGGTTGACCATGCGGGTCGAGGGCGAGGCATTGGAGAAGATGGCCGCGCAAGCCAGGGCGGCGCAGGCGCATGACTGACGAGTCTGCGGAAAAACAGATTACGGAATGCTCGCACCTGCAGGATCTTGGAAACTGATCTTATGGCACCTTCATTCGATAGCGCCTTGCTTGCGGCTTCGGCGCGTTTTTCCGCAGACTGTGAGCGGGTGAAAATCGTCGGCGCCGGGCTGGCCGGTTCGGAGGCGGCCTGGCAGTGCGCCCGGCGTGGCGTGGCCGTTGATCTTTGCGAGATGCGTCCGGCGCGGTTCACGGCCGCGCATCAGACCGGCGACTTCGCCGAACTCGTCTGTTCCAATTCGCTCAAGTCCGACCAGGAGAACACCGCGCCCTGGCTGCTCAAGCAGGAGATGCGGCTGGCGGGATCGCTACTTATGGACATTGCCCGCCGGACCTCGGTTCCGGCCGGACACGCGCTGGCCGTGGACCGGCGAGCCTTCGCCCGCGCCATTACCGAGGCCATCCTGGCCGAACCGCTGATCACGGTGCGGCGCGAGGAGGTCACGCGCATCGAGGAAGGCTCGGGTATCACCATCATCGCTTCTGGGCCGCTCACCTCCGACGCCCTGGCCGCGGAGATCGAACGGCTGAGCGCCAACGTCGTAACGCCGGCGGGCTCCCTGATTCCCACCGGACCCACCGCCCCGGACGGCGCTACTGCCCACAGCGCCCGGCTGTATTTCTATGACTCCATAAGCCCCATCGTTGAAGCTGATTCCATCGATATGGAGAAGGTCTATCTGGCGGCCCGCTATGACAAGGGCACGGCGGATTACATCAACTGCCCGATGACCGAGGACGAGTACAATCGCTTTCTCGACGCGCTGCTGGCGGCGCAATTGGCGGACGGGCAGGAGTGGGAGAAGCTCAATTACTTCGAGGGCTGTCTGCCCATAGAGGAGATTGCCCGGCGGGGGCGCGACACGCTGCGCTTTGGCCCGATGAAGCCGGTCGGGTTGCGCGATCCGCGCAGCGGGCGGCAGCCCTTCGCCGTGGTGCAGCTCCGGCAGGAAAACCTGCGCGCCGACTCATACAATCTGGTCGGCTTCCAGAACCATCTCAAGTTCGGCGAGCAGGCGCGCGTGCTGCGCCTCATTCCCGGGCTGGAGAAGGCCCGTTTCCTGCGCTACGGGCAGATTCATCGCAACACCTACGTCAACGCGCCCACCCTGCTGCGGCCCACGTTGCAAATGAAGGATCATCCGCGGGTGCTGTTCGCCGGACAGATATGCGGAGTCGAGGGCTACGTGGAGTCGATTGCCACCGGCCAATTGGCGGGAATGGCGGCGGCGGAGCTGGCGCGCGGCCGGCAGCCGGTGCCGGCGCCACGAGGCAGCGCCATGGGGTCGCTGATGCATTACATATGCAATGCCGACGCCAAGGATTTCCAGCCCGCCAACATTACCTTCGACCTGCTCGAACCGCTCCCACCGGAGCAGAGCACCCGGCGAGCAACCCGGGATAAGAAAACCCGCCACAAGTTGGTTTGCGAGCGCGCACTCGCCACCTTCGAGGCATGGCGCGCCTCAGCACAGGCCGGCGCCACATAAATTTTCCGCGGCAGGCTACCGCAATTTCCTGAAGCGGCATCCACTTCCCAGTCGGATTACTGCTGCCGGTTCCGCCTTTCAGGCGGCGCCGCAACAGCAGCTCTGAACAAGCACCCCCGCAAAGGAGGCCGCAAAATGGCTGCCAATCAACCGCCAAAAACTTCGGAAAAGAACGCTCTGGAATCAATAAACTTCTCCCGCCCAGACGAGATCCGGGAGTTTCCCAAAGGCAAGCTGGAGCTGATTACGGTTAACGGCGTCACCTTCGGGCGCGCGACTTTTCAGCCCGGCTGGCGATGGTCCACCCATGTGAAGCCGACGGCCGGCACCAATAGTTGCCAGTCGTCGCATCTGGGCGTGCAGTTGTCCGGCACCATGCATATCAGGATGGACGACGGCAGCGAAAAAGATATCGGTCCCGGAGTGGTGAGTATTCCACCCGGACACGACGGCTGGGTGGTCGGCAACGAGCCCGTCGTGTTCATCGACATCACGGGAATGGAAAACTACGCTAAACGCACCAAAGCCGCGTAATTCCTGCCACAGATTGGGAGATTAACGTTTTCAGCGTGAGAGCGTGGGCTTCCGTATTCCGGTTCCCACGCTTCTCTCAGCGCCGTTTCGCCGCCTGCGACTGTCCCCGCTCTATCTTGGCCCAGGTATCTTTCAGCGCAACAGCGCGGTTAAAGACGGGCTTTCCCGGAGTTGAGTCGGGGTCGAGGCAGAAGTAACCCAGGCGCTCGAACTGGAAGCGGTCACCCACGGCCGCCTTGGCCAGCGAGGGTTCCAGCTTGCATCCGCTCAGCACTTCCAGCGAATGCGGGTTGAGGTTGGCGGTAAAGTCCTGTCCCTCTTCCGTCTCGTTGGGATTTTCCTTGGTAAACAGCTTGTCGTAGATGCGAACCTCCGCATCCACGGCGTGCCTGGCCGGAACCCAGTGGATGGTGGCTTTCACCTTGCGGCCGTCGGGGGCGTTGCCGCTGCGGGTGGCGGGATCGTAAGTGCAGTGGACCTCGACCACCTGGCCGGTTGCGTCCTTCAGCAGGCGGGTGCAGGCGATCAGATATCCGCCGCGCAAGCGGACCTCGCGCCCGGGAGAGAGCCGGAAGAATTTTGGCGGCGGCTGCTCGCGGAAATCGTCCTGCTCGATGTACAGCTCGCGGGAAAATGGAACCTGGCGCGTGCCGGCGGACGGGTCTTCCGGATTGTTGGCCAGTTCAAGCTCCTCGACCTGGTCTGCCGGGTAGTTGTCGATCACCACCTTCAAGGGCCGCAGCACGGCCATGGCGCGCGGGGCGCGCCTGTTCAGGTCCTCGCGGATGAAGTGCTCCAGCATCTGGAACTCGGTCAAGCCGTTGGTTTTCGAGACGCCGACGGCGCTGCAGAAGTTGCGAATGGCCTCGGGCGTATAGCCGCGGCGGCGGATGCCGGAAAGGGTCGGCATGCGCGGATCGTCCCAGCCGCTCACGTGCCGCTGCTGCACCAACTGCAGCAGTCTGCGCTTGCTCAGCAGCGTGTAGGTGAGGTTAAGGCGGTCGAACTCGAATTGTTGCGAGGGAAAGATTCCCAACTGCTGGATGTACCAGTTGTAAAGCGGCCGATGATCTTCGAACTCCAGGGTGCAGATGGAATGGGTGACGCGCTCGATGGAATCGGACTGGCCGTGCGCGTAGTCGTAGGTCGGGTAGATGCACCATTTGTTGCCGGTGCGATGATGCTCGGCGTGCAGAATGCGGTACATTACCGGGTCGCGCATGTTCAGGTTCGGCGAAGCCATGTCGATCTTGGCCCGCAGGGTGCGCACGCCATCGGGAAACTCGCTGGCCCGCATGCGTTCGAAGAGGTTCAGGTTCTCTTCCACCGAGCGGTTGCGATACGGGCTGTCTGTGCCCGGCTTGGTCAGGGTTCCGCGATATTCCCGCACCTGCTCGGCTGAAAGATCGCAGACGTACGCCTTCCCCGCCCGGATCAGTTGCAATGCCCATTCGTAGAGCTGGCCGAAGTAGTCGGAAGCGTAGAAAAGTCCTTCCCAGTCGAAGCCCAGCCAGCGCACGTCGGCCATGATCGACTCGACGTACTCGGTCTCTTCCTTCTCCGGGTTGGTATCGTCGAAGCGCAGGTTAGTGCGGCCGCCGAACTCGTCCGCCAGGCCGAAGTCCAGGCAGATGGCCTTGGCGTGGCCAATGTGCAGGTAGCCGTTCGGCTCGGGTGGAAAGCGCGTCTGAATGACGGCATCGCCGTACTTCCTGTTGCGTACGTCCTCGCGCATGATGTCGCGAATAAAGTTCGAGGGGCTGGCCGCTGGCTCGGCGGCTGCGGCCGCGCCTTGCGCCTTGGGCTTGGTAGTCATAATCTGTCTATTTTTCTACTTTTTGCGCAGCTCGGTCAAAACCTGGCGAGCCACTTCCTTGAGGGTCTCAAAGACGCCCACGCCTTGGCTGGCGATGGCCTGGAACACCTGCTCATCGCGCCTGATCAGCTCCCGCTTCAGCCGCTCCACCGGCAGCGAATTGGGCAGATCGCGCTTGTTCAACTGCAGCACGTAGGGAATCTGGCGCAACTCGTAGCCATGCTCGCGCAAGTTTGCGGCCAGGTTGTCCAGGGCTTCCAGGTTGGCGTCCAGCCGCTCCTCCTGCGAATCGGCGACGAATACGACGCCATCGACGCCGCGCAAGATCAGCTTGCGGCTGGCATCATAGAAAACCTGCCCGGGCACAGTGTAAAGGTGAAAACGGGTGCGAAAACCGCGGACCGTACCCAAGTCTAGCGGCAGGAAATCGAAAAACAGGGTGCGGTCGGTCTCGGTGGCCAGCGAAATCATCTTGCCCTTGTGGCTGCCGCCCGTCTTGTCGTAAATGCACTGGAGATTGGTCGTCTTGCCGCCGAGGCCGGGGCCGTAATAGACGATCTTGCAGTTGATCTCGCGGGCAGCGAAATTAATGAAGCTCAAACTTTCCTCGCACTTTACCTCGGCGCGTCAGCTACGGTCGCCCCGGGGACCGCAGAACCGGCGCGTGGCCCACCCGCGGGATCCCCGGCTGATGCTGTAGCTGCCCGCATTCACCCAACGACTGCCGCAGCGGCATTCGCTGGCAACGACGGGCGTACGTTCTAACCTCGCCTTCACCTCAGCAGACGTAAAACCGGCGCCTGCTTATGGCCCAGGTTGCAACCTGTGAAAGCTGTCTCGATTGTGCGCCAGCTTGGCCCATTTGTCACGAGCCAAAGCGGTTATCCCCAGGGACACAAGGGCGTGACCTATCGGGGAGCCCGGCGGAAGCTCTATTGCGATGGTGGCGGCGCCGGGTAGTAACCGTCCCGGGCGTAAACCCTAAGGTTCGGGCGATTCACCCGGACGTCGACGCTGCGATACCCCATCGCATTCCTGGGGGCGTTGCTGTAGTAGCCGATGGTGTACTGGTTGCGCGCCTCCTCGGCCAGACGGGAATAAGCTTCCTCTATGGCGGCGCGGCTCAACTGCGCCAGCACCTCGCCGCCAGTGGCGGAGGCGTACTTCGGCAGGATGTTGCCGTAACCCTGGCGCGGCAGGCGGATGCGCGAGAGCTTGTCATAGATCGGCAGGGCGGCGGTATCGACGCCGACGGCAAACAGGGTGACGTTGTTGGTCAGCAGCACCCGCAGAACATCGGCGTAGCTGTTGGTGCTACCGCTTTCCCGCCCGTCGCTGATGACAAACAGCACCCGGCGCCGCGTAGGATCACGCCGCGCCAGGTCGGCGGCGCCCGCCGCAATGGCGTCGTTGAGCACCGCCGACTCGGTATAGGCGCGGTTTTGCAGGGTGCGAATGGGCTGCCCGGTGTCCGGAACCGGGCGGCTATTGACGCTCGGCCCGGCGGTCATGGGGCTGTCCGCGATAGCCGGTCCCGCAGGCATGCCTTCGATTTTGCGCAGCGAGCGCAGCGAGGCCGTGGTCTTGTCGCCCAGCGCCGCCAGAAAATCCTGCTTCTTCTGAACGGTGTTCCCGTAAATGTAGACGGCCATTTCGTCGTACTCGCTGAAGGCGCCAGTCAAGGCGCTGAAGGTCTGCTTGATGCGGTCCAGCACGATGTTCGGCAGGTCGATATCGATGATCACGGCGGCCGAGATGGGGAACGGATCGCTGGTGAAGAAGGTGATGTTCTGCCGCATCCCGTTTTCCAGGATGGCGAAGTTCTGGCTCAACAGCCCATTCACCAGGCGTCCGGATTCGTCCTTCACCGTGACCGGGACTTGGACGAAGTTGACATTAGTGACCAGTTTGAACAATTGCTCGCGGCTGGAGGGCTCACCTGACGGGGCCTGGCCGGGCTTAAGAGTGGTGATCCGCTGCCCGGGAGGGGGCGGCGCCTGGCCGCCGGAAGTCGGCTCGGCGGCAGGCGTGGCAGGCGGCTGGGGCGCAGTTGCCGGCGCTTTCTGCTCCGGGGGCGCGGATTTGCTTTGCGCTTCCGGCTGGGCGGCGGGCGCGGCCGTAGCGTTGAATTGCGGCTGCGGGGCCTCCGGCAGCTTCTGCTGTTGCGCCCAGGCTGATGCTGAGGGAAGCAGAAGCGCCGCAAGCACAATTGCCATGAGGAACTTATACTTCGGCTTGACGACTGCGCCAACCGTCACGGGCGGCCATGCTGCAACCCGATCCATTGCTTTTTCCCCCTGTCTCCCAGGTTCCGGGGCCGACGCCGCCGACGGGAGACGGAATTTCTTGATCCCATAAACACAACAGACTGCAGAAATTTGCTTCTAATCTATAGTCGAGTTTGTGCTCTGCGCGTCATAGTAATGTACGGTCTTAAGCAATCGTAATCTACCCCGCGCGCGCGTGAAAGGCCATGAGAGTACTTAGAAGCTTCCTGATGCCAATATTGCTTGCCGGAATGGCGTTCGCGCTCCCCGGCATTGCCCAGCAAACCTCAGACCAGACCAGCGGAAGCCCCGCCGCCAACCAATCCGCCGCGCGGCAGCAAGAGGCCGCGCCCGGAGGGCCGGTGGGGACCTTCAAGGTTGACGTCAACGTTGTAAATCTCTTCTTCACCGTCAAGGACAAGCATGGTGCCCTGGTGCCAAACCTGCCGCAGGACCAATTCACCGTGCTCGAAGACGGCAAGCCACAGACCATCAAGTACTTCAAAGCGGACGCCGTTCAGCCGCTCACGCTCGGGCTGATGATCGATACCAGCGGCAGCGAAGCCCGTATGCTTCCCTTCGAGCAGGAGGTTGCCTCCCAATTCATCACCGAGGTGCTACAACCCAGAGACCTTGCCTTCCTGATGAGCTTTGATGTGAACGTCGACCTGCTGCAGGACCTCACCGCCCGCGATCAGGACCTGAGGGCCGCCTTGCGCAAGACCGAAATCAACACCGGGGGCGGAGGCGGACTTCCAGGGCTGGGCGGAGGGCCTATTCCGCAGACTCGTCCCCGCGGCACGCTGCTCTATGACGCCGTCTATCTTGCCTCCGCCGAGAAGCTGAGACATGAAGTGGGCCGCAAGGCCCTGATCATCTTTACCGATGGCGACGATGAGGGCAGTCAAACGACCCTGGGACAGGCCATCGAGGCGGCGCAAAAAGCCGACACTATGGTCTACGTGGTGCTTGTCTATGATCCCAGGTTTATTGCCGGCGACCGCGAGATGCTACGTCTCTGCCAGGAAACCGGCGGCCGGGTAATCCGTGTCGGCAACCGGCCGGAGAAGCTGAAGACGGCACTGCGGGAAGTCTCAGACGAACTGCGCAGCCAGTATTACATCGGCTATACCCCCGCCAACCGCCAGGCCGATGGCACCTTCCGCCGTGTCGAAGTCCGTACCAACAACAGCGAAAACAAAGCGCAGGTACGCAAGGGCTACTACGCTTCCAAGGAGTACTCTGAAAATTAATCCCCCCGACGTTCTGCCTGAGCGCATCCCGCGGCCGTCGCCGCGGGCCTTATCTCTCCCGGAATAGAAAATATGAAATTTCGGTAAATCGCGGCCCGGCGTTGGCGTGGGCCAGCTATTTGCAAGTAAAATTGTGGCGTGAAACTCATCATCTTCGTAGTGGAGGATGACGCCGATATAGCTCGCCTGGTTCGGCACCACCTGGAGGCGTCCGGGTTTGTGGTGCGCCTGTTTGCCAACGGAAATGCCCTGATCGAGGAAGCTGGCAAGCAAAAACCGTCTCTGTTCCTGCTTGACATCATGGTGCCCGGCGCCGACGGCTTCGAGCTGTGCCGCCGCATCCGCGCCACCGCCGGGCTGGCAATGACGCCGGTCATATTCCTGACGGCCAAAACGGGTGAAGCCGACCGCGTGCTTGGCTTTGAACTCGGGGCCGACGACTACATCCCCAAGCCGTTCAGCCCGCGCGAGCTGGTGGCGCGCGTCAAGGCGGTGCTGCGGCGCTTCGAGCGCCCGCTGGAGCCGGATGTAGTGCGCTTTGAAGATATAATGATCGACAGCAGCGCCATGATTCTTACCGTGCGCGGCCAGACGGTGCCGACCACGGCCACCGAGTTTCGTCTGCTGGATTATCTGGCGCGTCATCCGGGAAAGGTGTTCACCCGCGATCAATTGCTGGACGCGGTGTGGCGGGAGACCGCGTTCGTCACGCCGCGCTCGGTCGACGTTTACGTCCGCCGGCTCCGGGAAAAGATCGAAGTCGATCCCGAGCAGCCGCAGTACCTGCGAACCGTGCGCGGAGCTGGCTACCGCTTCGGTGCCGTGAAGTGAAGAAACATATATTCTTCAAACTGCTGGTTGCCTTTCTGCTGGTGATCGGAATAGCCACGCTCACCCTCGACCTGCTGGTGCGGCAATCCTGGGAGAAGTCGCTCCGCCGCGAAATCGAAACCGGCCTGCGGCAAAAAGTGGCCATGTTCGCCGACCGCGCCCAACACGAGCGCGAACTCACCCCCGCGCAACTGGCCCAACTCGTCAGCCGCCAATCCGGCGCGCGCGCTACCATCATCGATGCCCAGGGCAACGTGCTGGCGGACTCGGCAGCCGAGCCGGAAGAGATGGAAAACCACGCCCAGCGCCCGGAATTTCAGGTTGCCTTGAACGGCCGCGTGGGCGCTGCCACGCGGCGCAGCAAGACCGTGGGCATGGAATTTCTATACGTTGCCGCGCCGGTCAAAGACGGCGCCGTGCGCCTGGCCTATCCGCTGGAAGCCATTCAGGAAGCGCGGCACAGGATCCGCTCCGAACTGCTGGCCGGCTCCATTTTGGCCTTGCTGGCGGCCATGATCGTTGCCGCTCTCTATGCGCACCGGCTCAGCAAACGCTTGCAGCGCATTGTCGGCTTTGCCGCCAAGGTGGCCGAGGGCGACCTGTCCACGCGCCTGGATGAGCACTCGCAAGACGAGGTCGGGGCGGTGGCGCATTCGCTGGACGCCACCACCAAGATTCTGCAGCAGAACTTCGAGGCCCTGCAAACCAGCCGCGACCAACTGGAGACGCTGCTGAACAGCATGCAGGAGGCCGTTCTCGCCGTTGACCGCGACGACCGCGTGCAGTGGGCCAACCGGCGCATGGAAAAGCTGCTGCCTGGCGGGGTCCGGCTGAATGCCAGCGTGGTGGAGACGATTCGCGACCCGAACTTCCTGGCGGCCGTCCAGACCGCCCTGCGGCAACGCACCCTGGCCACCAACCGCGCCACCTCGATCGCCCCGGGTAAAGCCTTCAACGTTACCGCGGCTCCCATGTCCGGCGGGCGTGCGGTGGCCGTGCTGCATGACATCAGCGACATTGAGCGCATGGAAAAGACGCGCCGCGATTTCATCGCCAACGTCTCCCACGAACTGCGCACACCGCTGACCAGCATTCAGGGATACGCGGAGACCCTTCTCGATGCCACCGCGGAAACAGACTCCAACCGCGAGTTCCTGGAGATTATCCGCAAGAACGCCGCCCGTATGACACGCCTGACCGAGGATCTGCTGGTCCTGGCCAAGGTTGAATCCGGCGAGCAGAAGCTCGACCTGCGGCCGCTTTCGCCGGCGGAGCTGCTCTGCGATGCCGCCGAGAGCTTCCGCGAGAGCGAACCCACCGGCAAAATGGAATTGCAGGTTCTCAGTCGGGCACAGCAGCCGGTGCGGGCCGACCGCCATGCCGCCTTCCAGGTGTTTCGCAACCTGATCGACAACGCGGTGAAATATGCCTCCTCGGGGGGCCGCATCGAGATCGGCGCGCGCGACCTGACGGAAGCAGTCGAGTTTTTCGTGCGCGACTACGGTCCCGGCATCGCCTCCGAGCATCTGCCGCGTTTGTTCGAGCGCTTCTACCGGGTGGACAAGGCGCGCTCGCGCGAGAGCGGCGGCACCGGGCTCGGTCTGGCGATTGCCAAGCACATCGTTCGCGCTCACGACGGCGCCATCTGGGCGGAAAGCGAATTGAACCACGGCAGCACGTTTTATTTCACCCTGCCGTCTGTCCAGAATGGGGTTGCAAATGAGAGCGCGCCTGTTTCGCACCCGCCGGGAAAATAGCCATAAGGTGCCATCCCGATGGCAGGCCGTGGCCGGGGGCCGGCATTGCCCCGGCATGCCCACCGAAGCGCTGCTGCGCCTCGGCGAACCGCGATTCGGTTGTGTTTCCTGCCGGCGAACGGCAGCATAGAATACGATTTAGCAAGAGGTTCATTTCAGAAAAGCAGCGCTGGCGGGGACCGGGCCTGGAAGCCGGCGCTACACGGGGCGAACGCCATGTCGGCTTCTTCGAATTCGCACTCGGGGGAGATCGCTCACGTCGTCGAGCTGACCTCGCAGGCTTTCGCCCTGGCGAGAACCGCGGCGGGAGCGGCGGCTCGAAGCCTGGCCAGCGGCTCGGCTGATGAGCTGAAGCTTATCCACTCCAATGAACTCCGGCTCGACGCCATCGATCACGACGTCGATGAGCTGGTGACCGCCTTGATCACCCGCGTCGACGAAAACCAGGCGCGCGAGTTGCTGGCCTGCATGAAGCTGGTGGTCGCCCTGGAAAGAGTCGGCGACCTGCTGCAGGGCTTCGGCAACCGGGTCGAATCCGTCGGGCCGAGCGTCGACCCGGAGGACCAGAAGGTCCTGGTCTCCATGGCAACACAACTGGAGGCAATGCTGGGTGATGCCGAACGCGCCTTCACCGAGCGCAACCTCGACCACGCCATTGCCACCTTGCGGGCTGACGCCGAGCTGGACCGCCTGCGAAACCTGACGGTGTTCCGCCACGTCGAGTCTCCGCACGAGGAGCGCCGCCCGGCGAGCTTCCATATTCTGTTCATGGCGCAGGGCCTGGAGCGCGCCGGCGACCACGTCAAGAACATCGCCGAAGAGGTTTGCCACCTGGTAAGCGGAAGAACGGTGCGGCACGTTCTGCGCAGCTACGACCGCCCCGACGAGCAGCGCTTTATCGACCACCTCAAGGCACAGCACCGGGACAAGCCGTAATGGGCGGCACTTTCACCGTGTTACGGGTATTTACCTTATATTCAAACGCCTGTAACGATTCTGTAACTTCCGGGAGGCCACAATAAAAGAGACCATTTTGTCTCGACAGAGTTGAAAAATGGAGGAGATTCCTTGAACCGCTTTGCCAAACTTGCTTTGTGTCTTGTACTGATCGGCGGGCTCGGCGTGTGCGCCGCCGCACAAACAGTAACCCTCAATGCCGCCGGCGCGACCTTCCCCTATCCCATCTATTCCAAGTGGTTTAGCGAGTACAACAAGCTCCATCCCAACGTCCAGATCAATTATCAGTCCATCGGCAGCGGGGGCGGCATTCAGCAATTGAAGAATGGCACGGTGGACTTCGGCGCCAGCGACATGCCGTTGACTGACGAGATGTTGAAAGAGATCCCAATGCCCATATTCCAGTTTCCGACGGTGTTGGGCTCGGTGGTGCCGGCCTACAATATTGCCGGCGTGACGGCTGAGTTGAAATTCACCCCGCAGATACTGGCCGGCATTTATCTGGGCCACATCAAGAAATGGAACGATAAAGCCATTGTCAGCGCCAACCCTGGCGTGAATCTGCCGGACAAGGATATCGTGGTGGTCCATCGCTCGGATGGCAGCGGCACGACCTTCGTGTTCACCGATTATCTTTCCAAAGTGAGCCCGGAGTGGAAGGAGAAAGTCGGCAGCAGCACCTCGGTCAAATGGCCGGTGGGCCTGGGCGGCAAAGGCAACGAGGGAGTTGCCGGTCAGGTGCGCCAGCTTGATGGCGCCATCGGCTATGTGGAGCTGATTTATGCGCTGCAAAACAAAATCCCTTACGGCAGTGTCCGGAACGCTTCCGGGATCTTCCTAAAAGCGAGTCTGCAGTCGACTACCGCTGCCGCGGCGGGGGCCAGTAAAGAGCTGGCGAAGGATTTTCGCGTATCGATTACCAACGCCGCCGGCAAGAACGCCTACCCCATCTCCACCTTTACCTATCTTCTGATCCCGAAGCAGTGGAAGGATGGCGCCAAGGCAAAGATCATGGCGGATTTTATGAACTGGATGCTCGACCACGGCCAATCCCTGGTAGAGCAGCTCGACTACGCGCGCCTGCCTTCGGCCGTAGCGCAACGGGAACTGGCCCTGGTGAAACAGGTTCACTGAAACATGGCAAATTCGGCGCAAGCCAGCGGTTAGCGAATCTGCTGGCTTCGCCGGAGTGACTCTGCTACCTTCAGATTACGATCGCAAAATCAAAACTACCGTAGTCCTGGGAGCAGAGATGAAGAGAGTGCTGGCCGGAGTGCTGTCACTGAGCCTGTTGAGTTCGATCTGCCTGCCGGCCGAGCAGGCGGAGAGCGAAAAGAAGGCTGTTCGAAAACCCGCGGCGGCACAGCTCGGGCAGCAGATGCGGCAGATGGAGCAGCAGCTAAAGCAGCAGCAAGCAAAGATCGCACAGTTGCAACAGCAACTGCGGCAAAGCCAGCAGGCTCTGGTGCAGGCGCAGCAACGGCTCAGCTCGGAGGCGCAACAGGCCAGGCAGAACGCGAAGCTGGCGCAGGAGCAGGCGGAAAGCGCGCAGAAGGCGGCCACCGCCCTGAACAGCGACGTTACCCAACTGAAAGCGACGGTAGGCGAACCGCCGGACACCCGAACCAAGTAATCCTACCCGACGGACGCGAAGCGGGCTCTGCCAGATGTACCATCCATAAGCAGACAGGTGTCCGGCAAACTTCGACGGCGCTGTAATTGCCCAGCCCTTTCTGGTACGCTCTGCAATCGTGACCCGTACTTTCCTAGCCAACAGCGCTGAGTTGGAGACGCTGGCCGGCGCGCGGGAGCTGCTGCAATCGCAGAGCACAATGACACTGGCCACGGTGGACGACCATGGCCGGCCCTGCGCCACGCCGTTGTTCTACTTGCTGCGCGAGGATCTCAGCCTCTACTGGCTCTCCTCGGCCGATAGCCGTCACAGCGCCAACTTGCGCAACCGGTCGCAGGCTGCCGTGGCGGTTTACGCCCCGGTGGATCGCTGGGAGAAGATCCGTGGGGTGCAGATGGAGGGCGCCGTCCAGGAGATCGCCGACAGCGATGAACGGCATAGAACTATCTCCGCGTATCGGCGGCGCTTTCGGCTCGGAACCGTCTTGTCGGTGGCGATTGCCAATGCCACGCTCTACCGTTTTCAGCCCTCATGGCTTCGCTACCTGGATAACGGCCGCGGCTTTGGCTACAAGATCGAGTTAGTTCTTCGTTCTTAAGTTTTGCGTTGCCGGTTGACGTTGCCGGTTCCTGCTTTGGCTGTTCGCCACCGAACGAACACCGGGGAAGAGTTTACACCAGGCCTTTGCCGGTCAGCAGCACCGAGCGCATGTTTTCGCAGGCGGGGGCGGCGCGGTAGATTTCGCACTCGTAGCAATCTTTTCCCGGCCAGCAGCAGGAGTGACTGACCCAGCACGGGTTATTCGGCTGCGCCGAGGTTGCGCACTGCCGCCGCTGCTCGCCCTCGCAGTGGCGAACGTCCCAGCATGGCAGCAGCGCCAGCAGATGGCGGATTCCGGCGAAGTTCAAACGGTTGTCGCGCACCAGCCGCAACAAGGTCTCGATCCACGGGTAGTCGCGCAGGGTATAGTAACGCGTACCCTTGACGGATTTCACCGGGATCAAAAGTCCTTCCCGTTCGTACAAACGCAGCAGATCGACGGAGATATTGAAATGGCTGGCAACGCTGCCGATCTTGATTTTACGCTCCGGTTTTGCTGGCGGCACAATCGAGGACAATGGGTTCGACGCTGAAAGCATGACTACCTCGAACTGATGTGAAGGACCGTCTTCTTGCTATGGACGGATTTGTTACAAAGATTATAACGTGATCTGCTACTCAAGAATCGGGCAATTTACCTACTATTCCAGAGATCATGCTCCAGAATTTAACTGCAATAGCTCAGTAACCTTACGAACCCGAGCCGAATGACAGTTACCCCCCGGCGCGCTCTACGGCCGATTTTCGGGCCATGAGCTGTGGCAGTACTGCCCTGAGAATTCCTCCAGGGGGCCCCGATTTCCCGCTTTCCTGTCCATCAACTCGGGTTTTTAGGAGGGGTTAGGGAGTACGTGCTATCCCCTTTCTTTCTGGAACAGCCAGCGCCCGTCCTCCTGTGCTGCCATGCTCTCCAGCACTTTAAGGAAGGCGCGGGCGGCATGCGAGAGGCTGGCGCCACGGCGATAAACCAAGCGCAGGCGGCGCTGCATTTGCAGCTCCTTCACCGGAATCTGCACCAGCTCACCGCGGTTGATCTCCGCCTGTACGGCGATCAGCGGCAGCAGGGCCACGCCGTTGCCCATGGCTACGAACTGCTTGATGGCTTCGATGTTGGGCAACTCCACCGGCATGTGCAGCGCAGTCTTATATTTGGTGAAGGTCTGCAGCACCTTCTCGCGATAGGGGGAGCGCACGTTGTGGGCGACGAAGAATTCGGCGCCCAGTTCGTGAATGCCGACCTGGCGCGAGCTGGCCAGCGGATGGCCGGGATAGACCACAAACGCCAGCTCGTCCACGTAAACCACGACCGAGCTGAGCTGCTCATCGTCCGGACGGAACGAGAGCATGCCCAGCTCCACATGGTGGTTAACCACCGAGCGGGCCACGTCCGAGGCCAGCGAGCGCTGAATTTCGATGTGAATGGTGGGATGAAGCCGGCGGAAACGGTGCAGCGCCCGCAGCAGATACAACGCCGTAAATTCGTTGGCGGCGATGCTCAGCTTGCCGTGTTGCAACTCGCGCAACTCCTTCAGCGCCGTCTGCGCCCGCCCGCGCAGGTTGAGCAACTCCTCGGCATAGCGCAGCAGCAACCGGCCGGCATCGGTTACCGCGCCTTCGCGTGAGGAGCGCTCGAACAGAGTCTCGCCCAACTCGTCTTCCAGCTTGCTGATGGTCTGGCTGACCGCCGACTGGGTGCGATGCAGCCGCGCTGCCGCCCGCGAAAAGCCTCGTTCTTCCACCACCGCCAGAAATGTCTCCAACTGGAACAGGTCCATCCATCACCTCGGACACCCGAGTTCTTGATGGAACTTATTAAATCACATAATCTTATTGATCCGGAATAATAATAAGTTTGACTAATTTGGTTCCAGCGCTCGAAAGTAAGGTGATCAGAACCGGTCCGGGCTCCCGGCGAAAACAGGCCGCGGGCATGCGGTAGCCGAGAGTGTTCACCCGAGCTTGCCGGGCGCCAGAAGAGGATTTACGATCAAGAAGTTGGTCTCCCTTCTTGTGGACAAACCGGCAACTGTGTCCGGCTAGCCCGCCAGATACTGTTTCCATCCGGCTGGGCTGGGGTGGAAGGCTCCAAGACAAACGTGCAATGAAGCTGAAAATAGCTGTTTTGCCAGGGGATGGCGTCGGGCCCGAGGTAACGCGTGAAGCGGTACGGGTGCTGCGCACGGTTTCCGACGTCAATGGCTACGACTTTCAATTCAACGAGTACCCCGTCGGCGGAGCGGCGGTGGTGGCGGAAGGACATCCGCTGCCGCAGTCGACGCTTGAGGAGTGCCTGGCCAGCAACGCGGTGCTGCTGGGCGCGGTGGGCGGCCCGCAGTTCGATTCGCTTCCCGCCGTGCTGCGGCCTGAAGCCGGCCTGCTGAAGCTGCGCAAGGCGCTGGGCGCTTTTGCCAATCTGCGGCCCGCCGTAGCCCACGAAGCCGTCGCTCACTGCTCGCCGCTGCGTCCGGAAGTGCTGCGCGGAACCAATATCCTGTTCGTGCGCGAGCTGTTGGGCGGGCTTTATTTCGGCGAGCCGCGCGGGCGCGACCAGAACGGCGCTTTTGACACCATGCGTTATTCGGCGGCGGAGGTCGAGCGCGTGGCGCGCATCGCCTTCGAGCAGGCGCGCCATCGCCGCCGCCACGTCGTCTCGGTGGACAAGGCAAACGTGCTGGAGTGCTCCCGCCTGTGGCGGCAAACGGTCAGCGCCATCGCCGGCGAATATCCCGAGGTCAAGCTGGAGCATACCTACGTCGATTCCTTCGCCATGCAGTTGATTGCCACCCCGTCCCGCTTTGATGTGGTGGTCACGGAGAACCTGTTCGGCGACGTGCTGTCGGACGAGTCGGCGGTGCTGAGCGGCTCGCTCGGCATGTTGGGCTCGGCCAGCATCGGCGGCGCGGTCAGCCTCTATGAGCCGGTGCACGGCTCGGCGCCCGATATCGCGGGAAAGAACATGGCTAATCCGATCGGCGCCATAGCCTCGGCCGCCATGCTGCTGCGCTTTACCGCCGGGCTGCACCGCGATGCCGACGACGTCGAGACGGCCATCGCCCGCTCGCTGCAAAAAGGAGTGGTAACCGCCGATCTGCGGCCGGATATAAAGCCGGCGACGACGCGCGAGGCCGGCGAGGAAATCGAACGCACGCTGGCCGATTTACTCGGCCAACGCCAGACTTACCACGCGGTTTGAAAGGTGAAAGGTAGTTGAGAAGTTTCTTCGCTATTAGTGTTTAGAGCTTTTTCATAAACGCAATTGGCAGGTGGAAGCCCGCGCCTTCAGGCGTGGGAACAATGCTCTTTGGCAATAGCGCCTTTAGGCGCTGTGGGCGGGTCGCCACCGCGGCTAAAGCCGCTTCAGTTTCGATGCCTTGATTCCCACGGCTGAAGCCGTGGGCTTCCACAATGAAGTGGGCTTCCACGATAAAGTCGAGAGCTGATAATCAGAAATCGACGAACTAAGAACGAAGAACCAAGAACGGGTGTAACGAACATGTCACAACCACGCACGCTGCTCGACAAACTCTGGGAAAGCCATCTGGTGCGCCGGGCGCCAGGCGAGCCCGATTTGCTCTACATCGACCTGCACCTGGTGCACGAGGTCACCTCGCCGCAAGCCTTCGAAGGCCTGCGCATGAACGGGCGCAAGGTGCGCCGTCCCGATCTGACGGTCTCGACCGTCGACCACAACATCGCCACCACTGCCGCCGACCGCTTCGTCATCAAAGAACCGATCTCGCGTCAGCAAGTGGAAACCTTGCGCGCCAACTGCCGCGAGTTCGGCCTCGAGCTGTTCGATGTGGGCTCGCTGGAGCAGGGCATCGTGCACGTGATCGGCCCCGACCTCGGGTATACGCAGCCGGGCAAGACCATCGTCTGCGGCGACAGCCACACCAGCACGCACGGCGCCCTCGGAGCGCTGGCGTTCGGCGTCGGCACCTCCGAGGTCGAGCACGTGCTGGCCACGCAATGCCTGCAGCAGCGCAAGCCCAAGGCCATGCGCGTCACCGTCAATGGCAGGCTGGCCGAGGGCGTCACCGCCAAGGATCTGGCGCTGGCCATCATCGGCAAGATCGGCACCGACGGCGGCACCGGCCACGCCATCGAGTACGCCGGGGAGGCCGTGCGCGCCCTTTCCATGGAAGGCCGCATGACGCTATGCAATCTGAGCATCGAGTCCGGAGCGCGCGCCGGCATGGTGGCGCCCGACGAGACTACCTTCGCTTACCTGAAAGGCCGCCGCGCCGCTCCCAAGGGCGCGGACTGGGAGTGCGCCGTCGCCTACTGGCGCACGCTGGTGAGCGATCCTGGCGCCAAGTTCGACAAGGAAGTCTCGCTCGACGCCTCCCAGTTGACGCCGCTACGTCACCTGGGGCACCAACCCGGGCATGGTTTCACCCATCACCGGACGCGTGCCCGATCCGCAGCAGGCCGCTAGCGAAGCCGAGAAGAGCGCCCTTACGCGCGCTCTCGAATACATGGCCCTGAAGCCGGGAATGCGCCTGGACGAGATTGCCATCGACCGCGCCTTCATCGGCTCCTGCACCAACGGCCGGCTGGACGACCTGCGGGCCGCCGCCCGCGTGCTGCGCGGCTACAAGATACATCCCAACGTCCGGGCGCTGGTTGTGCCGGGGTCGCAGGCGGTAAAGGCCGCCGCGGAAAAGGAAGGGCTGCATCGCATCTTCCTGGAGGCCGGAGCCGAGTGGCGCGAATCGGGATGCTCCATGTGCCTGGGCATGAACCCGGACATACTTCAGCCGGGCCAGCGCTGCGCCGCCACCAGTAATCGCAACTTCGAGGGACGCCAAGGCAAGGGCGGCCGCACGCATCTGGTCTCGCCCGCCATGGCCGCCGCCGCCGCCGTGGCCGGACACTTCACCGACGTTCGCTCATGGCAGTTCAAGGATTAGCCCATGAAACCACTACGCGTACATAGCGGCATTGCCGCACCGCTGCACCGCATCAACATTGACACGGACCAGATCATCCCCAAGCAGTTTCTGAAGCGCATCGAGCGCACCGGGTACGAGAATTTTCTGTTCTTCGACTGGCGCTTCCGTCCAGACGGCAGTGAAGAGCCTTCGTTCGTGCTCAACCAGCCGCGATACCGCCAGGCGAGCATCCTGATCGCCGGGCGCAACTTCGGCTGCGGCTCCTCGCGCGAACACGCGCCCTGGGCGCTGGGCGATTACGGCTTCCGGGCGGTGATCGCGCCCTCGTTCGCCGACATTTTCTTCAATAACTGCGCCAAAAATGGCTTGCTGACGGTCATCCTCAGCGAGGAGCAGGTGGCGGAGCTGGCGCGGCGGTCAACGGAGAAGCCCGGCTATGAGCTGACGGTTGATCTGGAAAAGCAGACCGTCTCCGACGACCAGGGCTTCCAGGCGCGCTTCGAAATCGACGCCTTCAAGCGCGATTGCCTGCTGAACGGGCTCGACGACATCAGCCTCACCCTGCAGCATGAGGCTGAAATCGCGGCCTTCGAGAAGAAGCACGTAGCGTTCTAAGTATTTTCAGAAGGTACGCCTTCGAATGTCATGCTGAGCGAAGCCGGGGGCCCCAGCAGGCGCCGCTTTTGCCTGCTGGGGTGGCGAAGCGAAGCATCCCCGCGCAGCTATTACCAAAGACGAAATGGAAGGTTCTATAGAAAACCCTTAACCATGCGAACCGGGACGCTTCCCCGGGACGCTTCCCCGGGATGCTTCGCTTCTCCTTCGGAGTCGCTCAGCATGACAGCAGGAGTGCTGCACTGGCTCCCGCCGGCATAAATCATTCTTAAAATTGTTCTCGAGTGCCGGAAAGCAAAGCAGATCCTTCGGCCGCGCCAAAACAGCGCTGCCTCAGGATGACACGTCTTGGTGTATTTTCAGCAGCCTTCTAGTGCACGTGTCCGCGGCTTCCGCTTTCCGGTATCACGCAACCGTTGGCGATCTCGCAGATAACGTGCTCGAACTGGATGGTGGTGTGGTGAATGGCGAAGCGCCCGGCCAGCATGTGCTGCACCTCGCGCAGAATGTTTTCGCTGGCCGAGGGCGGAATGTCGGCGATGCTTATGTGACAGGAAAGGGCATGGGTGTTGGAACCGATGCTCCAGACGTGCAGGTGATGGACATTGTTTACGCCCGCCACCTCGCCGATGGCCGTGGCGATATCTTCCACGCGCATACCGCGCGGCGCCCCCTCCAAGAGGATGTTCAGGCTTTCCCCGAGAATGGAGAGCGACGACCAGACAATCAGGGCGGAGATGAGGATGGACAGTGCCGGGTCGATCCAATGCTGGCCGGTGAGCAGAATGGCCCAGCCGCCCAGGATGACCGCCGCGGTCGAGAGCGTATCTCCGATCTCGTGCACCAGGGCACTGCGGATATTCAGGTCGCGCCGGCTGGAGATCAGCAGCCAGGTAATGGCCCCGTTCAGCGCCACTCCGGCCGCGGCCACGCCCATCATCAGGCCGGCATGCACCTCCACCGGGTGCCTGATTCGCTGTATCGCCTGATATACAATCAGCAGGGAGATCAACACCAGGGAAGCGGAATTGACCAGCGCGGCCAGAACGCCGGCGCGATGGTAGCCGTAGGTGCGGGTGGCGCTGGGCGGCCGCTCCGCCATGTACACGGCGAAGGAAGAAAGCAGCAAGGCAAAGAAGTCGGAAAGGTTATGGCCGGCTTCCGACAGCAGGGCCAGGCTGTGGGCGCGAATGCCGGCGATCACCAGCAGCACGATGTAGCCGGCCGTGAGAACAAGCGAAATCTTCAGCAATCGCCCGGTTTGCCGGTGCGATTCAGGGCCGGTATGCAGATGTCCCGCATGCATGGCGACACTTCAATTTTACCGCAGCAGGGCAGCCACCGCGGCACGCAGAATGCGCGATGGCTGACCTTTTTCCAGCCAGTGAAGCTGGCGTGAGTTGCTTCACCCGCGCTTTTGCTCGTTCTGGCCCGGGGCGCGGGCTTCGAGGCTCCGCCGGACGGGCTAGTTTGAAGCTGGGGCAATTCTGTCACCGCCAAAACTGAACCTCATCCCCGCCCTGAAGCTCGCCCGCAACCCGGGATAACCAAGCGCATCCTCGTAGTTTTTGTTGAGCAGGTTTTGCGCGGTGGCGTAGGCGGTCACATGCCCGTTGATTCTGTACCAGCCGCCGGCGTCGATTCGCGCATAACCGGCGTCGTGGGTAAGCGGAACCGGCAGCACGAAGAAATCCGAATCCGGGCGCCGTCCGATGAAGGTTCCGCCCAGCGTGAGCCCGTATTTGCGCCGCGAGTAGGTAGCCAGCAGGCTGCCCGCGTGCTTGGGCCGGCGCAGCAATGGCGAGCCGGCCTGGTCCCATGGATCAACCGCGGTTGGGGCAGACAAAATCTGCGTCGAGGTGTAAACGTAGGAGGCGCTCACTCGCAGATAGCTCGTCGGATGTGCCTGCGCCGTCAGTTCCGCGCCGTGCGCCAGGGACCTGTTCAGATTTGCGAACTGGTATGCATATTGTGCCGGAAGGAATTCAGCGACGATCTGGTTGCGAAAGAGATTATTGAAGTAAGTAGCGTCGAGCGAATACTTACCTCGCACCAATGACTGGCTTACGCCGGCCTCGAAGCTTCGACTCTCTTCCGGCTTCAGGTTCGGATTACCGATAACGCCGAAGGCCTTCTCGCCGAAGGTGTCCTCGAAGCTCGGTTCCTTGATGCCTTCGCTGTAGCTGCCGCGCAGACGCGTGCCGGAGAAGGTGTCTCCGCCACGGATCAACAGATAGCTCAGCGCCGTGCGCGGTACTGCCCGGTCCCCGAAACTTTCGTTGTGCACGTAGCGGGCTCCAGCCTGCAACGAAAAGCGCCGCCAGGTGAGCAGCTCCTGTCCGTAGGCAGCGTGGTTGCGCCGCAGGCCGTGGCTCATCGGGAGAGCGTTGAAATCGCCAAAGAAGCCGTTTTCGTCCTCGAACTCATATCCGAAGATGGTACGCGCCCAGTTACGCGCCCAATACTCCCCCTGGTAGTTGAAGCCGGCCCGGTTGTAGTTAGCCCAGGTCTTGGAGGGAATGAAATTGCCGGAAGAATCATAATCGGGGAAGTCGATTGGAATTCCGGCCAGAGGAGAGTTGGAGGGGTAGACGCGCAATGGGTTCAAAGGCACGCCTTGCTCGTCCAAGCGGCGATGATTGTACTCGTATCCGCTGAAGCGGTGAAACCAGCGCTTGCCGGCGGCGATGCTCAACTCCGTCGACCCCAGGAAGTTGTTCTGACGCGAGAAGGCGTTGCTGTCCGGCGGCAGGTTGTAGTCCTGCGCGGGCAAGGCCACGCCGTTGGAGTAGTTCCACCCGCCCTGGTCGCCCACCCGGGAATTGCTGTGACGGGCGCGCAGGCGCAACTGAATCTTGGGTGTTAACGCGTAGCCGATATTGCCTCCCTGGGTGGAATTGGAGTACTGGTCGTTGATTCCTTGACCCTGAGTATTGAACTGGTCGGCAAAAAGGTTGTAGTCAAATCGGCCGACGGCGCCCGAAATCGACCCATAGCCATGTCCGGTGTTAAAGCTGCCGCCGTCGGAGCCCAAGCTAAGCAGAGGGGTTCGCGTGCTGCCGGTACGGCTGAAGACCTGCGTCACGCTGGTCATGGCGTCGGAGCCGTAGAGGGTGCTCTGGCTGCCGCGCAGCAACTCGATGCGGTCCATCTGCGCGGGAGAAACCGTGCCAAAATCGAAGAAGCCGCCGGGCTCATTCACCGGCACGCCGTCAATGATCACCTTGTTGTAGTCCGGATCGCCGCCGCGCACAAATAACGTGCTCTGGCTGCCAACCCTGCCCACGTCGGCCATTACCGCGCCTGGGGCAAAGCGTAGAATCTCTCCCACGGAGGCCGGTTGCAGGTTCTGCAGTACCGGAAGGTCGATGATGGAGACCTCGGAGCTGGTCTCGGCCCCGGTGGCTGGGGTGGCGGCTGCCGTGACCGTTACCGTTTCCTCGGCCGCGGCCACCTGCAGTTGCACGGTAAGCGCGGCCGCTTCCTGATGCAGCTCAAGCTGGCGGGTTTGCTCGGCGAAGCCGGGCGCCAGCACCTGCAGGCGATACCATCCCGGCTGCAGGTTGTGGAACTCGACGACGCCCTCGGCGGTCGCCGAGCGGACCGCGATGGGCGCACCCGGCAGATGCAGCCTCGGCGTCTGCCCGGATGCGGCGGGACCGTTCTTCGGCCCGCGATAGAGCGCTACGCGCGCCGAGGCAACCACGGCGGATTGTGGATCGACGATTCTGACCTTGATGTCGGAAGCAAAGAGCTGAGCAGTCAGGGTGGCGATGAGAAATGCCGGCAGCAGCAGGTGAGAGACGGTTCGCATAACAATCCTCCTTTGCACGCGAAAGGGGTTTTTGTCGAAGGGTTTGCGCCGGTCTCCTGGCTGGCGAGCTGTGGTGCGGAGTTCACCAAGGCGATGAACTTCGCTTCGTCGGCCTTCCCATGCATCATTGAGAATTGCATAGTGGCCGGACGGGCGCGGCCTGCACGCGGACTCTGTCCGCTGCGCAGAACACGCTCCGGAAACGCCGATCTGGCATCCCCGCCAAAGCCGGAAGTTGCTTATGGCGAGGCAGTCGAGCGTCTCCGGACTCGCTTACAGTTGCGCGGCAGCGCGGGATTCTCACCCGCTTCCCTGTCCGCGGATTCACTCCGGCCTTGGCCAATGCCGTTATCCGGGGTGATGTATTCGCGGACGCGCAAACACACAGCTTGAAAAGAGCGATGACATCACGGTCCCGAACTTAGGACCGCTTTGACTCTATTCACTCCGGCCGGAAGTGTCAATGGGAGAAAACAATTGCAGATTGAAGATTGCAGATTGAAAGGCAGTTTTGTTTTTTCTGTAGCTTTTCCTTGTAAGTGTCATCCTGAGCGCGAGCGAAGCCGAAGGATCTGCTTTTGGCCGCGGAAACGGACGCAAAGCGATCTTGCGTTCAATCTGCAATCTTCAATCCTCAATCCCGGTCTGGACTCGCCGCTCGGCCTCCAGGCGGGTGCGCTCTAGCGCGGCCCGCACCTCCTCCTGCAGGCATCTCATCGTTTCGCGATCGGCCCCGGCCGGCACGCGGATGAGTTTAGCCAGGCGCGCGTGCACGCGGGTAAAAGGCCGGGGAATGAGCAAACCGTCCCAGCTAGGCAAGCGCCAGGCGTGGCGCGGCGCCAGGTGAAAACAGCAGATCGGGCAGCCGGTGCTGCGCGCCAGCGCAATCGGGCCGAGCTTGGGTACGCGCGGCGGCCCTTTGGGGCCATCGGCGGTGAAGACCATCAGCCCACCTTGGGCGACCACGGGCATAGCCCGCAGAGCCTCTGAACCTCCGCGCGTGCTGGAGCCGCGAACCGTGCGCAAGCCCAGCGGGTGGATGGTGCGGGCGATGCACTCGCCGTCGAAGCTGCTGCTGATCATCACCGTGGCTTTGGAATCGCGGTACCCATAGACAGCCAGCAGCAGGCATTCGTGCCAGAAGGGGACGATAACGCCCGCCTCTCGCGGGAAGCGGCGCGAAGCGTCGGCCTCGGCCTCGTCTTCCCAACTGTACTCGAAGCGCAGCGTGCAGCCGAGCAGCATGAGCAGCGCGCGGGCCAGGGGTGGGACGAGCCACAGCATTAACCGCTGCTTGAGGCTGAATCTTTGCGCTTCGGCAGGCGATTCCGCAATGTGTTCGGTGGAGGACGGCACGGCCCGATTGTAAAACAGGGATCAGGGGTTAGGGATCAGGGATTAGAACTGGTTTCAAAAAACCGATTTCAGAAGGTCCGAGAAATTGTCCCAGGGGTTAAA
Source organism: uncultured Acidobacteriota bacterium (assembly GCA_963832785.1). GTDB lineage: Bacteria > Acidobacteriota > Terriglobia > Terriglobales > Acidobacteriaceae > CAWBRT01. The sequence goes on from CAWHVF010000002.1 coordinate 343,604, forward strand.
AGCCGCTATTTTTTCTTGTTCTGGACGGCATGTCTTCGCCTGCGGGCTTTCACCCGGCCCTACGCCTTGATCGCGTCTGGAAACGGTGCCGCGCCCACATCTGCCAGAAGGAGGCAGATGCGGGGCACGCAGGCGGGACGCTGGGTGGTCTACTCGCTCCAGCGTTTGAAAATCAGCGAGCCATTGGTTCCGCCGAAACCGAACGAGTTGGTCAGCGCGTAATCGATGGAGGCCTTGCGCGACCGGTTGGGCACAAAGTCCATGCCCTCGGTCTCCGGCGACGGGTTTTCGAGGTTGATGGTAGGCGGCAGTTCCTGTTTGCACAGGGTCATGACGGTGATGCCGGCCTCCAGTCCTCCCGCGCCGCCCAGCAGGTGCCCGGTCATTGACTTGGTGGAACTGACGGGCACGTTGTATTCGCCGAAGCAGCGGCGAATGGCGCGGGCCTCGAGGATGTCCCCGATCGGGGTCGAGGTGCCGTGGGCGTTCACGTAACCGATATCGGAAGGATTCAGGTGGGCATCGCAGAGGGCGTTCATCATCACGCGATAGCCGCCTTCGCCGTCTTCGGAAGGCTGGGTGATGTGGAAGGCGTCGGCGCTCATGCCGTAGCCCATCATTTCGGCCAGGATGGACGCGCCGCGGCGGCGGGCGTGTTCCAGCTCCTCCAGTATGAGAATGCCTGAGCCCTCGCCTATGACGAAGCCGTCGCGATCCTTGTCCCAGGGGCGGCTGGCGCGCTCCGGCTCGTTGTTGCGGGTGGACAGGGCGCGCATGGCCGCGAAGCCGCCCACGCCCATAGGCGTGATCGCCGACTCCGTGCCGCCGGCGATCATCACGTCAGCGGCGTCGCGCTGGATGATCTTGAAGGCGTCGCCGATGGAATGAGAGCTGGTAGTGCAGGCGGTCGCCGTGGCTTCGTTTGGCCCCTTGGCCCCATAGCGGATGCTAACCTGGCCGGCCGCCAGATTGATAATGGCGGCGGGAATGAAAAACGGGGAGATCTTGCGCGGGCCGCCTTCCAGCAGCGCCCGGTGCTCACGCTCGATCACGTCGAACCCGCCGATGCCGGAGCCGATGTGCACGCCGATGCGGTGCGCCTCCTCGGGCGCGACCTTCAGGCCCGAGACCTTCATCGCCTCATCCGTTGCCGCCAGGCAAAGGTGGATGAAACGGGCCATCTTCTTCAGCTCTTTTTTGTCGATGAAGTTCAGCGGGTCAAAATTCTTGACCTCGGCGGCGATCTGGCAGGCGAACTGGGAGGCGTCGAAGTAAGTAATTCTGCCCACGCCGCTCTTGCCGGCGGTCAGGTTCGACCATACTTCCGCCGACGTGTTGCCCACGCCGCAAATCAGTCCGATCCCGGTAACTACGACTCGGCGGCTCACCTACTTGCCTTTCGCGTGCTGCCCGATGTAATCGATGGCATCCTTGACGGTGCGGATTTTCTCCGCGTCCTCGTCGGGTATCTCGATGTCAAAGGCCTCCTCGAAGGCCATGACCAGTTCCACTGTATCCAGAGAGTCGGCGCCCAGATCATCCACGAACGAAGCACTCGGGGTGACCTCGCTTTCTTCTACGCCAAGCTGCTCCACAATGATCTGCTTTACTTTATCGTCAATCGAAGCCATCGTAAGCTTCTCTCCTTAGCCATTGGGTTTGGCAACTGCAAATCCTAAGCTGGCCCGGGGCCGGAGCGGGCTGAGCCGCTTCTCGAAGGCGCCTGCGCGGAACCGGCGCCGCAGGAAATCGTCGCGCCCCGGCGCGCCGCGACCCGGCGGTCTGCCGGGAGGAGGAACCACACAGACTACAGCTTTACGCTGGTTGGGGGAAGTGCGTTTTCCGCTCCGTGCCCGTGCGTCGGGTACGGCTCCCGCGAACAGTCTGCATCCGTCCAGCAAAACCGGGCCGCCGCCTACTTCTTCACCTGCACATGCTTGCCGATGTAGTCAATCGCCTCTTGAACGGTGCGAATCTTTTCGGCGTCCTCGTCGGGAATCTCGATGTCGAAGGCCTCTTCGAAGGCCATCACCAGTTCGACGATGTCGAGCGAATCGGCCCCAAGATCGTCCACGAAAGAGGCGGTGGCGGTCACCTCGGCCTCGTCCACGCCCAACTGCTCAACGATGATCTGCTTGATTTTTTCCTCTGTCGATGCCATTCAGCGGCGCCTCCTCGGCGATGAACTTTTAAACTCGTCAGCTCCAGCTTTCGACCCGGAGACACAAAACCGGCCTCCGTTGCGTGCCGGCCACCCATGCCGGCCCCTGCTTGAGGCTGCCGACCAGAATCCCCGATGTGTCAACCCCGGCAGGCACCAACGCCGCGCTTGCCGGTAAACCCGCTACAACGATGCCCCGCGGAACAAACGTCCTTCTTCCTGCGCCAGCCACCGGCAAAGGCAGGCCTTGCAATTGATGGGCAGACAGGTTATCCCGGACACACGGCTCCGCAGTTCGTCTTGGACGGGTTGACTACAGTTCTTCATCCTACCCGCTCTTCAAGCCGGGGGTCAACGACTTCGGAGTTGCCAGCCTGAACCGGCCGGCAGCCATTTTACCGGCCAGCAACTTGCGTCGCCGGAGCAGTGCTCCTCCTGGTTCTCCCTTTGTGGGCCAGCAGCCTTCCTGTATATCCTGGGGACATGCGAGCCGTGGTCCAGCGCGTAAGCCGCGCCCGGGTGGTGGTCGGCAACCAGACGGTAGGCGACATCCGCAGCGGGCTGCTGGTGCTGCTCGGCGTGGCCGTCGACGACACCGAGGCCGATGCCGAATACCTGGCCGAAAAGGTCTGCAGCCTGCGCATCTTCGAGGACTCCGAAGGCAAGATGAACCTCGATATCGTCCAGGCGGGCGGTGCCCTGCTGGCGGTTTCGCAGTTCACCCTGTACGGCGATGCCCGCCGGGGACGCCGCCCCTCGTTTGACACCGCCGCCCGCCCCGAGCGGGCGCGCGCGCTCTACGAGTTTTTTGTCCAATGCGTGCGCCAGCGCGGCCTGCGCTGCGAAACCGGACAGTTCCAGGCCGAGATGCAGGTCGAACTCGTCAATCATGGCCCGGTTACCATCCTGCTGGACTCGCGCAAGCAGTTCTGAGACAGTTCTTCGTTCTTAGTTCGTTAGTTGTTCGCTTATTGTTGTTAGCCTTTCATTGCTTGGGGAATATTCATGCAGCGTCAAGAACTAAAAACGAAGAACTAACAACTAAGAACTGGATCGATAGGGTGAACCTTGACGACACCATCGTTGCCATCTCCACCCCGCCCGGACGCGGTGGGCTGGGCGTGGTGCGGCTCTCCGGGCCGGAGGCAATGGCCATGGCAGCGTCCATGTTGCGGCTGGGCGAAGGGCGTCGCCAGCCCGAGCCGGGACGGGCGCAGTTCGGCATCCTGGTCGAGCCGGACTCGGGCGAGCGCCTCGACGAGGTGGTCGCCACCTACTTCGCCAAGCCGCATTCCTACACCACGGACGATATCGTCGAGATTTCCTGCCACGGCTCGCCGGTAGTGTTGCGGCGCGTGGTCGAGCTTGCCCTGGCCGCGGGCGCACGGCTGGCTGAACCCGGCGAGTTCACCATGCGGGCATTTTTGAATGGCCGCATCGACCTGACGCAGGCCGAGGCGGTGCGCGATTTGATCGACTCGCAGACACTTTACCAGGCCAAGGTCGCCGCCCAGCAGCTCGAAGGCGCCCTGTCGCACCGCCTGCAACCGATCAAGCTGAAGCTGGTCGAGCTGATCGCGCAGCTGGAGGCCGGAATAGATTTCGCCGAAGACGATGTCGCGGTGATGCCGGGCGAGCAGATAACCGCGCGCCTGGGGGAAATCCGCGAGCCGCTGGCCAGGCTGGCCGAAAGCTTCGCTTACGGCAAGCTCGTGCACGAAGGCCTGACGCTGGCCATCGTGGGGCGTCCCAACGTCGGCAAGTCAAGCCTGTTCAACCGGCTGGTGGAGCGCGAGCGGGCCATCGTAACCGCCACTCCGGGCACCACCCGCGACCTGGTGAGCGAAAGCATTGCTATCGGCGGCATTCCCGTGCGGCTGGTGGACACGGCCGGGATTCGCCAGGCGCTGGACGAAGCCGAGAGCATCGGCGTCCGCAAGTCGATGGAGGCCTTGACCGATGCCGATCTCGTGCTGGTGGTTCTGGATGCCTCGCAGCTCCGCCCCGCCGCATCTACCGGCAACTGCCTGGCCCTGGAGGCGGCTGACCGCGAACTGCTGAAGCTGGTGGCCGGCCGCAGCGCACTGGCGGTGCTCAACAAGTGCGACCTCTGCGGCACACCACTTTCGGCTGCACCTGATGGCGACAGCCACGGAGCCTGGCTGGCCGACGATGACGCGGAAAGGCAATCCCCCGCGGCACAACTGGTGGTAAGACCCACCTCGGCGCTCAGCGGGGAAGGCATCGCCGAACTGAAGGAAGAAATCCTGCGCCGCATTCACGGCGAAGCCGGCCCGCAGCCGGAGGCGGGCATGCTGACCAATCTGCGCCAGCGCGAGCAGGTGACGCGCGCCATTTCCGCCCTGGACGCGGCTGCCGCCTCCGTCGCCACGAATACTCCGCATGAGATGGTCCTGCTCGATCTCTACAACGGCTTGCGCGCCCTGGACGAAATCACCGGCGCAACCACGGCAGACGACATCCTCAACCTCATCTTCGGCACCTTCTGCATTGGCAAGTAGGCTAGCCGGCGCAGGCAGGCGAATATGCGAGGCGCGAGTTTCCTGTCCGGTTCCGAATCGGGACGCGAGACTTTAAGAACGCTTGTAACGTTACCGGCGTAATCTTCAACCGCAGTGAAAATCACTTGTAGACCGCGTTTTCGCGCATGAGAATGTGTGTGCCGACTGGCACGTGGAACGGTTGAACAAATGAGGCGCCTGCTCCTGGCAGTGGTGATCGTTGCGCTGTTTGTAGCGGTAGTTGCGCCGGCACTCTCGACGGTGTACCCACAAGAACTCGGCTGGCTGAGGAGTTTTACCGCCGACTCATTGGGGGCAAACTTAGCCGGCAAATTCAGCAGCCTGGGCAAGGTGTTTTCGGCGGGCTCGGGCCAACAGCGCAATCCGGCGGTTCCGGGCGAAGCCGCGCCGGAGGCTTCGAGTGGAACTTCTCCCGCCGGCGGAGCTGCCGTCGCAAGCGGGAGCCAGCGGCGGGAATTGACCGACTGGGAGAAAGTTCGCCCCAGCGCCGGCAAACATCAACTGGGCAGCGGCCCGGCGGGCGACAAAACCACGGGAGTGGTATTGATTCGTGGTGTACCCTCAACCCCGGATTCTCCGCCGGCGCCGGAACCGGCGCGGCGGCCAAAACTTAACGCCAACACGGTTATCATCGCGGGCGACCTGAACGAGGCCAGCGTCGATACGGTGGCCGATGCCGCCAGGCGCTCTCGCAAAATAGCGCAGTCGCAGCCGGGGCAAGCCCCGGCGCGGTAAAAGCTGGGCTTCCGGAAAGCGCCGTTTCCTTCAGCCGCGGTAAAAGATCCAGGGCCGTGCGCATCTCAAGCCAGCAAACATTTACTCGATGAACATGCAGTCGCCGTAGGAGAAGAACCTGTAGCGCTGTTCCACCGCATGGCGATAGGCGCGCAGGATGAGGTCGCGTCCGGCGAAAGCCGCCACCAGCATCAGCAGCGTTGATCTGGGCAGGTGAAAGTTGGTGAGCATGGCCGAAACCGCGCGAAAGTCAAATCCGGGATAGATAAATATATCGGCTTCTCCTGCCTGCGGCTCGATATGGCCGTCGGCGCGCAGTCTGGCAGCGTACTCCAGGGTGCGAACCGTGGTGGTGCCCACGGCTACGATCCGCCGGCCTTCGCGCCGCGTCCGCTCGATCCGATCGGCGACCGCTGCCGGAATCTCGTAGTGCTCGCTGTGCATTCGGTGGCGCTCGACGGTCTCGCTGCGCACCGGCTGGAAGGTGCCCAGACCGACGTGCAGTGTGATCTCGGCCGTTTCCACGCCGCGCGCCTCGATTTCGCGCAAAAGCTCCGGAGTGAAGTGCAGGCCGGCGGTGGGCGCGGCCACCGAGCCCGGCAATTTCGCGTACACCGTCTGGTAGCGTTCGCGGTCCTCGACACGGTCCGGGCGGTCGATGTAGGGAGGCAGGGGAACGTGTCCGAGCATCTCCAGGCGCGCGAAAAAATCCTTCACCGGAGCGAAGCGCACGGTGCGCTCGCCATAGGCTCCCCGGGCAATAACTTCGGCCTGCAGTTGCGTCTCGCCCTCGCCGAAGGTGATCACCTCGCCAACGCCAATCTTGCGGCCGGGATGCACCAGAGCTTGCCAGGTCTGCGGCTCGGAAGTGAGCTGCAGGGTCAGCAGCACTTCGGTCCGGCCGCGCAGAAACTCCTTCATCGCCGGATTTCGCGGGCTCAGCGCCTGCGCCCGGGCACCGGAGCGATGGCCGATGAGGCGGGCCGGCAGCACTCGCGAGTTGTTGGTTACCAGCAGGTCTCCAGGGCGCAGCAGATGCGGCAGATCACGGAAACCGGCATCTTGGAAGCGCCCGCTTGCTCGCAGCAGGTGCAACATGCGTGCGCCGGCGCGGTCGGCCAGCGGCTGCTGCGCAATCAGTTCGCCCGGAAGATCAAAATCAAAGTCGGCAACCAGCACAGCCAGATTATAGGGGCTCGGGGTTAGGAGTTAGGCGTTAAGAATTTTGGAAAATTTGGTGGACGACACGAGCCCGCCAATGATCAAAGAAATTGGTCTCGGCATAGATTAGCGGGCCAGCAACAGCCGGCGGACGATGTAGCGTAGGCCCAGCCGCCCCCGGCTGGGCGGGCGAGGGGGAGCTCGCCTCGAACGGGCGCGTGGGAAGCCGCGTCTTTCAAAGAAGGTGATTTGTAACCAGTCTTACCTGAACCACAAACTCCAGATGACATCGACTGCCGTGTGCGTGATGGAAGAGGTCAGCACCTTTCTCTCGGCCCGCCAGGCGCGGCCGTAGAAGATGCCGGCAATCGTCGCCAGCAGCACGTAACGCCAGTTGAAGGCCGCTCCCTTGTGAAAGTGCGAGAGGCCGAATAACACTGAGGTCAGAACCAGCGCCCCGCGGCGGCCAATCCGCCTCTCCAACAAGTTCTGCAGAATGCCGCGGAAGAACAGTTCTTCCGGCACGGCCGTCAGCAGAAATGTGACCAGCACTGCAGCCACGACGGTCACCGGCGATGGCAGCCGTGGCTGGTAGGCAATGAACTTGAGCGCCAGCCCGAGTCCGATCCCGAAGGGAGCAAAGAAAAGTAACTCCCGCAGTGCAATGGGCAGGGTTCGCCGGCTGAAAGCAAACGAATACCCCATACCCCTGATCCCGCGCATCACCAGATAGACGTAGAGCGCCACGTCCGCCAGGTAGATTTTGGGCAGGCTGCCCAGGCCGCGATATGGCCAAGCCGGACTTAGCAATCCCAGTTCAAGCACGGCAGCCAGCGCCAGCATGACGACGGCGTCTCGCCAGAAAAAACGCGGCTCGGCTGTCCAGTCCGGCACGAGAGCGGCCAGCACAACCGGAAAAGCGGCCATGGCGAACGCCAGCGGCCACTGCAATTGATGGCGCGGAATGGAGAACACCAGGTACGGAACAGCAGCCAAGGCAGCCAGGGCAATTCTTCCCGGACGGCTGGCCACCCAGGCGCGAATCCAGCGCGCCGGCGTCCGGGTCGTGGCGTGAGCGCCAGCGCTACATCGGTTTCGCGGAGAGGCAAAGGCAAAAAACCACAGCGGGACAAGCAGCAAGGCGAAGCAGATGAAGGCGGAAGCCAGGTGTCCGCCCAGGGTTCCGGACAATTGGAAATGTTGGACCGCTCCCCAAAAGGCGGCCAGCAGGCAGGCATAAATGGCGGCGGGGGCAAGCTGAGAGATGATTTTCCGCGCTCGCTTAGCCAATGCCGCCATGGATGGACTCTTCCGCCTCGCTCTCGCTCTCGGCAGATTCCGCCGAAGAGAGTTTATCGCGGAAGAGGATGCGCAGCAGGGGCGGCGGGATCACGGTGGTGACGGCGGTCATCATGATCACCACGGCGTAGGCGCGTTGCGAGATCATGTTCATCTGCAATCCGATGAGGGCGACGATCAGGGCGACCTCTCCCCGGGGCGTCATGCCCACTCCCGCGCGCAGCATCGTCTTCCAGCCCTCGCGCAGCAGCGGCAATCCGCAGCCGATCACCTTTGTAACCAGTGCCAGCAGAGAGATGACCGCCCCCAGCAGAAGCACCTCGCGGGAAAAGATCGAGAGCTCCAGCCGCGCGCCCATGGTGAAGAAGAAAAATGGCGAGAGGAACTGGTTGATGGCTTGCGCGCGGGGTCCCAGGTTCCACTCCGGGGAGAAATCGGCGAAGGCCAGGCCAGCGAAAAAGGCGCCGATGATCGCCGCCATGCCGATCTTGGCGGCCACGACCGACAGGCCAAGACAGATGGCCAAGGCAAGAATCAGGGGCGCATCGTGGGTTTGCATGCGCTGCAGGCCGGGCCGAATGCGGTGTACCAGCCGCGGCCCGAAGAAAATCATGAACACGGCAAAGCCCACTGCTTCCGCCAACACCAGGCTGAAGTGCAGCCACTGGACGCCGTGGCCGGTGCTGACGCTGACCACAATGCCCAGCAGCACCATGCCCAGCACGTCGTCAAAGACGGCTGCCCCCAGAATGATGCGCGATACCCGGAATTTCAGCACCCCGAGATCGCGCAGGACGCGGGCGGTGATGCCCACGCTGGTAGCCACCATGGCGGCCGCAACAAAGGCGGATTCGTGCATCGGCTCGCCGTTGGCCCGCAAAAACCAGAAACCGGCGGCAAAGGGGAGAATCACGCCTCCAATCGCCACCCAAAGCGAGAGGCGCCCGACACTGACCAGATCCTTGGGGCTGGTTTCCAGGCCTACGGTGAAAAGCAGAAAGATGGCGCCCACCTCGGCCACCGAGTAAACCGTGCTGGTAGGAATGACGAACCGCGTGGCGTAAGGACCGAGTACCACGCCGGCCAGGATCTCACCCAGGACCGCCGGTATGGCCAGGCGCGCAAACAGCTCTCCGAAGACCTTCGTCCAAACGAAGATCGTAAAGAGCTGCAGCAAAAGTACTTCGGTTCCGTTCGTCATGAGGCACAATACGCAGCCTATCAATTTGACGACACCCCAGCTTTTTTTTCCAGGGGAATCCAAAGCGGTTGCTGGTTTTCGCGGAGTGGCGGCTGGCTGGTGGGAAAAGCGGCTCCAGGCGAATTGCCGCTCCCGCCTGCGGCCCGCAGCTCTCGAATTTTGCGGAGTCACCCTGGATTAATGACATCCTAGGAATATCAGGAAGGTAACCGGGATAAAGGGGCTAAATTCCGGTGTGCCAACCTGGAGGTGGTCTGAAGTGCGAAGTAAGGTTCTGCTTTCTCATTCCAAGGTTTTGATTACCCTCAGAACTTTGACCGGGCTTCTTTTGGTCCTGGCGGCAGCCTTGATCACGGCTGGGCTGTTTTCCCACTCCGATCTCCGCATTTTTGTTCCTCTTGGCTTTGCCGTGGTGCTGGTAGCCCTGGCGGCCCGTTTCGGAGTCATGGTGAGCGTTCTGGGATCGCTGGTGGCGGCGCTGGTCTTTGCCCATCGCCTGTACGCGCCGACCGGGAGCGTCCATGTAGAACAGTTGGCCGCGCGCGAGAACCTGGCCTGGATGGTGCTGGCAGCGATTGCCCTTTCTTATCTGTTGTTTCCACCCCAGCCCCGCCGCCACTAAGTCGAAAGTATCGCGGCGCCAAGCTGCATTTGCAACCTGACAGCTCGGGTTCCGAGCCTCCGCCGGATTTCACGCTTTTTCGCTCTGGATTCTTTCCGGAGCCCATACCAGCACCTTGAGCAGGCGGGCGAATTGTGCCAGATCAGGACGCGGCCGCAGAGCCAATCCCAAGGGTTCGGCCATGGTATTGAGCTCGATTTCCGTCTCGACCGGCTGCAGCGGCCAGGGTAAGTGATGGATTTCCGTGCGGTAAAGCTTGCCCCGATTCCAGGAGTAGAGGCAATAGCGCTCGGTCAGGAACTCCTCGATGCTGCTGCGCCGCGCCGCCCGCGGCTGGCTGCCGGGCCGGTACACGGCGCGAAAACGCGGCATTCCGCTGGCTGCCGATGGACCGTGCAGCCGCCGCGAATCATAGCGGATCTCCGGTTTTCCTTCCGCCCGCATGCGGGCGTGCCAGTAGGGCAGGCGGTAGAAGGTCCGCGCCGCCCACACCGCCGAAAGGCTCCCGGCATCCAGGCTGAAAAAGAACATCCCGGGTTTTCCGCCGCAGGAGACGTAAGTGCGCACATCCAGCTCGCAAAATTGCGAGAGCCTGGGCAAGGGGGGAATTCCGGGCGGGCGCAACGAGCCGACCCTGAAGGAGGTCACCGATATCCAAGCCCCGCCGTCATAAAGGTCGAGCGCCAGCGCCTCCGGTACAAGCTGCCGCAGGGCCGCGGCCGGCACCCGATAGTGAGCGAACAGCATGTCGTGCCAAGTCTGCGTCATAACCCATTGCCGCTGAGGCGGCGGCCAGGGACGGTGCGCGGTCGCGTATAGAATGCTATCCGCTCCGATCCAGCGGGTTTGAACTTCAGGCTCAATCTCCACCCCTATAGAGTAGCCCAACCGGCGAGCCGGTGCCGCTCTGTCCGGATTGCAGGCCTCCCGCTCGAGCGGACATGAACTGTTGGGCAATCCGAAGGGATTAGGCTGAGCGCCGTACTTCCGGGGTGTGATACTGTAAGCGCGGTTGCGCTGCAGCGGCAGCGGACATAAGATACGCAACAGCACCTCTGGCGGGCTTGGTGCCATGAGTGTGCTTTGGTGTCACTGATAATCAAATGCTAGGGTTCGGATTCAACAAAACCAAGGTTCTGGCTTCCGCCGAGCGCCACCTGCAGCAGGGCAGGCTGCAGCAGGCAATTGCCGAGTATCAGAAAATCCTCAAGCATGACGCCAGGGACCTGACGGTGCTGAACACCGTCGGCGATCTCTACGCCCGCGCCAACCAGGCCAGCGAGGCTACCGCCTGCTTCCGGGAAGTGGCCGAAGCCTACGCCCAGAGCGGGTTTGTGGTGAAGGCCATCGCCCTCTACAAGAAGCTCTCAAAGCTGAATCCCAGCAGCGTGGAATACGGCTATAAGCTGGGCGAGTTGTACCGCAGCCAGGGGCTTCTCAGCGACGCCCGTGCGCAGTACTTACTAGCCGCCGAGCTGCTGCTGCGCGCCGGAAACCTGGAAGAAGGGACCCAGCTCTTCGAAAAGATTCTGGAAATCGATCCGGACAATACCACCACCCAGTCCAGACTCGCCGATCTATACCTGCGCCGTGGGAAAAAGCCGCAGGCGGCCGAGATGCTGTTCCGCATGGCGGATACGGCCCTTCGCCGGCAATCGCTCGAGGCTGCGGACCAGGCCCTTGGAAAGCTGGTCACGATCGTTCCGGAAGACCCCAGGGTGGCCGAATTCCAGGCGCGGCTGGCGCTTGAACGCGGAAACCCTGCGGCCGCAGCCAAGTTTCTTGAGAACGTCCCGGCGCTGCAATCCAGCGAAAGCGGTTTGCAGAGCCTGGCCAGGGTTTACCTGCAGGCCGGCCAGATTGCCAAGGCCATTCCGGCTGCCAAGCGGCTGCTGAGCGAGTTCGGCAATGCGGAACTGCTGGCCGAATGCTGCGACCGGCTGATTGCCCCGCGGCACGATTCCTCCGAGTCCTCGAGCGATCCCGAGTTCGCCTCTGCCGGAGTGAAAGAGGCGCTGGCCATTTACGAAGAGTTTTCCGAGCAGTTGCTCGGCCGCCCCGGCACGGTGGAGAAACTTCAAGATTGCATAGCCGCAGTCCGGCAAGAGCCGCAGGCCCTGGAAACCCTGCGCGACGTTTTGCAAAAAGCCGGCGACACCAGCAGCGACGCGGAGTTGCTGAAGCTGGCAGCCCAGGGCTGGGCCGAGAAGGGCGAACTGGCGCACACCGCCAGCATGCAACCGCAGGGGCAGCAAGAGGCACAGGCCGTCGCCAGCGCCGGCCCTGAAATTGCCGACCAGGAGCTGGTCGCCATTGTCGCGCAGAGCGCCGGCGGCTATCCCGACGAGTTGGAGGCCCAGATCCAAAGCGCTCTCGCCGAAGCCGAGCTGCTGGACAAGCATCAGAATCCGCAAAAGGCGATTGCCAGGCTGGAGCCCGTTCTGGCCGATGCGCCTTTCGAGCCGCGCCTCAACCAGCTACTGCTTGGACTCTACCGGCGTGTGCAGCGCTTCGCTGATGCGGCCGGCTGTTGCGAAAAGCTGGAGCAGGTGCTTTCCCTGGCCGGGCGGACCGAGCAAGCTCAGGAGTTCCAGCAACTTGCGACCCTGTACCGGGCGCAGGCGGCGGCACCGGCAGCTCCGGCAGCCGCTCCCGCGGTCAGCGCAGCACCCACAATTCTCCCGCTCTCGGCCGGATTCGACCAATTCGCCGCAGGCGCCGAAGAGCTGGATATCTCCGAGGAGTGGGAGCAGATTTCCGGAAAACCCTTGAGCCTTGAAACGGCTCGCCTGCAACCGGTACCGCCTGCGCCAGCCGCCAGCCAGCCGGAGCAGGTCAAGGAAATCGCCGAGGAAATACGCTTCTATCTGGCACAATCTCTGTTCAGGGAAGCCGAGTTTGCCATGGCCAGGCTCGCCGAGCTGGACCCTTCCAACTTCAGGCTGCCAGGCTTTCGCGAGCAGTTGGCTGCTATGCGCGGGCAGGCTGCCCCCCAGCAAACGCCATCACGGCCGCAGTCCGCCGAGCCGGCGAAGGCCAGCCGCGTCGCGGCCAATCAAGAACCGGAGGCTGTCGGGCCGGCGCGTGGAGCCGAGCTCGCCCCGCCATTAACGCGGGACAGTTTTGAAAACTTCGTGGGCGACCTGGAGCGGGCCCTGGATACCGGTTTCCCCGTGGCTTCGCCGACGCCATCGGCCAGTGCCGCCCCGGCAGCAGCCTCTGCGAAACCGGCCGCCCCCGCCGCGGCAGCGCCGGCCGGGCGCCAAGCCCCAGCGGCCTCAACGGCTATGCCGGCAGACATGGAAGCCTCGCCCTTGTCTGACGTTTTCCAGGAATTCAAGGCCGAGATGGAGGCGGGAAGCGTCAAGGACGACCCGGAGGTCCATTACAACCTGGCCGTCGCCTTCAAAGATATGGGGCTGCTTGATGAAGCCATAGGAGAGTTCCAGCAGGTTTTCCAGGCCATCGATCAGGGGCAGGTGTTCCCGCATGTTCTGCAGGCGTACACTTGGCTGGCGCAGTGCCTGGTGGCCAAGGGAGCGCCGGAGGCTTCTTTCAAGTGGTACGAGCGGGCGCTGCAAGCCGCCCAGGACGAGGCGGCACGCACAGCCATACACTACGAACTGGCCGAAGCCTACGAGGCCGCCGGGCGCAAGCGCGAGGCCTTGAGCCAGTACATGGAAGTTTATGGCTCCAATATCGATTACCGCGAAGTCTCCCAGCGCATCAAAGCTCTGAAATCGTAAGATTGCTGTATGGACCCAACCCCTAGCCCCGGAGCCGGTTCGCTGTTCGAGGCGGAGAACCGGGTAAGCTCCCGGTCGGCCCTGCCGGCTGGTCTGCGGGGGCCGCAGGCATCATCCAAACAAGCTATGGGTGCAGAATCAGTTCGCCCAGGGCCTCCGGGAGACGCCGCATTTGCCGTCGAAGGCATGCCATTGAATCCCGAAGTTCCCGCCGGCGAGCCCGCGCCGGGCGTGGCCCCCGCGGCGGTCCCCGGTCCCGACCAAGCTCATGACCGGCCTTCGCCCTGGCCCGCCCGCATAGCCTTGGTGATCGAAGTGATGGTCTGGATCGAGTTAGGCATGATTCTCATCTTCGTGCCCTGGAAGCGCGCCTGGACCGATAACAGCTTCGTATTGAATTACCCCCAGTTGCGCGAGTTTCTGGGCATGAATTTCATTCGCGGGGCGGTGACTGGCATCGGCCTGCTCGACCTCTGGGTGGGAATCTCAAGAGCGGTCTACTACAAGGACCCGGGAAAGGCCCAAGACGGCTAAGATGCTCTCAGGGTTCTCCGGTTCCGCGCTGCTCTTGGGGCGCTAACCTGGGGAACGGCTCTGGCGAACCCCATCAGAACGACCATGGAAAAAACAGAAAATCAAGAACAGGGCTCACTGAAGGCTTTTCGATCTCCACTGGCTTACGAAAACCACCAATTCCTGGAAGGCCCCAACGGCCGTCCCCTGCGCATTCTGGCCGAGTATGCCGAACCCTTGGCCCGCTTCCGGCGTGAGAACGTGCAGGATACGGTGGTCTTTTTCGGCTCGGCCCGCTTGGCCAGCCGGATTAGCGCCACCCGCAGCCTGAACGAGGCTGAGCACAGCCTGGAACTGCTGGAAAAACCCGGCTCGGTTCTGGCCGCACCCGCCAGCGAGCAGGAAAAGCTGAAACGCGCCAAGGTGGCGCTCGATATGGCGCGCTACTACGAAGACGCGCGCCGGCTCGCCTACCTGTTGACCAGTTGGGCGCAGACGCTCCACTCCCGCCGCCATCGTTTCGTGGTGACCACCGGCGGAGGCCCGGGAATCATGGAGGCCGCTAACCGCGGTGCGCGCGAGGCTGGAGGGAAAACCATCGGCCTCAACATCAACCTGCCCTACGAGCAGGTACCGAACCCTTACATCACGCCGGAGCTGAACTTCGAGTTCCATTACTTCTTCATGCGCAAGCTGTGGTTCGCCTACCTGGCCAAGGCGCTGGTGATCTTCCCCGGCGGCTTCGGCACGCTGGATGAGCTGTTCGAAATCCTGACGCTGGCGCAAACCGAAAAGCTGGCCAAAAAAATCACCGTGCTGATCTATGGCCAGGAATACTGGCGGCGTGCGCTCAACCTGGAGGCGCTGGCTGACGCCGGCGCCATTTCGGCGGCCGACCTCCAGCTTTTCCATTACGTTGACACGCCGGAGGAAGGCTTTGCCATCCTGCGCGATTCGCTGACCAAATACCACCTGAGCGGACCGGCCGGCCGGCGCGCCCCGGAGCTCGCCAAGACCAGGCCATAGTCAGCCGGGAAAGCCAGTCAGCACTGCGCTTCTGCTAGGATAGCTAGGTGCCGATGACTGAAAGCATGAGTGCCCACACCCACTCGCCTGCCGAGATACTCCGGACCGCTCCGGTGCAGGAGGCCGCCAACGGGATTTGTTACGCCGTTACCGGGCAAACCAATCTGCAGAGTGCCGATGCCGAACGCATGATCTCCTGTGTTCCGCAGGCCGTGGCCGGCGCCCTGCGCCGCAAGGCTTTCTATTTTGTGCCGCTGGCGGTGGCGCAGGGAGAACAGACGGTGATCGCCGACCGTTACGACGTGACGCTCAGCGACCAGGCGGTTTGCCACCGCAACCTCACCCTGGGGGATGCCGAGTGCGTCTTCATCTCCACCCGCCTGATGGACGACCGCTTCTCGGTCGCCTTCGAGTTCTATATCAATGTGGCGCACGCCTTCGTGGAGCACGCCGGTTTTTCCGAGGAGTTTTCCGACTTGGTCTGGAAGCAGGCGCTGGACAAGGCCAAAGGCGAAACCAGCCTGGACGCGCACGAGCTGCGCAAGATCGCCAACTCGGTGGTGCCGGAGTCGGACAAGGCCAGGCAGGAGTATTTCGAGACGGCCTTTGCCGACGCCATTGCCATATACATGCTTTCGCTGTTTCTGGACGTGGATTATTACGAGCTGCGCGAGCGCGAGTATCCGCTGCTGGCCCCGGCCGCTCTGGCCGAGCGGCTGCGCAAGATAGCGGAGCTGTTTCCTCCGCCCCCCGGTCTCGAGTTCAACATCTTCTACCGCCGCCGGCCAAACTAGAGCGTAGCCCAATTTGCACGTAGGCGCGGGTGCCCCACCTTCGCCAGCGCAGCGGGCTATAGCAGTTTAGGAATTAGTGGCCGGACAAGCGTATCGGTTTGAGCTGTCATGCTGAGAGGAGCCGGGGCCCCAGCAAACGCTGCGGTGGCGTTTGCCGGGGTGGCGGAACGAAGCATCCCCGTACTGCCGGGAGGAAAACGGAGCTGAAGATTTCTTTAGGAAAGCTCTGAACCGAACGTGTTGGGACGCTTCCAGGGGATGCTTCGCGCCTCCTGGCGGAGGTGCTCAGCATGACACCCGAATTAATCCACGACTACGCCAAAACCTAATTAGCTCTAACGTGGGGTAGTTCGTTTTTCGCCAAGAATAGCTGCGCTTCGCACGCCCGCCCAGCCGGGACTGTTTGGGCCTATGCGCTACAGCGGTATGTTGCCGTGCTTCTTGGGCGGGTTTTTATCGCGCTTGCTGTCGAGCATTTCCAGGGCCTGGATGAGGCGTTTGCGCGACTCGCGCGGTTGAATGACCGAGTCGATGTATCCGCGTTCGGCGGCGATGTAAGGATTGGCGAAGCGCTCGCGAAACTCCTGAATTTTTTCCTGGCGCAGCTTCTCCAGCGCCTCCTGGCCGTTGGCGCTCTCGTTGAGGGCGCGGTCCAGCTCGCGCTTGTAGACGATGTTCACCGCCCCTTCGGCTCCCATGACGGCAATTTCGGCGGTCGGCCAGGCGTAGTTCACGTCGCCCCGGATATGCTTGGACGACATAACGCAATAAGCTCCGCCGTAGGCCTTGCGGGTGATGACCGTCACCTTGGGCACGGTGGCTTCGGCAAAGGCAAACAGCAGCTTGGCGCCGTGCACGATGATGCCGCCGTGCTCCTGCTGCACTCCGGGCAGAAAACCCGGAACATCGACGAATGTCACCAGCGGGATGTTGAAGCAATCGCAGAAGCGCACGAAGCGGCCGCCTTTGATCGAGCAGTCGATGTCGAGCACGCCCGCCAGCACCGCCGGCTGGTTGGCAACGATGCCTACCGGGCGGCCGTTCAGGCGCGCAAAGCCGATCACCAGGTTGCGGGCATAGTGCTCCTGCACTTCGAAGAAGTAGCCGTCGTCCACTACGCGCTGGATCACGTCTTTAATGTCGTAGGGCTGGTTCGACTCCTCCGGAACGATGGTATCGAGCTGCTCGTCGGCGCGGTCGACCGGGTCGGAGCAGGGCCGGCGCGGCGGATCTTCCAGGTTGTTGGAGGGCATGAAGCTGAGCAGCTCGCGGATCATCGACAGGCACTCGGCATCGTCGTGGGCCAGGAAATGGGCCGCCCCCGAGGTGGCGTTGTGGGTGACTGCTCCGCCCAGTTTGTCCTTCGAGACTTCCTCGTGGGTTACGGCCTTGATGACGTCCGGGCCGGTGATAAACATGTAGGAGGTCTTATCCACCATGAGCACGAAATCGGTGATCGCCGGCGAGTAGACGGCGCCGCCGGCGCAGGGGCCCATGATGGCCGAAACCTGGGGAACCACCCCGGAAGCCAGCGTGTTGCGCAGGAAGATTTCGGCGTAGCCGGCCAGCGAACGCACGCCTTCCTGAATGCGCGCCCCGCCCGAGTCGTTGAGGCCGACAACCGGCGCCCCGACCTTCATCGCCAGGTCCATGATCTTGCAGATCTTGGCGGCATTGGTCTCGGAGAGCGATCCGCCAAAAACGGTGAAGTCCTGGGCAAAGACGAACACCACCCGGCCTTCGATGCGGCCATGGCCGGTGATGAAACCATCGCCCAGGTAGCGCTGCTCCTCCATGCCGAAGTCGGTGGTGCGATGGACGACAAACTTGTCGGTCTCTTCGAAGGTTCCCGGATCGAGCAGAAATTCAATGCGCTCGCGGGCCGTCATCTTGCCCAGTTTGTGCTCGCGCTCGCGCCGTTCTTCGCCGCCACCGGCTTCGGCAGCGCTGTGGCGCCTTTTCAATTCCGCCAGTTTTTGCTCCAAAGTCATGCCGGAGATTATGCGGCACGGGTGCCCGGAAGGCAACGGGCGCCCGCACTGCTCAGGCGGAGGAAGACGGCGCAGGTCGCCTCAGTCGGTGCCAAGCGCCAGCCAGCGATACTTGTGGCCATCCCAGAAAACCTGGGCGTGGAGGCCGGTCGAATCGGTGGTGAACAGGGCGGAGACGAGCTTCTTCTTCCAACGCGCGCTGCTCACTTCTATCTGCTCGAAGGGCAGGTTTATAATCACAAACTTCGCCGTGGGGTGGGCGGAGCGCCATTGGTGGACTATGGCCACATAGCGCGCCTGCTCCGGGGTGTGGACAGAGAAGGACATCATGATCTTGGGGTCGCCAAAGCCGAAAAAGCTGTCATAGGGGTCGATCAGCTTGTAGTTGTGGGCGGCCTGATCCAGGGCGGGATTGCCGGTTACCACCACCGCGAGATCCTCCACCCCATCGCCGTCAAAATCGCCGAACATGGGCGGAAACTTCGCCGAGACGGTAAAATGCGGGCCGAACTCGCGGGCGACCGTGGCGCGAACCAGTTCCCGAAGCTGCGCCTCCGATTCGCCGGCTGCCTGGGAAGCTGGCTTCGCTTCGGTTGGCGGAGAAGATTTCTGGCCCGCAGCCAGGGCCGTACCGGCCAAGCCCAGCGGCAGCCAGAAAATGGCGGCAAAAAAGGCAATGCGCATGTGGTACATACCGCTACTCTAGCGCGAAAGACAGCCAGCGAATAGTGAATACCTGGGGACCCGCGCCACGTATAATTTGCCGTGGTCACCCGGCGAGCGCTGACCTACGGACCTTAACGTGCGACTTCTCATCCTTGGCGACATTCACTCGAACCTGGAAGCGCTGGAGGCGTGCCTGCGTGCGGGCGGCGATTGGGAGCTGCTGGTGAACCTGGGAGACACGGTCGGCTATGGCGCCGATCCCAATGCGGTCATCGAGCGTGTGCGCCCGTTCGGCGGAATCCTGGTGCGCGGCAACCACGACCACGCCGTGCTGGATGCGAAGCTGCAGGAGAGCTTCAACCCGATCGCCTTGCAGGCGGTGCAGTGGACGCGAACCGCGCTGAAGCCGGAGAATCTGGAGTGGCTGGCGGGGGTTGGTGGCGGGCCGGTTCAAGACCAGCGGCTGCCGGGGACACAGTTTGTACATGGCTCGCCGGCGGACGAGGACGAATACATTTTGAGCGTCCCCTCGGCCCAGCGCGTGCTTCTGGGAAGCACGATGGAGCTGACTTTCTTTGCCCACACCCACTTCCAGGGCGCGGTGGAATACAGCGATGGCCAGCTCCAGGCCATACATCCCAGCTACGATTTCACGGACGAAGCCCCGCAGCGCTGTGACCTGCCGCTGGAGGCGGGCACGCGCTACCTGGTCAACCCCGGCTCGGTTGGACAGCCCCGCGACGGCGACTGGCGCGCGGCGTTCATCCTGTATGACGTCGGCGCCCGCCAAATCTCGTTCCGGCGCGCGCCCTACGAGCTCAAGGAGGCGCAACGCAAGATTCTTGCGGCTGGCCTGCCCCCACGGTTGGCATCACGGTTGCAGGAAGGAAGATAGGAAGTTTCGAGTAAACTGTCAGAGATCCCTTGTGTTGCTCGGGATTTCGTTCACCCCAGCAGAAACAAATGCGGTTTCTGCTGGGGACCCCGGCGCCTGCGGGCTCCCGCTTCGCTCGTTTTTAGCTTACCCTGAGCGAGCAAAGCGAGTCGAAGGGCCCGCAAGCCGGCTCAACTTGAAACTCGAAACTTGAAACTGTCTTGCTATGCCTTTTCGCAAATTTCCATCCAGAAGAACGCCCGCCAGTTCCGAAGAGCTGTTTGGCGGCTCCAGCCAGGCGCCCGGGAACGAGCTCGTCGCCCATATTGACGGCGGGGCGCGGGGCAATCCGGGCCCGGCCGGCTACGGCGCGGTGATCCAGGACGCGGCCGGGCGGCGCTTGGCCGAGTTGAGCGAATACCTGGGCGTGCAGACCAACAATTTCGCCGAGTATGCGGCCCTGCTCGCCGTCCTGGAGTACGCGGTTAAGCACGGGCACAAGGCGCTGCGGGTCGTCAGCGATTCGGAGCTGCTGGTCAAGCAGATGCGCGGCCAGTACAAGGTCAAAAACGAAACGCTGCAACAGATGGTGCACGAGGCGCGCGAGCTGGTCAGGCGGCTCGACTGGTTCCAGGTGAGCCATGTTCTGCGCTCTCAGAACCGCGAGGCCGACCGGCTGGCCAATGCCGCCATGGATCGCGGAACCGGCCGCACAACCCAGGCCACGGGTGGCCCACTCAAGCCCGCTGTTGGCTTGAGTGGGGCAGTTTCGGATAGAAAAAGCAACTACCCCACACAAGCAAAAGAAGCTTGTGTGGGGCACCCTGCGACTGACACGCCACGCGAACTCGATGGTGTGGTAGTCAACGGCCGCGTGGAATTTACCGAAGGCTCGCTGCCCGACGGCACGGCGGTAAAGATCAGGCCGGTGGGGCGGCAAAAGGCGAGTTTCGCTGGATAGTAGCGCTCTGTGAGGGTGCCCGGCTTTGCCTCTTTTCGGGCATTGCTTGTTGAGTGAGCACAACGCTACTGCACGGGGCGGCCGAACTACCGGTCGATCGGAAATTGCTCGGTTGCCAGTGGGCGAACCAACAGCACTGGGCAGGGCGCATGATCGAGCACAAATCGCGCCACATGCCCGACCGATCGCGGCCCGATATGCGGTGGTTCGCCGTACTCCGCATGTGCCCCAATCACAATCACATCGGCTTTCCACTCTGCTGCGGCATTCACAATTTCCAACTCCGGGCGTCCGTGCCGCACCAACGTTTCCGCGCCCTTCACGTACCCAAGCCCAGCCGCGAGAGTTTCTTGCGCAGATGCCGTCTCCGCCTCCTGCATCTCCTTTGCCACATGATGACGGTGCATCGGCGGCCTCCAGAAGCGCTCGCGCATACGGTCAATGTCTTTGCGCGGTCCCTCATCCACCACCGTCAGCAGCGCAATCGTCAGCGGCTCGGATTCGGTGAACATCTGTACCGCATAGCCGATTTGTTCGGCATTCGTACCATCCAGACAGCCTAGGACTCTCATTGTTGCCCCCTCTCACAGCAACAACCAGATTGTTAACGCGCCAGCGAATAACATCAATGGCGTGACCAGAACACCCACCTTAAAGTAATCCAGTCCTGAGACTTCCACATCTCGCTGCCGAAGGATGAGCAGCCAGAGGATAGTTGCCAATGATCCCACGGTGGTTAGATTAGGCCCAAGATCGCATCCAAACATCGTGGCTGCCACGAATCCATTACGGATCACGGGAGCCGCGCTTTGAACGCTGCTCAGCGAAGCATTCATTACCACCGCCATCGGGACATTGTTGATCAGGTTCGTTCCCAGTGCTGAGCCGAACGTGCCTACCATCACCGCTCCGAAACTTGTACCGCCGGAAAGACGCAGCAGCAGATCGCCTAACTTGGTGGTGAGGCCAGTATCTTCAATGGCGCGAACCACTATGAACATTCCCGCGATGAATCCAAAGATTGACCACGAGATTCCTCTTCCCGCTTCCAACAGAGTTGTTCTCTTCCAGAAGAGTGCGCCGCCCAGCAGCGCCAGTGCCCCCGCCATGGCGACCGCTGAAAGTGGAAACTGAAATGCGGAGGCAATCACATATGAGGGCGCAACCAACGCCAGCACCCGCACTGTGTACTGGAAGTACTTCTTGTGTTTCACGGCCTTCTCCGCCGTGGGCAAGTGATCTAGGTCGAATGTTCCCTTTAGTTGTGGGCGGTAGAGCAGGCGGAAAATCACGAAATTGATTGCGATCACCACCAGGCTCGGAAGAAATAGCAGACGCAGAAAGGAAAGCAAATCGAGCGAATAGCGTGACATGACAATGATGTTGATGGGATTGCTGATTGGCAGCAGAAACGACGCGGTATCGGCGATAAATGTGCACGCAAACAAATAGGGCAGAACCGGAAGCCGCAACCTTGTCACCAACACGTAGACGACTGGCGTCAGGATGAGGGCCGTCGTGTCATTGGAGAAAATCATCGTAATCGCTGTTCCCAGCAGGAAAACATTCAGGAACAGTCGTGCCGCATTGCGGCGTGCCAACCGCGCAGCCTGTACCGCAAGCCAATCAAAAAGGCCAGCGGCCTCCGCCATGGCTGACAGTCCCATCATTCCCAGGAAGAACAGAAAAGTATTCCAGTCCCGGAGCAGAGTTAAGGCCGCATCAGCAGGCCGGATTAATCCCAGAAGAATCAGAGTTACTGCGCCGCCCATGGCGATGTGGGACTCCGTCCAACGGAATGGACGAATCATGATGCCCGCCAGGGTGAGCAGTCCGATGAGTGAACTCAGGAGAATCTTATAGAATTCCGGCAAGGGAAAGAATAGAAACACAGGCGAATCCTTCCACGGGCAGGTGCCCCATCCAACGCGGTTTTCGTTGGGTGGGGCTTTTGAGCCTTCACCGCACGCAAGGAATACACCACGAATTCAACTACTCCGCTGGAAAGATATCTACTTTCCCCCCAGCTCGCGTTTGACGGTTTCGCTGACCAGTTTGCCGTCCACGCGCGCCCCGCTGAAACGCGCCATGACGTTCTTCATGACCGCGCCCATCTCCTTCATGGTAGGCGCGCCCATTTCGGCGATCACCGCCTTGACCGCGGCGGTGACTTCCTGCTCGCCGAGCGCCTTGGGTAGGTAGGTTTCGATTATCTCAATCTCCTGCTGCTCTTTTTGCGCCAACTCCAGGCGGCCCCCCTTGGTGAACTGCTCGATCGAGTCCTTGCGCTGCTTGATCAGGGTGGCCAGCACCTGCATCTCTTCCTTCTCGTCGAGGGGCGAGCGCTTGTCGATTTCTTTGTTTTTGAGCGCGGCTTTCACCATGCGCAGGGTCGAAAGCCTCAGCTCCTGCCTGGCGCGCATGGCGTCAACCATTTCTTTCTGAACTCTTTGGGTGATGCTCATGACCGGATTATAAGAGATTGGCTCTGGCGGCAGGGATTAACGAGAAGGTTTCAAGGTTTCAAGGTTTCAAGGTTTCAGAGTTTCAGAGTTTCAAGGATAGCGCGCGGGAAAGACACGAACCCTTGAAACCTTGAAGCTCAAAACGACGCAGGGGCAGCCGCCCTCTGCTGCCCTGATCGGGCGCAGGCGCTGGCGCTACGCCTTTTGTTCAGGCACTTGCCGCCGCAGGTCGAGCAGGGCCTCTTCCGGCAACTGCTCTTTGGATTCCTCCGCCAGCTTGGGGTCGTCGACAAAGAGGTTGCGGGCGTCGCGCAGCATTGCGGCGAAGGCCTCTTCGTAGCTTTTGCCCTTCTCGCTGCGGCGCTCGAGCAGGCGTCCGGTCTGGGCGTCATAGACGCGAAGGCTGCAGCCGCTGCGCGAATTGGTCATGGCCAAAAAGCGGCCCTGGCCATCCTGCTGAATGTAATACCAGGCGTGCGGTACCGGCGTGGGCTTGCTCTCGGTGGCGGGCTGTTCCTGAGGAGCGTTGGCGGGGTCGTAATAGAGAATCCGGCTGCACGAGTCGCAGGTGACGATCTTGTTCTCGATGCGCAGTTCGTTGTAAGCCTGGGGGCGCAGCAGCACCTGACAGGCCATACATCGCTGCTCGCGCGCCTCCGCCAGGGCGACGCCGCGCAAGCGCACCACGCGGTCATAGCGCGCCAGCAGCTCGGGATCGACTGCCTGCCGGAGCTGCTTCCGCCGTGCCCGGCGCTCGCCGAGCTTAAGCTCCGCTTCGGCGGTGCGGGCGCGCACCTCCTCCTTTTCCCTTTCGATCTCCTTGGATTGCTCCACCAGCTCCTGCTGTGCCTTCTTCAGGTCGTTGTGCCTGGCATCAGTATCGAGCATCGCCTCCAGGATCTTGTCTTCCAGCTTGCCGATTTCCTGCTCGGCAAAGCCGATCTCATTCATCAAGGCGCGGTACTGTTCGTTGGTCTTGACCGCCAGCGACTGCTCGCGGAACTTGGAAATGCGCTCGTTTTGTCCCTGAATTTCGGATTCGAACTTGCGGCGCGCCACCTCGTCGGCCTTGATGGCTGCCTGCGCCCTGGCCACGCGCTTGTTGATGTCGTCCAGCTTGGCCTCTATGGCCTGCACACGCTTGGGCAGGGCCGCGATCTCCGCCTGCAGACGCGCAATTTCCGCCTCCACCTGCTGCAGCTCGATCAGTTGTGTCAAGTCCTGGTTCATGGTAGAGGCTTCGAGGAATTCTAGCATGCGGCCTTTGCACCCAGGGAAAGTCTAGGTGGTTCCTTGTATTGAGAGGGGCCGGCAAAACCGTTACTCTGAGCCGCGATGATGATCGAGTTCACCAGGCTGGCGGTCGGTTTGTTGATAGCCCTGTTCCATCAGCCGCTGGCGGACTTCATCCTGAAACAAGACCGCGCCATGGTAAGCGTCGCCCGCCGCCGCGGTTTTCCCCTGCCGGACGTGCCTTCGACCAAGAGCTGCCGCAACTTCTACTTTGGCGTCGGCATCTTCATTGCCCTCTACGAACTGCTTCGCATCTGGATGCTGCTGCGATAATCCAACCAGTGTGCAGAACTTTGCACTGCCGCTGACACCGGGACAATTTCAGTTTCGAGCTTCCAGAGCCTCTTTGCACCGCCGTTTGCAAATAGTGGCGCTAAGCTATACAGTTCCGCCTTCGGCAGGAGCTACGGTGAACCGCACAGCCTCCCAACCCGCCCGCGTTCCCTTTAAGCCGGCCGAGCTTGGGCGCGTGTTTTTTGCCGTTGTTGCCGCCCTGCTGCTGATTGCGCCGGCGTTCGCGCAGCGCGCGGCTTCGCCGAAGAAGCAGCTCACCATCGAAGATATCTTTCGTCCGCCGGCGGCGGCATCCATCGCCCCGCGATTTCTGGAGTGGAGCCCGGACGGCAAGCGCCTTGCCTTCGTGCGGGCCACCAGCGACGGCGGCGAAGAGCTCTACGCGGTGGAGGCGGCCAGCTCCCAGGGTGAGGTTTTGATTTCCACCGACCGCCTCGTGACGCTGCTGGCGCCGCCGCCCAGCCTGAGCGAGCGCGAGCGCGAGAACCGCATTCGCTACGAGGTGCCGGCCTACCAGTGGGCTCCCGACTCCAATGGACTGCTCTTCGCGCCCTCCGGCCAACTGTGGTTTTACGATCTGCGCGGCGGCGCCGCCGCCCAGCTTACCGCCTCGGCGGAGCCCAACACCGACCCCAAGTTCTCGCCCGACGGCCGCTACATCAGTTTCATTCGCCGGCACAACCTGTTTCTGCTCGAAGCCGGGCAAGCGCAACACCAGCGCCTCCAGACAAGCCCTGCATTCCCCGCCAGCGAGAGACAGTTGACCGCCTGGCAAGGCGATTCCGTCTTGAACGGTGAGGCCGACTGGCTCTACCAGGAGGAACTGGATGTGCGCAGCAATTATTTTTGGGCACCCGACTCCCGGCGCATCGTCTTTCTGCAGATGGATGAGACCCAGGTGCCTGAGGCGCCGCTGGTGGACTGGCTTTCCGACAACGCCGTGGTCGAGCGCCTCAAGTATCCCAAGGCGGGTGAAGCGAACCCGCGCGTGCGGCTAGGGATTATCGATGTAGCTGGGGGCGTCGCCACACGATGGCTCAGCTTCAACTCCGACTGCGCAAATTCCGCGCCCGCCGGGGAGCCCGGGGGCTGTGCTGCAGATATTTATGTTCCGCGCTTCGGCTGGCTTGACGCGCGCACCGTATGGGCGCTGGTGCTCAACCGCCCGCAGAACCGGGCGGAGCTTTACTTCTTCGACGTGGAGAGCGGCGCAAGCCGGCTGGCGCTGCGCGAAACCGATCGCGACTACCTGGAAATGAACAGCGCGCTGCGCTTCTTCCACGGCGGATTTCTGTGGCCGAGCTGGCGCGATGGATACACCCATCTCTACCTGTACCAATACGACCCCGCCGCTCCCTTGTCATCGGCGGCCAAGCGGGTGCGCCAGATCACGCGCGGTGACTGGGAGGTGCTCGGGCTGGCGGGCCTTGACGAGCACGCGGGCGTGGTTTACTTCACCGCCAATAAGGACGACTGGCGGCAGGCGAATTTATTTCGCGTGAACCTAGACGGCACCGGGCTGCGCCGGCTCACCCCCGAGCACGGCGTGCATGAGACCAAGATGCCAAACAGCGCCCGGTACTTTGCCGATAGCTTTTCGGCGCTGGCCACGCCTCCGCGCCTGCGGCTCTGCAATCTGGAAGGACACTGCCAGCAGATCTGGCGCTCGCCGGATGCCAAGGAGCACCGCCTTCTGCCGCCCGCCTTCGTAGATTTCACCGCCGGCGACGGAACGCTGCTGCACGGCGTGCTGCTTTTACCCCAGGCCGCAGTGGCTGCCAACCGAAAACTGCCGCTCATTCTGAATCCCTACGGCGGTCCGCATGAACAGATGGTGCGCGATGAGTGGCAGACTATCACCATGTTCGACCAGGTGCTGGCGCAGCACGGCTTCGCCATTCTCAAGATGGACAATCGGGGCATGGGCAACCGCGGCAGAAAATTTGCCACTGCCACCGAACACCGCTTCGGAGCAGTGGAATTCAACGATCAGCTTACGGCGCTGAGCCAGCTTTTGGCGCGCTATCCGCAACTGGACGGCAACCGCGTCGGCTGGTGGGGCTGGAGCTTCGGGGGCACCCTGGCGGCCTACGCTCTTACCCATTCGAGCCTGTTCAAGGCGGGCGTGGCGGTGGCCCCGGTCACCGACTGGCAACAGTACGACTCCACTTACACCGAGCGCTACCTCGGCTTGCCGGACAGCAACCGCGACGGCTACAAGAGCAGCTCCATTCTGGAAGTGGCGCCCAATCTGAGCGGCCGGCTGCTGATCGCTCATGGCACCAGCGACGACAATGTGTGGCTGCAAAACTCCATGCAGTTGGTCAACCGGCTGGTCTCCGCCGGCAAGCAGTTCGACTTGGAACTCTATCCCGGCAGCGGCCATGGAATTATCGGCGGTTTGGCGCGGGCGCACCTGTATCAGTGCATTCAGGCGCACTTCGAGCGGTGGCTGGCTGCGCCGGATGAAACCCCGACCTCGCGCTCCGATTTTGCGCGCTAGGGGTACTTTACGCCCGCGACCCCGCGCGGGGTTATGATCGCATTTGCACAATGCCTGACATCGTCAAGCTGGTGAACCTGGAACAGGACCGGCCTACCGTCAACCAGGGGTTGCTGCGGCTGGAGCGGGCGCTGGCGGCGGCGCGGCAGGAGCGCATCGCGGTGCTGAAGCTGGTGCACGGGTACGGCTCCAGCGGGGTGGGCGGGAGCCTGCGCATGGAAGTTTGGAAGGTCCTCGACCGCTACAAACGCGCCGGTTCGATCCAGGACTTCATTCCGGGCGAGGAGTTTCGCATCTCCGACGAAGCGACCTGGTCTCTGCTCAAGCGTTTCCCGCAACTGAAACAGGATCGCGATCTCGGGCGTGAAAACAAAGGCGTCACGCTGGTTGTGTTGTAGCGCTGGTCTCCGGAAGCGGGGTCCCGGCCCGAGCCTCGTTGTTTGCGAGCAAAAACAATTCAGGCCGGCTGTTCGAGCCTGCTCGCAATTTGCGGCGGATTGGAACAGCCAGCCTGAGTATTGCTTCGCTTGGGCCGGGAGGAAACTACTTCTTGGGAGCGATTGAATCCTTCACGGCCTTGGCCACGTAAAACTTCACTACCGTCTTGGCCGGGATCTTGATCGGTTCGCCGGTCTGCGGATTGCGGCCCATGCGGGCCTTGCGCTGCGACTTCTTCAGGCGTCCCAGTCCGGGCAGTACGAACACGCCATTTTTCTTGGTTTCCTTTATAGCAACCTCGGCCAGAGTAGCCAGGAATGCGGCGGCGGCCTTGTTGCTCAATTCAAGCTTCTCAGCCATTAGGCGAACGAGCGCCGTCTTGGTCATACCAGCTGCCATTGGAAATATCCTCCTTCGAGTCGAGTGCGTGGAGCTACTCAACGGTCCGTATCTTATACCACGGCCCGATGAACGAAAAGCGTTTTGTGCAGATTCCATGCGGGTTTTTTTGCTGAGGGCCGCGGCAATGCCCGTTTTTGCCGTTGCCGGGCAAGAAACATTGCCCGGCGCCGCTGCCCATGGCACCAAGGGAGGCCCACAAAGCATGACGCGACCCTTGCCGGAGCATCCAGGAAGGCCGACCGCTACCGACTATCGGATTGCTGCCCGCTTTGGGGTAGCCGGATTCGGAAAAACGCGGTTGGCCGGGCGACCGCCCCAGGTAACCGACTGTATGCCCCATGATTCCCGGCTTGACCGGTACCCCGGCCGGCAAAACCGGCCTCGGCGGCGACGCCCGGCGCCTGCGTCTTCCGCTGCGGCGGTGACATCCGGGGGCAAGGGAATGCAATAATGGGTAGCGGGAGCATCCGTGAGCTGCGCGATTTGTACCAAGAGAAAAGAAAAGCGCTTTTGTCCGGCCGTTCATGGCCGCATCTGCCCGCAATGCTGCGGCGAGCAGCGCGAAATCACCCTCGATTGCCCGGAGAGCTGCCCTTATTTGCAGCAGGCACGCGCCTACCAGTCGGCCCGCACCCAGGAACAGATGGCCGGAGAGGAGTTGTTCCTGGACGTCGAAATCGGCGAGCGGTTCTATTACGAGCGCGAGCCCCTAATTGCCGGCTTGCTGTTTGCCCTGTCGCAATTGGGGAGCGCGCACCGCGACTGGAACGATCGTGACTTGATCCTCGGCCTCACCGCCTTCACCCGCGGCTATCAGCGCCTGACCAATTCGGGAATAATCTATGAGGAATCGTTGACCAACCCGGTTCATCAGGCCATCGCCGATGATCTGCGGCGGCGAATCGAAGAGTACCGCGCCCTGGAGCAGCAGCGGCTGGGATATTTCACCCTGAAAGACTCCGACGTTCTTAAAACCCTTGTCTTCCTGGTGCGTACGGCGCAGAGCGGCACCAATGGACGGCCCCGCTCGCGGGCCTTCCTGGCGCAACTGGCCAGCAGATTTGCGGCGGCAGGCGCGGGCACTGCCGGGCAGACCGCCGGCGCCGGATCAAGCTTGATTGTGCCCGGGTAGGGAGATTGCAGATTTAAGATTTTTAGATTTCAGATTAAAAGCGACAATGCACCCTGTTCGCCCCTGAAATTGAAAATCTTAAGCCACCCCGTCTAATCCCTTGTCTATGGAAAAGCTGGTTTACCTCTCGCTCGGCTCCAACCTGGGTGACCGCGCCCGTAATCTCCAGGACGCGGTCGAGCAGTTGCGTTCGCTGGGAGCGGTGGAGGCGGTTTCAAGTTTCTACGAAACCGAGCCTGTCGGCCTGAAGCATCAACCCTGGTTTCTGAACTGCGCGGTCGCCTTGCGCACCCAGCGCATGCCTCGGCGACTGTTGTCTGCCGTGATGCAGATCGAGCAAGCGCTCGGGCGCAAGCGGCGCGTGGCCAAGGGCCCGAGAACTATCGACATCGATATTCTGCTGTTCGGCTCATCCGTCATTGACCTGCCCTCTCTAGTCGTGCCCCATCCGGCCATGCACGAGCGGCGCTTCGTGCTTCAGCCGCTGGCCGAGATCGCTCCCGAAGCGCGGCACCCTGTGCTGCGCCGTACCGCCCGCGAACTGCTTGAGACGCTTCCGCCGGGGCCGCCCCGGGTGCGAAAGGTCTAAAGCGGAGCCAGAGATGCTGTATACCAGGAAATGGGCGACATCCCGAGCGAGCGCCTGAACCGGGGTCCACGGCAAACGCCGCGGTTGCGTTTGCTGGGGTGGCTTGGGCGCGAGTCGAGGAGCCCTGTGCCTTGCCCAGCAACGCAATATCCTTCCGCTCCGCTTCGCTCACGGCGGGATGACGTTATTTTGGGGGATACACCTGCTGTAGTTCCGCTCTAGCTTTGCGCGCGGCAAGTTCCATAGGCCGCAGCTTCCCCAGAAAAGCTTCAGGGGCGGGGACCGTGGCACTTAAATCGGCTTTAATAGCACCTACAGGGACGCGTCATGCGCGGAAGCGAACCTTAGTGTATCGACAGGGGTTCAGCGCCCGGCTAGAATCGAGGTGCTGGCGCTGCGAGTCGACAGCGCATCTGTTTTGTTTCATGCCAGAATCAGCGCGTTTTCCGGCGACAATCAGGTGCCGGGCGAAGGCGTACGTGTGAAGGACAGGCTTTTTGCCCGGCTGTCTCGGGCGGTGGTGAGACGGTAGCTTAGGGACAGGTGAGTTTTGAAGTACTTCTTAGGCCGTTACAAATATTTTGTCATGCATCTGCTGGCCCCGCTGGGCGGACCGCTCGCGGTTCTCGTTCTGACCACGGTGGATGCGGCTTGCATTGGAATTCCCCTGGACCCGGTAATGGCCTACTACGCCTATACCGATCCACGGCGAATTCCTTTTTACATTCTGCTGGCCGCCATCGGCTCGGCCGTGGGAAGCCTGGTGCCCTATCTAATCGGATACAAGGGCGGCGAGGCGTTCGTCGTCCAGCGCATGGGGCAACAAAAGTTCGCGCGGGTACACAGCCGGGTGGAGCGCTACGGGGTATGGGCCCTGATTATTCCTTCGATGCTGCCTCCTCCGACCCCCTTTAAGCTTTTCGTCTTTTGCGCCGGCGTCGCCGAAATGAGCTGGGCCAAGCTGGTCGGCTCCATCCTGGTTGGCCGGCTTATGCGCTTCACAATTCTTTGCGTGCTCGCCGTCCGCTTCGGACCGCGGATCGCAGGCATGTTCCATGGCGTTATTTTCCGGCACTGGGAAATCGCTCTGGTGCTGGTCGCTGCCGTCGCGCTGGTCATTGTTGTGCTTGCACGCCGCCGCCGTACACAGATCCAGGAACCGCTCCATTCCGGTCAGCGCTGACAAGGGTTAAGGAATGGGGATTCTGGGGTCGGCCCCTGGTTCCGTCGGCGCTTCTCCCTTGAGCACGCGCGCCACACCCCGCCCGATACGGCGCAGGGGAAGCTCGCCCTGCTCGTCGCTCAGGAACAGTTCCCCGGTTTTTGAGCTGCGATAATACCAGCGTTTCAGGATGGCCAGGTGCTCCATTGCTTCCTGTGCCGAACGGAGGCGCGCCGGTGGGGCGGAGGCTACCGCCTCCTTGAGCTGCGCTTCCATTGACTGCGGAGCCGCTTTGGCGGACCCAAGCGGAGTGTCTATAAGGGCCGCTCCCGGCGAGCCGGGGCTGGCGGCAGGTGTAACGCACGCAGCCGGCGTCGCTGCCGGGGTGAATGCCGTGTGGGTGGCTGGCGTGAAGGTGATCGGGCCGGAGATTCTTCCCTCGTCGATGCGAAACAGGGCGACGGCCCCGGCTTGGGCGGAAGGCTGGATCATCAGGCCGCGCAGGCGATCCAGGCGGCGTACGATATCCGGCAGCTCGCGCGTTAGCGCCTGAATGCGCTCGAAGCGCGCATGCGTGGCCGCCGCCAACTCGAATTCAAGCTGCTCGCTGGCCCGGTCCCGCTCGGCGGCCACCTCCCGAAGAAGCGAGCGCCCGCCGCTGGCCAGGAACTTTTCCAGCCGCGCGACCTCTTCGGCGTAGGCTTCATCCGTGCAGCCACAGAAGCACGGCGCCAGGCACATTTTCATCTCCGAGTAAATGCATCCGGGAAAGACGGGATCAGGGTTCAACTCGTCCGTGCAGCGGCGCACCTTGAACATATCGAGCACATCGTTGGCAAACTTCTCCGCCGCGGCGCGGGTCGGAAACGGGCCGTAGTAGGCGGACCTGGCCGGGGCGAATACAAACGCGCCGCTGCCCGAGCTTTTGCCGTGCAGGCCGGCGATGCGAGTGGTGACGACCAGGCGCGGATAGCGGTTCTCCAGAATCATCCGCAAAAGCGGCGCAGGGCGCAGCCGCAGCCGCTTCTCATAAGCCTGCGGGAGCTCACGGCGCAAAAGCTGGTAGAGCAGGAAGCCTGATTCGAAATCGGAGCCGGTCGGCGAATACTCCAGCCAGCGCACACGCTGGCGCAGATTCAGCCGGCGAGCCTGCACTCCGGCAAGCGCCAGGTCGGCGCCCGGCGTGGACCCCGCCTCTCTGTTCGCGCCCCACATCAGCCCGTAGCTGGCAGATGTGGGATTGGCCAGCAGGCGGCGGGCGCGCCGGCGCAGGTTAGCCGTTTTGCTGATGTAGGCCTCCGCCTGCTCCTGCTCCCCGCGAAGCGCAAAGACGGCCGGAGCCGGCGGCAGTAGCTCGAAAAACTGCTCGTCGCTTTCCGGGCGGAATTCCAGGCGGTGGCTCAACACGAGCCTAGTCTAACCCAACCGCATTCAGAGCTTGTGTTGCACCAGCTCAGCCACCTTTTTCGCCCGGTGAGCGGCCAGCCGCAGGCAGGCCATGTAAAGCACTATGGCCACGTTGACCAGCAAAACCGCCAGCCTGACGCCAGTGTGCTTATGAGCCAGGCTGGTGACTTCGAAGGGAAGATACGCGCTGCCGGAGATCAGCGCCAGCCATTCCGCCCAGGCGCGCTCCCTCCAGAGCCCGTAGGCCTCGACGAAGCGCAGGGCCGGGTAAATAAAAAAGGCGGCAGCCAGGGTGAGGTGATTTGCCTTCTGCAGACCTGCGGCCACGCGCAACAGCAGTACGGAGAAGTGCCAGTCGGGGTTGAGGTGCAAAAGATGAAGCAGGTCTTCGGCGATGCCCTCGATCCCCAGAGCACGCCGGGACAGCGAAAACAGCGCCAGCCCGGCCAGCACCACCAGCAGCCCCTTGGCGAATTCCAGCGCCGCCACGCTGCGCAAGGCCCGCAGATTGGCCTGACTGTGTAGATGGGAGGGGGTTGTCATGCCTTGCGCCTTGCCAGCCTATTCATTTGCCGCGCTCCCGGAAACAGCTCAGGCGGGTTTGATCTTGCGCTCCCAGGGGCGGGTGGGGCGGGAGGCGCCGGGCAGGTCGCGGTCCTTGACCCGGTCGTACTGATACGACTCGCTGACCGTACCGAGCGATTCGTTGTAGAGGCTGCTGGCGCCGATGGCTTCCTTCAGTTCTTCGGTAAAGCGATGTAGCGCCTGCAAGTGCTCGGCGGTGGCCGG
Organism: uncultured Acidobacteriota bacterium; assembly: GCA_963832785.1. Taxonomy (GTDB): domain Bacteria; phylum Acidobacteriota; class Terriglobia; order Terriglobales; family Acidobacteriaceae; genus CAWBRT01. Next base: position 376,371 of record CAWHVF010000002.1, read on the forward strand.
CATCTCCAGCTTGGTGGTCTTGAGGAACTTCTGATAGCCGCGGTCCACCAGCTTGGCGATCTCGCCGCCAATCAGGTTTCCCGGGTAGGCGAAGATTCGCACGCCGCCTTCCGGGGTCATCTCGATGGCCGCCGAGACCTTGTATTTCTTCAGGAATACGCGGGTGGCGGTCCCGGGCGGCTCCAGTAGCTCGAAGTCGTGGCCGCGCAGCCAGGCTATCGCTTCGTCGTATGTCCGGGGAGCAATCTTCTTAGGCATCTCTTTTGCTTTCACTCCGGCCAGCGGCGCCGTCCGCCGGTACTCGGGAAACTCCTTTTGGTTAGATTCGCGGTTCAGAGACTACAGCGGCAATAAATTTCGCACATCTCGGCGGCATTCAGCAAATAACGTGCGGACAATTTACCATTATGGTATCCCGCAACCGCGCACAACTCCCGCGCTCTCTTACGGTTAAGAAAAATTGCGAGTGGGCGCGCCGGTTACCTCAGCTATTCCCGCGACCCTGTTCCCTGGTCTTGCGGAAAATTACCCGAATGCCCTGCCGCCAATGCTCGTCCAAGCCCAACAGTTTCCATTCGATGGCGGGTGAGAGGTGGCGCAGCAAGCAATCGGTAGTGGGATGCACGTGCAGGCAGGGAGCGGCCATGAGCAGCAGCGGCGGTTGCAGCGTAAGCTCGCGCCCGGGAAAGTAACCGAAGCGCTGAAACTCGCCGCGCTGCTGGTGCCAGCGCACACGCGCCCAGTAGTCGAGCCCTTGCAACGGCAGATGAATGTCCTCCTCGGCTTTCAGCTCGATTACGGCGAGCCGGCCTTGGCGGGTTACACCCAGAAGGTCGATCATGGCGCGATCGGTGGCGGCAAAGGCCGGCACCTGGGCGTAAACTGCCGCTGGATCAAGCCGCTCATCGAGCACGCCCGCGTCGCGCCGCACGCTTGCCTCCAGCCACCGCTCGGGCGCGGCACGGTGCAGAGGATGTGCCCGGCCCTCGCGCAGACTGCTCACCTGCTGCACGAATTCGCGGAAACGTGCTTCGCTGGCCGCGTTGACCACGGCCTCAGCCGCTCCGGAAGCGCCTTCGAAATCCGTAAACAGCAACTGGGGTTCCGTGCGGAACGAGCTGGTCACCTCGCGCACCGCGGCGCGGGCAAATTCCAGGCCGTGACAACGGAACGAGACCTCAGCCGCCGAGACAATCTCGACCTCGACTGCCGGCAATATCCGCCGCACCAGCTCGATCTCCTGGGCGAAGCGCTCCCGCGCACGCGCATAGTCCGGCGCCTGCACCAGCCGGGTGGAGAAGTTGCCGGCATCGCGGGCGCTGATCTCCTCGACCGCCTCGCTACGCTGGTCGAACTCGCACAGATCCCACTTGGCCAGCTCGTGATTGAGGTGCGCCAGCCGCAACCGCACCACCCCGGAGCAGCCCCGCGGAATGAACAGCCGCGCGCCTTCGACATGCATGCGGTCGGCGTAATGCTGGCGGCAATACTCCATCCACAGCACGGCCGCCGAGACGGTTCCATCAACCGTCGCCTGCGCTTCACCTGGGCTGACACCCACCACCGCCATGGCCGCGTTTCCGCGACGGACGAGCCCGCGCACATACGCCGCGCCGAAGGAGTGTTCCAGGTCGGAAGCCGAGACCAGGCTCTGAATCTTCCATCCCGGACGCGACTTCTCCAGCATCCGCCGCAGCAGGCTCTGGAACTGCGCCCGGGCGGCGCGCCTGGGGCCGGCAGTCATGCCAGGCGCCGCCTGGTTCCGGTCGGCGCAGATTTCCAGCTTGGCCGGCTTGGTTTGCCCAAAGCGCAGGACTTCTAGCTTGAGGATGCCGTTCTTTACCTCCGCGCCCAGCACGCGGCGCACGATGTTGCGCTCCTCCGACCAGATTTGCAGGACGCAGCGCTCGCCCTCGTCCCGCACGGAAAACTTGGCCGTCGGCAAGTCGAATAGCACCTCGCCGTCTTCAATGACCAGCGCCGAGCGCGCTTCGGCGGCTAGGGCGTTCAGTTGCTCGGAGACGAGTTGGTGGAGAGGCGGCATGAGGTTTGTTCAGCGCTGGACATTGTTCCACAGCCAGCTTGCAAGCGAAATCTTAATTTCGCGCAGGCCCGGGCCACCCGGCTCTCGTATTACGTCCGTGCACAGACAGGCGTGTTTCGCACGCACCAACCGAGGGCGGCTGGGCCTACACGCCGTGGGCCCTGGCCCGCATGGGATAATTACCTGTTTGCCTGACAGCCCGGAGCCTTCCGGGGGCTCCGGGCATCCAATCAGGTGTGAACATGGACAAGCGTTTTTTCTTTCAGAAGTACGGTCTCAATGAGCCAGACGTGCAGCGCTATCTGGCGGCTGCGCTGTCGGCCGGTGGCGACTATGCCGACCTCTATTTCGAATACATGACGGCCACCTCGCTCAGCCTTGACGAGTCGATGGTGAAATCGGCCTCGCAGGGCATTGCCGCCGGCTGCGGGGTGCGCGTCATTGCCGGCGAGCGCACCGGCTACGCCTACACTGATGACTTGGCGCCGGAACGTATTCTGCATGCGGCGCGCACGGCAGCGCTGATTGCCCAGGGGCCGTCCAAGACGCCGACCGTCAGCCTCAAGGGAAACTCGGCTCACAACCTCTATCCGGCGACGCCGGTTGATTCCGAGATCGCCGCCAAGGTCGAGCTGGTGCTGCGCGCCGACCGCGCTGCCCGGGCTTACGACTCGCGCATACAGGAAGTTCGCGCCAGCTATGCCGAGGAATTGCGTCACGTTCTTATCATCGGCTCCGACGGCACCTTTGCCGAAGACGCGCAGCCGCTGGCCCGCATGAACGTCTTTGTCATCGCCAAGTCGGGCGAAAACTCGGCGCGCGGCACCGCCGGCGGCGGCGGGCGCCACGGCCACGAAGTCTTCCTGACGGAAAAGACTCCGGAGCACTTCGCCCGCGAGGCGGCGCGCCAAGCCATAATTCAGCTCGACGCGCGCGCGTGTCCCGCCGGCGAGATGGAGGTAGTGCTGGGGCCCGGCTGGCCCGGCATTCTGCTGCACGAGGCCATCGGGCACGGCCTGGAGGCCGACTTCAATCGCAAGCAGACTTCCGCTTTCTCCGGCCTGCTGGGCCGGCGCGTGGCCAGCGAAAAGTGCACAGTGGTCGACAACGGGACCCTGCCCCGCCGCCGCGGCTCGCTCAACGTGGACGACGAGGGCAACGCCACCAACAATACGGTGCTGATCGAGAAGGGCATCCTCAAGAATTACATGAGCGACAAGCTTTCGGCCAAGCTGATGAAGCTGCCCAACACCGGCAACGGCCGCCGCGAGAGCTACGAGCACATTCCCATGCCGCGCATGACCAACACCTACATGCTGGCCGGCGAAGACTCGCCCGACGACATCCTGCGCTCGGTCAAGCGCGGCGTCTATGCGGTGAACTTCGGCGGCGGACAGGTGGACATCACCAATGGCAAATTCGTCTTTTCGGCTTCGGAGGCCTATCTCATCGAGGATGGAAAGATCACCGCGCCGCTGAAGAACGCCACCCTGATCGGCAACGGGCCCGATGTGCTGACCAAGGTGAGCATGGTGGGCAATGATCTCAAGCTGGATGAGGGCATCGGCACCTGCGGCAAGGATGGCCAGTCGGTGCCGGTCGGCGTCGGCATTCCGACGTTGAAAATAGACCGCCTAACCGTCGGCGGCACGGGAGGCGGCCAATGAGCACGGAAACCACAACCGCGGATGTCCAGCCGAAGGCGGCCGGGCCGGCGCAACTGGACCTTAAAGAGATCGCCAGCGACGTGGTGAAGTGCGCCATGCAGCGCGGAGCTTCGGCGGCCGAATGCGTGGTGCGCGACGGTTCGGAGTTCTCCACCGTGGTGCGCCTGGGCGAGGTGGAAACCCTCAAGGAGTCGGGCAGCAAGGCGCTCGGCATCCGCGTTTTCGTCGGCCAGCGCGCGGCCAGCACCTGGACCAGCGACCTCTCGGCCGGGGGCATCGAGCGCATGGTGGCCTCCGCCCTGGAGCTGGCCAAGGTCACCTCGGAAGACCCGCTGGCGAGCCTACCCGAGGCCGCGCAGCTCGGGGCGATTCCCGGCGACCTGGATCTCTACTACGATGACGTGTACTCGCTGGCGACGGCTGAGCGCATCGACTACGCCCGGCGGGCGGAGCGGGTGGCGCTGGACTTCGACCCGCGCATCTCCAACTCCGAAGGCGGCTCCTTCGACGCCGCCACCGGACGCAAGGTGCTGGCCAACTCGCACGGTTTTGTGGGCGAATACCAGCGCTCCTACTGCTCGGTTGCCGCCGTGCCCATCGCCCGCGACGAGCAGGGCAAGATGCAGCGCGATTACTGGTACTCGGTGGCGCGCACCCTTAGCAAGCTGGAATCGGCCGAATCGGTCGGGCAGACGGCGGCCCGCCGCACCCTGCGCCGCCTGGGCGCCCGCAAGGTGAAGACCGTGCGCGTGCCCATAATCTTCGATCAAAATGTGGCCCGCGCCCTGCTTGATCACATCTTCGAAGCCGTAAACGGGGACAGCATTTACCGCAAGGCCTCGTTCCTGGTAGGCAAGCTGGGCGAGAAGATCGCCGCCGAAAACATAACTGTCGTCGACGATGGCACCATTCCGGGCGGCTTCGGCAGCAGTCCCTTCGATGGCGAAGGTGTGCCCACTAGGCGCACCACGGTCATCGAGCAAGGCGTACTGAAGTCCTACCTGCTGAACACCTACGCGGCTAAGAAGCTTGGCCTGCAAACCACTGGCAACGCCTCGCGCGGCCTGGCGGGAACTCCGGGCATCGGCTCCGGCAACTTCTTCCTGCAACCGGGTGAAAAAACGCCGCAGCAGATCATCGCCGAGGTGAAAGACGGTCTGTACGTCACCGAGTTTCTCGGCTTCGGCGTCAACCTGGTCACCGGCGACTTCTCCCGCGGCGCCGGCGGGCTGTGGATCGCCAACGGCGAGCTGGCCTACCCGGTCGAGGAGATCACCGTGGCGGGCAATCTGAAGGAGATGCTCAACAACATCTCCGAGATCGGCAACGACCTGGAATTTCGCGGTCCGGTGGCTTGTCCCACCATTCGCATCGACGGCATGACCGTGGCCGGCGAGTAATGCCATTTACGATTTCGGATTTTTGATTTCAGATTGAAAGGCCCTGGGTGCCCCACACAAGCTTCTTTTGCTTGTGTGGGGTTGTTTGCTAAGCTCCTTTGCTCACGAGCCAACGGTCAAGAGTAGAAGCTATCCGGTTCAGGAGAGAACCCCATGCCGACCTCACCTTCATCTTTTCCCTACGAGACGCGACTCAACATTCTGCACGGTGCGCTGGAGGTGATCGACGAAAAGGCGCTGGCCGACGCTTGCCAGTTCAAGTGGTACAACCAGACCCTCTGCAAAGTGAATGCTTCAGTCGTGCGCCTGGGGGTTATAGAGGGCGAGTACCACTGGCACAAGCACGATGAGGATGACGAGTTTTTCTACGTTATCCAGGGCAGGCTGTTGATTGATCTGGAAGGACGCACTGTGGAGTTGGCGCCGCGGCAGGCAATGGTCGTGCCCAAGGGGGTCGCTCATCGCACCCGCGCCCGCGAGCGCACCGTCATCCTGATGGTCGAAAACGCCGGCATCATTCCTACCGGGAGCTGATCTCCTGCTGGCATTTGGGGGCGGACTGGAGCAGTCCGTTACAATAGTCCAGCATGCCCGTTTCCGTGCGTTCATTCGCGAAGATCAACCTGGGACTGGCGATTGGGGCCAAGCGTGACGACGGCTTCCATGAGCTGCGGACCATCTACCAGACCATCGCCGTACACGACGTGGTGCGGGTGGATGTGGGCCGCGGCATGGGCATTGAGGTTCGTTGCAAGAATCCGCGTGTCCCCTGCGACGAGAGCAACACCTGCTGGCGCATGGCCGAGCGTGTGATGCGGGCCTTGAAACAGCGCGGCAAAGTCCTGATCCAAATCGAAAAGAACCTGCCAGTGCAGGGCGGCATCGGCGGCGGATCGTCCAACGCGGTGGCCACCTTGTTCGGCCTGGAGCGCGCCTTGCGCTGCGAACTGGCGCCGCGCGAGCGCCTGCGCCTGGCCGCCGAGGTGGGTTCCGACCTGCCGTTGTTCCTGCTCGGCGGCACCGTGCTGGGCTGCGGGCGCGGCGAGGAGGTTTACCCGCTGCCCGACCTGCCACGCATCGCCTGTGTGATTGCCACGCCGGAGGTAGGCGTGTCCACCCCGGAGGCGTTTCGCCAATGGGACGAGTTCCGCCGGCAGCAGGATGGCGAATTGACGCCCCAGGCGCACTCCACTACAATGAGTGAGTTCAGCCGTTCGGCGTTTGCCTGGCTGAGCGGAACCCTATCCGGTGTTCCCGCAGTTGCCGGTTCCGGCGAGGAAGTTAGGGCCGGGGGGCGCGGGGACCGGGCCGAGACGCTGCTTCTCGACCTCGTCCGAGCCGGGATCGAAAACGACTTCGAACGCGTCGTCTTTCCCATGTATCCCGAACTTCGCGAAGTCAAGCGTCTGCTCGAACGAAACCAGTCGAGCTACTCTTCTCTGTCCGGTTCCGGGTCAACGCTCTACGGGTTGTACGCGACGCCGGAGCAGGCGGAAAAGGCGGCCGAGACGCTGCGCCAACAGGGAGTGCCGGCGCTGGCTACCAGCACGCTGGCGCGCACCGCTTACCTGGAGCAGCGCTTCGCGTGATTTTGCCCATGGCGCGCGCTGGGGTCCCGCACGGGACATGGCGGTGCTTGTAGCGGTCAGGATTGGGCGGTCGACTAATGGTAGGTCAAGTGCCTTTGGAGCACTTAGTCTAGGTTCGAATCCTAGCCGCCCAGCCAAGTTTGTATTGGGCCGGATTCGCGGAATCAGCGTTCCCGGGGAGGTTACACAGGCAATGGACGCAGCAGCAAAACCAAGCTCCTACGATCCTTCGACAGTGGCGCCGGATTCGACCGGGGAACGCGCCGAGGCCAGCGCCGGCGCGCTGGGCACGGCGGTAGCGACGGACAACAAGAAGGCAGCCCCGAAAATGGAGCGTAAACCGGTGCGCGACCGCAAAGACGAGAAGTTCAAGATCTTTTCCGGCACCGCCAACCCCACGCTGGCCAGGAGATTTGCGATTTTCTCGGCCTGCCGCTGGGCCAGACCTATCACACGCAGTTCTCCGACGGGGAGATCTACGTACAGATCCTGGAGAACGTGCGCGGCGCCGATGTCTTCATCGTGCAGCCGACCTGCGACCCGGTGGCGCACAACCTGATCCAGCTTCTGCTGATGATCGACGCCTTGAAGCGGGCCTCGGCGCGGCGCATCACTACCGTGATCCCGTATTTCGGTTACGCCCGCCAGGACCGCAAGGACAAGCCGCGGGTGCCGATTTCCTCCAAGCTGGTGGCCGATCTGCTGACCACGGCCGGGGCCGACCGGGCGCTGGTGGTGGACCTGCACGCGCCGCAGATTCAGGGCTTTTTCAATATCCCCGTCGATCACCTGTTCGCTTCGCCGGTGCTGGTGGATTACTTCCGCAAGCTGAACCTGCCGGATCTGACGGTGGTTTCGCCCGACGCCGGCGGCGTGGAGCGGGCGCGGTTTTTCGCCAAGAAGATGGACTCTGCCCTGGCCATCGTCGATAAACGGCGCACGGATATGAATGTCTCCGAAGTCATGCACGTCATCGGCGACGTCAACAATCGAAGCTGCCTGATCATCGACGACATCATCGACACGGCGGGCACGCTGGTCAAAACCGTTAATGCTCTGCTGCAGGCCGGAGCGCGGCAGGTTTACGCCTGCGCCTCGCATCCGGTGCTGTCGGGAGGAGCAATCGAAAGAATTTCACAATCGGCGCTGACGGAAGTGGTGGTTACCAACACCATTCCCCTGTCCGAGGCTGGCCGCTATGAGCCCAAGATCAAGGTTTTGTCCATTGCCGGCCTGATCGCGCGAGCAATCCAGTCGATCCACGAAGAAACCTCGGTCAGCCGGTTGTTCACCTAGACTGCGCGGCTTTGTCCGCGGCTTAGCCGGCCGGCGATGTCGGCCGGCGATCTCAAGGAAAACTGAATTATGTCTACCGCAGCCAATCTCGTAGAAGCCACGCCCCGCCAGGCGTCAGACAAGAATGCGGCCCGGCGCCTGCGTCGCACCGGGGTAATTCCCGCCGTGCTGTACGGCGCCGGCAAAGAGCCCCGGGCGATCTCCGTCGACCCCAAGCAGATCAACCGGATTCTGCATTCCGATTCCGGCCATAACACCATCTTCGACGTCTCGCTGGATGGCGAGCAGGCCAAGGCCATGATCGTCGACTGGCAGTATGACCCCATCAAGGGCGCCCTGCTGCACGTCGACTTGAAGCGCATCGCCATGGACAAGACGCTGGAGTTGAGCGTGCCCATCCAACTCAAAGGCGAGGCGCCGGGGGTCAAGACCCAGGGCGGCGTCCTGGACTTCGTGCTGCGCGAGATCGAGATCGAATGCCTGCCGGGCGATATCCCCAGCCACATCGATTGCGACATTAGCAATCTGGGCTTCGGGCAGCCGATTCGCGTAGCCGATCTTCCCCGTTCCGAGAAGGTCAAGTTCCTTACCGAACCCAACCAGTTGGTGGCCCACATCGTGGCCGTGAAGGAAGAGGTCGCGCCGACGCCCGAGGCGGCCGCTACCGAGGCCGCTGCCGGACCGGCCGAGCCCGAGGTCATCAAGAAGGGCAAGCAGGAGGCCGAAGGCGAGGAGAAGGAAGCCGGGAAGGAGACCAAGGAAGCCAAAGAAGGCAAGGAAGGCCGCGAAGGCAAGAAGTAGCCAGTTCTGGGCACCGCCGTGGTTGGGTTACGGTGCCACGTCTGCGCAGCAGATGCGGGCCTTTTCAGAGTTCAGGTTTGGCGAGTTGCTTACCGGTAAAGAAGAAGGTAGAGAAGCCGGCGGGTGCGTGTTCGCGCTTGCCGGGTGAAAACGAGGACTGGTGAAACTGATTGTCGGGCTCGGAAATCCGGGCATCGAGTACCAGTTCACGCCGCACAACATGGGGTTCCTGGCGGTTGACCGGCTGGCCGAGCGCTGGGGGGTGAAGATCAGCAATCGCCACTGCCGCGCGGTCACCGCTCGCACGTGGATCGCCGCGGTTCCGGTGGTGTTGGCCAAGCCGGAGACCTACATGAACCTGAGCGGCATGGCCGTGGCCGAGCTGGCGGCGGAGTACGAGGCTGAGGTAGAGCGGGACCTGATCGTCATCTACGACGACCTGGACCTGCCGTTCGGCATTCTTCGCGTTCGCCAGCGGGGCAGTGCCGGCAGCCATAACGGGATGAAATCCGTTATTGGTGCCCTGGGCACGCAGGAGTTCCTGCGCATTCGCCTGGGAATCGGGCCGGAACACCCCCTTGCCAGCGGCACCGAGTACGTGCTGGGGCAGTTCAGGCGGGCACAGTACGAGGAGATTGACGAAATGCTGGATGGGGCCGCCGAAGCGGTCGAGATCATTCTTCGCGAGGGCCCGGGAGCGGCCATGAACCGCTTCAACCGCAAGGCAACGCCGCCCGAGGCGGCGGAGCCGGCACCGGAGGATTAGGAGCTGTTTCACAACGGTTCTTTGAAAGGGCATGGCTTCAGCCATGCCGTTGCGAGCCGAGGCCCTAGCGTACATATTGCAGTGACGAGCAAGTTGGAGAACACAATGCAGCGTACTTACGAAATCATGTTCATCGTGCGTCCCGATCTGGCCGACGAAGACGTCGACCGGCTGGTGGCCACGATGGAGACCAACATAACCAACGCCGGCGGCAGCATCACGGGCACCCAGCGCATGGGCAAGCGCCACCTGGCTTACTCGGTGCGCAAATTCCAGGACGGCAATTACATCCTGTTCAACGTGGAAGGCCCGGGCAGCGTGATCAAGGAGGCCGAACGGCGGCTGCGCGTGGCCGAGCAGGTGATCAAGTTCATCACCGTGCGCACCGATGAAGAGAGCAAACGGCTCGACAAGGTCCGAAAGCTGCGCGAAGCCCACGTCAAGGGCCAGGGGCGTCAGCACGTCGAGAGCGCCAGCGGCACGGAAGCGGCTCCGGCACAGGCATAAACGATAAGGAGCACGTAGGCCCGGCCGCCTTCGGCCGGGCGCCGGCAGGGCGTCCCCGCAAGCCGAATTCAGGCTTGCTGGCGAACCCGCAGCCGGGGGCGGGTGCCTCTACGCGCCGTCCTTCAGGCGATAGGAAATTCAAGGAGAGTTATGGCAGACGAGACTAGCAATCAGGCAGCTCCAGGAGCTGCGGAGACCTCTACACCCGAGCCAGCCCCGGGGCCTCGCCCGGGCGGCCGCCCACCGGGTCCGCGGGGCGCGCGTCCCGGCGGCGGCGGGCGCGAAGGCGGACGCAAGTTCTTCCGCCGCAAGAAGGTGTGCAAGTTCTGCACAGAAAAGATCGACAACATCAACTACAAGGACGTGCGGCTGCTTTCGCAGTTTGTCGCCGAGAGCGGCAAAATTGTTCCGCGCCGCCTGACCGGAGTCTGCACGCCGCACCAGCGCCGTCTTTCGGAGGCCATCAAGCAGGCGCGCAACATCGCCCTGCTGCCGTTCGCGGCACGGCACTGATTGCACCCCAACAGGCGCAACAACGGCGCCTCGCGAAATCCCGAAGGAGTTTGCACGATGGAAGTCATTCTCAAGGAAGATGTGCCGAAGCTGGGCGCGCGTGGCGACGTGGTCAAAGTCAGCGAGGGCTACGGGCGCAATTACCTGTTGCCGCGCAAGCTGGCCATCGAAGCCAGCGCCGCCAATAAAGCGGTGATTGATCAGATGAAGGCCGCCGCCGTTCGCCGCCTGGCCAAGGAGAAATCCGACGCCGAGCTGCTGGCCAAGCAGTTCGACGGCGCCAGCCTGCAGTTCACGCGCCGGGCCGGCGAAAACGGCCAACTGTTCGGCTCGGTGACCTCGGCCGACGTGGCCCACGAACTGGAACACCGCGGCTTCAAAATCGAGCGCCGCAAGATACAGTTGGATGAGCCGCTGAAAGCGCTGGGCGAATTCACCGTGACTGTCAAGCTGCACCGCGATGTCACTTCCACGGTTAAGGTCACCATCATCAAGGAAGCCGAAGCCAAGGAAGAAGAAAAGCCGCCGGAAGAAGAGAAGGCGGAAGAAGCTTGAGAGCGTCCCCCGGAGCGCCGGCCGCTACCTCACGAACCTGTATTTCCCAAACTAGGTAGGTCTCATCCTGAGCGCAGCGAAGGATCTGCTGTTTGGCAGCCAAAAGCAGATCCTTCGGCTCCGCTGCCCTCCGCCTCAGGATGACACCCATAAATAAACGCACAGTAAGAGCAAACTGTGCTCATCAGCCGGAATTAAAGCGGTTCCAGAGTTGATGTACTCACTAACCGTGGAAGCGCCGGGCTTTAGCCCGGCGAACCGCAGTCGGAAAGGAACCGGCTTTAGCCGCGGTGTTGGACCGCAGGGGCTGAAGCCCCTTAAATTTAGGTGGGCCTATTCACCGGGCTAAAGCCCGGTGCTTCCACCTGGGTACAGCAACTATAAATTTGCTCTAAGCCCACGACCGGAATCGAAAAGGGCGCCTGTTCGGCGCCCTTTATGTGTCAATCTGGAGTTGCATCTTACTGCTTGATCGCCTGCTCGTGCTGGCTGGCGATCTGCGCGGCCGGACTCTTGGGGTCATCCTTGGCAATTTCCTGATAGAGCTTTTTCGCCTCGGCCGGTTGCTTGGCCTCGTAGAGACTTGCCAGCGCCAACTGGGCCGAGCTCTTGGGCACGCTCACGGTGGGATGGTCGATCAGTTCCTTATAGAGCGCCTGCGCCTCGGAGTCCTTGTTCTGCGAGCGATAGACGGAGGCCAGAGCCAGCTTGGCCAGGGAAGAGACCTCCACGTCGGATGACTTCTCCACGTCTTTGAACTGATCTTCGGCGACCTTGTAATTATCCAGATCGGACTCGCACAGGGCGGCAAAGTAGTGGGCCAACTGCCCGGAGCGGGTGGAACCGTACTCACTAGAGATGCGGTAGAACTCCTTCTTGGCCGCCATGGCGCGTTCGGCGGCGTTGTTGAAGCTAATCACCTGCTTGTCCGGAATCTCCTGGCCGACCGGCGCATTGTAGGTGACCATGGCCTTGCCCAGCGCCTCGGAAGCGGCGGCGGCGCGGTGCTCGCGATACCAGAAGAGCCCGCCTCCAACGGCCACCACCACTACCACAACTGTTAGGGCGCTGATGATCAGGGAACGGTGAGCGACCGTCCAATGGATGGCTTCCTCGGCGGTCTCGGCAAACTTGTCCTGCTTCAGCTCTTGTCGGGTATAACGGGCCATTGCTCCTCGGAGTTCGGGCCGCGCCTCAACAAATGCGGCAGGGCATTGGACGGCACAGACCGGAAAGCTTGAGTTTAGCAGCCCCGGGTTTGCTTTCGCAAACACGGGATAACGACGGTGCCGGTCCCCGCCAAATCGAGGGCAGCCGGCTGCTTCCTAGCTGCCGCGCACAGCGACGCCGTGCGCCGCGGCCTGAGCTGGAAAGTACCGGCGCTGGAAATAAAACGCCACATTAACCAGCGCGATCATCACCGGCACCTCAACCAAGGGCCCGATGACGGCGGCGAAGGCAGCTCCGGAGTTAATTCCGAAAACAGAAACCGCTACCGCAATCGCCAGCTCAAAGTTGTTCGAAGCCGCGGTAAATGCCAGGGTTGTTGTCTTGGAATAGTCCGCGCCCAGCTTTCTCCCCAGGTAAAAAGACACCAGGAACATTGCGACAAAATAGATCAGCAGGGGCACAGCGATCCTCAAGACATCGAGCGGCAAACGAACGATGTACTCCCCTTTCAAGGAAAACATCACCACGATAGTGAACAGCAGGGCGATTAGGGTCAGCGGGCTTACCCGGGGCACGAAATTCCGCTCGTACCACTGGCGGTTCTTGAGGCGAATCAGCACAGTACGGGTTATGAACCCGGCAAGAAACGGAACTCCCAGGTAGATGAAGACGCTCTTGGCGATGTCGGCGATGGAAACATCAACCACCGCGCCCCGCAGCCCCAACCGGGCCGGAAGAACTGTGATGAACAGCCACGCATAGAGCGAGTAGAAGAACACCTGAAAGAGAGAATTGAAGGCTACCAGGCCGGCCGCGTATTCCGTGTCGCCTTTGGCCAGTTCGTTCCAAACGATGACCATGGCAATGCACCGGGCCAGCCCGATCATGATCAGCCCGGCCATATATTCCGGATAGCCGCGCAGAAACACGATAGCCAGCACAAACATGAGAATGGGGCCGATGATCCAGTTCTGCACAAGCGATAGGCCAAGTACACGTTTGTTGCGAAAGACCTCTCCCAGTTCCTCGTAACGGACCTTGGTGAACGGCGGGTACATCATCACGATCAGCCCAACCGCAATCGGAATTGAGGTTGTTCCGATGCTGAAACGGTCGAGAAATGGCACCACTCCCGGAACGAGCCACCCGAGCACGACGCCAAGCGCCATGGCCGAAAAGATCCAGGCCGTGAGATAACGATCCAGAAAACTGAGGCGGCTGGTTGCCTTCATGGGTAAGTCCTTGGTCCTGCGGTTACGCGTTGGAATATCGCCAAGCGCTTACCTGTCATGCGTTGACAGGTCCCGCCTGGCCGATGCTGTCGATCTCCCGCTTGAGTGCGAGGCTGTCCAGGCTCGCAAACGGAAGAGAAAGAAACAGGCTGATTCTTCGATCGAGCATAAAGAAAGCGTCGCGGAAGGCCCGCTCCACTTCCGCCGGGCTTCCGTGCACCGCCGCCGGATCGGGAACGCCCCAGTGAGCGGTCAAAGGCTGCCCCGGCCAAATGGGGCAGACCTCCTTGGCGGCATGGTCGCAAACGGTAAAGACAAAATCGATTTTCGGAGCCGTGGGCGCGGAGAATTCATCCCACGCTTTGCTGCGAAGACCGTGGGCCGGAATACGCGCGATCTCGAGTTGTCGGAGCGCTTCCGGACGCACCGCCCCGGTGGGATGGCTGCCGGCGCTGTAGCCGGTAAAGTTTGGCTTTCCCTTGAAGTTCAGGATTGCCTCGGCCATGATGGAACGCGCCGAATTGCCCGTGCACAGGAACAGGACGTTGTAATGTTGTTGCACGATATCTGTCTCCTCGCTACCAGCTACAGCAGGCCGGCCCGCAGCAGGCCTCGGGGGCTGAGCTGGCTGGTTTTACCGGCCGAACAAATGCACTCATTGGGGGTATTGGTCTTTGATTGCCTGCTTAATATCGGTAGCACCCGTTTCGACCTCCTATTTGCATAGCTGAACGATGTTTTGCGGTTTGACTGCCTTATTCCTGGTACAGCACTCGGCGTAGAGGAATTGCAGCAGCTCCAGGAGGGCTTCGGTGTTGGCGGTATAGCGCAGGAAAGTGCTTTCGCGCCGTACCTGAACGAGATCTTCGTTCCTGAGTTTGTCCAAGTGGTGAGAAAGGGTGGAGTTTGGAATCTCCAGTTCTTCCTGAATTTCGCCTACTACCATGCCCTCCGGATGTGCAGACAACAGCAATTGCATGATCCGAAGCCTGGCCTCTGTTCCCATCGCCGAGAACATGTCGGCGTACTTGGCCACCTGCTCCGCATTCTTCTTTGCCAGGACCTGCGTCATATTTCTATAATTGCAGAAATATGGCAGAAGGTCAAGAAGCTCGGTAGTGGGTCAGTTTGAAGGTGCCCCAGGTTCCGCGCCGCGCTTTTCGGCGCTAACCTGGGGAAATTGGCCCCACGTCAGCCCAAAAGCAGGGCGGGACGTGGGGCACCCAACGTTAATTCGAGTTCAAACTGACCCACTACAAGAAGCTCGCGTCCTTTGCCGGTCCTGGATTTCTATGTAGACGTGGATGAGGGAAACCGCCGCCGGCGTGACTCCGGGAATGCGGCTGGGCATTGGACGGCACAGACCGTGCTTCGTGGTACGCAGGTAAAACCTTCTCACATTTTCGTGTTCTGCCTGGGTCTTTGTGTGTATGCTTGGCGAGGTTAGGAGGGCGGGCCTCCCCCACGGGCAGGGCAGCATGGAATTAGATTTCATCAATGAGGTCATTGGACGCTTTGACTCCGAGCACACATCGTTCAGACCGTACATGCTCGCCGGCGCAATTTACGCCGCTGCCGGGCAGGCTACTCTCACAGAAGAACAGCGACAAGCCCTTGCAATTGAAGTCGCGCCTTGGGAGCTTCGTAGCCTTCTAGGGAGGCTCTGATTTAGTTCTCTGCTTTCCACAGCTACTCAGGTTAAAGTGCGAGTGAGTAGGTGGATTGAGAAGATGAGGCAGAAGACACTGGCGATGATGACCGGCTTTGAGCGGTACACCAAGAAGACGCGGCGTGCGCAGTTTCTGGAAGAGATGGAACAGGTAGTGCCGTGGAGCAAGCTGTGCGCGTTGATCGAGCCGCATTATCCCCAGCCGGGCAATGGCCGTCCGCCGGTTGGCGTGGAGCGGATGCTGCGCATTTACTTTCTGCAGCAGTGGTTCAACCTGTCGGACCCGGCGGTGGAAGAGGCGCTGTACGACTCAGTGGTGATGCGGCAGTTCGTGGGCATTGACCTGGGCCGGGAGCCGGTGCCGGACGAGACCACGGTCTGCAAGTTCCGCCATCGATTGGAAGAGCACAGCCTGGGCGGGCAGATGCTGGAGGCGGTGAACTTGCATTTGCAGAGCAGGGGCGTACGGATCACGAGGGGGACGATCGTGGACGCGACCATCATTCATGCGCCGTCGTCGACCAAGAACGGCGAGCAGAAGCGTGACCCGGAGATGCACCAGACGAAAAAAGGCAAGCAGTGGTACTTCGGAATGAAGGCGCACGTCGGAGTGGACAGCAAGACGAAGCTGGTCCACTCGGCCGTGGCGACGGCGGCCAACGTGGCCGACAGCACGGTATTGCCGGAGTTGCTGCACGGGGAAGAAACGAAGGTCTGGGGCGATCAAGCCTATGGCGGGCAGACGGAGGCGATCCGGGAAGTCGCGCCTGCGGCTCAGGACATGACCAACAAGCGTTATCGCTATAAGGATCGGATCGACGAAGTTGAGCGTGCCAAGAACCGGACGAAGTCGCGGGTGCGCTCGAAAGTGGAACATGTGTTCGGGGTCCTGAAGCTGAAGTTCGGATTCGTGAAGGTGCGCTATCGAGGTTTGATGAAGAACGCCAACCGGTTGTTCGCCGCCTTCGCCCTGGTGAACCTATTCCTGGTGCGCAGGAAGCTGTTGTACGCGGCGGCGTAGTGTCTGCGGACACCGCCGACAAGCTGCGGCAAGGGGCCGCAGGGCAAGGAAATCAGCATTCATAACCGAGATGCAATTGGGAACCTACAGCTTCTCGATCACTGAAGGTTCTTGTTCAGAGGTTCCCTAGATCATCGGAGTTGTTGGGGAACATATTTTGCCCCGATGTCGCTGAGTACTTCGGACGACGGCAGGCAGGTTGTACATCCCAATCTAGTCGCATTGGGCTCTGAGGCTCTCGTCGTTTGGACAAAGCGCCTAGGGGAAGTCACACATCCGGCAATAGTGGCCCGTTATGCTGATGTACTTTGGGATTTGACGACCACGATTGATCCCAACGCGAAGCGCAACTACAAGCACGGGCAGATGGCTGTGGATGCGTACCTTCGACTCTCCAAAGAGAAACTCTGCAGGCTTGGAATCGAATCGGCGCTTGCGCTCCAGCGAGCACTAGAGATAGCAACAGAGTTGAATGACAGTGGACGTATTGATGCAGTTGCTACGAATTTATTAGCGTTGGCTACGTCAGCCGACTTAGCGTCCATTGGAATCTGGATTATGCCGGCAAAAGCGTTCGATGGCAACCGGAAGATAAACGAGGCGCACCGCCGGCAACTCACCGGAGAACTGGAGCGACGGTTGGAAGAAGCGAGGAAAGAATGCAATGGCTACGCGGCGAACGCGGCATGCGAGGAACTTTTGAAGTTCTACAAACGTGACTTGCACCGAGAAGATCGCGTCCGAGTGGTTCAGATCATGGCCGAGACCTACATTCGGCAATCGGAAAACGCGGACGCAGGCGTCGCCATCGCATGGTTGTCCCCGGTCGCACACCTCCTCGAAGCTGAGGGCTTGAATGCGGATGCAGAGAAGGTCCGCCTAATAATGGAAAAGCGTGGTCCAGAGGCTATGGCAGGAATGAAAACGCTCTCCGTCGAGGTTCCCATCGACATCAAAGCGCTGGATCAGTTTCTGGGCAAGATCATCTCCGTCGAGCATCCTTTCCTCGCACTCCTACGCCTCGCGTTGCATCTGATCCCTCACTGCGATCATCTCCGTAAGCAAGTAAAGCAGCACGAGAAACAGTTCGTCTTCTACAGCCTAGCTCCGAGAACGATCATCGGCCGCGATGGATTGCCCAAGGCTAGCATTGGATCGAGTGAGGATGATCTAGAAGGCCGAATGCTCGAGGAAGCGACGACTGAGTTCCAATTGGCATCAGACTACTTCGCTCGCGGATACCAAAAAGTCAAAGACAAGTTTGCGTTTACGAGCCAGGACTTAATCAATGTAGTTTCATCTTGCTCGTTAGTATCGGAGGACGCGCTTAATGGGCTGAGGGAAGGGATCACAGCATACGGCGATGGCGACTTCTATAAGGCGCTGTCCATCCTGATCCCTGTCGTGGAAGCAATGCTCCGCGAACTGCTGAAGCTCCTTGATGTTCCCGTCCGAAAGGGGGTGAGAGGTCATGACGGGATGACCGAGCTTAAGAATATGAACGACGTACTGAGCGACGTTCGCGTCGAAGAGACATTGGAGGAAGACCTATTGTTCTTTCTTCGCGCTTTGTACATCGACAAGCGGTCATACAACCTTCGCAACGAATTTGCGCACGGGGCACTCCCTGCGGGAGCGTTCAATCTAAGAACGGCAAGTCTAGTGATCATGAGCCTAGTCCTTCTAGCAGTGATCGGACCGCACGGTGTATATCTAGACGGTGATGAGTCAGCGACACGACAAAGTTCGACGCTATAGAGTCCAGGCTGTAGCCCAACGCAGGTCAACCAGTTTCAGCGATAGGTACTGAGAAACGCGCGAGTGTCAAGAAATAGATCATTTCCATTGGTCGGCCAAAGTGGAAACTGATTCACTGCCGGGAGGCGAATGCAATTACGAAGGTTGCGTTCGCGTCCTTTGCCGGTCCTGGATTTCTATGTAGACGTGGATGAGGGAAACCGCCGCCGGCGTGACTCCGGGGATGCGGCTGGCCTGGCCCAGGGTGCGCGGCAGCACCCGCGTAAGCTTCTCCTTCATCTCGCGCGAGAGGCCGCTGACGGTGCTGTAGTCGAACCAGTCGGGGATGTGCTTTTCTTCCGCCTTCTTCAGCCGCTCGATGGCCTTCTCCTGCTGCTGCAGGTAGCCGGCGTACTTGATCTCGGTCTCCACCGATTTGAGTTCATTGCGCACCGCCGCCGGCAGATGGTCGCCGGCCGCCGCGGCTGCTCCCTCGCGCACGAAGAACTCCGGGCAAAGCCGGCGCAAGGCGGGCACCAGCTCGTCGATGGAAATCTCCGGACGCCGCAGCAGTAGCGCATAGCTCTGCCCGGCGCTGGCGCCTGCCTTCTCCAGAACCGCTGCGGGCAGATCGCCGTTGGGGCGTTCCGATTCCAGCAGCTTGCGCAGGCGCTCCATGCGCTCCTGCTTGGCCAGGAACTCCTGCCAGGCCTGGTCGCCGATCAGCCCGACGCGGAGGCCATAGCGGGTGAGGCGGCGGTCGGCGTTGTCGATGCGCAGGTGCAGGCGGAACTCGGCGCGCGAGGTGAACATGCGATAGGGCTCGTTGGTGCCCTTGCTGATCAAGTCGTCGATGAGGATCGCCGTGTACGCCTCGGTGCGGTCCAGGGTCAGCGGCGGCTCGCACCTAGTCTTAAGGGCGGCGTTGATGCCGGCCATTATGCCCTGGCAGGCAGCCTCTTCGTAGCCGCTGGTGCCATTGATCTGCCCGGCCAGAAACAGCCGCGCGATCTTCTTGGTTTCCAGCGTGCGCTGCAACTCGGTGGGATCGATGGCGTCGTACTCGATAGCGTAGCCGGGGCGCAGCATCTCCGCCTTTTCCAGGCCGGGCACGGAGGCAAGCATGGCCGCCTGCACGTCTACCGGCAATGACGTGCTCATGCCGTTGACATAGGTTTCGTAGGTGTTCACGCCTTCGGGTTCGAGATAGAGCTGGTGCGTCTCCTTGTCGGGAAACTTGACGATCTTGTCCTCGATCGAGGGGCAATAGCGCGGGCCGATGCCGTGAATCTGGCCGCTGTACATAGGCGAGCGGTGCACGTTTTCACGGATGATGCGATGCGTCTCCGCCGTGGTGTAGGCGATGTAGCACGGCACCTGCGTCTGGGTGATGCGGCGGGTGCGGAAGCTGAACGGGGTGGGCTCGGCGTCGCCCGGCTGCTCGGTGAAGCGCGACCAGTCGATGGTGCGGCCGTCCAGCCGCGGAGGCGTGCCGGTCTTCAGGCGGCAGCCGCGCAGCCCCAAAGTTTTCAGGAACTCTCCCAGCAGCACCGAAGGCGGCTCGCCGCTGCGCCCGGCGGGATAACTCTGCTCGCCGCAGTGAATCAGGCCATTGAGAAACGTTCCGGTGGTGACGATCACGGCGGCAGCGCCGACCGTACGGCCATCGCGCAGGCGCAGGCCGCGGCAGATGCGCGTGCGCTCCAGGCTGGCGCTGCGCTCGGCATCGCCGGCGGGCAGCTCTTCAATCAGCAAGGCGGCCACTTCGGCCTGCTTGATCTTTAGATTCGGCTGGCTCTCCAGCACTTGGCGCATCTTCAGCCGGTACTGCTGCTTGTCGCATTGCGCCCGCGGCGACCAGACGGCCGGGCCGCGTGAGGTGTTTAGCAGGCGGAACTGGATGCCGACGGCGTCGGTGACCTCGCCCATGATGCCGCCCAGGGCGTCGACTTCGCGCACCAGGTGGCCCTTGGCGATGCCGCCCACCGCCGGGTTGCAGGACATCTGCGCAATCAGATCGAGGTTGAGGGTGAACAGCGCGGTGCGCAGCCCCATGCGCGCGGCGGCCATGGCGGCCTCGCAGCCGGCATGCCCGGCGCCGACTACGGCAACGTCGTATTGTTCGGTATATGGCACGTGTACTTAATGATTATTACAGATTGCGGCGGAGTTCTCTGGGCTCGTGCTGCTCTCAGGCCACGGTCGCCTTCTGGTAGACGAACGCCTCCGCCGCCGCCAGGATCTCCTTGACCAGCTCCGGGGACGAGGCCTCGCTATAGATACGCAGCAGCGGTTCGGTGCCTGAGCCGCGCAGCAGTACCCAGGCTTCGGCGCCGTTGCCGTTGGTGGGGGCGTCGAGAAAGAACTTGTAGCCGTCCATGTCCTCCATGCGCAGCACGTTGTACCCGATCTTCGGCGGACGCTGGGCGGCGCGGCTCAAGGCCGAAAATTTCAGTTCGTCGGGGATGTGCAGGTCGCGGCGGCCATAGAAGTGGCGGCCATACTCGCGCTGCAAGCCCTCGACCAACTGCCCCAGCGACTGGCCTTCTTCCGCCATCACGTTGGCCAGCAGCAGCGAGTTCAGGATGCCGTCGCGCTCGGGCAGGTGGCGGGGGATGCCGATGCCGCCCGACTCCTCGCCCCCGACCAGCACCTCGCGCCCGCTCAGCACCACGTCGCAGACGTACTTGAAGCCGATGCCGTGCTCGATCAGCTCACGGTTGTACTTGCGCGCGATGCGGTCCAGCATGCCGGTGGTATTGAAGGCGCGGGTTACCGCTCCCGGCCAGCGCTTGCGCTTGAGCAGCCATTCCAGCAGCACGGCAAAGCACTTGTGCGAATCGACGAAGGTGCCGTCTTCGGCCACCGCCCCGACGCGGTCGGCGTCGCCATCCACCGCCAGGCCGGCGCTGCACTTCTCCCGCACTACCACCTCCTGCAGGGCCTTGACGTGGGGCAGAATCGGCTCGGGATTGATTCCCGGAAACAGCGGGTCGACGTCGCCACGAATCTCCAGGTGTGGAACTCCGGCCTCGCGGAAGATGCCGGCCAGCACGCCGCGGCCGGCGCCGTGCATGACGTCGATGGCGAAGCGGAAGCCCGCCTTGGAGATAAGCTCGATGTCGGCAAAGCGCTTGATGGCGGCCACGTAGGGGGTTTTGAAATCGGTTTCAATCACCCGGCCGCCCTGGCCGGCGGGCAGCGGCTGATCGAGGTAGCTCTCGATTTTGCGCATGATGGCCGCCGTGCCCGAGCCGCCGTAGGTGGCCTTGAACTTCATCCCGTTCCAGCTCCAGGGATTATGGCTGGAGGTGATCATCACGCCGCCGGCCGCGCCCATCTGCTTCACCATGTAGGAGAGCGCCGGAGTGGGCGTGTAGTCGTTGGCCAGGTGCACCACCAGGCCGGAGGCCGCCAGCTCCTCGGCGGCGGTTTCGGCGAAGCGGCGCGAGCCAAAGCGCGTGTCGTAGGCAATCAGCGCGCCGCGGCTGGCATCTTCATGGCGGTGCATGTAACTCGCCATGGCCCGAGCCACGCGGCGCACATTTTCAAAGGTATAGTCGTCGGCGATCACGCCGCGCCAGCCATCGGTGCCAAACTTAATTGCGGAGGGCATTCAAATCCTATGTCAGTTCCGTGATTTTCTTGGCGTCCAAGTGAGCGACGATCTTGCCGACATCCTGCGCCCGCTCGCGGGTGGTGACCAGCAGCGCGTCGTCGGTTTCCACCACCACCAGGTTCCTGACTCCGACGGCGGCAACGAACTTGCCCGGCGAGTGCAGGTAGTTGCCTTCGGCGTCCAGGGTGAAGGAGCGCGCCGCTTCAATGTGGTTGCCGCGCTCTCGGTCCTGCCTGGCCATCAGCATTCGATGCTCGTGCAGCGCCGACCAGGAGCCCAGATCGTTCCAGCCGAAGCCGGCGCGAATGCAGAAGATGTTGGAATCCTGCTCGCCACGGGCCGAACGCGGCTCCAGCACGGCGTAGTCGATGCTGATGCTTTCGCACTTGGGATACAAGCGGGCGAAGGTTTTAACAAACTTGCTGGTGCCGTAAGCGGCTGCGATCTCCTGCAGCAGCGGCGCCGTTTTCGGCAGGTGCTCGCCAATGGCCGCCGCCAGCGTGGCCGCCGACCAGAAGAACATGCCGCTGTTCCACAGGTAATTACCGGCTGCGAGGAATTCGCGCGCCCGCTCCAGCTTGGGCTTCTCGGTGAAGCGCCGCACGCGCAGCGCAGCGCCGGCAGGAGTTCCCGGCGAAAGCTGGTCTTGCCCTTGCCCGTCTAACTGGCTGCCGGTTTCGATGTAACCATAGCCGGTCTCCGGCCGGGTCGGCTCGATGCCCATCACCACGATGTTCTCGCCGGCGGCGGCTATCGAAACGGCCAGGGCCAAATCCCGCCGGAAGCGGCGCTCGTCGGCGATCACGTGATCTGACGGGAACATGCCGATAACGGCCTTCGGGTCACGCCGCAGAAGCAGAAAAGCGGCCAGCCCGATGGCCGGCGCCGTGTTGCGTCCTACCGGCTCGGCTATCACCTGCCGCCTGGGGAGTTCGGGCAGTTGGCGGAGAATATTGCGCTGGAGCTCACGGTTGGTGATGATCCAGAACTTATCCGGCGAGCACAGCGGCCGCAGACGGGCGACGGTTTCCTGGATCATCGTCCGGCGGCCGCTCAAAGGCAGCAGTTGCTTGGCCAGACGGCGGCGGCTCAGGGGCCAGAAGCGCGTCCCCCGGCCACCGGCCAGAATGACGGGATAGAAATGCTCGCTTTGGTTCTTGCGCACCTTGCGCCTTCCGCGCCGGCGTCTCACGCCGGGCTCATTCCGGACTCACCAAAGGCCGCGCGCAGCCACCCCTGGCACATTCGAGTCAGGCCGCGCTACAACTCAAAATAACACTTTGCGGAACTTCGATCCTAGAGCTTCTCGGGGCCGCGGAAAAACAGGCTGGCTGCTTCGGCGGGGTTTTTCCGCAGCCTCTAGCCGGGCCCGGATGGGTTAGCCAACGGGCTTCGCCGCTCCGGCTAAAGCAGCAATCTGCGGCCGCTCCATGGGTTCGCCCGGCACGCGCATGCGGAGAAACTCCAACGTCCACTGCGGGCGCAACCTGACTTGCCCCAGGCTGGCAGGTATGACCAGCGCATCGCCGCAGTTGAAGCTGACCGGCGGGGCGCCTTCGCACTCGACCATGGCGCCGCCCTCCACCGCAACCAGGATGTGCGCCGAAGTCAATCCTGGAGAAGCCGCAAGGGACAGCGGCTCGGAACCGGCAAAGCGCTCGACCATGAAGCATGGCGAGCTTACCAGCACATCATGGCCGCGTGCGCGCCGCGGCAATACCTTACCGGCATTCGGCATCTCGTGCATGGCGCGGAGGCCCTGCTCGATGTGCAACTGCCGGCCGCGCCCATAGTCGTAGAGGCGGAAGGTGGTGTCGGAGTTCTGCTGGGTTTCGATCAGGATCGATCCTGGTCCGATGGTGTGCACCGTCCCAGCCTCGACGTAGATCAGGTCGCCCTGCTGGAGATCAACCCAGTTCAGCAGTTCCTCGGCGCGGTTCTCCCGGATGGCGGCCTCGAACTCGCGCCTGCCGGCGCCTTCCCGCAGCCCCAGCGCGACCTGCGCTCCCGGCAGGCACCTAGCCACGTACCAGCATTCCGTCTTTCCCCAGGGCTCACCCAGCTCGCGGGCGAAGTCATCGTCCGGGTGGACCTGCACGGAAAGCTTGTCGCGCGGGAAGATGAACTTGGTGAGCAGCGGAAAGCGGTCAGGCCGCGGGGCGGCTTCCCCTACCAGCTCCGTGCCAAATCGCCGGCAGAGGTCGGCCAGCGTGGCACCCGAGAGCGGCCCATTGGCCACCCGGCAGGCGTCGCCGGTCAGCCACGCCTCCCCGATTGGCTCATGGCCAACTACCTGGGTGTAGAAAGGACGCAGGTCCCGAGCGCCCCATGGCCGTTTATCGAATTCCGGGAGCAGCAACAATGGGTACAGTTCTGACATTTAGGAACCAGCACCACTTCAGATAGGAACCAGCACCACTTCAGAGCGGACGATACCGGCTGGCTCAATCTGGCGGCGTCGCACTCAGCCGTTTAGAGTACCAGCGCTGCCGGATCGTTGCCGAGGGTGGACAAAAAGCCCCCGAAAACGCGGGTACCCCGTCCCTAGCCCGACGGGCAAAGGACGGGGTAGCGCATGTCTGTTATACCATCCCACATCTGCGGCATGCAGATGCCTGGCCTTCGGCCGGCTTTACAGCGAGGCGAAGTACTTGCGCATCCGCTCCAGCCCACGCGCGATCTCGGCGGACGAGGTGGCATAGGAGAGCCGAATGTGCTTCTGGCTGCCGAAGGCTTCGCCGGGGACGGTGACCACGTTGGCCTGGTACAACAGTCCCTTGAAGACGTCGGTCGGCGTCTTCAGTCCGCCCTTGCCGAAGTAGGCGCTGACGTTTGGAAAAACGTAAAACGCCCCCGGCGGCAGGTTGCACTGGATTCCCGGTATCTCGCGCAGGCCCTTGACGATCTGGTCGCGCAACTGCTTGAACTCGGCGCGGAAGTCGGCCACGCACTGCTGCGACTCGCGCAACGCCGCCACGCCCGCCTTCTGCACAAACGAAGTCGGGTTGGAGGTGGACTGGCTCTGCAGCTTTTGCGTCTGTTTGACCACCGCCGCCGGGCCCATGACATAACCCAGGCGCCAGCCGGTCATGGAATAGGTCTTGGAGAGCGAGCCCACCACCAGCAGGCGCTCGCGCGCTTCCTTTATCGAGCCGGCGGAAAAGAGCCTGCCGCTGTAGTCCAGGTAGACGTAACATTCATCGCTCAGCACCCAGATGCCGCGCTTGGTCGCCATGCGCACGATCTCGGTGAAATCCTCCGGAGCCAGGGTGGCGCCTGAAGGGTTGTTGGGCGAATTGATGATGATCATCTTGGTGCGCGGCGTGATGGCCTTCTCCAGCATGGCCGGCGTTAAAGTGAAGCCCTTTTGCTCGTCGGTCTCCACAAAAACGCACTTGCCGCCGCCGTACTCGACGATGTCCTTGAAGGAAACCCAGTAGGGAACGGGGATGATTACCTCGTCGCCGTGGTCGATGAGAACCTGGATGGTGTTGAACAGCGCGTGCTTGCCTCCCACCGAAACGACCACCTCGTCGCGCTTGTAATCGGTGCCGAAGTCGGCCGTATGGCGGGCCACTATAGCGTCGCGCAATTCCTCGATGCCGCCTACCGCGGTGTACTTGGTGAAGTTGTTCTGGATGGCGGCAATGGCCGCATCCTTGATGTGCTGAGGGGTACGGAAATGCGGCTCGCCGGCGGCGAAGTAGACCAGGTCGACTCCTTGCGCGCGCAGCTTGTCGCCTTCCGCCACGGCGCCCAGAGTGGCCGAGGGAAGAATGCGGTTGATCCGGGCGGCGAACGGCGTTTGTAATCCTGAACTGGCGGCCATAACTATCCTCCGTTATTTTTTCGTTTTGCTTGACGGTTTCTCTGTTCAGAAATCTTAGCGGGACCCTTTTGCCGGTTTGGCAGACGGTTTCAGCTTCCGCTCCAGCTCCCGTCTCACCAAGTCGGGAACCAGGTCGCTGACGCATCCGCCGAGCATATATACCTCGCGCACCAGACGCGAACTCAAGTACGAATAAGCCTGGGCCGGCATCATGAAGATGGTTTCCAGCCGGGGTTCGAGTTTGCGATTCATGAGCGCCATCTGCAACTCGTACTCGTAGTCGCTGACGGCGCGGATTCCGCGCAGCACGGCCTTGGCATGCTGGCGCATGGCGTAATCCACCAGCAGCCCCTCGAAGGCGTCCACCCGGACATTTTGCCACTGGCTGGTGGTCTGGCGCAGCATGGCCAGCCGCTCCTCGATGGTAAATAACGGCTCCTTTTCCGTGTTGCGAAGAATGGCGACGATGAGTACGTCGAATATCTTGGTGCCGCGCTCGATCAAATCCAGATGCCCGTTCGTCAGCGGGTCGAAGCTGCCGGGGTAGATCGCAGTGATTTGCTTTTTCAAGAAGCCTCACCTGAACATCCGGTTAGTGCTGTGCTCGATTTTAGACCGCTGTTTGCGCCGGAGCAATGGGGGACAACCTTTGTAGTGGGTCAGTTTGAACTCGAATTAACGTTGGGTGCCCCACGTCCCGCCCTGCTTTTGGGCTGACGTGGGGCCAATTTCCCCAGGTTAGCGCCGAAAAGCGCGGCGCGGAACCTGGGGCACCTTCAAACTGACCCACCACCCAAACCTTTGGCTGCTTCCAGCCGGCAAGAACGAGGGCTTCCGCGCCGCTCCGCCCCGGGCGCCAGATTTGAAGATGGGCGGCACGGCGGCGTTGCGGTCCGTCCAAGATCTTAGGGGCGAAGCTGCGCCGGTCAAAGCGCCTGGGTTCAGGAATAACCAGGCGTAAACTTTCTGAGCGGGCTAATCTGCCGGGGTGCCCAGTTGATGCCGGCTAGCCCCAGGTGGGGCGGAGCAGCGTATTCTGTAGATGGCAGCCTCGGTTCGGTGGCGGAATGCCCATGTTCGACAAGCGAAGCGCGCAGGTTTTCTTGACGCTGCTGCTGATTGCGGCCGGGCTGGGGTTCGTGTATCTGGCCCGCAAGACCCTCATCATTTTTCTTTTTGCCATGCTCTTCGCTTATTTGCTGACGCCGGTGGTGGCGCGCGTGCAGCGGATTACGCGCAATTCGCGGGGGGCAGCCATTGCCGCGGTGTACGTCACCCTGGCGGCTTTGCTGGTGCTCATCGGCTTCCTGGTAGGACCGCGGGTGGTGAGCGAAGTCCGCCGGCTCACCCAGGTCTTTCCCGATCTCTATCAACGGATCAGCAGCGGAACCATCGTCTCGCAGGTGGGCGCGCAGCGGGGCTGGAGCCTGGAAACCCAGGCTCAATTGCAGGCGTTTCTGGCGGCGCACCGGGACGAGGTCAACGCCATGGTGCGCAGCTTTGGCGCCCGCCTGGCCGTGCTGGCCGCCAACGCCGGATGGCTGCTGCTGGTGCCGATTCTGGGTGTGTTTTTCCTGAAGAGCGATTCGCAACTCCGCGAGCTGGTCTCCGGCGCCAGCGACGAGCTGTTGCTGGACGTGCGCAAGCGCGAGTTCGTGCACAAGACCTTGAAGGACCTCGACGCCATGCTGGCGCAGTACGTGCGCGCGCAACTACTGCTGGTCCTGATCTCCGGAACCGCCTACACCGCGTTCCTCGCCTTGCTCCAGGTGCAGTACGCCTTCGCCTTGGGCCCGATCGGCGGCTTGCTGGAGTTCATCCCCCTGGTTGGGCCGCTGCTGGCGGCGGCGCTGATCCTGGGCGTCAGCTTCGGCCTGAACTACTCCCATTTGCTGGTCCTGGTACTGTTCCTAGGGGGCTGGCGCATTTGCACCGATTACGTCATCGGACCCAGGATCTATGGCGGAAAAGTAGATATCTCGCCCCTGGCCGCAATCTTCGGCCTGCTGGCGGGAGGTGAGTTGGCGGGAGTCATCGGAATTTACCTGGCCACCCCGGCTCTGGCCACCATTCGCATTCTTTGGCGAAACTGGCTGACCTACAGCCGCCCGCACGAACACCAGGGCGAGGACGCGATGGTCCAGTCCAAACGTTAGCCGGTTTCACCCCACAAAAGCGGCAACAGCGGGAGCCCCTGTTCCCGAGCTACGGTTGCCCTATACCGCCGCCTGCGGCTACAATAAGTCTTTTGGCGCAGAGGTTTCAGACAATCATGAAAGCAGCAACCCATCCCAACTACCAGGAAGTGCGCGTGCAGTGCGCATGCGGCAACAGTTTCCTTACCCGCAGCACCCATAAGGGCGACATCCGCGTGGAAATCTGTTCCGCCTGCCACCCGTTTTTCACCGGCAAGCAGAAGGTCCTGGACACCGCCGGGCGCATCGAGCGCTTCCGCCGCAAGTACGCCAAGGTGGAGAAACAACCGGCCGGAAAGTCGTAGCGCGGCGGAAGATTTCGTCTGCGCATAAGCAGCTTCAACCTCCGTCGGCACGCGACGGGGGTTTTGCTTTGTCTGCCTTTGTGAAGCTGAATTCTTTGAGCCCAGGCTCCCCTGTAACCGCTATAGAATAGAGCCGCCGTGCACAAGTTTTACGACAATCCGGCGGAACGCGTCGCCCCGGCGGGGGCGCGGGTTCCGGCGCGCACGCAGATCGGCAACGTCATGATCTCCCCGGCCACGGTGCTGGCGCCCATGGCCGGCGTGACCGACACGGTCTTCCGCCGCTTCATTCGCGAGATGGGCGGCTGCGGGCTGATCATGACCGAGTTCACCTCGGCTGATGGCGTGCTGCGCGGCAAGGATCGCAAGGCAAAGCGCTACCTGCACTTCTACGACGACGAGCACCCCATCTCCGCGCAACTGTTCGGCAGCAACCCGGAGACGCTGGCCGAAGCCGCCCGCATGGTCGAGGGGTTGGGCTTCGACCTGGTGGACTTGAATCTGGGCTGCCCGGCCAAGAAGGTGGTTAAGTGCAACGGCGGCTCGGGGCTGCTGCGCGACCTGCCGCTGATCGAGCGCATCTTCCGCGCCGTGCGCGCTGCCGTTCGCATTCCCTTCACCGTCAAATTCCGCGCCGGCTGGAACGAAAAGGAACTTATCTATACGCAACTGGCGCGGCTGGCCGAAGATTGCGGACTCGACGCCATCGCCATGCACGCCCGCACCCGCGAACAGGGCTACGGCGGCCAGGCGCAGTGGCACTGGATCGGCGATCTGAAGCGTTCGGTGCGCATTCCCGTCATCGGCAATGGCGACGTGCGCTCGCCGGAAGATGCCGCCGCCATGGTGGCCGAGACCGCTTGCGACGCCGTCATGATAGGCCGTTCGGCCGCCACCAATCCCTGGATCTTCCGGCAGATCGCCGAGTACACCGAGCGCGGCAGCTACCAGCTCGCCAGCGACGCGGATCGCTTCCGGATGATTCGCCGCTACTTCGGCATGCTGATCGAGGAGGGATTCCCGGACGCGCCCGGCAAGATGAAACAGTTCGCCGCCTGGTTCACTCACGGGGTTCGCAACGGCAGCCAACTGCGCAAGGCCATCTACGAGACCGCCGACGCCCGCCGCATCGTCGACGAGGTGGAACGCTTCTTCGAGAATCTGCTGCGCGGCGGCGAGTCCACGCCGGCAGTGCCCCATGTTTGCGAGGTGAAGGTAGGGTAGTTCCCCGGCTACGCTGCTCGCACCGCTGGCGCCAGCTCCGGCGCCCGGAATGCGTATCTGCCCTTCTCGTCCTGCCGGATGTAAGCCCAGGGCGTATTCAGGTCGTGCGAGAACATCACCAGCCAGTCTTGCGGGATGGCTTCGGTGTAGAAACGATGCCGACTTTCAATTGTTACAAGCGGCTCCAAGTCGTAGGCCATCATCCAGGTAGGCCGCAGATGGTAGGTACTGGGAATGAGATCACTGACGAAACAGGCGGTTTGGCCACCGCTGCGGATCATCACCGTCTGCAGGTTGCGGGTGTGTCCGGGGTAGACGCGTACGGAGATGCCGGGGAACAGTTCGCAATCGCCATCGAGTAATTGCATACGGCCGGTTTCAATCAGCGGCTCGTAGTTCTCCGGGCGGTAGCTGGTGCGGTCGCGCTCCAGCCTGCGCCGGCCATGTTCCACCTCGCCGCGCTGTACGTAATAGCGCGCCCGCGGGAAGGTGGGCACCAGTCGGCCGTTCCGCCACATGGTGTTCCAGCCGCAGTGGTCGAAGTGGAGATGGGTGCTGATCACCGCGTCGAAGTCTTCCGGCGCAAAGCCCTGGCGCTCCAGATTGCGCAGTAGCAGCGGTTCGGTCTGGTAAAGCTCCCGCATTTCGTCCGGCAGCTTGGGCCCGGCGCCGGTTTCGATCAGGATGGTGTGCTCGTCGCTGCGCACGATGAGGCAATTCAGGTTGAAGCGCAGAAGGTTGTTGTCATCTGCCGGGTGGCGCTTGCTCCAGATCACCTTAGGCACAACACCGAAGACGACGCCTCCGTCTAACACAAAAGTGCCATCAGTGACGTGAGTCAATTCAAAATTGCCGATGCTAGTCTTCAGAATGACCACCTCATATCCTGCTCATTCGTAAACTTGAGTAAATGAGCCGGAAATCACCACTATTGGATAAGATGTCGGCGAGGATAACTGCGGTGCGGAAATAGCCCATAGTGACGCGAGATGACATCCGGCTGAATAGAGAAGTATCGATAGTTTCTAAACAGTTTCCCCCCAGCGGCTGGCGCTGCCGCGAGGGGAGCAATACGCTACGCTTTTCCTCCAAGCGCCTCCAGGACGCGGTCGAAATCGTCCAGCGATTTGTAGTGGATGACTATTTTCCCTTTTCCTTTGTGATCGCTGATCTGCACCCGAACTCCGAGGGCGCGTTCCAGATCGCGCTCGGCCTGGCGCACGTTGGGATCCAGTTGGCGCTCGCCACGATCGTCTTTGGGTTCCGGATTGAGGAGGCTGTGCACAATAGCTTCAACCTGGCGCACCGACATGGAGAGGGCTGCCGAGCGGTTGGCCAGCTTGAGCATGGCCTCGGGCGAGTCGAGGCCCATCAGCACCTTGGCGTGGCCGAAGCTGAGCTTGTCCTGCTCGATCAGCGTCTGCACCTCCGGCGGCAGCCTAAGCAGGCGGAGAAAGTTGGCTACGCTCGACCGGTCCTTGCCGGTGCGCTCGGCCATCTGCTCCTGGGTAAGGCCGAACTCGCGCCCCAGGCGCTCGTAGGCGCGCGCCTGCTCCAGGGGATTGAGGTCTTCCCGCTGCAGGTTTTCGACGATGGTCATCTCCATCGCCTGCTCGTTGGAAACCTGCTTGACGATAGCCGGTACGGTTTGCTTGCCCGCCCGCTGCGAGGCCAGCCAGCGGCGCTCGCCGGCAATGAGCTGGAAGCGGCCGTCCGCCACGGGACGCACCAGGATGGGCTGCATGACGCCAGAAACCTTTATGGACTCGGCCAGCTCGGCCAAGGCGGCTTCATCCAGGCGCAAGCGGCTCTGGTAGGGGTTGCGGTCAATCTGCTCGACCGGGAGCTGGCGCACCACCTCTCCGGGAGCGGGCGCGGGCTGAGCCGAAACCAGGTTGCGGGCGGCGGGAAGCAACGTTTCCAGGCCGCGGCCAAGTGCTTTTCGTTTTTCAATCATCGGAAACCAACCTCAAATTGCCTGACGCTTGCAGTATGTCTATTTCGTTACTGGCGCTAAGACTCAGCGCTGCTTTTCAGCGGCGGATGCAATCGCGCCGTCCGCCGGGGCTCTGGGCATGGGAAGCCCTCGCTCATCCGGAATCCCCGGCAAGCGAGGCGCTTGGGCCGTTGGAAGCAGCGGGCGGCAACTGCGCGGACGGAATCTTTTTCTGCCGCTCCATGAGCTCCTTGGCCAGGCGTATGTAGCTCTCCGCGCCGCGCGAGCGTGGATCGTAAAAGATCACCGGCTGCCCGTGACTGGGCGCCTCGGCCAGACGCACATTGCGCGGGATAGTCGTCTCGAAGAGCAACTCGCCAAAATAGCCCTTCAATTCGCCCGCCACGCTCTGCGCCAGGTTGGTACGCTCGTCGAACATGGTGAGCACCACGCCCTCGACGCTCAGGGTGGAATTGAAGCTTTGCCGCACCCGTTCAATGGTGTCGAGCAGCTCGCTGATGCCCTCCAGGGCGAAGTATTCGGCCTGCACGGGAACCAGCACCGAGTTGGCGGCCACCAGGGCGTTGAGGGTGAGCAGGTCGAGCGCCGGCGGACAGTCGAGCACGATGTACTGGAAGCGCGGCAGCAGCGGTACGATGGCATCGCGCAGCCGGTACTCGCGTCTTTCGACCGTAACCAGCTCCAGGTTGGCGCCAATCAGGTTCTTGCTGGACGGGACTATCCAGAGGTTCTCGACGGCCGTAGGCAGAATAACGTCTGCTGCCGCCACCTCCTCCATCAGAACTTCATAGGTGCTGAGGCGCGAAGGATCGCGCTGGAAGCCCATGCCGCTGGAGCTGTTAGACTGCGGATCGCAGTCGAGGAGCAGCGTGGGGACCTCGGCGGCGGCGAAGGAGGCAGCCAGATTAATGGCGGTGGTAGTCTTGCCGACGCCGCCCTTCTGGTTGGCGATGGCGATAACCCGGGCCATGGGATGGTTCCTTTCCGAGTCCGGTACCCCGGGAGCTGCTGCGCTGCGATGCCGGGGCCAGAGTTGAGCCTACCCCGCACGGCAGGGAGCTTCAATGGTGATCTGCTGTGGGCGGCTGTGGATTCGGTGGATATCAGGGCAAAAACTGCAAAAAGGAGGTTGACGGGTTTGGTTCCGGGCTAGCGTTTAAGTTTCGAGTTCCTGGCCCCAGTTCACGCTTTCCCTCGGGCGGGGCCGATTGTGTTCCACGTGGAACATCGGGCGCTAAGGTGCGCACGGCCATGCTGGGAGCCAAACGTTCCACGTGGAACGTCAGCATAACCAGTATCAGCAAGGAAACAGGGCGGCTCACAGTTACACGCTCGAAATTCGAAACTGGAAACTACTGCGCTGTCCAGATCACCAGCACGCGATTGGCGGACTCCGGTACCGGCATCGAGCGCCAGCGGCCCGTAACAAGGCTTACCGCTTGGCTCAACTGCCCTGCTCCAATCAGCGCGCCCAGCCGGCCTCCCGGCAACACCAGCGAGGCCGCGGCCGGCAGCACCTCGGAAAATTTCTCAACCGCCCGCAATGTCACCAGCTCCACCTGCCCGGAAAACCGTTCCGCCCGCTCCTGCGCCACGTTCACATCGGCCAAGCCCAGAGTGCGCGCCAGCTCACGCAAGAATGTCGCTTTCTTGCCTTGCGACTCGAGCAACGTCAACCGCAGTGCGGGAGCATACAGCTTAAACACCATCCCGGGGAAGCCCGCCCCTGAGCCGACGTCAATCACACTCCTAGTGCTCTCACGCCCTGATAAGCTCGAATCCCCGACCTGTTCTGGGCCTTTCTCCGCGGCTAACAGCACACGGGCGGCAAACAGCGATTCGCCAAAGTGCCGGCGCACAATCTCTTCCGGCTGCCGGATAGCTGTCAGGTTGATTCGCCTATTCCATTTAATCAATATATCTATATATATGGATATATACTCCACCATCTCCGCTGGCGCTGGCGCCTCCAGATAAGGCGCCAGCAACTGCGCGATGCGCTGCTTCGCCGGCGTGGCTTCGCTCAATCCGCTCACGCAGGCAGCATACCATTCTAGGGCTCGCCGGCGGCCCCGATGGTTTGGTCACAGGCTAATGCCAGCGGGTGTTGAAGTCGGTTTGCGGTGAGCGCACCGGCTGGCCCTGGTTATTGTTGTCGTACCAGTTGATATTGCAGCCCTGAACGGGTCCATCGAGCGGTTCCACGGTTACGCCGTACGTGTCCGGAGGCGCGCCCATGATGGTGTACGTCCCGTCCGGCTGGCTCAGAACGCCAATTGCGGTCTTGCGGATGCTGAAGCCGGAGGGTAGCGAGGCGTTGGTCATCGAACTGGCAAAGACGTGGGCGCCATAAACCGCGCTGCCGTCGGTAGCCAGACTGATGCTTCCGCTGATCGCGCCGGTGGGGTAATCGGGGGTCGCCTTGGGATAAAGCAGCGAGATGGCGGCGACATCGTCGTAACTCAGGGTGGTGAGCAGGCTGGAGACAAAAGGAAACATCACCGCCCGCAGGATGGCGGAGTGATCCAGGCCGAAGAAGTGCCCGGCTTCGTGCGTCGCCACCGTCAACAGGCTGTAGGTGCTGGCCGACAACGATCCGGCCGCGGGAGGAAGCACGAACCTCACCGCCGGGTTGAACTGCATGTCGGTGTCCGTCAGGTAAGCTCCCTGCGAGGTGATGGTGTAAGTCATGTCGGTGATGGCCAGCGTATCGGTGCTGCTGCCGGAGGCGTTGCTAAAGGCCGCGTCCTGGCAGTTGAAGCAGATGACGTTGTGGCCGTCCTGCCCGATCAGCGGATTGGGCAGCGCCGCCGTGCTCTGGCTGATGCTCAACGAAGTGTTGGGCGCGCTGGTCCAAGCGGCGAAAGCGCTCTGCATCACCGCCTCGATGGCCGCCAGATCGCCGGAAGAAAACTGGCTGCCGTTCAGATCGGGATTAATCTGATAGGTGGTGACGTTGTTTTTCCACTTCACCAGCGCGCCGCTGGAGGGCTCGACGGTCGGCGTGTAGCTGTGGGCGCAGAGCGCGCCGCAGAAGATCACCGCCATAATCAGCACAACTTTTGCCCGCGCCGTGGCCATCACCGTCCCGCCTCTCTGTCCAGGGCTCCGACCACGCGCTGTTCCAGGCTTTGCAGCGACATGCGATTTTCCCTAGCCACCGGCGCTCCCGCCTCGTAGAAAGGTGCGGCCCGCGATGGCGCCGGCATCCCGTTGGAAACCGCGGCCGCGCCGCCGGAGCGCTGCACGGAGAACCTGCCCTGGATCAGGCCGGTGATCAGCATGGTGCCGTCGGCGTTCGGGCTGGGATAGAGAAACAGCACCGACTCCTCGCCGGCGGCAAACTCACGCACGCCCATGCGCCGCGAAACCGTATTGCCCACGCGGCCGCCGAACTGCTTAACCACGACGGTACGCGTCCGCAGTTGGCCCTTCAGAAGCTTGTTCACTTCGAAGCTGGTGTAGGTGTAGATGGCCTTGTGGGCGGCGTCCCAGGCGGCATAGCTGCTCGCCGCCTTGCCTTCGACAACGTGCGAGGAGCCGTCCGTCAGCTCTTCCACCGTCACCGGACGGACCGTGGTGGCGGAGGCAGCCAGCGCCCAGGCGAGCGCGCAACCTAACGCCAGGCGCGCGATACAACCACGCGCTTTGGGCGAGCACCAAGACGCGGCGTCAGCAGCTCGATGCGCTGGCACTGCAAACCTCCAAGGCTCCGGCAAGCGTGGTCAGGTTGCTGCTGGCATCTTGCAGAATGATGCTGCGTGCCCCCAGCGCCGCGCCGGCGGAAACCGTTATCGGATAAATCGCTCCCGGGCAGCCCTGCGTGGCCAGCACCGGCCCGCCGACGGCGATATCAGCCGGACCGCTGAAGGAGAGCGTCAGGCTGGGGGTGATGCCGCTGCCGATAAGCCACAACCAATACTGATTTCCCTGGCGCACGCCAACCCCGGTCGAGCGCGCGTAGGTCTGGCCTACCAGCGGCTCGGTGATGGACACGCCCGTGACGTTGATCGTCGAGGCGGGCCCTGGAACCTCGATATCGACGGCAATTGTGTTCTGGTTGGCCGCCACCGTCACCGGCGTCGGCGCAGCCAGCAGGATGCCTCCGGGATTGGTGACGCCACCGCCGGGGATTGTGCCGGAAGACTGATTTGAATTCTGCGCGGAACCCGTGGAGGAAACCGGGCCGGCCGAACCGCCTCCGCCGCAGCCTGCCGTGACGCCGAATAGAAGCACGGCGGCCAGCAGCATCGCCAGCTTCCTCCGCGGCGGCCGGAGAACACGCCGGGCGCGGCAGTGCAGTTTCAACAAGAACATCTCCGCCCAAAAGAAAAAAGGTATGTTGCTGGCCAGCAGCATACCTTTTTGTCCGATGGGCGTGAAGTAACCCTAGTCCTGATCTTTGGTGTTACGGCATATTAACCGCAGGCACTACGGCCTATTTGTACTGACACTTAAGGCAAATCTAGTACGCAACGAAAGGGCCGGACGGCACTCCGGTCGGCGGGGTCACGGTAACTCCGTCCTCGCTCATGATTCCGAAAAACACGTTTCGCCCATAGAAGAATGAGAGTCCCCAGTCGAAGTAGCCGGACAGCGGGCCACCCACGTTGCTGAACACCGCAAAAGTTGGGTTGTTATTGAACAGTTGTGTGGCATTCGCGATGCTGAAAGAGGTGCCAACAGAGGTGCCATCCGTTCCGATGTTCGTCGCGCAGTTAGTGCCGGGACAGGCAAAGCTCTGGGGTGAGGCGGGGCAGTAGAAATCGCTGTAGCTGCCGGTGCAAGCTGGCAGGCCAGTCGTGCTGGTGTCCAGGAAAAACAACCCATTTGAGCCGCTATCAACGAAGCCGGAGGAGTAAGACTGACCTCGGAACTTAGTCGTGAAATTGCCGGCGGTGCCTGTGGTACTGAGCGGCAGCACAGTAGCGCTGCCCAGCGCGTTATTGCCGGAGATGTTTGTTCCAATGCCGAACACCAGCGCGCCATTGGTTACGGAAGTCTGTCCGCTAGCGCCGACCACCAGCAATTCAATGATGATGCCATTGTTGTCGGCAAAGAAAGCCACCGGGTTCATCACCTGGTTGGTCAGGGGCACAGTGGCTTGAGTGCAGTTGGATGAGCTGCTGCAGGTGGAATTGTTAATGCTGTAATACTTGATGCTAGTGGTACTGGTAGAGCTGGCGCAGAGTGGGCAATCATGAATGAAGGGGCCGATGCCCAATACGCCATTCGCCCCCAGCGCGCTTCCCGGGGTGTCCTGGGCGTCGGCGGGGTTGCCACTACCGCACGTACCGCCGGTGTAGTTCGGGACGCTTGGGAAACCGGCGTTCGGGGTGTTGGTCGAGTCGCCCAGGACGTGAATCGGAATGCCGCTTGCCGCATTGGTCGCGGTTGTTTCGCCGTTGAAGAGTAGGCCGCCCATTTGCACCTCGGCCTGCATGACCAAGCCGAACATAAATGAGTTATCAAGGAACTGGACGCATTCGGCCAATGGCTTGCCGCTGATCGCGGTCACTGGCGTCAGACCCAATGACATGACTGCCGTACCGCTGGCACCCACCGGCGAAGCGACAACCCGCAAGCCATACGAGCCCGTATCGACAAGGACATTGGGAATGGTTGCGCAGGTTGCAGTATTCGGCTTGCAGACCTTAACAGTCGCGAACAATAAATTAGGTCCCATGTTGTTGAGATCGGCGGTCACCTGAACGGCCTGTACGTTCGAAGCGCCGGTAGCGGCGATGCTATTTCCACCGGCATTGCTGACAGTGCCGGAGGTGTTTGTCCCCGGCCCGTTGGAGCTGCTGCTTCCGCCACAGGCCCATAAGAACCACAATGCTCCGCACAGCAAGGATGCAAGCAGCAGACGGCCACGATTCATTGGCATCACCTCACCAGCGGTTCTCATTGAATGTCCCCCGGTTGAACGCCTTGAGGAAGCAGGTCAGGAATGTAGGCCTTGCCGACGTAGCCGCGCATGTGCCCGCCGGATTCCACCACCAGGCCGGACTGCCGGATAACCAGCGGTCCCCGGTACCTGATCCCCCGTTGCTGGGCCTGCTGCCTTCGTTCCGTCGCCGCCTGCTGGAACTGGCCGTAGTAGTTGCCAAACAACTGCTGCAGGTCCGGAATGAACGGCCCTTGCCATGCCACGGCGAAGACCGTCCCTCCAGGGGTAACGAACTCCTTGACGGTTGTCCCGGAAGCGGTCTGGATCTCATGCACGGTGTATTTTTGGGCGCTTCTCATGGTTAGCTTGCTGGCCTTCATCTGCTGGCCGTCGTTCTGCACTGAAGCCTCGTCTCCGCCCAGCGCGGCGAAGGCGGTCGAAGCCAAGGCCAGCGTCAGCCCGGCAAGGATTGCCAGCGTGCCGGCGGCAACCATCGCCCGCCTGCGAGTTTTTCCAGCGATCTGCATAGTCCGCCCCTTCCGCAACTCCGCGCTTTGACTTCACCCGAAGGCCACGCTCAGCCATGGTTCGGGCATTTCCTGAGTTGCTCAATATTGTAGGTCAAGATCGGGCGAGCGCAATCGACATTCCCGGGAGGTGGAGTGTCATTGGTACATACCGGATGGGGACAACGGGATTGCCGCCAGGTTCTTTAGCGCCCGCCCAGAAGCAACCAAGTAGGGTTAACTAGAGCAAATTTATAGTTGCTGTACCCAGGTGGAAGCACCGGGCTTTAGCCCGGTGAATAGGTCCACCTAAATTTAAGGGGCTTTTAAAGCCGGTTCCTTTCCGACTGCGGTTCGCCGGGCTATTGAGGCCTGCAAAAGTAATGTCCCAGGCTTCTGATTGATGACCGATGTGTCTGGATCAAAATATTGAGAACGTCATTCCGGCCGAAGCCGTGCGCAGCGCGGCGGAGTGGAGTCATCTTGTGTTTTGCCGCGAAAACACAAGATGACTCGACTCCGGCGCTCCTCCACCCCAGCAACAGCAAAAACCGCTATTGCTGGGGACCCCGGCTACGCGCCTCCGCTCGCCATGACGTCTCTTTCTTGGATACACGATCACTGTAATGGGGCCCTAATCACATCGAACATGTGCTGTCCCTGGGACATAAAATATACAGCAATCAATAAAGCCCGGCGCTTCCACGGTTAGTGAGTACATCAACTCTGGAACCGCTCTAATAGGCCCAGAACGGGCCGCTGCCGACCGGGGTGCTGGCGTCCTGAATGGCGGTGTAGATGTTGCGTCCGAAGAAGAAGGGTACGCCCCAGTCGAAGCTGCCCGGATTGGGGCCGCCGATGTTGCCCAGCGCTTCGGAGCCGCCGCTGAACTGCGACTCGGCATTGGTCAGGTTAAAGGTGAAGCTGCTGCTGGCGCCGTTGATTCCCACCTGCGCGACCGCCAAGTTCTGTGACGAAGCGGGGCAGTAGAACTTGACCACGTCCGGCCCGAAGCGGCTGGTGTTGGTGCAAGCCGGAATGCCCGTCGTCGTGCTGCTCAGAAAATAGACGGCGTTGGAGCCGCTGTCTATGAAGCTGCCGCTGAAGGACTGGCCGTTGTAGCTGGTGGTGAAATTACCGCTGGCATCGGCCTGGAGCACGGTGGCATTGCCCAGCGCGTTGTTGGACTGGGTTCCGATGCCGAAGACCAGCGCGCCGGTGACACTGGCGCGTCCTGAGGGTGGCAGGGCCGGCAGTTGCAGGATGGTGCCATTGTGGTCGGGACCGGCAAACAGCGCCACCGGGTTCTGCACCTGCTCCGCCAGCGCGACGGAGGTCGGCACGCATCCGGTCGAGGGACAGGCGAAATACTGTCCCGGAGGCGCATTGGTGACGCAAGTCGGGCCGCAGTCATGCATGAGCAGGCCGATGCCAAGAATGCCGTTGGCCCCGAGCGTCTGCGAACTCTCGTGGGCGTTGGCGGCCGACCCGCAACTGCCGGGAATGGTGGGAAAGGCGGGATCGCCAATAAACTGAATGGGCACCGCACTGGCCACTTCGCCGGCCATCTTCACGTCGGCTTTCCTGACCGAGCCCCAAACCAGGGAATTGTCCAGGAACTGAACGCACTCGGCCAACGGGCCGCCGGCGCCGCTGCTCTGCGGCAGCGTCAACCCGGGAACAGCCGAGGCCAGGATGCGCAAGCCAAACGATCCGGTGTCTACCAGCACGTCGGGAACGTCGATGCAGTTGCCGCTGCCCGGAACGCATACGGTAACGGTGGTCAGGATGAAGTTCGGCCCGTTGCTGACGATAATCTGCTGCACGTTGGCCGCCGGCGCGGCGATGGTATTGCCGCCGGCGCTTGTGGGACTGGCCGCCGAAGCCGTCGAGCCGCCGCTGCTGCCACTGCCGCAACCGGTGGCAATCGCCAAGGCGAACATGGCAAGCGCCAGGCCCAGGCGCGCGCGCGAAGCGGCCGCCGCTGCCTTCACCGGCGGACAGGCGCGGCTCCCGGAAAACGTCGGTGCCGGCTTAACCGTGGCGGGCTCTCCGGCATGGCGGTGGGCGTCTCTCATCGGATGTCCTCCGCCTGCACCCCCGGGGGTAACGCTTCCGGAACATAGGCCCTGCCGGCGTAAGCGCGCATGTGGCCGCCGGAATAAACGACCAGCCCCGGCAGCTCGATGACCAGCGGACCGCGCTGATGCAGTTGCCGGCGCTGCGCGGCCGCCTGCTCGAACTGATCGTAGTAGCTGCCCAGGAGCTGGCGCAGGTCCGGAATGTGGGGACCGTTCCAGCTCACGCCGAACACCTGCCCCGCCGGAGAAATGTACTGCCGGATGATGGTGCCGTGTCCGGTCTGCAGCTCATGCGCGGTGTAGTTGCCGGTAGTCGGCAGGTTCCGCTTTACTGCCTGGAGCTGCTTCTGGTCGGCGTCCACCGAAGTCAGGTCTCCGCCCAAAGCCGCCGAGGCGCGAAGCGGAAGAAAAATCGCCGCCAGCAGCCCGGCCAGAACCGCCGTCGAAAATGGACTTCTGAAACAAGCTCTGAAAGCGTCCTTCTTCATCAGTAACTTCTTCCGGCCTGAAAGAATTTACGTTCCCACGGCGTGTTGCCGGGCAGTGCGTGCAGGGACATCCCGTCAATCCAAACCAGCGTTGCTGAGGGCCCTCTATTCAACTCGCGATCGCCAAGCCCCGGCCACGGCGATCTGGTGTGCCGGGTGTGTGTATCTCCTATGAAGGTGGTTACGACAGAAAAGCTGCTTCTAAGTAGAAAAAGCGCCCTGGACGTTGGCTGTTAGAATTAAGCGTCCGTGCTAGGTAAGGCAAAGTGGCAGTCAGGTACTCTGCTTTCAGAAACTCTGCTTTTTAAGCGAGAAATCAGGAACTCTGACCTGAGTTTCAAGTTTCAAGCCCTGAGAACGCTTGGGAGTAGGCACTTGAAACTCGACACTGGAAACTGGAAACTATTCCTTGGTATGAATGCCATGCCCAATGCCACGTCCGCACTTTCGCCGGGAACCCCGGCACCAGATTTCAAGCTGTCACTGCTTGCCACCCCGGCAGACGCAACCGCGGCGTCTGCCGGGGGCCCCGGTTTCGACGGTGGAGAGTTCTGGCTGAAGCAGGCGCTTGGCAAGGGAGCTGTCGTGCTCGCCTTCTTCAAGATTAGCTGCCCGGTCTGCCAGTATTCGCTCCCTTTCTTTGATCGCCTGGCACGGCTGCTTGGACCGCGAGGCGTGACCGTGGTTGGCGTCTCGCAGGACGACGAGCAAAACACCGCCCTGTTCCGGCACACGCTAGGGGTGAGCCTGCCGATGGCCTTGGACGTGAACGCGTATGCGGTTTCACGCGCCTACGGCCTCACCAACGTTCCCACGGTGTTTGAAATTTCGCCTGATGGGCGGATTCAGGCCTCCATTGTGGGCTGGTCCAAGTCGGAGGTCGAGGCGATCTACTTCCGGCACCTGCCGCCGACGGAGAAGGCCGAGCCGCTGTTTCGTCCCGGCGAGCAGGTGGCGGAGTTTCGTCCCGGTTGAACCTCGCGCGGCTGACCCCCAGCTTTGGGGGTATATTTTGGGGGTATATAAGGAGAGCACCACCCACGTTTAGGACACATGGCGCGGCAGCCGCTCTCGTGATACTGTTGCGGAAGAATGTCATTTCTTCTGTCATGGGCTGGGGATGCCCCTGTTTTCGTTATTTCATCGCGCCTCGTTAGCCGAGCATACCCGGCAGATGCGTCTGAGCGGCTATCGCCCGGAGATGAAGCTGCGCGATCTCACCCTGGGCGTTGATAACCTCCGCCACGACGTTTTTCTCAGCCCCAAGTTCACGGAAATAGCCCGCGCGCATATTTCTCTGCTGATCTCTTATCACGGAGCGGTGCAGGATCTGCTCGCCCCGGAGAGCTCGGACCCGGCGCGACGCCTTGCTCCCGCCTGGGCCGCGGCCCCGCAGCGGCTCTCCGACACCGCCGCCGAATTCAAGAAGAAAACCCAGGAACTTGAAATCACCGGATTGAATTTGGCGCGCCGCTACGGGAACCTCTCGCAGGACCTGCTGCTGCGCCTGGCCGTGATCAAGTTTTTCCGCGAGGAGCTGAATGGGCAATGCAACCAGACCCAGGAGCGGTGCCGCTCGAAATTGCGGGCGATCGACGGTCCCGGACACAGCAGCTTCGGGCTGCAGACGCGCGAGCGTTTCGTCCAATTTCAGCTCAACAAGCGCACGATCATGCGCAAGTGCGGGGAAGACCTCTACGAGACCCTGCGCGAGATCGAACGGGAGACCGTCGCGCCCCTGCGGCGCTCGATGTTCGCCGAATCGGAAAGCTCCAGCTACGAGCTGTTTCTGAACCACCTGATCTTTTCCGAGGGCGGGCGCGATGATTTCCTCAAGGCCCAGCATTACGTCATGCTGGGCAACTTTGAGCGGGATGCCGATCGCCTTCCCGTGCTGCAGCAACTGGCGCGCGAGTTCCTGCGCGGCGTTCTGCCCGCCGGCAGCTTCAGCACGGAAGAGGAGCTCGACGATCTTTTGAACGTGCCGGAGAACGCCCAGGAACTGACGGGCGGCGGGCGGCCGCCGGAATCTACCGAAAAGGGCAGCGGGCAGCGCGCCGTGCTGGCCGCCTGGGTCGAGGCGCTGGAGACGGCCGCGGTGATGGAGCTTGTGCTGGCGGCTTACGAAGTGGTGCCGCTGCTGGCGGAGTACTCGTCGCTGATCAACCCGCAGCAGCTCAAAAATGCCCTCATCTCGCGCACTGAGCGCGCGCGGGTGGAAGAGCTTTTGAGCGCCCACGGCAAAATCTCGCCGGTCAATTTCCAGGCCGCGGTGCGGCGCGTCGCCGGCTACAACCGCGCCGAGCGGGCCAAGATCGCGGGCCGCTTCCTGGCGGATTTCCTGCGCTACAACCGCGATGTGCGCCGGCTGGAGGCGCTCAATGCCGGCATCGACCAGGTGAATCTGATCACCACCGAGCGCATGCGCCAGCTTTCGGCGGTCAATTCCACGCTCTATGAGTACCAACTGCCGGAAGAGCAGAAGACGGCCGACGTGCGCGTCTCCTCGCACGTCATTCTGAAGGCCGACGTGCGCGATTCCACCCTGCTGACGCGCACCCTGGCGGAACGCGGCCAGAACCCGGCCTCCTATTTCAGCCTCGGCTTCTATGATCCGGTCAGCAAGCTGCTGCCGAAGTACGGTGCCAGCAAAGTGTTTATCGAGGGCGATGCCATCATCCTGGCCCTGCAGGCGCGCGAAAACGAGGCGGCTTTTTCCGTGGCCCGCGCTTGCGCCCTGGGGCGGGAGATCACCGCCATTGTGCAGGCCTTCCACCGGCAGTCGAGCAGGTTACAGCTTCCCGCGCTGGAATTGGGGATCGGCATCTGCTACCAGGACTCGGCGCCCATGTACCTGCTCGACGGCGGCGCGCAGATCATGATCTCCGATGCCCTGAACCTTGCCGACCGCCTCTCCGCCTGCCGGCGCCGCACCCGCAAGCACCTGGAGAACCGCCGGCTTCCTTTCCGTGTTTTCTGCTTTCAGACACCGGAAACGCAGATGGGCGGGGGTGAGGATGTCTTTCTGCAGTACAACGTAGGCGGCATCCAGCTCGGCCAGTCTGCCTTTCAGCAGCTTCGCCGGGAAATCTCCCTGCAGAAATTCGAATTCACCTTCCCCGGAATCTGGGGCGAGGAGCGGGCAATCTTGCACCGCGGCGTGGTGCCGGTCATGGCGGACGTCTTCCAAACCATCGTGGTGCGCGAAGCGGCGGCGGCGCTGATCGATGTACGCGACTTTTCCTTCCGGGCCTGGACAACTCACAATTATTACGAAGTCTGCACCAGCGAAGAAACCATCGCGCTGGTCGAGCAGGCGTACACGCGGGCCAAGACGGGCTAGGCGGCGCGCTCTGACGGGTCGGAATAGATTCCCCACTGGCTGCTAAAATCAAAATTAGAGTAGGTCCTATGTTTGAGAACCTTACCGAAAAGCTGCAGCGTACATTCAAGAATCTTCGCGGCCAGGGCAAGCTGAGCGAGGAGAACATTGCCGAGGCCTTGCGCGAGATTCGCCTGGCCCTGCTGGAGGCCGACGTCAACTTCAAGGTGGTCAAGGAGTTGATCGACCACATTCGCGAGAAGGCCCTGGGCCAGGAGGTCATGACCGCGCTGTCGCCGGCTGAGCAGGTGGTGAAGATCGTCCGCGACGAACTCATCGCGCTGCTGGGGCGCGACACGGCGCGCGTCAAGTTCGCCTCTCAGCCTCCCTCGGTGATCCTCATGGCCGGACTGCAGGGCTCGGGCAAGACGACCACCTCCGGCAAGCTGGCTTCCTGGCTGAAGAAGGGCGGGCACCGGCCGATGCTGGTTTCGGTGGACGTCTACCGTCCCGCCGCGCGCGAGCAGTTGCGGGTGGTGGCCAAGGCCATTAGCGCGCACATCTATGAAGGCAGCGTGGCCGAGGCCAACACTGCCGCCGTCGAGCGGCTGGCCAAGGAGGCGCGCAAGGAGGCCATCAACAGCGGCTGCGACACCCTGATCGTCGACACCGCCGGACGCCTGCACATCGACGAGCAGTTGATGGACGAGATGCAGTCGCTCAAGCGCCTGCTGAATCCGCAGGAAATTCTGTTCGTAGCCGACGCCATGACCGGACAGGACGCCGTCAACTCGGCCAAGGAGTTCCACGAAAAGCTCACCCTCACCGGCGTGGTGCTGACCAAGATGGATGGCGATGCCCGCGGCGGCGCCGCCCTGTCCA
Organism: uncultured Acidobacteriota bacterium; assembly: GCA_963832785.1. GTDB lineage: Bacteria > Acidobacteriota > Terriglobia > Terriglobales > Acidobacteriaceae > CAWBRT01. Next base: position 420,639 of record CAWHVF010000002.1, read on the forward strand.
TCCGCAACGTGACCGGGCAGCCGATCAAGTTTCTGGGCGTGGGCGAGAAATACGATGCCCTGGAGCCGTTCCACCCCGACCGCATCGTGGGCCGCATCCTGGGCATGGGCGACATCCTTTCGCTCATCGAACAGGCCGAGGAGAAGCTCGACAAGCGTAAGTCCGAAGAGTTCGCCAAAAAAGCCCTCAGCAGCGGCGGCTTCTCGCTGGAAGACTTCCGCGACCAGTTGCGGCAGGTGAAGAAGCTGGGTTCGCTGCAGTCCATTGTGGGCATGCTGCCCAAGATCGGGCCTCTGGCCAACATGCACCAGGTGGCCGACAAGGTCGATGACAAGGAAATCGGGCGGGTGGAGGCGATCATCAACTCCATGACGCCCTACGAGCGCGAGCACCACGAGGCCATCAACGGCTCCCGCCGCAAACGCATCGCCCGCGGCTCGGGCACCACCGTGCAGGAGGTGAACCATCTGCTGCGCCAGTACGCGCAGATGCGCAAGATGTTCAAGAGCATGGGCAAGCCCAGCTTCGCCCGGCGCATGGCGGGAATGAAACTGCCGGGAATGTAAAACGCAGGCCCAGCCGCCCTCATTTCAAAAAAGCAGCCCAAAAACAGCACGCCCCGCTCTGTAGCAAGCGGGGCGCCGGTTAGCTGTTTGGATTGGCCTGAGGCAGGTCGCGCTCCGGCTCTGGCGCCCGCGACCCAATGCACGGGAAACCAGGCCTCGTTGGACCCTGCGACAGACTCCGATAAGCTGCTGGAATCTGGCGAGTTTGTTTTGCCCCCGCAAGCTCGCATGCCTTGTCGGGGACCTTAGAGCGGAACCGCCCTAAGCCTCAGCCACCTCACTAGTCAGATGTCTGCTACAGTCTGAAGAACTTTTATCCATCGGACCACCTCCTTTCCAGTGTTAGGCCCATGCTAGCGCGCAATTCGAATGTTGTCAAAAATAACAACAAGGCGGAATTGAAGATTTAAGAATGCAGATTTAAGAGAGATTGTTTTAGCTCAGGACAGCTCGGTCCCGGCAACCAGCGTCGTGTTCAATCCGCAAGCTGCAATCTTCAATCTCCTTTCCAGGTGTACGCTCCCGGCTGCCGCAGTCTTATGTGTTGCAGCACCCGATTGACAAAGGCGCGCGCCATCTCCTCCAGCGAAGCCGGTTGGTTGTAGAAGGTGGGAATTATGGGGTAGATGGTGGCCCCGGCATCGTTGGCCAGCAGCATGTTTCTGAGATGGACGCGATTCAGCGGCGCCTCGCGCACGCACAGCACCAGCGGCCGGCGCTCCTTCAGGCAAACGTCGGCCGCCCGCGCGATCAGCTCGGAGGCAACGCCGTTGGCAACCTTGGCGAGGGTTCCCATCGAGCAGGGAATCACGATCATGGCATCGACCGGGTAGGAGCCGCTGGCAATGCTGGCGCCAATATCGTTGTTGCTGTGCTGGCGGAACTTGGCCGGCTCCCGTCCGAGTAGCTGCCGGACGAGGTTCTGGCGTCCCCGGAGCTGCAGCTCCCCGGCCATAACCCGCAAAGCGTTGTCGGAGGCGACAAAGTTCACCTCGGCAACGCGGTCATCGGCCTCCAGGGCCAGCAGCATCTGCTTGAGGAACATCGAACCGCTGGCGCCGGTGGTGGCGACCGTTAACTTCCGGGCATTCGGGTCTTTCGCTGGCAGCATCGAAATACGATAGTGTCTTAACCGCATCTCTGCAAGCTAAGTCGCTGTCGGGCCATGGCCACGGGAATCTATCCGTATATGCGCCGGCGGAGAAGCGCCGCCCAGCTCTACGCGGTGTCGCAGGTCGAGCGAGAGATCCAGGCCGCTGACCCGCACAGCCGGCGCAAGTACATTCGCGAGTTCGCCGAGGCTTTTCAGAGCTACAGCGCGCTGATCTCCCGTTCCGAGCTTATGGACGAGCTGCTGCGGGCAGATGTGCTGCTGGTGGCCGACTATCATGCCCTGCCTGCCTCCCAGCACTATGCCGCCACCCTCATCCAGCAGCTCTCGCCTTCGGCAACAGACGCAAAAGCCGCCTCTGGCGATTTTGGTCAGCGGCGGCCGGTAGTGCTGGCGCTAGAAGCCGTCTACTCGCGCGATCAGCACACCCTGGACCAGTGGCAGAACGGGCAGATTGACGACTGCGAGCTGCGCGAGCGCATTCGCTACGACCGCCAGTGGGGCTTCAACTGGGAGCCTTTTCTGCACCTGCTGCGGGCCGCGCGCTCCGCCAACGTCCGCGTCTACGGGTTGGATTGTCTTCCCCGGGGCGACCTGCGCCGCATTGCCGTCCGCGACGAGCGCGCCGCAGAGCGCATCGCCGAGATTGCCCGGTTGGCACCGGAAGCCCGCATCGTGGTGCTGTTCGGCGAAAGCCACATGGCACCCCAGCACCTGCCCGCCGAAATCAAGCGCAGACTGCCCGCTGCCCGCGCCTTGACCCTGCTGCAGAACGTGGATCCGCTCTACTGGGAGGCTGAGGACGAGACTGGCGGGACGGTCGATGCCGTCCGCGTCAGCGACGACGTGCTCTGCGTCTTCAGCGCCACTCCGCTGGAAAAATACGAGAGCTACCGGCAGTGCCTGGCGCGCTGGAAGCAAGGGCATCTCTCCGCGCTTGACCTTACGCCTTCCTTCTACAACGTAATCTCCGCCCTGGCACGCTTCCTGGGAATCGATGGCGCCCAGGGCGAGCGCCTACCCTATCTGGCCGACCTGCTGCCGGGCGTCAGCCTGGGCACTTCAGCCAGCCACTTCCTGCCGGCGCTGCAGCGCCGGGTCGGCGACCAGCTTCGGCTGCGCGAGCTGCTCGGCCGAATCGAGCGCGAGGGCTGCGCTTACTGCGTTGAGACCAACACCATCTACGCCCGGCGCTTTGATTTATCCAGCGCCGCCGTGGCCGCCGCCCGCTTCCTTCATGCCGCCTGCAGCGGACTGCTGGGGGCGCAATCCGGGCCCTCGGGATTGGCATACGCCACCCCGGAGGACCGCTTCTACGCGCTCTGCCTGAGCGAGGCCGTCGCCGACTTCGGCGCGCGCATCCTCTATTCCGGGCGCAGCTTCGTGCAGGAGCGCGAGCTCTACGCCCACTACGCTCGCGACCGTCATCAGTGGGCGGCCGAATTCTCTTTCAACTACCGCGACTACGTGCGCCTGCTCGATCTGGTGGTGCTGCACAGGGACTTCGAGTGCAACGCCCATCTCTACCGCCGGATTCCCGAGTTGATCAGCGAAGGACGCGCTTACAGCGGCGCCAAGCTGCGCTTTGTTACCTCGCTGCTGGGCCAGCTCCTGGGGGCTCGCTCTTACCAGGCCTACCTGGCCGGCGGCGTGGACCGGCGCTATCTGCGTTCCCTGTACTTCCGCCACCTGGAGAAACCGGGCGAACCCAAGCTGGCCTACTTCCAATTGGCGCGGCGAACGCGCACCCGCCGGAAGCTGGCGGGATAGAAAGCGGATTGCAAATTCAAGATTGCAGCTTGAAGCCGGGCGATCTGCAATCTTCAATCTGCGATACCCCGGGTGGTAAAGTGAATCAGTGAGAATCGAACGCCTGAAGGAACTACTGGAACAGGTTCGCGGCGGGCATACCTCGCCGGACGAGGCGCTGGAGCAGCTCCGCGATCTGCCCTTCGAGGATCTTGGTTTCGCCAAGATCGACCATCACCGGGTGCTGCGCGCCGGCATGCCGGAGGTGATCTTCGGCCCCGGCAAGACGCCGGCCCAAACCGCAGAGATTTTTTCCCGGCTCTCGCTGCGCGGCCACAATGTGCTGGCCACGCGGGTTTCTCCCGAGCAAGCCTCGGCCGTGCAGGAGCGTGCGCCGCAGGCCTCGCACAACCTGCTGGCGCGAACCGTTACCCTGAAGCAAAACGAGGCGCTGCTGGGAAAAGGCAGCATCGTGATCGTCTCGGCAGGCACCAGCGACGCTCCGGTGGCGGAAGAGGCGGCGGTGACCGCCGAAATCATGGGCAACTGCGTGGAGCGCATATACGATGTCGGGGTGGCCGGGCTGCATCGTCTGCTGACCCATCGCGAGGCGCTGCAGCGTGCCCGCGTGTTGATCGTCTGCGCCGGCATGGAGGGTGCCCTGCCCAGCGTGGTGGGAGGACTGGTCGGCGTGCCGGTGGTCGCCGTGCCCACCAGCGTAGGCTATGGCGCGGCTTTTGGCGGGCTTACGGCTCTGCTGGCCATGATGAACTCCTGCGCCTCGAACGTCTCGGTGGTCAATATAGATAACGGCTTTGGCGCGGCTTACGTGGCCAGTATGATCAATCGCCTGTAGGGGTCTGCCGAGCGGGGCCAGCCGCACCTTGCGATGGATTTTTCAAAAACCCTGAGTGGTTTGGCCCCTTTGTGCCAACCGAAAATTCCAGCATAGCCTTTAGAATGACGCGTGGCGCTTAGCAACGAAAATCCGCCTTTCGGGCGGCCCAAGGGGTTCCGACCCTCCGCCTTCGTGATTGCTACACTGTCCAACCCGCGGGAAAAATTCTGGGGAAGGCTGCTGCAGATCGACCTGCGCGGCGCCGTCGTTTGCGGTATTCCCCTGGATTCCTTCGAGGACTTTGCGCGCCAGTTGCGCGATGGCGAAGCCGCGACTCCGGTGGTGGTCTTCTTCCCCATGCACAGGGTGCAATCGATCGAGGTCGAACGCCCGGACGGTCCGCTGCCGTCGCTGGCCGAGCGCCTGCGGCAACAGACCGGCGCCAATCTGCTCAAGCTGTTTGCCGGCCGTCCCCGGGGCCGTAAGGGCGAGGTGCTGCCGTGAAGTCGCAATTCTGGACCGCTCCCAACCAGATCACGCTGCTGCGCCTCATCTTTGTCCCGCTGGTGATCATGAACGTCATGGATCGCCGCTATAAGCTGGCCCTGATCCTGTTCGTGCTGGCCGGCATTAGCGACGCCATCGACGGCTTGCTGGCGCGCAAACTCCACCAGCAGACGGTCGTTGGACAGTACCTGGACCCGATCGCCGACAAGCTGCTGCTGAGCTCGATGTTCCTGGTGCTTTCCTTCACCAAGCAGATTCCCTGGAAGTTCACCGTGCTGGTGTTCAGCCGCGACCTTTCCATCGTGCTGATAGTGGCGGTGCTTTACATCACCACCTCCATACGCGACTTCCGGCCCAGCATCTTCGGCAAGATTAATACCGGCTGCCAGGTGGCCGCCATTTTCTTCGTGCTGCTGTGGCGCGTCGACTCACAACCCTGGATCGGCATCGCCCGGCAGGTTTTTCTGTGGGCCACTTTCGGCTTTACCACGCTCTCGGGAATTCATTACATCATCGTCATCGGACAAAAACTGCGCAACGGCGGAAGTCGGTCGACCTCGGCCCCGCCCCGGTGAGGTGAGCGCCCGCAGCCGGTGCACCCGCCCGCAGCATAGTTGGGCTCGCCCCATTTTGCCTTCGCGTTATCGAACTTTTGGTTCTGCCAGAGGAATTACCGCAGCCGTAATCCAGCAAAGGTTTGGTAAGCTATTTTCACGGTCTGGTTGATGAGCGGCAAAGACAGAAGTTTCCGGCTACAGGTCATCATTGCATTTGCGCTGGTTTACGTTCTCTGGGGCTCGACGAACCTCGCCATCGGCATTGCCGTCAAGCACATTCCGCCGGTGGTAATGGGAGCGGTCAGGTTCTCCATCGCCGGGGCGGTGATGCTGGTCTGGTGCGCGCTGCGGGGCAAGCGGGTGCGCTTGCGGCGCCACGAGTTTCTGCGGCTGGGCATGATCGGCATATTGCTGCTGTGCACCGGCAACGTGGTGCTCGGGGTGGCGGAAACCTACATCCCGACCGGCCTGTCAGCCTTGCTGGGCGCGGTGACGCCCTTGTGTTTTGTGGTTCTGGAGCGGCTCAGCCACGGCGGCGAGCGCATAGCGAAGCGGGCGCTGGCCGGAATTCTGTTCGGGCTGCTGGGCGTGGCCGTGCTTCTGTGGCCCAGCCTGCGCGCTGGCCTGCACGTCGGCCATCGTGAGCTTATCGGAGCCGCGCTGGTGCTGGCCTGCAGTTTCAGTTGGGCCAGCGGCTCGATTCTCTCCAAGCGGTCGGCCCTGGAGGTCGATCCCCACACCGCCAGCGCCTGGGAGATGCTGCTGGGAGGGTTGGTGAACCTGCTGCTGTCAGTGGCGACGGGCGGGCTGGCGGCGAACTGGACGCGAGAGGCCGTCTGGGCCGTTGCCTACCTCATCGTGGCCGGCTCCTGGATTGGTTTTACCGCCTTCGTGTGGCTGCTCCATCACGTCCCCACTTCGAAGGTCTCGACCCACTCGTACGTCAATCCGATTGTGGCCCTGGCGTTGGGCTGGCTGGTGCTGCATGAGCAGGTCACGGGCTATATCATCGCGGGGAGCGTCATCATTGTGCTCAGCGTCATCCTGGTAAGCGGCGCCAGGTGGCGCGGCGCCCGGTCCGCGGTGGAAGCGGGGCCGCCGGCAACTGCTCGGGTTGCCTTTGCCGCGGTGGAAGCGACATCGGCGCTGGCGCTGGATGCCGCGCCCGAACCGCTGGCCGCCGCCGGCCAGCAGAAGTTTCCCGACAAGGCCGCTGTCCGGAAGAAGGGTTTCCTGGGAGAGCAAGCATGATTCGCCCCTACCAAGGAATAATGCCGAAGATTGCGGATTCCTGTTACGTCGACCCCGCGGCGCAGGTGATTGGGGACGTAACCCTGGCTGAGAACACCAGCCTCTGGCCGGGCGTGGTCCTGCGCGGCGACGTCAGCGCCATTCGCGTGGCTGCCAACAGCAACGTGCAGGATGGGTCTGTGCTGCACGGATATCATGTGCATGGAACCGCTCCCATCGACGTCGAGCTGGGGGAATTTGTGACCATCGGACACAGCGTCACTCTGCACGCGTGCCAGATCGAGGATCGCTGCCTGGTGGGAATCGGCGCCATAATCCTCACCGGCGCCCGCATCGGCCATGACTCGATCATCGCCGCCGGCACCCTGATTCCGGAAAACGCCGTTGTCGAACCCGGCTCGCTGTGGATGGGGTTGCCCGGCAAGTTTCACCGCGCCATCACCGACCGCGAAAGGGATGAGATACTTCTGCTGGCCCACAGGTACGTGCAGCGCAGGGAAGAGTACCTGAAGGAATCCCTTGCCCGGCGTTAGACTTGTGAGCAGGCTCAAGCGAGTAATCGAAGATGATTAAAGCCGTCCGCGGCACGCGCGATCTGCTGCCGCCTGAAACCGACCTGTGGAACGACGTCGAGGCGAAGATTCGCGACGTGCTCCGCGCCTACAACTACCACGAAATCCGCACGCCCATCTTTGAAAGCACCGAGCTGTTTGCCCGCGGAGTGGGCGAGGAAACCGATATCGTCTCCAAGGAGATGTTCACCTGGGTGGACCGCAGCCGTGCCGCCAGTGAGAAGACGCAATCGCTGAGCCTGCGTCCGGAAGCTACCGCCGGCATCGTCCGCGCCTATATCGAGCACGACCTGAGCCGCTCCGGCCTGCTGCAGAAGCTCTACATGATCGGCCCGATGTTCCGCCGCGAGCGCCCGCAGAAAGGCCGCTATCGCCAGTTCTTCCAGATCGACGCCGAGATAATCGGCCCTCCCTCCGCCGGCAGCGAGCTGCCCATCCATGACGCCGAGTTGCTGGAGATGCTGACTGTGCTGCTGGAGCGCATCGGGCTCCAGGGCTGGAGCCTGCAACTGAATTCGGTGGGCTGTCCCAATGATCGCCCGCGCTACAACGAGGCGCTACGCCTGGCGCTGGCCGGGGTCAAGGACCGCATGTGCCCGGACTGCCAGCGGCGGGCCGAAACCAACCCGCTGCGCGTGCTCGACTGCAAGGTGCCGGAGGACCAGTCTATCATCGATAAACTGCCGAAGATCAGCCAATACCTCGACGAGGAGTGCCAGCAACACTTCAAGCAGGTACGCGAGATGCTCGACAGCCTCGGCATCCCCTACACCATCAACGAGCGCATGGTGCGCGGCCTGGACTATTACACGCGCACCACCTTCGAGTTCACCCACGGCGAGCTGGGGGCGCAGAGTGCCGTGCTGGGCGGCGGGCGCTACGACGGGCTTTCCGAGGCGCTGGGCGGCCCCCGGGCGCCGGCCATTGGCTTTGCCATCGGCGAAGACCGGCTGATCATGGCCCTGCAAGCGCAGGGGCGGCAGCCCCGGCAGGCGCTCGACGCCTACATCATTCCGGTTGGCGCCGGCATGAACCGCAACGCGCTGAAACTGGCGCGCGAACTCCGGCAGCAGGGCGTGACAGCCGACCTCGGCGATGAGGGCTTTCGCCTGCGAAAAAGCTTTGAAACCGCTGAAAAGCTGGGGGCAAAACACGCCGTGCTGGTGGGCGAGAACGAGGTCCGCAGCGGCAATTTCGGGGTCAAGAACCTCAGCAGCGGCGAGCAGGTGACGGTGCCCCGCTCCGGGCTGGCGGACAAACTGCGCCACAGCGAACTTGAGCCTGATTCGTAACCGCATGTCGTAGAATCGGACTGTACTCCCTCTGAAATGGACTAATGATGGAACTTGATTTCTTAGGTGATCTTAAACGCACTCATCGTTGTGGTGAACTTCGCGCCAGTGACGCCGGCAAGACCGCCATCCTGATGGGCTGGGTCAACCGCCGGCGCGACCTGGGCAGCATTATCTTCCTCGATCTGCGCGACCGCACGGGCGTGACCCAGGTGGTCTTCGACAAGGAATCGAACGCCGCCCTGCACGCCCGGGCCCAGGACCTGCGCAGCGAGTACATTGTGGCGGTGATTGGGCAGGTCAAGCTGCGCGACGAATCCACCCGCAACAGCAACATCGAGACCGGCGACGTGGAGTTGGTCGCCAGCCAGATGCTCCTGCTGAACGAGAGCAAGCTGCCGCCCTTTCTGCCCGGTGAAGAAGCCATCAGCAACGAGGAGCTGCGGCTCAAGTACCGCTACGTCGACCTGCGCCGGCCGGAGATGCAGTTCAACATCGAGACCCGCCACAAGGTTGCGATGGCCATCCGCAACCACATGGCCGGCAAGGGATTCTTTGAGATCGAGACGCCCTTCATGACGCGCTCCACGCCGGAGGGCGCGCGCGACTACCTGGTGCCCTCGCGCGTCCATCAGGGAGAGTTTTACGCCCTGCCGCAGTCGCCGCAGTTGTTCAAGCAAATCCTGATGATCGCCGGCTTCGACCGTTACTTCCAGATCGTGCGCTGCTTCCGCGACGAGGACCTGCGCGCCGACCGCCAGCCGGAGTTCACCCAGATCGACGTAGAAATCTCCTTCGCCCAGCAGGAGACGGTTTTCGAGACGGTGGAGGGTTTCCTCACCGCCGCCTTTGCCGCCGCCGGCCACCATATCGAGACGCCTTTTCCGCAGATGACCTATGACCAGGCTATTCGGCTCTACGGCATCGACAAGCCCGACCTGCGCCTGCCGCCCATGACCGATATCTCCGCCGACTTCAGCGCCGCCGACAAGGAATCGCTGGCAGTCGATCCCACCATGCCGATGCTGGCCATTCGCATCCCCAAGGTGGGCGAACTCTCGCGCAAGGAGCGCGACGACATCCGGCTGCTCATCCCCGACCGGGCAAAGAACAGGATCAAGCTCTTTGAGGACTTCAAGCGCATGGAAAGGAACCTGCCTGCGGCCGCGGCTAAAATACGGGAGGCTACGGACGCGCGCGACGACGACCTGATCGTGTTGGCGGCCGGCAGTGCGGATGCCGCCAGCGGGAGCGTCGCCCCGGGCAACGTTGCCGGGCAGCGCCGGCAGAATCGCCGCGCTACCGAAGTCTGTGCGGGCGCCGGGCAGCTCCGCCTGGCCCTGGCACAAAAATACGCCGCGCGCCACGGCCTCTTCCAGGAAAAATGCTTCCGCTTCCTCTGGGTCACTGACTTCCCCATGTTCGAGTGGGATGAGACTGAAGGCCGCTGGAACGCCGCCCATCACCCCTTCACCTCACTGCACGAAGAGGACATGGACAAACTCACTGAGGGTCTGAATTCCGTGCGCGATCCCAACTCCGTGCTGGGCGACATCCGCTCCCGTGCCTACGACGTAGTGCTCAACGGCACCGAACTAGGCTCCGGCTCCATCCGTATTCACCGCCAGGACGTGCAGGCCAAGATTTTTGCCGCCCTGGGCATGAGCGAGCAAGAGCAGAAGCAGCGTTTTGGGTTCTTCCTGGAGGCACTGCAGTATGGCACGCCGCCCCATGGCGGCATTGCGCTCGGCCTGGACCGCATTGTGATGATCCTGGCCGGGGCTTCGAGTTTGCGCGAGGTCATTCCATTTCCGAAGACCGCCGGTGCAGTCGATTTGATGGTCGACGCACCTACCCCAGTTTCGGACGCGCAACTGAAAGAGCTGGGAATCCGTGTGAAGAAGTGAAGGATCTTACCTGCGTGGGAACTGATACTTGCCCGAGTGCTTAGTCGCAGCGTGCCCCGCGATATTTCATGCGGTAGTCGTCGCCCTCCAGGGTTACGATGCGGCACATCTCATGCAGGCGCGAGCGCATGCGTTCGCCAATGCGGTCGCCGAGCGTCTCCTCCCGGCTGGCGCGCGCCGCTGCCGTATAGCCACCGGCATGCTCCAAATCGCCTCCTGGAGGCTGATCACGGTAGTTGGTGGTAATAATGGTAGTGCGCTCGTCGTTATAGCGCGTGTTCAGCACGTGGCTGACTGTGTCCCAGACCCACTCGGTTGGCTTGATCGCACCCAACTCGTCTAGCACGAGCACCTCGCTTTCAAAGACCGGGCGCAGTACCTCCATCTCCGTTGTCTGAACCGAGGGATTGAAGGAGTTCTGAATCTCCTTCAGCAGCTCGCGGTAGTCGTAAAAGAGGCAGGAAATTCCTTTTTGCAGAATAAGCTCGCGGATGATTCCTGCAGCCAGATGAGTCTTGCCCACGCCGATCGGGCCGATCAGCAACAGTCCCTTCTTCTCCAGCGGATATTCTGCGACAAAGCGGCACGCTTCGCGGTAGGCCGACGCCAGCGACTTAAATGGGCCCTCGTGATCGAAGTTGGAAAGCTCGCAATGTTTATAGCGCTCCGGAACCCGGGTCAGCTCAAGCAATCGCGTTGTACGCGAGTGAATACGGCAGTCACAGGTTACAGCCTTCTGGAGATCCTGGCTGCCGTCACTTTTAATTCGAACGATCTTAAATCCCGTTCCCGCGCAGACAGGACACTTCTGCGAGGTAGGTTCTAAACTTGAATCCATACAGAAACTCTGAATGATCAACCCACCTGCAGGCAATTACGAACTGATACACCGCTGTGGGAATGCTGTTAGAAACTGTGCTGAGTTGTGGATGAAGGTGGATATGAGCACAATCAGCATCATACCTAGCCAGTGCACTTGACAACAGCCACGCTACTCCGGTTTTCCCATTAAGGTAACTCATGCAGTTACTAAAACTGCTCTCTTGTAGTTTAAGACAGGAAAAAACCAGTAGTAGTAATAGGGCCTGCGGAAAACTGGAAAATTGGGGGTAATTGTGTGTGAATGCCTGTGTCCTGTGTTTTTGCCTGGAGGAAAATCGGTCGTTGTTGTGTGGAGGGCTGGGGAATACTTAGCTGTTTGACAGGCTGCCGGTCTTTTCTTTCACCTCTTCAACAAGCTGTCCACAGCTAGTGGTGGAGAAAACCTCACCGCAGAGTGGAAATTTCCGCTAAGCCTTGGACTTCCTTCATTTGAGGGGAATCGCTGCAGGGTCGAATGCTGGAAATTCGGCTGCTATGGTGTTCCGGCTTCCATCACAGGGCTGGGCATTACCCGGAAAGTGTGTAAGCGACATCAGATTCAGTCAAATAGGACACACTCTAAAGCCTGCCCCGGAAACGACTCGCCGTTATTACCGTGTGTTATTGGAATGAGCCACGCACCGCCGAAGGCTTTTACTGCGTTCGCAACGGGCTGGATGCAGCCATCGCGCGCGGCCTGGCCTATGCTCCCTATGCCGACCCTACGCCGCTACCAAACACCAGCGCTTCGTTGGCACTGGCTATTTCGACGAGGTTGCAAAAGTGATCACCGGCGGAGCCTCGTCGACCACGGCCCTGAAGGGCTCCACTGAAGCCGAGCAGTTCACCCAGGACGGCTTCCAGGGCGAGGTAAGCCGCCTAGGCTGGTCCGCGTAACCTCGACCGCACCCTGGCAAGGCGAATCGGGTGTTTGCCCGGGCTGCGGCGAATTCAAGCTCGCCTGTCCCGCCCTGCGGACGGCGGGCTTTATTCTGTCAAATTCCCGATTAGGTCCAAAATTTGCACGGAAAACGCTGGTAATTCCCAATCTTGCACTGGCCCACACTTTTTTCCCATCCGGCAGCGACTCGTGCTTGACATGGCGTCATGCCAGTAGCGTAATGGCAGCCAAAATATCCTGGGCTGTCGAGTCTAAGAGGAGCCTTACTATGAACAAGGCGGATCTGGTGGATAGGATCGCAGCCGCTACAGGAGTAAGCAAGACCCAAGCAACTGCTGCGATCGAGACCTTTATCAGCAGTGTGTTTTCGGCCCTGAAAAAGGCGGAACGGGTTACGTTGGTCGGCTTTGGGACGTTTTCCGTTTCACAACACCGCGCCAGAAATGGCCGCAATCCACAAACAGGAACACTCATCAAGATCGCCGCGCGGCGGGTAGCAAAGTTCACCCCCGGCGAGGAGTTGAAAAAGGCTGTAAACCGCAAGTGACCACGCTGCCCGGGGTGCAAGCCAGAGCCCCGGGCGGTCATCCTGAGCGAAGCCGGGTCCTCAGCGAATAGTTATTTCATTCTCCGGGGGGTGGAGCGAAGGATGCTGGAAGCTGTCGGTTAATGAAACAAAAGCGAGGGTCGAACCCTCGCTTTTTACTCCTGAGTCCGTGTTTCTCTTAAGCTAGGCAGGTGAAGGGCGTTCGCCCGGAGTCAGTCCCGGCTGCCGCGAAGGCTCCGGTTTGAGCACCTGCTGCACCCCGCCATGATCGTCGTTCGAGTCCGGAGAGACGCGCGCGGCAAGCTTCCGGCCTTCGATAATCGTCTGCACCTCGTGAGCGTCCAACACTTCCCGCTCCAGCAGCGCGTTGGCGATATCGATGAGCACCTGGCGGTTGTTCTCCAGGATCTCTTTGGCCGCCATATAGCTTTCATCGATCAGCCGCCGAACTTCGAGATCGATCTTGATGGCCGTGTCCTCGCTGAAATCGCGATGCTGGGCGATTTCGCGGCCCAGGAAGATTTGCTCATCTTTCTTGCCGAAGGTGATTGGGCCCAGCTCGCTCATGCCGAACTCGCAGACCATCTTGCGGGCCAGATCGGAGGCCTGTTCGATGTCGTTTCCCGCGCCGGTGGTCATGGTGTCCAGGAACAACTCCTCGGCCAGGCGCCCGCCCATCATGATGGCCAGGCGGGTCCCCAGGTAGTCACGGGTATAGGTGTGCTTGTCGTCGATCGGCAACTGCATGGTCACACCCAGGGCCATGCCGCGCGGGATGATGGTCACCTTGTGCAGCGGATCGGCGTTCTTGCTGAGCGCCGCCACTAAGGCGTGCCCCGCCTCGTGGTAAGCGGTGACCCTCTTCTCCTCCTCGGAGAGGATCATCGACTTGCGCTCGGCGCCCATCAGCACCTTGTCCTTGGCCAGCTCGAAGTCGTACATCAACACCGTCTTGCGGTTCTGGCGGGCGGCGTTCAGGGCGGCCTCGTTGACCATGTTGGCCAGGTCGGCGCCGGAGAAGCCCGGGGTGCCGCGAGCCAGCACGGTGAGGTCGACGTCGTCGTTCAGAGGAATTTTGCGGGTATGGACGCGGAGTATCTCCTCGCGTCCGCGCACGTCGGGACGGGAGACGACCACGCGCCGGTCGAAGCGGCCGGGCCGCAGCAGCGCCGGATCAAGCACGTCCGGGCGGTTGGTGGCGGCGATCAGGATGACGCCTTCATTGGACTCGAAGCCGTCCATCTCGACCAGCAACTGGTTCAGGGTCTGCTCGCGCTCGTCGTGCCCGCCACCCAGGCCGGCGCCGCGGTGACGCCCAACGGCGTCAATTTCGTCGATGAAGATGATGCAAGGCGCGTTTTTCTTGCCCTGCTCGAACAGGTCGCGCACCCGGCTGGCGCCCACGCCCACGAACATCTCCACGAAGTCGGAACCGGAGATGCTGAAAAAGGGAACGTTGGCTTCGCCGGCGACGGCGCGCGCCAGCAGCGTCTTGCCCGTTCCCGGAGGGCCAACCAGCAGCACTCCCTTGGGAATACGGCCGCCCAGCTTCTGGAACTTCTGGGCTTCACGCAAAAATTCTATGATTTCGCGCAGTTCTTCCTTGGCCTCGTCGACCCCGGCCACGTCCTTGAACGTGATCTTTTTCTGCTGCGTGGAGAGCAGCCGGGCCTTGCTTTTGCCGAAGGAAAGCGCCTTGTTGCCTCCGGTCTGCATCTGCCGGATCATGAAGATCCACAGCGCCGCCAGCAGAACGATGGGAGCCAGGTTGAGCAGCCAGGTGGGCCAGCCCCCCCCACTGACATCCTTCACGGTGATGTTGACGCCCTTGTCGCGAAGGATCTTGATCATGTCGGGGTAGTTGGTGGGGACGGTGGTGTGAAACGCTGCTTTTTCGTTGCTGTACTGCCCGCGCACTTCGGACCCTGTCAAAGTTACGTCTTTGACCTTCCCCTGGTCCACATCAGTCATGAACTGGGAGAAGTTGATCTCACGTTCCTTCACGCCATTGTTGCCGGCCCTAACGACCTGCCAAAGCAGGACGCCCGACAAGACAATGACGAGCCAGAACACGACTTGTTTTACCGTCGAATTCACAGCCAGCTCCTCGATTGGGGGGAAAAGAACACCGCTGGTCCAGATTACGCCTCAGAGAGTTAGATGCTGCACCAATCCCCCCGACCCAGCTTTTTTGCCCTCCACCTACCCACGATTGTACTCGTTTTCCGCGACGAAAGTAGCTCCAGCTCTTGATACTCCACTGACCGGCTAAGTACAAATTCAGCGCCGGTGCAAAAAATATACCTTTGATGACACCTTAAGGTTTTTTTCGCAGCCTCTTCAGCCGGACCGCCGCAGCTTTGAATTCCCCGAGCCGCTATCTCAAAGGCTGGGAGTAGGCGGCGGCTGTCCCTCCAGAATGGCCAGGTAGGGAAGATTGCGCCCGAAGTCGGCGGTGCCCAGGCCATAGCCCACCACGTAGCTGTCATCGAGCAGGAACCCGAAATAGTCGGCGCGCAGCAGCACGCGGCGATCGGTGCTGCGATCGACGAAGGTGGCTACGCGCACCGAAGTGGCGCCGCGAGAGGTCAGATGCCGGATCAGGAACTCGGTGGTGATGCCGGTCTGGACCACCCCTTGCACCAGCAGAACGTGCTGATTGGTAACCTCCAGTTCCGGACGAAAGAAGATTTCCAGTGAGGATCCGCCCTCCCGGGCATGCTGGGTGACGTATGGCTTCAGGAACTGGCAAACGACCTGTCCCTCGAGGGCGCGGACCAGGTCCGACATGAACATGAAACCGTCTTCCAGTACCCCGACTGTGTATATGAGTTGGCCGCTAAAATCATCGGAAATCTGCCGCGCCAGCTCCAGTACCCGCTTATGAATCTGCTCCGCCGAGGCCAGCACCCTCAGCCGATAGCTAGTGTGATTGTGTACGAGTTCCGGCATCCCTGATCTCCGTGTGCTCGGATTCCCCACCCGGCCCAGTCTGTTCCCTTGGTGAGGTTGAGCAGGCTCCTGGCGCTTTGGGCTGCTCCGGATGCGACCAGCCGCGAGCGTCCGAGCCGGCAGTAGAGCTTTCTTCCCGTTCCCCGGCAAACGCCTTATCCGCCCTGGCGGGGGATGACAGAGTGACGCTCTCGAGGCGAACAGCAACTCCCGTATTTTGTTTGAATTCGAAGTCTAAAGCAATCGGCATTCCCTGCGCCCAGACCAATTGGTCATTACGGAAGGCCAGGGGCCACAGCGTGCGCTTCTCCGGTGGAATTCGATACTGCTGAAAATAGACCTTCAGTTTCTGCTCGTGCTCTTTGCCCCGGGGCAGATAGCGGTCTCCCGGCCGCCAATTCCGCACCGTCAGCTCGGGGCCCAGGCGCTGCGCATCGGCGAGTCCGGCTGTGTCGGGCTCTCGCGACGCCTCCACGAGCCGTGCGCGGACCAGGCAGCCCGCCTCAGGAACGGCAACCTCGCCCGGAACGCCCAGGCGGTATTCATATCCGCCAGCAATTGGCTCGCCGGGGCTGCGGCCAATGCGCAAAACCAAGCTGTCGCCGATGCGCTGCTGGCGCGCCTCCCAGCCGGCCAGCAAGGAGCAGCGGGCGCCGCTCCTGGCCGCCAGCAAGCGGCGCAACCGTTCCACTTCATCGAAGCCAAGCCTCAAACGGAGGCGCTCGCCGGCCAGGCGCAGAAGCCTTCGCTGCAACGCAACCGGCAAAGCGGCGGCGCGGTGGCAATCCACTTCGACGGCTTCCTCCCCGGCCGGGTGAAGCACTCCCGGCGGCAGTTCGGCCACGATATTAGCCCAGTAGCTCTCTTCCGCCTGTGCCAGTTCGGCCATCTGCGCCAAAGTGGCGGCAACGCCGGGATTAAATTCGTCCTGCAATTGCGCAAGCAGCTTGCGCACGCGGTTGCGGGTAAAGCGCAGATCGCGGTTGGAGGCGTCCTCGCGCCAGCTCTGCGAATGCGCGCGCAGATAAGCTTCGATCTGGCGACGCGTGACCGCCAGCAGCGGCCGCACCACCCAGGGACGGCCGTCTTCCGTGTTCAGCCGATCGTGAATTCCGCCCAGCCCGCGCAGCCAGCTTCCGCGCAGCACCTTCAGCAGAACGGTCTCCGCCTGATCGTCGAGGGTGTGGCCCGTTGCCACCTTGTCGGCGCGGTTCTGGTCGATGAGCTGGCGAAAGAACCCGTAGCGCAGTTCGCGCCCGGCGGCTTCAAGGGTGAGCTTCCGTTCAGCCGCGTGGGCGCGGACGTCGCGCGCGGCGAGATAGAACTCCAGTCCGTGGCTGGCGGCCAGCTCCGCCACGAAGCGCGCGTCTTCCTCCGCCGCCGGCCCGCGCAGTTGGTGATTGAGATGGGCGACCGAGAGCACGATCCCCAGCTCGTCCCGCAGCTCCAACAGCACGCGCAACAGAGCGACGGAATCCGCCCCGCCGGAGACGGCCACCAGCACGCGCTCGCCGGCGCGAATTAACTCGCGCTCGCGAATATAGGCTCGAACCGTCTTGAGCACGCACCAATGTTACCCGAAAGGCGAACCTGGTGTGCCGGGAGCACTGGCCGGACCGAGTGCCGCGTCCTATGCGGCCACAGAGCCCACCCTAGCACCGAACCACCCGGCGCGAGGGTGGTGCACCTTCGCCCCAGCGCCTGCTCAGGAGATAAAATCAATGTATGTCGCTGGAAGTTGAAAACCGCGCCAGGCCGCCGCTGCGTACCCGGGCTCCGTGGTACGTGCGGTTTATCATGATCAGCTTTCGCACGCTGCTGTTGACGCTTTTATTCGCCATGCTGGGCATGGCGCTGGGCCTGCTGACCGGAATAATCGCCACCGTGGTCATGGCCGGCGTTCACCATGTACAGCCTGACATGACCGTCGCCTACCGGCACGTGGCCATTCCGGCGGCCCTGGCGAGCGGCGCCGGCGCCTTCCTTTGGAACGTGGCACGCGCCGTGAAGGATGCGGTGAGCGGGCGAACATGAGCGCCCACGGGAAAATTCACCCCGGACCAATTTCCGTCCAATCAAAATAAGACGTACTTATATATCTATAAGCTGATTTGGGGCGTCGGCGAGGACTCGATCGCTGGGTCGCGGCTCGCCGAACAGCGCGGCGTATAGAAAGAGGCCAATTGCTATCCTGAGCGCGGGTGTTCGTCTCACCCTGCCGTTCTGTCCGCCCATGTACCACCGCCGCTTTGTTCTGCACTTTCGTCATGTATCCGAAGGCTCTGCGGGAAGTAGACGATAAGAAGGTCAATTTTGACTAGCCGGTTCGCGAATGACCGGCAAACCCGTCAGGCATTCGCTGCAATATGACTATTCAGTCGTCCACCGTCCGCAATATCGTGCTTTGCGTTGATGACGAGCAAGCTGTTCTTAGCCTGCTTCAATCCGCTCTGATGGTGAAGGGCTATGCGGTGCTGGTCGCCAGTGATGGCCCCAAAGCCCTGAAGCTGATGTCGGGACGCCGGGTGGATGCGATTGTTCTGGATTACTTCATGCCGGGTATGAACGGCGGACAAGTTGCCGTAGAAATGAAGCGGATGCGGCCGGACACCCCGATTATCCTGTTCTCAGGGTCGTGTGATATTCCCTCCAGCGCACTGAAACATGTCGATGCATTCGTTGAAAAAGAAAAGGGCGTTCATAGTTTGCTTTCCGTTCTTCGACAACTGCTGGAATCGCCCCTGAAAAACCAGCAGGCTGTCCGCAAGTTTCCCCGATTTTCCGTGCAGGTGCCGATTGTGGTGACCGTGATGCGCTCGGGGAAATCGAGTGCTTTCCAAGGACTTTCCTGCAGCGTTGGCGAAGGCGGTCTGGGGGGGCGGATCAGTGGAAACTTGATTCCCGGCGAGTACGTACGGATTCGGATCTCTGATAAACGGCTGGAGACGGCACTGGAGCCGCATGCCCAGGTTCGTTACCGCAAAAATGAAATTTACGGGTTTGCCTTTCTGGAGGGAAGCATCCTGGAACGCGCCACCGTGCAACGGCTTTGCGGGCAACTGGCATCCGCCTGACAGGCGTGCCATGATCCCAGATATTCTCTGACCCATCAGCCAACGTGCGCCGCGCCTGTTTGGGCCGCTACCTGCGCCCTTTATTATTGGAAATTGATGTGTATAGCTATCCCCTGCCGGCATTTGCTTCTCCCTGCCGCAATCTTTAAACTCGATCTATTCAGCAAAATTTCTTGGACTGCGTATTGTAGACGCGGCCGGAGTTCTCATGTCCCAGATCAAAGTTCAGCTACCTGATGGCAGTGTTCAGCAAGTTTCTCCCGGAACCACCCCGCTTGAGATTGCCCGTTCCATTTCGCCGCGGCTGGCCGATGCTGCCCTGGCCGCCAAGGTGATGCCGCTCGGCTCCAAAGACGGCGATGGCGAGCTCACCGATCTCACCAAGCCGCTGGAGCGCGATGCCAGCCTGCGCATTCTTACCGACCGCGATCCCGAGGCGCTGCCGGTCTATCGCCACTCGTCTGCGCATCTGATGGCCGCCGCCGTGCTCGAGCTGTTCCCTGAGACCAAGCTCGGCCACGGACCGGCCACCGAGAGCGGCTTTTTCTACGACTTCTACCGGCCCACGCCGTTTACCCCCGAGGACCTGGAGAAGATTGAGAAGAAGATGCAGGAGATCGTCGAGCGCGACGAACCCTACGCGCGCGAGTTCCTGCCGCGCCAGCAAGGGCTGGAGCGCTTCCGCGCCGAGGGCGACTTCATGAAGTGCCACTTCATCGAGGAGTTCACCCGGCCCGACGAAAAAATCTCGCTCTACAAGACCGGTAATTTCGTCGACTTCTGTCGCGGCCCGCACATTCCCTCGACCGGCAAGATCAAGGCCTTCAAGCTGCTCAACATAGCCGGCGCCTACTGGCTGGGCAAGGAGGAGAACCCGCAACTGCAGCGCATCTACGGCATCTCGTTCTTCAGCAAGAAGGAGCTGGACGAGTACCTGCACAAAATCGAGGAGGCCAAGCGGCGCGACCATCGCCTGCTGGGCCAGCAGCTCGACCTGTTTTCCATCCAGGAGCTGGCCGGGCCGGGACTCATCTTCTGGCATCCCAAGGGCGGCCTCATCCGCAAGGAGATGGAAGACTGGATGCGCGAGGAGTATCTCAAGCGCGGCTACGACCTGGTCTATACCCCGCACGTGGCGCGGCGCCAGCTCTGGCAAACCTCCGGGCATGAAGGCTTCTACGCCGAGAACATGTTCACTCCCATGGAACTGGACGACGCCGAATACCGCATGAAGCCCATGAACTGCCCGTTCCACATCCTGATTTACAAGGACAAGCTGCGCTCTTATCGCGATCTGCCGGTGCGCTACGGCGAACTGGGCACCGTCTACCGCTACGAGCGCTCCGGGGTGATGCACGGGCTGATGCGGGTGCGCGGTTTCACCCAGGACGACGCCCACATCTTCTGCACCACCGAGCAGATCGAAGACGAAATCATAGGCTGCATCGATTTTGCCAAGGCGGTGCTCGACGCCTTCGGATTCACCGAGTTCCAGGTCGAGCTTTCCGGCTGGGACCCCAACGACCGCGCCCACTACGTGGGCAGCGAGGAGCAGTGGAACCTGGCGCAGAACTCGCTCCGCAACGTGCTCCAGCGCAAGGGCATTCCTTACAAATTCATCCTTGGCGAAGCCGCCTTCTACGGGCCCAAGATCGATATCAAACTGGTCGACGCCCTGGGCCGGCTGTGGCAGGCCACCACCGTGCAGTTCGACTTCAACCTGCCGCAGCGCTTCGGGCTGGAATACGTGGGCGAAGACGGCCAGCGCCACCAGCCGGTGATGGTGCATCGCGCCCTGTTCGGCTCGACCGAGCGCTTCTTCGGAGTGCTGATCGAGCACTATGCCGGCGCTTTTCCGCTGTGGCTCTCGCCGGTGCAGGTGGCGCTGGTGCCCATCGCCGAGCGCCACGTCGACTACGCCAACCAGGTGGCCGCCGAGTTGAAGGCCATCGGCGCCCGCGTCGAGATCGATGCCCGCAACGAGAAGATGAACGCCAAAATCCGCGAGCACGCCCTGCAGAAGGTCCCGTTCATTTTGGTGATGGGCGACAAGGAGCAGCAGAGCGGCCAAGTCAACGTGCGCGTCCGCGGCCAGGACAAGGCTGAAGGATCGGTGCCCATCGCCGACTTCGTCAGCCGGGTAAAGCGGCTGAAGGAGACGCGAAGCGCGAAGCTGGAGTAACACATTTGAGATTTTTGATTTCTGATTTTAGATTTTAGATTGAAAGACGGAAGCACAGTTTCCTGCTGTTCAATCTGAAATCAAAAATCTTAAATGATTACAGCTTGGGAAGGATTTCCTTCAGCGCCCAGTCAATCCGCTGCACTGACTCGTCAATGGCTGTTACGACATTCTTGTCCTGGGGGACATGGGCGGAAAGCATTATGGTGTGGATGGCGTTGCGGACATGGTGATTCATCTCCGCGATGATTTCCAGCCGCTGGCGGATGGCCAGGCGCCGCTGTCGTTCGTACCACAACATGCGATAGAAGAGTAAGCCGGCGACCAGCGCGGCCAAGACTGCCGAGCCGTCAATGTTGCTCAGGAAAGAGCGCGAGCGCTGCTCCAGCAGGAAATCGAGGCCGGTGGCAGCTACCAGGACAACGATTGAGACCGTAAAAGCCAGTACCCACGCCGGCACGCGACTGGCCAGGCGCAACGGGAAGGCGAGGCCAGTCTGCTGCTTCGGAGCAGACGGCGGAACTAGACGAGAGTACATGGCGTGACACTCACCCCAGCCAGTGACGCATAATCTCTGCCTGCGCGCTGGCAATGTCTGTGATCAAAATCACCAGCTTGTGTTCAAAGCAGCCAGCGCCAATTTTCATCTCGCATTGCGAGCAACCAGCCGCACTCGTCCCCGGTTCTTATGGCCAGGCTCTTAAGAGGAGGCCAGAATGAGCGCGCCCGCCGGCAATACCAGCCGCGATCCGATCGTCGTCGCCTCAGCCACCCACACGTGCATCCTCGAAAACGAGCAGGTGCGCCTGATAGATGTTCGCGTGCAACCGGGCCAGACGGTCCCTATGCATGCGCACAACACAAATTACCTGGTATACGCTCTGACCCCGGCCAAAATCCGGTTCAGCTATCCCGACGGCACTTCGAAGGTGATTGAGGCTCCAGCCGGCGCGGTTGCCTGGAGAGGCCCGGAGACGCATTCCGCCGAGAACGTGGGTGCGGAGGAATACCACGTGCTCAACCTTGAGCTCAAAGAGCAGGGCGAGAAGCAGCGCGCGGCTTGAGGTCGCATTTCAGTAAACTGCAGATCCTTCGCTTCGCTCAGGATGACACTGGATGGAGAATGGTTTCCAGAGCAACCTGTTGATACACCACGCCTAACAATCCCTGTTTACCCGTACCGCCGAAAGCCGGCGCGCCGCATTCCGCGCTGTGCCTCCGGGCTCTTCATGAAGGTTTCCCAGACGAAGCCGGTACGCAGGTTCTCGGCCATCAGCATGGTGATTCCCGTATCGATTCCGACCACGTCGCTGTCGTACCAGTTAGTCAGCGGGTTGAAGGCATTTACGAAGCCGTAGCGTCCCCAAGCCTGGGCGTAACGCGTCCTGATGGTGCGGAGCACGCGCAGGGTGGGTTGCGGCAGAAAAGGCAACGAGCCCCCGGCGGCGCTGGGGACTACCGTGCCGTCGATCGGCCCGATGGCGGGCGGACCACCCCAAATGACGTAGCCCTTCGCCGAATCGGAAGCGGTTATGCCCCAAAGATCGTCGCTGTAGTCGGGAAACTGCCGCCCCAATTCGATGCAGAAGCGGCGATGAACCTCGGTGGCGATGGCCGAGTTGTGGAAGTAATCGGCGTAGCGGTCGCGCTTGCCGCGAAAATCGAACCAGGCCTGCGAGTACTGGTGCACGAACAGCGGCGCGAACGAGCCAATGTAACGCAGCCCGTCATACTCGAATAAGGTCCGTTTCCAGGCGTTCCAGGTTTCCGCGCGCAACGGGTACGAGGCTGACCCCAGGCCCAGCAGATACATCATCATCAACTCGCTGTAGTAATCCCAGCGATAGGGCAGAAAACCAACCTCCGGAGTCCAGCCATGCGGCAGCAGCGAGGTGTCTTCCGAGAGCCACTTCCAGTCAACCCGGTTGAAGATGCGGTTGGCCAGGCGAGTGATCGCGGCCAGACGGAAATGCTCCCGCACGGTGAGCACTCCGCACAGCAGCAAGGCCGTGTCCACAGAGGAGACCTCCGAATCCCAGGTTCTTTCTCCCGAGTTGAGGTTGGCAAAGTGGTAGAAGAAGCCGCGATGGCTGGGAAGCCGGCTACTGATAAATTGCAGGGCGGCCAGGGTGCGCTGGCGCGCTTCGCGCCGGGCGATGTAACCGCGTTTCTCGCCAATGCAAAGCGCTGTCAGGCCGAATCCGGTGGCGGCGATGCTGGCCACATCGGCATTTTTTCCCGGGGCGCGCAGGTTGCAGCGATCTCTTACCAGGCCGGTGGTTGGATTGGCTTGTTCCAGGAAGTACAGGAAATTGGCGTGCTCCAGCTCCTCCAGCAGAGCATCATCTTCCGGCGGCAGGGCGTTGGCAGGCGGCGCGCCGGCTCTGCCGGCCACGGTTGCGGCACTGGCTGGTGCGGCCGAAGGCGCGAAACCAGGCTGGGGTGGCGGCGCGCAAAACCGGACCTCCCACGGCGCCAAGGCCGGCAAGACCCGCGAGCTTGCGCAGGAACTCCCGGCGCGAAAGCCTGGACCGGCTCCCGCTTTCGTGCGGAGCAGCGTCCTTTCCCATCTCTCGATTTAGATGACCTCGGAAAGCTGGCGATTCTCCACCGCAAACAGCAGCCCGCCTTCTCTGACACGCTAGACAGCCGTATGCATCTCTTCAATTATTGGAATCCGGAATTTATCGAGATTCCTGGAAGCCGAATTATGGAACAAAGCATCCAGCCCGGTATCTGGCGGCGCAAGCGTTGGCCGGCAATTATTGGCGCCGCATTGGCCGTCGCGGCAATTGTCGTCGCCATCTGGTTCTCCCGGCGCCAGCAGCCCATCACCCTGCATGGCGTGGTGCTGACGCAGGATGCCGATCCCCGCAAGCAACTGCCGATCTCCGGAGTCGCAATCTCCGCCAACGCCAATGGTTCGGCGGTTGCTTCCACCACATCCGACTCCCTGGGAGGCTTCAACCTGACGCTGAGCCACGGCTTCCGGGTGGGCCAGCCGCTTGCCTTGAGCCTCAGGCACGCGGGATATCAGCCTCTCCTTATGACAGAGCCTGTGAGCGACAGGATTTATATTGCGCGCATGCTGCCGGCGCCGGGCATCGTCGCCGCCGAGTCGAGCCCTAACGCGGCACGCGTGGCCAACGTGCGGCTTAGATACACAATCAACACCACGACAGACGTCAATGTAGGCAGCCTGGGCAAAACGTTCGAAGTCGTCAATACCGGCAACGTCCCCTGTAATGACCAGTCGCGGTGTTCGCCGGATGGCAAATGGAAGGCTGCGGTCGGCTCCCTCTCGCTGGACGCCGGCGAGGGCAACCAGTTCCGCAACGCCAGGATTTCCTGCATCGCCGGTCCGTGCCCGTTCACCCGCGTCGAGGAGAACAGCTCTTCGCAGGGCGGCCGCAACCTTCACATCTCCGTGCTGGACTGGTCGGATACGGCCACCTTCCTGGTCGAGGCCGAGGTGTTTCATCCCATGGTCAGCAACGTGGTACGCAGCTACTATCCGGTGGTTTTCGGGCGAGTGCTGGATTTCATCCTGCCGGCGCAGGCGGAGGGGCCAAGCCTTGAAGCCGAGATCGACGGCACCGACATCGTATTCCCGCTGGGGCCCAAACTGAATTTGAGCTGGGCCACTTGCGCCGCCACCGGCGAGGATCAAAGCCGGAGCTTTCATTGCGAGCTCAAGCCTGGTTATCGTTTCTGAGCAACTTCACCGCAGGTGCGATCTCTGCAACCCGGCGGTGGCATCGCGCATCTCTCAGAAGACGCCGCTTCCATACCGTACCCCAGGCTTGTCCTTAATTCCAGCGACGAGAACTTCTTGTTTCTCATCTGTTTAGGGGAAGGTCTGTGGTGGCCGCGACCGCCGGTGCCGCGGTTGGGGCGCTGGATGGACGGAATTAGCCGTGACGAAGAGCAGAGAAAACTTCTGGACTGCCTGGCATGAGCGCCTGGCCGCGCTGAAGCAGGTGCCTCCCGTGCTCAGGATGGTGTGGGAATCCGGCCCGGCGGTGGTGTCGGCGGGCATTATCTTCCGTGTAGTTGTCTCGCTGCTGCCCATCGGGCTGCTGGCCGTCAGCAAGTTCATCATCGATGCCATCGTAAACGTGGTGGCGCGCCACCAACCGCTCTCGCCTCATTTCTGGTGGCTGGTGGTCCTGGAGTTTGCTTTGGCGGTACTGACCGCCGTGCTCAGCCGGGTTCTCGACTACCTGGACTCCCTGCTCTCCGACAAATACACGCGCCACGTAAGCGTCGAGGTCATGCGCCATGCCGCGCAACTGGACGTGATTGCCTACGAGGACCCGGTGTTCTACGACCGTCTGGAGCGGGCGCGGGTACAGGCGACCGACCGTCTGGGCATGATCCAGTCGATCGGCCGGTTGCTGCAGCAAGTGATTACCACGCTCTCGCTTTCGATTTCCATCGTGTACTTTTCCCCATGGTTGCTGCTGCTGCTGGTGGCCGGCGTGGTGCCGGCGTTCCTGGGCGAGAGCCATTTTGCTTTCCTCGGCTACGCCAAGAACTTTCGCCAGACCCCCATAAGGCGGCAACTCGATTACCTGCGCATCCTGGGGGGCAGCAAGGAAGCGGCCAAGGAGCTGAAGCTGTTCGGGCTGAGCGGCTTTCTCACCGAGCGCTTCGCCCGCCTCTCCGACCAGATCTATGACGAGAACGTGGAGCTGTCGCGGCGCCGCCTGGTGGCCGGCGGCTTATTGTCTGTGCTCGGCACCATGGGATATTACGCCGCCTATGTCTGGGTAATCTGGAAGACCCTGGCGGGAGTGCTGTCGGTCGGCACCCTCTATTTTCTGGCCGGGGCCATTCTGCAGGCCAGCAACAACATCCAGCAGATCTTCACTACCGCCTCCAGCATAGCCGACCAGGCGCTGTTCCTGACCGACCTGCTGGCCTTCTTCGAGATGAAGCCCACGATTGTCTCCAAGCCCGGCGCGCTGCCCGCGCCGCGTCCCATCGTGCGCGGCTTCGAGTTCCGCAACGTCTCGTTTCGCTATCCCGGGGGCTCGCGGCTGGTGCTCGACCGCTTCAACTTTCGCCTGCTTCCGGGGGAACGCGTTGCCCTGATCGGCGAGAACGGAGAGGGAAAAACCACCATCGTCAAGCTGATTACCCGGCTCTACGACCCCACCGAAGGACAGATTCTGCTGGACGGAGTCGATCTGCGTGAATACGACCTGGAAGACCTCTACCGGGAGGTCGGAGTCATCTTCCAGGATTTCATGCGTTACGAGATGACGGCCCGCGAGAACATCGCCGTCGGCCGAATTGAGGAGCTTGACGATCTCGACGGTATTCACATCGCTGCCCGCAAGAGCATGGCGGATGAAGTCATCGCCCGGTTGGCGGGGGGATATGAACAGATGCTGGGCCGGCGCTTTCACCAGGGCGTGGATCTGTCGGGCGGAGAGTGGCAGAAGCTGGCGCTGGCGCGCGCTTACCTGCGCGATGCGCAATTGCTGATCCTGGACGAGCCCACGGCGGCGCTGGACGCGCGCAGCGAATTCGCCGTCTTCCAGCGCTTCGCCGAGCTGACCCAGGGCAAGTCCGCGCTCTTTATTTCGCACCGCTTCTCCACCGTGCGCATGGCCGACCGCATCGTCGTGCTGGCCAGCGGCCGCATCGCCGAAGACGGAGACCACAGGCAGTTAATGGCTCTTGGGGGACGCTACGCCGAGATGTTTGAAATGCAGGCCGCCAGCTATCGCTAGCGACCAGGGGATATTGCATGGCTGAAAGGGCGCATCTGGAACTGCTTGACGCGGTGAACAATCGCGCCCCGGCAGGGGAAGCTGGAACCAGCGGTCTGGAGTTGCAGGCCGCCGCCGGGAGCGAGTGCGCACGCTCTTTGTTCGAGGTGCCAAATGGCGGGCGATCAAGCCGCGTTGCGCAACGAGTCAAAGAGCTTGACCGGAAACTCAAGCAAGCATCGGCGTCTAAGATTCGACTGCAAACGCGCCATGAATGGGACGAGGACGAGCGCTGGCTATACGACCATCTCCGCCTGGTGGACTCGACCATGGCCGAGTTGCATCGCTGGAAGCACGAGCTCAGCCGCCTGCCGCATGCGCGCCGCGCCAGCGGTGAAGCCGCGCCACGCACCCTTTTCCTGGCCGAAGAGCTGCTCGCCACCTTGCAGTACCGCTTTGCCGAAGCCGGGTTCAGTGCCTTCATGCGCGGATTCCAGGCGGTAACCGCCTTGAGCCAGCGCGAGCTGAATAACCTGGCACTCTCGCTCAAGCTGGCGCTGCTGGAGCAGCTTGCGCGTTCCCTTTCGCGGCAGGAGGAGAAACCCGCAACCGGCTCCGGCGAAGGCAAGGACAACGTTCGCGCCGGAGCCGAGGTCTGCATTCACAGCCTGCTGGCGATCAGGGAAACGTCCTGGAAGGAACTGCTGGAACCGTTGACTGTGTTCGAGCAGGTGTTGCGGCAGGATCCGGCGGGCGCTTACTCCCGCATGGATTTCGAAAGCCGCGCCATGTACCGGGCGGCGGTGACTCACTTGGCGGAGCACTCCGAGCACTCGGAGTTAGAGATAGCCGAGATGGCGCTCACGCTGGCCCGCGCCTCCGCCCAGCGTTCCCGGGCCAACCCCCGCCTGCAAGCAGCCTCCGGCACCGGGGCATCTGGCTGGGGCTCCCGAATGGCCGCGCGGCGGGCGCACATCGGCTACTACTTGGTCGCCGAGGGTGCCGAGGAGTTGCGCCAGCGCGCCGGCGTTCGCCTGCCCTGGGCGGAGCGCCTGCAGGTTCTGTTGCGTCGCAACCCCGACGAATTTTATCTCTCCGGCATCGAGCTGCTTACGCTGGTGATTACCGTAGCCATCATCTGGCGCGGCATCGACATTTATTCCCTCGGCAGCATCTTCTTCGCCGCCCTGGTATTGCTGCTGCCCTGCAGCCAGAGCGCCGTGGAGGTGATGAACTATCTGGTCACCTCGCTCCTGCAGCCGCGAATGTTGCCCAAGCTCGATTTTAGCCGGGGAATTCCGCCAGAGTGCGCGACCATGGTGGTGGTGCCGGCGCTGTTGCTCAACGAGAAGCAGGTGCGGCAACTGGTGCGCGATCTCGAAGTACGCTACGTGGGGAACCTCAGCCCCAACCTGCACTTTGCCGTGCTGACCGACTTGCCCGATTCCGCCGAGCAGCCGCTGGAAAGCGATCCCCGGGTGGAGCTGTGCGCACAACTGGTGCGCGAGCTGAACGAAAAATACGCCGGCAACGGGGCGGGAAGCTTTTCCATGTTTCACCGGCACCGCGTCTACAACCCTCGCGAAGGCGTGTGGATGGGCTGGGAGCGCAAGCGCGGCAAGCTGCTGGATTTCAACAAACTGATCCTGGGAGACTACGACAGCTTTCCGGTCAAGGTCGGCGATGCTTCCATTTTGCCCCGCATCCGTTACGTGCTAACCCTGGATGTCGATACCGAGCTGCCTCGCGGAGCGGCGCAAAAGCTGGTTGGAACCCTGGCCCATCCTCTCTGCCAGGCGATCATCGACCCGGAGCGGAATATCGTGACTCAGGGCTTCGGTATCCTGCAGCCCCGGGTGGGGGTGAGCGTTCAGAGCGCCTCCCGCTCGCGGCTGGCCGCGATCTTTTCCGGGCAGACCGGCTTCGATCTCTACACGCGCGCCATCTCCGATGTTTATCAAGACCTCTACGGCGAGGGCAGTTTTACCGGAAAAGGGCTGTACGAAGTGCGCACGCTGCACCGCGTGCTCGATCACCGCTTCCCGCGCAATTCGCTGCTTAGTCACGATCTCATCGAAGGCGCTTACACGCGCGCCGGCCTGGTCAGCGACGTGGAGGTCATCGACAAATACCCCTCGCACTACAGCGCCTACGTGCGGCGTAAGCATCGCTGGCTGCGCGGAGACTGGCAGATCGTGGAATGGCTCTTTCCGCGCGTGCCGGATGAGAGCGGCCGCCGCGTCCGCAACCCCATCTCGCTGATCTCGCGCTGGAAGATCCTGGACAACCTGCGCCGCAGCGTGGTCGCGCCTGCCACCATGGCCCTGCTGTTGCTGGGCTGGACGCTGCTTCACGGCTCGGCGCTCTACTGGACGCTGGTGACGCTTCTGATCCTGTTCGTGCCGCCCTGGGTGCAGTTTGCCTTCGCTATCGTGCGCGGTCTGCTTGCCCGGCGCGCCGAACTGATCAGCGACGCCTTCCGCGTCATGGGCGCGGCCCTGATCAACATCCTGACGACGCTCACCTTTTTGGCCCACAATACGCTGGTCGCAACCGATGCCATCTGGCGCGCCCTCTACCGGCGCATGATTTCACGCCAGCGCCTGCTGGAGTGGGAAACGGCGGCAGAAGCGGAGCTCGGGCAGAAGCGAACTCCGGTGGACCTGTACCTGAGTTGGACGCCCGCTATTGCCGCCCTAATCGGGGCACTGCTGGGGTGGAAGCGGCCATCGGCGCTGCCGGCGGCGCTTCCCATACTGGCGCTTTGGGCGGGCAGCAAACTGGTCTCGCTTTGGCTGGACCGGCCGCCTTATCCGCTGCGCAAGGGCGCTTCCCGAAAGGACGAACTGTTCCTGCGCCGGGCGGCGCTGCGCGCCTGGCGTTACTTTGCCCAGTTCAGCGACCAGGAGCAAAACTGGCTGATTCCCGATAGCGTGCAGGAGGAACCTGCCAAGGTTATGTCGCGCACCTCGGTCACCAACATCGGCTTTCTGCTGAACGCGCGTCAGGCCGCCTGCGAGTTCGGCTACTTGACCGTTCCGGAGTTCCAGCAGCAGACGCGGCGAACCATGCAAACCCTGGAGCGGCTGCCGCGCTACCGTGGGCATTGGCTGAATTGGTACGACACGCAAACGCTGAGCGCGCTGGCGCCCAGGTTTGTCTCCAGCGTGGATAGCGGCAACCTGGCAGCCTCGTTGATCGCGCTCAAGGGCGGATGCCTGGCATTGCTGCAGAAGCCGTTGCTCTCGCCCGTCCTGCTGGAGGGCTACGAGGACCACCTGCGCGAGCTGCTCGACTTGCGCCTGCTCTCCCGCAGTGCGCGCCGATCGTTGCGCCAGTCGGCAAAGCTGCCCTGGCTGGAACGCTTGCTGGCGGCAGATCAGGAGGTGCTGGTCATGCCGGGCAAAGCCGGAAAAGAAGCCAAGATGGCCAGCGGGCGCTGGTTTTCCGCTCAGCTCAAGGAACGTAAGACGCGTGCGCGCCAAATCGCCGGCGACTACCTGCCATGGCTGCTGCCGGAGTTCGATTCGCTGCGCACATGGTTGAATCTTGATTCCCACTCGGAGAAGATTCCGCTTTCGCAACTGCCGGGCTACATCTCGCAATTGCAGGAAAAACTCAAGCAGGCCTTGGACAGGATGCCCGAGCTGAGCGGAGAAAGCCAAGGCGGCCCGGCTGAAGTGGGCCCTTCCGCCGATGCCGCCGTCTTTGCCGCCAAGCTCAAGCGGCTGCTTCCGCTACTTGAGGATGCGCAGAGCCGCTGCGAATGCCTGGTCCGGGAGCTTCGCCAGATTGCCGCCGATGCCGAGCGTTGGGTCAGAGAGATGGATTTCAGCTTTCTCCTGGACCAGCGTCGCAAGCTGCTATCGATTGGCTACGACGTGGAGGCAGGCAAGCTGCATGACGCCTGTTACGATCTGCTGGCTTCCGAGTCGCGCGTGGCCAGCTTCATCGCTATCGCCAAGGGCGACGTTCCCCAGGAGCTCTGGCTGCGGCTGGGAAGAGCTTATGTGACCGTCGATGGCCGTCCCACGTTGCTCTCCTGGACCGGCACCATGTTCGAATACCTGATGCCGGCCGTCTGGATGCGCTCTTATCGCGGCTCGCTGCTGCAGCGGGCCATGGAAGGGGCGGTGCGCGCCCAGCAGAATTATGCGGCGGAGAAGCGTATTCCCTGGGGCATCTCCGAATCCGGTTATGCGGAAGTGGACGAGGCCGGCAGCTACCAGTATCGTGCCTTTACCGTTCCCGAGCTGGCTCTGCAAGAGGAGCAATCGGAGCGCCTGGTCGTGGCTCCTTATGCCACCGCGCTGGCGCTGGCGGTCGATCCCGCCGCCCTCAAGAACATGAGGCGCATGGCCAAGCAGGGTTGGTTCGGGGCCTATGGATTTTACGAGGCGGCAGACTTCACTCCCCTGCCGGGCCGTCCGCGCCGGCAGCGTTTCGCGCTGGTGAAGTCATGGATGGCTCATCACCAGGGCATGAGCCTGCTGGCGATCGCCAATTTCCTCAACAACGACGTTGTGCAGCAATGGTTCCACCGAGACGTCCAGGTGCAGGCGACCGAGTTGCTCCTGCAGGAGCGGCCCGCGCTGCAAGCGGTGAAGCGGCTGAAAAAACCACCTCAGCCCCACCCCGCCCCGCCGCAGCGCCCTGCGGAGAAGATCCTGGCCAAGGCGGGCTGAGAAAAGTTTCAAGGTTCAGTTTCATGTTTCTAGACCGGAGATCCGGTGGAAACTTGAAACTCCCCTAGCTCCTTGCCTCCGCCTCCCGTTTTCTTATCCGCAATTCTTGGTGGTTTCACCTAATTAAAGAACAAAGCTGGCATGCGAGAGTAGATTCCCGGTCATCGCTATGTCCAGCACCCGACGCGAATTTCTACGCGGCGCCCTGGCCGCGGCCGCGCTTTTCCCGCTGGCCGGCGGGGGTAGCGCGTCAAGCCTGTTGCAGGCGGCCACGCGCGCCGGCCGACTCAGCGATTCCCGGCTGCTGGACGAGCTCGAACGTTCGGCCTTTGAATTCTTCTGGCATGAGGCCGATCCCCGGACCGGGCTGGTGCGCGACCGTGCCCAGGCGACCGGTGGCGACGCGCGCCGCATGAGCAGCATCGCCGCCACCGGGTTCGGGCTCACGGCGCTGTGCATCGGCCACCGCCGTGGTTATGCCCCGCGCGCCGAAATCGCCACCCGGGTGCGCCGCACGCTGTATTTCCTGGCGAACCGCCTGCCGCACGTCCACGGATTTCTCTATCACTACACCGACCTGCGCGACGGCAGTCGCTTTGCCCTCTCCGAAGTCTCGCCTATCGACACCGCGATTTTGCTCTGCGGCGCGCTCACCTGTCGCCAGTACTTCCGCGACCGCGCGATTCGCCGCGATGCCACCCGGCTCTACGAGCGCGTGGACTGGCCCTGGGCCATGAACAACGGCGAGACCTTCTCCCTCTGCTGGACTCCCGAGCTCGGCTTCAACCTGCTGCGTTGGGATTCCTATTGCGAAGCCACGATGCTCTACCTGCTGGCCATCGGCTCGCCCACTCATCCCATCGCCCCCGAGTACTGGCATCGCTTTCAGCGTCCGCAGGTGGTGTATGGGAAATACCGCTTTATCTCCACGCCGGCTCCCTTGTTCGTGCACCAGTTTTCTCACGCCTGGTTCGACTTCCGCGACAAACAGGATGAATATGCGGATTACTTCGCCAATTCCGTACTGGCCTCGCAAGCTCACCGGCAGTTCTGTTGCGACCTGAAGCCGCGCTTCCCGAGCTACTCGGAGGACCTCTGGGGAATTACCGCCTCGGATTCCAGCCGGGGTTACGTTGTCTGGGGCGGCCCGCCCAGGCTGGGGCCTATCGATGGCAGCATCGTTCCAGCCGCCGCCGCCGGCTCGCTGCCGTTCATGTTTCCCGAATCGATGGCCGTGCTGCGCACTCTGCACAGCCAGTACGGCAAACGGATATGGAAGCGCTACGGCTTCGTCGATGCCTTCAACCCGCTGACCGGGTGGGTCGCCGGCGACGTGCTCGGAATCGACCAGGGGATAAGCATGTTGATGGCCGAGAACGCCCGCAGCCAGTTCGTCTGGCGCGTCTTCATGCGCAATCCCGAGGTCCGCACCGCCATGGCGAAATGCGGCTTCCGCTCCTTGAGCACGCCGGCAACTCTCTACTCCATGCAGCACGCCGCCGGCAGACCTTCCTGAGCCGCCGCTGTTGCGGCAGATTTCCGATTGATCGTTTCAGGTTGAACATCAGCCTCAGGTTACGTCATCTAAGCTGGTTGGTGGTCTACACAAGCCCTTGTCTTGAGTGACCGGTTCACCCGGCGGAATTAATGCGGCGAATCTCGACGTTATCTCTTCTTGTCCTGCTGGCCGCTGGCTGCTTGCAGGCGCAGAGCGGGCTTGACGACCCGGCGCTGGCGCGTCGCGCCGACCGCATTCTCCAGCAGATGACGCTGGCGGAGAAGATCGGGCAGCTCGTGCAGTATTCGGCGGGCGTGCCGACCGGGCCGGGGACGGGCCGCGCCGATTATCGCCAGCAGATCGCCAAGGGGCAAATCGGCTCGCTTCTGAATCTGACAGGCGCCGCCGAAACCAACGCCCTGCAGCGCATCGCCATGGAGCGCTCGCGCCTGAAGATTCCGTTGCTGTTTGGGCTAGACGTCATTCATGGCTACCGCACGATTTTCCCGGTGCCGTTGGGGATGGCTTCGACCTGGGACCCGCATCTGGTGCAGGAGGCGGCACGAGTGGCGGCCGAGGAAGCCAGCGCTGAAGGCGTGCGCTGGGTCTTCTCGCCCATGGTCGACATTGCGCGCGATGCCCGCTGGGGGCGCATTGTCGAGGGCGCGGGAGAAGATCCTTACCTGGGCTCTGCCATGGCCGCTGCCTACGTTCGCGGATACCAGGGCACTAAGCTGGCCGATCCCGATTCGGTGGCCGCTTGCGCCAAGCATTACGTGGGTTACGGGGCCGCCGAAGGCGGGCGCGACTACAACGCCGCTGACATGTCGGAGCGCACGCTTCGGCAAATCTACTTGCCGCCGTTCCGGGCCGCGGTCCAGGCCGGTGTGGCCAGCGTGATGAGCGCCTTCAACACTCTGAATGGCGTCCCGGCCAGCGCGGATCGGATGACGCTGAGCGATGTGCTGCGCCTTGAGTGGCGCTTTCCCGGCGTGGTGGTGAGCGACTGGCAAGCCGTCAAGGAGCTGATCGCCCACGGGATCGCCAACGACGGCGCCACTGCCGCCAAAAAGGCCATTCTGGCAGGCGTCGACGTGGACATGGAAAGCGGTCTGTACCAGCAAACGCTGGCGCAGTTGGTCCGCTCCGGAGCTGTTCCCGAAGCGGCGCTCGACCAGGCGGTGGGCCGCGTGTTGCGGCTAAAGCTGGCGCTGGGGCTGTTTGAGCATCCGTACACGCGGGAAGCTCCGGCCGCTCAGTCAACCGCCGAGCACCTGGAGCTGGCGCGAACCATCGCCGAGCGCTCTCTGATATTGCTGAAAAACGACGCCGTTGCTTCGCCGCAGAACGCCAGCGCCCAACCGCTGCTGCCGCTCTCGTCTTCGGTGCGCACCATCGCCCTGGTTGGACCGCTCGCCGACAGCGCCGCCGATATGCTGGGATCGTGGCCGGGAAAGGGCGACCCGCGGAGCGCAATCACGCTAAAAGCTGCTTTGGAGGCGCGCCTGCAACGAACCGGCGGACGCCTGCTCTACGCCAAAAGCGCGGAGATTGGCACGAATATCACGCCGTGCTCTACCACCGAGCGAAACCAAGCCAAGGTGGGATGTGATGCGGCCCAAGCCGGCTTCGCTGCCGCGCTGGCGGCCGCCAGGCAGGCAGACGTGGTAATAGCCGCCCTGGGTGAGAAGGCCGAGGCGATGACCGGCGAAGCCGCTTCGCGCGCGCATCTCGACCTGCCCGGCAATCAGCAGCAGTTGCTGGAGAAGCTGGTTGCCACCGGCAAGCCCGTCGTGCTGGTGGTCTTCAGCGGACGCCCGCTAGCCCTCTGCTGGGCCGCCGGACACGTTCCGGCAATCGTGCAGGCGTGGTACCCGGGAATCGAAGCCGGTCCGGCCCTGGTGCGAGGGCTGTTCGGCGACGTCAATTTCAGCGGCAAGCTCACGGTTTCCGTTCCCCGGGCAGTCGGGCAGGAACCGCTTTACTATGACGCGCTCTCGACGGGCCGTCCCGCCGACGGCGTGAATCTCTCGCGGCCGCCCAGCAACGCGGCCGAGAAATACCTCTCGCGCTACATCGACGAAGTGAATGCGCCGCTGTTTCCCTTCGGCTATGGGCTCTCGTACACCTACTTCAGCTACTCGCCGGTGAAGCTGAGCGCAGCCACGGTGAGCGCGCGCGACTTGAACGCCGAGGTGGGCGCAAACCAGGCAGAGACGGCTTCTTCCGTGGGCCCTGGCATTCGAGTCTCGGCCGTTGTTACCAATACCGGCACGCGCCCGGGGCTGGAGACGGTGCAGCTTTACATACGGCAACGCGGCACCAGCGTGGCGCGTCCGGTAAAGGAGCTAAAGGGTTTCAAAGTTTTGCAGCTCGCTCCCGGCGAGTCGCGCCAGGTGGAATTCACCCTTGGCCGCGAGCAACTGGCTTTCTGGAACCTGGAGATGCGCTACCAGGTAGAACCGGCACAGGTGAGTGTGTGGGTAGCTCCCAACTCCGCAGACGGCGCGCCGACCCAGTTCACCATCACAGAATAGGGATAGCGTAGCGCCGGTCTCCAGACCGGCTGAGGCCAGCGCTACAAGGAGGACAGTTGGCAGAACCCAGGCGTTTGCACGTGGAGCGCGGAGGCAAAACTGGCCGGCGCGATGGATTCGTCTATCTGGCGGCCGGTTTCGCGGCGCTGGGCGGATTGCTCTTCGGCTACGACACCGGCGTGATCTCCGGCGCGCTGATTTTTATTCGCCAGGAGTTCGCCCTGTCCGCCATCGGCCAGGAGCTGGCGGTCAGCATTGTGCTGGCGGGCGCGACCATAGGGGCGCTGAGCGGGGGCCGCTTATCGGACCGCTTTGGCCGCCGAGCCACGCTGATAGCCACCTCAATCATCTTCATTGCCGGGGCGGTCATCTGTGCGGCCGCCGCTTCGCTCAACATGCTGGTAATCGGGCGGGTGGTGGTCGGGTTGGGTATTGGCCTGGCCTGCACCACGGTGCCCGTCTACATCTCCGAAGTGGCGCCGCCGGAGGCGCGTGGCTGGCAGGTTTCGTTGTTCCAGTTGGCCATCACGGTGGGCATCCTGGGCGCCTACGTCGTTGACTATGCCTTTGCGCGGAGCCAGGCTTGGCGCTGGATGCTGGGCTTGGCGGCCGTTCCCGGCCTGATCCTCGGGATCGGCATGCTGCTGCTGCCGGAGAGCCCGCGCTGGCTGGCCAAGCACCTGAACCCGGAGGCGGCGCGGGCGGTCCTGCTGCGCATTCGCGGGGGCGGCATCGATTCGGAGTACCGGGAAATCTGCCAGAGCCTGGAACGCTCCGAAGAGCATGGACGTTGGGCGGACCTGCTGGCCCCGGCGATTCGTCCGGCGCTGGTCGTGGGCCTCGGGCTGGCCATCTTTCAGCAGGTCACGGGCATTAACACGGTCATCTACTATGCCCCGACCATCATTCAGACCGCCGGCATTCCCTCGGCCGAGGGAGCAATTCTGGCCACCGCGGGCATCGGCCTGGTGAACGTCATCATGACGGTGGTTGCCATGTGGCTGATCGACCGCATCGGACGGCGTCCCCTGTTGCTGACCGGCATCGCCGGCATGACCGCCAGCCTGGTAGTTCTGGGCTTCGTCTTTCATGCTTCCCGACAGACACCGGTTGCGGCCTGGGTGGCTGTGGTCACTTTGATGACCTACGTGGCCTTCTTCGCCATCAGCCTGGGGCCAATCTTCTGGTTGCTTATCTCCGAAATCTATCCCCTGCAGATCAGGGGCATGGCGGAGGGCACGGCGGCGGGGACGAACTGGATCTTCAACCTGCTGGTTTCGATTACCTTTTTGTCTCTGCTGGAAGCAATCGGACCGAGCTGGACTTTCTGGCTTTACGGGCTGCTGGCCATCGCTTCGTTCGCGTTCTCTTACCATCTGGTCCCCGAGACCAAGGGGCGCACGCTGGAGGAAATCGAAGAATCGTGGCGTTCGCGCCGGGCCAGTTGAGGCGCTTTGCGGGCGGGAGGAAACAGGCGTGCTTCGCACGCCCGCCCAGCCGGGGACGGCTGGGCCTACAGGGACCAATGATTTTCTTCAGCCGCACAGCTCCCGCGAGTTCCGGGGCATCTTACCGACGACATAGGATGGCTTGGGGAGAAATCGTGATAGGGCCCCTTCAGGCGAAGGTCACATTGACGTTCGCCATTTCCGCAGTTGTATTGATTTCGTTTTCCCCCTGCCTGGGCCGGGAAGGGCAGCCGCTTGCGACCAGCCATGGACACCCAGGTGCTCTGCCGGGTGCTCCAGCTTCTCCCGCCGACACGCAACCCAGTTTGGCGGAGATTGTCCGCCGGCTCACCGAAGCCCAGTTTCTTAACCACCGTAACGTACACTCCTACACCGTGGTGCGTGAATACGAATTGCTGAGCCGCAAGAATGTGGAGCCCAGCTCGGTAACCGCCGAGGTCAGCGTACTCTCGTCTGGCGCCAAGGGGTACACGATCCGTTCAACCCAGGGAGGGGGCAGCGGCGAACGCATAGTGCGCCGCGTCCTGGAACACGAAGCGGAAATCGCGCCCGCCTGGCGGCAGGCGCTGATTACCGAGGAGAACTACAGGTTTGAACTGCTGGGCCGGGAGAGCGTGGACGGATACGACTGCTTTGTGCTCAGCCTTACTCCCCGCCGTGACAGCCGAGACCTGATTCGCGGCCGCGCCTGGATCGATGCCGCCAGCTTCAACATTCGCCGCGTCCAGGGTACTCCCGCCAAGAGTCCTTCCTGGTGGGTAAAGCGGCTGGAGATCAACCTCGAGTTCTCGCAGTTGTTCGGAATGTGGCTGCAAACCGCTTTCACCGCCCGGGCCGAGGTCAGATTGTTCGGCGAGCACATCCTGATGGGCCGCGACGTGCAAATCCGCACGGCCGAGGCAGGCGGCTTTATCACGCAGCAGAAAGAAGCCGGACCCGCGCAGAGCCATCCGCCGGGTGCGGCCCAGAGCTCACCCACCATGGTTGGAGCCGGCGTACTTTCGCTGCCCTGACGCGACCT
The DNA here is from genome assembly GCA_963832785.1 of uncultured Acidobacteriota bacterium. Taxonomy (GTDB): domain Bacteria; phylum Acidobacteriota; class Terriglobia; order Terriglobales; family Acidobacteriaceae; genus CAWBRT01. The sequence goes on from CAWHVF010000002.1 coordinate 458,436, forward strand.
GCGGTAACCCAACCCAGTTCTTAGAGCTAATTAGGTTTTGGTGTAGTCGTGAATTATTCGGGTGTCATGCTGAGCACCTTCGCCAGAAGGCGCGAAGCATCCCCTGGAACCGTCCCAACACGTTCGGTTCAGAGCTTTTCTATAAGAAATCTTCAGCTCCGTTTTCCTCCCGGCAGTGCGGGGATGCTTCGTTCCGCCACCCCGGCAAACGCAACCACAGCGTTTGCTGGGGCCCCGGCTCCTCTCAGCATGACAGCTCAAACAGATACGCTTGTCCGGCCACTAATTCCTAAACTGCTATAGTTCTTCGTTGTTAGTTGAATCCGGTTCTTGATGCAGCCGGCAGATACGCGCGAGGTGGGTCGACCTAAGAACCAAGAACTAACAACGAAGAACTGCCTTAAAGGACTGTGATCAGCGGCTTGCCTGCCGCCTGGACCTCGCCGATGCGGCGCGCATCGAGGGTTGCCGCGCGCAGCTCGTCGACGAGCGTGCCGGCCTCGGCGGGAGCTACCGAGATCAGCAGGCCGCCGGCGGTTTGGGGATCGAAGAGGATAGTGCGCAGCTCTTCGGCTATGGCGGTGCCGTATTCGACGGTGCACTCGGCGAACTCGCGGTTGGCCTTGAGTCCACCGGGGACGAAGCCCCGGCGAACGCACTCCAGCGCGCCGCCCAGCAGCGGCACCTGCGAGCTGTGCAGCACGAGCGAGACTTTGCTGCCCAGGGCCAGTTCGCGGGCGTGTCCGATCAGCCCGAAGCCGGTAACGTCGGTCATGCCATACACGTCATGGCGCAGGGCGATTTCCGCCGCTGCCCGGTTGAGGGTCGTCATGGAACGGCTGGCCGCGTCAATCCATTCCGGCTTGGCCTGCCCGCGCTTGATGGCGGTGGAGATGACGCCCGTGCCCAGGCCCTTGGTCAACACCAGCGCATCGCCGGGCCGCGCGCCCGTATTGGCGAGCACGCGGCGCGGATTGATGGTGCCGGTGACCGCGTAACCGAACTTGATCTCCGGGTCGCGAATGCTGTGCCCGCCTACCACGGTGCAGCCCGCCTCGATCATCTTGCTGAGCCCGCCGGCCATTATTTGTTCCAGGATGCCGATCTCGCCTTTTTCGGGAAAGCAGACCAAGGTCAGCGCTGAGAGTGGCCGGCCGCCCATGGCGTAGACGTCGCTGAGCGCATTCACGGCCGCGATCTGCCCGAAGGTGTAGGGATCGTCCACGATGGGGGTAAAGAAATCCACCGTCTGCACCAGCGCCAGCTCGGGCGTGAGTTGATACACGCCGGCGTCGTCGGCTGTGTCGAAGCCGATCAGCACGTTGGGGTCATTCTGCCGGGCTAATTTCCCAAGCACCGAGTCCAGCACCGCCGGACTTAGCTTGCTGGCTCAACCGGCAGCTTTGACCGTCTCCGTCAGGCGAATTGCCTTGGCCTGTTCCATCATCAGCATTGTAACGTAGGCCGTCCGCCACCACCCCAACAGACGCAAAAACGGCGTCTGTCGGGGGCCCCGGACCCGGCTGGGCGGACATGCGAAGCTGCATTCCCCTGAGCGCATCCAATCCGATATCATCAGGCATTCTCCAATGACCTTTGCTGCCACACCATTCTCGGCCGACTCGCCCGACGCCCGGCGCTATAACCGGCTTAGCCGCAGGTTAAGCCTGGCGGAGAGCGGCCTCGGACTGCTGGTGATGGCGCTCTTGCTGGCCACCGGCTGGACTCGCCTGCTGCGCGACCTGGCGTTCCGGGCAATTGGCGAGAACTACCTCTTAGCTCTGTTCATGTACGTGCTTTTCCTGGCGCTGCTGAGCAAGCTGCTGGCCTTGGGATTGGATCTCTACGGCTTCCGCCTGGAACACCGCTACCATCTCTCCAATCAGCGCCTGCGCGGCTGGCTCTGGGACCAGCTCAAGGAGTTCGTGATCGGCCTGGTAATCTCCACCGTCCTGGCGGAGCTGCTTTACCTGCTGATACGCAAGTTTCCGCAGGCGTGGTGGATCGTAGCCTGGGGCGCCTTCATGGTGCTTTCGGCTCTGTTCGTGCAGATCGCGCCGGTGGTGCTCTTCCCGCTTTTTTACAAGTTCCGGCCGCTGGAAAACCAGGAGCTGCGGAACCGCCTCACGCGGCTGAGCGAACGCGCCGGCACGAAAATCCGCGGCGTCTATGAATGGAGTCTCTCGGAGAAGTCGAAGAAGGCGAATGCGGCGCTGGCCGGTTGGGGGGCGACGCGGCGCATCATCCTCTCCGACACGCTGCTGGCCGGCTATACCGACGACGAGATTGAAGCCGTGCTGGCCCATGAACTCGGCCATCACGTCCATCGCCACATCCTGAAGGCGATGCTGCTGCAGGCCGTGATCTCCTTCGCCGGCCTCTGGCTGTTGAAGTGGGTGCTGCGCTGGGCGGTGCTGCGCAGGGAATGGTTTATCTCGCAGTACGATTTCGCCAGCCTGCCGCTGATCGTGCTGGTCACCACCGTGCTTTCGCTCGTCCTCATGCCCATGCTCAAGGGCTATTCGCGCCATAACGAGCGCCAGGCCGACCGCTACGCCTGGAGGTCCATTGCCGCCGTCGAGCCGTTTATTACCGCCATGAACAAACTGGCGGAACAAAACTTGGCCGAACGCCAGCCCTCGCGGCTGGTCGAGACTCCTCTTCCACTCGCACCCGCCCATCGCCAAACGAATTGCCGCCGCGCAGGCCTGGGCAAAGGCGCGATCGTAGGGACGAAGAATTAATCCTGTCAGATGCAAGCCTGTGAGGGTTGCCAGCGCACCGCCGGGGTTCGCGGCTTGCCCGAGCGGCGGCGGCGCAGGGCGTAACGGTAGACGGCGTCATACTGTTCGGCGATACGCAGCGGACTGCGCGTCTCGCGCACGTAGCGCGCTCCGCTGGCGCCCAACGACGCGCAAAGCCCGGGGTCGGAGGCCAGGAACAGCAGACGCCGCTGCAGATCGGCCGCATTTTCCGCTTGAAACCAGAGGCAGCCGGAGCCGCTGGGAGTGACATCGCGATTGCAGGGCAGGTCGGCGGCCAGCAGCGCTTTGCCAGCCAGCAGCGCGGCCAGAGCCAACGGGTTCTCGACCGGCGTGAAGCCCGGCTGCATGGCCGCTCCGGCAATCACCAGCGAGCAGGCAGGCAGTCGCCGGACGGCCGTCTGGCGGTCTATCACCTCCCATTGGAAATTTGGCCGCAGCTCTGCCGCTAGCTTAAGCGCCTCCTGGCGGCAATTCTCGCCTGCCTGCAGGTAGAGTCTCAAACCTTTTATTTGCCGCGAGACGGAATGGAGTGCGGTAACCAGCTCTTTCAACCAGCGCTGCCAGTGGCCCACCTCGACGCTGGAGAGCATGGAGAAGTTGCCGCCAGGCGAATCGAGACGGGAAATCTGCTGATAGAGAGATTGCTCGTCATGCGCGTCGCCGGCGACCAGGCCGTAGCCGGAAGAAGGCATGGGACGCGGGATCACAAAAATGTGCTGCGCCGCCGCGCCGCGCCGAACCAGTTCCTGGCGCAGGCTTGGCGTGGGCGCCACCACGGCCGCCGCCCGCGCGATCACGAACTGCTCGGCGGTTTGGAACGAGCGCCCGATCAAGGTGCGGCTGCTGTGAGACCGTTTCGAAGGCTTTTGCCCGTCTTCGACAAATTGCCGGATCTCATAGACTACGACGGGGAAGTTTCTGACTGCGGCCATGCCGGCGGCAAAGCAATGGGCGTGCAGCAGCTCGCAATTGCCGGCGTTCTCCGGCAGCACGCGCCGCCAGCGGCGGACGCTGTTCCAGGTCTGCACCAGCGAAACCTGTGCCGCCGCCGGCTTGGGGGAAGCCGCCATCACCGGACCGCCGGGCGTCACCACCGAGGGCAGCATGCCGGAGGCGCTCTGCGCCTCCACCACCGGACTGATGCTCTCATAACGATCGCAGGCATGCAGAACCCGCCAGGGATGCGCCTGCCGGTGGGAAAGGGCGCGGGTCTCGCCCCCGGCGCTTCCCGGAGTCCCCGGGAAGATACCGTGCGGGCTGATCTCGCGCGCCGCGACCGGCAGCAGGAAGCTCACGAGACCTCCTTTTTGTTCTCCAGCTCCGAGCATAGCACCACGCGGTTGCGGCCGGCGCGTTTTGCCTCGTACAGGGCGGCGTCGGCGGCCTCGATCAGGTCGCGCTTGAACTGCGCGTCGTGAGGGAACACGGCCACGCCCAGGCTGATGGTGAGCTTGACCACTTCCGAGGGCGAGCCGGCAAAGAAGCGGGCCGCTTCCACCGCCTTGCGCAAGCGTTGCGCCACGCGGTAGGCGCCGACGTTGTTGGTTTCCGGCAGGATGACCACGAACTCTTCGCCGCCGTAGCGCCCCACCGTATCGATCTGGCGCATGTCCTTCATCAGGATCGAGGAAAGGTCGCGCAGCAGCACGTCGCCCACGTGGTGGCCGCGCGAATCGTTGAGGACCTTGAAATGGTCTATGTCGATCATAACCAGCGCCAGTGGCCCCTTGCTGCGCTCGGCGCGCTTGATTTCGCGCTCCAGCTGCGTCTCGAAGTAGCCGCGGGTCTTCAGTCCGGTCAGGAAGTCGGTGAAGGCGAACTTGATGAGCGCCTCGTTGGCGTAATCGCGGGTGAGCAGGGTCTCGGCTACCAGGGAGAGAACCCACAGCAGTTGCGCGTCTTCTTCGCTGAAGGCGTGGCGGGTGGCGCCGAACAACTGCAGCGAGCCGAGCACGCGGGTGCGCACAAACAACGGAAGCACCAGCACGGAATCGGCTCCCACCGCGTCCAGCAACATATCGACCTGCGCGTGCGCGCCGCGCGGGGTGATCAGCGGGCGCTGGAATTTGGCGGTCCAGAAGTTCAGCAGGTTGCCGCGGGCGAAGGTCTCCTGGCTGGGGGTCTCCAGGTTGCGCGTAACCCGCAGATGCATGTGCTGCTGGTCCTCGTCCCAGAAGTAGACCAGGCCGCGCTCGTAGGGGGTGATCTCGGCGGCCATGTCGCAGATCAGGTTGAGCGCCGGTTCCAGTTGCAAATCCAGCCCGGCCAGCATGCTCATGCGCACGATCACGTTGATGGCATGCCAGCGGCGCTGCACCGTCTCGCGGCTGAATTCCGAGAACACCCGCACCACCAACTGCTCGGGGGAGAAAGAAGCTGCGGGTTGGGGGTCAGGGAGCATGCGCTCGCCCCAGGGGCCCCGACCAGGGCGCATCGGCCCCGCCGGGAAAATAGGCGATCTACGCCTCGCAGTGGGAGGAAACCACACCGCCTGGGAAACTATACCGAAAGTTAGATGCTGCCGGGTACGTTCCGAATGGTCATCTCTGGATTGATTTATGGGTTAGGCAGAAAGTGGCAGAGCCACGCCGCGATGGCACCCCGGTTCAGTCAAGACCAAACTGTTTGCTCCGATTTATGTGCAGTCGGCGTATAAATCTTGATTGAATAATCTGGAGTATTTACCCCGCAATGATTGCATCCGGCAGCTTCTGCCGTGACTCCTCTAACCCAGTTCCGGGAGCGGGCTTTGCGCCAGCCACTCGGTTGCTATTAGCAGTCAAGAAGAAGTAGGATAAGATAAGGTTAATTAGCCACATGCTCGGTTCCGCGCATACAGAATCTGTCTCCCATCTCCCCAATTTATCCCGGGAAATTCATAGCTTGCTTTCATCACGGCCTACTACCAACCCCGCGGCATTCTCGCCCGTCGCCCGGGTTGTCCGGAGACATGGAAATGACGTGGTACGCGTACTGCATTACCGAGCAAAGCTCGGTGCAACCAAGTCGAGTCCGACGTCCGTTTCAGATCGAGCATCTCAGTGGAGTCAATTCCGCCAGCGTGATGGGTTTTCCTAGCGGGGAATTTCTCGTTATTGTAAGCGCCTATGACCGCAGCACCCCGCTGACTCAGCAATCTGTCATGGAGCATGCGCGCGTGGTGAGCGAGTGTTTCCACCAGGCCACGGTGCTGCCCTTCCGCTTCGCCACCATCTTCGAGTCCGACGATGCTTTGCGGCATGCCGTGCGTTGCAATCGCCGCACCTTTCACGAGAGCCTGGAGCGGCTGCGGGGCAAGGCGGAGATGCACATTAAAGTCATGATGAGAGAGGACGGCACGATGCCGGAAGCGGTGCTGCAGCGGCTTCCCGCACGCGTCGGCGGCGAGTACCTGGAGCGGCTGCACGTAATCGCCACTCGCGAGCGCGAGCGCCAGACCAGGGCCCGGGCCGTTTCCGTGCAGGTGAACAAGCTGCTCGCCCCCTTGGAGCAGGAGATCACCTGCAAGCGCGTCGACGCCGGCCTGGTGATCGACATCGCCCACCTGATCGAGGCGACTTCGCTGCAGAAATACCAGACCCGCTACAACAGCGCCATGCGGCAATTCAAGAACTACGAGATCTCGCTTACCGGGCCCTGGCCGCCCTACCACTTCATGCGCGGCAAGCTGCGCACCGTCAACGGCAGCAACTAGCAATTTGCCGGGGAAAATCAAAAAGGCACGGTGGCCCGTGCCTTTTGTACTTCCTGGCCCCTAAAGCTCCCCTAACAGGAGCTTTATGATGCCCGGGGCGGCAGGTTTTCCGCCTCCGGGCTGCCCGGAATACCAAAATCCCTCTGCTTTTTGGATGCTGCTGGAGCGGAAAAGTTTCAGCCTTGAGCACTCCCGGTACTTTGACCGTTACGGCGCTTTTAACTGCTTGTCAGTCATGCGAAAATAAGATGTGAATTCCCCTGCAAGGTCAGTCATCACGCCCGAGATCGTCCGCGACCATGGGATCACCCCTGACGAATACCATAAGATTCTCCACTGGCTGAAACGAGAGCCAACCATTACCGAGCTCGGCATCTTCAGCGTCATGTGGAGCGAGCACTGCTCGTACAAGTCTTCGCGCGTGCACCTGAAGCGCCTGCCCACGCGCAGCAAGCTGGTAGTGCAGGGTCCCGGCGAGAACGCCGGAATCATCGACATCGGCGATGGCTGGGCCTGCGCCTTCAAGATCGAGTCGCATAACCATCCTTCGTTTATTGAGCCGTTCCAGGGAGCCGCTACCGGCGTGGGCGGCATCCTGCGCGACATCTTCACCATGGGCGCCCGCCCGGTGGCGGTCATGGATTCGCTGCGCTTCGGTCCGATCAGCACCCCAGCAACCGCAACGGCGGCGTTTGCTGGCGCTCCCGCCGACGCGGCCACAATCCGGCACAATAATTCCATCCTGGAAGGCGTGGTGAGCGGCATCGCCTCCTACGGAAACTGTTTCGGCGTGCCGAACCTGGGCGGCGAGACCAAGTTCGAGCCCTGCTACTCCGGCAATCCGCTGGTCAATGCCTTTGCCCTGGGGCTGATGCGCCGGGACAAGATCTTTTACGCCAAGGCCGCCGGCGCGGGAAACCCCGTCATTTACGTCGGCTCGAAGACCGGGCGCGACGGCATTCACGGCGCCACCATGGCCAGCGAGGAGTTCAGCGAGGGCAGCGAGCAAAAGCGCCCCAATGTGCAGGTAGGCGACCCTTTCCTGGAGAAGCTGCTGCTGGAGGCCTGCCTGGAAGCCATGGAGACAGGCGCGGTGGTCGGCATACAGGACATGGGCGCCGCCGGCCTTACCTGCTCCACCTGCGAGATGGGCGGCCGCGGCGGCGTGGGTCTGGAGATCGAGCTGGACCTGGTTCCGCAACGCGAAACCGGCATGGCGCCTTACGAGATCATGCTCAGCGAGTCGCAGGAGCGCATGCTGCTGGTGGCGGAAAAGGGCCGCGAGAGCGAGGTATTCGCCGTCTTCCGCAAGTGGGGGCTGGACGCGGTGGCCATCGGGCGCGTGATCGCGGAAAACAAGATGCGAGTGCTGGAGCATGGCAAGGTGGTGGCGGAGATTCCCAACCAGGCGTTGACCGATGACGCGCCGCTCTATCATCGGCCGCTGGAGCCCTGGCGCTCTCCCCTGCCCGAAGCGGCGCCCGCCGGCATCCAATGGACGCAGGATTACCAGCGAGACCTCAAGCGGCTGCTGGCCTCGCCCAACATCTGCTCGAAGCGCTGGGTACACGAGCAGTCCTGGGCGCTACCCATCTGACATACGTTTGCGGGGCACTTCCTGCCCTCGATATGCGCCTGATACTCATCGCGAAAATAGCGCAAAGTGCTTATGACCGGGTTGGGAGCAGACTGGCCAAGCCCGCACAGGCTGGTGTTTTTGAACCAGATCGCAAAGCTCTTCCAGCGCCGCCAACTCTTTGGCGCCCGCGTGGCCTTCCGTGATTCTTTGCAGCAGTTCGTACATCTGATACGTGCCGACGCGGCACGGCACGCACTTGCCGCAGGATTCCGACTTGCAGAACTCCATGAAGAACTTGGCGACATCAACCATGCAGGAAGAGTCGTCCATGACGATCATCCCCCCGGAGCCCATGATGGAGCCCAGCTTTTAAGGGATTCATAATCAACCGGCATATCCAGGGACTCTTCCGAATGCACCCTCCGGAAGCCCCGCCGGTTTGGACCGCTTTGAACCGCCGGCCATCCGGTATACCGCCGCCGATTTCATAAATGATCTCACGCAGGGTAATGCCCATGGGCACTTCGATCAGCCCGGTGTTTGCGACCCGCCCGGCCAGAGCGAAAACTTTCGTTCCTTGCTCTTTTCGGTGCCTATGCGTGCGAACCAGTCCCCGCCATTACGCATGATGGGCGCAATGTTGGCGAATGTTTCCACGTTGTTGATGAGAGTGGGTTCACCCCAAAGCCCCTCTTCGGCAGGATAAGGAGGCCGCGGCCGCGGCGCCCCTCGCCGACCTTCTATCGAGGCGATAAAGGCCGTCTCTTCCCCGCAAACGAATGCCCCGCGCCCAAACGCAGATCGATATTGAAGCTGAAGGTGGTCCCGAAAATATTAGGTCCCAGCAGACCCAGGTGCTGAGCCTGACGGATCGCGGTTTTCAGGTTCTTGATCGCCAGCGGGTATTCTGCCCGCACGTAAATATAGCCGTGCGACGCGCCGATCGCGTACCCTGCAATGGCCATGCCTTCCAGCACCCGATGAGGATCGCCCTCCAGGACGCTGCGGTCCATAAAGGCCCCGGGGTCGCCTTCATCACCATTACAGATGACATGCTTGCGCTGGCTGTCAACCTTGGCAACCATGCCCATTTTAGACCCGTGGGATAGCCTGCGCCGCCGCGCCCTCGCAGACCGCTGCGCAATACCTGTTCAATGAATGACTTCACCTGGAGAAAACTCGGTAAGGGCCCTTCAACAACCCCTCATAGCCGCTGGCCGCAATGTAATCCTCGATTTTCTGCAAATTCACCCGGCCCGAATTCTCGATACAATCCTTACTTGGCGTCTGAAAAACGGCTGGTCAGCGGCGCACTCGAGGCGGCTGACCGGAGCCTCGTCCAAGGATTTAATGATGTCTGGAGCATCCTCCGGCGTGACGTTCTGGTACATCAGATTGTGCGGCTTTACGGAGACCAGGGTGCCCCTTCGCGCAAAGCCCCATACAGCCCACGCCTTTCACCAGACATTGCTTTTCACGCGCCGGCCTCGACGCCACGATCCGCCGCCAAGGCTATGACAACCGTTCCCTCGCCATCGCCGACATGGCCCGCGCCTGGATCATCGAACATCGCCAGCGAAAACCCCGAGCAGGAAATCGCCGGCGCCATCACCCTCGTCTACGACCATCACAAGCCGCACCTGCAGGAAGACCTCACCGACATCCAGCACGATCACCACGACATGATCCTCGCCACCCTGCACGTCCATCTGGACCACCACAACTGCCTGGAAATCATCGCCGTCCGCGGCAGGGCCGGCGACGTCCAAACCATCGCCGACGCCCTCATCGGCGCCAAAGGCGTCAAACACGGCAAACTCACCATTACCTCCACGGGCAACGATCTCGCCGGCTGAACCGTAACCCGCTCCTTCAACTGGAAGCCTACATGCACATTCCGGATGGATTCCTCGATGCCAAGACCGCCCTCGTCACCGGCGTCTGGCCGTCGCCGGCCTGGGCCTTCGCCCTCCGCGAAGCCCGCCGCACCCTGCCCCCGCGCAAAATCCCCCTGCTGGGCTTCTCCGCCGCCTTCGTCTTCGCCGCCCAGATGCTCAACTTCCCCGTCGCCGGCGGCACGTCGGCCACCTGGTCGGCGCCGTCCTCGACCGCCGCGCTCCTGGGTCCCGCCGCCGCCGTCATCGTCCTCTCCTCCGTCCTCATCGTGCAATGCTTCATCTTCGCCGACGGCGGCATCACCGCCCTGGGCCAACATCCTCAACATGGGCATCCTCGGCGGCGTCGGTCGGCTGGATGATCTATGCCGCGTCTACGCCGCTGCATCCCCGGCCTGTTCGGCCGCATCGTCGCCGCCGTCGTCGCCTCCTGGATCAGCACCGTCATCGCCGCCATCGCTCTGCGCCGGCGAACTGGCCGCCTCGGGCACGGTGCCCTGGAAAATCGCCTTCCCCGCCATGGCCGGCGTCCACATGCTCATCGGCATCGGCGAAGGCCGTCATCACCGCCCTCGTCCTCGCCGCCATCGCCGCCACACGTCCGGAACTCGTCCTCCGCCCTTCACCGCCGATCAGGCCCGCGCCTATCGACCCATCCTCGCCTTCGGCTTCCTCGCCGCCATGGGCCTCGCCCTTTTCGTATCCCCCTTCGCATGCCCCTGGCCCGACGGACTCGACAAAGCCGCCGAGACCCTTGGCTTCAAACCGAGGAGGCCGAACACCGCGCCGTCCCCGCACCCATCGCCGATTACAAAATCCCCGGCATCACCTCCGCCGCCGTCGCCACCGCCCTCGCGGGCGCTGCCGGCACGCTCGTGGTCCTCGGCGGAGCCTGCTCCTCGCCCGTTCCCTCGTCCCCAAAGCCAAGCGACCTGAACTCGCGCCCTCGCCTCCCACCACATGATTACACACGCCACCCCACCCTCACTCTCAATCTGCGTTCCTGAGCCCCCACCCCCAGCCGCCCTGACCCCAACGATCGCGAGCCGCTCCATGCAAGCCCATTCGCTTGATCCTTACAGCCGACTCGATACCCCCGTCCACCGCCTCCCCGCCCCCGCCAAATTCCTCATCGTCCTGGCCCTCATCGCCTCCGCCCGGTTTTGCCCGTGCGCCCCATCTGTCCTTCCTCCTGATCCCGGCGGCCGCACTCATTCTTATCACTATCGTCGCCCGCATTCCCCCATGGTTCCTGCTCAGCGCCCTCGTCCTCTTCGAATACTTCGTGCTCGGCGCGGGAATCATGGTCCTCTTTCAACCCGACGGCTTCATGCTCCTGCTCATTCTCATCCTCCGCTGCACGCTATGCCTGTGACCATGATCCTCTTCACCAACACCACCCCCTTCGGCGAAATCCTCCACCTCTTCCGCCAACTCCACATGCCCGCCCTCCTCGTCACCACTCTCGCCCTCATGCATCGCGACATCTCGTCCTCTCCGACGAAGCCGCCCGAACTGCGCCGCGCCCGCGCCTGCCGCACCTTCACCCCCACCAGACGCTTCGCTGGCGCTGTTCTCCACCATCATCGGCCAACTCTTCATCCGCATTCGACTGCGCCCAGCGTATCTACGACGCCATGCCCCGGCTGAGGAATCACCGTGACCCGGCCTCCTCCTTCTTCGCCCCCTTCCCCGCCTCCCGCCTCCCCCCCGCCCGCCGTCGAAACCCGCGACCTTCGCTACCGCTTCCCCG
>CAWHVF010000003.1:0-5508 GCA_963832785.1 uncultured Acidobacteriota bacterium
GCGAGAGCGAGCGTATTGACGATAGGCAGCGTCCGGGCCTTGATCATGTGGCGGACAGTATCGACGAGCATCATCATAATGGGGAGGGGCTCGGCGGCACTGAAGATCGCACCCCACCAGAGCCAGTATTGCGGCGTGCCGATCCAGTAGTAGTGGTGACCGGTGCCGATAATGCCCGTCAGGAGCACCAGGCAGACCTCCGCAAAGACCCACCCTTCGATGCGCTGGCGCGAGACTCCCGTCACCTTGATGAGTGCCCAGCCGACCAGCGACGCCGCAATCAGTTCCCAGGCGCCTTCCACCCAGAGGTGAATGACCCACCACCAGAAATAATATTGCGTGCTGAGGTTGGGCATGAACGGGATCCCAAACAGGAACATGACCGAAAGCATCACCATCCCGCCGAGTAGGGTCGCCGGTGGTACGGGTCAGCGTGTGGTGGTTCGTGAACATGGTGAGGGCCACGTTCGCGAGAAAGATAAGGGCTGCCACAACGATGGCCAGCTTGATGACGGTGGGCTGCTCCAGGAACGGCATCCCGAAGCTCCACTGGAACAAGTAGCCCACGATAGCGGTCACGCCGCTCACGAGCAGGATGGCAAGTTGCAGACGGGCGAGCTTGACGCTGTAGATTTCCGTCTTGATTTCATCCGCCACCATGTAATAGGTGGCGCCCATCAGGGCCAGCAGCAGCCAGAAGACCAGCAGATTGATGTGAATGGCGCGGGCGACGTTGAAGGGTATGATGTTCAGCAGCGGGTCGTACCCCCAAACGTACTTGATGCTGCCGAGAATTCCGAAGATGACCTGGAGGAGGAAAAGCGGCAGCGCGGCCAGGAAGTACTCACGGGCGACCTTCTGCGACTTGTAGCGCATCGCGTCTCCTCACTTCAGGCTGGCCAGATAATCTGCCAGCTCTTCTTTGTCCGAGTCCGGGAGCTGCTTGAAACTTGGCATGATCGAATCCGGCTTGTGGCTGCGGGGGTCATTGATCTGGACCAGGATCCAGTCCTTCGTTTGCCGGCTGCCCTCGTGCGACAGGTCTGGCGCCAGCGTTCCACCGCTGCCCTGGATGGAATGACACGTGTTGCAGTGCTGAGCGAGAAAGATCTTGGTGCCCGGGGACTCCTCGCGCGCCACGCCCAGTGGCGCCGGCGGCCAGCCGTTCGTATCCACCTCGCTCACCCACTTCAAGTAGGCAACGAGCGAATCGATCTGCGCGTCGGCCAGGTGGAAGTTTGGCATCTGCCGCCCCGTGGGGTACATCTTCCCCGGCTCCTTGAGGAACTGCCGCAACCAAGCGTCGCCGCGGATGGCGTAGCTCTTGGTGACGTCGGGAGCGTAGTAACCGCCGATTCCCAGAATCGTGTGGCAGTCGTTGCAATCGTAATGTTGCCAGACCCATTTGCCCGCGACAACCTGCGCGGAGAGCTGGTCGGCGTGGGTGCGCGCTCCCATCTTGTGCAGAGAATCCACGGTCATGCCGAGGAACACAAAGGCGCTGAGAAGAGTTGTTACCCAAAGGATGGTGCGGGTCGATGGCATGATGCAGGCACTTTGCACCATCGACCAGGGCAGTGTCTATGACAAAAGTCACAGAGGCCACCCCTTGTGGGCGCCCCGAAAGGGAGAGCAGGCACAAGGCCTGTCCACTACGCTATCCCGTCCGGCATGCCCACCACCAACGGTTGTTTCTGTGCGTGGCTGGGCTCGAAAAGGAACGTGCCAAGAATGTTGGCTGCAAAAGCGGTGAGTCCCGTCAGCTCGAGAATCGCCGAAGCCGGCAGCACGTGACCACGCCCAGGCGGCGTAAGCCTGATAGGCGAGATTTTCACAGGAAACGTGCAGGGTGCCCCCGGCGGTGATCAAGCCTGCACTCGAAAGCAATGTGCCGGAGGCACCTATGTCCGCCTGACGCTTGGCAGAGAATCTGATTGCAAGGGGCCACTTTGGATTTAGAAACCTGTTTGCCTGACTCCCTTTGCTCGGGTCCCCGTACACGCGCCCCTATGTTTGAAGGTTAAGGCATTATGCAACCGACGGACTTACTTCCGAGATCGCCGGAAACCGAATCACAATCGCCATGGTAACAGGCTTTATTTCTCCTATCGCTAGTGATTGGTTTGTAGTTTGTGGTTTCAGGTTCAGGATCGAATCATGGTGAGAATCATCTTGAACCGCTTGAGCGCCTTGAGAGCATGCGGCTGACCGGCGGGCATGAGAATCATCTCACCGCCCTGCAACTGGTGCGGCTGGCCAGAAATCATAATTTCGGCATCGCCTTCCACCATTTGCACCAGTGCGTCGAATGGTGCCGTGTGCTCGCTCAAACCTTGGCCTTCGTCGAAAGCGAAGATTGTCACGCTGCCGGTAGGCTTCTTGACGATCTCGCGGCTGACGACCGCGCCGTCCTGGTAGTTCACCAACTCGGCGGCCTTCGCTACTTTGGCGCCGGAGAATCCTTTGAGTTTAGACGCGGTTTCCGGTTGCATAGCGTTTCTGCCTTTCTGTTTCAGTTTATGATGCGACCGCCAATTCAAGTTGTTCGATAGCTTCCCGCAAGATGGTAGCGGATTTCACGAGGGCGCTCTGCTCGTCGGGTGGCAAAGTAATCTGCAAAACCCGCTCAACGCCATTCCGAGAGAGGATGCAAGGAACCCCCAAACTCACACCGTTAAGGCCGAATTCCCCTTCCAGCACCGATGAAACAGTGAACACTCCATGTTGGTTGCGCAAGATGGCCGCGGCAATTTGTGTGAGGGCCAGGCCGACGGCGAACCAGGTGGCCCCTTTGTAATCAATGATGTGATAGGCGGAATGCTTCACTTCGTCTGCGACTTTGCGGCGGGCTGCCTGCCAGTCGTCACATTTCAAACACAGGCGGCAAAACTGTTCGATGGGCATGCCGGCCATGTTCGTCATGGACCAGGCGGCAAATTCACTGTCCCCATGTTCACCTAGGATGTAAGCATGGACATTATGCACATCCACTCCGCAGTGCTGGCTCAATAAATGACGGAAGCGCGCGCTATCCAGCACGGTGCCGGACCCGATGATGCGTCCGCGCGGCCAGCCGGACCGTTTGTGGGCGACATACGTCAGGATGTCCACCGGATTGCTCACAATCAAAACGACGGCCGGTGACTTCTGGAGCACGATTTCATCAACGATATCGTGGATGATTTTGACGTTTCGTTGCAGCAGATCCAGACGGGACTCGCCCGGCCGCTGTTTGGCCCCGGCAGTAATCACAATCATGCGCGCATCGGCATAATCCGCCACCTGAGCTTCACGGATCTGGACGGACGGGAAGAAGGCCTGGCCATGAGCCAGATCGAGGACCTGCCCCATGGCCAGTTCATGATTGGCATCGCGCAAGGTGATCTCATCGGCCAAACCACTCTGGGCCAGCGCGTAGGCAAAAGTGGAACCCACCGCGCCGGCGCCAACAATCACAACCTTTCTTGGCCTCCAAGGGTCATCATTCATTTATGTTCCTCAGTTGTGGCGTAGGCTTTCTCTGGTAAGCTTCACGAGACTCATGCACAGACTTCACTTACCGGACCGGATGCTCCGCCAGACTTTTCGGCTCCAACTTGAAGGGGTCTTTCACCCCTCCTTGGGGGATGAAACGATTCCGGATACCTTCCGTTCGAGTTCCGCTGCCACCTTATCGAATCCCTCGTGCACATCGAGACCAAGCTCGCGCTCGACCGTCTCAAACTTGTCCATCAGCTCTTGTTGGTCTTCCGGAGTGAGAACCTTGCCGGCCAGCGGGAATAGCAGGTAATCCTCTTTCCAAATATGATTAGGATAGAAGGCCACCAGCGCCCGCAGGCTTTTCACGAGGTTCTCTCGCGCGGGAGGTTCTCCCGCGGCGTAACCGCGGATGGCATCGGCCAACTCTCCCACCATCACCCGCCCTTTTTGATGCTCCATGGTCAAGCCGCCTATTGGACAGCCTTGCGACGGCACTCCACGGCGTATCAGGGCCGGGAACAGGAAACTCTCTTCCTTCCCATGGTGGAGGCGATCCGCAAACGTGCGCAGGAACACCACGATACTCTCCAGAAGCGAGACATCCACTGGTTCTCCACCCTCAAGCTGGTCTGCCAGGACCGACATGCCGGCCACCATCTTCTGGATAACTCGATGTTCCGCCTCCAGCATTTCAACCGCCGTTGCCTCGCTCATTTGATTCCCCTCTCGATCGTGAGGAGGAGCTCACTGTCCTCCAGTGCCTGGATTTCATGCGGGATGGCTTTATCCAACCCGCGTCTCAAATCGCTTGCAAACATGACGCTTCGCGAATGCATTTCCCCTCCTCCTTACATGCAATTGTCGGAGGTTCATTTTGGATGAAAGGCCAACACTAAACCCAGGGTTTTCACTTTGAAGTCCCCACACAGTTGTGCGGGCAACCTAATTATGAGCAGTTTTTTCGGGGAAAATGGGTAACACTTTTTTGTTCTGAGTGATGGTGATCACTCCGTTTCTTTGTAACCAAGTTTCCACCGCCCGACGCCGGGCGGTTTCGACTTGGCGTTGAGTGTGAACCGCCGAGACCTGGATAAGCGCCTTGGTCAGTTCGTTGATCCAATCGAAGATCTCCCTTCGCTTGCGGAGAGTATACGCCTTCAGGGCCGGCTTCGCATCCTGAAAGACCCTGCAGGCGATGTGCCCGTGGAGACAGTCACGGGAGCGATGGTTCAGTTCATGCGCGAGCACTTCCGCCCAGGCTTGCACCTCGGGGTCCGTGATGGGGCCGCTGGCGAGGATCTTCTCCCGCAACGGAGTTTTCAGTTCCCGCACCGCACATTCCATCCCACCGTTGTAAGGCGGATAATGCGGCGGTGAGTTCAGCGGCATGACCAGGTAACGGGCGAGCACCTCATCGACCGCCTGCTGATTAAGATTGGAACCATTGTCGCGTTTGAGCACCAGCGGCGGTCCATGCTGCAAGAACAGTTGCTCCAAGTGAACCGCCACCGTTTCTCCCAACACCTGCTCCCCCACCCAGGGCGTGAACTTATAGCGTGAGGCAAGGTCCTGCACTTGATGCAGATACAGTCTGTGGTGGGCGAACCTCGCCAACTCCGCGTCATCCAGTGACCAGACCAGGCCGGGAATCTTCCAGGCGATGTGGCGTAATTCCGCCTGATGTTGGTGGGCCAGTTCCCACCGTACCGTTCTCGTCAGCGCCTGCAGATCGCGACGGGAGATGTGATCGTGGTGCTGCCGGTACAGCTGCCGACTCCCCGGCTACGCTGGCGGCCATGCTTCAGGCAGTACAAGGCAACACGCAACTCCTCCAGGTTCAAGGGAGCTACCTTGTGGGGACCCGGCTTGCAGAGGGCCGGCTGGCCGCGCTCGAGGCGGTGTTGCCAACGCCGGAAGCTTGCATACGACAGCCCCAGGGACTCACAGAGGCGTGGGTACGGCCAGCTCACTTGTCGCTTCAGTTGGGTCAGCGTGGTGACGATCATTTCGGCTACCTCAGGCTTTTTT
>CAWHVF010000004.1:0-336361 GCA_963832785.1 uncultured Acidobacteriota bacterium
AGCAGCACGCACACCGCGGAAGCCACATAACCGTAGGCGATGATGGCGAATGCCGTCGCCTGCATCGCCGCCAGCACAATGGCCATGACAATGAACGTCAGCGACTCATGGAAGCTGAAAATGCCCGGCGGGCTGCCGAGCTGCTCTTCCGCATTCACCACGGCATCGGCGATCTGCTGGGTCTGGTCGGATTCGATCTGTCCGGAAAGCCGCAAAGTCTCCTGCGTGATCAGGTCACTGAAGCTGTATCCGACGCCCGGAATGGCCGTCGAGTAAAAGGTCAGCATTCCCAGGCCGAGCGAGATTAAAAGGATCAGGTCGGCGAAGCGGGCGAAGTTAAACCCGCCGCCGTGTCCGTGGGCGGCGGACAGGGCGGCCTTCAACCCGAACCAGACGATGAGGATCACTGCCATGCCGCGAAACATGTTCAGGCCCATGGCCTGGAACGCCGCGCTCTTGGTGGTGAGCAACTGGCTGATGGCCTGCCCAAGAAACGTGAACGGGTTCTGATTCATCGCTTACCTTCCACTGGTGCTCAACGAAATCGACTGGATGGATGTGCTGACGCCACCGTTCACGTGCTGCATGGTGGTGGGAAAATTCTGCTGGAAATAAACAGCTTGATTGATGAGCCGGTTCTGCTCGTCCATGCGCTGCTTGTCCGCTAGTGCCTGTTGGGCAACGGCGGCGGCAAGAATCTGGTTGGTGTCCTGCTGCGAGTGGATTTGGAGCAAGGTGGCGGTGTTGATCTTGCCTAGCACGGCCATCTCAGTCTGCTGGTTGGGGTCGGTCGAGTAGGTGTCGGATTCGAGGTTGGCGAGCTTCTGGGCAAAAGCTGCGGAATTCGACCGCACGGTGCCCAGAGTTGAAAGTGTGCTGGTGAGCGTGCCCTGTCCTAACTCCGAGGTAGCGTACTGGTTCTTGATCGCCGCCTGGGTCAGAGTATCCTGCGAGGCAAGTCTGCTGCTGGAGTAGCTCTGCGGCTGGATCACGGCGCTGTTATAGGCGGCCGTGGCGCGGCTCGGGCTGCCGATATTCAATGCATCGACCCATGCGGCTGTGTTGCCATAGGTGTTCGGCGCCGACAGGTTAGTCCAATGCGAAAAGTTAGACTGATAGCGAGCCGCAAGGTTTTGCGGCATCCGCGACATCTGGTAGGCCAAGTTATACGCCAGAATGATCTGGTTGCGCGTCTGATTGGCCGTGGTGTACATCTGCTGCAACTGATGGAACTCATTGACGCCGTTGGCGTAGTTGGTGGAATCAAAGACTGCCCACTGGGCATGTGCCGAAGGCGCGAGCATCGCAGCGAACAGCAAAATGAAACAGCAAATCCTTCCTGATTTCATTCGAATCTCCATTTCGCCAGCCCACGGGCCGGCATGGTTATCGTCGGCGATTACAGTTCACTGGCTCAGATGTTGGGCGGAACCGTGTGATTCTCATAGGCGGGCAGGAGCAGGTCCTGGGTGATATAGACCTTGATCCGGTGGCCTTCGCGAATGGTGATCGTCGGCGGAACGTTAATGAAGCGGTCGAGAACATGGGCGCTCTCCTGCGACAAACTGGCCGCCACTCCCTGCCGGTACATATCGGAGCCGCTTTGGTTGTAGCCGGCGTTGGTGGTGGCCTCCGCCGCGCCGGAGATGATGCCGAGCGCAATGGACGTGCCAAAGATTTGTAGATAGTGGTTGTTGATTTTGTCTTTCAGTCCGGTCTCGCCGGCCTGATCGAGGCCATGAAACTGGTCGAGGTCAACCGAGTAGCCGTCTGGCATGAGCATCCGGTGAAAGACAACCGCCAGGCGTTTTTGTCCAAAACCGGAGACCTTCTGCACCTCTCCCAGAATGAATGTCCCCTCGGGAATGAGCACGTGCTGCCGGTCCTGGCTATAGACGGGATTGGTAACCATGACTTTGACCGGGCCGGAGAACTCGCCGTCCAGCCGATTCACCAGCGCAGTATCAATCGTCGTTCCCTCAAACAAGCACATAGGGCTGACCAAGGGCGGAATTGACGCTCACTTCGGGAACGCGTTTCGTGGCCGCTCCGTTCGGTGATTTCAGAGCCGCCCTCTGCGCCAAGGTCGCAGAAACGCCAGTTGCGGGCTCCTGTTCCAAACTGCGAGCGAGCATACTCGGTTGAGTAACAGCGGAATGCGCAGCATTAGTGACCGGAACTAGATTTGACGCGAAGCGCGCTTTGAACTTCAGTGCCCGCTCAGCATCCTTTACCGGATCGCGTGGCGGATCGGTCGGCGGCTGGCCATTGCTGGCCGTAGTCGTACTTTGCTGGGCTGGTCCGCCCGCGCTGAGGAGGGCCCGGCGCTCAGCGGCTTTCTGCGTCTGGGCCTGCTGTTCGCTCTTTCTGCTGATCTTCCGTCAAATGGCGTTTCAGGTCTTCGATATTGCGCTGATTTGCGTCGTTGGAGAAGGCCGCCGGAATTCCGGCGCTCGGTTTCGTTGCAGGTTTAGCGCGGTTGTTGGAGAACAACACCGCCAACAGAATCAGCACGGCCAACCCCGCGATGACATAGGTTTGGCTCTGCTTCGGAACCACACCCTCCGGCTTCGGTCGGCGGTCGTGCAATTCCGCAGCCGCCGTGGATGGCGCCTCGATGGCGGGAGTTGTAAGAGTCTGTTTTGCCTCAGGCATTGCCGCCTCCTACTGTGCCGCCCGCTCGAAGTCGAGCCGGTGCTTGCCAATTTCCAGATAGCCGTGATCGACGACCTTCGGAATGACGTAAGTTCCGTCCTTCAACTGGAAGTTGATGAGGTCCGGCTTGCCGTCTTTCAACTCGTAAATGGAGAACTTCTCCGTGGCCGCCGATTTGATGTAGGTAAACTGGCCGTCCTGGTAGATGGCGGACACCTTGAACGGCTTGTCGTTCCGGTAGCGTGTAGTCGAATTTCAAGTTCTTGGTGGGGTATTCGGAACGGAACTGCTCGACCGCCTGCGCGGCGTGTACCTGGGCAACTTGCGCCTGGGCTTGCGCTGCCGCAACCTCTGCCGCAGAAACCAGCTTGGGCGCGCCGCTGACAGCGGCAACTGCCGATAAATCCGAAGGCTCGATCACGACCTTGAGATCAGGATCGGCGGCTGCCACCTCTTCGAGGGTGAAGGAGTACACGTTGCCTTTGTCGGTAATTAGGTTCAGGTTGGAGTGGATGCCTGCCTTGGCCGGATGCAGGAAGCAATAGTTTCCGGCGGCGTCGATGATCCAGAAGTCTTTGTCGCCGGTGGCGACCTCCAGAATTTTCTCCGTCGCCGGAAGCTGAATCAGCGTTGTGTAGCGCATCTTGGCGCGTACACTGACGATGTCGTTGGAGTGGTACTTCACCACGCGAGCGGTCTGCTGGGCGAAGCCGCTGGCTGCGGCCAGCAGCAGAGAGAGCGTGAGTACAAGAGCTTGGTCTTCATCGGTCACCTTTCGTTGTTTGAGATTGGGGATTTGGGATAGTCATGGGCAAGGCGCAGCAGTCCAACGTCCGCGCCGTAGCGGGCGAAATACTCTTGTTTGCGCAGGTTGTCGCGGGTGTTGTTGGTGCCGATCCAATAGCTGAGGGAATCCACCTCCAATACAAGCTTCTTGGTACTGCCAGGTTGGATCAACAGCAGGTCGCGTTTGGGAACGAGGCTTTCCAGAAGCTCAAGCTGCGTATCGTTGAACTGAAAGATTTCGGCGTACAGCTTGCGGTCGATATTGGGGTTGGCGAGAAAGATTCTGGTCGGGCACGACTCGTTGACTACGTGCAGCATCTCGGATGCCTGCAACTCCACAACCGATTGAGTGGCCAGGATCATCGCGGCGTTCTTCTTGCGCCAGGTCTTCTCGGCCCGCGTAATCCACTCGCGAATAGTGCGGTTCTTTAAGAAGATCCATGCTTCATCGATGACGAAGGCTTTGAATGTCGCGGCTGTTCCCCGGCTTTTCGATCTCGGATGACGCCCGCTGCAAAACATAGAAAAGCAGCGGCTCCAGAATGTCCGGATAGTCCGACCAGCCATCGAAGTTAAAGGTCTGGAAGCGCGAGAAGCTGAGCGTATCCTCGGCGTTGTCGAACAGATACCCGAACTGTCCGGCCTGCGTCCATCGGTGCAGCCGCTCCCCCAGCGGCCCGAGGATGGAGGCGAAATTCGACAGCGTGCGGATTTCCAAAGGCAGCTTATAGGTGCGTTCGACGGCAGCAAACAGCGCCTTTTCATCATCCGGCGTCAGCTCATAACGGCCATTGGCCTCGATCAGAACCTTGGTGAATAAGTAAAGGAAGTTCAGGTTTTCGTGCGTTGGGTCGAGCGAAAATGGATTGATGGTGAAGCCGGGGTTCTTCAGACCGACATTGAGATACGTTCCCCCAAAGCCACGCGTGAGCGTCTCATAGCTGCCGCCAAGATCGAAGATGAAGGTTAGTGGCTCGTACTTCTGCAATGACTGTATAAGGAAATTCAGTGTGAAGCTCTTGCCCGCACCGGTCGCGCCCAGCACAAGCGTGTGCGCCACATCGTCCGAATGCAGATTCAGGTAATACGGCGTGCCATGCGCCGACTCCAGCACGGCCAGATATTCACGCTCCAGGTGGGCATTGCGCGTTTTGCCGGAATCGACGGTAAACAGGAACGACAGGTCGGCATAATTCGAGTTCAGCGCCCACTGTTTGCGCAGATTGAACTGGCGGTTGCCGGGCGCGGTGGCAAAGAAAGCATTCAGCAGGTTGTAGTTCTCTTCATAAAGCAGGCCGTCATGGGTGGTGAACAGTTTCTGGAATTCGGCAACGGCGTGCTCCACTTTCACGCGGTCTTCGTCATAGATGACGGCCGAGAGGGTGAACTCGCCGAACGATTTGCCTTCCATGCCGAGCGCGGTCAGCGCCTCGCCCAACTCGGCGACAGCGGCTTCTTTTGAGTCGTCCACCAGTTCATCCCGCGGCCCCGTGTTCTGACGATCTTGCAAATTCGAAAGGAAGCTGGTCTTGGAGTTGTGGTAATGTCGGCGGCGCTTGTTGATCTCCTTGCGGGCCGCCGCGTTATCGACCGGATGCCATTCTGTAACGACGTGGAAATTTGCTCGGAATATCTAACAGTCCATTCAGTAATAAAGGATGGGTTTCGCTGGGCAGCTCCTTCAGCGTCAGGACGCGCATAAAGTAGCCGTCCAGGCGCAAGTACCCGCGATACGCCTCCAGTTCGGAATCGCACAACTGCCAGTCAAGAAAGCGCGAGCCGTGCAGTCGCGCATTCTGAATTTTTGAGGGGCGGAAGTTAACGAGACGCCGGACAAGCCGGAAGATCCTCTCCGCCCCTAGCAACTCAACCTCGGCGAGGTCGCTAAGCTGCCCACTCAAGCTCTGGATTTTCTGTTGAAGCAGGAGCCGGTCGCGCTCGACTTCCTCATACAACAGCATCCGTTGCTGACTTCCGGCCAAGAGCGACTTAAGCTGCTTGATCGAGCCGTGCGGGTCTTGCGGAAGCTGCGACAGGGCGTGCAGCAGGCCACTCTTGGCGAAGCTGCCATCGATCATCACCACCCAGAAGATTTCAATGCTGTACAGCCGGTCAGCCTTCGACCGGAGAAACCCCACGCGTTGTTCCACGGCCGCGCGCACCAGCGGGTTTTGATAATGCTCGTGTGGTACCTCGGGCCGGTTGTGCTTAAATATAATCTGATAGAGCCGCATCTTGTCATCGAGGCTACGGAAGGCCGCCTCCAGGCGCTTCACTGCGTAATCCCGGCCGGCATGGTCGAGACTCTCGTAATCAACCCCGCCGATCCTGAGCACTGCGCCAAGGTCGCCGGATTTCGTCAGGAACGCGTGCTCGTCCCAGAAGCCGTACAGGTTGATGTGCGCCTGCAACGATCCAGCTTCCTTCCAATCCTTCGTGATCTCGTCAACCTTGAACATTGCGCTTCGCGATCCCCATCTCCGTCGGTTGCCATTTCATCGGGTCATAACGGCGGCGGAACTTTGTTGAATTCAGTAGCACCCGCAAGATTTCCACGTCGTATTTGGTCGCCCGCTGCGCGGCAATTACTCCCACCACAAAGAGCAGGATTCCCCCAAGCAAGGAGTGCATGAGCGAAAAGATCGCGCCACCGGAGATCAGCGCGACGAAGAACAGACGGCGCTCCGCGCCCATGATGGTCAGTGGGCGGTTCATCGCCTTGAACACCTGGTTGTGTCGATATTCCCGTTGTGACGTGCCCTTTGCCATGCGCATCACCTCCTTCCTCTGCTGGGTTATGGAAATAGCCAGGACATGAAGTTCGCCGCTCCAATAGCCATGCCGACGCCGAAGACGATGCCGGCGAGCATTCGCTTCGACTGGCCTTCGCCGTAAGCGAACATCAATCCGCCGACAACGATGGCGACGAGCGATAACCCCTGCGCGATGGGACCGGTGAATGAAGTCTTCAGGGCATTGACGGCATTCTCCCACGGCGAACTGCCGATGCCCTGCGCGTAGGCGGGCGCGGCGAGCAGGGCGATGAGCGTGACGGGGGCTAAGCGCCACAGGCGCGATCTCTTTGCTGGTTGTTGGGAAACTGGATTGGCTGGCTGCGGCATTGGGTCTCCTTCCGAGTTTTCAAGCACAACGTGTGCTGCTGGATTTGGATGGAGAACGTAAGTAATAAACAAGTGGGCGATTATTGCTCTTTTGAGCCGACTTATTCCGTTTTGGCAATAATCGCCCAGCGGCGGTCCATGTGGCGCACGCAGGGGCGCTGAGCCCGTGGGGTGGGATAAACGAGACGCCTGCGATAGCAGGACTTCCGCAGACGGGTGGGCCACGGGCTTTTCAAAAAATGAGAAAAGGCGCCCGGAAAGTCCCCGAGCGCCTGAAGGGTGAAGTTGGATTGGTTATGCCGCGCTCTTTTTCACGGCCTTCTTTTCTTTCGTTTCCAGTTTGGCGCGTTTTGCGGCAAACTCCTGTTCGACGGTTTTGCGCAATTTGTCCGCATCTAAGCGATGCCGTTTTGCGGCCTCCATCAGCATATCCGGCTCGCTCTTGGGCGCGTGGTCCACGGTTTCCAGCAGCGCAATCTCAACCAACAGTTTGCACAGTTCGGCTTCGTCGGACTGCTTCAGCAGTTTGGCGATAGCCTGTTGCACCTGTGGGTATGTGACCTCGCTTGCTGTTCCCTCAACGAGTTTGTGCCGTCGCGCCAGTCGTTCTCTGCGCATCGGCTCAAGCTTGTTTACCAGCACAGTCGCCAGGAATCCAAGGTCGGCGCGGCTGAGTGAAGAACCGACGCGCTTAAGAACTTCGGCCAAAATGCGGTGCCGCACGGTGGCTTCAAGTTTCTGACGTTCGAGTTCCTCGCGGCGTTCTGCACGCTCTTTCGCTGTTTGCTCTGGAGTGCGGCGGTCAGCGAAGTGAACCGAGCAGGTCGGATCAGCACAAACCTTCACCACGCGCCCACGCTCGGTGCCGTCTACCACGATAGCCTCACTCATCTGCTTACAGGGTTTCTGGTGTGGTGAGAGCGGTGCCTTGGACTTGCCGCTCTTTGCGGAGAGATTCAGCGCAACATAGCGGTTGCGTCCAAGCACAGAATCATTGTTGCCACGTGTTCCGTAGCCGGTCGTGATCTGTACCAGCTTGGGCTTCTCTGAGACCTGCCGTTCGATGTGCTTAGCGAGCTTGTTGTTGTAACACGCGCCATCGGTGCAACTGTCCTTGGTCGCCTCGCCGAACAGCAGGGTGTTGAAGCCGGTGCGCTTCGGGCAGTTGGTGCAGCTTCCGGCTTCAGATACAAGGGACTCATCGTTCTTGTCGAACGGCACGGCATCAAGCGAGAGCAAGATGTTCTGCTCAATCCATGCCGTCAACTCCCGCACGGGCAGCAATACGCGGTTCTCTTTGCTACCGCTCCATACGCTACGGAATGCGGTGTCGAACGCGCGTTGCTGTTCTGACTGTGGTAGCTTGGCGATTTCAAGAGCATGGCCTACGCCAATCTGGTCGGCCAGAAAGGCTTCGGCAATCGATGGGATGAGTTCGGCCAAGCGCAGGCGAGTAGCCACGTAAGCCTGACTGCGGCCAATCTTGGCGGCTATACGAGCAACATCGTAGTGCGCACCATTGGCTTCGAGCATTGCTTTGTAGGCGAATGCCTCTTCCATCGGATGCACGCCTTCCCGTTGTCCGTTCTCGATTAGCTGGCATTCCAGAACTTCGATGTCGGACAGTTTCACGACGCGCGCCGGAACCTCTTCCAGCGCGGCGAGCTTGGCCGCCCGCAATCTGCGCGCTCCGGCGACGACTTCATATTTGCCGTCCTCGATGGTGCGGACAAGCAAAGGCTGTAACACTCCTTGCGCTTTGAAGCTCTCTGCCAGTTCCGCGAGGCTGTGCTCATCGAAGCGGCGGCGCGGGTTGGTGGACGATTCCTGTAACTGCGCTACGGGCAGGTTGCGATATTCGTGGTTACTGCGAATAGCGGTAGACATGTTCTTTTCTCCTGTTGGTTGAAAGGGTGAAGGTCATGCGGACAGAGACATCTCTCCTGTCCGCGCCGATATGGCACGGCGGGTTTAGGCGGCGGGTTGCGCCGCCTCCTCCGTGGTTGGGAATTGAGACTCCGGGGCTTCCTGCGAAACGGGTTCTTCCGTCTGAATGGCCGCCAGGATTACGGAAGCCGTCCGCTGCACCATCTCAAGGCTCTCCATCAGCAACTCGGCGTTGCCGTGGTAAAGCTGGATGTAAGAGGCGCTGGTATTGGCGTTCAGTCCAATGGCTTTGGCGACGACAAAGGCGACTGCTTCCGCTTCCGTTTCGCGTACTGCCTTGGTAGTTGCGGTGCGCCGTTCTGCTTTGTGTAGGAATTCGTGCGCCGTTTCGTGAACGAGAGCCGTAAATTCCTCGGGCTTGGTCTGTCCGGGCAGTAGAGCGATTCTTCCGCCGTAAGAAACTCCGAGAGCGGGTGCGATGTCTTCGCTGTATTCCAACTCGATTCCGCATAAAACAACAAATTTCCGCAGGCGGTCCAGATACGTGCCTACTTCTCCGGTGGTCTCTCCAATCGTGGGAAGCGGTGCGCCTTCGGTCTGGGCTTCATCCCACACGTACACGCGGCGGAATCCGAGCAGTGCGGGCCGTTTCGAGTCTGCTTCTTCCGTGTCGGACGCCTGTTCACGCTTCCTGCGACGGGTGCCGATCATCGGCGCAAGAATGGCAATACCCTTCTCTCCACGCTTTACGCGGCGTCCAAGCTCGTTCCATGTCCGCATCCCGGCAACATGCGTTGCTGTTGGCTTCTGACGCGCAATCAGCAGAACATTTCCGAACGAGTAGTTGTGAAAATGTGCCATTGCATCGAGAAACGCCGTGAGAGCTTCGCTTTGGCCGGTCTCAAGCTGCTGGATCAGGTATTGAACGTTTTCGCGGATGAGTTGCTGCGCGGTGGCTGGCTTCCGGTTATTGCTCCCGGAAGCTGCATTGACGGCGGCTGAGCCGCTGCTGCTGTTGTTGTTGCTTTGATATTCCATTGTTTTTTCCTTTGTCTGCCCTGTGGGGCGTTTTTTTCTTTCACCCCGGAGCGCAGCGAAGGAAAAAACGCGGCACAGGCAGACAAGGAGGAACAACAGAGGGCGAGGGTGCAGGCCCAAGAGGCGGGCGCGGCAAGTGCCAAACACGCTCTACCGTTTGGCACGCGGACGCGCTGTCCCGAAGGGCCGTCCCGGAGCGTTAGCGGAGTGGGCGCACTCGTCCGGCGGAAGTGAAGAAACGGCTGCGCGGCCAAGCGCAATCCGACGAAGGTGGTTTGAAAGGCGCTCGGAAGTTGGGGCGAGCGCCTTGGGGGCGAAGTTGGGTTGGTCTTCTAAGCCACGTGCACGCGAGCCCGTGACCGAGAGCGCGGGCAGCCTTGCACCGTGATCTTGATGTCTTGTCCAAGCAGAAGCAGAAAACGTATTAACCGTTCCAGCGAAAAGCCCGAGAGACGTCCCCGCATGAGAGCCGAAACCTTGGGTTGATCAACCCCCAGCAGTTTGGCGGTCTGGGCTTGGGTGAGCCTTTTGTCGCGAACCAGGAGCGTAATTTTGTGGGCCAGCTCAGCCTTGGCAAGCGATTCCTCCGGATTCGGCATACCCAGATCGGCAAATACGTTGCCGCTGCTGACGGTGTAATCCAGTTGGCGTTTTGTCATCGTTTATTTCCCCACTCCCGGTCTATTTCAATAGCACGTTGCAGCCGCTGTTTTACCAGCTCCATCACGCTCTTGGGTGTTGCTATACCCTGCCTCGCCTTCTTCTGGAAGGCATGCAGCACATACACGGCCTTCTCCAGTTTCACGGTATAGACGGTCCGAAACGTGTCGCCCTGATAATCGGAAACAACCTCCAGGACTCCGGCCCCGACATTCTTCAATGGCTTGGCGTCGATGTGCTTGCCGCCCATCTGTGCCTGATAAAGGGCAAAGCCCATGTGTTGCTGTACGACCCGCGGAAACTCCCGCAGCTTGCGGTGCGAGTCGGCGACGAAGATCAATGGTTTCATCGGACCTTACAAGACTCCAATATGCCAGATATGGCATATCTGGGTCAAGAACATCTTTCGGGGATGAATCAAATCCGCGCATTAAAAATAGGGGCTTTAGGGGATTATTGCCTAAACGGAACGAGTCGGTTCAAAAAGGCAAAGATCGGGTCAGAGTTTCTGGCCTCTACCTTAACGAGACCGAGCCAGGGAGTCTGTTTTGCGCTGGCCAGCTTTGAGGTGCTTTGTGCTGAACCCGATTCCGTTTCCCTCTTCCGCCGTAACCCTTGAGCCCTTTGTAGATGCCGTCCGCGCGGCGGAATTCCTTGCAATGTCACGCAAGACCCTCCTTGCCTTGGCGCGCAAAGGATATTTGCCTGGCCATCCCGTCGGACAGGGGGTGCGCAAGGTGTGGAAATTTCGCCTGTCCGAACTCGATTCTTGGATGAAATCCGGGGTAAGATCAGGTAGCGACCAGGGCCGTTTCCAAGAAAGGAGAGGATTTCGATGAAACGGCCGCGTTATCAGTTTGGTGCTTTGTATCAAGAACCCCGTAAAAACGGTCCGGATGTTTGGGTATACCGGTGGCGGGAGGCGGGTGCCAGTGGCAAACGCCAGTTACGTAAGCAGATCGTAGGCACGGTTCGCGAGTTCCACTCGCGTACCGATGCCCAGCAGGCGGTGGAAGCTCTCCGCGTTAGCGTCAACAAGCAGACGGTCGAACAGTGTTCACTGCCTGCGAATTTCGCGATGCTCGTAGAGCATTACCGGCTGAAGGAGATGCCGATGGACACGCACGAGCGCAAAACCAGGGGAACAAAGCTCGTGTACAACAGCAATCTGAACAGCCACATTCTGCCGCGCTGGGGGCGATATCCCCTGCGACGGATCAACAGTGTGGAGGTTGAAGAGTGGCTGAAGTCGCTGAAACTTGCTCCGGCGACCAAAGCCAAACTTCGGAATGTGATGAGCGCGATTTTCCGCCACGCGATCCGGTGGGGTTGGTTGGGACAGCAAGAGAACCCCATCGCCCTGGTGCGGGTCAGCGCGAGACGGAAACGTATTCCAGTGGTCCTCACAGCGAAAGAGTTTCAGACGCTTTTTGCTAAGCTTCCAGATCGGGAGCGGGCGATGGGCGCGGTTTGTGCAACCACGGGGCTGAGGATCAGTGAGGTTCTCGGTCTGAAATGGGAGGACATCGACTTCGGCCAAAAGACTGCGAATGTCCAAAGGTCGTTTGTCGACGGAAGCGTGGGCAGATGCAAGAGCGAGATTTCGCAACAGGCTGTGCCGGTTGACGGGATCGCGCTTGAGGAACTCGCTGCGTGGCGTTCCGCATGTCTGTATTCGAAGGCGGACGATTGGGTGTTCGGCAGCGAACGAGTATTCGGACGCCTGCCGGTCTGGCCCGACAGTTCGCGGACGAAAGTACTGCAACCGGCGGCCCGCAAGGCGGGAATCACCAAACAAGTCGGTTGGCACACTTTTCGGCATACCTACAGCTCGTTGCTGGTGGAGTGTGCAAACGATGTCAAGGTGGTACAGGAACTCATGCGGCACGCAAAGGTGAGCACCACAATGGACGTGTACACACATGCTCGCATGGAACAGAAGCGCGTCGCCCAGAGCAAGGTGGTGGACGTGCTTTTCAGCAGGAGTTCGCAGAAGGAGGCTACAGCATGAGCAGGAGAGTGTTCCCATACTGTTCCCACGCGGTGGGTAGTGTTCCCAAATTTTCGCTGGAGGTTGTTGAAAGATATGGTAGGCACGTGGGGACTCGAACCCCAGACCTCTACCGTGTCAAGGTAGCGCTCTAACCAACTGAGCTACGCGCCTATGCGCCTAATTCTACCACCTGCGGCGCGATCTCAAAATGGCCATTGCAAACGGTGTATCGTCTTAATTTGACAATGACTTAGCAACTGATCAGAGCCCGGCCCCGACGCCGCGCTCGTCCTCGCCGCAGCCAGTGAAGACAAACTTCCGGGACAATGCTTATTCAAGCATTTATTCTCTGCTCCGAGGTTCGGGCAACGGGAGTGTCTGTAAGGCCGATATCACAGCCGTTGACCGCTGCCCCGCTCCATTGTCACGCAGCCAAGTTCCCGCAAGTTGTAGCAACGCTCCAGTAAAGGCAATCGCTGCAGCCCAGTGCTAAGGCATCTCTGCACTATAAAGTGACTACTATTCTGTCCATCACTACTCCACGGGAAGTCGCGCATGGGCTTCGGCCTGAAGGTTGATGCCATTGCGACGGGCAATGCGGCTGGCGCCGAGATAGATGGCAACGGCAATGACAATGGCCATCACCGCCTGAAAGCTGGGTTGAAACATCCACGGCGTCTTGGGCACGACGATAATGCTCTGCAGCAAACCAACGGCCACAATGATGGCCAGCGCTCCCGCAATTAGCGTGCTCTTGCGGCCGACCACCGCTTCCGACCAGAAGCTTCTGAGTGCCCGATTGAGGCGCAGATTGAATACACCAACTCCCAGCATGCCAAAGACCAGAACCAGGCTCATGGCGCGCAGCGTGACGCCGATGGCCCATCCGAAAAACGTGGCCTCCAGCAGAAACACCGATCCCAGCAGAGCCGTCACCAGCAGGGCGACATCGGGCGCCTTGGTTCTGGCCGTATGCATGAAGGATTTCGGCAGCAGCCCGTCCTGGGCCCAGGCAAACAAGTAACGCGAAGAGTCCAGCATCTGCGGAGCCACCGTCTTGCCTACGATCAACATCACAAGCACGTTCACCAGCACGGCGATGGCGTGCGGCGCAGCCATTCCGATCAGGCCGGGAGTGGTGGCCAGCTCGGCATGTTTGGAGTCCACCAGCGGTTTGACCGCCCACCAGGGCACGGCATGGAAGAGCGCCAGGCTGACCAGGGAGTAAAGAATAAAGGCCGTCAGCCAACCAAGAAATATGCCGCGGGGCATGGTCCGCGTAGCGTCGCGCGCCTCGCCGCCCAACGAGGTAGCGGCCGTCAGGCCACCGTAGGCGAACATAAACAGGGTGATGACGGAGAGGAACGCCTCAAAAGACGGTGTGGCCTGCGCCGGCGTCGGCGGCGGCGGCGTGTGCCCCAATACGCGCTGAACCGAATCCAGGACCGCCGAATGCGGCGTGCTGAATCCATAGAACATGGTGATGCCGGCAGCAATAATCACCAGCCCCATGATGAACACCACGAACATTCCGTAGCGGCGCACGCCGGAGTAATGCAGGCCGAAAATAAGCCAGATGAGCGCAAGCCCAATGATCACGTGGCCGGCGTGTGTAACCGCCCATCCACCCGGCAGCCCGAGCGCCTCCAGGCTGGAGGCGAGGAACGAGGCAAAGCTGAACGACAGAAAGCCAATGCCGGCCACAATGCCAACAAACCAGAGAAAGGCGACGACGAAACCGACCGGCAGGTTCAGCGAGCGCGTCAGCCACACGTAGGTAGAGCCGGCGCGCGGAATGACGCTTGCGAAGCGCATAAAAAGGACGACCTTCGGAAGCAGCACGATCCCCGCCACTACCATCGCCAGGGGAACCAGATAGGTGACCTTCGGGTAGGTGCCTAAACTGCTGGTGAGCACGAAATTGATGCCGCTGCCGTACTCCTGCGACAAGGCGGACGCCACGATGGCAGCGACACCCACAACCTTGGCCAAGTGCTCTACCGGTTCATTAGTCGGGAAATCAGGTGGTATGGAAGGATGGGCCGCCATGACATTTCTCCAATCGGGACGCATTCAAGGGAACTGTTGTCCAGGACTTGCGAACTACGCGCCCGGTTCGCAGCTTGCCGGAGGCGCCGGCTCGAAAGCAGTTCAACAGCAGCTTTGCGAACAATGCAGTTGTTCGAGAGCTATCCAACAATATGCGTCCTTTCACCATAAGGTTGTCAGGCGCCCGCTTCGCGGTCATTGCCGCGCAGCTACACCGGACAGAGCGCAACGGCGCTCCTCACCGCACGGAGCTGCTGCCAGCGCGGATCGCTGCCAGCGCCAGAGTTGATCTACGCGTCAATGACACGACGATGGAGAAAGTTTTCGGTTGAGTGCTACAGATTCCGCGCCGGATCAGATGCCGAGGTATGCCGCCCGCACCTGCTCGTTGTTCACCAGCTCTGCGCTGGACCCCTCCATGACAACGCGGCCGGTTTCCAGCACATAGGCGCGGCTGGAAACACCCAAGGCCTCCACCAGGCTCTGCTCGATAAGAAGGATGGATACTCCCTGGCGGGAAATATTCTGGATAGTTTTAAATACGCTTTCTACAACAATAGGCGCCAGTCCCAGCGAGGGCTCGTCCAGAATCAGGAGCTTCGGACGGCTCATCAAGCCACGGCCTATGGCCAGCATCTGTTGTTGTCCGCCGCTGAGCGAGCCTCCCAGGTGGTCCTTTTTCTCCTTCAGCATCGGGAACAGCTCGTAAACCTGCTCCAGGGTCTGGCTGCGGTGGACCTTGGCCGAACGAACATAAGCGCCCAGCAGCAGGTTGTCATTGACGCTTAGTTGCGCAAGGACGCCGCGGCCCTGCGGAATGTGGGCAATCCCCAGGGACGGCAGGGTGTGGGCGGGAAGCTTGGTGATCTCCTGGCCGTCAAAGCGAATGCTGCCGGACCAGACGCGGAGGAGCCCGGAAATGGCGCGCAGCAGCGTGGTCTTGCCGGCGCCGTTAGAACCGACAAGCGCGACCGTCTCGCCGGCGCCCACTTTTACCGAGACGCCGTCCAGCACCTTCATGTCGCCATAGCCCGTGGTCACTTGTTGGACTTCAAGCACGTTTGTAACTCTCCCCTAGATACGCTTTTATGACCTTCTCGTCGCGCATGACGACGTCCGGCGAACCCTCGGCCAGGAGCTCTCCCTGGTTCAACACCACGATGCGGTGGCACAGAGAAACCACCGCTCTCATGACGTGCTCTATAAAGATGATGCTGATGCCGTTCTTGTTGAGCAGGCGCACCAGGTCGAGGCCCTCTGCCATTTCATGCGGATTAAGGCCGGCCAGGCACTCGTCCGACATGATGATTTTGGGCTTCAGCGCCAGCGCACGGCAGAGGTCCAGGCGCCGCCGCTTCTCCACCGGCAGGCTGGAGCTTTTTCTGTAAGCCACGTCCTTGAGGCCGGTAATCTCTATGCATTCCATGGCGGCTGCTTCCGCCTCAGGCGTGTTGCGGGCGCGCAGCAGCGCCGCCACGGTAACGTTCTCCAGCACGGTCAAATTCATGAATGGCCGCGATGACTGGAACGTTCTG
This sequence comes from uncultured Acidobacteriota bacterium, assembly GCA_963832785.1. GTDB lineage: Bacteria > Acidobacteriota > Terriglobia > Terriglobales > Acidobacteriaceae > CAWBRT01. The sequence goes on from CAWHVF010000004.1 coordinate 15,726, forward strand.
GCAACTCCGTGGCGGGCCATCGCCGGCGGTGTCTGCGCCGTGACATCAACACCTTCCAGCAGCACCCTGCCGCCGTCGGGCCGGTAGAGACCTGCGATGGCGTTTACCAGCGTCGACTTGCCGGAACCGTTCGGCCCGATTAATCCGAGGATCTCGCCACGCTCGAGTTGCAGCGAAACGTCTTTCAGCGCATGCACGCCGCCGAAAGACTTCTTTAGGTTGGTTACTTTAAGCATGGGGTGCATGAGCAACCTGCGTTTTCTCGGCCTCTTCCTTGGGCCAGAGTTTGTCAAAAAACGAGATGAGCCCGTTAGGTTTGAGGAGAATCACGACGATCAGCAGGGTTCCATAGAGCACCAGATTGGCTCCGCCTCTTATCCCGCCGAGAAACATATTGGTTAATTCCGTGAGGAGCACAATGACGGCTGCGCCCAGGATGGGTCCCCACAGCGTCCCGATTCCGCCGACGATGACCACCACAGCGATTTCAATCGAAAGATTGACGCTAGCAACCCCATCGGGATCGATGTAGCCTACCGTAAAAGCGTAGAGAACGCCACAAGCAGCCACGATGGCGGCACTGAGCATGAAGGCGATCATCTTGACCCAGGCCGTTCTAACGCCTAGAGATTCGGCGGCGTCCTGGTCTTCACGCACCGCTGCGAGGTAACGGCCTATTTTCGCGTGCTCCATAATGCGCACAATCGTGAAAACCATGGCCAGCAGAACTAACGCCAGATAGTAATAAGGCGCCTTGGAGTTGAATTGCAGAAACAACGGGTCATTGCCATGAAAAGAAATTGGCACGCCGTTGGCACCTGCCGTGAAGTCCTTGAAATGCAGCAGCAGCGTACGCGTGATCTCGCCGGAAGCAATCGTGGCCAGGGCGAAATAGGGCCCGCGCAAGCGGAAGCAAGGCAGGCCGATGATGACTGCGGCCACCACCGCAAGCGCCATGCCGATCACTCCGCCCACGAGCGGCGTCAATCTCATGTAAACAACGAACAACACCGACGTATAGGCGCCAATGGCAAAGAACACCGAATGACCAAGCGATAGCTGCGCGCCATAACCGCCTATCAGGTTCCATCCCATCCCCATGGTGGCAAAAAGAAAGACCATGAACAAGATGTGCAAGTAGTAGGGAACCGTTACGAAAAGCGGAATCGCGAGCACCACGATGATGGACACCGGCAGGACGAATTTTTGCGTCTTGGGGTTCATTTCGTAGCCCCTCCGAACAATCCGCTCGGTCGGAAAAAGAGCACGGCAAGAAAAATCAGAAAGGTAAACAATTGCGACAGGTCAAGCGAGATATAGGTGCTGCTCAGGGCTTCGACAATGCCGATAATAAGTCCGCCTAGCAAAGCACCGGTCACCGATCCCATTCCGCCAAGCACAACCACCACAAAGGCGGTCAGGTTAAACAGCGTGCCTACGCCGGGGAAAACATAAAACATGGGCGTCAGCAACACGCCAGCCGTGCCCGCCAGAACGATGCCGATAGCAAAGGCGATGGTGAAGCACCTGATTGGATTGATGCCTAGCAGGGTGGAGATTTCGCTGCTTTCGGCAGTCGCCCTCATGGCGCGCCCCAGGTCGGTCTTGTTGAGCAGAATTGTCAAACCTATCACCATTAGCAGCGCCACCACGAAGGCAATCAAGCGCGGCACGGAGAGGCTGAGACCGTCCATATGGAGCGCCTCATCTTTGATGGGCGTGTCAACCGAAAAATATTCGGCGCCAAAGATGACCAGGATCAAGTTTTGCAAAACGATGGACAATCCAAGAGTCAGCAGGATGAAAGCTTCATCGGGTTTGCCGATCACCCGAATAATCAGGAATTTGAAGACAATATAGCCGAAGCCGAACATGACGACTCCGACAATCAGCAGTCCAGGATATGGGCCGATACGAGCAAATGTTGCCAGCATCCAACTGACGATACATGGCCAGCATTACGAACTCTCCCTGGGCGAAGTTGACGATCTTCATGACACCAAAAATCAGCGTCAATCCGACGGCAACCAGAGCGTAAACGCCGCCCACCATCAGTCCGTTGAGAGTCGTCTGCAGAAAGATGGTCGGGTCCACTATCCCGTCTCCTCATTCTTAGAAGGGGTGCCTGAGCGGCACCCCCAATGCGGATTAATCTACTTCTTAGGAGGCTGGTAACTGCGCGATGCGTCAACCTCAGGGTAAATGGTCCGTGGCAGGTTGTCCTGCCACTGGATCATGATCGGGTGAACGACGGCGTTGAAGCCGGTGCTATCAACCTTTATCGTCCCCGGCTGCATCATGCCACCTACCAAGCTGCTGTCATTGTAAGTTGCCAAGTAGTCGCGAATCTTCTTGGGGTCGCTCGACTTGGTTTTCTCCATCGCGTCGGCAAACATGCGAATGGCCACGTAGCTTGGCCCGGCATGCTCGCCCATAAAGGCCCCGAACCTCTTTTGATAGCGTTCGGTGATCGCCGCTCGTTCTGGGTTGGAGGACATGGCTTTCGAATCCCAGTTCCAGGAAGCGACCGAGACGAAGCCGTTAGCAGCAGTCCCCAATTCGGTAAAGAACGCCGGCCAGATGAATCCTGCGCCCCCGCCGACAACGACCGGGTGCACATTCATCTGATTCATGGTGCTGATGATCAGCTTCGCGTCAGTCGTGTAAGCAACCGGGAACAGCGCTTGTGCCTTCGACGCCTTGACCTTTGTCACCAGCGAAGAGGCGTCGGTGAATCCGTGTGGATACGACTCGTAAAGCACCAGGTTGAATCCGCCCTTGGTTACAAAGTCCTTAACGCCGCCTGCGGTCGAGACCCCGTATCCGGAGTTTTCGTAGACCACGGCAACGTTCTTAATCCCCAGCTTGTACTTCTCGCTCAACCATTTCAGGAACTCGACTTGGGTGTTGCCGAACTGGCTGCCGTGCGGCGCAATCTGGAAGGTGTACTTGTAGCCCTGACCGGAGATCTGGTCGTTGATCGAGTTGCAAATAACTGGAACCTGCGCCTTCTCCGCGATCGGCAGCATCGGCAAAGCAATTCCGCTGATGCCGGGGCACTTTGCGGCAACCACCTTTTCGGTGCTGAAGGTGCGCTCGGCGGTAGAGGCGGCATTCTTGGGATCGCTCGTCATATCCACTGCCACCAGCTTCAGTTTGGCGCCGCCGAGCGCCTTGATGCCGCCAGCGGCGTTGATGTCGTCCACGGCAAGTTGCGCCCCGTTCAAATCCTGTATACCGGCGTCGGCGTTGCTGCCCGACAGGCAATCCATGTCAGCGATTCTGATTTCCTTTTCTCCACCACCCTGGCAAGCGATCAATGCGAAGCCAAGGAAGACGAGTAGCGTAATGAGCACTACTGACCACAAGACTCGATTGTTCATTCTGCTGCCTCCCCTAGATGGAATTCTTACATTCCAATTAGTAATAGGAATAGTTGTAAAAACCGCAGCCGCTGTTGCGGCCGGGCCAGCCCCTCTCGACCTTCTGGGACAGCGGGCACGGGCTAACACTTATTCAATTTCCCGGGAATCGCGGAGAAGTTTACAAGCAATCCAGGGCAACTTCAATCTTTAATTTGCGGGCAAAACCTTGGTTGCGCCGCCTACTGTCCAGAGCGCTCTCCGGCCCAGGCAAAGCCATGGTTGCGTAGCTGGGGCTGTGCCAACCCCGGCGGGCTGCCAAGCTTCCAAGCAGTGTTTGTCCCAGGCAGGACATGGTACGAGTGGCCCTAATCGGAGCAACCGGAACCACTGGCAAGACGGTGTTAGCGGCTCGCGCCGGACGCGTGAGGCCATTCCCGCCGCCCGCAGACGTTGTGTAAGTTGTCCAAACAAAGAGGTTACCTGCAAACTGCCACTCTTCGGCCGCATATCAATCGCTAATTACCCTGCGGGAGCAGGCGGCAGGAATGGTTTTGCTTTCCTATGACACATAGCTCCGCCACGGAAATTCATACCTTAACTGTTGCCGATGCCGAAGCGTTCTGGAAGCTGCGGCAGGAAGGGCTTGAGCGCAATCCGGAAGCGTTCCAGCAAACGGCGGCAGAACATAATGTCAAAGGGGTGGCATTCACCCGGCAACGGCTTGCCGCCGAAGACGCTGACTTCATAGTTGGGGCTTTCGCAGAAGGGGCGCTGGTGGGCGCTGTGGGCTTTCACCGCGAGAAGGGCGAAAAGGTGCGGCACAAAGGATTCGTTTGGGGGCTGTATGTGACCCCCTTGTGGCGGCGGAAAGGAATTGCGCGGCAGATGGTCGCGTTTCTGATTGGCCGGGCCAAAACCCTTGAGGGATTGGAGCAGCTTCACCTGCGGGTTTCAGAGTCCCAATATGAGGCGCGAAAATTGTACGAGTCGTTTGGTTTTCGCTTTTACGGCGCTGAGCCTCACGCCCTGCGAGTCGGCCCGCGCTACCTGGCTGAGCATCTGATGCTGTTGCAGTTGTGACTGTGCTCACGCAAACAGTCACCTCCGGCCTGAGCGCGTGGCGGCCGGCACGCGAGCTCGCCGAAGAATAGGCTACGACCCACTATCTCTGCCCGTGATGCTGGTATTTTTGAAAGCGCGTTAGCCCCACTGAATCCGCACTAGGTGAGTAAGCTGCGGCAGAACTGATGCTGCGGATGAGACGCGAGCCAGGCAGCGCCTTAGTGCACCGGACTGAGCCGGGTAAATTTCACCCCATTGGGCAGTTTTACGGTATAAACCACCAACTTGGACCGTTCTTGCTCCAATCTTTGCTGCTGTTCCAATTGCTGTTGCTGCTCTGAAGGATTTTGCGTTCGTTCCATGGCTTTCACCATTCTGGCAAAAACTTCCCCACAAAAAAGTAGACGCGCGTAATGAAGAAAAGTTGCGGTGGGCTTGGCAATTTTTGGCCTTCTCAGGTTTTCCAGCCTCCGGCCTTCCGACTGGCTGGTTGGCAGCAGGCTGGCAGCGTGCCTGCCGGATTCGGTGGCGTTTGGTGGCGGCCTCGGACGGTGCAAGCCGCGTTTCCCGGCGCCGGAAAACTGTGCTTGACAAGCGAGCCGGTAAGCTGTGTAATGGCTTCCGAATTAATAACAGACGGTTAGATATTAGATATTCATGGACCAGCCTTGTCTCAGTCACGCCCGGCTCCGCCGCCGTAACCGCGCTCGCGTGCTGCTGGAGATCCAGAAAGGCGAAGCCTCCACCCGCACTCGGATTGCGGGGGCTCTGGGCCTGTCTCTGATGGGCGTGACCCGGGTGGTACGCGAACTGATCGCGGCCGGCCTGGTCGAGGAGGGCGCCAAATCTCCCTCGAACTCGGTCGGCAGGCCGGGAGTAAGGCTGACGCTGAGCCCCGGCGGAGCTTACGTCCTCGGGCTGAGTATCAACGCCTATGAACCGTCGGTATCGCTGGCGAACATCCGCGGGGAAGTGATTCAGCGGCGCCCAATCGAATTGGACGGCCTCGCCGACAGCAGCTCCACCATTTCTCAATGCGGCCGCGTGGTTAAAGAGCTGATTGCCGACAGCCGCATTCCTCGCAAGCGGATAGTTGGCTTGGGGACGGTGATCGGCGGGGTGGTGGATACCCTGAAGGGAGAGGTGCTGGCCGCCCCATTCCTGGGATGGGGCCATACCGAGATTGCGGCGCCGCTGCGGCGGGCGCTCGGCCTACCGGTTGTAGTCGAGACTCTGGACAATGCCCTGCTCCTCGCCGAAGTCCGGTTCGGCATCGCAGCCGGCCAGCGCAATGTGCTTTTCGTGCGTAGCGCCGTGGGACTGGGCGGCGGGCTGCTCATAGATGGGCAGCTCATCCGCGGAACCGGCTTTCAAGCCGGCCAGATCGGCCACATGCCGGTCAAAGGAGAGACGCGGATCTGCTCCTGCGGCAGAACCGGATGCTTGAACACGGTTTCATCCGGAGGCGCTGTGCTCGCCCAGCTCGGGCTGGCCTCAACGCCCATCCCTTCAGCGAAGGATTTCGTAACCAACAGGAAGCGGCTCGATCAGGTGCTCCAGGCAGCAGCCGCGGGCGACAAGGAGATCAACCAGGTTCTGTTCCGGGCCGGCCAGTGCCTGGGAGAGACGTTTGTCGGGCTGGCGGTGGCGACCGATCCCGAGCAGATACTTCTTGCCGGCCCTCTGGCCCGTTGTGCCAGCTACCAGGAAGGCTTCCGAGCCGGAGTATCGCAGATACTGACGAACACGGCCGGGCTCATTGCGCTCAGCACGATCGACCATTGTCATGCCGCCGCCTTGCTGGCCTTGTCCGAACTGGTGCTGTCCGAGCGCCTTACGTTCGGGCCGTTGCGGCACCAGCGGGCGCGCGCAGGCTACGGGCTCGGCGTAGCAGTTTAATGGGAACTCGATATGAACATCACACGGAGTGCGAGCCGGCCGTATGCGGTCGGACTGGTCGGTGTCGGGGTAATGGGAAGAACTGTTGCTTCGGTGCTTTTGCGGGCGGGCTACGAGCTGATAGTTTTTGACACCTCGCGCGAGGCCCGCGAGAAGGCAGACGAGATTGGAGCGATCGTAGCCGCCGGTCTCCGCGAGGTTGCCGGGCGGACGCAAGTCACGCTTATGTTCCTGCCCGGACCGGCGCAAGTGAAAAGCTGTGTCGCCGGGCCGGAGGGCCTTCTTTCCACGGCCAAGCCGGGTTCGGTCATCGTCGATATGAGCACCGTAGATCCTGGCACCAGCCGCGAAATGTGGCAGATGGCGCAGCCGGCCGGCGTCGGTTATCTGGACGCGCCCGTGCTCGGCCGGCCAGCTACCGTCGGCAAATGGGCGCTGCCGGTCGGCGGCACGCAGGCCGACCTCGATAAGTGCGCCCCCGTCTTCAGCCTGATTGCCGCCAGATTTTTCCTGATCGGCGGGCCGGGATCGGGAAACAAAATCAAGCTTCTGAACCAGATGATGTTCGGCGCAATCAACGCCATGACGGCGGAGATGATGGCCGTCGCCGAGAAGGCCGGCATCGCGCCGAAGCTGCTCTATGAAACAATCACGGCAAGCCAGGCGGGAACGGTAAGCAATCTTTTCAAAGAATTGGGCGAAAAGATTGCGCTGAACCAATTCGACAATCCAACCTTCTCGGTCGACCTGCTGTGCAAAGACGTTCGCCTGGCGGTAGAGATGGCGCAGGCGGTGAATGCGCCTCCTTTGCTGGCCAGAACCATACAGTTCCTCAATGAAATGGCTCAGTCGCAGGGGTTGGGGTCGAAGGACACCGCCATCATGTGGCAAAGCTTCAGGAAAATCTGGCAAAACAATAGTGATGGACAAAGAATGGAGGCGATTCCGTGAAATTGTCAAAACTGATGTCCGTATTATTGTTGTTCGTCGTTGTGCTGGGAATGGGGGCAGTGGCCGCGAATGCCCAGACGGTGGTGCGGGTCGGCTACCTGCACACGCTCGCCGTTGATGGGCAGTTCTGGATCGCGATGGACAAAGGCTACTTCAAAGAGCAGGGGTTGACGATGGAGCCGATCCAGTTCACCTCCGGCGTCCCGCTAATGCAGGCGCTGACCGGAGGCAGTCTGGATGTGGCCATCATGGGAGCGGTGATTTCGAACTTTCCCTCGCGCGGCATGGGCAAGGTGTTCCTGATAAACGATATTGAATATGACACCGCCATGATCTTTGCCCGCCCGGAAACCAAGGCCAAGTCGCTCAAGGATCTGAAGGGCCAGAAGATCGCCACCGTAAAGGGAACCACGGCCCATGTCTTCCTGCACACCGCGCTGAAGGCCAACGGCATGGATTCCAACAAAGACGTGAACCTGATCAGCATGGATATGGCGGGCGCGGTCTCCGCCTTCATCTCCGGCGCCGTTCCTTACGTGTGCACATGGGCTCCCTTCAACGTCACCATCCGCGAAAAAGTTCCGGGCGCGATCCTGATCAGCTCGGCCAAGCAGTTCTATCCGCAAGCGGCCATCATCGGCGGATGGGTCGCCGCCAACGATTACCACGCCAAGAACCAGGAGACCTTGAAGAAGATCGTCAGGGCATGGATCAAAGCCAACGACTTCCTGCTGAGCCATCCCGACGAGGCGCTGAAGATCATCCACGCCAAGGCTTACTCGAATATCCCGTTCTCGGACATTCAGGCGAGCTGGAACGCGGAAAAAGCCGAAAAAACGCAGGACTGGGTGAAGCGCTACCAGGACGGCACCGTCGCTAAATGGCTCGGCCAGGTGGAGAATGTGTTCATCGAGATTGGCGCCATCCACGATTATGTGGACCCGAAGCAGTTCTTCGATCCGAACATCTTCCTGTCGGTGGCGAAAGGCCGGTAGCGGGGCTACGATCATGGCGGGAACAGCGGTTCAAACGACGGTCGAGGAACAGTCCCGGAAGAAACGATGGCGGGAAAAACTGGCGCGCGCCGGTTACTTTATGGCGTCGTTCGCCATCCTGCTGACCTTGTGGGAAGGCGGGCGCGCCACCCGGCTCTTCAATCCGCAGATTTTCCCTTCCATCGGGGCGGTGGTCAAATCCGCGGTGGCGATGCTGCGAGACGGTTCGCTGCAGTACCACATGTACGCCAGTTTTTTGCGCGTGCTGTGCGGATTTTCTCTGGGCATCGCGATGGCGATTTTCCTGGGCTTCCTGATCGGCTGGTTCCGGGTTGTGCGCATGCTGTTGGATCCCGCCATAAACTTCTTCCGGGCCCTGCCGCCGATCGCGCTTATTCCTCTGATGATCATCTTTTTCGGGATTGGGGAGACGTCCAAGATCATTGTTTTGACTTACGCCTCCTTTTTCCCGGCGCTGGTGGTGATCTATCAAGCCCTGGTGGGGCTGGATCCGATATTCGTCAGGGCGGCCAAGTCCCTGGGCGCAACCAATGCCGAGATCTTCCGCAAGATTGTGTTGCCTCAACTGGTGCCCGCCATAATCACCGCTGCCCGCGTCTCGCTCGGCGTGTGCTGGGCGACGCTGGTGGCCGCCGAACTCATCGCGGCGCAACGGGGAATCGGCGCCATGATGGTAGACGCGCAGAACTTCTTTCAAATGCCTCCGCTGGTGCTGGGCATTTTGCTGATTGGCATCATTTCATTGGCCATGGATGGAATCGTCCGCGCCATCGAACGCCGCGTAACCGCGTGGCAGGAGAAGCTGTCTTGATGCTGTGGGGCTCGGCTTGTCTGCCGGTTGTGAGTCGAGCTCTTTGAGCTGGGCCGCGCTCGCCTGGAAGCACCATCAGCGGTCCCGGGTACTGTGATGCAGAAGGGAATGGTAATCGAGGGAGTGGGCATGACGTATGCCGGCCTCAGCCGGCAGCACGTGGCGCTCAGCGGGATCGACCTCCGCGTCGAGCCGGGAGAGTTTATCTCTCTGATCGGACCGTCCGGATGCGGCAAGACGACGTTGATGAACATTATTGCCGGATTCCTTCAGCCAACCACCGGCAAGGTGTACATTGACGACCGCGAGGTCCACGGTCCCGGGCCGGATCGCGGAGTAGTCTTTCAGCAATACGCGGTATTTCCCTGGATGACGGTCCGCGAAAATGTCGAGTTCGGCCTGACCCTCCACGCCAACAGGAAGTCGGCGGCGGAGCGCAAGGAACTCGGCGATCGCTTTATCGAACTGGTCGGACTGAAGGATTTCGCCCGCTCCTATCCGAAGGAGTTGTCGGGCGGGATGAAGCAGCGGGTGGCCATCGCCCGGGCCTATGCGGTCAATCCGGAAGTGCTGCTAATGGACGAGCCGTTTGGCGCGCTAGATGCTCAGACCCGGCAATTCATGCAGGAGTCGCTGCTGACGATACTGGAGCAGGAGAGGAAAACCGTAATCTTCATTACCCATGGAGTCGAAGAAGCGGCCTTCCTGTCTACGCGTGTCGTAATCATGGCCACGGCTCCGGGGCGAATCAGGGAGATCATATCCATTCCGTTTCCCTACCCTCGCACTGCGACCATCAAGACCAGCCCCGAATTCATCAGGATTCGGGCGGAAATCGACCGCATCGTGCGCGAGGAGTTTTACAAGCAACGTAATGGAATGGCGTGAGCTTTTCCGGCGACGCCAGGTCCGTGGAGTGTGGCGCCGAAGTGGCGTGATGGCTGATAACAGGGCCGAAGGAAGGAGCAGAGTCTTTTCATGCGCGTGCTCGTAACAGGCGGGGCAGGATTTATTGGATCGTACCTGGCTCCTATGCTCCTGGAAAAAGGAGCCGAGGTTGTGGTGTTCGATCTGGCAGCGCAGCCTGCCGGCTTGCAGCCTGTCTGGGACAGGATCACCTACGTTCGCGGCGACCTGGGCGCGCCGGCAGATCTCTATCGCGCCATGATGGCGCAGCGCATTACCGAGGTTTTTCACCTGGGCTCCATTCTCGCCGGACCTTGCGAAGAAAATCCGCTGATGGGATTTCGCGTCAACTTCGCTTCTACGCAAGCGCTGCTGGATGCGTCTGTTGCCCTCCAGGTGAAGAAGTTCGTCATGATCAGCTCGATCTCGGTGTTTGGAAGAGATGTGGCCGAGCCGGTCCGCGACGATGCCACTAAGAATCCGGAAACGATTTATGGCCAGACAAAACTTGCCAGTGAGCACCTGCTGCTTTGGTACGCCAGGAAACATCAGTTGGATACCCGGGCGGTCAGGTTTACCTGGGTGTTCGGCCCCGGACGAACCACCGGAATCACCGCTCTTTATTCCTCGCTGATACTGGACGCCATGGCCCGGGGCGAAGCCATAACGATACCTAACCCGGACGAGACCGGCGACTGGCTGTACGTGAAGGACGCCATCAGGGCACTCTGGCTGTTGCATGAGGCCGAGCACCCCAGGCAGAGAATCTACAACATTGCCGGAGGGGCCCACTCCATCCGCGAGGTTGTCGAGATTGCCAGGAGATACTGCCCGGAAAGCAAGGTCACCCTGGTGGAGGGTGGTAAGAAGATGTCGCCGTATCCGGCCGCCTACGACGACAACATGGCACGCAAGGAAATCGGCTGGCTGCCAGACTACGGCATTGAAGCTGCCGTGCGGGAACATATTCGCGCGGTCCGCGAACAATCAAATTCAAAAACTTAAGCTCCTATTGAGAGAGGGTCAACATGCAGGAAGTTTTGCTGGATTACGGCGATGGGCACATGCGAGTCGAACTCCCTGATACGGCGGTGGTGGTGCGCTATGGCAAGACTTACACCGATCCGCCCGAGGTCAATCCGGCGGAAGCTACGCGCCGGGCCCTGGATAAGCCCCACGGATTTCCTCCGCTGCGGGAATTGGCTCGCGGGGCAAAGAAAGTCGTGATCGGCTTCCCTGACCGGGTCAAGGGCGGGGCGCAGAGCAACAGCCACCGCAAGACTTCAATTCCCATGGTTGTCGAAGAACTCGTGCGAGCCGGCACGCGAATTGAGAATATAACGCTGCTCTGCTGCACCGGGCTGCATCGCAAGAACACGCTGGAGGAATGGCACTGGTATTTGGGCAAGGACATCGTCGACAAGTTCTGGCCCGACCGCCTGATCAACCATGACGCGGAGGCTCCCGACCTGTGTAACTTCGGCACCGATGCCATGGGCAACGTGGTCCAGTGCAACCGGCTGATCGCCGAGGCCGACCTTCCCATAGTCATCGGCCATTGCGCGGGAAACCCCTATGGCGGCTACAGCGGCGGCTACAAGATGGTGGTCACCGGCCTTTCCGGATGGCGCTCCATAGCTTCGCATCATTGCCCGTCTACCATGCACCGCGACGACTGGCTGGGCGCCTCTCCCCATGGTCATATGCGCCATCAGTTCCGTTCCATTGGCGAGGCGATGCAAAACGGCATGGGCAAGAAATTCTTTGCCGTGGATGCCGTTGTAGGACAAAAATCCAAGGTGCTTGACGTTCAGGCCGGAGAACTGCGGGCGGTCGAGGACGCCACTTGGCCGCTGGCCGACCGCAGGACGAACATTGCCTTGGATATGGTGGAACCGGCAGACATCCTGGTAATGGGCCTGCCGCGCAACTTTCACTATGGCCCGGGAATGGGCACCAATCCTATTCTGATGAGCCTTGCCATAGGTGGACAACTTTCCCGCGCATGGAATGCTTTCCGGCAGGGAGGCGTGATCATCGCGGCTTCCGTCTGCGACGGATGGTTTAACGCCGACTGGTTCCCCTCGTACGAAAAGACGTACGAAGCTCTGCAGAACTATTGCACAGCGACGGAGTTCCTCGCCTCCGACGATGCGCTGAAACTTTCTACCGATCCCGGATACCTTTATAAGTACTCCAACTACTACACGTATCATCCATTTCACGCCATGTCGATGATTACCGGCGGTTGCGTGCCCCTCAGCCGCTGCTCGGCCGTATTTGTGGTCGGCGCCAAATCACCCAGTTATGCTCGCGGCATGGGATTTACGCCGATCAGCACCTACGATGAAGCGATGCGGCAGGCGCAAAGATACGTGGGCCGAAATCCACGAATCCTATGCACTCCGGAGGCCTTTTCCGGCGGCGTAGGCGTGCATTTGTACCTGAAGGGACAGAAGAAAGTTGCGGGGGCCTCTTAAATGGACCTATAGCGTGTTTGTTTTCAGGTTGCACAGGCAAGGCGAGAACAAAACCTTGACCCTGATGCATTGAATGCGAGGGTTAGCGCCAAGTGAGGCCCGCCGGATGGGTGAAACTGGTTTGCTTACAGCTTGTTTCATAAATGGCTTTGAAGGTGCATTATCGTGGAAGCCCACGGCTTTAGCCGTGGGGGCAGAGGACCGAGGAAACCGGCTTTAGCCGCTGTGACGGCGTATCCACAGCGCCTAAAGGCGTTATTGTTAAGCCTTGTTTCCCACGCCTAAAGGCGTGGGCTTCCACCAGGTTCCATTTATGAAACAAGCACTAAGATTTGAAAGGAATGACTCATGCTCCATATTTTTGTCAACCTCAAGCGCTTTGAAGTTTCCCGTAAGCTGGGCGGCGTCTGCGGCGTGGAGTCGCCAAAGGACTGGGTTGAGGGAATAATTTCCGAATGCGTTTCCCGCAATCTCGGATCTACCGAAGGCGTTGAGCTTGCGTTTCTGCTTCCCGAAACAACGATTATTCCCGCCGTGGCCAAGCTTGGTTCTTTCGAACCTTCGCAGACGAGGAATATCCGCATCGGGTGCCAGAGCGTTTACCGGGAGGACATCCGGCCGGGCGGTAACTTCGGGGCGTTTACCAGCAACCGGCCGGCGGCTGCCGCCAAGGCTGCCGGCTGCCGCTGGGCCATGATCGGCCACTCCGAAGAGCGCAAGGACAGGTTGGGCATCATCGGCGAATTCCTTTCCGCCTGCCCGCAGTGCGTCCCCGCCCCCGGAGTCGCCTCGGATGTGGTTAGCCGCATCATCAACCAGGAAGTCTTACGCGCTCTGGAAGCCGGCTTGGACGTTCTGGTGTGTGTGGGCGAGTCGGCCGAAGAGCGCGGGGGTGGCGATCTTGACCACCAGCAGCAGCGTGTTAAATCGGTGCTGAAAAGACAGCTTGAGCTTAGCTTGCGAGACACAAAAGATTTTCTCGGCTCCCGGAAAGTGATTATCGCCTATGAGCCGATTTGGGCCATCGGGCCGGGCAAGACACCGCCGAAACCTGACTACATTGACTTCGTGGCCGCGTACATCAAAAAGGTCACGGCGGAATTGTTCGGGTTTGAGCTGCCGGCCGTCTACGGGGGAGGCCTGAAAGAAGAAAACGCGGCGGGAATATGCGCGCTTGACAGCATCGATGGAGGATTGGTGGCCCTCACCCGGTTTACCGGCGAAATCGGTTTCTATCCCGAGGACCTCGAAAAAATCATGGCGGCTGCATTGAGTTGTCGTCGCACAAAAGCAGCCAATTGATCTGAATACTTGGAGCAGGCGCTACAAAAGAGATGAATCCACTATGCCCTGCCTGCCATCCAAACACTAAGGCTTAAGGAATAATGACGGCAGCGGATTATTGGATGGGGGAGGCGTTGATACGAAAATTTGCCGTAAATATCTGTGTAAACCCTGATTGCCAAGCAGAATTCAAGCGTCTCGGCGAAGGCCAACTCACCGTACTCCCGGTCAAGAAACCGGAGTTGTGGGGTCTACCCAGGCACGCCAAGCAAAAGGTGGTTTGGTTGTGCGAACGGTGCTCATCATCGATGTACGTACGGGCAGATCATCAATGCCACGCCATCCAAATTTTGCAGAAACCACCGCGAAGCGAAGTCGCCTGAGGTAGAACTCGCCCGGAATCATAACACCCTAGAAACAGTCGCCTTCCGGGCGCGTAGGTTGTCTCGACGGTATTTTGGGAGTGGGGCGATGTCCCCGGTGTGCGCCTGGGACATCGCTTTGTGCCTACCGCTTTGAGAAGTCGAAGTAGTTGGCGTAGTGATAGAGCGCCGGCGAGCCGCCGGTGTGGACAAACAGAATGTTCTGGCCCTTCTTAAAGAAACCTTTCTGCACAAGGTCGAGCATACCGGCCATTGCTTTGCCTGTATATACCGGGTCCATCAATATTCCTTCGGTCTGCGCCAATAGTTTGACTGCCTTTACCATTTCCGGAGTAGGCAGAGAGTACCCCGGACCAACGTATTCCTCAAAACACTGGACGGCCTGCCGGGGTATCGTTCCTTTGATTCCGACGTGAGCGGCAGTTTTCTCGACCAGGCTATATACCAGATTCTCCTGCGGCTCTTTTTTGCGGCTGATATTGATGCCTATGACCGGAATATTGGTGTTGTTGCCGAAAAATCCGACCACCAGCCCGGCATGTGTGCCGGAGCTGCCGCTGGTGGTGACGACGTAGTCAAAATTGACGCCCTGGTCGAAGGCCTGGGCAATAATCTCCTCGGCACAAGCTACGTATCCGGTTGCCCCGATGGGGTTTGAGCCTCCGCCGGGAATGATGTATGCCTTTCTCCCTTCGGCGGCCACCTCGCCTGCCACCTCCTGCATGGCCTTCATCATGTCAGAGCCGCCGGGAACCACCTTCACCTTCTCAATGCCCAGCAGATTGAAGAGAAAGTTGTTGCCGTTGGCATTGGGGTCGTAGCTGCCGGGCACCCGCTCTTCTATTACAAACCTGCACTTCAGCCCTTCTTTGACCGCAGCCGCTAACGTCAGGCGGCAATGGTTGGACTGCACCGCTCCACAAGTGATCAGCGTATCCGCGCCTGCCAGCAGCGCATCCGCAACCAGGAACTCCAATTTACGGGTCTTGTTGCCGCCCCCGGCCAGGCCGAGCAGATCATCCCGCTTCACGTAGATATTCGGCCCCCCAAAGATTTTGGTGAGGCGAGGAAGCGCTTCCAGTGGAGTCTGACCTGATGTGTAACGCCGTCTTGGAAAACGTGCCAAATTCATAAAATCCATCCTCCGAGTATTGCGAACCGCATGCGCTGTTCGCCGTTAGCTTGAATGGCAACCGAATCTCCCGAATCGTAACACTTGTGAGTGATCTTGCAAAACTAAACTGCAGCAACGACTGCATGCCGGCAGAGTTGTCACCCTGGGCTGCCAGCCGACTCCCTCGATTTTTTGCCGCATCTTTTATAATCATCTTGACCAGCACAGGTTCTTGTCCACAAAACCGGCGCCGCGAAACGTGCCAAGCGGGGGATGACGAAACGTGAATTTCGAGCTCGACGAGGTTCCCGGCACCAACCCGGCCCCCTGAAACTGAGCTGCAGCTCAATTAACTGCGCTCCTTTGG
This sequence comes from uncultured Acidobacteriota bacterium, assembly GCA_963832785.1. GTDB lineage: Bacteria > Acidobacteriota > Terriglobia > Terriglobales > Acidobacteriaceae > CAWBRT01. Next base: position 31,364 of record CAWHVF010000004.1, read on the forward strand.
AGAGACGAAATGCAATACTTTGACATCAACGCTGTTCGCCGGGAATTTCCAATCACGAAACAAATGTTGTATTTCGATTCGGCTTTTCAGACCCCCCTGGCGGCAAGCGTCAAAGCCGCAATCGAAAAATTTCTGGCGGAAGGATTTATAGCGGCGGGGCCGAAATCCTTGTGGCTCGAGCGCGTTGAGCGGGTGCGCGCGCGCATCGCGGCGCTCCTGGGCTCGGATGTCTGCGAAATTGCCTTCACCAAGAACACCTCGGAAGGCCTGAACATCGCCGCCAATGCGCTCCCGTTCAAGAGCGGCGACAACGTCTTGATGGTCCACGGCGATCATCCGAACAATGCCTATGCCTTTCTCCATCTGCGCCGGAAGGGAGTTGAGGTTCGCTTCGTTCCCATGACGGAGGTGATCAACGCACAGTCATTCGCCGGCAGCGTCGATGAAAGGACGCGGGCCATCTCCCTTTCTCAGGTCACTTTCCATGCCGGGCACAGGTTCGATGTCGCCGATGTTTCCCGTCTCTGCCGGCAACACGGACTGTACCTGGTGGTGGACGCCATGCAATCCGTCGGCATTCTGCCCGTCAACGTGAAGAAATTGGGAGCTTCCCTGCTGGCCTGCGGGTCGCACAAGGGCCTGCTCGTCCCGCAAGGACTCGGCCTCCTCTACTGCGACAAGACCCTGGGCGAGTTGCAACCGGCTTATCTGGCGGCTGCCAGTCTGGCAGAGCCTCCGCTGGATCTGATCGCGCGCCCCGATTGCATGGGATTGAAACCCGGGGCCGGGCGCTTTGAAATTGGCAACTACAATCTGCCGGCAATTACTGCCTTGTCGGCGGCGCTTGATCTTATCGAGAGCATCGGCGTCGAGAATATCGAGAAGCATGTTCTTGATCTGGGCGATTATCTGATCGGGCGCATCGACGAGATCGGCGTCGGCCTGATCGGGCCGCGCAGGCGGGAATATCGCTCCAGCATCTACGTCCTCGACCTGCCGGCCGATGACTGGCTGCCGTATTTCAGCAGCCATAATGTACGTGTCTCACCGGAACGCGGTGGCATCCGCGTGTCTTTCGCCATGTTCAATACGACCGGGGAAATCGACCGATTGGTGGATGTGATCAAAAAGCGGGATCGTAAGCCTCTGTGCGCGCAATCCGTGGCCCGGAGCCGCTAGGGTTCATACAAAATAAGGAGCGAAGAGCGGAGGATAGGACGATCTTAGAAATTCCCCCGTCTAAGAGACAAATCTGCCCCAAGCTCGTCCGAACGATTTATCCAGCAGGCCAGGAGGCTCGCGTGAGAAGAACAGACAGAGAAATCTCAGATCAGTCGGAGGTTCTGCGTATCCTGCAAAAGGCAGACGTTTGCCGGATCGCGATGTGTGACGACAACGTGCCCTACGTGGTCACTATGAACTTCGGACTTGGGAAGGACGGCCTTAAGTCTCTATATTTCCACTGCGCGAGCGAAGGGAGGAAAATCGACATATTAAGAAAGAACAACCTGGTCTGTTTTCAGACCGACACCGAACACGAGTTCTTCTTGCACGACGTCAGTTGCGGGTGCAGCATGAGATACCGGAGCGTCGTGGGAATGGGCAGGATACACTTCGTCAGCGACTTGCCCGAGAAGCTCCAGGCCCTGCAGGCGATCATGAACCACTACACGCAGGAAACCGGGCATACCTTCAAGCCGGAAATGGTGGCACGCACGACCATTCTCAGGCTGGACGTCGAGGAAATTTCCGCCAAGGCGTTGGCGAGACCCGGCCATGCGAATGCTACATGAGAATGGGCCAGATGCTGTTCTGGCCCGCCACGGCGACTGTATCGTGCAGCACCGCCACGGCCGGTGCCCCATTGGCACAAGAAACCGTGATGCCCATCACGGAGAAGTTTTAATATTACCATATTATTTTCTATAAAAAGCTTGAGCATTGCTTCTGCATCAACTGCCAAGAACAACCTGGGACGGGGAGAGTAACGGGCCGATTCATGCGGAATCTTAAGGGACAGGGAGCTGGATGCGATGGATAAGCGCGTAGCCAATGCCGATGTGGCGATTGAGAAGCTGTTCGATGGGGCGACAATTCTAATGGGCGGGTTCGGGACGTGCGGTAATGCCGAAAACCTCATTCAGGCGGTGATCCGCAAGGGCACGAAAAACCTCACATGCGTGTCGAACAACGTGGGCATGGCGGATTTCGGCCTGGGGTTGCTGGTGTCGGAGGGCCGGGTTAAGAAGTTGATCTGCAGCTTTCCCGGTCTGAACAAATCTGCCGAACAGCAGGTGTTGAACGGTGAGATCGAGATCGATCTCAATCCGCAGGGAACCCTGGTCGAGCGAATGCGCGCCGGCGGGGCAGGGATACCGGCGTTCTATACGCCGACCGCGGTGGGCACCATGCTGGCTGAAGGAAAGGAGGTTCGTGAGTTCGAAGGAAAGAAGTATCTCCTGGAGCGGGCGTTGCGTGGCAATTTTGCCTTCATCAAGGCGTGGAAAGGCGACCGCTGGGGAAACCTTGTCTATCGCAAGACTGCGCGGAACTTCCATCCGATAATGGCGACCGCGGCCGACTACGTGATCGCGGAAGTGGAAGAGTTGGTCGAACTGGGGGCGCTGGATCCCGATCACATTCATACTCCGGGAATTTTCGTGGACGCTATTTTCCAGGGATCGAACTACGAAAAGCGGATCGAAAAGATGGTCGCGCGCAAGCGCGCGTAACGCTCAGCCGCACGCGTGGAAGGGGAGAAGATGGCAGAACCAAAGATGGCACAAGCAATGGATGCTAAGGAAAATATAGCCCGCCGCGTCGCGCAGGAGATGCGGGACGGCTATTACGTGAACCTCGGTGTCGGCATACCTGTCATGGTCGCGGACTATATTCCGCAGGGAATGGAAGTTGTCCTGGAGGCGGAGAACGGCATGCTTGGGATCGGCCCGTATCCTTTCGAGGATGAAGTAGATCCGGACCTGATCAACGCCGCCAAGGAGCCCGTTACCGAGATTCCCGGAACCTCATATTTTTCAAGCGCGGACTCGTTTGTCATGATCCGGGGCGGTCATATGGACGTAACCGTGCTGGGCGGGATGGAGGTAGATGAGAAAGGCAACCTCGCCAATTGGACGGTTCCCGGCAAGAAGCTGAGGGGCGTGGGCGGCGCCATGGACCTGGTTTCCGGCGCCAAGCGCGTCATCGTCGCCATGGAACATACGACCAAGGATGGACGCCCAAAAATCCTCAAGAACTGCACTCTGCCTCTCACCGGCGTCGAAGTCGTGGACCTGATCGTAACCGAGTTGGCCGTCATCGAGGTCACACCGGACGGCCTGCTGCTGCGCGAGGTGGCGCTGGACGTCACTGCGGAGGCGGTGCAGAAAGTAACCGGGGCTAAATTGCGGGTAGCCGAAGATTTGAAAACCATATCGATCTGAGGTTCATTCCGCATGGCGTGGCTAAAGCCAAGTCCTTGCAAAAAGCTGTTTTTGAAACAATCTGTAAGACAGAGAGGTCATCATGGCAATTAAAGAAGGTTGGATGGGCCGGTACTACGAAGATTTCGAGGTCGGAGATATTTATCGTCATCGACTCGGCCGCACGGTAACCGCTACAGACAATATCTGGTTCAGTATGCTCACGATGAATGCCAATCCCGTCCACTACGACCACGCCATGGCAGCAAAATCGGCATTCGGCCGGGCGATAGTCGGTTCTACCTTGACACTCGCGTTAGTGACAGGCCAGTCGGTCAGCGACATTTCTCTGAATTCCATGACTAACTTGGGCTGGGATGAGGTGCGCCTGCCTAATCCTTTGTTCGAGGGTGAAACGGTTTACTCGCAGAGCGAGGTTCTGGAGAAGCGCGACTCGAAATCCAAGCCCAGCGTGGGTATCGTGACCTTCAAGACCAAGGGTTTTACGCAGGACGGGAAAGTGGTTATCGAATTCAAGCGGATTGTCATGGTCTACAGGCGGGGGCAAATGCCCGAAGCGATGCTCGGCCCCCAAATCGGACCGATCGAAAAGGGAGGAAAGTAATGGGCTCATCACCTAAGATTGCACTCGTCACCGGAGCAGGCAGCGGGATTGGCAAGTGTGTCTCTGTTGCTCTCGCTAAGAATGGGTACTCACTGGTCCTTGCCGGCCGACGCCTGGAACGCCTGGAAACGACGGTGAACGAAGTGAAGCAGGCCAGTCCTGACACCCAAGTGATCGCCGTAGCTGCGAACGTCACCGAGCCCGAGTCGGTAGCCGCGCTTTTTGCCAAGACGAAAGAGACGTTCGGCCGGCTCGACTTGCTGTTCAATAATGCCGGCTTTGGCGGCAAAGGCGTGCTGCTCGAGGACCTGGAGTTCAAGCACTGGAGGGCGGTGATCGATACCAACCTTACCGGCGCGTTCCTCTGCACCCAGCAGGCATTCAAGATCATGAAGGACCAGGATCCGCAAGGCGGGCGCATCATCAACAACGGTTCAGTTGGGGCGCACAGCCCGCGACCTAATTCCGCCCCCTATACGTCGTCAAAGCACGCGATCACCGGCCTGACTAAATCGACGTCCCTTGACGGCCGGAAGTACAACATCGCCTGCGGTCAAATCGATATCGGCAACGCGGCCACCGAAATGACCGGAAACATGGCCAAAGGCGTCCCCCAGGCGAACGGCACCAGAGTGCCCGAACCCACGATGGATCCCGAGGACGTGGCGCGCGCCGTCGTGTATATGGCGTCTCTCCCTCTGGAGGCCAATGTTCAGTTCATGCTCATCATGGCAACTAAGATGCCGTTGATCGGCCGGGGCTGATGCCAGTGCTTAAAGACCGCTCGCGGAAAGCGATATCCGGCACATAGTGCAGAGGGCTGAGATGGTAGTACGAAGAGCCACAGCAAGACCGGCCGAAACTATTGCGAGGTCGAGCCTGGCTGACCGCGTCGTGGCCTTGCTGCGCCTCAGCATCACCGATGGATGTCTGGCGCCGGGCACCCGCTTGCCCACTGGCCAACAGATGGCGGAACAGTATGGCGTCAGCTTGATGGTGATCCGTGAAGCGATCTCCAGCTTGCGGGCGGACGGCCTGATCGAGAGCCGGCAGGGTGCGGGCGTGTTTGTGGCTCAGCCGGGCTCAAAGCAGCCTTTCCGAATCCAGCCGCTGCTTAAGCCCGGGCCCGAGGCTGTGCGGAAAATCTTCGAGTTACGCACTAGCGTGGAGGTAGCGGCGGCCGGGCTTGCGGCAACGCGAGCGAGCCGCAGCCAGATCATGAAGCTTCGTCGGGTGCATCAGCGCATGTCGGCGCAGGCGGCATCCGGCAGCGCCTGTATCGAAGAGGCTCTGGCCTTCCACCGCGCCATCGCCGAAGCTGCCAACAATGAACTGTTTCTCGAGTTCATCGTTTTCCTGGGCCGCTCCATCCGCGAGAGCATCCGGTCAACGCGATCGAACGATGGCCGCTGGAAAATGCCGGAGGTGCTGGCTGAGCACGCTGCCATCCTGGACGCTATTCGCGCCGGCGACGCGGCAAAAGCCCAGGCTGCGGCGAAGACGCACATGACCAACTCCCTCAATCGCGCCCTCAAAACATAACTGCTTAGGTTGCGGTAACCGGCAGCGACTTCAAGGCGCGCTGCACCTCTTCCGCGGGATAGTCGTAGTCCTGCAGCCTGCCGGCCATGTAGGCGTCGTAGGCGGACATATCGAAATGGCCGTGGCCGCTCAAGCAGAACAGGATGCTGCGCGGCTTGCCTTCCTCACGCGCCTGCAACGCCTCGTCGATGGCGCCCCTGATGGCGTGCGAGGACTCCGGCGCCGGCAGAATGCCTTCCGTGCGCGCAAACTGGAGCGCGGCCTCGAAGCAGGGGTTCTGCGGATAAGAGCGGGCCTTGACTAATTTCTGGTGAACCAGATGGCTGATAAGTGGCGAAGCGCCATGGTAGCGTAACCCGCCGGCGTGGATGCTGGCGGGAACGAAATCGTGGCCTAGCGTGTACATTTTGACCAGCGGCGTGAGCTTGGCGGTGTCGCCGAAATCGTAGGCGAAGAAGCCTTTGGTCAACGAAGGGCAGGCTTGCGGTTCAATGGCCAGCAGCCGCACGCGCGAACCCGAGCGGGCGCCGTTGAACTTGTCGATCACGTAAGGCAGCGCAATCCCTCCAAAGTTGCTGCCGCCACCAAAGCAGCCGATCACCACGTCAGGAGTGTCGCCCGCCAGCGCCATCTGCTTTTTGGCTTCCTGGCCTATGACGGTCTGGTGCAACAGCACATGATTCAGCACGCTGCCCAGGGAGTAGTTGGTGTCCGGATGGGTGGCCGCGTCTTCGACAGCCTCGCTGATGGCAATGCCGAGACTGCCGGGCGAATCCGGCGCCTGCGCCAGCACTCCGCGGCCGGAATTGGTTTTATCGCTGGGACTGGGGAAGACTTGGGCGCCCCAGGCGTTCATCATCATGCGCCGGTATGGCTTCTGGTCATAACTCACCTTGACCATGTAAACCGTGCATTCCATGCCGAACATGCGGCAAGCCAGGGCCAAGGCGCTGCCCCACTGGCCGGCGCCGGTCTCCGTGCTCAAGCGACGGATGCCCGCCTGCTTGTTGTAGTAAGCCTGGGCGATCGCCGTATTGGGCTTGTGACTGCCGGCCGGACTCGTGCCTTCGTACTTGTAGTAAATTCGCGCGGGGGTATCGAGCATCTTCTCCAGCCGGCACGCACGGAATAGAGGCGTCGGCCGCCATAGGCGATAGGCATCGAGTACCTCGCCGGGAATATCGACTTCGAGTTGAGGAGAGAATTCCTGGGCAATCAGCGCCTCAGGGAAGATCGGCGCCAGGTCTGCCGGCGCTAGCGGCTTCAACGTCCCCGGATGCAGCGGAGGCGCCATAGGCTCTTTCAGTAGCGGCAAGACGTTGACCCATACGGAAGGAATGTGATCGTCGGTCAGCAAGAACTTGGTTATTTGGGACAAGTTGGCGGCTCCTCTGAACGAGAAAAATCAAGCGCAATGGAGCATGAAGCGGCTCCATCCTGCTGGGTTCGGACTCGGCTGTTTTGAGGCCTGATGAAAGATTATCAGATCGGAAGAATTAACCACAGAGGACACAGGGAACACAGAGAAATCCAGGCCCCCGGCGAGCCCCATCTGCTCTGTGCAACTCTGTGGACTCTGTGGAAACGGATGGAAGAATTAACCACAGAGGACACAGAGGAACACAGAGAAATCCAGGCCCCCGGCGAGCCCCATCTGCTCTGTGTGAACTCTGTGGACTCTGTGGTTAGCTTCCTCACACTGCCTGTTGCTGGCTACTGTCCGTACGCGAAGTGCGCGTGGCGGTTCTGCTGCCAGCATGCTTCGTTATGCTCGGTGCAAACCGGCTTTTCCTTGCCGTAGCTGATGGTTTTGATAGAACTCGCCGGCACGCCAAGCTTCACCAGAGCTTCCTTAGCTGAATTAGCGCGGTTCTGGCCAAGCGCCAGGTTATATTCGGCGGAGCCGCGTTCGTCGCAATTGCCCTCAATGGTGAAGCGGATGTTCGGATGGGTTTTCAGGAACGCCGCATCAGCCTGCAGCGTGGGCTGCTCTGCGGCCCGCACGTTGTACTTGTCGTAATCGAAGTAAATGTCCTTCATGCTGCGGGCAAACAGTTCCTGCTCGCCGGCATTCGGATTCGCGGTAACGGGAGGCGGCGGAGCGGTTACGGTGACCCGGGCGGTTGCCTCCTGCTTTCCACCCGCTCCTTTTGCCGTTAAACGGTAGGTGGTGGAAGTCTTAGGCAGGACGGCCTGGGAGCCGCTGGGGCCAACGCGCCCAATGCCCTCCAAAGTGACTTCGGTGGCGTTCTGAGTGGTCCAGGAAAGAGTGGCCGCCTGGCCCTGCTGAACCGTGGCTGGATTTGCGGTCAAAGATGCAGTAGGTGCTGCCGCTGGCGGAGGCGGCGGCGGCGGAGCAGGTGCCGCCTTTTTCTTGCAGGCGGAAACGGTAATGATCGCAGCCACCGCGAGGGCGATGACCACCCATTTCATTCTATTTACTTTCACGTTTGATTCTCCTTGTGCGAAAAACTCGCGATATGAAGCCCTACATAAGTACTGAAATTCAGTTCCTTAACTCAAAAGAAATGCTGTCAATCTCATGCCGTTGCCGGCTGCAACGCCGCTAGCCCTGGCGTCGAAAAACACGGAACAGATGCACCAGCACCTCCGCCACGCCCAAGAGTTTGAGCAACTCTGAACGAGAAATGCAGGGCACGGAAACCCCTTGCCGGTTGGCTTGTTTTCCGCAGCCGGCTATGCCTTTTCCCCAGAAAGATTTCCGTGCCCTTGAAGGGCGCAGTGGATCAGTACTGACAGGGGGAATGGGGGAGGGTTAACAGCGAAGACTGAACGGCGCTAAATCATGACCGGCACGACAGGGAGAGACCGGCTCGACGGTAACCGCGAAGGCAGGTAGCCGCAGCAGGGCAATGAACAGCGAACTGTACAGTGCCATCAGGAGCATCTGAATCGCAGCGGCAGCCCGGAGCGCTGTTGCGGGGCCATTCGTCGCCGTGAACGGTCCGCAAGCAGCCGGAAACAGGAAAACGAGTATAGTCCCGAAAATCGCCAGCATGGCTATCGTGCTGATGCGGGACATGATTCAGTGCTCCGGAGCAGTTCAGGACTCCTACTAGAATAACCCGACCGACACCCAGAGTTGTAGCAAAATCTGCGGGGATTTCGGTTGTTCAAATTGGCCATTTTCAGTAGCCTGCAGCCGATCGGGGACAGGTAAACGCAGGCGGCCAGCCAGCCATCAGGGGCAACCGCGAGTCATTGATTTTAAGGGAGGCATTCTAATCCCCCAACTCGCAATGGCAGCTTGAGGGCCCAAGCGACACCGACACCTCTTAGCGCCGGTTAGCGCCGGTTCATTGCCGGCGGCGTGCAAATTCCGACTGGATTGCGCTGGACGCGGAGGCGGCCGGGCGAGCTGGATTCGGTTGAACTGCTTATGCGGAATTTTCAATGAGCTTCGGCCAAGCTCATATTACCTGTTCTCCCCACACTATTCAGTTCCCTTTCCTGCGCTCAGAAAGTGATTAATCTCCGGAATTAAAATGAGGTGGATAGTATCTTGAGTGATTACTCACGGTATTCAACGGTGACACCGCTGTTGGCAGCAGATGTTTGCCCTATGCATTACCTCGTCCGAGTCCCCATGGTGCTCCCCTGTTCGTCGCAGGGACTGCGCTTACTGATTGATCGCAGCTTTGCCAAAGTGGGATTGGAGCTTAACGTCGTGGCGGACATCGACTCGGTGCCAACTCGGCTGTCAATTGCCAAGCAAGGTTCCGCATGTACGATTCTCCCCTCGTCGGCGGTGGCACATAAGCGACTGGACGATCTGCCCGTCTTTCACCGCATCATCAATCCCAGTATCCGTCGGCCTGTCAGTCTGTGCTGGTCCACACTGTTGCCCCACAATTCCGCCAGTCTGGCAGTCTATCTGGCAACCATCAATCTGCTGCGCAAGTTCGTCAACGACAAGGTATTCGTAGGCGCGACATTACGTCCTCCCGCCCAAGATTTCACGACGGAGTAGTTATTACCCCGCCATAGGTCCAGCCTATGCCGGGTAACTGCAATTTGTATTTCCATTCCATGTGCTTAGCCGCTTACACTTAATCTCACTCAAGAATATGGAGCAAATATGCGCGTCGGAACAATCGGTCCCTTGCGCGGTCTTAAAGTGATTGACGCAGGTTCCATGATTGCGGCCCCGTTGGCGGCTACTCTCCTGGCGGATGTTGGGGCAGAAGTCATCAAGCTGGAGCTTCCCGGGGTCGGCGACTCAATCCGCTACTGGACGCCAATGAAAGAAAATCGAGGGCTGTGGTGGAAGGTAATCGGGAGAAACAAAAAGCTGGTTACGCTGAACCTCTCGAAGCCGGAGGGCCAGGATATCTTTCGAAAATTTGCCGCCACCGCGGACATCGTATTCGAAAATTACCGGCCCGGTACTTTTGAGCGTTGGGGGCTCGGGTACGATGCGCTGTCAAAAGTGAATCCCCGCCTCATACTGGTGCGCGTTTCGGGGTTTGGCCAAAGCGGACCTTATTCCTCGCGCGGAGGCTATGGCACAATCGCCGAGTGCTTCAGCGGCATTCCTTCTTTCACCGGCTTTCCGCAGACAGGCCCCACGCTGCTGGGATTCCCCCTGGCGGATTCCGTGGCCGCGGTATTCGCTGCCCAATCGGCACTGATGGCGATCTATGAACGGGATCAGGGCGGTTCCGGCAGGGGGCAGGTTATCGACGTCAGCCTCTATGAGCCGCTGTTCAGGATTGTCGAATCGCAGGTCATTGGTTTTGATCAGCTCGGAATCGTGAAGCAGAGGATCGGCAACCGCCTGGCGGAAGATTCGCCGCGCAATACTTACGAAACTTGCGACGGACACTGGATAGGAATTTCCGCCAGCTCGCAGAGCACCTTTGAACGGCTGGCCAAGGCAATAGGTATGCCTGAACTTATAACCGATCCACGATATCGCGATAATGCCAGCCGCTGCCACTATGGAGACGAGCTGGATGCGGTCATTGCTGCCTGGTTCAAGACAAGGCCGTTGGCTGAAGTCATGGCGATCGTAGATAAGGAAAATATCGTTGCTGGACCGGTACTGGATATCCGTGACATATTTAAAGATCCACATTACCGGGCCAGGCAGAACATAGTCGAAGTGCCGGATGACGATTTTGGAACAGTAAAGATGCAATCGGTAGTTCCGCACTTTTCCCGTACTCCGGGCTGTGTTACCAACTCTGGAGGCTCTCTCGGGAAGGATAGTGATGAAGTGTATGAACAGCTCGGGATATCGGCGGACGAGCGCGCTCGCCTGCGTAGTCTCAAGGTGATTTAAAGAAAGCACAGGGATGGGAGGCAGCGATGAGGGCAGGCTATGAAGGCGTCTATGTAGTGGGCGCAGGACAAACCCTCTATGAGAAGCGTACCGACAAGCCAGTTCAGAAGGTACTATGGGAGGCCTGTGACATTGCCTTGAAGTCAGCCACGCTCGCGTGGCGACAGGTCGAGGGGCTGGCAGTTACCTGTTTCGTCTTGCCGCCAGACAATGTAACGGTCGTTGCCGAGCACTTTGGAATCGAAGCAAAATGGCTTTTTCATGGAGTCTATGGCGGCGCCAGCAGCATCAACGGCATGTTACATGCGGCCCGGGCCATTCAGGCGGGGGATATTGATGTAGCAATCTGTGTTGCCGCTGATGTTTTCGACGTTTCCACCCACAACGAGATGATCGACCGCACATTCAACGCATCGTTGCGGGATTATATGGCGCCCTACGGCTTCGGCGGCGCGAACGGCATGTTCGCGCTCCACACGCGCGTTTACATGGAAAGATACGGCACAACCCGTGAGGACTTCGGACGGCTGGCCATTGCCCAGCGAGATAATGCCTTACTGAATCCGAATGCGCTGTTCAAGGTGCCTCTTTCGATGGATGAATATCTGAATGCAAGGCCGATTGCAGAACCCCTGCACCCGTTCGATTGTGTATTGCCCTGTTGCGGGGGCGATGCTGTCGTGCTCGCCAGCGAGCGGGTCGCCGCAAAGCTGAATGTGCCGCTGGTTCGAATTCTCGGCGGAGGCGAAATTCACAATTGTCCAATAAATGACATTTATCGTCTGCCCGGCGGCTGGAGTGAGTTTAGCGAAGACATGTACCGCCAAGCCGGACGCGGACCCGAGGAAATGGATTTTGCACAGCTCTATGACGATTACCCCGTCATGGAGTTCATCCAGTTGGAAGGGTTGCGTTTCTGCCCTCCAGGCGGGGCGGCGAAATTTGTGCGGACGGTTGGTGGCCATGTCGGGGACAAGCTGGCAATCAACTCCGGCGGCGGCCAGCTTTCTGCCGGCCAGGCTGGGGCATCCGGCGGCATGATCGGAGTCGTAGAGGGAGTATTGCAGTTGCGAGGAGAAGCAGGAAAACGGCAGTTGGCGAACTGTCGCCGGGGTGTGGTCGTCGGCTACGGGATGGTGGCGTACGGACGCGGACTTTCATCCAGCGCTGCTGTACTGGAACGCTGCTAGTACGGAGGTATTAAAAATGAGCAATCGGCCCATGCCAAAGATTAGTGCGGTAAATCAGCCTTTCTGGGCGGCATGCAATCAAGGCATTTTGAAACTGCAGCGCTGCGAGAATGACGCGTGCCGGAAGTATGTGTTCTACCCGCGCATCTGCTGCCCGTATTGCGGGGGTAATACACTTACTTGGGAGCAAGTATCCGGCAAAGGTAAAATCATTACTTTCACCGAAGTTTACCGGCCGCAGCACGAAAGTTTCCGGTCTGAGATTCCTATCTGGTTCGTGGCGGTGCAGCTGGCCGAAGGACCGCTTCTGTACAGCCGCCTGGTCGAACCACCCCCGCCGGCCACAAATATCGTTGGCTATCCAGTTCGGCTGGAATTTTCTCCGCCAATTGACGGACAGCGGCTGCCGTACTGTCGCCTGGACAGATAGTCCGGACTAAGCTTTCTAAGTTCTATGCCTGCGAGGCTTCCGCTGCTCGATATTTATCGTAGATGGCTTTCCCGTTGCCTGTAACTGCGAACACATTGTTCCAATAATGAAAGCCCCAGCTTAACGCTGGGGCTTAGTCGTTAGCCCGGTTCTAATACGTTGCCACCCGGGGATTCAAAAGTCTCCTCACGAACCCCCAGGGTGACCGGGCTTGCTCGATTCAACAGTTTCGAGCAATAGAGTGATGCGACCGCTCATGCGGTGGTCTCCGCATCGGCAAACTCCAGCGCCTTGTCGAACACCCGCATGGCAAAGTCGATCTCGTCCTTCTTGATGGTCAGCGGCGGCGCCAGCATGATCACGCTGGTCTGCCCAGGCAGGCAGTACACACCTTCCTTCAACGCCTGCCCCAGCACCTTCAGCTTGGCCGTCGCCGGACGCGGTCCCTCAAACCACGGATCGTGGATCGGCTCCTTGGTCTGCCGGTTCTTCACCAGCTCCAGCCCCACAAACAGTCCCTTGCCCCGAACGTCCCCAATGCTGCGGTGCTTTTCCTGCAACTCCAGCGCCTTCTCCATCAGGTACGCACCCATCTCTCCGGCACGCTCTATCAAACGGTCACTCTTGTAAATCTCTATGGCCGCCACCGCCGCCGCCATGGCCAGCGTGTGTCCACTATAGGTATGCCCGTGCACCCACTGCTTGCTCTCAAACTCCTTCGCTACCCAGGGCCGCATGCTGGTCGCTCCCAGCGGTACATACCCCGAGGTGATCCCTTTCGCCATGGTAATCACATCCGGCACCACGCCCCAGTGCTCGATGGCAAACCACTTCCCCGTTCGCCCAAAGCCGGTCATCACTTCGTCCACCATCAGCAGCATGCCGTACTTGTCGCAGATCTCCCGGATCTTCTGCCAATACCCGTCCGGCGCATCGATGATCCCGTTGGCTCCCACGATCGGCTCGGCAATAAAGGCCGCTACCCGCTTCTCCCGCCCCTCGAAGCGCACTACCTCCTCCACGTGCTTGGCGCAGGCCAAATCGCAGCTCGGGTAAGTGGCTCCCATCGGACAGCGATAGCAGTACGGGCCCAGGCAATGAACCACGCCGGGAATCGACGGCTCGCAGGCCCAGTTGCGGTAGTCGTTCGAGATCGCCATGGCCCCGAAGGTCGAGCCATGGTAGCCGCCCCACCGCGAGATGATCTTCTCCTTGCCCGTGGCCATGCGCGCCAGCTTGATCGCCCCTTCGTTGGCCTCCGCACCGCTGGTCGAGAAATACGACTTCGAGATGTCTCCCGGCGTGATCTCCGCCAGCAGCTTGGCTACCTTGGCCTTGGCTTCGGTGGCAAAGGGCGAGGCCGCGTTCTCCAGCTTCCGCACCTGCTGCGAGATGGCATCCGCCATGCGCGGGTCGGCATGACCCAGATTGCTGAAGACAAACTGAGAAGAAAAGTCCAGGTACTGCTTGCCGGACGCGTCGTAAAAGTAGTTGCCGGCAGCCCGCTCGACCACTACCGGGCTCAACCCCTTCTGTACCTGCCAGGGATAGAGCACGTACTCCAGTTCGTCCTGCTTGATAATGTCAGCATTAATACCCAGCTCTGCAGTTGGCATTGCCATACGACTACCTCCTATCCGTTATTAGTCCAATGAATCCAGGTGAAGCGCAACCCTGACACCCGCGCGTTGCCATGTCGCGCAGAAATTTTGCTTCTGACCTGTAAACTAAACACCGCTACAACCAGCCGGCTTGGAGAACTGCTTCTCCCATGGTAGTTGAAGCGCCGGCCTGTCCCCATCGCTGAACCAGTTGGTAGTTACCGACTTTGTCTGCGTATAGAACATGACTCCGTCTTTGCTCCCCATCACGTGCAGGTCGCCCAGGAACGAGTTCTTGTGGCCCTGGAAGGCGAAGAACGATGTCGGCACGGGGATGCCGATATTGACGCCTACCATGCCGCCATGGGTGTACATGGCAAATTCCCTGGCGTAGTAGCCGCTCTGAGTGAAAATGACCGAACCATTGGCAAATTGGTTGCAATTCATCAAGGCCAGCCCTTCATCAAAGTCCTTCACCCTCTTGACGCACAGGACCGGTCCGAATATCTCTACATCGCCAACCGTCATGCCGGGCTTAACGTGATCGAGGATTGTCGGTCCCAGGTAGTAGCCCCCGGGATGCCCCTCCACCTTAACGTCTCTACCATCGAGAACCAACTGGGCGCCTTCTTTTATTCCCTTTTCAATCCAGTCAATCACAAACTGCTTATGCTCTTTAGAGCCGACGGGGCCGAGCTTTGTACAATCTTTGGTCGCGGGGCCGACCTTAAGCTGCTTTGCATACTTGACCAGTAGCGGCACAAACTGGTCTGCGATGGATTCCTCAACGACCGCAACCGGCAAAGCCATGCAGCGCTGGCCGGCAGCGCCAAACGCCGAGGCCGCTATCGCCTGGGCCGATTTTTCAAAGTGGCAATCCTTAAGAACCAGCGCATGGTTTTTGGCCTCGCCCAGCACCTGGACCCTCTTGCCGTGGGCCGCCGCGGTGGCATAAATATGTCTGCCGACCTCTGTGGAACCGACGTAGGATATTCCCTTCACATCAGGGTGCATCAAAAGCAATTCGGCTTCCTTGCGGCTGCAGGTAATTACGTTAACCACCCCTTCGGGTACGCCTGCCTCGATCAGTAATTCCATTATCCGCAGCCCAGTCTGGGGCACTTTGCTTGCCAGCTTCAAAACAAACGTGTTGCCGGCGGCGATACAGAGAGGCATCATCCAGCCAAAAGGAATCATGGCCGGAAAATTAGCCGGAGCAATGCCGGCAAACACCCCTAGCGGCTCACGGAAGGAAACGGTATCGATGCCGTTAGACACCTGCATGAGCGTGTCGCCCTGCATCATAACCGGGGTTGCGCAAGCCAGTTCAGCCCCTTCAATCGCCTTGCCCACTTCACCTCTGGCCTCGGTAAAGGTCTTTCCTTGTTCTTGCGCTATGAGGGTGGCCAGTTCGTCTAAATGTTGCTCGAGTACCCGTTTATACCGGAAAATTAACTCAACCCGTTTTTGCACAGGAATGCGGAACCAGATGGAAAAGGCATGCTTTGCGGCGGCGATCGCCTCGTTGACTTCGCCCTTCGTGCAGCAAGGTGCCTCGGCCATTACCTCGCCGGTGCTCGTGTTATATACCGGCATATATTCATGGCTTGTTGTGTCCTTCCATTCATTATTTACGCAATATCTCAATTTATTTACTGTCACGGAACTCATTCCTCTCGATGATCTTTGGATTGTATGGTCGTTTAAAACCGATGCTTCCATAACGCAAGTGACAAAGCCGAGCGTGTTATTTCCTTTTTCTGGTCTGGTTTCGTTGGCAAACTTTAGCACTAGTGTGCAAGCAGTTCCGGTTGAGCTGCGACTTTTCTGCCTCTTTTTGTCAGTTCCAGCCGCTCTGCCGACCTTCGATCGAATGGAGTCATATAAGTAATTATCACCATGACTACGAGATTCACCAGAAGAGCGAGCATGCCTTTGTTCACGCCATAGGGAGCAAAGTTGAACATGTTGAAGACAAAAACACATATAACGCCGGAGATCAGCCCGGCACCGATTCCCCACTTGGTGACCCGTTTCCAAAGGATAACGGCAAGCACTCCAGGCAGAAACTGCGTATAACCGAAATACGCCACATTGATCATTCCCAGCATCAGCAACGGCCAGTATAGGGCCAGCAGGACGCTAACCACCAACGATAGGCCGGTAATTACCCGTGTCCAGGTGACTGCCTCGGCGGAAGAGGCGCTGCGGTTGAACATACCAAAGATGTCCTTGGAAACGAGTCCGCCGATGGTTAGAGCCACCACGCCCAAAACCAGTATGCAGGTCAGGGCGCCTCCAGCCGCGCAGATGCCTACCACCCATCCGGGTACATGCTTAACGATCATGCCCATAAAGGCATCGTCCGGGTTCTTCAGGCCCGGCACCGTTACCAGGCAGAAGAAAGCGGCTGTGATCAGAAAGACGTACATAAACATGTAGAGAGGCATAAGCATCTGGTTTCGCCTTACGACTCTCTCTGATCCCGCTGTAAAGACATACTGGAAAATGAACGGAATCATATACAAGCCGACAGACTGAAATATGATGGTGGAAATGAGAAACGTGACATTCTTTTGGAGCGGTACAGTTCCTACGACCAAGTACTGAGGAAACTTCGCGAGCGTCGTTCTATAAATGCCCTCCAGACCTCCCGGCATGTGCACGACGGCAACTATCCCGCCAATGACAATCGCCGATATCATCAAAATGTCTTTTAACACTGCTACCCAAGCGGAAGACCGAACGCCGGCCAGGGAGACATAAGTAAATGCGACTAGTGAAGCCAGTACGACCGCTAGTGTGTTGTTAATCTCTACGCCGAGGTAGCGTATTATGATGCTAAGTCCCGCGAACTGCATCTGTGCCCATGGGAGCAGAAAGAGTATCGAGGTAATTGCCACCAAAAAGCCCAGCCCTTTGCTTTCGAACCGCCAGCCGATGAAACCGCCGATAGTTACGGAGTTGCTGATCTTCCCAATTCGCCAGACTGCCGGATTGACGAAATAACCCACAGGGTAAGCCAGCAGGATGTAGCCTAGAAACCAAACCAGATAAGATGATCCCTTCGAATAGGCTGCACCCGGGAGCCCGATCATTGTGCCAATGCCATATATCTCGCCCACAGTGACGAAGAAGAGGAGAATCGCCCCAAAGCTTCGGCTGGCCACCAGCATATCGTTCAGATTGTTGCTGATCAGGCCGCGCCTGGAAAAAACGGCAAGCACGATGGATAAAACAATCAGAATAATGAACACGAATAGCGCCATTTGTCATTCTCCTTCACGCTGGTCTGAACTCGGCTTCTCATCGAATTCATCCTTGTTTACAGGATCCAGTAACCAACCAATGTACATGGATAGGGAAGTGAGGATAAACCAGGAGAACAGCCAGAAGTAAATGAAGGGAAAGCCTAAGATGAATGGCTCGGCCCTGTTGTAAAGCGGGAAAGCAGCTACTATCGCCAAATAGGGGACCACCAGTACAAAGAACACAGCCCAAAACCTGCTCTTCATCTCAAGTGCCTCCTTGATAAGGTCAGCTTACAGGGCCTGTTTGGTACAATTTGCAGTTTACTTTACGACCAGATTTTCATCCGCACACGACACGCTTTGCTGTTGCTGCTGTGCGGTGAAAACCGTTCTCCCTCCCACAATCGTTTGCAGTACCTTAATGTCTTTAATCTTCAAAGGATCGATCTCGAGTGGGTTCTCGTCGAGGACGACAAAATCAGCCAGTTTCCCTGTCTCGATCGATCCCTTGATTCCCTCCTGGAAAAACATCCAGGCTCCGTCAATGGTGACGGCACGCAAGGCTTCGGGAACCGTGATTTTGAGCTCCGGCCCCATCTCTATACCGCTGGTAGTGAGACGGTTGACGGCGGACCAGATGGACATCAGCGGGCTTATGGGAGTGACCGGGCAATCGTTGTGCAGGCTGATCTTGAGGCCTCTATCCAGGGCAGTCCTGCATGGACACATTCTGCGCGCTCGGTCTGGCCCCACAAAGATATTGTGGTGACGGTCGCCCCAGAAATAGGTGTGGGTAACGAAAAAGCTCGGATTCACTCCGAGCTCTTTCATGCGGTCCAATTGGTCCTCACGGGTTAGGTGGCAATGATTGGCGATATGACGCGGATCTTCGCGAGGATTGGCAGCCTGCGCCTCCGCCCAGGCCTGGAGGGTGTCTTCGGCCGCCTGGTCCCCGATGATATGAACGACGGTCTGCCAGCCAGCCGCATGTAGCTGCTTGATCATCTCGATCAACTGCGCCTTTTCTTTGAACCTTGGATAACCCCGGTAGTGAGGCTTACCTGGGGGAGTTATGTGGTAGGGCTGGCTCAGCCAGGCAGTGTAAACGTAAATGGAGCCATCTGCCCAGAGTTTGGCGCCGCCCAGAGTCACCATGCGGTTGTCGGTAAGGTCCGTTCCCGACTTAGTAGTGGGATACTTCTTCATCTCCTCTAGGGACGATGCGAAAGGCCAAATCACAACCCTAACCAAAAGGTCTCGGGTGGACGAGGCTTTCTTCAGTAGCTCCACTTCCGGATAAAATGCCCATCCATTGTTTGCCGTAGTCACTCCGGCCGCGGCGTAAATCTCGGATGCCTTGCGGACACCCGCTAGCTCCTGGACCTCGGTACGGGGTGGGATCATGTTTTGGACGATTGTGTATGCCGGGGGACCTTCCAAAACTCCGGTGAGTTCTTTGTCGGCATTCCTATGGAAGAAGCCGCCCATCGGATCAGGCGTGTCTTTCGTCAGGCCAGCAAACTTCAGGGCCGCGCTGTTGGCCACTCCCAAGTGTGCCGATATATGAACAATAAAGATCGGCACCGTGGAAGATACCTTATCCAGATCTTCTCGGGTCGGATGCCTTTTGTCTTCCAGAAGCGAGTCATCGTAGCCACGGCCGGTGACCCACTGTCCAGGTTTGAGCGTCTCCATCTTCTTTCTAAGCGCCGCTAGCAATTCTTCGATATTGCGGATTTTGCCGATCGGCGGAGAATAGAGGCTCACCCCATAGAGCGCGTCATTTCCCGCCCATGGGAAATGGCCGTGGCCGTCGATAAAGCCCGGGAGCATGGTCTTGCCATTTAGGTCAATAACCTTGGTTTCATCCCCGGCCAGGGCCAGTACCTCTTTTTTTGATCCGCAGGCGACGATTCGTTCGCCCTTTACCGCTACCGCTTGCAGCAAAGCTAAAGGATCAGCCGGGTTCATTGAAATGATTTGTCCGTTAGAAAAGATGATGTCGGGCGAAACTCCTTGCTTTGTCGCCATTACTTACTCTCCTGTGAAGGTCATTTCAAAGCTTCTTAGGTCTTTGCCAAACCCAAACCGGATGATTGCCCAAGTAATTATGTGAAGTCATGCGCAGGCTTGTTAGTTTCCCACGCGGGTTTGATTTGTCTAGACAAAACGCATTTTACACATTACGCTATGGTTGTCAAGGAAATTTTTATCTTTAATTCCGATCGGAAATCCGCGACGTGTTAAAATGTTTATCTGGTTTAACAACAATGGGATAGCTGCATACGGCTACTCTCCATGGTTGCTGCAATGCAATACTAAAATGCCGCGAATTAGCGTCGCCTGTAATCTTTCGGGCTTCTGGTTGGATTCGGGACAGGGCTAGGTCAATCAGTCGTGCATTTGAGGCGACATGACCGAAGGTATTCGTGAATTACCGAAACGGCTGAGGTAAAGATGCTCACGAACATTCAACGGCACAATTTCAATGCGAACTTATAAAGACTCCGCCAGTAGCGGGAACAGAAGAGACCCAGACATTGATATGGCTACTAAGCCTAAATATTTGTTGATCTACGAATGGCTGTCGAAGCAGATCGAGAATAAGGAGTATCGGCCGGGAGATAGAATTCCTAGCGAACATGAACTTGCCGCTATGTTCAAAGTTCATCGAATGACTGTAAGGCAGGCCATCGACAAATTGATCGAAACCCATCTGCTGGTACGCAAACGTCACTCCGGTACTTTTTTGCTTTCTGAAAAAACTCCGATGCTGATACGCCGTTCTTTGGGGAACATTCCTATTTTTTCTGACGATATCAGGCAGGCGGGCTTCGATCCAAGTTATAAGACGCTGGAAGCAAAAATTATCACCAGCACCGAACCTGAGGCCTCGAAGCTGGGATTGGGGGACGGAGATCCTGTCTTGTCAATTTATCGCATGATGCTGGCGAACAAGATGCCTCTGGCGCTGGAAAGATGCTACCTGCCGGATAAGTTGTTTCCCGGGCTTATAGATCGCAATTTTGATACGGTGCTTTACGACCTGATGAAGGATTATCAGATTGAGCCGCACTTTGCGGAACAGGAAATAGGAGCTGTATTGCCAAACCTTTCTGAATGCAAACTACTGAAGGTGAAAGAGGCATGCCCATGCATCCAGATAACCAGCTTGGTATTCGATCAAAGCGGGCGGCCGATAGAGCTATCAGTGGCGCTACATCGAGGCGACAAGTACCAGTTTAGGTGCTCCATAGGAAAGCCGTAAATTCGGCGGCGCTGACGGCTGGCGTTCTACAGAGGGACTGGGCTCTGGCGGCGAGGCAAAAAACATCCCTATAGAAAAAGGATGAATCGAAGAAGTATGACGACCGGAACTCCTGCTCATCCTATTCGGAAAAGTATCGGTACTCCGCTTTCGGCGGAGGAGCTGCGCAAAATGGACGCCTATTGGCGCGCGGCCAATTATCTTTCGGTCGGGCAGATTTACCTGCTGGACAATCCTCTGCTACACGAGCCGCTCAGGCTGGAACACATCAAGCCGCGATTACTCGGGCATTGGGGCACCACGCCCGGGCTGAACTTCATCTATGCACACTTCAATCGAATAATAAAGAAGTTCGATCTCAACTCCATCTACATCACCGGTCCCGGGCATGGCGGTCCGGGACTGGTGGCCAATACCTATCTCGAGGGCACCTACAGCGAGATTTACCCCAACATCTCCCAGAGCACCGAGGGAATGCGGCGCCTGTTCCGGCAGTTCTCGTTTCCCGGAGGCATTCCCAGCCACGTTGCGCCCGAGACGCCGGGCTCGATTCACGAAGGCGGCGAACTAGGCTACTCTATCGCCCACGCCTTCGGAGCCGCCTTCGACAATCCCGACCTGCTGGTCTGCTGTGTGGTCGGCGACGGCGAAGCGGAGACCGGGCCGCTGGCAACCAGTTGGCACTCGAATAAGTTTTTGAATCCGGCGCGCGACGGTGCCGTGCTTCCCATCTTGCACTTGAACGGCTACAAGATCGCGAATCCAACGGTGCTCGGGCGCATGCCCGACGATGAACTCGCCTGCCTCTTCACCGGCTTGGGCTACACGCCCTACTTCGTCGAAGGCCACGAACCTGAAGCCATGCACCAGGCAATGGCGGCCACGCTTGACGCCGTCGTCGAGGAGATACGCGCTATCCAGCGGCGCTACCGTGCTGGCGAGGGAAATAGCGCGCCCGCTTCCCACCCCGGCGCACAGAGCGAGAGCCCACTGGGCATTCCGGTTTGGCCGATGATCGTGCTACGTTCGCCCAAAGGCTGGACGGGGCCCAAGATGGTAGACGGCAAGCCGGTCGAGAACACCTGGCGCGCGCACCAGGTGCCGCTCTCGGAATGCGCGGCCCACCCCGACCACGTTCAGCAACTGGAACAATGGATGAGGAGCTACCGGCCGGAGGAGCTGTTCGACGACAATGGCAAGCTCGTTGCGGAGCTGGCCGAACTTGCGCCCAAGGGTACGCGCCGCATGGGCGCCAATCCGGTAGCTAATGGAGGGCTGCTCCTGCGCGATCTGGCGCTCCCCGATTTCCGCGACTACGCGGTCGAGGTCGCCAAACCCGGCGTGGCAACAGCGGAGTCTACGCGCATCCTGGGCGCTTTTCTGCGCGACGTTATGCAGGCAAATGCCGAGACCAGGAACTTTCGCGTCTTCGGCCCGGATGAAACCGCCTCCAACCGCCTGGGAGCCTTGCTGGAGGCCACGGACAAGGAGTGGATGGAAGCCGTCCTGCCGGTGGACGAGCATCTATCGCCACAGGGTCGCGTGCTGGAGGTCCTCAGCGAGCACATGTGCCAGGGCTGGCTGGAAGGCTACCTGCTCACCGGCCGGCACGGGTTCTTCTCCTGCTACGAAGCCTTCATTCACATCATCGATTCGATGTTCAACCAGCACGCCAAATGGCTGAAAGTCACCCGCCAGATCCCCTGGCGGCGTCCCATCGCGTCGCTGAATTACCTGCTGACCTCGCACGTCTGGCGGCAGGACCACAACGGCTTCAGCCACCAGGACCCAGGCTTCATCGACCACGTGATCAACAAGAAGGCCGACATCGTTCGCGTCTACCTGCCGCCCGACGCCAACACGCTGCTCTCGGTTGCCGACCACTGCCTGCGCAGCCGCCATTACGTAAACGTGATCGTGGCCGGCAAACAGCCCGAACTGCAATGGCTGGACATGGATGCGGCCATCAACCACTGCACCACCGGAATCGGCATCTGGGAGTGGGCCGGCACGGACCAGAACCGCGAGCCCGAGGTGGTGATGGCCTGCGCCGGCGACGTGCCCACGCTGGAGACACTGGCCGCCGTCGACCTGCTGCGGCAGCATTTCCCCGATCTGCTGATTCGCGTAGTGAACGTCGTCGACCTGATGACCATACAGCCGGCCAGCGAGCACCCTCATGGGCTCTCGGACCGCGATTTCGATTCGCTATTTACCACCGACAAGCCGGTGATCTTCGCTTACCATGGATATCCGTGGCTGATTCACCGCCTCACCTACCGCCGCACCAACCATGCCAATCTGCACGTACGCGGCTACAAGGAAGAGGGCACCACGACTACACCGTTCGACATGACTGTGCTGAACGACCTGGATCGCTTTCACCTGGCCGGAGACGTGGTGGACCGGGTGCCTCGCCTGCAGCGCATCGGCGCTCATTTCAAGCAGTTGCTGCGCGACAAGCTGGTTGAGCACAAACGCTATGTCGTGACGCACGGCGATGACATGCCGGAGATCAAAAATTGGAAATGGCCGTACCCCGCCCCGACGGATGCAAAATCGACGCTCGTTGGCGACGCCGGCTAGTTGCCGGCCTAGCGCAAGGATATGAATATCCTGGTTCTAAATTCCGGCTCCAGCAGTCAGAAGAGCAACCTGTACGTGATCGGCGATTCGCTTCCGGCCGATGCGGCGGAGCCGCTGTGGGCGGCCAGCATCGAGTGGGAGGGCGCCGAGGCCGACGTTTCGGTGCGCCAGGCCGGCAGCGGGCCGGCGCGCGTTCATATCCGGGTGGAATCCCGCCGGGCGGCGCTTGAATATCTGCTGCAGACGATCTGGTCAGGCGAATCGCGCTTGCTGGAAAAGCCCAACGCCATCGACGTTGTCGGCCACCGCGTGGTGCATGGAGGCCCGCACTACCGCCAGCCGGTGCGGGTCGACGCCGAGGTGAAGGCCGCCATCCAGGGCGTCTCCGTCTTTGCTCCGCTGCACAATCGCGCCGAGCTGGAAGGCATGGAGATAGTCGAGCAGGTGCTGGGGCCGGTGCCGCAGGTTGCCGTCTTCGACACCGGATTTCACAGCCGCATGCCGGAGTGCGCCACCGTCTACCCCGGCCCTTACGAATGGTTCGAACAGGGAATCCGCCGCTATGGATTTCATGGCATAAACCATGAATACTGTGCCCGCCGCGCGGCGCGGCTGCTGGGACGGGAGTTGGACTCGCTCAAGCTGGTCACCTGTCATCTCGGCAACGGCTGCTCGCTGGCGGCGATTCGGGATGGCCATAGCATCGATACCACCATGGGCTTCACGCCCCTGGAAGGGTTGATGATGGGAACGCGCTCGGGCTCGATCGATCCGGGCGTGCTTATCTACCTGCTGCGGCAGATGGGTTTCAGCGGCCAGCAACTGGACGAGATCCTCAACCAGAGATCGGGGCTGCGCGGAATCTCCGGCACCACCTCGGACATGCGCCAAATCATCGCTGAAATCGGGCGTGGAGTGGCGCTGGCGCGGCTGGCTTTCGATATGTTTGTGCATCGCCTGCGCGCGGGAATCGGCGCCATGACGGCCGTGTTGGGAGGGATGGACGCGCTGGTGTTCAGCGCCGGAATCGGCGAGCACTCGCCCGAGGTGCGCGCCGCCGCCTGCGCCACCCTGGGCTTTCTTGGAGTGGAGCTAGATGCGGCGGAGAATGAGCATCCTTCAGGGCCCGACCGGGACATTTCCCGGCCCGACTCAGCCGTCCGCGTGCTGGTCATCCGCGCGCAGGAGGATTGGGCCATCGCCCGCGAGTGCTGGAGGCTGCTGTCGCAGCATTGATTGGGCTTTCCCAGACCATGCCGAGCAGAGCGGTAAAAACGTCACGGGCGGCTCAGCGGTTGCTGTGCGTCGAGGCGGGGGAGAAGGCGCGGTCGAGAAGGTTCCGGAAATGCGGGCTCGAGTGCAGCGTTGAGAAAGCAGCATCTTCCCGCAGAAAGACCATCCAGCTACAGCGATCATCGGCTGCCAGGTCCAGCCATTTCAGAGCCGACGCAGGTTCATTCAGGGCGACATAAATCGCGGCAATCCAGTATGCGCTAAAGAAATGTCTCTTGCGGGCGTTGAGCAGGCAGTTCAGGATTTCGCTTGCGCCTGCCTGGTCGCCCGATCGCGCCAGCCCATAGGCGAGGTGGGCCTTTGCCAGAGAGCTCTGGTCGGATTTTTCGACAGCCAGACGAAACTCCGTGACGGCCTCATCTATTCTTTCCAGCCGCTCCAGAACCATCCCCGTCGTGGTATGGCCTAACCACAACGATGAACCCGTCTCGCTTACGTGCCGCAATTGCGACAGGGCTGCCTCGTAGTTCCTGGCGTAGTAAAGGGCCCAGCCCAGCATAACTCCCGTATAACTGGAAAACGGATCGACGTCGTAGGCGCGCCGCATCAATCCGACGGCGTCCTCATGCTTTCCCAGGGCCGAAAGCAGTTGCGCATATCCTCCCAAAGCGAGTGCGCATCTTGGATCCACCGCCAGCGCCCGCACCAGGTTGGCCTCGGCCGCGTTGCAGTCGTGCTCATAAAAAAGGTAGTAAGAAGCCAGCGCGGTTCGCGCTTCCGCCAGATCCTCCAGTTCGAGCGCCCTTTCCGCCGCCATCTTTACGCGCGGATATACCTTGCGAGAGGGCGCCATTCCCAGCCTGGTGAGCGCGCAACAGGCGCTGGCCAGCGACGCCCAGGCTTGCGGAAACTGCGGATATTCCTTGGCCGCCTCCTCGAAAAGCGGAACACAGCGGTCGATCGCCGGTTCGGTCAGCTTGGCCAGAAGCGCACAGCCCTGGAGATATTTCTCGCGCACGCCTTGTGGCGCAAGCTGGAGGTGGGAAGTGTGCTGCAGATTGGGGATCGTCTGCAGGACGAGGACGGCAATGTTGCGGCTTATCTCTTCTTCGATGGCGAACAAATCTTTTTTCGGGCGCGTATAGCTCTCCGCCCACAGGCAGGATTGCGCATTACAGCTAAGCAGCCTTACCGTGACCCGTACCTGGCCGTTGGCCTGCGATACAGCCCCCACCAATACATAATCGGCTGATACATCCTGGCACAGCGTCACTGTGCTCTTTCCTTTTGGCGCGCGCTCCGTGGTGAATTCGGGAGTGATGACGAACACCCGGGAGTTCAAGCGGCGAAGTTGAATGATCAGCAACTCCGTAAGCGAAGAAGCCAGCGACTCGGACTGTGTGCCTCGCGCCGGCTTGAGCGGAAAAACCGCCAGCCGCGGCCCTTCGCGGCGATGCGGCGCAGGCGCAGGTACAACAAAGCCGTGAACGTTGCCGATAAAGCGATAGCCGTGGCTCCCCACCGTTTCGATGAAGCGGGAATGTGCGGTATCGTCGCCCAAGGCAGCGCGCAATCTTCGTACCGCCACATTAAGGCACAAGTCGCCCTCAACAAAGGTATCCGGCCAGACATTGCGAATAATCTCCTGACGGGAAACCAACTCGTTGGAGTGCTTGAGCAAAAGGGCAAGGATTTGGAATGGCTTGTCTTGTAGAGGAACCTTCGCGCCATGTTTGAAAAGCTCACCGGTCGCGAGGTCTACTACAAATCCTCCAAACCGCAGACCGTTCGGCTTCTTAATGACCGACTTTGTGACGGCTGCCATGGCACTGCCGCCTGTCGCAAGAATGTAACACTAATGGGCGGCGCCGACTACAAGAATTACGCCAATCGGTAACTGCCATTATTTCAATTACATATGACCTTTTAAGAGTAACTAGATCGTAGCTTGAATGTAAGCCTTCCATAACTTGCAGGTCTCTGGCATCCGCTGGATACTGTGGCTGCTTGCTCAGATATTTCAAGAATTTGGGGAGATAGCCGGGCCGCATTGTGAAGCTGGTTGGGCGATTACGGATGCGCGCTATTGCCCGCTGCCGGGCAGGCGGTTGCAAATGTGAGGGTTGACTTTGGGCGATGTTCAGTCGAATGAGGTGACGCGACATGCACGTGGCGCAGCTTTGTGATTCGTGCGGTTTTGCTCTTTGGAAGCATGAGTGCCTCAAGTGTGGGAACACGATCTCGCGGGGCGGGATTGTAGCCGAGCTGTGCGCATCCTGTTCGCGCAAGGCCGGCGATAAATGCATCAAGTGTCACCGGCAGGTTTCCGGCCCGGGCGTGACGGCGCTTCTTTGCGGCGGTTGCGCTTTTCAAGCCGTCGGCAAGAAGTGCGTCGCGTGCGGGAAATATCTGGAGCAGGCAGCCGCCGCCAGCGCCTGATCGGCAGGCGCGGACCAAATCATCGTGGCCGTAGTGGAGGTGAGAAATGTTTCGTGAAGCACGCGCTGTCTGGAAGGGCGGTCCTTATGCCGGCGAAGGGGCGGTAACCACCCCGACCGGCGTGCTAAACAATACGACTTACGTCTTCGGCGCGCTGGCTGATATTGCGCGCTTCACTTCCCCGTCCGAGATGCTCGCCGCTGCCATCGCCTCCTGCCTCTCTACGATGGTGGCCCTGGAGATGGCCAAGGTGGGGATCAAGCCGATCGTGGTGGAAACTTACGCGGTGCTGACCGTGGAGAATCCGCAGGGCTATTACCGCATCACCAAGGCCAATGTCGAGGTCACCGCGCGCACCAGCGATCCGGAGTCGGCAAAGTTCGATGAGGCGGTGGCGATTGCCCACCGCGAGTGCCCTATTTGTAGCGCCCTGAAGGTGAACATTAGTTGCAAAGCGAAGTTGATCTCCTTGACTACGCCGGCGCTGGTTTGACCAGGGCCCGAAGGCGGCAGTTCGAGAATGGTCAATCTCAGCCAGGGCTTGCCAGCAACAGCGGGTTTCGCCCGCTGCTGAAGTGGAGAGAACGGTATGGAACTGGAGCGGCTTGTCAAATTCGAGGCGGAGCGCGACCCCGAGTTCATTCGTTGGATCAGCCATACGGTAGGCGGAGAAAATATTCGCCATTGCCTGCAATGCGGGCTGTGCAGCGGCAATTGCCCGCTGTCGCTCTACATGGACTACACTCCGCGCCGGCTGATGCACCTTTCGCGCGAGGGCTTTAAAGAAGAGGTGCTGACCAGCAATTCCATCTGGCTGTGCACCACCTGCTACAACTGCATGGTGCAGTGCCCCAAGAACATCAACATCACGCACCTTATGTACGCCCTCAAACAGCGAGCCATCGAGGAGAAGCTCTATCCCAGGAACTTTTCCATTCCGGTCATGGCGCGGCAGTTTTCCCGCATGGTCCGTCACTCGGGCCGCATCACGGAGAGCTGGCTGATTGTGCGGGTATTTATGCGCACTGCTTTTTGGCGCCTGTTCGGCATGAGTCTTCTCGGCCTTAAGCTCTTCCGCGCCGGCCGCATGGGCCTGAAGCCGGAGAAGGTTGAACGCCGGGCGGAAATCGCGGCGCTGCTTGATTCCGTGGCCGCGACCAGGAAGGAGCTGGCGATATGACCTACGCCTACTATCCGGGCTGCTCGCTCAAAGGGACGGGGCGCGCCTACGAGGAATCGCTGCTGGCCGTTTTTCGCGCCCTGAACGTGGATGTGCGGGAGCTGGAGGACTGGAACTGCTGCGGGGCGACTACCTACATGTCGGTGGACGAGCTGGCGTCATATGCGCTCGCCGGCCGCAACCTAGCCATGGCCGCCCGGGAGAACAAAGACATTCTGGCGCCGTGCGCAGCCTGCTACCTGGTTCTCAACAAGGCGCAGCATTACGTCCACGATTACCCGAATATCAGAACGGTTGTCGAGCGCTCACTGGCGGCTATCGGTCTTACCTACAGCGACAAGGTGCATGTGCGCCACCCGCTGGAAGTTCTGCTGAACGAAGTTGGAGTAAAGGCAATTTCGGCCAAGGTTAAGACGCCGTTGAAGGGACTGAAGGTGGCGCCGTATTACGGATGCCAGATTGTCCGTCCTTACGCCACCTTTGACGACCAGGTGAATCCGACGTCAATGGACCGGCTTCTTGAGGCCTGCGGCGCCAAGATGGTGCCCTATCCTCTCAAGACTCGCTGCTGTGGCGGCAGCCAGAAAGGAACTTTGCCCGCGGTCGGGCTCGACCTCATCCGCTATTTGCTGGCCGAGGCGCAGAAAAGAGGAGCGGATGTCGTAGCCACCGTATGCCCGCTGTGCCAGTTCAATCTTGATGTTTTTCAAAAGGAAGCGCAGAAGGAGCCGCGCAAGGGGGAGCCTCAGTCGGCCTCCATGCCCATCCTCTACTTCAGCCAGTTGATGGCTTTGGCTCTCGGCGCTCCGGCCAGCGCAATCGGCTTCCAGCGCAACCTGGTGCCGGTCGAGCCCATACTCGCCAAAAAGGAGATCGCCTATGCCTGAGATGGAAATCCCAGGTTCGGATGCGGTGCGTGTCGGAGTCTATGTCTGCCACTGCGGGACCAATATCGCGGGCACCGTGGACGTTAATGCGCTCACCGAGTATGCGGCCGGATTGCGGAACGTGGTCGTGGCGCGCGAGTACAAGTACATGTGCTCGGACCCGGGCCAGGCACTGGTCGAGAAGGACATTGCTGAGCACCATCTGAACCGGGTGGTGGTGGCCTCCTGTTCGCCGCTGCTCCATGAACCCACCTTCCGGCGTGCCATATTTCGCGCCGGAATCAATCCTTTCTTCCTGCAGATGGTGAACATTCGTGAGCACGTCTCCTGGGTTCACCTGGACAAGCAGAGCGCCACGGAAAAGACTCAAGACCTGGTGCGCGCCGCGGTGCGGCGGGTAGCGCTGCACAAGCCGCTGCAGAAGAGGCAGGTTTCCATCAATCCCAATGTCCTGGTCGTGGGCGGCGGAATTGCCGGAATCCATGCCGCTTTGACCCTCGCCGAAGGCGGCAAGCAGGTTTACCTGGTCGAGCGCCAGCCGACCATCGGCGGCCACATGGCGATGTTCGACAAAACCTTCCCCACCCTTGACTGTGCCGCCTGCATCCTCACGCCGAAGATGACCAGCGTGGGCTCGCACCCCAATATCAAGCTGTGGACGTATGCGGAAGTCACGCAGGTGGACGGTTACGTCGGCAACTACAAAGTCACGGTCAAACACAAGCCGCGCTACATCATTGAAGAACTGTGCATCGGCTGCCAGGAGTGCATCACCGCCTGCCTGTACAAGGAAGGCAAATTTCCGGATGAATTCAACCTCGGGCTGAGCAAGCGCAAACCGGTTTACCTGCCGTTCCCCCAGGCCGTTCCGCAGAAAGTGGTGATCGATCCGGAGACCTGCATTGAATTCAAGTCGGGCAAGTGCAAGAAGACCTGCATAGAAGCCTGCGGCGAACGCCAGGCAATAGACCTGAAGCAAAAGGAGCGCTTTGAAGAGATCGAGGTTGGAACCATCATCCTGGCTACGGGATTCAAGACCTTCGATCCGGCCCACAGGTCGCGCTATGGCTATGGGCGCTACCCTAACGTCTATACCTCGCTGGAGGTCGAGCGGCTGATCAATGCCGCCGGTCCGACGGCCGGGGAGGTTGTCCTGCGTGACGGCCGGCGACCCGAGTCGGTAGGCATCATTCATTGTGTCGGCTCGCGCGATACCAACACCAATCGCTGGTGCTCCAAAGTCTGCTGCATGTACTCCCTCAAGCTGGCACACTTGATCAAAGAACGCACCGGCGCCGAGGTCTTCAACTTTTACATCGACATGCGGACGCCCGGCAAAGGCTACGAAGAGTTCTATGACCGCCTGCTGGACGAGGGAGTGCATTTTATCCGCGGCCGCGTCGCCGACATCAGCGACTGGGCGGTGCATCCCTCCGAAGAAGGCAAGCTGGTGATCCGCGCCGAGGACACGCTGGCGGCATTCGTGCGCCGCGTGCCGGTTGACATGGTGGTTCTCTCCGTCGGGCTGGAACCCCAGCATGACGCGCAGGACGTCCGCCGACTGTTCAACATCAGTTGTGCCACCGAGGGCTGGTTCCTGGAGCGCCATCCCAAGCTCGCCCCGGTCAGCACCTTCACCGAAGGCGTGTACATTGCCGGCGCCTGCCAGGGTCCGAAGGACATTCCGGATTCCGTCGCTCAGGCCGGAGCCGCCGCCGCCGAAGCCATGGCGCTGATCGACTCCAAGTTTGTGGAACTTGAGCCTTACACCGCGTTCGTGATGGAAGAAGAGTGCTCGGGCTGCAAGAGCTGCGTCCCGCTCTGCCCCTATCACGCCATCTTGTTCGCCGAGGACAAGAAGAAGGCAAGCATTAACGAGGTGCTCTGCAAGGGTTGCGGCACCTGCGTGGCGGCTTGTCCGTCGGGAACCATTCAGCAGAATTTCTTCGAGGACCAGGAGATTTTCGAGGAGATCGAGGGGGTGCTGGCCTATGCCTAAACACCAAAACGGCGGGAAAAAACCGTCCGGGCAGAATTTCGAACCGCGCATCGTCGCCTTTTTCTGCAACTGGTGCACATACCTGGCCGCCGACCTGGCCGGCACCTCGCGCATGAAGTATGCACCTAACGTGCGCGTGGTGCGCGTGATGTGCTCGGGCCGGGTCGATCCGCAATTCGTGCTGAGCGCCTTTGCCCACGGCGCCGACGGAGTGCTGATCGGCGGCTGCCACCCGGGCGACTGCCACTACCAGGAGGGCAACTACAAGACGCTCCGCCGCTACCGTCTGCTGAAGCGCATGCTGCACGACATGGGAATCGAGGACGAGCGCTTCCGGCTGGAGTGGATCTCCGCCGCCGAGGGCGACCGCGTGCGCACGGTGATTAACGACATGGTGGAAAAGGTCCGTGCCTGCGGGCCCCTGAATCTCCGTCCGCAAGCAGGAGATCTTTGCCGCGGAGGTGACAGCCTGATGCCGGAAAAACCTAAAGTGGCGTTTTACTGGTGCGCATCCTGCGGCGGCTGCGAGGAAGCTGTGGTCGACCTGGCAGAGGGTGTGCTCGACGTCGTTGCCGCGGTGGACATCGTATTCTGGCCCGTGGCACTGGATTTCAAGCGCAAGGACGTGGAAGCCATGCCCCGCCAGTCCATCTGGGCCACGTTCCTGAACGGCGCCATCCGCAGCACCGAGCAGGAGGAGATGGCCCATCTGCTGCGGGAAAAGTCGCAGGTGATGATTGCCTTCGGCTCCTGTTCGCATTTGGGCGGAATTCCCGGCCTGGCGAACCTGTTTGAGCGGGAGAGCATTCTCGATGAGGTCTACCAGGCTTCCCCCAGCACCGTAAACGCGCAGAAAACGCGGCCGCAGCTCCATTACAAAGAAAACTCCCACGCCGTGGAGTTGCCCGGGCTTTACTCGACCGTGCGGGCTCTGGACCAGGTGGTCGACGTTGACTATTACATTCCCGGCTGCCCGCCAACAGCCGGAATATTTCGCAGCGCACTTCAGACTCTGCTGGGCGGGCAATTGCCGGCCAAAGGAACGGTGCTGGCGCCCGACTGCGCGCTTTGCAGCGAGTGTCCAAGAAAGGATTCGAAGCCGGAAACGCTGGCGCTCACGGAGTTCAAGCGCCCGCCACAAGTGCTGATCGACGAAGAGAAATGTCTGCTGGCGCAGGGCGTGATCTGCATGGGCCCGGCGACTCGCGGCGGCTGCGAAGCCGTCTGCATACGCGGCAACATGCCATGCTCCGGCTGCTGCGGGCCCACCAGCCGGGTGCGGGACCAGGGCGCCAAGGCGCTGTGCTCGCTGGCGTCGCTGATCGACAGCAAGGATGAAGTTGAGATCGACCGCGTACTGCAGACCATTCCCGACCCGGTCGGCACCTTCTACCGTTATGGCCTGCCTTCATCTCTGTTAAGGCGGAAGCACTGCAAAGGCGTGCCGTTACAAGAAGCTTGCAAATGAGGTAGCTCATGTCTAGCACACAAGCAGCAACCATAGAAAACGCCAAGGCCAGCGGCCAGTCGGCCCGGCGCATCACCATCGATCCCATCACCCGCCTGGAAGGACATGGCAAGATCGAAATCTTCCTGGACGACGCTGGCCAAGTGGAGCGCGCCTTTTTCCAGGTGCCCGAGCTGCGTGGCTTCGAAAAGTTCGTGCAGGGACGCCCGGCGGAAGAAATGCCGCAGATCACCTCCCGCATCTGCGGCGTCTGCCCGACGGCGCACCACATGGCGGCGACCAAGGCCCTCGATCATCTTTATAAGGTCGAGCCTCCGTCGGCGGCAAAAAAGATTCGTGAACTCATTTACAGCACGTTTTACACCGAAGACCATGCCCTTCACTTTTACTTTCTGGGCGGCCCGGACTTCGTGGTCGGACCGGAAGCCCCGGCGGCCGAGCGCAACGTGCTGGGGGTGATCGCCAAGGTGGGCGTCGAGACCGGCAAAAAGGTGATTTCCATGCGCCGCCGCCTGCGTGAGCTGATCGCCCTTGCCGGCGGAAAAGTTGCGCATCCCGTCTTCGGCTTGCCCGGCGGCGTGGCCAAGCGCATGACGCCGGAAATGCAGAAACAGTTTCAGGAAGTGGCTGCCGACGCGGTGGAGTTCGGCAAATTCACCTTGCAGGTTTTTGAAGACGTTGTTCTCAAGAACAGCGATTACGTTCGCCTGGTGCTTTCCGATGCCTACACCCACCACACCTACTACATGGGGATGGTCGACGCCAAAAACCGGGTGAACTTCTATGATGGATCTCTCCGTGTAGTTTCTCCAGACGGCAAGGAGTGGAAGAAATTTCCTTCCGAGCAGTACCTGGAAAATATCGCCGAGCATGTCGAGCCCTGGAGCTACCTGAAATTCTGTTACCTGAAGCCGGTAGGCTGGAAAGGCTTCAAGGAAGGTGCCGACAGTGGGGTTTACTGCGTCGCCCCGCTGGCGCGCCTGAATACCAGCGACGGCATGGCCACACCGCTCGCCCAGGAGGCTTACGAGAAGTACCTGGCGACCCTGGGCGGCAAGCCGGTTCACCAGACGCTGGCCAATCACTGGGCACGGGTCATCGAGCTGCTCTATGCCGCCGAGCGCATGCAGGAGCTTGCCTCCGATCCGGAGCTGACTGATCCTAACGTGCGCACGCTTCCCACCGAGAAGCCTCACGAGGGCGTTGGCGTTGTCGAAGCCCCGCGCGGGACGCTGATCCACCATTATCAAACCGATGAGAATGGGATCGTGCAGAAAGCCAATCTCATCGTAGCTACGCAGAACAACGGCGCCCGCATTGCCATGAGCGTCGAGAAAGCGGCCAAGTCGCTTATCTCCGGCGGAAACGTTCCCGAGGGTGTGCTCAACAAGATTGAGATGGCGTTTCGCGCCTACGACCCATGTCACGGCTGCGCCACGCATTCGCTGCCCGGAAACATGCCTCTGGTAGTTCGGGTTCGCGATCGTGGCGGCGCTTTGATAGCTACTCTGCGGCGCGACTTCGACGGGAGCGTGCATCGTGACTAGCGTTGCCAGCATGCCGCCCATCGAGCCGCGCGCACGAGCGCCGGCCACGCGGGTCCTCTGCCTGGGCAATGACATACTGGCCGATGACGCGCTGGGCTTGGTGGTTGCTGATCGCCTTCGGGAATTCGCCCTCCCTGGGATCGAAATCGTTAGCAGCGCCGAGAGCGGCTTTCATCTCCTTGACCATCTTCTCGACACCCAAATGCTGGTGGTGGTCGACACGGTGCAAACCGGGCTGGCGCCGCCGGGAACTATTTATCAGCTTCGTCCTGACGAAATGCACGTCGCGTCCGGTGGATCGCCGCACTACGTCGGCCTGTCCGAAACTCTTGCCCTCGCCCGGCGCCTGGGCCTGCCGGCGGCTCACGATATCGTCATTCTTGCCGTGGAATGCTCAGACCGTCTCGCCGTGGGCGGGGAAATGCATTCCGATGTCCGGGCTGCCATACCTCCGCTGCTGCGCAAGCTGTATTCTCTTCTGCTCCCTCACGCACGCGCTGCCATACCTGAGCCGCCTCGCACTCACGCCGGTCGATGACCAATATCCAGCATCCCGGAGCCAATGATCGGAGATTTCGAACCGCGCAAAACGGCGGTGGCCGTGACTTTTGTCATTGCCTCCCCGTTTCGGCTAAGACACAATCTGTATGACGCATGTTGAGGAACAATCCTGGTGATAAGAGCTTGAAGGGATTGGCATAGTGGATTGCAGAGGCGTGCAATAAGATAAATAAAGGAGAACGAGGCAGGTTCCGAGCGATCCTGCCGAGGTGAAACATGGCATATGTGATTACAGAAGGGTGCACGAAGGACGGAGCCTGCGTAGACGCTTGTCCTGTGGATTGCATTCACCCCAAGAAGGACGATCCGGCATTTGAACAGGAAGAAATGCTTCACATCAACCCGGAAGAGTGCATCGATTGCGGCGCTTGCGTTCCGGTCTGCCCGGTATCAGTCATTTATGTGCTGGAGGAGGTTCCCGAAAACTTGAAGCAATATGTAGAACGTAATACTGCCTATTTTAAGTGAATAGCACCGGCTTCGAGTATGACTCCGCGCAGGCCCGTCTGGCGCCGGACTAAGGCACCGGAAAGTGCGGCGTATGCCGACTTGCAATCGACGGCGTTTGTAATGAAACTCAGGCGGCTGGCGAGCTAAACTTCTTCTCTGGCGGGGCTCAGTAGCACCCCCCGCCATCGCAAGGCAATGCGCCCCATAGACACGATCGCCGTTGTAAGCGGCGGGCCGGCTGGAGCATTGGCTGCTGAACGGCTGGCGGCGAGTCGCTTCCCGGCGGCGTAACATTTGGCGTGTTTTGCACACATACTGACACTTTTTGCATACTATAATATTTGCCTTGCATCTCAAATAAGAGCATGTACAAAGCAAAAGCTTACTTCGCTGCCAGTGCAACATCGCCGCTTGCCTCCACCACCATCGCGCGGCGCGATCCGACCGAACACGACGTACAGATCGAAATTCTCTACTGCGGCATCTGTCATTCCGATCTCCACCAGGTCCGCAACGAGTGGAGCGGGGTGATGCCCACCGTCTACCCCTGCATCCCCGGCCACGAAATCGTCGGACGTGTTGCCAAGGTCGGCTCTGCGGTTTCCAAGCTCAAGCCCGGCGACCTCGCTGCGGTGGGCTGCCTGGTCGACTCGGACCGCACCTGCCCCGAGTGCCAAGCAGGCCTCGAGCAGTTCTGCCCAAACTTGACCCTTACCTATAACGGCCCGGACAAGCATCTGGGAGGCGTCACCTACGGCGGCTACTCCGACAGCATCGTCGTCGACCAGAGGTTCGTCCTGCGCGTTCCCTCAAACCTGAAGCTTGCCGGAGCCGCTCCTTTGCTTTGCGCCGGCATAACTACTTATTCCCCCATGCGCCACTGGGGCGTCACCAAGGGCAAGAAAATTGGCGTGGTCGGCCTTGGCGGACTGGGGCACATGGGCGTGAAGTTTGCCCATAAGCTCGGGGCCCACGTTGTAGTCTTCACCACTTCACCCAACAAGCGGGAAGACGCACTTCGCCTCGGAGCAGACGAGGTCGTCATCTCGCGGAATGCGGGTGAGATGCGAAAGCACGCCGGCAGCTTCGACTTCATTCTCGACGCCGTCGCCGCCGACCACGACATCAATGCATACATCAATCTCTTGCGCCGCGATGGCAACATCACCCTGGTCGGCGCGCCGGAGAAGCCTCTCGCCGTTCCGGCATTCGGCCTGATCATGGGCCGCCGCAGCCTCTCCGGCTCGCCCATTGGCGGTATCCCCGAGACCCAGGAGATGCTCGACTTCTGCGGGCAGCACAACATAACCGCCGACGTCGAGGTCATTCCCATTCAAAAGGTCAACGAAGCTTACGAGAGATTGCTCAAGTCGGACGTGAAGTACCGCTTCTCGATTGATATGGCGTCTCTCAAATCCGAGTAATCTATGAACAAGCGCTGGCGCGTGTCTGGCAGCGCTTTTCTCAAGTTGGAGGAGCTGGGAGCCCGTCTCGGCGATCCTGCGCAGAGCCGGGCTATGATGCAAAAGCGCAACTGCTAAATGGAGTCAGAAGATGGAAATCAAGAGAAGTGGCTCACAACCATCCGGCAAAGGAGCGACTGAGTATTTTACCGGCGCTGTACGTGTCGACCCTCTGTTCCGGGCAAACGATCCGGCGCGCGCCATCGGCGCCAGTGTCACGTTCGAACCCGGCGCTCGGACAGCCTGGCACACCCATCCTCTGGGCCAGACCTTGATCGTGACGGCCGGCTGTGGCCGCGTACAGCGCTGGGGTGGTCCGATCGAGGAAATTCGCCCAGGCGACGTAGTCTCCATCCCGCCTGGCGAGAAGCATTGGCATGGCGCCACGCCAACCACGGCCATGACGCACATCGCCATTCAGGAACATCTCGACGGCAAGGCCGCCGACTGGATGGAAAAGGTTAGCGACGAACAGTACCGCAGGTGATTATACTTCCCAAACGCTGTGCTCGGACCGCACGGCGTGCTCACTAGCCGGGCCCTGTTTTCGTGAACTTCCGCATATCACCAACCGGAATCGTGCTTCCCGGGTGGACCCGGATTATCAGATCGGGTTTGCGCGGCCTGAGGTCATACGGGCGCGGAGTGGCTGCGCCGTGGGCTTGCGGCCGTGTCTTGTAAATTTCGGGTTGCAAGCGCGCCCTCACGCAGTAAAATGCACGGTGATTAAGCATTCAAAAGGGAGATTCCAGATGACACCGTCCGTGCCCGGACAGGAAAGGGCGGAAGCATGAAAGCGCTAGTCTACTATGGGCCGCAAGACCTGCGGCTGGCGGAGATTGCCAATCCCAAACCGGCGTCCGGAGAGGCGTTGGTCCGGGTAAGGTCCTGTGGTATCTGCGGTTCGGACGTGCATGGCTACCTGGGAATTACCGGTCGACGACTCCCGCCCATGGTCATGGGCCACGAGTTTTCCGGCGAAGTTGCCGCTGTCGGCGAGGGCGTGACCGAGGTCAAGATGGGCGATCGGGTGGCGCCTTATCCCGTCATCTTCTGCGGAACCTGCGAGCCCTGCCGGCAGGGCAACGTTCATGTCTGCCTCCACAAGAAGGCCCTCGGGGTGCTCGACTGCAACGGGGCCATGACCGAATACGTGTCCATTCCGGCCAAGCTTCTGTTCCAACTCGCCGGGAATGTCTCCTATGACGTGGGCGCGATGATGGAGCCCCTGGCCGTAGCCTACCGGGCGGTGAATCATGCCGGCGATCTGACGGGCAAGAACGTCTTGATCGTCGGATCAGGGACGATCGGACTGCTGGCCATGGCCATCGTCAGGATGCGCAATCCGGCCAAAATATTCGTCTCCGATCTCAGTGATATTCGGCTCGGTGTTGCCAGGCAGATGGGGGCGGACTGCGCTATCAACCCTTCGACAGGCGATATTGCCGAGCGCGTCAGGAATGAGACCGGCGGAGTTGGCGTTGACGTTGCCTTTGAAGCGGTCGGCGCGGCGCCTACCGTGCAGCAGGCGATGGCCTGCCTGAGAGTTGGCGGGACAGCGGTGTGGATCGGCAACTCGGCCAAGATGATCAACCTCAACATGCAGGAAATCGTCACCAGAGAACTGCGCGTAGTGGGTACATTTCTATACTCATTCAAGGAATTCGGCGAGGTCGCAGAGCTGTTGAACGGCGGGAAGCTGAACCTCGAGCCAATGATCAGCTTGAAAGCGCCCATGATGGAAAAAGGGATCGAACTCTTCGCCAAACTGGCCAAGGATCCCGGCGCACTGATTAAAGTTGTTCTTAATAATTAGTTGGAATGGAGAAACCTGTGGTCTCATCCGAACTGGTTCACAAGCTGCAAGAAAAGGCGCTGGTGCTGCGCGAGCACATCGTCAAGGACCTGATTGGCGTAGGCAAAGTCGGGCATCTGGGAGGCTCTTCTTCCTGTGCCGAGATCGTGGCGACGCTCTACTTTCACAAAATGAAAATCGATCCCCAGAATCCGGCGATGGAGAATCGGGACCGGTTTCTGTTGAGTAAGGGGCACGCGGCGCTGGTGCAATATGCTGCCCTGGCCATGGCCGGCTACTTCCCCACCGAAGAGCTAAAGAAAGTGAAAGTGCTGGGCGGCATGCTGCAAGGCCATCCCGACATGACCAGCACGCCCGGGGTGGAAGCCAACACCGGCTCGCTGGGGCAAGGCCTGTCGGTGGCCAACGGCATGGCGCTGGGGCTGCGGCTGGACGGCAAGAAGAGCAAAGTTTACGCCATCATTGGCGACGGTGAGCTGGCCGAGGGGCAGATCTGGGAAGCGGCCATGGCGGCGGCCCGCTTCAAGCTGGACAACCTGACCGCCATCGTCGACCGCAACCGGGTGCAGGCGACCGGCCCGATTGTCGAGCGCTTCGACATTGGAGACGTCGCTGCCAAGTGGCGCGCCTTCGGCTGGAACCTCATCGAGATCGACGGGCACGACCCGGCCGCCATCATTGAAGCGCTTGACCAGGCCGATACCGTCAAGGGCAAACCCACCGTCATCATCGCCAACACCGTCAAAGGCAAAGGCATTTCCTTCGCCGAACACAACGCCGCCTTCCACAACGGGGCCATGACGGCCGAACAGTACGCAATCGCCATGCACGATCTGGAGAAGCTGCGCCAGCAGCGGCAGGAGAAACAAATATGAGCACCACCAGTCTGCGGACCGCCTATGGCGAGACCCTGGTTGAGTTGGGAAAAGAGAACAAGAACATCGTGGTGCTGGAGGCCGATCTGGGCAAGTCGACCATGTCGATTCTGTTCCAGAACGCCTATCCCGAGCGTTTTTTCGAGATGGGCATTGCCGAACAGAACATGGCCTCGACGGCGGCCGGACTGGCGCTGACGGGCAAGATTCCTTTCATCAGTTCGTTTGCCACCTTTGCCTCGGGCCGATGCTATGACCAACTGCGGCAGACCATCTCCATTGCCAGGCTCAACGTCAAGATCTGCGGCTCGAGTTCGGGGCTGTCGGATTTCGGCGACGGCTCGACCCACCAGTCGGTGGAGGACATGGCCATCATGCGGGCCATTCCCAACATGACGGTGCTGGTGCCGGCCGACGCGGTGGAGACGCGCAAGATGGTCAAGGCAATGGTGGGCTGGCGGGGGCCGGTCTACTTGCGGGTCAGCCGCGCCGAGCTGCCCATCCTGACCAGCGCGGAGGGCGAGTACCAGATCGGCAAGCTCTATACGCTGCGAGAAGGTAAGCACGTGGTGGTCTTCGCCAACGGGGTGATGCTTGCAAAGTCGCTGGAGGCGGCCGCAGCCCTGGAAACGGACGGGATTTCGGTGAAGGTCATTAATGTCAGCACGGTCAAACCGCTGGACCGGCAGGCGGTCATCGACTGCACGCAGGGATGCTGGGGGGCGGTGGCCGCGGAAGAGCACAGCGTAATCGGCGGACTGGGCAGCGCCATCGCCGAGGCGTTGCGCGGGGTGGTCGGCCTGCCGCTGGAATTTGTGGGCATCCAGGACCGCTTCGGCACCTCGGCCGAGAACTACCCGGAACTGCTGGCCCATTACGGGCTGACCTCGGAGGCCATCGTCGGTTGCATCCGCAAGATGCGGCCTTCGTCGGTAGCCTCGGCAACGCGGTGAAAAGTTCGAAGCGATGTCTTACATATTTCCGATCGGTATCTCATCTATACACGGAGGAATTAATGAAGAAGATAGTGGTTACCACACTGGTTTTTATTTTTTCGCTCTGCCTATGCACCAGCGCGCTGGCTCAGAACAAGGAGATTCGTGTTCTGCTGGGGAACCATCCTTACGGCGATCTGGTAAAGGCCTCTATCCCCGAATTTGAAAAGGCTACCGGAATCCGGGTCAAGGTCGAACAACTGCAGGAAAGCCAGCTCAGCACGAAACTGGCCACCGAGTTTGCCACCCGCTCGTCGTCTGTCGATGTATTCATGACCCGTCCCCTGCAGGAAGTGAAGATGTTCTACAAGAACGGCTGGAACGAGCCGCTCAACATGGACTTCTCCGATTATCCGAAGAATGTCATGAGCGTCGTTACCTTCGGGGGAAAAGCCTACGTTGTGCCGCTGGTGATGGACTGGGAGGTGCTTTATTACCGGAAAGATCTTTTCCAGAAAGCCGGCCTCAAGGTCCCCACCAACTTCACTGAACTGGAAGCCGCTGCCAAGAAGCTCAACTCGGACAGCATTGCAGGAATTGCCTCGCGCGGCAAAGGCGCGGCCGCTGTGACCCAGGCGTCGAGCTACGTCTATAACTATGGCGGACTTTATCTTAACAAGGGTGTTGCTGTCTTTGATTCCAAACCCGCGCTTGACGCCATCCGCTTCTACGGCAGGCTGGTGGCCAACTATGGTCCCAAGGGTGTGACGGCAATGTCCTGGGAAAATATCCTGCCGCTGTTCCAGGCTGGCAAGATCGCCATGTGGACTGATACCGCCGTCTTCTACGGGCAGGTCGTCGATCCGACCAAGACGCAAGTCGCGCCCGGCAATGTCGGGATTGCCAACTTTCCCGCCGGTCCGAAGATGAACACGCCCTATTTCGCCACCGCGTGGGGTATGGCAATCTCTCAGCAATCGAAGCACAAGGATCTGGCAATGAAGTTCTTGCAGTGGGCGACGAGCAAGGAAATGGCTAGTAAGGGGGTACTTTCCGGCATCACGATGGCGCGCTCCTCCGTATGGCAAGACAAAGCAGTAGCGGCCAAGATCAGCCGTGAGCTTATCGAGACTCGGGCTTTTGCCGCCAAGTATGGTAATCCGCTGGATCGCCCTTTCATGAGTGCCGTAGGCGAAGTTCGTGATCTGATCGGCGAACTAATTATCGAATCGATCAACACTAAGGGCACGTCGCCGGATCTGGAAAAGATGGCGATGGACAAGGTCACCAGAGTGAATGAAATCCTTAAGGAAACCGGAGAGTACGGCAAGTAATCTTTTGCGATAGCAATATCGTGAGCGGTGTTGCCTTGCAGTGGGAGTTCCGGCCACCTTGGTTTCGGGGCCCCTGGCAAGCGCCGTTGTGGCGCTTGCTGGGGTGCTTGGCGTTGACCGGTGGCCGGTATTCGTTGAATGACGTTTCGTGCGGGACGTTCGAAGTAATTCGTGAACGGCTGAAAGAACGCGCCTTCACCGGGGGAGACTACAGCGGTTCTGGTATGCAGCAGGAAATCTTCGTGAATGAACGCTATATTCCGTCCTCGGTTGCGCGTTTAACGTGTCAAAGCTCCCGGCCGGCCAGATGTACCGGCCGCAGCTCCGGACGGCAATCCTAACTCACCGTGGAGCGCCCCTGGACGCAACCTGATGGCGCTATCGACGCGGCCTTCCACATAGTAAACCAAATGACGGCGAAGAAACACTGACTGTCACAGCCGCTGCTCAGCGAGGAAATGCCTCCGCCAGCCGGGCGCCGACCTCGGGCAGATTGCCCTTGCTCAACGCCAGCAGCTTGCGGGGCGATGCGTTCTTTTTTATATCGCAGCAGTACAGGACGCAGGTGGAGAACTCGCGCAGTCTGGTGAAGTGCCGGAAATTTTTGTGCAGCGTGCAGATCAGGACGCCGCTCTGGCCGAGCAGCGGCGCGAGCTCGTCCAGGTAAAACTCCAGCGACCAGTGGTAGCCAAGACCGAAGAAAGCATAGACAAGGTCGTAAGGCCCGGGCAAGTTGGACAGCGGCAACTCGGCAGCATTGAAGATCCGGTAGTTCGGGATGCGGTTGTAATCCAGAAAGTGCCGCAGCAGAGCCACATTGCCGCAGAACGATGAAATGTCGGGCCATTGTGGCGGGCGGTCGTAATGCCTGGTCTTGTACTTGGTTTGCGCGCCGGTGGCGTCATAGAGATGTACTTCCGCCTGCTCGTCCCAAAGCCGCTTCTTACTGAAGTAGACGGCAGAGCGGCCCAGGCCAGGCCCAATCTCCAGCACGCGCCGCGGTCTCGCCATTTTTTCGAACAAAGACGACAGCGCTTCGTATTCCCGCTCCGCCATGGCATTGGCTTCCGTCTGGTAAAGCAGGCGCGAGGCCTCGTCAGCACGGAAGGGAAGGCGCGTGGAAACCAGGCTGACGGCGGCGGCTACCTCCGACGTAAACGGTGGCGCTAGGAAGAGGTGCTCGGTTTGCGCAATGGCCGGATCGA
This sequence comes from uncultured Acidobacteriota bacterium, assembly GCA_963832785.1. Taxonomy (GTDB): domain Bacteria; phylum Acidobacteriota; class Terriglobia; order Terriglobales; family Acidobacteriaceae; genus CAWBRT01. Next base: position 73,976 of record CAWHVF010000004.1, read on the forward strand.
GAATGCTCCGGCCGCGCAGGCGGTTCAGCGAGAACTTGGGGAAAAGGCGCACGCACTATTACCTCAGAATCAGAAGCGAATAAGTATCTTATGCGAAAACCGGCGGAACCGGCCGAATTACTCAGCAAAGTGCCTTTGAACTGCTCGATTGATGAAATTTCTTTATAAGGATTGTATAACACTGGTATAGTAAGCACCATTTAAGTTGACCAGTACGGCCTTGAACAGGAAGGCGATCTATGGACTTTCCGGTTCTGGCGCTGGTAACTCCGTGGTTGGGGACCAAAGCCTGGAAGCAAAAGATAAGTTTTTACACTTGCCTTTGCGGCGCTTAGGAGTCGGCATCTCAATAATTTCCTGGAGCTGAATGGTGCCACCTATGAAAACCATCGTAATCAGCGATATCCACATCAGCGACGGCGCTACCTATAGCTGGTTCACTCCTTCTCGTTCAGACCGCCTGGCCGCAATGCTCAACATGGTCGCCAATGATCCGGAGGTGGGCGAACTTGTTTTGCTGGGAGACATCTTTGACCTGTGGCTCTATCCGGTAGATGTCGTGCCGCTGACTGTCAGCCAGATTTTGGACCGGAACCCAAAAGTTGCTGCCGCCTTCAAGGTATGCGTCGGGGCAAAATCGGCCGTCTACTACCTAAACGGCAATCACGACATGGCGGCAACACAGGCAGACCTCGCGGACCCGCGGCTCACTTCTGACGGTAAGCAGATCAGGGTGATCACGACTGATTGGTACAAGCAGAATTGCAACAGCAAATGGCACTTCGAGCACGGGCATGAAGGAGATATGTTTAATGCTCGCGATGACTCCCTCGAGACGATTGGGGAATACCCGCTCGGGTACTTCATTACTCGTCTCGCGGCTACGGCCGGAGAGCCGAAGGCCGCCTGCGATAAGGTGAGACGCGTGCTCACGGACTTCAAGCGCGACCTGAATCCGTTACATATGCTTTCGGATCTGGAACAGTTGAGCAAAGGCTCGTTTCTCGTGTCCACCATCATCAATGCGCTGGTGGAATATGCGAATGAAAAGACGGGGAAGGATCTGCGAGACAGCGCTCCACTCCGGCTGGCGAATCCGGCTCTGGACAACGTCACTATCGGGGATGTGAAGCAGCATTATCGGGGCCTATTTCAGCGTTGGGTCAAAAAGTACGGCCGCGTTGCCGCGCTTGACTCAATGCTGGCCACGTTTGAGGACGACGGGCTGGATTGGTGGGCCCACAACCTTTTATCCGCCTCCCCCGACCTGCAAGTGGTTGCCATGGGTCATACGCACAGCATACGGCCAGCCGGCGGTGCCGGCCCTGCGGCAAACCCGGACCCGAACTATTACAACGATGGCTGCTGGTGTACCGACGGTCCGTCCTATATGAGAATTACCGGCGACCAGGCCGAGACGGTGCTCTTTACAGATTCACTGGCGAAAAGCGCCACGGTGTAACTACGCCTCTACCAGTTGCTACCATATTCGAATACCGCGTCGTCTGGCCAGACGGTACAGCGCGCTGGCTAGTGGATCATGGGCGCCCTTCTCACGATGAGAGCGGGCAAACCGTCGGTATAGCCGGCGTTGGTTGGCACTAACTAAGAGCTTCGGCCTGCTGAACCGCTGGCACCTCCAGCCGCGACAGTCTCTCCTCGAGGCGAGCTACGGCACTAGCCAATTTGTCGGGCTCGGTCTGCCGGCTGAAAACAGGATTGTTCACCCACCAGTCCATGCCCATTTCCCGGGCCTTATCCACGGAGCAGATCACCAGCCGGATTTGCAATGACAGCAGCTCGATATCGACTATCTTTACCTTGATATCTCCGGCAATCACGATGCCTTTATCAAGCACCCGCTCCAGGACATCGGGCAACGTAGATGTCTGCATCGCATGGGGCACCATTTGTTGATGCATTCACAATCTCCTTCTCTACATCAGCTTCCCTAGCGGGCCCAGATCGAGGTTCAAGTCCTCTTCCGCCAGTCCGAACTCTTGCCGCAGCCGCTCGATCTCTTCCGCCTGCCGCATCAGCGTCAGCCCCAGGCGTTCAATCTGCGCCTCCGTCAGCGACCCCGCGTCAATCCGCCGAATGGCTTGGCGCTCCATCAATTCGTGCAACAGTTTCACCAGCGTCAGCACGAGTTTGCCGAGTCCGTTTCTAACGTTTTCCGGCTCAATCCGCAGCCGCAGCCTGGGGACCGCGCCGCCACTGCCGTGGGCGGCTCCCTCGACGGGGCGGGTCTCCAAGATCCGGGCAAAATCCGCGATGGATTCGGATTCGACCCGCGGCTGGCAAGCCGGATCCAGCGCCATTTTTTCCTTGCCGGCCATCGGTTACTCCTCTTTTGCGGCCAGGGCCAGCGACATCCCCACCGCGCTCAGCTCTGGTGCCGCGGGGCGGAGAGCCTGCAGGTCGGGAAGCCCGCGCACGCTTTCAATCGAAGCGATCACAAGTTGCAAGTCCAGGTAAACCAGTTCCACATCAGCCACGGAGATTGAAATTTCTCCGGCCACCACGGCGCCTTTGTTGAGTATTCGATCGAGCGCCTCGCAGAGCGAGACGCGCTCTAACTCCTCGAGCCCCGCAAGTTCAAGTTCGTCGCTTTGTTCTCTGATATTCGACCGCATATGGTACCTTCAAACTGCTGATTCATTGGCTCCCGCCTGCTTACGAACAGGCCGCGGGACAATTCCTCGAGCCGCTCAAGGCCGGTCGGCTGTCCCTGCCGGTATACCAGCACCTGTGGTTGCCGCGGAAAGGCCTTTTGAAAATCGCCTGCCACTTGCAACTCCCTTCGCCGCACTGCCTCGCACAGCTGGCATTTGCCCGGTGGCGTAATCCGATTCAAGAAGATCGATTGCGCCGGAATGCCCAATGTGTCGCACGCCCGCAGAAGGTCCCGGGTCTCTTCCAATGCCATTTCTGTCGGAATGCTCACGGCGTAAAGGATGGTCCTGGCCGGATCGCTCACCAGCGCCCGGAATTTCTTGAGATTTTTCGACAAATCCACCAACAGGCCGGCAAAGTTCGGCAGTTCGATAACTCGCTGGTATTTGATCAGCACCTGGAAGAATGCTCGCAGCCACTGGTTGATTAGCGAGGGAAGCTGCATCAGGCGAAGAAAGTGCCCGGTGGGCGCCGAATCCAGCACCAGCAAGTCGTACCGGCGGCTGGAAAGAAGTTCCAGTATGCGCGCCAGGGCCGTTACTTCCTCCAGTCCAGGCGGTGCCAGGTCCATGAGCTTCTCGAAGACCACCCGATCAAATGTCAGGTCGAAGCGCGTCGAGACCGACTGCAGGAATTGCTCGACGTCGCTGGCGTAACCAGCCTTAAGCGCCTGAAAAAATGCTGGACTGTCGATCTCCACCGCGCTCAGCCCGGCAACGATCAGGGTAGGCTGCGCGCCGACATCGGTTGCCAGGCAGGCCGACAATGAGTGTCCCGATTGGGTGGAAACCAGCAGCAGGCGCTTGTTTGGAAGTTCGCGCGCCAGGCGCAGGGCGGTGGCGCAGGCCAGCGTCGTCTTACCCACTCCTCCCTTGCCGGCGAACATAATGAGGTTGGTTTCCGGCAGGGGAAGCGGCGCAGGATAATCGGGAGGCCGCTTCGGGAGAACCGGCAGGGGCCGGCCCGGCGAGGACAATTCGATCAGGCGCGCGTTCTCCCAGAAGCGTTCGAGCCTTTCGGTGCCGCGCACCTCGGCCTCGAGCAGGTCGATGGCCCAGACGTTTGTCGGTTCCACGGCGAGCATCAGCTTGCGGATCTGGTCTTTTTCCAGTGAATACGCTTCCGAGCAGGCCGGACATAATCCTGGCCGGTGCAGTTGATTGACCACCAAGTCCGCGGACGCGATGCCAAAGCGCGTCAAGTCCTGCCGGAGCGCGATTGTCTCCCGCACGCTTAGCGGCTCCGGGATGGTAACAGGAACAAACTCGCAGTGCGCCGGGTTGTTCAGCAACGCCATAACCTTGGCGATCGCATCCGACCAGTTGGCGATGAAGCGATCGAGCCGGTCCACCTGCCCACACCGGCTGAAGGCCATTCTCATGTAGCGGCGTTTGGCCAGCAGCGCGTCGAGCATCGCCACCCATTTTTGCAGCAGTCCCGGCATCTCCAGCAACTTGAGGGTATGGCCGCTCGGGGCTGTGTCCACCACGATGCAAGCGTACCGGCCATCTTCCACCCAGTCGGAAACCCGCAGGAACGCCATCAGTTCATCCAGGCCGGGAAGCGACAGCCGCAGGAACTGGCCGACGTCTTCGTCATCGAGGAAGGTGCCGGCGGCCGCGATCTCGCGCAGGGTTTGACCGTACATGGCGCGAAACGCGCTGAGGCACTCGCTGGCGTCCAGCTCCAGGACCTGCAGGTTAGCAGGCGGGACGCTTCCGGCCAGGCTGTCCACAAGCGAATGCGCGGGGTCGATGGAAACGAGCAAGAACGAATCCCGCGGGCGGGCAGAGGCCAGCCGCAGGGCCGCCGCCGTGGCGCAGGTGGTCTTGCCAACCCCTCCCTTTCCGCCGAACAGCAGCAGCCGTAAACTGCTTGCATCGAAAAATGACGGACGTATGGATTGCATGCGTTACCCACTGCCGGTGGATTGCCCTTTCACCAGCGGCGCTTCCTCGGATTGCTCCGTTGCCTGCGCCGCTTCCGCGGCGTCAGGCTGAATCTCATCCAAGCGGTCGAGCCAGCGCTTCTCCAGCTTCTCAAACTCCTCTTCGCCGATCTCGCCGGCCTCCAGCCGCATGTAAAGCAGCCGCAACTGTTGCGCGATCACCTTCGGTTCGTCATCCAGCTCCTGGCGGGCGCCGTTGTGGATCTCCTGCACGATCCAGAAAATGCCACGCATCGGGGCAAGCAAGATATCGTCCACCAGCAACATGAGCTACCTGCTCCAGGAATCAGGCCGCCAGGAAAATGTCGACAAAGTTGTGCGGCGCCCATGGCCCGTTGTAATCAAACGAAAAATTATTGTCGAACAAGCGCGCGGCTTGAAACACCGCGTCGCCAAAACTCTCCTGGTCCTGGCGCCTGATCAGGCACGCCAGGTTTATGACCTCGTTGTCGGCGCGGCAGTTGTTAACTTTGATCTGAGAACAAATGCGCAATACGACACCTTCGACCTGTTCCGCACAGCGATTACGGGCCTCGCCGCGCAGCCGGTCGAACATGCGTCCCAGTTCGATCTTCTCTTCCTGAGTAGGCGCACGGCCACCCCCCACCAGCCGGTCCCTGGCCGCCCGCAGCTCGGGATGGGTGGCGACGAAATACTCAAAAATGTTCGGCACCTCCCAGGAGACGCGCAGCCCCATCTCCACCTTGCCAGCCACGTGCTCCAGCTGTTCGAGGAAGCGGTGCTGGTTCTGTTTGAGGATGCCGCGAACCGCCTCAGAATCGTTCGCCAGTATCCCGAACGACATCGGCAGGGGAGTGGTGCCGGCCAGGAGTTGCTTCAACACCTCCTGGTGCGTGGCCAGGCGCCGGCGCTCCGGCCGGATTTTCTCGCCGGTGACTCCGCTGACCACCGCTGCCAACGGCCCTTCCACTATGGTCGAGACCGGCTCGCCGTCCATGCCAAGACAACTGCATGGATGAGCATCGGCGGCGTAGATGGCGGCGAACAAATATAGCCGCCTTGGGCTGCAGACCTTGGGCGGACCAATGGCAGAAGCTTCGCCGACAGTGTGCGCGTTCATGTGCTCCTTTGCTCAGGCGGCGAACGTTTTGAGCCAGCAATACCGGCGTTCGCTACGCCCTATTTATCCGTAGCCTCTCAGTAGCGAATGCGGAAGCCGGCGTTCGCCTTCCGATTCGACACGCCCTTGCTGAGTGCGGCTTCCTTTGCCGGGCCGGGCGCCAAGCCTTCCAGCAACGTCTGCTTCTCCTCTTCTATCTCATTAAGCCTGGTGTCGATGTCGTGTATGCGTGCGGCGGCACTGCTGCGTTCCGCGTTTCGGCGGGCCTTCTCCATCTCCAGGCAGGTAATCTGCATGAAGCGGCGATAGGGCAATGCGTGCGTGTCCGCTCTGCCCGCCAGCGTACGGATGTTCTTCAACCCTCGCGCCGGAATCCGCATGGCCCTACTCCTTCCTCGCCGCTTTCCTGGCGGCACGCGCCACCGGCCTTAAAGCCGCCTCGCCATGCTCCTCGCAAACCTTGTGGACAGCCTCTTCCACCTTGTTCGCCATAAGGGAGTGGCCGTCGTGGGTTACCTTGGCCGTGTTGGTATTGAGCACGTCGCGATAGACGGAGCGAAATACCGGATCGCCCAGGCAGGCATGGCCCTTGCGATACGCCAGGATCTTGGCGATGGCGATCGACGCCCGGATCGTCGGGCGGTGATTGTTCACGCCCACGCCCCTCAATGCGCGAACGATATCCACAATGACCTCGGCATCGACACGAGAAACTCCCGACTTGGCCATGGTTACCTTTACCTCGGTCTCGCGGTCGAAGTGGCCGACCTCGATGGTGATCAGCCGGTCCATGAGTGCGTCTTGCGTCTTGTGCACGCCCGCGTACTCTTCCGGGTTCGAGGTAAAGATGGCGCGGAAGTCCGGATGCACCTGCATGTACCCTTCACCCGACCGGCGGAGGCTCGGTAGGTTGAGAATTCTCTCCTCCAGCACACTGAGCAGGGCGTTGTTGGCCTCGGGGCGGGAGCGGTTGAACTCGTCATAGATGAGCGTGTAGCCGGCTTGACAGGCCTGGGTCAGCCGGTTATCCACCCACACGGTGTTCATGTTCTCCTCTGTTCTTACGACCGAGCGGATGTAGTTATCCACCAGCTTGGACTTGCGATAGCCGGAGTCTTTGCCGATAAGGTCGGAGCTGCTGAACTCGTCGTCTCCGTGGATCAGCGTTACCGGGCGCCGCCGCTGGGCGGCAACGTGAAAAGCCAGCGTCGTCTTGCCCGTGCCCGCCGGGCCGGCAAAGTGCACGGAGTAGCCTACCTCCAGGTAAGCCAGAACACGTTCGGTCAATTCCTGAATTTGGGGAGTGGATACGAACTCGTCGCTGGCCTCCGGCGACACCTGCTCTTCTTCCAGCGATAAGCGGACTATCGAAGGCGTATGCTCGGCGGTTTCCGAATTAATCATTGAAAATCCTGGTGGCTCCTGGCCATGAAAGATAAATGGGCTTTAGCCTACAACGGGTGTCCGGCACCGAAACGAGCTGCAGCCTAAAGCCCCTTTGCTCACGCCTGTCCAGCCCAAGCTTTCCGGACTCCTGCCAGGTCTGAACGCATCGCCTGCTGCTGCGCGCTGACCGTGTGCTTGAGCGCTTTAAGAAACGCCAGCCGGGCGCCCTTCGCCCTCTGGGACATCGCCATGCGGGCACTGTGGAACTGAAGGCAGAGCTCGTTCACCGAATGCCGGCGGTCCTGTGCGGCACGCGCCATGGCGTTCATCATTTCACCACGCCGCTTTCTCATGCCGACGATCTCCCGGCACAACTGAGTCATGTCCGTGGTTAACATTGCCACATCCCTTTCTTGAGTGTTCCGTTGCGTTTGCAGGAGCGTTCCCCCGCCGGCCGGCGAGAGGTCCACTGCCAAACCTCGCGCCAAGCCAGGAGGAGCTTGCCACCCATCTCTACGCCGGAGCGGCAGCGCTGGCTGTCAAACCGATAGCTTCGGCATACTTCAAGTAGGTCTCGACCGAAGCGATGACCACGCGGGCTTCCACCGAGAGCAGCTCGATGCCGACCAGGGAAACCTTTGCCCAGGCGTCGATCACAATACCTTTGTCCAGAATGCGATCTACGACCTCGGCCAGGCTCGAGGAGTCAGTTGATTTCTGCACTTGCGCCATTGTGTTTTTCTCCTATTCCGATTCGACTACAGCCCCCTGTTCGAGGGCCGCAATCAGAAGGAGCAAGCGCGTAGCCAAGCCCAAGATCGGCCGCCGCATTTTTATGTTGTTTCTTTTTGCCACTTTGAGCATCGTCACTTTGCCATCGCGGCGGGAATATAGAACCGGATTCATAGCGCCGCTTCCACAACCTATGGAATCGCGGCGCGCACGCAAGCTTGTGCAAACCGCGCGCACGATTTGTTCGTTCAGAAAAGGCTTGCCCACGAACTGCTGAACTACGCCGCTGGCTTTTGCCTGTCGTATTACCGCGTCGTCCTGGTCGAAGTACCCCGAGACCACGATGATGCAAATGCCCGGAGCAACCGCGCGGATGCGGCGCGCCAACTCAAGCCCGTCCATGTCCGCCAGCTTGGCATCCAGCAGCGCGATGGCAAAGCGGGTGGCGCGCACCGCTTCCAGCGCCTGCTCCGCCCGCATCGCGCACCGCGTCTCCCAACCGTTTTTTCGCAAGATATGTTCGAGAGCCCAGCAGCTATCCGGCTCGTCATCCACCACCAGGCATACGGCCTCGTGGCTTTTCACTGGTTCCTCCCGCATGCCGGCAGTTTGACCCGGAACGAACTGCCCTTTTCCGGAGCGCTTTCCACCTCGATCGAACCGCCGTGCTGTTGCACAACCGAGTAACAGATCGAAAGTCCCAGCCCGGTTCCTTTGCCCATCGCCTGGGTCGTATAGAAGGGATCGAAAATCTTGTCGATCTCCTCGCCGGCGATGCCGCAGCCGGTGTCGGCAACCCGCACGCAAAGTATCTTGGCCGAGCGTTCCAGGGCGACCGTTAGCCTACCGCCGTCGGGCATGGCGTTGAGGGCGTTGAGAAAGAGGTTGAGAAAGGTGTGCTCCAGCAGGCTGGCATTACCGCGAAGAAGAACCTTGCCCGGCGGGAGGTCGGTCACGATAGACGTGTTCTGGATTGCCGCCTGGTGCTCCACCAGCTTGATGGCCTCGCGCAAGACCATGACCAGGTCGGTCTCGACCATGTCCCAGCGCGCCGAAGGCCGCGCGAAGCGCAGCAGGTTCCCGATTATTTCCGAGGCGCGGCGGATGCCAACGTAAACCTTCTCCGCGCACTCCTTGCGGAACTCCGGAGTAATATCTTCCTCCATCAGAAACTGCGCGGCTGACGATGAGATGGCCAACGGAGTGCGGACCTGATGCGCAATCCCTCCGGCCATTACTCCGAGCGCGGCCAGTTTCTGCGACTGCACCAACTGTTGCTCCAGCTTGCGGCGTTCGCTGAGATCGCGGCCTACGGCCACGACCCCAGCCGTGCGCCCGCTATCGTCCTTCATCGGCGAGAAGGCCCAGGAGACCGTTACCCGATTGCCGGTCTTGGAGATCAGGTCGTGCTCGGCTACGCCGGAACCGCTCTGCCGGGCGTAGGCCGAGAAGAATTCCTTCAACGACGGGCGTTGCTCCGCGGCGCAAAAGTCCCACAGATGCCGGCCTCGCACCTCGTCCAGCCGGAATCCCGATAACCGTTCCGCCGCCCGGTTCCAGGTGAATATGCGGCCCGGCACATCGGTCGAGACCACCAGTTCATTGGCGCACTCCACCACGCTGGCCAAATGCCGCTCCACTCTGCGGATCTCCTCCGCCAGACGGAGTTGCTCGGTCATATCGTCCATGAGCAGCATCACCAGTTCCACTCGCTTGTCCCAGATAAGCGGGAGAATGCTGTAGTAGTACGTGCGCAACGGCACTCTCGGCGCGCGATATGTCAGCCGTTGCGGGCTCGGCGAACTGATGCCGGAAAATACCTCCTGTATTTCCCTCTCCAGGCGCAGGTCCTCTACTATCACGCGTGGAAACACGTCGATCAGACGTTTTCCCAGAGTCTCTTTCTCGCCGCGGCGCGTCTTCTCCAGGAAGTTCCGGTTGGCCAGCACAACCTGCAGGTTTTCGTCGATCAGCACGACCGACGATGGGATGCTGTCCACCAGCAGGCGGTACATCATATGCGGATTGGCGTCGATCAGACGTCGATACCGCTCTTCCGCCCGCTGGCACGAAATGGGGATGCTCGTCATTGCACGAAGTTATAAGGTGGCCAGGGACCACTGATGAGGAGTTTCGTGCCCGGTGGCGCGGGAAAAGCCTTGGCCCGCGCTCGAAAATCTGCCGCCGCAGACCGCGGCACCAAAAAGTGAAGTGAAATGATCCTGCCGGCGGAGGTTTGACCGGCCTCGCGGCTCATTCCCGTGTAGCATCCGGCGAGCGAGTGGCACAGCTTGCCGTCCCACAGGTTCCCCCTTGCATCCAGGCCTGCATGCCGCCTGCGCGCCGCCGCCAGATACTGCGCGCCGCGGGTTGGGGGCGCCGCCAGCGCGGTTGCGTCCGGCACAACTGCTCCCTGGCGGAGCACTCGCAGACTCATTTCCACCCGGCCGTCCACTCGCTCCAGCAACCGCTCGAAGCGCTGCCTGTGTTCGGCCAGCAGCGACCGCGCCTGCGCCATGGAATCCAGCAGGCAGCCGAAACGAAAGGGAATTATCGTGCGAGCCTGGTGAAAAGCGGCAATGATTTTTTCAAACGCTACCAATCGCGCGATGCCGACCGGGGTTGCTCCCTCCCATGCCGTCAGCGCGGCTGCCAGCCCCTGCTCTTCGGCAATCGATACCCCGCATATTGAAGGCGCGGAGGCCCCCTGCCGGAACACGCAATGCAGCAAGTACTTCATTTCCGCTCCAGCGCCGGAGCAAAGCTATAAGGAGGCCAGGGTCCCGATAGAGCCAGGCTTAACCCGCTGCCGCTGTGCTCCTCGTTGAGCTTCCCAAGCAGCTCCATGAATTCCGCCTCGGCGACCACCGGCACCAGGAACGCCCAGTTCAGAATAGTTTCAGCCTGGCCTTCCGCTTCGCCTGCCTTCCACACCTTTCGTTCCCGAAAATCGTTAGTACACTGCCGCAGAGTACGGGCTGCGGCCTCGCACATGGAGCGCAAATATTGAATGAAATCTTCTCTGGCGCAGGCGTCCGCGCGTCTTCGCTTCAAGTAATCTGTTCCCGGCGCCCGGTTGGCAGTGGCGTTTCCCGCCCGGGCGGCATCGGCTAGCCGGCGATCCAGCATTACCTTGACCGCCCACTCGCGCTGGCCGGTGAAGCTCGCCAGAAACCCGGCGATCGTGTCGTGATGGTCAAGCACAAACTTCTGCAGGTGGTCCACCGAGGAAAACAACGTGGCAAAGCGGGCCGGCAGCACCGGCGCTTGCTTCATCACGCGCTCCACCACGGCTTCGTGCCGGCATGCCCGGGGGGCGACCCAGGCCAAGTCCTGCAGGCGCGCTTCGGCATCGTCCCCGCAGAACTCCTCGCGTGACACTTCACTGAGCACCGCGCTGATGCCGCCGCATGGGCACACAAACACACCGCTTTCGTTGAACTGCGCCATGGCATCCGACGGCGACAGGCAGTACAGGTAGTAAGCAGTTTCCTTATGCACGTTGCCGCACCGCAGCTAGCGCCTCCTTAACATCCTCCGCCGCAATGGTCAGGCGGAGTTCGTCCGGCGGTTTTCCGGATTCGGCTTCAACCGTGCGCCGCACCGCGCGCAGGGCTGCCCGGGTGCACACCGACTCGATGTCGGCGCCGCTGAAGCCTTCCGTGCGCGCGGCCAGCTCGGCCGCACTGATTCCGGCCTGCAGCGGCTTACCGCGCAAATGCACGGCAAAAATTTCCTGCCGGCTTGAACTATCCGGCAAGGGAATCTCCACAATTTCATCGAATCGCCCGGGGCGCAGCATGGCCGCATCCACCAGGTCGAGCCGGTTGGTGGCCCCGAGGACGAGAACGCCTTTCAATTCCTCGATTCCGTCCATCTCCGCCAGAAACTGGCTCAAGACCCGCTCGGAGACATGCGAGTCCGTCGAGGCAGCGCCGCGCGAGGGAATCAGCGACTCAATCTCATCGAAAAAGATGATGCAGGGCGCCGCCTGCTTGGCTTTGCGAAAGGTTTCCCGCACGCCCTTCTCCGATTCGCCGACGAACTTGGAGAGCAGCGACGGTCCTTTGACGGCGATGAAATTCACCTGGCTCTCGGTGGCTATGGCCTTGGCCAGCAGCGTCTTTCCGCAGCCGGTCGGGCCCACCAGGAGAATGCCTTTGGGAGCGCGAACTTTGCCCTGGGCGAATAGCGAGGCATAACGCAGAGGCCACTCGACCGCCTCGATCAGTTGCTGCTTGGTCGAAGCCATGCCGCCTACATCCTTCCAGCCGACGTCAGGCACCTCGACAAAAACTTCGCGGGTCGCCGAAGGCTCCACGTCACGCAGAGCGTCTTTGAAATCTTCCATGTGAACTTCGAGGCCGGCCAATTGCTGGTACGGGATTCGCGCCAGGGCGAAATCGATCTCGGGCAGAATGTGCCGCAGGCGGATCATGGCCGCTTCCCGGCAGAGCGCCTCCAAATCGGCGCCCACAAAGCCATGCGTGATATCAGCCAGGTAGACCAGGTTGACGTCTTCCGCCAGCGGCATGCCGCGGCTGTGAACGCCGAGGATCTCCTCACGAGCATTGCGGTCCGGGATGGGAATGGTGATTTCACGATCGAAACGGCCGGGGCGCCGCAAAGCCGGATCGAGGGCATTCGGCAGATTGGTGGCGGCGATAACGATAAGGTTCTGCCGCCGGGCCAGGCCGTCCATCAGCGCCAGTAGTTGCGCCACCACGCGCTTTTCCACGTCGCCAACCACGTTCTCGCGGCGCGGCGCAATGGCGTCGATCTCGTCAAGAAAAATGATGCTGGGCGCTTTGCGGCCGGCTTCCTCGAAGATCTTCCGCAGGTGGGCTTCGCTCTCGCCGTAGAACTTGTGGATGATCTCCGGCCCGCTGACCGCGTAAAAACTGGCTTCGGTTTCATGGGCAATGGCCCGCGCGATCAGCGTCTTGCCGCAACCCGGCGGTCCGTGCAGAAGCACGCCCTTGGGCGCGTCGATGCCGAGTTTTTCGAACACCTCCGGATAGCGCAGCGGAAGCTCAATCATTTCACGGATGCGCTGAAGCTGCGGTTTCAGCCCGCCGATGTCTTCATAAGACACCTCCCGGGCGGCGCTCTGTCCCGGCTCTTTCTCCTTCCCGATTACCAGTTGCGTGGTCGGGTTGATCACCACCGGGCCCTTGGGCGCGGTGCTTTCCACCTTGAAGTCGGCCCAGCGGCTGCCGAACAAAGTGGCGCGAATGCGGTTGCCTTCCAGCACCGGAAGACCGTCCAGCAGGCTCCCGATGTAATCCAGATCGCGCTCGGCCGGGGTGATGTTCACCGGCGTCAGCGTCACGCGCTCCGCCGGACGGCACTCGATTCTGCGCACTTGTACGCTCTCATCCAGCGCCGCTCCGGCGTTTTCCCGGGTCAGTCCATCCAGTTGAACCCTCGACTGCCCCCGCATCTCTTTGTGCGCCAGCATGGCTTTGCACACCGTCTGGCGCTTGCCGGTTATTTCAATGGCGTCGCCATTGGAGGCTCCCAGTTTTTCCAGGTCCTCCGGGCCGACGCGCGCCACCCCGCGCGCCACGTCCTTGCTCAGCGCCTCGCATACTTTTAGAGCCAGCGTTGCTTCTGCCGTCTTCGTCATGCGAACCCTAGTTAGACCTCAGGCATCTGATTTCGACTACCCCGTTGTTGCAGCTAAGCTCGATCTTCTCTTTGGTAAAACTCCCCGGAAGTCGCACCTCCTTGCGGTATTTCTTGTCGCGCCGCTCGGCGGTGATGGTCAATAAGTCGCCATCGATCTCCAGGTGCACGTCTTCGGCGCTGACGCCGGGCATTTCGGCCAGCACGAGCACGTGGTCGCCTTCTTCGAAGATGTCCACCACCGGCTCGCGAATCTCGTGCACCACGGTGCGGCCCGACTTGGCGTCTTTGCGCACATTGCCAAAAGGTTCCACGCGCACCTGGCGTTCTCCCGGTCCAACCTTCACGGTAAAGCCGTATACGCCTTTCATTTCGCGGCCGCCGCCGAATTCACCGGTCTTCGACATTTCGCCGGAAGAATCGGACAACTCGTCCAGTTTCCTGACCAGGTCCGCCAGGCCATTCAGAATGCCGCCCATGCCGAAGCCGACTTCGCCCGGCTCCTTCCTTCTATCCTTGCTGGCCATAAAGCCGTGCTCCCTTCGTCCCGATTCCGTATTCCTTTACCTTGTAATGGATGGTTTTGTAGTCCACCTGCAGAAGGCGCGCCGCCTTTGCTTTATTGCCGCCCGCCCGCCGCAGTGTTTCCGTGATTACTTCCCGCTCCACGCACATTGTCCGCCGGCGGATGATTTCCCGCAGCGATAGCGACGTATCCGCCTCGGGAACAACGTGGTGGCTCGGCGCCTGGTCGTGCAATTCCAGATGGCGCTCCGCCACCTCGTCTTCCGCCAGCAGGACCGCGCGCCGGATCACCGAACGCAGTTGCCTGATATTGCCCGGCCACGAATACGCCAGCATGCTGTCTACCGCTCCCGGCGTAAATCCCCCGACCTGCTTGCCGAGCTCGGCGTTGGTTCTGTCGAGGAACTGCTGGGCCAGGTACGGAATGTCTTCCCTGCGCTCGCGTAGAGGCGGGATCTGGATGACGAACTCGTTCAAGCGGAAGTACAGGTCCCGCCGGAATTTGCCCGCTTCAACCAGTTGCTCAAAATCGAGATTGCTGGCCGCCAGCAATCTTGCATCCACGGGAATCGGTGTGGCTCCGCCCACGCGATAGAGCGCGCGGTCCTGCAGGACGCGCAAAAGCTTGGCTTGAGAGGCGAAGGGAAGATTGGGCAGCTCATCTAAAAACAGCGTTCCGCCGTGAGCGGTTTCGAATCGCCCGCACTTCTGCCGGTCGGCGCCGGTGAAAGCGCCGCGCTCATACCCGAACAGCTCACTTTCCACCAGGCTTTCCGGGATCGCGCCACAATCAACCGGCACGAATGGTCCCCGGGAACGTCCGCTCAGGCGGTGGATGGTGCGCGCCAGCACTTCCTTGCCGGAGCCCGTCTCGCCCAGCAGAATGACACTGAAGTTAGAGTTGGCAACGCACTCCACGTCCGCAATCAGGCGGCTCACGGCTTGGCTGGGCCCCAGCAACTCGCGCAGCGAAATCGGCTCGCCGGCAGCCCTGGAGCGGCTGAGGCGCTCCCGCAGGCCACGCTTCACCAGGCGTACGACCTCCTCATGCTCGAAGGGCTTGGTGATATAGTCCAGCGCGCCGGCGCGGATGCCGTCGATGGCGCCGCGCAACTCCGGTTGCCCGGTAATCAGAATTACCGGCAGGTCCGCATCAAGCGACTTCGCCTTGCGCAATACCTCAAGGCCATTCTTCCCGGGCATGTAAAAATCCACCAAGAGCAAATCGGGGTGCTGGCTGCGAATGCAATCCAGGGCGGCCACGCCGTCGCTGACTATCACCGGCGTCAATCCCTGGCGGCACATAAGCTGCGCCAGTTGATGCGTGATCTCAACCTCGTCGTCTGCGATGAGAACCTTACCGTGGACCGTGCCAGTTTCCATGTTCCCGCCTAGCAAATCTCAGAATGGTTTCACGGGGTACTGAACCTCGATATCGCGGTCGAGGTACCGCTGAACCGCGTGCAACATGCCAATGAAGAGGATGCCCGTCTCGCCAGGCTGAAGAGTTGCCCCGATCCGTAGGGCGATAAAGCGGTCGCGCTTCTGGAGCAGCGTTGCGCCTGTCTGCTCCTGAAGCCGCCAACCGCCGCCAGACGCCGCCCCCCGGATTGTCGTCGAGGCAAGGTGATACTCTTCCACCAGCAACTCGGGCGATTCGGTCCCCATCAGGGCTGCACCCCGCTTCTCCAAGTCCAGCAAGAGCTTGTGATTCCGGCTGCCTGCTTGCGCCAGTTCCCTGACTATCTCAAGCTCATGCCCGCAAACAGGTAGCCCGTCTTGGTAGACTCGAGTCTTGCCCGGCTCGACCGCTATGCACTCCACTGTGCGCTCCACGGCATTCCACATCGCTTCCACAACTTCTGCGCCGCGCCTTAGCCGATCAATTCCGGTAGAGGCCTTGACCCTGTCGACTAACTCACCTAGTGCTCCCAGGTCCACCTTCGTGTGGATGACAGGGATGTACATCAAAGTCCTCACCACAGATAACCGCGCTCGTTATTGCGAGACGATTGAATGACCATGCTTTTGAGTTGGGCAATCGCGCTTGCCGTCGAGCGACGAGACACACCTTACTCCCCACCGGCATTCGCATACTGAATCGCGCTCTCTTACGCCTTATGAACAATCGCCATGCCAAACTCCATGACAATCGTGAGCAGACGGCGCGGCTGGTGAAATGTTTGCAAAAGACTGAGCAGATGAGAATCCGCACAGGGCATCGCGTCGATGGCTATCGGCCTAAATTACACGCTAGCTGTGCCGGAATCTTAGTTCCTGGACGGAGTTTCTAGAAGTTGGAATTCTGTGGTGCGCAAATATTTCAAGGCGTTTACGCATTCGCCCATTGCTTTCATCGTATCCACTGGCGGCGACTCTCAACCCGGTGGCGGAAGATGAAAGACTGACGCGGGATGGCACGGCCTTCAGCCGCCGTCTTATAAGATCGCCGGCAATGCGCGGAGCCGCCCTAAGCGGTTTGTGCGGCGCTGCGCATTTTTTTTGCATTGACTCTTTTCCAAACCATTGTCGTAAGCAAGGGAGTGAGGATCGCAGTCACAATGACGGAAGCGGCGACCTGAAGAGTAGCCACTGGGGCAACCGCCGCATAAGTCGGATCGACCAAAGCTACGGCTTTAGGGGTCGCGGCTGCATTTCCCGCCGTGCTCGAGGCAGCAGCGCCCGCAATGCCGCGGCCGCCAACCAAGCGGTCGACCAGGATACAAGTAGTTCCCGTAATAGTACAGGTTAGAATTCCCAAACCTACGCCGGCCGGCCCGGCGATAACAAGCGACTTCAGATCGATATTGTTGCCCAGAGCAAAGGCGAGGAACAACAACACAAGGTCGCTGCGCGATGGGCCGCACAACTCCCGGAATTCTTTGTCCAGGTGGCCAAACAGCATCCCGGCTGCAAGCGGAGCAATGACAGAAACCATAGACATATATGGGACATTCGCCAGGCCAGCGCCGGCCAGCACGATCAGTGTAAAGAACGGGCCGGTTTCGATGTTCTGCATAACGTACGAGCCGACGTCATTTTCGTCCCCCATACTGCTCGTCAAGGCAATAAACATGGCGCCGTTTGTGTCATTCATGGCGGACATTATCGCCAACGTCGACAGGCCCCATAGGCTGCCGTGAAATAACCGCGCCACGGCTAAAGCAATCAGCGATGCAATACCCACTTTGGCTAAAAGGATAGCGGCGCCGCGTTTCAGTATTAAGGGGGTTGCCTTCAAGTGTATCCTGGTGCCCATGCAAAATAGATACACCCCGAGCAGTGCCGGGAAGCCCTTTCTTCCCATGGCTTCGGTAAAACTTCCGATTTCAAGCAAATGTGGCGCAAACGTGTTCAGGATGGCGCCTACAAAAAGCGGTACAATCATTATCCCCGCGGGAACTTTTCGAATGTTCGTCAGGATGCGCATTATACTTTCTCCTCGAAGATCTCTTAGTTCCGTTAGGCCCATTCTCAGTGACTCTACCCATCTTGCGTATAGGCATCGCCAGGCAGCTCGCGGCGAGATTTCAACTGTCTGAAGTTTGCGCCTTACCCAAACTCGATAATCGCTTTGAGAGCCTGCTTACTCGCAACTGTCGCAAAGGCATTTGCCGCATCTATGACTGAAAAACGATGTGTGATAATCGAATTTATGTCGATAATTTTTCTTGAGACAAGATGAATGGCCCGAGTCCACGTCGAGTAAGTCCGGCTTCTAGACGTGGTGAGCGTGATTTCCGAGCGGACAAGCTTCGTCATGTCAATCGAGACCGCCGCCGCGTAAATGGCTCCGCTAATGACCTGTCCCCCAGGCCGGGTAAGCTCACACGCCATGCGGAGGCCGTTTGCTGAGCCGCTCCACTCAAATACCACATCAGCGCCTAATCCGTTGGTGTACTCTCTTACCGTGGCCGCGCATTCACCCTCCTCGGCGACCAGTGCGCAGTCAGCTCCCCATTCTTTTGCAGCATTCAGCCGGTATGTGTCCGCTCGCGTGCCTATGACAATCGCCGGCCGCACGCCCAAGTGCTTTCACAGCATCAGCGTCAGTAGTCCTAATGGACCGGGCCCCACGATAACGACTGAGTCGCCTGGCTTCAGTCTTGAGTTCTCGATGGCGCGCAGTGATACGCCGAGCGGCTCAAGACAGGAACCCTCCTGGAACCCCACGTTGTCCGGCAGGGGAATGATACTTCGGCTGGGCAGGCACACATATTCGGCAAATACGCCGTTGACATTAAGCCCGACTGTCTTTCTGTTGGCGCAAAGGTTTTCGAAACCAGTCCGGCAAAAATAACACTGCCCGCAGGTGATGACCGAGTCTATTACCACCTTCTGGCCGGGAACCAGAGACGACGCGCCCTGCGAAATTACCGTACCGCATGCTTCGTGGCCCATGACTATCGGGACCTGCATGAAGTCATAGCCTTCCCAGTTGTAAACATGAATATCAGTGCCGCAAATAGCCGCCGCCTCGATTTTGATTATGGGATGCTCCCCGGATGTCGGCTGCTCCCAGTCGGCTACAGTTATGCCTGGCTTTCTTTCCGCTTTGATGATAGCTTTCATCACGCCTCCTCTGACCAGGGTCAGATTCGCGAATTACGTAGCGATTAGAGTACGTTCCCGATATGTTTCAGGCGACGCGGTCTCCTTTGGCAGCCTTGACCGTCCGGTTATCCACAGAGGGCAGCATGTGGGCGGGGTCGCGCGTCACTACGACATCAACGACCGTTGGTCCCTCACTAGAGAGCGCCTCGCGCAGTGCGGCCGCCAACTGGCTCGGCTCTTCAACGCGAATACCATTACAGCCAAATGCCCGGGCGATATTGGCGTAGTTGTTTTCCACCAGATCGGAGGAGTGATATGCGCCCGGTCCATACAGCAGATGCTGCAACGCCTTCACGTAGCCGGACGCCGCATTGTTGACGACAATGATCGTGACTGGCAGGCCCAGGCGGCGAGCCGTCTCCAGATCTCCCAAGGACATGTTGAAGCCGGCGTCTCCGGTCAGACTGAACACCGCGCGGCCTCCGGCAGCCAGCGCCACGCCGATTGCTCCCGGCACTCCGTAACCAATCGAGGCAAACCCGCGATCCGGGATGAACGCGCGTCCGGGGCGCTTGGTATCGAACAACAGACCGCCCCAGTGCGCCGCGAAGCCGCCATCGGCTACAAGGTAGCCATCGGCTGGCAGAACGCGATTTATCTCCGTCATCAGCCGGGCCATATTCACCGGGGTCTCGTCGGAGTTGAGCCGCGACGAGACGCTGCGGCGCCAGCTCTCCATCCGCTGCCACACCTCCTCGGCGTATGCCGCTTGCCGCGAATGGATCTGCTGCGCGCTGTCGGCAAGCGCGGCATCCAAATCCTGAATGCCCATCAAGGCATCGCCCCAGAGCGCCAGGGTGGGCCGAGCGGTCCGCTCGATCTCCTCGGCAACGATGTCCAGATGAATGATCTTTTGACCGACCGCCGGAACTGTGAAGCGCTTGGTGGCGATCTCACCAAGCTTGCAGCCGATGACCAGGATCAGGTCCGATCCCGCAATCAATGCGTTAGCGATTCGATCGAAGCGTCCAAACAAGCCCGCGCTCAGAGAATCATTGCAGGCGATGGCTCCTTTTCCGCTCAGCGTGTGCGCAACCGGCATATTCAGCTTGCGGGCAAACCCGCTCAACGCGTGGGCAGCGCCCGAAATGTGAATTCCTCCGCCGGCAAGAACGATCGGACGCTTCGCCTCCCGGATCATCTGCGCGGCCAATTCGATTGAGCGGCCCTCGGGCCGGCAGCGTAGCGCGGGCGCCTGCTGATACGCGGCATTCAGCTCAAAGTCGCTCTGGCAGAACTCGTGCGTGCCGTGGGCTATGTCCTCCGGCACATCGACTACCACCGGCCCGGGGCGGCCAGTTGTGGCGACAATAAACGCCCGCCGCATAAGCTCCGGGATGCGCTGAATCGCCTCGATGCGGATCAGCTCTTTGCAAGCCGGGCGCAACATCTCCAACTGCCGGCATTCCTGGGTCATGTTCTTCCAGGAGTGATCGCGATGGCTGTCGCCGACAATGGCCACCAGCGGCGTGCCTGCGTTGAATGCTTCCACCAGCCCGGTCAGGAGGTTGGTGGCGCCGGGTCCCAGGGTCGCATCCGCCAGGCCTACGCGCCCGGAAGCCTTCGAATATGCATCCGCGGCGAACACGCCGGTGCGTTCGTCATTCACCAGGTAGTGCTGCAGCTCCAGGCGCCGCACGGCGTCGTAGAAGGGCAGCAGTTGAAAACCTCCCATCCCGAAAATCGGCCCGGCGCCAGCCGCGCGGAGCATGCGGGCTATGGCTTCGCCCCCCGTTATGGGCAGTGTGCTCTCTGCGGATTGCTCGGTCGCTGTCTCGGTTTGCAAAAGTGCAGGCGCCATGATGTCCTCTTTGCCCTCTGATCCAGATCGAGAGGCGGATTTTATTGTTCCTTTTATCGGAACTTATGTTACGATAATCAGAACACGACAAAATTTACGCATTTCGCTTTCCTGTTGTCAAGTGTTTTGTCATTATTTTTTTTCGGCTAAAGTTCAGGATGAGCTACCCCGATGCGACAGAGCCAAAAACACGCTTCAGATTCGGCCGCCGCTGCCGACGGCACACACCAGAACATCGCCCGGGCGGCGCTGGTGCTCGATGCCCTGGCAAGCAGTGGAAATAACGGCCTAAGACTCACCGATGTTACCCACATTACAGGCCTCAGCAAGACCGTCGCACACCGTTGCCTGGCCGGGCTGACGGCTTACGGCTTGGCGAGCTTCGAGAAGGACGAGGGCCGCTTCTTTCTGGGCGACCGGCTTTTTGCCTGGACTGTGATTGCGGGCGAGCGGTACGAGCTTGCTGGCAGGGTGGCGCCATACCTGCGGCGGCTGGCCGAGGAAACGGAAGACACGGCTTACTTCCTGCTGCGCCGGGGCGATGAAGCTGTCTGTTATGGCCGTGCGGAAGGAGCTTTCCCGATCAAGACGCTGACGCTGAAAGTTGGCGACAAGCGCCCCCTGGGAATCGGCAGCGGTCCCATGGCCATCATGGCCTTTCTAAGCGATGCCGAAATCAATCGCCTCATGCAGACGCAGGCAGCGGCCCGCAAACGCTTTGGGATCTCCGACGAAAGTTTGCGGCAGATGATTGCCGTTGCCCGCACCAACGGCTATACGACATTTGGCGAGCAGCTTATTAAAGGTATGGGAGGCGTCGGAGTACCGGTTCGAAATTCCGAAGGCAAACCTGTAGCCGCTTTTACTATCGCCGCAATTGCATCGCGCATGGAGCCGGAACGGCGCAAGCAACTGGCAAAAGCATTGCGCCGGACAGCAGCTCTCATCGAGCAGGAATGTCAGCATCTGTTATGAGTGCCGCTTCGCTGCCGCCTGGTTATTACCAGCGGTGACTGAAAACGAAGCGCGTTTTCCATAGCCAACTTCAATTTCCGGCATATTTTCAGTGAAGCCATCCTCCCGCGAGGCCCGGGAAAACGCGCTCTACCCGGTTGCGCTTCGGTCGCCTACCTCCAGTTTCCGATCAAGATAAAAGGTGCCCAATAGAACGGATGGGCAAACGATTCCGGCTCCGCAACCGCGTCCGCTCGTGCTGGTGTGGCGGCAACACCGGGAGAGACCGCCGGGTCGGGCTTCACTTCATCATGGAGCAGCGCTAACTGTGCCTGGCGTAGCGCCTCCGCTTTCGGCATTCCCGGATGGGTCGTCCACGTTTCATAAAACCTGCGCATGAGCTCGCCTGTACTACGGTCGCTCACACTCCACAGGCTGGCAATTACAGCCCGGGCTCCTTTACGCTGCACAATTTCGCCCAATCCGTCGATTTCACGGCCATTGCGTTCGCCGCTCATGGCCGTGTCGCAGGCCGAAAGCGTCAGCAGCTCCGTGTTCCAGAAACCAATCTTGGGAGCCGTCTTGATGTGGGCCAGTGTCAGATGTTCACCAGCCTCTGTTTTTCCTCCCAGCAACAGGTAGGAAAGATCATCCACGCCAGCCTGGAAAAGAAAATGACTGGCAATGTGCACCAGCGGGAACCGTTGCGCCAGCGCGCTGGTTAGCGCCGCTTCGGTGAAATCCTCGTCGAGCAGTTTCATGCCCAGCAGCAACCCGCCTTGCTCATTAGCATTTGTGCGCACGATGCTCTGCAACTCGCTGGGCACGGTGGGCAGCGGCTGAGAACCGCCGTATGATTTCGAAACACCCATAGCCAGCATTTGCCAAGATTTCACGCTCGGCGCGTCCCTCAACTTACTGAGGCTCGATAAGGTAAATACTTCATTGCGGTACTTCTCCACTACGTACTGCCGGCCATCATGCAAGGCCGCAATGGGGATGTAGCGTAGCGCGTCGTCCAGCGACCACATCAATGTCTTTGCATGGGCGGATTCCAGATCTTTCTCTATCGGGCCGATGACAATCTTGTATACGTCCTGCGCTGCCGGCAGCACATCGGCGCTGTTAGTGCTGAGAGCGCGCCAGAGCCTAAAGACCTTCTCGCGCAACACTTCGGGTTTGATGGGATAATCGCGTGCAATGCGCACCTCGGGCAGCACAAGAATAACGATCAGCCGCTCCGGCGCCACCACCGTATACACGGCGACCGTGCCCGGCTCAGCCTCATGCAGTAACAATTGGAGGTCGCCACTCATCTGCTCCAGGGCGCGCACATCAGCATCAGCCTGCTTGTTTTTGCCCAGTTGCGCATAGAGTTCCTGCTCCATGAAGCTCTGAAAGGATCTCTCCGCTTCCTCAAGCTGCGTTTCGAGTTGCTGAAAACGAGCCTCTTCTTCTGCCGTCCGTTTGCCCTTGCCCTTCAGCGCGTTCCAATCGACCCAGAGAGCAGCGACCGCGCCGGCGACCTGGTCGTAACGCTTCTCCATGTCGCGCTCGGCCGAAGTCATGGCCAGCGTGCCGGCCGTGCCCCCGTCCTCTTCCCCGCGAGTGAACTCCTTAAATTCCTGTTCTTTCAGCAGGCCGAGCACCTCTTGCGCCTCAAACAACCTTCCCCGCGAGACCAGCAAATCAACCAAATAGCGGTAAGTGTTCTCATTCGATTTCAGGAATGCCCGCTGCGTCGTCTGCTCCATTCCCTGAATGTTCAGGCGGATATGTTGAATTGCATTGATTGCCTGCTTACCGAAAAAGATGGCCAAGGAAGCGTTTCCCTGGCTGCTCCAGTGCCACATGAGGCTGGCGAGCGTGGCGGCCTCGCGCGAACAGTCACCCACTGCACGTTCCAAAGGCAGGGCCTGGTGGTAATGCTCCAGCGCCTTCTGCTTCTCACCCAGCTCATCGTAGAGAGTACCGAGGTTGTTGAGTATGGCGGCCTCGACCGAGCGGTTGCCTACCTCCCGTTCCCAAAAAAGAGCCCGGTTGTAATACCCTAGCGCTTTTTGCTTCTCACCAAGATCATCGTAAACCGCACCAATATTGTTGAGCGTGCTGGCTTCCCCCGAGCGATCGCCCAAAGCCCGCTGCAACGGCTGAGCCTGGTTGTAATACTCCAGCGCTTTCTGCTTTTCACCCAGATCGTCGTAAACCCTGCCAATGTTGTTAAGCGTGGTGGCCTCGCCCGAGCGGTCGCCCATCGCGCGCTGAAGCGGCAACGCACGGCTGTAAAACTCCAGTGCCTTCTGCTTCTCGCCCAGGCTGGAGTAGACCGCACCAATGCTGGTAAGCGTAACGGCCTCGCCCGAACGGGCGCCCAACGCACGGCTGAGCGTCAAGGAAAGCTCGTAAAACTCCAGCGCCTTCCGTTTCTCACCCAGCTCCGCGTAGACTGCACCGAGGTTGTTGAGCGTATTGGCTTCCCCGGCGCGATCATCCACGGCCCGGCGAAGTAGCAAGGCCTGCTGGTAATATTCCAGCGCCTTTTGCTTCTCGCCAAGATCATCGTAGACCGCGCCAATGTTGTTGAGCGTGCTGGCTTCCGCCGGGCGGTCACCCAAAGCTCGCTGCAACGGCAGAGCCTGGTTGTAATACTCCAGCGCTTTCTGCTTTTCACCCAGATCGTCGTAAACCCTGCCAATGTTGTTAAGCGTGGCGGCCTCGCCCGAACGGTCGCCCGCGCCTTGTTGCAGCAGCAGGCTCCGCGCAAAGTAGTCCAGCGCCTTCTGCTTTTCGCCGAGGTAAGAATAAATCGCACCAATGTTATTAAGCGTAGCGGCCAACCCCACGGGGTCGCCGAGGGTTTGCCGAATCGGCAACACTTGGTTGTAGTACTCCAACGCCTTCTGCTTTTCTCCGAGACCGTCATAGGCCGTTCCGATGTTATTCAGAATGGTTGCCTCGATAATACGGTCGGTGGAGGCGCGCGTGGGAGAGGCGTCCTCGCCCGAGCGGTTGTCTGCCGCCCGGACGAGCGGCAGGGCCTGATTGTAATACTCCAATGCCTTCCGCAGGTCGCCAAGTCGGCTGTAGACCGTACCGATGCTGGTGAGTGTAGCGGCCTCGCCCGAGCGGTCACCCAGATTCCGTTCCAGCGGCAGAGCCTGCGCAAAGTACTCCAGCGCCTTCCGCTTTTCTCCGAGACTGGAGTAAATCGCTCCAATCCGGTAGAGAGTCTTTGCTTCGCTGCCACGATCATCCAACGCGCGAAACAGCGGCAGGCTCTGCGTAAAATAGTCCGCCGCCTTCTGGTATTGACCGGTGGAGTAATACAGCGCGGCAAGGCTGTTCAGGCTGGCGGCATAGCCGAGAGGGTCGCTTCCTTGCCGTCGCTTGCAGATCTCCACTATGTACTCGGCGACAGCAATAGCTTCAGCATACCTGCCTTGCTGATAGAGCTGGAAGACCTGTTGGTTCAGGCGATCAGCGTCTGCCGCGGTTTCCTCCTGGGCCGCTACACTTGCCAGGCAGAGGAGAATAATGAGCAGCAGACCGCCAATACTGAAGCAACACCTTCTGATACCAGGCTTTGCCGAGAGCCCCGCCGGGCTCCGCGCGGGTTTCTCCGACACTAGACTCTCCATTTTTAGCTTCAGCATTCGGTTCGCCCAACTGGAATGAATTAGCCCGCTGTGTCGCCAGGATTGTGTTCCGTCTATTGCCAGACCGTCCTTACCGTAACCGATTTGAACTAGGCTCCGCAAATGGACCGGGGAGCACTCACAGTGCGAATTAGAGACGTCCCGAAAAATCCTGCTCAAAACAAAAAACAGAACTGCCCAACTGCGAGCAGCATGGGAATATATCAATCCGCCGATCAACCGCGCGAGACGCAAAAACTCCACGAACCATTAAGGACGTGGGTATACTCCTAGGCCCGTCAGGACGCCGAGAACCACCGCTAACCAACCAAAAGTTCGCATTGCCCACCTCAGAGCGATCAAGGTTCTAGTTGCTCGTGGAGGGCTCTGCACTTAAAAGGCGCGACAGTTCACTGCCGTCGCAGCATGAGTTTCCCGCCGGTGTTCAAGTCCTGCCATACCATGCTGCTGGGTGAAGTGAATGTCACTCGATATGAACCCCCGGGCGGCCGGTGATACCCATTTCCTTTGGGGCTCCAATCCTCCACCGATCGGACTAGCTGGCCCTTCTCAAAAACGTACGTGCCAGACTGGCCCGTCATGAGGCTCCCGCACTGGACCAATTCGCTGTACCGGTTTCCGGTAATTACGTCTTTTATGATGCAGGGTTGGCCGTTGGCTATCAGGTCTGCCTTCCAAGTACCCTGCAGGGTGTTCTCCGCCGCAAAGAGCGGAGCGGTCAGTAGAAAAAGCGCGATCAACATGAAACGGGTTCTTGTCATTGCATAACTCCTATTCTGTGCGCCACCTAGCGAAATCGTTGCCGAGGAAGTAATTGCTCCAGCCGATCCCTGGAGACGTTGCCAGCAGCATGGTAATGCATGTGTTTACCTGAAACAAGACAGGGTCGCCACAGATAAAAGTAGAAGAAATAGCTTGGTGGCCCCAAGCAGATAAACTATGGCCGAAACGCTACGGACAGACAAAGACGTGAATAATGTGTCCACCGCAAAGTGACCAGAAATTTTGCAGCCGCCTCGAAGTTAGGTGCAGGTCGGGCCTCGAAACCTTTATCTACACAATTCGACGCGCCTGCCCTCGGCTGCTGGTGAGCGCCGCCAGTATCGCCGGATGTGTCGACTGGGAGGTGTCGTAATGAAAGCCTCCGCGGTAGGCGGCCATTTTGCCTCTGGTACCAGGCGTGGCAATGGGGTATGCCATTTCAAGCTTGCTTTCCCTTTCATGAGATCGCAGTCAGCTTGCGCGATCGTTCTCCTTCGGCTCGCCCCATGCGAATGTATTAGGTCGGAACCCGATCAAGTGGCGCGGATGACCACGCTGGAAAAGTTACGCCTGACCGTTGCGCCTCGGCCTTGAGCTCACGAATCTCCTGGCCTGTGAGCGGAATGCCGGTGCGGCGTCGCAGCCGTTCGGCTCTGTCTTCCGGTTCACCGGGCATCAGGATTTCGTCAAATCCTGCGGCGCGGGGCAGCTTCTTCACCGTATCGACGAAGTGATCAGCGCGGTCCTTGAACTCCTGTCTGGAGATGAATAGGCCGGGGCGCATGGCAATGAAGAGGTGTCCAACGTTCTGCGGAGCTGAATGGTCGAAATAAAGGCTCTTCACCTCTCCGGCATAATTCGCACCAGTGAACATGCCCGCCATTAAGTCCACCAGCATTGATAAAGCTGCTCCTTTGACGCCCCCAAATGCAAGGCAGACGCCCTCAAACGCCTTCTTCGCGTCTGTCGTCGGTCTGCCGTCGGAGTCCAGCGCCAGACCTTCCGGTATCGGTTTCCCATGCGCCGCCGCTAATCGGATCTTGCCCCGGGCAATCACAGTCATGGCCATATCGAGAACGTAAGGCTCACGGGTGCCACCGGGCACTCCGGCTGCGAAAGGAGCAGCGCCCAGAAAGGCCGTGCGTCCACCCCAGACGGGAATCGCCGGAGAGGAGTTCGTCATCGCCATCGAAATGTATCCAGCTTCGATGGCTTGCAGTACATATAGGGCAGCCATCCCGTAATGGGTGCCGCGACGCGCGCCCACCATCCCGATACCGCACTCGGCAGCGAGTTTGATGGCCTCATCCATTCCTCGCCTGCCGACAATGAAGCCCATGCCGTCGTCCCCATCTACCAAAGCGACGGCCCCGGCCACCCGTTCAACTGTAATGTTAGGCTTCGGATTCACGACGCCGCGCCGCAGCCGTTCCAGGTACATTGGGATACGCGAGACACCATGCGACTCGACCGCTCGCAAATCAGCCTTTACCAACCCCTCGGCGACAATCGCCGCGTGCTCCTGAGGCAACCCTGCTTTTTTGAAGATTTCGGCCGTAAATTCAGCGAGATGTTCCGGATTGAAGTAATATCCGTTGCTCATAAGCACGCACCTTTCTTAACGGCGATCTCTGGCTCTAATCAGTGTCGGGACTGAATTTCACAGGAACACGATACGTCGAGTGAGCGGTGATCGACAAACTCGATACCCGGATTTCGGCAGTGAATGGACCTGAGTTTTCGACCATCACCGGAGTTTTGGCTCGGCAGGGAAATTCAGCGGGATGGGCAAATGGTCTGATTCCAGCACCCAGCAACTGATTGATATCAAAACAGGATAATTCCGTTTCTGGCGGTTCGCGACGCTACCCGATTGCGCCACGCAAGTGCACGAATCTACGACGGGTGCGCCATCAGCCATTTCAAACCTGAACAGTTGAACGCTCCGACACATTGGTGCTAGAATCCGCCGATCTTTGCGAGATACTGCAACTGAACGGAGTCTAACTGTGAAGATCAGGAAGGTCGAGGGTCTTTATCTATTTGCGCCTTTCAAGACCAAACTAGGCAACTCGCTCATGTGGTTCGACGGTAAATCGGCCAATGTCGTGCGGGTCGAGACCGAAGAAGGAGTTACCGGTTACGGGGAAGCCTACGGCTTTGCGCGGGAAAAACTGTTTCAAGCCATGAAGACGGTGTTTCCCCGCCTGAAGGGCTGCCAATTTGAGAGCTGCGACGACCTGCGGAAAGACTCCAGCAACAACTGAACGGAGTGCCGCTGCCGATTTGCCAGCGACTCCAGAGTGCGTTGAACTTGGCGTACTGGGACATCAAAGGCCAGCTAGAGAAGCAGCCTGTTTGCCAGCTATTCGGTTGCAAGCCTAAACATAAAATTCCTGTATATGGGACGGGGCTGTTCTATCGGGAGGTCCCCAGTGTTAAAGAGCAATTGCCACTGTTGTTGCAGGAAATGGAGGGTTTTGTCGAGCAAGGCTACCATGGCATCAAGATGAAGGCTGGAAGGTATGTCGCCAAAGAAGAAGCTTGGCTGATCGGGCAGATACGGCAGCAGCTCCCCTCGCGGATGTCCCTCATGGTAGATGCCAATTGCGGAATGCGGAGCATGGAAGAAACCAAGGACCTCATGCAACGATTGGAGGCGATCGGAGTCCAGTGGCTGGAAGAACCATTCGCGCCCAATGCCTACGATAAGTATGAGGAAGCATGCCATGCACGCAGGAAACTGGAAATTGCCGTGGGCGAAAATGAGGCTGAACTAGATGGGTTCCGCAGCCTGATCAAGGCTGGCGTGACCATCTTGCAGCCGGAGCTCTCGCTGGCCGGCGGCTTTTCAAAAATCCCCGATCTGACCACGCTGGCGCACGAACATCAGGTGCAGTTAACACCACACGTCTGGGGGTCCGGTGTTCTTTATAGTGCGACACTTAATTTCTATTCCATGTTGAGTCCCCAGCACACGCTTCCCTACGAACGGCCGTTCCTAACAGATCCACTGCGCGACGATTGCTTTACCCATCTCAGCATCAAGGATGGTTACATTAGTGCGCCCGTCAAGCCTGGCTTGGGACTCGAAATCAATGACTCTGAATTTCAGAGATACGTTGCCGAAACTGCCTGATATGGCTGAATCGTTATTGATGGTATTGATCGCATCCGTACCAACATCGTGAGCAGTAATCCCACTCGGCGAAGAAGGATCTGGGCTTTGCAGGCGCCAACTTTGCTGTTACCTCAAGCTGGGCGCTTACCACATTTCTTATAGGGTATGCCTTCGCCAATGTGTTTGGCGGGGTCCTGTTTCAAAGATTCGATCCCAAATGGGTCGCCATCTCGATGATGGTGATCTGGTCCGTCGCAACCATTCTTACCGGGTGGGTAACTTCGGTGGCTGTGTTGTTGCTGTACCGGCTCATTTTAGGAGTAACTGAAGGCATCTACTGGCCGCAGCAATCGAGATTCGCCCGGGCATGGTTCGCTCCCCGCGAACTTTCGCGTGCCAATGCCCTCATCCAATACTACGGGCAGTATCTGGCGCTGGCCCTGGGTTTCCTGATCCTCACTCCTATTTACACTGCATTTGGCTGGCACACGCTGTTCTTCCTGACTGGCGGATTGGGTTTGTTCGTTATGGTTCCGCTCTACATGGCCATGTTGCGAGAGGAGTCCGAGGCGCCTTATCTGGATAAAACTCCGAAGGAAGTTGCCAAGTCCAAGCTCACTCTGAAGGCGTTTGGCGGGTTTCCGTTTACCATGCTGGTGTTCTCGTACATCACGCAGGGTATGTTCTTCTGGGGAATCACTTTGTGGATCCCGATGGCCGTGAAGTCGCTCGGCTTTTCCGGCGTCTGGCAGGCGCTTGGAAGTGCGCTGCCCTACTTTGCCGCAGTTGCCTTTGCAATTCCGATGTCCTATATCAGCGACAGAACGGGCAAGCGTGTATTGATTGCTGCTTTGGGGCTGATTATACCTGGCTTCATGCTGATAACGCTGCCGCAGATCGGCAGTGGCCCGTTGAAGTTAGCCTTGATCACGTTGGCAATGGGCTATTATGCCAGCAGCTTTACCCCCAACATTTGGTCGATCGTACAGGGTAGTGTAGAACCCCGGGCCGTCGGCCCTGCGGCAGGCATTATTAATGGCCTGGGTGCAGGCGGTGGCGGTACGATCGCAGGCTTTCTGGTAGGACTGATTTACAAAGCTACCGGGTCCTATATGTCCGGGTTCCTCGTCCTAGGCGTACTCGTCATTCTCGGCGGCGTTGTTATGCTGGCCTATGGAAGAATAAAAGCGAAAGAGAAGGCTCTCGCGATAGCAACTGCGACGTAAAGATTACCCCGCAAATATAACTGGAGCGATGGAGGAAGGGAGATGAAAGCAAGTACCCTGATCCGGGGTGGACGCGTTATTGATCCGGCCCGAGGAATCGACGCTAAGGCCGATGTCTTGATTGTTGGCGAGAGATTGGCGGATGCAACGGCAGTTGGTGTAGCAAGTCCCGACTTGGTTATTGACGCTGACGGCTGCCTGGTCATGCCAGGTTTGATAGATTTTCACTGTCATGTATTTTGGGGCGGTACGGACGCCGGCATTATCCCTGATGTCTGCTCCTTTCCCAGTTGCGTGACCACCCTGGTCGACGGAGGATCGTCCGGAACGGCCAATTACCCTGCATTCCAGAAGAGCGTGATCGCCAACAGTTGCACAAGGATCAAGAGTTTTCTCAATGTTTCGCCGGCCGGACTTGCTACAAACCAGTACGATGAAAATGTCGACCCACAGTTTTTTGACGAAGAGAAAATCGAATCTATGTTCCGGCAGTACGGCAATGAGTTGGTTGGGTTAAAGATCCGCCAAAGCAAGGAGATTGTTGGCGAACACGGACTGGAACCGCTGAAGAAGACGGTTCAAATTGCCCGCCGCGTGTCTTCCCGCGTGGCAGTGCATACAACGAATCCGGCTGGATCCACCGCGGAATTGGCAGACCTGCTCTGCGCCGGAGACATTTTTGTCCATGTCTATCATGGGAAAGGCAGCACTATCATCGGCGACGATAACCGCGTACTTCCCCAGATCAAGGCGGCAAGAAGGCGCGGGGTCCTCTTTGACGCTGCCAACGGCAAGAATCACTTCTCGTTCAGAACCGCCGAAGCGGCCTTGGCCGACGGCTTCCAACCCGATGTAATAAGTTCGGACCTTACCTGGCTGACTTTTCTGAAGCAACCTGTGTTCACGCTTCCGTGGCTCATGTCGAAGTACCTGGCTATGGGAATGGATCTTGTAAATATCGTGGCGGCTTGCACTGCGACGCCTGCGCGGGTTATGGGAATGGCAGAGGAAATCGGGACGTTGTCGCCCGGCGCCTGCGCCGACGTGGCGATCATGAAGCTGGTTGACCATCCCTGCCAATTTTTCGACACGACCGGCGAAAAGCGGCTGGGTAAACGCCTGCTGGTGCCGCAGGCAACGATCCGGGCCGGCCGGTTAGTATTTCGACAGCTTACATCGTAAGCGGGATACTTTTTTCGAACTTTCGATTCTTCAGTAGCTTTGCCGAGTGAGCCGATGCACCGCATTGCGAGCCTATGACGGCAACGACCAAGCTGGGGTACCTCCTGCCAGCGGGGCACTGCCAGGCTGCGACTTGCTGCCGTGTTGGGATTACTTTCAGTCGGAGTTACTCAAAAAGGCGCGTGGTTCATGTTGCGCCGCAGTGTCCAGAAGTTTTACTTGCTGGATCGTAGTTGGGCTGACAGAATACTGCGCGAATTCACGACTCGTCAGTTCGCATAAAAGATCCAAAATGCCACCGCACCGTCGTACGTCTTGCAATGTGGGATGACATACGTTTCGGTGGGAGAAAGGATGGAACCAGATGACGACAACCGCCAAGAAAATCGCACTCGTCACCGGCGCAGGCAGCGGGATTGGACGCGGGGTCAGTCTCGGCCTGCAGTGCGCGGGCTACTCCGTGGTGCTCACCGGCCGGCGCAAGGAAGAGTTGGAAAAGACCGCCGCCATGGCAAGCTCTTCCGGCCCCCAGATGCTGGTCGTGCCAGCCGATGTTACCAAGCCCGACCAGGTCAAAGCCCTGTTTGCCAAAATCAAAGAGGCCTTCGGCAGACTGGATGTCCTGTTCAACAATGCCGGCAAGAATGCCCGCACGGCTTTTGAGGACGTCACTTACGAGGAGTGGACATCGATTATCGATGTCAACCTCACGGGGGCGTTCCTCTGCGCGCAGGAAGCGTACAGGATGATGAAGTCGCAGGAGCCGCGCGGCGGCCGCATCATCAACAATGCCTCGACGGCAATTCACGCCCCGCGGCCCAATGGGGCTCCCTATGGCGCGAGCAAGAGCGGCGTGCTCGGGTTAACCAAAAGCATTTCGATTGATGGCCGCAAGTACAACATCGCCTGCAGTCAGATTGATTTCGGAAACGTGGCCACCGAATTGTCGTTTCAGCTAACGATCGGGGTGTTGCAGCCGGATGGGTCGGTGAGGCCCGAGCCGCGCATGGAAATAAAGCACGCGGTGGATGCGGTGGTCTGGATGGCCAGCCTGCCGCTGGACGTGAACTGTCAATACATAACCCTGATGCCGACTGCCATGCCGTTGATTGGAAGAGGCTGAGGGCTTGCACCCGCGCTTTCGTAGCCCTGCCGCGGCGAGGCGACCGACATGACGGAAGATCTCGCGCCGCGACTTCAGGACGGAAAACTTTTCGGAGAGCCTGGCGGCAAGCTCAGTGACTTTGGCTGGGCGCCAGACGCGCGATCTTAGGAGCCTGGCCGCGCTTATAAACCAGAATGGTACGGCCGAAGGTGATCACCACTTTGCCGTTCTGGTTATAGCCGGTCGTTTTCACCTTGACGATGCCGACATTGTTGCGCGACTTCGACTCACGTTTTTCAAGGACCTCCGTCTGCGAATAAATCGTGTCGCCCTCGAAAACCGGGTTTGGCAGGCGAACCTCGTCCCAGCCGAGGTTGGCAAATATATTTTGCGAAATATCCGTGACACTCTGGCCGGTGACCAAGGCCAAAGTGAATGTCGAGTCCACCAGCGGCTTACCGAATTCGGTCTGGGCCGAGTAGTGGTGATCGAAATGAATGGGGGCCGTGTTCTGCGTCAGCAGCGTAAACCAGAGGTTGTCTGCTGTGATGACGGTACGCCCGAGCGGATGCTGGTAAATGTCACCTACTTCGAAATCCTCGAAAAATCTGCCTTTCCAACCTTCTTTGATCGCCATGGCTTTCTCCAGATCATTATTCCTAGCATGAATCGTTACTTGACAAATCTCAGATCGCCTCTTCGGTTCCGCCTAACCGATGGAAGCTACGCCGCGGCCGCCTGTTTATGGAAACGTACGTTAATTAAGCCTCCGGTGGCAGAGCTAATGGGACCTTGGCAGGCCGAGCACGTGCTCGGCGATATACGACAAGATCAGGTTGGTCGAAAGCGGCGCCACCAGATACAAGCGTGTCTCCCGGAGCTTGTGATCGATGTCGTATTCCTCGGTTAACCCATAACCGCCATGAGTCTGCAGCGCAACATTGGCCGCCTCCCAGGAAACTTCGGCGGCCAGATGCTTCGCCATATTTGCTTCCGGACCGCAGGGCTGGACGGCGTCGAACTTCTTCATCACCATAAGAGAGGGCGGCGATCTTTGAATTACCGGCAGCGTCCCGGAGTTGCAACGCCGTTTCCAGCGCGTTATCACAGAAAATATTGGTAACCAGGTTGGCCGAGCCGCGCTCGGCCACGCATTTAGCGGCGTCGATTCGGAAGTCGCGGGCCGGCGCCTCCGGATCGAGGATTTGTTTGAGGCAAACCAGGATCTGCATACGTTGGTAATAGTGAGCGCAGGCGGGCTAATAAATCAAATAGTTTGTAGAAGCAAATTTAATAACCATCGATGGGGGCGATTATGTTCTTAGCTGCTGCCGTGTCACCAACTATGATGCCGCGCGGGTGACACCCAGGAAGCTGTGCATTCCTGCCGCGCCCATATAGCGTGAAAGCAGCGCGGGATCGCTGGCGCGGAGATCGACCATGATGAGCGCATCCAGCGAATCCGAGAATTTAGGGTCGACGGCGAAGGCCAGCGTTTTCCCTCCAAGCTTCAGATAGTGCTTTACCAGGATCGGCAGGTCTTTTCCGTCGGGCTCGCAGCTGGCAACACGTTCGGAGATGTCCGCCAGCGTGAATGCCCGGGTGAAGCCCGCTTCGCGGACTCCCAGGCATCTGCGAATACTATGAAACAGGCTCTTTGATTCGATCTTTGCGACCAGGCCAGCGGGAGCCATCCGGGAACGCAGGAAGGCGGTGATGAGCTCGCGCGAGGCAGGCGAGTAGACGTTGCTGACGCTGACGGCGCCGAAAAGAATCGGCGTCGACGGGTGGCGCACCAGATAAGCGCCTATGCCCTTCCATAGCAGAAGCAGCGGCAGATAATGCCTCTGAAACTCGGGCCGTACGAACGAACGCCCCAGCTCCAGCGCCCCGTCGATGCTCGAAAAAAACGAAGGATGGTAGCGAAAGAGAGTTGAAGTGTAGAGCCCGCCCGGTCCGAATTGCCTGACGATCTCAGCAACATTTCCCAGACGGTAGCTTCCGGCGATCTGCCGCTGCTCGCGGCTCCAGAGCGCAAGATGGCGGTAGTGCCGGTCAAAGCGGTCAAGATCGCAAGCGGAGCCTGTGCCCTCACCGACCTGGCGAAAGGTTATCTCGCGCAGCCGGCCGATCTCGCGCACCGCGCTGGGAGCCTGATCGGCAGAAAACTCGTAAACGTCGAACTCACCATGCCGGCAGAGGAGCAAGGCCCCGGGCAGTGAGAGCAATTCCCTCTCCACGAGGGTGGCGTCGGTTTCGCAAATAACAGGCTTCAGGGGACGCGGCAGCTTGAGATGCCAGCGCGAGCTGGCTGGCGCCAGCGATAGCACCTGAGTGCTCCATTGCAGCAGCGAAGTCGCCGCCTCCGGATCGCCCGCCGCTTTTAGCTTCTCGGCCTTGATCGGCGGGCTGACGATCATTTTCACCTGCTGGCCACGCTTGTTGAGCAGTTCGCGCGGCAACTGCAGGGTCCGCAACTTCGGATGAATCAGGCCGGACACCTGAAAACCGAAGCTGTTGGCGCCCTGTACGGAGATGGGAATCACCGACGCGCCGGTCATCTCCGCCAGCCGAGCCGCGCTGTCGCTCCATTGCGGATCGCTGATCGACATGGTGCGAACCGACCAGTGCGCCACTTCGCCGGCCGGAAAGAACAGAACCAAGCCGCCCTTTTGCAGGTGCCGAATGGCCTGGCGCAGGCCGCGGGTATTGACCGAGAGCCGGTCATCGCCGTCCATGGCATCGACGTAGATGCAATGCGGGCCGATGTCGGGAATGGCCGTCAGCAGCCTGTTGGCGACGATTCTTACGTCGCTCCTGATCCGCAGCAGCATAGCCCCAAGCAGTAGTCCATCCAGCATGCCGAACGGATGGTTGGCGACGACGATAGCCGCTCCCTCATTGGGGATCAGTTCCATGCCCTTCGGGCTTACCGAATAGCTCACGTCGAGGGCGCGAAGCAGCGACTCGAAAATGTTTGCGCCACGCAGCCGCTGCGAAGATTCGTACAGCCGTTGGAGCCGGCGCCGCGGTAGAAGCACTTTCTTCCATCCGGCGGAGTCGGCGAGGCGGTCAATGACGTCGGCCTTGGGGCGTGCGGCGGTTTCGGGAAGCGGCATGACTGCTATATAGCAGCGCGCCATGAAAACGCGTTGAACGCCGCGTGAAACATGCATAAAACCCTGTTTGCCTTCGAGGTTCGCCCGTGCGTTCGCGCAGATAATTTTTGGCCAATTCATCTGCATGTCACGAACGACTCCACAACTGGAGACGGGGTTACTTATATTGCGGAGGAAGAGTGAAATACAATAAAGGTGCCAATGGAAGCGCGCAAGCGCATCGCGCTGATTGCGCATGACCACAAGAAGCACGAACTGCTCGACTGGGCCAAGGAGCATTCCCGTCGGACTGTTTACCGCGATTTACCTGGCGCAAGCCCGAGAGAGCCGGGTTGCCGAGGTGGTGCGTTTTTCCGCCAAAGTGTTGACCGGCTTTCCTTCGATCCTCGCCGACGTATTCGCCTACGGCGCCATTGTGTTGGCAACCGGAGGCTACTCGGCGATCGCCCCGTCGTGCGCGATGCGGACAAAAAATCGCTGGCGCAGATCGCCAAGGAATGGAAACGGTTGACCGATAGCGCCAGAAACGGCACACTGAGGGAGCAGGAGCTGGCGGGTCAGCACATTTACCATCTCCAATCTCGGAATGTTCAAAATTGACCGTTTCGTGGCCACACTCAACCCTGCTGAGACAGGCATTCGGTCTGACCATTGACCATCG
This sequence comes from uncultured Acidobacteriota bacterium, assembly GCA_963832785.1. Taxonomy (GTDB): domain Bacteria; phylum Acidobacteriota; class Terriglobia; order Terriglobales; family Acidobacteriaceae; genus CAWBRT01. Next base: position 110,153 of record CAWHVF010000004.1, read on the forward strand.
AACTGTTGCCGGGGCACAAGGCGCGAAATTCCTGGAGCAGGTGCCGATGCGGCTGGAAAAACCGTATCTACTTTTGGTCTGACACTTCGCCTGCCGCGCGCCTCGTTGTTATATTGAAAAAAGGACCGAAGATTTTATTAGAGAGTGCACAAGGTGGAATCAAGAGCAGGCTTTAGGCGGCCCCACTTTCTCAATGTCTACAGCCCTTCTCCGTGCGGCGTGACCGTGGCTGCCTGTTCGAATGCGCCAATGGTCCTCGACGGATCACAGCCGAGGGTTGAGGTTGCGGTTTTCTGCCCTCAGTTTTTCACTTCTTGGCAAAATGAGATGAGGAACCGATGAAAGCGGTATCGTACAGCCGAATAGGCCCCGCCAGAGACGTTCTCAAGCTGACAGAAATGGAAACACCGATAGCTTCGGCTGGTGAAGTACTGGTGCGTTTGTTCGCTTCTGGAGTAAACCCGTCTGACGTAAAACTTCGCGCTGGAACACGCGCTGGCGACAGCCGCCTGCGATGGCCTTGTATCATTCCGCACAGCGATGGCGCCGGGGTTATTGAGGCCGTGGGTGAAGGCGTCGACAAAATGTGCATCGGCAAACGAGTGTGGATCTGGAACGGGCAATGGGAGCGGCCGTTCGGGACGGCCGCCGAGTTCATCGCTTTGCCGCTAGAGCAGGCAGTCCCCCTGCCGGAGACGGTTTCCTTCACTGAAGGCGCATGCCTCGGTATTCCAGCGATGACCGCCCACCATTGCGTGTTCGCGGATGGCGCGGTCCAGGGCCAAACCATACTGGTGACCGGAGGAGCAGGAGCGGTTGGGAGATATGCGGTGCAAATGGCAAAACTTGGTGGCGCTACGGTAATTACCACCGTGAGCGGCCCCGAAAAAGCCAAACATGCACAGGCCGCCGGTGCCGATCATATTTTGAACTACCGCGAACAAGACGTGATTGCGGCGATCAATGAGCTGACGTCGGGCAAAGGCGTCAATCGAGTAGTTGACGGAGAGTTTGGCGCAAACCTCCCCGTTACTGCCAGAGTCATCCGTTCCAACGGCGTTATCGCGGCGTATGGATCCCGTGCGGTTATGAAGCCGGAGCTGCCGTTCTACAGCTTTCTCAAGGAGATCACGCTGCGGATCGTGCTGGTTTATATTTTGCCTGCCAGCGCTCGGCGAAAGGCGATAGATGATATCTCACAGTTTCTTGCAGATGGCCGGCTCTCGAATGCAGTGGCTCGCGTCTTTCCACTGCAAGAAACCGCGGCCGCACACGAGTTAGTCGAGAGTGGAGATAAGTTAGGTTCAGTGATTATAGCTATTGCCTGATGCAGGTTTGATGTCGACGGTGCGATTTAATCGGAGATTCGGACGCTCAGTTCCGGGTCGCTTGGTGCGCAATAATCTCATCCTGCGTTCGTAACGACCTCCAAGAAAAACGGTATTTAGGCGAGATTCCACGCCCGTATCGCAGCCGGATGAAATATTTGCGCACCCCCAGGGTTCGTGCCTGGCCCGCGGGACAACCTGTTCATTGGGCAGCAACTGACTTTTGCTTCTCTATGGCGTCAACCGGTTCTTCGATAAAGCCGCTGGCCGACGGCGCCCTCAAGCTGCCGATTAACGCTATCACAATGGCGGCGATGAGGAAAATCACCAAACGCGAAGGAATGTCACTCATTGTGGGACTGGCGGCCGTAACCAAGCTGGGCATGGTCCCGCCAATCGCAAAACCGATGTTCCAGGACAAACCTGTCCCGCTGGCGCGGATGGCAGTGGGGAAACGCTCGTTAAGAAAGGCAATGAGCGGCCCACAAAGAGCGGTTCCGAGAAAACACAATGCTATGGCATAAAAAATAATTAATCCGTGTGACGTGGTCGTAGTCAGCGCTCTGTAGGCCAGGGGAATGCAGATCACGTTAATGATCCCCACCATCAAAAACGCCTTTTTTCGCCCGATGGAATCGCTGAGACCACCGAACAGCACAGTGGCGAACACCATAGAGCAGCTGGCCCAGATCATGATCTTGCCGATCTCAGGCCTTGGCATTTTATTGATTTCACCAAGAAAGGCAGGCAAATACCCGGAGGTTAGATAGTATAAGGTGCTGGCGCCGATCACAATCAGCAAGTTATTTAGAACAATGGGGAGATATTTACCGGAAAAGACTACGCGTACGGGAGCCTTGGGCGGGCGTTCCTTGTTCTTCATGTCTACCCAGAGGGGAGATTCTTCCAAACAGCTAAACAGGAATATGGCTAATACGGCGCTTAGCAGTCCGCTAAAGAACATACAGCGCCAGCCCCACCCTGCAAAAGCCGGTCCGGGGAAAATTGAGGAAACTACATAAAGCACGAAAGCGGCGATGAGCGATCCCAGACCGGAGCCGCCGCCGCTGATCAAGCCGCCCATAGCGCCTCGCCAGCGGGGAGACACGGTTTCGGTGCCGATGGTATGCGTGGACACCACCACGCCGCCCACAAATACCCCCAGGACCAGGCGCATCAAAATGAACAGGATGGGCGCCAACACGCCCACTTGGGAAAGGGTGGGCAGTGCGCCCATCAGAGCGGTGGCCACGCCGACGCCGCCGACGGCCATAATCATGGCGAGTTTCCGTCCGCGTTTATCGGCGTAGGCGCCGAAGATGCCCGCCCCAATGGGACGCATAAACAGAGTGACGGCGAACGATGCATATACGGCAGCCAGGGAAAGTACCGGATTGCCGGTCATGAAGAAGAGCCGCGCGACCGTAGGGGCGACAAACAGGATAATGAAGAGGTCGAAAAGGTCCAAAGACCAGCCCAGTACCGACGCCGCCATCGCCGTAACAACCTGCTTTCGACTAACCGCAGTTCCGTTTGTCATACTTCTCCTTACCCAGCTAACCGGCGCATTAGCGTTTTCGCAATGCGGCATCTATCGGTTCTTGCTGTTGGGTCTCGACGTAGTGGGAGGTACTGTATGACAACCAGTAGTAAAATGCAAGCTAAAGATGTAGAAATTACTTACTTCCCTTCTTTGCCATAGCTGCTGTGAAGGGCCTTGTCGCGTACCTGCCGCTCCTGTCGCACGGTCAAGGAGAATCGCTCCTCCTTAACAGCCGTGAATCCACGATGTGCAACAAACCTCCCGCGGTATTCACCCTCAAACTGTCAAACGTGCATGGTCCACAAAGGTAGATGGGTGAATTCACACCGGATTTACCCCACTGCCAATCAAAATAAAATCTTGACTCGGGCGGTAACCTTAGAGTAATGTTTGCCCCCAATAGATCAGGATCGACGCTCCCTGACCGTATTCACGTTTACCTTTTGTGCCTAGGCGGCTGCCGCGCCGGTGCCACTTATGGCTGGTATAGGACCCAATGCGCCTCAGAATATGCGCGAGCTGTAGAAAAGTTGCCGGAGCGTGCGATCGCTGCGATGGCTCGTGATGATTTCAACAGTTCAGTGGGGTGAGAGGAATGACACTCGAATGAATATTCAAAGAACTCTGGAAACTGACGTACTTGTGATCGGAGGAGGCGGAGCTGGCGCACGGGCTGCGTGTGCCGCTAGTGACCTGGGAGTGCAGGTCACTATCGTCGTCAAAGGGAAGTTGGGGGCGAGCGGCTGCACCACGCGAGCGGTGTCGGAGCTATCCGCCTATAGCGCGGCTTTTGGACACACCGACCCCAGAGACAATGCTTATTGCCATTTTCGCGATACTACGGTGCAGGGCGGCGGCCTTAGCAACGAACGTCTGGTACGGCGGTTTGTGCTGGACGCTCCGGCGCGTCTGCGGGAGATCGTTGCATTGGGTGGCAAGTTCGTGATGAAAGGCGATCGCTTTGAGCAGCTTCTAGCCGATGCATCCACGCTGCCCCGAGCCTGTCACGCCGGTGCCGAGACGGGACGCGAGATTGCCAGCGTGCTTCGCAAAGATATCCAGAAGCGGGATAACGTGCAGGTGCTCGAGCAGATGATGATCACCAGGCTGCTGAGCTACGGGGGCGCGGTCGTGGGCGCGGTAGCCCTGAATCTGGAGCGGGGCGACCTGGTAGTTATTAAGTGCAAGTCCGTAATCCTGGCGACCGGAGGCGCGGGAAATATCTATTCCTTGAACGCTCAGCCGCCGGATGTAACTGGGGACGGGTTCTCGTTGGCGTACCGCGCCGGGGCGGTGCTCACCAACATGGAGTTCATCCAAATCGGCCCCGCTATGGTGCACCCGGTTCGCGGATACTTGCTGGTTACCCGATTTTGGAAGTTAGGGCCGCGAATCTACAACAGGAATCAGGAAGAATTCTTGCCGAAGTACCTGCCCGAGGGGGTGACTGCCGACACGGTCATACGGGCAAAAGAGTACGCCTTTCCTTTCATCATCAATTACCCCGCCATGCATTTGGATATCGCCATGCACACCGAGATCAAAGAAGGGCGTGGCACAGAACATGGCGGCATATATATGGATGTCTCTCATAACAGCGCTGAGCACATCGAGAATACGGTTCCGGTGACCTTCAAGTGGCTCTTGGACCGCGGGATCGATATCCGCAAACAGCCCATTGAAATCGCTCCCGTGGTGCAGTGCTTCATCGGCGGAGTTCGCTACAACGAAGACGGGGCGACTGACGTCCCCGGCTTGTTTGTCTGTGGCGAAGTCAGCGGAGGCGCACACGGGGCGGCGCGTCCCGGTGGAAACTTGCTGGCCATTAGCCAGGTGTTCGGCCGCATAGCCGGCGTTTCCGCAGCCAAACGGGCGAAACCCATCTGCCGCGTCAACCTGGACGAGGCGGAGGTGGCAGCCGAGGTGGACCGCCTGAACGGGCTGCTGGCCCCCGGTGGAGAACCAGCCAAGAGCTTTGCTGCTCCGCTGAAGAAGCTGCTTTGGGACAATGTGTCTTGCGTTCGCAATCACGATGGGCTCACGGCAGTTCTCCGCGCCTTGTGCGTTGCCCAAACGCAGAGCCTGCCCAAGGTCCGCGCCAGCAACGTTCAGGAATTGCGCGAGGCTTTGGAATTTGAGTATCTGCTGGACACCGCGGAAATGGTCACACGCGCAGCGCTGGCCAGAAACGAGAGCAGAGGAACGCACTACCGGGAAGACGCCCCTAAGCTTAACAATTACCGATGGCTCAAGAACATTAACATCCGCATGGTAAACGGAGCCATGAAGCTTTCCCTGGCTCGGCCCGTCACCATCCCCGATTTTGAAGCATGTGAAGAGGAGGAACTCTAAAATGGCTGACCTGCGCGTGAAGTTTGCGGGAATGGAACTCAAGAACCCTGTCGTGGCTGCGTCCGCAACTCCAACCAAGGACTATCTGCGGATGAAGCATTGTGTGGATGCCGGGTGCTCCGCCCTGGTGGCTAAAACACCCAGTTGGGACCGGCTCGAGCAAATCTACCCGTGCCCTCGTTTTTACGTTTATTATCCCGAAGCGGTTCGCAGCGGAAAGCTGTTTTCTTACTACACGAATGAATTGTTGTGCGAAAAGACTCCCGAAGAATACGCAAAAGAAGTTTGCAAAATCCGGCCCTATGCCCACGACCATGACTGCAAAATCATTACCAACATCATGGCTGGCAACGCCGAGGAATGGAGCCGCTATGCTGAGTTGTACGGCCCGATTGCCGATGCCATGGAACTCAACTTGGCCTGTCCTTACGGGGTGGAATTGGTGGGCGGGAAAAAAGGCTCCGCCGCCGGCCTTAGCCCCGAGTTCCTGGAGCAAGTGGTCGGGGCGGTGCGCAAAGTCACCGATGTTCCCCTGATTGCGAAGCTGCCGGCCGAAGCTGGGGATCTTGTCCAGGCCCTCAAGGCCCTCGATCAGATGAAAGTCGCGGGCGTTCACACCACTCATCGATACACGGGTCTGGAAATTGATATTGAAACGGCCATGCCCATTTTGGCGGGCGCGATTTCCGGTTACGGCGGGCCGTGGCAGGCTCCTATTTCCCGCAAATGGGTGCTGAAGGCCGCGCAAAACACCAAGTTGGACATCTGCGGCGGCGGCGGCCTCGACAACTGGCGCGACTGCATCGCTCATATTATGTGCGGCGCAAAAATCGTTCAGCTATGTACGGCGCCGAGTGTGCGTGGCTACAAGGCGTTTACGGCTACGATTGAGGGCATCAACACGTTTCTGGACAAACATGGATACAAGAACTTCACCGATATCGTGGGCCTAGCCGTTCCCAATGTGAAAGTGTTAAGCACTATTCCACGCAAGGACGTTTTCAAGCCGCTGGCCCGGGTAGACGAAGAGAAGTGCAACGGGTGCGGCGACTGTGTTGATGTCTGTTTTTACGGCGCTATTACGATGGAAGGCAAGCAGGCAATAGTCGACCAGGCGATTTGCGACGGCTGTGGCCTGTGCACGCAGATGTGTTCTCCCGGCGGCATCGCTCTATATGACAACGGGAAACCGGTTCCTACAGCTTGGGCCGGAGCCAGAGGGCGCATAGGCGAAAACGCGCGGCGTTAAGCAACTGTACTTCTGCCAAATTTTGTGAACAGCCGGCCCCACTTCGGCCAGAAACCGGGGTGGGGTAAACTGTTTTGAAAAGAGCCCGCGTTCGCGAAAAGAATATTACGAAGGCAACAAGAGTGGCGCTTTGCGGAGAGAGGGGAGCTTGTGAGACTTAAGGACAAGGTAGCCATTATCACCGGCAGCGCGCGGGGTATTGGAAGAGCTTGCGCTCTTCGCTTTGCCCAAGAAGGCGCCTCCATAGTCGTTGCCGATTGCATGGACGGAACTGCGGTAACCCAGGAGATCGCGGCCAAAGGCGGTAAGGCAATTGCTGTTATCACGGATGTGACATCCGAGAGCAGTACGAAGAAGATGGCGCAGACCGCAATCGAACATTTCGGGCGGATCGACATTCTCGTGAACAATGCCGGAATTTTCGCGACCCTCGGCAAGAAATCGTTTCTGGAGATTTCCAGTGAGGAGTGGGACCAAGTGCTCGCGGTCAATCTAAAGGGCATGTTCCACTGCTGCAAAGCGGTCGTTCCGCTGATGAAAAAGCAAGGCAAAGGAAAGATTATAAATATGTCTTCGGTCGCCGCTTTGGCTGGAATACCGGGGTTCCTGCAGTATGTCTCATCCAAAGGAGGCGTGCTTGCCTTTACTCGGGCGCTGGCTCGAGAGGTGGGAGATGCGGGAATCGCCGTGAACGCCATCACCCCGGGATTGACTGCCAGTGAAGCAGTCCGCGAAAATCCGATGTATCCGGAGGAGTACCAGAGAGCGTCTGCCCAAAGCCGATGTTTCAAGCGTATCGAAGTTCCCGAGGACCTCACAGGGACAGCAGTATTTCTCGCTTCCGATGATAGCGATTTTATTACAGGGCAAACTATCAACGTGGATGGCGGACAACTGATGCACTGATGACCGAAGCATGGTACCCGCTACTGTATAGTTAGCAGGGCGAAAGCTGGCCCACATGCCCATGGCTTCCACGGCTTGATCCAGCTTGGCAGAGTAAATCGTGTCCCGATCATGGATTACAAACCGATATGCATGATCGCCGGGAATGGCTTTGCGGAACTGCTGCTAAACACACCCCAAGCGGCTGCTTTTTCTTTACGACGGGACGAAATTATTGCGTACGACAGTAATGCCCGGCGAGTCTACCCACATCAGTTTTCCTAGCATCCCCCCTACAGACCGCACCAATTTACGAGCAAGATAGCAATAATCTTCACGTACTCAAGGTATTCTTTGAGTTCAACGTATTCGTCGCGGGAGTGCGCGCATTCAAGACTTCCCGGTCCAAAAACAACAGTCGGTGTATTCGCCTTGTGGATCAGTAGTCCTTGATCAGACCCTGTCGGGAATCCGTCGATCTTGCCTTGATGGCCCGTAACCGCTTTGCAAGCGTGGATGCAGGCGTCAACAAGTGGGTGGTCGGCCGGAATACCCGCGGGTTCGAATTGAGTCGGCAACCAAGACAGAATTGGATGGGGTACATCCTCACGGCTTCGATAGGCCTTTAATTCCCTTTCCAGATCAGCCTTTGCTGCTCCTACACTCTCGCTAGGAGCAAGGCCTAGCACACCTTGCAGCTCACACAAGCCCGGCACCGTATTAGGCGCACTGCCGCACATTACCTTACCTATGAAGAGGGGAAAAGGCTCAGGGCAGCTATTGAAAGCTGGGTTCAGCTTCCGCAGACGATTATCTCTTTGTGCCTTGTAGCGGCGAAGACACTCAACTACCGGAAGCGCCTGATCAAGTGCGCTGACGCCGCGCCAAGTAGAACCGGAATGAGCTTCCTTGCCCCAGACGGAAATTGAAAACCATGCACCTCCACGCGAAACCGGACAAACAGCAAGTCCGGTTGGTTCTCCGATAACTGCGCCGTCGCCACGAAATCCGGCAAGTGCACATGCCCGAGTTCCGGCACCGCCGGTCTCCTCCTCGACCACTGACTCAACGATCACATCGCCTGAGAGCTGTATACCACAACGCTTCAGAGAACTTACTGCCATTAACATTCCGGCCAAGCCGGCCTTCATATCGCATGCGCCTCTTCCGTACAGGCGACCGTCGATCTCCTCCGCTCCCCACGGCGCTCTGGTCCAAGCACCCATCGGCTCGGGCGAAACTACATCGATATGCCCATTTAAGATTATGGAACGACCGGGGCCTACGCCCTGGCCCGCTGCTTTTCCAACCACACTGGGTACTTTCCCCGACTCGGCAATATCGTGCACTTCAAGGCCAATCGATCGCATCCGTTGCCGCATCACCTCCTGGCAGGCCGTCTCTTCTCCTGAAAGGCTTGGAATCCGCACTAGCTCTTTGAGAAAAGCAATCGCCTCAGCAGCATCAGATTCAACTTGGGCGAATACCCGCTCTCGCACAGTAGCTGACACGCAATTAGACGGCAAGCTCCGGCCTCCTTTCGGGTTCAGGCTGCAGTTCTGTCGGCTTTTTAAGAAAGATTGTCAGGTATGCACTCAACGCACTGATAAGGCCCATAACGGCAACGTAAGCGGCAACTGGCCACCAACTCTTTGAATACTGCACCAAGATAGCCGCAATCAGCGGTGTCAAACCGCCACATAACAGTCCAGATAACTGGTAGCCGATGGAAATACCTGTATAGCGGACGTTGGTGGCAAAGAGTTCAGAAAACAAGGTTGGCTCTACACCCCAACAGCAGTCCGCGCCTACAGCAAGCGCCATAGTCATAGCCAAGCCGATTAGAAATGGAGATCTGCTTTCGACCAGGAGGAAAAACGGGAAGGCGAACAGCGTACAAAAGAGAGCTCCTGCAGCGAATACCCGCCAACGCCCGAAGCGATCACTTAGGGCTCCGAAAAAGGGCGTTGTAAATAGGCCGAAGGCACACGCAATGGTCGTGGCAGTCAGTCCTACATTTCTTGGCACATGCAGCTGCAAGCTCATGTACGACAGTGCAAAGACGGCATAGACGTTAAACGTCAATCCTTCGACCCAGCGAGCGCCAATCACTAGCAGGAGGCTTCTCCAGTACTTGCTAAAAGTCTCCACAACCGGCATAGCCACAATAGCTTTCTGCTCTTTGACGGCAGTGAACTCTGGCGTCTCAAGGAGTCGAAGGCGTACAAAAAGGCCCACGCCCACGATGATGATGCTGAACCAGAACGGCAGCCGCCAGCCCCAGGCTTGAAACTGTTCCTGACTGAGCCAGCCAGTTGTCAGAATGAATGCGCCGGTAGCCAGCAACAAGCCTCCCGGAGAACCGATTTGTGGCAATGCTGAATAGAATCCCCGCCTCCGCTTAGCATGTTCGTAGGTCATCAGTATTGCGCCAGCCCACTCTCCTCCGACGGCTATGCCTTGGACGAAGCGCAGGATTGTAAGTAAGACCGGTGCCCAAATCCCTACCTGCTGATATGTCGGGAGAAAACCTATTAGGAACGTGGCGACGCCCATGATGGAAAGCGTGATCACTAGCATTACGCGCCGCCCGATTCGGTCGCCATAGTGCCCGGCAATTACACCACCCAGCGGTCTTGAGATGAATCCCACCGCCATCGTGCCAAAACTCGCTATCGTGCCCACGGCTGGATCAGCATTAGGGAAAAACACCTTGCCGAACACCAGGGCGGCCGCAGTTCCATATAAATAGAAGTCAAACCATTCAAGTGCAGTGCCCACCGTGCTAGCCACTGCGACCTCGCCGAGAGTTGCTGTTTTGGCCGGCAACGGGACTCCCTTGTTATCCACTTGTGCCACTGTTCCCTCCTTCTCTAGCGAGACTCGTATTCAGAGTCTGACAGTTGCAATACCTCGTCGAGGATCGAAATTGCCTCGTCTACTTCCTGCCTAGTAACCGTGAGTGGGGGGCAAAGCATTAGAACGTTAGCGTTACCACCCATTACGTAGAGACCCCGATCGAATGCCGCGTTGAGGACCCGCTGCTTGCTTGAGGCGCCATCGCCAGTTGTCCAGTCGTAAAGAGGGGCTTTGGTGGAACGGTTCCGGACTAGTTCGATACCTATAAAAAGCCCCTTCCCGCGCACGTCCCCGACCGACGGATGGTTTTCCATAAGAGCTTTGGCTCTTTCCAGCATGTACTTGCCAACCTGGCGCGAATTTTCAATTAACCTCTCGCTCTCGTAAACCGATATGACCGCGTTCCCGGCCGCAGCCGCTAAAGCATGCCCCGTGTAGGTATGTCCATGCACCCATGGGTGATTCTCGAAATAATCCGCGATTTCGGCGCTCATGATAGTTGCGCCGAGCGGCACATAGCCTGAGGTTATGCCCTTGGCGAGTGTCATAATGTCGGGTTCCAAGCTCCAGTGATTACAGGCGAACCACTCTCCGGTTCTCCCAAAGCCGGTCATCACTTCATCGGCGATGAGAAGAATACCGTACTTGCGCGTAATGCGCCGGAGTTCAGGCAGGTAATCTTCAGGTGGAACCAAGATGCCGTTTGAACCCGGTATAAGTTCAACGAGTACCGCAGCGATTTGGTTAGCCCCTTCGTAGCGGATAATGTCCTCAATCTGCTTACCGGAGCAAACGGCGCAAGGTTCCCCGGGCCGACAGTCCAGGCAGCGGTAGGGGTCTGGAGCCGGCACGTGGATCACTTCAGGCAGAGTGGGGCTAAACTGCCAACTTCTCTGATCCGACGAAAAGGCCATACCACCATAGGTCGACCCGTGATATTCACGGTAACGCGCAATGATTTTCCGTCGGCCTGTGAAGGCCTTGGCGGCCATCGTTGCCGCCTCGACGGCATCGGCGCCGCCGGTTGAGAAAAAGGTCTTTTTCAGCGAACCGGGCGTGATTTCCGACAGCTTCTTGGCAAGTTGCGCACGAGGAGCGTTGGCAAAGGTCGGTGCGGCGGCCGGCAGGACCTTCAGTTGCTCTTCAATAGCACGTAGAACGACTGGATGGCAATGACCCACATTCATGAAGACCATTTGCGCGCTGAAGTCGAGCACCTCCTTACCACTAAGCCAGAATCGAGTGCCCTGCGCTCTCTCGGCGACGCGTGGAATTACAGCGCTCTGTTTTGGCGTCCACGGATAAAGGACATGATCGCGATCAATACGAGCTATTTGCTGAACATCGGTTTGAACACTAACAACACCCACGTTCTCCTCCTCTGGTAATCTTCTGCCTGAGTGACACGCTAATTTAGACTGGGTTTTCCGCCAGGGAAAGGTCCACTTTCAGCTAAATGGAGGAACCACTTTCGGGTGGAAAACCAAGCCACGAACGCAGAAACAGCAGCATTCACTTGTGCTTCGCGTTCGCCAGCGGCCCGGACCGCAGAGAGGCCTCGATCACCATTGATAACCTATCGAAAGCTGGACAAACCTGTTCGATGGGTACGCATCCGTATCCTAGCAGCAACCCAGGTCGCGCTGCGCGAGGTTTGTTGTAAAAACTTGTAAGCGGTCGAACAATAATGCCCTGCTGTAATGCCGCGATGGCAACTTGCCGATCGTCTGTGCCCTCCGGCAGTCCAATCACCAGATGCAGGCCCGCATTATCCCCCATAACCGGCAGATATTTGCCAAATCGTTCGGCAATCGCTTGTATGAGGGTACTGCGCCGCTGTTCATAAAGAGTCCGCAGGCGGCGAATATGCGAGTTTAGATAACCTTCATTTATAAATTCAGCCAGAACGGCCTGTTGCGTCAATTGACCTTCGCGGTAAAGTTCCGCGGCTCCGCGAGCGAACTCTCCCGCCATCTCGGGAGGCGCTACCAAATACCCGACGCGCAGCCCGGGAAACAGTGTCTTGCTAAAGCTGCCAGTGTAAATCACACGTCCTTCCGTATCCAGGCCCTGAAGCGAGGGAAGTGGTCGACTGCCGTATCGGAATTCGCTATCATAATCGTCCTCAATAATCCAGCAGTGATTCTTGTGCGCATAATTGAGCAACGTACGGCGGCGCGTGAGGCTCATCACCATGCCCAAAGGATACTGATGAGATGGCGTAACGAAGATAAGGCGTGGTGCCCGCCCGCGGTTAGCTTTCGACAGGTTTAGGCCTTCATTATCAACAGGGATAGGAACCAGCGTGAGGCCCAGTGAATAGAGCACATTTCGCGCTCCCCAATAACATGGATCCTCTACCCAAACATAATCATTTGGATCGCTTAGCAGCCGCACAGCTAGATCAAGTGCCTGATGGATGCCGGTGGTGATAATGACCTGATCTGGACTGCAGTTTACAGAGCGCGCTACCCGAAGATACTCTGTCACAGCGCGCCGCAGGGGCCGATAACCGCCGGGTGGCGCATAGGTCATGAGTCGTGGCCGGGGCTGGCTCCAAATGCCGGACTCTATGCGGTTCCAGATCTTAACAGGAAATTCCAGAATGTCGGGTACTCCAGGCAGGAAAGCACCCCATTCATACTCACCGGCCCACCCCGCCATTCGGAGCAGCTTCTTGCCCCGTTTAGAGAGGTTCCTCCGTTGCTCCTCCCCGCCCGGCGTGACACGGCCTCCTCGCGGGGCTCCGTCGATGCGGTCCGGAGTGGTGTCGGCGACGTAGGTGCCGCTACCGACGGACGGCTGAACGTAGCATTCAGCGTTTAATTGATCATAGGCTTGGATGATGGTATTTCGGGAAAGTCCGAGTTCCTTGGCCAGCGTCCGCGAGGAAGGTAGCTTGGTTTCAGCGGCAAGCCGACCGGAAACGATTGCCGTCTGCAATAGCCGGTATATTTGGTGGTTGAGGGGTTCGTCCCGTCTTTTCTCCAAGTGTTGGAGAAGCCAGTCAGAAAGAAGAAGCGATCGCACAGCTACATCTCCCTGCCAGCGAGCACTGCCGTGCGCGTCCAGCCGTCCCACTTACTAGCCATCTCTGTTCACTGCCGCGAAAGGCTACGCCTTTCACCAACCATTATGATTGTGAGATTCGACGATGGCACGAAAGATTAGCTCACTAACGCTCTCAAGTCAAGGGAACAAAGGAGAAATAAGCAATAGCGAGGCAGCCCAAAATGCTGGCCTACGGGAGTAAACGGGTTACGCTAACTGCTTTCACAGGAACAGGATTTCTGCCGCTCAGAGCAGGGTGAGTATGGGTAGCCAGTGCATCATTCTGCCAAGCTCAGACCGAGCGCTTGGCTTGGCGATTATAGATGACGACCATTATGTGTTGAATGGCAACAAAATCTTTATTACTAATGGCGGTTCTGCTGAAATCTATGTTGTTTTTGCAATGACTGACCAGACTTTAGGAGTGAAAGGAATATCCGCATTTATTTTGGAAAAAGGGATGCCGGGCTTTAGTTTTGGCAGGAAAGAGCATAAACTTGGGATTCACAGTTCACAAACACAGGAATTGGTGTTCCAGGACGTAATAGTGACAAAAGAAAACCTCCTTAGGAAAGAAGGAGGAGGATTTAAGATTGCCATGACTGCTCTCGATGGCGGCCGGATTGGTGTCGCCGCCCAAGCCCTCGGCATCGCGCAGACGGCCCTTGATCATGCAGTCCACTACGCCAAGGAACGGAAGCAATTCGGCAAGCTTATTGCAAGCAACCAGGCAATCGCCTTTATGCTGGCGGACATGGCAACGGAATTGGATGCTGCCCGACTGCTCACTTATCGCGCTGCCTGGCTTAAACAGGCGGGCAAACCGTACAGCAAGGAAGCGGCTATGGCCAAAATGTACGCTTCGGATGTGGCTATGAAGATCACGACCGATGCAGTCCAGATTTTTGGAGGTTACGGCTATATCCGGGAATATCCGGTGGAGCGCCTCATGCGCAACGCCAAGATTACGCAACTTTATGAAGGAACGAACCAAGTGCAGCGCATGGTAATCTCAGGCGCGATGCTGCGATAGACAATAGGCTTGGATTGGATGTAAGCCGCTGGTTCCCCAGGTCCATACAGTCACTATTGATATAGCGTTGAGGTGATTTCTTAGTCGCGGCAATATTGAAAATGTGCGACAGGGCAACGATAGTGAGAGTTTTATGGCCTCGGTAAAGATGTCTATTGGAGGGGTGCATGCCGGTTGATGCCCACAACAAATGTGAAGTCTGCGAAACCGCGCGAAACCGCCAGAGTACTCTGAAAACTCCGGAGCAGTATGAAGAAGACTTGCGAAAGCTTAAGCTCAAGGTCTACGTCCAGGGGGAGCCAGTAAATTGCCCGGTTGATCATCCGATCATCCGGCCATCAATGAATTCTGTCAAAATGACCTACGCGCTGGCACTAGATTCCCGATACGAAGATCTGATGACAGCAACGTCCCACCTTACAGGTAAAAAGGTTAGTCGCTTTTGCCATTTGCACCGTAGCACTCAGGATCTGATCAACAAGGTCAAGATGCAGCGTTTACTGGGGCAGAAAACAGCAGCATGCTTTCAGCGTTGCGTCGGAATGGATGCCATCAATGCAGTCGACACCGTAACGTATGAGATGGACCGGAAGCTTGGGACCAGCTACCATCAGCGCTTCGAAAAGTTTCTGTTGAGAATGCAGGAAGAGGACTGGACAGTTGATGGCGCAATGACCGATGTGAAGGGTGACCGCAGCCTTTCACCAGCTAAGCAACCCGATCCGGACATGTTCTTGCATATTGTCGACAAGCGGAAAGACGGTATTGTCGTTCGTGGCGCGAAAGCTCACCAGACTGGCGCTCTGAACTCGCACTGCATCTTAGTCATGCCCACCATTACCATGGCCCGTGAAGATGCGGATTACGCCGTATCCTTCTGCGCGCCAGCCGACGCTGAGGGCATTATATATGTATACGGCCGTCAATCTTGTGACACCCGCAAATTAGAAGGCGGTTCAATTGACGTAGGCAACAAGAACTTTGGCGGCCACGAAGCTCTAATGATCTTCAATAATGTATTTATTCCGTGGGAGCAGGTGTTCATGTGCGGGGAGTACGAATTCAGCGGCCCACTTGTCGAACGCTTTGCTGGCTATCACCGCCAGAGCTATGGTGGCTGTAAAGTCGGGGTCGGTGATGTCCTAATTGGTGCAGCAGCCCTCGCTGCTGACTACAACGGAGCTGCAAAGGCCTCGCATATCAAAGACAAACTGATTGAGATGATGCACCTAAACGAGACCTTGTATGCTTGTGGCATTTCCTGTTCGGCGGAGGGCTCCCAGATGCCTTCCGGTACCTACCAGATTAACCTGCTACTGGCAAATGTGTGCAAGCAAAACGTGACGCGCTTTCCGTACGAGATCGCCAGACTGGCTGAAGACATCGCTGGTGGCCTGATGGTCACGATGCCCTCTGAACGGGATCTGCACAATCCGGAAATCGGAGATCTGATTAAGAAATATCTCCGCGGCATAGCATCGGTTCCGACCGAGTACCGCATGCGAATATTAAGACTAATCGAGAATATCACGCTTGGGACCGCGGCTGTCGGGTACAGGACCGAATCGATGCACGGCGCAGGTTCGCCGCAAGCTCAGCGGATCATGATATCTCGCCAAGCGGACTTGGCTCAGAAAAAAGAATTGGCAAAGGCGATCGCCGGTATACCTCAGGACTAAATACCCGGCACTGTGGAAGTCAAAACAAAGTCGCAAATATGCCAAGATTCAAGGACGTAGGCTATGCCTTCACGTGGGGAATTGGCGTTCCTCGAAAGAATAGGAGCTGTGCTGCACAAAAATTCTGTTCGCCGACGGTAGTCTTGCAATCTGCCAAAAGTTTTCGAGGAGAACCTGCCGCTAGCCCGGGCTGCTGCCGAGCAGGTCATCGAGCTCGATCCCGAGCTCCGGTTTCCCTATGAGGCTAGGGAAGCCTTATGGGTAATGGTGGAAGGATCGGTAATGTACAGTTTGAACTTGTTCGGCGGAATGTACACTTCTTGCAAATAGACAGGGTCTTTACGCCCGGAACTCGCCAGGACTTCGAGCACTAAGCCTGTAATTCCCTCGCGCAGCCCCAAAGCGCGGCAAATCGAATCCGGCAACCTAATCATCTGCACCGTATATGTCATCTCGGTTAATGAGACGTTGTACTCTTGACGCAGTATGGACTTTAAGTCTGCAGAATGAAGCTCCTTGTTCGGCCGCCTCAGAAAGCCGGCATACTTATCTGCCGAGATGAAGAATTTGTTGTAAATCAAAAACTCGTCGCCGATGTTTATCTTGCGATCGATTTGCACAAGCTGGCCGTTCCTGGGATTTAGCAGCTTGGCCCACCTGGATGCCGCCTTGACTTTCCTCTTGGACAGCACCTTGGGGTATGCCGGCAGCGTGAATTTTCCATCGCCGCTGCGAAACCGAAAGTGCCAGGGATCGGCAAATTTCGGCCGATTCTGGCGCACGAATGTACCGTGGCCCTGCCGGCGTTCCAGTACGCCTTCAGCTTCCAGGGCCTCCAGCGCTTTTTGTACCGTTCCCAGGCTGAACGGCGTAAGCCGCGTGAGCTCGATTTCCGGCGGGATTTGTTCGCCTTCCCTCCAGAAGGCATCGGAAATGGCGGCGCGTAGCGCCTCGCGCAGTTGCGCGTATTTGGGCAAGCCGTTCGCTTCCTTCAATTGATACTTGCGGTAAAAATCGGTCTTCATAAGAACCTTCGATAATACTCTGCGGCCGCACGGCAGTCTTCATCTATGATTCCGGTTTATCGAAGCTGCCAGGGAAGGCGAATGGCTTCAGCCAGCCGGCGCGCCCCCGAACCAAATACTGCATAGCTATATAGTTTTTGCCTGCTTTGTCAAGCGCAAAAAAGTGCTGATTTTTCGCCGAGATGGACCGCAGTTCGGCCTTCTTGCCGCCGCCCCTGTGCTAGCATTCAGCCCATTTCGGAATTCAAGAAAAGCATGGCGGAGAGCTGCAAATCGCGGTTGCACCCGTGGATGGTTGGGGTGGTTTAGGCCTGAGGGAGATCCCGGCGCTGCCCACCATTTTCCGCTTTTGCTTCCGCGGAATGCGCACGCCTCACCCTAATGGTTATTTCCCCGAAGTTTGGGACGAGGCAATTCCATGAGTTCAGAAAGTCCTTGGCTGAGTTCTCAAGGAACCGCAAGCGGCGCGACCAGTGCGCCACCGGCCGGAGTGGCCGGGCAAAAGCGGACCAATTTCAGGTGGGCGCTGGCAATCTTTGCCATGCTCATGACGTTCATGTCGTGGGTAGACCGGGTAAACCTGGCGGTCACCACACCGGCAATCGTCAGGGAATTGCACTTCACCAAAGTAGAGATCGGAATGATGCAGTCCGTGTTCTTCCTCTGTTATGCATTGTTCCAGATTCCTTCGGGCACCCTGACAGAGTTTTTCGGCCACCGGCGCATCGTTCCCTTGGCGCTCACCTGGTGGTCGGTGTTCACCTCTCTGACGGCGGCGTGCCGCAGTTTTTCCTCCTGGATGGTGGTTCGCGGCCTGTTCGGAGTCGGGGAGTCGCCGATTTACCCCGGGCTTAATGCGGCCTTCATGTACTGGTTCCCGCGGCGCGAACGGGGCAGGGCAGTAGGCATGATGATCATGGGCGCGAAGTTCGGGCCTGCCTTGGGCATTCCGATCGCTACGCTCGTCATGCTGCACTGGGGATGGCGGGCGGTCTTCTATGTGTTTGGTGCGATTGGCATAGTGATCGCGATCGCCTACTACCTTCTGCTTCGCACCTATCCGCGGGAAAGCAGGTTTGTGAATGAGGCCGAGCTGGTCTACATCGCGGATGGACAGTCGGCGCCGCCGACGGCGACCAGAGTCATGCCTCCGTGGAAAGAGCTGCTTAGTTCTAGCCAAGTCTGGTCCGTCGGGGCGCAGTTCGCCATGGTCGATTACATCCAATACGTGTTTGTTGCCTGGTTGCCGGTTTATTTGCTGGAAGCTCATCGATTCTCGCTAAAGCAAATGGGCATTTGGGGAGGTGTGCCGGAGCTCGGCTTCGCTTTCGGAACGATTGCCTGCGGCGTCATCGGAGATTACCTGATCGGGAAAGGACTTGCCGGCTCTCGGTCGCGCGCCTGGTTCGGCGGCATCGGGTTACTGGCCTGCGGCCTGGCATTAGGGCTGACGGCGGTCTCTTCCCGGAAATGGACAACTCTGGTTGGCCTGACCATCGCTCTCATGGCTCTAGGGTTTACCATCACCTCTTCCTGGACAAGCTGTACGGATATTGCCGGCAAGTTCTCTACCACCGTTTCCGGATGGATGAACTTCTGGGGCAATCTTGTCGGTGGCGCCGGCCCCATCATCACAGCTTGGATCGCCACCCGTTACGGGTGGCAAACCGCGATTTTTGCAACTGCCAGTACCGGTATTATCGGCGCCCTGTGCTGGCTTTTCGTGAAGCCTCACAAACCGCTGCAGTACAGATATCTGGCGGAAAACCCAAACTGATAAGGAGGTTATTCCGTGCGGCTTAATGACGTGGAACAAGCGATGCGCGACGGCACTCGCGGCGAGGCTGCGCGACGCTCGCTGGAGCAACAGATCGCCGTGGGCGATTTCTTCGGCGCGGAGCGCTTTGTCGAAGTTTCCAATGTGCACATGATGGGCGACTACGAGGTAATGGGCGAAGCCGGCTGCAAATATCTCGAATCGTTGATCGCGCTCGGGGCGCGCGTCTGCGTGCAGACCACCCGCAACGCGCAATGCATCGAGTACGACTGCGCGGCACGCCTGCGCCAGTCGCCGAAACTTATAGAAGGCGAGAAGAAGGCGCGGCACCTGCTGGGCGAGCTCGGCATCTCGCTGGTGGATACCTGCATTAATTATCACTCCATCTACACGCCGCGCCTGAAGGAGCACGTCGCCTGGGGCGATACAGGTACGGTCGCTTATGCGAATTCCGTGCTCGGGGCGCGCACCAACTACGAATCCGGACCGGCGGCCATCGCCGCGGGCATCACCGGCCGCACCCCGGCCTATGGCTTTCACCTGGAGAGCTGTCGGCGGGCTAATGCGCGGTGCGTAGTCGAGGCCGAGCTGCGCGATATCGCCGACTGGGGCGCTGTGGGAGCGGTGGTGGGCGAGCGCGTGCGCGGATACTGGAATGTTCCTCTGCTGGAAATTCGCCGCGGCAATCCTTCCCCCAATGACCTCAAGCATCTGGGGGCGAGCCTCGCCAGTTACGGCTCCCTGGCCATGTACCACATTCTTGGCATCACGCCGGAGGCGCCCAGCTTTGCGGCCGCGAACGGCGGGCGGGAGCTGATGACGGAGTTCACGGTTACCCAGGCCGACATTGACGCCGTCTTTGCCCGAGGCACTCCCGAGGACGGCAAAGTCAACCTCGTCGTCTTCACTGCGCCGCAACTGTCGCTGGTGGAAATGGAGCGCATCGTCGGGGTGGCGGCAGGGCGGAAAGTGCATTCCGGCAGCACTCTGCTGATTACGACTAATGCCATGAACAAGGTGGCGGCGCAGCAGACCGGCGCTCTGGCAGCGCTGGAGGCCATGGGCGCCATCGTCATGCAAGGCACGTGCTGGTACCTGATGGATCCGCTGGAGATGCGCAAGCAATTCGGCTGGAACCGCGTGGTCACCAATTCGGCAAAGCTGGTGAACATTATCAAGGCCCACGGCTATCAGCCGATCTTGCGGCGAACCGACGATTGCGTTGAAACCGCGATAACGGGGAGGCTGTCGTGAAGGAGCAGAGTTTCGCCTGTCTGCAAGGGCTGGGTGAGGTCGTCGAGGCCCAGGCGCTGGTTTCCATGTACACCTTCAGTCCGCGTTACGACCTGGATAGAGTGGACGGCGTATTTTCGCGCGCCGGACACCCGCTTTTTGGGGAGTCGATCGCGGGCAAGATTCTGGTCTGTCCCGGCGTTCAAGGGGGAATTGCCGGCGGCTGGGCATTCCTGATGATGCGTGGAAGGGGCGTCGGCTTTGCCGGGCTGGTGTTCGGGGAGGTAAACCCCGTCATGGTTCAAGGCGCGGCGGCCGCGGGAATTCCCATTGTGGCCGGAGTGGACCAGAGAATCTTTACTGCCCTGAAAAATCATCAGCTCATACGCCTCGACCCAAAGGCGCGGCAGGTAACGATTCTCGGGAAGTGCGCGGAGTCAGGCATAGGTGGCGCGCTTTCCTGCAAGGCGGAATCGCTATGAAGAAACCATCATTACGAGCGATTGTCATCACAGTGATCCCATTCCTGGCCATGTGTTTCTCGGTGTCGTTCTGGGATCGCATTTATCCCAGGGTACTTGGCCTGCCGTTTAACCTGTTTTGGCTGATCTTGTGGATCCCTCTCTCGGCGCTGTGTTATTGGATCGCTTACCGGATTGAGGTACCGCGGGGCTCGTCTGATAGCCAGAAAGGTGACGCACGATGAGTAACAGTGTTGTAGCCCTGACGGTCATCTTTGCCATCATTACCTTCGGCTCGATCATAGGCTTCTATGCCGGCGTGCGCCACAAGATGAACTTGGAGCAGTGGACGGTTGGCGGTAGAGGCTTCGGTTTAATGCTGATTTGGCTGCTTATGGCAGGGGAGGTGTATACCACCTTTTCCTTCCTGGGAGCTTCCGGGTGGGCGTACTCTCGCGGCGGACCTACCTTGTACATCATTGCCTATTTGACCCTGGGCAGGGCGGTGTACTTCCATGTGCAACCATACCTATGGGAAGTGGGCCGGAAGTTCAAAATGCAGACTCAGCCCGACTTCTTTGAGAGACGATACGGCAGCAAGTATCTGGCCGCATTCGTAGCCGTGGTTGGCTTTGTTTTTCTTATTCCTTATCTTCAACTGCAGCTCACCGGCCTGGGAATCATTGTAGAGATGGCCAGCTTCGAGGGTATAAGTCGACCGGTGGCAATGATAATTGCCTTTGCCCTGGTAGCCGGGTTTGTGTTTTCCAGCGGGGTGCGGGGAGTAGCTTGGGTCAGCATCCTGAAAGATGTTTTAATGCTGTTTGTGATCTTTTTCATCGGCTTTGGGCTGCCCTATATCTATTTCCACGGGATCGGCCCCATGTTTACGGAGGTGATAAAGGCCAAGCCTGCACATCTGCTGTTGCCCGGCGCCACAAAGAATATGGGCCACGCCTGGTACGTATCAACGGTATTCATGGCTTCCCTGGGAGGGTTGATGTGGCCCAACCTGTTCGCCACCAGCTTTACTGCCAAAAGCGGGAGCACCCTGCGTCGTAGCGCGGTAGTTATGACTACCTACAATGTCATATTGCCCTTGATCTTCTTCGTCGGCTTTACAGCAATGCTGGCTGCTCCCGGCCTGAAGAACGGGGACCTGGCGCTACTGGCTCTGGTGCGGAAAACCTACCCTGCCTGGCTTTTGGGAGTGATTGGCGGAACCGGTGCTCTCACGGCAATGGTCCCGGCGGCTTATTATATTCTCACGGCGGCCGCGCTGTTCGCCAAGAACTTCTATCGGCCCATGTTTGCTCCCGGCATGACTGACGATCAGGTCGCCAAGTTAGCTAAAAGGATGGTGCTGGTAGTGACCGGAATGGCATTGTATTTCGCGATCTACAGCTCTACCACGCTGGTTTACCTTCTGCTGATAGGTTTTGCCGGAGTCTCTCAGTTTTTCCCGGGCGTGGTACTAGGACTCTGGTGGCGGCGTATTACTATGCCTGGGGCCTTCATGGGCATTGTCGTCGGCGTGGCCACCGCATCATTCCTGATGTTTACCAAGAGAGACCCCTTTATGGGTTTAAACGCCGGATTTTTCGCTTTGTGTCTCAATTTCCTTGTGACTGTAGGCATCAGTTCGGTTACTCGCTTCCGGCCCAGCGGCTTTGAGGAGCATAGCGAAGCCAGCGCGACTGGATAACGAAGCAGCCGTTCGTCCTCACTGAAGCTGCGATTTACGGAGAATACCGCGATGACCAATGAGAATTTGAAGCGGCAGGTTTGGGAGGCAATTGACCGCCGAAGCGAGGAGATTATCGCGCTTGGCGAGGGGCTCCGGAGTCACCCTGAGCTCGGATTTAAAGAGGTGAAAACCGCCCGCGTAGTTGAAGAGGTTTTCCGAAAGCTTGGACTCAGCCCGCGCGCGGGCCTGGCGCTTACCGCAGTTCGCGCGGAATTACCCGGCGGCGCGGGAGATGGTCCGACCTTCGCCCTGCTCGGCGAACTCGACGCCTTGATAGTTGCCGGCCATCCCGAAGCCGATCCTGCCACCGGCGCGGCGCATGCGTGCGGCCACAACGCGCAGATTGCGGGGCTGCTGGGCGCTGCCATGGGCCTGGTTGATTCCAAGGTGATGCGGCAATTGGCCGGGCGCGTGGTGCTGTTTGCGGTGCCGGCAGAGGAATACGGAGATATCGCGTGGCGCGTGAGCCAGGTTCAGGCGGGCCGGCTGGAATTTCTGGGGGGCAAGCCCGAACTCCTTCGCCTCGGCCACTTCGATGATGTGGACTTGGCGATGATGATTCATACCACGCCTCAGCCGGAAGAAGGCAAGGCATCGGTACCGGTCTCCAACAACGGGTGTGTGGTCAAGACCGCCCGTTACATTGGTCGGGCTGCCCACGCTGGCGGCATGCCTCACAAGGGAATCAACGCCCTCTACGCCGCCCAGATCGGACTTGTGGCCATCAATGCCCTGCGCGAGACCTTCCGTGACGAGGACAGTATTCGCGTCCACCCCATTATCACGCACGGCGGCTCGCAGGTGAACGTAATTCCCGCCGATGTGCGTCTGGAAACCTTCGTGCGCGGTAAAACGGTGGAGGCTATTGTCGATGCAGCCAAGAAGGTGGACAGAGCCTTGCGCGCTGGAGCACTTGCCCTGGGAGCACAGGTGGAGATCGAGACCTGGCCCGGCTATATGCCTATGAAGTGCGACTCCGTGATGCGCGACTATTTTCAGTCCAACGCGGTTGATCTGTTCGGCCAGGAACATTTCCGGATGACCGGACATCGCACCGGCTCGACCGACATGGGAGATTTATCGCAGGTCATGCCTGCGCTTCATCCCTTTATTGGCGGCGCCCGCGGCACCGGACATGGCGCCGATTATCGCGTGGAAGATAAACAGTTGGCTTACGTGGGCATGGCCAAATTGCTGACGGGGATGGCGGTAGACCTCCTTGCGGAAGGGGCGGATGGCGCCCGCAAGGTGCTTGCTAAATCGAAACCACCAATGACACGCCAGGAATACCTGGCGTTCCAGCGTAACATTACGCGGCGTGAGTTATACGAAGCATAGCGGAACGAGAGGTTTTGACCGTCTACGGATGGCCACGAACCCGTCAAGTTGATGCAAAACCGGCGGGTCGCTTGTCGCGGGCATATATCTCGGGGCTGCGATAGTGCTGCTGGGAGTGTTTGCTGTAATGCTTGTTAGTGAGACAGTAAGCAGTCAAAAAGTTTCCCAATGTCACGAACGGGCAAGAGAGGCGTACAATGGTGACCGATTTCGAAACTCAAAATGGAAATTCTAGCTGACGAGATACGACTTACTTTCAGTCGGAAATTCCAAGTACCAACGGCGGTTGCTGAACAGCACTCCGGACCAGGAGACAACTATGAGTACGACAGCTCCATTAGGACAAGGTACGCGAGGTCGGCCTTGGTATGACGGGCTGACTGTTACGCACTGGCGAATTCTCGCGGCCAGCTTCCTGGGATGGATTTTCGATGGCTACGAGACTTATGCCCTTATCGTGGTTCTTCCGTTCGCACTGCGTGCGCTGCTGACGCCCGAGCAACTCAAGGCCGGCGGTTCGATTTGGGCTGGCCTTGCCATTGGCCTCACTTTGCTGGGCTGGGGGATTGGCGGGTTGATCGGCGGTACTCTCGCCGACTACATCGGCCGCAAGCGGATGATGATTCTTTCAGTCCTGCTATACGCAATTTTCAGCGGCCTCACGGCTTTAAGCACGACGTTTATGATGCTGGTGGGTTTGCGCTTCGTAACCGGTTTGGCCATGGGCAGCGAGTGGAGCACGGGCGTGACGCTGGTGGCTGAAACTTGGCCTGACAGGGCCCGCGCCAAGGGCGCCGGCTTGCTGCAATCGGGATTCGGGTGGGGCACTCTCTTGGCGGCGCTGATCTGGTGGGGGACCAGCCGGTTGCATCCTCTCGGGCCACAGTCCTGGCGCCTGATGTTCGTGGTGGGCGCCATACCTGCGTTCTTCACTCTCTATATCCGGCGCGCGATCAATGAATCAGAACGCTGGCTGAACGCGGTCCGCGAGCAGCGCTGGGCGGCCACGGAAGAGGACAAACAAACGGCGGTGAAAACCGGACGTCGTCCCTTGACGCTGACCGAAATCTTCCGCCAGCGCGAAAGCCGGCGCCGCGTGCTGTTGGCGTTCGTGCTGTCCATGACCACGATGATCGGCTGGTGGGCGATCTCCACCCTGTTGCCCGGCTACACGCTCCAGCTCGCCCAGGCCCAGCACTACGCCAATTTTGTCGAGTGGGGCAATCGGGCCGCCATCCTGTACACAACCGGGGCCGTGACCGCATATCTGATCGCAGGTTTCCTGATCGATATCATCGGCCGGAGGAAATTCCTGTTCCTTACTTATGCGGGCTCACTGGTCATGACCCCGGTTACCTACATGTGGACACACTCGGTAGAAGCCATGATGTACGTCGCTTTTATCAACGGCTTCTTCACCTTGGGCCTGGCGTACTCCTGGATGGCGATCTACCTGGTCGAGCTATTTACCAGCAGCGTTCGCTCGACCGCCGCGAGCTTTATTTTCAACGGCACGCGTTTGATCGCATGGCTATTTCCAATCATTGCCGCAACCCTGATCCAGAGGTTTGGCGGTGTCTCCCGCGCGGCCATGACGCTCGGCCTGATCTACATACTGGGTCTGTTTGTGCCGTGGCTTGTGCCGGAAACGAAGGGCAAACCTTTGCCCGAGTAGGCTGATGGGAAGGATGGAGACAGTTCGGCCTCTCATCGCGATGAGAGGAATCGATGCAACCTTCATTTAACAAAACCGATATTGAGGGACGTGTAACTTCTTCGGTCAGTACAGGGGCTCGAAAAACCCGTGCTGGTGGCCTGATCAGCGCTCCGATGTGCGCCTCGGGCCTGTTGGTTTTGCTTACCCGGCCGCGGTCCACCCCCCATCGACGAAGAGAGTCTGCCCAGTCACAAAATCGGATGCCGGACTGGCGAGATACAGCGCCCCTCCGATCAAGTCATCAATGGTGGCAAAACGGCCAAGCGGAATGCGGCTGAGCAGGTAATTGCGGACTTCGGGAGTCCACTTGCGGGACGGGGTCTCAACCGTGGTCGGTGCCAGCGCGTTCACCCGGATGCCGAAGCGCGCCCACTCAATCGCCAGCGCCTCGGTCAGGTGTGACACCGCTGCCTTCATGGCAGCGTACACCGAACGGTCCTGCGCCACGGTACGGCTGTAAGTGGAACTCATGTTGATGATCTTGCCGTAGTTCTGGCCGCGCATGAGGCTGCCGATTATCTGGCAGCAGAAGAACAACCCCTTCAGGCCGACATCGAGCACGCCGTCCCACTCTTCCTCGGTCACGTCCCAAGCCGGCTTCCTGATGGAAAAGCTGGCGTTGTTGACCAGCACGTCCACTCTTCCGAAGCGCTGGGCGATGAACTCTTTGAGTTGCCCAATCATTCGTACGTCGCGCACGTCGAGAACGAACAATTCGGCTCGCCGGCCGCACTTCTCGATTTCCGCGGATGCCTCTTCGAGCTTCTCCCGGCGGCGGCTGCAAAGGACCAGTTGAGCGCCCGCTTTGGCGAAGCCCAAGGCCAGATCACGGCCGATGCCCTCGCTGGCCCCAGTCACCACCACGACTCTTCCTTCCAAAGAAAACAGGCTATTGTAGTCGGTCACTGCCCGATCTCCTTTTCGCGGCTCCTTCGTGTCTGACCGCCCCCGGAAACTCTGGCAGGCATCGATTGTATAATGCGCGCATGAGAGCGGAGATTGTCCAAGTCCCTAACATGCTCGTGACGTGAAGACCATGGCAGAATCAGAGGGCGCGCGCGATCCGGCTCGCGCGCGCCAAGAAAAGCGACGAACTTCAGTTTTGCCGATCCGAACAACAGGAACGGCGGTTAGTACCAGGTTGACAGCTCTCTTTTTCCGCCGCGTTTAGGCAAGGTCGTAGCGATCAAGGTTCATCACCTTGTTCCACGCAGCCACGAAGTCCTTCACAAACGCCTCCTTCGCGTCGGCACATGCATAGACTTCCGCGATTGCTCGGAGCTGGGAGTTCGAACCGAAGATAAGGTCGACACGGGTGCCGGTCCACTTGATTGCGCCCGTCGCGCGATCGCGCCCCTCATAGACGCCTTCGGATGTAGAGGAGGCCTGCCACTTGGTGTTCATGTCGAGCAGGTTGACGAAGAAATCATTCGTCAGCGTCCCGGGCCGGTTGGTGAAGACGCCGTGTTTGGACTGCCCGAAGTTAGCATTCAGGACGCGCATACCGCCGACGAGAACCGTCATCTCGGGAGCAGTCAGCGTCAGCAACTGCGCCCGATCCACCAGCCGCTCCTCCGCGGATATTGGGTCTCCATTCCGGAGGTAGTTGCGGAACCCGTCTGCGGTCGGCTCCAGTACGGCGAATGAATGCACATCGGTCTGCTCCTGCGATGCATCCGTGCGCCCCGGCGAGAAGGGAACCTTCACGTCGTGCCCGGCCTTTTTCGCAGCTTCCTCGACGGCTGCGCAGCCGCCCAGAACGATCAGGTCAGCCAGCGAGACCTTCTTTCCGCCGGACTGCGAGCCGTTGAAATCCTTTTGGATCGCCTCCAGCGTCTTCAGGACCTTCGCCAGTACGGCCGGCTGGTTCACTTCCCAATCCTTTTGCGGCGCCAGGCGAATGCGCGCCCCGTTCGCCCCACCGCGCTTGTCGGAGCCGCGGAACGTCGCCGCCGACGCCCAGGCAGTCGTGACCAGTTGGGAGATCGACAGTCCGGATGCGAGGATCTTGGCCTTCAGAGCAGCCATGTCCTGCTCCCCGATCAATTTATGATCCACTGCGGGAACAGGGTCCTGCCACAACTGGGGCTCCTTCGGAACCAGCGGGCCAAGGTACCGCGAGATCGGCCCCATGTCGCGGTGCGTCAGCTTGAACCACGCCCGGGCAAACGCGTCTGCGAACTGATCCGGGTTCTCGTAGAAGCGCCGTGAAATCTTTTCGTAAGCAGGGTCGAACCGCAAGGAGAGGTCAGTGGTCAGCATGGATGGCGCGTGACGCTTTGACGGGTCGTGCGCATCCGGCACCGTGCCGGCGCCTGCGCCATGCTTCGGTTTCCACTGATGCGCACCGGCCGGGCTCTTGGTCAGTTCCCATTCGTAGCCGAACAGGTTCCAGAAGAAGTTGTTGCTCCACTTCGTCGGGGTCGTGGTCCAGATGACTTCCAGGCCGCTGCCGATCGTGTCACCCCCTTTGCCCGTGCCGAATTTGCTCTTCCAGCCGAGGCCCTGCTCCTCGATGCTGGCGGCTTCCGGCTCTGGGCCCACCAGTGACGCATCGCCAGCGCCGTGGGTTTTGCCGAAGGTGTGCCCGCCGGCAATCAGCGCAACGGTCTCCTCGTCATTCATCGCCATGCGGGCGAACGTCTCTCGGATATCACTCGCCGCAGCAATCGGATCAGGGTTTCCATTGGGCCCTTCCGGATTCACGTAAATCAGGCCCATCTGAACCGCGCCGAGAGGATTGTCGAGCTGACGATCGCCGCTGTAGCGCTCGTCTGCCAGCCACTTGCCCTCGGGGCCCCAGTAGATGTCCTCTTCGGGCTCCCAGACGTCCTCGCGCCCGCCGCCGAAACCGAAGGTCTTGAACCCCATCGACTCCAAGGCGACGTTACCGGTGAGAATCATGAGGTCGACCCAGGAGATTTTCCGGCCATACTTCTGCTTGATCGGCCAGAGCAACCGGCGAGCCTTATCGAGGTTCACGTTGTCCGGCCAGCTATTGAGGGGCGCAAATCGTTGTGAGCCAGAGCCGGCGCCGCCACGGCCGTCGGCGATGCGGTACGTACCGGCGCTGTGCCACGCCATACGAATGAAAAGTGGCCCATAGTGGCCGAAGTCGGCCGGCCACCACTCCTGCGACTTCGTCATCAAGGCACGGAGGTCCTTGATCACGGCATCCAGGTCGAGGCTCTTGAATTCTTCGGCATAATTGAACTCCTTGTCCATAGGATTGGACAGGGGGGAGTGCTGGTGCAGGATCTTCAGGTTCAACTGATTCGGCCACCAGTCCGCATTCGTCGCGGTCCCGGCTGCCATGCGTCTGCGAGCGCCGCCCGTTACCGGGCACTTGGCTTCGGTTGACGGGTTTTCGGGGACAGACGCCCCCACTGCAGTGGCGAGTTCTTTCTCCATGTGTTCATCCTCCTTCGTGCCGCTTTATAGAGATTTGTTCGAGCACCAGAAATGCGATAATATATCAAATGATATAAAGTATCAAATAGATCTTTTTCCCTGCAAATGCATTAAAGTTGTCATATGAGCCAGGCAGATCGGATTGCCGCCAAGGTTGAGGAACTGGAGCACATTTGTCACCAGCACGGCCTGCCGGTGACGGCTCAGCGGCGGGAAGTTCTCCACGCCTTGGTGCTTAGGGCGGACCATCCTATTGCCGACCAGATTTTTGACGATGTGAGAAAACATCTGCCTGAGATCTCCCGAGCCACAGTCTACCGGGTGCTAGAAACCTTGGTGCGCATTGGAATCGCCTGCAAAGTCTGTCATCCGGGTTCCGGCGCCCGCTATGAGGTCAAGACGCGGCGACATCACCACCTCGTCTGCATCAGTTGCGAAAAGATGATCGACCTGCAAGATTCCACGCTAGACCATTTATCCCTTCCCGGCGTCGGTTCCGGTTTCCACATTCAGGACTATTCCGTCCAGTTTCGTGGCCTTTGCACGACCTGTGCAAAGAAACAAAAGGGACAAGTACAGGGTTCCTGAATCGAGGCGCAGTGCGCTCCGGGTAGTGTTAAGAAAGGCCCGCTCCAATGGTGTTCCACTTCTCCCTCGGGGCTTTGCTTCAGTTGAACTCGGGTAAGGTGTTGACCCATGCGTGCAGATTATCCAAGGACCGGATAACTCAGTGTAAAACCTTAGCGCAAGAGGCTCTCCTCAGGCTGTGACGTAAATCACCGGGCGCTGTTCGGAACGGGCTAGACCGAGACTGCAGGGCCGCGTAATGTCCAAAATCCGACCCGCGCCTTTGCTTGCCATTCTGTTAATGCGCTCACGCGGCCCGCTGATAGTAGCTCAACATCCCACCCCATCGCTGTCGCCGCTTGATCGGTCCATTGCATTCCGACGAGCATGCCTCCGGAGTGATCCGGCGGTTGCCGGGCCTATGCCGCGGATCACAGAAAGCGCCAAGAGCAGCGGACATAAGAATCCCTTTGCGGCCTTCCGCGTTGGGGATTCGGGATCGCGAAAGCGTTCTTAAATATGTTTCGGCTGAATTGCACTTGAATGGCAGACACCTCACCTTCCTGCACCTCAGGCAAAGGCAGGTGTTATGAGTGCGGGTGTCCAACCGCCGGAGGCTTGCACCGCAGCCGAAGCTGCCAGTGCCACAACGACAGGTTCGGTGCAGCCCCAAAGATGGCCTAAGAATTTGGCGGAAAACTGATTCTAGGTCCATCTTTGAGGCCTCTTAGTCTATTGGTTATCGACGAAGACTGCCCCCTTCAGGTGCGCCAACCGGGACTCACTCGAATGTCTTAGGCTATACCCGTGCAAATATCATCTCCGACAGAGTAAGACGGCGCGGCGCCGAAGGAGTTTGATCCGGGTATCCGACGTCGACATAAGTAACTATCTTTATATCCTCGGGAATGTTGAACCGCGCGTTCAATCTTTCGATCATCTTGTCTGTAAAAGTCAACCAGCACCCGCCCAGGCCGTAGGCATGAGCGGCAAGAACGATATTCTGCGCGGCAGCACCGCAGTCCAGCAAACGATTTCTTACCGGGTTGCGCGGATTCGCGTTGTAAACACGCATATCCTGCAGCAGAACAACGTGCACCGGCCCCCCGGGTATATCGCTTCCCACAAAAAGCCCCGGCTCGTTCTTTTCGCGTACGATAAGATAACGAATGGACTGGAGGTTGCAGGAGTGCGCGGCCCACAGGCCCGTTTCCATCAACTTATCGATGATATGGTCGGGAATATCCTGGTCTGTCCAGTGCCGCACCGAACGACGATCATAAAGGATTGTATCAAACGCCTTAACGTCGGCTTCACTTAGCTTCCTGGGCGCGAACCTGCTTAAATCGACTTTCTTTCCGGCTTGGCACTGCTCAGCGAAGCAAACGAGTTCAGCCGCCCACTGGTAGTCGGCAGTATCCTTTGGCAAGCCCCTCTCTTCCCATATTTGCATTAAGGCCTTTACCCTGTTCGTCTGGGACTCTGAAAGCTGTTTTCCGGAATGGATTGCGGCATACGTCTGAATTTCCAAAGTGTGGTGCACACGCTCTCTGAAACGCGCCCTGAACTCGACGGGTTCCAGCGCCAGGTATTCTTCCTTCGTCAGATCAAACCTCGTCACCGGTTCCATATGACTCCTCCTTGCTTGCCGCCATAGCTTCGCTATTCCAGCAAAAAACGATTATACGCACAAAGCGTCCTGTTCCGTTACCTCTGTAGAAAATCATTACACGCAACGATTAAGGCGCGCGAGAATTCGCGGCTGCTTCCAACCAAATACAGCTATCACTCAATCCGTACCTTACAAACGGTGCCGCACTAACGGGATACACGCCAAAAGACCTAGAATCGAGGTTATGGCAAGAAAATAGAATCCAGTCTTCAGTGATCCCGTCAGGTTGTAACAAACGCCGACTCCATATGGGGTAAGCGACGCCAGTACGTAGGCGAAGCCGTTAAAAAAACCTGTGGCTGTTGCCACTTCTTCTTTGCTCGTCACATTCTGCAATATTGTCCAAAGTGCCGGAACGCGCAAGCCATGCGCCGCATAAGCTAACGAAAGTACAGCAACTGCTGCCAGAGGACTGCCAACCCACATAGCAAGTCCAATTAATAATATAAAAACGACGTAACCCCACAGGGTAAACAGAGCCCTTCGGTTTAATTTGTCCATCAGTGGTGTGGACGCCATTACAGCCAGTGTTCCAAGTATATACGGCAGCATTGCTAACGATCCCATTGCCTTCCAGGAAAAACCTAGAGTCGACTTGAGATATGATGGAATCCAAGCTATAAAGCCCCACGAACCAGCATTGGCTACACCGTATACAATCGTCAGATACCAAAAGGTACTGTTTCTCAAGAAGCCTAAACTCAGTTTGACTTTACTGGCATCTAATGTCGAGCTCTTCGCTTTAGTACCTATGTAGTCCAACTCCGCTGTTGTAATCTGCGGGTGCATAGAAGGGTGATCGTATACATAGTAGACGCACAAAGCTACAGGAGCTACTCCAAGCAATCCAAGAATGTAATGACTGCCGCGCCAACCTACGGCAACGATCCACCAAGCAATTAAAGGAGTGGCAACAACATAGGCCACCTGTAACCCAACATACCATAGCCCGTTCGCTTTTGCTCTCTCCTGAACGGGAAACCAGGTTTGTACGAGTTTCGAGACGCCAGGGCCGAGGACGGCCTCTCCAAGTCCGAGCAGTGCTCGGCACAGCAAAATAATTATGAAGGAAGAGACCGCTCCCATCGTGCACATCAACACTGCCCACGACAACAACCCGACGATGAGGCTTTTCTTCGGTCCGAACCGCTCTATTACCGGTCCAACTAAAAAACACGACACTCCATAAGTAAACAGGAACGCCGAAAGCAACAGGCCCTGTGCGCCTTTGTCCTTTGCTATTCCGAATACCTTTGTGAACAGCGGATCGGCAATCAATACACTTACGTTTACGCGATCGAGGAAGGCTATAAAGTAAGCGGCAGCGCAAAACACTGCAACCCAGACACGCAATCTGCCCTTTGGCATTTTCCGCACTGACATAACCTGACCTGTTGTTACTGGGTTGTTCATTGGGACTTGTCCCTTCTTACTTTGGGATGAAAGTCACAGAATTCATCCCCTAACGCGCGGCAAGATGGCCGCTCCAGATCGGCGTTGAAGCCGTCGTACAGTACATGGTCAATGGAGCAATACAGGTATCCTAGCTTCCGGCCCTCTTCTCCGTATCGCGCCCAGACACTATCCATGGGGCAAAATGTGACCTTCATGGGATTGCCGGGATCACGTTCCCATCCATTTCCAGGCATATCGCGCACTTGCTTGTAGGTTGCGAAAGAGTTCGGGTCCAGCCCTCTTTCTCGCGCTTCCTCCTTCATCGACTTCAGTCGGGCCTCCCCAAATCTTTTGATCGCTGCCAGGATGACCTCCGTACCGCGATCTTCGCCCAGAGCCGCCATAATCTCCTTCGACATTGAGTAATGCAGCAGGGCCAATAGCTTTGCCATGCGGGCTACCGGATCCTCAGAACTTCGAATCATAGTATCTGCCTTCTTTCTTGCCTTGAAGTAATCGTTGCCCTGATCACTTACTGATTCCTGCAACACTCGCGTCTAAAGATGTTTAGTAGATAGGTTTTTCGGATGGACCGTAATTTTAGCGAAAACATGAAAAAAGGGAAATTCAGAAAAAACGGATTTTGAGATTAGCTGCCTTATATTATTAGGTAGCCGCCGATCCTGCCAACATATCGTTAACCTCGTCCCCAGAATTGACCTGCTCTCCTGAATCCGGCAGAGGAAGAGGTAGCGCGGTGCCCCAGCAGGCAGAGTGGCGGGATGTATCTAATTGTGGTATCCCCGTCCGAATAGATTCGCGCCAGTATCTTGAGCTGTCGAATCGGGCGGGGACGGGTTTGGCACGTTCGGGCCGCAACCATTCTGGGAGGACTGCGTCGCGAATATCGCTGGGAGAAGGTCGCCGTATTTGGCTGTAACAGATCCCGGATGTCTTGCAGCAGGACCGATGCGCTCACAAAGCTTCCGGTTAGTGCTTGCCCGGAGACGGTAGGATGTTTTCAGGCCGGTCGAGTTCATCCCATGAAATGGCTGGTGGATACTCGCGGTAGAAGCAAGGCAGCATTCGCCTGTCCCTATAGAGCGACCAGCCAGTGGGTACGTTCTTGCCGGCAAACCAGTAAACTCCTTCGGCCACACTCTGGATCCTTGGACAAGGCTTCCGCAGCTCAATTTGTACGGCCTGCAAAAGTTTTTCATAAGTCATCGAGTCCTGTCCCATCCATCGTAGCTCTTCGGAAATAACATTTAGCCCTTGCGGGCAGCATTTGCGTTCAATCCGCTCGAGAATCCGATCCATTACAGGCGCGTCGGATGTCAGCGTGGAAAGATTGCTTAACTCCATGCTGCTCTCGAGTGAAACCTTGGGCTTCGCGAACGCATTGCACAAACAGATCTTGCATTCGCCATGGGCCGTTCCAGAACGTTGTGCCCTATGGTCTCTCTTCTCGTGTCCGCACTGGCAATATACCTGTCCCATCGATGCTCCTTGACCATTTTTACCTTGCGGGACGCATTACTCGGGAAATGTACGAAGCCTCTGTTAGTGGCTGCCGAAATCCAGATTTCCCACGTAGATGCTTTTCATAAGCTTGCCTATCTGCTGCCTTGTAATGCCCATTTGGAGCTGCCATTCGGAGCTTTGGATTGGCTAAGAGAAGGAGAACTTCAGATAGGCTGACTTAGTTCAGAAGATCTGAAGAACGAGGAGGGGTGCTCGCTCGCCTATAATGTTAACTTCAATGTCACGATATGTCAATTGATAATTTACCGGTGCGTCAAATACGTCCAAGCTTCCCGGCGGACCTTACGGCAATGCTAGTGCCCTCGGCTTTCGCGCGAGGCGGCAGGTATTTTTTGTAGGCTTGCGACACGAAGTTTTACAAAACTATGACCAAAATACCGCCTCCTGTAACCTAATCTGTAAGAATGAGCATTCGTCCTTTAATCATCCAGGGCGGGATGGGCGCAGGAGTTTCCAACTGGCGATTGGCCCGTGCCGTCTCTGAGTTGGGCCAGTTGGGAGTGGTTTCTGGGATAGCTCTGGCCCACATTCTCGCCCGGCGATTGCAAGACGGCGATCCCGGCGGCCACATGCGTTGGGGGCTCGATCATTTCCCGTTCCCAGAAATGGCCGAGAGAATTTGGCGGAAATACCACGTTTCGGGCGGCAAGCCTGCGAATACGCCGTACAAGTCGGTACCAATGCCGGTTAAGAATGTGCCTTTGGAATTTAGCGAACTGTGCATTGTCGCAAATTTTGTCGAGGTTTTTCTTGCCCGCAAAGGGCATAACAATCCCGTGGGCATCAACTATCTGGAAAAGATCCAGATACCGCATTTGGCTTCTCTCTTCGGCGCCATGCTCGCCGGCGTTGGCTACGTGCTTATGGGCGCCGGCATTCCACTCAAGATCCCAGGCATTCTCGATCGTCTGGCCAATTTCGAGCCTGTGAGCTACACCCTGCACATCGCGGACGCGCAGGATAATGTGGATTCAACCGTGTCCTTCGATCCTCGAGAGTTCATGGACCACGATCTTCCTCCACTGGCGCGGCCAAAATTTCTCGCGATCGTCTCCTCCAATACACTTGCTGTAACCATGCTGAGGAAGGCCAACGGGAGGGTCGACGGACTGATCATTGAGGGCCCCACCGCTGGCGGCCACAATGCGCCACCTCGGGGGAAGCTTCAGCTCACCGAATCGGGTGAAGCCGTCTACGGAGAGCGTGACCGGGTGGATCTGGAAGGAATACGCGCACTAGGTGTGCCTTTCTGGCTCGCCGGAGGCTATGGTGCCCCTGAAAAGGTGCGGGAAGCTTTGGCTAAAGGTGCCACAGGAGTGCAAGTGGGCACCGCGTTTGCGTTCTCTACGGAATCAGGACTGAGAAACGACTACAAGAGGGCAATCTTGCACAACGTCGCTTCTGGCCAAGGGAGGGTGTTCACCGATCCGGCAAGCTCCCCAACAGGCTTTCCCTTCAAGACTGTTCAGTTGGAGGGCTCGACGTCAGAGAGACAAGTGTACTTGGCAAGGGTCCGCATCTGCGACCTCGGGTATCTGCGAGAACTTTATGTCACCGACCAGGGCGTGATCGGCTACAGGTGCCCGGCGGAACCAGAAGACAATTACGTCGATAAGGCCGGAAAAGTGGCCAAAACCCTGGGAAAGAAATGCCTCTGCAATTCACTTCTGGCGAATATCGGCCAGCCTCAGGTGCGCAGGGATAATTATGTTGAAGAAGGCCTCGTCACTGCCGGTGACGATTTGGTGGGAATCGCCCGCTTCTTCCCGCCCAATGGGACCACGACATACAGCGCGGCCGATGTTATTTCTACGCTCTGCAGTTCGAGTCTTGTCGCAGCCGATGCCATGCCAGCATACCCAGCCGAGAACGTGCAGTTCCTGTAAGATCTCGCCCTCTGGGAGAATAACGCCCACCGAATAACTGTTCCGGGACCGGGATAGCATCGGGCTGTGACTCGCACCAAACCTATGCCCGACTGCTGCACGGCTGCGCTCTGTGCTACGCAATAATTTCGTCCCGCGGTGGCGGGTTCCGACAATTGCCGAACTACGACAAACGTTTGAAAACCTGATACCGGTTGTTCGCTGCGGAGCTGGCGTCTGAGGGTTTGGGCGTCAAGGATTGTGTCGTGGCTGGGACTTATTCACGCCGCTCGTGTTCTCGCGTCTGCCGCGGATCTGTGCCATATAGCGGTTTACAGCTTGGAAAAATCCAGCGTTGCGAAATAGTCGTCAATCGTCTCGGCGCGGCGAATCTGTTGCACCTTGCCGTCTTCACGCAGCAGCAGTTCGGCGCACCGCAGCTTGCCGTTGTACTGGAACCCCATGGAATGGCCGTGCGCGCCGCTATCGTGAATCACGAGGATGTCCCCGACCTCCACGTTCGGCAGCATCCGGTCGATGGCAAACTTGTCATTGTTCTCGCAAAGCGAGCCGACAACATCAACCATCGAGTTGGCGGGAGCCTGCTCCTTCCCCAGGACGGTGATGTGGTGATACGCGCCGTACATCCCCGGACGCATCAGGTTGGCCATGCAGGCATCGACGCCGACGTACTTCTTGTAGGTGTGCTTCTCATGAATGGCTCGTGTTACCAGAAATCCGTACGGCCCGGTGATGCAGCGGCCATTCTCCATGAAAACTCGCAGCGGGTGCAACCCCGCCGGCCGGATCCGTTCGTCGTAGAGCGCCTTTACGGCCTGACCCAGCGCTTCAAGGTCGATGGCTTTCTGTTCTGGCCGGTACGGGATGCCGATTCCTCCGCCAAGGTTCACAAACTCCAGCCGCACGCCGAGCTTTTCGGCCAGCTCGACGGCCAGATCAAACAACATGCGCGCTGTCTCGATGAAGAACTCCAAATTCAGTTCGTTCGAGGCGACCATCGTATGCAACCCGAACCGCTTGCATCCCTTCTTTCTAGCCGATGCATATGCCTCGAACAGTTGGGGACGCGTGAGTCCGTACTTCGCCTGCTCCGGCTTGCCTATTATCGGGTTGCCCTCGCGCGCCTTTCCCGGGTTGTAGCGAAAGCAAATCAGCTCCGGCAATCCCCCCGCACACTCCTCGACATACGGCAAATGCGTAATGTCATCGAGGTTGATAATCGCGCCTAGCGCTTTCGCTCGCACGTACTCGGCCAAAGGCGTGTCGTTCGACGAGAACATGATGTTCTCACCGGTGATTCCGACCCGCGCGGCCAGCAGCAATTCCGGCAAGCTCGAGCAATCGGCACCGAAGCCCTCCTCCTTCGCAATCTTCAGGATGTACGGGTTGGGTGTCGCCTTGACCGCGAAGTATTCCTTGAACCCGTTGCACCAGCCAAACGCGGCATTCAACCGCCTCGCATTCTGGCGTATGCCCCGCTCGTCGTAGAGATAAAACGGTGTTGGATAGTTGCGAATGATTTCGCGGACTCCGGCTTCATCAAATGGGAGCGTCTTGACAATGTCGGTGGTCATGCTTGGTGTATCTGGTATGCCTTTCCCTTTCCCTGAACAACTCGTGGCCAAAGGGTGAGTATACTATCTTATCGTGTAGAATGAGCACTATAATGAGATTAGGCGATCTCTGGGCGAAGCACCACAGCGGCACAATGCAGCCGGATTCTGCCGAAACAAACGATCTGTTCATCTTCGGCGTTACGGACGATTCCAGAGATGTTCGCTACGGCTACCTTTTTTGCGCTCTGCCCGGAGTGAAAGAAGACGGGCTCGCCTTCTGCTCGCAAGCCGCCGCCAGAGGGGCTCAGGCAATAGCAGTACCGGAAGGCACGTGCGACAAAGCCCTTGGCCTCAACCAGTACGAGCGCGAAAAGATCGTCGTACTCCGCGTCCGGGACATTCGCGGATTCTATGCGCGGCTGGCGTCCGACTTTAACCCCGGCCGTCCGCGCACCATTGCAGCTGTCACCGGCACCAATGGCAAGACATCAACGGTGTGCTTTCTTCGAGATCTGTGGGTTGAGAACGGTCACAACGCCCTGAGCCTGGGAACCCTGGGCCTCCAGGCACGCGATAAGCGCCATTCAAACCTTGAAGCGGGACTCACAACGTATGATGCCAAGACTCTTCATACGATCCTCGCTGAACTGGAGCGCGTGCATGGCGTCACGCACCTTGCCATGGAGGCTTCCAGCCACGCACTCGATCAGCAACGACTGGCTGGGATCACTTTTGACGCAGCCGGTTTTACCAATCTCACTCAGGACCATCTCGACTACCATGCATCAATGGAGGCCTATTTCGCGGCCAAGGCGAGGCTCTTTGAGGATCGGCTCAAGACTGACGGGGTTGCAGTCATAAACGTCAGCGACACATGGGGTGTACAGATCGCATCGGCAATGAGGGCACGGGGCACTAGGGTCATCTCCTATACCACCCCGGCGAATGCAAAAGCAGCATTCGCCGGGGGCCCCGGTGGCGAAGCAGGCGACAACGCCGACCTGGTGATACGCGAGCGAATTCCCCATGCGCACGGCCAAGCGCTGAAGATATCGGTGTTTGGCGAATTCCATGAAGTCGGGGTGCCGGTGGCAGGATCTTTTCAAGCACAGAACATTCTCTGTACGCTAGGGCTCGCGATTGGCACAAACGTACCGGTGGACCGCGCCGTTACTGGCCTCTCACGCCTCGCGCCTGTTCCAGGGCGCCTTGAGCTTGCCGCAGTTCTGGCTAACGGCGCAGCGGTTTACGTGGATTACGCGCACACTCCCGATGCGCTGGACAACGTTCTCCGCAGTTTGCGTCCGCACGTCGGCGCGAAATCAAAGCTTCACGTGCTGTTCGGCTGCGGGGGCGATCGCGATACCAAGAAGCGGCCTATCATGGGCCGCATTGCCGAAGAACTTGGCGATTGTGTCTGGGTGACCGATGACAATCCCCGCACGGAAGATGCGGATGCGATTCGAAAACAGGTGCTCTCCGGCACGACTCGGGCAACAAACGTATTGGATGCGGGGCCGCGGCGTGAAGCACTGCAACGCGCCCTTTCCGCGCTGCAATCGGGGGACGTTCTGGTCGTCGCCGGAAAGGGCCATGAGGACTACCAGATCGTTCTTGAACGAGACCCGTCGGGCCAACCCATCCGTGATTCCCGGGGTCACCCACTAACGAAGAAGATTCCATTCTCCGACGTGACGATCATCCGTGAGATCGCCGCGACGCTTTAAGGATGAACATGGCAGACTTCTATAATGCCCGTGGCAATACCTACTTTGTCGCTTCGCCGGAGGAGATTGGTCAGTTCGCCGAAATTCCTCGAACTGCCACTGAGGCCGCCATGTCGCGCGGGCAATGGGCGGTTCACGCAATCGAACGCATCTGCGGCCGGTTGAACGCTTCTTGCACCCCGGCAGGCGCAACTTCAGCGCCTGCCGGGGACCCCGCTTCTCCGCCCCAGCAAACGCAAAATCGGTGTTTGCCGGGGGCCCCTGCGGGCAAGAGATTCCTATCGGACGGATTATTAGTCGGACCATTCCCCGACGAAAACGCCTTTGGCATGCTGATCGTCAACACCGACGGCACACTTGCGGAACGCAGCGGGAACGGCCTGACGATTTTCTCCCAGTTCCTGGTCGACACCGGACGGGCCCATCGCACGGATGCTTTCGTGGTGCGCATCTATCATGTCAAGCCTCCAGCGGGGCCCCCGGCGAACGAAGTTCGCGGGGGTGCAGGGGCGCCGTTCCCACCCCAGCAAGCCGAAAGCGGGCTTGCCGGAAACACCGTGATCGAGGCCCGGATTGAAGCGGCTGTACGAGACGGGCGGAGCGGATTCTGGATCGACATGGGCGTCCCCGCCTATGGACCCTCCGCAGTTGATGCGTCTCCCGAACACGTCGGAGTCTCTGAGTTCGAAGGTCACCGCACTTTTCGTGTTTTCGCTCTCGAGCAGATCGAGGCATCGTGGACCTGCAGCCAGTTTGTGAACGTCGGCAATCCGCATTGTGTGACCTTCCTGAGGGACCCCAGCCTGCTGCCTTCGATGGAGCAAATTGGGTCGCAGGATTGGCTGCCCCTCTGACCGCCATCGCGAATAGTACCGAAAGCGATGGAGTGCGCGGCTCAGGACGTCCGTGTAAGAACGGAATTAATCTGCAGTGGGCTTCCCTGCTTGGTCCGGATAGCATTGCTGCGCGGGTTTTCGAGCGTGGCGAGGGACCTACATTATCCTCTGGAACCAGCGCAACGGCCGTGGCGAGCGCCGCCAGGTCGCTGGGACTTCTGGCCGCGAAGACCGTTAATGTGGTGATGCCGGGAGGCGTCGCGCCAGTCAGATTCGATGAAAGCGATGGTATCTTGAAGTGCGTAATGTTATTTGGCGAGGCTCAACGAACGAATCCGCGTTAGTAACCCCATAAAGAGAACGACTGAACATGACATACATCAATGACAACTATCTCAAGCTGGCTGTTGGTTACTTGTTTGCTGAAATTGATCGCCGGGTGAAGAAATTCTGCAACGAAAACCCTTCCGCAAAAGTTATCCGATTGGGCATTGGGGATGTTACCGAACCGCTTGGCCCTGCGGTGATTCAAGCCATGCATGCCGCCATCGATGAAATGGCCGTGCGGTCATCGTTTCGTGGCTATGGGCCCGAGCAGGGCTACGGCTTTCTGCGCGAAGCCATCGCCAAGAACGACTACCAGTCTCGCGGGGCCAACATTGTCGCAGATGAGATTTTCGTCTCCGACGGGTCAAAGTGCGATTCGGCAAATGTCCTGGATATCTTCGGAGCGGATAACGTCGTCGCCGTCCTGGACCCGGTTTACCCGGTGTACGTGGATACCAATGTGATGGCCGGCCACACAGGCCCGGCAGACGCCACTGGCCGCTACGGCGGATTGGTTTATCTTCCGGCTACAGCGGAGAACGATTTCGTCCCGGACCTCCCCAAGCAGCGCGTTGATCTGATCTACCTGTGCTATCCCAATAACCCGACCGGCATGGTTGCCACTAAGGAAATTCTGAAGCGCTGGGTCGACTACGCGCACCAGAACGGCTCGATCATTCTGTACGACGCCGCCTATGAGGCATACATTACCGACCCATCTATTCCGCATTCGATTTATGAAATTGATGGAGCAAGGGATGTCGCCATCGAATTCCGCAGTTTTAGCAAGACTGCCGGCTTCACCGGTGTTCGCTGCGCCTTCACCGTCATTCCGAAAGGTCTCAAGGGAAAGACGCGGGATGGCCGCGAAGCCTCGATCCATTCGCTGTGGAATAGACGGCATAGCACCAAGTTTAATGGCGTCTCTTATCCCGTTCAGCGAGGCGCGGAAGCTATTTATTCGCCGGAAGGCAAGCGGCAGGTTCGAGAAACCATTGAGTTTTACCTCACCAACGCCAGGCTGGTGCGTGAAGCACTGACGAAGCTGGGGATACAGGTCTACGGCGGCATAAACGCACCTTACGTGTGGCTAAAGACCCCCGGCAGTTTGAGCAGTTGGGACTTCTTCGACAAGCTGCTGCGGGAAGCCCACTTAGTGGGAACACCCGGGAGCGGGTTCGGAACCTGCGGGGAGGGCTATTTCCGTTTGAGCGCATTCAACAGCCGAGCCAACATCGAAGAAGCCGGACACCGCTTTGCCAAAATCATGTAGCCTCATCTAGCGCTGCCCGGCTTCGAAATTAGCGGCCGACCCCAACCGATTGCGTCAGCCCGAAGGCTTCCGCAACCTTATGCAGGTTTACGCGATTGCCGGGCGTGATGGGTACCAGCGGCAGAGGCCCCCTGGGTTTGCACCAGGCGATCTAGGACAGAGATTGTGGTGCGCGAATATTTCGCCCGGCAGTGTACCGTTAGAACTCACTCAGTTGCCGTTTTCTCAGAGATCGTTATCTGTCAGAAAACGGCCCTACTCGTTGGTTTCGAGCCAGTGGCAGAGGTGAACCAGATAGGGTTGATTTTTATGTTATTGCTAGATCCAATCAAAGCTTCGGGTAACAGCCTTCTTCCACATCAGGTACATCGATTCACGCTCTTTTGCATCCATTTTGGGCTCCCAGGCTTTGTCGACAGACCATTTCCCACAGAGCTCGGTCAAATCTTTGAAAGCTCCGACAGCCAATCCGGCGGCATAAACAGCTCCAAGGGCTGTTGTCTCTTTGATGGTGGGCCTAACCACTCGTTTATCTAATATGTCTGCCTGGAACTGCATTAATAGTTCGTTTTCCACCATCCCTCCGTCTGCTCGTAGTGCTCCCATCCCTATGTGGGAATCCTTCTCCATCGCCTCAACTACCTCCCTGGTTTGAAACGCGGCTGCTTCCAAAACTGCGCGGGCGAGATTGCCTTTGTTAATGAAACGGGTAAGTCCTACGATGACCCCGCGCGCGTCAGCTCTCCAATACGGCGCAAAAAGCCCGGAAAAGGCAGGGACGAAATAAATCCCGCCGTTGTCGTCCACTGTCCTGGCCAGCGCTTCAATCTCCGAGCTTTTGGTAATCAAGCCGAGGTTGTCGCGTAACCATTGCACGAGAGCGCCGGTGATGGCGATACTCCCTTCGAGTGCATAATACGCAGGTTGGTCTCCGAGTTTGAATGCAACGGTCGTGAGCAGGCCACACTCGGAGTAAATGCGGCTCCTGCCAGTATTCAAAAGCAAAAAACAACCAGTGCCGTAAGTGTTCTTCGCCTGACCGGGTTCAAAGCAAGCTTGGCCGAAAAGCGCAGCTTGTTGGTCTCCCAAGTCCGCCGCTATCGGGACATCAACTATTGAGGCCAACCGGGCATAGCCGTAGACTTCACTGCTCGAGCATATCCGTGGCAAGATCGCCTTGGGTATGCCAAACAGCTCCAGGATCTCTGGGTCCCAATCGAGCGCCTCCAGATTCATGAGTTGTGTACGACTAGCATTGGAGACGTCGGTGACATGAATGCCGCCATGGAACCCGCCAGTGAGGTTCCATATCAGAAAGCTATCGACAGTCCCAAACAGCACCTCGCCATCTTCCGCCATTTTGCGGACTGCCGGTACATGCTCGAGAATCCATCGAATTTTGAGTCCGCTGAAGTAGGTAGCAATCGGTAGCCCCGTCTTCGCACGAAACCGGTCCTGGCCTCCTTGCTTCGAGTATTGAGAGACATAATCGGCGACACGCGTATCCTGCCAGACCAGTGCGTTGCAAACAGGCTTGCCCGTTGTCCGATTCCAAAGCACAACAGTTTCACGCTGGTTGGCGATTCCGATTGCGGCTAGATCATTCGCCGTCAACCTTTTAGTTGCTAGTGCCTCGGCAATGACCTCCTGAGTATTATGCCAGATTTCGTTGGGATCGTGTTCAACCCATCCCGGTTTTGGATAGATTTGGCGATGCTCTTTCTGCGCGGCTGCTACGATCTTGCCATTGCCGTCGAAAACAATAAATCGAGTGCTTGTAGTTCCCTGATCAATTGCGCCAATGTATTTCGGCATATGATGGATACCTCATTATTATTCTAACTGGATATCAAGCCGAACTTGCAGATTGCTTTACATCCGCTGCTCCAACC
Organism: uncultured Acidobacteriota bacterium; assembly: GCA_963832785.1. Classification (GTDB taxonomy): domain Bacteria; phylum Acidobacteriota; class Terriglobia; order Terriglobales; family Acidobacteriaceae; genus CAWBRT01. The sequence goes on from CAWHVF010000004.1 coordinate 153,517, forward strand.
CCGTCAGTGAGACAGTTTCATTGCTACCCGATGATCATTGCCCTAGGGAACCTCTGAACAAGAACCTTCAGTGATCGAGAAGCTGTAGGTTCCCAATTGCATCTCGGTTATGAATGCTGATTTCCTTGCCCTGCGGCCCCTTGCCGCAGCTTGTCGGCGGTGTCCGCAGACACTACGCCGCCGCGTACAACAGCTTCCTGCGCACCAGGAATAGGTTCACCAGGGCGAAGGCGGCGAACAACCGGTTGGCGTTCTTCATCAAACCTCGATAGCGCACCTTCACGAATCCGAACTTCAGCTTCAGGACCCCGAACACATGTTCCACTTTCGAGCGCACCCGCGACTTCGTCCGGTTCTTGGCACGCTCAACTTCGTCGATCCGATCCTTATAGCGATAACGCTTGTTGGTCATGTCCTGAGCCGCAGGCGCGACTTCCCGGATCGCCTCCGTCTGCCCGCCATAGGCTTGATCGCCCCAGACCTTCGTTTCTTCCCCGTGCAGCAACTCCGGCAATACCGTGCTGTCGGCCACGTTGGCCGCCGTCGCCACGGCCGAGTGGACCAGCTTCGTCTTGCTGTCCACTCCGACGTGCGCCTTCATTCCGAAGTACCACTGCTTGCCTTTTTTCGTCTGGTGCATCTCCGGGTCACGCTTCTGCTCGCCGTTCTTGGTCGACGACGGCGCATGAATGATGGTCGCGTCCACGATCGTCCCCCTCGTGATCCGTACGCCCCTGCTCTGCAAATGCAAGTTCACCGCCTCCAGCATCTGCCCGCCCAGGCTGTGCTCTTCCAATCGATGGCGGAACTTGCAGACCGTGGTCTCGTCCGGCACCGGCTCCCGGCCCAGGTCAATGCCCACGAACTGCCGCATCACCACTGAGTCGTACAGCGCCTCTTCCACCGCCGGGTCCGACAGGTTGAACCACTGCTGCAGAAAGTAAATGCGCAGCATCCGCTCCACGCCAACCGGCGGACGGCCATTGCCCGGCTGGGGATAATGCGGCTCGATCAACGCGCACAGCTTGCTCCACGGCACTACCTGTTCCATCTCTTCCAGAAACTGCGCACGCCGCGTCTTCTTGGTGTACCGCTCAAAGCCGGTCATCATCGCCAGTGTCCTCTGCCTCATCTTCTCAATCCACCTACTCACTCGCACTTTAACCTGAGTAGCTGTGGAAAGCAGAGAACTAAATCAGAGCCTCCCTAGAGTCCAGGACGACGACGCGACGTCGGTGTTGGCGGACAAGTACCTCACCTATGCTCCGGCAGCGTGCTGTTTGCCGGCAGGTCGCCTGGTGAACAGGCTGGCCGAACTCACGTTTCGGCTGGCATAGATTCCCACTCTAGCGTGCTGTCGCCTTCTTCGCCATCTCGGGAGGGCAATAATATAGTTGACAAAATAAACCTAGACAAGCGCCGTCCCGAGTAGCACAATTGGGCCACCATGGGAGGGCAAACATGGCAAGTATTGGTGATATTTTCAAGCCGGGAGACAAAGTACCGAACTCCGGCATTTATGACGTAATTCACGATCCCGTCCATCTAAGGAATCTCCGGTGCCCGGTTCCGCGCTTTCTGGGTCATCAACGATCACTCTCTGGCTCATCGGCTCATCTGCGCTGAAGCCGTTAGGGTCGTTCTGTTGCCTCAGTGTTTTGGCCTTATAGAACGGATGGTGGGACAGTATACAGGAAACATTATTCTTGGGACCGTTAGAGCCGTTAGGAATGGGCCTTGAGTCAAATCTGAGTGGCGGTAGTGCAGTAATTCTATCTTGAATAGCTAGTCTATGTTGGCGAACATCTGTTTTAGTCCAACCATGATTCCGTCATCCTAAAATATTCCTCCGTCACAAGCCTTTTGAGATATAACGCGGCGTCTATCTCGAGAGGTTTAATGCCTGACAAGAAGTCAACATTGCGCTGGAGCAAGTTGCAAAGATCGAGCTTGATGTCCTTATTTCCAACAGGTATAAGCATTGCGACCGAAATAGTGACGTCACTCTCATCGTTAATGATGCTCCCTGAGTTCATGTCGAACATACTTGCAGATAAGGAAAGAGATTCATGCCCTGGACGGCTTCTCGACCCGCATCCGATTACGATCCCTGGAGCCCCATTCAGTAGTATCTTGGTGCCGGCTGCGGCGACTCTTGAACTTCCTCCCGGTATGGAGGATAGAAGTACGCTCAACCTTTCAGGAAGAAAAGTGTTATAGGTTACCATTGTTGCAAAATCGAGATCCCTCATCCTGAATTGGCCGTAGAAAAGGTCGCCTTCCTCAGACGTGCACTCCACCTGGATTTCATCTCCATGTAAGATATCCATCAACAATCTAGCCCCCGCCGGCAATGTGGCGGATTCGCCATCTACTCTCTGATCTGCGAATATCATTGTGTCCACCACCCCAAGCCGCTCGTTGGGGGCAGGGCCCGGAAATCCCTCAACACCATTGAGCCATATCTTTCTTGCCCGTGTGAAGATGCCACGTTCCGCCACCGGAATCAGCAACATGGCCGCACTACCGCGTATACTGCTACCGAACGCGGTTATCAACAGGTCAAGATCAATTGAGTACGGGTTCGCACCCTCCTTCAATTGCTGCCACAGTTCGATTTCCGTATAAGCGATTGCTTTACCTGCTTCGATTTTTTCATTAATATCGCGAATATTTTTTCTATCGTTCACCGTCGGCCTCCCAGTTGTCATCAATGTACTCGACAACTTCGGCCAGATGAAGTACCTGTTGCGGCAAACCGTACTTTGTCAATCCGTTTACGAGTTGGACCATGCAGCCAGGGCAGGTATTTACGACCACGTCCGCTCCGGTCCGCTTTATAGATTCAATTTTTTCTCTTCCAATCTTGTCAGACAAATCACGGCTGTGCAGCAGGAAGGAACCGCCGCACCCGCAACATCCTTTGTGGTCCATTTCAACAAATTTGTCGCCGAATGCTTTTCGCAGTATCCTCCTTGGCTGAGCAACAACCGCCTGGTATCCCGCCAGATGGCATGGGTCATGGTAGGTTACGTGTAACCCGGCGGGAAGTTTAGACCGGTATTTGAGAGCTTTAAACTCGGCCAAGTCGATCAATACTTCCGAAATGTCCTGTACCTTGGCTGCAAGCTTTTCGAATTCGCATCTGCGGCTGTCGTCCTGGAAAAGGCTTATCCAGCCCTCTTTCAATGTCGATCCGCACGTCGCACAGCCAGTTATAATCAAGTCAGCGCCTGTCGCGGACAGCGCCTTCAAGTTGCGCAATGCCAATTCTCTGGCGGTTTTAACCTCACCGTTAGCTGCTGCTGCAATTCCGCAGCAAGCTTGTTCCTTTGGGAAACAGACTTCTACACCCTGTTGGTTGAGTAAATTTACAATGGAGCTTCCTACGTTCGGAAGCACGTACTCCGTCATGCAGCCAGAGAAAAAGGCCGCCCGCAGCCTTCGCCCGCTGACCTGCCGGGCCGGGGGATTCAATTCCGGAAGCATGTCGCTCAGAAATCTTGAGGAAATGGAGGGCAGGTGCATTCCCTCACCCAGGCCTAAAAAATACAGGGGAAGATGCCTGAGCACCTTGTGCTCTTCGGCTAAGCACTGTTGCCTGGTTTTCGGCAGGATCCATTGTAGTTTCGACGCCAAGCGGAGCGCCCTTCCCATTGATTCCCTGCTCGCCATCACCTTCTTGAACGTTATCGCCTTGCTTAAAGATAATCCTTCGCGCATCATTATTTGCGCCCTGGCCTCCAGAACCACAAGGTCATTGCGAACTCCCCTAGGACAGCCAGAGACACATCTACCACAAAGCAGGCATTTCTCGAAGATACCCTGATGTTCGCCGCTCGTCAGTTTGCTTTCGTCATAACCCAACTGCCGCATCAGGTAGTTTCGTCCTCGTGATGAATACTTTTCGTCAAAGCTTTCCCGGTACACCGGACATGAATGAAGGCAGGCGCCGCACTCGATACACTTGCCAATTTCTACCACGAAGATATTTCTGGCAGCCTGAAATCCGCTTTGAGTCATCGCTCTCAATCCTTGGCTGCCGAGAAGAGTCTCGGCAACCTCGCTCTAACGTGCGCGCAGCTTTAGCTCCAGATCCGAATTCGTGAGCAGGAATTCGCCCCTTTCCATAACCTCTTTAAGGTGAGCTGCAAGCTTTTCGGACCTGAAACGGTTAGACTGCCTGAAAATGATTGGAACATTACGATCACAAATGCTAACCATGCCAACGCACCCGCGCGGCGAATCGCCCTTGCCTTTGAAAGCCCCACCTAAGCAATTGGAAGTGCATGCACCGCATGCAAAACAAAGAGTCTCATCAATTTTCTTGTCTTTCCATGAAATTGCCCCCATAGGGCAATAGTATTCAGCGGCGCATTGGAAGGAACAGCAAATGCATCGATCAGGATCGAATTCTATTTCCAGCTTAGCATTCTTCCAGATATCGCCGTAAGTTATATTCAACAGGCCGAGTCTGTCCGAAAGGTCGGCCACAGTCAACGGGATTTTCTCGTCAAGGCACACTGAAAGGCCGTTGATGACTTCCTGGCAGGTTATGGGAAAAGGGATGGCAATGCCGTTCGTAACTTCTACTGCAAAGCTGGTCTTGAAGCCTCCCATGAACTGCGAGTCCATCCCGAAAAGGTCGCCTGCAACAAAAAGGGCTAACTTGGATTTGGAACTGCGCGTTCCATGGCTGACAATTACGCCCGGCGCACCATTGAGTATAATTCTTGTTCCTGATCTGAGCACCTTTCGGTACATATCGTTTTCGACCGGGTTGAGCTCACCACTGCCGCTCACAGTGAGCCCTTTCAACAGTGGAATCGGCCGGCAGGAAAAAATTGAAGCGGGGTTGTGTAGGTATACTGGGCTATTTTTTACATTAGTGAAAGCGAAGTAATTCTGGTAATCGTTCCTGAAATTGTAGAGTCTGGCGAATCTAAGGCGGTCCAGGGTAATCTTGCTGAAGGTACTCTTACCGTCACCGTTAATACACTCTATCTCGATTTCCCTGCCCTCCACGAGATCTCTCAAAACATGCCCTCCGCCGTAACGGCCGGGAAAATCGTAGCTTTCTGTAGTGCCATAAATCACAACATCCACCAGCCCCGGAGCATTCTCCGGATTAGCATACGGCAAGCAGGGCACGCCATTCAGCCGGAGGTCTCTTATCGATCGGTTGCGCCCGTTCCTATCCAGGGGCATGACCAGCATTGCTGAGGTCCCCGACATGGTTCCACGCGTTCCCGTAGTTACGACGTCAACATCGGAAACTTTGAAGCGGTATCCGCTCCTCACCTCTTTCTTAAAGCCCATTGCCGTCATTACAACGGCTTGACCCTTTTTGAGCTTCTCGTTAATTTCGGCAATGCTCTTTTTGTCGCCTGCCATTTGGAACTCCGAAAAAAGCCTTCAGCCGATGATCTCGATTTCTCCCCACACCCCGACGCTGTCGTCAACCAAGATCAGCACCCCGTTCACTCCAATCTGGCGAGCCCGCTCGATACCGCTCTGAATGTCCAGTTTGGATTGAACGAGGTTACCGACCGAGGTTGCCGCTGCATCAGCTTTGGCGGCTGATTGGGCAAAGATCGTAACAGCGTCGGCCTTTCCAAAACTGAGGGAGTGGCCGAGCGTGCCCGAAGAGGTGCAGATTCCAATCGGTTCAGATGTAGGTCCAACTGCTATTTTCAGCCCCTCAAAAGGAGAATTCTCGGCGAGAACAAGCAGTTCTCTCTGGGATGAGACATGAAGCATTATGTCTCCACCATTTTCAACGATCACATCCCGGCTGAATGCCAATAAATCGCGCCCCACATAGTCTGCTATCGCCCCGGCTACGGTGGCCATTGGCCCCACACATGCCTCCGCGCTCGCTTCTATCATCGTCTTGACAATATCGGGCGCCTCCTCATCCATAGGTATCGGGGTAAGAGACCACAAAAAGGCGGGGCAAGCGTTGATATAGGTTTCGATTTGTCTTCGATATTTCGTGATAACAGGGTGGGCTTCGCGACTCAGGTCGCAGTCGGCGGCAATGAGCACGTCTGTTTCTCCGACTCGCAGGGTCGAGGCGATCAAACCCTTAGGTCTTGCCAGTACGCGGTATATTTCCGCCCCGGGCTCTTCGGCGGACACTTTCATTTTCACTCCCTGACCAAGGAATCGAGAGTGAGTTCGCCCATTCCCCTCAGCCGCTTTTCATTCAGTGCAAACCACACGTCTTTGGCGTACCCGAAATAAATGCATTTCATGCTGCAGCGGGTCGCACAGGCAGGCATCATCTTCTTTCTGAGTCGATGCGCGCATGCATCGCACGCTTCCGCCTCGTCCCTTTGTCCATCGGGACAGGTAATCCAGAAGTTGTAATAATCCTGATACTCACATGGAGAGCTGCAATGTCTGCAAGACAATGGCAGGTGCACTGAACTTCTGTGTTGAGAGGTCCTGCTCATCACGACAGATATGGCTTTTGGTTTGGCGTCTCCGGGTGATATCTTCTTCTGCTCGATCTCACACGCCAAATGGCAAGATCCGCAACTGATACATCTATCGAGATCAACCATCAAAATAGTCTCGTCATCGGGCAGCTCTCTCAACTCCGCTTCTTGCCGCTTCAATGTTTTACCTACCCAAAGGACTTTCATCCCGCGCAACCTTAATCCAGGCGATTTGCCGGTAGTTGATTTTTTGCCATTATGGCCATAAGTCCCGAATGAATCATCTTACAAAGCCAACTCTTTTCGCTCCCTTAGTTATGAATCTCACGCCATCGGCTCTCTATCTCGATACCTATTCCGAGCGCCCACTCTTTACCTTGCCGACTCGTATTCTTCAACTCAACTGCCGAGGAGTTCCACTATTTCCCTGGTAGTTGCGTCGCGGTCCGAGTCCGCCTTAAAAACCGTAACACGGGTAAAATAGGCCGGCGTATTGCCTTCGGCCGGAATATCAAAAAGGTACATCGGTGCAGAGCGCTCGCTCTCAGGATCTATTGCCGGAGCAAGCCACAACACATCCGGCTGCACGTCGTCGCTGATGCACGCCCGTACACTCAGTTCTCCCGTTGCACCTGCTACTATCAGGGCATCGCCCTTTCTGATTCCCAGGCTGCTGGCGAGTTGTGGATTGATCTTTACGAACTGTTCGCTCCCGAAACCATTGCCTCTGCAAAAACTCGCGTACTGCTCCACGTAGTCAACGCCAACCCCGGTTGTGAGCATCAGGGGGAATTTTCGTACACTACCAACTACTGGGCTAGTCTCGTTGTCAAACGCAATCGTGGGGAAGCAAATCCTACCCGAAGCCGTTGGAAAACGCCGTCCGGAGTCGAGATAGTTCCGGTTTCGCTGGAAAAGAATGTTTTGGCCTCGGATTGTGCCCTTGACGAACCGGGAAGACTCAAATTGAACCTGTGACTGGCTGGTGCACGGCCAGAGAATACCGCCGCAGAATCCGGCATTTGGGTCCAAGCTATCGAAGGTAATGGCACTCGTGAGGGGATTGCGTTTCAGAAGAAAATCATAAAATTCCGAACCTCCCTCCTCCCCCTGGCCAGAAAAGGAGAACCCACAGGCACGGGCCAGATCCGTCCAAAATTCCAGAGGAGAATGGCACTGGCCCGGAGGAGTTACTAACTTTCTGTGGCATTGAATCGCCCTGCCGTTATTGGTTGCCAAGACGCCATCGTATTCGAGCCAGGAGCTCATCGGCATAGAAATGTGGGCGTGTTCACAGGTTTCGTTGTGATAGGAGGACAAATGGACAATCAACGGCACTTTGTCCAGAGCAGCTCTGGAACAGTTACCTCCGGTGAGGCTTGTATGGGGATTCCCATGCCAGAAGAGAGAAGAGATATCGCCGACCCGGTCCAAGGTAAGGCGTTCGAGGCATAGGTTTGCAGTTCCCTTCTCTGCGCCGCTGGCCTCTGGGTTCACAAAAGAAAAGGGCGATACCCCCAGAAAATTTACGCCTCCTCCGGGAATGCCGATCGAGCCCTTCAGAGAACTAATCGCGGCACATCCGCACAGGTCGGTATCGGAGAGAAACTTTCGCGAACTCCAGTCGCCTGCGATAACTTGCACCGGCGACTTTTCGAGATAGCGGACGAACTGCTCAAGTTGCACCAACTCGATGCCGCAAACCTGTGAGACCCGTTCAGGGGTGAAAGGATTCACCTGTGATCTCAAATGTTCAATGCCTTCCGTCCATTCCTTTATAAAGTCAGCATCGACCAATTCGCGGCTAATTAGAAGCCGTAGGATGCCCTTAAGGAGAACAGACTGGCTTCCAGGCCTCACCCTGAGCGACATGGTAGCTTTGGAAGATGTCACGCTACGTTTTGTGTCTATGGTCAGTAGCGCGGTTCCCCGGTCTCGCGCGTCCAGGATGGGGCCGAACGTAATAGGGTCGGAGGCGGCCAGATCACAGCAGTAAAGAAGTATGCACCGACTGTTGCACCAGTCGCGCGGGGTATTCGTTTGAAGTTGCGCCGCCGGAACACCGAACATTTGTTTGATGAGCCCACCTTCACCCCATGGTCTCGGAAAGAAGCGCTCCGGTGTGAAGGGCGTCCTGAAGCGAGATCCAAAGCAGCTTGCCCCGGCTAGGTAATCGAAAGGATCAGCCTCACTGCCGAAAATAACAACCGACTCCTTGCCGTTTTCTTCTACAGCCCGGCGCAACTTCCGGGCAGTAAAGTCAATAGCTTCCCGCCAGCTAACCTCGCGGAACGGCTTCTGCAAGTCCTCCCTAATGCGGGGCACCGTAAGGCGCGAAGAACTCTTCATATGGAAGTAGGAAAGCAGTCCCTTAGGGCATAAAGATCCTTTATTGATGGGGTGTTCTTCGTCGCCGAAAATATCAATTACTTCCCGGCCTTTGAGAAAAACCTTCATTCCACACCCGGCGGGACAGTTCCCGCAGCTAGTTCGCAGAACGCTGTCGAATGAATCCGCCGGTTCCTGTGTCTTCCTGAATGCCATCGCCTATTCCACGTTCAGGTGTTTATAGTAAGCAGAGGTCGCGTAAGCTCTCCGGAGATCCTGTGCGCTGGAATATTTAAATATTGCACGTAAGATGCCATTGTGGGGCTCAGCTGGTTTCCGCAACGACTCACCTCTGCCGACAGGTGCATTGCTCGTGCCCGGCCACCCTAAAGAAAAGCCCTAAACTCAATGTTTCCGCCCTGGTTGTGACATTCTGTCTCAAGCCGGTCGACAAGGGTAGACGGAGAACTCCCCCGAGGCGGTTCTTAGTGTTTCTGGTATTAAAACACGACTTTTACGTCACGAAAGCACTTTTATGTCTGATAATTTGTACATTTATTAGCTTACAGGAAACAAATAACACCTCCGCAGTCGCATCGGGTATACTGAAAATCTACGTATTTTCAATGACTTACGAGAAATATATTCAATGGGGCAATCTCTCCGGGTGACCGTCTGGAATTCCTTACATCTATAGGCGATTGTTATCGCTGCTTCTGCCCTCGAAGTACGCTAAGGGACGGTTTATTAAGAGAGGAATTAGCGAAACTGGATCTTGAAGTACGGACCAAAGGGGGCTGACACCGCGTTAGTGTGGACGACTATTCCTGGATAACCGGTACTTGTTCAGTTTTTCATAGAGGGTGGCTCTGGAAATGCTCAGACTCTTGGCACACCGAACTATATTCCACCGGTTTTCCTCCAGCACTGACAGGAGAAGCATCTTCTCGTTTTCGTCACGTAATTGCGACAGCGACGCGTTGGACCGGCGAGTATTTAAGTTGTGCTTTTCGATAAATGCTTGTTGTGGCAAGCTGACAAACTGGTAGGGGAGGTCGCCAAGTTCGATTACGCCATTCTTGCACATGCTCAAGGCGTGCTCGATTACGTTTTTGATTTCCCTCACATTGCCAGGCCAGTCGTAGCTGAGCAACAAACTCATAGCCGCTCTCGAACAGGTAACGTGAGTTTTTCCCATGCGATCGAGTATGTGACGAATCAAAATAGGAATGTCCTCAACCCTCTCACACAGCGGAGGGACTTTAATCGTCATGGCATTCAGCCTGTAATACAGGTCTTCTCGGAATTCACCGCTGTGGAACATCAGCTTAAGGTCGCGGTTGGTTGCTGCTACCAGGCGGAAATCTACGCTATGTGGTTTGGTGCTGCCCACTCGATATACAAGTTTGTCCTCGAGAACTCGCAGTACTTTTACCTGGGAGCTTAAAGGCATATCTCCGACTTCATCCAGGAACAAGGTTCCCTTGTCCGCTAGTTCGAGAAATCCGATTTTCCCTTCCTTTCGCGCCCCAGTAAAAGCCCCAGGTGCGTAACCGAACAGCTCAGATTCAAGCAAGTCTGGAGGAATTGCCGCGCAATTGATACTCACAAAGGGATAGGGTGAACGGGGACTCTCCTGATGCAAAGCATGGGAAAATAACTCCTTGCCTGTCCCGGTGGGTCCCATGATGAGAACTGGCGAATCACTATTTGCGTAGTGCCTTACCAACTCCTTGGCCCTGAGAATGGCCGCGCTTTGACCATGTATATTCGTAAGTGAATACTTCGCTGAAAGGGCACTACCGATCTTCAGGGTACAGAGGTCTACCTTCTTCTCGAGCTGCACGATTCTTTGTGCAACTTCTTTAAGCTCGTTAGCGTCCGCGAAAACACATTGGGAAATAGCGCCTATCACTTTTCCGTCCAGCGCCTTTACTGGCAAGCGATTTACAATGATTGTGCGACTTCCACACTTTGTGGCCAGATCACACCTGTCACCCATCTCGGCCTGTCCTGACTCTATAACGCGCGGGATCCGTGAATCTGGAATCAAGTCCGTGATCGGCCGACCAATCGCTTCATTAGGGTCGACGCGAAAATACTCAGCATAAGCTTTGTTAATAAACCGGATAATGCAATGAGCGTCACAGAAAATGAGTCCGGTGGGAATGTTCTGAACTATTAATTCCGTAACGCCTTTTTCGATATTGGTCAATGTCGACATAAAAAGCATAGTGCCCCTGTGTTGTGCAGGTGAGCCGGCGGCAAAGTTCCAACTACTCGGTTTTTCACATACTTTAGCACAGCATACAGGCGCCGGGGAGTGTTTGTAAATTATTTGTTATCAGGGGCTTAAAGAAGCCTCTTTTATCTCAACCCCATATACTAAAGTGTTTCCCGTCAGCGAAAATGGGACTAATTTGAGGCTGCAGTGAAGCTACAGTTTTGCGCTTGGTTTACGAATGGCCAGACATTGGGGTTCACTCCATCGCCTGCGCCAATCACATTTCACCAGTTGAAGCCGATTGAAACTTAGGGAAACTTGGTGAAGTCGTTGGCTGCTTTGCCGTGAACGCTGAAGCCTGACTGGATATTCGAGGCTTGTGTTGATCCTTCGCCACGGGCAATATTGGTAATACATGCTTACAAGACTGCTGAATGACGCCGCTCTCGAGGAGCTCGCTGGCGATCGTGCTTTTGATCGTGGCGCGGATTACTTCGCAGGCGGGCACGTCACCGGACTGAAGGAAAATAATGGCACGATTTCGGCAGTGGTTCGAGGTACCTACGACTACCGAGTGAAGCTCTGGGCTGAGGACGCCGGACTCGCCTTCGATTGCAACTGTCCGGTTGGACAAGGGGGCGATTTCTGCAAGCACTGCGTTGCCGTTGGACTGGCCTGGCTCGACGCCAAGCAGAAGAGAGGTGCAACCGCAGGACAGAATAGGGGTGGACTAACGGATGAGGAAATTCGCGCCTACCTAATGGCGCAAGACAGGGGTGCACTGGTTGATCTTGTGTTGGAGCATTCTGAGCGGCATCCAGATTTCCGTGACTGCTTGGTCCTAATGGCGGCTGAGAGAGGCGGAAAAGAACCTGATATTGCGGCATTTCGTGCAGCGATTGACAAGGCAGTTCGCCATCGCGGCTTTCTGGAGTACAACAGGATGCCGGCATACGCGCGCGGAATCGAGGCCGTTATAGATTCGCTCGAAGCTCTGCTGAAGCGCGGACATGCCAAAGCAGTACGTGAACTCGTTGAGCGAACTCTTCAGCGGATGGAAACGGCGATGAATGAGCTGGATGACTCAGACGGTTTCATGGGCGGGATCCTTGACCGATTGCAGGATCTGCACCTGCATGCAAGCGAACTGGAGAAACCTGACCCTAAGGCGTTCGCGAAATTCCTCTATGAGTGGGAACTCAGTAGTGGTTGGGAGATTTTTCTTGGCGCCGCGGAAACTTATGCCGACGTGCTCGGAAAAACCGGATTGGCAGAGTATCGCAAACTGGCGGAAGCAAAATGGGCGAAAGTGCCGCCACTGCTTCCTGGGAAAAGAGATCCGGAACAATATCGTGGCCGCTGGCGGATTACCCACATAATGGAGTCGCTGGCAAATCAGAGCGGCGGTGTCGAGGACTTGGTGGCCGTCAAGTCGCGCGACCTTTCTGAGGCCTTCCACTTTCTCAATATCGCCGAAATTTACAAAGCAGCCGGCAACGGTGAGGCTGCAATGGAATGGGCTGAGCGAGGTCTGCGAACTTTTCCAGAGCACACCGACGGCCGCCTGCGCGAGTTTCTCATAGAGGAATACCACCGGCGGAAACGGCATGGCGAAGCAATCGCAATTGCCTGGACCAATTTCCGTGAGCGGCCTGGACTCGATGGTTATGTGATCTTGCACAAGAGTGCCAGCCGGGCGAAGCAGTGGCCGGAATGGCGCGAAAAGGCTCTGGCGCTGTTGCGTCAAGAACTCTCTGCCAGGGACAAGCAGGAGGCAAAAAGTGGATGGGCATGGCCAGGTACGCCCAACCATTCGGAGTTAGTAAGCATTTACCTGTGGGAAGGCGATTGCGATAGTGCGTGGGCTGAGGCGAAGACTGGCGGCTGCCACAACGGTCTCTGGTTTCGTCTAGCTGAGGCAAGGGAGAAAGATCATCCGGAGGACGCCCTTGAAGTCTACGGAGTGCAGCTTAGGCGGGCACTAAAGCACGCGGAGCCGCAGGCCTACAAGGAAGCGGTCGAGATCCTCCGGCGAATTCATAAGCTTAAGGCGCGAATCGGGAAGCAGCCAGAATTCACCACGCTCGTCCAGTCGATTCGAGTACAGCACAAGGCCCGCCGAAACTTGATGAAGTTACTCGATGCGGAGGGTTGGTAATGCAACTGGAGAATAGGAAGTCGTTACGGCATTCGGCGCGGCGACCATGTTCCCGCCGGATTAACCACGTTCACGGGTAGTCCTTAGGAACGAATCGGCCACAACATTGTGACCCAGATAGTGCGGAAGGGAGGAAGTGCTACATGTGCTTTAGGAACGACGGATTACTCAGGGGTTCACGCGAGGAAAGGGTCGCGGCCATGCTCTCGTTAGCAGAGGCGGAGTGGAATCTGGGGGCATTCCTGGATTTGCATTGCGGACTCCTTGATCATGCCGAAGACGTCAGAGCGGCGGCAATGGAAGCCCTACAAAAGATCGCAACGCAAAGGCCTGAGCCAATCGCACTGACTTCTGTGCACTGAGACCCACGAGTTGGGCGCGGAGATGGTGGCCTTATATCTCTATCAGGTTCATCTCTACCACTGGCTGGAAAACAACGACTACGGCCGTTTTCTGACAGACAACGATCTCTGAGGCCAGGCAACTGGGCGTGTTCTACAATACATCGCTGCCGGATGTAATATTTGCGCATCACAGGCAAAATGCCCGCTAATGGCGACTTGAATGGCCGATTTTGCGTGAACTGAGCGCGGTGGATTTCCTATTGCAGGAGATCGCTGAGGTCCAAGCGAATTTGATGGGGTTTTGGACACGTTCCATAGTAATATATGTGCTCTGTTGAGCAATCATTATCAATATTTTTAGTTATTTTTTAACGGTTTTTGATTTCATGGAAGCGAAAGTTTGCCGGACAATCACACAATCGACACAATGCCACGTTAAAGTCATTATTCGGTCAAATTGGACGCAGGAGCGAATCAATGAAAACGAACCTCATCCTGGCAGCAATGCTTGCCATCTTGGCACTGTTTGGCTGTGGCCAGAAGCCCGCGACATCCTCCGGCAAGGCCAGTGAACCTGTAACTGGATCAGCCAGCAATGCTGCCGCATCAGGAGTGAACACCCCAACACCACCCGGCGTAACCGAAATTACCTGGTGGCACTCAATGGATGGCGCGCTGGAAACATGGGTCAATGATCTGGCCAGGGACTTCAATGCCAAGAATCCGCAATATCGCGTCATTCCTGTCTACAAAGGCGAATACAACGAGTCCTTGACCATCGCCATTGCAGCCTTTCGTGCCGGCAAGGCGCCTGACATCCTCCAGGTATTTGAAGTTGGCACGGCTACCATGATGGCGGCCAAAGGGGCGATCAAACCTGTCCAGACGCTCATGAAGGAGGAGGGCAAGGCATTTGACCCAAAAAGTTTCATCCCCGCCATTGCAAGTTATTACACTGCACCCAATGGGCAGATGCTCTCCATGCCGTTCAACAGTTCAACCACAGTTTTTTACTACAACAAGGACGCCTTTAAAAAGGCCGGCCTCGATCCGGGAAAAGGCCCCAAAACCTGGCCGGAAGTGGAAGGCGCTGCTCGAAAGTTGAAGGCCGCCGGGGAAAAATGTCCGTTGACCACTACCTGGATGACCTGGATACAACTGGAGAGTTTCTCTACCTGGCACAACGTCAATTTCTCTACCTACAATAACGGCTTTGACGGTACAGCCACCCGGCTGCTGGCCAACTCGCCGCTATATGTGCGCCATTTTGAGAACCTGGAAAAATGGAACAAGCAAGGCCTGTTCCACTACAAAGGCCGCGCTTCCAAAGGGCTGGCTTCATTCACCTCGGGTGAGTGCGACATGATCATGAGTTCCAGCGGCAGCTATGCCAATATCAAGCGCGACAGTAAGTTTTCCTGGGGAATCTCCGAGCTGCCTTACTATCCAGACGTAAAAGGTGCTCCGCAAAACACCATTATCGGCGGTGCCAGCCTGTGGGTGATGTCCGGCAAGTCGCCGGAAGAATACAAAGGCGTGGCGAAATTCTTTGAATACCTGTCCGATCCAAAGGTACAGTCTGAAAGCCACAAACGCACCGGCTATCTACCTACAACCATCGAAGGGTACAAACTGACCGAGGCATCCGGCTTCTACAAAGACAACCCTGGTACAGACATTGCGGTGAACCAGATGATGCGTAAGGTGACCGTCAAATCGCGGGGTATCCGCATAGGCAACTATAGCCAGGTGCGTACGATTTTCGACGAGGAAACCGAGAATATCTGGGCGGGCAAGAAATCGGCCAGGCAGGCGCTGGATGCCGCTGTGGAGCGCGGCAATCGGGAACTGGCCAAATTCGAGCAAGCCAACAAGTAAGAAACAAGGAGCGCAAAGAGGTCTGCGCAGCTTTTCCCTGGCCTGCATCCATGGTTAGGGAATGGAACAGCAGAGTTTCACACCCTGCCTGATTGAGGCTTGCAATCAGGTGACTGCAATGTCAGCGTGTAATACATCCCCGTTCAGGGTCATTGCACAGGGTCGCCGGGGTTGAGTCATGGAAAAACGCGTCGTTTTCAAATCCCGCTGGCTGCCGTGGCTGTTGCTGTTTCCACAGCTTGCCGTCATTGGCATCTTCTTTTTCTGGCCAGCGGCACAGGCCATCCAGCAATCCCTTCGAGTAGAAGACCCATTTGGCATGAGCAGCCAATTTGTGGGTTTGGCAAACTTTCTCCAGCTTTGGGCAGATGAGAGCTATGTGGATTGTTTCCGTACCACTGCCGTGTTCTCAGGGCTGGTCGCAATGCTGGGAATAGGTCTGGCCCTGGTTCTGGCGGTTTTTGCTGACCGCATTGTCAAGGGGGCGGCTGTTTACAAAACCCTGCTGATCCTACCCTACGCTATTGCCCCGGTTCTGGCTGGTGTTCTTTGGGCATTCATGTTTTCGCCCAGCATTGGCAACATTCCGTGGCTTTTGGGCAAGCTGCATGTGACCTGGGACTATCTGGTCAATGCGGGGCAAGCCAGATGGCTGGTGGTCATGGCTGCAGTATGGAAGCAGATTTCCTACAACTTCCTGTTTTTTCTGGCTGGTCTGCAAGCCATTCCCAAGTCGCTGATCGAAGCCGCTGCCATTGATGGCGCAGGGCCGCTGCGCCGCTTCTGGACCATCCAGTTCCCGCTGCTCTCACCTACCACCTTCTATTTGCTGGTCATGAACGTTGTGTACGCCTTTTTCGATACCTTTGCCCTGATTGATGCCACCACGCAAGGCGGGCCGGGACAGAGCACGACTATCCTCGTGTACAAGGTGTACGTGGACGGGTTCAAGAACCTGAATCTGGGCGGGTCAGCCGCGCAATCGGTTGTGCTGATGGCCATCGTGGTGGTGTTGACCGTATTCCAGTTCCGTTTCGTGGAAAAGAAAGTGCAGTACTGACATGATGGAGAAACGGCCTCTTCTAACTCTCCTGTCGCATGCCGTGATGTGGCTCGGTGTCTTGCTGGTGGCATTCCCGCTGTACCTGGCCTTTGTGGCATCCACCCACCTGCCGCAAGACATAATCCAGTCGCCCATGCCGATGTTGCCAGGCAGCCATATGTGGGAGACCTACCGCGACGCCTTGCTGGGCACCGGGCGCACCGGAGGTTCCAACGCGCCAGTAGCCCGCATGATGTGGGTCAGCTTGGTCACCGCCATGGTGATCGCAGTGGGCAAGATAGCCATTTCACTGCTGTCTGCCTTTGCCGTGGTGTTCTTTCGTTTCCCCCTGCGGCGGTTGTGCTTCTGGGCGATTTTCATCACGTTGATGCTGCCCGTGGAAGTTCGCATTGTGCCGACCTACAAGGTGGTGTCAGACCTGGGCATGCTCAACAGCTTTGCTGGTTTGACCATCCCGCTGATCGCCTCGGCAACGGCCACGTTCTTATTCCGCCAGTTCTTCCTCACCGTACCCGATGAACTGGTTGAAGCCGCACGCACGGATGGGGCAGGCCCCATGCGGTTCTTTAAGGACATCTTGCTGCCATTGTCCAAAACAAGTATGGCCGCTCTGTTCGTGATTCAGTTCATCTACGGCTGGAATCAGTACCTGTGGCCGTTGCTGACTACTACCAGCGAAAACATGTATCCCGTTGTGCTGGGCATCCGCGCTATGATGGGGGGCAGTGGCGAAGGGTTGGTTCAATGGAATATCGTCATGGCGACTGCCATTCTTGCCTTGCTGCCTCCAGCCATTGTGGTGGTGCTAATGCAGAAATGGTTTGTCAAAGGATTCATGGATACGGAAAAGTGATCTTTTTTGCGAATACCAGACCCCGTCACACAGGGTTTTGCCGGCCTGATCCCGGGCCGGCATATCACACTTTGTAAAAACAAACGCCATGGCAGGTATCGAGTTCACCAACGTCAAAAAAAGCTATCACAGCGGCGCCAAGGCCGTTCAAGTCATCCATGGCGTGAATGCCGAAATCAGGGATGGTGAATTCGTCGTCGTCGTCGGACCGTCCGGCTGCGGCAAATCCACCCTGTTGCGCATGGTAGCCGGACTGGAAGAAGTCAGCGAAGGCACAATCCGTATCGGTGACCGTGTGGTCAACGAACTTGAACCCGCGCAACGGGATATTGCCATGGTATTTCAGAACTACGCGCTTTACCCGCACATGAGCGTGTTTGAGAACATGGCGTATGGTCTCAAGATCAGAAAAATGCCGGCAGCCGAAATCAAGATCCGTGTTGAAAAGGCTGCACAAATCCTGGAGCTTGGCAGTCTGCTGCAACGCAAGCCGCGCGAGCTCTCCGGTGGCCAGCGTCAGCGTGTGGCCATGGGGCGTGCCATTGTGCGCCAGCCGCAGGTGTTCCTGTTCGACGAGCCGCTTTCCAACCTGGACGCCAAATTACGCGTACAGACGCGGCTGGAAATTGAGAAATTGCACCGCGAGCTGGGAATTACCACCCTGTTTGTAACGCACGATCAAGTGGAAGCCATGACGCTGGCGCAACGCATGCTGGTGATGAACGCTGGTCGCATGGAGCAATTTGGCACCCCGGAGGAGGTTTACCACTGTCCTGCAACTACCTTTGTGGCGAGCTTTATTGGTTCCCCGACCATGAATTTGCTGCGCAACGTACCTGGTGTCCAGGCCGGAAGGATACTGGGCATACGCCCAGAGCACCTGCGTATCAGCAAAGACGGCTGGCCAATGAAGGTACATACCGTGGAGATGCTGGGTGCTGAACGGTTGGTTTATGGCACACTGGGGAGTGCGGATGAAGGGGAGCCAATCACACTGCGAATCAACGAAACTGAAGCACCTCCTGTTGCCGGGCAGGCCATCCATGTCTTGCCACTGTCAGGCCGCGAACACTATTTCGACACCAGCACCGGACTGAGGGTGACGGACTGCCAAGCCGTGGCGCAGCTCCCCGGAACTATCAATTCAAGTCGAGGAAGTTAGAGGAGTGTGCTGCGCAATAATTCCGTCCGGCACCGGTAATGCAAAGAAAAAGCTATAGTTGAGCGGTGGAGAAAAAATCGCGCCAAATCGTGTCCTGCGCAGATACCTTGTGGCAGCCGTCGCCTAAACCAAGGTACTTCGCTGCGTCCTCCATGCCGCACGCAACCGCCGTGCCGATGTCTTCCAAAAACTTAACCACATCTTCGAAAGCTTCGACGAAGTCCTTGACCAGACCACAGAGGTCCGACCCGACACCCGGCAGAATTATGCCGGCAATAATGCAGGGCGCGTCGTCTCCCAACCATTAGCTGACACTGTCGACTCGATCCACGCTCTTCTGCAGATCGCTGTCGGACGAAATATTTGCGCACCACAGAAGCAATGCCGTCCCAATTCGGGATTTACCGTTCAATAGAGGATCGTTTAGAGTCGATTTCTCGGGCACCGTTCCCTCCACCTTCACCGCCGCTCGCGGGAAGTGGCAGCATAGCGATTCGCGAGTTAAATAGTTGAACATCAGGATTCCTCTACCTCTCCAACCACTCTGGTCAACTCTGCCGGTTCAACTCACATCCAAGCGCTCACCGGCCAGAATCTCTGTTCCAAGCTGGCCTGAGCCGTATTTTCCGTACGCCGGCGCACTCATGCGCGCGACGCCGGGCTGGGGATCTGATGCGTATTCTGTTTCGCGTTCTCCTCGTAGTGGCGGCAATCACCGCCTTCGTGCCTTTGCTGACTGCCCAGAACAACACCACCCTGACTGCGCAGACGGCCAATAATACAGCCGCCTGCCAGAGCGCCGGAAGCCCGAGCTACTGTCAGGCCGGCTTCACTGGCATGACCGACAGCGCCACCGGAACCTTTAATCCGGCCCCCGGGAACGTGAGTCTAGTCAACGTACACAGCCTCTTGTATTCCGGCGCCACCACGAAGATGTTTGCTTATTACCTGCCCTGGTTTTGCATGACTTCGGGTTCGACCACGACCGGTCCCGGGACGTCGTGCGACAACCACTTGCAGGTGGGCTACACCTCCAATAATTCGGCCACGGTGAATGGACAGGTCAACGACATGATCCAGCGCGGGTTCGACGGCACGATCGTGGATTACTACGGCACCGATCAAACGGTCGCACCCGGCCAGGACGCCACCACGCAAAAGCTGCGCGACAATCTCGCAGTGCGGTGCAACGGTCCGCAGAGCTGCCCTCTGTATTTCGCCCTGATGGAGGACGATGGCGCATTCAAGTTCGACAAATGCCCTTACAACGGCAACGGGAACGACGAGACGCAATGCATCGTGACCGCGCTGGAAGGCGACCTGGACTACATGAACGCGAATTATTTCGGGTCCAACGCCTATCTGAAAGTGGAAAGCGCGACCCAGCAGGTTTCCCCGTCCGGCCAGCCAGTCGTGCTGTTTTTCATCTGCGAGGATTGCTTCACCAATCCCGCCCCGAACTGGAACACCATCTGGCAGCAGGTGCGCTCCCATACGAATACCTATGGCACTCCCGCTCCGGCCATTTACCTGGTGTTTGGCAATGCCGGCGGATTCAGCCATACCCAGACGAATGGCGCGTTTGCCTGGGTAAACTGGTACGGCTCGATGTCCAGCGATCCCTATGGGCTGACTTATCTCGATAACTTCTACGAAACGGCCGCCAAGGCGCTCCAGAGCAACTCAAATCTGATCACCATCGGCGCGGGCTGGAAGGGTTTCGACGAAACCGACGCTCCCTGGATCACGTCAAATCCCCGCACCATGCAGCAACAATGCGGAATCACCTGGCTCCAGACCTTTCAGCAGGCGGTGAACGACAACGATTTCGGACCCGCGAATCAGTTGCCCTTCGCTGGAGTCGTAACCTGGAACGATTATGAAGAGGGCACGGAGATTGAAACCGGCATTAGCAACTGTCTCAGCCTCTCGGGTTCCGTTTCCGGCGTGATTCTCTCTTGGAACCTGAATTTCTCCGCCCCTACTGGCAGCGAGAGCACGGTCCATCATTATGTTCTTTACGATTCTCCAGACGGACAGAGCCTCACCGCGCTGGCCACCTTTCTGCCAGGAACTTATTCGGTGGATCTGATGACCTTCACGCTGGCGCCGGGGAATCACACGTTTTATGTGCAGGCGGTCGGCCAGCCTTCGATCCTGAACCAGATATCCAACGCCATTCCCTATACGGTGACGGTTCCGTCTATCACGACCACCTCGCTGCCCGGTGGCGCATACAACGTGCCCTACAGCGCGACCGTCACGGCTACGGGCGGCACGGGAAGCTACACGTGGTCGATCATTTCCGGCGGGCTGCCGCCGGGTTTGCAGCTTAACTCCGCCACCGGCGCCATTACCGGCACGCCCACCTCCGTCGGCACCAGCAGTTTCGCCGTTCAGGTCAATGACCAGAACTCGCAGAGCGCCACCCGGGCGCTAAGCATAACTATAACCGCCAGTCCGATCGCCCTGGTGCAATCCAGCGCTACCGCGGGCAACAGCGTGTCCAAAGTGTCCGCCGCGTTCCCTTCCGCCAACGTCTCCGGCAACCTGATCATCGCCGTAGTGCGCATGTCCACCACCACCCAAACGGTAACGCTTGGCGATTCTTTGGGAAATACGTACAGCAATGCCGTGAGTCAGGCGCAGTCGAGCGACGGCCACCAGTTGTACATCTTCTATGCGAAAAATATCCGGGCCGGAACGAATACCGTAACCGCCACTTTCTCCGCCTCCAATGCTCATCCCTGGCTGGCGGTTTACGAATACAGCGGCCTCAGCACCACTTCTTCACTGGACCGGACGGCGCATGCTCAGGGAAGCAGCGCCGCGCCCAACAGCGGTGCAATTACCACCTCGAGCGCCAGGGAACTGTTGTTTGCCGCCACGGGACTTCCCGCCAGTTACACGGGGACGGCAACCGCGGGCAGCGGCTACACTTTATTGCAGCAGAGCACTACGAGTTCGCGGGCCGCCAGCGAGGGAGAATCCGTGTCGGTAGCCGGCACTTACGCTGGCAATTTCAGTCTCAGCTCAAGCGCAAATTGGAGCGCCGCACTGGCCACCTTTGCCGCGCCCGCAGCTCCGGCGGCGCCGGTCATCACCACCAAGTCGCTAGCCAGCGCGACTCAGAACACGGCTTATACCGCCACGTTGGCGGCCACTGGCGGCCAGATGCCGTATACCTGGTCGATTCCTACCGGCAGCTTGCCTACCGGCCTGCAACTGAACAGTTCCACCGGAGCGATCACCGGCACCCCCACCGGGAATGCCGGCACCAGCAATTTCACAGTCAAGGTCACCGACAACGCCTCGAATGAAGCCACTCAGGCGCTCAGCATCACCGTCAATCCGCCGCCTTCGGTCAATACGACTTCATTGCCCAGCGGCACCCAGAATGTCGTCTACAGCGCCTCATTGTCCGCCAGCGGCGGTACTGCTCCCCTGACTTGGTCCATCAGCGCCGGCAGCTTGCCCGCCGGCCTGCAACTGAACAGTTCCACCGGAGCAATCACCGGCACCCCCACCGGGAATGCCGGCACCAGCAATTTCACGGTCAAGGTCACCGATGCCAACGGCGCAGCCGCCACTGCCGCGCTGAGCATTACCATCAATCCCACCCCGCTATCCATCACCACCACCAGCCTGGGCAACGCCACCGTCGGCGTTGCCTACAATGCCAGCATTCGGGCCAGCGGCGGCACGACGCCGTACGCCTGGTCGCTGATCAATAGCACCAGCTTACCCGCCGGCCTGCAACTGAATGCCACCACCGGCGCTATCACCGGCACGCCCACGTCTACCGGCACCACCAACTTCACCGTCCAGGTCACCGACTCCACCCAGCCCACCGCGCAAACCGCCAGCAAGGCGTTCAGCATTACCGTCAACTCCGCCGGTCCTGCGCGCGTGCAGGCAGCCTCCATCGAGGGCTCCGCTGTAAGCTCTGTTTCCGTTGCCTTCCCGGCCGGCAACACCGCCGGCAATTTCATCATCGCCTTCGTCCGCGCTTCGACCACGACGCAGACCATCACCCTCACCGACTCCGCCGGCAATATTTACAGCCGGGCCGTCAGCCAGGCCCAGGCCACCGACGGTCACGAAACCGCCATCTTCTATGCGCCCAATATCAAAGCGGGCGCCAATACCGTCACCGCCACCTTCTCAGCCAGCAATAACCACCCTTTCCTGGCCATCTATGAATACAGCGGGTTGAGCGCGCTGGACAGGACTGCGGGCGCGCAAGGCACCAGCGCCACCGCCAGCAGCGGCGCCACGGCCGCCACCACGGCGGCGAGTGAACTGGTGTTCGCCGGCCTCGGTCTGCCCAGCAGCGCCACGCAAACCGTCACCGCCGGTTCCGGCTTCACCCTGGAACAGCAGGACACGCGCTCGGGCGGCTCGCGCGCGGCCACGGAAGATCGGACCGTCTCAGCCACGGGAGCGTACTCCGGAACATTCGCTATAAGTTCAAGCACGAACTGGTCGTGCATCGTGGCGACGTTCAGGTAACGAAAGTAACGGTTGGCCTCTGACGTCCCGGAAGGTTCGCGTACTGGAAAACCGCGTACTGGAAGCCGCTGCCGCATTGAACTGCAACGAAAAACGTTGCACTGGGACTACAGAATTCCGGTAGATTCCAAGAGGTTGTCAGGAATCGATTTCGTTGAGCAATCAGCGAGCAAGCGGCCTGAGAACAACAGCAAGGCCCGGTCCGTGAGGTCGCGAGCAAACTCCAAGTCATGGGTCACCAGCACGAGCGTGCAGTGAAGTGAGGCCAGCAGGGTCCGAAGGTCTCTGATCGAGCGGCCATCCAGCTCCGCCGTGGCTCGTCCAATAGCAAAATCTCCGGGCGGGAGATCAGCGCCGCCGCAATGGCGGCGCGCTTGCGCTGACCGAAGCTCAGCTTCGAGGCCGGCCGATTTGCCAAGTCAAGCAATCCAACCCTGTCCAGAACCCCCCGAGCTTTGTTCGCTGCCTCTCCTTCCCGCACCCCACGGTTTATCAGCGGCAGAATTAAGTCCTCTTGGATCGAAGGCATGAACAGTTGGTCGTCGGGATTTTGAAATACCAGCCCGAGCAGACCTTTTGCAGAAGCAGGCTTCTCGCCAAAGATGCGCACCTCTCCACGCGCTGGCAGAATGCCGGCGAGACACCAGACCAGCGTGCTTTTCCCAGCTCCGTTGCCGCCAAGGATGGCGACCCGCTCGCCCGGATTGATGCGGAAGCTAAGTTCGGTCAGAACATCCCGCCCCGGGTCGAAGGCGAACGAGAGCCCTGTAACTTCAATGGCGGGGATCATACGGAGAACCCCTTGAGCGATTGCGCAGAGTAGAAACGCTCGGCCCGGATCATGCATCGCTGAAAGATTGAACTCAACGCATAGACGAGCGAGGAAAACCCTCCCGGACGAAAAAGACTGGGGGCTGCCATCTGGCGAGCGGTAAGAGTCTGTCGGGTCTCATCGCCAAGAACTTCGGCGAAATGGCGGACAAAGTGGACAAAGAGAAACAGCCGAAAAAGCATCCGGGAACGCGGAATTTTGACCCTCCTCACGCAGAGTCTTCCCAGCAGCCACACCGCGGCAAACACAAAGACAACCCGCAGCGGCAGCCTCGGCTCGGCGCGCCCGCCGAAGAAGCTCAGGGCATAGACTCCGGCGGCAAACACCAGGATGGGAAGGAAGCGCCGCAGCACACGCTTCGGACTGCGCTCCTGGATGAGGTGTATGGCGATGGCCACTGCCACGCCGGTAGAAAGGCGCGCCACGCCTACCTGCTGGGCGAAAAAGACGCAGGCGACTGTCCCGAATGCCGCCAGCACAATCCGCACAAGGAAGTCCACGTTACACTTTCTCTGCCATGACGAAATACCAGTCGGGACGCTCCTCGCTACGTAGCGAAGTCAGCCCGGCTCGGCTCAACGCGGCAGAGAGTTGCGGAGCCGCCGGCAATCTGTCATGCGACACCGGCCCGTTCACCGAGGAATGGAATGCGTTCAATTCGGTGCTACCCATCAGGTGGCCAACAGCCATTCTTCCACCCTGTTTCAGCAGTAATACGGCCTTGCGGAGGGCGCGTTCCAGCGATTCGAAATGAGGCAGGGCGTTGAAAAACAGGATGGAGTCGAAGCCCGCCTCCGGCAAGCGTGTATGCACCAGGTCTTCGCAGCGGTATTCGATCTGCTGGTCGCCATGCTTTCCCCGATTCACCGCGAGCATTTCGCTGGAGAAATCCATCTCGACGATGGCTGCCTCCGGACAGTAGCGGCGAAGGTGGGGCACCAGCACGCCGGTGCCGCAGCCAACATCGAGAATCCGCATCGGACGATGCTCGGTCGCAAGTTGCACGAATAAAGCTTGCCGCTCGGCGACGTCGGGCGGGTGATCGCAGCTGTCCCACTGCGAAGCAATACCGTCAAAGAACTTGCGTTTACTTTCGGTCGTGGTAGCCAAACAGTACGCTCCTTCTCGTCGTCAGCCCTTTCAACACAATTGGAACCACAGCCAGTTGTAGCGCAACCCCTGGCAGGCCGTAAATGAAAGAGCTGACGGCCACGGCTCGGGCTGGAAGCCCGAAGCGCGATGACAGCGCCAGGGTCAACAGGAACGACACTATCCTGTCGGTAATGATTGCTGCGATCAAGGCTGGCCACACGCGCCTTCTGCCGAGACGATACAAAATTCCGGCAACCAGTGCCATGCAGCCAGCCTCCGCGCTCATCACCAGGGCCACAGGGGGATAGATTGGGGGCATGCCCGTGACGAAGGTTGAAATCCAGGGGATGAGCGCCGCAGTGAGCACCGCCCAGCCCATGGAAGACAGGAATGCGTTCAGCAGAAGCGGAAGCAACATCGGCAGGAACTTGCTTCCCAGTCCGACCGCATGGAAGATGGCGGGCAAGACGAGGGCCAGGGCAGCCATCACTGCGCTAGTCACCATCGAGCGGAGTTGATTCGCCTGGTGCTCCATCAATAATGAATCGAAACGCCTCCCGCCGCGTTCACACCCGGCATCGGATACCCTGGGAGAACCATGTACTGACGATTCAAGATGTTGTCCACGGTTGCAAATATGTCATAGTGGCGCTGGAATGGGAAACTGATCTTAGCCGAAGCAAAAGTATATCCGCCCATCTGCGTCGTGAGGGTTGTATCAGTGTACCGCCGCCCGATGGCCTGGACCCCGAGGTGTACAAAGGCCCTCTTCAAGTTGAAATCGGTGGCGAGTATCGCCTTGTTCTGCGGAACCAGGGGCGCGATATTCGTGGACGTCAGGAAGGCGTATCCTCCACTGACGCTGACCTTGTGCCTGATGGCCCAGCGGATGTTAACGTCAACACCCTTGTTGATGGCGTTTCCGATGTTCAAGAGCTGCAGGTTGGGATAATTGCCCAGGGTAACGATTTGGTCCTTCACGTTAGCATAATAGAACGTCGTCCAGCCGCTCACCTGGTTCGTGATACGGAGCTTCAGCGTCGCCTGATAGTTCCAGAGCTTCTCCGGCTTCAGGTTGGGGTTTGGCGCCGGGAACAGGTATAGCTCGCGCAGGGTGGGATTACGGAAGCCTTCGCTGATCGAGCCAGACCACGTCAGGCGCGGAACGACCGTCCAGATGGCACCGAACTCGGGCACGGCGAGATTGCCGAACTGGGTGTTGGTCTGGTAACGCACTCCGGCGTTGAACAACAGCTTGGTTATGGGGTTCCAGTGCGCGCGGAAAAAGCCGGCAGCATCAGTGATCTGGTGGTCGCCGCCGTAGTTGGTTGGGCTTGCTCCCAACTGCCGTGCCGTCCCGCCGTAATTTACGATGTCGCTGCCGAAGTCAATCGCGGCGTGGTGGCGTAGGGTCCATGTCTGGGAGACACGTCCGCCGGTAATCCGGTCGACGGAACGAAATCCGTCGGAGATAAAGTTGTGCCCCCAGGTAGAGTAGAAGCGCGTGTATCCGTTGAGCTGGTCGGTCGAGTTGGCCAGATCCATGCTGAAGCCGCCGCGCCCGACGCTGGCGTAGCTGTTTGTCAGCGGAGCAGTAACAGGGCCGGGATCATGCACGAGAAAATGTCCGTAATTTCCGTCGAACCCCAGCTTCCACGCCTTCGAGAGCGTATAGCCTACTCCCGACGACAGGTTCTGCGAGTGGAACCCCGAGTCCGGGCGATCTCCATCCGTATGATTCACGTTGGCAGCAAACGAATAAACTGCCTTGCCCTGGCGAAGTCCGGCCCAAAGCCTGTGCTGTCCGGTCTCATACGAACCGAGGCTGGAGGTGAGCCTAAACTCCCGGTTTCCATCCGGCACACGAGGTGTGATTTCGATGGCCCCAGCCATCGCATTCGTCCCATACAGGACCGAGGCCGGCCCCTCGATCACGCTGATGCTTCCCACTTCAGACAGGTCATAGAAGTCGGGTAACGGATGACCCATTTCGCCCTGATAATCTGGTCGCCCATTCAAGACAATGAGCACGTCGGTGTTCGGGGAGTCACCGATGCCGTGGATATTGACCGCGCCGGTTCCGTTAGTGGAAATCCCGTAGCCCATGACGCCTCGGCGAGTCACGTAGACACTTGGTGACAACTCATCGACTGCATCGAAGGCCGTCCGAGCAGTCGTACGGTCAATCTCAGCGGCTGTACTTGTCACGGCCGTTGGCGCTCCTTCGATGCGGACTCCCTCGTCGCGAACCACAACATTCATCGTCGTATTCACGGCCGCCGGTGTGAGTGTGACTGTCAATGATGCTTTGCAATCCGTCAATGAAAGTGATTTTTCCTGGAACCCCAGGCTTGAGACCACGGCTTTTGATCCGACTTGGCACTCGAATCTGACCCTTCCGCTCGAATCAGTCCGAAACGTTTTTACCGTGGATGCCCCGCGCAGTTCGACAGTGGCTCCCACGATGACCGCTCCGGTTGAATCCTGCACCTGTAAGCTGGTTTGCTGAGGAAGAGAGTTGGCACTGAGCGTTAAAGAGATACAGACAATGAGGAAAACCGTTGATCGATACACCGCACAACCTCCTTGCAGTCGTGGTTGCAACGTCCCTCGCCCCCAGTAACGGTCCATGTCCGCGGCGAGACCGTCTTTTCGGTACGAGAACAGTAACACTAATTTATAATACGTGCTACTAATATGTAACACGATTCTTAATTTCGTGCTACTCGTTTAAGCACAAACAAACGTGACCTCCGTCACGCCAGTTAGAAATGTCAAGATTCCCGTTTTGAATCCCAATCGGTTAGGAGTTTTTAGATAGCACCGATACGTTCATGGAAGGGTGAACAAGGTACTCCATCTATGGTGCTGTTAACCGTCGAGCCCGGCCGATAGGGAGGCATGACTATACGCACCCGGCGCCAAAATTAAACGCAGCCTCGTTTCTGGCAAAAAGTCCAGCATTGCCGACACGGCAGTTCACCTGATCTTGGCGTGATACGCAGGGCAGGCGCAAAGTCTGTACGCCTGGCCAGTTGGTCAAGTGTTTCTAAAGCAGTGGTTATTCTGGATGAAGTGATCGGGGTAGATCTTTGCCGCCTGGAGAAAAAGTAAGGGACTCAGGGAAGGTTGTCTAGTGCTGACCGGCGTGGACGGAGTTTCGATTATCCTGCAGGCCGAATCCGGGCCTTTTCACCGAGACGGCACACTCCAATATGATCTGAAGGCCAAAGTCTGGGGGCGATCCGGTACCTCGATAGGCCGGACGATCAGAAGGCGAATCAGCGGCTGACTTAAACCACCTACTGGTATATGAGCGTTACTTCGTCTAACCAGACCGAGTACGGGTCCTGATTGCTATCCCCATCTTGATCGAAGTGGATCACCAGCGCGTCCGGGGACTTAGTACTCGGATTGAAATAAAGGTCAACTGTGTTGAGCTGACCATTGATTAAGAAATCCTTGTAGTGAAGCTGATTGGAATTGGTTCGCTCCACCTCAAATGTAAATTGGGTCCACTGATTGGCGGGCAGTTGTGCGCAAGAGGTTCCGGTAGCTGTCCACACCTGGTTGGCCGGATCCCACACCTGCCAAGCGCCAGTCCCCTTAAAATCGCACTGAAATTTAAAGGAGTAGTACATCCCTAACGCAATTTGGGATACCCCAAATGAGATAGCCTGTGGTGCGCTGGGGTCGCTCAGATACGCCTGCAAGTCCAGGACGAACTGCGTGGCGCTATTGGCGGCGGGATTCGTATTTGTCCACTTTACGTTCGAGAACCCGGTGCTGCCCCCGATTTGGAATTCTGCCGACTCACCGTCGAGGGATGGTGCCGACTCACCTTGGGTGATGGAGTAGGCGGCATTACCGTTTCCGCCAGCGCAGTTTGGGCCGGTACACGCCTGCCAGCCAGGCTGGTTTTGGATATTAGAGAGAACGGTGGGCCCGCTACTGCCGCTGCCACAGGACATAGCCACAATCAGCAAAGACAAGCAAGCAAGCCAAAGGACTTTTGAGGAATTCCGCTTGGCAGTCATCAGGACGCCTCTTTCCGGAGAGATGTAACAACGGAACTAATGGGCCCTGGTGACGCGGTGGTTGGTACAACCACCGTACACGCTTGCTGTAGGATGCAAGCGGCTCATTCGGGGTTGCTGGTTTTGGATCGATCCGTGGTACGCAAACGAAATCTCATTTTGAGAACTGCACCGGCAACCGCACCGGCGATATGCGCGCATACTGTCAAAATCGAGGGCAGATCAGGCTGCTGGCGACGCGGTACAGCCGGACATGACGGAGTTCTTCGATTTCGTCAACGCACCCAATATGACGCCGCGGGTGCCGTCGGTCCAACTTATCAATGCGCCGTGTTACTTCAACACACTGCCGTAGAAATTCGGGGTGTCACCCAGGCGCGGGTTTTGCCCGCGCTTTTTTCTGGTGTGCCGTGCATTTCAACAGCTTGGACGTGATAGTCCTCTACCCGAGTGAGTCATTTTACGAGGTGCTGCTTAGGCGCGTGTGTACCAGTATGTATAAAGGATTTGCGTGAGCTGGCCAGGATCAACTTTGACTATTTTCACAGCCGCACGGTTTGTGGTCAAGGCGATATTGGCAACTTGACGGACCGGTCCAGCTTCCGATCAAAGTCCCAGGGATTTTGCGAATCCATTCCAGTCCGTAATGGCGTAACAGTCAAAATTATTCCGCGCTCGACCTGGCCCTTTATTTTCCGAATGTACGCTCCTGACGAAGAGTCTGATGCTTTGGAGAACATTCTCCCTCCACGAGGGAACTCGCGGGTTCAGATGGAGCGGCCCATGCTTCGCAGCTTCTACCCCCGGACCGTATAAGACAGCGCAGTTCGGATGCTGCGGGTACAACTGGACGTAGGCATTATTCTTGCAGAGATCTGTGTGTTTTTCTCCGCGCTTTACCAGCGCCAAAAAGGTCTTGGCGTGGCTCCAAGGCGGTTGCAAGAGCGAGACCGCGGGGACAAGAGCTGCACCGTCTTTGGCGAGAAGATGTTTGATCTTGGTGAGGTCGTCGGGAATCAGCTTCAAACCTGTCGACCCCGGCCGGTCTGGTTGACACAATTGAAGCGCGGCCGATACCGCCCGGGTTGTGATCGTCCGCGATTCCACGCCGAAATTGGCAAGTTCTAGCCTGGTGGCATCTGGGATTTGATTGCCAATCACGATCAAGCGCGGCTGCGCCAGGGCGGGATAGCTCTGGGCCCAGCAGTCAGCATAATCGAGGACTTGGTCCCGGACCTGGGACATCGCTGGCGCACCCCTCTTTGCCTCGATAATACAGGTCCGGCCGTCATCAGTTTGTAGCAGCAGGTCCAGCCGCCGCCCCAAAAGCACTGCTTGCTGAGATATGATCCGATAGCCTGATGCCCAGAGATCCGGTAACAACAGCGGGAATGCGCGATAAATGGCTTCTTCAAGCCCTGTTTCGAGCATAATCCGGCTTTGAGCCGCACCTTTTGAGTTCACTTGAACCTTCGTTTTCATCCGCGAAGTGCCTTTTTGAACCTTCTTCAATACAGGCAACACGGCCTTAGAGCAGTGCAGCTTCGTTCTCGTGCTACGCGGTAGCGCGCCCCGACACAACGAAATGCGTTACAAACGTCAGAGCGCGCCCGGGGTGGCGGAAGTTGCCCGCACATTACCAGTTTGTCATTTTCCGGTCATTATCGCCCAGACCGGCAGAATGTGTTGAATTTATTAGGGATTGCCCGGAAAAGTGCCACAGGAGTCGGGCGTTCGCCGCCTGCTATTTTAGATTTAGCCGGGCGAACGGTTAATGATCTCGTAATAATGAGCGCCTAAGAACGGCAGCTCTGCCTTGCAAACTGCACGATCCGTGAGTTAGGTCACGATGTAGCGGCTGGCGGGCTCCAGTTGCCGTCGCAAGTAAGCCGCTTCCAGATTCGATGTGTGCGTACTCAGAAATAAAAAACGCCAACGCCCTCTTACATCATCCGCAATGTGGTCCGGTTATACTGCTGAGTTCCGTAAACTTGACGCAGGCGTTCGGCTTGATAGTGCGGCAGCTTGGGGCTCTAAGCGGCCAGGCTGAGACGACAAGAACTCCATGGTCACCCGCAACCCGGGTCCATTGTCTTCCAGGTGAACCGACGTTCCATGCAGGACCGCAACCGCCGAGACCAGGCTCAGGCCCAGTCCGCTCCCCGGAAGAGAACGGCTGGTATCCAGCCTAAAAAAGCGTTCGAACACCTTAGAGTGCAATTGCTCCGGAATCCCCAGTCCATGGTCGGCCACGGTGAGCTTGGCACCAGAACCAGTTGCCTGCAGCGAAATTTCGATGCGGCTGCCTTCGGGAGAGTACTTGATGGCATTATCAAGCAGGTTCCCCAAGGCTCGGAACAGCAGATCTCGCTCTCCCATGATCAGGGGCACCGGCTGAATTCGTAACTCAAGTTGCTGCTGCTTTTCCTCGGCGAGCGGCTCATAGAAGTCGGACGCATCCTCCACAATCTCGGCAAGATTGACGGTGGTAAAACCTTGTTGCGGACTACTTGCCTCGACTTCCCCGATTTTCAGCAGCGCCTCGAAAGTATCGAGTACGAAATCTAAATTGGCGATGGTGCCGTCGATCCATGCTTGGTAATCGTCTGTCGACGGATCAGCAGTTCTGGCCAACTCAAGCCGCGCCCGCAGGCGGGCCAACGGGGTACGCAGGTCATGCGCGATATTGTCCGAGACTCCCTTGACCGTTGCCATCAACGCCTGGATTCGGGCGAGCATGGCATTAAGATTACAGGCAAGCTCGTCGAAATCGTCTCCGACGCCTCGCACGGGGACTCTTTTCGAGAGGTCGCCGCGCATAATCTCACCGCTTGTTCGGCTAATAGCATCGAGCCGGCGCATCACGGCCAGGCTTAGGATTACCCCACCGGCTATGCCAGCCGCAATAATCAGCGCCAAGCCCCACCCGAGAGCATGTCTAAAATCCTCCTGTATGTCGTCTGTATCGTCCACATCGCGGCCAGCCAAGAGGTGAAGGCCGTCGGCGAGATCGGAGACTTTGGCGTGGAGGTGTCGCGGTTCACCAGGCGCACACTTTGCCGGGTCCGTGCAGGGCAGTTCAAAATCCACCCAGCCATCTGCGTCAGGCTTTACCTTCGGCCATTCGTCCAGATTGCCGGCAATCGGGTTAAAGCCACTGTCCGCCAGGAGGTAAATGCGGTTGTCTCCGCGGTCACAACGGCCGGCAACCGTGGAAACTAATTGCTTGGTCTTGCCAGAATCGTATTCGTGAGCAAGGTCTGCCAGGTCGCCGCTTATAATGGTGTCCGTGAGGTGAGCCAGGTGCCTGCCGGTCCGCCAATAGATAAAGCCTAGGATGAACAGGATCGAGACGCTGAATAGTCCGATATAGACCGCGGACCAACGGAACACCGTATTGCGACGAAGATTACTTATAGGCAAGGATTCTGTATCCAGCACCGCGAATTGTATGTATGAGAGGCGGGTCGTAACCCTTATCGATCTTTTTTCGCAGCCTGCCTATGTGAACGTCAATGACGTTGGTTCCCGAATCGAAGTGATAATCCCAGACCTTCTCGAAAAGCATGGTTCTGGACATCACTCTTCCGGCGTTGCGCATCAGGCATTCCAGCAATCTGAATTCGCGACGTTGAAGCGGTATTTCCCGTCCATTCCGGCGCACCACGCGGGACATAAGGTCCATTTCCAAGTCGGCTATTCGGAGGACATTTTCCGCCGGAAACGATGTGCTCCTGCGTAAGATGGCCTCGATCCTGGCGAGCAACTCGCCAAATGCGAATGGCTTGGTGATGTAGTCGTCGCCTCCCGCCCGCAGTCCCCGGATACGTTCGTCGACCTCGCTAAGCGCGCTCAGGATTACCACTGGCGTTTTCTTTCCCGCTGCGCGCATGCTGCTGACAATACCCAGCCCGTCGACTTCCGGCAACATCCTGTCAAGGACGACAACGTCGTAACTCTCGCCTACTGCCGACACCAGACCGTCGCGCCCATTGGCGACACAGTCGACGATAAACCCTTGCTCCTTCAGTCCTTGAGCCAGATAGCCCAGCAATTCCCTGTCATCTTCGATCACCAGCAAGCGCACACTACGTTCCCTTCCGCTTTTCCCAATTCGGCTAAAAGGTTTGCTCAAAAATTAAATTGATCGAGTAACCGCACGCCAAAAGCCGACGCCGGGCGATCTACGCTAGACGCCATACATACACAACGAGCTTATGGTTAGAAGGCTGGTTTTTGGACGGAGTTGCACAATAGTGTGGTAAAAAATCGGTGATTCATCCAGCGATGACTCCTGGTTCTTCAACTGGAAATAGAGTCCGACTGATGAGCCAGTCAAGCCCCAAATGTTAAGCGATCACTGTCACTGCCAAATACGCTCTTGAACCGGCTTTTAAAACGACGCCAGCGATTGTAAGAGTTCGCGTCATAGCAGCGGCATTCGTTCATCCGCCCCGAAAAACCCGTAATCACCCGGAAGAGGCCCGGCGCCAGTTCGTTGGCCGCCACAAGAACAGCCACCAGCCTATGATTGCCCTCAAGGATGGTCAGCGGCTTGGTTTCGTCGACGCCGATCAGCACCACGGAGCTACGACTCACTGCCTGCCGAAGACAGTAGCCCATATCTTGAACTTTGCGGACAGAGCTTCCGTTGAAACGCCCCGATCGAATGCGTTCGGCAATGTCCTTGAGTAACATGTTGCCGTTTGCGATTCGCTTCCATTCCGGGCGGGCCGCCACACAGATGAGATCGAGATCCGCGGGCTCGATCCGCATCTCCCACCATTGCGTATCGCGGGGAAGGTCGCGCCAAAGGTTTGCGCGGCGGCGAAACAACAGCTCGCGGCGCAATGTATTTTCCTTCGGGTCATTCAGATCCGGATGCAGAACCAGATCCTCGAACCTTTCCCTGTCTTTGTGAAACTCCCATTGATAGAACTCGTTCTTGAGGTATTCGGAAATCACTTCCGCTTCGGTAATCTGCTGTATTTTTTGCACCCGCTTAATACCCCTTCCTGCCCGAAGCGTTTTCGTCCAACCAAGTTACCGGCTCCGATAAAAATTGCGCCACCAGCATCAGAGTACGAGAAAGCTGCGAGAGATGCCCGCTGGGTTACAAAATTGTCATTTTCCTGTCATCAAAGCTTCACCTCGCCTGACCGGAGCAATCGCATTGAATATTCATTGCCGAACCGGCAGGACGTCTTGAATCTATTCACAGTTGTCCGGCGAAAACCGGCGGAATGCGAGACGGTTACCGCCGGGTGGCGGCGTGTTTCATAAACGCTTCGGCCGCTGGTGCCCGATGCGTAGGCTGTCTGGACCCTCCGGCAACGAATTGTGCTACAAACGTCAGAGTACGTGGAAGGTCGCGAGAGATGTCCTAATCATGACAAAAATATTATCTTCCGGCCATCGGTCTTCATCTCGCTCGGCCCCAGAATCGCAGTGACATTCCGCTAGGAGCTTGAATTTATAAGCGGTTTACTTGGCGGAAATGCGAGGCAGGCATTTTAGTTTGAGACCGGCTGCATAACTGGTTGATGAATTATTTCTTAACAAATTATTCCGGCAGTGGCAACCGCTACGGGCGGGGCTCCATCTGGTCATTAGCAACTGTCACAGGGGATAGCGGATGTGACTTTGAGGGCGTAGCTACGAGCGCCCGTTAGGCACTGGAGGTATGGCTCCGCATCCGCCATAATCTCTTCCCTTATTCCATCTATCCACAGTTTAGGCCAATTGCGAACGGAGCCGCTTTGCAGGTACGCCCGAACCACTTCACTTGGTGTACTCATTCGCCCGCGCCTCGCCGTAGTTTTGTTGCTTGAAATGTCATGGGGAAGTCATGCGAAACAGAATAGAGCCGGTCAGAATCGAAAATAACGCGGTCCCCGCGGTCGTGCTGGTGTCGTCCCAGCATGGCGGGGTAGGCATCATCCGCAGTCTTGGCCGAGCAGGGATCCCCGTATACGGGGTCCATCAAGATCGCTGGGAGCCCTCCGCGCGGTCCCGATACCTGCGTGGCATCTTCCGTTGGGACTTCTCGGCGGCGCCGGCGGCGTCAGTGGAGTTCCTGCTGGGGATTGCGCGGCAACTCGGCTGCCGCCCCGTTCTCATCGCTACTTCCGACATTACCGCTGTCTTCCTCGCCGACCATGCTGAGATTCTGGCCAAACATTATCTTTTTTCTACGGCCTCGGCAGAGGTGACGCGCACCTTTGTCAGCAAGAAAGAAACCGCCGATCTCTGCCGACAACTGGAGATTCCGAGCCCGCAGACCACAATGCCGGACTCCCGAAGCGATCTGTTGAGCTTCGCGCGCTCAGTCCGCTACCCGGTCATAGTTAAGGGCGAGACCGGCAATTTTCTGCGGGAAAGACAGCGCCGCGTGCGCGTCGCGATCGTAATCAGCCAGCAAGAACTGCTTGACATCTACGATCTGAATGCGGAGGCCGGACCTCCAATGCTCGTCGTGCAGGAATACATACCCGGCGGCGACGATACCATCTGGATGTTCAATGGCTACTTCAACCGGCACTCCGAGTGCGTCTTCGGCGCTACCGGCAGAAAGCTTCATCAGTTTCCGATCCACCGTGGCAGTACCTGTCTCGGGGTTTGCGAGAGCAACGAAATCATTGTCGAGCAAACCACGCGGCTGATGGCTGCCGTGCGTTACCACGGGCCCTTGGACATTGGCTACCGCTTTGACGCTCGCGACGGGAAGTACAAGCTGCTTGATGTCAATCCGCGCATCGGGGCCACTTTTCGCCTGTTCGTGGCCGGCAACGAACTCGATGTTGCCCGCGCCATCTACCTGGATGTTACCGGGCAAGCGATCCCGCCCGCTCAAGTATGCCCGGGCCGGAAGTGGATTGTGGAAAGTAATGATCTGATCTCCGGGGTGAACTACCTGCGGGAACGGCAATTGACCCTGGGCGGATGGTTATCGTCGCTGCGCGGCGTTCAGGAAGGCGTGTGGCTGAGCTCGGATGATCCGGCACCGCTGGCAACCCTGCCATTCCTGTGGCTGCGCAAATCCCTCCGCAAACGTCCTACAGTGGTGCACCTTCGTGAGAACGCCATCGATCGTGCGACTGCAACACCCCGCGACCCGGCCTTATAGGCCGGCGTAGTAGCGATCGTCTGATTTCTATGAACGAAGCTCTTGAGATTGGCGCCGGTGGTTTTTTCGGGAATGCGCCTGTTTCCTTCCTTGGCACTCGCCCGGTATCGGCCGGCGCGGCCGCCGCTCCGGAGGACATTCGCTCAACGCGCACCCTGAAAGCGGAGAGAAACGTTCTGGCAACCATTCGCGTGTGTGCAATTACCTGCGATGGGTACCCCCAAGATCCCCTCGTTCGGCGAACGGCTGAGGCTGCCGCCGGCGCGGGCATCGACTACCATGTGATTTGCTCCACGAAGAAAGGGCAAGCGAAATATGAGCTCTTCAACGGGGTTCATGTTCATCGCATACCACTGAGCAGAATCAGTGCTAAGCCGCTCGGAACCACGCTGGCGCTGTGGTCCGCCTTTGCGGTGGCAGCCTGCGCCAAGGTGGCACGCCTGCATCTGAGAGACTGTTTCGATGTCGTGCATATTCACAACCTGCCGGACTTTCTCGTGTTTGCCGCGCTGGTTCCCAAGCTGCGTGGAGTGCGGGTCATCCTGCACGTGCAGGACGTGGCGCCCGAGTTGATGGGAGCCAAGACAAAAGGGTTCATGCGGCGCATCACCGTGCCGCTGGCGAAGCTGCAGGAACGGATTTCCACGGCCTTTGCCGATCATGTTCTCACCGTAGGCTGGCCCTTTGAAGAATGCCTGCTGAAGCGTGGCGTGCCCCGGGAGAAACTGAGTAGCGTTCTGAACAGCGCCGACCCCAATCTCTTTCCTGCAGAGAAGCGCTCGGAACCTTTCTTAGGCAAGGCGACAGCCGAACGCCCGATCGTCCTTATGTACTACGGCACATGCTCCAAGCGCCAGGGCCTCGACACCGCCATTCACGCCCTGGCCAAGGCGCGCGAGACGGCCCCGCATCTGCGCCTGCATATCAAAGGTAGCGGCGACCAGCTGCCTTATTTGAAGGAATTGGCGCAATCGCTCGCCCTCGCCGATCGGGTCACGTTCTACCCGGGCGGTCCGATCGACGAGGTAGCGGATTTCATTGCGCAGGGCGACATCAGTATCATTCCCTATCGCGCGGATGGCTTCATGAACCTGGTGCTGCCGACCAAAGCCTACGAGTGCGCCCTGATGCGCCGTCCGATGATCGCCTCCGATACGGTCGCCATGCGCTCGATGTTTCGCGCAACGTCCGTGATGCTCTGCGATCCCTCCAGCGTCGATAGCTTTGCCGAAGCCATTGTCAAGCTTTATCACAGCCCGGAGAAACGCGCCGAGCTGACCGCCAGCGCCGAGCAAGACTACGCAAACTATCGATGGGAAATGATGGCCGGACGTTATACGCGTTTGATTACCACCTTGGCCACGAGGGGCGCCTAGCCCCTGGTGCGTAAGAAATAGTGCGAAAGCCATTGATTCGCGGCACACAAGTTGAAATACGCAGTGGCGCCTGGGCCGGTGATTCGCGGCTTATGCTCGACGTTCCGGAAAATTGGGACCTGCGCGTGTTGCGGCCGAGCACTCCGGCCCCGCTCGGTAGCGCAGAAATCTGGAACGCGCTGGAGAATCCAATCGGTCAGCCGCCGGTACGCATTTTGGCTCGCGGTTGTCGTCGACCGATAATCATGGTTGACGACTTGAACCGGCCGACGCCGGCCTATGAGATCGTGCCGCTGCTGCTTAGACAGTTTGCCGAAGCCGGCATCCGGGCCAGGGATGTCACTCTCATCATGGCGCCGGGCACGCACGGCGCCCCGCCCGTGGACGCACTGGAGAAAAAAGCCGGTCGCGAAGCCGCCTCGGTTTGCCGTCTGGTGGTTCATGATCACCGGCGCGACGGAGCGCGCGTCGGCCAGACGTCGTTTGGCACTCCGGTGTTTGCCAATCGCGAACTGCTGCAGGGCGATTTCGTCGTGGGCGTCGGGGGAATCCTCCCCAACCACACGGCCGGCTTCGGCGGCGGATCAAAACTCGCGCTGGGAGTGCTGGGCACCCGCTCGATACGCCACCTGCACTACTCGCATCGGCCTTCCGGCTGGGGCAATGAACATGGAATCAACTTTCGCCGGGACTTGGACGAAATCGCGAAACTGATCGGGATCCGCACCATCGTCTCCGTGCACATCGACTGCAATCGCGAAGTCGTGGGCGTTCACTGCGGCGATCCGGAGCGGTATTTCGACTGTGCGGTGCAGTTTGCCAGGCAGATTGGCACGGCGCCGGACCCGGGTGATGCCGACGTGGTCATCGCCAACACCTACCCCCTGGATGTTTCCCTGACCTTCGCCAGGATGAAGGGTTTTGCCGCGTTCTCACTGGCCAGGCCGGGAGCTTCTAAAATCGCAATCGCTTCGTGCGCGGAAGGATTGGGCAAGCACGGTTTGTTTCCCTTACAGCCTTCGCGCCAACACCGCCTGGTCGAAATCGCCGCTCAAGTGCGCACTCTCGACTTGAGAGCGATAGCGCGAAAGGCGACCCGGCGCCTCGCGGGCATGGCGCGCTCACGCTCTGCCCCGCGTGCTTCCGGCCCAGTGGCGCCGGCGCCGGAGCTGCCGATATGGGTGTTCCGGCCTGGAGAGCATGCCATGGCTCTTCCCGCCGAGTGCCTGGAAATGCGGATTCGCAACTCCTGGGCCGAGATCATCGACGCCATACAACGGGAGCAGCGAGACCGCCGCCCGAAGGTCGCCCTGTATGCATGCACGCCGCTACAGTGCTTCGCCACCTAGTCATGGCATGCCGAAAGTACGTCGTTCCGCAACATTATCCAGCAACCCTGGGGCACGTCGTCCTGCGACATTCTCCAGCAATCTTGGGCGGGCCTCCACCCCGGCACCGCTGAAGCCATGGGCGCGCTTGCGTGGTTTCCCGCCAGCACACAGCCAGAACAGAACTACACAACCAGAACAGAACTAGGAGTGATCCGCATGAACCATGAATCCGAGGCGTTATTCGCCGGTAAGATGCACACCAGGGATTATCTGAGGCAGATCGGCGTTCCCGATCTCCCGCCTCTCACCAGTCCCTTCGACCCCGGTTATGACCCGGCCACCTTCGAATCGCACCTCGAACAAAGTAGCCACCTGATGTCCATTATGAAAATTTCGATGGCTTGTTGGCAAATCGCCAACGAAAGGGCTACCCGGCGCAAGATCATGGCGGCTCGCCACTACCACGTTCCTACCGTTACCGGCGGAGGTCCGTTTGAAGTGGCCGTGCAACAGGGCAAACTGGACATATATCTCGATCTCGTTGCCGATATCGGGATAACACGGATCGAAGCGGGAGAGGGTTTTACGGACATGCCGCTGCCTCCGCGCGAGGTGATTCGCATGGCCCACGAGCGTGGACTTGAGGTCCAGTTCGAGTTGGGGAAGAAGCACGATGGCGCTTTCAGCGAAGACGTTGTGACCGGGCTCATCGAGCAGGGACATCGCTGGCTCGAAGCCGGCGCTTTGCAACTGGTGGTCGAGGCACGCGAAAGCGCGAAAGGGGTAGGCCTGTTCGATGAGCAAGGCCGTTTCAATGCCACCTTCGCCGACCGCTTTGCCGCCGCCTTTGGCCACGAAAAGGTCATCTTCGAGGCGCCAAACAAGCCCAGCCAGTTTGCCTTGCTCAACCACTTCGGCCGCGAAGTCCACCTCTGCAACGTACGCCTGGAGGAGCTTCTGCGGGTTGAAATCTACCGGCGCGGGCTGCATTCCGATGCCTTCGCCCAAGAACATCTGCGGCCGCGCGTCAGCACGGTCAGCCGGGCAGCGTGAAAATATGCGTAAAACACTGATCATCGACTGTTTCCCCTCCAGCGTGGCCCGCTACCGCCACGAGTATGCCGTGGTAGCCATCGACGTAATTCGCGCTACCACCATGGCGATCACTTCGGCGGCGAGCGGACGGAGAACTTTTTGCGCCAGTTCGCTGCAGGACATGCGGCGGATTGCCCAGCGGCTCGACAATCCATTGCTTGCCGGCGAACTGAATGGCGACATGCCCGAGGGCCTCGACATGAACAACAGCCCCGCGGAGTTGCTTGAGCGCACCGACTTGCACCGCCCGCTCATCCTGCTTTCGTCCTCCGGGACGAAACTGATCTGCGAAGCCGCCCGTGGTGCGCTGCCTGCTTACCTTGCATGCTTACGCAATTACTCGGCCGTCGCTCGGCATTTGGCTGCCACGCATGGCAAGATCGCCATCATCGGCGCCGGAAGCCGGGACGAGTTTCGCGAAGAGGATCAGATGTGCTGCGCTTGGATCGCGGAGCGACTGCTTCGGGCCGGCTATGCGGCGGAAAACTCCGTCACCCTGGATATCGTGGAACGCTGGAGCGGCGCGCCACCCGAAGCCTGCTACGCCAGCAACAGCGTGGGATATTTGCGCCGTTCCGGACAGATGCGCGATCTCACCTTTATTCTCGACCACATCGACGATCTGGAAGGCCTTTTCATGACCGCCGGAGACGAGATCGTTATTCCCACGCCAGCCTCGACGGAGGTGGCTGAAGCAGCGTAACCCGAGCCTCAAAACATCCTGCCTGCGTACTAAGACAGAGCCCTGGACTCACCATGAGTTCGGGGCTTTGTTGTATTTAAGGATTCCCCGGCGTACCGGGGTTTCCCAAAACAAGTTGACAGCTCTCTTTTCCGCCGAGCTAAGGCAAGGTCGTAGCGATCAAGGTTCATCACCTTGCTCACGCCGCCACGAAGTCCTTCACAAACGCCTCCTTCGCGTCGGCACATACATAGACTTCCATGATTGCTCGGAGCTGGGAGTTCGAACCGAAGATAAGGTCGACACGGGTGCTGGTCCACTTAATTGCGCCTGCGCCCGTCGCGCGCTCGCGCCCCATAAACACCTATGGCCGTTGCCTGAGCGACAACGACCTTAACGGATGGAAACTTTGGTTAATTGCAAGACGACCCTCAGCGGACAGAATTCTTGCGCAACACACTGCTCCTTCCGGTCAGTTCTTCATCGAGGGCCACGGGATTGCGAAACTTCAACCCGCAAACTTCAGCCGGCGATCCCGTAGCGGCTGCCGCGCCGCAGCTTGGCGGCCTTGACGGTATTGACCATCAGCATGGCGATGGTAAGCGGGCCAACTCCGCCGGGCACCGGGGTAAGCGCTCCGGCAACTTCGGCCACCTTCGGATGGACGTCGCCCACCAGGGTCGATCCCTTGCTGGCGAACTCCGCCTCGCGCTTGGCATCGCCGGCAAAGAACTTCTCGAAGTCGCTCCGCCGGGTGATGCGATTGATGCCAACGTCAATCACCGTCGCTCCGGGCTTTACGTACTCCGGAGTGATCATGCCCGCCCGGCCGATGGCGGCGATCAGGATATCCGCCCGGCGACAGACCCCCGGCAGATCGCGTGTCCGCGAGTGGCAGATGGTAACAGTGGCGTTGGCATTGGTCAGCAGCATGGCTATCGGTTTGCCCACCAGGTCGCTGCGTCCCGCCACCACCGCATCGCGCCCTTCGATTGGGATGCCGGAACGCTTCAGAATCTGCATCACGCCTTCCGGAGTGCACGGCACCAGTCCCGGACGCACACTGGCCAACAACCCGATATTGACCGGATGCAAGCCATCGACATCCTTTGCCGGATCGATGGCCAGCAGCACCCGCTTGGCATCGATCTGCGGCGGCAGCGGCAACTGTACCAGGATGCCGTCGATCTGGTCGCGCTGGTTCAGCTCCGCCATTAGGGCCAGCATCTCTTCCGTGCCGCTCTCCTCGGGAGGCGTGTACTGCTCGCTGTGCAGTCCGAGCGAATGGCAGGTCTTGACCTTGTTGCGCACGTAAATCTCGGAGGCGGGATTGTGCCCCACCAGCACGGCTGCGAGTCCGGGCTTCAGCCCGTTGGCGGTAAGCGTTTTTACCTCTTCAGCAACTTCCGTCTTAATTTCGGCGGCAATCCGGTTTCCGTCCAGGATGGTAGCTGGCATATTTTCACCTGCAACCAACAGCGATCTGAAAGGGATAAACCAGGGCGATGACGCAGGGCACGACAATCGCGGAACGTGGCTTCATCAGGAATCTCCTTTTTCCAGCTCTGAATGGCCGAAATTGTACTGCTCGGGAGTGACTTTGCAAGCCAAAATGGCATCGGCAAAAGCAAAATGGGGGTCTGCCGCGCCATGTCGGGACTTGGCCAGGCAATCAATATCGTTCCGGGTCGATTTCTCGGACACTCCCCCTCCCTAGGCCAAAGCAATGGTGCTGACAACTCATGCGCGTACCCAAATGCGCACTCCATTGACGATGCAGGTTCCCTTCTTTGGAATCCGCGCCGATTCCCTTATCACCAACTGCCCTTTGATGACCTCTTGCGCTGTCGGCATCTTTCTGCTCTGAAAGCTTTCAGTAATAATTTGAACGGTGCGATCAACCATCTGCTCCAGTGGCTGAGAGTAACATGTAAGACTGAGCAATGGCCATTTGGCAAGGTCAGTATCGTCGAATCCTACGATTGACACGTCCTTACCTACCCTCAAGCCGAATTCGCCGCGCGCGACATTGATTGCCGCCAAGGCCATCAGGTCGCTTGCACAGAATATAGCGTCCGGTGGTGTCCGGCCGTTCAGCAAGGCTCGCGTCGCTTCCGAAGCGTCGCGAAAAGAGTTATTCCCCGGCAGACGCATTGGCGGATCAAAGCCATGCGATGTCAAATATTCCGTAAATCCCTTTTCCCGGTCTTGATTGGTTGACGAGCTGGCTAGCCCTGCTATATATGCAAAGCGCTTATGGTTTCCGGCATCCAAAAAGGCTCCGATTTGTCTGGCGCCTTCCCGATTATCGACGGTCACGCTCGATACCAAACTGCTTTTGGTTTTTCGATTCAACATGACAACCGGCAAGCCGATCTGCCGGCATTCGTCTGCAAATCGCGACGACAGCATTGACGACACCATAACCACTGCATCAACTCGGTAGCGTAGGACCTCTTCCAATACCGGATCGGAATCTTCACCTTCATTTGCGATAAATATCATCAATCGATAGCCGATCCGCGCAAATTTGGCAGACAGGGCTTCGACCGCAGCAGAATAGAATCGATTCCCAAAACCCGGAAAAGTGACACCAATAATCTTGGAGCGCCCGGTTATCAGCGAACTGGCAAT
Source organism: uncultured Acidobacteriota bacterium (assembly GCA_963832785.1). Taxonomy (GTDB): domain Bacteria; phylum Acidobacteriota; class Terriglobia; order Terriglobales; family Acidobacteriaceae; genus CAWBRT01. The sequence goes on from CAWHVF010000004.1 coordinate 196,687, forward strand.
GAAGTTGGGGCGGTAACCTAACTGTGTGGCAGCCTGTATAACCTTGAACCGCGTGGGTTCCGAGACGCTGGCACCGTTGGTATATGTACGGGAAACAGCGGACTGTGAAACTCCGGCAATTTTCGCCACATCGTGAGCGGTTACCGGACGCCCTCCAACGGTGTGTCCTACGCCATTTCTTCTTTCAGCGGTTTTTTTACTCATAGAAAATGATTGGGCATCTGTGTACGAGTTAATTTCGGTGAGCTTAGTCGGAAATTCCCTAAAACAATCCAACCACTTTGCCGTTGACCAGATCGATCTTGCTCGCAGACGGCACTTTGGGCAGGCCCGGCATGGTCAGGATGTCGCCGCAGACCATCACCACGAACTCTGCGCCTGCGGCCAGCCGCACTTCGCGAATATTGATCACGTGCTTATCGGGCGCGCCGCGCAATTGTGCATCTGTGGAAAACGAATATTGCGTCTTGGCTATGCACACCGGGTAATGACCGTATCCATCCGCCTGCAGCTTTTTTATCTGATTGCGCACTTTCGTGTCGGCGGTCACCTCGGTGGCGCGGTATACCTTTTTCGCAATTTTGTTGACCTTGTCCCAAAGGCTGTCTGTATCTTCGTAGACAAAGCTGAAGTTCGACTTCTTCTCGCACATTTCGACCACCGTCTTCGCCAGTTCGGCCGCGCCCCTGGCGCCGTCGGCCCAATGCGTGGTGAGCACGACCTTGACCCCGAGCCTGGCCATGCGCGCCTTGAGCATTTCCACCTCGGCTGCAGTGTCGCTGGTGAAGTGGTTGATCGATACCACGCAGGGAATGCCGTACACCCTTTGCACGTTGTCGACATGGCGCTCCAGGTTGATCAGTCCCTTGTCCAGCGCGGCAAGGTTCTCCTGTGTGATCGTCTTCAAATCCGCTCCGCCGTGATATTTCACCGCGCGCACCGTGGCCACGATCACCGCGGCAGAGGGGCGCAATCCGCTCCTGCGGCATTTGATGTCGATGAATTTTTCCGCGCCCAGGTCGGCGCCGAAACCGGCTTCGGTCACGACGTAGTCGGCGAGTTTTAGCGCAGCCTTGGTGGCAATCACCGAATTGCAGCCGTGTGCGATGTTAGCAAACGGCCCGCCATGGACGAACGCCGGAGTGTTCTCCAGCGTCTGCACCAGGTTCGGCGCCAAGGCGTCGCGCAGCAGCACCGCCATCGCGCCCTGGGCGTTCAGATCGCGCGCGTATATCGGTTTCTGTTCGTGGTTGTAAGCGACCACGATATTTCCCAGGCGGTTCTTCAGATCCTCGAGGGAATTCGACAGGCAGAAAATCGCCATCACCTCCGAGGCCACCACGATGTCGAAACTATCCTGGCGCGGATAACCGTTGCCCGGACCGCCCAGCGACACCACGATATCGCGCAGTGCCCGGTCGTTCATGTCGACCACGCGCTTCCACGTGATCCGCCGCACATCGATTCCCAGTTCGTTGCCGTGATGGATGTGATTGTCCAGCAGCGCCGCCAGCAGGTTGTTGGCGAGCGCGATGGCGTTGAAGTCGCCGGTAAAATGCAGATTGATGTCTTCCATCGGCACCACCTGGGCGTAGCCGCCGCCTGCCGCGCCGCCTTTCATGCCGAAGACCGGCCCGAGCGAGGGTTCGCGCAGGCAGATCATCGCTTTCTTGCCGATGTAACTGAGCGCGTCGCCGAGGCCCACCGCGGTTGTGGTCTTGCCCTCGCCCGCAGGCGTCGGGCTGATCGCAGTCACTAGGATCAGCTTTCCATCTGGCTTGGTCTTCAGGCTATCGAGATAGTCCAGCGAAACCTTGGCCTTGTAATGACCATAGAGCTCGAGGTGCTCTTCTGCGATGCCAAGCTTTTCCTTGGCCAGTTTGGATATGCGCTGCATTTTCGCCTTTTGGGCGATTTCGATGTCCGATAATATGTTCGCTTCCGCGAGCGCTGGTGCATTGGCGGCTGCGCATGCCACAGTTAAGGCCTCCTCTATCAAATTCATACCAATCAACGCGTTCTTAGATCAAAGCTACATACCAAGAAACGCCTTCTTAATGTGATCGTTTTTTAGGAGGTCTGAACCGGTGCCCTCCATCACAACTGCCCCATTTTCAAAAACATATGACCGATCTACGATTTGCAGGGTCTTCTTCACGTTCTGTTCAACCAATAGCACAGTAATTCCTCGCTCGCTTATTCGCTTTACCATGCCGAACAGTTCTTGAACCAAGAGAGGAGATAGACCCAAGGATGGTTCGTCAAACATCAACAGCTTCGGCTTGCTTTGTAACGCACGCGCGATGGACACCATTTGCTGTTCTCCGCCCGACAACGTCTTCGCTACCTGATGGCGGCGCTCCCTAAGACGAGGCAGAAAGCTGTATACCTCCTCCAAGCTTTCCTTTCTGCATTTTCTCGCCTCCTTGTGGGTGGAGCCCATCAACAAGTTCTCCTCCACCGTCATGATTGGAAAAAGTCTTCGTCCTTCTGGTATTTGCACGATTCCCAGCGCAACACGCTCATGTGCAGGAACACCTGTTATAGATTTGCCTTCAAAAATAATATTCCCGCTTGTTAATTTGAGCACTCCGGAAACCGCATTTATAAATGTCGATTTTCCGGCGCCATTAGAACCGAGAATACTGACGATTTCGCCTTCATGAACCTGCAGATTGATACCAAACAACGCCTGCATTCCATCGTAATGCACGCTCAAATTCTCGATCTTAAGCATGTTCATCACCCAAATAGGCAGAAATTACTTCCGGGTTATTGATCACTTCTGCCGGTGTTCCTTCCGCGATTCTTTCACCGTAATTAATCACGAGTACCTGTTCACACAAGGCCATGACTGCCCGCATTACGTGTTCAATCGTGACAATTGTCACGCCGGAGTCACGTATGTTTCGGATTAATCCTACAGCCTCGTCCACCTCACTAGGAGTCAAGCCCGCCAAGATTTCATCTAGGAGCAGGAGCTTCGGCTGCGTGGCAAGGGCTTTGGCCAGTTCAAGGCGCTTACGGTCCACAATGGTCAAGTTTTTAGCCAGTACTCCGATCCTTCTTCCAAGTCCGAGCTGAAAGACGATTTTCTCGGCAGTTTCCAATGCCACACGCCGATTCGATGTCCTGGCAAAGGCGCCAACCGCGACGTTATCCAGCACTGTCTTAGACGGGAAGGGTTTGACTATTTGAAACGTTCGCCCGATGCCACGCTTGCACACTCTATGAGGGGGCAAACCAGTAATATCTTTTCCCTGGAACGTGATCGCTCCTGAGTCGGGTCGGATATATCCGGAAATTTGGTTAAACAAGGTTGATTTACCCGCGCCGTTGGGTCCAATGATTCCGAAAATCTGACCATCTTCGACATTGATCGTTATGTCCTTGGTCACGACCAAACCACCGAAATGCTTGTTCAGCTTTTCCAGTTTCAGCAGAGGTGAATTTCCGATATCATTCATTTGCGCACTTCCTCCAATTTCCCTGTGATTCCCGCTAACCGGACGAACATTATCCTTCTGCTGCACATCGGTCCTACGCATTTGGATGGAGTACCAATTGGTCGCCGTATCAAGCGCCTTCTACCTGCAATTTGGCTGCGGCGCGCGCCATACCGCCGGAATCATACCCGTTCTTGATCGTCTCCGGTCCTACCTGCATTAGTTTCTCGTTGCAGGCAACCGAGTGATTACGCTGAATCACTTCCATGTTCGTCGCTCCCTGTGTCTAGCTTTCACGGTCAGTCAGGGCAGCAGCAGCCTTACTCTTAAGCGCCTCGGATTTTTTGGCGCCACCTCTCTCAAAGAATTCCAGCAGCTTCAATATGGGGTGAAGGATGCCATGGCCAGGAGGCATGAATAGAACGACCGCGATTACTGCTGTTCCGTAAATAATAAGATGCAATCCAAAACTCGAACTGCCTAAGTAGATCTGGGTGATCGTACCCAATGTCGTCAGTATGATAGATCCAACCAGCGGGCCAAAGACGGTACCCAAACCTCCGACAACCGCGAGAAACACCATTTGTGTCGACAAATCGATCCCGGCGATTGTGGCGGGTTCAACGTACCTTATGATTTGCGCAAAAAAAGTACCGCCCAAAGCAGTAAAGAAGGCACTCAGGCCAGCCGCAATCAGCTTGACCTGCTGGGTGTTAATTCCCAGTGCTTTGGCCGCATCTTCATCCTCCCGCATTGCCGTTAGGTAGTAGCCCAATTTGGATCGCTCGATATACCAAGAAACAAACAGCACAACCGCGAGAAACGTCAGGATGATGTAGTAGTACGGCACTTTGCTCAGGAATTGAAAATCCAGGAAGCTGGCGTCCGGTTTGGTGGCAACCCTGAGTCCTTCAGCACCTCCCAAGTCGATTGGCCCAACGTGATTGACTGTTTGTAACAGCATCGATAGTGCTTCGGCGAATGCAACGGTTGCTAATGAATAGTAGGCACCCTTCAGGCGGAAGCTAGGAACACCGAGAAGCACCGCGATGATAGCTGCGGCACAGCCCCCTACCAGCATACCGAGCCATGGCGTGATATTCAGATAGATCGCTAATAAAGTAGAGGTGTATGCGCCTATGGCCATGAAGGAGGAATGGCCGATAGAGAGTTGGCCGGCGAATCCTCCGACGATGTTCCAACTAGTGGCTAGATACGCATAGAACAAAATCATGACTATGCTGTGCAGAAGGAATTGATTCTCCACAAATATCGGCGTCAATAGCGCTACTATGACAAGGATGCCTAGAGGGACATACCTCTTCATACTGTCACCTCTCCTTTCCTCCGTAATGGTTTAGGTGTCATGCCGGGAACCGAAAAGGCCCGCGGGGCGGATGAAAAGGAAAATCAAAAAGGCGTACAGCACCACGACGGACGAGAGGGTGCTGGGCACATACAGTGTGGAAACGGACTCAACCAACCCTATCAGCAAGCCCCCGATTATTGCACCCGGTATGCTTCCCAATCCTCCAAGCAAAACCGTTACGAAAGCCTTCATGCCGAAAATATTGCCGATGCTGGGATGAAGATTGTAGAAAGGCAGAAGTGCGACTGCAGCAGTGCCAAGCACCGCGAGTCCAATACCAAATGAAATATTGAAGATTCTTGGAACATTAACTCCCATCAATCGTGCCGTATTGCGGTCCTGCCCCACCGCACGAATGGTTCTCCCCAACTCGGTCTTCTGCAGGAAGAAGTAGAAGATAACCGTGACTATCGATGCCAAGATGAATGCGTACAATTTCGGCGCCGGAATGATGGCTGAGCCCAGCTCGACGGATTGCTTTGCGAAAGATGCATTGATGGAATGATAGTTTGGTCCGAAGATTGCCAGGAAGACATTTTCCAGAAGCACGCCCAGCCCGAAGGTTAGTACAAGAGCCCCGATAGGTTCCCTTACGTCGGACTCCTTGTTTAGCACCACTTGTATTAACGCCATATTAATCAGGTAACCAATGGCGAACATAGCTGGCACTACAACTATCAGTGTGAGATAGGGACTGAGGTTAAATGTGAGGACGCTTATATAGGCGATAAACATCGCTACCATTAACAACTGACCGTGGGCGAAATTGATTACCCGCATGATGCCGAAGATTAAGGTGAGTCCCAAGGCGATAAGGCCATAAATGGAACCAATTAGGATGCCTTCCACAACTAATGAAAGCACCATGCGCACCTCCGATATTTCCGACGTAAGCCCGTCGTTTGATCTACTACTCCAAATGGCATTTGACTGCACCAATGTTCTGGACACCGGATCTGTACGATTGCGCCGGCAGGATTGCCAGCGGATAAATCCGCCGACTGGAATACTAACGAAACGAAGTGGGGCAAAGCCCCACCTCGCATGCAGCGCTAGTAGTTGTAGGGAAAGATAGGCTTTTGCCCGGCACGAGCCCGCGCTTTAGGTCCAACAGTAACTCGTTGCAGTTTGCCGTCCACCTTAAGGAACTGCACAAGTACCATGCTACTAGTATCCGGATAGGTTCCGGTTTTATCGAAATGAACTCTATCAGTGTACATCTGCGTTATGCCTTTGGTAAGATTGGTGGATGCAAATGCGTCCCGTACTTTCTCAGGGTCAAGGGATCCGGCTCTTTCCAATACGTCTTTGACGACATACATGCCAGCGTATTCCTTTGCCCCTTCGTTATTCAACACGACGCCATATCTTTCAAAAAACTTCTTGGCAACGGCAGCCGAGAAGGGACGATTCGCGTCAGGTTCCCAGCCCGATATATCAAATACACCCAAAGCGGAGTCGCCCGCGTTCTTTAGGTAATCTGGGTCCGTTTGCGCACCGGACGTTGCAAAGAACGCCTTGGGTCTAACCCCCTGTTCTCTGAAACCCTTCGCTAACATAATGGTGGCGGGCATGGCAGAGTTGGCCATCAAGACTACATCAGGTTTGGCTGCCTTGACTTTGGTGACAACCGGACTTGGGTCTGCGGTCCTGAAATCATAGGCTTCATCCACAACAATCTGCCAGCCATGTTGTGGCAAGAGCTTTTTCCATACATTGGCAGCGCCCTGTCCGAAGCCGGTGTTCTCGTATACCAAGGCAAAAGTCTTGATAGGTGTTTTGGTTTCCTTCGACATCGCTTCAAGGAAATCTAGCTGAGCAATAATTCTCATCGAGGTTTTTTCTGCCAAGCGAAATACATATCTAAATCCGGGCCGATTGGTGATGGAGTCATCAGAAGATACGGGACACCACCACACTCTCTTGTAGCGTTCCGCGACTTCGGATGCGGGTAGGGTCACGCCCGAGTGATAAGCTCCCGCAAGAAAATCCACCTTCTCCCTGGTTATCAGGCGCTCGGCCTCCTGCACAGCCACTTGTGGTTTACTCTGTGTATCGGCGTAAATAATCTTGAACTTGGCGCCGCCCAACGCTTTAATGCCTCCTGCACCATTAATCTCTTCAACAGCCATTTCGATGGCGCGCTTACTCTGCTGACCCTGCGGCGCATTTTCTGCGCTCAAAGGCAGGATGTATCCAATCTTAACTTCCGTAACTTTCGCAGATGAGCCCCCCGCTGTCTGTGCAAGGCCGTCCATAACGAACGGCAGGGAGCAGGCCAACAGCGCCGATACCAACATCTTGATTCCTTTATTCATACAGCCTCCTTTCCGGTTTGCAGACTCACCCTGTGGCCGACTTTGCGTCAACCTCAGTGGCTAATTTAGGAGTTGCTCCTCGGATATTTCGAAGAGTATATTATTGAGTTAATCACTTGACAAGTGGATATTAATCTTTTTTAATTCATCGCCATCGCGCAGACACTTCACTATCGCTTTCTGCCGCGAGGGCTTCAGAATTTTTCTCAACACATCCTGCAGCATCGTCTTGTCTAGTGTCAACTCAGCCAGACTCTCTAGACGAACGTTTTCATCCTCTAGCTGTTTCAGTTGCCGGACTTGGTCGACTTCCATGCCGACATCTGAGCACACAACTCGACATAGCATTGAATGAAACCCTGGCGAAACGAAATACCGGCCGTTGATCTACTAAAAATCCCTCAATCGCGGTCCGATTGTTTTACTTCTTCCAGAATTGTTTTCAATACCGCTTCATTGATATGGTAGGTTTCCTGATCCGTTGGATAATCTCCGCTCTGCACATCCTTTATATATGCTTCGAAAGCTTTGCCTATAATTTCATGCAGTTTTACATAGTTACGTGAAAATTTTGGAATGGGGCCATCAATCATTCCCAGCAAATCCGATGAAACTATTCCGTGGCCGTCGACATACGGTCCGGCACCGTAACCTATGACAGGGATCTCAAGGCGCTCGGCGATAATCCTTGAAATCTGATCTGGCACGCACTCAAGGATAAGTGCGAACGCGCCAACGTCTTGCAGTCGTTGCGCGTCATCAATGATCTTTCGCGCAGTCTTTAGATCTTTCCCCTGCACCTTGGGTCCACCCAAAATTGACATATTTTGCGGAGTTAAGCCTAAATGAGCCATCACCGGTATTCCGGCGTTGTGGACGGCCTTTACTAGGCCGACTACATCGCCAAAACCCTCTAGCTTTACCGCATCTGTCCCGCCTTCTCTTAAGTAACGGCCGGCATTAATAATTGTGTCTCGTTCACCGAGATTCGCAGACATGAAGGGCATGTCACCAATAACAAATGTACGCTGTGTCGCCCTGGTAACTGCTTTCGCATGATGGAGCATCTCCTCCATCGTAGCGGTCACCGTGGATTTCTGTCCCAAAACAGTTTGCGCTAATGAGTCCCCAATAAGTATTGTGTCAAGACCAATTCGATCTGCGATCAAGGCAGTTGGATAATCATAGACGCTTAGCATTGATATCTTTTTGCCATCCTTCTTCATCTGGTGAAGTTCTGGCACCGATACTTTCTTTCGTTCACTCATTTCGCGTCCTTTCTTAATATAGTTAAGTCGTTTAACCGCTTGATCGCTTAATGAGCTGTCCAGCCGCCATCAATCATAAGTACATGGCCAGTTACCCGGTCCGCCGCACTTGACGCGAGATAAATGGCGCCCCCTACGATGTCTTCAGGCGAACCGTATTCTTGTAGTAGCAGATTCTCGAATACGTATTTGCGGAACTCCGGATCTTCCAGCATTGGTTTAGATAGCTTAGTTTCAACAAATGTTGGAGCTATTGCGTTCACATTGATGTGGTGCTTCGCCCACTCAGTTGCCAGCACCCTGGTTAGCTGGTTTAGTCCGCCCTTAGTTGAGCAATAGGCAGCTCTTTTAATCATTCCTACGCAGCCTGCCTGCGAGGAAATATTGATGATCTTGCCTTTCTTCTGGCGAATCATTATTTTCCCGACCAGTTGAGAGAAGAAAAACGGGGCTTTGAGATTCAAGTCGAAAGTCTTGTCCCAGATTTCCTCGGTTACATCCTCAGCCCATTGCGGATAGTTGACGCCGGCATTGTTGACCAAGATATCGATGTGACCAAATTTTGTTTCAACCTCATTCACCAATTTCTTTATCTGTTCCATCTTGGTCACATCCGTCTTGGACGTAAACACATTACCTCCAAGAGCCTGGATTTCCTTCTTTGCGTCTTCCAATTCCTTGTCCAAGATATCGCAGATAACGATATCAGCCCCGTGTCTCGCGAAGCCTTTGGCAATATGCAAGCCGATCCCCCGCGCGCCCCCGGTAATAATTGCTACTTTTCCTGAAAGGTCGAATTCGCTCCTGCCTTGTTTGTTCATCTTATGCCTTCCTCACTCATTCAAAAAATTCGAAACCGCAAGAACATCACTGCCACTTTCGATTGGCACACAAGAGTAGATCCTGGCCCGTCTATATGTGCATGAACGCCAAAAGCGGAAAGCATCTGGGCTGCCTATTTCGATTTCTTCCCGGCTTCAATAATTGCCCGCAACCGACCCTCGAAAAATGGGGCTGGGTTCAGTATCCGAGATTCTTGATGAAGAATTAGCGGCATTAGCTTCTTCAGGTAGTTTTGCCAATCAGGGTCAGCAATCATCTGTGTTCGTCTCGCAACGCGCTGATTGAGATCCTCGAAAGCCCACATATGGACAATCAGGTTCAAGGTGCCAATTTCGGAAGTGTAGTACCCCACCATTGCCGGGAGATGCCTGAGTTGAATTGCCATACCCTCTTGCTCGTATAGCTTGAGAAAATCCGGCGCTTTACCTGGCTGAACCGTATAAATCCGTTCTTCGACAAACATCGTAGCTTCTCCTTGTTAGCTTGAATCAAGTATTTGCGAAATTACATGCAATATGCTTCCTGACGCATCCCCTTAGCAAAAGCGCGGCAGTAGCGAAGATGAACGCTTCAACCGATTGATCCGGCTAAGATCAATGAGGCAGCATCTAATCCGCGGCACCGCCATACGGCACAACCTGATGGCCGTAGCGCCGCAGGCGGATATTGGCCTGCTCGCCGTGAGCAGCAAACCCTTCAAGTGCGCAAAGCCGCGAACAGTATTTACCGACCAGTGTCGATGCTTCATCGGTCAGCACGCGTTGAAAGGTGCAGGTTTTCAGGAATTTGCCAACCCAAAGACCTCCTGTATAATTGGCCGCCTTCTTTGTCGGCAAGGTATGATTTGTACCGATAACCTTGTCACCATAGGAAACGTTTGTGCGCGGCCCCAGAAACAACGCGCCGTAATTCCTCATGTTCTTCAGAAAATAATCGTCATTTCGCGTCATGACTTGCACATGCTCGGACGAAATTTCATCCGCGACCTTTACCATCTCCTCGTCATTTTCAGCGACGATCACCTGCCCGTACTTTGACCATGATTGAATCGCGATCTTGGCCGTCGGCAGAATCTTCAACAATCGATCGACTTGTTCCATAGTTTCGCGGGCAAGTTTTTCGGAGGTCGTAAGTAGAATTGCAGGGGAATCCGGTCCATGCTCCGCCTGTCCCAAGAGGTCAGTTGCGCAAAGCTCGCCGTCCACAGTTTCGTCAGCGATGACCAGGGTTTCGGTCGGTCCGGCAAACAGGTCAATACCGACGCGGCCAAAAAGCTGGCGTTTGGCTTCCGCAACGTACGCATTTCCGGGACCGATCAACATATTGACGGGAGCAATGCTCTTGGTTCCCAGCGCCATCGCACCGATAGCCTGAATACCCCCCAGACAATATATTTCATCCGCACCACCGAGATATTGCGCGGCGACGATTGCAGGTGCCGGTTTGCCTTGGAACGCGGGGGCACAAGTCACGATGCGTGGCACCCCAGCCACTTTCGCTGTAACTATTGACATGTGTGCAGATGCGAGCATGGGATACTTTCCACCCGGCACATAGCACCCGGCTGCATTGACCGGAATGTGCTTGTGACCAAGAATTACCCCGGGCATCGTTTCGATCTCAATCTCTTTCATTGAATCGCGCTGATGCTGCGCGAAGTTTCGCACCTGTGCCTGAGCAAATTCGATGTCAGTGATGTTCTTTTTGGACAGCTGTGAGATGCAAGCTTGAATTTCCGCATCGGTGAGCCGATAGTCGTCCCTGTCCAAGTGGTCAAACTTAATGGACAGCTCGCGCACGGCGGCATCGCCGCGCTGTTCAATATCGGCCAAGATCTTCTCCACGACCTCCCGCACTTCCCGAGCGGCGTTCTTAACGGCCTCGGGTTCCGCACCTTTTTTCAGCCATTTGGCCATAAACTTTTCCCCTTGACTAATATTGCATACGTATGCAAAATAAAAGAATTATAGGAGCCCTTCTATGGCTTGACAAGTGTTTTTTTTGCATTTATTGCATCGAGACGCGCAAGCAAAGCGGCCAACCCATTCCTGCGCAACTGCGGCATCAGTCATGATCTACCGCAGCATCAGAGGCCAATTGCGAGCCCTGCGCTCGAGTTTCTGTAGCGGTGGTCTTTACTGCTGTTCTCTTGGCGCTGTTTCATTGGCTGAAAAATCTGGAGCATCGGGTGTCCTTTTACCGTCGCGGGCATTGCATATGGTTGGCTCCGTGTAGCTTCGCACTCCACGACGGCGGCGGCTGTCACCATCGCAAAATCGGGCAGAGCAATCCCCGACCGGGCCGCACAGGGTACGGGCGTCCCGCGCAGAAACCGCTGATGAAGTTATGGGAACCGAATCGCTGATGCAAACTCACTCCCGAGCAGGACAATTTCAGCCATTCAGAGCTGGAAAAAGAGATTCCTGCTAGCAACGAAGAACCTGGAACGGTTCTCGCGTTCTATACTGGCAGAGGAATGGTTGCCTATCAGACCGCTGTCTCGGAGTTGTATCAGCTTGGGCACGAGCTGTATCTAACCCCGTCCTACAAATTCGACCCGCGTTACATGCGCGTGCTGTGCCAGGCGCTGGGTTCGCCGGATACGCGCTTCCGCTCGGTGCTGATTGCCGGCACCAACGGCAAGGGCTCGACGGCGGCCACGCTGGCTTCTATTCTGCGCTGCGCCGGCTACCGCACCGGACTGTACACTTCGCCGCACCTGGTGCGCATCAACGAGCGCATCCGCATCGATGGCGAGCCTGTCTCCGACGCTCATTTTGCCGCCGCCTACGACCGCGTGCGCCGAGTGGCCTCCAGCCTGGTGGCTGAGGGCGGCCTGCCCTGGCATCCCAGCTTTTTTGAGACCACGACGGCGCTGGCCTTCGAGCACTTCGCGCGCCAGGGCGTTGAGATCGCCGTGGTCGAGGTGGGAATGGGTGGACGGCTCGACGCCACCAACATCCTGGAGCCGCTGATCTCGGTGATCAGCGACGTCGACCTCGATCATCAGGCGTTTCTCGGCAACACTATTGCTGAGATCGCCGCGGAAAAGGCGGGAATCATGCGCCGCGGGCGGCCCCTGATCACGCTGCCGCAGCATCCCGAGGCCAACGCCACCCTCGGCAAGGCCATTCTGGAGAGCGGAGCCCTGCCGATCAACGCGGCGCGTTACGTTGCTTCGCTAGCGCCGCAGACTGAGGAGCTGGTGAGTTCATCCCGGCGCGCGGGTGGGCGCGCCAGCTTCACCATGGAGGTCATGGGAGAAGAGGTCGAAATCGCGCCGGCGCTGGCGGGACGGCATCAGCTTCGCAACCTGGCGCTGGCCATCAGCGCCGTCGAGGAGTTGCACAAGCTGGGCTACAAGATTTCTCCGCAGCAGGTGGCCGAAGGCACCCGCCTGACCCGCTGGCCGGGACGCTTCCAGGTGCTGGAAGCCGAATCGCCTCAGCAAACGCAACCACGGCGTTTGCCAGGGGCCCCGCAACCTGGCAGTCTGCGTCCCGAGACGGTGCTCGACGTGGCCCATAACCCCGCCGGCGCCTGGGCGCTGCGGGCAGGGCTATCGGAGAACATCTCCCGGGCTGGCAGTCGTCCGCTGGTGATGGTCTTCGGCGCCATGCGCGATAAGGCGATCCGCGAGATGGCGCGCATTCTCTTCCCGCTGGCACAAAGCGTGGTGCTGTGCCAGCCGGCGGGCAATCCGCGCGCCGCCACTACGGCTGAGCTGGCCGAGGCCGCAGGAGGCTGCGGCGTCCCGCTGGCGCAGGTACCCGAGGTGAGAGACGCCATTCGCGAGGCCAGCACCCGCGCCCGGCAGCTCGGTCCCGATCCCCTGCTGGTGATCACCGGCTCCATCTACGTGGTCGGCGAAGCCATGCAGGCGCTGAAGATTGAGCCGTGATGCTTGGAAGACCTGGCGCAGCGTCTTGCACCTTGTTGTGAATTCTCCTGAAAAGGATCGACTGAGGAGCGCACATGCAGACTAGCGCACGCAACATGTTTCCTGGAAGAGTGACAAACGTTACCAAGGGGGCGGTGAACGCCGAGATCGAACTGACCCTGGCGAGTGGCGGCAAAATCATCGCTGGCATCACGAATGCAAGCGTGGATCGCCTCGGCCTCAAGCCTGGGACAAAGGCCATCGCGCTTATCAAGGCAAGCTGGATCATCTTGGGAAAGGACCTGCATGCCAAGAAGTTGAGTACCCGCAATATTCTTTGCGGCACCGTGGACAAGGTTCAAGAAGGAGCGGTGAACAGCGAAGTGATTCTGAAACTCGATGGTGGACATTCGCTGACGGCAATCATTACAAACGTAAGCGCCCACAGCCTCGGCTTCAAGAAGGGCGACCATGCCTGTGCCGCCTTCAAGGCTGGGCATGTGATTCTCGGTGTGGAATAGAAACCTGCGCCAAGCACGTTGACGTTCTAGAGCTAGAGCAAATTTATAGTTGCTGTACCCAGGTGGAAGCACCGGGCTTTAGCCCGGTGAATAGGTCCACCTAAATTTAAGGGGCTTTTAAAGCCGGTTCCCTTTCCGACTGCGGTTCGCCGGGCTATTGAGGCCTGCAAAAGTAATGTCCCAGGCTTCTTATGGATGACCGATGTGTCTAGATCAAAATATTGAGAACGTCATTCCGACCAAAGCCGTGCGCAGCCCGGCGGAGTGGAGGAATCTTGTGTTTTGCCGCGAAAACACAAGATGACTCGACTCCGGCGCTACCCGCCGCCGCTCGCCATGACGTCTCTTTCTTGGATACACGATCACTGTAATGGGACCCTAATCACATCGAACATGTGCTGTCCCTGGGACATAACATATACAGCAATCAATAAAGCCCGGCGCTTCCACGGTTAGTGAGTACATCAACTCTGAAACCGCTCTAGTTGACCGGTCGCATGCGGCAAAGCTGGTGGCATGCGACTGACCAGCAGGGTAGCAAAGTCTATGTGCATGTCGAGGAACTCAGATTTGTGAAGTTGTAATGCTTACGGCTCGCGCGGCTGCGATTGTCACACTGCTCACACATAAAACACTGCCTACCCTCAGCCTCCCCCACACGTACACGATCTCGATCGATTTGTACGCTAAAAAGGAGCGTTCCAGCCGCACGGCGAGCTCCCAACCGGCCCTTTTCAGACCCGGGCGCGATACCCATCCGGGGGCGCTCGGTACAGCATAGCGGTCGATGCCCGGCGCGTTCCCGCTTGCACTTCCAATACTCAAAGGCCCAGCACCGGCGTCTTTTTTATGCGCTCTTCCAGTTCCGGCTCGTGGCAGGGGAGCATAAGCCGGAGGTTTGCCGCGCGCTTCTTCTGCAGCTCGATGCTCTTCCAGCAGGCGACTATGTCGGCGTAGCGTCCCGGCGGTGTGATCGTGTAGTGGATCTGCGGAATGGGGTTGAAGTTGGCCATCAGGAAGACGGAGTCGCCGGCGCAGATATAGCTGCCGTCCTTGGTATCCACTTCGACCGACTGGTGTCCCGGAGAGTGCCCCGGCGTGGGGAAGACCCGCACCCCCGCCGTGATCTCTTCTTCGCCGTCTACGACATCGATCTTCAGGCCCTCAAACGGCCGTCGTACGCCCAGGCAGGGATGCTCGTACGACTTGTAATAAAGAGGAATGGGGTCCAGCGCGAATTCATATTCCACGCGGTGGGCGATAAACCGTGCCCGGGTAAACTTCTCCATGTAGAAGATGTGGTCCCAGTGCAGATGGGTAAAGATGACGGTGCCGACGTCTTCGCACTGGTAGCCGATCTTCGCCAGTTGCTCGTGGATCGCCATTCCTTCCGGCTGGTACGATCCGGGATGATGGTATTTTTCCGCCCGCTCGGTCCAAGCCATGCCGGTATCGACCAGCACCAGCTCCTTGCCGCCCTCGATTAGAAAGGTAAAAACCGGAAGCGGGACCTTCTGGTCGCTGACATTCTTCAGGTATTCAATAGTCGAATGATGGTAATGATATTGTTTCGGCGAAGTAAGAACGTAACCGGTGTTAATCGGCCTGATAGTCAAGCTAGCCATGAATGGAAGAACCTCCCTGAACAGACAATTTCCGGCGCAATCGTCATTTAACCCCAATCCCCCGGCGGTAGGGAGATTTTGGACCTTATTATTATCGCATCCGCTGGAAGACCGTCGCGGCGTCTCCTGCTGACTGGACACGTGGAACAGCGCCCGGTTGTGGCCGTTCCGCCCGAAGACCTGTGACTTACGCTCGCTCGTTATGGCTGCTGTCGATTTTCGAGGTTTTGGAAGGATCGGGCCGTCCCCTGGCGGTGTGTTCGCGGAGGG
The DNA here is from genome assembly GCA_963832785.1 of uncultured Acidobacteriota bacterium. Taxonomy (GTDB): domain Bacteria; phylum Acidobacteriota; class Terriglobia; order Terriglobales; family Acidobacteriaceae; genus CAWBRT01. The sequence continues at coordinate 212,227 of CAWHVF010000004.1, forward strand.
CCCTGAGCACGTCTTCAGGCCGTTGGGTGAGGTCCTGCGCCAGCCGGTCCAAGGCAACGGAAACGACCTCAGAGTGATGTAGTCCCTCCAGTCCCGCTTCCTGGGTAGCACGCAGCCAGAGGCGGTGGGTGAGATACATATCCTCGGTGCCGATGGTCGGGTTGTGCGGGCCGATGCGGAACGACTCAACCTCGCCATTTGCTTTTACCACTTGCACAACGAACTCACGCTTGGGCTCCGGGGCGGTCTCCCAGGCGCGCCCCAAGCGAAAAGCCTGCTCCTGCGCCGTTATCTTGCTGGAGAGTCCCGCCACGACCGCCGCCGATTCCAGTGAAATTGCCGTCTGCACAATGGCCGACCACACATCGCGCGCCGGCACCACCAGCAGCGAGATGTGCTTGCCATAACTCTCGGCGATGCTGACGGCGCGGGTGAAGAGGGTCTGCTCGTAGTCGCTGAAGATCTGCGCCGAAGCCAGATCGTACTCGCCGGTGCCCAAGCCCAGCAGGTGCGCCTCCATGACCACTACGTCCTGCTCCTTGGTATCAGTGCGCTCCAGCACATAGCGCAGGTGGTGCATGGCCGTATAGTCGCGAATGGTGACCAAGACGTTTCCCGGCCGCACGCCTACGCTCTCCCGGCCCACCTGCTCGCGCTGGATGAGCTGAAAGTGCTCTTTCATCTTGCGCTCGGCGCGGGAAGATTTGCGCAGGTTGATCTTTTCCGAGATGGTGAAGACGGCAAACAGAAAGATGGTAAAGGCGATTCCGGAAATGGTCGCCACCGACTTGGTGAGCAGGTTTACCATCGACGTTGCCAACAGCACCAGAAACACCGAAGCCAGCCCCACCGGAATCTCCGTCTTCCCGATGTAGAAAGTGGGCGGCACCTTCCAGATTCGCGGGCTCTTGTCCTTGTAGCGGAGCACCAGCATGGCCAGCGCCTTCATGGTGAAGCTCCAGATCACGCCGAAGGCATAAGCCTCACCCAGCAGGTACACGTCTCCCCGGCTGGCAATGATGGTGAACAGTTGCAATCCGACGATGAGATTGAGAATGCGCGAGGTGGTGCCGTATTTGCGATGCGGCTTGCGGAACCAGTCGGTAAGCACACCGTCTTCCGAGACGCGGTTGAGCACGCCGTTGGAGCCGACGATGGCGGTGTTTACCGCTCCGGCCAGCATGAGGAAACCGACAAACACCACGAAACCGCGGAATAGCAGGCGCAACAACTGTGGCCCGACGAAATACATGGCCATGGCGCCCAGCAGGTTGTCCTTGTTCTCCGGCAGCATGCGCACGTTGTCCGGCACCAGCATCACCACCAGCAAGGCCGATATGCCGGTAAAAGCGAGGCTATAGATAGCCATGATCAAGGCCGTGCGCTTCAGGTTCTTGACCTTGGGGCTGGCAATCTCGCGGTAGACCTGGGCCAGGGTCTCTTCGCCGCTCATGGCCAGAATGGCGTGGCCGAAGGCCATCAGGATGCCGAACAGGCCGAAGGTCCTGGCCAAACTTGAGTGCTTGAGGAATCCGAGGGCTTCCTCGCTGAAATGCAGGTTGGCCGGCACAGGTAAGGGGGGCAGCAATGCGCCCTTGTACACGGCTGAAAAAATCCCCCAGCCCAGCAGCAGCACCACCATCACGGTGGTAACCTGCATCACCTTCATGGCTTTGTCGCTGGATTCCTCGATGCCTTTTATGTTCTGCCACCAAAAGTAAAGGGTCACCGCTAAAGCGAAAAATACGGAGGTGGCATCGACGGGAACCTGGGGCACGCCGCCAAACAGGCGGTGCGCGGCGACCGGCACCAGACCATGAGCGTCGCCGGCGGCCAGCACCTCGTTGATCAGGCCGGCGATGTACTGCCCTGCCGAAACACCCGATATCGGGCCGGTCAGGACATAATCGAACATGAGCGCCGAAACGCTGATCTTGGCCAGCGCGGAGCCCAGGGCTTCCTTCACTACCCGGTAGACGCCGCCGCGCACGAACATGGCGCAGCTTTCCACATAGACGGCGCGCACGGCGAAGGAGAAGATCATCACCCCCAGCACCAGCCAGGGAGCCGCCTTGCCGGCTGCCTGCTCGGCGATGCTGCCGGCGTAAAAGGCGGAGGAGCCCAGATCGTTCAGCACGATCGCCGCCGCTCGCCAGAAGGAGATGAAGGTAAGCATCACCGAGCTGGCGACCACGATGCGAACCCGGTTATTTGGCGGCTTCTCGACTGGCTGTGCCAATGACATATGCAAAAAGGGGCTACCCGGCGGCAAAATCAGTTGCCGCGATTATTGCTCCTAATTACCGCGGAGTGAGATGGCCTCAGGGGGTTGAGGGGTATCGTCTTTTTCCAGCAGCACCCTCACGTCTTCAATCGTGGTCAGCACGATCACCAGGGCGGAACCGAATAATCCGAGAAGAAAGATCCACACCAGAGAAGTGGCCACCGCTTCCAGAGTTTTTCCCATAATTCAAACCCGGCCAGAGCTCATTATGGTTTTCCTCGCCACGAGTTCTGCCTGCATTCCATTCAATACCTGCGCGCCTAAAATGTACGTAAAAAAGTAATAAAGAATTTATAAAGACGAACAGCGCCGTTTCCTGGAAAGGTGAATTGCTCACTACTGTGCTTCAGCCCGGAAGAGATACTCCGAATCATTGAATGCAGCCGCCGGTCGGTCGAAGGAGTTTTGTTTGCAACCTTGGCCGGTACGGGACAACCACATAAATTCTGTACAAGATGAAAGCGAACGACACGTCTCCCGGACTTTTGACCCGGCAGTTACCGATTCCTGCCGTGCTGATTGAGCGTATGCGTGCTCTTGGAGAAACTGAATCAGGGTATGTTTTCCGGTCACGAAGAGGAAAGTCTGTTAATCCTGGCAATGCTCTGAAGCGATACGTTCATCCAATTGTCCAGTCGCTCGGGATTCAACTGCATGGTTGGCACGACTTCAGGCGAACAATCGCAACAAATCTGCTCCGTAACGGCGAATCAGCGAAGCTCGTAGCGGGCATTCTCGGAAACTCGGTTGAGATTCTGCTCAATGCCTATGACTTAATGAAGTTGAGAACTTCCGTGCTCCGCTGGCTCAAGTTGCAGAACAGTTGTTACCAGTTATTGCCAAATCGGCTTTGGCCGCTTGCGGAAGTGATTGATTCTAGGGAGCTTGGTGGGCCCGGTAGGATTTGAACCTACGACCAATGGATTATGAGTTCAGGAACACCGTTTTTTCGCTGCCACTGATTCGACAGGATTTACCGTTCTGAATCAATGACATACCGGCATCTCCCAGGCAGTCGGCACTGATACGGAATGATACGTTTGCATATCTAGAGGGGGCACAAAAAGAGGCACACGGAACGGCATGGTGCCTTCCAAGGCCCTTGGTGGATGTTAAAGGCCCAACAGGGAACCCTCGGAAACGTGTGGCAGGATGGCGACTCGGCAGGGTTCTAGCGCGGTGGTTGGCAAGAGCTTGTGATTATGGTTTGGGCTGCTCTCTCTTCCTTCTCTCTTCCTCGAATTTCTTGAACGATTCGTGGTTCAACAGAGACTTGTCCGTTTTATCGAAATCTGCGGCGTATTTGCAGATAATTTCTTTTCTGAGAAGCCCTGTGTCAAATCGGAACTTGAACTCATCACGGACGTACTCGGCTGCTTTCAGCGCAGTAATCTGTCGAGCCTTCAAGAGTTCCAGGGCAACTCTGTAGCACTCATAAAAGCCTTGATATCGTTCGTACCACTTAATTCGGTAGAGAGCTTCACGATGATGTTCAAAGTAATAGTCGTATGCGCTGGTCAGATTGCACCGAAATACTGCCAAATGCTTGAATTCATCATCTTCATTCTGTAGGCAAAAAAGTTGATACATCCTGCCGATTTCTCTGTTGATGGTCTTTTCCGCTCGCCGTGAAGTAAGCCAAATAGAAAATCGATATTTCACAGGCTCTATCAACAAAGCAGAACTGAAGCCCACCACAGCCGAAATCAGGATTCTTACCCATTCGCTCATGGCTCAAGCACCGTGACGACATAACCAATTTCGGGATGAAGGCTACACCGATATCGAACTAGATTAGCTACATCGCTCACCACAACATCAAGGTAAAAACAATGGCACATCTCAGGAATAGACCTCGTCGAAGACAGCGTATTCCACACTTCGGTGGGAATCTCAAAATCACCGACTTCTGGAGTATTCGAAGTGGAGGGGAACAAAACCATACCCACGACCCCCGAGGCAGTGTGTTCAAACAACGGCTCCCTGTCAATAATCCTGACTAAGAGCGAATGTATCCGAACGGGCAGAGTGCCGACATTGGAGAACTGGAAAACAACCCTGCGAAGTTCACTGCCAGTGTTGTAAACACGAAGCGTAAGCTGTGGGAGATATGCAGCGTGGAATTGTTTTTGTGTGAGTTGGAACTGTTTCTGAGTACTTGCCACTAGCGTATTTGTTAGGCGAACATATCGCCACGTAATCCAAGCCAGAACAGCAGTAACGACAACCGTCAATGCCGCTGATATGCCCTGTATTGCCCCAGCGTTTGTGTTGAGCCAGCACCACATGCCCACCTTCTACTCTGAAGTGGCTGGAAATACAATAGGATTTTCCCGTCCTTGACTTTCGCCTTTTCATCGCCTACGCTGTTTCGGCATGGATTCACAAAAGCAGAACGGGGCTTTGCTGATTGCCGCCTCCATCATTGCTGCAATTCGGCTGCGAGGAGAGCCAATTGTACGGTCACCCAAGGTGGTTGCGACGATTTCAGACTCGGTGACGCTGGCACGGTTGGTGATGCAGGAAGTGGAGCGGCGGTGAGGAAGGGGCACAGAACACACAGTGCCTTTCCAAGCCCGTGGTGGATGTTAAAGGCCCAACAGGGAATCCCGCGGTGTGTGGGAAAGGGTGGAAAACTCGACAGGGGGTTACGAAGCAGAAACCTGCTGCCGAACGCGTTATATGGATTGACCAATCGATAGCGGCAGTTCTGGGTCGGGTTCGACAAGGGACGTATCTAGGGGATGCCCCTCTTTCAGTTGCTTTAGCGAAAGTCGTATTCGCGTATCATCCCAGTTCTCCATAAACCGAAGCACCGAGGCCAAGGCGTAGCTTCGGTCAATCTCGATGGATATCCACTCCCGTTTCGATTGTTCTGCTACATAGCCAGTTGTGTTCGACCCTGAAAAAATATCTACCACAACATCATTTGGGTCGGTCAAAAACTCAATAAAGAATTTCGGCAATGCTTCAGGAAATCTAGCGGGATGCCGGTCAAACCCATGTTCTTGGCATTTCCTCAAGTAATTGGAATTGCTATCTGTATTCGATATTTGCAAGAGGTTGCTAGGGATTGCTCCACCGTTGTCTTTGTCAAACCGCTTGCTAATGTCATGGCCCGAGGGACGCAGCTTGGGTTTGTAGAACTTGTCAGCATTCTTTAATAGCGTCGTCATTCGAGCGGAATATGGAGCAAGAACTTTTGTAACATCAGCTTTTGGGAAATCCGACTTAGAAAACCACCAAACAGTATTTACTGAGTCTTTCGCTCGAATCTTACGCTTATTAACCCATTCGATTGGAGATGGTAGTTTCGCAGGGTTATACCAAAAGAACTCCTCGGCTAACCGATATCCCAGCGTGTCACAGAATTGGATTAACACTCGATAGTTGTAGAGTGACCTTACAGGTTTACCACGCTCGTATGCTCCTCCCAAGTCCAGCACCAAGCTTCCAGATTGCTTCAAGACCCGATATGCAGCCTGACCAAACGTGAGAAGCCAATTAATATACTCGGACTGGGACTCGTTCCCATAGCTCTTCTCCCGTAACAAAGCAAAAGGTGGACTAGTCACTATAAGGTCAATGGAATTAGCTGGCAATGAGCTTAGGACGGCCCTACTATCACCGACGACCTGCACACCACGGGCGGTGCGGTAACAGATATCAATACAAGCTGGAACTTCGAAATTCATTGATTGTTCTCTGGAAACTTTGCGGTTGGCCTTATTTCCCACCGCCGAGAAATCCAACTTTCCATGAAAGACCATAGCACAGTTATTGCATAGTGTAACTGTGGATTGGTCTCTTGAAGTGGCAGCACGGCTGCCGCAATGTGCTCCTTCGGAAGATTACCCGCAAGCCAAACAGACCAATGAGATGCACCAGGCCCCAATAGTTGTGCGACTTCGTCCAACGGCAGTTCATACTCCAGTCCGTGCTGGCGCAAGGCTTCGGCACATCCAGCAGCAATTGCCTCATTATGCGGTTGCCTCAAGCTCTCAAGCAATAGCGGAGTGGCAGCACCCCCTATATGAACAACTCCGTCCAGAGCCTCTTGCCGTATGTCTAAATCAACGTCGTTGAAAGCATGGATTAGCCTCCGAATAGGCTCACTTCCCGCCATTCGTGAAAGTCCCCATGCCGCTGCACTTCGCAAAAAATAAGGCATAACAGGGTCATCAAGAATGCCCGAAAGCAGATGGCCAGCTTCAACGGTGTTCGTTTCGCCCAACGTAATTACCGCTTCAAGTTGTGTTTGAGGGTCGGGGCTTGCTGAATATGTTGCGATTAGGTTGGCGAGGGGTTTTCCACATACAGCCGCGAGGTATGCAATCCCCTCAAGCCGAACATACAAATCCTCTTCCGCATCTGCAACCAATGCAGCTACAAAGTCACAATGCCCATTGTCGTCCCTAAGCCGTGCCAGTTTAATACCTGTAAATCTTTGTGTGCGTTCACGAGAACGAAGCAATTGGTCAATGTGGCGCTCAGGAAGTTGCCCCGGACAACGGAGGTCATCAGCACTCAAAGGCTGCACGGCAGAGGCAATTACTGCATTCAACGCAACTCTCTGCCCCGGTTGAACAGAGACTTGCTGGCCTTCCTTTACAGTTCTGCTGAAACTTCGCTTGTCGGATTCTCTCTGAATTTTTATCTTGAGACCATCGACAGTACTTACCACCCCATCGTATGTGGCGAAAATCGCAGGCCATGCGATTGTCAATTCAGACCCTTCGGTAACACCTTTACGTGCGAGGGTCACAAATGACACGGAGCGAAAGTTGGACACCTTGAAGAAATTTATGTGGCGCTCAGGCTGCCATTTTACCCAATTTCGCTCGTGCCAGTACGACGCATCGGAATTCAGCTTCCCACTGCTCCAGTATTTTTCGCCGATAGCAGAGCATACGGGATATGCAATGATGTCCGAGTCCACCATCCCGAAATCCCATGAGCGCTCGATTTCGGTAGGGCTGTGTGACATAGATAATTCAGCCTTGCTCTTAGCACGACTTTCAACCCTGGCACCACAGTTCGTACAGATCAGATCGGGAATGCGTACACGCTTACGTTTAACGTCTTTCCAGAGCTTGGTGTCAGTTGACCCTCTCTCCAACTCGAACATATGGTGCCCACGCCTGTTCATATCGGCACATACAGCACGGCTGCCGATTGTGCCAAGCACGATTTTTCGGAAGAAACTTGAGTCGGGCTTGAATGCTGGCATCGTCTAGTCCAATTCCCTCAATTTCGGAAATATAGCGATGTCACCATGTTCAGGGTAGAAGCCCGCTGGGTCAAGTGATTTACTCGGCAATAGCAAAGCCAAGCTAATTCACAGATAAATCGGTATTTCTCGTCTGCTGTGGTCGTTCCCCCTCGTCTTCCTCCGCTATTCCGATTGCCAAAGCTGGGTCAGTTCCCGCCACCATCACCTGCAACAAAGCTGGTGCGTACCGTTCTGTGTTCGACCAGACGGCGTAAACGACATTCGTCAACTGCTTGTCCGTTGGAACCCCGTCAAAGAGGGGAAAATCCCCACGGCAGCGTAGTTCTCCGTCGTCGGAATCGAGTTCAAATCGTGCAAACCTAAGCTGCCAGTTAGCAAGGCTTAGGGCTTCGGCGATGGCCGTTCGGCGATTCGCTGGCACGAAGAACGGGATATACGCCCGAACGACGAGTGAGGCCTCGTTGACCGAGATGATGATTCGCACGCTCGTGCTCCCGCACTTTGCCAAGAACAACACGTCTCCTTCATGGATTGCGGCGGTCACGTCTTTGGTGCGCAGCAGTTCCACAATTCGTTTTTGAAGTTCCATTCCTTCCTCCTGCCAATTGGTGCGTCTTCAAATTGTTGCCATCTCCGAGAGAACGAATTTCAAGGGACGCACTTGTGAGCAGGAGGATTCACGATGGACAAAACTAGCTTTTGGAGTCCAGAGGGCAGGAAATTGGGGACAACCGTAACGAGTGGGCCAAAAACGAACGTCTACGGCCAACGTGGGGAAAAGCTTGGCAGCACTTCTCAGCAGGGCACCTTCGATGTGGGAGGCAAAAGGGTCGCCAATCTTCCGTTGCCGGGATTGTTGATGGCCCGTTCGGTGAGGAAGCCACGGAGGTAATTAAAAGGGCAGTGGTTCGCAATGCCGCTGCCTATAATCCATCACTCGCCGTGGATGAGTCGGAGCATTCCCAGTTACATTCAACCGATTGCCGTTCCACTTGTAGTTCACTATCACAGAAGAATCATCGAACTGGCTCTTGTATTCGCTTGAGGTTCTTGCCATCAAATGTAACCTTCACTAATAAGCGAGTTCCATTTCGCTTGTTCTCCTCATCCCAGTTGATTGCCTCAGTGCCCCAACCACGTAATTCCACAATGGCGGAGGCTGAAAGAAATTCTTGTGGCCCAGCGAGAAGCTCCCCTTCTTTGTCACCAAACGAAACGACTTCGACATAAACTTTGGAACACTTGCCCTGCTGACCGCTCGTACCTCCATGAGAGCACTGCGCCTGCAAAGCCAGCATGATAGCGTTCTCGTTCTGGAGACTTGCTGTTTTCACAAGCTCCCCTACTGGAATATCACCCTTACTCCTGATGTAGCTGCGTAGCTTTGGCTCAGCCTTGTCCGCTGCCATGTCCATGTAAACACCGCCGGGAACGTGAAAGGAATCATCACTCTTGGCTTTTGATTGTTCCTGTCGTTGTTTATAGACAAACAGTGCCCCGCCTCCAAGAAGTCCAATGGCAATAACCACGATTGGCACTATCTTTGAAAGAGTGCGAGCCGAGGCAGGTGCTGCTTTCAAGCTACTACCGCACGTATCACAAGACTGGTTTGCGGGGGAATTAACCTGCCCACACGTTGAACAGCTAATTCCATGCCCAGTCGTTGGTTTAGTTGGGTGCGAAGATGGCGGCGGTGGCGCTTGAGTGGCAGTCGGTGGTTGGTTGCCTACTACTCTGAATCCGTTCCTTATTAGGTCTTTAGCATATAGCCGGTTGTAAACGAATGGGAAGACCAGCCAACATAGACCAGCAGAGAACAGTGCAGCGAAGAATTGGATGACCGCCCACTTCCAGTCACTTCGAAACAGCGGAGCAAAAAAACCAAAGAATAGATTTGTCCACGAGAAGCCGATTGGAGCCTCTCTCCGTTGCCCAGTTCGTGGATTTTCATACCAAATGATTCCGTGTGCCATGATGGGTATCTCCGATTGTCTCCCGACAGTAATTTTCGTTACAGCCACTATTCCAAGGTGCGTCCAAGCACAGTGGCTTTCTCTCATCCTGTTCAATCGATAAAAAGAAGAAAAGTTGGTTTACTACTATAGGTGGATGACACAATAGTGTGCAACAGGAAAAATCACGGCTGTGGGACGCCCCTCAAACAATCCCAAGCCGCAAGTTCACAGCCCCGAATCTGCCTTCGGCACTGTGCTCAGAAACGCACGGAACCAATGCACCCTTTCGCAAGAAGCACTGGCCTTCAAAGCGGGCTATCATCGGAATTTCATCAGCCAGTTGGAACGTGGGGAAAAAAGCCCAAGCCTCCGCACCATTGTCAATTTGGCGTCCGTGCTCGAAGAAAGCCCATCAGGGATGCTCAGGAAGATGGAGCGGTTATTGAAGGCTTCTCGTTCCTGAGCGGCTTCCATTGCCGTTTTCAGCGTCGGTGGCAGTTGGCCTCAGAGCCATACCACGTGCCAAGCATCTGAGCCATTACCGATGTCAAAACACCGAATTTCGCCTAAAGGAGCGGGCAAAGGGCGAAAAGGCTTCAGGGTGGAATCTGGATTGAGAAACCCTCAACTACTGCCACACCCTCAAATACTGCCAGACCGCGTGGCTTTTGGCCGACGGGGGCCATTACCGTCATTGAAGCCAAAACGGTGTGGCAAAGGCTCGTAACACCCCTGCCCCGAATTGGTTCTGATGCCTTCTGGGGCTTCGGGCGGTGCCACGGGGTGGGTCAGGGGCAGAAAACTCGCCAGTCGGCTTGGAATGAACCTGTCGAGGCTTCGGGTGGGGACGTGGGATGCCCGTTTCGGCTCTTTGGGGGAACGTGCAGGGGGTGGCCAAAGCAAGCAACCCGTCATTGCAACCACCTCAGGCATTTCTCTCAGGCTTAACATCGGCCACTTGCTCACCTTCCAAGTGATGCTATTGGGCACTGCTATTCGTATCCCCATTCTTCGGCAAATTCATCAAGTGCCTTTTCGATGGCTTGCACGTGAAGGGCAACATCGGCAATCACCCGTGCTAAATACTTGTGGTCAACGGAATCATCCCGCACCTCCCCCAGCACACCATTGAAAACACCTGTTGCCACGAAAAGCTCTTTTAGTACGGCTTTGTCACGATAGGTTAGCTCAATCATGCCGAATGGTGCGTCTTTTATTGTTCATCATCTCTTGCGGTTGGGAGAGCCTCGCCTAGAAACCACGCAATAGATGGTAGGCAGAAGGAGCTTGGCGTAGGAACAAGTTTCTGTTCTCGTGTCCTCACCAACAGTGCAGGCATTGAAAGGAACAACATGAAGAAAACCAAGAAGCAGGCAGCCAAGAAAGCAACAAAACCTCGAAAGCACGAACCCATCCCTTTCGAAAAGATTGCCAAGCTGTATTCGGAAGGCAAGAGCATGGAGCAGCTAGCCAAAGAATCGAACCGCTGGAATGCTGCTTCCCCAGATAGCAGCAAGAGCTTACGGGCCATCGTCAGCAACATGATTACCAAGGGCTACCGTAACAAGGAAGGCAAGCTTATCCGCCTGAAGAAAAGGCCACGGGGAAAAACAGAACCGAAGCCAGCAAAGAAGGCCACGAAGAAGGTGGTTGCTAAGAAGCCAATTGCCAAGAAGCCGGAACCGAAGGCACGGGAACAGAATCCCGAACCGAAGTTGCCATCGGAACCGAAGCCAGAAGCCGATTCCAATGCTGTATCGGTTGTTGGATAAAGCCCTCGCACTTCGATTGGTAAAGCCCCGTGTAATTCCGTCCGGGGCTTTTCCTTGCCATCATTCGTCTCCCCTGTACTGCCGGTAATTGTAAGCAGGAAGCGTAACCTCAATAAGGCACTCCTGCATCCGTGACGAAACCATCGGCGCAATAGCCTTTCCCATTTCCACAATCGGTATGTTCGAGGTCACAATCAGCTTGCAATTCCGCTCATACCATTGGGAGAACAACCGCTTCAGCCTGACGTGTTCCTGCGTTTGGGGCTGAAAATCGGGCGACAAATCATCAATGACGACCACACCCCACGGCTTCCCCTTGTCGATTCGATGAGAGTATTCCTCGGCGGAAACCCCGCCGTACACCAGCTTTGCCATTAGTTCGTCGGCCAGCACTGTGCGGCATCCAAGTGCCGATTGCAGTTCGTCATACGTAATCCACTTCACCGTCTGTTCCCTTGCCAAATACTCGAACACCAATGAGGCGGCAATCGTGGTTTTGCCACTGCCAGCAATGCCTTTAAGATAGAAGCCCCTGTTGCCATCCAGCCTTTCAATAATGGAATCGATTTTGGGACGGTTTGAGACCCCTGCGGCATCGGTAATATCGTTCTTTAGCGATTCCATACTGGGTACAACCGCTATTCTGCACGGAAGCTCCTGCTCAAGTTTCATCAGGTTCCGATACTTACTTTGTGACAGCGCATACTTTCTAAGCCAATCTTTACGGCACTGTTCTCGACAAACGATAAAGGGAGGGTTGCCAACCACTACTACATCCCCGTCCTCGATAATTGGCTGTGCCCATCTGTCGAGCTTGATAAACGGGATGTCGTACATTACACCGTACAGATTCAGGTGATTGAACTCACGTGCCGTTCTGTAACCTACGTCACTTTTACCGCAGACAACACAAGTGAATTTACGCTCAAACATTATCCGCTTGCTCTTGGCTATCGCTTCCTGACGTTTGCTGGCCGCTGCCTCCCGTTCTTGGCGCTCCTTACAGCGCTCCGCTTCAGCTTCTGCTTTTTGGTTCGGCGTTGACGGTGTGCCACTGTGCAGCGCCTTAGTCATTAAATTGCTTAGCTCTTCTTTTGATAACTCGACCATAACATCCCCCTTATAGGTGTTTGTATCCATCATCTTCTTGACTCTCGTCATCTGACTGCGACATGTGAACCGTGACCTTGTCCCGCATCCATTCGAATTCGCCTGAGAGCACCCGTTCCACGCCAATATCTTTGAGTGCTGCTTGTCCCTTCCAGCCGCTACGTGGGATGAACATATCCCGAAGCGCTGGGTGCCAAAAATGCCCGTTCTTGGCGGTAAAGCCACGGAAATAAGCATTGATGGGAATCTCATCCAAAACCAGTTGCCAGCGCACTTCCCAATCCGTATTGGAACCAACCCACGAATCAATGGCGTCATAAAGGAGATTGGTGCCAGCAATAACCCCGTTTGAAATTGCTGCTGGAATCGGAGTGCCTTTGTTCTTGGTGAATGCTTCAATAGCCTTGTTCCAGCTTTCCCAAATCTTGAAAACGTTAGCTGCGTTGCTCAATCCGTTCTCCGCTCCGGCAGGTAGTACTGACTTATCAGTCTTTACTTCTCTTACTTCTCTGATATTGGGTGTTGAATCCTGCACCTTTTCTGGCACAATGCTGCACCCTTTATCGCCAAAACCTGCGCCATTTCCCTGCATAAAGCTGCACCCTTTATCACCAGAACTTGCACCTTTTTGGGTCTTTGCAGCGAGCGCCGTAAAATCGACGTGGTAGTGGTTCACGTGCTTACGTCCGACGCCATATTCAATTCCGATAACGCCGTCTTGTTCCAATTGGCGAAGGTGGCTTTGCATAGAGCGCTCCTTCATCCCACAGAAACTGGCAAGGGTGGCTACGCTGCAATAGGCGTAGCCCTTTTCCCTGCTTAAGCCAGCAAGTTCTTTCAAGATTGCAGTTTTCACACTCCCGTACCCGCTGGCCTTTATGATGTTGTACTGTTCCTTCATTTCGTTAATCCCAAGGTGCCCGCATCTTTTTGTTGTCGCCGTGCTCTAATCATGGCCGATTTGTCCGTAAAAGCACCCGCTTCTATGGCTTTTCTTTCCAAATCCCTTTCGCCTTTTTCATCAGCGACGAATATGACAGCATCACCTTCAACCACGATGTTCGTAATTGTGCCGACGCCCGGCCCCCAAGTGGAATTGGAGCAAACCCTGATGGTCTTCTTCTCAAAAATAAGGTTTCCACGTTTCGCTCCCATTACTTGCTGGTTTAGCATTGCCACCACGGATGTTGCTGGAACTACCAGTTCGATGCGGGTGAACGGTGCCCCAAATGCAGAGATGTTCGCATCACAAACGAACGTTACCGAATCATTTTGTACGCTCGCAGTGTTAACCGACTTGGCGTGGAACCCATTGTGCAGATTTTCAGCAAAGAGAGCGTGGTCGAAAACTACAGGCTGCGCTGCTTCGGAATTAATAAATGCAAGCACCGTCTTACTACTAACTTGAATATTCATCGTTGTTGCTCCTTAATTCTTTGGTGTTGGGCAATTTCCGTGGCGCACATGCGTTCGATAACCACCCACACCCCTATGTGCGTCAATTGGAAAGCAGCATCTCCGGAACTGGTGGGCTGGAAGTTACGCCGGCCCACTTTGTGACATTACGCTGCTTCGGGTGTGCGAACCGATACCTCGAACGCCACAGTTTCGTCATCGTTAACCGTGACCGACTCAATATCAGAAACAATGGATTCGAGTGCGAGGTCAGGAATGAAGCGTAGTGTGTCTTCACGGCTGGTCTTTACTAAACCCACTTTATTCACCTGCGAACAGATGAAGTGCAGAACCGTGGGTGTGCGTATTACGCACTCAAGGCGTGATACTTCCGATTCTGGTATGGCGATTCCGCAGGTAAACGTAACTGTATTGCGGTCAATGGAGGCGTCTAGCAGATAGGTGATGTCAATATCCTGCGCTAAGCCTTCGTAATATGAGGTTGTGTCGGACGAGAATAGATGTTGTGTAAGCAGTTGTTCCAAGAAAACCACTACGGTCTCCATATTTAGGGTAATCAACATTTGTTTGTAAACCTTTCAAAATGCGTCTGAAGCGCAAGGAGTTAGGAAGTGGCTTCTCCGAAGATTGAAGTTAGCGTTCCTTACGCAGGGTGCGTTATCTGGAAAGCATCATCTCCGGAGTTGAACTACTGTTCCTAACACGGGGTGCGTCAATCGGAATGCAGCATCTCCGGAGTTGGCGTTCCTTACGCAGGGTGCATCAACTGGAATGCAGCATCTCCCGAAGTGGTGGGCTGGAAATTACGCCAGCCCACCTCTCGGGTTATGCACCTTCGGGAACACTATCCAGCGTGTTCGGGGGTAATGGAGGGTGTATCAGTGGCAGTGGCGAAAGAGGGTTCTGGCCTTCGGGAACAGCTTCCGGCGGACGGAAGAATTCGGGTTCCCGTTGGAGGGCTTCGTAGATGTGTGCCCTAGCCAGCTTTACACAGGAGGGTTCTTTATCAATTCCGATGAACTTCCGATTCTTGCGTAATGCAGCAACACCAGTAGCACAGCCACCCATGCAGGGGTCGAGGATTACATCACCAACATTGGTGGCCCTTTCAATGAATGTTTCGAAATCTTCTGCTGCTTGCCCCCAATCATGGAACCGTTTATCACTTCCGTTGCCGATTACGAGGTCGGTTACATTGGGGCCTTCGATTTTCCCCTTCACGTACCATATAACGGGTTTAGTTTTTGCGATTATTTTGCGTTCACGAACCGTGGCGGCCTTCCCACGGGGCCATGCCAACGTACAGTGCCAACGGTATTTCAACCCAGCTTCTTCATATTGCGACATCATTACGTAGAATTCTTGGAGATGAGCCTGGCCCACCATCATCAACAGATTGCCGCTAGGCTTCAGCACAACCAATGCCAGTTCACAGATGGCGTGTACGATTTTAAGGCTATCCTTGTCATATGGCGGGTCAACGATGATGGCATCGATGCTGTTGGGTGCGATGCTCTGGGCTTTTTCGATGAAATCCCCTTCCATCAGGAGGTAGTGCTTTCCTTCTAGCGGGATGGCACCACTTTTCTTGATGTATTCTTCCCGTTTTACCTGAAGATAGGCTTTGGTGACGTTCTTGGGCTTCATGAAATGCTTGATGAGGTTTTCATCCTTATCATCACAACCCATCAGGCGTTGCATAACCTTAACCTGAATTTCAGGCTTCAGTTTGGAAAGTTCCAGCAAATCCTTTTTGGAATCTTCGAACTTGGTGCTGAGGAAGAGGGCTTCAGGTTCGGGGCCGATTTTATTGGCAATCTGCACCAGTGTTTCAACGGTGCGTTTGTTCTGCCCCTTCATCTTGGCAACCGTTTTTGCAAAAGACAATTGTTCAGAAGCAGAGGCTTCCCCCATCTTTGCTTTTGCACTTGCCAGCCCACCAGCCTTGCCCTTTCTGGTGTTCGGGTAAAGCTGTTCGAAAACGGCCTTCCTACGTGCCAGAAGCTTGGCTTCTTGCCATACCGTTAGCTTCGGCTCCACGAGGTTGTCATCAATGGCATAGAGTTCCAGCCTCAAGGGGTTTGCGGAATCCAGCAGGCGGGCCGGGATGGTTTCCCTTCCCAGCAGCTTGCAGATTGTGAGCCTTTTGCGACCCGAGACGAAGCCCTTATCCTTCTTCTTTAATCCGATTGGCTTTTGAACCCCGTTTTCCTCGATGCTGTGAACCAGAATGGGGTCGAAATCACTGAGTTTGGCGTACCCATACTCAAACCCCGTGATTTCCGAAATCAGAACTTCTGCGATTTCCTCAGTCATTAACGAATCCTTTCCGTGGTTCGCATACTTACTGCGTTCCACGGAAGTAGGTGCGTCAAACCGCAACCAGTATCTCCCGGCATCATCACCGGCGCATACGCATAAAGCGAAAGCCTCCTTTTGGGAACCATTTCAGTAATTTCCGTGATTTCCCAACAAGCGAACAGGAATTCGCTCGTTGGAAAACATGGATTTTGTTAAATGAGGTGGCGAACCCATATTTGTCAAAACGAAGGGGTTAGAGATGCTGGTTTCCAATTGACGCACTGACCCCTCGGAGTTCACCGAAGAAGGCGAACCCGAGGAGTAAACAGCAAATGCAGGGTGTTCAATCGAGATTCATAAGCATAAAGCAGGCAGCCACCCTCTTGGGAATGGCAGAAGTGACCCTTCGGGTTTGGGTCGGACGCCGTCGAGTGGCTCATGTGAAGCTGGGCAGAGCCGTAAGAATCCCCGTTGCCGAAATCGACAGGCTGGTAGATGAGGGCACCGTCCCCGCCTTCAAGAATGGGAGGCGGTAATGTCCGTCTACCGTAGGGGGAAGGGGAAATTCTGGTACTACAAGTTTTGGTTCCAGAAACAACTCATTAGGGAAGCCGTTCACACGAAATCGAAGACGGTGGCTGTGGCAGCGGAACGGGAGAGGCGTCACAGTCTCGAATTAGCCTTTAACCGTATCCCAAGACGTGAAGCACTGCCACTACTGAAAGTGGCCGCTAAACAATGGTTGCAAACCAAAGCCAATCTAGCATCTGGTAGCGTTTACGGATATAAGTATCGGGTCGCTCCAGTCGTGGAAAAGTTCGGGAATCGGCTCATTTGTGACATTACGTTGCAGGACGTTTTCGCCTACCAAGCACAACGGATTGCATCGGGAAAATCGCCCCGCACCGTGAATTACGAGGTTGGGTGTCTACGCCAACTCATGAAGATGTATGGGCTATGGGCACCATTGGCCGACCACATGAAATCGCTGAAGCAGAATAATAATGTTGGTCGTGCAGTTTCGGTGGAAGACGAACAAAAGCTGTTGAAAGCTGCCTTGTCGAGCCGCTCCCCTGCAATTTACCCGCTATTGGTGCTTTCCATCGATAGCGGCTTGAGGTCTTCAGAGGCTCGCTCATTACGGCTGAGTGACCTTCGGTTGGAGTGGAAGAACGGGGTTATCACCGAGGGGCAGTTGGTCGTCCCGAAGTCGAAAACCGAAGCTGGCAAAGGCAGAGTTGTCCCGTTCACGAAGCGTGTGTGTGATGTGCTCACGATATGGCTGGCCCGTTTTGACGACAAAGTGCAAAACCCCTACGTGTTCCCGAAGCATAAAGTCGGCAATCCCAAGGACGACGGTGCCGCAACCATGTACGAAATTGACCGCTCGTGCCAGATGGGGGAATGGAAAACGGCATGGAAGGCAGTTTGTAAAGGGGCCAAGGTTGCCTACCGCTGGCATGACCTTCGACACACGTTCGTTTCAAGATTGGCTGAGAACCCCATGAATTCGGAAGAAACAATTCGGTCACTTGCTGGGCACGTCAGCCGTGAGATGTTAGCTCGATACTCCCACATTCGGATTGCCGCTAAAAAGCAAGCAATCGCCAGCTTAGAACAACAGCATCCTCAGCCCGAACCAAGTCTTGCTTCGAACAAACCGCAATGAGGGGCCGCTGGGAGGTCGAGGAATATTTATCTGCGTCGTGCCCAATTCGCCTTTCGGAGTTTGTTTTCAATGGAGTCGTTTGAAGACCGCAGTTCTGACAACTCGTTTTTGAGTTCGCGAATGTACTGGCGGACTCGTATCGGTAGAGCATTGAATTCGCTGGATGTCAGTTCGGGAAGCTTTTGGAAGGGCTTATAGTACTGCTCGATTTCCCCGCCAAGGCCAAGCTGATTAAGCAACTCAAGCAATGCAGCCACCTCGGCATCGACCTCGGATGCCGACACTTCTTGGCTTCGATTCGTCTGGTACGTTTTGACGTGGCCGATGTGCAAATCGATAAGTCGCATGGCGAAGGTTTCGCCCCATCTCTTTAGGTGATCCCGCAGAGGGTTCGACCACCCAGCCGAAGCCTCTTGAATTGTCATGGTGCCTTTAATTTCACAATCCGGCATACCGAACCTTCCATTGGCCTGAATTTCGATTACCCGAACGTTGTGGCGGCATTATCCTACTGCGGCCCAGCCAAGCTCAAAAGCAAAAACTTTGAAAGGGAACAAGCAATCCTCCAACTGACGGGGTGGCGAGATGGCAATCGCGTCCAATCGATGATGTTGCCTTTCCCGCTAGGAGCAGGAACGAAGAAACCGAAGCACTGGGGCACATGGTGGGGCACACGAATGAAATGGGCACATCAGGAAGGCAGGAATACGGCTCGTATCTGCTTGATTTTATTGGTGGGCCCGGTAGGATTTGAACCTACGACCAATGGATTATGAGTCCACTGCTCTAACCAGCTGAGCTACGGGCCCGTTGGAGAAGAATGTATCACATTCTGCGGGGGTTAGGTGGACTCTCGGGCTCCCGGCAGATGGGCCGAATAAGCTTCTTCGATTATGACTGAACTATGCCCAAACTCCGCGGCGAGTTTCCGGCCTATGTACAGTCCAAAGTGCAGGAGAAAGTCCGATTGTTAAGTGCTTGCGAATTGGGGCTCGGCAGAGGTGTTTCCGCCAAGTTCAGGCTTCCGTCCAAGGGGTACCCCTTTCTAGAAACGTATGAGCGGGTTCAGGCAGAATGTGAAATTTTGAAAATAGGGTCATGCACCAGCGCAGTCACTTGCATACTCGGAAGTTCGAGTACACACTGAGTGCGTTGTTGGGCCCGTCCCCTCTGTTTGATTTGCTTCCAACGCTACGTTTTAGGGTTAACCAACCAACTGGACCCCAGCTTTCGGGCTGGGGTTTTCTAATTTACAGGAGGTCTCAATCTGGAGGGGCACCGCCATGGTTAGCCTCGCCAATGCCGCTTCCTGGTACCCCTGACGACGAATCCTTGCCAACTCGCCAGTCAGAGCAAATCACTTGACGATCGTCAATTCCATCCGGTCGGTGAAAGTGATAACCGGGTAAGCGCCCGCGGCCTCCTCTGGGGCAAGCACTTCATGCTTGTTCCCATGGTCCGCTACTCGCAGCACCGCCTCGACAACCACTTTGCCGGGACGCAGCGCGGTCAAAACTCCCTGTTTGTCCACAACGACAAGTCTGGGATTATTCACACTTATTTTTGCTTTGTCGGTAACATTTCCGACATACGGGATCTTCCAGGCTGCAACCACCTGCAGCGGCAGGCGCTTCCCTACCCGCAGAGTCGTGGGATCCTTGTCGCCGCCATCCTGAGTTTTCGCCATAATTTTGATGGAAATAATCTTGTGCTCACCTCCTCCGAGCACTTGGGAAAAACCATAGGCGGCGATCACCACCAGCAAAAGGCCAAAAATAGCCTTGCGCATCTCGGACTTGTTCCTTTCAGTCATACGGGATTTTCTGTTGGGTTAATGAATCGGCAACATTCTATCGCATGGGAGTTGCACCGGGAACAGTTGCGGGCTCGTCAAACAGCCCAAGGATGTCACATTAAAGAACAAGGGCCGCAACGCGTGCGGCCCTCGACTTAAATATTTAGTTTGACTTCCACAGGTTAGTTGAAATCGATTTGCACCTCGATTCTGATCAGGTGATGATCGGAAAGCGGTTGATGCTCACTTGCAGATCCGAGAGCCAAACTAACCATGCCGGAGGCATTCAGGGTATCTCCCAGCGACCAACTGCTTGTGTGTCGCAAGACCTCCAGCACTTTCCTTATACACCTTTTCGCCACCGGGCGGCGCGCGAATCGTGCACGGCTCCAGTAAGGGACTGGCACAGAGGAGGTTTCCCCAGGCAACTTATTGAAATTACGCGGCTTGTATAGCCAGTACAAAGGTAACCTGCAGGCGAGAGGACGCCATTGCAAGGCCCGCCACTGGTGATCGATTCAGGCCAGCTCTTTCCCAGATGGCCCGGGGTCAATCGGATTGCAATGCGTGCCAATTTGGGATAAAGATTCGTGGTACACGTACGAGAACCACATGCGCTTGAGATGAACCAGGGAGACGGCCGTGCACAACGAACCTAAAGGGCACATCGGGGTGGAAGAGTCCGAAGGAGCCACGGGATCTCAAGTTGAGCCTGAAGCGGGCGTCGCCGGCCAGCCCGAGGCGCAAAATGGACGCGCCGGTAAGCCGGCCACCGCCACGGCTAAGGGCGGCCGGACGCGCAACCTGTATTCCCGCATGGAATGGGCGGGGGCATTCGGGGACATCGGCACGCTGATTCCGTTCGTCGTCGCCTACATCACCATAGTCCACGTCGATCCCCTCGGCCTTTTGTTCATGTTCGGAATTTGCAAGGTCGTGGCCGGGCTTTACTACAAGACTCCAGTGCCAATTCAACCGATGAAAGCCATCGGGGTGGCAGCCATCGCCGGAGGAGTGAGCCCGCTGGAGCTTTTCGGAGCGGGCCTGGCGACCGGCGTGTTCTGGCTGGTGGCGGGCGTTACCGGCTCTATAGACTGGGTCTCCAAGCTGGCCACCAGGGCAGTGGTTCGCGGAATCATGCTCGGCCTGGGCCTTTCCTTTGTGGTGGAAGGCATCCACCGCATGGCAACGGCTCCATTGTTGGCGGGAATCGCCCTGGTTGTGACCTACCTGCTGCTGAACAATTCCAAGATACCCGCCATGTTCGTCTTGCTGGTGTTGGGGGTGGCGGCGGCGGTGGTCATGAACCCGCAGTTGCTTTCGGAGCTGAGCCGGATTCGCATCGGCTTCAAGCTGCCGGCGTTCGGCCTTCGCGGTCTCACCTGGAATGACGTGCTGAAGGGCGCCTGGCTTTTCGCTCTTCCGCAGATACCGCTGACGCTGGGTAACGCGGTGATTGCCGTGGTGGCGGAAAACAACGAGCTGTTCCCCGACCGGCCCATAAGCGAGCGGAAAATGGCAATTTCCCACGGCATCATGAACCTGATTGCGCCGTGGTTTGGTGGCGTCCCCATGTGTCATGGCGCCGGCGGCATGGCGGGGCATGTGCGCTTTGGCGCCAGAACCGGCGGAGCCCTGGTCATCCTGGGAACAATCGTGATTGTCATCGCCCTGTTTTTCAGCGACTCGATATCTCTGCTGTTCAAGATCTTCCCCAATGCCGTGCTGGGCGTGATCCTGTTTTTCGCCGGCGCGGAGCTGGCACTGGTGGTCAGGGACATCGGCAACAAGAAGACGGATTTTTACGTGATGCTGATCGTGGCCGGCTTCGCCATGTGGAACATGGGCGTGGCCTTTGTGGTGGGGATCATCCTCGACTACGCGCTGAGACGGCGCTGGATCGCCGTCTGAGGCGGCCCTGCTCCGCGCGGCAGCCGAGCGCCGCCGGTGTCGCTATCGTCGTCAAAGATCATGGTCACGACCGAGAGCCCGGCCAGGGACAGCGAACGCAGGTGCGTCAGGTGCCCAACTCCATTAAGCTGGGTCTCGACCGGAGTTGTGACCTGCTGTTCGACCTCTTCAGCCGCCCGGCCTGGCCACTGAGTGATAACCTGCACATATTTGCCGGCTACGTCGGGATAGGCTTCAACCGTGACTACGCCGTTGACATGCAGTTCCTCGAACACCTGCCGGTGCCCGGCATCGGCAACCGCAAAGGCTCCGGAGCACTCATCTCGATCACATTGGGATCCGGAGAGACGTCTTGGGCGGCTCAGGCCCCGCTCGCGAACACGCCGCCTGGCTCAATACCAGCAGCATGCAGCAGCAAAAAAAACAGCGATGCTCTTTTTAATCACCGAGGCAGCGACTCCAGGGTTAAAAGGCTGGGGCGACCCACGCCAAGACTCTCCGCGAGTCGTGACGTTTGCTTGGCTGATTGGGATTTCACCGGATGCGCCCGGGCATGATCATGCGCGGCCGGATTGCTGGCGCATTGGCTTCGAACTACTTAAGGATTAAGTTTGCTTCCCATCCTTATTCTGGGGCTCATCTTTGATGGCCTCTTTGAAGCCCCGGATTCCTTCCCCCAGTCCTTTGCCCAGGTCCTTCAGCTTGCCCGGGCCGAAGATGAGCAGGGCTATACACAATATTACGAGCAGGTGCATCGGTTGCAGAAGACCTTCGAACACGACAAACCTCCAAACTAATCAAACTTAATTGCCGAATGCGTGGCTTACCGCTCCGAGCGGAGAGAAGCGGTTCCGTCCGGAGCTAATACCCACATTTTCTATGAAACGCGCTCTACCTTATATTAAAGCCTCATTATATTTGAGCCGCCGGCATTGCAATCCAGAACCGATGGCTCAGGCCGGCTTACTTTATACATATAGTCACCTACTCGCAGCGAGGTGCGAGCCTATCTTTCGGCCGGCGGGGACTATCTTTCGTGCGGCAGCAGCTATCTTTAAGTTATCGTGTTCAATACGGGGTTACGGCCCAAGGGCCAAATCTGGCAACATGGGGTCGGAAACCAAGATGCGCTTTGCCAACGTGCTTTCGATCTACTCCCCGGAAAACCGCCGCTGGCTGCTTTGGCTGGCGACCGCGCTGATGGTGGCAATCGCGCTGATCGATTGGTGGACGGAGCCCTACATTTCCCTCGGTTTCCTGTATCTGTTTCCGATCATGATTGCCGGCGGGTTTCTTTCCCGGACAAAAATCATCACCCTGGCATTTCTCTGCGCTCTTCTGCAGGAGGAGTTCAGCAATCTGCCTTCCGCCGATCTGCTTCCGCGAGTGGTGCTCTCTTCCGCCGGTTTTATCGGCACCGGGCTGTTCATCTCCGAACTGCTGCGCAACCGCCGCATCGTTTTGGAGCACTTGCGGGAAGTCGAGGATCAGGTGCAGCGCCGGCGGGAAGCCGAGGAGCAGTTGCGGGTGCTGGTAGAAAGCAGTCCGGCCGCTATCGTCACCGTGGACGCGGAAGGCACCATTGTTATCGCCAACGAAGCTGCGCAAAACCTGCTGGCTCCCGGCGGGCGGCCGCTTGCCGGGCAGAGCGTGCGGTACTACCTGCCGGCGCTGCTGGTGGCAGTGCAGTCGAAGCGCCCGCAAGGTTTCCGCACGGCGCTGCAGTGTCGCGGGCAGCGTGGTAATGGCGAGGTCTTTCTCGCCGGCGTGTGGTTTTCGACCTATGCCACCGCCTCGGGTAATCGGCTGGCCGCCATTGTGGTTGATCTCTCCGAGGACCTGCGCAACCGCGAAGACCTCAGCCTCGACTACCTGTTGAAGAACACGCGCATCCTGATGAGCGCCGTCTCACATGAAATCCGCAATTTGTGCGGAGCGGCGCTGGTGGTGCACAAGAACCTGACCCGGGTGAACGCGCTCGAGGGCAATGCCGACTTCGAGGCCCTCGGAACCCTCATCCATGGCCTGGAAAAGCTTTCTTCGATGGAGCTGCGCGATCCAGCCGAGCAGGCCCGCTCGGTAATCGAGCTGACGGCGGTGCTGGATGAGTTGCGGGTGCTGGTCGAGGCCGCGTATCACGAGGCCAGCATGGAACTGAACTGGGCGGTGGAAGATTCGCTGCCGCTGGTGTGGGCCGACCGCTATGGCCTGATTCAGGTTTTTCTTAACCTGGCGAAAAACAGCCGGCGGGCCATGCAGGAGACAGTGGAAAAACGGCTCACCATCAGCACCTCCACGCAGAAGGAAACGGTAGTGGTTCGCTTCGAGGACACGGGAACCGGCGTGGCCAATCCGGAGCAACTGTTTCGTCCTTTTCAGCGGGACGCGCAGGCGACCGGGCTGGGGCTGTATGTCTCCCGCGCCCTGGTCAAAAGCTTTGGCGGCGAACTGCTATATGAAGCCCGCAGCCGCGGCTGCTGCTTCGCCGTAGTGCTGCACGCGGTGGTCGACGAAAAGGCGGCCAGTCATGCCTGAACCCTCTGGCAAAGCGCGCATTCTGCTGGTCGACGACCATGCGCTGTTCCGCGAGAGCGTGGCCCGCTTTCTCGATGCCGAACCTGGATTCGAGGTGGCGGGAGGCTGCGGCAGCGTCGAAGAAGCGCGGGACCTGCTGCGGGAGAAGGCGGTCGATCTGGTGCTGCTGGATTTCGATCTCGGCCAGCGCGATGGCCTGGATTTCATGCAGCTCGCCGGACGCCTGGGCTTCAAGGGAAAGGTGCTGCTGGTCACCGCCGGCGTCAACGAGGCCGATGCGGCCAGCCTCATACGCCAAGGCATTGCCGGAATCTTCCCCAAGCACAACTCACCAGTGCTGCTGGTCCAGGCGATGCGCGAAGTCTTGTCCGGCAGGGCGTGGTTCGAACCGGAGCAACTGCAGAAGATCATGGGCAGGGCGGTTACCAAGGAAGAGGGCGCGGCGCCGTCGGGCAGGTTTACCGAGCGCGAACGCCAGGTGCTGTCATTCGTCTTTGAAGGGCTGGCGAACAAGGAAATCGCCGACCGTTTGCAGGTCTCCGAGAGCTCGGTGAAAGCCACTCTGCAGCAATTATTCCAGAAGACAGGCGTGCGCACCCGCAGCCAACTTGTGCGCGTTGCCCTGGAGCGCTACAAAGACCAACTCTGAGCGCGCTTGCCGCAGGCTGCCTCCAGAATCTTCGGCAACGTGGTTCAGTTGGGCCTGAGTCCCGGCGTGGAAGAGCCGGTGGTAAAGTCGTCGCCGAGCACGCGCCGCAGCGCCCGCCCCCAGATCAGCTTGCCTTCGTCAAGCAGCCGTACTCCGATGTAACCCTCCGACGGCGTACCCTCTGCTCCCACCCACTTGACGCGGAATCTCGCCTTGCTGGCCTGATGCTTTATGCCCACCACGCACCCACGCTCAAGCCGGTGGGTGATCCCTTTCAGTTGGGCGCCGATGGTGGTTATGTCCACGGTAATCGCGTTCTGCTCGAATAATTCCCCGTTGGCGTCCATGCCCCAGACTTGCACCGGAAGGGCGATCTCCAACCGCTGTTCGCGCCGCTGGCCGGAGTACACCTTGGTTTCCGCGACAGCAGGCTTGGGGACAAGCTGCGGAGCGGCCACGGCAGGCGCCGTCTTCGGCGGTGCCGGCGTGGAAACCGCCGGCGGACTGGGCACGTCTTTTGCCGGCTCGGCTTCCGCTGCAGCCGGCGCAGCCGGGGCCTCCGGCGGGCGGGGAATTTGCGCTTGCTGGGGCGGAATTGCGGCATCGGCTGCAGCCGCAGCTTTGGCGCTTGCTTCGCCAGAAACAGGAATCGGGAGGGCTGGTACCGGAGGCTCATCCGCCGGCGCAACAGTTGGCGGCGCGGGAATCGCCAAATTAACTTCGGCCTGTGCCGGGGATACTGTTTCCTTCGGCAAAGCCGGCGCAGGCGGGGCTAATTCCCGAAAATCGCATAACTGCATCCAGGCGGGGGGCGCCGCTTCCGAGCTTGCGGGCCGGGTAGCGGCTACGGACGGCGGCGGAGCGGGCGGCCGGGAAATTTCCTTCGGCCTGGCCGGCGGCGTGGCCGGCGGTGAATCGGGCGCGGGCGCCAACTCGCGAAAATCGCATAGCTGCATCCAAGCGGGGGCCGATGGTTCGGAGCTTTTTGCCTCGGCGCCAGCCACCGCTGACGACGGAGCCGCCGCGGGGCGGGCAATTTCCTTCGGCATAGCTGGCGGCTTGGCCGGCGATGAGGCCGGTGCGGCCGGTGTCAACTCGCGAAAATCGCATAGCTGCATCCAGGCGGGGGCCGCCGGTTCGGAGCTTTTTGCCTCGGCGCCGCTGGCAGGCATTGGCGAAGTTGCGGCACGGGCAGCGCGCTCCTGTTCCCTGGCAACCGCCGAGGCCGGGCGAGCGGGGACAGTGCGCGCCTGCTCGCGCGGCAACTCGCGCACCTGGGGAACGGTGCCGGCGGGCTCGTGGCCGCCCTCCTGCAACTCGGAGTTTACGGCGATACCGCCGCGGCTGTTGTGCCTGGCTTCGGAAAGCGCCCAGCCGGCTGCTTGCAGCAACTCCCGTGCCGATTGGGCGTCGGCGGGATAGACGGCCAAGCCAATGCTCACCGTGAGCCGAATGCCACTGGAAGGCGTGTCGGCAGAGAATCGCGCCTGCTCCAGGTCCTGTTTGATCCGTTCCGCCACGCAATAGGCGCCGGCGGTCGTGGTGTCGGGCAGCACGACCGCGAATTCCCCATTGCCGTAACGCCGCGCGCTGTCCAGCCCGCGAACACCCCGGTCCAGGGTGGACAAAACTTCGTTCTGGATTGCTTCGGCAACCTCGTGGCCGTAAATATCGGTTATCAACTGGAAGCGGTCGATCCCCAGCAGCAGCAAACTCAATGCTCGCTGGTGGCGCTCGGCGCGCGCGAGTTCCCGCTGCAAGCGTTCTTCGCACTCCTCATGGGTGGCCGCCGCTGGAGACTGGGCAGCGCCGCCGGGGAAAAGCCTCTCCGCCGCCAGCGCCAAAATCCATAGCAGTTGCGCGTCGAGGGCGGCAAAGCACTCCGGGTCGACGCCAAACAGTTGCAGCGCGCCCCGCGGACGACTGCCGGCAAACAGCGGGACGGCCACAACGCAACCCGCCCCGATGCCGCGCAGCAAGCCGTCGATCTGCGGATGCTGGCCTGCCCGCAGCAGGAAAGGACGCCAGTATTTGGCCGTCCAGTAATTCAGCAGGTTGGCGCCGGCGAGGCGCTCACCCTCCAGGGCGCGGCGCACGTCGCGCACCAGGCGCAGCCGCATCTGCCGCTCTTGCTCCTCGCAGAAAAAGGCGAAGCCGCCATCGTAGAACACCGCTTCGCTCGCCAGGTCGAAGAGCTGGCCCAGGGCTTCGTCCAGCGGCAGCCCTTGGCGCAGCAGGTGGGCGCGCAAGATGGCGTTGATGGCGGCCGAGCGAAAGCACAGCGTCTCGGCGCTGATCTGCGACGGCGCTTCGATCAGGAAATCTTCTGCTTGCGGCGGTCTGAAGGCGGGCGGATCAGGTAGCATAGGCGCTCACCGAAAGCCAACGAGAGCTCCGATTCGAGTTCGTTTGTAGCCTCGGTTCTCCTCCTCGCCGCCAGGCCCGGCACCCGCTCGCAGAAGTAATCTTAGGGGGCACACGCGCGTGCTTCTGTCCGGAGACAGTGGTACTACAAGTACAACATACATTCCGGTTTGCACAGGTTACATCCGTAAGTTACCTGCGTACCAGACCGGTGGGAAACCGCCGCTTGGCAGCCAGTTAGCGGCGCTTAGGCAGAGCGAAGGTGGAACCAAGATCGCCACCTTCACGCTCCGGGCGATCCGGGCGAAGATCGACGGGAGGCTGCGCACATGTGTCCGGAAGCGGGCGGGTCAACCCCGATGAAGAACATTTTTGAGCTTTTGCGGCAGAAAGAGGCCGAACTGCGGGAGTTGCAGCGGGAAGTCGAGGCGCTTCGGCTTACCGCCAAACTGCTTGCCGACGGAGAGCACCCGGCCGAATCGGTGATCCATGCGTTGCGCAGCGAGCCGGCGGCGCCGCCAGTGCGAAGCGGCAGGGCGGTCATGCGGGCCGCCACGCCGGCGCCAAGGCCGGCAGCCAAGGACTTCAACACGGGAAACGCACTGCTGCGGCAATTTCCGTAAAAGAGATGACTCCATGACTTCCAGATCGCCGCTATGGGCTGCCCGTAAAGACCGTCGCCGCTGCCAGCGCAGGATGATCAGCGATGCTATGCCCGCGGTCGATGCTCTCGTCCCGGAAATTCCGGCGGCCGCTGCCTTCGATAAATCCAGTTTGCAACGGCGCCTGATTGGTGGCGCCTTCGATCAGTGTCCAGAGGCACTCCAGGGGGTTGAAGCTATCTTCCGCCGCGACGGGCGGGAATTGCCCCGCGGCCGCTACTGGAACTAGCACGCCTAAGTTGATTTATTCCCACGTCTTTCAAGCGTAAGGAGCGCCGCATCCGTCCGCCCAAGCAGCGCGGCTAGAGTTCGCAATGGGCGGGCGTGGGGCCCTCGGCGGGCAGGAAAACGCAGAAGACCGTGCCCCGGCCTTCGGCGCTGCGCAGGCGGATGGAGCCGCCGTGCTTTTCCACCAGGCTGCGCGTCACCCATAGTCCCAGGCCGGTGCCGACCTCACGCTTGGTGGTGAAAAAGGGCTCGAAGATGCGCCCGCGCACCGAGCCGGCAATGCCGGAACCGCTGTCGGCCACGGTGATCCGCACTCCCTTGGCGCCGTCGCCAAGCAAGCAGTCGGCTACGCCAACCGTAATGCGCGCTCCCGCCCCGCAGGCGTCCGCCGCATTGGCGAGGAGGTTGGAGACGACCTGGCGAATCTCCCCGCCCACCGCCCGAATCACTGAACGGCTGCGCACACGCGTTTGCAGCTTGATGGAGTTCTGCGCCAGGCGCCGGCTGTACAGACCGACCACCTCCTGCACCAGGGCGTCCACCTGCGTCGGGGAGGGCGCCGCGCTTTCGCGGTAGAAGCCCAACGTCTGCCGGGCGGTGTGCGAGACCCGGCGCAGCTCGTCCTGCGCCATCTCCAGGTATTCGCGCGTGGTAGGGCTGATCTGCGCGTCGGTGGCGGCCAGAAAAATCAGGTTGGTGACCGCTTCCAGGGGATTGTTGATTTCGTGCGCGATGGTGGCCGCCATGCGCCCGGCCGAAGCTATCTTCTCGGCCGCGATCATGGCCTCCTGCGCCCGCTTGCGCTCGGTAACGTCGATGGTTATGCCGACCAGCCGCGCCGGCTTGTCGTCGGCGTCATACTGCACCAGCCCCTGGGCGGCCATCCAGAGCACTTCGCCATCCGGCCGAAGAACGCGGAACTCGATCTCCAGCGCGGCCCGGTCTTCGATGGCGTGGGCCAGAGCGCGCTCGATCGCGGGACGGTCTTCCGGGTGTATATACCGCAGCCAGCCTTCCAGGTCCGCGCCCATCTCCTCAGGCGTACTGCCGCACAGGGCATAGAGCTCCGGAGAAGAGCGGCCGGCGTGGTTCTTGAGGTCCCAATCGAAAGCGGCGGCTTTGGCGGCCCGCTCGGCGATGCGCAATTGCTCCTGGCGGGCGACGCAGTCCTGCTCGGACTGTTGCCGCGCCTGCTCCAGGCACTCGTGCAGGTGGGAATTCTCAACACAAAGCCGCTGGTTTTCCTGGCGCTGGGCCTCGCACAGCTCGGCCCTGGCTAAAGCCGCCGCTGCGAGCTGGGCGATCAACGCCGGGCTGGACGAGATCATGGCGCACTTGCTCGGCCGTGGCAGCACAGGGGCCGAGACACTCCTCCATACAATCGGACTCAGGAGTTTAGATGCGAGTTGCAGGGTCAAGGGAATGCTCTGTTCGGGTTCCGCTCTCGGAGGGTACCCGCGGTCGCGCCGTACGTTGTCACCCACCTTGGCTCCGCGAAGACAGGGCGCCCCTGCCGTAACCCACCTTAGCCCCATTTCGCTTCGCGAAGGTGGGACACCGCGGCGGCGCGGACCGGCGGTTATGAAATAATCTTGTCTCATGAAACAGGTTGTACATGCCGCCTGCCCGCACGATTGTCCCGACGCCTGCGGCGTCCTCATCACGGTGGAAGACGGGCGCGCCACGCGCATCCAGGGCGACCCGGCCCACCCCGTCACCCGCGGCTTTCTTTGCGCCAAGGTAGCCAAGTATCTCGACCGGGTTTACTCGCCGGACCGCGTGCTCCATCCATTGCGGCGGATCAAGGCGAAGGACTCGGGCGGCGCCATCCGGCAAAACGGAGTTTTCACCCGCATCTCCTGGGACGAGGCGCTGGACGAGGTCGCCGGCCGGCTGCGGGCAATTCGCGATGAGTTCGGAGGAGAAGCCATTCTTCCCTACTCCTATGGCGGCACCCTGGGAGCGCTGAACGGCAGCACTATGGACCGGCGGTTTTTTCACCGGCTGGGAGCGTCGCAATTGGACCGCACCATCTGCTCGGCCGCCGGCGAGGCCGCCATGCTCAGCGTCTATGGCTTCAAAGCCGGCACCGACCCGGAGCAGTTCCGCCACTCGCGGCTCATCCTGGCATGGGGAGCGAACATACACGGCAACAACATCCACCTCTGGCCTTTTATCGAGGAGGCACGGAGGAATGGCGCCAAACTGGTGGTGGTCGATCCCTATCCCACGCGCACGGCGCGCTGCGCGGATTGGTACCTGCGGATTCATCCCGGCTCCGACCTGGCGCTGGCGCTGGCGATTATGCACGTCATCATCGGCGAGCGCCTTTACGACGCCGATTATGTCTCGCTGCATACTCACGGTTTCGACCAGTTGCGGCAGCACGTCGAAAGCTGCACGCCCGAGTGGGCGGCCAAATGGACGGGCATCGTCGCCGCCGATATCCGCCGCCTGGCGCGCGAATATGCCACCACGCGGCCGGCAGCGATCCGTCTCGGATACGGAGTGCAGCGCAGCGAGAACGGCGGGCAGGCGCATCGCGCCGTTTGCATGTTGCCCGCCTTGACGGGCTCATGGAAGCAGGCGGGCGGAGGCCTGCTGTGGTCGGTCAGCGGCGTGTTTCCCCTGAATAAAGCCGGCTTGCAGCGCCCCGAACTCATGCAAAAGTCGCTGGGACGTCCGGCGCGCACGGTCAACATGGTGGAGCTGGGCAGCGCCCTGGAGAAGCTGCAGGAGCCGCCGGTGAAGGCGCTGTTTGTCTACAATTCAAACCCCGCCGCGGTGTGCCCCGACCACAATGCCGTGGTGCGCGGCCTGTCGCGTACCGACCTGTTCACGGTGGTGCACGAGCAGTTCCTGACCGATACCACCGATTACGCCGATATCGTTCTGCCCGCGACCACCTTTTTCGAGCACCAGGACCTGCAAGCCTCGTACGGGACTTACTACCTGCAGCTTTCGCAGCCGGCCATCGCGCCGCTGGGGGAGGCACGCAGCAACTTCGACGTCTTCGCCGATCTGGGACGAAGAATGGGCTTCCAGGACGACTGCTTTCGCCAGTCGGCGGACGAGGCGATCGATACGGCCCTGTCCACCTCGCATCCGGCCCTGGCGGGTATCGACCGCCAGCGATTGCAGCGCGAAGGCCACGTGCGCCTGAATTTGACTCCGGCAGAAGCCGCCGATGCGCCGTTTCTGCCCTTTGCCGGCAGCCGGTTTCCGACTCCGAGCGGCAAGGCGGAGTTCTACAGCGAGAGCCTGGCGGCGCAGGGGCTGGACGCCTTGCCGGTCTTTCGCCCGCCCACCGAATCGCGGCACGCGGCCAACCCGCGCTTCAACCTGGAGTTGCTGCCCCGCAAGCCGGAGAATTATTTGAATTCGACCTTTTGCAACCTGCCCTCGCACCAGCCGTTGGAGGCGCCGCCTTGCCTGGAGATGAATCCCGGCGATGCCGGCGCGCGCGGCATCGGCGAGGGGGCACGCGTCCGCGTCTATAACGACCGCGGGGAACTGGTGCTGCCGGCCAAGCTTGACGATTCGATCCAACCGGGAATGGTGGTGGCGAGACTGGGTTGGGCCAAGCTCAGCCCGGGAGGCGTCAATGTCAACGCCTTGACGTCTCAGCGGCTGACCGATTTGGGCAGCGCTCCGACGTTTTACTCGACCCTGGTCGCGGTTGAGGCGCTCCGCGAATGAGCCGCTATAGCCGGTGAACACACCACCTTGATCACAGAAGCGGCGACTTCGCAGGCTGCGGAAAAACGCGCCGAAGCAACAAGCGAGGCGCTATGAAATTTGGGCATGGTAAGAGCAGCTAACAAGATCTTGTAGTCCCGCCCGATCTGAAATCTGTTTTTCCGCAGCCCCTTCAGCCGGGCATCGGCAAACCGTATCGGCCTTTTGTACCGGTCCATGACGGTCTGGTTTTGGATTCGCGGTTCTACTCTCGTATAATCAAAAAATTCGCGCAGCACGAAAGTCTTTTGACCCGAGGTTGCCCTATTTCTGGCATCGATAACGCCTGCCCTGTGACTTCTGCCTCGTCACGCGAGAACCCGGCGTGCGCGGGGGATTCCGCTCGGAACCATTGCCCGGCCATCTCGGGCGGTCGCTGGCTTGTCCGTTTGTTGGCCGTGGCTCTGCTGCTGTGTGCGTTGGCGCAGGCGCAGGAAGGCGTGATTGCCGACATTGTGCCCCGGGGCAACCGGCGCATTCCCACCGGAACCATCCGCAGCCTGATGAGCACCCGGCGCGGCGATGTCTACGACGCGGCGGCGCTGGAGCGGGATTTCAACGCCCTGTGGAACAGCGGCTACTTCGATGATCTGCGCTTCGAGCGCGAACAGACCCCGAAGGGCTGGATCATCTACGTCTACGTCAAGGAAAAGCCCACCATCCGCGAGATCAAGTACGAGGGCCTGAAGGCGTTTTCCGAGAGCGACCTGCTGGACAGGTTCAAGGAACGCAAGGTGGGCATCAGCCAGGAGAGCGCGTTCGATCCCACCCGCATCAAGAAGGCCGAGGTGGTGATCAAGGAGATGGAGGCGGCGCACGGGCGCCAGTATGCCACCGTGCGCACGGAAGTCCACCCCATCCCGCCGGCTTCTGTGGGGGTCACGTTCATCATCAAGGAAGGCCCCAAGGTCAAAGTGGGCAGGATCCGCTTCGAGGGCAACAAGCGCGTCAGCTCGCAGGTGTTGAAGCGGGCAATGAAGAACCTGCACCCGCTGGGCATCCCTCACAGCCTGATCCTGGAAAACCTGTTCGCCCGCACCTTCGACGCCAACAAGCTCAGCGAAGACGCCGAGCGCGTCCGCTACCAGTATCAGACGCTGGGCTACTACAAAGCCATCGTGCAGGACCCCAAGACCAACGTCCACGACAAGACCTCCGTCACCTGGTACATGCCGTGGAAAATCAAGCCGGGCAAAGTTGCCGACATCACCGTGCCGGTCGAGGAGGGCGAGCGCTATCGCCTGAAGACGATCACCTTCAGCGGCAACAAGGTAATCAGCAGCACAGCCGTCCTGCGCAAGGCGTTCCGCATGAAGGACGGCGACATCTTCAATGCCGAGATGATGCGCAAAGGCCTGGAGCAACTGCGCAAGACCTATGGAGCACTCGGCTACATCAACTTCACCGCCGTGCCCGACCTCAGTTTCGACGAGGGGCACAAGCTGATCAGCGTCAAGATCGACATCGAAGAGGGCAGGCAGTTCTTCGTGCGGCGCATCGAGTTTCAGGGCAACACCACCACCCGTGACAAAGTCATACGCCGGCAGCTTCTGCTGGAGGAAGGCCAGGTCTACAACAGCCAGCTTTGGGAGGTTTCCCTGCTGCGCCTGAACCAGCTCCAGTACTTTGAGCCCCTCAAGCCGGAGAGGGACTCGCAGGTTCGCCAGAATACTGCCGATAACTCGGTCGATATCACGCTGAAGGTGAAGGAAAAGGGCAAAAACACCATCGGCCTCACCGGCGGCGTCAGCGGCCTGGCGGGAACTTTCATCGGCCTGAGCTTCACTACCAACAACTTTCTGGGCCTGGGCGAAACGCTGAACCTATCGGGAACCGTCGGCCAATTCCAGCGTGACGTTACCTTCGGTTTCACCGAGCCCTACCTGTTCGATCGCCCGCTGCAGACCGGTTTCACCGTCTACAGCCGGTACTTCGACTATAACCAGGCCAGGCAGGCGAACCTGTTATTCAACGGCAACCTGAACCTGCCCACGGCGGTGCTCAACTCGCTGCAGAACTATTCGCAGTCGAGCACCGGGTTCACGGTTTCGGCCAGCTATCCGATCAAGCGTTCGTTCAAGCGCATCGGCATCACCTACGGCTACGACGTTTCCTCGATTTCCACCTTCACCACGGCTTCACAGTTGTTCTTTGAGGACGTCGCTTTCCGCAATGTCTCCGGTGCCAATGCCCTCAACGGCATTACGACCAGCAAGGTTACGCCGAACTTCTCCTGGAACCGCATCGACTACCCGCTGCGCCCGCACAACGGAAAAAGCTTCTTCGCCTCGGTCGATGTCGGCGGCCTGGGCGGCAACGTCAACCTGATCCGCCCTACCATCGAATACAAGGAATTCATCCCCATGAAGGGGCTGCGCCCGAAGTACGGCCACCCGGATGAAGGGCGGCAGACCTTAGGCTTCCGCATCCTGGCCTCGCACGTTAACGGCTATGGCGGCAAGGGCGTATCGCCCTTCGAGCGCTCCTTCATGGGCGGCGACACCGACTTGCGCGGCTTTGACGTGCGCTCCGTTTCGCCGGTGGCGTGGCTGCCCAGTACCGTCCAGATGACCATCCAAAACCCCCCGGGCACCACCGTGCCGGTTAACCCCAACAACCCGCTTAGCCCGGCGCAGGTGGCTAACATACCGGTTTATCAGCTCATCTTCCCCGGCGGTGACACCAGCCTGGTGGCTAATGTCGAGTACCGCATCCCCATCGTAGGGCCGGTTACGCTGGCGCCTTTCGTCGATGTCGGCTGGGACATGATCTTGCAGCAGTCGCAGTTGCGCATGGCCTCCGACATCTTGAGTGGCTTGAACGGAGCCACGAATTACGGCTGCACTAACTCCATCTGCAGCACCAACACCTTGCAGTCATTCCTTGGTCCCAACTTCGCTTTTCCGCAGAATATCCGCCCGATCGCCGGAACCAACGGCGTAATGCGCATGTCCACCGGACTGGAGTTGCAGGTCATCCTTCCCATTGTCAATGCTCCCTTCCGCATCTACTACGCCATCAACCCCAAACGCCTGGATACGGTTGCTTACCCGCCGACCGGACCGGGGGGCCAGCCACTGATCCAACGCAGCATGTTCCCGCCGGGCGGAGCCGGCGACTATACCTACCAGCAGACGATGGCGCTCTACGGAACGGGTTACCATATCAAGGAACCTGCCAATACCTTCCGCTTTAGCGTGGCCACCACGTTCTAGGGGCTGGGGGAATGCAAGAGGTATCATCCTGAGGCCGCGGTGCTTTACGCGGCCTGTATTTTTTGTGTTTTACGCAGCATTTCACTGGATTGAAGGCTTCTGCACGCCGGCCGGAAGCGCCGGGGTTGCGATAGGCCATGGAAACGCGCTAATCTTTGCCACGAACCAGAATACTAATACCGAAGAAATCTGGACTGGCGGATTCGGCTTTTCGTCAGCGCGGACGAATTTGGTGCGGGTGCAACTCTTTTCGTGCTTATCCGCAGGTGCCCGGTGCGCAGCCTGAAGTGCGGGCAGAGAGTTGAAGCAATCGTCGGGAGACGGCAATGGCAGATGAGTTAAGCAATGTTGATGTGTTGGTCATAGGTGGAGGCAATGCCGCCCTGTGTGCGGCCATCACGGCGCTGGAGAATGGGGCCAGCGTTCTGATACTGGAGTGTTCTCCAAAAACACTGCGCGGCGGCAACAGCCGGCACACGCGCAACATGCGCCTGGCGCACGAGAAGCATATCGATCCCTACACCGGGGCTTATCCCCCAGACGAGATGTGGAATGACTATATGCGTTGCACGGGCGGGATGACCGACCCGGAGTTGGCCAAGCTTACCGTGTACGAATCGCCCGGCGTGCTGGATTGGGCGAAGGCGCATGGTGTGCGCTTTCAGCCCGCGCTGGCCGGCACGCTCCACCTTAGCCGCTCGAACGCCTGGTTCCTGGGCGGCGGCAAGTCGCTGATGAACACCCTCTATCGCTGCGCCGAGCGGCTGGGGGCGCGCATTCTCTACGACGCCGAAGCCATCGGCCTGGACATCAAGGATGGCCGCTTCCGCAGCGCCACCGTGCGCTTGAATGGGCAGAACACCGCGCAGATTGCGGCCAAGACAGTGGTGGTGGCGGCCGGCGGGTTGCAGTCGGACCTCAATTTTCTCAAGCAAGCCTGGGGGCCGGCGGCGGACAACTTCCAGATCCGCGGCACTGCCTACGACACCGGCACCATGGTAAAGGCGCTGTTGGCGGCGGGCGCCGAGTCGATTGGCGATCCCAGCCAGGGACACATGGTGCCCTGTGACTCGCGCTCGCCCAAATTCGATGGCGGCATCGTCACCCGGCTCGATTGCGTCACCTTGGGTGTGGTGGTGAACAAGTCGGGTGAGCGTTTCTACGACGAGGGCGAAGATTTTTGGGGCTTCCGCTACGCCATCTGGGGGCGTCTGGTGGCGCAGCAGCAGGACCAGATTTGCTATTGCTTTGTCGATTCCAAGACCATCAACAAGTTCATGCCCTCGCGTTATCCGGCGATCAAAGGCAACACCATCGGCGAAGTGGCCCGGCAGTTCGGCCTGCCAGTGGAGAAGGTGGAAGCGACGATCAAGGCTTTCAACGATGCCGTTCAGCCAGGGACCTTCAATCACACGGTTCTGGACGACTGCAAGACGGCTGGCCTGAAGCCAACCAAGACGCATTGGGCACAGCGGCTGGACACGCCTCCCTTTTATGGCTATCCGTTGAGTCCGGGGCTGACATTCACCTACTTTGCGGTGAAAGCAGACAGGCGGGCGGCGGTGCTGATGAAAGGCGGGCGTCCGGCGGAAAACATCTTTGCCGCCGGCGAGGTTATGGCCGGCAACATTCTGCCGAAAGGTTATATCGGCGGAATCGGCTTGGTGATCGGCAACATTTTTGGACGAATCGCGGGGCAGGAGGCGGCGGCTGTAGCCAAGGGCCGTCCCGCCGGAGCAGCAAAGGAGGCCGGCAATGCCGCAAAGTGAACTGATTCATATAGGCGCGGAGATGATGGCGGTCTGCAACGCCTGCCGCTATTGCGAGGGTTTTTGCGCCGTGTGGCCGGCTATGGAGTTCCGCCGCAGCTTCGCCGAGGCCGATCTGAACTACCTGGCGAACCTTTGCCACAACTGCAGCGAATGCTACTACGCCTGCCAGTACGCGCCGCCGCACGAGTGGCACGTCAATCCGCCGCTGACCTTCGCCAAGATTCGCGCCCAGAGCTACGAGCAGTTCGCCTGGCCGAAGCCGCTGGCCAGCGCCTTCCGCGCCAATGCATTAGTCGTATCGCTGATGACGGCGCTGATGCTGGTGGTCTTTCTCTTTGGCGCCATCCAGGCGCTGGGCGGCAGGAGCCTGGCTGCACCGGTTCCCGGCGGCGACTTCTACCAGATAACCCCGCATGAGGTGCTGGTGCTGGCCTTTGGGGCCGCCGGGTTGTTCGCCGCTCTCGCCCTGCTGGTGGGTATCGTGCGCTTCTGGCGCAATACCGGCGAGCAGGCTTCCGACCTGACCAACCCGCCCGCGGTAATACTGGCCATCAAGGAAGTCCTGGCCCTCAAGTACCTGGACCAGAGCGGCTGGGGATGCGCTTACCCGGACGAAAACAGCTCGCAGTCGCGGCGCTGGTTCCATCACTTTACCTTCTATGGATTCCTGCTTTGCTTCGCCTCGACCACGGTGGCGGCGTTCTACTATTTCGTGCTGGGCTGGAAGGGGCCTTATGGTTACGCCAGCCTGCCGGTGATTCTGGGCACACTCGGCGGCCTCGGCCTGCTGATCGGGCCGGCCGGACTTTACTTCCTGAAGCTGCGGCGTAACCGCGAATTGGAGGACGAAAAGCAGTACGGCATGGAGGTGGCTTTCATCACCATGCTTCTGCTGACCAGCGCGACCGGCCTGCTGTTGCTGCTGTTGCGCCAGACGGCGGCCATGGGCCCGCTGCTGGTAATACACCTGGGAATCGTAATGGCGCTGTTCCTGACTTTGCCCTACGGCAAGTTCGTGCACGGCGTCTATCGCTGCGCGGCCCTGGTGAAATATGCCCTGGAGCGCAAACGCAAGCGCGCTCTGGGAGTGTAGGCTGAAGCCAGCCTGGGAGCAGATCTAGTCCGCGCGGAGGCCTGCTCAACTACGCAGGAAAGCGCAAACAGGCTGCGGAAAAACGCGCCGAAGCAACAAGCGAGGCGCTATGGAATGTGGGCCCTATAAGAGCAGCCAAAAAGACCTTGTAGCCTCGCCATATCTGAGATCTGTTTTTCCGCAGCCTCCTAGGCGGCGCGGTCTCTGACGTCCGCCTGGGTGGCGGCGCGTGCGCAATGGGCGCAGCAGTAAACGCGCCCGCTCACCTCGACGCCATGCCCGATCACCCGGCAATGGCAGTGCTCGCAAACGGGAGCAATAGCCTGAATGGCACATTCGAAGCTGTCGAATGTGTGCCGCACGCCCGCCCTGATCAGCTCAAAGGATTTGTCATAGTCATTGCCGCAAACTTCACACTTCGACATCCGTCCTCCTCGGCCTTGACAGGATCATCATTGGCCTGCAGGAATAAATAGATGTCGGATGGCGTAGAGCTGTTGTCGCCTGGTACTGCAAAGCGCAAGCATCGGCGCGCGCGGCGGAGAACATGCAAGGCAAAATCTTGCGCGGGTTGCCGCCGGTTTTAACATTGGGGGAGGCAACGCGCTGTCTGCGCCCGGCATTTAATTCTTCATCCGTAGCTGTTGAATTTGTACAATATGGGAAAGCTCAGCGCTGTCGCTGGAAACTGGCCCAAGTAGGTTTCTGTCGACAGACGGGCTTTTCTCCATGGGGAAGAAACCCCGGGAGGCCAGAAAGGCATGGCGAGTGCCGCGAAATTCCGCATTGATGTTGCCATTCATGATCTGCTGAAAAATTCCAAAGACCACCCTCCACAACCGGCCAAACCCAAGGGGCTGACTTTGCCCGAGCCGGTCTTCCCACAGTATCCGGAGCTGCTGAACGACCCCGGGGCGGAGACGCCGCCGGAAAAGCGGC
This sequence comes from uncultured Acidobacteriota bacterium, assembly GCA_963832785.1. GTDB lineage: Bacteria > Acidobacteriota > Terriglobia > Terriglobales > Acidobacteriaceae > CAWBRT01. The sequence goes on from CAWHVF010000004.1 coordinate 250,868, forward strand.
CGTGGCGAATGAGCGAAAATATTCGTAGCGCGCGCGGCTGGCTGGTGCCCTACATCCGCTCGCGTGTTCTGCCGGGCGATTTTCATCCCATTACCGCCTACTTCTTTGCCGAGTACAAATGCAACCTGGATTGCTGGTACTGCTGGGCGTACGACAATCGCATTAAAGGCATGACGGAAGATGTGGCACGGCGCACCATCGATTGGCTGTATGACTCCGGCTGCCGCGTGCTGGCGCTGATGGGCGGCGAGCCGCTGCTGCGCCCGCAGTTTGCCCACAAAGTTTGCTATTACGCCGCCAAAAAGGGGTTCTGGATTTATATCGGCACCAACGGCCGGCTGCTGCGTCCGGAGGTGACCGACCGCCTGGGAGATGCCGGAGTCGCTGTCTTCAACTTCGCCGTGGACGCCTGGGACCTCAAGCCCGGCCTGCCCAAGGCGCTGGTGCCGGCGCAAAAGAACCTCGAATACCTGATGCGCAAGCAGTACGGCTACGGCTACATGGTGTTCTTCAACATGAACATCTGCCGCAACAACCTGGAAGACATCCGGCAACTGACCGAATACGCCCACCAGCACCGTATAGCCACCGACTACCACCTCAACGAAACCCCCATGCTGGAGCAGGACGCGCACTTCAAGCACCTGCAGGAAAACCCGACCTACATTCGCCCCGAGGATTGGCGCGAGGTGGACCGGCTCATCGACTGGATCATAGAGAAGAACCGGGCCGGCTACCAGATGGTGAATTCGGTTCAGCGCCTGCGGGAGATGAAGGCCTTTATGCGCATGGCCTCGGGCGTGGACCTGCGCCAGACCGGCTGGAACGGCACCGGCGGCAGCGGCAACGGGGAGCTGCAGAAGATCGTGGGCGCCATGGACGGCGTGACGCAAGATGCCAATGGCGAACTGCACTTCGCCGACTGGAGCTGCCGCGCCGGCCAGAACAACGTCATCGTCCGCACCGACGGCACCGTCGCTCCCTGTTTCCCGATGTACGCCGCCACCTACAACTGGGGGAATATCGACGAGCCCAAGTTCGATGGCCGGCAGTTGACGGAGATGAAGAAGACCTGCCAGCGCCACTGCTTCTCTACCCTGAACCACAACCTGGCTTACTGCTATGACGATGCGCGCGTATTGAAGTGGCTATGGCAGCAGGCAAAAAACGGCTTCAATAGCGGTGCCAGGAGCTTCGAGGATTAGCGTAGGCCCGGCCACCCTCGGCCGGGCTAGGGCAGCCGAGGGTGGTGCCCCTACGTGGCTGCCCCTACGCGAAGCCGATCCCTAATCAACGTATCTCCAGCATGCGATCCAGCGCCACGCGGGCCCAATGCTTGACTTTTGGCGAGACAGCAATGCGATTGACCACGTTGCCGTCGACCAGGCTCTCCAGCGCCCAGCACAGATGCTGCGGCGAGATGCGATACATGGTGGTGCACAGGCAGCCGGATTCATCCAAGGTGACGATCGGCTTCAGCGGATACTGCTTGGCCAAGCGGTTCACCAGGTGAATCTCGGTTCCAATGGCGAAGCTGGTTCCGGCCGGCGCCTCGTTGACTAGCCAGCGCAGCTTCTCCGTCGAGCCGATGTCGTCGGCCTTCTGGCAGACCTCCCAGCGGCATTCCGGGTGCACAATCACGCGAATTCCCGGATGCTGGGCGCGCGCCCGGTCCACGTGCTCCGGCAAAAAGCGCTGGTGCACCGAGCAATGCCCCTTCCACAGAATTATCTTGGCGGCGCGCAAGCGTTCGGCGGTCTGCCCGCCCATGGGCATGTACGGGTCCCAGACCACCATCTTGTTCAGCGGAATGCCCATGGCGTAACCGCTGTTGCGGCCGAGGTGCTGATCGGGAAGGAAAAGCACCCTGGGGTTGCGGGCGAAGCCCCAGCGCAGTGCCGAGCCGGCATTGGCCGAAGTGCAGACGGCGCCGCCGCGCTGGCCGCAGAAGGCCTTGATGGCCGCCGTGGAATTTATGTATGTGATCGGCGTCAGCCCGTTTCCGTCCTCCGACGCCAGGCCGAGGGAGCACAGTTGCTCCCAACAGTCTTCCACCTGGGAGATTTCCGCCATGTCCGCCATCGAGCAGCCGGCGTTCAAATCGGGCAGGATAACCGCCTGCTCACGGCGCGCCAGGATATCGGCACTCTCCGCCATAAAGTGAACGCCGCAAAAGACTATGTACTTGCCCTTGGCCTTGGCGGCCTCCTGCGAGAGCTTGTAGGAGTCGCCTTGAAAGTCCGCGAAGCGGATCACTTCGTCGCGCTGATAGTGATGTCCGAGGACGATACACTCCTCGCCCAGGGCTTGCTTGGCCGCGGCAATGCGCGCGTCCATGGAGCGGTCAGGCAAGACCAGATAGTTTTCCAGGGAGCAACTTTGGTTTGTTGGGATAGCAGTAGCCACGATTTTCTCGCCTTCAGTTCCACTATGGAACGGGGATGTTGAAAGCTTCCGGTGGCTCCAGCGGATGCACATGCGGGAATCATTCGCCGCCCCACCCGCGGGGATGTTGAAGCCAGGGGATGTTCAGTTCTAATGATGCCCGAAAAACCGGGCACGGTGCAAGTTTTTTACTTTCTCCGGTTGCAAGTTTCTACTTCAGAGTGATCAAATGGCGCGGGGAGATCGGAGGTCGAATGAAGAAAAAGCTGATCCTCTGGCTTGCGCTGCTGCTGGCCGCATTTCTCGGCGGATATATCCCGCAATTCCTGCAGGTGCAGCGCGCGCGCGGCGAACTGGCCGCCGCCCGGCAACAGTTAAGCTCCTGCCAGGCAGGCACCGCCGTTTCTCAGCTCAAAGACACGGCGGCAATGCTGTACCTGCAAGCCACGCTCAAAAATTACGGAACGGCGAGCGAATACGCCGCCCGCTTTTTCCAGAGCGCGCAGCAGACGGCCAGTCAGACCAATGACCCGGCTCTGGCGTCGGCCCTCGGCAGCATTCTGCAATCGCGCGACAAAGTTACGGCAGCGCTGGCTAACGGCGATCCTTCGGTAATGCCGGATCTTCAGCAGCTCCTGCAAAAGCTCGAGCAAGTCGGCAAATAGAATCGCGTTGTTCACCCGCGCAACCGTCCCGCCATGCGTTTTGCTCTTAATACGCCCTGCTGCTCTCCATGAAGCCTTACAGCCTGACGGAGCCGGCCCGGAGAAAGATTCGATTTGCGGTAGTGGTGCCGTTTGATTTTCACAGGGTTGCCATCCTGGGCAATGCGCTAGACTGAGGCCATGGAAAAGCGGAAACTTAGGATCGTCAAGCGCACCCCTGACGTGCTCGGCGTTTGCGAATACTGCCACTCGCAATTTGCCGGAACAGAGAACGAGGCAAAACAGATTATGAGAGTTCTTTCTTCGCGTTTCTTGTGATCCAAAATGACTCTCACAGATTCGGAAGTGGCGTCCTTAAAGTCAGCCCTACGTTGCTGGGAATGGTTTGGATACGTTTCAACCGCAATTGTTGGGCTTGGCTGCATGGGTGAATTCATCGCTGAATTCACTTTTTTCATAAAAAGTGAGGGCGGCAGACATAAACTTGCAAAGCTCTCATTGATCGTTTTGATCTTCGGAATAGCTGGAGAATTATTAAGTGCAGTACGAACATCCGACTCATCCGGCCAGTTGATCGCCAGCATAGAGGAACGGGCCAGCTTAGCAAATGAACGCGCTGGCAAGCTTGAATCCGGCAATCTAGTGCTGAGAGGCGATTTGGAACGCGCAACCGCCGCGACTCGTTCAAAGCAATTGGAACTGGAAAAAGCCCAGCAGAAGACCGCCCGTGTCCAAAAAGAAGCAGCCGAAGTGCAGTTGGCGTTAAACAGGCAGATTGGAAGCCGGGTATTTGGACGGATGGCGGACCCCAAAAAATTTGAGCCGTTGAAAAAACTGCTTCCCCGCGGCAAGGCAAAGATTTGGTTCAAATCCTCGATTGACGATCCAGAGCCATTCTTTTTTGCTTCAATGGTGGAGAGTGAGCTAAAAAGTATCGGCTGGGACGTTTCAATGGCTGGAGCATCCGTCAATCCGATCCGTCCAGATATACCCTTTTGGACGGGCATTGTTTCAGCTTCGCAAACAACTCCGAAGGAGTTCTTTGAGAAAGACGCCTCATCGCCAACAATTGTGTTGGTGCGAGCAGTGGGGGCACAATTCTGGGGGCCGGACCCTAATTTTCCTCTCCCCTCAGATACATTCATAATCGTTATCGGAGAGCGCCCCAAATGGGGGCCAGCCTTGGAAGCAATGCCCCTTCCCAAGTGAGCCCAGAGACAGGGTGAGAACAGCAGCAGAACCATCACAGCAAGTAAAATTTTGTCTGTGGAAATCAAACGGCGCCAGTACCCGATTTGCGGCGGCTCTGGTTCGGAAACGTGCCTGTTTCCGTGCCTTCCGCAACCTGATAGACTGCCGCCATGAACAATGAAGCCGCCGAATTATTCCGCCGCTATTCGATGGCGCGCCTGGAGAAGCTCAGTTTGTCGATTGACAACTGTCTCGGCCGCCTGACGCCTGAGCAAGTATGGTGGCGAGCCAGTGAAGCGCAGAACGCGATCGGAAACCTGGCGCTGCATCTCTGCGGACACGTCCGCCAGCGCATCACCCTCAGCCTGGCCGGCGGGACGGATATCCGCAACCGCGACGCGGAGTTCGATGCGCAGACCCGCGTTTCCACGGAGGAGTTGCGGCAGCGGCTGAAGAGCACGATTGCCGACGCGCTTGCCGCCTTGCGCCAATTTCCGCCCGGGCGCCTGACGGAACCCGCTCCCAAGCCCGGCTATGACTGTTCCGCGCTGGAGAACGTCTACGCGGTGGTGGAGCATTTTGCCCTGCACACCGGCCAGATTATCTTCGCCACCAAGCAGTTGACCAAGCAGGGGCTGGGAGAGTTGGGCCGCTGGAAGAAGCCGCAATAGCGCATACCGGCGCTACTCCGAGTTTCCCACTTCGGCCGGCTTGGCGCTGTTCACTACCGCTTCTTCGGCGCCTTTGCGCTCGGTGATATCGAGGTTGATGCCGGCCAGGCTCATAAGCTGGCCGTTGTCGTCGTAGAAGGGACGGCCCCGGTCGACGATCCAGTGCACGCTGCAGTCCGACCAGACTACGCGGTATTCGCAGTGGTAATCGCGTTTCTTGCGCAGGGCTGCCATGACGGTTCTTACCACCCGGTCGCGATCTTGCGGGTGCAGCGCATTTCGCCAGGTCTCAAGCGTAACCTTGCTCTGCGGCGCTATTCTGAACAGGCCTCTCCAACTGGCGTTGACGATCATTTCGCCGGTCACCGCGTTCCAGTACCACAGCCCGATCTCGGCGGCCATGGCGGCGGCGCTCAGGCGCTGTTCACTCTGCCGCAATGCTTCCCGGCTGTCCCGTAATGCCGTTTCTCTGTCGTAAGCGGCCGCCTTTTGCCGTGCCTTGCGATACAGCTCGGCGACTATGCTCATGGAGGCGCCCATGAAGGCAAAGACGGCCAAGCCGAGAGCATCGGCCGGGTGCTCGATGGCCAGTCCTGGCGGCGGCAGAATCCAGTAGGCCGCCAGCAGCGCCGCCAAGCCGGTCGCCAGCAGTCCCGGCCAAAGCCCGGCCAGCAAACTCACCAGCATTACCGCCGGATAGAAAACCAGGTATGTGGGTAACTCGGGGCTGATATGCGCCAGCATCGCCTGCTCAATCAGACAGGCCCCCGAAACCGTAGCCGCCGCGAAGATATACCGCGCAAACGGCCGGTTCAGGACGGTGTTCAAGAAGGAAGGCATACCCAGTCCGAATAGATTTTCAGCTCCGAACGGCTCAATTGTACTGCTCACGGCAATTTTGGCGCGAAATCGGGCCCGAGCACAACAACAGAAGGCGACTTGGCAGACACTCTTCTTTAGAAGGAAAGCAGGAGCGACTCTGCCATGGCGCCGGCCAGGTGATTTTCAGTTGACAAGCGGGCCCGCGCGTTTGAGGCTTAGTTGTTCCTCGATCTATGGGAGGAGCCTATGTCGCTTATAAGTTCCGGCTAGAACGACCTGCTCGTGCAGGCCAGGGATGGCTATTATCCCGCCCGGCAACCCGATTCTAAGAAGCAGACAAAACAGAATTAGCCGATATGGTTTCACCGCATGAATCCTGCGTAGGCCCAGCCGCCCTCGGCTGGGCGGGCGAGCAAGAGCGCGCCTCCATTGAATTTGAAATTCTTGAAACTCTGAAACCTTTGGAACTTTGAAACCTGAGCTTTATGATGAAGACCGCCTTACTGATCGTCACTCTCGACACCAAGGGCCCGGAGGCGCTGTTCCTGAAAAGCGTCCTCCAGCGCCTCGGGGTGGACGTGCTCATTCTGGACGCAGGCATCTTTCCCTCCTCGGTAGGTGAGGGCGATATCAGCCGCCAGGAGGTCGCCTTGGCCGGCGGGCGGGTGCTCGATGAACTTATACGGGCCGGGAACAAGGGCGAGGCCATCCAGACCATGATCAAAGGCGCCACGGCGCTGGCCAGGCGGCTCTACGACGAGGGCAGAATCCACGGCGTCCTCTCCATCGGAGGCGCGCAGGGCACCATCATCGGAACCACAGCCATGCGCGCGCTGCCGCTGGGTGTTCCCAAGATAATGCTTTCCACGATGGCATCCGGTCAGCGCCCTTTCGAGCCCTACGTCGGCACCTCCGACGTCACCCTCATTCATTCCGTGGTCGACTTTTTTGGCCTGAACTCGGTGCTGCGGCAGATGCTCGGCAACGCCGCCGGCGCCCTCGCCGGCATGCTGCAGGCATCCGCCCCGACAGAAACGATTTCCGTTAGCGAACGCGCCGCCGACCGCCCGCAGGTAGCCATCACCATCTACGGCACGACCACCCCGGCCGGTATGCGCATTGTTTCCCGGCTTAAGGAGAGATGCTACGAAGCGGTGGCCTTTCATCCCAACGGAGTGGGCGGGCGGGCCATGGAGGAGATGATCGCCCAGGGCCGCATCGATGGCGTAATCGATCTGACCACGCACGAGCTGATGGACGAGTTGGCGGGCGGGCAGCACGCCGCCGGCCCCGACCGCCTGCAGGCGGCTTCGCGCCGGGGCATACCCCAGGTGGTGGTGCCGGGAAGCACGGATTACATCGTGACCGGACGCTTTGCGGGGTTAAAGAAATCGTTTCGCCGGCGCGCCACCATGATGCACAATCCGGAGATGACTTTTGTGATGCCTTCGCAGGCGGAAATGGCCCGCCTCGGCGGGATCATGGCCGGCAAGCTGAACTGCGCTACCGGCAATACCACGGTCATGGTTCCGCTCAAGGGCTTTTGCTATCCCAACTTCGAGGGCCGGCCGCTCTACAATCCGGGCGGAGTAAAGGCCTTCGTGGCGGCGCTGCAGAAGCGGCTGAAGCCGGCGATCCCGCTGCGGTTGCTTCCCCTGCACATCAACGACGATGCTTTCGCCGACGCCGTCGTCGAGGAGTTCGAAACACTTATGCGGGCCCATCGGGCCGCCAGTTCTCAAAACCGAGAGGAGTAAGCAATGTTATTCAAGGGAAAGATCATCGACCTCAGCCAGGAGATCTACCAGGGGATGCCCGTCTATCCCGGCCACCTGAAGACCGTCATCTGGACGCACGCTTCCCACGAGGAAGTCGGGCGGGCGATCGGGACAGGCTTCTCTTATGAGTCGCAGGGAATCATGTTCTGCGATCACGGCCCGACCCACATCGACGCCATAAAGCATCTTTCGACCGACCCCAACGCTCCGCCGGTGGATAAAATTCCCCTGGAGCATTGCATCACCCCGGCCATCTGCCTGGATGTGAGCGACGTTCCCGTCAAGACGCAATTCGGCCGCGCCAAGATCGAACAGGAGCTTAAGCGCTGGAACCTGAAGATCGAGAAGGGCGACACCATCCTGTTCCATACCGGCCACTACGCGCGCTACTACGGCAAGCCGGAATACATGACCGACTACCCCGGCCTGGACCGCGAGGCGACCGAGTACATCATCGACCAGGGCTGCATCAACTTCGGCGTGGATTCGGCCAGTCCCGACATGTGGTACGACAAGAATTATCCATGCCACATGGTCTGCCGCGAGCGCTGGGTGACCCACATGGAAAACCTGTGCAACCTGGATAAATTGATCGGCAAGCGCTTCACCTTCATCGCCCTGCCGCTGAAGATCCGCAACGGGACCGGCTCGCCCTTGCGGCCGGTGGCGGTGCTGCAGGACTAGGCCGTTTTTCATAAAAGGGTCATCATCCCGGCCGGGGGCCGCATGGTTTTCCGGCGGAATCGAGGAGCTGTGTTTGATGCGGGCCGCGATAGCCGGCCCGGCAAAGATGCGGATCTTCGACTCTGGCTTGGCTGAGCGGCAAAAATGCGGCCGGCAAAAGCCAAGCGGGCGCGTCGTTCAGGACGATAGTTCCTGGCGGCATAAATGCAGGATAATTGCCTGCGAGGTGTGTTTCCGGGCGAATTGCGAGCGGGGCGGCAGTGACAGGCAGAAATTCCGACGGCGTCGTTGGAGCAAAAGAAGAAGATAAATCGAGGACGTTTCACTCCAGCACTACGGGGTTGGCCTCCGCCCCGGTCGCATCCTCGCTTGACGGCCTTCCTCTGCCGCAGAGGTATTGGGCCATTCTAACCACCGCCCTGGCGGTGGGAATGACGGTAGTCGATGGCGCCATCGCCACCATAGCCCTGCCCACCATCGCTCGCGATGTGGGCGCCAGCCCGGCCGACTCCATCTGGGTGGTGAATGCCTACCAACTGGCGCTGGTGATCTCGCTGCTGCCGCTTTCCTCCCTGGGCGACATCATCGGCTATCCCAAAGTTTATAAAGCGGGCTTCGCGCTTTTCACCGTGGCCTCGCTCTGCTGCGCCTTGTCCAACTCGCTTCTCACTTTGACCTTGGCCCGTTTTGTCCAGGGTCTGGGCGCAGCCGGCATTGCCAGCGTCAACACGGCGCTGATTCGCATTATTTATCCCGCCCGCATGTTGGGGCGAGGAATGGGCATCAATGCCATGGTAGTCGCCGTGGCCGCCGCCATTGCGCCCACGCTGGCGGCCGGTATCCTGTCGGTGGCGCACTGGCCCTGGCTGTTTGCCGTAAATGTTCCGGTAGGAATTCTGTGCCTGGGAATCTCCATGCGCACCTTGCCCCGGCTCGGCGGCTTGGGACACCGTTTCGACTGGGGCAGCGCGTTGCTCAGTGCCATCACCTTCGGCCTGCTGATCAGCGGCATCGACGGCCTGGGGCACGGCCAGGCGGCATGGGCGGCTGCGGGCGAGATCGCCGTGGCTCTCTTCATCGGGGTGGCGCTGGTGCGCCGCCAGTTGTCCCAGCCTGCCCCGCTGCTGGCCGTCGACCTGCTGCGGCGGCCGACCTTCGCCCTGTCAATCGCCACCTCGGTATGCTCGTTCGCTGGGCAGATGCTGGCTTACGTGTCGCTGCCGTTCTACCTGCAGGGCGTCCTGGGCCGCAGCCAGGTGGAAAGCGGATTGCTCATCTCCCCGTGGCCGCTGGCCATCTTGATCGCCGCCCCTATCGCCGGCAACCTGGCTGACCGGCATTCTGCCGGCATTCTGGGAGGCTTGGGACTGGGTGCATTTTCCGTGGGGCTGGCATCGCTGGCCATGCTGTCACCCCATCCCGATACCGTCTCGATTGTCTGGAGAGTGGCGCTCTGCGGCCTGGGCTTCGGATTCTTTCAAGCTCCAAACAACCGCGAGATCATTTCCTCCGCCCCCAAGGAAAGAAGCGGCGGAGCCAGCGGCATGCTGGGCACCGCCCGCCTCACCGGACAAACCGTGGGGGCGGCGCTGGTGGCGCTGATCTTCAACATGTTCTCCCGCTCCGGAAACACGGTGGCGCTGGTCCTGGCCGCCTGCTTTGCCGCCGGGGGAGCTATTGTGAGCTGCATGCGAGTTGGCCGGCCGCGCACGGGCGATCCCACCGAAGCGGCCCGCGCCGCCCGCTGAGACCCGCGCCGGATTGTTGCCATTCGGGTTTCTGCCGCCTGCTTCTATACTTATCGAGTGACGCAGCAATGCCAACCAGCGGCCGGACGGATTCTCGCGCTCGATGTCGGCACCAAGACCATAGGCCTGGCAGTCACCGATGAACTCGGTATCACGGCCCAGGGACTGGAAACCATCCGCCGCCGGAACAAGCGCTACGACTTGGCCGCGCTCCACTCCGTGCTGCGCCGCTACGGGGTCGGCGAGATCGTCGTCGGGCTGCCGCTTCGTCTCAGCGGGCAGGCCGGAAAGCAGGCGGAGAGCGTTACCGCCTTCGCCCGGGAATTGGAAGCAAAGTTCAAGCTGCCGGTGCGGCTATGGGATGAGAGATTGACCTCGGCCGAGGCCAATCGAATTCTGCGGAGTTCGGAGATTTCGATCCGCAAACGGGCCGGCGCCGTCGACCGGCTGGCGGCGGTGCTCATCCTGCAAAACTACCTGGAATATCGGAGCGCCACGCGGCCTTGAAAAGCTGTCCCCGGCGCCCGGCTGAAGCCCGCCGCCGGCGCCACCGCGGCAGGAGAAGCCGGGGATTGGCATCAGTTAGACTGATTTCATGCGCTTGCTGTTCAAGCTGACGCTTATTTTCCTGCTACTGGCGGCGGCCTGGCTCGCCTGGGCGCTGCTGCTGCCGGTGAGGTTTCGGCAGGAAAGATTCGTGCTCCTGCCGGCAGGCTTCTCCGGCCGGCAGATCGCGCGCCGCCTGGAGGACAGTGGCGCCATTCGCAGCTCCACGGCTTTTCTGCTGCTGCATTACCTGCAGCGCTCGCGCACGCTGAAAGCCGGCGAATACCGCTTCCAGGAGCCGGTGAATACGGTCCAGGTGCTCGACAAGCTGATTCGCGGCGACATTTACACCCACACGGTCGTTATTCCCGAGGGCTTCAACATCTTCGACATAGCCCAAGCCATCCAGCAATCGGGGCTGGGGCCGGCGCAGGCTTTTCTGGAAGTGGCACGCAACGACGTGGACCTGGTGCGCGGCTTCGACCCTAAAGCCGCATCGCTGGAGGGCTACCTGTTCCCGGACACGTACCAGTTCACGCGAACTCAGAGCATGCGCGATATGGCTCAGACGATGGTGCGGCGCTTCGAGCAGGAAGCGCGGCAGATCGGCCTCTACCCCCAGTCTGCCCAGGAGCCGTCCCAGGCGAATCAGAAGCCTGCCCAGGACGCAAATCCTAAGGGCTCCGCCACCGCGACTCCTGCGGGAAAGCCCGCTCCCAGCCCGGCGAAGGAACGCGCCTCCGCCGGGAAACGGCCTGCTCTTAAAGAGGGGCCGGTGTCCGGCAGCGGCGCCCACAACATCCACGCCATTGTCACCTTGGCGTCAATCGTGGAGAAGGAGACGGCCCTGGTAAAAGAGCGGCCGCTGGTGGCCAGCGTCTACTCAAACCGGCTGCGGCTCGGCATGCCGCTGGACGCCGATCCCACGGTGGTCTACGCGGCCCTGTTGAACCAGCGTTACCGCGGCGCCATCTATCAGAGCGATCTGCAGTTAGAGTCCGCCTACAACACTTACAAGCATGCCGGCCTGCCGCCCGGGCCGATTGCCAATCCGGGCAGCGCGTCTCTGCGCGCCGCCATGAATCCGGAGCCGACAAAATACCTTTACTTCGTGGCCGACGGCCAGGGCGGGCATCGCTTCACCAGCAGCTACCAGGAGCACTCGCGCAACGTGGCCGCCTACCGGCGGGCACATCGCTAGAAGCGTGGACCGTCCCGCTTCCATTTTCAGCGCAACTACCTTGTAATTGCATCGTTTATACTAATAATTTGCCGAGGTTGAAGCGAAGAGGCTATGAATCCGCACACTCGATGGCTGACGATTGCCGTTCTGTGGCTAGCCCTCGGCTCCGCCGGTTGCCTCTTCCGCTCGCACAAGGTGCAGTCGAACCTCAGCCCGGGGCCGCTGCTTACGGCCAGCAAGCAGCAACTGGTGGAGAGGCTTAACGGCGAAGCCAACGCCATTCACACCATGAACGCCTCGGTTAACATCTCCACAACCGTGGGCGGAGCCAGGAAGGGCAAAATCACCCAATATTCCGAAATCAGCGGCTTCATCCTGGCTGAGAAACCGGCTATGCTGCGCATGATCGGCTTGCTGCCGATTGTCAGGAACCGGGCCTTCGACATGGTAAGCGACGGAAGCAACTTTGAGCTCTGGATTCCGTCGAAGAACAAGTTCATCGTCGGCCCGAATGAAGTCATCAAGCCCTCTGCCAACCCTCTGGAGAACCTCCGCCCGCAGACCATTCTGGATTCGCTGCTGTTCCAGCCGGTGCAGGCCAGCGAGGTAGCGGCGGTGGAGGCGCGGTCGCGGGTGGTGGTCGACGAGGAATCGAAAAAACGCCTGCAGCAGCCTAATTACGTGCTCGATGTCCTCGATCAGGACGCGGCTTCCGGAGAGTGGTATCTGGCGCGCAAGATCTACTTCAGCCGCTCCGACCTGCTGCCCTATCGCCAGTTGATATTCAGCAAGACCGGGGAAATCGCAACCGATGCCCAATACACCGGGTTCAAGGACTTCAGCGGCGTTCGCTTTCCCACTCACATCGTGATCCAGCGGCCGCAGGAGGAGTACACCATCGGACTGAGGATAACGAAGCTGACGTTAAACCAGCCGCTCAAGCCCAACCAGTTCGTTTTGCCGCAGCCGCCGGGAGCGCAGGTGGTGAGGCTCGACGGAAACCAGTCGTCGGAGTCGAGCTCGATAGATCCGGTGCTCGGCACGCAATAAGCCGGGCGGCTGGCCCGCCGGTTCGCGGCCTAGTGCTTCATGCTAAATGGCGATGAATAAACTGGTAATTTCAAACCTGATCCACCGGCCCGTGCGCACCGCGATAAGCGTAATCGCCATTGCTATCGAGGTGACCCTTATCCTGCTGATCGTGGGGCTTTCCGTCGGCATCCTGCGGGACACCGCCGAGCGCACCAAAGGCATCGGGGCGGACGTGCTGGTGTCGCCCCCAGGCTCTTCGTTCCTGACCGGAATCACCGGCGCGCCGGTGCCCATCACCGTGGCCGACGTATTGCGAAAGCAGCAGCACGTGACCGCCGTGGCCCCGGTCATCATGCAGGTGAACACCGCGGGAGCGCTGGAGGTGATTTACGGCATCGACCTGCAGCCCGGATCGCCTAACAACTACAACAACATCGGCGCTCCCTTTGATTATCTGAGCGGCGGCCCTTTCCAGGGCCCTTACGACATGCTGGTGGACGATTACTTCGCCGCCCAGCACCATGTCAAGGTCGGCCAGAAACTGTCCTTGCTCAACCACGAGTTCCGGGTGTGCGGAATCGTCGAGCACGGCAAAGGCGCGCGCAAGTTTCTTCCCATTACCACCCTGCAGGAGCTGATCGGCGCCCACGACCGGGCTTCCATCTTTTACGTCAAGCTGGATAACTCCGCCAACGCCAGCCAGGTAGTGGCTGAGATCAAGCGCATTCCGGGAATGGAGCGCTATGCGGTGCGCTCACTGGAGGACTACCTTTCCCTGATGACCCCCGGCAACCTGCCGGGATTCTCGACGTTCATCAACGTGGTGATCGGCGTGGCCTTGATCATCGGCTTTATCGTGATCTTCCAGTCGATGTACACGGCGGTGATCGAGAGAACGCGCGAGATCGGAATCCTGAAATCGCTGGGCGCCAACAAGCGCTACATTTTCGCTGTGATCCTGCGCGAAACCCTGGTGCTGGCGCTGGCCGGCATTGCCGCCGGCCTGCTCATCAGCTTTGGCGCCCGCGCCGGCCTGCTGCACAAGTTCCCGCAAATTCGCATCATGATGAGCACGGAGTGGATAGTGCGGGCAGCCATAATAGCCATAATCGGCGCCATGCTCGGCGCCATTTATCCGGCCTACAAGGCGGCGCAAAAAGATCCCATCGACGCGCTCGCCTATGAATGACAGTTCTCAGTTTTTCGTTGTTAGTTCTTCGTTGTTCCCAGTTCCCCTGGCGAAGAACTAGCAACAAAAAACTAAGAACGAACAACTGCATTTTTGAGGGAAGCAGCCATGAAGATTGTCGATATCCGCGAAGAAAACAAGCCCATCAAGTCGCAGATTCGCAATGCCGCCATAGACTTTTCCAAGATGACGGTGAGCCTGGTGGCGGTCATCACCGACGTGGTTCGTCACGGCAAACCGATCGTGGGATACGGATTCACATCCAACGGCCGCTATGGCCAGGGGGCGCTGATCCGCGAACGCTTCCGTCCCCGCCTTATGGAAGCCAAGCCGGAGACGTTGCTGGATGAAACCGGCAACAATTTTGACCCCGCCAAGGTCTGGTCCTGCATGATGAAAAACGAGAAGCCCGGCGGCCACGGCGAGCGTTCGGTGGCGGTCGCCGCCATTGATTTGGCGGTATGGGACGCGGTGGCCAAGATCGAGGACAAGCCGCTCTTTCAGCTTCTCGCCGATCGCTATGGCGACGGCAAGCCCAACCGCAACGTCTTCGTCTACGCCGCCGGCGGCTACTACTATCCCGGCAAAGACCTGGAGCAGCTCAAGCAGGAGATGCTGAAGTACACCGGCCTGGGTTACACGGTGGTGAAGCAGAAGATCGGCGGCGCCTCGCTGGACGAGGACATGCGCCGCATCGAGGCCGTGCTCAGCGTGCTCAAGCCCGGCCAGCGGCTGGCGGTGGACGCCAATGGACGCTTCGACCTGAAGACCGCAATTCAGTACGGCGAGGCCATGGCCAAATACAACCTCTTTTTTTACGAGGAGCCCGGCGATCCGCTGGACTACGAGTTGCAGGCCGAACTTGGCAAACACTATGCCGGGCCCATGGGCACGGGTGAAAACCTGTTTTCCATGCAGGATGCCCGCAACCTCATCCGCTATGGCGGCATGCGCTGCGACCGCGACTGGCTGCAGTTCGACTGCTCCTTGAGCTACGGCCTGGTCGAGTACCTGCGCACCCTGGACATGTTGCGCGACCATGGCTGGTCCCGCGCCCGCTGCATTCTTCATGGCGGCCACCAGATGTCGCTGAACGTTGCCGCCGGCCTGGGACTTGGTGGCAGCGAGGCTTACCCGGATGTGTTCCAACCGTATGGCGGTTTTCCCGACGGCGTGCAGGTTGAAAACGGGTACATCAGCGTGCCCGACCTGCCGGGCATCGGCTTTGAAGGCAAAGCAGATCTGTACAAGGAAATGAAGGCCCTGAGCGCCTGATCCACCCGCGCCCACGATAGTGCGCGCATCTCCTGAGGGTTGCTGGCGCGAGTTGCTGCCGCCCAAATGGCCGTCGCCACGCCGGCGGTTACCAATCCAGGTGCGCCGGAATCCGCGACGGTAGCAACCATCGGCCTGATTCGCCCACTCCAACGCTAGGCAGGCTCGCCCCAGTCCGGGAAAGCATTTATGCCGCAACCCTCTGCCGCCAGGATTCTGTGTATCGACAACGAGCCTGCGGGCCTGCATTTTCGCAAGCTCGTGCTGCAGAGCGCCGGGTACATGGTGGAGACAGCCGCCACCCTCAGCCAGGCACTCGAACTGCTTCGTGACCAGCCCTTCGACCTGATCGTGACCGATCACCTGCTGGGGCGCAGCTCGGGCCGGGCGATAGCCATTGAAATCAAGCAGATTCGCCCGGAAATTCCCGTAATCGTCTTTTCCGGCACAGCCGACCTGGCGGAAGGGTTGGGGGTGGCCGAGGCTTTCCTCTCCAAGACCGACGGGCCGGAAGCCCTGCTGGCCAAAGTTCGCGAGCTGTTGTCGGCCAGCCCCGCCGGCGGCGATTTGGCCGCCGTTTCGCCGGAAATCGCCTCTGCCGCTCTGCAGGATCCGCGATTACAGCGCCTGCTGCTATCGGCCCTGGTCGACTCCTCATACGACGCCATTCTCAGCAAAACCCTGGATGGAATCATCCTTACCTGGAACAAGGCCGCGGAGAAGATGTACGGCTACTCCGCCCAGGAAATCGTCGGCAAGAATGTTTCCCTGCTGGTCCCGCCGGAAGCGATGGAGGAGTTCCGCACCATCATGCGGAGGATACGCCGGGGCGAGAAGATAGACCACCTGGAGACGCGCCGGGTCAGCAAAGACGGCAAAGTGCTGATGGTGACGCTCACCATCTCTCCGATTCGCGAGCCGGACGGGCGGCTGGTAGGCGCGGCAACGGTGGCGCGCGACATTACCCCGGTGCGCATGGCCGAGCTGGCGCTGCACAACAGCGAGCGGCTGATTATCGCCGGGCGCATGGCCGCCACCGTGGCCCACGAGATCAACAACCCCCTGGAGGCGGTCAGCAATATCCTTTACCTGCTGCAACAAACGCCCAAGCTGGACCCAATGGCGCGCGAGTTTCTCGGCATCGCTGAGCGCGAAATTGCCCGCATTCGCCAGATCGCGCAGTTGACCTTGAAATATCATCGCGCCGCCAGCCTCAAACCCGAACCGGTCAACATGCCGGAGCTGATCGACAGCGTGCTCACCCTCTACGGGCGCAGGATTGAGACCCTGGGAATCTCAGTGCAGAAGGAATACGAGCCCGATGGCACGGTGGAGGGCATAGCCGGCGAACTCCGGCAGGTAATCTCCAACCTGATTCTGAACGCCATAGAGGCCCTGGAACATAGTGGCGACCGGCTGCGCATCCGCGTGCATCGCGCCTGCGACCCCCGCGGCCTTCAAGGCCTGCGGGTGATAATCGCCGACCAAGGCCCGGGCATCTCCACCCAGCACATGAACGCTCTGTTTCAGCCCTTCTTCACCACCAAGGGAGAACGGGGGACCGGTCTGGGGCTGTGGGTTTCACGCGGCATCATCGAGAAGCACGGGGGCACGATCCGCATCCGCAGCAACACCCGGCCGGGCCTCTCCGGCACCGTTTTCCTGCTCTTCCTGCCGCTGTACGCCTGCGCGCCCAGGCAGCGTTCGGCCGCCTGAACATCCTGGCGAAAAGCTCCTCACATTTACAAAAGTCAGTTTGACGGGAAAAATGGCTGCTTCCGGTGTAAGCGAAGGCCCACATCTGCTACGCAGATGTGGGACACCAGCAGATGTTGGGTCGCAAGCAACTTGTAGTTGACAACGAACAACGAAGAACTAATAACTTATTCACTTGTTCCGCCACACCGGCTTGCGCCGCTCCATGACGGCCCGCAGGCCTTCCTTGGGGTCGTCCAGCGACATGAGTTGATTCAGGTAGATGTCCTGCGACCTGCGAATGGCCTGCTCCAGCGGCAGCCCGCTGCTGCTGGCGATCACCCGCTTGGCCATCTCCAGCACCGGGCCGCTGAACTGGGCAATGCGCGCCAGCACTTCCTTGACGGCCGCCTCCAGCTCGGGCTCCGGCACCACGCGGTTGACGAAGCCGAGGGCGCGCGCTTCTTCGGCGCTCATGGCCTCTCCCGTGAGGATCAGCTCGTAGGCGCGCTTGGGGCCGATCACCTGCGGCAGCATGATGGCGGCAAACGGCGGAAAGGCGCCCATGCGCACCTCCGGCTGGGAAAAACGGGCGTTGGGCGTGGCAATAACCACGTCGCCAAAGGCAGCCAGCTCAGAGCCGGCGCCGATGGCGGCCCCGTTCACCACCACCACCAGCGGCTTCGAGAGCTCGCTGATGGCCCGGAAGACGTGCGTGAAAGCCTCCAGCGTCTGAAAGATGCGCTCCGGCCTGGAGTCCTCCAGCGAGATTCCCGCGGAAAACATGTGCTGGGCCGAGTCCAGCAGAATGCACTTAACCTCCGTGTGCCCGTCGAGGCTCTCGATAGCCTGGGCCAGCTCGGCCATCATGGGGACTACCAGCACGTTGTAGGGCGCGTGGTCCAGGGTGATATGCGCTACCGGACCCGGAGTCTCGAAGCGAATGAAGCGGTAAGCCTGTGGCACAGGTTTCGCCATGCCCACAGCTTACACCAAAGGCGGTACGGGCTCGGCCGGAAGCGGATAACAGGGTTGATGACCGGGAGCTTTTGGCGGCAATGCCCCAGCCGTGGCGCGGCAATGCGCTGGCGAGGACCACGAGCTTGCCGGGTCGTTTAGCGGATTTCGCGCTTCAGTTTTCGGGCGAACGGGGCGACCTTGCTGCCGGCGCTTTGCGCCCAATCACTGCCGCGCTGTAGCCAGCCGGCGGCCTGATCGCTCCAGTCTTCCATTGTGTCGCGCACATCTTCGTAGCGGCGGCGCAGATCCTTGCGCAGTTGCTTGCCGGTCTTGGGCGTCAGCATGGCCGCCAGCAGCGCGCCCGCTCCGATGCCGATCAGCAGAAACGCCAGTGCCACGGGAAGGGCGCTGTGTCTGGTTTCAGAGCCACTGTGGTCCCCGAAGTTGTGATACTCGGCCATAAATACCTCGTCTTTCCTTTCCCTGCAGGATCGAGCAGGCTTGAGCCGATCCCGCCAGACAAAAACAACATCAGCCGGAGGCTCCGCCGCCCCAACAGCACATCGAATCTGTTTAGAAAAGCCGCTTACCGGAACCGTTGCCAGCCGTTTGCCGCATTTCCGCTGCGCCGGCCAGAACTGCACGTCTATTCGCCGCGGCGATCACAGCCGGTGCATTTACCGGAACTCTTGCTGCTGCATTCAGCGGCGAGAGGCGAGGGCAGTCAAGCGCGGGTTTCCGTCAACGGCGGGTTTTCAAACCGTTGTGCGGCAGGGTACAATTTGATTTTCGCCTCTCCGTTGCGAGCCCTTCATCCCACAGTTTTGGAAGGAGTTTTTTCCGACATGGCGATTCCGGCCACCCAACTGCGTCCCGGCATGATCATCAAGCACAACAACGACCTGCACTCGGTGTTCAGCGTGGAACACCGCACGCCGGGCAATCTGCGCGCTTTCATCCAGGCAAAGCTCCGCAATCTGCGCACCGGAGCCATGTTCGAGCACCGCTTCCGTTCCGCCGATGCCATCGAGAAGGTCAACGTGGATGAAGTCAAGATGGAGTATCTGTACAACGACGGCGACGACTACTACTTCATGGACACGCAGACCTACGAGCAGACACCGCTCAAGCACGACACCCTCGGTGGAGCCGTGGAATACCTCACCCCCAATCTGCAGATCACGGTGGAGTTCTTTGACGGCAAGCCGGTGGGCATCGAGCTGCCGCAAACGGTGGAGCTTACGGTGGTAGAGACCGAACCGGGGCTGAAGTCGGCTACCGCCAGCAGCGTCACCAAGCCGGCCAAGACCGAAACCGGGCTGATCGTGCAGGTGCCGCCCTTTATCAACGAAGGCGACAAGATCAAGGTTGACACCTCCGAGGGCGCCTACCTCTCGCGCGCCTGACCAGCCTGTGAAGCCAGCGCAGTAACGGCATTATCGGCGCTCGATGGGGTCCCCGAAGCTTGCGGATTATCTTCCGCCGGGGGGTTGCCTCTGGTACTCTCGGCAACATGGATTATCTCTGGACCCCCTGGCGCTACAACTACGTCGTCGAAGCTGACAAGGCTGTAGGCTGCCTTTTTTGTGAAAAGCTCAAGCAGCCGGACGAGCAGGTGGGCATTGTTTATCGCGGCCAGCACTGCTTTGTCATCCTGAATGCTTTTCCCTACACTACCGGGCACGTGATGGTCGTTCCATACGAACATCTGGACCAGTTGCATAAGCTTTCGCCCGAAACGGCGACGGAGTTGATGGCCCTAACCCAGCGCATGGAGGGCGTCCTGCGCCAGCTCTATCATCCCGATGGGATGAACATCGGCATGAACCTCGGCAAGGCGGCCGGCGCCGGTGTCGCCTGGCACGTTCACATGCACGTTTTGCCGCGCTGGGTGGCCGACGCCAGCTTCATGACCACGGTGGGGGAAACGCGCGTGCTGCCCGAGACCCTGGAGCAGACCTACACCCGCATTCGGCAGGCGCTCAACGCTTAGTTACAGGTCGATGTGCAAACGGAGCGCCGGGACCAGCACCGGGCCCCGGTCGCGGTTGTAGCCGGGATTGTTGAAGTGCTGCAGATCGAAAGCGGCGAACGCGCCGCGCCAGATATGCAGGTTGTAATAGAACTCCAGGATGTTCTCGCGCCCGTAGTTGAGGTTGCCGTCGCCCAGCAGGAAGCCCAGCCCGCCCAGCCGCAGATATTCCTGGTGGTCCTTGGAAATTCCGTTGCTCACGAAGGCCAGGCCGATTTTGTCGTACGCGCGTTTCCAGCGCCGTCCGGTGTGGTCGACGGCCAGCAAAATTGTGCTGTCGACTTCGGTATAGGCGAACGACTCGTGCCGGCCCTCGTTCCAGCCCCAACGGGCGGCAAGGCGCAGATCGCGCGTCAGTTCCTGCTCCGCATTCAGGCCAAAGTCGTACTTGATGGTCCCCTGGCGGCGCGTGCTCTCGATGATCGGCGTGAGGATGCCAATCCCACTTTGCAAGAGCGAAATCGCCTGGCGGTAGTCGCCCATGTTGGCATGGTTGACGAAGGAGAGCGCCCGGAAGACGCTCTTGCGCTCTTTCAGCAGCTTGGGACGCAGTTCGAACTCGACGTTTTCCGCGCGCGCCCGGGTGATGTTGGCGTCCAGGTTTTCTCCGTTGGCCACCTTGGGCATCAGCAGCTCGGCAAAGCGCACTCCCCAGCGGCGCTGCTGGTATTCGAGCATGGCGCCATAGGTATAGCCGCGAGTATTGGCGGCGTAATCGTATGCCCCGTTGTTGTCGACGGTCCAGTTCATGAACTGCAGATGACTGTCGCTGGCGACCGCATTGACGTCGAGGAAATCGACCGCGCTGAACTTTCCGATGCGAAACTCCAGCCGCCGCGCCGGCAACTGCGTGAACAGCGAGAGCGGATTTCTTTCCGCACTGACGTTGTCGCGGCTCAAGGCAAAGACGTGGTGGTACATCACCCGGGCCATGTAAGGAGTCTGGCCCAGCGACGGGTTGCGCACCACGTCAAGATTGGTAAAGCCCGCCAGCCCCAGGGCCTCGCTGATGCCGTGGCCGCCGGCTTCCTCCAGGTCGAACAAGAGCTCGTCCCGCTTGCCGAGCTGTACGCCGGTGTAAAGCGTCAGCACGCGCGAGGTGGCATTCTCGCCGTAGCTGTGCAGGCTGTTGGGGCCGCTGTACTTGGCGGGAAACGACGGGTGCGCCTGGAAAATGATGTTCGCCTGGCCGGAGACCCAGAAGCGGCTGCTGTCCGAGTGAGAAAAGACGGTGGTTAGCGGGTTGCTTTCCGGGGCCTGCTCCTCGGGCGGATTCGTCTTCGGCGGTTCCGACTGAGTGTGGGCTAACGGGCAGAACAAGCTGAGAATCGCCAGCAATGCGGAGAAAACGAATTTAAGTGTAGATGAAGAATTCAAGGGTGCTCTCTCGGGCTGCGGACTGCTCCCGTCATAATGAAAATGAAAATCAATTTCTAAATAATGAAGCCAGAGTACCCGCTTGTTTCCCGCAGCGCAAGCTTTTTCTGACAATCGACACAAAAGCGCCTTCCGGCTGTTCCTCATCCGCACGCCGGCTTACCCCCGCCTGATGCTGTAGCCTGTGCCAGCTCCTCACGAGGCCGGAGCTGGTACGCTATAGTGAAATTGGATACCAAACTTGTGCACGCGGCGAGCTACTGTGCCGCGCATGTTCAGGATAGCTACATGGCCCGAAGACTAGAGGTCTCCCGCAAGCTACAACAAAAAGCAGAACAGCTTATCCCCGGCGGTGTCAACTCGCCGGTGCGCGCCTTCCGCGCGGTTGGCGGCGAACCGCCGTTCCTGGTGCGGGGAGAAGGCGCGCGCGTCTACGACGCCGACGGCAACTCCTATATCGATTACGTGGGTTCCTGGGGACCGCTATTGCTCGGCCACGCGCCGCCCGCGGTTGTAGAGGCGGTGATCGTAGCGGCGCGCAAGGGAACCAGCTTCGGCGCCTCCACCCCGGCCGAGATCGACTTGGCCGAGGCTGTGGTAGAGGCTTTCCCATCCATTGAAAAGCTGCGCTTCGTCAGCTCCGGGACCGAGGCTACCATGTCCGCCATCCGCCTGGCGCGCGCCGCCACCGGGCGCAAACACATCGTCAAGTTCGTCGGCTGCTACCACGGCCACACCGACGCGCTGCTGGTAAAGGCTGGCTCCGGCGTCGCTACCCTGGGCATTCCGGGCTCGGCTGGGGTGCCCGAGGAGTTCGCGCAATTCACCATTGCCTTGCCGTTCAACCATGCCGCAGCGGTCGAGCAGGCCTTTGATAGGCTGAAAGGCCAGATCGCCTGCGTGATTGTGGAGCCGGTGGTCGGCAACATGGGCTGCGTTCCGCCCCAGCCCGGCTACCTGGAATTTCTGCGCGAGATCACCCGCCGCCAGGGAGCCCTGCTGATCTTTGACGAGGTCATGACCGGCTTCCGCGTCGCCTTTGGCGGGGCGCAGGAGCTCTACCGCATCAAGCCCGACCTGACGACGCTCGGCAAGATCATTGGCGGCGGGCTGCCGGTGGGCGCCTATGGCGGCAGCGCCGAACTGATGAAGCTGGTCGCCCCGCTCGGCCCCATGTACCAGGCCGGGACGCTGAGCGGCAACCCGCTGGCCATGGCGGCCGGCCTAGCCATGCTGCGCACGCTGCGCAATAATCGGGCTGCGATCTATCCTCGGCTGGAAGAGTTGACGCGTTCGCTCGTCAGCCAGGTGAGCCAGGCGGCGCGCGAGGCAGGCGTTGCCATGACGGCCAACCACGTGGGCTCGATGTTCACCTTCTTTTTTGCCGGCCATCCGGTCAGCGATTGGGAAACCGCATCCGGCTGCGACACAGAGCGCTTCGGCCGCTTCCACCGCGCCATGCTGAAGGCGGGCGTGTGGCTGCCGCCTTCGCAGTTCGAGTCAGCATTCATGAGCACCGCCCACAGCGAGGGCGAGATCAAAGAGACTGTGACCGCCGCGCGCGAGGCGTTGGCGCTGCTTGCAAAGTGACGATGGCAGCGACTACTTAACCACAGAGGGCACAGAGGAACACAGAGAAGGGCGCGACAGTCAATTCCGAACTTCCAGGGGCGATCTACGGCGCCGATCAATTGAGAGAGCAAACCGGACGATACGCCTTTGCGTCACGGGAATAGATTGCGGAATTCTTGCGGTTGTTGGAAGACAGACATATTCACTCTAACCCGATGCGCTTTTCTTCCTCCGTGTTCTCTGTGTCCTCTGTGGTTAGAATTTGCCGTCACTCATCATCTCCGATACGGTAACGAACCGGAAGCCCTGGCCCTGGCAGCGTCGCACGATCTCGTCGGTGGCGCGCACGGTATGCGAGCGGTCGGCTCCCAGCGCCCGATGGCCGCCATCGTGCAGCACAATCACCTCGCCGCCTCGGATGCGCGAGCAAACGCGGCGCACGATGCTTTCGGCGGAGCCGGCGCGCCAGTCGTTGCCGATAATGCGCCACATGACGGGCGTCATGCCGCACTGGCGGGCCAGCGCGAAGGTCCCGGGGCGGCGGCCTCCGAAGGGTGGCCGGAACAGTGCCGGTCCAATCCCGGCGGCCGCTGCTATCGCCTCCGAAGTTCGCTTCAGCTCCTGGCGGGTCTCGTTGTCCGAGAGAAAGATCAGGTTGCGGTGAGAATAGCCGTGGTTGCCGATGGCGTGCCCGGCTTCGGCCACAGCGCGGGCAAGCTCCGGACGCGCCTCCACGTAGCGGCCGAGCAGAAAAAAGGTGGCCTTCACTTCATGCCTGGCCAGCACTTCGAGCAACTGCGAGGTATAGCGGTCGTTGGGGCCGTCGTCGAAGGTAAACGCCAGCCGCCGCGAGCCCGGCGCGGCGCCGTGGAAGCTGGCGCCGTAGAGCTGCGAGCGCGGCAGCATGCTGTGCACTCCGGCAAAGGTGCAGCCGGCAGCCACCGCGGCAAGCGATGCCATCAAGCCAAACATCGTGTCTCGATTGTACTTTAGGCGGGAGCGCCTGTCGGAGCGGCACGGTGCCGTGCGGCGAGACATTCCAAAATAAAAAGGCCCCGGCGCGATCTCTCGCGCCGAAGCCCGATTGCGTGCTTGTAACGCGTTAGCCCGCGAGCCCAACCGAGGCGATGTCCTGCGGGACCACGCCCGGCACTACGTACGCCTGCAGCAGGATCCAGATGGCCATCATCGCCAGCAGTATCACCGAATACTTGGCGGTACTGCGGAAGATGTCCGTTTCTCTGCCCACCAGACCGGCGCCGGCGCAAGCCACCGCGATCGATTGCGGCGAGATCAGCTTGCCCGTCACTCCGCCTGCCAGGTTCGCCGCCGTGGTTAGCACAGGGTTGAGGTGCAGCGCCCCGGCAGTAACCTGTTGCAGCTTGCCGAACAGCGCGGCTGACGAGGTAACCGATCCGGTCAGGAAGACTCCCAGCCATCCGATCACCGGCGAGAAGATCGGGAACGCCTTGCCCGTGTAGTAGGCAAACGCCAGACCCAGGGTATAGGCCATTCCGGAATAGTTCGCAAGGAAGCCGATGCCGATGACCGATGACAGGGTAACCAGGGCATACACCAATTGCTTGCAAGTTTTGCCAAATACCTTCGCCCCGCGTGCCGGGCTGATCTTGAGGATCGCCATGGCAATGAAGGACGAGATCAGCATGGCCGTTCCCGGGGCCAGCAGGTACTCCCACTTGTAGTTGGCGCCCAGGCTGGCCGGCTTGGCAACCACGGGCGCGACCTTGTAAATCAGCCCGTCCAAGCCCGGCCAATGCTGGATCATCACAAACCATTTGTGGGCATTGATAAACGACTTGAACGAGGTAATGCCCCAGATGCCCATGACGGCCATCAGAATCACCCACGGTATCCACGCCTTGAAGATCTGGCCGGCGGTGAACTTGGCCGACGTTTCCTTCGCCTCCGAGATGTCGTTCGGGAAGCGCCAGACCTCGGCCGGTTTCCAGAACTTCAGCAGCACGATCAGAGAGACGATGGAGACGAACGACGACAGAATGGCCGGCAGCTCCGCCCCCATGTTACGGGTAACGTAGTAGCAGGTAATCGCATAGCTCACGCCCGCGACTACGGCGGCGGGCCAGACTTCGAACATCTTCTTCCAGCCAGCCATGACGATCAGCATGAAGAACGGGATGATCAGTGCCATCAGCGTCATGTTCAAGCCGATGGCCTGCACGATCGGATTTCCTTTCATCCCGGTCACGGTGATCATCATGTTGGTCGGCACGCCCACCGGGCCGAAGGGAACCGGCGGGGTGTTGCCCACCAGGCAGATAACAGCCGCCGCCATGGGATTGAATCCCAAGCCGATCAGCATGGCCGCGCAAACTGCCACCGGCGCGCCCTGCCCGGAGACACCTTCCATGAAGGCGGAAAAGCTGAAGGCGATAAGCAAGGCCTGCAGCCGGCGGTCGGTGGAAAGTGTCGAGATGGAGCTCTTGAGCACCTCAAACTGTCCGGCCTCCACCGTCAGGTTGTAAAAGAACACCGCCGTCAGAATAATCCAGCCGATCGGCCATAGGCCGATGGCCATGCCGAGCACCGCCGCGGAAACAGCCAACTGCACCGGCATGCCATAGGCAAGAATTACGATCACCAGGGTTAACAGCAAAGTCAGCACCCCGGCCCAATGCCCCTTCATGCGCTTGATAGCCAAGGCCCAGAAAAGAAACAGGATAGGAATAGCCACAATCAGGGCGGTGAGACCCAGGCTGTTGCCTACCGCCGAGTAATTATGAAACCATTGCACGGGCAAAACCTCCGTTTTTTCTTTTTCGCTCCCAAAGCTCGGTTACCCGCTCCTGACCCCCAACTGGCACTTCTGGCCGGAGTCACTTGCACCTGCACGGAGAGGCTAACTCGCCCGCCACTCCTTCCACCCGGGTCCTTTCCCTTGGGAATTGCGAAAAAAATATTTACAGGATCGGTCGGAACTTACTATTCACTAGCGCACAAAGCAACAAAAATGTAAGTTCACGGCGGTTGAGCCCGCCACCGGCATGTGGCGGGTGGAAGCCGGCATCGGTCGAAGGCCTGAGGCGGGCCGGCTATTTCCCTGTGTTGCCGAGCCACCGCCGGCCTTCGTTTACCTAAAAATCCACAAGTCGTTTACCCGTTAACTGCTTGGTTACTCTTCTTCGCTCAGAGGTCACGGTATTCTGCTCGAAGCATGGGAGTCTCTTTTACAGTGCTGGCCAGCGGGAGCCGCGGCAACAGCGTCGTGCTGGCCTCGTCGCGCACCCGCCTGCTGATCGACGCGGGCCTTTCGTGCAGGGAAACCTTACGGCGTCTGCGCGCGCATGGCATCGAGCCGGAGAGCCTGCACGGCATCCTCATCACCCACGAGCACAAAGACCATGTTGCCGGGCTGCATGTCACCGCCAAGCGGTTGGAGATCCCGGTCTACATGGCGGAGGCTACGCACAGCGCCTGGCAGGAAGGCTTTTGCGACAGCGCCGGCAAGCGGGTTAAGGCCGACAAGCTTGAGTTCTTCCGGCCGGGCCGGCACTTTCAGGTGGGAGACATCGAGGTGCTGCCCTTCACCATCCCACATGATGCGACCGATCCAGTGGGCTTTACCTTCATCACCGAGGGTGCGAAAGTAGGTTACGTCACCGATCTGGGTTATCTGCCGGCCAGCGTTCGCCAGCACCTGCGGGGCTGCGACGGCCTGGTGATAGAGTCCAACCACGATCTGGAGATGCTGCGCGTCGGGCCCTATCCCTGGATGGTCAAGCAGCGGGTGATGAGCCGGGTGGGGCATCTAAGCAACGAGGCCCTCGCGGAATTCCTGGCAACCGATTATGATGGAGGAGCAGCATTCCTGATCCTGGCGCATTTGTCGGAGCAGAATAACCACCCGGACATTGCCAGGATGGCGGCGGAGCGTGCCTTGAACCAACGCCGCAATCTCTGGCATAACCGGATACTGCTTGCCACCCAGGACGAAGGGTTGCCAAGCGTATCGCTCTGAAAATGCGTCGGGAGTTCAGCCCGGCAACGGCAAGAACCGCGTTTGCCGGGAGCTTGTGCCGACTGGGCGGTAACGCGCGATGACGGAATGTGTTGATCCGGTAGTTGGAAAAATTCTGGCAGGCTGGCGCTACGACATTTCGGGGATCACCCCGGAAATGCGTGGCGACTACGAGGCGCATTTTGCCGCCTGCGGGTTTTGCCGCTCGCGCCAGCGTCTGCACCGCACCATCGATGTCGCCCTGATCGTGCTGGCCTCGGTCTCCGCCCTCGCCTTTGTGCTCGCCTACGGTGTGATTCGTTACTTCGGCCCGCGCCACGCCTTCATACTGGAACTTGCCGCCATTGCCGGATTCGTGCTCTCCACGCTGCTGTGGCTGATCGTCGCCGTCTCCACCCCGGCCCCGCTGGTGGTGGTCGACGCCGCCCGCACCGGCGCCCGCCTGGTGCACAACAAACTGCCCGAAAGCGTCCGCGAACGCATCCCGGAAGAGCTGCGCACGCGTCTCGGGGGACAGTAAACATCGTTCCAGGTTTCACATTGCACGTTGAAGAGGTTTCTATGTTTCGGAGGGGAATCGTGCCTTCCTTGAAACCTTGAAGCCCATCGTGAAACGTGAAACGGGCAACGTGAAACGAGCTCCTATGGCCGGTTGTACGTTTCCACCGCGACCCCAGCGTCATCGAGCAGGAAGCTGGTTGCTCCCATCAAATCGGTGCGGAAGACCAGCGTGCCCGCGTCGCCGAGGCGCCGCAGCGTCTCCGGACGCGGATGCCGGAAGCGGTTGCGGACGCCGGCCGAGATCACCGCATATCGTGGTTTGACGGCCGCCAGAAATTCGGGTGTGGAGGAGGTATTACTGCCATGGTGCGCCACCTTCAGCACGTCCGCCTGCAGCTCACAGCCCACCTTAGCTCCGCTTCGCTCCGCCAAGGTGGGGCACCTCAGCAATGATCGCTCTATGCGCCGGCTCACATCGGCGGCCAGCAGCAGCGAGCGCCGGCCCTTCTGGGCGCGCAGCACCATGCCGTCGTCATCGCGTACTTTTTCCTTGAGCTCCCACCCTGCAGGCGGGGAAAGGGTGGTGAAGCGCACGCTGCCAAGCCAGAAAGTTTCACCCAGGTGGCGTTGTTTCACCGCCACTCCATACTCGCTGGCGGTGCTCAGCAGCTTGCGTACCTCGTCGGTATCGGCCTGTGGCGCCATCCACAGTTCCGCCGGATGGAAGTTGCGAATCACCGCGCTCATGCCGCCGATGTGGTCGGCGTGACCATGGCTCAAGGCAACGACATCCAGACGTTGCAGCCCGCGCCACCAGAGATAGGGAGAGACCACATCCTCGCCGATCTCGAATTCCGAGTGTCCATTACCCACCAGGCCGCCGGAATCAAGCAGCAGCGTCTTTCCTTCCGGCGTGACCACCAGCAGGGAATCTCCCTGGCCAACGTCAATGGCCGTCAGTTCTAGCCGACCGCTGTGCAGGTGCCGGTCGGCGGGATGGATTGCCACCCACATGGCCGAAGCGCACAACGCGGCCAGGCCGAAGATGGCTGCCAGCTTGTGCCGGCGGACCAGCAATATCGCCAAGCCGAACGCAGCCGCGCAGCCGAGCGCGACCGCCAGATCAGGCGTGGGAATGCGATAGTCGGCAATTCTGCCGCTGCCCAGCAGGCTGACGGTCCCGAGAATGAACTTCAGCGCCCAACTGGCAACCCAGGCCGCCGGCTGAGCCAGCAGCGAAGAGACAAACCCCACGACCACAGCCAACACGCCAGCCGGCATCAGCACCCCGGTGAGCGGCACAACCAGGCAGTTGGCCGCCAGCGCCGTAAGTGTGACCCGATGGAAGTACCAGGCCATGGGCAGCGCCAGCCCAAGCTGCATCAGCAGCGAAACAAGCGCGACTTCGTAGGCCGCCAGCAGGAATCCCACCACCCCGGTCAGCAGTGCGAATGCAGCGCGCCGGCCCACCAGGTTTTGCAGGCGTGCGGCTATCATGCGCAGCTCGACGCGGAATTGCGCCAGTTTAGGCTCGAGCGCCTGGTCCATGCCCGTGACCTGCAGGCCGCGCAGCGCCCGGCGGTAGGGACCCAGCGTGCGGCCGACAATCGGAATTGCCAGGCCGCCGATAATAACCACGGCCAGAAACGTTAACTGGAAGCTTGGGTCGAACAACTGGCGCGGGTTCCACACCAGCAGCATGAGGGCGGCGACGCCCACCGCGTTCAGCGCGGCCCGCTCGCGGTAGAGCAGGCGCGTGGTCTGATATACGGCGAACATCAGCAGCGCGCGCAGGACCGGCGAGCCGGAATCGGTCAGGGCGGCGAATCCGCCGCAGAACAGGATGGTCACCGGGGTCGCGATCTCCGGCCGGGCGCCCACTCGCCGCAAGACCCAGAAGCAGGCGAAGGCGAGGATGGCAATGTTCATGCCGGAGACGACCAGCAGGTGATAGGTGCCGCTGCGCTGGAATTCGAGCTGTACCTCGCGGCTGATGTAGTGGCGCTCGCCGATCAGGATGCCATCGAACAGCCCTGACTCCGGCGCCTTCCACACCCGGTGGATGGTGCGCAGCAGGTGGCGCCGCGCCGCCCAGCGCCAGCGTCCCAGCCGCGTGCCGCCCAGCCCGGAAAGCACCTGTACGCTCTGCGCCTCTGCCGAGCCCAGCGCCGAGATGCCAATCGACTCCAGGTAGCCGGCATAGTCCCAAGCTCCTGGATTTTTGTAGTTCAAAGCCGGACGCAGCTTGGCCTGAAGCCGCACCCGCTGACCGTAGAGCAGGGCCGGCGAAGTCCCGGAACCGGCGCCGGATTCCTGGCTCAGCTCTTCATCGCTTTCGTCATGAGGGCCAGGGTGCTTTGTGTACAGAGTCAGGCGGACACCGCCGCTGGCCGGCGCGGCAAGGCCGTAAGCGGTTTCGACCTGCTCAACTTCGAGATCAATCGATTGCTGAACGCCCCCGAAGGGCCCCGGTTTACAGACGCCATCGCGCGAGACAAAGCCCGTCAGCACGACCTCCTGGCCGGAGGTGAGTTGCTTGATCGATGCTTCCGGCCCGGTGGCGGTGTCGAGGCATTGCGCGACGAAGGCGCCCAGACAGATGAACGCAATGGCGACGGTGAGCAGCGCGATGCGGGGAAGTCTACCGGCAAGGAATGTACCGGCGGCCAGCAGAGACAGGATTGCGCCCAGCCATACCAGCGGTGGATGCCAGAATCCAGCCGTGGGCAAGAATGCCGGCCGCAAATGCCAGCACGGCAAGGAACACCGGGTCCCGGCACAGT
This sequence comes from uncultured Acidobacteriota bacterium, assembly GCA_963832785.1. Taxonomy (GTDB): domain Bacteria; phylum Acidobacteriota; class Terriglobia; order Terriglobales; family Acidobacteriaceae; genus CAWBRT01. Next base: position 280,954 of record CAWHVF010000004.1, read on the forward strand.
ATCGGCGGCAACGGCCGATCCGGCGCCGGTGGGAGCATCGGGTTGGAATGATCTTCGTTCAGAGGCGATTCAGTCCCTCGACCCCCAAGGTGGCATTCCAGACCAGCAGCTCGTATTGAGCCACTCCATGCTTGACGAAGGGATCGCCATCGCGCGCCCGGTCGAGCGCGCCCAGCACGTCATTGTCGGGAACGCGCAACAGCAACGCCCCGCCGGTCCGCGGGTCCAGCGGCCCGGAGGCGAGAAGTATCCCCTTCTGGTTCAAATCCCGCAAATAGGCCCGGTGCTCTTCGACAAACTTCAAAACCTCTTCCAGTGGACGACGATAACGAACAATGGCTAATGCGTACATGGGTTCCTTTCCAGACCTAGTCTCTTATTTTTTGACAGCAGTGCTATGGACTGGTGGGAAGCATAATACCTGCTTTCGCCCACCGCTAAAAGCTGAATTTGAGTTTTGCCGGGACAGGCGGAGGAAAGCGCTTAGCGCGCCAGGTGGAAGACGGTTTCCATGTGAAAGGTCTGCGGAAACAGGTCCAGCAGGTGAGCCCGCTCGACCTGGAAGCCCGCTGCCAGCAGCACGCGCAAGTCCCTGGCGAAGGTGGCCGGATCGCAGGAGACGTAAGCAAGGCGTGGCGTGCGCACCCCGGCCAGGGCACGCGCCGCCTGCTCGCCCAAGCCGCCGCGCGGAGGATCGAGCACCACCAAGTCCACTTCGTCGGTGGAGCCCAGGCTGCGCAGGAAGCGCTCGGCCGACTTCGCCACCACCTCGATGGTGCCCCGGCTGCCGTTCTTGCCTTCGCTTGGGTTAATGCTGTTGGCGCGCAAAGTGTCGACCGCAGACGGCGCAATCTCCACCGCTGTCACCCGCTCGAAGCTTCGCGACAACGGAAGCGAGAACAGGCCGACTCCGGCATAGAGATCGAGCGCGCGGCGTCCCTGCGCGCCGGCCACCACGGCGCCGGACAACTCGTCTACCAGGAAACGGTTCGTCTGGAAGAACGCGTCCACCCCCGCCCGGAGCGGGCCTTTGCCGGTTGCATACTGGAACCAGCGCTCCCCCAGAATCTGCGGCGGCAGTCGACGGGAAAGACTCTGTGATTCCCGCAAATGCCTATGAGATGAAACTGGCGTTCCGTCATCCTCGCCGCTCTCGCCGCGGATCAGGGCGGCGCCGCGCAGCTCCGGCAGCCCCGCGGCGAGCGCCTGGAAACAGGGACGGAACTTGGCGGCCTCGAACGCACTCCGGAAATAGAAGCCGGCCAGCAGCGCGCTATCGTCGTGATTGGCGAATAGCTCCACTTCGGCGACCTGCGGCGCCCAAGCCCGAAACTCGCCCAACTCCAGCAGCGCCCGCAGGGCATGGTTGATTAGCGGCGAGCTGATCGGGCACTGCTCAACCGCCACAAAGCGGTGCGCGCCATGAGCGAAATATCCAAGCCCGAAGCCATGCGGGCCAATGGATTCCTGCAATACCTCTGCGGCGGCGGCGCTTGCCGGGGACCCCGGTGTTTGCGTCTGCCGGGGTGGACTTTGCACCTTCAGCCGCGTGCGGTTGCGGTAATGCCAGGGTGGCGACGGGTGCACCTGCAGCGGCACCGGCAGCTCGATTTTGGCAATGCGGCGAAGCGTCTCGTGCAGAACCTGCCGCTTGATCGCAAGCTGGTGCTCGTAGCCGGCGTGCTGGTAATGGCAGCCGCCGCAACGTCCAAAGTAGGGGCAGCCCGGCTCGACCCGCTGCGGCGAGCGTGAAAGCAGCGATACGGCCTGACCGCGCGCAAATCCGGGGCGGCTCTCAACCAATTCAATCTCGACGCATTCACCCTCGAGCACGAACGGCACAAAAACCGCCTTGCCGCCGGAGGATGGGCCGTGTGCATCGGCAAGCCTGCCCAGGCCGTCGCCGCCATAGATCATTTTTTCAATGGTGAGTTTCAATATGCACAGTTCCCAGGCTTAGCGGTAAAGCTCAACCACAGAGGGCACAGAGGAACACAGAGGAAAAATTTCAACTTCGGAGATTTTAGTGTTGAGCCTCACCGACCCTGTGACCCCAACTTGAAACACCTGTATTCGGCTTGACTCCGTGCTCTCTGTGCACTCTGTGGTTCAGTCTTTTTGTACTCTGCGGTTCGATCCTTTCACATATAAAACAGGCTGAGACGCGGCAGCGCGTAATGCTCAAGCAGGCGCCGGTTAGTGCACTGTTTCAGCAACTGCTCGATCTGCGCTGCGGCCATCTTGCTGCGATACGGCGCCAGTTCACGCTCTGCGCCCGCTCGTATCCCGACCAGCAGGTCGTCTGGCGAGCCCGCCAGCAGAGTGGCAAACAACTTCTCTTCCATCACGGTCAAGCGTCTTTCCAGCTCTTCCAGGCTAATGGCTGCGGCTTTTGCCGGAGCGGAGGCGGGATCTGCATCAGCGGCGGCGATATGCGTCCGCAACTCATTGGCCATTGCCAGCAGCTTGCGCGAGTAGTCCGTCACCAGCCCGGCAGCGGCTTCCGGCGCGACGGCGGAGGCAAACGCTTTGGCGTTACGCTCCAGAAAGCAGGCTACCCGCTCCTGTTCCAAACCGCTTTCACCGGTATTGCGGGATTGGCGGCTGCTTCCGGTGGCGGCCTCCTTCATCTGCTCGGCTGCCGCCAGCACCTCTTGCGAGCAGTAGGCCAGCGAATTGATTTTGCGCGTCTTGCTGGGCCGGCGGTCGTACTTGTCGAAGGCGGCGTCGATGCCGCGCAGCACGGCCTCCAGCGGCAGGCCGGCATCCTTCCAGGACTCGATCAGCGCCCAATCGAGGGTGGAGAGCAGCAACAGGTTGCCCCGCCGCTGCTGGAAATGCTGCTCGATTTCCGTGAAGTAATTGAAGTAATTCTCCACCTTATCAGCTTACTACCAGCGAGGAAGAAGAGAGGCAGCGGCGAGTAGTGGGTCAGTTTGAACCCGAATTAACATTGGGCGCCCCACGTCCCCCCGGCTGTTGGGCTGACGCCGGGGAGACGCTTAAGTGGTGACTTATCGCGCCGGGCGCTGAGTGGTTGGCGGCGGCGCGGGTGCTTGCGGATTGGGAGGAGCGGGCTGCCCCTGCTCTCCCGGCCCAGGATAATTCGGCTGAACGTAGGTGGGTTGTTGGGAGTGGCCCAAGGGCGGGACCTCGGGCGAGACCGGCGCCGGTGGATTGCTGCTCGGGGCAGCGTCAGGCGCCATCGGCATGTGTGTGATGTTGCCGCTGAGCGCATCCGCCAGCAGGATTCCGTTGTGCTCCAGCGTGCGCGACATAACCTGGTCGAAGTTCACGCGCGATTTGGCATAGGCAATGCGGGCGGCCAGCAGGTTTTCCTCGGCCGTGGCAACGTTTGTCTCCTGTTGGAATACCAGGTAGCTGGTGGAGGCCCCAAGCTGGTATTTTTTCTGCTCCGCAAACAGGTTCTCGGTGGCAAAACGCAGCGCCTCCACGGCGGCGTCCACCCGGGCCTTGTTCTGCTGCAGGGCGAACTGCGCGTTGCGCACCTGGATGGCAACCTGGTTCTGCAGTTGCTGCAGGCGGACCTGTGCCTGCCGCAATTCCAGCACCGAGCGCGCCTGCACCGACTGCGCCTGGCGATTACGAACCGGGATGAGCAACTGCAACGCCACGCCCTTGTCGGGGGCGCTGCTGTTGTACAGGTTGGTGAAAGCCGTGCCGTAACCGGTAGGGGTGGGCAGCGGCGGAGCACAAATAGGCGTTCCAACTCCTCGGCCGCCGGCGGCGCAGAGCGCTGAACTAAAGGTTCCGGCCACTGAAGACGCCCCATAAAAGCCCACCAGGTCCAATGTTGGCAACAGGCCATTCACTGCCGCTCGAGCGTTGAGTTCGCGGTTCTTGAGATCCAGGCGGGCCTGCGAGAGAGTAGGGTTTTTCTGCACGGCTTCGGTTATGAGGTCCTCGATAGGAAACACCGGCTCGGTGGCGGGGATCACCATGGTATCGGTCGGCACCACCGGGGCAACGCGCACGTTAGGCGCCTGAACATTGCGGGTCAGGGCGTTGGTCATGAGCAGTTGCTCAAGCTGCAGATTGGTTTCCGAGACGATCACATTCTGCCGCGCGGTGGCGACTTGCGACTCGGCATTGGTGACGTCGATGGGCGCCATGGTGCCGATCTGTAGCTGCTTTTTGTTGTCGGCGAGCGTGCGCTCGGCAAAGGCCAGCGTCTCCCGCTTCACCCGCAGATCTTCGTAGGCGCTGACCAAGTCCCAGTAAATGTTCTGGATCTGCGCTACCGTGGAAATGATCTGCGCCCGGAAGGACTCGTCGGTGATGGCGCGGTTGTTCTTGGAGATGGTGATAAAGCGATTGTTCACCGCCCAACTGCGCCCCTGCAAAAGGTGCTGGGTGAGGGTGAGGCGGAAGCTCGAGTTGAGCAACGGGTTGAAGAACACCACGCTGCTGTTGCCGGTGAGCCGTGAATTGTCGAAAACCATCGCCATGTTGGTGCCGGTGGCAAACCCCTGGCTGTAGGTAAAGTTGGCCGTGCTGGTGTTCTGGTTTACCTGCAACTGGCCCAAAGTTGCGCTGGTCTGCGGCACTATGGCGCGCTCGATCTGCAGGGTGCCGATCACCGAAGGATCGAACTGCGGCGGAGCTGGTCCGGCACCGAGCGAAGACAGCACCAGGCCGGAGGTGCCGGCGCCCGCGCCGCCTGTGCCGGCGGTGGTGCCGCCGGCGCCGGTGCTGGTCGAAGTCAGGGCGCCGCCGGTGACGCCGGTCCCGCTTCCTCCCGGAGTACCTTGCACGATGCCGGTGGCCACGCCCAGCGGCGTCCCCCCGCCCTTGGTGCGCAGGATGTCCGTATCTGCTATCGGCAGGTTATAGCGCGCGATGTCCACGTCGAGATTGTCTTGCAGCGCAATGGCTATGGCGTCGCTCATCGAGAGCATGATGACGCCGTTTTTCATCAGGCTCTCCAGCCGAGGCGAGTTCATGAGGTTCACCGGCGGCACCCCCCGGGAGGTGTACGGTCCGACTACGCTCAGCACCGGCTTAGGCTTGGCGTAGTTCCGCAAAGTTACCGTATTGGTCGGAGCGTCCGGGAGGGCGCTGCTGGATGTCGCCGTAGCACCCGGACTCCCGGCCGACACCGCTTTGGCTTCGGACGGGGTTGGGGTGCGCGTCTGCTGCTGGGCAAAAAGTACAGGCGCAAATATTGCGAGCGCGACGAAGGTTACCGCCGCGGTTAGCGGGCAAGCGGGGCGTGCCATTCGCTTTTCTCCAAAATGTGAATGCCGGTCTTCCACTGCAATCTGTTACGGCCAGGTCGTTGTTTGGCAACCGTTGGTTGGCCAATCGTTCTCCAATTTTGCGCCTTCCATTATGCACTTCGTGCTCCCCCTGCAGTACCTGGTAAAGACGGTTTGCGTTTATTAGGAAACAGGGGTTTGCGGGCAAATGCGCTTCCTTTCCAAGGATCGATTTCTTTTGCGCCGCCGAAGCGCCCAGCAGCGCGGGTGCCTGACCAAGCCGGGAAATGAATCAGTATAGCCGACCGGAGCGCCGGCACCGAGCAGCTTCCCGGCGAATGGCGCCGCTTCAGATAGGGTGAAAGCTGGGTGCCGTCTAAATCAACCCAATCCTGATGCCTGCCCCGCCCTCTAGCTGATGGCAAATTGGGTACGCAGCCAACAGGCAAGTAAATGGTCTTGCGAAGTTGCCGCGGAACGGCTAGTCTGTCGCGCATGGGGAAGCCGGTTCCGATTGGCGCTAGAGGTGTCGCCGAGGAGCGCGTGAAGTTTGAAAACACGCTGACGGCGTTCAACCACAATCTGCCACCTATCTACTCGACGCCGGACATGGTCCGCCTGATGGAAGTGGCCGGATCGCGCGCGCTGCAGCCGTTTTGCGAAAAAGACGAGATGTCCGTGGGCGCGGCCATCAACATCGAGCACCGCGCCCCCGCCGGCCTGAACACGGTGGTGAAGGCGGAAGCGGTGGTCGAAGCCATCGAAGGCAAGTTTCATCTCTTGCGGGTCAGCGCCAAGGTGGACGAGCGGGAGATTGGCCGCGGAATCATCAAGCGCGTCATCGTCAACGTGCCCAAACTCCTCGCCAAGCACGGCATACCGAAGCCGTAACAGCTCAAGAAACCAGATTGGCCGGTTCGGGAAGGGCGGCGATTTCTGCAGCTCCGGGCAAGGCGATGCCTGCCTCGCGCAAGAGCTGCTCCAGGCGCTCCTGCATGGCCGGCCCGTCAAACAGCACGGCTTTCATGCCGGCCCGGCGCGCGCCCTCTATATTGCGTTGCTTGTCGTCGATAAACAGGATTTCGCCAGGTTCGACTTTGAGCTTGGCGGCGGTGTGCAGGAAGATTCCGGCCTCCGGCTTCGCCATCCGCAACTCGCACGAATACACCTGCACCGCGAATTCCTTCAGCCAGGCAAACTTCGCCCGCAACTCGGCCAGCATCTCGTACTCCATGTTGGAGAGAATGGCAGTCTTCACTCCGACAGCCCGCAGGCGCCGCGAGAGGGCAAGCATCTCCGGGTTGATGCGGGTCCATTGCTGGTTATCGAAGGCGATTAGCTTGTCGAGGGTGGCCGGATCAAGTGCCCGGCGCGCCACCGCCTGCCAGTAAGAGACCGGACTGCAGGCGGCACGATCGTACTGATCGCGGTAGAGCCAGTAGTCGTGGCGGAACTCCTCTACCGGCCGGCCGGCCGTCGATGCCAGCCGTTGCCAGTCTTCCGGGGTGGGCGCCAGGGAGAGAACGTTTCCGTAGTCAAAGGCCACCGCTTGAAGTGATGAGGGCAGCTTGCAAGGCATCAGAACTATCTTGCCTGAAACGTGCGGACTAGGCCAAGCTGAATTCGCAAGGGACTCGCTGCAGGCATGGGAATGGGTGCTCTGGAGGTTAGATCCATCATTGGAGTCAGATTTGCAGGTCTGCTATATCTAGTCTGTAGATATATAGTCATCTCTTCCTCACACTTGTGGCGATGCCGCCAGAACACCCGAATGCCTTGTTGGCACGCAACCTGCGCGCTCTCAGAATTGAGCGTGGATGGTCGCAGGAAGTAATGGCCGAGAAGTGCGGCCTACACCGGACCTATGTTGGAGCAATTGAAAGGGGTGAGCGTAACGTAACTCTACAAACCCTTTCCGAACTAGCGGCGGCCCTGGGTGTGACCCCGGCAGAACTCATTTCAGAGCGCCGGAGTTGAGATGCCACCGAAGCTTCCGACAGAGTTTCTCAAACGCGTCGAAGCTGTGACCAACAAACGAGCGCGGATCGTTCTTGACCGCATTGCGAAGAACGGTAGTATCACAACCGAGGAGCTCAAGAACATAGGCTACGAGCACCCGCCTCGCGCACGCATGGATGCGTTAGACCTCGGTTTCCCCATAATCACGACGCGAGTAAAGAATTCGGCCGGAAAGTCGATAGGCGCGTATTCGTTTGACCTCTCGAGGCCACTGGACGATATCAGCAGAACGGGGCGACTTTTGCTTCCGAAGCGAGAACGGGAAGCGATGCTGGATAAGGCGGGACGCAAGTGCCAGATGTGTGGGGCAACACACGATCTGCAGGTGGATCACCGTGTTCCGTATCAGGTGGCAGGCGAGGCTCTCAAAGAATCAAAAGAGCCGTACATGGTCCTGTGCGGCTCTTGCAATCGGAGAAAGTCGTGGACCTGCGAGCATTGCAAGAACTTCACGGAATCAAGATGCGTCGAAACGTGTCAATCGTGCTACTGGGCGAATCCTGAGGACCACATGCACGCTGCAATGAAACCGATACGTCGTGTGGATGTAGTTTGGGAGGGTGAGGAAGCGCGCAGCTTCGATGAGTTTCGGAACAGGTGCAGAAAGGATGGAAAGACAGTAGAAACAGGGATCAAGGAAATTGTGCGCTCACTAAAATAGGGAAGCCTGGGTAGAGAATGCCTTGAGCGAAACGGGTACGGCAGTCGGTCCATATATCACAAGATTGCGCGAGAGGTAGAGCGATTCGATTGTCACAGCGTCCAAGCCATTCAGTGTTGCCTGACTGGATCGCCCAACCTCCAACAAAACACGCTGCGCGTTCAGTGCCGAGGGTAATGGTGGGCCATAGGACTTATTACCGCAGTGCCCGTCGTAGCTTAGAGCATATTCGACGCCACGACTGTTCAGGTCCGCCAATAACTGGATAATTGCTTGCCTCTTTACACCCTGGAAGTACCGGCTGTCATTGCCTTCGCTCGTGCCCTGGTATGGCGGGTCCATGTACACGACGTCGCGCGGCCCTGCATCTCGTAAAACCTCACGGAAGTCACCGCACACGACCTTGCAACGGCCTTTTAAGAGCTTGTTGGCAGCTAGGATTTCGCGCTCCATTGTATCCGGATGCGTGCCACGGCGCCGACGGTCAGGGGATTGGTTGAACTGACCTGAGGTGCTAAACCTAACTGCATTCTTAACGCACCTCGCCAAGAGGAACAGCAACTTCGCGGGCTGCTGATCGACATTGAATTCAGCACGAATCTCGTTAAAGCGGACCGCAGGGTCACTTTTGAACTGTGATTGCCACAACTCGCGATATGCGTTACTGAGTTCTTGGGGGCGATCCAAAATCGCGGTCCAAATACCGGCCAGTGGGCGTAAGATATCCGCGATAACAAACTGCTCGCACAGACCAGATTTGGCTGCGGCGAGCGTAATTGCTGCCGACCCACCAAAGGGTTCTACCATGCGCCTGAATCTACCCTTAGGAATGAACGAAAGAATCGCAGGGGCGAGTCTACGTTTGCTGCCTTGGTACGGTATAGGATGCGGCGCATCAAAACGCATGTTGAATACCACTTCCGGCGCTACATATATGTATCGTATCTTTTCACGGATGCGCACGTACGTCAATCCGTGGTCGCGCTCTAAGCGTCGGGAAAGTGCGACCGGGAATGAGTCCCATTTCGGTACAGCTATTCCGCTACAATCAGCTCAATGTCCTCTTTCTTTAAGGTTGAGGCGACCTCGGGCGCGGCCCGGGCGGGCCGCCTGGTAACTCCTCATGGAGAGGTGGAGACCCCTGTCTTCATGCCGGTCGGCACCGTGGGCAGCGTCAAGGGGGTGCCGCAGGAGACGCTGGAGGAGCTGGGGGTCCAGATTCTGCTCAACAACACCTATCACCTCTACCTGAGGCCGGGGGTGGAGACGGTTCGGCGGCTCGGCGGAGTGCAGAAGTTCATGGGCTGGCGCCGGCCTATACTCACCGATTCAGGCGGGTTCCAGGTATTCAGCCTGGGAAGCCTGCGCAAGGTCAGCGAAGAGGGGGTCGCCTTCCGCTCGCATATCGACGGCTCTTCGCACTTTTTCAGCCCGGAGAGCGCCTTGGCGGCCGAAATCGGGCTGGGGGGCGACATTATCATGGCGTTCGACGAATGCACGGAGTTTCCCGCCGACCGCCAGCGCGCACGCCAGTCCATGGAGTTGACCCTGCGCTGGGCGCGGCGCAGCAAAGACTATTTCGAGCAGCATCGGCACCAGGTTCCCTGGTTTAACCCGCTCCAGCAAGCCACAAACGGGCCTGCCGGGGGTCCCGAAGAGCGCGACGCCGCCAGCGGCGAGCAGACACAGGCGCTGTTTGGCATCGTGCAGGGCGGCATGTACTCCGAGCTGCGGCGCGAGTCGGCCGAGCGCACGGTGGAAATGGGCTTTTCCGGGTATGCCATTGGCGGCCTGAGCGTGGGCGAGCCGCGGCAGCAAACCTGGGAAATGGTCGAGGCTACCCTGGCAATGCTGCCGCCGGACCGGCCCCGCTATGTCATGGGCGTGGGCACTCCCGAGGAACTGGCGCAATACGTGGCACTTGGCGTCGACATGATGGACTGCGTTCTGCCCACCCGGGCGGCGCGGCACGGCTTGCTGTTCACCTCGGAGGGCAAGCTGAGCATCAAACAGCGCTGCTACGCGCAGGACGAGGGTCCCCTGGACGCCAACTGCGGCTGCCGGGTCTGCGCCCGCTATTCCCGCGCCTACCTGCGCCACCTGTACGCCTCCAACGAGCTCTTAGCGCAAGTGCTTAATACCGTGCATAACTTGTCGTACTACCTTGACACTATGCGGCGCGTTCGTCATGCTATAGTTCTGGCGGAATTTACGCGTTCCCGCTCTGCTGTCTGATCGGCCAATTTCCGTGCATAGAAGTGCAGTTGGCTGGATGCTAGCCGAGGTCTGGCCTTCGCGGGTAAGGGCTCTGTAAGAGCAAAATCTCCCGGTGTGGCGCGGCGCAGGTCGCCGTAAATTACCAGTGCCCGGCGAGGCGCCCAACCTGAGAGCGGGCCAGGCAAGAGTAGCGTACAAAGTATCTTTGGGATTCAATTCAGCCGGGCGCCAGCATGCGCGTCCCGGAGTCCCTGCAGAAGTAGGTTTTGCGTCTGGCGGGGGCGGAACGAGAGTACGACAGAATGACAAGTTCATTGGCAATGTATTTCCAGGTGGCCGGCGGCAGCTTCGGCCTGATCATGATGGTCGGCATCTTCGCTGTCTTCTACTTCCTGCTGATACTTCCCCAGCAGCGCAAGCAGAAAAAGTGGCAGCAGATGCTGGGCAACGTCAAGACCGGCGACCGGGTCGCCACCAACGGCGGAATTCGCGGCGTTATCATGTCGGTCAAGAGCGAGGGGCCCGATCCCACGGTCGTGCTTCGCGTCCCGCCCGACAACCTGCGGATGGAAGTTTCGCGCAGTGCCATTGTCTCGGTCTTTACTGACGAGCCGCCCAAATCCTAAGGATTGAAATCCGCCGAGGCTGCCCAACCTTCGCGGAGCGCAGCGGAGCCAAGGTGAAATCACCGTTGCTCCCAGCGGCGCGATTTTACGGCTGACGGGGTGGAAAGACGAGGCTCGGCATGAGGCATTGATTTACCGATGGCTTCGGGGCAACGAAATTAAAATCGTTTTACCTACTAGGTGGTTGCGGTTTCCATGAAGAAAAACCTGCTCTGGAAAGTGCTTGTAATCTTCCTCACGCTGCTGGTCTTTACCTGGGGCATCCTGCTCGGCAACGATCCCGAGAAGAGCCTGGCTGCCATCAAGCAGAACGGCCTGCTGGCCGGCTTGCAGCAGAACATCCATCTCGGGCTGGACCTGAAGGGCGGCACACACCTGATCCTGCAGGTGATGGTCAACGACGCCGTCAATGCCGACAGCGACCAAGTCATCGAACGGCTCAAAGATTTTTTGCGGCAGAAGAACATCAGTTATGCCGAGATCAGCAAGCCGGACCCGGCCCATAATCCAGACCAGATCGTCATAAAGGGGCTTTCGGCCAACGGCGTCGGCGACCTGCGCGGCTATGTGCAGGAGCGCCTGCCCGACTACAGCAGCCTGGCCAACGTGGGCGACACGTACAGCCTGACCATGAAGCAGCAGGCCCTCACCCAGCTCAAAAACCGGGCGGTCGAGCAGGCAATCGAGACCATCCGCAACCGCATTGACCAGTTGGGAGTAAGCGAACCGGTAATCCAGGAGCACGGCCTGGGCGATTACCAGATCCTGGTGCAACTGCCAGGCGTCGACGATCCGGCCCGCGTCAAGGACATCATGCAGTCGACCGCCATGCTGGAGATCCGGCAAGCCATGGACAATGGCGCCAGCTACCCGTCGGAAGCAGCGGCCCTGGCCGCTCATGGCGGCATCCTGCCGCCGGACTCGGTGGTGATGAAGGGGCGCAGCATCGGGCGGCAGCAGACCAACGCCAGCGGCGAGGCGCCGGACACCTATTACGTGATCAGCCGCGCCTCGGCGGTCACCGGGCGCGACCTGCGCGGCGCCGAGCCCACGCACGATGAGAACAACCGCGCGGCAGTCAGCTTTAACCTGACGCGCGACGGCGGCAACCGCTTCTATGCTTTTACTAGCGCCCACGTGGGTGATTTCCTGGCCGTGGTGCTGGATGGCAAGGTGCAGGAAGTGGCGCGGGTGCAGGAAGGCATCCGCGACATGGGCCGCATCACCGGCAGCTTTACCGAGCAGCAGGCGAAGGACCTGGCCATGGTCCTGCGCTCCGGAGCCTTGCCGGCCAGCATTCGCTACCTGGAAGAGCGCACCGTCGGGCCGTCGCTGGGCGCCGACTCCATCCGCCAGGGAGTGCGGGCAGCCATTTATGGCATGGCAGCCGTCATGATTTTCATGCTGGTCTATTACCGTTTTGCCGGCATCAACGCCAACCTGAGCCTGTTCCTGAACCTGGTCATCCTGCTCGGATTTCTGGGCTTCAGCGGGGCCACGCTGACGCTGCCCGGAATTGCCGGACTGATTCTCACCGTCGGCATGGGCGTCGATTCCAACGTGCTCATCTTCGAACGCATTCGCGAGGAGCTGCGCAATGGCAAGACGCCGCCCTCGGCGGTCGAGCAGGGTTTCGGACACGCCTGGCTGACGATTGTCGATACGCACGTGACCACCATCGTATCGGCGGCCATTCTGTTCCTGTTTGGCACCGGTCCGGTCAAGGGATTTGCCGTGACGCTGACCTTCGGTCTGCTGGCCAACCTGTTCACGGCGGTGTTCGTATCGCGGGCGATCTTCGACAGCATTCTGAACCGGCATCAGCGCGGAGAGGCGTTGTCGATTTAAGGGCAGCGGCCCTGTCGAGTTAATAAGAGTTTCGAGGGTTTTCAAAGTGGAGTTATTTCGCAACCCCAATATCGATTTCCTGGGCAAGAAGTGGTACTTCCTCGCCTTTTCCCTGATCTTCAGCACAGCCGGCATTTTGTCGATGATCTTCTGGCACGGCATTCCGTTGGGTGTGGATTTCCGCGGCGGCACGCTGGTGTACGTAAAATTCGCCAACACGCCCAACGAAGACCAGATCCGCTCGTCCATGGATCGCGCCGGCCTGCGTGACGCCCGTATCCAGCGCTACGGACCGCCATCCGGCAACGAGGTGCTGATCTCCCTGGATTTGAAGGAAACCACGGAGCAGGCCCTCGACCAGGGCAAGAATTCCATCGTCCGTGCCCTGCAAACCCAGGTCCCGTCCGGCAAGCAGGACCTGAATAATGTGGGCTATTCCACGCTGGAACAGTACCTGGCGAGCAAGGACCCTCTGCACGCCGGCCTGGAGGGAGCGCAACGATACAGCCAAATTGCGCACGCCATTGTGGATTACCGCGACAAGGTCAAGGGCGGGGTTCTCGGCTCGATCGCCGAGGTTGGCGGCGTGGCGCCGGCGCCGGTCGTCGCCAGCCTGGAGCAGGACTTCTTTACCTCGAACTTCGGCGTGCGCAACGTCGAGATTGTCGGCCCCCAGGTAGGCAGGCAGTTGCAGAAACAGGCCCTGCTGGCAACTCTGTATTCGCTGGCTGGAATGCTGGTTTACCTGTGGTTCCGCTTCGAGCTGATCTATGGCGCGGCCGCCGTGGTGGCCTGCTTCCATGACACCATCATTACCGTCGGCGCCTTTTCTCTGATCAACCAGGAGATCTCGCTGACGGTAATCGCCGCCATCCTGACCCTGGTCGGCTATTCGATGAACGACACCATCGTCGTTTTCGACCGCATTCGCGAGAACGTAAAGCTGTTGCGGCGCGAGAATCTGGCGGACATCGTGAACCGCAGCATCAACCAGACGTTGAGCCGGACGGTGCTGACCTCCGGTCTGACTTTCCTGACCGTCCTCTCGCTGTTCCTGTTCGGAGGCGAGGTGCTGCACGGTTTTTCGCTGGCGCTGGTAATCGGCATAATCATCGGCACGTATTCGTCGATTTTTATCGCTTCGCCCATGCTGGTGGCCTACCAGGGTTGGCGCGCTAAGAAGCCCACAAAGGGCAATTCCACCAAGGCTACGGGCACGCCACGCCGGGAGAAGGTAAAAATAAAGGCCTGAGGCAACTACATTTATCAGCTTCGAGCTGCAAGCTGCGGGTAAGCCCCGGAAACTTGAAGCTCGATACTGGTCTTTGGTTATGTCCCGAGTCGGTAAATTCTCCGAAACCTTCTTTGCCGCGAGCGGTTTTTGCTATTTAATCATCAGATGGGTCTAAGTTTGTGGCGTAGGGTTAGTTTCCCCAGAGACGCTAATTCCCTACCCGCCGATCCCGCGTGGGAGGCGTAGAATCCCATTCATGTTTGAAGACAGCCTTCTGGAGTCGGGTAAGCGATTGAAAACGCGGCGTGGGTTGACCGCCACGGTGTCGTTTACCGTCCAGAGTGTGTTGGTGGGAGTGTTGGTGGTGGTTCCGCTCTTTGCGCCAGAAGCCCTGCCGAAACAGCAGCTTACGACGCTTTTTCTGGCTCCGCCCCCACCTGCCCAGGGGACATCGGCCAAGGCGGCAACGGCGGCGAGACCGGCTCGGGCAAAGGTACAGAAGGCGTCCAGCCAGCTCGACGACGGCCGGTTACACACGCCCACCGCCGTCCCCGAGAAGGTTGCCATGGTCAAGGACGAGGAAGCTCCGCCTCCGACTGTCGCGGGGCTGGCGGATGGAGTGGTTGGCGGGGTTCCCGGAGGCGTGGTGGGGGGAACGCTGGGAGGCGTGCTGAACAACATCGCCAGCGCCCCGGTGGCCGTGCCCAAGGTGGCCACGCCGCAGAAGTTGCGGGTTTCCTCCGGGGTGGCCGCCGGTAACTTGATTCACATGGTGCAGCCGCAATATCCGCCCTTGGCCCGCCAGGCGCGCATCCAGGGGACAGTGAAGCTGCAGGCTGTTATCGGCAAAGACGGCAGCATACAGAATTTGCGGGTAGTTAGCGGGCATAAAATGCTGGCCCAGGCGGCCCTCGAGGCGGTAAGGCAATGGCGGTATAAGCCCTATTACCTCAATGGCGAGCCTTACGAGGTGGAATTCGAGATTAATGTCGAGTTCAAGCTCTCCGGCGGGTAGAATTGAGCCAAAAGCTGCATCTAATCCTGCTGGAGCACAGGCCGCCATTGCTTCCGAATAGGGCTTCGGGTGCCTGGTTTAGCAGCCGTCGGCCCCAAGTCAGAAAGCCGTTTCCCACCGAGAGCTGGGAGCGGAATCCCCGAAGGCATCGCATATGCGCCTGCCGGGGTGAGAAGATGCGAGATATCCATGTGCTCGCCGGGTTTTCACAATTTTGAGCAGCAGTTCGATAGAGTTTTCAGGAGGAACACCGTCCAATGCTTTTCGCAAACCTCGCCACCGTTATTTTAAGCACCGCGCCGGCGCTAGCAGCCGCCCTCCAGGAAGCCCCCGGGATCGGCTGGGACCCCATCTCGATCTGGAAACAGATGGGAATCCTGGCCAAGCTGGTGGTTGTTGTCCTGTTCATTATGTCGGGATGGTCGATTGGCATCATGATCGACCGGGCCATGGCTTATAGCGCCGCTCGCAAGCAGTCGCGCATGTTTGCCCCGGCGGTGGCCGGCGCCCTGCGTGAAGGCAAAATCGACGAGGCTATCAAGGTTGCCGAGCGCAATAAGAAGAGCCACTTGGCCAAGGTTGTCACCGCCGGCTTGCAGGAATTCAGGGTTCACATCAGCCCCGACGGCGAGCAGATTGAAGCCTCGCGGCGCGCCCTGGAGCGGGCCGAGGCGATTGTCCATGCCGAGCTGAAGCGCGGCCTGGGCGGCCTGGCAACGATTGGCTCGACCGCCCCGTTCGTCGGCCTGTTCGGCACCGTGGTGGGCATCATCAACGCCTTCCGTGGCATTTCGGAGTCCAAGGCTACCGGCCTGGGCGCCGTGGCCGGCGGTATCTCCGAAGCCCTGGCGACCACCGCCATCGGCCTGTTCGTGGCTATTCCCGCGGTCTGGATGTTTAACTACTTCACCAACCGCGTGGAGGCCTTCGACGTGGAGATGGACAACAGCTCCAGCGAACTGATCGATTACTTCCTCAAGCAACGCAATCTGGTGCGCAAGTAGTTGACGCCCTGAGCGGTTTGGCGACGAGCGCACGGGGCCGCGCCGCCCGAGAGCTCGCAGCCGGAACCGCCGCAGGCAGGAGAACTGGAAGCATGCCGCAACAAAGCTGGAGACGCAGCCTGGAGGTTACCTCCGAGATCAACGTCACTCCCATGGTTGACGTGATGCTGGTGCTGCTCATCATCTTCATGGTCATCACGCCGATGCTGCAAAGGACGGTCAGCGTCGACCTGGCCAAGACCGATAACCCGGTGCAGATGCCGGACGCCGATAAAGAGGACTCGTTGCTGGTGGCGGTCATGCGCGACGGTTCCATATTTTTCGGCGCCGACAAGGTGACTCCGGAGGTTCTGACCGACCGCGTGAAAGACCGGCTGGCCAACCGCACCGACAAGCGCGTCTTCATCAAGGCGGACGCGCGCGCCAAGTACGGCTCGGTGGTGGAAGTGGTCGATAACGTCCGCTCGGCCGGGGTCGATGAACTCGGGCTGCTAACCGAGCAGCGTACTCAGGGTTCGTTTGCTCCGCTGCCGGCCGGCGCCGCCGGCGGCAAGCCGGACGAGCAGAAGACCAACCCCGAGCAGAAGAAGTAGAGGAGGCTTTTATGGCAATGGGAGTTGGTAAACATAATGGCCCCTCGGCCGACATCAACGTCACTCCGCTGATCGACGTGCTGCTGGTGCTGCTCATC
This sequence comes from uncultured Acidobacteriota bacterium, assembly GCA_963832785.1. Classification (GTDB taxonomy): domain Bacteria; phylum Acidobacteriota; class Terriglobia; order Terriglobales; family Acidobacteriaceae; genus CAWBRT01. The sequence goes on from CAWHVF010000004.1 coordinate 297,488, forward strand.
ATCTTCATGGTGATAACGCCCTTTACCTCCAAAGGGCTGGACGCGCTGGTGCCACAGCCGCCCAAAAACCAGCAGACGCCGCCTCCGAGCGACCGCACCATCGTGGTCCAGGTGCTGCGCGGCCCCGGCGGGCAGCCGGCGTTCAAAATCAATCAGGAAGATGTTACCTTCGACCGGCTGGAACCCCGGCTGCGCGAGATCTTTTCCGGCCGCGCCGAGAAGGTGATGTTCGTGAAAGGCGACACCGAGCTGCCCTTCGCCGATATCGCCCAGGTGATTGACCGCGCCCACGCCGCCGGCGTGGACAAGGTCGGCCTGATTACCGCCAGGATCGAAGCCGGCCAGTAGCTCCCGCCACAGCCCCACCGGAACCGCGTAGTCATCCTTGCAGCAGCGCTGGGCCTCGGCAGCCCGGCGCTCAACCCGCACACAAAGCTTCTCTACGGCCCATGTTACTAACGATTGCAGCCACTCCAACCGGCCGTACCGAAACTCAGGTTGCTGGGGTAAACTCGTGAGGATGGAGTGATCTCCCAGTCTGGCAAGGTGGTTGGCAAATGAACAGAGGCGTGCAAGCGTTAGCAAGCCTGGCGGTTCTGCTGGCCGTGCTTTCGGCTGCCGGATGCGCCAAGCTGAAGGCCCGCGACCAGTTGAACAAAGGCGTCCAAGCCTATAAGAACTCACGCTACGAAGAAGCCATCGAGCATTTCAAGAACGCGGCCTCGCTTGACCCGGAGCTGGTGAACGCCCGCCTTTACCTGGCCACCGCTTACGCCAACCTGTATGTCCCTGGCGCCGACACGGAAGAGAACAAGCGCATGGCGTACTCCGCCATCGAGGAGTACAAGCTGGCCCTTACTCAGGAGCCTGGCAATATCAAAGCGATCAAGAGCATCGCCACGCTATCGATGCACACGAAGAACTTCGATCAGGCCAAGCAGTACTACCAGAAGGCCGCTGCGGTCGCTCCTGACGACCCCTCCAATTACCAGGCAATCGCGTGGATCGACTGGAACGCGGCGTATAGCTTCCGCCAGGAGCAGCGCCGCAAACTGGTGGGGCTGAAACCGACCGATCCGCTCAAGGACAAGCAGGTCTGCGCGGCGGTGAAGGCCGCCAACCAGGCGGAGGTCGAAGAGGGCATAAAAATGCTTCAGAAAGCTCTCCAGGTAAGGCCCGACTACGAAGACGCAATGAATTACCTGAACCTGCTCTACCGTGAGCGGGCAGATTACCAATGTGACAATCCCAGCGCCCGCGCCGCCGATACCAAAGCTGCAATAGATTGGCAGGAGAAGGCCTTGGCGATCAGGAAGGCCAAGGTAGAAAAGCAAAATCAGGCAGCCGCCGGACCACCCAGCGAACAGAAAAGCCAGCAGTAAGACCCTTCGCGCCCTGACCGGGCCTTCCACCCGGAAATGCCCAAGCTACACACGGGTAGAAGCAACTCCACCGCCGGGTAGTGGGTCAATTTGAAGGGTGCCCCAGGTTCCGCGCCGCGCTTTTCGGCGCTAACCTGGGGAATTGGCCCCACGTCAGCCCAAAAGCAGGGCGGGACGTGTGGCACCCGTTGTTGTGGAAATTCAAATTGACCCACTACTCACCGCCGGCTTGGTGTGTTTAAGCAATATCAGTAAAAAACCTTAATTTAGGGCTTGCCGTGAACTGCGGTTCTAAGCTAGCCTCTCTTGCGTGGGGATGGTGGTGCTTTTCTGATTTGCTTCCCGGGCAAGATCGCCAGCAACTGCAGGTGTGCAGTTACGCCGGCGGAGCTTTTCGGCGAGGCTCGACCGCGACGTTTGCCAAGGCTATCCGTTCAGTCGGGGTGAGTCCATGTTCAGGCGAATACTGATCGCCAATCGCGGCGAGATTGCGGTGCGCATTGCCCACGCCTGTCGTGAGATGGGGATCGAATCGGTGGCGGTTTTTTCCGACGTGGACCGCCGGGCGCTGCACGTTCGCAAGGCGGACTATGCATACCACATCGGCCCCGCCCAGGCTAGCCAGTCGTACCTGAACATGGAGAAGATCCTGGAGGTGGCGCGTCTCAGCGGAGCCGACGCCATTCATCCCGGCTACGGATTTCTCTCCGAAAATGCCGAGTTTGCCCAGGCCTGCGAGAGCGCGGGAATCAAGTTCATCGGCCCCACAGTCCGCGCCATGGAGATGATGGGCTCAAAGACGCGCGCCCGCCAAACCATGAAGCAGGCCGGAGTGCCTCTGGTGCCGGGCTCGGAGCAGGGCCTGGACACAGTCGAGCAGGCCTTGGAGTTCGCTGGACAGATCGGCTATCCGGTGATGCTGAAGGCCGCCTCCGGCGGCGGCGGCAAGGGAATGCGCATGGCCGGCACGCCTGAAGGACTGCGTTCCGCCTTCGACGTGGCCCGCTCGGAGGCATTGCGCGCCTTCGGCAACAGCGAGGTCTATATCGAGAAGCTGATCGAGCACCCTCGCCACATCGAAATGCAGATCATGGCCGACGAGCACGGCGACGTCATTCACCTCGGCGAGCGCGAGTGCTCCATCCAGCGCCGCCATCAGAAGGTCCTGGAGGAATCGCCTTCGTCGATTGTCGATCCCGAAATGCGGCAGCGCATGGGCGAAGTTGCCATCCGAGTGGCCCGGGTCGCCAACTATACCAATGCCGGCACGGTGGAGTTCCTGGTCGATGACCAGCGCAATTTTTATTTCCTGGAAATGAACACCCGCCTGCAGGTCGAGCACCCGGTCACCGAGCTGGTTACCGGCCTGGACCTGGTGCAGCTCCAGTTTCGCATTGCCGCCGGAGAGAGGCTGCCGCTGCGCCAGGAGGATGTGCGCATCCGCGGCCACGCCATCGAGTGCCGCATCTACGCCGAAGACCCGGACAACAATTACTTTCCTTCGCCGGGCCGGATTACCCGCATTATTGCCGCCTCCGGCCCCGGCATCCGCCGGGACAACGGCATCTACGAGGGCTGGGTGGTCCCCATGGAGTACGATCCGCTGCTCTCCAAGCTGAGCGCCTACGGGCTTACGCGCATGGAAGCCATCAACCGCATGCGCCGCGTGCTGGGCGAGGTTTTCATCGGCGGCATCAAGACCAACATCGCCCTGTTCCGGCGCGTGCTGGCCGATCCCGGCTTCCAGTCCGGTAACTTCGATACCGGCTTTCTCGACGGGCTTCTCGCCAACGAGAGGCTGGCAGATGACCGGATGCGCAGAGGCATCCCCATTGCCGCCATTTCGGCCGCCCTGTTCGCCCAGGCGGGCGGCCAGAACGGATCGGAGAATCGCGACAACGGAAACAATGGCCGCAAGCGGGTCATTGATCCGCAGCCGCAACCTGGCTTGAGCAATTGGAAGAAAACTGCCCGCCATGAGGCGCTGCGCTCGTGGTAGTGCCGGACTGCAGCCCGCTCTGTGACTTAAAAAGGCGTCAGGAGAAACCAGATGACCTACGAGGTCCTGATCGACGGCACCCTGCATAGCGTGGAACTGGAGCAGCAGGGCGATGGCTGGTTTTGCCGGGTGGACGGCCAGGAGCTAAAGGTTGATGCCGCCTTCACCGCCCGCGATGTCATTTCCATGCTGGTCGAAAACCGGGCCTACGAGATCAAGCGCGAATACTCGGCACTGGGAGACAGCAGCATCGTCATTGGCCCCGAGCGCTTCGCCGCCGAGGTGCGCGATCCGCGCTCGCTGCGCAGCCGCCGGGCGGCGGCCAGCCTCGGCGAAGGGCCGCAGAAGATCATAGCTCCCATGCCGGGCAAGGTCATTCGCATCCTGCTGGGCGAAAAATCCCCGGTCGAGGCAGGGCAGGGCATCCTGGTGATGGAAGCCATGAAGATGCAGAACGAGATCAAGTCGCCCAAGAAGGGCCTGGTGCAGAAGGTTCTGGTCGCCGAGGGCGGCAACGTCAACGCCGGCGACACCATGGCCATCGTCGAGTGATGGCCTTTAGTAGCGCCGGGCACCTGTGCCGGCGACCTTTTCCGCACTTTTCTGGCTGGGAGACCGCCGCCGAGGGTGGCGGCGCTACTTCACGCGCTACTGCCCGCCGGCGGCCTTCAGAATCTGGTCGGCGAAATAATTCTCGATCTTGGCGCCATTGTGCAGGGCGTCGTAGTAGGCGGCGCGCAGCAACTGCTCCCGGCGCCCCCGCAATTGAGTTCGTATCGCCTGCTGCACGCGCGGGTCTTTCAGCTCGCGCTGTCCGGCGGGAAACTTTTCCAGCAGGCGCACGATCAGCAGGCGTACCTGGTGGGTCCTGGGATCGGTCATGACCAGCGGCTGGGTGTACTGACCGGGGCCGAGCTTGGAGATGATGGCAAAGGCCTGACGGTCCGACTTAAGCGAAGACTCGGGGACAAAGCCCAGGTCGCCCCCGTTGGCCGATGTTTCCGGCTGCTCGCTGTAGCTGCTGGCCAGGAGGGCAAAGTCCTCGCCGCTTTCCAGTCGCTGATAGATCATCTGTATCTTCTTGCGCGCCTCGGTTTCGTTCTGCGCCTTGTCGTTCTTCAGGTTGCGCACCTGGGGGTTGGGCTCGGAGGTCACCAGAATCTGCGCCAGGTGATACTGCGGCTCGATCAGGTTGAACTCCGCCTTGTGGCGGTCGTAATAGGCGGTAACGTCGGCGTCGCTGATGTTGATCTTGGAGGAGACTTCCTTGTTCAAAACCTTGTCGATGGTGATGGAGCGGCGCAGGTCACGGCGAAAGTCGTCCAGCGTGATGTTGCGTTCCTTCAGCCGCTGATTGAATTCCTCGTTGGTGTAGGGTGCCTTGATTTCGTTCAGCTTGCTGTCGACCTCGGCGTCGGTGGCCAGCAGGCCAAGCTTCTCCGCCCGCTGCATCAGGATCTCGTTATCGATCAGTTCGCGCAGGATGTTCAGCCGCATGCTCTGCGCCTGCTCCTGGGAGGGAGCCTGAGGAGAACCCTGGGTCTGGTTGCTATAGTACTTCTCCACCTCGGCGCGCATGATCTTGCGACTGTTCACGGTGGCCATAACGTCGGGTCCGGCCTGGCTCCGGCTGCACGCCACCGAAAACATCAGCAACCCAAGCAGCGCCAGCCCGATTCCACTCCGGCGACGGCCAAAGCGCCCGCCTGAAACCGGGGTCTCGCCGCATGCCCGCATCCAACGCTGCTTCTCAGCGCTCATTTGTCTTTCGCTTGCCCGGAGGCGGCGTTTGCGGCCTCGTCGCTTACGGGTGGCTGCTGGCCGGCATCGCGCAGGGCCTGATCCAGCGCCGCACGGATTTCCTTGGCCGGAACCGCGCCTTCGATCTTCATGCCGTTAATGAAGAGCACCGGGGTGGCGTTGACCCCCAGCGAGTCGCCTTCCGCCAGCGATTTCTGCACCGCTTGTGGCGGCTGCTCCTTGATGCATTGCTGCAACTGGTCGGCATTGACGCCGTGTTTCTTTCCGATCTCCAGGGTGATGCGGTCCAAATCGGACAACTGCCGCGCCAGCGGACGATTTTCGCCGCGCTTGCCGGAAACTTCATCGCCCCGGGTGTGCAGGTAATCGGCCAGATCCCAGAATGCTTCGCCGCTCTGGCCGGCCAGGCAATTGGAGTTGATGGCCGCGCGCCGCGCCCAGGGATGAATCTGCACCAACGGGAAATCCTTGTAATAAACTCTCACACGGTCGCCATAAGCCGGCATGATGTTGCCGAACAGCGTCTGATACATGCGCGAACAGAACGGGCATTCGTAGTCGTCATAGACGACCAGGGTAACCTTGGCGTCCTTGTTGCCACGCACCGGGCGGCCCGTGAGGTCGATTTTATCTATCACCTTCTGATAAGGGTCCTGACTCAGGTCCATCTTCTCTACGACGAGCAGTTGCTTGCCGTCCTTGGACAGAAGAAAATCTTGCGTCTTCTGCTGATTTCCCATCGAGAAGGTTACGGTGACGCTGTCGTAGCTGGGAAATTCGCTGCTCGCTTTTGGCGTGCCAACCGAAAGCTGTACGTAGGCGGGAACCTTGAACTCGGCGCGCACTGTGCGCTCAATGCGGCGGTTCAAGTCCGCAGCCGGAGCCGGAGCCTGCGCCGAACAGCCCAGGGACAGGAGAGCGAGCATTACCAGAATACGTCGCAGCATAAACTCCTTTATTCGCCTGAAAGCTAGAGACATGAATGATTATCGCATGCCAGGAGTACTGCCGAGGAGCTTTTGGGCGCAGGGCCCAAGGCGTTTGATGGACGCTACAGTGTCAAAACGTGATTGCCGGAATGCCCCTGTCTTGCAGCCGAACCACAAGAAGCGTGATTTTTTCGGCTTTCTCTCAGCCAAAGATCCGGATGCGCACGCTCGGCCGGGCCCGTTGTTACTGTTGCAGCACCTTGGCGGGCAAAATTGCGTTCATGGATCCGGAGCGGAAGCCTTCAAGATCGAGGGTCACGTAGGTAAAGCCCAGGCCCTTGAGGATACGCGTAAACTCAGCGGCCATCTCCGGCGATAGGGCGCGCGGCAGCTCGTCGCGGGCGATTTCCACGCGGGCAATCGCGCCGTGATGGCGCACGCGCAACTGCCGGAAACCCAGGGCGCGCAAGGCCTCTTCGCCAGCTTCTACCTGCCGCAGCGCTTCGACCGTGACTTCGCGCCCATACTCGATGCGCGAAGAGAGACAGGCCGAGGCCGGTTTGTCCCATACCTCGAGCCCGGCGGCACGGGCCAGGTCGCGCACGTCCTGCTTGGTGAAACCGGAGTCCAGCAGGGGAGCGGCAACACCGTGGCGGTGTGCCGCCTGCTGTCCGGGACGATAGTCGCCCTGGTCGTCGGCGTTGATGCCGTAGGCAACCGTGTCGAAAGCCTGCTCGTCGCGCCGCCGCTCGATCACGGTGAAAAGCTCATCCTTGCAATGAAAGCAGCGCATCGAGTCGTTGCGGACATACTCGGGCCGCTGCATCTCGGCAGTGGAGATAACTTGCAAAGGAATGTCGTGGCGGCGGCAGAATTCCACGGCCTGGCGCATATCGCTGCGGGCCAGGCTGGACGAATCGGCCAGCACCGCCAGCACCTGCCCGGGGGCGGCGTAATGAGCGGCCCACGCCAGGAACGCCGAATCAACGCCCCCCGAATAGGCAACCAGGGTTTTTCCCAGCGAGCGCAGACGTTTTTCCAGGCTGCGCCATTTTGCCTGCAATTCAACCGGAAGACTCGACAAATCCACAGCGGAGGGCATTTGTTTATCTTACGACGAACCGCGTCCTTTCTCCACCGTAGGGGCAGCGCCCGACGCGGGCTCAGCCGGGGCCGCTGGAGCCATGCAGTCCTTTCTTTTCTCTACCCGCCGGTGAATTACCGGTTTATGATAGATTGCTTCGCGGAATTGACAATCAGGGTAGTGGCCCGGAAACACCAGGCTTCTGCTGTGGCCTTCTTTCCGGCTCTTCCTCCTGCTAGAGGGATTCGAGCTATGTCTGATAGCGCCACGGCAACTGCCGTCCAGCCGGAGGCCAGCCGCGCCTGGCTCCTGCCACTGGTTCTGTACTGCCTGGGGCATTTCCTGGTGGATGGCTATCAGACCGCCCTCGGGACGATGCAGCCGATCCTGCAGGATCGCTATCACTTGAGCTTCACCCAGGCGGGCGTTCTCGCCGGATTCTATCTCTGCTCCGGGCACATGCTGCAGCCGTTTTATGGCTACCTCTGCGACCGCTTTCCCTCGCGGCTGTACTCGGCGCTCGGTCCGGCGATCATCTCCATCTTTCTGACCTGCATTGGCTGGGCCAGCGGATTCTATGGCCTGCTGGGGATGGTGGTCCTGAGCGGAATCGGCGCCGCCGCCTTTCATCCCCAGGCCGCTTCCAATGCCGTGGCCGTCATCACCAGAAACCGCGGCAGCGCCATGGCATTGTTCATCTCCTGCGGAACTTTTGGCATGGCCGCCGGACCGGTGTGCTTCTCGCCGCTGTTGCTGCGGTTGGGGTTGGACAGGCTGTACTTCTCAGCTATTCCGGGCGTGCTCGTCACCCTGATGCTGGTCTTCCTGCTGCCAGCCACGCACCAGAGCGCTCGTGCCCACAGCGAGTTCGACTGGGGGCCGCTGCGCACCGTGCGCAAGCCGATGACGATCCTGTTCGTACTGGTGCTGATCCGCTCCGTCGTGCAGGTAACGTTTTCCCAGTTCTTGCCTCTTTACCTTCACAGCGCGCGCCACTACAGCATCTCGCAAGCGGCCCTGAGCCTATCAATATACCTTTTCGGCGGGGGGATCGGGAGCTTTGCCGGCGGCGCTTTGTCCGACCGCTACGGCGCGCGGCGAATCATATTGATCTCGATGATCGGTTCGGTCCCGTTTCTCATGCTGTTCGTCTTCACCCAGGGTCTCCTGTCTACGATTGGCCTGTGGGTAGGCGGCCTGGTTCTGCTGTTTACCATGCCGATCAACGTGGTGCTCGCCCAGGACCTGGTTCCGGCGCAGGCGGGAACTGTTTCCGCGCTGATGATGGGCTTCGCCTGGGGACTTGCGGGGCTTGTCTTTATTCCCCTGGTCGGCTGGATCGGCGACCTTTGGTCGCTGCAAACCGGTTTCGCCGTGCTGACGTTTTTCCCCATAATCGGCTTCCTGGTGGGACTCTGGCTCCCGCGCGAGATCGGGGCGCCGGCCTCGGCCCATGCCAGGTAGCAGCCATTAGTGCACGAAGCCATTGACAGAGCGGGAACTTCGATTCACACTAAAAAGCTTTCCAACAGGTTGTCTGTTTTTAATTGCCGCGTACGCGCGGCCGACGACATTCTTTTTTGTTCTAAAAGAGAACCCGTGGGGCCCACCAATTGAAGCCGCACAGGAGGCGATCATCTATGAAAGAAAAAGAAGAAACAAGAGACATGAACAAGCAGGAAGGGCCGGAAAAGAAAAGGACGCGCCGCGAATTCCTTAAGGGCACAGCCATAGCCGGCGCCGGGATTGCCGCGGGAACTCTTGTCCCGCAGGCCGAGGCGAGTTGCCAGGCTGTTCCCAAGAAATGGCATAAGGTCACCGACGTAGTTGTGATTGGCGCAGGCGCTATGGGCCTGCCGGCCGCCATTCGCGCCAAGGAGGACGGGGTGGACGTGCTCCTCCTGGAGGCGCAGAAGGACGTTGGCGGACACGCCATCTTAAGCTACGGCAACGTCCCTCTGGGCGGCGGAACCAGCGCGCAGAAGAAGCACAACATTGCAGATACGCCTGAAATGCTCTTCGCGGATCTGACCGACTGGACGGTGGTGGAACCCAATGGGTTCCCGGATTACCGCTACAACGACAAAGAGGTCATTCGCGCCTTCGCCGACAACTCGGCGCCGACTTATGAATGGCTGGTGGCCCACGGCGTCATCTTCGTAAACAAGGCACCGGACAATGCCGGCGCGATGTCGACCGGCAACTCCGCTCCCAGAGAGATGCACGCCGCCGCCATGTCGTGGCCGCGCCCGGATACCGGCAAACCGTTTCCGGCCGCCGTCGGTCCGATAACCTCGCACGGCATCGGCCTCATTAGACCGCTGGAGGCGACGGCGAGGAAGATGAACATTCCGATCCTCCTCGAACACCGCATGACCGGCATTATTCGCGAACAGCCCATCTCCGGCAGAGTGCTCGGCGTCACCGTGGAATCCAAGGGTGCCAAGCTGAACATCCGCGCCAAAAAGGCGGTCATCATCGCCACCGGCGGCTCGACCGGCAACGTGAATTTCCGCCGCATGTTCGATCCCAGGCTTACCGAGGAGTACGCGGGAGTGGCCGGCGAACCCTGGTCCTTCCAGGACGCCAGCGGTGAACTTGCCGCCATGTCGGTCGGGGCCTCTCTCTGGGGCTTCTATAACCAGGTTGGCGAATTCGGCACCAACATCACCAAGCCGGGATATATCGGCTGCCAGTACGGCTACAGAAACTTGGCATGGCATCCGGGCAGCCCGGTGTTCAATCTGGCGCGCGCTACCGGCCTCTTCGTAAAAGACTGGCAGGATGTCATCCTCGTCAATCAGGCCGGCCTGCGCTTCTACGATGAGATGGTGGACCAGTTCAAGTCGAACAATTACGATGCCGTCAAACCGTATGCCCCGGGAAGCTATCTCAACTTCGTCAACACCAAGTACGATCCTCGCTCGGTAGGCTTCATCAATGCGGCGCTGGCTGGAACCGGACTTTCGGTCAACGGTGGCGGCCCCATCTGGGCCATCTTCGACGCCGACGCGGTGAAGCGCGAGAAGTGGGACCCCGTGCCTCCCAACGTGGATATCGGCGCGGGTCTGTTCTTCTCGGCCAACACCGTCCGGGAGCTGGCTGGCAAGATGGTGATGAAATTCCAGCCCAAGGGCCTTCCCGCCAATGCGCTGGAGAAGACGGTCGCCAGGTACAACTCCTTCGTGGATGCGGGCAAGGACGCTGATTTTGGCAAGCCCACACCCAAGCACAAGATACAGACCCCACCCTTCTACGCGGCTTGGGCTGTGCCTGTCATCCACGACTCGCGCGCCGGTCTCAGGATCAATGGCAAGTGCCAAGTCATCGACCTGAACGGCCAGGTCATTCCGGGCCTCTACTGCGGAGGCGAGTCAGCCGGCGGATTCAGCGAGCACGGCCTGGCGCGATGCACCTGCCAGGGCGTCATCGCCGGCAAAGAGGCAGCCGCGGAAAAGGTTCCCGGATAGCGCATTACCTGTTTGCTGCAATTCTTGGCGGAGCGGGGGATCTGCTGCATGCATTCAAAGCAGCGGGGCCTTCGCTCCGGTCCCAGGTACCCTGCGCGCTAAGCAGAGCGATTGTGTAATTGCTGTACCCGGCTGGAAGCATCGGCCTTGCTCAGGAGTCGAAGCTGTCAGGCCGAAGGGTCTCAGAATGACGGGCTAAAGAAAAATGTTCAAAACTCAGTCGATGATTTTAATGATTTTGGCGCTGCTGTTGGCAGCAACCGGGACGGCGAGAGCGGCCGAATCTTCCAATTCGCCAACCGCGGCAGACGGCTGTGTCGCCTGCCATGCCGAATTTTCTTCGCTGCTGCACAAAGGGCACGTGGAAGTCAAAGAACCGGGCCTGGCCGCTTGCCTGGGCTGTCACTCGCTTGGGCAGGCAGGAGAGGCGAAGAAAAACGCTTTTTCCACTCGCATACACCTGGCGCATGCCGCCCCGCAGCTCCGTTTAGATTGTGTCGCATGCCACAGCGTTGCGGCGGAAAAAAGCTTCGGGCTCATCGGCCAGAGCTTTTCTTGGGGAGCCCCCAAGGAAGCGGACATGGAGGCTATGAAAAAGGCGTTTGCCTCCTGGGTCAACTCGGACAACATGGACCATCTGCATGCTAAAGCCACGGTCGACTGCGCCGGCTGTCACGAGAAACAGGCGCCGCTGACCGAAAGCACAGTGGAGAACAGCCGCTGCCTGGCGTGTCACGGTCCGCAGGCAGAGCTTGTAGCCAAGAGTACGCCAAAGGATTTTCCAAACCGCAACCCGCACGAGTCACACCTGGGCGAGGCTCCTTGTACGGTGTGCCATCACGCGCATGCGGAGTCGCGCTCCTATTGTTTGGAGTGCCACCAGAACTTCAATATGCCAATACCCGGCGGCGCCAAGGAGTAGTTTTGGAAATCGGGAAAAGGCGAGCGGTTACTTTCGGCCCGCCGGCGGAGCGGGCTGCTGGCTCGCCGAACCGAGCTGGGCGCTGGCGGCAGGCAGTTGCACGTTATCCGCTCCAAGTGTGGTAACCCGGCCCGATACGACCGCCAGGTTCACGGTTCTGATTGAGGAGCCACTGGGGCCGTTGGCGGTTATGATCGCGGCCGTGCCGTCGTTATTGAACACAATTGCCGTAGACGTCACCACGTTCGCCGTAATCAAAAGCGACCCTCTGGCGGTTTGGGCGGCGGCGCTTACCCCAGTCAGTAGAAGCAAACAGACCAGAAACCCGGTTACCTTGGACCAGCATCTCTCTCGCATTCCATCTCCTGGAACATACGAGGTATAGGCACCCACGGGGCCAAAACCTCGCTCGCTTCGTTAAACCAGAAGCGACTGAATTTCAAAGAGATAACTACTTCGGCAGATCGTGCCCCGGACTCAATCCCACCTCGCCTTCCAGCTTCCTGGACTACCCGTCCCGAAAATTGGACTTACCGAAGCGTTTCCCATTACCAAAGTAACCATTGTAAAATACACTGAAGTACAATGGCGAAATGTACTTTAGCACGAATTCATGACGAAAGTAACCTGCAACATCGATTTTTTATTTACTTTAGTACCAAAATGGAACCAGCCCTGCCGTGCGATCTGCACTTCAGCAATAGTTGCCTTGCCGGGAAAGCGCGTTGTAATCCAAAGCAAATAATCATGATTTTTGCCTGCAAGCCGTAGCCGTACATAAAAAAAGCACCCCGGATGGGATGCTCAAACAGGCCGCAAGCTGTTGCCTGAATACTTCTTAAGCAGATTTAGGCGGCGGCGGAAAAACAGTTCCGCAGCCTGCTAAACGTTCTTCTTGAATTTGGCGCCGCGGAGAACTTCCGGGTTGACGCAGGTATCCGGTGGCTGGCCGCTCAATACCTTGATGATGTTATTGACGGCGATTCTGCCCATGGCGTAGCGCGTCTCGTAGGTAGCCGAGGCTATGTGCGGCACGGCGACGACATTGTCAAGTTCCAGTAGCCCGGGCTCGATTTGCGGTTCATTTTCGAAGACGTCGAGGCCGGCTCCCCAGATCTGTTTCTCGCGCAGGGCTTTTACCAGCGCGCGCTCGTCCACCACCGGGCCGCGCGAGGCGTTGATCAGCACAGCGGTTTTCTTCATCAGCTTCAGCTCTTTTTCGCCGATGTAGTGGCGAGTCTCTGGCAGCAGCGGCACGTGCAGGCTAATGAAGTCGGATTCTCTAAGCAGGGTCTCCTTGTCGACGTAGGTGGCGCCGAGCTCGCCCTCGAACTGCGGATGGCGGCGAACGTCGGTATAGAGAATTTTCATGTCGAAGCCCTTGGCCTTGCGCGCCATGTTGACACCGATACGCCCCAGGCCGGCGACGCCGAGCGTTTTGTGATCGACATCAAGCCCGAGGAACTGCATCGACGCCCAGCCCTGCCACTGGCCCGTCCGCAGGTAGCGATCGGCTTCCACCACCCGCCTGGCAGTGGCCAGCAACAGGGCCCAGGTGTGCGTGGCGGTGGCATCGTCCAGCACTCCCGGGGTGTTGGTCAGAATGACGCCGCGCTGGGTGGCGGCAGCCAGATCGAAATTGTTGTAGCCGACACCGTAGTTGGCCACGATCTTCAACTGCGGTCCGGCGGCGTCCAGCAGTTCAGCATCGACCGGATCGGTGGTGAGCGTAAGCAGCGCGTCGCGTCCTTTGGCCCTGGCCTTCAGCTCCGCTTTGGGCAGCGACTGCTCTTGCGGATTTATGTCCACCTCGAAGTGTTTTTGCAGTTCCTCTATGTTGGCCGGCGGTATCAATCTGGTGACGAATACGCTCGCTTTTTTCATCGGGTCTTGCTCGTTCTTTCCATTTCGTTTTGCAGGTTATCTCCGCGGAAGCGGCATCTGCCTCTTGAAACTTTGATGGGAAAAAGGAAGCCCCGGCGAGCTGTTCCGCGCGCTCGCCGGGGATTTTTCAAATTCGCGGGGCAGCCGTACGGCTGCCCATGCGATCCGCTGCCCAGATTGCCGATGGGGTCTGGCGAACGATTACGACTGCCGCTTGACTTCCACCTGGGACAGCTTTTCGTAAAAGCGCACGATGGCGCCGTGGTCGCAGTCGCCCATACCGTCCACCTTGAGCGCCTGCATGATTTCCATGACGGCGGCCGACAGCGGCAGCGGCACGCCACACCGAATGGCCAGTCTCCATAATGTTGCCCATGTCCTTGATGTGCAGGTTGATGCGGAAGCCGGGATTGAACTTGCGGTCCATCATCAGCGGCGCCTTGGCGTTCAGCACCGTGCTGCCCGCCAGACCGCCTTTGATCGCCTCGTAGACCAGGTTGGGATCCACCCCGGCTTTGGTGGCCAGCACCATGGCTTCCGAGACGGCGGCGATATTGATGGCCACGATGATCTGGTTGGCCAGCTTGGTGACATTGCCCGCTCCGATGGCGCCGGTCAGCACGGCCGACGATCCCATGCATTTGAAGATCGGGAACATCTGCTCGAAATCGGCCTTGTCGCCGCCCACCATGATGGAGAGCGTGCCGTCGATGGCCTTGGGCTCGCCGCCGCTGACCGGTGCGTCCAGCATGCGGACGCCCTTCTTCTTCAGCTCGGCGCCGACTTCGCGGGCCACCAGGGGAGCAATCGAGCTCATGTCAACCACCAGCGAACCCTTCTTGACGCCCTCGATAATGCCGTTCTTGCCTAGCACCACTTCCTTTACCTGCGGTGAATTGGGAAGCATAGTGATGATGACATCGGTTTTGGAGGCCACGTCGCTGGGCGAGGCGCCGGCTTCGGCTCCCGCCTTCACCACCTCTTCCACGGCCGCCTTTACGATGTCGTAGACGACTAGCTTATGTCCCGCTTTCAGCAGATTCTTGCTCATGGGCTTGCCCATGATTCCCAAGCCTATAAATCCGATCTTGTTCATCTTTTACCCCTGCAAAAAAGTGTTTTTTGTGATACTCAAAGGATAACCTAAACCTTGCCTGCCTTCATCAACTCGGCCATGGCTTCGGTGATGACCTGGTCTTCGCTGGGTGCCAGACCGCTCACGCCTACCGCGCCGAGCATGTTGCCAGCCGCATCCTTTAACGGATTGCCCCCCGGAAGCGCCGTCAGAGTGTCGTCGCCGAAGTACCCGGCCTGGAAATTCTTTTCCGTAAGTAATTTCAGGAACTGGTCGGTCGGCATCAGCATGCGCACGGCGGTGAAGGCCTTGCGCCGCGAGATTTCGATGCTGCGCAGCGGCGTGCCGTCCATGCGGCCGAAAGCTACCAGAAATCCGTGCTTGTCGACCACTGAAACGCAAATCGGACGGTGGTAATCGGCCGTCGCTTTGCGCATGGCTTCAGCAACGATCTTCTGCGCAGACTCCCAACTCACTGTGTCCATAGTCAGTGCTCCCTCGTTTGGATTTACGTATTGCCCTTACAGGCTGCGGAAACGCTGGGAACTTTCCGGAATGCTACTTCCGCATGTTCCTGCATGAAAACCCATGGCGGCCTCTGCCGGTCGCCTGCTGGACAGATCGATTGTACGGCTTCACCCAGTTTTACTCTCCCGCAGCCGGCACAGCAACAGCCGCCGTGGCTTGCCGTCCTCTCCGGCTTGCAGCCGCGCCAGCTCACACCACCGTGGTGCCGGAAGAGCATCTGATGAAAATCGCGAACCGATGCGCAGGCATTCCTATGCGTGACGAAGCACGCGATCTGCGCTTTATGGACCTGCAAACTTCCTCCAAGCGCGGAGACGAGGCCGATGCGCCTAGCGCCAACTGGCCAGGCGGCTCCGCCCGGCTTTGAGCCGTCCAGAGCCGCTCATTTCCGACCAAAATCATCGCCAATTTTTAACTTAATGAAAACAGGCAGCTTATCCGCGAATACAACCTCACAGAGTGGTTGCTTTTGTATTCTGCCCGTGCCACAATCACATAGGCGACTAAAAAGGTCGCAAATTGCCCAGTACAATTCCGCTCTACTTGCCGCAGATGGCGTTGCTGCCCCAGGGCTGGCAAGCGGAGCTCCCCAGCCGGACGTACTCGGATCGCAATCTGAAATCCGACAGGCCAGGGATGGTGAACTGAGCGGTGCCGGCGCAATCGTCATGCTGAAGCTGACCAAGAAAGCCGACTACGGATTGATCGCCATGCGGCATCTGGCGGGCAGCGCGCATATGGGCGCTTGCAGCGCCAAGGACTTGGCGAAGCTTTACTCGATTCCGCAGGAAGCGCTGGCCAAGATTTTGCAGCGGCTCAAGAATGCCAAGCTGCTGCGCAGCCAGCAAGGCACCAACGGCGGCTACGTTCTGGCGCGCGATGCCCGCAGCATCTCAGCCCTGGAGGTGATCCTGGCAATCGAGGGTCCGCTATTCATCACCTCCTGCAGCACCACTCGCGGCGAGTGTGGGCAGAGCGTGCGTTGCACGGTGCGCGAGCCGCTGCGCAAGCTGAGCCGCACCATCGAAGACGTCTTGGCAAAGCTGACCATTTGGGAACTGGCCGAACCGGAGCAGCAGAGCGTAACTGAGCTGGTTGCGTTGCCATCGGGAAACCCCGGCGAGGCTTAGGAGAGGTTCAGGAAAGGTTCAGGAGAAGATATGGCCGACGTGAACAAGGAAAGCGCGGCAGTGAAGCTGCCGATCTACATGGATAACCACGCTACCACCCCGGTCGATCCCCGGGTGCTGGAGGTGATGCTGCCTTATTTCAGCGAAATATTCGGCAATGCCGCCAGCCGCAACCACCAGTTCGGATGGGTGGCCGAGCAGGCAGTCGAGCAGGGGCGCGAGCAGATTGCCAAGCTGATCGGCGCCAGCGCCAAGGAGATCGTCTTTACCTCGGGGGCGACGGAAAGCGACAACCTCGCCATCAAGGGCGTGGCCGAGATGTACCAGGAGAAGGGCAACCACATCATCACCCAGGCCACCGAGCACAAGGCGGTGCTCGATACCTGCAAGCGGCTGGAGAAGCACGGCTTCCGCGTCACCTACCTGGCCGTGCAGAAAGATGGCCGCATCGACCTCGACGACCTGAAGCGCGCCCTGGACGACAAAACGATCCTGGTCACCATCATGGGCGCCAACAACGAAATCGGGGTGCTGCAGCCGGTGCGCGAGATCGGCCAGCTCTGCCACGAGCGCGGCGTGCTGTTCCATACCGACGCGGTGCAGACGGTGGGCAAGATTCCCTTCAACGTCATTGACGACAACGTCGATCTGGCTTCGATCAGCGCCCACAAGATCTACGGCCCCAAAGGGGTCGGCGCTCTCTACGTGCGGCGCAAGAACCCGCGCGTGCAACTGGTGGCGCAGATCGATGGTGGCGGCCACGAACGCGGCATGCGCTCGGGAACTTTGAACGTCCCCGGCATCGTTGGCATGGGCAAGGCCTGCGAGCTAGCCATGAATGAACTGGTGGAGGAAAGCGCCAGGCTGACACAGTTGCGCGACAGCCTGAAGCAGCAGTTGTTCGCCGGGCTGGACGAAATTTACGTGAACGGCTCGATGGAGCACCGCCTGCCGGGTAACCTCAACGTCAGCTTTGCCTACGTTGAAGGCGAATCGCTGCTGATGGGCATCAACGATGTCGCCGTCTCCAGCGGCTCGGC
This sequence comes from uncultured Acidobacteriota bacterium, assembly GCA_963832785.1. Lineage (GTDB taxonomy): Bacteria > Acidobacteriota > Terriglobia > Terriglobales > Acidobacteriaceae > CAWBRT01. Next base: position 314,692 of record CAWHVF010000004.1, read on the forward strand.
CTGCACCTCGGCCACGCTGGAGCCCTCGTACGTACTGAAAGCGCTGGGCACCGGCGACGAGCTGGCGCACAGCTCCATACGCTTTGGTCTTGGCCGCTTCAATACCCAGGCCGAGGTGGACTACACCGCCAAGAAGATGGTGGAGACCGTCAAGCGGCTGCGCGAGCTCTCGCCGCTCTACGAGATGGCAAAAGAGGGCGTCGATTTGAAGAAGGTGCAGTGGGCAGGCGACCCCGGTTCGCGCTGATGAGAGCGCGCCGTAGTCCCGCATCTGCCAAAGAATGGCAGATGCGGAGGCGCTAATGGACGCTTTGGGTCCGGGCAAAAGATGTGAATCCCGGAATTGAAGCGTGGCGTCTTAGAAGTGAGGGCTAGGCGGTCCGGCCCGGCAGGAGATAGTTGGAATGGCATACAGCGAAAAGGTTCTCGATCACTACACCAATCCTCGTAACGTGGGGGTGCTGGACAAATCCAGCGCCGAGGTCGGCACCGGGCTGGTGGGCGCGCCGGAGTGCGGCGACGTGATGAAGCTGCAGATCAAGGTCAATCCTGAAACCAAGATCATCGAGGACGCCAAGTTCAAGACCTTCGGCTGCGGTTCGGCCATCGCCTCCTCCTCGCTGGCCACCGAGTGGGTCAAGGGCAAGACCATCGACGAGGCGCTGTCCATCAGGAACACCGACCTGGTGCGCGAGCTTTCCTTGCCGCCGGTGAAGATTCACTGTTCGGTGCTGGCCGAGGACGCTATTCGCGCCGCCATCAGCGACTGGAAAAAGAAGAACGGCAACGGCAACAACGGCTCGGGAAGGAAGTAGCGAGATGACCAACAATCAACCGGCACAGACGTTGGCTTCCGCCAAGGGAATCGAGATTACGGAAAAGGCGCTGGAGCATATCCGCCAGGCCATGGCCAAGGAAGGCATGGCGGCCGGCGAGGGCGGTCTGCGCCTGGGGGTGCAGGGTGGCGGTTGTTCGGGAATGAGCTATTCCATCCGCATCGACCGGCAGCCGCGCGAGCGCGACCGCGTCTTCCAGTTCGGCGACGTGCGCGTCTTCGTCGATCCCAAGTCGTTCGTCTACCTGCACGGCATCATTTTGGACTGGAAAGAGACACTGATGCACCGCGGCTTCGTCTTTATCAATCCGAATGCGCAGAAGACCTGCGGCTGCGGCTCGTCGTTCTCGTAAATCAGTTTCGCGTTACAAGTTTCGCGTTTCAAGACGTATTGGTTTGCTAAAGGGCTCGGCTTTAGCCCTGGGTAGCTCTCTGCTTGCGGGGCATTAGCTGCCTTAAACTGGAAACTTGAAACTGGAAACTCGAAAACTGGAAACTGCCCTTCATGCCTGACAAGCTCTACAACCCGACGGCGGTATCGGTCGAAAAACAATCGCAACAACTGCATCAGTGCTGGTCGTGCGGAGACATGCGCGCCGCGCACTTCTGCGACTCCTGCGGGCGGGTACAGCCGCCGCAGCCGGCCGACTATTTTTCGTTTTTCGCACTGCCGCACAAGCTCAACATCGACGACTCGTACCTCGAGCGCGAGTTCTATACTCTCAGCCGCAAGCTCCATCCCGACGTCTTCGTGCGCGCCAGCCAGGTGGAGCAGAACTGGAGCCTGGAAAAAAGCTCGCAGCTCAATGACGCCTATCGCACGCTCCGCGACCCTGTTTCGCGCACCGAATACCTGCTGCGCAAGGAGGGTGTCCAGTTGGACGAGCAGTCCAAGCTGGCCACGGAAAAGGCGCGCTCGGCCGGCACGCTTAAGAGACAGGCCGTGCCTCCGGACCTGCTGGAGGAAGTCTTCGAGCTCAACTTGCAACTGGAGGAGGCGCGCGCCAACAAGAAGACCGGCGAGCAGGACGCCGGCCTGCTGCGCGAGTTACAGCAGACCCGGCAGCGCCTGGAAGACAAATACCAGGCCCTGATGGGCGAGTTGAAGGAGTGCTGGGACGAATGGGACGCCATGATAGATCGCGGCGGCCAGGATGAAGACCGCACCATCCTGCTCGACCGGATGCTGGATGTGCTCAATCGCCGCAACTACCTGCGCAACCTGGTGCGCGATGTGAACGAGGTGCTGGAAGGTGATGTAGGCTAACGATCTGTCGTTATTGCCCTTCACCACCTGCGGTTCACTCAGCATGACAACCCGGAAAATTCTGTTTTGATTTTGCGTATGCTTATAGAAGACCGTTAATCATGTCCAACGAACGCGTAGTCGGAATTGATCTGGGGACCACAAACTCGCTGGTGGCCTTTATGCCAGTCGCCACGCAGGGAACCGCCCCGGCAAACGCGAACGCGCTTCTCGGGGCCGTCTCTGAAGCGCCCGCCGCCGGCGCCACCACCGCTGTCGCCGGCCGTCCCATCATCATTCCCGGCGAGGATGGCTCCAACCTTGTTCCTTCCCTGGTGGCTCTGGCTCCCGATTCGCACATTGTGGTGGGCAATGCCGCCCGCAGGTATCTGATTAAGAGTCCGGAGCGCGCCGTCTACTCGGTAAAGCGGCTGATGGGCCGCGGCGTGGAAGACGTTCAGGACGAGCTCAAGCTCTTCCCTTTCTGCCTGGCCGACGATCTTGTGCCCGGCGAGGTGCTGCGCATCAAGCTGGGCGAGCGCACCTACACGCCGCCGGAAATTTCGGCGCACATCCTGCGCCAGCTCAAGCGCAACGCCGAGCGCTACTTCGGCGCGCCCGTCAAGCAGGCGGTCATCACCGTGCCCGCGTACTTCAACGACGCGCAGCGGCAGGCGACCAAGGACGCCGGACGCATCGCCGGACTGGAGGTGTTGCGGTTGGTGAACGAGCCGACCGCCGCTTCACTCGCCTACGGGCTCGACCAGAAGAAGAATGGAACCATCGCCGTCTACGATCTCGGCGGCGGCACCTTCGACATCTCCATTCTTAAGCTGCGCGACGGAATCTTCGAGGTAGTGGCCACCAACGGCGATACCCATCTGGGCGGCGACGACATCGATAACCTGCTGATCGCCATCGCTCTGGACGACATTCGCGGCGAGTTCGGCTGGGACCTGCGGAGCAATGGCGAAGCCGTGCAACTGATCCGCCAGGCGGTGATTGACGCCAAGATCGCGCTCTCCTTCCGTGAGCGCGCCATGATCGAGGTCGATCTGCCATCCCAGGAAGCTCAAAGCGGGCTTGCCGGGAGCCCCGGTACGGGCGGGAAAAAGTATCAGCGAGAGATTAGCCGCGAGCAGTTCGAGCAGCTAATCAAGCCCATCATCGAACGCACGGTCGGCCCCTGCCGCCAGGCTATGCAGGATGCTGGCCTGCGGCCCGAACAGATCGATGAAGTTGTTCTGGTCGGGGGCTCGACGCGCATTCCCCGGGTGCGGCGGCTGGTGCGCGAGCTGTTCCGGCGCGAGCCACACTGCGAGCTCAATCCCGATGAGGTTGTCGCCCTGGGCGCGGCCGTGCAAGCCGACATACTGGCAGGCCGCTCGCAGGCGACCGAGAACATGCTGCTGCTCGACGTCACCCCGCTTTCCCTCGGCATCGAGGCGCTGGGGGGCGTGGTGGCAAAGATCATCAATCGCAATTCCACCATCCCGGCCTCGGCTACCGAGCACTTCACCACCGGCGTTGACGGCCAGACCAGCGTCGCCATTCATGTGGTGCAGGGCGAGCGCGAGCTGGCGTAGGACTGCCGCTCGCTGGCGCGCTTCGATCTGAAGGGGGTTCCGCCCATGCCGGCGGGGCTGCCGCGCATCGAGGTGCGCTTCCTGATCGATGCCAACGGCATTCTGCGCGTCTCGGCGCGCGAGCAGCGCAGCGGCAAGGAGGCCGAAATCGAAGTGCAGCCCAGCTACGGGCTCTCCGACGAGCAGGTCGAGAACATGGTTCTGGAGTCCTACGACTTCGCCGAACAGGATTTCCTGGCGCGGCAGGTCATCGAGGCCCGCAACCAGGCGGAGACCATCCTGAACGCGCTGAAGAAGGGAAAAGATAGCCCGGCATGGCAGCAGCTTGTCCCCGCCGAGCGCGAACAGATATGGCTCCGCGAGCGCGAGCTGAAAGCCGCCATGCCGCTGGACGATCCCGGCAAGATCAGCTCGGCCGTCGACGCGCTAAACCAGGCTACGATGCATCTGGCCGAGATGATGATGGAAACCGCCGTCGGCGGCGCCCTAAAGGGCAAGAGCATGGATGATACCGGGCTCGAAGAAGGCCCGGCGGCACCGCATCCGATCAGCAAGGCGGAGTTCGAGTAGGGAGATTAAAAACAAACCACAGAGGACACAGAGGAACACAGAGTCAGGTACTGCGGTAGTTTTCTCTGTGTAACTCTGTGCCCTCTGTGGTTACTCTTGGTTGTTGATGGTGGATCACGATCTAAAATCGCAAGGCACGGAGCCGGCCGCGACTGCCACGGCCAACACGGTGCGGGTCATATTCCTGCCCGGCAATCAGGCAGTCGAATTCGAGCACGGCAGCCTTCCCTATCAGGAACACGGCAAGCCGCAGTCGCTGCTCGACGTGGCCCTCAATTTTGGCATTCAGTTGGAGCACGCCTGCGGCGGCAACTGCGCCTGCACCACCTGCCACGTGGTGGTGCGCAAAGGCGCGGAGTTGCTTAGCGAACTCGAAGACGACGAGGCCGACCGGCTCGACATGGCTGCCGACCTGCAACTGAATTCGCGGCTGGGGTGCCAGGCGCGCATCATCAAACCGGGAGAGGTGGTGGTTGAGATTCCCGCCTGGAATCGCAACTACGTTTCCGAAAAAGGCTGAGGTATGATGCCATCGCCCGCACAGCTCAGTATGGGCAGACTCGCTGCGGAGAACCTAGAAATGCCGACCGAACTGCATTGGGATGACGCCGAAGATATTGGCTTGGCGCTGGCCGACAAGTTTCCCCAGCAGAATCCGCTTGAAGTCCGCTTTACCGACCTGCACCGCATGATCGTAGAGCTGCCAGTTTTCGCCGGCGATCCGCAGGCCTCCAGCGAGACCAAGCTCGAAGCCGTCCAAATGGCCTGGTACGAGGAGTATCTCGACAGGAACAAATAGCCAGCCGGCTTGTTGGCGATCAGGCGGCGGTTTGTTTAATAGGCGTTACCTTGCGGCGGCGCTTGCGGGCCGCGTGCCAGAGATCGTAGTTCATCTGGAGTTTCAGCCAGAGGTCCGCACTCGTGCCAAATGCTTCTGCCAGCCGCAGAGCCATGTCCGCCGAAACCCCGGCTTTGCCGTTAATCAGGCGGGAGAGTGTCACGCGGGAAACACCGAGATGATTGGCCGCCGCCGATACGGACATTGAGCCGAGACGTTCTTTCAATACCTCGCCGGGATGCGCCGGGTTAAACATGGGCATAAACACCTCTAGTGATAATCCTGGTAGTCCACCAGGACGGCATCTTCGCCTTCAAAAACAAAGGTTAAACGCCAGTCTCTGCTGACCGTCACTGCCCAATGCTCTTTGAGCTTTCCTGAGAGCTTGTGTAGATGCCAGCCGGGAAAGTTCATTTCCTCTGGCCGCGAGCTGGCGTCCAGCACTGAAAGTTGGAGCCGGAGCTTCTTTGCGTGTGCCGGCTGGATGCCAGCTTTGGAACCCGTCTTAAAGAACTTCTCAATCCCGGCGTGGGCGAAGCTCCTGATCACGGTGTAAAGTGTAACGTATCGCGCTACAATAAGCAAGCTCCCATTGGATGCCCCGCCAGGCGCGCCCACCCAGAGCCTATGCCGTGGCAGAGTACGTACAGCCGCCTCTTGCCCGGAAGCACGCTCGCGCAAGTTCGGCTTATTGCGGCGCTGGTCCGCGGACCACCTGCACGAAATCCTCGGGCCTGATCCATTTGACAAAGGCGTTGCGCACCTGCTCCGCGGTTACGGAGTCGTAGATCCGCGCTGCGCGGACCGGTTCGTCCAGTGGCAATCCCATTGCCGCCCTCTGCAACAGGCCTCTGGCGACGCGGGACTCGCTTCCCTCCGCCAGCGGAATCTGCCGCAGCAGCAGAGCCTTGGCCAGTTGCAATTCAGCCGGACCCACATTTTCAGCCTGCATCTGCTTGAGGTCTCTTACGACCAGGGCGCGGGCTTTGGAAACGTTATCGGGCGCGCACTCATACTTCACGGCAAATATCGAGCGCGTTCTCGCGGCCTGCAATTCATTGGAAATGTAATAGACGTACCCGTTTTGCTCCCGCAGGTCACGGTAGAGGCGGGTGGCGTAGAAGCCTCCGCCCAGCACGTGGTTGCCGACTTCCAGCGGATAGTAGTCCGGATTGAAGCGGGTCATCGGCAACTCTTCGGCCAGTTCCACCGCGTCCTGCACGCGGGCGGGATCCGGCACGTTCCGGGCCGTGGGCTGGTTGGCAGGAACCGGCGGCAGGTCGGTTAGCGGTTTCGGCCCCGTCGCCTGCCAGCCACCGAAATACTTTTCTATGGTAGCGCGCGCCTCCTCGGCGGTAACGTCGCCGATGACGACAACGGTGGTCAAATCGGGGCGGAAGGCCTTGGCGTAATAGCTCTTGACGTCATTCAGGTTGAGAGTGCGGACCGTTTCCGGCGTTGGCTCGCGCAACTGCGGATCATCTTCGGGCAACAACCCAAAGAGCATGGCCCGCTGCGCCAGGTATCCCGGGCTCTTGAGTTCTCCCGCGACGCTGGCTGCGGCTTGCTGTTGCACTACCTTAAAAGCTTCATCCGGGAAGCGCGGGTGCAATTCGTTATCGGCCAGCAACTGTACTCCGCGATCAAAATGCTGCTTCAGCACCTGCAGTGAAAACTGCGCCCCGGCTGATTCTTCGGCGGCAATGTCGTCCAGAGCCTTCTGGAAGGCGATCCGATCCAGGGACGTGGTGCCGTAAGAAAACAATCCACCGACCACGCTGTCCAAACCTTCCTTGCCGGTTGGGACCTCGAGATCGGGCTGCTGCCGGACCTCTCCAATGACAGAGACGGTAGGAGTCGATTTTTCGGTTTGCACAATCAGCCGCAGTCCATTGGCCAACGTCATGTCAGCGGGATGCAGGTTCCAATTGGGAACTTCCAGACGGCTAAGCGCGCTTTGGGCCCAGTCGGGCAGCGAAACAGGCTTGGTGGGCTGACTCGTAAGTTTCTCGGCGCCGCCGAAGCCTTTGGCCGCGACCGGCTGTCCCGAGGGTTGCGGCACAAGCGTCGCCGTAATGGCGTTCTGGGTGAGGTACTGCCTGGCCACGCGGTTAACGTCATCGAGGGTGACTTTCTTTATGGCATCCACATCGTCCTGGGGAGAGCGCCGGCCCTCGGCAGCCAGTGCCTGAGACCACAGGCTGCCAAGCCCGGGAATGGAGTTGCGCTGAAATTCGGCCGAGGCAATTTCACTGCGCTTGGCGGCCTCCACCAAGTCTGCCGGCACACCTTTGCTGGCATAGTTTGCCAGGATGTCGCGTAAAGCGCGGTCGATTGGAACCGCGTTGCTGCCTACCGGCAGCATGGCATAGGCGACCGCCATGCTGGCTTTCCTGAAGGTTTCGGCCAACTGAAAGCCGGCGTCCAGGGCCTTGCCCGCCGGCACCAGTCCATAGATATCGCCGCGCTGACTGGCCAGCACGTCAGCCAGCACGCGCGCAGCGGCGTAATCTGGGCTGTCTGTGCCCGGCATGCGGAACGCCATGGCCGTCAAGACATAGGGAGAATCGCTCGGCAGGGTAAAGCTTTCCGCCACCACCGGCCGCAAATTAACCTGCGGGCGCGGCGGTGTCGACCGCCTTTGAATATTTCCGTAAAGCTGCTTCACCTGGGCAATAGTTTTTTGCGGATCAACGTCGCCCACAATAACCAGGATGGCGTTGTTGGGCGCATACCAGTCGGTGTAGAACTTCTTCAACATCGCGCCCGTGGTTGCGTCGAAAGACGCCTTCGTTCCCAAAGGATCGTGCTCGTATGGCGTGCCTCGAAACAGGTCCTGATTCAGGCGCATGACCATCTTGTATTCCGGGTCGGAGAGATCGCGGGCCACTTCCTGCTCGATGGCGCCGCGCTCCTGGTCCCACTGCGCCTGGGAGTCGGAAATCTCTTGCATACATGTGGCGCCCAGGTGCAGCGCCACCTCGAGGTCCGCTGAAGACACGGTGACAAAGTACTGGGTGATATTTTGCTGGGTATCGGCATTATTGTCGCCGCCCAGTTGCGCGAATATGGCAGCCGTCTGGTCGCCGGTCAGCCCCGAGCAGCCGCGGAAAGCCATGTGCTCCTGGGCATGGGCCATGCCGGGAAAACCGGCAGGAGTCTCGTCGCCGCCCACCAGGTAATTCAGATAGATGCTGGCAACGGGCGCCAACTGGTTGCGCACCACAACCACCCGTAAGCCATTCTTCAAGGTGACACGCGTCGCCTCATTCGTCTTGGCCGACAAGGCGGCGGGAAAAAGCACCGCTAAGAAGATGAGTCCGACTACCTTCATCCACACAATATTCGATCTTTTCAGCATAAAAATTGCGCACCTCTGCCAGCAGATTTTGCCTGTGTACTGCCTGGTGGGGCCCGGCGAGAACTGCCGCCACTAAGAATAGATGCTGATTGCCGCGGTTGGGTATAAGTTTCGCCCAAAAGCAGGCCCGTCGCGGCACTGGCCGGTGTGGTGATGAACCTCACTGCCGTGGTTTCCACCAGCGTGTTACCTTGAAGTTTCTTGGGCGAAGAAAAGGGTAATGAATTCTGGACCGGGAAATACCGTCCAGGCCGGCGTGCGGCAAGCCTCGCGCGAGAGTGAGTATCTGCGCTTGCTGTTGGACGTCAACAACGCTCTTGTCTCTAATCTCGATCTCCATCAGCTATTTCTTGCCATTTCGGACGCCGTCGGCCGCGTCGTTCAGCATGACTACGCCAGCTTGTCGCTGTATGACAATGCCATAAGGGAATTCCGAGTTCACGCCCTGCGGCTGGCCAGCGGCCGCGGCCTGCTGCATGAAGAGCTGGTCTTCAAGCCGGAGGGCTCACCCGCCGGAGAGGCTTTCCTTAGGCGCAAGCCGCTCCTGGTCGATAATCTCAATCTGCGGCAGTTTCCCAACGAGGCCACGGAATGGCTGCTGGCGGAAGGAATTTCTTCCGCCTGCTGGCTGCCGCTGGTGCGCGGAGAACGCTGCCTCGGGGTGCTTTGTATTGGCGGACGCCGCCCGGCTTCGATTTCCACGCAGGATCTTCCCTTGCTCGCCCAGGTGGTCAACCAGGTCGCCATCGCGGTGGAGAATGCGCTCGCCTTCCAGCAGATCGAGGAACTCCGGGACAAGCTCGCCAAAGAGAAGAACTACCTGCAAGACGAGATCCGGGCCGTTTACGACTACGAAGAGATGGTTGGCAACAGCCCCGCCTGGCGCCGGGTGTTGCAGCAGATCGAGACCGTGGCGCCGACCGATGCGACCGTGCTGATCGTGGGCGAAACCGGCACCGGCAAGGAACTTGTTGCCCGCGCCATCCACAGTCGCAGCCCGCGCCGCGAACGCACCCTGGTAAAAGTTAATTGCGCGGCGGTCCCGGCCGGCCTGCTGGAGAGCGAACTGTTCGGCCACGAGAAGGGCGCCTTCACCGGCGCCATAACGCAACAGATCGGCCGCTTCGAGCTGGCACACAAGGGCACCATCCTGCTGGACGAGGTCGGCGACACGCCTCTGGAAATACAGCCCAAGCTGTTGCGCGTGCTGCAGGAGCGGCAATTCGAACGGCTGGGCAGCTCGCGCACCATCAAGATCGACGCCCGGGTCATTGCCTCCACCAATCACAACCTCTGGGAAAAAGCGCAGCGGCGGGAGTTCCGTCAGGACCTTTACTACCGGCTGAACGTCTTCCCCATCGCCGTTCCTCCACTGCGCGAGCGGCGTTCCGATATCCCGCTGCTGGTGCGCTATCTGGTGCACAAGTATGGCGAGAGGATGCGGAAGAGAATCGACACCATCCCGGCCGCAACCATGGACCGGCTGGTGCGCTGGGACTGGCCGGGGAACGTGCGGGAACTGGAAAATGCCATCGAGCGGGCCGTCATTCTCTCGCGCGATGGCAGCCTGCCAATCGGCGAGCTGCAGCAACGCGAGCCGCGCGTCGTCCCTCTGCAGGAGGCCGAGCGTGACATCGTGTTGAACGCACTGCGGGAGTGCCACGGGGTGATCGGCGGCCCCAACGGCGCGGCCAGCAAGCTCGGCATCAAACGCACTACCTTGAACTCCCGTATGCGAAAGCTCGGCATCTCCCGCGACGCGCTCTGGCCCCCCGACACCTACGAGAGGTCTTCCGGCTAGAACATTCATCCTTTTGCAGCCGACGCCACCGGCGCTCTCCCAACATCGTGGCGCGAGACGAAGATTTCGTCACTGTGACGAAATATAGCCATCAATCCCCCTTCTCGCCATCTCCGGCTTTACCACGGCGCTTGCAAGTCATTGCTGGGGCATAACTTGCTTCGGGGCCTCACACCGTCGATAAGGCAGCCAACGTGCGAGGTATGAGTGAGGAGTCGAGCGGATGTTACGTATCACCACACTAACGGCAGAGGACCGGGTAACGCTAAAGCTGGAAGGGAAGCTCAGCGGCCCGTGGGTTGGCGAAATGGCCAAGGTCTGGGAGAGAGTGCGGCCAGGGATTGGCCGGCGGCCGATCAAGGTCGATCTGCAGTCCGTGAGTTTTGTAGATGAGCGAGGTAAGGGCGTTCTGACAGCAATGCGGCAAGGGGGAGCCGAGCTTGTCGCCGCCGGTCCGCTGATGACGGCGTTGCTTGAGGAGATTGCGCAAAGTTGCCAGCCGGCGGCCGGCAGCCGCCCGCCGCAGCAAGATACGGCCTGTCTGGCTGCCCCGCCCACGCGGCGCATGCTGTGACTGCGGCAGGCGGCAACCCCGGTTGGTCGTGCTCCGAAATCGTTGCAAGGAGGAAGAAATGCCATACGTAATCCAAAAGCTCTGCGCGGGGACGGAAACTGCCTGTATGGACGCCTGTCCCTTCGATTGCATTCACCCCAGCAAAGACGAGCGGCCGATGCAGCCGCTGTATTTCATCGATCCGGAGACCTGCACCGACTGCGGCGCTTGCGCTCTGGTCTGCCCCGAATCGGCCATCGCGCCGGCGGCTGCCTTCGGCCGGTATGCCGGTCCGGCGGCTGGAACAAAGGCGAATTCCTACGACTCCCATCTCGAAGTGGCGCCGCCAGATGCCGAGCCAGGCGCCTTTGAAGTGATCGCCAAGGAATGGCTCACGACGTTCGTGGCTTCACAGCCGTAGGCATTGCGTGTCGGAACGGGATTGTTCTTCGAGTCGGGAATCTGGATGCGCGCTGAAGAGGGGTTCTAAATGATCGAGATCCGAATTCACGGTCGCGGCGGGCAGGGTGCGGTGATCGCTTCTCAAATTCTGGCCCAGGCGGCGTTTCGCGACGCCATGCACGTCCTGGCATTTCCTGCTTTCGGCTCAGAGCGGCGGGGAGCTCCGGTCACGGCGTTTCTCCGCCTGGATCGGGCTCCGATCCGGGTGCGCTCGGAGGTTTACCGGCCCGACGGGCTCATAGTGCTCGACGAGAGTCTTATTGGGCTGAAATCAGCCGGTGTGATGAAGGGCCTGAAAAAGGCCGGCTGGGTACTGATCAATTCGCCCAAAGATCCCGCGGAATTCACCTGCCTGAAAGGCGCCGCCGTGGCCACCGTGGACGCCTCCAATATCGGCCGCCGCTACCATCTGGGCACTCCCACTGCCCCGATCGTCAACACAGCCATAGTTGGGGCTTTCGCACAGTTCACCGGGCTGGCCAGTTTGGACAGCCTGGCCGAAGCCATTTGCGCCGCCGTGCCTATCAAGGCCAACGAGAATGTCGCCGCCGCCCTGGCCGGGGCGCAGACCGTGCGCGTCTACGGCGCGGCAGAGGACCGCAGACATGAAAACGTCGGTGCTTAAGCTCGACCCGATGGATAGCCCGCCGGTAATACCGGCCGCGAGTGTCTCCACCATCGGAATCGAAACGGGGACATGGAAGTACCTGGAACCGCGTTACGAGGACAAGCTTCCTCCGTGCTCGCATGCCTGCCCTGCCGGAAACGACATCTCCAAAACGCTGGCCCTGCTGGCCGCCGGAGACCTGGACGGCGCGGCGCGGCTCTGGCGTTCCGGCAATCCGCTGCCCTCGACCCTGGGCCGGGTCTGCCCGCATCCCTGCGAAAGCCGCTGTAACCGCGAGTCGCTGGGCGGAGCAATCGCCATCCACATGCTGGAGCGTTTTCTGGGCGACGTTTCCTTTGCCCGGGAATACTTGCCGGAGCGCGCTGCGCGCAGTGGGCACAAGGTGGCAGTCATCGGATCGGGTCCGGCGGGTATCTCCGCCGCGTACTCGCTGGCGCTCCTCGGCCACACGGTCGAGGTCTTTGACGACAAGCCCAAGCCGGGCGGATACCTGCGCACCGGCATCCCCGACTACCGCCTGCCGAAGGGAATACTCGACCAGGAAATCGCCCTGGTGGAACAAGCCGGGGTGAGGTTCACGCAGAACACCCGTATTGGACGCGACCTCACGTTTGCCGAGCTAAAAAGCCTGTTTGACGCCGTAATTATTGCGGTCGGCTTGCATGCCTCCCGGCGCTTGGGCGTCCCTGGAAGCGATCACCCCGAGGTTTATGACGGCGTTCAACTGCTGGAGCAGATTCTGCTCGGCAGGAGTCCCAGCGTTCCTCGGGAGATGGCGGTCATAGGTGGCGGGAATACGGCCATCGACGTGGCGCGCTCGCTGCTGCGCCTGGGAAGCTGGCCAACAATCGTTTACCGCCGCACGGCGGCGGAGATGCCGGCGATAGCCTCCGAGGTGGAACAGGCAAAGCAGGAAGGAGTGGAGTTCCGTTTTCTTGCCGCGCCTCGTTCCATCATTATGAACGGCAACGGCATCGCCGCGCTCGAGTGCCAGAATATGCGGCTGGGCGAGCCGGACTCTTCCGGGCGGCGCGCGCCGGTGCCGGTTCCCGATTCCAGGTTTTCGCCTTTCGGTCGGCGGAGTCGTTTCAGCCATCGGCGAAAGCGCCGACATGGAATTTCTTCCTGAAGAGTTGCGCGCGCCACAGGCCGCGCAATGGGGGAATATTCATCGCCGGCGATGCGGCTACGGGCGAGGGCACGGTCACGGCGGCGATTGGTTCCGGCCGGCGGGTGGCTGCCACCGTCGACAGCTACCTGAGAGATGGGCGCGCGCCAGAGGCGCAACCGGGCCTGCCAGAGCCTCTGGCAACGGCGGATCAACGTTCAGCAGCTTGCCGACCTGCGACAGCTCAACGCCGCCTACTTCCGGCCGGCGTCGCGGCCGCCAATAGTGACGGAGGATTCTCCGCGCTCCGGCAACCTTCACGGAAGTGATCAAGGGGTTCAGCGTCGAATCCGCGTTGTGCGAAGCTCGCCGCTGTCTTGCCTGTGGCACCTGCAACGGATGCCTCAACTGCTACTACTGGTGCCCGGACATAGCGGTTCACGGCAGCTCGGCGGCCGATCTCCATATCGACTCCGATCATTGCAAAGGATGTGGAATATGCGTCGAGGAATGCCCGCGCGGGGCAATTGCACTCGGGGAGGTAGGCCGGTGAGGACGGTACTGAAAGGCAACTCGGCGGTGGCGCAGGCGGTAAGAATGGCCCGCGTCCAGGTGACATCGGCATATCCCATCACCCCGCAGACGTCGATTGTCGAGGAGCTGGCCGACATGGTGGCCAGCGGCGAGTTAAAGGCGCGCTTTATCAAGGTGGAATCCGAGCACTCCGCCATGGCCGCCTGTATCGCCGCCGCTTCGGCGGGCGCGCGGACATTTACCGCCACCTCTTCTCAGGGCCTGGTGCTGATGCACGAGATGCTGCACTGGGCCAGCGGCGCGCGTCTGCCGATTGTCATGGCCAATGTGAACCGGGCCCTGGGCCCGCCATGGAACATCTGGGCGGAGCAGACCGATTCATTGTCGCAGCGCGATACCGGATGGATGCAGATTTACTGCCAGTCCGCCCAGGAGGTCTTCGACTCGGTTATTCAGGCTTTTGAAGTTTCGCAACGGGCCCTGCTGCCGGTCATGGTTCTCCTAGATGCATTCTTTTTGTCGCACACCTATGAGGACATCGAGCTCCCCGAGCAGGGCGTGGTGGACAATTTCCTCAGCCCGGTCGAGATACCGCACCGGCTCGATTTGTCGCGGCCGGCGTCAATCGGCCCGATTACCGACGCCGGCGCTTACATGGAATTTCGCGCCAAGATAGCGCAGGCACATGAACAAGCTCTGGCTTACTGGGAAGAGGCCGGGCGCGCCTGGGGAGAGCTCACCGGACGGAGTTACGGGCTGGTGGAGGAATACCGCAACGATGGTGCCGAGATTGTGCTGGTAGCTTCCGGCACTCCGGCGCTGAGCGCTCAACTGGCGGTCGACAAGCTGCGCGCGCGCGGCATTCCCGCCGGCTTGCTGCGCTTGCGCCTCTTCCGGCCGTTTCCGGCCGACGCCGTCAGGTACGCGCTGTCCGGCAAGAAAGCGGTGGTAGTGCTGGATCGCGATTGCTCGTTCGGGCACCACGGGATCTTCCACCAGGAAGTCAAGTCCGCCTTGTACGACCTGCCCGCGGCCGACCACCCGCCGGTGAGAGGCATCGTCGCCGGCCTCGGCGGCCGCGACATCACCCCCGAGACGCTCGCGCGCATGTTGCTGCTGGCCTGGAACCGGCAGCTCTCGCAGCCGTCTACCTGGTGGACCGGCTTGCCGGAACAGGAACAGGTTGAAATTAGCCCGGCAGGAATTGAGGTGACGCATGGCAACGGCAACCTATGATCCGCGCAACCTTCACCTTCCGAACCAGGAGCTGGTGCAGTCCGGCCATCTCGGCTGCCCCGGCTGCGGCGGTGTAATCGGAATGCGAACGGCGCTGAAGGCGCTGGGAGAAAACACGGTGGTTGTCATCCCCGCCTGTTGCTGGGGCGTGCTGAACGGGCCGTATCCGTTTTCCGCACTCAAGGTGCCGGTGTTGAACGTGGCCTTCGCCACCGCGGCCATCTCGGGCTCGGGGGTGCGCGCCGCTCTCGACGTGCAGGGACGCGGCGACGTCAACGTCCTGGTTTGGGCGGGCGATGGCGGCACTTTCGACATCGGTTTGCAGTCCCTGTCCGGGGCCGTCGAGCGCAACGACAACATCATTTACGTCTGCTACGACAACGAAGCCTACATGAACACCGGCATCCAGCGCTCTTCGGCGACGCCGTATGCCGCCTGGACAACCACCACTCCGGCAAGCTCTCCCAAGAGCGAGCCGAAGAAAGACATAGTGGAGATCATGGCCGCCCACCGCATCCCGTATGCGGCAACCGCTTCCATAGCTTTTCCCGAGGATTTTTTCCGCAAGGTGCAGAAGGCGAAGGCAACACCGGGCGCCAAGTTCATTCATCTCTGGGTGACCTGCCCGACGGGATACAAGTCGGAAGAGCGCCATACGGTCAAGATCGCGCGCCTGGCGGTGGAAACCGGCATGTTTCCGCTGTACGAGGTGGAGAACGGAGTTCGCTACACCATCAATCACAGACCGGCATTCACGGACCTTACCGAGTACCTCAATCTGCAAGGCAGGTTCCGCCATGTCAACCAGGAGCAAATCGGAGAGATGCGGTGCAGCATCCAGCGGGAGTGGGAAAGGCTGCAGGCCAAGGTTGAGATAGGAGGCAGCCTGGAGCCTGCCAATGTCTAGGGCGCAGGCAACGCCGGCAGCCGAGCGCGGCTGGCCGCCGAACCTGTAAAACTTTGCCGATCTTAAGGAGTTGACCATGCGAATCGATTGTCCCGGCTTGCGCGAGCTTTCAAGCGATCAGCGTTGGTTCTCATGGTGCGATCTTCCATTTCTGGACAAGTACGTCCTGCAGTTCGTGGAGAAACGTTTCGATCAGCAGGCCAAAACGCAAGACGGACACGTCATTCGCATGGTGTACGACGGGCGCACCATCCGGGTGCCGTTCGCGGTTGAGCTGGACAGCAGTTCCCGCCGCAAGTTGGACGGTTGCGAAGGCATCATCGCCGATATTGACGGCCAAAACGTGCTCTATTATCCCGATGAGTATGAACTCGAAATATCGTGGTTCGCGCTAACCGGAGGCGAGCAACTCCATCCTCCGGGCACAGGGCACGAATAAGAACCGGAAAATAGCAAGAGGTGTCATCCTGAGGCGCGCCGCATGGCGCGGCCGAAGGATCTGCTTTGCTCCAGGTCCTCAGGGGGAAAACAGCAGATCCTTCGCTTGGCTCAGGATGACACGATAGGCTTCTCGCGCTTCTCTGCGCGGGTTATAGCTGTCGACGAATATTCACGGTTGGCGGGGGTTGCACCAGACAATACTGGCCGCCCCGGATAACAATGGCGGCGGCCAGCAGAAGACGAAGCCTGAAGGTTCCGGCGGTCTCAAGGCTTGGCAGTGTGCCACGCGCCATTGAGGAAGCCCTCCCCTTTCATTTCGCCCGGTTTAGTGTCTTTGGCAAATCGATAGAGTGGTTTGCCTTTGTAGGCCCATTGTTTGGAGCCGTCGTTGCGGGTCACCACGCTCCAGTCCCCCATTGGCTTGGCGTCCGCCGGAGCGGCCACCGGGGGCCAGTTCTGTGCGCAGGTTCCGTTGCAGGCGGACATGTCCATGGAATCCTTATCGAAGGTGTAAAGCGTCATCCCCTTGGAATCGACAAAAACTTCTCCGGCGGTGGTTTTATGCACCTTTACCCCGGCCGGCAGCTTGGTTTTCTTGGCGTAGCTGCTCACGGACATGGCCAGAACGAGCACAACGGCCATGCCCAGCGTCGTGATGGTTCGCATGCGGAACCCTCCTGAAATAGAGATACACAGGGCACCCATAAGTATTTTACCTTAGAAATGCGACCTGTGCCGGGCCGAGTCCCGCCGAGCCCATCACTACGGCCAAGGCGAAAGCAGCCTCTGCCCGGAGCACTCGGTTCAGGAAACAGCTTTCCTCAAGAATGTGCAATTTGCCAGGAGGTTGCCTTCACGACACCGATATCTTGGCGCCAACCAGCTCGTTGATTTTTGCCAGCAACTGCTCCCGGTCCGGAGGTTTATCGAAATACCCCTCCGGCGGCGGGACCTGCCGGCGCGTTTCAATGAAGCGCTTGAAGTCGTGGGAAACGCCGGTCAGCATGATTACCGGAATGGTGGCGGTTTGCGGGTCGCCGCGCAGGTTGCGGTACATGCGCACGCCGCTTTCCTCCGGCATGCTGATGTCCAGCAGGATAAGGTTCGGACGCCGGGCCTTGGCCAGCGCGAACCCCTCCTTGCCGTTCTCGGCGCTGATTACCGCAAAACCGTTGTCCTCCAGCAAGGTGGTGATGAAGGTGAGGACATCGGCTTCGTCGTCGACGACCAATATGGTTTTAGTGCTGTTAGCAGTCATGGCAATCACCTCATTTCTTCCTGAGAGCTTCCAGCGCGCGCTGCAGGCTCTCGCGGTCGGCGCCGGACAAGGCGGCGGCCAGTTCCTGGCGAAGCTTTTCCGGGGCGGGCGGCTCCTGGGCTTCGGCTTCCATTCCCAATAGCGTGCGCACGGCCGCCACGTAAGATTCGGGCAGCACGGGCTTTTCCAGATATACGCCGGGGCCGGACATGGTCATCTCATTGAAGTCCGCCTTGCCCAGTTCGTCGCGCGCGTGCCCGGTAACAATCAGGACGGGAATCTTCGACAGCCGCTTGTCCTTCTGCAGGTCGCGATAAAACTTGGCGCCGGAATGGCCAGGCATAACCAGGTCCAGAGAGATCAGGTCCGGCGGCTCCCGCCGCACCGACTCCAGTGCCTGCAGACCGTCGCAGGCGGTGGCCACCACAAAGCCGGCGTCCTCCAGCGCGGTCTGCAGGTAAAGGCGCACGTCCTCTTCATCGTCCACAACCAGAATTCGCTTCTGTTTAGAGTCGCTCATCGCTTAATTGCTCCTGCCGGCTCACTTGGTACCGGCCGCGGCCGTATCGGCTTTTGCCCGGGACTCCGCCTGGCGCGCCGCTGCCTGCGCAATTTCCTGCAAACGCGGGCGCGACAGCCGTATGCGGAAAATCGAGCCCTGGCCCGGGCTGGACTCGACGTCGATGGTTCCGCCGTGTTCCTGCACCACCTTCTGCGTGGTGAGCAGCCCCAGCCCGGTGCCCTTGCCGCCCTTGGTGGTGAAGAATGTGGTGAAGACCTTGCCTTTCACTTCCCAGTCCATGCCCCCGCCATTGTCGCTGACTTCGAAGATCAGTTCGTCGTCCTGATCGCAGGTGCGCAGCACCACCTTGCCGTCCCGCTGCGGGCGCATAGCAGCCGCATCGATGGCGTTGGAGATCAGGTTGGTGACACAGATTTCGATGCCTTGCGGGTCAAGCAGCGCCGGCTTGACCTCTGCCTCCGGCTGGCAGACCAGCTCCACGCCCTGCATGCGCGCGGCCTCAATGTACAGATTGACTATGTCTTGCGCAAGCCGGTTGGGATCGGTGAGGCGCAGATCGGGCGTGCGTCCCTTGGCGAAGGCAAGAAAGTCTTTCACCAGCGAGGTCATCTTGCCGAAGTTGCGCTGCAGCATCTGCCAACCGGTGGTAAGCCGGGCGGCGTCGGAGCGGTGAATTCCGCTGTCGACCATGTACATGCCGCCTTCCAGGCCGGTAAGCAGGTTTTTGATGGAATGCGCCACTCCGGCCACGGTCTGCCCGACTGTCGCCAGCCGCTCGGCGTCCAGCTTCTCCTGCTCCAGGCGCTTGATCTCGCGCAAGTCCTGAATGAAGGCCGCCCGCCCGAGTTGCCGCCGCCCGCTCTTGAGTTCGACCGCCGAGAAGCGCACCGGGACCTTCTGCTGCTGCGCCGAGTCGAGATAGGTTTCGGGCAGCTCCAGCGCCTCGACCTCGTCGGCGGGGGCGGAGAAAAACTGCTCCGGAAGCATCTGCTTGAGCCGGGCGGCGTTGGGGGACTGGGCCGCCGTCCATTGCAGCAGAGCCCGCGCCGCCGGGTTAATGAGCTTGGGTTCGCCTTCGGTGTCCACGGCGACGATTCCCGCCGGCGAATTGCGGATTAGCGCCTCGAAGAAATCGTGCGTGTTCCGCAACTGGCGCTCCAGGCTGTAGAGCTCGGTTACATCTGTGGCCATCTGCATGACATGGCGCACGCCATCCTGCCCGCGCGAGAGCGGAGTGCTGGTCACCAGGTAGTAGGCCGGCGATCCGTCCCTGTGCACACCCACCTCGCTGGAGGAGTGTTCGCCGCCGTCGGCGAACGCCAGTTGGGCGGTGCAACTCCGGCAGGCGCTGCGCCGCCGCTTGCACACCTCGTAGCAGTACCTGCCGCGCGGCTCGCCGAACATTTCGCGAAACTTCTCGTTCTCGCGCACGATGCGGAATTCGCGGTCCACTATGAAGATGGTGCAGGGCACGCGTTCGAAGAACAGGTCGTACTCCCGCTGCCAGGAACGCGGCTCGGTCAAATCGGTCGACATCGCCATCAGGGAGGTGATGGCGCCGGTGTCGTCCCGCACGGGAGCCAGGTGCACAACGAAGCGGCAGTTGCGCCCGTGCCGGTCGACTCCGGTCTGTTCCAGCACGCGCACGCGGCCGTCCTGGAATGCGGCCCGCGCCGGACAGGTCTCGCAAGCCTTCGAGCCATGCTTGAAAACTTCGTAGCAGCGGCGGTCTCTCCACTCGCCGAAGTACTCCTCGAACTGCCGGTTGGCGGCGGCGATGCAGAATTGGCGATCGATTATGGCCACGGCAAACGGAACCTGCTGAAACATCCTCAGCTTCAGTTCGTCCAGCGCGGGTTGTGACAAATGCGACATAGTCTGCGCGGGGCCGGGCCGTCCCGGCCGGGACCTTACTGCTTGGCTTCGGGCGCGGCCGGCGGCAGCACCACGTTTTGCGCGAACAGTCCGCGGCGGCGCAGGACGATCTCGCGCGAATCGATCAGCTCCCGCCGCTCCTTGTGGCACCAGCCGCAGCGCGTCATCTCCGGCTTGTTCTTCTCCTGCGCCTTCTGCACGTGGCAGCCAAGGCAAAGACGATGCATGGCCTCGGTGTAAGCCACGGCGCGGTATCGCTTGACGGTAATGGTAGCGCCGGCGGGCACCAGGTCGTTATGGCACTTGTCACAGGCGATGGCGGTTTTGGCGCTGCGCGCCTCGCCCCGGCGGTGGCATTGGTAGCAGGCCACGCGTCCGCCGGCCGGAGAAGCATGCCAGTCGTGGCGAAAGGCATCGGCAGGCAGATACATGTCGCTGTGGCAACGGGCGCAGGCCGTGTTCTTGTCGCGCGGGAAATTCATGTGATGGCACTTGACGCACGATTGTTTCTCGCCCTCGCGTTTTTCGTGCTCCGCGTGTTTGAAGGAGACGCCAAAGCCATCCAGGTTGCCGTCGATGAACAGGACGTCGCCGCCGCGCGCCCGCTGGACGGGCGTGGGCTCGACGCCGCTGTTTTCGGCGGACTGAACCTTTAGCAATCCAAAGCCCAAGGCGGCCATCAGTATGAAAGCCAGCGAAAAGGTGGTGCGGGCGGCCACTCCCGGCACTCCCAGCCAGGTGCTGCCTACCGGTTCAAACTCAGGCAGCTTGAGGGGGTCAGCGTTGGGGTCGGCAGGCCGCTGTTCCCAGATCTTGAAGCGCTCGAGGATGAACAGAAACACCAGTCCCGCGGCGGCCACCACGCCGAATGTAATGGCGAGCTCGGTCCACGATGGCACATAGAAACTGCCTTCGGGCCGTATATGAGCGACACCGCCCACATCGATGCGGTTGAGAACGATGCCGAAGACGGCCAGCGCCGCCGCGGCAAACTGTCCAGCCTGCGAGCGCCGCATACGCTCGATGGAAAACAGCGTGATCGGAATGCCGGCCATCACCAGCAATTCGAACCAGAACCACCCCGTGCGCCATTGCAGCGCAGCGAGCTGGGCCGCCTGCCCGCGCACCATCAGATCGGCGAAGCGGACCACCAGATAGATCGTCAACACCCACCTGGCCGCCTTGGCAAAGGAGGCGAGCAGCTCGGTCTCCGGCTGCCAGGTGGGCAGCGCCGCCTCATCAAACGGGCCGAATCTGACCGCCTGTCGCGCGCTGTTCCCGCTGAAGACCAACAGCCCGGCATGAACTTTTCGAGGGGCGCCAGCGGTACCGCCGGTGGCGAACGCCTGGATGTGCTTGGCCACCGCCGTCAGAGCACGGTTGGCAATAACGTACTTCGGGGAAGTTTGCCGGTGCTGTCGCGCACCGGGTCATGCATGCTGCCGGAAGTGTCGTAGATGATGGCCAGCGCCACACCGTCCTCCTCGGCAGCGCAGCAAGTCGTGCCCTGCTCCAGTGCAACCAGAGCAGTCATAACAGCGAGCGATAGAATGATCTTCATATTCAGCCTGAGCCTTTCTCCCACTGCTAACCGCACGCAACAGCACATGATTAGCAATTGAGTTACACCACGTCAACATATTCCTTATAGTCGGCTCCGGCGCATCTATAAAAGTATCAGGCGTTTGTAATCCGCTCGCCTCACCGCGCGGCTTTGCACTGGCCAATGCCCGCAGCGGTTGCTAAGGTGCCCGCATGAGGTCAACGAACGCGATTTTGGAGTGCGGTGGCAAGCAAAGCGCGACACCGCTTTGGCGTTGAACAGAGCGCGTGAGCAGAGAACCGGTATTCCAGATTGGCAAGGCCGCACTAGCGGGAGGCAAAGCGCCGTCGCCGCTACGCTCTGCC
>CAWHVF010000005.1:0-2845000 GCA_963832785.1 uncultured Acidobacteriota bacterium
ACATGCAGCGGCGCCGCTGCCAACCGATTGCGGGTAAACATGGCCGCTGCCGAAGCTCCGTGCGGCGCTTCCAGCAGAGCCAAATCCGGCCGGCCGCTGGCCTTCAGGCCGGCAGTGGTGGCGGAAAATAGAAATCCCTTTGGTATGCTTAAGGCCTCGGCGGCTGCCTCACCGCCGCGCCCGGCTGCCTCGTCTTGCAAGGATAGTTGGTTCATATATTCAATTTGATCAATTCGGCCTGGGCCGGTTCCAGGATGGCGAAATGCGGCAACTGGCCGCGATACATGGCAATCTCATCGCACGCCAGCAGGCGGGGACAGGTGGCGCAGTCCTTGTAGATTTTGTCCGGCAGCCGCTCCCGCTCGGCGATGCTGAATCCCATGTGCGCGAAGAATTTGGGAATGCGAGTGAACAGGCAGACACAGCCCACGTGGTGGAGATCGGCTTCTTCCAGCAAAGCCTGGATCAGCGACTTGCCCGCCCCGAGGCCCTGGGCCGGGGGATCGACGGCAATCGAGCGAATCTCCGCCAGGTGCATTCCGTAGAGGTGAAGGGCGGCGCAACCGATGATGCCGCCAGCCTGGCTCGCGCCACCGGGCAGCTTTTGATCTTGTTTCTGCCCGGGCGGAAGCTCCACTACGACGAAGTCGCGAATGTTCTCGCAAATCTCGGCCAGCGAGCGCGGCAGCAGGGTCGCGTCCGAGGTAAACTGCGCGATCAGCGCGCGGATGGCTTCAGCATCCGGCAGCAAAGCCTTACGCGCCCGCATGTACTGCCTCCTTGCGGCTCTTCAGCCGCTGCTCCGCCTCGTCGAGGGCGCTGGCTACCCGCTGCGGTGCGGTTCCGCCCACAACGTTGTGGCAGGCCAGCACCGCGTCCAGAGTGATGGCGTCATAAAAATCGGCGTCGAACTCGGGGCTCAACTGCCGCAGCTCGGCCAGAGGAAGCTCCTGCAGCTCGCACGATCTATCCATGGCGGCGCGAACGGCCTTACCCACCAGTTCGTGCGCCCGGCGGAAAGGCACGCCCTTGCCGGTCAGATAAGTGGCCGCAGCCATGGCGTTCATGTTCCCGCTCTGTGCCAGGGTGTTCATGTGAACCAGGTTGAGTCGCACCTGGCGCATAAAGCCGGCGGTCACCTCAACCATGGCGGCGGCCTCGCGGGCGGCGGCAAACACCGGTTCCTGCGTCTCCTGCATGTCCTTGTTATAGGCCAGGGGCAAGCCCTTCAGGCAGATCAGCAGCGCCTGGGCGCAGGCGGCGATCTTGGCCGACTTGCCGCGGATCAGCTCCAGCGAGTCCGGGTTCTGTTTTTGCGGCATGGCGCTGGAGCCGGTCGAGTAGCTTTCCGGCAGCACGATGAAGCCGTACTCCCGGGTGGAAAACAGGATGAACTCCTCCGCCAGGCGGCTGAGATGAACAGCCAGTATGGAGAGGACCTGCGCAAACTCCAGGCAGAAGTCGCGGTCGCTGGTGGCATCGAGGCTGTTGGCCGTGGGCGCGGCGAACCCCAACTCGCGCGCCATCAGCGTCCGGTCCAGCTTGAGGGTGGCGCCGGCGACCGCGCCCGAGCCCAGCGGGCAGTAGTTCAAGCGCGCCTGGCAAGCGACGAGCCGGTCGATGTCGCGGAAGAACATCTCGCAGTATGCCAGCAGCCAGTGCGCCACCAGCACGGGTTCGGCGCGCTGCAGGTGCGTATAGGCGGGCATGGCCGCCGTTCCTGCCAAACGTGCCTGGCCGAGCAGGGCGGCAATCAGCTCTTCCAGGGCGGTGGCCAGTTGCCCGCAGGAATTGCGCACGAAGAGCCGCAGGTCGGTGGCGATCTGCTCGTTGCGGCTGCGCCCGGTGTGCAGCTTGAGGCCGGTTTCGCCGATCGCCTTGGTCAATTGCTTTTCGACGAAGTGATGAACGTCTTCCGCCTCCGTCTCTTCGCGGCGCAGCTCGTTCCCGTGCAGCCCGATGTAATCCAGGCCGCCCAGAATGGCGTCGCGCTCGGCCGCCGTCAGCGCTCCGGCGGCGTGCAGCGCCAGCGCGTGCGCGCGGCTGGCCGCCAGCTCCTCCGCCAGCAGTTGCTGGTCAAAAGGAAACGAGCGCTGCCAGCGCTCGAATTGCGGGTTGAGCGGTTCCCGGAACCGCCCAGACCACATCTTCATCTCGTCACCTCAACTGCTCGGTTCGAAACCGTGTTTGCCAGGGTGCGGCTGGAGCCGCGCTTTTGCAAACGATGCCTGGCGAAATCTTCTGCGATCGGCTAGGCGTGGGCGCTCCTGGGTCCGAAGCGGCGCAGGTTCTTCGCCAGCAATACCATCAGGATCGCCTTCTGCGCGTGCAGGCGATTCTCCGCTTGGTCAAAGACCACCGAGGCCGGCGAATCGATCACGTTCTCCGTCACCTCGTCGCCGCGATGTGCCGGCAGACAATGCATGAAGATGGCGTTGCCGGCGGCCAGCGACATCAGCTTGCGGTTTACCTGGTAGCGCGAGAAGATGGCGCGCCGCAACTCGGCTTCGTTCTCCTGCCCCATGCTTGCCCACACGTCCGTATAGATGGCGTTCGCCCCCGCCACCGCCTGCACGGGATCGTGCGAAATTTCCAGCGTAGCGCCGGTGAGCCCGGCAATTTCCTGCGCTTTGGCCACCACCGCGACTGACGGCTTGTAGCCTTCCGGCGTCGCCACCGCGATGTTGCTGCCCAAGGTTGCCGCTGCCAGCAGCAGGGAATGAGCCACGTTGTTCCCGTCACCCACGTAGGCGAGCTTGAGCTTGCTCAGGTTGCCGAATCTTTCCTGCAGGGTGAAGAAGTCGGCGAACGCCTGGCAGGGATGCTCGTGGTCGCTTAGCGCGTTGATCACCGGAATCGAGGCATATTTGGCCATGCCGGCCACGGTGGCGTGGGCAAAGGTGCGCAGCACCAGGCCGTCCACCCAGCGCTCCACGTTGTGGGCTATGTCGCTCAGCGGTTCGCGCTGGCCCAGGTGGCAATGTGTCTGGTCGACGAAGAACGAGCTGCCGCCCAGCGCGTTGATGCCGGCCTCGAAGGTCAGGCGGGTGCGCAACGAAGGCTTCTCGAAGAAGAGAACGATCTGCTTGCCGGCCAGCGCAGTGCGAAAATCGCGCGGCCGCGCCTTGAGCAGCGCCGTCAATTGCAGCAGCGCCTCGGCCTCGCGCGGCGCGAAATCAGATACCGAGACCAGATCGCTGGGAGCGGAACTGAACGCCACCCGCGAATCATCAACAACAATACCTTCTTCGCTTGGCCTGGTTGCCATCGAGTCCTCCTGTATTTTTGCGGCCCCTGCCCAGCCGGGGCCGCATTCGGTCCCGGGCAAGCGCCCTAGCCGCGCTTGCCGGGATGACTGCGCGCTTCACTCGCTGCCTTTTTTGAGCCTCCGGCGATGGCCATTCGAGCTTCCTTTGGCGTCGCCGGCCTGCTTACAGGAGGACAGGATGGAATCAAGCGCTTTCACTACCTGGTCAACATGCTTCCGTTCAATGATGTACGGAGGCAGAAAACGCAAGACCGTATCGTGCGTCCGGTTGATGACGATCCTGCGTTCCAGCATTTCCTTCGCCACCTGCTTGGCCAGTTCGGCGGAATCAAGTTCCATGCCGAGCATCAGGCCGACGCCGCGCACATCCTGAACCTCGGGATGGCGGACGTCGAGTTCCTGGAGCCGTTGGCGGAAATAGCTGCCGATCTCGGCCACGTGCCGCAGCAGCTTCTCTTTTTCCAGAGTCTTGAGAAATTGTAACGCCACCGCGCAAGCCAGCGGCCCGCCGCCGAAGGTGGTTCCGTGGATACCCGGGTGAAACGCCTGGGCAACCTCGTCGGTTGTCAGCATCGCTCCCAGCGGCAGTCCGGCGGCCAGCGGTTTGGCCACGGTGACGATGTCGGGAGCGACGCCGTAATGCTGGTAGGCGAACATCTTTCCCGTGCGGCCCAGGCCGCACTGGATCTCATCGAACAGCAGCAGTGCGCCTGACTCTTTGGTCAGCTCCCGCGCCGTCTGGAGAAATTCGCGGCTGGCCGGGCAGATTCCGCCCTCGCCCTGCACCGGCTCGATGCAGACGGCGCAAAGCTGCGAGTTGAACTTCTTCTTCAGGTCGGCAACATCATTGAAGCGGACGAAGGTCACCCCCGGCATCACCGGAGCGAACGGCTGGCGGTACTTCATGGTGTGGGTGGTGGCCATGGCGCCGAAGGTGCGCCCGTGGAAAGAATTTTCCATGGCCAGCACGCGCCAGCGCCGGCCGCCTTTTTTCAGCCCGGCGTAAGCGCGCGCCAGCTTGAGCGCCCCTTCCCAGGCTTCGGTGCCGCTGTTGCAGAAGAAGGCGCGCTGCAGCCCGGCGGCCTTGGTCAGCCGCGCCGCCAGCTCGGCCGTGTACTCGTGGAAGAACAGGTTCGAGGTGTG
Organism: uncultured Acidobacteriota bacterium; assembly: GCA_963832785.1. Lineage (GTDB taxonomy): Bacteria > Acidobacteriota > Terriglobia > Terriglobales > Acidobacteriaceae > CAWBRT01. Next base: position 4,412 of record CAWHVF010000005.1, read on the forward strand.
CACGATCCGGGAGGCCTGGGCCGCAATTGTCTTGGAGATGGCGGGATGCGAGTAGCCCAGCGCGTTGACCCCGATTCCGCTCAGAAAATCCAGGTAGGCGTTGCCCTCGGAGTCGTAGATGTAAACTCCCTTGCCCTTGGTCAGCAAAACCGGCAGGCGATCGTAAGTGGGAACCAGCAGCTTGCTCTCCGCTGCCCGGACCGAGGCCATTGTCATTGCGCCATGACCTCCGTTCCCAGCTCGATGCGGCTGTGGTAAAAACCGGGGAGCACGTCGGCTTCTGTCGCCGGCAGTATGCGCACCCGGCCCACGCCGGAGCGCAGCGCGTCCTCGCAGGCCTGCAGCTTGGGAAGCATGCCGCCGCCCACCACCGCGTTCTGCACCAGCACGGGAATATCGGTGGTGTTCAGCCAGCGCATGATGCTGCCGTCGGCGCCCTTCACGCCCGCCACGTCGGTCAGGAATATCAAGGCATTCGCCTGGCAGGCGGCGGCGCAGGCCGCGGCCATCTGGTCGGCGTTGATGTTGTAGTATTCGCCATCGGAGCCCAGGGCGATGCTGGAAAGCACCGGAATGCCGCCGTTGGCCCAGATGGCCTCGATCCAGCGGCCATCGACTGCGCTGATTTCGCCCACGTATCCCAGGTCGCAACCGTTGGCCTTCTTCTTGCGCGCCATGAATGACAAGCCGTCGCCTCCGCACAAGCCCAGCGCCGGCAGGCCCTCGGCCGCGATGGCCGCCACCAGTTGCTTGTTCACGGCGCCGGCCAGGACCATGACGGCGGCGTCGCGGGTCTCGGCATCGGTAACGCGCAGGCCGTTGACGAATTCAGATTTCTTGCCCATCTGCGCCAGGGTACGCGTCAGAGCCTTGCCGCCGCCGTGCACCACGGCTACGTTATGCCCTTCGGCCACCAGCGCGGCTACCGCGTGCGCGCACTTTTTGCGCAGCGATGGATCGTCCAGCGCCGCTCCGCCAATTTTCAGCACCAGTTTCACTTTAATCCCTCCTGCTCGCTCCAGCCGTACATCACGTTCATGTTCTGGACCGCCTCGCCCGCCGCGCCCTTTATCAGGTTGTCCAGGCAGGAAACCAGAATCAGCCGCCGGCCGTCGGCGGCCAGCGAAAATCCCACATCGCAATAATTTGTGTGCAGCGAGAACTGTATCTGCGGCAGCTTCCCCGCGGCAAAAATCCGCACCCACTTGGCGCCGGAGTAGAACTGGCGCAGGCAGCTCTCCACCTCGGCGGTCGTCATGGTTTGCCGCAGCCGCAGGTAGATGGTCGACAGGATGCCGCGCGGAATCGGCAGCAAGTGCGGGGTAAAGATCAGGTTTTCCTCCGGCACGTTCAGTTGTTCCAGTATCTCTCCCGTGTGCCGGTGGCCAAAAACCGAGTAGGCCGAGAGGTTGTCCGCCACCTCGACGAAATGCGTTTTGGCGGTCGGCTTCTTGCCCGCGCCGGAGACGCCGGACTTGGAATCGCAGATGATGCCATGCTCGATATCGACCAGCCCGGCGCGCACCAGCGGCGCCAGGGCCACGATGATCGAGGTGGGATAACAGCCGGGATTAGCCACCAGCGCGGCCTTGGCAATCTCTTCGCGATGCAGCTCCGGCAACCCGTAGACGGCCGCCTGGTCGAGCTCGGCGGCCCGCGCCGCGTCGGCGTCCTTGAGACCGTAAACTGCGCGATACTTGGCGCACTTCAGCCGCCAGGCGCCGCTCAAGTCGATGACCCGCAGCCCGCGAGACAGGGCCTCGGGAATCATCTCCCGCGAGACCTCGTGCGGCGTAGCCATGAACAGCAGATCGACGCCGGTGGCGCGCAGCGCCTCCCAGGAAAACGGCTTCAGCGGATAGGAGCCGTTGCCGGAGATGTGCGGGTATACGTCATCCAGCGGAACGCTGCCGTCTTCGCCCTCGCGGCGCAGAAACAGCGGCTCGGCCAGCAGCGGATGCCGCAGCAGCAGCCGCGCCAGTTCAAAGCCGGAATAACCCGTGGCGCCCAGCAGAGCGGTCTTCAGCTTGGCGCTCATTCCATCATCCCCTGCAACCGCAGGGCCAGCTTGCGGGCGTTCTTTTTGGATTGCGAAATCACCAGGATGGTATCGTCTCCTCCGACCGTGCCCACCAGCTCCGGCCAGTTTTCCGCGTCCAGCGCAGAGGCCACCGGCTGGGCCGAGCCGGCCGCTGTCTTCACCACAATCAGGTTCTGCGCCTCGCGAACTTCGGTAACAAATTCGCGCACCAGCCGCATGGCCGCCGGCACGGTGGCCGGTTCCGAACGCTGATCGCCGTTGGCCGGACCGTAGCCCTCGGCAGTCTTGACCAACCCGAGCTCGTGAATGTCGCGCGAGAGCGTGGCCTGGGTTACGTCAAAGTCATGCTTCAGCAGGGTACGCCGCAGTTGTTCCTGGTTGGCGAACGGCTCCCGCCGTACCAGTTCAACAATCAGATTCTGCCGCGATAGCTTTGACATAGGCGTATATGCGCTGTAAAGTATTCGGTCCTGTGCATAATTATGCAAGAAACGGCCGAAGCGCGTCAAGAGAAATCTTGCCGGTTGCAGGCCGCAGGTTGAAGATTTCGCATGACTTAAGTGGCGGTCGGATCGGCGGCGGGCGGCCCACTTAAGCTGCTTTGCTTGAGTGGGGCAGTTTCTTGTAAATCGAAAATTAAAAATCTGAAATCTAAAATGCTTTTTTTACCCTGGCCAGCAGCCTGAGCATGTAGCCAACCGTCCCCAGGCCAAGCACGAAGACCACGAAAAAGAGCACGATGATCCCCGTCTGCGGCGCCACGGACAACGATTCCGGGCTGACATAGTCGTGCAGGAAGGCGGTGCGCAGCATCTGCCGCATGATCACCATCAGGGCCACGGTCAGGACGGTAAGCGCGAAGCCGCTATGCACGAATGGTGCCGGGCGGCGGGTGTTTCCCCCGACCAGGACCAGGAACATCGCCCCCAGGGCGCAAATCAGGGCGGCGCCGAATGCCGAAGCGGCGGCTCCGTCGGAGAGCAGGTACAAGACTATGGCGCGCGGCAGAGAGAGCAGGAACCAGAGCCCGAGCAGGATCTCGATGGCCGTCGAGGCGGCGAAGGCCTGCGAGCTGCGCCGCACCAGCCAGGCGCCGTATTCGCCGTCTGTCCTCAGGCGATGGCAGCCGATGTGGCAGAGCGCGGCGGCAAATACCGCGGCCGCGCCCACCACCATGTGCAGGTATCTGGGCAGTAAAGTGTGCTCGCCCAGGTTCAGCTCGAACCCGTTCGCGTGCGCGCGGTACATAGCCAGCCAGCGCGCCGGCGTAAGCTCCAGGGTCATGTTGTTGGAAAAGATGAAGCCGATCGCGAGCAGGCAAACCACGGAAAAGACGGCGATGAAGATCCGGCGCCCCTGTTCCGGCCCAGCTTCGAAATAGTAGTAGCCGTAATAAGCGGCCGCAACCAGCGCGATTACGCTCAGCCAGAAGACTCCGATCAGGATCGAGCTGGTATAGAGCAAGTTGCCATACAGCACCTGCACGAACAGTAGCGCCGCCACGCCCAGGGTTATGGTGAATGACAGGAAGACCGGCAACATGCGCGCCAACTCAACGGCCAGCCGCCGCGAAAAAGGATGAAGCTGGCTGCGCCCGCGAATAGCGCTGAAGACGGCGGTGGCGCCGCCAGCCAGGGCGCAATTCATGGCCAGCAGGTGCAGGGTAAAGGTAAACAGCAGGAGAAACTTGAGCAGCCCGACCGGTCCGGGCAGCGGCAGCGGATCGACTTGCGGAATGGGAACCGGCGCCGGCATCAGCGTCCCTCCTTTGCCGTTTCGGAGGCTGCAGCGCCCGCGCCGCCTTCGCTCGCAGAGGTCGAGTGTGCGCTTGCCAGCGCGGAAGCCAGGTAGGCGGCCAGCGCCTTAGCCTGCTCCGGAGGCGCGCTGAAGGGCGGCATGTTTGCGCTCATCGAATCCAACCCCGGCAGCAGGGCTTCTATCTGTTCGGCAACGGCGCCAGCCAGCGCGTTGCTCAGCGGCCGGAAACGTCCATTGACGGTGTGGCAACTGCCGCATCGGGCCTCGAAGACCTGGCGTCCGTCAGGCGCCAGCCCTTGGACAGCGGACGCCGGATTGAGCGAGGCCAGGTAATGTCCCAGGGCGGCGCGATCCTGCTGGTCGCCGGCAAAGCGCGGCATGGCGCCACGGGTCATCTCGATGTGGGCCAGCATGTCGGCAGCAAAGCGCGCGTCCCAGCCGCGCACTCGCGGTGCCATGGCGCGATAGCCGTCGGGCGAGTGGCATCGCCCGCACTGCGCCTGGAATACGTCACGGCCATACGCCGGCGAGTTGGCATCTTCGCTGGTAAGAAACTTCGCTCCGCGCAGCATTCCAGCCTGCCGGTAGTAGTCCACCGAGGCCGCGCGCACGTCGTTGGCGTAGATGTATCCATTGATGGCCCACGGTTTGCGCACGAACTCGCGCAGGTATTCCATCGAGCCGATGATGCCCAGGCCCGACGCCAGCAGAACCACTATGACCGGCAGGCGCATCAGCCGCGGCTTCCAGACGCCGCATACTAGCGCCAACACCAGCGCCAAGGCGGCGAAGGCGATGCCGCCTCTGGCGACATGCTGGGCGGTGACCAGCATTCCGGAGAGATACTTCTGGGAAAAGCCGGGAATCGAGTAGTAATACCAGGCAGCCGTCGGCGGCAGCAGCAGGGTTCCAGCCAGCAGCCATTGCGAAGCCCAGCGCACGATGCGTTCGCGGCCCTCTCGCTCTCTGGCTACGGTGATCAGGCCGAATGCCCCTGCCAGCAGGATGCAAATCGCCGTGCGCAGCAGCAGGGAGGGGAAGTAGGTGGGATTGAAAAAGCCGTCGAGAAAGCGATGACTTTTCAGCCAGCTACCCGGCGTGAGCATGAAGGTAATAATGCCGTTGATGACCGCCAGGCTCAGCCAGGCGGCGGCAAAATAAATCCAGCCGACGATCATGTGATCGCCCGCTGGCAGCTTGTCCCAGGATTTGGCGTAGATGATGGCGGCGGTGATCTCAACGAAGAAAAAGACCCATTCGATGGCCCAACCCCAGACGAAGGTATGAATCAGCGAAGAGGTGGCCTCCGGGCTGACCAGTCCGATGGTGAACCAGATGCCCACGCCGCTGACCGCGCCGAAGACCAAGGTCAACAGGGCAAAAAACCTGGAGTGCCGCCGCACATAGGCCAGCAGCGCGGTGTCGCCACGGGCATGCGCCAGGCGTTCACTCACCACCAGAAAGGCGCCGCCACCGATGGCGAAGTGCGAAACGAAGACGTGCGCCACCGCTACCAGAGCGATCAGAATCCCGCCGGGGAAGGGTAATTGCCAGACAGGATAGTTCACGGAACAGCTCCTCCAACCCAAGCCGCTAAGTACACAAAGGGCAGAGAATAGGGGTTAAGGTAGGCAGGCGGAATAACCCCTGATCCCCGGTCATAAATTTATAACAATTTTTCCGAAACTCTGCTTGGTGCCGGCTTGGGACTGCCGCGCGTTTCGTCCTGAGCTGAATGTCCGATTAGCAGGTGCGGCTTTAGGCGGGAGCTGCGCCAAAGGGCGGAGGTGCTTCCGCGCAGCCATGGAGCGCGCGGAAACAACTCCGCCTGGGCGGAATTTCGAAGAAAAATCTATGCGAAGTGCTTGGCGTTGAGTTCCACGAACTGTGCCTTGTCCGCCGGAACCTCCTCGACCGGGAAGATCGAGTTGGTGGTGCAGACCGGAACGCAGGCACCGCAGTCCATGCACAGCTCGGGATTGATGAAGAGCTGGGCGGCAGCCTCGAAATCGGCTTCGTCGCTACGGGGATGGATAGCGTCGCTCGGACAGGTGTCAATGCACAGCAGGTCCTTGGTGCAAGTGTCGGTGATGATGTATGCCATCTGTGTTTCTCCAGTGCCGGTAGCCACCCCATCAAACCAACAGAATCGTTTGCCGGGGCTCCCCGGTAGATCGGTGAGTGGCGCGTTCCGCTTGGTTGCGACTGGCCGCTTCCCTTATGTACTGATCGTAGATTGAGGAGCCGGAACGGGCGGTGACTCGAATCACCGTGCAAGTGTGACACACGGCACAGGAACCGGCCCCGCGCCCGCCGCGCCCTCCGCCGCCGATGGCCTCAGGTGCTGGCGGCGTGTTTGACATGCTTTTTGCCGGATGCTACCGTCGAACTTCTCTCGATGCTGGATATTCTGGAATTCCTGCCGGTTTGGCTGGTGCTGCGGGTGATGCAGGCGCTGCCGCGGGCGGCGGCGCGGCGCCTGGGCATCGCCATCGGTCTTGGGTTCTTTCATTTCTACCCTCGCCTGCGCCGCGTGGGCGTGCGCAACCTGAAGCTGGCTTTCCCGGAAATGCCGGAGCAGGAGCGGCTGCGAACCCTGCGCGGAGTATTCGTCTCGCTGGGGCGGCTGCTGGCGGAATTTCCCAAGTTCCCCGGCTACACGCTGGAGAATGTCTCGCAAGTGGCCATTTACGACGGCCTGGAAAATTTTGAAGCGGCCAGCCGGCGCGGCAAGGGCGTGCTGCTGCTGAGCGCCCACTTCGGCGGCTGGGAGATCGGCTCGTTCGTTCATTCGCTGTACGGGCACAAGCTGCAGGTGGTGGTGCGCGATCTTGACAATCCCTATGTAAATAGCTTGGCGAAGCGTTACCGCACTTTGCATGGCAACGGCAGCATCGGCAAGGCGGAATTCGCGCGCGGATTGCTCTCCGCCCTGCGCCGCGGAGAGACGGTGGGCATCCTGATGGATGTCAACATGGTCCCGCCGCACGGGGTCTTCGTAGATTTTTTCGGACACGCCGCCTGCACCGCCGCGGGCGTGGCGCGCGCGGTGCTGCATACCGGCGCCGCCGTGGTTCCGGCCTTTACCATTTGGGATGAGGCGCTGCAGAAATACCGCATACGCTTCGAACCGGCCCTGGAGCCGGTGCGTACCGGCGATGCCGACGCCGACGCGGTGGCCAACACCGCCTTGTATACCAAGGTCATCGAAAGCTTCGTGCGCCGCTACCCGGACCAGTGGCTCTGGGTCCACCGCCGCTGGAAGACGCGCCCCCCGGGAGAAGCGCCGCTTTACTGAAGGGAAGCTAATACCTGGAGAAGAGGATGGCAGTCGTCGTGGTCGGAGGGCAGTCGCGTAAGGTCGGCAAGTCGGCGGTGGTCGCCGGCCTGATCAGCGCCATCTCCGAACGGCGCTGGACCGCCATCAAAATCTCCGGACACGCTCACAACGCGGTCGAAGGAAAGGCCCTGATCACCCGCGAGACCAGCGGCGCCGGCCATGCGGACACGGCGCGCTTCCTGGCCGCCGGCGCGGAGCCGGTCTATTGGGCGCGGGGCGGCGGAGACAGCCTGGCGCAAGCCGTGCCGCATATCCGCGACATCGTCGCCCGCTCGGCGAACACCATCATCGAATCCAACAGCGTCATGCGTTTTCTCGATCCTGATCTTTATCTGCTGCTGCTTGATCTCGCCATGCAGGACTTCAAAGACTCGGCTCGCGAGTTTCTGCCCCGCGCCTCCGCCCTCGTCGTGAATGCCGGAGCCGAGAGGCGTCTTTCATCGCCGGAGGTGGCCGCCTTTGCCGGACTGGAAACCTCGGTGCAGCCGATCTTTCCCATCTGCCCGCCTGAGTACGTCAGTCCGGAGCTGCTGGCGTTCGTGCGGGAGAAGCTGGCCCGGCGCTAAGCCGCAGGGCAATGTCCCCCAAAGGGATTACGCTATTCCAGAGCTTGTCTAAAGCGAAGAACTAAGAACGAGGTATTCATAGATGCCGCATCCCAAAAAGATGAACGTCATTCCGAGCGAGCGACGCGCTGGGAAGCCCTTACTATCGGATTCCCCCTGGCCGGAGCCAGCCATATCTCTCACATGAGTCAATTGTGCGTCGCGAGTCGAGGAATCTTGTATTTTGCCAGTAACGCAAGATCCCTCCACTCCGCTTCGCTCCGGTCGGGATGACGCTCGCTTAGAATGTCGAGTCGAGGTGCAGCAGCCGAGAAACTGCCCTAAGCCGCACGGGTAGGAGTTTCCTGCTTCTTTTCTGATTCTGCTCTCTTCGTCTCTTCCTCTCTTTTCTTTTCCGCCTCTCGCTTCTGCGCTTCCTGCCGCATGCGCGCCGCGCCGCTGCCGTCCTCGAGCGCGATTTTGGCCATCGAGACCTGCAGCAGTTGCCGGGCGTAGGCGCGATTCCAGTGCTGCGTGAGGCGCACCACACTGGAGAAATCCTCTTCCTCCAGGCCGCTGTCGCGCAAGGCGGCAAAGGAAAGCTCCAGCGGGCCGGGCAGCCCGTGCGCCAGCTCTATGGCGTGCAGCAACAACTGGTTTTCGCAAGCCGACAGCAACGGAGATTCGGCAGTGCGCTTCCAGTTCCGCCAGCAATGGTCGAGAAAATCCGGCCAGGCGGCCAGTGCGCGAAGCTCTCCGGGGACAACGCCAACGCCGGATTGCCGCCGCGCTTCATCCAGAATCCTGGCCGTGGGCGCACTCATTTCCGCTTCCGCCATCGCCGGGCTGAAGGCCGATGGCGGCCAATCCGCTTCCTCCAGCGAGGCCGAAGTCGTTCCCACCGGGTTGTCGAAGGCCTCGGCGGCGAAGGAGAGCAGCAGCAGCCAGGCCGCGTCCTGAAGCTGGAAGGTCTCCACCGTGCGAGTAATCTCCGGCAGCGCGGAATCGGCGTCTAGGGCGCCACTGGCCAAGCCGTCGATGTCGAAGTAGTTGTACATGCGGGTATAAGCGTCGGCAGAGAGGCGTCTGGCTGAGCCGGCAAAAGCGCGGGTGCGCAAGACCGGCTTCACCGCCTGCCAGAACTGCTCCAGGAAGCCGCCGTGCCCGGCGTACATTTGAAAAAGCAGCGGCACCTGTGGGACCCTCAACAGCGACCTGATCTCGGTATACACTTCAGCAATGCCGGGGCTGGCGTCAGCTTCGTCGATCACAGGCGGACGATTGGGCCGCTTCCAAGTCATGGCTAGTTTGATGATAACCGGCAGCAGCAGAGATGCAAAGCTAAGGGAACGGCGGCGAGCCAGTTTTTACCAGGCCATGGTGGAACAAAGGGTTGGCCCGAATGAGCTACTTCACAAGCGCCAATCGGTACTTATTGGCCACACCAACCCAGGCGCCGGCGGGTGAATCAGATGCGCGACTTTGAAATCCTGTTCGACTACGGCGAGCCCTCCGAGTTGCCGGACGACTCTTTCGCCCGCTACGGCCAGCTCGGCTTTCCCGCACATCCGCCAGATCGGCCCTGGATATTCGCCAACTTCGTGCAGAGCGTGGACGGGATTGTCTCGCTGCTGGGGGCCGATCCGTCCGGTTCCGACATCTCGCAATCGCCCGAAGATCGCTGGCTGATGGATTTGCTGCGCGCCCATGCCGACGCGGTGCTGCTGGGAATGGGAACGCTGCGCGCCGAGACCGCGCTGGGCCGGCCGGGGCCGCGCGGCCCGGTGTTTCGCATCACCGATCCGGCGCTGCGCCGCCTGCGCGAAAAATTGCACCGCGGAGGCGAGCGCAACATCTTCCTTACCGGTTCGGGCGAAATCGACTTCGATAAGTTTGCCGCCTTCGACGGCGAGATGGTCGAGTCCTTCCTGCTCATCACGCCCCGCGTGGCGACCCGACTGGCGCCGCGGCTGCGCGCCCACCCGCAGATACAGGTGATCGTGTGCGGCGGAGAACGCGGGCCCTCGGCGAAGGCGGGAGCGGCGTCTGAGGCGGCGGAGGTCGTAGACCTGGAAGCGGCCGTGCGTCTGCTACGGCAGCAATATGGAATCCGCTACTTGCTATGCGAGGGCGGACCGACTATGTATTCAAATATGCTTCTGCACGACCTCATAGACGAGAAATTTTTGACCGTGTCGCCCGTGGAGGTCGGCTCGCAAGTACCGGAAACGGTGGGCGGGCAGGAGCCGCCGGGCGTTGTGCGGCCAACCGTCTTCGCTTTGGGCGGGCTGACGAAGGACAAGGTGGTCCACTGGCAGTGGCTCAGTTGCCGCAAGGTAGGCGATCATCAGTTTCATCGCCTTCGCCGCCGACGGGGTTCACGTTGAACGTCACCGTTACAACACGCGGCGAAAAGCGGACCCAGCCGAAGGGCAGGCTCTCGGCTGCCGCGGCCAGCCTGGGCAGGATTCACAAAAGCGCCTGGCTGCTGGCCATGAGTTCGGCGGCCTTGCAGGTGCTCGTCTTTCCCAAGCCGGGGCTTTACTACATGAGCTGGATCTGCCTGGCTCCGCTCATCTGTGCGGTGTTGCGCGCCCGCGAAGCCGATACGGCGGAGCTGCTGCAAACCGAGGGCTATTCCTACCTCGCGCCGGCCTCGCCTTTTCAGGCCTTTTTCCTGGGCTGGGCCTGCGGCAGCGCCGTCTACCTTGGAAGCTGCTACTGGGTTTACTCGGTCATGCACACTTACGGCGGACTGGATGCCGCCGTAGCCGGCCTGATGCTGGTGCTGTTTTCCCTCTACATCGGTCTGCATGAGGCGGTCTTTGCCGCGCTGCTGGCCTGGGCCGCCCGTTCCCGCGAGGGATACTGCCGCCGGGCTTTGTTTCTTGTTCCATTCCTGTGGGTCACAATCGAGCTGCTCCGGGAATATCTCATTGGCTTTCCCTGGGACCTGCTGGGAACCACCCAGGTCGGCAACACCGCGCTGGCACAGATCGCGCGCTTCACCGGGGTCTACGGGCTGTCGTTCGAAATTGCCCTGGTGAATGCCGCCTTCGCCGCCATTTTCCTGGTGCAGCCCGCGCGCCGGCGGCTGATGCTAGTGGCAGCCGTCGCCGCCGCCCTGATGCTGCAGTCCGCCCAATTTATAAGACTGGAGAGCCTGCCCGCCGATCAGCAGGCGCTGTTGGTGCAGCAGAACGTCGCCGTAAAGGCGCGCTGGCAATTCGCGGAATATAGCGAGTTACTGCAATCGCTAGACGCTGTGAGCAGGGCTCCGCAGGGCTCCAAGAGCGAGATAAACTTGGTGGTCTGGCCCGAGTCGTCGGCCCCGTTATTTCTCAACGATCGTCTTTTTGTCTCCACCGTCTCCGGCATAGCGCAGCGCCTGCACGCCTACATGGTGGCGGGCAGCATCGGCCTGCGGGAAGCGGGCCAGGGCGCGGGGACGGTGTACAACTCTGCCGCCCTGTTCAGCCCCCAGGGCCAGCTCGTTGCCCGTTATGACAAGGTGCACCTGGTGCCTTTCGGCGAGTACATACCCTTGCAGAAGCTGCTCAGCTTTGCCCGTTCGCTTACCCATGAGGTGGGCGCGTTCGGCCGTGGTAAGGAACGGGTTCCGTTGCCGGCCGGGCCGGTAAAACTCGGTGTCTTCATCTGCTACGAGTCGATTTTTCCCTCCGAGGTGCGCGAATTCGCCGACCGTGGAGCGCAGGGGTTCGTCAATATCTCCAACGACGCCTGGTTTGGCAACTCCGGGGCGCCCGAGCAGCACTTGAACATGGCCCGCATGCGCGCCATCGAGAATGGCCGCTGGCTGCTGCGCGACACCAACACGGGAATCACCGCCTCCATCGATCCCCTGGGACGAATCGTGGCGCAAGCGCCCCGAGGCGTGCGCACGGCGCTGCTGGCGCCCTACGCCCTGAGAGACGAGACCACCTTCTACACCCGCTACGGAGATTGGTTCCCCATCGCCTGTGCGATAATTTCAATCGTGGGGCTGCTGCTCCGGCGCCGTCCGGCGCGCGCCTGAGCACCCCAGCAACGGCCAAAGGAGCCGTTACGCCGCATGCTTGAGGAATTGGAACAGGAATACACCTCCCTGAAGGGCAAGGTTCGCGAACTTCGGGAGTATCTTTGACGCCCCCAAACTGGCAGCGCAGCTAACCGAACTGGAAAAGCAGATCGCTGATCCCGGCTTCTGGTCAGATTCCGAAAAATCCCAGAAAGTGATGCGCGAGCGCAAGCGCCTGGAGGAGGGGCTGGCGACCGACCGCGACCTGACGCGCCGCAGCGAGGACATTGCCGCCTACTTTGAACTGGCTAACGAAGGCGAGAGCGTCGAGGAGGACCTCAAGCGCGAGCTTGCGTCCTTGCACGAAACCATCGAGCGTCTGGAGACGCAGACGCTGCTCTCGGGCGAGAACGATGGCAACAACGCCATCGTGACTATTCATCCCGGCGCCGGCGGCACCGAGTCGCAGGACTGGGCCGAGATGCTGTTGCGCATGTATCTGCGCTGGTGCGAGCGCCACGGCTTCGAGACCGTGCTCAACGATTATCAGCCCGGCGAAGAGGCCGGCATCAAGTCGGCCACCTTCAGCGTGGGCGGCGAATTCGCCTACGGGCTGCTGAGCAGCGAAATCGGCGTGCACCGCCTGGTGCGCATCTCGCCCTTCGACCAGGCCAAGCGCCGCCACACCTCGTTTGCCAGCGTCTTCGTCTCGCCGGAGATCGACGAGACCATCGAAATCGTCATCAAGCCGGAAGACCTCAGAATCGACACCTACCGCTCGGGAGGCGCCGGCGGCCAGCACGTGAACACCACCGACTCGGCGGTGCGAATCATCCACCTTCCTACTGGCATCGTGGTGAGCTGCCAGAACGAGCGCTCGCAGCACAAGAACCGCGACCGCGCCCTCAAAATCATGCGCTCCAAGCTGTACGAATACGAGTTGGAGAAGAAGCGGGAAACCAGCCAGAAGATCGAAGACTCCAAGCTCGACATAGACTTCGGCTCGCAGATCCGCTCCTACGTCCTGCAGCCCTACCGCATGGTGAAGGACCATCGCACCAAGTTCGAGGTGGGCGACGTGGACCGCGTTCTGGACGGCGATCTCGACGGCTTTATCCGCGCCTACCTGCTGATGCGGCGCGCCGAGCAGAAAGTCTGACGGTAACGCCGGCGTCCTGGCCGGCGCGTCCTCGGGAGACTGAGCCCGCCGCCGAGGGCAGCGGCGTTGCTGCTTTTGGCAGATGTGGGTTAATCGCCGAAACAATTCGCAGAGCCGGCGGGCGACGAACTTTGGTGCCTGAGGAAGTCGGTTGTGAAGCTTCCCCGGGAGCCGTATTCTTTCACTGTGCCGCCCAGGTTTGCCGAATGGGGCGGCCAAGGCTCTTGCGGAGATGGCCAGCTTACTCGAACTTATTCGCAGTTCGGCGGCGCCGCCCCACCTGCGTCGCAGCGCGGCGCAGGGAAAGCTGAATATTCCTCCTGCCGAGCAGCTGGAAGTCCTGGTGCACCTGGCTGACGATGCCGAACTGGGCGCGGAGGCGCGGACCACCCTGGCGGGGTGGCCGGAGCAGGGCTTGGCGGCGCTGTGCGCCGCGCCTCAACTGCCGTTGCGCGTAGCAGAATTTTTCCTTGGCGGCGCCCCGCCGCGAACCCAGATCGTCGCCGCCCTGGCCAACAACCGCGCCGTGCCGGAATCGCTGCTGGTGAAATTCGCCGCCGATGCGCCCGCCGAGTTTTTCCCTTGCCTGCTCTCCGCCGGACGCGCCCGCGCCAGCCGCGCCCTTCTGCTGGTCCTGGGCGCGAATGCATCTGGCGTCACCCGCGAGCAGGTGGAACAGGCGTTGCGCGAGCTGGGACCTGAGCCCGGCGAGGCAAACGCGGCACCTTCGCCGGCCGAAGATGCCCAGGCGGCGGAGCCCGGCTCCGATTTCGAAAGAGAGAATGCCGAGGAGATTGCCAGCCAGCAGCAGCGGCCCTTCGAGCTGACGCTCGGTTCTTCCGATGAAAAGGACGAGCTGGCGGAGCTGTTGCCGCTGGTCAAACCGGGCGGGCACAGCGCCGCGCCGGATAAAAAGGCGATCGATCCCAGGGAAAAACAGCAGCTCTCGACGCTGCAGAAAATTGCTGCCCTGACCGTCCCGGAGCGCGTGCAACTGGCCATGCGCGGCAGCCGCGAAGAGCGCATGATCCTGATTCGCGACGGGGTCAAGGTGGTGTCCCTGGCGGTGCTGGAATCCCCCAAGCTGAGTGAAACCGAAATGGAATCGTTTGCCGCCATGAAGAACGTGCAGGAAATTGTGCTGCGAGGCATCGCCATCCGCCGCCGCTTCATGAAGGTCTATGGTGTGGTGCGTGCCCTGGTCAACAATCCGCGGACGCCGCTCGACGTTTCCGTGCCGCTGCTGAAAACCGTGCTGCTGATGGATCTGAAGAGCCTGATGCGCAACAGGGGCATCCCCGAACTGGTCACCCGCATGGCTGCCAAGGTTTACCTGGACAAGAGCCAGACGCATAATCGATAGTACAGTTGCGCTGTTTCGCAGGGCGTGGACATCATCCCTGGCAAGCGCCGCTGGAGGAGAGAGTGGCCGAGAGCGACCGCATCACGGAAGTGCTGGAACAGGCCAAGACCATCGCCGTCGTCGGGCTGAGCAATAATCCCATGAAGCCGAGCTACGACGTCTCGCAGTACATGCAGCGGCATGGATACCGCATCATTCCGGTCAATCCGGGGGTGCAGAGCGTCCTCGGCGAGAAGGCCTATGCCAGCCTGGACGAGGTGCCGGAGAAGATCGACATTGTGAACGTCTTCCGCCGGCCGGTGTACGTGCCTGCAATTGTCGACGACGTGATCCGCCTGAAGCTGCCGGTGCTGTGGCTACAGGAAACGGTGGTGCACGAGCCGGCGGCGGAAAAGGCGCGCCAGGCCGGGGTGTTCGTGGTCATGGACCGCTGCATCCTGAAGGAACACGCGATCCGCAACCGGTAGTGGCGGGTCACCAACTCAAACCCGCAACGGCTATTGAGTGCTGCAAAAATAATGTCCTATCAGAATCTCTAATTGTCATTCCGACCGGAGCCGCGCAACCCGCGGCGGAGTGGAGGAACCCTGTGTTTGGTGCCGGAAACACAAGATGGCTCGGCTCCGGCGCTGCCGCGCCTGCGCTCGCCATGACAACTTCTGCTGGATACATCATCGCCGTCCATAGGACATTACACAGCAATCAATAAAGCAGAACTAGAGATGCTGTAGACCAAGAAACGGACATCATTCCGTGCGAGCGCCGCTTGGAGCGCGAGTCGAGGAATCTTATATTTGGCCAAGCAACGCAAGATCTCTCCACTGCGCTTCGCTCTGGTCGGGATGACGGTGTCTTTTGGTGGGTGGCCCACTCAAGCCTGTAGTTGGGCTTATGGGGCTGTTTCTGTGACAAGTAGCAAACTATACCCTTACACAAACAACAAAATAAGCTTGTGTGAGGCAGCCACATACAGCTTCCTTTATCGCAACTGGCGCTTACAAAATGTCCCCTGTTCAGCAATTCCCATATCGGAATTCAAGTACTAAGGCCAAAGTGTTTTTGCTTGACAGCGCTCCCCCTCTTCCAGAAAATGAAGCCTCCTAATAGTAAGAAGCTGCCTTAAGAGGTGATCAGCCCGCAGAGGCCGCTTGAATGGGGCAGTGAACAGGCGCGCTTCGCACGCTCTCCCAGCCGGGGGCGGTGGGACTACGTTATCTGCGCAGTTATTCTGGTTTCCGCTTGGTTCTTGCCGCCTTCAGTTTTTCCCGCAGCATCTGCAGGCGCTCCTGGATGCGCTTCTCCACTCCCTCGGCAGTGGGATGGTAATAGACGCGGTCTTTGAGATTGTCCGGCAGACACTGCATGTCAGCGATCTTCTCGTCGAGCGAGTGCGCGTACTGATAACCAGCGCCGTATCCCAAATGCTTCATCAGGTTTGTAGGGGCGTTGCGCAGGTGCAGCGGCACCGGCTCGGCCGCAGTCTGTTCCACGTCGGCCTTCACGCTGCTGTAGGCGGTATAGAGGGCGTTCGACTTGGGCGCCAGCGCCAGGTAAACCGCCGCCTCCGCCAGCGCCAGGTTTCCTTCAGGCAAGCCTATAAAATCCACCGCATCGCGGGCGGCCACGGTGAGCTGAAGGGCATGAGGATCGGCCAGTCCGATGTCCTCGACCGCCATACGCACCAGCCGGCGGGCGATGTAGAGCGGATCTTCGCCAGCCTCCAGCATGCGCGCCAGCCAGTACAGGGCGGCATCGGCATCGCTGTTGCGCACCGACTTGTGCAGGGCGGAGATGAGGTTGTAATGCTCCTCGCCCGCCTTGTCGTAAAGCAGGACGCGCTTCTGCAGCGCGCTTTCCACGATGGCGCTGGTGATGACTCCACCGCCGGCGCCGTGGCTGGCTTCCACCGCCAGGGCGGCGGCGACCTCCAGCACGTTGTAGGCGCTGCGAGCGTCGCCGCTGGAGTAGGCGGCAATGCGCTCCAGCGCGGAGGCTTCCGCGGTGAGCTTGAGCGCGCCCAGTCCGCGCTCTTCATCTTCCAGCGCGCGACGCAGCAACAAAACAACCTGCTCCGGCGTGAGCTGGTTCAGCACGTAAACGCGGCAGCGCGACAGCAGGGCGGAGATGATCTCGAACGAGGGATTCTCGGTGGTGGCGCCGATCAGCCGGATGGTGCCCTTTTCCACGTAAGGCAGAAAAGCGTCCTGCTGCGCTTTGTTGAAGCGGTGGATTTCGTCGATGAAGAGGATGGTGCGGGTGCCGAAGTTGCGCGCCTTTTCGGCGTCCGCCATTACCTGCTTGATCTCCTTGATGCCGGCGAGCACGGCCGAGAACTCAATGAAATCGGCCTGGCTGCGGCGGGCAATGATCTTGGCCAGGGTGGTCTTGCCCACTCCCGGAGGCCCCCAGAAGATGATCGAGCCGGTATCGTCGCGCTCGATCTGCACCCGCAGCGGTTTGCCCGGGCCGAGAATGTGCTCCTGGCCTAGGAACTCGTCCAGGTCGCGGGGGCGCATGCGGTCGGCCAGCGGACGCGTCCGGTCCACCGGCTCTTCGGGCTTCGGAATGGAGCGAAAGAGGCTCATTCGTTCTTGCGTCCTGGATCGATCTATTGCTTCAAGTCGGTAATCGGCTTCAGCAGTTCGAGCGGAGGAGCCAATTTCTCCTGTGAACGCACGGCAGCCTGAAGCAAAAATTCACCGATTTCGCACCAGAACTCACCGACTTGCTCATCCTTCAAGTACGTCTTGAAAAAATAATCCATACTCTTTACGCCGGCCATATAGCTTATGACAGCGGTAGCCACTCTCTTGCCCAATTCTCGGCGATGTTCTTTTCTCAACATGACCTCCTGGCCATAGCACCAATCTTATTGCAGAGCTGGGGTGCTCCGGCGCTGGCGTGCCGCCTCGTAGAGAATGATGGCGGCCGCCACCCCGGCATTCAACGACTCTGTCTGGCCGGCATGCGGGATGGCGATCACCGCATCGGCGGCGGCGATCAGGTCCTTGGAGACGCCTGCACCTTCGCCGCCGATGAAAATCGCGCAGGGCCTGGTCATCTCCGCCTGGTAAATGGGCGTGCCCTTGTGCGAAGACGCGGCCAGAATGGCGACGCCCCGGGCGCGAAGCTTCTCCACGGCATCTTGCCCCGGCAATCTGACGAGGGGCAAGCGGAACAGGGAACCGGCTGAGGCGCGTATCACCTTCGGGTTGAAGCAGTGTACGGTGCCCTCTGTTGCCAGTACCCCGGAGGCTCCCATGGCCTCGGCGGAGCGGATCATGGTTCCCAGGTTCCCCGGGTCCTGTATGCCCGCAGCCCCCAAAATGAGCGGATTGGAGCCGAGCATGTCCTGGAAATCGAATGTCGCCGGCTTAACCAGGGCGGCGACCCCTTGCGGCGTCTCGGTGTTCACCGCGCTGTGGAAGACCTCGTCGGGCAGCAGCAAGATCTCGGCGTGGCTGCTGATCTGCGGCAACAGCCGGCTGGCGCGCTCGCGGGCGGATTGGCTGAAGAAAACCGCCTTGATCCGCAGGCCGCTGCGGATGGCCTCCTCCAGCATGCGCGTCCCCTCGATGGCACAGTAGCCGTCATCGGTAAGCTCGGCCTGCGCGAAGGCGTGACGAAGCTGCTTGACGAGCAGGTTCTGTTTGCTGCTAACCTGTCTCAGGCGGTCCTGGGAGTTCATGGGATCAGTCGCCGGCGCCGGGTTCCGCGAAACAGGCGATTACGTCATTTAGATGACCGGAGCCGGGCATTTACATCATACGCCGCGCAGGTTGCGGCGAAAGGGGCAATGTGCTACTGTTCGCACGCCCCAGTTCATCGTAACTTGAGGAATACGACGGGTGCATCCCGAAATTCTAAAGATCAACGCCAATCAGCCTGAGCCGTCGCTGGTTTACTATGCGGCCGAGCGGATTCGCCGCGGGCTGGTCCTCGGCATGCCGACCGACACCTTCTACGGATTGGCCGCCGACCCCTTCAACCTGTATGCGGTTGACCGTATCTACGAGATCAAATCGCGCAACCGCCATAAGCCGCTTTCGCTGCTGATCGAGAGCGTGGAGCAGGCGGAGTACCTGGCCAAGCCGCTGCCGGACGAGTTTCACTTGCTGGCCGAGAAGTTCTGGCCGGGTCCGCTGACCATCGTGGTGCCGGCGTCGCCGCGGCTGCCGCTCAAGGTGACGGCCAATACCGGCAATATCGCCGTGCGCATTCCCGCCGCGAAAATTCCGGTGGCCGTGATTCGCGCCGCCGGAGTGCCGCTGACGGCCACCTCGGCCAACCTCTCCGGCCAGCCCGAATGCACGGACGCGGAAGCCGTAAAGATGCAGTTCGAAGACCGGCTTCCGGTCATTGTCGATGGCGGGCCGTGCCCTTACTCGACCCTGTCGACCATTGTCAGCCTCTCCGATTCAGGCCGTCGCTGGCGGCTCATGCGGGAGGGCGCCATTCCAACCCAGCAGATCGAAGAGATACTCGGCGATCAATGAGCGGGGAGTCTGCATTCACCGGGGGCGCCAACATGTCCGCTGGCGGCCTGCCGCCCGGCGACTCCGCTCCGGAGTCTCCGGCCAGAGATGCATCTGTGCCTGCCGGGGCGGAGGCGCCGCGCCAATCGCCCGCCCGCCGCTGGAAGTGGTGGGTGCTGGGCATTCTGCTGGCCGCTCTTGCCGGGTATTATTCTTTGACCTGCTACCGGATCGTCCAGCAGGCCGGGCACGACGAGGCCCGTCCCGCCGATGTCATAGTGGTCTTCGGCGCGGCCGAGTATTCCGGTCACCCTTCCCCGATCCTGCGCGCGCGGCTGGACTATGCCATAGCGCTTTTCAAGCGCGGGCTGGCTCCTTACCTGATTACCACCGGAGGCGCCGGCGGCGACCCTCAGTTCAGCGAGGGCGGCGTGGGCCGCGACTATCTTGCCGCTCACGGCATCAGCGACCGCCACCTCATCGCCGAAACCCAGGGTGACAGCACCGCCACCTCCGCCGAGCGGGTGGCGGTAATCATGCGCGCCAACCAGATGCACAGTTGCATCGCCGTCAGCGACCCTTTCCATCTTTACCGGATCAAAAAGCTGATGGAAAAACAGGGGATCACCACCTATACATCGCCCCGTCCCTACGCCTACCGGCGTCCCTGGCGCAGAGCATTTCGAGTAATGCACGAAGCCGCCAGCTACCTGGTTTCGCAGCTAATGAATACTGGTATCTAAAGCTGGTTTCAAAAATGGTTCTTTGAAAGGGCATGGCTTCACAGGCTGCGGAAAAACGCGCCGAAGCAACAAGCGAGGCGCTATGGCTGTGGCTACTACAACAATCACTAACAAGATCTTGTAGTCACATCCGCCCCTAAATCTGTTTTTCCGCAGCCTCTTCAGCCATGCCGTCAGAGCCGGAAAGAATGCAGGCTTCAGCCCTTGAGGGCAATTTCACGGGCCTCCGAAATCGATTTTTGTAACCAGTTCTAATGCCCCAGGCAGCGAATCCAGGCGGCGCAGGGCCCCTTTCCCAATCTGCATGCCGCATTTAATATGCAATTAACTCAAAGAATCATGGAGCGTGGCATGGCTTTTACTCCTGGAACCCAGGCGCCCCAGTCGGGCATTTATTGGTGCAGCGTGTGTAAGACTCCGGCCAAGTTCGCCGCCGGCGAACAGCTTCCAACTTGCAGGAACATGTGCGGGCGCGGGCTGTGGGAGTTCGTCCGGGCCGAGGAGCCGGATGGGAAAGGAAATTGAGGTTAGGGGTTAGGGATTAGGGATTGCGGAGTGGGCGCCCCACTCAAGCCAACTCGGGCTTAGTGGAACGCCCGCCTCAAGATGACGCCTCTCTCGCCGTTCAGCGCGCAACGAATGCTATCAGGATGGCGAGGAAGGCGGAAAAGGCGGTGCCAAGGAAGTTCACGGAGTTGTTGCCGAGCCTCCCCGGACGCTCCAGCGTGGCTCCCAGCAGGCTGTCCAGCAGCATGCCCGCCGCTCCGCTCAAGATCGCCAGCCAATACCAGCGGGGAACCAGCAAGTCGAGCCACAGGCACGCGGCGGCCATCAGTCCGCTGGCGATCAGGCCGGCCAGGGTACCGGCGAAGCTGATCGCGCCATTGGTGCCGGCGTCCATGCGTTCATGGGTGGTGATAAGGTAGGCGCGGCGGGGTGCGAGCACCTGCCCGAGCTCGCTGGAGACGGTGTCGGCCGCCGCCTCAGCCAGCGCCGCGGTGAAGCCAAGCAGCAGCACCCACGACAGGGCATGCCAGAACAGCAAAGGCGCCACGGTCATGCAGGCGGGTCCCAGATTGGCGAGCACCTGCAAGCCGTTGCGTCCGTGCGCGCGCTCCGCCGTTCCGCGGCGCCGTTTTCGCTCATATCCGAAGCGGGTCGCCAGAAATGTCAGTAGAAACAGGACCAGGATGGCGATAAATCCCGGCGGCCCCGCCGCCACGCAGACGAGCGTGGAGAGCGCCAGCCCGACCAGCGCGCCGGAAAGTGTAACCGCGCGCAGTCCCCAGGCCGCCAGCGCGAAGGCGGTGGTGAACCCCAGGGCGGGAAGCAGCGGCGTGTGCCGTATAAAGAACCAGAACGGCAGGGTGGTTTCAGCGAGCAATATGGTCTTGATTAGAGCCATCCTGTAAGCGGGCCCAGCAGACCGGGCCCATCAGCCGTTGGCTGGCGTTTCCGGGGCGCCGTTCTAAGGGGTAACCCGCCTTGGCCGTGCCCGCGCGGCCTGCAAGCCGGACCGGCAGGCAACAGAGTCCTTCGCTGCGCATCCTATCAGAACGAGCCAGCACAGGGCGAGTGCAGCCGGGCAGCTTGAGCGTGCCGGGAAAACTGTGCCGCCGGAGCCGCGCCAGGAGCCCTTCTTCGATGCCTGCTTCCGTTTGGTCGGGTTATCTCACCTTCGGCTTGATCTCCATGCCCGTGCGCCTCTATTCCGGGGCGCGCGGCACGCGCATTTCCTTCCACATGCTGCACCGCGACGACCTGAGCCGCGTCAAGCAGCAACTGGTTTGCTCGGTCGACGAGCGGGTGCTGGCGCGGCAGGACATAGTCAAGGGATACGAGTACCGCAAGGGCGAGTACGTGGTCATCGAGCCGGAAGAGGTCAAGAAGATCGAACCCAAGACGGCCAAGGCCATGGAAATCGTGCAATTCGTGCGCGCCGGCGAGGTGGACCCGCTCTACTTCGAGTCGTCGTACTATCTCATCCCGGAAGAGGGCGGGAAGCGTCCTTATGCCCTGTTGTCGCGGGCCATGGCTGACAACGGTTACTATGCCGTCGCCAAGCTGACCATGCACAACCGCGAGTACACGGTCGTTCTGCGTCCTTACCAGCGCGGCCTGATGCTGCACACCATGTATTACCAGGATGAAGTGCGGGCCATGGAGAGCTTCGGGGCGGACGCCGTGGAGATTCGCGAGGCCGAGCTGAAGGTGGCCAACCAGCTCATCGAGGCCCTGGCCGGCAAATTCGATCCCTCCCAGTACCACGACACCTTCCAGGAAAACCTGAAGAAGCTGATCAAGGCGCGTCTTGAAGGCCGGGAGCTGCCGCCGGTGGAAAAAGCTGCGCCGGCGCCCGTCACCGACCTCATGGCGGCGCTCAGGCAGAGCCTGGAGCAGGCGGGACGCAAGAAACCGGCGGCACGCGCGGAAGCGGCTCGGTCAGCCGCGCAGAGCAAAAGCAAGTCCTCCCGCTCTCATCCGCGCCGCAAAGCCGCGGCTTAGCGCAGTTCTGAAGCCCTCAAGCGCCCGGCTATTGGGCGGCTGCTCGCCTTTCTGTACAATAGAACTCTCAATTACGTTCATCAATCGAGTTGCGGGCTGAGGCCAATGAATCTCTTGCGCAAGGCCGCCATGACGGCGATTGCAGGTTGCGGGCTGTTTCTTTCAGGATGCGGCAACACCTTCCGACCAGTAGCGAATATAATCCCGGCGCCGGCGGGCAATCCCACTTTGAACGATATGGTGGCGGTGCTGAACCAGAATCCGCTGGCCGCCACCCCGGCCTCGTTCACTCTTATTAACGTGGATGGCGACACTAACGTCGGCAATACTGCGGTAGGCTTGATTACCCCGGCAACGGCTGCTCCTCCTCTGGGTACAAAACTGATTACCTTCGCCGGCGGAAACGCGCAGGTAGCCACGGCCAACTTGGGCGACGGCAGCGGCGCCGCCAGCACCAGCTTCACCGTCTTGACCGTGATCACGCCCCCACCCAGCACTCTGACTTTGCCCACGGGAGCTTCGCCTACCGCCGTGGCCGCCACCGTCAACTCGGGACTGATCCTGGTGAGCATGGTGAACGATACCGTCGATTGCCCTTCCGGCGGAGCCGTGGGCATCATCCAGGCCAGCAATCCCAACCTGACAAGCCCACGGGTTTGCCTGCCCGCGACCGCCGCTCAGCCCGGATTCATTCTGGTTATGCCCGATGACAACACCGCCCTGGTGCTCGACAGCACCAACAATTCCGCGACCATCATCAATCTTCCGAGCGCCTCGGTCTCGGCGACGCTTACCGCCGGTATCGGCACCACTCCGGTCTGGGCCGTGGCCAACGGCCAAACGGCTTACGTACTGAATAAGGGCAGCAACAACATTAGCGTGGTCAATGTGCCCGGCGGATCGGCCACGGTGGCGAACGCCGCCGGCATCTCATCGCCCAGCATGATCGTCGCCGATAATGCCAACGGCCGCCTGTATGTTTCGAACACCACGAATCCGGGCACGGTTTCCGTGCTGGACACTTTGCAGCCCTGCCCCGGCGCGGCATGTCTGCAGAGCCTGCACACGCCTATTACAGTCGGGGCGCTGCCTGTCGCTATGGGTATTGCTGTCACGTCCACTGCCACGATGGTTTACGTGGCCAATACAGGCGGGTACACGGTAAGCGTGATTAACGGCAACAACTTCAGCACAAGTTCGATCAGCGTTGATCCTCTCACCACGGTGACGTGGGTGGCGGTTTCCAAGGACAACACCAGGGCTTACATCAGCATGGTCGGGAGCACGGCAGCCGGGGGAGATGACAGCTTTAACGGCACCGCCATCCTGCGCACCGCCAGTAATACCCTGTTGACGGATTCAAACGGCAACCTGGTAAAAATCACCCCGCCGGCGCAGGACCCCACCAGCCAGTGTTACCTGAACCCTTCCGGCACGAACGCATCCACCGGCCTTAACAACTGCGCTGGCGTAGCCTTGCAGCGGCCGATTCAGGTCGTCCCGCGCAACTAGAGCAAATTTATAGTTGCTGTGCCCGGGTGGAAGCGCCGGGCTTTAGCCCGGCGCAATTACCCGCAATTTCTGAAAAGCCGCGCCAGCGGCGAAAGAAGGTAGCCCCAGGCGCCAGCCTGGGGAAGGCAAAGGTAATCAAAGCACCAAGCCCGCTTAAGCGGGCGTAAGAAGAACTCCGATAAATCCTTCTTGCGCCCCCGGCGGGGGCTTATGGCCTATACCGCACCTGTTCCACAGGCTCACGCCTGTGGCTACCCTCTGCCGCCGCGGTTGCGGCTCAGGCATTTGTGGGTAATTGCAAGGGCTTTAGCCCGGTTAATAGGTCCACCTAAAATTTAAGGGGCTTCAGCCCCCGCGGTCCAACACAGCGGCTAAAGCCCGGCGCTTCCACGGTTAGTGAGTACATCAACTCTGGAACCGCTTTAACCATTTTTATTTTCGATTTTTGATTTCCGGCGCGTGTCATCCTGAGGCGGAGCCGAAGGATCTGCTTTTGGCCGCAAACAGCAGATCCTTTGCTTTGCTCAGGATGACACTTGAAAGTGTGCTGTGGATACCGCAGGGCTCGTATTTTTGATTTTTGATTACAAGAGAAAGGCAGTGATTGGCTATCTTTCAATCTGGAATCAAGAATCAAAAATCTTACCAGCGTGTTTCGTCCTGCCGGCGGCGGTGCTTGTAGCGAATGGCGATGTTGACGTAGATGCGGCCGGTCTCTGTCTCGAAGGTGAGCACCATGGCCTCGGTGTCCTCGGAGCCCTTCAGACCCTCGGCGGAGGCGTGAAATTCCGGCGGGTGCACCTTGAACTGGAAGCCGCGGTCGTTGAGGGCGGTCACGGCGTTGCCGATGACGAGGTTGGCCAGCTCGCAAACGGTCTCGCGCACCAGCTCGTCTGAGGCGGCCAGTTGTTCTCCGGCCAACTGGCGGGCGACGCGCAGCGCAGTTTCGGGCTCGATGTCGACAATGACCCGGCCCTCGATTTCGCCGGTGATGGTAACCAGCGCCGCCATGCCTTTGCGCTGGTAGCCTTGATCCTCCATGCTGAGCCCGTCTACGTGGGTGGGGCAGTGCAGCGCCTCGGCGAAGACCGCGTCGGCGGAGTTGATGAAGGGTTGAATGAGATCGAGCCTCATTGCCCGGCCTCCGTTGCCGGCGGCGCCGCGGCGGTGGTCGCGTCGTCGCCCATCACGTACTTGATCACATCGTACAGCAGCTCGGGCTTGACCGGCTTCTGCACGAAGTGCCGCGCCCCCTTCTGCAGGGCGGTGATGACGTTCTCCTGATATCCGACCGACGACACCATGATGACGCGCGCTTCCGGATGCCGGCGCACGATCCGTTCCGCCGCCTCGATGCCCTCCATGTTAGGCATGGTGATGTCCATCAGGACGATATCGGGATTGAGCCGGTCGTACTGGGTGATGGCGGTCGAGCCGTCGCCCGCCTCGCCGACCATCGAGCCGCCAAAGGCCTCGATGAGCCGCGACAGGTTGCGGCGCGCAAATACCGAGTCGTCTACCACCAGGTACCTGACCGGTTGCCGGTCACGAACCTTCACCAGAGCAGGGAAGCTTTCCATAGCGAACCTCTCATAACATGCGGCGCCGCCTCGCCTGTCCCTGTTTCGCAGGGCCGGAGTCCCACAACAAGCCTGATTTCGGGCTTGCCGGAGGCCGAGGCTGGGCCGCAAAGTCTCAGTCTGATGTTTCCGCTACAACCACGCCTTTCATCTCGACTTCCGCCTGCAGAGCGGCTGGAATAAGCTCCAGAGGCAGCACCTTGCAGGCATGTCCGCGTTCGATAGCGGCGCGCGGCATACCGAAAACCGCGCAAGTTTCCTCATTCTGCGCGATGGTTAAGCCGCCGCGCGCTTTCACCTCGCCCATTCCTGCGACGCCGTCCTGGCCCATCCCGGTCATCAGCGCCGCCACTGCGGCGGGTCCAAACTCCTCCGCCACCGACCGGAACAGCACGTCCACCGACGGCCGAACTCCGTTCACCGGCGGCTGCGTGTTAAGCACCGCGACATTGCCCAGCGGCATGCGGCGCACCTTCATGTGCCGGTTTCCCGGGCAGATCAACACCCGCCCGGCGAGCAACAGGTCGCCGGATTCGGCTTCCTTCACCTGCAGCTCCGACTCGGCATTGAGACGTTGCGCGAACATGCCGGTGAAGCCTTCAGCCATGTGCTGCACCACCACGATGGCCGCCGGAAACTCCGCCGGCAGTTGCGACAAAACATACTGCAAGGCGTTGGGGCCGCCGGTGGAAAGCCCGATGGCTGCCACTCGCGTGGCCGGCCGCAGCGTGGCCTTGCGCTTGCGTGCCGGACGGAACGTGACCGCCGGAACCGGTGGCGCCACCCGCCGGCCTTCTGCCGCCGCCCGTATCTTCTGGCTCAGCTCGCGGGCGATGTCTCCGATCTGGTCGGAGAGCGCCACGCCCGGCTTGGCCACGAAGTCGAAGGCGCCGAAGTTCAGCGCCTTGAAGGTCGCCGTCGCTCCGGCGGTGGTGTGCGCGCTGACGACAATTACCGGCAGATGGTAGCGCTTCATGATCTCGCGCAGCGTCGCCATGCCATCCATGCGCGGCATCTCCAGGTCCAGCGTGACGACGTCTGGCCGGAGATTGGCGATTTTGTGCAGCGCAAATTCTCCGTCCATGGCTGTCCCCACCACCCGGATGTCGCCCTCCTTCTCCAGGATTTGGGGAATCAGCTTGCGCATCAGCGCCGAGTCGTCAACCACCAGAACCTTGATCATCTGCACTCAGGCTTGCGCCGCCTTTCTGCCGTAAGTCTGCTTCTCGCGAAAACGGCTCACCATCTCCGGCAGGTTCAAGACCAGAACCACCCGGCCGTCGCCCAGCACCGAAGCGCCGCTAACCAAATCGGTGGCTACAAGCTCGTCGTCCAGCGCTTTGATTACTAACTCTTCCTCTCCCTTGAGCCGCTCGACAATCAGTCCGAATTTGCGGTCGGCCACCAGCACCACGATGATAAAAACCTTGTCGGACGAACTCGCCGGCGAGGCTTCCACCCTGATGAGGGGAACTATTTCCTCGCGCAGCCGGAGCACTTCGTGGCCCTCCAGCGTGTGGATTCCGCCTGCGAAGGCGCGGGTGATCTCCAGCACGCTGCTCAGCGGAACCGCGTAGAGCTGGCCAGCGGCGCTGAAGAGCATGGCCTTGATGATGGCCAGCGTCAACGGCAGCCGCAACTTGAACGTGGTGCCGACGCCCCTGGCAGTATCGATTGAGACCGAGCCCTTCAGGCACTCGATGATGGATTTGACAACGTCCAGCCCAACGCCGCGGCCGGAGATCTCCGTAACCTTCTCGGCGGTGCTGAAACCCGGCTCCAAAACCAGGCGCAAGGCGTCGTTGGGGGCGATCCGGTCGGCCTCTTCCTCGCTGATGATGTTCTTCTCCACCGCTTTCGCTAGCACCGCCTCGTAATCAATGCCGGCGCCGTCGTCGGCCACCTCGATCACGATCTGGCTTCCCTGGTGGTATGCCTTGAGAGAGACGGTTCCGCAGGCCGGCTTGCCGGCGTAGCGGCGAACCTCCGGCGTCTCAATGCCGTGATCGACGGCGTTGCGCAGCAGGTGAGTCAGCGGCTCGGCCAGGGCATCCAGAATGCGCTTGT
Organism: uncultured Acidobacteriota bacterium; assembly: GCA_963832785.1. Taxonomy (GTDB): domain Bacteria; phylum Acidobacteriota; class Terriglobia; order Terriglobales; family Acidobacteriaceae; genus CAWBRT01. The sequence continues at coordinate 31,518 of CAWHVF010000005.1, forward strand.
CGAGGTCGGTGTTTTCTCCCTCCACCACCAGTTGCGCCTCTTTGAGGCGGCGCTTAGCCACGTCGCGAACGATGCGCGGAAAGCGCCGGAATAGCTGCTCGACCGGCACCATGCGTATCTTCATCACCGCCCGCTGCAGGTTCTGAATAACCTGCGACTGCTTGGCCAGGGCATCGGACAGGCGCGCGCGTATGGGGTCTTTGCGGCTCTGGGGAGCGAAATCGGCCAGCACCTGCTGCAGTGCCGATTTGGCAATGATCAGCTCGCCCACCAGGTCGAGCACCGCGTCGATGCGCTCGGCGCTCACGCGAAGAATGTTTTCCGCCGCCGGCATGACCCGCTCGGGCTTTGGCGGCTCGCTGCCTGCCGGCGCGGCATCCGAAGCTGCGGCCAGCGTAGGCGCCGCAGCCTCCGATTCCTTTCTTTGCCCGCCATCCGATTGCTCCGCGACCGGAAGCGCCGGCGTCTCCTCTGCCCGGTAGGCGCTGACCTCAACGGCGCTTATGACCCCTGGTATCTGGCAGCGCTGTTGCACCCAGTCGGTTGTGTGGACGGTAGCCAGCGCCGCCTCAACTACCGCGACCGGCTCGCGGTGTTCGCGTTCAGGATGGGTGGCCAGCACGGTGCCGCACTCATCCAGCGTCCGCCAGATCACCTGCAGAGCGGCGGCGGGCATCACGCAGTTGGCGTCGATGGTCAACCGCACGTTGAGCACCACGTCGTCCTGGCCGGCGCTCTTGGCGATCACCAGCCGCTGGTACTCGCTCCAGTGAAAAGTGGGAACGGGAGCTGTTGCCGAATTGCCGTTCGCCGGTGCTTTCGCCGCTGCTGCGGCGGCGGGCGCAGCTTCGGCGGAGACCAGCCGGCGCACCGCCTGCTTGAGGCTGGCGTCGGAAGGCGGTTCGGTGCCGTTCTTGCAGGCGGCAAGGAAGGCCTCGAAAGTGTCCGCTGCCTGCAAGACGATGGCGGCCAGCCCGCCACCGGCGGCGGCAGCCGTTTCCGGTGTCAGCGCGTCCTCCAGGGCGTGCGCCAGCTCGCTCAGTTGGCTATAGCCGCAGGCGGCGGCATCGCCTTTCAGGGTATGAACGGTGCGGCGAATTGCGCGCACTATCTCCTGGTCTGCGGGTGCCCGCTCCAGGCGAAGCCCTTCCTCGTTCATCGCCTGCAGCAGCTCCTGCGCGCTTTCGAAGAAGATCGCCCGCAGTTCGCCGGCCCGCTCCTCGGAGAAAGAGCTCATACCGTCTCCTCCAGACGCTTGTAAGCTGTCCCGTTATTCAGGTGGATCATCTGAAACTGATCGGTCAGGCCGAACAGGCTTTCGGCGTGGCCGACGAACAGGTAGCCGTCCGGATTGAGGCAGCGCCAGAGCTTTTTGACCAGCCGCTTCTGCTCCGCCTCGTCGAAATAGATCATCACGTTGCGGCAAAAGATCAAGTCGTTGCGCTGCGGCAGGAACTCGGTCTTGAGGTTATGGAAATCGAATTGGACCAGGTCCTTCAGCGTGCGCTTTATGGCGTAGCGCTCGCTCAGCTTGTCGAAATAGCGGATGCGATAGCTGTATTCGACCCCCTCCATCTGGTGCTCGACGTAGATGCCTTCCTGGGCGGCGCGCAGGGCCGCATAGCTGATGTCGGAGGCGAGAATCTCCACCCGCCAGGGCGCCGGGATCAACGGCTTGGCCAGCGGCATGCTAAAGGGCAGAGGATGACGCAGATAGTAATAGGCAAGCGCCTCGGCGATGAGCATCGCCATGGTATACGGCTCCTGGCCGCTGGAGCAGCCGGCGCTCCAGGCGCGCAGCGTCCAGTCGCGCCGCTCCTGTTTCTGCTGTAACAGCTTTTCCAGGATGACCTTCTGAAACAGTTCAAGCTGCGGCCGGTTGCGAAAGAAGCTGGTCTCGTTGACCGTGAGGTTCTCCAGCAGCGCCGCGAACTCCTGCTTGCCTTCCGGGCTGGTGAGCAGGCGGTAGTAGCTGTAGAAGTTGTCCATGCCGCAGGCGCGCAGCCGCCGCTGCAGCCTGTCTTGTAGAAAGTGCTCGCGGCGCTCGTCGAAGCACATGCCGCATTCCTGGTAAACCAGGCTCTGCAGCAACTTCAGCTCCGATGGGCTGAACGGCACCCGCTTGGTTGAACTAGCTATGTCCATGCTGGAAACCGTTTCCCTTTTGCTGGTTACCGGCCAATGCCGGGGTCGTGTCCGGCGGCGTATGAACGGCCGCCGCTTCCGGCTGTGCCTCTCTCACTTCACTCAGCGAGCGCAGTTCGCCGCGCTGCATGAGCTTCTCCAAATCGACCAGGACGATGAGCCTGCCCTCGCGTTTGCCGAGCCCGGTGATGTAGTCCAAGCCGTTCTCCTGCAGCACCTCCGGCGGCGGCTCGATGGCGCTGCGCGGAAGCTTGAGAACCTCGCTGGCCGCGTCCACCAGCAAGCCGGCCACGCGCCCGCCGTTGCCATTGCCTGCGACCCCGGAGCGGCCGGCAGACAAAGCTGTTCCATTTCCCGCAGCCGGCGCCACCTCGACCACCAGAATGCGGTTCTTCTTGCCGGCAACGATCTCGGTTTCATGGAAGCGCTTGCGCAGGTCTATGACCGGAACAATGCGGCCGCGCAGGTTGACGACGCCCTCGACGTGCGCCGGGGCATCCGGAACCGGCGTGATCTCCACCGCCCGCACGATCTCCCGCACCATGGCGATGGGTACGCCGTAGGCCTCGCGGCCAACCCGGAATCCGACCAGTTGTATATCCTTCTCCATTGCCATTTGCCACCTCGCCTCAGGCTTGCGCAGCCGTTAGAACCTTGCCGCTGGGCCGGGCGCTTTCCAGTTTTTTCGCCGCCGCCTCGGCGCCCAGGGTGAAGCGGTCCACCGCCTCCAGCAGCGAGTTGGCCATCTTCGACATCTGCTCGGCCGAAGCCGCCAGCTCGGTTGACCCGGAGGTTGAGCGCTGCACCATTTCCCGCATGCGCTCCATGGCGCGCACCACCGCCTGCGCGCCGCCGGCCTGCTCTTCCACCGAGGAGCTGATCTCCTGCGTGCTCTCGTTCAGCCGCGCGGTCGCCTTGGCGATCTGGGTCGAGCCCTGCGACTGCTCGGCGGTGGCGGCCCCGATTTCGTGCGCGAATTTGTAAACCTCGGTGACCACGTTGGAAATGCGGCGCAGGGCGGCGCCCAAATCATTGCCCAGGCCGAGGCCTTCGTTGACTATGCCGGTGCTCTTGTCCATGTTATCGACGGCCTTGCGCGCTTCCTTCTGGATGCGGTCGATCAGCTCGGAAATGTCCTTGGCCGATTCGGCCGACTTCTCCGCCAGCTTGCGCACCTCGTCGGCCACCACGGCGAAGCCCAGGCCATGCTCGCCGGCGCGGGCCGCTTCGATGGCGGCGTTGAGCGCCAGCAGGTTGGTTTGCTCCGAGATATCGTCGATGACCACCACAATTTTGCCGATTTCGTCGGCGCGCTGGCCGAGGGCGGAGATGATCTGCGCCGAAGAGCCGATCGATTCGTTGATGCGGTTCAGCCCCTCGGTCGCCTGCTGCATGGTGCCGAGCCCCTTTTGCACCTCCTCGCGCGAGCGGGTGGAGATGTCGAGCAGGACCTTGGCAGTGTCAGCCACGCGCTGGATGTTGGCCACCATCTGGTCGATGGACGCCGAGGTGTTGCCCACCTCGGAGGCCTGCATCTGCGTGTTCCTGACCATGTTTTGCACGTTGACGCTCATCTCGTGCATGGTGCTGCTGACTTCATCGATGGCCGAGGCCGCCTGCACGCTGATCTTGGCCGATTCGTCGGAAGCGTCGGCCACCTGGTTGGAGCCGGCAGCCACCTGGGAAGCGGCATCGCGCACCGCCCGCACCAGGTTTCGCAATCCTTCCGTCATCTTCGAAAACGCCAAGGCCAGCGTGTCCTGGGGTGAATGCGGATTAACATTGACGGACAAATCTCCGCGGGCGATGGCCTCCGACACCGAGGCCATCTCCTTCAGGTAGTGGACTAAGTCTGTGTAGGCGCGGGCCAGTTGCTCGGTTTCGCGGCCAGCTTGCTTGATCTCCATCAGTTGGTTGAGGTCTCCGCTGTCTGCAACCTTGCGGGCTACGGCGCTGAGTTCATCCAGCGGCTCGGTGATCGACCGCGAGGTGCGGTAGGCCACCACCACGCCCAACGTCAGCGCCAACGGCATCCCGATCAGGGCAAACAGCACGGTGGCGTAAGCCGCGGTCTCGTCCCCCTGCCGACGTTGCTGCACCACTCGTGCATTGTCGGCGCGAATGCGATCTACAATTCCCGCCGACTCCTGCACCCAGGCTTGCGGGTCCAACTGGAGGTACGCTTTGCGTAACTGGCGGGGATCGGCCTTGCCGGCATCGACCAGCCGCCTCTGTTCCAGCATCTTGCTGGCAAACTGCTCGTTCCAGTCCCGCTCGATCTTTTCCACTTTGGCAATCTGGGCGCGCTCCGCCTCATTAAGCGCCTTGCCCTTGGCCACCTGCAGAATCTCGACGAAACGGGTTTGCGCCGAGCGCAGTTTCTCCAATTCGCCGGCGTCGCCGGTAAGAAGGTAGTTGCTCAAACTGAGACGGCTTTGCATCATGTAGAAACGGAAATTCCCCGTCCCCAGCCACACATCCATCGCCTGCCAGGTAGCCGCTTTGGTGGCGCGTTCGCGCATCATGGAAAACACGCTGACGCAAAACGCCACCAACATAATTGCCAGAACCAGCCCGAAGCTAAGCAGGAGCTTTTTGCGAATCGTCATTGCCAAATCCGTTCCGCCAGCCGAATCAGCTACCACGGGTCAGGGGACTAACGTTTAGGACCGCTACTTCCATTCCCCGATCCCATCTTCGTTCTCCGGCCATTTACGGCTGGCCACAACTGGCTATACAAAGTGCCGCTACTGGGGTTTTGCATGCCTGGTGCCAGGAAGATGGCGGCAACACCTTCGTAACCGGTCGAGCTAAGTTGTTGAATCTTCGGCGAACAAGTCGTAGGCCTATAGGAAGGGACAGAAAATCCGTCTCAGCAAACGTCCAGGTAAGTACCCGAAGTGTATCAGCTTGAGATGAACTTTTGGTGTCAACAAGAGACTCGTCAAAATAAGAATTTTGCTTGACTCAAATTGAGATGACAGCTTACCGTTTGAAACCAGCTACTCAGGATTGAGTAAGAAAGATGGCACTCAACCAAGACCCTGACGATCTCCGCCCGCGTGCTGTCAGCGAGGGCCAGGGCAGCTCCGCCAAGGAGCTGGTTGCGCTTGCCTTGGAGTTGACGGCCAGTATTCGCCTGCCGGAATTGGCGCAGACCATTACCCGCCACGCCAGCGAGGCCATGAACGGAAGCGCCGCCGCTTTGGCACTGACGCGGGGACAAGCGCTGGAAACCGTATATCTTCACCGCTGCGCCGTGCCTCAGGGAAACGGCATGCTCAGGCGTCTCAACCTGGCGCTGGCCGACGTCATTCAGGGCCATAGCGGCAATATCCGGTACGGCAATGCCGGTGAGTTGATCGGGCTGACCCTGGCCAACATGCTGGGGTGGCGGGACTTGACAGCGGCCCGGCTGCAGGGAAGCGATCAGGAACTGCTCGGGCTGCTGCTGATTGCCAATCGCGGCCGCGAGCTTACAGATTCAGACAGCGAACTGTTGCAGGCCATCGCCGGCTATGCCTCCAGCGCGCTGCACAACTCCCGCCTGTTCAGCCGCATGGCACAGTCCAACACGCAATGGCTGGAAATCTTCGACGCCATCAGCGACTTCATCGTGGTGCACGATCAGGCCGGACGCGTCTTGCGCGTCAACCGCAGCATAGCCGAGTTTATCGGCGTGCCGGCTCCGGAGCTGATCGGGCTAAGCATGCGCTCCCTGATGCCTCTGGCGCTGCGGCTGCCCTCCGACCTGTGTCCATTTTGCGCCGGGGAAGAGGAGAGCGAGTACCTGCACGCCGTGCTGGACCGCACCTATCTAGTCTCGACCTCGCACATCAATGCCACCTTGGACGAGGGCACGCAGACCATCCACGTTCTCAAGGACGTCACCGACCGCCGTGAGGCCGAGAGGCGCTACCGCGAGCTTTTCGACAGCATTCAAGAGGGTCTTTTCTTTGCCACGCCCGAGGGCCGCTTCGTCGAGGTCAACGACGCGCTGGTGAGAATGCTCGGCTATCAGAGCCGCGAGGAATTGCTGGCCATCGACATTACCACCCAGCTTTTCCCGTCTGCGGAGCGCTACCTGGAATTCCGCGGCGCGTTGCAATCCGCCGGCCTGCTGCGCAGCCGCGAGGAGACGCTGCGCCGCAAAGACGGCGGGCTGGTGCACACCCTGACCAACGTGCTGCTGGTGCGCGACGCCGCCGGCAAGGTCATTCAGTATCGCGGCCTGATGCTGGATATCAGCGAGCTGAAATCGTTCCAGTCCGAGCTGCAACGGCAGCGCGATTTCAATGCCAAGATCCTGGAGAATACGCAAAGCCTGATCCTGGTGGTCGATACCGCCGGGCTGGTGAGCTACGCCAATCCCCGCGCCTATGAGGTGGGAGGGTTCCGGCCGGGGCAGCTGGTCGGCTGCCGTCTGCGCGATCTGATTGCTCCCGCCCAGCAGGAAAAATACGACCAGGCGTTGCTGCGCACCTTGATCGGATTGCAGGTCGATAACCTGGAGCTGACGCTGCTTCTGGGCCCTACTTCAGAGGAGGCGGCGGCGCCTGCCGGGGGCCAGCGCAGCGCGCACTTTTCGGCCAACATGAGCCCCATGCGCGACGAGCGCGGACACGTGAACTCAATAGTGGTGGTGATGAGCGACGTCACCGACGCCCTGCTGCTGCAATCCAAGCTCATGCAGACCGAGAAGATGGCGGCCATCGGGCAACTGGTTTCGGGCGTAGCCCACGAGGTCAACAATCCGCTCACTGCCATCCTGGGTTTTGCCGACCTGCTGACGCAGGATGAGGCTGTGCCCACCTCTGCCCGCTCCGGGTTGCAGATCATCATCGACGAGGCCCAGCGCACCAAGCAGATCATCCAGAACCTGCTCAGCTTCGCCCGCCAGACCCCGCCGCAGCACGAGCCCTTGCAGATCAACGAGCTGCTGCGCCGGACAATTTTGTTGCGCGCCTACGATTTCGCCAACAGCGGCCTGGAAGTCAAAGAAAAGCTGCACGAGCCCTTCCCCGAGATCGTCGGCGACCCGCAGCAGTTGCAGCAGGTTTTTCTGAATATTCTCAACAATTCCTACGACGCCATCCGCGAGACCGGCGAGTCCGGCACCATCGAAATCGAAACCTCCGTCCGCGACCACGCAGCCGAGATTTCTTTCGTCGATACCGGCACCGGCATTCGCGAGCCGCAGCGGCTGTTCGATCCGTTCTATACCACCAAGGAATTGGGCAAGGGAACGGGGCTGGGCTTGAGCATCTGCTACGGCATCGTGCGCGAACACGGGGGCGAGATCATCGCCGCCAACCGGCAGGGCGCCAGGGGAGCGGTATTCACGGTTAAGCTTCCGCTGCAGCAGGCAAAGGCGGCGGCAGCTGCGGCACCTGCAAGAGCGGCGACGGTCGCCGCGGGCGGCGGGTCGGGACGGAGTGACGGATGATGACAGCGAATCGCGCCGTGCTGGTAATCGAGGACGAGGCTGCCGTGCTGGCTTTTATCCAGGCGGCGCTGGAACGTAGCGGCTATACCGTGGTCGGCGCCCGCTCAGGCGTGGCCGGACTGGAAATGCTGGCGGCGAATGAATACGCCGGGGTGATTTCGGATATGCGCACACCCGGTGGCGTCGGCGGGCAGGAAGTCTATAGCTGGATTACCCGGTTCCGGCCGGAACTGGCCAAGCGGGTGCTGTTTATTACCGGAGACACGGTAAATCCACAGACGCTCCAGGCCTTGCGCACGACGGGCGTGCCGTTCGTCGAAAAGCCCTTCCGGGCGAAGGATCTGGTGCAGATGGTGCGCCAGGTGATCGGCGCGAGCCAAGGGTGATGTAGAAAGATCGCCTGCTGTGCTCCGCGCAGGCACTTGGCGGGTGGCCCACTCAAGCCCGTGATTGAGCGAGGCAGTTTCGCGCGGCCCAACGTTGTTGCCAACGATTATCCATGGTCGATGAGTACAAAATTCGGTTCCTGGTAGTCGATGACCAGCAGAGCATCCGCCGGCTGTGCGTCACCATTGCCGCCAGCCTGGGCTTCGAGTGCAGCGAGGCCGAGAACGCCGAGACCGCGCTGGAGAAGCTGGAGAACGACGCCCCGGATATCGTGCTGCTCGATCTGCGCATGGCGCAGATGTCCGGCCTGGAGTTTCTCGCCGAATTCAAGAAGATCCTGCCGCACTCGGAAGTCAGCATCATGACCGGCTACGGCTCGATTGAAACCGCGGTGCAGGCCATGAAGCTGGGCGCCTACGACTACATTACCAAGCCCTTCCGCGTGGAAGAGCTGAAGATGACGCTGCAGCGCATGGCGGAGAAGGTGCACCTGGTGGCCGAGAACGAGTTTCTGCGCGCGCGCTTCCTGGCCGATACGGAAGCCCACGGCATCATCGGCAATCACCCCAAGATTCAGGATGTTTTGCGCATGGCGGCCCGCTTGAAAGATACCCGCACCCCGGTTCTCATCACCGGCGAGAGCGGAACCGGCAAAGAGCTGGTGGCGCGGGCCATTCATTTTCGCGGCGCCTTCGCCAAGCGTCCCTTCGTGGCGGTTGATTGCGGCGCGCTGGTGCCCACGCTGGTCGAGAGCGAACTCTTCGGCCACGAGCGCGGCGCCTTTACCGGAGCGCACAAGGCCAAGGAGGGCCTGTTTCAGTCCGCCCAGGACGGCACCATCCTGCTGGACGAGGTAAGCGAACTGCCGCTGGAGACCCAGGCCACGCTCTTGCGGGTGTTGCAGGAGAAGGAGGTTCGTCCCGTCGGCAGCAATCAGAGCATCAAGGTCAACGTGCGCATCCTGGCCGCCAGCAACCGCGATCTGCAAGCGGCATACATGGAAGGCTCTTTTCGCAAGGACCTGTTCTTTCGCTTGAACGTGGTCGCCGTTCAACTGCCGCCCTTGCGCGAGAGGAAGTCCGACGTCCCGATTTTGGCGCAGCACTTCCTGCATCAGTATTCACCCGCCGCGCGGATGACGATCAGCAACGCCGCCATGGAATCACTCATGGCTTACGACTGGCCGGGCAACGTGCGGGAGCTGCAGAATTGCATCGAGCGGGCGGTCGCTCTGGGTGGGCGGGAGATCATTGACGTGGGCGATCTGCCGGCCAATTTGCAGGCATTGGCAGCCAAATCGGGCAATCCGCGGACGCCGCTGGCGCCCGCCACCGACCTTGAGGAGCTCGAACGGGTTACCATCCAGCGCGTCTTCGATCAGGTCCAGGGCGACAAGGCGCTGGCTGGCAAGATGCTCGGTATTTCCCGCGCCACGCTTTACCGCAAGCTCAAGCGCTACGGCATTAAGGCGGGCGTGGCGCAGCGCGCCATTTCGGCCAAGAGCGGGGTATGAGACGATTTGTCTCAATTTTGAGACGGAGGCGCAAGCCGCATTTGCTCATGGCAGCGCAGCACGGTGGTTTAGTTAGGGTTTTGATTCCCGGCACTTTGGTCTGGAGCTTGCTGGCAAGCCAAGACCGGAGGATAGCTGTACGTCTGTGCTTGCGCGCAAGCCGCAGCGGTTCTGGTCGGGGGAAGGCGACATCGGCCAACTTGATTGGGGGTGCCCCACCTTCGCGAGCGCAGCGAGCTAAGGTGGAAATAAAGGCAGCCACGCCAGAAGGTTTTTTGCCGGAGATCAGAGGGAGTAAACGACTGTGCCAGTTCCAAACAAGATCCTGATTGTCGACGATTCGCAAGCGGAAGGCCGGCTTATGCAGTCGCTTCTGGAGCAAGCCGGCTATTGGGCCGTGGCCCTGACCGACCCCAGGCGCATCGAGGAGGTGCTTGACATCGAGCGGCCGAGCTTGATCCTGCTCGACGTGGTCATGCCCGAGCGCAATGGCTTTCAGGCCTGCCGCGACCTGAAGGCGCAGCCCAATTACGTTCACATCCCCATCGTGATGGTCACCTCCAAGAACACGCCCAGCGACCAGTTCTGGGGAATGCAGCAAGGGGCCGATGGCTACGTCTTCAAGCCATTTACCCCCGAGCACCTGCTGGCCGAGGTTAGCCGGGTGCTGGGCAAGCGGCAGGCAAGCGCAACGGGAGCGGCGGCGCAGAGATGAGCACGCAGCAAAAAGATGGCGATGAGCTGTTGCAGTCGATTACGGAGACGGCGCCGGTCGTAGATGCCTTTGCCGCCGAGGACGAGGCGGAGCAGCGGCCGTCGCGGCAATACTGCGTCTTTCGCGCCGGGCGCGAGCGTTTCTGCTTTTCGGTGCTGGACGTCGACGAAGTCGTCGAATGGCCGAAGGTGACGCCAATTCCGCTGGCGCCGCCTTTCCTGATGGGCATTTTCAATCTGCGGGGCGTGATCGTTCCCGTCATCGACATCGGCCTGACCGCGGCTCGCCGGCCCGACCTTCCGCCCAAGCACGTGGTGGTGGCCTGTTTGCACGGCGAGGCGGGAGCAAACGATCTGCGGCTGGGAATCGCCGCCGACGAGGTCTTTGGCACCGTGACCACCTCCGAACCGTTGCTGGTGGAGGAGGCTCCGCGCGAGCTTACCCACTGCTGTGGCATGCTGCGCGACGGCGTGCGCCTGGCATTGGCTTTGGACTTGAAGCAGTTGATCGAGAATTTCCCAATCCCGGTAATTTAGGGATCAGGGGTTAGAGATTTGGGTCTAGGGAATAGGGAACAGTGATTAACGATTAGGGATGAGGGATTAACGAATAGGGGCAGAGTTGGGATGAGTGGATTAGCAGAAATTATCCGGTTTTCCGTATGTCGGCCTTTAGCTCCCTGATCCCTGATCGCTAATTTCCTAACTCCTGGTTTTGGAGGGTTTATGAAGGGTCGCTTGAATTCGACCATTTTTGCCCTGGTTTTTCTGCTGGTGGCCGGCATGGTAGGCGTACTGCTGCTCGGCTATTCCGCCGGCGCGAACTCGGGCGGACTATCGCTGCTGGAAATCTCCGCTATTCCGGCCATGGCGGGAATGCGCCTGCTAGCCGGGGCAGCGGTTGCCTTGCTGGCGGTCATGGTGATCTGGTTTACGCTGAGCAACAAGATCTCCGCCCCGGTGCGCGCCCTGACCGGCTTTTCCGAAAAGCTGGCGGGCGGCGACTACAAGCAGCGGGTGGAGATCAAGGCGGACAACGACTTCAGCACCATCGCCATGAACCTCAACCTGGCCGCCGAGAACGCCGCGCACGCCATCACCAACCAGGAAGCGCAGGAGAACCTGCAGCGCAGCGTGACCGAGTTCCTCACCATCGTCAGCCAGATCGCCAAGGGCGACCTCACCCTGCGCGGCAAGGTCACCAATGACACCTTGGGCAACGTGGTCGACTCGGTCAACTACATGCTCGACAACTTTACCCGGGTGCTGGAGCGCGTGCGCAAGGCCGCCAACGACGTCAGCAGCAGCTCCAGCCAGATTCGGCTGGCCGCCGAAGAGATGGCCAAAGGCGCCACCCAGCAGGACCAGGAAATCACCAACACCTCTTCCGCGGTGGAAGAGTTGACGGTGTCGATGAAGCAGGTTTCCAACAACGCCGAGGCCAGCGCCGAGGCCGCCCGCCGCGCGCTCGACGCCGCCGAGCAGGGCAACCGCTCGGTGCGCGACACCCTGGAGGGCATGCAGCGCATTCGTTCTTCCGTGCAGGCCACCGCCAAGAAGATCAAGTCGCTGGGCGACCGCTCGCTGGAGATCAGCGAGATCGTCAACGTCATCAATGACATCACCGAGCAGACCAACCTGCTGGCCCTGAATGCAGCCATCGAGGCCGCGCGCGCCGGCGAGGCCGGGCGCGGTTTCGCCGTGGTGGCCGACGAGGTGCGCAAACTGGCCGAGCACTCGCGCACCGCCACCAAGGATATTGCCGGCCTGATCAAGGCCATACAGGCCGAGACCAACGAAGCGGTGGTGGTCATGGAAGAGGGAACCCGGGAGGTGGAGGTTGGCGCCAAGCTGGCCGACCAGGCCGGCAAGGCGCTGGACGCCATTTCCACCGTGGTGCGGCAGTCGGCCGAACTGGTGCAGGAAATTTCGCTGGCCTCCAAGCAGCAGGTGCGCGGCACCGAAGGCGTGGCCAATGCCATGCAGATCATCTCCGGCATTACCCGCCAGACCTCGCAGGATCTCGCGCCAGGCGGCGCTCACCGTAGAGCAGTTGGTGAAGCTCTCCGAGCAACTTAACGATGCCCTCTCCCAGTTCCGGGTGAATTCGCTGCCGCACCGGGAGATGGCCGCGGCAGCCTCGGCCAGGCAGTACACGGGCGCTCTCACGGGCGGTCCAAGGTAGTGTGCGGGGCCGGGGGCTTCAACGCCCGCCGTGCCCCGGCGGTTGCGGTTTGCTGAATTGACTAGAGCATACGATGCTGAGCAAGGGCGATCCAACCATCTCCGGGCATGAGTTCTCCGAGCTATGCCTGCTGTTCGAGAACCGCACCGGTATTGTCTTCGACGAATCCCGCCACAACTTTGTCAGGCAGCGCCTGCAAGAGCACATGCAGGCGTGCCGTCTGGGTTCGGGCACGGAGCTGCTGCGGCTGGTGCGCGGCTCCGGCGTCGAATACGATTCGCTGCTGGAACGCATGCTGACCCAGGAAACCAGCTTCTTTCGCTATCCGGAGACCTTCCAGGCGTTCCAGCGCAAGGTGCTGCCCGAGCTGCACATGAAGAAGTTCTGGGAAAACCCCCGCATGCTTCGCCTGTGGAGCGCCGGATGCGCCACCGGGGAAGAGTCGTACAGCATCGCCATCAGCATCTGCGACACGCTCGAGTTCGCCGGCGGCTGGAACATCAACATCCTGGCCACTGACATCAGCCGCCAGGCCCTGCGCCAGGCCGAGCGCGCAACCTATTCGGCACGTTCCCTTAGTAACCTAGCCCCTCACCAGAAAGAGATGTATTTTGTGGCGGGGGGTGATGAGTACACGGTTAAGCCAAAGATACGCGACATGGTCACTTTCGTGCCCATGAATCTCGCCCAGTCCGTCTACGTCGGCCGCTTCGACTGTATTTTTTGCATGAATGTTTTGATCTACTTCAGCGAGCAGCGCCGCGCCGCTCTTATCCAGCGCTTTTATGAGTACCTGGAGCCGGGCGGATATCTGTTCCTCGGACATGCGGAGTCTGTGGCCGGTATGCCTGTGCGTTTCAAGCAGACGGTGGTAGAAGGTGCCCGCCTGCTGCAGAAGCCGATGAACGTTCCGCCGCTGGCGCGCTCGGCCTCGGAGGGAGCGGTATGAACGGCCCCGGGCAGGAGTTTGTCGAGCTCTTCCTGGAGGAAGCCTCCGAGCACTTGCAGTTCCTGCGCGAGTATTCCGGCGTCCTGCTCGACCAGTACCCCCTGCCCGACGACATCGAACGCCTCTACATCGCCGCCCACGGCCTTGCCGGAACCGCCGGAACCTACGGCTACAAGCTGTTTTCGGAGGTGACCGGCAAGCTGGCGCACATCTTCCAGTACGCCATGAATTCCACCATCGGCGCCGATGCCTGCGCGCCGCTGGTCGAATTCATCAACGAGGCCATCGCCGTGCTCGAGTCCGACCTGCTGATGATCAGCGCCAACGCGGTCGAGGCCGAGGACGACATCAAGGCTTTCAAGCAGCGCTACCCGTTTGCTTTCCAACAACCGCCTGCGGCCCAGGGACCGGCGGCGAAGGCTGATAGAGGGGTGTCACCGCCCCACGCAGAGGCCGAGCCGGCCTCCCCGGCCGCGCCGGAGGGTGTATTGGCGCGGCTTCATCCGCCAGTGTCGCCTCAAAGACCGGCGCCCGCTTCCGTAACGAAAGCCGCGACACCCACATCGCCAGGCGAAGCCGTCTTGCTCTCACCGCCCACTGTTGGAGTGCAAGCCACACCAGCCGCATCCGCGGAGTTATCGGCAGATGCAGTCGTTCCGGTTGCCTGGGCAGAGTCCGTCGCCGCGGACGACGTGATTATGAGCGAGATCGAAACGGCTGCGGTCATATCTGAGCTGGCTTTAAGGAAGAAAATTGAGGCCGTTGCCGAGCCGGAACCCTTAGCCAATGCCGCGGTCGCCCCTGCCGGGGCGTTCGAGGTTCCGCCGCATTGGGCTGCTGCCGCCGCGCCCGCGGAAATTGAGCCGCAGCCCGCAGCTACGGTCGAGACGGTTACCGCGCCACTGCCGGCGATTGTACGTGGCCAACCTCCTGCGCCTGCGCCAAGTCCGGCTCTGGAAGTGAAAGCGCCTGGGCCAGCGCCTTCGCGCGCCATTCCCGACCTCCCGCCGGACGGCGATGTCCCCGCCGATGTGCTGGAATTTTTCGTGCCGGAGATGGAAGAGCACCTGCAAACGATTACCGAATCGTTGCTGCTGCTGGAAACTAATCCCAATCCGAACGACATCAACAAGCTCTTCCGCTCCATGCACACCATCAAGGGCTCGGCCGGGCAGCTTGGGTTGCGCCGGTTGTCGGCGGTGGCGCATCGCGCCGAAGACCTCATGGCGCGGCTGCGCAATGGCGAACTGCACGCCGAGCGCCCGCATCGTCGACCTTTGCCTGGAAGTCGGTGGACATTCTCAAGCGGCAGTTGTACGGCCAGTGGCCGGACGAGCTGGCCTTCCAGCAGGCCGCCAAATCATTCTTCCGTCGCGTGGACGAGGCGGAGAATGTGCCAGCCGAACTTGCCGCGCCGGAGCCTGAAGAGATTACACAGCCGTTTCCGGCCGAGGCGGAGGCCGAACCGGCGCCGCAGTTGCTGCCGCCAGCTCGAGGTTGCCGCTCCCGCGCCGCTGGCCGGGGCTGAGGTCGAAAGCGGCTTCGAGGAAGTAGAGCCGGAGCCGGTGCAGGTGCGCGCTGCCCCGTCGGCAGCGGCCATTCCCCGAGAGATCGCACTGCCCCCGGCCGGCACCACCGCGGCCGAGCCAGGCATTGCCCCAGCCACCGCGACCGCCGCGTTTTCAGGAGGCCCCGGAGAAGAGATTGCCGCCCTGGCCGCCGGACGCCGCGAGCCTGCCGGAGTGCCGCAATCGAAGTCGGTGCGCATCGCCCTGGAGCGCCTGGACCGCATGATGAACGCGGTCGGCGAGCTGGTGATCAACCGCACCCGCATGCTCGGCCGCCTGCAAGAGCTGGAGAAGCTGGCCGACGTGCTGAACTTCTCCAAGGCGCGCATGATCGACAAGATCAGCGAATTCCAGGAGAAGTACGAATTCAGCCGGCTGAATCTCGGCTCGCTGCAGACGCCGGGGCACAGCCTGCCGCGCCGCTCACCCTTGCGCGAGGAGAAAACCGCGGAGATAATCCGTATCCATTTCCGCGGCGGCTATTCCAGCTACAAGCGCAGCTTCGACGCCTCGCTGGCCGAGTTCTCCGAGCTGGAGATGGACCGCTACGACGATTTCGGCATCCTCTCGCGCTCGCTCACCGAAATCTCCGCCGACATCACCGAGGTGCTCACGCAACTCGACGGCTTCGTGCGGCGCGTCGATCGCGACATCGACGAGTTCACCAAGCTGGCCCACCGCCTGCAGGATGAGATCACGCAGTCGCGCATGGTGCCCATCGGCAACCTCTACACGCGCATCTCGCGCGCGGTGCGCGACTCCGCCAAGGCGGCCGGCAAGCGCGTGGAGCTGGTGCTGGCGGGCGCCGAAACCGAGCTCGACAACAACATCGTCCAGCAGATCGCCGATCCGCTGGTGCATCTGGTGCGCAACGCCGTCGCCCATGGCATCGAGCGCGCCGAGGAGCGCTACAACTCCGGCAAATCCGACGCCGGAACGCTCGCCATCCGCGCCTATCAT
Source organism: uncultured Acidobacteriota bacterium (assembly GCA_963832785.1). Classification (GTDB taxonomy): domain Bacteria; phylum Acidobacteriota; class Terriglobia; order Terriglobales; family Acidobacteriaceae; genus CAWBRT01. The sequence goes on from CAWHVF010000005.1 coordinate 47,385, forward strand.
CGCGGCAATCACATCTTCATAGAGGTCGAAGACGACGGCCGCGGCATCGACTACGAAAAGATTCGCGCCGCCGCCGTCGATCTGGAACTGATGGACGAGGAGCAGGCGCGCACTCTCTCGCAGCAGGAGCTGCTGGATTTGATGTTCCTGCCGGGCTTTTCCACCGCCCCCCGCAAGACGGAGCTGGCCGGGCGAGGCGTCGGGCTCGACGTGGTGCGCACCAACCTCGAGGCCCTCAACGGCGAAGTCGAGATCGAAACGCAGAAGGGAATCGGCACCCGCTTCACCCTCAAGGTGCCGCTCACGCTGATCATCTCGCAGGCGCTGTTCGTCAAGGTTGGCGACAACACTTTTGCCTTTCCGCTGTCGTTTGTCGAGGGAATCCGCCGCGTGCGCGCCGACGAGATCGAAGAGGCCGGCGGCAAGCACCTGGTCAAGGTGCGCGACGTGCTCACCGAGGTGATTCAGCCCGACGAGCGGCTGGGGCTGCCGCCGGTCGCAGCCGGTCAACGGCTGGTACAAGCTGGTACTGGCCAATGTCGGCGGCAAGCAGGTGGGAATCATCGTCGAGGAGGTCCTAGGCAAGGACGAAATCGTCATCAAGAACGTGGGCGAGTACCTGCGCAACGTCAAGATGTTTCCCGGGGCGACCATCGCTCCCGATGGCAGCCTGATCCTGCTGGTCGATCTCAACCGGCTGATCGTCGGCGAGGCCATCGAACGCCGCCCGCTGATGACGGCCGCCAACGCCGCGCGTATCTTCATCCCCGGGGCCGCCGCCGTGGCCGCCGGCGAAATTCCCGAAGAGGCCATCGAGCGGGTAGAAAAGGAAAAGCTTGTTTTGCTGGTGGACGACTCGATCAGCGTGCGCAAATTCGTGGGCCGCATGCTGGAGAAGGCCGGCTACCGCGTGCGCCTGGCCAGCGACGGCCTGGAGGCGCTCGACATCGTCTCGCAAGGCGGCTGTAATCTGGTGATCACCGATCTGGAAATGCCCAGAACCAACGGCTACGAGCTGATGCTGCACCTGCGCCAGAACCCGGAGACGCGCCACATTCCGGTGATGGTGGTGACCTCGCGTGCCGGCAGCAAGCACCGCGACCGCGCCCTGCGCGAGGGAGCAAGAGCATTCATGGTGAAGCCGGTGCAGGAAGAACAACTGGTGGCCCAGGTGGCGGGGCTGATCGGCAGCTCCGGGCAGGTGATCACCTCCCAGCGCCTGGCCGAAATATAGAAAGGCATGACGACCCCCGTTCGAAATCCGCGTGCTGATCGCCGAAGACTCGGCCTTCATGCGGCGCGTGCTGCGCATGCTGCTGAGCGGCGATCCGCAGATTGAGGTGGTGGGCGAGGCGCGGGACGGGGTGGAGGCTGTCCTGCAAAGCGACGCGCTCAGCCCTGACGTGATCACCATGGATATCAACATGCCCAAACGCAGCGGGGTTGAGGCCACCGAGGAGATCATGTCTTCGCGTCCGCGGCCGATCGTGATCGTCAGTTCCAGCTCGGGCGAGGCCGCGCCTACTTTGCGCGCGCTGGAGCTGGGGGCCATCGACTTCGTGGCCAAGCCGGTCAACGGCATTGACCTGGACATGGAGAGCGTGCGCGACGAACTGCTGCGCAAGGTGAAAATGGCGGCCAAGGTGCACGTGGTGCGCAATGCCGCTCCGCCGCGCCCTGCCGCTGCGGGGTCTACGGCAAGAGTTGCAGTCGCGGCCGGGCAAGCGCAGCCGGATTACTCATCGGCGGCTGCGGCGGCGAAAACCGTTCTGGCCTTCGCGGAACCGGCGGAGGAAAAGCGCACACCTATGCCCGCCGCATCGGATGAACGTTTCCCGATTGTGGCGCTGGCCGGATCGACCGGGGCCCCGGCTGCCTTGATGCGTTTCATTCCCCGGCTGCCGGCGGCGTTTCCAGGCGCGCTTTTGATGGTCCAGCACATGCCGGCCAGCTTCACCGGCCAGTTCGGTGAGCAGTTGGCCGCCAGTAGCGCCATCCGGGTAAAGCTGGCGGAGCACGGTGAGCTGATGCGTCCCGGGATCACCTATCTTTGCCCAGGCGGCAATCACCTGCGTATTTCTCCCTCCGGGCGAATGCTGCTGGACGCCGGGCCGCCGTTGAACGGCTACCGGCCAAGCGTCGATCTGGCGCTGGACTCGCTGGCCGATTACGCCGGGGTGATGGCCATCGCGGTGATTTTGAGCGGTATGGGCAACGACGGCGCGCAGGGCGTGCAGGCGGTGAAAGCCACCGGTGGTTACGTGATCGCGCAGGACGAGGCGACGAGCATGATCTTCGGCATGCCTTCGGAGGCCATAAAGACCGGCGCGGTCGACCAAGTTCTGCCCCTGGAGGCGATTTACGGGGCCATCGAGCAGCGCGTCAGCCGTTTTGCGCCAGTGCGCACGGGGACGGTATGAGCGTTTTGGCAAATTCGGCGCAGGCACGGCGCGGCGAGGCGGCGGTTGTCTTCCGCGCCGGCGGCTATCGTTTCATCATCTCGTCCGCGGAAATCGCTGATGTGCGTGATCTCTCACCCCAGCAAGCCAAAAGCGGGCTTGCCGGGGACCCCGGTCTGCCGCCCAGCGCCGCCGGCCGCCTGCCGCGGAGCGTCGCCAGCCGCGGCAGCCTCCGCCAGTTACCGGTGGTCCTGGCCGACAGTGTTTTCGGTGTGGGCGCGACTCTGCCGATGCAACTACTGGTGCTGGCGCATCGCGGCGTGGCCGTGGCCATCGATCGCATCGAGGGCGTGACCGAGCTGCGCGAGATGGTGGCCCTGCCGCGCGCCTTCCACGGCCCCGAGCGCCGCTGGTATCGCGGCCTGGCCTTGCTGGAGGGAAAAATTTTGCCGGTGGTGAATGCCGCGGTCTTCGCGGAACTCGCCGTCTTCCCGCCCGCGCCGGAAGCGGCGGCAGGCGCGATGGAGGTCAAGGCTGGAGCATGAGCGGCGAGCAAAAATTCCTGCTCTTTCCCGTGGCCGGCGGCCACTGCGCCATTGCGGCGGAACGGGTGTCGGAGCTGACGGCGTCTTTGCCCGTGCACGCTTTTCCGCACGGCTCGCGCGAGATCGCCGGGGTGATTTTGCGGCAGGGCAGGGTAATTCCGCTCTACGATCTCGCCACGCTGCTGCGGCAGCCCCAGGCGGGCGCCGCCCGCGCCTCTGCCGGCGTGGCGCCGTGGGCGGAGGCGCCCTCGCAGTACCAGGTCATTGTGGTTCGCCAGCTTGCCGGGGTAAGCGAGCGGGCCGCATTCACCGTGAACGGGGCCTGCGACCTGATTGCGGCGGAGCTGCTGCCGGCGAAAATTCCCGGGCAGGCTGTCGCCGGTGAAATTGAATGGCGCGGCAAAAGACACGCGGTATTGAACCTCGATAAGTTATTTTCAGCGGAGAACGAAGCGTGAGCAGCCCAGCCAGGCCGGTGGAAGGAAGCGTTGCCAGGATCCTGCTGATCGACAGCAACGTGTTTTTTGCCAGGCGCCTGGTAGAGGCGCTGCGCAACCAGAACTTCGAGGTGGTGCACGCCACCCAGGCGGCCTATGCGCTGACCATGCTGGAGTGGTCTCCGCCGGTGGCCATCCTGTGCTCCACCAACCTGCAGGGCATCGGCGCCTATGATCTGCCGAAGCTGGTGCACGCCGACAAGGCCACGGCCCACATTCCGGTTCTGGCCATCGGCGAGGGCGACGGCCAGGCGCTGATGGGCGCCTTCCGCGCCGGCTGCGACGATTACATAGACCGCCGCGTGGGCCCGGAAAACGTCGCCGCCCAGGTGCGCGCCTTTCTGCGCAGCCGCGAAGAAGGCTTCCAGCCGACGCAGATGCTGGGCAGCTCCGAAACCGCCCTGGAGGGCAGCCTTTCTCACCTGGACCTGCCGGGAATCATACAGATGCTGGGACACTCGCGGCAGGATGGAGTGCTATACATTAACGCCGGCACCATCGACGGCGTTATCTCTTTTGCCGGCGGCGATGTCATCCACGCCGAAGCCGGCGAACTCATAGGCGACGAAGCGGTCGTGCGCATCATCAAGGCCTGTGATGGCATCGACCAAGGCGTCTATAAATTCGTCCCCGGAGGGACGTCCCCCACCCGCACGGTAATGCGCTCGGTGACCGAGTTGATGTTGGAGGCACTGCGCGAGCTGGACGAGCAACGTGAACGGCAGCACGAAGGAGGCACTCGCTCATGAGCGCCAGTCCGGTTGTCTACTTTATCGACGACAGTGCCACCATGCGGGAAGTCATCAAGATCGCCTTCCGCCGCGAGAACATCAACGTCATTACCTGCCACGATCCCGGCAGCGCGCTCACGCTCATGGACCAGACCGCGCCTGACGTGGTCATCTCCGACGTGATCATGCCGGACAAGGACGGCTACGAGGTTTGTCAGTACATACGCCAGCATCCCATGCTCGCCAAGACCCCGGTGATCCTCATGTCCGGGGTGGTGAACCGGTCGGTGGCGGAGAAGGCGTTCGCCGTAAAGGCCGACGAGCTGATCCGCAAACCTTTTCAGCCGCAGGACCTGATTGCCCGCGTGCGGCATCTGCTGCACGACAAGGGTGCGCCGAAGCCGGTGGCCCCGCCGCCAGCTTCGGTGGCGGCCATGGCCGCCCTGAGCAGCATCTTTCAGAGCCCGGCGGCAGTGCGCCCGCTTGCCCGGCCATCGCTGGCGGTGGTGCCGCGCACGGCACCGGACCCCCAGGCCGAGCCCGCCTTTGTGCCGGCCGTGATGGTGCCGCCTGCCGTCGCTATTGGCGACAGCGCCGCCGCTGGCGCTGCTCCGGCCCTCGCGCGAACCGTCTCTGCCGTGCCGGCGCCGGAAGAACCCCTGGCTGAGGTCCGCCCTCCGCGGGCTCTGTCCGGCGGAGAGCTGCCGTCTGCCGGAGGTCCCGGCGCTCCTCCGGCCGCTCCAGTAGCCGCGCCGGCTGGCGAGGCACAGCCTGCCAGCCCGATGCCGCCCACAGTGGCCCAGCCCGCGGCTGCTTCCGATTCGCCGCCAGCGGAAACTCAGCCTCCCGCCCCGCCTCCACCCGCCGCCCGCAAACCCAGGGTGCCCGAGTCTCCCGGACTCCAGCCGGCCAAAACGCGCCTCGAACTCTTACGCCTGCAGAGCCAGATCAAAAAGCTGGAGGCGGAGTTGGCCGCCGAACGCGAATACGTCCGCGCCCTGGAAGAACACATCAAGACCCTGCAGGAAGTGGAGTAGGGAAACAGGGAATAGGGATTAGGATTCGCGAAGGTGCCCCACATTTGCGAAGCAAATGTGGGGCACCGACTCGAAACTCGAAACTCCCTCTTCACTCTTACGCAAAAATAAACTCTTTCGTCTTCAGCTCGCGGACCTGGTCACGGAGTTTGGCGGCCACTTCGAAGTCGAAGCGTTTGGCGGCCTCGCGCATCTCCGTCTCCAGCTTCGCGATATAGGCATCGAGTTCGTCCTGTGACTTGAACTCGGGAACGCCCTCTGCTGGGGCGCTGAGGTCGGCGTAATCGGCCTCGACGATCTGCGCCAGCGCCATGTCGACCGGGCGCACGATGCTCATGCGGCGTGATGCCGTTTTCCCGGTTGTACGCCTGCTGGATGGCGCGACGGCGCTCGGTCTCGTCGATGGCCTTGCGCATCGAGTCCGTCATGTGGTCGGCGTAGAGGATGGCCCGGCCCTCGACGTTGCGGGCGCAGCGGCCCATGGTCTGGATGAGCGAGCCAGCCGAGCGCAGAAAACCTTCTTTGTCGGCGTCGAGAATGGCCACCAGCGAGACCTCCGGCAGGTCCAGCCCTTCGCGCAGCAGGTTGATGCCGATCAGCACGTCGAACTCGCCCTTGCGCAGATCGCGCAGAATCTTGATGCGCTCCAGCGTCTCGATCTCCGAGTGCATGTAGCGGCAGCGCACTCCGACCTCGGCGTAGTACTCGGCCAGGTCCTCGGCCATGCGCTTGGTGAGGGTGGTAACCAGCACGCGCTCGATGCTTGTCCGCGCGCTGCGCGAATCTCGTGCAGCAGGTCGTCGATCTGGCCGCGCACCGGGCGCACCTCGACCTCCGGGTCCACCAGCCCGGTGGGTCGGATGATCTGCTCGACGACCACGCCGGCCGATTTGGTTAACTCGTAAGGCCCTGGCGTCGCAGAGACATAGATCGGCCTGGTTCACGCGATTCTCGAACTCTTCGAAGGTCAGCGGGCGGTTGTCCAGCGCGCTGGGCAGGCGGAAGCCGTACTCGATCAGCGTCTGCTTGCGCGAGCGGTCGCCGTGCCACATGCCGTGCAACTGCGGGATGGTCTGGTGCGATTCGTCTATGAAGATGAGGCACTCGCGCGGCAGATAGTCGAGCAGCGTGGGCGGAGGCTCGCCCGGCAGCCGGCCGGTGAAATGCCGCGAGTAGTTCTCGATGCCGTGGCAGTAGCCAATCTCCTTGATCATCTCCAGGTCGAAGCGGGTGCGCTGGTGCACGCGCTGCGCCTCGACGATGCGCCCTTGTTTCTCCAGCTCGGCCTCCCACCAGGCAAGCTCTTTCAGGATCGAGTCGATGGCCTGCGCTCTTCGTCTCCGGCTTCATCACGTAGTGCGTCTTGGGGTAGATGGGCAGCCGGCCGTACTTCTGCTTGACGGTGCCGAACAGCGGATCAATCTGCGCCAGCGACTCGATCTCGTCTCCCCAAAGCTCTATGCGGTAGGCGTTGTCTTCGTAGGTGGGAAAGATCTCGATCACATCGCCGCGCACGCGGAAGGTGCCGCGGCGGAAGTCGGTCGTCGGTGCGCTCGTAGAGGATTTCGACCAGCTTGCGGGTGATCTCCTGGCGCTTGATCTTCTGGCCCTTTTCCAGGAAGAGCAGCATGCCGTAGTAGGCTTCCGGCGAGCCCAGGCCGTAGATGCAGCTCACCGAGGCGACAATGATGCAGTCGCGGCGCTCGAACAGCGAGCGCGTGGCCGACAGGCGCAGCTTGTCAAGCTCGTCGTTGATGGTCGCTTCTTTTTCGATGTACACGTCGCCGGCGGGAATGTAGGCCTCGGGCTGGTAGTAGTCGTAATAGGAGACGAAGTATTCGACCGCATTGTGCGGGAAAAAGCTCTTGAATTCGTGGTAAAGCTGCGCCGCCAGCGTCTTGTTGTGGGCCAGAACCAGGGCCGGGCGGTTGACCTCCTCGATGAGCTTGGCCATCGTATACGTCTTGCCGGAGCCGGTAACGCCCAGCAGCACCTGGTGCTTCTCGGCCTCGCGCAGCCCACACACAAGCTGCACAATTGCCGTCTTTTGATCGCCTTGCGGCTGATACTTAGATTCCAGCTTGAATTGCATGGCTCGGCTCGAACCCCACAGAAACCGGTTTCGGCGAGTGGGGAACCCTTGATTATAGCTGGGGCGTAGTTGAAGGGATGGACCTAAGTCTAGGATCGGTTTTCGTTTCACGGTTCTCGTTTTCAGGACGCCCAGCTACCTTGTCGGGCAATTGCGCCGAGCCCGCGTAGCGGGCAGAAGACGGTAGCCCCAGGCGCAAGCCTGGGGGTATGGTTGGTGAACCCAGCATAGCCACGGAGGGGGCGTAAGAATGGCGCATACGTTTACCAACCTGCTCATCCATGTTGTCTTCTCAACCCGCCTACGCGAGCCAACGATTGGCGACGCCATTCGATCCGATCTGCAAAGCTATATCGGTGGAATTCTTCGCGAACTCCGGTCGACACCGATCGCTATTGGTGGAACTAGAGATCATGTTCATCTGCTGACGAGGTTGCCAGCCGATCTCGCGCTAGCTGATTGCCTGCGGGTGCTAAAGACGAATTCATCCCGGTGGGTGAAGGAGAAATGGCCCGAGCGACGTTCCTTCGCCTGGCAGGCTGGCTATGGCGCATTTAGCGTGAGCGCGTCCAACCGCGCAAACGTAATCCGTTACATACAAGAGCAGGAGCAGCATCATCGAAAGATTTCGTTTCAAGACGAGTTTCTTGCCTTGTTGCGAAAACACGGCGTGGAATTCGACGAACACTACATTTGGCAATAACGGAAAGGAAAATGTTCTTACGCCCGCTGCGCGGGCTAGGGCGAGACTGGACAATTTTCAACACCCCAGGCTTGCGCCTGGGGCTAGCCCTCTTTTGCCCGCTTCGCGGGCTGCGGCAATGCAAAACGGCGAAGCGAAGCTAGTGTTTGACGTACCCCGTCAGCCCGGCCTGGAACGAGCGCCGGTCCAGGCGCGGCAGGTTCTTCTCCAGGCGGGCGGGGAAGAGCGGGGTATGCGGCACGGTGACCAGGTGCTCGGCGATAACCCAAATGGACTTCTCGGCGGTCATCCAGCCGAAGCGGTCGAAGCGTGCCAGATTCACCGGGCGCGAATAGGCGCGCAGGGTACGCTCGCCGCGCAGGTTGTAGTAGCTCTCGAAGTAGCTCAGCGCCAGCTCCCGCACACTGCGGTAGATGGGCGCGCGAAAGCGCAGCCCGGCGAAATTCGACTTGGCCACCGCTCCCCAATAGCCCATTTGGCGAAAGACGGCGACCACGTGATCGACGTCGCGCACCGCTTCGAGATCGACCACCAGCGGCGGATAGCCGTTGGCACGCAAGGCGGCGGCGCCAAGGAGCGCGCCCTCCAGGCAGTGCGCGGTGCGCTCACGCAGGCAGCGGCGCGGCGACCAGGAGGTGTCGGCCAAGTGATAGGGGAGGCTGTCGATAAAAGCTTGAATGCGGGCCGGAGTCTTCAGGCCGCGCAAGAATCGGAGTTCGCGGGGGGAGAAGCCAGTTTCCGGTTTCGAGTTTCCAGTTTCGAGTTTTCGCTTCACTGAGCTCGTTCGCTTCGCCAGGGCAGCCCACATGTAGGCCCGGCCACCCTCGGCCGGGCTTGCTACTGAGGCGAGCGCTCGCTGGCCTGCCCAGCCGGGGACGGCTGGGCCTACGCTACGACTTGCTTGCCTCGGGCGCCTTCGGAGTTTCGGGCGCTTTCGGTGGAACCTCCCACACCCCGGTGGTCAGCCACTCGTGGATTGACTTGGCCGCCTTGCGGCCGGCGCCCATGGCGAGGATGACGGTGGCGCCGCCGGTGACAATGTCGCCGCCGGCAAAGACGCCGCGCTTGGAGGTGCGGGTCGTCTCCGGGTCGGTGATGATGTAGCGCCACTTGTTTACTGCCAAGTCCGGCGTGGTGGACTGGATCAGCGGGTTGGCGGTGGTGCCAACGGCGATGACGGCCACCGAGACCGGGGTAACGAACTCCGAGCCCTTGATGGGCACTGGGCGGCGGCGTCCCGAGCTGTCGGGCTCGCCCAGCTCCATGCGGATGCACTTGACCGCCTTCAACCAGCCCTTCTCGTCGCCGATGAACTCCACCGGGTTGACCAGGAACTCGAAGCGGATGCCTTCGTCCTTGGCGTGATGGACCTCTTCCTTGCGGGCGGGCATCTCTTTTTCGGTGCGGCGATAGAAGATGGAAGCCGAGCGTGCGCCCAGGCGCAGCGAGGTGCGGACGGCATCCATCGCCGTGTTTCCGCCGCCGACCACCACCACGTCCTTGTCCTTGCAGTCGTAGATGGGCTCGTCAAACTCGGGGAAGCGGTAGGCGCGCATCAGGTTGATGCGGGTGAGGAACTCGTTGGCCGAATAGACTCCGTTCAGGTGCTCGCCGGGGACGTTGAGGAACTGCGGCAGGCCGGCGCCGGTGCAGATGAAGACGGCGTCGTAGCCTTCGTTCTTCATCAGCTCGTCGATGGTGACCGTCTTGCCGACGACCACGTTGGTCTCGAATTCCACGCCCATGCGGCGCATGTTGTCGACTTCCTGGCGCACGATGCTCTTGGGCAGGCGGAACTCGGGAATGCCATAGACCAGCACGCCGCCCATCTCGTGCAGGGCCTCGAAGACGCGCACCTTGTGGCCCTTCTGAATGAGGTCTCCGGCGCAGCTCAGGCCGGCCGGGCCGCTGCCCACGATGGCGACCTTCTTGCCGGTAGGCGGAGCGATGGGCGGCAGGCCGAGTTTGCCGGTGGCCTGCTCGTAGTCGGCGACGAAGCGTTCCAGGTAGCCGATGGCCAGCGGCAGGCCCTTCTTGCCCAGCAGGCAGCCGCCTTCGCACTGGTCTTCCTGCGGGCAGACGCGCCCGGTGATGGCCGGCAGCACATTGTCTTCGCGCACCTTGGCGGCGGCGCCCAGGTAATCTCCCGCCAGAACCAGGTCCAGGAACTCCCGCACCTTCACCTCTACCGGGCAGGTGCTGGTGCAGGTCGTCGGCTGCTTGCACTCGATGCAGCGCATCGATTCCTGCTGGGCGGCTTCAGCCGGCAGGCCGAGGTTGACTTCCCGGAAGTTGTGGCCGCGCTCGATGGGGTCCTGCTCGGGCATCTGCGTGCGCTGGATTTTCATGCGGTCGCGGGCAGGTATGCGTTTAGGCATGGACTGCCTCCTTGCGTGCCTGCTCTTCCAGTTGGCGCAATCGGCAGGATTCGCGCACCTGCTTCAAGCTCCGCCTCCGGGTTGGCCAGGAAGGTGTCCAGCGAGCGTTTCTCGCTCTCGCGGTACATGTTGTTGCGCTGCATCAGCACCTCGAAATTGACCCTCTGGGCGTCGAACTCGGGGCCGTCGACGCAGGCGAACTGGCTCTTCCCATCGATCAGCACGCGGCAGCCGCCGCACATGCCGGTGCCGTCGACCATGATCGAGTTCAGGCTGACCACCGTCTTGATGCTCTTGTCTTTGGTCACCTGGGCGACGGCACGCATCATGGGCACCGGCCCGATGGCCAGCACGTAATCGATCCCGCGGCCGCTGTCGATAAGTTGCTGCAGCTTTTCCGTGACGAAGCCCTTTTCGCCATAGCTGCCGTCGTCGGTCATGACGTAGGTCTCGCTGCTGGCCTCGCGCAGCTCCTGCTCCAGGATGAGCAGCTCCTTGGTGCGCGAGCCGGTGATGCCGATGACGTGATTGCCGGCCTGCTTGAGCGCCCGCGCCACCGGCAGGGCAATGGCCGTTCCGACGCTGCCACCGATGACCGCCGCAGTGCCGTACTTTTCTATTTCCGAAGGCTTGCCCAGCGGACCGACGACGTCGAGAATGGCGTCGCCCGCCTCCAGCGAGTTCATCAGGTGGGTCGTCTTGCCGATCGACTGCACCACCAGGTTGATGGTGCCTTTTTCCGGCTTGGAGCCCTCGATGGTGAGCGGGATGCGTTCGCCCTGCTCGTACAGGCGCACGATAACGAACTGGCCGGGTCGCTGCTTCTTGGCGATGCGCGCGGCCTCGATTTCAAATAGCTTGATGTTGCGACCCAGAAATCTTGCTTGCAGAATTCTATACATGGAAGCCTTTATGCCTCGGAGAATTACATCTGGAGAAGTCCGAATTAAAGCAGGACACCAGCGGACCCGAGCTCCACACGTATGGCCCAACCGCAGGTGAATCCATTACGCTGAAACTTTTTTCCATTCGCTAAAGGTATTTTCCCGCCCGCCGCGCCGATTGCAGTGTGAGGTAAATCACAACGCGGTGTGATCGGCGTCAGGAGAGGATCGAGCTGTAAGTTCTAGTTTCAAGTTTCGACGTTCAACTGCCCTGGGCTGTAACTCCCGTTTCACGTTGCGCCTTTCACGAACTGGGGCGTGCTGCCATTACGGCTGAAAGATGCGTTGTCACTTGGCGGGAAGAGCTGAGCTGGTTGAGGCGAGCGAGAAGATGGGAACACGAAACCTGAAAGGTGAAACTAAACCGAGGCTGGAAGCTACAGTTGGGCTGCCGACGAAACTCGAAACCTGAAACTTAAGACAATCGGTCCGATTGGAAGGCAGTCCCATTCGTCCAGTCCAGAGCGCGTGTGCGGCGGACCTTATGTTCCCCTGGGTTTTGGGCCACGCCGCCCACGCTCTGCCAACCGGACCGACACAGCTCTGTTCAGCAAACCACAGGCCAAATCAGCCGGACCGGCTCCTGTCAGGGCCAAGTGCAACATTTCATGGGCATTATTTCTAGCGGCGGTCTTCGTACCCGGCTGCCCGCGCAACCGGCGGCCAGGGCAGGAGAATTCTGTGTACTAAAAGGTAAATAGTTTTGGAATTGAATTCCACGCCGATACTACGGATGAGCACCTCGATGCTACTTTACGAGGGCCACACCTCTTGGCGGCGGTGTTTAGGGATTAGTGATAGGGGAAAGGGCATCCTGAGAGGCGAGCTACTGTCGCTGTGCCTCTTGATTAGCCTTAAGCTGTGACAACTAAATCCTAAACCTTAGGGCTGCCTGGCCAGTAGCGCCGCAGGATTGAGCATGGGTGTGAAACCGCATTGCCCATGCATTCGCGGTTGGGTATAGTCGGGATAGTTCATTTCTGGCATTCCGGCAGCGAGGGCGCAGGAGTGCGTTCAGACCGGCGGCCAAGAACCCAGGAGATTGTCTCCGATGTGGAAAACGCGCAAAGACGATGAAAAACCGTTTGTTCCGCAGTCACCTTTTCCAGCCGCGGCAGCTCCAGCCCGCGAGCCTGGTCCGGCGGAGGCGCCAAAGCTGGAGGAGCCGCGCGCTGAGCTGGCGCGCACGATGCGGGCGGAGATGGCGCGGCTGGGCAAGCTGGTCAGCGTCAAAGGAGAGCTTGCCGGCCGTGAAGACCTGTTTGTGGACGGCGAAGTGGAAGGCAGCATAGAACTTAGCGGCCATGGTCTTACGGTGGGCCCGAACGGCCGGATTCGCGCCAACATCCAGGCGCAGACGGTGGTCGTCTTCGGCCGCATTGAAGGCAACGTGCGGGGTAGCGAACGGGTGGAGCTGAGAAAATCCGCCGTGGTCACTGGAGACATTCTTACCCAGCGAATCATGATCGAGGACGGAGCCTTCCTCAAGGGCGGGATCGATATTCAGAAGCCTGAGCCGAAGGCGGAGGTTCGCCGTGAATTTGCGGCGGCAGCTCCGTCGTCAACCACGGTAGCGGCGGCGACCCAGGCTCCGCTGCTCGATCAGAAGTAGCCAGGCGCGAGCTCCGGGGCTCCCGGTGAACGCGGTTTTGCCTTTACTGGGGTAATCTTCGGTCCGGCCGGGCGCCTGGCGGCGCCCGCCGGTATTTTGCCCCGCGGCGGCGGAGAAGAGGAAAGCCCCATCAATCCGTGGTTGCCTTTAGCAGGCTGCGGAAAAACGCGCCGAAGCAACAAGCGAGGCGCTATGGAATGTGGGCACTATAAGAGCAGCAAACAGGATCTTGTAGCCTCGCCATATCTGAAACCTGTTTTTTCTGCAGCCTCTTAATGGGGCGCGCAACGGCGCCGAATAGGGTCATTCAGGTGGGTTTCTTTCGCAATATTTTTGGCGGCAACGCGACTGAGCCGGAGCTGCGCGGGCGCGGGGAGGATGGGCGCCAGCGGCGCTCCACCGGCTTTCACGAATTCATTCGCTTCATCGCCAAGCCGGAAGGGCAGGTGGTGCTGGACCTGGGCGCGACCTCGCCCGCTAATCTCCATTTCATAACCGGCCTCGGCCACCGCGCCTACAACGAGGACCTGATGCTGGCCGCCGGCGATCCCGGCTTGCTGGTGGAGACCGGCGAGGAGGGAGAAAAGCGCATCGACACGGTTCGCTTTTTTTCCGAGAACCTCGGCTATGAGGCCGAGCTCTTCGACGCCGTGCTGCTCTGGGATCTGGCCGACTACCTGCCGGAAGAGCTGGTGAAACCGGTCATCGAACGCCTGCATCGGGTGATGAAGCCGAAAGGGATTCTCTTCGGCTTCTTTCATACCAAGGATGCCGGCGCTGAAGTGCCCTACTTCCGCTTCAATATCGTCTCGCCGGATACGCTGGAGCTGCGCCAGGGACCGCCGCAGCTCCGCCTGCAAAGGGTCTTCAACAACCGCCACATCGAAAACCTCTTCCACGGCTACAACTCGCTCAAGTTCTTCCTGGGACGCGACAATATGCGGGAAGTGCTGGTGATTCGGTAATTTCGAGTTTCAAGTTTCAAGTGCCCGTTCTTTGGAACGGAAATTGAAACCGTCGTGTGCCTCTATAGCGGCTCCATAGTAGCCTTACCCCATCATGGCGTCATGCCGAGCGACCGCAGGGAGTCGAGGCATCTGCCTCTTCACACCGTTTCCAGCTCTTCTTCCAGCAACTGTTTGTTATGCAGGCTGGTGTAGTAGCCGTTGCGGGCGAGCAGCTCGTCGTGGGTGCCGTACTCGACGATCTGGCCGTTGTGCAGCACGGCGATGCGGTCGGCGTTGCGCACGGTGGAAACCCGGTGGGAGATGAAGATGGTGGTGCGTCCGCGCATCACCTGGCGCAGGTGGTTGAGGATGTGCTCCTCGGTCTGTGTGTCGACGCTGGCCAACGCGTCGTCGAGCACCAGAATGTGCGGATTGCGGATGACGGCGCGGGCGATGGCGGTGCGTTGCTTCTGTCCGCCGGAGAGCGTCAGGCCGCGCTCGCCGACCAGGGTGGCGTATTTGTCGGGAAAGTCCTCGATGTCGCGGGCAATGCCGGCAATTTCGGCGGCGTTGCGGATTTCCTCCGGGCTGGCGTTTTCCACGCCGAAGGCGATGTTCCCGCCAATGGTCTCGCTGAACAGAAAAGTCTCCTGGGGAACGAATCCGATGTTGTGGCGCAGATGCTCGAGTTGGAATTCGCGAATGGGGTGACCGTCGATCAGCACCGTGCCGGGTTCAGCGTCGTAGATGCGGGGAATGAGGCTGACCAGCGTCGATTTGCCGGAACCGGTCGGCCCCACTATGGCCAAGCTGCTGCCGGCTGGAACGCGCAGGTTTATGTTGTTAAGCACGGTCACGGCCGAGGGCCGCGGCTCGCCCCCAGGCACCGCGGGCACGACGGGCATTTCTGCGAAGAGGGCATCTTGCCTGTGCTCGGGCGAAGCGCCGTTGCCGCCGGAATCGCGCACATAGGCGAAGCTCAGGTTGCGAAACTCAATCTCGCCGCAGATCGGAGTTTCGGCCCCGTAGCGCGCGAGCGCCGGATCGTCGATTATCTCCGGCTTTTCGGTCATGATCTGGTTCAGGCGGCCCAGGGAGGCCCGGCCACGCTGGAAGATGTTTATGACCCAGCCCAGCGAGATCACCGGCCAGGTGAGCTGCACCATGTAGGTGTTGAAGGCGACGAAGCTGCCAACCGTCATGCGTCCCAGCAGCACCTCGCGTCCACCCAGCCAGAGCACCAGCACTACGGCGAAGCCGAGCATGGTTTCCAGCGTCGGCCACAGCATTCCCATCAGCCGAACCAGCTTGAGGCTGCGGCTGATGTACTCCCGGTTCTCGGCTTCAAAAATGCGTATCTCGGCCTCTTCCTGGGCGTAGGCGCGGATGACGCGGGCGCCGGAGAAGTTCTCCTGGGCGCGCGCCGAGATATCGGAGAACATGGCCTGAATGCGCTCGAAGCGCTCGTGGATGCGCCGGCCGAAGTACTGGATGACGATGCTGGCGGCCGGCAGCGGGAGAAAGGCCCAGGCCGTGAGCTTGGGACTGATGCCCACCATGAAGATCAGGGCGCCGGTGGTGAAAACGATGGTGTTGGCCGAGTACATGATGGCCGGCCCCAGCAGCATGCGCACGGCGTTCAGGTCGTTGGTGGCGCGCGCCATGATGTCGCCGGTGCGGGTCCGCTGGTAGAAGCCGTAGGACAGCGACTCCAGATGGCGAAACAGGTCGTTGCGCAGGTCGAACTCGATGTCGCGCGAGATGCCGATCACGATCCAGCGGGTGAGAAACTGGAAGATGCCTTTGCCGGCCGCCACTGCCACCAGCAGCAGCGCGTAAGTGATCAGTTTGTGACTGGTGATCCCGGAATTCAGGCTGTCGATGGCACGGCGGATGACCAGCGGAAACATTATCCAGATGGCATTGGTGCCCAGGACGGAGAAGAAGCCGGCCAGGAGCCCGCGCCAGTACTTTCCCAGGTAGGGAAGCAGCGGGCGGAGATTGCTCATCGTTTCCATCTTCTATCCACAATTTAGATGATTTCACGATCTCTGTGGAACCGGATTCTGGGAATGTGAAGGCAGCAGGTGCCCCATACCTGCCCGTAGTTGGCAGATGCGGGTGCAAAAAACTACGTCGGAACCTTCAACAGCAGGTATCCGCCAGCCAGGGCAAAGATGATATCCGGGGCCCAGGCGGCCATCGCCGCCGGCAGTTGGTTGGTGTTTCCCATGGCTTCGAACAGTCCGGAAACTATGTAGTAGCCGATGGCGACGCCGATGGCCACGGCCACTCCGGCGAGCGCGCCGCGCCTTCCCTGCGGCGGTAGCGAAGGGCACGGCCAGGATCGCCATTATCAGGGTAATCAGCGGGTAGGCGAACTTCTTCTGCAGTTGCACCTTGAGCCGCACCACGTCGAAGCCGCTCTGCTGCAGGTCGCGAATGTAGCGCCGCAGCTCCTCGTAGCTCATCTCCGAGGACTGTTTAACCTCCTTCTTGAAGTAGGTTGGAGGCTCGCTGATGTCGGCGAAGGTGCGCACGTCGAAGCGCGCGTATTCCTCGATGGCGGAGCCGCGGAAGGTGCGCGTCCAGCCCTGCTCGAAGACCCATTTCTCCAGCGTGTCCGACCAGTGGGCGCGCGCGGCAAACATGCGGCTCTTCAACTGGAAGGTCTTGGGGTCGAAAAAGAAGACCGAGATGTTGGCGAAGCGGTTCTGATCGGGATCGTAGAACTCGTAGTAGAAGATGTCGTCGTGCTCGCCGAAGATCCATTTGCGGTCGGGACGCAGGTAGGTCTGGGCGGGCTTGCCCTTGATCTGGTTGCGAAGCGTCTCCTGCTGCTTGTTGGCGCGGGGAATATAGAGCTGGTCGAAGACGAACAGCGCGCCGGCGATGACGGCGGCGATTATGAACACCGGCATGACGATGCGGTAGAGACTGATCCCGCTGGCTTTGACGGCCGTCAGCTCGCTCGATTTCTGCATCAGCCCGAAGGTGATCAGCACCGCCAGCAGCACGCTCAGCGGGGTCATGATGTAGAGCATCGAAGGGGTGACGTCGGCCAGGTATTCGGCCACCAGGATCAGCGGGGCCTTGTTGCGCACGATGTCGCTGAGCAGCTCGAAGAAGGTGAACACCAGGGTGAGGATCAGGAAGGTGCTCAGGATCAGCCCGAAGTAGAGGCAAAAGTCGCGCAGGACGAGGTCATCCAGGATCAGGGGAAAGCGCGCCCGGAAAAGCCGGTGGCGGCCGGAGGCGCGTTCGAAGGCGCCGGCGCGGGGGCGCAGATGCAGCGGATGCGCCTTGACCCCGTTCTGCACCGTATCCTTTAGCCGCCCCCACCACTCGCGCAGGGTTCCGATCTCGACCGGCTGCCGGTCCGCCCGCAAGAGCAGCGCTACGCCGGTCACGAAAAAAATGATGTCGGACATCCACACGCCCAGCGCGGGCGGCAGCTTGCCTCCACGCCCGAAAGAGATGCCCATCAGCGAGATCAGGTAGTAGGCAAAGACCAGCAGAATAGTGAGCACGAAGCCGGTGCTCTTGCCACCCTTCTTGGAGGAAAGTCCCAGGGGGATGCCGACCAGCGCCAGCACCAGGCAGGAAGTGGGCAGCGCCAGGCGGCGGTGAAATTCCACGCTGTACCAGCGCGCCTTGACCTGGGAGTCGTCGGCGGGCACGCCCGGGCGCGGCGGCGGCGTTTTTTCCGGGTGCTGGGCGCGCCACAGCAGCTCTTGCGTCGGCATGGCGGCCACCGGCACCAGCTCACGCGTCTCCGAGCCGCCACCGCTCACCGGCAGCGAGATATCGGTTTCGGTGAAGCCCTGGTTGATGTTCTCTTCCGGGCGCAGCGGGTTGGTCTCCTGCCGCAGCCCGTTGGTCAGGTGCAGGTGAATCCGGTCCTGGCCCTCGTTGCTGACTATACCGCTCTGTGCCAGGGTGATCTTGGGGGCGGAGGGATCGCTGATATCGGCCAGAAAAACGCCCCGCCAGTCGGCGGCGCCGCTGCTGCCGCGCACATCCTGCACGTAAAGCACCAGGTTGTGAAAAGATTCGTAAAAGACCCGGGGCTGCACCTCGAACGAGGCTTGCGAACTCTTGAGCTCGTCTTGCAGGCGGTCCAGGGCGGCGGCCGAGCGGGGCGCGATCCAAACGCTGTTTACCAGGGCGAGACCCCAGGCGGCCAGGGTAAAGATGCCGACGATGCGAACGAAGCTGCCGGAACCGACGCCGCAGGCGCGCATGGCGGTGATCTCGCTGTCGGCCGCCAGGCGGCTCAGCCCGATCAGGATACCCACCAGCACGCCCATCGGAATCGTCAGCGTGAAGGCCTGGGGCAGGGTGAGAAAGAACAGCTCGGCCACGCTGGGCAGAGGGGCGCTGTTGCGGACCACGATTTCCAGAATGCGCCCCAGGTCGCGCATGAACACGACAAAGGTAAACAGCGAGGCCCCTATCGCCGCATGCGACAGAACCTCGCTCAGTATGTAACGCCTGAAAATGCGCAAATCGAAACCGCCATCATCGTTTCAGGTTTCCGTTTCCCGTCCCAAAAGCAAGGAGCGTGAAACAGGCAACCTGAAACAACTTTTTCCGGGTGCCCCGTTACTTCTTTGGTATCGCGAACAAGCCGAGTCTAGCATGCGTCCTGCCCCCATCGCTCTGCAACTGTTACAATTCGCGGGGAAGACCGGGACGGATTGGCCGCCGGCAGCGGCGGGACCGGCCCCTGGCAGACGGTTTCAGCGTTTGCCGGGGCGATTCGCCGGCAGTCCCAAGGCCTCCCGTTTTTCGGAACAGCGCACTCGCATGCCAATTGGAAAGCTCCGCATCGTTCTCCTCTGGCACATGCACCAGCCGTTTTACAAAGACCTGGCCACGGGAGAGTATCGCCTGCCGTGGGTGCGTATGCACGCGCTCAAGGACTACTACGGCATGGTGAAGCTGCTGGAGGAGTTTCCCGACATCCACCAGAACTTCAATCTTGTTCCCTCGCTGGTCAGGCAGATCAAGGATTACGCGGCGGAGGCGGCTCGCGATCCCTTCCTGGAGGTGGCTGCCAAGCCCGCCGCCGAGCTGAGCTCCAGGGAGCGCCGCTTTGCCTTGCAGTATCTTTTTCAGGCCAACCTGGAACGCGTTATCAACCGCTACCCGCGCTACCGCGAGCTGCTGGACGTGGTCAACGGCGCCGGCCACGATCCGGGCCACGCCGAAATGAGCCTGAGCGCGCAGGACTTCACCGATCTGCAAGTGCTCTCGCAACTGGCCTGGTTCGACGAGTTCTACCTGCAGGCGCCGGAAATCCGCGAATTGGTGCATAAGGGCCGGAACTTCAGCCTCGACGATCAGCGCCTGGTAATGAAGAAGGAGGTCGAGATCATACGGGCGGTGCTGCCCGCCTACAAGGAGGCTGCGCAAGCCGGCCGGGTTGAGCTTTCGGCTACGCCCTTTTACCATCCCATTCTGCCGCTGCTTTGCGACACCAACGTCGGGGCGGAATCCTCGCCCGGGCTGCAGTTGCCGAGCATCCGCTTCCGCCATCCCGAGGACGCGGAGCAGCAGATCCAGCTTGCCCTGGCGGCCCACCAGGAGGAGTTTGGCGTGCGCCCGCGCGGCATGTGGCCGGCCGAAGGCGCCATCTCGGAGGAGGCGCTGGCTATCGCCGCCCGCAACGGCATCGGCTGGATGGCCAGCGACGAGGGCGTGCTTGGCCGCAGCCTAAATTTCGAATTCCAGCGCGACAGCCAGGGACGAATCAGCCCCGAAGGCGCGGCCAAGCTCTACACGATATATCGCTACCAGGCTGGCAAAGACGCTGCCCCCATGCACCTGCTGTTTCGCGATCACCGCATTTCCGATCTCATCGGCTTCATCTACGGGGGAATGCCGGCCGTCGTAGCTGCCGCCCACCTGATCGGCAGCCTGCGGCAGGCAGCCGAGCCGGTGCTCCGCCGCGGCGACGACGCCGTGATTTCCATCATTCTGGACGGCGAAAACGCCTGGGAAACCTATCCTGAGTCCGGCCGGGAGTTCCTGCGCCGCTTCTATGACCTGCTGCTGAAGGATCCGCAACTGGAAGCCGTCACCGCCTCGGAAGCCATCGAACGCCATCCGCAAAAGCACTTCGGGCAGCTTTCGCGCCTGGTTCCCGGATCGTGGATCAACGCCAACTTCAACGTTTGGATCGGGGCCAAAGAGGACAACCTGGCCTGGGACTACCTCTCCGAAGCGCGCGATTTTTACGACGCCAATGCCCACAAGGCCTCGGCCGAGGAGCGCCGGCTGGCCTTCGAAGAGCTGTTGATTGCCGAGGGCAGCGACTGGAACTGGTGGTATGGCCCGGAGCACCACTCGGCCAACGATCGCGATTTCGACGAGCTATATCGCAAGCACCTGTCGAATGTGCACAAAGCCCTGGGCGGGCTGCCCCCGACCGCCTGGCGCGGCCCATCACGCGCAGCGACGTGCGCCCGCAGGTAATTCCGCAAACCGCCTACATACATCCGCGCGTCGATGGCCGTGACGAGCTCTACTTCGACTGGATCGGCGCCGCCATATATGCCGCCGATGTCCACACCAGCGCCATGCATGGCCGCCAGTTCTACCTGGAGTCGGCGCACGCGGGCATCGACTCTGTCCCGGCCGATACCGCAGCGGCGTCGGCCGGCAACACCGGCGCCAACCTCTATGGGCGTTTGGACTTCATCGTGCGTCTGCCGGAGGGGGAGTTTCGGCTGGTGGCCAGTTGCTCGGTTCAGCGAGCCGGCAAAACGGTTCGGGCTCTGCGGCTCGATGCCGCCATCGTGAATGGCACCCTGCGAGGCTGGAGGCTGTTCGAAGCTTCAGGGTTGGAGACTTCGGGCAAGACGGCCGGCGGCAACGGCCAGGAAACGGTGCTGGCTACCCCGGAGAAGCCCGCCGGGGTCGAAGTAGCGCTGGCCACGATCTTCGAGTTCAAGCTCCCGCTGGCGCTGCTGAGGGCGCGGCAGGGCGACCGGCTCAGCTTGCGCTACACGCTGTGGCAGCAGGGCTTGCCCGTCGACGCCCTGCCAAGCGAAGGCGCAATTCGGTTACAGATCGTGCCGGAAGAGGTTCTGGCAGACAACATCTACGGCTCCAGCCAAGCGGATTAGTGGAGAGACGCTATTCTGGCCCTGCGGCGTAGGAAGCCGCCCTCGGCTAGGCGGGCGAGCGCAGCGCGCCTGATACAAACGACCCACCCTAGCCACAAAGGCGGCGACGAGGGCGGAGCGCCAGTGCGAAACTGGGAAACGTCTAGCTGGAGCCTTGCGGCATGGTTCGGGTGCTCTTGCTGACATAGAGGTCGCCGCCGCGCGTGTATTCGATTGCGCCGGCAATTTGCGCGGCCAGCTCCGCCCCCCACAGCCGTTCTACCAGCCACAGCGCAATATCCAGGGAAGAGGCTACGCCGCCGCAGGTTATTACATCGCCGTCGTCGACAATGCGCGCTTCTTTTATGTGGATTCCCAGCGCGCGCAGGTCGTCAATGGCGGAACGGTGCGTGATGGCGGGCCGTCCTTGCAGCAGACCGGCGGCGGCAATCGCCATTGTGCCGGTGCAGACGCCGGCGATCACGGCGCCGCGCGCATGTGCGCCGCGGATTTTTTCGGGCAACACTCCGCGCTCGACCTCGCGGCGAATGCCGGTTACCGCGCGCGCCGCCCAGCCGCCTCCGGGCACGATCAGCAGATCAACCGCCTCGTCGAACACCTCGTCGGGCAGGAAGCGCAGTCCGTTGGCCGCCGTGAGCGGCGCCAGCGGCTCCAGCGTCGCCAGACGCACCTCCAGCCCCGGAACCAGCTTGGCGGCCCGCCGGAACACCTCGTAAGGTCCGACAAAATCGATCTCATCCACGCCATTGAAAACCACGATCCGGATCTTCATGGGCTGCTCCTTCGGCCATATCGTCGGCGCGAATCTGTGAAGATGATTGTAGAATTAATTCTTCGATCGCAGTAGCCGGAGGTTTTTATGATTCATGCAACTTGGACCCTGCTGTGTGCCCTGGGCGGCATCGGACTGGCGTTGACAGACTCCAAGCTGGCAGAGGAAGAATCAAAGTCGGCCGGATCTGCTCCGCCGCCGCCCGGCCGCTCGGTGGTGGCCACGCGTTTCGGCGTTGTGGCCAGCAGCCAGCCTCTGGCCGCCATGATCGGGGTGCAGATATTGCAGCGCGGCGGCAACGCCATTGACGCCGCCATCGCCACCAACGCGGTCGTGGGCCTGATGGAACCCACCGGCAACGGCCTGGGCGGCGATCTGTTCGCCATCGTCTATGAAGCCAAATCGGACAAGTTGCATGGCCTGAATGCCAGCGGGTGGGCGCCCAAAGAGCTGACGCCCGAGTTCCTGAAATCCAAAGGCATCGAGGAGATGCCGGTGCGCGGGGTGCACAGCGTAACCGTGCCGGGCGTGGTGGCCGGCTGGACCGCCCTGCGCGAGCGCTTCGGCAGCATGCCGTTTTCGACCTTGCTGGCCCCGGCAATTTATTACGCCGAGAAGGGCTTTCCGGTAAACGAAGTCACCGCCCGCTTGTGGGCGAACCAAGTAGAGCTACTGAGCCACCCCAACGCCGCCTCGACGTTCCTCATCGACGGCCGTCCGCCGCAGCCCGGCGAGCTGTTCCGCAATCCCGATCTGGCCGGCAGCCTGCGTCACGTCACCAGTTACGGCCGCGACGGCTTCTACAAGGGCCGCACCGCCGAGGCGATCGTAGCCATTTGCCGCGAAAATGGCGGAACCATGACGCTGAACGACCTGGCCGAATTCGAGCCGGAATGGGTAGCCCCCATCTCGACCGAATACCGCGGCTGGACAGTCTCGGAGATTCCGCCCAACACCCAGGGAATTGCCGCGCTGATGATGCTGAACCTGATGGAGCAGTTCCCAATGGCGGAGTACGGCTTCCATAGCACGCGCGCGCTGCATGTGATGATCGAGGCCAAAAAGCTGGCCTATGCCGACATGCTGCGCTACGTCGGCGACCCGAACGTGGCCAAGGTGCCGGTGGCGGCCATGCTCGACAAGAAGCACGCCGCCCGGCGAGCCAAGCTCATCGGCGAGCGCGCCCAGGCCTCGGTCGAGCCGTCGCGCCTGCCGGGAATAAGCGATTCGCCCGGCAGAGACACTATCTACCTGACTGTCATCGATGCCGAAGGCAACATCGTTTCCCTGATCCAGAGCAACTATATGGGCTTCGGCTCGGGACTGGTGCCGCGCGGCGCGGGCTTCATGCTGCAGAATCGCGGGGCGCTGTTCAGCTTGCAGAAGGAAAGTCCCAACCTGCTGGCCGGGCACAAGCGTCCGCTGCATACCATCATTCCCGGCTTCATGCAGAAGCAGAACGTGCGCATCGGCTTCGGCATCATGGGCGGCTGGAACCAGGCGCAGGCGCACGCGCAATTCGTCTCCAATATCGCCGATCACGGCATGAACATTCAGCAAGCGCTGGAGGCGGGACGCTTCACCAAAAATACCTTCCCCGGTTGCGACGTGCTGATTGAAGAGCTGGTGCCCGAGCCGGTGCGCCAGGAGCTGGCCGAACTTGGCCACCAGATCGAGGTGGTTCCCCGCCGCACCAACAAGTTCGGCTTTGGACAGGCGGTTATGAACGACGGCAAGGGAGTGCACTTCGGCGCCAGCGACCCGCGTCACGATGGCGCGGCCATCCCGGAGCCCGGGCCAATCTTTTCTGAGGCCAAGCCGTAAGGGCGGGCTGTCCTACTGCGGATACAGCCGGCGGTAGATTTGCGCGTTGCGTATGATCGACTGCACGTACTCGCGCGTCTCGGTGAACGGGATCGACTCCACGAACTCCGCGATCTCGTGATAGTTGCCGCCGCCCAGCCAATCCTGCACCCGGTTGGGGCCGGCGTTGTAGGCCGCCAGGGCGTACTCGACCTGCCCGTTGTAGTGCTGCAGCATGGTGCTGAAGTAGTGTGTCCCTAGCTGCAGGTTGGTGTTCGGCACCAGCAGGTTTTCGGTGCGGAATGCACGCATGCGCAGCTCCCGCGCCGTTTGCCGACCGGTGACCGGTAGCAGTTGCATCAGCCCTAAGGCGTTGGAGCGGGAGACCGCCCCGGGGTTGAACTCCGACTCCTGCCGGATAAGGGCCAATACCAGATAAGGATCGAGCTGGTTTTCCATGGCAAAGCGGCGCACCTCGGTCCAGTAAGGCCGCGGGAACAGGTAATCCCAGTATTGGCGCGGCAGCGCCGAGATATCGATGGCGAAATAGCTGGGCACCGCCGACTTCATGAAGCGCAGGGCGCGGTGGTACTGGCCGCTCTCGCCGTAGATGCGAGCAATCTCCAGGGTGGCCCAGTTGGCATTCTTGCCGCCGTCGGCGGCCTGCAGCTCTTTGACGGCGAAGTCGGTAAGGCCGGCGTTTTCCAGCAGCTTGCTTTTCTCCACCCGCAGCTCCTCCGGCGGCGCGACGATCCGGGCGGCGGCCGCCGGCGGCGCGGGCAGCGGCGGAATGCGGTCGAGCGCCGCATCGTGGATGGCGGGAGAGTCGCCGATTTTCACCAGCCGCTGGCGGGCCAGGCAGCCGTAGTAGTAATTGCGGTAGCGAACCGTGAGCTTGAGATACCAGGCGCGGGCCGTCGGCATATCGTTCTGCTGCTCGGCCACCCGCGCCCGCCAATAGACGGCCGCAGCCGTCTCGGGCGAATCCGGATAAAGCTGCACGTGCCGCGTGAACTCTTTTTTCGCCTCCTCCAGGCGGCCCTGGCGGTAACTCAGCCAGGCGGCTTTCCACTGCGCATAAGCGGAGCGCGGACCGTTGGGAACGCGTTGTTCGGCTTCGCGGAAGCTGTCGATGGCGTGGTCGTAATCCTTGCGCAGCAGGTACAAGTTGCCGGCGGTGATCAAGGCCGACTGGAACCAGGGACTGGCCGGGGCGGTCTGCCGCATCTGGCCCAGGTAATTGAGCAGATCAGCGTCGTTTTCTTCGGCGCGGGCAATTTCCACCAGGTTGTCGAGCCTTTGTGCGTCGGCTTCGCCGCTGGCCTGGGCGCGCTGCAGTAGATCGCGGCCCTCGCGCTGGTTGCCGCTGCGCCGCAGCGCGGTGCCGAGCGCCACCTGCATATCGCCGCGCTCCTCCGGCGGCGCCAGCACCAGCGCCTGGCGGTATTCACGCGCGGCGTCCGCCCAGCGGTTCGCCCGCGCCAGCAGTCCGGCATGGGTCTTAACTTCGACGTAATTGATGGAGAGGCTGTATCCCCGGGTGATAAGCTCGGCGCCCGCCTGGGTGGCTTCGGGGCTGACCGGCATGAAGAAATAAAGGTGCCGCAGTATCTCCGTCCCCTTTACCGGGTTTCCGCTGCTGATGCAGGCGTGCCCAAGGGCCAGTTCGACGTCGGCGCGGGTGGGCGTGCGATGCGCCTCCAGGTATTCGACCGCCTCCGGCGCCCGATTAGAAGCCGTTAGCGCCTCCCCGTAGATCGCCGTTATGTCATGCAGAAAGATCGAGTCGGCCGACTCGTTGGAGAAATCCTGCAAGGCGGCGACGACTTTCTGGCTCTGTCCAGTTCCGCCATAGGCCAGCGCCTCGAAATAGCGAACGTAGTCGGCCAGTTCTCCGGCGTGCAGCTTGGCTTTCTCCAGCGCGGGAATGGCCTTGGCGTATTCCTTATCGAGAATGTGCGCGTAGCCGATGGCCAGCCACGCCATGGCGCCGGCGTCGCTTTCCGCGTGCTGGCGGGCATAGTGTTCCACCCCGGCGTAGGCGGTGGACGTGCGCGTCTCGATCAGTTGCTGCGCCATGGGCTTGAGCGTGGCCGAGGCGACGAAGGCGCGCGACATGCGGCGCACGCGGGCGGCAGCCAAGCGCTTCTGTTTGGCCGCGCGGGCGCGCCGCGCCTTGGCGGACTTGCCATTTTGCGAAGCGCCAGCGCGCGGGTGGCCGGTTTTCTTGCCGGCCGAAGCCTTTTTCTGCTGGGCTGTCTTGTGGCTGGCCGAGGGCGGCGTCGCAGGCTTTTCTTCCTGGGCGCAAAGTAAGCTGGCAATGAGGATAACGGGGAGAAGCAGAGCCAACGATCGTTTACACATCGCCTTGGGGTTTCACCAACTCCTGCTGCTCAGTTTAACCCGGAAAGCTGCTGCCTAGAAGCGCTCGATCGTTGGCGGCCAGAATCCGGATCAACGCATCGGTGAAATAATCTACATCGCGTATCACCCCACCGTACCGCTTCAGGTAGGCGGCGTGGCTCTTCTCGATGTCGCTGCGCAGGCGATCGTAAAGATCGCGTCGCGCGCGGCCTTCAGCAACCTTAGCCTGGTTGTAGAGCTGAATCTCTTCCACCAGCAGTTTGGCAAAACGCCTAGCCCGGGCATGCTCATCGCTATCGGCTGAGGCTGGTATTGACACGACCGTGCCAGACGGCGCGGGAGGCATGGCCGCCTGTGGTCTGGCCACCGGCTGAGCGTATTCTGCCGGCGGCTCAGCTACGGGTGGCGCAGGCGGCTCGGTGCGGGCTTCAGGGGCTGAATAAGGCCGTGGAGGCGGCGCCGGCGGCGCCGCGGCTGCCGGCTTGCGCAACGAAACCACTTCCACCGCCAGGCAGGCTGTAAGCGTCAAAGCCTTCAGCGCCTCAAGTTGCGCCGGCGAGCTGGCCGCGTCGGCGCAAAGCACGGCCGCCAAGCGGTCGCGAATCAGCAAAGGCACCAGGTGGACCTCGCCGGAACCGGCGGGAGCGCCGATGGCGAAGGCGGGGCCCAGTTCGCCCGCCTGCAACTTTACCGGTTGGCGCTCCTGGGCCAACCGCACCATTACACGTTCTCCGGCGGGAATAGAGAGCCGGGTAAAGGCTGCGGCGTCGCGAATGCCGCACGATTGCCAGCCGACAAAAGCGCCGCCGCGCAGCACCAGCAGGCCCGCCCGCGCCGCCAGCGGCTGCGTCGCCTGCAGCAGCATGTTCAGAATCTCGATCTGGTTGGGGGCCTGCAGCAAGCGGATCAGGTCGGCAGCAAAGCTCTGGGTGGCGGCGTTGCCGGCTGCTTGAAGCTCGGCTTCCAGAGCCGGTTGCAGCTCTTCGCCGAGGGCCCGGCGCAGCTCTTCACCCCACTGCGCCATCAACCTGGAAGCCAGCTTTTCGGCGGCTGTCGCCCAATTTTCTTCCACCGTCTTCTCCAGCCAGTGTTTTGCCGATTATATGATTGCTCACTAGCAAAGCAAAGCCCGCAGCTTAGCTTAAGGCATCAGCCTTCTCACCCCCCGCCTGCAAGCCCGGGGTGAATAGTAAAATGTCAACGGTGGGCCTGAAGTCGGGGACTGGTTTTTTGCTTGTTGTGAGTACCGGAGCGCCGGAGCGGAGTGGTTAGGGCGCGATTTTTCTTCCGGTAAGAACTGCCCAAAACCTTTACAATCGAGTCAAGATTCGACTGCAGGTCAGGAAATTCCTGAATCGATATGAGAAGCAACGCCATCAAAGTAGGCGAAACTGTAAACGACGACGAATCCCTACTGGTGGGAGCCGCCCGGAACGGAGACGTCGCCGCGTTCGAGCAACTGGTAAAGCGCTATGACCGGAACGTCTTCCGCATCGCCCAGCACATCACCCAGAACCGCGAGGATGCCGAGGACGTGGTGCAGGATGCGTTCCTGAAGGCCTTCCAGAACCTGGGACAATTCCAGGGGCAGTCCAAGTTTTACACCTGGCTGGTGCGCATCGCCGTCAACGAGGCGCTGATGCGCTTGCGCCGGCGCCGCCCGGAACGCATGGTCTCGCTCGACGAGGATGTCAAGACGGAAGAGGATTCCATGCCGCGCGAGGTGGCGGACTGGGCTCCCAATCCGGAGCAGTTGTACACCCAGGCTGAATTGAAGGATATTCTCGGCAAGACCATTCAGGGTTTGCCGCCCGGCTTCCGCGCGGTGTTCGTGTTGCGCGACGTTGAGGGGTTGAGCACGGAAGAAACGGCCGAGGCATTGAATTTGAGCATTCCAGCGGTAAAATCGCGGTTGTTGCGGGCCCGGCTGCAGCTCCGCGAACGGTTGAACAAATTTTTTATGCGGCGCAATGGAGACAGCAGACAGTGACTTGCTCTGAGTTTTTGAAGGAGCTTACGGATTACCTGGACAACACCATCGATGCGCCCACGCGGGCCGAGCTGGAAGAACATTTGCGCTGGTGCCACAACTGCTACGTGGTTTGCAATACGACCAAGCGGACCATCGAGATTTACCGCGACTCGCAACTGTTCGAATTGCCCGACGACCTGCGCACCCGCTTGCGCGCGGCCATCATCAGCAAATGCAAACAGCACAAGCCGACCCCGGGCGCCTGAGCGGCCGGGTGGCGTGAAGCGCTGTGCGCACGCCGCAATTCGACTTCGTATCTACCTGCGGTTCTCCTGCTTGTACTCTCCTTTCCTTTTCCTGTAACCCCTATCCTGGCTGGCGCCCTGTTCATGAACGAACCTTTTCCGCTGTGCGGGAATCATATTGCATGCGGTCAGTGGTGGCGGGAAAAGGTTACAAACATCATGACTATCGCCAGCGGAGTTTCCGCCTTTTTCAACCTGATGTTCGGCTGCATACACAGCAACTACAGTTTTCCCAGAACTCCCCGAGGCAGGCGCCCGTCGGCTGCTAACCTCACCGGCATGTACGTTGTCTGCCTGTCCTGCGGCAAGGAATTCCCTTACGATTGGAGGGAGATGAAGGTCATCTCACGCCCTCCTGCCGAAGGCACGTACGCACCCGAAAACGAAACCTTCCCCGGCAGTGAAGCGCTGAAATCTTTGGCCAACCGTGCGGCCTCATCCTAGGAGGCGTCGTTGTACTGCGTGCGCAGCAAGGCATAGCGTTCCATCAGCGCCTTCTCGTGGCGCAGTTCGTCGCGCTGGAATTCCTCCAGTATTCTTCTCGCCGCAGGGTCGTCGCAAAGCTCCGCTGCCTGCCGGTAAAGGCTCTGCGCCTCCCGCTCCCTCTGGATAGCCTCTTTGAATATCGAAAACAGCCGCTTGGTTTTTTCGCTGGCTTCTACGGGCACAATTTCTCCTTGTTATCTCCATGCGGACACGGCCAGGTCGCGCGCTTGGGGCCGGGGGGCATGCCGGCCAGGGTGAAATAGAAGGTTGCGCCCTGGTCCAGCTTCGCCTTCGCCCAGATCCAGCCGCCATGCTTGCGCACTATGCGCTGCACGATGGCCAACCCCACGCCGGTCCCTGCGAACTCCTCCTGGCGGTGCAGCCGCTGGAAGACGCCGAACAGCTTATCGGCGTATTGCATGTCGAAGCCGACGCCGTTGTCGCGCACGTAAAAAACAGGTGTGCCTTCGGCGTCCTTGCAGCCGACTTCGATCAGCGCCCGCTGGCGCGGGCGGGTGAACTTCAGGGCGTTGGAAAGCAGGTTTGTCCACACCTGCGTCATCAACCCCGGGTCGCACTGGACCGTGGGCAGGCCGCCGATGCGCCATTCAATGTCGCGCTCCTTGACGTCGGCCGCCAGCCCGGCGACAACTTCCTCTACCAGCGCGCCCATGGGACAGTTCCGGGCGCACAGCTCTCGCCGGCCCATGCGCGACAGCTCCAGCAGGTCCCCGATCAGATGGCTCATGTGCTGGGCGGCCTCGCGGATGTAGGTCAGATGCTGCCGCGCCAGGGGCTCCAGCGCCGGGCCCGCCTCCTCGGCCAGAATGTCGGCAAAGGCGTGGATGTGACGCAATGGCGCCCGCAGGTCGTGCGCCACCGCGAAGCTGAAAGATTCCAGTTCCTGGTTGGCGGCAGTGAGCTGGGCCGTGCGCCGCGCCACCCGCTCCTCCAACTCGGCGTTCAGCTTGCGGAACCCTTCCACGGCGCGCTTGAGTTTGGTGATGTCTTGGACGATCGAGATGAGATATAGCGGCTTCCCTCGGCTATCTTTTACCGGCGAACAGGTCAAATGCACCCAGACCGCCGAACCATCGCGGCGGCAATAGCGCTTCTCGATTTCATAGAAATCGCGCTCGCCGCGCAGCATGGCTTCGAACAGCCGCGCATTCCGGGCGCGGTCCTCGGGAAATGTGATCTCATCGCACGTCTTGCCCAGAAGCTCTTTTTCGCGGTAATCCAGCATGCGGCACAAAGCGGGGTTGACCATCAGCAGGTGGCCATTCAGGTCGACCTGCTCAATGCCGACGGCGGCATGCTCGTACATGGCGCGGAAACGCGCGTCGTTCTCCAGCAGTGCCGCTGGCAACGACATCGCAGATAGATGCTGCTCCGGAGACCCCGCAGACGCTGGTTTTCTGTTTGTGGCAGTGTTGGCACCAGCAAATGGCATGTCGCGCCTCCCCCAGGTCTACCCGGCTCCAGCCTGCCCAGCCTCGCGGCGGCGCGTATGTCGCCGTGAGTGGGCTTGCCGCTAGATCAAACAGCTTAGGATTATAGGCGTGGATCAACTTAAGCCAGCCTCGCGGCGGCTTTGGCGATTTAGCTTTGGGTTCCAACTCGGGAAGAACGCCCGCACGCCCAAAACGGGAATCGCCAGCCATACCTATGGCAAACCGCACCTGGCCACGGTCACATTTGTCACGTTGCGGTGCCAGCCGGGCAGAACGGCAGCTCCACTGCGTTTAACATATGAGGGTTGAACTCGAAACTTGAAACTCGAAACCTTACCCGGGAAGAAAGGCAGGCTTGAGCGCAAAATGCGGCTAGCAATTCTAGACGACTATCAACATGCAGCCCTGACCCTGGCTGATTGGGACAGCCTGAAGCCGGCGGTTACGGTGCAGGCATTTCACGATACCCTGGCCAACGAGGACGCGCTGGTCGAGCGTCTGCGCGACTTTGAAATCATCGTGGCCATGCGCGAGCGCACCAAGTTTCCCGCGATCGCTGATCGAGCGGCTGCCCAAGCTGAAGCTGCTGATCACCACCGGCTGGCGCAATGTGGCCATCGATCAAAAGGCGGCGGTAGAGCGCGGCATCACGGTTTGCGGCACGCACATGCTCCACGCCACGACCATGGAGCTGACCTGGGCGCTGATTCTGGCGCTGGCCCGCAACATCGTGCGCGAGCACGAGTCGATGCGCCAGGGCCGCTGGCAGTCGACCCTGGGAGTGGCGCTGCATGGCAAGGTGCTGGGCGCGGTCGGACTGGGTGACCTGGGAAGCAAGGTGGCGGCCATCGGCCAGGCTTTCGGAATGAAAGTCATCGCCTGGAGCCAGAACCTGACGCCGGAGCGCGCGGCGGCCATCGGCGTCCAGCGCGTGGAGAAAGAAGAGCTGTTTCGCCGCGCCGATTTCTTGACCATACACCTGGTCCTGAGCCAGCGCACCCGCGGGCTGATCGCCGCGGCCGAGCTTGCCCTGATGAAGCCCACCGCTTACCTGATCAACACTTCGCGCGGGCCTATCGTCGACGAGCAGGCGCTGTTCACCGTCCTGAAGAACCACCGGATCGCCGGGGCCGCGATCGATGTCTACGGCCAGGAGCCGATCCCGGCAGATCATCCTTTCCTGTCCCTGGACAATGTCCTGCTGACGCCCCACCTCGGCTACGTCACGGCTGACAGCCTGCGCAATGCTTACGGGGAGGCGGTGGAGGATGTGCGCGCTTTCCTGGCCGGACAGCCGATACGGGTGCTGGGAACCACCTGGTGAAACATTTCTGATTTTAGATTTTAGATTTTAGATTTCAGATTAGGGCTGCAACACGGAAATCCGAATCGAATGTGAATCTCCGTTTGCGGCACCCGTGAAGCTGCTTTTCACTTCACGCCCAGGCGCACGCGATAGCTGAAGTACCACTTGGTTGGCTTATCGCCCAGGCGCTGCGCGATGCGGCGCAGCTCTGCCAATCCGATTTCCTCTTCGCTGAAGCCATGCTTCAGCACGGCCTCCACGCTGCCGTGGCTGCGCGCCAGCGCGACCAGCCGCTCCGCCGTTCCCCACTCGTCCTGATGCAATACGATCTCCTTGACGACGCGGAAGCGGCCACAGGCCTCCATGCGGCTGAGATGCTGGAATTTGGGCCACCGCACCACGTCGGGCGAGCAGCCGTGCTCCTGCTCCAGCCGCCGGCTCTCTTTCTGCAAGGCGGCATAAGCAGCTTCGACCTCCCAATCGATGGTGGGAGGCCAGTCGTTGTCCACCGCTGCAAACACCCCGCCGGGGCGCAGGATGCGGGTGATCTCGGCGAAGGTCGGCTCCGGCTCCATCCAGTGGAGCGATTGGCAGCAGGTAACTATGTCGGCGCAGCCATCCGGCAGGCCGGTTTGCGTAGACAGGCCCTCCCGGTACGAAATGTAGGGCATGGAGGTTGTCTGCTCTAGGGCTTGACGTCTCATGTCGGCATTAGGTTCAATGCCGATCGCCTGGCCCGCGCGGCCCGCCCAGATGCGGGTCGAGAGCCCGGTGCCGCAGCCAATGTCCACCACCAGCCGCGGTCGCGGCGCCTGAGCCAGTTGCGTCAGTACGTCCACCAGCACGGAAGGCGGGGAAGGGCGGCTCTCCTGGTAACAGCCGGCGAGGCCGCTGAAACGATTGAGATTTGGCACGCGGTCCGGCACGCGCGCTCCTTTCATGGTTACTATATTCCCACCTGCTCAATTACGAGCCATCTCACGGGTTTTTTTGAAATGGTAGGGTTTCAGCAGCCGTCCAGAGGCAATAAAAAATGCGGGCTTTATTGAGTGCTGCAAAAAATGTCCTATCAGAATCTCTAATTATCATTCCGACCGGAGCCGCGCAACCCGCGGCGGAGTGGAGGAACCCTGTGTTTGGTGCCGGAAACACAAGGTGGCTCGGCTCCGGCGCTGCCGCGCCTGCGCTCGCCATGACAACTTCTGCTGGATACATCATCGCCGTCCATAGGACATTACATATGCAGCAATCAATAACCCTTGAGGGATTTGCCGTTCCCCTTTCCCGCCCTGAAACCTTGAAACTCTGAAACTTTGAACCCTGTTTACATCGACGCTGCCAGCATGGCGGTGTAATCCTCCACAGTTGCCGTGCGCGGATTGGTCCGGTGGCAGTGGTCGAGCAGCGCCCCATCTATGATCCGTGGAAACAGCGACTCTGTTACCCCAAGCTCTCCCAAGCCGGAAGGAAGCCCAAGCTGGCGGTTCAGGTTGCGAATCGCCGGGGCGATATCGCCCGGCGCCGACAGATTCATGGCTTGCGCCATGCGCTCCAGCCGGCGGCCCTCACGGACCGAAGCCGCGCCGGCGTTGAACTCGATTACCGCCGGCAGCAGCAGGGCGTTC
Source organism: uncultured Acidobacteriota bacterium (assembly GCA_963832785.1). Classification (GTDB taxonomy): domain Bacteria; phylum Acidobacteriota; class Terriglobia; order Terriglobales; family Acidobacteriaceae; genus CAWBRT01. Next base: position 80,490 of record CAWHVF010000005.1, read on the forward strand.
AGGGTTCCGTGGTGCAAGCGGGGATCAACCGCGGCCAGCGAGTGGCTGAGGCTGTGAACGCAGCCCAGTCCCTTCTGGAAGGCCAAGGCGCCCTGTGTGGAGGCACTCATCATGTTCAGGCGGGCCTGGCGGTCGCGCGGCGAAGCAGTGGCGCATTCGATGTGTGCCCAACCGCGCCATAGCCCGTCCAGCGCAATGCCATCCGCCGGAGGATTGAAGGCAGGCGCCAGGAAAGTCTCGATGCAGTGGGCGATGGCGTCCATGCCCGTGGCCGCCGTCAAGCGCGGAGGCAGGCCGAAGGTCAGCTCGGGATCGCAGATGGCCGACTTCGGCACCACGTGTGGCGATATCAGCGCGAGTTTGCGGCCGTCGTCGAGAATGATGATGGCCGCCCGGCCCACTTCGGCGCCGGTGCCAGCGGTGGTGGGGATGGCAATGACAGGCGCCGTGGCGGAGGTAATTTTCGCGATGCCGCCCTCGATGGCCGCATATGTCTTGAGCGGCCCCGGATGAGTGGCGGCGATGGCCGCGCCCTTTGCCAGATCGATGGCCGAGCCGCCGCCCACGGCGACAATTCCGTCACAGCCGTTGGCCGTGTACATCTCCGCGGCCACGCGAACCGCCCGCTCGGTCGGGTTCGAAGGGGTCTGATCGTAGACGGGAAGCCCCTTCATATCCGCCAGGTGCGCTAGCACGCGGTCGAGCAGACCGGCGGCCCGCACTCCGGCATCGGTCGCGATCAGCGGCTTGCGTATTCCCAAACGGCTGCATTCCTGCCGTACCAGGGCAACTGCACCAAAATCGAATTGTATCTGGGTGATGTAGTTGATCAGAGGCAACGCGCTACCTCCCGAGATGGCGACAGTTTCGCCCTCTTCCATTGTGGTCGATCAGCCGCATAAATATCGAGAAGAAAATGGCCAGAGTTCGTCCACCGGCCGCAGTTATCTGGTCGGCGACGGCTTTGGCCGCTTCCAACGAAATGTCGGCCATCGCCACGGCGGCTCCTTTGCGGCAAGTGCCTTGGCGATAGCACCCGCCAAACCCGCCACCTCCGGCGTGCACCAGCGCCGTCTTCCCAGCAGGCCAAGATCCATTTGTGTGTCCCTCCCCAAGCCACTCTCAAATTGCCCTTTGCGAAGATCGCGGTTAGCAACACCGATGGCAATACGTTTTCCGGCATGATGCCCACCGCTGCAGCACAAACACCGCCGCTAGACGCGAATTGACGGTTCCGCCGGTAGTTCGACGGAAGCTCTCTTAGGCGCCTTCAATGGCTGATCGGGTTTGACCATCAGCCACATCACCGCGCCAAACACCGCGATAACGGATGTAGAGACCAGCGTTACACCCCAGCCGAATCGCGTCGCGACCCAAGCCGCCGTCACCGGCGCGACAACGCCGCCAATATTGCCCCAGCATCCCATCCAGCCGCTGACCGTGCCGGTGAATTTGCCGCCAAGATCGATGCACGCCGGCCACGAGGCGGCGAACACCGGACCCAACCCGCCGGCAGCCAACGTCAGGAACAGGACCGTGGTCAATTTGCCCGTGGTAAACGCGCCCGCATTCAACCCAATGCAACAGACAACCAGTCCAGCAATCCCGAACAACGGACGAACCACATTCTTTTTCATCCCGGCCTTCAGCATCTTGTCGGAAAGATATCCGGTCCCAAGGAGACAAACGGTCAGAGCGATCCACGGCAACGAAGCCGCAAATCCCATCTGCTGCAACGAGAAGCCGTGAGCTTCGATCAGGTAGACGGGAAGCCATGCCAGGAACACGTAGGTGACATAGTCGACGGCGAAGAACTGTCCGGCAATCGCCCAGAATTGCGTGGAGCCGATGAACGTACTCCACGGAGCGATCTCTTTCTTCTCGACGTACGCCGTGCCTTCCGCGATGTGCTCGAGCTCGGCACGATTGACGAAGCGGCTCTGACTGGGGTGGCTGGCGACCAGGAAATAATAAGCGATGGCGACGACGATACCGACGGCGCCGAATAGGTAGAAGACGGGGCGCCAGCCCCATACCGTCATGATGGCGACAACGATCGCCGGGCCAAAGATCGGACCCATATAAGCGCCACCTGCCATCATCGCCGTGGCTTTACCTCGTTCGGTGGTCGGGAACCACTTTTGGCAGCCAGTGTTCATCGAGGGAAAAATCGGACTTTCGCCGATTCCAAACGCAAATCTGGCCGCAATGAACATTGTGAAACTGCTGCACAGCCCGGTGATCGCGGTGAAGATCGACCACAAGCCGGTGGCCATGGTGATGACGACACGAGGTCCGAAATACTCGCCCGCCATGCCGCCGGGGATATAGCAAGCAGCGTAAGCCAGGAAGAAAACAGACTGTATCGTCCCCATGTTGACTTTGGTAAACCCGAACTCCTTCATGATCATGGGAGTTGCTACCGACAGGTTTACCCGGTCCATATAAGAAATAAGCGCCAGGATCATGAAAAACGAGGCAACAAACCAGCGATAATTTGTCCTTTTCATGGTTCCCCTCCCTCAATGTTTCGGTTTTATCCATTCACTAGCTTTCGGTAAACGTCCCGCCGCGCCTTGGCGTCCTGTTCGGCTTGGTCCAAGAGCGCTTCGGCGGTGTCCGGGAACTGCCGCAGCAAGCCGGCGAAGCGTACCTCGCTGCGGATGAAATCCCGAAAGCAGCTCGCCGGCGATCTTGTACATGTTGGGAATCATCAGGAGCAGCGCCTGCGAGGCCGTATAGGTGGTCGCCAGCACGCTTCCCCGCAGAACGCTGTGCAGCGTTCCCGCGGCGCCGCCACATTGTCATGGTGCAGCGTTGATTACGTTCTTGCTGGCCGAGACACTGCAGGAGCCAGCTTGAACAGGAATCTCCTTTTTCTAGCACTAAATGGCTGATATTGTACTGCCCGGGAGTGAGTTTGCAAGCCAAAACTACATCAGCCAACGCAAAACGGCGCGGTGCCGCGCCATTCTGAATTTGGCCGGGTAACCAACATCGTTCCGCGTCGATTTCTCGGATACCGGTTTCCACAACTCCCAGAGGTTAGCTCGCCGGGAGCGGCAGCAGCGTGGTTCGCCGCAGCATCGCAGCGAACCGAATCGCTGACGTTGATGCAAGAGGGAGCGGGATGACGTTTCTTAATTAAGTGGAATACTTCAGTTCTACGTGTCGGTTCCCGGGACTTTACTTTTTGCAGGGAAAATCCAGCCCGGTGTTTACGCCGGGAAATAGTAATGGCAGAGCTGCCGCGGTTTCAGGCGTGTTCCTGGTCTTCGAGGTAGGGCAGGCAATTTACTTCCGCATTGAGCAAGGCCGAGCACTGGCTGCCTTGCAGCTCGTGCAGCGCGGTTTTGCTGAGGATTTGGTCCTGATTTTGCGAAAGCCAAGCGCTCAGCAGGAAGCGATCACTTTCGGAGAGGCCATTGAAATGCAAGCCGGCGCGGCCGGAGCTGTCGCACCAGACCACTTCCGCCATGCCCCGCACCCCGGCCTCGATTCCTTCCAGCGGCAAGGCAAACTTGAGATTTTGGCCGACTTTTAGGGAAAGCATGGTTTGAATGGCCATGCCGCCTTCGCTCAGGTTGACAACCAGCCCGGAGCCGCCTTCGAGCCAGGCATGGAGCACTCGCGTCAGCTCGATCCTTGAAGCGGCTGCTTCCGTGCCAAACTTCGAACCCAGTATCTGTGAAGCCGTGGCGAGAATCATATGTACTGCAATTGCATCTTGCGTTCCAGAATTGGGCGATACAGTTAAGCACCTAGTATCTGCGAAATTACTCTGCAGAGACGCTGGAAATGCGCCGTAACCCGCGCTTGCGAAAAGCACACTCATTCCTTTTGGTTACAACGCCGCGCGCTTCGGCAAAGGCGTAAAAACCGCCTTAGCGAATCAGAAAATGGAGAACTTCAATTTCTGAACCGGCGGCAAAACAATAGTGAAACAGCTTAGTGGGAAAAAGGCGGCGCAGACGGAAGCGTGCAATTTCTTCTGCCGCGGAGGAAGTTTCTACCCACCAGCGCGTCAAGGCAGGTGACCGTTGTGAAGCAAGCGCTAGAACTTCAGGCCCAGGGCTTTGGTCACAAACTCGACCAGCGGTGACATGGCGCGGCAGGCAGCGAAGAAGTCGCGCATGAATCCGGCGCGCGCGATCTGGGCGTCGGTGAATGCCACCGAGCAAACAAAATCTTTCTGTTTGATGTCTGCGATGAACGGATGTTGCGGATCGTAACCACGGGGCGCATTACTCAGGCAGTCTCCCTCAAGCTCCAGCTTGCGGCGAAGCTTGCGCCACTGCTCCGGATTGGCGACGATGGCGGCGCGCACCCTGGTGGCAGCGCGAAAGTCCGGATGCCAGAGCCCGGCCGCGGCAAAACAATTTTCCGGCTCCAGGTGCAGGTAGAAAAGAGGAACGTGCACCGCTCCGGCCGCCGCCGCCTTGGCGCCCTCTTCCGAATCCTTTTCGGCGGCATGGGAGAAATGAATTCCCACGTGGGTTTTGTAGGGGCGCTTGTCGGCGGCAAAACGGGTGTCGCGGTAGATGCGGAACAGCGAACCCCGCATGGGGCGCGGATCGGCCACGAAGTGCGGGCTGATCTTGTGCAGCAGCGGCGCGAAGCCGCTGATGAAGTTCAGGGCCGGGTCGCGGACAACTTCCTCATAGCGCGCCTTGTTTCTGGCAAACCACTCGCGATTATTGTTGCGCCGCAACTGCCGCAGGAACGTCAGCAATTCCGCCGAAAAGCATGGCGCCTCAGGCACGGGTATCCTCGCCATCCGGCAGGGGTCTCATTTCGCTGCCCTCTTCATTGCCAGTGCGCCACTGGCTGCGCCCGCTTTTCGGCTGCGCGGTGGCAGCGGATTCCAGCCGCCGCTGCCGCAACAGGTATAGAACAGCCTCCAGCACTCCTCCGCCTACGGCCAGCGACTTGTCGGAGATGGTGAAGCAATGCTCGCGCGTGGCCCGGGGGTCGACGTCGCCGATTTTCATTCCCGCGTGAACCGGCAGTCCCTCATGCAAGAGTCCGCGCAGCACACCGGCGATTTTGGTGCGCACCGGCGCATCGTCCACCCAGCACACTATCTCGCCGGGCTCGACGCAATTACCGATTGACTTCGCGGCTCGCAGCAGGCCAGCGCTGGGCGCCCGCAGCAGCCTGGCCGCAGCGTGGCCGCCAATTTCTCCGGGAACACCGGTATCGGGTTCAGCCGCGCCCGCCAACAGCACGCGGCCCAGATGGTGGCCGCGGTTGGTCTCGATGACCGCGTGCACGTCCACGCCCGCCACGAAACCCGGACCGAGCGCGATCACTACCGGGGCGTCCTCCAGGCGCGTCCCGCAGTTGCATTTGGCCATGATGGCGTCTACCACGACCGCCGGCCGGAGAAGTTTTACCACCTCGGAGCGGGGATCAACCAGCACCGGGACCATTCCTTCACTCCAGGCCTGAGCGGCTTCCTGGTAATGCCCTAAGCGCCGCGCGCGAATGCCCTCAACCGTGAACTCCCCGCAGTAAACGGCCTCGGAAAATGCCACCGTGCGCCGCACGGTCGTGGGCTGGGCCGTCTCGGTAGCCAGCACGCGAAAGCCCGCCCGCTGCAGCCGCATGATCACGCCGCTGGCCAGGTCCCCCGCGCCTTTCACTACTACTGTCGTTTCTGCGAACACTACAACATCCTCGACCGGCAGGAGCTACGAGACTATGGAGAAGCCCGATTCTCTCACAGCTTCTCGCCCGCGCCGGAGAATTTCTTGGCCAGCGCGAGGTAATCCTCCATGGTGTCTATATCAACCGGCGGCTCCAGATCCAGATTTACAGCCAGCAATTCTTCGCCATGCCGGGCCAGCAGCACTCGTCCGCCCTGGTCGCCGGTGACCCGCAAGAGCTCGGCAAACAACTCACGCGAAAATAGCACGGGATGCCCCGCCTGCCTACTCGTCGTTTCCGGTAAGCCTGGTTCTGCCTGCGGTCGTGGTAGGCGGTAAAAGGTTTGTGCCAGCCGCGGGCGTTGCCTGCGAAAGGCGGCGACCAGCGCGGTAACGGCCTCGGTGCTGATCAGCGGTTGATCGCCCAGCAGCATCACGGCGGCCTGCGTGTGCACCGCCAGGGCATTTATGCCCGCTTTCAGCGACGCGCTCTGGCCAAGGGCGAAATCCGGGTTGTAAACCGCGCGCACGCGCTGCTCATCGGGCAGCTCTTGACGAAGCTCGGCTGCGCCTTGCCCGAGCACGACCACCACCTCTTCGACCGGCGCTGCCAGCGCAGCCTCCACCACGCGCCGCAAGAGGCTTTTTCCACCCAAGCGCATGCCCAGTTTGGACGTCCCCATGCGCGTTGCCTGTCCGGCTGCGAGCACAATAGCGACCACAGCGGCAGGCGGCGAAGCGGGCAAGGGCGCATCTTCATCTCCTGTTCTGAAGTAGACCTCGCGGACACCTCCAAACTGAGCGGCAGGCAATTGGGAATCCTGGCGAAAGCTCTCTTTGCTTTCGTCAGAAGGCGATAGGGCTGCAATCACGATGGGGCTAATGGCATCTGCTTCCATCAAGCTGCGGACTATCGCGCGGCCGGACTCCAACCGCGCGTCATCATCTGCCTGGTTGAGCAGTACGGCCATTCTGGCGCCGGCCGGAACGCCTTTCCGGCCGCCTTCCGGGTGCAGAAGAACGCGAGCCACCGCGTCGGCGCTGATGTGGTCGCCTGGCTGCATCCCGGTCAGGGCCGCAACCTGCTCTGCGCGATGTACCCATTCTTCGGCAAGCCGCTCGCCGATCACGGAGAGTCCCGCCACGGCCACCACCAGATCGGTTGTGCTGGGAATGACCGGCTCGTGGGCTGCCGGGGCCTTGAACGGGCGTCCGCGCGATCCGTCCACTTCCACCAGGACATTGCTCACCGGCAACTGCTCGCGCAGCGGCGCGACCCATGCCGGATCGATGCCGGCCAGCCTGCCGTCGGGATTCAAGCCGCGCGCCACCACCAGCAGCGGATGGCGCTTGAAAGCGTCGCGCGCTTCCATCAGCAGCTCTTCCAGCGTGCCGGAGAGGATTGCCGGCGGAAGCTCGGGCGAGCTGGGAGGGAAGATATGGGTCGTGGTGGTGACCAACACTCGTCCGCCTTGCGAGACTAATTCGGCGGCCAAGCGGAACATGGCCGTCGTCTTGCCGCCGCCGCCGACCAGCGCCACCACCTCGCCCGGATTGACGCCAAGGGCGCCCGCCAGCGTGAGCCCGCGGCCAGTGATCGAGACGAAGGTTGGCTTGGCCATTGGCCTCCTGAGAAAGACGATTTCCGCAGATTATGCTCGCCATAGTAAACGAAACTGCGGCAATTCGCCTGAACAGCGGCCTGGCACCAAAAACCCCACACGACGGGTGCCCCACCCTGGCGTACGTAGCTAGGGCGGGGTTTTTGCGCAGCCTATTTCGATTTCGGAATCAGCATCGACGGCCCGGTCGCGCCCGCCAGCATTACGGGAGATTTTTTTGCCCAGGTGCGGGCAAGCTCGTCTAGCGGGCCGGCGAAGAGGGCGTCGCCGGTGCAGGCCAGGTCGCACTCGGCCTTCTGCCCCTGGAGGATTCTGCTGAGGCAGAGGTCGCATTTTTGCATCTTGCCGTCGCTGCCGTACTTGGGCGCGCCGTAAGGGCAGGCCTCGCCGCAGCTCCGGCAGCCCTTGCACTTGGACTGATCGACCACCACGATTCCGTCTTGCGTGCGCTTATAGATGGCCTGGTTGGGGCACGCCGCCACGCACGCCGGCTGGGCGCAGTGCATGCAGGCAAGGGACTGGTTGGAGACGCGCACATGCGGGACCTTGCCGGACTCCTCGGTCGTCACCCGCCGCCAATAAACGGATTCACCCGCCTGGTTGTCATTCCAGTCTTTGCAGGCAACCACGCAGGATCGGCAAGCAATGCAGCGGCCGGCATCATAATAGAATCCGTATTGCGTCGACATGCGGCACTCCCATTGAATATTTTTGATTTATTGGTTTCAGATTTTAGATTTCTAAAACCTTGATACTTTGAAACCTTCTTAAATCGAAAATCAAAAATCTTAAATCTTAAATTCTTTTCACTTCCACCATCACGCTGTTGTAAGTAGCCGCGCCGCCGATGCGATCGATGGTGTCGATGGTCACCGTATTGACTCCGCCGCCGCGGTCCACCCCGCCGGGGCCCCCGGCAGGTGCCGCAGTCGCACTTGCCGGGGTGGAATCGGCTCCCGGCTTGTACCACGGTCCCTGATGCATGGCGATCACGCCTTGGGACACGCGTTCGCTGAGCTTGGCCGGACGCTCGGTCGTGCCGCGGTCGTTGAAGATGCGCACCATGTCTCCGTTTTTGATATTCCGCTTGGCCGCGTCGGCCGGGTTGATGAAAACGTCGACCGGAAACAGGTCGTTCACCCAGCGGTTGTTAGAGCGGCTATGCAGCCAGGCCACCGAGTGTGGGGTGCAGATCGCCAGCGGGTGCCGCGGATTTTCAAAGTCGTCCAGGTAAGTCGGCATCGGCGGCAGTCCCCTGGCCTCCATCGTCTTGGAGTAGAGATCGATTTTGCCGGACTTGGTCGGGAACGGCTTGCCTTGGTTGACCTGTTCCTGAAAAGGAATGAACGGTCGCGGACCGACAAAGACCACCTTCTCCTTTTGCAGGCGCTCGAGAGTGAGGCCAGCCAGCGGCCCGTCGGCGGAGGCCTTCAAGGTCTCGCGCATCCAGTCCACGTCCTTCCAGTCGGAATGGTACTCGGCGCCGACCCCGAGGCGCTCGGCCACGGCCGCCCACATATCCAGATCGGAGCGGCATTCGTACATCGGCTCGATGCACTTCTCGCTATAGACCACGACATGGCCGGCCTGGGCGTAGAAGCCGGCGTCGTTGCCCTCGAAGGTGGTCGTGGCCGGCAGCAGCAGGTCGGCGTAGCGGGCAAACGGGGTCATGAAGTGGTCGGCGCAGACGATGTAATCGAGCTTCTTCAGCGCCGTGGCTATCTTGTTGGAATCGCCGGTCTGGTTGATGACGCTCGATCCGTGGCCGATCAGCATGCGAATGGAAACCGGCGCCACCTTGTAGTCGGGCTGTACCGCCTTGCCGGTGAGGATGGCGTCGGCGATCTGGCACTCGTTTACCTGCACCGTGACCTTGCTCTTTTCCGCCGCGGCCAGGTTGCCGATCTTGAATCCCTTGTTGAAGCCGAAGCCCGCGGTGGCGTTGGTGCCGGGCCTGCCCAGGCTTCCCGTGATGGCGGCCAGCGCGCCGCAGGCCAGCACCCACTGCGAGGGATCGCAGCCGGCGCGCGAGGGACCGTCGCCGGGAAACAGCGCCGAGGGCTGGCTGGTGGCGTATTCGATGGCCAGGTCGGCAATGACCTTGGCGGGCACGCCGGTGATCCCGGCCGCCCACGCCGGGGTGTACTTCTGCACGTGCTGCTTGAATTGCTCAAAGCCGAACACGTGCCGGGCGACAAAATCCTTGTCATAGAGCCCGCGGTTGATGATCACGTTAGCCATGGCCAGCGCCATCGCCCCGTCAGTCCCGGGCATGATGGGTATCCACTGGTCGGCTTTGGCCGCGGTTTGCGAGCAGAAGGGATCAATGACTACGATGCGGGTGCCCCTTTCCCGGGCATCCATGAGAATGCGTATGCCTTCGCCGGCGAAATCGACCCGCCGGTTGCTGTCGGCAAAGCCGTAGCCCCAGATGATGGCCAGCTTCGAGTCCCTGATGGTACCGAGATCGCTCTCGGTGTTCATGGTGCCGTACATCATGGGAGCCACTGAAGTCTTGTTGGCGATGCACAGCGAACCCCAAATCGTCGCCATGCCGCCCAGGACGTTGGCGAAGCGCACCTTGGGGGCCAGACGGGCCAAGCCCATGGTGCCGCGCGCCGGGTAAAACAGGATGGCATCGTTGCCGTACTTGCCGCCGATCTGCTTGATCTTGCCCGCGTAGAGGTCTATGGCTTCGTCCCAGGAGATGCGCTGGAACTGGCCCTGTCCGCGCGCGCCGCTGCGCTTCATCGGGTATTTAAGGCGCGCCGGGTCGTAAACGGTGGAGCGCAAAGCGCGTCCCTTGATGCAGCAAAGGTACTCGGGATGATTGGTGATGTGGGCGATCCGCCCGGCCTTGACGGTTACCTGCAAAGGACACGTCGCCGTGCACAGGCCCAGCGCCGGACAACAGGCGTCAAACACCTTTTCATCCCCGGCCGCCCGAACCCTGCCTGGCTCGGGAAAAATTTTCGTCATCGCCCCACCCCCTGATGGCCTTCCCACCGCCGCGGCAATGCCGGTGACCGCAGCCGATTTCAAAAAAGACCGGCGGCTTACCGGAACTTCTTCCAGGCGGTCGCTCACGCCGGGAATTCGCTTCTCTCGGTTGTCATACTGGGCGGAATATATGTTCAACTTATTTCAGTGTCAATGAAATTGCAATTGAAGTTACGCCGGTTTTCGCAGGAAAGTGTACTTCACACCTAGTGCCCCACATCTGCGCGCCTTTTCGCCGATGCGAGATCGAAAACTCTGCTAAGCGCGCATAACGCGGCAGGAATGCGTCTTGAATACGAGATGGACAGGCTGGCCCTGGCGCAGCCCAAGCGAGGCAACCGCCCCGGGCGTGATGTGGACGCGGAAGACGACCGCCGCGTTGGCACTGGCAGCGGCTTCGACCAGCACTTCGACGACTACATCCTGGCGATGCAGTGAGCGGATAGTTCCGGCCAGCACATTCCGGGCGCTCAGACCCTCAGGGCGGGGGACGCTCAGCAGAATGTCGCCGGCGCGAATGCCCACCTTGACCTCCAGGCCAACTTCTCCGGCGTGCAGCGGACACTCGATCGCCGCGTCCGTTCCTTCGAGCGAGCAGGTCATGGTCCCCATCTCCGGGTGCTCGGCTTCGACGCGCGCGGCAAAGAGATTTTCGAAGCCGGAGAGCGATGCCGCGAACTCGTGCCGCGGATCTTCCAGCAGCGCCAGCGGCGTGCCGGCGGCGGTGATGCGGCCGTTGTCCAGCGCCAGCAGTCGCTCACCCAGGGCGAAGACCTCGGCGCGGTCATGCGTGACGTAGAGAATGGGAATCTGCTTCTCCGCGTTCCAGCGCCGCAGGTCGGCGATGAGGGTGCTCTTGGTGGCGCGGTCGAGCGCGGAAAGTGGTTCGTCCAGCAGGAGGTAGCGGGGCTGGCGCACCAGGGCGCGGGCCAGCGCGGTCCTTTGCCGCTCGCCGCCGGAAATTTCCGCCGGATGCCGGCCGGCAAGCTGCGCGATGCCGAACCTCTCCAGAATCTCCCCGACCCGGCGCCGGCGTTCGCCGCGCTCCAGCTCGGCCAGCCCATACTCGACGTTGCCGCCGACCGTCAGGTGCGGAAACAACGCCAGATGCTGGAACAGGTAGCCCACGCGGCGCTGCTGCACGGGCACGTCGATGCCGGCGGCGGAGTCGTACAGCAGGCGTCCGCCAATGGCCAGGCGGCCGCTGTCCGGTTCGAGCAGTCCCGCCATGCAGTTCAACAGCGTCGTCTTGCCCGAGCCTGACGGCCCGAACAGGATGGTGATTCCCGCCTCCAGTCCGAAGGAGACATCCAGGGTGAAGTCCGCGCCAAATTTCTTTTTAAAGACGGCCGAAGCCGCGGCCGGCGCCGGCTGACGCGCTGCGAGTTCATCGTGCTCGCGGTTCATTCCGGCGATTCCCGGGGCGAAGATCGGCGCCGCGCCGCCCCCGGAGCAAGGGGAGAGATGCGCCGGTTCAATCCGTACACCAATGAAAGAATCAGGAATGAGATCACTAGCAGCAGCAGCGCCGCCCGGTTGGCCGCGGCATAGTCCAGCGCCTGAACCTGGTCGTAAATGGCGATGGAGATGGTTTGCGTGGCGCCGGGAATGTTGCCGCCGATCATCAGCACCACGCCGAACTCGCCCAGCGTGTGGGCGAAGCTGAGCGTAGCCCCGGTGAAGACGCCCGGCGCCGACAGCGGCAGCACCAGCCGCCAGAAGGTGCGCCAGGCCGAGGCGCCAAGCGTGGCCGAGGCGCGCATCAGGTCGGTGTCGACGGCGGCGAAGGAGGCCGCAAACGGCTGCACGGCGAATGGCAGGCTGTAGATAATCGAGCCGATGACCAGGCCTTCGAAGGTGAAGGCCAGGGAATGCCCGGTCCAGTGTGCGTACCAGGTGCCCAGCGGGCTGCGCTGGCCGAGGGCCACCAGGAGGTAAAAGCCGAGCACGGTCGGAGGCAGCACGATAGGCATAGCCACTACCGCTTCCACCAGGAACTTCCAGCGCCAGCGCGTAAACGCCAGCCAGTAGGCAAGCGGCAGGCCGAGCACCAGCAGCAGAGCCGAAGTAATGGCCGCCAGCTTGAGGCTGAGCCACAGGGCCGGCAGGTTCACTTGCCACCCTCCCCGGCGGAAGCACTGAACCCGTAGCGGGCGAGAATTGCCCGCGCTTGCGGGCTGGCGAGGTACTGAAGGAATCGTCGGCCTGCCTCGGCGTGCTTCGAGGACTTCAGCTCGACCGCCCCCTGCTGCAGCGGCGGATAGAGCGCGTCCGGCACCACCCAGTAGCGGCCCTCTTTTTCTGCCTGCGGAGCCAGCGCCAGCGCGAGCGCCACCAGGCCTGCCTGTGCGTTGCCCGATTCCACGAACTGAAATGTCTGGCCGATGTTCTCGCCCAGGATCAGCTTTGCCTGCACCTCTTCGTAGATGCCGCTGGCGCGCAGTGCAGCTTCGGCGGCGCGCCCGTAGGGAGCGTGCACGGGATTGGCCATGGCAATCTTCCGCACCTCCGGGCGAAGCAACAGTTTCATTCCGAGCTGCGCCGGATCGAGTCCCAGGCCGTTCGGCACCCACAACGCAAGCGAGCCACGCGCGTAGGACACCACCGCGCCGGAAGCCAATCCCTCGCGCACCAGCCGCTCGGGATAGTCCATGTCGGCGGAGACAAAGACGTCGAAGGGCGCGCCGTTGCGGATCTGGGCGTAAAAGTTGCCGGAGGAGCCGAAGACCGGCTCTACCTGTATTCCCGACTGGCGCGCGAACGAGGAGGCAATTTCCCGCATGACAAAGGTCAGATTGGCGGCGGTGGCAACCGTAATGCGCTCCTGCGCGTGCGCGGCCATGCAAGTCGAGATGAAAATCGCGCACAGACATGTGGCGGTGAGCCACCGCAGCAGCTTGGGGCGTTTTGTTTGCGAGGGGTTCACTTTCTACCCGCGGCGTCGACCGAAGTTGTCGGATCGGCTCCGGCCCAGCGCTCATCGGCGCTCGGCCCGTAAATCGACGGCACCGGCTTTCCCAGAAGCCTGAGCGCCACCGTCAACTGCGTGCGGTGCTCCGCCGTGTGCAGCACGCGCCGCCAGAAGATCCAGATGCGCTGCCGCTGCACGTCGAAAAACGGCACCGTCTCCAGCCAAAACGGCTGCGTTTTGGCGGCAATCGTCTGCAAGCGGGGCAGCGCCAGCGCCACCAGCCGGTCTTGATATGCCTTTACGGTTTCCCCGGCGGGAAGCACCTGGGCGGCCGGCGGCTCGGGGAAGCCGAGAAATTCGCCGAAAAACCTGCGCTCGGAAAGCAACTGGTGCTTGAAGATTTCCAGCACCGACGACGACTTGGGATGCGAACGGAAGGAGACTCCGCGTCCTGGAAGCGGCTCCAGCAGTCGGCTACTTTATTGGTTTCGCTGACGTAGGTGTCGAGCAGGTGCTGAAAGAGCGGATCAACGGCGCGGGGCACGGCTAAAGAGGAAATCGGGCTTTGGGCTTGCATGGCGGGACTCTACCTGGGTCGACAAAATTGTAACCCGCGCCCTGCCACGCTACCAAACGCAACCGCGACATCGGAGGTGAGCACCGGCAGTGCCGCGGCCTGCAGGGAAGAAACTCAACGTCCCGCGCGCGCAATCTTGGCCGCTGGATTGGTCTCCGCCTTGTCCGCCGGGGGCACTCCTGTGATGATTTTGTAGTCTTCCACCTCGCGCTCGAAACGGCGCTCGCTGATGACCGCGCTTATACTCATGGCGCCCATGATCAAAAACAGCACCAGGAAGACCACGGCTATGATCAGGACCGGCATACAACACCCCCTGACACTGTAGAATCCTCCCAAAAGACACAGCGGTCGGTGACACCCGTCACTAGGGACAGTGACACGAGCGTCGCGGCACCACCAAAATGGAAGGCGTGCGCAGGCAGGTAAGGCACGGCGGCGGCGCAGCGGCTTTCCGCCCTGCCGTCCAACAGCCTTTTCCGGCATTCCGCGAGACAGTTTGCTCAGCGCCTATCGAATCCACCCGGGCCAACCCCACTGTGGCCTTTGCCGGGGGTCTCAGGCGTTTACTGCATACGGGCTAGTTCCTTCTCCAGGTGACGAAGCTCACGCTCCAGCAGTTCGCTGTAACGCGGGTTCTGCGACCGTTGCATCTGCTCGCGCACGCGCGCGCAGCTCAACCGCAAAGTCTGAACCTCACGCATGTGCGTTGCGTTGGCGCGGAAGATGTTTTCTTTTTCTTCGTCGGTTAGGGGAATATCTTTTGTGATTTGCTGCTCGAGAACGGACTTAGTCTCCGAACCATTAGCCATGTATTTATTGTACGAGGTTGCCGCCGATTTGTGTATGAAAAATCGCTGGGAAAATGGTTAGTAGCCGGGATCGTCAGCCGCGACTAGGGCTTGCGGATTAAGAGTCAGAGGCTAAGCACAAGCGCCCACAATGCTATCCAACAGCATTAGAACTGGTTTCAAAAATAGTTCTTTGAAAGGACATGGCTCCAGCCATGCTGTCCAGAGTCAGAAAGAAGGCGGGCTTTAGTGTGTGCGTGAGAACCCAATTTTGAGCTGCTTTGACCCCAAGATATTGCGGTTTGCAAACAAGCAGATCGCGACCTGTGGGCACGAAACCTAGTTCTCACGCACACACTTTAGCCCCCGCGGCAATTTTTCCGGCTCTCCGAAATCGATTTTTGAAACCAGTGCTAGTCTGCTGGGGGGCGATGGAACATCTCCGCGCGATTTGCGAAGAATGTGAAGTAATCTATAGAAAAACTTCATGCAGCGCGGCGCAGGACAGATTCAGGGGATGCTTCGCTCCTCCTTCGGAGTCGCTCAGCATGACATCCTGAAAATTCCAAACCTGAAACTCGAAACCTGAAACTCGAAACTTGAAACTTGAAACTCGAAACCACCCTATTCTTCCGCCGGGCGCGGCCTGGAGAACATGATTTCCGCGATCAAGATGATGGCCCCGACGACGATGGCGCTGTCGGCCACGTTAAAGTCGGGCCAGGTGTATTGGCCGGCGTAAAAGTGCAGGAAATCGACCACCCGCCCGCGCACGATCCGGTCCCAGAAGTTGCCGGCCGCTCCGCCCAGGATCAGCGAGAGCCCGATCACAGTTGAGTTAAGCCTGTAGCTCGACTTCCACAGCAGCACGGCAATCACCGCGATGGCCGCCAGTGACAGCACGATCAGCACCGAGGTTTTCCAGACCGAGGGCGACTCGGCAAACAGTCCGAAGGCCGCCCCGCGGTTTTCCACGTGGGTAACGCGGAAGAAGCCGGGAATCACCTGCACGCCGAAGCCGTTGAGCGGAATCGAGCGCGCGACCCACCACTTGCTCAGGCGGTCCAGGATGAGCACCAGCGCGGCGATGAGGAACTGGTAGAGGTGGTAGCGCTTTTTCATGGCGCTGCTCCCGCGCCCTCCTCGGCCCGTTCCCGCTCGATCACGCGCAGCGCGGCGGAACAGCGTTCGCAAACCGTGGGATAAGCGCGGTCTTCGCCGACGTGGGTCGAGTAATTCCAGCAGCGTTCGCACTTCTGCCCGGGAGCGCGGCGCGCCTCGGCGCGCAATCCAGCGGCGCCGGCTTCGCCCCCGGCCGGGCCTGCCTGGCGCAGCACGACCGAAGAGACCACGAACAGCGCATTCAGGTGCGCGCGGTTGCGTTCGAGCAATTCGAACGGCTGCCGGGGCGCGGTGATCACGATCTCCGCTTCCAGTTCGCTGTTGATGAGCTTGGCGTTGCGGGCCGCTTCGATGGCTTTGTTGATCTCTTCGCGAATGGTTACCAGGGTTTCCCAGTCGGCGCGCGTGCGCTCTGCCGCCTCGCGGTCCTTGATCTCGCCGGTAATATCGTGATCGTTGGGGAACAGGGCCATGTGGGCGCTCTCCGGACGCGAGCGCAGGGCGGGCAGTGAGCGCCAGACTTCGTCGGCAATAAAGCTCATGATGGGCGCCACCAGCCGGGTCAGGGCCTCGGCGATGCGCCACATGGCCGACTGTGCCGAGCGGCGCTGGCGCGAGCTGCGCGGGAAGGTGTAAAGCCGGTCCTTGAGCACGGCCATGTAGAGCGCGCTCAGGTCCACCACGCAGAACTGCACCAGGCGCTGGTAGATGCGATGGAACTGCATCTCGGAGTACCATTGGCGCAACTCGCGGGCGAACTCGGCGGTGCGCAGCAGCAGGAACTGATCCAGCGGTTCCATCTGGTCGAAGGGCACCAGGTCGCGCAGCGGATCGAAGCCGTGCAGGTTGCCGAGCAGGTAGCGGAAGGTATTGCGAATCTTGCGATAGTTCTCGGCCACGCGCTGTATCAGGTTTTCCGAAGCGCGCACGTCCTCACGGAAATCCACCGAGGCCACCCAGAGCCGCACCACCTCGGCGCCCAGGCGCTTGCAGATGTCGACCGGGTCGACGACATTGCCCAGCGACTTGGACATGGCCCGGCCTTCTTCGTCGAGCGTCCAGCCGTTGGTCACCACGCCACGATAGGGCGCGCCGCCATGCAGGCCGACGGCGCACAGCAGGGAAGAGTGAAACCAGCCGCGATGCTGATCGCCGCCTTCAAGGTAAAGGTCGGACGGCCACGGCATGTCCGGAGAATGGCCCAGCACCGCCGCCTGGCTGGAGCCGGACTCGAACCAGACGTCGATGATGTCCATCTCCTGCTTGAACGAGGTTCCGCCGCACTTGGCGCACTTGGTCCCGGGAGGCAGAATCTCCTCCGGCTGCCGCCGATACCACGAGTCGGCGCCCTCGCGCGCGAATAGCTCGATGACGGCGCGATTGGCGGCCTTGGACTTCAGCACCTCGCCGCATCCGGTACAGAAAAACACGGCTATGGGCACGCCCCAGACCCGCTGCCGCGAGATGCACCAATCCGGCCGGGTGGCGATCATGTTGGAAATGCGCTCTTCGCCCCAGGCCGGGTCCCACTGGACCTTGCTGATCTCGTCCAGCGCGACGCTGCGCAGCGTGCCGCCGTTGATCCGACCCTCCATGGAGATGAACCACTGCTCGGTGGCGCGGAAGATCACCGGGTTGTGGCAGCGCCAGCAATGCGGATAGGAGTGCTCGATGTCTTCGCGGTGCAAGGAGAACGCCGCGTTTTTTCAGCAGCTCAATGATCGGCTGGTTGGCCTTGAAGACCGTCAGGCCGTCGTACTCGGGCAAGCCATTGCGCAGATGCCCGGACTCGTCGACGTTGCAGGTCTGGTCGATGTCGTACTCGACCCCGGTGTAGAAGTCGTCAGCGCCGTGCGAAGGAGCGGTGTGCACCGCGCCGGTGCCCTGGTCCATGGTCACGTAATCGGCCAGCACGCCGAGAATGGAGCGCTCCAGGAAGGGATGGGCGAAGGTCGTGCGCTCCAGCTTGCGAGCCCGGCAGGCTGGCGAGGGCGCGTGTCTCGCCCAGTTTGCACTTGCGCGCCGTTTCTTCGGCCAGCTTTCGCGCCACGATGTAGACCCACTCGCCGCTCTCCAGCGCCACGTATTCTTCCTGCGGGTTGAAGGCCACCGCCATCGAGGCGGGCAGCGTCCAGGGAGTGGTGGTCCAGATGATGGTCGCCACCTTCTTGCCGGCCAGCGCCGGATCGAGCGCCGCCGGGTCGCTGGTCAGCGGGTAGCGCACCCAGATGCTGGGACTGGTGTGGTTGGCGTACTCGACCTCGGCCTCGGCCAGCGCCGTCTCGTCGTGAATGCACCAGTAGACCGGCTTCAGACCCTTGTAGACCATGTCCTTCTCGAAGAAGGCGTAGAAGTTCTCGATGACGTGCGACTCGTACTGCGGATTCATGGTCACATAGGGTTCTTCCCAGTCCCCGAAGACGCCCAGGCGCTTGAACTGGTCGCGCTGCAGGTTGAGATATTTTTCCGCATACTTGCGGCACTCTTCGCGCACCTGCAAGCGGGTCCATCTCCAGCTTCTTGCGCCCCAGCGACTCGTCGACCTTGATTTCGATGGGCAGGCCGTGGCAATCCCATCCCGGCACGTAAGGCGAGTCGAAACCGGCCATGATGCGGGACTTGACGATGAAGTCCTTCAGGCACTTGTTCAGCGCGTGCCCGAGGTGGATGGGGCCATTGGCGTAAGGCGGCCCATCGTGCAAGACGTAGATGGGCGAGCCGCGCCGCGCCAGGCGAATCTTCTCGTAGATATCGATTTTTTCCCAATGGGCGAGCATTTTCGGCTCGTTCTGCGGCAGGTTGGCCTTCATCGGGAATTCGGTCTTGGGCAGGTTGAGGGTCGACTTGAGCTCTAAAGGCACTCCGATCCTTTCTTATCCGTAAGCAGCTCCATCCGCCTGGTCTCCGGCAAACGCCGGGGTTGGGTTTGAGGAGGTAACGATTGCGGCTGGCCCCGGTACATCCAATTCACCACCGCAGCGGCAAAAACAGACCATTGCTTCGACCCCGGGAACAACAGCGCGGCCCGGGAAGCGCTCGCTTTTCCAGGCGGAACTCTCGCCGGCGCCAGCTTTATATATTATTCATTCACCCAGCTTTCATTATAGGGGCCGGCGGGTGAGAGTCCAATTCCGAGCCGCTCGCGAACTGGCAGCGGCCTGCCCGAACTGCTGCCGCGCCCGGCGCCACTTACGTCCGATGGTGGCCGGTGGGCGCGCAATAATTCCATTAATTGTGAGTCCCTCCGGGTTACCGGCTGGGCACGCCAGCATCTAACGTTTGGAACCGGCGTGCACAAGCTGTCACCGCCGCGGCAGATGGTTCGCCCTCATTACATAGAAAAACGGGCGTTAATGCCACAAAGCAACTTGGCAATTGAGATGCACATCACAAGCGGGAGCAGCGGCTCCGGCGAACGGCAAGGGCCAACAGCGGTCCTCGCCGGGGCCCGGGGAAAAGAATCGGGACGAGCATTATGGCGCAAGAGGTAATCAGTCCGCCGCGGGAAGTCGGGCCACAGTTGGACCTCATCCCCAAGGGCAGTTTCGATCAGTCGCTATTGGCCTCTCTGGCAAGCAACCTGCGGGAGAGGTTTTTCCCGGAGAAGCTGCCGCCCCTGAAGCTAACCTCGCGCCCGGTCAAAGTGCGCGACATCTGGGGCGAATCCAGTTACAAGAAATACGGCGCCACGCTGTCAATCCTGCTGCACGGGGCGGCCTTGGGAGGATTGATTGCCCTTACCATCCTGGGCGCCCGGGTGGTGAAGGAGGAAGTGCATCCCACGGTTACCCTGATTGCGCCTCCGGTCTCCGATTACCAGCCACCGCTCTCAATAAAGAAGATCGACACCATCGGTGGCGGCGGTGGCGGCGGCGAACACGCCAAGATTCCGGCACCCAAGGGTAAGCTGCCGAAACATACCATGGAGCAGATCACCCCGCCGGCCATCGTGGTTCGCAATGAGCATCCCAAGCTTACCGCCGAGCCTACCGTGGTGGTCCCGCCCCAGGTACACCTGCCGACCATGAACGCGCTCAACCTGGGTGATCCCAAGGCGATCATTCCCTCCGGACCGGCTTCCAACGGAACCGGCTCGGGCGGCGGCATCGGTTCGGGCAGCGGCGGCGGTGTCGGCGCGGGCAGCGGGCCGGGCGTCGGCAAGGGAAGCGGTGGCGGCATTGGCGGCGGCGTTTTCCGGGTGGGCGGCGGCGTTTCCGCCCCCAGGGCGCTGGAGACTCCCGACCCGGAGTACTCCGAAGAGGCGCGCAAGGCTAAGTATCAGGGCACGGTCGTTCTGTGGCTGATCGTGGATGCCACCGGCCACCCGCAGCAGATCAAGGTGGCGCGCAGCCTGGGCATGGGCCTGGATCAGAAGGCCATCGACGCGGTGCGCAAGTGGAAGTTCGAGCCGGCCAAGAAGGACGGCACACCGGTGGCCGTGCAGATCAACGTCGAGGTCAATTTCCGCCTGTACTAGGCGGCCCCGGTCAATGCCGCAACGGCAATGGCCGGCAAGAAGTTTCCGGTAGCTTTGGTCGCGCCGAAGCTGGCGCTGATTTCGCCGGATCGAAGGGAGGGGCAAACCTGCTTCTCCCTTTTTGCTTTTTGCCGCGCCGGCCCCTCGCGGTAGCCAAGTAAAGCACCCATAAACTCCGCCAGCCAGCCGCCGCTACGGCCCGGAAATCTGCTACCTTAAATCCGATGGCGCTACCAACTCAGGCATGTGCGCTCTGCGGAGCCCCGCTGGACGAATCGGGGCGGTGTCCCAATTGCGGCGCGCCCAAAGACGCCTTGCTGAAAAAGCACAAGCACGCCCTGCCGCTGCTGGCGCTGGTGATTATTGCCGGCTTCAGTTTTACGCGCATGGTGGTGCAGTGGTATCAGCAACGGCAGGAGCTGTTGGCCTCCAGGTGGTATGCCCGTGGGGTGGCCGCGCTCCAAAGCGGCCAGGCCGAGCGCTCGGTGCAGGATTTCGAGACCGTGCTGGCCTATGCCAAGCGGGAGAACTACGAATATCGCTTCACGCTGGCCCAGGCTTTGGTGACCGCCGGACGCTTGCCCGAGGCGCATTCGCGCCTGCTGAATTTGTTGGACGAGCGCCCCAGCGACGCGCGGGTGAATCTGGCGCTGGCGCGGCTGGCCGTCAGGAGCGGCGACCTTAGTGACGCGGTTCAGTACTACCACGGCGCCATCGATGGCATCTGGAGTCAGCGCCGTACGCCCTCGATAGCCGATGCGGTTCCACCTGAGCCAGCGGGCCGCCGTCCGCTGGAGGCCCCGTTCGCGCCCGCCGGAGTGGGTGAGCGCATGAACACCCGCCTGGAGCTGGCCGAGGCGCTGGCGGCCAATCACAGCCGCGACGAGGCTGAGGCGGAGCTGACCGCCATGGCTGCCGAACTTCCGCCCAATGCCGCCGCCCACGCCCGGTTGGGGCAAGCGTGGTTGAAAATTGACGATCCTCGAAGCGCCCTGGGCGAGTTTCAGCAAGCCCGGCAACTGGACCGCTCCTTTGCGCCGGCTGAGGCCGGCTTGGGGGCGGCGCAATTCCAGCTCGGCGACTTCACCGCCGCCCGCCGGCACCTGCTGGAGGCGCTGCGTTTGAACCAGAAAAACCGGGAAGCGCGGCAACTGCTCGCCGCCACCGAGAGGGTGCTGGATGCCGATCCGTTTTCGCCCGGCGTGAACGCCACCGGGCGGGCGCGGCGCACAGTAGCCGCCTACCAGGCCGCTGTGGCACGTCTCGATGCCTGCGCGCCGTCCCATGCGGATAACGGCTCGCCACCCGGAAACGGAGCCGCCCGCGACGTCAATCAGCATTCGCTGGCTCCCCTGCGGAGTTGGGCTGCCGAGCTAAAGCCTTATGCCGACGTGCGCCGCCTGCGCGGACGCGACGACTATATTGAGAACATGTTGCGCTTTGTCTTTGCCACCGAGGATGCCGCCTCGCGCGCCTGCGGCCCGCCCGGCGGCCTCGATGCGGCCCTGGCCGTAATAGGCCAGCACCGCTGGAAGACAGAGCAAACACAGTGAGCGAGTTATGCCGCTAGATTCCAGGGCAGCACACGGGGAATCGATTCGGTGAGACTGGTCAGAAAACGCGCTGCTCCCAAGGGCGGGCCTTCCAGCCCCGTCCGCCGGAAGTATTGGTCTTCGCTGCGGCGGATGCTGGCCGGGCCACAGTTGCTGACGCTGCGCGAAGAGCAGTTTTTTCTGGTGGTGGCCATCATCATCGGAGCGGCCACCGGGCTGACGATCGTGCTCTTCCGGGTAGCCATCGAAGCCCTGCGCTGGCTGCTTTTGGGCAGCAGCCTGCACCCGGGTGCGCTGCGGGTGGTGGCCGCTCCGGCCCTGGCCGGACTATTGCTGGCCCTGCTGGTCACCCGCTTTTTTCCCCGCGCCCGCGGCAGCGGAGTAAACCAGACCAAGGGCGCGCTCTACATCTATGACGGCTACATCGGCGGCGACACAACCATTGGCAAGTTCATGACCAGCGCGCTGGCCATTGGCAGCGGACAATCGCTGGGACCGGAGGACCCTTCGCTGCAGGTGGGCGCCGGCATTGCCTCATACATCGGACGCCGCCTGCAGCTCTCGCGCGAGCGTCTGCGGTTGCTGGTACCGGTCGGCGCCGCCGCCGGTCTGGCCGCCGCCTTCAATGCTCCCATCACCGCCGTGCTGTTCGTCATCGAGGAAGTTATCGGCCGCTGGACGGCAGGCATACTGGGAGCTATTGTGCTCTCGGCCATTTCCGGGGCGGTCGTCGAACGCTGGTTTTTGGGGCAGCAGCCGCTGTTCCGCATTCCGGAGTACCGCCTGGCGCATCCCGGCGAACTGCTGGCGTATGCCGCGCTCGGCGTCTTTGGCGGCTTTGCCTCGCTGGTGTTCGTCAAGTGCCTGGCGTTCATCCGGCAACGCCTGCAAGGCCTGCCGCCGTGGACGCAGTACCTGCAGCCGGCAGGCGCCGGCCTGTTGATCGGGCTGATTGGAATCCGCTTCCCGCAGGTGATGGGCGCCGGCTACAGCTACATGGACCAGGCCATGCATGCCAGCTACGCCTGGCAGGTGCTGGGCATCCTGGCGGGATTGAAGATTCTCACTACCGCATTGTCCTCCGCCACCGGCACGCCGGGAGGGCTGTTTGCTCCCACGTTGTTCATAGGCGCCATGCTGGGCGGGGCCGTGGGAGAACTGGAGTACGCCTTTTTCCCGCATCTCTCGATACCGGTGGGCGCCTATGCGCTGGTCGGCATGGGGACGCTCTTCGCCGGCATCCTGCGCGCGCCCATGACTTCGGTATTCATGATCCTGGAGGTGAGCGGCAACTATTCCATCATTCTGCCGGTAATCATCTCCAATACGGTTGCCTACCTGATCTCGCGCAGTCTGCAGCCGCTGCCGATCTTCGCTCTGCTATCGCGGCAGGACGGGCTTGACCTGCCCTCCCAGGAAGAGGAGCGGGAGATCGAAATCCTGCGCGTCGAAGACGCCATGCACTCATTCACCGATCCGCTGCTGCACGCCTCCGACTCTCTGCGCCACGCCCTGGAAGTGGCGCGGCAGAGCGCGCGCGATTTCTTCCTGGTGCAGATGCCCAGGGGAAGGTGGGCGGGAATCTCGCGTCCCACGCTGTTGCAGTTGCAGCCTGATTCAGCTCCACCATCCGGACCGCTGGGCGCGCGGGTAAACATGCTGCTGCCCGCCTTGCACCCCGACCAGTCGCTGGAGACGGCGCTGCGCCAGATCAGCGATTGGCCCTTTCTGCCGGTGGTGCATCGCGCCAACCCGGAAATACTGATGGGAATCATCTCCGTCGACGACGTTATAGCCGCTTACCGCAAGGCGGGAGTCGAACACCCCGACCACGAGCTGCAGGCGCGCTGAGCTTGCCACAACCGGCCCACCATCAGGAACGGCGCTGGTGCCCCACATCTGCGCCGGCAGTGAGGCGCAGATGTGGGTCTTTTCATGCCATAGCATGAATCTGGTTGGGGCCCCGTCCCGGCAAAACAAAAATCCTGCTACAAAGCAGAGAACCTGCGGCGCGCTTCTAGCTTCTTAGCAGGCAGCGTGCGGCGATGGTTTGTGTTGGCCTTCCGCTCTACCGGCGAACATGGGCGCCGTCCGCCGCGATTCTCGGCGGGCCAGGGTTGGTTTGCCGGGCTTCAGGGGCCATTTTGCGTACCAGGATCCTAGAGAGCGCGGCGGAGCTTCTGAGTATAGAGCCGCTCTGGCGGCAGCTTGCAGCCGGCGCCAGCATTTTTCAGAGCCTGAGCTGGAACCGGCTGGCGGCCGCCTGTTTCGCCCGCGAGGAAGCGCCCTTTGTCATCTGCTGCGAATCGGATTCCGGCGCCGCCATCGTTCCCGCAGTCAGGCGGCGAGACGGCTCGCTGGGCCTGCTAGGAGAAAAGCTCTTCGACTATAGGGATGTGTTGCACGCCGGCGATGAGGCCGTGCTGGCGCATGCCTGGCAGCGGCTGGCGGATCTTGGACGCCCGTTCAGTTTGCTTGCGCTGCGCGGCGAGCAGAGCCGCTGGCGCTGGCGGCGTGCCCGGCTCCACCCATTCGCCTTGGCTCCCTGCGCCCGCCTGCACGACCTCTGGCCAAAGCCGGAGTCCGCCACAGGCGCCAAGCCGGGAGGCGCCCCCAACCTGAAGACCGTTCCAATAGCGGTGCTCCCCGATCCGCAGCGGTGCCGCGACAACTTTCTGCGCCGGCATTCGCGCCTGGGGCGCCATGCCCGTCGGCTTGCCCGCGAAGGCGTGGCGCTGCGGCGCCACCCGGGCAGCCATGCCGAGTTGGTGCGCTTCATCTACGAGAGCAAGGGCAGCCAGGCGACGGCCAAGGAGAACCTGTTCCGGGAGGCATCACGGCGCGAGTTCATGATCCGCATGGCCGCCGAAGAAGCTCCGCGCTGCGAGGTCTTTACCTACGAGACGAACAGCCAGTTGATCTCCGCGCTGGTTGCCTTTCGCAATGATGACGCCGCGGTCCGCTACTTCTACACCACCTATTACGACGAGCGCTGGGCCCGCTTCTCGCCCGGACAACTGCTGCTGTTCGAGGCCAGCGCGATCTCCCTGGCCGAAGGACTCGACTGCGACTACCTGACCGGCGAGTCCCTCTTCAAGAACCGGCTGGCAACCGCGCGTGTCCCGCTGTGGGAGGTTGAGGCCTCGGCGGAGGAGATGCCGCGGGTGTTTCCGATTCAGAGAGACTTCGAGAGACGTGTCGGGGATGCCGCTATCGGCGAAGATCGCTGGCCGCGCGGAGCATAGGCGGGTGCCTAATCGCGGCTAGTCCCTATCCCTAATCCCTTAAGGAAACGCTTAGCCTCTTCCAGTTGGGGGAAGAGTTTTTCCTGCGCCTGAAACTCCGGCCCGTGTACCGAGCGGCGGCTGCCGCGCAGCTTGACCGGATGCACCAGGTGCAGCATCTCGTGGTAGACGAGGTACTCGACCGCGTAACGGGGAACCTTGGGATGGTCGAAGATGCGGCTCACCACGATGGCATTATGGGCGGGGTCATAGTGGCCGAGGCTGTTGCGGGCGCGGGCGGCGCTCCAGGCCATGCGCGGCCGGGCCAGCAGGCCGTGGAAAAACCTGGTATTGAGGTCTTCAAAGATGGAGTCCAGATCGTAGACGTGGCCGCGCGGCGAGGCCAGGCGCTTGCGCCCGCGGATTTGCCGCACCAGGTGCGCCTTCTGCCGGATTTCGCGGCTGGAGATGTAGCGGCGGTAGCGGGTGGCATGGGCCGCATCGATGGGCTTGCGGTAAATCTTGGCCGTCAGAATGTGAACGATGGCGCGCAGCACCGGCTCGGGCGCGCCCCCCAGCAGGTCGGAGATGCGCAACTTGAGCGTGCCCTCGCGCAGGCGAATGGTGTTGTTGATGTCTGCGAAGGGATAAAAGCGGCCTTCGAAAGCCGGTATCTCGGCGCGCGGGCGCAGTTCACGGTAGATTTCGCGGAAGATGCTTTCCAGCCGGGAGGGCACAATAAATTCAATCTACCGCATTTTTCCATTTTTGATTTCAGATTTTTGATTGCAGATTGAAAAACAAAAGCACAACCACAGAGTACACAGAGGCAAATAACAGCGGATTTTCATCTGAGAATATTTGAAAACCTGACCGGTTGTGATCCTGCGCCTTTACTCTGTATTACTCTGTATTACTCTGTATTCCTCTGTGCCCTCTGTGGTTCGGTAGTTGCTTTTTCTTTAATCAAAAATGCACCGCTTCGCGTGCCGGCAGCACGCGCGCCAGCCACTGGCCGGTGTAGGACTTGGGATTCTGCGCGATCTTCTCCGGCGGGCCCACGGCCACCACCCGGCCGCCGCGCTCGCCGCCTTCCGGGCCGAGGTCGATGATCCAATCTGCCACTTTGATTACGTCCAGGTTGTGCTCGATCACCAGGATGGATCCGCCGGCCTCGATCAGCCGCCGGAAGGAGAGCAGCAGTTTGCTGATGTCGTCGAAGTGCAGTCCCGTGGTCGGTTCGTCGAAGATGTAGAGGATGCGCGGTGCCCGGGCGCGGCTCTCCGCGCTGCGCGCGCGCCCAATCTCGCTGCGATGCGGTTGCAGGTGGGCGGCCAGTTTGATGCGCTGCGCTTCGCCGCCGCTCAGTGTGGTGGCGCTCTGCCCCAGGCGCAGGTAGCCCAGCCCAACCTCATCCAGAACGTTGAGCTTGTCCACGATCTTGTGGGCGCCGGAGAAGAAGTGCAGCGCCTCTTTGACGGTCAGGTTGAGCACATCGTGAATATTGCGGCCGTGATAGCGGGCGGCCAGAATCTCCGGCTTGTAGCGCGTTCCCTTGCACTCTTCGCATATCAGCTCGACGTCCGCCAGGAACTGCATTTCCACCTTGACGGTGCCGTCGCCCTGGCAGGTTTCGCAGCGTCCGCCGGGGATGTTGAAGGAGAAGTGCCCAGCGCCATAGCCGCGCTTCTGCGACTCGGGCAGGGAAGCGAACAGTTCGCGAATGGCGTCGAATGCCTTGATATACGTCACCGGGTTGGAGCGCGGCGTGCGCCCGATGGGCGACTGATCTACCAGCACAACCTCGTCGATCAACTCGCCGCCCTGCAGGCTTTCGATCTGGGGTGAAAAGTTGCCGTTGGTGCCGGCGCCGTTCGACTGCCGTTTTTGCTCAGCCAGGGCGTTGTAGAGCACATCGTGTACCAGGGTCGATTTGCCGGAGCCGGAGACGCCGGTGATGGCGACGATCATGCCCAGTGGAATGTTGACATCGATCCCCTTCAGGTTGTGGCCGCATGCTCCTTTGAGCGATAGCTGTCGTGGCCCGGGGCGGCGGCGGTTGTGCGGTACCTGGATTTGCAGGTCGCCGTTCAGATAACGCCCGGTCAGCGAGGCGTGATTGCCGCGAATCTGGTCGTAGGTGCCGGCGGCCACCAGGTTGCCGCCGTGCTCGCCCGCTCCCGGGCCGAGGTCGAGGATGCCGTCGGCGCTGCGCATGACCTCGCGGTCGTGTTCGACCACAACGATGGTATTGCCCAGGTCGCGCAGACTTTCCAGGATGCGGATCAAGCGCACGGTGTCGCGACTGTGCAGTCCGATCGAGGGCTCGTCGAGCACGTACAGCGTTCCCACCAGGCGCGAGCCCAGCGAGGTGGCAAGCTGTATGCGTTGCGCTTCCCCGCCGGAAAGGGTGGAAGACAAGCGATCCAGGCTGAGGTATTCCAGCCCGACCTCGTTCAGAAAGCGCAGCCGGTCGCGAATCTCTTCCAGCAGCTTGCCGGCGATTTCGTTTTCCATGTCGCTGAGGGTGAGTCCCCAGAAGAACAGTGCCGCCTGCTCGACCGTCATGGCGCAGACTTCGCAGATGTCCTTGCCGCCGACCTTGACCAGGCGCGCGGCCGGGCGCAGGCGGGCGCCGCCGCAGCTTCCACAGACGGAGTAGCCGCGGTAGCGGCTGATGAAGACGCGCACGTGCAGCTTGTACTTTTTGCGCTCCAGGTGAGCGAAGAAACCGCGCACGCCGAACCACTTGCCATCGCCTTCGACGATCAGCCGCGCGTGCTCCGGGTCGAGCTCGCTCCAGGGAACATCCAGCGGAATCCCGGCCTGCCGGGCATAGCGCCTCATCTCCGCTGCCAGCGGCTTGTGCTTGGGCTTGGTCCAGGGCTCTATGGCGCCTTCGGCCAGCGTTCTGGATTTATCGGGCACCACCAGGTCCATGTCGAAATCTATGGTGTTGCCGAATCCCTGGCAGCGCGGGCATGCGCCAAACGGGCTGTTGAAGGAGAACAGGCGCGGCTCGGGCTCCTCGTACTTGAGATTGCACGCCTTGCACTCAAAGCGCTGGGAAAAGCGCAGCCGCAGAGACTCGGAACTATCTGGCGATTGTGCCCCACATCTGCCTGCCTCTGGCAGATGTGGGTCTGTAGCATTATCCCCGGCGGTTTCCAATCCGGCCGAAACTACCGGCGGTCCTTCAAAGATCACCTCGCCGGATTCGCGGTAGGCGGTCTCGACGGCGTCCACCAGGCGCGCGCGCATGTCGGCGGCGACCGCGATCCGGTCCAGCAGCACGAACACCGGCTCTTCGAAGTTGATGTCCAGCAGCGACTCCGGGGTGGAAAACTCGAAGACCTGGCCTTTCTGGTAAAGACGGTTGAAGCCGCGCTGGCGCAACTCGGAGAGGCGATCGCGAAACAGCTCGCCTGTGGCAACCGGCGCGCTCTTCTTGCGCGTTTTGCGTGGCCCCGGCCGCCCCCGGCCGGGGGAAGTCTTACTTTCCGGCTCGATGGCGGGCGGCACTTGCAGCGGAAAGAGCACGTTCAGGCGCGTTCCTTCCGGCAGCGCGAGCACGGCGGTGGCAACTTCATCGACGGTGTCTTTTTTCACCTCGCGTCCGCACTGCGAGCAGTGGGTGCGGCCCACGCGGGCATAGAGCAGGCGCAGGTAATCGTAGATTTCCGTGGCCGTGGCCACGGTGGAGCGCGGGTTGCGCGTCTGGTTCTTCTGCCGTATGGCCACCGCCGGGGCTATGCCGTCGATGACGTCGGCATCCGGCTTTTCGATGCGCTCCAGGAACTGCCGGGCGTAGGCGGAGAGCGATTCGACGTAGCGGCGCTGGCCTTCGGCATAAATAGTGTCGAAGGCGAGCGACGACTTGCCCGAACCTGAAACCCCGGTGACCACCGTCAAGGTGTTGTGCGGAATTTCGAAGTCGATGTTCTTGAGATTGTGAACTCGAGCCCCGCGAACGACAATGGATTCAGTGGACATGAACCGACCAACCGCGCTGAACCTCGACCCCACGCGCCCTACGGCGCACAGAAAGCTTCAGCCGCAAAACCGGATCATCGATTATAAATCCCGGCGCTGGCGCAGCTCAAATCCGCAAATTGTTCGTTTTTGAGGCAGTGAAGTAGACTAGGTCATCACCAAGGTGAGAATGCGCGGCTTCTGAACCCCCAAGGACATCACGCCGGGCAAGGGGTTCGATGAATAAGGAATCGCCCGGCAATTACCACCTGGGACTATGGGCCGATGAACTGGTTTAGCCTGCTGGGAATTGCCGTGGCTCTGGCGGTGGATGCATTCGCCGTGGCTCTGGCGGCCGGACTGAGCCTGCAGGCGCTGACCAAGCGGCACCTGTTCCGCCTGAGTTTTCACTTCGGCCTCTTCCAGGCGATGATGCTCTCGGCCGGATGGCTTTTCGGCAAAGCTCTTTACCTTCTCTTTTCCGCCTTCGCCAATTGGGTCGCATTCGTCCTGCTGGTGCTGGTGGGCGGAAACATCATCCGCCAGGCCATTCATGGCGCCGACGAGGCGCGCATTCGTCTCGACCCAACCAAGGGCTGGCAGCTCGTCTTTCTTTCCTTTGCCACCAGCATCGACGCTCTTGCCGTTGGGCTCTCCCTGGCGATGATGGGAGTCTCCATTGCCCTGGCTGCGGCGCTGGTCGGATTGGCGGCTACGTCGCTCACCTTGCTGGGCATGCATTTGGGAAATCGTGCCAGCGCTCTATGGGGCAAGCGAGTGGAAGTTCTCGGCGGGTTGATCTTGATCGCAATCGGACTGGTGAGCCTTTGGAACGGCGGAATGCATAAGGGATAATTTCCGTACTAAGCGATGTCATGGCGAGCGTAGGCGCGTTATTGGGATGGTAGCGCCGGAGTCGAGCCACCTTTTGTTTCCAGCTTCAAAACACAAGGTTCCTCCACTTCGCCGCGCGCCGGGGACCCGGCGCGCGGCTCCGGTCGGAATGACATTCCTTGTTTTTGATAATGTTTGGGTGGCCCACTCAAGCCGCTTTTGCTTGAGTGGAGTTGTGGGCGGGTTCGTTGTGAATTTTGGGCCTGCACGACACGGCGAACTTTATCCAAAACGCCACACACAAGCAAAGGAAGCTTGTGTGGGCCACCCGCCCGACCTAACGCGACGCAAGGCTTCCCAACAAACTTTGCACGCTGTTGCGACGGTCGGCAAACGCGATCAAGGGAGTGATTCGCGTTTCTGCGAGGGGCCATAGCGGCAAGCTGGAAATCAAGCCATCCGCCTCTTGCAATGATTCCACGTCGAGGATGAACCTCAGAGCGATGCGGCCCAACGCCGGGCCGCCTGCCACGATCTTCTTTTCTGCGACCAACTGCTCGGCTCGCGTGATGGTGGGAAAGATGACCTGCTCGATGAATGTACGGCCCGCTTCCGGCGTCAGGAAGGCTCCAGACTTGACGTGATCCAGTTCGACTAGAAAAAGCATTCCAACAACCTCCATCGCAGGCGCGACTTAGAGTGGAGTTCAGGCGGCTTTTTGCTCGCGTGTCGACACCACGGAGCTCGGCGCCGCAAGAGGATCCGGAACGCCAGGCCATGGGTGATAAGAAGCAGTGGCACCACTACGGTTGGCATGAAATAGGCGGCACCCAGCAGGCCGGGCGTTAATCCCACACCGGTGCGATTGCCCTGATAGAACGCGTAAAGCAGGTCCGCCGTTCCCAGCAGGTTGAAAGCCCAGACCAGCACGGTTCCGGCACGGTTTCGCAGTGTAGCCAATGCAAGCAAAGCCAATACCGCAGTTGCCAGGTCGCCATAAGCGGCTGGACGCGCGAACGCCAGTGGCAAGCCCGGCCAGACAACGCCCGGCACCAGGAATGCCAAGCCGACAAATCGGAAACTGTGCAAAACAAGAATAGGACGAAGAGCGTCAGTGCGTGACCGGCTGCGCAGCGCAGGCCAGAGGTACTGCTGGGCTACCGCGCCCCAGGCAACAAAGCTAAACGCTACGCTTATACCGAACAAGAGTTGGGAACGCATCTGATTGCCCACTTCTTATAGAGTTAGTCGTTAGATGACTCTCCCGATCATCGGTTGCGCTTTTTCCCAAGCCGCACAAGGGACGCTGATAACGGTGACACTCCGGCGAAATCGTACGTGCCGGCGTGAGACAATAATCCTTATACCCTGATTCGCTTTCGAGTCGATCCATGATTCAGTTGTCGCGGGCCGGGAAGCGCTTCGGCCCGAAGCTCCTCTTCGAAAACCTGGACTGGCTGATCACCCCGCAAGATCGCGTCGGGCTGGTGGGCGCCAACGGCAGCGGCAAGACTACTTTGCTGAAGGTGCTGGCCGGGCTGGATTCGCTCGACTACGGTTCGGTAACGCGTGCCCGCGGCACCACCGCCGGCTACCTGGCGCAGGACGGATTGCAGCTCTCCGGGCGGACGGTTTTCGACGAGTGCCTCTCCGTCTTCGCCGACCTTCACCAGATGCAGCGCGAGATGGAGGAACTGGCGCACCGCATGGGCGAGATCGATCCGGCAGGCGCGGAGTACGGCGCGGTCGCCGACCGCTTCCAGCGGATCGAGGGCGCCATTCGCGCCCGCGAAGGCTACGCCATCGAAGCCCAAGTGGGAACGGTGCTGGCGGGCTTGGGCTTCGCCCGGCAGGATTGGCCGCGCCGTACCGAAGAGTTCTCCGGCGGCTGGCAGATGCGCATCGCCCTGGCCAAACTGCTGCTGGAAAAACCCAACCTGCTGCTGCTGGACGAACCCACCAATCATCTCGACCTGGAAACGCGCAACTGGCTGGAAGGTTACCTGCGCGATTATCCCTATGCTTACGTCCTGGTCTCGCACGACCGCTACTTCCTGGACGTGACGGTACATAAGACCGTCGAAATCTGGAACCGCGCCGTGCACTTCTACAGCGGCAACTACGAGAAGTACCTGCGTGAGAAGCAGCAGCGCAAGGAATCGCTGGAGTCCGCCTACCGCAACCAGCGCGAGCGCATCGAGCAACTCGAGGCCTTCATCAACCGCTTCCGCTACCAGGCCACCAAGGCCAAGCAGGTGCAGAGCCGCATCAAGGAACTGGAGCGGATGGAGCGCATCGAGGTCCCGCCCGACGAGCGCACCATTCACTTCACCTTCCCCCAGCCAAAACCGAGCGGAAGAGTGGTGGCCGAGTTCAAGGGAATCGGCAAGCGCTACGGCGAAAAGGAAGTTTTCCGCGGCGTGGAGTTCATCGTCGAGCGTGGCGACCGCGTAGCCCTGGTGGGCGTCAACGGGGCGGGGAAGTCCACGCTGATCAAATTGCTGGCCGAGCTGGAGCGGCCCACGGCGGGCGAGTACCGCATCGGGCACAACGTCGAGATCGATTACTTCGCCCAGGACCAGTACAAGGAGTTGAACGCGGAAGCACGCCTGCTCGACGACCTATCGAGCGTAGCGCCCTACAAGACCCAAGCCGAGCTGCGCACCCTGCTGGGCAGTTTTCTTTTTTCCGAAGACGAGGTTTTCAAGCGCATCGGCGTGCTCTCCGGGGGAGAGCGCAACCGCTACGCGCTGGCGCGCATGCTGCTGCAACCCTCGAACTTCCTGCTGCTGGACGAGCCCACCAACCACCTCGACCTGCGCGCCAAAGAGGTGCTGCTGGAGGCGCTGGAGAAGTTCACCGGCACGGTCGTGTTCGTCTCCCACGACCGCTACTTCATCGATCAGCTTGCCAGCCGCGTCTTCGAGGTGGCCGCCGGCGCGGTGAACGTGTTCGAGGGCAACTACGAAGATTATCTCTGGCGCAAGCAGCAACTGAGTGCCGCCAGCACTGCAGACGCTACGTTCGCGGAGCACAATGGAGCTAATGGAGGACGCGAATCAATCCAGCCTGGCGCCCAAACGCCGGGTGCGCGAGTGGGGGACCAGGCAGATAGCAAAACGGCCGAGCCTGATTCATCACCTCAACCGCAAGCCGCTACAACCGATAAGGTCGAGCCGAAGAAGCGCATCAACCCCATCAAGATGCGCCAGATGACCGAGCGCTGCCAGGAACTGGAGGAGGCCATCGCGCGCCTGGAAGCCGAGATCGCCACGGCGGAGCAGGAACTGACGGTCTTTGTTAGCGCGGAAGAGACGCAACGACTCTACGAACTGCTCAAGGCCAAGCGCGAGCAGTTGGAAACGCTGATGGCGGAGTGGGGCGAGGTATCAAGCTTTATCCAGGCAAATGCGTGATTGTCCTGGGGCTCGGCGCCTTTGTACAACTCACCAGCCAGCAGATTCGGAAGGAGTTGCCCCGCGTCCGCAGGTAATCCTTTATTGCGATCTGTTCCGCTCGCTCAGTCGCTGTAAATACGCACAGAGCATTTCCGCCATAGCTGACGCCCAGGCATCCACCTCCGCTCTCGATCCGGCCTCTTCGGAAACTCTTTTTCCAACTTCTGACATCGTGGTCATGATCACAGCGGCAGCAAACTTCCGCCCGGTGACAGTAACTCCGGGCAGGGCTTCACCAACGAATATAAGGGCTTGGCGCATCACCGCGCTTCTGTGTTTGCGCACCTCAGGCGCATCGCGATAGAGAGGCGCAGCATCTCCCAGCGCCGTGCGCAGCGAAGCCTCTTCCCACTCGGACCGGAAAAAAGCCTGCACCATCGCGCGCAGGCGGTCTGGTACCGGCTGACTCGACCTGGCCAGGATACCTCCCAGAAGCGAACTCGTCCGATCCCATTCATCGGTCTGGAGACGAAACAGAATTGCTTCCTTATTCGGAAAATACTGGTAAAGCGATCCCACGCTAACGCCTGCCGTTTCGGCCACGCGCGCCGTCGTGAACTTTCTGGCACCGTGGCGTTCTAAAACGCGAACTGCCGCTTCCAGAATGTCGCTGACAAGGCTAGTCGAGCGGGCCTGTTGCGGGAACTTTCTTACGGAAATCATCGGCGCTTGACGGACCTTCATGGATCGCTCCCGGAAAAGCGAATTGTCAAATGTGATGAATTATTCGTATTCTAGCGCAGTGAACATTGATGAAGCTGTGGTCAGGATCAAAAAATGACTACTCTCATGACGCCGCCTCTGGCAACGGTTCTGGCGCGGCTGTTTGCTGACGCGCAGGCAACCGATGCCGAACTTGAACAGGACATGGCCGGGTTATCGGCCGAGCAACGCGCGATGCTGGCCAGAGGATCTGATTATCGGACGTACTACTCTCGTATGAAGGACTTCCATCTCGCCGTTTCGCGCGAAACCGGCGTGCTGCTGTACATGCTTGCGCGCGCGAACAGAGCGCGTTTTATCGTGGAATTCGGCACTTCCTTCGGAGTTTCGACGCTTTATCTTGCCGCCGCCATCAGGGACAACGGCGGGGGCCGCGTCATCGGCACGGAGTTTGAGCCGGCGAAAGCCGTGCACGCCCGGCAGAATGCAGCCGCTGCGGGGGTGGCCGATCTGGTCGAAGTTCGCGAGGGCGATGCGCTGCAAACCCTGGCACACGATTTGCCCGATAACATTGACCTTGTTCTTCTCGACGGAGCCAAGGTGCTATATCCAGGCATTCTCTCGCTTGTCGAAGGACGCTTGCGCGCGGGGGCGTTCATCGTGGCCGACAACGCGGACTACTGCCCGGACT
Source organism: uncultured Acidobacteriota bacterium (assembly GCA_963832785.1). Lineage (GTDB taxonomy): Bacteria > Acidobacteriota > Terriglobia > Terriglobales > Acidobacteriaceae > CAWBRT01. The sequence goes on from CAWHVF010000005.1 coordinate 115,033, forward strand.
ATCTCGCCCGCGTTCGTTCACATGATGGCGGTTATATCAGCGTTCCCGTTGCAGGCGACGTAGAGTTGTCGATGAGGCTTGCAGATTTTGCGGATCTAATTCCTGAACACTGATTATGGCACTTGGCGCATCCAAACCAGGTCAGTCGCTCTTCCGGAATTGCCGCGGCCGCGCTGATCTGGCCCTTGCCGGTCAGGGACGACTATAGGGCTGGGAGCAATAAGGCGGGCTATGGCTTCACCGCAGATCGCGCAAAGCTTTAGGCCTGGCAGAGGTTCACCGCGCCCGCACAACTCGCAGGTTCCTTCTTCAAGTAGTACGGTTCCTGCGGCTTCCTGCTGGCACGCTTCAGAGATGTTCTGGCTGAGGTTTGCAGTAAAGGGAATAGCGTCGGTTGCCGGGGTCGAGCGCAAACTGTCCGTGGCAGGAGCGGTGCCATCCACGGGGCTGAATGAAATGCTCAGGCGCTCTCCCAGCATGCAGACAAAACGGTGCCAGCGCGCGATTAGGCCTTCTCTGCGCTCGCGCTTCGGGTCGGCCGCCTGGCCACTTGCTTTAGCCTCTTTTGACCTAAACATTCTCGTTCTCCTATTGGATGCTGGAAGGGCGGCGCAGGACCCACTCGGGTCTTGATTTTTGCATTAAAGCTGCCGTTTTTTTCGCGGCGGAGCTGTTCCTTATGGCCGATGAAATCGCGCGCCTGGACCATGGGCAAGGCGGGCGAGCTGCCGCTGATTTTCAGCGTTATGCGCTTGTTTCCTGTTTGGTTCACGGCCTCAGCGCGGAAAATGGTGAAGCGCGCGGCCTGCGCGCCGCGTTGTGATCACCCGCCTGCTTGGCAATTGCGAAAGCTAATTGGCAGAGCCGTGGAAGCGAGTTAAAATCAGCGCCTATCCTGGGTCTCGGCAAGCGTGGTCTTGTGTTCGCCAACGTGCCCCGCCGGAGGTGACGCACTCTGGCGAGGGCTCCAGAGGTCTGGTCATGATAATCGCTTCGGAATTGCGGCCAGGCATGGCGCTGCGCCTGGAAGGGCAGGTCTTCAAGGTTCTGCAGTCGGAATTCAAGGCGGGCGGCGGGCAGGCCGGAGGCGTGGTCAAGTCGCTGCTGCGCAACGTGGTCACCGGACGCGAGTGGGAGCGCCGTTTCCATCCTGAGGAAAAGCTGGAAGACCTTCCCGTCGAGCACCACAACATGGAGTTTCTCTATGCGGACGGCGATAACTGCGTCTTCATGGACCCTAACAATTTCGAGCAGCTTGAAGTGCCGCGCGCGGTGCTCGGCAAGATGGAAGCTTTCCTGCAAGCGGGCATGAACCTGCCGGTGGAATTCTGCGCCGGCAAGGCGATCTCGGTGATTCTGCCGGAGGTGGTCGAGGCCAAGGTGGCGGAGACATCGCCGCCGCAGCACTCGCAGCAGGACAGCACCTGGAAGGAAGCCGTGCTGGAAAATGGCGTGCAACTGCTGGTGCCGCTCTTTATAGCTCCCGGCGAGCTGGTTAGGATCGACAGCCGGACCGGCAAGTACCTGGAGCGGGTGCGGCAGGAGAAGCTGGAAAAGAAAAAGGGCACTTAAGCCGAAATGCATCGAGAGCGTTGCCTGGCGGCCAACTCTCGGCTGCCCGCCCACTGGCGCTCTCCTAAAGTGCCGATTCAGGGTCCCGCCCGGCTAGGACAGCCGGGCCTGCGTGCTTCGGTTTAGAATGTAGTCGTCCCATGGAAAACCTGCCTGTTAACTACCTTGATTCCCCAGCCAAATTGGGGCCATTTATCTCGGAAATCGCCCCCTGCCGGGTCATTGGCCTGGATACGGAGTTCATCTCCGAAGGCCGTTATGACCCGGAACTTTGCCTGGTCCAGATCGCCACGGAAAAGGGAATCTGGATTATCGACCCGCTGAAGGTCACCAATCTTGGCCCCCTTTGGGAGGTGCTGGCGCAGTCGGAGCATGAACTGGTGACGGTGGCGGCCCGCCAGGAGATCCGTTTCTGCGCCAAAGGTGCCGGTCGGCCTCCGGCCAAGGTCCTCGATCTGCAGATCGCCGCCGGGCTGCTCGGCTACAGTTATCCGCTGAGCCATACCAACCTGGTGCTGCGCATTCTCGGGCAGAAGGTCCACGGCGGGGAGAGCTTCACCGACTGGCGGCGCCGCCCGCTGGCGCCGGTGCAACTGAAGTACGCGGCTGATGACGTACGCTACCTGCTGGAGATGCGCGCGCGCCTGCTGCACCGGGCGGAGCAGATGGACCGGCTGGGATGGATAGATGACGAGTGCCGGCGGCTGCTGGAAGAGGTGACAAACGAGCAGGAGAAGTGGCGCGTCTCCGGCAGCGCCCGCCTTAACCGCAGGCAATTGGCGGTGTTGCGGGAAGTCTGGCGCTGGCGCAACGGGGTTGCCGAGGAGAAGAACATGCCAGCCACGCGCGTGCTAGGCGACAGCATGCTGCTGGAGGTCGCCCGGCGTTCGCCGGTCAGCAGCGACGACCTGTTCGCCATACGCGGCTTGGACCGGCGGCTGTTGCGCGGAGCTGAAAGCGGGATTGTTCGCTCCGTAAAAACCGCCCAGGGGCTTCCGGAGGCGCAGTTGCCGGCTAGCGGGCGCCGGGACGATCCGCCACAGGTGGCCGTGCTGGCCAAGCTGCTGTCGGTCGCCGCCGGAGGCTTGGCGGCGGAGCACGATGTCGACCCCGCCCTGCTGGCCACCACCGCCGATTTGCAGGAGCTGGTGCGCTGGTTCCTGCAGCAGGATGGAGTGCCAAAGCCATCTTTGCTGCAAGGCTGGCGCGCCAGCCTTCTGGCCGGGCCGCTGCTGGGATTCCTGAACGGCGACCGCTGTGTGCGGGTCGGGAACGTCAAGCGTGCCAATCCGTTGCTGTTCGACGAATGGAAGCCCCCGGCGCAGGGATAGTTGCTGCTTCGGCTTTTGCGACTGGGCGCCAGATGGCGGCATCCAATGGAGCAGAGACCGTGTGCCGGCAGAGATGCCAACCAGCACTCCGTGTACCAGGCACATAATCTACAAACGCCTTTGTTATAATGGCTATAGGAGACGAGATCAGCATGTCCACAACCACCAGCAGCCCTGAAGTTAAAAAGACCTATCCGGTGACCATGACTCCAACGGCCGTAGCCAAGGTCAAGGAGATCATGGCGCAGCAGAATCCACTCCCCAGCGGCCTTCGCGTAGGGGTTGTGGGCGGCGGATGCTCCGGCTTTTCCTACACCATGCAGTTTGAGAACGCGGCGGGAGCCATGGACAAGGTCTTCGACTACGATGGCCTGAAGGTGTACATCGACGCCACCTCGCTCATGTATATGCAGGGCGCGACCGTCGACTACATCGAAACCCTGGAAGGCGCCGGCTTCAAGTTCGACAACCCCAATGTCAAGAGCACCTGCGGCTGCGGTTCGTCGTTCCACGCGTAGTTAAGCCGCCGGTTCGCACGAGATTCCCCAGCCCCTGCCAAACGCAGGGGCTTTGCCGTTGCTGCCGTTTCACGTTTTAAGTTTTAACAAGCGCGACATTACTGCGAAGGCGATGACGATGGTGGGTTCAGCGCGCCCGGCAGGACAGGATTCATTGTGCCCGTGGCAGGTGCTCCCGCAGCCGGAGTGCCGACGGTTCCGCTCTGCTGTCCGCTTGCGCCGGCCGGCGTCCCGATAGGCTTGCCGATGTTGCTTGAGCCAAACTGTCCGAAGTAGGCGTGCGGGTCGTAAGGGCCGCGCAAGAGCTGCCCCCGGTCTTGCGTCGGATCGTAGATGAATAGCCAGTCCTTGATGGCAGTCTTCTTGTCGAACTCGTGAATCCCCGGCTGCTTGCTCAGGCTGGCCACGCCCAGGATGGCGTTGCCTCCGCCCGGCTGGGCCGTGCTGGCAGGCGAAGAAAACAGCGAGCCGGATGAGCCGGCGGTCGTGCCGGACGAGGTGGAAGTTGTCGAAGTGCTGGCATCGGCGGCTGTACCGGTGGTTGGGGTCGCGGTTGTGCCGCTGGCGGCCGTGCCTGCCGGATTAGTAGTGCCGGTAGTCGTGCCGCCGGCGAGGGCCCCAAGCGCCGCCGCTCCTGCGGCCGCCGCAGTTCCTGAGCCGGCCCCTCCGCCGATATTCAAATTAAAAAGCCCGGACCCGGACTGGCTGCCGGCTTGCGATGAGCCCGCCAGTTGTTGCGCCGGAACCCCCGGCGCTCCGCTGGAGAGCTGTACCTCGCCAAAGCGAACCAGGCGCCACGGCCCGTTGCCATTCATGGGGTCGGTGTAGCGCTTGCGCAGAAAGCGAATGGTATTGGTATTTTCCAGGTCTTCGATGCGGCCGGGGTAGCGCCCGAACTTTTTGTAGTACTTCTTGACGGCGCGGGCATATTGCTCGCCGCGATGTATCATCTCGATTTCGCGGTCGCGCTTGATCTGCTGTGCCAGCCGGGGCGCCGCCGCGGTCATGGCGATCACCATCATGGCCAGCAGCACCAGGAATATCAGCAGAACGTAGCCTGCCTGCGGATCAGCCGGACGCGACGCTCCCGCCACTGGCCGCAGTGGCATCCGGCGGGGTGGTCGCCTTGTGGGACGGCGAAATTGCATGGGTCACCCCTGCGTCAGGGGCAGCGTCTGACGCACGTTGCTGATTACGTCCTCCACTTCGACGGAATTGGGAGTGACGCGCAGGATCTTGTAACGGCGATTCACGATGTCGCCTTCGCCAGCCACGAAGACATCTTCGCCTTGCGCCAGGAACACCTTGCTGACGCCGCCATGGCGGCTGCTAAAGCCGAAAAACTTCAGGTTAATCTTCGGTGGCGGCGCAGGCGTGGTTTTGGCGGCGCCCACTACCGGGGCGACGGTCGTGGGCAGAGGCTTCGGCGGCTCCGCCCCGGCGCGGAAGATGTTGCGGCCGTTGCCCTTGTATTCGATATTCTGCGACGCCTCCAGCAGGTCAAGCCGCAACCGCGGGTCCAGGCTGCTCTCCGGCAGAATCTGTGCCGGCCCTTTCCCGCCGAGGATGGGCTGCACCGGGCCGGCTGGCGCCGTAGCCGAAGCGATTGGCGCGGCCACCGACGCGGCTGGCGCTACCGAGGACGCACCCTCCGAGGGCGAAAAGACGAAGTTGCGAATCAAGATGTACAGGGCGAACAGCAGCAGGGTAGCGGCGATCACGACTTTCTTCGGATTTTCGTTTCCGAGTCTCAGTTTCATGATTCCGCCGTTCGCAGATAAGTTTGCAGCTTCAGGCTGAGGCGTATGCCTCCGCTCTGCGATTCCGCCTGGTTCACACTCTCGATCACCAGCAGCAATTTGCTGCGCTCCAGGGCATTGATGAAGCGGACCTCATTCTCGTAGTTGCCGGCCAGATCCAGGGAAAGGCTCACCTGTGCCAGCCGGCCGGAGGCGGGCTTGGTCTCGTATTTTACGTTGGCCACCTCGACGTGGCTGTCCGCCGCGGCCCTGGCCAGGGCAATGGAAATTTCCGAATAACGCCCGGGAAAATCACGCGTGTAAAAGTCGCCGATCTGTTGCCGCGCCTCCGCCAGCTTTTTGTCCATGTCGAGGGCGGGGATGGTCTGCACCTGCTTGACTGCCAGCTCGGAGCGCAAGGAGACCAGCTCTTCACGCCGGGCGCGGCTGGAGCCGATCAGCGGCGAGAACAGCAGGGCGATCAACCCCACATCCACCACCAGCAACACCGCCATGGCGATGATGAGCAGCCGCCGGGCCTGTTCGACGTTGTGGATCACTTGGAGCTTCCCCCCTCCGCCTTCGCCGCCGCTTTCCCAAGCAGGCCCTTGGCGGGCTTAGCTGGCGTGCTTCCCGGGGCGGACGCCGGGCGCGGCGCGCTTGCGGCTGTGGCCGCTGGCGCTTTGTCCTTGGCCGGCGCTGCTTTAGCCTCGGCCGCGCCGACAGGAGCTTTGCCTTTCTCCGGCGTCTGCTTCTTTTCTGGCCCTTCCTTCTTCTCCGGCGCTTTCTCCTTGTCCGCGGCTTCTTCTTTTGCCGACTCGCTGGCGCCGGCCTGGGTCACGTAAATCGAGGCGATATCGAACTGCACGCGATCGCCTCCGCTGAGCGCGCCGAAAGACTCAGCTCTGAGCTCGGGCTGGCGGAAGGAGGGCGAATCCTCCAGCCGTTTGACCAATTCTTCGGCCTGGTCGCGCGAGTCGCCCCCCACCAGCATGTGAATCTCGATCTGGTTATGCTTGTTCAGCGAGGGAGCGATGGAAATCACGTGCAGGCGTGGCGGCATCATGCGTTCCAGCTCCATGAACAGGCGCGTCAAGGAGAAGCTGCGGCGCGCGATCAAGCCATTGAGAAAGCTTGCCTGGGAAGCGATATCGCGATTCTGCGGCTGGTTCAGCAAAGCTACTCCGGCAGCCCGTTCCCGGTCGAGCTTGTAGATCTCGCTCCGCACCTGCGAAATCTGTTCCCGCGTAAAGCGGGACTGGCGCCAGGCGTAAATGGTATAGACGCTGAGCGCCACCGTGATCACGGCCAGCGCCGCCGCGGCCATTCCCCACGTCATGAGGAACTGGCGCACGTCGCGGTAAGGGCGGGTGGCGAGATTGAGATTGAGTCTCATCGAATGTCTTCAGCCAAGCAGCGCGCCGGCCACGCCGCAGGCCTCGTATTTGTTACTTGCGCCCGCGGGCATACCGGGAGGGACGATCTCCTGCACCATCAAGCCGGTGTGCTGCTCCAGTTCCGGAGCGAACTGCGCAAACCCGGGCAGGCCCGCGACCAGCAGTTGCCGCACGCTGATATGAAAGTTGTCCTGGCAGTAGACTACCGACGGATAAATGTCATCCGCCAGTTGTTCGGCCGTAAGCGTATCTTTGCCGGCGTGCTCGAGCGTGCGATACAGGAGCAACTGGTCCGATTCTACAATGGCCACGCTGGTGCTGAGAGGATCGACTTTCAGCGTCAGGGCGGCTTCGTTGGCCTCGACCAGCCCCAGGGCGGCGATGCCGGAGGGCACGACCACTCCCGGGCTGGAGCCGAATTCCTCGAACAGCGATTCGTATTCCTTCAGCACCGTGTCCAGCATGATGGCTGCCACTACCTTTACACTCTGGGCATCGCGCGTGGCACGGTAGCTGATCGCCGCCTTTTCGGCGTCGAAGGGCAGCGATTTCTTCAGCCGGAAGCGCACGATAGCGTTGGCCTCCTGAGCGCGCTCGGGAAGAGTTTCGAAATCCAGCAGCACCACCCGGCAGGCGGCGTCCGGGACCACGGCGATGACGTCTCGCGAGCGCGCGCCAATAGCCTCTAAGACTGCTAACACGGCCTCGCGCACCACGTCGCGCTGCACGATATTTTCCGTCGCCAGCGATGGCACCAGGGCGCCGGGCGGCAGGCTGCGGGTGTATAGCACCTCTATTTCATCGCGTGCGGCGCCGGCCCGCGCGCCGATCACCCCCGTGGGCGTGATCTCGCAGGCAAACAGTGGGGTCACGGTCGTTTTCTTTGCTCGCGCCATCGTTTCTGCTGTGGGCCCGGCCTCAGGCCAGTTCCGCTGCGGCCATTTTAACAATTCCCGGCAATGGCAAAGAACGGCTATTACGGGCCCGCAAGCCATGCCTAGCGGGTGGTTTCAATGAATGTGACCTTGTTGATTTCCTTTAAAGTCGTGGTACCGGCCTGCACCTTGGCCAGGGCGGATTCGCGCAGGAAGTGCATGCCTTCCTCGCGCGCCGCCTTGCGAATCTCCGAGCTGGGCCGCTTCTCCAGGATCATCTCGCGGATGCGGTCAGTCAACTCCAGCAGTTCGTGGATGGCGGTGCGCCCGCGATAGCCGGTGCCGGAACACTCGATGCAACCCTTGCCTTCGTAGAACGGCACCCCGGACCAGGTGGCCGCCGGCAGGCCGCTGCCTTCCAGCACCTCGTCCGGGTAGCGGACCTGATGCTTGCAATAGGGGCAGATGATCCGCACCAGCCGCTGCGCCAGAATGCAGTTCAGCGAGGAGACGAAGTTGTAAGGCTCGACTCCCATGTTCAGGAAGCGGCCGATCACGTCGACCACGTTATTGGCGTGCACGGTGGTGAAGACCAGGTGGCCGGTCAGGGCGGAGTTGATGGCGATCTGCGCCGTCTCGGTGTCGCGGATTTCGCCCACCATGATCTTGTCCGGGTCGTGGCGCAGGATGGAGCGCAGGCCGCGGGCGAAGGTCAGGCCCTTCTTCTCGTTGACCGGAATCTGCGTGATGCCGCGAATCTGGTACTCGACCGGGTCTTCGATGGTGATGATCTTGTCTTCGTCGGTCTTGATGTCGTTGAGCGCGGCGTAGAGCGTGGTGGTTTTGCCGCTGCCGGTCGGCCCGGTGACCAGCACCATGCCGTAAGGCTCGGCGATGTAGCGGCGGAACTTGTGGATGTCCTCGTCGCTGAAGCCGACCACATCGAGTGTGAGCTTCTTGAACTTCTCGCTCATCGACTCCTTGTCGAGCACGCGCAGCACGGCGTCTTCGCCGTGGATCGAGGGCATGATGGAGACGCGGAAGTCGATGGCGCGTCCCTTGTAGCGCACGCGGAAGCGTCCGTCCTGGGGAACGCGCCGCTCGGCGATGTCCAGCTCGCTCATCACCTTGATGCGGGAGATGATGGTGGAATGGTGCTCCTTGGCGATGGCCTTCATGGCCTCCTGCAGCACGCCGTCGATGCGGTACTTGATCTGCACCGAGTCGTCGCGGGTCTCGATGTGGATGTCGCTGGCGCGGCGCTCCAGGGCAGTGTAGATGGTGGTATCGACCAGGCGGATGATGGGGCTGGTCTCGCTTTCCTGGGTCAGCCGCTCGATGGAGATGGTTTCGTCGCCGCCGTTTTCGTCCTCGCGGATGACATCGAGGACGAAGGTTTCGCCGGCCTCTTCCAGCACGCGCTGCGACTGCTCGGTTTTCTTGAGAATGTCGGTGATCTGCACCAGGGTAGCCACGCGCGGCACCACGCGGCGGTGCAGCAGCAGGCTGATTTCATCGAGGGTGGTGATCTGGTAATCGGAGATGGCGATGGCCAGCCGGCCGTCGGGAAGCTCCTCCAGGGGGATGAAGTTGTTGCGGAACATCAGCTCCACCGGGATCTTCTTGAACAACTCGTGGATGATGCGGTAGTTCCGCAAATCGACGAACTCGCAACGGTAGCGGCTGGCCAGCTCGCGCGCGCGGCTCTCATCGTTGGCGCCGGCCGTCGGAGTCGGAATGAAAAGCTGAGACATGGAGCCCCAATCCCCTTAGCGGTTGATACCCGCGCCCATGCTGAAAATGGGAAGGTACAACGAAATCAGAATAAAAGCCACCACCACGCCCATGAAGATCATGATGACCGGCTCGATCAGCGCCATGGCCGCCGCCAGGGCGTTCTGCACGTCCTCTTCAAAGAAATCGGCCACCGAGTTCAACATTGCCGGCAGCGCCCCGGTGGACTCTCCCACCTCGATCATCTCCACCGCCAGCGGAGGAAACAGCTCGGTGGTCTCTATGCTGCGCGAGAGCTGGCGGCCCTCCCGCACTGCCTGCGTGGCGGTGGCGATGGCGCCTCTCATCAGGCGGCTCTGCATCGACTGCGAGGCGGTTTCCAGCGCCGGCACCAGCGGCAGGCCGCCCACCAGCAGGGTGGAGAGCATGCGCGAGAGCGCGGCCACCTGGTATTTGAGCCAGATGGTGCCGAAAATCGGCAGCTTCAGCTTCACCCGGTCGAGCTGCCGGCCGCCGCGGTCGGTAAGCGCCCAGCGGTACAGCACGAACAGGCCTGCCGCCAGCGCCACCACAATTCCCGGCAGCAGCCGCTTGATGTTCAAGGCCACGGTCAGGGTGAACATGGTCATGGCCGGCAGAGGCTGGCCCAGGTCCGCAAACAGGGCGCCAAAGCGCGGCACGACAAAGGTGACCAGGAAAGTGATCAGGACAATGACGCCCACCACCAGCACCGCCGGATAGATGAGCGAGGTCAGCAGCTTCTTGCGGAAGCTCAGGGCCAGCCGCTGGAATCCCAGATAGCGCGAAAGCACTTCGTCCAGGTTGCCGCTCTTTTCGCCGGCCAGCAGGGTGGTGGAGTAAATCTTGGGGAAGACGCCCTGGGCCTCGAAGGCCTGCGAAAGCGGCTCGCCGCTCTTTACCCGGTCGCGGACATTCTCCAGCACGGACTTGAAAAACTTGTTGCGCTCGCGTTTGGCCAGCAGCTCCAGCCCGTGCACGATGGGAAGTCCGGCGCGGAACAAGGTCAAAAACTGCTGGTTGAAGATGACGAACTGGCTGAGCTTGATGCGCCGGCGCGAGGGCAGCCGTAGCGCCTGCCGCCCCAGCATCCCCTTGGGCTTTACCGAATAAACCAGGTAGCCTTGCTGGGAGTAGCGCTCGCGGACCTCGTCTTCGGAGAAGCCGTTTTCGGCCTGCTCGATGACGCGGCCTCGTTCGTCGGCCATTTTGACAAGGTATTCAGCCATTTTTCGGTTGCGAGATCAAGGCTGGAACCGCGCCGTGGCGGTACTTCCTCGAATGTAATCGTGCCGTGCTCCCCAATAGCCTCTTGGCGGTCAGTGGGGCAGGGAGCCGGCCGCGCCACGCATGCGAGCAGCACAAGTTCGCTGCACTGGGCCTGCAGGCCCATCCATCGGAAACCTGTTTTCCCCGCAGTTACCTAGTGTATCACTCCCAGGAGAACAGGGCCGCCCTGCTAAGTGATTGTCAGGGCTCAAGTTCCTTGGCCTCCAGCACCTCCACTCCGGGCGGCGGCGCAAACTGGAAGCGCTGGTTGGCTACGGCCACATTGTCGCGCTCATCACTGAAGCGGAACTCGGTCACCGATCCGTCAAGTGAGTAGATGGAAATGCGGCAGATCTGGTGGTCCGGTGTGATCTCCATCTCTACCTTGGAGATTCTGTCCTCCTCCATTCCCTTAGGAACACCGGTTATGGTGACGTCTCCCGCCCGATCAGGCTGCCGATTGGAAAAATTAAGAGCCGAGAACTCCTTTTCCAGCTTGGTGTGGCCAAGCAGGTAACGCAAGGGCGAGCGCAGATCGTCGAGACTGCCAAGCGAAGCCCGCCTTGCCTGGCGCTCTCCCGGCACGTAGAACCAGGCGACCTTGCCATTGGTGAGGAACAGCTTGGATACCGGAGTCTGGTATTCCCAGCGCATCTTGCCCGGCTTTTTCAACCACATCTTGCCGGATTCGGTGCGGGCCAGCCCTCCCCCGCGAAACGATTCGCTGAAGTTCACCTCAAGTGACGCCAGGCTGTTGTAATGCTTGTCCACGGCATCGGCCAGGCGCTTCAGCTCCGCCGGTCGATCCTGCGCGCTGGCGAGATGGCACACCAACAGCAGCATCGGCAGGCACCAGGCGCAAGTTTTCAATAGCACTCTCATCGGTATTAAAGATAAAGGTTTCAAGGGTTCAATGTTTCAAAGTTTCGGAAGCTAATTTACCGAAGGGCTGGGGATGGCACTTATCACCGGCCGCCCCCGGGTCACGAAGGGCAGCACCTCGGAAGAAGGCGAAATCTGGACGAGGCCATCAACCAGCAAGTATGGCTTGCCCATCGGGTCCAGCGGCAGCCGCCGCAGGTAGCCAGCTTCCACCAGTTGCGAAAAGCTTGCCGCCACCGTGCCGGTCTGGCGCCGATAGCGGTCCGCCACGGCCTGTAACGCGTCTACGTCCTCATCGATTTGCAGTGCGATCAGCCGCTTGGCGGCATTCTCGCGGATAGTGGGGCTGTCTGTGTCCCGGAAGATCTGGGTCCAGAGATAGCGGGCCGTTTCCCGCTCGCCGGATTTTTGCGCGATGTAGGCGGCCATGGTCTGCATCCAGGGCAGGGCGCCGGGTATGCGCGAGCCCTGCAGAAAAGTCTCGGAGGCGGCCTTATTGTCGTGCAGCTCCTGGAAGTAGATGAAGCCCAGGTAGTAGTAAAGTCGCCAGGCGTCCGGGTTCTGGCGAATGCCCTTGCGGACCAGGGCGGCGGCGGCCTGCGGGTCTCCGGCTCCCTCTGGTGGCCGCTGCGCCAGGAATATGGAACCGAATTCGTAGGCCGGCATCAGGTGTGGGTCGAGCGTGGTGGTGATATCCAACAGCGGGGCCAGCAGCTTGTACTGCTGGGCGTGCTCGTGGTGCTTGCCGCCGAAGTATTGCACCACCCGGGTCCAGTAGATATCGGCCATCAGCCCCGTATATCCCAGGCTGAGCGCCTTGACCGTCCGCGCCGAGGGGATGTAGATGGTCTCTTTCAGCGCGGTCTCCTGCCGGGCTTCGTTCACCTTCATCAGGGCGAGCACGCTCGAGCCGAGGCACAGCACCAGCAGCAGCACGCAGACGGGAACGATTTTGCCGCTACCGAGGCTGCCGCCGCCGCGTCGTCTGCCGAAGCGCGAGTTTGAGGAAAGCGTCATTTCAGGTTGCGGCGCTGGAAGATCAGCATGGCCGCGCTGGTGGCCGCCGCCGAATAGAGCAGGGCGTAAGCGGTGTTGAACAGGATGAGCCGGCCAGGCACGGCGACCGAGTGCGCCACCTCGGAGATCACGTTGAATACCGCGAAATTCGGCAGCAGGTACGCCATGCCGGTCGCCAGTATCCTGGTTGCTCCCCCGGCCAACTCGCCGAAGCCGCGCACGTCCTCGGCAAAGGTGCCAATCACGAACAGAGAAAGGGTAAAGATGGTGGCTAGCAGCGGCGAGGTGAAGGTCGAGAACATCAGCGCCAGCGAGGTAATCAGCACGAACTGCAGAACGATGAAGTACAGCGCCACCAGCAGAAAGCGGTCGGATGCGGCGAAGTGACGCTGCAGGTAAAGCAGCGCGGCGAAAAATCCGACGCTCATGCAAGCCGTATTAACCAACAAGGTGGCGATCAGTCCCATTTCCTTGCCGAGAATGAATTCCCAGCGCTGCACCGGGCGGGCGGCCAGAACCGTGTACAGGGTGCGACGCTCGATTTCCTTGCTCACCAGGCCAATTCCCACGAAGACCGCGATCACGATGCCAAACAGCGAAATGGCGGTGAGCCCCAGGTTGACCAGTACCAGGCGCTCGATCTTGATGGAGATGCGGCCCAGCAGCAGCGCCGCTCCGACCATGAGAATGGCGAAGACCACCAGGTTGTAAAGCACGCGGTCGCGTACCGCTTCGCGGAAGGTGTTGAAGGCGATGGCGCCGATTCTGCTGATCATGCGCGTGACCCCAAGCAGACTACGATTGCGGCCTTCATGGTTGTGCCGCGGGTCGCAATTCTGGCGATCATGAGGCTGACTCCCCGCGCGCCGGCCCCGCCCCAGTGTCCGGCTCGGCCTGCAACTTTTGCAGGAAGAAGTCCTCCAGGGTGGCGCGCAGCGGCGTGATGGCGACCAGCTTGGAATGGGTATTGCGGATGACGTCGACTGCCCGCTCCAGCATGGCTTCCGGCAACACCGCCCGGAAGATGCTTCCGCTGCCGTGGGTTTCCGCGCCCAGCTCGGCGATGGGGCCAAGCGCGGCCACGCCTTCCCAGACGACTTCGATTTTGCCGCTGATCTCACGCGCCAGATCGGCCACCACCCCTATGCCGCGCAGTTGCCCGTTATTCAAGACCGCTACCCGGTCGCAAAGCGTCTCGGCGTCGCTCAAAATGTGAGTGGAGAAGAAAATGGTCTTGCCTTCGTCCTTGAGCGACTGGATCAGGTCGCGGACCTCGCGCCGGCCGATGGGGTCGAGTCCGGACATGGGCTCGTCCAGGAAGATCAGCTTGGGGTCGTGGACGATGGCTTGGGCGATTCCAACCCGCTGCAACATCCCTTTCGAAAGCTTGCGCAACTGCACGCCTGCATGTTCCTGGAGGCCAACCCGCCGCAGCACCTGGTCCACGCGCCGGCCGCGCTCTTTGGCGGGCACGGCTGAGACGGTGGCTAGATAATGCAGCAGCTCGCGCGCGCTGAGGTGATCGTAAAAATACGGCTGCTCAGGCAAAAATCCAATCTGGGCCTTCATGTGACGGTCGTCCAGCGGGCGTCCCAGGATTTTGGCGCTGCCCGAGGTGGGATAGACAAGACCCATCAGCAGCTTGAGTGTGGTCGTCTTGCCGGCGCCGTTGGGGCCAAGGTAGCCGAAAACCTCGCCCTCTTCCACGGCCAGCGTCAGCGGCTGCAGCGCCTGCCGCTGGCGCTTGCTCCAGAAGCCGACCTGGTACGACTTTTCAAGTGCAAAGGTTTCAATGGCCGCCATGAATTTATCGCCATTATAAGCTGTGGAGAAAATGGCACAGCTTAGGCATCTTGTTGATTAACAGGAGCTGGCCCGCGCAGGTGGACTAACCGGCTGCATGTCGACCGGTAGCCGCCCGGCAGTTACTGGATTGACTGGGAGCTGGCGTTGGCTGGCGTGTCTGTGGACGTGTAGGTTATGACGCGAGTGGCATCCGTGTAGAAGTGCCGTGCTCCGGTCCGGTCCCAGGAGGCGGGATCGGCGTTGAGCGTAAAGCCCAAGGCGGAGCTAAGGGAGTAAGTGTAATAGAAGCCGCTCTTGGCCGTACTCGAAGAGGTGGCTTGAGCCAAGTCGTTGTCGATGAGACACGCCGAAGTTGAACTTGGGGGGTTGCAGTTAGCGCTTCCCAGAGAAGCCAGGTCATTGGAGTAGCCGGTGAGACCGCCGCCGGGGGCGTAAGTAGTTGCGTAGGAAATCTCTGCCCCCGAAATGGTGCGCATGTTGCCAACGGCAGCGGCTTCGTTGGCGGCCATTCGAGAGCGCATAAGGTTGGGAATAGCGATGGCCGAAATAACCATGATCACCGTCACGACGATGAGTAATTCGATAAGGGAAAAACCGCTCTGCTCTCTCATCCAGCCTCTCCGTTGGAGCTGCCCCACTAAACGCAAAGCGCAGGCTTTCGCGACCTGCGAACCTTGCCGAGACCGCAGAAAGAATCTCGACAAATCAGGTTCCAAAGAACAAGTGCACGAATGGTGCCAAACGGCTTAGTTATAAACTTGGTTCCTGGAAAAATTTTCGCAATCTGAAAAACGCCACGAGAGCCCTCGCGAGCTCCGCGCAGACGCGGCTGCGCACCAGATAATAGCTTGAAAATGCTCTGTTTGACCGCGCCAAACTGGTAACCCAAGGGCTAATACCTGCAGGTGGCGAAGTGGCGTTGCCGGAAATAAAAAAGGGCCGGCAGAGCCGGCCCCGAATTGCACCTCCCCAGGTGCTTCTACAGAACTTCTACAGAAAAGGAGCGAACGCTTACTGCACAGTTGCCAATGTCGTACTGCAAGTTGTGGGCACGGTGGACGAAAAAGTCGTGCCGGCAACGTGAATGACCATCGTCTGGTCCGAGCAGAACTGCCGTGTTCCGGTGGATGAGCTTACCGGCGCGGCACCAATGACGAACGTCGATATAGGCGTATCCGAGCCCAGCGTCAGTGTAAAGGCATAGCCGCTCTTTGTCGGGCTATCGACGCCCAGAGTAGAGTCGAGCAAATTGCCGTTGGTGGCGAGGCCGAGGTCGGACAGTTTGCCGTAGCCGATCGTCGGGTTGGCCTGCTGATACATGGCTTCTGCGCTGTTGATGGTGCGGACGGAGCCAACCGCCGAGGCTTCGTTGGCGGACATGCGCGAACGCATCAAGTTGGGAACGGCAATGGCGGCGATGATCAGGATGATCGCCACA
The DNA here is from genome assembly GCA_963832785.1 of uncultured Acidobacteriota bacterium. Classification (GTDB taxonomy): domain Bacteria; phylum Acidobacteriota; class Terriglobia; order Terriglobales; family Acidobacteriaceae; genus CAWBRT01. Next base: position 130,629 of record CAWHVF010000005.1, read on the forward strand.
ACGATTAACAGCTCAATAAGTGAAAAGCCCTTCTGCTTCCGCATTGCAACCCTCTCCTTAAAATTTTCCGTGTTCAGTCGAACAACGTTACAGAGTCTCCGGTGGGTATTTGTGCAACAGGGCTGCCATTTCTGGATTAGCGAAACCAAAGTAACCAGTTGCTTTGTTTTCAGTAAGTTACAGTGTTTATGGCATTTCTGGGCCAAAAAGCCGCGTCCGGCTTGACAGTTATTGTCACTCCAGGCTGCCAAATATTGTCATCCCATAAGGGTCAGCACCAGCGCCCCGCCGGCGGCCCCTGCCGCCACTAACAAAAACCAGTCGCGCCGCCGGCGGCAAAGACTACTTCCTCGACAAAACAAGAGGGCCAGCCGAAGCTGGCCCTTTCAAGCGTGCTCTGAGAGGTAATTACTGGATCGCAGGGCTGGTAGCCGTAGCCGCCCCGCCTATGTTGTAAGTGATGACAGCCGTGCCGTCGGTATAAAACTGCTTGTTGCCGGTTGAACCGATCTTGGCCGGAGTTCCAAGCAGCGTGTAGCCGAGGGTGGAGCTGGCGGTATAGGTAAAGTAGTAGCCGCTCTTGGCGTTGGCCGCGGCGGTGGCGGCTGCCAGCGTGTTGTCGATCAGGCAGGCGGCGGTTGAAGTCGGCGCGCTGCAGCTGGTGCCAGCCAGCGCGGCCAGGGTGGCCGAGTAGCCAGTCGACGGATAAGTCGATGCGTAAGTAATTTCGGCGGTGTTGATAGTACGCATCGAGCCCACCGCGGAAGCCTCATTTGCGGCAATACGCGAGCGGAGCAGATTGGGGATGGCGATAGCGGCGATGATCAATATGATGGCCACCACAATCAGCAGCTCGATGAGTGAAAAACCCTTTTGCTTACGCATTAAAACTCTCCTTAACCACTGCTCCAATCCTACAACCTCATATAGATATATTGCATTTTGGGTTCCTAAGGCCGGGCTCGCCGCTGACGCTGGCTAAGGTCCGTAAGTCATTCATTCTAACCTAAATCAATCCTAGGGTAAGGAATGAAATTGCCCTCAATCATGCCCGGTATGCCAAAATATGTCAAGCTGTGGTGCACAAACTCTGTCAAGTTTATAGTGCTTACTTCTGCCGCGATTTCAAATTACCACGGTGCCCGCACCTTAGTTATAGCCTTACGTACCTTGTTTGTAACTTGCATTTTCGAGCTACACGGTACTCTGTAACAGGAGCGGCTTGCGAAAGGTAGGCAGGTGTCGAACCACGCCAATCCGGAGGGAGTGCTGAGCGGTGCGCCGGGCGACGAAGCAGCCGCCGACGCTCCCGGCACCCATGCGGCCCGGTTGTTTCCGGTGTGCGCGCGTATTCCAGCCTGGTGCCGCCTGCATTGGCGCGCCTGGCTGCCGCTTTTGACAATCTTTGCTTTGCCTAACTTGGTTTTTGCGGTGGCAGGCATGTTCCTGCCCAGCGGCCGGGCCTGGGTCTCGATAGACTATCTTTTCCTCGCCTTCATGTTTTGCCTGGTTCGCGGAAGAAGGCTGGGGCTGGCCATTCTGACCTTCCTGTTTTTTCCCATGGATGCCGTCTACGCCTTCTCCGGGATCTACTATTTCAATTTCGGCAGCGCCATTCGCTATCTGAAGGAGCTGCCTGAGATCTCGCCTTGGGTTTCCGTCCCCATGGCGCTGGCTTTGGCTGCGGTGGCCGGCGGCATTGCCTGGCTGGCCTGCGCCATGGAGTTGCGCAACGAACGGCGAAACGCCTGCCTGTTGCTCGGCATGGCCGGTATCATCCTGCTCCCCTATTGGATAACGTACGCGCTGCTGACCGGCTCGTGGACAAGACAGGGACCGGCGGTGCTGGTGGGCTCGACACTCACCAGTGAGATGGCGGAAAGCCTGGTCCTGTTCCGGCCGCCGGATGTGCCGCCGCGCACGCAATCGGTGGCCTTCTTTGCCGCGCCCGTGCTCGCCCAGGCGGCGCCGGCGGAAGGGAAAACGGCATCTGTCTGGGGCCCCGGCGGCAACGGCTCCGCTCCCAGAAACGTGCTCATCATCGTGGAAGAGTCGCTGGGAGAGCCGATTGAGGCGGCCGAGCTGACCGCCGTCATGGCGCCGTTGCGCAGCGCGGAAGTCAAGGCCCGCTACAACCTGCGCTTCGGTTCTGTCCCCTTCTTCGGAGGCACGGTGGGCGGCGAGATGCGCGAGCTGTGCGACACCGTTCTGAGCCCTCTCGACAACTCCGAAAGCTTCCTTCGCCAATGCCTGCCCTGGAAATTCCGCAAGCTGGGCTACCGCACCATCGGGGTGCACGGATACAGCAAGCGCATGTTCGACCGCGAGCATTGGTACCCGCGAATCGGTTTCCAGGAGCTGATTTTCAAGGAAGAGCTTTCAACCAGGCTGAAGACAATCTGTGGCTCGACCTTCCCCGGCAACTGCGACACGGATATCGCCGCCTATCTCGGCGACCTGTTTGCCGCCCACCGCAGCCAGCGACTGTTTGTCCACTGGATGACCCTGAACTCGCATCTTCCCGTCTCGGACGAAACCGCCGCTAGCTCGCAATTGTCATGCGGGCAATTTGCCGCGACGCGAAACTCGCGCGAGGTCTGCAACATGGTCCGCGTGCAGTTTGAAACCAACCAGGCGATCGCGCGCCTGCTGCTGCGCCCCGATATTCCGCCAATGACGGTGTTCCTGGTCGGCGATCACGCGCCGCCCTTCCTGTCCCTGAAACTGCGCGCCTTGTTTTCACAGGAACGGGTGCCCTACCTCATCTTCGAGCCCAAGCAGTAAAGAGAGAACACAGAGGGCACGGAGTTTTGTTTCAAGGTTTCATAGTTTCTTTGAACCTTTGAACCTAATGACCGTTTCAGAGATGCTGTGCCCCAAAAGATGAGCGTCATTCCGAGCGAGCGACGCTGGCGTCGCGAGTTGAGGAACCTTGTGTCGCTCTCCGCCATAACAAACGTGGGGCGCCAGCGCCTTGCAGCCAGCACGAAACCCTGGCCCACCGCCGGGTCGGCGCTACTTTCTTGAAGCTCTTTAACTTTGAAACCCTGAAACTTTGAAAATCAGCACGCCAGCAGGTCGCGGGTGATCTTCAGGCCGTTGAGGTTGCCCAGCACGGTGACGGCGATCTGGTCGGGAGAGAAAAACTCGTTGGCATTCTGCTGCACGTCGTCGGCGCTGACCGCCTGCACGCGCTCGATGATCTCGCTCATGCCGAAGAAGCGGTTATAGTACATCTCCTGGCGCGCCAGGTTGGACATGCGGGCGGTGGAAGACTCCATGCTCAGCATGAGGCTGCCCTTCAACTGGTTCTTGGCGCGCTGCAACTCGTCTTCGGAGACCGGGTTGCGCTTCAACTCGCGGAACTCGTTGACGATGGAGTTCACCACCTGGGGCGCGGTGTTGCGCGAGGTGCCGGCGTAGACCGCCAGGCAGCCGGTATCGCGGTACGGGTTCAGCTCGCTGAAGATCGAGTACACCAGCCCCTGGCGCTCGCGGATATTCTGAAACAGCCGCGAACTCATGCCGCCGCCGAGCAGCGTGTTGAGCACGAATGAGGCGTAGCGGTTCTCGTGGGAGATCGAGTAGGAGGGCACGCCCACGCAGATCTGCACCTGCTCCAGCGATTTCTTGTTGCGCATCATGATGCGAGCCTGCGCTTTGGGAGGTGCTCCGTCCAGAATCTCGGCCCGCGGCGCCAGCCGCTCGAAGGTGCGGGTCACCAGCTCGACGAAGTTGTCATGCTTGAGGCTGCCGGCGGCGGAAATCACCATGTTGCCGGGAACAAAGCGCGCGCCGTAGTAGTCGAACAGCAGGTTCTGATGGAAGCGCCGCACCGTTTCCTTGGTGCCCAGGATCGGACGCCCCAGCGGATGCCCCTTCCAGAAGTTCTGGGTGAAGATTTCGTGGACGAGCAGGTCGGGATTGTCCTCGTCCATCTTGATCTCCTCCAGGATCACGCCCCGTTCCTTGCCTATATCGGGCTCGTTGAAGGTGGGGTTCAACACCATGTCGCTGAGGATGTCCATCGCCCGAGCGAGGTGCTCGTCCATGACCTTGACGTTGAAACAGACGCACTCCTTGGCGGTGAAGGCATCGAGATTGCCGCCGATGGAATCCACCTGGCGGGCGATCTCTTCCGCGCTGCGGTTCCGGGTGCCCTTAAACACCATGTGTTCGACGAAATGGGAGATTCCGTTCAGCTCCGAGGCTTCATGCCGGGAGCCGGTGCGAATCCAGATGCCGATAGAGACCGAGCGAATGTGCGGCATCTCTTCGGAGACGATGGTCAACCCGTTGGGCAGTTCCGTCCGCCGCAGGTTGCGCAGTTCGTCGCTGAACGCTTTTTCTGGCATTTGGCTACCCTTGATCGGCAAGCGAACGTAAAAAGAATAAAAACTTATGGATTCCGCATTTCGAGATGCCGGCGCCGGGCTCCCGGCTACTACCTTATAAGCCTATACTGAGAGAAGGCCGCGTGCAGTGTCTCAGACTTAAACGATTGTAAACGGCTTGCCCCGGCTGTGCGCGGCATAGCCAGGAACTGCTCATTTGGATGCATGTGCGCCGCCCCAAAATCCGAACTATTAGGTCTTTCCCTTCAAGAACTTACGGAGATCGCCGAGGGGCAGGGGCAGCCCGGTTACCGGGGCAATCAGCTTTTCCGGGCGATTTACCGGCAACGGGTGGCAACTCTGGCAGAGGTTCTGACCCTGCCGCGGCCGTTTCGCAAGCAGCTTGCCGCCCAGGGTTATGAGGTCGGCCTGCCGCCGGTCGAGCGCCGATTCGTCTCCCGCGACGGCACCATCCGCTACCTGATCCGCTTTGCCGACGGACAAACCGTCGAAACCGTGTGGATGCCGGAAGGAGACGGAGGCGAGCAGGGCAGCAGCGAAGACAATGTGGTGCGCGAAGAGACCCCACGGGCCACCATTTGCGTTTCCAGCCAGGTGGGCTGCGCCGTCAACTGCCGTTTTTGCCTGACGGCGCAGCTCGGACTGCTGCGCAACCTGGCGGCCGGCGAGATCGTGGGGCAGGTACTGGCGGTGCTGTCGGACAACGCGGCCGACGTTGGGCGCGACCGCATCAACCTGGTCTTCATGGGACAGGGCGAGCCTTTTTTGAATTACGAAAATTTCATCAAGGCCGTGCGCCTGCTGGCGGAGGGCTGCGGAATCGCCGAATCGCGCATGACCGTTTCGACCTCGGGGATTCTGCCGCGCCTGGCGGACTTCGGCCGCGAACCCATCCGCCCCAAGCTGGCCATATCGCTTAACGGCACCAGCGACGCCATACGCACCGCCATAATGCCGATCAACAAAAAATGGAACCTCGCTAGCCTGCTGCAGGCGGCCAGGGACTTTCCGCTGCGCCGGCGCGAGCGCCTGACCTTCGAGTATGTCCTGCTGAGCGGAGAAAACGATTCCCGCCAGAACGCGCAGGAACTGGCGCGCTTGCTGGCCGGAATACGCGCCAAAGTCAACCTCATCGCCCTGAACCCGGGTCCGGGTATTCCGTTCAACACTCCCCCCGACGAGCGTGTGCTGGCCTTTCAGCAGGCGCTGACGCGCGCCGGCATTCCCGCCTTCATTCGCCGCCCGCGCGGGCGCGATATCTATGCCGCCTGCGGACAGTTGAAACGATCGGTAGAAAACAGGGGTTAGGGATTGAGGATGCCAGACGATGACTCCGCCCTAGCCCCTGCCTCCTCACTTGCGCGCTTGGGCGCTTCAAGGTACAACCGATGCGTGTTTGTCTTGCGAGACTATCGGCGGGGTGATTTCGAGGCGCTTTACGCTATCGACCGCCGGTGCTTTGATCCGGGCATAGCCTATTCGCGGAGGGAACTGCAGAGTTTCATCGAACGCAAGCACTCATTCTGCATCGTGGCTGAAACCGAATCGCCGGCGGGAAGCTCTGAGCCGCCTGCCGCCATGGCGGAGCCGAGGACAGCTCCGTATTCAACGCCGGGCAAAGGCAGCGGCAATACGCGTCCCGGCATCGCCGGGTTCGTGCTGGTCGAGATCCATCATCAGGGATATGGGCACGTCATCACCATCGATGTGCTCTCCGAGCATCGGCGGCGACAACTGGGCAGCCTGCTGCTGCAGGCGGCCGAGCAGCGGGTGCGCAAGATCGGCGGGTTCATAATAGTGCTGGAAACAGCGGTCAACAACCACGCCGCGCTCGCTTTTTACGAGCGGCATGGATACAAGGTCTTGCAGAAGCTGCCCGGCTATTACGGCAAACGGCTCGACGCCTGGTTCCTGAGCAAGCGCCTCTAGCGGGCGCTCGAAAGCCGCCTCATGCTACCGGTCTGCGGCCAGAAATCAGTTGATAGACCAGCGCAATTAGCGCCAGCACAAGCAATATGTGGATGAACCCTCCCAGGGTGTAGCTGGTGATCATTCCCAACAGCCAGAGAACCAGGAGAACGACAAACAGAGTCCAAAGCATCTCGGTTGCCCCTTCCACAAGACTCTATGGCACTAGCTCAAGCATTGGAGGAAGATCAGCCGAAGCTGGGTTGTCAGCGCGGCGCAACGAAACGCCAAATGCGGCGTTATCATCACATCTAACCGGGCCCGAAGCTTCAGGGAAAACGGCCAACCTGGAGCGTAAGCTATTGAGAATGCGGGGCTTGTGGCATGCTCCGCGATTTGTTTGCGGCCGGCAGTTGCCGTGAGCGAGGCCTTTCCACTAGAATCCGCCCGACCCGCAAATCGGGCCACTGGCCCGCGCTATGGCCGGAGCTGGTTTTCCACTCCCGGCGGCGCTGACCGGAACGCTGCGGTCGCCGGATTTCAGAGAGGAGATTTGAGCTAAGCTCGGACGTGAGCTGAAGACGTAAGTTGGGTGAATCCCGCGCCTGGTGCGCCTCATCAAAGTTGAGTAAGAGTGACTCAAGGAGTGTTATGGCCAACGAAACGCGCAACTTGGACCGTATCTCGCCCCAAGGAGAGAAGAACGACGCCAGCGAAGGGCGCACCCTGCCGGTGCTGCCGGTCAGGGACACGGTCCTGTTTCCGCATGCGGTCTTGCCGCTGACGGTGGGCCGTGAGAGCTCTGTGCAACTGATCAACTCGCTGGGAGACGACAAAACTATTGTCGTGGTGGCACAGCGCGAGGCCCGGGTGGACTCGCCCCAGCCTACCGATCTGTTCGTCATCGGGACCCTGGCGATAGTGCACAAAGTGGTAAAGATGCCAAACCAAAGCCTTTTTGTCTTTGCCGAGGGCCTGGAGCGGGTGCGCCTGCATGAGTACACCCAGATTTCGCCGTTCATGCGGGCGACGACTGAGAGCGTCGTCGATGTGATTCCGGCCAAGAGCGCCGAGGTCGAGGCCCTGCAGCGCAACATCCTGACGCTGTTTCAGCAGATCGTGGCCAGCTCGCCGACGCTTTCCGATGAACTGGCGACGGTGGCGGCCAACATCGAGGAGCCGGGACGGCTGGTGGATTTTGTCGCTTCCTCGCTGCCCTCGCTCTCGACCCGCGACAAGCAGGAGATATTGGAGACGCCTGACATCCACCTGCGGCTGGAGAAGATCAACCAGCACCTGGCCAAGGAGCTGGAGGTACAGCAGCTCCGCAACAAGATTCAGTCCGAGGTTCAGGATAAGGTCCAGCAGACGCAGCGTGAGTACTACCTGCGCGAGCAACTGAAGGCCATCCAGAAAGAGCTGGGCGAGCAAGACGAAACCCAGCGCGACGCCGACGAATTCAAGGAAAAGATCGAGCAGTCCGGCATGCCGGACGAGGTCAAGAAAGAGGCGCTGAAGGAGCTGGCGCGGCTGCAGCGTATGTCGCCCATGGCGGCCGACTATTCGGTGACCCGCAATTACCTGGAATGGCTGGTGATTCTGCCCTGGGCCAAGTCTTCCGGCATGGAAGCCGACATTCTGAAGGCCAAGGAGATCCTCGACGAGGACCACTACGACCTGACGAAGGTCAAGGAGCGCATTCTCGACTACCTCTCGGTGCGCCGCCTGAACCCCAAGATGAAAGGTCCGATTCTTTGCTTCTTCGGCCCTCCCGGCGTGGGCAAGACCTCGTTGGGCAAGTCAATAGCCCGCGCTCTGGCGCGCAAGTTCGTGCGCCTCTCGCTGGGCGGGGTGCACGACGAGGCTGAGATCCGCGGCCATCGCCGCACCTACATCGGCGCCATGCCGGGCCAGATCATTCAAGGCATTCGCCGGGCGGAGACCAACGATCCAGTCTTCATGCTGGACGAGATCGACAAGGTGGGACGCGACTTCCGCGGCGATCCGACTTCGGCGCTGCTGGAGGCGCTCGATCCGGAGCAGAACAATTCGTTCCGCGATAACTACCTCGACGTGCAGTTCGATCTTTCCAAGGTGCTGTTCATCACCACCGCCAACCAGCTCGATACCATTCCCGAGCCGCTGCGCGACCGCATGGAGATCATCGAGCTGCATGGCTACACGGAAGACGACAAGGTGCACATCGCCTTCCAGTACCTGGTCCGGCGGCAGACGGAGGAGAACGGCATAAGCGGCGACCAGATAGAGTTCAGCGAAGAGGCGGTGCGCTTCATCATCCGCCACTACACGCGCGAGGCTGGGGTGCGCAGCCTGGAACGGCAAATCGGAACCATCTGCCGCAAGCAGGCCCGCCGCCTGGCCGAAGGCAAGCTGGAAAAGCTGGTGGTCACGCGCGAAACCGTGCAGCAGATGCTGGGCGGAATCAAGGTGCGCGTCGACACCGAAATCGCCGAGCGCACCAAGCGCCCGGGGGTGGTCGTCGGCCTGGCCTGGACTCCCACCGGCGGCGACATACTGTTCGTGGAAGCCATGCGCATGAAGGGCAAGGGCGACTTCAAAATCACCGGCCAGATTCAGGAGGTTATGCGCGAGTCCATGCAGGCGGCGTTGAGCTGGGTGCGGTCGAATGCCGCTTCGCTGGGCATCGACGAGGACTTCCTCTCGAAAAACGACCTGCACATCCACGTACCGGCCGGCGCCATTCCCAAGGACGGACCATCGGCAGGCGTGACCATCGCCACCGCGCTGGTCTCGATGCTGACCGACCGCCCGGTGCGTCCGCTGCTGGCCATGACCGGTGAAATCACCCTCAGCGGCAACGTCCTGCCCATCGGCGGGGTGAAGGAGAAGTTCCTGGCCGCCAAGCGCGCCGGGGTGAAGCAGGTGATCTTCCCGGCGGACAACCGTCAGAACGTCGAAGAGGACGTGCTGCCCGAGCAGCTTGAGGGCGTGGACGTGCAATACGTCAACACCATCAACGAGGTGCTGGCCATCGCGCTGCCAGCCAACGTGGCTGACGCCAAGAAGGATTCGGAAGTGCGCGAGCAGGTTCTCAGCAACGTGTAAGCTACCCCGGAAGCCTTTTTAGTGTGGGCTGCCCAATTGGGCAGCCTCTTTTGTGTAGCAAGTATCTCTAGGTGCCCCACATCTGCCCGCCGAGGCGGCGGCGCTACGCACTCTCTGGTATGCTTCGTTCATGCGGGTGCAGGTGCTTTTTTTTGGCATGCTAAGGGAACTGGCGGGTGCCTCTTCGGCCGAGCTGGAGTTGCCGGCCGGAGCCACTGCCGCTGAGCTGTGGACGGCGCTCAACCACCAGAAACCCGCCCTGGCTCGCTTCCAGAAATCCGTGGCGCTGGCCATCAACCAGCAATATTCCGAGCCGGGAGCGGTGCTGCAGGAAGGCGACGAGGTGGCGCTGCTGCCTCCGGTCAGCGGCGGCGCGGAGGCCGAGCGTCCCAAAGCTCTCAAGAGCGCGCATTGCCGGCTGCAGTGGGAGGCGATTGACACCGAGTCAATCGTCCACCGCCTCAAGCGCGGCGACGATGGGGCGGTAATAGTCTTCGACGGCGTGGCGCGCAACAATACCCGTGGCAGGCGAACCCTGCACCTGGAATACGAGGCTTACCAGAGCATGGCGCTGGAGAAGCTGGAGGTCCTGGCCGAAAAGGCCAAGGAGCAGTTCAAGATCCGCGACTGCGCCATCGTGCACCGCCTGGGACGAATCGAGATCGGCGAGAGCAGCGTGGTGATTGTTGTCGCCTCGGCCCACCGGCCGGCGGCTTTCGACGCCTGCCGCTGGCTGATCGACACGCTGAAGCAGACGGTGCCCATCTGGAAGAAGGAATACTTCGTCGATGGCGCCGTCTGGGCCGATGGCGATCCCTTTCCCGCCGCCGTCGCCACTCTGTCGGCCGCCACCCCGGCGAATGCGACGGCGGCATCTAACGTTGCGGAAGATTCGGGCAAGCCATGAGACCCGTCAGGCGCAGAGGCCACCCGCAGAGATCGCCGAAGCTGCCAAGCTCGCAACAGAATAGCAAGACTTTGTTCCTCTGTGTTCTCTGTGTTCTCTGTGTACTCTGTGGTTTCGCTTTTACGCTCACCGCGGCTGCGCAGGGGGTGCCGCGTCCGCCGGAGCGCCGGCAGAGCAGCTCCGGAGCCGCCGCTTCGCCGGCGGGCTCGGCCCCAGCCACCACCTTCAAGGTCGATGTCAAGCTAGTGAGCGTTTTCGCCACCGTCACCGACGCCAGCGGCGCGTCGGTCGGGAATCTCAAGCAGGAAGACTTTCGCGTCTTCGAGGATGGGCAGGAGCAGAAGGTAGCGGTCTTTCAGCGCGAAAGCGGGCTGCCGCTCTCGATCGTGGTGGCCATCGATGCCAGCCTGAGCACGCGCAAAGACCTGCCGCTGGAAGTAGAGTCGGCCAGGCGCTTCGCGCACGCCATTCTGCGGCCCGTCGACGCCCTTTCGCTGTTCCAGTTCAGTCAAATCGTCACTGAGGTCACTCCTTTTACCTCGGACCTGCGCTTGATCGACCGCGCCATCGGCCAAATTCGCTCGTCTTCCTCGACCGCGCTGTACGACGCCGTTTATCTGGCGTCGAAGGCTCTAATTCCGCGGCAGGGAAGAAAGGTCCTGGTGGTGATCACCGATGGCGGCGACACCGCCAGCCAGGTTTCCTACCGCGAGGCGGTGCGGGCGGCGCAAACTGCCGAGACCATCGTGTATTCGATCATCATGGTCCCAATCGAGGCCAGCGCCGGGCGCGACATCGGCGGCGAGCACGCGCTCATTCAACTGGCGCGCGACACCGGCGGCAGATATTATTACGCCACCGACCGGGGCGGGCTGGAGCAGGCTTTTCGCCAGCTCAGCCAGGAGCTGCGCACGCAGTACCTGATCGGCTACTATCCTTCCGCGAGTACCGGCAACGACTATCGGCGCATCCGCCTGGAGGTCAAGGCGCCGGCGAGCGGGCCGGCAGCCGAACTGCAAATTCGCTACCGCACCGGCTACTACGTCAGCAAGCTGGAATAAATACCCCGCAGCCAGGCGAAAATCGTCACTAGCCGGCGATCCCGATGCGCTCTCTGCGGTAAAATGCCAATCATGGTTTCTCACGGATCGCCGAATGGCATAATGAGTCGCAAGGGCAAGACGCCTCCGCCGGAAGAGACGTTCGAGGAAGTTTCCTACCTGAAATGGCTGGGGGAAAAGCAGAAGCCGGTCAGCATCAAGCTGGTGGATGGAGAGGTTGTTCGCGGCTGGATCGAGTACTACGACCGCAACATGGTCCGGCTAACCCGCGAGGGCGCGCCCAACCTGTTCATCTTCAAGCACGAGATCATGTACATCGCCGAAGGCGCAGGCCGCGATGGCGGGCGCAAGCGCGAAAGCAAAGTCGCGGCCGCGCGTGGTCCCGGCTCCGAGCCGCACAACCGCGGCGCTGACGAGAAGCTCTGAGCCAAGCCGTGACTGAAATTCCCATGCCGGAGTTCCTGCCTGAAATCTCCGCTATCGCCCGCCAGGCGGGCAAGTTGCTGCTCGACTACTTCGAGCAAGGCGTCGCCTACGAGTACAAGGGCGGCCAAGTTGATTTGGTTACCGAAGCCGATCGCGCCTCCGAGCAGTTGATCGTCGACCGCCTGCACAGGTTGTGGCCGGAGCACGAAATTGTCGCTGAAGAGGGAACGCACCGCCAAGGCAACAGTTATCGCTGGTACGTCGATCCGCTGGACGGCACCACGAACTTTGCCCACGGCTTTCCGGTATTTTGTGTCTCCATCGGCCTGGAGCATGATGGCGTGCTGCAGGCGGGAGTTTTGTTCGATCCCACGCGCAATGAGTTGTTCGCCGCCGAGCGTGGCCGCGGCGCGAGCTTGAACGGGCGTCCGATTCATGTTTCCCGGACGCCGGTCGTGGGCGAGGCGATCCTGGGCACCGGCTTCCCCAGCCACAAGCGGCACAAGAATCCCAACATCAACTTCTATCATCAGCTCACCTTGCGCAGTCACGGCGTACGCCGGGCGGGCTCGGCCGCGCTCGATCTGGCCAGCGTGGCCTGCGGCCGTTTTGACGGCTTCTGGGAGTTCAACCTGAATCCTTGGGATACCTGCGCCGGGGTCCTGCTGGTGCTGGAGGCGGGCGGGATGGTTACGCGCTTCGACGGCTCCCCCTGGCGGCTGGACAGCAAAGAGACGCTGGCCTCCAACGGGCGGCTGCACCGGGAGTTGCTCGGGGAGTTCGCCGCCATCTTCGCCGGACGCGGACTGGAGCCGATTCCTTCGCCGGTGGACTACGCCAAGGACCGGCGCTGATGTTCTGTGGTGCCCGCACCTGCGCGGGCGGCAGTATTAACGAAATCTCCTGGAAACTCCGAACTGCTCCATCGGCATCTGCCAAATGAAGGCAGATACGGAGCGCCACTCGCGGCGGCTCTGACTGTTTGTTAAAATCAGATCAGTGTAGGGGCGATGTTGGGGTTTCTGTCGAGTGTTTCCCGAAGCGGCCATTTATGGCGCTTTCTCCCGCGGGCACTCCGGAGAAAACAAGACTATGGCATACGTGATTGCAGAACCGTGCATCGGGACCAAGGACACAGCGTGCGTCGATGCCTGCCCGGTGGACTGCATCCACCCCAAGAAGGACGAAGATGCTTTCGCCAAGGAAGAGATGCTGTACATCGACCCGGTCGAGTGCATCGACTGCGGCGCGTGCGTGCCGGTGTGCCCCGTGTCGGCGATCTTCGCGCTCGACGACCTGCCGGAAAAGTGGAAAGAGTACACCCAGCGCAACGCCAAATACTTCGGCCGCTGAGCGGCACCGTCACGGGCGCCTGGCAAAGTAATCCACCAGCGAACACCGGTAATGGGTCGATTTGAAGGGCGGGTGGTAGTACCGCAAGGGTGCCCCAGGTTCCGCGCCGCGCTTTTCGGCGCTAACCTGGAAAATTGGCCCCACGTCAGCCCAAAAGCAGGGCGGGACGTGGGGCACCCGTTGTTGTGGAAACTCAAATTGACCCACTACTCGAACGCTTTGCTGCTTCCCTACCTCTTCGTGCTCCAGTAGAATGAGCTATTACGGTTGAGATGAGGGCCCAGCCTGTCTGGTCCCCGGCGTGGGTGTGTGCTGTTTCGGCGGGGGAGGCAGGTCTTGAATCACCCTGCATGCCGTTAATGCACTCTGAGGCGATCGTTCTACGCACGTATCCGCTGCACGAGGCTGACCTGCTGGTCACTGTGTTTACGCGCCTGGAAGGCAAGCTGAAGGGCGTGGCCAAGTCGGCCAAGCGGTCGCGCCGCCGTTTTGGCGGCGCGCTGGAGCCGCTTACCCGCGTGCGTCTTTACTGGGAAGATCGCGAGCGCCAGGAGTTGGCGCGCATCGACTCATGCGAGGTGCTGGCGTCGCCGCTGTCGGCGCCGGTGGATTATGCGCGGGCCGTGGCCCTGGGGCACGTGGCCGAGATGCTGGACGAGCTGCTGCCCGAGCGCGAGCCCAATGACGCCGTCTACCGGCTGGCGGTTTCCGTGCTGGCCGGCTTGGAATCGAGCGCCATCTGGATGCCGGTGACGTACTTTGACCTGTGGCTGGTTCGGCTGGCGGGCTTTTTGCCGGAGCTGGGCGCCTGCATCGTTTGCGGACGCTCCCTGGAGGGTGGCAGGGCGTGGTTCCATGCGCTGGCGGACGGGCTGTCGTGCCCGGCGCACAAGCGCCTGGCCTCGTCGGAGATGACGGCCGATTCGCGCGCCCTGGCGGCGGAGATGTTTCGCCTGCCGTTGGAAAAACTTGCCGGCCAGCCCTGGCCGCGAACTCGCGGGGCCGACTTGCGCAAGTTCCTGATGCAGATTCTGGCCCGGCACCTGGAGCGCACCCCGGTGACGGTGGCGCAGTTGGAGAAGTTGGAGTAGTTGATGACAAACAGGCGGTACATGCGGTCGATTTGTAAACTGGCCCTGGCCGGGATGATTCTCGGCTTCATGGCGCTTCCCGGCGCCGGGCGGCTGGCCGCGCAGAGCCGCCCCGAGCTGCTGAAAGGCGTACAGGAGCTGTCGACGGTTGAGCAGACCAAGGAATGGTTTACGTATTACTATCTGCATCCCCGCCCCGATCTGCTGCCTTCCGCGCTGAACGTGCTCTCCCAGGATGGCGCGCTCAGTTCGCGGCAAACGGCAGGAACGATGGTCGCCTTCATTTCGCAGCTATGCGCCGCCAATCCCGACAAGGTGAGCTCCTGGGCGGCCACGGTAGGCAAGCGCTCCAAGGACGAAAAGGTGGTCATGGAAGCTGCCTTGTGGATAGCCAGCTCGGTGGAATCTCGCCTGGCGCTGTCGCAGTTGGCAACCACCGAGAGCGCGGAGCAAAAGAAAGCCGTCAACCAGATGCTCTCGCAGCCGCCTCCTGATCTTCTGCAAGGGGAGATAGATTCGCCGGCGGTGGTGGATGCGCTTTGGGGGAGCTTTTTCGCCAGCGGCGACGCGCGCTTCGTGACGCGGGTGATTTCGCTGCTGCCCATGCTCAGCAGCACAGACCCCAAGGAATCGGCGGTCGCCCGTGCCGCCGAGTCGTCGCTGACCAGCAACGCCATTGGGCAGACAAAGGTCATGGAGATCTGTGAATCCAGGGTTTGGAGCCTGCCGAGCGCTGAGAGGGCCATCCTGAGCAGAATCATTCAGCGGGCCAAAGAAGCACGCAAATAGGAACTTTGATGGCAACGGCAACGACAAGAGCGGTCACCTTCCAGGAACTCATCCTGAAGCTGCAGGAGTTCTGGGCGGGGCAGGGGTGCGTGCTCGAACAGCCGCACGACGTGGAAGTGGGCGCGGGAACCATGGCGCCGGAGACATTTCTGCGCGTGCTCGGCCCCCAGTCCTGCCGCATTGCCTACGTGCAGCCTTCGCGCCGACCCGCCGATGGCCGCTACGGCGAGAACCCCAACCGCCTTTACAAGCACACCCAGTACCAGGTCATCCTCAAGCCGCCGCCGGAAAACGTGCAGGAGCTCTACCTGGAGTCGCTGGCCGCCATCGGCATCGACCTGCGCCAGCACGACGTGAAGTTCGAGGAGGACAACTGGGAGTCGCCCACGCTGGGCGCCTGGGGCGTGGGCTGGCAGGTCATGCTCGACGGCCTGGAGATCACGCAGTTCACTTACTTTCAGCAGTGCGGCGCGGTCGACCTGGACCCGATCTGCGCCGAGCTGACCTACGGCATGGAGCGCATCGCGGCCTTCCTGCAGGACGTGGATTCCATCTACGACATCGTGTGGGTGTACGGGCCCGACGGCAAGCCGGTCACCTATGGCGATGTCCGGCTCGACGACGAGGTGCAGTTCTCGGTCTACAACTTCGAGCTGGCCGACGTGGATAAGCTCTGGAAGCACCTCGACGCCTGCGAGGCCGAATGCCAGGAGCTGCTGGACGAATACGCCAAGCTGATGGAAGAGGAAAAGGAAAAGGGCAAGAAGGAACGGGTACTGGATGAGGAGTTCGGAAAGCGGTTGACGCGGCAGAAGGCGCGTTTCCCGCTGCTGCCGGCCTACGATCTGTGCCTGAAATGCTCGCACCTGTTCAACCTGCTCGATGCCCGCGGGGCGATCAGCGTAACCGAGCGGGTCGGCATCATCGCCCGCATTCGCGCCCTGGCGGTGCAGGTCGCCAAGGCCTGGGTGGACCAGCATAAGGCCGGCTCCGCTGAGCGGCGGCTTACGTCTTCCGCCGTGCCGGCCGATTAGTTCGGGCATCACGGAGTTGTATTCCGTGGAAATGAAAATGGGAACTTAAGATGTCATGCTGAGCGACTCCAGCGGGAGTCGCGAAGCATCCCTTAAGTGTGTCCCGCCGTGTGCCGTTGTGGGCTTTTCTCTAGAGCTTGTTTCAAAAATATTTTTTTGAAAGGGCCTGGCTTTAGCCAGGCCGTTCAGGGCCAGAGAAAATGCGGGCTTTAGCCCCTGAGGGAATCTGCCGTTCCCCTCAAGAATGAGTTTCTGAAACAAGCTCTAGAAAGCCTTCAGCTTCGTTTTTGCCCGAAGACTGTGCGGGGGGATGCGCTTCGCTCGACCACCCCAGAGGCGCGAAAACAGCGTCTCTGGGGACCCGGTTGCGCTCAGCTGACAGCTCGCGGGAGTATCTGATCGGCCGCGAGCCGCTTCGATAGTTAAGGCTTGATGTTAATAGTAATTATCCTGGGCAGCGGACGGTACTTGCGATTTCCGGGTTTTTAATTGTCCGCGACTGTCGGCATCGCAGGCCTGCGCTTACAATAGGAATTTGTCCAATGGCAAATTTTCTCCTTGAAATTGGGACGGAAGAGATTCCGGCGCGCATGATCGACTCGGCGGTGGCGGAGTTGAGCAGGCGTCTGGGCGAGCTACTGGCGCGCGAGCGCCTGGTCGCGCCTGGATCCAACGGCGCTGCCCTTGCACCTATCGAGTCTTTCTCCACCCCGCGCCGCATCGCGGTGCTGGCGCATGGGCTGACCGAAGCTCAACCCGACGTCGAGGAGCAGGTCATCGGGCCTTCGCTGAAGGTCGCCTACCGGGACTGCCAGCCGACGCCCGCCGCCCACGCCTTTGCCAAAAAAGTTGGCCTAGAGTTGAGCGCGCTGCAGCAGGTTTCGACCCCCAAGGGTGAGTATCTGGCAGCCAAAGTTTTGAAAAAGGGGCGCGAGACGGCCGGGTTGCTGGCTGAAGCCCTGCCCAAGGAAATCGGCTCGATCTACTGGGCCAAGAACATGTACTGGCGGGGAAAGTCAGCAGAGCGCTTCGTGCGTCCGGTGCGTTGGATGATCGCCCTGCTGGACGGCAAAGTCGTGCCGGTCGAGTTCGGCGGAGTAACGGCCTCCAATCGCTCGCGCGGCCACCGGGTCCTGTCAAATGGCGACATAGTCCTGAATTCTGATAAGGATTATGCCGAAAAACTCCTGGCCGCTTGCGTGGTGGTCCGGCAGCGTGAACGCGAAGCCCTGATCCGCAAGGCGCTGGATGCGGCTACGCGCGCCATTCCGGGTGCGCGCTGGCGCGAAGACAAAGAGTTGCTGGCCACCGTCGTCAATCTCACCGAGTTTCCCGCGGTCGTGCTCGGCGGCTTCGAGGCGGAGTATCTCAGCCTGCCGGAAGAGGTTCTGGTCACGGTCATGCGCGACCACCAGAAGTACTTCGCCGTCGAGGACGCGCAAGGCAAGCTGGCGCCCTACTTCCTCGCCGTGCTCAACACTTCCGGCGACCCCTCACCCCAGCAAGCCAAAAGCGGGCTTGCCGGGGACCCCGATCCGGACGGGCTGATCCGCCATGGCAACGAGAGGGTTCTGCGGGCGCGCTTCAACGATGCCCGCTTCTTCTGGCAGACCGATCAGAAGATCGATTTGAAGCAGCGGGTCGAGATGCTGAAGTCGGTCACCTTCCAGAAGGAACTTGGCAGCTACTACGAAAAGACGCTGCGCATGCAGCACCTGGCGAGCCTGGTTGGGGAAAGCGTGCGGCAGAGCGGGCTGGCGCTGCGTCCGGGCATCGTTCACAAGGCCGCGCTGCTGGCCAAGGCCGATCTCACGACCGAACTGGTCAAGGAATTCACCGAGCTGCAGGGCATCATCGGCGGACTTTACGCCAGGGCGCAGGCCAAGGTGCTGCAAATGGACCCGGTGGTCGGCGAGGTCATCTACGACCACTACCGGCCCGAGTCGATGGACGACGCCGTGCCCCGCTCGCGCGAGGGCGCGGTGCTGGCCGTTGCCGACAAGGCCGACTCCATCGCCGGAATGTTCGCCCTGGGCCTGCAGCCCAGCGGCTCGAAAGATCCGTTTGCCCTGCGCCGCGCCGGCAACGGCATCGTGCGTATCCTGGCCGAGCACAATCTGCCGCTGAGCATCCGCCAGATCATGGACGACGCCATTTTGCAGTACAAGGGAAGCGAGGCGGAGAAGAAGTTTGCCTCGGCGGAGAACTTCCGGCAGGATTTGGCTGCCTTCTTCCGCGAGCGCCTGGAGTTCTATCTGCGCGAGGCCCGGGGCTTTGCCTACGACGTGGTCAACGCGGTGCTGGCCGCCGGCGCCGACAATGTTCCGGACGCGCTGGCGCGCGCCCAGGCCATCGCCAAAGTTCGCGAAGCGGAAGAATTCACCGCCATCTCCATCGCCTTCAAGCGCAGCAAGAACATTTTGCGCCAGGCCGGGGAAAAAGGCTTCGCCGTCCCGGGCAGCCTCGATGGGCTCGCCATCTCGGACGAAGGGGACATTCGCTTGCAGAAGGCCATGCTTGAAGTCCTGCATCCCTTCCGGGAGTACGTGAACCAGGCGCGATATGACGAGGCGTTGAACGAAATGGCAAAGCTGCGGAGCGCCATCGATTACTTTTTCGATCATGTAATGGTGATGGTCGATGACGAGCAGACCCGCCGCGTGCGCTTGGCATTGCTCAACACCATGAGCAGCCAGTTTTCCAGGATCGCGGATTTCAGCGAAATCGTAAGTGATGGCAAAGCCGTATAGCCTGAAGTATTGGCGAATTTTGCCTTTAAGGCGTCATCCCGGGAGTGGCCGCCGGTCAGGATGACACCTCCGGTTGATGAGTAGAGCTTGTTTCATAAATGGAACCTGGTGGAAGCCCGCGCCTTTAGGCGTGGGAAACAATGGGCTTAACAATAACGCCTTTAGGCGCTGTGGATACGCCGTCACAGCGGCTAAAGCCGGTTCCCTCGGTCCTTTGCCCCCACGGCTAAAGCCGTGGGCTTCCACGGTAATGCACCTTCAAAACCATTTATGAAACAAGCTGTAGTCAAGCCGAGCAAGAGACCATGGGACTGTTGAACTGTCCCAAACTCTGAAAGCGAGTTCCTTTAGAAGTGCGGCGGAAACGGCCGCGAGAGGTTAAATAATGAGTACCCATACCTTTGAAAGCGAGAGCGCGCAAATGGCAACTCCCAGTGAAAGCGCAGTAAAGTACGTTTACTTCTTCGGCGGGGGAAAAGCCGAGGGACACGGCAAAATGAAGGATGAGCTTGGAGGCAAGGGCGCCGGGCTGGCCGAAATGACCAACGCTGGCCTGCCGGTTCCTCCGGGGTTCACCATCCAGACGGAAGCCTGCCGCGATTGGATGCGCGGCTCGCTGTCGTCTGCAGTTGACAGCCAGATGGACGAGGCGCTGGTGCGTCTGGAGCAGTTGCAGGGGCAGAAGCTGGGCGCGGGCGAAAATCCGCTGCTGGTTTCGGTGCGCTCCGGCGCCAAGTTCTCCATGCCCGGCATGATGGACACCATCCTCAACCTCGGCCTGAACGATAAATCGGTGGAAGCCCTGGCGCGGCGGACCAACAACCCGCGCTTCGCCTACGACTCCTATCGCCGCCTCATCCAGATGTTCGGCAACGTGGTGCTGGAAATCGAGAAGGCGCACTTCGAGGAAGTCTTCGACAACAAGAAGAAGCAGAAGAAGGTCAAGCTCGACACCGAGCTGGACGCCAAGGCGCTGCAGGAAGTGATCGCCGAGTACAAGAAGGTGGTTAAGAAGTTCGCCAAGATCGACTTCCCGCAGGAGCCGCGCGAACAACTGGTGATGGCGCGCGATGCCGTCTTCCGCAGTTGGAACAATGACCGCGCCCGGCACTACCGCCGCATCAACAACATCGACGACTGGCTGGGAACCGCCGTTAACGTCCAGGCCATGGTCTTCGGCAACATGGGCGAGACCAGCGGCACCGGCGTGGGCTTTACCCGCAATCCCGCCACCGGCAAGAAGGAGTTCTACGGCGAGTTCCTGATGAACGCCCAGGGCGAGGACGTGGTCTCCGGCGTGCGCACGCCGATACATATCTCCGAGCTGCGAGAAGATCATGCCCGATGTCTACAACCAGTTGCGCGAAATCACCTCGCGCATGGAGAAGCACTATCGCGACATGCAGGACTTCGAGTTCACCATCCAGGACGGCAAGCTCTACATGCTGCAGACCCGCAACGGCAAGCGCACCGGGCTGGCAGCGGTGCGCGTGGCCATCGACATGGTGGAGGAGGGCCTGATCTCGAAGGAAGAAGCCATCTTCCGCGTCGAGCCCAACCAGCTTTACGACTTCCTGGTGCCGCGGCTGGACGAGAAGGGAACCAAGGTCGAGGTGCTGGCCACCGGCCTGCCGGCTTCGCCGGGCGCGGCCGTGGGGCAGATCGCCTTCACCGCCAACGACGCGGTAACGTACAAGCAGAAGGGCAAGATGAAGTCCGTCATTCTGGTGCGTGGCGAGACCACGCCGGAAGACATCCACGGCATGGAAGTGGCGTCCGGTATTCTGACGGCGCGCGGCGGCATGACTTCGCACGCGGCGGTGGTCACGCGCGGCATGGGCAAGTGCTGCGTGGCCGGCGCCGGCGACGTGGCAGTGGACGAAAAGAAGCGCGAGATGCGCGTCAAGGGACAGACCTTCAAGGAAGGCGACTGGATCTCGCTCGACGGCACCACGGGACGCGTGATCAAGGGCAAACTCAACACTCTTGAAGCCTCGCCCGACGATCCCGAGTTGGTGAAGTTTTTGAGCTGGGCCGATCCCTATCGCAAGCTGGGGGTGCGCGCCAACGCCGACATTCCGCGCGACGCCAAGCAGGCGCGGCTCTTCGGGGCCGAAGGCATCGGCCTGTGCCGCACCGAGCACATGTTCTTCGCCGAAGACCGGCTGCCGCACATGCGCGCCATGATCCTGGCCGACAACGAAAAGGACCGCCGGGCGGCGCTGAAGAAGCTGCTGCCCATGCAGCGCGCCGACTTCGCCGGGCTGTTCAAGGCGATGGACGGCCTGCCGGTTGTCATCCGCACCCTGGATCCGCCGCTGCACGAGTTCCTGCCCAAGCGCGAAGAGCTGATGGTGGAGATCGCCAAGCTGGAGTGCACCAAGCCGAAGTCTCCCAAGATAAAGGAGCTGCGGACACTGCTGGCGCGGGTGGAGGAGCTGCACGAGATCAACCCCATGCTCGGCCACCGCGGCTGCCGCCTGGGAATCACCTATCCGGAGATCACCGAGATGCAGGCGCGCGCCATCCTTGAGGCCGCTGTCGACGTCCAGAAGAAGGGGATTAAGGTAATTCCGGAGATCATGATTCCGCTCACCACCGGCATCAAGGAGATGAAGAACCAGGCCGACATCTGTCGCCGTGTCGCCGAAGAGGTCTTCAAGGAAAAGGGCACGACGGTCGAGTACCTGGTGGGAACCATGATCGAGCTGCCGCGCGCCTGCCTGATGGCCGGCGAGATCGCCCAGGAGGCGGAGTTCTTCAGCTTCGGCACCAACGATCTCACGCAGACCACTTTTGGCTTCTCGCGCGACGACATCAACAAGTTCCTGCCCGCTTACCTCAAGGACGGGATCTTCAAGCAGGATCCGTTCGCCGTTCTCGACCAGGAAGGCATGGGCCAGTTGGTGAAGATGGGGACCGAGCGCGGACGCCAGACGCGTCCGAAGCTGGAGGTCGGCATCTGCGGCGAGCACGGCGGCGAGCCCGAGTCGGTGAAGTTCTGCCACCGCGTCGGCATGGATTACGTCTCCTGCTCTCCGTTCCGTGTGCTGACCGCGCGCCTGGCCGCCGCCCAGGAAGGCCTGGCGCAGAAGGGCATGGAGGGAGGCCAGACTAAATAAGCCGATTGCGGCGGCCCGAGGTTAGTCGCTTCAGTTGCCGCAACAATCTTCCACGTCCCACATCTGCGCCGGCAGTGAGGCGCGGATGTGGGCTTTTCTCTTGCAAAGAATTTTTTTGTTCGAAATCTGAGCTGCCTCACATCTGGCGGGTGCCCCACCCTAGAGCTAATTAGGTTTTGTGTAATCGTGAATTATTCGGGTGTCATGCTGAGCACCTCCGCCAGGAGGCGCGAAGCATCCCCTGGAACCGTCCCAACACGTTCGGTTCAGAGCTTTTCTATAAGAAATCTTCAGCTCCGTTTTCCTCCCGGCAGTGCGGGGATGCTTCGTTCCGCCACCCCGGCAAACGCAACCGCAGCGTTTGCTGGGGCCCCGGCTCCTCTTAGCATGACAGCTCAAACAGATACGCTTGTCCGGCCACACTAATTCCTAAACTGCTCTAGCTTCTTTTGCTAGGGCGGGGTTGTTCTTTGATCAAAAAGGAACTCGCAGTCTCACAGCTCACTGTGTTTGCTGCAATCTTGCCACCAGCTTCTGCGCCAGGTTGGCTTCGCTTTCCGACCAGAGCACGCGGCCGGTCAGGCGGCTATGTTTCTCCACGGCTTGAATGAAGGCGATGAGCTGGGCGACATTGTCGCGCACCCGCTGCTGGTCGGCAGCGGAGAGGTCGAGTTCTTCGTACAGGAAGTGGTGGTCGAGGCCGAAGTCGATTTCAATGTGGCCGTGCTCGCTGTAGATGCCCTCGTCGAAGGCGGCGCCGTGAAGAATGAATGTGACCTTGCTCTCCTGCCGGGCCCAGGCGGCGCTGGCGGGCGCAGGCTTTTCGGCATCGCCGGGCGCAAGCGGCGTCCACAGCTCCCAATAGGCTTCGAACACCAGGGCATAATCGTCCTGGGCGAACTCCTTGGCGGCCTCCATCGCCTGCAGAGGCGGCACCGGATGGACGAAGCGCTGCTCCACGACCGTTGGCTCGGACCAGCTAATCGGCTGCACCGCAAAATACGTTACCCCGGGATGCGCGGCGGCAAAGGGAAACTGCTGCATAACCACTAGCGCGCGCGCCAGCATCTCTTCCGCGCGGAAGGTGGAAAACCACAGGCTCAGGTAAAGCGGATCGGGCATGCACTTCCTTCAGCCATTGCCAATTGCAGATTGCACATTGCGGACGAGTGCATTTCAATCTGCAATCTTAAATCTTCAATCTTAAATGTTAAATCCTCAGCCGTTATTTCTTCTGCTGCCGCTCTTGCTGGTCCTTCTCCCAAACCGACTTGTAATCGTAAGTGGGGTAGAACTCGGTGCGGTACGGCCCCCAGGCAGTGCGCTCCAGGGCGACGTTGACCTCGCGCAGACGCTCGGCAGGGAAGCGCAGGGTGACCACCTGCCCGATGCCCATCATGACGTACCAGGAGACAACTTCCACCCCGGCCGGCGGAAAAGCTTTGTAATAGCCCTGCTCCTCCAGGTCGGCGTTGATCTTGCCCAGCGGCTTGGACTGGTCGTGCTTGAGAAAAACGGTGAGCATCATCATTCCCTTTTGCGCGCCCGCCGGCGGCGCGGCGGCCGGGGACGGCGGCGGCATCTGGGCGGCCCCAATGGCGGCCAACAACAGCAACACAGAGACGAGGCAAACGGCGGTCTTCCAATTCGGCATTAGGTTTCTCCTGGTGTTCGCTGACATGGGATTTCCTGCCGGCATGCACCCGGAATGGCGAGCCTGGCAGGGTTGAGGATTCAGAGTCGCGACTTTGAAACGCTTAAGCCCTCGCCCAACGCGCAGCCTTGGACTGCAGAATAATAACAGCAGGCGAGGGCTCGATGCCGGGAAGCTCAGCCGCCGGTACTGTGTTATTTCCACTCGCTGCCAAGCCTCCTGGCGCAATTACGAACGCGACCGGCCAGTAGTGGGTTAATTTGAATTTCCACAACAACGGGTGCCCCACGTCACGCCCTGTTGTTGGGCTGACGTGGGTTAATTTCCCAGGTTAGCGCCGAAAAGCGCGGCGCGGAACCTGGGGCACCTTCAAACTGATCCACTACCGACCGGCCGCTCGGCTTTGACACTCTCAAGGTGTGCTGTTAGGATGAGTTGCGGCAGTTTGTAAGCTTCCCGCCTGACTCGTCCCCGTCGTCTAGCCCGGCCTAGGACATCGCCCTTTCACGGCGATAACACGGGTTCAAATCCCGTCGGGGACGCCAACAAAACAATAGACTTAGAGAAAATCGAGCCGATTTCCGAGGGTTTGAAAGGGTTCGATAAGAAAAGTCCGATTTCACTGCTCCTCATCTGCAACCTCCTTCTCGCCCATGATCTGCCGCACCACCCGGCTCTGTGCCGTCCGCTTTACCTCTGTCACAGCCTGCGTGTACACGTCCATCGTCACCTTGAAGTTGGCATGGCGAAGAAGTTCCTGGATCGTCTTCACGTCCTCTCCGTTTGCCTTCATCAGGGTTCCAAAGGTGTGGCGCAGCGTGTGCCAGCCCACCGGCTCGGTGATGCCGATGGCTTTCAACGCCGGCTTCAGGTACACCCGGTAAAGCGAACTCGGCCAGTACGGCTGCTGGCCCTTGCGATGCGGACTGGCGAAGAGCCAATCTTCCGGCTGGTTATAAGCGCAGCGCAGCCGCCATGCCCATAACGTCTCGGCGATTTCCGCATCCATCGGGATCGGCTTTCTTGATGCCTCTGTTTTGCATCGCTCGATCCTCTGCTTGACCACGTCGCGGCTGACACAGATTTCGAGTTTCTCGAAATCGACATCTGACCACTTGAGGCCGAGCAGTTCTCCGACGCGCAGACCTGTGACCGCTCCCAAAAGCACTGCGGTCTTGGCCGGGTCTGCGAGGTTCGCCAGAAAATCCTTGAGCTGATCGGTCGTGAGAACCGTCGGAATGCTGGAACGTTTCGCGCTCTGACGCACGTGTGTAATGGGATTGTAGGTTGTCCATTCCCACCGTTGCGCGTGACTGTAAAGAGCACTCATGATGTTCCTGATTTTTGCCTTCGATCCTCTCGACATGGGCAACGACTTCAACCACTGTTCAACCTGGATCGGCTTCACATCCGTCAGCCTGTACGAGCGCCAGCGTGGAAGAATCCATTTGCGCAGATAGCCTGCATACGTTAACTGTGTCGAGTAGGACTTCCGTGTCTCGTCTTCTCCAGCCTCACTGCCCAGAGGCCGTGTGCCTTGAACAATGTCTGGCAATTCATGTTGCCGGTAGTGTTCAACCAGCGTTTCGATGCTGATGGCCTGCAACTTTTGTCGCGGGGTTTGTTCGTTGATTTCCAATCGCAGCGCGTCTGCCGCCTTCTGTGCCTCTGCTTCGGTCTTGTACTCGTTGACCGAACCAATCACCGCCTTGCGGTAGCTTTTGGTTCCGTCGAGTTGCACCTCATACCAGCGAAAGATCCAAACCGATTCGCCGGACTTGCGTTTGACTCGCTGCAAACTTCCTTTTTGATGTCGTGCACGCCTCATATTCTTCTCCTTTCATTTGGCGAGCACGGTTGGCCTACATCAAGCGTAGTCCAAGCAGGCGTGCGTGGCCAGGAGATTTCACGCGCAAAATCGGGCGGACTCAACTTGCAAGTTCTTCCTGATCGATCCATTCCTTGATCGTCGATCCGCGGAACCTCCACAGCTTGCCAACGTGAACACCTCGAATCAGGCCGCGACGTGCATACCGTTGGAGAGTTTTTGGATGAATGCCGATAATGGCCGCCGCCTCGTCACTATCGATCAGGCGCTCCGGGACTTCAGAAAGCGGAGGACGCTTTGGCGGTCTTGAAGACTTCCCGTGGGGAGCGGGCTGTGGATTCATAGCCGAACCTCCTACTGTTACGCTGAGCGCCAAGCGTTCCTATGCGCTCCTTTCCGCTACCGTGCTCCAGACGATGCCGGCTTGTCCAATAACTTTTTGGAAGTTGGCGATAACTTTTTGGATTTGGCGGCGGTGGCCGCTTGATGGTTGTAGGGCTTCGCGGCGAAAAAGTTGTTGGACCTGAAAAAATATTCCATATCTCTGCAACTTTTCTTCATCTCTTGCGTCCTATACGGATTAGCATTTGCTGCATCGGTTTGATCGTCATTCAGAGGAGGGGGAGTCTTCAGCCGGGATTGCTGAAGGCAAAATTGCTCGACTTGCCTTGGGAAAGCACGGGGTCGGTGTGTTCGGAGGTGTATGAGCGATGGCAACCCAACTGAAGATACGCGACCTGGAACTGGTCGTGGCCCTGCATGAAGAGGGCAACTTGACCCAAGCAGCAAAACGTGTCGGAGTCACCGAACCTGCTCTGAGCAAGCGACTGCTGCTGATTGAGCGAAAGGTGCAGGCAAAGCTTTTTGATCGTGGCCATGACGGCGCTGCGGTCACCGGAGCGGGACGCTCATTCGTCGAGCATATCCTGGAGAGCCTTCACTCCTACTATCGTGCCATCCATGAGGCGCGGGAATCCAAGCACGGCGAGCGCCACAAACTCCGAATAGGAACGTCACCGTACTTGCCATCCGGTTTCATCGAGTTCCTGCACTCGATTGAGTTGCAACTGTATCGCGATCTTGAGATCGAGATTGCGGTGGAGTATTCAATCGAGTTGTTGGCGAAACTTCAGCGCCAACAGATTGATCTTGCTTTCGTCAACGCCCCACCGGAATCATCTTTGGTGACGACTCTTGCGATCGTCAAGAAGCCTTATATGATCGCATTCCGCGAAGGACATCCGCTTGCGGCGAAGAAGTCAACGACGCTGGCCGAGATTGCCGATTATCCGTGGGTGTTTTTCAGTCGCAACATACATCCGCCACTGCATGACCTGATTCTGCGACGCGCGGCGGCTGAGAAGAGGCCGGCGAACGTTGTTCACTTCATCAACCAAGCGGGCCAGGTTCCGGCACTGCTGAAGGATGACAAGCTCATTGCGTGGCTCCACACGGCTGGCGCAGAGCAGGTCGCACACTCCGGCCTGATGGCGATTCCATTGCACGATGAACATATCTACCTCGAAACTCATCTGGCTTCGTTGGTCGATAACAAGTCGCAGCTCATCAGCGAGTACGTGCGAACTTTTGTGCCACGCTACAAGGCGCAACAGCCGCCAGAGCAGTTGTCGTTGCCGATAATGTAAGTAGCAGCGGTTCCTTTCGACAGGAAATCATTCACCGTCGCGTACCCGCAAATCTTGATGGCGCGCCGCGCAGCGGTGCGCTCATGCCCGTCGGGCGGGGGAAATGTGGCCTCCCGCTGTGGCGGGAGCGCAAATGAGGGCGGGCAGACGGGCTCCGGGCACAAAGATGCGGAGCCGGTGTTGCTGGCTCCGCAAAGGGGTTGGGCTTAGTTGAGGGCTACGCGGCGGCGGCCTTCTTGGCGGCCTTGACTGCCGGTTTTGGCGCGGCCTTCTTCGTTTCCTTGGCTTTGTCCTTTGCGGCGAACTCCTGCTTGACCTTGGCCGTGATTGCGGCCACGTCCACCTTGTAGTTGTCGGCGGCTTCGCGCAGGGCTTTGCCGGTATCATTGGGCGAGTGAGCCGTTTGCAGAATGGCCACTTCAACCAACAGGCGTCCGAGTGTGCTTTCGTCGGACTTGCGAAGAAAGGACGCAAGCAACTTGGCCGGGGCGTCGGCGGCGCTGTTGGGTTTGCCGAGATTGTGCTGGCGAAGAATGATCGCCAACCTGCGCTCGTCCAAGACGGCGGCGAGACGCTCGACCACGAAGAGCAGGTCGCGTTTCATCAGACGAACGGGGACCGCTTCGCCGATGGCGCTGAGGACACGCAAGCCCGTTACCTGGGCGATGGCCTCCTCGCGGCGTCGCTTTTCCTGTTCGGCCTTGATTGCTGCATCGGTCGCGGGTCTCGGCTTGCGGGCGTGGTGGATGGGGCATTCGGGATTCGCGCAGACCCGGCGCAATTCGCCCTTCTCGCTGCCCTCGGTGACGATGGCCTCGGTGGTGAACTTGCAGGTCTTGTACTCCGGCCAATCGCGCTGCTTCTGGTAGCTGCCACTCACATGCGCCGCTACGGCGTTCTTGGTGTCGATCCCGGCCACAAGCCTCTCCGACTATGCCGGCAAGCCGCGCGTGGATGTTGGGGCCAGAGGGCCGGCGGGGCAATGCTTTGCGCGATCGATCAAGGGATATTCGACTCGAAAAGGGCCTTCCGATAGCGCGCGGTGATAAAGCGGGGGCCAAAGTACCGCCCTCTCTGGCGGTAGCAAGTCCTCCGGGCGCATGCCTACCGCGGCCCGGACGCCAAAACTCTGCTCGATATCCTGCTGCAATGCCTTGTTGTATGTCAGTAATCCATAGTTAAGGTCCACGGACCAGATCAAGTCCTCCGTGCTTTCTATCAAGGCCAAGAGGTTGACTTTTGCTTGATTGGGCATATTGCTCTCTCTCAACTCATTTTCAAGCGCATTGGAACGGCAATGGAGAGACGTTACTGATGCGGGCGATCATGCGCGAAGAGTTTGCCCTCTGAAGCAAAACAAATGCCCTTCTCAGCCGAACTTCTGATCGCCGTCGAGTATCCCCCGGAAAACGCGTCGCCCCGGTGGTCCACTCTTACGCCGCCCTTGACACGGCGCGGGCCGGAGCAGCTCAAGCCGGGATCACCTCACTCGGCGAGGAAGCCTCAAGCCTTGCCAGCCTCTCGTCGATCTTTGCCAGAGAAGCTTCCAGTTGTCCCTGCGGGGCTTGGCTGCAAAAGACCGGGTTGTTGACCCACCAGTCCATTCCCATCTCCTTGGCCTTGTCTACCGAGCAGATGACCAACCTAATCTGGATGGAGAGCAACTCGATGTCCACAAGCTTGATCTTGATATCGCCGGCGATCACAACGCCTTTGTCGAGCACCCGCTCGAGGACATCGGACAGAGTCGAACTCTGCAACGCATGCGTAACTGGTTGGGGCATAGTACATCTCCTCTGTTAGAACAGCGTTCCCAAGGGACCCAGATCGAGATTCAGATCCTGCTCTTCGAGCCCGAACTCCTTGCGCAGCCGGTCGATCTCTTCCGCCTGGCGCATCAGCGTGAAGCCGAGCCTCTCGATCTCTTCCTCTGTGAGCGAGCCCGCATCGATCCGCCGGAGCGCCTGGCGCTCCAACAACTCGTGCAGCAGTTTGACGACGGTGAGGACAAGTTGTCCGAGCCCGTTTTTCACTTGCTCCGGGTCCAGCTCCAGGCGGGCGCGACACGGGGTTCCGTTGTGCGCGCGTGGCTGGATTCTCTCCTCCTGCTGCATTACCAGAGCAAAGTCCTGGATCGATTCAGACTCGACGTGCATGGTTTCAGCCAGTTCCATGGCTTCTCCTCTTTCCGATGTCGATGGAGAGACCGCCTGCCACTTGCCCGTTGTGCAGGCTTGCGCGCGCGGTCTCGATCGAGGTCAATACCAGTTGCAGACCCAGATAGAGTAGGTCCACGCCAGCCACCGAGATGGTTACTTCGCCGACCACGACAACGCCTTTATTCAGCACGCGATCAAGGACCTCACAGATCGAAACGCGCTCGTTCTCCTCGAACTCGCTAAGTTCGGGCACGAAACGGTCTTGGCCGGCAATGGTTTCAGGATGGGGCACAGGCGGCCAACTCCTGACCGGCGGACTGGTAGAGGCTCCGTCCCAGCCTTTCCAACTGCTCCAGCCCGCCGATCCCTGGCTGCCGGAAGACATGAGTCTGCTGCTTATCCGGGAATACCTTCAGAAACTCCTCCGCTATTGCCGACTCCCGCCGACGCAGACCTAAGCACAAGTGGCAATCGCACGGCGGCGTCAACAGGTTCAGGAACACGCGTGGGACGGCAATGCCCAGCCTGCCGCACGCCGCCAGAAGGTCCTTGGTCTCCTCCAAAGCCATCCGGGTGGGAATGCTGACCGCATAAAGCGCGGACGCATTGGGATTCTGGAGCAGTTCGTGAAGCTTTTTCAGGTTCCTGGAGATTCGCACCAGTTCCTCCGCGAATCCCGGCATTTGCAGGATGTGCTCGTACTTGAGAAAGAGGTTGAAGAAGGCCTTCAGCCACTCGTTGATCAGGTCCGGCATCTCCAGGAGCCGGATCAGGTGGCCGGTGGAGGCGCAATCCAAGACGAAGAGATCGTAGTCGTCCTGGGTAAGGAAATCCAGGATGCGGGTAAGCGCCATTACCTCATCCAAGCCAGGCGGGGCAAGATCCAACATGCGTTCAAGCACCACGCGGTCGAAGGTCAGGTCGAACCCTCGGGAGACCGATTCCAGAAAATGTTCCAGGTCCTCTGCGTAGCGGACTTTCAGTTTTTCAAACTCCGCTTTGGCGTCGATTTCCATGACTGTTAAGCCGGGAAGCAGCAGCTTGGGACGGGGGCCGATCTCGGTTTGCAGGCAAGCGGAGAGCGAGTGAGCGGGATCAGCGGAGAACAACAGCACCCGCTTGTCCGGAAAGTCGTGGGCCATGCGCATGGCGGTAACGCAGGAAATCGTCGTCTTGCCCACGCCGCCCTTGCCGGCAAAGAGGATAAACTGCATCCGCGCCGAGGGCGCAGAAGCCGGATGCAGCACGGCCGGCTCGCAAAACATGCTGCTGCTTACCGTGATCGCTGGCTGTCGATCAATCAGTCGCGCGTGGTCCCAGAACTCCGTGAGCAACTGCTGTCCGCGGACCTCATCCGCCATCAGTCCGATTCCCCACACCGGGCATGGGAGCTCGATGGCTGTCAGCAGCCGCTGGATCTGGAGCTGTTCAGCCGACCCGGCTGCCTTGCAAGTGGGGCAATCGCATTCCAGGTGGAGCTGATTCACCACCAGCTCCGTTACCGGCATCTTCCGGCTCTGCAACTCCTGGAACAGCGCCACGGTCTCATAGACGCTGAGCGGCTCGGCAATCGCAACCGGAACGAACTGGGTGCGCTCAGGATCGTGCAGCAGCTTCTCGGTCAACTGCAGCGTGGACTTCCAGCGGGTCACAAACAGGTCGAGGCGGTCCGGACCGGCATCCCGGCTGAACACCCGCCGCATGTACCGGCGCTTGGCCAGTAGCACCTCCAACATGCCGAGCCATCGCCGGATCAGTTCGGGCATGGCCAGCAGCCGCAGGGTATGGCCGCTGGGCGCCGTATCCACCACGATGCAATCGTATTGGCTGGCCTCTACCCACGAGGAGATTTCAAACAGGGCCATCAACTCGTCCAGGCCGGGCAGAGACAGGCTCAGGAATTGATTGATGTCCTCGTCGTCCAGGAAGGTCCCGGCCGCGGCAATCTCGCGCAACATGCCGCCGTTCTGCTCGCGGAACTTGGCCAGGCATTGTTGGGCGTCCAGCTCGATAACTTGCAGTTTGCCAGGGGGGACATACCCGGCCAAGCTGTCCCGCACCGAGTGGGCCGGGTCGGTGGAAACCAGCAAGAGAGAACGGTCCGGGGCCAGCGCGGAGAGGCGCAACGCAGCCGCGGTGGCGCAGGTGGTCTTGCCCACGCCTCCCTTGCCGCCGAACAGCAGAAGCTGGAGGCCTTGTTTGTCGAAAAACGATGGCCTTTGCCGGCCCATACCGATCTCCAGCTTCCTCACGCCTCGTCACGTTCCCGCCCGGCCTCGACGGATTCCTCGGTCTCGTCCTCGTCTGGTTCGTTGGTTTTGTCCTCGTCCGCCAAGCGGCTTTCGATGGCCTCTAGCCTATCCAGCAGACGCTTCTCCCCGGCCTCGAACTCCAATTCAGTGATCCGCCCGGTCTCCAGTTGCATGTAGAGTATCCGTAATTGCTCAGTAATCGACTTGGCCTCGCCGGCCAACTCTTCCTGGGCGATCTGGCCAATCTCCCTGAAGACCCACAGAATGCTGTGGACCGGAAATAAGAGAATGTCGTCTACTAACAGCATTACTGCTCCAGATCGAGTTCCACGAAGTTATGCGGTGCCCAGGGGCCGCTATAGTCGAAGGAAAAGTTGTTGTCGAAGAACTTTGCCGCGGCAAACACGCCGGTGGAGAACGTCTCCTGTGCGTCGCGCTTCACCAAGCATGCCAGATTGATCACCTCGTGCTCATTGCGGCACGGGTTTGCCTTGAATTCAACGCACAGAGGGGCAAGAACGCGCTCCACCTTCGCGGTGTGCTCGTCCCGGTCCTCGTTGAGCAGGCGATCGAACATCCGGCCCAGCTCAATCTTCTCCTCCTGCGTGAACTCGTGGCGTGCGCTCATCAGGCGATCCCGAACCAAGCGCAGTTCCGTGTGGGTGTTGACGAAGTACTCAAAGATATTCGGTACGTCCCATGTGACGCGCAACCCCATCTCCACCTTGCCGGCGACCCGCGTGAGTTGTTCGTCAAAGGCGCGCCGATTCTGAACCAGAATTTTGTGGATGGCCTGGGGGTTGTCGGCGATAGTGCCGAAGGCCATCGGCAGCGGGGTTGTGTCGTCAATCAGACGCTTGAGAACCGCCTGGTGAGCCCGGAGGTTGGCGCGTTCCGGCCGGATCTTCGAACTGGTTAAGCTGCTGACCACCGCAGCAACGCGGCCGTCGGTGATGGTGTACACATCCTTTCCCTCGATGCCCAGAGAAGGATAGGCTCGCGGTTCGCCACCTGTCACGATAGCGTAGAGATAGTTTCTTCCACTGGCCGCGGGTACTCCCGGTTTCTGATCCGGGCCGATAGCTACCGCCGCATTGTCACCGTTTTTCATGGCCTGTTCCTCACTCGCGCAAACCGCACCCGTCCCAGGTGCGATCTCCATCGCGCATCCAGCCAAATACGCCGCGACTCGGCGTCGAACAGCCGTATCCACTCCTGTAGCAGACGCAACGCGCCAGCCCGCGACAGGGGAGCACCAGTGGAAAAGGGGCTGGAACGGAAATTCCGGCGATGGCGGTTGGTAGGAACATGCGCGGAAGTCCTGATCGTTAGCATCGAATGGCCCTTTCAGTAACGGATCTTGAATCCGCCTGTGTTCCGCCGGGGCGCAGGCTCCGGCGCGGAGCCAAGCAGGTGCGCCTGTGCACTATCGCCCGAGGCTGCAAGCCCATGGAGTAGATATTGTTTGGTCTTCTCGATCTCTTTGATACGGGCATCGATGAGCGCAATCCGCTGGCCGGCGCTCTTCCGCTCCATGTTCCGCCGGGCCCGTTCCATCTCCAGGCAGGTGATTTGCATGTAGCTACGGTACGGTACGGAAAGCTTATCCGCCCTGCCGGAAAGCGTGCGTATCTGATTTAAGCCTCTTGCCGGAATAGCCATTTATGATCCCTTTCCATTGTTCCCGAGACCGTGCCGATTGCTGTTCCTGCGCGGCTTCTGTGCAACGCCACAGGCCCGAGCCATGCTTTCGTCGATTTTATGCGGCATCAACGATTGGCCGTCGCGCGTGACTTTGGCCGTTTCGGTGGTAAGAACATCATGGCAGACCCATTGGAACACCGGATCGTCAAGCCTCGCATGCGCTTGCCTGTGAACCAGAATCCTGGCAATGGCTATAGTGGCGCGAATCGTCGGGCGGTGATTGTTGACGCCGGTGCCCCGCAACTCGCGTACGATGTCCACGATAACCTCGGCGTCCTCGCGGGCCAAACCCGATTTGGTCATTGCAATCTGAACCTCGGTCTCGCGGTCGAAGTTGCCTAGGTTGAGCGTAATCAGCCGATCCATAAGGGCGTCTTGTGTTTTATGAACCCCGGCATACTCCTCCGGGTTCGACGTGAAGATCGCCCGGAAGTTCGGATGCACCTCAAGGTACCCTTCACCGCCGTGCCGCCGAAGGCTGGGGAGATTTAGAATTCTCTCTTCCAACACGCTCAACAAAGCGTTGTTGGCCTCGGGGCGAGAACGGTTGAACTCGTCGTAGATGAGTGTGTTCCCATTGGCGCACGCGGTAGTGAGGCGATTGTCCACCCACAGGGTGTTCATGTCCTCTTCGGTTTTCAACACGGAATGGATGTAGTTGTCAACCAGCTTCGACTTCCGGTAACCGGCGTCCTTGCCGACCAAATCCGAGCTGCCAAACTCGTCATCCCCGTGGATGAGAGTGACCGGACGGCCAAGTTTGCTTGCCATGTGGAAGGCCAACGTCGTTTTTCCCGTTCCCGCCGCACCGGCAAAGTGGATTGCATAACCGACTTCCAGATACGCGAGCGCCCTATCGGCCAAAGCCTGGATATGCGGGCTAGCGACAAACTCGTCACTGGCCTCAATCATCACATCGTCCCCTTGCGGTTGCACTCTGACTACCCCCGAGTCGCTATCTCTACCCTCTGCAGTTAACATCGGAATGCTCTCCTCATTACTTGTCTATTGGCGGCTGAAATTAGTGCTTCTTCGATCCTTTGAGCGGCGGCTTCTGGGCCTGCGCCAAAGCCGCAACGCGCGGACGCGCAGCCGGCGTCGGGACAGGCTTAGCGGGATTGTGCCCTTGTGGCTGTGATTTCGCTGTCGCAGGTGACTGCTGTTCCCGCTGGACCTTAGCCTTGGCTTCCTCAGCCAGTCGTCGCTGCTCGTATTCCCGCTGGGCCCTAGCCTCTGCTTCCTCAGCCCGTCGTTGCTGCTCGTGTTTCCGTTGCGCCTTAGCCTTGGCTTCCTCAGCCAGCCGTTGCTGCTCGCGTTCCCGCTCGGCCTTGACCCTGGCTTCCTCAGCTAGCCGTTGCTGCCGTCTCTCCGCAGCGCGGCGTTCGGAAAGCGTTGGACCAAACCAGGCACGGTGGGCGCCTGCCCGATCACGAGCAAACCCCGCACACAAAGTAGAAACCCGAGTGCGCCTCTCGTCAGTCTGCCGGACCAAATCGCTTTGCAAGGCAGCTCTCTCATGGCGCAAGGCCCTGATTTCCCCTCTCAGTCGCATCATCGTTTCGGTCAATACACCCACGTTTGTCCTCGCTTTCTAAGTTCATTCGAGGTACTGGCACTCCCGCTTCGCGCCGAATGCCTGAAATCCACGCCCTCAGCTACGATCCTGGTCAAGGGCTTCTACAGCTTCGAAGACCTTTTGGGGGAGGCTTGAAATCGACTTAACGGATTTGACCGCTCGGACGTTGCCCTCCTGGGTTTTGATCTCCAGGATCGCACCACAGGTAAAGCACTTGATTGGGCCTTCATAGTCGTCATAAGCATCGGTCAGATTCACGCTGAACCCGCATGAAAGACAGTTGATTTTCATTTTGCTCCGCTCTTTTCCCTACCAAATCACCCGATACATACACAAATACGCCAACTTGCCCGCCCACGCGCAAGCAATCTTGGCCATCCGACGTTTCAGTGCCGGCGCGCTACACCGGGGTCGCATGTTCGCCATTCTGCACAGCGGCCTCTGATTCTGCCTTTCACGCCCGGTTCCCGGCATCCGACACCACCCAGCCGCGACCGCGGCATTTCAAACACGGAAGCGCGGATGCTGAAAACGCATCCCCCGTACCTTGGCACTCCCGGCACACCACTGTATCGACTGCCCGCAAAGGCACGAGACCCTTTCCACCGCAAACGGTGCAGGTAAGCCTCTTGACAGCCCCGGTGCCCCGGCAATGCGCGCACCTCTCCTGCGGCCCCTGCACCTGTATGGTGCTTCTCCCTTTACAGACACAACAGGCGGAAAGCCAAGACATGATGCCGAATGGATCGGTTCCAGTACCGTGGCAAAAGGCACAGGAAACTTCTGCCCAATCGGATTCATGCGAGCCTTGCCTAGAAGCCTGTCGGAGTGAGACATCGTCAGGCCCGGAATCGTCAGTGCTTTTCCTGGCCGTCAGACGTCCGGTCCCCGCGACCATTTCTCTCCTCTCCGACAGCTCCTGCTGGAAACTCGTTGGATGCCGGGAACTGGAGCAGACGCCTTGGCCAGGCGCCCAAAACCGGACACCCTGGCCAAACGCACAATGAACCTGCCGCGCGGGTGCTGGATCTGCTAATGCCCTCGGAACAATTGCTGCCGCCCGTTGGAACATCGGTCCATACTGATCGGTTACAATCAGTTCTTGCCGGCCCAGGCTTTGCGGGCGCCCGCCAAGTCATCTGTCATGTCTTTCCGCAATGCGCCAACCGAGCGTTTCAGGTCGTCCAGAAAGGTCAAACGTGCATGCTTTGCCTGCTTCGCCATCTTTGCGCGAGCGTGGCCGAAGTGAGAGCAAAGCTGAGTAACAGCCTTTTTCCGCGACTTGGTGTCTTTCTGCAGATCGTTCATCAAGCTGCCGCGAGCATCGCGCATTGCGACGATTTCATCACGCAGGCGGACCGTATCCTCAGTCAACATTCTGTGTCTCCTTTTTCTGAGTCTGTCATTGGGATTGCCCGTGGCCGTACTACGCGCAGTCCGCGCCTAGAAACGGCCACAGGAATCTTGTCAGATGTAGTTCCTAGGCCGGGGCTGCGGCGCTGGCAGTCAGACCGATGGCTTCGGCATACTTCAGGTACGTTTCGACCGAAGCGATCACAACGCGAGCTTCCACCGAGAGCAATTCGATGCCGACCAGCGAAACCTTAACCCAAGCATCGATTACGATGCCCTTGTCAAGAATACGGTCGACAACTTCTGCCAAGCTCGATGAATCTGTGGACTTGTTCACTTTTGCCATGGTGTTCGTTCTCCTTTCCGGCTCTCTTCCGCCGCAAATAGGGCACAGGTTCTGTCCCTCCCGAGACATGCAGTTGCACACAAATGGCCAAAGTAATCGTGAAGACAAGCTAAAGGTAATCGATGGGCCGATCAGCTCCCTGAAACGCTCGATGACAGTCCTGGATCAATTCTAAATCTAGATATAAGCATATGAATATAAAACTCTTAATGCGACAACTCCGGGCCTCGATAATTTTCGGTGAACCGCCATCCAAACGGTCTAAACGACATTAACGGTAGGTTACAAAAGGCACTCAATAGTAATCTATGGAATCAGTTCCATGGTTTGTATTACTGGTTCTCAGGAAGAGACCACGAAGTTGTACGGTGGCCACGGCCCGCTCAACAACAGTTTCACTTCGGGTGGAGGAGATATCTCCCGGGCCTTCTTGCGAAACTCTTCCGAGCGGCTTTTCGGGGTCAGAAAGTAGAGCGAGAGCATACGCCCCTGGCCGGACGACGAAATCTCCCGGCGCTGGTCGGTTGACCAGCGTGCAAGCGAGTCAGCGATCCGGTCGGCCAGTTGGGCCTCCTCCGGAGCCAGCGCGTCCTGGGAATTGTAGCGATTGCGCAAGGATGCCAGATAGGCTGTTCCCGGGGACTGCGGAATGTCGGGGAGTGGCACGGCACTCGTCGGCCACAGGAGGCGAATCCCCATCTCCGTCATGCCGCGAAGCCGATCCAGCAAGGCTTTGTACTCCTGGCACCGATCCTCAAGCAGACGAACGATCTGCTCCTCGTTTTCCATCCGGCAACCATAGCGCAGAGGAATAACGGTCTGCCGGGCATGGATTGCCTCGACTACCCTCTCGTATTCCAACAGTGAGGAGACGCTGGGTGCCGCAGTTGGCTCTTCCACACCCGACACCACGGCTGCCAGGCCGTAACCCGTCACGACACGGATTCCCGGTTCCTGGGGAGGCTCATCCACACCTTGTTGGCAGATGCAGTAGAGAAGATACTTCATGCCTTCGCACCGCTGGAAAGATCCGGAACAAAGCTATAGGGCGGCCACGGCCCGGTCAGCGCCAGCATCAAGCCGGGAAACGTCTCGTCGTCATTGAACCGTTCCACACTGGCCCTAAAATCCTCGATGGTTCCCGGCGGGATGAGGAAGGCCCAGTTCAAGACGACCTCGGCCTCGGTTCCCTCGGCCACCGGCGTTAGTATCTTGCGTTCCCTGAAGCCGCCGGCATGTGTTCCCAGCGCCGCAGCCGCCCGCTGACAGAACTCTCTCAAGTGCAGGTTGAACTCCCGCTCCAACTGGGCTTTGATCCGTTTCTCCTGGAAGTAGCGCTTGCCTGGAGAGGCATCCAGCACTTGTTCTTGCGCTGCCGACTGCCCCAACTTCTCCAGCGCAAGGACATGATCGAGCAACCCTTTGACAGCCCATTCCTGTTTGTCGCCGAGTTCGGCGAAAAATCCGGCGATAGTTTCCCGGTGTTCGAGAATGAACTGCTCCAGGCTGTCAAGGGAGGAGAATAACGTCGCAAAACGTGCCGGCAACACAGAGGCCCGGCTCATGACCTGCTCGATCACGGATTCGTGGCGGCAGACGCGCGGTCCCAGCCAAGCCAGGTCTTGCAGGTGTGCTTCCGCGGACTCGCCCAAAAACTCTCCCAACTCGACTTCGCTATAGACGGCGCAAGCCTCCCCGCAGGCGCGAACCATGACTGGCTGGCGCTCATCCACCCCGGCCGCGGAGCATTGGATATCGCGGCCGGAGGGCGTAAGGCAATACAAGTAATAGACCGGATCGCTGGGTCCCATTTACTGCCGCCGTGCTTCTTCTAACTCCGCGTCCAGGTCGTCCGGCTTGATGATAACCGCCACACCGTCCTCCGGTTTCTCGATCCTGGCGGCTACCGCGCGCCGCACAGCGCGTAGGGCAGCCTTGGTGCATATACCCTGGATTTCGGCCCCGCTGAATTCCTCCGTGGCCGCGGCGAGGTTGCCGACGTTGACTCCCGGCGCCAGCGGCTTGTTGCGAAGATGCACCTCGAAGATCTCGACAGCGGCTCTGCTCGTCGGGCAACGAAATCTCGACGATTTCATCGAAGCGCCCTGGCCGCAGGATGGCTGGATCGAGCATGTCCGGCCGGTTGGTCGCGCCCAGCATGAGCACCCCCTTCAGTTCCTCGACGCCATCCAGTTCGGCCAGAAACTGGCTCAGAACGCGCTCGGCGACGTGCGCATCGGAACCGCCAGCGTTGCGAGCCGGCACCAACGCGTCGATCTCGTCAAAGAAGATAATGCACGGCGCCGCCTGCTTGGCCTTGCGAAACATATCGCGCACGCCCCGCTCCGACTCTCCCACGTACTTGGAAAGCAATGCTGGGCCTTTGACGGAGATGAAGTTGACTCCGCTTTCGTTGGCGATGGCCTTGGCCAGCATTGTCTTTCCGCAACCTGGCGGCCCAGTCAGCAGAATGCCTTTCGGCGGGCGGATGCCGGCTTCAGTGAACAACTCCGCATACTGGAGCGGCCACTCCACCGCCTCGATCAGCCGCTGCTTGGCCTGCGCCAGGCCGCCCACATCCTCCCACCGGACATCCGGCACCTCCACGAACACCTCGCGCATCGCTGAGGGCTCCACCTCGCGCATCGCATCCAAGAAATCTTCTTTCCTGACTTCGAGCTTGGCCAGTTGTTCGTATGGGATGCGGGCCAGCGCGAAGTCGATGTCGGGCATGATGCGGCGCAGGCAGATCATGGCCGCCTCGCGGCAGAGCGCTTCCAGATCGGCGCCAACAAAGCCATGGGTGATCTCGGCCACGCG
The DNA here is from genome assembly GCA_963832785.1 of uncultured Acidobacteriota bacterium. Taxonomy (GTDB): domain Bacteria; phylum Acidobacteriota; class Terriglobia; order Terriglobales; family Acidobacteriaceae; genus CAWBRT01. The sequence continues at coordinate 169,850 of CAWHVF010000005.1, forward strand.
GCCCATATCCACGTTCTGGGCCAGGGGCATGCCACGGCTATGAACGGAAAGAATCTCCTCGCGCCCGGTACGGTCCGGAATCGGGATTGCGATCTCCCGGTCGAACCGGCCAGGTCGGCGCAGGGCCGGATCGAGCAGGTTGGGCAGATTCGTGGCGGCGATCACGATGAGGTGCTGGCGTTTGGCGAGCCCGTCCATCAGGGCCAGTAGTTGCGCCACCACCCGCTTTTCCACCTCTCCCACTGAGTTCTCGCGCCGCGGCGCGATGGCGTCGATTTCATCCAGAAAGATGATGCTAGGGCCCTTGCGCGTGGCCTCCTCGAAGATCTTGCGCAGATGAGCTTCGCTCTCGCCGTAAAACTTATGGATGATCTCCGGACCGCTCACCGAAAAGAAATTGGCCTCGGTCTCGTGCGCGATGGCGCGCGCGATCAGGGTCTTTCCGCATCCCGGCGGACCATGGAGCAGAACGCCCTTGGGGGCGTCAATGCCCAACTGCTCGAAGACCTCGGGATACCGCAGTGGCAGCTCGATCATCTCGCGGATGCGCTGCAACTGCGGCTTCAACCCGCCGATGTCCTCGTAGGAAGTGGAGCGCGCAGCCACTTCGTCGGCCTGCTGCGGGTTGCCGATGGTCAACTGCGTGGTGGGATTGATAAGGACCGGACCCTTTGGAGTGGTGCTCACCACGCGAAAGTCGGCCGAGCGGGTGCCGAAGAGCGTGGCGCGGATTCGGTTTCCTTCCTGCACCGGCAGGCCGTCGAGGAGGCTGCCGATATAGTCCAAGTCGCGGTCGGCAGGCCGGACATTGGCCGGGGCGAGCACGACACGCTCCGCAGGGCGGCAACTGGTCTTGCGCACCGCCACGAACTCGTCCAGACCCGCTCCGGCGTTCTCGCGGACCAGCCCGTCGATTTGGATGCGGGACTGTCCACGCAGTTCCTTGTGGGCGGGCATCGCCTTACAGACAGTCGCGCGCTTGCCGGCGATCTCGATCATGTCCCCGACGGCAACCCCGAGCTTCTCGAGGTCTTCCGGGCCCATGCGGGCAATCCCTCGCCCCACGTCCCGGCTCAACGCTTCAGCGATCTTCAGCTTTAAGAGTGGAGCTTCTACACGTTCCTGAGGGCACGTTTGCACCTTTCATTTCATACACTTGATTTCCACAACGCCGTTATTGCAGGTGACCTGCATCTTCTCGCGGGCAAAGCTGGCCGGCAGCAGCACCTCTTTTCGATAATGCTTGTCGCCGTGCGTTGGCCTCGATGGTCAGCAGGTCGTCCTCTACGGCGATTTGCACCTCTTCCACGCTGATTCCAGGCATCTCGGCCACGATTAATACATGCGCATCCTCCTCGAAAACATCCACAACGGGCTCGCGAATTTCCTGCACAACGGAGCGCCCGGATTCCGGGTCCTTGCGGATGTTCCCGAACGGCTCGATGCGTGGACCGTCGCCGCCCAGCCCTACCTTGACAGTGAACCCGTAGATCCCCTTCACCTCCTTGCCCGTGCCGTGAATCTCGCCGGTCCGGGAGAGTTGTTCCCCTGTTTCGGCAAGGTCTCCCAGCCTCTCCACCAGATTCCCAAGACCTTTGAGAATCCCGCCTATCCCTGCTTCAAAGCCGCCTTCGCCCGTTTTCTCATCGCGTTTCTTAATCATGTGCTTGCAACCTTTCGATCTGAATTCCGTATTCCTTCACTTTGGTGTGAAGAGTCTTGTAGTCCACCTGGAGGAGGCGCGCGGCATTAGCTTTGTTGCCACCCGCTTTTTGCAAGGCGTGGACGATAGCTGTACGCTCCACGTGAACCGTGCTGTTCCGGACGATCTCCCGCAGTGATAAGGTCGCTCTGCCCTGGTCGGGCGTCGAGGATTGCTCTACCAGTTCGCCTTCCATCCACAGTCTACCGGCCTTGGGTCCCAGGTCCAGGTGCTCCTCGGCAATTACATCCTCGGCCATTAGTACGGCGCGGCGGACGACAGACCGAAGCTGGCGCACATTTCCAGGCCAGTGGTAGGTCAGCATCGCCTCGATCGCCGACGGGGAAAAACCGCGAATGGTCTTGGAAAGCTCAATGTTCACAATATCCATGAACCGCTTGGCCAGGTACGGGATGTCTTCGCGGCGTTCGCGCAGGGGCGGGATGGAGATATTGTATTCGTTCAACCGGAAGTAAAGGTCGGAACGAAACGAGCCGCGTTCGCAAAGCACTTCGAGATCGTGGCCGCTCGCGGTCAGCAGCCGGGTGTCCACATGGATGGGCTTGACGCCGCCCAGCCGGTACAGGGTCTTTTCCTGTAGCACCCGAAGCAGTTTGGCTTGGGAGGCCAGCGGCATATTGGAGATTTCGTCCAGGAAGAGTGTCCCCGTGTGCGTTTCCTCAATCTTGCCCACGGTCTTCTGATCGGCTCCGGTGAAGGCTCCCCGCTCGTGCCCGAACAACTCACTTTCAAATAACGCCTCAGGAATCGCGCCGCAATCCACGGGGACAAATGGCCGCCGCGCGCGATTGCTTGCCTGGTGAATGGCCCGGGCCACCATCTCCTTGCCCGAGCCGGTTTCGCCGACGATGAGCACTCCGAAATTCGTTTTCGCGACCTGTTCAATCGCCGCGATCACCTTGCCGATTGCTTCGCTGGGGCCAAAAGTCTCACGCGGCGAGAGGAAATGGTGGACGTGTTCCGCCAAGTGCTTTAACTCCAGCTTGAGGCGCCGCTCGTTCAAGGCGCGGAGCACGACCCGGATTACCTGTTGATGCTCAAATGGCTTGGCGAGATAGTCGTGGGCACCAGCGCGGAGTGCCCGCACCGCTCCCTGCACCTCGGCGAACCCCGTAATCAGAATCACCGGCAGCTCCGGATCGAGTTCCTTGGCTTTGCGCATTAACTCCATGCCATCCATGCCCGGCATTCTGAGATCTGCCAGCAGCACGTCGGGGTCTCCGGCACGGACCAGTTGCAGCGCCTCTGTTCCGTCCTTAGCCTCCAGCGGCGTCAATCCCTCGCGGCTTACGAGATGCCCCAGTAGCTGGACCATCTCGCAGTCGTCATCGGCGATCAGGATTCTGCCTTGCACTGCCTTCATACGGTCCTTCTTTACTTCACTCCGGGCCGCCCTAGCGGGTAAACAATGTCGATATCCGAATCCAGATACTTGGCGGCCTCGTGAAGCATGCCCAGAAACAGAATACCGCTCTCTCCTGCGGCCAGCGTAGTATTAATGCGCCGGGCGATAAAGCGGTCCCTCTTCTCCAACAGCGAGTCGCGCAAATGTTGCTGAGAAGCGCTGGTCTTAAGTGTGGCGCAGGAGGCAAACGTAGCGGTGGCAAGCTGATATTCTTCGATCAGCAAGTCGGGCGATTCGGTACCCATCAGCGTCGCGCCGCGCGCCTCAAGTTCCAACAGCAACCGATGGTTTCGGCTCCCCGCTCCAGCCAACTCCGACACAATTTCCCGCTCGTGCCCGCAAACCGGCAATCCGTCCTGATAGAGTCGAACGGTTCCCTGGGTCAGCGGCAGGCGGGCAGTCACACCCTCGATCCGCTCCCACATTTTTTCCACCACGACCGCGCTGCGCGTCAGACCCTGCCGTCCAAGGGTTGACAGTTTCTTGCCTCGAATCGAAGCCCCCAGCGTCCCCATGTCCGTCGCGGTATGAATAATCGGGATGTAGACGAGTTTCCTTTTCCCGTCGCCGGATTGGCTAGCATTCATCTTGTGGACAATATTGCTCTTACTCCCGGATAAAGTCCACACTCACTCGCCGGCCCACGACCGCCCCTTACCGCACACCGTTCTTGCAGAGAGGTCGAAAGCTGAACCGAAAGAACCTCCGTCGTGAAAATCACGTAGGCTCCCCGGTCTCTACTGGCTTGCAAGCGTTCATCTCATTCTTACCACGTCACGTTGCGTACTTAATCGCGCCTGTCAAAATTACCTGCAAAAGGTTTGATGTCCTCGAATTCTATCCGCGCTCAGCCTCTCAGCGAGATCACCAACAAATGTGGGCGTATGGCGAACGCGCCTGCTTTGCCCTGGATTTTGTGGCCAAGTTTTGCCATGTGAAGAAACGACTCCGATCATAGTGTCAGAGTTCATTCAGCATTACTCTCCTTGAGGGTTTGGAAGATGTTCAAAATTGACCACTTCCATCAGCCCGTCCAAATTTGCGAGCCAAGTGGTGGCCGGAAGAAGAGTTCGGTCGGCGGTAATGCCTTGCCTGAATTGACTGAGAAGCGGTTTGAGGCTAGCATCAGCGTGTTCTGGGAAACGGGTGAGAAATGGCCGTTTCAAGGCATATCCCTGTGCAGGGACGCTCTCAGATCAACGAAGCTACGGCCGGGCTATTTGAGAACAGCTGTCTGCCCATGTGGATTTACGACCTGCGCACGCTGTCGTTCCTTGCGGTAAACGACGCCGCCGTCGAGTGTTACGGCTACTCGCGCAACTGGCTTCATCGCGGATGGTTTAGGCGAACTGCAGGCGGGATAATCCACACGCCCCGCCACGAAGGATTAGACTGTTTCCAAGCACAGGAACCCCTGCTGCGAGTAGCAAATGAACTGGCAACTGAAGAAAGAGGAAGGCAATGAAAAATGAAGGGACCGCTGATCGCGTGATACGTGTGGTGATAGGGCTTGCCCTGTTGTGTCTCTTGTTCCTCCTGCATGTGCATGGACTAAAGTACTGGATTGGCTGGCTTGGTCTAATCGGTCTGGTGCCGCTGTTGACAGGATTGCTGGGTGTCTGCCCAATGTATAGGTTGCTGGGTATCCGCACCTGCCCGGTGAGCCAGTCGGGCAAGTAAAGCATCGGAACGCGGGCATTGCGAAGACACGCCGGAGACAAGAGGAAGGATGTGCTGTCCGCGCAGGGTGAAGATTGTCACAGCTTTCGCGCACTGGCCGAACGGAGCGTACTCGCTGATGCCATCAAACGACGCCTCGGTGGTGGGCGGCATCCCCTGTTCAAGGGGGATGACTGGCCATGCTGACCGACACTCTGGACTTCCTTCTCAAGCCCATCGGCTCTCCGGTTCCTCCCTGGCACCCAATGCGCCTCCCTTGGCGCCGGGGCGGAATAGTTTGCCTCTATGGTCTAGCTATCGTCCTGTTTCAACACGCCCAGGGCAAGGAGACTCCCTATTCGAAGAGCAGCTTTGCCCGCTGGTTCTTTCCTGTCCTCCTGACGATGACAGTTCTCGCCGGCCTGGTCTGCCAGATCGTCGTGTATCTGCCCTCGCCCACAGCGTTCGGCCACGCAGGAGATACTCGCGCGGGACGCCGATGGCCTTGATGTCGCGGGGTCTCACGATCCCATGTTGGCGAACATACTGCATGGTTCTCTCAAATGGCTTGGTTGCGGTCATAGTATCAATCTGTCATTACTTAATAACTTGTAATGACGAATTGCAACATGTATTGTGTCCCTTTCTGAATTCGCCAAACAATGTCTGGTTAACTCAGATTTTGCAGACACCGTCTGCAAAATCTCGTTGGGCAGGTTCACATCATCCCGATTCCCTGAGCGATGGACTGTGTTTGCGAGACTTCCAGCGCAGAGGTCTTGGAGACATCGGCGCTGAGTTGCGGGCTGAGCTTGGCTATGTCGTCGGTAAAGACGGTGGCCTCGTGGCTGGCGCGGGAGATGGAGACGTAGCCGAAGCGGGAGTTGACGAGGTCCGGGTGGACGCCGGTGTCGGCATTGACCAGGACGCGCTCGGCGGTGAGGCCCTGGGAACTGTGGCTGGTGACGGCGTAGCCGTGGTCGAAGTGGCGGTGCTGTGTGGCGTTGAACTCGACCTGACGGTTGTTGTCGAGACGGGCTGCAATGCGGCCATCGGGCGCGATGGATTCGATGGCGGCAAGGTCGCGGTTGGCGACGCCGAGCGCCTTGTCGGGGGCGGTGAACTGGATGCGGTCGCCTACGGAGAATTCGCGATTGATCTCGCGGTAGACGCTGACGCCGGTCAGGCGGCGTGGATCGTAGGAAATTTCTTCGCCAGAGGATTTTTGGACGGTGAGCAGGTTGGCGGCGGGGTTGATGGCGACAACCGCTCCGTAGGTTCCAGCTTCGATTCCGGCGGCCTTGCTGCCGCGCGCATAACGCACCACATCGTTGATCTCGTAGTGGCTGGCCCAAGAGCGTTCGGCACCGGTCATGTCCTGACGCTGAACCAAAACGCGGAAGGTGCGGTCCTCCAGCGCAAGGGTTCCGTTGGCCTTCAGCTCCTTGCGTACAGCGACGTTCAATTCGCGACGCGAAGCGTTGTCGGGAGAGACGATCAAGGCCTTTTCGGGAGATTCGGCATAGGCCTTTGCAATGATCCGAATGCGGTCCTCCGTATTCGGAATCTCCTTAATGCGCCCCTGCTGTTGAAGCGATTCAAGGGCAGCGGAAACCTGGCCTTTGGCCAGCAATTCGACAGCGGATTTGAGCGCCGGGTCCTTCTGGCGAACGATCTCGTCGAGCTTGGCGGTGCGCATCCCGGCTTCCTGCAACTGCTCGAAGGGACGGCCCGCTTCGACGCCCTGGTGCTGGCGCGTATCGCCGATCAGCAGTACGCGGTCGCTAGAGCTAAGCCGCGCAAGGAACTCACGCATCTGGTTGGTGCTGGCAAGACTGGATTCATCGACAAAATAGAAGTGTTTTTGTCCAGGAGTGGCCGGATTTGCTGAGCGGGCAAGGAAGCCTTGGAGGGTTCCCGACTCGATGCCAGACTCATTCAATTGGCGGGCGGCGCGGGAAGTCGGGGCGAAGCCCTCGACCTGATAGCCCTGTGACTCCGCTGCGCTGCGGACGACGGAAAGCGTGGTCGTCTTGCCCGCGCCTGCGTACCCCTGAATGCCCTGGATGCGGTCGGTGGAACTCAAAACATCCTCGACGACACTCTGCTGCGCGCGGTTGAGATGCGGATGCTGGTCGGCCACATGGATGGCCTCCTGACGGGTCAGAACCGGCTCGACCTGGTTTTGCCCTTCTCCAACACGGCGCACGATTTCGTGCTCAGCTTCGATGGTCTTGGCAGTCGTGAACTGGCGTGCCGGCAAATTCTGTCCACGGTCCACGATCTGAAATTCCCCGGCAGCGAGGCGGGCGTCAAGATTGGCACGGACCTGGGCATACGTCACCTCTCCCATACCGCGGCGGAGTCCGTCGCGGATCAGGGCGCGCTCGTCAACGACGGCTTCGCGCTCGAAGTTCTTGTCGCGGGAGAAGGTCAGCGATTCCCGCACGCGGTCGATAGTGTTGGCAGGTTGAACCCGATGCTGAAGCCGGTCGCGGGCGGCGCGGACGACGGCCTCGGCCTGGTGGCCGAAGTCGGCGGCGAGCTTGCGATGCGCCGCCATGACCTCGCGCGGCGAATGAATCTCTTTCTTGTCGCGGGTGGAGTGCGCGGCTATTTCGGCGGCCTCGGAACCTGTTCTGCCTGTGCGCTCCAGGTACTCACGAATCTGCTGGCTGCGCGGACTCGACGCGTCAAGATACTCCTGCGTGTAGCCTTTGATCTCCGGCGCGCCGCTGCGGCCTGTTGTGATCTCGTAGCCGAGTTGGCGAAGGCGGTAAGTCAACTCCGACTGATAGACGGCGGTGGTGAACTGCTGCGACTGGAAGAGTCCGCGCTCCTGCAAGGCACGGAACTGACCATTATCGCGTTCTGTTACATTGAAGATGACGGCGTGGGTGTGGAGCTGCGGTGCGACGTATCCATCCACGGGGCGGGCGGTGTCGTGCTCGAATTTGGCGGCAATGAATTTGGCCGTCGGCTCCGGCGTGTGGTTGCCGCCGATGCGCGCCTGCGTGTAATGCTCAAGCTGTTCGAGGGCGATCTTGACGCTTTCCCGGTGGGCCAGCCGGACATTCTCGTCACCGCCGACAAGCGCGGTCAGTGATACGGATTTGGGAGCGGAAAAGGTTGCATCCCATCCTGCGCGGTGCTCCATCGTCTTGACGGTTCTTCCATCCGCATCCGTATATTGATACGAAGCCCGCTGGCGGACAAGCTGCTCGCCAGTCTCCGGGTGTTGGCCTTGGCTCAATCGAGCGAACTCCTCGGCGGAGACCGCCCCGGCAAGACCGAACTGCGAAGCAAGCTGGCCTTGCCAGTCCCCTTGAATCACGCCGCGCTGAGACCAATAGTTTTGCTCTTTGGCGGTGAACTCCTTCTGGTGGTAGCTCTCTGCCTGGCTGGCGGAAAGCGGCTTCGAGATGGTGAGCATGGCAGTTTACTCCAACTGGTTTCCGACGGGTTGATTGGCGTATTCGGGGAATAGAAGATTGCCTTGCGCCGGTTCCGGCTTGGGCGGTAGCGGCGTGGACGGGACGATCAAATCGTCCATCTTGCGCTCGTCGAAGCCGGGGTTCTTTTCTTCCAACTCGATGAACGGGAAGGTGAATCGCGCCACGTGGTTGCCGTACTTGAGAAAGCAGTGCAGGTCGTCAAGGCCCGATACCTCGGAAGGCAAAACGAGCGGCTCGGTCTGTCGGTCGAGCATGAAGTTGCGCCCTGTGCGCGTCCCGTCATAGTGCGTCTCGCGCAGCCTCTCGATCTCGACCTCGCCGATGGCCTCGCTCACCCATTTCGCGGCGCGCGGCTCCGTGGTTCGCAGAAAGATTTTGGTGGCCGGCTGCGAGAGCATGGCCTCTGCGTCCTCGCCGTAGCGGGCTTCCATTTGGCTGCGGCCCTGGAAGCCGAGGATGACCGGGTTCTGCGATTTACGGTTCTCGGTAATGGCGGTGTGGAGTTGCGGCAGTCGTTGCAAAGCTGGCCAGCTCGTCGATCACAAACCATACCGGCTTCTGGTCAGGCATCGGCTCATTGAGCAAACGCAAGACGAGCGTGTCGATCCATAAACTGATAAGCGGGCGCAACGCCTCGCGCATCGTCGGACGCGAGGTGATGAAGATCCAGCCGCGCCGCGTCTCGGCCCACTTGGTAGCTGTCCATACGGAGGTTGTCTCCTCTTCTTTGGGCAGCAAGCGGAAGCTGTCGGCGCTCATATTGAGCGAGCCAAGGACTCCGGTCCGCTGCTGCGGAGCCTTCGGATCGATGAGCGCCCAATATTCGGTCCTTGCGCACGCGCCGGTCGATTTCTTCCGGGTCGGACATCCATTGGACGAGGTCTTCCGGCGTCGGCAGAAAGCTCAACAAGTGAGCGAAAATCTTCTGCGGAGCCTCGACGAAGAATCGGTTCGTCACGCCTTCCGGCTGATAGAGCGAGACGGCCAGCGCCTTGGCCTCGGCCTTGCGGCGCAACTCCTTCGACGGGTTCCAATAGGGCATCCGGGCGTCCAGCGGATTGAGGACAATGTCGCCGCGGTGCTGGATCGTAGAACTGTTTCACGAACTCGCAGGCCGGGTCGTAGACGATGGCCGCGTCGCCGCGCGCATCGACCTGGTAAAGCAACTGGCGAATGATGCTCGACTTGCCGGTGCCGGTGTCGCCGACGATCAGGAAATGCTTGTTCTCGGCGTCGCGCGGGATGCGCAGCGGCAGTTTGAAATCGTTGGTCGTGATGCCGATGCCATTACCGGCGACGGCCTTGGTAAACTCCGTTGCGTTCACAAGAACCGGGCCTTTCAGGCGGCGGCCGTAGCGCAGCATCCTGATCCGCGCGATGTCCTTGCGGATGGAAAACGGAAGCTGTAGAAGAAACGCGGCAAGCCCGAAGAGGAGCTGCATTTTGAAGAGGTCCATAGAGCGGAACGTCGCCGTAAATCGAGTGCGCAAGCCATGCGTGAAGCGCTTTGTTCTGGATAGTTGCGCAGCGCCTCGCGTTCGAGGTAGTAGCGTCCCGTGCTGCGGCTGTCTGGGGAGTGAGCATGAGCGGCAGAGGCTTGCCTCCGAACTGCGGCGTGGAACCTGGCTGCACATCGGCTTCAAGGGCGATGCGGCTCTGCGATTCGCCGTCGGTGACGATAGAGCATCTGGTAGCTGGCTTTCCGGGTGCATGAGGCCGGCCGTCTCGCTGCGCAGGTAGTATGGCAGGTAGTAGCGTTCGAGCGGCGAGAGGCCGAACTGGAAGCGGAGCCACACAAAGAATCCGGTCGCAACGAGCGCGAGAAAGAACGCTCCGAGCGTGTAGAGATCGACCCGCGCGGTGGCCAGATGAAGGACTCTCTGCGGCCCCATTGTTGGACAGTTGGCATGGCTATTTCTCCTGCTTCTGGCTGCGCCGGGCGAGGAGTTCCTGAGCTTTCGCGGCCTTGGTTGTCTGCACCTGGCGAAAGAGAATGTTGACCTGTTCGCCGGCCATATTTTCGCCGCGCAGCAACGGCTCCAGCGTGCCCATCAGGAGCATCTGAATGCCGACAAGCTCCGTGAAAATGTGCATCTCCATCTGGCCGGAATTCTCGGCGGCAGCCCTGTGTAGCAGTTGCTCACGTGCCCATTCGCTCGGCGCCTTGCCCTGTGCTTCCGCTGCTTGAAGAATCTCTTTTTCCTCGGCTGGCGTCAGCTTTGTACCGATGCTGCGTGTGCGCGCTTCGCGGCCTTTCAGCCGCTGTGTTTGATTTCCGTGAGTTATTTCATGAACCTGCATGGCACCTCCAAATGCTGGTTCCTTACAAGGAACCCCGTTTTTCTAAAGCTCGTCGGTTGAATAGGTTCGCAACGAGGAACCAAGGTTCCTCGCCAGCACCCTTTCAGGGATGGAGTGTCGAGATAAACCCGGTGCGGAGCACCGAACGGGCATCAGACCGCTCCATCCCGGTTGCGCGGGCGCGGATCATGGGCCGCATCCACTGATTTGGAAGTCTTCGCTGTTCCGTTGGCAGGCTCGGCGGACGATCCATTACTTCCAAATCGTCGGATGCGAAGGCTCTGCGGAACGTGGGCGGCTTCCGGGGTCCGCAGGAAATCCTGGAAGTCGCGGTCCTTGGCGAAGACGTAGACGAGCGCCTTGTCCACGACTTCATCGGCCGGCGCGCGGAGGAAAGCGGCATACTGATCGACCAGGGATGCGGTCGATTCTTCGAGGCGAATGGTGGCATTGATGTGAGTGGTTTGAACGATCTCAAGCAGCGGCATAACGAGCCTCCTTCGGTGTTGGTATGGGGTGGGCATTGCGGGCGTCAATGGGGTGCTGAACAGCCCATAGAATCTCGACCGCATAGGCGCGGGCATCGGTCAGGGAAAGGTCCACAAGGCGGCGCGCAAAGCCGGCGTCGCCGGAGTGTTGAGCCGCGAGTTCGCGGATCAACTTGTCCGGGTCAATGCCGGCTCGAAGGGCGGCGAGAACACGGCCGGATTCATCACTCGAAGCGGCAGAGTTGCGCATCGTCTTCAGCATGGCTGTGCCTCCACGATTGGGGCGGCGTCCGCCCGGTAGACGTACTCCATCTGGAACTGCTGTGTGCGGCGGTCGTAGTCGTCCAAACGCAGCACCTCGCGGACGAAGCGGCGGCCCGGCTGCCGCTCGATGTGGACGACGTAATCGACCGCCTCGCCGATCTCTGCTTCCACGTCCTCGTAGGTTGCCTGGGAGTGGCTACGGAGAACCAGATTGGCGAAGCGGCGAAGCGCCTTCGCCGCCGAGTTGGCATGAATGGTTGCAAGCGACCCGGAGTGTCCGGTGTTGAACGAGTCGAGCAGCGTCCGCGCCTCGGTGCCGCGAACCTCGCCCAGAATGATCCGATCGGGGCGGCAACGGAGGGATGTCTTGAGGAGATCCTCGAAGGTGACCTGCTGCTTGTACGTGTCCGTCTGGCACTCGAAGGGAACGATGTTCGGCTTGTGGATAAGCAATTCGGCGGTGTCCTCGATGGTGACAATGCGTTCGTCGTCGGGAATCGCCTGCGCAAGCACGTTCAACAGGGTCGTCTTTCCGGTGCCAGTGCCGCCGCTGATGAGCAGCGTCTTGCCGCTGCGAACCAAGCCCTGCAGGAAGCCGGCAAGCTGCGCGGTCAGCTGTACCGTGAGCGATCAGATCATCGACAGTGAAATGACGGCTGGTGAACTTGCGAATCGTGAGCCCTGGCGCGGGCTTGACCGCGGGTGGAATATAGGCACACAAGCGGCTTCCATCGGGTAACTGCGCGTTGAGCAGCGGGTTGTCGTCGTCGAGCCGCTTGCCAAGGTTGTTGGCAATGACTTCGAGGCCGGTGCGCAGGCTGCCGGAGTCGAAGGCAACGTCCGGCTGGCGCTCCATCAGGCCCGCACGTTCGGCGTACCAGGTGGAGTTGGGGTTGCCCATGATTTCGCTCACGTCGTCATCGAGCAGAAGCGGCTCGATGGGGCGCATGAAGGGGAGGATCAAATCGAAACTCATAGCGAGTGCCTCGCAGCAATGGAAGCCCGGCGTTACCGGGCTTCCGTGAGCAAAGAAGAGGACGGCCTACGCCGCCTCTTCCTCGGGGTTCAGATCGTCGTCCGCGGTCTCTTCCGGGGCGGCCTTCTCGGCGCGGTCGAGCTTCAGGATCGAAGCCACGCGCACTTCCCAAACACGCTGCTTGGCGTTGGTCTTCTTGTCCACGCGCTCGCGGCTGCGCAACTCGCCGTCGATGGCCAGATGCGCGCCCTTCGTAAGCGTCTTCGCGTAGTCGGCCAACTTGCCCCACACGATGCAGCGATGCCACTCTGTGTGGCCCTTGTATTCGCCGGTCTTCTTGTCCTTGTACGAAGATTTGGTGGCAAGCGAGAGAACGGTGAAGCTGGCATTGTTGGCGGTGTAGGTGCTGGCGCCTTGGCCGAGGAATCCGATGAGCGAGATGCGGTTCTGATACATGGTGAGTCTCCTTGAGTTGAATTCCCGGCTTGGCCGGGTCACTCTCTGGCGAAGCCCAGGCGAGGAGCCCGACTCCCAAGCGCCAAGCCGCGCATTCTGGAGCAGGGGCCCAAACTCGCTTTGGGAGAGGAGTCTGGAAAGCAGAGCGGCGCAGTGCCGCCGGGCGTCGGATGAGGCCCGAAGCGTGTGACCGGACAAGCAAGAGGAGAAACGATGGAGCGAACGATTCATGGGCAGCATCGACCAAGGTGTTCCCGGCAAGCCTGCGGCCCGCCGCAGCCGGCGGAACCTTCTGATTGCCGCCTGTACAAGGGCAGAGTGAAGCGATGGGCTATACCGTCTCATCGCTCGCGATGAGGCGTTGTGCCGTCTGCGAAGAAACGAAGGGCGTATCTGCCGCGATTTGTGGCCGCGTGTGGACATGGAAAGCCTCGTGTTTGGGATGTGGCTTCGGTCAGTCGAACGCCTGATCGGCCCGGAAGCGGACGATGGTCAACCCGAGCGGGTTGACGGCAAGCTCCTGGTTCTTCACCTGCTCGCGGAAGACGTAGGTGACGCTGGCGGTCCATTGCTCCCGCTTGAGTTCGGAGTGATCCGCCGGGTTGGTGAAGATCTTCTCGAACTCGATGCGCGCCGCATAGGGCGACTGGCGCAGGTCGTCGAGAATGACGTTCTTCACCTCGACATCGACGAATGGAAGCGAACTATCGGCCGTATATTTGCCGATGATGTCGTCCTTGCGCTCCTGGTCGATCATCGCGCGTTGCACGTCGCCGTTGAGGAAATAGAGCGAGTCGGTCTGATCGCGCTCGATGGTGAAGCGACTGCGGCTGAAGTAAAGCTCCGCCCAGCGGGTCAGGTAATACTTGTTCTCTGCTTCCTGGGGGCGGTATTGGAAGTTGCGATAGTCGATTGCTTCGGCGCGGCCAACGTCGTTGATCCGTACGATCAACGGATGGACGCTGGCCAGGGCTATCTGGCCGCGATAGACGAGCGCGCCGAGCAGGACCACTATACTGGCGAGCACAAGGATCGTGACCTTGAGATAGGTGTTCATCACCAACGGGTCGCCGTACTGCTCCAGGTAGCGTTGGGCGGCGCGGGTGATCTCCGGTGAAGCTGTTGCTGTGGTTGCCATTCGATCGCCTCCATTCGGCCTATATGGCCCGGATGATTGCCGCGGTAATCAGTCCGCCCATGCCGATGCCGTGACCGCCCGTGTGGCCGGAGAAGAGCGTCGCCGTCATGGTCGGAATTTTGAGCAGAACGTAGCCGGCAACGATGCACAGTATGAGCAGGCCGGGCATCAAAAAGATGAGGTTCTTGGGATCATCAACATTCATCGCGCCACTGGTTAGATAAGTGATGAGCAGGTGGCTCATCACGCTCATGGTTGCCGCGGCCACAACCTTGTAGAACTCGAAACCAAGGAAAGCCCGCAACCAGCCCCAGAAAAGGAAGTCGGTCTTGTCGAAGACCATCCACGGGATGAAGACCGGGCCGAGCAGTCCGATGACCGCCGCTCCGATCGCGCCGTAGGCAATGATGACGCCGATCAGCGCCGTCAGAATGCTGAGGACAATTTGAACGGTAAACGTGCAGAGCAACGTGTAGGGTTCGGTGAACGATGGAGACATCGTTCCGACCTTGCTCAGGGCCGTGTGAATCGTGTTCTGGACCTCCTGTGTCGAGTCTGTGCCGATGTAATCGACCAGACTGCTGGTTCCCCCGCTGACGAACCCCTTAAGGGAATAGCCAATACCCGGAATGGACCCGTCGTAGAACTTCACGAAGCAGTAGGCGAAGGTGATGAGCAGGAAGAAGCTCAGGAACTTGCCCACGTTGAAGCCGGGGCCGCCCTGGGCGGAGGCGAGCGCCTCCTGCACACCGAACCAGACGAGCATGATGGTGGCGAGCGAAAGCACCATGCGAAGCCCCAGCGAATCGATGGACGGCGAAGCCGTTGCCGTCAGGTTGTCGCAGCCGTTCTTGATGAGGATGAGAAAATCCATCTCCGGCCCTCCCTTCGATCAGTAGTGGAATGCCCATTGCGTCCCGGAACTTGTTTGCTGTGGGGTGACGGTGTTGAAGCTCTGCTGATAGTTGTTGCCGGCTTGAAAGAGCGATTTGAGGTTGTCCTGTTGGACCTTCTGCCCGATGAGCTGTTGCAGCGCCTGGGCCTGGAGAATCTCGTTGGTCTCCTGCTGCGTGCGCAGTTCAAGCAGGAGCGCCTGATTGATCCGCTGTAGGGTCGCCATTTCGGTCTGCTGCGAAGAGCCTGCCGAATGGCTGTCCGCTTCCAGCCGGGCGATGTCTGCCTCCCTCTGCGCCGCGTTTGCGCGGATGGTCCCGATGGTCTGCAAGCTGCTGGCATCCACGGCATCGGCGAGATCGACCGTCGCGCCTCGCGCCGCAATGGCTTGTTGGCCCTGAGAACTGAGGGAACTGAATCCGGCAATCTGAGCGATGCGTGGAAGGCTGGCCGTCTGGTTCGCCGTAGCCGCGCCGTATCCCGTGGAAGCCGAATTCATCCACACCAGCGAATTGCCGTAGGTATTCGCCGGCATCGTCAGCGTGGTCCACTGCTGGCGTCCCATGTTGCTGTAGGCGGTGTAGAGCGTCTGCGGCAGCGTCGCCATGCGCTGCGCGAGGTTGTAGGCGGCGATGACGTTCCGGGTCGTCTCGACCGTCGTCGTGTAGAGCTGATTGGCTTCCTCGATCTGCTGGATGGCGTGGCCCGACTGCGTTGGATCAAAGACGATCCCGGAACCGAATTGGGCGTACGCCACCTGTGCGGCTGTTGCACAGGCAATAGCCGCAACAAACAATGACTTTTTCATGACTATCTCCTCCCGCGCTATTGCTTCGCGCGTTCTTCTCGAAGACGATTTCCGGCTTCGCCCATCTTCTTGCTCTCATCAGCGCACTTTGGACTGAGCGTGGGTGGCACTTTCAGGTACTCAGCGGAACAGTCCTTGGCAAACTGCTGGCTGAGTTGGTCGTACTGCTTCTGAAGAGCATCGACCTTGGCTTGGTGGCTCTGGCATCCAATGGCCGCAAAGGAGAGAATTGCCGAAAGCGCGAAGATTTTGGCCGAACTGAACATGCGTTTCTCCTTCAAAACGTCTGTGGAATGGTGTGGTTCTCATACGCGGGCAGCAGCATATCCTGCGTGAAGTAAACTTTCACGCGATGACCCTCGCGGATGGTGATCGTTGGCGGAATCTGGATGAAGCGGTCGAGAACCGTGGTTGCCGACTGCGAAAGGCTCGATGAAGCTCCTGTTGCAAATGCCTGGGAGCCGCTGGTCGAAATCGTTCCGCCGCCCTGTTCGATCTCGCCCGCTCCGGAGATGACGCCCAAGGCAATCGAGGTTCCGAAGATTTGCATATAGTGGTTGTTGACCTTGTCCTTCAGCCCTTGCTGGCCGATCTGGTCAAGGCCGTGGAACTGGTCGAGGTCCACGCTGTAGCCGTCGGGCATAATCATGCGGTGGAAGATAACCGCTATGCGGCGCTGCTGGCCGAAGCCGGCGGCGCCGATCTTGCGCGCCTCGCCCAGCACGATCGTTCCATCGGGAATCAGCACGTGCTGCCGGTCGTGCGAGTAGAGGGGATTCGACACGAGCACCTTCACCGGCCCGGCGGCGTCTCCATCGAGGCGATTCATCAGAACGGTATCCAAGGTCGTTCCCTCGTAGATCACGTAAGGCTGTCCCATGGCCGCGTCGATATTCACTTCCGCCCTATGCTGGGCGGTTGTCTGCGTGGTTGCATTGGCCGGCGAATCGCCTGCGGTGCGCGGCATGACCAGGCTGCTTGCGGTCCGTTCCGGCGCTGAAGAATAGGAGCTGGCGCTCTCATGCGTGCCGGGTGCTTCCTCGCTCTCCGCCAAGGCCGCGGAGGGTCGTTGCCGAGGGGTTGAGTCCGGCGCATTTCTATAAACAATGTTAGACGCAAAACGCGATGCGTAGGCAAGCTCGCGATCTTTTGCGGCAAGCTGCTGCTCTTCCTGCTGCGCCGGAGTAAGCTGCGGCTGCGCGTAGGCCGTTTGCTGCGCACAGGGCTGTCCGGGCGCGCACGGAATCGATTGTCCGGTCGGGCTGTAGTTGGCGGCAGCAGCCTGCTGCGCGGGTGTCGCATTGGCAAGCGTTGTGTCCGCACCCTGTTGCGCGGCCTGTTGTTGCGCCGCGGCCTGGTTCTTCAAATCCTGCACGTTGTTGTCCGTGCTGTCTTGGATCAGCGGTTGCGGCGGCTGATTCGCTGCCGTGCTCTTCTTTGCACTTGTCTTCGCGCCCGTGCTGCTGAAGACGGCTGCGACGATCACCAACGCCGCCGCACCCAGATAAAGCAGCGGCTTCAGGTTTTTCTGGAGCACGCCCTTCGGCTCCTGGCCGGTGCGCCGCAACCCCGGCTCGACCGGCAATGCATTCGATGAATTCGCAATCGGCTCCGGCATCGTCGGCCTCCTTATCCCTTCCGCGTGAACTCCATCTTCTTCTTGCCCAACTCCACGTACCCCGAGTCCATCACCTTGGGGATGATGTAGGTGCCGTTGTTCAACTGGTAAGAAATCAAGTTGGGCTTGCCGTCGCGCATCTCATAGACCGAAAACTTCTCCGGCGCGTCGGTCTTGATGTAGGTGAACCTGTCGTCGTGGTAGATCGCCTGGATGTCGAACGGCGCTTCGTTGGCATGGAACGAATAGTCGAACTTCAGCGAGAGCGGGTAGGCGCTCTTGTATTCATCGACGGCATCGGTGATGTGCGACTGCACGGAGGCGAGCGCCTGTTGCGACTGCTCCAGTTGTGCGGCAGGCACGAACTGCGGAGGCCCGCTTGATCGCACGATGGAAGATTGGTCTGCCGGCACCACGATCACCTTCAGGTCCGGCGTATCCGTGGAGCCGGAAACGTCCTGCAGGGTGAATGAATAGATGTTGCCCTTGTCGGTGATGAGATTCAGATTCGAGTTGATGCCGGCCTTGGCCGGATGCACGAAGCAGAAGTTGCCCACCACGTCCACGACCCAGAAGTCCTTGTCTCCGGTCGCGGCTTCCATGATTTTTTCGGTCGTCGGCAACTCGATCAGGGTCGTGTATTTCAGCTTGGCGTGAATCGGGATGATGTCCTGCGAGTGATATTGCACGGTGCGCGCCGACGCAGCCTGCGCGGTAGCGCCTAGGGGAGAGAGCGCCAGGGCCAGCCCGGCGATGAAGATCAGTTTGCGGTTCATGCAGTCACTCCTTTCAAGTTGGGGGATGGTGTTGCTGTGAGCGTGCGCGGCTGGAATGGAAATTCCTCGGCGAGGCGGCGCAGTCCTTCGGGGATGCCATGGCGCGCGAAGTATTCGCGCTTGCGGAGATTGTCCTTGGCGTTGTTGGTCGCCATCCAGTGCGTGACGGAATCGACGTTCAAGTGAACTTTCTTGCTGGACTGCGCCTTGCGGATGAGCATCTGGCCCGGCGGAACGAGACCGGCGATCAGGTCGAGTTCCGTGTCGTTCAGGTGGAACGCCTCGGCGTAGACCGCGCGGTCCATCTCCGGGTTGGCAAGGAAGATCTTGGTCGGGCAGCTCTCGGAGACGATGTGCAGCATCCCCGACTCCTGCAACTCCTTGATCGACTGCGTGGCCAGAATCATCGCGGCGCGATGCTTGCGCCATGTCTTCTGCGCCTGCACCACGTAGTTGCGGATCGTTTCGTTCTTGATGAAGAGCCACGCCTCGTCGAGCAGGAAGATTTTGAAGGTGGCGAGCTTCGCGGGATTGCAGATTTCGTTCGACGCCCGGTGCAGCACATAGAAGAGCAGTGGCTCCAGCACCTCCGGCGCATCGCCCCAGCCGGCGAAGTTGAAGGTCTGGAACTGGCTGAACGAGAGCGTGTCCTCGGCATTGTCGAAAAGAAACCCGTACTGGCCGGCGCGTGTCCAGCGATGCAGCCGGTCCTTCAGCTCGCCAATGATGTTCGAGAAGTTCGAGACCGTCCGCTGGCCGGCCTCCAGCATGTAGATGCGCTCGATCGCGTCCCACAGCCTGATTTCCTCTTTGAAGTCGAGCCTGTACCGTTGTTCGTTGCCCTCGATCAGCACGCGGAAGAAACTGAAGAGAAACTGCATGTTCTCTTTCGTCTGCGCAAGCGAGAACGGATTGATGTTGAAGTCACGCGCTTCCTGGCCCACATTCAAGTAGCTGCCGCCGAAGATTGTCGTCAACGACTCGAAGCTGCCGCCGATGTCGAAGATGAAGGTCAGCGGATCGTACTTCTGCGCGTTCTGCAGGATGAAGTTGCAGAAATACGATTTGCCCGAGCCGGTCATGCCCAGAATCAGCGTGTGCGCAACTTCGCCGCAATGCAGGTTCAGGTAGTACGGCGTGGCATTGTCCGTCTCCAGCACGGCGAGGTACTCGGCGTTGAGGTAGGAATTGATCTTCTCGCCTGGCAGGATCGTGAACAGAAACGAAAGGTCGGCGTAGTTCGCATTCAGCAGATACAGCCGCCGCAGGTTGAAGGCGTAGCCGCCGGGCACGGTGGCGAAGTACGCGTTGAGCTGGTTGTAGGTCTCGACGAAGAGGCTGCCGTCGGCGTTGGTGAAGACGCCGGAGAACTCGCCGACAACCTGGTCGAGCGCCAGCCGGTCTTTCCCGTAGAGAACGATGGTCAGCGAGAACTCGCCCAGCGATTGCCCGTCGCCCAGCGCGCGCAGGCAATCGCCCAGATTCTCGATGTCGGCTTGCTTCGACTCGTCCACGAGTACGTCGCGCGGGTTGGTCTGCGTCGCGTCATTGCCGAGCTGCGAGACGAAGCCGGTCTTCGATACGTTGAAGTGGCGGCGGCGCTTGTTCACTTCCTTGCGCGCCTTCTCCTGCGAAAGCGGAACCCATTCGGTGATGGCGCAGAAATTCGCCGGAATTTTCAGCAGCGTGTCGAGCACAAGCGGCCGTGTCTCGCCGATGGCCTCTTTCATGGTCAGGATGCGGACGAAGTGCTCGCCGACGCGCAGATGATCGCGCTCGGCCTCGATGTCGGAGTTGACCACCTGGTAGTCGAGAAACTGCGAGTGCTTCGGTTCGCCCGCAATCCGCCAGTCATCGTAGTTGAGGAGCCGCCGGAAGAATCGGAATTGGCTGTGTTGGTCGAGTACCTCGATGCGCACGAAGTCGCCGAGCTGCCGCGCGAATCCCTGGACCTGGCTGTCGAGCCGTGCCAGATCCCGCTCGATCTGCGCGCGCACAAGTGTCTTCATCTGGCTGTTGGTGAACTGCGCCTTCAGCTCATTCACCGCTCCGGCCGGGTCGCGGAAGAGTTGCGCGAGAGCCGCCCGGACGCCGGTCTTCGACCGTGAGCCTTCGAGCAGGATGCAGTAGTAGATTTCGATCTGGTAGAGCCGGTCGGACTTTTCCTCGAAGAACCGCCGCCGGTAGTCCACGGCCTCCTGGACAACCGGGATCGTGTAGTCGGCGAATGGAATCTCGGGCCGGTTCGACTTGAAGAGATATTGGTAGACATGGAAGCCGGGCCCGAATGCCTTGAGCGCGGCCTCCAGACGCTTCACGGCGTACTCCTGCCCTGCGTGGTCAAGGCTTTCGTAGTCCACGCCCGTCACGTTCAGCACCATGCCGAGATCGCCGCTCTTGGTCAAAAACGCCGTCTCGTTCCAGAAGCCATACAGGCTGATGTGGTCCGAGAGCGCGGCGGCATCCTTCCACGGCTTGATGACCTTGTCGAGACGGAGCATCAGACCACCTCCACGCGGGCAATACCCCTTTTGGCCGCGTCGTACCGGCTCTTCAACCGCTCCGACTTGGCCAGAATGCGCAGAAACGCCGGGTCGCTTGCCGTCACCCAATGGCCGAAGGTGAAGCCGCCCAGGAAGACGGCTGCCCCGCCGAGCAAACTGTTGAAGAGGTTGAAGGCGCCGACCGCGCCGACGCAGACAAAATAGAACAGCGTCCGCTCGACGCCCAGGTACGTGAGGGGCTTGTGCAGGCTCTTGTAGACCCGGTTTCGACGCCGGTTATTGGTGTGTGTCTGCATTCTCGCCCCTCACACTCAAACGGTTGCATGGTTGCGGTTGCGGCTTCCGGCGCGGCGGTCAGATGCCCCACAGCCAATTCAGGACGTTGACGGCCATCACGGCGATGCCGGTCCCGGCAGCGACGCCGGCCAGCGTCTTCTTCGCGCCCGGCTCGCCGTGGGCAAACTGGTAGCCGCCGATCACGATGGCAATCAGACTGGCCACCTTGGCGATGGTTCCGGTGAAGAGGTTTTGCAGCGAAGTGAGGCCGGTGTCGAACGGCGAGCTGCTCTGGGCGGAGGCCAGGGCAGGGAAAACGACGAGCGCGGTGAAAAGGCTGAGGACGGAGCGGAACCGGCGCAACGATTGCCAGCGGGCAATCCCGCGCCGGACAATTTGCATGGGCAGGACGTTCATCGGCACCTCCAGCGGCCCCGGAAGGCCGCGATATGCCGTGAACGTAAGCCAAACTCAGGCCCCGTGTCCAATAACTTTTTGGAAGTTGGCTATAACTTTTTGGATTTGGACAGCGCGACACATTACGTACTGTGGCGTGCGGATGTGAGATGTTCTGGGGTGGGCTTGGATTCTATGGCGTTTCTATTAGGTCAGCTCGTTTGCTTTTCAATCATTGCGACAAAGGCAGGAACATTGACGCGGAGCCTGGAGAACAGGTAGCTCATCGGCTGGCCGATGGCGGCAGCTTGAGCTTCCAATGTCTGCATCACCGCCGCTGGTGCCATATCGTAAATGTTTTTGAGAAAGACTGATGGCCCTTGTGCTGTGATGGGATACGGTGCAAGAGAGGAGCTTGGAAAGTCCTTGAGGTTGTAGGTGACGATTACTTTCACGCCCGCTCGTGCGGCGGCGGCAAGGACATGGCGATCCTTCGGGTGATTGGTCATCGCGGGAATCAGATTCTCGTAGCCTTCAATCCATGCTTCCGGGAAATGCCGCCGTATTTCATTTTCGCGGTAGATGGCCTTTTGGGCAGAGAGACTGAAATTCTCTTGGAGGGTCCGGCTTACCTCGACCATAATCTGATCGGACCATTTCGGAAGATAGAGACGCGGGCCAGCCGCAAGCCGCAGTAGCGTGTCCGCGAGCGGCATGGGAACAAGAACACAGGCATCCAAGAGAACGGCTAGGTCACCTTTCACTCGTCCGCGCCGCCTTCCGGGATCACATTCCGTTCATACATACCTGCTTCAAACGCATCACGCGCCAACCGGTCCAACGAGGCGAGACGTTCTCGATCGCGCTTCTCTGCGAATGCCAGAACATCGCGAAGGTAAACGCGGCGCTGATTGCCAACCCGATGGTGAGCCATTAAACCGGCCTCAAGCTGTTTGATGAAGAATGGGCGCGACATCCCAAGGATGTCTGCCGCGCGCTGTGTCGTAATCGCCTGGTTATCTGGAACGAGCGTAATGGCCTGGCCGTGCGACATGAAGCTAACCGCCGTCCTGAGAACCTCGAACACGGTCCCGGGAAGTTCGACCCGTTCTCCGGCGGAAGTGACGAAAGCAGGCGCGCCGCGATGCAATACCCGCTCCAGGGCCTGCACCTGCTGCTGCTCAGTATCAGGGAGTGTGATCGGTTTTCTCGCTGCAATGGCCATAATGTTTTCAGGTTAGCATATACTCGTAATACTCGCAAAGCGCGAAATAGTCGATATGCGTTCATTCGTGCCTACTCGGGGATTGATTGACGACAGAAACGCGATTTCGAGGGTTCGATAAGGGTTCGATAAGCGTTCCTGAGGGTTCCAAAACGTCCTTTTCGTGGCCAACCGTGCTCCTTAGTTTCAATCAGTTACGTCCGCCGGGGTCTCTTTCACGGCGGTAACGCGGGTTCAAATCCCGCCGGGGACGCCAAATTCCAGCCCTACCCTAATTTTGGTCGCGATGAGGTCGCGATAGAACGGGAAGCGGAACAAGCAACCACGCTGTAGCAAGAAAGGGTGGACATGGACAAAGAGGAAAATTATCGCAAGGCTTTTGATACCCTACAGCGATACATGGAGAATCGCAACAATCCCTTGAGTGGCTCTGAGTTTGTGAAATTGGTAGACGAGATGTTCAAGGCGTATGACAATCTAATCCGTTCCAAGTAGCCTGCGCTAAAGCAGAACTACAGTAGGGCCGGTGGCCCACGCAAGCTTCTTTTGCTTGAGTGGGGCAGCCTTCACTTTCAATAAAAGCTTTCCGTTTTGCTACCGGGATCGTTCCCGCACCTGAGAGCGGGCTTGGAAGCTTGTTCACTAAGCGAACGGGCAGTTCAGCGCAGGGAAAAGCCAACAACTATGGTTTCATCGCTGGGCTGCGGTTCGCCGTTGCGCAATGATGGGCTGAAGACCCACTGCCTGACGGCATCGATGGCAGCTTGAGCCAGAACCGGGTCGCCCGAAATCGCGTGGACCTCCTCGACCGTTCCCCTGACGTTTATGTGGGCGGAGAGGACTACTCCGCCGCTGATGCCCTGCTTTCGTGCCACCTCAGGATAGACCGGGTTCACGCGCCGGAGCAGCTTGCTGGGGACTATGGTAGGCGCGCTTTGTTCAGACGGCCCTCGCGCGCTTTCAGCATGATTTGTGGAGCCATGCGTATCCGGCTGGGCGCTCGCGAGCTGGTTTGAAGCTCCAGGTACTCCATTGACTGCGGCGAGAGGCGGCGCCGCAGGAGCGGCCGCCAACGGAGTCATGGCAGGAGTTGATGGCGCGGTTGCCAGGCCCGACTGGCCGGCGGGGACAAGTTGAGAATTCGACGGGGCCGGTGATGGTGCTGCGGCTTCTCGTCGGCCAGCCGTCAGAGTGCTCCTGGCAGGCGGCTCGTTACGGCGAAGGATGGAAGCTTGTGTTTGCCGTGATCTTTCCGAACCTGAAAGTGTCCGTGCGCGATTGCTGCGCGCATTATTCTCATCGAGCGCCTTCACTGGCGTTTCCGCCTCGCCATCGGTTTCCTGTGGTGGTAATAGCGGTTCCGCGGCCGGAGCGTCCAATTGGTCTGCCGGGCTTCCGGTCCCGTCAATGGCTTTTCGCTGATCAGTGGAACTAGACGGTGCGGAACTCGAATTCAGGCGCAGTTGCGCGTTACGCACCGCCAGGGCACGGTCGTCCTCCGCCTTCTTGATCGCCCGTTCGCGCATGGCGGAGACGCTGGAGGAAATGCCGCCCGACCATACCAGCCCTGCGCATACCACGGCGGCGGCGACTGCGATCAGTCCATAGCGCCTGATGAGAGCGACAGCCCCGCGTCGTTCCGGCGAAGGCTGATAGTCGGCTTGTGCCAGAAGGTTGAGTTCCTCCATCCAGCCTGTGCTTGTCGTGGGCGCAGCGGCAAGCGGTTGAGGCCCAGCTTCGTTGCCGGCAACCTCTGAAGGGCCTTGCAGCATGGCTTCCGCCGGCGCCGCCATTGCGCGAGCAAAAAGCAAGCCCAAATCCTGGGGGGTCAGGCCGGGTGGCAGGCTGCCGGAGTTTTCTGGCACGCCCTCGACTTCGCCCAGCAGCCCCTCGAGCTGGCTGACCGCCTGGCCCATGACCCCGGCATCGATGACTCTCTTCCGCATGGTAAAGCCAACCGACAGCGCATTGAAGCATAGCCGGTTGATTTCACGCGGAATTCCGCGCCCACTGGTGGCCAACATGGCGAGCGCCTCCGGGGTGAAGAGCGGGCCGCCCCGATAGTCGGCGCAGCGGAGACGATGGGCAACGTACCCCACGGTCTCCGCGGAGGTGAAGGCATCCAGCTTGCAGGAGACCGCTACTCGCTGCCGAAGCTGCTCCAGCTCCGGCCGGGCAAGCTTGCGGGTGAGCTGGGGCTGTCCGGCCAGCACGATCTGGAGCAG
Organism: uncultured Acidobacteriota bacterium; assembly: GCA_963832785.1. GTDB lineage: Bacteria > Acidobacteriota > Terriglobia > Terriglobales > Acidobacteriaceae > CAWBRT01. Next base: position 194,437 of record CAWHVF010000005.1, read on the forward strand.
CTTGGCTTTGGGGGTTTCGTAGTTCGAGAGCAGGCGCAAGGTCTCAAAGACCGGGATTTGCAGATTCTGCGCCTCGTCGACCACCAGCAGCACCCGCTGCCCGGCCTGCGCGTTTTCCAGCAGGAAGCGATGAATACGCGCCAGCGGCAGCTCGTGCTCTCCACCTGGCTCATTTTTCTTATCTATTTCGAAGTCTTCTATAAGAGCCTGCAGCAGCTCCTGCGAGCTGCCCTGTGTCTCGAACAGGAACGCGGTTCGCGCCGAATCTTCAAAATGATGGAGAAGGGTGACCAGCAAGGTGGTCTTGCCCATGCCTGGCGGCGCTATCAGCGCCGAAAACCCGATTCCTGATTCGACCCCATATATCAGCGAATCCAGGGCCCTCCTGTGCGTGCCGCTCAGGTAGAGATACTCCGGGTCCGGGTTAGCGCCAAATGGCTGTTCGCGAAGACGGTAGAACTGCAGAAACATGATGCCTGCCAATGCCGCGCCGTCCACCGGCGTCGCGCCCGCCGAGCAAACTTAGCCAGTCAAAGCGAAAGCTGCCGGCCAGCACTCAACTTGGAACCACCAGCCCTGGCAAGTGTTGCACGACGCGCCCGCGAGGAGCGCATTTCGGCCTGCGCTCGGCGATGGCTTTCAGCGGCCGGAACGGCGGGGCAATTGTTACTTAGGGGAATAAAGCCGGTATTCTCTGCGAAATGAGAGGTGTGTCTCGCCTGATCCGGTGCCCGGCGGCCAGGCAAAAAAACAATGTTCCTCGCCGGCATCTCGCGAGAGCAACCCTGGACCGCTCTCCTGCCTCCGAGTAACAACTAGGAAGGTAGACCGGAGAAGAGCAATGGGCAAAAAAGCTCGCTCTATCGGCTGGGCCGCACGGCGCTCAATTCTTCCGCTTGGACCGTCGGAGGTTTCATTGAAGTTCAAAACCTGGTCACGCTTGCCGGCCCGTTGTCTGTTGGCTGCATTGCCTCTGCTTGTGCTGGTAATGCCCGCTTGCAGCGGCGGGGGAACAAATTCGGCCACAGCCTCGGCCCCTTCTTCCAACGCAGCCAGCGTCAAGACGCAGATAAGCGGGGCCGTGCTGGGATACGTATGGGACGCGACCGCGCAGGGTTTGCGCGCCATCCAAGGATTGCCAGGAGCCGCCTACCTCGCAGCGCCGTCCTATAACTCCGGCGCTTACACCTCCGCCGTTGCTTCTTCCAGCGGCGGCTACGCCTTGTTGACCAGCCAAACGGGCGACATCCTGCTGGCTCTTCTGCCAAGCGGGCAGCCTGCGCTATTGACCGCCGCGTTCTCCAGTTACCAGCACGTCGCGCTCAGCCCCAGCGGCAGCGCCGCCATCGTCTTCGCCGACGATAAGCGAAGCGCGCTGGTGTTCACCAACCTGCCCGGCGCTCCCCAGCTTCAGCAGGTTCAGATACCGCCTCAAGGATCGATCACAAACATATGCGTGAGCGATTCCGGGCTGCTGCTGGTCGCTCTCGACAATGGAGCCGCCGGGGTCGCAGTTTATTCCGTTTCCGCCAACGGGACGGCTCAGCAGGTGGCCAATCTTGCGCGCTACGGAGGTATGCGGTTCGTTGCCTCGAGCAATGACGTGCTGATCGCCGACGCCGCCCAGAACATCGTGTGGAGCGCTAAAAACGTCGCCACGGGCGCCGCCCTGCTGCCCGTCGCCAGTGCCGCCGACGGCGTGGCGGCCCCGGTCGCTGTCGCCGGTTCGGTGGATGGCCGCTGGGCGGTTATCGCCGGCCAGACAGGTGTACTGCTGAGCGTGGATCTCACCGGGGCGACGGCGGTAGCTTCGGCTAAATGCCAGTGCAGCCCCAGTCTTTTGGCGCCGCTTGCGGGAAATGCGACTTTCCAGGTCACGCCCCTGGCGGCCGGTCCCGTTTGGCTTTACGTGGCGGACGCGGCGACGCCGCAGGCAATGTTTGTCCCTGCCCCAGGCAGTGGGAATTAAGGCTATATCGATATGCGTTTCCGAACCTTTTTTTACGCAGCGGCGTTGGCCTCCTTGGTTCTGGGACACGGGTTGGCATCAGCGCAAGTGGTGCTGACCTCGAGCGCCACCAGCATTACTTACCCGGCCACGGTTACACTGACCGTCACCGTTCCGGCGGGCACGGCCACGGCGGGGACCGCTCTGCCAGTCACGGTTGCAGACGGCGCCACGACGCTGGCCAGTAGCACAGTCACTTGCTGCTCGGCGGCAACTCTGACCTTCTCCAACGTCGCGCTCAAGGCCGGCAGCCACACGCTTACCGCGAGTTACGTTCCCGATCCCACCAATCCCGCCCCGATCGTCTCCAGCCCGGTGACCATCACGGTCGCGCAAGCGACGCCGACTATTTCCTGGGCTACGCCGGCTTCCATTGTCTTCGGTACGGCCCTCAGCTCGACGCAGTTGGATGCAACGGCTAACATTCCAGGCACTTTCAGCTATAGCCCGGCCGCCGGCACAGTGCTCACTACGGGAACGCAAACCCTTACCACTACCTTCACGCCAACCGACAGCGTGGACTATTTGTCCGCTCACGCAAGCGTCACTATCACGGTCGCGCAAGCGACGCCGACCATTTCCTGGGCTAAGCCGGCGTCCATCGTCTCCGGTACGGCCCTCAGCTCGACGCAGTTGGATGCGAAGGCCAACGTTCCCGGCACTTTCAGCTACAACCCGCCAGCCGGCACAGTGCTCACGACGGGAACGCAAACGCTTACTGCCACCTTCACGCCGACCGACGGCGCGGATTATTTGTCCGCTCAAGCAAGCGTAACTATCAATGTCACTGCGCTACCGGTAATCAGCTTACAGGGGCCCTCGACCAGTAGCTCGGCGCAGCAGCCGTCGGTAACTTTTCAGGCGAGCTCCTTATCCTCGCAGACGACCGTCACCTTTACCCTAACCTTCGCCGCCAGCACCTCTCCTGCCGTGGACGATCCGGCCATTCAGTTCAGTACCGGCGGACGCACCCTGACTGCAACCATCCCGGCAAACACTACTTTCAGCCAAACTGTCGCCCTGCAGACAGGAACGGTGGCGGGAACCATAACGGTGAAGGCCGCCTTGACTGCCAACGGAAGCGACGTTACTCCTTCCTCGCTGGCGCCGGTGGTTATAAAGGTTTCTCCGGCCGTGCCAGCCATCACTAGCATGACGTTGACCCGCGGGACCAACAGCATTCAGGTCGCGATTGTAGGATTTTCCAACACGCGTGAAGTCGTGCAGGCTGAGTTCAGGTTCGCCGCCGCCCAGGGCAGTACGCTGCAAACCACGGATTTGATCGTCCCCGCCAGCCAGCTATTTTCCGGCTGGTTCCAGAGTTCGGCATCGACGGCGTCGGGCAGCTCATTTCTGTACACGCAGCCATTCACTTTGGACGGCGACAGCGGGGCCATCGCCTTTGTAACCGTGACCATAACCAATACCCAGGGCGCCTCGGCGTCGGCCACCGCTCAGTGAGCCGGCGGAGCGGAAGGAGTGTACGCAGGTGAGTAACGGTCTTCGTTCGATGATCGCGTCTATGTTGTGCTTGACGCTGCTGAGCCTGTCGGCCCGCCCGGTTCTGGGCCAATCGCCGCCACTGCCGCAAAAGCTCCAGATTGTCGTGCTCGACGATGGCGACCCGCTGGTCCAAAGGCCCGCTCGCGAACCTATGGTGGAGGTGGTGGATGAAAACAACCGGCCGGTGGCCGGCGCTATCGTAGTTTTCACCGTAGCCGGCGGTTCCGGCGAGTTTCTCTACGGCGCCAGCTCGCTGACAGTGGCGACCAATAAACAGGGCCTGGCGAGAGCAGCCGGCTTCCGGCCGAACCCTCAGAACGGGGAGTTCGTTCTACAGGTGCTCGCAAAGCTGCAGGAACTCCGGGCCGAAACCACCATCCGCCAAACCATGGTCTCGGCTAGCGCTCCCGCGGAAGACGTAGCACCTCAACCCACCGGCCATGGACATTCGAAGTGGCTCCTGTTCGGAGGAGCTGTGGCAGCCGGCGCCGTGGTGGCGGCCCTCGCCGGAAGAGGCAGCAGCTCTGCTCAGGCCAAATCTGCTGCCGTGACCATCACGCCGGGAACCGGCACCGTAGGCGCCCCTAAATAGGATCGCCTCGAAGCAAATATAACCGCAATGGCGCTGCCTGCTGAACGCTTACGGGATGAACTCCTGGTATTCGCGAGCGGCCGCAGACGGCATTAATCCCCCGATGAGGAAGCGGCAGTCTCCCAGAGTTGTTTGCCTTCGTCGACTAGCTGAAGCCCGACCTGATACGACATGTCCGTCCCTGTAGCCCCCAGCCACGCTACCTGGAACCGGGCCCGCTTTCCATGGTGCTGGACTGCCAGGATGGAGCGGGTATCCAGTTGGCGGGTAATTCCGCACAAGCGAGCTCCGTTACTGGCGATATCCACCGTCGTTGCCTCTTGCTCGAACAAGTTGCCTTCCAGGTCCACGCCGTAAAACCGCACCGGGAGCGAGCGGTTTAGGCGAGGCTCGCGGCGCCGCTCCTGCTGCGCATGGAGACTCGTCGTAAACGATCACGCGGTTGCGGCCGGCGTGTTTGGCGCCATATAGAGCGGCATCGGCTGCTGCCAGCAGCTCCATTGGCGACTGGGCGTCGCGCGGAAAGGCCGCCACTCCAAGGCTGATGGTGAGCCGCACTCTCTCGGAAGTCCCCGCGGCCAGGTGCCGGCCTTCGATATCCTTCCTTAGCCGTTCGGCCAGTTGCTGGGCGCCGGACCCGGTGGTGTCGGGAAGCAAAAGCACGAACTCCTCGCCGCCGTAGCGCGCGATGGTGTCTATTTCACGCCGGTCCTGTTTAAGGACCGTGCCGACCTGGCGCAGGAGCATGTCTCCGGCAAGATGGCCGTGCTCGTCGTTCACTCGCTTGAAATGATCGATGTCGATCATTATCAAAGCCAGCGCGCCCCGGATACGCTTGGCGCGTTTGAGTTCGCGAGCCAGTTGCTCTTCAAAGTATCGGCGGGTCCTCAGCCCGGTCAGGTAATCCGTACTGGCCTGCTGGATAAGGTTTTCGTTGGAGAATTCCTGCCCAAGAAGCTTCTCCGCGCTCAGCGAGAACAGCCATAACAGATGCGCATCTTCTTCGCAGAAGCTGTTGGCATCGGCGCCCAGCAGGTGGAGCGAGCCGACAATATGAGTGTGCGCGAATAGCGGCACCACCAGCAGCGATTCGGCGCCGACCCCGTCCAGCAGCAGATCCAGCGAGTCCTGAATGCCCCGTCTGATCAGCAGGGGGCGCCGGTAGCGGATAATGCCGAAATTCAGCCGGTTGGCAAGCTCCAATACCTCCGGAGGGGGTATGCGCATCCCGCGCATGAGCAGCGGATCCGCCTGCGGTTGCCCGTTCCCCCAAAAGTAAGCCATCCCGCTAGCGCAACGGACAATGTCTTTGGTGAGGTCACAGAAGAATCCCAGACCCTCTTCCAGGCTCCACTTGAACCCGGTAAGCATGAACAGCCGGGCGCAGGTGTCAAAGGTCTGCCAACGCCGGTGGACTGTATCCCGGCCGAATTGGGAGAATGGCTCTACTACACAGGCTCGGGGCAGCTCCGGACCGTGGAGATCAGATTCCATTAAACCCTCTGTGGACTCGGGCTTGGGGGGCAGCCCTGTAAAAGTGCGAGCGGCCACACTGTTGGCTGTCTCTATGCTCGCGCGGGGGGAGGCGCCCCTGTTACTGCACGGAACGGGCCACTTCCAGACTCGTGCCCCCTGCACCGTAATTGTCACTGTAGTAACAGATTACGTTCGTGCCAGTAGGAAAGGATTTCGCTAATGCGCCAAATCCCCGGACACTTTCCTGTCACAGATACGCAACTGTTTGCACAGTGCGGCCAGGTTAATTCAAGCGGGCTGGCTCGGGGCAGGCGGTTTGACAAGCAATATTAGACTGGAGCACCTTTGAACATCCAAACTTGAGCGAACGCAGGTTGCCAGCGGACCGCTTACCGCCGCCAGGACGACTTGCGAGACGGGAACCCGTGTGGGCGCAAAGATAAAGATCGAACTGGTTCCCCTGGGAGTCGCTCTGGAAGTGGAGCGGGGAACGGCGCTGCGCGAAATTCTGGCCAGCCACGGCGTGGAATTCCCCTGTGGCGGCTCGGGAAGCTGCGGTGGCTGCCGCGTGCAGGTTATCGAGGGGCGCGTGGAGCCGGCAGCGGAAGACAAAGTCCGGCTCACGGATGAGGAACTGGCCGCCGGCTGGCGGCTTGCCTGCCAGCTCCGTGCCGACACTCCGGTCAAATTGCGGGTTGAACAATGGACCCTGCCCGTCCTCGCCGACCATCGTTTTGCCTCCGCCGGCGCACGGCGCAAAGGGCTCGCCATTGCCATCGACCTGGGCACAACCACGGTGGTGGCGCAGCTTCTCGATCTGGAGAGCGGCAAGCTGCGCGGCTTGCGTAGCGCCCTCAATCCGCAGGCAGCCTACGGCGCGGATCTGATAACCCGGCTGCGTTTCGCTTTGAGCGACGACGCGCTCACGCCGCTTATCCGCCGGTTTCTGGGCGGCATGGTACAGGATTTAGTGCGGGGCTGCGAAGATCAAATCGTCGAAGTCGTTCTGGTCGGAAACACGGTGATGCATCATCTTTTCAGCGGGCTTGACGTGGAGCCGCTTTCGCGTGTCCCCTTCGAGTCGCCTGCTACCAGAGAGCGATGCTTCACCCCCGAGGAGTTGAACTGGCCCCTGCCCGCTTCGGCAAGAATACGTTTCCTGCCTGCCATCGGCAGCTTTGTCGGCTCCGATATCCTCGCCGGCATTGTGGCGGTCGGCCTGGGTGTTGGCCAAGAGCTGAGGGCGCTGATAGATCTCGGCACCAACGGCGAGATCGCCCTGGGCAACCGGCAGCGCATTCTGTGCGCTTCGACCGCCGCCGGCCCGGCATTTGAGGCGGGATCGATATCGATGGGAATGCGCGCCGCCAGTGGGGCTATTTCGCACGTATTCGCGAACGACGGCCAGATCGAGTGCTCGGTGATCGGCGATGGCGAGCCGCGCGGCATCTGCGGCAGCGGGCTGGTGGAGGCCGTAGCCGCCGGCCTGGACATAGGCGCGATTCTGCCCAGCGGACGCCTGGCAAACGACGCCGGAGAATTTCCGCTGGCCGGCACGGTCAGGCTTTCGCAACAGGATATTCGCCAACTGCAGTTGGCCAAGGGAGCCGTAGCCACCGGCCTGCGCATACTTCTGCAGCAATGGGGAGCGGGAATCGGGGATGTCGCCGCCATCTATCTGGCGGGCGCCTTCGGCAATTACGTTCGCCCGGAGAGCGCCGTCCGTATCGGCCTGCTGCAGACCGACCCCGCCCGAATAGTGCCTTCAGGCAACACTGCGTTGCTGGGGGCGAAGCTGCTGATCGGCTCCGAGCGCTTCCCGACGCTTGACCTCGCCGAGCACGTCAGCCTCGCCGCCGATCCGAACTTCCAAACCATATTTATAGATTCTCTCGGTTTCCCGCAGAGCGAAGGCAAGCACGGAAGTGCTCTTGCAAGGCCGTAGCGCCCGCCTCACGCATTTGTGCGAGGGGCCCGTGCATGATCCCCGCCTGCTAAAAGACTGCCGCGATAGCGCATTTCCCCAGTGGTCGCCGGCATCTTCAAGCTGCGCAAATTTCAGAAGAGGATAACCACGGAGTACGCAGAGTTCCACAGAGCGCCTATGAATCTTGTTCTTTACTCTGTGTCCCTCTGTGAACTCTGTGGTTTCCATTCTTCCTTTCTCACCTTATCTTGAGGCCAGCCAGCTTTCGCCTTTACTTTAGGGCGAACATCTGATATTTTTTTGCCGCAATCGTGAGCAATTTCCCAACGACAAGCAAAGGGGGGTAGGACTATGCGCAAGTGGTTCGTTCTTGCTCTGCTCGGGCTAGCTGCCGCAATGACGATCGGTGTGGTTGGCCTGCAGGCAGCCGACACGCTCAAGATCGGCATGGTCGCACCGGTTACCGGCGCCTCCGCCGAAGCCGGACGGTGGCAGAAACAGGGCGCCGAGCTGGCGGTAGAGGAGATCAACAAAGCCGGAGGCATTCTCGGCAAACAGGTAGAGCTGGTCATCGCCGACGATCAAACAAGCAATCCCGGCGTAATCCTGGCATTCACCAGACTGGCCGACGACAAAAGCATCCCGGCGTTCATCGGCTCGGTCCGCAGTACGCAGACCATGGCCATGTCGCCCGACGTGTTGAAGATTGGCAAGCCGGTCATTATCGGCGGCACCGATCCGACGCTCACCCATATGGGAAACCCGTGGTACTTTCGCGCCCGGCCCAACGATGGCTACTCGGCCCGGGTGATCGCCGAATACGGGGTCAAGACCCTGCAGAAGAAGAAGTGGGCAATCATTTATTCTTCTGAGGCTTTCGGCACCGGCGGCAAAGACGCCCTGACTGCGGCCCTCAAGGCCATGGGCATCACGCCGGTCCTGACTCAGGGCTATCCCAACAGCTCGACTGACTTCACCGCCGTGGTGCTGGCTGTGAAGCGCTCCGGGGCCGACATTATGGCCAGCTACATGGCCCTGGATAACGACCTTGGTATATTCGCCAAGCAGCTACGCCAGTTCGGGGTGAACATTCCCTGGATCGGCTCACCCAGCATCACCGGCACCACCGCCCTGCGGCTGGCCGGCCCGGCCCTCAACGGCGCCTTTGGGGTGGCGGATTACGAGCCTGATTCGTGCTCGGCCGCCAAGGCATACGCGCAAAAATACCAGTCCACTTACAAGATGAGGCCCGATTTCTTCAGTTCCTGGGCCTACGATGGTATGCACCTGCTGGCCAAGGCCATCAACAACGCCAAGAGCCTGGACCCGCAGAAGATACGGCAGGCGCTGCTGAGCATAAAGAATTATCAGGGCGCCGAGGGCACGTACAACTTCGACAAGAATGGCGACGGACTGCACGGCTACAACGTGGTTAAAAACACCGACGGAGTCTGGAAATTCGACAAGCACATCGATTTCAAGGACTAGCGCCACTCTGGCTCGATGTGGCAACCTTTAGTGATTGAGATTGGCGTTTGGCCGAGTACAGCGAGGAATCTGCGTTTGGCTAAGTCAGAAAATGCAGATTCCTCTTCGTGCTGAGGGGCAGGCGCCGGGAAAAATTTTTTCCTAGAGTTGAGTCACTGCCTCAGCGGAAAGGAAGTAATGCAAGTCAGGCAGATCTATTTTGAAGCTCTCGATAAAGTAGTCGTGCGCACGGTAGAGGAGCCGCTGGAGCCCGGCCCGGGCGAGGCGGTGCTGGCCCCGGCTTACGTGGGAATATGCGCCAGCGACCTTCACCTGCTGCACGGAAAGCATCCGTTTTTCAAGCCTCCGGTGATCACCGGCCACGAGATGGTGGCGGTGGTGAAGAAGGTCGGCCCGGAGGTTCGCAACGTCGCGCCGGGCGATCACGTTGTGCTCAACCCGCTGTTCACCTGCGGCACCTGCCGGAGTTGCCGCCGGGGATCGTTCAACACCTGCGAATCCAACCAGGTGACCGGCTACCGCCGGCCGGGAGTGGCGCAAACTCAGTTGGTGATGACTGCCAGCCATTTGCACCGGCTTCCGAAAGACCTGCCCTTGGACAAGGCGTGCCTGGTGGAACCTCTGACGGTGGGCGTTCATGCCGCCAGCCTGTACGATGATCTGGAAGATGTGCTGGTGATCGGCGGCGGCACCATCGGACTCTGTGTGCTTCTTGCCCTGCGCGCCAGGGGCGCCGGCCGGGTGAGCGTGATCGAGCCTGTCGCCTTCAAGCGCGATTTGGCCAAACGCCTGGGGGCGGCGGAAGTCTTCTCCCCGGACCAGGTGCAGGTCGCGCCGCGTTATACGGCTTGCTTCGAGTGCGTGGGCGGGCAGCGAACCTTCGATATCGCCAGCGGATGCGCGCTATCGGGCGGGTGCGTGGTGGTAATAGGCGTCTCTCCCGGACCGCTTTCTGTTCCCATGCCCAGGATGCAACGCTTTGAAATCCGCATACAGGGCAGCGGCTTGTACCTGGATAAGGATATGGAGCGCGCCATCGCCCTGATGGCCTCCGGAAAGGTCGACGTCGGCCCGCTGATCTCCATGGTGCGTCCGCTGGACGAGGCGCCGCAAGCCTATGCCACGGCTGCGCAATCGCCCGGCATGGTGAAGGTACTGGTGCGAATGAATTGACAAGACGCGATCGCCGGTTCGTGCGAGAAGCGATTGCCGGACCGGCGATCAAGCCTACAGCAGGCCGGCAGAACCTGCCGTTCATAAGTTGCCCGAGGTGTCCAGAATCGCCTTTACACAGCCCGGAACATCTGATATCAGTTTTTTACTAGCCCAATAAAATCAGAGCCCGAAGAAGGGGGACATTATGCGCAAATGGGTGGCTATTTCTCTGCTGGCTTTGGCCTTCGCCGTAACCGTGGGGGCGCTTAGCATGCAGGCAGCCGATACCATCAAGGTCGGCGTGACGGCGCCGATCACCGGCCCGGCCGCCGAGTCCGGCCGCAATCAACTCCAGGGCATCAAGCTGGCCGTGGAAGAAATCAATTCGGCGGGTGGTGTACTGGGCAAGAAGATCGAGATCGTGGTCGAAGACGATCAGACCACCAACCCCGGCATCATCATGGCGTTCAGCAAATTGGCCGGCGACAAGGATGTGGTTGGCTTCATAGGGTCGATCCGGAGCACGCAGGTGAATGCCATGTCACCCGATGTGATTAAGGTCGGCAAGCCGGTAATGATCGGCGGCACCGATCCTACCCTTACCCACATGGGGAACCCGTGGTATTTCCGCACCCGGCCCAACGACAGTTATTCGTCGCGAGTGATGGTCGACTACGGCATCAACACCCTGAAGAAGAAGAAGTGGGCCATCATTCATTCCACTGATACTTTTGGCACCAGCGGCAAGGATGGCGTGGTGGCTGCTCTGAAAGCCATCGGAATCACCCCGGTGCTGATCCAGGGCTACACCAACAATTCGCAGGACTTCACGCCGGTGGCAATGGCGGTCAAGCGCTCCGGGGCCGATATTATGTGCAGCTACATCACCATGGAGCCGGATCTGGGCATCTTCGCCAAACAGCTCCGCCAGTTGGGCGTGAACATTCCCTGGGTCGGCTCGGCCACCAACATGTCCGCTACCGCCCTGCGGCTGGCTGGCGCGACCATGTACGGCACCTTCACGGTGGCTGACTTCAGTCCGGATGCATCGCCCACCGCCAAGGCCTACGCCGAGAAATACGCCGCCGCCTACAAGATGAGGGCTGATCACTTCAGCGCCTGGGCTTACGATGCCATGCACGTTCTGGCGCTCGGCATTAAGAATGCCAAGAGCACCGATCCGCAAAAGATACGCCAGGCGATTATTGCCATAAAGAATTACCCGGGCGCCGAAGGCACATATAACTTCGACCAGAATGGCGATGGCTTGCACGGTTACAACGTGGTGAGGAACGATAACGGAACCATCGTCTTTGTAAAACGCATTACCTTCAAGTAGTAGTCGAGGCAAACGCGGATCTAGCCGGGGATTCCCGGCTGGGAAATAACATGGGAACCGTACTGCAACTGCTGTTCACGGGCCTGGGGATCGGGAGCATTTATGCTCTCATTGCCCTGGGCTTCGTGTTGATCTTCCGCGCCACCAACGTGGTCAATTTCGCCCAGGGCGATTTCGCCATGCTGGGCGCGTTCTGCATGGTGATCCTGGCGGTCGACCTAGGCCTGTCCTACTGGCTGGCCATTTTGATCACCATCGCGGTCATGGCCGTCTTTGGCGTGCTGTTTAACTTTGGCGTTTACTATCCACTGCGCAATCGGAGCTTTCTGCCGGTCATCATCAGCACCATCGGCGCCTCCATCCTGCTGGAGAACGGCATGCTGGCCGCCTACGGTCCGCAACCCGAGACCTTGCCCAGCCTCTTCAACTCGCCGGGGTTCAGCGTAGGGCCGGTATTTTTCGATACGCAGTACCTGGTGATCCTGGCGGTCACGGTGATTATGGTGGCCTTCCAGTATCTGCTTTTCGAGCGCACGCTTCTGGGCAAGAAAATGCAGGCGACCTCTCAGGACAAGGAAATGGCCTCCATGCTGGGTATCCCGGTGGCGGTCATGATCATGATCACCTTCCTCTACAGTTCGGTGCTGGGAGGGCTGGCGGGGATTCTGGTTGCTCCCATCCTGTTCGTCTCCGTAGGCATGGGCTCGTCGATTGCGCTCAAGGCGTTCGCCGCCAGCATCATTGGCGGCTTCGGCAATGTGGGCGGGGCGATTATGGGCGGCCTGGCGCTGGGCGTGGTCGAGACCTTCGGCGCAGCCTATATCTCCGTGCCTTACAAGGATGCCTTCGCCTTCCTCGTATTGCTGGTCTTTCTGCTGTTTCGGCCGCAAGGCATCTTTGGTGAGAAGGTCGGGGAAAAGGCATGAGCGATCCTGCATCCAGAACCGTCACCGTGAAGAGCGACGTGCCACCCCAGCCAAGTCAGAATTGGCGTCCGCCGAGGTCGCGGTTCGCGGCCGGCACCGTGATCTATGTGCTGGCGAGTGTCGCGGTCATATCCCTGGCCCTGCGTGCCACCTTTTCCGCCTACACGCTCAACCTGCTGATGCAGACCTCGACCTGGGCGATCGCGGTGCTGGGTCTTACGGTGGTGCTGGGCTACACCGGGCAAATCAACCTGGGCCAGGCGTCGTTTCTCGGCATCGGAGCCTACGGCGTGGCCTTGGGCACTACCAGCCTGGGCCTGTCGTTCTGGCCGGCGTTTTTGCTCGGCCTGCTGGCGGCGGCGGTGGCGGGCGCCGTGCTGGGGCTCACCTCGCTGCGGCTGGGCGGCCATTATCTGGCCATGGTGACCATCAGCTTCCAGACGATTCTTTCGCTGGTGCTGACCAACTGGGTCACGGTCACCCGCGGCCCCGACGGAGTCACCGGGATTCCGCGTCCCGCGCACTTCCTCTCCGGCAATGCCTATCTGGCGCTCTGCGTGGCCATGCTGGCGGTGATCGCCTACCTGATAATGTGGCTGCGCGGAACCAAGCTGGGCCGCGCCATGCAGGCCACGCGCGATAACGAACTCGCCGCCGGCGTGGTGGGCGTGGACACTTATCGCTCCAAGGTGATCGCCTTCACCATTTCGGCGCTGCTGGGCGGAGCCGGCGGCGGGCTGTTCGCCGGCGGCTTCTCCTACATCAGCCCTGACCAGTTCAGCTTCAATGAGTCGGTCGTCTTCCTGACCATGGCTCTGCTGGGCGGCTCGCGCCTGCCTTTGGGCACCGTTTTCGGCACGGGCTTGCTGATCATGTTGCCGGAATGGTTGCGCTTCCTGAAGATCGTCTACCTTGCCGTCTATGGCGCGTCCGTGATTCTGATCATGGTGTTCATGCCGGATGGCATCTTCGGCTTCCTTGCGCTGCTCTGGCGGCGGCTGCGTCAGCCGCGTGCTGTCGACACGGCGGGGCTGGCGCCGCTGGCGCTCGGCCAGCAGGCCAACAGCGCCGGGGCGCAGAGCGCCATTTTGAAGGTAAGCGGGCTGGCCAAACATTTTGGCGGGGTTAAAGCGGTGGACGGCGTCGATATGGTCGTGCAACAGAATTCCGTGCACGCCCTGATCGGCCCCAACGGTTCGGGCAAGACTACCTTGCTCAACGTCTTGAGCGGCATCTACCGTCCGACCGAAGGGCGCGTCGAATTCGATGGCGAGGACATCACCAACCTCATGCCTTCGCAGCGCGCTGGCCACGGACTGGGCCGCACCTTCCAGAACATCCGCTTGTTCGCCGACATGAACGTGCTGGACAACGTGCGGGTAGGCGCCGACCGCCCGGGCAACATCGTCAAGGGTGGAAGCGCCGGGGTGGGGCGCGCGCTGGCGGCATTGGAATTTGTGGGGCTGGCCAATCGCGCGCAGGAAAGGGTGGGAAGCCTGTCCTACGGGCACCAGCGCCTGGTGGAGATTGCCCGGGCGCTGGCCGGCAACCCCAAGCTGCTTTTGCTGGACGAACCTGGAGCCGGCCTCAATCACGTCGAAAAGGACGGACTGGTGGTGCTGCTGCAGCGGCTCAAGGGGCACGGCATTACCGTCCTGATCATCGATCACGACATGCGCCTGGTGGAGCAGGTAGCCGAACGCATTACCGTGCTGAACTTCGGCCGTCACATCGCCGATGGCGTGCCCGGCGAGGTGCTACGCAATCCCGATGTCATCGCGGCTTATCTCGGAAAGGTGGGTTCCCATGCGGCTCCTAGAGCTTGACAACGTGGTCGCCACCTACGGCAAAGTGGCGGCGCTCCACGGCTTGTCGTTTTACATCGACGAGGGCGAAATTGTCACTCTCCTGGGGGCCAACGGCGCCGGCAAGAGCACGACCTTGCGCGTGATTTCCGGCCTGCTGAAGCCGCGGGCAGGCACGGTGCGCTTCCTGGGCCAGACCATCTCTGGGCACCGGCCCGAGTACATCTTCCGCCTCGGCATTTCTCACGTGCCCGAACGCCGGCGGGTATTCCCCGGCCTGACCGTGTGGGAGAACTTCCTGCTGGGCGGCGCCGGCCGCCCCGGCATGAAGCGCGCCGAACTCAACGCCGAAGCCGAACGCATGTTCGAAATCTTTCCCGAACTGCGCGACTTCCGCAATGCCCTGGGCTGGACGCTCTCCGGCGGGCAGCAGCAAATGGTGGCCATTGCCCGCGGGCTGATGTCGCGTCCGAAGATTCTGTTGCTGGACGAGCCCTCTTTGGGCCTGGGCCCGCTGATAGTCGAGCAGGTCTATAACGTCATCTCGAATATCCGCCGCAGCGGGACCACCGTGCTGCTGGTCGAGCAAAACGCCAACATGGCGCTTTCGGTTGCCGACCGCGGCTACGTGCTGGAGACCGGTCACCTGGTCACCCAGGGACGTCCCGACGAATTGTGGGACAACGAGGACGTGCGCGCCGCCTACCTGGGCGGACGCACCCAGCAGCAGGCGTAGCGTCGGCGCCCACGCCGGCGGATGCTGCGTAAATCACGAAAACCTGGCCCGTCGCCGAGGGCGGCGCAACTTCACTCTGTAACCGGGCGGGTATTGATCTGCACCAGCTCGCTGGCCGGGCGCGCCGAGGGGCGGCGCGTCGGCTGCGGAATGGGTGTTCCGGGCATGTGGCTGCGCTCGATGTCGCGCACGGCCTCGACGCCCTGAGGACATCCCTGCTCGGCCTGCTGCGGCGCACGCCAGGCGTCAATCGCGCTGATAATGTGCACGCAGCTCACGGTGCAGTGGGGAGCGCATCTTTTCTCCGTGTGGAACTCGCGGCGAACGTCCTCCAGCGTGTACTCCGCCAGCGGCTTGGCGGGGAACCCGCGCTGCTGCGAGCAGTAGTGAACCAGCCCGTCTTCGCAGATGTAGAGGTACCGCGCCCCGGCGCGGCAGCGCCACTGGTTCGGCCGGCCCAGGGCGATGTTGTCCTGGAATCGGTTGAAGCGCGAGTAATTCCGGCGCGACATGCGCTTGATTTTGGCGAAGACGTCCAGCTCTTTTTCCGAAAGCGGCCGCTGTTGCCCGTCGCCGTCGTGGATGATGCCCACGGTCGAGGTAAAGCCCAACTGCCGCGCCCGCCTGGCCACCACCAGCGCATCATGCGGATGGCGAATGCCGCCGCCGATCACGCTATTGATGTTGACATGGAAATCGGCGTGTTCGGCCAGCAGTTGCAGTTTCCTGTCCAGCACCTTCAGGCTCTTCTTGCTCACCTCGTCAGGCATCACGTTGTCGATAGAGATCTGCATGTGATCCAGGCCGGCGCGGTTGAAGCGCTGGATGCGTTCGGCAGTCAGCAGGTAACCGTTGGTGATCAGGCCGGCAAGCGCTCCTCGCTGGCGTATGTAGCTGATGAGGTCGTCCAGTTGCGGGTGCAGCAGGGGCTCGCCGCCGCTGATGGTCACCACCATTACTCCCAGCCGCCGCAGGTGGTCGATGCGCTCCTCCAGCAGGGGCAGAGGAACCGGGCGGGAGACGGCGTCATACTCGTTGCAGTAGGCGCAGGAGAGATTGCAGCGGCGGATGGGAATGATGTGCGCCATCAGCGCCTGCTCGGTCGAGGCCAGGCCGCGGGCGATCATGCTCAACTCACGCACGCGCCGGCCGGCCGCGATGACACTTCTGCGCAGCGCACGAATGCTACTCGCCATAGATATCCAATCCACTAGTAGAAGATGCTCTCAAGAAAGTGACGGAACCGCTTCGGCTCTGAGTGGCGCAAAACAGGGGTCAATCGGTGCCTATGAAAGGTTGGACTGAAAGCGCGCGTTTTCCGCCGGCTCTGCTTACAATAGCTCGCGGGAAACCGATTCCAAGATTCGTCCCTGAGCGGTATAATTCGAGCGAAATAATCGCTCAGAAAATAGATGCTGTGGGAAGCAGATTAGTCGAAATTTCTTATGCGCAAAGTGCCGTTGCTCGATTCGCTCCGCATCATTGGCCGGGGCTCAATTAACTGGCCGGCTGGCCGCCCCATCGTTCTTTCTTTCGAGGTCACCGATGCGTGTAGCTGCCATTGCCGGCATTGCGACCACGGCGGCCCGCGCGACGAGTCGCGCAATCTGAAGCCGGCCGACTACCGCCGCTACATGGAGGCGCTGCAGCCTTGCGTCGTCCAGGTCTCCGGCGGAGAGCCGCTGCTGCGCAGCGACGCGGTCGAGATCGTCCGCAATATCAAGCAGGACTCGGGCATCCCCTACACCATCCTGGTATCCAACTGGTCGCACATGACCGAGGAGAAATACCTGGAACTGCGCCAGGCGGGCGTGGACCAGTTCTCCGTCAGCCTGGATTTTCCCGACGAGCGGCATGACGATTTCCGCAGGTACCCGGGGCTGTACGCGCGCCTGGCCGAACTGGTGCCGCGCCTGGCCGCGCTGGGACATGACGACATCGTTTTGAACTCCTGCATTACCAGCGCCAACCTGCCGGAGATCAACCGCCTGGCCGACAAAGCCCGGGAATGGGGCGTTAACATCTGTTACAGCGCCTACTCGGCGCGCCGCACCGGTTGTAAGGATTATTCGCTGACCACTCCTGCCCAACTGGCGCTGCTGAGGCGGGAATTCGACCAGGTGGAGACGCGCCGTGACGCCAGCAACTGGATCGTGAACTCGCCTTCGACGCTGAGCGCCACCCGCCGCTTCTTCGAACAGGGCGGGGCCCCGGGCTGCAAGGCCGGCCATCGTTTCCTGGTGGTGACCAGCGACGGCTGGCTGCAGCCTTGCTCGATGGTCTTCCAGCGCTATCGGCTAGAGGAGCACGCGCGTATGGCCGAGGAGTTCACCCGGACCAACACCTGCGATGAGTGCTACGTCTCCATCCGCTCCTATCTAGACAAGACCTTTCCCCAGCTTCTCTGGGAGAACGTAAGCGGATTCCT
Source organism: uncultured Acidobacteriota bacterium (assembly GCA_963832785.1). Lineage (GTDB taxonomy): Bacteria > Acidobacteriota > Terriglobia > Terriglobales > Acidobacteriaceae > CAWBRT01. The sequence goes on from CAWHVF010000005.1 coordinate 211,820, forward strand.
GTCCGTTAAGGCGGCGCGCTAATTTTTCGCAATATTGGCAAGTTTCCATCCCAGGCGGTAGTGGGTCAATTTTGATTTCCAGAAGAGGGTGCCCCACGCCCCGCGCCCCGCTTTTGGGCTGACGTGGGCCATCCCCAGGTCAGCGCCGAAACTGCACGGCGCGGGACCTGGGGTACCCATTCAAATTGACCCACTACTTACCAGGCGCGCCTTGCGCCCTGCCTGGAGACTGTTCTTGAGCCGGGGCGTCTGTTCGGCGCGGCGGTCATTTATAATCGTCTATTCGCCTATCGTGTTGTGGAGCTATTGAAATGATTCGGTTTTTGCAAACTCCTGGCCGGCTGCAAAAGGCTTTGCTGATCGGCTTTCTCGCCATCATCTGCATCATGATGGTGGTCACGCTGGTTCCCGGCGGCATCCTCAACGAATTCGGCATAGGCGGCCAGCAGGGGCTGATTGCCAAGATCGGCTCGCAGGAAATCACGGCCCAGGACGTAAGCCAGTTCGCCAACCAGATGGGGCGCACGCAGTTCCCGCAGGGAATTCCGCCGCAACTTCGCCCTTATCTGCTGCAGCAGGCGGCCGAGTCGCTGATGGTGCAGGGAGTGTTGCTGAACGAGGCAAACCGCATGGGCCTGCGCACCAGCGACGACGAGGTGCGCTACGAGTTGCAGCACGGACCCCTCGCCGCGCAGCTTTTTCCCGGTGGCAAGTTTGTCGGCCAGGACCAGTACCAGGCGTTTGTCCAGGCCAACTTCAACTTCACCGTGCCGCAGTTTGAAGACAGGGTAAAGCGCCAGCTCACCATCAACAAGCTACGCAACGCTATCGAAGGCGGGGCGACCGTATCTTCGGCGGATATGTTGCAGGACTTCCGTGACAGCAATGCCAAGGTAAAGTTCGACTACGCGGTCATCGCCCTGAGCGACCTGGCCAAGCAGATCAAGCCCACCGACGCCGAGCTGCACGCCTACTACGACAAAACCAAGCAGCAATACGAGAACAGCATCCCGGAAAAACGCAAGGCGGCCTACATTCCCATCGATCTGGCCAAGTTGCCGAACCCGCCCAAGGTCACGGCGGACGATCTGCGCAACTACTACAATGCGCACCAGGATCAGTACCGCGTTCCCGAGTCGGTGACGGTGCGGCACATTCTGATTCGCACTCCGCCGCCCGGCCCGGACGGCAAAGTAGACCCCAAGGCCGTTGCCGAAGCGCGTGCCAAGGCGGAAGACATCCTGAAGCAACTCAAGGCGGGCGCTGACTTCGCCACTCTGGCCAAGAAGTATTCGCAGGATCCGGGGAGCGCGGCCAACGGCGGCCTGCTGGGGCCAGTTACCCGCGGGCGCACCGTTCCCGAGTTCGAAAAGGCGGCTTTCTCGCTTGCCAAGGGACAAACCAGCGGCCTGGTGCAGACCGATTACGGTTTCCATATCATTCGCGTCGACGACAAGACCGAGGCGCACGTGAAGACGCTGGATGAGGTCAAGCCCGAGATCGAGCAGATCGTCATGCGCGAAAAAGCCAAGGCGGCGGGCGAGGCGCTTTCGCGCGCGGTCGAGTCGCAGGCGCGCACTGATGGAATGGAGAAGGCGGCCAAGGCGCACGGCTTGCAGGTGGTCGAGATCGGCTACTTCGCGCGCGGCAGCTCCTTGCCGGGCGTTGGCGCTGCTCCCGCTTTGATGGATGCCATCTTCGCCGCGCAACCGAAGGCGCCGCCTGCCGCAGTGGCCACTGCGCAGGGCTATGCCGTGTTTCAGCTTCTGGATATCAAGCCGCCGTCCACGCCCACTTACGAGGAAGTCAAGGGCCAGGTGGAACGGCAATTCACGGCCGAGCGCGCCCGCACGCTGCTGACCCAGAAGACGCAGGAGCTCTCCGACCGCGCCCGCTCCCAGCACAACCTGCGCGCCGCTGCCCAGGAAGTAGGCGCCACCGTGCATACCAGCGAGCTGGTGCCGCCGCAGGCGCAGGTTCCGCAGATCGGCCCCCTGACCGGCCCGGCGGGACAGATCTTCACCATGAAGCCAGGCGATATCTCGGGACCGATCAGCACCGCCGAAGGCGGAGCGGTCATGATGCTGCTGGAGAAGCAGGAACCTTCCATGGCCGAGTTCGACCAACAGAAGGACCAGATCCGCCAGCAGTTATTGCAGCGTAAGCAGATGGAGCTGTTTGAGGTCTACATCGCCAACCTGCGCAAGACCGCCGAGCAGAAGGGCGTGGTAAAGGTCTACCAGAAGGAATACAACCGCATGTTGGCCACGGTGAATGAGTAGCAACTGCCAGTTTCAAGTTTCCAGTTTCAAGTTTCAAGCAGTGCATGACGTCTGCTAGCCGAGAAACTTGAAAACAACCTGAGACCGCTTTGCAGCTCGAAACTCGAAACTGTCTTTTATGAACCAGCGCTCATCCGGAATCCTGTTGCATCCGACCTCGTTTCCGTCGCCCGGCGGCATCGGCGATCTCGGGCCGGCCGCCTATGAGTTTCTCGATTTCCTGGCGGCGGCCCGGCAGACGCTTTGGCAGGTGCTTCCGCTGCACCCGGTGGGGCTGGGCAACTCGCCCTATTCCTCGACTTCAGCCTTTGCCGGCGATGTCCTGCTGATAAGTCTCGACCGGCTGGCCGAGCGCGGCCTGGTTTCGCGGGAGCGCATCGCGCAACTTGCCGGACCCGGCGGCCCGGTAGATTACGAACGGGTAAAGTTGGCCAAGCTGCCGCTGCTGGCCGGCGCCGCCCGCGAATTCCTTTTGAGCGCCGGCGGCAAAGCGCGCGCCGCTTACGACGCCTTCCTGCGCCAGAACTCCTGGTGGCTGGAAGACTTCGTCCTGTTCGACGCCTTGCGCAGCCGCTTCCAGAGGCAGAGCTGGAACCGCTGGCCGCGCGAGCTGGCGCGGCGAGAGCCGGAGGCGCTCGACCGTGCGCGGCAGCAGTTGCAGCCGGAGCTGGAAATCGCCCGCGTCCTGCAGTTCGCCTTCTTCGAGCAGTGGCGGGCTCTGCGCCGGCGCTGCGCCGCCAGCGACATTCGCATCATCGGCGATCTCGCCATCTTCATCAGCTACGACAGCGCCGACGTGTGGACCCATCCCGAGATATTTCGTCTCGACGCCGAACTGGAGCCGGAGGTGGTGGCCGGCGTGCCGCCTGACGCCTTCTCCGAAACCGGACAGCGCTGGGGCAATCCCAAGTATCGCTGGCCGGTCTTGCGGCAGCGCGGCTACGATTGGTGGGTGCAGCGCGTGAGCTGGGCCTTGCAGGCGTGCGATATCGTTCGCCTCGACCACTTCCGCGGCTTCCAGCAGTCCTGGGAGATTCCGGCCAACGAACCCACCGCCGTTAATGGCCGCTGGGTAGACGGCCCGCAGGAAGACCTGTTCAACGTCCTGCGCGCCAAGCTGGGCCGCCTGCCGTTTATCGCCGAAGACCTCGGGTTCATCACCCCCGACGTGCACGCCCTGCGCGAACGCCTGCAGATTCCCGGTATGCGGGTGCTGCAGTTCGGCTTCGGCGATCCCGGCGCGCATATCTATCTGCCGCACCGCTACCAGCCTAATACTGTCGTCTACACCGGCACGCACGACAACGACACTACCGCCGGCTGGTGGCAAACCCTGGACCAGGAGGTGCGCGAGCGTGTTCTCGCCTACCTGGGAGAGGCGTCCGACGGCATGCATTGGGCGATGATACGCGCCGCCCAGAACTCCATCGCCGAGCTTTGCCTGGTGCCGCTGCAGGACGTGCTCGGGCTGGGCTCGGAAGCGCGCATGAACACCCCTAGCGTTGCCGACGGCAACTGGCGCTGGCGTTATCGCAGTTGCGACCTCACGCCGCAACTGGCGGAAAAGCTGGCGGCCATGGCTGAGGTCTCTGACCGCCTGCCGCGCGCCTCAGCGCAGCAGCAGGGCTACGGGAAAGGAAGCGAAGACTTCGCGGCATAGCAGGGCGCCCTGCGCTCCCGCTTCGATAACCTCGCCGGTGAACAGATTGGTAAACCGCGCCGGGGTTTTTGCAGGCGCTGTTTGCGCCGCCTCCGCCGCCACCGCTGGCAGCGCCAGCTCGGCGTTGCCCCAGGCCTCACCCAACGGCATTCGTTCTTCGCCATCCATCATGCTGTAGGCAAACCGGGGCGTCACCGTGATGGCCATCTCCCGCCCGGAGGTCCTGGCGAAGGCGACCGCGTGGCGCGCCTTCTGCCCGGAGATCTTCAGCGGGAGGTAGCCGCCAAGCTGGAACAGTTCGCGGTGCTGCTGTCGCGCCTGGAGCGCGTGATGTGTGACCCAGAGCTTGAGGCGGCCATCGCTCCAGTCGCGCAGCATCTCCTCGCACAGTTGCCGCAACTGCGAGGAATCGTGCGCGCGCGTTACCAGTGCGCGCAGATAACGCCGGCGCAACTCGAAGTTCACCGCCCGGCGGTTGTCGGGATCGACCAGGCTGAAATCAAACAGCTCCTGGCCCTGATAGATGTCGGGCACTCCCGGAGAGGTCAGCTTGATGAGCGTCTGCGAGAGCGAGTTGATGGCGCCGAACAGGGCAACCTTGGCCACGAAAGCCTCAAGCTGCCGCAGAAAGCGGTTGGGACGGCTCTCCGATCCCGGCGACAGGATGCGGGCTATGAAGGCGTGCAGCCCGTCAAGGTATTCCTGGTTGGGACTGATCCAACTGGTGTTGACCTTGGCTTCGCTGACCGCCTTGGTCATGTAAGCCTGGATGCGCGCGGTGAACTCTTTGCGCCGCTCGCGATCGAGAGACCAGCTAAGCGCGGAGCGCTGGTTTCCGTTGCCGGGCTCCCGGGCAGGCGCGCCCGGCATAGGCCAGGCTCCTACCAGCGTCTGGTAGAGCAGGTATTCCTCGTTGGCGTCCGGCACCAGGCGCCCGTCGCTCAGGCTGTGTTTTTTGCCGCGGTTGGCGCGGCGCCAACGCAACGCCTGCGCCGCCCAGGGACGCGGAATCTCGGAGAGCACGTCCAGGCGCATGCGCACATCCTCGCTGCGCTTGCTGTCATGGGTGGAAGTGGCCAGCATCGAGCACGGCCAGTTCTGCAGCCGCTGCAGGTTGCCACGGTGAAACTCGTCCATCTCTACCCCGAACTCCCGGGGCGATCCACCTACGTCGTTGACCGAAACCAGGCGGTTGTAAACGTAGCAGGCGGTGTCCTCCAGGCCCTTGGCCATGACCGGGGCGGTGAGCTGCTGGAATTTGAGAGTGAAATAGAGCTGGCGGCGATAGCCATAGATGGGCGTGCCGCCGTCGCCGCCGCGCAGCAGCAATATGTCGCGCAGGAACTCGAATACCGAACCCGGCATGCCGCTGTTGCGGCGCTTGGCCCGGGCTATGGCCTCGTTGATGTGGCCGCGGTCGCGTTCGCTGAGGTTGCCGCGCTCGTCGATATAGGTGCGATAGACGGGAAAGCAGGCAATGGTCTCGCGTATGGCGTCGCGCAGCACCGAGCGGGTAAAGTCGCGCGCGTTGCGGTCCAGCGAGGAGATCTCGTCCAGCATGTGGCTGAGCACGGTGAGTTCGCTGGAGAGCGCCACGTTCATTATCAGCTTCTTGCTCTGGTAAATGACGCTTTCCACATCCATCCACTGGCCCAGGAACCGCTGGTAGAAATTCGTGAACGCCCTGCGGTTGGCGGCATCGATGAAGATGCCGTTGACGAGGTGGGCGAAATCGTAGCCGACTGTGCCATCCACGGGCCAGTCCTTGGGCAGCTCCTCGCCCGGCTGCAGGATTTTTTCCACCGCCACGTAAAGCGGCGCCCGGTTGCCGCTGGACTGGCTGAAGATGTTCTGAATTTCCAGTTCGACGCCATTCTCGGCCTGCGGTAGGTGGGGCTCCGGACCGTAGCACTGGCTGGCGGCATAGAGCATCTGCAGGCGGGCAAAAAACTGTGGCGGATTGAAGAGCCCGTCGGGATGATCGACGCGCAGGCTGGTGGCGATTCCTGCCGCCAGCAGGCGGCGAATCAGCGCACTGGTGGCGGCGAAGACCTGCGGGTCTTCCATGCGCAGGCCGACCAGGTCATTGATGTCGAAGAAGCGGCGGTAATTGATTTCTTCGGTGGAGACGCGCCAGTGCGCCAGGCGATAGGCCTGCGCCTCCAGCAGCTTGTGAAAGGCGTCGAAGCTGCGCGCACCGCCGGGCCGCCCGTTGATGCGCTGCACCGCTTCCGTCACCAGCTCCCTGACCTCCGGCCTGCGCTCGATCAGCTCGCGCAGGCGCTGCCGCAGGAAGGGCACCTCGCGCTGGCGGGCCAGTACCCGGTCAAGCTCGGCGGTGTCGTGCGCGGGCAGTTCGGCGAAGCCCAGCAGCAGCGCCATGAACTCGTGGCCCAACTCCTCGCCCAGTAGCGCCGAGAGATCGCCCAGCGGCTCGAAGATCAGGGGAACGGTTTGCGGGTCGACCGGCAGCATCTTGTCGTAGTACTCGATGAAGAAATCGCCGTCGTATTTGAGCGTCAGCTTGCCCGTTTCCAGCTCTTCGCCGTACTGATTGCCCAGGATGGGCAGCAGCACCTTGTTGCGCAGCTCGGGCCGGAGCGGGTTCCAGTCGATATCGAAGAAGTTGGCAAACTTCGAGCAGCGCCCGTTTTGCAGCACGTCCTGCCACCACGGATTGCTGCCGTAGCCTACGCCCATGTGGTTGGGAACCACATCCAGCAGCAGGCCCATGCCGTGCCGGTGCAGCTCGGCCGCAAGCTCGTCCAGCTCTTCCTGTGTCCCTATTTCCGGGTTGAGGGCGCTGTGGTCGGTAATATCGTATCCGTGGGCGCTGCCGGAGCGCGCCTTCAGGATGGGAGAGCTATAGCAGGTGCTGACCCCCAGCTCGTAAAGGTAACTCACCAGTTCGCGGGCATCACGGAAGCGAAACGAGCTGTTCAGTTGCAGGCGGTAAGTCGACAGCGGGAGTAACTGCTGCTTTCGGGCAGCAAGCCGTTCCAGACATTCGGCAACTTCGTTCGCCTGCTCTATTACTGGAACTGGTTGGTTCTGCATTCGCCCCCGGAACAGTTACTCCGGAAATTGCTATAGCCGTGAACAGTATTAGATGCAGCCAGGCCGGGGCATGCGCAGGCGGAGACCATTTACCGGTAAAGCGGTTCTGCCGGACGGAGCGGCTCATCGGCGGCAGCTCGGGCGGCGGGCGGCTTCCGCGGAGCATTGGATAGTGGGTCAATTTGAAGGGTGCCCCAGGTTCCGCGCCGCGCTTTTCGGCGCTAACCTGGGGAATTGGCCCCACGTCAGCCCAAAAGCAGGGCGGACGTGGGGCACCCGTTGTTGTGGAAATTCAAATTGACCCACTACTGAGCATTACCCCGCTTTACTAAAATCGCCTGAGCGCGGAAAATAGCGAGTTGGCTTGGCGGCGCCAGACTGACCTCTGGCCTTCGACCGGCCAACTAAAAGTTACAAAGTTTCACCAGGATGGAAAACTACTGCTGAAAGGATGAATATGACATCCAGTGGTGAGTTGATTCGCATGATGAATTACGTGGACGACATAGCCGCAACCCTGCGCCGGATTCAGACCGCGAGCGCCCTGATTCCACCGGAGGAAAAGAAGCGCCTGGCCGAGTACATGCGCAACACCAATCCCACTTACCTGAAGGTGCTCGAGGAGTTGGAGCGAGGCGCCTGATGCCAGCCATTCAAACGGTCGCTGTTATCGGCGCCGGGGTGATGGGCCGCGGCATAGCCTACGCGGCGGCCCTGGCCGGCTATCGCACCATCCTGGAAGACATTTTGCCGGCCAGCCTGCGCAAGGCCGAGGATGAAATTCGCGTCGGCCTGGAGAAGAGCATGGCTTCCGGCAGCCTCTCCCCCCAGCAGGCCGATGCCATTCTGGCGCGCATCGAATACGCCGGTTCGGTGGACGAGGCGGCCCGCCAGGCGGAGTTCATCATTGAGGCCGTCCCCGAGGAGATGGAGTCGAAGATCGAAATCTTCACCATGCTGGACAAAATCTGCCGTCCGGACAGCTTCCTGGTCTCCAACACCTCATCGTTGTCGGTTACCGAAATCGCCTCGGTCACCTACCGCGCGCGGCGCATCGTGGGAATGCACTTTGTCAACCCGGTGCAGCAGATGAAGCTGCTGGAGGTGGTGCGCGGCCTGGAAACCGGCGATGAGACGGTGGCCGCCGCCGTCGAAGTTGGCCGGCGCATGGGCAAGGAAGTGGTGGTGGTGCGCGAGTCGCCCGGCTTAATCTCCAGCCGCATCAACGCCTTGATCGGCAACGAGGCTTTTTGCAGTGCTGCAGGAGGGCATCGCCTCTGCTCAGGACATCGACAAGGCCATTCGTGAGGGCCTGAATCAGCCTATGGGGCCATTCGAGTTGATGGACCTGGTCGGCCTCGACACGCGCCTGCACCTGCTGGAAAACCTGCACAAGAGTCTGGGCGAGAAGTTCCGGCCCTGCCCCTTGATGGTGCAGTACGTAAAGGCCGGACGCCTGGGACGCAAGTCCGGCCGGGGCATATTCGAGTACCCGCAGGCAGGAGGCAATTCAGCCGCCGCTGATTCCTCGCGGAAATCGGCGGGCGCGAAGGAAAGCTGAGCCAATGCTGTACAACCTCAAAACTCTTGCTGGCCTGTTCCTGCTGGAGTCGGTCGCGATCCTCGGCTTAATAGGTGCGCCGGTTTTTGACGCGCTGGCGCAGCCTGCCGGCCCGCCGGCGGTCAGCCCGCATGCGGCGGAGAGCCGTAGCTGGCCGCGCATTCAGCCCTTCGATCGCATTTACAACTTCGGCCGGCCGCAGGATATGTATCTGCGCTGGCCGGTGCTGGGGGCGACGGGTAAGCCGATCTACTTCATCGAATGCGCCAGCCCGGAGAGCGAGCACGCCCGCGCCGCCGGTTTCCGCGCCAGGGGGGAGTTCGAATGCAGGCTCTCCCTCCCGCAAGCAGCCTCCGCTGCCGAAATGCAGCTCCTGGCTGAGCCCGGGCACCCCGCCCCAGAAGCGGCCGGCCGGGCCGAATTCACCTGGAACCAGCTCAACGGTGATTGCTATCGCTATCCGGATTACGGCGGCCAGCGCATCTTCCACTTGCGCAACATCAGGCTGATCATAACCGTTTCCAACGTAAGGCTGGGCGCGGAGACGCGCATCGACGGCCACGCTTACAAGCATTCGCTCCAGGGCTTAACCATTCGCCTGCAGGGATTCTTCGATCCGGCTGCCACCACCGAGTTCGCCGCCGCCAGCCATTACCAGCCTCCCAAGGCGCTGGCGCCAGATCCGGCCATGGGCCTGCTGGATTGCAAGGTCCCGGCACTGAAACCCGCGGGAGCGCGTTGATATTCAGGCGGCGGCTGCGGTCCCCAATAATTTTTTATGTTGTGGGCTCGAAACTTGTAACTCGAAACTTGAAACTTAAGCCATGCCCTCCGACTCCACCCATCTCGATCTGGTTCGCCGGCAACTGGCGCGCTATGAGCATCCGCTGCTGAGCTTCGAGGCCGAGCTCAAGGACGGAGAAGTCGAGGTGAGCATTGGCTTCAAGAATCCTCCGGTAGCGGTGCATACCTACCGTTTCCAGGTGCATCGGCGGGATGCGGAGAATCCGCAATTCGAGTGGGCCTTCCAGCGCCAGCTTTACGACTGCCTGCACGACTACCTGATCGAGATGTTCACGCGTACGCCGTATAATCGCGAACTTGGGTCCGTAGCCGATGCCGGCCCAACGCCGGAAAGGGTGGACGAGCCGTAGAACATGGACGCTAATCTGCTGCGGGCGCGCATCGTCGAAGTGATTCGCCGCCAAGGGCCGATTCCGTTTTCCCGCTACATGGCCATGTGTCTGTACGAGCCCGAGCTGGGCTACTACATGCGGCCGCGCGAGCAATTCGGCAAAGCGGGAGATTTCTATACCTCGTCCGACGTGCACGCCCTCTTCGGACGCTTGCTCTGCCGGCAGTTCGTGGAGTTCTGGCAGGCGCTGGGCTCTCCCGCCGTGCTGGACCTGATCGAGCTCGGTCCCGGCCGCGGACTGTTTGCCGGCGACGTGCTTGACTGGGCAGGGAAGAAGTATCCGGAATTTCTGCGCGCCCTGCGTTATCGCCTGGTGGAAACCTCGCCCTGGCTGCGCCGCCGGCAACAGGAGCGGCTGGCCGGCTTCATCGCCCAGGGCCGGGCAACGGTTGACGCGGATTTTTCCGCCAGCTTAGCGAGGTGCGGCGAGGCGCTGATCGTGTTCGGCAATGAGTTCTTCGATGCGCTGCCGGTCGAGGTGCTGACCGGAGAAGGCGAACTCCGCGTCAGCGAAAACGCGGGCGTCTTCACGGAAGAAATGGTCCAGCCGCGGCCCGAGGTGCTGGAGTATGTCGACCGCTACAGCGCCCACCCAGGCCCGGCGGAGCGGGTGGAAGTGGCGCTGGAGGCGCAGCTCTGGATGCGCCGCGTCACCCAGGCCTTGGCTGCCCGCCGCGGCTTTGCCGCCTTCATCGATTACGGCTACACGCGTCAGGAGCAGCTTGCCGGGCGGCACCTGGACACGCTCATGACTTACCGGCAGCATCGGGCCGGCGAGAATCCATACCAGGCGCCGGGCGAGCAGGACATCACTGCGCACGTGAACTTTACCGCCTTGCAGGCCGCCGCAGACGGCCTGGACTCACTTGCCTTGCTCACGCAAGCGCAGTTTCTCATGGGCATTGGCGAAGTCACGCAATTTGCCGAGGTTTTCGAAGATTGCCGATTGCCGCAGGAGAGGGCCAAAGTTGCCTTGCAACTAAAGCATCTGGTTACCCCCGCCGGCATCGGAGAAATTTTTCACGTGCTGGTCTTCTCGCATGGCGTGGCCCGCGAAGCTGGCCGCGCACTCAGCGGGCTGCGGTTTGCGCGCTGACGGCTTACTTGAACGCGGAACGGCTGAGATTTTTCTAGCGGCTTGGTCAAATTCCGCGTAGGATTTTTGCAGACTGCTGCGACTCCTGAAAGAATCACAATCGCGAGGATACCAATGAGAGAAAGCGCACTGCATAGGATCTGGAAGCAAGGCGGCTGCGTGCTGAATGGCTGGCTTGCCATGCCCGACTCATTCAGCGCCGAAGTGATGGCACACCAGGGATGGGACTCCCTGTGCATCGATGTCCAGCATGGGATGATCGACTTTCAAACCGCGGTCACCATGCTGCAAGCCATTTCCACCACCAGCGTCACTCCGCTGGCGCGCGTGCCCTGGAACGACGCCGGCATTATCATGAAGCTGCTGGATGCCGGAGCTTACGGGGTAATTTGCCCCATGATCAACACCCGCGCCGATGCCGAGCGCCTGGTTGCCACCTGCCGCTATGCGCCCCTGGGCTTCCGCAGTTGCGGTCCCACCCGCGTCTCGTTATACGCCGGCAGCGACTACCTGGCCAAGGCCAATGAGACGGTGGCGGTCTTCGCCATGATCGAAACCGCCCAAGCGGTGAGCAATCTCGATGACATCCTTTCCACGCCTGGTCTGGACGCCATTTTTATCGGTCCAAACGATCTGGCCATGTCGATGGGAGTCAGCGGCGGCCTGGTTCCCTCGGACGCCAAGGTGGCGCAGACGATTGACCAGATACTGGCCGGCTGCAAGCGTCACGGGGTGAAGGCGGGCATCCATACCGGCAGCGCCGCCAATGCCAGGGCGATGATAGCCAAGGGCTTCGATTTCGTGACCGTGCTCAGCGATGCGCGCATCCTGGCGATGGCGGCACAGTCGCTGGTGACCGAGATTCGATCGGCAACGGCGGCAGCCAAGTAGGGCTTGACCGGTTCCGGAAATCGCTTTCGAACGGGTCCGGCTTCGTTGAGCGGCGAAAGTAATGTCGTAGCAGCTTGCGCGGGCAGAACTGATGTATTTTCAAATTAAAGAGTGTCATTCCGACCGGAGTGGAGGAACCTTGTGTTTCGCAGCGGAAAACACAAGGTGGCTCGACTACGGCGCTCCTCCATCCCACCAACGGCCGTTGCTGGGCCCGGCTTCGCGCCTGCGCTCGCCATGACACCATTCGTTTGGATGCCTCATCGCTAAATCCGCTCTAAGCTAAGGACAACGAGCGCTCCTGGGACATTACATAAGCACCTGATTTTGGCTATATGCCTGCAGAATGCGGAAAACATTTCTTATCATCGCCGTAATCCTGATTGTGGCGGCTGCCGCGCAGGCTCAGTTGCCTCCTGGGAACGCGCAGCCGCAGGTGCGGGTGAACTACCTGAATGTCTGTTCGCCCGCCGAGCAGGAGCGGCTGCTGATTGCCGGCACGCTGGAGCGCATCCCTGCCCAGCCGAAATTTGGCAAGGATTTTGAGGTGGCGCGCGGGCATTCCACCTTGAGCTCCGCCGATCTCAAGCTGCGGGAGGCAGAGGCCGCTCCAGAGGCGCAACCAGCCTCTGCCGCAGAAGGCGAGGCAGCAGCCTCGCAGTGGGTGCGAATCCGCAGGGAATTTCCAGAAGGCTCGCCTTTCGTCAATGTCCAGTACTCGTTCAGCATCAGCCGCGGACAGGTGGCGGAGACGCTCACGCTGCGCGCGCGCGACGCCAAAGACGTGATGCAGGTTTCGATTTCCGCCACCAGCAACGCCGCCATCCCGGCGCAGGTGGCGCGCTTGAATACGCCGGCCGAGCGCATCCGCCTGGAGCGCTTCGGCCGCTCCTCCGTCGTACTGGCCCGCTGTCCGGCGGCAGACCAGTCGCGCTTCGAGCCGCTCTTCAACCGGGCAAGCGCGCTGCTGGCGGCTTACCGCAAATCGTTGCAGGTTGCCACCGTGGTCCCGGCGGAGATAGCGCGCTTTCCCGGGGCCCGGACCGGCCCGGCGCCGACGCGGCAGAACGCGCGCTAAGGTGAACGTCCGGCGGCGTATTTACTCTTGACTTCGTTCTTTCCGGAGAGCATTAAATAGTGTGGCGTTTTCCGGAACTTCGTCCGGCAAGAAACGCCGAGCAGAAAAACGGCCGGGTGCCGCACCATATCCTCACGCATCCTCACGCCAGCAAGCACAACTACGGCGTCGGTTGGGGTCCGGAGGAAGCGAATCGCCTGCGCCGTGATCTTATCTAATAGAACGACATGACAGAGAAGAAGATTCACAGCACGGTAATAGTGGGCTCGGGCTGCGCCGGGCTCACGGCTGCCATTTACGCTGCCCGCGCCCGGCTTCAGCCGCTGGTGCTGGAAGGGCACGAGCCTGGCGGGCAACTTTCGTTGACCACCCTGGTGGAAAACTTTCCCGGCTTTCCCGAGGGCATACAGGGTCCGGAGCTGATCGACAACATGCGCAAGCAGGCGGCGCGCTTTGGCGCCGAGTTCGTGGCGGCGCGAGTCTCGGGTGCCGAACTGCGGCAGCGTCCCCTGGTCCTGGCCACCGATGCCGGCGAAATCCGCACCCGCTCGCTCATAATCGCCAGCGGCGCCAGCGCGCGCTGGCTGGGCTTGCCCAACGAGCAGGCGCTCATCGGTCACGGCGTCTCGTCGTGCGCCACCTGCGACGGCTTTTTCTTCACCGGCAAGGAAGTGGCCGTGATCGGCGGGGGCGATTCGGCCATGGAAGAGGCGTTGTTTCTGACCCGCTTTGCCACCCTGGTCACCATCATTCACCGCCGCGAGCAGTTCCGAGCCTCCAAGATCATGCTGGAGCGGGCGCGCCGGCACGAGAAGATTCGTTTCCTAGTCAACACCGTGGTTCAAGATGTTCATGATGTCTCAAAAAAAGAGGTGACCGGGCTGAAACTGCACAACCTGAAGACAGGTGAAAGCAGAATTCTGCCGGTCAGCGCGCTCTTTCTGGGCATCGGCCATGTACCGAATACGGCCCCCTTCAAAGGGCAGCTCGAAACCGACAGTGATGGTTATCTGAAGGCGCACGATTACGTCTTTACCGATGCGCCCGGCGTGTATGCCTGTGGCGATGTTACCGACCGGCGTTATCGCCAGGCCGTCAGCGCCGCCGGCAGCGGCTGCATGGCGGCAATCGAGGTAGAGAAGTATCTGGAGGAAAGCGGCGGATAAGCCGCCGAACTGGTTGCACGTTTCACGTTTATCTGTGCACTTTATTCATAAAAAGCGTGAAACGTGAAACCTTGAACCTTTGTTTTACCCGGATTACCGGCGATAGCTGTTTTGGCCGGCCGGGGAGATGACACTAATGCCCATGCTCAGAGCACTGTTAATAAACTTGTCCGAAAAACGCTCCCTGCGGCGCTTTGCCGAGCATTCCCCGCTGGGCCGCAAGCTGTCCCGCCGTTTTGTCGCCGGTTCCACCCTGGAAGACCTGATCGTTGCGGTCGAGGAGATGAACCGGCGCGGCATCCGCGTCAGCATCGACCACTTGGGCGAGAACGTCACCAGTTGCGAGGAGGCCGTCGCCAGCGCCAAATATTATCATCAACTGCTGGACGAGATCGATCGGCGCAAGCTCGATTCCAACGTCAGTCTGAAGCTCACCCAAATGGGCCTGGACCAGAATCCGGAGCTGGCCTGCCGTCTGGTGGGCGAATTGGTACAGCACGCGGCGCAAAGCAACAACTTCATCCGCGTCGACATGGAGGGCTCCGCCTACACCCAGCGCACTCTCGACACGACGCGCGAGCTGCACCGGCTGCCGGGCGCCGCCGGCCATGTGGGAACGGTTCTGCAGGCCTACATGCGCCGCACCGCCGAAGACGCCAAGCTGCTGGTTCTGGAAGGCATTCGCATACGCCTGTGCAAGGGCGCCTACCTGGAGCCGGCAGAGGTTGCCTTCCAGAAAAAGTCCGAGGTGGACGCCAACTATCGGCAGGTGGCCAAGCTGCTGCTTAAGAGCGGAATTTTTCACGGTGTGGCGACACACGACGAAGCCATTATTAACGGCATTGTCGCCTGGGCCAGGGCGGAATCGATCTCCCCGGCCAGCTTCGAGTTCCAGATGCTCTACGGCATCCGCCGCGACCTGCAGGAAAAACTGGTGCGCGAAGGCTGGGGGGTTCGCGTCTACATTCCGTTTGGCAGCGAATGGTATCCGTATTTCATGCGGCGGCTGGCCGAGCGCCCGGCCAACCTGTGGTTCATCGCCAAAAACGTGCTGCGAGTATGAAGGGGGATTTCTGATTTTTCATTTTTCATTTTTGATTGAAGGGATATCTCGAAATCACAAATCGAAAATCAGAAATCAAAAACCAAAGAGCCGGGTGCCCCACCCTAGCTTCTTTTGCTAGGGTGGGTTTTTCGTATCGGAGCACCTTCGCCTTTACCCGGCAGCAAAAACTTCCTGCACAGTTGAGCCTTCGACTACTTGATAAAAAAGGCACGCCGAAGCGTGCCTGGCCATCGAGGAAAAACAAAAAAGTTCGCTAAAATCCCGGGCCTCTGGTCCGCATGCCCTGCAACTGGACGTCGATATCGTTCAGTCCGTGAATAAGCTCCTGCTCCTGCGGGCTGAATGTAGCCTTGAACTGGCCGGCCTCCATCGTCCGGTTGCGCTGCTCCGGCGGCAAGCTGCGCAGATAGCGAAGCTGCTCGACCACCGCGCGCCGGCGCCCTCCATCCAAGCCTCGAAACTGCTGCCACAATGATTCCACCCGCTTCTGTTGCTCAGGCGGCAGGTGCTCCATTAGTTGCATGCGGTTTAGCACTCGCTCTTTCTGCTGTGGTGGCAGATTAGTGAAGTGCTCCAGCCGTTGCTGCAGTTTTTTCTGCCCTTCCGGCGGCAGGCGCTGGAAATCCTTGTCTTGCCGGAGCTGCTTTTCCGCCTGGTCGCCGGGCAGGTTGCCATACTTTCGCAGCCAGTCTCCCCGATGCGGTCCGGGGCTGCGAACCTGAGGAGGGTGCTGCAATGGGGGCGGAGGGGTAGCTGAAGCCTGGGCGGCCCGGATGCGGCTAAACGGCGCCGGCCTCAGTTGCGCCGGCTGCGCCGAAACCGCCGCGCCCAGCAGGCACAACACAGAGGCCAGCGAGATGGTTCGGGAAATGAGCAAATTACAAAAGCCTTACTCAGTTTCGAGTTTCCAGTTTCTAGACAGGCTACATGGGCTCGCAACTCGAAACTGCCGTTCTAATTGACGTTGCCGCCGCTATCGTGATCCAGAACGTCGAGCGCTTCGAACTCCTGCAACAGGTCCGAATGCTTTTCCAGGTACTGCAAGTCGCCGACTGCCGTGCCCCTGGTCGCTGCCACCACGTGGTCATTTGGCCTAACCTCGTCCTGCGTTCCCAGGAAAGAGCCCACGCCGAGGGCCAGCAGGATAGTGGCCGCTATGCCAACCGCCGCCGGCCGGCGCACCCAGTAGCGCCAGGAGAATCGAGCGCGACGCTGTTCTTCGCGCAGCCGGGCCTGTAGGCGCACGTCGAAGTACGGCGACGGCTCCGGCGCCCGCCACTCTTCCAGCAGGGCCATGGTTTGCTTCATCTGCTGCAGCTCGCGTGCGCAGGGCGCGCACACGGCACAATGCGACGCCAGCTCCGCCGCGGCCGGTCCCCCTTCCACCGCCACTTCCAGCAGTTGTTCTCGTACGTCCTTGCAGTTCATAACAGCCTCTAAATAAAACCCTTCAGCTTTTCGCGCAAGGTCTCGTAAGCGCGAAATAGTAATGATTTGGTGGCCGATTCGCTCAGGCGCAGCACCCCGGCGATCTGCCGGTAGTCCATGTTCTGGTACTTATGCATGATCACCGCCATCCGCTGGCGCTCCGGCAGGGCTTCCACGTGGCGGCGGATGGCGCGCAACCTCTCCCGGCGAAGAATCTGCTGTTCCACGTTGAGCGTGGTGTCGGCCACGTCGATGGAAAGGCCGGTCTCGTCGTCCGCCTCGTCCAGGCTGACCTTGTTTTCCGGGCGCTCGTGCTTATTATCGCGCGCGTGATTCACCGCCAGGTTGGTGGCGATCCGGTACAGCCAGGTGGTGAACTTGGCGCTGGCGGCGTAGCTCTCGCGCGAGCGATAGACGCGCAGGAAAACCTCCTGCGCCAGCTCCTCCGCTATGGCCGGGTTATGCACCATGCGGTACATGAAGCTGATCATCGGGCGCCGGTATTTCTCAATAAGATACTGAAAGGCGCCGTCGTCGCCGGTTTTCACCCGCAGCATGACTTCGGCGTCGTCGATAGAGGCGTACAGCTCCGCCGGCGGCCGGGGAATCAGTTGGCCCACGTTCGCCTGGCCGCTGACGGCAACCCTTGTCGGCATCAACTCTTCGAACGCCGCGCTGCCCATACCGGCTGAAACCCTTTCCGAATCTGAAAGTTTCGGGCCAATCGCCGGCTGCGCGGGAGGGCCTTCCGGGAATGTGCCGGGTCGCGGTTTGGGATTTCGCCAGTCCATCCGGTATCCGTTTCGAAGAGCTGAACCCCAAGTTTACCGGTTATGCCCGGCGGAGGCCAGCCACCTCCGCACTACACCAAAGTACTAATTAACCTAGAATCAATGCTCTTGGCCGGCAGTAGTCGGGTTCCCGTCTCCCCCCGGCTTCTAGCCGGCCGACTGGTCCGGCTTGTCGTTGCCATTCTTCTTTTCATCCTCGTTTTCAGGCGCGGATTTGGTCGCCTCATCAGCTTCTTCATCGTGAACTCGTGGGCGCACGCTGTAGCCGGTGATCCATGCCGGGTCCATAGGGTAGACCTCGGGGTCAAAGATCACATAATAAAAATGCCAGACCACGATGGCCAGAGATGCCAGCACGGCTTCGTAGAAGTGGACGGAGCTGGCCACGTCAAGCGCCAGCTTGGGCAGGTAGCGAAGGAAGAAGTTGTGGGCCCACAGCATTATGCCGGTGAACGACATCAGCAGGGTGCCCCACACCACCGCCCAGTACTCGGCTTTCTCGACATAGGAATGGGACGAGATCATGGGGCGGTCGCGGCGCAATCCGAGCAGCCAGCGGAAGTTCTCGATTGCCTGCCAGAGGTCGCTCGGCGCCGGGGCCAGTTGCTTCCAGTGTTGCCGCAGGTTGCGGTTGGCGATCAGGGTGATTACGTGCAGCACGGCCACGCACATCAGCACAACTGCGGCGGTGCGGTGGACGGTCCCGCGCAGGCCGGCCGGCGTGAGCAGCGGGCGGGCCCACCAGTGGTCGGGATAGGCCAGGGCGAATCCGGACCAGACCAGCGTCAGGAACGAGACCAGCAGCAGCGCGTGTTGGATTCTCTCCAGCCGGAACATGCGGAAGGAAGCGGGGGCATGGCGGGCGGCCAACTCCGGTCCGGGATTGTAATCGGGACCGCCAGCCAGGCGGATTCGCCTCCCCACCAGCTTCTTGATCCAGTCGGCCGAGCTGTGCACGAACATCAAGCCAACGAACAGCGGGATGAGCACGTAATACCCCACCCGCACCCAACGCACCGGGGCGGGCTCTCCCTGGCCGGGCGACCAGTGCACGCTGCCGATGGCGAACTTTGTTCCTGCGCCGGGATGGCAGGCCCCGCAGGTCTTCGGCAGGTTGGCCGGATTGACCGTGGAGCGAGGATCGGACGGGGGCAGGATCAAGTGCACCCCGTGGCAAGTGGCGCAATTAGCCACGGTCTGCTGTCCGCCGGCCAGCGCCAGTCCGTGGAACGACGAGCGGAAGCTCACCACCACGTCGCGCGGCAACTGGAATTGCTCGGCCAGCCGCACATCGCCGTGGCAGCGCCCGCAAGTCTCGGGAATCTGCTCGGGGCTAACCGTCGAGGCAGCCCGCTGCGGCGCCAGGATCAGGTGCGCCCGGTGGCAGGAGGAGCACACCGGAGCCGCCACGATGCCTTGGCTAACCGCCTTGCCGTGGATCGACTGGCTGTACTGCGACAGCGGCTCGGAATGGCATGCCCCGCACAGCTCGGGAATCGATTTGCGGAAGGCCGCGGTGCCAGGGTTCACCACCTGGTGCGCCGCGCCATGGCAGGTGCCGCAGTCGGGCGCCGCCTCGTTTCCGGCGGCGCGCACGGTGCCATGAATGCTGCGGCGCAGGTTAGCGGCTTCGGCTTGATGACAACTCCCGCACTGGGGAAGCTGCACCCCGGCGGGATGCGGAAATTCGGTGATTCCCTTGTGACAGGTAGCGCAGGCGATGCCCGTGTGCGCGGAACCGGCCAGGTTTTTCGCTTCTTCCTGGTGGCAGGCGGCGCAATCGAGCGCCTCCTGCGCGTATGCGGCGCCCCCCAGCAGCCCAGCGCAGATGATCAGCGGGAGCAGCCGCCTCGCCTGGCCACGGTAAATATTGGCGGGGCGGAGGCCCCATAAATCCAGCTTCTGGTCATCGCCCATAGCGTCGTACCCTTACTCCGATTCACGAAAACAACCAGTGCATGTCTGCCGGTTTCAATGATACGGTATGCCTATCCGCGGTCCTGACGCGACAGTTGCCGGAACGAGACCAGATACCAGACGCCCTCGGGGGTCGATGATTCCCGGCGCAGGATGTAAATGTTGCCATCGTCGGCGCGGACCTTGTAGAAGGCGTCCTGCGGGCCGTACCACTGGTCAAGCACCGCCTCGACCGCGTATGCGTGTCCGGCAAGCCGGAAACGCACCGGCCTTTCGTCGGCCTTCCTCCCGGAGTAGCAATCGACTTCCAGCTTCATACGGCGTCACTGTCTTTCAAAGGCCTCTCCTGCGGAGCCTTGGCGGCGGTTGCGCGGCTGGGCTCGCCGTCGGAGGTGGCTATGAGCCCCTTCGGCACCAGCAGGATCAGCGGCAATATCAGAGCGTACACGGCGGTGGTGGCGATTACGCAATACAGGAAGCCGTGTGTCGGGCTGCTGTTATAAATTTTTGCCCCCAGCACGTCGCCTCCGCGCCCGGAGAGCGCCAGCACGCCGTCAACGATCATCATCAAGGTTCCCTGCAGGCCGGGCGGGCACGACCGGATGGCCAGATCGAAGTAGGAAGCGGTGGCAATCCCGCCCATCAATCCGATCGGGACTGCCAGCAGCAGCGCCAGCTCGCCCGAGTGAATGAAGAGCAGCGGAACCATCTGCGGCACCGCTATGATCGTTCCCCACCATAGCAGCTTGTTGAGCGGCACCTTCTTGCAAAGGGCGCCGTATAACAGAAAAGTCGGGATGAAGCCGGCGGCAAATATGCCGCTATAGAAGGAGTAAACGGAATCCGGCGCGTGGAGCTGGTTGCTCAGATAAAACTGCAACGGAGTTGCCGCCCCGGGCGCGAAGTTCCACAGGAAATTGATCAGCACCGCCGGATATACGGCGCGGTGTTTCAGCAGCCGCTTGATGTCCTCAAGGAAGTTGGCGCCCATGGCCTGTGGACGCTCATAGGCGTGGCGGAAGACCGCGGCAGGCTTCCACAGGCCGATCACGGCAATCAACAGTACGAAGGCCGCCACCACGGTGAAAGTCGCCCTCGGAGGAACGTGGCCGGATATGTATCCGGAGGCGAACGCTCCCATGATGACGGGAACGGAGCTGACCACGTTCCAGAGCGTGCTCAGCCGCCCGGACATCAGTTTTTCCTGCCCTACCAGCGCCATCAATCCCTGGTAGGCGGCGGCGATGAAACGCGACGCCAGCATCGCTGCCAGCAATCCGATGAGCAACCCCTGGTACGAGAGGGAAGACACAGCCATGGCGATGAACGCGATGGCGGTCAGCGGGGCGAAAATCAGGAAGAAGCCGCGATCGCGCAATCCCAGAGGGTTCCAGAGATCGCGTGCCAAGCCAAAGACGAAGGCGAAGTACACGGGAGTCGCCGTAATCAGCCGGAACAGCGAAACCTGAGTTGCGGTAGCGCGCAGCTCATTTTTCAGCATGTAGGATGTCTGGATGTCTACCAGATAGCCGCCCGGCGAAGCCAGATAGACAAACAAGGTCAGCCACCCAAAGTAGAAGAAGGTTTGGGCGGTCCCATTGGAATCGTTATTGACGGAGGCGCCTATCTGCTCATCCCCGCCTCAATTGTACCGATTCCCGTGCTGATTTCGCGGCTCCGGCAAGCCGGAGACAATTGACGTATCCAACCTGCCATCCGCCATTGCGGGTGAATCCTATGGCCTGATCTCTACCGGAGTTCCATTCGGAACCAGCCGCCAGATCTCTTCGATTTCCGGGTCGGTAACAGCGATGCAACCATCGGTCCAATCGTAACGGTGGTGGCGTTTCCCCAGCCACTTGAACTGGCTTCCCAGGCCGTGGATCATGATGTCCCTGCCGGGGTCCACTCCAAGGGCGCGGGCGCGTTCTTTATCGGCTTCGTCGGGATAGGCGATGTGCAAGGCCAGGTGGAACCGGCTCTCGGGATTGCGGGAATCGATGCGGTACAGCCCTTCCGGCGTTCTGCGGTCGCCCTCCTCCTGCTTCGGCTGCAACCCGCCGCCTCCGAGCGCAACCGCGTACTTTTTCACGATTGAATCTCCACACATCAGCCGCAGCTCATGCTTCTTCTTGAGAATTAATATGTGGTCGACTTTGAGCGCTTTAGCGGCATGCGCAGAGAATGACAGGAGGGCCAGCAAACACGGCAGGAGGTACGCGGTCAACCAGGGCAGCCCATAATTACCGGCTTTTACGCGGCGCGACGGGTGGCCGCGGCAGGTGAAGCTCGCTCCAATGTCAATGATGGACATGGTAGCCCTTCGCTAAAGCCTTCCGTAGTTGAGCATCGTAGCCGTAGATGTCGCGATAGAAATAGACCTCGCCGTCCTCGTGCACCATGGCAGTCATGTAAACAATCAGGACAGGCAGCGGCTTGCTAAGGTTCACTCTATAGTTGTCCGGCCCATCGGTCATGGCATGCTGGACATGTTTGAGGGGCCATTCCGGCTCGTCGCGCAGCATCCAGGCCGCCAGTTGCGCCGGTTCTTTCACGTGAATGCAGCCATGGCTGATGTTTCGATCGGGGCTGGAGAAGTAGTCTCCCCACGTGGGAATGTCATGAAGATAGACGTCGTAGCGGTTCGGAAAGACAAACTTTATCAATCCCAGGGAGTTGGCAGGGCCCGGCTTTTGCCGTACGTGAAGTTCTCCGCTGCGGATCTGCTGCAGGAGCTTGTTGGTAACCGGCTCGGCGCTGACAACTTTGCCATTCGGGCCGACGAGTTCAAAGTTGAACTCTGAGAGATAGCCGTGGTCCTCCATGACGTTGGGAGCGATTTCATTTTTCTGGATGTCGAGCGGCACGTCCCAGTAGGGGCGGAAAACCACGTACTCGATGTTGCTCTGCAGGACCGGGGTGCGGGTATTGTTGTACTCCGCTCCCACGTCCACGGTCATGGTCAAAGCGGGCTTGCCGTCACGGTCCAGCGCGTAAAGACTGAATCCCGGAATATTTATGATCACCGGCGAGCGCGGAAAGTCGTAGCGCAGCCAGCGAAAGCGTTCCAGCGCAAACTGCATTTGCTCGACGCGCCGGCTGAGCGGAACATTCAATTGCTCGATTGTCTCCTGGTCGAGGTAGCCATCGGGGCGCAGGCCATGACGTTGCTGAAAATGCTTGACGGCTTCCACCAGGGCGCCGGAGTAGAGCTGCGGGCCGGCGGGAACCACCGCGCTTTCCGGCAGGTCGCCAAGCAGGCGAAGCAGCCTGGTCAGCCTTGGAACGCCTGCATACGGCGTTCCGGAAAACACTATGCCGCGGGGCGCCGGCAGTTTTTCGCCGTCATCTTCTTCCTTGGCCAACTTTATGTATCTGGACAGCGCCGCTTGCAGCCTCCTGTATGCGTCCAAAGGAGGTTCCATGGCTGCGATCGCGGCTTGGGGGTCGTTTCCCTCGACCAGATGCCTCTGGACAAAGCTCGAAAGGTCCTGCTCCCGAGGAGCTGCGCTAAGTGCGAACTTCTTGAAGTACCGCGGATTTATTCTTCCCACCTGAACATCTGAGACATAGCGCATGGAGCAAACCGTCAGGGCCACGTCAAAAAGCACTTCGTCGGAGCGCGTGTGCTGGCCCTGCAGGCGCACCAGCCGTTCGAACCAGCGGGATGCATCGTAATCTCCGGCCCGCAGCCCGGCGTTATCGGCCTGCTGCAGTATGGCAATCATCTCTTCGGCCTGCGGCGTGGGCCGTCCGTCGCGTATCCACACCGGCTTGAACTTCGAGCGCCGGTACAAGTTCTCCACCTGGGCGCGATAGTCGGAGAAATCAGGCCAGCGGAGGTCGGCAAGACGGCCGCGGGCTACGACCTGGCGCAATTGCGCTTCCAGCCGGTCGACGGCGGTTTTGAGCGGCGTAGCGATGGCATTGGGATTGGCCAGGCGGGGATTATCCAGGGCCTGTATGGTGGCCGCCGCCATAGCGATAAATAGAAGCGCGAAGGCAATACGACCGATTCTATGGCAGCGCATGCACGAGTGCCCCGGTCAATCTTGAACGAATAATCAACAAAAATAAGGCTCGACACCTTTCCGGGGCCGAGCTGATCAGATTCTACTTAAGTTAAGCGTGGGTTGACAAGAACCCGGCCGGTATAACTTCGTGGGTGGCTTGTGCGCCGGCTTTCACCGCTTGACGCTGGCGCAGCAACTGGGAGCGCCGGCAGAGGTCTCCGCGGCCTCGTTGGCCTGGTGCACGCTCAGGCGGCGAATCTTGAAGGGGATGCCGACCTGCATGTAGCTTTTGGCGAACAGCTCCTCGATTGCCTCGAGATTGTTTTCCGCGAAGGCGACAATCGACGGCCCGGCGCCGCTGAGGCATACCCCCAGCAGGTCCGGATGCTCCAGCGCCAGCGCCTGCTTCAGGCCGGGGACCAGTTGTTCGCGGTAAGGCTGGTGCATGCGATCGTGAAAGGCCTCGCGCAGCAGGGCGAAGTTGCCGCTCTGCAGCGCCTGCAATAGGATGGCCACCCGCTGCAGGTTGAAGATGGCATCGGCGCGGGGCACGCGCGGCGGCAGCACGCTGCGCGCGGCGGAGGTGGCCAGGGCAAAGGCCGGCGTCAGCACCAGGCAGCACAGGTTCTCCGGCCAGTGCAGGCGGGCGGCGAATACCGAGCCGTCGGAGAGCTGGCAACTGGCCGTCAGCCCGCCCAGCAACGAGGCGGCCACGTTGTCCGGATGCCCTTCCAGATGGCAGGCGGCGTTCAACAACCCTTGCGCGGGCAGGGCGCCCTTGATGGCCTCGTATAAGCGCAGGCCGGCCACGGTGGCGGCGGCGCTACTGCCCAGACCGCCTTTCATGGGAATATCGCTGATTACCCGGATCGAGAGGGAAGGAAACGAGCCGCCATGCTGCATGGCCAGGAATCGAAAGGCGCGTTCGATGTAGTTTTCCCCGTCCAGCTTCTGGTTGAGGAACTGGAAATCGATCTGGTTCTGGCCGGCTACGACCCGCACTTCCAGCCGCAGGTAGAGCTGCACGGCCAGGCCCAGGCAATCGAAGCCCGGTCCGAGATTGGCGATCGACCCGGGAACCTTAATCTCCAGTTCCGTGGGCGCTGCCGCGTTCATGGGGTCGCTACTTGACATGCAGTTCGGCTCGCGGCTCGGATTTCTTGCGTGCCTTGATGATGTAGTCGGTGTCCTTCAATACATGCCCGGTGAGCACGGCGATCACCGCCGCGTCGGCGTTAAGCTCGCCTTGCGACATCAGCTTGCGCAGCCCCGCCAATGTTGTGGCGGAAGCGGGCTCGCAGCCGATGCCGTCGCGTCCGATCATGGCCTTGGCTTCGCCGATTTCCTCGTCGGTCACGTCCATGACGAAGCCGCCGGTGAACTCCACTCCGCGCAGCGACTTCTTCCACGAGCGCGGATTGCCGATGCGGATCGCCGTGGCCGCGGTTTCCGGATGCTCCACCGGCACCAGTGTTTTCGCCCGTTCGCGCCACATGCGGGCAAAGGGATTGGCCCCCGCCGCCTGCACTACCACCAGCTTGGGAAGCTTCTCGATCAGGCCAAACCGCTTTAGCTCGATGAAGGCCTTGCCGAAAGCCGACGAGTTGCCGAGATTGCCGCCGGGAACAATAACGTAATCCGGCACCTTCCACTGCAACTGCTCCAGCAACTCGAACATGGCGGTTTTTTGCCCTTCCAGGCGGAACGGATTGATCGAGTTCAAAAAGTAGAGGCCGGAGTCGACCGACTGCAAAAGTGTGTTTAGCGCGTCATCGAAGCTGCCCTGGATTTCGATCAGTTCGGCGCCGTAGTCCAACGCCTGCGCCAGCTTGTTTTGCGAGGTCTGCCCGGCGGGCAAAAAAACTTTGGCGAGCAGGCCGGCGCGGGCGGCATAGGCGGCCATGGACGCCGAAGTGTTTCCAGTCGAGGCGCAGCCCACTGCCTGCGCGCCCACGAACCTGGCTTCCGTCATGCCCACCGTCATTCCCAGGTCTTTGAACGAGGCCGTCGGGTTCCATCCCAGGTGCTTGAACCAGAGCGTTCGCAGCCCGGCAAATTCGGCCGTGCGCTTGCCCCGCACCAGGGGAGTGTTGCCTTCGCTGAGGGTAACGACGGTATCGGCGGGATACTCGGGAAGGAAGTCGCGGAAGCGCCAGACCCCGCTTAGGTCGCGGGGATCGTAGGAGAGGCGACGTTCCCGCCACTGCCGCTTGAGCGCCGCCGGCTCCAGCGCAACTTTGTCCACAAACACTTCCAGCAGATCGCCGCAACGGGGGCAGGCCAGCGCCCGCTGGTGCAGGTCCAGTTCGGCGCCGCATTGGCTGATACTGCAGCGTAAATGCATCAGGGCTCCTAAGAGAGAATGGGCAAGTGTACCGGCCGCTGCGTCAGGAAAGCGAACTTGCCGATCTCTTCCAGCGCGGTTTCCAGCCTCGAAGTGCTGCACTCCTCCAGGGTGAAGACGAAGGGCAGCGCGTCCTTGGCGCAGCCCGGCTTCTGCAGCACCGCCTCAATGTTAATCCCATGGTTGGCCAACGCGGTGGCCAGGGCGGCAATGATCCCCACCTGGTCGCGAACGTTGAAACGAACATAGTGCGGGCTGAAGAAATCACTGGTCACCGGGTAAACGGAAGTTGCCACGCTGGAGAGATTTTCCAGTCCCTCGGAGCGATTGCGCGCCACCGCGACCAGGTCGGAGACCACCGCCACGGCAGTCGGGTTGCCGCCGGCCCCGTGGCCGGAGAAAACGGTTTCGCCGCCGTATTTCCCGGTGCTGACCACCAGGTTCTGCCCGCCGACAAGCTGCGCCAGGGGAGAATCGCGGCGCACCAGCGCCGGCTGCACGGAAGCAAAAAGCTTGCCGTCGCGCAGTTCGGCGCGCGCGATCTGCCGCACGGTGGAGCGCGTGTAGAGATCGTGCGCGTAAGCAAAGTCGATCATCTCGATGGGGCGAATGGAGCGGCAGGCAATCTGCTCGGGACGGACCTCGGCCCGCAACCCGACGCGCGAGAGGATGACAAGCTTGGCGCGGGCGTCATAGCCGTCCACGTCGTCGGTGGGATCGGCCTCGGCGAAGCCCGCCTCCTGCGCCTCCTTCAACGCCTGCGCGAAAGAGATGCCTTCGTCTTCGATCTTGGTCAGGATGTAGTTGCAGGTGCCATTCAGCACCCCCTGGACGCTGTAGAGATGATCGCCCGCCAGCCCATCCTGCAGGCCGGAAAGCACCGGGATTCCGCCCGCGACCGAGGCGCCGAAGGCGAGGTGCCGTCCGGCCTTGAGCGCCACTTCGGCCAGTTCGGTGCCGCACTGGGCGATGAGCTGCTTGTTGGCGGTTACCACCGATTTACCCGACTGCAGCGCGCGCTTCACCCAATCGCCGGCCGGGCTCACCCCGCCGACGACTTCGACGATCACTTCGACGTCGGAGGAGAGGATCTCCTCGATGTCGTCCGTCCAGCGAACGTAGCCGGGCACCCAATCGGCCTTCTTGCGCTCGACGCCCCGATTGAAGACATGCGTCAGGCACAGCAGTTGCCGGTAAAGGCCGTTGCACAGTATCCGCGCCACCGCGCTTCCCACCGTGCCGAAGCCGAGAATGGCAACCTTGAGCGCCGGTTCAGAGCAGACCATCTTGCTATCCGCAACTTTGGTTTGTGTTGCCACGGTTCACCTCATCATATCTCGGAAAACATTCGATCTTGTCTTAGGGATCAGGGGGCAGGAATTTACGCCACTTGCCTCCCTAATCCCTAATCCCTAATCCCTAATCCCTAATCCCTAATCCCTAATCCCTAATCCCTAATCCCTAATCCCTAATCCCTAATCCCTAATCCCTAATCCCTAATCCCTAATCCCTAATCCCTAATCCCTAATCCCTAATCCCTAATCCCTAATCCCTAATCCCTAATCCCTAATCCCTAATCCCTAATCCCTAATCCCTAATCCCTAATCCCTAATCCCTAATCCCTAATCCCTAATCCCTAATCCCTAATCCCTAATCCCTAATCCCTAATCCCTAATCCCTAATCCCTAATCCCTAATCCCTAATCCCTAATCCCTAATCCCTAATCCCTAATCCCTAATCCCTAATCCCTAATCCCTAATCCCTAATCCCTAATCCCTAATCCCTAATCCCTAATCCCTAGCCTCTTACTTCCTTTCAGAAGAGTTCGCCGGGGCGCTTGCCTGGGCGCAAGCAAACTTGGCGGCCGGAGGCGCTGCCTGCGGCTGTTCGAAGAAGCGGGCGTGCAGATGCTGCACCGTCTTGGGCATGTCGCTCTCCTCGACCACGAAGCTGATGTTTATCTCCGAGGCTCCCTGCGAAATCATGTGTATGTTTATGCCGGCAGCGGAAACCGTATCGAAAACACTGGCCGCAACGCCGACCATGCGCTTAATGTCCTCGCCCACCAGGCAGACGATAGCCTTGGCTGGTTCCACCTCGACATCGCCCAGCAGCCGCAGTTGGTCAAGCAGCGCCGGCACCACCCCGCCGGAGTCCAAGGCGATGGAGACGCTTGCCTCCGAGGTTGAGACCAGGTCGGCCGACAGGCTATGACGCTCGAAGGCCTCGAACAGGCTCTTGAGAAAGCTGAAGGCCATGGGCTTGCGCGCCGTCTTCATGTTGATGATGGTGACGTTCTTCTTGGCGGCGATGGCGCGGAAGGTGGTCTGGCTGCGCGGCGCGCGCCCGCGGATGCAGGTGCCCGTGCCTTCCGGATGCCGCGAGTCGAGCACGTAGACGGGAATGTTCTTTTTGATAGCGGGAATCAGGGTCGCCGGATGCAGTACCTTGGCGCCGAAGTAGGCCAGCTCGGAGGCCTCGGCGAAGCCCAGCTCGTCGATCTTCTGCGCGTTTGGGCAGATGCGCGGATCGGTAGTCATCACGCCCTTGACGTCGGTCCAGATTTCAATGCAATCGGCCGAGAGGGCGGCGCCGACGATCGAAGCCGAGTAGTCGGAGCCGCCACGGCCCAGCGTGGTGGTAATGCCGTCGGCGTTGCTGGCGATGAATCCGCCCATGACTGGAATGCGTCCCTGGGAAATCAGCGGCATCAGCTTGCTCTGCGTGCGCTGGTTGGTAGCCTCGAAGTTGGGAGCGGCGCGGGTGAAGGCGGAGTCGGTGATGAGGCATTCGCGCGCGTCGACCAGCTCCGCTTCCAGGCCGAGAACGTTGAAGGCGGCCGTGACCAGCGCGCTGGAGCAGACCTCGCCATAGGACATCACGTTGTCCATGGTGCGGGAGGAAAGCTCGCCCAGCGCGCCAATGCCGCGCAACACCAGTTCCAGCGAATCGAACAACGACTGCAACTGGGCCGAGACCTGCGGCGCCACCTTCAGCTCCTCGCCAGCTTTGTGGTGACGCTCGCGCACGCTTTGCAGGGACTTCAGCGAAGCTGCCAGGTCGCCGGCAGCCGCTCCCCGCGCCATCGCGATCAGCACATCGGTTACCCCGCCCATGGCGCTTACCACCACCACCGGCTTCTGCTGGCGCCGGCTGGCTACGATGGAGGCTACGCGGGCAATCGCCTTGGAATCTTCGACTGAGGTGCCGCCAAATTTCATTACGATCATGTCTGGCTCCGTCGCTACAACTCAGAGTGGTACGTCCTAACCCGGCCCGGATGCTGCGCGAAACTAAAAAACCCACCGGCTCTACTCTGGCGGTGGGTCTTACGAGTGCTTGATCTTTAAGAGTTAGTCTATGAAACCCTACCGATCTTGCCTCCGCCCGCCACCAGGCGTGCTAATAGTTCGTGCGCAATATGCGCACGTAATGGTCTCACCTGTGGCTGGACGGAAATAAATCATATTAATGATTGAA
The DNA here is from genome assembly GCA_963832785.1 of uncultured Acidobacteriota bacterium. Classification (GTDB taxonomy): domain Bacteria; phylum Acidobacteriota; class Terriglobia; order Terriglobales; family Acidobacteriaceae; genus CAWBRT01. The sequence continues at coordinate 240,845 of CAWHVF010000005.1, forward strand.
TGTAAGGCAAGTCGTCAAACCAGGTCAAGGAATTTCGGGCGAGGGTGGTTTCCTACTTGTAAATACAATGCTGGGGAGCCCCACGCTAGAGCAATTTTACAGTTGCTGTACCCGGGTGGAAGCAGCGGGCTTTAGCCCGCTGAATGAACCCGTCTGAGATAAGGGGCTTCAGCCCCTGTGCTCAAACACAAGGGCTAAAGCCCTCTCGTTTTTCGTCGCAATTCGCTGGGCTAAAGCCCAGCGCTTCCACAGTGAAGCCTGGCGCGGGTACATCAACTCTGGAACCGCCATAGCGTTTTTGCCAGGGTGGGGCTCACATCTGATATCAGGCTGTGCGCCGTCGTGCCAGTGCCACTTGCAGGGTCTGGTCGAGCGCGGTTTTCTGTTTCTCGTAGTCTTGCTGAGAGATCGATCCCTGCTGCCGCTCGATCTCGAGCTGGAACATCTCATCTTTCAGCGCCTCCAGCAACGTGTTGCCACCGGCGTGCGCCGTGATCATCGTTGGCCGCTCTGGAGTGGCGCTAGCCTCGAAGGCCGGCATTTCTGGCGTATGCGGTGGCTGCCGGCCGAACCTCTGGCTGCGGGTAACGGAGATGTAAGCGCCTCCGGACAGCACCACAGCCAGCACGCCAAGAATCAGCCAGCGATACTTCGCCAAGGCGTCAGGAGCGTCGATCGGAGGTCCCAAGCCGCCGCCCGGACGGTTGTCGGCCTGGGCGGGAGCGGGGGCGCTGCCCGCTGCGCCGGCCTGTGCCGGCTCATCGGAAGCAAACGCGCCTGTCCCGGAGACCCGGAAGGAAAGGTCTTGGCCAGGGCTGACGTTGGTGGCGACCTGAACCGTCGAGCCCGGCTGATCCTTCATTTCCTGGAAAGCAGAGGCGTTCTTAGGGTTCCATTTCATGCTGGAGGGAAGGACGACAACCAGGTGGTTCCAGGGCCGCAGCACGACCGGCGAAAACGCGGCTTCTCCGCTGTACGGCAGGTGGTAGCTGAGCTGAAAGCGCGTTTCGCCAGGTTTGAGCGCGTACTGAAAAGCGTAATGACCTTTTTGCTTCAGCTCTGCCGGCGTGGTGGAAATCGGTTGCCCGTTGGGACCCTGGACGTCGGCGCCGTCCAACTGCGCGCCTTCGGGCAGCACGAATTCCAGGGTATTTTCGGCGTTCAAGGTTCGCGGCGGGGAGGAGGAATTGTTTACCGCAAACAACTGCACGGCCTGCAGGCTGGACTGGTCCGCCTGCACGCGAATTACGTTGGCCGTGCCCTGTATTCCCTCTACCTGTTTGGCGCCGTCGTAGACATCCAGGGTGACGCTGCTGGTGCCGGGCGTGATCATGTGGAAGTAGTTGACGCCGTCGCGGGTGGCACGTACTAGCCGCGGCCCTTGGGCCGGCCCTGCGCTCAGCGAAAATTTGCCGGCGGCATCGGTCTTGGTGGTGGCCAGTTCGGCCATGCCCTGCATGGGGTCGACCAGCGTCACTTCGATTCCGGCGGCCGGCCTGCCGGTGGTGCCATTGTTCGCCGTGCCGGTCACGGCCTCGGCCCAGGCAGAGGTCTGCGCCAGCAGAAATATGCAACTCGCGCAAGCGAGGAGAGTCGCAAAACAGAATTTCATGAACGCCCCTTATCTTTCGCGGGGAAATTGGCGGACACGCTGCCCCGCCCGGCGGCCTTTTCCAACTGTTCGATTTCGGCGAGCACGGCGGCGGCCTCCTCCTCCATCGAGCTGCGCAGGCCCTGGTGGTCGGAGTCGCCCAACTTGCCGGCCTTATGTTCGAAATTCAGGTCGCGCAGGTTTTCGTAGATCACTTCCTTGCGTTCGTAAAGATAAGCCAGGCGAGTCTTCTCCTCGCCGCCTTCTACCGGAGCCGGCAAGAAGATATAGAACACCAGCGCCATGGTGAAGAGAATGCATCCGGCAAAGACCACCAGTTGCATGTAATCCAGCCGAACGGCTGATTGGAGAAAAATGGCGAAGCTCAAAATTCCGTCTCCTTGCGGGCGCGCTGGCGCAGGGCGCTGAGCTGCTCCGGTGGCAGATCGGCGTGCGCGACCGTGGCGGCCGACCGGGACTTCCAGGCACGCACCAGGGCCACCACCCCGCCCATGGCCAGGGTGAAGACGGCGAATGGCATAATCCACGCCACGCGATTGAAGCCGGTGGTAGTCGGCGCGGCCAGCACGGCAGGCCCGTATTTCTGTACGAAGCTCTGCAAGATCATGCTGTCGTTGTCGCCGCGCTCGATGGCGGCCATCAGCTCTTGCCGCATGCGGTCGGAGTAGGGACAGCCGACGTGGTTGCACTCCAGCAGTACCTGGTTGCAGCCGCACATGCACATCAAGCTGTGGCCGAGACGATCGAAGCGGGCGTCGGTGTCTCCTGCGCCCAGGGTGAACGCCAGCGCCAGAAACAGCGCAGTGGCGAGCGCGGCCCGGCGCGCGAGACCGTTCTTGGCGGTGCCTGCAAATCCTGATAGACGATGTGTCATAAGCACCTCTGGGTCAGTCTCCCGCTCCGGCGGTGCCGCCAGATGGAGTGGCGATGCCGACCGCCTCGGGCAAGACCTTCTCCCGCTCGCGCGCGGCAACCGAATAGCTGGCCGGCGCGGCGTTGGGGAACAGCGCGATAACGGTGCCAATCAGCAGGATGTGCGCACCCGCCCAGATCCAGAAGACCAGCGGATTCAGATGCGCCCGGATGATGGGACGATGCGTATCCGGGTTCTGGCCGGTATAGACCAGGTACAGGTCTTCACTAAGGGTAGAGCGGTTGGCGACGACGGTCGCCATCTGCTGGCTGGCCTTGTAAAAACGCTGTTCCGGGTACATGGTGGCGACCGGCTTGCCGTTCTTGTAGACGTCCAGGATCGCCCACTCGCTGCTGTAGTTGGGCTTGTCGTCCTGGGTGTAGGAGCGGCAGGCCAGCGTGTACGGGCCAATGCTCATGCGGTCGCCGAAGCCCAGCTCCTGCTCTTTGTCCTGGTTGAAGGCGGCGCCGGCAAAGCCGATGATGACGATCACCACTCCCAGGTGAATGATGTATCCGCCATAGCGACGGGTATTGCGGCGCGTGAGCTGCACCATGCCGGCCAGGATGTTGCTGCCGCTCTTGCGGGCGATGACCCGCCCGCCGCGCCAGAACTCGCTGAAAATGGTGGCTGCCACCAGCACGGCGAGGCAGATCGCCATCAGCGAATAGAAATAGGAAGCGTCCCGCCACGGCCGCAGGCCGCCAGCCATCAACCCGATGGCGCTGGCAACCGCCAGCAGGGCCGGAGTCAGAAAATTGCGTTTCAGGCCGTCGAGCGAGGTCTTGCGCCAGGCCAGCAGCGGCCCCACCCCGGTCAGCAGCAGCAGCAACATGGCAATGGGCACGTTCACCCGGTTGAAGAACGGCGGGCCGACGGTGACCTTGGTCCCCTGCACCCACTCCGACAGTACCGGGAAAAGCGTTCCCCACAGCACCGCGAAACAGGAGACCAGCAGCAGGACGTTATTGAACAGGAAACTGGCTTCGCGCGAGACCAGCGACTCCAGTTGGTGCTCGCTCTTCAGGTGCTGCCGGTTGCGCACGAAGAAATAGACGCAGGTGGCGAAGATGAGCGACAGGAAAACCACGAACCATGGGCCGATTCCCGATTGCGCAAAAGCATGAACCGAGCTGACCACGCCGGAGCGCGTCAGGAAGGTGCCGAAAATCGAGAGCATGAAGGTGGCAAAGATCAGCCACATGTTCCAGACCTTCATCATGCCGCGCTTCTCCTGCATCATCACCGAATGCAGGAAGGCGGTGCCGGTCAGCCAGGGCAGCAGGGAAGCGTTCTCGACCGGGTCCCATCCCCAGTATCCGCCCCAACCCAGCACGGCATAGGCCCAGTGGGCGCCGAGAAAGATGCCGCAGGTCAAAAATCCCCAGCCGACCATGGTCCAGCGGCGGGTGATGTGAATCCACTTCTCGCCCGGATACTTCATGATCAGCGCCGCCAGGGCGAAGGCGAACGGGACGGTCATCCCCACGTAGCCCAGGTAAAGCATGGGCGGGTGAATGACCATCTCGGGATACTGCAGCAGGGGATTGAGCCCGTTGCCATCCGGCGGGATGGTGCCGCTGACCAGCGCGAACGGGTGCGCGGTGAAATTCACCAGCAGCAGGAAAAAGATCTGCACGGCGGCGATGACGACCGATGCGTAGGCCACCAGCCGGGTGTCCACCTTGTGGCGCAGGCGCAAGACCAGGCTGTAGGTGGCCAATAGCCAGCACCAGAACAGCAGCGAACCTTCCTGGCCGGACCAGAGCGCGGCGAACTTGTATGGCACGGGAAGATCGCGGTTGCTGTGATGAAGGATGTAGGCGAGCGAGAAGTCGTCGTGGAAGGCGGCCAGCACCAGCGCCAGGGCGGCGGCGGTTACGGCGAAGAACAGGGCAATTCCGGCGCGCCGCGCCGTTTCGGCCAGCCTGTCATCGCGGCGCAAGATGGCGACTATGCCGGCGCCAAAGGTGTAGGCGCTCAAAGCGAGGGCCAGCAGCAGTGAGTAGCTTCCGATCTGAGGCATGACGGAAAAGGTGGCCAGCGGCAGGCCGTGCGGGATATTGTGCCCGAAAAGTTAAAACTGGGTCAATTGCTCTAGATAATGAGTCCCGGCAGGCAGCGTACGGTGCCATTGCCGGGGTGAAAATTCCCGCACTCCGCCCCGGTATTCTGTTTGATGCGGAGAGGGGCACAAGCGATCTTCATTTATATCTTGGTGATACCGGCACTCAGGCTTTGCCGTAGCCGCCGCGTCTTTTCAGGTGCCGTTCTGAACCCAGCGATTCGCCGCCCGCCTCACGCAGAGATGTTACATTGATCACATCCAGCTTCTCAGTCGCGGGTTAAGTATATGCAACGCTGATGGCGAACTCTTGCGCCACCCCATAGGGAGATCGCAGATGGTGAGAGCACGAATAGCGGTTCTCTTCTGTTGCTTGCTGGCGATTGCGGCATCCGCGTCGGACTCACGCAAAGAAAGCCAGCCAGGGCCGCCAGCGCTGTTGCCGGAGTCGCCGGTGCGCGTCACCCTGGAAAGCGTCTCGCTGTCGTCGATCACTACCAGCAAAGTGCAACTCAGCGTCACGGCCAGTCTTATCTCCAACCGTACCATTACCATGGAAGAGATAACGTTTGACCGGCTGCGCGCCAACGGCGTGCCGTTTTATGCCGCGCCGGTGTCCGGTCGCATGGAGGTCAAAGCCAAGCAGAAGCTCACGCTGTCGCAGCCACTGTTGCTGACCATCTATCTGCGCGATATCGACAACCTGCAGCAGTTGCGCTCGCTGCTGAGCAGCGGCAAGGTCTCTTTGAACGGCGTGGCCTATGCCAGGGTCGATCTCAAGCCGCTGCAGGAGTTGCTGTTGCTGGCCAAGCACGAGCGGGTCTCGATCCCCATTTCCGACACGGTCGAGCTCCAGATTCCTGGTGGCACTATCGGACGCAAGGCCGCCCTGGCCCTGCTGGATACCGCCGAGGCGGGCTGGAATCGCATGGGCAGCACCTGGCAGAACGCCGCCCGCCGGCTGGCAGAGTGGCGCGGCAGCCTGCCGGAGCAGTACGCCCCGGTGGTGGTGCTGGCTTATGCCTCCTACGATTTGACGGGCAAGAAGGGTCAGAACGTGCATCTGGAGGCCACCGCTACCGGCTTTCGCATTGCCGGGCGGCAGGTGTTGCTGCCCAAATCCGTGCTGGAGCCGTGGAAGTTCGACCCGAACATTGCGGCGACGATGAAAAAGTCGTCCATGAAGGTCTCCGGCTACGACCTCTGGATCTTCCCGGCCAACGCCCGCCTGCGCGACGACGCCAACCAGCTCATGCCGGACAAGGCCTGGCGATTGAGCGCGCAACAGCTTCGCCTGCTGCCGCCCACCCCGGATGACATGCAGCAGACCTTTGCCGCCGATGTCAAAGGGCAGGTGAAGATCAACGTGCACCGCCAGCGCGATGCCTCCGCCCTGGGCATGGTGGAGATCACGGACCCGGCAGTTCAACCGCTGAACCCGACGCTGGCGGAGGCGAGCGCCGCCGCCCTCGCCGAACCCTTGGCGCTTTTCCGCTTCCCCGAGGGGATCGAAGCCCGCGAGGCCCACGCTGTTCCGCTGCTGCTCTCGGCCTCATTCGCGCCGGCCAAACTGGCGCTGGACGAGATGATCGACTCCACCGGCTGGGGCTCACCCCTGATTTCCAAGGCCGGTATCGTCGGCGTGGTCATCAACGAGAACTCTGCCGTGCCGATTGCGGAGGTAAAGCGACTGTTCAAGCTGGACACCGCCCCGGAACCGGTTGTCGCCGCGGGCAGTGACCGGCTGATGGTCTTCATCAGCGACTTGCACATGGGAGTGGGAGAGGACGCCGCCGGCAAATGGAACCCGACTGAGGACTTTCGCTGGCCACGGGCGCTGCAAGGTTTCCTCGATTACGTCTCCGAGCGCGGGCAGCAGAAGGTCGACCTGGTGCTGTTAGGCGACACGCTTGAGTTGTGGCAGCCTCCCAAGGCTCTGGCTTGCAAGAGCACCAGCATGGATTCGGGATGCACGGTCGAGGAGATGAAGAAGATTATGGCGGCCGTCATAGCCGCGCATCCGAAGGAGTTCGCCGCCTTGAAGGCCTTTGCGCGACAAGGCGACAACCGACTGTACGTCGTTCCCGGCAACCACGATGCCGCCCTGCTGGTGCCAGAAATCTGGCAGTTGATGGCGGCGGCACTGGAAGATTCGAGCCCCCCCGCCGAGCCCGTGGCTCCGGCTGACGGGGCGGAAGCGGCACCTGCGGAAAACGCTTCGGCTGCGCCTGACGGGGCGGAAGCAGGACGGGTGCGCCTGGCGGAAAGCGGCATGTGGTCCTCGCCCGATGGGAGAATCGTAGCCGAACACGGCCACCAGATCGGCAGCGACGTTAATCGCTACGAAAACTGGCCGGTGGTGACCGGCACCCGGAACGGGCAGACATTCATCGTCAGGTCCTGGGGAGAGCACTTCGTCCAGTCGCTCTTCAATGAAGAGGAACGCGAATATCCGCTCATCGACAACCTGATCCCGGAATCGGTGGGCGCGCGCTACCGCATCGCGGAGAAGGGAATATGGAATTCGGCCAGCGAGGCGCTGCGCTTCCTGGCCTTTGACACCTTCCAGAATTCCGGCGTCAAGCCGCCTGCCGCCCCGGACAACCAGGCCGCAGACGTTTCCGGCAAGGCCCGACTGTTGCGGCTCGGTTATGGCATCTTCGCCGGCCAGTTGGCCCCGGACAGCCCCATTCGCAAGCTCGTGGAGGGAAATCCCGAAGAGGCGAAAAAAGCCCAGCAGGCAGGGACCTCGTCGGCGCTGCCGGGACCTTTCCTGCCCAGCGATCTGAAAATTATGTGCGCCAGCCTGGTGGGAAATGTCACGGCGACGCCGTGTGCCGCGTTGTTTGGCAGCCTGCTGTTGCCGCGGGCCGAGGTCTTTCGCACTCACCTCATTGCCCGCCGCCAGCTTTTTCCGCAAATGACGGTCTTTGTCTACGGCCACACGCACCGCTATGAGCAGCCGTGGCCGGTCACGCTCGACGCAACCAAGACCGTGCAAGTGCTCAATACCGGCGCCTTCCAGCGGTTGATCAATGAGGCAGGTTTTGCGGAAAAGACGCGCGCCTTGGCCCATCCTTACGAGGGGCTGAAGAAGATCGCGCTGGAAGATCTGCCGCCTTGTTATTCGGCCGTGCTGATCGACTACAAAGACGGAGCACCGGAGATGCAAACCGTCATGTGGCGCATGCCGGAGGATGGCCCCGGCAAGCTGGTTAGCCCGGGCTCCAACGGCTGCCAATGATCCAAAGACAACGTCATCCCGGAGCGAAGCCGGGGTCCCCTGCGGATGTGTTTTCGCATCTGCTGGGGTGGCAAGCGGAGTGGAGGGATCTTGCGTTGCTTGGCAAAACACAAGATTCCTCGACTCGCGCCCCAAGCAGCGCTCGCTCGGAATGACGCCAATTCCCCGGTACACAGCATCTCTGGTTCTGCTCCAGGAGCTGATCCGGAGAATGCTGCTTACTTCAACTCCCGCGCCAATTCGTTAATCGAGTTCACGTCATAGACAGCCGTCAGGTCGGCGTGTCCGGCGAGCGTCTCGCGCTCCTTGCCGTCCACCAGAAACCGAACCTGCGTCAGCTTGGGAAAGGCCGCCGAGAGCGTGCGCACCAGGGAAACGATGGTCAGCTCCTCGACCAGTGCGCCGGAGCGGTGGTGGTTGGCGAAGTCGCCGTTGAGGTCGATGACTGCCAACGTGTCGCTAAGGAAGTAGACGCCGCGGATGTCGGCTCCCTCTCCCAGCCGGTGGGCGGACGAGCTCTCCAAATAGCTGGCCGTCAGGGCGCGCAGCAGAGCCAGAGCCCGGCTGGAGGGCGAGGCCGGAAGGGCGAGCGCCACCTGTCGCTCGGAGATGGTTCCGTCGTGATCGTCAGCCAGGAACAGGCGGACCGGCTCGGCTTGTCCGGAGACAGGCGGGGCGATAGGCCGGGTATCGGAAACAGCCGCGTGCGCCTCTTCGGCTTGTCGCCTCAGGCGCAGCGCATAGTAACCGAGTCCGATGGCGGTCATCGCCAGCACGGCGACCACGATCTGCAACCGGCGTGAAATCACGGGGCCGCCTCCCGGACGCGCCGTTGAGGTCGAGGCGCGATGCGGATCGACTTGCCGGGAATTCCATTCATCGCGCGGCCTCCAGCTTGGAAGCCATGGCGGCCACCCCCGCCGAAATCGAAGTGGCAATCGTACGCAGGTAATTGCCGGTATTGATCGCCTTGCCAGACTGCCGGGGGGCGATCTCGACCGCCACCGCCGGCGCCCAGATATTGTTCAGCGGGCGCAGAGGCGCCGGGCCGGCCCGAACCTCTATCTGGCGCTGGTTCAACTCCGCGGCAATCGAACCGGCCAGGCTGCTACTCAACTCCAGCCAACTGGCCTGAACCGTATTCCAGGGAAGAAACTGCTGGTGCGTTGGGGCGCGTGCGGAGGCAGGCAGCAGTGCCGTGTACAGGCGCACGCCATGGCCCTCGCCGGCGGCATGAACGGCGATGTAGGCAATAATCCTGGCGGCATTGGCGGCGGCGGCACGCTGGTCGAAGCTGAGGCTGGCGTCGCTGGTGCGCAGCATCAGCGTGGCCAAGCCTCGGGAGTGCAACTCGTGCTGGATTAGGCGCGCCACCTCCAGCGTCAGCTCCTTTTCCGTGACATTGGCCGGCAAGGCGGCGCCGGAATCGTTGCCGCCATGGGCGGCATCGATCACCACCACCGGCCGTGGCGGCGTAGGCGCCGGAGGAGCAGGGGCGGCGGGTGTCGCTGCCGGGCCGGGCGCCGGCGCGTTCGCCTGCGTTCCGGGCGCCGGCGAAGGAGCGCTCTTCTCGCCTGCCGGCGGCGCCGCTAGAGCGGAAATGGTGATTGTGTGCCCGCTCTCGGAAAATGCCGCCATCACCGGCCGGGAAACGTTCACCGTAAGTTGCAGGGTTCCATTGGCGGCCACTGCCGAGCTGGACTGAAAAACCGGGTCGGAGAACTTATGCTCCGCGGCAGCCGGCGGCATGACCGGCTCGCGGGTAAACGTCAGGCGAATGCGGCCGGTCTCGGTCGCAATCATGGGGTTGACGGACGAAGGAAAGCTGAAGACCAGTTGCGAAGGATTGCGGCGAAGCTGCTGGCTGAAGCTGAAGCCCGCCACGCCGATCAGCAAGCGCTCGCCCGGCTTGAGCTGCACCTGCTGGCGCAGCAGGCGCGGCAGCACGGTGCCCAGGCAGGCTTCCGGCACCAGGCCGCGTCCGACGAGCACGATGAACTCCCCCGGCAGCTCATAGCTGGAGCCGGCCAGCTTTCCCTGGCTGCTGCCTTCGGCAAACTCCGCCTCGACCGGGCGCGAGCCGGGTGCGGCAAAGGTCAGCTTCCATTTGCCGTTGTCGATGCGCGACTCGACCCGTCCCAGCGGCTCCAGTATTTCAAAAAGCCCAACGTATGAGGCGCCGTTGTGCTCGAAGACCGGCACAACGTAGGTGGTCTGCGGAGCAAAGACCCGCAGCTCCCTGTCCGAGCCGGATTGTGCCCAAAGCAGGCAGGAAGCGAGCAGAAGCAATCCCAGGATGAGAATGACCCTGCGCCCCGGCGCCTCGCCCCAAAGCACGCCTCGACACCGCTCTCTGCCGGGTGCTTCCGCCAACAGTTTAGGGGAGAACCACATACCTCAGCCGGTGAACTTGGGGGAACTGAGCTGATTGTAGCAGCCTTCCACCCCGGGAGACGCAACTTCGGCGAACTGAGCGGCGGGCAGATGTTGACGGTCGATTCCCGGAAGCTGGCGGATACGGCGGGAGAAGATTGGGCTGGAGCTGCGCAACCAATATCTTCCCGGACACCGTCCAATGAGTGCAGCCCACGATGGCAGGTGGCGCAAAATCAAGGTCAAGGTCAAGCCGCCGAAGGGGTTGGCTCCACTTTCGGTTTAAGCGAGAACGGGTTATTATGCTGCGAGTGAATAGACGTGTCTCCCTGGCGCTTTTGGCCTCTCTTGTTCTGTGGACGATCTTGCCGGCCGCCGGAGCGCCGCAGCAGTCTACGGGCATAGGACAGGGAAGCCCCCTGCCTGCGCCGCCGCCCCCGATGTCCAAGCCGCAACCTGTGCCTCCCGCCCCCAACCAACCGGGTGATACCGTCCAGGTGCCGCCGCAGGGCCAGGCCCCAGACAGCGAAGAGGGCGGCGTCTTTGTCTTCAAAAAGGAAGTTGAAGAGGTCACGCTGCACGCCACGGTGGTCGACGAGCGCCAGCGCCTGATTACCGGCCTCGAGCGGAATGCCTTCGTCGTCTTCCAGGACGGCCAGCCGCAGAAGATAACCTCATTCCGCAAGGGAGATGTGCCGGTGGCGCTGGGGATACTGGTGGATAACTCCGGCTCCATGCGCGACAAGCGCCCGGCGGTGAACCAGGCAGCCATCAACCTGGTCAAAGCCAGTAACCCGCAGGACAAGGTCTTTATTGTCAACTTCAACCAGACGCCGTACCTGGACCAGGACTACACGGACGACATTAACCTGTTGAGGAAGGCACTGGAAAACATTGAGGCGCGCGGCGGCACTGCGTTGTACGACGCCGTGGCGGCCTCGGCCGAGCACCTCATGAAGACCGCCCCGCCGGACGAGAAGAAGGTGCTGTTGGTGGTCACCGATGGCGAGGATACGGCCAGCATGGACACGCTGGAGCAAGCCGTGCGCAAAGTGGCTGTCGATGGCGGGCCAACCATCTACACCATCGGATTACTGGGCGGCGAGCGCCAGAAGCGCGCCCGCCGGGCCTTGAGCACGCTGGCCGAGCAGACCGGCGGCGTGGCTTACTTCCCCAAAGATCTCGCCGAGGTCGACGACATCAGCCGCCAGGTGGCCCACGATATACGCAACCAGTACATCATCGGCTTTAAACCCAGTAGCGGGCAGCGCGGCGGCGGCTACCATACGGTAAAGGTGGAAGCCCGCGCCTCCGGCTACAAGCGCTTGCAGGTGCGCACCCGCAGCGGCTACTACGCCACCGAGAGCAGTCGCGCCGCGCGCTGAAGACGCCAGAAGAGCGAGTGCCGGATAACCGGGAATGGCGTATTACGGCCCGGTGCCGGTAACCGATTCGCCGATCCAGTCCAGGTAGGCTTCGAGGCCGCCTTCCACCGGCAACTGCAGCACTTCCGGCAGTTCGTAGGTATGAAGGGTACGAATCTGGTTGCACAGGCGCTCGAAATTCTCGGCGGTGGTCTTGATCAGCAGCAGGTACTCCTGCGCGTTTTCGATCTTTCCTTTCCACCGGTAGATGGACTCGATCGGACCCACCACGTTGACGCAGGCTGCAACCTGACTGCCCACCAGGGCGCGCGCAATCTTCAGCGCCACATCGCGTGAACCGCACGTCGAGAGCACAAGCCGCTTGTCAGTCATGGCTCTGCATTATAGACAACCATAGAATCACACGGAAAGCTGAACTGCACGGGTGCCGCTCAAGCTTCTTTCGCTTGAGCGGGCAGCTCGCCTCCACGCAAAGCTCAGTCCTTCGGCACTGCGCTCAGCACTGCGTCCCAGGCGGCTTCGGCGGCATAGGCGGCCAGCTCTTCGAATTCCAGGTCGGGATTGTGTACCGCGCCGGTGGTGGCGGCAAACAGCACGTCGCCATCCTTGTCGGTGTGAAAGGGCTGAATGGCGCGCGCCATGGAGGTGTGCGTTTGCAGCGCCAGCCGGCCCAGTTGCCGATGGGTTAGCTGCTCGTTCGTGACCAGCATGGTCAGGGTGGTATTGCCTCCGCCGGGTGATTGCGGGAAAGGCTCTGGCATTGCCCGGGAGAGTTTCTTGCGCGCCGCCGAACCGTCCTCGAGGTCCCGGGCCAGCGTGCTCCGCAAGCCGGATTCCGCATCGAAGTTGCCGCGCACTACTCGCCCCGCGCGGTCGACTATCACGCCCACCGCGTTGACGACCGTGAAGGCTGCGACCCTGGTCGGCCCCGCCTGCCGAAAAGCGCCGCCCTGCCCGGCGCTCTCCATGAAAGCCGGGCCGAAGAACTTGCCGACGTTTACCATGCGCCCGGCGCCGCGAGCACCCAGAGGGAAGCGCCCCTCGCGTGCGGCCCGGATGGCGGCGCGGCCCAGCGGCTTGTCCGGATAAATGGCGTTGTTGCGTCCGCGAAAATCAAAGACCACCGCGCCGGTGACCGTCGGGATCATCTCCCAGGCGACGGCGCCCCCGGCAGACGCCGTGGTCGCGCCCGCTGCGCCGACGGCCTGGCCGCCCCTGGCCAGCAGCTCGGCCATGATCCCGGAAGCGGCTTCCAGACCGTAGCTGGAGCCGCCGGTGAAGAAGACGGCACGCACCGTCGGCTGATCGTAGCCGAGCCGCAGGCGGTCGGTGTTGATGGTGGCCGCCGCTCCTCCGCGCACGTCCACCGCCGCCATCACCCCGCGCGGGAAGTAGAACACGGTGAGACCGGTGGGACCTTCTTCGTATTCCGCCACTCCGATCAGCAGCCCGGGAAAGTCGAACTCAAGCTCCGGCCCGCCGGTGCGAAGGCAAGCAACTGGTGTCGGCATGCACACAGGATAACGCGCCGTCCCTCCGGTAGGAAGAAAACCGGGGAACTTATTGTTAATCCGTCCTGTGGGTTCGGTGTTGTATTCTTGAAGTAGTTTGGCAGAGGTGAATAAAAGGATCACAGGAGGTTCAGTCATGGCGGAGATTGCATACGTCTCCCAGGTTGATCTGGAACGCGTCGCCGGTCCGCTGCGGGTGGCGCACCTTCCGGGCGAGGCGAAGCCGGTCTATTTCAGCACCCACGGGCCGGTGGCCAAGCACTATGGAGTGGACCCGGCGAACCTTAAAGAGACACATGCCACCACGCTGGATTACATCGTGGCGGCGACTGCCGGTTGACTGCTGGGCACTTTTGCCGGCGCGCTGGCAGCGCGCAAAATCGAAGTCGAGGACGGTAAGGTAAAGGCCCACGCCCGGGGCGAGGTTGAAAACGAAGGCGGCACGCTGATCATCAAGCGCATTCACGTGCTGCTGAAGCTGTCCGCTCCCGAGTCGGCGAGGGAGACGGTCGAGCGAGTGCACGAGGTTTTCGCCAAGAAATGCCCCATCTATCGCTCGCTGATTCCGGCCATCCAGATTACTACCAGCTACGAGCTGACCGGCACGCAGGCCGCCGGCTAGGCTGTGCAGGCGGACCGCATCCAGCAGGCGTTCAGCTCATGCGGTCCGCTGCAAATGAATCTGCCGGCTATAGATTTCCTGCACGCGCTGCAGGGTATCAATTTCCGAGACCGGTTTATCCGGCCGCAGGCGGACGATGCGCGGGAAGCGCAGGGCGAATCCGCTCTCGTGCCGGTCGGAGCGCATGACCGCATTGAACGCCACTTCCAACACCACCGCGGGCTCGACTTCGCGCGCCTGGCCGTGATCGCGCACGGTATGCTCGCGGAACCACTCTGACAAGCAGGCAATCTCCGCGTCCGTCAGCCCCGAGTAAGCCTTGCCGACATTCAGCAGGCGCTGGCCGGGGCCCCCAGCGAGCGCCGTTGTTGCGCTTGCTGGGGTGGAGGCGTCACGTACGGCAAAGGTGTAGTCGCTGAGCACGCCGGCGCGTTTGCCGTGGCCGAATTCGACGGCGGTCACCACCACGTCCAGCGTAGCCAGCTCGCGCTTCAGCTTGAGCCATGACTGGCCGCGCCGCCCGGGAGTGTAGGGCGAGGCGGCATCCTTGATCATCAGTCCTTCGTTGCTGCGGGCCTGGGCGCGCTCGAAAAGCTCGTCGAGATGCGCGGCCGAGGTGGCGCGGGCAGAGGGAGCGCGCAGCACCCGGGAGGTTCGGGGCAGGTCGCTTTCGGCATCAAAAGTAAGAATTTCCTGCGCGCCAACCACTTCCGGATCGAGCGGATGGCGCAAGCGCGCGAACAGCGCATCCAGGATGGCGGCACGCTCGCGCAATGGACGTTCCAGCAGCAGCTCGTGCCCGGCATAGAGCACGTCGAAAGCCGCGTAAACCACCGGCACCTGGCGGATCATGGCCAGGGTCACGCGCTTGCGTCCCAGCCGCTTCTGCAACTCGGAGAAGGGCCGCGCGCTGCCGCCGTTGCGGTCGAAATCCCACCCCAGGATCTCGCCGTCCAGGATTACGTCTTCGGGAAACGCGGCCAGCGAGGTCACTAGCTCCGGAAACGTGTCGGTCACGTCGTCGAGCGTGCGCGAGAACAGGCGCACGGTGCCGCCGGAACAATGCGCCTGGGCGCGAATTCCGTCGTACTTGTCCTCGACCACCATCTCGGCAAACTGGGCGAAAGCCTCTTCGGCGCTGGCCGCGGGAGAGGCCAGCATGAAGCCGATGGGGTGAAACAGGCGCATCCGGGCTTCGCCGGCCCGGCCCTGCGCGGTCAAACGAACGGTTTCCGCCAAATCGCCCAGTAGCATGTTGGCGCGCTTGACCGCCTCGACCGGAACCTGCCAGGCCTTGGCACTGGCCTCTTCGACCAGCGATTCCTTGAAGCCGATGCGCAACTCGCCGGTCATGATCTTGACCAGATATTTGGCTTCCAGCGGCGTGGCCCGGGCCAGCAACTCACGCAACAGCAGGTGCTTGGCCGTGGGGCCGCGAGCTTCGGCCAGACGGCTGAAGCAGTCTGCCACTTCGGCGAGCGTGAGAGGCGGCACTGCGGCCGGGGCTTTGGGGCGGGACGCCAGCACCTCGCAGGCAGCCGAGCCAAGGTCTCCATATTTGCGGAAAGCAAGCGCCAGCTTGGCGTCATTGGTGGCGGCCACCTCGACAATGGTTCGCCAAAGCAATGCCCCTCCGACCTGGAGCGTGCGCTCGTCGCGGGCAGGGAACACTCGCCCGGAGAGGTAAATGGCAGAAAGCTCGGCATCCGGCAGCGGGCAAACGCGAAGGTAGGCGGCAGCGGTCTCCACCTTTTCGTTTTTGCCGGCGATACTGGCGACCACTTCGCAGGTTTCGGCAAGCAGGCGCATGCGTTGATTCACCCAGATTGATTGGATGCGAAAGCTTAGGGGTTAGGGATCAGGGACTAATGCTTGTTTCATAAATGGAACCTGGTGGAAGCCCACGCCTTTAGGCGTGGGAAACAATGGGCTTAACAATAACGCCTTTAGGCGCTGTAGATACACCGTCACCGCGGCTAAAGCCGGTTTCCTCAGTCCTCTGCCCCACGGCTAAAGCCGTGGGCTTCCACGATAATGCAACTTCAAAGCCATATATGAAACAAGCTGTAGGGTGGAGCGGAGCGTGCCTCGCTTCAGCGCTACGTAAATCTTAAGAGTCGGAGATGCAGGCACAATCCGGACAGAAGTGCGGCCATTCCGAGCCGTTCTAATGAAATGGGAGTTCCCCCGGCTCTGCCGGGGAGGCTCCCAAAGTTTGACAATTCCGGGAGTCGGCACTACCAGGAACTGAGCCCACACCCGAGAATGTCCTAAACGATGCGGTCCCAACTCAAGACCGCAGAATCTTAGCTCCATGGCAAAACAAACAGCGTGGGGACTATGAGCTTTTGACTTTGGGTCGCGGTAAGGCCCCTTTGAGGGGCCCCGCGACCCGGTAAAGCCCCCGGCTCTGCCGGGGGATACCTTACTACCTACCCGCTAATCCCTTGCGGTTTGACAGCTTCCAGCGCGGGTAGATACCCTGGGGACTTCATTCCAATTGGAGAATCAGACCCTGAGTTGTAGCATCCAATCATTTATGTCCTGGTTGCGCCGCACGCTTCGTTTTCACACTACCCTTCAACTCGCCTTGGCGCTGGGCGCGGAAGAGACCCTGGTGGGCGGACAAGCCGTGCTGGAAGGCGTGATGATGCGCGCGCCGCACGCCTGGGGCATCGCGGTGCGCCGGGCCTCCGGTGAATTGGCGACGCACTCGGAGCCGATGGAACGGCCGTCGGAGAAGAATCCGTGGAAGGGCTGGCCGCTGATTCGCGGAGTGGTGACCCTCGGCCAGGCGATGATGCTGGGATTCAAGGCGCTGCGCTACTCGGCCAACGTGGCCATGGAAGAGCTGCAGGCTGATCAGCCCGGTGGGAGTACGCCCAGCGACAAAGAGCATGTGCCCAACCAGGGTCGGGACAAAGGTAAAAAAGTCGAAATCAGCGGCTGGGTGGCGGCCCTGAACATAGCCTTGGCGCTCGGCTTCTTTATCTTCATGTACAAGTTTCTGCCCTACCTGGCTACCAAGGAGCTGCGTCTGCTTGACCCGCAACTTGGCAACCGGGTGCTTTTCGCCATAGTCGAGGGCTTGATCCGGCTGGCCCTGTTTTTGGGCTTTATCTGGCTAACTTCGCTGTGGGGAGAGATTCGCAGGGTTTATCAGTACCACGGCGCCGAACACAAGACGGTGTTCGCCTTCGAAGCCGGCGACCGGCTGGAGACGTCCATCGTGCAGCGCTGGTCGACCTTCCATCCCCGCTGCGGCACCAGCTTTCTGATGACGGTCATGTTGATCGCCATCGCCATCTACGCGCTGGTGCCGGTCCGCAGCTTCTGGGCGGGATTTGGCATGCGCCTGGTGCTGCTGCCGCTGATCGCCGGGGTTTCATACGAGGTGATTCGCTTTGCCGCCAAGCGGCGCTCATCGCTGTTTGCCATCATGACTCGTCCCGGGCTGTGGCTGCAGCGCATCACCACCCGGCAGCCCGACGACAGCCAGGTGGAGTGCGCTATCGTTGCCTTGAACGAGGCCATGGAGCTGGAAAAGCAGCGCGGCGGCGAGTTGGTGATAGCCTAGAAGGCACGCAAGGCCCGCCGCCGGCTACGGCGGCACTGCAGGAATTTGGAGTACACTAACCATATGCCGGCGTTGGCAAATATCGTTTACGCGGGGTTCCAGCCCGCCGCGGAACCGGCCCACCTCTAGCGGCGCCCGCCGCAAATCGCTGCCTGCAATCCGGCAATCAAGAACTAATAACTAACAACCAAGAACTGGAACCGAGCGAAATGTTTGACCGTCTGGAACAGATCGAAGCCAAGTACGAGGAGTTGACGCAAGCGCTGGCCTCGCCCGATATCGTGGCCGACTCCGCCCGCTATCAGAAGACCGCCAAGGCGCACAGCGAACTCACGCCGGTGGTGGAGAAGTATCGCGAGTACAAGGAGCTGAAGCGCGGCATCGAGGAGAGTAAAGCGCTCATCGCCGAGGAAAGCGATGCCGACATGCGGGCCTACGCCCAGGAAGAGCTGGCGCAACTGGAAGAGCACATCGCGCGCGCCGGCGAAGAGCTTAAAGTCCTGCTGCTGCCCAAGGACCCGAACGACGAGAAAAACGTGATCCTGGAGGTCCGCGCCGGCACCGGCGGCGACGAAGCCACGTTGTTCGCCGCCGAGATCTTTCGCATGTACACGCGCTACGCCGAAGCGCGGCGGTGGAAGGTGGAGGTGCTGTCGAGCTCGGAATCCGGGATCGGCGGGCTCAAGGAAGTCATAGCCATCATCGAAGGCCATGGGGTGTATTCGCAGCTCAAGTACGAGAGCGGCGTGCATCGCGTGCAGCGCGTGCCGGCCACCGAAACCCAGGGCCGGGTGCATACCTCGGCGGTCACGGTGGCGGTGCTGCCCGAAGCCGAAGACGTGGACATAAAGATCGATCCCAAGGACCTGCGCATCGATACCTTCTGCTCGTCGGGGCCGGGCGGGCAGTCGGTGAACACCACTTATTCCGCGGTACGCATCACCCACCTGCCCACCAACACCGTGGTCAGTTGCCAGGACGAGAAATCGCAGATCAAGAACCGTGAAAAGGGCATGCGCGTTCTGCGTTCACGGCTTTACGAAATGGAATTGGCCAAGCAGCAGGAAGCGCTCGCCAAGGAGCGGCGCTCCATGGTGGGTAGCGGCGACCGCAGCGAAAAGATTCGCACCTACAACTTCCCGCAGAATCGCATGACCGACCATCGCATCGGGCTCACGCTTCATCAACTGGGCGAGATCATGGATGGCAGGCTGCAGCCGGTGATCGATGCCCTGGTGACGCGTTTCCAGGCGGAAAAACTAAAGCAGGAAGTGACGGCCTGAACCGCCCCATAAAACGTAACTTCAACCTCCGGCGGGAACCACTGCGGGCAGCCTGAGTTTCAAGCTTCTCGGCTGACAAATCTGTCCCAACCGCAAGAACCGCGCCCGCCGCGGTTCTCCGCCCCTGTCTCTGAAAATAAGGAAAATTATTTCCGCTTCGTGCCGAGCGCTGGCACAGGGAAAATTCTTTCCGCTTTGTGCTGAGTAAAAGAGTGCAATCCGGAACGTGTACCAAGAGTGTCAATAGATGGGTGGGGGTGATTACCTTGGTGCGCGGCGCAATAGGGCTTCGGCCAGTGTCTCACGTAACCGTTCTCAGACCCTTCGGTTAAGCGCGTAAGTACTTCGGCTGATTCAGATTACAACGTGTCTTGAGAGAGCATAGAGTGCCGCTCCCGGGTATATGCCGCAAGCCTGTCGCTGCGACACGAAGGTTTGTTACCAGCGTCCAGGCCCGGATTACCTCCGTTACGTTGCCAGTTCCTTAGATGACACGTAATCTGCCTTTCAGTGTCGGAGCCGAGGGACCTCAGTGGCAGGCGGCAGCGACGGCGGGGGACATGTCCGGTAGTACGGCATGCTGATTGTACTGCTGGAAATTTCAAGCTTACCCGCCATCGGTTGCTGGCAGAAAAAAGGCTGTTGAAGATGCGCAGATCTGACTGGAACCTGGGATTCACTCTGAGCGCGTGCTTGATCGTGCTGCTGATGAGGTTGTCGGCGCACGCGCAAGCGCAAGGCCCACGAATCTCGACGTCACCATGCAGGTGACGCCTTCCATCAGCCTGGTGTTCAACACTTATCCCGGAGGATGCACGCTGGCCAACTCCGGAACGAACAGCGTCGGCCTGAACATGGGCTGGGCGAACAACACCGGCGGGCATGGCGGCTGTGCAACCTACAGTCTTAATGGAACGACCTACACGGTCAGTACGCCCTTTTACCTGAATGTGCAGGTCCAGAATTCCACCAGCACAAAGTATGCCCTGCGCGCTTGGGTATCCAGCACCATTCCCGCGAGTGTGAGCTTCCTGTTGAACGGGGCGACGCTCCCGGCTGCCCAGCCGGGAACGGCACAGCAGACAAACAGCTACGGCCAGATCATGGAAACTTTTGGCATCTCGGTCCGAAACGCCGCGGCCGCCCAGGTAGTGGGTTTTACCGTGCAATTTCAGGCGACATCGCAATGACGACGAAAGCAAATCGCGCCTATCGGGTAATGCTGCTGCTTTGGCTGGCGGCGGCATTGCTCTCGCCCACCTTGCTATCGGCGCAGTTGGTGGCCACCGGCGTGATCAACGGAACGCTGTTGCACCGCAGCGGCATAGCGCTGGTGTTCGACACGGCATCCGGCGGAGTGGGCCTGGGCGGGGCGAATACCAATGCTGCGGCTCTGGGCTTTGGAACCGTCTCGGCTTACGGTCCGCTATCGCCCAACGTGACCCGCTCTAACGTCACCAGCTCGAGCTACACGATATCTACGCCTTTTGCCATCCAGGTCATAGAGGCTGGAATCACCACCACGAGTTACACGCTAACGTCCAATCTGGCCGCGGCTGCCCCCACCGGGCTTACCTTTAAGGTCGACACCGTGACGCTGACGACCACCTCGCAGACCGTGCAGACCGGCGCCAGCTACAACACGGACGTCGCCCACACGCTGTACATGATTGTATCGACGGCCGCGCCGGGCGCCGGCGGGCCTGCTGTCGGGACTCAACTCAGCACAACCATCAATTTCACCGCGACGGCGCATTAGCGGAAAGAAAGAGGAAGAAAGAATGAAACGGATCGCGATCTTGGCAACGCTGGTCATTGTGGTGGCTTTGCTGGCCGCTTCGGCTAGTGCACAGACCTCGTCCGGAACGCTGACGGTGACCGCCACGGTAAACGGCAGCATCAACCTGGTGTTCAACACGGCTACTTCCCCCGCCGGTATCACGCTTACCGGGACGGGCACCAACGCCGCCACGATGGCTTTTGGCAACGTATCGGCTTACGGCACGCTGGGGTCGAACATTGGCCGCTCAGTTGGCGCCAGCAGCTTCACCGTGAGTTCGCCTTTCGGCGTCGAGGTCAGCAAGGTGAACTCCTCCAGCGCCAACTATACGCTGACGGCGCAGCTTAGCACCGCAGACGCTACCAACACGTGGCAGGTCGGGGGTAGCACCATCAGCAGCGCGTCGGCGACGACGCTTACAGCCACCGGAGCGTACTCTTCGACCGCTCCGGGCACGCAGTACACGCTGGCGCTGACGATTCCATTTACCACGACATCGGGCACCGTTATCTCGAATGGTGTGAACTTCACCGCGACCGCCAACTGATGCGGCCGGCACAGCCGGCGGGCGCGGGAACGATTGTAGTTGCAGTAAAGCCAAGCCTCCCCCTGTTAGGCCAGGCAGTAATCGAAGTAAAAAACTTAGGCAAGACACTCTCGGAGGGTGTGCAAATGAAGAAAGTGCTTTTTTTAATTTTGGCTATGACGCTTGTTTTTTCGGTTGGCGCCATGGCCCAGAACAATGGGCCTGTCAATGGGACGCTTGGTGTTAGCGCGAACCTGCAGAGCTCAATCTACCTGACGCTCGAGCAAGCTAGCGGTGGGCCGGCCCTGGCCAGTGGTGCCGGAACACCCGCAGCGGTTTTGAGCCTGGGTAACGTGTCCGCGTACGGTCCTGCCCCCGGGTCCGGCATCACGCGTACGTTGAACGGCAGTCCTTACGTCACTTCCTTCACCCTGGCTACTAGCTTCGGCGTGAGGGTTGGGATGTACAACACCAACGGCAAGACCGGGTATGGTCTGACCGCGGCGCTAGCCAGCGCGGATGCCAACAACACCTGGACCGTCGACAGCGTAACCCTGTCGACCACGGCGCAGGCTGTCAATCCCGGAACCGCATTCGGCGATGTCGAAGCCCACGCCCTGACTCTGCAGATTCCGCAGAGCCTGTCAGCGGGCGCTATATCCAACACTATCAACTTGGCGGCCACTGCCCAGTAGGGCGGGAGGGGCTAAGTGAGGTGAGGGATGTCTGGACTAGGCAAAGCAGGCCGATACGCAACAGTGCTGGTGCTGGCCTTATGCGCGGTTTACTCCGCCGAAGGCCAGCGCAAGCCTGTGCCGACGCAGCCTTCGCCGGCAGCGGTAAAGCGCTCCACCGGCACCGATGGCGCCATCTCGATCGTCTTAGTTTCGGTGAGCGGGGGGGCGCTGGTGCCGGGGGGCTCTTCCGGCCAGGGCATGCTGCCAGCTTGGCCGTGTATCGTCCGGGACCGGGTCCAGCAGCCCCGGAGTGACGGTCGAGCGCCGTCCGCACTCCATGGTTGTGCGCACGGTTTTTGGCATTCGCCTGGAGAGCAGCGTGGTTTCGCAGGGGTCGGCCAGCTTGAGCGCGGTGCTTTACAATTCCGATCCGCGCTGCCAGGTGTTTCTCGACGGCATTAAGCTGGAGGCCACGCCGCGGCTGATCCAGCATGGGGTGCGTTACTGGGCGGTGAATCAGCACCGGCTGGAGATTGAGGTTCCCAACACGATTACCGAGTCTCAGGGGAATATTGCCCGTAACATCGGGTTCATGGCCGTATCTGAATAGGTACTACTTGAGGCTCACCCGGTTTTATTTATGATTGACCCTCCCTAGGTGGTGAACTCAAAATATTTGCACTTAGGAAGAGTTGCCAAGGAGCGGCGAGTGAGACGTGTAACGTGTGCCTTAACCGGTAAGCGGATAGTTTTTGCGGCTATTGTTGTCCTGGTTGTTGCCTTGGTTGATACCGCCTACCCGCTCGATGAAAAAAACGGAAAAGCTGCCGCCCCGGCCGCCAGTCAGGAAGGCGCCAAGGCACAAGCTCCAGCTCCTGGCAAGCCGGAAAACAACGGCAAGCTGAGCGCCATTTCCCTCAGTCCGGCGGTGGTCGTCACTCGCGGCAAACCGGGCCAGAGCGTGACTCAGACCCTGACCATCAGCAACCAAACCAGCATGTCGTTCAATTTCGAGATGATTGCCCAGGACATCGTGGTGCGCGACGGCAAGCGGGTGTTCGTGAACGCCGGCGAACTGCCCAAAAGTATCGCCGCCACCGCCGTGTTTTCCAAGCCCACGGTGAGCGTGCCACCGGGAGACGCGGCCTCGGTGGACGTGACTGTGACGCTGGTGCCGGATACGGACGTGCGCGCCATCGCCGCCGTTTTCCACGGAACCGACCGCTTTACCGGCGAGACCAACGCGGTAGGGATGACAGCCTCGCTGGGTTGCCTGATCACCTTTACCGCCTCGGACAACTTCAATGTCTCCGCCTCGCCGATGGAAGTCACCCCGCAGACTGCCACCCGCCCCCTGAAGGTTTCTCTGGAGCTGACCAACACCGGCACGGAGCCGGTCATTCCGGAGGGGGTGCTGGTCCTGCTGTCCGAAGCGGGCAAGCTGGTGGGCAAAGTTCCGTTCAGCTCGCAACGGCTGCTGCCGGGCGAGCGTTTGCAGTTCGCGGCCGAATACTCCGGAGAACTTCATGCGGGGAACTACCGCGCCGTGACGTCTTTTCAGTTTGAAGACAAAACCATATCGAATACGGCTGAATTCAGGGTCGAATGAAGCTTCGCCTGCTAGCGGCGCTGCTGCTGATGGGGCTGGCGGCCATGCCGCTGGCCGCGCAGACGCTTGTGGTGGGCTACCAGCAGCGGGCTGAGCTGCGCATTCCGGGAGCCACCGCCGCTTATTCGCTGAACAGTTTTTACGCCGACGCCACGCTGGTGGACGGGGTAGTGGTGGTGCAGGGTAATAGCCCCGGCATGACCACGATCATCGTGGTGACCGGCGTGGGTCTGCTGAACTTCCGCGTCTCGGTGCCGCAGCCGGCCAATGTCTATCCGCCGGGATTCGAGCCGCCGCGGGCGGGGCGCAACTACGAAGAAGGGAACTACGAGCTGCGCTATAGCAGCGACCCGGCGCAGTTGCTGAATACCTTCGATTTTTCCAGCCGCCAGGGCGACCGGCTCATACGCTTCCACATGATCAATTCAAACTATGTGACGGGAGCGACCTCCGGCTCGCCGGTGGGGCTGCCGGCGCTCTCCTGGGAGATGGATACTCCCAGGCGGGACGTCACGCTGGTCGATCAGGTGGTGGCCAACTCGCCGCTGACCCTGGATAACGTCCTGGTGCGCGGCTTCCACCTGCGCGAGGGCAATTGGTTCTTTCACGGCGGCTACACCGCTCAGTCGCTCTTCCAGAACCTGCTGCTGCCGACCGAGAAAGATACGGCGGTGGGGCTCGGCTACCGCATACGCCTGGGGACGAACAATTCGCTTACGCCGAATTTCTACTACCTGGATAACGCCTCTTCCAACACGCTCAGCGGACGCTCCGGTTCGATCGCCTCGCTGGTTTTCCGGCGGGAAATTCCCAACCGGCTGAAGTTCCTGGCGGAGACCGGGTGGGGCGGCGGCGCCGGCGGCGCCGTCCGGCTGGATTATCAGCGCGACCTGGCGGAACACATTTATGGCAATTTTCGCTATGAGCCGCGTAACTTCAGTTCGGTGGCGGTCAACGACCTGCATGGGCTGCTGTCGGAGTTCCGCTGGGACCGCAAGCTGGGCCGCAAGGCGAGTTCGGCGCTGAACTTCGCAGGAAACCGTTACGACATGTCGCAGTCGCAACAGGTCAACATCTCGATGGACTGGCTGCTGGAGTACCGGCTGAGCAAAGCCTGGTCGGTAAACTCCGGCCTTTCGTATGCGCGTTTCACCGGATTCACTACCAGCGGGGCGTTGCAGAACATACAGGTCCCCGCCGGAGTGAATTTCACCTCGGCGCACTTCTCGGCGGGCGCGCTCTACCGCGCCCCGGCAATGTCCAGCCAGGGCAGCAGCGCAGGTGGAATACGCGGCAACGTCAGCCTTGGCGTGAAGCAATGGCACCTGACCATGTACGTCGACCGGGAGACGGATGTGCCGACCGTGGCCTCGCTGATATCCAGCGTTCCCGGCCTGCAGGACCTGCTCGATCGCCTGGGCATTTCCGCCATCTCGCCGCAGCAGATCTCCGATCTGCTGCACAACGAATCCATCCTGCAGGCGCTTGGACTGGTAAACCAGGTGACGCTGAACCTGAGCCCGGTGCTGCTGCAAGCCGGCGCTACCTTGAACTGGATGAGCAAGGACCGCTCGCATCAGCAGTTGTTCCTGAGTTTTTTGTATAACAGCAACGAAATGTCCACCACGACGCAGCAGTCGGAGATTATCGCCGGGACCTATTCGCGCCTGCTGAGCCGCACCAACACGGCTTTTATCTCTTACTCGATGTTTCGCAGCCAGGCCAGCGGTTCATCTCCCCGCTGGCGGCCGCTACTGGAGTTTTCCATTCGGCACCGCTTCAGTTCCGCCCCCCGGTTGCTGACGCCGGGGCGCAAAGGCACCATCTCGGGCATGGCTTTCGAGGACGTGCAACTGGAGGGCGTCTATCGCCAGGGTATGCCGCCGCTGGCGGGCGTGGAGATCGTACTCGACGGCAGCCGCCGCACGGTGACCGATGCCGCCGGACGCTACTGGTTCACCGGGGTTCCCTATGGCCCGCATAACATCACGGCCAAGGTGCGCTCGGATCGGCCTTTCTACTTCAGCACGCAATCGGAGGCAACGGCGGAAATCGACACGGTGGTCAACTTCGGCGTGGTATTCAGCCGTGCGCGCCTGATCGGGCTGATCGAGAACGACGCCGAAGCGCCCATCGCCGGTGTCGGCGTTACCGTCTCCGTTGGCGAGAAGAGCTATGCGGCGGTGAGCGACGCCGACGGCAAGTTCAACATCGCCAACCTGGCAGAAGGAAAGTGCACGGTGGCGATCAGAGCGGAATCGTTGCCCAGCGGTTACCGGTCGGACGAGTTGGAGACGCAGCCGTGCGAGCTGCGCGCCGGCTTGCCCACCCACGTCAGCTTCAAGCTCAAGGCCATCAGGAGCATCGGCGGGCTGGTCAGAATTTTCGATTCCGCCGCCAATACCGAAGTCCCGGTGGCGGGCGTGAGGGTGCGCATCCTCGAAACCGGCGCGGAAAGCGTTACCGACAAGGAAGGGAATTACCTTTTCCGCCAGATGCCAGCCGGCGTATTCACTTTGCTGATGAGCTACGAGGGCCGAGACTTCAAGCTGCAGGTCACCCTGCCGCCGGCGCCTACCTACAGCCGCAACAACAATTTCGACCTGGGAAAACGCTAGAAGAGTTTCAAGTTTCGAATTTGGAATACCTGTTTAGCGTTGGGAAACGCCTTGGAAATCAAAAACTAAAAACTCGATACCGCCTCATAAAATTAACAACTCAAAGGTGCAGCCCTGCATCATCTTAGGTGGGCGTGCATTGTTTCCGGGTCGGTACATTCGTACCTAATCTTGAATGCTACAATTCTAGAGTAAATCATCCAGATATTTTTGATCTGGACTTGGGCCGAAAGTATCGGGGAGTAGTCCGAACGGAGAGTACCCGTGGCATCTCCATCGCGGAGCGCCAGTTCCATTACCGAGACCCTCGCCAGCCACCCGCTGGCGGGGTACGCAGTTGCGATAGTTACCTGTTTGGTTGCCCTGGGCATTTCCCTGTTGGTGGGAGCCCGGGACAGCGAAAAGCCTCTTTATTTCGCCTTCCTGGCGGCCATAGCACTCAGTAGCTGGTTCGCCGGCTGGCGCCCCGGCCTGCTGTCGCTTCTGTTGAGCTTTGCCCTGATTGCCGGGTGGGAGTACCGCGCGGCCCAGGTTGGCGGCAACTCCATGCCGCTGGATGTTGCCTTCGTTGTCGCCTCGGCGGTGATCTGGGGAACCGGGTCAGCGGCCCAGGCTTCCGCCGCCGCTTTGCGCAAGTCGAACCTGAAGTTCAGCGGCGTGGTGCAGCTCTCGGAAGACGCCATCATCTCGGTAGATGAGGCGCAAGCCATTACCCTGTTCAATCCGGGCGCAGAAAAGATATTTGGCTACAGCGCGCAGGAGATGCTGGGCAAGCCCATTCATGAGCTGCTTCCCCAGCGCTTCCGCGCCGCTCACTTCGGGCACGTGAACGCCTTCCGTTCCTCCGGCGACGTGCTGCGGGCGATGAGCGAGCGCTCCACTATCTGCGGGCTGCGCAAGGACGGAACGGAATTTCCGGCGGAGGCTTCGATTTCCAAGTTTCGGGCCGGCGGCGAGACCGTTCTGACCGTGCGTTTGCGCGACGTCAGCCAGCGTCTGGAGGCGGAGAAAGGCCTGCGGCAACTGGTGGCCATCGTGGATTCCTCCGATGATGCCATCATCGGGCAGACCTTGGACGGCGTCATTACCGCCTGGAACCCGGGGGCGGAGAAGATGTTCGGTTACAAGGCGAGGGAAATCGTCGGCCGCAACGCCTCCGCCCTGATTCCGCCCAAGCTCCACGAGGAATGGGCGCGCCAGCTCGTACAGCTCAGAGAAAGCGGGAGCTGGAAAGGGGAGTCGATGCGGGTGCGCAAGGACGGCCGGCTCATCGATGTCGCCCTGACGATCTCGGTCATTAAAGGCGGCCGCGAGACCACTCCTGGCTTGTCGATTGTGGCGCGCGACATTACCGAGCGGAAAAAGCTGGAAGACCAGCTCCGGCAATCGCAGAAGATGGAAGCCATCGGCCGCCTGGCCGGCGGCGTCGCCCACGACTTCAACAACCTGCTGAGCGTAATCGTCGGCTACAGCTATCTTATCCACGCCAGCGCAGCCCCAGACGACAAGGCCCGTTCAGCGGCCCAGGAGATCATGACGGCGGCCAGCCGCGCGGGGGCGCTGACCCGTCAACTGCTGGCCTTCAGCCGCAAGCAGGTGTTGCAACCCGAGGTGCTCGACCTGAACAGCATCCTGGACGGAATGGACAAGATGCTGCCCAGGCTGATCGGCGAAGACATCGACCTGCGCATCGTGCGTGGCAGCGAGCTGCCGCATGTCAAGCTGGACCCGGTGCAGATCGAGCAGGTCATCATGAACCTGGTGGTCAACTCGCGCGATGCCATGCCGCAGGGCGGAAAGCTGACGATCGAAACCGCAGAGGTTTACTTCGACACGCATGAGGCCGCTCACCACGGCGTCTCCCCCGGCCGCTACGTCCTGCTGGCCGTCAGCGACACCGGCCAGGGAATGGACAAGGAAACCCAGAAGCTGATCTTCGAGCCGTTCTTCACCACCAAGGAAGCGGGGAAGGGAACCGGCCTGGGCTTGTCGACCGTTTACGGCATCGTATCGCAGGCCCGGGGGCACATCTGGGTCTACAGCGAGCCGGGCAGCGGAACCACCTTCAAGATTTATTTTCCGACGACCGCCGAAGCCGCCGCCGCGGCTGAAAAGGGCCTCCATTCGCGGCCGGCGCTGTGCGGAACAGAAACCGTGCTGGTGGCGGAAGACTCGGAGCTGCTGCGCAACCTGATTGCCCAGTTCCTGCGCGAGAACGGCTACAAGGTGCTGGCGGCCTCCGATGGCGCCGAGGCACTGCGCATGGCGCAGGCGGCACCGCTGGTCGATCTGCTGCTCACCGACGTGGTAATGCCCAACCTGGGAGGCCAGGAACTCGCCGACCAGGTGGCGAAAAAATTTCCCGACGTGCGCGTGCTGTTCATGTCCGGCTATACCAACAGCGCGCTGCGGCACCAGAACGCGATTGAAAGCGAGGGCCTGTTCCTGCAGAAGCCGTTCTCACCCGACGTGCTTTTGACGCGGGTCCGCGAGGCGCTTGACCGGCCCTCGCCCAGCCGCTGGGCGAGAAGAAAGTTCGCGGTGTAGGTAGGCTTCCGGTTTTCGCGGGCTGGCAGACTGGTTCTTTGTGGAAGCCCACACCTTTTCAGGCTGCGGAAAAACGCGCCGAAGCAACAAGCCAGGCGCTATAGGCTGCGGCTACTACAACAATCGCTAGAGCTTGTTTCAAAAAACCATTCTTGAGGGGAACGGCAGATCCCTCAGGGGCTATTGAGTGCTGCAAAAATAATGTCCTACCAAAATACGAATTGTCATTTCCGACCGGAGCCGCGCAGCGCGGCGGAGTGGAGGAACCTTGCGTTTGGTGCCGGAAAGCACAAGGCGGCTCGACTCCGGCGCTGCGCGCCTCCGCTCGCCATGACAACTTTTCAGTGGGTACCTCATTGCGGTGTAGGACATTACATATGCAGCCCTCAATAAAGCCTGCATTTTCTGAACGGTCTGGCTAAAGCCAAGGCCCTTTCAAAGAAGTATTTTTGAAACAAGCTCTAACAAGATCTTGTATCTAAATCCGCCCCTAAATCTGTTTTCCCGCAGCCTCTTTTGGTGGGCTTCCACAAAAGCTTTGCCTACGGCACCAGCACGATCTTGCCATAGCTGCCCGGTGCCAGTACGGCTTCGTGCGCCCGCCGGGCTTCGGCCAGCGGAATCTCCTGGCCGATCACCGGCTTGGCTATACCGAACTCCAGCGCGGCCCCCAGTCCGGCGTGAATGCTGGCCAATTCCTGCGCGGAAGCGGCGAACAGAATCAGGCCCAGTATTGAGGCCTCTTTCAGCATGGCGTCGCGGGGATTGATTTCGATGGTCCCGCGGTTGCCGATCACCACGATGCGCCCGCGAGCACTGGCCATGGCCAGGTCTTTGGCAAGATTCTTGTTGGCCAGCATCTCCAGAATTATGTTCACCCCACGCCCGCCGGTGACCTTGGCCACTTCCTCAGGCAAGTTCGGAGAATTGTGATCGAAAACGTGATGCGCCCCCATTTCGCGCACCAACTGCTTGCCCCTGTCGGTTCCCGCGGTTCCGATCACCAGCATGCCATGGGCCCGCGCCAGTTGCACCGCCGCAACGCCCACGGCGCCGCTGGCGCCATGCACCAGGGCGGACTCGCCGGGCAAACCGTGCGCCCGCTGGAAGAGGGCACGAACGGCGGTTGCGTAGGGCACGCCTAAGGCGGCGCCCTGCTGGAAGGAAATCTGTTTGGGCAAGGGATGAACCTGCGCTTCACGGCAGAGGGCCTGCTCGGCGTAGGTTCCGCTGATGCTGTCCGCGGTATAGACGCGCTCGCCGGCCTTGACCCGCTGCACACCTTCGCCGATACTGAGCACCGTGCCGGCGCCGTCCATGCCCGGGGTGTACGGCAGCGTGGGCTTTATCATGTGCGCGCCCGCGCGTATGTAAGTCTCCACCGGATTTACGCCGGCGGCCTGAATGCGCACCACTACCTCGCCCGGACCGGGACGCAGGTCCGGGACCTGCTCCAAAACCAACTTCTCGGGACCGCCGAATTCGTGAACGCGTATGGCTTTCATGGCTCTCCTCGGGTTTTTGATTTCAGATTCCTGATTTTAGATTGAACAGCCAAGGACAGCAAAGAACGCCGGAACTTGGCAATCAAAAATCAAGAAAATCGAAAATCAGTAGTGGGTCAATTTGAAAGGTGCCCCAGGTTCCGCGCCGCTCTTTTCGGCGCTAACCTGGGGAATTGGCCCACGTCAGCCCAAAAGCAGGGCGGGACGTGGGGCACCCGTTGTTGTGGAAATTCAAATTGACCCACTACTGGAAAATCAGCTTCCTGGCAATGGATTAAAATCTAAGTTAGCGAGCACATTCATGGCTACCCTCAAAGAAGTTCTTAACGCGAACGTCCGCGAGGCCGCGCCGGAGTTGTACGAAAAGCTCGACCGCGACCGCGTGCGCTGCTACTCCTGCGGGCACTGCTGTCCCATTTCCGAAGGGCAAGCGGGAGTTTGCAAGGTCAGGTTCAATCAGGGCGGCAAACTCTTCGCGCCGTTTGGATATGTGGGCGGGGTGCAGTGCGACCCCATCGAGAAGAAGCCGTTTTTCCACGCCTACAGCGGCGCCCTGGCCTACAGCTTCGGCATGCTGGGCTGCGACCTGCACTGCTCTTACTGCCAGAACTGGGTGACCTCGCAGGCGCTGCGCGACCCGCACGCCGTTTCTCCGGCGTTGCGCGTCAATCCCGAAGCCCTGGTCCAGGAGGCGCTGCGGCAAGGCGCGCGCCTGATCGTCAGTACCTACAACGAGCCGCTGATCACCTCCGAGTGGGCGGTAGAAATCTTCAAACTGGCCAAGGTCGCCGGACTGGCAACCGCATACGTCTCAAATGGCAACGGCACGCCGCAGGTGCTGGAGTACCTGCGCCCCTGGATCGACCTCTTCAAGGTGGACCTCAAAGGCTTTGACGAGCAGCACTATCATCAACTGGGCGGACGGCTGCAGCCGATTCTGGACACCATTTGCCGCCTGCACGCACTGGGAATCTGGATGGAAATCGTTACCCTGGTGATTCCGGGCTTCAACGACTCCGACGAGGAACTCACGGGCTTGGCGGAATTCCTGGCCGGAGTCTCACTGGACATTCCCTGGCACGTGACCGCCTTCCACAGCGATTACAAGATGAGTGATACCGACAACACCCCGCCGGAGACACTCTTGCGTGCAGCCGAAATCGGCAAACGCGCCGGGCTTCGCTACATCTATGCCGGAAACCTTCCCGGCTACGTTGGCGATTTGGAGAATACGCGCTGCGCCGAATGCCATGAGCTGCTGATTGCCCGCCATGGCTATCACATCAAGCGCTACTGCGTGACGGCCGAGGGGTGCTGCCCAAAGTGCGGCAAAGTTGTCCCAGGGCGCTGGGACCCGGCTTTCCGGCAGCAGATCAGCTCCCGTCCCTATGTTCCCCGCGCGCCAATTTCCTCCGATCTGATCGGCATCTCGTAACCAGCCGGAGCTTCAGTGGCCAGCGTGGAAGCCCACGAGGGTGGAAGCCCACGCCTTTAGGCGTGGGGCTCGGGGGCAAAATCTGGACCGGCTTCAGCCGCGGTGGCAAGAGACGTTTCCAAAGTTGCTGTCGCGGTAAGAGACGCGTTTCAGAAATGCAGGACGGCGCAGCCCACGCCTAAAGGCGCTCCTTCCTTGCTCCTCACTACTCCCACGTCTGAAGGCGTGGGCTTCCACGATTTTGCTCTTCAGACTTCCACAATTCTGATCCTCTCAGGGTAGCGGGTTATAGGAGAAAGCATCTCGCATGTGGGTTCTCAGAGCCTCTTGAGCCTGCTTGTTGCTGGCCAAAATAGCGCAAAATAAAAAAGTACCGATTCGGTACGGTTTGCCATCTAATCCACCAGAACGGTAAAAAGCCGCGTCAGGAGTGGAAAGAGGCGCAGCGATGATTCGCCTGAGCAAGCTCACGGATTACGGGCTGGTTTTGATGACTCTCATGGGGCGGAGCCGGACGGAGGCGGTGCACACGGCGCGGGAGCTTTCGGCCGGGTCGCGAGTGCCGCTGCCCACGGTCAGCAAGATTCTCAAAGAGCTGCTGCAAAGTGGCCTGCTGATCTCCTATCGCGGCATCAAGGGCGGATACAGCTTGGCCAGGGAGCCGCAGGATATCTCGATAGCGGAGATCATCTCCGCGCTGGAGGGCCCGGTGGCTTTCACCGAGTGCAGCAGCGAGCTTTCGACCTGTGAGCTGGAGCAGTACTGCCCTATCCGGGACAACCAAAGGGTGATCAGCCGGGTGGTGGAAGGGGCGCTGCACAGGCTGATGCTCTCCGACCTGATTCACCCGCTGAAGCTTACAACCATCCAGGATGCGCACGGTAAGGCGTGGCCGGCAATCGTCTCCGGGAGAACTCAATGAGCACAAACGTCGATCCAATTCGGGAGTTTGCGGAACGCGAGTACAAGTGGGGATTCATTTCCAACGTCGAGGAGGAGCGGATTCCGAAAGGGCTCAGCGAAGAGATCATCCGCCTCATTTCAGAAAAGAAGAAGGAGCCGGAGTTCATGCTGCAGTGGCGGTTGAAGGCATATCGCCACTGGGCGTCGCTGGAAAAGGCGCAGGCGGAGCCGAAGTGGGCCAACATCAAGTACGGCCCCATCGATTACCAGGGCATCGTCTACTACTCCGCGCCCAAACAGAAGCCGTCGTTGGATAGCCTGAACGAGCTTGACCCGGAGATCCTGCGCACCTACGAGAAGCTTGGCATCCCGCTGGAAGAGCAGAAGATGCTGGCCGGAGTGGCGGTGGATGCGGTCTTCGACAGCGTTTCGGTGGCCACCACCTTCAAGCAAAAGCTGGCCGAGGCGGGCGTGATCTTCTGCTCATTCTCCGAAGCGGTGCAGAAACATCCGGAGCTGGTGCAGAAGTATCTGGGCACGGTGGTGCCTTACACCGACAATTTTTTCGCCTCGCTGAACGCGGCCGTCTTCAGCGACGGCTCGTTCTGCTATGTGCCCAAGGGCGTGCGCTGCCCGATGGAGCTCTCGACCTACTTCCGCATCAACGCGGCGCAGACGGGACAGTTCGAACGCACGCTCATCATTGCCGACGAGGGTGCATATGTCAGCTATCTGGAAGGCTGTACCGCGCCCATTCGCGACGAGAACCAGTTGCACGCAGCGGTGGTCGAGCTGATCGCCCTCGACAACGCACAGATCAAGTATTCGACCGTGCAGAACTGGTATCCGGGCGACAAGGATGGCCGCGGCGGGATTTACAACTTCGTGACCAAGCGCGGCAAGTGCCTGGGCGTGAACTCCAAAATCTCCTGGACGCAGGTGGAAACCGGCTCGGCCATAACCTGGAAATATCCGAGCTGCATTTTGCAGGGTGACAACTCGGTGGGCGAATTTTATTCGGTCGCACTCACCAACAACCGCCAGCAGGCCGACACCGGCACCAAGATGATCCACCTGGGCAAGAACACACGCAGCACCATCGTCTCCAAGGGCATTTCCGCCGGCTACGGCCAGAACACCTACCGCGGGCAGGTCAAGATCATGAAGGGCGCCACCGGAGCGCGCAACTACACGCAATGCGATTCGCTGCTGGTGGGCGACAAGTGCGGCGCGCACACCTTCCCTTACATCGAGGTACGGAACTCGACGGCGCGCATGGAGCACGAGGCCTCCACCTCCAAGATCGGCGAAGACCAGCTCTTCTACCTGCGGCAGCGCGGGCTGAAGACCGAGGACGCAGTTTCCATGATCGTCAACGGCTTTTGCAAGCGCGTCTTTCGCGAGCTTCCGATGGAGTTTGCAGTGGAGGCACAGAAGCTGCTGAGCGTCAGCCTCGAAGGCAGCGTGGGATGAGTTCATTTCTTTGAAAGGGCATGGCTTTAGCCATGCCGCCGGGAATCGCTACGTTATATGGGCTTTAGCCCCTGAGGGGCTCGTGGGCTGGCTAAAGGTAATCACCACCGGGGCTAAAAGAACCCGATTTCAAAGATACTTTTTCGGCGCGGCTGAAGCCTGCGCTTGCAAAACTTCGATAGGAGCAAATCAAGAACGAGATGAGCGCATTACTGGAAATCAGGAACTTGCATGCCCGCGTCGCTGGGCAGGAGATTCTCAAGGGGATCAACCTGACGGTGAACCCCGGCGAAGTGCACTCCATCATGGGCCCCAACGGCTCCGGCAAGAGCACCCTGGTGCAAGTGCTGGCGCGCCGCGAAAACTTCGAGGTCACCGCCGGAGAGGTGCTCTTCAGGGGCAAGGATCTGCTGGCCATGAAGGCGGAAGAGGCCGCCTGCGAAGGGCTTTTCCTGGCCTTCCAGTATCCGGTAGAGATTCCCGGAATCGGCAACGCTTACCTGCTGCGCTCGGCCCTGAACGCGGTGCGCAAGTATCGCGGCGAAGACGAGATGGACGCCATGGACTTCCTGCCCATCTTCCGCGAAAAGCTCAAGCTGCTAGAGATGGACGAGAAGCTCATGAACCGCTCGGTGAACGAGGGGTTCTCTGGGGGCGAGAAGAAGCGCAACGAAATTCTGCAGATGGCCGTGCTTCAGCCCACGCTGGGATTGCTGGACGAGACCGACTCCGGGCTCGACATCGACGCGTTGCGCATCGTGGCCAACGGCGTCAACGCCATGCGTGGCCCCGAACGCAGCTTCATAGTGGTGACTCACTATCAGCGCCTGTTGAATTACATCGTTCCGGACTTCGTTCACGTGCTGGTGGACGGCCGCATTGTCCGTTCCGGCGGCCCCGAATTGGCGCTTGAGTTGGAAGAGAAGGGCTACGGAATGGTGGAAAGCCAGGAGCGGCAGAGCGCGCCAGCGGCATAAAGAACCTGGGAGAGAAAAGATTGATTACCGCAGCTCAGCATTTGGAAAATTACCTGGCGAGCTTCAGCGAGTTCGAAAAAACCGCCGCCGGCCACGACCTGCCCTGGTTGCAGCAGTTGCGGCAGAGGGCGTTCGCGCGCTTCTGCCAGGCGGGCTTTCCCACGACGCGGGACGAAGACTGGCGCTTTACCAACGTCTCCGAAATCGCGCGCACGCCGTTTCGGCTGGCGGCCAAGGCCGTTCCACGAGACGGCAGCACTGAGCTCACCCCGGCCGATCTTGCGCCGTGGCGCATTCCCGGCGCCGCTTGCCAGCTCGTATTCATAAATGGGCGTTT
Organism: uncultured Acidobacteriota bacterium; assembly: GCA_963832785.1. GTDB lineage: Bacteria > Acidobacteriota > Terriglobia > Terriglobales > Acidobacteriaceae > CAWBRT01. The sequence goes on from CAWHVF010000005.1 coordinate 275,817, forward strand.
TTCGCCCAGGCTGTCTTCGGTTTCGAAGCTGCCCGCCGGCGTCGAAGTGGACAGCTTGGCGCGCAAGCTGGCGCTCAATCCTTCGGCGCTTGAGCCGCACCTGGGCCGCTACCTGGATATCCAACGCGATTCGTTTTCTGCCCTGAACACTGCCTTTGCCGAAGACGGCGCGTACGTGCGCGTAGAACGCGGCATCGTTCTGGAGGCGCCCATTCACCTGCTGTTTCTGGGCGCCGACACAGGCGCTCCCGCCGTGACGCATCCCCGCAACCTGATCGTTGCTGAAGAAAACAGCCAGGTTTCTGTGGTGGAGGATTACGTTTCTCTTCCGCAGTCCGGGGCTGCGGTTACTTTAAGTAATTCGGCAACCGAACTCATAGCGGGCGACAACAGCGTGGTTGCGCATTACATGCTGGAGCGTGAACACCAGCGGGCGTTTAACGTTTCCACCCTGCGCATTCAGCAGGGACGCAGCGCCAACCTGGCGTCGCACTCGGTTCTGCTGGGGGGAGCGCTGGTGCGCAACAACGTTCATCCGGTGCTGGCGGGCGAGGGTGGCGAGTGCCTGATCAACGGACTGTTTGCCGGCGGGGGCGAGCAGCACCTCGACAACTACATGCTGGTGGAGCATGCCAGCCCGCACTGCGGCAGCCGCCAGTTCTACAACGGCATCCTCGACGAGCGCGCGCACGGAGTCTTTCACGGCCGCATCGTGGTACACAAGGGCGCGCAGAAGACCGACGCCAAGCAAACCAATCGTAACCTGCTGCTATCCGATTCGGCGCAGATCGACACCAAGCCGCAGTTGGAAATCCATGCCGACGACGTGAAATGCACGCACGGCGCCACCATCGGCCAGATCGACGAAGACGCACTGTTTTATCTGCGTTCCCGCGGCATCGACCAGGCAGCGGCGCGCACCCTGCTGCTGCGGGCCTTTGCCGCCGAGTGCCTGGGCCGCATGAAGGAAGAACCGGTCCGCCGGCACGTCGAGCGCCTGATGAGCCAGCGCTTGCTACAGATGGCCGCTGTCTCATCGCCCGCGCCGGCCGGCTCCGGACAAGGGTTAGCCGAGAACCCGGGAAGGACGCTGGAGGAAATTGCATGACTACGCTCCCCAAGAACTGGCCGCAACCTTCGCGCCTGCGCGAGGTGCCGCGTCCGGCGGCGGGTTTCAATGTCGAGCGCGTTCGCGCAGACTTTCCTATCCTGCGGCGGCAGGTTCGGGGAAAGAGACTGGTCTACCTGGACAACGCGGCCACCTCGCAGAAACCGGCGGTGGTGATCGAGGCGCTGCGGCGCTACTACGAGCAGGAAAACGCCAACATCCATCGCGGCGTGCACTTCCTCTCCGAGCAGGCCACCGGCGAATACGAGGCGGCGCGTGCGGCCATACAGAATTTCCTGGGCGCGGGCGATGCCAGCGAGATCATCTTCGTGCGCAGCGCGACCGAGGGAATCAACCTGGTGGCTCAGAGCTACGGGCGCGCCAACGTCCGCGCCGGCGATGAAGTGCTGATCACCGCCATGGAGCACCACTCCAACATCGTGCCCTGGCAGATCTTGTGCCAGGAAAAAGTCGCCAAGCTGCGGGTAATTCCCATTACCGACAGCGGCGATCTGGTCTGGGAGGAGTTTGAGCGGCTACTGGGCCCGCGCACTCGCATGCTGGCGGTCGCGCATGTTTCCAACGCGCTCGGCACCGTCAACCCGGTGGCGCGCATGATCGAGCTGGCGCATCGGCGCGGAGTTCCCGTGCTGGTGGATGGCGCGCAGGGCGTGCCCCATTTGGCGGTCGACGTCCAGGCGCTGGACTGTGATTTCTACGTTTTTTCCGGGCACAAACTGTACGGTCCCACGGGAATCGGAGTCCTCTACGGCAAGGCGGCTTTGCTGGATGACATGCCTCCCTACCAGGGCGGCGGCGACATGATCAGCTCGGTGACCTTCGAGAAAACGACGTACAACAGGCTGCCCTACAAGTTCGAAGCGGGAACGCCCAACATCGCCGGCGCTATCGGCCTGGGTTGCGCCATCAGCTACCTGGAGGGCGTGGGGATGGCGGAAGCCTTCGCCCACGAGCACAAGCTGCTGGCCTGCGCTACGCAGGCGGTCTCCGCCATTCCGGAGCTGCGCGTGATTGGCACCGCCCGGGAGAAGGCGGGCGTGCTCTCGTTCGTGATGGAGAACGTTCATCCGCACGACATCGGCACGATACTTGACCAGCAGGGAATAGCCATCCGCACCGGCCATCATTGCGCTCAGCCGGTGATGCAGCGCTTTGGCATTCCGGCGACGGCGCGCGCTTCCTTCGCGCTTTACAACACCGAGGAGGAGGTCGATGCCTTCGTCGACGGCCTGCGCAAGGTGAGGGAGGTCTTTGCCTGATGGCTGATCTGCGCGAGCTGTACCAGGAAGTGATTCTCGAACACAGCAAGGCGCCGCGAAATTTTCGCGAGCCGCGCCATGCCAACCTCAAGGCCGAGGGCTACAACCCACTATGCGGCGACCACTTCACGGTTTACCTGGAGGTGGAGGGCGACTCCATTCGCGATGCCAGTTTTCAAGGCGCCGGATGCGCCATCTCCAAGGCTTCGGCCTCGATGATGACCCAGGCAATAAAAGGCAAGAGCCGGGCGCAGGCGGAAAGGCTTTTTGAGCAATTTCATCAACTGGTCACCGAGGGCAAATCTGCGGAGGACGCGCACGATCTGGGCAAGCTGGCGGTCTTCTCCGGGGTTTCGGAGTTTCCGGTGAGAGTTAAATGCGCCACCCTGGCCTGGCACACGTTGCAGGCGGCGCTCGAAGGCAAACAGCAGCCGGTGTCGACGGAATAGGTTGCGCCGTCGACGCAGTTCCTGCTGGGGGCAACAGGTTATGGAATCGAAGGCGGAAATCAAACTGACCAGGGCGTGCGCTGCCATTGGCATTCCCAACGGGGTTCGCGAAGTGCTTCCCCAGGGCTCAACGGTGCGCATTATGCAGTCGTTCGGCGCCAGCTACACGGTGATCGATCAGCGCGGCTACATGTTCCGCGTAGACGAGCAGGATGCCGACGCCTTGGGATTGTCTACGCGCACGCCCGCGCCGAGCGGCCAGGAGGTCTTCAGCGAGCAGGCGGTCTGGGAGCAGTTGAAGACAATTTACGATCCCGAGATTCCGGTGAACATCGTGGACCTGGGGCTGATCTACTCCTGCGAGGTTTCCAGCCTGGAAGACGGGGGAAAGAAAATCGAAGTGGATATGTCGATGACCGCCCCCGGTTGCGGCATGGCTGGCGTGCTCAAAGCCGACGTCGAGAGCAAGCTGGCGCGCCTGCCCGAGGTGAAGGAAGTTCACGTCAACGTGGTTTTCGACCCGCCCTGGAACCCGGGCCGCATGTCCGAGGCCGCCAAGCTGCAACTCGGCTTCGACGCCGACTACGGCACGGGGTCGCCGTTCCCGCCGATCTAGGGCCTCATAACACTATCAGTTGACTTGTTTCCGAGTTGTCATGCTGAGCGCCTCGGTCGCGCGAAGCATCCCTGTCAACTGTCCCAACCAGTGCTGCCTGCAGCTTTTCTATAAAAGCCCTTCAACTTCGTTTTCCGCTACCCCCGTGCTGGGATGCTTCGCTCATCACCCCAGCAACGGCAACCGCGGCCGTTGCTGAGGCCCCAGTATCACTCAGCATGACAGGTGCAAACGGAATACCGACTCCCCAAATGCCTCTCGTCGCCCTGTCACAACGGAGCTTAATTATTCTGCAGTCGATCAACTGTGCCGTAATAATTAAGAGCGCTCAGGCAGAGTGAACACGCCCTAGCAGGCAGGCCTTTTGCACGCGCCTAGCTGGCGCTGAGAGCTCCCACCTTCGGCGTTACGCGCCAAAGGTGGGGTACAAATGCGTTCTCTCCAACTGGGAAACGTAAGACGGGATCGTGCACTCCACCGAATCCGTGAACATCAGATAATCTGGTCGGCGCGCAGCTTATGAATCTCCTCCTCGCCCAGGCCGAGCATATCTTTCAGTACGGCTTCGGTATGCTCGCCCAGTACCGGTGGGGGATAGCGAATCTCGCCGGGCGTACGGGAAAAAAACATTGGGATGCCCAGGGAGCGAAACATGCCGATGACCGGGTGCTGGATATCTACGACCATGTCGGTGGCTGCCGTCTGCGGCGCCGCCAGCGCCTCCAGCACGGTATTGAGGCGGGTGCAGGGCACGCCTGCCTTCGTCAAGGTTGCGATCCACTCGTCTGCCGGACGTTGGGCCATTGTCTCGGCGACAAGTGCATCCATTGCCTCGCGATTGACTATTCGGTCGCGGTTGCGCGCGAAACGCGGATCGCTGACCCATTCCGGATGCCCCAGTGCCGCTGAAAATCGTTGGAATTGAGCGTCGTTACCCACCGTCACGGCAATGTCAGCATCGTTGCAGCGATACGAACGATAGGGAACGATATTAGGATGGCCATTTCCAAAACGCCTCGACGGCTTGCCCGAAATCAACGCGTTCGACCCGACATTGGCCAGCAGCGCAATCCCGGTGGTATAAAGCGAGGCCTCGACGTGCTGCCCGGGAAGTCCGCGGTTACGGGCGTTCAGCGCGCCCAGGATGGCGATAGTGGCGTACAGGCCGGTGCACAGATCGATGATGGGAACGCCCAGCTTCATGGGTTCGCCGTCGGTCTCGCCGGTGATGCTCATCAGTCCGCTTTCGGCTTGCAACAGAAAATCGTAGCCGGGGGAGGCGTGCTTGGGACCGCGTGAGCTGTAGCCGGTGATGGTACAGTGAATCACCTGCGGCGCGTGCTGGTGCATGAAGTCCGTACCGCAGCCCCATTCAGCCATGGTCCCGTACTTGAAGTTCTCGACCACCACGTCGGACTTCTTGATGAGCTCACGCAGAATGGCTTGCCCTCGCGCCTCCTTCAGGTTCAGAGTCATGCCGCGCTTGTTGCGGTTCACGCCCAGGAAGTAAGCCGCTTCCGTGCCCTGGAACGGCGGTCCCCAGCCACGGGTGTCATCGCCGCGGCCCGGCAACTCTACCTTCAGCACCTCGGCTCCCATGTCGCCGAGAATCATGGTGCAGAACGGACCGGCCAGAACCCGCGTTAAGTCGAGTACTCGCAAGCCTGCTAAAGCGCCTCGTCCATTGGCCTGCACATTCATTTCTTTTTCATACATTAGTTTTCCCTCACTCTGTCGCCGATTGCGAAAGCGCGCCGTGGGCGGCTTCACACCCCGGCGAAACAGACCGTGTAATGGACGGGGAATAGATGCGCGCCTGCGTCTGCCAGGCTCGCGGCTGGGCAGTAGCTGTATCCATGGGGCCGCTCTTGGTCATCTGGCCGGCGTTGGCTATCTATGCAGCCATGCCACGGCTCCTTGCGCACTTATTCCCTTGATCGCATCGGGGAACCACATGGCAATGCCCGGAAAGGCGCATAGCACCACGACGGCCAGCGCCATGAGCACAACGAAAGGCAAAGTTCCCCAGATGATCTCATTCAAGGGAATGTCCGGAGCCACGTTCTTGATGACGAATATATTCAGCCCCACCGGCGGGTGTATGAGCCCCATTTCCATGACGACGGTCATGACCACCCCGAACCAGACCAGATCGAATCCCGCGGCCTTAAGCGGCGGCAAAATAATGGGCGCGGTCATCAGGATGATCGATACCGGCGGCAGGAAAAATCCCAGCACCACCACAAAGATGAGAATCGCCGCCAGCAGCAGCCACTTGGACAGATGCATGGCCACAATCCACTCCGCCGCCGACTGGCTGATGTGCAGGTAACTCATGACATAGGAGTACAGCAGCGACATGCCGATGATGAACATCAGCATGGTCGATTCCTTCAGCGTGCTGCTGTAGATCAGCTTGACGTCCTTGGGGCGCCAAGTGCGGTAAACGATGGCGATCAGGACCAGCGCCAGAAGAGCGCCCAAGCCGGCCGTTTCCGAGGGGGTCGCATAGCCGCCGTAGAGTGCCACCATGACGCCGGTCAGCAGGATGACGAAGGGCAGAACCTTGGCTAGCATTCTTACCTTCTGGCGGAGCGTCAAGACCGTTTCATCCAGGTACGCTGACTTTTCCCCACCCCGCTCATAGATCGCGAGGGCCTTTTTGTACTCGCTCTTGTACTTCAACATGGCATAACTGGAAAAAAGCGTTACCAGCAGCAGGCCCGGGCCGATGCCGGCCAGAAACAGGCGGCCCAGAGACTGTTCCGCGGCCACGGCGTAGAGGATCATGGTGATCGAGGGCGGGAGCAGGATGCCAAGCGTTCCGCCGGCGGCGATGATGCCGGCGGCGAAACCGCCGGAATATCCGCGCTTCCGCATCTCGGGAATGCCGGCGCTGCCGATGGCCGAAGCGGTCGCCGGGCTGGAGCCGGCCATGGCGGCAAACAGCGCGCAGGCGAAGACATTGGCAATGCCCAGGCCGCCGGGGATCTTGTTCATCCAGGCATGAATGGCGGCATAGAGATCGGCTCCGGCGCGGGATTTCCCAATCGCCTGGCCTTTGAGAATGAACAGCGGAATGGAGAGCAAGGTGATGCTCGCCATCTCCTCGTATACGTTTTGGGTAATGGTGTCGAGCGCCGCCGCCGGCATAAGAAGTACATGAAGCCGACCGCCACCACGCCCAGCGCGAAAGCAATCGGCATGCCGGTAAACATGACCAGCAGGGTGACAACACCGTAGAGAATACCGGTCGTTCCGACACTCATGAGGCCTTCCTCTGCCGGGAGAAGTGGGCAAAAATCTGCAGCAGCAGTTGCAGCGACAGGATGGTCATTCCCAGCGCCAGCAGTCCGTAGGGAATCCACAAAGGCGGAGCCCAGGTCGATTCGGTGGTTTGCCCCTCGGACCAGGCTTCGTGGAACATCGCCCAGGACTTCCAGGAGAAGAAGCCGCAGAATGCGCAGGAGAAGACATCAATAAGAAAGCGCCGCACGCGGTTTACCGACGCCGGCAGAATGCTGGCCAGGGCTTCTATGCCAACATGCCCGCGGTAGGACTGCACGTAGGCGCTGCACATGAAAATGGAACCGACCAGCAGGAAGACCGAACACTCGTCCTGCCAGTCGGTGGACACCTTCAGGAAATAGCGGGTCAGCACGCTGTAGGTGAGAATGAAAGCGGCGGCCAGCAGCGCGATGCTTCCCAGGCGTATGATTTCCTGGTTGAAACGGTCGGAAACGCGGGTAATGGCCGCCAGGACCCCTCCGCCGGCAACTTCCTGCCGCCCGACAATCTTTATGCTCGGTCCATGGCTCACAGCCGATTCTCCCGGTAGCTGGCCTATAATGATTTCCCTTTGGCTCATACGAGCTTCTCCGCGGCTTTTAGCAGGCGGGCGCAGCGGGCGCTCCTGGCGGCGTAATCCTTCCAGGCGGTATCGCGGGCGATGGCCTGCCACTTCTTGACAGTGGTTGCCGACAGGTCGTAAACCTTGGCGCCATGGCTTTGATAGACCTTGGCCACTGCCTGGTCGTCGGCCTTGGCGGCTTCGGTGCCAAACTTCTCCAGCTCCGCCCCGACCTGCATGACCACAGTCTGCATGTCCTTTGGCAGCTTCTGGAAGATGTCGCGGGAGATTAGCAGCGGTTCCAGCATGAACCAGTAAGCTTTGCCGCGGCCGGTGGTGAGGTGTTTTGCCACCTCTTCCAGGCGGAAGGAGATCAGGCTGGTGGAGGAGGTCATGGCGGCGTCGAGCGCGCCGGTCTGCACCGCCTGGTAAATCTCGTTCGAGGGCAGTGACATCACCGAGGCCCCGGCGGCTTTGAGCACCATGTCCATCTCACGGCTGCCGCCGCGCACCTTCAGCCCCTTGGCATCCTCGGGCTCGACCAGTCCCCGGTTGCGGCTGGCCACGCCGCCGGCCTGCCATACCCAGCTCACAAACATGGCGCCTTTTTCATACAGCACCTCGGAAAGCAGCTTGCCGGCCTCGGAGTTTTTCCACGCCATGCCCTGCTCGTAGGAGGTGACGATGCCCGGCATCAGGCCAATGTTCAACTCCGGAATCTCTCCACCCGAATAGGAGATGGGATAAAGCGACATGTCGAGTGCGCCGATGCGCACAGCGTTAAGCTGGGCGTTGGTTTTCATCAGCGACGCCCCCGGATAGACGGTGGCTTTCAAGGCGCCGTTGGTGCGTTTGGCGATCTCGTCGGCAAAGCGGTGGCAGAGACGGTCGCGGAAGTCTCCGTTCGGACCGCTGGCGGCAGGAAACTGATGAGATATCTTGAGATCCTGCGCGGGCGCCGCAAATGCGTAACGGCTCAACATGGTCAGCGTAGGCGTCGCTAACGCACCAATGACAAAACCACGCCTGGTGATTCCCATAAAGCTTTCTCCTTGTCCTTCAGGTAAATTCTTTTCCTTGCTCTTCCCGCGGCGCGCAGACGAGCGCCTCGCGGGCAGCGTGCGCCAAAATTTCGGCTTACGTTGAAGCCGTGCCGCGGCAGCAATACTTCAAGGGATTTGTTTATCAATTTTTCGGTCTGCTTATTAACTCGTCCCGCAACAACTCCGCCGTAAATTGTCAAAATCTCTCCGGCCTGTATACAGCAGTACGGCGGTAAATACAAGTATTTTTACTTAGTTCGGCGTGTAAACACCTTAGGGAATCATGACAAATTCACGATGAAAAATAGGTATTACCAGGGCTCAGGTAGTAGTTAATACTAGTAGTTAAGATACTAAATATAAATAGGTTACTGCAACGTAGGGGCGATTACCCGTGCCTGTTGAAGGTACAGAAAATTGTGCAAGTGAGCGAGCGCTAAGGCGCTCACCCTACGATTGCTAAGGTGTTTTGGAACGGTGGGTAGAGACGGCCCAGGCGACCTCCGGATCATCCATTTCCAGCTTCAGCACGCCTCCCGTAAATCGGGTTTGCAGGCGCTCGTATTCGGCGCGGTAAGAGGCATCGGGATGTTTCCATTCGTGCAAATAAAAGACGCGCTCGATACCGGCCTGCAACATCTCCTTCATGCAACTGAAGCACGGCTGCATGGTGGTGTAGAGCGTACCGCCCTCGACGGCTATACCGAAGCGGGCGGCGGCCAGAATGGCGTTCTGCTCGGCGTGAACGCAGATGCAGAGATCGTAACCTGTCCCGGGCGGATGCGATTGGCGGTTGGCGCAGCGCAGGCAGCCGCCATCCAGGCAGTTAGGCATGCCCCGCGGGGTGCCGTTGTAGCCGGTTGAGACGATGCGGCGATCTTTGGCGATTACGGCTCCCACCCGGTTGCCGACGCAGTTGGCGCGCTTGCGTACCGCCATGGCAATCCCCATCAGGTATTCGTCCATGTTCGGGCGCGGAGACTCTGGCTGCACGAGATTGCTCCCCGGATGGAATTTTTGATTTTTGATTTTTGATTGAAAGCGATAAATCGGTGACTCTGAAATGAAAAATCAAAAATGAAAAATCAAAAATATGTTGGCGAGTATACACCGGCGAAAAGTGCGTTAGCCGATAAACTTCTGGGGCTGTTCGCCTCGTTGGTAGCTGGCCAGTGCCATCTCGGCTTCTTCGGTCAGGTTGCGCACGGCGAGCCGCGTTTCCACCACCATGTATGCGCATCCGGCGATCAGGGCGGCGATGGAAAAAATGCCAATGGCCAGGGCCACCGCGGCTATGGCGTGGAAGGCGAGGGCATTGCCGAAATAGACAAGCGCGGCCCCGATCACCGAAATAATAGCGGAGGCGGCGAAGCTTCCCAGGGCGGTGTATTGAAAGCGGAGTGCTCGGTAAAGAAGGTTGTTGCGAACTCGCAGGCGGTCGATCTGGCGCGCCCGCGCCTGGTACTCCGGGTCTTCGGGCCGAAGCGCGGAGAGCTCGCCCGCCAATGTTCGCGTGCGGTCCACCACCCGCGCGATGCGATTGCCGGTGGCCAGGCAGAGCACCGAACAGGCATTGGTCAGCACGGCTGGAGCCACAATGGCAGTCAAAATGGTGAACGGATTGTCCGTCGGGGACGTCATTGGCTTTCGATTCCCCTGACTGCTGGTCAAATTCCCTGGGGTCCAGCGCCGCTGCCCGCCAAGCTCTGTTCCCGGTCTAATTGGCGCAAGTGACCGGCCTGGCAATGATTTCGCGCATGGCCCGGACTTCCTGGCTGAGCAGCTCCACCAGCTTCATGGACAGCGTGATATCGTCCTGCATGAGAGCGGCCAGCTCCTGGCGAGACAGGAAGCTCAGCTCGGAGTCGTCGATCACCTCGGCCGAAAGGCTGTACGGATTGCCGCTGATGGCTGCCGGTAAGCCTAACAGGCCGCCGGGCTCGACCGTCTCTTCGAAGTGCATGTGGCCGTTGGTTGAATGCAACGTCAGGCGGGCCTTTCCGGTTTTCAGCAGATATAAGCCATCGACCGAATCGCCCTGCTTAAACAGGAACGCCCCGGCAGGCCTGGAAACACTTCTCGCTTTGGCTATGAACTTCGACCACAGCTCAGAATCCACTTTGAACGGCACTTGCACCTCCCCCACCAATTTGCTCTATTTTGGGGTCTTCCGCCGCGTTATCGCTGTGACAGCGCTCACTGCCTGGTTGTGAGGCTTATCGCAACACGAGCGTTCGCCGTGCACCGGCGGAGGCCTTCCTGGAGGCAGCCAATACGGCGAAGGTTTCGTTTACAATGAGGCGGCTATGCGCAAGCTTTATCTGGCTCTGGTTTTGGCGGGACTTCTGGCCGGTTGCCAGAGTTCGCCGCCCCCGCCCGTATCCGCCCAGTCAGGCGCGCCTGCGACTAAGTCCGGCGACGCGGTAACGCAAAAGCTTCAGGAGCTGGCCGGCAGTGGCGCGACCGACTGCGGGCGAATCAAGTTCCAGCCGCAAGGCCCGCAGGACGCCACCCGCAACGCCAGCAGTTGCGCCATGCAGGCGGCCCAGCAGAAGCACCCGTTTTTCGTGGCCTACGAACTTCCTGGACTGACGGTCGCCATAGCCGGCAACTCACAAGGCAAGCTTTTCTCGGTGACCGCGGAACAGGCGCAAGGCGCCAGCTCGGGCGCCGCCCAGCTTAACAGCGGCCCGTGTCCGGCGGAGCTGCGCCTGGCTGAGAGCGGCCGCGTAACCTGCATACCCCGAGGCTCCATGAACCTTTCGGGCGTGCCCAACCCGCATGGCGGAATGTTCATGCCGCCCGGGCAAAACCCGCACGGCGGCGGCATGCTTCTGCCGCGCACGGGAAAGAGCAAGTCTGGCGACACCAATCCTCAGCCTTCATCGCAGGACAAACAGTAGAACTGCCGGCATCCCGGCAAGGCAAGAGCGGGATTTGCCGCTGACCCGGAAGGAGAGAGCATGGCTAATCCAATGAGAAGTTTGCTGTGGGTTCCGGGGAACGTGGAGGCCAAGATAGACGAAGCCCTGAAGTGCGCCGCCGATTGCATCGTCCTGGACCTCGAGGACACCGTTCCACTGACGGAGAAGGGGAAAGCTCGCGCGATGGTGGCGCAGACGCTTCAGGGGGCACGGCCGGCGGATAAGCTGATCGGCGTGCGCATCAACGGCTGGCAGTCTCCCTTTGGCATGGACGATCTTCGCGCCATGGTTAAAGCCAAGCCGGACCTCGTACGTCTGCCGAAGTGCAGCACCGCCGAAGAGATGCAGCAAGTAGACAAGCTAATGGGCAGCATCGAGCAAGAGCACGGAATCGCGCCCGGCAGCATCAAGGTGATAGTTTCGATCGAGTCCGCCTTGGGGCTTATCAATGCGTATCCGATTGCCAAGGCCGCCGAGCGGGTCATCGGCCTGGGGATTGGAGTGGAGGACTACACCACCGACATGAGGACTGTCCGTAGTACCAGAGGAATGGAGCTGGAACTGCTTTATGCCCGCTCCCATCTGGTGACGGCAGCCCGGGCGGCGGGGATAAAGGCCATCGACGGCGCCTTCCTCGACATTACCGATAACGAGGGCCTGGAGGCGGAGACCAGGCTCATCAAGCAATTGGGATTTGACGGCAAGGGCCTGGCACATCCTTCCCAGATCGCGACGGTTCACAAGGTCTTCGCTCCCTCACCGCAGGAGGTCGCATTTGTCCGCAAAGTTGTCGACGCATTTCACCAGGCGGAGAAAGACGGTTCTTTCTACGTCTTTGTCGATGGCAAGCTGGTCGATCCGCCGGTCTTCGCCAAGGCACAGCGCATCCTTGAGCTGAGCCGGGGAAGTTAAGATTTTCGGTCGGGTGCTCTTTTAATCTGAAATCAAAAATCTAAAATCTTAAATCTGCAGCGCTGGAACTGCTCTAAAATGTCTGCCCATGACAATCGGGGTTCAGCTATGGGCGCATCCCTGGTGGGTCAACCTGCTGCTGCTTGCGCCGGTACTCTCCTTTCTTTACTGGCGTCGCCACGGCCTGGCGCTTGGCCGGCGCCAGCTCTTCTACCTGGCTGCCTTTGGCGTGGCATTCGGCTTCGTGGAAGCCTGCGTGGTGGTTTATCTGCGGACCGGGCTGGCGGGTTACGGCGGCCAGTCCGCCTGGCAATTGCCGGCGCCGGAAAGCTATCAGCGAATATTGTCTTCGCTGGGGCTATTTCCGCGCCGGTTGCTGGCAATTGAAATCTGCCGCGAGGCGGCAACCATGGTCATGCTGGCCAGCGTGGCGTTACTGGCCGCGGCCCGGGCGAAGGAGCGCTGGGCCTGCTTTCTCTGGACTTTCGCCGCCTGGGACCTCGCCTATTATGCCGGGCTGCGGGCAACCGTGGGATGGCCGTCCTCGCCGCTGGATTTTGACGTGCTGTTTCTGATTCCCGCGCCCTGGCTCTCGCAGGTTTGGTTCCCGGTGCTGGTAAGCGCGCTGGCGCTGGCGGCAGTTGGCCTCTCGACAAAAGCGCCGCGCCCGCAGCAAGGAGCAGCCGTTGCCGGTGATGATTCCGGCGCCACCCAAGCGGAATCCCACATCCGCGCAGATGCGGGGCACCGGCAAAGGCTGATTATTTTGCGGCGACGTCCTCGTTGAGGATGATGATGCCATCCTCGTCGGCGTAGATGTGGTCTCCGGGATGGCAGAGCTGCCCGCCGATCTCGACCGGAATGTTGGCCTGTCCCTCGGAGCGCTTATTTGAGCGGCGCGGGTTGGCGCCCAGCGCCTTGACGCCAAGCGGCAGAGCGGCCAGTGCCGCCTTGTCGCGCACGTACCCGAACAGCACGATTCCCGCCCAGCCGTTTTTGGCGAAATCTCCGGCAATCATGTCGCCGACCACCGCGCAGCGGGGGCTTCCCCCGGCATCGACGACCAGGACTTTGCCCGCGCCGGACGTCAGGCTGAGCTCCTTGATGCGCGAGTTGTCTTCGAAGCACTTGACGGTTACCGCCGCGCCGTGAAAACTGACGCCGCCGCCGAAATCATGAAATACAGGCGCCAGTACACGCGCCCGCTGTTCGAACTGATCGCAAAGATCGGTAGTCTTGAAGTTCATCTCAGCTCCAGAAGGTAATGAGGTGCTGCTCTGATTTACCGTCAGATTGTACAGCCACCGGCGAAAGCGTGCCGCCGGCGGTGAGCACCTATCAGCGAGCCTGGGAGATTTGGAAGCGGGAAGCCGAGCAACGTCAGGCGCAGTCCGCCACAAAGTGAGTGCGTGGCCAAGTGAAAAGAGGGACAGGAACACAGGGAATAAAGGTTAGGGATTCAGCGGGCGAGGCTTTTCCTGGCCCCTAGCCGCTAATCCCTAACCCTCGCTTTCAGGCAGCGCGAGTCTGGGTTTCGTCGCGCAACATGGAGCGTAGCTGCTCCCGCAGTTCGGGCGATCTGCGGTGTCCATGAGCGTTGACCGCGTGTTCTACGGCGATGTTGAGAACCTCCTCCTCGTCGCCGGAAATGGCGATGTTGCAGGGTTTTTCCGTTGGAAACCAGCGGCAATCGATTACTTTGCGAGTTTCTGCCATAGCTCACCCCCTGGTGATTGGCGCAAAGCTTAGCCCGGTTTGGCGAAACATTCAACGCTGCTGCACGTTTGTGCCGGCGGGTGCACGGCGCGTTTGGAGTGACTGATTGCGCCAGCCCAATTTTTCCACCCTAACGCCGAACCGTGCGGCGCGGGGGTCACCGCGGCTGCAATAAGTAACTGCCAAGCGCGGCCAAAGAATGGTATGGTACGGGCAACGGGAAAGCGACATCCGTCCGGCACGCGCGGAAGCTACGCGCCGGCGGTCCTGGCATACGTTGTTAACTTTGCGGGAGGTGTCTTGATTTCGAATGCTGCTGCGCACGAGTGATGCCGAGCTGTTCTACCAAACGCTAGGGAAAGGGCCTAACGTTGTTCTGCTGCATCCATTTCCTTCCAGCCACGAGTTCTGGTGCCCGGTGCAGGAGAAGCTCTCCGCGCGGCATCGGCTGATCATGCCGGACCTGCGCGGCCTGGGAGAGTCGGGCGGCGGCGACGGTCCGGCCACCATGCAGAAACACGCGGACGACCTGGCCCGGCTTTGCGACGAGCTGAAAGTAGGCAAGGCCATTTTTGTCGGCTGTTCCATCGGCGGTTACATCCTGTTTGAATTCTGGCGCCGCCACCGCCAGCGGGTGAGCGCCCTGGTGCTGGCCAACACCAAGGCTTCGGCCGATAATGCGGAAGCCAAAGCGCTCCGCCTGCAGGCCGCCGAGCAGGTATTGCAGCAGGGGCCGGAGCAGTACATCGAGAGCATGCTGGCCAAGCTGCTTGGCGAATCGACGCAGCGCAACCGGCCCGAGATCGTCGAGGCCGCCCGGCGCACCATGGCGCGCTCCACCGCCCAGGGCATCGCCGCCCTACAGCGAGGCATGGCCGAGAGGCCCGATTCACTGCTCACCCTCGGCAAGATCAACGTGCCCACGCTGATTTTGGGCGGAGCCGAAGACGTCCAGGTGCCACGCGCGGAGCTGGAAAAGATGCGCGCCGGAATCAGCAACAGCAACTTGCAGATCGTGGCCAAGGCCGGGCATTACGCCCCCTTCGAGCGCCCCGCTGAAGTGGGCATACTGCTGAAGCAGTTCCTGGACCAGGCGGCGCGCTAGCACCTGGGTTGCTGAGCGGCCGTAGTCGGACGCTCCTGCCTAAGCCCGGGCACCCTTGCGTAAGCCCGGCCGTTCTTGCGTAGGCCCGGTCGCCCTCGGCCGGGCGAAAGCCGCCGATTATAGAATCACTGAAGCAGGAACCTTCCTTGCCCGGAAGCCTATGGAGCAAAATCGACAGCAACGGGTGATCGCCCCGGTGACGAACCTCGAAGGAAGTCTGGCGCTTCCCGGAGACAAGTCGATCTCCCACCGCTATGCCATGCTGGCGGCGCTGGCCGAAGGCCGTTCCCGCTTCGCGAACTTTTCCGCCGCGGCCGACTGCGCCAGCACCCTCGCGTGCCTGCGCCAGGCCGGGGTGAGCGTAAGCCAAGACGGAGACCGGGTGGAAATCACCGGCGGTCCGCTGGCCGAGCCCGCCGCGCCGCTCGACTGCGGCAACTCCGGATCGACCATGCGCATGTTGGCCGGCATTCTGGCGGGCCAGAGGTTCGCCTGCTCCATGACGGGCGATGATTCGCTGCGGCGGCGTCCCATGGCTCGCATCTTCGAGCCGCTGCGCAAGATGGGCGCTGCAATCGAGGGCGCCGAGGGCGACCGGCCACCGCTGCGCATAGTGGGCCGTCCGTTGCGCGCCATCGAATACCGGCTGCCGGTGGCCAGCGCCCAGGTAAAGAGCTGCGTGCTGTTCGCGGGACTGCTGGCGCGCGGCACCACCGCCGTGGAAGAACCTGTGCGCACCCGCGACCACAGCGAACTGGCGCTCGCCGCCTTTGGCGCCACAGTCGAGCGGCAGGGGAACCGCATTCAGATAGCTGGTGGCCAGCGTCTGCGGGCGATTGAGGCCACCGTGCCGGGCGACATCTCCTCGGCCGCGTTCTTCCTCTGCGCCGCCGCCCTGTTTCCGGGATCGAACCTCATCATCGACAACCTGCTGCTCAACCCCACGCGCTCGGCTATTCTCGACCTCCTGGCGCAAATGGGGTTGCAAATCCGCTTTTTGCGCGTAGGCGAAAGCCAGGGCGAGCTGGTGGGCGCGCTCGCCGTGCGCGGAGGCGAATTGCGTGGTTGCGCTATCCGGGGCGCCATGAGCGCCTCGCTGATGGATGAGCTGCCGGTGCTGGCGGCCATCGCGCCCTACACCAGCTCCGGCGTAACCATTGCCGACGCCCGCGAGCTGCGCGTGAAGGAGTCGGACAGAATCGCCGTCGTGGTTTCCAACCTGCGCGCCATGGGGGCCAAGGTCGAGGAGACCGAGGACGGCATGATCATTGCCGGCCGGCAGCAGCTACACGGCGCCACCGTGCATCCCCACGGCGATCACCGCATTGCCATGGCATTCAGCGTGGCCGCTCTGCGCGCCAGCGGGGAGACGATCATCGAAGACGCCGACTGCGCCGCCGTCTCCTATCCGGCTTACTTCGACGTGCTGGAAACGCTGGTGCGGCGCTAATCCAGAGCGTTTTAGGCTTTTACGGGATCATCACTGCTGCAATTCGCGACTGAAAAGCCCACCCCGGCTTTGCCTCTGTCATCCAATATTGCCAGAAAATCTGGCGCAGAAAATTGAGACAACTTTCCCGCTTTTGCGGATTCCCGCGCCAGTACGTTGGAGGCTAGCATGAAACGGATCGCACTGGTGACAACCCTGGTGTTGGCGCTTGCGCCGGCGGTGTTCGCGCAGAAGGGCGGCGAGATCGGCGGCTTTTTTGACTACACGCGCCTGGCCAACACTTCGACGAACTTTTACGGAGTCGGCGGCCGCCTGGGATTCGGCCTCGCCAAGCACGTGCGGCTGGAAGCGGAAGCCGCTTACGACTTCGAGCAAAGTTTCACCCTTACGGCAAATGGCGCGGGCAATCCCTCGTTTACCGCCACTCAGGCGAATGTGAAAATCCTTCACGGATTGTTCGGCCCTACAGTGTACTTCGGGCCCAAGTCATTTCACATTTTTGGAACGCTTAAGGGCGGAGCCATAAACTTCTCCACCAGCCCCGGTAACTTCCCACAGGCCAGCCAAATTTCGGATGGCAGTACCTATGGCGTCTTCTATCCCGGGGGCGGCGTAGAGCTGTTTGCCGGCCCCATCGGCTTGCGGGCCGAAATTGGCGACGAGATGTGGTTCGCCAATAACACCAGGAACAACCTGCGCATAACCTTCGGTCCGGAGTTCCGCTTCTGAGTTTTCGTAATGCTGCACACGAGCCCCGGCGGGGGTGCTTCACGCGTCTGCCGGGGCATTCGCTCCACCTGTGGTAAATTTAGCTATGGAGCTGCGCTGTCGGGGGAACTGCACCGCCCGGAGCGCGCCCAGCAGCCAGAGCCTCAGGAGCGCGTAGCTCAGTAGGTAGAGCATCTGCCTTTTAAGCAGAGGGTCCCGGGTTCGAATCCCGGCGCGCTCACCATTTTGTTCTTCTTAATCAATGGATTAGAAAGAACCGGCCAAGTGGCATTACCGCTTCAATAACTTACTGTGCCCAGTTTTGTGCCCACCCAGCCGCTTCATGACCGACAGTGCCGCTGCTGATCTCAGGTCTTCTGGAAACCGATCTGACTTTTCGCCGGATTTGTCCCCCCTTTTTTCTTGGCGCGAAGGGCTACCGCCTGAGCCCCCTTTGGCTGGCGACGGGCGGTTATATCACCGGGAAAAAGTTTGACCCCCTCCCCAAAAAATTGGGATAAAGAAATCGATCGGATTTTTTATGAGAAAACCAGGTACATAGTATGGGCTCCGTCTCCGGCCTGGCCCACGAGGGGAGTAGCTTCTACCCGATCTTCACCTGGCAAACGAACCTCTGAAGGTATCGCGAGGGCTAGACCCTTCTGGTAAATCAACGCTCGGTCCGTATTTTCAATGAGAGTAGAATGTGGTTCATGCAGATGGCTCCTACCGAGATTCGAGGCCGTCCGCCGGTCAAATACACAGGGCTTCCTGCAGAACTACCAGTACATTTCAGGCAAGTGTTAGATGATGCGCAAGACGAGAAGCCATTGCAAGAGTTTTTCGAGAAGAACCCCGCCGCACTTTTGACCGGAATCCTGCGGCCCCACAGGGCCTGGGTGCTTCCGCGTCAAATCCTTCCAAAGCCCGAAGGTGGCTTTTGGGTTCCGGATTTTATGATCTGTGATTGGACCTCGGTTGGACCACAATGGCTGATTGTGGAATTGGAAAGCCCAACCGGTAAACCTACCAACACAAAGGGAATCTCCGCAAAACTGCGTGACGCACAGCAACAGATCGAAGACTATAGGGGGCATTTGCAGAGAAATGCGGCGTTATTGCGAGACGGAGGATTTCCGGGCATTCAGGGCAACGTACCCGCTTGGATTCTTATTGGCCGACGGGGGACACGCAGCACAGTGGAACAAAATCGATTGGCCAATCTGAGGCAATACAACATCGAGGTAGCAACGTATGACCGAGTCCTGTATGAATTTCAAGAAAGAGTAAGCGCCGAACAGCGCACCCGGCGTGAACTAGAAATGCTCAGGAGGTCTGGGCGCGGCGGTGCGTAAATCGGAGCGGCACGATGAAATGGAGATTCTGGCGAAAAGAGAGTACTCTTGAAAATTTTGATCCGCATACGGCTGCATTGGTCATGTTGCAGCGAATGGCTGAAAGGAAGCGCCCGTTTAATGAATGGCGGCCAGAAGGTGTGCCAATACCAGAATCGGCAGACGCATTCGTGGAAGTATGCGTTTGGGTTTATCAACTCAGCGTTTATTTCGACTGCCTTGAACGGAAATTCGGCTCAGACGTGGCAGCACTTGTCAAATCCCATCTGCTGACGTTAATGGGAGATAAGTTCGCGAACGCTCAATTGTATTTCGATGCGGTTCAGCGTGGACGCGCACTGCCCGAGCGTGAGCCGCTCCTTGAGAAAGACCCCGCCATTCAGATTGACGCCAATGTTGCGAAAGCCCTTCTCGGCACTGCGGCCGAATCTGAAGAGACGAAGGCGGCTATTTTCCCTATTCTTGGCAATTCCTTAAGTCTGGGGAGAATCAGTGCAGAGGCAAGATTCCGCCATATTGTAGACCTCATGAACTTCCGCCCTGAAACGGTCGTCGGACTGAGGAAACCGGATAAAATTCCTATTCAATGGTCCGATTCACCGGGGTGTTTCGAGGAACATCTGAAACGCCGGCACATGAATCCATTGTTTCCAGCGGCGCGGCGGATGATTACAGGGTCAGATGTTACCGAAGCACGGGCGCGAGATTTGGCTGATCTGAAAGAATTGCACGCACAATACGAAGCAATAGTGAGGGGCGTTAACGGCTTGCCGGATCAGGATGCATTTAGTGAATGCTTGAAACTCCGAGAAAGACTAGAGAATTTGCTCGTCCGGGCTGCCGAAATCGGGAGTATGGCACGCGATCAGAAGGTTTCCCTTCAGCGCCTATACGATGTATTGGTTGGCGCTATGCGGCAAGCAATCCCCCCTGAGCACAAATCAAAATTAGATGAGGCCTTGGCGCTTTCTGCACGTTTTCAGGAGGCGGCAGCACATGATTTATTTGCACAAATTTGCCGCAGTGACACTCCGATTTTGCCCGTAGATGTGGTTCCGACCCTGCTCTCGGAGGGCGTTGGCGCTGTGCGGCTTTTTGTAGCGAAGACGAAGGAAGGCAGACAACAGAAGGCGACCAGCGGCCTGTATGAACAGGCTGTGATCCTAATCTCGAATGCACAAAAAGAAGGCCACACTGTTCCCGAAGCCGACGAAAAACTTTCGGCATTGCAATCGTTGGTCTCGGGTTGAATTCCCGCACGATAGGCCTCGACGATTGCCTAGACCTTATGCCTATCCGAAGCACGCGACTGCCGAGTTGGTTACGCAATCTTACCCCGCTGCGCTCACGCCCGCAATACGGCTCAAGTTCGAATCCCGACCCGCTCACCAAAGAACCCGAATCAGGTCTCTCCTCTGCGCATTGACTCCGGTGTTCCCGGTCATTGCCCGCCGCGTCTGCATCTAAGTCATTAAGATCTAAAATTAAAGTTCACTTTGAGGTGTTTATGAACAGAGTTGCCACAATCGTAATGCTGGGTGCGCTGCTGTGCTCGCCACTGGCCTTTGGCCAAACGCAAAGCACCGGGCAGGAGGCGAACCAGGCAGGGTCACAGACAAAGGGCGCGGCCAAGAGCACCGGCAAGGCTGCCAAGAGTACGGCCAAGACGGGGAAGAAGAAGACCGAGAAAGGCGTCAACAAGGCCGCCAGCAAAACCAAGCAGGGGGCCAAGGGCGTCGAGAATAAGACCACCAATCCGTAGCCGCGAGTCGCCGGTAAAATCGCCAGCGTCGTTGAAGCACGGGTGAGCGGTGGCGCCGGCCAGGCCACGTTCAGATCTCCAGGCTGCCGGCGCAGGTGATGCTAATGCTTACAAATCCAGCGGCAGCTCGGTAGAGAATTTCGCCTGCCTCATGCAGATATTCGACTTCACGTTGCTGATCCCTGGGACCTTGTTGAGCTTGTTCATGTGAAAGTTGCGCAGCTCCTCCAGGTCGGGAACCACCACGCGCAGCACGTAATCCCACTCGCCCGCCATCAGGTAGCACTCGAGGACCTCGGGAAGCTTCTGCACCTCGGCCTCAAAGCGCTCGGTCAGGGCACGGTTCTGATGCTCCAGGCGCACCTCCACAAACGCCTGCTGGCCGCGTCCGACGGCCTTGGGATTGATCAAGGTCACGTAGCGCTCGATCACCCCATCCTGTTCCAGTTTCCGCACCCGCCGCAGGCAAGGAGAAGCCGAGATGTCCACCCGCTCGGCCAGCTCCTGATTGCTGATGCGGGCGTCCGCCTGCAATACTTTCAGAATTTTGAGGTCTGTCTCATCCAGTAGCATGCGCGCAATTTATCACAACTTTGGACCGCGGAAGCGACAAATTATTGCGTATTTTCTGCCGTTCTCTGCGAAATTGGCAATCGGCTTTCGGTTGAAGCTCGTAACATGACCAGTGACACGCCTATACCTGGGGCCTGGCAAGCGCCATATTTGCCCGCTTGCCAGGATGGCAGTCGGTCCGAATCTTACGGGCCATGGGGGTTAAACGGAGGATGCTTATGTGTGAGGCAAGCGTGGGCGTGCCGCAGTTGGCCATCGCCAGCTTCTCTGACCTCCGCCGGCACGCCCAAACAGTGGGGCCGAAGCGTGTGGCCGTGGCGGTGGCGGATGATGATGTCGCCCTGCTGGCCGCCTCGGATGCGTTGCAACTGCGCATCGCCCAGCCGGTGCTGATCGGCGACGGCCAGAAAATTCGCGCCAAGGCGGAAGCCCTCAATCTCGGCAACCTGCTGGCGGCGGCCGAGGTTGTTGCCGCCAGCGATCCGGCCAGCGCGGCCGTGCGCATGGCACAGGCGGGAGAGGTTGACATTCTTCTCAAGGGCCACCTGCGCACTGACGAGCTGCTGCGGGCCGTGCTGGATAAATCGGCCGGGCTGAGGACGGGACGGCTGCTGAGCGACGTGATGCTTTATGAAGATGTGCTCTCGGGCGCGCCCAGGCTGGTGGGCCTCAGCGACGGCGGCCTGAACGTGGCTCCCAACCTGGAGCAGAAGCGGCAGATCGTGCAGAATGCGGTTGCCGTGATGCACAGCCTGGGGCTGGCGCGTCCCAAGATCGCCATCATGTGCGCCAGCGAGGTGGTGAGCGAATCCATGCCTGCCACTCTGGAGGCGCGGGCCCTGACGAAGATGGGAGCCGGCGGAGAGTTTGGCGAGGCCGAAGTCTACGGCCCGCTGGCGCTGGACAATGCGCTGCTGGAGTCGGCTGCCAAGGCCAAGGGAATCACCAGCCCGGTTGCCGGCCACGCCGATTGCATGATTATGCCGAATATCGAAGCCGGCAACCTGTTGGGCAAGGCCGTAAAGTACCTTGGCGGCTCGCAGTGCGCACACGTGGTGGTGGGAGCCAAGGTGCCCATCCTGATCCCGTCGCGGGTGGAGAGCGCCGACGACAAATTAAACGCAATTGCCTTGGGGGTGATCTTTGCCGCTTGGACCGCTCAGAATACTGGTAATTAATCCCGGGTCGACCTCGACCAAGTTCGCGGTCTACGCCGATGAGAAGCCCGAGTTTACGGCCAACCTGCGGCACTCGGACGCCGAACTGGAGCAGTTCCGCGGCCGCCCCGTTCTCGATCAGCAGCCCTTCCGCGCCGCGCTGATCGAGGGCGAGTTAGACCGCGCCGGCTATGCCCTGAAAGATTTGCATGCGGTGGTTGGACGCGGCGGGCTGCTGCGTCCCCTGGCCAGCGGAACCTACCGCGTCAATCAGACCATGCTGGAGGAGTTGCGCGCCGCCGAACGCGGCGAACACGCCTCCAACCTGGGCGCCGTGCTGGCCCTGGAGATCGCGCAGCGCGCCGGCGTGGAGGCGTACATCGTCGATCCGGTCAGCGTGGACGAGTGGTCCGACCTCGCCCGCTTGTCAGGCTGCGCTCTGCTGGACCGCAACTGCTTGTCCCACGCGCTGAATACCAAGGCCGTGAGTAAGCGCTACGCGCGCCAGTTGGGGAAACCTTATGAGCAGTTGCGGCTCATCGTGGCGCACATGGGCAGTGGCATCTCCATCTCGGCGCACGAGCACGGACGGATGATCGACGGCACCAATACCCGTGAAGACGGCCCGTTTTCCGGCGACCGCGCCGGAGGCGTGCCGGCCATGAGGGTGATCGAACTTTGCTTCAGCGGCCAGTACACCCGCAAGCAGATCGAATCCCTGCTTTTCGGCGAGGGCGGTTTTTATTCCTACCTGGGCACGAAGGACCTGCGCGAAGTGGAACGCCGCATCGACGCCGGCGATAGCCGCGCCGCCCTGGTCTTTGACGCCATGGTCTACCAGGTCAGTAAGGAAATCGGCTCGTTGGCGGCGGTCCTCAAGGGACGCGTCGACGCGGTGCTGCTCACCGGCGGGATGGCGCATTCGCAGAAGCTGGTGAACGAACTGCGGCCGGCGGTCGAGTGGATTGCTCCGCTGGTGGTCTATCCCGGCGAAGACGAGTTGCAGGCGCTGGCGGAAGGCGCACTGCGCGTGCTGCGCGGAGAAGAGCCGGCGTGTGAATTCGGCCAGGCGTTGCCCGAGCTGGTCGGATGCTGAAAAGCAGCTAATTTTGGAAAGCGCCGCATGGGCGCCCCGCTCGAGCCTGTTTGGTGGTTTGAGTGGGGAAGCCACTCACGGTTTTTGCCCTCCAGTCATACTCGATTTCAATGGTTCTTCACCGTTGTCGGCAAAATGCCCGGTGATTATCGTCGAGAACTGCCCGCTCAAGTAAAAAAAGAGGCTTGAGTGGGCCGCTTGTCTTGCCCCCAAAAACACTTCATGCGGCATTTACGCGATTATCGCGGGCCGCGCTGCTGGCGATTAGAGGCGAGTTTTTCACAACGCGTACGCGGGAATGCCCTGGTCTGCCAGCCTGCGGGCCGTCAACGCGCCAGGGTAGCGGGCTTCGCGCTGCGAACGCGATTCTATGCAGTATCCATGCGGGTTTAAGCGAAGCCCGGGAACGCGGCGTTGGCCCCGCTCAGGGGTTGACGCGGGCGCGCCCGCGGCGGCAGCCGCCTGCAGCCTGCACAGAAAACGGTCAGGCGCCTGTGGATGGGCTGCACTCGATTGAAAACAAAGTGGATAGAGTTTCACAGTTACAGTTGACTTCCTTCCCGACCAAGGTAGATTCACACTCGTTCTTTGACAAGTTCCGAACGGTTTTCCCGGTTGGTGGTGAGTCCGGGGCTCAAGCTCGCTCACCGCTGTCCGTACCGCGAGGGAAGCCGGAATCGAATACTGGCGGCGGCGAAATGGACTTACTTACGCAGACCTGGGGCCTGGCGAGGTCACGGGCCGGAGAGGTGAGATCCATGTTTGCGCGATTGACAGCGTCAATCTGCCAAACGGTGGCTGCTGGTAATAGTTCGGACGCTCCGAGCCTACACCGCCCTCCTCCGCAGGCAGGGTGGTGAGACGAGGGGCAGTCCGGCGAGCGGCAGACGCGACGGCGGATGCCGCAATTTGGGGAATCCCAGGGATCGGCTGGACCCACGGCGACTACGCTGCGACGGCTCCGCAAGCCAGACGCACTCTTCGCCGAATGGTCCAGAGAGGCGGCGGCCTCCGCTGATCCCCGAGCCGACCGGCGGGCCGGCACTGGAGGCCAGGAGCCGCACTGTACGCGCCCACGCTGGGCGAGCACGGTGCGCGCCGATGGAATCCGGGATTACCCCGGGCGCAGGCTCGCGAAGCCTGCGTACTCTCCTTTCGGCAGGCGTGCGAAGCCGGCTGGACAGGGGAGCAGGCCGATTGGCGGATTGGCCTGAAGATTCCGGTGACTTGGCGGTGGCGAGAGGCGAAGGGGTAGCAAGGGCCTGTTAGCGAGCCGCTGGTTGAGGAGAACAGGAACGCGTCGAGAGCAAGAACGAGTCCCGAGGCAGCAACTGGACAGCCCGCAAGCCGTCCAGGTGGTCGGTTTATCCGATTGGCGGAGCGCCCGGAACCCGAGCAGGAATCGCCCGTACTGCGATCACGCACGGACGGCACCAGCCATGGCTTCTCGCTGCGCAGGCGAGAGGGTTGTGGCGGCAGTCCAGCGTGAAGCAGCGGGAGCAGGTTCGGCGAGGGTCAACAACAGCCCGCTGGTCGAGAGGAACAGATCATGCCCAGCCTCGGGACTTGGTGTTTATGCCTGCCTGGCCTCACCACAACTCTTAATTCTCCCGCTGCGCACGCTGAGGAAAGCTCCACCCACGAGTAAAGCGAGTGCTGCGGCCTGCGTCCAATGCTGCCGCGCGCGGCCGGCTACGAGCAACAAACCGGTGGAAAGCACGGGCGCCGCGTAGCTGAGTGTTCCCAGCAGCACGATGTCCCCGTGTTTGGTGCCCGCATCCCACAGCCAGAAGGCGGCGCCCACGGGACCGATTGCCAACGCCAGAATCGCTGCCCATTGCCCGACGGTGGGCGCTACCCACGATCCGGTAGCCGTATGAACCAGCGCCGCCAGCGCTCCGACAATCAGGCACGGCCCGGCAATCGCCGCGCTGGGAACCGCGCCGAAGCGCCGGTTCAGCACGGAGTACGCCGACCAGGTCAGCGCCGCACCCAAAGCGGCGATATAGCCGCCCACATGCCTGGCCTGAATTTCCAGCAGTTGCCCGCGCGTCACTACCAGGGCCGCGCCCAGCAGGCCCATTAGCGTTCCCAGCCACTGTCCTGGATAGACCCTGATACCGGCAAACAGTCCGGCGAAGACAACAATCAGCAGCGGCCACAGGTAGTTGACCAGGTTGACTTCCACCGCGGGGGCGCGGCGGAAGGCGATGAAATACAGCGCGTGATAGGCGAACAGGGCGGTTGTCGTAAGTGCGGCGGGTGCGGCGGGTTGGCGAAGGGCTGCCAGTCCGGGGCCTCCGGGGCGCACCAGCCAGCCGCAGCCGAAAAGCCCGCCCAGGCCGAAGGTGAGCGCCAGCAATTGAAAAGGCGGAATCGAAGCTATGGTCGTCAGTACGGCAAGCGAAGCCCATAGCAGGATGGCGGCGATGCCGCAAAAGGTTGCGCCTCGGCGTTCCTTCATGACTGACTGGCGTGCTGCCCCGGAAATTGGTCCCATAGAAAAAATTACGCTGGGCGCAGTTGGATTCTCGTTGCAAATGCCGGTCTTAGATCGACCTGACCGGGATTGCCACCAGGTCTTCCACCAGTCCCACTTCCTTCTGCACGAAAGGTTCGGCGTACCTGACGCCGGCCAGCATTCCGTAAAAGGCGGCCATGGTTTCCATGCGCTGGCGAATCTCCGGCTGCTGCGGGAACAGGCCCGCGCCCTGGGCCTGGTCGGCGTATTGCGAGCGGTAGGCCATCAGCGCCTGCAAGCGCTCCTCGAACTGCTCGCTGATGTCGACCACGAACGAGGGACGCACGTCAAAGTAGAGCGAAGCGTAGACGATCTTGAACGGCCGGTGCGGCGGAAGCTGGCCGATGGCTTCCAGTTCGGCCAGGCCGGCAGGGTCTTCGGCCTTGGCCGGCGCCGGCTGTGTGCCGAGCTTGGCAAGTCCGGCCAGGAAGCAGGCCTCGTAGCCCAACGTGGAACAAGTGTAGTGATCTGGATGGCGGCCCTGCCAGTAGGGAAGTATGACCACCCGGGGCCGCTGCTGGCGCAGCACGCGCGCAATCTTCAGGCGGTTCTCCCAGGTGTTCTCCACGCGCCCGTCGGGAATGTCGAGGGCCTGGCGCCAGGAGACGCGCAGGATGCGGGCGGCTTCTTCGGCCTCGCGCTGGCGCTCGGCCGGACTGCCGCGCGTTCCCATCTCGCCCTGCGTGAGGTCGAGAATGCCGGTGCGTTGCCCGCGCTGCGCCATGCGTAACAGGGTGCCGCCGCAAGTCTGCTCGACGTCATCACGATGCGCGGCAATGGCCAGAATGTCTACGCTCATGACATCAGCATACCAGTGGAATTGACAGTGCCCTACCCGCGAAGCCACGACACCAGCGCAACCACGGCAAAAATAGCCAGAGCTAGCAGGTATAGCAGGTTAAGAATCACATATTGCCAGTAAGTGCCGTTGCTGCCGAACAACTCGCGGTAGCTCTTCGCCAGTTTGAAATTGAGCATCACCGGGATGTGCTTCCTGCCGCTCCGCGCGCGGACGTTGGCCGCCATGCCGCCGCTGAGGTGATTGGCGGCCAGCCCGCAGACGATCACGGCAATGATGGCGCCAAGGGAGATGTTATCCATAGCAGTTCCCGGTTTCTACTTCTTGCGCTCTACCAGATAGCGCGCAATCGACTTCAGCGTGTCGGCGCGGGCGCCAAAGCTGTCCAGGGTGGCGCAGGCACGGATAATAAGTTGAGCCGCCATCTGCTCCGATTTTTCCAGCCCATAGAGAGAAGGGTAAGTCGCCTTTTCCTCGGCGAGGTCTTTGCCGGCGGTCTTGCCCAACTGCTCGGAGGTTTGGGTAACGTCGAGAATGTCGTCGGCGATCTGGAACGCCAGGCCGGCGGCGCGGCCGAACTCGCGCACCCGCTGCAACTCGGTAGAGGTGCCATTGGCGTACAGGCAGCCACTGATCAGGCTGGCGGTGATCAACGCGCCGGTCTTGGAACGGTGGATGTACTCGAGCGTCTTGGCATCAGGACGAGTGCGCTCGGCTTCCAGGTCGATAACTTGCCCGCCGATCATGCCGCCGATGGTCCCGGTAGCGTGCGCGATTTCCTCGATGATGCGGAGGCGCGCCTCGGCGTCGCACTGGAGCCGGGCAAGAACTTCGTAGGCATAGGTTTGCAAGGCGTCGCCGGCGAGGATGGCGACCGCCTCGCCGAAAGCCACGTGGCAGGTGGGACGCCCGCGGCGAAGGTCGTCGTTGTCCAGGGCGGGCAGGTCGTCATGGATCAGCGAATAGGTGTGCAGCATCTCCAGGGCGGCGCCAAGCTCGGCTATGCCGGGCGGCAGCCCATCCACGTCCTCTACCGGTCTGGGGTTTCCGGCGGGCGCCTTGGCCGCCTGGACAGACACCGGGTTGGCGGACGCGTAGATCATGCGTCCGGCTTCCATGCACAGGATGGGGCGCAAGCGCTTGCCCCCGGCAAAGACGCTGTGGCGCATGGCCTGGTGAATCGAAGGGGGATACTGCGTCCCCGGTGGTAGCAGGCGCTCAAGCGCCGCATCGGCCAACCGCTGGCCCCGTTGCAGGATTTCTTTGAGCATAGGCTGAGAAGGCAGTATACAAGATAAGTACCCCGGCAAGGAGAAGCGCTCGCCGGGATTTCAATACTCGCCCCCGGCAGGCACGCGCCTGCGGAGCCGGGGGAAGAGAATCCGCAAAAGGCCGGCCCACATGGCCGACGAGGAGATCGTCTACGAATTCTCCACCGAGCTGCACCACAACAAGAGTGTAAGCGACGCCACCTACGCCCGGGCGGTGGCCAAATTCGGGGAGCAGGGCATGATGGATATGATCGGGATTAACGCCTATTACACCGCGCTCGCCATGGCGCTTAACGTTGGACGCACGCCGACGGCCAAGGATTGGACTCCGATGCTGGCCCCGCTGCCGCACTGAGCCCAATCCCTGACCCTGTATCAAGCAGCGGCGGCGACGTGAGCCAATGGGTGCCGATGAGCGATGGCGCGCAGCAGGCTGACGTAATCCGCGGCCCGGCAACAATCGGCGGCTCCCGCGGCCAGCGATGCCACCCACATCTCCTCGTCGGCCACGCGGTGGGTGCTGACCACGACCGTCTCGGGGCAGCTCGCGCAAATCTCGCGCAGCTCTTCCATGCCTACCAGTTCCAGATCGACGATGAGCGCGTACGGCTTTTGCCGTGTCAATGTCCCCAGCAGCTCCGGGAGACCTTTGAGGACCTGTATGTCGTGAAAATGAGTCTGCAACTTCGCGGCGAACTCGCTTCCCAGTTTGGGATCGGCTTGAGCGATGAAGACCGACAGCGACTGCATACTACACTCCTACAACCCGCCAAGTGCGGATGAACGAAATAGGAAATCCAATGAGTGGAAAGACAGTGGTTGCGCGCTGCTAACGAGTTTCGGAGCGCTCGCCCGCGTTGGCGAACGGCTCCGGTTGCAGCTTTCCGTTGTGTTTGAGCAGAATCTCCACCTTGCCTTCGGCCTCCTCCAACTCTTTGCGGCAGGAGTTGGAAAGGCCGACGCCCTCTTCGAATAGCTTTAGAGCCTGCTCCAAAGGAAGGTCGCCCCGCTCCAGTTGCAGGACAATCTCTTCCAAACGCTGCAGGCACTCCTCGAACTTGGGCAAGATTTGCTCCTTATATGGATCAAATTGTACGCCTGATCCAACTCCGCTTATTGTGAAAATTGTGTGTTCTTCGACCGCTCTGAAACTTGTCCAAACGGCCTTGGATACTTAGAAAAAAAGGCCACGGCGCCAATGTGCTGATCGGCAATTCCATTCTGCCGGCGAGTTGCGGCGCTTCCAGCGCGGTCTCCAGTTAGCGCCGGCCTTTGCGGTTGTCAGTTCCCGGCCTATTCCGGTGAAGATCTTGCGAGCTTTCGCTTAAGGGCATGAGAATGGCGCCCCGAAGGCACGGAATCGGCAGATGAGCAGACTTGCTTGCACCTCTATACATGCTGTAATCCGGCATCAGGGGTTCACATCTAAGATTTGGTTTCAGCATGTTAGGATAATGCTGCACTATGGTGCTGGCCCCGTAATCCGAGACAGGGAGCGGGGGTGCGGCAGATATCTGATATGGCAAGACGAAAACACAGCGCGCCCGGCCAGAAGGCGGCCAGCGTCCTGATGTGCCTGCTGCTGCTGATTGCCTCCAGCGCTCAAAGTGTCCATTCCTGCGAACAACCAGCGCCATTCTCGCAAGTACAAGTAAAAGGCCCGGGCATTGCAGCCAGCCATGGGCCCTGCCAGCTCTGCCTTGGCGCCGCCTCGGCACCGCTGATCTCTCCCGTTGCTCATGTCTTTCCCGAATTGGCTGCGGCCTGCGCTGACCAGGCGCCGGTCGACATCATGCTGCAAGAGGCGCAGAGCTATGCTTTGCAGGTGCGTCCGCCGCCGCTCTCCTAAGCGTCTGTCCCCAATTCTTTGAGTGGTATTGCTCGTCTGGGCAGGTCGGCGTTCATTCACCTTGGTCCAGCAAGCACCTATGTCTTGTTCGTTGGACGTAGGCCGCTTTAATCCGACATCGCTGCCCACAACCGGAACTAACGAGCATAGCCCTTGAGCGCCACTGTGCGCAGGACTACCAAGATGAAGAAACTGGGTTTTCTTTTCGCCATTCTGAGCGTGGCCTCAACCGGCGTGTACGCGCAGCAGAGCCCCGAGGCGGCAAATCCGCCGGTGGAGGCACTGCAGCAGCAAGTAAAGGATTTGCAGGAACGCGTGATCGCCCTGGAAGGGGCGCTGCGAATGCTGCAGGCGCAAGCCCCGGCGGCTAACACCATAACAGCGGTGTCCCCGGAGTCTAGCACTGGTGGTGCGGGCGCCGCCCCCGGAGCCGCCGGACCGTCGACCCTGGCTCAGGCCGGTGGCACGCAGGCGGCCAGCGAAGCGCCGGCGGGCGGCTCCCCCAGGTCTCTCGGGGGCGCGTCCGCCTTGGCCAAGGCCCTCAACCCGGACATCAGCATGATTGGCGATTTCCTGGGCTCGGTTGGGGGCAACTCGCCTCCGCCCCACGCCCAGCAAACCCAATTTCGCTCGCTGGAGCTGCACGAATCCGAACTCGGCGTTCAAGCCGTAGTTGATCCGTATGCGCGTGCCGATTTCTTCCTGACCTTCGGCGAGCAAGGCGTGTCCGTGGAAGAGGGGTATATCACCTTTACCTCGCTGCCGGTCGGACTGGTTGCCCGGGTTGGCAAGATGCGCGCCGCCTTCGGCAAGGTCAACACCATGCACAATCACGTTTTGCCCTGGGCTGACCGGCCTTTGGTCACGGACAACCTGGTCGGTGGCGAGGATGGCATCGACGACGCCGGCTTCTCGGTAACGCGCAACTTCGCCGGGCCGAAAAAGATCTTCCTGGAAGCTACCGGACAACTGTTCCGTGGCGATTCGGGCGACCCCCTGGCTCACCCGTTGTTTGCTTCCAGCGGCAAGAGCGACGTCAGCACGGTCGAACACCTGCGCGGCTACCGGGACATCACCGAGTCCACCAACCTCGACCTGGGCGTTTCCTTCGCCCGCGGCCACAGCGATCTAGGCAACACGCTACTGGCCAACCCGCTTACCGGAGCCACAGTTCCGCTGAATGCTGCCCAGGCCTTTCCGGGCAGGAACTTCATCACTTATCTCTACGGAGCTGACGCCACGCTACGGTGGAAGCCGCTGCGCCGTTCCATTTATCATTCCTTCGTCGCCCGCAGCGAATTTATCTGGAATCTGCGTCAGCAATTGAACTCATTGTTGGCCGGCGGTGCTGTTCCAATCTTGGCGGCGCAGTACGCTCCGGCGACCAAGCGCTCGTTTGGTTATTACGTTTCGGCTGACTACCAGTTGGCCAGGAGATGGTTTATCGGCGGCCGCTTCGATTCCTCGCAGCGCGCCGTGTCGCCCGGCATCGACCACGGCACTTCGCTGGTGCTTACCTATTGGCCGAGCGAGTTCCTCCAGCTTCGTGGACAGTATCGCTTTACGCGCTATGCCGAAGGAATCAACGCCAACGAACTATTGACGCAGGTACAGTTTGTGCTGGGCGCTCACGGTGCCCACCC
Organism: uncultured Acidobacteriota bacterium; assembly: GCA_963832785.1. Lineage (GTDB taxonomy): Bacteria > Acidobacteriota > Terriglobia > Terriglobales > Acidobacteriaceae > CAWBRT01. The sequence continues at coordinate 307,004 of CAWHVF010000005.1, forward strand.
GTTCTAGCCGGCTGGAAGGATTCATGAAACGCTTTCGCGCTTTTTCTCGAATGGCAGCGCTGCTGTTGCTGGCTGCTTCCTTGTTCGCGCCCCTGGCGCAGGCCAAGAAACTTAACGTGGTAACGTCAACCACCGACCTGGCGGCGCTGGCGCAGGAGGTGGGCGGCGACCGCATCACGGTAAGTCCCATCGCCAAGGGCTATCAGGATCCGCATTTCGTCGAAGCCAAGCCCAGTTTCCTGTTGCAGCTTCGCCGCGCCGACCTGCTCATCGCCGTGGGCCTGGAGTTGGAGATCGGGTGGCTGCCGCCGCTGGTAACGCAAAGCGGCAACCCGCGAATTCAACCCAATTCCGCCGGCTACCTGGACGCCTCCCAGTTCGCCGAGATTCTGGAGATACCCCGAGGCCAGATCACTCGCGCCATGGGAGACGTGCATCCGCAGGGGAACCCTCACTACTGGCTTGATCCCGACAACGGACGGCGCATCGCCAAAGGCATCGCCGGCAAGCTGGGGCAGCTCGATCCGGAGGACGCCGCTTACTTCCAGCAGCGCTTCCAGGATTTCGACAAGCGCCTGGCGGCAGCAGAAACCAGGTGGGATGCGGAGATGCGGCCCTATGCAGGCCGCAAGGTCGTCTCCTATCACAACTCGTGGCCCAATTTCGCCAAGCACTTCCATTTGCAGGTGGTGGGCTACGTGGAGCCGCGCCCCGGAATCCCGCCCACCCCCAGCCATACGCTTGATCTGATCCAGGAGATGCGGCGCGGCAATGTAAAGGTCGTAATGGTTGAGCCTTACTTCGACCTGAAGACGCCGGACAGTATCGCGCGCGAAACCGGAGGCAAGGTGCTGGTCATGTGCCCCTCGGTCGGAGGCGAAAAATCCGTAACCGATTATTTCAAGCTGTTCGATTACGATATCCAGAAGCTCATCGATGCATTTAAGAGTTTGCCTTAACCGGCCGCCGAAAAACGCGCACTTGCAGCCTGTTTTTCAGCAGCCTCTTAAAATGCTTGCCGTAACCGGAGAAGAGTCGGCCTCATGGAAATGCTCGAATTCCTTATCTTGCCGTTCCTGGCAAGTTTGATCTTGACCGGGATACATGCATACCTGGGCGTACACGTGGTGGAGCGCGGGGTGATCTTCGTCGACCTGGCGCTGGCGCAGATTGCCGCGCTGGGCGCCACCATCGCCATTTTGGCGGGCATGGACCCTCACGGCGGCGAAGCCTATTGGATCAGCCTGGCATTTACGTTTCTTGGCGCCGGCATCTTTGCCCTGGCCCGCTCTCGCCGGACCAGCAGGATTCCGCTGGAGGCGTTCATCGGCATTACCTATGCCGTGGCCTCCGCCGCCGCCATTCTGGCCATGAGCAAGGCGACGGGCGAAACCGAACACCTGAAAGACATGCTGGTTGGCAACATCCTGGCGGTCTCGCCCCATGATGTCATCAAGACAGCCGTCCTGTACGGCGTTATCGGCGCCTTCCACTACATTTTCCGCCGCAAATTCCTGCTTATCTCGGTCGACCCCAAGCAGGCGGAAGCGGAAGGCATATCGCTCCGCTTGTGGGATTTTCTCTTCTATGCTTCGTTCGGCTTCGTCGTAACCTCGTCGGTGGCCATAGCCGGTGTGCTGCTGGTCTTCTGTTACCTGATTGTGCCTTCGGTCGGCGCCATGTTGTTCGCCGACCGTATCGTGCCGCGGCTGGCCATCGGATGGACCATGGGCACACTGGTCTCAGCCTTCGGCGTCTGTCTTTCCGTATTCCTCGACCTGCCTACCGGAGCCACCATTGTCTGCACCTTTGGCGGGATTCTGGCGCTTATGTATGTTTTGCGGCAGCTTGTCCACGGCCTTAAGATGCGGGCAGCCTTCAAGCCCAGCCAGAAATCTCCGGGCTCGTGAATCGGCCTGCGCGCACTAAAGTTCCGGGCTAGAAGCGCCGATAAAGCGTTTTATGTATGTGTCCGGAAAGCGCTGGCCGGCGATGCGCGCGGTGGTCTTTGCAGGACTGCTGATAATGCCTTCGCTCGCCTTGGCGCAAGGGCCATCTGAAGATCTCACGTCGTTGAGCATCGAAGAGCTTGCGCGGGTGAAGGTGACCAGCGCGTCCCGTCACAGCCAGGATGCGCTGGTCGCTCCTTCGGCGGTTACGGTTATCACTGCCGAGGCGATCGCGCAGAACGGTTGGCGAACGTTGGCGGAAGCTCTGGCGAGCGTGCGCGGCCTTTATATCGCTTATGACCGGAACTACACCTACCTCGGGGTCAGGGGCTTCCAGCGGCCGGGAGATTATAACGACCGCATTCTGCTGCTGATCAACGGGCACCGCCTGAACGACAACGTCTACGGCAGCGCCTTTATCGGCACCGAGTTCCCACTCGATCTCGACCTTATCGATCGCATCGAAGTGGTGCGCGGGCCAAGTTCTTCGCTGTACGGCACGAACGCGGTCTTTGGCGTGGTAAATGTCATAACGCGCAAGCCCGGATCGTCGCGAACGGTGGAAGCCTCGGGCGATACCTCTTCGTTTCTCGGGCGGACAGGCCGCCTGACCATGGGAGGCGAGCGTAATGGCGTGGCGACGCTGGTCTCTGGCAGCCTTTACCGCAGCGCCGGACAGTCCAGCCTCTTCTATCCGGAATTTGCCGGCCCGGCCACCAACAACGGCTTTGCCAACAATATCGACGGAGATTCGTTCGCCCACGGTTTCGCGGACGTCACTTACGGCAATTTCCGCCTGCAGGTTCTGCTGGGCAGCCGCAAGAAAATCATCCCTACCGCCTCGTTTAATACCAACTTCAATGACCCTGGCACGCGCACCACCGACATGCGGGGCTATGTCGATCTGAGCTATCACCGCAGCCTTTCGGCCCGCACCGAATTGGAGGTCCGAGGGTACTACGACAATTACCAGTATTCGGGAACCTACGCTTACGGCGGCACTGGGCCGCCCCTGCGATACCTGAACCATGACGGTTCGCGCGCCGACTCGGCCGGAGCCGATGTCATGCTGGCCTGGCAGATTGGCCGTCATAGAATCACCGCCGGAGCCCAGTACGAATACAGCTTTCGCGTGGACCAGTGGAACTACGACGTGGGCGGCGCCACGTATCTCAATGATCATCGAGCGCCATCGCAGACGGCCGGCTACACGCAGGCCGAGCTGAAGCTGCTTTCGAAGCTGGCAGTCAACGCCGGAGCGCGACTCGACTGGTTCAGCGCCTACGGCTCTTCGCTCGATCCGCGCCTGGCCGTCATCTATACTCCGGCTCCCCGGACCGCGCTGAAGTACATCTTCGGGCGGGCCTTCCGGGCACCCAACGCCTACGAAACCTACTACGCCGATGGAATTTCGCTGACTTCAAATCTCAACCTCAAGCCGGAGATTATTCAGTCGCACGAGGCCGTGCTGGAACATAACCTGAAACCCTGGCTGCAGATCACCGCCGGGGGCTTTTACGCCGACATGCAGCGGCTGATCGATCAGGTCTTCGACCCGTTCACCGGGCTGAACCACTACGTCAATAGCGGCAGTGAGACCAGCAAAGGGCTGGAGTTCGAAATAGCCGCCAAGCGCAAGTCTGGCCTCTCGGCCCAGGCGAGCTACACGCTCTCTGATGCCCGCGATTCGGCGACAGGCGCCCGCGCGGCCAACTCTCCCTTGCACCTGGCTAAGCTGCACGTGGCGGTGCCGGCAACCCGGCGAGGCTCGGCTGGTCTTGAGTTGCTGTACGCCAGCGCACAGGAGAGCTATCAGGGGCCCCGTGTCCCCGGCTATGTGCTGACCAATATCACGTTCCTGAGCAAGCCGCTGTGGAACGGATGGACGTTCTCGGCGAGCTGCTACAACCTGTTCGACCGGCGCTGGTGGACGCCGGCCGGCGCGGACCTGCGGCAAGCCGCCATTCTCCAGGATGGCCGCAGTTGGCGCGTCAAGATCACCTACCGCTTGCCCGAGCGCCCGCGCCAGCAGGATAAGAAATGACCGGACCTGCACAAATCGGCGCCGGCGGCAACCTGAGGCAAAAGCGGCTCCGGCCGCGGCCTGCGCGCTTGCTCCTGGCTGGCTATCTGATACCGCTGGCGGTCGTGCTGCTGCTGTTTGTGCCCCAGGCACCGGGGCAGTCGCAGAATGAATCAGCCGTAAGGTCTGCCTTTGTTTACAACCTGACCAAGTACGTCGAATGGCCGCGGATGGGCAATACGCTGCTCATTGGGGTCGTCGGGGACGGCCCCATGGGTGACACCCTGAAGCACCTGCTGGCGGGAAAAACGAGCGAATCCAGGGCCATCCAGGTCGTGCTCTCACCCAGCGACGAGGTAATCAGGAGATGCAACGTTCTCTATATCTCTTACCAGTCGCCGAAGAAAATCAGGGCGGTTCTGGATAAGGTTCGCCGCGCCAACGTGCTTACCGTTGGAGAAGTTGACTCGTTTGCCAGGGAGGGAGGGGTCATCGGCCTGGTGACGGTTGGTGATCACGTCAAGATCCAGGTCAATCTTGAGGCGGCACAGGAGAACCAGCTCAAGGTAAGTTCGCGCCTGCTGAGTCTGGCGACCGTAGTACATCCCAAGTCCGGAGGCGGGAACTGAGATGCGCATTCTGAGCAGCGGTAACATTGCCCGCAAGATAACGATTCTGGTGCTACTTGCCACCACCATCGCGGTGGGCACAATGTCAGTGGCGTTTCTGGCGTTTGACAGCATCAGTTCGCGCTCGTTGCTGTACCACCGGATTTCCACCCTGGCCGATATTGTCGGGCAGAATTCGACGGCCGCCCTCAGTTTCAGCGACCGCGCCGCGGCCATGGAGATTCTGGGCGCACTGAAGGCCGACCCGACGGTTGTATCCGCCTGCCTCTACGATCTCTCGGGAATTTTGTTTGCCCGGTACCAGCAGCCAGCAAGCTCGCGCCCGTGCCCGGATGTTCCCGGGAAGCTGGCTCTGCCGGACCAGGGGTACTCGACTGTAATCCGCCAGGTGACGTACCGTAACGAACCCGTGGGCACGCTGCTCCTGCGCTCGGAACTGCGAGAGATAGAGAAACGGTGGTGGCAGGTGCTGAAGGTGATTGGCGTCCTGCTGACCGCCCTGGTCATCGGCGGAGCTTCCGGCTCGCTTTTGCAACGCAGGATTTCCCGGCCGGTCGCCAACCTGGCGCGCGCCATGCACAAGGTTACCGGGGAACAGAACTTCAGCGCCAGAGTTGCCGTTAACGGCCATGATGAGATCGCGCAGCTCGGAACTGACTTCAACAGAATGTTGGAGGAACTCGAGCAGCGCGATTTGGCCAAGAAGAAGGCAGAAGCCCAACTGCAGTACCAGGCCCTCAACGATGAGCTCACGGGATTGCCCAATCGCAGACTGCTGGCCGAGCGGCTTTCCTATTCGTTGGCCGTGGCAAAGCGCGAAGCGCACACCGTTGGGCTTCTGTATATAGATCTGGACGGTTTCAAGCTGGTCAACGACAGCCTGGGGCACTCGGTCGGCGACATATTACTGGGCCAGGTTGCCTCACGCTTGCGTTCACGGGTACGCGACTCTGATACGCTTGCCCGCCTCGGCGGAGACGAGTTTACGGTGGTATTGTCGCACCTTCGCGCTGAGCAGGACGCGGCATTGGTAGCCAAACAACTGTTGGACGTCCTGGCCGAATCCTTCTTGATTGGCGACCGCAAGATCACGATCAGCGCCAGTATCGGGATCAGCCTTTTCCCGAAGGACGCTACCGATCCGATCCAATTACTGCAGCGCGCCGACAGCGCCATGTATGCTGCCAAGCGCAACGGCAGAAACGGATTCCTGTACTACACGCCCGAGCTCGGCTCGGAGGTGCGGGAGCGGTTGAACCTGGAGGCGCAGCTTCGGGGGGCCATTGATCGGGGAGAGATCAGCGTCCACTACCAGCCGGAATTTGACATTGCTTCCAATCGTCTGATCAGGTTTGAGGCCTTGGCCCGCTGGACACACCCCACGCTGGGGATGATACCGCCGGTCAAATTCATTCCCATCGCCGAGGAAAGCGGCATTATTGTCACTCTGGGCGCCTACATAATGGAGAATGCCTGTGCGGAGGCCGCCAAGTGGCAGCAGATGGGACCATATCCGGTACAGGTTGCGGTAAATGTCTCGAGTGTTCAGTTTGCCAGGCAGAATTTCGTGGAAGAGGTCACAGGCATTCTCGAGCGCACCGGCCTGGACCCGCACCTGCTGCAGATCGAACTTACAGAATCGGTTATGCTCAAAGCTTACATCTCTGCGGCCGAGACCATGAAACGCCTGAACGCCCTCGGCATCACTCTGGCAATAGATGATTTCGGAACCGGCTATTCTTGTTTGAGCTATCTGCCCAGGCTGCCTTTTAGCGCATTAAAGATCGACCCTTCTTTCATTAACGAGTTGAGCGTCAGGCCTGAATCGCGCGCAATGGTGAATTCCCTGATTGCGCTTGCCCATAATCTCGGGATGCGCGTAATCGTCGAAGGCGTCGAAAGACCTGAGCAGTTGGACCTTATACGCGAGCTCGGCGGCAACGAGGCACAAGGTTATCTGTTGGGACGCCCCACCCCCAACCCGCGCGCAGAGTTCCTGCCGCAGGCAAATAGCGCTCAATATGAGCCGGTGTCGCCGCCTCTCGTCCCTGAATGTTCGGCTGACTAGACGTGATCTAAATAACCAGGATGGCGCCATTCGCGGCGGCGGAAGCGCGATCATTTCCACGGCACGTGGCTCAGAGCAAAAAAAGCCGCATGCCTCCCAAGGCTGGCCCTGCGAACGGTCACAGCCCACATGAAGGCCCTGCGGCTTCCATTTCAATCTACTGTCAGGCCTTCCGTCCCCGATCCACGAGTTCCCTGAACTTCTTCACGTTCTCTTCGCCGGCCAGAGCGGCAACACGTTTGTATGCCGGCTCCATTTTGGCGCGGAACGGCGCCAGGTTAGGCCGGGTTATGGCCATGCCGGCCGCTTGCATCTTCTTGAGCTGATCCACTTCCTCGTCGGCAATCAGCTTGCGCATTAAGGCGCCCGCAGAAAGGCTCTCCTCGCGGATGATCTTCTGCTGATCGGGGCTCAGCTTCCGCCAGGTGATGGCGCTGACGGTGTGGATCATGTTGTTATAAACGTGCTGGGTGATGGCCAGGTGCTTCTGCACCTCGTAGTATTTGTTGTAGTAAATGACGGCGATGGGGTTCTCCTGGCCGTTCACCACTTTCTGGGCCAGGGCAAGATACAGTTCCGGGAAGGCGATGGCCTGCACGACGCCGCCCAGCGCTTCCATGGCGGCTTGGATCTGAAGCTCGGGCGGGGTGCGGATTTTCAAGCCCCTCACGTCGTCGGGCGTGTTGATGGGGCGCACGCTGTTGGTCAGATTGCGGAATCCATATTCCCAGTTCGACAAAATAATGAAGCCCTGCTTCTCGGCGAGCGGCGCCAGCCACTGCATGGCCGGGCCATCCAGAACGCGGAATACATGGGCGGAATTGTCGAATACGAAGGGCAGCATCACCGCCGCGAAGGCTTTTTCGAAATTCTGCAACTGCCCCTGCGTCGGCAGTCCCATGTCGATGGTGCCGAGCTTAACCTGCTGGGCTTGCTCGGGCGGGCCGCCCAACTGGTTGTTCGGGAAGATCTGAATTTTGATGGCTCCGCCCGTCCGGGTTTCAACCCGGCTGGCGAACTGCTTGGCCGCAATATTCGAGGGGTGGTCCTCCGCGCCGAAGTGGGCGAAGCGAAGCGTCAGCGGGGCCGCCGCCGCACGAGTTACGTAAGGCGCCGCCAGGGCAAGCCCGGCGACCCCGAGGCTGTTTTTGATAAATTTCCTGCGATTCATGCGCGTCTCCTTTGCGATGATCAACTGCCGCACAGCAAGGCTGCCGAGGCTCTCTCGACGCCGCGTTAATCTTGTGGGTCCCTTGGGAAAACCTGCCGACCGGCGTGCCGCCACCTATTTCCCGAAGCCAAATTGCTGCGGGAGAAACAGGGTGAACCACGGTACGAATGCCACGATGAGCACGCCGATGAGAATCACGATCAAATAGGGCACCATGGCACGCGAGGCTTCCTCGATGCCGGCCTTCATGACGGCGCAGCAGACATAGAAGCCCACGCCCGCCAATGGCATGAAGCCGCCGATCCCCATGGAAATGATTAATACCAGGGCATAGTGCAGCTCGCTCACGCCCATCTTGCCGGCGATGGGAAGCAACAGGGGCGCGAGGACGTTAAGCGACGGCAACCCTTCCAGCAGCACGCCAGCCAGCACAAGAAGCAAAATGGAGCCGACCATAAAAATGCTGGTGCTGTTCTCCATCGCGTGGAGCAGGCTGACGAGCCGTTGGGGTACATAGGCGACCGTGAGCGTCCACGAAAATCCCGCCGAAGCGGCAAAGATGAAGAGCAGCAGGCCGGTAAGGGAAGCGGTATCAACTACGGTGCGAACAAAGGTTTTCCAGCCGATAGAGCGATAGCCCACGATGGCCAGTCCCAGACCGTAGAGAACGGCGAAGGTGGCCACCTCCGTGGGCGTTGCGATCCCGGCCAAAATGCCCACTAGCAGAATCAGCGGCATCAGCAGCGCCGGAACTGCGGTGAGCCCCGCCCACAGCATCGATTTAGCCGGGACGCGCGGAGTACGCAGCGTCCCGGCGCGGCGGGCCCGAACATAAATGAGGACCATGAGGCAAATGGCCATCACCGCCGCCGGGATGATCCCGCCGATGAACATGCTGGCAATCGACACCTGGGTGATCGATCCGACGATGAGCATGGCGATGCTGGGCGGCACGGTCTCGCCCATAATGGCCGAGGCCGCCAGCACGGCCGCGCCTTCGCCTGCGCCGTGGCGCTCCCGCAGTTGGTCGCGCATGACCGTGCCTACCGCCGCCACGTCCGCCGGCTTGGAGCCGGAGAGGCCGGAGACAATGTACATGCTGACCACCGACACCTGCAGGAGCCCGCCCCGTAAGTGACCCACCAGCGTTGAGATGAACCTGACCAGCCGCAGGCTGATTCCTCCCCGCTCCATAATGAGCCCGGCGAAAATGAAGAACGGCACCGCCAGGAGAATGTAGTTGCCGGTTCCGTTCACCATGCTTTGGGGGAGAGACACCAGCGAGGGGGCATTGGTCACCCAGAGATAACCCGCGGTGGACAGCAGCAGCACAAAACCCACCGGCACCCCGGCCAGAATTGCCGCCATAAAGAAGGTTACGGTGGCAATAATGGCCCTGTCGCCAGTGAACCACCCCAGCCAGATGCTGCGGGTAGCTACCAGCGCCGCCATCACCACGCTGACAGCGCCTAACACGATCCAGGCTCGCCAGCCGTGGTCGCGGCGCAGGTGATTGATGGCATAGATGACCAGTAGTGCCAAGCCAACGGTGAGAGGGAGGGCGATGGTGGCGGCTGGGATCTGGAAGATCGGGGTCAGCTCGTCCCAGCTTGACTCGATGAACTCGAAGGAGGCGATCCCCGCAACCAGGGAGATAAATAGCGCCAGGACATCGGCCAGCGCGAAACACACCCGCCGCGGCCCGTCAGGAAAGCGATTGATGAGGATACGTACCGAAGCGTGCTCGCGTCGCCGGTAGGCGACCGCCCCGCCGATAAAGGCAATTATCGACAGGACGAAGCGCGCCACCTCGTCAGCCCACAAGAAAGAGGTTGTGAAGAAGATGCGGGCCAGCACGTTGGCAAAGACGATGCCCAGTTCGCCCAGCAGGGCCACAACCAGAATCCAGTCAGCGCAGGCATCGATCACCCGAAGAATACGGCCGGTCTGCGCCTGCGGAGCCGGAGGTACGGCGGCGCCGGGCGCCGCTGTCGCTGCGCTTGCGTCTTTCTCAACGACCATCTCCGTCACACCCGTCCCCCTGGATCCCCGCACGGCAAATCGGCCGTCCCGGTTCGCATAGCGGCCGATGGCCCAAGGTCTTATGCACATCGCCGCAGTTACATCTTCTTCTACTTCTTCAAGAGACCGTGCTTACGCATCATCTCCAGGTAATCCTCCCTGGGCGGAGCGAAGATGTCGATGCCCTTGAACCCGGTGGGCGTGCGGCCACCGTGCGGAACATTCGGCGGATGGACGCAAACCTCGCCCGCCTTGATGGTGAACGTCTCGTCCCCGCACACATGCTCCTCGGAGCCTTCCAGGATGACAAGGATCTGCTCCGCCGGATGGCTGTGGATGGGGAACGTAGCTCCTGGCGGCTGCTCAATAAAACTGCACAGGATGTTCTGACCCGCGATGAAACGGGTGCCGACTTTATCAGTCAGCGGGACCATAGGAACATCGGCGATGCGGTAGTGATACTTTGACTTCGTCTCCGGCATTGATTGGCTCCTTGTCAAATTGACAACTGCTATAGAATCGAAAATCCGGTTCGCAGCTTACGGCTGGCTCTTATTTTCCAGCCTGCCGCTAAGCACTCCTCATCTGCTTGCTGATTTGCACACGCCCGTCCCAGGTACTATTACGTCTAATCAGGAACGCAGGCCTGACGGGCAAACAACTTCCACTTTCCCGATTCTTTCTTCCAGACCTGGAGAGCGACGATGTGAGCCTTGGTGATCTTGCCGTCGGGAAGTTGGTTTTCGCAGTCAAATGTGTGGCGAACCCAGGCAACGTTGCCGGCAACCTCGATCTTCTGATTGGAGAGTTTGATCCAGTTGAATTTGCCGGGCGCTTTCGGGCCAATCAGGTACTTGACGAACTCGGCCTTGTTTTGCAGCATCCCGTGGGAATGCCCATAGGTCAGATGATCGTCCACCAGAGCATTCAGCGTCTTCTCGTCTCCAGCCACCATGGCGGCGCGTAGGGATTCGGCCGCCTTTTCGACGGCGGCGGAAGGCTCGGCGGCCTGCACCGGCGTCGCGAGAGCGGTTGCAATTAATACAGCGCCTATCACCACAAGCGCCACGTGCCAGAAGAAAGTTGATTCAGTATGTGACATGCGATCTCCTCACAGTTCTTTCAGTAGAGATATGACAAATGACTGCACATTCAACCTTGGCGATATTGGCCGGTTACTTCGGGAATTCCTTCACCTGCAAATTCGCTTGGCTGCTCAGCGCCCCATCCACCCGCCGTCAACGACCAGCACGTGGCCGTTAATGTAGTCGCTGGCGGATGAGGCCAGAAAAACCGCCGCCCCCGCCAGATCCCGCGGCGTCCCCCAGCGTCCGGCGGGGATACGCTCAAGAATCTGCCGGCTGCGCTGCGGGTCCGCGCGAAGCGCGGCGGTGTTATCCGTCGCCATGTAGCCGGGGGCGATGGCGTTCACGTTCACGCCTTTGGAGGCCCACTCGTTGGCCAAAGCTTTGGTCAGTTGCGCGACGCCGCCCTTGGCGGCCGCATATCCGGGAACGAATACGCCTCCCTGGAAGGAAAGCAGGGAAGCAATGTTGATGATTTTCCCGTGCCCCTGGGCCAGCATCCGGCGGCCTGCCGCCTGGCAGAGCCGGAAAATGCTGTTCAGGTTGGTTTCGATCACAGCCTGCCAGTCGGCCAACGGGTGCTCCACGGCCGGAGCGCGCCGTATGATTCCGGCATTGTTGACCAGTATGTCGATTGAGCCCAAGCCTTCGACCGTGCGCGCGATCATGTGCTCGCAGAAGTCGGCATCGCAAACATCGCCCACCACCGAGAGAACCTGCACGCCGGTGGCTTGGCAGATCTGGTTCCGGACCGCCTCGGCCTTCTCCGCCTCGATTCCATGCACCATTACGTTCGCACCCGCCTCGGCAAAGCCCAGGGCAACCCCAGCTCCCAATCCCTGCTGAGAGCCGGTGACAAGCGCGTTCTTCCCGGTCAGCTTCAGAGCGTCCAGGATCATCGTTCCTTCCTCCGTGTTACTTCCGGCTGGCTTCCAGCCCTGAGCCGGCTTGACTGAACTCAGGCTGCACGTTAACCAATCCGAACTGGCGGTCAACCTTCTCGCGATGGGCCGCCATGGCCCACACAAAACCGATCCTGTGTCCGGGAATGGAGACATTGGGGTGATAGCCACTGGGCATCAGCACCGCATCGCCCTCTCTTACCGGAATTACCATTTCCGGATACTGCGTGTTGTCGTAAACCAATTGCAGTCCGAATGCGGGCGCCGGCATGAAAAAGTAGATATACATTTCTTCCAGGATCTCGGTGTGCTCATGCGGCGGCCAGCTCGTCCAGTTGCCGGGTTCCGAATAGGTAAAGCCGGCGACCAGCCGCCCGGCCTCAACGTTCTTCCCCAGCAGGATATGGAGGTGGCGCGACTGGCCGGGAGCGCCCGCGTCGAACTTTAGAGACGGATCCTTGCAGATCTGTTCATAGGAAACAAACTGCAGCGGATAACGGTTCTCAACGTCGGCGGAGAGTTCAACCAAGTCCACCCGGGCATCGGTCGATACTTCTATCCGGCTGTCTCGCGGAATGTAAACCGCGTCGTACTGCCCCAAGCGAAACGGCTTGTCGTCCACCTTCACGGTGGCGCCGCCGGACATGCAGATCAGGCCGGTTTCGCGGTCGCCGCTGGCAAACTGCACCGACGGAACAGAGGCGTCCAGGATGATGCGGCCGTAAGCCAAGTGCTTATTCGTGCTGTTGCTGGGAGTGACGGTGATATTGCGTCCGCTCTTGCTGTTGGTCTTGCGGAAGATCATTTTTTCCAGTGGAAGTTGTACGGGCATGATTATCGCCTCCCAGTGAGTTGTACCGGTATATGAGATCATGTCTCAGGATAACGGCGATAGTCTGAGTGACGCGGACGTAGTTGTCAAGTCCCAATTTTCCGGCCAAAAGGCGAATTTCGCTGCCAATGGCCCATAACGGGACGCAGTGCCCTTAATTTTGCTTTACCCGCGCAGGAACATCCTTGACAAGCTGCCACTAATTTCAGTACGGTCGTCTCACATAATGGGACTTATTAAAAAGCGTAAACCAGGCGCCAACGACAGCGGCGCCGGAAAATGGAAAAAGGCTAGACCGAGGTGTGTTTGGGATCTGCTGCGCGGGTTGTTTGGCGACTTCCGGTGAGGGAAGCACGGGTAATTCACCCCCGCCCCGTGCCGTGCTGAGGGGGCAGAAATGGCTTTGAAGATACGCTCGAAGCAGGAATGCCGCTGGGATATGGTTGCGCTGGGCGAAGTGATGTTGCGCCTGGACCCGTGCGACAAACGCATTTGGACCACCCGTGCTTTCGCCGTCTGCGAAGGCGGCGGCGAGTACAACGTGGCGCGCGGCTTGAGGCGCTGTTTCGAACTCGATACGGCGGTGGTGACGGCTTTCGCCGACAACCCTGTTGGCCGCCTATTACAGGACCTCATTTACCAAGGAGGCGTGGATCAGTCGCTGGTGCGCTGGGTCCCGTTCGATGGCGTCGGGCGCCAGGTTCGCAACGGGCTGAACTTCACCGAGCGCGGCTTCGGGGTGCGCGCTGCCCTGGGGTGTTCCGACCGGGGCCATACGGCGGTTTCGCAACTGAAAGCCGGCGACATTTCCTGGGACGAGATTTTTGGCAAGAGCGGAGCCCGCTGGTTTCATACCGGCGGCATCTTCGCCGCGCTTTCTGAGACGACTCCCGCCGTTGCCAAGGAGGCAATGCAGGCTGCCCGGCGCCACGGGGTAGTCGTTTCGTATGACTTGAACTATCGCGAGTCGCTGTGGAAGGGAACCGGCGGGAAAGCGCGGGCGCAGAAGGTCAATCGCGAACTGGCTCCGCTGGTCGATGTGATGCTCGGCAACGAAGAAGATTTCTCGGCGGCGCTCGGCTTTGAGGTGCCGGGCGTGGATGAACACCTTTCCCAGCTCCCCGTGGAATCCTTCAAAAAGATGATTCAGCAGGTCGTCAAGGAATTTCCATTTCAGGTCGTGGCCACCACTCTCCGCAAGGCGAAAACGGCGACCCGGAACGACTGGGGAGCCATCTGTTATGCTGACGGATGCTTCTACGAGGCGGCAATACGGCAAGACCTGGAAATCTTCGACCGGGTGGGAGGCGGCGATTCGTTTGCCTCCGGGCTGATCTACGGATTACTGACGGGACAAAGTACGCAGTGGGCGGTTGAATGCGGGGCCGCGCACGGCGCACTGGCCATGACCACCCCGGGCGACACCACCATGGCAACACTTAAGGAAGTAACGCAGGTTATGCGAGGCGTCGGCGCGCGCATCGCGCGCTAGACTCAGGAGGAACACCACCGTGACAAAAACGGAAGCGGGCAACCGGATCCTGGAAATCGGCGTGGTGCCGGTGGTACGGGCGCGCTCGGCCGAGCAGGCCATCGCCGCTGCCGAGGCCGTTTGCGCTGGCGGCATCTCCGTCGTGGAAGTGACGATGACGGTCCCCGGAGCGGTACAAGTAATCGAGCAGCTCTCCAGAAGAATGGGACAGCAGGTTCTGATCGGCGCCGGCACCGTTTTGGACGCCGAGGCCGCCGTGCGCTGTCTGGATGCCGGCGCGCAATTCCTGGTGAGCCCAGGATTCGACCCGGAGACGGTGAAGCTGGCCTGCCGGCGCGGCGTACTCATGATGGCCGGCGCGCTTACGCCTTCAGAGGTGATCGCCGCCTGGAAAGCCGGCTCGGACTTCGTCAAGATATTCCCTTGCGGCAATGTGGGAGGCCCCAAGTATATCAAGGCCCTGCGCGGCCCGCTGCCGCAGATTCCGATGGTTCCGACCGGCGGCGTAAATCTGAGCACGATCGGCGAATTCATTCTCGTCGGCGCGGCGGCGGTTGGCATCGGCAGCGAACTCGTCTCGGCAGCCGCACTGGAGTCGGGCAAAACTCGCGAGATTACAGAAGCTGCCCGGCAGTACGCCGCGATTGTGCAGGAAACCCGGAAAACCATGAAGGCACGTGCTGCGGGATGAGTTGGCGGATGCTGCCCGGAGCGGGGAATGGCCGAATCGCGTCTCAAATTACAATTTGAATAAAGAGTGGGAATAACAGCGATGTCGAAAACCGGGGAAGAGGCAAAAAAGCGAAAGGGAGCGCAGTCTTCGCCGTACCGCATTCAAGTGCTGGACAGGGCGCTGGCAATCCTCGATGAATTGGGGAACGCGAGCGGCGACGCCAGCCTGGCGGAAATCGTGGACGCCGTCAAGGTGCATAAGAGCACAGTTCATCGGCTGGTGATGAGCCTGGAAAAGCACCGCCTGGTCGACCGCGACAGCCGGACCGGCCGCTATCGGCTCGGCATGCGCCTGTTCCAGCTTGGGACGCTGGCGGTTGCGCACATCAGTATTCGCCATATTGCCCACCCGTTTCTCCAGGACCTCATGTACAACTCCGACGAGACGGTTCACCTGTGTGTCCTGGACAACGGCGAAATGCTCTACCTGGACAAAGTGGAGCCGAACCGGAGCGTGCGGATGTCGTCTACCATCGGGCGCCGTAACCCCGCGCACTGTACCGCGGTCGGCAAAGCCATTCTGGCCTGCTTGCCCGAGAACGAGGTCGATGCGATTATCCGCCAGCACGGAATGCGGCGCTTTACGCCCAGAACCCTGACTACGCCGGCAGACCTGAAGACCGAGTTGAAGCTGATTCGAGAACGTGGTTATGCGATCGACGACGAAGAGAACGAAGACGGCGTCCGCTGTGTGGCGGCAGTCGTGAGGGATCACGCCGGCCATCCGGCGGCGGCCATCAGCGTTTCCTCGCCGTCCTTTCGGTTGCCGTTAGAGAAAGCTCCCTCAGTTGCACAACTGGTTTGTGGAACCGCTCAAGCGCTCTCGAGCGAGTGCGGATATCGCCCTGCCCGCAATCAAGAGGCACATGCCGATTAGTCGGCGTGGCCGCCTGCGGCAGGCGCTGCCGCCTCCGCCAGACTTGGGAACTAGAGCCGCAAAAGCCAGAAAGTCCGGCAGATTGTGAACATGCACGACGTCAAAACGCCGCTGGAGATGCAAACGCGCAACTTTCTTGAAGGCTAAAGCGGCAAAAAGCGACCACAGCAGAAGCGTTGTTCCGCATGGCCTCGCCGTGATCCTGCCCAGCGGCTTTCTGTCGGCCTTTTTTATGCAGATACGATGGACGTGGACCCCGTTAAAGACGTCGTGTTCGCTCTGGCCCTCTTTCATCGAGCAGATTACGTGATAATCGAAGCCGGCGCTGGCGGCGGCCTCGGCCGTTCGCCGCATCAGCGGATCATCCGGATAACAGTCGCAAGTAACGGCGCACACTCGGATTCCAGGCATAGTCCCTTTTCGCGATGGCGTGTCTTTAGGCGGGAGCGATCGCATCGGAGTCTTAGTGCAGCAGCCGGTAGCTGGCGAGCACGCCTCGGCGATTGAGCAGATAGTTGGTCGCCGGGAAAGTTACGGAGCCGACGAACCAGTCATCAAGCCTGTGAAATAAGTTCATTTCTCCAGTCTCATATATTGCCGGCGGCCCCATGCCAGGACTCTCATATAACGGACGTCCACAAACTCGTGGAAACCGGCGCGCCGGGTAAGCTTCAAGGAGGGAAGGTTACCGGCGAGCGTCCCGCCATAGAGCCTGCGGAAATCTCGCCGGCGCAGCTCCTGGAAGACCTGGTGCCGCAGGGCGGCGCCCAGCCCTTTCCTGCGAAACTCCGGCAGAACGGAAATTTGCTCGGACCAGGCTTCGTTTTTACGGAAGCGCCGACTGAGCCTGATTAGCGGCATACGCACATCGCCGAACGACACCAGATTGAAACCGACGAGCCTGCTGTTCTCAAATGCGGCAACGCATAAGGCGCCGGCCTGGAGCCTGCTTTGTACTGTTCCCCGCAGCCATTCGGAATGATCCTCAACTTGCTTGATGGCCGCCTGGTCATCCGGGCTGAGAAACCGGAACGACACACCTGCGACATCTAGCGGAATGGCGTCCCATTTGCGGAGGTCGATTTTGTACAGCCGATATACCTGATATTCGTAGAGCGGCCTTGCCAAATAAGCCAGACTTTTGCGGATGACAGTACCGAGACCGTGATCCTGCCAGTTTCGCTCAACCTTTCGCAGCCAAACTTTTGGCCTTAAGTAAATAAGCCCCATGCGGAACTCGTCGCCTGCAGATTGGCCGGGGACCCCGCCTGGAATGTGTGGATGCAAGAAGCTGGGCAGCAGGTTGCAATTGCCGCTCCCGTACGCCGGGAAATCTGTGCAGAATTGAATGGAAGCTTATCGGGAAAATCGCCCGAGGTTGGAGCCGCATACATTGGTACGGCGCGAGAATTGACCGCCGGAAAGCGGGCGAGGAACGGCGGAGAATCTCTTTACCCGGCAGGGATTAGCCCAGGTTTCATTCTCGGCTGCCCATGCTGTACGGGTACGACTCGAGCTTCAGCGCGCTGCCGCCGAAGGAGAATGATCTTTCCCGTGGCGATCCGTTCCAGCAGTCTCCGCGTGACCTTTCCGTCACCCGCTCAAGCTTTTACCGTGGCTCCGCGCGCGCGCAAAGTCACAGCAGGAGCCGTGCACTTGATAAACAGGGCCGCCACGATTCCGGGGGGCGCCGCCTACTATAACCTTGACCTTCTGCCGCATCCCTGCCGTATTCAGCGCGCCGATAACCTGCAGCATCTGCGGCATGGTGGTGGTCAGCAAGCCGACAACGCCGCCACGTCGGGCTGGCAGTCGGCCGTGGCCTGAATGAAAGTTTCCAGGGGAACGTTGGCGCCCAGGTCGCGGATCTCCAGGCCCACGCCGCGAAGCATGGTGGCAACCATATTCTTGCCGATATCGTGCAGATCGCCGCGCACGGTGCCAATCAATATCTTGCCCTTGAGTTCGCGCTCGCCGCTGGCCAGATACGGGTCCAGGATGCGCAGGCCTTCGTTCATGGCGCGGGCGGCCAGCAGAACTTCAGGGATGAAGGCCTCGGCGTCGGACGAAGATTACGACCTGGCAGAAGGAGCTTATGGTATCCGGCGTTGAAGGGCCGAGTTGGCGCAAGGCTTCACCGGTAAAAGCATCTACTTGACTTTCGGCCGCATCTTACGCTATTAGTTCAATAGGTGACGGAGTTCACCTTCAACCGCTGTCCCATCCCATAGCCGGGACAGATGATGACTCCTGACAGGGTTTCTTGTCGCGGAGTCATGTCCCCGGCAGAAATCCAGTGAGAAAAAAGAACACGAGGAGCTTCGTTCGATGGAGAACGTGTGGGTACTGGCTGGATTGTGGGTCGGGTTAGCGCTCATCGCCACTCTTTTCGCGATTTGGTTCAAGATTTCGACTGCGCTGACTGAAATCGTTGTCGGCATCATCGCTCAATTTGCCATTGTCAGATTTGGTGGCCACGGCCTTGCGGCGAGCACCGCTTGGATAGCCTTTTTGGCAGGAACGGGGGCTATTGTTCTAACCTTCCTGGCGGGCGCTGAACTGGACCCTGCAGTCTTCCGGGCCAAGTGGAAAGAAGCGACCATGGTCGGGCTGGCCGGCTTCTTCGCCCCATTCCTGGGCTGTGTTGCCATTGCCCATTACGTGCTGCACTGGGCCGCCCGTCCGAGCTGGCTGGCCGGAGTGGCTCTCAGCACGACTTCAGTGGCTGTTGTGTACGCAGTGATGCTGGAGCTCGGCTTCAATAAAACTGAGTTCGGCAAAGCAGTTCTGGCGGCGTGCTTTATCAATGACCTGGGCACGGTGATCGCGCTCGGCCTGATCTTTTCACCTTTCACGCTGAAGACGCTGATCTTCGTGGTTGTCGTGGCGGCGACATTCGCGGCTTTGCCGGTGCTTACGCCGAAGTTCTTCCGCAAATACGGCGGACGCGTTTCAGAAATCGAGGCAAAGTATCTGCTATTTGTACTCTTCGTCCTCGGAGGACTGGCGGTTTGGGCCGGCAGCGAAGCCGTATTGCCGGCCTACGTGATTGGCATGGTGCTGGCTGGAACCGTTGGCAAGGACCACGTCCTGATTCGCCGCCTGCGCACGCTCACCTTCGGGCTGCTGACGCCGTTTTATTTCATCCGCGCCGGTTCATTCGTCTCGATTCCGGCGTTGATTGCGGCCCCGGTGGTGTTTGTCGTTTTATTCTTCGCCAAATCCTTCTCCAAGTTCGTTGGCCTGTTCCCAGTGGTAAAGGCATTCAGCTATGAGCGAGACGAGAGCCTGTATTACACGCTGATGATGTCCACCGGCCTGACCTTCGGGACTATCTCTTCACTATTCGGGTTGACCCACGGCATCATTACGGAAGCGCAGTATTCGTTCCTGGTGGCGACGGTAATCGGCAGTGCGGTGATTCCGACGGTGATTGCCAACACTCTGTTCATGCCGAGGCACCTGTTGCCGAAGCCCGAAAAAACAATTCAGCGAGCACCTGCGCACGCTTCGGGGGTGCTCGCAGACTAGGAGCGGTATGGAGCACCGGAGACATGCGGGTTTCCAGAAGATCCTGGTTGGTTATGACGGGTCCGAGCAGTCTGAAAAAGCAATCGATGCCGCCATCAGGCTGGCGGGATGTGAAGATTCCCACTTATTGGCGCTGGCGGTGGCGCGTCCTCCTGAGCCGCCTACCTCTGTGGAACTGGAGGCGGCGCTGGACGATGCGCGCGAGCATTTCGAAGTAGGTTTGAAGAGGGCGGTCGCGCGGGCGGCCGCCCAAGGTGTGACTCTCGAAACCGACTTTGCCGTCGGACATCCCGGCGAGCAGCTAATCCACCGTGCCGAACAGGACCGCTTCGACCTGATCATCGTCGGCCGGAGAGGAACGTCACTATTCAAGAAAATGATCCTGGGTTCTACGTCGGAACGCGTACTTCGCTATGCGCACTGCCCAGTGATGGTCGTGAAGTAGCGAGACAAGTGATGAGATGCCGATCCCTGCTGTGCTCCTGGTTATCAACGGATGGCCAGCCGCACCATGCGAATCAGGAGCATGGAACTGGGCGAAGAGGCAAAGGGGCCAGCCAGTGAACAAGTGAACTCATGAATTCTATGCCCAAGATGCCGGAGAGTGGTCAAAGTATTCGCTCGCTAAGCGAGGCCCAACTTCGCCGGCTTTTGATTTCCTGCCAGCACATGGACAAGCTGCTGGCGGACGTAGAAAACATCTTGCACGCCCCGGAATCGACGTCAGCCTTCCCCAAGTATGTAGACGATCTTTCGCCGGTACAGCACAGGAAAATCCAGGATCTCATTGGCCAGCTTCGCGCCCAGCTTCTCCGCGCCATCGCCCGCCAGGGAATGGCGCCCGAAAAGCCCAGGATTGCTGCTTCACACGCGATTCGCGTGGCGCTGACCTTCGTCGAGATTGCCATAGAAGAGCTCAGGCCGGAGAAGATGCGCGGCTACGGCCAAATCTCGCCGGCAGGCACCGCGGACTTGAATGCAGTAGTACAAGAACTCCATGGCTGCGCGCAGCAATTACACCAGTACCTCCCGCAGGAGAAGGGCCCGACCCGCGGGGTGAGTAGCGAGTAAAAGAGGATAACTTCGTGAAAAACACGACAACAGCGCTGACATCGGGGAACATAGTTCTGAGGCTGTGAACCATGGCTCTGTTTAATCGAGAAGAAGAAGTCGATGCTCTGCGCAGGCGATTCGAAAGCCGGAAGTCGTTTTTGCTGCACGGACCCTCAGGAGTCGGAAAGACACATCTGCTCGAATGCGTCAAACCAGAGTTCCCAAACGTTTTGTATTGCTCGCAATCAAGCAGCCCGCAGGCGGTATTTCGGGCTTTGGCGGAGGCGCTCATCCAGCAAAAGGACGCGGCAGTACTCCACGCTATGGGGCGCCGTTCCGTGGAAGCGATTACAGCCGTTTCGTTGAAAGGCATTATCACGCGCATTTTGCGCGGGTCCAGGTACGTGATCGTTCTCGACCACTTGAACAGGCCCGGGCATTCTTTGGCGGCGGCGATTCGTGAACTGATGATTTCCTGCTCCGTCCCGGTCATCGCGGTCGCCCGTTCAGCACATATGGAAGACGCTGGATTTGTGGCACCTATGTTCCCGGATCGAGGAGACAAGCTCGTGATCAAGAACTTCGGTCCGGATATCGCTGAGAGCTTTATTCGTGCCTTGGCGGCGGAACAAAACCTGGTGGTGGAAAACTTCAACGAATTCGTGTCCAAAGTGGTTGAATTCAGCGATGGCAATCCGGGTGCAATCGTGAAAATCGCCAGAATGGCCGGGATGTCTAAGTATCGCTTTGGCGGGCATGTCAAGCTTTCACCGCTTTACATTGACTTTCGGCTTGAACTGGCGTCGGCAAATTCGGAGTAATAGTGAGCTGGAGTATTCGAATGGAAAACAGCAGGGTTTAGGGACTATGTCCAAGCGAGCCAATCCAGTAATCGAAGATCAGGAATTGCGGAGAGGTGAAGCCGTGCCAAACTCCGCGCCGGATGGCGATGCTGTACTACTCCGGTTGGCGGCCATTGCCGACGAATTTGGCGCGGAGCACGCCTCGGGCGATGCGCGCTCGGTGGCTGAGCGTGTTGCCGAGGGCCGCTTCTATGTCGCCTGTGTCGGTCAGTTCAAGCGCGGCAAATCGACTGTGATCAACGCGCTGATCGGGACCTCTCTTCTCCCTACAGGCGTTATTCCGGTGACCATGGTTCCGACGGTTATTCGCTACGGTGATCGGCCGTCGGCGCGAATTCGTTTTCAGATGAAGGCATGGTCTGCTGTACCTGTGGAAAATCTGGACGAATACGTCACCGAAGAGAAGAACCCGGAAAATGCCAAAGCTGTCACTGCCGTCGAGATCTTTTTCCCGAGCCCGCTGCTGGCGAGCGGCATGTGCCTGGTGGATACCCCGGGGTTGGGATCGGTGTTTGAGGCGAACGCGGCTACCACGCGAGCCTTTGTCCCGCATATAGACGCCGCCATCGTAGTGATCGGCGCTGATCCGCCGATCGCGGGCGACGAGCTGGAGTTGGTGGAAGCCGTCGGCAAGCACGTTCATGAACTCCTGTTCGTTTTGAACAAGGCAGACCGAGTGAATTCTAGAGAGCTGGCGACGGCCAAGGCATTTGCGCGCGGCGTACTTGAGAGACGGCTGAATCGACTAGCTCCGGTTATCTATGAAACCAGTGCCATCGAGCAGATTGAGAATCGCGGCTCCGGACGCGACTGGGGTGAGCTCGTGGGGGCGTTGCGAGAGCTGGTTGAGAAATCCGGCAGCGACCTCGTACGCCAATCAGCCGAGCGTGCGGCCTCACGTATAGCAGAGCAACTCCTTCGGATTATCAGCGAAGAGCGGCAGGCATTGCGCCGCCCGGTCGAGGAGTCACGACGGCGAATAGAACAGTTGCGCCAGACTCGCGTCCAGGCCGAGATGTCAATGCGTGAACTCAGCTATCTGTTCACCGCCGAGCAGCACCACATGTCGGACATGTTCGGTGACCGCCGGCGGGAGTTCCTGGCCAAGGTGCGTCCGGAAGCGCAGCAAGAACTCGACAGGACCTTTCACCAGCTTTCGCGCAGCAACGGCCCCAGGTTCCGCCGCGAACTTTTTCATGCTGCCCAGGAGATAGCCAAGGAGCGCCTGCTTCCGTGGCTTGATCGCGAGCAGCAGGATGCAGAACGAGCCTACCGAGGCGTCGCCCAGCGCTTCGTCGAGTTTGCCAATGATTTCCTTAGCAAGCTGGCTAAAACTGGGGTTCCCGAGCTGGCGGAGCTTCCGCATGCTCTGGATGCCGAGAAGGGATTCCGCGCCCGCTCACACTTCTATTTCCATCAACTGGAACGTATCGCGGCCCCAGCGTCGCCGTTCCGCCTGATTGGCGACCTTGCGCTTGGTGCCGTTGGAGCATACGGCCGCATTCATCGTGAGGCGCATGAGTTTCTGGATCAACTGCTGGAATGGAACAGCGCGCGGGTTCGCAGTGATGTCGACAACCGCGTCGCGGAAAGCCAGCATACGCTGGAAGTGGAGATACGAATTCTACTGCTAGAGGTGACGGCAGTGGCAGAGCGCGCGCTGGAGCACGCCCGCAAGCTCCAAGCGGAAGGTGCCGCCGCCGTAAATGATACCTTGGCGCGGCTGGACGGGCTGGAGGCCGAAGTCCGATCTATCGCCGCCAACAGCGCTAGTGCGTAAAGAGACGGTTATGAGTACCGATCAGACAGTCCAACCGATGGTCTTCCAAAGCATCCTGCTTCAAGACACAGCAGAACCGCTTGCCGATGGGCAGCTCACCGTTCCCGAGTTCTTTGTCGATCTCAACCTCGACCAGATCGTCTCCGCCATTACAGCCGGCAGAGAGGAATACGACCTAAAGCCGTTCTTCTATGTGCCTCTGCATGACATCGACACCATTAACTTTCGCCATGAAATCATGCAGGATCTCGAACGCAGCAGCCTGCTGGACAGCATAAAGCACTTCGCGCAGAGCATGCGTGCCGTACGCGAGCATCTCGCCATTTTCGGGAAGCTCTACTACCAACGCCAGAAGGAGCGCTGGTTTCTGGACGCGGTAAACGTCTATTGCGACGCCGTCGTACGCTTGGTGCGGGACTTGTCGGATTCCGAGCTCAGGTCGCGCGGCTTTTTGGCATTCAAGGAATATATCACCCGGTACAGCGCATCCGAGCGCTTCGTTGCGCTCCTTGCAGAAACCAAGAAACTGATAGCTGACCTGTCAGGCATACGCTACACGATCCTGATCAAGGGAGGCACCGTTGAAGCGCGTCGGTATAACGGCGAGCCTGATTACAGCGCGGAGGTCGAGGCGACATTCGAAAAGTTCAAACAGGGCGCCGTCAGGCAGCGTACGTTTCAGTTCGGCAATCCGGCAGAAATGAACCACATCGAGGCCGAGATCCTAACACTGGTGACTCGATTGCACCCGCAGGTGTTTTCGGCAGTCGAGCAGTTCTGTGCAATAAATAAGGATTTTCAGGACAGTGCCCTTGTCAGGTTCGACCGCGAGATACAGTTCTATGTCGCCTGCCTGGAGCATGTTGCCCGCTTCAGAAAAGCCGGATTGAACTTCTGCTACCCGCACGTTGTCGCGGAATCTAAAGAAGTTTCCAGCGATCAGGCCTTCGATCTGGCATTAGCGGGCAAGCTTCTTGCTCAGGGCGGCACCATCGTCTGCAATGAGTTTTACCTCGGCGGCAGGGAACGCATCATAGTTGTCTCCGGTCCGAACCAAGGCGGGAAAACAACCTTTGCCCGCACCTTTGGCCAACTGCATTATCTGGCAAGCCTGGGCTGCCCGTGCCCAGGCACGCGGGCACAGACTTTCCTTTTCGACCAGCTCCTTACGCACTTCGAGCGCGAAGAAAACATCAAGGATCTCCGCGGCAAGCTCCAGGACGATCTCATCAGGATTCATCAGATTCTACAGCGCGCCACTACGAACAGCATCGTGATCATGAACGAGGTGTTTACGTCGACCACCTTGAGCGACGCTGTCTTGTTAAGCAAGAAAATCGCGGCGAAACTGATGGAATTGGGTCTGTTGTGCATCTGGGTGACTTTCGTCGATGAGCTGGCCTCGCTCGGGGAGCAGACCGTAAGCATGGTTAGCACGGTTGTGCCCGAGAACCCTGCGGTGCGAACTTTCAAGATCGTCCGAAAGCCGGCGGACGGTCTGGCCTACGCGATGGCCATAGCAGAAAGGCACCGCCTCACCTACGCGATGATTAAGGAGCGGATTGGGCAATGAAAGCGCATCTCCTGCATCGCCATCAGGACTTCGACCTGGAAGAGCCGCTGCCGTGGAACGAGGAAGCGCTCACCAAGGACCTGACGCTGAACACCTTGTTCAATGCCATGGCGAATGGCGACAAGCTGGTCTTCGAGGTCGCCCAAAAGGTAATCTTCGCCGGCTTGCAGAACGACGTTGAGACTATCCGTTTTCGCCAGGAGATCTTGAAAGACTGTCTGAACCATCCCGCAGTTATTCGCGAGTTTTATGCCACCGCCGTGGCTGCGATGGAGGAGGAGAAGAAGCATTACTTCAGCGTCCTCTGGCGCTACCCCGATTGGGTCTTGCGATATTCGGTCGAACTTGCCGGCGCCATGCTTAAGTTTGTCAAAAAGTTGAGGAAGCTTGCCGATTCACATGCCGACGAATTTGTCTCAGAGGGCTGGACCGCTCTGTTTGCCACCTTGCAAGCAGAGCTGACCGACGAATACTTCGCCCGCGTGGAGCATCATCTGGAGCAGTTGAAGTTCTCTGGCGGCGTTTCGCTCAGCGCCGAATTGGGTAAAGGCAACAAGGGAAATGACTACACCCTTCATGCCATCTACCAGCCGCGCCGGCGCAGTTGGGAGTGGCTGAAATGGGTAATCCGAGAATGGCTGAACCGGCCGTGGAGATGGGAGTGGATGGTCCGGCGCTTTGGGCGGCAACCGTCGGTGTTTGAGTTTACGCTCCATCCTCGCGATGAGAGCGGCGCCAAGGCACTCGGCGAAATCCGGGATCGCGGAATCAGCCTGGTTGCCAACGCGCTGGCCCAAGCCAATGATCACGTGCGCAGCTTTTTCAACATGCTGCGGACAGAGTTGGCATTCTATGTCGGGTGCGTAAACCTGCACGAAGAGCTTGCGCAAAAGGGCGAGCCGATATGTCTTCCGGTACCAGGAGCGCCTGAATCGCGCACGCTATTGCTTCGGGGCCTGTACGATGTCTGCCTGACGCTGGGAATGAAGCGGCGCGTGGTCGGCAATGATGCGAATGCGGATGGGCGGGATCTGGTGATTGTGACGGGCGCTAACCAGGGCGGCAAATCGACCTTTCTTCGCAGCGTCGGCCTGGCGCAATTGATGATGCAATGCGGAATGTTCGTGCCGGCAGAATCTTTCTGTTCCAGCATCTACGATGGCCTTTTCACCCACTACAAGCGGGAAGAAGACACCAGTATGAAAAGCGGCAAGCTTGATGAAGAGCTCAGCCGCATGAGCACCATCATCGACCACATCACGCCCCACTCGATGATCCTGTTCAACGAGTCGTTTGCCGCGACCAACGAGCGTGAAGGCTCGGAGATTGCACGCCAGATCGTATCGGCTTTGCTGGATAGGCGGGTAAAAATCCTTTACGTCACGCATCTCTACGAATTGGCGCGCGGCTTTTCCCGCAGCACTGATGGGAATGCCTTGTTTCTGCGCGCCGAACGGCAACCTAGTGGAGCTCGGACGTTTAAATTGGTCGAAGGTGAACCGTTGCCGACCAGTTTTGGCCAGGACTTATACAACAGCATCTTTGGCGCGCCTGTGCAGTGTGAACGCTGAAGAACCGGCATTCCCGGGAATGCACTGAGCGGCGGCTGAGGGTGGATTTTTTTTGCTCGGCGCCACTCGACCGTCTCGTCCCGTCCCGGTACAAGTGAATCCGCCGGAGCGGTTCCGAAGTCGTAGCCAGCCGTGGTGAATTGATGAGTCACGGGCCAGGCGGAAGTTTGGACACAGCTTTCTAATTTCCGGATGGGACAATCCACGAAGTAGCTCGTTTGCCGACCGTAAGGATTACGCAAGGACCTTCGCTGAGCTAATCTAACGTTACGCTTTCGCTGGGGGAGGAAGTCAGAAACCCGCGCGGTTCGGGACAATCCAATCGCGTCGAACGCTGCCCTATCGCTAGTATGCGAGGAATAGGCGACATAACCGTCTGGGCGAACAAGCAATAACCCCTGGTTGTCGAAGAATCTTAATTCAACAACATCCGAAGATGATTCAGCGAGTTGCTTCGCCGCTTCTTTCGCGGACGCCTCGGCTTGGTTGCCAAGAAAAAGAAGGAAGCGGCTACTGATACCTTTGCCCCCTCGTAAGGAATCATCGAAATACCGCTCCCCTGGCCCTTCAACAATCGGACTACCCTGATAGGCAATGCCAAGTTCGGAGAGTCGTTGCACGAAGGCATGCTGAAACGGGGCCTCGAGTTGCTTACCATGATTCGATTGCTCCTCTCGGCCACAGATCGTCAGCCTGATAGAGTAAAGGATGCTACGCACTCCATGGGAAAGTTGCGGGTTGGGGTCAGAAGCCGAGCTCGGCCCCGTTAATCAAGTTCGCATCGGCGCTTGACAAGGCGCACGCCGTTACCATCCTCATCCTGCTTTTCTTGACTGGCACATCTCTCAGCAGGCGCAAAAAGACAAAGCTCTCGTGGAAAGCCGAGAGCTTTGCGGTAGCGGAAAGCAAAAAGCCTGCAGTCGGTCAGTCCCGAAGAAGAGGCGGCAAGTATTTCCTTGTCCACTGAGTTTCTTGTTCGTAAGCGTACGCAACTTGCAGCACAGATAAATCTGCGTGGTGCTTACCGATTACCTGTAACCCCATTGGTAGTTTGTCTCTGCCGAACCCAGCAGGTAGAGCGATAACCGGCAGCCCGGTTAATGATTCCGGAACGACAACTTCCATCCAACGGTGATACGTATCCATGGTCTCGCCGTTGATCGACCTCGGCCAATGGACTTCGGCATCGAATGGGAATACTTGCGCGGTCGGGAGCAGAAGAAATTCGTAGGTCGCAAACAACTTCGAAACGGCTCGGTAAAATTCAGACCGGGCCTGAGAAGCCGCGTACACCTGGAGCGCCGTTAAGTTCAGACCACCTTCTATCTCCCAAATTGCCTCTGGCTTAATCTTCGAGCGTTTCGCCGGATCGTTATAGAGGTGGAGGTATTTTCCCGCGAGAAGCCAGTGACGCAAAGTAAGCCATGTATCCCACATCCGCTCAGGTGGAAAATCCAGCCGGGCCTCTTCAACCGTGCATCCAACTGCTTCAAATGCCTTCATCGCTTTCCGGCACAAATCAAAAATACCAGGCTCAATCTGCAAATGCCCACCCATGTCACCGAGCCAAGCGATTCTGGTCCCTTTGAAATCTCGTTGCAGTGAACCTGTAAACATGACAGCGTCCTGCTCAATGGAATGTGGCGCCCGCGGATCCGGACCAGCCATCACAGATAGCAGCATCGCGACATCCGCAACATTTCGCCCCATCGGACCGGCGGTACTTAGCTGGTTGAGAAACAATTCCTCCGGTTCGGCCGCCACGCGTCCATAGGAAGTCCGAAAGCCGATCACGTTGTTCCAGCCTGCGGGATTGCGCAGCGAACCCATCATGTCGCTGCCGTCGGCCACTGGAAGCATGCGTAGCGCCAGCGAGACGGCCGCGCCACCGCTGCTGCCACCAGAAGTCTTCCTTTGGTCATACGCATTGAGGGTGGTACCGAATACCGGGTTATAGCTCTGAGAACCCAACCCGAATTCCGGAGTGTTTGTCTTGCCTATCAGGATGACGCCATTATTTTTCAAGCGCTCAACGAAGATCGCGTCCGCCTCTGGAATCGTGTCCAGAAGTGGCGTGCCCCACGTCGTACGAATTCCCTTTGTTGCTACCAAATCTTTTACAGCATGAGGGAAGCCGTGCATCCAGCCGAGGTATTGGCCGTGGGCAAGTTGAGCATCTCGCTCGGCCGCCTCTTTCAGCAGTGTATCCCGCGGCTGAAGTGACACGATGGCGTTGACCTTCGGGTTCGTGCGCTCAATGTGATCAAGATAAACGTTCATTACTTCCTTGCAGGAAACCCGCTTTGTCTTGATCGCATGTGAAAGCGCAATTGCATCCATACGAACAAGCTCTGGCACGGACCGGCCAAAACCGTGGCCCTCGCCCGCAGTGCCAAATTCGCCGGCCGTAGTATCAGCAGCAATCGCCCCGGCTGTTTTAGTTGCAGTCGCCATGAATTCTTGCCCCTTTACAGATGATGCGTCAGGCTCGGAACTACGAGTGTGATTCACTGGGTCTGAATTAATTGGGCGAATCATAGTCATCTCCTAAGCATAATTGTCGACCTTAGGCAGGCCGAC
This sequence comes from uncultured Acidobacteriota bacterium, assembly GCA_963832785.1. Lineage (GTDB taxonomy): Bacteria > Acidobacteriota > Terriglobia > Terriglobales > Acidobacteriaceae > CAWBRT01. The sequence goes on from CAWHVF010000005.1 coordinate 335,737, forward strand.
CAGCTGTGTAGATTCGAAAAGTGCAAAACCAGGGATAAAGATAAGAGCGCTCCTCCGCAAATTATTCATGCCTTAAACAGCATTTATTGACAAGGCCAGCAGCTTTGCTCGCTTAACAAGGCTGTCGAGGTAAATAAACTCACTGTCACTATGATTGAATCTACCTATAGCCCCCATCGCGCAAATACTTGGCGCCCCTGCCTTAACCGTCCAGCAAGAGTCCGACGCTGACCCACCAATCTTTGCCTCTATATCAATCCCAAGCTTCTTCCCCTGGGCCCGCACTATTTCAAAAAGCTTCTTATTCATGTCGCAGGCTTCCATGGGGGCGTACTTCTCCCAGAGATTGATCAGCTCCGTAGTTGTCCCACGTACATACTGCCGGCTTGCAATTTCTTGTAGAGCTTTTTCCGCCTTATATCTATCGTCATTCTTCAGGTACCGGACATCAATCTTAAGGAGCGCATGATCAGGTACTACATTGGCAATTCTGCCTCCTGCTATTACTCCAGGGGTATAGATGAAACCCTGGTCAAAATCCGTAAGTTTGCTGATTTCAATCACTTTATATGCTAATTCGGTTATGGCATTGGCGTCCTTTTCGGGATCAACACTGGGATGGGCCGCTATCCCCTTCACAGCCATTTCCGCATATAGATTACCTTTGCGGCCGATATATACCGCTTCTCCAGCACTCGCCGTTTCCATGTTAAAAGTGGCGTCTTTGCCGTGCGCTTCTTTCTCATACAGTTCAGCCGCATTCGTCTTTGGATGGGCAATCTCTTCGTCGCCGGCAAACATAACAGTTATCTCTTTTTCGGTTTTCCCGGCATCGGCGAGCGCCTGGAGGGTAAAAAGTGCTATTGTAATGCCGCCCTTCATATCCAATACTCCTGGCCCATACGCTTTCCCATCCTTTATCGTGAACGGCCGTTTCTGAGCTGTTCCTTTTGGGAAAATCGTATCCATATGACCCATTACAATCACTTTTCGGGAAGTCGATCCTTTCTTGGTCGCCTTTAAGTGAGTGCAGATACCAGGGTAATCAAGATACTCAACTTTGAAACCGATCTCATCCAACTTCTTTCCAACAAGCCGCGAGACCTGGGCTATGCCCTCAGGATTATCGCAACCTGAGTCAATACTGACCAGGCGCTGCAGATACTCAATCATTTGCTGTTCACTATCAGCGATTGCCCGCAGAACTCTTTCCAATTCCTGTCTCCTTATTATTCGACTTAAAAGTCGCCTTGTAATAGACTCTAGTCGCCATAATCCCGCTGGTGATAATGAGAATCGATATAAGCCACTGAGGAACTCCAAACTTGCCCGTAAAATTGATCGCAATCGCAAGCACGATCGTAGCCACGCCAATCTTGTTATATTTAGTCGTTAGCTCGGAGTAAACGGCCCCAAATACTGCTGGGATTATAAAGTCAAAAGCCCTGGTAACAAATTTAGGGAAAAACGGCACTACTGCGTAACCGATAAAGGTGAATGTCGTGATTATCGCGACCGAGACAATCACTGATACTGCAATTCCCATTGTTGCCATCACGTCGCCTTCCGGCGTGCCCGCCTCATAGCCGGTTACTTTCTGGGCCATTGTTGCCGCCGGGATGCGTATGTCAGCTACGCTGCCGCAAATCCAGGAGACGTACGAGCCGCTTGTTCCCAGTAAGGGATAGTACGATAACACCTGCACAATCCAGCTAGTCCCAAACGCGGCAAAGGCTACTACCCAAATACGAAATATATCGCCAAGAGACGGATAGAAGCCCAGCAGTGCAAGGTATATAGCTGGTATGAAATTCGCGATAATACCAGCCAATAAAGTGAATATGCCTAATTTTATTGCGCGTGCCTTATATTCTGCCGCTATACGGTCCATATTCTCTCTCCTTTTGACCGTCGTTTAGGATGTTATCGCCGCTGCCACAAATATGCCGATTAACATTGCGACCCCGAGCGCAGGCTCCTGAAGCCGCGGCCACTTTGCGCAGACTTTTGATATGAATCGCATCGAGACGAACGAAACTATCCCAGCGATCACGTATCCGCCGCCCTTCATAAGCGGGCCGATCCAAAGATAGGCAAACAAGCCAATTGCGGCGCCGGTCATTAAAAATTTCACCCACCGAGGGTCACATTTTTCATTGAGCTTCGTAAGCGTCTTATCCATACGGCTAACGCAAATTAAAGCTACTGCCATCCAACCCAAATTATTGAGCGCCATACCCCATATGGAGTAAGAAAATGCCCGCAGATCGTAAGCAGCCGAACGCAACTCCACACCAGACACTTTAGCGGCTAAAGTTGCTATGGCCAGCTCTGTACGAGCCGCACCGATATCGTTTAACCTCATCCAGGTCGTCGGTGCCCCTAATACAGCAATAAGCGCAAGGAGTATTACAACCGGTCCCAAGGATGGCCCGATTGCAGTAACCATTGCCGCTCTTATACCTGTTCGACAATGTGAACGAGGGATGGACATTTTTCTCGCGGCTTTAAGCGCCTCGCGGAGATACAATAGACTCTGAGATACCACCACGAATACCATGACCCCCGAAGCAAGCCACATAGCCGGACTGTTAATTATCTTCGCCAGACCCATTGACAATTACCCCCTTTTAACTGTTTTGGCAGAATTAGGGCTGACCAGAAATAGCGCCCGACTGAAAGCGCTTACTCTGGGAGGCAACACGCAGCAAAGTTCGCGGCATGCGGCTCGCAGATCGGCGCGTTTTCGCTGAAAAGGCCATTAATTACCTAGGTATCGAAAATCAATGGTAACACTTCATAGGTTTATCTATGTGTTGGAAACGGCATCAACGGCATCATTTTGTACGTTCTCGACATCGCAAGTTTCGAGGTTTATTCTCATTTCGCCCCGTCGGCATAGTGTGGCGCCAGCTCGTTTAGGAAATGGAGCTGAGCAGCGCTGATTCAAGAATGTCGAGTGCTTCCGTCATCACCTTGTCTGGAATCGTAAGTGGAAACAAAAAACGAATTACGCTGCCATAGGCTCCACATGTGAGTAATATTAAGCCACGTTCAAGCGCGTGGCGCTGCACCGCATTAGCAAAGTCCGGGGCGGGGGTGGCGGTTCCTGGCTCGCAGAACTCGACCGCAACCATAGCTCCAGGGCCACGGACTTCCGCAATGTGTGGAACCCCAGGTCGCAAATTATTAAGCTTGTCTTTGAGGCCTTGTCCGAGTACGTTCGCACGGCCGACCAAATCTTCATCACGAAAGATGTCAAGAACTGCGTGGGCTGCCGCAATCGCCAGAGGATTTCCTGCAAAAGTCCCACCTAAGCTTCCCGCTATAGGTGCATCCATTATTTGGGAGCGCCCACACACGCCTGAGAGCGGCAGGCCGCCAGCCAAGCTTTTACCGAATACCATCAGGTCAGGGATGGCATCGTAGGCTTCCATTGCGAACATTTTGCCTGTGCGACCAAAGCCCGTCTGGACTTCATCGGCAATCAGCAAAATTCCATGCTTATCACAAAGTGAGCGTAACCCGTGAATAAAATTTGTCGGTGCTACGTAAAACCCTCCTTCGCCTTGCACCGGCTCAACTATTACGCCGGCCACCTTATTGGGTTCGACTTCTACCCTGAACAACTCCTCTAGAGCGTCCAGTGAGTCCTCGACTGTTATGCTGTGCAACGTATTAGGAAATGGCACATGGAATACTTCACTAGGGAAAGGACCGAAGCCGAGCTTATAGGGTGACATCTTGCCAGTCAGCGCCATTGCCATCATCGTGCGGCCGTGAAATGCGCCGCTGAACGAAATAATTGCTGGTCTGGAGGTCGCAGCTCTTGCGATCTTCACCGCATTCTCGACAGCTTCCGCCCCGGTACTAAAAAAGATGGTCTTCTTCTGGTGGCTACCAGGTGTAATTTTATTGATCCGCTCAGCCAGGTGCACGTATGAGGCGTAGGGAACGATCTGATATGCAGTATGTATAAAATGTTCCAATTGCTCGCGCACTGCGTGCACTACCCTGGGATGACGATGGCCGACGTTATTGACTGCGATGCCAGAAGCAAAATCAATAAAGCGGCGACCTTCCTGATCCCAAATCTCGGCGTTCTCTGCCCGGGATACATAGAAATCGCATAATATGGCAACCCCGTCTGGCGTCGATCGCTGTTTCAGTTCTTGCAATTCAGTCCTGCTACTATAAGACTCAAGTGTGCTGTTGGCCATGATGTGCCCCCGTTTTTAGTCCACTGATGATGAGACTTTCTCTGGTTTTTGTTCGCCCCACGTAGCCGCCTCTACAGCAGCAGGTATAGGGGTCTGGGGCAAGGGACCGGCGTTTGAGGTCCTTTGCCCCACGTTTCTTCCTGCGTTACATGCAATGCTAGAATCCGGCTCTCATAAGCAAGCTACTACGCTCTCGTGAGTTTAGTTTAAAATTCCGTCCACCTCCCCACTTCAAGCCTTCCGGCCTTCCTTTCCTCGCCGAATAGTAATCGACTTGGGTTAACGATTTCCATCTTCCAAAGAACCACACCTTCATCAAACCACGCCCACAGAATCTGTCCAGATGCGGTTATCAACAAGTGTGTGTATCTGGTCGGAGTACGACCAATGGCCACGTTCGTACGCTATTCGTACACAAATAGATTTTGCAGCTGTAAGCTGCTGAATAGAAAGGAATTATTTGGTGGACCTGGTCGGGATCGAACCGACGACCTCTTCCATGCCATGGAAGCGCGCTCCCAGCTGCGCCACAGGCCCACTCTTTGCGGAGGGATCGCGAACAGCGGCTTCGCGACTCCTCTATTTTCTCTCAGCAAGAGCAGTTCGTCAAACCGTGCGCGCAGGGCCGCTTGATCTTCGAATACGTGATCGCTGGATAATCCAAAGCCCCGTCTCAGGATGGTTAACACATCATCCCGGAAACGCCGCTTCAGGAGCGCAGTTGGCTGGCTGCCTGGGTAAAGACGACGGTCGAGTGCGACTCTTCGCCGGGAACTCCATCGCGCAGAGTCAAATAGCGTCCCGAGATGGCGGGGATGCGCTCGCCGGGAACGATGATGCCGACCAGATTCAACGGATCGGCGGCCGAAATCGTGACCGTCTCGGCCGGCGCGTGCTCGCCTTGGCTGGTTTCCATGCGCCGCAATTCGCGCAGCGACTCCACCGCCACCGGCAATGCAAACTGCTCGCCGATGAAGCCCGCTACGAAGCGGCCGCCGCGAACCTCGCCCCGGTCTTCCAACCGTCGCATGGCCACCTGCAGTTCGCGCCAGCGCGGCAGACCGCTTTCCCGCGCCAGCAGTTCCCGGAAAACCACTCCGTAGCGCCGCAGCAGCATCCAGCAGGCGGCCTCGACCTGCCGGTCGCGCTCGACCGGCTCGACGGGGTGCAGCGGCGACCAGCGTCCCAAGGCGTGCCGTGGACGCGCCCGCCGTCCGCTCCCGTGTCCCGCCCGCCGTCGCGGATCGATCAATGAACGCAGATTGTCGAAGCCATCCGCCGTGACATAGCCGGCGGCCGTCAGCTCCCACAGCCCGGTTTCGACTTCGGCCTTCAGCCTTCCTGTGCCGCGAACAATCTCAGGGAAAAACGATGCCCCGCGCTGCTTGAGGAAGCTGAGAACATCGGCGGCAACTGGTGAGAGACCTGTGGTAGATTCCCCAGCCTCCTGCCGAGGCTGCATCCAGTCGCACTCCTCGCGCAGAAAGAACGTGATCGGAGCCACCGAGGTTGGCACCACGCGCCGGGCGCGCCGGGCCTCGCTCCCCGCAGAGTCCGCAAAGGCTTCAAGCGTCGCCGGATGGGGCGAGAGCCTTCCCCATCCCACGGCGCCGCCCAGGCAGAGACGGTCAAGCGTCTCCGGATCGTAGTCGCGCACCCGCCGCGCCAGCACCTGAGACTCCCACGCGCTGGCCGGGATCTCGAACCCCTGCAGTTGGCCGATCGCCTCCAGCAGGCCGCGCTCGCCGCTGAGCTGCGTTCCCGGAGCGACGTGTTGCCAGCGCAACAGCCAGCGCATGAACTGCGCCGGCGTGACCGGTTCCACCTGCTTGCGCAGACGGCTGACGGTCAGCCGGTGAATGCGCGCCAGCAGCCGCCGGTCGCACCATTCCAAGTCGTCAGAGGCGTTGGCCGTTTGCGTATCCGTATTCCTGAAGTGGCCCCGCAGGATCGCCCCAGTCGCCTCCAGACGCAATAGCGATGCTTCGATCTCGCGCTGCTCCAACCCGAGCACGGTGTGCAACTCAGCCGCCGTGACCGGGCCGATATGGCCGAGCCAGCCGAGCAGGCTGCGATCCACCGCACCGGCAGTGTGCTCGACGACGGCTTCTCTCGCCATGCGCGGCGGTTCCGGCTCGAATTTCGCCTGCGGAAACAGCCGGTGAAACTCCGCCGCGCGCTCTGAGGCGACCCAATAATCTCGTCCGTCTATGCTCCCAGCGTGCGCCCGCGCGGCGCGCCGCTGCGCCACCAGCGACTGCAATTCGGCTTCCCACTTGCGGTCGAGCGATTCCCATCCAGGCAGCGTCACCGGAGCGGGGAAGATCACGAGTGTTTGCAGCAGGTCATGCAGGTCGTCGGCGTCGCGCACGTCCGGCATGGCCTCGTCCCGCACCTGCTCGATGGCGGCGGGATCGAGTGCGCCAACTTCCCGCAGCACGCTCTCCGGCAAGCTGCGGCGCATCTGCACGGCGCGGGCGCGACGCTCCTCCAGCGGAGCATCGTCGAGAAAGGCGTAAGGGTTGGCGTTCAGAATCTCGTGGGAAAACTGCGAGGCCACCGGCGTATCGACCGCCACCGTCCGAATCTCGCCCGCGCGAATCTTGCGCAGCACTTCCGCCAGACCGTCGATATCCATCGCCTCGGTGAGCACATCTTTCATCACCTCGCGCACCAGGGGATGATCAGGAATGCGGATGTCGCCTTCGAGGTTTTCCGCGCAAGCGGCGACATCGGGGAAGACCGAGGCCAGCAGATCGTCGGCGCGCATGCGCTGGATCTGCGGCGGAACCTTCTTGCCTCCCTGAAAGCGCAGCAGGGCGAGCGAGCGATTGGCGTCCCAGCGCCAGCGCGTCTGGAAGATGGGCGAGCCGGTGAGCACCGCCTGCTCCAGCACCTCCTGCACCGATTCCGGTTGCAGGAAATTAAAGACGTCGGCCAGCGGAAAGCTGTGCTGCTCGGCCAAGGCGATGTTGATGCCGTTATCGGTGGCCGCCGCCTGCAATTCAAAATTGAACGAGCGGCAGAAACGTTTGCGCAGCGCCAGTCCCCAGGCCTTGTTGATGCGCCCGCCGAAGGGCGCATGAATCACCAACTGCATGCCGCCGCCCTCGTCGAAGAAGCGCTCGGCGATCACCGTCTGCCGGGTGGGAACCGCGCCCAGCACGGCCCGCCCGGCAACCACGTATTCGATCAGTTGCTCGGCCGCGCCGTCGTCGAGGCCGCACTCGGTCTTCAACCATTCGACCGCGCGCTGTGCTTCCTGCATCGCTCTCGGCTGGACGGGCGAGCGTAGCTCGCCTTTCTTTTCGTCGGCTGCGGACCGTGTAACATTCACCGGCCTGACGTTCGGCGTCAGGTCGTTCACCTTCTGGCGAATGGAGGCCACGTGCTCGCTCAACTCGTCGGTACGCGCCGGCGCCTCGCCGCGCCAGAAGGGAACACTAGGTGGTGCGCCGTGAGCGTCTTCCACGATCAGCCGTCCGGAGGCTGCCTCGACGCGGCGGATCATCCACGAGGTATTGCCCAGCAGCATGATGTCGCCGGCGTTGCTCTCGACGGCAAAGTCTTCGTCCACCGTGCCTACCACGGTGCCTTCGGGCATGGAGACCACGGTGAACAGCGCCGTCTCCGGAATAGCTCCGCCGCTGGTAATGGCGGCCAGCCGAGCTCCGCGGCGGGCGCGCAGCCGGTGATTGATCTGGTCGCGAAACAGATACGCGCCGTAGCGACCGCGCCGGGCGGCTATGCCCTCGGAGAGCATCTCCAGAACGCGCTCGTACTCGCCCCGGCTGAGATATTCGATAGGGGTACGCCCGCCGGAGCAGCGCGAACAGCTTGTCTTCGTCCCACTCGTCGGCGGCGCAGGCGGCCACGATCTGCTGGGCCAGGATGTCGAGCGGCGCGGCGGGAATCCTGAGCCGGTCGAGGTCGTGCTGGCGGATGGCGCGCACCAGCGCCGCGCACTCGATCAGCTCGTCGCGGGTGGTGGCGAAGATGCGCGCCTTGGGAGTGGCTCCGCGCCAATGACCGGCGCGGCCGGCGCGCTGCAGCATGACGGCGATCGAGCGCGGCGAGCCCACCTGGCAAACCAGGTCGATGCTGCCGACATCGATGCCCAGCTCCAGGGAAGCAGTCGCCACCAGCACCCGCACCGCGCCTTCCTTGAGCCGGCGCTCGGCCTCCAGCCGCAGCTTGCGCGACATGCTGCCGTGATGCGCGGCCACCAATTCCTGGCCCATGCGCTCGGCCAGCCGGTGGGCAACGCGCTCGGCCAGCCGTCGGGTGTTGACGAACACCAGGGTCGAGCGACGCTGGCTGGCCAGCTCGACGATGCGGTCGTAAATCTCGTCCCACATTTCGTTGCTGGCCACCGGCCCAAGCTCGCTGGCGGGCACTTCTACCGCCAGGTCGAAGCGCCGGCGATGGCCGGTATCGACGATCACCGGCTGCGGGCGGCCGCTGCCGACGAGGAAGCCGGCCACCAGCTCGATCGGCTTCTGCGTGGCCGAAAGGCCGATGCGAATAGTCTCGCGCCCGGTGGCGTGATCGAGCCGCTCCAGCGAAAGCGCCAGGTGGGCACCGCGCTTGTCGTCGGCCACGGCGTGAATCTCGTCGACTATGACCGTATCGACATGGCGCAGAGCGCGCTTGCCGCTCTCAGTGGTGAGCAGAATGTAGAGCGACTCGGGCGTGGTCACCAGGATGTGCGGCGGACGCTTGAGCAGCGCCCGGCGCTCGTGCATGAGGGTGTCGCCGGTGCGCACCGCCGCCCGAATGGCCGGCATCAGCAGCCCCTGCTGCCCCGCCAGGGCCTGGATTTCCCGCAGAGGAATTTCCAGGTTGCGTTGAATGTCGTTGCCCAGGGCCTTGAGTGGTGAAACATAGAGAACATCGGTGCGGTCTTCCAGACCACCTTCCAGCGCCAGGCGCACCAGGCGGTCAATGCAGGCCAGAAACGCCGCCAGCGTCTTGCCGGAGCCGGTGGGCGCCGAAATGAGCGTGTGCTTGCCGGCCAGGATCGGCGGCCAACCTTCGATCTGCGGCTCGGTGGGCGAGCCGAACTTCTCCAGGAACCACTGCCGCACCAGCGGATGCGCCCAGGCCAGGTGATCGGAAGGGCCTTGCAGCAGAGCTGGAGGCTCGGTCAGGATTCCCACCTGTTAATTCTAAGCAAGCGGCGGCCTTTCACCAACTTTTCGCCCGGGCGGAATACGCCAGCCATACAATTGCTATTACGGTAAAGTTGAATTGCAGTTGGAACGGTTGCGCAGGATGGAGGCGGCGATGTCAGAGGTGTTGGTTGAGCTTCCTTATGGCCAGGGCAAAGTGCAATTCAGAGTTCCTGGCCGTAACCTTGTCGGCGTGTTCTCGCCCAACGATGTGGCACCGGTGGCCAGCGTGCGCCAGGAGGTGATGCGCGCGCTCCGTCATCCCATCGGGAGCAGCTCGCTGCGGGAACTGGTGAAGGGAGCGGCGAAAGTCGTCATCCTGGCTGACGACAACACCCGGCTGACCCCTGCCGACCAGATCATCCCGGTTTTGCTAGACGAGATGAATGCGGCGGGAGTCCGCGACGAGCAGGTAACGGTCATTATCGCCCTCGGCACTCACCGCTTCATGACCGACAAAGAGATCACGGCCAAGTTTGGCAAGGCCGTGGTGAACCGGGTCCGGATCAAGAATCACGACTACAAAAGCCCGGACGCGCTGGTCGATCTGGGAACAACCGCCAGCGGAACCCGCATCCTGATCAACCGCGAAGTCTACCAGGCCGACTTCAAAATCGGCGTCGGCAGCATCGTTCCTCACCATATCCCGGGCTTCGCCGGCGGGGCCAAGATTGTTCAGCCCGGCGTATCCGGCGAGAAGACCACGGCGGAGACGCATTTGCTCAGCGTGAGGGCGCCGCGCTCGTACCTGGGAGTGGAAAATAACCCGGTGCGGGTGGAAGTGAACGAAATCGCCCGGCAAGTCGGCATGCACACCATCTTCAACACTGTCCTGAACCGCCGGGGCGAGGTGGTGCGCGCCTTCTTCGGCGACACGGTCGCAGCCTTTAATGAAGGCGTGAAGACCTCCAGAGAGGTGTACGCGGTCGAAATTCCGGAAGAAGCCGACATCGTTGTCTCCGGCTCTCATCCCTGCGACCTAGAATTCTGGCAGGCGCACAAGACGCTCTATCCCTCCGACCTGGCGGTGAAGGCCGGCGGCACGTTGGTTATCGTAACCCCATGCTATGAAGGCATTGCCGTCACCCACGCCGGCATTACCGAGCTGACTTCCTGCACGGCGGAAGAGCTGCGGAACCGGATGGCGGCGGGCAAAGTCCGCGACGAGGTAGCCGCCGCGCTGGCCATCGCCTGGGCGCAGGTCAAGGAACGGGAGGCGGTCTTTATCGTCTCGAAAGGCATCGGCCCGGCGCAGGCGAAGAAACTGGGGTTCACGCACTTTGCCAGCGTTCAGGCAGCCTTCGACGCCGCCTTGCGAATGCGTGGCGAGAACGCCAGGGTGACGGTGCTGACCCACGCTCCTGACATGCTGCCGATTATTAAGACCGACGTGCCGGCCTGCCTGATGGTGGGAGAGGTCACGGAAATAGGCAGCAATATTGGGGCTATTACATAGGCGACGTTGAAAGGGATGTAATCGTGGCGCGGGTGTTCATAACCGGTTCTTCCGACGGGCTCGGCCGAATGGCCGCGCGGCTGCTCATCGAGCAGGGACACAGCGTGGTTCTGCATGCCCGCAACGAAGCGCGGGGGCAGGAAGCGCTGGCCGCCGTGCCCGGCTCGGAGACGGTGGTTATCGGCGATCTGGCGAGCATCGCCCAGACCCGCGCCGTAGCCGAACAGGTCAACCGGCTCGGCAGCTTCGACGCGGTGATTCACAATGCCGGAGTCGGCTATAGCGAACCCCAGCGCCTGGCGACCGAAGACGGGCTTCCAAGTATGTTCGCGCTAAACACCCTGGCACCGTATATCCTAACCGCGCTCATTCGTCGGCCCAAGCGCCTGGTCTATGTGAGTTCCGGCCTGCACAAGAGCGGCGATACCAGCCTGCGGGACCTTGCTTGGAAGCAGCGCCCCTGGCAGGCGCAGCAGGCGTATGCCGACAGCAAGCTGCACGATGTGCTGCTCGCCTTTGCCATTGCCCGCCGCTGGCCGGATGTTCTCTCCAACGCGCTCGAGCCCGGTTGGGTGGCGACGAAAATGGGAGGACCGGGGGCGACGGACGATCTGAACGTCGGCCATCGCACCCAGGTTTGGCTCGCCGTCGGCGATGATCCGGCGGCAAAGGTCACGGGCGAGTATTTCTACCATATGCGGCCGCGCTCGCCCAGTCCCGCCACTCGCGACCCGCAGCGGCAGGAGAAGCTGCTGGCGGCTTGCCAGGGCTTCTCCGGAGTTGACCTGCCCACAACATAAGCGGCGTTAACGGCGTAGCGGAATGCGCACTATCACCTTGTCCTTGGCCTGGGCGATCATTCGCGAGAGAGATTGCTGGCCTACGGCGTGCAAGGCAAGGTACTTCGGGTTGAGCGGCTCGACTTCGACGGTGGCACCGGTCGGCACTGGAACGGCGAAGCTGACGCGCACGTCAGGAGCACCGTCTCCATCAATGTCCACCTCGTCCACGATGCGGGGCGGCAGCGCCGCCGCCGGCTCCCATACGATCTGAACGTAGGCTTCAGCCCGCTGCCAAAGTCGAGGATGGAATTCCTTGTGCACCTGGATTCTGTAGCCGGTTTTCTCGATGGTCCGCACTACCGGCCCGGCCGCGTACCTCTCGTCAATGTGCAGCCCTGCCCGGGCCACCGCGCGCGTAAAGAAGGTCATCAGCGCGAAGGGAACCAGCACGGCCGCCAGCAGCGTCAGAGCGGCAAGCGAATAACCAAGGCCGGAGCGTATTTTCATGGCCAATGCTCCTATGCCATCCAGCGCAGCATGGTGTTGAGAGATGCCGCCAGGATGCTGCCGCCGAACATGGTCGCTATTGCCCAGGAGGCATAGAGGAACATCAAGCGGGCGCGTTCAGGCTTCACGTTTACCTCTGTTCCCTTGATGTGCCAGACGGCCGCGCCATTTGGACATTGGTCTACGCATTCGCCGCAGCGCATGCACGAGGTGAGCGGCCTGCTCTGGCGGAGCGAATCCGCGCTGATGGCCATCACCGGGCAATTGTCTCGGCATAAAACGCAATCTTTGCACTTGGCGCGGTCGACCCGGATTTGAAAGACATTGATCTTGTCGAACAGCGATTGAAAGGTGCCGAAAGGGCAGAAGAAGGCGCATTGCGTCCGCCGCTTGGTGAGGACCGGCAGAACGACGACCAACGCCAGGAACAAGGCGACAAAAATCACCGCCTGGATAGCCGTCTCCAGCGACTGCACCCGCACGTACTCGGTGACGGTTTTGAACGGGCACAGCCAGATGCAGTACGCCGGCTCCAGCATGGCGGCCGACAGCAGCACGATCAGCAGAAGCACGCCCCACGGCACATAGCGGAAGCGCGCGTCAATCTTCCGCACCTTTGGCTTTTTCAGCACCCCGGCGAAGCCTTCCTCGATTCCGCCAAAAAAGCAGGCGTAAGCGCACCAGGCCTTGCCCAGCACCAGGGTCGCGGCCAGCCAGATTCCGACCATGGCTGCAATCGCGTGGGGATTGGTAGCCGTGGGCACGATTGAACCGGGAAAGACGATCGTCCGACTCAAGGCGGCGGGAATGATCGTCATGGGGATTACCATGAAGCAGAACGGCGTATCGCCCGCCGCCATCCGGTCCAGTCCGATGCTCATGGACCCGCGTTCGGCGACTACGGCGGCGATAAAACCGACGGGAAACAGAAATCCCAGCCCCACGAAGAAGTATCGCCGCCAGCGATAGGTCGTGCCGGTGCGCACCATCTGGTAGAACAGCCATACCATGAAGCAGGCAACCAGAGCCGCGGCAATTCGCACCGTCGCCGGCTTACCCGGCAAAAACGAACGGGCGAACATCAACATCGCCCACATGGCCATGGGCAGCGTGAGCAGCAAAGAAATTCCCACTGAGTGAAGCGGCCGATTGGGTTCGGTTGCTTTAGCCACGAATGACTCTCCCAGCCAGGATGACGGTTCCCAGATAAAGGTAATAAAGCGCGAGCAACAATAAAGTGATGCGCGCCACAAACATCGCCTGCTCCTTCCAGCGCATCAGGCCCAGGGCGAGAAATGGCACGAACCAGGCGAGAGTTCCCAGGAAGAACAGGGTGAAGAACAGCAAGGCGAGGGCGAGTTCGTCGAATTGCATGACGCGCACGCCCACCACCAGAAAGGGCGGGCAAAGGCTCAGGCCGGTGAGAAAGCCGAATAGCATCGCCCAGGTTTTGGGCGGCGAGGCACCGGCCCCGATCGTGACCAGCGCCGGAGGGGCGGTGACGGCAGTTGCTGCGCAACGGCCAAGCCGCCAGCGGCCTATGGCATAGACCGCGATGATAACCCCGAGCGCCAGATGCGCAACGCCATAGACCAGTGAAGTCGTGGCTGTGGCGGGGAAGGCGCGTCCTACCGACCACGCAACAGCCGCAAAAACCAGGTATCCGGCGAGCCTGGCGAGCACGAAAATGCCCAACTGCGCCGCCATCCGCCAAAGCCGTTGGCCCTGCTCAATGCTCCATGGCACAAGCAGCGGCCCGCAGGAAGCCACGCAGGCGGGGCCCGACGCGAGTCCCAGCAACAGAGCCTCGCTCGCCACACTGAAAGGTGAGTTCAAAGCGGCTGAATTATAGCAAGGAACTTACCCGGCGGCAGCCGCTATTCCCGAGCCCAAGCAGCGCCTTTGCGGCTCTATCCGCGAATCACCAGTACGACTGCCGAGGTCACCGCGAAGACCAGGACAAGGCCGCGCAACAGTTTGCCATTCACGTGATGGCGAATGAACGAACTGGCAAGAAAGCCGAGTGCCAGGAAGGGAAGCAAGAGCGCGGCATAGAGCACTTGCTGCGAGGTCGTTCGTCCCGCCCAGGCAAGGGCCCCTATAGACATCATCTCTCCCACCAGGAAACATCCGGCGAGAGTCGAGCGCAACACTTCGGGGCTATGATGCTGGTAGGCGAGGGCCATGGGCGGGCCGCTTATGCCGGTTGCCGTCTCGCTGATGCCGGTGATGACGCCGACCGTCACCAGGGCGCTGTGGTTGGGCCGGAATGTCGGCGCGATTACGGTTGCCAGGGCGGCCGCCATGGTTACGGCGGCAATCAGCAGGTTGAGGGCATGCGGCGACATGGCAGCCAGAACGGCCGCCCCTGCCGGAACCCCAAATGCACGCCCCAGGGTCATCCAGCCGCCGCCCTTCCAGTCGAGCGCCCGCCGCTCGCGCAGCAGGGTGAAGACGTTTAGCGGCAGCATCAGAAACAACAGCAACACCGGCACCAGTTGCGGCTGCAGGAAAGCCAACACTGGCGCGACCACCAGGGCGAAGCCGAGGCCGGTCGTTCCCTGGACGCCGGCCGCGACCGCGACGGTCGTGGCCATTAACATGAACTGGGGTGTGAACACCGTAATCTGTTACCGGCCCGTCTGGTTGACGCCTTCGATGAGCAATTTTCGTTTCCACGCCGGCCACTGCGCCAACTTGCGCAGCCGATCCGGCTTGAGCGCCGGAGTCTCATCAGAATTGCGTCCTAGATTTCTCCCGACTGGCGAGCCGCTGGCTGGTACCGCGCCCGCCGCCAGGAGTTTTTCAGAGGAACGATGCCGGGTCGAACCAGACGGTATACACCCCGCGCGGTTCACGCCCCGCGATAATGCCTTATTCAGCTATCCCGGTCCTGCATCGCTGCCAAGTAGAAATATAGCAGCAACCGGCCACATTTCGCTGCTCAAGCCGGATATGCGGCATGGGCAGCGGAAGACGCTTTACTTGGCCAGGACCTGATCCACCGGAGTGCACTCCAGACCGAAGGCTTCGGCCACGCCGCAGTAGGTCACCTTGCCATAGGCAATATTGATTCCGGCCTTGATGCCTTCGTTGGACAAGGCCGCCTGCTTCCAGCCTTTGCCGGCGATAGTGGCCGCATAGGGCAGGGTGGCATTGGTCAGCGCCATGGTTGAGGTCAGCGGCACGGCTCCGGGCATATTGGCCACGCAATAATGAATGATGCCGTCAACCACGTAGGTCGGCTCGTGGTGTGTGGTGGGCCGCGAGGTTTCGAAGCAGCCGCCCTGGTCTATGGCTACGTCGACCATAACGGCGCCTTTCTTCATCGTCTTCAGCAAGCCGCGGTTCACCAGCTTGGGGGCCTTGGCTCCGTGCAGAAGGACCGCGCCAATGACGACGTCGGCCCGTTGTATTAACTCGCGAACCGTGGCCGATGAAGACATCAACGGGAAGCAGTTCTTCGGCATGACCTCGGCTAGATGGCGCAGCCGGTCAAGGTTGGTATCCAGCAAATAGACCTTGGCGCCCAGGCCACAGGCCATCTGCGCAGCATGGGTGCCGACAACTCCGCCGCCCAGGACCAGCACGGTGGCCGGTTCCACGCCGGGCACGCCGCTCAGCAGGATGCCCCGGCCACCCTGAGCCCGTTCAAGATACTTGGCGCCCTGTTGGACCGCCATACGTCCGGCTACTTCGCTCATAGGGGTCAACAGCGGCAGGCTGTTATGGGGGCCGACGATGGTCTCATAGGCGATGCAGACGCAGCGCTGTTTGATCATCGCCTGGGTCAACTCCTCATCGGCGGCAAAATGGAAATAGGTGAATACGATCTGCCCTTCGCGGATCATGCCGTATTCGCAGGCTTGAGGTTCCTTGACGTGCATGACCATCTCGGCGCGCTTATAAATCTCGGCCGGGGTGGCGACGATTTCGGCCCCGGCCTGGCGATAGGCCTCATCGCCAAAACCGCTGCCGGCGCCTGCCGAGGTTTCCACCAAAACTTTATGGCCATTGCCGGTCATGAGCTCAACTCCCGCCGGGGTCATGCAAACGCGATTCTCTTCAACTTTGATTTCCCGCAGTATCCCCACGACCATGGTCAGGCTCCTCTCGTGAAGCGGCGCGGCGCTCGCAGGCGGCAGCAACTGCCAAGCCGCAAAAACGTCCCTGCCCGCACCCAGTGCATTACGGTTCAAAGCATAGCAGCGAGGGCCTGAATTTATCTTGCAAAGATTCGGTCAAATTGATACGTATTGATAGATAATTTCAAGGTATAGGCATTTAGATGCAGAATATTCCATTTCAAGCCATCGACAAGATTGATCGAGCCATTCTCCGGGTGTTGCAGAAGGACGGCCGCATCTCCAATGTACAGCTTGCCGACCGGGTCGGACTTTCCGAATCGGCCTGCCTGCGCCGTGTCCGCCTGCTGGAGCAGAGCGGCATTATCGAGCGTTACGTGATGCTGATCGATCAGGCCGCCATCGGAAAGCCGGGCAATGTGTTTGTCCGGGTCACGCTCGATGGGCAACAGAAGGAAAGACTGCAGCAGTTCGAGCGGGCCATAGTCGCCGTGCCGGAGGTCATGGAGTGCTATCTCATGTCAGGCGACTTCGATTATCTGCTGCGGGTGATCGTAAAGGACAACTCGGATTACATGCGCGTTCACGACAAGCTTACCGGACTGCCCGGCGTGCTGCGGGTGCAGTCCTCGTTTGCCTTACGCACGGTGCGCAAAACCACCGAGCTGGCGCTGGATAACTGATCGCATAGCTGCCAGCAATGGAAACTGGTAGCCGTCCAGGGCGGCGTGCTAATCTACGCCATCATGCTGACTAATAAGATGAAAACCAAGCTGGCTTCCGGACAGCCGGTCTTCGGCGTGTCACTCATGATCCCTTCGCCTCAGATTGTGGAGATGGCCGGGCGGCTGGGCTTCGACTGGGTGCTGCTCGACTTCGAGCACGGGGCCATTTCGGTTGAGACCTTGCAAGCGATGGTCATGGCGGCCGAGGCCGCCGGTATCACTCCGGTCGCGCGTCCGGCCGGCCATTCCGAAGAGGAGCTGGCGAGGCTGCTCGATGCCGGCGTGCTCGGCGTCCAGGTGCCGCAGGTCGATACCGCCGAGCAAGCCGCGGCGGTGGTCGCGGCCGTCAAGTTTCATCCCTTGGGCCAGCGCGGATTGGCGGTAGGAACGCGGGCGGCGCACTACGGAATCGGGCTCAGCCAGGCGGAGTTCGCCGCCCAGGCCAATCGCGAGACCCTGGTCTGCGTGCAACTGGAAGGCCGGGAGGCGCTGGAGAACCTGGAAGCCATCTGCGCTGTCGATGGCGTAGACGTTGTCTTCGTTGGGCCTTCGGATTTATCGCAGGCGCTCGGCTTCCCCGGGCAGCATGACGCGCCGGTCGTCCAGCAGACCATGCGCCAGGCGTTCAGCCGGATCGTGGCTGCCGGCAAGGTCGCCGGCACCACCGGCGAGGCCGCCAGCCTGCGTGCCTATAGAAGCTGCGGCGTCTTGTACTGCTATACCCACCTGACCAGGCTTCTGCGCATGGGCGCCGCCGCCTTCTTCCAAGGCGTGCAGGATGCGGCATCGCAGAAGTAAGCCTTTTTCCCCTGCTGCTGCGGTCGCATGCGGAACCCCGGCCTGCCTGCAATTAACCCTGCGAGGAGAAGCGGGCAGGAGCCGATGAATTGAGGGCCGCGCGGCACATAATACGCATCAAAATTAGAAGAATAAGAGAAAGGAATGGCCATGAAGCGTCTGCCATGCGGAGCGCTTCTGCTGCTTGCCGGGTCGCTCTGGGCGCAGCAGGGGTCCCCGCTTTATTCGCCGCCCGACAATGCGCCTCCCAGCCTCCCGCAGCCGCCGGAAGGGCAGGCGCCGCCCCATGCCCCCGCGCCTTCGCCGGACGAGCTGTCGAATTTCGACACCCAGCAACAGATCCAGAAGGAGCTGAGCGCAGAGCCGACGCTGGCCGATTCCCCGCTGGACGCGGCGGTGGACGACAACGTGATAGTTCTGAGCGGAACGGTTGGCAACGAGCAGCAGCACGTCACGGCGCTGCACATCGCCGCCTCCTACGCCGGCCATCGGCTGATCGTAGACGCAATTCAACTACAGGAGAAGGAAGGATTCCGCCTGTAAGGGCGATCAGGCGGCCTTGTCGGTGGCCAGCTTTCCGGAAATAGGGCGCCCGGCTTGAGCCCTGGGTCCGCCAACCTGATGCATGCGGGTTTTCTCGCGCCGCAGGGTCACAATCTTGGCCGTCAACTGTAGAACCGACAAACTTATGGCTATGATGGCGGCTGCCTCCCAGCCGGTAATCACTTGACGGTTGCCCAAGACCGTCAGGGCGAAGAAAACGCACACAAGGTGCACGCAGAAGACTTCCAGCGAGGCTTGACCAAGCATGACCAGCGGCCGGACTGCCAGGCGCCGCAGAGCAGAGCGAAAACGAATCGCCAACAGGGCCATTGCCGTGAAGTCGATGATGCGGCCCAGCCCGAAGCTCCATTTGTTCACCAGCACAGCCTGTTTCCCTAACTCGACGAGGCCGGCTATCTGCGCATAGCGCAGGCCGAGAAAGAATGCCGTCACAAGCGCGGCCGGCACAAATGCCCGCCTGGCCCAAGCCTCTAGAGGCAAGTCTCCTTTTGCCCAGCGCACGCCGAGCCACAGGCCAATCAGCCACCAGAGCTGCCAGGCCCACAGGTCGAAGGCGCCCATCTCGTTCAGGGGAATGCGCAGGCCGAGGGCGTGAACCATGACGCTATAAACCGTACGGCGAAGCCCGAACTGCGCCAGCAGCCAAAGCGTGACCCCTCCGGCGAAATTCACTTTCCATCCCAGGCGCGAGGCCACGATCAGCGCAAAGGGGGTTAGCGCCAGGAACATGATGTAGATCGGCAGGATATCCAGCAGCGGCGGCCGGTAGATCATCAGAGCGGCATCCGCGAACGCATGCATACGGCCCGCCGAGAAATAATAATGAAGCAGGTTATGGACCGCCGGCCGGTTGCCGCGGGCGGCAATCGGCGCTCCCACCATGAAGGCTGCGCTAAGCAGCAATAGCTGATAGGCGTAGAGGCGCCCCGAGCGCATCCACAGCTTGCGGCACATCGACCGGTAGCCTTCCTTTTCGGCAATGCGGAAGTAGATGCGGCCGGCAAATAGAGCGGAGAGGAAGATGAAGCCTTCGGTGGCGGCAACGAAACCAACCGGCTGATTTACGTAGCGGCTGACGATGGTCGGCAGATGGGTCAGCGTGATCCAGACCAGCATCAGTCCGCGAAGCGCATCGAGTTCCTCGATTCGGCGTGCCATCATCCCTTCTCAGTGCCTGAACTCGTCGGCGGTTCAGCGCGATCACTTGTGGGCGAACCTGGCTGCACCTGCGCTGAGCTTCTGCAGCCCATTCGAAATCAGATACTCTCTGGCCTGCTGGTCTTGCTTCAGGTACGCGTCCCAGAAGGCGAGCGTTTCCACCCTGGCGCAGCGAAATTGCATGGGTTCCCTGAGCGAAGGGCCGGTGAATCCCATGTGCGTTCCGCCTTCGATTTCAACCTGATACTTGTCGCCCGGAGGCGCCTTGTGGTAGGGCTCGCTTCGCCACTCCGCCGCTTCGCCGTCGGGGCCGAAGTCTTTTGACCCGTACATGAGCAGCATTGGCCGCCGGAAGCTCTCCCAGGAATGCGCGGTCAACCCCATGCGGTTCTCGCCTTCGGGCGAGAGCAGAAGAATGGCGCTGGCCCGCTCGTCGGCGAAGCTCTGCTGGCCGTTGCGCCCGGGGATCACGATGGTCGTGCCGCCGATCAACCCCGCCGTATACGCGCCAAACGAGTGTCCCCCCACGCCGATGTGCCGCGTATCGAGCATGCCGTTCAGCGCCGGCGCGAGCTGTTCGATTCGCGCCAGCGAATCCAGTATGAAGGAGATGTCCTTGGGGCGGTTCTCCCAGCCTCGCGGATCGCTGATCGCCTGCAGCAAGCCGCCGCGGAACTGGCTGTCGGCGATGGAATCGGCGTGTGAAGGATGAATCACAACATATCCAAAACTTGCCCAGTAACGCCCCAGCTCCGGATAACAATCCTTCGAAGCCAGCGCCCCGTGCGAAAACACAATCACCGGAAACCGCCCGGCAGCTTCCGGATAATAGATTTTCAGCGGCACGTCCTTGCCGCGCGCCCAGTCGTGCAGCACCAGAGGCCCGGCCGTGAGCACCTTGTAAGGTCCGGAGTTCGGGTTGTAAGGGCCGGAACTCGGACCGTGCTGATTCCAGGCTGTCCACGACGTCAGCAGGGCCGCAAGCAAAACGACCGCGCCCGCCCAGTACTTTCTTCGGCCGCTCCAGCCGGCAATTTCTCCAGGCTTGCCCAATGCCGGCCTGGTCGACCCATATATTGATTTCTTCACCCTCTTGCTCGCCTCATATAATTTCTTTTTTCCTGCTATTGATTGCGTCGAGCGGCGCCCATCCCGGTTCTCCAGCATCAGATAAGCGCTGTCGTTTGCATACTTTGCAAAATTGCTTTACTCACGGTGTGCCGGCCTTCAAACAAAACAGCTTGTCACCACGGAGGCGCAGAGCCGCTTTCCGAAATTTGGCGGACAACCTTCGGACGAACTCCGCCTTACTTCAGTTCGCCAAAACGGATAGCAATCAAACGAGTGATCGATAACGGATTAGCGCTGGAAGTGAGTACTGCGGCGGTTCACCTGATCTTGATTGTACACCCTTGTACACCAGTGATCCGGTTTTGCCGTATCAGGTTGGCATGCTGCGGCTAGAGCAGATTAGTTGTTGGTGTAGCCGCAAGTTACTCGGCTGTCATGCTGAGCGACTCCGCAGGAGGCGCGAAGCATCCCCATGAAGCTGGCCCGATCCGCTGCCCTCGGAGCTTCTCTATAAGAAACTTTCAGCTCCATTTTTTCCTCCAACAGTGCGGGGATGCTTCGTTTCGCCACCCCAACAATCGCGACTGCAGCGCTTGCCAGGGCCCCGGCTTCACTCAGCATGACAGCACGAGGCGATACTCTATCCACGGATACACTAATTCCTAAACAGCTTTAGAAGGTCATCTTCAAGCGTGCCGAGAAGTTGCGTCCGGGAGCGATCGCAGTTCCCGAAAACAGGCTGGCAAAGTTGATTACATTGAGGCGGTTGGTCAGGTTGGTGGACTGCACCTGCAGTTCCGCGCTGCGCTGCTCCCGGCGGTAGACCTGCACGCCTGCCGCCGCGTTCAGGGAGAAATTCGGCGACACGCGTCCGCGGTCGAGGTTCACCCGGCTAAGAATTTCCGGTCCATACTGCGCCAGCAGGAAGCTGCGGTCAGTGCCATCGGTGTCGGCCGGTAATCCGCTGCCGTACTGGCCGCCGAAGGCGAGCCATAGACCGGACGCCGCCTGGAACCGCACGCGTGCGCGTGCTGTGTTGCGCTGGTCCTGGCTGACGGCGAAGCGGCTCGTGCTGGTCAGGTCGCTGCTAGCATCGCTGCCGAGAAACAGGCCCCCGGTAATTGGCCCCTGCCCCAGCCCGGATTGATTCGCGTAACTCAGGTAGCCGGAAAAGCGGCCCCACCGGGAGATCGCCAGGCGAACTTCCTCGCCGATGATCCTCGCCCGGGCGAAGGCTATCGGGAAGCTCACGCCGGTATCCAGAAGAACGTCGTCGTCGGAATAATTCCGAAAATCCCGGCGAAAGACATTAACGTCCAGCCGCAATTTGCCGGATATGCCTTTGGTGAAGCCGATTTCGTAGTAGTTGGCCCGCGCCGGCCGCACCGGCAGGCGGGTCACGATGGCGTTCACCGAATCCAGTTGCGGCGAGCTGGCGAGCAGCAGATTTTCCATCGCCGGAGTCTGAAAGACGCGGTCGTAAGAGGCATGAACCAGCAAATTCCAGGATGAAAAATAGCGCGAGACCCCGATGCGCGGGCTCCACGCCGACTCGTGCACCACGAAGCCGTAGTGATCAAAGCGCAGCCCGGCGCCGAGGCTCCATTTGCCCAGGCGGATCTGATCCTGGAAATAAGCGGAAGGCTCGATGTCCCAGCGGCGGTCGGAGAACTGAAACTGCTGCTGTGTGCCGGGATCGAATTGTGTCGGGTCGGTGATGATGTAGCTCAGGCTTTCATGAACCGGGTTGAAGATGCCGTCGATGCCCGCCTTCCAGTCGTGACGGCCATGGTGCCCGGCAACGTCGGCTCGCACGTAGCCCTCGCGGTAACCCCGGTTCTGGAAAACGATCACCGGGGTGGAGAGCTGGTTGGAAGCGAGCGCCGCGCCGGCATCGCGAACGCTTCCGGCAAAGCTGAGCAGCAGGGTAGGGGAGACGACGTGCTGGAAATGGACCTGCCCGCCGGTTTCCAGGTTGACGAGCGATTGCCGCTGGCCGGCCTGCTGCTGCACCAGTTCATTTGGCGCCAGAAAATGAACGGCGTTATGCGTGACCGAAATGCGCAGCCGGTCACGCCCGGAGAAGTCGTGTTCATAGGAGCCGGAAAAACCGTTTGCGTTCGCCTGGTTGGTGTAATTGGCCAGCACCGGCGGGTCCAGGTAGCGGTCGGTCTGGAAGCCGTCTCCGCCCAGGGCGAACCAGTTTTTTCCCTGGACGTACGACAGCCCGGCGGAGCCATTCAGCGTGGCAAAGCTGCCGCTGCCTGCGTTGAACTGTCCGTGCCAGCCGGAAGTCACATTCTTTTCCGTGTTGAGTTCAATGACCCCGCCCAGCTTGCGGCCGTATTCGGCGGGATAGTTCCCCGTGAGCACGCGCATGGACTCCACGTCATTTGCGTTAAACGCCGGAGCCAGGGCGGGCGAGCGGTTTTGCGTTACCGGAACTCCGTCTACCACATACTGTACGTCGTACTCCGAGCCGCGTGGATGCAGAATTCCATTGGCCTCGTACAGCCATCCCGGCTGCTCATCGACCAGGTTGGCAAGCTCGCGCCCGGGCTGGGCTGAGATTTGTTCGCCGATTGCCTGCCGTCCGATGGAATAGACGGTGCCCGTCTGGTAGCGGTCAACGAGCGCTACGGAATCGCTGACACGCACCGTCGTCGAGACCGGCGCCAGCGCCATCGTTACCGATACGCGCACCGGCGCCGCCGTCCGGATTTCGATCCGCTCCGTGCGCGCGGCAAATCCGTCGGCGCGAATAGTTAAGCTGTAGACACCAAAGGTAAGATCGCGGGCAACGTATTGCCCATCCGCTCCCACTGCGAAAGTGCGATGGAATTGCCGGGCATCACTCGCCAACTCGCCACTGGCAGCGAGAGTGGCCCCTTGCGGGTCGCGCACCTCTATATGCAGTTCGGCACGCGCGCCCTGCGCATAGGCGCTGAGAGCGCCCCCAAGCAAGAGGAGCACGAGAAGGCCGAGCCGGTGGGTCTTGATTTTCTGGCTCCATAAACTTTGGACCCCGAGCTGACGGGGTCCATTGGGAACTAGCCGCTTCAGGTTAGAGCAATCCAAAGACCGACAACGTATCAGTCGAAACTACGTAGACTTTGCCATTGATGACGGTGGGGACCGTCCACTTGGTGTATCCCACCGACGAGCTGCGGTACAACTCATTCGTCATGTCGCTGGCGTCGTAGGCATGCAGGTAATACGAGGTGTAATCCAGCGCCCAGACGATGCCGTTGTTCGCGCCATTTGAGGAAACCACCGGCTGGCTGCCGGGGAACAGGAAGCTGAAGCTGCCCTGCGAAGCCGGGGTAGTCGACATCAGCCCGGTGCTCGGATCCAGGGAAAACATTTTGATCACATCGTTGTTGCCGATGAAATAAAGGTTCCCCTGGAAGTAGGCCGGAGTCATAAAGCAGTGGTCGGTATATTGCCTCTGGCCCGCCACACCGCCTCCCACGATGCTGGCTATCTCCTGCACGATCTGGCTGTCGGAGCCGGACTGAAAGCCGCCCATGTGGTCGCGATCCACCACGTACACCGGGGTCGGTTTGCCGCAGCCGATCAACTCGTTGGGGTGGGCACTGCCGGCCTGGGTTGGGACCAGGACCGGACCGCCGGAGCCCAGGTCCATGTCGCCCGCCGAGAGGGTCGATTGGTTGTAGGGGCTGAAGAAATCGAGCACGCTCAATGTCGGACTGAGTTTGACCCAACTCATGCCGAACTGGGCGGTGCCGTCGAAGTTTCCGTTGCCCGTGGCAGCGTAGATGTTGCCCGCCGAATCGGCCGCAAGTCCGCCGCCGCCCCAAATCCCGGCACCAAGGCCGGTGGGCGTGGCGTTCCAGGCGGCCACTTGCGACAGGGTATTGGTGGCATAAGCGAATATCCAGCCATGCCAAACGCCGTTATCACCCTGGCTGCCGAATGCTATGTATACGTTGCCGTTGGCCAGGATGAGCGCCGGCCGCTGCAACTGCGTCGACGATGTGAAACCGCTGGCGGCGATAACTACCGGGCTGCCGGAAATATCGTTGCCGGTGGCAACATCGAGCGCGTGCAGGCGGTGAATGAAGACGCCGTTTTCCAGCGTTTCGGCAACCACGTAGAGCACCCCATACTGCGCGCCTTTGGAGATGTCGATCACCGGAGTTCCCGTGATCCCGATCTCCGGTTGTATGGTGTAGCCGCTTGAACTCGTAGCCACGGTTGTCGCGCCATTGACCAGGAAAGAAGTCTGCCAGAGAGGCGGCCCGGCCTGGTCGGCGTCGAAGGCATAAACGCTGTCGTGCTCGGTGGCGACAAACACCACATTGTGCGTGCTGCCATTGATGCTGATGTTCGATAGATATAGGGGCTGAGCGAAAACCTTGCCGTCTACGCTGTCGGTGAACTTCAGCCCGAAGGTCGTGGAATTGACGTTCGAGGGTGTTAGTAAAGCTTCGTTAGGCTGCTGCCCGGTAGCATCGTTGCCGTTTTTCCAGGTGGTGTAAAACAGCGTGCCTGAAGGCAGAGGCGTAACCACGGTATCCACGGCCTGGGCGGTAGCATCGCCGGACGCTGTGCCGATGATGGTGCAGGTGCCTCCAGAGGGAATGCTGCTCGGCGCGGTGAAGAAGCCAACCGTGTCGTCAGTGGCGCTGGGAGCGATTGTGCCGCAGGAAGCATGCCAACTGATTATCGCCGCGTTGGCCTTGAACTGCTGTGTCTGGTTGGTCACGGTGCTGGCCTTGGCCGGCGACAGTGAGAGAGGCGCGACCGTGTCCACCGCCATCGCCGTGGCGCTGCCGGCGGCGGTAGCGGTGATGGTGCAGGTGCCTCCCGAAGGAGGGCTGCTTGGAGCAGTGAACACCGCCGCGGTGCTATCGGTGGAGCTGGGAATGATGGTGCCGCAGGAGCTCTGCCAATCCAGGATGACCGCGTTGGCCTTGAACTGCTGCGTCTGGCCCGCGGCCGTGTTGGTTGTCGCCGGCGACAATGACAGCGGCAGAATGGTTTCCACTGCCTGAATCGTATTGTTGGCTGCGGCGTTGGCGGTGACGGTACAAGTGCCACCCGGCGGAACGCTGCTCGGCGCCGTGAAAATCCCCACGGTATTGTCGCTGGGGCTGGCAGCAATGGTGCCGCAGGAGGTCTGCCAGTTGGCGATCGCCGTGTTCGCCTGCAACTGCACCGTCTGCCCGGCAATCACATTGGATGTCAGGGGCGACAACGAAAGTACCGTTGGCGTAGTAGTCGTAGGCGGGGTCGGCGAGGTCACAGGCGAACTCCCAGATGAGGCCGCCTGATTCGACGATGAGTTGGAAGATCCACAGCCGACAAGTAAAACAGCTAGGGCGACGATGATAGGGAACCTGTAGAGAAGGCTTGGGACCGGGGAGACCGCTTTCATGTGGCCAGCTTCTTGCAATTAGACAGCCACTCTGGATGGCCACGCTCAGACGCAAGCCACTCGCACCAGAGCAGCGGCTTAGCGCGTATGCGCCACCTTCCCTTAAGCAAAAAGTGAACTGGCGTACTCACTTCATGCAAGGCGCTACTAAAGCTTGCCTTTGGCGATGCCGTCTGAAGTACTCACCGTCAGTGCTTCTAGCTGGAACTTGTTCAAGAGTGGTTTTGAAAGGGCCCGGCTTCAGGCGGGCCGCTGAGTGCCTTGAGAGCACTGGACTTTAGCCCCTGAGTTTGTCGTCTTCCTCCGGAATGGGTTTGGAAGACGCCCAAGTACTTTTAGCCCGATGCGAAAAGTACTTTAGGTCTGTAGCGCGAAGCGCATCCGCGCGACGCGGCGAAGCCGGCTTACTTCACGGCCGCACCTGCCGGGAGCAACTCTGGCCAGAGACTCGCATCTAAGCTGACCTGAACTTGGTTGGCAGGTGCATTTTAATGGCGTTTGGTCGTGCTCGCTTTGCCCTGGTGGCGTGTATTCTCTCCTTAATCTTGGCGATTGGATGCGGCGGCGGGTCCTCCACCAACAGCGCCACGCTCTCAAGCACCAACAGCGGCTCGCCAACCGGCAGTGACAGCACAACGCCACCTGCCGCGGGCAGCACAACGCCGCCGGTCACGCCGCCTACTACGGGCGGCACAACGCCGGCTTCGACCGTCGATGTGCCAACCTGGCATTACGACAATGCGCGCACCGGGCTCAATTCGAATGAAACCAGCCTGACGCCGCTCAACGTAAATTCGCAGACCTTTGGCAAGCTGTTCTCTTATCTGGTGGACGGCTATATCTATGCCCAGCCGCTATACGTCTCCAATCTGACGATTGGCGGCAGCGCGCACAATGTCGTCTTCGTGGCCACCGAGTACGACAGCGTGTATGCCTTCGACGCCGACAATTACGGCACCGGCGCGCCCTTGTGGAAGGTCTCACTGCTCAAATCTGGAGAAACGCCGCTTACGGGCGCGACTATCCAGCCGTACCAGGGAATCACTTCGACTCCGGCTATCGACCTGAGCTCGCACACCATGTATGTGGTTTCGGCGCAGCATGCCAGCAGCAATTCCTTCCGCCTGCACGCCCTGGATCTGCTCACCGGCGCGGAAAAGTTCGGCGGGCCGGTGGACATTACAGCATCGGTCGCGGGAACGAACTCGACCGCGGTGAACGGGGTTGTAACGTTGCCGGGCGGCTGCGTGCAGCGCGCGGCCTTGCTGCTGGCCAATAATACGGTTTACATCGGATTCGGAAACTGCCACAGCGGCTGGCTGCTCGCCTATGACGCGCTCACGCTCGCCCAGACCGCCGTGGTGAATATGAGCCCCAACATCGATGGATATGGGACCTACGGCGGCGCTGGCGGCGTATGGATGGGCGGCGGCGGCCCGGCCGCCGATAGCAACGGCAGTGTCTACATCAGTACCGGCAACGGTCCCTATGACGGGCTGACCTCGTTTGGCGAGTCGGTGCTCAAATTTGACAACCAGCTCCACCTGCTCGATCACTTTACTCCGTTCGACTGGGCGTATCTGCAGTGCGTGGACGGCGACCTGGGCGGTGGCGGAGTGATGCTGATTCCCGGCGCCTCGCAACTGCTGGCCGGAGGCAAGCGCGGCAAAATGTACCTGGTGAACACGGCTAACATGGGCGGCATGCAGGCCAACGATGCCGGGCTGGCGCAGTGGCTCTGGTTCGAGCAGGACAAAGCGCCCGCCTACACCGCTTCCTGCACCGACAATCTGGGAGTAGTGCAAACCACGCAAACTGCCGGTTACGAGATATTCGGCACCGGGTCGTTTTTCAACGGTTCGGCCTACCTCGGCGTAGTGCCGACCGCCACCGCTAATCCCGGTCCGGTACGCCAATTCCCATACGCCAACGGACTGCTGGCTCCCGGCTCGGTCACTCCGGACAGCATTCAAATGAGCTCGTACGGCACGACGGGATTTGTCTCAGCCAATGGCACGTCCAATGGCATATTGTGGATGATTGATCACGGCCAGCCGCTGCAAAACTCCGGCGGCCTGCCGTCCACCTCTGCCGTATTGCACGCCTTTGATGCCACAGACGTCTCTAAGGAGCTTTACAACAGCTCGCAGAATGCCGCAGATGCCGCCGGGCTCGGAATCAAATTCACCTCGCCCATAGTCGCCAATGGCAAGGTATTCATCGGCACCGGCCACGATCCGACTACCACCGCGAATCCGCAGGGCGAACTGGATGTGTACGGCCTGAAGTAGTTTGAGCCGTCAAAGCAGCGCGAAATCGCGCGCGAAAGCCGCTGTTAGCAGCTACCACTTGGGCTCTTGGCTCGCGGCATAGGTAACACTGCAAGTTTTCCTGAGACTCTGGTCCGGCCCTTTGTTGAGTTCGAATTGATCCTGCTTTGGGTAAAACCATGCGTCGATTCCATCGTCTTTGCCCGCTTGGCTGCGCGCTTCTGCTTTTACCGGTTGCCAGCGTCCTGTTGCATGCCGCGTCGGTAACGGCGGTGGACGGAGTGGTGCGCGATCCCTCCGGCGCGCCGATAGCTGAAGCGCGGGTGATCCTGTCGGCTTCCGGCATAAGTTTCCGGGCGCAAACCGACCGGGAAGGACATTTCGAAATCGCCGGCGGGCCCGGGGTGGTGGGAAGTATCGCAGTCGCGGCCCCGGGATTTTCCCGAATCGTGATGCCATGGAGCCCGGAGCGCCGGCATATCGACATAACCCTGCCACTAAGCCGCGTCGAAGAACGCGTGAGCGTAAGCGCCACGCCTGAAACTCCGCCCCCAAATATCGTCTGGATAAACGGCGAGCAACTTACAAGTAGCGGCGCGCTTGGCCTGGACAATGTTCTCCGGGAAGTTCCGGGATTCAGCCTTTACCGCCGCACGCCGGCCTGGAGCGCCAATCCGACCACGCAGGGAGTCTCGCTGCGCGCCGTGGGCGCCAATGGCGCCAGCCGCGCCCTGGTCCTCGATGATGGCATTCCCGCCAATGATCCCTTCGGCGCCTGGGTCTACTGGGGGCAGTTCGTTGTCGCCGCCATCGATCGCGTCGAGGTGGTTCAAGGCGGCGAATCGGATCTCTACGGCTCGCAGGCCATGGGCGGGGTAGTCAATATAATTCGCAAACAACCGCTGGCGACCCATCTGGCCATCGACAGCGAATTCGGCAATCAATACACACCTCTGGGATCGGCCCAAGGAGGGTTGCGCTTCGGGAGCTGGAACTTCACTGCCGCGGGCGAGGGCTTCCGCACCGATGGATACGTGCCCACGCCCGAGGCGCAGCGCGGGGCAGTCGATACGGTGGTGAATTCTCAGCATCGAACGGCGGACCTGATGCTGGAGCGCGTCTTCGGCGCCAAGGGGCGCGCCTTTCTCGGCGGCAGCTACTACCAGGAATCGCGCCAAAACGGCACGGTGCTGCAAACCAACAGCGCCAACATCCGCGAACTGCGCACCGGCCTTGACTTGAACCCGGGCAACCTGGGCAGTCTCAGCTTCCGCGTTTACGGGGGAACCGAGGGGCTGGAACAGACCTTCAGCGCCATTGCCGCCGACCGCAACTCCGAGTCGCTTACCACCAGCCAGACCGTTCCCGTCTCGCAGGCCGGAGCCAGCGTGCTGTGGTCGCGCGCGGCCGGCAAACGGCAGATGCTGCTCGCCGGGCTGGACCTGATGAAAGTAGATGGGCAGTCGGATGAAGTCGCCTTCAGCTCCGGAGTGGCCAAGTCTCTGCTGAACAACGGCGGCGCGCAGACTACGGCTGGCGTATACGGGGAAGACCGGCTCCGTCTCACCAACAAGCTGTTCCTTTCGCTCGGCGCCCGGATTGATTACTGGAACAATACCGCCGGGCACTCGATCACTACCCCGCTGGTGGCGACCGTTTCCGCCAGCAACACGGTTTTTCCTAACCGCAGCAACACCGCCTTCAGCCCGCACATAGGCACGCAGTACGGGATAAACAGCAAACTGACGGTGTTCGTCTCCGGCCAACGCTCCTTCCGCGCGCCGAGCCTGAACGAGCTCTATCGCAGCTTCCGCGTGGGAAACGTGCTCACCAACGCCAACCCGTATCTCACGGCGGAACGCCTCAGTGGCGGCGAAGCCGGCCTCAGCTACCGTGTCAACGGGCGCCTGCTGCTGCGCGGAAGCTACTTCTATGACGTCATTACCAATCCCATCTCGAACGTGACCCTCTCGACCACCGCGACCCTGATTACACGCCAGCGGCAAAACTTGGGCCGCACGCGCTCGGAGGGCATCGACGTTTCCGCGCAGACCAAGCTCACCCGTACGCTTACCGTGGAAACCGCCTACCAGTACGCCGCCGCCGTGGTGCTCGGCTCCCCCGCCAACCCCGCGCTAGTGGGCCTCGATGTGCCGCAGGTGCCGCGCCACGTGGTCGCGGCCAGACTGCGCTACTCCAAGCCCAAGCTGTTTACTTTTGCCGTGCAGGCGCGCTACCAGGGACGCCAGTTCGACGATGATCAGAACTTGCTTCCGCTGGGAGGATTTTTTGTGGCTGACGTTTTCCTCTCCCACCAGCTCCGGCGAGGGGTGGAACTGTATGCCGCCGCCGACAACGCCTTCGATCGCCGCTACGTCGTGAATAGGAGCCCCATCGCGCAGCTCGGGCCGCCAGTCATGGCGCGGGCAGGCCTGAGGCTCTCATTCGGAAGAGAATAAGCACGGCTCCGGGCTGCGCCGCCGCGAGCCACCCGGGGATACTATTCCGGCAGCACTTTGCCACGGGTTTCGAGGCCGAACGGAACCAGCAGCAGTCCGATGCCAAAGGCGATGGCCGTCAGCGCCACCGGCTTGCCCAGCGTGCCCATGTCGCGCACCAGCGCTCCCAGCAGGAAATTTACCCCGGCGCCGATAAAGCGGCCGAAGGAAGTGGCAAAGGCAAACGCCGTCGCCCGGACCGAGGTGCCGTACTGCTCCGGCAGCCATAGGCTGAACATGGTGAAGTTGCCGCCAAAAAAGCCCAGAAAGAACAGCAGGGCAATGAACGGATGCAGGCCCTGTGGCAGGTAAAAAGCCCATCCGAAGCTCAGGGCAATGGCGGCTCCCATACCCAAGAAATAGATTGCCAGGGTCGGCTTGCGTCCCAGGTGCTCCGCCAGCGGAGGCAACGCC
This sequence comes from uncultured Acidobacteriota bacterium, assembly GCA_963832785.1. Lineage (GTDB taxonomy): Bacteria > Acidobacteriota > Terriglobia > Terriglobales > Acidobacteriaceae > CAWBRT01. Next base: position 366,857 of record CAWHVF010000005.1, read on the forward strand.
AGGCAGCCGAGAATCGTGCCAATCGATAGCAGGCCGGTGCCGAACGAGGCCAGGCGCACGGATTCCGGCAGCGAATTTCCCGCCTTTCGCGCCAGGGTAATGATGGCCGTGGGCTCGTAGACGGCGGCAGCCCACAGGCCGATGATGGCTACCGTCAGCAGCCCGGTATTCACCAGGGTGCGGCGCCGATAGCGCTGGCGGAAGATTTCGCCCAGAGGAGAGCGGCGCTTAATCACCTCCACTTTTTTAGTGGAGCGTTCCCAGCGCTCCGGCTCCTTGACGCGCATGATGATCAGAAGAGCCACTACCACCGGCGCCAGGCCGCACAGGAACATGGCGCGCCAGCCAAAATGGGCGCCAACAGTATAGTTGAGCGCCGCCGCCAGGAAGAACCCGGCATAGTAGCCGGTTTGCAGGTAGCCGGCTCCCATCTTGCGCCGGTCCTCCGGCCAAGCTTCGGCGACGTAGGTTCCCGCCAGCGCCCATTCGCCGCCAATTCCTATGCCGGCCAGCAGGCGAAACACCGCCAGTTGCCACACACTCTGCGAGAGCGCAGCCGCCCCGGTGAATACCGCGTAGACAAAGATTGTGGCGGCCAGTACCCAGGTCCGTCCGAGCCGGTCCGCGATGGGTCCCCAGATAAACGACAGCCCCCAGCCGATCAGGAACAGCGCGAAAAGAATCGACCCGGCAAGGGCGACGTTGGGCGCGGCATTCGACATCCCGGATTTGGGCAGAAGCTCGGTGAGCGCCGGGCTGAGCACCAGGGCATAAATGACGGAGTCCATGCCGTCCAGCGTCCAGCCTGTCCAGGCAGCCCAGAATCCCGTGATTTGTTGACGCGTGAGCTTGGTCGGAACCGGCCGTTCAGAAAGCGGGAGCGCTCGTTCAGCCACAAAGCCTCCTGTGGGGTATTCCCCTTGGATGCTTGCGAGGATGCCAAGGCGCTGACTGGAGTTGCTATCAACCGTCGCCCCGGAACTGGATGATCCTGCGGCGGTCGCGTTTCGATGGCCTGCCTTGCGGCGCCGGCGTGAATTGCCTCATGGCCTTGCGTTCTTCCGCCAGTTTCAACCGCGACTCCCGGCTGGCCCCGGTCTCGCGGTAGAGCGTCTGCGCCGCCGGCGCCGGGCCGCGCAGGTCGCTGAGAAGCAGAACCTCTACCTGAAAGTCGCCACCCTCAGTCTGGATCTGCAGGAGGTCGCCGGCGCGAACCTCGCGGGCAGGCTTGGTGGGCTGGTTGTTGGCCCTGATCCTGCCCAGCTCGCATGCCCGTTTGGCCAAAGCCCGCGTCCGAAAAAACCTGGCCGCCCAGAGCCACACGTCCATGCGCACGCCGGCGCTATCTGGATTCTTCATACACCACCTTGCCTGCGACTATGGTAAGCGTCACTCTTACATCTTTAATCTGGTCTGCCGGAATGCTGAACAGATCCGCCGAAAGCGCGACCATATCGGCCAGCTTGCCGGCCGCGATCGTTCCTTTATTGTCTTCCTGGAACTCGGCATAAGCGCCGCCCTGCGTGTAGGCGCGCAATGCTTCTTCCAGCGTCAGCCGCTGCTCGGGAAACCAGCCGCCAGGGTGCTTGCCGTCGAGCGTCTGGCGGGTTACCGCGGCCCAGATGCCGAGCAGCGGATTCAGCGGCGCGATGGGCCAATCTGTGCCGAATGCCAGTGGAACGCCGGCATCCAGCATCGACCGCCAGGCAAAGCTGGTGCGGCAGCGTTCGCCGCCAATTCGATCTTGCAGCCACCTGCCGTCGTCAACGGCATGATAGGGCTGCATCGAGGCGATGACGCCAAGCTTTGCGAACCTGGCAAAGTCCCGCGCAAGCACATGCTGCGCGTGTTCAATGCGAAATCTGCTGGCGGCGGCCCCGGTGCCGCCCGCCTGCTCGTAAATGTCAAGCATCTCCGTGTTGGCACGATCGCCAATGGCATGGACGGCAATCTGAAAGCCGGCAGCGTCGGCGCCTCGCACCATCGCTTCCAATTTGCGGCGGGAGTGGCGAGCCAGGCCGGCGTATCCCGGCTGATCGGTATAATCCTCGTGCAGCCAAGCGGTGCGCGAGCCCATCGAGCCGTCGGCAAAACCCTTCACTGCTCCCAGGCGGAGGAAATCGCTGCCGGACGGGACGAAAGCTCCAGCCGGATCTAACTGCTCCCCCAGCGGAGCAAGCACGTAGAAGCGGCAGCTCAGCCAGCCTTCCGACTCCGCGCGGCGCAGCAGTTGAATCTCGTCATGCTGGCTGCCGTTGGGGCTCCAATACCGGCCCAGGTACATGTCATGGACGGAGGTAACTCCGCATCGGCGGGCCTCGGCTAGGCCGGTCTTGAGGGCCGCCTCGAACTCATCCCAGCCCGGAAGCGGAATCATTTTCTCGACCGCCTCTACCGCAGTGTCCTTCAACACGCCCGTCGGCTCTCCGCTGTCGCGGTCGCGCACGATCAAGCCGCCGGGCGGATCAGGCGTATGCTTGGTGATTCCTGCCAGCCGCAGCGCCAGCGAGTTAGCCAGGGCTTCGTGACCATCGTAGCGTTCGACGCATACCGGATTGTCGGCCGTAGCAGAATCGATCATCCAGCGTGTCGGAAGCGTGCCGCCGGGCCAGTTCGTTTCATCCCACCTCCCGCCCAGAATCCATTTCCCCGGGCCGAGCGCCTTCGCCTTGTCGGCGAGGCGCCGGGTGAATTCGGCCTCGTTGCGTGCATCTTTCAAATCGACCTGAGAAGCCTGCAAGCCGCCAAAAACGAAATGGACATGGCTGTCGATGAAGCCCGGCATAGCCATGGCTCCGCGCAGATCGATTACCCGTGTATTGCGGCCGATGTTCGCCTTGATTTGCGCGTTGGAGCCGACTGCCAGAATTCTTCCCCCGCTCACGCTGACCGCCTCAACCAAGACGCCGGGAGCGGCTTTGCCGCCGGGTGCCGGGCGCTGTCCCGTCCAGATTTTTCCATTCATGATGACGAGTTCAGGTTCAGGCATGCCGCTTCTCCAATTCGCTTTGATGTTGGCCGCAGGGGCCATCGGCCGGGCGGTTCATCTGATATTGTCTTGTAAGTAGTCGTTGTCGCAAGCGCTTTGATAACATTTTGCCTGTCGTCACACTGAGGTGAACCGAAATGGCGAAAGTGTTGGTAGCGTACACGGATTATTTTGCCCAAACGATGCAGCGGGTAAGTGACGAGGGGTTGTTGCTTGTCACGGCGGGAAGCGACGGCAAGCCCAACGTCATGACCGTTGGCTGGGGCATGATCGGCGAAGTTTGGTACCGGCCAATCTTTCTGGTGCTGGTCAGGCCGTCGCGCCACAGCTACAGCCGCCTGGAACAGGTCAGCGACTTTACCGTGAATGTGCTTCCGAGGGAACTGGCCTCTGCCGCCGGCCTGTGCGGAAGCGTTTCCGGAAGAGACCGCGACAAGTTTCGGGAGGCCAAGTTGACCCCGGTCCCCAGCCGGGAGGTACGCGCCCCCATCATCAGCGAATGCATAGTTCACTATGAGTGCCGCACCGTCCACCGGGTGGATATGGCGCCAGCTGCCCTGGCGCAGAGCATACGCCAGCAGTTCTACAAGCAGGGCGATTTTCACCGCATCTATTTTGGCGAGATCGTGGCTTCGTATGCTGACGAGGACGCGGCCCGGCGTTTGAGCGCCCCAGGGCAGGGCAGCCTTACTTCGCCGTGATGCCTGGCTGACCGCAACTTGTTCCGGCAGGAGACGAAAGAGGCGAACGCGAAATGAAAGCCTTTCCATTATCAAAAACTTTCCACCTGCTCGAACCCGGTCCGGTGGTGTTGCTGACCACCTTCCACAAGGGACGGGCAAACGTCATGGCCATGAGCTGGCACATGATGATGGAGTTCGAACCGCCATTGATCGGCTGCCTAGTCAGCTCCGCCAACTTCAGCTTCAAGGCGCTGCGCGCCACCCGGGAATGCGTGATCGCCATTCCCACGGTCGATATCGCTTCCAAAGTGGTCGATATAGGCAACTGCTCGGGCGAGGAGGTCAATAAGTTCAAGGCCTTCAAGCTGACGCCTTTGCCCGCCAAAAAGGTGAAGCCGCCGCTGATTGCCGAGTGCCTCGCCAATATCGAGTGCAAAGTGGTGGATACCAGCCTGATAAACAAATACAACCTCTTCATCCTGGAAGGGGTGAAAGCCTGGAGCGACCCAAAGCGCAAAGAGCGCCGCACAATTCACGGAGTAGGAGACGGTACCTTCGTAGTGGACGGCCGAACCATCGACCTGAAGAAAAGAATGGTGAAGTGGAAGGGCCTTCTGTGAGCTCCCATGCCGGGAGGTAGCGCTGGCCTCCAGGCCGGCCAGGAGGCCGGCGCTACGTCATACGCGCTTATTTCGCCAGGCGCTTCTGCAAAAACTCCAGCGAGCGCGCGCGTGCCACCTTTGCCGCTTCCGCGTTGTAACTGGCGCGGTCGTTGCAGTTGAAGCCATGGCCGGCGTCATACCAGAAAATGGAAACTTCCGGGTGCGCGGCCTGCACCTTGTCAACGTCTTCCTTGGGAATGTGCTGATCCAGCCTGCCGAAGTGCAGCATCACGGGGGCGGAAGGCGTCTCATCGGTGAAGCGCGCAATATGGCCGCCGTAGTAACCCACGGCGACATCCGGATGGAGCCGGGTGGCAGCGAGCCAGGCCATGGTGCCCCCAAAGCAGTAGCCGATGACGCCGGCCTTTCTGCCGCTCTCCTGCGGAAGCTGCCGGCGAACGTACTCCAGGGCGGCGGCAATATCCTTTATGCCGTTTGCGGGATCAAGTTGCCGCACCAGAGTAAGCCCTCTTTGCAGGTCGCTGCCCTCGTAGCCCAACTCGACATCCGGCTCAATGCGATCAAAGAGAGCGGGGGCCACCGCCAGAAAGCCGTCCTTTGCATAGCCATCGGCCACCGAGCGGATATGCCTGTTCACGCCGAAAGCCTCCTGCACGACCACCAGACCGGCAATGGCTTTTCCCGGAGGTTGTGCGAGATAGGCATCGAGTTCATGGCCGTCGGTGGCCTTCAGCCTCAGACTTCCACTCATAAAGAAGATTCCGTGCCCATGCTTTGGATGCTAGAGCGCCATCTAAGGTTCCCAGCCAGAAGGGCGCGGCTACCGCGTGGTTCTTAACCTATAAGAATGTGGCGATTGGAAGCTACCTTTTATTGGGGTACTACTTTAGTCCTGCCTGAAAAGTGAGGATAGGCTTTTGGCTTTAGTCCTATCGCGCTCCGTAACAGGGACTAAGGTGCGATATTCCTCGGGTTTATACGGCATGTTAAAGCCATGGCTTGACGCAAATCAAACCAATTACAGCATAGGCACTGCGTGCTTGCGTGGTGATTTGCGTCAGGAGAGCTTTCGTACTGGCATTCCCATTCCTGTTTCTCCCAAAATGGGAGCAGGTAGAACCTTTTGACCATTGCCAACGTACTAAAAATAGCAATACTAATGCAACAATAACCAGTGCAGTCATAAGGCAATAACAGTAGTACTAATTATTCCCAACTTTGGGCCAGTTGGTGCGGGTACTTCCTGTTGTCAAGTCCAGGCTTCTGCTGACCTGTCGGGAGGAGCACTATGGCGGCAACCTCGAAAGCGACCGTCCCCGTCACAGTATTGGTTTCTGAGAGTACAGAAATTGGCTGCGAGCTGCTTTGCTCGGGGCTGACTTCGAACTTGCAGGAGCTGGTGATTGCGGCTGCTGGGACCAGCTCTAAATCCATTCTGCAAGCCGTCGCTGAATGTTGTCCGGCGGTACTCCTGGTTAGTCTTGTGCTTCAGGATGGCCCGACCGCTGGGCTGACGGTGTTGAAAGAGGTACGTAAAATCGACCCCAAGACCGCCTGCGTACTTATGATTGACCACCCGTCCTCCGACATCGCCATGGAGGCCTTCCGCCGCGGGGCGCGTGGCGTTTTTCTGCGCACCAGCCGCTTGCCCATGCTGTGGCGTTGCATTGACGTGGTTCGTAGCGGCCAGATCTGGATCAGCAGTGCGGATCTCTGCTCTGTGCTGGCGTCGTTCTCCACTACCCCTCCCTTGTCGTTCAACAACGCCAAAGGGGAGGAGCTGCTTACCAACCGCGAGCGGGAGATGGTGGCGCTGGTGATGCAAGGGTTGAGCAATCGGGAGATCGCGCAGCAAGCAAGGATAAGTGGCCATACCGTAAAAAATTACCTGCTGCGAATTTTTGACAAGCTCGGAGTTTCCAGCCGCGCGGAGCTAATCGTTCAGACCATCGGCCGGCTGAATGGCAATTGACGCCCCCCTGAGTCACCGGCTGGCGGCGCGCCTTCTCTTAGCAGGGTCCGATATGCTGCCAACCAACGGTGCCCGGTCTAAAAGTTACCTGGGTCCTTCGGGCATGGGCACTTAACCGCGCCTCGCACTCGCGCTCCTGAGAGCCGTTCTGCCTCAAGAAGAAAGAGCTTTCCGGCTTCTTGTGCTTTTCCCGCCATACGGCCAGAGTTGCTTACAGCCGTCTGTTCCGCGTTGGCACGTTCAGCAGGACAACGGAACTCAGGGCGTGGCGCCACCAGGAATGGTTCGTTTGGCGCCACGCCGCGATTACCCGGCTGAGATATGCAAACCAACGCAACCGCTCAGCAGCAAAAGACCGGTGATGAAAAGGCAGCGACGGATGCGTTGCCAGTAATGTCCTGGGACTGAAGCCGCAACTACTTCCGGTTCGGCTTCAGCCAGGCCCGCGCGGGAGCGCCTGGGTGATTTTGCTGGCGACAATCGCGGCGCGCCCTGTTACCGCCACTCCGGGAGATTGAAATGGCCGGCAACCAGCATTTTGTTGTGTCTCCTGAAGCGATTCGCGTCCTGCTAATCGAGGACGTTCAGGCCGACGCCGATCTGTGCGTAGCCGAGGCTCTCAAGCGCCGGCTTTAAGGTGAAGGCCGACATCGTGCAGGCGAAAGCCGACGTCGCCCGGCGCCTCGAGACCAGCCGCTACGACGTGATTCTGGCCGACTACACCCTGCCCGGATGGATCGGAATGGATGCTTTGCAGATGGTGCGGCAGCGGCAGGAAGAGGTTCCATTCATCGTGGTGACCGGGACCATTGGGGCGGATTTGGCGGTCGAGTGCGTCAAGAAGGGGGCTTCCGACTTTGTCCTCAAAGACAAACTTGTGCGTCTTCCGCTGGCTGTCCGGCGCGCTTTGCAGGGGAAAGCCATCAAAGAGCAGCGCAATTGCGCGCTGAACGAGCTGGCGGCCAGCGAGGAGAAGTTTCGCAGCCTTATAGAAACTTCACCCGATGCAATTTTCGTGGTGAGCCAGGACAAGCTGGTATTCTGCAATCCCGCTACTACCAAGCTGCTGGGGGCCAGCACAGCCGAGCAGCTCATCGGAAAAGACGCGTTCGACATAGTCCATCCGGACTGCCTGGCCGACATCAAGCAGCGAATTAAGCTCAGCTTGCAACAGCGCCTGCCATTGCCCGCGGCTGAACAAGTCCTGGTTCGCCTGGATGGCACGCCGGTGACCGTGGAAAGCGTGTCGATTCCATTTGTCTGGAAAGGGTCGCCGGCGATTGAGGTCGTCACCCGCGACATCACGCAACGCAAGCTGGCGGAACAGACTATTCTGGACTGGCAAAAGCGCATGGAGCTGGCCGAACGGGCCGGCCTGGGGCTCTGGGAATGGAACATCGAGACCGATACGCGCACGTGGCTGGGCGCGGTCTACCGCCAAATGTACGGGCGCGGCAACTCATCCAGCATGGAACAGTTTCTCGCCCGGGTGCATCCTGAAGACCGGCTGAGAGTGGAGAAGGCGCTCCGGGAGCTGGCGGCAGGCAACGCTACTTATGCGGAGGAATTCCGGGTAGTCAAGCCGGACGGGACCGTGCTGTGGGTGGACTCGCGCGCGGCCGTCGTCCCGGGCCATCCCTCCCGCATAGTCGGCATCGCCATCGACATAACTTTTCGCAAGCGGGCCGAGGAAGAACTGCGCATAAGAGAGAAACAGATTGCGCACCTGGCCAGCTTCACCGAGCACAATCCGGAGCCCATCTTCGAAACCGACCTGCAAGGAAAGGTCACCTATGCCAACTCGGCGGCCGAAACCCTCTTCCCTGAGCTGATGAGCGCCGGAGCCGGGCACCCGCTTTTACACGACTGGCCTGGAATAACAGCGCGCCTGATGAACAATTGCGGGCAGAGGCTGGAGCGGGAGATCGAAGCCGGAGGGCTCATTTTTCTGCAAGAAAATCACTGCTCCCCGAGCCTCGGTGTTGTGCGTTCCTACCTGATAGATATCACCCGGCGCAAGCGCAACGAGGAGCAGTTGAAAACCACGGCGGCGCGGCTGCGCGCCATCATGCAGCATGCGCCCATCGGTATCGATATCGTGGACCGCGAAACGCGCATCATCGAGAGCAACACCACCTACCAGCAGATCACCGGCTACTCGGAAGAAGAGCTGCGGGGGAAGAGTTTCAAGGAGTACACCCACCCGGAGGATGTCCGCTCTAGTCTCGAACTTTTCGACACGCTCTGCGGCGAGGAAGCGCAAGCTTACGAAACGGAAAAACGCTACATTCGCAAGGACGGCCGGACGGTCTGGGTACGCCTCCGGGCTTCAAAACTTAACCAGGAGCAAAGGATCGACATTGTCGAAGATATCACCGAGCGGCGCGAAGCCCTGGAGCGCATCAAGCAGGGCGAGGCGCGGTTTCGCCGCCTGATCGAATCCAACGTTGTCGGCGTAATTATCAGCAGCGTGGATGGCGGCATCTCCGATGCCAACGACGCTTTCCTAAAGATGCTCGGCTATACACGGCGGGACTTGGAGCGGGGGCTTCGCTGGCGGAACCTGAGCCCCAGCGAATACACGGCGCTGGACGACGCCTCCGTCGAGGAGATCATAAGAACCGGCAGCTTCCAGCCGTACGAAAAGGAGTTCATCCGCCGAGACGGCTCGCGGGTGCCGGTGATTGTTGGCGGGACATTGACCGAGGGCAACGAAGCGATTGTCTTTGTGCTGGATATCACTGAGCGGAAGAAAACTCAGGCTGAGCTGCAGCAGTTGGCGCGGATCGTGGAGTCCGCGGATGTCGCCATCATCTCGCTCGCGCTGGATGGCACTATCCTGAGTTGGAACAAGGGTGCCGAACGGCTGCTCGGTTACAGCCAAAGCGAAATCGTCGGCACCTCCGAGGACATCTTGCTGCCCGCCGGCAACAAGTCGGAATGGGTGTCGGCCAGAGAGGCTGCCGCCCAGGGCAAAGGCCTGGAAGAATACAGAACCGTCCTGACCGCCAAGAATGGAGAACAGAGGCCGGTGGCTTTGACCATCTCCCTCGTCAGGGATTCGGGCGGGAAGGTGGTCGGCATCTCCAAAATCGTGAACGACCGGACACAGGTGGTAAAGGCGCAACAACTGGAAGAACAGTTCCGCCAGGCGCAAAAGCTGGAATCACTGGGCCGTTTGGCGGGCGGCGTGGCCCACGACTTCAACAACCTGCTGATGGTCATCAGCAGTTGGGCCCAGATGCTGCAAGACGAGCTCAGGCCGGAAGATAAGTTGCGGAAGAATACCCAGCAGATCATCAAGGCAGCGGGGCGGGCGGCCAGCCTCACCCAGCAGATGCTTGCCTTCAGCCGTAAACAGGTGCTGGCGCCGCAGAGCATCGATTTGAACGTCATTATCGACGAGACCACCAGGATGGCCAAGCGGCTGATCCGCGAGGACATCGAACTGTCCTTCCTGCCGGGCAGGCCGCTTTCCGCCATTGAAGCCGACCCGGGCCAGATCACGCAGGTTCTGCTGAACCTGTGCGTTAATGCACGGGACGCGATGCCCAATGGCGGCAAGCTTACAATTCAAACGCGCGACGTCGAAGTCAACGCCCGGGAGGCGGCTTCCATCGGCGCGGCGTTCGCCCCCGGCAAGTACGTCATGATCGAGGTAAAAGACACCGGAACCGGAATAAGCAAAGATGTTCAGGCGCGAATCTTCGAGCCATTTTTCACCACCAAGCCGATGGGGCAGGGAACCGGCCTGGGGCTGTCGATGGTTTACGGCGTTGTAAAACAGAGCGGCGGCGACATTTTGGTCGACAGCGAACCCGGGCGCGGCACCAGCTTCAAGCTGTATTTCCCCCGGGCCGAGAAACGGATGGAGAAAAAGCCGGTGGAACTTGGCGCCATGCGCGGCCTTGGCGAGGTAATCCTGGTGGTGGAAGACGAGGACGCGCTGAGGGAAGCGGTATGCGAACACCTCAGCCAGAACGGGTACATAGTACTGCACGCCGCCGATGGGCAGGAGGCGCTGGAACTCGCGCAGCGACGCGCCGGCCCCATCCACGTGTTGCTGGCCGACGTGATAATGCCCAAGATGAGCGGCCCTGAGCTTGCGCGCCGCCTTCGCCACTGGCATCCGCGGATGGTCACCCTGTACATGTCGGGCTACACGGACGACGCCATTCTCGATCAGGGTATACTGCGCCCCGGCATGCAATTGATCCAAAAACCGTTCTCGTTCTCCACCCTTTCCAGAAAGCTGCGGGAATCGCTGGGTGGCAAGACGCTGGAAGCCGCAGTTTGATGGCGCAACGCCCAGCTTGAATCTTCCCCCGCAATAATGTTTTGAGCGCCTGGCGGACTGGCGTGGACACGCGTGGATTGCGGCCGGCCGGCAGGGCGAACCTTTCCGCCGGCCCCTGGGCGGCGGGACAATATCGGGGCGCGCCGCATTCAGGTATGATTGGCCGTTGATCTTCTTGGCGGGGAGTGAACTGCTGAAGCGGGAACCCAGGCTGTCACAAGGCGTGGCGCACGCGCTGCGGGCGCTCAGCCATCGCAACTACAAACTCTTTTTCAGCGGCCAGAGCATATCGCTCATCGGCACCTGGATGACGCGAATCGCCACCGCCTGGTTGGTCTACCGCCTCACTCATTCGCCGGTCTTGCTGGGAGTCGTCAGCTTTGCCGGCCAGGTGCCGACCTTCATCTTCGCTCCTTTCGCCGGCGTCTGGGTCGACCGTCTCAACCGCCATCGCGTGCTCGTCGTCACCCAAACGCTGGCCATGATCCAGTCGTTCGGGCTGGCGGTTTTGGCGCTGCTGCACATCATCAATGTGTGGGAGATCCTGGCGTTGCAGGCTTTCCAGGGGCTCATCAATGCCTTTGACACGCCGGCCCGCCAGGCTTTCGTCATCCAGATGGTGGAAGACAAAGAGGACTTGAGCAGCGCCATAGCCCTGAACTCATCGATGGTAAACATGGCGCGCCTGATTGGGCCCTCCGTTGCCGGCATCATCATCGCCGTGGTGGGGGAGGGCTACTGCTTTCTGATCGACGGCTTCAGCTATCTGGCGGTGATCGCCTCGTTGCTGGCCATGACGGTGGTGCCTCAGAGCTTCGCTTCGGCCAAGCACAGCGCGCTGCGGCAACTGAAGGACGGCTGGCATTACGTCTCGCGGTTCGCGCCCATTCGCTGGGTTCTGTTGCTGCTGGCGCTGATGAGCCTCATGGGCATGCCTTACACGGTGCTGATGCCCATCTTCGCCGGCAAGATCCTCCAGGGCGGCGCGCACACGCTCGGCTTTCTCATGGGCATCGTCGGGGTGGGCGCGCTGATAGGCGCATTTTCCCTGGCCATGCGCAAATCCGTGCTCGGATTGGGCAAGCTCATCCCGATTGCCGCCGCTACTTTCGGTGTGGCGCTGGTCGTCTTCGCCAATTCGCGGATTCTCTGGCTGTCCATGCTGCTGATGCTGCCTACTGGCTACGGCATGATGACGCAGATGGCCTCCAGCAACACCATCCTGCAGACCATCGTTGAAGACGATAAACGCGGCCGCGTCATGAGCTACTACACCATGGCGGTGATGGGCATGACGCCTTTCGGCAGCCTGATGGCCGGCCTGGTAGCGGCCAGGATCGGCGCCCCGGCAACGCTCACCTTCACCGGCCTGTGCTGCGTGGGCGGAGCACTGCTGTTCGCCTTCAAGCTGCCCGAGATTCGCCGCCTGGTGCGTCCCATTTACGCCGGGCTGGGCATCGTTCCGGAAATCGCCGCCGGACTTCAGGATGCCTCGGCCCTGCAGACCCCGCCTGAAGACTAGCCTGCCTGGCCGCTGAGTCACCAGCCCTGTTTTAAAGCCGCTTTCCTGGCTGCGGCCCGGTGCGCGGCCAGAGCGCACGAGGGCCAGACGTGCTCATTGAAAGTCCTTGTACTTTTCCAATAGACGAACGGGCTTTTTCAAGGCATCGCGGCGGAAGGGTTCACCCAGTTCTTGCGAGTCGACGACCAGGTTTATCACCGTAGGCTTGCCGCTTTGCAGCGCCTCGCGCAGCGTGCCGGCAAGCTCCGATTCGCGCTCCACCTTCATGCCGTTGGCGCCCATGGCGCGCGCCACGGCGGCAAAATCCGGATTCGCCAGGTTTGTTCCCGCGAAGCGGCTGCTGTAATAGTCGATCTGGTTGCGTTTCTCCGCGCCCCACTGGGCGTTGTTCCACACCACGGCAACCACCGGAATCTCCTCGCGCACCGCCGTCATCACCTCCGCCAGGCTCATGCCCCAGGCGCCGTCGCCGACATGCGCCACCACGGGAAGATCCGGGCGCCCAAGCTTGGCGCCGAGAGCAGTCGGATACGAGTAGCCGCAGTTGCCCCAACTCATGGCGGCGAAGAAGCGGCGCGGCTCCTCGAAGTGCAAATAACTGTTGGCAACCGATGAGATGTTGCCGATGTCAGTCGTGACTACAGTGTTCTTCGGCAGCGTCTCCGAGATGATCTTCAGCGCGCGGCGCGGGCTGATGGGCTCGCCGTGGCGGGAGGAAATGCGTTCGAGTTCATCCTCCCAGGCCTTCTTGCGTTCCTGAATTTTGCCCACCACCTCGCCGCGGCGGGTGCGCTCCGGAGCGATGGCCCGCGCCCGCTCGAGCAGGGCCTGCGCGGTTTGCGCCGCGTCGCCACATATGCCGAGCGTGACCCGCTTGGTCAAGCCGAGCACGCGATGATCGCCGTCCACCTGAATGATCTGCGCGTTTTTCGGCCAGTAGTCGATTCCGTACTGCGGCAGCGTGCCGAATGGGCCCAGGCGGTAGCCCAGCGCGAGGACCACGTCGGCTTCGGCGATGAGCTGCATGGCCGCCTTCGAACCTTGATAGCCGAGCGGACCGGCGGCCAGTTCGTGCGATGCCGGGAAGGCGTCGGTATGCAGATAGGAGCAAACCACCGGAGCCGTGAGGTATTCCGCCAGCGCGCGCGCCTGCGTCACCGCGTCGCCCTGCACGACGCCGCCCCCGGCCACGATCACGGGAAACTTCGCCTGACACAGCGCCCGCGCCGCGGCTTCGATCTGTTCTGGCGATCCAGCCCCGCGCTCCAGCGTTGGCGAAGGGTAAATCTCGGTTTCAATCTCGCCGTAAAAATAATCTCGCGGAACATCGACCTGCACCGGACCCAGCTCGGCCTTGGCGATGTAGAACGCCCGCCGGAAGAGCTCGGCCATGCGCTCCGGACGGTTGACCTGCGCCTGCCATTTCGTAATCTTGGAAAATATCGGGAGCTGCTCGGTCTCCTGGAATCCGCCCAGTCCCGTTCCCATAGAGGCCGCCGAGGGCGTGCAGAAAACCATGGGAGTGTGCGCCCAGTAGGCGGCGGCCACCGCGGTGACAAAGTTGGTGATGCCGGGCCCGTTCTGGGCAATGGAAAAGCTCGGACGGTTGGTAATGCGCGCGTATCCATCCGCCATGTGGATGGCGTTCTGCTCGTGACAGACCGGCAGGAAGCGAATGCCGGCCGCGGCGAACAGATCGAGGGCGTCCATGTACGCCGACCCGACAATGCCCGGAACCAGGGTTATTCCTTCCGCCACCAGCGTCTCGACGAGCGCCTCGCTGGTAGTCATCCTGGTGCGCGGCCGCGTCAGGTGGCGATGAACGATTTGCGGCCCCGCCTCGACCTGGCGTCCGGCCTCTGTTGTGGCTTCAACCTCGCGAATGTTTGCACTTGTCTGGCTCATATAGGCGACCTCTCGTGACACATCTCGGATTTGTGAAGTTGGATTAGGCACGCGCGCGCCGGCGGCGTGAAGAGTGCGTACACGCCTTTGATGAGATGCTCGACGCCAGAGTTGCCCCGAGTCGCTGCTGACCGCGCGCTTCGGTCATCTGGGTGGATTTGGGGCGCCGGCAAAGCTCAAGGTTTAGGGGAACGGAACTTTGAAAGCTCTGCTGTGCCCGTCCACTACCGTTGAGCACGTTACCGTTACCGGAGAGGGGAAAACCAGCTTCACGGTTTCAGGGAATCTGATCGTTAAGCACTGCGCGGTAGGGTCAAGCTGGAAACTAGCAACGTGCTTGGAGAGTTCCTTGGGAAAAATGGAGGCAGGAATCTTGCAAGCTGACGCCACAACCTTCTCCCAATCCGGCCGCGTAGCACAGACCGCCGGCTTGAGATTGGTGCCGTCCAAACGACGTACTGCTGTAATCACTGCCTTGGCAAGCTTCTCGGAGCAAGAATAAACGTTAAAGAGATGCCAGCTCAGATCTCTTGCAAACGAGATAGCACCTTGGTCGGGATGGATTTCGGGAGAAGGCCCAATATAGCCTCTAGCGTCCGGCTCTTCCAGAAAGTAACCAAGGTGCGGGCCGTTCGGCAACCACAGCGCCACTCCGCGAAGCCGACCCTGCTGGTGCTTTAGCTTATTGGCAATCCGCAGCGTTCTCTTGTACTCAGCGATGTTGCTGTGAAAGACCTTTGCTCCCGGAAGCTTGTTTTCGATCACATATTTGTCCGCAAAAATCGGCTGTTTTTTCGCAGAACTCGGATCGGCCAAAGTCTTGAGTATCAAATAACAGTCGTCAAGGTGCTCCTGTAAAGCCCGCAAGAAATCTTCTTGGTGCTTCAAAAGCTCAGACATCTCCAAGCTGGTCGAAGTTGTGGCCGTTCGATATTCCGCAGCCTTGGCAATATAGGCGTCGTAGACCTTGAGAAACGCACTGCCAAGCTTTTGCAATGACATTGAATAAATCGAATCAGGATGCCGGAGTTGCTGTTGAACAAAAAACAACACCGACTGCGGGATTGCATCAAGCAGGTTTACTGCTGCCGGGCAAAGATTTCCGTCTCTTTTAAGGCTTCTGATGATCTCCATAAGGCGCCGCTCCTGAGAATCGAGCTTGCGCCAGTATACCGGAAAAGACACTCGATGTTCGCCTTATATTCGCCCATGCTTCTCCGGCCATGGAAGCAGCGGGATAACGGGGCCTTGCTAATTGCTGCCTGCATCGTTGTCGCAATTCGGCTCCGGGTGAACTGATTAAGCCCAGCCCCGAGCTCACAGCCACGATTGTGGCTTCGGTACAGTTGGCGCGGATGGTGCTGAGGGTGGTGGAGGCGAGGGGAGTTGAACCCCTGTCCGAAAATGCTGCCAGCGAGGAGCCTACATACTTAGTCGCGTTCCGGCGCGGCCCCAGTCCCTTGCGGAACCCTCACCGCACGTTCGCCTCTCGCGCTAAGAACGGACAAGACGCGCGAGCGGCTAGCCTGTAGATCTTGCCTTCAACTCCCAGACGTAGAGTTCAAGGCCAGTCCGCTGTGCGACGCCCTTCCGCAGCCCACGGACAAAGCCGCGGAGGACGGCTACCTACAATTAGGCAGCGTATGCCAGCTGTTGATTGTTGGCAATTATGGTTTTGCACACGATTACGGGTGCATGCACCCCGGTATGCCTCCTGGCCGCATCCATTCCCGTCGAAGCCGTGACGCCCCCATCTGGCAAACGGCGCGTCGGCTGCCTGGCAGCCGGCTCTGGCTGTGAGTCGCCGCAGAATGCGACGCCTCGGTGACGACCGCTTTCAAAGAGCTACCTCTATCTTAGTAGAGACCCGCAGGAAGTCAAATAATCTCGCCCAGTTTCTCTATATTCCGATTCTCTATATATTTAGATGTAAAGCAGTTAGTTTCGATGCCGCCGGTTTCCACTGGCGCGGGGGAATTGCTCCCGATTCCTGTAAACCTGGCCGGAAAATTATCGTCAGTATGAAGTTAAGGCCATGGAACCACCAGCAGCGGCGACGGTAGCGGAAGTGAACATGGTGGCGACTACCGCCATTTCAGAACTGGAAGACATGGATGGGCTGGTGCGCGCCGAGCAGCGGCGCATCTACCGCGTTCTGCTCTCCATGGTGCACGATCCCGAGGAGGCCGACAGCCTAACGCAAGAGTGTTTTCTGAAGGCCTACCAGAACCGCGGACGCTTCCGGGGCGAATGCAGCCTGCGTACCTGGCTGATGCGCATTGCCATAAACCTGGCCCGGGACCACATAAAGAACCGCCGCTGGCAGTTCTGGCGAAAGCTTTTCCAGGGGTCGGCTGGCGACGACGAACTGGCCGCCGCCGCCGTCTCACCGGCCACGCCGGAACGGCTGCTGCTGGCCCGCGAGGCGCTGGCCGGCGTCTGGACGGCCGTAGACAGCCTTCCAGCCCGGCAGCGCGCGGTCTTCGTGCTGCGCTTCGTGGAAGAGATGAGCATCGGCGAGATCGCCGATGCGACCTCGTTGCGCCCGGGGACGGTCAAATCGCACCTGTCGCGCGCTACCGGCGCCGTCCGCCAACGGCTGAAGGATCGGGGGAGACCATGAACTCTCACTTGAATGAAGAGCAATTTACGGAATGGCTGCTGGGGACAAATGACCGGGAAATCGCGCAGCATCTGGCGGCGTGCGACGCCTGCCGGATCGAAAGCAAACAGTTGCGCAACGCCGTCGCCGACTGCCGCCAGTCGGCCCATCAGGCGGCGGAGCGCGACGAGGCTTTCTGGGCCAGGCAACGGCTCGCCATCCGCTCCCGCCGGGCGCGCTATCGCTTCGTTCCCTACATTCGCTGGGCGGCCGTGGCGGTCATGCTCCTGGTGGTATTTGCCGCTTTTATGCTGACCCGCTCGCCGCAGCCGGCGCAGCAGGCGAAAAAAGAGCTTTCCGACGACGCTCTTCTGCAGCAGGTGGAGAACTCTCTCGATCGGAGCTACCCGACGGCCCTGGCGCCGGCCGTGCTTATTGACCAGGAGCGGAGCCGGGCGCTGGCCTCCGCCAGCGCGCAAAAACCGGCTACGCCAGCCCGCGCCGGAGGCGCTTCTACGACTTCCAAGCGAAAGGAACAACAGCAATGAAGAAGATGGCAGCAGCAATTCTCGTCACCATATTCGCTTTCGTCTCCATAGCGGCCGCGCAGGGCCGTGGCATGGGGCCCGGAGGCGGTCCGCAATCGGGCTCTGGGCCGTACATAACGCCTGGTCTTGGCATGGGCGGTGGAATGGGGATGGGAATGGGACCCGGCATGGGCCAGCATGGTCTGGGCATGCCGATGGGCCCGTGGTGGAAGAATTCCGAGCTGGTGAAAAAACTCGGGCTCAACGATTCGCAGGTGCAGCAGATTGAAAAGACCTTCCGAAATTATCGCTCACAGTTGATCGATCTGAACGCCGCCTTGCAAAAGCAGGAACTGGCGCTGGAACCGCTGGTTGAAGCCGACCGTCCGGACGAGGCGCAGGTTACCGCCCAGATCGACCGGGTGGCACAGGCCCGCGCCAACCTGGAGAAATCGCACGCCCAGATGCTGCTGGCCATTCGCCGCGTGCTGACCGTCGAGCAGTGGAAGCAATTGCGCAACCAGGGTGGTGGACCCAGGGGGCCGATGGGCGGTCCGCGGTCATTACAGGGAAACCCCGCGCCACCGCCTGGGTCGTAACAGTCTTGACTTTCCGTTTCACGGTTCGCGAGTGAGAGCCCGGCAGCTCAGGGTTGCCACTTCGCAAACCGTGAAACGTGCACGCTGAAACGGGGAATTGTCTTCAACAAAGCAAGCCCACTGTCGCAGCCCTGCTACTAATCCGCTCAGCCTTTCCCTAAAAAGTTTCGCTTATCAGCAATAGCCGTGTTCTCCAGCCGATGACTGGCAAAAGCGTGACCGCTGTCACCCCTGCCTGTGCTCGCGGCTGTAGACTCCGAATTCACGGCCTGAGTAAATTGCAAGCAGGTGTGCGCGGCAGGCTCCGCTGTTGGCGGTGGCTTTTCCACCCGGCAAACGCAAGGGGAGCGCTTGCTGGATAGTGGGTCAATTTGAAGGGTGCCCCAGGTTCCGCGCCGCGCTTTTCGGCGCTAACCTGGGAAATTGGTCCCACGTCAGCCCAAAAGCAGGGCGGGACGTGGGGCACCCGTTGTTGTGGAAATTCAAATTGACCCACTACTGCTTGCCGGTGACCCACGGGTACAGCACTTCCGGAAATACTCCATACATTTATGGCGACCTCTGAAGGGGGAATAATGGCTAAAGATATCAATCGGCGCCAACTTGTCACCTGGCTAACTGGAGCTGCCGGGGTAGGCGCGGCAGCAACCCTGGCGGCGCATGCGGAGCAGCTTGGCAGCACTGCCAAAGATCCGACGGAAGTGCTGCAAAAACTGCCATGGCCTTATAAACCGCTCGATCCGGATAAGGTCGGACAACGCGGATTCGCGGGATATTACAAGTCCGAGTGCATGTATGGGGCGTTTGAGTCGATAGTAGGCTCGGCGGCCGAGCAACTTGGCCCACCTTATACGCATTTTCCGTTTTTGATGTTCAAGTATGGCGGCGGCGGGATCAATGGCTGGGCCACTGTCTGCGGTGCGCTCAATGGCTCGTCAGCGGCTATCCAACTGCTCTCGCCGCAGCCCGCGCCGCTTATCGATTCTCTTTTTGCCTGGTACGAAAACGAAGCTTTGCCGAACTTCCGCCCGCAGGGGATAAAGTTTTCCGAAATACGCTCGCTGGCCGGATCGCCACTGTGCCATGAGTCCATCGCCAATTGGACCAAGACCGCCGGCAAGGGGGCCTACACGCCGGAGCGGGCGGAGCGTTGCGGAGAGCTGACCGCCTCGGTAGCCAGGCATGCCGTTATACTCCTGAACGACCAGCTTGCGGCGAAACCAGTGGCCTTCGCTCTTCCTAAAGCTACCCAGGGCTGCATGTCTTGTCACGAAAAGGGCGGAGCGCTTGCCAACATCCGCACCAAGATGGATTGTGGCGGGTGCCACGCCCCGCTGATGGGCAAGCATCCTGGCGTGTAGGAACGGTCATGCCACGCTGGCGCCTCATCCTTCACGGCTATTGCAGGAAGGCTGCGCAGGGCTGAGGCGCCATCAATTTGAGCAGCTATCCAGCAGCGCCCGCGATATTCTTAAAATCGAAAGATCGGCAAGCTGCCGAAAATATCCATCTGGCAAAGAAGTGCCCTCCACCTAAAATGCCAGCGTGGTAAACTTCAGAAAATACAGAACAAGGGATTGTGCGCAGGCGGGCTTTCGGCCTGAACCATGCCACGATTTTCGCACGCTTATCGAGAGGTGCTGGATCTGCGCCGGCAGTCCGCTTGCTGAAGTTGCGATACCGGCGGCGGCCGCGGTTGCCGCTGCCTGGCAGATCACCATGTAAGCTCATCTTTGAAAAAGGGGTTGAAAGATAAATGACTGGTCAATCGGCGGTAAAACCCAAGGACACGAAGCCGGGCCCCAAAGCGCCTGAGTTTCTTGTCCATGAAGACGGCGATGGGGTGGGTGTGATCGTGGTGGAGGGCATCAAGGCCGGCCAGGAACTGACTGGCTGGGTGATGGCCGAAGACAAGACCATCAAGGTCAAGGTGCTTAACGACATTCCCATCGGACACAAAGTGGCGCTCAAGGACTTCAAGGTTGGCGACGGGGTCATCAAGTACGGCGTGGACATAGGCAAGGTGGTGGCCGCCATCAAGAAGGGCGAGCACGTGCACATACACAATCTCAAGACGAGGAGGTGGTAGCCATGCAAAAGACATTTCTAGGATATCGTCGCGAGAACGGGCGAGTGGGCGTGCGCAACCACGTCATGATTCTGGGGCTGGACGATCTTTCGCAGGCCTCAGTCGACTGCGTAGCCAACAATGTGAAGGGGACGTTGCCCATCAGCCATCCCTATGGCCGGCTACAGTTCGGAGCGGATCTGGACCTGTATTTTGCCACCCTGATCGGGGCCGGCTGCAATCCCAACGTGGCGGCGGTAGTAGTGATTGGCATCGAGCCGCAGTGGACGAATGTGATTGTCGAGGGCATTGCCAAGACGGGCAAGCCGGTGGCGGGCTTCGGCATCGAAAAGAACGGTCAGTTCAACACCATTTGCTCGGCTTCACGCAAGGCCAAGGAGTTTGTGCAGTGGGCCAGCGAGAAGCAGCGGGAGGAGTGCAAGCTGAACGAGTTGTGGGTGTCGTGCAAGTGCGGCGAGAGCGACACGACCTCGGGGCTGGCCTCGAATCCGACGGTGGGCGACGCCTTTGACAAGCTGGAGAAAGCCGGTTGCACGCTGGGGTTCGGCGAGACCACGGAAATCACCGGCGGGGAGAACCTGGTGGCCAAGCGTTGCGCCACGCCGGCGGTGGCGGAGAAGTTCATGTACTTCTTCAACCGCTACGCCAAGGTGGTGGACGACCACAAGACCAACGACTTGTGCGACTCGCAGCCAACCAAGGGCAACATCGAGGGCGGCCTGACCACGATCGAAGAGAAGGCGCTGGGCAACATCCAGAAGATCGGCAAGAAGTGCAAGGTAATCGGCGCCCTGGACAAGCACGAGGCTCCCAGCGGACCGGGTTTGTGGTTTATCGACTCCTCTTCCGCCGCCGCCGAGTTCGTGACCCTGATGGCTGCTGCCGGTTATGTGGTTCACCTCTTCCCCACGGGACAGGGCAACATCATCGGCAATCCGATTCTGCCGGTGATCAAACTGGGGGCTAACCCGCGTACGGTGCGCACCATGAACGAACACATCGATGTGGATGTCTCGGGCATTCTGCGCCGCGAAATCAACATCGATCAGGCTGGAGACAAGCTGTTGGAGTGCATGTTCCGCACCGCCAACGGCCGGCTGACCTCGGCCGAGGCGCTGGGACATCGCGAGTTCGTCATCACGCGCCTGTACGAAAGCGCGTAATTCACCGGCGTCGTGGTGAATTTCGCAACCAATAAACCGCAGAGGGCACGGGGAACGCAAGGCTCGCATCGCTTGTTCGCTTCTGTGTTCCGCTGTGGCCTCTGTGGTTTGGTTTCGATTAACGGCCATCAGACGTGGTGCGCTTCAGGCGGCACTTAACTACAAAGGGGAGTGGCCTCAATGTTGCAACAACAGTCGGAGCAAGCAGATCAGCATATAGACATTCGTACGCTCGGTATTCTTGCCTTTTCAGCAACGGCGGGCGTGCTGGTCGAGTTCTATGATTTCTTTATCTACGGCTATGCCGCGGCCAGCGCCTTCCCCCACGTGTTTTTTCCCCGGTTGTCGCCGACCGTGGCCCTGGTGTTTTCGTACTTGGCGTTCGGCGCCGGGTTCCCGGCGCGCATTCTGGGGGCATTTATCTTCGGCCACTACGGCGACCGCACGGGCCGCAAGTTCGCCTTCCTGATTAACATCATCATCGTGGGCATCACCACCTGCCTGGTGGGTCTTCTGCCCGGCTATGAGACGCTTGGCGTCCTGTCTCCTATCCTGCTGTTGCTTTTGCGCGTCATCCAGGGAATAGGGCTGGGCGGCGAATTCGGCGGCGCCTCCTCGCTGCTGGCCGAATTTGGATCGCACCGCAAGCACCGTGCCTTCTGGATGTCGCTGGCCAATATGGGCATTCCGCTGGGCGCCGTGGCTGCCAGCGCGGTAATGTTCACGCTCAGTGCCAGCTTCAGGACGGGCGGCTGGCGTATCGCCATGCTGCTGTCGTTGGTGATCGTAATTCCTGCGCTCATGGCCCGCTACAAGCTGGCCGACTCTCCTTTGTTCGCACGGCTGAAGCAGAAAGAGCAGTTGTCCAAGATGCCCAGCTTCACCGTGTTCAGGAAATACTCCCGGCCGATCTTTCTTCTGGCCCTGGTATGCGCCTTCCAGCAGATGGACGGCTATGTGAGCGGTACTTACATCATCACCTTCCATCACCTGGCCGGCATCCCGCTGGCCACCACGGCGGTCATTATTATGGCCAGCCGCATCGGAGACGTTCTGGGCGTGGCCCTGGCGGGGCCGCTTTCCGATCTGCTTAAGCGCCGGATGGCCGCTTTGGTTGCCATTGCCGGCACTTTCATCATTTCCTACCCGCTGGTGCAGGCAATTTTGGCCAGGAACATTCCCATGTGCATTCTTACCCAGTTCCTGATCACCTTCTTCGGCATCGGCATACTGCACGGGCTGGCCCCCATTCTGACTTCCGAGAGCTTTCCCACCAAGTTCCGATACTCGGGCACCGGCATCTCCTACAGCATTTCGGCGGTAGCCGGCGGCGCGATTGCGCCTCCTGTTCTTGCGGGGTTGATTGGCCAGGACGCGCTCCACAACTGGCACTGGGTGATTATTGTCTACGGGATCTACGCCGCAATCGCCATGGTGTCGCTGATCTTCATCCGCGAAACGCGCGACTTGAAGCTGCAAGACCTTGACGAGCACGAGGCATCGGCGCAAGTGGTCAAGATGCGGGGGTAATTTCCATCTGTAGGGATAGTCTCGCACTGGGATCCCCAACAAGCCGGGTTTTGGCTTGTTGGGGTGATCGGCGCTAGCCGGCGGCGAACATCCGTGGCTCACCAGCGCCCGCTACAGCCGGACTGTGCCGGCGCTAGACTTCACCCGGATACAAAACCGGCAAATTACTAGATCAGTCCCATTCGTTTGCCGACGCGTTTGAGGATCTCCAGGGCCTGCGAGAGATCGTCCGGGCTGTGTGCGGCGGTGACGATGGTGCGCACGCGGGCCTTACCCTCGGGAACGGTCGGGAAGGCGATGCCGGTTCCCATTACGCCCTCTTCGAACAGCGCCTTTGAGAACTCCATGGTGAGGCGGCCGTCGCCGATGATGATGGGCGTGATCGGCGTCTCCGAGGCGGGGGTATTGCGCCCGCCGATGTTGTACCCGAGCAAGCTAAGCTCTTGCTTGAAGTAACGCGTGTTATCCCACAGAGTTTTAACGAGTTGTGGTTCCTGTTCCAGCACGTCGAAGGCGGCGATACAGGTGGCCGCTACCGAGGGCGGGTGCGAGGTCGAGAACAGGAAGGGGCGCGCCCGGTGGTAGAGGAATTCGATCAGGTCGCGCGAGCCGCAAACGTATCCGCCCAGTGCGCCGATGGCCTTCGACAGTGTACCCACCTGCACGTCCACCCGCCCGTGCATGCCGAAATGGTCTATGGTGCCGCGGCCGTTGCGTCCCAGTACGCCGGAAGCGTGCGCGTCGTCGACCATCATGATCGCCCCGTATTTCTCCGCCAGTGCGCACAGACCGGGCAGGGGGCCGATGTCGCCGTCCATGGAAAAGACGCCGTCGGTGATGAGCAGCTTATGTCCAGGCTGGTCCTTCACGCTGGCCAACTGCTCCTCGGCGTGGGCCAGGTCCTTGTGGCTGAAGACCAGAATCTTGGCGCGCGAGAGGCGGGCGCCGTCGATGATGCTGGCGTGGTTCAGTTCGTCCGAGATGATGAAGTCGTTCTTGTCCAGAATGGCCGAGACCGTACCCGCGTTGGCTGCGAATCCCGATTGAAAGACCACGCAGGCTTCGACGTTTTTGAAGCGCGCGATGCGCTCCTCCAACAGCATGTGGATGCGCATGGTTCCGGCGATGGTGCGCACCGCTCCCGAGCCCACCCCGTACTTGCGCGTGGCTTCCAGCGCCGCCTCGCGCAGCTTGGGGTGAGTGGTCAGGCCGAGATAGTTGTTCGAAGCCAGGTTGATCACCTGCCGGCCGTCGAAGTGGCACACCGGCGCCTGCTGGTCATCCAATACACGCAAGCGGAAGTAGGTCCCTTTTTGCTTTAGCCGGTCCAGTTCCTGGCCAAGATAAGAGAGCTGTGGGCGTGTAGGAGTTTCGTGCATACAAGGAATGGTACCGCAGAGCGCCGAGGGTTCATAGAGCTGGTTTCTTGAACCATTCCGGGAAGAAACGGCGCTCGAAAACCTTATGCCGGGCTAAAGCTATTCCGGCGGTCTCGGCTTGTGTGTGAGAATACGCGGAGTGGCGGTCCGGCCTCCGCCGGGAATGCAGGTGTCGAAACCCGCCGTTAAGGGCCCCAACGAATGTGCCTGTTATGTTCTATGGGGCGGAAGGTGGTTACGTCATGAAAGCGCTGGCCAAGCTGGAGCGCACTCCGGGGCTGACACTTACCGACGTCAAAGAGCCGGAGGTGGGGCATAACGATGTCCTGATCAAGATCGGCAAGACGGCCATCTGCGGCACCGACGTTCACATATGGCATTGGGACGAGTGGGCGCAGAAGACTATTCCCGTGCCCATGCACGTCGGGCACGAGTATGTGGGCGAGATTGTCGACCTCGGCCAGGAGGTGTCCGGCTTCAAGATCGGCGACCGGGTTTCCGGGGAAGGGCACATCACCTGCGGCTTCTGCCGCAACTGCCGCGCCGGCCGCCGGCACCTTTGCCGCAACGCCGTTGGCGTGGGCGTCAATCGTCCCGGCGCCTTTGCCGAATACCTTGTCATTCCGGCCTTCAATGCCTTCAAGATTCCCAGCGACATTTGCGACGATGTGGCGGCCATCTTCGATCCCTTCGGCAATGCCACGCACGCGGCGTTGTCGTTCGACCTGGTCGGCGAGGACGTGCTGATCACCGGCGCCGGGCCCATAGGCATCATGGCTGCCGCCATCGCCCGCCACGTTGGCGCGCGCAACGTGGTGATCACCGACATCAACGACTATCGCTTGGACCTGGCTAAGAAGCTGGGAGCCAATCGTACGGTCAACGTCAATCGTGAAAAGCTGCGTGATGTGATGCCGGAGCTGCGCATGAAAGAGGGCTTTGACGTGGGCATGGAAATGTCGGGCGCCCCGGCGGCCCTGGCCGCCATGCTTGAGCACATGGTGCATGGAGGCAGGATCGCCCTGCTCGGCATTCCGCCCGCGCAGTCGGTGGTCGACTGGAACCAGGTCATCTTCAAAGGGCTGCACATCAAGGGCATCTATGGCCGGGAGATGTTCGAAACCTGGTACAAGATGGCCACCATGCTGCAGAGCGGGCTCGACCTGGCTCCCATCATTACCCACCGCTTCCCCATCGGCCGGTACGAAGAGGCGTTCCAGGTGATGGCCTCCGGGCACAGCGGCAAGGTGATTTTGGAATGGCGGTAATGACCCAGCCCGAGCCGTAAAAGATGTCTATCACGCCATCGAGCAGCTCCTGGGCGGCCACGCGCTAGAAGCGACGCGCCAGGCCGGATTGAGCAGGCTGGATGGGCAGATCGGCGAGTAAACTGTCACGCACCGGTAGCTTTACCCGTGGTACGCAGCTTGCTACGATTAGTTTCGTACTTTTGATGATATTCCTCGAAAGTAGAGTAGTTTGGCTTCCCTTGGCCCCGATTTTTTGAACCAAGCATCGTTCCGTCAATTAATTTCTGCAACCACGAAGCAAAATCCGCGAATTGTTTCAGGGAAACCATTTTCCAGTCACAGCCATAAAGGTGCTTGATCCTGCCGTATATCGCAGGATGACGAAACACCCGTCCCTCCTGCTTGCTGGCGAACTCGTTGTATTTATCAATGAGGTGCTTAATATAGTTCCAGCGTAAACGGTCGGAGGCCAAACTCCCCTCGGGGGGAAGCATCTTGATCGTCTTCTTCTCTGTCTTGATCACGACATTCGATGCTTGGACGCTACCCGGGCTATCAACCATGACGTGACCACCGGCGTTGATATAAAGGGCGCGATAGTCCTCGGACAGCTTCTGGGCCTTAAGCGCATCCGACGGCGACAGCTCTACCGTGCCGCGGTCCTCGTGTCTTGACTTCATTTCGCGGAGCATGTCCACCGTGTATCGCCCGGGCTCAGAGTCGATCAACTTACTATGTCGCCCACATAGTAGAATTAGATTCTCGAAAGAATAGCGCTCTTCCTCGGTCTGCTTTGCGTCATAGCGCGGGCCACCTCTGCTGCGAGCCTTGATATGACAGATTAGGCCGGTGACCGTGCCAGAATCCTCAACGAGGGGGCTTACACAGCTCGGAAACGCGCACAAGTTCCGGGAGCGTGCAAACAGTTGCTTCACTGTAGCCCGTGATGGTTCCATAACAGTTCTCCTCTAGCATAGACGGCCAACTCCTTGGCATTTGTTTCCGGCAGCAACAGGGCGGCAATAATTACCAGAGAGTAGGCGACAGCGGCCACCGCTCCCACCATCGCACTTTCCGCTCAGTGAGCGCCCATAAGCGTACGCCAGCCCCACAGCGCAGCTATTCCCAACAGGACTATGAAACATACCCCGAGCAGGCGTTGCGAACCACTGTTTCGGCTCCAGGCCTGGAGCGTGAAAACCAGTCAACCGGCGAACAGAGCGATGGCGAGGATGGCAAGAGCTTTAAGCCACATAGACCGATCTCCGGATGCTCTAAGTCTGCCATCGAAACCCCCGGTGCGGAAGTGCAGCCGTCACACGGCGCCCGGCCATCATCCCGATTTGGGAGTTAAGAAAAATTACAGAGGACGCAGCGGAAGGCGCACAAGGAATTGACCGCCGGGGGCGGCGGCGCTACGAAAAATATGAGACGCCATCCTGAGCGGAACGAAGGATCTGCTGTTTCCGCGGCCAGATGTCCGTTCAGCGCGCCGGGGCCGTGGACGATCCCCTTTCCGGCGCGCCGGGAGTTGAGATATCGAGCTTGGTGGCCGGCCCGAGCGCGGCCAGCGGCTTTTCGAACTCTTTCATGTTGCCCACCACCAGCACGGCAAACTGCTCGGGGTGCACATACTTGTGAATGACCCGGTTGACGTCCTGGGCGGTCACCTGCCCGACCTTGTCGCGAGAGATTTCCAGGAAGTTCAGCGGGTAGCCGAAGAAGTCGCAAGCCATGCGTTCGCGCAAGACCTTGGCCGGGGTGGCAAAGCGGAAGATAAACGAATTGAGGATGGCATCCTTGGCAAAGCTCAGCTCGCTTTCCGAAGGCGGCTCGGCCTTGAACTGTGCAATGACCTGCCGCATTCCCTGGATGGCATCGACGGTCGAGGCGCTCTTGGTAGCGATGGTCAGATAGAACATGCCGCGATGGTCCCACTCCGCGCCCAAACGCCCGCCCACGACGTAGGCCAGGCCGCGCCTGGTGCGCAGCTCCGCCATGAGCCGCGAGGAGAAGCCGCCGCTCAGGACCTGGTTCATGACCTGCACGGCGAAGTAGTCCGGGTTATTGCGCTCGATGCCCAGCGTGACGAAGCGAATTTCGCTCTGGTTGACATCTGCCTTGTCGACGACATACAGGCCCGGTTTGGCCGGCTGCAGCGGGATTACCGGTTTCCTGACCTGGGGCCCGCGCGGCCAGGAGTCGAAGGCATCGCGCAGCTTCTTTTCCATCAGCGCGGAGTCGAAGTCGCCCACCAGGCCCAGGATCATGTTATTGGGAGCGACGTGCTGCCGGTACCAGTCAAGCAGGTCGGCGCGCGTCACCGCGGCCACCGTCGCGTACTGCGGCTCGCGGGCGTAGGGATTGTCCTTACCGTAGGTGAGCTTCAGGGCTTCGCGCTCGGCAATTTCCTGGCTGCTGTCATTGCGGCGGGCGATGTTGGTGTTCAGCTCGTTCTTGGCGAGCTGAATCTTGTCTTCGCGAAAGGCGGGATCGCGCAGCAGCTCGACGAACAGGCGAAAGACATCGTCAAAGTCTCCCTTGAGACAGTTGAAGCCTATGGACGTACTCTCTTCCGCATCGCTGGTTTCCAGCTTGGCGGCGCGTGCCTCCAGGTAGTCGTCCATCTGGTCGCCGGTCATCTTGCCGGTCCCGCCGGTGCGCCACACGTCGCCGTAGATTTCCAGCATGCCGGCTTTGCCGGCCGGCTCCGAGCGCGAACCGCCGCGGATAATGCCGTGAGCGGAGATCAGCGGCAGCTCATGATCTTCCTGCAGGAAAATCACCAGCCCGTTTGCCAGCACGATCCGCTTCGGTTGCATAGGCAACCAGTTCGGCAAAGGCGGAGTAGGTATGTCCTTCCAGGTTGAGGGAAGCCCGCTTTCGCCAGCCGTGGAGCTTGCGCCAGTTCCGGCCTGTTGAGCTGCGGCCGTGGCAACCGAAAACAGCAGCAGCGCCAGAATCCAGGGTCGCCAACGAGCCTGGCTTTGGCGGGCGGTGGCGGTAGCAGGGCTGAGCGGCAGTTTTGATCCGGTCATTGCGTTTCTCCGTTAGCGGTGGCGGCGGGCTGCGTACTTTCCATGATGCCGACGTCGCGATTGGATTCAACGAAGGTCTTGCTGGCCACCCGCCGGATGTCCTGCTGGCTGACCTTTTCTATGCGATCCACTTGGCGGAACAGTTCGCGCCAATCGCCGTAGCGAGTTTGCGCCGTAGCCAGTTGCTGTGCCAGGCCGGAGTTGCTGGCCAGGCCTCGCACCAGCGTGGCCCGCGCCCTGGTCTTCACCATTTTCAGTTCTTCGTCGGAGACGTCCTGGGTCTTCAAGCGCTCGATCTCCGCATGGATTGCCGTCTGCATCTCGCGCGGAGTGTGTCTCGGCAACGGCACGGCATAGAAGGCGAACAGGTGCGGATACTTGTTTCCGGGGTAGGGCGAAAAGCCGCCGGCCGCAGCGGCAATTTTCTTGTCGCGCACCATGGAACGGTAGAGGCGCGAGGTGCGCCCATCGGATAACAGGTCGCTGATCACGTCGTAAACGGCGTCGTCGGGGTCGCGGTAATCGGGGCGGTGATAGCCCTCTACATAAATTGGCTGCGCCGGGTCTTTCACCAGGACCGAGCGCTGGCTGGCTTGCGGCGGCTGGCTGCTGACAAACTCGTCCGGCTTGCCGCCCGACGGGATGCGTCCAAAATACTTCCTGATGATCGGCAAAGCGGTTGCCGGATCGACATCGCCTACCACGGCGATCACCATGTTGCTGGGAACGTAATAAGTCTTGAAAAACCTCATGGCGTCGGTGGCCGAGAAGTATTGCAGGTCGCTCATGTAGCCGATGGTCGGACGATGATAAGGATTGGCGTCAAAGGCCACCGCCAGAAACTGCTCCAGCATGCGCTGCACCGGGTTGGAGTCGGTGCGCATGCGGCGCTCTTCCATGACCACGTCACGCTCCTTGTAGAACTCGCGCATCACGGGGTGAGTAAAGCGCTCCGACTCGAGATAGGCCCACAGCTCCAGGCGGTTCGCGGGCAGGGAATAGAAATAAACGGTTTCGTCGTAGCTGGTAAAAGCATTCAAGCCCACCCCGCCGGCGCGCTGCACGATTTCGTCGAAGGCGCCCTTGACCACGTACTGCTCGGCCTGGGTGACGCCGTCTTTCCAGGCCTTCTCCAGCGCCGCCACCCTGGCCGGGTCGGCCCCGCCGGGTTTGAAACGCTCAGCCCGATAGGCGGCATACGCCTGCTCGATCTTCTCCAGCGCCGCCTTCTCCGCCGCGTAATCGGTGGTGCCGATGCGGTCCGTGCCCTTGAAGGCCATGTGCTCCATCATGTGTGCCAGTCCGGTCATGTGCAGCGGATCCTGCGATGAGCCCGCGTCCACCCAGGTGGCGAAGGAAAAAACCGGCGCTTCCTGGCGTGTGCACAGAACGACAGTCAGGCCGTTGGCCAGCTTTTCCACCGCGACCCGCTTCTCAAACGAGGCCAGATCCTGGGCCAGCGCCGGAATCCAGACCAGCACGAACAGCAGCAAAACAATGCCTGACTTGAGGCGTTTCATCCGTCCTCCGGAGAGGGTACAAGGATCAGCGCTTAGGAAGGGCGTCATCCTATTTGGGAAAGGCTAGGTAAAGCAGCTCCAGCCCCTTCTTCCCAACCAGCCACCCCCGAAATCCGAAGTTACAGATTGGCGCTGTTGGCTGTCAAATTGGGCGGGCTCAGATTTCGAAGATCCGGTAGGGCAGGGACGGGCTCTGCTGCTGCAGAATCGAGAGCGCAACGTTATAGACGGGAATGCCTCCGGTAGTTTTGCCCGCGAGCGAGCCGTGGTGGGCGTGCCCGTGCAGGACGAGGTTGGCCCCGTGGCGGTCGATCACCTCGGAAAGGCGTGAGGTGCCGAGATATGGGAAGATTTCCGGCGGTTCTCCCCTGACGGTATCGACGATTGGCGAGTAGTGCACCACAATTACGCGCTTTTCGGCGCGCAAGAGGGCGAGGGCGCGCTCCAGCTTGAGCGCCTCCTCAATGGAGCTCTGGACGAAGGCCTTGACCTCCGGCTCCCCGAAAGCGGTCAGCACGCCGCGGCCGAAGCCGCCCAGGAAGCCCTTGGTGCCGGCGAAGCCCACGCCGTCGCGTTCATAGGCGGTGCCGTCCAGAACCTTGATGCCTTCATCGGTCATCATGCGCATCAGCTTTTCCTGCTGGCCGCTTTCGTAGTCGTGGTTGCCGAGCACGGCCACGATGGGAATCCGCAGCCGCAGCAGGGCATTGAGCAGCGATTCCATCTCCGCCGGCCGCCCGTAGTTGGTCAGGTCGCCGGCCAGCACGAGCACGTCCGCGTCCTCGCGCACGCGGTTCATCTGCTCGCGAATGCGGTCGTAGTTTTGCGGCGTAAAGTGCAGGTCCGCGGTGGCGGCGATTCTCACGCGGCGTTGTCTCCCAGGGCGCCGGGGATGGGATTGTGGCGCCGCAGGCGATAGCGGTCCACCAGGTTCTCCATGCCCCATTCGGCAACGTCGATGGCGAACATAAATTCGTCGATCAAGCTGCCGCGAAATTCCGCGCCGGGGCGCGGCTGCTCGATTTCGGCGTGGAAGCGGCCCAACAGTTCCTCCCAGACCGGTTTAGGTACGCGGCTGGTGTGGGCAGGGTAGACATACTGGTAAAGCACCAGCGCCCAGAGCACCACTCCCCAGTGCTCGCCGGCCAGCGCCAGCAGCCGGTCCCAGTCGAAGTCGCCGGCGGTGGCGTAGATAGTGTGCACCACGTCGGCACCGTCGAAGCGCTCGCGGCGGCTGACAAACAGCTTGGAAGCGACGAACTCCTCGGCGGCGAGCACGCGCACAGGCACCTGCAATATCGACGAGAGCGCGGCGCGCTCGATCCAGGTGCGGTCCACCGTGATCACGGCGTTGCTCATGCCGGTAATCAGATCGACATAGTACTCGCCTTTATGCGCCTTGGCCAGCCAGACCGGATCGCAGACCTGCGTCTCGAAGCCGGCCGCCAGCAGCGCGCGCAGGGCGGCGGGGATGTCCTCGGCGGTCAGGAACAAGTCGAGGTCTTTGGTGTTACGCCAGATGCCGGTGTGCTTCTGCAGGGCGAATGCGCCGGAGACCACATAGGGAATATGCTGCCGGTTGAAAAGCTGCAGCACGCCGCGGAACAGCCGTTGCTGCTCTTCGGCAAAGACCGGTGACTGCGATGAACTGACCGGTAGCGGCTTTTTCTCTTCGTCCTTGGCCACGAGGGCTTTGATGTCGAAACCAGGTTGCACGTTTCTCGTTTCGCGCACTCCGGGCGCCAACCCAATTGATAGCCTCGCGCAACAGCCTAGAGCGGCAGCTCCGCCGCAGGGGAAGTCTCGCCGTAGCGAGGCAGGCAGCGTGTATTTCTGCCGGAGGAACAGACCAGGAGAGTAGGATGTCAGGCGTGAAACGTAAAACGACAACGCCGCCGGCCCGCTCGCGAAGGCATCCTATGAGTGTGGCCAAAAACGCGACCGTGGTCGACGTCGCAGGGCGCCGGCTGCAACTCTCCAATCTCGACAAGGTCTTCTATCCGGTAACAGGCTTCACCAAGGGGCAGGTGATTGACTACTACGTTCGCATTGCCCCCGTGCTCTTGCCTCATCTGGAAGACCGCCCGCTGACCCTGAAACGCTATCCCGACGGCGTTGCCGGCATGCATTTCTACGAAAAAAACTGCCCGAGTCACCGGCCTTCCTGGGTGCAGACGGCGCGCGTCTGGAGTTCCGGGAATAACAAATGGATGGACTATTGCATGGTCCAGGACCTTGCCACGCTGGTCTGGTGCGCCAACCTGGCCTGCATCGAGCTGCATACCTCGCTCTCTCGGGCGGAAGACGTGCGGCGGCCCACCATGATGGTTTTTGACCTGGATCCCGGAGCTCCGGCCACCATCGTAGAATGCTGCCAGATCGCGCTTTGGATTCGCGATATTCTCGCCCGCCTCGGGATAGAGTGTTTTCCGAAAACTTCGGGTTCAAAGGGGCTGCAGGTCTATGTGCCCTTGAACACCGCGGTCGGCTACGACGAAACCAAGCCCTTTGCGCATGAGGTTGCGCGCCTGCTCGAGCACGGGCATCCGGAGCTGGTGGTCAGCGAGATGAAGAAGATCCTGCGCGCCGGCAAGGTCTTCGTCGATTGGAGCCAGAACGACGATCACAAGACGACCATCTGCGTCTATTCCTTGCGCGCCAAGGAACGGCCCACGATTTCGACTCCGCTGCAATGGCAGGAGGTGGAACGCTGCTTCCAAAAGCGCGATCCCGAGCTGCTGGTATTCACCTCCGACCAGGTTCTGGCACGGGTGGAAAAGCTCCAAGACCTCTTCGCTGCCGAGTTGACGCTGCAGCAAGAGCTGCCGCGGCTGGAGCAACTAGTGGCGCTTGACCCGGAACATGCGCGCCCGCCGGCGCCGTTTGTCAGGACGGCGGCCTCGCGGCAGCGCAAGCGGATCGCCTCAGCCGCGACTGGCAACAGAACGGAAGCGGTTGGAAACAAAACTGGCGGAGAGGGCGCGAAAGCGGCGGCCGCTCCGCGGAAGCGAACGCGAAACTCCGCCTGAGCGCCAAAGCGAATCGCGCCGCCGCCGTTTCAACTACATTTCGCGCCACTGCGAGGGGGGCGTAATGAAAGAGATTTACGTTGGCACCTCTGGTTGGGCCTACAAGGCGTGGCAGCCGGCATTTTTTCCTCCCAAGCTGCCGCAAAAGCAGTTTCTGCACCATTACGCCACGCAACTAAACGCGGTCGAGGTGAACTACACCTTCCGTCATCTGCTTTCGGAGCGAACCATCGCCAACTGGCTGCAGGAAACGCCCTCGGGCTTCCGCTTCGCCGTCAAGGCGAACCAGTCGATCACCCATGTGCGCCGCTTGAAGAACGCCGAAGATGCGCTGCAGCGCTTCCTTTCATCCGTCCAACCGTTGGCCGCGGCGGGACGATTGGGCCCAGTGCTATTCCAGTTGCCGCCAATCCTGAAGGCCGACGCCGAGCGGCTCGATTCGTTTCTCGCCATGCTGCCGCGCAGCTTGAAGGCGGCCTTCGAGTTCCGCGACCACTCCTGGTTCCAGGAAACGGTCTATGACGTTCTGCGGCGGCATCGGGCCGGCCTGTGCTTCGCCGAGAGCGAGGACTTGGAGACGCCTGCGGTCGTCACCGCCGATTTCACCTACTTCCGATACCGCAAGCCCGCTTACGACCGCGGCCAGCGCGCATTTATCGCCGCTAACCTGATCGGCGTCTCCGAGCGGGTCGCTGAAACTTTCGCTTTCTTCAAGCATGAAGAGAGCCCGGAAAGCGCGCTCAATGCGGTGGAAGTCCTGCGCGCCGTGACCCTGGCCCACAGGCAAAAGGCAGGGTAGAGAGTAATCACCCCGCACCACGCCGGTTATCGCCACAGCGTCCGATAATGCGCATACTGGAAGCATGTCCCGTGCCGGCGACGAGCTGCGGTTGCTTTCCGCTTTTTCCGAGCACCTGAAGGTAGAGCGCGGCCTGGCGCGCCTCTCCATAGAGTCCTACGCGGCTGATCTGGGCAAGTGGCGCTCGTTTCTGGCGGCGCGCAAGCGGGCCCTGGTCAATGCCCGGCGACAGGAGGTCAGGGATTTTCTCGCCTGGCTTTTGCAGAACGGCGCGGAAGGCCGGACGGCGGCGCGCAAGCTCTCCAGCCTGCGGCAGTTCTACCGATTCCTGCTGCTCGATGGCCACATCAGGCACGACCCAACGCTCGACGTCGACTCGCCCAAGCAATGGAAGGTGCTCCCCAAGTCGCTGGCGCGCAGCCAGGTGGAGAGCCTGCTGGAAGGCTCGGCCAGCGCCCCCGCGGCCCGCCACCGGGAAGAGCTGGACCTGCGCAACCGCGCCATGCTGGAAGTGCTGTATGCCGGCGGGCTGCGCGTTTCCGAGCTGGTGGGGCTGCGGATCGAGGACGTAAAGCTCGACCTCGGCTATTTGCTGGCGCGCGGCAAGGGAGACAAGGAGCGCATTGTGCCGCTGGGCGCTCCGGCCCAGCGCGCCATCGCCGCCTACCTGTCGCAGGCCCGGCCGGTTTTGGCCGGCCAGAAGCGCTCGGCGTTCCTGTTCGTAGGCCACGGAGCGCGCCGGCTTACGCGGGAGCGCGTCTGGCAGATCGTCTCGCGATGCTCGGCCCAGAGTGGCGATCCTCAGCAAACGCCTGTTTCCGGGTGGAAGCCTGGGGTTCATGCCAGCCCGCACATGCTGCGGCACAGCGCCGCTACTCACATGGTGGAAAACGGGGCCGACCTGCGCACCGTGCAGACCATTCTTGGACACGCCGATATCTCCACCACCCAGATCTACACCCATCTGGCATTGGACCGTTTGCAGGCCGTTTACCGCCGGCACCATCCGCGCGCTCAGCGGCGCGCGCGTGATCCGGAAAAAGGCAATGAGGAAGCACCGCGTGAAGAATAGAGAGCTGGCCGGTAGCGGCCCCTACCTTAGGCGGCGTAGGGGCGTCCGCCCTCGGCCGCCCATGGCGAATTCATCTAAAGTCAAAACTGCCTTGGCAGAGGCCGAGAATCGAACCTCGAAAACTGAAACTTCTATCGCGCGCGGAATAGCCCGGTTCACCCGTTCCTTGCGCGAGAAGAATGCCTCCGCGCACACCGTCAAGGCATACGAAACCGATCTTGAGCAATTCTCCGCCTACCTGGCCGGCGCCGCCGGTGTGGGCAGTTGGGACGACATCGACCACGTTTGCATTCGCGGTTTTCTGTCGCAACTGTACGACCGCGGCTTGGCGAAAGCGTCGGTGGCGCGGGCGCTGGCGGCGGTGCGCTCGCTGTTCCGCTACCTGGCGCGCGAAGGCATGGTCAAGCAGAACCCGGCGTTGCTGGTGGCCACGCCGAAGCTTCCCAGAAAGCTGCCGCGCGTGCCCACGGTGGAAGAACTCAATCGCGTGCTCGATTCGCCGCTGCCGGAATCGGCGGCCTTTCCCGAGCGCGACCGCCTGATCTTGGAATTGCTGTACGGCTGCGGCATCCGCAACTCGGAGCTGATCGGCATCAACCTTGACCACATCCGCTGGAGCCAGCAGGGGATCGTGGTGCGCGGCAAAGGCAAAAAGGAGCGCCTGGTGCCATTCGCCGAGCCCGTGGCAAACGCTTTGCATGAATACCTGCCGGTGCGGCAGCGCTTGCTGGCTGAGCGCCGGAAAACCGCCTCGGCGCTGATCGTCAACCGCCGCGGAAGCCGCCTGACCACGCGCAGCGTGGGGCGGATCGTGAAATCCATTGCCGTGGCCAAGGGCCTTTCACCTGACCTGCATCCGCATACGCTGCGTCATGCCTTCGGCACTCACCTGCTGGAAGAGGGTGCCGACCTGCGCTCGATTCAGGAGCTGCTCGGCCACGAGCGCCTGGCCACCACCCAGCGCTACACCCAGCTCTCGACCCGCAAAGTGATGGAAGTCTACGATCAGACGCATCCGCGAGCCCGCTGAGGATCGTTTACCTGAAGCTGTTCAGCGCCTTTCCGCCACGCTGCCGGCGGCCGGCGTAGGCGGCGCCTCCTGTTGAGCGTGCAGCTCCTGCCAGAGGGCGGCTACCCGTTGCTGCAGTTCGGTGGTGAGTCGCTCGTAGGCAGACTCCGGCGCTTCGGCGGGGTCGGGATAGATAGGGTCTCCAATTTTGATGCGCAAGCGGGCAAACTTCTGGAAGCCGCGGCCGCGCGGCCAGGCTTCGAAGAAGCCTTCATGGGCGACCGGCACAATGGGCACGTTCAGATGCCGGGCCAGAATGGCGGCGCCTTTCTTGAAAACTTTCGGCGTGCCATCGATGCTGCGCTCGCCTTCGGGGTAGAGAATGAGGATTCGTCCGTGCCGCAGGCCGTAGGCGGCGGCGCGCATGGCGGGCACCAGATTAGCGTCCGGGTCGACCGGAATGAGCCGCAGGTAGCGGGCAAAGACTCGCGCCAATCCATGGCCGAAAAGCTCGCTGGTCCCCACGAAAAAGACGTTGCGAAAGATTGGATACGGCAGCGCAGCCGTAAATATGGGGGCGTCCAGGTAGCTCTGGTGGTTGGCGCACAGTATGAAGGCGCCCTGCCGGGGAAGCTTCTCCAAGCCGCCGACCTTCAAGTGGAAAAGATCGTGGACCAGCAGATTCACCAGCCTGCCGACGCAATACCACGCCGGGCCGGAGATGGGACGCTCCCGGGTAAGCGCCAGCACCTCGGGATCGCTTGATTCTCCGGCCAGCAGGGATTCCCAGCCGGCGCCCTCCACTCCGACCGGTGAGCCGCTCGCACGCCCAGCAGGCTGTGCGCTGCCCTTGCCGGCGTTTTCTCGAACCAGGTCGACCAGTTCGCGGACGGTGTAGACCTCGGCCGCGGCTGAGTCTTCGACATCGGCCGCGAGCCGCTGTTCCAGCTCAGCCAGCAGCTCGACCCTTTGCATGGAATCCAGCCCTAGGTCCAGCTCCAGGTTGTCGCGCGGGTGCAGCGTCAGCCCGGCAGCCGCCGCGCCCGGCTTGTTCCTGGCGGCTGAGCGAATGATCTCCAGCGCGCGTTGCACGTCAGGCAAGGCCAGCCATTGCTGTTCCTCTTCCGTCAGCTTGCGCTCAAGCTGCTGGCCGGCCTGGCCGGCGCGCCCGGCGTGCTCACGCACCCGCGCCTCGATCTCGAAGCGGCGCAGCTTGCGGGTGGTGGTGCGCGGCAGCTCCTGTTGCCAGATGTCGTAGCTCAGAATGCGCTTGCCCGCCGGCAGTTGCGATGAGATGTTCTCGACGTCATAACGGATCACCTCCCGCATGTTGACCACTTTCTTCTGCCGCAGCGCCTCCAGGTCGGGCACTATGATGGCATGCAGGCGCTCGGCCGCCGGGTCGCCCGCTGCGCTTTCCCGGCCGAGCACGCAGATCTCCTTTATCCACGGACTCTTCAGGTAGTAGCTCTCGATCTCTTCCGGATAGACGTTCTTGCCCGAGCTGAGGATGATGATCTCTTTCTTGCGGCCGGTGATAAAGAAGTTCCCGGCCGCGTCGCGATAGCCAAGGTCGCCGGTGTGCAGCCAGCCGTCGCGAATGACCTCGGCGGTCGCCTCCGGACGCTGGTAGTAGCCCTTCATGACAATCGGCCCACGGATGGCGATCTCGCCGGCGCCGTTTTCTCCGGGTTCGGAGTTGATAATTTTGGCTTCGACGCCTGGCAGCGGCTTGCCTATCGAGCCGATGACATTGGCTTCCGGCGGAGTAACCAGCGCCCCACCGGTCGTCTCGGTCAGCCCATAAGCTTGCAGAATTTCAAATCCCAGGGCGTGGAAGTCGCGGCCGATGGCGATGTCAAAACGCGAGCCGCCGGTGACCAGGTACCGCATTCGCGGGCCGAACATGGCGTGGATTTTCTTGAAAAAAAGCTTGCCGGGATTGAGACCTGCCCGGCGGCCGGCGCGGGCAAGCGCCAGCAACGCCTGAAACGCCGTCCAGGTGAGGCGGCCCCGCCGGCGCGCCTCTTGAAAAATGCGCTGGTGGATGAGGTAGAAAAACTGCGGCACGCAACAGAACAGCGTAACGTTGCGCTCGGCCAGC
The DNA here is from genome assembly GCA_963832785.1 of uncultured Acidobacteriota bacterium. Classification (GTDB taxonomy): domain Bacteria; phylum Acidobacteriota; class Terriglobia; order Terriglobales; family Acidobacteriaceae; genus CAWBRT01. The sequence continues at coordinate 404,558 of CAWHVF010000005.1, forward strand.
GCCCGCATCAACTCGCTAGTGTTCAGCGACTCCAGGAAGACCACGCGCGCGCCGCAAGCCAGCGGCAGCATCAGGTTGGCCATCTGCGCCAGGGCGTGGAACAGCGGCAGCACGCCTAGAATGGCGTCGGTATAGTCGAAGCGCACGAAGCGGAAGACCGCGTCCATCTCGCCGCGCAGGTTGGCGTGCGAGAGCATAACGCCCTTGGGATCGCTGGTGGTTCCTGAGGTGTACAGGATGCAGGCCACGTCGTCCGGCTGGGCGGCGGCCGGCGTGAAGCCGTCCACCGGGCAGGCGTAGATCGAGCCGAGGGTGGGCAGGGTATCGTCGGCATGCGTGCTCATGGCAGGATCATCGATCAGCACCATTCTGAGCGGGTGAGCCTGGGTGGCCTGCCGGACGATGGGCAAGTTCTTGCCGTCGACAAAGATCAGACTGGCACCGCAATCGCGCAACAGCTTGCCGACCTGCTCGGCGTTGAAGGCGGTGTCCAGCGGCACAGCGGTGTGTCCGGAGGCGACGATGCCGAGATATACCGCGATCCAGTCGGGGCTGTTGCCGGCCAGGATGGCGCAGCGTGAGCCCGCCGCCAGGGTTGCGCCTGACTGGGTACGTTGCAGCCAGGCGGCGATGGCTTCGGCGCGCTGGCGAAGTTGCCGGTAGGTGTATCTGCTCCGCGAATCCGCAGCTTCGCCTGAGCCCGACTGGCGCTGGATTTCCACCGCCACGGCGTCGGGCCACAACTCCACGGATTGCAGGAAGCGGCTGTAGAACATACCTTGCGATAATAACAATAGAGGATTCGGAGGCGCGTTTACAGGCTGCGGGAAAACGCGCCGAAGCAACAAGCCAGGCGCTATGGGCTGTACGCTACTACAATAATCGCCAACAAGATCTTGTAGCTACATCCGCCCCTAAATCTGTTTTTCCGCATCCTCTTTAGCCGGGAGGTTCGCGCCGCACGACATATCCCACGCCTGATATTATCCCGCGAACTTGGTCGGCGGTCCTCAGGCGCCCGCCTCCGGCCGCAGGTAGGGGAGCAAGATGGCCTGCACAGCTACTCCGGCGACGGCGGCAAGAAGAAAGCAGGCACCAATTCCCAGCCTCTGCAATGCCGCGGCGACAATGACGAAGAATACGCCCCCGCCGAATGCCCCGATGATCACGCCTCTAAGCACGGCTACGGCTCGAACGCCGCTTTTCAAGTGATTGAAAACCGTCACTATACTTGTATAGACAGGAAACATTGTCACCAGACCGCTGGGAATCGGGCCGAGCAGGGGGGCCACGGCGGTCAGCAGGAAGACCAGTATGGCGGCGGTGATCATGCGCCAGGCCAGCTCGCGCGCGCTGACGGTCTTCTTGCCTGCCGTGACGGGCAGAGATCGCGGGAAAGTGCGCAGCACGGCCAGCAGCACGCCGCAAGTGACAACAAACGCCCACCCCGCGCGGCGCAGCGGGACTTCAATGATCACCGCGGAAATGGCGACGTAGGTCACGGTTGCTACGAACATGCTGGGCACCCAGCCGTGCGACCGCGCCACCAGAGAATAGGCTAGGACAAATCCGGCTATGGCAGACAGTCCAAGTAAACTGGCGACTGAAGTGTGAGCTGAGAACGAGAGACCCTGCTCGACGGCCAGGATAAACAACACCGGCCCGGAGGTCAGTGGGAGCCCGACCAGCACGCCTGAGACCGCGGCACCCCATTTGCGCTCGGCCAGCGACACCAACCCGATCAGCACCGGCGCAAGCGTGAGTTTTAGCAGGAGCATTATGCTTAAATCTTAACGGAAACAGCTTGTGATTTCCGAGTGTATACAGTAGCACCACAGTCTCGACATAATCCGGAGCCACTGCGGAAGAAATGGCCCGCCGGCGGGGATGCCGGCGCTACATTCCAGGCGTTACCTGATATTGCCCCCGCCAGCAGCCCAGGGCATCTAAAATAGGGGGAGGACAAAGGAATACCGGATTGATAAATAAGCTGATTGCGAAAGTTTTTGGCACGGCCAATGAGCGTGAGATCAAGCGCATGCTGCCCCGGGTGGAGCGCATCAACGCGTTCGAGCCGGAGATGCGCCGGCTGAGCGATGCCGAACTGCGCGCTAAGACCGACGAGTTTCGCCGCCGTGTCCAGGAGAAGCTGGCCCCGCTCGACGCCGAGAACCCCAACGGCGACGCGGACCGCGCCAAGGAGATCGAAGCCGAGCGCGAGCGCCTCACGGCCGAGGTGCTGGAGGAGCTCCTGGAAGAGGCCTTCGCGGTAGTGCGCGAGGTGGGCCGGCGCGTGCTCAACATGCGCCACTTCGACGTGCAACTGATCGGCGGCATGGTGCTGCACCAGGGCAAAATAGCCGAAATGAAAACCGGCGAGGGCAAGACCCTGGTAGCTACGCTACCAGTTTACTTGAACGCGCTTCCCGGGCGCGGCGTGCACGTGGTTACGGTCAACGACTACCTCGCCAAGCGCGACGCCGAATGGATGGGCAAGCTGTACACCTTTCTCGGACTCTCGGTGGGCGTCATCGTGCACGACCTCGAGGACGAGCAACGCCGCGAGGCCTATGGCGCCGACGTTACTTACGGCACCAACAACGAGTTCGGCTTCGACTACCTGCGCGACAACATGAAGTTCGACCTGACCGAATGCGTGCAGCGCAAGCACAACTTCGGCATCGTAGACGAGGTCGACTCCATTCTGATCGACGAGGCCCGTACCCCGCTGATCATCAGCGGCACCAGCGAGGAATCCACCGACAAGTATTACAAGGTCAACAGCCTCATTCCCAGGCTCGCTCGCGGTGAAGAGCTGCCCGGTCCGGAGCCGGGAATCAAGATTCATACCGGCGATTTCACCGTCGACGAGAAGCACAAGACCGTCACCGTCACCGAAGATGGCTGGGAAAAGGCCGAACACCTGCTGGGCATCGACAACATCGCCGACCCCGAAAACTGGGCGCTGAAGCACCACGTCGAGACCGCGCTCAAGGCCCATCACCTCTACAAGCGCGATGTCGAGTACGTGGTGAAAGATGGCGAAGTTCTCATCGTTGACGAATTCACCGGGCGGCTCATGCCGGGCCGCCGCTGGTCCGATGGCCTGCACCAGGCGGTCGAGGCCAAGGAAAACGTCAAGATCGAGCGCGAGAACCAGACCCTGGCCACCATCACCTTCCAGAACTATTTCCGCATGTACAAGAAGCTGGCTGGCATGACCGGCACGGCGGAGACCGAGGCGGCGGAATTCGACAAGATTTACAGGCTCGAGGTGGTGGTCATTCCCACCAACCGCCCCCTGATACGCCTTGAGAACCCCGATGTTGTCTACCGCACCGAGAAGGAAAAGTTCTTCGCCGTGGCCGACGAGATTCAGCGTCTGCACGAGAGCGGGCAGCCGGTCCTGGTGGGCACCACCTCCATCGAAAAATCCGAGCGGCTATCCGAGCTGTTGAAGAAGAAGGGCCTCAAGGACCACGTGGTGCTGAATGCCAAGTATCCACGAGAAGGAAGCGGAGATCGTGGCCCAGGCGGGACGTTTTGGCCGGGTGACCATCGCCACCAACATGGCTGGCCGCGGCACCGACATTCTGCTGGGCGGCAACGCCGAATTCATGGCCAAGCAGGAATGCGTCAAGAAGGGCCTGGCGCAGCCGGTTAAGGCCGCCGAAGGCGCCGTCGACGTCCGCCCCGACGACCCGACAACCACCTACTGGTATTACCAGGGCGCCGAGTACTCGGTCTCCACCGGGCAATGGCAGGAGATCTTCGCTCGTCATAAGGCCGAAACCGACGCCGAGCACGAAGAGGTGATCGCCAAGGGCGGGCTGATGATCGTCGGCACCGAGCGCCACGAGGCCCGCCGCATCGACAACCAGCTTCGCGGCCGCGCCGGCCGCCAGGGCGATCCCGGCGCCTCGCGCTTCTATCTTTCGCTGGAAGACGACCTGATGCGCATCTTCGCCAAGGAATGGGTCAGCACGCTGCTGCAGCGGCTGGGCATGGAGGAGGGCGTTCCCATCGAGTCCCGCATGATCACCCGGCGCATCGAGGCCGCCCAGAAGGCGGTCGAGGCGCAGCACTTCGAGGCCCGCAAGAACCTGCTGGAATACGACGACGTGATGAACAAGCAGCGCGAGGCCGTCTACGGCCTGCGCCGCCAGTTGCTGGAAGGACTCGACCAGAAGGAGCTCATCCAGCAGGACTACGTGCGCGACCTCCTGGCCGGCCTGCTCGACCGCTACGCCGGGCAGAACGTCCACCCGGAGGATTGGGACATCGCCGGCCTGAAGAACGAGGTCTTCACCCGCTTCGGCGTGGACATCCTGGCCGAGGGTGTGCAGCCGGAGAAGCTCAATCGCCAGGAGCTTGGCGACGCCGTCTTCCAGAAGCTGATCGAGCGCTACGACGCCAAGGAGCGGCTGATCGGCCCCGAAGCCATGCGCCACCACGAGCGCATCGTCATGCTGAGCGTCCTGGACCAGCTTTGGAAGGACCACCTGCTCGAAATGGACCACCTGAAGGAAGGCATCGGGCTGCGCGGCTACGGCCAGCACGATCCGCTGGTGGAGTACAAGCGCGAATCGTTCGAGATGTTCGAGTCGATGATGGAGCGCTTCGAGGAAGAGGCGGTCCGCTACCTGTACCTGATGCAGGTACTCGACGCCGACGAGGTGGAGCGCTTGCGGCAGCAGGAGGAGGCGGCCGCGGAGGAAGCCGAATTATCGCGACAGGCTACCGGAACGCGCGGCGACGGCCGCAAACCGCGCCGCGCCCAGACCTCCATCGATGAACTGGAAGAGTCGTTCCAGCGCAGGAAGAAGCGGGAACTGGAGCAGGCACGCATGGCGGGCGGAGGCGGGGCGCAACAGGTGCAGCAGGTGGTGCGCTCCGGAGCAAAGGTCGGGCGCAATGATCCCTGTCCCTGCGGCTCAGGCAAGAAATACAAGAAGTGTCACGGGGCATGACGCGAGGGATACAGGCTTGGGATTCCGGAATCGCAACACCTGTTTAATTCCTAAACTGTTTTCAGCAGCTCCATCAACCAGAAGCGGGCTTCGGCCTCGCACTTTGCGGAGCAGAAGATATTCTGCTGGCGCGCCCGGCTGCAGCCGATTACATACTCCGAGCGGCACCAGATGCAGGCGCCGATGGTGGTGCCGTGATGGGGGCAGCGATCGTTGGCCATGATTAAGAGCATCGTGGGCGCGCTGGAGTGCCGGTGGAATCGGCGGAACCGCGCAGATGATGCCACGGAAAGCCTTAGCGCATCGAAGTTGAAACTACGAGGCGAGTCTCTTTTTACTCGACCTTCCGCAGCTTGATGTGCAGTTGGCTGTTTCTGGCGCTGAAGAAATCGCCCTTCATAAGGTCCGGCTCATGCCCGTTCAGCACGAAAAAGTAGCTATAGCGTCCGCTTGATCCGCCGCTCCCCCCATAGGTTTCTTCGTAAGCTCCGGTCACGGTATGCGACTCTTTCAGCCAACGCGGCCGGAACTTGGGCGTAAAGAATTCCAGCTTGGCCTTGCCGTCAGAGTACTTGACCTTGGCGCTCTGCACCCTCACCCAGTTGGGAGCGCAATGGCAAGTGCCATGGGAGGTGGTGTATCCACCGAAGGCAAGGACAACCTGGGCGGAATCTTTGTCCACTTTCTCCACGTAGAGCACCGAGTCCCAGCGCGAATTCCATTCACCGGTCCACTTGCCGACCAGGGCTTTGACCTCGGCGGGAAGCGCCGGATCGGGAGCCTGGATACTCACGTCGGAAGGTACGGGGGCGGGAGGCTCAGAGGAAGAACTGAAGCCAAGGCATACCGCTGCCAGGAGAACGGCCACCGCCAACCAGGAAATCGTTCTTGCCATATTGGCCTCCGGTTATGCGCGGCTGCACGAAATCTCCTGCATTACTTCTTCAGGATCGGGCTGTAACCCTCGCCTTGCAGGCGGGAGCGGGTGAGCTCAGCCTCTTTGGTATCGGCAAACGGCCCTATCTGCACGTGATAGAGCCGGTCGCTGGTTCCGGTGGTAATCACCACCGGATACTGTTTGCGGCGCAGCGCCTCCTGCAGCACCTCCGCGTCTTCGCGCTTGCGCACCGCCGCTACTTGCACCATTACGCCGGACAGCACCGGACTCTCGGATGTTTGCGGCTTGGGCGGCGCAGGCGGCGAGGCTTTGGCCATTTGCGGGGAGGAGGGACGCTGAGGCGGCGCCTGCCGGACGGCCGGCTGGCGCGCTGATGCAGGCGAAGGCTGATGCGCCGGCTTGGCAGGTGCGAGCGGAGCAACCGCTTCTTTTTTCTTCTGTACGGACTTATAAAAGCTGAGGTCCTGGGAGCTCGGAATGCCGGGCGCCTGGCAGTTCTCTCCCTCCGGACACTTCGCGGCTGAGGGCCCGGGAGGCACTGGCTTGGCGGGCTTGGCGGGAGGGTTCGGCTGCGAGGCCAAAGAGTCGGGAGCCGCGGCCTGCTTGCTGCGTCCGTAGCTGTAGCCAAAAACGAACGAAATGGCGCACAGAACCGCCACGAAAAAGAACAGTCCCAGCAGCTTGCCTACTCCTAATGTGAACTCCTTCGTCTGCTCTGATTCACGCATCAGCTCCTGAATCGCCCTCCATTTCAATGATTGAGGACAGACCCTCGGTTACACGCGAGGGCCTGCCCCAGGTTCCTAACCGCCGATCTTGTCCTCCGCCTGTTTGCGCTCCGTCACCAGCTTCTGCAGGCCGGCAAGCAAGTCCACGGGAACCGGGAAGATGATGGTCGTGTTCTTTTCGACCCCGATTTCCGTTAACGTCTGCAAGTAACGCAGTTGAATCGAAGACGGCTCGCTGGAGAGCAGGTGGGCGGCATCGACCAGGCGCTGCGCGGCGGCGAACTCGCCCTCGGCGTGGATGATCTTGGAGCGTTTTTCGCGCTCGGCCTCGGCCTGCTTGGCCATGGCCCGCATCATGCCCTCGGGCAGGTCCACCTGCTTGACTTCCACGTTCGCCACTTTCACCCCCCAGGGGTCGGTGTGCTGATCGAGAATCGATTGCAGGCGCAGATTTATCTTGTCGCGGTGGGCCAAAAGCTCGTCCAACTCGACCTCGCCCAGCACCGAGCGCAGCGTGGTCTGCGCGAACTGCGAGGTTTGGTACTGGTAGTTCATGACCTCGATCACCGCGCGCCGGGGATCGACCACGCGCAGAAAGATCACCGCGCTTACCTTCAGGGTGACGTTGTCGCGGGTGATGATGTCCTGCGAAGGCACGTCGAAGGCGATTTGGCGCAGATCTACGCGCACGATGCGGTCTATGGGCGCGAACACCAGGATTACCCCCGGCCCCTTGGGATGCGCCAACACCCGGCCCAGGCGGAAGATCACCCCGCGCTCGTATTCGGCTAGAATCTTGATGGAATTGATGATGTAGAGAGCGAATATTACAACTACCACAAGGCCAAATAAGCTTGGCACGCTAACCTCCGCAATCCGCCCATTTGAATACTGCGCGGATTGTAACCCAGAATGCCCGATTTCGGAGTATGTACGCTGGTTCGCTTTTCGTACAGTGCTCCATGGTGCGTCAAAATGGGGAGCCAGGTCTCCAAACCGGCCCGGAATCCAGCGCTACCTTCGCCTTCAGGTACATGCATCCCGGCCGGTCACAGGCCTAGGTGATTGAATTCGTGGTATTCACCGTGCCGGTTTCCAGGCGGTTGCCGTTTCCCGAGCCGCCCAGCGGCTCTACTTCCAGGTGTAATCCGTCCACCCGGATCACGCGGACGCGTTGGCCGTTCACCACGGAGCGGGGAGAATAGGCGCTCCACAACTCGCCGTGGACAAACACCGTGCCGGAAGGTGCCAGATCGCTGCGCGCGACACCGACCTCTCCGATCATCCCCTGCTGTCCCGTCGTCACCTTGGCGCGCCGCGCTTTTATGGCAAGGCTCGTCAAAAATACCGTGATCACCCCCAACGGTATGCTTACTCCCAGGGCCGTCAGGAGGTGAACGCGCAGTTCGGGAACGGGAGAATCGACCAGCAGCAGCCCGCCCATGGTCAGTGCCGCTATGCCGGCAATCGCCAGCACCCCGTGGGTGCCATACTTAGCTTCCAGGGCGAAAAGCACAAAGGCGGCAATAATGAGCGCGAGGGCGGCAAAACGGATCGGCAAAAGGTTCAGGGCGAATACCGCCAGCAGGATGAACAGCACCCCCACCACCCCGGGAATCACCGCGCCCGGATGGTTAAACTCGGCATAGAGGGCCAATGCTCCAACGGCCAGCAGTAGAAAAGAAATGTTGGGGTCCATGAGCCAGCCGAGAATTTTTTGCCGCAGCGTCATGGGGAAAACGGTGACCGTCTCTCCCGCCAGATGCAAGACGGTGGTGCTGCCGCCGAAGCGCTTTATGGAGAGGCCGTCGAGCTGCTTCAGAAGCTCTTCCTGGCTGGGCGCCACCACATCGATCAGGTGATCGGAGAGCGCCTCCTGGTCGGTCCAGGAGGTCGATTGCCGCACTGCGGTTTCGGCAAGCTGCACGTTGCGCCCACGCTTGGAGACGTATGAACGCAGGAAGGCCGCGGTGTCGTTTTCCACCTTGGTCTTCATCACCTCGTCCATCTTGCCTACCGCGCTGACCGGATGCGAGGCGCCGGTGTTGGTGCCGGGCGCCATCGCCGCCACGTCCGCCGCCTCCAGGATGAAAAAGCCGGCGGAGGCGGCCCGGGCTCCGCTTGGGGACACATAGACGATGATCGGCACCTTGGAAGCCAGCATCTTCTCGACAATTTCGCGGGTGGAGTCGACCAGCCCGCCGGGGGTGCGCAGGTCGATCAGCAGCGCCTGGGAATGGTGCTGCTCGGCCGCCGCAATCGCCCGGCCTATATATTCGTCGGTAATAGGTTGAATGGGGCCGTCGATGGTGATTTTGAGAACGTCGGCCGCGCCGGGCAGGGCAGACAGGCAGAGCAGCAGAAGGGCTGCGGTGGCGAAGCGAAAGCGTAGCAGCTTGCTCATAAGTTTGCCGCCCTGACGACGCAACAACGGCCGGCTGGAGCCCTCTCGGCTCGCCAACGGGCAACGCTGCGCCAAGTTGGTTCTATTTCGGCTTTGTCTCCGAGGCCTGCGCTTGCCGCGCCATTATCTCCTGCTTCAGAGACAGCGCGTCGGCGTTGGCGGGCTCGAGCGAAAGGGCCTTATCACAATTGTAGCTCGCCGAAAGCAACTGGTTTTGCTTCAGGTCTATCCGCGCCAGCACCAGGTAAGCCGCCGCCGTTGGCCCCAGGCCAATGGAGCTGGAGGCTTCCTGGCGCGCCGTAACCACGTCTCCACGGGATTCGGCGGCCCTGGCCATGCCGACATGCGCGGCCGAATTCAGGGGTTCGACCGCCAGAACCTGGGCGAATTCCTTTTCGGCGTCGCCGGTGAGCCCGTGCTCCAGCAGTTCCATGCCGTGCTGGAGGTGATAGGCGGAGCGCTTGTCCGTCACCACTTCGGGCGTCTTGCGGGCCGCATTCTGGATGGACATGGCCAGCATGCGGAAGTAGGTCTCGTCGTAATTGCGTTTGATCCGCGGCAGCGGAAGCCGGGACTGCAAGGATGAACTGGCGCCTTGCGCGCCGGCCCCTCCCTCCGCGCCGGATACCTGCCCGCTGGAGATTTCATCCAGGAACTGCCGGGCCTCGGTGTCGGTAGGGTACCGCGCAAGCGATTCACGCAAGTTTTTCATGGCGCCGGCCGAGTCGCCGGCCCTGTAAAGCGCCAAGGCCAAATTGAAGCGGTAATCGGGATCGTTAGGATCCACCTCGATGGTTCGCTGCAGAAGTTGCACGGCGGTGCGTTTGCCGCGCCTCAAGGCTACGGCTCCGAGGTTGTTGTAAACTTCGGTCAGAGGCAGCTTGGCCTCGGTTACCTTGAAGGCGTCCTCGGAGCGCTCAAACTGTCCCTGGTAGTAGTAGGCCAGCCCAAGAAGGAAATAGGCCTCGCCTGCCTTGGCATCGCCCTGCGGAATGCGGCTCAGCCAGTAAGCGGCGGAGTCATATTCCTTGTTGGCGAAGTAGGTCTTACCCAGTTCCAGCGTGGCCAGCGTGTACTGCGGGTTTAGGCGAATGGCTTCACGGAGACGCTTGACCTTCTCCTGGCGGCTGCTGGCGACCACGCCGCGAATGTAGTTTTCGAACGAGTCCAGGCGGATGGCCGGGAACGAGCGCTGCAGGTCTTCGCGGCTGATGGTAGTGTCCGGCTGCACGGTCTTAAGCAACTGCCAGGCCAGATCGGTTTGGATGTCGATCAGGTTCAGCAGAGGCCCGGAGACCTCCACCGGCGCGGATTCCCGCAGCCGCTTCATGCGCAGCGCCTGGGCCCGGGCGGTGAACTTGAGGCCGTCGAAGTCGTACTCGCCCATGACGACATAGTCGCAATCGAGCTGCTCGGCAATGCGGTACATGGTCGCGTGCGAGGGGCGGCTGCCGATCGGAATGCCCATGCGATCAAAGGCATAAACCCGGTCTTCGCGGCTGATGGTGTATATGGAGTCTGAAGCCAGCCGCTGCGAGAGCACCTCCGGAAAGGATTCGCCGACCCACTCCAGCCCGGGAGAGGTGGAGCGATTCTCAAACGGCAGGACCAGAACCGTGCGCACCGTCCCGCGCGAGCTTTGGGCGAGACAGGTCAGCGCCGATACGAGGCAAAGCGGAACCAGCAGCAGTAAACAGAGGATGGGCCGACGCATCTTCAAGGTAATAAGAATCCGCAGAGTGCCGTCCGGCACGACTGGGGATGAAAGCACGATTATACGTTAAGCTTAGATGGCCGCCTGGCGAAATTAAGAAATCGCTCCAGTTGCTGGAAGCTTGTTGCCACCCGGCAAATTCTCGGACGCGGGACCGCGATTTCAGGAAGCCTTGCGCTGCGGCGGCGCCGCCGGCTGGGGAACATCTTTGGGCGGTTCAGCGCGTGGCTGGTTTTCCACTGGAGCAATGGTGTCGCTGCGCCCGGTCACGAGGCGCGCGCCCTTTTGGAATCGGAAATAGGCCCAAGCCCACTCCCACAAAACTTGCAGGCGATTGCGGAATCCGATCAGGAAGTAGATGTGCACCACCAGCCAGGCCAGCCAGGCGATGAAGCCGGACAGGTGCAGGCGTCCGAGTTGGGCAATGCCGGCGTTGCGGCCGATTGTGGCCAAGCTGCCCTTGTCACGGTAGCGAAAGGGCCGGCGGGGCTTCCCGTTCAGATCGCCTAGGATGGTCTGCGCGGCGTATTCCCCCATTTGTATGGCCGCCGGGGCGACGCCCGGCACCAGACTGCCGTCCGCTTGTTTGACGGCTGCCATGTCGCCTATGACAAACACCTCGGGATGGCCGGGAATCGTCAGGTCAGGCTCGGTGATGACCCGGCCCGCACGGTCGAGCGGGCAGCCTAGCAAGCGGCCAAGCGGCGAGGCCGCCACGCCAGCCGCCCACAAGATGACCGTGGCCTTCAACGTGGTGTCACCGAGATGAACCGCGTCCGGCTCCAGGCCGGTGACTTTTGAGTTAACCATCACTTCTACGCGGAGGTTTTTGAGCTGGCGTTCGGCGCTAAGCGACAGGTCCTCGGAATATGCGGGCAGTACGCGTGGGCCCGCCTCGACCAGGATCACGCGGGCTCGGCTGGGATCGATGGCGCGAAAATTGCCCGCCACCACGCGATGCGCAATCTCCGCGACCGCTCCCGCCAACTCGACTCCCGTTGGACCCCCGCCGACGATGACGAAATTCAGAGGCATATGCTTGCCTTCCAGGCTGGCGCGCCGCTCGGCAATTTCAAACGCCAGCAAGATGCGCCGCCGGATCTCGGTCGCATCCTCCACGGTCTTCAGCCCGGGCGCCAGCGGAGCCCATTCCTCGCGGCCAAAGTAGGCGTGCGTGGCGCCGGCACCAACAATCAAATAGTCGTAGCCGATGCGGTCATCGCCCACATCGACTTGGCGCCGGAGCAAATCGAACCCGATGACCTCGCCCAGCAATACGTTTATGTTTTTCTTGTCGCGGAAAATGGCGCGGATGGGATAGGCAATCTCCCCGGGCGAGAGGCCGGCCGTCGCCACCTGGTACAGCAGGGGCTGAAACGTGTGATGGTTCTTGCGATCGAGCAGGGTGATTTCGACCGGCCGGTCTGCCAACTTGCGCGCCGCATACAGGCCGCCGAAGCCCGCTCCAACTATAAGCACACGCGCCATCCCGCCTCTCATCATGCCCTGTCTTTAGGATGATAATTTCGCGGGCCGGGCTACATTTCCGGGTGACGCTTGCTGCCATAGATATCTCAATAACTACCCATTGTTTCAATTGTTTTAAGCTAAGCTCTGATTTTTTACTTTAAGAAAAACGGTCGGCTTCTCGCTGATCTATAGTCCATACCTCCGAATCCTCGCTCCAGTTGTAAGCAAGTTACTGCCGTAACCGCAAAATCATTGACCTTCCTGGCCAGAGAAGCTACAGTAAGTAAGCACTTACCGCCATGAGCGTGCCGCATCGATTTTCGTCCGGGGATCGTCACCAGCAGATTCTGGAAGTCGCGACCCAGATGTTCGCGGAGAAGGGATTTGCGGCCACCACCACGCGGGAAATCGCCGCCCGGGCGCAAGTCAACGAGGCGCTGATCTTCCGTCATTTTCCCACCAAGGACGACCTCTATTGGGCGGTGCTGGAGAGCAAGGTGCGTTCCGACAACCATCAGTTGCAACTGCAAGAGCTGCTGGCGGACTCCGGCGACATTCGTGCGGCCCTGACAGCGGTGGCGGAGTGGATGCTGCGCCGGCACGCGCAAGACCACGTGGCAACCAGGCTTTCGCTGTTTTGCGGGCTGGAGCATCACGACCTGTCGCAGCGCTTTTTCGGGCAATTTGTGGCCAGCTATTTCGAGGTGCTGGCCGGCTATCTCCGCGAGCAGATGCGGAAGGGCGTGTTGCGAAGCGTTGACCCGCTGATGGCGGCGCGCAGCTTCGTGGGCGCGGTTGTTTATCACTCGCTGCTGCGCGAGCTGTTCGGCGCGGTGGATCAGGCGGGCAATACGGACCTCAGCGAAGCCGGCAAGCTGATGGTTTCCATCTGGCTGGACGGCATGTCGGCCAGTGACGGCCAGGGCGAAGCGCGGCCACCGGCAAACAGCGCTGCCGCATTTGCCGCAGTAGAAGCGCCGCAGCCTCCGGCGGAAACCGGAGATTGTAAACGGGATTACAGGAACTCAAAGTGATGACCCCAACATCGAGCCATCTTTCGGCCCTCCTCAGGCGTTCGCTGCCGGGCATAATGGTGCTGGCCTGCCTGGCGTTGCTGGGGCTGTTTGCCGCCTCGTGCCAGCAAACCGCCAATTCCAAACAGTCCAACGAAGTGCCCGCGGTGCCGGTCACGGTGGCGCAGGCCGAACAGCGCGAGGTCCCGATCACCGTGAGCGCGGTCGGCAACATCCTGCCGTTTTCGACAGTGCAGATCAAGACCATGGTCAGCGCCGAAATTAAGCAGGCGCTTTTCAAAGAGGGTGACTACGTCAGGAAGGGGCAACTGCTGTTTCTGCTCGATCAGCGCAGCTTCGAGGCCGACTTGGTAAAGGCCCAGGGACAGTTAGAGAAGGACAAGGCTACGGCGGTCACCGCTCGTGCCAACGCCAGGCGCTATACGGCCCTGTTCAAGGAAGGGGTTGTCGCCCGCGAGCTGTACGAGCAGATGATCTCGACCGCCGACCAGGCGGAGGCGGCAGTGCTCGCCGACCAGGGAGCAGTCGATTCGGCCCGGGTGAACCTGACCTATTGCAGGATTTACTCGCCCATCGACGGCCGCACCGGAGGCATGCAGCTTTACCCGGGAAACGTTTCCAAGGCCAACGATCTGCCGCTGGTGACCATCAACCAGTTTTCGCCTATTTATGCCTCCTTTTCTATTCCCGAGCAGTTTCTGCCCCAGGTGAAACAGCGGCTGGCCACAGGCGGCCTGCAGGTGCAGGCGACCATTCCCTCGACTACGGCTCCGGTCGACGTGGGCAAGGTAACGTTCGTGGACAACACGGTGGACCGCAGCACCGGCATGATCACGCTCCGGGCCACCTTCCCCAATAAAGACCACAATCTCTGGCCGGGGCAGTTCGTGACCGTGGCGCTTACCTTGGAAAACCGGCCCAATGCCACGGTTGTTCCGTCGCAAGCGGTGCAAAGCGGCCAGCAGGGTTCGTACCTGTACGTGGTCAAGCAGGACAAAACGGTGGAAATGCGTCTGGTCAAGGTTGGCCCGCAATACAAGGAGCAACTGATCATCGAAGATGGCGTAAAGCCGGGCGAAACCGTCGTAACCGACGGCCACGTGCGGCTGGTGCCGGGGGCCAGGGTTGACTTCAAGGCGGCGCAGAGCTCGCCGCAAGGCGCCGGCCCGGGGCGGGAAAAGCAGTCATGAACATCGCCGAGCTATTTATCAAGCGCCCGGTCATGACGACCTTGGTCATGTCGGCCATTCTGCTGTTTGGAATCGTCGGCTACCGGCTGCTGCCGGTGAGCGACCTGCCCAACGTCGATTTCCCCACCATCCTGGTTTCGGTGCAGTTGCCGGGTGCCAGCCCGGAGACGATGGCCAGCTCGGTAGCGACGCCGCTGGAAAAGCAATTCTCCAGCATCGCCGGCATCGACCAGATGACCTCGATGAACCTCCTGGGCTATACCAACATCACCCTGCAGTTCGCGCTGTCGCGCAACATCGACGCCGCCGCCCAGGATGTGCAGACCATGATCGCCAAGGCGCAACGCGATCTGCCTACCAACCTGCCGTATCCGCCCTCCTTCCAGAAGGTGAATCCCGCCGACCAGCCGGTCCTCTACATAGCACTGCATTCGCCCACCATGGCGCTGTCTGATGTCGACGAGTACGCGGAAACGACCATGGCACAGCGTATCTCGATGATCGATGGCGTGGCGCTGGTCAACGTCTACGGCGCGCAGAAGCACGCTCCCCACGTGCAACTGGACCCGCGCCTGCTGGCCAGCCGGCAGATCGGCATCGACGAAGTGGTTACGGCCGTGCAGAAGGGGAACGTCGACGAGCCGACCGGCACGCTTTTCGGGGCGCACCAGGCCATGACGGTAAACAACTCCAACGGGCAATTGTGGCGCGCCAAGGATTACCGGCCGCTGATTGTCGCCTACCGCAATGGCAGTCCAGTGCGCCTGGCCGAGCTTGGCAACGTGATCGACAGCGTCGAAAACGACAAGGTCGCGGGCTGGTACGGGACCCCGAAGAGCTTTGACCGATCCATGGTGCTCGCCATTCAGCGCCAGCCGGGAACCAACACGGTCGAGGTGGTTGACCGTATCAAGGCGTTGTTTCCGCAGTTCCGGCTGCAGATTCCGGCGGCGGTTCACTTCGAGATTCTCTACGACCGTTCGCAGTCGATCCGCGACTCGGTCAATGACGTGAAGTTCACCTTGCTGCTGACCATTTGCCTGGTCATCCTGGTGATCTTCCTTTTCCTGCGCAACGTTTCCGCCACCCTCATCCCCAGCATGGCGCTGCCCATGTCGATTGTGGGCACCTTTGCCGTGATGTACCTGCTCGGCTTCAGCCTGGACAATCTTTCGCTGATGGCGCTGACGCTATCGGTGGGCTTCGTGGTGGACGATGCCATCGTCATGCTGGAAAACATCGTGCGCCACATGGAAATGGGGAAGAAGCCGCTGGAAGCCGCCCTGAGCGGCTCGCGCGAGATCAGCTTCACCATCGTCTCCATGACCCTGTCGCTGGCGGCGGTGTTTATCCCCGTGCTGTTCATGAGCGGACTGCTGGGGAGGCTGCTGCACGAGTTCGCGGTGACCATCGGCACCGCCATCCTGGTTTCGGGCATGGTCTCGCTGACGCTGACGCCCATGCTGTGCAGCCGCTTCCTGCGCCCGGCCTCGGAGAGCAGTCACAACCGGCTCTATCGCGCCTCGGAACGGGTCTTCGCGGGCATGCTGCATACCTACGACTGGACCCTGAAGAAGGCCATACACCACCGCCTGGCCACGCTGCTCACTTCTCTGGTAGTGATGGTTATTACCGGCCTTCTGTTTGTCAAAATGCCAAAAGGATTCCTGCCGATCGAGGACCAGGGGCAGATATTTATCGCTACCGAGGCCAACCAGGACATCTCCTTTGAAAACATGAAAGCGCACCAGATGGCGCTGGCCAAAATAATCCAGAATAATCCTTACGTTGACAAGTTCATGTGCGCGGTCGGCGGCTCCTGGGGCCCGTTAAACAGCGGGCGCTTGTTCGCCCGGCTCACGCCCAGGCAAGACCGGCCACCGGTGCAGGAGATCGTGGCCACGCTGCGCAATGAGTTTGCCAAGGTTCCCGGAATAACGGCTTACCCGCAAGCGCCTCCGACCATCCAGATCGGCGGCCGCCTCAGCAAGAGCCTTTACCAGTACACGCTGCAAGGCCCCGACACTCAGGAGCTCTACCGCGAAGCACAGAAGATGGAAGCGCGACTGGCCAGGGAACCAGAACTGCAGGACGTGACCAGCGACCTGCAGATGAAGAATCCGCAGATCAATATCGAAATCGACCGCGACAAGGCTTCAACCCTGGGTATCAGCGCGCAGCAGGTGCAGGATGCGCTCGGTTTCTCCTACGGGCAAATGCAGATTTCCAATATCTTTGCCCCGAATAACACCTATCGCGTGATCGTGGAGGTTCTGCCGGACCAGCAGCTTGACCCCACCGCGCTCTCGCTCTTGTACGTGCGCTCTTCTTCCGGGCAGTTGGTCCCGCTGAACACGATAGCGCGGATCACGCGCTCGGTCGGCCCGCTGACGGTCAATCACCAGGGCCAGTTGCCGGCGGTCACAATCTCGTTCAACCCCGCCCCGGATGTCTCGCTGGGCGCGGCCGTGGCCAAGGCGGAAAAAGTGGCACAAAGCCTGCCGGCAACCATTAACGGCAGCTTCCAGGGTACTGCGCAGGTCTTCCAGTCCTCAGTCAGCGGCCTGGGCTGGCTGCTGGTACTTTCCATCCTGGTCATCTACATCGTGCTGGGGATTCTGTACGAAAGCTTCGTCCATCCCATCACCATCCTCTCCGGACTGCCTTCGGCCGGCTTCGGCGCGCTGGTCACGCTGATGCTGCTCGGCATGGACCTGAATCTCTATTCGTTTGTGGGAATCATCATGCTGGTCGGGATCGTGAAGAAGAACGCCATCATGATGATCGACTTTGCCCTGGATGCGCAGCGCACGGAAGGCAAGTCCGCCAGCGAAGCCATCTACCAGGGCTGCCTGATCCGTTTCCGCCCGATCATGATGACCACCATGGCGGCGTTGATGGGCACGCTTCCCATCGCGCTGGGCATGGGCGCCGGAGCAGAATCGCGGCGCCCGCTGGGCTGGGCCGTGGTCGGAGGCCTGCTGTTCTCGCAATTGATCACGCTCTACATCACGCCGGTGATCTATACCTACCTCGACAACTTGCAGGATTGGCTTCGCCATCACCTGGGCCGGAAAAAGGCGCTGGAATTGGAGCCGGCACATCAGAATCCGATGTTGAGCCGCTAGAGCTAATTAGGTTTTGGTGTAGTCGTGAATTATTCAGGTGTCATGCTGAGCACCTCCGCCAGAAGGCGCGAAGCATCCCCTGGAAGCGCCCCAACACGTTCGGTTCAGAGCTTTTCTATAAGAAATCTTCAGCTCCGTTTTCCTCCCGGCAGTGCGGGGATGCTTCGTTCCGCCACCCCCGCAAACGCAACCACAGCGTTTGCTGGGGCCCCGGCTCCTCTCAGCATGACAGCTCAAACAGATACGCTTGTCCGGCCACCTAGTTCCGAAACTGCTATAGCAGGCTGACTCCCACGGAGCCTGAAGGCCCGTTCTATTCGACATCTATTCGGCGCGGCTGAAATAGCGCCCTTTCAAAGATATGGGCTGCACTTTCGCCAATACGCAGCCGTATAGTGCGGCCCTGTCGTAAGCGCGCGGCTAAGCCCAAAAGAATCAATCGCGACTTAGGTGTCGGGTTTTCCAAAACGGGAAACCAATTGTTATTTGCCTCATGACCTTATGCCCTTAGCAAAACGGCGGCGGATAATTTACACGGGAGAGCAAAGTCAGGCTACGTAATCTCAGAGGAGAGAGCGTATGGCCTTAAGAACGAGCATCCTGGTGGGTAAGCTCTCTGATTCCACCTTGCGTATATGGCTGTCGGTCGCATTCGGCACGGTGGTATTCGGCTTATTCGGTTTTGTGGTCGATGCTGCAATGACCGGTTTTGACGTGCCGAATGATGTGCATGCCGGAATGGTAGGTACACTAGTTGGGTTGGGCGCCGGCTTGGGTCTGTGGATTATTTTGGCCGGCATTCGCGAGCGCCGGATGGTGCTTGCGGCCGAGATCGCCAAGCTGGCGGAACTCAATCATACGGTGAGAAACTCACTGGAGATAATTGTCCTCGCCACCCATACACCGAACGACCGGCAGAGGGCGGTTGTGCTGGAGAGCACCGCAAGGATCGAAGAGAAGTTAAGAGAGTTGTTCCCGCTTGTGGGGGTGGAGGAGAGTTCGCGATAGAGCCGGCTGGCGCCTTTCACTTGCGTTTGGCTGGGACCGAATTCTCACCCGCCTCTGTGACGTGCCCAGGCTGTGTAGCTGTCACGGGGAAATTTCTTTTTGCTCGCTTATCGCACTACCTTCTTAGTTCTCCCTACAACCAGCCGCAACCCATCCTTGATGTGACTTGTTTGCTGGCCAAGGCTGGCAGCTCTGCGGCCTTCGGCAATCAACCGCCGGACCTCGCGGCCGAGCACCTGCAGGGATTCGATGTAGGAGAGATGCAGTGAGTCCAACGTGGCTGTGCGGGGCGGAGCGGCGGCGACAACTATCTTGGGTATTCCAGGCCTGGCAGCCTCCAGTTCTGCAGCTAGCTGAAATTGCCGCTCGGGGACGCTTTCATCGCACGGTAACACGGCCGCCCTGATGGCTGGAATGGACCTGAGCGCCGCCAAAGCGCTGGCGGTGTTTGTAACTGTCACCAGATCGTAGGAGCTTGAACCGTACACCTGCTGACTGGCAGCGAACCGCGATTGGCTGCTCTCCAGACAAAGTATGGCCGCGGCACTGGTACGCATACAGCTTCCCCTGGAATTGACGAATTACTAAAAACATTTTGCCCTGCCGATCCTGGAAACAATATAGACGGTTTCTCTATTGGCCTTATTTAGTAAACGCCTTATCAGCCGGCGTAAACCACCTAATCCCACGGCCGCAGTACTAAGGGCAGAGCCACAGAGGTGTGCTCAATTCAGACATAGGTGTATTTAAGAGATAGGTGTGTAATAACTATTCAGAAAATGACTGTGTCGGCTGTCATCCCTGCCGGATGCAGTGCCTGCATTGCCAGGGAATGGCCGGGTGCTGTGTATCCCTGAGCCGGACTCGCACCGAAGGAAGAATCAGAATCGTTTGGCGCGGTCATACTGTTTGGGCCACTCGATCTCGCGCCCGAGAGCGTGCGCCGCCAGCAGCGGCCAGTAGGGTTGGCGCAGAAACTCACGCGCCAGCAGCACCATGTCGGCATCGCCCGAGCGAATAATCTGATCGGCCTGCTGCGGCGAGATAATCATGCCGACGGCTCCGGTCATGACGCCCTGCTGCCGTATGCGGCGGGCGAATGACACCTGGTAGCCGGGGCCTACCGGTATCTCGGCGTTAGCTACGGTGCCGCCGGATGAGCAGTCGAGCAGGTCCACTCCGAGTTCCTTGAGCTGCGGCGCCAGGCGCAGGGAATCTTCCAGGCTCCATCCATGGTCGACCCAGTCGGTGATGCTGAGGCGCACCAGCAAAGGAAGCTCCTCGGGCCAGACTTGCCTGACGGCGGCCACCGTCTCGCGCAGAAAACGCGTGCGGTTTTCGAACGAGCCGCCATACTGGTCGGTGCGCTGGTTGGAGATGGGCGAGAGGAACTGGTGAAGCAGATACCCGTGGGCGGAGTGAATCTCGACGACTTTCATGCCGGCGGCCAAGGCGCGGCGCGCGGCGGCCGCGAAGGCGGCGGTAATCGCGGCAATGCCGGCCGCATCCAGCGCCTGCGGAACCATGGAATCGGCATCGAAGGGCAGGGGACTGGGAGCATAGATGGGCTGCCAACCGCCATTCTGTGGCAGCACCGTGAATCTTCCCTTCCACGGCGGCGGGGTGGAGGCTTTTCTGCCGGCGTGCCCCAGTTGTATGCCCGCTACCGCGCCCTGACCGGCAATAAAGCGGGAAATCCGCAGCAGCGGCTCGATCTGCTCGTCTTTCCACAGGCCGAGGTCGGCCGGACTGATGCGGCCCTCGGGCAGGACGGCGGTGGCTTCCGCCAACACCAAGCCGGCCCCGCCCTGGGCGCGGGAGCCGAGGTGGACAAAATGCCAGTCGTTGGCAAATCCGCCCTCGGCCGAGTACTGGCACATGGGCGAAACGGTGATACGGTTGCGCAGCGTGACCGAGCGAATGGTAAGAGGAGTGAACAGGTCAGCCATAATCGTGTTCTCGAATATTGTTTGTAACAGATTCGGCCGGAATCAAACAAATAGTTCAATAAATGGGCTGTCCGCCCGGCCTCCCAACAGCAACAGGGAACTCCGAACTGCTACACTTCTTGCGCGAGGACGCTTTGCCGCCCATGAGCATACCCATCGAAAAATGGGTCGAAGAGATCCGCGCCGGGAGCACGCGGGCGCTGGCCCGCGCAATTACGGCGGTCGAGAATCGCGCCCCCGAATCGCGCGAGCTGCTGCGCCATCTGTTCCCGCACAGCGGCCGGGCGAGCATCATCGGCCTGACGGGCGCGCCGGGGGCGGGCAAGAGCACGCTGGCCGACCAACTGGCGCGCCAGTTTCGCAACTTGGGGCGGAGCGTCGGCATTATCGCCGTCGATCCCACCAGCCCCTTCAGCGGCGGCGCCATTCTGGGCGACCGCATCCGTATGCAGCGGCACCACGCCGACCAGGGGATTTACATCCGCAGCATGGCCACGCGCGGGGCGCTGGGAGGTCTGGCCGCCGCTACCGCCGAGGTCGCCATGCTGCTCGATGCCGCCGGGCGCGAGGTGGTGCTGATAGAGACGGTCGGCGTCGGGCAGGACGAAATCGACATCGTGCGCCTGGCGGACATCACGGCGGTGGTGCTGGTGCCGGGAATGGGTGACGACGTGCAGTCGATCAAGGCCGGCATCATGGAGATCGCCGACATCTTTGTCATTAACAAAAGCGATCGCGACGGCGCCGACCAGTTGGAGCGCGAGATTCGCAGCCTGCTGTCGCTGGGCAGGCCGGCGACAAGCGAAACGCCGGGTGCACCGGCGATCATCAGGACCGTGGCCAGCGAAGGGAAGGGAACCGCGGAGCTGGCGCAGGCCATCGCCGAGTTTCGGCAGTACCTGCAAGAGAGCGGCCTGGGAGCGCGGCGCCGGGTCGAGAACTGGCGCCGGCGCCTCATCGAGATGCTGCGCGCGGAGTTGGTGCAGCGCCTGGCGCGGGATCATCTGAGCGGGCCGGCAGTGCAACGCCTGGTTGCCGAGATCGCCGCTGGACGCAAGAACCCCTATTCTGCCGTGGAGGAGATCCTCGCTGGAATAGCAATCAATAATGGGGAATAGCGACTGGTGGAGATGAACAATTTAAGATTTTTGACTTCTGATTTCAGGTTCCAGATTGAACTGCAGGAAACCGCCGCTTCTCAGGCTACGATACGAAGTCAAAATCAAAAATCGAAAATGAAAAATCTAAAATGAACTTATGATCGTTCTCGGTATAGACACCGCCGGCCGCGAAGGCAGCGTGGCCTTGGCTCAAGGCAGCCAGGACAGCTTCGAGTTGCTCGGACTGGAGCCGCTCGCCGGAGGCACGTATTCGGCGCAGCTCATCCCCAGGGTGGCCGCGCTGCTTGAGACGGCGGGAATTCACAAGGGCGCCATCGACCTGCTGGCGGTTAACTCCGGCCCCGGATCGTTCACCGGGCTGCGAGTCGGGCTCTCGACCGTGAAGGGCCTGGCCGAATCACTGCGCAAGCCAATTGTTGCGATCTCGGGGCTGGAGACCCTGGCCATCGCCGCCCAACTTTCGCCTCAGCAGAGGGAAGCCAAGTCTCTGACGGCGTGCAGCCGCGTGATCGCCGCCTTGGACGCCCTGCGGAAGGAGGTCTACGTCGGCGAGTACGATCTGGCAAGCAAGGCGCGAAATGCGGACGATCCCAAACTGGTAAAACAGGCTAGGGCAGGAAACACGCTGGAATTCGGCGCGGAGTGCCTAGGTGAGCGGCTCGTGCCGCTGGCGGATTTCGTCGCCGAGATGGCGGGGCGTGCTCAATCGGCACTGGCCTGCACTCCGGACGCGAGCGTCCAGAGCGCGTTGCAAGCGGCAGGGGTAGCAGTTGAGTTGGTGGCGCGTCCGCGGGGGGATTTGATTGCGCGCATCGGGCTGGCTCGCTTTAGCCAGGGCGCGACCATCTCCTCGGAGGCGCTTGATGCCAACTATATACGCCGCTCCGACGCCGAGATATTTTCAGCGCCCGGTTCCAACCGAGGCGCGCCTGGGACAACCAAAGTGACGCGATGAGAGTTCGCGCGGCAGGGACGGAAGACATTCCGCGGCTGATGGCCCTTGAGCGCCAAGCTGATGGCGCCGCCCATTGGGGAGAGCAGCACTATCGCGCTCTTTTCGCCGATGCGCCGGCCAGCGTGGCCGCCGGCAACAGCAGCGGCTTAGCCCAGCATCTTTGTCTGGTTGTGGAAGTGCACTTCGATTCGGCCCGAGCCGAAGGCGCGGCAGATTGTGAACCCAGCACGGACGATGGCCGGCCGGCTGTGGCGCAGCTCCTGGTGTTGGGATTCGTGGTGGCGCAATGCCTCGGGGACGAGTGGGAAATCGAGAACCTCGTTGTTGACGCTGGCAGCCGGCGGCGCGGACTGGCCAGCCGGTTGCTCAATCGGGTGCTCGGCTATGCCGGGGACCAAAGAGCTAAGGCCGTTAGGCTCGAGGTGCGCGAGTCAAACCGGGCGGCGCGCGCGCTTTACGCCAAATGGGGCTTCCGCGAGACCGGGCGTAGAAAAAATTACTATCGCGATCCGGAGGAAGCAGCGGTCCTGCTTACCTTTTCAGGCGTCGTCAGTCTTGTTAATAACGGTTGAATTTTCGGCGAGGCGCGTGCTAGCTTTTACAGCACGCTCTTTCACCCTAGGCCAGCGCCCCAGCGGCGCGGGCCGGGGTCCCGCGCGAGGAGGTCTCGAATGATAAGTCCCGAACGCGAATCACTCCTGGCCAGCAACGAAGAATTCCGGCGCCTGGTCCAGGAACACGCCGAGTACTCGCAACGCCTCGAAAGCCTCTCCCAGAAGCCGTATCCCTCCGAAGACGAAAAGGTGGAACAAGTCCGGCTCAAAAAGCTGAAGCTCCGCTTGAAGGATCAGATGCAGGCGCTGGAGCAGCGGTACCGGCAAACGCATCCTGAGAATGTTGCCTAGGCCCGGCTCTCCTGCCCCAATGGAATCATAGGTTTTGCCGCAGTAGGCCCGCTCCGCGAGCGCCGGCTGATCGGTGTCGAAACCCGGGCCGAATCTGCGGCTGTTCTAGCATGGGATACAGAGGTATTTCCGCCTGCGGGTCGCCGTAAGCGAACTTCCCGGCTTTTGCTTCGCGGGCAGGGATCACCTCAGACAGCCAAGGTCACCAGGAACGGCACGGGCTGGACGCCGGCGATATTCATCGGCAGCCAAGCTGTCCGCTATAATCGGTTCATTCTCATGGTTCGCGACGGAATCTATTACGCGCTGGCAATGCTGCTGGGGGCGGTCATACTGGGCTGGTTGACCGTGCCTGCTCTGGCGGTAATTCCGTGCGCGCTGGGCGCGTTTTTCCTCTGGTTCTTTCGCGATCCGGAGCGGGCGATTCCGCAACTTCCGCATGCGGTGGTTTCACCCGCCGACGGCAAGGTAACCACGGCCGCGCTGACCGAAGTGGCCGGGGAGCGGCGGATACGGGTCAGCATCTTCATGAACGTCTTCGACGTGCACGTAAACCGCTCGCCGGTAAGCGGCCTCATCACCGCCTGCGAATACCGCCGGGGCCGCTTCGACAACGCCATGAGCCCGGCTTCGGTCGAGGCCAACGAGCAAAGTATCTGCACGGTGCGCACGGACGAAGGCCAGACCGTCATCTTCAAGCAGATCGCCGGCCTGCTGGCGCGGCGTATCGTCTTCAACCGGCGGGTGGGAGAGCGACTGGAGCGGGGCGAACGCGTCGGGCTTATCAAGTTCGGATCGCGCTGCGACGTTTTGCTGCCGCCGGAGTCGCAACTGGCAGTCCGGGTCGGCGAGAAGGTAAAGTGCGGGTCAAGCATTCTAGGCGCGCTCCCACAACCGGCGCCCGCCCGGAGCGCTAACTCAGCGGCCGGTGCCAAATCGGCCTCCAGCCCCGAGGAGAGTCCGCGATGAACGTCTTCGGCCGCCGCCGCGAAGACCGGCCGCCACGGCGCATGCGCAAAGGCATGTATCTGCTGCCATCGCTGTTCACCACGGCGAACCTGGCCGCCGGTTACTATGCCATCTCGCACACGGTATTGGGCAGCGCCAGCGAGCGTTTGCATTTCGACCATGCTGCCATCGCCATCGGCTTTGCCGTGCTCTTCGATGGCATAGACGGCGCCATTGCGCGGCTGACCGGCACCACCAGCGATTTCGGCCGGGAACTGGATTCGCTGGCCGACGTCGTAACCTTTGGAGTAGCCCCGGCATTGCTGGCCTGGATGTGGGGCTCCCGCTCTCTGGCGCCCACCAGCGATCCGGCGCTGCGCTTCTGGGTGTTGCAACTGGGCGCGATCATCTCATTCATATTCCTGGCGGCGGGCGCAGCCCGGCTGGCGCGCTTCAACATCACACTCAATCCGCAGCCCGCCAACCCCGGACGGCCGGGACGCAAGTACTTCGTCGGCATGCCGATTCCCGGCGGCGCCGCCTGCGTCGCCGTCATGGTGCATTTGGTGCGGGGCACGCCCATCGAGACCTGGTGGGTGGCCGCGTTCTGGTTTGCCGGGATCGGGCTGCTGGCTTTTCTGATGGTAAGCCGCTGGCGCTTCTGGAGCGCCAAGAACCTGGATTTCCATAACCGGCAGCCCTTCTGGATTGTGCTGGTGTTGTGCGTCATTATCGCCCTGGTGTGGAATTTCTCGCGCATCGTGCTGTTCGCCTTCGCCGTGTTGTATATGCTCTCGGGGGTATGGTCGAGGCTGCACTACGCCCTGCGGCGACGCACCGCCATGCCGCCCGCCTCCCACCAGCAAGAGGTTACCGGACACTGATGAAAAGCCCGAAGCCGGCCGACAGCAAAAAACGCGCAGCGCAGTTCCGGGTGGCCATCATCGGGGCGGCAACGCTCAAGGGCAAGGAAGTCAAGGAGCTGCTCACCGAGCGCGGATTTCCCGCGGCCGACGTGCGCCTGCTCGATGACGAAGAATCGCTGGGACAACTGGAAGCGGTCGGCGACGAGCCTACCTTCGTGCAAGGCGTGGTGCCGGAGAATCTGGAGGGCGTGGACTTCGCCTTTTTCGCTGCCGAGCAGAGTTTTACGGCCAAGACCTGGGAGATGGCCCGGCGCGCCGGCTGCGAGATTATCGATCTGTCTTACGCGCTGGAATCCCGGATCGACATCAACATTCGCGCCCCCTGGCTGGAACATGAGCTCGGGGAAGGTCATCCCGTGCAACTGGCTTCGGCGCCGGTGGTGGTGGCGCATCCGGTGGCGGCGGTGCTGGCGCTGCTGCTGGTGAGGCTGAGCAGACATCACAAAATCCGTCACGTGAATGCCACCATTTTCGAGCCGGCCAGCGAGCACGGGCGGCGCGGCATGGATGAGTTGCACGACCAGACGGTGAACCTGCTGTCGTTCCAGCAACTGCCAACCGTGGTTTATGGGACGCAGGTGGCATTCAACGTGGTGCCTTCTTACGGTGAAGGCGTCGAACCCGCCCTGGCCAGCATCGAACAGCGCGTGCTGCAGCACTACCGCGCCATTGCCGGCGGGCGCGCGCCGGCGCCCGCCCTGATGTTGCTGCACGCTCCCGTCTTTCATGCCTACACCTTTTCAATCTACGTCGAGCTGCAGTCGGCAATCTCGCAGGGCGACTTCGAGGCGGCGCTGGCGGGCGAGCACCTGGAGATCGTACGCACCCAGCAGGGCGAACCGAGCAACCTGAACGCCTCCGGGCAAACGCGGGTCCAGATAGCCATCCGCGGCGACGCCCAGCGCGAGACCGGCTTCTGGATCTGGGCGGCGGCCGATAACCTGCGCATCGCAGCTTCGCTGGCGGTCGAGGCGGCTGAGGACATGGCCGCTACCAGGCCACGGGGACAGGTGCAATGAAGCCAATCGCATTTTGGTTATTCCGGAGGGCAGGGCTAAACAGGCTGCGGAAAAACAGATTTCAGATCGGGCGGGACTACAAGATCTTGTTAGCTGCTCTTACCGTGCCCACATCCATAGCGCCTCGCTTGTTGCTTCGGCGCGTTTTTCCGCAGCCTCTAAAGCCGTGCCTTTTCAAAGAACGGCTTATGAAACCAGCGCTGGCGATACTTGCCGCGATTCTTCTCTGCGCCTCGTTCGGCTGCGGTTATCACGTGGCGGGCAAGGCCTCGCGCCTGCCTGAAAGCGTGCGCACGATCGCCATTCCGACCTTCGAGAACAAAACTCAGGCCTACCGCATCGAAGCCCGGCTCACCGAGGCCGTGGTGCGCGAGTTCAACACCCGCACCAAGTACCGCATCGTCTCCCGGCCCGAGGGCGCCGACGCCACCCTGCGCGGCACCGTGATTAGCACCCTGATCGAGCCGCTCACCTATGACTCGCGCACCGGGCGCGCTTCCAGCGGGGTGATCACCATCCGCGTCGGCGTGTCGCTCACCGATAGCAAAGGCGATGTGTTGTATCGCAACCCGAATTACATGTTTCGCGACCAGTACCAGATTTCACGCGAACTTTCCAGCTTCTTCGAGGAGGAAGACCCCGCCTTCGAGCGCCTGTCCACAGACTTCGCCCGCACCCTGGTGAGCAACGTTCTGGAGGCCTTCTGAAGAGTTTTTCCGCAATCGCACGCTTCCTGGCCGACGTGAAAGCGGGCAAGCTGAAGCCTGGATACGTGCTGGTCGGAGACGAAGCTTATCTGCGCAAGCAGTGCCGTCAGGCGGTGCTGGAGCATCTGCTGCCGCCGGAGACGCGCGATTTCAACCTGCATGAGCTTGACCTGGAGGAGACTCCGCTGCGGGAGATCCTGGACCGGGCGCGCACCCCGTCGCTGATGGCGCCCTTCCAGGTTTTCTTCGTGCGCGGCGTGAAGGCGCTCTACGGGCGGGGAAAGCGCGAGGCCGAGTTCGCCGCCCTGCAGGAATATTTTCGCGATCCCAATCCCGGCGCTCTCATTGTTTTTGTCGCCGACCACATTGCCATCCCCACCGATGCTCGCCGCATGGAGCTGACCGACAAGGAACGCTACGAGCGCATACGCGAGACCCTGGGCGCGCTCTGCCCGCTGATCGAATTGGCCCGGCCGGGCGAAGATGAGGCAATAGAGTGGATCAACAGCTCCGCGCAAGGCGTAAAGGTCGATGCCGACGCGGCTCGCGAGCTGGTGGATGCGCTCGGTGGCGATATGACCATGATCTGCGGCGAGCTGGAGAAGCTCACCCTCTACGTGGGCGAGAAGAAGCGAATCACCTTGGCCGACGTAGAGACGATGGTGCTGGCCGCCAAGCAGCGCACGCTCTACGATCTGACTGATGCCATCTCCGCCAAGGACCGTCCCCGCGCCCTGGCGATCCTGGACGCCATAATTTCCACCGGCGACGGCGACGATGCCGCCATCGGCCATCTTCACATGCTGGCCCGCACCTTCCGCCAGATGCTGGTCATCAACGAGCGCAGCGTGCGCGACACGCGAACCCTCTGGCAGGTGCTGTGGCCGGGCTTCCGCGTGCCGCCGTTCGCCGCCGATGACCTGATCCGCCAGGCGCGCCGCTATAAGTCGCGGCGGGAGCTGACGCGCGCCCTGCGCCTGATCGCGCGCGCCGACCTGGCGTTGCGCTCCAGCCCGCCCAGCAAGCGCCTGGTGCTGGAAAGCCTGGTGCTCGAACTTTCCTCGCCGCCCAAGCCCGCCGAAGCGCCGCCCTGGCAGCAGCAGGAGTTGCAGGTCTGAACGCGCGGCAGAGTGGAGCGGCTGGAAGCTAACCACAGAGTTGACAGAGTTGCACAGAGCGGATAAGGCTCGTCGCCGTCGCTCGCCGTGGTGTCATTTTTGGGAGAGAATCATCATTGCTGGATGCGCTCTGGAGCCACTTCCCGAGAATGTGTGCCTTCAAATGAGGTGTCATCCTGTCTATAACGGCGTTGGCCTTGTCACTGGAAAGTTGTCATGGCGAGCGGAGGCGCGCCGCGCCGCAGTCGAGCCACCTTGTGTTTTCCGGCACCAAACACAAGGTTCCTCCACTCCGCCGCGCGGTGCGCGGCTCCGGTTGATCTCATAACGACGTTGGCTCCGCTGGCCAGAGTACGATGGTCAGCTGACGAAGCAAACCGGAACTCGGGAACGGAGCCAACGATGTTGATTATAGGCTGTGATTTCCATGCTGGGTTTCAGGTTTTGTCGATCTTTGACAACCGAAGCGGTGAGGTGAGCGAGAAGCGGCTGGCGCATCCTCAGGAAGCGATCGTGTTTTACCGGGGTTTGAAAGAGCCGGCTCGGGTGGGGATCGAAGCGGGGGCGCCATGTCAGTGGTTTCGGCGGTTGCTGGCCGAGTGCGGTCACCAGCTGTGGGTAGGGGATGCGGCGAAGATTCGCGCGGCGGAGACGCGCAAGCAGAAGACTGATCGCCGCGACGCCGAGTTGATCATGCGCTTGCTGGTGGAGGGGCGATTTCCGCGGATCTGGGTTCCGACAGAAGCCGAGCGGGACGTGCGGCAGTTGCTAATGGACCGGCATCACCGCCTGCGGACACGGACGGCGGCCAAGAACCAGTTGCAGTCGCTGGCCATGAACCAGGGAGTACGGAAGGGTAAGCGGCTGTGGAGTGCGTCCGGGAGGCAGTTGTTGGCCGATCTGGCGATGCTGCCGCAGGCGGCGCGCCGTCGCGACCAGTTGCTGGAATGGGTTGGGGTGCTGGATCAGCAGATTGCGGCACTGGACGTTATGATTTCGGGGGAAGTTAGGCGGCGAGCTGACGCCAGGTTACTGATGACGCATCCCGGCATCGGTCCACAGACGGCCCTGGCCACGGTACTGACCCTGGGAGAGGTGCATCGGTTTGCGCACGCGCGTAAGGTGCCGAGCTATCTGGGACTGGTTCCCAGCGAGTACAGCTCGGGAGGCAAGCAGCGGCTGGGACACATCAGCAAGCAGGGATCAGCGCTGATGCGGTTTCTGCTGGTGGAAGCCGGCCAGACGGCGGTGCGATTGGACGAGGAGTTGAAGCGCATCTACAAACGGATGTGGGTGCGCAAAGGCAATCGCGCGGTGGCCAAGGTCATGGTGGCCCGCCGCCTGGCAGTGAGATTGTACTGGATGCTCCGCAACCAGTGGACGTATGCGGAGTTGGTTCGTCAGGCGGGTGAGCCCGAGTCATTCCGTGGCAAGCAGTAACTGAGCCGTCCGGTTGTGTGGGCAGCCCGCCTCCCTTGGGAGCAAGGGAGTTCGAAGAAGAGAATCTTGGCAGCAGTTGCCGAATAGATGGCTGGTGGAACCAAAGTTCCACCGCAGATTCTAACAACGAGCCCGGAGATGCTTCGTACAAAAGCAACAGCAAAGGCAACAACGCTGGGGAAAGGGAAAAGGCACCGTCCCTCGATAGGAGTCGTGTGCCTTGACAATACCAACGCCGTTATAGACGGAATGACAATTCATATTTTGGGAGGACATTATTTTTGCAGTACTCAATAGCCCCTTAGGGAGATACCTCAGGGACTAAAGGCCGGTCGTATTAGGCATCTGTCCAGCGCGGCTGAAGCCGGGCCCTTTCAAAGACGGTACACACCAACTCTGGTTTGCTATAGCGCTGCAAAAATAGCCCCACCACGGCAGCAGCCATGGTGGGGTGCGCGGCACTCATGGTGCGCGGTTACGTACTGAAGAAATCCAGGATCGCCCTCTTCATCACCTGCCGGCCGACGTCGGCGATGGAGGTGGTAAGCGGAATATCCTTGGGGCAGATCTCGACGCAATTTTGCGCGTAGCCGCACTCCTGGATTCCGCCGTCGCCCATCAGGGCCAGCAGGCGCTCCTTGGCCAATGCCTTTCCCGTGGGGTGGGTGTTGAACAGGCGCACCTGGGAGATGGCCGCCGCGCCCACGAATCCCGTGCTTTCGTTGAACTGCGGGCAGACCTCCATGCAGCAGCAGCAGGAGATGCAGCGCGAAAGCGGATAGGCGAGATCCTGCTCATCCGGCGACATGCGCGGGCCCGCGCCCAGGTCGTAGGTGCCGTCGAGCGGAATCCAGGCCTTGACCATCTTGAGGTTCTCGAACAGCACGCTGCGGTCGACCGAGAGGTCGCGAATCACCGGGAACTTGGAGAAAGGCTCCAGGGTGATGGGCTGTTCCAGTTGGTCGATCAGCGCCGAACAGGCCATTCTGGCCTTGCCATTGATGAGCATGGCGCAGGAGCCGCACACCTCTTCCAGGCAGTTGGAGTCGTAGGTGACCGGGGTTGTGGGCTTGCCGCTCCTGGTCACCGGGTTAGCGGCGATATCCATGAGGGCGGAAATGACGTTCATCCCCTGCCTCCAGGGAACTTCGAACTCTTCCCACACGGCTTGCGCCTGAGGATCGGCCTGGCGTTTGATCTTGAGTGCGATTGTTTTGTTGGCCATCTTCAAAGCCCTTCGCTTTGTCTCTTTTAGCTTCCTTAAGAACCTAACCTGGATTTCAGGAACTCAGACCCGGCGGTCGTTTCCCTCCGCGCCGGGCGGGCCGCCTCTCAATACTTGCGGATGCGCGGCGGAATCAGCGAAACGTCAACCGGGTCGAACTCGAAGCGCGGCTCGTCGGCGTCGGCGGCGAAGTAGGCCTTGGTCGTCTTCAGCCAGTTAACGTCGTCGCGCTCGGGGAATTCCGGCTTGTAGTGCGCGCCGCGCGATTCGTTGCGCAGCAGCGCTCCCTGGGTGATCACGCGCGCCAGTTGCAGCATGTTGTACACCTGCCGGGTGAATACGAACGAGGTGTTGGCCCACATGGAACGGTCGCTCAGGTTGACGCGGCGGAAGCGCTCCAGCAACTCCACCAGCTTGGCATCGGTCTCCTTCAGGGCGGGGTTCTCGCGCGTCACCGTCACGTTCTTGGACATGGTGTCGCCCATTTCCTTCCACAGGCGGAAGGGGTTCTCGGTGCCGGTGTTGGACATGAGCCGCTGGTTGTACTCTTCCTGGCGCTTCTTTTCCGCCTCGAAGGCCCCGTTGGCCGGCGCCGACTGCAGGTTGCGGGCGTACTGCAACCGCCTCCGGCCCGGCGATGAAGCCGCCGTAGATGCAGGAGAGCAGCGAGTTGGCACCCAGCCGGTTGGCCCCGTGAATGGAGAAATCGCATTCGCCGCAGGCATACAGGCCGGGAATATTAGTCTGCTGTTTGTAGTCCACCCACAGGCCACCCATGGTGTAGTGCATGCCGGGGAAGATCTTCATGGGAACGTCGCGCGGATCGTCGCCCACGAACTTCTCGTAGATCTCCAGGATGCCTTCCAGCTTTTTGTCGAGAATCTTGCGGTCGATGTGAGTCAGGTCGAGGTAGACCATGGGCTGGCCGTCGACGCCCAGGCCGTGCTCGTAAACTATCTTGTGGATGGCGCGGGTGGCCACGTCGCGCGGCACCAGGTTGCCGTACTTCGGATACCACTCTTCCAGGAAGTACCAGCGCTCGCTCTGCGGAATGCTCTTCCAGTCGCGCTTATCGCCCTTCTGCCTGGGCACCCAAATGCGGCCGCCTTCGCCGCGGGCCGACTCCGACATCAGGCGCAGCTTATCTTCGCCGGGAATGCAGGTCGGGTGCACCTGGATGAACTCGCCGTTGGCGTAATAGACACCCTGCTGATAGAGCGCCGACTGCGCCGAGCCGGTGCACACCACCGAGTTGGTCGACTTGCCGAAGATGGCGCCCACGCCGCCGGTGGCTATGATCACGGCGTCGGCAGGGAAGGTCTGCACCTCCATCGAACGCAGGTCGATGGCGCAGATTCCGCGGCAGACGCGGCGGTCGTCAAAAACTCCCGACAGAAACTCCCAGCTCTCGAACTTGGCGACCTTGCCCGCGCTTTCGTAACGGCGTACCTGCTCGTCCAGCGCATACAGGAGCTGTTGCCCCGTGGTGGCGCCGGCAAAAGCGGTGCGCTGAAACAGCGTCCCGCCGAAGCGGCGAAAGTCGAGTTGTCCTTCCGGGGTGCGATTGAAGGGCACGCCCATGCGGTCGAGCAGATCGACGATGGCCGGTCCCATGTCGCACATGGCCTTAACCGGAGGCTGATCCGCCAGGAAGTCGCCGCCATAAACGGAGTCGTCGAAGTGCAGCCAGGGAGAGTCGCCCTCGCCCTTCAGGTTCTTGGCGACGTTGATTCCTCCCTGCGCGCACACCGAATGCGAACGCTTTACCGGGACGATGGAGAACAGGCTCACCTGGGCACCCATCTCCGCGACCTTGATAGCGGCGGAAAGTCCCGCCAGTCCGCCACCGACGATGATGATTCTTGGATTGGCCATTGCAGCTCTTCTCTTAAATATCGGTTGGGCCAGGCAAAAAAGCGGCCCGGCGCATGTTTAGCGCGTTGGTACAACCAGTATCTGCTGTGCATGCTGGCCAGGGTTCAGCCACTCCCAGCCGGGATCGGGGCTCACGAAAGCCTTCATCGTGGCCGCTCCCGCCAGCAGGAAGACCACGGCAATCGCCAGGCAAACGTAGCCGAACTTGCGCCGCGCTTCGGCCCCGACCGTGATTCCCCACTTGGCGGCAAACAACCAGATTCCGTAAGCAAAGTGCCAGGAGGCGACGATGATCCCAATCGCGTAGATAACAATAATCCAGGGCGAAGAAAGCAGTTCGTTATGCACCTTCCCAAAGGCATAGATGTACCCGCCGTGGAACAGGTGTACCCCGCTGAAGCGCATGGTGTAGGTGTGGTACCCCATGTAGAGGAAAGCGATGGCGCCGGTCCAGCGCTGGGTGGTATAGAGCCAGTTGCCCATCCACGGATAATCGCCCACGTTGGACTCGCCCCGGTACCAGATGTAGAAGCCGTATAACGCGTGGTAGGCGATGGGGATGTAAATAAACAGGACTTCCAGCCAAACAGTGAAGGGAAGTCCAGTCAGGAACTTTACCTGCTCCGAGTACGCCTGCGGCCCATTGGTGGCAAATGCGTTCGAGACGAAGTGCTCAACCAGGAAGGCGCCGACGGGCACGATCCCGGTCAGCGAATGCAGGCGGCGCCAGAAAAAGGAGTAGCCGGCGCCTGGGCGCAAGGCCGGAACTCCAGCGGGAATGCGAGCCGAACTCGCCGTGACTGGTGTTGCCACAGAATGCTCCTTGTAGGCGTTGGGTGAGTGCAGCAGAATTGACAAGGATTATCGCGGCACAGACCCGCTTTAGTCAAGAATCAAAACTGCGCAGCAGAACTTTGGGATCCCACGACGTCCCGCGCTGCTCAGCGATCAGATATAGCCCTTAATACCATTGATGTGCTCAAATTTTACACTTCTTAGGGAAAAAGCAAGTGGCGTCAGGAACATACCTGTGTGCCCTCCATCACACGATAGGGCGTTCCCCGGGCTCCTGCCGGCCTGCGCTATGGGCTGCATCTTTGCCGGCACCAGTCCAGAAAAGCCCTGAGCGCCTGCCCGCGGTGGCTGACCGCCGCCTTCTGCTCCGGCGTGAGCTCGGCAAAGGTCTTGGACAGTGGCGGGAAAAAGAACAAAGGATCGTAGCCGAACCCGTTGCTGCCTCTGGGCTGGCGCAGCAACACGCCATGGGCCTCGCCCCGGAAGCTGGTCAACTCGATCCCATCGCGCGCGACGGAAATCACACAGACAAAATGCGCCTGCCGCTGGTCGTCATTTACTTTCGCCAGATCTCGCAGCAGGCAGGAGTTGTTGGCCTCATCTCCGGAGTTTGTGCCGGCCTCGGCTGCCTGGAGACGCAGAGTGGCGTAGCGCGCCGAATGCACGCCGGGAGCGCCGCCCAGAGCATCCACCGCCAGTCCCGAGTCATCCGCCAGCACCATCTCCCCGGGAAGGTAACGGCTGTAGTGCTCGGATTTTTTGCGCGCATTCTCGGCGAAGCTCGCGCCATCCTCCACCGCCGGCGGCAACTGCTCGAAGCCGGGAATCAACTCCGGCTGAACGTCATACAAAGCAGCCGCGCCTACAAAATCTCGCAGCTTGCCCGGATTGGAAGAGGCGATCAGTACCTTCATCAGCATTCAGTTTAATAAATTCAGTTTAATAAAGAGACTGCAGCTTCACCGTGATGCTGCGGGCGAGAATCTCCTCCGGCCTCGCGCTCACTTTTCAAATCTACACAAATGCCAGTGCGCTGTTGGCCTGAAAGTGGCGGGAAACTCTTGTCAACCCAGTGTGTTCCTATAGTTAGTACGGGTTCGAGCAGCTAACAGTAACGAGAAGGAACCCCAAGCGAGGCTAGAAATGAACTGGAAAGAAGTAAAGGCAATATCGGCGGCCGGCGCATTGTCGATAGCAATGCTGGCGACATGCGCGGCTCAGAACGCGCCGGCACCGGCGCAAACCCCAACCACCCCCTCCGGCCCCACCGCTCCGGCCGCAGGTAAAACCCACGCCAAGGGCATGCGCGGCATGGAGAACTTGAACCTCACCGACGAGCAGAAGGCGAACATCAAGTCCATTCGCGCCAAAGAGTGGAGCGACATCAAGGCGGTAAGGAGCGACACCACCCTGAGCGACGTGCAAAAGAAAGACAAGATCAGGGGCATCCACCGGGATGCATTCAAGCAAGTCTCCGGCACGCTTACCCCTGAGCAGCGCCAGCAGTGGAAAGATAATATGAAGGCGCACCGCGAGAAGATGAAGGAAAAGAAGGCGCAGCAGCCCAGCTAACAGCGTTCGGCTCGCGGGCGCAGCCCGTAGCGAATGTAGTTGCAGTTGCAGTTGCTTGATGCCGATGACGGCTTCCATCACTTGCCTTCAACCAAGGGCAGGGAAGCCGCCATCGGCAAAGTTGTTTTTGCCCGACGAACTCTCCGCCGGCAAAACTGCCCAAGCCCGACCTTGGCTGCATGAGCGGGGCTCGAGTTGTGGGTCAATTTGAATTTCCACAACAACAAGTGCCCCACGTCCCGCCCTGCTTTTGGGCTGACGTGGGCCAATCCCCCAGGCTAGCGCCGAAAAGCGCGGCGCGGAACCTGGGGCACCCTTCAAATTAACCCACTACCCGGGCTCGGCAGTTGTGGCGTCGGATAGAATAAAAGCATGAAGATTGGCGTGCTGGCGCTGCAGGGCGACTTTGACGCGCACCGCAAACGACTGCAAGAGCTCGGTGCGGAAGTTGTGCTGGTGCGCAAGCCGGAACAGCTGGATGAAATCGACGGCCTGGTGATCCCGGGCGGCGAGTCTTCCACCATCCTGCGCCTGCTGGGCGAAGAGGGGTTTCGGAAGCTCGCCGAATTCGTGCGCGCCAAGCCGGTTTTCGGAACCTGCGCGGGCGCCATCCTGCTGGCTGTCGAGGTCCAGAACCCGGCGCAGGCAGGCTTGGGCGCTTTGGACATCACGGTGCGCCGCAACGCCTACGGACGGCAGATCGATTCGGCCATAGTCACCGCCCTCAGCAAGCTTGAAGGCGGGCCGCTGGAGCAGGTATATATCCGCGCGCCGCGCATCGAGCGGGTCGGCCCCGCAGTTGAGGTCCTGGCCGAGCGCGATGGCTACCCCGTCCTGGTGCGGCAGGGAAGTAAGATGGCCGCGACCTTCCACCCGGAGCTGTCCGACGACCCGCGTGTGCACCGCGAATTCCTGAAGCTGGTACGAAACGGCGACCCGAAGTAGGCGCCGGCCGAAATAATTCCTGCGCCGGTTTGGCACAATGGCGCGGGGTTGCAAGCTGGCTGCGGAACTTCGCTATATACTGACCGAATCGCTTTATCGGAGTTGGTTGTGAGTTGCGGACAAAAGACGTTTTTCATAGAGACCTTCGGATGCCAGATGAACGTCCACGACTCCGAAAAGGTGATCGGGACGCTGATCTCTCAGGGCTACCGCCAGGTCGATTCGGTCGAGCAGGCTGACCTGATCTTCTACAACACCTGTTCCATCCGCGATAAGGCGGAGCAGAAGGTCTTTCACCGCTTGGCGGATTTCAAGAAGCTCCGGGAGCAGGGAAAGAAATTCGCGGTACTGGGTTGCGTGGCCCAGCAGGAGGGCGAGCGCATCTTTCAGCGCGCGCCGCACGTGTCGCTGGTGGCCGGCTCGGCCAGCTATCGCCGGCTGCCGGAGATGCTGGTGCAGATCGAGGCCGGGCAGCGCGCCACCGGGCTGGACGACCGCCAGACTGACCGGACCTTCGAGACCGAGTTCACCACCCGCACCAATCCCTATCGCGGATACATCACCATCATCGAAGGCTGTGACAAGTTCTGCGCCTACTGCGTCGTCCCTTATACGCGCGGCAGGGAACGCAGCCGCCGCTCCGATTCCGTGCTGGGCGAGGCCCGGCGCATGGCCGAGAGCGGCTACAGCGAGGTGCAACTGCTGGGGCAAAACGTCAACTCGTACCACGACCCTTCGGCCAAGAAGACGTTCGCCGAACTTCTGGCTGCGGTGGGCGAGATCTCCGGGATTCGGCGCGTGCGCTTCACCACCTCGCACCCGCGCGACTTTACCCGCGACATCGTCGCCGCCATCGACTCCGTCCCCGCGCTTTGCGATCACGTTCACCTGCCGGTGCAGAGCGGGTCCACCCGCGTGCTGGCCGGCATGGCGCGCGAGTACACCCGCGAGGAATACCTGGAGCGCATCGCCTGGATAAGGGAGGCGAGGAACAAGCACATCTCCATCACCACCGACATCATCGTCGGCTTCCCTGGCGAGAGCGAGCACGACTTTGAGGAGACGCTCGCGCTGCTGGACGAGGTCGGTTATGACGCCATCTTCTCTTTCAAATACTCGGCCCGCCCCAACACCCCGGCGCTGCGCTTCGCCGACAGCATCGGCGACGAGGAGAAGTGGCGCCGGCTGCAAGTTTTGAACAACAGGCAAAAAGATATTCAAACGGTCCGATATAGCAAACATGTAGGGGAGATAATTGAAGTTTTAGTCGAAGGATCGAATGCGGCCCGGGGACAATTGATCGGCCGCACCACGCAGAACAAGACGTTGAATTTTACGGTCCCGGCAGCCGCCAAGGCCCTGGCCCCGGGCAACTACGCGCGGGTGCTCGTGACCCGAGCCTTTCCCAACAGCCTGGCCGGCGAGATGGTCGCCTGAGGCTGGGCGGGCGAGCGCGAGCTTGGCTTCAGGGCCGACGCAGAAATCAAGCTGTCGCAAGGGCCAGCAGCGATCCGAGGAGCCGGTTAATCGTGCGAGGGACGCCAGGCATCAAATCATCAGCTATTAAACGCAGCCATCGCTTTTATGGTTGGAGTGGTCATCGATCAGGAGGGCAGAATGGAAGTTGAGATGAGGATACGCGGGCTCATGATGGACCCTACGACCAATATGCCGATCGTGGTCCTCAAGGACATTGCCAGTGACACTGTGCTGCCGATCTGGGTCGGCGTCTACGAGGCCAACGCCATCGCCCTGGAGATCGAGAAGGTGACCACCCCGCGACCCATGACGCACGACCTGCTCAAAAACGTCCTCATGGGACTGGGCGCCAACCTGCGCAAAGTGGTGGTCACCGATCTGCGCGACGACACCTTTTACGCCGTCATCTGGGCCGAGCGCGATGGGCAGATCATCAGCATAGATTCGCGCCCTTCCGATGCCCTGGCGCTGGCCTTGCGCATGGATTGCCCGATCTTTGTCGAGGATGCCGTGCTGCGCAACTCCAAGGTCGCCAGCGCCACCTCCGACAAGGCCACCAACGAGGAGCTGCGCAAATGGCTGGAAGGCCTTAACGATGATGATATTGGACGATATAAGATGTGATTTATGTTATAGATACATATAATATTGAAGGTGAAACATTCAACTCTCACGAGGTCTTTAGGCGATCGGATGTCAATCTTTTCAGTATGTTTACGCGATTATATATCTCTTTTAAAATAAGAATTTTAAAATATAAATATTAATCCAAAACATTAAATCTAAATCTTCAATCTTAAATAGTCCATGCCCGATCCAGCCGAACAGCTACGCAGAATCTACCAGGGTGGCTTTGCCATAGAACGGTTGGAACGTTTTCCCAATGCCCTGGGCGTCGTCAGGGGAAGTTGCGTGGCGCTGCTACATACCACGCCAGAGGGCGTGAAGCTCATAGGCCTGCCCGGCTGGCGCATGGGCGACGTGATCGGGGTGCTGGTCGAAAAAGACGGCAAAAAGGTCTTCCAGAACAAAGCCAACATCGTCGAGGCTACGCCCGAGCGGCTGGACGAGCTGGAGCGTTTCCGCAGGGAACTGGAAGATTTGCTGGCGCCGGTCGCGTAAGAGCTCGCTAAAGCTCCACCCA
Organism: uncultured Acidobacteriota bacterium; assembly: GCA_963832785.1. GTDB lineage: Bacteria > Acidobacteriota > Terriglobia > Terriglobales > Acidobacteriaceae > CAWBRT01. The sequence continues at coordinate 443,225 of CAWHVF010000005.1, forward strand.
GGCAGCCTAGCAATCCAGCGTGCCATCGACGCAGGTGACGCACGTCCCGCCAACAGTGACGTGCCCGGCAGCGTCAACTGTGACCAAAACCCGTCCGTCACGCCCAACGCATCGCCCTTGAGAAGCTACATAGGCCGAGTCGCCAGCCGGCAACAGGCCCCGCTCGCGCCGGAACACGGCAATGCTGCCATTGCCGCTGCCGCAGACCGGATCTTCGTTGACGCCGCAGGAGGGTGCGAAACATCGCACTTCAATTGCCCGCTCTCCGGCATCAGACGGCCCGAAAACAGCCACTCCGGTCACGCCGAGACGCCGCTCGAAAGCCGCGGAACGGACTAAATCGGGCTTTAGAGCCAGCACGCTCTCGGCATTCCGGAGCTGCGCCACCACCCAGATCACGCCGACGTTGATGATGGCAGGAGCGATCTCTCTCACCACCGGATGGCCGAGTACCGCTTCGAGCTCCTCCACGTCAGCGGCTTTCAGAGGTGTGACCGATGCCGGCGGCATGCTGAGAGTGAGGCGGCGCTGTGCCTGCTCGCATTCAACGACCACTTCGACCAGCCCGGCGCCGCATTCCTGCACGAGGTGTCCGTTGCGCGGCACGACACGGCCGGCCTCAAGCGCCGCATAGGCGCTGCCGAGGGTCGGATGACCGGCGAAAGGCAGTTCGCTGCCCGGCGAAAAGATTCGCAGCAGGTAATCGGCACGGGCTGTCGTCGGCGGCAATACGAAGGTGGTTTCGGAGAGATTTGTCCACCGGGCGATAGCCCGCATGGCCTTGGTGTCAAGCCCTTCGGCATCCAGCACCACGGCCACTGGATTGCCCAGCAGCGGCTTGTCTGTAAACACATCGACGACTTTGTATGTTCTCTTCACGGTTTCACCTGACCCTGCAAAATAAGACTATAGTCTAACGTGATTTCGTAGCCGCGGCGGCTGCGAAAGCCGCTTCACGGACCCTTATTCCCGTGCCCCTTAAACTGTTGTTATTACGTGCGTGATTTGCGCCGCTCCGATCCCAGCTGCTCGAAACCAATCCTCGACTTCATCCCGGCTGTGATAAAAAGCTGTCGGCGCAACTAAATGGTCGAAAACATTCCAGAAGTTTTCCGCGAATGAGTACCCGGAAATCGCACAGAGGTAATCAGCATAGGGTAGCCTGCTCTTAACCCGGCTCCAGTGGCTGATATTGACTGGCCTATAGACCAGCTTAAGTGCAAGGTATAGCGGCAGTGCAATCAGGAATGAAAGGCAGCGCGTCATGATTTTCGGTAATTTTGATGTGACATTTATGCGAATCGGGTCGACGAATCTCTCGATCCAATGATTCCCCTCTTTGCCATACACCCATATCGATACCCGTCCTCCTGGTCGCACATGCTCTGTCAGCCTCAGAAAACCTCGTTTTGGATCAGGTAGGTGATGCAGAACTCCGATGCTATAAGCCAGGTCAAACGGGCTGCCGAATGGTAAATTGAATATGTCGGCCTGAACAACGTGAACGTTATCCAGATGACGTGTGTTGTTGTAAGCCGATTCGACAGCGTCAGACAAATCAATTCCAACAACCTGTCGCGCGCCGAACTGGGCGGCAAGGGCGATATGCCGACCCTTGCCGCAGCCGGCATCTAGCACCAGTTTCCCTTGGAAGTCTTGCGCCGTCAGCGGTTTGATCCAATCCAAAAATTCTTCCCGGTCTGCTTCAGTAAGCGCTGAATAGTGGGTCCATTCATAGCCAAAAGCATCTGCCGTGGCCTGCTGCTCTGCACTTAATTGTCGAGACACAAAACGGGGCACACCACGGATGATAGGGAACGATGCTTGGCAGACTAGACAGACCACCTTCCCGTCAATGATCCCCTCTTCGTCTGTCCGCTTAGCGCGGGCCTCAAAATCACCCTGGCATACGGGACATGCGAGAAGACGTAATAGACCTACTTTCACAAGCCCTCCTCGTAAGAAATGGGCCGCCTTTTAGCCCTGTTGTAAAACAATGAACCGCGGATCTTGGGTGATGTCATTTCGAGTCCTCGCTGTCCTGAGAGCAAGCATCCGCAGAATCCAGTAACAAGCGACCGCAGCCGCCAGGTGCTTCAGCGTATGGCCACTTATGATGTGACCGAGAGAGAAAATCTGCGCATCCAGCGATTCAAAGAGTTTTGCAAGAACATACAGGACAAACACGACGAACAAATCATAAGTGCGATTGTACCTAGATGGAAATAATAGAATGATTGTTGCGATGATCAATGCCGGGAAGAACTGTACCAGTAAATAAAAGCGGAGGTCGCCGTGCCCGTGCAGCTCGCCAAGATACCAGTACGCAACACTGGCAATGCCGAAAACAACTGTAGGTAGTATCAGTAAGATGCCGGCTCTTGTCGAAATGCGTTCGACGATTACCGTATCGACAATCGAAACGAAGGAGATCGTCATCGGGAGCAGGTCCCATACCAGCCGAGAGTTGGAAGGAGCGAGATGATAGTAGCCTGACCCGATGCCGGTCAATGCAACGCCAAGGAAGAACAGCAGATAAGGAATTCTCTCCTGCATATTCTCGAACTTGGTCCTGGCGCTTTCGCCAAACAAGAAGAACATGCCCCAAATGCCCACACACAGAAACGGCACATTGGAGAGCACGTCTAAGCAGTTTGGGACGTAAAGCAGGGAACGTTTGTCGGCGAAGTTGTGGTAGCCCGCCCATACCGGAACAGGTGGAACAACCCAGCAGAAGACCAAGGCGGCGAACAATTCCGCCAATAGAATCATTACACGCAAACGACAGGTCCACGGAAGTCGCACTGATGCCTGCATTTCTAAAATCCACAATCTACCAGTCGCTTACATACCCGGGAAGAGTATGGAGTCAGATTATACCCGAGGTGTGCTGCTCTATTAACCAGGACGGAAGCGGCGATGGCACGCCTCGCGAGGTCTGCCTGTGTTCACGCTTCACAGAATATCTGTTATCGGACATTGCGTGGGGCAGCCTCCGCCCCAACCAGAACCACCGTTGGCTGGAACAGCGTCCCGGCAATACGGCGGGCGATGGCCAGCAACTCCGTCTGGCCGGCAAATACTTTTACCAGGGGCGCGTCCGACATCTCCGGCAGGTTCACCGCTGCCCCGTGGCGAAGCCGTGCCAGCGCCTCCGGAGGGGCGGTAACCGCAGGCATCTCCGGCAGAATGCGGCGCGGGTGGATGAAAAGCTCGGCGACGCTCTCCGGGCTGCCGCCGGCGAACGCGGCCTCGATTTCCTCCAGCGTGTTGGCGTCTTCCAGCCTGAACTCGCCTGAGCGGGTGCGTCGCAGGGCGGCCAAGTGGGCGCCGCAACCGAGAGCCTGTCCCAGGTCGTGGGCCAGCGAGCGGACGTAGGTTCCCGGCGAGGCCACCACCCGGAAACGCACCCGGTCTGCGGCCAGGCTATCGATCTCGAACTCCTCGACCTCTACCTCCGCCGGCTTCAGCTCCACCTCCTGGTGCTTGCGGGCCAGCTTGTAGGCCGGCACTCCATTGATCTTCTTGGCGGAAAACGGCGGTGGGACCTGCCGCAGGCGTCCGCGAAAGCTGCTGGCAGCCTGCCGGATGGTTTCCAGGGAAAGCGATGCCGGGTCGCAGCGGCGCTCGAAGGCAACCACCTCGCCATCGGCGTCGTAGGTGTCGGTGACCATCCCCAGCCGGATTTCTCCTTCGTAAGCCTTGCTGTTCTGCCTGCCAGGCTGAGCTTGCCACGGTCCCGCCGAGGGCGGCGTTCCGGGTCTTTGCTGGGGTAAATAGAACTGCGCCAGGCGCGTCAGCCGACCCAGCACGAGGGGGAGGACGCCGGTGGCCAGGGGGTCCAGCGTGCCCAAGTGCCCGATGGAGCGCTCGCCGGAGATGCGCCGCAGCCGCGCGACTACATCATGGGAGGTCATTCCCGACGCCTTGTCCACCACCAGAATCCCATCAATTGCCATTGCCTGCTCCGCCCCGGCAAATTCAGCCGCAGCCACGGCCGAGAGTGAACCCGACGCCGCCACCGGCAGCGGGCTGCCTGGCCGGCGTGCCGGGCCCAAGTTATGTTCGACGTTGCGCGCTACCGGGTCAAGTCGGATTCTCGGTAGTGGGTCAATTGAAGGGTGCCCCAGGTTCCGCGCCGCGCTTTTCGGCGCTAACCTGGGAATTGGTCCCACGTCAGCCCAAAAGCAGGGCGGGACGTGGGGCACCCGTTGTTGTGGAAATTCAAATTGACCCACTACTTCTGTCTCGCAGATGCAGATAAGCGACCCGTTTTGCCGTATGATAGTTTGCTTACCCCGGCAGCCGGGGAATGGGCCCGCGCAGCGTCACATATCTAAGCAAACCGCCAGAACATGATCCCGATCCGCGATGACGCGCCTCGCATCAGCACGCCGTACGTGACCTGGTTCCTGCTCGCCGCCAACATTTTCATCTTCCTGGGCGAATGGATGCTGGGGAAGACCTATGGACAGGGCGCGCTGCAGGAGGTGGTGCAGATATTCGGGCTCGTCCCGGCCCGCATCGGCATACTTCTGCAGGGCGGACACGTTCCCCACGAGCTGGTCTACCGGATTGGCAGCTACGTGGTCACGCCCGAGGCGGCGCTGCTTCCCTTTCTGACTTCCATGTTCCTGCACGCTTCGTGGCTGCATGTCATCGCTAACATGTGGGCCCTGTGGATCTTTGGCGACAACGTTGAAGGTCAAGCCGGGCATTTTCCCTATCTGCTCCTGTATCTCACGTGCGGGCTGGCGGGCGGTGATCGTGCACACCATTTTCAACCTTGACTCGACCGTGCCGAGCGTGGGCGCAAGCGGCGCCATTGCCGGGATTATGGGGGCATATTTCGTGCTTTTCCCCTCGGCGCGCGTGCTTACGCTGGTGCCTTTTTTCTTTGTCTTCTTTGTCTGGCTGCCCGCCTGGGTTGTCCTGGGGTACTGGTTCATCGTGCAATTCCTGAGCGGGGCAGCCACAGCCATCGCCGCCACCCACAACACCGGCGGCGGAGTGGCCGTCTGGGCGCACGTGGGCGGGTTTGTCAGCGGCATGCTGCTGATCCGGCTCTTCCCTTCCCGGCGCAGTCGCTACTATTACTACCGCTAGCCCGGCAAGCAGATGATGCTTGACAGCGGGAGATTCTGTTCTTACGGTTGTAACAGTCCTTTAACAATTCGCCGCCGGGAATGATTCGTTCTTGACCCTCAGCCGCCGGGGACGCCGGCCCCGGAGGAGTACCGGTGTCACTCACAGCCTTAGGTCTGATCATCGTCGCCGCCTTTGCCCATTCCACCTGGAACCTGCTGGCCAAACGGGCGGCCGACTGCCGTCATCTTATCTGGTTTGCCTGCTGCGCCGACTCCGTCATATTTCTCCCGGTTTCGCTCTGGATAGTACACAACGACTGGCAAAAGCTGGGCTGGAAGGCCGCCGCCTTCCTGCTGGCCACCGGCGTGTTGCACCTCGTCTACTTTGACAGCCTGCAGCGCGGCTACCGTGCCGGAGATCTTTCGGTGGTGTATCCGCTGGCCCGCGGCACCGGCCCGCTGCTCTCTTTCTGGGGAGCGGTCCTGGTCCTGCGCGAACGCCCGACGGCGCTGGCGTTTGCCGGCGCCCTGCTGGTGGTCTCGGGCATCCTGCTGCTCTCCGGCGGCCTGAATCTGTTGCGCGCCGGCACGGCGCGGGCGGGAATATTCTGGGGAGCGCTGACGGGAGTAATCATCGCCTGCTACACCATCGTGGACGGCTACTCGGTAAAGGTCTTGCTCCTGTCGCCTATCCTGGTGGACTTCGCAGAGAACATATTCCGCGCCGTCGTGCTCACCCCCAGGGCGTGCAAAGATCGGGTGAGGGTGCGGGCGGAATTTTCCACCTACTGGAAGCATGCGCTCGGTATCGCCTTTCTCACGCCCACCGGCTACATCCTGGTTCTGTTTGCCATGAAGATCGCGCCGGTCAGTCATATCGCGCCGGCGCGCGAGATGTCGATGATGATCGGCGCTTACTTCGGCAGCAAGGTGCTCAGCGAAGGCCACCTGCTGCGGCGCATGATCGCCTCCGCCCTGATCGCCGGCGGAATTTTCGGGCTGGTGCTCGGCTGAGGATTGAGCACCGACCGGGCGGGCATCCCCTGTTTGGCTGGCTCCGTCCAACGCTTGATCTACCCAAAATCAAGCGAGGCGATTCATGGCTAAGGCTAACGATCCCAAGAAGAAGGTTGAGCCCATACGGCGCGATCCCAGGCCAAGCAACTCCACCCGCGATCCGGAGTTCGAAGTTCCCGACCCGGAGCAGATCGAACGCGACATCGAGGAGGCGGAAGAGCTCTACCGCAGGCAGCGGCGCAAGCAGGCCTGAGTGTCTAGGGTTAGGGGCCATAGCGCAGCGCTTGCCTCCGTCGGCTGTCCGGCGGCGCGTCCACACCGGCAGGCGTTGCGCTCGCGGCTACAACGGCCCGCCGCTGGGGGTAATGACCAAGTCGGAGACGGTAGCGTTTTCGGGCAGCAGCAGGGCCGCCAGTACGGCTTCGGCGATGGTGTCCGGCGAAATCATCTTGTGGCGCGGGGCGTCCGGCCAAAACTGCTGCCAGATGGCGGTATCGGTGGCGCCGGCCTGCAGGGCAATGACGCGAATCTGCCGCGGCCGCAGCTCCTCGCGCAGCGTCTTGGTAAAGCCGAGCGCGCCGTGCTTGGAGGCCGTGTAGGCCGCCATCCCCGGGAAAATCTGGCTGGCGGCGACCGAAAGATTATTGACTATTACTCCTCCGGCTCCCATCAGCGGCGAAGCCGCGCGGGTAACCAGGAACATTCCCGTCAGGTTGGTTTCCACCACTTCCTGCCACTCGGCCAGCGGCAGCGTCGCGATCTCCCTGGTGGAATGGGCCAGTCCGGCGTTGTTGACGAGAATATCCAGGCGGCCAAACTCTTCGCCCACCGCCCGGAACAACCGCTCCACCGAGTGCGGGTCACACACGTTGCAGTGCGCCGCGCGAATATTTCCGGAGTGCTTGCGGATCGACTTGACGGCGGCGGCCAGGGCGGGTTCGTTACGGCCGGTGATGAAAACGGAGGCGCCCGCGCGGGCCAGGGTTCGGGCGATGGCCAAGCCTATGCCGCGATTGCCGCCGGTTACCAGGGCGGTTTTCCCGCGCAACGGTCTAGAGGCGGCACGCGCCGCCGGCTGCGTGCGCCTGGGACTTGAAGTGCTTTCGGTCTTGCTGGTTTTTCGCGCCAATATAGTTTCGCTATCGCCTGATCTTTGAAAGGGCACGCCTTCACAGGCTGCCGAAAAACGCGCCGAAGCAACAAGCGAGGCGCTATGGGCTGTGGCTACTACAACAATCGCTAACAAGATCTTGTAGTCACATCTGCCCCTAAATCTGTTTTTCCGCAGCCTCTTCAGGCGTGCCGCCTAGTGAAGCCGGTCGAGCAAGCTCTAATAATTCTCCGGCGACTTCTGGCGAATCAGCGAGAGGAACTCGCTGCGCGTGTCGAGGTCGCGAAAAGCTCCCAGCATGGCCGATGTTACCGCTGCCGAGTGCTGTTTCTCCACCCCGCGCATCATCATGCAGAGGTGGCGCGCCTCGACCACTACGCCTACTCCCTGCGGTTGAATCACGTCCTGGATGGTTTCGGCGATCTGCGTGGTCAGCCGCTCCTGCACCTGCAGGCGGCGGGCAAAGACCTCCACCAGGCGCGGAACCTTGCTCAACCCGATCACCTTGCCGTTGGGAATGTAGGCCACGTGGACCTTGCCGAAAAACGGCAGGATGTGGTGCTCACAGAGGCTGAACATCTCGATGTCCTTCACGATCACCATCTCGTCGTAGTCGACGGTGAACAGCGCGCCGTTGAGCAGCGTCTGCGGGTCCTCGTGGTAGCCCTTGGTCAGGTACTCCAGGGTGCGCTGAAAGCGCATGGGAGTCTGCGCCATTCCTTCGCGGTCCGGATCTTCGCCAATGCGGGCGATAAGTTCCCGCACCAGGTCTTCCATGCTGGCATTGCTGAGCACGGAGCCCTCCAGCGTGGCCGCCTTGGCGGCGTCCGGCGTCTCCGTTTCACTGCGACTTCGCTTCACTTGCATTTCTCCTTTGCTCCAAGCGATGCCAAAGCGGCATCGTTTGCCGGTCCCGTTTCCTCGCCCAGATACTCAAAGCTGTTCATAGACGTCTCTTCGAGCCGCACCTTCTCCAGGCGAGCCGCTGAAATGTGCCGCTTCAGGATGCGGTAAATCACCTGGCACAGGTTCTCGCTGGTCGGCACCAGGTCGCGGAACTCCGGCATGCAGTTGAGGTTCTGGTGGTCGAATCTCTCCAGCACCTCGCGTTCGACCACGTCATCAAGCTCGACAAGATTGCAAATCATGCCCGTAAGCGGGTCGATCTGCCCGCTGACGGTGACCTCGACCAGGTAGTTGTGCCCGTGCCCGTGCGGGTTGTTGCACTTGCCATAGATGGCGCGATTCTGCTCCTGGCTCAACCGGCCCGAGTGCAGGCGGTGCGAAGCCGCCACCCAGTAACGTCTCGTCAGATAGGCTTTCATGCTTCACCGTAAACGTCCACGAACAGGTCGTGGCTTTCATAGACGCGCACACGATGCAGCCTGGTGACCGGGGTCCCCAACGTCTCGTCAGATAGGCTTTCATGCTTCACCGTAAACGTCCACGAACAGGTCGTGGCTTTCATAGACGCGCACACGATGCAGCCTGGTGACCGGGGTCCCCGGCGAATCAGCCGTGGACTCGCCGTGTTGCTGCGCCAGCCTGGCTTCCAGCCGCCGCCAGATGTAGAGGGCGATGTTCTCGGTGGTGGGGTTTTGCCCGGCGAACTCCGCCACCTCGCGGTTGAGGTGCCGGTGATCGAGAGTCTCCATCACCTCGCGGTTCATGAGTCTCCTTCAGCTCTTTCAGATCGATCAGGAAGCCGGTCGTGGCGTCGACCTCGCCACGCACCGTCACCTCCACGGTGTAATTATGGCCATGCCCGTTGCGGTTGGCGCACTTGCCAAACAGCTTGCGGTTTTCCTCCTCGCTCAACTCAGAATTGTAGTAGTAGTGCGATGCGGAAAACTCGCATTTGCGCGTCAGGTAAATCATGTGGCTTTCGTTCAGGCCTGCTTCGCCGCCTCCTTTTTGGCAGATGCGCTCGATGCGCAATAGTTGCGCCCTTTCCACTGTATCCTGCCGGCGCGGTGCGCCGCTTCGGAGCGCAGCAGCAGGTTGGCGAACAACGGTAAGCCGAAAACCGAAAGAGCCGTGGAGCCCGGGTCGAAATGCGCCCGTCGCACGCGCAACAAAAACTTGGCCCAGAAGCAGCCCGCGCCCAGCAGTGCCAGCCAGCCCAACCGGTTGCGCTGACCGTGAAAGGCGGCACCGGCGGCCAGCGGCAGGCCCGCCAGCGCCGCGAATTCTCCCAAACGGCGATATGCCAGGCGGCGCGCCTCGGGAAATAACAGCGCCAGGTTCTTTGTCCAGCCCTCGCGCATCTGCTCCCAGCCGCGGTACATGCGCGTACGGACCATTCCCTTGCCCATTCGGAAGCCCAGGCCCAAGCCGGCGCTTTTCACCATGCGGGCAAGGGCCACGTCTTCCAGCAGATCGCCGGCAATGGCCGCGTGCCCGCCCAGCCTGTCATAAACCGAGCGCCGCATCAGCAGGTATTGTCCGTTGGCAGCGGCAGCCGGCTTGGCCGGATCGCTGACCTCTCGCGGCCGGTACGTTGTCGCCAGTTCGGAGAACACCACCGGCATGAGCGCGCGCTCGCAAAAGCCTTCGACTTGCTGCTCCGGGGAAAACGATAGCAAGTCTAACCCGCGCCCCTCGGCCTCGGCCAGCGCGCGCGCCAGCGAACCGGCCGCGTGTTCGGTGTCGGCATCGGTGAACAGCAGCCATTCCCCACGCGCCAGACCCACTCCGGTCCATAGGGCATTTGCCTTCCCGGTCCATCCATCGGGCAGCGGCGAGCGCGCCTCGGCCACGGACACCCGCGGAGAGCCGGCCGCTGCGGTTGCAAACTGCTGCGCCAGGGCGCGCGTTCCGTCAACCGAGTGATCGTCGATAACGATCACCTCGAAAGCAACTCCCTGCTGCGCCACGATGGAGCGCAGGCAACGGCCGAGGTTGGCTTCTTCATTCCGTGCCGGGACCAGCACCGAGACAGTGGGAGCAGCCTGCGTGGCAACATTCGCTGCCGGCCTCGCGGCGAATGCCGTGGTTGTGCCAGCCGGGCCTGTTGAAGTGCTGTTGCTCATGGCGGGCCGCCTGCTCTCAAGTATTATAGAAGGGTGATCCGCCGCAATCGCTACATCCTGGCCTTTGTCTTGCTCTCAATTTCCCTGATTGGCGCCTGCCGCCGCGGATCGCAGCCGGCGCACATCGGAAGCTCCGCCCCCGATTTTTCCATAACCGATTCGGGACGCACCATCAGGCTCAGCCAATTCCGCGGCAAGCCCGTGGTGCTTAACTTCTGGGCGACCTGGTGCCCGCCCTGCGTCGAAGAGATGCCTTCGCTGGTGGCCTTGCAAAAAGAATTGGGAGACAGCGCGGTTATCCTGGCTGTCAGCGCCGACCAGGACGAGAGCGCCTACAAGAACTTTACCCGGCAACGCACCCAGGGATTGCTCACCGTGCGCGATGGCAAGGGCTACGCAAACGCACTGTATGGGACCTTCGCCTTTCCGGAAACCTATGTCATCGACCGCCAGGGCGTGATCCGGCGCAAGTTTATCGGCCCGGTGAACTGGACCTCGCCGGAAATCGTGGACTACCTGCGAAAAATGTAAACCGGCAGCGGCCCGCGCGCGAACTGCGTGTGCGAAGGCCCGGATCTAGCGTGGATTGTTCATGATTGCCAACAACCCAAAGGCGTCATCCCGAGCGAGAACCGGGCCGCGCCTGCTTTTGGCGCAACCGGTTCGAGTCGAGGGATCTTGCGTTTTCCTTCGCTCTGCAGAGATGCAAAACGCAAGATTCTTCGACTCCGCGCCCGCCTACCCGCAACAAATGCGGGTCGCACCACAACGCGGGCGCGTCGCTCAGAATGACGTTCCTGTTTCATGAATAACCCGGGCTAGAGCTTTTCTCTCCGCAGCCGCAGTGAATTAGAGATCACCGACACCGAGCTGAAGCTCATGGCCGCCGCCGCGAAGATCGGGCTCAACAGAATTCCGGCGAACGGATACAGTATGCCCGCCGCAACCGGCACGCCCACGGCGTTATAGATGAAGGCGAAGAACAGGTTCTGGCGGATATTGCGCATCACCGCCTTGCTCAGGTGGCGGGCGCGCACCAAGCCGCGCAAATCGCCCCCGACTACGGTTACCCCCGCCGACTGAATAGCTACATCGGTTCCGGTTGCCATGGCAATGCCCACGTCGGCTTGCGCCAGCGCCGGAGCATCGTTGATGCCATCGCCCGCCATGGCCACCACTCTTCCCTGCTGCTGCCGTTGCCTGACTACCCCGATCTTGTCTTGCGGCAGCACTTCGGCATAGAAGTCGCTCACTCCCAGTTGGCGCGCCACGGCTTGCGCAGTGACGCGGCTGTCTCCGGTAATCATGTCCACGCGAATGCCGTCCTGCATCAAGGCGCGGATTGCCTCCGCCGCCGTTGGGCGAACGGGGTCGGCGATCCCCAGAACTCCGGCAAGCTCCCCATCTATAGCCACGAACGCTACCGTGTGGCCGGTGTTGCGCAACTGTTCGGCGGCGCCTACCAGCGCGTCCGGAGCAACGCCGCTTTCCACCAGAAAAGCGGCCGTCCCCACCAGCACCCGGCGATAAGCAACTTCTCCCATGACCCCCTTGCCGGTGACCGACTGAAACCGCGTCAGCGGTCTAAGTTCGATGCGGTTTTCCTTGGCAGCTTCGACGATGGCCTGGGCCAGCGGATGCTCGCTGGCCGCCTCCAGGCTCGCCGCCCATTGCACCACCTGCTCGTCGCTGAAGCCCGGCGCGGGCGTAACCGCCTCCAACGACGGCTTGCCCTGGGTAATTGTGCCGGTCTTGTCGATCAGCAGCGTGTCGATCTTCTCCAGCCGCTCCAGCGCTTCGGCATTCTTGAAGAGCACGCCGGCCCGGGCTCCGCGCCCGGTTCCCACCATGATTGCCATCGGCGTCGCCAGGCCGAGAGCGCAGGGGCAGGCAATGATCAGTACCGCCACGGCGTTCACCAGCGCGTAGGCAAAGCGGGGCTGCGGCCCCCAGATCATCCAAGCCACGAAGGTCAGCGCCGAAACGCTGATCACCGCCGGCACGAAGAACGCCGCCACCCGGTCGGCAAGGCGCTGAATGGGGGCGCGGCTGCGCTGGGCTTCGCTCACCATGCGCACGATCTGCGCCAGCACGGTTTCACTGCCCACGCGTTCGGCGCGCATCAGCAGGCTGCCCGTGCCATTCACCGTGCCGCCAACCACGCGGCTGCCTGCCCCCTTTGCCACCGGAATCGGCTCGCCGGTCAGCATCGACTCGTCGACCGCGCTCTGCCCTTCCAGCACCACGCCATCCACCGGAATCTTTTCTCCCGGGCGGACGCGCAGCTTTTGGCTCGCCTGTACCTGCTCCAGGGCGACGTCGCGTTCGCTGCCGCTGTCGTCCACCAAATGCGCAAGCGGCGGCGAGAGGTCAAGCAGCGAGCGGATGGCGCTGCTGGTCTGTCCACGGGCGCGCAGTTCCAGAACCTGACCCACCAGTACCAGGATGGTGATGGCCGCCGCCGCTTCAAAGTAGACCGGCGGCTGCCCATGCTCGACCCGCAGCGAAGCCGGAAATATTCCCGGCAGCAGGGTGGCAATCACGCTGTAGCCATAAGCTGCACCTACGCCGATGCCGATCAGGGTGAACATGTTCAGACTGCGATGGCGCAGAGAGTCGCGGGCGCGCTGGAAGAAAGGCAGTCCGCACCAAACCACGACGGGGGTGGCCAGCGCCAGCTCGATCCAGGCCACCGTCGCGGCGCCAATCACGCCGGCCAGCGGGATGACCATGTGCGCCATAGCCAGCGCCAGCAGCGGTACGCCAAGCCACAGCGAAATCTTCAGACGCCGCGCCATCTCGCGCAGCTCGGGGTTTTCCGGTGCCGCCGCGGTGACGGTTCTGGGCTCCAAGGCCATGCCGCACTTCGGACACGCCCCCGGGCTGTCGCTGACCACCTCGGGGTCCATCGGACAGATGTACTCAGTTTTCGCTGCCGGGAGCTGAAATGTCTCCGGCTCCAGGGCCATCCCGCACTTGGGGCACACACCCGAACCGCTCTGCCGCACCTCCGGGTCCATGGGGCAGGTGTAAATCTCTTCCTCGGAAGCCCCGGGTGCGGACGTTTTTACCGGGGCGTCAGCGTGGCCGCTTGAGGTCGCCGCAGGCCCGATCTTGACCGGCTGCGGCGCTGGCGCAATCCCGCCCAACACCGCCCCCATGCCACCGGGCTTGTAATTCGGGTCGAGATATTTCTCAGGATCGGCTGCAAAGCGCTCACGGCAACGCGGGTTGCAGAAAAAATACTGTTTGTCCTGGTAGGTGTGGTTCCCGCCCCGAGCATTGGCGGGGTCAACCATCATTCCGCACACGGGATCTTTCACGCGCGTCTGACTGCCACTCTGGGCTGCGCCGCTAATTCCGGTGTTCTGTTCCATTGATCAATCCAACGTCACCCCAACGGCCGTCCACTGGGGCCCTAAGAGGCTGCGGAAAAACAGGTTTTAGAAATGGCGAGGCTACTAGATCTTTTTGGCTGCTCTTATAGTGCACACATTTAGTGCCGACATTCCATAGCGCCTTGCTTGTCGGCGCGTTTTTCCGCAGCCTGCTAAAGGCAGACTACACCTAAGCGCTTCAATGACCCAAGTTTCGCCGTTCCCTGCTGTATATTAGAGCCAAGTTGCTCCGGGCTGGATTCGCCTTGCGCCGCCGGGGGTGAGCCGACTATGACAACCGTGGATGTTTGCTTCAGCTACAGAATGCAGCCCGAGGCCGCTACCATGCGGGCGATAGACTATATTCGCGAGGTGTATGGCATCCGCCGCCTGCGCTTCAACGAGGCCGAGCGGACGATCCGCGTCGAGTACGATGCCACGCGCCTGAATGAAGAGACGGTGGCGGCTCTGCTACGCCGCGCCGGCCTGGAAATCACCGGCAAGCTGGCGCTCACCTGAAAGCGAAAGGGCTTGCGAAAAACCGCTTTCCGGTTTCCGGCAAACCCTCTCGCCCGCCACTTCGTCTTGTGCGGTTATTAAGGCATGCGGGTTGCCATACCGCACGGCCTGAAAACACTAGGCTTACAGCTTCTACTCTCCTTCAGAAAGTAGTTATGCCCGCCCGCCGGGAATTTCTTACCCAAAGCGGAGTTGCTCAACCAGAGATGTTGTTTGAAGGCGTGGGTGCCTCCACTTAAGCCTGTTTCCGGCTTGAGCGGGGTTCGGTTCGAATATGCCTGGACCTCTGCGCAGCTTGGCCTCAGCTCCGGACAGTCAGGTCAGGCGACGGCAATGTACTTCTCTTTCGGCTCGCCGCAGACCGGGCAACGCGGGAAGCTCAGGCTATCCGTGGTCTCGCCGCAAACCGGGCAAACGAAATACTGCTTGCTCTTGCCCCGCAGCTTGTCGAGGTTTTTCAGCGCCTCGGTATAGAGGCGCGCATGCTCGGCCTCGGCCTTTAGAGCGTAGTTAAAGGTGCGCAGGGCGGCGGAGTTGTCGACCGCCTGGGCCTGGGCGATGAACTCCGGATACATCACGTCGCGCTCGTAGACTTCGCCGGCGATGGCGGTTTTCAGGTTCTCGCGGGTGGATTTTACCTCGACCGGCAGTATCTCTGCCTTGGGCTCGGCTCCCAGCTTGCGAATCACGGCAGCATGATTGGCCGCGTGTATCTCTTCCGCCTTGGCGGCGGCGCGGAACAGGCTGGCCACTTCGCCAAAGCCTTCCTGGTCGGCCTTCTTGGCGAAAGCCAGGTACTTGTGGTTGGCGTTGCTCTCGCCATTGAATGCTGTCTGCAGGTTGTCGAGGGTGCGGGCCGGCCCATCGCTCGCGGCCTTGGCGCCGGCGGCGACCGCGGCGGGCAACAGCATGGAAAGAAGCGCTTGCAGGGTGGCTATCATGTCTCCTCCTGCTCAAGTCTTACTTTAGGAAGAACTCGGAGACAGTGATTACGGTCGCCCTGGCGTGTGATCGATAGCAGCTTCAAGTTTCTAGTTGCGCTCGTCGTCAGCCGCCCTAAGGCAGGGGAAACTGGCCCCGAGGTGCCCCAGGGCCACAATTTGCAACTTGAAACTCGAAACTTGAAACTTGAAACTGCTTTACCAGCCGCGAGTTTGCAGCATCTCGTTTTCCGGGATGGCGCCCACGGCCAGTCCCTTCATGGTGCCGGTTACCTGCGCGCTGACCTCGGCCAGCACCTTGGGATCGGCGTAGTGAGTGGTGGCGATCACGATGGCGCGCGCCCGGCTTTCGGCCTCCTCGCGCTCCTTCGGGTTCTTAGGCGCTCCGTTCGCATTGACGCCGACTTCCAGCGGCGTGGCCCGTTCTTTCATGAAGATGCCGCTGCCCACGAAGATGGCTTCGGCCCCCAGTTGCATCATCAGCGAAGCGTCCGCCGGGGTGGCAATGCCGCCGGCCGAGAAGTTCGGCACCGGCAGTTTGCCCGCCTTGGCCACCATGCGCACCAGTTCGTAGGGAGCCTGGTGGTTCTTGGCCGCGGCGAAAAGTTCTTCCTCGCTCATGACGGTGAGCTGGCGCATTTCCTTCATGATCTGGCGCATGTGCTTGACGGCGTGAACGACGTCACCAGTGCCCGCCTCGCCCTTGGTGCGGATCATGGCCGCGCCTTCGGCGATACGCCGCAGCGCCTCGCCCAGGTTGCGCGCGCCGCAGACAAACGGCGTGGTGAAGGCGTGCTTGTCGACGTGGTGCTCTTCGTCTGCGGGAGTCAGCACCTCCGACTCGTCGATGTAGTCGACTCCCAGCTCCTGCAGGATCTGCGCCTCGGCGAAGTGGCCGATGCGGCATTTAGCCATCACCGGAATCGAGACGACGGACATGATCTCCTTGATGACCTTTGGCGACGCCATGCGCGCCACTCCGCCCTCGGCGCGCAGCATGGCCGGAACTTTCTCCAGTGCCATCACGGCGGCGGCTCCCGCCTTTTCGGCGATCACGGCCTGATCGGCGCTCATCACGTCCATGATGACGCCGCCCTTCAGCATCTCAGCCAGCCCGGTCTTCAGCCGCAGACCGGAGCCCCCATTGTTCTCCGACATAAATTCCTCTCCAACTCCTGATTTTCCCGGCTGGAACACTCTTATTGTAACGCGAGCTTACAGGTAAGAGCAGACGTTCCCGGTTTTTCGCTACGCGCCGCCTGGGAGAAGCTCTCTTCCTGGCGTTCCCGGAAAACCCGCAGGCCGGGAAATGATTCTACCGCTGCAAGCGCGCAAGTCCGCTGCTCTGGCATCAAAGCCGCCTCGCGAGTAGCGCTATGGCAATGGTGAATCAGCTTTTTCGGACCAGGACTCCCAGGCCCTCGATAGGGGGAAACGGCCGAACTCCTTTCCCTCCCGAGCCGTATGGAGGCGGAGGCGGCCGCGGGGATGGCGACCACATTCCCAACCCCAACGAGCGGCTTCGCCGCTACCGCCTGGGGCTCAGCTTGGCCGTCGCCTCCATCTCGATGCTGTTCCTGGCCTTCAGCACGCTTTTCCTGGCACGCCGCACGGCCGGCAGGTTCGATCCCATCTCCGGAAGGTTCATCACCGACTGGATCCCCATCGCTCTGCCGAGCAAGATCCTGCTGGTGAACACCGGCATTCTGCTGCTGAGCTGCCTGACCATCGAGATTGCCCGGCGCGCGGCCGCGCTGGAGACGATCCTGGTTCCCGCAACTGCCCTGCCGGGAATCAAGCGCATTCCCGAGCGCTCCATCACCTGGGTGCGCCTGACCTGCGTGCTGGCAATTCTCTTCCTCGCCGGGCAGTTGCTTGCCTGGTCCATGATGCGGGCCGCAGGCAACTTTCTCGACAGCGGCCCGGCCAGCAGCTTCGTGTTCCTGGTCACCGCCGCGCACGGCATACACCTGATCGGCGGCGTCATAGTCCTGCTGTACGCCGGATTCAATGGCCGGCAGCGCCGCAGCTTCGAAAGCCGCCGCATCACCATCGACGTCACCGCCTGGTACTGGCATTTCATGGGCTTGCTGTGGCTGTACCTGCTGGCGCTGATCTGGTTCATCAGGTAAACGCCATAGGCGGGGCCATACACATTCGGCGCTGAGTCCCTGCCTGTGAGCAGCTTTACCTCTCGTGGGTGAACCCCTGCTTTTGCAGCGCCGCCTTTACTGGCCGCATCGAGGCGTGCTGATAGGCGTCGGCCGTAGCCTTTGACCACGTCTTCGGATCGACTTGGCCGATCTCTTTCCCATATTGCAATAGCGTGGCGTCGTAGGCGGCGATTGCCTCGGCAATTCCTTCCCGGTGGTAGCGCTCGTCGTGACGAAAGACCTCCATGGGCAAGCGCGGTTTCTGCCGCGCCGGCTGTGTCACGTGCCCGACGCACATGCCCACCAGCGGAAACGAGTGCGGCGGAAGCTCCAGCAGTTCGATCATCGCTTGCGGGTTGCGGCGAATGCCGCCAATAGGCACGATCCCCAGTCCCAGAGAGCGCGCGGCAATGATCATGGTAGCCAGGGCGATGCCCACATCGGTCACGCCGGACAATAAGCCTTCCACCGTCTCCTGGATGACCTGCTTCCCGCCGGCGGCAGCCACGCCCAGGCCGGTCTTGTAGTAGTCGAGAATGGCGGCTATAAACACCGGGGCCTTGGCAACCCAGGCTTGACCGCCGGCGATTTCGGCGATGCGCGCCCGCCGCTCGGAATCGCGCACCACGATCATGGAAGCGTGCTGCCCGTTGCTGCCGGTCGGCGCCCTGCGGGCCGCTTCGAGTATGGCGAACAGGGCCTCATCGCTCACCGGCTCGTCGCTGAAGTTACGGTCGCTGTGATGACTGTTGAGCAGAGAAATTGTTGGGTTCATATGGTAAGAATCTAATCGCGCAACGGTTGCCTGACAAGAGCAGGCAACGTGAACCGCCGACTAAGCGCTTTAAGAATTTCCCGGCGCGTCAAAGACACCGCGAAAACCGCCGCCCTGTCGCTTGTAAATTTTTCGAAAGGAGAAGCGTTCAGGTGCTGCGAAATGGCCACTCCCAGGTTCTAGTCCAAGCGCACCAGGAAGACGCCGCCCTCGTTCACCTTGATGTTGCTGGCCACTTTCTGCGCCAGAAGGCGGTCATCGTCCTGCACGAGCACGCGCACCCAATATCCGGTGGCCCCGGCGAAGTCCAGCACGCGCGCCTGGTGATAGCGTGCGGCCAGCGCCCGTTTAACTTCGCGAGCGCCGTCGCGCAGGTGGAAGGCGCCTATCTGCACACACCACTTGCCGCCGATGTCGATGGCCGCCGGGGTGTGCAGCACTTCCAGCTTGACATCGGTCAGACCTGGGCGCCAGATGCCCAGTTCCCTGGCCGCGGCCAGCGAGAGATCGATGACGCGCCCCTCTATGAACGGGCCGCGATCGTTGATGCGGACAATCACCTGTTTGTGCGTCTTCAGGCTGGTCACCCGCACCAACGATTGGAACGGCAGGGTGCGATGCGCCGCCGTCAGCGCCGCCCCATTGTACGGTTCCCCGCTGGCCGTTCTTTGTCCGCCGGGCTCGGCAACGTACCAACTGGCGATTCCCGTCTGTGTCCATGGCTGAGGCTTGGGAGGTCTTGGCGCGGGAGCCGGCGGCGCAGGGACAACCGGCGGGGCTGGATTGGGGCCGGCGGGCACGGCAATGGGAGGCGGCGGGGGCAGCTTGGCTTGCGTCTTTTTCTTTTCGCCGCAGCCGATGGCCGCCAGCGAAACGGCCAGCAATAATGCCGCGCAGACAAGCCGGCGGACTGGCTCGCGCCGGAGCGGCAGCGGGCGAAATTGCGTTTGCTCCTGGCTGATCACGATAAACCGGCTCTTTCGCGGCCTCCCAGCGCGCAGGCAGACTCCTCTGCTGGCGAAAACGATCAAACACCGTGAAGCTGGCTAATTATCGCCGAAGGGAGGCTCTATCGCGACCTCTTCCGCCCAATCGGAAGTTCAATGTCCGGTGTGGCGGAAGCGTACGGCGTTTCTCTGATGGACTGATTTTTCCGTTCGTTTTATGTTCGCGGCCTAGTGATCAGACGCCGATTGTGGTTTGGGTGCCCGCACGAATTCTCGTTTCCCATAAAGACAGGCGACGGGAGCTACTATCAGGTCTGCACTCGTTGCGGCACGGAATACGGTTATGATTGGGGGCGGATGCGGCGGACAAAGCCGCTGCCTCGCCCCGTCCAGCAGACTTCCTTGGAGCAAGGCCGCCCCGAGGTTCCGTTCCCCTGCGTGCCTGAGCAGCCGAAAGCAATCGCGCGCCCCAGCGGCCAGGCAGATATTCCGGCCGCAGTAAGTTCGACGGCAGAGCCCGCCGAACGCTCGACTGCGGCCGTCAGGCCGTGGAATTTCTTCAATCGGCAGCGGCTTCGTATAACGGCCGCATTCACCCTTGCGCTCTTCGCTGGCTTTGCGTACGTTGCCGTTCACCGCTCCGGACACGCTGTCCTGCAACAGAAGAACCCCGAGGCCGCCGCGCCGGCGGAGGTGGCAGCACATCCTGAGCACGTCGAGGCGACTGCCGGCAACCAAACTGCCCCGGAGATACCCGCCCCGAGCGCAGCCAGCCGTCGCGTTGTCACGAAAAAGCTGAAACGAGCCTCGGCTGTGCAGCGCGTCCAGACACCGGTTCTGGTGCTGGGCGAGGCGCTGCTGACCTCGCAGCCGGACGGCGCACAGGTCCGCTTCGATGGCCGCAGCGATCCGGTCTTTGTCACTCCTGCGGTGGCCGGATCGATTTTGCCCGGCCGCCACAGCGTTGCGTTCTCCAAGGCGGGGTTCGTCTCGCAAACGGTGACGGTGGAGGTGGTGGCCGGCGCCCGGTCCACGGTGACCGCCCGCCTGGTGCGGCAAGGCTCGGCTTTCAAGGTCTCCAGCAATCCGGCGGGAGCGGCGATTCTTCTGGACGGCAAAAGCACAGCCCTGACCTCTCCGGCCGAGTTGCATGTCGATGCCGCCGGACCGCACACGATCACGCTCCTCCGCCCTGGATTCCTGCCGGCGCAGTCCCAGGTCAGCGTCAGGGATGGAGAGAACTTCTCGCTGGAATTCAGCTTGACGCCGGCGGGAAACGCAGCCGAAGCCAGGGTGGTCGGCGGAATCAAGCGGCTGCTGCCCGGCGGGGCCTCAAAACAGATGGCGGACGTCCAGTTCAAAACCTCGCCCAAGGGCGCGCGCTTGGTGCTGAATGGCTGGCCCGCTCCCAAGACTACGCCTCTGGAACTCAGGCTGCCGCCCGGTGGATACGACGTGGTAATCGAGGCGGAGGGATTTAAAACATTTTCCAAGGAGATCGTCCTGGAGGCAGGTCAAAAGGTAGTGCTGCAAGAGGCCCTGGAGCGCGCTGCCGGGGACGAACGCCCAGCCAAACCGTAGCGGCGCTCTGCCAATTCGGCATCAGCCGCTGGCATAATCGCTTGGTGCCGGGAGGGGGACTCGAACCCCCACAGTCCTTTCGGACCTGCGGATTTTAAGTCCGCTGCGTCTGCCAGTTCCGCCATCCCGGCCTTCTCTGAAAATAAGGCATTTCGGGCGTGAAATCAATTACTTACAAGAGAAACTGCGCGCTTTCTGTGGGGCTCGCTTGCGCCTCGCCAAAAGTTGCCCTCTCATTGCGCAACATTTTGCAACATAGTGCCGACCTGGGAAAGAGGCCGAAACTGGATTCGCCTACAACTTTAGTGCCAGTAAATCTAAGAAAAATGTTGCCCCTGCCCCAAGAACCGTCGTAGAATGAGGTGTTTTTGAGCTACAAACCGTACCCGCTAGCAACGCGCACTTTCCGGACAGGTGGCCGAAACTTTTTTCGGGCTCCCAGAGTCTAACGAAAGAGATTCCCCTAAAACGAATCCGGAAAGCAGCAACATCAACTTATCGCAGAGGTTGGACTGAGTTTATGGCAAAAAGACGAGGCAATCCTAATTGGGGCAAGCCGGAGCCGATTGGACCGGTGACCCCGACCATTACTGAATTCGAGCAGGTGGTTCGCGAATTTAAACTGCAGCCGGATCAGTATATCCGCTCGACCCGCCTTCGGGAGTGGGCGCGGCGCAACAAAAACTCGAAGTATATCCCCGAACCGCTTCTGGAAGCATGGGGTTTCGAGATCGAGTCGACGCTGTAGTTTCCTCTCCGGAAACCGACCCAGGGCCGCCTTGTGCGGCCTTTGCTATTTTCTCCTGAAAAGTTGAAAGTTTATCCCGCAGCCCGGGTATGGACCTTAGTGCAGCGTGCCCACCCGATCTGCAGGCCAGTAGGCGAAGACAGCCTTGCCGTAAATATACTCGCGCTGCACCGGGCCGAAGTCGCGGCTGTCGTTGGAGAAGTTGCGGTGGTCGCCCAGCACGAAGAAGCAGTCTTCCGGGACGATGACCGGGCCATAGGAGCGCTCGTCGCGATAATCGTCGCGCACGTAGGGCTCGAACAGCAGTTCCCCGTTTACGTATACCCATCCCGCGCGGATTTCCACCCGGTCTCTGGCGATGCCTATCACCCGTTTGATGTAGCTCTTGGCCGGGTCGTTGGGATAGTGGAAGACCACCAGGTCGCCGCGCTCGATCGGCTCCCAGCGGTAAATGAACTTGTTTATGAAGATACGTTCCTGATCGCTGAGCCCGGGCATCATGCTGGTCCCCTCGACCTTCACCGGCTGGTAGACAAACACGATTATGAAGGCGGAGATAGCCAGCGAGATAAGGATGTCCCTGACCCAATCCAGCGGCGATTTTTCCCGCGATTTGGGCGGCCTGGCGATCTCCCGGCCATCTTCTCCAACTATCATCGCTTCAGCCCCGGGTCAGCTTTACAAAGCTAATTTTACTTTATCCTGAACCGCCGTCTCATGTTCGCGTTTGTACAAAGAGAAACGAAAGGGTAATATCGGGGGGCAAAAGTCCAGCCATGTTTCGGCCCTGCTTTCCGCAGCCGGCCTTTTTGCCGCCGGAGGCGGTCGGCTGAAGCTTCAGCGTTCGAGCAGGTTACCTCATTGACGAGAGTTGCACTTGCGGGTATAAAACTTTAGTTCACGGGGAGTTGGCCTCGCCACGGCAGCGGTTGCGGTTGCATGTGGTTGCGGTGAGCCAAGCCGATTGCCCCGGTGGATTCACTATAAGTGCACTGAGTGGAATAGGTTAGCAGGCGCGAGCCATGAAGAATACGCCGAATCCAGCATCCGGGAAGGTCCCGACCGAAGATCCCCGTTTCTCCCAGGCCGTGCAGGCCTATGAACAGGCGCTGAAGGCGCTGCAGGCGCAGAAGTTCGACCGCGCCAAGCCTCTGTTTGAAAAGGTGATTGCCAATGGGCCCAAAGAACTGGTCGATCGCGCCCTGGTTCACCTGAACATCTGCAATCAGCAGCTCAGGCAAGTGCAGAACATCTTCGCTAATCGCGAAGAGCATTACGATTACGCGGTTTCGCTGATGAACATGGGCGATTACGTCGGCGCTCGCGAACATCTGGAGCAGATCCTCAAGGAAGACCCCAAGCTCGATTTCGCCTGGTACGGCCTCTCCGTGCTGGACTGCTTGACCGGGCGCACGCTGGAATCGCTGCAGCACCTGAGCGAGGCCATACGGCTGAATCCAGGCAACCGCTTGCAGGCCAGAAACGACTCCGATTTTCGTAACATGGCCGACGATCCCCGGTTTACCGAACTGATTTACCCGGAAGGCGGCTGAGGCGAAGGTTTCAAGGTTTCAAGGTTTCAACGTTTCAGACTTCAAAGGTTGCGAAGAAGAATACCGAATTGAGAAACCTTGAAACTTTGACGAGTCAGGATTGGGCCTCCGAAACGTAGCAGCGCTCTCGGGAACAGCCGATGAAATCCTCAACCCAAGGCGTTGCGTTGAAGGTAGTGGCGATTGGCGGCGGCACTGGCCTGGCAACTTTGTTGCGCGGGCTGAAGCAGTTTGTCTCGCTGCCGCAGCCGGCGCAACCGCGGCGCCTGCCGGAGGCTGCCGAGGCAACGCCGGCCGCGCCGCGGGCGGTGGCGATATCGAGCCTGACCGCCGTGGTCACCGTCGCCGACGATGGCGGCTCCAGCGGGCGCTTGCGCAAAGACCTGGGAGTGCTTCCTCCCGGCGACATACGCAACTGCATGATCGCCCTCTCGGAGGATGAAGAGCTGTTATCGCGCGTCTTTCAGTACCGCTTTTCCTCCGGCGAACTGGAAGGCCACAGCTTCGGCAACCTGTTCCTGGCGGCCTTGTCCTCCATCACCGGCGATTTTGCCGAGGCGGTCAAGCTTTCCTCCGGCATTCTCAAGGCGCGCGGCGAGATCGTGCCGGCCACCATCTCCAACGTCGATCTGGATGCCTGGATGGACGACGGCTCGCGGGTGCGCGGTGAGACCGAGATCACCGCCAGCAACAAACGCATCATGCAGGTTAGGCTGGTGCCGGCCAACGCCCGCCCCTTGCCGCAGACGTTGCGCGCGCTGGCGGAGGCGGACCTGGTCACCATCGGCCCCGGGTCGCTGTTTACCAGTCTGGTGCCCAATCTGCTGGTACAGGGCATTCCCGAAGCCATAGCCGCTTCTCCCGCGCTCAAGCTCTACGTCTGCAATCTCATGACGCAGCCCAACGAGAGCCTTGGCCTGACCGCCTCCGATCACATCCGCGTACTTTTCGACCACGCCGGCCGGCAAATCTTCCAATACGCGCTGCTCAATACCAGCGCTGTTCCTCCGGCTCTGAAACTGGCCTATGCCGCCCAGCAGGCCGAGCCCATTGTCAACGACTTGGAGCAGATACGCGCCCTCGGAGTAGAGCCGCTGCTGGGCGAATACCTCGACGACACGGTGGTGGCGCGGCACAATTCACGGCGGCTGGCGCAAGACCTCATGGAATTTGCCCTGGCGAACCGCGCGTAGGCCTGCAGTTAAAATAGGCGCAGTGTCGAGCTGCATCGTTCCGTCAACCCATGGTTGAAGGAGCGGTGTCCGCAGGCAGGTGCAAAAGCGGAAAAGCAGGCCGGCACATGAAGACGATCCCTATGAGCACACGCACTGCTAATGCCACTCCCGGCTGCGCCATCGTCATTCTGGCCGCAGGCCAGGGCACCAGGCTTAAGTCACGGCACCCGAAAGTTCTGCACGAAATCGGCGGGTTGCCGCTGCTGGCCCACGTCATTCGCGCCGCCACGGCCATCGCGCCCGCGCAGAACATCTACTGCGTGGTCGGCCATGAGGCGGAGCGGGTTCGCCAAGCGGTCGGACACTATGGAGTTTCCTTCATCGAGCAGCGCCAGCAGCTTGGCACCGGTCACGCACTGATGCAGTGCCGCCAGGCTCTGGCCGACCAGCAGTCCGTGCTGGTGCTCTCCGGCGATGTGCCTCTGATCGCCCCCGAAACCCTGGTTTGGCTGCGCGATTTTCACGCCGCGCATGCGCCCGCCATGACGATTCTGACCGCCGAGCCCCCGGACCCGTTCGGCTACGGGCGCATTCTCCGCGCCTCGCCCCGGCAACCGCGAAAAACCTCTTTGCCGCGGGCCGCGAAGGCCGCCAATTCCGAGGTCAGCGCCATCGTGGAACAGAGGTCGCTCGCCCCCGGACAGGAGGAAATCAAGGAGATAAATTCCGGAATATACGTTTTCGATGTTGCCAAGCTCTTCCGCCACATCGATCAGCTAACCACTGACAACCCTCACCGGGAGTTTTACCTGACTGATATGGCTGCCATCCTGCGCCGGGCCGGGGAGCGGGTGCTGGCCCTCAAGGCGGACAATCCGAGCGAGGTTCTGGGGGCGAATACACGGGCGGAGCTGGCCGCGCTCGACGCCATTCTGCGGGCGCGCAAAGCGGCCCTGCTCATGGCCGACGGAGTCACCATTTTTCAGCCCGCAAGCTGCCTCATCGACCAGGACGTGCAGGTTGGCCCCGACACCGTTATCAACCCATTCGTGCAGTTGCTGGGCTCGACCTGCGTCGGCAGCGAGTGCAAGGTCAATTCCTTCTCCGTGCTCAGCAACATGCGGGTGGGTGACGCGGTCACCATCCGCCCTGGCTGCATCCTGGCGGATTCGGTGGTCGAGAACCATGCCGTGCTCGGCCCCTATTGCCATATCCGCCCGCAGAGCCACATTGCCGAGGGGGCGCACGTCGGCAACTTCGTGGAAATCAAAAAATCCAGGCTGGGCCGCGGCTCCAAGGCCAACCACCTCACCTACATTGGCGATGCGGAAATCGGCGAGCAGGCCAACATCGGCGCCGGCACCATCACCTGCAACTACGACGGCGTGCAGAAGCACAAGACGGTGATCGGGAACGGCGTTTTCATCGGCAGCGACACAACCCTGGTGGCGCCGGTGACGGTCGAGGAAGGAGCTTACGTCGGCGCGGCCAGCTGCATCACCGAGAATGTTCCGCGTGACGCCCTGGCCATCGCACGTGCACGGCAGGAGAACCTCCCCGGCTGGGCAAAGCGAAGGCGGGAAAAGCTGAACAAAAAAGATTAGGCTTAGGAATCAGAGATTGGTTAGTGCAGGGCGAGTTCGCTCGCTGCGCAGGAACTCTAATCCTAATCCTTCTCTGCTGGCGAGACCGTGCTGCCTTCCATGTCGGAGCAGTCGCAGATGGAGAGATCGCAGTCACGGCAATCGCAAACCAGAGGTATTCCGGTGGTCACCCCGGCAACCACGGCGCCGGGCGAAGGGCGATCCTTTTGCCGGGGCCGAGCACCGGCGCCTGCCCTGGACCCGGCCTTGGGCGCCAGCTTGGCGGCAGCCCGTGGCGGCTTTTGCTTAGCTTTCATAAAATCAATTCAACCATCGATACGCACACCTATTCCGTGACACCGGTCACAGCCTGGTCGTGATCAGCCACACCGCGGCGGGCCAGATTACCTGTTCGGCCGGCCATGGCCGCGGCTGCAAAGGCACCCACCGGTGCCCGAAATGTCCTGGTGGGGGTGCTTGATTCCTAGCATTGGCGGCGGCCGAAAGATGCGGTGAAGCGTCTCTCAGACCGCCGCCAGTATGGCGAGAGCTACTGCGGCGGAATTGTGGAAGCGATGGCCGCGGCGGCTTCGGCAAGAATGCGGTGGTGAATGGTGAACAGCGCCAGTTCCAGCCGGTCCGACACGCCGATTTTGTCATAAACGTTGCGCAGGTAGTTCTTGACTACCTGCTCGGTAGTGCCCAACTGCGATGCGATCTCTTTGTTTTTGTAGCCCTGCACGATCAGGGCGACGATGCGCAGCTCCTTTGGAGTGAGGCGGTCGCGAACTCGCGCCCCGACGAAGTCGTCGCCCTCCAGGTTGACGCCGGGAACCGGCTTCAGCTCCTGCACAAAAGTCTGGCCGCCGGCCACGCGGCGCACGCAATTTAGCAGCACCTCGCCGGTGACGGAGCGGAAGACGACGGCATCGGCGCCCTCCGACATGTAACGCTGCGGATTCTCCCCATTTTCGGCCAGCACCACCAGCTTGCTGTGAAGTTGCTGCGCAATGGGGCGAATGGCGGCATCCGCCGCCAGAAAGCCGGCGGAAACCACGGTGATATTAGGATGAAATTTCTGCAGCGCCATGCGCGTCTGTTCCGCTGTCGGCGCCTGGGCCACCACCCGAAAATCGTCTTCCACCGCCAGCACCTTGGCAATGCCGGCGCGAAAAATGGCTTGATTGTCGGCAACAATGATTTTGAGCATCAGCTATCCGCTCCCGGGCGAACAAAATCGTACTCGTCGATCAGACACGCCACGCCCTTGTCTTCGGAATCGGCCCGGATTACACGCCCGACGCAGCGCAGGACCACATCTGCGGCGGCCCCGATCAAGTTGGCAGGAATAGTGATTTCGAACTCGATCCGGGAATTCACCGGCATGGGCTCCTTCAAACGGATGTATACGCCAGCCGCGCTGATGTTCTCCGTCGTGCCTTCCTGTCCCGGTCGTGACGCATTACCGCCGCTAATGAGTCTGATCGGCAAATGTACCGGAAATCTTTTTCCGGTGCGGGCTTCGTTCACAGGTGTCCTCCGGCATGCTCAGGTCGAGTTGCGTTCTGACAGGCTCAATTCGGGTTATACCACGGAAAAGTCGCCTAGCATAGCCGGAAGTATCCAGTCAAGCAAGGGGGGGCTAGTCGGAGACAAAAATCCCGGCCACAGCGTAGCCCAGCGCCAGCATAACCGCCACTGCCGCCGAGGCTGTCGTCCCAAAATGCTCACGCACGTTGCCCTTAACATCCAAGCGATGGCGCACGCTGCGGCGCAGCTCCGCCACCGACTCATGCAGGCGCTGGCGTTGGGCCGCCGCCCGCTCTTCCAGCACATCGGCGGGTAATGGGTTGGTCATATTTGTGTCCTCGCCTCCGCTTGCAGCCACGCCTGGTCTTGCTTCAGCACCCGCAGGGTGCGTTCTGGCTTCAACCGCGCCGTGCGCAAGGCCTTAATGCCATAAGCGGTTACCGCTCCCCCGCCCAGGCCGTACAAAACGCCGACGACAAAGAACGCGACGACGTAAGCGTAGGGCGCCGGTACCATGGCCAAGGCGATCAACGCCACAAGGCCGCCGGTGAAGAGGAAAAAGGCAGCCAATAGCACCACCGCTCCAATTAGCAGCGCCGGCACGGAAATCTTCGCGGCATGGATCTTTTCTTTCATTTCCACCTGCAACATCTGCAGGCGGGTGGAAAGGAACTCCTTCAGGTCTACCTTGATGTCGTTGAGCGCTTCTGCCAGGGTTTTCCCATTGTTTCCTGCTGCGTTAGCCACGGGTTGACCTCCATATCCGGATACCGAAGCCGATGACGAAAGCCGCGGCTGCCAATCCGAGTATTATCTGTAGCGGATACTCGGCCTTCAGTCCTTCGATTTGTCGGCGCGCCGCCGCCACCCTCCGCCGCGCTCCGTGCTTCAAATCGGCAGCCTTTTCTTCGGCTGTTTCCTTGAGTTGGGCCGCTGCTTCCGAGGCATCCTGCGGTGCGTGCGCGATTCTGTCCGCCACCTGCTTCTGCACCAGTTGCAAGCCCCCACGAACGCGCCCGGAAACTCCGCGCGCCTGCCGCACCGCCGTACCCAGGGCACCGCCAATGCGCTCGGCAACCTCCTGCATCGGCTGCTCCTTTTCTCGCCTGACGGTCGCCTCGTTCTTCTCGGCATGCTCCGGCGAGCCAGTCGAGGAAGACGCTGCGGGAATAGCCTCAGCGCGGTCCGGCCCGGCCTGGACTTGGTCGGAAGATTCAGCGGTCATCGAATTCCTCGCTTTCTGGTTGATACCCAGGTAGTAGCTAGGATGAGGCTTGGCAAGGTTTGTTTGCGCGTGTTGGCGCAAACGTCAGGGTTGCCGCCTGGACCAGGGCTGCGCACCGATTCCTCCGCCCTTCCCGTCACTTATTAAGTAAGTGCAAAAAATCTTTGCACTCATACTTATTCGTCTTGTGGAAATAAGGCTCAATTTGATGAATTTTACAACAATTGTTGCAATTGTTAGCAGTAGTGATTGTTGCTGATTAATCTAATGAAATTAAACGAGTTATCAAATATCACTTTGAGAAAACTGTTGCATAGCACAGCTATCGCGCTACCTTCAAGCGGCTCGTATAGTTCAAGAGTCCCTGCGGTCCATATAGTTAAGCAACTTAAAATAAACAACTTATCTTAATAGCAACAAGCTGTTGCCAGAAGTGGTGTGGTAATTGCCTTTAGTTCTGTTGGCAAAACCTGGTACCCGAAGCATGCAAAGCCGTGACGGGAGGCAGGGCGGGCCGGAATTTATACCTGCGAATCGCAGTTCCCGGAGGTTGACAATGACCGTCGCACTTGTACTATTCACCTTTATCACCTTCCTGCTCATCGACTTTTTCCTGAGCAAGAAGAAAGCTCCCGTATTCGCCGAACGCACGCAGCCGGTTCGCCAGGCGAGTGAGGTTCCCCGTTTTCGTCCTAATCTTGTGAACGGTTTTGAGGCTCCTGACCACTTGCGCTACCACCCGGGCCACACCTGGGCGCTGAGCGAAAGCCCGAACCTGGTTCGCATGGGGATGGACGAGTTCGCCGCCAAGCTCATCGGCCGGGTCGAGGGCGTCAGCCTGCCGCAGCGCGGGCAGTGGATCAGGCAGGGGCAGAAGATTTTGAGCTTCAAGAAGAACGACATCGCCGTTGACATGGTCTCCCCGATCGAGGGCAGCGTGGCGAACGTTAACGAAGCTGTGCTCGCCAACCCCGAGGCTGCCCGCCAGGATCCGTACGGCGAAGGCTGGCTGCTGACGGTGCTTTCGCCCGATGCCAAGACCAATTTCCGTAACCTCATGGGCGGGGCGCTGACGCGCTGGTGGATGGAGGAGGCCGCCGCCAGATTGCAGAAGCGACTGCCCGCAGCCGCAGGATCGCTGGCCCTGGCGCAAGACGGCGGGATTGCCGCCGACGAACTGGGGGCGGGCCTTTCCCCGCAGGAACTTAAGGCGCTCACGCAGGAGTTCTTTCTGGTCTGAGCCGGGGGTGGGATCCGGGCCCTCATACATGCATAAGTTTTGCTAATTTAATAAGCTAACTGGTCGAGACCTGGGGCCTTTCGTGACCCCGGTCACCGCCAGTCGTGACTTTAATCACAGCCTTGACGGCCATTCCGGACAAAACTCTAAGGGTGCCGAACTCTGGAGAGTTTCCAGCGAAAGCCGGCCGGCGTTTCTCCCTGACAGTGGTGCCGGCGCCGGCGCTTCGTCCCGCCGTGTTGGGGCCTGGGAGCGGAAGTGAGCAGGGGGCTTTTATGATTCTCGCCTATCGCATGGTTCGGCTGATCGAAAAGCACTCGCAGGACCTGGTTCTTTCGTTGCTGGAAAAGCTGGAGCGGAGCGAGCGTTGCCCCGGCTACCGGAATGTCCCGCGCCAGGAAGTGGGAGACGCGGTCGGCAGGTTCTATCGGCATCTTGGAGAATGGCTGCTGGGCAAGACTGAAGCCGATATCCGGCGGTGTTTCGAGGCCATCGGCGCCCGCCGGGCGGTACAGGACGTACCGCTGCGTGAAGTGCTCTGGTGCCTCGCCCTGGTGAAAGAAAATCTGCTGGAGTACCTGCGGCACGGGAGTGAAGAAGAGCAGGTGGTCGAACTGTACGGCGAATTGGAAGTGCTGCAATTGCTGGAGCAGTTTTTCGATCACGCCATGTATTTCGCCGCCCTCGGGTACGAGCGGGCTTTGAGCCCGCCTTTGGCCCACGGCGCGGCCGCCGGAAAGTGATGGGAGAGTAACGCAGAGACAATGCCGCTTCATTCCGAGTATT
Organism: uncultured Acidobacteriota bacterium; assembly: GCA_963832785.1. Taxonomy (GTDB): domain Bacteria; phylum Acidobacteriota; class Terriglobia; order Terriglobales; family Acidobacteriaceae; genus CAWBRT01. Next base: position 473,605 of record CAWHVF010000005.1, read on the forward strand.
GCCGCAATTAGAAGACAGTGAAGCAGGCGTTGCGGGCCAAACCTGGAATGCGGGTATTTAAAACGAGCGACGGATTTTTTCCCCTCGGCGGGCGCCGGCCTGTGCCCAACATCCGGATCTATTATTTGCACTCGAAGCAGACTGGCGCTGCGGCGCCGCGCTGCGCTCGGAGGCGTACCTCCGATTTTGGTTGCCGCCCGCGTGCACATTGTGGGACAAAAGTGATAACCCGAAATAAGTTGCCGCTGCGGCCGTTTTGTTTTTCGCCTGGTCCGGGTGGAGCGGCGGGTCCGCGCTTGGCGGCCTGTTTGACACCGGATGCGGAACTCGTGATAACAATGTCGTCAGCAGGCTGCCGAAAAATGCGTCCAAGCCCGGGCCCGGGCAGGCCGCGGTCGCGTTGCGCGCCGCAAGCCAGTGTCCGCGGCAAAGCGGTTTTCAGCGGCCTCTTAGTCTCTTAAAAGGATTGCCATGGTAGATCAAGCTCGCGGTAAGGTAACGGTGAACACCCAGGAATGCAAGGGTTGCGGGCTGTGCATTGATTCCTGCCCGCCCAAGTGCCTGGAGCTGTCCGCGGACCTCAACCAGTATGGGGTTCACCCGGCGCAATACACAGGAGAGAATTGCACCGGGTGCGGCATTTGCTTCTACTGCTGCCCGGAACCGGGCGGCATAACCGTGTACCGCATACCGGCGGCCCGGCCGGCGGTGAAGGAGGTGGCAAATGCGGCAGCTATGTAAGGGTAATGTCGCGGTGGTAAAGGGAGCGGTGATGGCCGGATGCGGCGCCTACTACGGCTACCCCATCACGCCGGCCAGCGAAATCGCCGAATATGCCTCGTTACTGCTGCCGCAGGTGGGCGGCACCTTCGTCCAGGCGGAAAGCGAAGTGGCGGCCATCAACATGGTTTATGGCGCGGCCTCGGCCGGCATCCGGGTGATGACCGCGTCCTCCGGGCCGGGCATCAGCCTGATGCAGGAAGGCATATCGTATCTGGCCGGAGCCGAGCTGCCGTGCGTGATCGTGGACATAGTGCGCGCCGGGCCGGGGCTGGGAAACATCGGCCCGGAGCAGAGCGACTATTTCGCCATCACCAAGGGAGGCGGCCACGGCTGCTATCGCAACATCGTGGTGGCGCCCGCCTCTGTGCAGGAGATGGCCTCGCTTACCATGCTGGCCTTCGATCTGGCCGACAAGTATCGCAATCCAGCGGTGGTGCTGGCCGATGGCTTCGTCGGGCAGATGATGGAGCCGGTCGAGCTTGACCTGCAGCCCGCCGCTCCTCCTGTCAAGCCCTGGGCGGTTTGCGGGACGGCGGAGACGCACCAGAACCTTATTACCTCCATCTATCTCAACTTCGACCATCTCGAAGCGCACATCCGCAAGCTGGATAACGAAGTACCGGCAAATAGAGCAGCAGGAAACCCGCTACGAAACCTACCTGGCCGAGGATGCCGAAATCCTGCTGGTTGGTTACGGCATTGTCTCGCGCGTGCTGCGTTCGGCGGTGAACCACGCCCGCATGCATGGCATCAAGGCCGGGCTGTTGCGTCCCATCACCGTGTTTCCATTCCCGTCGCGGGCGCTGGCCGAAATCGCCAGGCGTTGCGCCTCCGTGCTGGTGGTGGAGTTGAGCATGGGGCAGATGATCGAAGACGTTCGCTTGGCAGTTCAGGGCAAGGTTCCGGTGGAACTGTACGCACGGGTCGGCGGCAATGTGCCTTCGGTCGAAGAAGTGTACCTGCAACTGCTTTCCAACCCGGCAACCGCCAAAGCGGCAGCGGCCGGCGCGGGCTCGGCCAGTTCCAAACACATGGCAGCCTCGGTGTAGCCCGGGAGGAGACGAACACATGAGCGAATATCAAGTCATTCATCAAAAGAGCGACGTTTTCTTCGATCGCTTCCTCCGCAAGGATGAGCTGCAGAACCAGACGCACTACTGCCCGGGTTGCGGCCATGGCGTGGTTCACAAGCTGATCGCCGAAGCCCTGCACGACCTGGGACTTCAGGACCGCACCATCCTGGTCACTCCGGTGGGCTGCTCGGTCTTCGGCTACTACTACTTCGACACGGGAAACGTGCAGGCGGCCCACGGGCGCGCCGCCGCGGTGGCCACCGGGCTGAAACGCGCCCACCCGGAGAGTATCGTCATCAGCTACCAGGGCGACGGCGATCTGGCGGCCATCGGCACGGCGGAGATCGTCCATGCCGCCAACCGCGGCGAGAATATCACCGTGTTCTTCGTCAACAATTCCATCTACGGCATGACCGGCGGGCAGATGGCGCCGACCACGCTGATCGGGCAGACCAGCACCACCTCTCCCTGGGGACGCCGGCCCGGCAATGACGGCTTCCCTATCCGCATTAGCGAAATGCTGGCCACGCTGCATGCCCCGGCCTACATCGAGCGCGTGGCCTTGAGTGACAACAAGAACATCGTCAAGGCCCGGCGCGCCGTGCGCAAGGCGCTGGAAAACCAGAAGAACGGAGCTGGCTTTTCCCTGGTCGAGATTCTCTCGCCCTGCCCCACCATCCTGAAGATGGACCCGGTAGTGGCGCGCAAATGGGTGGGCGAAAATCTCATCAAGCAGTTCCCTCTCGGAGTCTTCCGCGACGCCAGGCCGGAGATTCCGGTGACCGCGCAACCGCCGCGCAAGTCGCCGATGGAAGTGGTCGGTGGAGGCGCGCGCGACACAGGCAGCGTCGCCGCAGACAAAACCCGCACCCGCGAGATCAGCATCAAGATCGCCGGCTTTGGCGGGCAGGGAGTTTTGCTGTTCGGGCAATTGCTGGCGGAGATGGGCATGCGCCAGGGCATGGAAGTGAGCTGGCTGCCATCCTACGGCCCGGAGATGCGCAGCGGCAGTTGCCACTGTCACGTCTGCCTGTCGCACGAGCGCATCGGTTCGCCGGTGATTTCGCATCCCACCGCACTGGTGGCCATGAACGAAGTCTCGCTGCGCAAGTTCGGCCCGCAGGTCGCGCCCGGCGGGCTGATTCTCTATGGGCGGGACCGCTTGCCCGAGGATCTGGCGCTGGAGAATGCGACGGTTATTTGCGTACCCGCTTCGGAGATGGCCGATTCAATCGGCTCGCCTAAAGTGGCCAACGTGGTTTTGATGGGCGTGCTGCTGGCCGAGACCGGGTGCCTGCCGTGGGAGAGCGCTACCGGCGCGCTCAAGAGCGCGGTGCGCAACCAGAAGCTGCTTGAGCTCGACCTGCGGGCGCTGGAAGCCGGACGCGCATTCCTGCAATCCAGGGTTCGCTCAGGACCGGTATCGCAACCGGACGGCTTCGCGGGATAACCGCTGCACCGGCCAGCGAAACGTAGCGTCGGCGTATCCTGCGGGAGCGGGAAACAAGCCGCAGCCAGGACGGCGGAGCTTACACAGAAAAAAAGCCCCTCGCGAGAGGGGCAGTGTAGGAGAGAAAATTTTTAGGATCTTGTGCTCAACGTGAGCCGGCCAGCAGCGAGCGCAATTCCAGGCGGCCCTGGTGCAGCCCGCGGCGGCTGTCCTGCTGGTTGATTCCCAAGGTACGCGCGATGCGGGCGTGGCTGTAGCTCTCGCCATCATGCATGAGGTAGATGAGCCGTTCGGTGGCGGGGAGCTGAAGGACGGCGCGCTCCAACTCAACACGCTTCACATTGCCGCGAACGTTCAAGACCTCCGAACATGGCTTGTGATCCAGCGTCAGTGTTCCCAGCGGCGAAAACTTCCGGATTTCGGCTAGCAAAGTACGATCGAGCATTTCTTCGCTGGGAAGACCAGTCTTCCGAAAAGCACGCACGAACGTTCGCTCCAGCACTGCTTCGGCCAGCAGTTCGTTGCCCGTCATCCAGAACGCCAGCGCATAAATTCTGTCTTTGTTGGCATCATAGATCGCCCGGCAACTCCCGGCTGGCCGGTTGACCACGGCGGGTAGATGGTCGAACCCGCTAAAATCTGTCTGCTGAATGCCGTTTACCATGTCTCTACCCCTTTGTGTGCCCGTAACTCTGTTGCCTGTAGGTGGTTGCGGCGGTTTCGCGTGCGCTTGCCTGGCCCATCCGGCGGCAGATCCCAAGCTGGCCTGCCGAAGCCACGTCATTTTTTCTGTAGCAATCGATCATCCAAGCTGGGCGCCCTGGACGAGCTCCCGGCAGCCACCCATAAGTAGAGCGTAAGCACAAACGAATCAAAGGGATAGTGATTGTGCTGCTTGGCTTGTGCGGCTCCGCGACCATAGGTGAGCGGGTACACTCACTTGCAGGGCAAAGGCCCTTGCGGGGGAAGAAAGTGGTATCGCGGTACCCATTTTTTCTTGAAAACCGGCTGATAAAAATTTCCTCTCAAGCCGGCAAGAAACTCCAGCAAAGAAATTCGAGTTCCGCTCAGGAATGATCGGAGGTGGTCGGACTGGCCGGGGAGAGACTTTCGCCCGGGCTCGCCGGAGCTGCGAGTGCGTCTTCGTCCGCCTTCAAGGGCAGCCGAACCTGGAGCACGGCTCCGCCGCGCTCATGGTTGGAGGCGATGATCTCTCCTCCGTGCTCCTTCAGGATGCCGTAGCAGATTGAGAGCCCCAGCCCGGTACCTTTGCCCAGTTTCTTGGTGGTGTAGAAAGGATCGAAGATGCGGCCAAGCTCGGCAATTCCGGGCCCGGAATCGTGAAATTGCACGCAGGCGAAGCCGCAGTCTTCGAAGATGGAGACTTCCAGCTTCCCGCCGCGCGATGTGTCCTGTATGGCGTCGGCGGCATTGTTGATGATATTCAGGAAGACCTGTTCGAGCTGGTGGGCGTCGCCCACGACGGCGCTCACCGGCAGAAACGAACGTTGCACGAAGATGTTGTGCAGCGTCAGGTCGAATTCGCGCAAGGCCAGGGTGTCCTCCACCACCTGCGCCAAATTGACCCGGCTCTTTTGCGGCTTGCGTTGCCGGGAGAAGGAAAGCAGGTTCTGCACTATGCGCTGGGTGCGCTGCGTCTGCTTGTACAGCTTGGCCAGGAAGTCCTTGGCGCGTTCTCCCAGTTCCTCGCTTTCCAGCAGTTGCGCGTAGCCGAGCATGGCCGTCAGCGGGTTGTTGAGCTCGTGGGCCACGCCGGAGATCATGCGGCCCAGGGCCGACATTTTTTCGCTCTGCAGCAACTGTTCCTGCGCGTTGCGCAGGTCCTGATAGGCCCTGGTGCTCTGGTGGTAGAGCCGCGCGCGCTCGACGGAAATGGCCAGTTGGCGGGCGATGGTGATCATCAGCTCGTGCTCGCGCTCGGCGAATTCGCGGTCTTCGCGCCGGCTGACCAGCAGCAGCCCCAGGGGCTCGCTTTCGCGCTTCCACATGGCCACGCACAGCGCGTGCCGCATCTGCGGGTCGAGGGCCGCCCGCACCTCGGCGGGCAGACGCTCCAGCGTACCCGCCGTGATCAGCCCGGTCTTGTCGCCCGCGAACCCGGCCCAAAACTGCGGCGAAAGCTCATAGCTTTTGCCGGCCCCCGAACTGTCCTGCGGCCCTTGGGAGGCGTGCACCCGCAGCGTTCTGTTCCCCGGCTCCAGGATCAAAACGCTGCCGCTCACCGCTCCCGACAGCTCGATGGCATGGCGCAGGGCAACCGTGGCCACCTCCTCCAGGTCGAAGGTCTGGGCGGCGGCGATGGCGATCGCGTTCAGCGCATGCAGTTCGCGGTTGCGGCTGCGAATCTCCTCTCCCGCCCGCACCTGTTCGGTGATGTCGAACAGAAATCCCTGGCAGCGCAGAATCTCGCCCTTGGCGCCGCGGGTGGCGAAGCTGTTTTCCAGAAGCGTAATCTGGCGGCCGTCGCGGCGCATGTAGGCAAACTCGTAGTTGCGCAAGAAGCCGTCGCGCTCCAGCGCCGCCTGGTAAGCCGCGCGATGCGCCGGATCGGTATAGAGAAGGCTGTTCAAGTCGAGGGAGAGCACCTCCGCCTTGTCGCCGTATCCCAGCATCTGCACGAAGGCCTCGTTGCACTCCAGCAGATTGCCTTCCGGGCTGGCGATGAACACTCCTTCTTTCATCTTCTCGAACAGCAGCCGGAATCTCTCTTCGGCGATGTGCAGCTCGGTGGTGTCGCGTATGACGTGAATCGTGCCCGTTTCGACGCCCAGCTCCTCCGCGTAAGTGGAGGTCGAGACGGTGGAAAAGCCCCCGAAGCAGGGGTCGGCGGAGTCCACGAGTCCCTGGCCGGTGCGCAGGCAGTAAGGGCAGGTTTCAGGCGCATTGGGCAGAAGTTCGCGGCAGTGCAGGCCGGGAAGATCGCGCACGCCGAGCCCGAGCTTGCGCACGAAGGCGCGGTTGGCGCGAATGACCCTCTGCCCGGCGTCGTGCACCAGGATCATGTCGTCGATGGAATCGAAGGTGCTGATCCAACGGTGGTGCGACTCCATGACGCGCTCGAACAGCAGCACGTTTTCCAGCGCCAAGCCCAGGTGACTGGCGGTCGTGGACAGGAAGGTCTTCTCTTTGGGCGAGTACTCCCGCTGGCCTTCCATTCCCAGGACCACCGCGCCCAGCAGGGAGGAATTTCCGCGCAGCGGCAGAATCGCCACTTGATCGAGGCCGAACTCGCTGGCGGCGTGTTTCAATTCGTTGTCAAGCTCGTCGAATTTGGCGATGATGGGATCGCGCTCCGGGCGCGCCTTTTCGACGAAGCTGCCGGCAAACGGCAGCTCCCGGCGCAGCACGCCCGGCTTGCCTATGCCAACATGCTGTTGCAATACCAGCTTTTCCCCTTCGCGCAGCCGGATCCAGCCGAGCCTGGCGCCTATGGCCTGCTTCAGGTGTACAAGCGCGTCCTGCAACATCGAGCCTGAATTTCGGGATTCGGCGATAGCGGCGGTCAGCGCGTTGAACGCCTGCAGGCGACGGTTTCCGGCGCGCGAGTCGTCGAAGACGATGGTCAGGATGCTCAAGCCGAGCAAAATTTCGATCAGGCCTTCCACTCCCCTGAAGACGTGCCAGCCCACCATGATGTCATCGAAGTGAACCAGCAACAACGTCAGGCACACCATCCACGGGCCGAGCTCGCGCCGGCCGCGGTTGAACATTACCAGGCGGACGATACCCATGCCCGCCACCACCCGGTAGACGACATGAAACAACACCATCAGGGCAAAGGAGTGGGGGAACCAGCCCACCCGCAGCAGCGCCAGCAGCGCGCCCAGCAGGCCAAACGGCGCCAGAGCGAACAGGCACTTGGGCGAATCGGTGTAGACCAGCATCGCCGCCACCAGCAGCGTTACCGCCAGGATGAAGCTGAGCTGGGGATGCCGGCCAGCAGTTCTTTGTGGTACAGGATGGTGGCGAGCACCGCGGCTTCACGGTAAATGGAATAAAGCACCCACCCGCTGATCCAGATTCCGAGATAGCGCTCGCGAAAGCTGCGGCTGACAAAAATGGCGGCCGCCAGCAGGATCAGCGTCCCAGCGCCCTCGGCGAGGAGCTGAGTGAGGTCGCGTGATTCCGCAAAAAACAACCCGGCGGCGCAATACCCAGGCATGGTCGGCATACAGTACTGCTCTGTATACCACATACCATAGAAGAAGTTATCGCAGGCAGGTGTTTCCTGGGGTTCGTAAACTAAGGTAATGACCCGGAGAGGCCAGGTACGATATACAATACAGCCGACGCAACGGACGCTTACACGGGTTTATGCCTGAAAAATACATCCTGGTGGTAGACGACGAAGAAACCATCCGCGAAGTCGTCTGCTCCATGCTCAACCAGGCTGGCTATAAGACGCGGCAGGCGGCCTCGGGAATGGACGCTCTGGAGCTGCTGAATTGCGGCGAGCAGTTCGAACTGGTCCTGTCGGACATGATGATGCCGGAGATGGACGGCATCGCCCTGCTGGAGAAAATCAAGGAGCGCTACCCGGACGTTCCGGTGGTCATGGTAACCGCCGTACACGACATTTCCACCGCCCTGGGCTCCATTCGCCAGGGCGCTTACGACTACCTGCTCAAACCGTTCGAGCGCGAGCAGTTGCTGGTGATGACCCGCCGCGCGGTGGAAAACAGCCGGCTGAAGATCGAAAACCGCAACTACCAGGTGAACCTGGAAGCGCTGGTCAACGCGCGCACCGAGCAGTTGCGCCAGGCCATGGCCGACCTGGAGCGCTCTTACGACATCACCCTGGAAGCCCTGGGAGACGCGCTCGATCTGAAGGACGCGGAAACCGTTGGCCACTCCAAGCGCGTTACCGCCTTCACCATAAAAATCGCCAGCTCGATGAAGGTGCCGCCCGACAAGGTGCGGGTGATCGCTCGCGGCGCCTTCCTGCATGACATCGGCAAGATGGCTATTCCCGACGCCATTCTCAACAAGCCGGCCGCCCTGACTCCGGCCGAATCCCGCATCGTCCAGGAGCATTGCTATCACGGCTACCAGATTCTGCGCAAAATTCCCTTCCTGCAGGAGGCCGCCGAGATCGTTTACGCGCACCAGGAGCGCTATGACGGCAGCGGCTACCCGCGTGGCCTCAAGGGCGAGCAGATTCCCCTGGGAGCCAGAATATTTGCCGTGGCTGATACCCTGGACGCCATAACCTCCGACCGCCCGTACCGCCCGGCCCAGCCCTTCGCGATGGCCAGGAGCGAAATCATCAAGTGGTCCGGCCGCCAGTTCGACCCGGAGGTGGCGGACGTCTTCCTTTCCACTCCGGAAGAGGTTTGGACCGAGCTGCGCCGCGAAATAGAGGAGCAGGTGGCCGGCTTTGGCCAAGCCGCCCGCCTGGTCGCCCCGGCCAGCGCGATCTAGCAACCGCCTTCCAACCTCAACTAGCCGCTATTCAACTAAAGAGGGTGATAGTAGTTTTCACGTTTCCGTTTCACGAGTAACCAGCCGAGCGGCAACTTGTGCAGCATGAAGCGGACAGACCGAAGGAGGCCCCGATGACCGCTCCCCTGCAAGATCCCGATCTCCACAACGCCTTGACCGGGCTTCCCGAGTGGAAGTTGCAGGACAAGGCCATCCACCGCGAATTTCAGTTTCGCGATTTCGGTCGCGCCATCGAGTTTGTCAACAAAGTGGCGGAAGAGGCCGAAGAAGCCAATCATCACCCTGACATCACCATCAACTACAACCGGGTGACGCTTTCGCTGACCTCGCACGACGCCGGCGGCCTGACCAAACGCGACGTGGCCTTGGCGCGCAAGATCAGCAGCTTGGCGGCCTGAAGCGCAAACTGGCGGAAAGAGGCTGGAGCGTCGTTTTAGCCCCGGGCAAGCGCCGGGCGCGCCGGCCTGGGTGAAAGCTCTACCGAGCCAGGTTGACGCGCAGCGACTCCGCCAGTTGATTGATTGCCACCTGGATTTTGTCTATTTCGGTCTGGGCGGTTTCATTCCATTCCGCGATTCGGTCCGGAGCCTCCTGCATCCGCCTGAACATCCAGCGGATGGCGTTACGCCCACGCTCGCAGAACATCATGGCCCCGAGAGCGCCGACTCCAAGGACCGCCAGTGGGACTGCCCACTTGCGCATTGTTGGCCCTCCGCATCCCCGGCAGTTGCCTGCCGCCTTTGCCGGGGTGACTTGCATACCTGCACGATTGGACGCCATGACAGCAACTAAAGTTTCTCCTTGCCGGTATCGTGCAGCAGCTTCTCCATCGTGCCCCAATTTTGCCAAATGTCAAAGAACTTTCGTTCAAGGCGCTGACGGTGGAGATGGAGCGCCGTTCATAACAGGCGTCCTGAAGCGGGAGCCGGTCCAGAATACTATTGGGAAACTCAATAGAAGGAGGGCCGCGGCCAGGGCGCTGTTTTCCATGCCGTAGGCGCCGCCGGTCAGCCATGGGCTGCCGCTGGTTGAGCCGCGCACCAGCACCGCGAACTCGCTCATGCCGCTCACCGGCAGTCCGAACAGGAAGCCAAGAGCGAAATTCCAGCCGAAGTGGAAGCCCAGCGGGAGCCACAGGCTGCACGAGCGCAGGTAGGTCAGCGCCAGCAGCACGCCGATGGCAATCGTATTAAAAAACCCCCAGCTCAGCACCCCGCGCGCATTGGGATTTCCCAGGTGAGCGGCGCCGAAGAGCGCCGACACCACTGCCACCGACCACACCGGCCCCACCGCCTCCACCAGCCGCTGAAACGGGTAGCCGCGGAACATGACCTCTTCCAGCAGCGCCCCGGAAAACAGCAAAACCAGCACCTCGAAGCCGAGCCGCATGGTATGGGCCGACAGCCTAAGCTCCGCCTTGTAACTGCCGGCCGCGGCAGTGCACAAAACAGCTACGCCGATGAGGGCCATTCCCCAGACCAGTCCCGCCAGGAACTGCTGCCGGGCGAACCGCTTCCAAGGCAGGCCCTGCATGGCAAGGCCATTGCCGTGGCGATTATCGAGAAGTTCAAGCAGCACGCAGTAGGCTCCGATCAGCAGGGCCGTGGTCAGCGTCCGGTAAAGCGCGTCCGCCAGCAGCAGATGCCGGCGTAAGATGCTGAAGCACACGTTGGCAACGGCCCAGTTCGCTGCCCAGCTAAGGGCGGCGGCGATCAGGAAGCGAAAGATCGGATGCAAGGGGGCATCGAGACGGTCAAATTCGTCGTCGTGCCGGTCGGACTGCGATGCCGGGTCCATTTCATGCCTCGGCGGCGACGGTTTCGACCGTCAGCCCGTTGCCGGCCACGCGGAACGGCAGGATTTCGCCCCCTGCCTTGGCCAGTGCCTCCGAGACACGCTCGCGGGCGCCCGGCTCGACCAGGAACACCACGCAGCCGCCGCCGCCCGCGCCGCACACCTTGGCTGCCCGCCCGCCATTCCGCTCGGCCACCCCGATCAGGCGGTCGATCAATGCCGACGAGATGCCTGGGGCGTTGCTCTTGCGCAGCTCCCATTCCTGGCGAAGCAGCCGCTCGATTGCCGCCCAGTCGCGCGCCCGCAAGCCGGCGGCCATGGCCCGGGCGATCTCCACGATCTGCTGGAAATTGCGCCGCACCGTCCGGTCGCCGTCGATGTGGGCCTTGAAGACCTCCCAGTTATGGATCCCTGACTGGCGTGGAGCGCCGGTGTAGGCCAACACCACGCGCGCCTCCAGCTCGGCGGCCGGGAGCGGAATTGCCTCGCGATGAATGCCGTCGGCTTCGAGGTGCAGCGCGCTAATGCCGCCATAGAGCGCCGGATAGTAATCCTGGCAGCCGGTAGGTACGCGGATCAGTTGGGCTTCAACGTTCTGTGCGATCTCGCGAATCTGCTCGGGCGGGACTTCCCGGCCGACGTAGCGGGCCAGGGCAGCCGTAGTGGCGATCATCAGCGCCGAGGAGCCGGCGATGCCCGCGCCCGCGGGAGCGTGCGAGTTGGTCTCCAGCCAGAGTCCGCCGCGCGGCCGGAAAAAGCGCAGCAGGTGCGCGGCCAGGCCGTGTCGCGGATGGCGCTCTTCGACCAGCGTTTGGAAATCGGGGAAACGGTCTTCGCGCCCAGTGTCCAGCGAGCGCAGGCGGATCTCCGCCGAGGGCGAGGGAACGATGCGGCAACTGGTCTGAATATCGATGGCGACGTTTACCGTTACCGCGCCCGGATGGAAGAGGTACAGCGGCCAGATATCGACGGTGCCGCCGGCCAGGTCCACCCGGCACGGCGCCCGGGCGATTACACCGTCCGACTCCGGCTGAGGCGAGATGGCGCGCTGCATAGCATTGTTTTACCATGCAACCAGAAGAAAGAAACCATAACTATGGCAGAACAGCAACAACCGTTACAGGAGAGCGCGCTGCGGGTTCAGCAGGCACTGGCGGCGCTGGGAATCACGGCGGTGGTCCGGGAAATGCCCGCCACCACCCGCACGGCCAAAGAAGCGGCGCAGAGCGTAGGTTGCGAAGTGGGACAGATTGCCAAATCGCTGGTCTTTCGCGGCGCCCGCAGCGGCCGCGCCTTGCTGATCATCGCCAGCGGCAGCAACCGGGTAAATGAAAAGGCCATGGCGGCAATCGTCGGCGAGCCCATCGAGCGCGCCACGCCCGAGTTTGTGCGCGAGGCCACCGGCTTTGCCATCGGCGGCGTGCCACCGCTCGGGCACAAGACGGCAATAGCGACGTGGTTCGATCAGGCGCTGCTGGGCTATGAGCGAATCTGGGCGGCGGCCGGCACGCCGTTCTCCGTCTTCGAGATCACGCCTCAAGAACTCCTGCGCGCCACCGGGGCGGCGGTAGTGAGCTGCGGCTGAGCGGATCGTTTTACGTGCACGTTTCACGTTGCTCGCGAAACGGTGAGCCTGGCGGTTGTTGGTAATAAGGCGATTCTCGACAATTACTTGCTGTCCACTGACCTCACGATAACTTCCGAATTGCCGACAACACACCCGGAACCCTGAAACGTAGAGTGCTAAACCCCCACGACGATTCCAAGACCCTGGGGCGTTTCTTATTACCGATACCCTTGGGAAGGCCTGAATCATGGCAGATCAATGGCTTGGTCTGTTACCGTCAACTGGCATACAGATGGCTTGCGCACTTTGGACGCCTTAGATAGATTGTCAGCCGCCTGGGGCACGCCGACTCCGCGCGGCGTCAATCCAAGAAAGACACGTTCCTCGTGCAAAATGAATGAAAGTTACCTTATGGCCGGCAAGAGCTTAGATGAACACCTCTATCGTTGGATCTCAGTAGCGAACGAACGAGCGGAGCGCTACGGATTTCCTCCGGGCCTGATTGAAGAAAACATACAGATGTTGAAATCCCAACTCGGAGAAGGCTACTTAATGCAGATCTTCGAAGGAACAGAAGATTTGCATTTGCTGGCCCTGCGAGAACAAGAACTCGATCGCTGGTTAAAGGGCGGTGCAAATGTCGATGATCATGTCATCCAGGTGCTCGATTTGGCAGCGCTCCTGCGGGAGTTCAAAAATGATCCTTGTCTGCAAGATAAGATAGATCGCTTGAAGCGGAGCTCGTTTTGGCCCTCGCAATTCGAGCTCGCGATGGCTCTGCGGGCAAAACGAACGATTTGCACCGACGGGAGTGTGCGTCTGAGTTGCGAGACGAATACCGCGGTGGGCGATTTTATAGTCGATTGGAAACAAGGCCCCATAGCTTGTGAATGTGCGCGACTTGCATTTGGCGAAGAAGAAGAGGAACAGTACCGGCTAGCAGGTGACCTTTACCACTATGTTGATCGCCAGATCAGAAAATTAAAGAGCCCATGTTGCGTCAAGATTCGCGTGCGTGGTCCGCTGATCCCCACTGCGTTTACTGTGACAATACGTTGCTTGAAGGGCGCGTTTTCACATTTTGGGAGTACGAATGATGCCTCGATCGAAATGGAAGGTGTTCAGGTTACGATCGAGCCCTCACCGGAGAGAGTGAACGCATCCCGTTTCGGTACGTAGACGGTCGTGTTCGGGATATTCGCAATACTGAATGGGTTACAGCGCATTCCTTATCCTACGTCAATGCGAGAGACGATGCCGAGGCTGCAGCTATGTACAGGGCGGGGGTCGATTTACTCCAAGACGAATATGCGCGTGTTTTTCTGTCGTGGGAACGCAGTACGGCTGATATTGATCCGTATGCCCGCATTCAAAACAAAATAAAGAAAAAGAGACATCAAACCAAAGTCGATGAGGAAATCTATGGGCGGATTATTTTTCTGGAGTCTCAATGGGATATTGACCTGTTGGATCCTGACCGGCTCCGGCCAATCATCGACCATGAACTAGATGCATCACGCAACACGATTACCGTCCTGATTGCTCAGAGGTGTGCAAGCGTTCACTACCGTCGCTGGTACAAATTCGTCGTTTCAAAGGTCGGCGCCTCCTATGCGGCCGACGGCGCATTGGCGGCATTCCTAGAACGGATGATTTGCTACGACCGGGATTTTGACCCCATTTTGAACCAGAGATACCTTCGTACCTGGGAGCAGGCAGCAGAATTGGCCAAGCGGCACGAGGCTGAGTGGGACGCACAAAACCGAGTACGCGAACGACGTCTGTAAGCCTTTATGCAAAGCTCTTGACGGTTTGCAGAGCCTCGGCGGGTGGCCCATTCAAGCGCAGTATCTGCGCTTGAGTGGGGCAGTTCGCCGTCGAGACAAGGAACTTCCCCACACAAGCAACAGCAGCTTGTATGGGCCACCCAAAGCTTAGAGGACGGCACGCTGGCGAGAACAGGCATGCTGGCCACTTTCGCCCCAAAAGGGAATTACTGGCCGTAACCGTCTAAATGGCGATTATAGACACTTACAGGAGAACGGGCTTTATTGAGGGCTGCATATGTAATGTCCTACACCCTGCAATAGGTGCCCACTGGAAAGTTGTCATGGCGAGTGGAGGCGCGCAGCGCCGCAGTCGAGCCACCTTGTGTTTTCCGGCACCAAACACAAGGTTCCTCCACTCCGCCGCGCGGTGCGCGGCTCCGGTCGGAATGACAATTCATATTTTGGGAGGACATTATTTTTGCAGTACTCAATACAGCCGCGAACGCAGCTCAGTAACCAGGTGGCGGCGCAAGCGGTGAGCTTTTGTTCTTGATCAAGCCAGCGCCCGCAAACGTTCGCTGCCGGCTTCGTTTACCACTACCTGATACTTGCCCGATGGCAGGGGATCGATTCGCGGCACATATTCGAATTGGAAGCGGATTTCGCGGCTGAAGTTCTTGCGCAATTCCTTTCTCATATCCTCTTCGAGCTTTTCGGTAAAGCCCTGGCGCTTGACGATGCGGATGGAGATCAGATCACTCTGGCGATAGATCACCTGAAATCTCTCCACAAACCGATTCTGTTCGCCGAGCATAAACAGCCGGTTCCAGAACAGGACGGTGATCCGCCGTCCGTCTTTGGTGACAAAAACTTCATTCGTGCGCCCCAAAAACTCCTGCATGACCTGTAGAGTTCTGCCGCATGGACACTGCGCGCGGGCCAGCCGTCCCATGTCGCCCAGCCGATAGCGGATGAACGGCATCGGCGAGGAAGTCAGGGGGGTGATAATCAACTCTCCAATCTCGCCGTGCGCCGGATCGGTGTTGCTCTCGACCAGCATCTGCTCCTGGTTTATATGCCAGGTGTGGCTTGGACACCACGCGGCGACGTGCCCTACTTCGCGCGTGCCATAGATGTTGCTCACCGCGCAGTGAAAAACGTCCTTGATGATTTTCTCCTCGTGCCCGTAAACCGGCGCTGCCCAGCCGATGACAAGCTCGGGGCTCCATGAGCCGAGCTCTTCTCCGCTGCGCTGGATGTATTCGGCCAGGCCCGCCAGCGCATCGGTTACTCCCCAGAGTACCCGCGGCCTGAATTCGCGCAGCATCCGCAGGCATAGACGGAACTCGGCGTCGCTAAGATTGGCTCCCGGCAACACCAACTGATGCCATAGCCGCTTGCGGGCGAGCAGCCGCAGGTCGCTGGGCAGGTAGTCGCTCGAGACGCGGAGCATGCGCGCCTCTCGCGCCCCCGGCGCTATGCCGTACCAGTGCCGAAAGCGCAACTCAAAGGCCCAACTGGCGGCGCTGATCGAGCCGTCGTCATAAAAGCACAGCGGCGCTCCGGTCGAGCCGGAGGAGGTATTCCTGATGAGCTGGCGGCGGCGGAACGGGGCCAGCGGAATCGGCTGACCGGGCCTGCCGGGCGGAACCTTGCCGGGCTGCAAACAACGGCCAAACCGCTGGTCGATCATCTTTTCGCCCCAGGCAACTACCTCCGCTTTGCTCAACGCAGGTATGCGCCGCACATCCTCCAGGCCCCTGACATCGTCCGGAGCCAGGCCAAGTTGCTTGAACTTATCGGCATAGTATGGGCAGAAGCGGGCAGCGTGGCGAAGCACCTCGCGGAACCGGGAGAGCTGCATCTGCTCGAGTTGCTCTTCCGGGTATCGCTCCGACTTCAGCAACTGCCGGCAGCCGGCGAGCACGCCCCGGCGATTAAAAAGATAGTTGGTCAGCGGAAACGAAATGCGACCCACAAACCAGTCGTCTAACTTACTAAAGGCGTTCACTTCTTTTCCCTTTTGTAATGCCGTCTGCCCAGCGGAGGATTCTGCGGTAATGATCTTCGGCTAACTGCGCCAGTGGTATAGAGCCCTGGTCAGAGCAGCTGGTTGTCTGGGATTGCCTGACTTTCTGCGGAGTGGTAAGCGAGTTTCGCCCGAATCGATGAGATAAACGTCTCTGAGTGATACGGAACTTCGTCCTGGAGACGCGCCTTAAGAACCAGGAGCCCCCAGCCGCCGCTTCAGGTCGCTGGCGATCTGGCCGCCGTGGAAGCGTCCGTTCTCGATGAAGATTTCGTTCGTCCGCTTGCCGGCTATCAGAACGCCAGCGAGATAAATGCCGGGCACATTGCTCTCCAGCGTCTCGGGATTGACCACCGGAGTGCAGTCTTCTTTTTTGAGTTGGATTCCCAGGCCGGTCATGAACTTGAAGTCGGGACGGTAGCCGGTCATGGCCAGAACGAAGTCATTGGGCAGGCGCAGCTCGCCTTGCGGCGTGGTGATGACGACCGCCTCGGGCAGGATTTCCTTCACGCAGGAGTTGAAGTAAGCCTTGATCTCCCCGTTCTTGATGCGGTTCTCAAGGTCCGGCTTGATCCAGTATTTCACGTGGCTGTGTATGCCCGGCCCGCGGTGAACCAGGGTGACGCGCGCGCTGTGCCGCCACAATTCCAGGGCGGCGATGGCGGCCGAGTTCTTGCCCCCGACCACCACCACGTCCGCGTTGTAGTACGGGTGCGGCTCGCGATAGTAGTGCGAGACCTTGGGCAGGTCTTCGCCCGGGATGTTGAGGTAGTTCGGCAGGTCATAATAGCCGGTGGCCAGGACCAGCTTGCGGGTGCTGTACTGGCGCAGCCGTCCCAGCAGGTCCGTGGTCCGCACCTGGAAGCTGCCGTCGCTGCCCTCGATCTGGCGGACCGTCTCGTATTGAAATACTTCCAGCTGGTAGTGGTCGGCGACCTTGCGGTAGTACTCCAGCGCCTCCTGCCGTGTTGGCTTGGCGTTTGGGCTGGGAAAAGGAATGCCGCCGATCTCCAGCAGCTCGGAAGTGGTGAAGAACGTCATGTTGGTCGGATAGTGGTAGAGCGAGTTGACGATGCAGCCTTTGTCAACGTTGCAGGCGCGAAAGCCAGCGCGTTTGGCGTCGATGGCACATGCCAGTCCGGTGGGACCGGCGCCGATCACCAGCACATCGTAATTTCCCCGCGTTTCCATAGCTCTATATTTATAAAGCATCGGCTGGCTCGCGGTATAATTCCCGGCGGTCCAAATTTCCTAAGGCAGCACCGTCGGTAGCGGTTCCGGCAGCGGCTCTGCCGCCCTGCCGGATCTCGGGCGGGCCGCGGTAACACTCACCCGGTCCAAGTCATCAATTCATAACGGAGTCAAAAAGAGGAGTCATTTTATGGCAACAGCTTCAAAAAATGCGACACGAGTCGAATCGGACAGCATGGGCAAGATCGAGGTGCCGGCCAATGTGTACTGGGGAGCGCAGACGCAGCGCTCGCTGATCCACTTCAACATCGGCCGCGACACCATGCCCCCGGAGCTGATCCGCGCCTTTGGCATTCTCAAGAAAGCCGCCGCCCTGGTAAACCAGGACCTCGGCAAACTACCCGCCGACAAGACCAAGCTGATCGTGCAGGCCGCCGACGAGGTGATTGCGGGCAAGCTGAACGACCAGTTCCCGCTGCGCATCTGGCAGACCGGCAGCGGCACCCAGACCAACATGAACGTGAACGAGGTCATCTCCAACCGGGCCATCGAAATTGCCGGTGGCGTCCTCGGTTCCAAGACCCCTATCCATCCCAACGACCACGTAAACATGTCGCAGTCGTCTAACGACACCTTTCCGGCAGCCATGCACATCGCCGCCGCCGAAGCCGTAAACAGGCTCATTCCCGCAGTTAAAGAAGTACATGATGCAATCCATGCTAAATCTCTAGAATTTAAAGATATTGTCAAGATTGGCCGCACTCACCTGCAGGATGCCACCCCGCTCACCGTGGGGCAGGAATTCTCCGGCTGGGCCAGCATGCTGGAGCGCGACATCGAGCGCCTGCGGCTGGTGTTGAAGGGCCTCTACGACCTGGCCATCGGCGGCACCGCGGTAGGCACCGGGCTTAACGCCCATCCGGAGTTCGCCGAACGTGCCGCCAAAAAAATCGCCGAACTCACCGGGCTGCCCTTCAGCTCGCATCCCAACAAGTTCGCCTCGCTGGCTGCGCATGACGAGATCATCTTTGCCCAAGGTGCTTTGGAGACCCTGGCGGCCTCGTTCATGAAAATCTCGAACGACATCCGCTGGCTGGCCTCCGGCCCGCGTTGCGGCCTGGGCGAACTCACCATCCCTGAGAACGAGCCCGGCTCCTCTATCATGCCCGGCAAGGTCAATCCCACGCAGTGCGAGGCCATGACCATGGTGGCCGTGCAGGTACACGGCGCCACCGCCGCCGTCGGCTTCGCCGGCTCGCAAGGCAACTTCGAACTGAACGTCTTCAAGCCGGTGATGATCTACAACTTCCTGCACTCCTGCACGCTGCTGCACGACGCCTGCCACGGCTACGTCGAGTACATGATCAAGGGCATTGAGGTGAACCGCGAGCGCATCGATTACTACGTCAAGAACTCGCTCATGCTGGTGACCGCGCTCACGCCCAAGATCGGATACGACAAGGCGGCCAAGATTGCCCACACCGCCCACGTCGAGCACAGCAGCCTGCGCGAGGCCGCACTCAAGCTGGGCTACCTGACGGGCGAAGAGTTCGACAAGATAGTGCGCCCGGAGAATATGACGCACCCATAGGTTGCGCCCCGGCAGAGGCAATATCCGCGTCTGTTGGGGACCCAGCGTGGTCTGGTCGATGGAGTACTGCTGTTCAATAACAAAGCGCGCTCAAGTGAGCGCGCTTTTCCATTCAACAAACAAAATGCTCAGGGCATCCTTCAGTGGTAATACTACGGGAACGTCATTCCCGACCGGAGCGAAGCGAAGCGGAGGGATCTTGTGTTTCGTTTTGTATAGCAAAAATGACACAAGATTCCTCGACTCGCGACGGATACCGTCGTTCGCTCGGAATGACGTCTCTCTTTTTGAGAAACCCTGAATGTAGGCTTCCCGTCTCAGAACGCCCACTTTATCAGCGTGGCGCCGCTGGTAAAGCCGGCGCCGACGGCGGCCAGCAGAAGCACGTCTCCCTTTTTCAGGCGCTTTTCGTCTATGGCCGTGGTCATGGCCAGCGGAATGGTTCCCGCCGTAGTGTTGCCGTAGCGGTCGATGTTGATGATGACCTTCTCCGGCGGCATCTTCAGACGGTCGGCGGTGGCGCAGATGATGCGCTTGTTGGCCTGGTGAGCGATGAAGCAGTCCACGTCCGCCCCGGTCATCCCGTTTTGCTTCAGCACACGGTCGGTCATCTCCGCCATCTTCTTGACGGCATATTTGAAGACCTGCTGCCCGTCCTGGTGAACGCAGTGCATCTTTTTGTCCACCGTCTCGTGCGACGTCGGATGCAGGCTGTTGCCCCCGGGCATGTAGAGGTATTGCCCGCCGAAGCCTTCGACCTGATGAACGAAGTCGATGATGCCGGCGTCTTCGCCCGCCGGTTCCAGCAGCACCGCGCCGGCGCCGTCGCCGAAGATGATGCAGGTGGCGCGGTCGGTGTAATCGATCATGGATGAGTTCACGTCGCTGCCGATCACCAGCACCTTCTGGTGCGTTCCGCTTTCGATCAGCTTGGCCCCGGCGGTCAGGGCGTAGAGAAATCCCGAGCAACCGGCGGAGACGTCGAATCCCCAGGCTTTCGGCAGCTTCAGTTTGTGCTGCACCAGGCAGGCGGTCGACGGGTACATCATGTCCGGCGTGACCGTGCCCACCACCACGGCCTCCACGTCATCGATCCGCGAGCCGTGGCGCTCGACCAGGTTCTGCACCGAGGCGACCGCCAGGTCGCTGGCCGCCACTCCGGGGTCAACCAGATGCCGCTCATGGATACCCGTCCGTTCCAGGATCCACTCGCTAGTGGTGTCTACCATCTTTTCCAAATCGAAATTAGTGAGCAGCCGGGGCGGAACGTAACTGCCCACGGCGCTGATCTTGGCACGCTTTACTGTTTTCAAGTTGTTCTCCGAAAAAAGTATTGTCACCGATGGAGAACGAAGTTGTAAATGAGAGAGTGAGGTCCGAGGTGCCGGGAAAAACTCACGCTATCGACCGGGAGCAAATTCAGAGTCTGTGAACAGGCGGGATCGCGCTTTTGTTGGCGCAGGCGCGCGCTGCGGGCACCTTTTGCCTTGGGTGGAGAGCTCAGAGCCGGACACCGGCTACCCGCTGCGCACGCACGAGCCCGTTACCGTTGCTTCCTTCCGGACCTGGCGGGATTGGCGGGATTGCGTCGCGCGGGACCGATGCCCGACATGGGTAATTGTAACAGGATCAGATCAGGGTCTGGGGATCAGGGATCAAGGGTTAGGGGACAGCAAAATATTTCCCAGCCTGAAAGTTACCTTAGTTCCGACCGATGATCGCCGGGGCTTCCCTTTTTCCCGGACATCGCCAACAATAATTGTTCGCGCCGCTTGCATCCCAAGGGGCACGGTGAGGTGTCTGTTGTACTCGGGGATGCCCGAGCAGAGCAATTGCCAGGCACCTGGCCGTCGCCGCACAAAGCATAGCTAAGGCAGGAGGCGGAGCGGCTCCGGGTTGCGACATCGAAGCTCAATGCCGGATCAGAACTCCAACACGGCTGCCAGCCAGGGCATCTTCCCGCGGATCGACCAGTTATGCCAGATCTCGCTGGTGCTGCTGTTGGGAACCGGGCTTTTCACCCTGGTCGGAACCGGCAAACTGGACCTTTTCAGCATTGTGGCGGCCAGCTCCGCCCTGGTCGTGCGCGGCGCCATGCTGCTGCGCGGCAATAACTGGAGGGTTCCGGCGCGCTGGACTTCCCTGCTCGGACTGCTTTATTTCCTGGTCTTTTTTGTCGACTGCTTCCTGATCTCCCGCAACTTCGTAAACACCTCGATTCACCTCGTGCTGTTCGGGATGGTGATAAAGCTGTTTTCGGTGGAGCGCGATCGCGACCTGCTCTACCTGGCGGTGCTGGCCTTCCTGGAAGTGCTGGCGGCGGCGGTCCTGACGGTTGAAACCGGCTTTCTGACGGCATTTGCGCTGTTTGTGGTGATCAGCATTGGCACCTTCATCGCCCTGGAGATTCGCCGCTCGGTTGTATTCAGCCAGCAGCGGGAATCTCTCCAGGAGCAGCTTCAGCCGGTAAAAAATCGCGGCCTGTTCGGGGCCGCTGCGGCGCCTGTCCGGCCGGCGCCAAACCAACGCGTCCTGGAAACCCCGGCCGCCGACCCGCACTGGCGGCAGCTCTACCGCGCGCTGGCCGGCATCACCATCGCCCAGGCGCTGGGCATTGTGCTCTGCGGCTCGCTCATCTTCTTCGCCCTGCCGCGCCTCTCGGGCGGATACCTTGGCGAGCTCGCCCAGCAGACCGACCTGATGACCGGCTTTGGCGAGCGCGTGCAACTGGGCCAGATTGGCCGCATTCAGCAGTCCTCGCAGGTAGTGATGCACGTGCGCTTCGAAGGCGCGCCTCCGTCGGAAATCCGCCTGCGCGGCATTACCCTGGCCAGCTTCGACGGGCGCAACTGGAGCAATGGCCAGCACGCCGTACCTCCGGTGGTGCCGTTACCTCAGGCCTTCTTTCGTGCGGTGAAACCGGCGGACGTGCGCAGCTTCGCTACCGGCCGCGCGGCCCGGCTGGTGCAGTACCGGGTCATCCTCGAACCCCTCGGGACCAACGTCGTCTTTGTAGTCCCGACGCCGCACGCCCTGTTCGGAAACACCCGCCAGGTGCTGGAAAACTTTGATGAATCCATAGAAACGCTCGACCCGGACCGTTTCCTCTCCAGCTACTCCGGCATCTCCGACATCGCCCAGCCGAGCCGGGCGGAGCTGCGCGAAGCCTCGGGCACAGTCCCACGCGAGATGCCCGCGCGTTACTTCCAACTGCCCGAGGAGCTGGATGCGCGCATCCCGCGGCTGGCCGCCGAGGTCGCGCGCGGTCATGCCACGGCCTTTGGCAAAGCGGAGGCAATCGAGCGTTACCTTACCTCAAACTTCGCCTACACCCTCGAACTGCCACGCCAGCCGCAACACGACCCCATCGCCTATTTTCTTTTCGAGCGCAAGCGCGGGCATTGCGAGTATTTCGCTTCGGCCATGGCGATCATGCTGCGCGAGCTGGGCATTGCCAGCCGGGTAGTCACAGGTTTTCGCGGCGGCGAGTTCAATGAATTGACCGGCAGCTACATCATCCGCGCCCGCGACGCCCACGCCTGGGTGGAAGCCTACATTCCCGGCAAGGGCTGGGCGGCCTTCGATCCCACGCCGATGTCGGGAGAAGCCACGGGCCGCTGGAACAAGCTGCAGCTCTACCTCGATGCCGCCAACGAATTTTGGCGTGACTGGGTGGTCAATTACGACTACAACCATCAGCGTATACTGACGGCCTCCACCATCACCCAAAGCCGCCGCGCCAGCGAAAAAGCCTGGGCGTTGTTCACCGGCATCTATCCGCGCCTGCTGGCCTGGGCGCGCGCGGTGAACCGCAGCGTTTCCCTGCACCCGCGGCGTTACCAGGCGCTGGCAGTGGCCATCCTGGGGCTGGCCATTTGCATTCCGCTGAGCCTGCGGATAGCGCGCTGGATGCGGCGCAGCGCGTTGATGGCGCAACCCGGCCGCGATCCCAAACACGCCGCCACCCTGCTCTACCAGCAGATGGCCCGCGCCGCCGGTGGCCGCGGCTGGCGGCGCAAGCCCAGCCAAACGCCTTCGGAGTTCGCTGCCGTTATCGCGCATGCGGAGTTGCGCGCCGCCGTCGCCCGTTTCACCTTGCACTACGAGCGCGCCCGCTACGCCGAGTCTGCCGAAGACGCCGCCCTGCTTCCGGGATTGCTGCAGCAGGTAAGGCACGCCGCGCGCTAGGTCTGGAGTGGTCCGCCCGGTGTAGCGCCGGGCTCCCGACCGGCTGTGGCGGGGCCCTCTGGCCCGCGCATTGTCGTTTGCCGGCGTAGACGCCGCCAGTACAGCCGGCCTGGAGGCCAGCGCTACCTTCCGCGAGCCGAAGCTCGCCAATCTGCGGATGCTAGAATCGAAAGATTGGTGATGAGCAACCAAAGAAGCAGCGCGGTGCCTTCTCCGGCAGTTGATCAGCTCACAGACGTTAACGGCGGAAACAGCCAGCCCGGCGCGCGTCCGCGAGTGGGATTCGTGAGCCTCGGCTGCCCCAAGAACCTCGTCGACAGCGAGGTCATGATGGGCCTGCTGGCCAACGCCGGCGCCCAGATCACGGCCAAAGCTGACGAAGCCGACATCATTGTCGTCAACACCTGCTCGTTTATCGACAGCGCCAAGCAGGAGTCGGTCGACGCCATCCTGGAGATGGCGAACTACAAGCAGAATGGCTGTGCCCGCAAGCTGATCGTCGCCGGCTGCCTGGTCGAGCGCTACCGCAACGAGATTCAGAAAAACATTCCGCAGGTGGACGCGGTAGTCGGCACCGGCGAACTCGAACAGATTTTGGCGGCGGCGCAGATCACCGCACCAGCGGGCGCAACTGCCCCCGACTCGCCGTTCCGCATCCTGAACCAAGGCTCGGCTAGTCAGAGCCTCAAGTCGGGGACTGCCGCGCCATTAGCCCCTCAGGCACAAAAGCGGCGTTCGGCGGCGCTTCCGGCAAGCCGCGCGGAAGGCGATGCCCGCGAGCGCGCCGGGCGCTTCTCGCGTGCCGAATGGGACGGCGCCACATCCGAGCTGCCCAGCTATATTTACGACGAGAGCACCCCGCGCATCCTCGCCACCCCGAAGCACTGGGCCTACATCAAGATTGCCGAGGGCTGCGATCATCCTTGCGCCTTCTGCATAATTCCGCAGTTGCGCGGCAAGTTCCGCTCGCGCCGCTTCGAGTCGGTGGTGGCCGAGGCCGAACGCCTGGCCAGGCAGGGCGTGCGCGAGATCACCCTCATCGGCCAGGACACAACCTGCTACGGCGAGGACCTGGGATTGAAAGACGGGCTGGCGCTCCTGCTGGAGAGGCTGGCCCAGATCGAGGAGCTGCGCTGGGTCAGGTTTCTCTACGCCTATCCCAACAAGATCACCGGCCGATTGCTGGAGACGATTGCTGCCAGCGAAAAGATCTGTCGCTACATCGACGTGCCGCTGCAGCACGCCTCCAGCGCGCTACTGCGGCGCATGAAGCGCGGCGGATCGGCCCGCATCTTTCTCGACTCACTCGCCCGCATGCGCCAGGCCATTCCGGAGCTGACGTTGCGGACCTCGTTCATCGTCGGCTTCCCGGGGGAAACCGAGCAGGACTTCGGCGAGCTCTGCCAATTCGTGCGCGCCGCCCAATTCGACTGGCTGGGTGTCTTCAGCTACTCCGACGAGGAAGGCGCGCAGGCGTTTCACCTGGGCGACAAGATCCCGCCGCGCCGTATCGAGGCGCGCCGCCGCCAGCTGATGCAGATCCAGAAGCAGATCAGCCGCCGCCGGCGCAAGGCCATGCTCGGACGGGAACTGGAGGTCATGCTGGAAGGGCCCTCCGCCGAGACCGAGTTGCTATGGGAGGCGCGCGGCCAGATGCACGCCCCCGAAATCGACGGTAAACTTTTCATCAACGACCTGGGCAATCACGCCGACGCCCGGTCCGGCCAGTTTTACCGCTGCCGCATCGTAGAGGCGCACGACTACGACTTGGTGGCCGAGCTGGTGTGAGCTGTTTAAGATTGAAGATTGCAGATTGATATGGCAAGGTTTCCGGGTTTCAAGGCTTCAAAGGTTTCAAAGCCAACCCACGGTAGACTTTGCCTCCTTGAAACTTTGAAACATTGAAACTCTGAAACCTTAATGCTGACCATGCCGCGGCGAAGAACAAAAACCGTACGTTGTCCCACCTGCCGCAAGATGGTGCTGGCAAGCGAGCCTGATTTCCCTTTTTGCAGCGATCGTTGCCGTGCGATCGATCTCGGCAAGTGGGCCAGCGGTGGATATGTGATCTCAACTCCGGTCAACGATCCCGAATCCGGCGGTGAGGCGGAATACACGGAAAGGCCGGCCTCGTCCACTCTCAAACAGCGCAGTGAACATGGCCAGACCAATAGCGAAGAGTCCAGCGCTCCGCGCGTCAATGAACAGCACAAGCCCAACTGACGCAGCCCGGCCGCCGATGGCCACGGCAACTCCGCCGCGATGGGCGTGGCTTGTGGCCACATTCTTCGGGGCCGGAATGTTGCGTCCCGGGCCGGGCACGTGGGGATCGCTGGCAGCGGTTTTGTCCTGGGCGGCGCTGGCGCAAGCCATTCCGGCGCAGCAGCGCGGCCTGGCGGCCTTGGCCGCCACCGCCCTGGTGACGGCGATCGGGATTCCGGCTGCCACGCGTTTTGCGCGTGCGGTTGGCGCCAAAGATCCCCAACAGGTGGTAATCGATGAAGTCGCCGGGCAGTTGCTGACGGTGGCGCTCGCGCCGGTTGCCTGGAAACCGCTGCTGGCCGGCTTCGTCCTGTTTCGCGCCTTCGACATTCTTAAGCCTTGGCCCATCCGCCGCCTGGAGAAACTGCCCGAGGGAACCGGCATCGTGGTGGATGATCTGGGGGCCGGCGTTTACGCCTCGATTGTCTTACAGCTTTTGCTGAGGAGCGGCATCTTAAGGTAATGTGTAAGCTCAGGGAATCTGCTCGGATGGACGCCAAGTCGCAAACCCAGGAAGGCAGTTCGAATTCCCGGCCTTATATCGCCAGTATCGATCCGCCCTTTGCCCTGCCCGGGGGCGAGGTTCGCATCTCCGGACGCCATCTTACCGGCGAGGAATTCACCCGGCCCGAGGTCCGCATCGGCAAGGCCGACGCCGCGGTCATGCTGGCTTCGAGCGATCTGATCGTGGCCAAGATGCCCGCCCGGCCCGACTCCAGCGATCTGACGGTCTGCACGCCGTCGGCTTCCAACGCGGTCAAGATCGGCGTGGCCACCGAGATTGCCGACGATCTGCACCCGGTGAGCAACCCGGCGGTGGATGCCGAGGGCGCCATCTTCGTCAGCTTTTCCGGCGCGCGCGGCCAGGCGGTGCCGGTTTCGGTTTATAAGATTCGCCAGGGGCATAGCGTGCAGCCGTTCGTCTCCGAACTGATGAACGCCACCGGCCTGGCGCTGGACGCTGGCGGGTTCCTGTACGTTTCTTCGCGCTACGACGGCACGGTGTACCGCATTGCGCCCAACGGCTCCATGGCCACCTACGCCCAAGGCATGGGCGTGGCCACTGGCATCGCCTTCGATGCCGAAGAAAATCTCTACGTCGGCGACCGCAGCGGAACCATCTTCAAAATCGCCCGCGACCGCCAGATCTACGTCTTCGCCACGCTCGAGCCCAGCGTTTCGGCCTATCACCTGGCCTTTTCCGCATCGGGAAATCTCTACGTCACCGGGCCCACGATTTCCAGCTTCGACGCCATCTACGAGATCGATCCCCACGGCGCGGTGCGCGAGTTTTATCGCGGCCTCGGCCGGCCGCAGGGGATCGCTTTCGATGTAGATGGCAACCTGTACGTCGCCGCCTCGCTGCAAGGCCGGCGCGGCATCGTTCGCCTCACGCCGGCCGCCGAACCCTCACTGATTCTGGCCGGCAGCAACCTGGTCGGACTGGCGTTTGCTCCCGGCAACTCGGTCATTCTGGCCACTACCAACGCCGTACACCACCTCGCCTGGGGCATCACGGGGCAGCCGCTCTGGGGATGAATACATTTAAGATTTTTTGATTGCAGATTGCAGATTGAAAAACCGTGATCGCTTTTTGTCGCTCAATCTACAATCTTAAATCTGCAATTCATCTTTACTTGCCCCTAGCCCGTGATCCCTCGTTTGCTACACTGTTGCTGTGAATGCGGAAATCGTTGCTGTCGGCTCCGAGATGCTGACCCCGTACCGGTCGGATACGAACTCACTTTTCCTCACCAGGAAACTTAACGAACTCGGCGTAGACGTGATCTTCAAGGCGGTGGTGGGCGACCGGCGCGAACTGCTGGTCGAGTGCATCCACCAGGCGCTGGCGCGCGCCGAGGTGCTGATCGTTACCGGCGGGCTGGGGCCAACCGAGGACGACCTGACCCGGGAGTGCGCGGCCGAAGCGCTGGGGCTCGGCATGCGCCGCGATCCCGACATCGTGGCCGCTCTCTACGCCCGCTACGCCTCGCGCTGGCGCGGCGGCATGCCCAAAAACAACGAGCGCATGGCCGACATCCTGATGGGGGCGGAGGTGCTCCGCAATCCCAAGGGCGCCGCCCCCGGCCAGTTCCTCAAGACCGGCTGCGATGGCAAGGAGCGGGTCGTGATCCTGCTTCCCGGTCCGCCTTGGGAACTGGAGGCCGTGTTCACCACCGAGTGTATGCCGCGCCTGCGAGCCTGGCTGCCGCCGTTTTTCATGGCGTCCAAGGAACTGAAGCTGGCCTGCATCCCGGAGTCGCAGGCGGACGCGCGGGCAGCGCCGATCTACAAGAAGTATCCCGACGTGCAGACCACCATTCTGGCCGGATTTGGCGAGGTGCTACTGCAGCTGGTGGCGCAGGCTCCGACGGAAGAGGAGGCGCATGCCAAAGTCGACCGGCTGGCCTCAGAGCTGGAAGACGAGTTCCAGGAGGCCGTCTTCGCCACTTCCGGCGAGTCGCTTGAGAAGATCGCCGGCTACTACCTGCAGATGCGTGACGCCACCCTCGCCGTGGCCGAGTCCTGCACCGGCGGATTGCTGGCCCAGCGCATCACCTCGGTCAGCGGCAGCTCGCGTTATTTCGTGGGCGGCGTCGTCGTCTATTCGAACGACTTGAAATCGCAGTTCTGCAACGTTCCGCCGCTGCTGATCGCCGAGCACGGGGCGGTGAGCAAGGAAGTTGCCGCCGCCCTGGCCGAGGGCATACGCAAGCGCTGCCGTGCGACTCTGGGGGTGGGCATAACAGGTGTCGCCGGCCCGACCGGAGGCACGGATGAGAAGCCCGTGGGCCTGGTCTACGTCGCGCTCTCCGACAGTTACGAAACTAAGGTGGAGGAACGCCGCTTTCCCGGCGATCGCGAGCGCATTCGCCATTGGGCTACGCAGCAGGCGCTGGACATGATTCGCCGCCGGCTGATCTGAGGTAGTGCCGGAGACCTGCTGGCGGTTTTTGGCAACGCGCCCGCCGCCGAGGGCGGCGCCGCGCCGGACTGCTTTCGTTATGCGTCTGTTCGTGGCACTTGATATCGACGCGGATATTCGCCGGCGGCTGGCGGAGTTTGTGGCCGATCTCCGTGCGCACGTTCCCGGTGTCCGTTTCGTCGGGCCGGAGACGTTTCACGTCACGCTCAAGTTCATCGGCGAAAGCTCGCGAGTGGACGAGCTGCGGCGGGCTCTGGAAGCGGTGCGCGCCGCTCCGGTCGAGCTGGCCTTCCGTGACTGCGGCTTTTTCCCCGGCCCGCAGCGGCCGCGAGTTTTCTGGGTGGGCATCGAGGCGGATCCAGGTTGCAAAACCTAGCTGGCGAGATCGACCGGGTATTGCGCCCGTTCGGCGTCGCTTCGGAGCCAGGGCCGTACACGCCGCACCTCACGCTGGCGCGCGCCGGCTCCGGCAGCCCACGCTCCAGGAACGGAGGCGCGCTCACCGGGCTGCACTCTCTCCGGCAATACTTAAACGGAAAAGCGCCCCCGGAGTTCGGTAAAATGACAGCTCACGAATTCATTCTCTTTCAGAGCGTGTTGTCGCCTCGCGGAGCGGTGTATACCCCGCTGGCGCGGTTTCCGTTGGCGCCGTAAGCTCGTGGGCGTAGCAGAGCGAGGGCGGTGAGAAGGGCTGTGCCGATTTCAATTTACATACTGTTCGCGGTGCTTGCCTACCTGCTGGGGTCGATCCCCTTCGGATACATCCTGGTGCGCCTCTTCCTGGGTGCGGACGTGCGGCAGACCGGAAGCGGCAACATCGGAGCCACCAACGTCGCCCGCACGGGACACAAGGGACTGGCGGTGCTCACCCTGCTCCTCGACATCCTCAAGGGCTATCTGGCGGTCGTGCTCGCCCACGCTTACGGCATGCTGGTGGCCCTGCGCAGCGCGCCATCCAGCGCCGGACTGCCCGCCGGCCCGTCGCCGCAAGCAGTGCAGCAGGCTTTCCTACTGGCGGCGGTGGCCGCCTTCTTCGCCATCATCGGGCATATCTTCACCGTATGGCTGCGCTTTAACGGAGGCAAGGGCGTGGCCACCGGCCTGGGAGTTTTCCTGGCGCTGGCGCCCGGCGCGGTGCTGATTGTGCTCGGCGTGTTCTTCGGCATCGTCATGGTCACCCGCTACATTTCCCTGGGCTCGATCGTGGCCGCCGCGCTCTTCCCGCTCTGCTTTTATCTGCTGCAGCCGGCGCGCGCCACTCCGGGGGTTCTGGTCATGATTTCCGGCGTTTCGCTGCTGATCATCTATCGCCACAAGACCAACATCAGCCGGCTGCTGTCCGGCACCGAAAACCGCTTCGGAGCAAAGTCTGGAGAGTAGAAGTGAGTGAGATTGCGGTCATCGGAGCTGGAGCCTGGGGGACGGCGCTGGCTATAGTTCTCACCCGCCACCACGCGCACCGCGTACGCCTGTGGGCCTATGAGCCTGAAGTCTGCCAGGCCATCGAAAGCCGGCGCGAGAACCCGCTGTTTCTTTCCGGCCCCCGGGTTCCGGAGTCGGTTCTGGCCACTAACTCCTTTGCCCAGGCGCTCGACGGCGCGGCGGTGGTGGTCGGCGTCATGCCCTCGCACCACGCCCGCGCGCTTTACCGGCAGATGAAGCCTCATGTCCGCCCGGAGATGCTATTCGTTTCGGCCACCAAGGGTCTGGAGAACGGTTCCCTGCTGCGCATGAGTCAAATCATCGAGGAAATCTTTGGCGAAGGCCCGGACGGCTTCCGGCCGCGGCTGGGGGCGCTGTCGGGTCCATCGTTTGCGCGCGAAGTAGTGCGCGGCGATCCTACGGCCATCACCATTGCCTCTACCGATGAGGCCCTCGCCCAGCAGGTGCAGCAAGAGTTTAGCGGCCCCACGCTCCGGCTCTATCGTCACCACGACGTCATTGGCGTGGAGCTGGCAGGGGCGCTGAAAAACATCATCGCCATTGCCGCCGGCGTGGCTGAGGGTCTCGGCCTCGGCCACAACAGCGCCGCCGCGCTGATCACCCGCGGGCTGGCGGAGATGACCCGCCTGGTGGTCGCCTGCGGCGGACAGGCGGAAACCATGGCCGGACTGGCCGGCCTGGGAGACCTGGTGCTCACCTGCACCGGCGATCTTTCGCGCAATCGCAGCGTGGGTGTCGAGTTGGGCAAGGGACGCAAGTTGGATGAGGTTATCACCGGTATGCACGGCATGGTGGCCGAAGGCGTGCTCACCACCAATGCGGCCGTCGGACTGGCTCGCCAGCACGGCGTGGAGATGCCCATCACCGAGCAGACGCACGCGCTGCTACAAGAGGGTAAACCGCCGCGCGAGGCTATCCACGAGCTGATGACGCGGCCATTTACCACGGAAGTGAAGCTATTTTGAGACGGCACATCAGCGCTGCCTCCACGCTTGTCCCGTATAATGTGCGATTGCCATGATTCAGACACTATTCGGCAACACGGACGAAAAGCCCTCGTTCTTCGAGCGCATGAAGCAGGCGGTCACTCGCACGCGCGAGAACCTGGCGGAGCGCATCGACGAGGTGGTCAGCTTCGGCCGGGAGATCGACCGCAACACCCTCGACGACCTGGAAGCCACTCTGCTGGCCGCCGATCTGGGCACCGCCACGACCGCGCAGGTGCTCGCCTTGCTGCGTGAAAAGGTCGACCGCAGGCAGGTGGGGAACGTCGAGGGGCTGAAACGGATTCTCAAGGACGAACTGCGCGCCATCCTGGTCTCGGCGGAGAAGCCCGTCAGCAGCGTGGATGGCGAGCCCGAGGTGATCCTGGTGGTGGGCGTAAACGGCACCGGCAAGACAACCACCATCGGCAAGCTGGCGCACAACTTGCGCGCCCAGGGCAAAAGCGTGCTGCTGTGCGCGGCCGATACCTTCCGCGCTGCCGCCATCGAGCAGCTCGAGATCTGGGGCGAGCGCACCGGCACCGAGGTAATCAAGACCAAGCCCGGCGGCGACCCCTCGGCGGTGCTCTTCGACGCCCTGCAAGCCGCCCGCGCCCGCAAGGTCGATTATGTCATTGTCGACACCGCCGGCCGCCTGCACACCAAGTCGAACCTCATGGCCGAACTGGAAAAGATGCGGCGCACCGCGCAACGCATAATCCCCAGCGCTCCGCACGAGACCTTGCTGGTGATGGACGCCACCACCGGCCAGAACGGGTTGCAGCAGGCCCGGCTGTTCACCGAATCGGCTGGGGTTACGGGCATCGTGCTGGCCAAGCTGGACGGCACGGCCAAGGGCGGAATCGTGATCGCCATCTCGCGCGAGCTGGGACTGCCGGTGCGTTACGTGGGTGTCGGCGAAAAACCGGGCGACCTGCTGCCTTTCCGCGCCGAAGACTTTGTGGAGTCATTGTTCGGAGAGAGAAGATAGTAAATTTCTGATTTTTGATTTTCGATTTTTGATTCCTGTTCATTTAAATCTGAAATGAAAAATCAAAAATCTTAAACGTATGCCTCGTTCGGCCGACGAACTTTTCATGAAGCAGGCGCTGGAGCTGGCGCACCAGGGCATCGGGCTCGCCTCGCCCAACCCGTGTGTCGGCGCCATCGTGGTCGATGAGCTTGGCCGCATCGTGGGCCGGGGGGTGCACAAATATGCCGAGCGCAAGCATGCCGAGATAATCGCCATGGAGGCGGCCGGGGTGCTGGCGCGCGGCAACACGCTCTACCTGAACCTGGAGCCCTGCTGTCATCAGGGTCGCACCGGACCTTGCACCGAGGCCATCATCGCCGCCGGGGTTGGCCGCGTGGTGGCCGCCATGCGCGATCCCAATCCGCGGGTGGCCGGTCAGGGCCTGGCGCGGCTTCGCGCCGCCGGCATCGAGGTTACCGAGGGCATTCTGCAAGGCGAAGCGCGCAAGCTGAACGAAGCTTTCGCCCGCTACATTCGCAGCGGAGTTCCATTCGTCACGCTCAAGGCTGCCATGACCCTCGACGGCAAGATCGCCGGCACTGCGGCATATGGCGCGGCCTCACCAGAGGCAACTGCTGCTGCCGCCAAGGCCCCGCCGGCAGAGATGCCGTCCACTACGTACATCACCGGCGCGACGGCCTTGAAGCAGGTGCATCGGCTGCGCCATGCCGCCGACGCCATAATGGTCGGCATTGGCACCGTGCTGGCCGACAATCCCCTGCTCACCGACCGCAGCGGTCTGGCGCGCCGCTTGCCCCTGCTGCGGGTGATACTCGATTCCAACCTGCGCATTCCGCTCGGCTCGCGCATTGTTGCCAGCGCTGTGCCGGCCTGCGTTGGCACAAGCGGCACGGATTCGCCCGCCGGAGATGTGCTTGTCTTTTGCTGTCGCGCCGCCGAGGAGAAGAAGCGCGAACTGGAGGCGCGCGGCGTACGCATAGAAGTTGTTCCGCCGGCCGCCGGCACATCATCGCCCGATCTGCACTGCGTTCTGAAACGCCTGGGGGAGATGAAAATTACAAGCCTGCTGGTGGAGGGCGGAGCCGCCGTCAACGGGGCCTGCCTGCGGGCGGGCGTGATCGACAAGGTCTGGCTGTTTTATGCCCCGCGAATTCTGGGCGGCGAGCGCTCGGTGCCGCTGGTCGGCGGCGCAGGCTTCGGCGCCGTGGCCGAGGCTGCGCGCCTGCACGAGCTTTCCCTGCACCGCTATGGCGAGGACTTCGCCGTCGAGGGCTACCTGCGCGACCCCTACGCGTGAACCCGTATAATTGAATTTTCCCAACTGGAGCGTTTATGTTCACTGGAATAGTCGAAGAAGTAGGCCACATCGCGCGCATCGAGCAAAAGGGCGAGAACCGCCGCATCGTCATAGAGGCGCAGAATACGCCCAGGCAGTTGAAGACCGGCGATAGCTGCGCCGTAAGCGGTGTCTGCCTGACCGCCCTGGACATCCAGCCCAACTCTTTTGCTGCCGATCTGGCGCCGGAGACCTGGGTTCGCACCTCCCTGTCCCGCATCACCCCGGGAGCGCTAATCAACCTGGAACTGCCGCTGCGCGCCGACGGCCGCATGGGCGGGCACATGGTGCAGGGCCACGTCGATGGCGTAGGTACGCTGATCGAATTCGAGCGCATCCCCAACTCGGACGATTACTGGCTGCACGTCGAGGTGCCGGCCGAGTTGGAGAAATACCTGGTCTTCAAGGGCTCGATTGCCATCGAAGGCATCAGCCTGACGGTGGCCCGCCTGGAAGGCTTGCGCTGCACCATCGCCATCATTCCGCATACGGTCGAGATGACTAACCTGAAATCGCTCAAGCCGGGCGACCCGGTGAACATCGAAACTGACATCGTCGCCAAGTACCTGGAAAAGTGGATGCGCCGGCCAGAAACCGCGCCGCTCCAGGCGGAAAACCTGGTGGCCAAAGGATTTTGAGGCAAGTTCTCAGCTACACGGGATTGCCGAAAGTACACGATTAGGCATTCATTGCAGTTCCCATTACCGCTTGTAGCAAAGCGGAGTTCAAGCTTTTCTGGGAGAAGGCCCCAAGGGCACGGGCGTGGGACGCTTCCAGGGGATGCTTCGCGTCTCCTGCGGAGCCGCTCAGCATGACACTCCAAGAAAGTTTACGTTATACCAGGAATTAATCCGCTCTAAATCCCAAATCTGCGAAAAGCACGCAGTGTGGGCACCTTCCGCCTTCACTGCGGGCGCATTTGTGGAGGAATTGCGGGCGGTGGCGTGTCCTTGCCCATATTCAGCAAGGTCGCGCTATCCAGCAGCAGAAACTCCTGCACAATCTCCAAGGGAGAGCGCTTCATCTCCGCGACGGTTCCGAAGAACACCATTCGGCCTTCATGGAGAAAGACCAGGCGATCGGCCAGCTTCTCGGCCAGCGCCACGTCGTGTGTCACCACCAGGCTGGTAAGGTTGAGCTGGTATTTTAGTTTCTTGATCAGGTCGCCGAGGCGATGTGCCATCAGGGGGTCTACCTGGGTGGTCGGCTCGTCGTAAAGAATCGCCTCCGGCTCGGCCGCCAGGGCCCGCGCGATGGCCACCGAGCGCTTCATGCCGGTTGACAGCTCGGCGGGAATCTGGTCGCGGTATTGCGCTACGCCCACCATCTCCAGCAGCCCGTCTATGATCTGGTAGATTTGCTCTTCGTTCAGGTCACTGCGCTCGCGCAGCGGAAAAGCCACGTTCTCGCCCACGGTCAAGGAATCGAACAGGGCGCCGTTCTGGAAGACCATGGTGACCTTCTTGCGGATGCGCTCCATCTGCTCCTCGGCGTAGCCGGTAATGTCCTCGCCAGCCACCCAGACCCTTCCCAGGTCCGGCTTGAGGAAGCCCATGATGTGGCGCAGCGCCACCGACTTGCCGACGCCACTGCGCCCCATGACGCATACGGTCTCGCCCGGCATGACCTCGAAGCTGACATCGTCGAGCACAACCTTTTCGCCGAAGGACTTCGAGACGTGCTGGAATTCGATATACGGCTTGTGCCCGTGGTTCATCGCTTTCCCGTTGAGCAACATCCCACAATCCGCCCGCGGAAACAAGCGCGGGGATGAGCCGCCGTTCCCAAAGCTATTTTGCGCTTCCCGTGCCGCTGTCCCATGGGAGAGAGGCCAGGGCGGCGAAATCAGCCGGCGTGTTCACGTTGGTGAACAGCTCCGCGGCAAAGCCGGCCGCGCGCAATTCGCCTTCTTCTACGATGCGGCCTGGCACCTGCGCCAGCAGGCGCTCGATGCGTGTGCCGGGCCGGGCTTCGCCGCCGCCTTCGTCCCTGCCTGGCTGTTGCCCGGCGGCGCGCAGATCGCGTTCGGCCGCCTGGGCAAAGGCCTTCCGGTAAACCGCGCAGACGGTGTGCAGGTGGCCCCGTACGCGCGGCACCACCGCCAGTGCGGCAGTGCCGGCGGCGGTGTGCAGCAGAAAGCGCAGCAGCTCGGGGGTGATCAGCGGGCAGTCAACCCCCAAGATTACGTTCAAATCCGTAGCCGAGTTCAAGAGAGCCGCATGGATGCCGGCCAGCGGCCCCCGTCCAGGGTAGACATCCTGAATTGTGCGAAACTTCTTCTCCACCTGCGGGTAGCGGCCCGCCGGGGCCACAAGCATCACCGTGCCGGCTGCTTTTTGCGCCACGGCCAGCGCCCGTTCGAGCATCGTCTCGCCGGCAGGCAGGGCCAGCAGGGCTTTGTCGCGGCCTATACGGCTGCTCTCGCCTCCGGCCAAGACGAACGCCGTAGCGTCCACACAACCGGCATTCCCGGCGGCAGAGTCAACCATGGCTGAAATCTTACATGATCTGCTTCGGCTGCAAGAAGGCGGGGGGAACTATAAGCTCCGGGCTGTGGGGAATCCACTGGATGGTCATGCCCACGATTCTGCCCGCAAAATCGAGATCGAGCTTGGCCGGAAGATCGACCTCGGCGTCACCGTTTGTTCCGGGCAAGGTGATGAAGACGCGCGGCTCGACGTACTTGGCCTCTCGTTCCTTTCTGATAAAGCGCAGCGCCTCGGCGTTGCGGCACTGCTTGGGGAGCTCAAAGGTCAGCTCCGCCAGGTCGCTGGTCTCCGACAGCCAGATGACCGCCTGAATGGCGAGGCTGGCGGAGATCATCTCTTGTCCAAGAGCCAAATCCGGTTTGAAGCACAGGTAATAGAGGAACCCGTACTCCATATCGAATTCCGACCGTTCCACCCTGAAACCCATAATTCCCCACCCCTCGGTATGCCTGGGCGCTCAGCAAACGTGACCGTTCGATAAAGTCTCCGGCTGCCGCAACGCGCCTCTTTTAGCATAGAAACCCATCGCCGCCGAAAATATTCCCTGGCACTGACGCGCCATGTGTCAAAAGAGTACTCGCCAAGCCATTGGAGTAGCCACGAGACTTTCCAACTGCATCAGTGTTTATGAAAAGCAGGAATACTATGCCTGCGAGGCAGGCGCGCATTGTTGTCTTTGTGTTTTGGCCCCTCGCTCCAGGCAGGCGGTAGATGTTGGCGGCCCTGACCTGCTTGCGTTTCCTTTTAATTCCTAACTTTTACCTGAAACTTTGCGACGGTACTCGACAGGAGCGAAGAACATGAAAGCGAAGTTGCCGCTGTTGTTGGTTTTGCTGCTTACCATGGGATTGGCGCTGGCTATCGGTTGCACCAAGGCCCGCTCCGACGCTCAGATCGCCAGCGACGCGCAGAACAAGATCGGCGCCGACCAGGCCATCTCAAGCAAGCAGCAATTAGCGGTGCTGGCGGCCAATGGCGTGGTTACGCTTTCCGGCTCGGTGGCTTCGGAGGCTGAGCGCAATGCCGCCGCCAACGACGCCGCTTCGATCGAAGGCGTCAGGACCGTGGTCAACAACCTGACCGTGCAGGCGCCACCGGCCGCGACGGCGCCGCCTTCGCCAATGGCGCAAGCGCAGCCCCCGGCAGAGGAGCAGCCGGCTCCGGCGCCACGGCCGGCGCGGAAGCCCAGCGCCGCCAAACCACCCCGCGAGTCGAAACCCACGGCGGTTTCCCGTTCGCAACCGGCCCCGCCGCCGGTGGAGGAAGATCAGACCGTAGCATCGAGCACGCCGGCCCAACCGGTGGCGCCAGTTGCGCCAGCCACTCCAGCTCCGCCGCCTCCGCCGCCAGCTCCCGTCCAGCTCCAGATACCTAGCGGAACGCGAATTTCCGTGCGCCTGAACGACACCCTGGATTCCGAGCGCAATCGGCCGGGCGACACCTTCCGCGCCACTCTCGATGCCCCCATCATGGTTAACGACCAGGTTGCAATCCCCGCCGACGCCAATGTCCAGGGGCATGTGGTCGATGTACAGAGCGCGGGACGCTTTTCCGGAGCCGCCAAGCTGGTCATAACGCTTGATCGAATCAGCTACGGCGGCCAAAGCTACCAGATCGAGACCAGCCAGTGGTCGCGCCAATCGACTGGCCGCGGCAAGAATACGGCGGAGAAAGTCGGCGGCGGCGCGATCCTGGGTGCCATCATCGGCGGGCTGGCCGGCGGCGGCAAGGGAGCGGCCATCGGCGGCACGGTGGGAGCCGGCGCCGGCGGCGGCGCGCAGGCGGCTACCCACGGCAATCAGATCAAGCTCTCGCCGGAGGCATTGGTCAGCTTCCAGCTACAGACGCCATTGGAGGTCACTCCCGCCAGCGGCGGCAGCCGGCGGGCCATGTCTGCCGAATAGACCGCAATCGACGAAAGCCCCGCATTTGCCCAGCAGATGCGGGGCTTTTCTTTCCCTTGCCGCCAAACGGACCCCACCACTTAGACGGCGCTAAAACGCCGTGAGCAATTCAACCCGGTACTGGCTATAATCAACAGTTCACCACGCAGTGTGCGGATTGGCAGCGTGACGCTGGAAATACTCAACCGGGTAGCGGGCGCGTTCGCGTTTATCCTGGGGCTCGTCTTCGGCAGCTTCCTCAACGTGTGCATCTACCGCCTTCCGCGCGGGCTGTCGGTAGTCAAGCCACGCTCGGCCTGTCCACATTGCGGGCAGCCGATCGCCGCCTATGACAACATTCCCCTGCTGAGCTGGCTGCTGCTGGGCGGACGCTGCCGCCACTGCCGCGCGCGCATTACACCGCGCTACCTGTTCGTGGAACTGGCCGTGGGATTGCTTTTCCTGGGCTGCTATGCCGTCTTCGGCCTGAGCCTGGCCACCATAAAATCGTGCAGCTTCTGCTTCCTGGCGCTCGGCCTTATTGCCACCGATGCGGAAACGCATCTATTGCCCGACAAGCTCACCCTGCCCGGCCTGGCTTTGGGCCTGTTCTGGAGCCTCTTGGTGCCAGTCCCCGGGTTCCTCGGGTCCTGGTTTAACGGCCAGGCAAGTCCGTTCTTCGGCATTGCCCGGCTGGTGTCGCTGGGCGATGCCATGGTAGGCGCGGCGGTCGGAGCCGGCTTCATCTATGCCAGCGGCGCCCTCTACCTGCGCTGGCGCGGGGTAGAGGGAATGGGCTTTGGAGATGTGAAGTTTATGGGCATGGTGGGAGCCTTCCTGGGCCCGGCGCTGGCACTGTTTACGCTGATCACCGCCTCGGTGGGTGGCGGGCTCTACGGCTTCTCCGTGGTGTTGAACGTCTTCCGCAAGCGCTGGCAACGCTATCGCCGTTCATCACCCCGGCAAGCGCAACCGGCATCCCCGGGAAGCCGCGCCTGGCAATCGGCCGCTTTGGCCCTGCGCTATCATGAAATGCCCTTTGGGGTGTTTCTGGGGGCAATGGCTCTGTTTGCTTTTTTCTTCGGAAACCGCCTGCTGGAGTGGTACCTCTCTCTGTTCTGATTTAAAACCCCACGCCTGCCATGCTTCCGGAGCCTCGTCCTTCCGTTACCGGCGAAGTTACTGCTAAATGATGAACTGGCGCGCAAACGGAGATACAATTCCAGCAGCAACTCTTGTTTTGCGAATGGGAAAGGCCATTCGCCGTGGCCGCATGGGCCAGCGAGGTATGACCATGAAAGCCTTTGCCGGACTTGCCTTTGTCGTCCTCCTGCTGCTGAGCACTCCCCTGGTTTCCGGAGAGAGCCTCGGCGATTTGGCTCGCGAGAATCGAGACGCGCCGCGCCCGCGAGCTAAGCGGGTTATAACCAACGACGACATTCCGTCGGTCAACACCATGCGTGAGACGGAAGCCGAGAAGAACAGCGAGAGCCAACCCGACTCGAAAGCCAAGGCGGAGCCCGGTAAGTCCGACGACGCCAAGCCCGGTGACGCCAAGTCGGACGACGCCAAGCCCGGCGAAAAGCCCCAGGCGGCATCCGGCGACCGTGAAAAGAAAGAAGCCGAGCGGCTGCGCCAGGAGAAAGAGTTGAGCGAAAGAGTTGCCCGCCAGCAGGAAAAGGTCTCGCTGATGGAACGCGAAATGAAGCTGGATCAGCGCGAGCACAACCAGGCGACCCTTCTTCATAACAGCGACGT
Source organism: uncultured Acidobacteriota bacterium (assembly GCA_963832785.1). Classification (GTDB taxonomy): domain Bacteria; phylum Acidobacteriota; class Terriglobia; order Terriglobales; family Acidobacteriaceae; genus CAWBRT01. Next base: position 512,577 of record CAWHVF010000005.1, read on the forward strand.
CAATGCCATGACGAACGGCCAGGCGCAATGGGCCGCTGCGGAAAATCGCTACACTCAGGAGATGGCAGATAAGCAGGAAAAGCTGAATTCCGAGCGGGAAAGGCTGGAGGAACTGCAGGAAAAGGCGCGCCGCGCCGGAGTAACGCTGCCAGACTGAGATTGCAGATTTAAGATTTCAGGGCGCGGATTGATGCCTAGGGCCTAGCGAGTCTTTCCAGCGCCTTGTGTGCCTCTTTGTCGTGTTTCCCTTCGGGCAGGATCTTCAAATATTCCTCATAGTTGGTCCGTGCCTCCGGCAGGCGCCCCAGCTTCTCGAAGGTCTCGGCCAGCTTAAATGTAGCTTCGGCGTCGTTTGGCTTCCATTGCAGCGCTTCCCGGTAGCGGCTGAGAGCGGCGCGGTAGCTCCCGCGCTTGTAGTAAAAATCTCCGACCTCTGTGGCTTTGGCGGCGCGATGCGGATTGTAGGAGCGCGCGTCCAGGCCGCCGCTGTTGGGATGTTCCCGCTGGTCGCCCGGCGGCGGGCTGAGATCGATCTTGGTGGATTTGCTGGAGCTCTCGCCCGCGCTCTCTGGCGAGCGCGGAGGAGTGTTGTCGGTGGAAGGAGGCTTCGGGCCTTTCTCCTGCTTCTGCGGCAAATGGGGTGGAAACTCCTGCTCCGGATACTGTTGCGCTCCGGCCCCCGCTGCCAGAATCAAGCAAAGCAGTGCTGCGGCAAAAAAATGCTTCATCAGCCTGTATTGTATGCCGGAACTACGGCGCCGGGGTTGACGTCCGGCCAAGATCGAGTTGCCCTCTGCGAATGCACTCCAGCACCGAGCGGTGCTGCAGGCGCAGCGACTCCTGCGCCGCCCCGGCATCGGCTTGCGCCCAGGGCGTGGAGCGGGTGGCGATGCAGCGTCCGCCGATGAAGACTTGGGTTTTCAGCAGCAGCTCGCATCCGCCGGAGCCGGCGGGCGCCGGTGCACCGGAGTGGGCGGAGCGGGCCTCGCTCTGCACGTGATACACCTTATCCCCTTCGCGGACTTCGCTGTTATACCCAAAAATCACTGGTTTCTCCAGGATTCACCCCGATTGGGGCTGGCAACGCTCAAGGTGATTTTGCGCCAGGTTAGCCGCGCCCGCAAAGTGCTTTTTGTTGTACTTCCCGAGTAGTGGGTCAGTTTGAAGGTGCCCCAGGTTCCGCGCTGCGCTTTTCGGCGCTAACCTGGGTGAATTGGCCCCACGTCAGCCCAACCGCAGGGGCGGGACGTGGGGCACCCAACGTTAATTCGAGTTCAAACTGACCCACTACAACTTCCCAGGCGTTCTTGACACGCTTATTCACTGAAATCTACACTCAAGTGTTCGCCTTAGTCAGGCCTGGCATCCATTGGTGCCCGCCTTATGGAATCCAATTACTTCACCCGCTACATTCCGCTTCTGATCCATATTGCCATCGTTTCCGCGCTGGCGGGCGGCATTGTGGTGCTCTCGACCCTCATCGGCCAGCACAAGCATAACCGGGTCAAGATGTCGCCCTATGAGTGCGGCATGTTGCCGGTGGGGGACGTCCGGCAGCGCTTCTCCGTCAAGTTCTACTTGGTGGCGATGCTGTTCATCCTCTTCGATGTTGAGGCCGTGTTCCTGTTTCCCTGGGCTATTCTGTTGCGGGAGCTGAAGATGTTCGGCTTCTGGGAGATGCTGGTGTACATCGCCATCGTGCTGGTCGGCCTTTTCTACATTTGGAAAAAGGGTGTGCTGGACTGGAACAAGCCCACCCGGAACGAGGTCCTGTAACCCTGATGGCACTATCGGCGGCGATAACCGATCTCGAGCAACTTAAAGACCGGCCGGCGCTTGCCCGGCTTCTCTCCTGGAACGCCGAGGCGGTCGAAGCGGCCCGCTTCGACCGTGACGAGCTGACCATCTGGATAAAGCGCGAGTTCCTGCGCGCCGCCTGCGGCCTGTTGCGCGATGACGAGTCGACGCGCTTCAATTTCTTCTCGGATGTGACCTGCGTTGATTGGTATCCCTCCGAGCCGCGCTTCGAAGTTGTTTATTCGCTGCTCTCGATGCCGCGCAAGGAGCGCATCCGCCTGAAGGTGCGGCTGCACGGAGACGACGCCGCCATCGATTCGCTCACGCCGCTATGGCCGGGAGCCAACCCATTCGAACGCGAGGTCTTCGACTTGTTCGGCATCCGCTTCCACGGCCACCCTGATCTGCGGCGCATCATGATGCCTGATAACTGGGAAGGCCATCCGTTGCGCAAAGATTACCCCGTCGAGGGATACCGCTGATGGCCACCAAGTTCAGTGGGCTGGAACCGGTAGTAGAGAACATCGGCGACGACCGCACCATGGTCCTCAACATGGGCCCGCAGCACCCGTCCACCCACGGCGTGCTCCGGCTCCTGCTGGAGATCGACGGCGAGACCATCGTCCGCATTCGCCCCGACATCGGCTACCTGCACACCGGCATCGAGAAGACCTGCGAGGCCAAGTTTTACCAGCAGGTGGTGGTGCTGACCGACCGCATCGACTATCTCTGCCCCATGACCAACAACCTGGCCTACGTGCTGGCGGTGGAGAAGCTGCTCGGGCTGGAGATCCCGCCGCGGGCGCAGTGGATACGGGTTATGCTCAACGAGCTGACCCGCCTGAACTCGCACCTGGTCTGGCTGGGAACACACGCCCTGGACATCGGCGCCATGACCGTCTTCCTCTACTGCTTCCGCGAGCGCGAGGACATCCTGCGGTTGTTCGAGATGGTGAGCGGCCAGCGCATGATGACTTCGTACTTCCGCGTCGGCGGGCTCGCGCTAGACGTGCCCATCGGCTTCTTCGAGCGGGTGAAACATTTTCTCGATCGCTTCCCCAGCCATGTCGACGAGTACGAGGATCTGCTGACCAAGAACCCTATATGGATGGAACGCACCAAAGGCGTGGCCAAGATTACCTACGACGATGCCATCACGCTGGGCCTGAGCGGCCCCACCGCCCGCGGCAGCGGAGTGGACTGGGACCTGCGGCGCGACATGCCTTATTCCGGTTACGACAAGTTCGACTTCAAGGTCCCCATCTCGACCGACGGCGACGTCTATGCGCGGTACATCATCCGCGTGCAGGAAATGCGGGAATCCACCAGGATCGCCCAGCAGGCGCTGGCCGGCATGCCGGAGGGCCCGGTAAAGGCGGACGCGCCCAAGGTGGTGCTGCCCGACCGCGAAAAGATGAAGACGCAGATGGAGGCCCTCATCTACCACTTCAAGATCGTGACCGAGGGCTTCACGGTTCCGGCCGGCGAGGTCTACCTGGCAGTGGAGTCGCCGCGCGGCGAGATGGGATACTACATAGTGAGTGATGGCACGGCCAAACCGTATCGGGTACACATGCGCAGCCCGTCGTTTGCCAACCTGAACGCGATTCCGCCGATGTGCGAGGGGCACCTGATCGCCGACGTCGTAGCCGCCATCGGCAGCATCGATATAGTGTTGGGAGACGTGGACAGGTAGTTTTGTGAAGGGGCATGGCTTTAGCCATGCCGTCAGGGCTTATTAGGAAATGTGGGCTTCAGCTCCGGAGGATGTATTTTTTGTGTTCTGATGTCATGCTGAGCGCCGCCTGGAGGCGCGAAGCATCCCGTGAAACTTTCCGAATGCGTGCTGTTTGGGGTTTTTATATAAGACCTTGGGCTCCGTTTTTGCTCGAAGCCGTATTGGGATGCTTCGCTTCGCTCAGCATGACTGCTCTAAAAGGCATGAGTATAGGGAGTTGCTTTACTTGCCAGGGACGCCGTTTCAGGGCTAAGGCGTGCGGCATTAAACGCGAAACGAGAACATGAAATTCTCCGATCAACTGGAAGCGCGCTTCGCCGAGATGATCACGCATTATCCGATCAAGCGCTCGGTCCTGGTGCCTATTCTGCTGTACGCGCAGGATGAGCTTGGCTACCTGACGGACGAGGCCATCGAAGAGATTGCCCGCCGGCTGGAGCTGACCGCGCTGGAGGTGCGCAACGTCATCAGCTACTACTCCATGCTGCGCACCCGTCCGGCGGGAAAGTACAACGTGCAGGTTTGCACCAACATCTCCTGCCTGCTGCGCGGCGGCGAAGAGATTCTGGCGCACGCCAAAAAGAAGCTGGGCGTAACCGCCAATAAGGAAGTCACCGCCGATGGCATGTTTTCCGTGGAGGAGGTCGAGTGCATCGGGGCCTGCAGTTGGGCTCCGGCCATGCAGGTCAACTACGACTTCCACGAAAACCTCACGCCGGAAAAGGTGGATGAGATTCTGGAGTCGTACCGGGCGAAGGCCGGCGAATAAAGACCGGCCGGCAAGTAGCCGTTTGAGGGTGTCATCCTGAGGCCGCGTAGTTGGGCGGCCGGAGGACCTGCTCTAAAGGCATGGCAACATCAGATCCTTCGCTGCGCTCAGGATGACAATTCGATGGAGCGCAGGCGCACAGGCGATACGAGTATTAATGGCATATCTGGTTTCACATCCCGATGAGGTGAAGGTCACCTCCCGCCGCTTCGGCATGGGGGCGACCGACATCGACCGCTACCTCGCGCTGGACGGCTACCAGGCCGTGCAGAAGGCTTTGCAGATGGGGCCCGAGGCGATCATCAACGAGATGAAGGCCTCCAACCTGCGCGGTCGCGGCGGAGCCGGTTTCCCCACCGGCATGAAGTGGTCCTTCGTGCCCAAGCAATCGGCCAAGCCCAAGTACGTGCTCTGCAACGGCGATGAGTCCGAGCCCGGTACCTGTAAGGACCGGCTGATCTTCGAGCACGATCCGCACGCGGTAATCGAAGGGGTGATGATCGCGGCCATCGCCATAAACGCGCACATCGGTTACGTCTACATTCGCGGCGAGTACCGCTATCTTTCCGAGATCATGCAGAAGGCGCTGGCCGACGCCTACGCCCGCGGCTTTCTGGGCAAAAACATCTTCGGCAGCGGTTACGACCTGGACGTTTACTGGCATGGCGGCGCCGGCGCCTACGAAGTGGGCGAAGAATCGGCGCTGATGGAGTCGCTCGAAGGTAAGCGCGGAGTGCCGCGCATCAAGCCGCCCTTCCCCGCCGTCGTCGGACTCTGGGGCGGCCCTACGGTAATCAATAATGCTGAGACCCTGGCCACGGTGCCGCACATCATGCTGATGGGCGGGCAGAAGTACGCCGAGCTGGGAACGCCGAAAAATGGCGGCACGCGCCTGTTCTGCCTCAGCGGTCACGTTGCCCGGCCCGGGGTTTACGAGCTGCCGATGGGCTACAACCTGAAGAAGATGATCTACGAGGTCGGCGGCGGCATCGCCAATGGACACAAGCTGAAGGCGGTGGTCCCGGGAGGCTCTTCGGTTCCGGTGCTCAAGGCGGACGAAATCGACATCGCCATGGACTTCGACTCGGTGATGAAAGCCGGCAGCATGCTGGGCTCGGGCGGCGTGGTGGTGCTCGACGACCACACCTGCATAGTGAAGTTCGCGCTGCGCACCATGCAGTTCTACCGACACGAGAGCTGCGGCTGGTGCATTCCCTGCCGCGAAGGCACGGACTGGCTGCAGAAGACCTTGCGCCGCTTCCATAGCGGCGGCGGTGTCGCCCGGGACATCGACAATATGAAGTATCTGGCCGAGAACATGCTCGGGCGCACGTTTTGCCCGCTGGGCGATGCCGCGGCCATGCCCACCATCGCCTTCGTGGAGAAGTTTCGCGGCGAGTTCGAGGACCATCTGGAGGGCCGGCCGTGCCCGTTCGAGAAGTCCGGCAAGGAACGTCCGTTTGCGCTGGAGGTTCATTGAGGCTGGCCGCACACGCCCAGACGGCGGGTGCCCCACGTCCCGCCCCGCAGTTGGGCTGACGTGGGGGAGTGACCCCCAGGTTAGCGCCGAACAGCGTGGCGCGGAACCTGGGGCACCCTGCGCTAGATTCAGGGAATGAGGAGTGACCATGACTGAGCAAAGCACCGCAGCAGCCGCGCAGGGAGAAAAAGAAATCCTGCTGGAGCGCCTGCGCCAGGGACGCGAACGTTACCTGCGCGCCTTCGACACTGTCGCCGAGAACCACGCCGAGTGGCGCAAGTCCGACAGCGCATGGTCCATTCTGGAATGCGCCGAGCACGTAGCCGTCGCCGAGGAGCAGATGCTCCGCCTGTGGGAGAAGCTGGCTGCGCCGGGAACCAGCGACCGCTCCAAGGATGAAGTGCTGCTCGCCGCCGCTTACGACCGCACGCGCAAGAACCAGTCGCCCGAGCGCGCGCTGCCAAAAGGACGGTGCAGCAGCCTGGTCGAGGCCCTCGAGCGCTTCCAGGCGGCGCGCAAGCATACCCTGATGTTCGTGGCGGCGCTCCCGGCCGAGGAGTTGCGCTCCAAGATCGTTCCTCATTCGCTGGCCGGCGATATCGACGGCTTCCAGTTGTTCACGCTGATGGCGCTGCATCCCGAGCGCCATGGCTTGCAGGTGCAGGAGATAAGGTACGACCCGGAGTTTCCCGGCAGCTCGCATCCGTGAGTTCGTTCTTAACTGTTTAGTTTTTGGTTATTCGTTGTTAGTTAGGCATCAGTTGAAGGTATCTCATGGATTTTGGAGTTGTCATGCTGAGCGGAGCGAAGCATCCCAACACAGCTTCTGAGCGAGACGGAGCTGGAGGTTTTCTGCAAGGGCCTGGCACCCGCGTAAGCGGGATGCTTACATGGGATGCTTCGCGCCTCCTTTCGGAGTCGCTCAGCATGACACTCGAAGTAACATGCTCGGAATGCCGTAGGATACGCGCTTCATGAACGTGTTCTGGCTCTGAGTTGCTCGTTCTTAGTTTTACCGTTTATGGCTGACACACCCAAACTCGCCAAAATCACCGTCAACGGCAAAGAGCTGACCGTCAAGGCCGGCACGTTGCTGATCGACGCCTGCAAGAACGCCGGCATCGAGGTGCCCTCGTTCTGCTACTACCCTGGCCTGTCATTGCAAGGCGCCTGCCGCATGTGCCTGGTGGAGATCGAGAAGCTTCCCAAGCTGCAGACCGCCTGCACCACGGCGGTGATGGATGGCATGGTGGTGCGCACCGAGACCGAAAAGGTGGTGCAAGCGCGCAAGAGCATGCTGGAGCTGCTGTTGGCCAACCATCCGCTCGATTGCCCAGTGTGCGACGCCGGCGGCGAATGCGAACTGCAGGACATGACGTTCAAGTACGGCGCCTCGGAGTCGAAGTTCATCGACATCAAGAGCCACCGCGACGAACAGCAGTGGTCGCCGGTGGTCTACTTCGACCGCCCGCGCTGCATACTCTGTTACCGCTGCGTGCGCGTCTGCGGCGAGGGCATGGACGTCTGGGCGCTGGGCATCCAGAACCGCGGCCAGGGCTCGACCATCGCTCCCAACCTCGGTGACCATCTGCGGTGCGAAGAGTGCGGCATGTGCATCGACATCTGCCCGGTGGGCGCGCTCACCTCGGGGGCTTACCGCTACAAGACGCGCCCCTGGGAGATGAACCACGTGGGCACCATCTGTACCCACTGCGGCGACGGCTGCCTCACCACCCTGGGATGCCGGCGCAGCGAGACGGGCATGGAGATCGTGCGCGGCGACAACCGCGACAAGAGCGGGATCAACGGCGATTTCCTCTGCATCAAGGGACGCTACGCCTTCGACTTCGCCAGCCATCCCGAGCGCCTGACCGAACCCATGCTGCGGCGCGACGGCCAGTTCGTGCGCGTCACCTGGCTGGAGGCCATCGAGGCCGTGGCCGCCAACTTCCGCCAGGTCATCGAGCGCCACGGAGCGCAGTCGGTGGGCGTGATCGGCTCCAACCGCACCACCAACGAAGAGAATTTCCTGCTGCAGAAATTCGCGCGCCTGGTGCTGGGGACCAACAACATCGACCATCATCGCACCGCCGATTACCCGGCCTTCGCCAAAGCCATCGCCGAAAACAATGGCCGCACGGCCAGCATGCGCGAGGTCTTCGAGGCGCCGGCCATTCTGCTGATCGGCAACGATCCCACCAACCAGCATCCGCTGCTCGCCTGGCAGATTCGCAACAACGTGCGCCTGCACCGCGCCCGGTTGTACATCGTGAATTCGAAGCCGATCAAGCTGGAGCGGCAGGCGGTCGGCTTTACGCGCATTCCCGAAAAGGCGGAAGCGCAGTTTGCGCGTTATCTCGGCGGAGACGACTCGGCCGCCGCGTCAATAACCGGCGTGAGCGCCGAAGAGCTGGCGAAATTGCGCGAGCGGCTCAAGTCCGAGCAGGGGCTGGTGATCATCTTCGGCTCCGAGCTGCGCGGCGATGACATTGCCGCCCTGGTCCGCTTCGGCGCGGCGCAAGGGGCCGGCTTCATCTGCCTGGGCGATTACGCCAACTCGCGTGGTGCCGCCGACATGGGCCTCTACCCCGACCTGCTGCCCGGCTACGCCTCGGTTTCCGGCGGCAACTCGCGTTTTCATCAGGAGTGGGGCGGCCAGATTCCGTCCCAGCCCGGAATGAGCCTGCAGCAGATGCTGGAGGCGGCGCGCGCCGGCAAGATGCATGCTCTGTATGTGGCCGGCTCCAACCCGGTAGCACGTTATGCGGTCGATCCGTTCGTTTTGCAGGCTCCTTTCCTGGTGGTTCAGGACATGTTCCTGACGGAGACTGCCTTGCTTGCCGACGTGATCCTGCCGCCGGCAAATGCTTACGAAAAGGCTGGCACGTTTACCAATACCTGCGGCGATCTGCAGTACGTGAAGAAGGCCGGCGACGTGGTCTCGGTGAAAAGTGACTTTGAGATCATAGTTCGCATTGCCGAGAAGATGGGCTACGACATTCATCAAGCTCGTGCCGTTTGGGCGCGGCACCCGCGCCGACTTCGGGCAGACGCGCGGCGCGCAGTCGGGCGAGGCCGACCAACACGCCGTCTGGCTGCAGGCCCATGGCCTGGAGCCGAAGGTTTCACCCTTCGACCCAATCGCCGTGCTCGACGAAATTCAGCGCCTGGTGCCGGGATATGATGTCTCGCGGCTCGACCTGGTGGCCGGCAACGATCAGCCGACCAGGCTGGCGGACATTCAGCCGGCGGGAATCGAGAGCCATCCGGAATGGATCGTCCCCGCCGGAGACACGCTGTTTACCTCCGGCACGCTGGGCCGATATTGCAACACGCTGAACTCGGTGATAGAGAGGCGTAGCGCGCCTCCGGTCGACAGCACGGCGGCCGCAGATTAATTCTTGAGTTTCAAGAGGTTAGAGATTGAATAGGATGTAAAACTTGAAAGAAAGCTGAATGAACCAGATCCTGATTTTCATCCTTGTGGCTGTGGTCAAGATCGCGATCACGATCGGCGTGCTGCTGACCATCGTGGCATACTCGGTCTGGCTGGAGCGCAAGGTGGTGGGCCACATGCAGAACCGCTGGGGACCTTCGCGCGTCGGTCCCTTTGGGTTGCTGCAACCGCTGGCGGACGGCATCAAGTTCATCCTCAAAGAGGACCTTACTCCTCCGTACGTCAACCGGACGCTTTACATTCTGGCGCCTATGCTGGCGCTGGTGATGGCACTGACCTCGATTGCCCTGGTGCCTATCGGCCCCAATATCACGGTAGCCGGCATCACCACTCCTCTCCAGATCACCGGCGTGGAGGTGAATAACCAACCGGCTGACATCGGCATCGGGCTGCTGATTATTCTTGGCATCACCTCCCTGGGCGTGTATGGCATTGCCCTGGCGGGCTGGTCGTCGAACAGCAAGTATTCTCTGCTGGGCTCGCTGCGCGCCTGCGCGCAGATGATCAGCTACGAGGTGGCGCTGGGACTTTCGCTAGTCGGGGTGCTGATCGTTTCCGGCTCGTTCAGTTTGCGAACCATCGTCGAGCGGCAGCTCGGCAGCCCCTGGAACTGGAACATCTTCAACGGCGGCTGGCAGATCGTGGGCTTCTTCATTTACCTTATGGCCGCCTTCGCCGAGACTAACCGGGTTCCCTTTGACCTGCCGGAGGCGGAGACGGAGCTGGTGGCCGGCTACCACACCGAGTACAGCTCTATGAAGTTCGCCATGTTCTTCATGGCCGAGTACGCCAACATGGTGACGGTTGCCTGCCTGGCTTCGGTGCTCTTCCTGGGAGGCTGGAGCGGACCTGTCTTTGGCCCGCCCATAGCGCAGTCGTTGTTGCCGGTTTTCTGGTTTTCGGTGCGGATCTTCGCTTTTATCTTTCTGTACATCTGGATACGCGGCACGCTGCCGCGCTTCCGCTACGACCAGTTGATGGGCTTCGGCTGGAAATTTCTGCTGCCGCTGGCGGTTGCCAACATCCTGGTCACGGGCTTGGTGGTCGCTTTGCGGTCGTAGGGTTCATCATATGTGGGCGCAGTTGTTGTAGTTCGGATCTTTGAAAGGGCACGCCTTCAGGCGTGCCGGATGGAGCGATCACGGCGCCGGCTTTAGCCGCTGAGGGAAGTACCTCGTGGCCTAAAGGCCCGTTTACTCAAAGCCTCTTTGGCGGGCTGAATCCGCGCCCTTTCAAAGATTCGTTGTAGGACGCAGTATTTGAGAAGTCATTAGAACGAACTTCGAATCATGCTGCAGCTTGTTCTATTTCTGATTTTCGCGGCGTTGTGCGTTGGCGGAGCCGTCAATCTGCTGGTGCAGCGTCATCCCATCAACAGCGCGCTCTCGCTGGTGGTGGTGTTGGGCTCGCTGGCGCTGCTCTACCTGCTGCTGGGCGCGGAGTTCGTGGCCGCGATTCAGGTAATCATCTATGCCGGGGCGGTGATGGTACTGTTCGTCTTCGTCATCATGCTGCTGAATGCCGGCGTCGAAGAGCGCTCGCGGGGCAGCCGGGTGGCGGTGATGTTCGGCGTCCCCGGGCTGATCCTGGGCATGGGCGCGACCGTGTGGGTACTGGTGGAACGCTCTCCGCGCCTGGGCGAAGTGGCCATTGGCCAGTTGCACGGCACCGCCCAGGGGCTCGGACGACTGATCTTCCGGGAATTCCTTTTGCCCTTCGAGGTGACCTCGTTGCTGATCCTGATCGCGATCATGGGCGCGGTGGTTCTGGCGCGCCGGGGGAACGACTGATGGTGCCGATTTCCTATTACCTGGTGCTGGCGGCAATTCTGTTTGCCTGCGGGGTCGCCGGCTTTCTCATCAAGCGCAACGTGATCACCATCTTCATGTCCATCGAGCTGATGTTGAACGCCGTGAACCTGACCTTCGTGGCTTTTGCCACGCAGTGGCGGGCCCTGAGCGGTTACGTCTTTGTTTTCTTCGTAATGGTGGTGGCGGCTGCCGAGGCCGCTGTCGGGCTGGCCATCATCATCGCCGTTTTCCGCACGCGCGAAACACTGAACGTGGACCGCGTAAACCTGTTGAAGCTGTAAAAGCCATTCGTGGATGGTCTTTGAGCTGGCACGCGAGTTAGGCATATGTGCCCGGGGAAGAAGAGGAAGCGTTTTTAGAGATGCCGTACCCCAAAATTATGAACGTCATTCCGAGCGAGCGACGCTGGCGCCGCGAGTCGAGGAATCTTGCGCTGTCTTCGTCTACGGCAAACGCAAGATCCTTCCACTCCGCTCGCCGCCCCAACAAACGTAACTACGGTGTTTGCCAGGGCCCGGCTCGCTTCGGACGGGATGACGCTTCAGAACATGGGATAGTGAATTGAGGGGCTTTTGCATTTGAGGATTTTGGGAATCGGCATTGTGAAACTGGCATTATGAGCCTTGATCTCTGGTTAATTCCGCTGCTGCCGGCCGCCGGGGCCGTCATAAACGGCCTCTTCGGGCGACGCTTTTCCCAGCGGCTCGTCACCGCCGTAGCCCTGGCCTCGACGGCTGCGTCTTTCGCCTGGGCGCTTTGCGCCGCGATCCGGTTGCTGGGAATGCCGGCGGCGGAATTGCCGCACATCGAGCGCTACGGCACCTGGCTGCGCAGCGGCGGCTTCGCCGTCGACTACGGACTCTATCTCGATCATCTTTCGCTGGTCATGATGCTGGTGGTCACCGGCGTCGGCTTCCTCATTCACGTCTACTCGGTCGGCTACATGGCGCATGAGGGCGGCTACTACCGCTTCTTCAGCTACCTTAATCTGTTCATGTTCTTCATGCTCACGCTGGTGCTGGCCGAAAATTACCTGCTGATGTTCGTCGGCTGGGAGGGCGTGGGGCTGGCCTCATACCTGCTGATCGGATTTTTCTTCCAGCGCGATTCGGCGGCCAGCGCCGGTAAGAAGGCGTTCATCACCAACCGCGTAGGCGACTTCGGATTCCTGATCGCCCTGTTTCTGCTGGTCAAGCACTTCGGCACCCTGGAGTATACGGCGGTGTTCGCCAAGGTGGCGCAGCTCTCACCCGGCATCGAGGCCGGCGCCGGGCTGCTGACTGCCATCGCCCTGCTGATGCTGGTAGGCGCCACCGGCAAGTCGGCGCAGCTTCCGCTCTATGTCTGGCTGCCGGACGCCATGGAGGGCCCGACGCCGGTTTCGGCCCTGATCCATGCCGCCACCATGGTCACCGCAGGCGTCTACATGATCGCGCGCTCCAGCCCCATCTTCAGCCGCTCGCCGGTAGCACTGGCCGTAGTGGCCGTGGTCGGCTGCCTGACGGCGCTTTTCGCCGCCACCATCGGACTTGCCCAGACCGACATCAAGCGCGTGCTCGCTTACTCTACGATTTCGCAGCTCGGCTACATGTTCCTGGCCTGCGGGGTTGCCGCTTATTCGGCGAGCATATTCCACCTCATGACCCACGCCTTTTTCAAAGGGCTGCTGTTTTTGGGGGCCGGTTCGGTCATCCACGCCGTTGGCGGCGAGCAGGACATGCGCCGTATGGGCGGGCTGCGGAAGTACACGCCTTACACCTTCTGGACGATGCTTATCGCCACCTGCGCCATCGCCGGCATTCCGGGGTTCGCGGGCTTCTTCTCGAAGGATGAAATCCTCTGGCAGGCGTTCTCCAGCCCTTACGGACACTGGGCGCTCTGGCTGGTGGGCGTCATAACCGCCTTTCTCACCAGCTTTTACATGTTCCGCCTGCTGTTTATGACGTTTTTCAACGAATACCGCGGTCCGCTGGCGCAGCAGCACGCACCGCACGAGGCGCAGCCGCAGGGCGCTCCGGGCTCGACCGAACACGCCGTGGCGCATGCGCCGGCCACGGCCGAGCACCATCACGGCACTCCGCACGAGAGTCCGTGGGTGATGGTCGTTCCGCTGTTGCTGCTGGCGCTGCTATCGGTGATCGGCGGCTACATCGGCGTGCCAGCGGTGCTCCACGGCGGCAACCATATCGAGCACTTCCTGTCTTCGTCGACGCCGGTCATGAATGAGTCCTTCAGCGCGGCGCACGAAGAAAGCTCGCTGGAGCTGGCGCTGACCGGGGTTTCCGTGGCGGTGGCCTTAGCCGGACTTGGCTTGGCGTGGCTCTTCTATATCAAGCGACGTGATTTGCCGGACAGGATCGCGGCTGCTCTTGGCGGGCTCTACACAGCGGTGCTCAACAAGTATTACGTGGATGAAATCTATGGCGCCGCCATCATCCGGCCGCTGATTGCCCTGTCAACCCGCGTGTTTTGGCGCGGCGTTGACGGCGCGCTGATCGACGGCAGCGTGGACAACGGCGCCCGAGGCATGCGCGAGTTTGGCGGCCTGCTGCGCCGCCAGCAGTCGGGCAACATTCGTTCTTACGCCGGCTGGGTGGCCGCCGGGGCCGCCCTGGTCGTGCTCTACATGGTGTGGATGGCGACGCGATGATAGCCGCCAGTGTCAATCCGTACATTCTCACGCTGGTTATCTTTACGCCGGCGGCGGGGGCCCTGCTGCTGGCCGTCTTCCCGCGCCGCGACCGCGACATCCGCGGCTTTGCCATGCTGGTGGCCATCGTCACCTTCCTGCTTTCGCTGCATCTGCCCTGGTATTTCAGCGCGCAGGCAAAGCCGGCGCAGGTACCCGCCCCGCTCACCTCCAATCTTTCCCTGGCCTACGAAGTCAACCACGCCTGGATTCCCACGCCCAACATCCACTATCACGTCGGCATCGACGGCATCTCGCTCTGGCTGGTGCTGCTCACCACCTTGCTGGTGCCACTGTGCGTGCTGATCTCCTGGCGCTCGGTGCAGGACCGCGTCAAGGAATTTTTCATCCTGATGCTGGTGCTGGAAACGGCCATGATCGGCGTCTTCGTGGCCCTGGACCTTTTCCTCTTCTACTTCTTCTGGGAGGCGACGCTGATCCCGATGGCGCTGCTGATCGGCATGTACGGTCACGAGCGCCGCGTCTACGCCGCCGTCAAGTTCTTTCTCTACACCATGATCGCCTCGGTATTCATGCTGGCGGCCATCATCTGGCTCTACGCCAAAACCGGGACCTTCGACTTCGTGACCATCCAGGCCTTGCTCCAGGCCGGCCGGGTGCCGGGGATCGATGGCGCGGCGCTGTGGCTCTTCCTCGGCTTTTTCATTGCCTTCGCCGTCAAGGTACCGCTCTTCCCGCTGCACACCTGGCTGCCCGACGCCCACGTGGAAGCCCCGACCGCCGGCTCGGTGCTGCTCGCCGCCGTGCTGCTGAAGATGGGGACCTACGGCCTGCTGCGTTTCAGCGTCGGCTTGTTCCCGGAAGAGGCGCGCCGCAACGCCGGCTGGATCGCCGTGCTGGCCATCATCGGCATCATCTATGGCGCGCTGGTCGCCATGGTGCAGCCAAATCTGAAGAAACTGGTCGCCTACTCCTCGGTCAGCCATCTCGGATTCGTCGTGCTCGGTATTTTCAGCTTCACCATGGCGGGCGTTGACGGCGCGGTTTACCAGATGCTGAATCACGGCGTCTCCACCGGCGCGCTATTCATACTTTGCGGCATCATCTACGAGCGGCGGCACACCTACGAAATATCGCAGTACGGAGGGCTGGCCACGCCCATGCCGGTCTACGCCACGTTCTTCCTGATCATTACCCTGTCGTCTATAGGCCTGCCGCTGCTCAACGGCTTCATCGGTGAATACCTGATTCTGAGCGGATCGTTTCAGGCCAAGGCGTGGTGGGGGGTGCTGGCGGCCAGCGGCGTCATCTGGAGCGCGTGCTATCTGCTTTGGCTCTATCAGCGCCTGTTCTACGGCAAGGTAACCAATCCGGTCAATGCTAGCCTGCCCGATTTGAGTCGCCGCGAGCGCTGGTGCCTGTGGCCGCTGGCGGTGGCGGCGCTGGTCATGGGACTTGCCCCATCGCTCTGGATGAACCGCATCGACCACTCGGTGGCGCGCGCGCTGGCGCAAGTTCAATCACCCCAGCAAGCGCAACAGAAGCGCTTGCCGGCGACCCCGGAGCAGGTGGAAAAGACGGCTGCTCCGGTCCTGCCGGCAGCTACGCAAGCCGCGCCGCTCACCGCCAATGCGCTTGAGAAAACAACCCAGGGTTCCCCGGCAGACGCTGCGGTTGCGTCTGCCGGGGCAGAGGTGAACGGCCGATGATACCCGGCGTCGACTACATTCGCATTCTTCCCGAGATCGTGCTCTCGCTGTTCGGCATGGCAGTCATGATCATCGAGCCACTGCTGCCCGCGCGCGACAACCGCAAGTCGCTCGGCTGGCTGTCCGCCATCGGGTGCCTGTGCGCCCTGTTCGCCGTTTTTTATCAGGCGTCCTTTCCCGGAATGGCGTTTTTCAACATGGTGCGGGTGGACGACTTCAGCATTTTCTTTCATGCGCTGGTGGTGCTGGTGGCGCTGGTGGCCACGCTCAGCTCGCTGGAGTACCTGGAAGTCCAGCAGATACGCCTGGGCGAATATTACGGACTGATCCTGCTGGGCGCGGTGGGCATGTGCCTGATGTCATCGGCGGTCGAGCTGGTGCTGATCTTCATCTCGCTGGAGATTTCTTCCATCTCCACTTATATCCTGGCGGGCTTCCGCCGGCGCGCGGCCAGCAGCGCCGAAGCTTCGCTCAAGTATTTCCTGCTGGGGTCTTTCGCCACCGCGTTTTTCCTCTACGGGGTGGCGCTCATGTTCGGCGCCACCGGCTCAACCAACGTGGATGACATTGCCCTGGCATTGCGTCACGGCGCTCCGGCGCTGGCTTACCTGGCGATGGCGCTCATGTTCGTGGGCCTCGGCTTCAAAGTGGCGGCCGCGCCCTTCCAGGTCTGGACGCCGGATGTCTACGAAGGCGCGCCGGCGCCGGTGGTCGGGCTGATGTCAACCGCGCCCAAGGCCGCCGCCTTCGCCGTGCTGCTGCGCGTGCTTTATGGAACCGCCGGCGGCCATGGCTTCTGGAACGCATCGCAGCCGGGCTGGTTCTGGATAGTCTGGGTCTCAGCCGCGCTCTCGATGACCCTCGGTAACCTCGGTGCGCTGGTGCAGAGCAACGTCAAGCGGCTGCTCGCCTATTCCTCGATTGCCCATGCCGGCTACCTGATGGTGGCCTTCGCCGCCATTAGCAACGTTAGCGCCGGAATCTCAGCGGCCATGTTCTACGCCGCCGCCTATGCCGCCATGAACGTCGGGGCCTTCGCCGTGGTGAGCCATTTCGCCAGCGCCGGCGAGAAGTACGTCACCATGGACGACTACTCCGGCCTGGGCCGCCGCTCTCCGGCGCTGGCCGCGGCGCTGAGCATCTTCCTGCTTTCCCTGATCGGAATCCCCATCACCGGCGGCTTCCTGGCCAAGTTTTATGTCTTTACCGCTGCCCTGCAATCCAGCCTGGTCGGGCTGACGATCATCGGCGTGCTCAACAGCGCCGTGGGCGCCTATTACTACCTGCGGCTGATCGTGATCATGTACATGCGCGAGCCACGCGACCAGGCGCCCCTCCCACCGATTCCCTTCTCCTCCGGCCTGGCCATGGTGCTGAGCCTGATCGCCACCATCTACCTCGGAGTGCTCCCCGGGCGCGTGCTCAACTTCGCCCTGGGATCGGCCCGCGAGCTGATTCGATAGAGCGGCCGCCTGTCCGACCCAAGTACGGTTTTCGGCGTCCCCGCGCGCAGATGTGGGTCTGTCCCATCCCGAGAGTGACTTAACTCAACTATGAGGAAATGGCGAAACGAAAGGGCCTCCCCGGCCCAGCCAGGGAGGCCCGAAAAGTCGTCGTCCTGCCCGTGGGCTAGGCCGCCTTGATGAAGATCATGACGAAGGTAAACAGCACCAGCGACTCGATAAAGGCCAAGCTGAGAATCATGGCCACCTGAATTCCGGGACGGGCGGAGGGATTTCGGGCCATGCCTTCGCAGGCAGACGAGCCAACCCGGCCCTGACCCAGGGCGGCCAGTCCGGCGGCAATGGCCATACCGAAACCGGCGGCCAGCGGAATCACGTTGAGCGGCGCAGACTGGCCTCCCGGCGTCTGCGCCAAGGCGGGCGTCACCGTCATCGAGAAGGCGACGATCGCCAGCAGAACGAACATCAATTTACGCATTGTATTGCTCCTGAAAAGGCCCCGCAGGGCCAGGTGTCCGTCAGTGGGTGGTTGACGCCCGGGTAATGCGGCGCCCTCACGCTGGCGGCAAAAACTAATGTCTCAAAGTTTAAAGGTTTCAGAGCTTCAGGGTACTGATTGCACGCACCAAACTCTGAAATCTGACAACCGGAGTCCCGGCAAACGCCGCTTTTGCGCTTGCTGGTGTGGAACTCAGTGCTCGTGGGCTACCGCCTCACCGAGGTAGACCATCGCCAGCAGAATGAAAATGTATGTCTGAACGAAGGCCACGAAAAGGTGCAGCATGATAAATGGGATCGGCAAGACGATGGGGATCATCGAGAAGAACACCAGTATCACCATGTCTCCCGCGAACATGTTGGCGTATAAACGGACGCTGAGGGAGAGTATGCGGGCCAGGTGACTGGCGGCTTCGATCAAGAACATCAGCGGCGCCAGCCACCACACCGGTCCCAGGAAGTGCTTGATGTAGGAAGCGCCGTTGGTGCGGATGCCGGCCACATGGTAGTAGAACCAGGTCACCACCGCGCAACCCAGCGGCACCCGCGGATTCCCGGTGGGAGTGTCGAAGAACGGCACCAGCCCGAGCAGGTTGCAGCAGAGGATGAACATGCCCAGCGTGCAGATGTAAGGGGCGTAGCGCTGATAGTTGTGGCCTATGATCTCGTGGCAGGAGTCATCGATGAATCCGACGATGCCTTCCATCAGATGCTGCAACGGTCCAGGCTTCTCCACCGAGAGCCGCGCCCGCACCACCACGAACACCAGCAGCAGCAGCAGGAATACCAGCACCTGCATGGCGACAAAATCCGGGATCGACGCCTGCGGATGGCGGACATGAATGCCTAGCGCCTGCAGCAAGGCCGTGACAGGAGCGGCGAACAGGCGGTTCAGAAGCGCGGTAAATGGAAGCATCTTGGTTAGCTGAAACCCCTGTGACTAGAGATGTGTTGCAGGAGTGCGGCTCCAACCCGGGGGTTCCGGCCCGCGGTTCCTTGCGCCCGCAAACCGCGCGGAAACCGCCGCCTTCAATCAGCGTCCCGGGCGGAATTCAGCCCGGCGTGATCACTCGCTTCGCAGCCTGTCAGATACCGCGCCGGTAGGCGGCGAAAAGCTCATAGGCGGCTTCGTAAAACAGGGCTGGCACAGGTATGCACAAACCCGCCACGTAACCGTAAAGCCCACCCCGGGAATACTTAAATATAGCATACGCGCCCAACCCCATCAAAAGGATACGCACGGTGAAGCGCAGGACGATCAGACCGCCGCGCTCGCGGCTGCGCCCGGTGGTAATGCGCTCTCCCAGGGCATCCACTGCCTTCGCCAGCCAGCGGAAATTGTGCCAAGCGAGGGCGGCGCCCAGGGCGGCGCCCAAAGCGGCTGAGACGCCGAAACGCCACCCCGCCACGACGATCACGGCGAGTCCTACCCCGACCATGATGCGCTGCATGCGCCAGATGGCGCGGTCATAAAAGGCCTCGGAGGCGCTGCCGGCCTGCGGCTCACCGCTATTTTTCGGGGATTCCCCGGGGTCGCG
Source organism: uncultured Acidobacteriota bacterium (assembly GCA_963832785.1). Taxonomy (GTDB): domain Bacteria; phylum Acidobacteriota; class Terriglobia; order Terriglobales; family Acidobacteriaceae; genus CAWBRT01. The sequence goes on from CAWHVF010000005.1 coordinate 531,487, forward strand.
TATTTCAGTCTCGCTCATGGGTGGAGGCCAGCGCCATGCGAATCATCTTTACGAAGCCGAGGATCGCGCCCAAGATTATTCCGGGAATATAAATCCAGTGCTGGCCGAGCCAGTAGTCCAACCCCAGACCCATCAGGTACCCGACCACCATCGCCGCCGGCAGAATGAAGCCAATCTCCGAGTAACGGGCCAACAGAACCATGGGATTGGACTTCTTCTTGCTGCTCCCGGTCTCCCCGGAAGGCGCCGGATTGGAGCCATTGTCCATCGCGAATCGAAGATTGCAGATTTCAGATTGCAAAACCGGAATCAGCATCGCTGCCGCCGGCCAAAGTCTTCAATCTTCAATTTTGCAATCTTAAATCTTAAATGTGAAAACAAAAAAATGCTGGAACCAGCCGGTTCCGGCGGGAGCGCAAACCTGCTGCCTACTTGAGCAGCTGTGCCATCGAAGTCAGCGGGCTGGCCAGCGACCAGTTGACCGCCTGGATGAACATATTGGGGAAAATTCCGATCCCAATCGTCGCCACCCCGGTGATGGTGAGTGCCAGGCGCATGCCCGGGCCGACGTGCACCGGCTCGGCGTCCACCGCCGGCCGCATGAACATGGCATTGGCGATCTTCATGTAGTAGTAGAGGCCGACCACGGCGTAAAGCACGGCGATGACAGCCAGTGTGTAATGGCCGGTCTGCACCAGGCTTAGGAAGATGAAGTATTTCCCCAGGAAGCCGGCGAAGGGCGGAATGCCGGCCAGCGAGAGCAGGAAGGTCAGCATCAGCACGGCTTCGGTCGGCGCCTTGGAGAACAGCCCGGCAATGTCGTCGATGTCGTCGCCGATAATGTTACGCCGCCGCAGCGAGGTGATCACCGCGAATGCGCCCAGGTTCATGAAGGTGTAGACCAGCAGGTAGATCAGAATTCCCTGGATGCCCGTCTGGTGCGTCTGCCCGTCGCTGGCCACCAGGCCCAGCAGCATGTAGCCGACATGGGCGATTGAGGAGTAAGCCAGCAGCCGCTTCAGGTTGGTCTGGGTGATGGCGGCCAGGTTGCCGCCGGTCATGGTGGCCACCGAGACGAACACCAGCAGCGGAACGTACAGCGAGCGCAGCGGGTAGAGCGCAAACAGGAAGATGCGCAGCAGCATCGCCCAGGCAGCGGCCTTCACGGCCACGGACATGAAGCCGGTAATGCTGGTGGGCGCGCCCTCGTAAGCGTCCGGCGCCCACTGGTGGAAAGGAACGGCAGCGATCTTGAACAGCAGCCCGGTGGCGGTGGTGATCAGCGCCAGCACGATGACCGGATCGTGCGGATTGGTGGCCATGCGATGTTGCAGCGCCACTCCGATCTCCGCCAGGTTGGTCGAGCCCGACAGCCCGTACAGCAGCGAAAGACCGTAGGCGAAGATGCCTGAGGAAAATGCGCCCGAGCAGCAGGTATTTCAGCGCCGCCTCGTTGGAGCGCTTGTCGCGGCGCAGGAAGCCGACCAGCACGTAGGTCGAAAGCGCCATCAGCTCCAGGCCCACGAACAGCAGCACCAGGTCGAAGCCGCAGGCCATGCACATCATGCCTACAACGGAGAACAGGATCAGGGCGTAGAACTCGCCGTGCGATTCGCGTTCCACCTCCAGGTAGCGCACCGACATCAGCACCGCCACCGCCGCCCCCACCAGGAACAGGTAGAAAAAGTAAATGGCAAAGCGGTCCATCAGCACGCCGCCGAAGAAGCCGGGATGATAGGTTATCCCCTGCGCCTGGAACGCCCACTGAATTTTGATTACGCCGGCAGCCGAGAACCCCAGGCCGGCCAGGGCGATCACGGCATTGAAACGCTTCCACTCCGCCGGCAGAATCAGATCGATCAGCAGGATTCCCAGGGCGAACAGCGTGAGCAGCACGATGGGAAGCGACAGCAGATAATCGCTGCTGGAGAAGTATTGTGAGATCGAGGTTGCCACGATCTTTTATCCCTTCAACTATCCCTTTAAAATCCAGGTCCTATTCGCCTGAAAAATTTACTTATTCGGCACCAGCAGGCGTGCGGTGGTTGCCGCTCCTGAAAGCGGCTTTGCCTTGATCCCATCAGCCGCAACAGCCTTTACCGGCGAGCCGGCCGGCGGCGCCGCTACGGTCTTCGGCGCAGCCGGAACAGCCGGGACGGCGGCGTTGTAATACCCGTTGTTGTCGATCCGCTGCACGATCTCCGTCACCGGCTGGTCGAGAACGCGGAAGAACGGCTTCGGATAGAGCCCGATCCAGAATGCCATCACGATCAGCGGGACGAACGTGGCCAGCTCGCGTGCGCTCAGGTCGAGCAGCTTTTCATTCTTGGGATTGGTCACCGGCCCGAAGAACACCCGCTGGTATAGCCACAGCAGGTAAGCCGCGCCCAGCACCACGCCGGGGACCGCCCAGGCCGCCCAGGCGCGGTTCGCCATGAACGTTCCCTGCAGGATGGTGAATTCGCCGACAAAGCCGTTGAGCAGCGGCAGGCCCATGGACGACATGAACATGATCAGCGTGATGGTCGCGTACACCGGCATCACCGTGGAGATGCCGCCGTACTCGGAGATATCGCGCGTGTGGCGCCGCTCGTAGAGAATGCCGACGATCAAGAAGAGTGCGCCGGTCGAGACGCCGTGGTTGATCTGCTGCAGCACCGAGCCGGCGAGGCCGGCATGATTCAGGGCGAAGATGCCGAGGGTGCAGAAGCCCAGGTGGCTGACCGACGAGTACGCCACCAGCTTCTTCATGTCCTTCTGCATCAGTGAAACCAGCGCGCCGTAGATGATGCCGATCAGCGAAAGCGCGATCAGCCAGCCGCGCAGCACCGGGTACTTGACCACCGAGGGGAAGAACGGCAGCGAGAAGCGGACCAACCCGTACGTTCCCATCTTCAGCAGCACGCCGGCCAGGATCACCGAGCCCGCCGTGGGCGCTTCGACGTGCGCATCCGGCAGCCAGGTGTGGAACGGGAACATCGGTACCTTGATGGCGAAGCCGATGAAGAAGCCCAGGAACAGCACGACACCGGCCACGTTGCCATAGACGGCCGGAATCTGCGGCGCGGTGCGGTAGAGCGCCAGGATGTCAAAGGTGTAGACGCCCGTAACCCGGTGGTTGAAGAAGTACAGGAACAGGATGCCCAGCAGCATCAGCACCGAGCCGGCCAGGGTGTAGAGAAAGAACTTGATGGCCGCATAGAGCTTGCGCGGGCCGCCCCAGATGCCGATCAGCAGGTACATCGGGACCAGCATCGCTTCCCAGAAGACGAAGAACAGGAAGAAATCCAGCGCCATGAAGACGCCGAGCATGCCCGTCTGCAGCACCAGGAACCAGACGTAGTATTCCTTCACCCGCACCTGGATCGCCTGCCACGAGGAAAGGATGGAGATGGCTCCCAGCAGCGTGGTCAGCATGATCAGCAGGAAGGAGATGCCGTCGATGCCCAGGTAATAGCCGGCGCCGATGGTCGGAATCCAGTTGCTGGGCGCGCCTTCCATGAACTTGAAGCCCGGCATGTCCTTGACCGCCCAGAACCAGGGCACCAGCGGCAACGACACGGCCAGGCCGGCCATGGCGAAGATATTCGCCAGCCAGCGGATGGCGTTCGTGTTCTCCTTGGGAACGAACAGCAGAACAATGGCTCCCACCAGAGGCGTAAACAGGATGATGGAAAGAATGTGGTTGTACATGAAAGTTCCAGTTCTTCTAAATCTTTGCCGAAGCATTCAAGCTTTCAGCTTTGTGGTTCCCGGGGCCCCCGGCAGACGCCGTTTTTGCGCCTGCTGTGGTGGGCTCAGCGAACCACGTAATACCAGACAAATCCGGCCACGCCGATCACCATGACCAGCGCGTACCACTGCACCAGGCCCCACTCCAGCAGACGCACGGGATACGAAAGCGCGCGCGTGACGATGGCTGGGCCGTTGACGCCGACCCCGTCGATGATCCACTTATCCCACCAATTGGAGAGCGTACCCGTGAAGCGCGTCAGCCAGCCCGCGCCGTTCACGCCGCCGTCGACGACGTTGGCGTCGAATTTCCAGAATGCCTCGCCCAAGCCCTCCACACCCAGCCGCACCGGGCCCAGCTTTCTGCGTCCGGTGAAGAGGTAGTCGTAGAGTTCATCGACCTAATACTTGTTGAGCAGCGTGCGATAGAGTGGCGCTGCCGCAACGTTGATCGGCTCGCGCACCGCCGGCATCGGCTCGCCGGCACGCGCCCGCGGCAGGCCCTCGCCCGCCTTGCCGTAAGCCCGGCGCGCCGCCCACAGGCCGACGCAGGCCGCCAGCACCGAGAGCCCCATAAGCAGATACTCGGCCGTACTGCTCTCATGTTCCTCAGGTTTCTCCGCCGCGACGCTGGCGTGAGCTGCTGCCGCCCCATGTTCGGCCGGCGCGGCGCCATGCTCGGCTGGAGCAGCGGCGGTGGCGTGCTCGGCGACCTTAGCCTGCTCGACGATGGCGTGGTTGGCGAACACCGGCTCCAGGAAGTGCTCGAAGCGATTCGATCCGCCCAGGGCGTGCGGCACGCCCAGGAAGCCGGCCAGAATCGAACCTGCCGCCAGAACCATCAGCGGAACGGTCATCGTCTTGGGCGACTCGTGGATGTGGTGCTCGGTCTCATGATCCATGCGCGGCTGGCTGAAGAAAGTCAGCCAGATCAGCCGGAACATGTAGAAGGCCGTCATTATGGCCGTGAGATAGCCAATCGCCCACAGCCAGCGGAAGGCGCCGTCGTTGCTCGACCACGTCTGCCACAGGATTTCGTCTTTGGAAAAGAAGCCGGCCAGCGGCGGGAAGCCGGCAATGGCGATGGTGCCGATCAGCATCGTCCTGTAAGTGATCGGAATTTTTTTGGCCAGCGCGCCCATGCGGCGCATGTCCTGCTCGCCGCTCATGGCGTGAATCACCGAGCCGGAAGCCAGGAACAGCAGCGCCTTGAAGAAAGCGTGGGTGAAGACGTGGAATACGCCGGCGGTGAATGCCCCCACGCCGAGCGCCAGGAACATGTATCCCAACTGCGAAACCGTGGAATAGGCCAGCACGCGCTTGATGTCGTTCTGCACCAGGCCGATGGAGGCGGCAAAGATGGCCGTCAGCGCGCCCACGATGGCCACTACCTTCATGGCCTCCGGCGCCAGCACGAACAGCGCGTTGGAGCGTGCCACCATGTAAACGCCCGCCGTGACCATGGTGGCGGCGTGGATGAGCGCGGAAACCGGCGTCGGGCCTTCCATGGCGTCCGGCAGCCAGACATAGAGCGGAAGCTGCGCCGACTTGCCGCAGGCGCCCACGAACAGCAGCAGGCAGGCCGCCGTGACCAAGCCGCTGAGCAACGGGTCGCCGGTTATCTGCGCCGCCTGCGCGCGCGCCATTTCGGTTACGGCGGTGAACTTCGCCGTGCCGAAGATCCACATCACCGTGAACGTGCCCAGAATGACGCCGGCATCGCCCACGCGGTTGGTGATAAATGCCTTGTTGGCCGCGGTCGAGGCCGAATGCTCTAAGGAAATAGAAGCCGATCAGCAGGTACGAGCACAGGCCCACGCCCTCCCAGCCGACGAACATCATCACGTAGTTGTTCGCCAGGATCAGCGTCAGCATGGAAAACATGAACAGGTTCAGGTAGCCGAAGAAGCGGTAGTAGCCGCCATCGTGGGCCATGTAGCCGACCGAGTAGATATGGATCAGCATGCCCACGCCGGTGACGAACAGCAGCCAGATGCTCGACAGCGGATCCAGCAGGAAGCCCGCCTCCGCCTTGAACTCGGCGGCCCGCCCGCCCAGGGTGGTAAAGACCAGCTTGCCGGAGTCGTCACCCAGCCAGGTGTAGATGACCTTCTCGTACTGCTCCAGGCCGCTGTGCGTCAACTGCCAGACCGCGCCTACGGCGAACAGGAAGGCCAGCACCACCGCGCCGACGCAGATGACGTTCACCCAGGCGTGCTCTTCGTGCACGGCATGGGCGTTATGGCTGCCGTGAGCAGCCGGCGCGCCATGGCCTGCGGATGCGGTTTGCGGATCGTGCGCCACCGCAGCATGTGAGCCGTGTCCCTGCGCGTCGTGATCGTCATGGGCATCGTGTCCACCGGCCAACCGCGGGCGCGGCTTGATGCCGCTCAGCGGCCGGCCAAAGAAAAACATCATGGCCGCCCCGAAAGCCGGCAGCAGAGGAATTATCCAGATGTGTTCCAGAAAGAACATTGTTTAGTTCTCATCGCCGGTTCTGTTCGCTTCACCGAACCGGTCCACAAAAATCCTCACCACTTCAGCAAATCGACTTCGTCCATGTTCACGGTTTCCTTGTTGCGGAAGAAGGCGATCAGGATTCCGAGGCCGACGGCCGCCTCGGCGGCGGCATCGGCTATGACGAAGATCGAAAACACCTGCCCGTGCAGGTCGTACAAGCGCGAGAAGGCCACCAGGTTCAGGTTGACGGCGTTCAGGATCAGCTCGATCGACATCAGGATGATCACCACGTTTCTGCGGGTGAGCACGCCGATGGTGCCGATGATGAACAGCGCCGCGGCCACAACCAGGTAATGTAATGTGCTAATCTCGGCCATCGTTTACACCCTTTTCTTCGCCATGACGACGGCGCCGACCATCGCCACCAGCAGCAGCAGCGAGGCAATTTCAAAGGGCAGCAGGTAATCCCGGTAGAGCATAAGCCCGACCTGCTGCGTGTTCCTGGCTTCTGGGAACAGGTGGACGCTGGTCGGGAAAACCGCGCTGCCCTTGATGTAAATGAACAGGAACAACCCGCCCAGGGCGACCGTCACCAGCAATCCCACCAGCCACATGTTTGTTGAAGCGCTCTTCCAGTTGCGCGCGCTCGATGTTGACCAGCATGATCACGAACAGGAACAGCACCATGATGCCGCCGGCATAGACCAGGATCTGAACGCCGGCTACGAATGGCGCATAGAGCATCAGGTAGAGTCCGGCCAGCGCCAGCAGGGTCATGATCAGCAGCAGCGCCGAGTGCACCGGGTTGCGGCGGGTGATCACCAGAACGGCGCAGACGATCGCCATCGCCGAGAGGAAATAGAAGAAGAATGTTGTGGCTACGGGAGTCATCGTTTGTACTCCGTCGGTTCCGGGCCTTTCTCCAGCCGCTCGCGGCGTAGCAGCATCTCCTCGCGGCTATAGACGCCCATTTCAAAGTCCTGGCTCAGCTCCAGTGCGTCGCTCGGGCAGGCCTCTTCGCACAGGCCGCAGAACATGCAGCGGCTGATGTCGTAGCTGAACTCAGTCAGCTCTTTTTTCTTGGTTTGGGGGTTGCGCTCGCTGCCCACCACGATCAGCTTTTCCGGGCAGGCCAGGGCGCACAGCCCGCAGGCGATGCACAGCGGTTCGCCCGTCTCCGGGTTGACGTTCATGCGCGGCTGCCCGCGATAGCGCTCGGCTATGGCCGGCCGTTCCAGCGGATACTGCTCGGTCACGATCTCTTTGGGCGCCTGGTATTTCAACGTCACCCTGAGGCCCTTGAGCAGATCGACCAGGAAAATCTTGCGCAGCAGAGGAGCCAGACTCACCGCAACACCCCCATCAGGGCCGTCGCCAGCTCCTGCCGTACCCCCACCAGCGCAGTCAGGATCAGCACGGCAAGCGACAGCGGCAGCAGTACCTTCCAACCCACTTTCATCAACTGGTCAAAGCGGTAGCGCGGGAAGGTGCCGCGATACCAGATGTACAGGTACATGAAAACCGCTACCTTGACGGCAAACCAGTACATGTCCTGCACGCGTTCCCGGACCGCTGGAACCAGCAGAACCAGTCCTACCGCTCCCAGCGCCAGTCCGAAGCCGGCCAGACCAATCGTCTGAATCTTCAGCAGCGGCTGCTTGGGCATGCGCGCCGCGCCCACCAGGCACATGCCGCGCCAGAACAAAGACGGTCAGCGCCGGCAGAAAGGAAAACGCCAGGTCAACGGCGCGTCCGGAAAGCGCGTTGGGGAAGGGCCGCAGCCAGCCGCCCAGCCAGAGCGTCACCGCAATCGAGCTGACGGCCAGCATGCCCGCGTATTCGGCCAGGAAGAACAGCGACCAGCGGAACCCGCTGTACTCGGTATGGAAGCCGGCCACCAGCTCCGATTCCGCTTCCGGCAGATCGAAGGGCGCGCGATTGGTTTCCGCGATCATGGCGATGGCAAAGACCGCGAAAGCCAGCAGGCCGAGCGGAAAAATGGAAAAGATGAACCAGGTATGCTGCGCCTGCTGCGCCTCGACGATGCCGATCATGCTCAGCGTTCCGATGCCCGTCTGCAGGCTGGTCATCAGGATGGCGGAGACGACCGCCATGCCCATGGCCACTTCGTAGGAGACCATCTGCGCGCTGGAGCGCAACGCGCCCAGCAGCGGATAGTGCGAGTTCGAGGCCCATCCGCCCATGATGATGCAGAGCACGCTCAGCGACGAGACGCCCAGCATGAACAGGATTCCGATGTTCATGTCGGTCACCGCGTGCGTGCGCCCGAAGGGCACCACCAGGAAGGTGGTGAAGACCGTCATCACCACCGCCACCGGCGCCAGCCAGAACACCAGCTTGTCGGCGCCCGCCGGCATGATGTCTTCCTTGATGAGCAGCTTGATGGCGTCGGCGATCGGCTGCAGCAGCCCATGCGGACCCACCCTCATGGGGCCGTAACGAATCTGGATGTGCGCCAGCAGCTTGCGCTCCAGCCAGTTCATGGAAAGCACCGCGAGCGAAACAGCGCCGACCACCAGCAGGACGTAAATCGTCGCCCACAGCAGGTCGCCGGCTTCACCGGGAGTAACGTTCGAGCTTAAGTATTTGGTGAGAAGGTCCATTTAACGGTCCACCTCTCCCAGGACGATGTCGAGTGTTCCGATCACGGCCACCACGTCGGCCACCAGCCAGCCGCGCACCATCTTGTCCAGGGCTTGCAGGTTGACGAACGACGGCGGGCGCACACGCACGCGGTAAGGCTGGGTCGAGCCGTCGCTGACGATGAAGTATCCGAGCTCGCCCTTGGGTGCTTCAATGGAGTGATAGACCTCGCCTGCCGGCGGCCGCAGCACCTTGGGAACCTTGGCCATGATGGGCCCGGCGGGGATGTTCGAGGCCGCCTGGCGCAGGATGCGAACCGACTGCCGCATCTCCTCGATGCGCACCAGGTACCGGTCGTAGGTGTCGCCGTTCTTGCCGATGGGAATGTCGAACTCGAACTTGTCGTAAGCGGCGTAGGGCTGCGCCTTGCGCAGGTCCCACTTGACGCCGCTGCCGCGCAGCACCGGGCCGGTCGCGCCCAGGGCGATGCACTCCGCCCCGGTCAGCACGCCGATGCCCTTGGTGCGCTCCACCCAGATGCGGTTGGTGGTGAGCAGCTCTTCGTATTCGTCGATCTTGGGCGGCAGGAAATCGCAGTAGGCCAGCACGTCTTTCTCGAAGCCGTCGTAGGTTTCCCACTGGCAGCCGCCGATGCGGAAGGCATGGGTGGTGAGGCGGGCGCCGCAATACTGCTCGAAGATCTTCAGCACCTCTTCGCGGTCGCGGAAGCAGTAGAACAACGGCGTCAGCGCGCCGATGTCCAAGGCGTGCGTGCCCAGCCATACCTGGTGGCTGGCCAGGCGGTTCAGTTCGGTCAGAATGACGCGAATGTAACGGGCGCGCTCGGGGGCCTCCACTCCCAGCAGCTTTTCCACCGTCTCGCAGTAGCCCAGCCCGTTGGAGACCGCGGCCACGTAATCCATGCGGTCGACGTAGGGATTGAACTGCACGTAGGTGCGGTTCTCGGCGATCTTCTCGACCCCGCGATGCAGGTAGCCGATGACGCACTCGGTCCCCAGGACCTTCTCGCCATCGAGCTTGAGAATTACGCGCAGCACGCCGTGGGTCGAGGGATGCTGCGGGCCCATGTTGAGGATAAGTTCGTTGGAATCCAGGAAGGTGCGCCCGGTTTCCTGCCACTCGGTTTCCGTGCTCTCGTAGAACTTCGACTCGCTCATTGGCTGCTCTCAATGCCAAGGTTGGCTTTCACCCACTGCTGGTCCTGCTGGGTGAGGCCGTAATCCTTGCGCAGGGGGTGCCCCTTCCAGTCCTCCGGCATCAGGATGCGGCGGAGATCGGGGTGGCCCGTGAATTTAATTCCGAACATGTCGAACGCTTCGCGCTCCAGCCAGTTGGCGGTGGGCCACAGCGGAAACGCGCTGGGCACCTCCTCGCCTTCCTTGACCGTGGTCTTGACGCGAATGCGCTGGTTGCGCGGGAAGGAATACAGAATCCAGACGACGTCGAACTGCTCTTCGCGCTTGGGATAGTGGACGGCGGTGACGTCGACCAGGTAGTCGAACTGTTCCTGGTCGCGCAGGATGTGCAGCACTTCGCCGACAATTGACTTGTCCACCACCATATAGTTCTGCTTCATCCAGGTGGAGGCCTCGCGCAATCCCGAGCCGTAGCTCTGGCGCAGTTTCTCGATCAGCGGCGACTCCCACGGGTCGGGCTTGGGCACCGCCGGCTTGGGCGGGGCGGCCGGCGGTTTGGCGGCGGCGCCGGGAATCCCGGGCGCGGCCGGCTTTGCTGCAGCCGCTGGGGTAGCGCCGGCTGCTGGCTTGGGCGGCGCCGGAGCCGCAGGCTTAGCCGCAGGAGCGGCCGCCGGCACGGCAGGCTTGGCCGGGGCCGGCGATGTATCGCTGGCGGCTGGCGTTGCGCTGGCGGGCGGCGCGGCGGGCGCGGATTTTTCTTCTAGCTTTGTTTCGGCGGGCTTCTCCGCCGGGTTCGAAGACCCTGTTGCCTTAGCTTCGTCTGGCATAAGTAAAGTCCCTGCGGGTCCGTAGTATGTACTTTTAGTTATAGCTTCCGAGGGGCGGCGGGGGGACGGATTCCTATCACAAGCAGGTGTGATTATTGTCACAATTTGGCTGCCCATCTCATTCAGTCGCTGGCTTTCCGGCATTCCGCTTGGCCTCATCTTCCAGGCTCAGATCCAATCCAGGGCGCCTTTTTTCCAGATCCATACATAACCCGCGATCAGGATGCCCAGAAACACCAGCATCTCCACGAATCCGAACAGGCCCAGCAGCTTATACTCGGCCGCCCAGGGGAACAGGAAGACGGTTTCCACGTCGAATATGACGAACAGAATGGCGATGATGTAGAAGCGGATCGTATAACGCTGGCGGGCGTTATCGACCGGGTCGATGCCGCATTCGTAGGGCATCAGCTTGGTCTTCTGCGGGTTCCTGGGCCGAATGAGCGCCGCTACCACCAGCGTTCCCGCGCCAATCAGAAACGATACGATCAGGAAGATGAAAATCGGAACATAGTTCTGGGGCATGTTTCCTCGCCGCTCTCGGCAGCCGAAGTAAACCAAGAGAGCCTTCGCTCAAGCGGCGCAACCAGCCGGGTTACGCCGGTTGCATGGCGAAGTCTCCCGGCTGATCAGGGCATGGGCTTCGCAACCGGCCTCGGCGGCGCCTCACGGAGCAGCAGCTGCCGCGAGACATTGCCTCGGCCTCTACTGCCGTCGTAGCGCCCATGCTGGCACAGCTTAAGCAGGGCTTCTATAATCTCGAAAGTGCCCGGCTGCCGGAGATTAATTTGACTGTAAATGAAGCCGTCGCGCGTGCCTGTGAGCCACGTCACATTCTGGCGTAATTTGCAGCTTGGCATGCGCGCGGCGAATCGTTGCCGGCGAACCACGTCCTGCCCTGTTTTGGGGCCGATCCGGGCATTCGGCACGGCGTAAAACTCCCCGGCCACAAAGGAAAGCAGACATTGGCACTCGACGACAAGATCTACCAGCTCAGAAGAGAAAAACTCGCGCAGATAGAGGCACTTGGGCAGCCGACTTATCCCTACAGCTACGCCACTACCCACACCGTTCCGCAGATTCTCTCCGCTTACTCGCAGGTAGCCGGCGAGGCGCTGGCGGCCAACCGGGTGGAGGTGCGCCTGGCCGGCCGCCTGGTCGCCATCCGCACCATGGGCAAGGCGGCCTTCGCCCACCTGCAACAGCAGGGAGAACGGTTGCAGCTCTACATCAGGAAAGACACGGTCGGCGAGAAAGGCTTCGAGCTGTTCAAGCTGCTCGACATCGGCGACCACATCGGCGCGCGCGGATACCTGTTCCGCACCAAAACCAACGAACTGACCGTGCACGTCGATGAGATCACGTTTCTGGCCAAGGGGCTGCTGCCGCTTCCCGAGAAGTGGCACGGCCTGCAGGACGTGGAGCTGCGCTATCGCCAGCGCTACGTGGATCTGACGGTCAACCCCGAGGTGCGCGAAGTGTTTGTCAAGCGCGCCGCCATTATCCAGTCGCTGCGCCGGTATTTCGATTCCCGCGGCTTCATCGAGGTGGAGACGCCGATGATGCATCCCATCGCGGGAGGCGCGGCGGCCCGTCCGTTCCGCACCCACCACAACACGCTCGACCTGGACCTTTACCTGCGCATCGCGCCCGAGCTTTATCTCAAGCGGCTGATCGTGGGCGGGCTGGAGCGCGTCTACGAGATCAACCGCAACTTCCGCAACGAGGGTATCTCCACCCAGCACAACCCCGAGTTCACCATGCTGGAGTTCTACCAGGCCTACGCCGATTATCGCGAGCTGATGGATTTGAGCGAAGAGCTGCTGCGCCAGGTCGCCATGGACGTCAACGGCTCGGCCGTGTGCGAGTTTGAAGGCCGCCAGATCGATTTCGGCAAGTTTCGCCGGCTCAGCATGCGCGAGGCGATCATAGAGTACTGGCCCGATTTGGCTGGCGATCCCCCCGCCATGGACGACTTCGCCTCCGCTGACGCCGTGCACGCGCTGATTAGCAGGACAGCCGCAGCCATCAACGCCGCGCTGGAAAGCGGGCCGGAGGCGGAGGCCATGCGAAATCTGCAGCGGCGGCGCGCCAGCATCGGGGAAATCCAGGCCCAGGAACGCAAGGAAGCGCCAGCCGGACAACTGATCGCCAGCCTCTTCGAGCACTTCGTCGAGCACCACCTGTGGGAGCCCACCATCCTCTACGACTTTCCGGTGGCGATCTCGCCGCTGGCCAAGAACAAGCGCGACGAGCCCGACTGGGTGGAGCGCTTCGAAATCTACGTAGCGGGGATGGAGATCGGCAACGCCTTCAGCGAGCTCAACGATCCCGAGGAGCAACGCCGGCGCTTCGAGCAGCAGATCGGAGAACGCGAGCGCGGCGATGAAGAGGCCCACCAGATGGACGAGGACTACATCCGTGCCCTCTCCTATGGCATGCCGCCGACGGGTGGCGAGGGCATCGGCATCGACCGCCTGACCATGATCCTGACCGGCTCGAAGTCCATCCGCGACGTCATCCTCTTTCCGTTGCTGCGCCCGCAGGCCGCTGCCGCAGAGGCAAGCGCGGCGCCTGTCGGCGACACCGTGCAGCGCGAAGGCGAAAGCGGTGCTCGCGCGGGAGAAAGCTGAGCTGTTTCAGATTTAAGTTTTCAGATTGAAGATTGAGTAGCGCCGCCGTCCTCGGCGCCGGTGGCCCACTCAAGCTTCTTTTGCCTGAGCGGGTGGTCCGTCCGCAACCCCTGATTCCTGCCCCTATTCCCGACCCATAGTCCATAACTGGGTCGCCAAACTCTCGAACGGCATCTAAACAGTAAAGCGGCGCTGTTCGCCCTCCACTTTGGTCCAACCTTTTTGTACGCTCTCTGAACGTCATTCAGGGCTGGCGCTGGCTGCGGGGTTGTTTTTGACCATAGGCGAAACACCCCAACCCTAGCGGGGTTAGAAGATATTGAAGCCAGACCATGCGCAGGCTAGGCTACGCCAGCCGGCGCTGGTTGGCTCGATGGGGCAAAGGAGCCCCCGGTTATGAAGCTGAACAGGCTGTTCAAAACGGTGCTATTGGCGATTATGGCGGTCGCGCTGTGTGCGGCCATAACCATGGCGCAGGATTCCGCCCCGCTCGGACCGCCGAATTCCCCCACCCCCGGGACACAGGATCCTCCCGGGCGCGTGGCGCGCTTGCAATACATGGACGGCCAGGTTTCGATCCAGCCGGGCGGGGTAGACGACTGGGTCGCAGCCGCCATGAACCGGCCGCTTACCTCCGCCGACCGCATTTGGACCGACAAGCAATCGCGCGCGGAGCTCGGCTTGGGAACGGCGGTCCTGCGCATGGATTCCGAAACCAGCCTGACCCTGACCAACGTGACCGACTCCTCGGTGCAACTCCAGCTTGACCAGGGCGAGCTGAGCGTGACCGTGTTTCGCATGTTCGACGGCCAAATCTACGAGGTCGACACGCCAAATATTGCCTTCACCATCACCAAGCCAGGCGAGTACCGCTTCGACGTGCTGCCGGATAACGACCAGACATGGGTGACCGTACGCAAGGGCCAGGGCGAGGCCACCGGCCAGGGCAAAGGCGTGCGCGTCAGCTCCGGAGAGCAGGTGCGCTTTACCAGCGGAACCTCGATGGTACACACGGCTGAGGCCGCCCCCGCGCGCGATCCATTTGACGATTGGGTCAAGGTTCGCAACAAGCGCGAAGAGAATTCCGTTTCGGCCCGCTACGTTTCTCCCGGGGTGATCGGCTACGAAGATCTGGATAACTACGGCACGTGGCAGACGGCTCCGACCTATGGCGCGGTGTGGTATCCGTCGACCGTGGACGTGGGCTGGGCTCCCTATCGTTATGGCCACTGGGTATGGATTGCGCCCTGGGGATGGACATGGGTGGATGATGCCCCCTGGGGCTTTGCTCCTTTCCACTATGGCCGCTGGGTGTGGTGGGGCGGAGCCTGGGGCTGGTGTCCGGGCCCGGTGGTGGTCGGGGTGCCGGCAGTGTACGCGCCGGCGCTGGTGGCATGGTTCGGCGGGCCGGGGTTCGGCATTGGCATAGGGTTCGGCGGCATCGGCGTGGGCTGGTTCCCGCTCGGCTGGGGTGAGCCCTTCGTGCCCTGGTACCACTATGGACCACACTACTTCCGCAGGGTGAACATCACCAACACGCGCATTGCCAATTTCAATGTAGTTAACGTACGCAACATTCACTACGCCAACCGCGCTGTGGCCGGAGCGGTCACGGCGGCGCCGGCTTCCGCCTTCGCTGCCGGCCGCAACATGCGCGGCGCGGCGGTCAGCGTGCCGGCTTCGGCGCTGCAGCACGGACAGGTAATGCGCACGGCGCAGGTCGCACCGGGGCGGGAAAGCGTTCTCGGCGGCCATGCACCCTTGTCCCGGGGCGTTCCTCCGGCGCGCGCCTTTTCGCGTCCGGTGGTGACCCGGCAAACACCTCCGCCCCGGCCGCCTTCTTTCAGTTCGCAGCAGCCGCTGCTGGCCAAGAACAACGGCGTGCCGCTCGATCACAATACCCTCAACAATCTGCGGCAGCAGCAGGGCGCCAATCGCGGGCCTGCTTCGCAGCTCGCGCCGAATAGAGGAAGCACGCCGGCTCCGGGCGGCGCAGGCAATGGCAATCGGAATGCATCCGGCAACGTGGCCACTAATGGAAGGTATGTCCCGCGTCCGCCGGAACGTAGCGTAAGCCCAGGCCAGGCTGGTTCGACTGGGAGAAACGTAACCCCTGGAACCCGCACGGTTCCGCGTCCGCCGGAAGGCAGCACTGGTACCCAGAGAGCGCCTGGCTCGCGCGCCACGGTGAACCGTCCGTACTCGGTGCCGCGTCCGCCGGAGGGCGCTTCAACCGCATCTCCCCGGACCGCCCCGGCGACGCCGCAAGGCCGGAGCACTGCCCCGAGTCCGAGCACAGCTCCAACCGCCAGGCCCGGCCCTTACTCGCAACCGCATCAGGCGCCGCAACAGCACCAGTCAAGCCCACCGGCAAGAGTTTCGCCGGGCAGTGGCGGCGGCCCCAGAGGAGCGGCTGAATTTCATCCCGCTCCGCAAGCTTACGGCAACTACGGTGGCTACGGCAGAGCAGCCAGCCCCGCATATGGTGGCTACGGCAGAGCAACCAGCCCTGGCTATAACTCCGCCGGACGGGTGGCGCATAGTCCGGCTCCCTCCAGCGCAGGACGTGCCCCCAGCCGCGGCGGGCAAGCCAGCCACGGAGGCCATCGCGGTTGAACCTGATGTCCTGCCCTGCGCCGTTTGGCGTGGGGCAGGGTTGATTTTTTCAGGGCCAAACTACTTTTATCCAAGCTGCTCGAGCCGTCTGCCAACCTTGAAGAACTCCTCATTCGATAACTGCATCTTTGCAATGTGCGGAGGTCATGATGCTCGGAGTCAAGTTTATCCACCTGATAGAGAACAATTCGGAGCTGCTCGGCAAGGGTCTGGTTCAGATGCTCAAAGTCTCTGGCCGCACCGACGCCTACCGTGTGATCCCGGAGCATGAACTGCTGCACGAGGCGCAGGTGCTCTACCGCAATCTGAATGAATGGCTGGCGAACAGGACCGAGCTGGACGTGCAGCAGTATTACACGCAGATGGGCATGCGCCGCGCCGAACAAGGAGTTCCGATCGGGCAGTTTCTCTGGGCGCTGATTCTGGGCAAGGAGCACCTGTGGTCGTTCATGCAGCGCGAGGCGGTGGGCGAAGGCGCGCTGGAGCTGATCAACGAATTGGGCTTCCTTCTCGCCCTTGGAGCAGTTCTTCGACCGCGCAATGTACCACGCGGTGAACGGCTACGCACAACAGAAGAAGCAGATGGCAGCGTAGAAACAGTTCTTAGTTATTCGTTCTTGGTTGAATTAGCCTGGCGGTTTCGTTTGAAAACCAAGGGCTGGCGGAAGCCGACGACTTAGGAACGAAACCGCGTGCCGCATTCACTAAAGGTCATGTTCCGGGCCGCGCTGCGCGTTGCCTTGCGCCACTCCAGGAAAAGCTCGCCGTAGGATTTGGTGATGTAATCGCGCGTGCCTATGCCAAGGCGGCGCGCGGTGCGGTCGATCCACCGCGGCGGGCCTTCGATCTCGGCGATTATCCCTATGGGAGTGTGATCGACCACCACCTTGCCCGTTCCGTCGCTCCACTCGGAACGAAATTTCTCATAGACGAAAGCCGGCTTGTATCCCAGGGCGTGCAGGAGCGCATCGATCTCGAGGCCGTCGGCAACCACGCTTTCGTGTTCCGTCCGGACCTTGTGCCTGCCTGCTTTCCCCTTGGCCTTGTGGGTAAGCCGCCACTGGCCGCCGTACTTGCGCAGGCGCAGAATCTCGCCTCGCCGGCGCAGAGTATTGCCACGGTCGTAAAGCGTGTTGCTCTCGTGCGTGGGCGGGGTCAGGCGCCTGAAGCCGCAGGCGGCCAGCGCCCGCTGCAGCCGGCCGGCATCGGCCACGCGAAACTTGATCTCGACCTCGGGCTTTCGCGCCAATGCGGTCTCCGGAAACATTTCGATTTTAGATTGTCGATTTCAAATTGAAAAGCAGCACGGAGACAGCATGGTTTCAGGTTTTCAGGTTTCAAGTTTTCAAGGTTTCAAGTTTTCAAGGTTTCAAGGTTTCAAGTTTTCAGGTTTCAAGGTTTCAATGTTCCACGGGTTCATAGTTCCAAGCTCAAGTTGGTGTTTCAAAAATACTCGTGACTCTTGGCCCTCGAACCCATGAGGCAATTTGTAAATCTTCAACCTGCAATCTTCAATCTGAATTTGCCACGCGCGCCAAGTTAGAATAATTCCGTGCCCTGGCTGCGCAATCTCGGAAACACCCTGGAGATGATCAAGTGGGAGCACTCGGTGCTCACCCTGCCCTTCGGGCTCACCGGGGCGGTGCTGGCGGCGCGCGGCCTGCCCAGCCTGCGGCAAAGCGCGTGGCTGGTGGTGGCGCTGGTGGCGGCACGCTCGGCGGCCATGGCTTTCAACCGGCTGGCCGATGCCGAGATCGACTCCGCCAACCCGCGCACGGCCACTCGTGCGCTGCCCGCCGGACTGCTCTCCCGGCATTTCGTCTTCTGCTTTGTCGCCGCCTCTTCCCTGGTGCTGATCCTGGCCGCCTGGATGCTAAGCCAGCTGGCATTTTATTGTTCGCCGCTGGCCCTGCTGATCATCCTCGGCTACTCGTATACCAAGCGCTTCACGCGCTGGTCGCACCTGTTTCTGGGCCTGGCGATGGGCATAGCGCCAACGGCCGCCTGGGTGGCGATTCGCGGCACCATGGACCCGAGAATCCTGATCGTGACCGGCGCGGTCATGTTCTGGGGAGCCGGCTTCGACATCCTCTATGCCTGCCAGGACTACGAGCACGACTGCCGCGTCGCGCTGCATTCGGTTCCCCGCGCCTTCGGCATTGCCCGTTCGCTGCTGCTGGCGCGCGCCTTCCACCTGATCGCCTTCACCTTCTTTCTATGGATGAGCTACGCCTTTGCCTTGGGCTGGATCGCCCGGGGCGGAGTCCTGCTGGTTGGAGCGCTGCTGGTTTACGAGCACTCGCTGGTTCGGGCCGACGACCTTAGCAGGGTCAACGCGGCGTTCTTCACCATGAACGGCCTGATTTCCATGCTGCTGCTGGCGCTGGTGGCCTGCGATCTGCTGCTGCTCGGTTAGGGCCGTACCGACGAGGAGGTGCTCCACAACTGCGCCGGCGCTCCGATATAGGAGCACCAAACGCAATGGCAATAGCAACGCAAGATTCCTCGACTCGCGACGCAAGCGTCGCTCGCTCGGAATGACGTTCATATTTTTGGATATAGCATCGCTGAAACGGGCAGCAACGCGATGCCTGCACCTGGTTGAAAAGGCGTAAGTGCCAGCCGCTCTTCCTTAACCCCTAATCCCTATTCCCCAATTCCTATTCCCTGCCTCTCTCGCCCCACTTCAGCTTGCTGTGCAACACCTCGAAGTACGAGCCCGACTTGCGGAACAGCTTCACCTGGTGCTGCGCGCGGCGGCATTCTATGACCTCGCTCGGGGTAATCGGGAACCCAACCTGGCCGTCGATGCTCATGTAGCCCTCCTCACCCGGGCTGAGCTGGATGCTCACCGTAACCTTGTCGTTCAGCACCAGCGGGCGGTGGGTGAGCGAGTGCGGCGAGACCGGCGAGATCACAAAGGTTTCGGCGAAAGGCACCACCACCGGCCCGCCGGCCGCCAGAGAATAGGCTGTCGAGCCGGTGGGCGTGGCCACGATCACGGCGTCGGCCCGGCAGGTATATACAAAGACGTCGTCCACGTGCAGATTGAAGCTGATCAGGCGGGCCAGCGCGGTCTTGCCGAGCACTACGTCGTTCAGGGCGTAGTAGCGCTTGATCACCTCGCCGTCGCGGCGCAAGACCGCCTCCAGCACCGAGCGGGTCTCGACCGGGCAGGTGCCCTCGTCTATGGCCTGCAAGGTTTCAAACAACGCGGCCAGCGGAACCTCGGTCAGGAAGCCCAGCGACCCCAGGTTGACGGCTAGAATCGGCACTCCCTGCCGCGAAACGGCGCGCGCCGCCGAGAGCAGCGTGCCGTCGCCGCCCAGCACGATGGCGAAGCTGGGATTCTCAAAGCCCACCTCGTAGCGCGGGAAGACGTTCTCCGAGACTCCGTAAACCGCGGTCTGCTGGTCCATGATCACGCCGTAGTCCCGGGCCTTGAGCCAGGCGATTACCCGCGGAAGCGTCTCGATCAGCTCGTTCTTCGCCGGTTTGGAGATAATGGCAACAGTCTTCATCTGAGCTTGCGCCTACCTTGCCGCTTATTGAAGATTTTTGATTTTCGATTTCCGATTTACGGCGCCACAATCTGATCCGTATCCAACTCCCCAGCAGCCGCCTTAAATCAACAATCAAAAATGTTAAATGTGAAACAAGCAGTGTAGCAGGAACTCGCGGTTTCCCTCCGCGCCAAGTATCGGCGACTCGGTTACATCGATTTCCGCCGCCCCGAGTTCGGTAACCGCGCGGCGGACTCTCTCCACGGCCGCGCGCTGCGCCTCCGGATCGCGCACGATTCCGCCCTTGCCCACCTGCCCGCGGCCGGCCTCAAACTGCGGCTTCACCAGCACGATCGCTTCCTGCCGACTGCTGCCCTTGCCGGAGAAGGCCGCCCGCGTCACCGCCGGAAGCACGAGCGTGGCCGAGATAAACGATACGTCCACCGCCGCCACCTCGATCAGCTCCGGAACCTGCTGCGGCTCCAGGTAACGGGCATTGGTCTTTTCCAGCAGCCGCACGTGCGGATCGGCTCGAAGCCTGGCGTCGATCTGACCATAGCCGGTGTCGATGGCCACCACCAGCGCGGCGCCGTGCTGCAGCAGGCAATCGGTGAAGCCGCCGGTCGAGGCGCCCACATCCAGGCAGGTGCAGCCGCTCACATCTATGCTCCAGTGCCTCAGCGCATGCTCCAGCTTGAGCCCGCCGCGACTCACATAGCGCAGGTCCTGGCCCAGCAAGCGGAGCGAACAGCCCGCATCGACCGCGGCACCCGCTTTCTCGATCTTCTGCTCGTTCACCAGCACGCGCCCAGCCAGGATCAGCGCCTGCGCCCGCTCCCGCGAAGCCGCCAAGCCGCGCTCGACCAGCAAACGGTCGATTCGCAATTTGCCCAAAGCCAAGTGACCTCGAAGATTTCCTTCCGCTTCGCACTCCATACAGTGCAAAGTGGAAAAACCAGCTTATTCCGGGTACTTGCGGCAGAGTTTCTGGATTTATTCACTGCAATTTCCACAACTCGGTGGAAAAGCTCAGCAACCCCTGGAAGCAGAATTGTACCTTGCGGCAAATGCCCGTGGTAACCGAGGTTCCAACAGCCAGTATTCGAAAAACGTGAAACTTGGAACGTGAAACCGTCAGTAGATGGAGAGCTGCTCTCTGGGAGGATTCAACTCGATCTCGAACTCCATGGTGGGCTGTTTGACCTCGTAGTCTTCACCGAAGGTCTGGCGGCCGGGTGCAATGACCTGCACCCGCAACCGGCCGTAGGAAATGCCGTCGATTGAGGCTCTGCCCTGGCTGTCGGTTTTCAACTGCAGGCTGTCGCGCTGCCGTCCTTCATTGTCCAGCCTGTGCAACACCACGCTGGCGTTGCGCACCGGCTGCTTGTTTTCCTTCCTGATGACCAGGAAGTGCAGCTCCGCCGTCTGTTCGGGGCCCTTCCCCCCGGCCCAGGCGACAACTGGCAACAGGAGCGCCAGCCCCACTGCCAAACGAAGCCGTCGGCTCGCGCGTGTCATCTCAGAGGCAATTGTAAATGGAGCCGCGCTGCGCAGGCTCGCCGTCACCTGTTGAGCTGCAGGTTTCTCCCGACTAGCTGGGAATAATGCGTGAAACGTGAAACGGGCTTTATCTAGCTTGGGCCGCGCCGCAGCGTCGGACGCTGGTCGTCCTGCTGCTGGGCGGTGGTCTGAGCGTCGGAGTCAGCGCCGGTGCTGCCGCCTCCACCGCCGCTCACGGTACCATGCTCGACTCGGTGCAGCACCGGGTGATGGGCCTTCTGCGGCTCGCGCAAGCGGCGCGAGTTCATCAAGGCTGCCAGGTGCGCTTTCACGTCCTGGAATTCGCTGGTGTCCACCACGTATTGCTTGCGCGCCGGCAGCAAATCCTGAATTTCCCGCTGCGCCAGCCGGATGCGATCGGCCGTCATGGGGTGCGTGGAAAACGCCTTGGCGAAGAACCCCATCTTGTGCTTCTGCTCTTTGCCGAGCTTTTCGAAGAACTGGACAAAAGCCGCGGGGTCATAACCCGAGGCGTACTGGTATTCGAGTCCCAGCAGATCGGCTTCGCGCTCGTCGTCGCGGCTGAACTTCAAAAACGACACCGGCATTCCCAGCCCCGCCGCCTGCTCCACCCCGTAAGCCACCGGCCCGCCTATGAAAATCAGCGGAATCGAAGCCAGATTGAATAGCTGGCCGCGAGTAAGGGTCTTGGTGGCATGGCGCGCGGCCACGTGGGCAATCTCATGGGCCATAACGCCGGCCAGCTCCGCCTCGTTGTCGGCCGCCAGGATCAGCCCGGAATTCACGAAAAAGAACCCGCCCGGCAGGGCGAAGGCGTTGATCTCATCGTTGTTGATGACCTTGATGGTGAACGGAACCTTGGCGTCGGAATTGCGCACCAGGTTCTGGCCCAGGCGGTTTACGTATTCGCTGACCATCGGATCGGTAACAATCCGCGACTGCATCTCCACCTCGCCGGCGAGCTGCCGCCCCAGCGCCATTTCCTTGTCCCGGGAATAGAAGTTCAACCCAGTGCCGATACTGCGGTTGCCAATCTTGCTGACGTCGTATTTGGCGGGGACATCGTGCACCGTGCCTAACTTGGCGCCTACCTGGTACTCGGGAGGCACGGAGGCAGGGCCGGCATTTTTCTGCGCCGGCGCGGGAAGAGCCGCTATTGAGGAAATCAACAGCGCCCAAGAGGTTCGGACGATTGTCCGGCGGAAGAGGCTCGACCACCCAGAACAACGCACGCGGTCCCCACAATCTCGGCTCAGGCCGCCAACGGGAACAGACATCCGTGGCTTGCAGGTCCACGGTCATCGCCGTCGTTGTTGAGCTTAGAGTCATAGCCCCACGCGGTTGTTGCCCGCACCCGGCAGCCATTCGGAATTGATTTACGCCCGTTCAGCAGCTCTGGCACTCTGGTGGGTGTGGAGGATTAGTCTTTTTTCCCGGCGGCGCTCCGGGATTTTCACAGCCGGATTGGCCTTTCCCTTTGGCAGACAATCGGTTAAACATTGAGCGAAAGTCACTCAGATTCCCTACTTGACAAACTTCGGCCCCAGGGTATAAATTAGCACTCGTCGACCTAGAGTGCTAACAACAGTCTCAAATCAGCTCTGGTCGAGGGTCCACTCCTGGGCCCGTGCAGTTCCATAACAAACTAAAACTAATCTTCCGAAAGGAGTTTTCGAATGGCAGCAAAGCTTACTCCGCTGCACGACCGCATCCTGGTCCGCCGCGTGGAGGAGTCCGAGACGACCCGTGGCGGCATCATCATCCCCGATACCGCCAAGGACAAACCGCAGGAAGGCGAGGTCATCGCCGTCGGCAAGGGCAAGAGCAACGACGAAGGCAAGGTGTTTCCGCTGGCAGTCAAGCCCGGTGACCGCATTCTGTTCGGCAAATACGCTGGCACGGAAATCAAAATTGATGGCGAAGAATTCGTCATCATGCGCGAAGAGGAAGTGCTGGGAATCCTGGAAGGCGCGGCCAAGCCGGCCAAAAAGTGACGACGTTTTCCGCGGCGTCTGAGCCACGGGTCGTCATCCTAAACGAGCGCCTGCGTTTGGCGCGAGTCGAATGACCCCGAGGCGTTTTCGAGGCGTGAGCGAGGCGCAGCCGAGCTGGAGCCTCGAGCCAGCCGAAATCCTGAGCGAAGTGAATGGCTTGTAGGTTCAGCCGAGGCTTCGCCAACAGGTAAACAAAGATATTCAGTCCAGCGCGCTCCCGCCGAGCGCGCCAGATCAAAGTTGCTGAAGGAGCTTTAGCGATATGGCAAAGCAGATTGTTCATGGTGAGGACTCCCGGCAGGCGATCCTCCGTGGCGTCAACATCCTGGCTGACGCTGTCAAAGTGACACTTGGCCCCAAGGGCCGCAACGTGGTCATTGAGAAGAAGTTCGGTTCCCCGCTGATTACCAAGGACGGGGTCACAGTGGCCAAGGAAATCGAACTTAAGGACCCACTGGAAAACATGGGCGCGCAGATGGTGCGCGAAGTGGCTAGCAAGACCAGCGACGTGGCCGGCGACGGCACCACCACCGCCACCGTTCTGGCCCAGTCCATCTTCCGCGAAGGCGTCAAGACGGTAGCCGCCGGCGCCAACCCCATGGCCCTGAAGCGCGGCATCGAGCGGGCCATCACCGCCGTGACCGGCAGCCTCGACGCTGAAGGCAACCGCATTCCCGGCGCCATCGACAGCCTCTCGCAAAAGGTCGAAGGCGACATCAACAAGATCACCCAGGTGGCTACCATCTCCGCCAACAACGACGAGACCATCGGCAGGATCATCGCCGAGGCCATGAAGAAGGTCGGCAAGGATGGCGTCATCACGGTCGAGGAAGCCAAGACGATGGAGACCCAGCTCGACGTGGTCGAGGGCATGCAGTTCGACCGCGGTTACCTGTCGCCGTACTTCGTCACCGATCCCGAGCGCATGGAGTGCTCGCTGGAGAACGCCCTGATCCTCATCCACGAAAAGAAGATCTCGTCGATGAAGGACCTGCTTCCCCTGCTCGAGCAGATCGCCAAGAGCGGCAAGCCGCTGCTGATCATCGCCGAAGACGTCGAGGGCGAGGCGCTGGCCACCCTGGTGGTCAACAAGCTGCGCGGCACGCTGCAGGTTTGCGCCGTCAAGGCGCCGGGCTTCGGCGACCGCCGCAAGGCCATGCTGCAGGACATCGCCGTGCTGACCGGCGGCAAGGCCATCACCGAAGACCTCGGCATCAAGCTGGAGAACGTGCAGATGGGCGATCTCGGCCAGGCCAAGAAGATCACCGTCGACAAGGACAACACCACCATCGTCGAGGGCAAGGGCAGGTCCAAGGAGATCGAAGGCCGGGTGAAGGAGATCCGCGGCCAGATCGACAAGACCACCAGCGACTACGACCGCGAGAAGCTCCAGGAGCGCCTGGCGAAGCTCGTCGGCGGCGTGGCGGTGATCAAGGTCGGCGCGGCCACCGAGACCGAAATGAAGGAAAAGAAGGCGCGCGTGGAAGACGCCATGCATGCCACCCGCGCGGCGGTCGAGGAAGGCATCGTTCCCGGCGGCGGCGTGGCCCTGATCCGCTGCGTTGACGCCATCACCGCGCTCAAGCTCACGGGCGATGAGGCGATCGGCGCCAATATCGTCAAGCGCGCTCTGGAAGAGCCGCTGCGCCAGATCGTCGGCAACGCCGGCGAAGAGGGCGCGGTCGTGCTCGGCAAGATCCGCGAGTCCAAGGAGAAGAACTACGGCTATGACGCTCAGACCAACCAGTTTGCCGATATGGTCAAGGCGGGCGTCGTCGACCCGACCAAGGTAGCCCGCACGGCCCTGCAGAACGCCGGCTCCATCGCCGCCCTCATGCTGACCACCGAGGCGCTGGTGTGCGAGGTTCCGGAAGAGAAGAAGGAACCGGCGATGCCTCCGCACGGCGGCGGAATGGGCGGAATGTACTGATCGCCTGACCGGTTCCCCACCCTGCGCGACGGGTGTCCCACTCTAGCTTTTTTTGCTAGGGTGGAATTGTTGGCTGGGGATACCGGACGTATCGGTCTGAAGGGCTGCCGCAAGGCAGCCCGATTTTTGCCTGTCGCTTGTTTACGCGGGCCGCCCTCGGTCGGGCAGCTCTGAACTCACGGAGGCCTCCGGTCTGTACTGCCATGGATCTCAGCGGCCGTTCACGCTTGTCGCCCGCGCCGCGTTTGCTATAATCAAACTGCCTCTGTTGGTGTTTTTTGCAGCCTGAACTCGGCTGGTGAGGGTGCACTCTCGTGCCCGGCGCGGTACGGATCGATCAGCCGTGGCTGTTCTGGCGGGCGGAAGTGGTGGAATTGGCAGACACACCATCTTGAGGGGGTGGCGCCGAGAGGCATGCGGGTTCAAGTCCCGCCTTCCGCACCAGCATTCCACCGGAGGCAAAAAAGAGCCGTCCTCGCGCAAAGGGATTCCATGGTCGTATTTATAACCATCGTTCACGTAATTGTTTGCTTGTTTCTGATCGGGGTCGTGCTGCTGCAAAGCGGCAAGAGCGCCGATATCGCCGCCGCCTTTGGCGGGCAGGGCAGCCAGACGGCCTTCGGTCCGCGCTCGGCCGCCAACGCCCTGACCAGGGCCACCACCTGGGCCGCAGTGATCTTCATGATCACCTCGTTTACCCTGGCCATCGTGGCCTCACGCCGCGCCGGAGCCAGCTCCTCGGTCCTGGGTGGGACCCAGACGTCGGACGCTCCCATCCAGGCGCCGGCACCGCAGCCGCATGCCCCGCAACCGCCGCCGGCTAAGAAGTAAACGGTTGCGCCAGGAACTCTCTGTGTAATCAAAAAGCCTCGTGTCCGAGGCTTTTTAATTTCAGATTTGAAATTTTCCCGAGTTCAAGAAAAACTTCTGCTCGACTCCGGAAGAGAGTAGCCCTGCCTAATCTTCCAAAGCGTTTCCCTAACCCCTACAGCAGAACCAGAGTTGCTGTATGCCAAGAAATGGGCGTCATCCCGAGCGAGCGACGCTGGCGTCGCGAGTCGAGGAATCTTGTGTCTTGTCAAGCAACGCAAGATCCCTCCACTCCGCTTTGCTCCGGTCGGGATGACGTTCGTCTGTTGGGATACACCTACTGTAGTTCTGCATTAGCCCCCAACCCTATTCCCTAAGAAACGGATTGCTCTCGCGCTCTTCGCCGATGGTGGTCAGCGGCCCATGGCCCGGCACGACCAGCGTGTCGTCCGGCAGCGCCAGCACGCTATCGTGCAGCGAGCGCATGATTTTGTCGTAGGAGCCGCCGGGAAGATCGGTGCGCCCGATGCTGCCGGCGAACAGCGTGTCGCCGGCGATCACGCGCTTTTCCGGCTCGAAGTACAGGCAGATTGAGCCTTCGGTGTGTCCGGGCGTATGCAGCACCTTGGCCTGGTGCGCTCCCGCCTTGACCGTATCGCCGCCGCCTACGCTCTGGTCGATCTCTACCTTGCCGGGCGCGCGCATGCCCAGCCACGCCGCCTGCGTCTCCAGCATGCGCAGCAGCTCATAATCATTCTGGTTGAGCAGGACGGGCGCGCCGGTGAGCTGCTTGAGCTTGGCGGCGCCGCCCACGTGGTCGATGTGGGCGTGCGTCACCACGATCTGCTTCACTTGCAGCCCGTGCCGCCGCACGATCTCCATCACGGCTTCGACATCATCGCCAGGATCGATGACCATGGCCTCATGACTGTTCTCGTCGCCCACGATGGAACAGTTGCACTGCAAAGGGCCGACCGGCAGGATTTCATGGATCATGTATGCATGATACCGGAAGAGCGGGCGACGAAGGCCAGCAATCGGCACACGCCATCGGCGAAGTCTCGCTCCGGCGTGATCAGACTGAGCACGAGATAGCCCTCACCGGGAAAGTCGTAGAAGTGTCCCGGATGCGCCAGCACGCCCGTCTCCCGCAGCAAAGCCAGAACCAGCTCTTCGTCCGAGCGGACGGCCGGAACCCGCAGCACCACGCACCAGCCGCCCTCGACGCGCAGCCGCCGGCAAAGCGCCGAGCTGGCATTTGCAGAAATGAGATTTGAGCGGTCCGCGTCCGCGGCGCTGCCGGCGCATGCCGCGCGCGCCAGTTGGCGGTCGAGCTCGGCCAGATTAGCGCGCACGCGCTCGCCTATCTGCCGCTGGATGCCGTGCCGCGCCTCCAGCAGCGCCGGCGCTGCCAGTTGCACCGGAGTGCTGGGAGAGAGAAAAGTGTCGGCGATGATTTCCAGCCTGCCCATGGCGGCGGCAACCAACTCCCCGGGCCCGCCGCAGCAGATCCAGGCAAGCTTCATCTGCGGCAAGCCGCTGATTTTGGAAAGGCCGCTCAGGACAAAGCTCAGCGCGCTGGCGCCCTCGGCACTCGCATTGGCAAAGCTCAGGGCCTCAGCGGCCTCTACCCGATAATCCAGGAAAACTTCGTCGGCGATCAGCGCCAGATCGTGCTCGCGGCAGAGCGCATTCAGCCGCTCAAACTCCCACGGCTTGACGTACGATCCAGTGGGATTATTGGGCTGCACCACCAGAATGGCCCGCGAGCGCGCCCCCAGGCCGCGCCGCAGCGATTCGAACTCGATCTGCCAGCCATGATCGTAGACCAGCTCGTAGGGCACCAGGCGCACGTCCTCGATGGCTGCCAGAAACTCGAAGAGCGGGTAGCTCGGCAGCGGAACCAGCACCTCATCTCCAGGATCGCAGAGCAGGCGGAAGCAATAGGAGTAAGCCTCGCTGGTGCTCACGGTGAGGATGAGGCGCTCGGGATCGACCGCCATTCCCTGCCCGGCGTAGTAGCGGGCAATGGCCTGGCGCGCTGCTGGCATGCCTTTGGCCGCAGGCTCGTAGCGCAGCGCCCGCGCATCGGACAATGCCCTGGCGATCAGCTCCTGCGGGTATTCGAAGCCGGCGAGCGTGGGATTGGAAAGCGTCAGGTCCAGCACTTCCCTGCCGCTGGCGCGTTGCTCATCAAGCGCGGCAGAGAGCGCGTTTGGCGACAGGTTCCAGTTGGTGCGGCGGGCAAACATACGCGGGACCGCTTCCACTCTAAAGCGCGCCGCGCCGCATACGCAACATGTAGAAGGTGCCCCAGGTTCCGCGCCGCGCTTACCACCCCGACAAACGCAACTGCGGCGTTTGCCGGGGGCCCCGGTCGGCGCTAACCTGGTGGAATTGGCCCCACGTCAGCCCAACAGCAGGGCGGGACGTGGGGCACCCAATCTTAATTCGAGTTCAAACTGACCCGCGCTCGCCTTTGCCACAGACCCCGTTCGGCGCTAACCTGCTACTACACACTCCTGCTGGGAACAGTTGGTCGCAATCTGGTTGACTCCACGGTTCGGCGATGTTGTACCGTTCAACCATCGCATTAACAACAGACGGGCAATATACGCTGCCGGGCCGGCAGGCTGCCGGACCGCTGAAGGAACAGGTAAAGAAGGCGATGTCACAAGCAACAGCAGTTCGGCTGAAGCAGAAAACCAGCCTTTGCTACGTCTGCGGCCAGGACAACCCCAAGGGGTTTCAGGTGCCGTTTTTCCCCGACGGACCTACGGGCAGCCGCGCCGTCTACACCGCGCGGGTCGAGCACGAGGGCTGGCAGGGCATCCTGCACGGCGGCGTTACCTTCTCGCTGATGGACGAGGCCCTGGGCTGGGCGGTGCATTTCCAGGGACTGCATGGAGTGACGGCGCGCGCCGAAGCGCGCTTTCGCCAGCCAATCAAGGGTGGCACCAGGCTTATTATTCGCGGCTGGACTCTGGAGCGCCGCCGCCGGGTGATGACGGCGCGGGCGGAGATTAGAATCGACGACCCAGAGCAGACACTGGTCGCCGAAGTCGACGCCACCATGTACCTGCTGGACGGCGAAGAAAGCAGCGCCGAGTAACACCGTTGCCCTCGCCTGCGACGCGCTATAATACTGCTGCGCTGTTGAGCGGGAGTAACTCAGTAGTAGAGTCACGGCTTCCCAAATTCAAGCTCTTCTTTTCACCCCAGTATTTATACGGGCTTCCTAGCGGTTACAATCCCCCACAATCGCCCCCAACTGGATGTTTTTGACCCTGGTTGGCACAAAGTGTGCAACAACCTGTGCAACAGATTCCCCACAATCATTCTTGCGTCTAGATTAAATTGTCTTCAACGTATTTCGCACCCTTGGGCGACAGAGTGATTGATTCACTATCTGTGTCGAACTCAAGGAGCCGTTGTTTGTGTAGCTTCTTAATTTCCCTCTTGAATACCCCGGGATTAGAGTAGTCCACCCAATCACACAACTCCTCAAGAAGAACTCCGGAGTCCGGGCTTGAGTAGAGCAGCAAGAGTGCCTGATCCGTTGCCTTCAGACCACCTTTGAGAACACGTTTTTTCCCGCCAACCTCCCATATTGAAGGCAGTTGCCGCACGGATATGCTGTCAACGATGTCCTGGGCCTCCTCAAGCGACAGTCCGTGGTTGATCCTGATGAGTTCGCAGATGATCCAATCTGCGACCTTCGCCATCGTTGCGATGTCGATTTCGTTTGCATCGACATCTCCACCGACATGACCGATACCACGCTTGTTCCGCATCGTGTAGAGCAAGACCAGCGCACGGGGGATAAGAACCCTTTCTGATTCATTTCCTGACGTAGCTGGTGCAGAAATCAGTTTTCTGCACTCATCGGCATAGTTATTGATTTTGGTTCCGAATGGCGTAGATGTGCCATGAATCTTTTGCTGCAAGAATCTCAGGA
The DNA here is from genome assembly GCA_963832785.1 of uncultured Acidobacteriota bacterium. Classification (GTDB taxonomy): domain Bacteria; phylum Acidobacteriota; class Terriglobia; order Terriglobales; family Acidobacteriaceae; genus CAWBRT01. The sequence continues at coordinate 561,232 of CAWHVF010000005.1, forward strand.
TGACCTCACACAATCTTCCGATGGCCAGCCCCGCAGCGTCGTATCGCGCCTCTGATGTGTTCTTCTTTAGAGCCAGGTAGGCTTGAATCAGTTTCGTCCTATATATAGCTGGCACACTGGCCAGCGCAGTTTGCAACACTGGATTAAGGTTTTTTGTATTCATATTGGTTATCTGCGTTCTTTTTGCGCGTCAATACACCAGCGTCGACCATGCGGCCAAGCTTGCCGGAAAATTCATTGGGCTTGAAAGTACGCGCCATATTGATCTTGCAGTGTTCGACAATATCGCCGATGGTGCGCGGCTTGTCGAAGAAACTCCCAGACACCAACTTGGCCAATGATGCAACAGCACCCTTACCTGCTGGCGCTTTATTCTTCTTTTCTGACGTTGTAGCCACAGACCCTTTCGACTTCGTAGTGCGGCGTACCCGCGATTTTCGCTGGGCGGGAGTTATTTCAGGTTCGTCACTTCCGTTTCGTGACGTTTGCTCACCATAAAAAATCTCAAGGACGCGCAATTGAACGGCTTCCGATTTGAACTCATTTATGACCTTAGCGAGTTCTGACAATTGCTTTTTTACCGTGTCCAGTTTCTCCATCATTTTGATCCCTCCTTTGTTGTTGCCCACTACGGCACCTTTATACACCGCTAGTCAAATACAGGTCGAAAGCGCGCAACAGCTGGCAATCCTAACTTCGTTGCGCGGGATTTGTAACTGGGCAAATAGGAAATTTGCTACTTTTAGGTAGTCGACGTGACAGTCTTTCGGCACGGCATGTAAGCGGTAACTTTATTGAAGGAATTTGGGAGTATCCGACGGCTCTGTAAACGGTGACTCTACCGCCGAGAAACTTGGGAAGATCGATTTAATTACAAACTGCACGGGCGTTCTGTGGCTAGAACGCAGTTCGCAACTTATTTGTGCAACACTCTTGCGAACTTAGTAGCGGAATTGCTGGGTAGACTAACGGTTTTGTGAGCCGTGACTCTACCAGATCCCTCCCGCAAGACCTTGGAAATCAAGGAGTTTGCTCTTACTTTCGTACTGTGCTACAGTGGCTTCGCCAATCTGTGCAACGAAGCGTGCAACAGCACTGAATTGGCGTGACGTAGGCTTCTCGTAAGTACTTTAAAATAAAGGACTGCGGGAGTAACTCAGTGGTAGAGTCACGGCTTCCCAAGCCGTTGGTCGCGGGTTCGATCCCCGTCTCCCGCTCCATTTCCTCTCTTAATCCGCCGCGATGACCTACAGGCCTAAAGGCCCTTCGTATAGGGCATCTCTGTGGCGCGGCTGAAGCCGCGCCCTTTCAAAGCTACAGCATGGATTTAAGGCAACAGCGCGTGTCTAAGGCAACAGCGCGTATTCAAAACGCCAATTCGTATTCAAGACAACAGCCCCCTTCGAGCTGTACACGTCTTTGGAATTACCCACAAATACCTGAGCCGCAACAGCGGCGGCAGAGGGTAGCCACAGGCGTGAGCCTGTGGAACGGGTGCGCTATATCGCCATAAGCCCCCGCAGGGGGCGCAAGAAGGATTTATTTTCTTCTTACGCCCGCTTAAGCGGGCTTGGTGCTTTGATTACCTTTGCCGTCCCCAGGCTGGTGCCTGGGGCTACCTTCTTTCGCCGCCGACGCGGCTTTTCAGAAAATATGGGTAATTGTAAGGTACGCGTCCCGGTTACAAATGTGCCGCCAGGATCGCCGCCAGTTTCTCCGGTTCGGCTAGGAAGGCGTCGTGTCCGTGCGAGGAGGCGATCTCGCAATACTCGCAGCCGGCGCCGGCGGCCCGGAGCTGTTCGCCGAGCGAGCGGACGTCGGCGGCGGGAAAGAGCCAGTCTGAGGAGATTCCCACCAGCGTCACGTGCGCCCGGACGCGGCTGTAGGCGGCCTGCGCCGAGCCGAAGGTGCGCACCGGGTCGAAGGTTTCCATGGTGCGGCTGATAGCCAGGTACGAGTTGGCGTCGAAGCGCTCGACGAATTTCCGCCCCTGGTAATCCAGGTAGCCGGCCACGTCGAAGCGCCCCTGGAGGTCGGTCCACGGGTCTTCGCCGTTGCGGTTGGGATTGCGTCCGAAGCGCTCGTGAAACAGCTCCGCCGATTTGTAGGAGCACATGGCGAGGGCGCGCGCCAGCGCTAGTCCCTGCGCCGGCGGATCGTCCGGCGAATACTCGCCGCCATTCCACTTCGGGTCCATGCGGATGGCCTGCCGCTGCAGATGGTTAAGCGCCAGTCCCATGGCGCCGAGTGGAGCGGCGCCGATGGCCACGCAGTGCTCCACCATCTCCGGGAAATCGATGGCCCACTCAAGCGCCTGCATGCCGCCGATGGAGCCGCCGATGACCAGCTTTACCCGTTCGATTTCCAGGTGCCGCAGCAGTTCGCGCTGCGCCCGGACAAGGTCGCCGACGGTGACCAGAGGAAAGCCGGCGCCGTACTGCCGGCCAGTCTGCGGATCGATGGCCGCCGGGCCGGTCGAACCGTAACAGGAGCCGAGGATATTGCTGCAAAGCACGCAGTAACGATCGTTGCCGAACAGGCGCGGGTCATCGAACAGCTCGGGCCACCAGGCTGCCACCTCGGCCGAGCCGGAGAGGGCGTGGCAGACCAGCACCACATTGTCGCCGGCGGCGTTGGGCTCGCCATACATGGCATAGCGAATGGCGACCGGGCGCAGCGTGCCGCCGCACTCCAGGACAAAGCCGTCCTCCTCGGCAAAGGTGTGCTTTCCCTGGATCAGGTGCAGAGTGACCGCGCTCATCGCTGGCTCTTTCCTCCGGCGGTTGCCAGGCCGGGCTGTTGTTTGGCGGAAAGGCCGGTGGCCGTCCTGAGCGCCTGGTTGAGGTCGTCAATGAGGTCGCGCGCGTCCTCGATGCCCACCGAAAGCCGCACCAGTTCGGGGGTGACGCCCGTGTCCCGTTGCTCCGCCTCGTTCAGTTGCTGGTGAGTGGTGGACGCCGGATGGATCACCAGCGACTTGGCATCGCCGATATTGGCCAGCAGGCTGAAGAGGGCGAGCGAATTGATCAGCTTGCGCCCCGCCTCGTAGCCGCCCCGGATGCCGAAGGTCACCAGCGAGCCGGCGCCCTCCGGCAGGTACTTGCGGGCGCGCCCGTAATACTTGCTGGAGGGCAGGCCGGGATAGTTGACCCACTCCACGCCGGGATGCGTCCCCAGAAATTTCGCTATGGCCAGCGCGTTCTCCGAATGCCGCTGCATGCGCAGGTGCAGCGTCTCGGCTCCCTGCAGGAAAAGAAAAGCGTTAAACGGCGAGAGCGCGCCGCCGGTATCGCGCAGGCCTTGCACTCGCGCCTTGATGATGAACGCCAGCGGCCCGAATGCCTCGGTGTAGGAGACGCCGTGGTAGGAAGGATCGGGATTGACGAAATCCGGGAAGCGGCCCGAGGCCTTCCAGTCGAACTTGCCGCTGTCGACGATTATGCCGCCGATGGATGTGCCGTGCCCGCCGATAAACTTGGTGGCCGAGTTGATGACGATGTCCGCTCCCCATTCGATCGGCCGGCAAAGTGCGGGTGAAGCGCAGGTGTTGTCTACCACCAGCGGCAGGCCGTGCGCGTGCGCGATCTTCGCCAGGGTCTCGAGGTCGGTCACATCCAGCTTGGGATTGCCGAGGGTCTCGGCGTAGACGGCCTTGGTCTTGTTGCTGATGGCTTTTTCCAGCCCGTCGAAATCGTCGGGATCGACGAAAAGCACGTTGATGCCCAACTTGGGAAGGGTGTAATGGAAAAGGTTGTAGGTGCCGCCGTAGAGCGAGGTGCTGGAGACGATCTCCTCGCCGGCGCTGGCCAGCGTGGTGGCCACAAGCGTCTCCGCCGCCTGGCCGGAGGCGGCAGCCAGTCCCGCCATGCCGCCTTCCAGGGCCGCGATCCGCTGCTCGAAGACGTCGGTGGTCGGATTCATTATGCGCGTGTAGATGTTGCCGAACTCCTGCAGGCTGAAGAGGCGGGCGGCATGATCGGCATCGTCGAAGACGTAGGATGTCGTCTGGTAAATCGGCACGGCGCGGGACTTGGTGGTTGGATCGGCCTTCTGCCCGGCATGGACGGCCAGGGTGGCAAAACGGTGTTTGTTTTCCGTGTTCTCCGGCATGGCTGCTTTCCTCTGTTCTTTTCTGTTGAATCTGCCCATAAGACGAAACGGCCCGCGATCAGGTTGACCGTGGGCCGCTGAATCTCGCTATTGAATGCTGCCAGCTAGGCGGTTCCCACAGTCGCGCGCCACCACATGTCCATACACATGGCCATCATCCGCGCAACTGGGGCAACCGAAAGCATAGCAAAAATCATACGCATGACGCGCCGGCTTGTCAAAAAGCAGGTTGCGCGCGGTGGGTCAGTTTGAAGGCGCCCCAGGTTCCGCGCCGTGCTTACCACCCCGACAAACGCAACTACGGCGTTTGCCGGGGGCCCGGTCGGCGCTAACCTGGGGAAATTGGCCCCACGTCACAGCCCAACAGCCGGGCGGGACGTAAGGCACCCAGCCGCCTGCTTGGATCCAAGCAGGCTGGTTTTCGCATAGAGCCCGGAAAATTAACAACTCAGGAGCCGCCATAAGCATCATTAATGAATGTATAAGTAGTGCGACAGGAGGCCGGACTTGGATTTCCAATTCAGCGAAGAACAGCGGCAGCTCCGCCGCATGGTGCGCGAGTTCGCCCAACGCGAGGTGGCCCCGCACGTTTCCGAGTGGGACGAAGCTTCCTGCTTCCCGCTGGCGACCGTCAAGGAGCTCGGCCGGCTGGGACTGATGGGCGCAATCTTCCCTGCCGAATACGGCGGCGCAGGCATGGGGTATATCGAGTACGCGACCGCCATCGAGGAGCTTTCGCGGGTCGATGGCTCGATCGGCATCATCCTGGCGGCGCACACTTCGCTGTGCTCGAACCATATCTTCGTGGCCGGCAACGAAGAGCAGCGCCGGCGCTGGCTTCCGAAGCTGGCCAGCGGCGAGTTCATCGGCGCCTGGGCCCTGACCGAACCCGGCTCGGGGTCAGATGCCGGCGCCGCCCGCTGTTCCGCCGCCCGCCACGGCGACCAATGGATTCTGAACGGGACCAAGAGTTTTTGCACCAATGGCCGCTATGCCGACGTGTGCGTGGTGCTGGCGGTAACCGACAAGAGCGCGCGCCCGCACGGCCTGTCGGCCTTCGTAGTCGAGCGCGGCACCCCGGGAATGAAGCCTGGCAAGAAGGAGAACAAGCTGGGCCTGCGCGCCAGCGACACCTCCGAGCTGGTCTTCGAGGATTGTGCCGTGCCCGCCGCCAACCTGCTTGGACGCGAAGGCCAGGGCTTCGCAGACGCCATGCGCATCCTGGACGGCGGCCGCATCTCCATCGCCGCTCTCGCCCTCGGCATGGCCCAGGGCGCTTATGAATGCGCCCTCAAGTACGCGCAGCAGCGCCGGCAGTTCGGCCGGGCGATCAGCGAGTTCCAGGCGATCCAGTGGAAGCTGGCCGATATGGCCACCGAAATCGACGCCGCCCGCCTGCTTACCCTGCGCGCCGCCTGGATGAAGGACAGCGGCCTGAAGACTACCAAAGAGTCTTCCATGGCCAAGCTCTACGCCAGCGAGGTGGCAGTCCGTGCGGCCAATGAGGCGGTGCAGATCCACGGCGGTTACGGCTTTATCAAAGACTATCCGGCGGAGAAGTTCTACCGTGACGTTAAGCTGTGCACCATCGGCGAGGGCACCAGCGAGATTCAAAGGATGGTGATCGCGCGCCAGCTTCTCGGCAACGACTCCAGTCAGCCCAGCCAGCAGTCCATCTCCCGGGCGAGTGAACAGGCGGCCTGACAACGCCGCCGGCTTGGGAGGTTGCGTAAGTGCTTCCTCAGCCCCGGTGTTTCCGGCAATAGCGCCGCCATGGCCCTGCGCTACTTACCCAGGCAGTAAAGAAGTCCATGCCGTTTGGTCACCACTTGGTTAACGTTTAAGCAAAAAAAATCATCCCGCGCACAAGAATATTCAATTCCAAAATTGCCATCGACGGAGTAAGCTCGACATCAATATGGTAGCTGGCGGTGGCACGCCGGCTCGCCCCGTTGGGCAACTATGCCCAGTGGGAAACGGGGGCTAGAACCCAGGGCACTCTGCAGCTTCAATCGAGCGGGGGTCCGAAAGTTCAACAATGTGGGGTGAGAAAATGACCGCTCAGTGCGGTATCTGCGAATTCCATGGGCGTCTAGAGGACGCGCCTCTTTTCGTGTGTTTCAACTGCGGCGATGCCATTCGGCGCCTGGTGTGGATTCACGAGCAGGAGCTGAACTACGTGCCGAGCGAGGCGCCTGAACCGATACTCGAGAGCGCCACGACAATCAAGCCTAAATCTGCCGTGTTGGGCAAGCGATAAAGCGGCGGCATATCGTCACTGCGGGGCTCGAAGATCCCCGTTAGCGTATTCAGCGCTGTAGCGCTGCTAACTGGCGCCGCCAGGCGGCTGGCTGTTTCCTTGCGCCGTGTCTTGGTCACCTGCTGAATTCTCGCGCCGGCCAAGTCCGGCGCTGCGATGAGAAGCTGGCGGGTCGAGCAGAAAGCGGCTGAAGACTTCATTGGAGAGCAGCCGCCCGCGTGATGTAAGCCGCACGAATCCACCCTCGCACTCCAGCAAGCCAGCCGTTTGCAGCTCTTCGACGACCGGGCGATAGCGCTCGAAAATTTCGCCTTCGCCCCCCTCTGTCAGGCTGCGCCACTCGACCCCGCGGTTCAGTCGCATCCCCAAAAACCACATCTCTTCCAGCGCCGCTTGCTCGTCTACGATGGTGACTTCCAGTTCCGCCCCGGACAGCAACTTATCCAACTCATCGGTAGTGGCGAAACGCACCGCCCGGTTCCTCGACCCAACGACCGTAACAGAAGAGTCTGCTGGAGACCCCGGTCGGGTAGAGTCCGGCTGGCGGGCAATCAGCATGGAGTGCGCATCGACTCCAAATCCCATGTACGGCTGGCGCAGCCAGTATTTCAGGTTGTGGCGGGAAGCGTGTGCGGGCAGGCTGGCGCCAGGGTCCCCACGGCGCTCTCCCGGAGTGCCGGCGGGCGCGGTATCGCGGGCAAAGTTGGAAATCTCGTATTGCGAAATTCCGGCGGCGTTCAGCTCATCGCAGGCCAGCAGGTAGAGATCGGCCGTGAGGTCGTCATCAGGGACAAAGTGGGCGTGGTAGCGCGTTCCACCGGCGATAAGCTCGCGGCCCAGGCGCGAGTCTGTATCCACCTCCAGCATGTAGACGCTGACGTGCGGCACCCCGCAGGCGATAGTCTCCCGCAGGCTGCGGCGCCAGGAATCTTCGGTCTGGTGTGGCAATCCGGCGATTAAATCTATGCTGATCTCGCCCAAACCTGCCTGGCGCAGCCGAGCGATGTCATCCAGCACGATCTGGCGGGTGTGCAGCCGCCCGACGGCGCGCGCCTCCTGATCCACCAGCGATTGCACGCCCAGGCTCACCCGGTTCACCCCGCAGGCCGGCAAAGCTGGCGGCAACTCCGGGGTAAGCGAGCCAGGAGCGCACTCGATCGTGACCTCCGCCCCCGGCAGCACTTCGAAATTGCTATTGATGGCGGCAAAGATCGCCGCCAGTTGTTCCGGGGAAAGCATGGTGGGAGTTCCGCCCCCCAGGTAGATGGAATCGAGCTGGCGCTCGAAGCTGCCGCCAATCTGCGCGGCAATCTGTTCAGCGCGCCCGAGTTCCCGCTGCAGGTAGGCGACGTAGCGGTCCAAAAGCTGGCGCGAGAACACCCCCGAGGCAAAATTGCAGAAGCTGCACTTGGAGCGGCAAAACGGGACCGAGATGTAGAGCCCGAGGGGCATGCTGGCCTTATTCTACGAGGCTGTGGCCCGCTAAAGCTAAGCCGCTATTACCCAGGTTAGCGCCGACCGTGGCCCCCGGCAAACGCCGTAGTTGCGTTTGTCGGGGTGGTAAGCGCGGCGCGGAACCTGGGACACCTTCAAATTGACCCCCTGAGAAAGCGACCGTTGGCGACAGCTCACCATCTACAATAGAGTTGCATGCCTCACCACCACCATTCCGGCGGCGGCCATGAAGAAGAGGTGCTCGGCAAGGCCTACGACGCCCGGCTGATGCGCCGGCTGCTCACCTATCTGAAGCCTTACCGGCTGCAGGTGGTGCTGGCGCTGGTGGCGATCGTCATGAAGGCTGGGGCCGACGTTCTCGGACCATACCTGACCAAGATTGCCATAGACAAATACCTGGCGCACAGGCCGGGGGCGGGACACTCCTTCCTGGACGCGGTACTAAGCTCGAAGCCGCTGGCGGGGATTGCCCAGATAGGCGCCATCTACGTTGGCCTGCTCTCCTTTAGCTTCCTGCTGGAGTTCACCCAGACCTACCTGATGCAGTGGACGGGCCAGAAGGTCATGTTCGACCTGCGCAGCCAGATCTATCGGCACTTGCAGCATATGCACATAGCCTTCTTCGACCGCAATCCGGTCGGCCGGCTGGTGACGCGGGTGACAACTGATGTCGATGCGCTCAACGAGATGTTCACCGCCGGCGTGGTGTCCATCTTCGAGGACGTCTTCGTGCTGGCGGGCATCATCGCCATCATGCTGAACATGAGCTGGCGGCTGGCGCTGATCGCCATGGCGGTGCTGCCGTTGATCTACCTGGTGACCACCATCTTCCGCCTGCGCGTGCGCGACAGCTACCGCCGCATACGCGTGGCCATCGCCCGCATCAATGCCTACTTGCAGGAGCACGTTACCGGCATCGCCGTGCTGCAATTGTTCAACCGCGAGCAAAAGGCCTATGGCGAGTTCCGGACCATCAACGCCAGCCACATGCTGGCTTTCAAAGACGCCATCATGGCCTACGCGCTTTACTATCCCGTGGTCGAGATCCTGTCGGCCACGGCCATGGCCTCCATCCTGTGGTACGGCGGCGCTAGCGTGCTGAGCGGCACCCTGACCCTGGGCGTGGTGGTGGCCTTCATGCAGTACGCCCAGCGTTTCTTCCGGCCCATTCAGGATCTGAGCGAGAAGTACAACATCCTGCAGTCCGCCATGGCCTCCAGCGAGCGCATCTTCAAGCTGCTGGACACGCAGCCCGAGATCGCCTCCCCGGCAGGCGCGCGCCAGCCGGATGGACCGGGGCGCATCGAGTTCGACCACGTCTGGTTCGCCTACCGGAGAATCTCCGAGAACGGCAAGAAAGCGGCGGCAGGCCCCGTGCCCCAGGTTCACCCTCCCCAGGCCGCCAGTCCACAGGCGGGCGACGGCGAATGGGACTGGGTGCTGCGCGACGTCTGCTTCACCGTCGAGCCGGGCGAGACGGCGGCGGTGGTCGGCCACACCGGCGCAGGCAAGACTACGCTCATCTCCTTGTTGCTGCGCTTTTACGACGTGCAACAAGGCTCCATACGGCTGGATGGGGTGGATATCCGCGAGCTCGACCTGCAGGCCTTGCGGCGGCGCTTCGGGGTAGTGCTGCAGGACCCGTTCCTGTTCTCAGGCACGGTGGAGACCAACATCCGGCTGGGTTCCCAGATCGATGCCGACACGGTCGAGCGCGCCACCGAAGAGGTCAATCTGGCGGAGTTTATCCGCAGCCTGCCGGACGGCCTGCAATCGCACATGAAGGAGCGCGGCAGCACGCTTTCGACCGGGCAGAAGCAGCTCATCTCCTTCGCCCGCGCGCTGGCCCACGAGCCCAGGATTCTGGTGCTTGACGAGGCCACCTCCAGCGTCGACACCGAAACCGAGTTCCGCGTGCGCGAGGCCCTGACGCGCATGGTCGAGGGACGCACTTCCCTGATCATCGCTCACCGCCTCTCGACTATTCAGCGGGCCAACAAAATCATCGTCATGCACAAGGGCAAGGTGCGCGAGATGGGGTCGCACCAGCAGTTGCTGGCCCAGCGCGGAATCTACTACAAGCTTTACCAGTTGCAGTACAAGGACCAGGAGGTTCCGCCGGTGCTCGCCACTGCGCAGCCAGCGGCCTTGCCCCGCGAGGTCGGGGCGAACGATTGAAGATTGCAGATTGTAGATTGCAGATTGACGAACCGGTCCACAGAATGTTCGAAAGGTGTTAAGAAGTGTCATCCTGAGGTCGTGCAGCTTTTACGCGGCCGAAGGATCTGCTTTCGCGGCAAACAAAGCGGATTTCAATCTGCAGTCTTAAATCACCATGAGCCAGCAGCAGCCAGCCGCGGACAGAAAAGAGCAGAGCCTGCGCCTGCTGATCTCCGCCGGAGAAGCTTCGGGCGACATGCACGGCGGTTCCCTGCTCGGCGCCTTGCGCCGCCTGTCCGGTGCCGAGGCCATCGAGTGCTTTGGCATGGGCGGGCAAAGCCTGCGCGCCGCCGGCTGCCAGACCGTGGTCGACGCCAAGGATGTCGCCGTCGTGGGCCTGGTTGAAGTCCTGTCGCACTTGCCGGCGATCTACCGGAATTTTCACCGTTTGCTCGATGAGGTCGACCGGCACCGTCCCGCTGCTGCCGTGCTGATCGATTTTCCCGAGTTCAATTTTCGCCTGGCGCGGCAGCTACACCGGCGGGGTATTCCGGTCATCTACTACATAAGCCCACAGCTCTGGGCGTGGAACCAGGGGCGGATCAAGCTGGTCCGACGCTACGTGCACAAGATGCTGGTCATCTTCCCCTTCGAGCGCGAGTTTTACCGCCACCATGGGATCGAAGCCAACTTCGTGGGGCACCCGCTGGCGGACGTGGCCCCGGGGCAGAATGAGCCTGAGATCGGCTACGTTAGATCAGAAGCGCGTGATGACCAGCAAATTGCGCTGCTGCCCGGCAGCCGCTGTAAAGAGATCGAGCTGAACCTGCCGGCCATGCTGGCGGCTGCCCGCTTGTTGCATGCGCGCCACCCCGAGCTACACTTTTGCCTGCCGGTTGCTTCCACGGTGTCGCGGCCGTGGCTGGAGAAGCTGCTGCATGATCTTCAGGCTGGCGAAAGTCCCAGAGGCACTCGGGTAGGCCGCTCCGGGGGAAGCCAGCTCCCGCTGGAGCTGATGGAACGCGCCAGCCAAACGCTGGCCAGTTCGCGCGCGGCGGTGGTCGCCAGCGGCACGGCTACCCTGGAGGCCGCCCTGGCGGGAACGCCCTTCGTAATGGTCTACCGGGTGGCTCCGCTGACCTGGCTGGCGGGGCGTTTCCTGGTAAAGGTGCCGTTTTACTGCATTGTCAACCTGATAGCCGGGCGCGGGATCGTTCCCGAGCTGGTGCAGCGCGACTTTACCCCCGCTAATGTGTCCGGGCATTTAGAAACCCTGCTCCCGGACGGGCCCGAGCGGCAGCGCATGCTGCAGGAGCTGGCGGGCATAAGAACCACGCTGCGCGGCCAGAGCGGGGTAAGCGCCTCCGAGCATGCCGCCCGGGAGGTGCTCGGCGTGCTGCGCGGAGCACCGGCGGAAACGCCTGCGCTCTCAATCGGCTTGCCAAAGTAGACGATGATCGGAAGACACCCGGCCGGCGGTGAGCGCGCCGGCTGGCGGCGCGAGAAATCCGGGCGAGAGCTGCCATCTCTTAGGGGCTTTCGCACATCAAGTAATCGGGAACTCTGCTATGCCGCCGAAGGCTTAAGGTTGCGTTGGCTGGTCGAGGAGCATCACTGATATGTTTGCACGATCCCTGGGACATACGGCACGAACGCCAGAAGCGCGGCAGCGGCGCTGGCCGGCAACGGTCAGCAGCTTCCTCTTTGTATTTTTCCTTTCGCTGGCGGCCATGACCGCGGCGGCGCAGACGCGCGGCCCGGAAAAGACCCGCTTGCAGGTCGACGATTACCGCATCGACGCCACCGTCACCCCCGCCCGCCATCACCTGTCCGCGCGGGCGCAGGTCAAGTTCACGGCCACCGACGACCTCAGCATTGCCGTCTTCGAGCTGCACAACGGGCTGCGCCCCACCAAGGTCACCGATGCCGAAGGGCATCCCATGCAGGTGGAACGCGTTTCGCAGGACTCGACGGTGCGCGTCCCGCTGCCCAGTGACCTGCCCAAGGGGCAGTCGATGACGCTCATATTCGAGTACGAGGGCGACCTGGTCTCCGCCGATGACAGTCCGGTACCCGGCCTCAAGCTGGCTTCGATTGCCGATCCTGAGTCTTACCTGCTATACGCCGGCCGCTGGTTTCCGGTCTCAGGGTATGGCATAAACCGCTTCACCTCGACCATCCGCATCACCGTGCCGCAGGGATATACGGTGATTGGAAGCGGCGCTGCCACCACCGGCGGGCCCGCGGTCGTCCCGGAATCGGCCCCGGCCGAACAGGCAAAGCCGCGGCCTGGCCATAGTGCTGGCGGCCCCGCGCCGCGCCGCAATGCGCCCGCCGCCGAGAGCGCGGCGGCCAAGCCGGCCGGCCCGCAGATAAGCTATACCTTCGTCTGGGACAAACCCAGCTTCCCCGGAACCCTGATTATCGGCAAGTTTGATGAGACCACGGTCACCGCCGGGGTGATGGGCATTCACGTATTCTTCACCGCCGCTCATAAGCAGCAGGCGCAGCCATATGGCGAAGCTGCCGGCAAGGAATTCAACTACTTCAGCACGCTTTACGGCGTGCCGCTGTCGACCACGGTGAAGGTGGTCGAGTTGCCAGAGGACACGGTTCCGGCCGCCTGGGCGCCGGAGATCGCCGCCATTTCCGGCCGCGTTCTGGCCGGCAAGATGAATTACCGCCTGCTGGCCAACATGGTGGCGCACCAGTGGTGGGGGGGGGCCGTGAGCCCGGCGACGCGCAACGACTGGTGGATCACCGACGGCCTCGCCCGCTATGACGAAGCCTTGTACGTCGAGTTCCTGGCTGGCAAGGGCGCCGAGGAGGACACCCTCAAGGATATGTCCGTGGGCGCGCTGGCTTACGACTCGGTGCCGCTGGGGCGCATCGGGACACTTGATCCTTTTGATCCCGTCTTTCAATCCATGGCCAGCGACAAGGGCGCCATGGTCTTCCACATGTGCCGTTGGGTGGTGGGCGACCAGAACTTCGACAAGCTGATGCGCAGCCTGGCCCAGCAGTACCAGGGCAAGGCGGTCGACGTGGACGGCCTGGAAAAAATGGCGGAACAGCTTTCCGGCGACAAGCTGAGCTGGTTCTTCACCCAGTGGCTGGACTCCACCGGCGCTCCCGAGTTCAAGAACAAGTACACCATCTACCGCACCAATCAGGGCTTCCGCATCGTCGGCCAGATCCAGCAGGACATGGACCTGTTCCGCATGCCGGTAGAACTCAAGATCGAAACCGACGGACAGACGGAGACGAAGAAGATCGACGTCGTGGGAACCAACTCTTCTTACGCAATAGAGACGTTCGGCAAGCCGCGGCGCATCATCATCGATCCCGATAACGACGTGCTGAAGAACACTCCCGAACTGCGCCTGCGCACCTCCATCCTGCGGGGCCAGCAACTGGTGCAGCAGGGGAACCTGGCCGAGTCGTTGCGCGAATTCCAGAAGGCGCTGGATTTGAACAAGGACAGCTCGCTGGCGCACTATCGCATTGCCGAGGTTTTCTTCCAGCAGCGCAACTACCAGGCGGCCGCCAACGCCTATCGCGACGCCCTGAACGGCGACGGCGATCCCAAGTGGACCGAGGTCTGGTGCCACCTTCAGCTAGGCAAGATATTCGACATGACGGGGCAGCGCGAACGCGCCGTCAACGAGTACCGGCAGGCACTGCAAACCCAGGACAATACCCAGGGCGCGCTGGATGAGGCCCGCAAGTACCTGCAATCGCCCTTCTCGCGCCCCAAGCAGGCCAACGGGGCGTAGCATTTTTGTTCAGATTGATTTCATGCTGCCAGATTGAAGATGGCAGTTTCAAGGCAGCTCCGTGGAAGTACCTTCTCGACAACCCCTTCGACCTCTACGCCTTTGTCCTGAATTCAGCTTGTGCCTGACTTAATTTCTCTTCATACAACACAGATAGCCGGCATACACCTAAAAGGTTCTTCAGAAGAAAAACAAATTGCATACTCGCATAAACCAAAAGAAAAACTGCGAAATATGCTGCAGTTGATTTTTGTGACCATTTCGCAAGTATGACAACAACGCTGGTTAGCAAAAAAACGAACGTGGGGGTGACAAAAGCATATGCGAACACCATCGCCGCATTTTTTTTGTGCAGATAAGCCCCTAATGGCCTCGAAAGAATGTTTAGATAGAGGCCCATAACAGTCAAACTACCAGCCAAAAGGCCGGGAAAGATTCTCAACCACATATCGGCGCTCGAAAACATGAAATCAATCAATTTAGCCCGAAAAAGCAAAACCAGAACTGCGTAGAACAAGCCGGCAAGCAAGAGCTCCTTCGTGAATGCCCGCAGTAATTCTCGTTTTGCATTCATAGTGTCTTATCCGCAGGGGAATCCGTTAACCGGTTGATCTCCTCGACAATGGCGACAACGGCTTCCCTTGCTTCTTTTGATTTAGCATTTACTCCTATGCCCCTTGCAAAATCCCTAATTCGCTCTAATTTTGCACGAACGGCTTTCCGGCCGGTTCTGATAACTGAGCGCTTCTTGTCTCGGATGCCCTCTAGAATAATCTCTCCTTTCTTGTAGCCGGATTGGGCCATTGCAGCGGCAGCAAAAGGCAGCGCGTCTTCGTTCTTTGACAGTCCTGAGGGATTACGCATATCCTGCAAGAACTCTCTAATTTGGCCGTTTTGCATGTCTTCATAAAGATGTTTTGTGTAACGAGTCAAGTCTGGATTAGGAAGTCGGAGATTAACTCTGACTCGCGTTAACACGTCGAACCTGCGAAATGCGTTGATGATCTCTTCTGGCTTTGGGACAGGCTCCAATCGCAATTGCGATCGGAACTCCAATGAATGTGCTGAGCCGCCAAGAATTTGGTGAAGTGCGGTAAGCCAGCTGCTTGTGGTCATTAAAGTGCTGTTATACTCAACTGCCACCAGATGCCTACGCAGGTGAAAAAAGAGGTGAATTGCTGTTCCGAGGGGAGGAGAGGATTCAGAAAGTACTTCCTCTATTCCTTCATCCGTAACAGTGAGGCCGCTCTTAATCCTTAGCAATCGCATGAGGCTCAGCCGAACCACCGGACTGTCTGCCAGATCTTCGTGTATAACAAATTCTCTGACGCTCCATTGGTAGGTAGCAGTCCTAGCAGACGTCTGCATGTCAAAACGACCCGTTGCAGCTTCGGAAAGAATACGGACTATTTCGTTGTCTGACTGAACCTGTCTTCCCATAAATGAGAATTGCGAAGGATCATCGCTAATGATGAGTCGGTACAGCTCAAACTGGAAAGGCTGCTGTGGCATAAGCAGACCACCGTTATCAGCTTCAGATTTGTAGGCCGAGAATTAGACTCGTGATCGCTCGTGAGCTATTTCTGGCCGGTATTCTGCTCCTCTAGCGTAGTTTGGGCAAGAAAAAAAGGACGCGGCGGTAGGAACGTAAGCAGGTCACGCTCCACCGGTAATATCCCGTTTTCCTAAGAACTCCCGAATTGTTTCCGGCTTTGGCTTTTAAATCAGAAATCAAAAATCTTAAATCGTAAATTCCTCACACCGGTTCCATCTGCGCAGTGAAGTGGCGCAGGAAGGGCGGCTCGTAGCTCAGGCGCAAGCCGCGCAACTGCTGGCGGCGTTTCCAGACCTCCAGGATGACCTCGATCACGTAGTCGATGTGGCTCTGGGTGTAGGTGCGGCGGGGGATGGCCAGGCGCACCAGGTCCATTTTGGCGGCGGCGCCGAACATCAGCGTGCCGATTTCGACCGAGCGCACGCCGCCTTCCAGATACAGTTCGCAAGCCAGCGCCACTCCCGGAAACTGCGGCAGCGGTATGTGCGGCACGAAGGCCCGCGCGTCAAGGTAGATGGCGTGCCCTCCGGGCGGCAGCACGATGGGCACCCCCTCCTTCGACAGGTGGTTGCCAAGGTAAGCGGTCGAGGCCAGCCGGTACTTCAAATAATCTTCCTGCAGCGCCTCCTGCAATCCGACGGCGATGGCTTCCAGGTCGCGTCCGGCCAGGCCGCCGTAGGTTGGATAGCCTTCGGTTAGTATCAGCAGGTTCTTCTCCTGCTGCGCCAGCATGTCGTCGTTGGTGCAGAGAAAGCCGCCGATGTTGGCCATCCCGTCCTTCTTGGCGGACATGGTGCAGCCGTCGCCCAGGGCGAACATCTCGCGCGCGATCTGCTTGGGCGTTTTGGCTTCGCATCCCGGCTCGCGCAGCTTGATGAAGTAAGCGTTCTCGGCGAAGCGGCAGGCGTCAAAGTAGAGCGGGATGCCGTACCGCTTGCACACCGCGCTGACGCGCCTGGCGTTCTCCAGTGAAACCGGCTGACCGCCGCCGGAGTTGTTGGTGACCGTCAGCATCACCAGCGGAACGCGCTCGCGCCCCACGCGCCGGATCAGCTCTTCCAGGGCGGCGACGTCCATGTTCCCCTTGAAGGGATGGATCAGGCTCGGCTGCTTGCCTTCGGCGATGGGCAAGTCAACGGCTTCGCCGCCAGCGTGTTCCAGATTGGCGCGGGTGGTGTCGAAGTGCGTGTTGTTGGGCACCACATCGCCCCTTTTCACCATGACGCTGAACAGGATGCGCTCGGCGGCGCGTCCCTGGTGCGTGGGAATGACGTGCTTGTAGCCGAAGATGTCCTGCACGGAATCGCGGAAATGATCATAGCTGCGGCTGCCGGCGTAACTCTCGTCGCCCTCCATGATTGCCGCCCATTGGAAAGTTGACATGGCCCCGGTGCCGGAGTCGGTCAGCAGGTCTATAAGCACATCGTCGGCGGAGAGAAGAAACAGGTTGTAATGCGCCTCCCGCAGCAACTGCTCGCGCTGCGCGCGCATGGTCCAGCGTATCGGTTCGACGCTCTTGATGCGAAACGGCTCGATAATAGTGCGAATGGGCATACGCTTCTCGATATCCTCCGGCAGAGCCGGGAGCTGCGAATTGTAAGTGCTCAAACAAAGTAATTCCAGTAATGCGGCGCGACAATGGTACGCGTGGGGCCGTCGGCAGTGTGCGTATCCACCGTGGTAAGCACTCGCTTCAGGTTCATTTCGGCCGCTGCTTGCTTAGATCCTGCAGGTCTGGGCTCCGTCCACGATCACCGTGGTTCCGGTTATGTACTTGGCTTCGTCGGAAGCGAGGAAGAGCGCCAAGTAAGCGATATCCCAGCTTTCTCCTTGTTTCCCGGTCGGACAGCGGGCGTCGCGAATCTCCGTCATTCTGGCGACATCGCTTCCGTATGCTTCCGTCAGCGCGGCAATGACGAACGGTGTGTTCATCATGCCGGGAAGGATGGCGTTGGCGCGGACGTGCTGCTTGGCATATTCCACGGCAATCTCGCGGGTGAGGGCGATTACTCCCGCCTTGGAAACTCCATAGGGCAGCGACAAGGCGGGCAAAGTGCGGATGGCGTTGATCGAGGAGATATTGACAATGGCGCCGCCGCCCTGCTTCAGCATGTGGGGCACTGCGGCCTTGCAAAGCAGGAACATGCTTTTAAGATTGACGGTCAGGGTCTTGTCCCAGGCGTCTTCCGTGGTTTCTTCCAGCCCGCCCGGAAGCTCGATACCGACATTGTTGTGCAGAATGTCGATTCTTCCGTAACGCGAAAGGCAGGTTTCAATAACCTGGCGGCAATCCTGAGATTTGCCAAGGTCGGCCTGCTGGATGGAGCATCGGCCGCCTTCGCCGCAGATGATCTCCCTGGTTTCCTCCACCGCGGGCAAGCGGTAATCCACCAGGAGCACTTCGGCGCCCTCGCGCGCATACACGATCGCGGCAGCCTTGCCGTTGCCAATACCCTCGCCAACGGAGCCGGCCCCGGTTACTACCGCAACCTTACCTTTTACTCGTCTTGCCATGGTTGTGCCTCCTTCCACTTCAGTCCAACCAGCGCTTTTTATGGATACAAAAAGGAACGGATACACCAAGGACCGGCGGAGCGTTCCGTATCTTCCGCGGAAACTGACAATCCGCGAACCGCCCCGGAGATTCTCACAAGCGTCGCTGACAAACTGCGCATATCACCCTATCAAGGGTGCCTGCTCGGGTCAAGAGCCGGTGGCCTGTCCTGATCCGTCGCTAAGGAAATGCGCAAAGATGGGCCACGGATTTCCACGGCGAGCGCGAAATCGCCATATCGCCAGGACTGAACGCGCTTTAACCGTCAACTTGCTGCCAGAGGAGTTCCGAAATTTACCCGCATAACTGAAATTTACCCGCATAACTAACGACAACGAGTTAAATTTCAGCAAGATGGGGATGGTAGCCCTGGGGTGATTCGAACACCCGACCAACGGTTTAGGAATCGAGAAACCGCCCTGCCCTGTTGCTAGGATTCAATGACTTAGCCTCAGCATAAGTGCTGCTATTCGGGCGAAATTAGGCCATTTGGAGGCAACTATGCACCCGAAGATGCACCGCACTTTTCCAACGATCAAAGCTTCGTTTTTCCTGCAAGGCGTACCGACTAGGCCAACGGTCAAAACAACGGTTTTGGCCTCCCCAAAAGACAGGTCCAAACAGCCTCTCCTAAGCCCTCACAAGCCTTTTTATGCCCCCCTTTGTGCACCTCAGCCAAGCTGCGTTATGCACCTCCAGGCAGCACTCCGCGAGGCCGCTAATGACACGCGCTGAAGCAGAGACGCAAGCTTCGCGGGAGACGAACAGCGGCCTTTCTGAGGGCCTAGAGGCCCTCGCGCGCGAGTTTGGGGCAAAGGTTCGCCGCGAATGCGCCGAAGAGTTCGCGCGAGACCCCAAGCCCTTTAGAGCTAGCGTTCTGCGACTGGTACGGCGAGAACTGCCGCTAAGGCGCGGACGCCCCAACGATCCAAGGCTCGACGCAGCCATGCGCCTCTTGGAGCAAGGAAGAAGCATCAAGGAAATACTACGGCTGCAAATCTCTGGCTTCGACAAGCGGGACGCCTACGAGCGGTATCTGGCCGAAAAGGGACTCCGTACCGCAATCGCCCGCAGGCATAAACGCAACTGCAAGACTTCCCCACATAGTTAAGTGGTGCCTTCGTTCTGTCCCTTGCCGCAGTCTGGTGATACTATTCTGCTGATAATTTGCACGGAATTTTTCATCCAAATGCACTCAGGCTCAAGCTGACTCGTATGCTCACCTACTCGCCTTTTGAACGCCCCTTAGGGGACCTGCAAACTTCGGATCTTGCCGTTCTTAGTGATGTTGCTGAGGGGTGGTACGTGGAGTACAAACGGGAATGCTCCGGTGCCAAGGTTGCGGCCAAATCCCTGAGCGCGTTTGCAAACTCTTATGGAGGCTGGCTCTTCTATGGCATCGAAGAGAGCGCCGACGGCAACAGAACGGCTGGGAGTTTCCCCGGCATCGCTAGTGATCAGGTCCCTCAATTGATGGAATGGCTTCAACAGGCAGCTAGCAGCCACGTGGTTCCATCTCCGTATTTCGAGCCCCGAGTCTTTCATGGTCCCAATGACCAGTTGCAACTGAGCGCGGGACGCTGCATTGTGGTGATCCAAGTACCCAAAGGCAATAATTCTCCGTATTTACACTCGTCGGGTAGGTTTTACAGGCGCGTAGCAGATGCTTCTGATCCGATTCACGAGACCGATAGACACTTTCTGGACCTGCTTTGGGAAAGGGGGAGGGCCTCTCGTGATCGATTCAAGGACAAGATTTGTCGAGATCAAAGGGGCATTGTCCCGGATCAAAGCGCTCCTCGGCTGACTCTGTCTTTCATGCCAGATCCTTGGGGCGAGCGGCCGGTTAGATCACGCCTTAGCTTTGAACAGTTCGCGTCGATAATGAAAGCACCAAATCAGGACGAACCCGGAGTGAGGTTTGACACACTACATTCATCGAGCGTGGGGTTTATTGCCAGGTATCTCAAGGACAACGATCCAACGCGAATTACCATGACGTGGGAGTACGAAGATGATTGCTCAAGTCGGGTTACTGTGCCACTTTCTTATTTCCCCGTTGCCGGGTTTTCTCCTGGATTTTACCCAGGTTATGAATCGATAGTTCCTTTTGTGCATCGCTGCCTGGAGCGAAATTTGGGTTCGCTTAGTGTGATTGATCTGTCGTTTGTCTACATCATCCTTCAGGCCGTGATGTACCAGATTAGGAAACTCCTTGCTGTAGATCATCCCGAGTTGCCCCTTTATCTCAAAGCTCGGGTGACGGGTGCAGCCGGCAAACTCGCCTTCCTAGACCTTCCCGCGTTCCTGAAGTTCACGGAGAGCTACGGGATCCCGATTATAGCGGAGGATGAGTGCTCTGCCCCGGCGGGAATGACACCCGATACCTGTTGGCAACTGGGAGACTGGGCAGTTAAACCCGACAAGGAAGATGCTTGGTTTGTCGATGCAGCCGTCTCGATGCTGTTCGTGTTGAAGAGCTTTGGAATACCGTTCGACGCGCTGGGCATCGACGAGAACGCATCCGAAGAAGCAACGAGTAGCTGGCTAACAGAAGCGCATCTTATGGGAAAGCGGGCGACGCTGGTAAGCCAAAAGCGGGTTAGGTGCGAAACGAGCAGGAAGCGCTGAGAGCCTCATTTGTGGGTGTGTTTATGAAGGAGGCTTATCCATGGGCCACACGACCTCGCACTCGCTCCTTGAAGCACGTTGCGGCTTTAGCATCACAGATTCCCCCTAATGCGGTTTGATTTCCATAGGTCTCAAATCCTGCACAATTTTTGTGGCTAGATGGTTTCCCGTGCCACAGGTACTCTGCGTCTGAAAGGAGACGCAAATGCCTGTACCGACCAGAAGCGAATTGCAAAAGCGCATCAAGGAACTGGAATCCGAGAACGAAGACTTGCAGTCTCGCCTTGACGAAATCTCCGATATCGTTACCGGCAACGACGAAGCCGAAGACGAGGAGGAGGACGAAGAAGGCGAAGACGAGGACCTCGGCTCGGGGGAATGACGGCGCGCCAGGTGTGCGGCGCGTCATGGAGGAAGGCAGCACACCAAATCACCGACCGCGCCAAGCGTTACCGCGCCAACGCGCCGGAGTGCTGCCCTCCCCCGCCCCGCAGGTGTGCGCTGTGCCGTTCCCGCCGATTTGTCGTAGTCGATCACATCGACGGCGACGAATCGAACGGCTCGCCCGATAACCTCCGCTGGCTCTGTAAATCGTGCAATACAAAGCTTGGGCTTGCCATGGCGCGCGCCGGGATTGGCAGGCGGACCCGCCAGCGCAATCCAGGCGCACGCACCTTGGCACAGTACACCGAGGCCGTGGTGCAGCACACCCGAGGCCGGCACGACGCAGGCGGAGAGATCATCCACAGCACCCCCAAGGAAACACGCCAAAAATTTGCGGCTGAAATTTGGCGGCGTCGTCGCGCTCGGGGGACCGACCGCCAAACGCCGTTCTAAAAGAAAATGTGTGCTTACGTCAGCAGAGGTGCCAAGAATCGGCAAAAACGGGAAAAATCCGAACATCAGCAGGTTTTGAAAAGCGGCAAAAATCGGCAAAAACGACCATCAAAAACCGTGAAAAATACCGTCAAAAACCGTTCTGAGGCTGATTCTTACAGCGCGAGTGAGGCCGCCACAATGTTGGGTGTTTCGGTTCCGACTCTCAAACGTATGGTAGCCGACGGCAGGCTCGAAAGCTTCCGCACGCCAGGTGGACACGTTCGCATTCCGGCCGACAGCATCGAAGCAGTACGTGAGCACCGAACCGAACGGATTCGGCCTGTGCATGAGGCTTCGCCCATTCTGCAGAACCGGCGGGAACGGCTGGAAGAGCTAGTATTGGAGGCCCAGGAGGTCAGGGCCAAGCGAGAGCTGGCGAGGCTCCAGCGCGAGGACCAGGAGGAAGCCGAGCAGCAGCACGCGGAAGAAGAGGACCGCGAGCAGGAGGCCGCCGAGCGCCAGGCGGAGCTTGACCGCGAACAGGAGCAATTAGAGCAGAAAGAAGCGACAGAACGAGCAAGGAAAGAAGCGGAGCGGGCCAGAGCTGCTTTTCGCTGCCGATGGTTGGAGGAGACGAACCGAGCTTTGGCCGCCCCGCCGTGCCGCTGGCTTTCGGCGGCGCAGAAGAAGGAAATCATCGACGCCGTAGAGGCGGAAGTCGCGAAGAGGCAGCCCAGCGATGCCCCCCGGATGGCGATGCTCCTAGCCCACACAATCGCCGCCCTTGTGGAACGCTATAACGCGGAACGGAAGGCGCAGGAACAGCGTCAGCGAGCAATTGACCGCGCCCTCTGGAGCCTATCGGCCTTTGCCACTGAGGAAGAAAAGGCCAGGGCCACAGTTGCGGCACGGGAGGCGATCCGGCGGCTGGATACGGACGCCAGCGAGACGGAACTGTTGACGTCAACACAGGACGCCATGCGCCCCGTCCAGCAGGCAATCGAAAGGCGGCTACTGAAGCAACGTGTACTCAACTGGGCCGTTCAGCAGCTCCCTTGGCCAAAGACCGATTTGGACGCCCTACGCGTCAGGCGGGAATGCTCAGAGATATTGGCCGAACTGCCAGAGGATTTTTCGGAATTGGAGGCTAAGGAAGCGCTGGAATCAACCGTTCAGGAAGCCCGCCAGGAGATCGAAAAACGCCAGACCCGCCAAGAGCGTCTGGCCCGCAAGGCACAGCTCATCGAGCAAGGTTTGGCAAACCTCTCGGATTACTTGCGGGATTTGAAATCCCAAGGCGAGATCACAGCCGAAGAATACTTCGATTCCGATTTCAACCAGCACCTGAGGACGGTTCTGCGGCGCACGCTTGAAGCGGAGCTAACCGGCAGCGAAAGCAATAAGGAAATTCGCGCCCTGGTACGAGAGATCATCGATCAAGAAATTTGAACCGCAAGACAGCAGCCCACACGCCTTCATCCAAGTCCCATGCCCGTAGGTTGTCGATAATGTCAAGCGTGCACTGCGGCTCTCTGGGCGGGCGCGGGTCCAAGCTCTTCCACATGCGGCACAGCCTACAGGTACACTTCAGATTCCATTTGGCACACCAATACCACGCACGGTTCTCTTCACGCTTCGATCCTCTTCGGATGTCGTTTGGGCTGTACCACCGGCGAATGATCTTACGGCGACGCGCCATGATGGTGACGCGATTATGCCGCCGCTCGGCACGCGAACGGGGATGACGCATTGTAAGCTCTCCTGCCGCCCACACCTTACGCGGCGTGGGTCGTCAAGAGCTTAGCCATGCGTCCTCCTTTCTCAGCGGTTTACTTCATCCACACACCGAGCAAGATGAGCGGCACGAAGAGAGCAACGATGCCGATTTTCACGGGCCTCATCGCCACTGCCCGAGCGCTTTCGGGTAGCGGATAAAACAGGGCCAGAAGTACACCGCAAAGCAGAAGCGGATGGCGATGCCCGCTACTCATATCGGACTCTCCAGGAATAAAGTTTACACCTGGAACTCGGTTTCTTGCCCCAGTTTTGCTACCCATCCCACAGCAACTCGGCTTATACTGCCTGGAGAATCAGGCACAACGCCCCTGCAAAACCGATGCCCCTTTCCTTACCCGAATTTGTCGAACGCTGGAAGGCCAGCACGCTCTCCGAGCGGGCCGCCGCGCAAAGTCACTTCATAGACCTTTGCGAAGTGCTGGAACATCCGCACCCGGCGGCGGCTGACCAAACGGGAGAGCAGTTCGCGTTTGAGAAGCACGTTTCTACGAGCGATGCGGGGAAGGGCTATGCAGATGCGTGGAAACGTGGATTCTTCGGCTGGGAGTACAAGGGGAAGCATCGGGACCTGAGTGCGGCCTATAAGCAGTTATTGCGCTATCGGGAAGACTTGGAGAACCCGCCGCTTTTGGTTACGTGCGATCAAGAACGTTTTGAGGTTCACACCAATTTCACCAGCACTCGCCCGCAGATTTACAGCTTTACGTTGGATGAGCTGCTCGCCGGGAAACCTACTGCCAATTGCGCCCTGTCTCCCCTTGAAGTGCTCCGGGCCGTATTCTTCGACCCGAACCTGTTGCGCCCGGAGGCTGCGCAGGCCCGCGTCACGGAAAGAGTCGCGGCTGAGTTTGCCAAGCTCGCCGACAGCCTGGAAAGCAGAGGCGTGGAGCCGCAACGCGCCGCGCATTTCCTGATGCGCCTGCTTTTCTGCCTTTTTGCCGATAGTATCGGCCTGTTGCCCGATCACCTCTTCCGCCGCATGATCGAAACCGATAAGGGCAGACCCAACAACTTTACCCGCAAGCTGCGCCAGCTCTTTACCGCCATGTCCACCAGCGGCAGCACCTTTGGAATGTACGATATTCACTGGTTCAACG
This sequence comes from uncultured Acidobacteriota bacterium, assembly GCA_963832785.1. Classification (GTDB taxonomy): domain Bacteria; phylum Acidobacteriota; class Terriglobia; order Terriglobales; family Acidobacteriaceae; genus CAWBRT01. The sequence goes on from CAWHVF010000005.1 coordinate 585,446, forward strand.
GCGGCCTGTTTGCCGATGATGAAGTTTTCGAGCTGGACTGGCGAGACATGAGCGTGCTGAATATTGCCGCCGCGCTCGATTGGTCGCAGGTGGAGCCCGCCATCTTCGGCACGCTGTTTGAGCGCAGCCTGGACCCCGGCAAACGTTCGCAACTTGGCCAGCACTACACCAGCAAGGAAGACATTTTGCTGATAGTAGAGCCCGTGGTGATTGAACCATTGCAGCGGCGCTGGCAGATCGTGAAGGCTGAGGCGGAAAAAGTAGCGGAAGCCGCGGAGAAGGTAAAAGGCCGCGAATACAAGAGGCTCCGCGCCGATCTCGAAGAGCGCTTGCTTGACTGGGTGGCAGAGCTTGCGAGTGTCCGTATTCTTGACCCGGCTTGCGGCAGCGGAAACTTTCTTTATCTCGCCTTACGGCGAATGCTGGACTTGTGGCACGAGGCGCGCATCTTTGCCGCACACCATGGCCTTCCGACATTCCTGAATAAACAGGTTCACCCGTCGCAGCTCTACGGGCTAGAAACGAACATTTACGCGCAAGAGCTGGCATCCGTGGTGGTGTGGATTGGCTACCTGCAATGGCTCAATCAGAACGGTATTGGCTGGCCTACAGAGCCGATCTTGCGCAAGCTCGACAACATCCAAAGCCGAGACGCCATTCTCGCGCATGATGCGGACGGCAAGGCCGTGGAACCCGAATGGCCCCAAGTAGATTTCATTATCGGAAATCCCCCGTTTCTCGGGGACAAGAAAATGCGTGGCGAGCTTGGCGATGCCTATGTAGGTGAGTTGCGCCAGCTCTACGCGGGCCGCGTCCCGGGCGGTGCAGATCTTGTGACCTTCTGGTTTGAACGGGCACGCACACAGATTGCGTCGGGCAAGGCAAAGCGTGCTGGCTTGTTGGCGACACAGGCGATTCGATCCGGAGCTAGTCTCAAGGTTCTCCAACGCATCCAGGAATCCGGTTGCAGCATCTTCATGGCTTGGAGCGACCGCCCTTGGGTTCTGGACGGTGCCGCAGTCAGAGTTTCGATTATCGGTTTTGATTCCTTACCGCACTCTGAGATGGTTCTGGACGGCGCAGTGGTACGGCGAATCAACGACGACCTGACCGGGGGGCTAGACCTTTCCAATGCACCGAGGCTTAGCGAAAACCTGAACCTATCTTTCCAGGGCCCAGTAAAAGTCGGGCCGTTCGATATTCCCGGAGTTCTTGCAGCAAAAATGCTAGCTTCCCCAAATCCCCACCGCCGCCCGAACTCAGAAGTTGTCAAGCTCACGATCAACGCAGACGACATCGTTAAGAATCCAAGGAACAAGTGGACTATTGATTTTGGGGAGATGACGATTTCTGAAGCCGCGTTATTTGAAGCTCCGTTTGAGTACGTAAAAGCTCATGTCAAACCTGTTCGAGATAAGAACAAAGAAAAACAGCGGAGAGAAAATTGGTGGCATCTCGGACGAAGCGCAGGCGATCTCAAGCGAGCACGCGAAGGCAAGTGCCGTGTAATCCTAACTCCGCGTGTTGCAAAACACCGCGTGTTTACCTGGAGCGAAGCAGATGTTGTGCCGGACACGCGAGTTTTTGCGATCACCCGCGATGACGACTACTTCTTCGGAGTACTGCACTCCCGCATTCATGAAACGTGGTCACTTGCAAAATGTGCTTGGCATGGCGACGGCTCTGAGGGTGGAAGACCTACCTATAAAAATACCACCTGTTTTGAGACGTTTCCGTTTCCTTGGCCACCCGGACGTGAACCAAAGCGATCCCCCCTGGTGCAAGCCATCGCGGACGCGGCACGTAATCTAGTAGCAAAGCGCGATGCGTGGCTGAATCCTCCGGGAGCAGCACCAAACGAACTCAGGAAGCGCACGCTCACCAATCTCTATAACGCCCGCCCGACATGGCTGACGGATGCGCACCGCAAGTTGGATGAGGCCGTCTTTGCCGCCTACGGCTGGCCGGCGACTCTCACGGATGCCGAACTGCTGGAACGCTTGCTGGCCCTGAATCATGCCCGCGCAAAAGCCCAGGAACCGCCTTCAAGAGGTGGCGCGAAAGAAGCGGAGGCAGGATCGAATTGAGCCTCAGACCCGGACCCAAGCTCCCGATGTGTGCGTTTTCAGTTTGCGACGAGCCACCTTCCTGCACGCTCCCACCTGAGATGCAAGCTCTGCAAATGTTTTTTTGTCCCGCCCATGCTGAGAAGCTTGCCCGCACGATATCCGAACGGAATTACGCAGATTTTATTGGCTGGCTAAAGGACCACGGAATTAGGGGGGAACCTGTCTTGGAACCGTTTCTGCAAGTTGAAGACAGACGATGCGGCATACCGAGCTGTGGGAAAGATGGCAATAGGGGCGTAATTTGTTCCGGGCCTCGCATGGCCCAGAACATACAGAGTGGGTGGGACTGGCAAAAATATGTGTGGCTGTGCGAGGAACACGCACCCGCCGGGCAATTTGTCATTGATCGATGCAACGCACTGCGCGTGATTCGCGAACTTCAATCCCTAACTCTCGGAGAGGAATCACGTTCTCCCAAGAGGGAGGTGGACTCATCAGCAGTGCGCGCCGAAGCAGTACAGTGCGTGCTCAAAGAACTGGCGGAGATCAGACCCACTATGACAGCTACCGCCGATTTCGACTCCATAAGGAAACGATTCCCGAACTCAATAGCGTTCAAGGTGTGTGAAACTAACCCGGATTTACGGTTGAAGTTGGAGAGCATTGCAGGACACCAGCAGTTCACGAGATTCGCAATTGAGATTGTTGCGGCCAACTACGGGCGTAAGTACACCACCGTTGAGAAGGATTGGAAGACACACAAGCCCCGTAAGCCTAAATTGCGGAACAAGCCACCCCGAAGGACCTCAAAAGCACGCTAATGCGGGATTCCCACTTTCCCACCGCCCCGACGGAGTCCGTCTTCTCCTCCGTCTTATTGGCCGGCAGGGCGATGGCCAGTACCTCGTTGATGGTGATGACGTACTGGACCCTAGATTGATGGCCGAGCGCCGCAACTACCCCACTCAAGAAAAGAAGCTCGAGTGGGCCCCCGCCAATCAAAACCAAACGCGATCGACGAACCATGTACCGTCAGGTTTCTTTACGAAAGTTGCGCCGCCCTCTCCGGCGAGTTTCGCATCATTACCATAGAGTACACGTCCTGCGTCGTTCAGGGTGGAGTTCCACTTGAATTTCGCTTCGGCGCTTGTTCCAGTGGTGAGCCTCAAATCCGATACTGCCCCGATCTGATAAGTACCAACGGGAACGTAGGGTTGCTGGTCTACTCCCAGGATGAACTGCTTCTGAAATTCCGGGTTGAACTCATACCAATACCATCTTGTTTCGATCTTCTGACCTGTTGGCTTGCCAACGTAATCAGTGACGCATATGGGACATTGATAACAACATGGCACACTGGATCGGATGATAGCTTTGCCGTTTTCCTCAATGTAAGTGTATTCTGGAGAATATCCTAGTCCCCATACCAGAGAAATCTTATTGTCCGCCCCGAATGTTCCTTCAACTTTCTCTGTATTCGTGGAAGCCACAGCATGAGTGTTTGTCCATGTCCAAGTTTCATTTCGTGTGCCAATCAACTTATTTGACGCCGGAACCGATTCGAGCCTGTACTCGATTATTCCTACTGTTGTACCATTAGCGCTCACCCCGGGCTTCGGTGAGAACGCAAACGTGCCGCTGATCTTCGGATAGGAGATAACGTCCAAATGCTGTATTACGAACTTGTGGTCAAGAAGCCTCTTGAGAATATTATTCCATTGATTTCCAGTGGCCGGGTATAATGTGTAGTCCACGAGCGTTCGTTTCATCAACTGAGGCAAGGCACCTATCTGCACTAATGGGTTCTGTTTGTGGGCACGCATGAATTCCTGGATGAGGATACGCGCGTTCGCTTCCGTTAGAGTTTTCGTAGTGACACATCCACCAGTGATCGGCAACGCAACAACGAAGATCAGTGCAAATAACCTCTTTAACAGCGTTGTGCCGTGTGAGACGGTTACACGTGCCAAAAATTGAGGCATTCCATAATCTCCTGTTTCACTTCCGAATGTATTTCTAACCCGGAATTTCCGTTTTAGCTCCCAACAGCCCAGACTATATACCCCGCGAGGGAGTCGAGCACACTATTTTTTCTTTGGCTGGGCTCAGGGCTCGGCACAGGGTTCTGAGGTGCCCCAACCCGAGTCCCGCAACTGCTTACCACGGCCTTCCCATCCGGTTTTGCCAGGGCGGATTTTGTGTCTCACCCACTGGGTGCAGGCCTCCGGAGCAACGTTCTGGTCTTCAGGGCCGCATGAATACTGGTGTTTACGACATCATAAGCGTACCCGGTTCAAATTCAAAAAGGAAATATAGGCTAATAGCTACTGTACCCGCCAAAATACCCGAAAATACCCGCTACAGTACCCGCTGAAATACCCGTTTTTTCTATTCGACAATATGAACAGGCAACAAACGTTGTCGAGGTAATGACAGTGGACATAAGGCAGCTTCGTAAAACGGCCCGGCTTAGTCAGTTTGAGCTGTCGCAAAGAACCGGAATCAGCCGTATTCGTTTAAGCCATGCCGAGTGCGCATATCTCAGACTGAGGCCGGATGAAGAAAGTGCGATACGCAGGACAATCCGGGAGATCGCGCAGGAGCGCGTGGTGCAGCTAGACCAAGTGCGTACGTAATAGAGATGAGCTGGCAAGCGACCGCATACGTTAAAACGCTGAACATCGCGCCGAGTGGAGAGGATATCACCAGGAGCGAGAAGCTGGTGCTCTTTGTATTGGCAGACTCACACAATGCTGAGCGCCGGCTAGCGTGGCCTTCCATTCCCACGATGGCCGCTCATTGCCTGATGTGTGAGCGGCAGGTCCAATACCTTCTCCATGAACTTGAGCGCAAGGGCGTCATCGAGATCATTAGACCGGCGAAACGCGGGAGAGGGTTTTTCCTGTCGTATCGCCTCGTTGCACTTGATGGCAATTCGGAAACCGGACAAAAGGGTGCAATCGTTGCACCCTTTTCATTTCACAAAAAGGATCAAGAAGGGTGCAATAAAACCGACGAAAGGGTGCAAGAAGGATGCAAATCCGCAGACGCGCATAAAGAGAGTGGTATAGAACCAAGAACATATCGAACTGAGAACAGCACGCCTGAAGGCGCGATGAATCGCGACGCTCGGGATCGAGCACTGCAAGCTTGGCGTGCGATAAAGGAACGGCTCAAACAAACCCTGCCTAAACGCGAATGGCAATTGTGGGTCAGGCCGGCTTACCTCTGCAAACTGCTGAGCGGTTGCCACCTCCTGATTGCGCTGCCACCCTCGAATGCAATTATGCGCGCTGCGAAAGAGCGGGGAATACTGCTGCGGAACCTGCTTGCCGAAAGCGGCTACAACGCAAGTTTCACAAAATACCCGGACGCTTACGAACTTGAACGATTGCAGACCGAATGCCCGGAATTTTACGCAGAGATGTTTGGCGTGCACAAAAGGAAATAGAGGGCATGGCAACGGAATCTCTACGGCCACTCCAATTCGAATTCATCGATTGCCCAGAGCTGGCGGCGCGGTGGAAGCTCCCGGTTTCGTGGATTCGGGAGCAGGTGCGGAAACGCTCAGACGATCCGCTCCCGCACGTTCGCTTCGGCAAGTATGTCCGTTTTCGTTGGGGCAGTCCGGAGCTTGAAGAGTGGGCCGGAAGGCGTATTATTAGCGCCAGCAACAGGAAATGCAGGGCGGATTCTCAGAAAGGAAATTGAATGAGAACCCGCCACCAGAAAGGATACATTTACCGAAAGGGCAATCTCTGGATGCTCAGATACTACGACAACCAGCAGTTGCCCGATGGAACCATCGCACGGGTGCAGAAGGCCAGGAAGCTGGTCGAAGCATCCGGCGAATACCGCACCAAGTCAGCGGCGCGGAAACTTGCCGAAGAACAGCTTGACCCGGTAAACGGCAGCCGGGCGACGCCGCAGAGCGTAATGTCCCTGGAAAGATTCGTGGAGGATTGCTACTTGCCATCCGTCGAGAACCAGAAGCGCGTGAGCACGTATCACGGATACCGCAATATCTGGAAGGGGTACGTGAAACCGCACGGGGCGATTGCCTTACGCGACTTCACGACGATGGACGGTGAGCGCATTCTGGCAAGCATCGCTGAAGAACGCGACCTGAGCAAGACTAGCTTGCAGCACGTAAAGGCGTTCATGTCGGGAGTCTTTCGCTATGCCAAGCGCCAGGGATTGATCCGGCACGGCAACCCGATGTTCGATACCGTGCTGCCGTCAGCACGACCGGCAGCAGACACCTACGCCTATTCTTTGGAAGAAGTCACGCAGATGCTCCAACTGCTCCCCGAACCGGCGGCCACGATAGTTGCGGCAGCGGCGTTCACCGGAGCGCGTAAGGGCGAATTGCGCGGCTTTCGCTGGGAGGACTACGACGGCAAGCAGATTCGCATCTCGCAGGCGTACTGGCGAGGCCACCGGCAGGAGCCAAAGACGCGCAAGAGCCGCGCGCCTGTGCCAGTGATTAAGCAGCTTGCAGAGCGACTCGATTTGCACCGTGAGCTTCTCGGTAATCCGCAAAGCGGGCTGATGTTCCAGAGCCCGACAAGGAAACCCGTTGATTTGGACGCGCTCGCAACAGACGTGATCCGTCCGGCCTTCAAGAAGCACAGTATTGTATGGCACGGCTGGCACGCCTACCGGCGGGGCCTGGCAACGAATCTGCACCGGCTTGGGGTTTCAGATGAGACGATCCAACGCATACTAAGGCACTCCAACATTTCGGTGACACAAAGCTGCTACATCAAAACGGCAGATGCCGACGTGATCGAGGCCATGCGTTTTTTGGAAAATGCACCCAATATGCACCTTGGCAGCCCAAAACAGCCAAGGATGATGTAACACGCCGAACGCAAGTGCTTGTGCTAGCGTAAGTTAGAAAAAGCAGGATGGTAGCCCTGGGGTGACTCGAACACCCGACCAACGGTTTAGGAAACCGCTGCTCTATCCATCTGAGCTACAGGGCCATGCGGAAGGCGAAATTCCCTGCCGCCAGTTTACACCAACCGAAGTTCGCGCCTGCGTGTCTCCGGCTGCGAGTTGCGCCGCGCGAATGGTGGCAATCGCGCCCGCCGCCGGTCCTTCTATTGCAGCTTGCACGACCGGATGCGCCACTTTGCGCTGCCTGGGTGCTTGAGTCTTTTCCGCGCCGGTGATTTGGACTAGCATAATTAGTAGAGCTTCAATTTCCAGTCCTGCGATAGAGGAGGACGCATGACCTCTAACGCGACGGTTGCAACCACCGATTCGGTAAGAACCGCCATTCATTTGCTGGAACAGTTGTCCGGCGGAGCCTCCGGCAACGGTTATTGCGTGCGCTTCTGGGACGGCACGCAGTGGGGCGGGACGGAGCATCCGCGCTTTACCCTGGTGCTGAAGAATCCAGCGGCCCTGCGACACCTATTGCTGTCCCCCAGCGAGCTGTCGCTGGGCGAAGCGTACATCTACGACGATTTCGACGTCGAAGGCGATCTCCAGGCCGCCTTCGAGTTCGCCGAAACGCTGCTGGCCACGCCCGTACCGCTCAGCGTCAGGCTGGAGCTGCGCGCCATCTTAGCCGTGCCCCGGCGCTTCCTTGACCAGCGGTCGGCGGCGGCGCTGACCGGCGGCGTCCATTCCAAGCAGCGCGACCGCGATGCCATCGCCTATCACTACGATCTTCCCGGCGAGTTTTACGCCCTGTTTCTCGACCGCCAGTTGACCTATTCCTGCGCTTACTTTCGCTCGCCCGACGACGACCTGGACACCGCGCAGGAGCAAAAGCTGGACTATATCTGCCGCAAGCTGCGACTGAAGCCGCAAGAGCGGCTGCTGGACATCGGCTGCGGATGGGGCAGCCTGCTCATTCACGCCGCCAAGTTTTACGGCGTGCACGTCTTCGGCGTCACCCTGAGCGCGGCGCAGGTGGAAAGCGCTCGCCGGCGCATTCAGGAGGCCGGAGTGGCCGACCGCTGCCAGGTGGAGCTGTGTGACTACAGGGACGTCCAGGCCGGACCCTTCGACAAGCTGGTAAGCGTGGGCATGTTCGAGCACGTGGGCGAAGCCATGCTGCCGGAGTACTTCCGTCGTGCCTGGCAACTGCTGCGCCCGCAGGGCCTGTTTCTTAACCACGGAATCGCCGCCTCGGCCACCTACCAGCGCAAGGGGCCGTCGTTCATGGAGAAGTACGTCTTCCCCGACGGCGAACTGGTGCCGCTGTTCACCACCGTGCGCGCCGCCGAGAACTGCGGCTTTGAGGTTTGCGACGTGGAGAACCTGCGCTCGCACTACGCTCTCACCCTGCAACACTGGGTGAAGCGGCTGGAGGCGCGCGCCGACGAAGCTCGCCGCCTCACCGATGAAGCCGCCTATCGCACCTGGCGCATCTACATGGCCGGCTCGGCGCACGGCTTCAGCCGTGGCCGCGTGAACGTATACCAGGTGCTGCTCAGTAAATCCGAACGCGGCCAGGCCGAGCTTCCACTCACCAGGAATGACTGGTACGAGTAGGTGCGGAACCGGCAAAGTTATGCTTGGTAGAGAAGTCTTGCGCTGAAACCTTCCCTTTTTGCTGGGTCATCCGCGGAGCGCAAGCGGAGCCGAAGGGTCTGCTTTTTACCGCAAAACAGCAGATCCTTGGCTGCGCTCAGGATGACGCCTTGGAAGCGCGTGGCGGCCACTGCAAATTCCTATATGCTCCGCTTCTACCGCGTCAACCGGTCGAGGGCGCGCGCGGTGGCCGCCAGCAGCGCCTCCGGGCTGACCACGGCACCGGTGGCAGCCTGCATCCACAGGTCGGGAGCTATCGAGCCGGATTTGACCATGCGCGCGAATTCCGGCCCCACGGCCCCGCTCTTCCTGATCTGCTCCTCGATTTGAAAGGCGATGAGGTGCCCGATTGGATAATCGGGCAGATAGAGGAAGCCATCGACCATGTGCGAATAGACGGCCAGCAGCACCACGTCGCGCTGGCCGAAGACGCCGGCGTAGTAGCGGCTCCAGATTTCCCGAGCGATTTCCAGCGTCGCCTGCTTCAACTCGGTCGCGCTGGCGTTGGGATGATCGTACATCCAGTGCCACACTCCCATGTCCACCAGCGAAACCCCGGCGATCTCGTAAGCTCCCCAGAAATCGTTCAGCGTTTTTAGCGCCTCGGCATCGGGGTCGGAAACTTCCGCGCCCAGCATTTCCATGTCCCGCGCCTGGAAGATAAACGCGAACGCCTCGGTGAAGGCGGTGTTCGGCACGCCATGCAACAGCCAGTGATCAATGTCGTTCAGCGAGAGCGTCTGCTCGACGTTGTGTCCCAACTCGTGCATGGCGACATTGAAGCTCTTGTAATTCATGCCGTCTTTGCCGACGCGAGTGCGCAGGTGTGACTGGGCCGAGCGCATGGCGGCGCCCAGGGCGTGTCCGGCGCCGCGTCCCGGATCGACCGCGATATTGGCGGCTATGCGGGTGGCCTCGGATGGGGCGAACCCCAGCTTCACCAGAATCTGCGGAATCTCGCGGCGGAAGGCGTTGAGGTTGGGATAGCGGCCGGCCACCAGCCGGTCGAGCTCCGTTTCGCTCCGGCTGCCTGGCGCGCGGAAGCCGTTGTACCAGATGTCAAACGGCTCCAGCGGGCGTCCGAGCCGCTGGCGTATGAGCCTGGCCGTCCGCTCCACCAGTGGAGATGAAAGCACCTGTTCGAGCATCTGCCGCGCGCGCTCTTCCGGAATCTCGCGGTCCTCGTCGAAGCGGCGGGCGATCCAGGTGGGAGCCGTCGGCGAATATGGATCGGCTAGGCGCGCGGCCCGATAGCACTCCAACAGCACCGCGTAACGCGTGTCTGGCTCCGGCGCATCGATCCGGGCCAGCAGTTGTTCCTGGTTAGCAGCGGCAGGCTTTACCGCATTGGTGAATGGATTCCAATCGCAGGCGGCACTGTTGATCACGACCGCCGGAATTTCCTGGCGAATGATGCGCTCCATCACCTGGCGGATCATGCGCTGCTTGGGCAATCCGTTCTGGCCCTCGGCGTAGCTGGCCTTGATTTCGTCGCGCAGGCTCCAGTGCGAGATCAAGCGCATGCCGGGCGGAAACAAGCGCGCTCTGTCGTTGTCCACGAGCTGATGCATCCAGATGTTGTATTCCGAGACGTAGCGCTCGCTGTTGCTGGCGGCCTGGGCGATGGCCAGACTCACCCGGGCGGGAATGCGCTTGGAGAAGCGCTGCGCCAGCCGCGCTTCGGCCCACTGCCGCCGCGTCCAGTGCCGGCCCTCGTCGAGCCGCTCCTTGAGCGTGGTCAGAGGAAAGTTCAGCAGGACGACAAAGGCCAGCTTGTTCTGAAAGCAGTCGTCCAGAAAGTGCGCCGTCGGATCGTAACCGGCAAAAACCTCGTCCAGCGGCAGGAGCGTTCCCAGGTCGAGATCCAACTGGGTGCGGAACTCGCGCGTTATCTCCTGCGCGTGTCCCTCGTACTGCTCCAGCAGGTGCTCGAAGCGGCTGAAAACGGCGTCAAGGGCGGCCTGGTTGCCGGCGAAATTCTGCTCGACGAACTGCTCGAAGGCGGCGGCATCGCCGTCTTCGGCCCGCCAGTATTCGGCAATCTGCTTCAGCCCGCGCGCGGCCCGCGGGCGCTGGGCCTCGCCGTAGCGCGTAACCAACGAGGACTCCAGACTGGCAAGGCTGGCCTGCATCCATGGTAACTGCGCGGCGGAATGCGTTTGCTGATTCGTCATATCGTCAAGCATTGTACGCGGAGCGGCGACGGAAGTGCACGGCGGCGAAATAGATGTGGTTCTACTCTCACTCATAGCTTGTGGTCAATTTGAAAAATTGGTGGACTGCCCTTGGACGGCACGGCCGAAGCTGCGGCTTTTCAAAAACGATTTATGACATGGCTCCTGGCTTCACGCTGATGAAACGTGCAACGGTCTTACCCCGGTCCCAGCAGATGCACTTCGAACCAATGCCGTTCGTCCGTCCAGCTTTCGAGCGAGCGCAGCCCCGCCGTCGAGAACAGCGCGCACAGCATCGCTGGAGTGTATTTGTAACTGTTCTCGGTGTGGATCGTCTCTCCCCGGCGGAAGGAGAAGCCACGGCCCGGCCCCGCCAGCCAGACGCGCTGGGGGACGGCGCTGCGCAGGTGCATCTCGATGCGCGACTCCGCCGGGTTCCACCTGGCGAGGTGATCGAAGCTCTCCGGGCTGAAGTTTCCGCCCAGCTCGCGATTGATGTGCGCCAGGATGTTTTTGTTGAAGGCGGCGGTTACGCCCTGGGCGTCGTCGTAGGCCGGCAGCAGCACTTCCGGCGCCTTGGCCAGGTCTATTCCCAGCAGCACCCGGTCGCCGGCGCGCATCCCGCGCCGCACCCGAGCCATGAGTGCCGCCGCCTGCAGCGGTTCGAAATTTCCCAGGCTGGAGCCGATATAAAGGACCAGCTTGGGTCCGGCAAGCTTCCGCAGCGGCAGTTCGCGAGTGTAATCCGCCACCAGCGGGACTACTTTGACGGCGTGAAGGCGCGCTTGAAGCTGGCGCGCGGCCATTTCCAGGGCGCTGGCGGAAACGTCGATCGGAACATACGTGATCGCCCCGTTGGCAGGGCTCAGCGATTCCAGCAGCAACGACGTCTTGGAGGCGCTGCCCGCTCCCAGTTCCACCACGGTCGCGACCGGCCCGGCGGCTGAGGCCATGGCCGCCGCATGATGCTGCAGGATGGCGCGCTCGGTGCGCGTGAGGTAGTACTCGGGAAGCTGGCAGATCTGCTCGAACAGCTCGGAGCCGGCCGTGTCGTAAAACAGCTTCGGCGGCAACGACTTCTGCCTCTGGCTGAGGCCGCGCAGCACGTCGCCGGCGAGGGGAGAGATGGAAACTGCCCGGCTGGTAGCCATCTGCTAGTTGCCGTCTTTCGCCAGCCGGATTCCGGAGAACTGCCAGCGCGCCTGCGGTGGAAAGAAGTTTCGGTAACTGGCGCGAATGTGCGACTGCGGAGTGGCACAGGAGCCTCCGCGCAGCACGAACTGGTTGCACATGAACTTTCCGTTGTACTCCCCCAGCGCTCCTTCCGCCGGCTTAAAACCTGGATAGGCGGTGTACTGGCTCGCCGTCCACTCCCACACGTCGCCGAACATCTGCCGCAGTTCGGCGCCTGCTTGCCCCCCTGCGCGCGGATGCAGCTCGCCGGATTCCTGCAGGTTTCCCGAGAGCGGCGTCGTGGCGGCGGCCACCTCCCACTCCTCCTCTCGCGGAAGGCGCGCTCCAGCCCAGCGGGCAAAGGCGTCGGCCTCGAAGTAGCTGACGTGGCAAACCGGCTCGCGCAAATCCAGTTGGCGCATCCCGGCCAGGGTGAAGACCCGCCAACCCGAATCGCCAGCAGCTTCCGTTGCCGCATCTTGCGGACCAGGATCGGGGTCCCAAGCTACCGCCATATTGGCCCCCGGCGCGGCTACAGGCTCCCAATAAAGCGGCGCCCGCCACTGCCCGGCCTGCACCACGTCCCATCCGTCGGAGAGCCAAAGCTCCGGACGCGAGTATCCGCCGTCGTTGATGAACTCAAGATACTCGCCATTGGTGACCGGCCGCGCCGTCAGTTTGCAGGTCTCCAGGTAAACCTTGTGCCGGGGCAGCTCGTTGTCGAAGGCAAAGCCGCCGCCGAAGTGGCCAATCTCGTAGACGCCCTCGCCGAGCCCCACCCAGCCGGGCGGCGTCCCCGGCCGTGGTTGCGCCGGCTGCGGGCGCTTCACAAGCCTCATGCGCGGTTTCATGTAGGCTGGCCGGAGCGGCTGCGACCAGAGAGCGTACTTCACGTCGGTAACGATCAACTCCTGGTGCTGCTGCTCGTGGTTCAGGCCCAGCTCGACCCGGGCGAGGATTTCCTTGCCTGGATTTTCAAGCAGCTCCGCCATGGCGCGGTCGACGTGCTCGCGATAGGCCAGCACCTCCTCCAGGCCGGGACGCGACATCAGGCCGCGGCGCGCGCGCACCGGGTGGCCGCCTAGCTGCTTGTAATAGGAGTTGAACAGGAAGGTGAACTCCGGATTGAAGGCCCGGTAGCCGCCGCCCGGCAATAGGAAGAAGGTCTCGAAAAACCAGGTAGTATGCGCCAGGTGCCACTTCGCCGGACTGGCATCCGGCATGGGTTGCAACTGCATGTCTTCAGCGGTCAACGGCGCGCACAACGACAAAGTAGATTGCCGCACCTGCCGGTAACGAATCGCCCACGCGCTGGCTTCCCTGCCGGCGGACGGCCTAACCGAAACACCCATGCTCTACCTCGATTCGGCCCCAAACGAACAATTGGATGCCGCGCCCGCCCACTTTGGCTTCAAGCGAAGCTGATTTTCTGGAGATGCCAGGGTTGCAGATTTCGTTTCACGTTCTCCGTTTCCCGAGTTCCCGGAAAAACGCTGCCCGCTAGCGCGGGCGCCGCGCTACCTCATAAGTTTCCTCAGGGCTAGAGCAAACGAGGGCGTGTTCACACTAACGGAGCGCTGTTAATTATTGCGGCAAAGTTGAACGACTGCAGAAAACTAGGCTCCATTGTGGCGGGGCGACGAGCGGCACTTGGAGAGCCCGCATTTTCATTGTCGCTGGACGGTACGGCTAAAGCCGTACTCCTTCAAGAAACCGATTTATGTGATCACTTCGAGAAACGTGAAACGGAACTTATGCCGCCTGCTGTAGCTCCTCCAGTAGCTCGGTGCGCAGGGCGCCGATCAGCTCGCCTGAGAGTTTCTTCCCGCCCGAGGTGAGATAAAAGACATCGATTGCCATCTCGCCCTCGGTATCGATTAGCGCCACCTCGATGTTGCATTTTTTCTCGGCCAGCACCGAGGCGATGCGGTAGAGCAAACCGGGCCGGTCCTGGGCGATGACTTCGACCAGCGTGCTGTGAGCGGCCGAGCTCTCGTCGAACTGCACCCGTGGCTCGATCCGCACCTTCGGTGTTCTGGTTTCGGCGTAGCGGCGTCCGCTGCCCAGCGCTTCCAGGCTGCGGCCGCCGGTAAGCACCTCGACGAAGCTGCGCTGGAAGCGCTCCCACTCCTGCAGGTTCAGCTCCAGAGTATGGAAGCGGTCGGTGAAGAAGAATGTGTCCACCACCGCGCCGGCGGCGTTGGAGAAGGCATCGGCCTTGATGATGTTCATGCCCCAGGCGGCCAGAATGCCAGCCAGCTTAGCGAACAAGGCCGGCTGATCGCTGGTGACGATGGTCATCTCGAAGCTATCGCGGTTGCGCCTGAGAGTGGACTGCACCGGCTCGGAGCGCAACTTGGCGGCCAGTTCAATGTGCGCCACGATGTCCTGCGGGCTGTGCAGCCGCAGGTAGCGCCGGGGAAGTCCTTCCAGGAATTCGCGCAGACGCTTGGCGCCCAGGCGCGGCGCCAGCAGGCGGATTCTCGACATTTGCTCGTCGCTGGCATGGGCGTGATAGCGCTCGTCGTCGACGCTACGGTCCAGGCAGTTGGCGGTAGCCACGTACAGCCGCCAGAGGTTCTCCGCCTTCCAGGGGGTCAAGGCGTCGGGGTTGACGGCGCTGATGTCGGCATAGGTCAGCAGGCAGAGCATCTTCAGCCGCTCGGGAGAGCCCACGGCCTGGGCCAGCGTGCGCAACGTGCCCGGGTCGAAGATGTCGCGGCGCATGGCGGCCGACATGTCCAGGTGATAGGCAATCAAAAAATTGACCGTCTCGGTCTCCTCGACCGAGAGAGCCAGGTCCGCGCAGGCGCGCTCGGCAGCCTTCAGGCTCGCCTCTACGTGGCTGTCTCCCGGCGAAGCCTTGCCGAGGTCGTGCAGCAGCATGGCCAGATAAAACAGGTCCGGGCGCTCGATTTCGCTCAGCAGCTCGGCTAAGCGGCGCTCCTGCTCGTTAGCCGAGCCGGGCAAGCGATGCAGCGCGTCGATGGCGCGAAAGGTGTGCTCATCGACCGTGTAGCGATGGTAGAAGTCGCGAATCACCAGCGAATCCACCACCCTGAACTCCGGCAGCAGCAGCCCGAGCACGCCCAATTCCTGCATAGAGCGCAGGGCCAGGCCCGCGTGTGGCCGGGTGATGACGTTGCGCAGCGCCTGCCAGCGCTGGGGCCCGGCAAATTTCGCGCGGAAACTGCCGGCCGGGCCTGCTCGATGCGCTGCTCGGTGCTGCCGGCGAGTTTGAAGCCGTGCTGCGCCACGAATTCGAAGATGCGCAGTAGCACCTCCGGATCGGCCATGGCGGAGGTTTGTTGCAGATAAACGCGTCCGTTCACGACGGCAAAATCGGCGCTGGAAAGCCGCGAGCGCCAGCTCTGGAACTGCTGGTAGATGGACGAGCGCGCCGGCACCACGTCGTCCAGCATGAGCATGGCCAGGCGATTGATATTGCGCGCCTGCCGGAAGTAGCGGCGCATCCAGACGGGAGTCTCGGTGGCGGCTCCCTGGAAGCCGATGCCGGCCTCGGCGGCGGCATCCTGCGCCTCCCAGGAGAGAGTATCGTTCTCGCGCCCGGCGCGGTAGTGCAGGAAGCAGCGCAGGGCGCTCAGGAACTCTATTGCCTTCTGCGACTGTTCGCGCAGCTTCGGGGGAAAGCCCTCGCCGGGTTCGACCCAGCGGCGGGAACGGGCAAAGCCATTGAGCAACGACAACCAGCAGGCCAGGTGATGATCGCGTAATCCGCCGGGAGTTTCCTTCACGTTGGGCTCGAGATGAAAGATGGTGTCGCCCATCTTCCGCCGCCTCTCCACGTTCACCTCGGAAAGCCCGCGGACGAATTCCTGCCAATCGCGAACCGCGGTCCGGGGGATGATCTGGTCGTGCAGGCGGCGAAACAGCTCCGGCGGGCCGGCCAGGTAACGGCAATCGAGCAGAGAAATGTTGAATTCGAGGTTGTCGCGGTGCAGGCGGTCGCACTCTTCCAGCAGACGCGTGGTGGGGCTGAGCCGCAGGCGGACGTCCCACAGATCCTGGCAGAATTGCCGGATGCGGTCTTTCCGCTCGGCGTCGGGCAGCTCTTTTTCGCAGAGGAATAGCAGGTCGACGTCGGAATGGGGGAACAGTTCACCGCGCCCATAACCGCCGATGGCTACCAGGGCCAGCCCCGCCGGGCCTTCCGGCTCCGGGCTGAGGTATTGCTGCCATAGCCGCCCGGCCAGCCCATCGATGAGCGTGGTACGCTGGCGGACAACCGTACGGCCATCCTGGCTCGCTTCGAACTCACGGCGAATGCGCGCCGACTCCGCTTCATAAAACGTTCGCAGGCTATCAGCACTGCTTGGGTCCAGCAGGATGCCCGAAGCGGCCCCTATTCCTGCCCCTACCCCTACTATTCACAGCGCGTTCGTTGCCGCGTTCCTCGTTGCGAATGCGGATCGCCTCGTCAATGCGGCTCAGAAAGATCTTGCCGTCGCCGATTTTGCCGGTTTGCGCCGCCTTGATAATGGTGTTTACCACCTGCTCCACTGCCTCGTCCCGCAGCACGATTTCCAGCTTCACTTTGGGCAGCAGGTCGATGGTATATTCACGGCCGCGATAGAACTCGGTGTGGCCCTTCTGGCGGCCGTGGCCGCGCGCTTCCAGCACAGTGAGACCGTCGATCCCGATCTCCAGCAGCGCGCTTTTTACCGCATCCAGTTTCGTGGGTTGAATCACCGCTTCCAGCTTAGTCATTTGTTCTTCTCGTGATCTGTCATATCGGCAACTACCTCACAGACGACTCCGAAGCCTCCCAGTAGTAGCCTTCTTCTCCATGCTGCGTCAGGTCCAGCCCCTCGATTTCGCTGTCCTCGGTGACGCGCAAGCCGATCAGCGTGTCGACCACTTTCAGAATGATCAGCGTCCCCACCGCGGCCAGCGTCCAGGCAATGAGCACGCCCACCAGTTGGTTGACGATCTGAAAGTAATGGCCGTCGATCATGCCCGAGCCCAGCACGTTCCCCTGGGCGTCCTTGAAAATGGGATTTATGGCGCTGCTGGCGAAGACGCCGGTCAACAGCGCGCCCAGCGTGCCGCCGGCGCCGTGCACGCCGAAGGCGTCGAGGCTGTCGTCATAACCGAATATGGCTTTGACCTTGGCGACCATAAGATAGCAGACCACGCCGGCCAGAAGCCCGATCAGCAAGGCCGGCATGGGCGCCACGAAGCCGCTGGCGGGAGTAATTGCCACCAGGCCGGCGACTGCGCCGCTGATCGCTCCCAGCACGCTGGGCCGGCCCATGCTGATCCACTCGGCCGCGCCCCAGCTCACCGCCGCCGCCGCCGCGGCGAAGTGCGTAGCCACAAAGGCGCTGGTGGCCAGGCTGCTGGCGGCCAGCGCGCTGCCGGCATTGAAGCCGAACCATCCTACCCACAGCATGCACGCTCCGATCAGGCTAAGCACCACGCTGTGCGGCGGCATGGCCTCCCGCGGATAGCCGACGCGCCGGCCCAGGTAGAGCGCGCAGACCAGGGCCGAAACTCCCGAGGAAATATGCACCACCGTCCCGCCGGCAAAATCCAGCGTGGGGAAGCGTCCGTTCATGGCGGCGTTCAGCAGTCCGCCCTTGCCCCATACCATGTGCGCCATGGGAGCGTAAACAATCAGCGACCACAGAACCAGGAACACCGTCATGGCGCTGAACTTCATGCGCTCGGCGAAGGCTCCGGTAATAAGCGCCGGGGTGATGATGGCGAACATGAGCTGATAGATCATGTAGGTCTGCGCCGGAATGGTGGCGGCGTAGTCGGCATCAGGCGCTGCGCCAACCCCCCGCAGGAACAGGTGTTGCAGCCCGCCTATGAACGAGTTCCCGGAGCCGAAGCACAGGCTGTAGCCGATCAGTCCCCAAACGATGGTGATGACCGCCATCATGGCAAAGCCCTGCATCATGGTGGCCAGCACGTTTTTCTTGCGCACCAGGCCGCCGTAGAACAGCGCCAGGCCGGGGCCGGTCATCATCAGCACCAGGGCCGCGCTGGTCAGCATCCAGGCGTTATCGGCGGCGGCGTGGGCATCGGCGATCTTTTGCTCCAGCTGGGCAATTTGTTGCGCGCTCGCGGCCGGTTGCGCCGGGGCTGTCTGCGCAAAGACGGCGGCGGCTAAAACCACGACGCACGCAAGCAGCAGGAGTGCACGCAATCCTGTTTTCAACATCGATTGTCCCTCGGAGCGGAAGATGAGGTGCGTTTCCCCAGTGGCGATGAGAGCTTTTACCCCACACCCATGCTGCCGGATCATGCCGGCAAACGGAAATCAAAAGCTTTTATCGTCTCCATTAAAGTTGTTTATGCCCTCGCCGGATGCGCAGAGAGGCGAATCCAGCTCTGCCCTGTCCGTACGAAGATGCGATAAGGTAAGCTACCAGTCATGGAATACTGTCAACTGAAGCACACAGCGCTAAAAGTTTCGCGCCTGTGTTTTGGCGCCATGACCTTCGGCAAGCCGGCCGACCAGTCCACCGCCGCGCGCATGGTGGACTGTTGTATCGAGGCCGGCGTCAATTTTTTTGACACCGCCAGCGTTTACCAGGACGGCGAATCGGAGGTCATGCTCGGACACGCCATTCGCGGCAAGCGCAATCAGTTGGTCGTGGCCAGCAAGGTGAACCCCAAGATCCTCGGCGGCCCCAATCAAGGCGGACTGGCAAAGCCAGCCGTGCTCCGTTCGGTTGAAGAGAGTCTGCGGCGGTTGCAAACCGAATGCCTCGATGTCTGCTACCTGCACAGCCCCGATTACAGCGTGCCGATCGAAGAGACGCTGGATGCCATGGAAACGCTGGTGCGCGCCGGCAAGGTCCGCTACCCGGCCACCTCTAACTATGCCAGTTGGCAGGTAGCGCAGATGTTCTGCCTGGCCGAGAAGAACAAGCGCCAGCCGCCGCTTATCGCCCAGCCCATGTACAACCTAATTGCCCGGGGGGTGGAGCAGGAGTTCATGCCCATGGCTAAGGAGTTTGGCGTCTCCACCGTGGTCTACAACCCGCTGGCCGGCGGGCTGCTGAGCGGCAAGCACGATCCCCGAACGGTGACGCCGGGAACGCGCTTTGCCACCACTGAGCCTTACAAAAAGCGCTACTGGCATGACGCCAACTTCCGCGCGGTGGAGCAGTTGAAGAACATTGCGCAGCAGGCTGGCCGCTCGCTTATCAGTCTGGCTTTCAACTGGCTGCTGCACCACAGCGGCGCCGATTGCCTCATTCTCGGCGCCACGCGCATGGAGCAATTGGAGCAGAACATCAAAGCCTGTGAAGAGGGGCCGCTGCCCGCCGCAACCGTGCAGGCCTGTGACGAAGTCTGGAAAGAGCTGCACGGGCCGGTTCCTATCTATAATCGCTAGAATAGATTTGCGACCAAGCTGTTTGTCGGCCGGCGCCCGGTTGCGCCGGCTGGATAAGCGAAGGAGAAGCGGATTGACTGATATTTCTCGCGCCGAACAATACAACCAACTGCGTGGCAAGACTATTGCCGTACTCGGCGCCGGCAAGATGGGCGGTCTTATTGTGCGCGCGCTGCTGGACAGCGGGGCGGTGGAAGCTCAACGCCTGCGCGCCACCGTAAAGCACGAAGAGCACGCGCGCGAGGCGCAGCAGACACTGGGCATCAACGTCGGCACCTCCAACGCCGAGGCCGCACGCGCCGCAGACGTGGTTCTGATTTGCGTCAAGCCCTCCGGCGTGGCCAGGGTTCTGGAGACCATCCGCCCGGTTCTTTCGCGTGGGGCTCTGGTAATCTCCATCGCCACCGGCGTTACCACCGAAGGCATGGAGTCCATGCTCGAGCCGGGAGTTCCGGTAATCCGCGCCATGCCCAACACCGCCTGCCGGATCGGCTGCGGCATGACGGCGCTGTCGCCGGGAAAATGCTGCCAGCCCTCCCACATGTTGCTGGCCGAGGCTGTTTTTTCCCTGATGGGCAAGACCGCCGAGGTCGACGAGATTCACATGGACGCGGTCACCGGACTGTCGGCCAGCGGCCCGGCCTTCATCTACATCGTGCTGGAGGCCCTTGCCGAAGGCGGCGTGCGCGTCGGATTGTCGCGCGAGATCGCCACCATATTTGCCGCCAATGCCGCCCTGGGCGCGGCTTCCATGGTGCTGAGCACGGGCGCGCACCCGGCGGTGCTGAAAGATGAGGTGACCACCCCCGGCGGCTGCACCATAGACGGCATCCTGGAACTGGAAGAGGGCAACATCCGCGCCACCCTCATACGCGCCATCACCACCACCACGCGCAAGGCCAGCCAGTTGGCAAGGTCGTAGTGGTTTCACGTTTCTCGTTTCAGGTGCGAGAAACGTGAAGCGACTTATCAGAATGCGGGCTCTTCCTGCTCGACAGGCGCGTTCTTGAGGCGCTCCCTCTCGGCTTTCAGGTAAGCGCCGACTCCCTTGGCCGCGGCTCGCCCTTCGGCGATTGCCCACACGATCAGCGACTGTCCCCGGCGGGTATCGCCGGCGGCGAAGACGCCCGGAACCGACGACATGTAGTTGGCGTCGGTGGCCACGTTGCCGCGCGCATCCAGGGCCACGCCCAACTGCTCGATCATGCCGCTGCGCACAGGCCCCAGGAAGCCCATGGCCAGCAGTACCAGCTCGGCCTCGATGGTGAAGTCGCTGCCGGCGATGGGCTCGAACTTGGGCGGCGGGCCCACGCGCACCGCGTGCAGCAGCTTCACATTGCCGTGCTCGTCGCCGCTGAACCGGGTGGTGGAAATGCCCCAGTCGCGCACGCCGCCTTCTTCGTGCGAACTCTCAGTGCGCAACTGCAAAGGCCACAGCGGCCAGGGTGTGTTGGAGGCGCGCTGATCGGGCGGCTTGGGCAGCAACTCCAGTTGCAGCACCGATGCCGCCTTCTGCCGATGTGAGGTGCCCAGGCAATCGGCGCCCGTATCGCCGCCGCCGATGATCACCACGCGCTTGCCGCAGGCGGTGATGTCCTGCGCTTCCGTCAGCGGCAAGCCCTCGCAGCGCCGGTTTTGCGGCTGCAGGAAATCAAGCGCGAAATGGATTCCTTTCAGTTCCCTTCCCGGAACCGGCAGCTCGCGCGGCTGCTCGGCGCCGCCGGCCAGCAGTATGGCGCTGAAGTCGCGCCGCAGGTCAATCACCGGGACATTCTTTCCAACGTGCGCGTTGGTTACGAACTCGACGCCTTCCTTCGTCATTTGTTCCAGACGCCGGTCGATGAGCTGCTTCTCCATCTTGAAGTGAGGAATGCCGTAGCGCAGCAGCCCGCCGATGCGGTCGGCCTTTTCAAAGACCGTGAGCGCGTGTCCGGCGCGGCGCAGTTGCTGTGCCGCCGCCAGGCCAGCCGGCCCGGAGCCTACGATGGCAACGCGCTGCCCGGTTTCCTGCTGCGGCGGCTCGGGCACGATCCAGCCTTCCTCGAAGCCCTTTTCGACAATGCTCTTCTCGATCTGCCGGATGGTTACCGCCGGCTCATTGATGCCGAGCACGCAGGCCGCCTCGCACGGGGCCGGGCAGAGTCGCCCGGTAAATTCCGGAAAATTGTTGGTGGCATGCAATTGGCGGACGGCTTCTCTCCAACGTCCGCGGTAGACGTGGTCGTTCCAGTCGGGGATGATGTTGCCCAGCGGGCAGCCGCTATGGCAGAAGGGGACGCCGCAATCCATGCAGCGCGCGCCCTGTTTCTGCAGCTTCTCCTCGGGGAACTCGGTGTAAATCTCGAACCAGTCGTTGATGCGCTCGGTGGCCGGGCGCCGCGCCGGCAGTTCACGCCCGAATTCCATGAAACCGGTGACTTTACCCATGGTTGACCTGCTTCTCGTTGGAGTAGCCTGTTGCCACAGCCATTGCCTTCGAGGCGCGCTCCAGCCGCGGAATCCCCAGCACGCGCTTGTATTCGTGCGGGAATATCTTGATGAACTGCGGCAGCGTATCTGCCCAATGCTCCAGGATCCACTGCGCGCGCCGGCTTCCGGTCGCCCGCTGGTGCCGCTCGATGGTGCTGCGGAGCAGCTCCACGTCCCTGTCTTCCAGCACCGGCTCCAGATCGACGCCCATCAGATTGCAGCGCTCCTGCTCGAAGTCGCCGTCGTCGTCGATGACATAGGCAATGCCACCCGCCATGCCGGCGGCGAAGTTGCGCCCGCACTTGCCGAGCACCACCACCAGGCCTTTCGTCATGTATTCGCAGCCGTGATCGCCGACGCCTTCCACCACGGCAGTGGCGCCGGAGTTGCGCACGGCAAAGCGCTCGCCGGCGATGCCGTTGAAGTAGGCTTCGCCGCTGGTGGCGCCATAAAGAGCCACGTTGCCCACCAGGATGTTCTGCTCGGGGGCGAAGGTGGAGTTCCGCGGCGGATAGATGATCAGCTTTCCGCCGGAGAGCCCTTTGCCGACGTAATCGTTGGTATCGCCTTCCAGGGTCAGGGTCACACCCCGGGCGAGAAATGCCCCGAAGCTCTGGCCGGCCGAGCCGGCGAACTGGCAGCAGATGGTGTCATCCGGCAGGCCCTTGGAGCTGTAGCGGCGCGAGACCTCGCCGCTCAGCATGGCGCCAACCGTGCGATCCACGTTGCGGATCGGCAGCTTCACCTGGACGGGCGTCATGTTCTCCAGCGCCGGCCGGGCGCATTCGATCAGCTTATGATCGAGCGCCTTCTCCAGCCCGTGGTCCTGCTTCTGCACGCACCGCCGCGCTACGCTGGCCGGCTTGGGCGGATCGTAGAGGATGCTGGAGAAATCCAGGCCGTGCGCCTTCCAGTGGTCGACGGCGCGCCGCATGTTGAGCATGTCGACCCGGCCGATCATCTCGTCCATGGTGCGGAAGCCGAGCTGCGCCATGTATTGGCGAACCTGTTCGGCCACGAAGAAGAAGAAATTGATTACGTGCTCCGGCTGGCCGCGGAACTTGGCGCGCAGCGCCGGGTCCTGGGTGGCAATGCCCACCGGGCAGGTATTCAGGTGGCACTTGCGCATCATGATGCAGCCCATGGAGATCAGCGGCGCGGTGGCGAAGCCGAATTCCTCGGCGCCCAGCAGGGCGGCGATCACCACGTCGCGGCCGGTCTGCAGCTTGCCGTCGGTCTGCACCCGTATGCGCCCGCGCAGATCGTTCATTACCAGGACTTGCTGCGTCTCCGCCAAGCCAAGCTCCCAGGGAATACCAGCGTGCTTGATGGAGCTGAGCGGCGAAGCGCCGGTGCCGCCGCTGTCGCCGCTGATCAGCACCACGTCGGCGTGGGCCTTGGCTACGCCCGCCGCCACCGTGCCCACCCCGACTTCGGCCACCAGCTTCACCGAGATGCGGGCCTGCGGGTTGACGTTCTTCAGGTCGTAGATCAACTGCGCCAGGTCTTCTATCGAGTAGATGTCGTGATGTGGCGGCGGCGAGATCAAGCCCACGCCGGGAATCGAGTGCCGCACCCGCGCGATTTCTTCGCTGACCTTGTGGCCGGGGAGCTGGCCGCCCTCGCCGGGCTTGGCGCCCTGGGCCATCTTGATCTGCAACTCATCGGCGTTGACCAGGTAATTGCTGGTCACGCCGAAGCGGCCCGAGGCCACCTGCTTAATGGCGCTGCGCCGCGAATTGCCCTGAGCATCGGGCAGGAAACGCGCGTCCTCTTCTCCGCCCTCGCCGGTATTGGACTTGCCGCCGATGCGGTTCATGGCGATGGCGAGCGTCTCGTGCGCTTCGCGGCTGATGGAGCCGAACGACATGGCGCCGGTGGTGAAGCGCTTGACAACTTCCTTGGCCGGTTCGACCTCCTCCAGTGGGACCGGGTTCTCGCCGCGCCCGATCTCCATCAGCCCGCGCAACGTGCAGAGTTGCCGGTTCTGGTTGTCGATGAGGTCGGTAAATTCCTTGAAGGTCTTGGAGTTGCCCTCGCGCACCGAGTGCTGCAGCTTGGCGATGGTCTGCGGATTCAGCAGATGGTGCTCGCCGCCGATGCGGTACTGGTAGCTGCCGCCGATTCTCAGCTCGGGCTCGTAACCGCTGGCCGGACGGAAGGCGTGCGCGTGCTTCATCTGCGCTTCGCGCGCCAGCACCTCCAGTCCCACCCCTTCTATGCGCGAGGCCGTGCCGGTGAAATATTTTTCTACCAGTGATTTGTTCAGGCCGATGGCCTCAAAGACCTGCGCGCCGCAGTAGCTCTGCAGGGTCGAGATGCCCATCTTGGAGGCGGTCTTGAGCAGGCCCTTGTCGATGGCCTTTATGTAATTCTGGACGGCCTTCTCAAAGCTGAGTCCCGGCGGCAGGTAGCGGCGCAGCTCCAGGTCTTCCAGGGTCTCAATTGCCAGGTAGGGATTGACGGCGCTGGCGCCGTAGCCGATCAGCAAGGCAAAGTGCATCACCTCGCGCGGCTCGCCGGACTCTATGATCAGCGCCACCTGGGTGCGGAGCTTTTCGCGGATCAGGTGATTGTGAACCGCGGTCAACGCCAGCAGGCAGGGAATGGGCGCGTACTCTTCGTCGAGGCCGCGGTCGGAGAGCACGATCAGGCTGTATCCCGCCTTGATGGCCAGCGTCACGCGGCGGCAGAGGCCGGCCAGCGCCGACCGCAGCCCTTCTTCGCCTCTGGCGACCTCGAACAGGGTGGGCAGCGTAGTCGCCAGCAGATCGCCCTTGGAGAGCCGGCGCAGCTTCTCCAGGTCGCGATTGGTCAGCACCGGATGCGCCAGCTTCAGCGTGTGCGCATGCTTCGGCGTCTCATCCAGAATGTTGCTCTCGGTGCCGATGAAGTTGTTCAGCGACATCACCATGTCTTCCCGTATGGGGTCGATGGGCGGGTTGGTCACCTGGGCAAACAACTGGCGGAAGTAATTGAACAGCGACTGCGGCCGGTCGGAGAGACATGCCAGCGGCGTGTCGGTGCCCATCGAGCCGACCGGCTCCTGGCCGTCGGTGGCCATGGGCAGCAGCAGCATCTTCAGATCTTCATCGCTGTAGCCGAAGGCGCGCTGCCGGCAGAGAATCGTGTCGTGGTCGGTGGCGTGGGTGCGCGGAGGCTCGGGCAACATCTCCAGGGTGATCTGGTTTTCCTTCAGCCATTCCGCGTAAGGCCGGCGCGTGGAAAGCCGCCGCTTCAACTCCTTGTCGGAGACAAGCCGGCCCTCCATCAGGTCCACCAGGAACATTTTGCCGGGCTGAAGACGCCCCTTGGTTGTGATCTCTTCCGGCTTCAGCGGCAGCACGCCGCATTCGGAGGCCATCACCACCATGCCGCCACGAGTGATGGCGTAGCGCGCCGGACGCAGGCCATTGCGGTCCAGGGTCGCCCCGACCACCCGCCCGTCGGTGAAGGCCAGCGCCGCCGGGCCGTCCCAGGGCTCCATGAGGTTGGCATGGTACTCGTAGAAGGCCCGCTTGTCGGGATGCATGTGCGGGTTTCCCGACCATGCTTCCGGCACCATCATGGCCATAACGTGCGGCAAGCTGCGTCCGGACTGGAAGAGCAATTCCACCGCGTTGTCGAAGTTGGCCGAATCACTGCCCCCGGGAGCGATGATGGGGAACAGCTTCTGCATGTCGTCGCCCAACAGCGGCGAGCTCAAAATCGACTGCCGCGCGTACATCCAGTTGACATTGCCCTTCAGCGTGTTGATCTCGCCGTTGTGCGCGATGTAGCGATAAGGGTGCGCCAGCTGCCAGGTGGGAAACGTGTTGGTCGAAAACCGCTGGTGCACCATGCAAACCGCACTGACCACCAGCGGGTCGGAAAGCTCTTTGTAGAATTTCGCAATCTGCGGCGCTAGCAGCAGGCCCTTGTAGATGATGGTGCGCACCGACAGCGAAGGCACGTAGAAGCTCTGCATCAACGCGCTGTCGAGGGCGGTGATCTCGGCTTCGGTGCGCTTGCGGATTACGTACAGCTTGCGCTCCAGCGCATCCTCGTCGCTGCCATTCCCATTCGCGTTGCCCGGCGCCCCAGACCTGCCTTCCTCCGGCGCTGGTGCCCCACATCTGCCTTCTTTTGGCAGATGTGGGTTAGCCTGCGTCGTTGCCTCCAAGGGACGAGAGACGAAAACCTGCTCGATGTAGGGGCGCGAGGCGCGCGCCAGGCTGCCGATGGCGCTGGCATCAATCGGTGTGTCCCGCCAACCCAGCACTTGCAGACCTTCTTCGCGAATGACGCGGTCCATGACCTCGCGGCAGCGCCGGCGCTGCTCGTCGTTGCGAGGAAAGAAGACCATCCCCACGCCGTATTCGCCGGGCGACGGCAGCGAAAAGCCCAGCTTCCGGCACTCGCGCACGAAGAACTCATGCGGAATCTGGATCAGCACGCCGGCGCCGTCTCCGGTTTCGGGATCGCAACCGCAGGCGCCGCGGTGCGTGAGGTTGACCAGCACCTCAATGCCTTTGAGCACCACTTCGTGCGACTTGCGGCCGTCGATGTTGGCCACGAAGCCCAGTCCACAGGCGTCGTGCTCGTGGCTGGGGTGATAAAGCCCCTGCGGAGCCGGTAATCCGTTCTGGATTTCTTTGGGGGTATCCTCTGTAGTCAACTGTTTCTCCACTACTTATCAGGCAGCCGAACGCGCGCCTGGGAAGCTGCCTTCGTCACCCACACATATTCCTCACACTGTTCCTCTTGATTATGATGGCGGCGCGGAATGAAAGTACAATTTAGAATTTTCATCGTACGGATAAGAATTTTTGCGCAAAGCATTGCTGCTGACGCGCTTGGGGCGAAGCTGCTAAACAAGCAGACCCCAGCGAGTGGCTAGGCAGTTACTCGGCATGTGCGGCCCACTAGCAGGCTGCGGAAAAACGCGCCGAAGCAACAAGCGAGGCACTTGGTAATGCGGGTACCGCAAAAGCAGTGCGCAAAAGCTTGTAGGTTCAACCCGTTTGAAACCTGTTTTTCCGCAGCCTCCTAGGGTATGCTTCTCTCGACCGACAATGTTGAAGCTCAGTCGAGTGCCGCCCGCAGCCAACACCGCCCTGAGCGTAGGCCCAGCCGCCACGGCTGGGCAGGCGAGTCATAGGCTCGCCTTACGGGAGCATTTGGCCTCGAAGCTGTACGCCTCCGGCGATCCTGAACAGAGGTGAGGAACGTGGATTTCGATCAACTCGTGACCTTCATCGAAGTCGCCAAGCTGGGCAGCTTTTCACGCGCCGGGCAGAAGGTGTTCCGCACGCAGTCGGCGGTCAGCGCGCAAATCCGGCAGCTCGAACAGGAGTACGGCGAGAAGCTGCTGGACCGCCGCGCCAAGACGGTGCGCCTGACTCCGGGCGGCCAAGTGCTGTTCGAGTACGCGCAGCGCCTGCTGACCTTGCGCGACGAGTCCATGCGTGCCGTGGCCGACCAGGGCAACACGCCGCGCGGGGTGCTGGCCATCGGCGCCAACGAGGCCACCTGCCTCTACGTGCTTCCCGACCTCTTCGCCGAATACAGCCGCATGTATCCGGACGTGCAGATCAGCGTCTACCGCAACTTCAGCCGCAAAATCCTGGAGCGGGTCGAGGATGGCGGGGTGGACGTTGGCATCGTCAGCCTGCCGGTGAAGTCGCACAGCCTCAAGGTGCACTCCATCTTTCGCGATCAGCTCATGGTTATGGTCAGCGCCCGCAACCCGCTGGCCCGGCAGAAATCGGTCACCGTGGAAGAGGTCGCCAAGCAGCCGCTTATTTTTCCCAAGACCGGCTACACTCGGCAAGCCCTGGACAAGCTGTTTCGCCCCTACCGGGCGGGGCTGCGCATCCAGATGGAATTGCCCAGCGTGGGCATGATCAAGCGCTTCGTGGTGGCGGGCGTGGGCGTTTCGCTGATCAGCTCCAGCTTCGCCATGGAGGAGGTGCGCAGCGGAGAGGCCAAGCTGCTTACCTTGAAGGACACCCCGATGTGGCGCTCACTGGGCTTGATCTATCGCGCCGACCGCACCCTGCCGCGCGCCGCCCAGGCGTTCGTCGAACTGACTAACCGCTTCGCAAAGAAGGATGGAGCGCCGGGGAAGTAGCGCGCTGCGCGGTCGCTTCGCGCTGACCCCGCTTGCGGCGTCCGCGGAGTTCGCCTTGTCCGCGGAGCCGTGAGCGTTACTTGGACTCCAATTTCAAGCAGGCGGAGTTTATGCAATAGCGCAGCCCGGTGGGGCGGGGGCCGTCGGGAAAGACGTGGCCCAGGTGCGAGCCGCAGCGCGAGCAGGTCACTTCGGTGCGGCGCATGCCAAGGCTGGGGTCCTCGTGGTCCTCGACCGAGCCTGGGTCCTTTGGTTGATAGAAGCTAGGCCAGCCGCTGCCGGAATCGTATTTGGTTTCGGAGGCAAACAGCTCCTGCCCGCAGGCAGCGCAGCGATAGACGCCGGGCGTCTTGGTGTGCGCGTACTCGCCGGTAAACGCCCGCTCGGTGCCCTTTTCGCGCAGGATGTGATACTGCTCCGGGGTCAGCTCCCGCTGCCACTCTTCTTCGCTCTTGTGAATCTTCTCGGCCATGGTCGCCTTCCTGCTCATTGGATTCCCCAGGCGGCAGGAATGATGCTGGGGCCACCACCCCAGCAAACGCAACTGCGGCGTTTGCCGGGGACCCCGGTCCGCTCGGCTCAGGATGACGCCTCAAACAGATGGTCAAAAAAATGGAGGTGGGATGAACCCACCTCCTTGTTAGTTTCTCTGGAGAAACGCTAAACCAGGCCCTGATCGAGCATGGCATTTGCCACTTTGACGAAGCCGGCGATGTTGGCTCCGTTGACCAGATTCCCCGGAGTGCCATACGCCTTCGCCGTCTCGTAGCAGTTCTTGTGGATGGCGATCATGATGTTGTGCAGCTTCTGGTCCACTTCCTCGCGGCTCCAAGTCATGCGGGAGCTGTTCTGGGCCATTTCCAGGCCGGAGGTCGCCACGCCGCCGGCGTTGGCCGCCTTGGCCGGGCCATAGAGGACCCCGGCATCGATGAACGCCTTGGTGGCCGGCAGGCTGCTGGGCATGTTGGCGCCCTCGGAGACCACCTTGATGCCGTTCTTAATTAGATTGGCGGCATCCTTGATGTTGATCTCGTTCTGCGTAGCGCTGGGGAAGGCGCACTGGGCCTCGATGGCCCACAGCGGATTGTGATCGCGCTGCGGGTCGGCAGTTACGAACAGCGCCGTCTTGAATTTGTCCGCGTACTCCTTGATGCGGCCCCGGCGCACGTTCTTCAGCTCCATGACCCAGGCCAGCTTCTCGCGGTTGATGCCGTCCGGGTCGTAGATCATGCCGGCGGAATCGGAGAGCGTTACCGGCTTGGCGCCCAGATCGAGCAACTTCTCCACCGTGTACTGGGAGACGTTGCCGCTGCCCGAGACCAGGCAGACCTTGCCTTGCAGCGAGTCGCCGCGGGTTTTGAGCATCTCCTGGGCGAAGTAGACACAGCCGTAGCCGGTGGCCTCCGGGCGAATCAGCGAACCGCCCCAGTTCAAGCCCTTGCCCGTAAGCACGCCCGAGAACTCGTTGCAAATCCGTTTGTACTGGCCGAAGAGGAAGCCGATTTCGCGCCCGCCTACCCCGATGTCGCCAGCGGGAACGTCCGTATCCGGGCCAACATGGCGGTACAACTCGGTCATGAAGCTCTGGCAGAAGCGCATCACTTCATCGTCGCTCTTGCCCTTCGGGTCGAAGTCCGAGCCGCCTTTGCCGCCGCCCATGGTGAGGGTGGTAAGCGAGTTCTTGAAGGTCTGCTCGAAGGCCAGGAACTTCAAAATCCCCAGGTTGACCGAGGAGTGAAAGCGCAGGCCGCCTTTGTAAGGGCCGATTGCGCTGTTCATCTGGATGCGGAATCCACGGTTCACCTGTATCTGGCCGCGGTCGTCCTGCCAGGGCACGCGGAACATGATGACCCGCTCCGGCTCGACAACGCGATCCAGAATGCGGTGGGAGATGTACTCGGGGTGGGTTTGCAGGACGAGGCGCAAGGAATCCAGCACTTCCTGGACCGCCTGGTGGAACTCGGGCTCGGCGGGATTCTTGGCCTTTACCTGTGCAATTACTTCATCAACATAGACTTGCGGGGATTTTATCCCCGGTGTAACTATTCCAACACTCATGGTTTTTCTCCAAAGCTGTTAAAGACATGGGCAATACTGCGTTTTCACGGTTGCGGCATTGGCCGCAGGTTGATACTGGCATCTAATCAAAATATTTTATCGCATAAATCGAAATATTTTATAGCCAAGCCGCACTTATTTAAGGCACAAAAGTCGACCGGCGCGGTGACCAGCATCACTGAGGGTGGTGACAAGGGGTGAGAAACCAAGTACCCGCCGCTGGCCTTGCGGGAACTTCGCGCGCCGGCGGCGCGGTTCGCAGCGCACAGGTGTAACATGGAGCGCGAGGCAGGTGGCGAGTACAACAGGCGTTGCGGCCCGGCAATCTAATCAGCGATATTCGGGCCGCAATAAGCGCCCCAGGCAGGCGCGAGCTTCCGATTGCCTGCCCCGGCCCGCCGCCCACCTGGCGGCCCGAGGGAGGAAACATGGAGAACTGGAAGAAAGCGCTGGTCTTCGGATCCATCGGCGCGGGAGTGATGCTGGTTATTACCGGCCGGCGCCCGCTGGGAATTGCCTGCGTAGCCGCCGGAACCGCGCTTCTGGCCTCCGAATACCCCGAGAAATTCGAGGCCGTGTGGGAAAATGCTCCCGACTACGTTAACCGGGCCACCCAGATCTTCTCCGTGCTCTCGCGCGTGAGCGAACGCTTTGCCGAGGAGGTAGAGCGGCGCGGCACGGCCTCCTGGAGCGAGATCCCCGGGGGACACTACGCCCGGCGGTAGTTCGCGCTCGCGCCCGTGGACAACAAGGCAATTGCCGCCATCCTCTACGAAACCGCCGACCTGATGGAGATCGCCGGCGAAGATTCCTTCCGCATACGTTCCTACCGCAACGCCGCCGAATCCATCGAGGCCCTGCCCAGCCAGGTTGAGGAGTTGAAAGACGAGCCCAAAAAGCTGCTGGAAATTCCCGGCATCGGTAAGGGCATGGTTGCCAACCTTAAGGAAATCTTCGACGAAGGCGAGCTGCGGCTGCACGCCCAGTTGATCGAGAAGTATCGCCCTTCCATGCTCGAACTGCTCAAAATCCAGGGACTCGGGCCCAAGACCGTCAACCTGATCTGGACCAACTTTCAGGTCTCTGATGTCGCCGGGGTAGAGCAGTTGGCGCGCGAGGGCAAGTTGCGCGCGCTTCCCCGCATGAGCGAGAAAACCGAGCAAAAAATCCTGAAGGCCATCGAAACCTACCGCAGCATTACCGGCCGTTTCTATCTGGACGAAGCCGACCGCACCGCGCAGAAGTTGGCGGAGCACGTTGGGCAGCTCCCCGGAGTGGAGAAGGTGACGCCCGCCGGCTCGCTGCGCCGCGGGCGGGAGACGGTCGGCGACCTGGACCTGCTGATTACCGACTCCTGCTGCGCCGACCCGCGGCAGCTAAGCGCGCTGGTGGAGCGCATTCTCCAGTTCCCGGGCATTGTCGACGTGCTTGCCCGGGGCGAGAACAAGGTCAGCTTCAAGCTGCGCAGCGGCATGCAGGTCGACGTGCGCATCCTTCCGCCGGACTCTTTTGGCGCGGCCCTGCAGTACTTCACCGGCTCCAAGGCGCATAACGTGGCCCTGCGCCAGCGCGCTCTGAAGCAGGGCTACACGCTTAACGAGTACGGGCTGTTCACCCTGCCCGCCCAGGCACGCGCCCTTCCCGCTTCGGATGCCGAGGAAGACGCCACACCGGCGGCTCCGGCCGGCAGCACTCGCGTGGCCAGCGCCACCGAGGAGGATATTTACGGCAAGCTCGGGCTGGATTGGATTCCGCCGGAGTTGCGCGAGAACTGCGGCGAGTTGGAGGCGGCAGAACGTCATGCCCTGCCGCAACTGGTCAGGGTGGAAGACATTCGCGGCGAACTGCACATGCACACGGTCGAAACCGACGGGCGCTGCACCATCGAGGAGATGGCTCTGGCCGCCAAAGAACAGGGCTATGAGTACATTGCCATCACCGAGCACTCGAAGAACCTGGCCTTCGCCAACGGGCTGGACGAAAAGCGGACCGAGGAGCACATGCGCCGCATCCGCCGCACCGGCGAGCAGCTAGAAGGCATCTCGCTGCTGGCCGGCATCGAGGTAGACATTCTGCCCGACGGCGCGCTCGACCTGGAGGATTCGGTGCTGGCGCAGCTCGACGTGGTTATCGCCAGTGTGCATTCGGCCTTCAACCAGGAGCCGGCGCAGATGACCGAGCGGCTGCTGCGGGCGCTCGAAAACCGCTGCGTCCACCTCATCGGACACCCCACCGGCCGCCTGCTGCTGCGGCGCGACGCTTACCGCTTCGACCTGGACGCGGTGCTCAAGGCGGCAGCCTCGCGCCAGGTCGCCATGGAGTTGAATGCCTATCCCGACCGGCTCGACCTGTGCGACGCCCACCTGCGCCTGGCCCGCGAACGCGGGGTGAAGATAATCATCAATACCGACGCCCACCACACGTCTCACTTTGAGAAACTGAAATATGGCGTCTTGCAGGCCCGGCGCGCCTGGCTGACCTGCTCCGACGTGTTAAATACGCTGCCCCTGGAAAAACTCCGGACTGCCCTGAAAAAAGGCTGATTTTTTTGCCGGAAGAGGACTCTGGCAGACGTGGAGCCAGGCTGTCATCCCGAGCTGCAGGGCACCTGCCCCAGGGAAGGTGCATCTATTAACATTGCCCCGGCCACGAGCCTGAAAATGAGTATTATTAGCGGTGCAGCCGGGCGCATGGCAGAGCGGCGCGCCGGCGCGGCCGTGCAAGCCGATCTTAGCCTCCAGCGGCAGCGGTCGTGATGGTGGCTGAGCAAGGAGGGGTGATGGCCAGTTCGTTGAGCAATCCGAATCTCCAGCCCGAAGATGCCGGCCACGTGCCAATGACCGAGGAGTTTGACAGCTTCAAGCGCACCATGCCCGCCCCCGGTCCGCTCATCGCGGCCATGTTGCTGGTCGCTTTGGCTGTCGCAGCAGGCGTGTATTTCCTGCGCTACGAACCGGTGGCCTCAGGCGCCCTCGGACCGATCTTCGCCGTGGACCTGCCCGATCATCACACGGTTTTGGCCAGCGTGCAGCTCACCGTCAAAAACATCAGCAAGAAGCCGATTTTCATCAAAAGCGTGAAGGTAACGGCCCGCACAGATAAAGGCGAGTTCAGCGACGATTTCGCCCCCGTCTCCGATTTCGAGCGCTACTTCCAGGCCTATCCCGAGCTGCGCCAGCACTCCACCCAGGGCCTGGCCAACAACACCCGAATAGCGCCCGGTGAACAGGCTTCCGGCACGGTGATTGTCAGCTTCCCGGTTTCCAAGGACATCTTCGATGCGCGAAAGGCAACCACCGCAACGGTGGCCTTCTACGATCACAGATCGATTGTGATCAAGTAGGGGTTAGGGAGTAGGGGCTAGAGGCTAACCCAAATCCCTCTCACGAGCTTCCAATCAGAATTCCGGTCAGAAAGACCAGCGCGCCGCCCAGCGCCACCTGCAAGGTCGCCGAAACCAGCGGCGTGTCCATGTATTTGTTGCGAATCCAGGAGATGGCGGCCAGTTCGAATACGACCACAATGACGGCCACGGTGGTCGCCGCGCGAAAACTCGGGATCAGATAAGGCAAGGTGTGGCCGATGCCGCCAAAGGTGGTCATCAAGCCGCAAATCAGCCCGCGCAGCCAGGGATGGCCGCGCCCGGTAAGGCTGCCGTCGTCGGAGAGCGCCTCGGCGAAGCCCATGCTGATGCCGGCGCCGATGGAGGCGGCCAGCCCCACCAGGAAGGCGTCCCACGAATTGCGGGTGGCAAAGGCGGCGGCGAAGACCGGAGCCAGGGTGGAGACGGAGCCGTCCATCAATCCCGCCAGTCCGGGCTGCACGATCTGCAGCACAAACAGCCGGCGGTTAGCTTCATCTTCCTCGCGCCGCACGTCCGGCTTAAGCACCTGCCGGTTGAGTTCGTCGGCGCGCAGGGCGTGCGAGCGCTCCTCTTCGGCCAGATCGCCCAGCAGTTGACGAAGGCTGGCGTCCTGCGTTTTGGCAGCTACCTTCTCATAGAAATTGCGCACTTCCATTTCCATGGCGGAGGCCTGCTTACGCACGGTCTCGAGCCCGAGCGGCTTGTAGAGCCAGACCGGGCGGCGCTTGACGAAGCCCCTGACGTCTTCACGGCGAATCAGCGGGATGTGTTCGCCGAACTTCTGCTTGTACAGCTCGAACAGGCGATGGCGATGCTTCGACTCCTCCTGGCGCATGCCCTCGAAAACCTGGGCCGAGGCGGGATAGGTTTCGCGCAGCCCCTCGGCAAAATCGGCGTAGATGCGCGCGTCGTCTTCCTCAAGCTGGATGGCAAGGGCCAGAACCTCCCGCTCCGAGAGGCTTTCAAAGTTCCTCATCAACTCCCCCTCGCAATGATCGACAGCTTATCCAGTATAGATGCTGCCGCCCCCGTCCGGCGCAATGCGCGCCGGCAACACTGCCATTTAAGATTTTTGATTTCTGATTTTTGATTAAAAACAACGGCCATTGCGCCTTTGCTTATGCCTTTTTCGAAGATGCTGTGACACAAAAGTGAATGTCATTCCGAGCGAGCGACGACGGCGTCGCGAGTCGAGGAATCTTGCATCGCTTTCCCGCCATAACAAACACAAGATCCCTCCACTTCGCTTGCCTTCCGGCTTCGCTTCGGTCGGGATGACGCTCGCTTCGAGCGTACAGGCACACCCACCGAGAAACCGCCCTTTCTAATCTGAAATCAAAAATCTTAAATCTGATGGTCGCTACCAGATCTTGCAGGGCTGCTCCTTGACCATCGGCTGTCCCGCCTTGCAGCCGAAGGCGGGCCCGAACTCGGGAACGTTTACCAGCACGCCGTTGACGCGGTACTTGCCCGGGGAGTGCGGATTAGTAACCGCGCTCAAGCGCAGGCTTTCCGGGCGCTCGTTATCGCAGGCCCACTGGGCAAAGCCGATGAAGAAGCGCTGCTCGGGGGTGAATCCGCCGATGGGACGCAGCTTCTGCCCGGCAGTCTCGTTCTTCCAGGCGAGGTAAGCCAGGACGGTCCCGCCCAGGTCGGCGACATCTTCGCCCTCGGTCAGCTTGCTGTTGATGTGAATGTCGTCCACGATGACGTACCTGGCGTACTGGTCGACCACGCACTGCGCCCGCTGCTCGAAATGCTCGGCATCCTGCCGGGTCCACCAGTCGCGCAGGTTGCCCTTTTCGTCGAACTGCCGGCCCTGGTCGTCGAAGCCGTGCGTCAACTCATGGCCGATGGTACTGCCGGTGTTGCCGTAGTTGGGGGCGTCATCCATCCTGGAGTCGAACAGCGGCGGCTGCAACACGCCGGCGGGGAAATTGATGTCGTTCATCTGCGGATCGTAGTAGGCGTTGACGGTGCTGGGCGGCATCATCCACTCGCCGCGGTCGACCGGCTTGCCGATCTTGTTCAACTGCCGGCGCGACTCGAATTCGGTGGCCCGCTGGAAGTTGCCGAAGAAATCGCCGCGCTCGATCCTTACCGAACTGTAGTCTCGCCAGTGGTCGGGATAGCCGATCTTGTTCACCACCGCGTGCAGCTTTGCCAGGGCCTGCTGCTTGGTCTCCAGGCCCATCCAGTCGAGGGCCTTGATCTCGGATTCCATGGCCGCTTCGATCTCCCGGGTCATCTTCAGGGTGCGCATTTTCAGCTCCGGGCCGAATGTCCGGGCGACGTAGACCTGCCCCACGGCATCGCCCAACTGGTAGTTCACCAGGCCCACGCAGCGCTTCCAGCGCGGCGCGATCTGTTCTGTCCCCTGCAGGTAGTGACGGTAAAACTCGAAGTCGGCATTCACAAACGGCTTGGAAAGATACGGCGCGTTCTGCCGGGCAACGTGCCAGCGGAAATAAGTTTTCCAGTCGTCCAGCGACTCGCTCTTGAGCAGCGCTTCCAACTGCTTGAAGAACTCGGGCTCGGTAACGTTGAACTCCTGCACCTGTCCCACCCCGGAAGCCTGAAGATAGGAGTTCCAGTCGAACGACGGAGTGAGCGCCTGCAGCCCGGCGCGGTTCATCCTGTGAAAGCTCTTGTAGGGATCGCGCAGCTCCACCCGGCTAAGCGAAGCCTGGGCCATGGCCGTCTCCATGCGCATTACCGTCTGCGCCTCGCGGGCGGCCGTCCCGGGCGCATCTCCCAGCAACTCGAACATCTTTTGCACGTAAGCGACGTAGTGCTGGCGGGCGTCCTCCATGCGGGCTTCGGGCTTGAGGTAGTAATCGCGGTCGGGCAGGCCGAGGCCGCCGGCGGTGGCAAAGGCGATGACCCGCGTGGAATCGGCAAAGTCCTGGTTGGAGCCAAAGCTGAACATCATGCTGGTGTAGCCGAAGCTGACCAGATGCTGCCGGGCCAGCCACGGCGCCAAGTCTTTGATGGTCTTGATCGCGGCCAGCTCGCGGAAAGCCGGCTCAAGTGGCTTCGCCCCAGCTTTTTCCACCGCGGCTTCGTCCATGCAGGAAGCGAAGTAGTCGCCGATTTTCTGCTGCACCGCATCGCGGTGAGCGCCAGGCTTGGCGGCATCCTGCAGCAGTCCCCAGAGAAAACGCTGGTTCGCGTAGCTCAGCTTGCCGTAGATGCTCCAGGAAGCCTGGTCGGGCGGAACCGGGTTGCGCCTGATCCATCCGCCGCAGGCATAGGCATAGAAATCGACGCATGGATCTGCCGAGCGGTCCATGGAGCTGACATCGAGCCCGGGCGTGTACGGCAGCGCCTGGAGCGGAGTTTCCTTGGCGGGGCTCGCGGCTGGCGGGGCCGGGGCAGCGGATGTTTGCGCCACGCAGACGACGCTGAGAACGACGGCGGAAACAAACAGCTTCAGCATGTTTTTCATCGCAGGACTGTTTCCTCGCGGTCTGGAGAACTGCCCCACTCAAGCAAAGGAATGGGGCACCCATGCCACCAGGCATCTAGTGAGTGGTAACTGAGCGCGACTGCAGCACGAGCGGAACGCGGCGGTGCCATTCCGTGAGCTGTTCGAACTGGTGCGCCACCGCCAGCACCTTGTCCTCTGCCCCGGTGGCGCCGCTAATTTGCATGCCGATCGGCATGCCATCGACGGTAAATCCGCAAGGTACAGTGATGGCCGGCAGTCCCAGCACATTGAATGGCCGCGTGCAGCGCAAAGTGACCAATTCGCGCTTGCGCAGATTCGGCAGGTCCGCCTGCAACTCCGCGATGGCCGGCGGCGGCACCGGGACGGTGGGGGTAATCAGCACGTCCACCTCGCGAAACAGCTCGGCCGCCCGATGGCGCAGGGCTTGCAGCTCGGCTTTTTTGGCCTCGTACTGGGCCTGGCTGATATCCTTGCCGGCCAGAATGCGCTGCAGCGTCTGCGGATGGTAGTCACCGCTGTGGGCGGCGAGGAACGGCTGGTGATAATGGTAGGCCTCGTAGGCGTGCACGGTGCGGTCTTCGTCGATGGGGACCTTCACATCGCGCACCGCCGAGGTGCGTGGCGCGGTGATGCGCGCGATTCCGATGCGTAGCTCCGATTCGATTTTCGGGTCCGCGCCATCACAGAAGTAGGCGGTGGCAATGCCGATTCGCAGATCGGCGGTATTCCGGCTCACGGCATTCTGATAGCTGGTCTGAGGAAATTTGCGGCTGTCGGCGTCGGCGGGATCGTAGCCGGCGATGGCATCGAGCACTATGGCGGCGTCCCTGACGCTGCGCGTCATTGGCCCGGCGTGGTCCAGAGAAAGCGAGAGCGGGAAGATGCCGCGCCGGCTGACCAACCCAAAGCTGGGCTTCAGCCCGACGATGCCGCAAAAAGCGGCGGGCAAACGAATCGAGCCGGCAGTATCGGTGCCAATTGCCGCAAAGCACATGCCCACGGCAACTGCCACGGCCGAACCCGAGGATGAGCCGCCGGTGATCCGCTCCGTGTTCCAGGGATTGCGCACCACGCCGAAATGGCTGACGATGCCGCTGGCGCCATAGGCAAACTCGTGCAGGTTGAGCTTGCCGAGAAGCACCGCCCCGGCAAGCCTGAGCCGGCGGGTCACCTCCGCATCTTCCTGGGCGATGTTTCCCTGCAAAACCGCGCTGCCAGCCGTGGTCAGCACCCCCTTCTGGTCGATAATGTCCTTCATCGCCACGGGAATGCCATGCAACGGCCCGCGCCACCGCCCGGCCTGAATTTCCCGCTCGGCCTGCGCCGCCTCGGCCAGAGCGCTTTCGGCAGTCACCGTTATGAAGGCGTTGAGAACAGGGTGGTAGCGCTCGATATTCGCCAGGCAAGCGCGCGTAAGTTCGACCGGCGAAATCTTACCTTGCTTTACCAAATCCGCAGCTTCGGCCAGGGTAAGCCGGGTGATTTCCGTTTCCATGATCGCGCCCTCCGCAACTCCATCAGTATTCCGCGCAAGCCAGTGTAATTGATCGAGGACGGGAAATACCTCTTTTGTGTCGCCCTACTCACTGCGTAACTGGTTCACTTGTCAGAAAGGTCAAAACAGTTACCGCAAAGTAACTATTAACAATGTTCATAAGTGGCTTCTCTGGCCAGCAGTTTTGCTTGCCCGGAAGCGGCATTATTTTCAGCCAGTTCGTACTCTGCAGGTGAAAGCCTTAGATTCGCCTCAGGTATTCCCGACATAGCCGGGTAAGATAACTTCCCTGCCAGCCTACAGAGTCAGCCGCATTTCCCTGACAGCTCCGCCACCTTACCCTTGCCGCAATCGCAATTTCACTCCCCCGGAGCTGCAAATGAAAATAAGAGGCCGCAAGCCCATATTGGTTATTGCCCTGATTGCTGTTTTCGCTATTACCTCACTGGTATTACAAGCCTGTGGTGGCTCCAAGTCAGGCAACCCGGCAAGTGCCACCAACGCCGCCGGCTCCAGTCCATCGACGCCGGCCTCGACCTCGGGCTCGACGCCTTCAACCCCCTCAAGCTCGTCGCCATCGTCCCCATCCTCGCCCTCGTCATCTGCCGCGACCGCTTTCCGCTTTGTCTCGTGGGGCGATTCCCGAGATGGCGCCTCGACGCTGGCCTCGATTTCCTCCCAGGTGGCAGGGGAAAGCCCGAGCTTCACCGTCTATACGGGAGACCTTGAGCCCTCCGGTTTCACCCTCGCCGGCACGCAGACCTATATGGCCGCCATGAACGGAAACAACAACAACGGACTTTCCGGCAAAACCTTTTCTATTCGCGGCAACCACGACTCGGCCGACACTGCGGGCTGGCAGTCGTACTACAACGAGCCCGGCGTCGCCAGCGCCATCGGAGCTGCCAACTTCAACTCCCTGACCACGGAATTGACCTACTCGCTCGACTATCAGAATGCGCACTTTGTCGGCATCGACGTGCCGGGCGACGCCAATCTGATCACCTCGGCCGAGACCTCCTGGCTTGACGCCGACCTGGCCACCGCCGAGTCGCGCGGCCTCACGCATGCGTTCATCTTCTTCCACGGCCCCGTGTTCTGCGCCGAAAGCCAGCACTGTCCC
Source organism: uncultured Acidobacteriota bacterium (assembly GCA_963832785.1). Taxonomy (GTDB): domain Bacteria; phylum Acidobacteriota; class Terriglobia; order Terriglobales; family Acidobacteriaceae; genus CAWBRT01. Next base: position 624,855 of record CAWHVF010000005.1, read on the forward strand.
TATTCCGGAAGCACCGGCAGCTATGCGCCTGCCTCACTGATTACCGTCCTGAACAATCATCCCATCGTCACCGCCACCTTCCACGGGCACGAGCATATCCTGGCTGACACTCAATTGAACAGCTCGCGCTTCTCCGGTCTGACGCATCCGATCGAGCAGATCATTACGGGAGCAGCGGGAGCCCCGCTCTATGCCTGCGACCTGCCTGGACGCACCGACTGGTGCGATGCCGTCAACGGCTTCGCCACCGTCGATGTCGCCGGCAACCAGATGACCGTGAACTTCTACCAACTGGGAAGCAACAGCCCGCTGAAGACCGTGCAAGTTACCAAATAAGCTCCGGCTGGCAGCAATGCGGCGCTAGGCAACGGGGGCGGCATAGCAGAACTTGCCGCTCCCGTTTTTTCCTCTTCTCCCGGAGTTCATGTAGTACTTGTCGCCAGAGCGGCTGCCCTGGCGACATTCAGGCTGCTGGAGAGACCCGCAACAACCGCCTGGAACCGCTATCCTGCCTCGCCGCCTGCCATGTGACATAGCTCACACCTTTTCCGCCGCCAAGCTCTACAATATCTCTATGGATTCACTAGTAATTGCCGGGAAAGCCTTTCGTTCCCGTCTGATCGTTGGCACGGGAAAGTACAAGTCTGGCGAGGAAACCGCCAAGGCGCTGGCGGCCAGTGGCGCGGAGATGGTCACGGTCGCGGTGCGCCGCGTCAATCTCGACCGCAGCAAGGAATCGCTGCTGGATTTCATCGATCCCAAAAAGTATTTCCTGCTGCCCAACACCGCCGGCTGCTATACGGCCGACGAGGCCATCCGCACCGCCCGCCTGGCGCGCGAAGTCGGGCTCTCCGATTGGGTGAAGGTCGAAGTCATCGGCTGTCAGAAGACGCTCTACCCTGACGTGGCCGCCACAGTCGAGGCCACTCGCGTGCTCGTCAAGGAGGGCTTCACTGTTTTGCCCTATACCTCCGATGATCCGGTGATCGCGCAGCGGTTGCTGGACGCCGGAGCCAGCGCGGTCATGCCTCTGGGAGCGCCTATCGGCAGCGGCCTGGGCATTCAGAACCTGGCCAGCCTGCGCATCCTGCGCGAGATGATCACCTCGGTGCCGCTGGTGGTGGATGCCGGCGTGGGAGTTCCCTCGGACGCCACCCTGGCCATGGAGCTCGGCTTCGATGCCGTGCTGATGAATACCGGCATCGCCGCCGCCAAAGACCCCGTGCTGATGGCCGAGGCCATGAAGCAGGGCGTGATTGCCGGCCGCCTCGGCTATGTGGCCGGACGCATGCCCAAGAAGCTCTATGCCACCGCCAGTTCGCCGCTGGAGGGCGTCTCGCGGTGAGCCGTGGCGCACAACCCGAAGGGCCGGTGATGGAGGAAGATTGAGCCGCCCGGCCTGGGTTCCCCACCACATTCCCGCACTCGACGGACTGCGCGGCCTGGCCATCGCCCTGGTAGTCATCTATCACTGCCATAATTTGCTCGGCCACGGCCTAGCGGCGCGCTTCGCCGAGTTCGGCTGGATGGGAGTAAGCCTGTTCTTCGTTCTCTCGGGATTCCTCATCACCGGCATTATTCTCGACGCCCGCGACGACCCCCGCTTTTTCCGCAACTTCTATGCCCGGCGCGCGCTGCGCATCTGGCCGGTGTACGTGCTGCTGTTGCTGCTCAATTACGTGCTGCTGCCGTTGTTCCTTGAGTTTAGTCCGCGCCATGCCTGGCAGGCGACGGCTGCCGCGCCCTGGCTCCATTACGCGTTTTTCCTGCAGAACCTGTTTTTCCTGGCGTTGCCGGCGCCTATCGGACCGACCTGGAGCCTGGCGATAGAAGAACAGTTTTACCTTTTCTGGGCGCCGATTGGCCGCCGGCTTCGGCCGGCACATCTGGCAGCCGTCCTGGTGGCCGCTTTCGTCGCCTCTCCCATCCTGAGAATCTGCAACACCGGATTCCTCACGCCAACGCATACCCTGGTCCACCTGGATGGATTGGCCATCGGCTCGCTGATCGCCGTCCTGCTGCGCATGGACGTGCTGACGCAGCGACGTTGGCAGTGGCTCGGGGCAACCGGCATCGGACTGGGGATATGCGGAGTGGCGTTAATACTGGTCCGGGGAACGGCCTTTGCCGATACCCTGCTGGCGCTCGGCTTCGGCGGCATGCTGATCGCGGCGATTTTTTCCGAGCCGCGGCCCAACCTCTACGGACGAACGCTGCGCAGCGGCCCGCTAAAATTCCTGGGCACCATCAGCTACGGGCTTTACATGACGCACATTCTGGTGTTCGTGGTGATTGGGACATTCGAGCACTGGCTGAAGCCCTTCGGCGAGATGACCAACCTGGTCATCGTGGCCGCGCGCCTGGTGTTGTCGGTGGCGCTGGCGACAGTGCTGTGGCGCAAGTTCGAGAAACCCATCTTGCGACTGAAGAGCCACTTTGAAACCCCAGCGCAGCCTGTCCCCGAGAAGAAAGCCTCTACCGCAAAGCTGCGGGTGGAAGCGGCCGCAGCTGACTGAAGACCATTTGGAACAGCCCTACGCGGCTGCGGCTGATGGCGCACTGCTGTGCGCCTTCCGCAGGCGGGGATTCTAACTAACCTGCATCTGCCAAAATCGGACAGTTGTGGAGCACCACACTTCTTGGGCTTCCGTTCTGAAATTCCTGGAATGTAACGCTGAGATAGCAGCGCGTCAATGCTTCTGGGCGGTAGCGGTGGAAGGCGGACTCGGAGGCTTGGGCGGCGGGAGCACGTAGATCAGCTCGCCTGGCCGGGCGTAGCGAAACTGTTCGCGGGCTTCCTTTTCGATGGCCTGCGGATCGCTCTTGAGTTGCTTGATATGCTCCTGCAATCTCTCGTTTTCCGCCTGCGACTGCTGTACCGCTTGCTGCAATTGCTTGTACTCTTTCACCTTCTGCCGGTAGGCCATCATGCCGTTGGCGCTGAAGATGACGTGGTAGCAGAGTCCGGCGGCAAACAGCGCGATCGCCGCCGTTGCCAGCCAGCGCCGGCGAGAGTACAGGGGAGCGATCATTCGCTGCAAAAACATTCCTTAACCCTTCTGGGCGTAGCGCTGGCCTCCAGGCCGGCTGCCGGTGCGTACGTCTCGTCCGCACCTTTGGATGCCGGAAAACATTGACACGTTCCGGACAGCCGGTCTATTCCTCAAAGACCCACTGCCTGGCGGCGGCGCTGAGTTTCTCCATCTCGCCTTCGCTGCGCGCCTCGGTATAGACGCGCACCACCGGCTCGGTACCGCTCAGGCGATAGCAGACCCAGGAGCCGTCGGCCAGCACCAGCTTCAGACCGTCGGTGCGGACCACCTGCGCCACCTTGCGCGCGGCAAACTCGTGCGGCTCCGCTTGTAACTTTTTAGTGAACTTCTTCTTGCCTTCCTCGGTCAAGCGGAAGTTCTCGCGCAAGGGGTAATACGAACCAACTTTGGCAAATAGCGACTGCAATAATTTCCCCAGCAACGCGCGCCGGCTGGCCACCATCTCGCAGCAAAGCAGCCCGGCCAGCACGCCGTCCTTTTCCGGGACGTGGTAGCGAATGGAAAGCCCGGCGCTCTCCTCGCCGCCGATGGCGATTTTGTCCTGCTTGATCAGCTCGCCCAGGTACTTGAAGCCGACCGGGGTCTCGTGCAGCTCCACCTTGTGGTAGTCGGCCAAGGCGTTGATCAGATTGGTGGTGGCCACCGATTTGCCGACGCCGTTCCGCCACCCGCGGCTCTCGACCAGGTAGTCGAACAGCAGGGCGATGACGTAATTGGGTGAAATATAGGTACCATCGGCATCGACGATGCCGAAGCGGTCGCCGTCGCCGTCGGTGGCTATGCCGATGCTGGCGCCCGTCTGCCGCATCTTGTCGCGCAGGTCGTTCAGGATATGCCCATCGGGCTCGGGCGCGTGCCCGCCAAAAAGCACATCGCGGCGGTCGTGGACCGTGGCCACCTCGATGCCGTTGGCCCGCAGCAACTCGTCGGCGTAACCGCGCGCCGCCCCCCAAAGCGGATCGAAGCAGACCTTGAGCCCGGCTTTGCCGATGGCGGCCAGATTGACGGTCTCCTGCATGCGCTTCAGGTAATCGCTTTTGATCTCGATCTCTTCCACCTTGACTTGCGACGCGGCCGGTGGAGTGCCGCCGTCCTGGCCGGCGGCGACGATCTCGGCCTCTATGCGGCTGGTCACCTCAGGCAGGGCAGGAGCGCCATCCGGAGTGGAAAACTTTATGCCGTTGTACTCCGGTGGATTATGGCTGGCGGTGAAATTGATGGCCCCATCGGCCCGGAGCCGCAAAATGGCCCAGGATATGGCGGGCGTGGGCGCCGGCTCGGAAACAACCAGCGGCTGAATACCATAAGCCCGCAGCACTTCGCTCGCCAGGCCGACGAAGCTCTCGCCCAAAAAACGCGGGTCGCGGCCAATGATCAGCCGCGCGCCCTGCGGCTTGCCGCTCGAGACGTAACGGGCAATGCCGGTTGTGGCCCGGCGCACATTGTCAAAGGTGAACTCGTCGGCCATTACGGCCCGCCACCCGGAAGTGCCAAACTCTATTGGAGTGAGCATCGCAGCTCCCGCGCCGACGGGCAAATGGCACGCGCACTGCCGAAACGCATATGCGAGTGCTACGGCCCCCGTCAGGGCTGGATTTAATGTTAGATGCTGAAGGCCATCCGCGCCAAATTACCTCGGCTTCTGGCGGACTGAGCACACAACTTTTGTGCTCGCGCAGGGTTCAAAGGGAAAAGATGCAGGAAATTCTTGCACGCAACCGATTGCGAGTTGCCAATTGAGGTGAATGAGTGTTAGCCCACAGTTTGATTCTGTTGCCCTTTGCAGGTTTCATGGTGGCTGCCGCCACCGGCATGTTTATCCGCAGTCGGCGGGAGCGTTACGACAAGCGGGCACGCGACCAGTTTAAGATCAATTAGAAAAAAGGCGGGCATTTAGTTTTTGCCTTTGCCGGAACACAGAGCGCGGCAAAAGGTAAACCACCTCCCCAATTGCCCCAGGTTAGCGCCGAATAGCACGGCGCGGAACCTGGGGCACCCTTCAAATTGACCCACTACCCACCTATAGTTACTACCGGCCCCGGCAAGTGCGAGCCAAGCGCTTGCCGGAGCCTGAGTAATTATGCCGCCCGACTGCCCGTTTCGCTGGGAGACAGGGCGCGCGCTTTCACGATGGGATTGCCCAGGGGCATGACTGCCCGTCCGAAAGCGCCATTGACTACTTCCGCGAACGACACATACATGGCCGCGCCGCCGGTGGCCAATCCGACATAGCCGCCAATTGTCTTTGCCACGGCGTAACCGTAATCGCCCGCCGCCAGCAGGAAGAAAGTGATCCACAACAGCAGGAACACCGTGAAGACTCCCTTGTTGGCCCGGAAGGTGGCCACCCACATATAGAGGGTGAAGACGCCCCACAGCAACAGCGCCGTGGCGATCGCGACCGGCGCCGGCGGTTTTATCCAGCCCGCCCCGATGGTCCACACCAGGAAGGCATACCACCACCAGAAGCAACCGTATGACGTGAAAGCGACCAGGCCGAAGGTGTTGCCGTTCACGTACTCCAGTATTCCGGCGAAGATTTGCGCCAGCCCTCCGAAGGCGAAGGCCAAGGGCACCACGGCAGTAGCGCCATCGGCGGGGATGAGTCCCGCGTTGATACAACTCAGCAGCACGGTTGTCAAACCGAACCCCACCAGCCCCAGGGGCGCGGGGTTCGCGACCTTGGGAAGCTGTTGCGGGGCAATGGTCAACTCAGGTTTAATGTCTCTGTAAGTACCCATTTCCGGTTCTCCTTAAAACCTTAACTAGCCTGCCGCGTTGCGGCAGTCGATTACGAGTTGGCGTTGGCCCAAGGTAAGGGCCAGCCCCTGTGTTTTACTAAGCCGCCTTCTTGTGCTGCACCATCTCGCGAATCTGGGCAACCACGGCGGGATTAGCCAGTGTGGAAATGTCGCCGGGTTCGCGCCGGTTGGAAATCGAAGCCAGCACACGGCGCATGAGCTTGCCCGACCGGGTTTTCGGCATGTCCGGCACGATGTGCACGGCGCTGGGCCGCGCGATTTTGCCGATGTGAGTTTCCAGCGCGTTCACCACCTTTCTTTCTATCTCCGGGCTCGGCATTATCCCCGGCTTCAGCGAGACGTAAACCTCCGGCAGCCGGCCTTTCACCTCGTCGGCAACGGGCACGACCGCCGCTTCGGCCACCTCCGGAACCATCAGACAAGCCGATTCGAGTTCCTTGGTCCCGAGCCGGTGCCCGGCGACGTTTATGACGTCATCCACCCGGCCCAGAATGCGGTAGTACCCATCGGCGGACTGCATCGCTCCATCGTTGGCAAAGTACGGCCAGTCACGCCAGTCCTTGCTCTTTGGGTCTTTGCAGTAGCGCGCATAGTACTGTGTGACGAAGCGCTCCGGATCTCCCCAGATGGTCTGCATGATGCCAGGCCAGGGATTCCTTATGCAGATGTTTCCCGCCACCCCGGAACCGGAGGGGATTTCGTTGCCATCCTCGTCAAAGATGATGGGGTAGATTCCGGGAACACCCGGGCCCGCGCTGCCGGGCTTCATGGGATCCAGCGCCGGCTTGGTGCTGCAGAGGAAGCCCCCGTTTTCCGTCTGCCACCAGGTATCGACGATGACCGCCTTGCCCTTTCCGACCACGTCGTAATACCAGCGCCACACCAGCGGCTCGATGGGCTCGCCGACCGTCGTCATGTGCTTGAAGTGGTAGTTGTACTTGCGGGGCTCGTCGGAGCCGGCTTTTCTCAGCATGCGAATGGCGGTGGGCGAAGTGTGAAAGATGTTTACCCCCAGCCGCTCGGCGATCCGCCAGGGGCGGCCGGCATCAGGGTAAGTGGGAACGCCTTCGTAAATCACGCTGGTGGCGGCCAGCGACAGGGGTCCGTAGACGATATAGGAGTGGCCCGTGATCCAGCCGATGTCGGCCATGCACCAATACACGTCGGTCGGATGAATGTCCTGGATATATTTGGAGGTGCCGGCGACATAGGCCAGGTAGCCGCCGGTCCGGTGCTGGCAGCCCTTCGGCTTTCCCGTGGTGCCGCTGGTGTACATAAGAAAGAGCGGCGCCTCGGCATCCATGGAAACGGGATCGACCCGCTGGCCGGAGAAGTCTTTCAGCACCTCGTCAACGAAGTAATCGCGGCCTTTGACCATCTCCGCCGCCGAGGCATTCTTGCCCGGCGTGCGCCGCCAGACCAGGACCTTGTCCACGGTTTGGCCTTCTTCCTTGGCGATATTGACGGCGGTTTCGACCGAGACGCCTTTGTGATCTATCAATTCCCCGTTGCGATAGTAGCCATCGGCGGTGATCAGCACGCGGCTGCCGGAGTCGGCGATTCTTCTCCCGCAGGATTCGCCGCTGAAGCCGCCGAACACCACCGAGTGAACTACCCCCAGGCGGGCGCAGGCCAGCATGGTGATCGGCAATTCGGGGATCATGGGCATGTGCAGCGTCACGCGGTCGCCGGTCTTCAGTCCGGCAAAATCCCGCAGCAGCGCCGCCATCTCGTTCACCCGGACATAGAGCTCCTGGTAGGTGATCGCCAAGTGCGGCTCCGACTCCGGCTCGGGCACGAAAATCAGGGCAGCCTTGTTGCGGTATTCGGGCAGGTGGCGATCGACGCAGTTGTAACAGACGTTGAGCTTGCCCCCCACAAACCATTTCCAGAACGGGGGATGGCTGGCATCCAGGGTGGTTTTCCAATACTCGTCCCAGTGCAGCATGTCGGCGTACTCGCGGAAACACTCGGGAAAATGCTTTTCCCCGAATCGATCCATGACGGATGGATCGGTGAGATTTGCCTGCGCTATGAATTGTGTTGGCGGGTTGAAATACTCCTCTTCTTTCCAATGGACGGCGATCTGAGCCTCTGTAGCTGCGATCACCGTTTCGCTTCGTTGTGCATCTGGCATATGGACCCTCCGCGGGGGAATAAGCGCGCGCTAACCGATTGCCCGATTGGTGACTACTCAGTCGGCAATATCACTAGACGCAGGGCAAAGGCGGCGAGTTGTGCTCCACCATTTCTGGCCAGCCGCGGTCAGAGCTGCTCGTGGCCGGACGGGGCCGGCTGAGTTCCTGCGCAGGGGCAAGCTGATCAGAGCTGCGGTGCGGACGACGGCCTCGCTGCTTTGCCGCTATCGCTGCCTAAGCTTCGTGGAGACCTGATAGGGCTTGCGGTGCGGCTGTTCTGGGCAGGGCGCATACGCAAGAAGCTGCTGCGGCTCTGCGGGCGGGCCCGCTAGGACTGGGGTTGGCATGGTCGCTGGCCTATTGCGGAGGCAACAGCAACTCTGTGAAGGGATAAAGCAGCAGAAGTCCTGCCGGGGAACTGCCAGTGCAGTAAAGCTGATTGTGGTCTGAAATTGACGGGCGGGACACGGGCGCGCCAAGATGCGCACGAGCCCGGCCGGCCGATCTTTATTCAATGCGAGATGACTTCGTGGGGACGGGGAGCCTCGGGCGGAGGAGCCCCGCGCTCGCTCTCATAAGCGCGGCACCTCTCGCGCTCTCTTTGCAGCTCCCGTTTGCGCTTCTCCACGTCCTTGCCGCGCTCTCCATGGCGCTCAATCTCTTTCTTAAGATTGGTCTCGGCCCGGCGAATGCGCTCTCTGCAGTCGCTACGTGCATCGGCCAGCGACGGCAGTGCGCCGCCAATCAGCAGGCCCGCGACAAGCATTCCAGAGACAATAGCCGTCTTTGCGGACATACGCTTCTCCTTGCAAAAACTGTGATTTCACCGCGCCGTGGTTGCGGCTGCGAAACTCACATTGTACAGTTCGACTCGGTTCGGCGCCATCAGCGCAGGTCCACGGAGCAGAAAACTTTGCGACAGGCAGAACGAGCGTCAAACCGAATCAGCGTCGCAAACTCACTTTTTTGACACAGTAGTCTTTTGGGTAGTTGTTTTCTTGGATGCCTTCAGCGTGTGGATTTCACCCTCAAGGACCTCACCACCCTTGAGTAGCATTGGCTCTTGCGGAACCAGTGGGAAATGCATCACTTGAGCCAGATTAACAATCTCCGTTAACGCTTTTTTCTGTTCAGCATCGCCGTCTTTCGACGGCTCCGCTCGAAACTCTACTTTCAACCCTCGCTCGATCTGCCCAAATAAGCGGCATGTATCCCCACGGATTGCGTTACCCAATTCGTTCTTTCTTTCCTCTGATCCAGGATATTTAGCCAGGACTGACTCGGTAGCTTCCTCGACCACCTCTTCAACAACAGTCGTTATTTTTTCCTCGAGTTCGGCCTCGTTAGCTTTCAACCCCATTTCGTCTAATTCGGCCCTTATCTTTCGTATCCTCTCGATTTTTTCCCACGCATCCAGAAATTTGTTCACGATAACAGCAAGCGCGGCAATCACCGACACGCCCACTCCAAGCGCTACCGTTGGTTCTGAGGATGATAATTGCTCCAGTTCGACGGGTTGGGCCTGACCCGTCAGCGCCTCACTGAAATCTTGAAGCAAACGGCTGATAAACGTTAATTCTTTCGCAAATGGTTCCAGCTTGTTATCGAATATGTCACGTGGAATTAGAAAGGCCAGATCGGCAGAACCAGGAGTAAGCAGCGATGCCGTAATCTTAAGTTTTTCGAGGCTTTGTTTAGCATTCCGTACCGTCGATAGAAAATCTGCACGCCGCGATGAAAGATCCTGCACAAAATCTCTGGCGACAGACGGCGTCATTGCGTTCTTTTCCATGACAGTTCGCACCTTCTTCGATATTTCCGGGTCGAAAAATTCGGCGCCTCCCATACTTTCAATCAATTCAAATTGCGAGGGAGTCATCGATTCCCGCAACTTTGCAGCAGCCTGTTCGAACGCCCCGAGTGCGCTTGCCAAATTACTTTGGTGCTGCGGTAGAGCTGGCTGGCTTGTAAGATTCGTAAGGGCATCTCTGATAGCGTCTAACTTTTGTTGAAGACCGAGTCCACTATCAAGCTTATCGATAAGCGTAAGGATGCTGTAGAGCTTTTCAGAAGTCATGTTTCACTTCCAAAAACCAGTAGTCAGTTGAACGGAAGCCTTATCCTAACACTCTGAAACCACACACGAACAGGACAAAAGTGTCATAGAGGACAGCGGAGACGGAACGTAAACCAGATGTCAGATGGGTGCCCAGGTCAATTTCTGACACAGGACTCACACAAGAGCGTTCCGAAAGAGGAAGAATCGCGGAAACCCGCATGAATTTTGGCTGCCCCCCAGGGATTCGAACCCCGATATGCTGATCCAGAGTCAGTCTGTCCTGCCGTTGAACGAGGGGGCAGAGCAAGAAAAGCCCTATACGCCCGCGGAGCCGCGTGCACAAAGGCTTTAGGTGATCATAAACGCAGCGTCAGAGTGCGTCAACTGCGCTGGCAAGGGTGGCCGGGGCAGTTTGAACTCGAATTAACACTGGGTGCCCCACGTCCCGCCCTGCGGTCGGGCTGACGTGGGGCCGATTCCCCAGGTTAGCGCCGAAAAGCGCGGCGCGGAACCTGGGGCACCTTCAAACTGACCCACTGCGTGGCAAGAGAAAAAGCCGTCTCTATTGAAAGAGGGATACGGCAAGGGGGGCATGCCCGCCAGCGAATCTGCTTCCCTTCCCCGAGGCGCTGATTTACTCTGCGGTCGAACTATGAATTGCGCTTCCCGCCCGCCAAAGGCCCGTCGAGGATGCCAACATCGGCTGGGGGAGGCGCGAACATATGCATTTAAGATTCGGAAACGGCTGATTTCAGATTGAGAAATCAACGGGGTGGCGCTGTTCAATCTGAAGCCTGTGGGCAAAAATCTTAAATGCGTCCGGCAGAGGCAATGCAGCGATTCACGGGAATCCTCGGCATCATCGTTCTGCTCGCGCTTGCCGTTTTGTTCTCCAACAACCGGCGGGCGATCAGGCCCAGGACCGTCCTCACCGGGCTGGGATTACAGATTCTGTTTGCCTTTCTGGTACTCCGGTTCGAATACGGGCGGCGCGTGCTGGCCGTGGCCGGAGACACGGTCACCCGTCTGCTTAGCTATTCCTTCGCCGGCTCCCGCTTCGTCTTCGGCGCGCTGGGCGAGAAGCATTCCAGCTACGGCTTCTATTTCGCCTTCCAGGTGCTGCCCACCATCATCTTTATTGCCGCTTTTTTCGCCATTCTCTACCACTACGGCGTGATGCAGTTCATCATCCGCATTATGGCCGGGATCATGATGCGGGTGATGGGAGCCAGCGGGGTCGAGTCGCTCAACGTGGCGGCCAGCATCTTCATGGGACAAACCGAGGCGCCGTTGACCATTCGCCCGTTCCTGCCCAAGGTGACCGAGTCGGAGCTGATGGTGATCATGACCGCCGGCATGGCGCACGTCTCCGGCGGCATAATGGGCGCCTACATCCTGAGCGGCATAGAGGCCAGGCACCTGCTCACCGCCGTAATCATGACCGCGCCCGGAACCATCATGCTGGCCAAGATGATGGTGCCGGAGACGGCGGTGCCAGACAGGCAGGCGGAGCTGACGCACAGTCCGGAAGAAAAGCACGAGAACGTGCTGGCCGCAGCCGCCAAGGGCACCACCGACGGCCTTTGGCTGGCGCTGAACGTGGCGGCCATGCTGATCTCTTTTCTGGCGCTGATTGCGCTGCTCAATGGCCTGCTTGGGGCGGCGCACGGCTGGCTCGGCGCGCACGGCGTCCGCTGGTTTCCCGCCAGCCTGGAAAGCATCTTCGGCTGGATCTTCGCGCCGGTAGCGTTCATCGTGGGCGTGCCCTGGCGCGATTGCCTGGCCATCGGTAACCTGCTGGGCACGCGCATGGTGTTGAACGAGCTGGTGGCCTTCACCATGCTAGGGGCGCAAAAAGCCAGCCTAGATCCCCGCTCGTTCACCCTGGCCACGTTCGCCCTCTGCGGCTTTGCCAATCTGACCTCGATAGGCATTCAGATCGGCGGGCTGGGGGCGCTGGCGCCCAATCGCCGCGGCGACCTGGCGCGGCTGGGGTTTCGCGCCATGATCTGCGGCACCATGGCCAATCTCATGTCTGCTTGCATCGCCGGAATGTTCCTATGAAGACAGCACCCGATGAGGCTTTCGACAATAGAAATGACGCGGCGCCGGAGCCCGGCGAGTTCGCGCGGGCCGAGGAGGCAGCGCAGTTCGTGCTTGGCCGGATGAGCGAGCGGGCCGGCATCGTGGCCCCGAGGATCGCCGTCATCCTCGGCTCCGGCCTGGGAGGCTTCGCCGACAGCCTGCAGGAGCCGCTCGCCATTCCCTACCAGGAGATTCCGCATTTCCCCCGCGCCACCGCCATAGGCCATGCGGAGCGGCTGGTTATCGGCAAATTGGCAAAATCCGCTGCCGGCGATGCCGCGGCCACCGGCCTGAGCCTGGCCGTTATGCAAGGCCGCGTGCACCAGTACGAAGGCTACACCTCCAGGCAGGCGGCTTTTCCGGTGCGCGTGCTGGCGCGCATGGGCGCGCGCGCTCTGGTGCTGACCAACGCCGCCGGCGGAATGAACTCCGCTTACCGGCAAGGCGCGCTGGTGTTGATCAGCGATCACATCAACCTGCAGGGGGCCAATCCCCTGACCGGCCCCAACGATCCGCGTCTAGGCCCGCGCTTTCCCGACATGACCGAGGCCTACAGCCGCGCCTATCGCGGGATTGCGCTGGAGGAAGGCCGCAGGCACGACATTGAGCTGCAAGAAGGCATCTACGCCGCGCTGGCCGGGCCGAGCTACGAAACGCCCGCCGAGATTCGCTACCTGCGCGCCATCGGCGCCGATCTGGTGGGCATGTCAACCGTTCCGGAGGTGATCGCCGCCCGCCACATTGGGCTGGGAGTGCTGGCGATTTCCTGCGTCACCAACATGGCGGCGGGCATGTCGCCGCGAGAGATCACCCACGAAGAGGTGCTGGCCATCGGCGCCCGGGTGCGCGGCAAGCTCACGGAGCTGCTGGCGGCCGTCCTCCCCAGGATCGAAGAATCGTTACGCGCGTGACAGGGGCGGCGGTTCCTATGACCGGCATTAAGGAGCAGCGCAGGATGAAACCTTATCTGATCGGCGTCGCCGGGCCGTCGTGCGCCGGCAAGAGCTACCTGAGCAGCCGCCTGTGCGACGAGCTGAACTCGTCGCCGCCATCGGCCGCGGTCATCCTGCGCCTGGATTCCTACTACCGTAACCTGGCACACCTGGAACTGGAGCAGCGCGCGCGCTGCAATTTCGACGCGCCCGAAGCGCTCGATTCGCCCCTGCTCATCGAGCACATCCGCCGCCTGGCGCAGGGCAGCGCCATCGACAAGCCGGTTTACGATTTCAAGACGCATGCCCGCACTAGCCTTACGGAGCGCGTCGAGCCGAGCCGGTTCATCATTGTCGAAGGGCTGTTTGCGCTTTATTGGCAGGAGATTCGCGCGGCGCTGGCCACCAAGGTCTTCGTCGATTTGGGCGAGGAGATCTGCCTGGCGCGCCGCATCGAGCGCGACATGCGCGAGCGCGGGCGCACGCGGGAGAGCGTTCTGGAGCAGTTTTACGCCACCGTGCGGCCCATGGCGCAACAGCACCTCCATCCCACGCGCCAGTACGCGGACGTGGTGCTCACCGGCGACGACGACATCGCCAACGAGGTGCAGTTGGTGCTGAACCATATTCGGGCCGGCAGAGGATCTACCGCATGATTCGAGCTCGCATCTTTCCTGCGCTGTACTCAGGCGGAAGAACAGGGGAAAGTTATCCAGAGACATTTCGCCCCGTGTTGTCGTAAGATGCGGCTTGAAGCCAGCAGCATTGAATTCCCCAAATAAGGTGGATCATGTTCCCCTGGAAGAAAATTATTTGCCCTACTGACTTCAGTGACGGCTCACTCGAAGCCCTGGCGCACGCAACCGAGTTGGCGCTCCATTTCAAAGCTGAACTTTACCTGGTTCACGCGCTGCCGACCCATCCCGAGTCGGCCGATTGGAGAGAAGAAGGAGATGTCCCGGGAGCAGAGCGGCTGCTCTACCCGGAGGCCGAGGGGAAACTGCGTAAATTAACCGAGTCCCTGCCGGCAAAGGGTGTAAGAGTCCATCCAATGATCGTCGACGGCGACGCGGCCGAGCAGATTGTGCGCGTGGCCAAGGACGAGAACGCGGACCTCATCGTCATTGCCACGCACGGGGCCAGCGGATGGCGGCACCTGGCGTTCGGATCGGTGACCGAAAAAGTGGTGCGCAACGCCATGTGCCCGGTGCTGATCACTCGAGTGGGCGCGGCTACAGGCGAGCGGCAGGCTTAGTATCCCGCTAGGGTAATTCGTGTACGCCGTTTCACAGGTCTTTGGTCGATATCGCAGGTGCACGTGCCATCTTACTCGGCGGCACGAAAATTCAGCGCTGAAATCCCGTGTTTCCGGGTTACACTGAACGCCAAACTTACTTCTAAGTAAAGAAGTCGGGATCTCTGAACCGGGGATTACGCCATTGCGCGCTTCGTCTGTTTTTATTAAGGCTGTTTTGGTCCTCGTAGTTTTGATTGTTACCTGCACGGAAGTTTTCGCGCTTCACGCCCGCACCTCTTACCGGCGGCGCCGGATACGGCACGTCCGCTATCTGCGCTGGAACCCGGTGCTGCGGGGAAGCCACGATTCGATGCTGCGGCAGAACGAGCTGATCAATCGCCTGCAACTGCCGCGCATCGCCGATGATGACGAGTTGCTCAGCCTCGAGGTGCGGCAAGACCTGGTCCCGGTCAGCGAATCGCCCGCCCTGCGCCTGTCCCCCAACCTGGACTCTACCCGCCGCTACTGCCGTCCCTGGACGCGCCAGTTCATAACCGACATATCCGAGGCCTACTACCGGAAATTCGGCAAGTCGCTCTGGGTCACCTCGCTGGTGCGCACCGTCAAGCAGCAGTACCGCCTGCGGCGCTACAACCGGAATGCCGCCCCCGCCGAGGGCGACATTGCCTCTTCGCATTTGGCCGGAGTTGCGGTGGATATTGGCAAGGGCCCCATGAGCCTGCGCGAGCGCAAGTGGGTCGACAGCTACGTTCTTCCCTTGCAGCAGGCCGGACTGGTTGAGGCCGCCGAAGAGCGCCGCCAGGCCTGCTACCACATAATGGTCTCCGACCGCTATGAGAAGTGGGCGGCGGAGAAGCCTGACGCGGTTAGCTCCCTGCCGCCCGGAAGCGTGGATCTGGCACCGCCGAACTTGTCAAACCTGATGTTACCGCCGCCGAGTCCGCAGCCGGACAATCGTTAGAGTATCCACATACCCACATCTGCCGGAAGAAAGCAGATGTGGGGCACCCCTCCTACAACGCGCCGATTGCCGTCAGCGCCCGCCTGACTTCCGCGATCCCCTCGGGCGAGAGCGGCTCCTGCGGCGCCAGCGGCGGACCCACGGGATAGCCTTGCAGCTCCAGGCCGCCCTTGATGCAGGCCGCCAGGTTGTATTTGGCGAAGGCCTCATTCAGGCTCCATAGCGGCCGCTGGGCTTCCATGGCGGCTGTCCAATCGCCTTTGCGGCAGAGTTCGTACAGGCGCACGCTTTGCCGCGGAGCAACGCAGGCCGGCCCCGCCATCCAGCCCACGCCCCCGATCAACATCACCGCGGCGGGAATATGCGCCGAGGCCGAGAAGACCTGCATCCGCCCTTGCACCCGGTTGATGATGGACAGCAGGCGTCCGGTATTCGAGGAAGCGTCCTTGATGTACTTGATATTGGGAACGTGGCTCAAGCGGTCTATGACCGGGAGGCTCAGGTCCGAGCGCTGAAAATTAGGGTTGGTATAGAGCGCCACCGGAATGGAAACGGCGTCGGCGACCGACTTGAAATACTGGTACACCCCCTCATCGCGGATCGGGAAATAAGCTTCCAGGATGGCCAGGATGGCGCTGGCTCCCAACTGCTGATACTCACGGGCCTGCATCACGGCGTTGGCGATGGTGGTCGACGCCACTCCGGTCACCACCGGCACGCGTCCCTTCGCGGCCTTGATTACCACCTCGACCACCCGGCGCCGCTGCGGCCAGGTGAGATAGGCGAATTCGCCGGTCGAACCCAGCGGCGTCAAGCCATGCACGCCCGCCTTTATCAGGTCGTCACACAACCGAGCCAGAACTTCGGCATTCACTTCCCCGGACGGGTGAATAGGAGAAACCAGGTATGGAAATACACCGTGAAACTCGGTCATCGAATTCCCTCCGCTGCTTTGCTGATTTCCAGCCTCGGCGAGGTGCGCCGTCTGCGACGCGCTCGCTGCAACTGGCGGTGAAGCCAGCAGCGGCGCGGCAACGGCGAGACCGCCGGTCACGATGCCCGCCGTCTTGAGAAAATCGCGGCGGCTGGCAATGGAATCTCCGCCGATCGACGGCAGCACAGGCTTTTGCCGAAATGACACTTTGACCTCCCAACCAGGTGTTCTCAACGGAATGCTGATTCTATTGCAAGCGCGCCGGCAAGAGTAGCTATTTCGGCTCGCTTTGCCCGCGCCTCACGGCAAAGTGGTTACCTGTATACTGGCGGAGAGTCCACGCCCGGCCGAGTGTGCGGACGCTCCGGCTGATGCGGCCGGGAACCCCGGCAAACACGATAACGCACGCCGGCCGGCGGCCGCCGGCCATCAGGAGGCATTTTTATCATGCGAGCCATTACTGAAGGATTTGCGCTTTGCAAAGCGCCTGCTGCCGCCCGGCAGCCGCAACACGCCGGCTTTTGGCGCATTGGGGTGACACTGGCAATCGCTCTCGGCTGCGCCGCTTCCGCTTTCGCGCAGAGTTCGGGCAGCAAACCGGGAGCGCAGCCGCGCGCTGTCATCGAGACAAGCATGGGCACCATCAACTGCACCCTGTTCCCCAATAAGGCTCCACAGGGAGTGACCAACTTCATCGGCCTGGCGACCGGAAGCAAGCCATGGGTCGATCCGCGGAACAGCGCCAAGCGCGAAGGCGTGCCGCTGTACGATGGCGTGATCTTTCATCGCGTCATTCCCAATTTCATGATTCAGGGCGGCGATCCCACCGGAACCGGTATGGGCGACCCGGGATATCGCTTCCAGAACGAGACCAGCCCCGACCTCACCTTCGACCGTCCCGGGCGCCTGGCCTACGCCAACGCCGGCCCAAACACCAACGGCTCGCAGTTTTTCATTACCGAGGTTCCCTATCCCAGTCTGAACGGCAACTACACCATCTTCGGCCAGTGCGACAATGCCGAGGTGGTGCAGAAGATCGCCCGCGTGCCCCGCGACGCCCGCGATAAGCCGGTTACCCCGGTGGTGATCAAGCATATTAAGATTGTGCAACCCGGAGCCGCCAAGCCCGCTGCGGCCAAAAGATAGCAGCAGAGCAGCCGCCTGCCCCCGGGGAGTGGGTCAATTCGAAGGGTGCCCCAGGTTCCGCGCCGCGTATTTCGGCGCTAACCTGGGGGAGATTGACCCCACACCAGCCCAAAAGCAGTGCGGGACGTGGGGCACCCATAGTTAAATGAAATTCAAATTGACCAACTACTCCTTCAGTGGGAGCCCAGGTGCCCGGGAGGCCGGCGGGGGCAGCTTCTTGGGCCGAAAATTGATAACCTGTTCAGCGACGCTTTCCGGCTCGCGAGTTATCCCGGCGAATGCTCTTAACGACCTTCGCCAGGCAGATCCGGGCGGCGTCATTATTTCTGCAAGGAGCCAGAATGGCAAGAGTTCCAGGACTGTATGCAACCCTTAAGACGAGCGAAGGCACTATCATCTGCCGGCTGTTCGAGCAGGAGGCCCCAAAGACGGTGGCCAACTTCGTCGAGCTGGCCGAAGGCAAGCGTGAGTGGACGCACCCGGCTACGCACAAGAAGTCCAAAGACAAGCTTTACGACAGGACGCTTTTCCATCGCGTCATTCCCAATTTCATGATCCAGGGCGGCGATCCGCTGGGCATGGGATACGGCGGCCCGGGATATAAATTCGAGGACGAGACCAAGGGCTCGCCGCACAAATTCGACAAGCCGGGCGAGCTGGCCATGGCGAACTCCGGCCCAAATACCAATGGCAGCCAGTTTTTCGTGACCGTTGCCCCCACCCCGTGGCTTACCGGCAATCACACGATCTTCGGCGAGGTGGTCGAGGGCCAGGATGTGGCCGACAAGATCGCCAACGTGCCGCGCGGCTCGCAGGACAAGCCGAAAAAAGATGTCGTGCTGGAGTCGGTAACCATAGAGCGGTGCTAGCCGGTTTCGAAGCTGGCCTGCCCTCAAAGGCAGTTGTGGAAGCGCCGGGCTCTGGTGTGAGGCTTCTTCGTACATAAGGGTAGAACTGTGGTGGAAATGTATTTGTTTGCCGGTCCGGCGCTGCTCGATCTCCCCTCCTGGCTGAAGGATGGGGATCACGCCAAGCTGTTGCTGCTGGCGGTCGTGGTGGTTGGCCTGCTGCTGCTTGGACGCTGGATTTCCGCCCGCAGCGAGAGCAGCGCGCACGATCCCATGATCATGTCGAACCCGGCTCCCCCGCCAATGCGCAGCGCTGTTGCGCCGGGCGACGCCAATTCCGCCGCTCAATCGGCAGCCCTGGCGGTGGCGTCCGCCGAGGAAAGCTCCGCCCCTGCCGTCCACCCGGAGATGGACTTCGGGCCGGTGCTGCTGCGCAGGTTTTACTTCAACAACTTCGACGCCCTCAGCGGGCCGGAAGACCCGGCCAGGTTCGTCGATGAGCTGACGGTACAGGTGGTGTTCAAAGCCACGGGCGCGGTCGTAGAAAACACTTACACCGTCGCCACTCCCCTTGGCTTGAGCGAGCTTATGAAGGCCAAGCAGTGGGGGATCCTGTACAGTCCGGAGATGTTCGTGATGACCCGCTATGACCTGGAGGCCATCCGGGAGGCCGTCATGGAACACCTGCTGGAGAACTCGGAAAGCCAGCCGCCAAAGGCCGGCGGTAATGGCGAGCTGCGCCTGGGATAGAAAAACCCCACCCAGGCCGCAATAACGGCGGCGCGGGTGGGGCGCTTCAGATCGCATTTTCCGCGTGATCGCAACTTCCGCGGAACTCAACGGGTGCCCCAGGCCCGGCGCCGCGCAGTTCGGCACTGAGCTGGGGAATTTGCCTACACTCCGATGACGGCCACCAGTTCCTTGACCGCCCCGGCGCTTTTCTTCAGAGCGGCGCTTTCTTCCTCGCTCAGCTTGATTTCAATGACCTGCTCGATGCCGCCGGCTCCCAGCTTGGCCGGCACGCCGACAAACAGGCCGTTGATGTCATATTCTCCCTGCAGGTAGACGGCGCAGGGCAGGATTTTTTTCTTGTCCTTGAGGATGGCTTCCACCATCTCCATGACGGCGCGTCCGGGCGCGTAGAAGGCGCTGCCGGTCTTGAGGTACTTCACGATCTCGGCGCCGCCGTCGCGCGTGCGTTTGACCAGGCGCTCGAGCGTGGCCGCGTCGAGCAACTCCGTGACCGGAATGCCGGCCACCGTGGAGTAGCGGGTAAGCGGAACCATGGTGTCGCCATGGCCGCCGAGCACGAAGGCGGTCACGTTTTCCACGCTGACCTTCAGCTCCTGGGCGATGAAGGTGCAGAAGCGGGCGCTATCCAGCACACCGGCCATGCCAATGACGCGATTGCGATGGAAGCCGCTGAGCTTGTACGCCGCTTGCGCCATCGCATCCAGCGGGTTGGAAACGATAATCAGGATGGAATTGGGAGAGTACTTGACTACCTTGCCGACCACATCCTGCATGATCTTGTAATTGACGTTGAGCAGGTCATCACGGCTCATCCCTGGCTTGCGGGGAATGCCGGCGGTGATCACGACGATATCGGAGTTGGCGGTATCGGCGTAATCGTTCGTGCCCATCACCATGGAATCGCTGCCCTCGACGGGCATGGCCTCGAACAGGTCCAGCCCTTTACCCTGGGGAACACCTTCCACGATGTCTACCAGCACCACGTCGGCCAGTTCGGCCGCCGCAATCCAATGAGCAGTAGTGGCCCCAACATTGCCAGCGCCAACAATCGTTACTTTTTTGCGCATGCCCTTCCTTTCCACTTTCGCTCTGAGATGTAGTTACTGCGACAATTTTGTCTGCTTTCACGTTCTGCGAACGGCAGATCGTGAAACTTGAAAAATGCAACGTGAAACGGCTAATGCAGAACGCCAGTAGGTGTATCCCAACAGACGAACGTCATCCCGACCGGAGCAAAGCGAAGTGGCGGGATCTTGCGTTGCTTGACAAGACACAAGGTTCCTCGACTCGCGACGCCAGCGTCGCTCGCTCGGAATGACGCCCATTTCTTGGCATACAGCAACTCTGATTCTGCTGTAGAGCATTTAAGGCTTTGCTGTAGCTACAGCGCCCCGGAAGTGTCATTCTGAGCGCAGCGAAGGATCCGCTGTTTCTGCGGCCAAAAGCAGATCCTTCGGCTTCGCTATCGCTCGCCTCAGGATGACACACACAAGAAGAAAGCTACAGAAAAACAAAACTGCTCTAGAGATTCCGGCCAAGCTCCACGCTCAGCCGGTTTGCCCGGGTCCCCGGCAGTCGCGGTTTTTGCGGTTGCCGGGGTGACACTTACCTGCCGGCCGAGGAGCCGCGAGCCGCCATGTTCTCGATCATGCAGGTGGCAAACTCGCTGGTCTTCACCTTGGTGGCGTTTTCCATCAGCCGCGCGAAGTCATAAGTGACCTTCTTCTGGCTGATGGTACGTTCCATGCTGTCTTCGATGAGCCTGGCGGCTTCCGTCCAGCCCATGTGGTCCAGCATCATCACCCCGGAAAGCATAACAGAACCGGGATTGATCACGTCTTTGTCGGCGTACTTGGGAGCGGTGCCGTGGGTGGCCTCGAAGATGGCATGCTCGGCGCCGACATTGGCGCCGGGAGCGATGCCCAATCCGCCAACCTGGGCGGCGCAGGCGTCGGAGATGTAATCGCCGTTCAGGTTCGGACAGGCCAGCACCGAGTACTCGTCCGCCCGCGTAACCACCTGCTGGAAGATCGAGTCGGCGATGCGGTCGTTGATCAGGACCTTGGACTTCCAGGCCCCCTTGCCGTGAGTGGCATAAATGGCGTCGAGCACCGCCTTCACTTCGGCATAGACGCCGCGGCGGAACTCTTCGGGGGCGAACTCCATTCCCGGTTCGATCATGGCGGCGTTCTGCTCGACGGTCAGCGCCGGGTTCTTGTCCTTGTTGTCCAAGATCCAGCTCTCGCGCTCGGTGACTGTCTGGGCGCGGAACTCCCGGGTAGCCACCTCGTAGCCCCACTCGCGGAACGCGCCTTCGGTGTACTTCTGGATGTTTCCCTTGTGAACCAGGGTCACGCTCTTGCGCTTGTTAGCGATGGCAAATTCTATGGCCATGCGCACCAGGCGCTTGGTGCCGGTGATCGAGATGGGCTTGATGCCCACACCGGAATCCTCGCGAATTCGCTTGTTGGTACTGCCCAGCATCTCGCTGTTCAGGAAATTGATCAGCTTCTTGACCTCGGGCGTGCCCTCCTTCCATTCGATGCCGGCGTAGACGTCTTCCGTGTTCTCGCGGTAGATGACCACGTTCATGCGCTCAGGATTCTTTACCGGCGAAGGAATGCCCTGGTAGTACTTCACCGGGCGTATGCAGGCATACAGGTCGAGGATCTGGCGCAGAGCGACGTTGAGCGAGCGAAAGCCGCCGCCGACCGGCGTGGTCAGCGGGCCCTTGATGCCGACGCGCAGGTCGCGGAAGGCCTCGACCGTGTCGGCCGGCAGCCAGGTCTTAAACTTTTCCATCGCTTTCTCGCCGGCAAATACTTCATACCAGACGATCTTGCGCTTGCCTTGGTATGCCTTCTCGACGGCGGCGTCAAAGACGCGCGCGGAAGCCTTCCAGATGTCGCGCCCGGTGCCATCCCCTTCGATGTAGGGAATGATGGGCTGGTCAGGAATGACCAGCTTGCCGTTTTGATAAGTGATTTTTTGGCCCGTCGCGGGCAACGGAGCCCCGTTATACGAAGACTTGGACATCGTCTTCCTCCACAGGAAAGGAAAATTCAACCCCACGAAATCCAGGCGTGGCCGCCGGGCGTGCCTCAGGTTCCAGCACGCGCCTGCCGTTTCATCCAAAATGAATTGCCTAGGCGGTAGACCCCACTAAAACAACCGACAGCCCTTGCGGCCCCGGATGGTTGAAACTGTACCACTTGAGCAGTGTAACTTACACGCCGAAAATGCGCTCAAAAATAGCCCGTATTAGCCCCTGGGTCTCGGCCAGGGAATCCGGCAACTTTCCCTGGAACTCCCGTCCCATGGCCGGCTCCATCAGCCGGGCAATAGCCTGGAGGTCCTGACCGGAGGCCGGCAGGCTCTTGCGCGCCGAGCCGTACACCACCCGCAGCGCATGCTCCAGGGCCCGCAAAAACTCAGCATGGCTGCACAACGCGGAAAAATCCTGCCGGGAGAGCAAGTCGGCGCGGCGCAAGGCGTTCAGGCGGGCGATGATATTGGCGGGCGCGACATGCACTCCGTGCTCGAGCGACAGTCCGCTGGCAATGAAGTCTATGTCGTAGAAGCCTCCCCAGCCCTGCTTGAAGTTGTTTTCCCTGCCGATGCTATTTTCCAGCCGCTCCCGCATCTCCCGGAGCTGCTGGCGAAACAGAATCTCACCGCCAAAAAGATCGCCGGCAAAGCGGCGGTGGAAGCGGCGGACCAAATCAGCCACCGCGGCGGCAATCTCCGCCGACCCGGCGACGTGACGCAGCTTGGTGTAAGAGAGCGCCTCCCAGGGCTGGGCCTCGGTCTGCAGGTAGCGGGCCAGTTGCGAGATGCTGGCCGCCAGCTCTCCCTGGTTTCCGTGCGGACGCAGGCGCATATCGACGGTGAAAACAATGCCGTCGCTGGTATATGAGCCCAGCAGGGTAAGCAGGGTGGTGGCCGCGGCGGTCGCCCGCTCGCCCGGCACGGCATCGCCGTAAACCAGGAGCAGATCGGCATCGGAAAGCACGTCGAATTCCGCCGTTCCCAGCCGGCCCAGCGCGAATACGGCGCAGTCCTCGGGCGCGCCTGCGGCAGTAAACGCGGCATTTATCGCCGCCTCCGCCGCGCCGGTCAGCTCCGCCAGAGAATCCCACACCGGACGCGGGCTGAGGCAATCGCGCATGCAGCACCGCACATACCAGCCGGCGATATCTTCGCCGCAGCTCGGACATCACCGCCGATTGGGGCGCGGCTGGCATTTCCGCTTCCGATGGAAGCGCGCCGCCTTCGTCCTGCTGCGGCTGGAGGTGCGCTAGCTCGGAGAGGTCTTCCGGGTGCCGCACCAGAATGTCTCTCACCAGAGCGCTGGTTGCCAGCACGGGAATGGCTTCTCGCATCAGCTCCGCATTTTGCAACAGGCCGGCGTAGCGGTCGTCCTCGCCGACCGAGGCGCTCAGCACGCGAAAGACGTTGCGGCGCGCGACGGACCCGAGGGGCAGGTCCGAGGCGACCGCGGACAGCTCGGGAGAATCCACCGCCAGCCGCGTTAAAATCTGGGAATCGGTCTGCTCGGCCCAGTGCCGCACGACCTGGCGGTGGGCTTCGGGCGGCGCCGCCGAGACTCTTTCCTGGACCGTCTGCTGCTGGTGAATTATGCGCCGATAGATCGCCGCCACGCTGTCCATGTGCTCCCGAACCAGGCCGATCAGCCCATAGGAGTCAGCGCAGGGCGCCCCGGGCAGCAGCGAACGGTAGATGGAGCGAAGCCGCTGTTCGTCGGCTGGCAGGGTGTGCGTCTGCTGGCCCAGCCAGATCTGCAGCCGGTGTTCAACCTGGCGCAGGAAGGCGTAGCTGGTGCTCAGAACGTGGAAGTCGGCGCCGCTGAGGTGTCCCTTGTCATGCAGCTTCTGCATGGAGAAGAGGGTGCCGCCGGAGCGCAGCCACGAGCTCGGCGCCGCCGTAGACCCGCTGCAGGCACTGCACCAGGAACTCGATGTCGCGAATGCCGCCACGGTCGATCTTTACGTCCAGGGCGGTTTCGGCCAGCCGCCCGGCCAGGCCGCGGCGGGTGCGCTTTTTGATCTTGCGCAGCGATTGCAGCGCGGTCTCGATGGCGCGGAAGTTGATTTCTCTGCGGTAGACGAACGGCTGCACGCGGCGGATGAACTGCCGCGCCAGGGCTTGATCGCCGGCCGAGTGCCGCACCTTAATCAGCGCCTGCAGCTCCCAGTCGTGCGCTACCTCGCCGTAGTAGTGCAGGGCGCGGTCGAACTGGATGGCCAGCTCCCCCTCGGTGCCGCGGGGGCGAAGCCGCAGATCGATGCGGAACAGCGGGCCTCCGCTGGTGACCCGCCCCAGCACGTAGGTCAGCTCCTGCGCCAGGCGTACAAAGAACTCGCGGCCGACGATGCTGGTGGTCTCGGCATCGCGGCCGCCCTCATAGATGAACAGCAGGTCGATGTCGGAGCTGTAATTGAGCTCGCTGCCTCCCAGCTTGCCCAGCGAGAGAACGGCAAAGCGGGTAGGAGCCAGCCGCTCCTCGGCGTCGTAGTGCTGGGGGACGCCGTAGCGTTTGGTGAGGCTGGCCTGGCAGGTGCGCAGCGCCTCTTCGATGAGCACGTCGGTCAGGGCCGAGATTTCCGCCGTGGTCTCCGCCAGGGTGGTGATACCGAGAATGTCGCGCAGGACGATGCGCACGTACTCGCGGCGCTTGAAGCGGGCCAGCAGGCGCGAGGTATCGGTCTCGAACGAGCGCGAGCTGAAGCGGGCAAAGGCGCCGGCGAAATCTTCCGCCGACTGCGTGCGCCCCAGCGCGCCTTCGCGCACAAAGCCCTGCAGCAGGTCCGGATTCTGAAGCAGCGTTTCGCCCAGATACTGGCTGTTGGCGAACAGAGCTATGGCGTAGTGCAGCAGTTGCGGATGCCGTTCCAGGGAGTGCACCAGGTCGTAGTGGTCCAGGGAGACGAAGCGCTCCAGCATGTTCAGGGCGGCGTCGGGATCGGGCGCATCCGCCAGCAGACGCAGCGCGGCCCGCAAGACCGAATCCGGTACGCGCCTGGCAACCCGTTCCAGGTTGGCGCGCGCCGGCCCCGGCGCTTGAAAGCCGGCGGCGGCAAACTCGGCTTCATTCCAGGGAGCACCGGCAGCCGGCACCGCCTGCTCCGCTGGGGCCCCCGGCGGACGCCGCGGTTGCGTCTGCTGGGGTAGAGGTTCGCTGCCCACCGGCACCGCCGCTGATTGTGGTCGCTCTGCCAAGCCCTTTCCTCAATCCTCGCCGGCCGCAAAGGCGGCCTCTGGCGGGAGCCCCATTTCCCCGTAAATTCAAGCTGATTTTGAGGATAGCACGGCATTGAAAGGCAAAAAATAACGGCCCAGCTTGAGGCTGGGCCGGAAAGACATCAATATAACGGAGAGGGTTCTGGCTTAAATGTCGTAGTACAGCGCGAACTCGTACGGATGCGGACGCAGGCGGATGGCGTCCACTTCCTTGGCCCGCTTGTAGTCGATGTAGGTGGCGCAGCAGGTCCTCGGTGAAGACGTCGCCCTTGAGCAGGAACTGGTGATCGGCTTCCAGGGCGTCCAGCGCCTGTTCGAGCGAACCCGGCATGGAAGGAACCTTGCTTCAGCTCCTCCGGACCGAGATCGTAGATGTCCTTGTCGAGCGGCTGGCCCGGATCGATCTTGTTCTCGATGCCGTCGAGGCCGGCCATGAGCATGGCCGCAAACGCCAGGTAGGGGTTGCAGCTCGGGTCGGGAGGACGGAACTCCACGCGCTTGGACTTGGGCGAGGCCGAGTACATCGGGAATGCGGCAGGCCGCCGAGCGGTTGCGGCGCGAGTAGGCCAGGTTCACCGGGGCTTCGAAGCCCGGCACCAGGCGCTTGTAGGAGTTGGTGGTCGGGGCGATGATGGCCGACAGCGCCGGCCCGTGCTTGATCAGCCCGCCGATGTACCACAGACCCATCTGCGAGAACCCGGCATAGCCGTCGCCGGCAAACAGCGGCTTGCCGCCCTTCCACAGCGACTGGTGGCAGTGCATGCCGCTGCCGTTGTCCTGGAACAGCGGCTTGGGCATGAAGGTCACGGTCTTGCCGTACTGGTTGGCGACGTTGCGGATGATGTACTTGTACAGCATGGTGTTGTCGGCGCACTGCCAGCAGCGGGTCGAACTTCATGTCGATTTCGGCCTGGCCGCCGGTGGCCACTTCGTGGTGATGGCACTCCACCTCGATGCCGCATTGCATCATGGTGGTGACCATCTCAGAGCGCAGGTCCTGGTAGTGGTCGGTGGGAGGCACCGGGAAGTAGCCTTCCTTGTAGCGCGGACGGTAGCCGAGATTGTTTTCCTTGCGGCCGGAGTTCCAGCGGCCCTCTTCGGCGTCGATGAAGTAGAAGCCGAAGTTCTCGCGCTGATCGAAGCGGACATTGTCGAAGATGAAGAACTCCAGCTCGGGGCCGAAGTAGACGGTATCGGCGATGCCGGTGGAGTTCAGGTACATCTCCGCTTTCTTGGCGATGTAGCGCGGGTCGCGGTCGTAACGCTGCTTGGTGACCGGATCCTGAACGTCGGCGATCATCACCAGGGTGGGAATTTCGGTGAACGGATCGAGCCGATAGGTCGTCGGCATCCGGAATCAGGAGCATGTCGCTCTCGTGGATGGCGGCCCATCCGCGGATCGAGGACCCATCCATGCCGAAGCCCTCTTCGAACGAGGCTTCGGTCAACTGGTCGATCGCGTAGGAGACGTGGTGCCAAAGTCCGGGAATGTCGGTGAAGCGGAGGTCCAGAATCTGAACGTTGTTCTTTTTTGACGAAGTCCAGAACGGCTTTTGGATCACCCTTGATGTCTGCCATCGATGCTCCTTTTGAGCGGGTTAGCGCCTCGCGAACTCGGTAGATGCACTACCGGCTTCCCTCGGGGGTTGCCGGCGGCACGCCGTCGCCCCGCGCAGGCCTGAAACCCGGTCACAAGGCTCCATTAACCCTTTGTGTTATTGAATGCTGAGACTATGGTAACCGGCCTGGGGTTCCCTGCAACGAGCATACGACCCAGTGTTGCGGGACAGGAAATCGATACTTTTTATCGATCTCCATAATTTCGCTTTATAGTAAAGCTGCTGGAAAAGCACTAGACTGAGTAAGCAGACAGGCGCTTACAGCCTCATCTATGGCGCCGGCAACTGGAACGATGGACTTCGATCAACTGGAAACCTTTCTGGAGGTAGCGCGCCTGCTGAGCTTCTCCCGGGCGGCCGAGAAACGCTTCCGCACGCAGCCGGCAATTTCCGCGCAGATTCGCGCCATGGAGGAGGAGATAGGGACTAAGGTGCTGGACCGCGCCGGCGGCAAGGTCTCGCTGACGGCGCCGGGCAAAGTTTTCCTGAAGTATGTCGAGGAAACTCTCGAGGCGCGCCGCCAGATCATAGCCGCCATGGCGGAAATGGAACGGGTGCCACGCGGCGAGCTGGTGGTGGCGGCCAACGAGGGCACCTGGCTGCACATCCTGCCCGAGGTCTTCGCCGAGTTCAAGAAGCTCTACCCGGACGTGGCGGTCAACGTGAAGCGCGCGGAGAGCCCCAAGATTCTGGAGTCGATCATCGACAACAGCATCGACTTCGGGGTGGTTTCCATGCCGGTCAACGACAAGCGCCTGACCACGGTGATGATCCATCGCGACGAGCTGGTGGTGATAACCCCGCCGCGGCATCCGCTGGCCAAGTGCAAAAGCGTGACCCTCTGCCGCAGTTGGCGGAGTTTCCGCTGCTGCTGCCCAAGCACGGGCGCACCCGCGACCTGATCGAAACTCTGTTCGCCGAGCGCGGGCTCAAGCTGGACTGCTCAATGGAGCTGGATTCCAGCGAGCTGACCAAGCGCTTCGTGGCCGCCAACGTGGGCATTGCCTTTATCGCCTACTCCAACGTCGAGCGCGAGGTCCGCGCCGGGCAGTTGGCCGCCTGTAAGCCTTCGGACGTGCAAATGGCGCGAGATTTGGCGCTGGTCTTCCGCAAAGACAAGGCCCTGAGCCGGGCCGCCCTGGCATTCATCGAAATCGCCGTCAAGCACAAGGCCCCGGAGGCGGTCAGCCTTCCCCGATAAGGCCCGTTTGCACTCCAGCCCACGGCAAGAGCGGCTGCCGCGGGGAACCGCGCCAGGTTCATCTTCTCCCCTTTGACAACGTGAAAACGGCATTTTGGGGGAACGCGTCAGTGCCTCCTCGCCAGTGGCAGATCGGCCGGGCATGAACGCCCGGTGGCAGCTCGATAGGAGTTAAAAAACCGGATTGCGCCGCCGCGCGCTTTGATTTACTGTTCAAAGCGCTGCCTACAAAATTTCGCTGTTCATACTTTTGGCTTGGGTTTAAGGGAGACATCTAAGAATTGGCCAAAGACATGGTCCCGAAGCGGATCTTCCTGACAAAGGGAGTCGGCAAGCACAAGGAGCGGCTTACATCTTTCGAGTTGGCCTTGCGCGATGCCGGCATCGCCGCCCACAACCTGGTTCGTGTTTCCTCCATTTTCCCCCCGAACTGCAAGCTGATTCCGCGCAAGGACGGCTTGAAATACCTCAGCGCGGGCGAGGTAGTGTTTGCCGTGGTGGCTGAGAACTCCACCAGGGAGCCCCACCGCCTGGTGGCCTCCAGCATCGGCCTGGCCATGCCCGCCGATCGCAGCCTCCTTCGGCTACCTCAGCGAGCACCATTCTTTCGGCGAAACCGAGCACACGGCGGGCGAGTACGCCGAAGAGCTGGCGGCGGAGATGCTCGCCACCACCCTCGACGTCGAGTTCGATCCGGACAAGTCGTGGGACGAAAAGAAAGAAGTCTACCGCATGTCCAACAAGATCGTGCGCACGGCCAACATCACGCAGTCGGCAGTCGGCGATAAGAAAGGCCTGTGGACGACGGCCATCGCAGCAGCCATCCTGATCTTCGAATAATGCCGGCGCCGGCCAGGAGGCCAGGGCTACTTTTCCAGATCTTATTTCTCTATCTCGATCCTTCATGTTTTCTATCTTGATCCTTCATGCGTGCCGCGTGGTGAAACCGTGTCCACGATCTCCGGCCCGGCCTGAGGGTTTTTGTCGAGCCGTTCCAGCACCGCTGCCACGATCAGCGGCAGCCCCACCGTGGCATCCACGAAGACCTCGCCGAACTTGCCGCCTTCCTCCGGCGGAACGAACTTGCCCCAGGAGATGGCTTCGCTGTAGGGCGAGCCGGAGAGGCCGCCCCAGAAGACCGGCTCGGGGCAGATGCGCAGGCCGTAGTGGTAGCGCTTCAGCGGCAGCTCTTCCCCACCCCGGCGGTGGCGGAGTTCGATGTAGGGGCCGAACTGCTGGGTCCAGTTGCGGGGGACGCCGCCGCCAATGGTAAAAACCCCAAGCCGCTTCTGCGCCAGCAGGGTTTCGGCAAAATAATTCAGGTCGAGGAAGGGATCGAAGTGCAGCGCCGGCTGCTCCAGCCGGGCGCGCTTGCGGTTGTGCAGGGCGAAGTCAAGGCCAAGTTCGGAATCGCTGAACGCCGGCACGAAGACGGGCACGTTCTTTTCGTACGCCGACTTCAAAATGCCGCGTCCCGCCACCTTCTCATGCAGGTGGCGTCCGATTTCGCGGTTGAGCTTGTAAGAGCAGACGGTTTCGTCGCGTCCCAGTTGTCCAGAATGCCGGCGACGATGCCTTCGACGAAATTCAAGTTCGTCTCCGGCTCCAGCGTGTCGTAGACGCGGTTGTAGCCGGCCTCGTACAGCTCCACGTCGTTGAGCTTCTCGTCGTAGACGAAGTGCGACTTGCCGGCGGCCTCGACCAGCCCGTGCGCCATCAGAGCGCCGGTCGAGACCAGCGCCTTGACGATGCCACGGTCGATAAGCTCGGCGATAATCAGCCCCTGCTTGGCCACTGTCATGGCCCCGGCCAGGGTCATGACCACGAAGCAATCCTTGTCGCGCGCCATGGTTTCCAGCACGTTGGCTGCCTGCCCGACCTGGCGTCCGGTGAAGGCCGTCTTGGCCATGGCGCGCACCAGGTCGTCGACGCTGTGCACCTTGGCCACGTCGAGCGGCTCCAGCGCGGTCAGCCGGTCGCTGACCGGGTCGTGCAGTTCACGCTCAATGCCCGCGCCTTCGGAAGAATCTTTATCCGGTGTCCCCGGCAGATGCCCTGGTTGCACCTGCCCGGGTGGTTCATTACCGTGCTTCAAGTGCTCACCTCGCGTGCAGTTTAGCCTAATTGGCGCACGCCCGTTGAAGCAAGGACTATAAGCGCGCCCGCATTTGCCATAGAAAAACGTGGGCTATTCGTCAGCCGAATTTTAGCGTTGACGGTCGAACTACCACATCTGCCAAACGAAGGCAGATATGGAGCCCAATCCCAGTTTCCGTTGCCATCGTTTGCTATGCTAGAGGCGCGAATTGCTGCACCCGTGAGGAGGCGCGCAAGGTGGCGCATCACAAGTTCCAGGTCGGACTGGTGCAGATGGCGTGCGGCACGGAGCCGGACGCTAATCTCGAACATGCCGTGGCGCAGGCGCGCGAGGCGGCGCGGCGCGGCGCGCAGGTGATCTGTCTGCCCGAGCTGTTCAAGACGCAGTATTTCTGCCAGCGTGAAGATGCGGCGCTGTTTGACCTGGCAGAAACCATTCCGGGGCCGACCACGGTCCGCTTCTCCGATCTCTGCCGCGAACTGCGGGTGACCGCCGTGGTTTCGCTCTTCGAGCGCCGAGCCCCCGGCCTCTATCACAACACGGCGGCGGTGATCGCAGCCGACGGCAGCCTGCGCGGCATCTACCGCAAGATGCACATCCCCGACGACCCGCTTTACTACGAAAAGTATTACTTCACGCCGGGCGACCTTGGCTTCAGGGTTTTCCAGACCGAGGCCGGCCGCATCGGCACGCTGGTTTGCTGGGACCAGTGGTACCCGGAAGGCGCTCGCCTGACGGCCATGCAGGGCGCGGACGTGCTGTTCTACCCGACCGCTATCGGCTGGCATCCGGCGGAGAAGGCCGAGTTCGGCGCGGCCCAGCATGATGCCTGGCGCACGATCCAGCGCTCCCATGCCATTGCCAACGGCGTCTATGTGGCGGCGGTCAACCGGGTGGGGCACGAGCACGGCGATATTCGCGGGAACCGCGCGCCGGGAGCGGGCATCGAGTTCTGGGGTGGCTCGTTCCTCTGCGATCCCTTCGGGCGCGTGCTGGCCGAGGCGCCGCCAGATCGCCAGGAGATCTTGATCGGCGAAGTCGATCCCGCCCGCACGGAAGAGGTGCGGCGCAACTGGCCCTTCCTGCGCGACCGGCGCATCGACAGCTATGGCAAGATCACCGAGCGCATGATCGACTAGCATTTGAGATTTAAGATTGAAGATTTCAGATTGCAGATTTGAAGAGTGCAGACTTTGGCATTAGACTTTGGCATTATCCCCAGGTGTGTCATGCTGAGTGAAGCGAAGCATCCCTGTGAAGCTGCGTCGGTAAAGGCCGCCTGAGGCTTTTATATAGAAAACCTTGAAGCATCGTGTTTGTATAAGCGGTGCTGGGATGCTTCGCTCCACCACCCCACCAGATGCAACAGCGGCATCTGTTGGGGGACCCCGGCTTCGCTCAGCATGACAACTGGTAGGAGGCAATCCGCAGGTTTAGGCCCGGTTGCTGGTGTCCCATATCTGCCTTCTTCTGGATGTTGGTAACACTGGCACGTGCCAATTCGAAACGCTTCTAGCGAGCTCGAAACTTGAAACTTGACACTCGAAACTCGGCCGACCCGGCGGCGCTCGGCTATCGCCTGCCGGCCGAATGGGAGCCGATGGCGACCGTCTGGCTCTGCTGGCCGCAGAACCGCAGCGACTGGCCGGGAAGATTCGCCCCCATTCCCTTCGTCTACGCGGAAATCGTGCGCCACTTGGCGCGAGTGGGGCGGGTCGAGATCATCGTCAAGGACGAAGCGGCCGAGTCCCGGGCGCGCGCCGTGCTGTCCTTTGCCAACGTGATCGGCGGCGCATATTCCCAGCCCAAAACGAAAAAGACTTGTGCCGGAGTTCCCCAAGCCAATCTGCGCTTTCACCACTGGCCCACCAATCGCGGCTGGACGCGCGACTCCGGACCGATCTTCATACGCCATCGCAGCGGGCGGCTCGCCATTACCAACTGGGGCTTCAACGGCTGGGCAAAGTATCGCAACTGGCAGCTCGACGACCAACTCCCGGAGCGCATCGCCAAGCTGCTTAAGCTTCCGGTATTTGCGCCTGCATTTGCCGGTGGCCGCCGCATGGTGCTGGAAGGCGGCAGCATCGATGGCAACGGCCAGGGGTTGCTGCTGGCGACCGAAGAATGCCTGCTCGGCCGCACGCAACAGCGTAACCCAGGAATGGGCCGCGACGATTTGGAAGACGTTCTGCGCCGTTTTCTGGGAATCAGGAAGGTGCTGTGGCTGGAGCGCGGAATCGCCGGCGACGACACCCACGGCCACATCGACGACATTGCGCGCTTCGTTGAATCGGGCACGGTTGTAGCCGCCTGCGAAGCCGCCCGCACAGACGCCAACTACGAACCGCTGCGCGACAACCTCAATCGCCTTGGCGCCATGACGGACGCCCGCGGAAAACGCCTGCGCGTGATCCCGCTGCCCATGCCGTCGCCGGTGGTAATTCGCGGCCAGCGAGTCCCCGCCAGTTATGCCAACTTTTTCATCTTCAATGGAACCGTTCTGGTTCCCACCTTCAACCAGCCGAGCGACCGCCTGGCCCTGAACACGCTCGCCGCGGCCATGCCGAAGCACATCATCATTCCCATTTATAGCGGCGACCTGATCTGGGGCTTGGGAGCCATCCATTGCCTGACCCAGCAGCAGCCGCGCTAGCGATTGAAAAACGCAGGCCTGCCGCCCTCGGCCGGGCGGGTAGCCGGTAGCGGCTGCCTCCATGCATTTCGTATCCTTCAACCCATTTGCCCTGACCTGCTACACTCAGCCAAGGATGGTTCAGCGCCGCATGGATGCCGGCTCCGACGAGCTTTGGATGGAAGAGGCTTTGCGCCTGGCCATGCGCTCGGCAGCTCTGGGCGAGGTGCCGGTCGGGGCGGTGCTGGTATGCGAAAACACGGTGCTGGGACGGGGATGGAACCAGGCCATCTCGGCCCACGATGCCAGCGCCCACGCCGAGATCGTCGCCCTGCGTGAGGCGGGCGCGAAAATTGGCAATTACCGCCTGACCGGCTGCGATTTGTACGTCACCCTGGAACCTTGCGCCATGTGCGCCGGCGCGCTGGTGCAGGCGCGTATCCGGCGGCTCATCATCGGCGCGCTCGACCCGAAGGCGGGAGCGGCCGGCTCGGTGCTACAGGTAATCAACCACCCCGCGCTCAACCACCAGATGCAGGTCACCTCGGGCGTGCTCGCAGGACGCTGCACGGAGCTGCTGCAGACATTCTTCCGCGAGCGCCGCGCCGTGGGCCCGGCGGGGGCGTCCGAATAAGGGGCAGTGTTAAACTGTAAGCGCAACTAAATGATCCCGGATTCCGAGGCTGCTCCGGAGTCCGCGGTGCGGAGAGGTGCGTGAGCGGTTGAAACGAGCCGCCTCGAAAGTCGAGGCGCTTAGCGGGCGTGAGGCGCGCAGCGCCGGGAGCCCGCTGCCGAGATCCTGAGCCGTCAGGCGAAGGACCTCTACAATCAAGAATCCCGGATTCCGAGGCTGCTCCGGATTCCGTGGCGCGGAGAGGTGCGTGAGCGGTTGAAACGAGCCGCCTCGAAAGCGGCCATACCTTGACGGGTATCGGGGGTTCGAATCCCTCCCTCTCCGCCAGCAATCTTGCGTAATTTCCGTATTTCCAGTTAAATACAAGTAATTAAAATAGATACGACCAGGCTGCCCACAGCGGATAAAGGGCTGTATGCCGATTGGGCGGGCGCAATGGCGAAGGCCATTGGTCATGGACTGCCTGGGCTTATCGACCTCCCTGAGAGAAAGCTGGCTGAGTTTGGTTTGCTCACCCCGCGAGTTCCTGGCTCTGAACCTGCCAGAGTATCTGCTGATCAGGCGCGGCTCAGCCATTTGGGAATTCGGTTCTGCGAGAACATCGAGAAATATCAGCTTGAGATTGAAAAGCTGGAATCTGCCGGAGGTCCCAAAAGAGTACCGCATAGCTCGGAAGGCAGACTTTCATGAATACGCGATTTCTTGAAACTTTCATCGCTGTGTGCAACTACGGATCAATGGCCGAAGCGGGCCGTAGGCTCAATCTGACGCCGGCAGCAGTTGCCCAGCGTATCCACGCTCTTGAGAAGGAAATCGGCGTTTCTCTGGTGTCTCGTTCTGGGCATAGTGTTAAGACTACGGAAGCCGGTATGGCCGTCCTCGAACGCGCTGGCGATTTCATTCACAGAATTGCTGATCTAAAGGCCGTGGCCACCGGAGAAAAACTCAGTGGCGACCTGCGCTTGGGCGCATTTTCCACGGCTTTGACCGGGCTCCTGCCCAAAGTGCTTTCAAGCTTTGCCACTAAATATCCCAGGATTAAGATTTCAATACTACCTGGCACCTCAGCCGATCTTTATAGCAAGGTTCACTCGGGCGAGCTAGACGCGGCCATAGTTATTAAGCCTTCGTTTGTTATCCCGAAAAGTTTGGAATGGGTCACGATACGTGAAGAACCACTAGTTTTGCTGACAACCTCTTCCCTGTCAGTAAAGTCGCCTCAGGTAATTTTGCGAAGTCAGCCTTTTATCCGCTATGGTCGGGGCACCTGGGGAGGGCGGCTCGTTGATAATTATCTGCGGAAAATCAACATACGTCCTCACGAACGTTTTCAGCTGAATTCTCTGGATGCCATAGCGGTGCTAGTCGACCGCGGATTGGGGGTAGCATTGGTTCCCGACTGGGCCCCGCCCTGGCCCGAGGGCCTGTTGGTTTCAAAATGGGACCTTCGCGACCGATCATTCGTGCGCCGAGTTGGAATAATTTGGGCCGCATCATCGCTGCGAATACGTTTTATACACTGCTTCGTCAGCGAGACATCAACGACAATTCGAATGCGCGACTAGCCACCTGCCACATAGGCTTAACCACTTGATCCCGATTTCAAAACCGCCTTTAATCAATACAAATTGTTTTATTTGAAAGTATAAACTCTCATATTTTCTTTTCAACAATTGAATAATAAACTTCGCCACATACTGCACCAGGGAATCGAATTATCACCAGCTGCCCCATACGTACAGTTGGTAGGCTCGTGAATTCCGCCTAATGAGGCTCAAGGCGACGGCTATGAAAATCGATTCTGCGCAAAGTACTCACCCCAAAATTGAGATTAACTGGCTGCCAGGCAAAGCAGCAAGTCGAGTCAGATGGCGAGGCTTGGGATTAGTCTTCTTCATGACGTTCCTATGTAGCCTGGACCGGGCAAACTTCTCCGTCTGTACCACCACAATCATGGCCGATCTGCATCTGACGCCGATTCAGATGGGGATGATGATCAGCGCTTTTGCCATGGCATATGCAACGCTACAAATCCCAAGCGCATTATGGGTGAAGCGTTATGGGACTCGCATTGCGGTCGCGCTGGCAGTATCTCTTTGGTCGTTATTCACCCTATGCACAGGCCTGGGCACGGGTTTCCTCACACTGATTCTGGCTAGGATATTCTTCGGATTTGGTGAATCGCCTGTGTTTCCGGCGATGAACAAGTACATTTTTCACTGGTTTCCACTGAAGGAACGAGCCTTCGCAAACGCCATCCCCCATACGGGCTCGGTTTTTTCCCTCGTTTTAGGACCGCCTCTGATCGTGTTGATTCTGCAGCTGTTCGGTTGGCGCTGGGTGTTTTACCTTTGCGCCGCGCTGGGCTTTATTGGAGCCGCCCTCTGGTATGGGGCTACTCGTAACACGCCCAAAGAACATCCTCAGATCAATGATGGGGAACTGGCTCTTATCGAAGATGGCCAAATGCCGCCCGTTCCAAGCCAAATAGGGAAAGGAAGTGAAGTCCCATGGCGGAAGTTATTCAAATTCCGCTCCTTTTGGTTCATCGGACTCGAATACTTCTGCGCGATTTACATGCAGCAGTATTTTGTGTATTGGCTGCCGTTTTACCTACAACGCCAATTACATATGAGCCTCAAGCAGATGGGAATTGCAGCCTCAATTCCATGGATTTGCATTTTTGCGTGCACAATCATCGTGGGGCGGATTAGCGACACATTAGTACGCTCGAATCGGTCGCTGTTTGTGGCGCGTAATTGCCTGGTTGCTGGAGCCTTTGCCGCAGCCGCGGTTGTCATGTACATCAGCACCTTCCTACATAGTCCCTGGGGAGTGGTTGCACTGCTCAGCGTCGCTTTAGGGTGTGTGGGCTGCTGCATGGCACTCCCGTGGGCAATCGCCTCTGATATTGGCGGTGAGTACACCGGTGTGATTTCATCCTGGATGAATTGCTGGGGGCAGACAGGAAATGCTGTCATGGGTACAGCAACTGCCTATATAGGAACCCGTTATGGTTGGAATAGCACATTGATAGCTTTAGTTGTGATTGCCATTGTAGGTATGGTAGCTATATGCGCGATCCGTACCGAAAGACAGTTAGCTTGATATATGTAGCCGCACGACACTGATATTCTCTGGAGAACTCGCAATGATTACGTTAATTGAAGGTGCCAGAAAAGTTATTCAGGTTTGCGCCGCCTGTCGGAAAAACGAAAAGCTGCTAATTGTAACTGATGACCGCAAGAAGGATATCGCAGAAACCTTCCGAAAAGTAGCTCTAGACCTCGGTATCAGTAACACGACAACAGCTGTGATGCGAGTTGAACAGCACGGTGGACAGGAGCCCCCACCCGCCGTAGCAAAAGCGATGTGCGAAGCGGATGTCGTGCTGGCGATAACCTCTAAATCGATTTCGCAGACGATCGCGAGGGTCGAAGCTCTTAAAAGTGGATCGCGAATCGTAAATTTGCCGGACATGAGCGTGAAAGATCTAACAGAGGGGCTGATCGAAGCTGACTTTGCAGCTCTGTCGCCAGCAGTAAAGACAGTGGCCAGTTACCTGGACAAGGGCTCCCACTTCAGAGTGACAGCCGCCGGCGGCACCGATCTAACATTCAGCGGCGAAGGTAACTGCGGAAATGCGTTTGATGCTATTGCCGACCAGGCTGGCTTATTTCGCTCCATGAGTGTGGAAGCCAATATAGGCCCTTTGGATGACATAGGCGAAGGTGTTCTAGTCATAGACGGGAGTCTTCCACCTGTCGGCATTCTCAAGGAATGCATAATCTGCAAAATAAATAAAGGGAGAATTGCTGACGTAAAGGGTGGACCACAGGCAATAAAATTCGCTGAGATACTAAGATCCTATAAGGATCCTCAAATGTACATGCTTGCTGAATTCGGGATTGGAATGAATCCTTGCGCGCAGCTAACCGGCGAGTCCTATTTGGCAGATGAGAGTGCCCTAGGAACTGTTCATTTTGGGTTTGGGACAAATTTATCTCAAGGCGGAAACAGGAAGGCAGCGGCACACTTTGACGCCATTATTACGATGCCCAGCATTGAGGTGGACGGAAAGATGATTATGCAGAACGGCGAATTCACCGTTCCGTTAGGTGTCCGGTTTGCGGCAGCAAAGTAAGCTCATGTCTGGTTGAGCCGCAGGACTTTGATAACCGAAGGAGATAGTACACCATGGCTTCACCTCAGGATAGATTACAAACAGCCAGTCTCCCCTCCTTGGCTGAATCTCCGACGAAAACCCGATGGATCGGCCTGAGCGTGGCGTTTTTCGTCTCGTTTATTTGTACGCTCGATCGGGCTAACTTCTCAGTTTCTACCACAACTATCATAAGTAACCTACACCTGACGCCAGTGCAGATGGGAACCATAATCAGCGCTTTCGGGTTATCCTATGCCGCGCTGCAAATCCCAGGTGCAATTTGGGTGCGAAGGTATGGGACCCGTTTCACCGTCGCTCTTGCGGTATTTCTTTGGTCATTGTTTACTCTATGTACCGGGCTGGCGGGTGGATTTCTGTCGTTAATCCTTGCGCGCATCTTTTTCGGATTCGGCGAAGCCCCGTTGTTCCCTGCGATGAATCAGTACACCTTTCATTGGTTCCCGCTGCGGGAGCGGGGTTTTGCCAGCGCATTTCCTCATACCGGTTCGGTGTTCTCCATGGTCGTGGCGCCGCCGTTGATCGTGTGGATTCTACAACTGTTTGGCTGGCGCTCGGTTTTTTATATTTGCGCTGTTATCGGATTTCTAGGCGCGGGTCTGTGGTACTGGCTTACTCGCAACACTCCGCGGGATCATTCCAAGATTAATGCGACTGAACTGCACTACATCGAAAGCGGCCATGAGGCAGCGCCAGTAAGCAAAAAGGTTCCCTGGCGGATGTTCTTCAAGTTCCGTTCATTTTGGTTTATCGGGCTCACCTACTTCTGCGCCATCTATATGCAGCAGTTTTTTACTTATTGGCTTCCGTTCTATCTGCAACATCAGCTGCACATGAGCTTGAAGACAATGGGATTTGCGGCCTCCATCCCGTGGATCAGCATATCCATCTCCACGGCTGTGGTGGGACGGCTGAGCGATTGGCTCGTACGCTCACGCCGCCCTATGATCGTGGCCCGTAACTGCGTTATCGGCGTGGCCTATGCCGCAGTTGCAATATCCATGTATTTCAGCACCTTCACCACGAATCCATGGGCTGTGCTCATGCTTTTGAGCATAGCGCTGGGATTTGTGGGATTTTGCATGGCACTTTCCTGGGCCGTTGCTTCCGATATCGGCGGCGACTATACCGGCGTTGTTTCTTCATGGATGGCAACCTGGGGCCAGGTTGGAACAGCGGTGATGGGCGTAACTACCGCTTTCATTGGTACACGATATGGATGGAACAATACGTTAGTCGCGCTGGCCGTGGTCGCAAGCATCGGCTTGGTCAGCGTTTTCTTAGTCCGAACGGATAGAAAACTGGCATAAGCCGCCGCAAGGCAATACGAAGCGGTACCTTATGTAGGAGGATTTGCAATGATGAACATGTTCGCATCGCGAGGCGCGAGGACTATTGTTGAGAAATGCGCCTTCATAAAAGCAGGGGAAAAGGTGTTCGTCGTCACGGATTTTGACACCTTTCCCGAAGCCGAGCTGATCGCTCAATACGCTATTGCTGTTGGGGCAAACGTGACGATCGGCCTCATGTCCCAACGTGATCTCGACGGCCAGGAGCCCGAGGACACAATTGCTGCCGCAATGAAATCCGCGGACGTTGTGCTGATGGCGGTGCAAAAGTCGCTCGCCCATACCAATGCGTCTCGAATTGCCCGGGAAGCCGGAGCCAGGGTTCTTTCACTCACCGCGATCTCCATGGACCTGATGGCGTCTCCGGCCTTTCGAGCCGACTTCAGGAAAGCGGCTCCTTTGTGCGAAAAGTTCGGCGACATTTTCACTAACGCTGAAACCCTGACTATAACCTCCAAAGCGGGGACAAATTTCACGACTAACCTTAAAGGTCGCAAGGGTAACGCCCATAAGTGCCTAGTGGACAAGCCCGGCCAGTTCTCGGCGGCACCGAACATCGAAGCCAATTTCTCTCCAATCGAGAAAACCAGCGACGGTGTTTTCGTGGCCGATGCCTCCATTCCCTACCTTGGAATCGGGGCGCTCAGCTCTCCGGTAACTTTTGTTATCAAAGATGGCGCTGTAGTCGAGATAAAAGGCGGAGCCGAGGCAAAGAAAATTGAGCGGATCTGGAAAGAACAGAACGATCCTAACGTGTACAACATTGCTCAAGTCGCCGTTGGCTTGAACCCCGAAGTTCCGGAGGCCATCGGCAGTCTGGGATGCAATTACGACGAAGGCGCCTTTGGAACCATGCATATTGGAATCGGCACCAGCACAAATCTCGGAGGGACCGTCAAGGCCACCACGCATTTCGATGCTGTCATGAGCCGCCCCACATTGATTGTTGATGGCGAGATGCTGATCGAGGATGGAAATGTTCTTCTGAAGTAAGGGAAATGTAATTGGGCAGTTCTGATACTACTCCCACCGTTCACAAATATGCGAACACGGAGCAGCGAAGAACGGGTCAACTATTGTATTTTGCGTAAGCGCGTCTAGAAACTAGGAGGAAATAGCAATGGTGACGTTAAGTAACATTGCCGAGAAAATTATCAAAGTGTGTGTCGCTTGCCGGAGCAACGAGAAGTTGTTAATTGTTACTGATGACCGCAAGAAGGAGATTTCGGAGACGTTCAAACAGGCTGCCCTCGGCCTTGGCATCGCCAAGACGTCCATGGTGGTTACAGGTGTGGAGCAGCATGGTGGACATGAGCCATCTCCCGCTGTAGCAAAGGCGATGTGCGAGGCAGAAGTCATTGTAATAATCACTACCAAGTCGATGTCACAGACGATGGCCAGGGTGAATGCTAATAAGGCGGGCGCAAGAATAATCAATCTGCCGGATATGAGCGTCAAAGAGCTCGGGGAGGTAACACAAGCCGATTTTGTCGCTCTCTCCCCAGCGGTAAAGGTAGTGGCGTCATACCTTGAGAAAGGCTCTCAATTCCGCGTAATGTCTGCGGCCGGTACAGACCTTTCGTTCAGCGGTGAGGGCCACCACGCGAATGCGCTTGATTCCATCGCAGATAAACCTGGCCTGTTCCGCTCCATGAGCTTCGAAGCCAACATTGGCCCCGTGGATGAGACTGCTAAGGGCACTCTCGTTATCGATGGCAGCCTTGTCTCGGTTGGTGTCCTGAAGGAGAAGATAACCTGCCGCTTGGAAAAGGGGCAGATTGTCGATATCCAGGGTGGGTCTCAGGCGAAGAAGTTTGCTGAAGTTATGAAAGCCTACAAGGATCCCCAGATGTACATGCTGGCTGAGTTTGGAATCGGCATGAACCCATGCGTGCGGGTAACCGGGGACCAATACATTGCGGATGAGAGCGCGCTGGGTAGTGCCCACTTCGGCTTTGGGACAAATCTTGTTCAGGGCGGAAACAGAAAAGCCGCTGCCCATTTCGATGCGATTATTCTTAAGCCAGACATCGAGATCGACGGGACAACGATTATGAAGAATGGTTTATTTACCATTCCTTTGAACGTTCCGTCACTGGCGGCGGCAATGCAGAAGTAGGTAGTTCAGAGGTCAACCGTAGAAGGTCAACCGGCTTTTACATCGACTGACGAACGGAGGCACCTCAAAGGCGACAGAGGCTTCTATGTCCCGAGAAGCCTCCGTCGCCCGATTGTAAATTATGTGTTGACAGCATAAGGCATAGCTCAACTGGAGGGCAACCGTGGTTAACCTGACGGGCGCTACCATACCAGCCGCGGTATCACAGAGCCGGGAAGAGGCTATATACCGGAAGCTCACATGGCGGCTTCTGCCGTTTATGAGTGCCTGTTACATAGCTGCCTTTATGGATCGTGTCAACGTTGGCTTTGCCAAGTTGCAGATGCTCCATGACCTCCGCTTTAGCGAAGCCACATACGGACTGGGT
Organism: uncultured Acidobacteriota bacterium; assembly: GCA_963832785.1. Taxonomy (GTDB): domain Bacteria; phylum Acidobacteriota; class Terriglobia; order Terriglobales; family Acidobacteriaceae; genus CAWBRT01. Next base: position 666,247 of record CAWHVF010000005.1, read on the forward strand.
GCGGGGCTTTTTTTTGTTGGGTACTTTTTTTTAGAAGTACCCAGCAATCTTTTAATGCATCGTATCGGTGCAAAAGCAACTATTTCCAGAATCATGCTGGCCTGGGGAACGATCTCAGCATGTTTTATATTCGTCCGATCGCCTCTACAGTTTTATGTTCTGCGATTTTTGTTGGGTGCAGCGGAGGCCGGCTTTTTCCCAGGAATGCTCTTATATCTAACCTATTGGTTTCCATCTCAGAGACGGGCTAAAGTGACTGCCTTCTTTATGACCTCAATTCCTATCGCCGGCGTAGTCAGTGGTCCCCTCTCCGGGTGGATAATGAACAGTCTGAATGGTGTGCATGGACTTTATAACTGGCAGTGGTTGTTTTTGATCGAAGCGATACCATCCTTGCTATTAGGCATCGCCGTCATTTTATATCTCGACAATGGCGTACAGTCGGCTAAATGGCTCAGCCCTGAGGAGAAGAGTATTGTCAGCCGACTGATTGAAGAGGATAAACAGAATAAAGTTGCGCACGCCGCAGCATCATTTCGAAAAGTCATTAGTGATTCGCGCGTACTTAAACTCATTCTAATTGGCTTCTGCCAGGCGATGGGTCAGAATTCTATTGCGTTTTGGCTGCCGACACTAATCAAGCAGGCTGGGGTAAACAGCCTGCTTCATATCGGTCTATTAAGTACGATCCCATTCGCTACCGCGGTTTGCGCCATGCACATCGTGGGACGGAGCTCTGATAGACGTCTGGAACGTCGATGGCATCTCATTATACCGTTTTGCTGCGGGGGAGTTGGCTTGATCCTGAGTGTGTTATTTAGTACCAATACCGTTTTTGCTATGGCGGCGCTCACCTTCGCAACCGCGAGCTGCTTGACGGCCACGGCGTTGTACTGGAATTTGCCACCGGCATTTCTTTTAGGAGTAGGTGCTGCTGCCGGTCTCGCGTTGATCAACTCATTCACCACTACGGCCGGCTTAATCGGACCCTATATGATTGGCCTGATCAAGGACGCTACCCACAGTACTAATGATGCCATGTACGTGCTCGGATGCGTGGCTTTCGCTGGTGCGATATTGACGTATACTATTCCGAGAAAAGTTGTTAACCACTAGACATTGACTGTCGCGCGGTGAGCGGCCAGAAAGGTTGAGACGCAATGTACGGATGGAGAGCTAGACTCGGCCTGCTGGTCCCCTCGACCAACACTACCATGGAGTCCGAGTGGTGGCGCATGGTTCCACATGGAGTGTCGGTGCATACCGCGCGGATGTTGAAGCCGCTGGAAACTAATGAAAAGGTTTTGATCAAGATGGAGGAAGAGCATGCAGAAGAGGCCGCCAAAGAGGTAGCAACGGCAGAGGTTGACGTTATCGCTTTCGGGTGCACGACTGGAAGTCTAGTGAAAGGAAAAGGGCACGACAAACAGATTGCGGACAGGATCATGGCGGTTACCGGTATTCCCGCGATCACGACGTCAACCGCGGTCCTTAATGCATTGCAAGCATTTGGCATCAAGAGCATAGCATTGGTTACCCCATATATCGACGAATTGAACCAAAAGGAAGTGGCGTTCCTAGAAGAGAATGGGTTTCGCGTTGTGGGCGTGAAAAGTTTGCGACTGCCACGTACCAGGGAGATAGGCAGACAGGAAAGCACTGTGGCTTATCGAATGGCTAAGTCGCTTTCTTCCAAGGAGTGCGACGGATACTTCATCAGTTGCACAAACTTTCGAACCATCGAGGTAATCGAGCTTCTCGAGCAAGAGCTAGGGAAGCCGGTGATAACCAGTAATCAGGCTACGTTAGCCGTCGCCTTAAAGCTGGCGGGTGTGAGCCCCAACTCGGTAAGTGGCTACGGGGCCATATTTCGCACTGGGTTTCCTATTGAATTCTGAAGTTCCTGGAGGTTTTCACCGGCACAAAACGCCCACAGGCAAGAGGGCGAAATCGTAGCCCAAGTCGGGTGTACTTCCGGTGCTACATGGGGTCCACCACACACGCAGCTCGATAAAGCCGTCATTCAAGACAAGGCAGCGATTATTGCCGTAGCTGAATGTTGCGCCACGACAACAATTTGGTGACCTGCAGACGCACGATGGCACTGCTTTCGTGCCGCAAGGTCAAATGGATTGCGAAAGTATAAGTCGCACTGTGCAACCCAGTTTTCAATCACCTCGTCTTTAGGCTCTAGCCTGTCGGTCACCCCGAACAGCCACGGATCTGACGCAAACACCGCGTTCGATTCGCTGAATGGCGGGGCAGCAAAGATCAGGTGATCACCGGCTCCTGGAGTCTGCCGGAGTTCTCCAATTGCGCTATGGAAAGCATCTTCCGAATCTCTCCAGAACTGCATTGCGAGTGAAATGACATACTCCAGCAAAGGCCCGTGATGCAAGAACTGGGGAGCAGCCACGCCGATCAAGCCCAGCATTGGAGAGATGCGGAATAAATCCGATTGAGTGGGGAATCCGGTCGAAGGCGAACATCGTACGGGCTCTGTTCTACTTGCGCCTCACAGTTGCCGGCGGCGGGCGCGCTAAGACTCTACTTCGTCAAGAACTGGGGCTGCTTGCAGGTTACTTCGAGAGCGTCACGAAACTCCCGGCGCCCGGTGAGCGTTCCAAGATTATGATCTGTCAAAAGGATGGCTTTCGATCCACACTTCGTGGAGAAAGCTTAGCGAAACAGCGAAGCGTTGCTTTCGCGGTAACTAAATCATCGAACCGACAGCCATAGCTACGGTGTTAAGAGGAGTGAACAATGAGCGATCCTGTAAAGGTCGGAATTATTATTTGTAATCGCTACCATACATGCGCTGGAGGAAAATGCTTCCGATCGCTGCGGAATCGAGAAGGAGCTTTCCGTCGATACAAAGGACGGGAAGTAGAGCTAGTGGGCCACACAACCTGTGATGGGTGTCCGGGTGGAAACGTGGAGTATGCTCCGGAAGAAATGAAGAAGAACGGAGCAGAAGTCGTGCATCTGGCCACCGGCTTGGTTGTGGGCTACCCGCCCTGTCCGTACATCGACCATTTCTGCGAGTTTATCAGTAAGCGCTACGGTATTGGGGTGGTCGTGGGCACTCATCCCATTCCTCAGAAGTATTTTCTGACTCATCACGCACTGGGAACTTGGGCGCCTGCGGAGTGGCAAAAGAAGATCAAGGATGTCGTCGAAGACAAAGCTATACGGGCAGCTTACGACTGATCAGCAACCTTGAATCTTGAGCGGCGTGACCGTGTGCTGATTGACAACTCGTCAGTCTGATGTTCCTCTCGAGAGCTGGGGACTATGGCCGATTTTCTGAGTCCGCTGAGGATAAAGCCTATCGACCGGCTGCAAGTCGAGGTGTCAGCCGTATGCAATACCGCCTGTTCCTACTGCGCGTTCAATTGCTACCGGGCTGCTTGGGAAGGCGGTCTCATGGAGGAGGAGACATTCGAGCGCCTAGTACCGGAATTCCCAAAAACGGATTTAGTGTCCCCTTCGGGGATGGTGGAAACCCCTCGCCTCCAGGCGAAGTAAATTAGGCGATATGGCCGCTGGTTTTGTGGCCATGACCCAAGCAGTTCTTTGTCACGCACACCTTTCAGTCGTCTTCGAGACGACAGCGCCGCCTTGGTGCTTGGAGTTGAGCCCGGCCGCCCGGCAGAGCGCGCAGGCTTCCGGGAGAGGGACTTCTTTGTTGCGCTCAATGGCATCGCCATCGACGGTCCGCCCGAGTCAGATTCGCTCCTCGCTGCCCTTAGCCAGTGCGGAAATGATTCCCGCTTTACCGGGAGGGCTGTCGCCCGTCACTTCCTTGCGGACCGCCGAGGTCAGGCAGCCCAGGAAGCCCGCCACCGATGCCGCCAGGAACCCGCCGCGAATGCCGTCGAACAACGCCGTTGGAGTGTGGCGGCTCAGCAGCGTAGTGAAGATTGCTCCCGATAGGCCGACGCCCAGGATCATTCCCACGTAACGGGCGGTAGCCAGCACACCGGCGGCGATTCCCTGGCGATGCTTCGGAGCCGAGCCCATCAGGGCGCTGTTGTTGGGCGCTATAAATATTCCCGTGCCCAACCCGCAGACCCCGAGCGCCACACCCACGTGCGCCATAGAAGAGTCGGGATGCAGGCGCGAGAGCAGAAACAATCCCGTACCCAGTATCGCCATGCCCAGCATCGAAGGCCGGCGCGTGCCGATGCGGTCCGATAGCGTTCCGCTGATGGGAGCGGCAATGCTCATCACTGCCGGCTGCATGGTAAACAGCAGGCCGGCATGGCCGGGGCTCAGGCCACGTCCCTGAATCAGATAAAACGGCAACAGGAATAGCACGGTGTACACAGAGATGTAGTTCAACACCGCGCTAGCCACGCTCATCAAGAATACCCGGTCGCGGAAAAGGGTGAGATCCAGCAGCGGATGGGTCAGTCGGCGCTCTAATAGGTAGAAGACAAACAGAAGCGCCAACGCTCCGGCCAGCAGCAACAGGATCCCAGGCGAGGTCCAGCCGCGGTCGTACCCCTGATTCAGGGCGATGAGAAGCACAGCGAAGCCCGCCATGAACAGGCCGGCGCCGGGCAGATCGAACGGTTCACCCTTGGTATTGGGTCGGTCGCGCGGAATGAAACGCATGCTCATGGCGACCGCCGCCAGCCCTACCGGGACGTTTATGTAGAAGACGGCGCGCCAACTGAAATGGTCGGTAAGCCACCCGCCGAGCATCGGGCCAACCATCTGACCGAAATAGACCATGAAAGCCTGCAAGCCGAGCGCCTGCCCGCGCTGGCTGGCGGGGAAATTACCGGTCAGAATGGCTGGGGCGCAGGCAAACTGTATCGACGCCCCTACCGCTTGTACGCCGCGGAAGATGATGAGCGCGATGACGCTCCAGGCCAGGCCGCAAAGCGCCGAACCCGTGGCGAAGATCATGAGCCCGAGAATATAAAAACGTTTGTACCCGCGAAGGTCGCCGAGACGGCCAAAGGTCAGCAGCGTCCCACAGACGAATAGAAGATAGATGCTGACCACCCACTCGATCAGGGCCACGCTGCCGCCCAATTCGTGACGTATGACCGGCAGGCACAAATTCACCACACTGATGTCAATCGCTCCCAGGAGGCTGCCAACGCCAATGGCCAGCAGCACCCACCATTTGGGATCGAGATTGTCAGCGAGTTTAGCCCTTACCAAGCCCATGAGCTCAAAGCAGCAGTGTACGAGTGAGCGGGAGGTCGCAACTTGTCGCAGCAGTCTACGGCGTTGCGGCTGCCGGTGCAGGAGGAAAGCACTCTGGCTCTATACCGTTTTATCACATCGCCCAGTCAATGTAATCTGCGGGTGCGTTTAAGTTGAATGTCGAAAGGCCCCGGAGAGCGAAGACGTCGATAAGGTGGAGCCGAGTTGCCCCAGTCAGGTTTGGACCCTCGTTCTCTCGGGCTAGGTGACCGCGCCGGAGTAGCGGACTGCTTTGCACTTGAAGCCACGGCACAAGCATACCGTGTCAACTCTCTTTCCCATGCTTCGACTTATCGGGCCAAATGGGTTTGACGTTCCAGGTTCCCGAATGGCATAGTTACGTAACCTTGTGGGAGGTGAGGAATGGCGAACCTGCAGACGCAGTCTGCTCGCGGCGAGGGCGCACAGGCTTTTCTGGCCGCCCGCGATTTTCTTTTCCAGCATCGCGAGGATTACGAGACGGCTTACCGGGAATTCCACTGGCCAAGTCTCAGCCAGTTCAATTGGGCAATTGACTACTTCGATGACTATGCCCTCGGCAATCGGAAACCGGCGCTCTGGCTGGTGGAAGAGGATAGCAGCGAGTTAAGGCTGAGCTTCGAGGAGCTCTCGCGCCGCTCCAGCCAGGTGGCGAATTTTCTCCGCCGGCAGGGGGTCAGGCGCGGCGACCGGGTCATTGTGATGCTGCCGAACGTGCCCGGCATATGGGAGGTCATGCTGGCCGGGCTGAAGTTGGGGGCGATCCTCATTCCGGCGGCCACCCTGCTCACCGAGGCCGACCTGCGCGACCGCCTTGACCGCGGCCAGGCCCGCCACGTGATCGCCATCAATTCCTGCACCGGGCGCTTTGTGGGAATCACCGGCAACTACACGCGGATCGCCTACGGCGGTACCGTGTCCGGCTGGAGCGCCTACGAAGATGCCTACATAGAACCGCCCGAGTTCGTTGCCGACACGCCCACCAATGCCGACGACCCGTTTCTGCTTTATTTCACCTCCGGGACCACGGCGCTTCCCAAGCTGGTGCTGCACACTCACCAGAGCTATCCCGTGGGGCATCTCGCCACCATGTATTGGATAGGGCTGCAGCCTGACGACGTGCACTTCAACATTAGCTCGCCTGGTTGGGCCAAGCACGCCTGGAGCAGTTTTTTCGCGCCCTGGAACGCTGGCGCTACCACCTTCGCCTACAATTACGCCCGCTTCGAGGCCAAGCAGATTTTGCGCCAGATAGAGCGCTGCGCCGTGACCTCGTTGTGCGCCCCGCCCACGGTATGGCGCATGCTGGTGCTGGAAGACCTCAAGGCTTACAAGGTTAAGCTCCGTACTCTGGTCAGCGCCGGCGAACCGCTAAACCCGGAGGTAATCGAGAAGGTGCGTGCCGCCTGGGGTATCACCATCCGCGACGGCTTTGGGCAGACCGAGAGTGTGCTCACCCTGGGGAATTTTCCGGGGCAGAAAGTCAAGCCAGGGGCGGTAGGCAAGCCATCGCCGGGGCACAAAGTCGTTCTGCTAGATCCCAGCGGGCGTGAGAGCAACGACGGTGAAATCTGCCTAAAGCTGAACGAGCGCCCACTGAGCCTTATGCAGGGTTACATGGACGACAGCAAGCGCACCGCTCAGGTGATGGAAGGCGGCTACTACCGCACCGGCGATGTCGCGCATGTCGACGAGGAAGGCTACTTCACCTATATCGGCCGCTCTGACGATGTCTTCAAAAGCTCCGACTACCGTGTTAGCCCATTTGAGCTGGAGAGTGCGCTTATTGAGCATCCCGACATCGCCGAAGCTGCCGTAGTGCCGAGTCCGGACCCGCTCCGCTGGAACGTGCCCAAAGCTTTTCTGACCCTGCGTCCTGGGGTACAACCCACGCGCGAGCTGGCCAAGGAAATTTTTGTCTTTATTCGCGGCCGTCTCGGCCCCTACAAGCGAGTGCGCCGGATCGAATTCTCAGCCCTGCCCAAGACCATCTCCGGCAAGATCCGCCGCGTGCAGTTACGCGCCGAAGAACAGGAATTACGCCAGCAGCCCGGACGCCGTCAAGGCGAATACTGGGAGGAGGATTTTCCGGAGCCGAAGTAGTCGAGCGCATGCGTAAACAGCACAGTGACGGCTCAGGCGGTTCGCGCGTATTTGGGGCCGACAATCTGGCGGGTCGTGGCCAGTTCGCCTCAGCCCTGCTCCAGTTCGTGGAGAAACTTTGCCGCTTTGACAGGATCGAGAGTGCGCACGGCATCGCTTACCAGCACAACCTGGTAGCCGCGCCAGCAGGCCCCAGGCTGTGCTTTTCTGAACCCGTTAAGCAACCCACCACGCTCCTCCGATGCGGTAAGGCGTTCTGCACCTTGCTGGTGTGTTCCTATCTCCAGTTTCCGATCAAGATGAAGGGCGCCCAATAGTACGGATGGGCAAATGAATCCGGTACCGCAGCCGTGCCTACGGCAGCGCCGGCCGGCACCGCTTCGGGCTTCACGTCTCCATGCAGCAGCGCCACCTGCGCCTGGCGCAGCGCCTCCGCCTTGGGCATGCCGGGGTTCGCCGTCCACGTTTCATAGAACTTGCGCATCAGCGCGCCCGTGCTGCGGTCGCTCACACTCCACAGGCTGGCCACTACGGCCTTGGCTCCCTTGCGCTGCGCCACTTCGCCCAAGCCGTCGATCTCCCGCCCATTGCGCTCCCCGCTCATGGCCGTCTGACAGGCCGAAAGCGTCAGCAACTCGGTGTTCAGGAAGCGAATGTTTGGCGCCGTCTTGATGTGCGCCAGCGTCAGCCGCTCACCCGCATCGGTCTTGCCCCCCAGCAGCAGATACGACATGTCGTCCACACCCGCCTGAAACAGAAAATGGCTGGCAATGTGCACCAGGGGATATCGCTGCGCCAGCGCCCGGGTAAATGCCTCTTCCGTAAAATCATCATCCAGCAGCTCCACGCCCTCCAGCAATCCGCCGGGCGCGCCGGCCTTGGCGTGCACAATGCTATGCAACTCGCCCGGAACCGAGGGCAGCGGCTGCGAGCCACCATAGGACTTGGAAACACCCATGGCCAGTATCTGCCAGGACTTCACCCGCGGCTCATCCTTCAGCTTGCTGATGCTCGACAGGGTAAAGACTTCGTTGCGGTACTTCTCCACCACGTACTGATGGCCGTCGTGCAAGGCGGCAATCGGAATATAGCGCAGCACATCGTCCAGCGACCACATCAACGTCTTGGCGTGCGCGGCTTCCAGGTCTTTCTCTACCGGGCCGAGGACAATTTTGTATAACTCTTGCGCCGCCGGCAGTGCCTCCGGACTGTTGGTGCTGAGCGCGCGCCAGAACTTGAAGACCTTGTCGCGTAGAGCTTCCGGCTTGATCGCATACTCGCGGGCAATGCGCACGTCGGGCAGAACCATAATGACGATCAGCCGCTCCGGCGCCGCTACCGTATAAAGGGCCACCGTGCCCGGCTCGACCTCGCGCAGCACTGCCTGCAGGTCGCTGGTCTTCTGCTCCAACTCGCGCACGTCGCTGTCAGCGCTCTTGTTTTTGCCAAGCTGCTGGTAGAGTTCCTGACTGACGAAGGCCTGGAAGGACGCCTCAGCTTCTTCGAGCTGCTTGCTGAGTTGCTGCAGGCGGGCATCTTCTTCCGGCGTCCGTGCTTTCTTCTCGTTGAGCACGTTCCATTCGGCCCACGCCGCCGCCACCGCACCGGCCGCCTGGTCGTAGCGCTCCCCTACCGCGCGCTCGGCCGATGTCATGGCCAGCGTGCCGGCCGCGCCACCGCTTCCCAGGTCGCGGGTGAACTCCTTGAACTCCTCTTCCTTCAGCATGCCAAGCACCTGCTGCGCTTCAAACAGTCTTCCCTGCGCGACCAGCACATCGGCCAAATAGCGATAAACGTCCTCATTCGATTTCAGGAACGCGCTTTGCGTCGACTTCTCCATCCCCTGGATGTTCTGCCGAATGTACTGAATGGCATTGATCGCTTGCTTGCCGAAAAAGGCCGCCAGTGGACCATTACCCTCTTTATTCCAGTACGCCATGAGAAGGGCGAGCGTTGCCGCCTCCCCGCGGCGGTCGCCAACCGCCCGTTTCAGCGGCAACGCCTGGTTGTAATATTCCAGCGCCTTGTGGTTTTCCCCGAGATTGTTGTAGAGCGCACCAAGATAGATTAGGGTTGTTGCTTCGCCAGCTCGATCACGCACAGCGCGGCACAGCGATAGAGCCTCCGTGTAGTACTCCAGCGCCTTGTGCTTTTCCCCAAGATCGTAATATACCAATCCGATTCTGCCGCGAGTTGCTGCCTCGCTGGTACGATCGCCCATGGCGTGGAGCATTGGCAAAGCCTGCGCAAAGTACTCCAGCGCCTTCTGCTTTTCGCCCATGGCATCATAAATCCCCCCGATGTTGGTCAAGGCTTTCGCTTCATTGGGATGATCATCAACGCCACGTAGCAGTCCCAAAACCTGCATATAGTAGGCCAGTGCTTTTTGCTTTTCTCCAAGGGTAGAGTAAACTCCTCCGATGTTGTTCAGTGTTGTAGCCTCGCCGCTTCGATCCCCTTCTGCGTGGTGCAGCGGCAGGGCCCGCGTGTAGTAGTCCAGCGCCTTCTGCTTTTCCCCAAGATCGTCGTAAACATGCCCGATGTTGTTCAGCGTTGTGGCCTCGCCGGTGCGGTCGTCCTCGGCGCGGAACAGCGACAGGGCCTGCGTATAGTACTCCAGTGCCTTCTGCTTCTCCCCGAAATCAGAATAAATTGCTCCAATGTTGTTAAACACTGTTGCTTCGCCGGCACGATCGCGTTCAGCGCGGTGCAGCGGCAGCGCCTGCGTGTAGTATTCCAGCGCCTTCGGCTTTTCCCCAAGATAGTCGTAAACTCCTCCGATGTTGTTCAGAGTTGTAGCCTCAAGCCCTCGATCGCCCACGGCACGGAGCAGCGGCAGAGCCTGCATGTAGTAGTCCAACGCCTTCCGCTTTTCCCCAAGATCGGAGTAAACCGTTCCAATATTGTTCAGAGCTGTTGCTTCACCGTCCTGATCACCGGCGGCGCGAGCCTGCGCAAAATACTCCAGCGCCTTCTGCTTTTCGCCGAGGCTGGAGTAAACCGCCCCGATCTTGTTCAGAATCGTTGCTTCACCTGCAGGATCGCCCACGGCACGGAATAGCGGCAAAGCCTGCAGATAGTAGTCCAGCGCCTTTCGTTTTTCGCTGATACTGGAGTAAATCCCTCCCATCCTGCTGAGAGTCTTCGCCTCTCCGCCACGATCACCCTCTGCGCGGCGCAGCAACAGAGCTTGCGAATAGTATTCGAGTGCCTTTTCCTTTTTCTTGAGACCAGAGTAAAGTTCTGCGATCTCCTCGAGGGCTTTTGCCTCGCCTTTGCGGTCACTCTCGGCTTGGAACAGCGGCAGAGCCTGCGTATAAGAGTCCAACGCTTTCTGCTTTTCTCCCAGGAGGTCGTAAAGCAGTCCCATCTTACTAAGAACTTCTGCCTCACCGTGGCGATCGCCGAGCGTGTGGTATATAGGCAGAGCCTGCGCAAAGCAGTCCAGCGCTTTCTGCTTTTCTCCGAGAATAGCGTATGTCATCCCCACAAAGCTCAAAGTTGTTGCTTCATGGCCACGGTCACCTATGGCGTGGTACAACGATAGAGCCTGCGCATAGGCGTCCAGCGCCTTCTGGTCTTCTCGAAGAACGCTATAAATCAGTCCGGCATTGGTCAGAGTTATCGCCTCAAGTGCACGATCGCCCACCGCATGAAGCAGTGGCAGAGCCTGCGCATAGGCGTCCAGCGCCTTCTGCCTTTCCCCAAGAGCGGAGTAAACCCCTCCTATGTTGCTCAGAGTTGTTGCCTCGCCGGCACGATCGGCTATGCCGTGCCATGATGCCAACGCTTGGTTGTAGCAATCTAATGCCTTGTTTCCTTCGCGGGCCGTGTCAAAACCACTGCAGGAGCTATACAGCGATAAAGCCTGCCCATACTTGTCACCCAGCGAGCGCCAAAGAGTAAAGCTCTCTCGCCACTTCTCGGCCGCGTCCTTTAGGGATTGCGGGTCCCCACGGGACCAGAGGCCCATGCCCTCCATGTAAACTCGCTCGGCTTCCATCCGTCTCCGGTCTGATTCGGTAGGCGCACGCAGATCGGTAACCTGCACTTCATATCGCCCAGCCGGGGCATCGCTGGCAACGATTTCCAACCGAAAATCTCCGGAAACCGCCACTATCGCCGAGACAGGCTCCGGACCGTATGACCCGTTTAGGGAATCTGTCTTGGCGATTTCCCGGCCACTCGGATCACGCAGTATCACTGCAAAGTCAATTCCCTTTTGCAGCGCCACCACGTGCACGAACTGCCCGGCCTCTACACGAATCTTGTAGAAATGGGTTTCCTTCCCATGTAACTCGCGCTCAATCGGTTGGCCAAGCTGAAGGCTGGTGGGCTCACTGGCACCAGGAGAAAGGGCACTGCCCGCTAGGGGCGGGCCTTGAGCCCAAAGTTGAGCCGTTAGAAGTGAAAAGATGGCCCCAACGAAAACCCTGCACCACATAGGAGCCTCCGCAACGAAAACTTAGCAATCCTCAGCAGCTTACAAACCTTAAACACCCAACCGCAGGCTCAGTTCCTATACACAGTTTCCAATTAAGACCAAAGCGCCAATAGTAACGGTGGGCAACTGTTCCGATCCGTAAACGGCCGCCTGCGCCCCGTGGCAGCACCGGCTGACGTCGTCGCCCAGGGGCTTCACGCAGCAGCATTCAACTGCGCCTGCCGCAGTGCTCCGCCCTCGCCAGCCCGATAGACCGCTGATGTGTGCTGACAAGGTATCTCACAAAGGGTTTGGTGTTTAGTTAAAAAGTGCCGGCTGTGGTGAGATTCCCAAAACGGGACGAACCCGGCCACACTTGCCAGATGATCCCAAGGGTTACTCGTTACCGGCCATCAGGGTGCGCATTATTATGCGACCAGCTTACCTGCAGAGTTCCTGAATAATTGAACCGGAACCGGCGTTCGAGCCAACCGATGCAGAAAAGTGCGAGGTTCTGGTCATAGTATCAGGGAGGCTTGCCATAAAGACCGGTCGCTGAATCCAAAGCGGCTTGCATGCGCAGCCGTTGAACTTCCACCACATCATCGGACCCTCTCGCCAGCAGGTATGGTATGAGCGCGGCGCTGATCCCTATGCTCGCGTTTCTGTCGGTCACCTTTCCGTGTTCATTCACTTTCATTGGTGGCGCCATGTGCACGCGCATGTACTGGCCCATGCCTCCGATCGCCTGCAAGATCCTGGACCTCTGCGGCACCGCCTCGTCCAGCACGCCGGCCCAGAGATATACGCGGATCGCGTCCCATGCCCCCATAGGTGAGTTTCTTGGGCCTCTGCTGGGAACAAAGCCCTTGCGGGGATCGTAAGTTACCCAGTCCATCGCGTATCCATTTCGCGAGCTTGCGCTGATCAGCTTGGGAGTATTTTCCGCAATTCTGTGCCAGGGGCCATCAGGCAGTTCTTGCGCCAGACCCTGCAGAACTTGCAGCGGCAAGTAACTGGGATTCAGTTCAGTTACCGCCCCATGCCTGAACCCGTTCTTGCCGGGCAATAGCATCAGCCCGAAATGCGGCAACTCCGCGACTTCTTCACTTGCAATTCTTTGGGCGAGGTTGCGGCCCAGCGCAATGTAGCCTGGCTCACTCCATAGGTGGCCGGCTTGGAGCAACGAGTAGGCAATCCATAGGTCGGCGTCGCTGGCAGAGTTGTGGTCAAGAATGCCCCAACTGCCGTCGGGCTTTTGGCCCCAGGACCACGCAGGAAGGCATTGGCCAAGATCGCCAGCAGCGAGGTTACGCTCCGTCCACTGCAGAAGCCTGGCAAAGCGTTCGCGGTCATTGGCAACGAGCGCGAAGAACATCCCGTAAGCTTGCGGGGCGCATTGCCCAAACCAGCGAAGCGATCTCCGCGGGCGGAACAAAGACCATTGATCTGGTCTTTGTCTTCGTCATGCTGGCAGCCGAAGTCTATGCCATTGCCACCCTGCTTTTGGGGTATTTCCAGACGATTCGTCCGCTGCGGCGGCTTCCCGTTCCGGTGCCGGGTGATCCCCAGGACTGGCCGGCTGTGGATGTCTATGTCCCCACGTATAACGAACCGTTGGAGGTCGTCCGGCGGACGGTCTTCGCTGCCCTCAACATGGACTGGCCTCAAGACAAGCTGAACGTCTGGCTGCTTGACGACGGCGACCGGGATGAGTTCCGTGAATTTGCTGAGGGGGCCGGAGCGGGGTACATCAACAGAGAAAGTAACGACCACGCGAAAGCGGGGAACATCAACAACGCGCTACGGTGCACCAACGCCGAGTTCGTCGCCATTTTCGACTGCGATCATATTCCCACGCGCTCGTTTCTGCAGATGACGATCGGCTCGTTCTTGCGGGATGAGCGTCTCGGCATGCTGCAAACGCCGCATCACTTCTACTCGCCTGATCCATTCGAGCGTAACCTGAGCCGCTTCCACGCTATTCCCAGTGAGGATGAGCTGTTCTATGGCATTGTGCAGGACGGAAACGATTTCTGGAACGCCGCGTTCTTCTGCGGCTCCTGCGCGGTGATGCGGCGCTCGGCTCTCGACGAGATCGGGGGACTGGCGGTCGAAACCGTTACCGAAGATGCGCACACATCATTGCGCATGCAAACCCGCAAATGGAATACGGCGTATATCAACATCCCGCAGGCAGCGGGCCTGGCGACCACCAGCCTGGCCGGGCACATCGGACAGCGGACGCGCTGGGCCCGGGGCATGATCCAGGTCCTGCGGACAGAGAATCCGATTACCGCCCGCGGGCTGACTCTAGCGCAACGGCTGTGTTACTTGAACTCTACGCTGCACTTTCTGTATGCGCTTCCCAGGCTTATCTTCCTGACGGCGCCGTTGATTTATCTCTTATTCGGAATTTCCAACTTCTACGGGTACTGGTTGGCAATCCTATGCTACGCACTACCGCACATTTTGCTGGCCAACATAACCAATGCGCGCATCCAGGGCAAGTACCGCTTCTCTTTCTGGAATGAAATATACGAAGCGGTGCTGGCTCCGTACATTCTTGCCCCAACCTTGAAGGCGTTAGTCAATCCGCGGTTCGGCAAGTTCAACGTGACCTCCAAAGGAGATCTCGTCAGGCGAACTTACTTCGACCGGAAGACGGCGTGGCCGTTCCTGGTCCTTCTATCTCTCAATCTTGGCGGAGTCGGGTTTGCCATTGCTCGGCTGTCGTCGGCTCCCAACAATAGCGGCGCCTTGCTAATCAATCTCGTCTGGGCTCTCTACAACGTCGTCATACTCGGGGCAACTACGGCTGTAGCTTGGGAAGCTCACCAGCAACGGCGGAGCGTTCGCCTGCAAGTTGCGGTTCCTGTCGCGGTGCGCCTGGCCTCCGGCAAAACGATCACGACCAGCACGGCGAATGTTTCCTTCGCCGGGTTGGCCATAAAAGCCGTCCCAGTACGCGTGAAAGAGGGGGAGGCGGTGAGGTTTTCCTTCGACGGCCCGGAGGGCGATTGTGACTTTCCCGGCCATGTGGTACGGCGAACCGGTTCCCTGTTGTGCATCGAGCTGGATCGTCTGGATACCCACCAGGAAGAGGCTTTGACGCGAATTCTTTACTCCCGCGCGGACTCGTGGCTAAGCCACAGCGCCGGCCGCGGCAGTGATCGTCCCTTGTACAGTTTCCTCCATATCCTGGGAATCTCCCTGCGCGGACTGCTGCTCATACCCAAGGGCTTGTTCGCAGGCGGAACGCCTGCTCAAGGAACTCAGCCAGAGTTGGTACGGTCTCGACGGCAGGCGGTGCTTCCGTTGACTTTGCTCGCCTGTCTGCTGTTGCCGGCATTGGCGGGGCGCGCTCACGCCTCGGCGAGAGTTGCGAATTCCGGCGTGGCTGACAGGGCGGAATTCCAGGATGCATATGATCTGCGCTCGCTCGGGCTCAAGCAGCCTATCGTTCTGCGTGGCCTGAATTCGCAGTCCACAATCTACTTCGGCGTGCCGGCGACAAAGGTGGTCACGAAGGCCAGCATGTCTTTGCGCTTTGCCATTTCAAATGCAGTGCCCGGCGGCGACTCGAAAATCACGGTTCTGATAAATGGGACGGAGGCAGCGGCGCTCGATCTCGGATCCAGCGTTGCTGGCAGCGCCAAGCTTGAACTCCCGGCCGACCTGCTCACGCGCGATAACGCGCTTACTTTCGAGCTTAATGGTGCCGGGGTAAGCTGGGCGCGTATTGAAATGGAAAGCGAACTGGCGATGGCGGGCCAGATGCTTCCACTCTCCAATGATCTGCGGCTAGCTCCGACGCCTTTCCTCGACCTCTCCGTGCAGAGGGTTTCACGGCTTCCATTCCTGTTCAGCGGCAAGCTGGAAAACCAAACGCTAGCTGCTGCCGGAGTAGTTGCCTCCTGGTTCGGGGTATTTGCCGACCAGCGCGGCGTTCAGTTTCCGGTCGTGGCGGCGGTTCCGGCTGGGAACTTCGTATTGCTTGGAACGGCATCGACCATGCCAAGCGGCCTTCAGCTTACGGTGGCTGGGCCGGCGATTGCGATTCGTAACAATCCCCGCGACCCCTACGGAAAAGTCCTGATCGTGACCGGCAACACGCCCAACGAGGTTCTCATTGCCGCACGCGCCCTTGTTTCGCGGCAACTGCCAGCCGGCGTAGACCTGATGAATGTCGCCGCGGATGGGAAGTTTCCGGAACTGCCGGCCTACACCGCCCCTCGCTGGCTTAGCGCGGAAAAGGAAATCGCCATCGGCGGCTACACCAGCGCCGACCAGCTGCAGGTATCCGGCAGCGGCGCGGTCAACATCTATTTCCGCCTGCCGCCCGATCTGTACCTGGAGGCCCGCAATAGCGTGCCCTTGCGGCTTAACTACCGTTATTCGGGAGCGGGGCAGCTCGGGGTGCGATTGAACGGCAGGTTTGTCACTTCGCTGCCTTTGCCTATCAGCAGCGATTCCAGTGCCGTTAAACATGCCGACGTGACGCTGCCCGTCAATGCTCTGCATCCTTTCCGAAACACGTTGACGTTCGAGTTTTCTTTTGACCGTGGCCGCGAGCATAGCGGGACCATCCTGCGCGATTCTGAACTATACCTGCAAAATATCAGTCATTTTTCCGCTATGCCGCGCCTGGAGCTGTTTTCGGAAGCCGGCTTCCCCTTTACGCGCGTGGCCGATCTGGCGCAAACCTCGGTCGTAATGCCGAATAGTCCCACTGCCTCGGAGTTGGAGTTGTTCCTGGAGATGCTCGGGTTCTTCGGAGCGCAGACTGGGGCGCCTTCCACGCTGCTGACCGTCGTCGATGCCGTACACGCCAGCTCCGCCCAGGCAAACGACTTGATCGTGATTGGCTCGGCCGAGGATCAGCCGCTGTTGAGCGACTGGGCCACGGAGCTGCCGGTGACGATCGATCAAGGCGAGCTCCACGTGAACGCCGCAGGTTCATTGGCGTTGTGGCTCCGAATACCATATTTGTTCCGCAACATGTCGAGGGTTTCAGCCCTCCGCGAACTGCTCAGGTCCGAGATCCAGGCCGACGCTGTCATACAAGGATTACGCTCGCCGCTTAACGCTTCGCGCAGCGTGGTCGTTCTCGCGCTTCGCGACCGCGACCACGATTCGTTCAGCAGCATGTTTCTTCCCGCAAACACTGCCGGCCCGGTTTATGGGATGGTCAGCGTCGCACAAAACGGCAGCTTCCATTCCTTTGATCTCGGCGAAAGCTACACGACAGGGAGTCTAGGGGTTTGGAACGCCGTTGCTTTTTGGCTGCATACCTATCTCTGGATTATGCCTCTTTTAATTTTGCTTGGAGCGGTCCTATGGTCGGCATGGCTTCATAGCTGGCTCGAAGGTAAAGCGCGCGCGATTAGAGCTCACCCATTCCAAGCCGGCAATTGCGACCCAAGCTGCGCCGCCGCTGGCGCTTTGAGTTTAATGCCGGCTCGAGCCGACACCAGGGCCCTGGTTCAAAGAAGTGTATCGATTATTTTCCAGGAGTGGCTTTCGATGTTTACTCGCCGTTTACCCGTCCTTGTTTGTGTGTTGCTGGTTGCCGTGCTGGCCCTGGGCTCTTCGTCCGAAGATGTGTTGTTGAGCAAGGCGCGCTCCCTGGAAGGACGCGGCCGGCCCGACCTGGCTGCTGAAGCCTGGCAGCAAATCCTACTAGCCGACCCCGCCCAAGCGGAAGCGCTCGCCGGCCTGGCGCGATATTACAAGCAAGCCGGGAAGCCCGATCAGGCCAACATCTATCTCGAAAGGCTTCGTAAGATCAACCCTGCCTCTCCCGAGATCGCTGAAATTGAGGCGACGACGGTCATCACCCAGGCACAGCAGGCGAAGCTTCGGGAAGCCTCCAAGCTGGCCCGCGAGCAGAGATTCGATGAGGCGCTGCGCCTGTTCCGGGAAGTTTTTGGCGATCAGCCGCCGGCCGGTGATTGGTCAATTGCCTTCTACGAAACCGAGGCGGCTACGCCGGAAGGGTGGGCGCCGGCCGTCGAGCACCTGCGCGAGCTGGCCCAGCGTTTTCCCAACAACCAGGAGTACAAGCTCTCGCTGGCTCGTCTGCTGACCTATCATCCGGAAACCCGGTCTGAGGGTGTGCGCATACTCGAAGCCATCGACACCCCGCAACTGCTGGAGAAGGCGCGCAAAGCCTGGCGGCAGGCGCTTGTCTGGGACAACGGCAATGCGGCCACCATCGGCTCCTTGAAGTCGTATCTGAAGAAGTATCCGGCTGACGCCGAGCTGCAGCGGCTGCGAGCGGCGCGGGCGGCAAATCCCCCGGGGCTGGCCTCCCGCCCGGAGGAGACCAAAGGCTTCGAGTACATTCGCGCCGGCAAACTGGCCGAAGCTGAGGCGCAGTTTGAGGCGGTCTTGCACGACGCCCCGCATAGCGCGGGAGCGCTGGCCGGCATGGGTTTCGTGCGCATGAAGCAGGAAGATTTTGCGTCCGCTCTGAATTTCTTTGATGCTTCCAGGCGCGCCTCGCCGGAAACTGCTCGCCTGGTTCAGCAGCCGATGGAAACCGCGCGCTTCTGGAACGCGGTAAAAAAAGCGACGGCAGCCCTATCTGACAACCGGCTGGATGAGGCCATTAAAGGCTACCAGGAGGCGCTTCATCTGCGCGCTGGCAGTACCGAGGCCATGCAGGGACTGGCTGGCGCCTACATGAAAATGGGCCAGCCGGCAGCGGCCGCGCCTATCTTCCGCCAGCTAACCGAAGCGCAGCCGCAAAATCCGCAAGTGTGGCGCGAGCTGATTAACGCCCTGCATCAATCGGGCGACCAGGCCGGCGCGCTGTCTATTGCCAAAACGCTGCCCGCGCTGGTCAGCGATAAGCTTAAGAAGGACCTCGACTTTCTCGCTGCTCTAGCTGCAATCTATGCCTCCACGGGAGAAGATGGCGAGGTAGAGGCGACGGTCCGAAATGCCGCGCAGCTTGCCGCCGCGCAAGGCCGCAGCATGCCGGCGGAAACACAGGTTCAGTTTGCCGGCATTTTCCTGAGGCAGGGACGGGCCGCTTACGCCGCCAACATGTATAGGCACGTAACGGAAACCCACCCGGAAAACGTGCAAGCCTGGCAAGGACTGATCACCGCTTACTTGCAGATGCCAAACCCGCCGAAGGCGCTTGCCGCCATGAAACGGATGCCGTCAGCGGCTTACGCGAGCGCCATCCGGAATCCGGGCTTCCTGAATGTACTGGCGTCGCTCTATGCTTCCCAGGGTCAACTCAACAGTGCGGGGTTGTTCCTCGCCAAGTCCATCGAGCTGCAAACCGCGGCCTCCGGAGGGCCGGATGTGGCGACCAAGCTGCAATCGGCCTCCCTCACGCTCAAGCGCGGTGATGCCAACAAGGCTGAGTCGGAGATTCATCAGCTGCTCGAGCAGAATCCAGGAAACGCAGACGTCTGGAAGACCTACGTCAGCCTTCTACACGATCAGGGCCGAGACGAACAGGCGCTCTCAGAAACCCAGCGGATGCCGCTCAGTGTGAGCAAGTGGCTGGAAGCCGATGCCGGCTATTCGAGCATTCTGGCCAGCATGGACAGCAAACTCGGCCAGACGCAGGAAGCGATTCGTATCCTGCATGAGGTGGTATGGCGCTTCGAGTCTCAGCGTCAGCAGGCGCCGGTTGATATTCAGGTGCAGTTGGCGTGGCTCTTGCTAGATAGCGACGGAAGCGAGAAAGAGCTGGCTGGCCTGGTGTCGCGGTTGAGCTCGCGCAGCGATGTGACAGATTCGCAGCGGGCAAAGGTGCAGGAACTGTGGTCGACATGGAGTGTCCGCCGGGCACAAGCCGCATTCGAAGGCGGAGAGCAGGGACGCAGCATCGTCATCCTGCAAACTGCATTGCGGGCCATGCCGCAGGACGCCAGGCTGCTCGGCGCCCTCGCCGGCACCTATGTTCGCATCGGTGACATGAATCGTGCCTTGACGGTCTACAAGTCGTGGCGGCTTAAAGAAGCGAAAGCGCCGGATTTCCAGGGGGCGATTGGCGCTGCGCTGACCCTGCAGAACGTCAGCCTGGCCGAGCAGTGGGCCAAGGAGGGGCTCCGCCAGTATCCGCGCGATTCGCAGTTGCTCACGCTGGCTGGCAAGATTGCGGCCCAAAAAGGCCAGTACCAGAGAGCCGAGGCTTTCTGGAAAGAGGCCATGGCCAATGCTCCCGCCGAGAACCGTTCAGCTGTAATAGCGGATACTTCCCGTGACATCGCCACCAGCAAGTCGAGCAGCACCGCCATGCGGCAACTGCTGTCGGTGCTGGCGCCGGGTGAAGCTCTCCCGGATGACCACGATCTGGCATCCGGCGGCGACAACGGCTCGCAACTCAAGCGTGCTTCTTTGCAGGGCGATGCTTTCGATACGCGCAATTCCACCCAGGAAGTCAGCGCCATGTTCACCCCGGTGGTAAGCACCGGCAAATCTTCCAACTCCACGGCTGCGATGTCGGACCGCGAACAGATTCAGGCGGACATCGACGCGCTCCACGAACGGAACGTGCCCTTCCTTGGCATAGGAACCGTCGTTGGTGGACGCTCCGGCCAGGGCGGCTATGACCAACTGATCCGGCAGGAGGCGAATCTTGAGGCCAGCACTCCGATCGGCGACAACATGCGGTTCGCGATAACGGCCAAGCCGGTGTTTCTATATAGTGGTGCAGCCGACGGTACCTCGACATGGCGCTCGGGATCCGCGCCCGTTGGCGCCACGTTTCCGTCGCAGTCGGCTTCCGGCCTGGGCGGCGAAGCTCAATTGATCGGCCGGAACTTCGGGCTGATGGCGGGGAGCTCGCCCCAGGGATTCCTGGTGCACAACTTCACCGGCGGATTCCGCCTCCGTCCGGCCGGGGGGCCGGTAACCTTATTGCTTTCGCGCGATTCTGTCCAGGACACGATGCTTTCCTACGCCGGCATGCGGGATTCCGCCAGCGGACAGGTCTGGGGAGGCGTGATGTCCAACCGCATCGGAGTTCAGTTCAACAAAGGCGATGCTGCTTCCGGATTCTATGCCGGCACCGGCTACGAGTTCATAACCGGCACGAACGTCGCCGACAACAAGCGCATGGACGGCAATGTGGGCGTCTACTGGCGCGTATTGAGCACACCCAACGGCAGCCTGACCGTTGGAGCCAACCTGTTCGGGATGCACTACGACAAGAACCTGCAATATTTCACCCTCGGCCAGGGCGGCTACTTCAGCCCGCAGAGTTACTTCCTGTTCAGCATACCGGTGACTTGGCAAGGCACTTACAACAAGAAGCTCGTATATAAGATCAGCGGAAGCCTAGGCTCGCAGCACTTCAGTGATGACGCCACGCCATTCTTTCCGACTGATGCCAGCCTGCAGAAGATTGGGAATCCGTACTACGCTGCGCAGGCGGTTACCGGTGCGAGCTACACGCTCGATGCGCACCTCGGCTACCGCCTGACACCAAACTGGTTGCTGTCCGGTTTCCTGAACGCAAATAACACGCGCAACTACTCCGCGCAAAGTGCCGGGGTCGACGCGAAATATCTATTCCATCAGTCGCAATCGTCAGAGGCTGTGATGCCTTTGATGAACGACTGGCGCGGCCTGGATCCCACCGATGCGCGGTAATCACATAGAGCGGCGTACAGATTGATGCCTCTGGCCTGTCCGAGGCACTTCAAAATGCTGCCGAAGGTACCTCGTGCCCCCGGGAAACGGTCTCCGGCGGAGGTAAGGCGGCCGCGTCCATGACCTTCCGGAGGCTCCTCGGAGAAGACGCTCGCTTCCGGTTTTGCCGAACCTAGGGAAATTCAATATTGAGGTGGCGACAGATGCGATCTCGATCTATTGCGACGTCAATTGGGCTCCTGGCGATAGCTGGCTTGTTGCTGTCCGGTACAGGCTGCGGCAGCGGAGGAAATAGCACATCCTCCACTGCCAGCCTGCCCAGCGGCGGAGGCGGGGATAGCCAATCACAGGGCAGCATCGTCATTGACGCCGCAACCGTTGGTTCCCCGATGACGAAGGATCAGTTGGGCGCAAATCTTCTGATACAAATCCCTGAATCGGTCGATCCTACCTACGTTCCTCTGTTGGCGAATGCCGGAATAGGGCTGCTTCGCTGGCCTGGCGGCCGGGTATCAGACTACTACCATTGGCAGACCAACTCGTTCGGCCCCTGTCCGAACATCGGCGCTCCGCCGGCCGCGGGTACGGACTTCGACAATTGGATGCAAACAATTGCGCAGCCCCTGAATGCTGACGTCGCAATCACCGTCAACTATGGAAGCGACCCTAATTGCATCGGCCCTGCTGATCCGAACGAGGCGGCCGCTTGGGTCGACTATGCCAACAACGTCAAGCACTATGGCATTAAGTATTGGACGGTCGGGAACGAGCAGTATTTTTCGGAGACAGACCTGCACTCGCCGGCTCATGATCCCACAACCTATGCCAACGCCGTCGCGACGCAGTTTTACCCGCTGATGAAGAGTAAAGACCCGACTATTCTTGTTGGCATCGATATGGCGTTTGGCAACTTGACTTACGACGTGGCGGCTGATACGTGGGACCAAATAGTTCTGGCCAATGCACAGTACGATTTTGTCGAGGTCCACTACTATCCCGAATCCGACAACATCGACGACGATACTCAGTTGCTGACCAAGTGGTCTGACCAGGTCGCCACCAATTATTCGACAATCAAGTCCCTTCTGGCAGCCAACGGCCATCCTAATACGCCTATATTCCTCGGCGAATTTGTCCGCGATTCCGGCTCCGGAGTTGGTGCAGGACACGAGTCGGTGTCGATCGTCGATGCTTTGTTCACAGCCATAGTGGTAGCCGAGAGCAGCAAGGCAGGTGTAGCTCTTAATGCGGTCTTTTTGGGAATCGACAACTGTTATGCCGATTCGCTTAGCTCTCCGGTTTCTACCGCATATGGTTGGCAGTCGTTCGGATCTTTCGGGCTATATGCAACGGGTACTCCAAATTTCATCTACAGTTGCCCAGGTAATGGAGTCCCCAAGCAAACTGCATTTCCCAAAGCACGTGCTTATGAAATACTCACACAGTTCATTAAGCCGGGTGAACATAATTTGCAGGCGAGCAGTTCCGACTCATCAGTTCGCGCCTATGCCGCAACCAGCGGGGCAGGATATGGGGTGTTGCTCATCAATACAGATTCACAAGCAACTCACATTGTGCCGATTAATATCGCGAACACGGCCGCGCAATCTTTCAACGCCACCGCCGTTACGTACGGGAAAGCGGAATACGATCAGTCGAAGCAAGGAGTGTGGGCAGGTCCGACCTCTTCTTCGCTGGGCGCTGTTGGTAGCAGCTTCAATATCTCCCTTCCACCGTGGAGCATGACCCTTATTAAAATCCAAATCTAGTCGCCTGGAAGTCGGAAAATCCCTGTATTTTTCCCTGTTAGCAGGGGATCCAAGCGCGGAGACAGGTTCGCACGAAACTGCCTCCTCCGCCATCTTTTGCAAGTGCTACGCCGTGTGAAACGACGTAAAACCCCGCCCTGCTACATCACAAAGTATTTCGCCGCCGGGTGGTGGACGATTATCGCCGAGGTGCTCTGCTCCGGCTCCAGCATGTAGGTTAGGGTCAGGCGCACGCCGATGGTCTCTTCCGGCTTGAGCAGCGCGAACAGCTTGGTCTGGTCTTCCAGGTTAGGACAGGCGGGGTAGCCGAAGGAATAGCGCGAGCCTCGATACTTCTGGTGAAACAGGTCGCTGATGCGCTCGGCGTCGTTGCCGGCGATGCCCAGTTCCGAATAAGTAGCAGTGTTAAACTGTAAGCGCCATTAAATGATCCCGGATTCCGAGGCTGCTCCGGAGTCCGTGGCGCGGAGAGGTGCGTGAGCGGTTGAAACGAGCCGCCTCGAAAGCGGCCATACCTTGACGGGTATCGGGGGTTCGAATCCCTCCCTCTCCGCCAGATTCAATGCCATACCGCCCCATCTCTTAACGACCACCGGCTTAAAGCCGGTGGGTTATATTGCGACTGAAAGTCGCAGGTTGCGGCTGGAAGCCGCCTGAAGCGCTCCCGGCTGCAAGCCGGCTTAAGGCTCGGCGGGCGCGGTAATCTTGAACGCCTCCGCGTCTTCGTCCCACCTCTGATTTTCGATGTACTCCATGATCATCTTCTCGTCCACCGCGCCCACCGTCGCGCAGAAATACCCCCGCGCCCACAGGTGCTGCCCCCAGTACCGTTTGCGCAGGTGCGGAAAATCTTCCTGCAACCGCCGCGACGACTTCCCTTTCACGTACTGCACCAGCTTGGCCGGCGACAGCAGTGGCGGGGCAGATACCAGCATATGCACGTGGTTCGGCGACACCGCGCCACGGATGATCGTCACTTCTCGCGCCTGGCAGATCTGCCGGATCACATCGCGGGCACGCTCCGCCACTTCCCCGCACAGCACTTTGTACCGATACTTCGTAATCCAGATCAGGTGATACTTGATGTCCCAAATCGCGTGCCCGCTGGTTCTATATTCAGTCATCGTCCGCCTCGCGCCATTGTAGCGGGAGGCTAAAGCTTACCGCCTTAAGGCGGTGGGATTAAACCTGGCGATTGAACTAAACCAAGAATGGCTTGAGGGGACCCCAACTGCAAATACAGGAGGAGCTGCTATGGTCGAGGGCTTCTGGATTGTTCAATACCAGGGAGTACAGGGCGGGGGCGGGGGCGTGCTGGTGCTCACCAAAAGCAAGATTTTCGGCGGCGATAGTGGTTATCTGTACATGGGTTCATACCAAGCCGATCAGAAGACTATTAAAGGCCGGGTAAAGGTGCAGCAGTTTTTGCCGGGTGTTCCAAATGCCCTGGGGATTCCGGGAGATTTTGAATTGGACCTTGCCGGTACGCTTGAGGGCGACATAATTAAAGGAACTGCGAGTTTAGTGACCCAGCAAGGCGCCGGGATGGCTATCAAATTAACGCGTATGGCGGATATGCCATAGCACAATTATTTCTTTTCCCTTGCCACAGCTGCATTCGCTTTACTGATTGGCAGCAGGTCAGGAAACTTGTCCTCGAAAACGGCAATCGGGAGTTTGCGTTGGCCTGCAAGAAGCTCTAATGTTTCGCGCCGTAGCTGGTGCTGTTCATTCTCAACATTGACAAGAAATTGTGGGTAATATGCCCCCTTTTTTAGATGAACTTCGTCAAAATCGTATCCGAGGCACGTGCCCATAGCTTTGAGTAGGTTCGTGGTAAGCGTAGCTGATTTATCTACGGTTAATGCGACTGGCTTTTCCTTTGTATTTGGCTCTCGCAAATCTATGAAGTGATCGAGAAGAACCTTCCAGGCTTCTCTAACCGCTTTTTCTTTTGCGTTGTTTCCGGCGAACTCAATATCAATTAGGTTCAGCGCCTGAACGAAGGCTGGTGCGACGGTAGTGACACGGTATGTCATTAGCGTCTTAAAGATGTACAGCTTGCGATCTCGCGCAGCGCGCCGGTTGTCAAGAGATCGCTGCAGTTGAAGCGCAACAATAGGTCCGGCCACAATCGCAACAACCGTAAGAAAACCCACAATGATTGTAAGTATTCCTACCGTTTCAGTGTTCATGCGCAGGAGCGTACCACTAAATTACAAATGCTGCAATACAGGTTAGGGCAGCGGGCGTCCTACATCTGCCTGTTTTTGGCTTGAGCGGGGTGGGTAGTTGGGACGATTCTAGAACTACCCCACCTTAGCTCGCTTCGCTCGCGAAGGTGGGGCACCATGCGCAGAAGTGGAGTACCACGCGAATATGGGGCACCCGCGCACCACGCTGGCGCAGCCAACCCTCCAACTACACCACAAAATATTTCGCCGCCGGGTGGTGGACGATTACCGCCGAGGTGCTCTGCTCCGGCTCGAGCATATAGGTTGGGGTCAGGCGCACGCCGATCGCCTCTTCCGGCTTGAGCAGCGCGAACAGCTTGGTCTGGTCTTCCAGGTTAGGACAGGCGGGGTAGCCGAATGAATACCGCGAGCCGCGATACTTCTGGTGGAACAGGTCGCTGATGCGCTCGGCGTCGTCGCCGGCGATGCCCAGTTCCTCCCTGATCTGCTTGTGCGCGTACTCGGCCAGCGCCTCGGCCGTCTCCACGCTCAAGCCGTGGAGGTAGAGATAGTGCGTGTACTCGCCGCTCTCGAACAGGCGCTGCGCCTCCACCGACGCCTTGGGGCCAATCGTTACTACCGACATGCCCACCACGTCCACACAGCCGGAAGCGCGCGGCAAGAAATAGTCGGCGATCGAGAGCCTCCGGCCCTCGCGCTGGCGCGGCAGAGTAAAGCGCAACAACTCGCGCGCGCCTGCCGGCAGGCTCTCACCGGCGCGCAGTGCGGCGGCGCCGTTCGCCGGGGGTTCGTAGAGGATCAGGTTGTTGCCCTCGCCCTGGCACGGGAAGTATCCGTAGACCAGCGCTGGGGAAAACCATCCGGCCGCGATCACCTCTTCTTCCAGGCGTTGCAGGATAGGCCGGAACTTCTCCTCGACCAGCCGCAGGTAGTCCTGCTGCGAGGCGGTCTTGAGCTGCCACTGATTTTTGAACAGCGCCGTCTGGTTGATGTAGGGGAAAATTTGCCGCAGGTCGAAATCGCGCCGCACGCGCACTCCCCAGAACGGCGGCTGCGGAATGCTGGGCGGAGGCGGGATGGGGTCGCGCGGGGCCGCAGGGGCATCGCTCGCCGAAGCCGTGGCCCGGCGCGCGAACTCCTTGACGGCGCGGCCTTCGGCGATGGCGCGCTCGCGCTCTTCCCCGCTGAGCGATTCCATGTAGTGCAGCCCGGCAAAGGCGTCCTCAGCGTAGAAGACGGCCGAGGAGTACTCGCGGCGCAGATCATCTTCCACGTACTTGCGGGTGAGCGCCGCGCCTCCGCAGATTACCGGAAAACCCAAGCTCTGCCGTTCCAGGTCCTGGATGACGTACTTCATCTCCAGCGTGGATTTCACCAGCAGGCCGCTCAGGCCGATGGCGTCGGCGCGATGTTCCTGCGCGGCCTGGATGATGCTGTCCGCCGGCTGCTTGATGCCGAGGTTCACCACCTTGTAGCCGTTGTTGCTCAGGATGATGTCCACCAGGTTCTTGCCGATGTCGTGCACGTCGCCCTTGACCGTGGCCAGCACCATGGTTCCCTTCTGCGAGCCTTCGATCTTCTCCATCTTGGGTTCGAGGTAGGCGACGGCGGCTTTCATGACCGAGGCGGAGTCGAGCACCGATGGCAGTTGCATCTTGCGCGCGCCGAACAGGTCGCCGACGGTGCGCATGCCGTCCAGCAGCACGTTATTTATCAGCTCCAGCGGGGTGTATCCGGCCAGCGCGGTCTCAAGCAGTTCTTCCAGGCTCTGCTTCCTGGTGCCGTCGCCAATGGTCTTCTCACCCTGGATGATGCAGAACTTGAGCTTGTCCTCGATGGAGAGCGAGTCGACGTGGGCGGTGGTGGCGATCTCGCTCTGTCCCTTGCGGGCGGCAAAGCGCGCCATGTAGAGCTGCAGCGGATCGCCGGCCGCCCGGTCCTGGAAGATGAGCTTGCGCGCAAGTTCAACTTCAATCTCAGGAATTTTGTATAACGGATAGATTTTACTGTAGTTAACTATGGCCATATCGAGCCCGCGCTCGACCGCCTCGTGCATGAACACCGAGTTCAGCACGCGCCGCGCGTAGGCGTTCAGGCCGAAGGAGATGTTGCTGACCCCCAGGAGGGTCTTGACTTCCGGCAGATCGCGCTTGATGCGCCGCACCGCCTCGAGGGTCTCCATGCCGGCGGTGCGATACTCCTCCTGGCCGGTCGAGATCGGCAGAGTGAGGGCGTCGAAGATAAGCTCCTGCGGGCGCAGGCCGTACTTGCGCGTAGCCAGCTCATAGATGCGGTGTGCGATGGCCAGCTTGCGGTCGGCCGTAAGCGCCATGCCCTCTTCGTCGATGGTGAGGGCGATGACCGCCGCGCCGAAGCGCTTGGCCATGGGCAGCACCCGGCTGGTGCGCTTTTCGCCGTCTTCCAGGTTGATGGAGTTGATGATCGCCTTGCCGGGTATGCGCTCCAGCGCCGCCTCGATCACCTCGGCCTCGGTCGAATCCACCAGGATGGGCGCGGGCACGCGGGTGGCAATCTTCTCCAGCACCGCGCTCATGTAGCCCTTCTCGTCTTCGCCGACGATGGCGCAGCAGAGGTCGAGCATGTGCGAGCCTTCGCTGACCAGCTTCTTGGCCAGGGTGAGGATAGCGTCGTAGTCGCGCGCCCGCACCAGGTTGCGGAAGTGCTCCAGCCGGGTGGTGGTGTTCATCTCTTCGGCCACCACCAACGGCTTGGGATCGAGATCGAGGGGAACGCTGGTGTAGGCGCTGGCCGCCGCCGCCACCGGCTTGACGTCTCTGGCCGCCGGCTCGATTCCGCTGACCGCAGCCACCACGGCCTTCAGGTGCTCGGGCGTGGTGCCGCAGCATCCGCCGACGACGCGCACGCCGTAGTCGACGACGAAGTGGCGATGATACTCGGCCAGCTCCGCGGGCGTGAGCTTGTAGACCGCGCGTCCGCCCACGTTCTGCGGCAGGCCGGCGTTGGGCAGCACGGAAACCTGCTTGGTGGAGTTGACGCTCAGGTAGCGCACCGCGTCGTTCATCTCGCGCGGGCCGGTGGCGCAGTTCAGCCCGATGAGGTCGACGTCGTAAACCTCCAGCGCGGTCAGGGCGGCGCCGATCTCGGTGCCAAGCAGCATGGTCCCGGTCGCCTCCAGCGTCACCTGCACCTGCACCGGAAGCCGCTTCCCTTTTTGCTGCATGGTGTCGAAGGCGGCGATGGTGGCAATCTTGGCCTGCAGCAGGTCCTGGCAGGTTTCGATCAGCAGGATGTCCACCCCGGCGTCGATCAGCGCGGAAATCTGCTCGGCGTAGGCGGCGTGCATCTCGGCAAAGCTGATGTGGCCGAGCGAGGGCAGCTTGGTGGTTGGGCCGATGGAGCCGGCGACAAAGCGCGGATTCTTGGTAGTCGAGAAGCCGGCGGCCACCTCGCGCGCCAGCTTTACCGCCGCCGTGTTGATCTCGGCGACACGATCCT
The DNA here is from genome assembly GCA_963832785.1 of uncultured Acidobacteriota bacterium. Lineage (GTDB taxonomy): Bacteria > Acidobacteriota > Terriglobia > Terriglobales > Acidobacteriaceae > CAWBRT01. Next base: position 695,037 of record CAWHVF010000005.1, read on the forward strand.
GCAGCCCGTATTCGGCCAGAACGATGCGGGTAGCGCCGAAGGTGTCGGTCTCGATGACGTCGCAACCCACCGCCAGGAAGGAATCGTGAATGTCGCGCACGATCTCCGGGCGGCTCAACACCAGCAGCTCGTTGCAGCCCTCTTTGCCCCAGAAGTCGTCCGGAGTGGGGTTGCGAAGCTGGATGTTGGTGCCCATGGCGCCGTCGTAAACCACGACACGCTCGTGCACGGTCTGCAGGAAATCAGCCATCGTCTTCGTTTCACCGCAAATTCAGCTTCTTACAGCATACGTCAGCCCAGACTGCCGCAGCCAGTGGCCGCCCAGGGCAGCAGAGGGCGGCCTGTCCCTATGCTGAAGGCAGAGTGGGGCGCCATTGTGAAATTGTGAGATCCGCATACAACAAAGCCGGCCCCCTCCTCCCCCCAGCAGACGCAAACACGGCGTCTGCTGGGGACCCCGGCTAGGACCGGCCCGCCCGCAGAAGCGATTCCTACCCACTAACCATTCGTTGCTTATCCTCGTCGACGCGGTTGAACATGGCGTTGGCGCCGACGTGCGCCGGCACCCCGGCCAGCAACTGCTCCTTGCGGTAGACGAGGTTGCTGACGTTGAAGGTGGCCAGTTCGAAGCCGTGCCCATGGGTGATGGCGTCGGTCGGGCAGGCCTCGACACAGTAGCCGCAGAAGATGCAGCGGTTGTAGTCGATGTTGTAGACCTTGGCGTAGCGCTCCGCGCCGCTCACCCGCTTCTCCGCCGTATTCTCGGCGGCTTCGATGTAAATGCAGTTGGAGGGGCAGGCGGCGGCGCAAAGGAAGCAGGCGACACACTTCTCCAGCCCGTTTTCATCGCGCTGCAGCACGTGCATGCCGCGGTAGCGCTCCTGGAAAACGGCGCCCCGGAAAGGCCCCGGGCCGTCGGGATAGTTCTCGACCACCGTGGGGGCAAACATCTCGCGGAAGGTGACGCTCATGCCTTTGGCGATTGCGGCTATGTTCCTGAGAATTCCCATACCTTAAACAGTATAAATAAAACTAAGGCGAATAGCCGAGGCGGCTTTCTGATACAGTGCAACAAAAAACGTAGCGCGCGGGTGCCCCAGGTTCCGCGCCGCGCTTTTCGGCGCTAACCTGGGAAATGGCTTACCCACGTCAGCCCAACAGCAGGGCGGGACGTGGGGCACCCATAAGAATCTTTCCTACTCCAGCCCGAACTCCTTCCAGCGTTTGCTGACCCGCTGCTTAACTTCCGGCGACATACGGATTTCGTCCGGCCAGGGACGGTTAAAGCCCTCGGTCGGCCACTTGCGCGTGGCGTCGATGCCCATCTTGGAGCCGAAGTCCGGCAGGCGCGAGGCGTGATCGAGCGAGTCGACCGGCCCCAGGGTGAACTGGATGTCGCGCTCGGGGTCGATGTGGTTGAAGGCCCGCAGCGTGACCTCGCGCAGGTCCTGCACGTCGCAATCTTCATCTACCACCACGATGCACTTGGTGAACATCGCCTGGCCCAGCGACCAGATGGCGTGCATCACCTTGCGCGCCTGCCCGGGGTACGACTTGCGGATGGAGACGATCATCAGGTTGTGGAAGATGCCCTCAGGCGGCAGGTTGACGTCCACCAGCTCCGGGATGGCGAGCTTCATCATCGGCAGGAAGATGCGCGACACGGCCTTGCCCATGTAGGCGTCCTCCTGCGGCGGCTTGCCGACAATGGTCGTGGCATAGATCGGGTCTTTGCGATGGCTGATGCAGGTGACATGGAAGACCGGATAGAGGTCTTCGAGCGAGTAGAAGCCGGTGTGATCGCCGAAGGGGCCCTCGGTGCGCAGCTCGTCGAGCTGGACGTAGCCTTCAAGAACGATCTCCGCCGTGGCCGGGACTTCCAGGTCGACGGTTTCGCACTTGACCAGTTCGACCGGCTTCTGCCGCAGGAAGCCCGCTATGGTGAACTCCTCCACATCCGGCGGGGCGGGAACGATGGCGGCGAAGGTCAGCGCCGGATCGGTGCCGATGGCTACGGCCACTTCCATTTTGCCGCCCACTGTCTTCCCTTCCGGCGTGCGCGCTCCTCCGCCGGAGCGGGCCATGATATCGACGGCGGCTGACGCTCTCTCCGGTGACTCGGCTGCGGCGGCGGCGCGCAGGTGCTCGCGATAGTGCTCGGCGGCCACCTTCTGCCGCTGCCAGTGCATGCCGGTCGAGCTGTCGTCGTAGAGCTGCATGCGGTACATGCCGACGTTGCGCTTGCCTGTCCTGGGGTCGCGCGAGATAACGCATGGCAGAGTGATGAAGCGCCCGCCGTCTTGCGGCCAGCACTGCAGAACCGGAAGATCGAAGAGCGAAAATCCCTCGCCGGCGTGGACGGCAGATGCCGTTTTCCGGATAACCTCTTTGCACGGCCCGCTGGAGACGAGCTTGGGGAAAAAGCTGCCCACTTCGGCCAGCGTAGGCAGCATCTTCAGCTTGTCGAGAAGCCCCTGCGGAGACTTCATCTCCAGCAGGCGGCGGAGGCGATCCGCAATGTCGTCCAGCGATTGGCTCTCCAGCGCCAGGTTCATGCGGCGCTCAGAACCGAACTGGTTGATCAGCAGCTTCCATCCCGGGTATCCCTTGACGTTTTCGAAGAGCAGGGCCGGACCACCGGGCCCGTGCCCCGCGCGCGCCCCCCACTTCGAGACGCGATCGGTGATCTCCGCGATTTCCAGGATGGGATCGCTCTCCGCCTTGATGCGCTTCAGTTCGCCAGCCTTGTCGAGGGCGGCAATCCATTCTCTGAGATCGTTGTATGCCAAGCGAGCACTCCAGCACAGCAAAGATCAGGGGGCCTATTCTGCTATAAAGTGGCCTATAACTGCCATTCCGCCAGACGCTGGCGGGTGAAGCAGGATTATAACTTCCGCCGCAGCAACGGCAAACAAGCCGCTTCTCCGGTGGCGCAGGAGTGGCCGTAGCGGCAGCGTCTCCAGCCTAACAACTCCGACGGCGGCTACTCTCATCCAACGCATGGTTGACACCAGAATCGAGGCCCCTGGATGGCGGCTGCGCCGGCAAAAGAAAAAGAGATGGTCCACGTCATGTCGCTGCTCACGCTGGCTCCGCAGCGAGCGGACGAGGCCTTTACCGCTCTCCGGCGGTGGAACGGGGTCGAACGCGAGGAGTTCATCTCGCTGGCCGATTCTAATCACGTGGTTCTGCGGACCCTTGAACCGGTGCGCGAAATGGCAGTCCGCCTAGCGCCGCCCGCTACGGCAGCGGCCGACAATGCTGGTGATTCCGCCGTCTGTCGCGCCATCCACGGCTGGGCTGGCGGGCACATCGAGCGAGAAAAGAGCCGCATTGCCAACGCCCTGCGCCACCTGCACGAAATCTGCCAGGCGCTGGAGACCTCCGGCTGCGCGGTCAGCGTGATGAAGTCGCTGGATCACTGGCCTGACCTGGGCAGCGATCTCGACCTCTACACCACCGCCGACGAGCGCGCGGTGGTGAACGTCATGCGCAAGCATTTCCAGGCGCGGATAGAGCCGCGCAGTTGGGGAGACCGGCTGGCGCACAAATGGAACTTCGCCGTTCCCGGCTTGCCGGAGGCGGTTGAAGTGCACGCCCAACGCCTGGGGCAGACCGGTGAGCACACGCGCATGGCGCGGCGCTTCGTCAGCCGGCGAGTCGAGAAGAGCCTCGGCGGCTACACTTTCCCGGTGCCCGCGCCGGAAGAGCGCATCGTGGTCGCCACCTTGCAGCGCATGTACCGGCACTTCTACTTCCGCGTGTGCGACATCGTGAACAGCGCCGCCCTGGTCGAGTCCGGCACTGTGGACTTTGCCGAGCTGCAGAAGGCCGCCGAGTTGGGCGGCATCTGGCCCGGAGTCTGCAGCTACCTGAAGATCGTGAGCGATTACGTTGCCGGATACCGGGGCCGCAAGGTAGAGCTGCCCGAGCAGGTTCTGGCCGCAGCGCCCTTCGGCGCCGAGAAGGTATTTGTGCGGGCGCGCTTTATCCGTGTGCCCGTGATGCCGCAGGGCGCCGAGCTGTACACCCGGCAAGTCACTGCTACCGCCCTGCGCGGCGACGTCCCCGCCACCCTGCGGCTCTGGCTGCTGCCGCCCCTGGCCTCGGCCGCCGCCATCAGCTACAAGCTGACCGGCAGCGACAAAGGAATCTGGTAAACAATTGAAGATTGAAGATTTCAGATTGTTGATTGAATTAAAAGAAACTGCCCGAATCCGCATTTGGGCAAATTCAATCTGAGATCTTCAATCTGAGATCTTCAATCTGCAATCTTCAATTGTTCGTGAACTTGGTGGAGCTAGTCGGGCTCGAACCGACGACCTCCTCGTTGCGAACTCTGAAACCTGCTCAACACGACGCGACACACAAGAAGTCTGAATGATACGGAAAGGCAGTGTTTATACGGCTTTACCGCATATTCGCTGCCCTTCTCCTGTGCTTGAGTGACACTCTCCGACACAGCCCGATTCCGGCAGGGATGGTGGGGTTACGCCACAAGCCACGGCACAAGATTTCGGCGAGAACGGCCCGGCAACTTTCTGGGGCCCCAATTCCGCAAACCGCCGAGCCCACCCCGTCTCTGGCGCGGGAGCGGCGCTTGCATCGGCGCAGATGCCCTTACACAACAGGGAAAAAATTGGGAAAAATCACAATTTCGGCTTGAAATCGTGCTATATGGGAAGAAGCAAAAAGAAGCCCCGATGCCAGCCGGGGCCTTGGAATTGTGCGACACATCCAAGCGCACATTAGCGCGGGGGTATGTCGCGTGTCAACCCACTCTCAGGAATCTTTTGAACAGCTAAGCCTTGAGGATTTGAAACGGTATGCCCAGCGGGGCAGACTAGTGCGGGCTTGGCACGGAGCACGGAAATGCCCACGTCGTTTTTGGTGGCGCCTGCTTCGGTTCTGGTATGCACTGAAAATCTCTGCCCGCAGTTTTCGTGGTCACATGTCAGAGCTACTTTCCAAAAGACACTGGGGGGCGGATTTGGGCCCTCAGCTTCAGCAGTCCGCAGTTGGACATCTTGTCGAGGATGAGCGAACAAAAAGTCGCATAGCGGGCACAGAATGGCTATCGACGGCTCGCCCGTGGGCCAGTAATACGGTTGAAGTTGAGATTTTTCTTCAGGGCTTCGACTGGGGAGAGCGATACGCTCTGAGCAGGAGGGACATACAAGAACCGCACGACGTTGCTGTAGCATCGGGTTCACCTCACGCAATCATGCCTGTGACTCCCGAGGAGAACGGCCAAAATTGTACTTTGCAGGGCGAGACAGCGCAAGGGATTCCAGCATGACTGAAGGGTTCAAGCGCTGCCGAGATTGCGGCCATTGGAAGCCCCTGGCATTCTTTCCCAGGGACCGCAGCCGTCCTGATGGCCGCTGGCACACTTGCCGGACCTGCAACCGTCAGCGCTGGAAAACGCAGGGCAGGTTCCAGGCTGCCCTCAGGAAAGCTGAGCAGCGAGCACGGCAACAGCGGCAGTCACGGCAGGGCCTCAAGGGACTACACAGCTACCGCCGCAAGCGCTCAGGGCTGGAAGCGCTACCGTCAGAGCTGCGCTGGCAGGCGCAGCAGCTATACAGCCGCTATCTCAGCAAGCACAGGGGCCAGCTAACCCAGGAGCGCTGCGCCCTGCTGCTAGCCTGTGCCTGTAGCAACGTCAAGCGGCTAGGGGACCGTAGCTGGGCACGTCGCCTATGGAGGCTCAAGGGCTATCGCCGGGCTGAGCGTAGGCAGGCCGGAGGCTGAGTACCTAGCCGAGATTCGTGCTAGTAGTAAAAGCTAGTCGATAGGCTCCCTGATCTGGAGCCAACGAGAGCCTTCGCTAGCGCTTGCCCCTACGCCCTTCTGGAATGCGGCTCTCTTGCGCGCCGCACAATTGATCCTCCATACATTGCTGATATGCAAGATATCCCGCAGCGACAATTCTCATTATCGTCAGTAAAGCTGTACGTCGGTTCGTGCTGGCCACTTTGCCAGTCTGAGGCGGCGTAACATGGAAGCCTGTCGGCGGGTTATAATTAATTGCTGCCAAAGTTCTAACTACGCCTAGACCTTCAGCAGAGCCGTGCAACAGCGTATATAGCTCTCTCAGTGCATTTTGGATACCTGCCACATCTGGGGACAGGGCCGCGGCTCGGGCTAGGTAAAAGACGCCCGCATCTGTGTTTTGTACCACGTCAGACAACTCGGCTGATGCCTGAAGGATGTATGAACGCGTATCTTCCGGATTCAGTCTGCGGGCTTGTTGCAGTTCGCGCTTTGCCGTAGCGTAGTCCTTGTGCTTTAAAGCTATCTCGCCCTGGGCCCTTGCGAACGCGACTTCAGACTGTGTCCTGAGCTGGGGCCCCCAGAAGGGCAATAGAGCGGGCGGCGACGCAGCAATTACGGCCAAGACCTCGCGCCCACAGCGCACTGCCTTAGCCAATTCGTCGATTCTACTTTGGTTGAAGGGATCGCCGCCTTGGACTTGAGCCTTCGCCATTGAGATTGGCAGTAAGTCTGCTTCGACAGCATACCCAAGGAGCACGATGGACACAATGAGGTCGGGCGAGTTCAGCAGTTGCTCGGCAGCCTGCAATCCTTCGTTCCACTTCTTTAGATTGTAGGCTGAGGTCACCTTGTAAAAGAGCACCGGGGCTCTATAGTCCGAGATCGGATACCGACTCAGAAAGGAGTCGAGGAGTTCGAGCGGTAATTCGAGAGGCGCGGCTGGGTTACTCGTGACGAGACTGGTAATTTGGGCAAAATCGCGCTCCTCAGATGCTCCGTACTTCCAAGTTCTTGTACCAGCGGAGGCCACAGGCGTCACACACGTTGATTCCTGTCGTGCCGAATCGGTTTGGGCCTCAACCGTATCGACTCCAGCGAAGAGGGCCCAACATAGCATCAAGATTGCAGCGATAGTACGCATCAGCGCTCCTGAGGGAAATCCGCCAATTAGACGGGGTCGGCTTCCAGCTCGTAACCCCACTAAAACATGAGCTTATAAGACATTTCTTGATTGTCTCTGCAAGCCCCGGAGCCATGAGCAGAAAAAACGCCCCTAGTGACATACTCACAGTCGGCCACAAAGCCTTTATCTCCAGAGACCACGGCGGTGCCATATTGGTTGGACCTGCCCGTTTCGACCCCAGACGCCCCTCCTCCATAAACGGCTGCGTAGATGGTTCCCCAGTTTACTGGGGGATGCACAAAGGTCATGTATTCGCCAGAAATATTCTCTCCAGAAGCCAGTACAGCACTAATTTTGCCTTTGCCACTGCCCGAGTAGGTGAAAGCAACTGTCGTTACCTCACCCGTGGAGAGGTTGTAAAGCCTTCCCTCCTGCTTGCACGCTATTTCGGCTAGAAGCGCCAACAACAGGGCCAGTCCTGTCATCAGTCTTTTCATTTGTCAGCTCCAGTGTTATGCAATGCAACTACTTGCGGAACAATTCACTGGGGAATTTGCTCGGAGCCTGGTGGACTGGGCCTAACGAAAGGGGATTACTGTTTCCACCAATGTCTATCATAGCCCATCGCGTTGCTGATAGCCTACGGGCATTATTGCGGGGTGCCTAACGATGTTCGAGCCCGATTCGGCAATAAGCTCCGCACCCTCCGCAGGAAGCGGGGCTGGACTCAACTGGAGTTGGCCGAACATTTGGGCCTGGACCGTTCCTACCTGGCCGAAATTGAAGAGGGGAAGCGCAACCCTGCGCTGATGAATCTGGAGGTCATAGCCGAAGGCTTCGGGCTGACGCTCTCGCAGCTATTCTCCCGCGTTTGATCTGGAATTGCTACTGCTGAAAGAGTGGACTCTAGCGACTCCCAAAGCTCCTGGCCTGTAGCGGTAGCGGCTTAGTTCTGAAATTGAGGACGCTTCGGTTCGCGGCTGACGCCGAGCTTAGTGGTGCTCCAACTAATCTCGCCCCGCTGACGCGCGCTGCTTGCCCCCTCTGCGCACCGGGCGGCGTCCAATTTACTCAGCCGGGGGCCGCTTCTGGACAGGATAGAGACACCTGGGCTTGTAGAGAACCGCCTGTCACCGGCCCGGAGCGGCCAGAACCGGGTGCCCGGATTTCAACACAGTTCTCGCATCCCTGGATCGAGCGGATGCCTCTATCCTGTCTTAACGACCACCGGCTTAAAGCCGGTGGGTTATATTGCGACTGAAAGTCGCAGGTTGCGGCTGGAAGCCGCCTGAAGCGCTCCCGGCTGCAAGCCGGCTTAAGGCTCGGCGGGCGCGGTAATCTTGAACGCCTCCGCGTCTTCGTCCCACCTCTGATTTTCGATGTACTCCATGATCATCTTCTCGTCCACCGCGCCCACCGTCGCGCAGAAATACCCCCGCGCCCACAGGTGCTGCCCCCAGTACCGTTTGCGCAGGTGCGGAAAATCTTCCTGCAACCGCCGCGACGACTTCCCTTTCACGTACTGCACCAGCTTGGCCGGCGACAGCAGTGGCGGGGCAGATACCAGCATATGCACGTGGTCCGGCGACACCGCGCCACGGATGATCGTCACTTCTCGCGCCTGGCAGATCTGCCGGATCACATCGCGGGCACGCTCCGCCACTTCCCCGCACAGCACTTTGTACCGATACTTCGTAATCCAGATCAGGTGATACTTGATGTCCCAAATCGCGTGCCCGCTGGTTCTATATTCAGTCATCGTCCGCCTCGCGCCATTGTAGCGGGAGGCTAAAGCTTACCGCCTTAAGGCGGTGGGATTAAACCTGGCGATTGAACTAAAAGCGGCCCGAGGGGCGGTGTCAACCGCCCCGAGCTGACGCCAGGGCCGCACGCTCACTTCTACCCCGCTTCCCTTACACACGAGCCGTACCTGCGCCCCACGGTTTAATTCACGAAGTGTCTCCCCCTCACGAGTGGAGGGAGGGAGGATACAGTTCGTGAATTTCAAAGGATTGCCGCTTGCTGCAGGAGATCGCGGGCGTAACCCGAAAGCGCGTATTGCGAAAGCGTATCCTTGGCTAACAATCCGAGCGCTTCCAGATCACCCAAAGCATAAGACAGCGTGCTACTGACTAACCCACTGGCCTCCGGTCGTGCCCCGCGTATCAGGGCATCCAGTGCCCTGCGCCGTTGTGCGGGGATGCAGTCGAACCCTACGCGCTGCACCAGCCGGTAATCGTCCTCCTCCACCGCCGCCCGCTCCATAACCAGCGCTGAGCCTTTGGCGAGCTGCGCGAGTTGCTGGGCTAGCCGGGTTGCTGCTTCCGGCTCAGGCACGTACTCGATCTCCTTGCTGTGTCCATCCCTGGGTATGTGTGTCCTGCCCCTGACAGCAATCTCGGCAAGGGCGGCAATTTTCTGCTGCATTGCAGGCGAGAGTTCTGGGGATTGCCTGCTCAACCCCGTCATGAGCGCATGGACAGCCGCCTTCAGGTCTTCCGCCCGAGCCGTGCAGTTTTGATTCATGGCCATCAGCGCTGCCTCTGTACCGCCGGGCCTGCCCCATCTGGTCATCACGAATCGCTCCCCCAACGTCTGAAAAACGGAATAATGGCGGTCAACTGCGTCTGTAGTCGCGACAGCGAATGTGATGCGCCCCTTCCATTCGTGTGCCTTGCGATCATCGTCTGTGCCGTATTCCTTCCGAAGATGACCGTCGTAGATGCGGCGCATATCAGCTAGCACAGACCCTCTGTGGGTTCGGTTCATGGAAAGAACCGTGCTGAAATCTGGGTACGCGATGATTCCACTTGGGCCAATGCGATGCAGCAGACTGGAGCTGTTGCCCGTTGCCGGACGCTGCCCATCCTTGATTTGCCCACTCAGAAACGTATTGAGCGTCACCCGGTCAATCAGGTGGACGCATGGCAAGCCATCGAGCGCCTGTAGCAGGTCCGTTTTCATGGAACCTGGGGGAGCTACCAGCATGGGCCACACTGGTTGGCCGGGTAGATTGTGCGCGGCTAGTGCCGCATACAGACCGTGGGCGGCCTGTAGGTCTGGCTGGTAATAGTACCGCCCCAGTACATCCTCAACTCTTGCCCAGTTCGACACCCTGCGCTCTGTGGGGCAAGATGCGACAGCCGGATTCACTTTGCCTCCGCAAGAAACCTTGCCAGTTCATCAGGGTGGAAAAGCAACCGGCGGCAGATTCGCACCGGACGCAGTTTCCCCCGGCGCACAAGTGCCCGGACAGTATGCGGTGAAATAGATAGCAGCCTTGACACTGCCAGGAGTGGAAGGAGCTGCCGCAATTCTGGCTGCGGAGCAATTCCCGGCATCACTCACCCCGCTGTTTGAGCCGCGCCCTGACTGCATCCGCAGGGATGCGCCACTGGCGACCTACCTTTTCCGCCGCGAGGCGACCTTCATATATAAGGTCGTAGATGTATTTCCGCGTGACCCCGCGCTGTTGCGCGGCTTCCCGCACGCTGATCGTTTTCTCGGCCATGAGCAGAGCCTCCATTTTTACCTCTTGATTGTTGTTTTTTGTGGTGATAGAATGCAAGCTGAATATGTAATCTAGCAGTAATCGAGCATGACGTTGAACCGAGAAAATCTAGCAAGCCGAAAGCTACAGCTCAGCGCGATCTCGGAATTCGCCAACATGGAGGACAGTCCCGAACGTTGGCAAGCCTTTCAGAAACGCTGGCCAACGCTTCTCCCGCCGGGGTTATTTGAAGATTCGTCGAACGAACTCCAGCAAAACGCCGAGTGGGCAAAAACGCCTGTGGTTTCTGACGGGCCTCCCACAAGTTATCGGCTCGGCACGGACCACATCGGGGTCGGGCAGTTCAAGCCCGCTGAGGATGGCAAGTGGGTGGAGTACCGGCAACCCAAGGTGTTACATCTTCGTGATCTGATCCGTGAAGCATGGGGAGGGGGGACACGGGCGAATGAGAGCATGGAGGAACTGCTCGGGCGGCGCAGTCCCTCGGGTGAAATGCTTGATGTTTGGTCGCCAACTGTTTCCGCCGACTGGCGGCGCGGTTTACTTCGGTTCCTGCCCAGTAACCCCTTTGAGACCGCTTGCTACGCACTGCTTCAGAACTCCAGGCTTGCGAAAGTATGCGCAAACCCGGATTGTCCAGCGCCTTACTTCATCGCAAGGCGTGCGACCCAGCGCTACTGTTCGCCCGACTGCCTGAAGCCTTTTCAGAAGCAATCGAAGCTGGATTGGTGGAACCGCAAGGGCAAACTACGCCGGGCCAAGGCCGCAGCCAAGGATGATAAACGGAGGTAAGAATGTCCCTCAAAAAACGCGGTAAAACGTGGCACACGGACTTTTTCGTTGACGGCCAGCGTTACCGCCAATCGCTTGAAACGAGCGACTGGCGCGAAGCCCAGAATAAAGAGAAGGAACTGATTGCAGCGGCCAAAGCGGGCAAAATCGCCAGCAAGAGGCAGCCAATTGCTAGAATGCCCTTCTCTGAGGCAGCAGAGCGGTTCCTGGCGGATCGCCTGCCTCGTCTGGCCCCGATGAGTGTGCGGACGGAGAAGGAGCGCTCAAGAGTCGTTAACGGGGTTCTCGGCAGCACGCCCGTTTCGCGGATTACCCCCGCCGATGTTCTTGCTTATATCCGCCAGCGCAAGGAAAAGGGGATTTCTAACGCGACGGTCAACCGGGAACTGGACATTATCAGGGGCGTGCTCAAGAAAGCGAAGCGATGGCACATCTTTGCCGATGACATACGCCCGCTCCCCGTCAGGCAGCAGATAGGGCGGGCACTGCTGCACGAGGAAAAGGTTCGGCTGCTTCGCATTGCGGCCAGCAATCGGGATTGGCAGGCTGCCTATTTTGCTGCTGTCCTGGCGCTGAACACTACCGCACGCGGCTGCGAACTGAAAGGCTTGCGCTGGCGAGATGTCGATTTTCTGAACCGCACCATTACCGTCAGGCGCAGCAAGACGGAAGCGGGCGAGCGCGTCATTCCGCTGAACGCAGACGCTGTACAGGTAATGATGGCCCTTCGCAATCGGTCACAGAAAGTCGGCGGGGCTGCGCTGGATCACTTCGTTTTCTTCGCCTGCGAGCACGGGCATGTTGACCCCACTAAAGCGCAGAAAGGCTGGCGGACAGCATGGCGCAATCTGACGCGAGTAATTCACTGCCCCGCTTGCGGCAAACTTCAGAGTCCCGCCGAAACCTGCCGGAATGAGGAATGCAAGGCCGACCTCCGCGAGGTCAAGAGCACGACGGCGGGGCTGCGGTTCCATGATCTCCGGCATCATGCCATCACGGAACTAGCAGAGTCTCAGGCGAGCGATTCCACGGTTATGAGCATTGCTGGCCACGTTTCGGCAAAGATGCTGGCCCATTACTCCCACGTGCGGCTTCAGGCAAAGCGCACGGCCTTGGACGCTCTATCCACCGGAAGGCTTATGGGCATTGAAACGGGGGGTTACGACACAAACCACGACACAAAACCGGGCGAGTCGGAAAGTGTACCGCTGGAACTGATTGAAAACATGGTGGAGCTAGTCGGGCTCGAACCGACGACCTCCTCGTTGCGAACGAGGCGCTCTCCCAGCTGAGCTATAGCCCCATTTCCAGGCGGGATTCTGCCACGAGGCACGCCAAACGCGCCTCCATTTTGTTATCTTATCAGCCAGCCGCTCCGGTGGCAAAGAACAACTGGCCGGAGGCAAGTGCGTCAGATCACATCGGGGCGCGCCTCTCACGTTTATAATTAGGCTGTGGATTCTATTAAGAAGATTGCCGAAGCCGACTTTCCCTCGCGTTGGGGACACTTTCGGATCTTCGGCTTTGAAGGCTATTTCACCAACTCCGCCGCCTATGGGAGCGATAACCCGGTCGACGTCGACCGGCGCAAGGAAAGCGCGGTGGCGCTGGTCATGGGCGACATCCATTCGCAGCCGCCACTGGTGCGCATTCACTCGCAGTGCCTGACCGGTGACGTCTTTGGGTCATTTCGCTGCGACTGCCGCGCGCAGCTCGAACTGGCCTTCGAGCGCATCTCCGAACAGGGCCGCGGAATCATCATCTACGAAGACCAGGAGGGCCGCGGCATCGGTCTCATGGCCAAGCTGCAGGCCTACGAGTTGCAAGACGGCGGGCTGGATACGGTGCAGGCCAATCTGAAGCTGGGCTTCAAGCCGGACTGCCGCGAATACAAGCTGCCGGCCGCCATCCTCAACGCCCTGGGCGTCAAGCACGTGCTGCTGATGTCCAACAACCCGGAGAAGATCGCCGCCCTGGAGCAGGCCGGAATCACTGTGGAACGGGTTTCCGCCGAGGTCGATCCCACTCCCGAGTCAGAAAAATACCTGCGCACCAAGCGCGAAAAAATGGGTCACCTGTTTACGTAGCTCATCCTCATCCGACATGGTTAAGGCATGCCTCCGCGAACCGTAAATGTGTCTTCCCGCAAGCCAGCCGTTAAAGCTTCGCCCGCCAAGGTGCTCCACTCGCGCGTGACCTATCGCGGGCCGGTGTTCTACGTCACCTCGGAGATAGTGCGCGAACCCACCGGGATCACCACCCGGCGCGACATCGTGCGCCACCCCGGCTCGGTGGTTATGATGGCGTTGGACGACACTGGCCGCGAGCCGCGCGTCCTGCTGGTCCGGCAGTTTCGCTATGCCGCCGGGCGCCAGCTTTGGGAGCTGCCGGCCGGCCGGATCAATGAAGGCGAAGGCCTGCTCTCCGCCGCCAAACGGGAGTTGCTGGAGGAGACCGGCGTAACCGCCCGCAGTTGGAAGCAGGTGCTTTTCTTCTATGCCAGTCCCGGCTTTCTGGACGAGACCATGAGCATCTTTCTGGCCCATGGCCTGGAGCGCGGCAAAGCCAATCCTGATGAAGATGAGGTGATCGAGACGCGTTTCTTCCCGGTTTCCCAGGCCGTCAAGATGGTCGTGTCCGGCAGGATCCAGGATGGCAAGGCCATAGCAGGCGTGCTCTGGCTGGAGAAGTTCTGTGCCGCCAAGGGCGCCACAGTCCCCGGCAAGCGGCGCGGCTGATTCCGGCAGGCGCGAACGATTGCACCCGCAAATCAGCTCTGGCTTTTCTGATATGTACTAGCTTGACAACATACATTTAACGCCATACTATAAGCTCAAATAACCGTCTCAGCAGGTTCCACCCCGATTCGGATCATCCCGACACGAGAGCGTCCGTCCAGGAGTCTCACTCTGTTGAGGCGAGTACCGGTTTTCTACCGGAGTAAGGTACGGAGGATGTCGCAAGTGTCGACGCGTATGAAAGGCACCGTTAAGTGGTTCAACAACGCAAAAGGTTTTGGTTTTATCGGCCGTGAAGGTGGGCCGGATGTTTTCGTCCACTACACCGCCATCACCTCGGAGGGCTACAAGAGCCTGCAGGAAGGCGACGAGGTGGAATTCGAGATCGTTGAAGGCCAGAAAGGCCCCCAGGCCGGCAACGTAACCAAGGTCGCTTAAGATCGAATAGTCCGCCGGCCAGCGCGCCAACCAGCGTCTGCTGGCAAGCCCGGCCGCAACATTACCCAGCCGCTTTGGCTGGGTTTATTTTTGCGTGGGAAAACTTTGCCCGAAGCCGGAAGGAAACGCGCGCTCAGCCGGGCCGGCCACGGCGAATGGCTAAACGCCGCTGCCGACGCAGAGGCTTGGCGAAAAGCGCCGGAGTAGCGCAGCGCGGCGGAAACGTAGCCGGGATCGGCGGACGGAACAGTGGGAATATTGGGATGTGGGCGCAGCCCTCCGGTGGGTGCCATTATCGCCAGGCGAAATGGAGCGGCGGCGTTAAGGAACTTCACCATTACCCGGTGATCGCCCCGGGAAAGCTGCAGATCGCTGCGCAGGCTCTTTGGCTGCGGGGCATGGCGGTCATCGCGCAGCAAAACCCGCTTGCCGTCAACGAAGATCGCCATTGTGCCGCCCGACTCCAGGAAAATGCGCCACTCGCCATCAGAGCGGAGGTAGAGCTGCGTCAAGCCGTAAAGCACGCCGTCCTTGGCCATGTAAGAGGGCAGCTTCACCTGGCCATCGGCGAACTGAAAGAATTCGACTTTGTGGCCGCCGTAACTGGACTTACCGATCCCATCGCGCTCCGGCCCCCATTGGCGGTTGAAGTCGGCATAAGGATGGGTTCCGAAAGGCCCGACTATGCGCCAATCGGTGAGCAATCCGGAATCGCGCGAAGCCTGCAACTCCTTCATCTCGCTGGCCCCGTCGATTGCCGCTTCCGCCAGGGCGAGTCGTGGCGCGGGCCGGCGGCTCTGCGCCGGCGCGGGAAGGCATAGAGACAACAGGAGGCAAGCCGCCAATCCGGCGCCCCGGCAGACGGCGGCCTTGCGTCTGGGGTGGGAGCCGGAGTTCCTGAGGTCTCTTTGTTTCACAATGCCTGGACTCTTCCGCTCGGCATGGCACCGAGCCCGCCGCCCCGGCGAATGGTGATTACCCGCCGGGCGACAAAGCATACGCGGGCCGCCAGGAACGTTTATTCCTGCGGCCCGCTAGCCCATCTGAGTCATCTACCTCCCAGGCGTTCCCCCAGGAAGTTTTTGCCCGAAAGTTAGCCGGCTCAGTCGAATGGGGTTCTTGAGAGGCAGTGTGCCGGTATTGTCCGGCGACAGGAATGCGAATGAAGACTTAGTCGATTGAGGAGTAAAGCCCTAGGCAGTAAGCGGCAGACACGGGGAATGGGCCAAGCGTTACCTAACACTCGAGGGCGCTTCAGGTTTGCCGTATCTGCCCTTGCTTTGCTCTTAACGTGAAACATGAAACATGAAACGAAATACATAAGAGGGCCGCGCAAATCCTTATCGTTTGCCCCCTATCACCGGAGACTCCGGTCCGGCGCTCTTGTTTTCCTCGCCGCGGATGGCGCCACGCTCATCGGCGAAGAAAGAGCGGTGCTGCGGAGAAGGCTGCGGGTGGGCGTCCATCCACAAGGCGAAGCCCTCGCCGGTGCCCTTGAACCTCACGTAGTAATCGCCGCGGTTCAGGTTCGTCATGCGCTTGGTGAATGAACCGTGCCCGACCAGCGCCGGCAGCGTGGGCGCGTACTTGCCATGCTTCTGTTTGTAGAGCCGCTCCGCCGTCAGCACCACGCGCATGTAGCCCAAAGCCAGCGCCTCCGACTGCGAGCGGGCCGGATCGCCGGCAAACCGCGGACGGTAGTCCTCCGCCGCCGCGGCGTATGCCGGCGGCGACGCCAGCCCTATTGCCGAACCAAGGGCAAAAGCGAATGCAACACAGGAGAACTTCAAGGGTGATTTCATTGAAACTCCTTAAGACTGCCGCCAAAGTGGGTAGTATGATGGCCTTCAGTACAATGTACCTTGGGACTAATCCCAACGAATACGCAGCTTTGAAAACAACCCCCGGTATGGTAATGCTAAATGCAGAGATTCAGGACGCAAACATGAAACCTTCTTCCGCCAAGAGGGCCCCTATTCGGATAGCCGTAGTTGAGAGCGATCCGTTGCGTTTTATCGGCTTTCGCGCCCTATTCGATTCAGAACCTGAATTGGAGTTGTACGCCGTACCCGCAGCCGAAATCCCCAGCAGAAGTGATGTCGACCTGATCCTTCTGGGCAGCCGCGGCGCCCAAAATCTTTTCGACCTAATGGCCGGGCTGAAAGCTTCGCGGCCCGACTTGCGAATCCTGGTGACGGGCATGGGAGCCGATGACGAGACAATTCTAAAGGCGCTGGCCGGAGGGGCCAAGGGCTACGTCGACGAATCCGCCTCGCCGGCGGAGTTCGCCCAGGCCATCCACGTGGTTCACCAAGGTTCGGTGTGGGCGCCACGGCGCGTGCTTTCCATGTTCATCGAGCGGGTAACCTCGGCACCGGGAAGAATCTTCCCCGCCGGCCGGGTGGTCTTCACCGATCGCGAGAAGGAAGTGCTCGAACTGCTGGTCGCCGGGCGCTCCAACAAGGAAATCGGCGCTGTGCTCGGCATCGAAGAACGCACGGTAAAGGCGCACGTGGCCAAACTGATGCGCAAGGTCGGGGTGCAGAATCGCATCGCCCTTTCGGTGCACGCCATCACGCATTCGCTGGTGGCGAATCGGTAACGGCGTAACTTCCGAAACAGCTTCCGCCGAACCCGCGGCGCGAGAAAACGGACAGTTCGGCCTCTCGGCCTTTGGCTCTAAGGGAATCAACCAAGCAACTTGTGATTTCGTAGGGTGTTAATCACCGGCAGCCCTGGTCGGCGTAACATGGGGCTGGGGTGCAAGTGTGCCGGCCCGAATCCAACGGCCCGCATTTGCCGCGATAGAGGAGCGGATATGAAAAAATTCTTTGCCTTCACAGTGGCGCTGCTGACGGTTGTAACCTTCTCCGGCATGGCCTATGCCGATCAGCGCGGCGACGACGTAGACCGCATCCAGAATGCCGCCACTGTATTGGACGAGATCATGGCCGCTCCCGACAAGGGGGTGCCGGAGGAAATCCTCGGCTCAGCCAAATGCGTCGCCATCGTGCCTTCGATGCTCAAAGGCGCATTCATCGTGGGCGTCAACCGCGGCAAGGGTGTCGCCAGTTGCCGCACGGAAAAGGGTTGGAGCGCCCCGGCTTTCTTCATCCTGGAAGGCGGCAGCTTCGGCTTCCAGATCGGCGGGCAAGCCGTAGACCTGGTTATGCTGGTGATGAACGACAACGGCATGCGCAACCTGCTGGCCAGCAAGTTCAAGCTGGGAGCGGATGCCTCGGTGGCCGCCGGCCCGGTGGGCCGCCACGCCGAAGGCATGACCGACTGGAAGATGCGGGCCGAAGTGCTGACCTATTCGCGCGCCCGCGGCATCTTTGCCGGCGTGAGCCTGAACGGCGCCTCCATTCGCCAGCACCGGGATGATACCCGCGCGTTCTACGGACGCATGGTTCCATTCCGCACGCTGCTGGCCGGCAACCTCAATCCGGTACCCGAAGATGCCGCTCCCTGGCTGGCCGCGCTGAACAAGTACGCCCCCATTTCGCCGGTCAAGCCTGCGGCTGCTCCGGCGCCACCCGCAACCGCGCCCGTTCAGCCCGCGGCCAAGGCTCCCGCGGCCGAACCGACGCCCGCCGCCAAGGCTTCCCCCACCGAACCGGCGCCCCAACCAGAAGAAGAACCGCCAGCCGAGAAGGAGACAGACGAGGGCGAATAGCGGGAGATTGAAAAGCGGTGTGCCCGCATCTGCCTGGTTTTGGCAGATGTGGGCGAGTTTGAATCCCACATCTGCGAAAGGCGCGCAGATGTGGGGCACCAGCTTTCCAATCTGCAATCTTCAATCTAAAATCTGAAATTTCTTCTGCAGCTCTTCCGCCGTTGCTCCGGCGGCGCGCAAAGCGCGCAGGCTGAGAGCATCGCTACGCTTGGCCAGGCGGGCGCCGTTTTCGCCCAACACCAGCGGGCAATGATAGTAATCCGGCAGCGCAATGCCCAGGGCGCGGGCCAGCAGAACCTGCCGCGCGGTTGAACGCAGGAGGTCCATTCCGCGCACGACCTCGGTGATGCGCATGGCCGCGTCGTCCACCACCACGGCCAACTGGTATGCCGGAACATCGTCGCGACGCCACACCAGGAAATCTCCGAAGTCGCGTCCGGCGACAAACGCCTGCGGTCCCTGGCGGAGGTCATCGAAGCGGATCGTCTCGCCGTCGGGCACGCGAAAGCGCCAGTTGATTCCCGCCGGGCTCTCGCTTTGCCGCGAGCGGCAGCGGCAAGTGCCCGGATAAATCTGCTCGTCATCGCTTTCGTGCGGCGCCTGGGCAGCGTGCAGCAGGTCCTTGCGCGAGCAGGAGCAGGGATAAATGGCGCCCGTCTCGTGCAAATGCCGCCAAGCCCGAAGGTAGGAATCGTGCCGCTGGCTTTGCGAATACGGCTCATAGGGCCCGCCCACGTCGGGGCCCTCCTGCCAGCGGATGCCGAGCCAGCGCAGGTCTTCGATGGCCGCCGCGGCAAACTCGCGGCGCGAGCGTTGGAGGTCGAGGTCTTCGTCTCGGAACACCAGCGTGCCAGCGTGCTCCACTGCGCGGCGATAGGCGGTCCAGAAGGTGCGCGCGTGTCCCAGGTGCAAAAGTCCGGTAGGCGAAGGCGCCAAGCGGCCGCGATAGAGTTTCGAGTTTCGAGTTTCCAGTTTCCAGTTTCAATTTGAGCGCTGGCGCCTGCGGACCAACCCCCGCTCCTTATTCCCTATGATCCTACGAACCTGGCGTACAGGCTGCGGGCCACGGCGGCGTCGGTGGTTCCCTTGATGATGGCGCGTCCGTCGGGGAACAGCGTCAGCTCGTAAGGGTCGCGCCAAAACTTGAGCACGAAGTCGTTATAGCGGACGGTGCCATGGGGCTGCAGCCGCTCCGCCATCTCGGCAAAATCGATAGGGCGTTGCCGCTCGTGAATCTGCACCGAGTTGCGTCCGCACATGGTGATGTGCGGCCTCGCCTCGCCGGAGAGGTGGATGAAGTCGCCCTTATCGCAGGCGCGGCAGCCGGGGCGCGGCCTGGCGGTGGAGACCTCGGCGCGGTCGTTGGACCACAAATCGATGGAGAGCAAGGTCTGGCGCAGTTTTTCGCGGCTGCCCACCAGCAGCTTCATGGCTTCGGTGACGGCCAGGGAGGCTATGGCGTTGACGGTTGAATTCAGAATGCCAGAGGTGTCGCAGGTCTCGACCACGCCGCGCGGGGCGTCGGGAAAGACACAGGCCAGGCAGGCCGTCTGCCGGGGCAGCACGTTCATGGTCACCCCATAGCTGCCGACCGCCGCGGCATAGATCCACGGCACGGAAAAGCTTATGGCGAAATCGTTGATCAGGTAACGGGTTTCGAAGTTGTCGGTGCCGTCCAGGATAAGGTCTGTGCCGCCCAGCAGCTCTTTGGCATTGGCCGGAGTCAAATCCGCCACGTGCGGTTCGACCTGGATTTCGGAGTTGAAAGCGGCAATCTTGCGCGCGGCCGCCACCGCCTTGGGCAGCGATTCTGCCGCGTCGGCCTCGTCAAACAGCACCTGGCGCTGCAGGTTGCTGGTCTCTATGTAGTCGCGGTCGATGATGCGCAGGTAACCGACACCAGCCCGGGCCAGCAGCGAACTCAGCGCCGAGCCGGTGGCGCCGCAGCCGACTATGACCACACGTCCCTGGCCAAGTTTCTTTTGCCCATCTTCTCCAATGCCGCGGAACAGAATCTGCCGCGAGTAACGATCCTCGAATTTCATTTGCAGGGCCATGATTTTACCCGAACGATTTATTATAAGTGAGCTGCTGAGCGCATTCCGAACCGGTTACGGTTGGATCCCCGGCAAGCGCGGCTTTGGCGTTTGCCGGCGTGCAGAAAGGCGCAGGCTGGGCAACACTCCGGCGGATACAGGATCAGCCTCTGCCGGGACCGGCCAAAAGGGGGCTCTTGCGGGCCATATCCTCAGTATTTGTCGGCGTTTTCATGGTCCTGTCGGCCCTCTGCCCGACTGAGCCGCTGGCGGCCCAGGACACCCCGCAACCAACCCCGGCGGTGGTTCACAAGCTGCCGGCGCAGGTGGTGGCGCGGATGGAACTCCGGGGCACGCCCATGGCCACCGCCCCTTACGTCCTGAAAATGATCGAGCAGAAAACGGGGATGCCCGTGGACCGGGAGGCCATCCGGCGAAGCCTACGGCGGCTCTACCAAACGCACCTGTTCGAAACCATCGACGTGCTTTCGGAAGCGGCGGGGCCGGACGAGATAGTTCTGATTTTTCGCACCACGCCGCGTTACTTCGTTGGCCTGCTCTCGGTCGACGGCCTGCCGAAGGACGGCCCCCGGTCTAGCGAGATGATCAACTCCGGCACGCTCGAGCTCGGCCTGCCGTACTCGCCGGAGCGGCTGAAGGAATCGCTGGAGCGCATGCATCGCCTGCTGGAGGATAACGGCTACTACCAGTCCCGCATCACCTACACGGAAAATCCCGATCCCTCAACCCAGCAGATGAACGTGAGCTTTCGCGTAGAGCCTGGCGGACTGAGCCGGGTCGGCCGCGTCACCCTGACGGGCGAGCACAACCTATCTCCCGAGGAGGTGGCGTACATCGCCGGCCTTCACCCCGGCGACAAGGTCCAGGCGGGCCAGGTGCAGCGCGCTTTGCGGCGGCTGCGCAAGCGCTTCCAGAAGGGCAAGCGTCTTGAGGCCCAGGTGGCTATTGCCCGCTCGTACCAGGCGGCCAATAACACCGTCGATTACACCATCGAGGTGCGGCGCGGGCCGGTAGTCGAGATAATGGCGGAAGGCGCCAGAGTATCACGCGGGCGGTTGAAGAAGCAGGTCCCCGTCTACCAGGAAGGGGCCATCGACCAGGATCTGCTGAATGAAGGCCGGCGTAACCTGCGCGATTTTCTGCAGTCGGAAGGCTACTTTAAGGCCCAGGTCAGCGTGCAGGAAAAGCGCGAAGACGATACCGTGCGTATCGTGTACGGCATTGAGCGCGGCTCCCGGCACCGGCTGGCGAACATCAGGATCGAGGGCGCGAAATACTTCGACCAGCAGACCCTGCGCGAGCGTATGTCATCTCAGGAAGCAAGCTGGCTTTTGCCGAAGGGCCGCTTCAGCCCGGTCCTCCTGGCCAGCGATGTGACCGCCATAAAGACGCTCTACCAGGAGAACGGATTTGCCGACGTGGAGGTAACTGCCAGCGTGGACGAGGAGTACCGTGGCGACCCGCGCAAGCTGCAAGCGGTGATCCGCATAAACGAAGGGCGGCAGGTGCTGGTGCGCAACCTGACCATCGCCGGCAACCGCAGCTTCCCCGAGGTGCTGCTGCGGCGGGACCTCTACAACATCCCCGGCCAGCCCTATTCGCAAGCCAACCTCGCCACGGACCAGGAAACGCTGGTCGACTTTTATTTCAATCAGGGCTTTCCCCAGGTGCAGTTCGAGGCCAGCGTAAAGCCGGTGGAAAACGATCCGCAGCACGTGGACGTTACTTATACGATCGCGGAAGGCGAGCGGGTTTACGTCGAGAACGTGCTTGTCTCGGGATTAGCGCACACGCGCCGCGGCTGGGTGAGCCGCCGCTTTACGGTGCACGGCGGCGACCCGCTGGACCACTCCAAGATGGCGCAGACGCAATCGCGTCTTTATGATCTCGGCATCTTCAACGAAGTCGACATGGCAGTGCAGAACCCGGACGGGCAAATCGAGCGCAAGAACCTGCTCTACCAGCTTCAGGAGGCGCGGCGCTACACCTTCCATTTCGGCGCCGGGGTGGAGTTCGCCACCGGCAACCAGCCCGGCAGCAACCCGCAGGGCAATACAGGCATAAGCCCCACCGGCTCCTTCAATGTCACCCGCATCAATTTTCGCGGGAAAGACGAGTCGCTGACCTTCCAGTCGCAGGTGGGAACGCTGATCAAACGGGCGCAGTTAAGCTACGACCAGCCGCACTGGTTCGACTTCCAGAACCTGCACTTCACCACTTCCTTCCTTTACGACAACACCCGCGACGTGAACACCTTCACCGCCGAGCGGCTGGGAGGATCGCTGCAACTGCAGCAGCGGCTGACGCGCGCCAACCGCCTGGTTTACGGCTTCAGCTACCGGCGCGATCGTGTCGACCCCAGCAGCTTCCCGGCGGGCTTCAGCCCCGACCTGGCTTCGATCTACGCCGCTCCGGTGCGCATCGGCATGCCCAGCATTACTTTTCTGCGCGACACCCGGAATGACCCGCTCAATTCCACCAAGGGAGCGTTTACCACCGCCGACTTCGGGGCGGCCACCGGCTGGCTGGGCTCGGAGGCAAACTTCGGGCGAATCCTGGCGCAAAATTCCACCTACCATCGACTCGGCAAAGGATATGTGTTCGCACGCTCCACCCGCATCGGCATCGAATCTCCTTATGGGCATTCGACGGTGGTGCCCCTGCCGGAACACTTTTTTGCCGGCGGCAGCAACTCCCTGCGCGGATTTACGCTTAACCAGGCCGGCCCGCGCGACCCCATATCAGGCTACCCGATCGGTGGCAACGCCATGCTGGTCAATAACTTCGAACTACGCAGTCCGCCGATTGCCTTGCCGCTGGCAGGTCCGGGATTCAACTTCGTGGTCTTCCACGACGCGGGCAACGTCTTCGACACCGCTTCTCACATGTGGACCAGCGTGGTGCACTGGTCACAGCGTGACCAGGAAGGCTGCAAGACCTTAACCACGAGCTGTGATTTCAACTACATCTCGCAGGCGGTGGGAGCCGGCATCCGTTACCTCACGCCCATCGGGCCGTTGCGCCTGGACCTGGGTTATGCGCTGAATCCGGCGTATTTTGCCGTCCATCCGGCAGTGCCGGGAAGCACGCCGCACATCGACCGGCTGCGGCGCTTGAATGTGTCGTTCAGCATTGGACAGACGTTTTAGGGTGGTTTGCAATTATGCGGGCAAGAGATACGCACAGCGGGAGCCGGGGTAAAGCCCGGCGTTCCAGCCGGATAGCAACCAGCAGAGTTGCTATAGAATTAATAAAACTGCCGATGAGCCGTCTTCGCATCATCGTCGCGATTGCACTTTCCACGGCTGTGCTGGCCGGTACGCTGATGGCCGCCGAGCCCGTCTTCTCCTCACCCGGCGCCGGAGTTGTCGATCGTGTGGTAGCCAGCGTCAATGAGGACCCGGTGCTGGCCAGCGACGTGGAGGATGCCGCCCACATCGAGGCCCTGATGCAAGACAAGCCGGCGGCGGATGTGGCTCCCGCCGATTTGAAGGCGGCCCTGGATAGGCTTATCGACCGCGCTCTGCTCCGGCAACAGATGTCCACCCAACCCGAAAATTTAAGCCTGCCGGTGCGCCAGCGGCTGGCGGAAATACGGGCCGCGCTGCCGGGAGCGGATTCGCCAGCAAAATGGACCGCCATCCTGGCGGCTTACCGCGTCGACGAGCAGAAGCTGAAAAAGTACCTGGAAGATCAGCTTGAACTCGTGCATTTCATAGACGCGCGGCTTCGCCCTAGCGCCGATGTTTCGTGGACCGAGATTCAGAACTACTACAACCAGAAACTGCTGCCCGAACTGAAGGAGCGGGGAGCAGTGCCAGAGCCGCTGCGCAGCGTTCAGGGCCGCATCCGGGAGATTCTGCTGCAGCAAAAGATCGACGCCCAGCTAAGCGCGTGGCTGGCCAGTCTGCGCGAGCAGGGCCGGGTACGCATTCTGCAGCCGCAACTGGAAACGGCGCGGGGCGCGGGCTCCGGTGGACGAGGAACGTCATTCTCCATCCTGGACAGACGATGAGGCTGGAGTGAGCCAGGAGCGTCAGGCGCAGGAAATCGCCCCCCCGGCGAGGCGGGAGCGCCGCCCGCCTGTTCCGCGCCGGAGCTGGGCGTTGATGGGAGCGGTCGCCAGCCTGGTGCTGCTCTCAGTTATCGTGGCCGCTGCCTGGTATTTCAATAGCTCCTATTTCCGCGAGCGGATGCGCCGCGAGCTGGTCGCCGAACTGGAAAACATCACCGGCGGCACGGTCGAGATCGAAGACTTTCGCTGGCAGCTCTCGCGCCTGCAGTTCGACCTCAGCAAGCTGACAATTCACGGCCTGGAACCCGCCGGTGAAGTGCCGTACATCTCGGTCGATCATTTGCGGGCGCGGATAAAGATACTCTCAATCCTGGAGCCGCAAATAGTTCTGCGCGAACTGTTGCTGGAGCGCCCGGTCGTTCACATCATCATCGGCGAGGATGGCCGAAGCAATCATCCGCCATTCAAGTTGCTGCAGCGCGGCGGCAATCCCATCCAGAAGCTCCACGACCTCTCGCTGCAGCGGCTGGAGCTCCATGCCGGATGGCTGCTTTGGAACCAACGCCGCCTGCCCCTGAACTTCTCGGCCAAGGATTTCTTCCTGATCGGCACCTACGCCGCCGCTGACGACGGCTACCAGGCCCAGGCGCGCGTAGGAGAACTCGCGCTCACCCTGGGACAATATGGGCTGCTGGTGGCGCGGGCTGAGGCCAACCTGATGCTGCGCCCTAAAGGCGCGAGCGTTAATTCGCTCGTCATCGCCAGCCAGGGTTCGACGTTACATGCCAGCGGCACCCTGCTCGACTGGCATCATCCGGAGATCAGGCTGGAGTACCGGCTGGAGGCGGATGCCGCCGAGCTGGTGAAAATGGCGCGGCTGCCCGAGGTGGCGACCGGCCGCATGGAGGCCAGCGGAAGCGCGACGTTCAGAGAGGACTCGTTTGCCTCCTCCGGCAAGGTCATTGCCAAGGCAGTGACTTGGAAATCCCGCTCCGTAGAGCTTCGGGATCTGAATGGGGGATTGGAATACGCGGCTGACCGGGAGCGAATCACAGTGCCGCGTCTGTTCGCTTCCCTGCCCGGGGGCAGCATTACGGGGGAAGCTGAAGTTGTCGGCTGGCTTGCGGCGCGGAATGCCAGCCTTCTTCACGAAAACGGAAGCGGCCTTCCCCGGGAAGAGCGCGGCGCGGCGAAGTTTGTGCTTCGTTCCCTGCCCTTGCAGGTCATGACGACTCTCTTCCGGCAGGCGTCCCTGCCGAAGCTGGCGGGAAATACCAGCGGAAGCATAGACCTGAACTGGCGCGGGAGCCTCGGTGACGCCGAGGCCAAGCTGAACTTGAAGGTGTCGCCGCCGGCGCAGGCCCGGCCAGGAGAGGTTCCCGTCAGCGGCTTGCTGCGCGCAACGTACTCCGGCCGGCGAGCACTGCTGCAGGTTGCCGAGCTGAACGCGGCCAGCACCGCTACCACTCTGCAGGCCAGCGGAACACTCGGCAGCCGGGGGACGAACCTCCGCTTTGCCCTCTCTACCAGCAAAGTTGAGGAACTCCAGCCAGTGCTGGACAGGTTCCATTTGCGACAGCCGCTTCCGGTGGAGATGGCGGGCACGGCGTCTTTGTACGGCACAGCAACCGGCAGCGCGGAC
Source organism: uncultured Acidobacteriota bacterium (assembly GCA_963832785.1). Taxonomy (GTDB): domain Bacteria; phylum Acidobacteriota; class Terriglobia; order Terriglobales; family Acidobacteriaceae; genus CAWBRT01. The sequence continues at coordinate 720,807 of CAWHVF010000005.1, forward strand.
ACCCCCCAGGTTGACGCGCATCTCGAACTGCATAACTTTGTCACCGTGCTGCCCGGTATGGCAAACGGCCCCCGTCAGAGTCCTGAGGCCAAGCCTGTGGTGGGCACGCCTGGAGCCACGCGCCTGCACTGGGATGGCCTGCAAGCCGATCTCGTTTATTCGCCTAAGCAGCTCTCGTTCCGGCAGGCAAAATTGACGCGAGGCAAAACGGCCATCGATTTCGATGGAAGCTGCGTGCTTGTAGGCGGAGAACTGACGGATTCCTCGCCCATAGAATTTCGTCTCCAGGCGCACAAGGCAGAACTGGAGGAATTACGGACGATCGCCGGAGCGTGGTTCGCGACGGGAGCCGCGGCTGCGCCGCAGGCAACGCATTTCCCCGTGAGCGGCCAGTTTGAAGGAAGGCTCCAGCTTCGCGGAACTCGCCGGCAACTGGACGGCAGCGGCCACCTGCGCGCCCTGAACATCGTGGCCTACGGTCAGCCCGTCCGCTCCGCCGATGCCGACATCGAGTTCCAGGGGGCGCGGCTGCGAGTTTACAAGCTGATGGCGGCCAGCAGCCTGGGCGAGGCGGCCGGAAGCGGCGCTTACAACTTTGCCACCCGGGAGTTCGTTTTTGCCGCGCGCGGCACCAACCTGCAACTGGAGCGCATTCCCGGACTGCAAAGACAGCGGCTGCGCCTGCGCGGGGCGGCGGCCTTCGAGGCCCAAGGCTCGGGAACGCCGGAGGCGCCGGAGATCACCGCCACGCTGCGCCTTCGCGACCTGGCCATCAACGACGAACGGCTGGGCGGCTTCCAGATCGAAGCCGTGACCCACGGCGCGGAGATGGCGCTGACCGGGCGCTCCAGTTTTCAGGAGGGTTCGCTGGCGATCGACGGCACCGTCCGCCTGCGCGGCGATTTGCCCATCAAGCTGAACGCGTCGGCCGTCAACCTTGCGCTCGGCCCGGCACTGCGCAGTTTCTTCTTCGCCGGACACGCCGCTCGCGTCACTGTCGACGCCGAACTGCAACTGGAAGGCCCGGCCAGAACCCCACCGGCGCTAAACGGCACCCTGGCGGTAACCAGATTGACGGGATCACTGGAGGGCCTGCCGATTCGCAACGCCGGCCCGCTTCGCTTCCGCCTGCAACACGGCGCGCTGGCGGTAGACCAACTTCGCCTGGAAGGGCAGCAGGAACATTACATCGAGGTTCATGGCGAGGCGAACCTTGCCGATGACGAACGCCTCAACCTGCAGGCGGATGGCAAGACCGATCTGAAGCTGTTGCAAATCCTGGCGCCCGACCTCAGCGCACGTGGTCTCGCCGAACTGGCGATTCAAGTTCACGGAACGTTCAGCCACCCGGCTTTGCGCGGGCAGCTCCGCATCAGCGATGGCGCAGTCTCCTATGTCGATCTGCCCGGCGGGCTGAGCAACATCAATGGCGTGCTCGCCTTCAACCAGGACCGGCTGCAGGTACAGGAACTGGCCGCCGTGATGGGAGGCGGCCTCCTGCAGCTTGGCGGATTCGTCAGCTACGCCGAGACCTCGCCGGCCAGGGCGGCCGTTGCCGACGGCCGCGCGCTGATCTTCAACCTGACCGCTGAGGGCAAGAACATTCGCCTGCGCTATCCGGAGGGCGTCAGCTCGGGGGTGGATGTCAGCCTGGCTTTTTCCGGCTCCACGGGTAATGCCCTGCTCTCCGGCACCGTCGTGGTCAACCGGCTTGCCCTGAATCCGCAATTCGATTTTGCCAGCTACCTGGTCAAAGGCAAACAGATCCGGCTTGAGGCCAATCCCAACTCGCCCGCCAACAACGTCAGGCTGGATGTGCAGGTCTCCTCGGCGCCGCAGCTACAGGTGCAGAGTTCGCTGGCGCGCGTAACCGGGAACGTAAACCTGCGCATCCGCGGCAGCGCCGCCAAGCCGGTGGTGCTGGGGCGCATCAGCATTCTGGAAGGCAGCCTCAACCTCACCAGCTCCAGATACCGGCTGGACCGGGGCGAGATCACCTTCAGCAGCCCGGTCAACATCGACCCGAGCATCGACATTGAAGCCTCGACCCGGGTACGCGATTACGATATCACCCTCGGCCTGCAAGGCACGCTCAGCCGCATAAACGTGAGCTATCGTTCGGACCCGCCGCTGCCCTCCTCGGAAATCATCTCGCTGCTCGCCCTGGGGCGCACCGAAGAAGCCAATCAGCTTCCCGGCGCCAGCCAGCAAAGCGCGGCCCTCACCGAATCGGCCTCGACCGAGATCCTCGGCCAGGCCCTCAACTCTGCCGTGAACAGCCGGTTGCAGAAGCTGTTCGGCGTAAGCCGCATCAAGATCGACCCCAACGTCGGCGGCCCGCAAACCGGCGCCAATGCCCGGCTAACCATGGAGCAAACCGTCTCCAACCGCGTGACTTTGACCTACATCACCAACCTGGCGCAGTCGGCCCAGCAGATCATCCGCTTCGAGTACTTCCTGACGCCCCGCTTTTCGATTGTTGGCGTACGCGACCAGAACGGAGTGGTAAGCTTTGATATCTTCGTGCGGCGCCGGAAACATTGATTTGTGATTTTTGATTGTCGATTTTTGATTTCAGATTTGAGATTGAACATAAAGAGCCATAAATCAAAAATCAGAAATCAAAATGAAAAATTCTGAACGGCTGCCGATTGGCAAGCAATGCCCCAGTACGACGAGCACGACCCTTTTCTCGGGCGCCGGCTGCGCATGGTCAAGAAGCAGCTCGCCGACCGCGGTATTCGTGACGAGCGCGTGCTGCAGGCCATGAGCAGTGTGCCGCGCCATGAGTTTATTCCGCCGCCCGCCTGGAACGATGCCTACGACGATCACCCGGTGCCCATCGGCGAAGGGCAGACCATCTCGCAGCCCTACATCGTCGCCTACATGATCGAGGCGCTGGCCCTGGAGAGCTTGGATACGGTGCTGGAGATCGGCACCGGGACCGGCTACCAGGCGGCAGTCATCTCCCGCATTGCCGCCCAGGTCTTTACCGTCGAGCGCATCGCCTCGCTGGCCGAGCAGGCGCGCCAAAACTTTCTCCGCTTGGACTACCACAACATCGAAGTGGTGATCGGCGACGGCCGCGAGGGGCTGCCGCAATTCGCGCCTTACAAGCGCATCATCGTGGCCGCCGCCGCTTCAACCATACCGGAGGCGCTGCTGCAGCAGTTGGACGAGAACGGCATTCTGGTCATTCCCACCGGCATAGACTTTCAGGAGCTGCTACGGGTGCGTAAATCCGGAGGAGAAATCACGACGACCAACCTGGGCGGGTGCCGCTTCGTGCCGCTGATCGGGAGCGGAGATTGAGGAGCAGAACCAGAGATGCTGTATACCAAAAATGGGTGTCATTCCGAGCGAGCGGCGCTCGCGTCGCGAGTCGAGGAACCTTGCGTTTTGCCGTGTAACGCAAGATCCCTCCGCTCCGCTTCGCTCCGGTCGGGATGACGTTCGTCTTTGGGATATATCTACTGTAGTTCCGCTCGAGGAATAGTTTCCAGTTGTCACAATTGCTGACAGGGCAAGAGTGGGTTCGTACACTCTGTAGGGCAAGAATATCGCTGGCTCATCAACCGGGGGGTGATGTATGCTGAATGATCTCCCGGAGGTACAGCAAATGGCCAGGCGAGTTGACTTGGATGCCATGATTCCACGCGAGGACTTCGCCGTCGCGCAAGAAACGTTAGTTATTGATCTTATCAAAGACTTTCCTATCACGCACTTGGCGAATGATTCGCCCGTCCTGAAATTGCTTCGTAAGCCAGATTTTCAGCGGGAAACAAACCATTGGAGTCCAGACCAGGTACTCTCATTGCTTACTAGCTTCATTGATGGTGAAGTCATTCCGTCCCTGATCTTGTGGAAGGCTCCGAAATACATTTTCGTAATTGACGGTGGACACCGCCTTAGTGCACTTCGGGCATGGATGCTTGATGACTACGGGGATGGAGCTAGCTCCCTAGAATTCTACAAAGGGGAAATCTCTGTCCGACAGAAGGACATTGCAAAGCACACTAGGCAATTAATAGAGAAAAACATCGGGCGTTATTCAACATTCGTTAGTCAGGTTGGCAAGAAGAGCGCACCTGAGGATGTTACGCGACGTGCTCAGGTACTTTTCACGCGAGCAATACCATTGCAATGGGTTCAGGGCGATGCCTCAGTCGCAGAATCATCATTTTTCAAAATCAATTCGCAAGGCACTCCGCTTGATGATACCGAAACGTTGCTAATCAGGAATCGGAAAAAGCCAATTGCGATTGCTGCACGAGCCATCTTGCGGGCAGGAAGCGGCCATAAGTATTGGTCAAAGTTTTCGACTGAATGCACAGCAGATTTAGAGAAAGTAACACAGGAGTTTCACGAGAAGATTTTTAAGCCAGAAGCAGAGGAGCCGTTAAAAACGCTAGAACTGCCGCTAGGCGGGTCTGTGTCTCCTGTTGATGCATTAGGCCTGCTAATCGACTTCCTTTCAATTTCAGGAACACGCGATAAAGATGGTAAAGCAATTGACAAGTACCCTGATGATGAATTATCAGGCTGCGAAACAGTCAAGGTTTTGAAGAATGCGCTCGAAGTTATAAATCGGATAGCTGGCAACAATGCGGCTAGCTTGGGCCTGCATCCGGCTGTGTATTTCTACAATGAACGCGGCAAGTACAGTAGATTTATGTTTCTGGGGATGGCAGCGGTAATACAAGATAAACTCAGAAATAACAACTCGGCTTTTTTTAAGAAGTTCACGACGGCCAGGAAAAGTCTTGAACAGTTCTTGATAGAAAATAAATCACTGATTGGGCTGATTCTGCAAAATCTCAGCAAGAGTCAGCGTGTGCCCAAAGTTCGGGATTTATTCGAGTTTCTCGTCAACAAGTTACAAAACCATGCAGCCGTCACCATCGAGGAGACCATTGGACACCTAGGTATTCGCGGTCGCATTGTAGAAGCCAACGCTATTCAGACAACACCGCATATTTCGGATGACACAAAGTCAATGGTGTACGTGCGGCAAGCAATTACCAATGCGCTTCGCTGTCCAATTTGCGGGGGGTTACTAGACGCGAGTAAATCCGTGTCGTATGACCATATCGACCAGAAAAGGAAGGGAGGAACTGGAGATCACACAAACGTTCAAATAGCGCATCCATACTGCAATACTGGATACAAGGAATCTCAGGCAGCAGCTTCAGAAAAGGCAGAAAACAAGAAACCGTAGGACGTGATGTATAATGACGGCCAATGAAACATTCCGCAAAATATCAGAGATTTACGAATCTCGTGGACCGACTGCTAGCAGTCTCGCACGAGGAAATAAAACGACGCGAAGCAGAGTATCGCAAGCAGGTAGATGCGAACCCCAATCGTCGCGGCCCCAAAGGGAAAAAGCGGACTGCGGTCAAACCGCCTTCCGCTTCCCTCGGCCCTGCCGTTTAGAATGCTTGGGCTGGTATCTTAGCCTCCTTCGCCGTCAGTTCCGCATACGTCAGTCGCTTACCGATAATCTGTGTACACAGCAAACTGCAACGGTCAGCATCCGTGAGTGGATTATCCTTCGTGCCCCGGTTGTTGTAGCGGAACATCTGCTCGTCAAGGTAGCGGAACAGATGAAAAGGTTCGACGCTCACGTAGGTTCCGTTAATGCCCCGCTTCAACAGGCTCCAGAAATTCTCAAGGCCGTTGGTGTGAATCCGCCCATCTACATACTTCTCCGCGTGGTTAATGACCTGATGTGCGTAGTCTTGGGCAAGCCCATCGTAGGACTTCAGGGCATCAGAATACAGAGCCGATCCGACTGCGACATGCGCCCGAACCTGTCCCTGTACTGCCTTTTTCTTGCGATTGTCCAGAACGGCAGTCAGAACCTTTCCGCCACGCTCCAAGGCTCCGAACACGATGATTTTGTCTTTTCCGCCGGTGCCAGTGATGCGGCGCTCCCGCTTGTCGAGATGCATGTTGCGAGCCTTGCCACCAATGAAGGTTTCATCAACTTCGACTTCGCCGCCGGGACCGCCCATCTTTCCGGTAGAGACACCCTGCATACCGAGCCGAATTCGGTGAAGCATAAACCATGCCGTCTTTTGCGTGACCCCCAGGGCACGGTGAATTTCCCACGAGCTAACACCGTTCTTGCAATTAGCGACAAGCCACATGACAGGCAGCCACTTCTCAAGACCGAGCGGGGAATCTTCCAAAATCGTTCCAGTCTTGATACTGAATTGCGCCTTTGGATGGCGCGTCTTGCACTGCCACAGCCGACGCGATGGAACGAACGACACATCCGTCCGGCCACACGTGGGACAGACAGCCCCTTTCGGCCAGCGCCGCGTAACCAAGTAATTCAGGCAATTATCGGGATTGCTGAAGTATTGAATCGCTTCTTGGAGTGTCTTTGGTTCGTGCATGGCTTTCTGCTCCTAACAACTTACAAGCAGAATACCCGAATTGCTTTGAGGAGTCAAGTATATTTTTACCCTCTGTAGGCACCGCCGGCGGTGGCGCAGGGCTACTTTCCGGCTGATCCCGGCGGATCGCCGGCACCTTCTGGCGCTCCGCGGGCGACCGAGCGCATCAGCTTCCACAACTCGTCTTTTCCCAAACTGGTCTTGGCCGAAAACGGGACAATATTCTCAACTCCCAACTCCCGCCGCAAATTCTGCAGGCAGGAATGCAGGCGGGAACCGGCCTTATCGGCCTTGGTGGCCACCACCACAAAGCGCCGCTCCGCCTGGCGCAGGAAGTCGATAAGCTGGGCGTCGTTTTTTTGCGCGGGCACGCTGGCGTCCACCAGGCACACGCAAAGGGAAAGAGAAGGCCGGCTGGTCAGGTAGGGATCGACAATCTTCTGCCATTGCGCGGAAACCGCCTGCGGCACGCGGGCAAAGCCGTAACCCGGAAGATCGACGAACAGCAACTCCGGATTGGGGCGTCCAGCCCAGCGAATTTCGAAGAAGTTGATGGTTTGCGTGCGCCCGGGCAGGTTGCTGGTCCTGGCTATCTTGGCGCCGGCGAGCGCGTTGATGAGGCTCGATTTGCCGACATTCGAGCGCCCCAGGAAGGCGATCTCCGGCGCTCCCGGCGGCGGGAACTGTCTGACATCAGCCGAACTCAGGAGAAATCGCGTGTGGACTCTCATCTGCCAGCAACCGGCAAATTTACATGAAATCGATGAAAATGCGAAGCCCGTCCGCAAGCGGGCGGGCTTGGCAACAAAACTGGTTAGCGGGCTCTACTGCCGTGCCGCGGGCGGGTCAGCAGCCGGAGGCAGCGGCGACAGGGCGCCCGGTCCTACTCCTGCGAGCTCCGTCAGCGGCCGTTCCAGCGCCAGTTGCAGAACCTGGTCCATGTTGTCCACGAAGTGGAGCTTCATGGCCGTGCGCAGGTTCTCCGGAACGTCAGGCAGATCCTTCTCGTTCTCCTTGGGCAGGAGCACTTCCATGATCCCCGCCCGGTGGGCAGCCAGCAGCTTTTCCTTCAGGCCGCCGATGGGCAGCACCTTGCCGCGCAGGGTGATCTCGCCGGTCATGGCGATGTCGCGCCGCACGGGAATGCGGCTCATGGCGCTGGCGATGGCGGTGGCCATGGTGATGCCCGCCGAAGGACCGTCCTTGGGGATGGCGCCTTCCGGCACATGAATGTGAATGTCGATGTTGCGATAGAAGTCGCGCGTCAGGCCAAGCTGCTGCCAGCGGGAGCGCACATAGGTGATGGCGGCCTGCGCCGACTCCTGCATCACATCGCCCAGCTTGCCGGTGAGGATCGGCTTGCCGCCCTTGCCTTCCACGATGGTCACTTCGGTGGAGAGAATCGAGCCGCCGACCTCGGTCCAGGCCAGTCCGGTGACCAGTCCGATCTCGCTCTTTTCGTTGACCGCGGTGTCGCGGAAGCGGATCACGCCCAGGTAGTCGTTGAGATTCTCGCCGTTGATGGCGATGGAGTACGCCTGCGCCTTCCTTCACCACCTTGCGGGCCACCTTGCGGCAGACGTTTCCGATCTCGCGCTCCAGGTTGCGCACGCCGGCTTCACGCGTGTAGTAGCGAATGATGCCGGTGATGGCGTCATCGGTGAAGGTGATGTTCTGCTCGCTCAATCCCGCCTGCTCGCGCTGCTTCTTCACCAGGTAGTGCTTGGCGATTTCCAGCTTCTCCGGCTCGGTATAGCCGTGCAGCCGCAGGACCTCCATGCGGTCCTGCAGGGCCGGTGGAATGGTGTGCAGCACGTTGGCGGTGGCGATGAAGAATACCTGCGAGAGGTCGTACTCGACATCCAGGTAGTGGTCGATGAACATGAAATTCTGTTCCGGGTCGAGCACCTCCAGCAGCGCCGAGGAGGGGTCGCCGCGGAAGTCGGCCGACATCTTATCGACCTCGTCCAGCATGAAGACCGGGTTCTTGGTGCCGGCCTTCTTCATCATCTGGATGATCTGGCCCGGCAGGGCGCCGATGTAAGTGCGGCGATGGCCGCGAATTTCCGCCTCGTCGCGCACTCCGCCCAGCGACATGCGCACGAACTTGCGCCCTGTCGCCTTGGCGATGCTCATGCCCAGAGAGGTCTTGCCCACGCCCGGAGGTCCGACGAAGCAGAGAATGGAGCCCCTCGGGTTCTTGACCAACTGGCGCACGGCCAGGAACTCCAGAATGCGGTCCTTGATCTTCTCCAGGCCGTAGTGGTCCTGGTTGAGGATCTTCTCGGCGAACTCGATGTCGCGCACTTCCTTGGTCCTTTTCTTCCAGGGCACGGCCAGCAGCCAGTCCAGGTAATTGCGCGAGACCGTGGACTCGGCCGACATGGGCGGCATGGCCTCCAGCTTCTTCAGCTCCTGCATCGCCTTTTCGTGGACTTCCTTGGGCATACCGGAGGTGTCGATCTTCTTCTTCAGCTCGTCGAATTCGCTCTTTTCGCCGCGCCCCAGCTCCTTCTGGATGGCCTTGATCTTCTCGTTGAGGTAGTACTCCTTCTGCGCCCGCTCCATCTGCCGCTTGACCCGCGACTGGATGGTGCGGTCCATGTTGAGCTTTTCGATTTCGATGTCGAGAACGTCCAGCACCCGGCTTAGGCGGTCGGCCGGATCGAAGATCTCCAGCAGCTCCTGCTTCTCTTCGATGGTGAGCTGGAGGTTGGCGGCGATGGTGTCGGTCAGCTTGGCAATATCGTCCATGCGGACGGTGGCTGCCATGGTTTCGTAGTTCAGCGACTGGCAGAGCTTGACATACTGCTCAAACTGGGAGATGACGCGCTGCATGGCGGCTTCGATCTGCGGCGTCACCTCGATCGTGCTCTTGACGGTGCGCACGGTCGCTTCCAGGTAGCCGTCGGCATCGTTGACCTGCAGCGTCTTGCCGCGTTCCAGGCCCTCCACCAGGACCTTTATGTTGCCGTCCGGAAGCTTGAGGCTTTGCACGATGTTGACGATGGTGCCGACCTGGTAGATTTCATTGGGTTTGGGCTCATCGACACTGGCATCATGCTGCGTGGCCAGAAAAATGTGCTTGTCGCTGGCCAGCGCCTCTTCCAGGGCACGCACGCTCGATTCGCGTCCGACGACAAATGGCGTCATCATGAAAGGAAAGATGACGACGTCGCGAATCGGCATCATCGGCAGCTTTTTTGTCTCGAATTTTTCTTTTGTGGAACTCACCTAGTACTCGCTCCCCGTGCGCTGCCCACGAGCCCCGACCCTCGGCCAACGGCTGTTCTTGCCATTGCCGACCGGAAATCCGCAGCCTCACGCCTCTACTTCTGAGCCTACTACAGGTGGCATCCCAGGGCAACAAATGCCGAGCCCGCGCCAGATGCCTTCGGTAATCAGGCCCTAGTGGTGAGATGACAAACTGGGAACGCAGAGATTGTTCGCAAGAAATTTTTCACGTACGGCAACAAAATTGCGTATTATCACCACTCGCTTGCACATGTTTTTTCTCCTCCAAAGCGGCACAAAACTGGAGTAAGCACTCCCCGCTCTATAGCAGTTTAGGAATTAGTGTGGCCGGACAAGCGTATTTGTTTGAGCTGTCATGCTGAGAGGAGCCGGGGCCCCAGCAAACGCTGCGGTTGCGTTTGTCGGGGTGGCGGAACGAAGCATCCCCGCACTGCCGGGAGGAAAACAGAGCTGAAGATTTCTTACAGAAAAGCTCTGAACCGAACGTGTTGGGACGGTTCCAGGGGATGTTTCGCGCCTCCTGGCGGAGGTGCTCAGCATGACACCCGAATAATTCACGACTACACCAAAACCTAATTAGCTCTAATTGGCTCAGGGATTGCTTCAACAAAGGTTCTTTCGGAAGGAGAAAAAAGACCCCAAGATTGAAAGAGGGAAATCTGGAAGTAAAGCTTGGGGCAGAAGCAACGAGAAAATCATTCACCAATCCCTTACCCCTAACCCCTTGATCTGCTTAGCCGGCCTTTTCCAGCGTGGCAATGGAGACGTCGCGCTTTTCGACCATTTCGCGCGTAACCTCGAACTCCTTCACCTTCTTCTGGCTGGGCAGGTGGTACATGAGGTCGAGCATCAGCTCTTCCAGGATCATACGCAACCCGCGCGCTCCCACTTTGCGCAGCGTGGCCTCGTGGGCGATGCTGCGCAGCGCATCGGCGGTAAAGCACAGCTTGACGTTCTCGAACTCGAACAGCCGCTGATACTGCTTGGTGATGGCATTGCGCGGCCGGGTAAGGATTTCCACCAGCGCATCCTCGTCGAGGTCGTCCAGAACTCCCATGACAGGCAGGCGGCCGACAAACTCCGGAATCAGTCCGAACTTTATGAGGTCCTGCGGTTCGGCCCGGCGCAACAATTCGCTGTCGCGCTTGGTAACTGCGACCGGCTCCTGTCCCGGCGTTTCGCCAGAGCGGAAGCCCATGGCCCGCTTGCCGATGCGCCGGCCCACCACGCGCTCCAGGCCGACAAAAGCGCCTCCGCAGATAAACAGGATGTTGGTGGTGTCTACCGGCGTGAACTCCTGGTGCGGGTGCTTGCGTCCTCCCTGCGGAGGAACGTTGGCCACCGTGCCTTCCAGGATCTTGAGCAGCGCCTGCTGCACGCCCTCGCCACTGACGTCGCGGGTGATCGACGGATTCTCGTCCTTACGCCCAATCTTGTCGATCTCGTCGATATAGATAATGCCGGTCTGGGCCCGGGCGACGTCGCCATCGGCGGACTGCAGCAGCTTGAGGATGATGTTCTCGACATCCTCGCCGACGTAGCCGGCCTCGGTCAGAGTAGTGGCGTCCACAATGGCGAAGGGCACGTCCAGCATCTTGGCCAAAGTCTGCGCCAGCAGGGTCTTGCCGGTGCCGGTCGGTCCGATGAGCAGGATGTTCGACTTGGACAGCTCGATATCGCTGTTGCGTTGCCGGTTCATGTAGACGCGCTTGTAATGGTTGTAGACGGCGACGGCCAGCTTTTTCTTGGTCTGTTCCTGGCCGATGACGTACTCGTCCAGGAAGGCCTTCACCTCCTGCGGCTTGGGCAATTGACTGGGAGCGGCTGCCGGCTGCGCTTCGCTGCGGTCGTCCTCCAGGATGGAATTGCAAACGGCGACGCATTCGTCACAGATATAGGCCCGGGGATAATCGCTGGGCGAAGAAATCAATTTGGCCACAGCATCCTGGGACTTATGACAAAACGAGCAGCGCAAAACTTCGTCGGAACCGGAACGCCTCATATGATTACCTCAAACCGAAAACTCCCTGCTGTCTTGCGGGCATTGCCATCCTCGGCTGCGGGCTTCGCGCTGCTATCGTTCTGGCTGAACCGGAGACCCCCCGCGCCATAATGGCGTTCGCTGGGGTGGCCGGAGGCCCTCGCCGCTCTCCCGCCGGGGACCGTTGCCCGCATACCTCGGAGCCCCCAGCATAAGCCATCTTAGCCCTGCCGGGAGTCATGAACTGCCCTATTGAACATCAACTTGTTTCCCAATGGAAGTCACCATTGGTGAACTAGCCAAAAGAATTGCTCCTTTCACTCCGCCAATAATCCGGCATCTGCCTGAAGCCGCCGGATAGCACGGCACCCGCAACAGGTAAACACCTTACCGGTGCTTGAAGATGATCTCATCGATCAAGCCGTACTCTTTCGCCTGCTGCGAGTTCATGATGAAGTCGCGCTCCACGTCGCGCTCCACCTTCTCCAGCATCTGGCCGGAGTGCTTAGCCAGTAGCTGATTAGTAATCTCGCGCATGCGCAGGATCTCCCGCGCCTGGATGTCGATATCGGTCGCCTGGCCCGAAATCCCTCCGCCCATAATCAGCGGCTGATGGATCAGGATGCGCGAGGTCGGCAAGGCGAAGCGCTTCTTTTTTGCCCCCCCCGCCAACAGCAGCGCCGCCATGCTGGCCGCCTGCCCGATGCAGATGGTAACCACGTCCGGACGGATGAACTGCATGGTGTCGTAAACCGCCATGCCGGCCGTGATGGAACCGCCGGGCGAGTTGAGATAGAGCGAAATGTCCTTCTCGGGATCTTCCGCTTCCAGGAACAACATCTGGGCGATCACCAGGTTGGCCACCTGGTCGTCGATCGGCGTCCCTAGAAAAATGATGTTATCCCGGAGCAGCCGGGAGTAAATGTCATACGCACGCTCGCCCCTGCTGGTTTGCTCGATCACCATGGGCACAAGCATAGGTTCGCTCCTTTATCCAGGCTCCCAGGCAAACGCCTGCTTGCGTTGCCGGGGTACCATGATGCGCCCTGCCGGGCGCGCGTTAACCGCCACAAAAAACCGATCCTTTTCCCGCCAGGCCCGCCTTCCCCGTACTCCTTGAGGCAATCATACAGCCGATTACATGCCCGCGAACGCCACTCGCTCAAAGATCCTGACTTGGCCGCCAGCCGCAGCTACGCCGGCCCGCGATAGAGCCTGTCCAGGGTCTTTTCGTTTCTGCTCCGCGCCCGCAGGCGGTCAAGCGAGCCATTCTCCTCCAGGCGCTTGCGCACTGCCTCCGGCGTCTGCTTCATCTGGCGCGCCAGAGCATCGATTTCCCGCTGCAATTCCTCGTCGGTGACCTCTATGTTTTCCAGGTCAGCGATTTTGTCCAGCAGTAAAGATGCCTGGACCTCGCGGCGCGCAGCCTGCCGCTGGCCTTCGCGCAAGCGACCGACGTCCATGTGCTTCAGATGCTCGGCCTGCACTCCCTGGGCCGCCAACGCGCGAAACCCGCGATCCAGCCGGGTGTCGATCTGCTGCTCGACCAGAGACTCAGGCACGTGGATATCAAACTTGTTTGCCAGGTCCTCTACCAGCTTGTCCTTGGCGCGCTGCTCTTCCTGGCGGGTTTTCTCCTTCTGGATGTCCTCGCCGACGCGCTGCTTCAGCTTTTCCAGGGAATCGAATTCTCCGCCGACCTCGCGGGCGAAGTCGTCGTTCAGCTCGGGCATGTTTTTCCGCTTTATCCCCATGACCTTGACGTCATAACGGATGGTTTTCCCGGCCAGACGTTGCTCGGAAAAATCTGCCGGATAGCTGACGTCAAACTGGCGCTGCTCGCCCACCTTGGCGCCACGCAGGTTCTCGGTAAATTCTTTGATGGTGTTGGCGCCGCCGATTTCAACCAGAACATCCTCGACATTGACCGGCTGCGCCCCCTCCTCGCTGCCGGTGCCGCTGAAAGAAGCCTGGGCGTAGTCGCCGTCCTGCAGCGAACGGTCTTCCGCCACGTTTTCGTAGCTCGAGTGCTGCTCGCGCAGCGACGCCAGCGCCTGCTCGACCTCCTCGGGGGTGACCGCCACCTCGCGCTTATCAGGCCGGATTTCCTGATAGCCTTCCACCTGGACCTCGGGCAAGACCTCGAAAATCGCCTTGAAGCGCATCGGCTGGCCGGCATTCAGATCCAGATCGGTCACCTTCGGTTGCGACACGGGCACAAGATGCTGTTTTTCCGCCTCCTGCCGGAAGAAGCGCGGCACCAGATGCTCCACCAATTCGCTCTTGATGTCCTCGCTGAAGCGCTGGCGGATGATACCCGCGGGGACCTTTCCCTTGCGGAAGCCCGGAACGCGGGCGAATTTCTGAAGCCTGCTGACGACCGCCTGTTCTTCTTGCGCCACCACTTCGGCCGGAACCTCGACCGAAACCTCGCGTTGGCAGGGGTTGGGACTCTCGTTCTTGCTGCTTTCCGTTGAATTCAATGAAGTGCCTTTAGATCAGAGTTAACCAGTTAAACAATAGCCCGGATTCGTAAACAACGACCGGATTCCCCGGCCGTCCCCAGCGAACCCCGGGCGCTCAGAAGCCAAAAGACAAGTGTAAGAGAGGCGAGCGAATTGGGTCAAACCGCGACAAGTCAAGAGCGAGGGCGCAGGGATCAGGGATTCGCGTTATTCCCTCTTGCTAAACGCTAACCCCTGTTCCCCGCGCCCAAGCCCCAGCGCTAAGAGGCCATTGCCCGGCTCTGGTCCGAGCGGAAGCGCAGCAGCGCGGCGATGTGGCCGCAGGATTCCAGCACCGGATCGTCCTGCACATAGACAACTTCTATGCGGCGGCGCAGGGCGGTGCCCAAGATGGCGTTGGCCAGATCTTCCACCGGCGTGGCCGGATGCGAACAGATAGCGCAACTCGGCTGCGTCTTGAAATCGATGTGCCCGCAATGGCGGCAAATAACTCCGGCGGCGTGAAAACGCTCGCCCAGCAGCAGGGTTTGAATCTCTCCCTGCTCCAGCGAGCGCAGAACATGGCGCAGGCCGGCGGCTCCGCGGCCCTTGTGCTGCGCCTCTCCCACCACGGTGCGCACCAGTTCCTGCCTGCGGCTGGAGCCCTGTTCGGCCAGCAGGCGGTCAGCCCTGCTCTTTATCTGCTGTGCGCTGGCGGTGGCTGGGTCGCTAGGGAAACGGCCGATCAGGCGGCGCCTCAGATACGGGTGCAACACGCTTTCGAACTCGGCCCAGCTCTCGTCGCGAATGGCAATGGCGAGGTTCTCGCATCCGCCGCGCTCGAACAGCTTCAAAACGGTGTCGGCGACCTGCTTGAAGTGGTGCTTGGCCGATTCCGACACGTGGCGACTGACGTGGCCGGCGTCGTAGCCGCTCCAGCCGTCGCTTTCGGCGCGCGGCAGTTCGTTGAAGAAGCCGATGACCTCCCGGCACTCTTCGTTCTGGTAGTCAAATAGTCTCGCCTTGGTGGGGTCGACGGCGCAGATGCAGATGCGTGGCTTGTATTCCAGTAGCTGGGCGAGCGGTTTCAAATGAAAACGGCGGTTGATGAATAGCCGCGTCCCATCCAGCCACGGGGGAAGGTCGTACTCGCGCCAGAAGTTCAGGGAGGATTCGGCAAAAATCACCTTGGCCCGGCCGCTGTTGCCATGCAGGCGCTCCGCCAGGCCGAGAATGCGGTCGAGGTCGGCGCGGGCGCAGCGATTGCGCCCCGATTTCTCGATCTCGCGCAGGGCGCTGCGCACCAGGTCCTTGACCAGGATCGCTTCTTCGCGATGCGCCTGGTTCTGCGGCGCGTCGGGCTGATAGCAAAAGGTGACTGCACATCCCTGGGGTGATTCGAAATCGGCCAGTTCGCGGATTTCCGTTCGCGTAATCATCGGCACCTCCTGATCTTGCTTACGTGCTTCGCGCGGCTCGAGGGCAGCGGTTGGGCGGGCCCGGCCAATTGCATAAAGCGCAACGCCGGCGTTCGCCGGATAGTTGACGTCAGGCAGACTTGGAATGCTCGATCAGTTTGTTGCGCAGTTGCTCGTTAACCGGCAGGGCCTTGCGCAGTTGCTCGCGTGCGCCGGCAATGGAGGCCCGCACCTCTTCCGGCTTGCGGCCGCTGATCACCGCGATCTCCTGCACGGTAAAACCCTCCATGGTGAACAGGATGAAGGCTTCGCGGTCCTCGTGGCGGGCATTGCGCAGCGCCAGTTCAACCATGGCCACCACCTCGTCGCTGGCGGCAATCTGCTCCGGCGTGGCTATGCGTCCGTCGGCGATCAGGTTCTCGTTGGTGAGCATCTCGTCCGGGTGGTGGAACTGCAGCATGGCTTCATCGCTGCCGCTGGCTTCTTCTCCGCGCACGCTGGACTCCAGCCCAACCCGCTGCTCCTGGTAATTCTGCTGGCTCAGGCGATCTATGGCGGCGCGCGACAAAAAGTACAGCCAGGGCTCCAGGGTCACCTTCTCAGGCTTTTCCGTGCGCCCGTCGAGGGCGCTGGCTATGGCTTCGTCAATGACCTCCTCGGGGGTGATCTGCCGCAAGTTTGTCTGCCCGCTGTTGCTGCGAAATTGCAGCTCCCGCTCCACGAAGCGCTTCCATTGGTCCAAATTGGCGTTCAGCCAGACGCTGATGTCCTGATTGGAGACCAGCTCGGGCTGCACCGCGGCCAGGGTCTCCTCGAAGGGCACCTGCGTCTCTTCGCGCGGGCGCTCGACCCGCCGACGCCGCGGCCACTTCCACTCGGCGCGCAGGTGGTCCATGTGCTTGGACAGTTGTTCCTTCAGGCTGTCGAAGCACATCTTGATGGCGCTCACCGCCGTGTCGGCGCTCTCGCGGGCGGCCAACTGCCCGGACGGCAAGCGCAGATTCACCGCCACCACAAAGCCGGTCTTCGGGTGTTCGCTGACCGAGCCGATCAGCGAAACCATGTCGGGACGAAACACCTGCAGGCGTTTTTGCAGCTTTTGAATTTGCTGAGTGATGTTTTTTTCGAGGTCGGCCGTTTTGAGGAGCTTGTAAGTAAAATGCACGTTCATGCGTGAGCTCCGGACAGGGGTTGCTCCCGGACCGGGATCCCCGGCGCGGCCTGCTTTTGGCGCGCTGGGGTGGAGCGGCCATTCCTGTGGCCTGGAATTTTACACCTTCTACAGAAGCCAAAAGCGGAATTAACGTTGCTTTTACAGTCCAGGAAAGGCTTGCGGCAGCGCCATTTACGGCCGCGCCGGCAAGCACGTGGCGTGCCACATGGTAAGGCAAAATAGTGGTGGGTAGATGGTCAAAGTTGCTACTTTTGACGTTCGATTGGTAATAGCGCCGCCGTCCCCGGTGGCGGGGCATGTCTGGTGGCCATGATGGAACCCGCCGGCTAGGGCGCCGGCACACCGGCTCGCCCTGCGTCAGACAGCGATTGTGAAGCTGGTCTCGTCGCGCACCACCGGACGATACAGGGTGTCGCGCTCGAATGGCTGCCGCCCGGCTTCCTTGATGAGCCGAATCAGCTCATGGCGGCGTAGTCCCTGTGGGGTAGTGGCTCCGGCGTCGTGGTAGATTTTCTCTTCCACCACAGTGCCATCCACATCGTCGGCTCCAAAGCGCAGCGAGATTTGCGCCACCTTTGGGGTCATCATCTGCCAATAGGACTTCACGTGGGGAAAGTTGTCCAGCAGCAGCCGTCCAACCGCTATCTGCTTGAGGTCCAGCATACCCGTCGTGGTTGGCAGATGCCGCAGCATGGTATTGGCTGGGTGGAACGAGAGCGGGATGAAGCACTGGAAGCCGTGCGTCTCGTCCTGCAGCTCGCGCAGCCGGAGCAGATGGTCCACCCGGTCTTCGTCGTTCTCGATGTGGCCGTACAGCATGGTGGCGTTGGACTTGAGCCCGATCTGGTGGGCGATGCGGGCAGTTTCCAGCCACTCGTTGCCGTCGATCTTGTGATCGCAGATGATGGCGCGCACACGTTCGTTGAAGATTTCCGCTCCCCCACCGGGCATGGATTGCACGCCCGCCTCCTTAAACTTGAGCAGGGTGTCGCGAATGGAGAGCTTGGCCCGCTTGGCGAAGAAGGCAATCTCCACCATGGTGAACGCCTTGAGGTGTACCTGCGGGAACCGCTCCTTCAGCCCGCGAATCAGGTCGAGGAAGTACTCCAGCGGCAGGTCGGGATGCAGCCCGCCGACGATGTGGAACTCGGTCACCGCGTCGCTGTAGCCGGAGGCAGCCGCGCGCCAAGCCTCCTCCAATGCCATGGTGTAGGCGCCGGGAGCGTTCTTCCTGCGCCCGAAGGCGCACAGCCGGCAGGCGGCTACGCAGACGTTGGTGGGATTGATGTGGCGATTGACGTTGAAATAGGCGATGTCGCCGTGCATGCGCTCGCGCACGTGGTTGGCCAGCCAGCCCACGGCCAGAATGTCGCCGCTCTGGTAGAGCGCAACGCCGTCGGCGGCGTTCAGACGCTCCTGCTGCCTTACCTTTTCGGCAATCGGCCAGAGCCTGGGATCGTCGGTCTGGAAAGGACGGTGGTTGCTTTCTGCCGCGGACATTGTCTTTAGTTTGATGATAGCGCACCGGGGCGGGTGCGCATAACCGTTTCACGTTTTCGCGATGTGAATAAGTTTGAAGGTGCCCCGGGTTCCGCGCCGCGTTTTTCGGCGCTAACCTGGGGGAATGGGTCCCACGTCAGCCCAAAAGCAGGACGGGACGTGGGGCACCCAAAGTTGACTAGCGTTCAAACTGACCCACTACGCACGCTTCACGACGTAGCAGCGCCACTGCTCAGCAAAGTGCCGGAACGGCGTTGTCGGCCTGATCTCTACAATTTCAGCGCCACCGATACGCCGTCGCGCAGCGGCAGCAGGGTAGTGTAGAAGTCGGGCGAGGCATAAAGCGCGCAGTTGAACTCCTGCACGGCACGCGTACTCTTGCTCTGCGGCGGATTCTCGGCCACGCGCCCATGCCAGAGGGTATTGTCGGTGATGAACAGCCCGTGCTGGCGTACCCGCGTCCGCGCCAGCGGCAGCACCCGCGGGTAATCCAGCTTGTCAACGTCGTTGAAGACGATGTCGAAGGGCCCGCTCTCCTCGGCCAGCAACTCCAGGGCGTTGCCGACGCAGATTTTCACCCGTTCCAGTACTCCGGCGCGGCGCAGGTAGCGGCGCGCCTCGGCGGCATTGGCCGGATCGCTATCGGTGTAGATGACGCGTCCGCCTTCGCCCACTCCCCGCGCCCACCAGACGGTCGAGTAGCCGATGGCCGAGCCCATCTCGAAGACCGTCTTGGCGCCCGTCATGCGCGCCAGTTGGAAGAACAGGCGACCAACGGCAGGGCCGACGATCGGGATGCGGCGTTGCCTGGCCTGCTCCTCCATCTCGCGCAACACCTCGTCGCGCTCGGGCAGCAGCCCCTGAAAATACCGCTCAATGTGGTCGTGGGTAATCTCGCCCATGCGCCCTTTCTCTGACAGCCTGTTACATAGATGCCGCTTGCGAGGTGCCCAGCTTCATACCTCAGGCCGGGCCCCCGCGTCGGCATCCCTGGCGCGATGAAACCGGTTATACGGCCGGCAGCTCTTTGCGCTCTCCCGGCTTGAACTCCAGGATTTCGAAGCCCTGCTCGCGCGCGGCGCGGGCCAGATCGCTCGGCTTGCCCGTCAGCACCGGGAAGGTGCCGCAGTGCATCGGGATCAAGACTTTTGGACGCAGCAGGCGGCAGGCATATTCGACTTCGCGCGGGCCCATGGTGAAGTGGTCGCCGATGGGCAACATCACGATCTGCGGCGCATAGAGGTCGCGTATCAGGGCCATATCGCCGAAGACCGCCGTATCGCCGGCGTGGTAGATCTTCTGCCCGTTGGAGAACTCCATCACGAAGCCGCAAGGCTCGCCGCCGTAGACGATTGAGCCGTCGTCGTCCTGAATGCCGGAGGAGTGGAGGGCATTGACCATGGTGATGCGGACGTTCTGCACGGTTTGCGATCCGCCTTTGTTCATCGGGCTGATCTGCTTGGCGCCCTTTTTGTTCAGCCAGGCGCAGAGCTCGAAGATTCCCACCACCACCGGGTTGTGCTCTTTGCAGATTTCCAGCGCATCGCCCATGTGGTCGTAGTGTCCGTGGGTGCAAAGCGCCACGTCCACCTTGGCCAGCTTCTTCATATTGGGCGGACACATGGGATTGTTTTTCACCCAGGGGTCGATAAGCAGCGTCTTTCCCTCCGGGGTTTCAATGGTGAACGTCGAATGACCCAGCCAGGTCGCCTTTACCGAATTCGCCATCGTCAGTTCCTTTCACTGTCGCGTTTTAGCTTGAGAGTCGCTCCACTGCTTGTAGCCACCGGCGAGAGATACCACATTGCGGAACCCCATCCTGTGCAGCATGTACGCCGCCATCAGAGAGCGCCCGCCGTTGGCGCAATACAGCACGATCTGCTTGTCCTTGTCGGTTGTAAAGCGATCGATGTCCAGCTCCAGCACGCCCCGGGGGACGACCACCGATCCAGGAATGGTTCCTGTTTTTAACTCCTCGGGCTCGCGCACATCGACCAGCAGGAAATCCTCGTTCTCCTCCTGCATCTCCATGAGATCGACGAAGTTGATCTCTTCAATTCCTTCTCTCCGGATCCCGTCCAGCAACTGCCTCAACTCATCAACCAGCATTCCTGTCCTCTCCGCATCCCGGGCGAGGCCGCTTCAGCCCGCCAGAGAGAAGCGGGGCTGACAGGTCGGCGTTCTCCGGGTGATGCTCCGCAACTGATTTTATTGTCAGGCCGCCTGCATCGCAATCCGAGGGGCCAGGAAACCGAAACTCGCCGATTCTTATCCGCCGCCGCGAAAACGTAAAGGACCTGCTGCGCCCGGAGCTGTAGCGCGGAACGATTGCAGACTTGAGATTGCAGATCGCAGTGTTTTTGGGGTTGAGGTGGGGCCCTCTCTCAGCTCAGCGCCGAACTGCACGGCGCGGGGCCAATCAAAACTGACCAGGCGAGCGCGAACCAGGCCGTTTACTTTAGCGCCACAGCTCTGCTTCCGGCGAACACCGCCGGGGCTACGTTTGCTGTGGCGGACAGCAGCGAACGCATGATCTTGAGCCCGTCCAGCATGCCCAGGGCCGGTTCGCTGGCGCGTTCCGGATGCGGCATCATTCCCAGCACGTTGAAGCCCTCGTTGGCGATGCCCGCGATATTGTCCATCGCCCCGTTCGGATTGGCCTCGGCGGCGATCTCGCCGGCCGGCGTGCAGTAACGGAAGATGATCCGGTCCTGCCGGTACAACTGCCGCAAAGTATCTTCGTCGCAGAAGAAATTGCCTTCCATGTGGCCGATGGGCACGGTCAGCACTTCCCCTTTGCGGCACTGGTTGGTGTAGGGCGTATCGTTGTTCTCGCAGCGGATGTGCACCGGCTTGCAGATATACTTCAGGCCCTGGTTGCGCATGAGGACGCCGGGCAGCAGTCCCGACTCGCAGAGGATCTGGAATCCGTTGCAGATGCCCAGCACCAGCCCGCCGGAGGCGGCAAAGCGCCGCACCGATTCCATAATGGGCGAAAATTTGGCGATGGCGCCGGTGCGCAGGTAGTCACCGTAGGCGAAGCCACCCGGCGCGATAATGACGTCGCAATTCTCCAGGTCGTGGGAGTCGTGCCAGAGCAGGGTGGCGGGTTCCTGGAGGACTTCCTTGAACGCCCAATAAGTGTCGTGGTCGCAATTTGAGCCAGGAAAGATAATTACGCCGAATTTCATACGCTTACCTAAGCCGAGTTTAGCACGCTCGCGGCAGGACTTGGAGGACAGGTGCCCCGGCGTGTACGGCCTGCCGGGCAGGTTCCCTGGACTGCATAAACACAGCAAAGCTGCATAACCACCCACATCTGCCTGCGGCAGATGCGAGACCGGCAAAATTTTTTTTCTTCTCCCGAGCCGAATTGTGCCCCTGCCCGTCTAATCAGGTGACCCATCAGTTTTCTCTCCTACTTAGGGGGCGGCAAATCCGCTCCCTTTTTTGTTTTGCCTGTCAGCGACCAAGCCGCAGGTTGGCGCCGGGAAGAGCGCCGGGAGGGCGGGTGGATGCATGGTATAATCCCTGATTGCCTGCACCATTGAAACGGCACTCATCGTGTCTCTTGCGGTTATAAGTTGTTGGTGTCCGGCATGATCGGGAGTCACTCGCCGGGTTCCCAGCGGCGGTTGCCGCTGCCGGGCGGAAGCGGGTGAGCCGAGCGAGACGAAATCCTTACACTACGAGGTGCGTATGTCTGGCCATTCCAAGTGGGCCACCATTAAGCACAAAAAGGGCGCGCTGGACGCCAAGCGCGGCAAGATTTTCACCCGCCTGATCCGGGAAATCGCCATGGCAGCCAAGGGCGGTGGCGATCCGGAGAAGAATCCCCGGCTGCGTACGGCCGTGGCCGCCGCCAAGGCCGAGAACATGCCAGGCGACAACATCAAGCGCGCCATCCAGCGCGGCACCGGCGAGCTGCCCGGCGTCAGCTACGAGGAGATCACCTTCGAGGGCTACGGCCCGGGCGGGGTCGCCATTCTGGTGGAGGTCACCACCGACAACCGCAACCGCACGGTCAGCGAGATCCGGCACGCCTTCGGCAAGCACGGCGGCAACATGGCCGAAGCCGGCTCGGTCGCCTGGATGTTTCACAAGAAGGGCGACATCGTGATTGCCAAGTCGGCGGCCAAGGAAGACGACCTGATGAACATCGTCCTGGAGGCCGGCGGCGACGACATCAAGGACGACGGCGATAACTGGGAGGTCATTACCGATCCCTCCGCCTACGAAGCCGTGCTGGAGGCCATCAAGAAGGCCGGCATCAAGCCCGAGGCGGCGCAGATCGGCATGATTCCACAGAACTACATCAAGCTTGAGGGGCCGCAGGCAGCCACCATGATTCGCCTCATGGAAGCCTTGGAAGACCAGGACGACGTGCAAAACGTCTACGCCAACTTCGATATCGACCAGAAGCAGTTGGAGGAAGTCGCCGGCTAGAACGGGAGACCCGGGGTTACTGATTCAGTTCGCTTCGAAACGGGGCCCCGGCCCCTTGCTCCCTCACCCCCAAGACCTATCATCTCTGCGGTTTTCCCGCGTACAATCCAGAGTAGAATCGTACTTCAATTCGCCAAGAAGGCCATATGAAACTGGGCGAAAAATCCGCGTGTGCGCTTTGCTGCTTGCTTGCCATTCTTCTGCTTTGCTGGCCGGCGGTTGCTGAGTCGGCATCGCAGGCGGGCGACGACGACGCCGCGCTGCGAACAGAGCACTGGGATTTCGGCCTCTTTGCCGGCGGTGGCAGCGGCCTGGGCACGCGCAGCAACGTGCAGATGTTCCGCGCCGGGGCGCGCATCGGGCGGGTCATGACCGGCGAGCTGGGGCGGGGCTGGCTGCGCGGCACCTTCGAATTGGACGGCGAGATCACCCCCATCGATTATGTTTTCTGGAGCGGCTATCGCAACGTCTACGGCTTCGGCTTCACGCCGCTCGACATGAAATGGAACTTCACCCGCGGCCGGCGCATAGTGCCCTTCATAGAAGCGGCCGGCGGACTGCTCTGGACCAATGCCAATATTCCCCCGGGAAACACCTCGCAGATTAATTTCACCCCCGGCGGCGGGGGCGGCATGCACATATTCCTCAAGCGCGGCCGGGCCATTACCTGGACGCTGCGCGCCGTGCATATTTCCAACGCCTCGCTGGGCGCCCACAACCCGGGCGTAAACGCTTCGCTGCAGGGCAGCTTGGGATATACCTGGTTCAAGAGCAAATAAGAAGAGCCCTTTGCGGCTCGGCTGAACAAGCTGCTGAAAAATGCAAAAATATGCCTTGTGAATGTCATACTGAGCGAAGCGAAGGATCTGCTGTTTCTCCACTTCAGCAAACGCAAAAGCGGCGTTGCTTGGGCCCGGAAAGCAACGCAGATCCTTCGGCCCCGCAACGCCGCGCAGCCTCAGGATGACACCTCGTGCTGTTTTTTCAGTAGCGTGTGCAGCCG
The DNA here is from genome assembly GCA_963832785.1 of uncultured Acidobacteriota bacterium. Taxonomy (GTDB): domain Bacteria; phylum Acidobacteriota; class Terriglobia; order Terriglobales; family Acidobacteriaceae; genus CAWBRT01. The sequence goes on from CAWHVF010000005.1 coordinate 744,432, forward strand.
TGCGCTGATACAAACGGAATGCAACAACTTTGGTTGTGAGAACATGCCGCCGCTGATCGAGTCCGTGCCAAACTTTTCCGAGGGCCGCGACCAAGGCAAGGTCGACGCCATTCTCGAAGCCATGAAGATGGACGGCGTCTACCTGCTGGACCGCCACCTGGACCCGGACCACAATCGTTCGGTGGCCACCCTGGCGGGTGAGCCTGGACCGTTGCTGGAGGCTGTGCTGCGCGGCGTTGGCAAGGCAGCCGAACTGATCGACCTGAATCACCATCGGGGGGTGCATCCGCGCATTGGCGCCACCGATGTCGTGCCTTTCGTGCCCCTGCGGGAGGCCAGCCTCGACGACTGCGCGCAACTGGCGCGCCAGGCCGGAGCCGAGATTTGGAGGCGCTACCAGATTCCCGTTTACCTCTACCAGCACGCAGCCACCCGCCCCGAGCGCGCCAATCTGGAAAACATCCGCCGCGGCCAGTTCGAGCGTCTTCGCCGGGAAATTGCCGCCGACCCCGGCCGGCTGCCGGATTTCGGCCAGGCGCGCCTGCATCCGACTGCCGGAGCAACCGTGGTCGGCGCGCGCAAGTTTCTGGTTGCCTACAACATTTTTTTGAACACCGGCGACGTTGAGATCGCCCGCAAGGTGGCCAGGACGGTGCGCGCATCCGGCGGCGGCCTGCCCTGCGTAAAGGCCATGGGAGTGCTGGTTCGCGGGCTGGCGCAGGTTTCCATGAACCTGACCAACGTCGATCAGACTCCCATTCCCCGCGTCTTCGAAGCCGTAACCCGTGAAGCCGCGCGCTACGGCGTCAGCCCGCTCTGCGGCGAGATTGTGGGCCTGGTTCCCCGCCAGGCAGTCAATGAGAACGACCAGTGGTTCCGCCAGCTTGAAAATCGCGGCGCTTCCATCGTGCTGGAAGAAAGGCTTTTAGCGGTTAAGGGTTAGAGATCAGGCATTAGCACTTTACTCCCTAAACCATATTCCCTAACTCCTTCAAAATAATTGCGGAACCCTGAGCCTTGTTCCGGGTTAAAAATTTTACCGGGCGCCGCCAGCGTGTCTCAACGCCGCGCGACTCGGGTAGAATATCTCCATGAAGCGTGCCATTGTATTGCTCTGTTGCCTGTTGCTGGGCACACTCTCCTTCGCCGCTCCGCTGGCCTCAAATGCCAGGACAGCCATTCCATCGGAAGCTCAGCAGATCATTTCGGTGGATTACCGGGCGCTGCGCAACTCCAATTCCGGCATGGCCCTGAAGAACAAGGTGCTGCCCGACAGCCTGAAGCAGTTCGAAGAGGCGTTGAAAGGCATGGGGATCAATCCCGACGGCGATGTCGAGTCGCTGTCCTTCGTCATGTTCCGCTCGGGCAAGCAGTTGCGCAGCATAGGGTTTGCCACCGGCGAGTTCCAGCTCAAGAAGTTTGCCGCGCAGCAGCAGGCCAACAAGGTAAAACCGGAAAAATACCGCAATACCTCAGTCTACCCGGCCGGTTCGGGAATGATGATGACCTTCCTGGATGAGGGCACGATGCTGTTCGGCGACACCCAGGCCGTGCATGAGGCCCTGGATGCCCGCGACGGCGAAACTCCCACCCTGGCCAGTAACGCCGAGATGAGCAGCCTTTTGGACTCGGTTCCGGATGGCGCCATCTGGAGCGTGCTGGATGCCACCGGTACGCAGAACATGCTGCGCTCAGGATTGGGCGACGCCGCCAAACTCACCGACTACGACTTCGTCAAGAAGCGCCTAACCGGTTCCTACTACACGGTGGATTTCACCCATGGCGTCGAGCTCAACTTGACCGTGGCTACCGGCGATCCGATGGCTGCGGCTACGCTCTCATCGCTGCTGAAGGCCGGCTTGATGCTGAAGAAGATGAGCGCCTCGCCGGATGAACAGACCGCCATCGACGCTACTACGGTGGACAACAACAGCGGCAACCTGGTGGTGCACTTCAAGGCCGACGACACCAAGTTCCAATCGTTGCTGCAGTCGCAGCTCTTCACCGCCATTTCGCGGTAATTTTTCCCGATCAACACCAGGGCGGCCACGGCCGCCCTTTTTGTTTTTGGCGGCCAGCGGCCGTTCTACCGGGCGGCCTGCGCGGTGTTTTCACATTTCTTTGAGCCGCTCAGCCAGGGTGCGCAACGCCGTCTCGTCGCGGCGGTAACGCATCCAGGTGCCCAGCTTTTGGCCCTGCACCAGGCCGGCTTCGCAGAGAATCCGCATGTGATGGGAGATGGTGGGCTGGGCCAGCCCGATGTGGCGTTGCAGTTCGGCAGCGCACATTCCGGGGCCTTTTCTGCCCGGCGCACAAACTTCCTCGTGCGCCAGCAGGTTAAGGATCTGCCGGCGCACGGGGTCGGAAAGGGCGCGCAACTTCAGGCCGAGGTCGTCGCTGGCTGCCTTCATGTGCCGGGCGCAGCCATCAAGCTGCAACAGCTAGCTTCAAAATAACGAAAGTTTGATAAGAACATGGCTAGGGCGCAGCTAGAGAGTGTTAACACTATCATTAACTGTTTCCGAGTTGTCATGCTGAGCGCCTCGGTGGCGCGAAGCATCCCTGGGCAAATGTCCCAACCAGCGCTGCCTGCAGCTTTTCTATAAAAGCCTTTCAACTTCGTGTTCGGCTGCCCACCGTGCCGGGATGCTTCGCTCACCACCCCAGCAACGGCAACCGCGGCCGTTGCTGAGGCCCCGGTATCGCTCAGCATGACAGGTGCAAACGGAATACCGACTCCCAAGTGCCTCTCCTCACGCCGCCACAATGGCGCCAGCTACAGCCGCTTCTGCGTCCACTCATCGATGCGATCCAGGGCCTTGCGCAGGTTCTCCAGGGAGTTGGCGATGCTGAAGCGCAGGTAGCCTTCACCGTAGGCGCCAAAGGCGGTTCCGGAAAGGGTTGCCACCCCGGCCTCCTGCAGCAGCGCGTCGGCCAGCTTTTTCGATGGCCAGCCCGACTTGGTGATGTTCGGGAACATGTAAAAGGCTCCCTTCGGCACCCTGCAGGAGAAGCCCTTGATGCGGTTGATGCGCTCGGCAAAGTAGTCGCGGCGGCGCTTGAACTCGTCGCGCATGCGCCCAACCGAGCTCTTGATCGCCCTTGAGGGCGGCCACGCCGGCCATCTGCGTAAAGCTGGCGGTGCAGGAGTTCGAGTTGGTCTGCAGGCGCGCAATTTGGTCGGCCAGATCGCGGCGCATCATGCCGTAACCCATGCGCCAGCCGGTCATGGCGTAAGTCTTGGAGAAGCCGTCGAGCAGGATGATGCGGTCGCGCAGGTGCCGGTGCTTGAGAATGGAGTGGTGCTTGCCTTCGAATATCAGCCGGCAGTAAATCTCGTCGCTCAGCACCATGGCGTTGCAATTGCTCACGGCGTCGGCGATGCCGTCGATGTCGCTCTCGGTCAGCACGCCGCCGGTGGGGTTCTGCGGCGAATTCAAAATGATCAGCTTGGTGCGCTCGTTCACCAGGCCGGCCAGTTCTTTGACGTCCAGGCGGAAGTCCAGCTCCTCGCGCAGCGGGATGGGAACCGGTGTGCCGCCGACGAAGTTGATCATCGACTCGTAAATCGGGAAGCCGGGATTGGGATAGATGACCTCGTCGCCGTGGTCCACCAGCGCGGTGATGATGAAATACATGATAGGTTTGCCGCCGGGAACCACCACTACCTCTTCCGGCGAAACCTGGATGCCGCGGCTGGCGGCGACATCATCGGCGATGGCTTGGCGCGACTCAGGCATCCCGGCCGACGGGCCGTAGTGCGTGTAGCCGCGATGCAGCGCCTCGCAGGCCGCTTCGATGATGTGCCCGGGGGTATCGAAGTCCGGCTCACCGATTTCCAAATGGACGATATCTCTGCCCTGCTTTTCCAGGGCGCGCGCCTTCACCAAAACTTCGAAGGCAGTTTCCGTGCCCAGCCGCGACATCCGGCGGGCCAAGCGAAGCTCGGTTTGCGTTGCTTGTGTCATGGCGTAGTGATTTTATCCCGGATGGCCCGGACTGTGAACGTCAATAGCGTCCGGGTGAAATTTTCGATTTCTGTGCTTAGTCGAGCCTGGCGATCGATCGGTTTTGCAAACAAATTTCCCCGCCGAATGCGGCCGAAACTCCCCGCCAAACATCGTACTGCCATTGCCGGAGGTTCGCAGCTCCGCAGCCGCCGGGGATATGAATCCATAAGGATTGGCCAGGTTTTGTGGAGAAATTCTGCTGGGTGCAGTGGGCGCTGTCTGTGACGAAGGATGCCCCGCCTTGTGATTTACGTCCACCCCAAGCGTGCCCACACTCCAGCTAAGACACAGATAGCAATAGACTTACTAGCTCGCTGAGGGCGTGATGTGGTTCCCTTCAGAGTTAGCTGGGGATCTCCCGGCTGGCATCTTCCGGGGCGCGAATGACCTTGGCCACGCGGTAGGGCACCATGGCGCTGGACTCGTGGAAGTGGCGCACCTGGAGCTCGCCGAGCAGTCCCAGGGCCAATAGCTGCACCCCTGCCACGATCATGACCGCAGCCAGCAACAGCAGCGGTCCATGCTGGTCCATGACGTTGACGTCGCTAAACAGCTTCAGCAGCATCATCCAGAAGCCGATAGCCGCCCCGCCGGTAATGGCGGCCATGCCCACCGAGCCGAAAAAGTGCAGTGGCCTGGTCAGGTAGCGCAGCAGAAAGCGAATGGTAATCAGGTCGAAGAAGACGCGGACGGTGCGGCTGATGCCGTAATGCGATTTCCCCTTGTCCCGAACGACGTTCTTGATGGGAATTTCGCAGATGCGCGCTCCGTACCAGGAGGCTAACGCCGGAATGAAGCGGTGCTGCCCCTCGCCATAGAGCGGAACCTGTTCGATAAGCTCGCGGCGGTAGGCCTTGAAGGTCGTGCCGAAGTCGTGCAGATTCACTCCGCTCAGCTTCGACATCAGCCAGTTGGCGCAGCGCGATGGCAGACGGCGCATCACCAGGTTATCGACCCGCACCTTGCGCCAGCCGCTGACAATGTCATAGCCCTCGTCGAGCTTCTCCAGGAAGCGGGGGATATCCTCGGGATCGTGCTGCAGATCGCCGTCCATGGCGATAACGAATTCGCCCTTGGCGTGGTCGAAGCCGGCGGCCAGCGCCGAGGTCTGGCCGAAGTTACGGCGTAGCTGCACCACCACCACCCGGCTGTCGACGGCCGCTATCTCCTGCAGCAGATGGAAGGTGTGGTCGCGGCTGCCGTCATCAACAAATACCAGCTCGAAGACCTGGCCCGCTGCCTCCATGACAGCCTTCAGGCGGTCGTAAAGCTCAGTGATGTTCTCCTGCTCGTTATGCAGCGGAACAACTATGGAAAACTTGGGCACAATAGTTGGATTATAACAAGTGCTGGCGGACAGAGTAACTACTAACAACGAGAGCAGCAGAGCACTTGATACCTTTGACGGCCACGAGGCGACTTTTCTTCCTGCTCGCGCCAACCAAGGCGCCCGGCCGGCGTAGCACTAAGTTTGTGATCCCCATCACAGCCAGCCTGTACCGGCGCCCATAAACTTTAGTTCTCCCGATTCTAACCCTGCAGGCAGGCTGACGGGGTTGGCGTGGTGGACTAGTTAATCCCGCGAGGTCCTGGCGACAGGCGTGAGGAGTCATGGGGAATCGCACAGACAAAGCCGGCAGCCGATCCCTTAGCTTCCTGCCCATCCCTGTCCTTATCATCGGCATGACGGTAATACATTTTGCCGTCAGACCAACCATATTCTACGAGCCTGCCTGGCTGCTTCCGATTACCAACACTATTTTCGTAACCGCCGTGGGCGTCGTTGTTGCCTACGTTGCCATGAAAAATTACCTGGCGACGGGCCGCATTCAAGTTCTTCTGCTGGGTTGCGGGCTTCTCTCTTTCGGGCTGGGAGGAGTGGTTGCCGGCTGGGTAAGAAGCCTTCCCGGCGGGGCCAATCTCAACGTCACCATCTACAACACAGCCGCCCTGCTGGGAGGAATTTTCCACTTCGCCGCCGCCTTCCTTCTCCTGGCAGGCGTCTCCCCGGAAGCGGGAACCAAACGCAAGCGGTGGTGGCTGTTTTTCAGCTATATCGGCGGCGCCGCTTTCACGGCCCTGTTCACGCAGGCAGCTCTTTGGGGCATGATTCCTCCATTTTTCATCCAAGGGGTCGGCCCCACGACCTTGCGGCAAACAGTCCTGGGTTCGGCGGACGTGCTGTTTATCTTTTCGTTTGTAATTTTCATGGGATGGTACCTGCGCCGGCGCGAGGCCTTCCTCTACTGGTATTCCTCGGCCCTGGCGCTAACCGCAATCAGTCTTACCGGCTTCTTCATCGAAAGCGCGGTGGGCAGCCCGATCGGATGGCTGAGCCGGGGCTCGCAATACCTGGGAGGCATTTACTTTCTGATTGCCATCGCCACGGCCGCGCGGACGGCCCAGGGCCGGAAAGCCTCCATCGACCGGGCCCTTGCCGCCGCTCTCAGTCCCTCTGAGGAAAGCTTTCTTCGCACCATCTTCGATAACCTCTCCGAGCGCCTCTTCGCCTGCGACCAGGAAGGAAACGTGATCCTGGTGAACGATGCGGCGCGCAACCTGTACGGGATCGAGGAACCGGTGCCTTGGCCGGTCTCCCGGCTGACCGCGGTGATCGAGATTTTCCAGCTCGATGGACGCCAGTTACCCCCGTCCGAGTGGCCGGTGGCGCGGGTGCTGCGCGGCGAGCAGCTCAGCTCGATTGAATTGCGGGTACGGACCAAGGCCACCGGGAAGGAGTCCATTCTGAGCTACAGCGGCGCGCCCGTCCGCGATCGCAATGGCGCCGTGGTCATGGCAGTTCTCACCTCGGAAGACATCACCGAGCGCCGGCAGACCGAAGAGGCGCTGCGGCGGGCGGGGGAAGAGCGCCAGGCCGCCGAGATCGTTCACGCCGAGCGGCAGCGGCTCCTGGAAGTGCTGGAAACGCTGCCGGCCATGATCTGCCTGCTGACCCCCGATTACCACGTCGCCTTTGCCAACCGCAGCTTCCGCGAAAAATTTGGCGAGTCCCATGGCCAGCACTGTTATGAGTATTGTTTTGGCCTCAGCAAGCCATGCGATTTTTGCCAAAGCTTTAACGTGCTGAAGACGGGCCATCCCCACCATTGGGAAGTCGTAAGTCCGGATAGCACCGTAATTGACGTTCACGACTTTCCGTTTACTGACGTGGATGGCTCGCCGCTTATCCTGGAGATGGATCTCGACATCACCAAGCGCCGGCGGGCCGAGGAGGCGCTGCGCCAGGCCAATGCCTACAACCGGAGCCTGCTGGAAGCCAGCCTGGACCCGCTGGTGACCATCGGTCCCGACGGCAAGATTACCGACGTCAACGCGGCTGCCGAGGCGGCTAGGGGATGCCCTCGCGCGGAACTGATCGGGACGGATTTTTCCGACTACTTTGCCGAGCCGGAGAAGGCTCGCGCCGGCTATCTGCAGGCGTTCCAGGAAGGCTTCGTGCGCGACTATCCGCTGGAATTGCTGCACCGCGACGGCCACCTCACACCGGTCCTTTACAATGCCACCGTCTACCGCGATGCCGGCGGCAAAACGGTGGGCGTGTTTGCGGCGGCACGCGACATCAGCGAGCGCAGGCGCACCGAGGCCGAACTGGCCAGGCATCGCCAGCACCTGGAAGAGCTGGTCAAAGAGCGGACAATCCAATTGGAAACCGCCAACGCGCAACTGCGGGCCGAAGTCGCCGAGCGCAAGCGGAGCGAAGCTCAACTGCACAAGCTCAACCGCACCCTTACCGCCTACAGCCACAGCATCCAGGCGCTGCTGCACGCGGAGAGCGAACCGGCTCTGCTGGATCAGGTATGCCGGATTGTGATCAATGACTGCGGCTACGCCATGGCGTGGATCGGTTTTGCCGAAAACGACTCCGACAAGACCGTCCGGCCAGTGGCCCATGCCGGCCTCGATGCGGGGTATCTCGATTTCGCTGGAATAAGCTGGGGCGACAACGAACGCGGCAGCGGCCCCACCGGCATGGCTATTCGCACCGGAGAGCCCAGCGTCTGCCGTGACATGCTCACCGATCCCAAGTTCGAACCCTGGCGGAAGAACGCGCTCCAGCGCGGGTTCGCTTCCTCGCTGGTACTGCCGCTGACTCTTCCCGTCGGCCATTTGGCTGCCGCCGCCGCGCCCGGCCCGGAACTCGCCGGCGGCAAGGTCTTCGGCGCGCTGACCATCTACTCGAAGAAGCTGGACCCATTCTCCGCAGACGAAGTGACATTGCTGTCGGACCTGGCCGAGGATCTGGCTTATGGCATTGGCACGCTCCGCATCAGCGCGGCCCATGAGCAGGCTGGGGAAGCGCTGCGCCTGTCCGAGGAAAAATTCGCCAAGGCATTCACCGGCAACCCGGCTGCCATTTCCCTGACCCGCCTCGAAGACGGGCTTTTCCTGGACGTGAACGACACCTGGGTGATGATGATTGGATACCGCCGAGAAGAGGTGATCGGCCATTACTCCAGGAAAATGAACCTCTGGCCGACCCCGGAGGCGGCAGCGCGTTTCGTAGAGGAATTGCGCGAGAAGGGTTCATTGCACGGCTGGGAGCAGGAGTTCCGCAAGAAGTCAGGCGAGCTTTTTGTAGCCGAGCTTTCGGCGCAAATCCTGGTTATCGGCGGAGTGAACTGGGTCCTTTCCACCTTTATCGACATTACCGCGCGCAAACGAGCCGAAGAAGAGATCAGCCAGCGCAATGCCGTGCTCAGCGGCATGAATACCATCTTCGAGGAGGCGCTCCGCTGCGAGTCGGACGAAGAACTTGGGCAGACCTGCCTGCGGGTGGCCGAACAGCTCACCGGCAGCAAGTTCGGGTTTATCGGAGAAATCGGGGCAGACGGCTTGTTACATGACCTGGCGGTGAGCGACCTCGGCTGGGAACTTTGTGCCATGTACGACAAGAGCGGTCATCGCCGCCCGCCCGGCAATTTCAAGATCCAAAGCGTATATGGCCGGGTATTGAAGGACGGCAAGAGCGTGCTGACAAACGACCCCGCCCGGCATCCCGACAGCACTGGCTTGCCTGCGGGTCATCCGGCATTGACCGCGTTTTTGGGGGTGCCGCTGATCGATAAAGGCCGCACTATTGGCATGATCGCGGTGGCCAATCGCGAGGGCGGCTACCGCGAGCAGCACGCCCAATCGCTGGAAGCCCTGGCCCCGGCCATTATCCAGGCCCTTCACCGCACCCGGGCCGAGCGCGCCCTGCGCTCCAACGAGGCGCGGCTGCGGCTGGCATTGAACGCCGCCAAGTCCGGCACCTGGGAATGGGACCTGCGCACCAACATGAACAAATGGTCGTACGAGATCTGGAGTCTCTACGGCATGAAGCCATATAGCTGCGAGCCTTCCTACGCGAACTGGCTGGCGACGATCCACCCTGAAGACCGCGAGACAGCTAGGCGGAAAATCCAGGAAGCGGCCGCCGGCAGCGCGGAGCTGAACATCGAGTATCGCGTGCCGGGCGCAAGCGACCAGGTCCGCTGGCTGGCTATTCGGGGCCGTCCGCTATTCGACTCCAAAGGCGAGGCCGCCAGCTATATCGGCATCGCCATGGACATTACCGACCGCAAACAGGCTGAGCAGGCCCTGATCCGCAGCGAAAAGCTGGCTTCGGTGGGCCGGATGGCGGCCGCCATGGCGCACGAGATCAATAATCCGCTGGAAGCGGTCACCAACACGCTATACATCGCTAAACAGACTAAAGGGCTGCCGGAAGCGGCGCGCCTGTACCTGGAGACCGCCGACGCGGAGCTGAAACGGGTAGCGCATATTACCCGGCAGTCGCTCGGCTTTTACCGCGAATCCAACTCGCCGACGCTGACCTCGATTCCCGCCGTGATGGATTCCGCCATTGACCTGCTGAGGAGCAAAACCAGAGTCAAGCACGCGGTGATCCGGAGGCAGTGGCATGGCGACCTGCAAGTCACCGCCGTGGCCAGCGAACTGCGTCAGGTATTTTCCAACCTGCTGGCCAACAGCCTGGACGCCATAGATGAGCGGGGCGGCATCACGCTGCGGGTCTCGCCCGCCGTCGACGCCAGGGGCCGGCACTGCGTCCGGGTGACCATAGCCGACAACGGCAGAGGCATCAGCACCAGTTCGCGGCCACATGTATTCGAGCCTTTCTTCACCACCAAGGGCGCACTCGGGACCGGCCTCGGCCTGTGGGTAAGCAAACAGATCATAGAGAAGCATGGCGGCAGTATCCGCATGCGCTCCAGCACCGGCGGAGCGCGCCGCGGGACCGTATTCTCGATTCTGCTGCCGGTACAGCCCGCAACCGCGCGCGGCCACGCAGCGGGCGCTTGAAATGCCTGGCAATCCTTGCCTCAATCCTTGCCTCAATCCTTGCCTCAATCCTTGCCTCAATCCTTGCCTCAATCCTTGCCTCAATCCTTGCCTCAATCCTTGCCTCAATCATGCCCCTTCGCCCCGGTAAAGGTGCGGGCAGTCCCACGCAATCGCCTGCCGCAGTATAAAATCTGAAGAGGCTCCGCAAAATGAAAGTTCCGCTTCTTGATCTCAAAGCGCAATGGGCCACGATTCGCGAAGAGGCCCTGCAGGCGGTTGCCGAGGTGCTCGACTCCCAGGTCTGCATCGGCGGCCCCAAGCTGGACGAGCTGGAGCGGAACATCGCGGCCATCAGCGGCTGCAAGTTTGCCGTCGGCGTTTCCAGCGGCACCGACGCGCTCCTTTGCAGCCTGATGGCCCTCGACATCGGGCCCGGCGATGAGGTGATCACCACCCCGTTCACCTTTTTCGCCACCGCCGGCTCGATCGTGCGCACCGGCGCCACTCCCGTTTTTGTCGATATCGATCCGCGCACATACAACATCAATCCCGTGCTGCTAGAGCCGGCCGTGACGAAACGGACCAAGGCCATCATGCCAGTGCACCTGTTCGGCCAGATGTGCGACATGGACCCGATCATGGAGATCGCTGGCAAGCACCGCCTGCACGTCATCGAGGACGCGGCGCAGGCAATCACGGCGGCCTATAAAGGCCGCCAGGCCGGCAGCATCGGGACGTGCGGCTGCTTCAGCTTTTATCCGACTAAGAACCTTGGAGGCGCCGGCGACGGAGGCATGATCGTCACCAACGACGAGGCGCTCCGGCAGCGGTTGGTGCTGCTGCGCAATCATGGCGCCGAAGCCAAATATTTCCACAAGCGCATTGGCGGCAACTTCCGCCTGGACGCGATTCAGGCAGCCTTGCTGCTGGCCAAGCTGCCGCACCTGGACGCCTGGTCGCAAGCCCGGCGGCTGAATGCCGCCAGCTACGACGAGCGGTTCGCAGGCTCGTCCGTGTGCCCTCCGTATGTCCCCCCGGATTGCCACAGCATTTACAACCAGTACGTCGTACGGGTTGCCCGGCGCGACCAGCTCATGGCGCACCTTCAGCGGCGGGAGATCGGCAGCGAAATCTACTACCCGCTGCCGCTGCACCTGCAGGAGTGTTTCCGGTCACTCGGATATGACCAGCACGCCTTCCCCCAGGCGGCAAGCGCCGCGCGCGAGGTCCTGGCCCTTCCCTGCTATCCGGAGCTGAGTCCCGGGCAGGTGGCGTACGTGGCGGAGACGGTCCTGGAATTCGTCACTGACAACCCCGGCAAATGACGCGTCCGCATCAGCGCTGGCTGACTTCGCCCGCCTTCACCCGGCGATTGAATTCGGCGGACTGGCCGCGCGGTGTGCTCAGAGATTTCCAGCCGGAGTACTGAAGGTGCTTCGCCAGGAAAACGATCTGCCCGCAGTGGTAGGCGTGGTGCGTCAACTGCCGGTTGATCGCCTGCATCACCGAGTGCGCCTCGCCCCGGATGGTCACGATGCGCTCGAGGTCCGCGGGGGAGAGCGCCTCCATCGCAGCAAACAGGCACTTCCAGCCGGATTCCCACATGTCCATCAACCGGCGGCGATCGGCTGGCGGCTCCATGAATTCGCCGTCGCGATTGCGGCCCGGTTTTTCGCCGTCGCTGGTGAGGAAGTCCGTCCAGCGCGACCGCATGTTTCCGGCCATGTGCTTGACGATTACCGCGATCGAGTTCATCTCCGGGTCCAGCACCGCTACAAGCTGCTCATCGGTGACCTGCGCCATCGCGCCTTCGCCCACCTTCTTGTAATGGCGAAACAGAGACAGGGAATCCTCCAGATAAGACGTCGTGAATTTCAGCGCCATGAGTGGCAATGTTATACGAAAAGGCGGGATAGGGCATCCCCAGCCATAATCTCGCGGCTGAGGTGCAGGGCAAAGATGGATGGACCTGGTTTGTGCGGGCCGGATTCGCCTTCATTATCCGGCGCTGCGCTGGCTTCTCGTGGCTGTGGGTCGCAGGCGCTAAAAGCTGAAGTGTTTTTGCCTGCCAGCTTGCCTCCGGCGGTGGAAGTTGATAGGCTCGATTTCTAAGGGAACTCTGAACAGGGACGGGTAGTCGGCCAGAGGATGTCAATGGTTGAAAGCGTGACCCGCTACGCATTGCTTGCTGTCGCGGTCTTTCCATTTATTTATTATTTAATCGCGATCTATAGCGCGGGGCGCTTTTTCCGGGAAGGCAAGCATAGTGTCCTGAATGGCAGCTTCACCCCGCCGGTCAGTGTCCTGAAGCCGGCGCATGGGATCGATCCCGAGCCGCTGGAGAACTTCTCCAGCTTCTTTCAGCAGAACTACCCCGATTACGAAATCATTTTTTGCGTGGATGAAGATCCTTCTCCGATGCTCTCCGTACTGGAGGAGCTGCGCCGGCGCTTCCCCGACCGCCCTTTCCGGGTGCTTTACGGCTCCGGGCTTGACGTGGCCAACGACAAAGTGGGCAAACTCGCCCGCCTGGTCTCGGAAGCGCGGCACGAGGTCCTGGTAATCAACGACAGCGACGTGCGCGTCGAGCCGAATTACCTGCGCACCCTCGTGGCGCCCCTGGCCAACGAAAACACAGGGGCGGTGACCTGCTTTTACGTTCCCACCAAGCAGGCGGGATTCGTAGATGGCGTGCAGTGGATGGGGATGTTTTCCGACTTTTTTGCCGGCATCCTGGTTGCCAGATGCCTGGACGGGGTGAAATTCGCGCTGGGAACGACCATCGCCACCACGCGAAAGGCCCTGGCGGGCTTTGGCGGATATGAAGCTATCGCCAACCGGCCGGCGGACGACATGCTGGTCGGACGCCTCATCGCCGGCCAAGGATACAAGGTTGAGTTGTTGCCGTACGCAGTCGAGACCGTACCCGACTACCACTCGTTCGCCAGCCTCTTCCACAAGCGCCTGCGCTGGATGGTGGTCATGCGGCACATGCGGCCATGGGGACATCTCGGGATGCTGTTCACGCTGGGATTGCCGTGGGTGCTTGTGGCCGCCGCCCTGCATCCCCCGGCCGCGGCCATCTGCGGCTATTGCGGGGCGTACGCGCTTTTGCGGGCCTGGATGACCTGGATCATCGGCGTCTCCGGACTGAAACAGAAGACGCTGTGGAAGCAATTTCCGCTGATCGCGGTCTGGGACGCGCTGGCGTTCATAATGTGGCTGGTCAGCTTTACCCGCAACACCATCCGCTGGCGCGATGCCGACTACCGCATCCAGAATGGCGAACTCATCCCTGTAAATACTGCTCCCCACCCGGTCGAAGACGTGTCAGCGGTGAAATAAGCTTACAGCTTTTTTCATAAATGGCTTTGAAGGTGCATTATCGTGGAAGCCCACGGCTTCAGCCGTGGGAGCAAGAACAGAGGAAACCGGCTTTATTTGAGTACTGCAAAAATAATGTCCTCCCAAAATATGAATTGTCATTCCGACCGGAGCCGCGCGGCGGAGTGGAGGAACCTTGTGTTTGGTGCCGGAAAACACAAGGTGGCTCGACTGCGGCGCTGCGCGCCTCCGCTCGCCATGACAACTTTCCAGTGGGCACCTGATTGCAGGGTGTAGGACATTACATATGCAGCCCTCAAATAGCCGCCGTGACGGCGTGTCCACAGAGCGCCTAAAGGCGTCATTGTTAAGCTCACTGTTTCCCACGCCTAAAGGCGTGGGCTTCCACCAGTTCCATTTATGAAACAAATTCTAGGGAACGGCGCCAATCTGTTTGCGGCCGAACGAGCGCGTCTGCCGCCACTCCACGGTGGGCCGCATGAGCGAAACGTCTACCGCCTGCCGGTAGCGTATGGCGACGTTCATCAGCGAATCCAGCAGCGAGTCGGACAGGAAGTGCGGCTGCAGTCCCAGGTCCAGCAGCTTGGTGTGCTTGGCCTTGTAATAGTGTTCTTCGGCTTCTACCCGCGGATCGGGCAGGTGCTCGATTACGGCCTTCAAGCCCAGCTTGGCGCCGGCCGCCTCCACCATTTGCGCCAGCCCCAGCACGGAGAATTGCTCGGTGAACTGGTTGTAGACGCGGCATTCGCCAGGGGCGGCCGGGTTCAGGCAGGCCAGTTCAATGCAGCGGACGGTGTCGCGCAGGTCGAGAAATCCGCGCGTCTGCCCGCCCTTGCCGTAAACCGTCAGCGGGTGGCCGATGGCGGCCTGGACGCAGAACCGGTTCAGGACGGTGCCGAAAACCTCGTCGTAGTCGAAGCGGTTGATCAGCGCCTCGTCCATGGCCACCTCGTCGGTCATGGTGCCGTAGACGACGCCCTGGTTCAGTTCGGTGGCGCGCAGCTTCCATATGCGGCAGGCGAACATGATGTTGTGGCTGTCGTGCACCTTGGAAAGGTGATAGTAGGAGCCGGCCTGCTTAGGGTATGGCAGTATGTCCTCTCTGCCATTGTGCGTTACCTTGATGTAGCCCTCTTCGATGTCGATGTTGGGCGTGCCGTACTCGCCCATGGTTCCCAGCTTGATCAGGTGGCAATCCGGCTGGAATTCGCGCAGGGCGAACAGCACGTTCAAGGTCCCGACAACGTTGTTTACCTGGGTAAAGACGGCGTGCTTGCGGTCGATCATGGAATACGGAGCCGACCGCTGCTCGGCAAAATGAACCGCGGCTTCCGGCTCGAACTGCCGGAAGAAGGAAGACAGGAAATCGTAGTCGACGATGTCGCCCACGAAGGAATCGACGTGCCGCCCGGTCAACTGCTTCCACACCCGCAGGCGGTCGGAAAGCGGCCGAATGGGGGTAAGGGTCTGCGCCCCGAGTTCGTGATCCCACTGCCGGCGCAGGAAGTTGTCGACTATGGCTACCCTGTGCCCCTTCGCCGAAAGATACAGCGCGGTTGCCCATCCGCAGTAACCGTCGCCGCCAAGCACCGCAATCCTCATTACCCTTCCTCCTGGACCGTAGCCTTCATCGATGGAACCGGCGCGAACAGCCGGCATCCGACAGCAGCACAAAAAGTGATTTTGCCCTTCATTCTACCATCGTACTTTCGCCGGTCCGCGCCTCACCCTCCGCCGGATTGCGGCAAAGCAAGGTTGGTCAAAAGAACCTTACCTCCGCTTTCGGCGACCAGCTTGAGCTGCGAGGGTCCGACCAACGCTTCCAGGTGCGGCACCGAGGACTTGGTGGAGACCAGGTAGTAGCGGTCCGGCTCAAGCCACAGCTTCCGGAACTGGGAATCGTCGATGAACACCTGCGGCGCACCGGGCGCGTAGGATCCATACTCCAGATTTTGCCGCCTGCCGTTCAGCAGTAACGCCGTGCGATTGGTATAGAAGAACACGGAAGAAAAAGGATAGACGTGGCCCTGGGAGATCAATTTACCCTGTGGTGAACGCAGCAATGCTTCGGCCAGCGGCCGCGACGACATGTAGGGATCGAAGACCACCATCGCCAGGCGGGCTGCCTGAAAAAAGATGACCATCATGATGGCGGCAGCGAAGAACGCCTGCCGGCCGCGGGCGCGCAGCGTCCCGGCGGTCCCAATGAGGAACGCGGCGGCGGCAATGGCCAGCGGCAGGCGCAGGTAAGCGAACGAACTCAGCGTCAGGTCCTCCATGTGCCCCAGCGATAAGCTATAAGCCTCCGGGTGATGGGTGAGGGCGCTGGCGATATCGCCAGGCGCGGGCACGTGCCACACCGCGAACAGGATGGTAAGCAGCGAGAGGGCAACGATGGCCGAAACCAGCGCCAGCACGCGCGTGCCGCGCCGCACCCAAACGTCGTCCGCCGCCATGGCGCAGCCCAGCAGCAGCGCCAGCGCCGGATAACACGGCATCGAGTAGTATTCCTGGGTGGTCGAGAAGGTGAAGAAGACCAGAATAAACACCACCCAGCAGAGCGCCAGCAACCGCGTCCGGCCGGCGCGGTCGATTGGACGGTAGGAAAGCTTGATCGTGCCCGGCAGGTATACGCTCCAGGGAAACAGCCAGAGCAAATGAAATAGCCAGAAGTAGAGGCGCGGCACGGTGTTGTAGTCGCGCGGGTAGCGCAGGTTCAAAAAGCGCAGAAGCTGCTCGTTGATGAAGTAGAACCAGAGAAAGCCGTGATACTGGCCGGGACCGCTGTGCAGGTCAAAGACGAAGTAGGGCGGATTGCGCAGGGTCGCCAGGATGTGCCAGGGCGCCGCCACCAGCAGAACCAGCGCTATGCCGCTGGGCAGGCGCAGCCGCTTCCACACCGCGGCGGAAAAGAGCTGGCGCGTGGTGGCCAGGTAGAGCAGAACCGCTCCCGCGGGAAAGACCACGGCGATCAAGCTCTTGAGCAACAATCCCAGGCCGAGATTCACGTACAGCACGGCCGCCCAAAGGCACGGATGCCGCTCCTGCTCGTCCAGCATGCGCAGGAACGCCCACATCGCCAGCGTGATCGTCAGAGTCAGCATGACGTCGGGGATCAGGATGCGGGTGAAGAGAAAAAGTCCGACACAGGTGCCTACGCACAGTCCGGCGTACAGTCCCACGCGCCTGCCGAAGGCCCACATGCCGAATGCGGCCGTCGTCAGAGCCAGGGCGATGGCCGAGAAGGCGATGGGCAAGCGCGCCGCCCAGTCGAAGGGGCCAAACACGCGGAAGAAAACCGCCATCACCCAATAGACCAGGGGCGCTTTCTCCAGGTAGGCTACTCCATCCAGCCGGGCCGTGACCCAATCGCCCGAGGTGAGCATGTTGTGGGCGATCATTGCCTGCACGGCGTCCACGTCGTCCATCAGCGACGGCGGCGAGATGATGCACGCCAGGTACACCGCCGCCGCCACGATCAGGACGGCCAGGTATACGTGCCAGTTCCGGCCCTCGCTCCCAACTCGCCCGCCGCCGGCTTCGGCAGCGCGACTCGCCATCTTTTCATCCAGCGAAACAGGATCAGTAATCCCCATAGGTGATAACCAACGTTGATTTTTCTTTCCAGGTGACAACGCAAATACTTTTCCAACTCGTCTTTCTGAAACAGCTCGCCATAATCCGAAATTCCCGCCTGCAAGGTCTCCACCAGCAAGGGACGCAGCGGGCCGCGCAGCCACTCGTGGGCCGGAATGTCGAAGCCGACTTTCTTGCGGCGCAGCACGGTGGCCGGCAGCTTGTCTTTCATCAGCTCTTTCAGGATAAATTTTTGCTTGCGTCCGTGCAGCTTCCATTGCGGCGGCAGGGTGGCGGCGAATTCGACGATGCGGTGATCCAGGAATGGCGGCCGGACCTCGACCGCATGGGCCATGCTCATGCGGTCCACCTTGGCCAGAATGTCGTCCGGGAGGTAGTACTTCTGGTCGAACCAGAGGAACGGGGCGATACCGTCGCCGTTCGCCGCCGCCTCGGCCAGTTCGCGCAGGATATCGGCCAGCGCCGAAGAGCTCGCGCCGGGCGCCAGCAGGCGCTTCTGCGCGGCGGAGAAGGTTCCGTTCCAGTAGACGTGCGCTTCCGGAACCGGCAGCAGACAGCCTTCCAGAAAGCGCTTGAGCATATATTCGAAGCCGATCTTCTCGTCGGAGACCGGCAATTGCCGCGCAGAGGCGGCCAGCAGGCGGAGTAGCGGCCTCGGCAACACGCGCATGACCGCGGCGAGGCGGTTGGCCTGGTAGGTCAGATAGCCGCCAAAAAACTCGTCCGCGCCTTCACCGCTGAGGGCAACCGTGGTCTGCGTCTTGCACAACTTGGAAAGGAACCAGACCGGCAGCGCCCCGGCGTCGGCATTGGGCTCGTCGGAGTAGTAAGCGAACTCGTCGATGGCGCCCTGGAGATCAGCCCCAGGGTTCAAATCGAATTCCACGTGCTCGGTCCCGTAGCGCGCGGCCACCTCGCGGATGAACGGGGTCTCGTCAAAGCTGCGTCCGCGAAAGGAGATGGAAAATGTCTTGAGACGCGAGCCGTACTCCGCGGCGGCGTAGTGGACGATGGTGGAAGAATCGATGCCGCCGCTCAGCCAAACTCCCAGCGGCACGTCGGAGAGCAGATGCTCGCGAACCGACTGCTGCAACAGCGAATCAAGCTCTTCCTTGGCGCTCTCTATATCGCGGCGGGGCGCTGCCGGCGAGGGGGCCGGCAAACTCCAGTAAGCTTCCGTGCGCACGTTGCCGTTCCGCCACTCCAGCCAATGGCCGGGCGGCAGCTTGGTAATTCCCTCGAGCAGCGTCCACGGCCAGGGGACATAGTTGAGCGCCAGATAGCAGTCCAGCCCGGCCAAGCTCAAGCGGCGTTCAAGCTGCGGGTGCACCAGAAGGGCCTTCAGCTCCGAGCCGAAGATGAGCTCGCGCCCGTGATGAGAAAGGTAGAGCGGCTTTATGCCTAAACGGTCTCGCGCCAGAACCAGGCGCCTGGCCGGCTCGTTCCACAGTGCCACGGCGAACATCCCGCGCAGACGGGCAAAGCACCTGGTATCCCACTGCATAAAGGCATGCAGCACGGTTTCCGTGTCGCAGGCGGAGTGGAAGCGATGGCCGAGCTGCTGCAGTTCGCGCCGCAGCTCCTGGTGGTTATAAATCTCGCCGTTGAAGACGATGACGCTGGCGCCGTCATCGGAGAAGATCGGCTGGTCGCCGGAGGCCAGATCGAGAATCTTGAGGCGGGCGGCGCCCAGCGAGACGTGGGGAGATTCAAAAACGCCCTGCTGATCCGGTCCGCGGTGGGCCAGCGTCCAGGTGGCTTGGCGGATGCGTTCGGGGTCGCGGCGCCCGTCATTATGGGTGAATCCGGCAATTCCGCACAAGGTCTGTCACTCCGGAAGCGCCACACTAGAAAATTCCAAGCCCGAGCTCCCCCAACTCAGCCCAATGCGGCACGATCAAAAGCTGATTACCGCTTGCGATTGCACAAGCGAACTGTCCAAATTCGCGAGAACCAGCGGCGCTCAGGAGGCCCGGCCGATGAAAACCAGCGCCACCCCCAGGCACACCAGCCCTATGCCGATCCAGCGTGTCGGCGTCACTCGCTCGCCCAGAAACACCTGACCGCCCAGCGCGCCGGCGCCGTAGCTTAGAGCCGTAACCGGAACCACCAGGCTCACATTCTCCAGCGACAGCATTCCCAGCAGGGAAAAGAACGCGATCGTCATAAGCGCCAGGCCCATCCACATCCAGCGGTTGCGCATGATCCGCAGGATGGTGCGCAGAATCGCGGCCGGGCGAAACTGCCAGCTCTCGCCGGTACCCTTCATGGCATTGGCGACGCACAGCTCGCCTGCGGTGCCGGCTATCATTATCAGAAAATAATACAGTATGGCAGCCTTCATGGTTTTGGCCCGGTCGTATGCGGAGGAGTGTAGCCGACCACGAACACTCCCAGGCAGATCACCGCAATGCCGATCCATGCCGTGGTAGTGACGCTTTCGCCCAGGACATACTTTCCCAGCAGCGCCACCACCGCATAGGCCAGCGACGATGCCGGCTGAACGTAGCTGTAATCGGCCCAGGAGAGTGCCAGCAGGTAGGTGATAAAAAAAGCCAGCAGCGAGGCGATGCCCAGCCAGATCCACGACGACTTCAAGACCAGCGCCAGCACGCGGGCCAGTTGCTCGCCCGAGGCCGTGTCCACCGGCCCAATCCGCTTCATTCCCTTCCCCAGGAGAATGTTCCCCACGGGGCCGAAGAGAATCATCAAACAGATTGCCGCATAGGTCCTGAATCGAAAAGTCGACGATCGCGTCATCGGCTGGTCTGCAATCTGGGCTGGCGCCAACAGCTAAGGCATTTATCTCCCGGAATGAGAATAGGATACGACATGACGGCGAGGAGCACCAGCTTCTTGTTAAAGGGATCGTCAGGGCGATAACTGGGAGGGAGTGGCGAAGTGCGCGCGGCTGGCAGCGCGCTTTAGTCCAAGCGGCCCACGCGTAAGCCAGCCGCTTCTACTGATACACGACCACCCAACCCGCCCTAATAAGCAATCTCGCTCACCCACTCTTTGCGCTGCAATGTTCCGGTGATGACAGTAGAGTAATCGGTACTCCCGGAGGTAGTGGTTACCGTAGTAGATGGGAAGAACGGCGGAGCGAATCCTCCGCCCTGGTATCGGCGGTCGTAGATGATATTGCGGGTGTTGATCGTGCCTGCCGGCATGACTTGCGCGATGTTCTGAATGCGCCCGCCAACAATGGACAGCGTGTTGATTGTGTTGCCATCGGCCACGCTGATACTTCCCTTGCAGATGTAGCTCAGGCTGCAGGATGAGTTGCTGTCCGCCGTCGAGGTGGCGGCTATGCTGGCGTCGATTTCCAGGTTGCCGCCGCCGCTGCCTGGAGGATTGAGAATGACGGTGCCATTGGCGGTAAAGATTCCCAGCGCCTGCCCGTTGTTGTTGCCGGTAATCAGCGAGCCCACCGGAGTGCTGCCGGCGGCCGTGAGCGTAACGGGTTCCGTCTTGTAGAGGATGTTGTTGGTAATGGTGATGTTGTTGGCAGCGGTAACCGTGATCGCGTTTCCATCCTGAATAGCGGCGCCGGTGCTTCCGGGCCCGGACAACGACGTAATGTTGCCGTTAACATACAGCATGGTGGCGTTGCTCGGCGTCCCGCCGGAACTCAGATACATTACCGGGACCCCGCTGATCGTCTTGGTGGTTGTGGTGCTTCCCGTCGTTGAAGAAAAGGTCGTAGTGTTGGCCGTGTTGTCTATGGTGATGGTGGTCGTCGTGGAGCCCTGGGCTATGGTGTAGACTTGGGCGGTGTTGCCGCTGGCCGTGAGCGTTACGCTGGCATCGCCCTGGACGTAAATGCCTCCCCCGTTGAAGGTGGCCGCCCCCGTTTGCGGGTTGATAGTGTAAGGCAAATAGACGCCGCTGCTGGCGCCGTTAATGTTATACGCGTTGCCGTTTACATCCTTCACGCTGCCGTTCAGATCCGAATTAGTGACTTGGGCATTGCTGGTTCCCTGACTGTCGAGAACCGCCCGTGCCTGGTTGTAATCATTGGCCGGCACGGGAAGCGCGTTTTGGCCAAGATTCAGGCCGCCCTGGAAGGTGGGAGCAATAGTCTGCCCTCCTCCCCACCCATACTGGTTATAAGTATAAGAGGGCTGTGAAGACGAGTAACACGCGTTGGAGCCGAAGTAATAGCCGGCCGTCGAGGAGACGCTGCCGACCGGATCGGTGAAGGTGTAGGTATAGTCGTCGCCGAAGGTCCAGGAGCCGTTGGTAAACTGCGGTCCGGTGATGGTGCCGCCTATCAACTCCGCGTTGCACTGCGGGCTGACATTCAGGAAGGTGCCCCAGGCAGAGAATTTCCGCGCCGTAGACAGCGAGGAGCTTGCCGTTACGTTGATGATGAGGTCGCCTTCCTCGCGCACCGCTGCATTTTGCCCTCCCTGCGAGATGCCGATGGCGCGAACCACATACTGGTAATCGTATGCATATTGATAGCCGGTGTACCCGGACGGCGGCGCGGGACAAGTTCCGTTGGTTTGCGTAGTGGTCGAGCCGCCGGTTGGAGTGACCGAGCAAGTGGCGAGCTTAAGAGAAGTGTTGGCCGTCGAGCTCCCGCTCGGCGTGCTGGTGTCCAGATAAAACTGCGCCGGCCAGGAGGAAGTGGCCGCAATCGTGACCGGCGAGCTTGCCGAAGTGCTGAATTCGCCCAGCACGGTGGAGAGCACGCTGGACTCGGTCCCATTGGTGATCGGGGCCGAGCTGGTCGAGAACGAACTGCTCACCGAGCCAATGAGCTGGTTGAGCATTTCCTGCCGGGCCAGCGCCAGGCCCGAGTCGGCAGCGTAAAACGAGCCGCGGAAGCTGCCGAAATAGCCGTTCATCAGTACGTCCGAGTTCAGTGTGACCGCCATCACGCTGCTCAGGCCGGTGACCAGCAGCAGCATCAGCAGGGCGGCGATCAGCGCCGTCCCGCGCTCGCCGCGCCGGCGCCGCTCCTCGCCAATCGATTTGATCTCCGCTTGCATGGGTTCCACCTATTTGTCCAGCATGCTGAGGTTGCGCGGGCTGACCACCGTCGATACGGCCTCGACGCGGTACTGCCCGTTGTCAAATCCGTTCTTGTAAGGGTTGGTCGGGTCGATATTGGTTCGGCCGATCAGCGACACGCGCAAAGATCGAATCAGGCTGAAGTCATTCGGGTAGTAGTAATTGGCCGGGTTATAAATGTAATTGGATACGTCGTTTCCCGAGGGGTTGGTTACGTTCAGCGACCCGCCCCAGGTCATGGCGCCAACCTTGAAGCCGATAATGCGATCCGCGATGACGCTGGCCACGCCGCTCTGGGGGGTCCTGACCAGCCGGGGATCGCCCGGGTTAGTGGTGGTGTCGACCGAGTAGGTGATGACCGCCAGCTTGAGAGCATAGTCGTTCACGCCGAACGCGCTGGTCATTGCGCCAGTGCCGGTCTTGGCGACCAGGTATGGGTCGCTCGGATTCGAGTAGCATGGAGGGCCAGTGCCATCACCGCAGGCCTGGGACGACTTGTTGGTCTTCGTAAACGAGATAGTGATGTTATTCCCGCTGTAGGTGGCGTTCCCGCTCAGAATGACCGTCATGAACCGCGGCTGACCGGTGGGGCTGCCCTGGGTCGAAGTGGCAATCAACATCAGTTCGCTTCCGCTGGTGTAGGCGGCGGCGATCTGGGCGGCCGTCATAGTCGCATTTGGCGCCGGCGTGAGCGTCATCGTACCGCTGGCGCTGGTGTCGAAGGTGGCCGTCGGGACCGTCGGTGAGACGGTGCTGAAATCCAGGATATTCAGGGTATCGAAGCACTGGGCGGTGTAAAGCCCGCCGGCGTAACAACTGGTCGTGGGATTGTTGTTGGAGATGGTGATGCCGATGGGCGCGCCTGGAACGTAGATGTTGGGGTAGTAGCCGGTGCCGGCGTTCATTACGTCGATCTGGATTTGCGCGATGGAATTGCGCAGCGCTATGTTCATGGCCGACTGCGCCTGCTGCGTGCCGTAAGCGGTCGCGCCACGCCGCACCAGAGTCAGCGCCACGGTGGCAATGGTCAGGAAGACGAACATCACGACCGTCACCTCGATGAGGCTGAAGCCGGCGTTGTTTGACTTGGCACGCGTATTGTTCTCGACGTAGGTCATGGCCTGACAGTGCTCATCTGAAACGCCACCGGCGGCTGCTCGAACACATTGGTCAGCGTGACGCTCACGTTTATGCGCCGCACCCCGCCGATACTGTGGCCGTTGATGGTAACCGGGCTTTCGATCATCCAGCGCCGGTGAAAGGTCAGCACGTCCGGGCCGGCCGTTGGGGCCGTCGAGTTGCACTGGGTATCGCTGACCTGGCCGCTCACCTGGTGATAAAAAATGTTGTAACAGACGCCTCCGCTGCCATTGGAGATAGTCTGAACAGTCGTAACCGCCCCATCCCCGGTCGCCGTCTGCCCTCCCGAGGCAGACAGTTGTACGTCGTCATAGTAGTAAATCGTGACGGTCGAGCCGACCGTTATAGACTGTGAAGTATCCGAAGAGAGGCTGCCTACCGAAGTGCTGCCGGCCGGTATGGTGACCTGAGCATCGGCCGAGGGATAGCGGATCAGGTCCTCAAGCTTTTCCGAGGCGAGACCCGAGGCCATGGTCATATAGCGCGAACGCTCCGTGCCATGAGCGCTTCTCACCACCAGCAGTGCCACGGCAAGCAGGCCAACGCTCAGGATGGCAATCGCGATCATCATCTCCAGCAGCGTGAAGCCGCACTCTTTCGTCAGCGCCGTGTTCGCGCTTGCCGGAGCCGAGGCCGGCCTCAGCCGAGGAGTCCAGCGGCCGTTATGGGGTGACCGTGATCTGTCCATAGCAACCCACAGTTATTGTCTTGGTCGTGCCCCGGTAACTCAACGTAAAGGGCGCCAGGGTCGGGCAGCTCGTCGTCCCTTCGGTGGTTTGCACCGCGCCGCCCGGGCGCAGGTAGAAGGTCGTATCTGCCGACAGCGTCACCCCGGACCCGGCCCCGGAAAATGCCACCGGGTTCGGCAAAAACGGCTGTCCGCCAGGGGTCTTTGGCGCATGCCCGTTGGTATAAGCCCCGGTTGTCGCATAGACGTTGCAGGTCGAGCAAAACGCCGCCTGGTAGGTATTCGTCGCCTTGCTGAACGTCACCTTCATTGGAAGGGTGGTCGAGATGGCTTCCATACGCGTTGCCTGAATGGCGCCGGTAATCGCCATCACCGCATTCTGCAGCCTGAAATTGCTGATGATCGTATTGGCTATCGGTACAGCTATGGCCATTATGACGGCTGCGATCGTCACTACGACGATGGTATCGATCAGGGTAAAGCCGCGGACATTTGTGTCCAGTCGCTGCATGCGGTCATGCGCTGAAGGCAAGCAGACAACAGCCTCCCACGCCGTGGTTGCAGGCTACAGCCGGAGTACTGAATTCAGCAACTTACGAAGGTAACTGGACCATTCGTCACGGCTTGTAGGCCGGCGTAGGCCAGGCAGCCGCCACTACGGCACGGCACGTGCTCGGGACAGCCACCGATTGGCGTATGAGAGCGCCTGCCTAGGGGCGTCAATAAGTGTCAGGGAAGTTTTTGCGCAAAAAGAAAAGCCGCTCATTTCGAGCGACTTAGCGGATGATAGTTGGTAGCGCTACCGGGAATCGAACCCGGGTTTGAAGATTGAGAATATCCCTACGTAGCTAACGCCGTCAATGAGTTACAGCCTGTTGTGACCATCCTGTGTACCGCCCGGTGTACCAGCAACCAGAAAAACGCCCCTATTGGACTGCGGCGCTTGCCTCTGGGAATGCGGCGGCGATTCCTTCCGCGACGTTGCGCGTTTGATAGGCCACAAACTTGTTGAATCCGGCGGCGACGTGTGTTTCCGTCACGTGGACGTAGTAGCGAGCGGCAACGGAAGGCGAACTATGCCCCATCAATCCCGCTAAGGTGTAGCGATCCATGCCGGACTGTGCGGCCCGCGTTCCGAACGTGTGACGCCAGCAGTAGAACTCGAATGGCTCCAGCTTGGCATCTGCGATAGCCTCTTCGTGCGGATGCTGAAACGAAACGATATGCCCTGTGTTGCCATCGCCCGGAAACACAAACGCCGCTCGCTTTGGCTTCGCCTCAGCCGCTTTCTTGCGGCGCTGGAGCACCTCAGCCGCACGCGGGGTGAGAGGCAGGCTGCGCTGTGCGGCATCCGTCTTGCCTTGGCGAACGTGAATCACTCCATTGGGAGTCTCAGGCCGCGCCGTCAAATCCACATCGACCCATTTCAGCGGGAACAATTCACTGTTGGGGCGCATCCCGGTATCGACGGCAAGAATCGTGACATCGCGGAGATTGTCGGACGCCTTCGCCAAGTATCGCGCCTCTTCGATGAAACTCAGCACACGTTCCCGCCCCTTTTGTGAAAGTTCATGGATTATCGGAGCACGGTCCAACCTGCCCCATTCCACGGCGAGACGGAGAATTCGCCGCAACGTGCGCAGATCGCCGTTCACGGTGACAACGGAGTTCTTGGCGACTTCCTGCCGATACCGCACGTAACGGCTCACCGTTTCGCCTGTAATCGCGTCCAGCGGGGCATCTGCGATGGCGGCGAATGCCAACAGTCTTTCGAGGCTACCCGCGTAGAACCTGTGCGTACCCGCTTTTTTGTTCGCTCTGGCGTCCGCCAGAAATTCCTTGGCGAATGAACGGAACGCGGGCGGGGCGCTCGTTGTCTGTTTTGGCCACAGATCATTCGGGTGAATTTCCCCAAGCCTCAGCGCTCGCCGGTGTTCGTCCTCGATTTCCTTGGCGCGTTCTTTGTTGGTGGTTTTTGCACAGCGGCGAATGCGGAAAGATTCTTTCATGCCGTCTGCGTTTTTAAGTGTCCAGCGGAAATTGTAGTGATAGTAGCCGCCTTTTTTGCGTCTATAAACCATCTCAGCACCTCACTTTCAGTTTGCTAGGCCGCAGTCGCCCGTTTGATCTTTGCTAACTCGGGCTTCTTGGCAGCATGGCGAAGGTCGTAGTCCGCCTGGACCGCCATCCAGAACTGGGCAGGCATTCCCAAGTACCGCTCCAGCCGGAGGGCAGTATCGGCGGTCATGGCCCGCCGTTCGTGAACCAGGTCGTTGATACGGGGGAGCGAGACGTGCAATTCCTTCGCGATCCGGTAGGCGGTCAGGCCCATCGGCTTCATGAACTCCTCGCGCAACATTTCTCCCGGATGAACGGCCCAAACCTTCTTTCGCGTCCTCAGGGCCTTCCCCTCAGTGATAATCGACGATTTCAACGTCATAAACATCTCCCTCTCGCCACACAAAACAGAGGCGGAATTGGTCGTTGATACGGATACTGTGCTGTCCCGCGCGGTCGCCCGCCAGGGCTTCCAGGTGGTTCGCCGGCGGGAGACGGAGATATTCGAGCTTCTGCACTTTGTCGAGCATCACAAGTTTCCGCATCGCTACCCGGCGAATGCTGGCCGGAATCCGGCGGCTCTTGCCCGTCTCGTACAGCAGCTTCGTATCCGCATCTTTGAAACTTGCGATCATGTGCCAAGAAAACAGTAACGCGGCTCGATAGTATTGTCAAGCGTTACCTAAGGGAATCACAAAACGAAATCTGAAAGCCAGGAGACCGGCAGCTTCCGTTATGCAGGCTTTGTTTTGCCGTTTTGAAGGAGAATGCTTGAGCAGAGGGAGCCAGGTTTGCAGAGCACGGCCTTATAGCCGTGCAAAGATGCCGTCGCGTCGGTCGCTTCGGTCCCTTCGGATGGCTCAGTAGCTCCCGCTTACCACTCGATTCCTGCAAGGACTGTACAAGCTCAGAATGCAAGGGCGAGTGACGGCCCGGTATCGTCGCTACATCGGTATTGCCACGTCCATTGCCGTTTCAGCCTCAGAGCGACCACGCTGCTGCTCGCCCTTAGTCTCGGTCGGCATCGCTCACTTCCGCTACATCTGGGAAGCTGCGTGTTCGGCGGACGCTGCCATGTACGCATGACAATCAACCTTGGTCAACGTCGCCCCGTCACCGGGGCTCCCATTTGCGGACGGGGCCGCGTGAGCGACCCCGCCTTTTTGCTGCTGTGTGATATTCCGTCAGACGACAAAGCATTGACCCGCTCGCCCTCTGGCGGAATCCTGATGCGGACCTTGGTACAGAGGTACGCTGGTACTGTGGAACATAGGTTCTGGTACAAAGGTTCCGCAAAGAATCGTTCATGGCTCCCAGACTTTGAGCACGTCTCGCACGACGCTGTAGCGCAACAGCTCTGGCAATTCATTGCCTTTGGCGTCTTTCGTGACCGTCTCCACTTTCACCAAACAGAACTTGCCATCAAAGACATCCAAGGTCATCGCTTGTCCGCGCTTTGGCAGGTCGCCATTAAACAGCGTCCACAGCCTGTAATAGTCAGTGCAGGGGCGGCGCTTTTCCCCTTTGCCCTGGCCCATGTTTACGAACCGTGCAAGCTGTATATCCGGCTCGCACGTTAGTTGAAAATCGAGCCTAAGTGACGCCCGCTTGTAGCGCCTCACTTGGCAAAGCTCATGGCCGATACAGCGAACCTCATAGTTTCTAGGTTCCACCAATGGGCGGGGATCATCACCGCAGATCGGCGTTGACACAGCATTCCCGCCCGCATTGCTCCCGTGGTTAATCAGACGTACTCGCGCTGGTGGTTTTCGCTCGTCTGTTTTTGCGGGTGTCAAACTGCGAATTTGAATTGCCTTCACCTGTTGCTCCCGCGCCCCTTGGCGCTCGTATGCGAACCCAAGATTTTTCTGTTGAGTAACAGCTTCGGCGGGATAGAATCAGGCCGTGAGCATTCAGGCTTGGCGCTAACCGCGTCGGAGCTGGTTACGGGGCCGCCGGAACGTGCAAGGTTCCAAGCGGCCCGTTTCGTTTCTAGGCCACTTCTGCCGGAGTCGGTTGACTCAAACGCGCCTCAATCCATGCGTCCAAATCACTGCGACGATAGCGAACAAGTTTCTCGCCCGCTTTGAAATGACGCGGCCCTTTGCCCTCTGAGCGCCACAAGCGTAACGCTGCCTCACTGATTCCGATGTAGCGCGCCGCTTGCCGTGGTGTAAGCGTGTTTTGCTGCTCACTCGCCATTCTTGTTCCCTCTCTGGCCGCTACACTCGCGGCCTAGCGTGTAATGAGGCGAGCGTAGACTTGCAGAGCACACCCGCGAAAGATTCTTCAATCTGTTTAGGATGCTTCGTAAACAACAAAACGGGCTGAAAAGCCCGCCAATACTGGGGTTCAAAGCGAACCACAAATTCTTATTTGTCGAGATTCCTAAACACCTGCTAGGGCTGATGCGATGTTTTTCCCGTAGTAAGTTGCAGCTCGGTTGAAGCGTGCGCGCGCCGGATTCTTGAAAACCGGGTACTTGAACAGTTGCTTAAAAGTGCTGAGCTTCGGCTTGCTGCCTCCGAGTTTGCTGTTGTGTTGGGCAATCTTCTCCCACACCTTCTTGGGCAGCACATCTTTCAGCGGATACAGTCTTTGCCCATTTTGTTCAGCATCAGCGGCTCTAACAATCTTCTCAAAATGATCACTGGGCAGCGTGGGAGTGCGACCTGGGCGTTTGCTCTTATGGCCTGAATCCCGAAGCTTTTGTCTCTTTTCGTGCATCATTTTTCCGATGTTCTCGTCGAACCTGCAACTAGCGTCGGGCGCATTGCGCCGCTTCTCTCGTGCACGTTCAAGAATCTCTTTGTATGACCTCGGGCGACTAGAAGCAGTTGTCGGAATCAGGCTGAGCGGCTCCGGAAACCGAGAGGCAGTTGTCGGTGTCCGAGACGGACCAAGCGCTGGAAGACTGATAGGAGCGCGCTGCTTGGCTTCCTTTTTCTGCTTCACTTGATCAATAGCGGGAAGCGCAACTTCCCGAATTGCGTCAATTTGCTCTTCGTTTTCCGGCGTGGACAACGACCCGTAAAGGTTTTGGGCACGTACTTTGTTTCGTAGCCGCTGCTCAAGCTGTTCCTTCCGCCGTTCGGCCATGCGAGCGAGGTACAGCGGCCCGCCTTTCGCTGGGCCAGCGTCATCGGCCATGCGTCACCCTTCCGTGGACCTTCCCGGTTTTGTGGAGTGACCTGGAAGGCGGGGACGGGAAGGCGCCCCGCCTTGTCGCTGCTGATGATCAGTCAGCGGCTATCCGGCTCTCGCAAATATTACCGCGACTCGAATGCAAGTCGGTAGCGCATACGTCCTTGAATGATTTTTCCGGCTGAGTACAATCATCGCCAAAGCTGCGGAGGTGCAATGATGAACTTCAGGTCGCGGGCCTTGATTACTGCGGCGCTGGGATTGGCGGCGTCGTTTGCTTTCCCGCAGGCATGGCCCCCGGAGCTGGACAAGGTCTACCGGGATGAGAGCCATTGCTTGACTAGCCCCGAGATGCGTGGGGAAAGGGACAATGTGATTTCGTGCTTCTGCCGCGACGCGATAGTAATGGCAAGATATGTGTATTCAACGTACCTACTTCCCAGAAAAGATTTCAATCTCAACGGAGTCTTTCTGGTACTCGAAAATAACATTGGCCAGCAGTGCGGGGAGAACTACGACGCATTCACTGTCGCACGGCAGAAAGATTGGAAGTGGAACGGGCCAGAGGTGGTGAGTACGTACCCGCCCGACGAGGTTATCAAGCGGATCAAGCCTGAACCCGGCCCGAGCAGGAGCCGCTGGGTGCCTTTCACTGTGCAGTTGGTTTACCGAAACGATCAGGGGCACGTAACGAAGACGGAAAACTATTCAAGTCGAGAGCTTATTCCCGAATTCAGCCTCGCGAAGTGAGCAGCCCTCGCGCGCGCGCGTACTGGTACGGAAAATGGCCCTTTTTTATAGGGACGTCATAATCCTCAAATGCCGGTTTACAAACATTCGTGTACCGATAGTGCATAATTGTCGCCGGGGTGTCTGTGATCGTGCAAGGCGAGATTTGCGTTTGCGAAGTATGCAACCCGCCTCACCGCTGGCTGGCGGAAGAAGGCGCGCCATTCCCTCCGTTACGCTGCGCCAGGTGCAAGAGCATCTTGTGGAACCGCGCCTCTAAGCGTCGTGGGCGGAAGGCGATGCCGGAGGCATCCCAACCGCAGCCGATGGCCAGCGATGCGCCTACGAGCCTGGAATCGCGAGATTTGAGCACTCCAGAGAGTGAGCGTCTTGCACAGCACGATCCGGCGAGCTGTCGTGCTTACAGGTGCTTTGCGTGCCTGATCGCAGGCGTCAAGGATACGCGGAAGGGCCTGGGGTGCTGATCTAGGTGCTGTTGGATTGCGGGGCGTTGCATTTGCTGCCTGCCAAAGCCCACTCGTGCCCTCGTGCCGGCGTCCTCTTGTGCTGGCGTCCTTGCCTGAGCATCCAAGATCAATCTCAGAATTAAATTGAAAAACCGGGCACTCAGGTGGGATGATTCCACTCGCTGAACTTTCGTATAGCGACAACGGGGGCAACATGGGAAAGCAATTCAAGGTGCTTCCACTATTCCTGCTTGTGAGTGCGTTGCTGGCACAGGCGCAGTCTGGGGCCGTCATTCCCCAGCATGGAGCGGGTCACACCGAAAAACCGAGTTGCGTGATTTTAAAGCGCATGGGGCCTGCCGATCAGGTGACGAGCCATTTCTATTCTTGGGGCATTCGCGGCAAACAGTTTCAGTACATTGAGGGTAATTTCCCTGATGGCTTCCCGTTTCATGGCCGCATGACCGACCACGACGTGCGCAACCTGCAAGCGGGACACGCCGAAATTATCATTCTTGAGCAGAAGTACACCGCTGATGACCTGAAGCAAGCGCGAGCGGAATGCCGGAAGTTGACAGACAAGAATCCGAACCAAGCGACCGAGAACGCCACAATCGAAATCACATCATCTCCCACAGGTGCTGACATCGAACTCGATGGCGAGTTTGTCGGTAATACCCCGTCCCCCTTAAGCGTCGCACCCGGAGAGCATACGGTGAAGGTCATAAAGACGGGTTATACGTCGTGGGAACGCAAGGTGAAATTGAGTCCAGCGGGAACGCTTAAAATTGCACCCGAGCTAGAGCGAGTGGCACAGACCGCCCCACAGTAGCAACACCGCGCGCCCGCTGGCAGTCAGTCCTCGATTGTCACCACGATGTTCATGGGAACGAGTACGCTTCGGTGCAGTTTGAGGCACAGAGCCGACCTGCTGGCCTATGGCCCGGCCTGTTTGTTTGTGGCAAAAAGAACTGGTTTCACAAGGCCCGATTCCCCTTAAAATTTCAAATCTCGCCGGGAGGAAGCATGCTTCGGTTTCACACAGCCTAATAGAGCACAGGTCCACCCCCGGCACCCCCGCCCGTCCAATATTGGACCTAACCGGTGCGGCCCAGCGGGACTCCCCGCTCCCGTCTGAATCGTTCGCCAGAGTCGCGCAATGCCGCGTAGCAAGGGCACTGTGCGCCGTAGAACCGCGCCGTGACCTCTGGGACGGGGTAGATGTACCCCGGCACACCAGCCCGTGCCGCGCTGCAATGTTGCAGTTCCTAGCTGAGTACAGCCTCTCAGAACGTGCGTAGAAGGGGCGCTGCGGGGCGTAGGACGCGCCTCTGGCCTTCGGACGTGCTCAGTTATCCCCGCAGTGCCGTACCCTCCACATCGGCGGCGATTCGGCGGGCGGGACATAGCGCCACGGGGCCTTGTGTACCACCTTGTGTACCACGAAACGCGCCAAGGGCCGTTAGAGAGCGTCAGCACAGTTTTTGGGCAAAAAGAAAAGCCGCTCATTTAGAGCGACTTAGCGGATGTTAGCTGGTAGCGCTACCGGGAATCGAACCCGGGTTTGAAGATTGAGAATCTTCCGTCCTAACCCCTAGACGATAGCGCCGCCTGCGGCAATCTGCATTCATAGTAGCAAAAGCCGCGCTGCGCCGCCAAGCCGGGTGATGGATCGGTAGTGGGTTGATTTGAAGGTGCCCCGGGTTCCGCGCCGTCAGTTTCTACTCGGATACAACTTAATCATAGAGGCGCGCCAGCCGAAACCGTTCCCAGCCTCGAATCAGGCGCGCTTCGTACACCTACCCAGCCGAGGCGGCGGGGCCTACCTCAGGTTTGCGGCCCGGGGCGAGCGGACACCGGCATATCCATCTGCTCAAAATCGAACGCCGCTGCAATTCCCGCCGCTCCGCCTTTGTCCTGGCTCGCATCGTACTTTCAGAAGCTGCGGCGCGGCCTGCGGCGGCCTGCAGGGCTCATCGGGCGCAGGCTCATTTAGCCATCGTGCGGAACGGTCTCATATTTTGAACGTAGTGGCTCGACTCCGACCCGGCGTCTACTTGTTCTGCTTCCTGCTTCCAGCCGTCCTGGGGCTGGCGGGCGGCGCCCTTGCCGCCTTTGCCCAGGCGCCGCTGTCGACCGCGCAGATCATCGACGCCTACCAAGGCCAGAATGTCTCCGCCATCGAGATTGCCGGGCGTCCAGACGTGGACTCGTCACGGCTTGCCGCGCTGGTTCCGCAGAAAGCAGGCCAGCCGTTCTCGCGTGAGCAGGTTGAGGAGAGCATTTCCCTCCTCAAAACCGCCAGACCGGAAGCTGGCCCCGCGTCTAAAGCCCAGCCCGCTTTGCCGCCGGTACGAGAAGTGGAGCTCAGCGTCGAGCCCGAGGCAAATGGTGTGCGCCTGCGATTCGTGTTGGAGCCGGCATTGTATTTCGGCGTATTCGAATTTCCCGGGGCCACGCAAATCTTCTCTTACTCGCGGCTGTTGCAGGTTTCCGGCTATCAATCGCAGGAGCCTTACTCGGCCGCCGTTTTGCAGCGCGCGCAATCCGAACTGAGCAATTTCTTCCGCCGAACCGGTTTTTTCCTGGCCGAAGTGCATACCGAGATTCAGCCCGAGCCCGGCAACGGCGTGGTGAACGCTATCTTTCACACCGAATTGAACCGCCGCGCCGTGGTCGGACAGGTCAGCATCGAGGGCGCCTCGCCGGCGGAAACAGCGCGGCTGCGGAAGAGTCTGCAGTCGCTGATGGCGCGCCTGCGCGGGGCTTATCTCAAAAGCGGCACTAGCTTCACCATGAAGAAGCTCCGCACCACCACCATGTATATGCAGCAGGAACTGGCAAAAGAACATCGTCTGACCGCCAAGGTGCAACTGGTCTCGGCCAACTACCATCCCGACACCAACCGCGCCGACGTGGTTTTCCACGTCACGCCGGGACCCAAAGTGCGCATAGACATCGCCGGCGCCCACCTCTGGAGCTGGACCCGGCACAGCCTGGTTCCCATGTACCAGGAAAACATGGTCAATGACGAGCTGATTGAAGAAGGCCAGCGCAATCTCAGCTCCTACTTCCAGGCGAAGGGCTATTTCGACGCCAAGGTTGAAACCGAAGTGAAGCGCCAGCCATCTGCCATCAGCATCGTCTATCGCGTCAGCAAAGACGGGCGACACAAGGTGGCCGAGGTGAACGTCAAGGGCAACCTGCGCTACTCCGACAAGAGGCTGCTGGCGCAGGTGCAGGTGCGCAAGGAGAGGTTCTTCTCGCATGGCAAGTATAGCCAGGAGCTGTTGCGCAAATCGGCGTCGTCGATTACCAACCTTTATAAGAGCGCGGGCTACGGCCAAGTGAGGGTCACGCCACGGGTGACACGCAACCATGGGGACGTGGTGGTGGAATTTCTTGTGCAGGAAGGCCCGCTCGATATCGTCGAAAGCCTGCAGATTAACGGCATGAAGACGGAATCGCTGGCAGAAGTGGCGCCCAGGGGACTGAAGCTGGCGCCGGGCAAACCATTTTCCGGCCCGCTGGTGCAGCAGGACCGCAATCAGATCATCGCCCGGTATCTGGCGCTCGGCTATCTGACGGCCAACTTTCGCGCGGTTGCCACGCCGGTCAATCGCGATCCACACCGGCTCGCCGTCGTCTATGAAATTTACGAAGGGCCGCGGGTGGAAACCGGGCGCGTCATCATCCTGGGAGAAGAACAGGCACGCCAGTCCATGATCGGCAAAGCCGCCGACATCAAGAGCGGGCAGCCGCTCAGCGAGCGGAAAATGCTGGCCTCGGAGGCCGCACTCTACAGCCTTGGCCCCTTCGATTGGGCGGAAATCGGCCCCCTCCGGCGCATCATCACGCAGACGCAGTCGGAGGTGCTGGTCAAGGTGCACGAAGCCAAGCGCAATTCCGTTACCATGGGCTTCGGCTTTGAGGTCATCAACCGTGGCGGCAGCCTCCCCAGCGGCACGGTGGCAGTGCCGGGATTGCCGCCGGTAGGCTTGCCTTCCAGCTTCCGGACCAACGAGGCCACCTTTTACGGGCCGCGGGGTTCGATCGAATACACCCGCCGCGACCTGCGCGGATCGGCCCAGAGCTTCACCGCCTCCAGTTTTGCCGGACGCCTCGATCAGCGCGGCGCCCTGACCTACTCGATCCCGCGCTTCCGCGGCAGCAGTTGGACGGCCAGCGCCACCGGCTCCGGAGAGAACAACTCTGAGAACCCCATCTTCAGCGCCCAGATCGGCCAGGGAGGAGTGCAGTTTCGTAAAACACTCGATGCCAAGCGCACCAAGAACGTCATCTTCCGCTACACCTTTCAGTACACCTCGCTCAGCCGCCTGCTGCTGCCGGACCTGGTGCCGCCGCAAGACCGGCAGTACCATCTGTCAGGCTTCGGCGCCGCCTACACGCGCGACACGCGCGACAAGGTGCTGGACGCGCACCGCGGCATCTACCAGAGCCTCGACTTGCTGTTCAACAGCACCGCCCTCGGCTCCAGCGTCAGTTTTGCCCGCTTTCTCGGCCAGATCGCTTATTACAAGAACATCGGCCACAACATCATCTGGGCCAGCAGCCTCCGGCTCGGACTGGATCAGGCCTTCAACGGCAGCTTCGTCCCGCTCAGCGAAGAGTTTTTCAGCGGCGGCGGCGGCACCCTGCGCGGCTTTCCGCTCAATGGCGCCGGGCCGCAACGCCCGGTGTGCCTGAACACCGCCTGCAGTTCGCAGATCGCTGTTCCGACCGGCGGCAACCAGTTGTTCATCGTCAACTCGGAATTCCGCATTCCCATCCCTATAGATTTTCCCGCGCCCATTCACAGGAACCTCGGCTTTGCCGTCTTTTACGACGGCGGCAACGTCTTTCAACCGATCGGTTTCCACAATCTCAGCTTCACCAATTGCGGCAGCAACGTAGTGAGCAGCGGAACCAATCCCACCAACTGTTTCACCAGTTCGGTTGGCGTAGGTCTTCGCTACGCCACTCCCATCGGGCCGGTGCGCATCGATATCGGCCACAACCTGAACGGGATTCCCGGAATCCAATCGACGCAGCTATTCATCACCCTGGGGCAGGCTTTTTGAGCGCCGCGCTGGACGTAAAAGCCGGCAAACGGCGTCGCCGCGCTGGCCGAGGCGAAATACAGGAGTAGCCGTGAGCTGGAAGAAGATTGCCGCCTGGAGCACGCTGGCGCTGGCGGCGCTGATCGTGGTTGCCATTGGGGTTGGCGTGGCCCTGTTACGGACGCCGGCCTTCCGGCATTATTTGCTCGGCAAGGTCGAGCAGGCCGCCAGCCAGTCGCTTAATACTCCGGTTATGGCGCGGGAACTCCGGCTGCACCTCTCACCGATTTCGGCCGCCTTGTACGGCGTGGTGGTGCGCGGCACCGGCCCGGACGGCCAGCCGCCGCTGCTTACGGTCGATCGCATCAGGATCGCCATTAAGATCCTGTCGGTTGTCCGCCGGCGTTGGAACCTGAACGATATAGAGATCGACCACCCGGTGGCGCACGTGGCCGCCGTAAACGAGCGGGAATAGGCAAACCTGCCCCGGCCCGGCGGCTCCACGCATTCGGAAAACGTCTTCGATCTGGCCATCCAGCACGCGCGGCTGACTGGTGGCGAACTTTATTACCACGACCGCCAGATTCCGATCAGCGCCGATCTGCACGACCTGGAGTTCCGCTCGGCCTACGATGGCGTCCAGGGCGGGCGCTACTTCGGCAGCCTGGAATACCGCGATGGGCACCTTATCTATGGGCAATATGCTCCGCTGCCGCATGACCTCCGCGCCAGCTTCGAGGCCACTCGCCAGGAGCTGACCCTGCGTCCGGCGGTGCTGGCCGTCGCGGGCTCCAGGCTGGAGTTGGAAGCCACGCTGCGCAATTACAGTCAACCCACGGTCGATGCCAATTACCGCGGGCAAATAGACAGCGCGGAGCTGCGCCGTATCCTGCGCGACTCCAATGTACCTTCAGGCACGCTGCAACTGACCGGATCGGCACATTACCAGGAGATGCCGGGGCGTTCCCTGCTTGACACGCTCTCTGTTCAAGGAGAGCTCGGCAGTCGTGCACTGCTGGTACAGACCTCGGCGGCACAGAGCGAAATCCGCGACGTGCTCGCGCGCTTCGAGCTCCACCAGGGCGACCTGAATGTGCCGGAGATGCGGCTTACCATCCTGGGTGGAGCGCTCAGCGCCAAGGGATCAATCGAGAACCTGGCCGGCCGGCAGCGCGGGCACTTTCTGGCGTCCCTGCGCGGCGCATCGCTGGCGGAGTTGCAGGCCAAGGCCAGTTCGGCTTCCGTGGGCCAGGCCAGGCTGGGCGGCGTGGTGAACGCCGATGCCGACGCGCGCTGGCTGGGCAGCGTTCGCGATGTCGTCGCCAAGCTGGAGGCAACGATCATGTCCACGATCGCAGCGCGGCAGCCCGGCCCCATTCCGCTCGACGGCGTCATCCATGCCCGCTATGCAGGGGCAACCGGAGCGCTCGACATCGCGCCAAGCTACCTGCGGATTCCGCAAACCAGGCTCGAACTAAATGGTAGGCTCTCGCCTCAGCCCGGAGCGGTCCGCTCCAGCCTGCAGTTCGTGCTCGAAACCAACTCGCTGCAGGAGCTTGAGACAGTAGCCGATACGTTTCGCGTGTCCCCATCCGGACCCCCACTCGGGCTTTCTGGCACGGCGTCATTTCGCGGCAGCGTGCAGGGATCGCTCGCCAATCCGCAAATCAGTGGGCAACTCGCCGCCCACGACCTTCGCCTGCGGGGCAGCACCTTTCGCCTGTTGCGCGCCAGCATAAGCGCCAGTCCAAGCCAGCTCGCACTGCAGAACGGACAAGCGGATTTAGCGCCTCGCGGACAACTTGTGTTCGACCTGCGCGCCGGGCTGAAAAAATGGTCTTTCAGCGCGGCCGCTCCCGTGGCCATCACGGTGCGCGCTTCGCAGTTGCCAGTGGCTGAGCTGGCCCGCGCCGCGGGGATGCGAGCATACTTGGCCGGCACTCTGAATGGCGGTTTGACGCTGCACGGCACGATGAAAAACCCGGTCGGCCACGGCCAGCTCACGGTTACCAAAGCGCTGCTGCTGGGCGAGCCGGTGCAGTCGCTCGATCTCAGCTTTCAAGGCACCGAGCAGCAGGTAGACGCTGCCCTGACGATGCGCGCGCCGGCTGGGAACGCCGACGCGCAGCTCACGTATTACCCGCGGCAGCAGGGCTACCAGTTCGAACTGCGGGCGCCAGAGTTGCATCTCGACCGGCTGCGCGCCGCCCGCGCCCGCAGCCTCGCCCTTGCCGGCCAGCTCAGCCTCATCGCCAATGGACGAGGCACAATCACCAATCCCGAGTTGCAGGCAAGCCTCCGCATTCCGGAGCTGCGAGCGCGGGGGCAGGCGGTGAGCCAGGTCAATCTGCAGGCTTCCATCGCCAACCGGAAAACCCAATTCACCTTCGATTCGCGTGCCGTCGGCAGCGCCATAAGCGCGCATGGGAGTATCGCCTTGAGAGACGATTATCCAATCACCGCCACCCTGGACACGCAGACCATCCCCCTGCAACCTCTGCTCGCCATGTATGCGCCGGCGCAGGCCGCCGACACGAGGGGTCAGACCGAACTGCACGCCACCCTGAGCGGGCCCCTGCGCCAGCCGCAACAACTGCAAGCGCACTTCACGATTCCCGTCCTGCAGGTTGGATATCAGGACCTGCAGTTGGCGGCCAGCGCTCCCATTCGCGCCGATCTGGCCAACGGCGTGCTGAGTTTGCGGCCGGCCGAGCTGAAGGGCACGGAGACAGACTTGCGTTTTCAGGGCGAGATGCCGCTGGCGGCGAACACCCCGGCTTCACTCACCATGTCTGGAACCATAGGCCTGCAACTGCTGCGCATCCTGCAGCCCGGACTGGAAAGCAGCGGCCAGTTGCAGTTCGACATCCGCTCGCAAGTCAGCCGCTCGAACCCGGCAATACAGGGCCAGATACGGGTGGTTAACGCCGCGCTTCTGCCGGCTGATTCGCCGGTGGGACTGAGCGGCGCAAACGGCGTGCTCACGCTCTCCAACCAGCGGCTGGAGATCAGCCAATTCCAGGGCAAAATCGGCAGCGGCACGTTCACCGCCAGCGGAGGAATCACATACCGGCAGAACATCCGCTTCGATCTCACCGCCTCCGCCAGCGGGGTTCAAGCGATTTACCAGGGAATTCGCATCGGCCTGGACAGCAAATTGGCCTTCACCGGCACCACGCAAACGGCCCTGTTGAGCGGCCAAGTGACGGTAACCAAGTTGTCGGTGACCCCCGACTTCGATGCGGCCAGCTTGACCGCCGGCAGCAGTCCCGTCGTCTCGACATCCAGTACCGGATTTCTTCAGCAGATCAAGCTGAACATCGGAGTGCAGTCTGCCGGCCCGCTGGAGGTGGTCAGCAGAACGCTTACGGTTGCGGGAACGGCCAATCTGCGCGTCTCCGGCAGCGGCGCGCAGCCGACCGTGCTTGGCCGCTTCGATGTCAATCGCGGGGACCTCATTATGTTCGGCAACCGCTACGTGCTCCAGCCGGGCACGGTGGACTTCATCAACCCCGTGCGAACCGAGCCCGTCATCAATCTCGCCGCCACCACTACCATCGACCAGTACAACATCAACCTGCGTCTGCAAGGGCCGCTGGAACGTCTGCAAACCAGCTATTCATCGGACCCGTCGCTGCCGCCGGTGGATATTATCAACCTGCTGGCCTTTGGCAAGACCACCGAGAGCGGCGGCATAACCACGGCGCCCGGCAGCCTGGGAGCGGAATCGGTGCTGGCTTCCGGAGTCAGCAGCGGAATCACCAGCCAGGTGGAAAAAGTGGCTGGCATCTCGCACCTGTCCATCGATCCGGCCCTGGGTGGCACTGGCAGCGGCACGCAGCAGAGCCCGGGAGCTCGCATTACCGTTCAGCAGCGTGTCACCGGCAATTTGTTTGTCACTTTTGCCACCGACGTAACTTCGACGCAGAACCAGGTAATCCAAGTCGAGTATCAGTTCTCGCCGCGCTGGGCCTTCAGCGGTGTACGCGATCAGAATGGCGGCTTCGGCTTCGACTTCCGCCTGCGCAAGCAATTTTGAACCCGGCGGCGATTGGCCAGGCCCCTGCCGCGGCAGAAAAACCGCGTGCGGCAAAAGTGATTTCAGTTCCACTAATTTGCATTTTCGTGCCCATCCAGCGCAGCTCAGGCCCTTGATCCGGAACAAATTGCGCAGCCCAACTTCGGCATTGGGCAAGCTTTTTCGTCGTTTCGTATTTACTCTGCCGGGTCAAGTAGCAGAACCAGGGAAGGCATCAATTCAAGTTCCATATTTTTTCCCGCGGGGCTTCCCCAAAAGTCCCAAGATGAGGTTTAATAGTTGTTGTCGTCGGCAATTTGCCCCTCGCGAATTGTCGAACGAAATGAAGCAGGAGTTGTTGTAAAATGCCGAGGACCAGAAAGCCAGCCGATTCCGTCCCTGCCAAGAAGAGTTCCCGCTTCCGGAGCAAGCCTGCCACGATTGAGCCCGCTGCTAATCCAGCCGAGGAGCCAGCAGCCGCTACAGTAGCAGCTTACCCGGCAGTGGAGGAACAGATCCGGGCGCGCGCCTACCAGCTATTTTTGGAGCGCGGAGGCCACGGGGGAAGCGCTGAAGAAGATTGGTTCCGGGCCGAGGCAGAGGTGCGCACCGGTCACCTTATCTAGCATGGCGAGGCGGAAGGGTTGAAACAGATTCTGCTGATCGACGATAGCGCAACCCAGTTGCGCCTGCGTGAGACCATCTTGCGCGATTCAGGCTTTACCGTCGACATAGCCACCAGCATTGATTCGGCCATGAAGCTCTTGCGCGCTTATCCCGAGCGCTTTGGCCTGGTGATCAGCGACCATCTCCTGCAGGGGGCCACCGGGGTAGACGTAGTAACCCGCATTCGGACTTTCCTGCCTAACATGCCGATCATCATCATCAGTGGCATGCCCGACCTGGAACAGGACTACAAGGGCATGAACGTGCTCGTGCGTCAGAAACCCCTGCTTCCCACCGAATTGATCGCCCTGGCGCAGTCGCATATGCAAGCTGCGTGACAGAGGGGACGGCCGGCATAACTTTCTTTTTTCTCCTACCAAAATTAAGGGCGAGTCTCCTCAGGGGCTATTGAGTACTGCAAAAATAATGTCCTCCCAAAATATGAATTGTCATTCCGGAGCCGCGCAACCGGAGCCGCGATCGCGCGGCGGAGTGGAGGAACCTTGTGTTTGGTGCCGGAAAACACAGGGTGGCTCTACTGCGGCGCTGCGCGCCTCCGCTCGCCATGACAACTTTCCAGTGGGCACCTGATTGCAGGGTGTAGGACATTACATATGCAGCCCTCAATAAAGCCCGCATATCTATCGGCTCTGAACGGCGCGGCTTTAGCTAAAGCCAGGCCCTTTCAAAGACCAGTTTATTGAAATCTAGGCAAACCACAGAGGAATATAGAGTCAAGCACTGTGGTTTTCTCTGTGCAACTCTGTGTCCTCTGTGGTTTCTTGCATCGATTGACAGGCAGAGGCTGGCTCGCGGGCGGTCGAGGCGTTGCCAACTGCGCGTCATCATTTCTGCAGTTCCGGCCGGTCTTTGTAGAAGTCGAGCACATCGGGATTGGCGAGCGCGTCGCGATGCCTGACCTGACGCCCGTGCACCACGTCGCGCACGGCCACCTCGACGATCTTGCCGCTCTTGGTGCGGGGGATGTCGTCCACCTGCAGTATTTTCGAGGGCACGTGACGGGGAGTGGTGTTGCGGCGGATCTGCGTTCGGATTTGCTCCTCCAGCGCCGGGGTCAGCGTCAGGCCCTCGCGCAGGCGCACGAACAGCACGACGCGCACGTCGTTATTCCAGCTTTGGCCGATGACGATGCTCTCCAGGATTTCCGGTATCTGGTCGACCTGGCGGTAGATTTCGGCGGTTCCGATGCGCACCCCGCCTGGGTTCAGCACGGCATCCGAGCGGCCGTAGATGATCACGCCGTCGCGCGGTGTAATGGCTGTCCAGTCGCCGTGATGCCAGACGCCGGGGAAACGCTGGAAATAGGCGGCGCGGTACTTCCTGCCATCAGGATCGTTCCAGAAGCCGATCGGCATCGAGGGGAAAGGCTGCACGCAGACCAGTTCTCCCTTGACCCCGCGCACCGGCTGTCCGTGGTCGTCGAAGACTTCCACCGCCATGCCCAGGCCGCGTGCCTGGATTTCGCCTCGGTAGACCGGGCCGATGGGATTGCCCAACACGAAACAGGAGACGATATCGGTGCCGCCCGAGATCGAGGCCAAGTGCACGTCGCTCTTGATGGACCGGTAGACGTAGTCGAAGCTCTCCGGGAGCAGCGGCGAGCCGGTCGAGGT
Organism: uncultured Acidobacteriota bacterium; assembly: GCA_963832785.1. GTDB lineage: Bacteria > Acidobacteriota > Terriglobia > Terriglobales > Acidobacteriaceae > CAWBRT01. Next base: position 786,313 of record CAWHVF010000005.1, read on the forward strand.
GATGGTGCGCAGCCAGGTGAGCTGGTGCATCCTGGCGGGTTCCAGCCCGGCCTTGGCGCAGGCGTCGATGTACTTGGCCGAGACGCCCAGCAGCGTCATGCGCTCGGCATCGGCCAGATCGAACAACACGCTGGCCGAAGGATAGTACGGCGAGCCGTCGTAGAGCAGCAAAGTCGCCTCCGAGGCCAGGCCGGAGGCCAGCCAGTTCCACATCATCCAGGAACAGGTGGTGAAGTAGAACAGGCGGTCGCCGGGCTTCAGGTCGCAATGCAGCTTGTGCTCTTTGAGGTGCTGCAGCAGGGTGCCGCCGGCGCCGTGAACGATGCACTTCGGCGGTCCCGTCGTGCCTGAGGAAAACAGGATGTAGAGCGGATGGTTGAACGGCAGGCGCGTGAATTCCAGCTCGGCGGGCGGGTAAGCGGCCACGTAATCAGGCAGGGCGACGGCTTTATCTATGCCGTCAATTTTCGGCGCGTCGGAGACATAGGGGATGACTACCACCCGCGACAGCGATGGGAGCTGGGGCACGATTTCGGCCAGCCTGCCAAGCACGTCGTGGCATTTGCCGTTGTAAAAATAGCCATCGACGGCGAACAGCACCTTGGGCTCGATCTGTCCGAAGCGGTCGAGCACGCCTTGCACGCCGAAATCAGGCGAGCAGGACGACCACACCGCACCCAGGCTGGCCGCGGCCAGCATGGCCACGATGGCCTCGGGGACGTTGGGCACGATGCCGGCTACCCGGTCGCCCGGGCCCACGCCTTCCGCCTTGAGCGCCTGCTGCAGGCGCGAGACAGCGGCATTCAGTTCGGCCCAGCTCATGCGCCGCCGCACTTTGTCCTCGCCCCAGAAGACGAGCGCGTCGGAGGCGTCGTGGCGGCGCAACAGGTTTTCCGCGAAGTTCAGCCGCGCTCGGGGAAAGAAGCGCGCGCCCGGCATCTGCTCGGAGTTTTCCAGCACCACCTCGCCCGGGCGGTCGCCTATGACGCCGCAGAAGTTCCATATCAGCGGCCAGAAATCGGCGGGGTTGTCGACGGACCAGCGCCACAAGGCATCGTAATCGCGAAAGCTACGGCCGGCGGCGCTCTCGGCCGCTTTCAGGAAGCGGGTCAGGTTTGCGGCAGCCGTTCGCGCCGGCGATGGCTGCCACAGCCGCGGAGCGTCATCCGCGCCGGAAATGGTGCTGGGGGAGATAACTGGATTGCTCATCGGGCGCCTCGGGAGTGGGAAAGTAGCGGGCCCTATTAACCATAAGATGCAGCCTCCCGGTTGGGCGCTGCAGGCGCAAGCTCCTGAAACCAGCTATCTCGGTGGCAGCAAACTCGGGCGTGTTCACACTACCGGCGGGGTGAAGAGGAGGCACTTGGGGAGTCGGTATTCCGTTTGCACCTGTCATGCTGAGCGATACCGGGGCCTCAGCAACGGCCGCGGTTGCCGTTGCTGGGGTGGTGAGCGAAGCATCCCGGCACGGTGGGCAGCCGAAAACGAAGTTGAAGGACTTTTATAGAAAAGCTGCAGGCAGCGCTGGTTAGGACAGTTACCAGGGATGCTTCGCGCGACCGAGGCGCTCAGCATGACAACTCGGAAACTCATGTGCTGTCGGCGCCTTCTGTCTCCTCAGTACCCTCTGTGCTCCGGTTAAGAAGTTCCCTTCCCGGCGAAAGCGACTCCAGTCTCCTCTGCCGTGCTGACGACCGGAGCGGTCCGCTGCTCGTTGACGTGCAGGCGAAAGACATCCGGCCGGGCGTAGTGTCCGACCACATCGAAGTCATACTTGGCGCGAGGAATTTCCTGCATGTCGATCTCGGCGGTAAGGATGCACTCCTGCTCGTAGTTGGGTCCGGTCAGCACACGTCCCAGCGGATCGATGATGGAGCTGCCGCCGCGCATCAGGACCGTGCCGGGGTCATCGCCTTGCACCGCCGGATAATCCTGCGGGAAGCTGCCGCGCTTGATGTACTGGCAGGCGCTGAGGACGAAGCAACGACCCTCCAGGGCGATGTGGCGCATGCTGGGCAGCCAGGTCTCGCGATCATCGGCCGTGGGCGCGCAGTAGAGCTGCACGCCTTTGGCGTACATCGCCATGCGCAGCATGGGCATGTAATTCTCCCAGCAGATGACGGCGCCAAGCTTCCCCAGGCTGGTGTCAAACACCGAAATGGTCGAGCCGTCGCCGAATCCCCAGACCAGGCGCTCGTGCGCAGTGGGCATAAGCTTGCGATGTTTGCCCAGCAGCGTGCCGTCGGCGGCAAAAAATAGCGCGGTGCAATAAAGCGTGTTGCCGCCACGCTCGATCACCCCAATTACCAAGTGAATATTATTCTCGCGCGCGGCGGCGGAGAGCATCTTGGTGGCCGGACCGGGAACCTCTATGGCGCTGGCCCAGTAGCGGCGAAATTGTTCGCGCCCCTCCGGCGTGCGGCTGCCTACCCGCGAGCCGAAATCCAGCCCTTTGGGATAGGCCGAGATAAACGCCTCCGGGAAGACGGCCAACGCCGCTCCTTTGGCTGCCGCTTCCGCCGCCAGCCGGCAGGCTTTCTCCACGCTGGCTTGCCAATCGAAGGGAACCGCTCCTGCCTGCACCACCGCTGCCCGAAACTGTTCCACCGGAACCTCCTTGACATGACAAGTTTCAAAGTTTAAACGTTTCAAAGTTTCAGCGTCGAGCACGGTCTGTTCTCGCTAAATCTTCCCTTCAAAACTCTGAAACCTTGAAACTTTGAAACCTTCCTTCAGACCGCACAGTATAATACTGACAAAAATTACAGTGATTTTTTCTCGATTTTACTCGTCAGGCAAAGCGCGGCGGTCGTGCCTTGGGGAGAGCGTGAATGATCGACAAACGGGTGGCAACGGTTGAGGCGGCGGTGGCTGATGTGAAGGACGGTTCAACGGTGATGATCGGCGGCTTCGGCGTAGCCGGCCTGCCGAATGAACTGATCGATGCGCTGATTTCCCATGGGGCGCGCGACCTGACGGTGGTCAACAACAACGCCGGCAACGGCTACACCGGCCTGGCCGCCCTGCTGCAGGCCGGACTGGTGCGCAAGATCATCTGCTCGTTTCCCCGGCAGGTTGACTCCTATGTTTTCGATGAACTCTACCGCTCCGGGCGGATCGAATTGGAGCTGGTTCCCCAGGGCAACCTGGCCGAGCGCATAAGGGCGGCGGGAGCGGGCATCGGCGCCTTCTACACGCCCACCGGTTACGGAACCATCCTGGCCGAAGGCAAGGAAACGCGGACCATCAACGGCCGCAACTACGTGCTGGAGTATCCGATCCATGCCGAAGTGGCGCTGATCAAGGCCCGGGCGGCGGACCGCTGGGGGAACCTGGTGTATCGCAAGACTGGCCGCAACTTCGGTCCAATCATGGCCATGGCGGCGCGCTGCACCATCGCTCAGGTGGACGAGATCGTCGAGTTGGGAGAGTTGGGCCCGGAAAGCATAGTCACGCCGGGCATTTTCGTGCATCGGGTGGTGCAGGTGAATGCGGTAAAGACGCAAGCGTAAGGCCAGGGTTCTTATTTCCTTCAAGGTGAAGGTGATGAAAAAACTGAATCGCGAGCAGATGGCGGCGCGGGTGGCGCGCGACATTCCCGAAGGGGCATACGTCAATCTCGGCATCGGCATGCCGACGCTGGTGGCCAATCATCTTCCCCAGGGGCGCGAGGTGATTCTGCACAGCGAGAACGGCGTGCTGGGCATGGGCCCGGCGCCCGCGCCCGGAGAAGAAGATCCCGACCTGATCAACGCCGGTAAGCAGCCGGTTACGCTATTGCCCGGCGGCTGCTTCTTCCACCATGCCGATTCGTTCGCCATGATGCGCGGCGGCCACGTGGACATCTGCGTGATGGGTGCCTTCCAGGTCTCGGCCACAGGCGACCTGGCCAACTGGCACTCGGGCGCGCCCGACGCCATTCCCGCCGTGGGCGGCGCCATGGACCTGGCCATCGGCGCCAAGCAGGTCTTCGTGATGATGGAGCACCTCACCAAGGACGGCAAGAGCAAGCTGGTGAAGCAGTGCACCTATCCGCTGACCGGCATCGCCTGCGTCTCGCGCGTCTATACCGATCTGGCGGTGATCGATATCACTGCGCGAGGGCTTGCGCGTGGTGGAGATGGTCGAGGGCCTGGAAATGGACGAATTGCAGCGGCTCACCGGGCTGCCGCTGCTGCCAGCGCAGGCAGCGACAATGCGCTCGATGGGAGCGCAGCAGCAATCGTGAATGGCTTGCATATGGCTTGCATAAGGACACGACTTTAATCGGCGGGTGGCCCATTTAAGCCCTGCCGTTGGCTTGAGTGGGGTAGTTTCCTGTTCAAAAGGCGAACTACCCCACACAAGCAAAGGAAGCTTGTGCGGGGCACCCGGCTAATTTCTTGAGGACTCAATTATGACCGAAGCTTTCCTATGTGATGCCGTTCGCACGCCCATCGGCCGCTACGGCGGTGTGTTGTCGGCGGTTCGCACCGACGATCTGGCGGCCATCGCGCTGAAGTCCATCCTGGGCCGCAATCCGGGCCTGGCGCCCGAGGCCATCGACGACGTCGTGCTCGGCTGCGCCAACCAGGCGGGCGAAGACAATCGCAACGTCGCCCGCATGGCGGGCTTACTCGCTGGCCTGCCGGTTTCCGTGCCTGGAGCCACCGTCAATCGGCTGTGCGGATCGGGCATGGACGCCATTGGCATCGCCGCCCGGGCGATCAAGTTGGGGGAAGCGGCGCTGGTGCTCGCCGGCGGCGTGGAGAGCATGAGCCGCGCTCCTTTCGTCATGCCCAAAGCGGCCTCCGCCTTCTCCCGCAACGCGGAAATCTACGACACCACTATCGGCTGGCGCTTCGTCAACCCGCTGCTGAAGGCGCAGTACGGCGTGGATTCCATGCCGGAAACGGCCGAGAATGTCGCCGCCGAGTTCCATATCGGCCGCACGGATCAGGATTGCTTTGCCCTGCGCAGCCAGCAGAAGGCCGCGGCGGCGCAGGCTGCGGGCATCCTGCGGCAGGAGATCTGCCCGGTGACGATTGCGCAGAAGAAGGGTGAGCCGATCATCGTAGAGCGGGACGAGCATCCGCGCGTCACCAGCATCGAAGAGTTGTCGCGGCTGAAACCCTTTGTGCGCGCCGAGGGCACGCTGACCGCGGGCAACGCTTCCGGCGTGAACGATGGCGCCTGCGCGCTGGTGGTCGCCAACGAGGAAGCCGCCCGGCGCTTCGGCCTGGCGCCCAAGGCGCGCATCGTCGGCATGGCAGTGGCGGGCGTTCCGCCGCGCATAATGGGAATGGGGCCGGTGCCAGCCTCGGAAAAGCTGCTGAGCCGGCTAGGGCTCTCGCTAGCGCAAATGGACGTGATCGAACTGAACGAGGCATTTGCCTCGCAGTCATTGGCCGTGCTGCGCGCCCTCGGACTGAAGGACGACGATGCATGCGTCAATCCCAACGGCGGAGCCATTGCCCTGGGTCACCCTCTGGGCATGAGCGGCGCCCGCCTGGTCACCACCGCCATGTACCAGTTGCAGCGCGCGGGCGGACGCTTTGCCCTGTGTACCATGTGCATCGGCGTGGGCCAAGGTATCGCCATGGTTATCGAGCGGGTGTGATGTAGCTTTGTGCGACGCTAAGAACAGGCGTGCTTCGCACGCCTGCCCAGCCGGGGGCGGCTGGGCCTACGTAGTTCAATCTGAAATCAAAAAATCTGAAATGTTTACGCCGCCTTGGCCACGCTGGCGCCGCCGCGCTCGACCGGAACGCCCACCAGGTTGCCCCACTCCGTCCAGGAGCCGTCGTAATTGGACACGTTGCGGAAGCCCAGCAGGTACTTCAGCACAAACCATGTGTGGCTCGATCGTTCTCCGATGCGGCAGTAGGCGATCACCGGTTTGCCGGCATTCACGCCCTCGGAAGCATAGAGCTGCTTCAGCTCGTCATAGGACTTGAATGTGCCGTCGTCGTTGCAGGCCATGCTCCAGGGGATGTTGCGCGCGCCGGGGATGTGCCCGCCTCTCTGGCAGGTCTCCGGCAGCCCCGGAGGAGCCAGAATCTCGCCGCTGAACTCCTGCGGGCTGCGCACGTCCACCAGGGCCGAGCCGCTCTTGGCGCTGGCCTTCTGCACCTGCGGCAGGAAGGCGCGCAGCGACAGGTCAGGCTTGGCCGTCTTGTAATCGGCCGGCGGCGGCTTGGGGACCTCCGTCGACAGCTCTCTTCCCTCGGCAACCCACTTCTTGCGCCCGCCGTCCATGATGCGCACGTCGCGGTGGCCGTAAATCTTCATCTGCCAGAATGCCCACGCCGCAAACCAGTTGTTATTGTCGCCGTAGAGCACGACGGTGGTATCCGGGCCGATGCCGGAGTCGGACATGAGCTGAGAAAAAGCGGTGGGCGAGAGGATATCGCGCCGCACCGTGTCGCACAATTGTCGGTCCCAAGCCCAACCGATGGCCCCCGGCACGTGGCCCTCGCTGTAGGCGGCGGTATTCACATCCACCTCCGCCACTCGAACCTTGGGATGGCCAGCGTGGTTCGCTACCCATTCCGTACTCACCAGCACATCCGGCACTGCGTAATTACCCATTTATTCCCCCGAATCATAAACCGATTTCGTCAGGTATTTTTGATGCGCCACACTCGCGCTGAGATTTGCGCCAGCTTGGGGTCGGAAAAGCAGAGTTGCCGGCCGGAAAACCGCGCTAAGTGAGCTGCTGGAGTCGAACCGCCCGCCGCCGCAGAGCGCCTGTGCAGCCGGGACCAGGAGATAGAAAGCCTGACGCAACCTGATCCGGCAGTTCGCCTTCTTCATCAAATAGCTATGGCGCGAGAGAAACCAAAGCTGGCTGTGGTTCCGCGGGTGCTGGGAGAGAGCGTGCCGGAGCGCATTGGCAATACGCCGCTGCTGCGCTTCCGGCGCATCGGCGGCGATTTCCGCGAGGTGCGGATACTCGCCAAAGCAGAGTGGGCCAACCCGGGCGGCTCGGTGAAAGACCGCGCCGCCGCCGGCATTGTGGCCGAAGCCATGCGGAACGGCAGCCTCGGCCCAGGCAAGACATTGCTGGATGCCACCAGCGGCAATACCGGGATCGCCTACGCCATGCTGGGCGCCATTTACGGCTTCCCGGTTACGCTCTGCCTGCCGGCAAATGCCTCTCCCGAGCGCAAGCGCATTCTCCACGCTTACGGGGCCCGCCTGGTCTTTACCGACGCCGGCGAAGGCTCCGACGGCGCCATTCGCCGCGCCCGCGTCCTGGCCGCAGCCGAGCCGCAGCGCTACTTCTACGCCGACCAGTACTCCAATCCCGCCAACTGGCAGGCGCATTATCACGGCACGGCGAACGAAATCTGGCGCGAGACCGAGCACCGCGTCACCCATTTCGTAGCCATGCTGGGAACCGGCGGCACCTTTGTCGGCACGGCGCGCCGCCTGAAGGAGTTGAACCCGAATATCCAATGCATTTCCCTGCAGCCGGATTCGCCCTTCCATGGCATCGAAGGCGCCAAGTATATGCCGGCTTCGATTGTGCCGAAAATCTACGATCCCGATCTGGCCGACTGCAATTTGGAAATCAGCACCGAGGAGGCCTACGCCGCGGTCAAGCGTCTGGCTCGCGAAGAAGGGCTGCTGGCGGGAATCTCCTCGGGCGCGGCCCTGGCCGCCTGCCTGCGCCTGGCTGATGGCGCCGCTCCCGGATCGGTGATCGTTACCGTCTTCCCCGACGCTGCCGATAAGTACTTGAGCGAAAGATTTTGGGACGAGTAAGGGGGTTTCAAGTTTCAAGAAAGGAAGTTTCACGTTTCACGAACAAAAGCAAAGTGTAATTCTCAACCGTTTGGATGCCTGCTCACTCGGATTTCGTGGGTGCCCCACCCTATGCTTCTTTTGCTAGGGTGGGGTAGTTCGCACGTTCAAGCCCAAGCTTGAAACTTGCAACTCGAAACTTGAAACTATATTCATGCTGAAGATTCCCGCCCCCGCCCTGGAAGAACTGCGCCGCCACGGCGAGCAGACCTATCCGCACGAGTGCTGCGGGGTGCTGCTGGGCGAGAGCGACGGCGGCGTGCGCGCGGTGCGCCAGGTAGCGCGTTGCCAGAATACCCGCACAGACTCGCCAGCCAACCGCTATCACATCGATCCGCGGGAGCTGCTGCGCATCCAGCGCGAGGCCCGCGAGCGTGAGCTGGAGATCATCGGTTTCTATCACTCCCATCCTGACCACCCCGCCCGGTGGTCTTCCACCGATCTAGCCGAAGCCCATTGGATCGGCTGCTCCTATGTCATTACCAGCGTCGAGCAGGGCCGGGCCGCCCAGACCAACTCGTTCGAGCTGACCGGAGAAGAAGACCGCAAACAGTTCCTGGACGAAGAGATCAAGCTGGAGTAGGCGCCAGCGCGCCCATCCCGGCTGAAACCGTCTACCCGCCTCCTGCATCAATTAATGGTAATGAAAGTGATTATTCCCACTCCTCTACGGCAGTATGCGGGCAAGCAAGCCAGTGTCGAGTTGCTGGCCTCGACCGTCGGAGAAGCTCTGAGCGGCCTGGTTGAACGCAACCCGGAGTTGCGCAAGCACCTGTTCACCGAGGACGGCAGGCTGCGGGCTTTCGTCAATGTCTACGTCAACGACGAGGACATCCGCTATCTCGATAAGGAAAGCACGCGGCTGAAGGAGAGCGACACGATTTACATTGTGCCCTCCATCGCCGGCGGCTTGTCCGCCTGATCGAAAGGCTCTCAATGGCTACTGTTCTGCAAAATCCGCTCACCGCATCGCTTAGCAACGATGAAATCTTGCGCTACTCGCGCCACCTGATCATGCCCGAGGTCGGCATGACCGGCCAGCAGAAACTCAAGGCTGCGCGCGTGCTGTGCATCGGGGCGGGCGGGCTGGGCTCGCCGCTGGCGCTTTATCTGGCCGCCGCCGGCGTGGGAACCCTCGGCTTGGTGGATTTCGACGTGGTGGACTACACCAACCTGCAACGCCAAGTGCTGCACACCACCCGCGACGTGGGCCGTTCCAAGCTGCAGTCGGCCACGGAAAAGCTGACGGCCATCAACCCGCTTATCCAGCTCCGCAGCTTTGAAACCCGCCTCAGTAGCGCCAATGCCCTGGAGATCTTCCGCGACTTCGACATTGTGGCCGATGGCACCGACAACTTTGCCACCCGCTACCTGGTGAATGACGCCTGCGTCCTAAGCGGCAAGCCCAACGTCTACGCTTCCATTTTCCGCTTCGAGGGACAGGCCAGTGTCTTCGCCGCCGAGGAAGGCCCCTGCTATCGCTGCCTCTACCCCGAACCGCCGCCGCCCGGGCTGGTGCCCTCCTGCGCCGAAGGCGGCGTGCTCGGCATTCTGCCGGGCCTGCTCGGCATTATCCAGGCGACTGAGGTCATCAAGCTGATCCTGGGTACGGGAGATTCGCTCATCGGCCGGCTCCTGCTGGTGGACGCCATGGCCATGCGCTTCCGCGAGCTGCGCTTGCGCAAGGACCCTGACTGCCCCGTCTGCGGGAAGCATCCCACGGTACGCGAGCTGATCGACTACAACGAGTTTTGCGGCATACGCGGCGAGGAGGCAGCGGTCTCGACCGAAGTGCCGGAAATCCAGCCGGAGGAGCTGAAACGCAAATTTCAGGCCGGCGAAAACGTCTTTGTGCTCGATGTGCGCGAGCCGCACGAGTATCAGATCTGTAACCTCGGCGGGTACTTAATTCCGCTGAACGACCTTCCCCGGCGTGTCCATGAGCTGGACTCCAGCCGGGAGATAGTGGCCCACTGCCGAAGCGGCGTCCGCAGCGCCAAGGCGGTCGATTTCCTGCGCCAGGCCGGCTTTCGCAAGGTGAATAACCTAGCTGGGGGAATCCTTGCCTGGGCAGACAAGGTCGACCCGTCACTCCCCAAGTATTGAGGCTGGCCCCGGTTGAAAGTACCAGAGCGGCTGAGAGTAGGGTGGGAACTTTTGCCGCTGTAGGCTGTTCAGGCTACGGCATACACCTGAGCTAAAAAGTCCCCCGCCCGGCTATTTGCGGCGGAGCGAGCTGCCGACTGTCCCATTAAGAATGGCCGGCTCAGAAGCAAAGCTGCCATGCCGGGGAACGATGGCAATCTCTTCTTTGTCTTTCTCCAGGGTAAAGGTATGGGCCTCGTTCCGTTTGCTTTCGGCCTCACTCAGAGTATCCGCCATAACTTCGTCGATCCGGCTAAAAAGCAAGCCAATGGCCTCGAACAACACGGCCACCGCCAGGAACATCAGCCGCATTATTGCCGTCATCGCCTTCCCGCCACAGTTCAGGAAGATGGCTGCCTGCCGTGCGAGCTTCTGTTGCGTCTTGGTCATCGGTGTTCTCTCTTAGAACGCATTGGGGCGTTCCCACATTTATCGTTCCGAGATTGGCTATCCGCTGCTCCGCACGCTTACCCAGTTAAATCCCTTACATAGGAAATTGTGCTGCATTGCTTGCGGCAAAACAAGTTCTACTTTGTTAATAGTTTTTTGGTAATTAGGCTGCAAAGTTATCTCAGGATATTATAGTGCCACTAAGGTGCCTAAGGTATCTTGCCGCCACCTTATACACTCACCAGTTCTTCCCGTCTCAAAATGCGGTAAACCAATGATTTCTTTACAAAAATCGTCACCGAAGTTGCGTCCGCGCGCCGGCATCGAGAGTTCTTGCTGCTAAGATTTGATTCAGGGTAGCGCTGTGAAATTCGAAAAAATTATTCTTCTGCACGGCAGAGGTGGAAGTCCGGAAGGCAGCGTCAAGGACCTGGAGGCCGGGCTGCGCGCCCAATACCCGGGCCAATCGGCGAATCTCTACCAGCGTCCTCGCCTGCTGCATACCGACGGGGCGGTCCTGGCCGAGCAGTCTCTGGCCGGGCTGCGAGCCCTGAACCTGCCGCGGGGAGCGGTGCTGATAGGTGTCAGCCTGGGCGGGTTGCTGGCGGCCCGGCTGCAGGAGGACGGCCGCGAGGATCTGCGGATAATCTGCATCAACTCCCCAACCTGGGCCGACGGCGTGACCCTGGAACGGAGAATGCCGGACCGGCTCGCCTTTTATTCCTCCGGAGACGAGGTGATTGCCGGCCGGACGGCCAATTGGCCCCGGCTCGCCATGGCCTTCGACCTTCCCTGGCTGACACACGATACCAGCGTGCACGCCAAACAGCTCACGCCCCTGATCATCGCCTACCTGCAGAACCGGAGCGTGGCGCACGCCATAGACGAAGTGGAACGGAGCATCGCTGCACCCGGGGAAAACAACGTCAGGTCAATCGTATGTGACTAAAATAAGAAAAAGAGTGTTGGGAGGAAATACATGCTCGAAGGACGATTGTCCGGCAGAATTACGAGTATCGCAGGCGACAGCGGTGTCACGTCCTGCTTCCGTTTGATAGTCGCTCTGAATTATGGAAACCAGGATTCGGCGCCTATCCTTGACGTGGTGAATGTCATGGCGGCGGCCTACTTCTCCTACTCTAAGGAAGGATTTGTGCAGTCTCCTGTGCAGCACGAGGGTATTCCTATTCGAATCGGCGATGGCAGTTATATCGGCCCAGCTTACCTGCACTGTAACGGCCCACTCGGCATGGTTACAAGTGGTGCCGGGCCCCTGTGGACTTTCAGAGTGAACGCTGATCATGCACTCTTGAATCGGATTGAGCGAGATCGAAAAGGAAGAGACGTAGTTTTGCGTTTAGAAATCACAGTAGTCTCGGTCGCTCGTCCGCGGGAGGACGGCCGAACGTCGGTCAGCACCCCTGTCGCAACCGGCCAGGTCCATGATTGGAATAGTCCTGGATCGGCTCACTGCTCAATTGAAATTCCGAAATCGAAATGGCTAGAGCTGCTAAAGTCCGTAGGATACGGAGAATTTTACATGGCTGAAATCCCCCTTCCCAGCATCAAAAAGGCGAAGGCACTTGATGCCTCTCTTCAACACCTTCAGCGAGCTTGGGAGCATTTTCTGAACGGCGCCGACAAGGAAACTTTGGCAGCGTGCTTTGATGCGCTTGAAAAGCTTACCAAGGAATCACTGAATCCGCAAAGCACGCCGGGGCAGAATGCTTTTGCAAAAATCCTCTCCCCTCTCGCGAGCGGTGAGAAAATCAAGAAATTGTCCGAGGTGTTGAGTCACTGTGCCTCGCTGTTGCAGCTTGGTCGCCATGAACAGGTACCACCCATCCAGCTTGATCATCGTGATGCGGAACTCGGACTCCTGCTGACACACGCCTGTATTGCATATCTATCGAGACAAGAGCTAATGATTAGACCATCGGCAAACAAACGCACGTCCGCAGAGAGTTCGTAAAGAGATTATGTTCTCAGTGACAAGTTAGGGAGTCACCATCAGTTGCTGCCGAACGTACTCTCTGGCCCGTTGGTCGGTGCAGCGGTTGACTTCCGTCACCGAGAAACTGACTTCCTGCGCGCTGTTCAGCCTCATGTAGTTCACCAGGGCGGGATGCTGATAGATGCTGCCCGGCTGAAAGACGACCATCTCTGGCACGTCTTTTTCGTCCAGTTTCCACACCATTTTCAGCAGGCCGCGATTGCGCACGGTGCGCATCTTTTGCACCTCCCAGAGCGTCCCCGGGCCGATGCTGGCATCGCAAGCGTCCTGGGGTGTCAGGTATTGGCGCGCATACTGCAGGAAGGCGTAGGCAAAGGCATCGTGCGCCAGCAGGTTTTCCGAGGCAAAGACCGGCCCGCATTCGGGTTCGACCACATAGCCCGCGTCCGGACCGATAAGGCTCAGGACCAGCCGTCCCGAAGTAACCGCCAGCCTTACCTTCGACTTGATCTCGGGAACCTCGTTGATCTCCTGGTACATGGCATAGTAATCGCCGCCGCCCTGGTGCAGCATGCGGCGGCTGTCCTCGCGCAGGAAACCGACGGCGATCTTCATCCCCGAGGTGAAATCCGCCAGTCCATGCGAGCCCAGGCGGGGCAGATAAATAATATGGTCGACCTCTTTGACAAACGAGGTCATACGCATGGGCAGCCTCCAATGATGCTCCCCGCCGGGGAGCGCATCGAAATAAGCGCCGTAGCCCCGCTCTTCGAAGAACGCCGGGGTAGCGCCGTCGCGCTCGATCACCTGCAGCAGTCCGGCGGAGCGCGCCAGCTCCCGCGAAGAACCTTTTTCGTAGCCCCCGGCCGTACGCACCACGTGCCGCGCGCTGGACTGATCGCCCACGAAAATCCTGCCGGCGCCGTGCTCCCGCAGGACTTTCAGCAGACACTCCAGCGACCACGGATCGCTGGTCATCGGATACCTGTACCCCGAGTTGAGGGTGAGCTTGACCAGAACCGTGTCGCCGCGCTTCAGCCATGAGAAGTCGGTGGCGCGCTCGATCATTCGCCGGAAAAGTTCATAAGAGGTGGTTCCCTTCGGCAGCCAGGCGGCGCTGACTTCGGCACTCACTGCCTGTGAGGAAATGGGCGGAGCCAGCCTGAGGCCGCCGGCAAGCGCCATCGCGGACAGTTTTCCCATAGCCCACGACAGCTCATCAGAGTCGGCCGATACGCCACATGCCGTCTGGGATGAAATTTCAGGCTGCCAGCCCATCTCAGGGTTTCTCCTATGGGGATCGGAAGTGCGGTCCCGAAGTGTCGCAGAAAATCGGAATTCTTCTCCATGTACCATTTGCGGTGGCGCGAAGTCAACTCCGCTCATGATCTGTATTTGAAAGCAAAGCCGATCATGCGGCCACAAGAACAGCGCAGCTTCAGGATGACGTTTCTTGATGATTTTCTGCAGCCCGTAACGCCCTAAGTCACCGAAAGGAACAGCCCTGCCTTCCACAATAGTTTTCCGAGCAAGCTCCGACCGTTCCCATGCCCATCTTATAAAGGACAGGTATGGGGCGCCAATCATTAGTTATAGGAACCGCCTCGTTCATTCGGAGAGACATCATAGAAGCTGTCTCACAACTACTTGTTCTAATCGATAGGTTCTCGCGGTGCGCTCCTCATCTCTTACTTCCCTTCTTATAAAGTAGCTAGCCGCAATTTCATTACTTTAGTAATCGGGCAATTCACCCATTACCTCCGTAACTTGCACCTTCTATCTCCGGTGGTACATTGACCCTGTGCGGCAATAGTACCGGCCTTTAAGTAACCTGCCGCCAAATTAACTTCAGCCCGGAAATTGGTCCATTGGGCGAAGGACACCTTGGCTGAATTGAGGTGGAGCGAATGTACAAATTGATCGCATCAGTTCTACTGGCACTCCTGTTCGTCATACCAGCAGGAGCGAACACCGTCCAACTCACCTTTACAGGCACAGGATCCAACACCTCGGGTGGCTACTATGTCTACCCGTATTACTTTACGGTCGGCAACACTACCAGCGTCCCGCTACTGTGCGACGACTTCGGCAACTCCATAACCCAGGGCCAATCCTGGACAGCAACAGTAAGCACCTTTTCCAACCTTTCAGGAACTCTTTTCGCGGGCCTGACCAACAGCACAGCTTTGTACCAGGAAGCGGGCTGGCTGTTTCTGCAGCTTGGCTCTAACCCGTCGTCCGGCACGGCGGCGGCAATCAACTGGGCCATATGGGGGCTCTTTGACTCCGCTCTGACTACGTGTACGAGCGGCAAAAACTGCACATCCAACCAATCCAGTTACAACAGCTCCGGCGCTGCGCAATGGGTAACCCAGGCGCAGAATACGATAGGCAGTTTGCCGGCAAACTACTTCAACAACCTGGTAATTTATACGCCGGTCAACGCTGGAACACAGGAGATGATCGGCGTCAGCCCGGTGCCCGAGCCGGCTACGATACTCATGCTCGGCAGCGGATTGCTTGGCGTCGGCGGCTACATGCGGAAGTTCCGCCACTCTCGAAGTACCGGTGCGGTAAAAGCATAGCCCGCCCGCTCATTGCTCACCCAGAAAAGGTCCGGGCAGCGAAGCCGTTATGCTGCCTGGGCCTTCTAACTTCTGAAACAAGCTGCCAAGCCCTCTTATTCGCTGCTTCTTATTCACCTACCTTATCTTATTGACCAACCTCTTACCCGCCTTCAAAAGAAGGTGGATGTATGCCTACATTACCTTAGTAACCTGCGATCGGGCCACACTCTTGTACATCGGCCTCGTGCGGCAACAATGTTGGCCTTTTGGCACTGAAGTAGCTGCCGATGTGAGCCGTAGCTGCATTAGAAGAGCTTTAGCCCTTTAGAAGAAGGGGTGCATATGGTTACTTCCAAGCGTTTGCTCTGGCCGTTGCTGTTCGTCATTCTAGTGGCTATAGCTTCGTTACCAGCCGCCGCTGACGTTGCTACTTACACGCTCACGCTGGGTAATGCCGACGGTTTGTGCGGCAGTGGCGCTACATCCTATAACTGCTCGGGGCAGCCCGGATCGGCGCAGCCGCCGTACGCTACCGTCAACCTGGCACTTAGTCCAAACGGTCAAACAATAACCGTAACCGAAGTATTGCAGAGCCCTTACGTCATATGGAGCCCTGGAGCAGCCTTTGCTTTCAACTATGTGGGAAGCGATGCTCTGACTATTAGCAACATTTCGAGCGTGATCAGCACCGGATGGTCTGTTTTAACACCTTCCAAAAACTTGGATGGGTTTGGAACTTTCCAGTATGCCATCACTAACTCGGCTAATCAGAGCCTGGGAACGGCGTTGACCTTTCAGGTAACTCAGGCTGACGGTGGCACGTTTACCAGCGTCAACAATCTGGTCACCGGTGTCTATCCGCTCGCCGTTCACATCGCCGACACGACTGCGGGCGTGACCGGGTGGGCCGGAGGAGGAACTCCACAGACATCTCCGGTACCTGAGCCGGCCACGGCGGTATTGATCGGTACCGGCCTGGTCGCGGTCGGCGGCTACCTACAAAAGCACCGCGCGCTCGCACCGCCGCTGCCGTTAAAGGCTAACTCTCCACTACTCATCATGGAGGCCGCTACCGGCAGCGCGCGGCGCTGCCGGGGCCCTGTGCATCCCACACCCGGCTTGTGACGATTAGCGAGAATGCTGCGGGTCAGTAATCGGGATTACTTGCGATTCTCGAACAAGGACAGCCGCGCCGCGACCGCATCGCGTTTCTCCTGCAGCTTATGCAGCGACGCGTTCAGGATTTTCACCTTTTCAATAAGCCCGCGCTCAGTGGCCACCTGGATCACGCGTTTCACCTCAATTCGCGCCAGTTCGCAGGCGGTCAGCAGTTGATAAAGCCGTTCGGCATGCGGGCGCCAGAGGTACATGGAATTCTGCCGCGATTCCAGGCCATCCATCTCGGTGGCTATGCGGGCGGAAACGGCAAGGAGGCGAATGAGCGCGCGAGCATTATCGCCGCGGAAGCTGTTTTCCCTCAGATAGTCGGCGCAGCAGGCATCCGCTTCGGCAGGACTTAACACTATGCCGGCAAAAGCCAGCGTAGCCAGGTGCCGTGAGCGCGGATCGGAATCCTTGACTGCCGAGCAGATGGCATCCTGGATGGAACGCAAACGGATTTCTTCTTCGCTGTCCACCGGCTTGGGCGTCAGCAACTGCTCGGTGCGGTTGGGTACAATTCCCGCCTGCAGTTGCTCCGCCGTGAGCGGCGGCCGGGCCGGCCCGAGACCTGCCTGCTTGCGCGCGTCGACCGCTTTCTCCAGCTTGATGATGTGGCGCAGCTTATCCTGAGCCCGCATGTATTCGGTCGCCAGGATTTCCTCTGCCCGCACCTCCCGCAGGTGATTGAGGGTCACGTCGCCGGCGATAAAGCCCTGGACGCTGCCGCTGGTTGACTGCGCCTGCTCGACGAAGCTCCTGATGTGCGCAGCGGCGGCGTGAAACAGCTCGGTAAAGCGGTTTCCCAGAAAGGCGTTGTAGGGAGCGATTACGGCCAGCGCGTGCGGATGGTAGAGCGCCGTGCCCAGCGCATACTTGACGCGCCGCGATTTCTGGATGATGCCGGAGTCGATCAGCGCGCCGAAATGGCGGAAGCTTTCCACTTGGGCGCGCATGGATTTGAACTCGCGCAGGTTGCGTGCCGCCTCGGAGGAAAATTCCGGCAGGGGCGAATCGCCCAGAATTTCAGCCAGTGCATTCTCGAAAGGCAGCGCCGCAGGCTCCACTCCCTCCAGCAAGCATCCACGGCTGTCCCACTGCCCCTCGACCCGCGGATAACGGTAAAGGAAGCTGGCCACAAAATCGGCCTTGTCGCGGTTGAAATCGTTTTCCGACCTTTGCCTAACGTAATAGCGCAACAGCGCCGCCGCCAAATCGGGATCGATCCGCTGATTGAGCGCTTGCCGCACCATGGCCGGCGTGATGGCCAGATCAAGCAGGCGCAGCCAGCGGCGAATCTCGCCCAGCGCCTTTTCCAGGTCCACCGGACGGAGCAGCGACCTGGCATCGAAGCCCGGCGGCACCGGGACATCATGCTCCAGCGCTTGGCGCAGCAGGTCGAGATAGAAGCCGTGCACTACCTGCAGAACGAGAAATTCCAGCTTCAAATCCGACGGCAGCTTCGATTCAGCGGCCATCCCCGTTTGTACCGTAACATTCATCCCAGCAACCCAGGTTTGTATTTGTCGGCCGTGACCTGCGCGAAAGACCTGATCAAACGCGGCGATAATTCCTCTCCGCCAAACTCAGTTCCGCAGACAGTAATGCGCTACGCGCGAAAAATCATCCAAATCATAGCATCGAAGTGCGCGGGCAAACCGGTTCCGAAGGTAACCAACAGCCGTGTCCGTTAGCGGCGGCGCTGGTCAAAGGAATTTGATATTTGCCGTATGCGGGCGGCAGCGGCGGGATAGTTTTGCGGCTCCGCCAAGGCAGGTTCGCATTAAGCAGGTTGAAGAAGGAGCAGGGCGCAAGGAGATGTGTGTGATTTCTATCCCTTGCGCCGCTTAAAGTAGCCGGCCAGTCCCACCAGGCCCGATCCTACCAGCATGATCGTCCCCGGCTCCGGTATGCTGGACAACTGATAATAAGTGCCGGCCCACAGCGGAGTCCGCCAGTATCTGGTATCGGGAGGATACTCCCAGGTCCTGGCGGTAAGGATCGGCGGGGTAATGATGCTGGGCGGAACCAGTCCCGGGGCCGGGATGTCGAAGGCGATATCCGGCGGAGGCACTTCCGGCGGCGGAACGCGTCCGGGCAAGGGCTGCGGCTTTTTGAACTCCACGCGATTGCCGCAGCGGGCGCGGATGAAATTGCGGCCGTCGGTGAGCAGAACCTCGCCTTGCGCGATGCGCACCGGATGATCGGTCCAGTAAACCGACTCTCCCTTGCGATAGGAGACGTAAGCCTGCATCGGCTTACGCACTACTTCCGCCCAGACCCGCCCCGGGTCTATGCCGCTATAATGTTCACGCGCAACCGGGTCGTGCTTGACCGAATCCTGTAGCTCGATCCAGTCGTAAGCTCCTCCGGGAATAACCGAGTAGGGATATATCTCGCGCGCCGCTCTAAAATCGTATGGAGGAGGAGCCGGAAGATTAATATAGTCCAGGCGAAACCGTTGCCAGAGGTAAAAACCGCCCAGCGCACAGCTCACCAGCAGAACTACGAGCGCCACGGCCTTATACGTTCTTTTCATTGCGCCTTGAAGCCTCGGACTAAAGCCCTCTCCAGTAGCCACCACTTACGTAACTACGCCAGTCAGCAGAACATTACCTTTGTCACTGACTAGGATAGACACTGTAAATCGAGAGTACAAGAACAAAAGTAACCTATCCTGATTTTAGTTCCAAAACGGGAAAAATTGAGACGGGAAATACCGAGGAGTATCATTACTGTTTTCAGATACTTACGGCGTACCGGCAGGAATATACCACTTTTAATGCCCGGCGGAGCAGTCATTACTTTGACACTTGCCGCCATTGCTGGAGGCAATCTGCGCCGCACTGAGCCATTTCCAAACAGCGGCTCGATTTTCTTTCTGTGCAGCCTCTGAAGCGCGCCTGACACAAAGGGCCGCGCCGATCACGAACTTACGATCAGCTCTACGGCGCCTTCCGCTCCGGGAAGCGCAGATACGCGCCGGGGACCGCGCCAGGCAGATTCGCGCTGCGCGAACGGCGATGAATGGCCCGCGTTCGGCGATGAAACGTCTGCCTTCGATGGGTACGAACATGTAATCGCCTGAAGAATCGGTAAACATTTTCTTTTTTCGAGGGAAATGGTTTTCCTAAAACCCGCAATACCAAAGTAACCAATGACGGCCGCCTGCACATTGCCGCGTCTGTGCGGATGCGGCCTCCGCCTTTGAAAACCAGCTACTTAGGCCAGGCTTGCCCCGTTTTTGCAGCATGCGCCAGAAAGTGAAGCGGTTTGGCGCACTAGCTGCAACTGGCTGTTGCATGAAATTCGTTGCAGCGAATGCACCCGCGATCGGGCAGGACATTCCCCAGGAAGCGATCATCTTCGGCTGCACACCCGAGATGGCGGCGATCCGCGAAAGCATCGAGAAGATTGCGGACACCAACATCCCGGTCGTGATCGAAGGTGAAAGCGGCACCGGCAAAGAGATCGTCTGCAAGTATATTCACCGGTGTTCGATCTGGGCAGATGGGCCCTTTGTCAAGGTCAGCCTGTCCGGCCATTCCCAACACGCTCATCGAGAGCGAGCTGTTCGGCTACGAGAAAGGCGCTTTCACCGGCGCCTTCGACACCAAGCCGGGCCGCATCGAGATGGCGCGTTGCGGGACATTGTTTCTCGACGAAATTTCGGAACTTGACTTCTCGCTGCAATCCAAGCTGCTGCAGCTTCTGCAGGACGGGCAGTTCAACCGCATTGGCGGCAGCACGGAAAAGAAAGCCGACGTGCGCGTGGTTTGCGCCACCAACCGGCAGTTGCAGCACGAAGTAGCCGCCGCGCGTTTTCGCCAGGACCTTTATTACCGCATAAGCGGGCTGGTGCTGCGGCTGCTGCCGCTGCGCGAGCGCGTGGCCGACATTGCCGGGCTGGCCGAATACCTGATCGCCCTGCACAGCGCCAAATACAAGCGCAGCGTGCCCATGTTGTCCCCATCCACCCTGCTGCTGATGAAGACCCATTCCTGGCCGGGCAACGTCCGGGAACTGGAAAACCTGATGAAGCGGTACGTGGTCCTGGGCACGGAAGAAGTCATTGCCAAGGAGCTGAACGGCCGCGCCCGAACCAATATCGACCTGGAGGTGCCGCCGGAAAGCTCGATTGCGCTCAGCCAGATCACGCGCGAGGCGGTCAAGGACCTGGAAAGCCGGCTGATCATGAACACGCTGCAGGCAAACCAATGGAACCGCAAACGGGCGGCGCGCGCCCTGCATATCAGTTACAGGTCGCTGCTGTACAAGCTGAAAAAAGCCGGCGTCGACCGCCGGCACGACTTCAAGCCTCAATAGCGGCTGACGGAGGAGGAATGAAAAAGAGTTGCGCAATTCTGGTCCTGGTGCTGCTGGTGGCGACCGCCGCCCTGGCAAAGAAGGGGGATAAATCTGCCGCGGCGGCCAACCCGGTCAACGTGGAGGCCAAGGCCAACCCGGTCAACGCGGAAGCCAACCCCAACTACGTGATCGGGGAAAGCGACGTGCTCGCCATCAACGTCTGGCACGAGCAGGAGGTGTCGCGCGTCCTTCCCGTCCGTGCCGATGGCAAGATTTCGCTTCCGCTCATTGGCGAGGTGACCGCCAGCGGGCTGACGCCGACGCAGTTGCAGCAGGCCATCACGGAAAAGCTGCGCACACTGATGGCCAACCCCGAGGTGACCATCATCGTGCAGGACGCGCGCAGTCAGTACTTCACCGTGGTGGGTGAAGTTTACCGGCCGGGATCATATCCGCTGGCCATGCGGCTGACCACGCTCGACGCCATCGCCCTGTCCGGCGGCCTGAGGGACTTTGCCAAGTCGAAAAAGATCTATGTGTTGCGTCCGCGACAGGACGGCTCCACCGAGAAGCTGCCCTTCAATTACAAGCGGGCACTTAGCGGAGATTCGAACGAGAACATCATGCTATTACCCCGGGACACTATTGTCGTCCCATAAATGGAGACGAAGTTGAGGGCACCACTGACAATTATCGGCACCTGCCTGCTGTTGTGCTTCTCCGCCCTGCTGGCGACCGCAGCGGAAGAACCCCAAGCCGCGATATCGCCGCTGGATAACGCTCCGCAGCACCTCTCCGGGGTGGGACCGAGCCTGGCGACGGGAAGCGACCCCGACTACCGCAACGTCGTTGCCGGCGGGGTCTCGGGAGGAGCCTCCTACGACACCAAGGGATACGCTACCGGAACCTCTGGCGGCACCACCTTGACGACGACATCGGACATACGCTATTTCCTGCAGCCCAGCGTCGCGGTGCGGCAGACGCTGCAAACGGCGATTTACACCATCAGCTACACGCCCGGAATCAGCGGCAGCCAGCACGGCAGCGACAACACCGAGTTTACGCAGAACGCCGCCGGCGACATCCTCTGGGCGCCGACGCAGCGCTGGACCCTCCATGCCCGCCAGGACTACAGCGTAACCACCAATCCTTTCGAGACGGTCGGGCGTGTTGCCCTGCTTCCCGAACTGGGCGGACTTTTCGGCCCTATTTACAACGGCGTGTTTCCCACCGTCAAGCGCACCACACTGGTCTCCAACGGAGACGTCAGCTACAAGCTTTCGGCCCGCTCCGCCATCGGCGTGACCGCCGGATACCAGACCTACGATTTCGGCCAGGCTTATGTGATCATTGGCCCGACTCCCGTCCTGTACAACGCGCAGCAATTCAACGGCTCGGTATTCTTCTCTGAGCAGATTACGCGCCACCAGGCGATCGGGGTGCAAGCCACTTACTCCGACCAATATGTACACGCCATTGAATCGCGCACCCAGGTGCCGTCCGTACTGGTGTTTGACGAGATCGTGCTGCGGCCGAAGTCGGTGCTGACCGTCTTTGGCGGGCCCTCTTACCCGCGCAGCAGCGGTCTTTTCCCCATCGGGACAACGCCGCTGGGGCCGCTTATGGTGTCACTTAAGAAGGAGGGGTGGGAGCCGCTGGTGGGGGCCGTTTATTCATGGAATGGTCACCGCAATGCGGTGAATGCGCAGTATCTGCGCCAGGTGACGAACCCCGGCGGCCTGCTGTCGACGGTGTTGTCCAATTACGGCACCGCTTCGTTCCGCTCGCACTTGGTCCGACGCTGGACCGGCTCGGTGCGCATAGATATCGATGACGAACAACTTTGGACGGCCGGCCCCACCAACTACTCGTTCCGCACCATAGCCATGGGCGGAGGACTGACCTACGACATAACCCGCCACTTCTGGGCGCGACTGGACGCGGCTTACGTGAAACAGGTCACGCACAATCTGTATTACGCACCGGGAGATCACGCCCTGGTTCAACTAACGATTGACTATCACTTCCTGAAAGGTATTGGGAGGTAACAATGTTTGAGGAGAGCTCACAGCCAGCGTTGAATATTTCCGAATACTGGCAAATCTTGTGCCGCCGGCGCTGGTGGCTGATCGGGTTGTTCTTCGGTTGTTGGGTCCTCTCCTGGGGAATCGGCCGGCTGCTGCCATCCGTGTACCGCTCCGAGACGCTGATTCTGGTCGAACCGCAGAAGGTTCCCGAGCAGTACGTCATGGCCAACGTCAACGTCGACCTGCAGGAACGGCTGCAAAGCATGACGCAGCAGATCCTGAGCCGCACCCGGCTGGAACGGATCATCAACGCCAACCATCTTTACGAAAACCAGCGGCAGCGCCTGGGGCCCGACGGCCTGGTCGAGCTGATGCGCAAGGACATCCAGATACAGCTAGTAGAAGCTCCCGGCAAGCGGCAACTGACGGCGTTTCGCATCAGCTACTCCGCCCCCAGCGCCACCCTGGCGCAGAAGGTGGCCACGCATCTGACCTCCCTGTTCATCGACGAGGAGATCCAGGAGCAGTCGCAGCTTTCGGAAAGCACCACCGAGTTTCTCTCCAGCGAGTTGAACAGCGCGCGCGAGAACCTGGCCCAGCAGGAGTCCCGGATCAAGGACTTCAAGGCCCACTACCTGGGCGAGCTTCCCAGCCAGATACAGGGCAACGTGCACATGCTTTCGGTGTTGCAGGACCGTTACCGCAACGTCGGGCAGAGGCTCAACCAGGCGGAGCAGCAGAAGCTTTACCTTGAGTCGCTTCTTAACCAGTACCGCTCGGTGCGCATCGGCGGCGACCAGATCATGATGACCATGCCGGCCCTGGAAAAGGAGCTGGCCAAGCTGAGGGCCGACCTGACCGACGCGGAAACCCGCTATACCGACAAGCATCCCGACGTGATTCAACTGAAGAGCCGCATCACCGAGATCGAGCGGGTCAAGAAAGACATCCAGGCCGACCTGGATAAATCCGGCGCCACCACCAAGCCTCCGGTAAGCCCGTCGGAGATGCAGGCCGTCTCCCCCATGCTGCAGTTGGAGGGGCAGGTGAAGGCCAACCAGCAGGAGGTCGAGAGCTCGCGCCACGAAATAGCGTCGCTTGACGCCCAGATCTCCACTCTGCAGGTCCGCTTGAATCAGGCGCCGATCCGCGAGCAGCAGCTCGCCGATCTCACCCGCGATTACGATCAATCCAAGGCCAATTACGATTCCCTGCTGAAGAAGCAGATGCAATCGCAGTTGGCCACCAATCTGGAAAAGCGGCAGCAAGGCAAAGGGTTCCGCATTCTCGATCCGCCCAGCCTGCCGCTGAAACCCTATTCGCCGGACCGGCTGAGAATCAGCGTGCTCGGCCTGATCGCCGGTCTTGTACTAGCCGTTGGCATCACCTTCCTGGTCGAATTCGTCGACGACCGCATTCGCTCGGAAGACGAAGTCAGCCGCATGGTTAATGTTCGGGTCCTGGCCGGCATTCCGCACCTGGTAACGCCTTCTGAGGAGCACGCGCACCGCCGGCGGCGCATCCTCGAGTGGTGTGGCGCCACGTTCATGACGGTGATCATGGCCGGCGCAAATCTCTATACGTTTTACAGGGGGTAGCCGATGTACGGCAGATTCTATGGCCTAACGCAGAATCCTTTTGGCGTCGGCCCAGACCCGAAGTTTTATCACGGCACGGCCAAGCACAACGAGGCGCTGGCTAACCTGACCTACGGCATTCGCGGGCGTAAGGGCTTCGTCGTGCTCACCGGCGAGGTGGGCACCGGCAAGACCCTGCTGCTGCGCTGCCTGCTGGAAGCCTTGCGGCGCTCCAAGGTTACCCATGCCTTCATCTTCAATCCGCTGCTTTCCTGCGACGACCTGCTGCGTCAGGTGGTGATCGACTTCAAGATACCGGACCCCAAAACGAGGCGCGCCGACCTGTTGTCGCAGCTCAACGATTTCCTGATCGAGGTCTATCGCCGGGGCTCAACCGCCGCGCTGCTGGTCGATGAGGCGCACCTGCTGACCGCCGAGCTGCTGGAGGAGATCCGCCTGCTGACCAACATCGAAACCTCGCAGCACAAGCTGCTGCAGATTTTGCTGGTCGGCCAGCCGGAGCTGGATGACCTTCTCGATTCGCCCTACCTGCGCCAGTTGAAGCAGCGCGTTGCCTTGCGCTGCAAGCTGGAGCCGCTAAACGAGCCCGAGATTCATGGCTACATCGACAAGCGGCTTTCCCTGGCCGGCGCTTCTGGAAGGATGCTGGAGATTTTCCCGCCGGAGACCCTGGAACTCATCGTTCACCATTCTCGCGGCATCCCCCGGCTGATAAACAACATCTGCGACGCCGCCCTGGTGAACGGCTTCGCCCGGCAGGAAAAATGGATCAAGCCCTCCGTCATTGAAGAGGTCGCCGCCGATCTGCGTCTGGACGTGGTCCAGGCGCCAAGCAATGGAAATGGCAATGGCACATCGCACGAGCAGTACGAGACCGCCAACCGCAAAATGATCGTGGATGCGCTGCTGAAGATAGCAAAGATATTGGAACCCGGCTCCGACGCCAAAGGCAAAGAGCAGGAGCATACAGGAGTTGCCGCCGTATGAGCCGAATTTTCGAAGCCTTGCGACAAACCGAATTGGAACGTGAAGTCCTGCGGCAAAACATTACCGGGCGGGAAACGATGGTTGAAACCATCCCGCTGCGGGAGGTGCCGACGGAGTTCGAGCCAGAGCCACCACCGCGGTCGCGGTCCGACTTCGACCGCGACACTGTCGCCGCCGAACGGGAGCCGGAGCCCGCAGTCAAACCCTCTCCGATCTCCTGGATAACAATCGACGCGCCCCGCTCCAGCCCTTATCTGGACGGGCTGCCGACCGCCGATTTCGGCACCGACGACGGCGATCGCCTGGTGGCCATCAACGACGAGCGCGGGCTGGGCGCCGAGAAGTTCCGCGTCCTGGCTTCGCGACTGATCAACCTGCGGCAAAAGGCGAACCTGAAAATTCTGCAGGTGACCAGCAGCGTGGTCCACGAAGGCAAGACGCTCATCTCCGTCAACCTCGCGCTTACCCTGGAGAAGCGGCTTTCCTCCAGCGTGCTTCTGGTGGAGGGAGATTTGCGCCGGCTGGGAGTGTGCAGTCTGCTCGGACTTTCCAAGCGCTCCGGAATCGGCGAATGGTGGAGCCAGGAGCAGGCCGCGCTGCGCAACTTCATCTTTCGCATGGGCGCGACCAACCTCTATGTGCTCCCCGGCGGAAACGTCCAGCAGCCGGCTTCCATCCTGCAGTCCGGACGCATGGCCGAGGGCATGGCCGAGTTGACCAAGCACTTCGACTGGGTGGTGATCGACACCCCGCCGCTGCTGCCCATGGCCGATTCCAACCAGTGGGCCCGTCTGGCCGACGGAACCTTGCTGGTGGTGCGCAAAGCGGTTGCTTCCCGCAAGGCGCTCAAGCAGGCACTGGAAACTATGGACAGTCCCAAGCTGATCGGGGTCGTGCTAAACGATGCGACCGACCTCGAACAGCTTAATTCTTACAGCGGGTACTACAAATCCAAGAAGAACTCGAAGGGCAGGCTGTCAGAAGAAGAATAGAGGGGACTCGTGGTCCGCTTTCTCAATGCCTATTTTCCGGTGCGCACGGTACTGCTGTGCGCGTCGGAAGCGCTGCTGACCGCACTGGCGTTCATGCTGGCCATCATGGCCATCCTGGGACCGCTGGACGGCGAAGTGTTCATCGGCTATGAACAGGGCGGCGCGCGGATCGCGCTGGTAGTCGGAATCTTCACCCTGTGCATGTACTACTTCGATCTGTACGACCCCAGCGTACTGCACAGCCAGCGGGAAGTCTTCACCAGGCTGATCCAGGTCTTCGGCGCGGTCTGCGTCATCGTGGCGCTCGTCTACGGCAGTTTCCCCACCATGCGCCTGGAACAATCGGTGCTGGGCCTGGGGATGTTGTGCGCGGCGGCGCTCACCGCCGTCTGGCGGCGCATTTTCGCCTTCCTCAATACATTGCCCGTCTTCCAGGAGCGCGTAGCCATACTCGGCGACGACGAGCTGGCGCAAACGCTGCGCCAGGAGATCGCCAGCCGCCCCGAACTCGGCTTTCGCGTGGTGGCTCACCTGACCGAAGACTACTCGCGGGCCGTGGCGGCGCGGGCCGTGGCGGGCGGGACTGCGGTTGCCCGTACGCAGGCGGTCGCGGAATCTCCCATGGTTGCCGAGCTGGAGCGCATGACCCGGGTCCAGCGCGTGCAGAGAATTGTGGTCGCCATGCGGGAGCGGCGCGGACGGCTGCCGGTCGAGCCCCTTCTGGAACTGAAAAAGCGCGGCGTCATCATCCAGGAAGGAAACGAGCTCTACGAGCTGATTACCGGCAAGGTGTCGCTGGAAGCCTTGCGGCCGAGCATGCTGCTGTTCTCGCCGGGGTTCCAGCTTTCCCGCTCCACGCAGCTTTTGAAGCGCGCCTTCTCCTTGCTGATCTCTACCGTGGGGCTGGTGCTGATGTCGCCGGTGATGCTGCTGATCGCCATCGCCATCAAGCTGGACTCGCCGGGACCGGCGATCTTCCGCCAGCGCCGTGTGGGAAAGCAAGGCAAGCTGTTCACACTCTACAAGTTTCGCTCCATGTACCAAGGCGCGGACAAGGGTCGGCCGGTGCGCCAGGATGATGACCGTTGCACCCGCGTAGGCCGCTGGATACGCGCCACTCGCCTGGACGAGCTGCCGCAACTGTGGAACATCCTGCTGGGCGACATGCACCTGGTGGGACCGCGCCCGTTCGTCCCCGAACAGGAAAATCCGCTGGCCGAGCAGATACCGTTTTATACGCTGCGCTGGAGCGTTTATCCGGGCGCGACCGGCTGGGCGCAGGTAAACCGCGGCTACTGCGAAACCCTGGCCGAAAACGCGGAAAAACTCGCCTACGACCTCTTCTACATCAAGAACTGCTCAATCGGGCTGGACCTGCTGGTGGCCTTCAAGACGGCCAAGATCCTGCTGCTGGGCCGGGGTGCGCGATGATTCCCGTGGCCGCCTTCGTATTCTGGGCGGCACTGCTGGCCATCGTGTACACCTACTTCGGCTACCCGCTGCTGCTGTTTTTCTGCTACGGAGCCTCGCAGGTGTCGCGTGATTTGCGCTACCTGATGGACCGCACCGACCGCCGCCGCGGCGAGCGCCCTGAAGAGCAGCTTCCCGCTGTCAGCATGCTCCTGGCGGCCCACGACGAAGAAGAACGCCTGGTGGAGAAGCTGCGCAACCTCGCCGAACTCGATTACCCGGCCGCCAAGCTGCAGGTCATCATTGTCTCCGACGGGTCGACCGACGGGACAAACGATATCCTGCGCAACCGCGCCGACCAGAACATCGAAGTCGTTTTCAAACCGCAGCGCCAGGGCAAGGCCGCGGCGCTGAATACCGCTTTCGAGCATGCCCGCCACGACATCCTGGTGCTCTCCGACGCCAGCACCATGTTCGCCACCGACTCGCTGCGCAAGCTGGTGCGTCATTTCGCCGAGCCTTCCATAGGCGTGGTCTGCGGCTCGCTGTTTTTCGACGCCGGACCCGAGTCGCGCCAGACTGAAGGCGTTTACTGGAAGTACGAGACCGCGCTGCGCATGATGGAGGCCCGCCTGGGCGCCACGCTCACTCCCAGTGGCGCCATTTATGCCGTGCGCCGCGAGGCTTACGTTCCTCCCGGGCACGACGCCCTGGTCGACGACATCATCACCTCCATGCACGCCCGCCGCTTCGGCTACCAGGTGCACTACGATCCGGAAGCCAAGGCGGTCGACTATCCGGCCTCGACCATCAGCGGCGAGTTCCGGCGCCGGGTGCGGATCGCCACCGGAAGCTTTCGCGCTCTGCCCTCGCTGCTGCGCGTGCCTCTGCGCGGTTTTACCGCCCTGGCTTTCCTTTCGCACAAGTTGCTGCGCTGGTTCGTACCCTGCCTGCTGATTCTCGCCCTGGCCAGCAATTTTTGGCTGCTCGGAATCCCGTTTTATCGCTTTACGCTGCTGCTCCAGGCGGCGGTTTACCTGTGGGCGGCGGTGGGTTTCCTCTTCCGCAAGCGGCTGCGGCAGGTGCGTTATGCCTTGATCGGCTACTTCCTGGTATCGATGAACCTGGCGTTTCTGGTCGGGCTGCTCCAGTGCCTGGCGGGCCGTAAGGAGAACGCATGGCAGCGCGTGCACTAGCCCGGTGCGGACCAGCGATTGCCGGCGTGCCCATACTGCTCTACCACGGCATAGCGGAGCGCCCCCCCGGCGGCGACAAGTATTGCGTCTCGCCCGCCGATTTTCGCGCGCAACTCGGGGAACTGCTCGCCGAGGGCCGCTTGCCGGTGTACGTGCGCGAGGCCACAAGCGTCTCCCTTGCCAAGCGTCCGGCCGCCATCAGCTTTGACGACGGGCTGGCCAGCGATTACCAGTCGGCGTTTCCGCTGCTGGCGGAACACGGCGTGCCGGCCACGTTTTTCGTCAACACCGCGAACATCGGCAGCCCCGGCTTTATCGGCTGGGAAGAGATGCGCGAGATGCAGCGCGCGGGCATGTCGTTCGGCTCGCACGGCCATTTCCATGTTTGCCTGCTGAGGCTGAACGTAGAGAGCTGTGCCGCGCAGCTCAGCCTCTCGCGCCAACTGCTCGAACAAAAGCTGGGCAGCGCGGTGGATTGCTTTTCCGCGCCCTACGGGCTGCTGAATGCGCGCGTTATCGCCGCCGCGCGCCAAGCCGGGTTCAGCGTCATCTGCTCTTCCCGCAACTGGCCCGCCCGGCCGGGAGAGGCAGTCTACGGACGGATTGCCATCTACCAGCACACTTCGCTGGCCGAATTCCACGAACTGCTTTCATGCTCGCTGCCGCGGCTGGTGCGCCGGCGCCTGCGCGAGGCTGCGCTCTCGATTCCTAAGAAAATCATGCTCGGCTTGCGGCCGCAGTGGCTTGGCGTGGCGGTGCCTAAGCCCGCCGAAGGCCGGCGCCGCATCGGCTGGAGGCCGGGGGAGCGCGCATGAAGCCGCCGAAAAACCTGCACGTATTCGTGCTCCTCGACGCCCTCGGCTGGACGCTGGTCCGCGACAATCCTTTCCTGGGCGATGTGCTTCCCTACCGGCAGCCGTTGCGTACGCTGCTCGGCTTCAGCTCGGGAATAATTCCCGCCATCCTCAGCGGCCTGCTGCCGCAACAGAGCGGCATCTGGAACCTGGTCTACTACGATCCTAAAGGCTCCCCGTTCCGCTGGATGCGGCACCTCGACTTTCTGCCCGATTCCCTGCTGGACAATCGCATTGGCCGGCGGCTGATGACCGAGCTGGGGCGCCGCGCCCTGAGCGCCGGCCCGGGATTTGATTGCTGCGTCAGCCCCAAGCTGCTGCCGTGGTTCAACTGGGCGGAGAGATCCAACATCTACGAGCGCGGCGGGCTGGGCGCAACGCCCTCGATCTTCGACCAGCTCGCGCAAGCCGGCATTCCCTATCGCATCTATTCCTACCGGCATGCGACCGACCGGCAGATCATGCAGCAGGCGGAGACGGATATAGCGAAAGATGAGGCGCGCTTTTTCTTCCTCTATCTCTGCGAGCTTGACATGTTTCTGCACACGCACTGCGCCGAGCCGCGCAAGGTGGCGGAGAAGCTCGACTGGTATGAGGAGGGATTGCGGCGCGTCTTCGCCGCCGCGCAACGCCGCGATGCGGACGCCGGCCTGTTCCTGTTTTCCGATCACGGCATGGCACCGGTGCGGCAGCACTATGACTTGGCAGCGGAAATCACCGGCTGCGGATTCCGCATGCCGCAGGATTACCTGGCTGTCTACGACTCGACCATGGCGCGTTTCTGGTTTTTCTCCCAGCAGGCGCAGGAGCAGATCACCGAGCGCCTGCGCGCCGTGCCCTGTGCGCGCCTTTTGCCGGACTCCGAACTGCGCGAGCTGGGCATCTTCTTTCCCGACAAACGCTATGGCGAAGCGATTTTGCTGATGAATCCCGGTTGCCTGATCGCGGCCAGCGGCTTCAACGGCAACTCGTGGAAGCCCGCCGGCATGCATGGCTATCACCCGGACGATCCGCACTCGGATGCCGTCTTTCTTTCCAATCGCAATCCCGGCATGCCGCTGGCGACGGTCCGCGACATCTACCGGCACATGGCGGAGCCGCTGGCATGACCGCCTATTCCAATCCGGCCAGGCTCTCGGTATGCATGTTCACCAATGCGGCGATCCGCGCCGGCGCCGAGAACCACATGCTCGACCTGCTGCAACGGCTGGACCGCGACCACTTCGAGCTTTCGCTGGCTTGTCCGGAGCCGCTGCTGAAGTTGCTCGAAGGCGATCTTCCCGCCCATGTGCGCACCGTAGCCATCTCGATCCGCCGGCCAACCGATTGGCACGCCATGGCCAGCTTCTGCGCCTTTCTGCGCCGGGCCAGGATCCAGATCGTGCACTCTCATGGTTTCTACTCCAGCCTGTTCGCCTCGCCGCTGGCCAAGCTGGCGGGCGTACCGGTCGCGGTCGAGACGCCGCACCTGCGCGAATATTGGCGGCACGGCTGGAAGGCAAGCTACGCGGTCGATCGCCTGATTGGGCGCTTCGTCGACCGATACATTGCCGTTTCCGAAGCCAATCAGCGCTACCTCATACAGGACAAGCGCCTGTCCGCGGAGAAGATCAGGGTGATCCGCAACGGCTGCGAGCTGCGAAAGTTCAATCCGCGGCATCAGGCGCCTGCCGGGCTGAGACGGCAACTCGGCTTTGGCGAAACCGACCCCGTACTGCTGGTAAATGGCCGCCTGGAACCGCAAAAGGGGCACTCCGTACTGTTCCAGGCGCTCGCCCGAGTGCGGCGTGAGTTGGCCAACGTGCGCCTGGTATGCCTTGGCGACGGGGCGCTGCGCGGGGCGCTCGAAGCGCAGGCGCAAGAAGCTCGGAATAACGGATTGCATTCGTTTTGCGGGCTATCAGCGCAACGTCGAAGACTGGTTTGCGCTGGCCGATATCTGCGTCTTGCCTTCGTTCTTCGAGGGCTTGCCGCTGGTGGCCATCGAGAGCCTAGCCGCCGGGCGTCCCATGATTGCCACCGCGGTCGATGGAACCCCTGAGGTAATCGTCAACGAGCAAACCGGTTTGACCGTGCCGCCGGGAGACGCGGATGCGCTGGCGGCGGCCATGATCCGGCTGTGGCGCGAGCCTGAACTGCGCGCCCGCTTCCGCAGCCGCGGACGGCGCTGGGTCGAGGAGCACTTCGATCTCGCGCGCCAGGTGCGCGAGACCGGAGACTTGTACCAGGAAACTTGGCAACAACGCACCGGCCGGCGCTTTGCTTGCGCCGAAGTGGCGGAGCTGCCGCAAACCGTGGCCCGTTCAAGCTAGGAGAACGATGACTCTGGCCGAGATGTTGAGCACGGAACCGATCAGCATGGCGCGCCGGGGAGCGATCCGGGAAGCGCTGGCCGCGGTGTGCGACAACGCCTTCGGCAGCGGCCTGCGCGCCCTGGTGTTGACCGGCAGCGTGGCGCGCGGCGAGGAAACGCTCATCTCCACGCCCGCCGGCGAGCGTTTGCTCGGAGACGTCGAAGCCATGGTCGTACTCCACAACACGATGCCTCTTCCCGCCGCCAAGACCGTCGCGGAGTTGTGCCGCCGGATTGAGCGGTGTCTGGCAGACGCCGGTTTGCAGACCCAGGTCAGCCTCGGTGTAGTTCACGGCGGCTACCTGCGCCGCCTGCCGCGCCATATTTTCAGCTATGAGTTGAAGGTGTGCGGCGAGGTCATCTGGGGCGAGGAAAACATCCTGGCATTGATCCCGTTCTTCGCCGCCGCGGAGATCTCCCGCGAAGACGCCTGGCGCATGCTCGGCAATCGCGTTATCGAATATCTGCGCGCAGCCTTTGCCGCCGGCGACGGACCACAGCTTCTCGCCAGAGGCGAGCACGCTTCGTCGAGCGGCAACGCGGAACTTAGCGATGGGCTGCACTACGCGACGGTAAAACTGTGCCTCGACCTGGCGACCTCGTTGCTGGTCTTCCTGGGGCGATACGAGCCGACCTATCGCGCGCGCGAAGAGCAATTCAAACGCATTGCGCGCGAGACAGGCGGCAGGCTTCCCTTCCCGGCAGCGGAGTTCCTGCATCATCTGCGGCGCTGCACGCGCTGGAAGCTGCAGCCGGAAGAAGAGCAACGCGAGCGCGATCCCGGTTTCTGCTTTGCCGTGCTTGAGTACGCCAGGCGCGCCTGGCTGTGGGAACTGGAACAGCTTGCCGGCGCCGGGGGCGACGCCGAGCTGATGGTGCGGCGCCTGGCCCAATCCCAGGGAGCGGCTGCCCGCCTTCGCGGCTGGGCTTACCTCCTGCGCCGGCGCGGCTGGTGGAGTTCCGCCGCTGACTGGCCCCGTTGGCTGCGGCTGGCACGCCGCTACAGCCCGCGATACGCAACCTATCTGGCGGCTTTTCAGCTTCTGCAAGCGGCAGGCTTTGCCGGTGGCGTGACAAAGCTGACATTGGCCGGCGCTTGCGCGCTGCTTCCCGGCGGCGCAGGCGAACCGGCATCGCTGGAGCAGGCGGTCGCGCAGCTTGCGGCCAATTACAACGAATTCCTGGTGGGAACAAGAGCATGATTCGGCTGACGCGACATTCCGTGCTGTTGCTGATTGTTGTCCTGGTATTTGTTGCCGTTCACGGCTGCCAGCGCGCTGGAGAAACCGTGGCGGCGACGGCTCCGGAGAGCATTTCCGAATTCTTGCCCAATGCCTATGCCGGCGAGGCTTACAAGGCCCAGTTGCCGGCCGCGCACGATGGCGCGACCCGCTGGTATTTGCAGTCCGCGTTGCCCTCCGGGCTGAAGTTTGACGGCGCGACCGGCACCTTTTCTGGGACTACGACGCAAATCGGCGAGTACAAACTGGCGCTGCAGGCGCAGCCCGGCGGCCAAACGCGCGACTTGCTGCTGCTGGTATGGCCGCGCCTGGACCGCTTTGGCGGCCTTGTAAACCACCCCTGCCCTTCCGGCCCGGCGCGGCACTTCTATACGGCAAAGATCGATCACCGCTGGGTGCTCTGCACCCCGGCCGGCAATCAGTTCTGGCTGCTCTCGGTCTACAAAGTTGACGGAGATGAGCACGTCGACGAGTTGGGCAGCAGCTACTCGAAGCGCGTGGCGGCAAAATATGGAAGCACGCAGGGCTGGGCGCAGGCGCAGATCAACCGGCTGAAAGCGTGGGGATTCAATGGCCTGGGCCCGTACAGCCATTACTCGCTCTGGGGTAGCTTCCCCAGCTTTCAATTGGCAAAAAACACACCGTGGTCGCTGGAAAACCGTATGGAACTGGCTCCCGGGCCGACCAAGGACCTGTTTCGCGGTTTCAATTCCAGATACTACGACGCCAGTTGGGGGCAGTTTCCCGATGTCTTCGATCCCAACTTTGAAATCTACTGGAACAAGGCCATGGCGGCGAATGTGCCCGGCATTGCCATTTATTCCAGTCCTTACCTGATAGGCATTGCCACCGACGACCGCGACGATCTGTTCGGGTTCGGCCCCGGCCCCGAACTCGGCGGCGAGCATCCGAACCTGGGACGGCTGGCCCTGCTGATGTCCCCAACGCAGCTCCGCAGCCGGAACGGCACCGTCTATCGCGACTCGAAGGTATACACCAAGTTTGCCTTGCGCGATTTTTTGCAGGCCCGCTACAAGAACGACCTCGCCCGGCTCAACTCCGCCTGGAACTCGTCCTACACGAGCTGGGATTCCGACGGCGGCTGGGGCAAGGGGAACGGCCTGCTGGACGAGGATGGACGCCACCGCTGGACCGGCAAGGATGCCACCGGGCTCTCCGACCTCACGCCGGCCATGGCTCGCGACCTGGACGAGTTCCTCTACCAAATTGCCCGGCGGTATTTCTTCGTAACCACCACCGCCATTCGCAAGGTACTCGGCAAGGAGAAGGTGCTGATCTTCGGCCCCTCGACGTTCAATTCCAACGGCCTCACCTTCGCCCCGATCCTGCGCGCCGCCGGCGAATACTGCGATGTCGTTCAGGCCAGCGTCGAGGCCGGGCCCATCGCCGTGCAGCGCACCTACCAATACACCGGCCACAAGCCTCTTGTCACCTGGGAGGGCCTGGCCGCCAACGCCGATTCGGCGTTGTGGCGCAACCCGGTCGAGCGCGCCAGTTGGACTGCTTCGACCCAGGCGGAGCGCGGCCAGCTCTACACCAGGAACGCGCTTGACCGCTTTAACGCCAGGGATGCGGCGACCGGCGATTATCCGGTGATCGGCATCGCTTATTGGGAGTTTCACGACAACTACGGCGAACGCAGGAACTTCGGGCTGGTCAGCCTGTCCGATAACGCTTACGACGGCAAGGAGGCCGCCACCGGGACGCACGCCTGCCAGTGGCCGCTGGAGAATTATTTGTGCGGCCGGGAAGAGCGCAGCTACGGAGACTTCCTCGGCGCCTCGCGCCGGGCAAATCTGCGAATCCTGCAATCGCTTGCCAGTGAGATGAAGCCATGAACGCGCCTGAGATGTGCAGCTCCGTCGTGCTCCGCAGAATAACCGATCAGGCCCTCGACGCCACCGTCCGGGAATGCATGGAGTTCTGCGGCTGGCAGGAGTTGGTTCAGCCCAACAGCACGGTGGTGGTAAAGCCGAACGTGTGCAGCGCGGTTCCCGGCAATTGGGAGATGTCCGACACCGACGTCCGCATCACCGCTGCCGTCTGCGAACTGCTGCTTACCCGTACCCGGAACGTCTACGTAGTCGAGTCCGACGGCCTGCGCGTAACCGCCTGGCAGACCTTTGCCACCGCCGGATACACCGAGTTGCCCGACCGGCTTGGGGTCAAGCTGGTCAACCTCAGCGAATCGCGGCAAGTAGAGGTCGAGGTTCCGCCGGCGGGCAGGATCAAGCTGCCGGAGCTGTTGCTGAGCTGTGATTGCTTCATAACCCTGCCGGTCCTGAAGACCCACGCGCTGACTTACTTCACCGGGGCGATCAAGAATCAATGGGGATGCGTTCCGCAATATGACCGCATTCTGATGCACAAGTATCTCGACCCCATGCTGGCCTCGCTGCACGCCATCTTCAGGCCAGCCATCGCTCTCATGGACGGAATCATCGCCATGGAAGGCCGCGGGCCCACCAACGGCAAGCCGCGCCGCTTGAACCTGTTGCTGGCCAGCCGCGATTCGGTGGCGCTGGATGCCACCGCCATGCGTTTGGCGGGACTTGATCCGCAGCGTTGTCGCCATATGCTGCTGACCGCCGAACAGGGTTTGGGAAGGTGGAAGCAGGAAGAGATCAAGGTCGACGGCGATTGGGCCCGGCACGCTACCCAGTTTGAGCCCGCCATTCTGGATAAGGCCATCGCCGCCATGGACTATATGAGCCGCTATCGCTGGTTCGTGAAGTACATGCTGGAGAAAGATTTCGTCTTCTACCCGGTGCGCGGCGTGGTGAAGCTGTTGCGCGCCATCGGAGTGGTGGAGGGCGGGCACTGAGCGAGACGAAGCGGCCATCGTGCGCGATCGCCGCTAATTACGGGCGTAATCTGGACGCGCTGGTTGGGGTGTAGTTGAATTTGTTCAGTGCTCCCCCTCGCGTCCCTGGAGGCGATAGCGAAGCTATACCTCAAAAAGCAAATACCCTAGAGAACCTGGCTATGACCGAATCTGTTACGAGAGAACCATCATTCTGGAAGGGCCGCCGGGTGACGGTAACCGGCGGGCGCGGCTTTCTTGGCAGCCGCGTAATGTGCCGGCTGGCGACGCTCGGAGCAGCGGCAACTTCGTGCAGCCGCTCCTCCGGTTGCGATCTCCGCAAACTGGACGACGCGCTGCGCTTCTTTAATCAGCACAAGCCCGAGCTGGTGATCAACTGCGCCTCCAATCAGGGGGGACTTGCCTACCAGAGGCTTTATCCCGGGAGCATCTTCTACGAGAACCTGATCATGGGCGCCAACACCATGGAGGCCGCCCGGCTCGCTGGCGTGGCCAAGTATGTCAACATCATCGCCGGCTGCGCCTATCCGGGAGACCCGCGCGACGGCATTCTCCGCGAGAGCGAGTTCGAAGACGGCCCCATGCATTCCACCGTGGAAAACTACGGCGGGACCAAGCGGGCCGCGGTCATGCAGGCGAAGTGCTACAGGCGGCAATACGGCTTCAACGCCATCTCGCTGGCGCTGATAAATCTCTACGGTCCCGGCGAGCATTTCCATCCCGACCGCTCGCATGCCTTGGCGGCCCTGATCAGAAAATTCTACGAAGCCAAGCGGGACGGGGTTCCCGAGGTCGTTCTCTGGGGCACTGGCCGCGCCGTGCGGGAGTGGATGTACGTCGATGACGCGGTAGAAGGCCTTCTTCGCAGCGCCGAGAAGTACGACGATGCGGCTTTGCTGAACGTCGCCGTAGGAAGCGGCCAGACCATCGCCGAGCTGGCTTCGATGATCGGCGAGATCGTCGGGTATAAAGGCGCCATTCGCTACGACACGACCAAGTCCGACGGCGCCATGCGCAAGACCGGCGACGTGAGCCGCATGCGCGAAGCGCTCGGCCCGCTGCCGCTGACGCCGCTCCGCCAGGGAATCCGGCAGACCCTGGATTGGTTCATCACCCATTACGACGAAGCCACGAGTGAAATTGTATGAGTGTAGATTTCTTTCACACCCATATTTCGCCAAGGGCTCGCGAGCTGGCGGCCGAAGTCCTCAAGTCGGGCTGGCTCAGCGAAGGGCAGATGGTGCGCACCTTCGAGGAGGCGCTGCAGGAGCGCCTCGGCTTGACCAACGCGGTCGCGCTCAACAGCGGAACCTCCGCCTTGCACCTGGCGCTGGCGGTGGCCGGCGTAGGCCCGGGCGATGAGGTGATCCTTCCCGCGCAGACCTTTGTCGCCACCGGGCTGGTCATACTGATGCAAGGGGCAACGCCGGTCTTCGCCGATGTCAATCCGCGTACCGGCAACATTTCGCCGCAGTCGATTCGCGCCAAGATTTCCAGCCGCACCAAGGCCATCATGCCGGTCCACTGGGGCGGCTACCCGTGCGACATGGCAGAAATCAACGCCATTGCCGAACAGCATAGCCTGGCGGTTATCGAAGACGCCGCGCACGCCTTGGGAGCCTGCTATGGCGGCAAACCGGTTGGGACCGTTTCCCGTTTTACCGCCTTTTCTTTCCAGGCCATCAAGCACCTGACCACCGGCGATGGCGGACTGCTCTGCTGTCCAGAAGAGGCCGACCACCATGCGGCTCGAGCCCGCCGCTGGTTCGGCATAGATCGCGCCAACAGCCGCCCTTCGATACTCGGCGAGCGCATCTATGACATTGACGCCGTCGGCTACAAGTACCACATGAACGACCTGGCGGCGGCCGTCGGGCTCGGCAACCTGGAGACCTTTTCCGCACGGCTGGCGCGGCGGCAGCAGATCGGCAGCCTGTACCGGCAACAACTGCGCAACGTTGCCGGGTTGGAGCTTCTGGAGTTGCTGCCGGACCGAAGCCACGCTTATTGGCTGTTCACCGTGCTGGTGGAGCGGCGCGAGGATTTTATTCGCAAGCTAGCCGAGCAGCAGATTCCGGCCTCGGTGGTTCACCTGCGCATCGACCACAACTCGGTTTTTGGCGGCATGCGCGACGATCTTCCCGGCCAGGCCGAGTTCGATTCGCGCCAGGTATCAATTCCCGTACACGAGGGCTTGAGCGACGAGCAGGCCAGCCAGATCGTGGCGGTTATTCGCGGCGGCTGGTGAGGCTGCCCGAACGGGTAACTATGAGTGGTGAGGCTTCGATATTCGAGTTATTTCCTGAGCTGAGGAGCCTGCGCGGCAGGGTGCCGGACGACGTTATCGAACGGGAAATCCGCCCCAAGGCCGCCCGCTTCGCGCAGCTCAGCGAAGCCGCGCGCGAGCGCATTCCCGTTGCCTTGCTGTCGGAGGTATTGCCGGCAGAAGCCGAACGCGCGCCGGTTCGGATGCAGCGCTTCCTGGGGCAGTGGGGCAATGTCTCAGTCGAGGAGGTCTGCAAACTCGCTCTCATCTGTTCCTGGCAGCAGCCGCGGGCGGCATTCGAGATAGGCACTTACAACGGCATAACGACCTTGCAGCTTGCGCTCAACTCTCCCGCGGAATCGATCATCAACACCCTGGATATTGCGCCCGGCTCGCCGGAAACCGCCAAGCTGGAGGTCGGCGACATCGACGGCTTTCTGGCGCAGAAAGCAGGAGTGTTCAGCGTCCGCGTGGGCGAATACTTCCAGGGCCATCCGGCGTCGGGCAAGATCCGCCAGTTCTTCGGAGATTCGCTCGCATTCGATTTTTCGCCTTATCGGAACGCGATTGACTTGGTCTTTATCGACGCCGCTCACACGTATCGGTACGTAAAGTCGGACACGGAGAACGCGCTGCGGATGATCCGGCCGGGTGGAATCATCCTCTGGCACGACTACATGCAGGTCCTGCACCCCGACGTAACCGGGTGCTTGCTGGAATACGTAGAAATGGGCATGGACATTCGGCAGCTCAAGGGCACGCACCTGGCTATCTACCGCCGGCCGTGAGAGGCGCCGCCAGGGAAACGGGTTGTAAGAGTAAATATGCGAATCAGGCTTCTATTTCTCGGAGCATCACGCCTGGTCGGGCTGCTGGAGCGGTTCATCGCCGCGGGCCGGGCGGAGGCAGTCGAGGTCGAGAACTTCTCGATTGAAGACGATTCGCCCTGGCACGCCATAGGCGCGGCGGGAGTAGCGCACATCATTCCCGGCCCCAGGTTCCTGAGCGGCGAGTTGGCCCCGTTTTTGCTGGAGCGGGTGCGGGAGCTGGGAATAAACATCGTGGTGCCCTCGGTGGACGCGGCCACGGTCGCGCTTGCCCAGTTGCGCGGGCAGTTGGCACAGATGGGCGTGGCGGCCACGGTGAGCGACGAAAGCCTGTGCCGGGCCATGCACGACAAGCGGCTGGCAGACTGCTGGTTCCGGGAGAACCACTTGCCGGTCCCGGCGGCCAGCGACGGCATCTGGCCGCAGCTCGCCAAGCCCAGGTTCGGCGCCTCCTCGCGCGACATTACGGTCTTCAGCAACGGCGAGGATTTTCGCGCCTGGGCCGAGAAGCATACCGTCGATGATTACGTCGTACAACGATTCATCTCCGGCGTGGAGTACAGCATCGACGCCTATGCCGGCAAGAACGGCTTTGCCGAGGCCGTGTCGCGGGTCCGTGTGGTCACCTCCGGAGGCGAGGCGATGGTCACCCGGACCGAGCGCAACCCGCGCGTCCTGGACGTGGTCAACCATGCCTTGGCTTGCCCGGGCTGGTACGGGCCGCTGGTGTTTCAGGTTATCGACGATGGAACGAACGCCTGGCTGATCGAGTGCAATCCCCGCTTCGGCAGCGGCGCTACCTGTTCGATTGAGGCCGGATTAGACATGCCGCGATGGATTCTTCGCGAATACCTGGGCCGCCCACTGCCCAAGGGCCCTATAGAGTGGCGCGCCGGCCTGTGCATGACGCGCTCGAGAAAGGACTGGTTTGTATGGTTGTCTTCGTAGACATGGACGGCACGATCTGCACCGAACTGCCTCCGGCGCAGCGGCCCCAGGCCCAACCGATCGAGGGCGCGCTTGAAGCCGTCAACGGCATGGTGGCAGCCGGACATACGATCGTCATCTGGACCGGACGCGGGTGGCACGAGTATGTGCAGACCAAGAAATGGCTGGACGATCACGGCTTCAAGTACGCGCAACTCCTCATGGGGAAGCCCATCGCCAATGTCATTATCGACGATCGTGCCCGGCAGTTCGTGGGTTGGCACGTTAATTACCTGGAACGCCCAATGCCGGCCGGTGACGCAGGCAAAAGGGCGCATGACTCCGATGAAGGCTAAGGCACTTGCGGTCCTGTGCAGCGCTTTGCACATTATTGTTGGGAAAAGAATTGCAAATTTGGCCCATTACCCGAAACGTCACTGCTGATGGCAGTGTAACTTGCACGGAAGCCGGTGCTTTCGCGGCCAACTCGAAGGCTGAAATGGAAGCTTTCGTGCACTGTAACTAAAGCTGTCAGCGGGAGATACAGGACTGCCCTGTGGCAGTTCGAGAACACCGCTAAGGTTGGCAGGAAGAAACCAGGTCCCCCGCCCGGCTTGAGCGCCTATTTGGCGTCTTCCCTTCCCGCATTTTATTGGCTTGCCGGTTCCACTGGCAGCTAAAGATCGCAGTCGCGAGAGGAGTACAAGGCATGGCAACGAAAGTACTGGTTACGGGTGGCGCCGGCTACATCGGCACGGTTCTGGTTCCGCTTCTTTTACAGAAGGGCTACAAGGTTCGCGTTTACGACACCCTGATGTACAACGGCGGCGGCCTGCTGTCTCACTTCCGCAACCCGCAGTTCGAGTTCGTTCACGGAGACATCTGCGACCGCGATGCCTTCAGCAAGGCGGTGCAGGGGTGTGACGTGGTGATTCACCTGGCGGCGATTGTGGGATTTCCGGCCTGCCGGAAGACCCCGGAACTGGCCACGCGTGTCAACTTGGAGGGCACTAAGGTGATTGCCAGTGTTGTCGGGCGCGGGCCCCTGGTTCTTTTCGGCTCCACTGGCAGCAACTACGGCGCAATCACCGACAGGGTATGCACCGAGGACACCCCGCTGAACCCGCTCAGCCTTTATGGAAGCACGAAAGTTGCCGCCGAATTGCACTTGCGCGAGAACTGCAACGTAATTGCCTATCGCTTCGCCACCGCCTTCGGGGTTTCGCCGAGAATGCGGCTGGACCTGCTGATCAACGATTTCGTCTACACCGCCTTGCGCATGCGTTACCTGGTGGTTTACGAATCCCACTTCATGCGCAGCTTCATCCACGTGCACGATATCGCCCGCTCCTTCCTTTTCGGCATCGAGAATGCCTCCCGCATGACCGGGCAGGTCTACAACATCGGCTCGGAGAGCATGAATTTCAGCAAGGCCCAGGTGTGCGAGATCATCCGCTCGAAAATCGACTACTACCTGCACTTTGGCGACGCGGGAGAGGACGCGGACAAGCGAAACTACGTGGTGTGCTATAGCAAGGTGCGCAAACTGGGCTTCGATACGTCTATTACGGTTGAACAGGGGATCGATGAACTTGTCCGCGCCTATCAGGTGCTGGATGTCAAGACGCCCTATGCGAACGTGTGAACCGGCGGCCTGCTCCGCTTAGGCCGCCCCGCAGCGCTCAACGTGTAGCGCGTTGCGGGAGCGGCGGACGGCATGGGACCACCCGTTCATGGTGGCCGCCCAGAGCGCAGTCCAGTCGAATGCTGGCGAAAGAATGACGGTACCGTGACTATCCGAGAGTTGGCCATAGCGCCGCCAATCAGCAGAATTCGCACCGAGGCACAAAGGCTGCGCCGGTCCACCTTGTTCACCAGCTTCCTTTCGGTGGGGCTGGCGACCATCGTGAGCCGGGCGCTGGGACTGATCGCGCTCGGCTATCCGGCCCGCACGCTGGGCCCGGACTACTACGGCATGGCCGGCTACGCGGCCTCGCTGGTGGCGTACGCGGCCATTCTGCAGTCTCCCGGGCTGGTATTGTGGGGCACCCGCGCAATTGCCCGCGACGAATCCAAGGCGGGCGAGACCCTGTTCAGCGTCACCATTATTCGCGTCGCCCTTGGCCTGGCTGGATTCGCCGCGCTGGCCGTGTTCGCCTTCCTGTCGGCTCACAGTCCGGTGCAGCGAAGCATCATCCTGGTATCCGGAACCGTCCTGGTCTTTTCGGCCCTGACTCCGGATTGGGCATTGAACGGCCTCGGAGCGGTGCGGATTCCTGCCTGGATCGGGGTGGGCACGACGGCGCTTACCGTCGGCGGCCTTTTTGCGCTGGTCCATTCCCCTGCCGACGTTCTGGCTTACTGCGGCTTGAAGCCCGCCATGGCGCTGGTCGGGGCCGTGGCGGGCGGGTTCGTGCTGGTACGCGTTTACAAGGTGCGCCGGCAGCCAGTCGGGGCGTCGCAATTGTGGCGGGTGCTGATTGAATCGGCGCCCCTGGGGATATTCGCAGCCCTGGTGGTAGTTCTGCATTACTCAAATAACCTGATCATTTATGCGCGCCTCGGCTCGCATGATCTGGGCGTGTTCCTGGCCTCGTACCGGCTGATCGAGCTGGCCACCATGGTGCCTGGGCTGCTGGGCACGGTTTTCTTTCCGCGCCTGATGAAAACCGCGGTGAACGACCTCGCCGCCGCGCGCAGCGGCGCTCGGCTCTTCGCCAAGGTACACATGGTGGCGGCGTTCTTTGTGAGCGCCGTGCTGCTGGCGGAGTCGCCGGCCATTATCCACCTGATCTACGGCGCGAAGTACCAGGCGGCGGTACCGCTGCTGAGAATCATGGCGCTCTCGGTGGTGTTCAACTATGCCATCTGCGGCTACACCAACTGCCTTATCTCGTTTGGCCGTGATCGTGTGATGATTGCCGTGGTCAGCGTCTCCGCCGTGGTCTCGGTGGGCGGTGGGCTGCTGCTTGTTCCCCTGCTGGGGTTGTGGGGCGCGGCGGTGGTGATTGCTTGCATTGATCTCGCCGGCTGGCTGGTGTCGCTGCGCGCCTACAAGGAGTCTATCGGTTCTCTGAATTTCGACTTGTGGTTGTGGCCGGCCGCCGGGGGGCTGCTGGTGAGTTGCCTGTCGGTGGCGCTGCAGCGGTTTGGCGTTTCCGTGTGGATTCGCGCGGCGTTGATCGTGTTGACTTACGCGCCGTTCGCCGTTTTGAAAAGACGCGGCCGGCTTGCCGAATGAACGGCCGTTAAGAAACGGCCGCGGCTGGCGGTGGAAAAATCAATAAGGGCTGGGCGGTTCGAGGCGCCCGCGCCCGGAGGCATTTCCCGTGAACGAGTCGCCGAAAATCTCGGTGGTTGTTCCCACCCGGAACCGGGTCCGCCATTTGCAGCGGATGATTGAGTCCGTTTTACGATCGGACTACCGGAATTTCGAAATCATTGTCGCCGACGGCGCGTCCACCGACGGCACCGTCAACCTGCTGAAGTCGTACAGCTCGGGACTGTGCCGGTGGATTTCAGAGCCGGACGAAGGCGAGTATTTTGCCCTCAATAAGGCAGTCGCGATGGCTAGCGGTGAAATCATCAAGACAATGCCGGATGACGATGCGCTTCGTCCGACCGCGCTGTCATTGGCAGCGGCCCGGTTCAAGGAAAATCCGGCGCTGGATGTTTTGTTTGGCCGCGCCGCCTTTTGGCGGGAGGTCCCCGACGGGCGCGAGTTCGTCGGCGAGACGCCGCCGGTCGACGTGGCCAAGCTGAAGCTGAGCAATATGTTTCGCGGGCGGGCGCTGTTTCACAGCCCGGCCTCGTTCATACATCGCCGGGTTTTCGACCGCCTGGGCCTGTTTTCGACCGAGTACGCCTGCGGCGATGACGAGTTCTGGATGAGGGCCATGGCCAACCATGCCGTCTTCGACGCCGTGCCCAATGTGATCTACGATTCTTATCGCCACGAGAACTGCGGCATGGAAACCAAGAAGTGGCAATTGAAGGCCGACGCCATCCGGCTCTGCCGCAAATACGGCAGCCCCGCCGACCTTGCCCATGCGATTTACCACTACTATTGCCGCTCATGCTGCGACCGGTGGCTGAGCGAGTTCTGCCGGTCGGTCGGATTCCATCCACGCCGTTGGGTCCGGCGGCTATGCCGGAGCTGAACGACAGCCGCTTTCAGTGCCCAACTTAGCTGCGCCGTTTGCCGCTGGCCGCAATTTCCTGCGCGAACTGGTCGAACTCACGGATGCTGCGCTCGTCGTCCAGGCAAGCGGCAGCGGCCGCCGCGGCTTTCCCCATGCGCGCGCGCAGTTCAGGATCTCGAACCAGGGCCAAAATAGCCGCGGCAAGCGCTTCCGCATTCTCCGCCGGCACTACCATAATGCCGGCCTCTTCCGGCGCCATTCCGGGCGGAGCGCCGGCAGGGGTGCAAATGATGGGCTTTCCGAGCTGCATCGCCTCCAGCACCGACAGCGGCAAGCCTTCCCACAATGAAGACGAGACGAACACGTCGAAGCCGGCGATGACGTTGCCGATATCCTGCCGGAAGCCGATGAACCGCAGGTGGTCCCGCAGCGCGAGCTTATCGGTGAGGCTTTCGAGGTGGGCGCGCTCCTCGCCTTCCCCGGCAATAACGAAGCGCACCGAGGCGATCTCGCGCACCACGCCGGCGGCCGCTCGCACCAGAAATTCGTAGCCCTTCTGCGAGTTCAACCTTCCCGTGGAACCCACCAGAACCTGCCCATCCGGAGCAAATGACTGCCGCAGCGCGGCGGCGGCCGGCGCATCGACGGCGAGCTTGCCGACCGGATCGCGACAGACGCGAACCGGGACCGTGACAAACCCGCTCAACTGCTCTGTCTGTAGCGGGTTGACGCAGGCGATTCCGGCGGTAAAGGAAGCGGCGGCGCGGCTGAAAAGCGTATCCGGCACGGGGTTCCGCTGGCGGGCAATCACCGGAACGCCCGACAGGCGCGCAGCCAGCAGGGTTGCCGGCTGAAAGCTGAAGGTATTGTTCACATCCACCAGGTCATAGTTGCCGCGGCGTATGAAGGCGGCCAGGCGAAACATGAGAGGAGTACGCCGAACCAGTTCCAGC
Source organism: uncultured Acidobacteriota bacterium (assembly GCA_963832785.1). Lineage (GTDB taxonomy): Bacteria > Acidobacteriota > Terriglobia > Terriglobales > Acidobacteriaceae > CAWBRT01. The sequence continues at coordinate 831,241 of CAWHVF010000005.1, forward strand.
CAGGGGCGGAGAGCTCTCCAGGCATTTCGCATCCAGAGCGGATATGCCTTTCTCGCACTGCCGGTCTCGCCTTGGCCATTGGCTGGAGGCCCTTCAGCCGGCAGCAATGTCTCGACGCGGTCGGCAACCGGCAGGAAGCGCTCGCTGCCCGGAGTCGGGTAAATGAACAGCACGTCATGGCGAAACAGCGAGCGGTCGCACCCCTTCAGATAAAGCTGCAAGGCGCGCTGTGAGCCGCCATAGCTACCGCCAACTTCGACATGCAAGACACGATCCACGCCCAGGCATCCGTTCCGGTAGCGATAGATTCCCCACAGCAGCATTAGCACAGCCCGGCGCAAGGCGGCAAGATCACCGGGGTCATCTGCTGATGATTTTGTAGGTGATGAAGACAGCAAGCCTGAAGGCCCGGCTTCCGCCCAAAGCCGTTACATTTTCTGGAGAACAATGGTCATGTCACGCCAGAGATTGCTGATCAGCGGAAGCTTCGCCAGGCGATAGACGGCGCGGTGCCAGCGGCTCCCTTCCGGGTTGAACCGGTAAGTGAAGGCGGCGAAGCAGAGCACTTTGAGCGCAAGATCGCGGCAATAGTTCCGAAAATCCTGGCGCGTGAAGTCCCAGTGATAAGTACAGGCATGAACGAAGGTATTTTCGTGAACGACTTTGCGCTGCAATACCGCGGGCGCGATCCGCCCCAAAAACGTATTCAGCACATGAAAAGGATTGAGGTTTCTGACGGCATAGGCCGATGGGCTCTGAATAACGATTTTGCCGCCGGGCTTGACAATGCGAACGAACTCCCGCAGCGCCTCCCCGGGATCGGGCAAGTGTTCGAAGGATTCGCTGCACACCAGCAGATCTACAGACGAATCTTCAATGGTGGTTGCCTGCGCGACGGCCACTACGCCCCTGGCTTTGCCGCCGGTCTTTTCCATGAGGCATTGAATCAGGCTATGGCCGATGTCCAGGCCGATATAGTTTTCCGGCGCGCATATCTTGTATTTCCAGCACAATCTGCCGTCTCCGCAACCGATATCGGCCACCGTTCCGCCACTGTACAGTGGCAGGAGATATCTGTAGCGAAGATCATTGGCCCAGCCACGAATGCTCAGGCCGGCGACCTTTTCATAATCGGTCATGGTGGGCTCGGCCAGGCCGGCTTTGCGGAAGGCGCGACCCACCATCTCAAAGTCGGCTGCGGATTCGAGTCGCGGCCTGCCTTTTTCATCTTCCGAGAGAATGCGGTGGCGCCGCACGACGAACCAGAGGAAATCAATCGCCAGGAGCATGAAGCCCAGGGCGGCGAGCGGGTGGCAGAAAAATATGGATACGCAGGATACCGCGGTAATCAGGACAAGGTGACGGTTGGCAAGCAGGCCGCGTTCGGCGCTGTCCCGGCGGCGAATAGTCCGCAATACCTCTTCTCGCGTTTTAATGCGAACTTCAGCTTCAGGCTCTACCGGGCCAAAGGGTTGCAGCAAGCTGGCGCCTGCTGCTCTATTGCCGCCCTTCCCTGCGCGCTTTCCCGGCAGGCGCTGGATGGCGCGCGCGTCGGAAATAGCTTGGTCCGAACATCTGCCTGTGAATACTCCTGATGTTGTTATGGCCGCAGCCCCCGATTCGTTTTCCATAGTCATGACAGTCCGAACGCGTATAAGGGCACGCCATCTGCCAATTTGCCGCCGGGCAGGCAATTTAATTCCTGCACATCCTGCAAGTTACGTTGGTACTAGCACTACGGTTTTTTGAAGGGAGCAATGGACGGAAATTTTCCTGTCAATCATGTGCAGCGCTTTGCACACTCGCCGCACGCGGGGAATGCTAAGCAGTGGCAGGCAAGCTGCCCTAGAATAGCCCGGCAAACGGCGAGCCGGCGGGAATTTGCCGTGCCAGCGCGCTCCACCGGCTCTGCCATGTGGTAGAAGCGGCGAACGCCATTCGCTGCTCGCGCAATCGCGACTCGCTTGAATCGCTCAATTCGAGCGCCACGGCGGCAGAGAACTCCTCGTGATTTCGCGCTATCCGGACCAGGCCGTCAATGGCGTGCAGCGCTTCGACGTCGCTGCTCACCACGGGTTTCCCCAGGGCCAGATACTGATACACCTTCAAAGGATCGCTGCCAAAGATGCGTTCGCTTTGTTTGTAGGGAGCCAGACAAACGTCCATCCCGAAGATGTAGCTGGGAACGCGAGCCAGCGGCTTGGGGCCAAGCGCAAAAACATTCTTTCTGGCCAGCAGCTCGCGCAGCGCGCGCCGGTCTTCGGGGAGAAGGTCCGTCACCGCGCCGCCAATCAGCACCACAGGATTGGGAAAGCTGTCGGCTATGCGAGATATCAACTGGTAGTCAAGATTACGATTGAGAAAGCCGACGATTCCGATGCGCGGCCTGGGTATGCCTTCCAAGTCGGCTGGCGTGGTCAACTCCTCCGCGCAGGTGGAAAACTTCCAGCCATTCGGAAACAACACAACGTCGTCATGCCACTCGGCCAGATGACGAACGATGGCGGCGCTGGAACCCAGCACCAGGTCGGACTGGCGGCTGAGCATCTCCGCCGCCCGCGCCTCGTTGCCTTGCAGCATCAGATCGATGCCGTGATACACGCATGGAACCCGGGGGAAGAGGCGCCGCAACGCCGGCCCATGACGGGTGGCGCATATCCAGAGATAAATGCTGCGTTCGCCGAATTCCGGCATGATGGCCAGCACGGCCTGCTGCAGCTTCCGATCATTCGCTCTTTTAATGGGCGCAAACCGCCCCAGCGGCACCGATGGAGGAGCGAACGCCCACAGGCGCGAGTCGATGCGGCGCAGCTTACCCGGACACAACAAGCGGCGAAGACCGAATGCCCCAGTCGCCGGGTTCCAGGATATGGGAGGCTCGACGTAGAGCACGTCGGCTGTGCGCGCCAGCAATTCGGCCACATACTGCGGCGTCTGCCACTGCTCCGACCAGGGAAGATGCGCCGCCACCAGCACCAGTGGAGGCGCTGGCGATGGCCGGCCCAAAGCCGGTTTGTTATTGTCTGGCATCGTCATTCACGAATGAGTGCGCCCAAATTATCGCCGAAAGCGCAGTAAACGCCAACTTCCCCGCGCGCAGGCGCACGGCCGCTTAGCAGTGCCGCGGCCTGCCGCCGGCGGCAAACCGGTAAAGGTTTTCTGCGCCAATGGGAAATGCTTTTCCTCAAAGTGCAAAAACACGGTACGAGCATTCGCGAGCAGCCCATCGCGGCCTTGCACTGTGGCGGTTCCCGGCCTTTGAATTCAGCTACTTACATCCGCCGCCCAGGCCACTGTCGGGGCCGCGCGGGGCAACGTGTTTGGTGCAATAAATGCAAGTTTCTGTGACGGATGAAACTGCTTGGCGCCAGCTAGGCGCGTTCCTGGCGAAGCTCCAGGGGACCATTGTCGACTATGAACCTGAGACGGCCCGCATGGGCAGCATGAATGCCGTCAGCAAACTCGCAAGCGGAAACCTCAACTTCTCCGCCCCAACCTCCGATACCGGCTACATCCGGAGACTTAGCTGGCGACTGTCGGACATCTGGGCCGCCCCGCTCAGCGACCTCCCGATCCGCGACGAAGTGATCGATCAGTACATCCCGCTTTCGCCGCAGATGGAGTTGCTGGAAGTTGGTCCCGGCTGTGGATTCGAGACATTCCGCCTGGCGCGCTCGGTCAAGCAGTTAACCGTGCTCGACGTGGCCGCCGGGAACATCGCGCGCCTGAAAAAGATCTTCGCCGCCAGGAAGAACGTCAGCCTGGTGTGCGCCGATGTGTGCTGTCCGAACCTGGGCAGCGAAATCGCAACGCGGTTCGATGCCATTGTGGCCATCGAAGTATTCGAGTACCTGGCCGACCCGGCGGCCGCGCTGAGCAATTTGGCGCAGATGCTCCGCCCCGGCGGCGCCCTCTACCTGCAGTTTCCCAACTATCCCGGCAGGCCGGGGACGTATTTCTGCTCCGCGCGGGCGGAGCTCGAAAGACTTTTGGCGGCAGCCGGCTTCGAGCGCTGGGTGTTGCACATTTTGCGTTTGCGGCCCTGGGCGGAAATGCTCTTCCGGTATTGGCACGAGACTCCCATACGTTTCTATCGCAACCTGCGGCAGGCTGACCGCCCCTCCGCGCCGCATGAATACCAGGAGACCTGGGCGTTTCACCACTGCAGCCAGCTCGAACGCTGGAAGTGGGTCATTCATACTTACTGGGCAACTTTAATCCTGCTGATGCGGGCGGCAGGCTACGTCTTCGAGGCCGTGCCCGCCGGAAGCGACATCCTCAACAACAACCTTTTCCTGGTTGCCTGGAAACCCCGGGTGGAGGCCGGCCCCGGAGCCTAGACTATGCGCATCCTTTTTGCATCTCTGGCTTTTCCGTTTCCCGCCAATAAGGGGCACCGGGTGCGCAACAGCAGCCTGCTGCTGGGGCTGGCGCGTGAAGGCCATCGCATCATGCTGGTCAGCTTTGCCGGCGAGCAGGACCGCCCTTTTCTGGCGCAAGCCTGCGAGTGCTGCGAGCGCGTCGTCACCATTCCGCCTCCCGCGCGCGGCCGGCTGAGCGAGCTCGCCGTCCGGCTGGACGCGGCCATGGAGCGAACACCATGCGGCGTGAAGCGCTTTCACAGTCCGGAGATGACGGCCGCGCTGCAGCAAGAACTGCGGGAACAGGCGCCCGATCTCATCATCAGCGACGACATTTACATGTACGGCAATTTGCCGCCGGCGCCGATGCCCGTGTTGTTGAACAAACACGACCTCACCTTCGAGATCATGGAACGCTACGCGGAGCACGAAAGCAATCCGCTGAAACGGGCCTACGTGCGCTTTGAAGCCGCCAACGTGCGCCGCTGGGAGATCGAGAGCTGCGCCCGCGCCGACATGGTGCTCGCCTGCTCGGAGCGCGACCGCCAGTTCATTCAACGGCTTTGCCCGCGGGCGTGGGTGGCGACCGTGCCGAACGTGATGGACGTAGAACGCTACCAGTCCGTCGCAGCCGGCGATGGCCAGACATTGCTCTTCATTGGCGCGATGGATTGGCACCCCAACCAAGACGCGGTCCGCTACTTCGCGGGCCAGATTCTGCCCCGCCTGCGGCAACTTGTGCCCGGCCTGCGCCTGGTGGTGGCCGGCCGTGGCAGCAGCGGGAAGCTTCGCGCCTCCTTGCAGGCGCCGGATATCGTATTCACCGGCGAAGTGCCGAACATGGCGGCGCAAATAGCCGCCGCGGCGCTGTGCGTGGTGCCGCTGCGCATCGGCAGCGGCACGCGTTTGAAGATCATCGAAGCCGCCGCCATGGGAAAAGTTACCGTCTCGACCTCGATCGGCGCCGAGGGCCTGGACTTTGCCGATGGCAAGGAAATCGCGCTGGCCGACACCCCGGAAGCCTTCGCCGCCTCGGTCGCCGCTCTGTTGCAAGCGCCGCGGAGCAGGACCGAGATGGGCGCGGCAGCCCGCCGTCGCGCGCTCGCAAGCTATAGCATAACCGCCTTGCGCGGCAGTCTAAGGGAAGCTCTGGCGGCCGCCTCCCAGCGGCATCACGGCACGAGTTGCGCAGCCACCACCACCAGCTATTGGTCCGGCCCCGTGCCCCGGCAAGCAGGAGAAAGCAGATGATTCTCTTTTACCTCCTAATCTCCGTCATGACACTCATCCAGCATCAGTTCTGGGGTGACGCCAGCGGCTGGCTTACGCCGGTCAAGTATCTGGGCGGAGTGTGCATGCTGTTTGCGGTTTACCGGGTGGCCAAGACGCGGCAGATTCCGCCCATGCTGTCCACTATCCCGGCCCGCCTGTTCTGCCTGCTGGCGATGATTGCCATCGCCTCGTGGATCATGGTCGGCATGCGCGACCCGAACGGCTTCGGCTTCAGCCCTATCGCCAGTTACCTGTCGTTCCTGATGCTGCTGTTTGTCACCCACACCCTGGTCGATAACCTGGAGCGTCTGCGCTGGACGGTGCTGGCGGCCATCTTCTCCGGTGCCCTCGCCTCGCTTTACGTGATCCGTGAATGGCAGGCGTTTGGATCGGAGCGCCCGGGGTGGGTCACCGGCGACTCGAACTACTACACCATTTCCGTAGTGCTGGTGTTTCCCCTGGCCGTTTACCTGTTGAGCCCCAAGTATCCAAGATGGCAGCGCGTGTTCTGCGGCGGCTGTTTGTTTCTTATGATGACCGGGACCATGCTGGCGCAATCGCGCGGCGGCTTCCTGGCGCTGCTGGCGGCCGGGGCGATGCTCATCAGCAGGACGAAAAACTGGCTGCGTTACGCCATGGTGGTTGTGCTGTTGTTGGGGTCGGCGCTCGTGCTGGCGCCGGTTTCACCCCTGGAGCGGCTTATGCGCCCCACCAGAAGCGACGAAGAATCTACCGAGATTCGCCTTACCTATTGGCGCGCCAGCGGGCGCATGATGCAAGCCAATCCCTTCTTCGGCGTTGGCCTGGGAAACTTCAAGGCGGTGATGCCGCAGTACAAGGCCCAGGGCGACCTGGAAGCGGTGGGCGTGGCCCACAACATGTACGTCGAGATCGGCTCGGAGCTGGGACTTCCGGCGCTCGCTATCCTGATTGGCTTCCTGGCGTCGACACTCTACAACCTGACCCGCGTGCGTAAGAGAATCGCCGCCCTCAAATCACTGCCGGAGGTGCTGTCGCCATTGCGACGAGAGTTCCTCTACGATACGGCATCAGGCATACAGGCGGGCATAGTGGGCTCGCTGGTTTCGCTCATGTTCGTCTCCGGACAGACCACCAAGCTGCTATGGCTGATGCTGTTCCTGGGACTGCGCCTGACAGCCCTGGTGCCGAAGGCCGCCGCCTCCACCGTGCAAGCCAGCGCCGAGCAACCGGCCGAAGCTTCGCCCTATGCGCCGGCAGCGTTGATACCCTCTGCGCATTCTTAGCAGAGAATGAAGCATTAGCGCATTTTTAAGGGGCGGTAAAGCCGCGCCTGGCACCGCCCCACTGCCGGTTTTTCGGCAAATCAGGACACTGCCGCTGTATATCCTTCATTCGCCATGAGATGCGGCCATCCAGCCGGGCCGATTCCTTCGGCACTGTGCAAAAACCTGCATATTAGTGTCAGGAAAATGTCTGGAAATTCAGGCTGGCCGGAAATCGTTAGTGCTAGTACTAACGTAACTTGCTGGTTTCACAAAGAATAAAAACTGGCGCCAACCGCGGAGGTTGGCACGGCCTGTGCTTTTCTGTTCGTTACGTTTCCACAATATGGCCATTGACGTAAGGAAACGCAATCCGGATTTTAAGGAGGTAACTGATGAAACGAGCAGCCGTCTTGTGCTGCTTATGTTTAACGTTGCTGCTGCTGGCGCCGTCGGCGATGGCCGACGTGTTGTTCACGATGACCGACCTGACGAACCCGGCAGACTCGTTTAGCTTTACCCTAGGGCCAACTCCGACGAGCAGCGACTCATACTGGATCCAGTACAACGGAGTCCTGATCAATGGCTCGCCTTACGACGTCGAGATCAACTTGCCGACTTACGGAAATGCCGGTGTGTACATATCGACGCACCTCGGCGGGTCCTTGGTAGGCCAAAGCGTGGGATCAACGCTCTACACGCTGGATAACCAAGGCAACATAGTTTTTACGATCGGCACCTTCGATTTGACCAACAACGGCTGGGCGGGCTACGGCTCCGGCCCGACCTATACGGATAACTACCAGCTCACCACCTCCGTAGTGCCGGCTCCGGAACCTGCCACGTTGTCACTGGTTGGGGTCGGCTCGCTTGCGCTTATTCGCAAACTAAGAAAGAAGTTTGCCAGCGCTTAACCGTGCGGGAGAAGCCCCCGATGTCCGGGGGTTTCTTCTCACCACAAATCATCCTATCCGCCCCTGGAATCTATTTCGCAATAAACCACGAATATAAAAGACAGCTTCCCTCAGGGGCTGAAGCCCGCATTTTTATTACTCCTGGATGGCACGGCTGAAGCCGTGCCCTTTCAAAAACGATTTGTGAGAAGACTCCCAGGAAGAATCGCCATCCTCAGGAGCGATTGCGCACGGTGATCATGGTGTGAAGTCCGAGCCAGGAGAGGGGGAATCTGTTTCCGTAGCGCTCTTCCAGTGCCAGCCACGCGTCATTGAGGAAATCGGCCCGGCCCTCCAGCTTCTCAAAGAACGGAGGCGCCAGGCGGATGGCCCGCTTTTCAACGATCGTTCCGAACTTCCGTATTTCGCGGTCCAGGCTCCACGGCATGAAGTTGCGATCCACCACCTGCCAAACCATGTAGTTGCGGCACCAGCTATTTCCGCGGTCGGCCAGGTACTTCAAGGGAAGGTAGGCGTTGAGATAAGTGGGGATGGAAAAGACGAGAAGCGCGCGCGGTTTCGCCACCCGGAAACACTCGCTTATGGCGGCGCCGACATCTTCGACGTGTTCCAGCACCTCCATGCACAGCACCAGGTCGAACGAGCCGGCGTCGAACGGAAGATCCTCGGCGGCGGCAACTATCGCCTGGCTGCGCGGCGAAGCGGGAATCTGCGACAAAGCGGTCTCGGCGATGTCGGTAGCGGTATAGCTCAGGCCATGTTCGATGATGGTGGAGCTCAAAAATCCGTAGCCGGCGCCAACCTCCAGCGCGGCCCCGCTCCGGGGGACTTGCGGAAGCAGGTGGCGGGAAAATGTCTTGTACCACATCTTCTCGAAGCGGCCGGCGGCGGCTCCGCGGCGCCAGTCGACGCGGTAGCGGCGCACATAGAATTCGCGCACGTAGAATTTGCGCACGTTATTCACAGGCGAACCTCAGCGCGCCAGGCGAGCTGGAGTGCATAACTCGAGCCGCTCCAGGTTGTAGCTTTCATCACTGTACCTTCGCGGGTCTGCCCATAGCTACGGGCCTTTCAGGCAACGCATCGCCGCGCGCCGGCGCGATCAGGAGAGGCAGGGATATCACGCTGACTCCAGCAAGACGGCACTGATTATAACCAGCCAATGCGCGGTGGTCTGCAACAGATCGCGCAAACGCCATTACTTACGTAACTTGCCGGTGCTGGCGCCGAACGGCGACCATGTGGCAGGTGCTGCCGCGGGAGAACTGTCTCTGCCTTCGGCCAACCAGTCAAGGCACTGTCGTTCTCCCGAGGCAGATCACCTCAAGCTACTTGGCGCGCGATGGCGAAGGCGCGCCATCGCGCGTCCAACTGGGTGACTGCCAGCGCCGGGCATTTGCCAGAAGCGCCGCGCCGAGCGCTGGACCGGCCACTGGCTGCCAGAGAGCATATATGGAATCCATTTCGCGATGGATGCAGCCCTTAAGGCGCCTGCCGCTTCATGAGATTGCCATCGTCGCCCTGGTTGCAGGCACGCGCCTGCCGCTGCTCGGAAACTATCTCGGCGAGCCGGACACGGCACGATACACCTTCGGCCTCCGCTCCTGGATGGCCCACGGCCCGGACGCGAAGTACGTCATCAACAGCGATCTCTCGCCTGGATACTACGCGCTGGCGGCCTGGCTGGCGCGGGCGGGCCACGTCGCCTATGCGCAATTCCCCCTGCTGCTTTCCGCCATGAGTTTCGTCGGAGCGCTGGCCGGCGCGCTGCTGCTGTTTTGGCTCGGAGCAAAAGTTGCCAGCCGCGCCGCCGCCCTCCTCGCCACCGTGTTGCTGATGTTCGCTCCCAGCTTCTGGTGGAGCGGAATTCAAGGCCATCCGCAGTCGCTGGCCGCGGCCGCCATGCTGCTGTCGCTGCTTTTATTCACACACGTCTCCGCGTCCGACAAAGGCTGGAAGGGCCGCCTCCTGCTTGGCGCCAGCAGCCTGATGATGGCCACGTCGCTGCTGCTTAAGAGCGACATCATTCTGCTGATAGTCGCCTTCCCGGCGATCGGCTACCTGGCGGCAGAAAAACGGCAGGCCGCGCCCGGCGCGACCGCCATTAAACCGCTCCTGTGGCGTTCGGCATGGGTGGTGAGCGCGGGCTGGATCATTTATTGGGTGAGCAAACGCTGGCTGATGGGCGGCGCACGCGCCAGCTCGATTTCCACCGCCGTTGTTCATGTGCGCTACTGGCTGAGCGTACCCAACGGCCGCGAGTTGATCGAACAGCTTGCCACGGTGGCGTTCAGCCACGGACCGTTCGTGCTGCTGGCCGTGGCGGCTGCGGCCACGCTCTGGATTTGCCACGCCCAACGCGTCGAGCGCGCGGGGTGGTTGTGGCTGGTCTGCACTTGGGCGCTGCCTCAGTACCTGTTCTGGTGCTTCATTCGCGGCAATAACATGCGCCACCTGCTGCTGGCTCCTGTTCCTCTCTTCTGGCTTGCCGGACTTTACCTGCAGCAGCGCGGCAAGGAAGCGATGGTGGAAGCCTGCATTGCCGTGCTGGCCTTCGATCTTGTCATTCCGCCGAACTCGAACATGAGCATCTACCCGTCGCCCAATGTGCCGGCCAGCGCCCGGCTGGTGCGGCTGAAGGAGCAGCGCCTGCGCGCCGCGGCGGAACGGCTGCTGACGGTGGGCCAGGGAGATCGCGCCTGTTATTTTGGGCTCAGCACGGTGGACCATGTTTCGGCGTTCCTGCTGGATGAGCTGGAACGCGCCGGCATGCAGGAGCAACTGCTGTCGGGCCCGGACTTCAGCATAGTCGTGCGGCAGCACGGAGCCCGGACGCGCCAGGTGGACGTCATTCCCGGCCCGCCTCCGGGCAGCCGCTATGACGATGAGCCGTGCAGCATCACCGAATCACTCGAATATGACGGCCGCGACCGCACTGCCTTTTTCGGCGATGAGTGGGACCGTTTTTCGGCGGTGGTCAGTTTGCGCAATTTCGACGAGGCGGCCGGCCGCGCCAGGGTGGACGCGCCACCGGAGGAGACGGTGGCGCCGATCTCGATTTTGCTGAAACCGCCTACCCCGGCGCGCTAGGCGCCTGGCGGAGTTGCGGTGCGGCCATTGCCGGCGCCGCGGCCTTGGTGGACTGGTTGTTACCGCCGCCTGCCTCAGTATCGGGCGGCGGCGAGAAACATATTTCCGAAAAGTGACAATGGGCTGCGCAGCGGCACGGTGGAGCTTGGCCAACTTCAGTAAAGCAAACCAGTTATAACTGCGCGCCAGGGCGGCGGATGGCCAAAGGAATGCACTCCACCCCCCGGCACGCACGAAAGTACCTAGATGATTCAAGACAAAAGTACAGTACAGGATGTGGCCGTGCGGTATCAGCGCAGCGCCGTTTCCGGCGAAGGTGACAGCGCCCTGGGAAAATCCGCCTCTCAGCATATAAGCCTGGAACCGCTGACTTCGGTGGCGGACTTCGGCAGCCGCCTGTGCGAGCATTGGCGCACCCTGCTGATCGGGGCCGCGGTCCTGCTTCTTTATTTTCCGGTTTTGCGCGGCCTGGTAACGCAGTGGGCGGAAGATGCCAACTATTCGCACGGCTTTCTGGTGCCGCTGTTCAGCGCCTACGTGCTCTGGGAGCGTCGGCGCGAGCTGGCGGCGGTGCCGTCGCGGCCCGCGCCGGTGGGGCTGGTTGTTCTGTTCGCATCGCTGGCAGTGCTGTTCCTGGGCTCGATAGGCGCCGAGCTGTTTCTCTCGCGCATTTCCCTGCTGGGAGTGATCGCCGGCCTGGTGCTGTTCCTGCACGGCGCGCCCATGCTGCGGAAAGCGGCATTCCCCCTGCTCGTATTGCTGCTGATGATCCCGATCCCGGGCGTCATCTACTACCAGATTGTCTTCCCCTTGCAACTGCTAGCCTCGCGCCTGGCCGCCGGCCTGATCGATACCTGTAGCGTGATGCCGGTTATGCGCGAGGGCAACATCCTGATTCTGCCGAACACCCGCCTGGAAGTGGCCGAAGCCTGCAGCGGCATACGTTCGCTTATGTCTCTGCTGGCCGTGGGCGTGATCTACGGCTACCTGGCGGAAAACAAGCGCTGGGTTCGCGTGCTGCTTTGCGTGCTCATCGTGCCCATTGCGGTGGTGAGCAACGTGGGCAGGGTGATTTTCACCGCCATCGGCGTGGAGTTTGTGGGTCTCTCGATCCTGGAAGGCACCTCGCACATGCTCTCCGGCCTGGTGCTGTTCCTGATCGCCATAGCGATGCTGCTTGGATGCCATGCCGTGTGCCGCTGGGTGGTGTGCCGCCTGCGTCCTGAAAGGCTTGCGCAATGAACACCCGGCGATTGTGGATAGCGTTGGTGATTTTGCTGGCGGCCAGCCTGGCCATGGCGAAACTTCCGCACGGCCGCAAGGTCGAACTGCGGCAGTCTATGCAGAGTTTCCCCGTGCAGATCGGCGAGTGGCGCGGCGTGGACATGCCTCTGGAAGCCCGCATTGCCAGCGCTACCGGCGCCGACACCTACCTCAACCGTTCTTATGTTCAGCCGGGAAAGCGCGGCGCGGATGTCGGGCTGTACATCGGCTATTACAAGAGCCAGCAAACCGGCGACCTAATCCACTCGCCCAAAAATTGTCTTCCAGGTAGCGGCTGGCGTCCGGTTCAGTCCGCGCAGGTTCCCCTCAGGCTTCCGAATGGAAACACCTCTCCGGTAAATCTCTACATCGTGGAAAACGGAGAAAGCAAAGTGCTGGTGCTCTACTGGTACCAGTCGCACGGCCGGGTGATTGCCAGCGAGTATTGGGCCAAGATATACATGGTGGTGGATGCCCTTCGCTTGAACCGCACCGATTCGGCGCTGGTGCGGATTGCCGCAACCGTGCATAACGATGAGCGGCGTCCGCGCGAATTGGCGCTGGCCTTCGCCGAGAAGGTCGTACCGCAACTGGACGAGCTTCTTCCCCGCTAGCCCACGGTAACGCTGTACTTCATATCACTATCTTCAAGATTGCAAAGTTTCAAGGTGGAGATGAATTCGCCGATCCCTGAAATTATGCCTGGAAGCCACAATCCGCTCCGGCGTGCATGTTCTTGCATATATGTGCAGGGAAAATTCCAGGGTGCTTTTCCCGGAGACGAAAACCGTTGCGCTACAGCCGAGGTAAATAGCTGTCAGCACAAGAGATAAAAGAAGAAGGCCAACAGGCTGAACTGGCCCCTGCCGTGCACTGGAGAAGGCAGCGCCCAGTGGCGCTTGTCAAGTACAGAGGAGCCCAAATGCAGCGCCGCTTTTCATTGCTCATTCTTCTAGTGGTGGTACTGGCCGGCGGCATGGCCCACGCCCAGACGCTTATGATCATTGACGACCTCCCCGGATTGGTGGTGATCGGCTCCTGTCTTGTTGCTCTCGGTTCCGCCCTGAAACGGCGGTTCCACTCCTGAACCTCATCTATCCGCAACCCCCTCCGAGCGCGTGCTGCGAACCTGCAGGACGCGCAATTTTTTTGTCCAATTTTCCGCCTCGTGGCTTCCAGTGGAATCCGATCGCGCATCGCGCCGGCGCTGGGCAGGCGCTGCTCCGGGCGGGAGAAAAAACTTTAGTAACGGTACTGAAGTGATCTGTACCAAATTCAGCAACTTCCCGACAATTGCCATAGTGAAATCCGTCTCCCTCGGCTATCGCCCAAGTACCGCAGTCATGCGCCTGGGCAGCGGTACGGGACCGGCGCCGCGATTGCGCGCGCCGCAGCCGAGGCTAAACAGAAGCAAGCTGGAGAAGGAGAATGCGATGCGCGTTCGCGTAATTTGCGGCCTGTTGATGGCTGCGCTGATTTTGTTTGCCCTCGGCTGCTCCAAAAATCCCGAACAAGCCAAGAAGCGTTACCTCGACAGCGGGACCGAGTACCTGAAGAACGGCAAGTACCAGGAGGCGCGGCTGCAATTCCAGAACGCGCTGAAGGTGGACCCGCGTTACACCGAGGCTTATTTCCAGTTGGCGAAAGCCGACCTGGCAAGCTCGCACTGGCAGGAAGCCTTCTCTTCCCTGCGCCAGGTGCTTTCCCTGGACCCCAATCGCAACGACGCCCGCGTCAGCATCGGCCAGCTCTACCTCGCCGCGCGCGACTATGACAAAGCGGAGCAGGCGGCCAAGCAGGTGCTGCAGAGCGAGCCGCAAAACGCCGCCGCCTACCAGCTACTGGGAACCGTCTATCTCGGCACCCAGCACAACGAGCAGGCGCACGACGCCCTCGCCGCCGTTGCCCGCCTTACGCCCAACGACGCCACCGCCTTCGTGAACCTGGGGCTGGTGGAGATTACCATGCAGCGTTGGGAGGACGCGGAGCGCAGCTTGCGTCAGGCGGTCAGCATCAATCCCAAGCTTCCATTGGCCGTGGCCAACCTGGCCAACTTTTACCGCCTGCAAAAGCAGTTGCCCAAGGCAGAGCAGGCACTGCGCGATGGAATAACGCAGAATCCCGAGGCAGCGCAGTTGTACATGTTGATGGCCGAGATTCTTACCGGCGAGGGCAAGACCAGCGAAACCGATGAGGTGCTGCGCAAGGTCGAGACCCTGCAAGGGACTTCTCCCGACGTGGCCGCCGCTCTTGGTTCCTTCTACATTGCCAATCACCAGCCGGAACGCGCTCTGCAGGCTTTTCAGCGCGGCCTGACCACCCATCCCAACAACCCCGACCTGTTGAACCGGATCGTTGATCTGTACCTGGCGACCAACCGCATGGCCGACGCCAAGGCGCTTAACGACAAGCTGCTGGCGGACTCTCCCAAGAACCCCATGGGACGCGTGCTGCGCGCCAGAATCCTGATGAGCGAGGGCAAGGTCGAGGAGGCCATCAACCAGTTGCAGGACCAGGTGGCGGACACTCCCGATCTCGCCGTAGCCCATTACACCCTGGGGCTGGCGCACTGGAAGAAAGGCGACACCGCTTTGGCGCGCGGCGACTTCCAGAATGCCATCAAGGCCGCGCCGGACATGGTTCGGGCCTGGAAGGCTCTGGCCGACCTGCACATCTCCCTGGGTGAGCTGCAGATCGCCCGCGACTACGCGCAACGCGTGGTACAGATGGAGCCGGGCGAGCCAGACGGCCATCTGCTGCTCGGCACCGCTTTGGCCCGCAGCCGCAACTACGCCCAGGCACAGGAGCAGTTCACCCTGGCTCAGCGTTTGGCGCCTTCCGATCCCTGGCCGCACGTTCGCGCCGCTGAAGTGCTGGCCGCTCAGAAAAACCAGGCGGGAGCCGACAAGGAATTCCAGGCCGCCATCAAGTTGCGGCCCGATAATCCAGACCTGTTCGGCCAGTACATTCAGTTTCTGCTCTCCGGCGGACAGTACGACACGGCGCAACAGCAGGCCCGGCAATATGCCGCCCAGAATCCCCAGCTCGCCGCCGCCCACTATCTGCTAAGCACGGTTTACATCAAGCAGAAGAAACTGCCGGAAGCCCGGGCGGAGGCCGAACGCGCCATCCAACTGGACAGTAATCTCATGTCCGCGTATCTGGCGCTGGGAGCCATTCTCCAGCAGAGCCAAGCGACCGACGAGGCGATCGCGACCTTCCAGAAGGCGCTCACCATGCGGCCGAATTCTCCGGCGCTGCAGACGATGGTCGGCAACCTCTACCTGGTGAAGGGAGACCTGGAGAACGCGCGCAAGTACTTCGAGCAGGCGCTAGCCGTAAATCCCAAGTTCGCCGTCGCCGCCTCTAACCTCGCCTGGATCTACAGCAAGCAGGGCAAGAACCTGGACGTGGCCCTGGGCCTGGCGCAGCGGGCCAAAGAGCTGATGCCGGACTCGGAGCCGGTCACCGATACTCTCGGCTGGGTGCAGTACAAGAGGGGCAGCTACCAAATGGCCAAACCCCTGCTGCAAGAGTGCGTGCGCAAAGCGCCGCAGGACGCCATGTACCGTTATCACCTCGGCATGGTACTGCTGGCCACTGGCGATAAGGCCAACGCCAAGACCGAACTCATGTCAGCCCTGCACCTGAAACTGCAAGGCGACGAAGCGCGCGATGCGCAGGCGGCCATCGCCGGGTTGAATTGAGGCCGGACTGGCCAGTGTTGGAAAGGATTCTAGAAGCTGGACCCGCTCGACGGGCTTTCCCGGGCCGCAGCTTTGCTGACAATTCCGCATAAGGGCTACAGGTCACCCCGGCAGCTCTGAAATCCGGCTTGCCGGGGATCGCATGATCTTCCTGCCTGTTCCATCTCCCGGGCTAAACCGGTGATTTTGCGGAGCTCTGCCTGGGAAAAGTATTTCCGAAGTTTAACAACTTTGGGCAACGGCATCCTGCGCCCAAATTCCCGCTTCCCACATGTAGCTCTTCGGGAAATCTTTAGCGGCCCCGCCCACCCCGAGGCAAATGGCGGTACGCATGCAACAGGAGGAGTGCCCTCCCCGGGATCACCTGTCGCCAAGCGACGTTATTGCTCTTTCTCCCCCGATGAGCAAAGGAGCCTCACCGCTGCCCGGTGCAGTGGCGAGCAGCCATGTCTCAGCGCGGCGCGCTGGGGCAAGCGCAAAGCTCGCCGCCGCCGGTTCGTGCGCCGAGGGTTTGGTTAAGGAGTGAGTGTGCTTCTCGGCTTATTTCTCATGCTGGGCGCATTGACGGCTCCGGGGCCGAATACCAGCTTATCCGGCACTCCCATCCAATCGGTAGTGCGCGCGCTCCGTCCCGTGATCCTGAAGCAAACCGCGGCGGACCAGCGTTTTGTGCTGCTGCGGCTCATCAACGAGGCGCGCTCCCAGGCCGGCCTGAGTTCGCTGCAATGGGACGATCGGCTGGCCCAGGCGGCGGACGAGCACGCCAAGATAATGTCGGAAACCGGCCAGCTCTCGCACCAGTTTCCCGCCGAGCCCGACTTGGCGGACCGCCTGGCTTCCCGGCTCCGCTTCGAACAGGCGGGAGAAAACGTCTTCTATGACATCAACGTCTCCGGCGCGCACCAGGCCTTCATGGAGTCGCCGCCTCATCGCGACAACATACTGAACGGCGCCTACGACAGCGTCGGAATCGGGGTCGTCGAAGGCGGCGGCGTGCTCTACATAGTTGAGGACTTCGCTCACCGCGTGCCCGAGTTGAACAACGAAAAGGCCGCTGAACGGGTGGCGGAGCAGTTGATCAAGGTCCGTCAGGGCGCCGGCGCGGGCCGGCTGAAGCTTGTGAGCGACGGGCGCGTGCAGCAGATGGCCTGCTCGATGGCCGAACGCGAAAGCGTGAGCGCCTCCTCGCCCTTCCTGCCTCCCGGCGTGCGCTTCGCGGCCTCTTACGCTACCCCCGACCCCGATCGGCTGCCGGCCGACATTGCTCGCCTGGCCGCCGCGGCCGGCGTGCGGCATTTCAGCGTGGGCGCTTGCTACGCCCGGACTCCGAAGTATCCGACCGGCTTGTACTGGATCTCCATTCTCCTTTTCCAAGACAGCCCCGCGCTAAGCTTGCGGGAATTCCATCCCTTCTGATCCCGTGAAACGAGCGCAGCGAGGACCTCATGATCGCTGCTGCCATGATCCCGGTCTGCCGTGTTGTGCAACTCCTTGCACTTTCTTCGCAGGAAATTGTCCGGGAACCCCGGTCTGGCGGAAACGCGGTGGTGCTAGTACCAACGTAACCCACTCTAATAGCTATAGATAAAAACTAAAGTAACTAAGGCCGACTGGCATGGTTCGTGCCTTATAGCAGGCTGGCGTAGCTCTTGTAGAGCTTGTTTCATAAACAGTTCTTCAGAGGGCCCCGGCTCAAGATAGATCGTCCAGGACCAAAAAAGCGGGCTTTGCCCGCCGAGGGGAATTTTTGTCGCAACGGTTATGAAGCAACTCCCGGAAACGAACCGTTACCGGATCGGGCTTGCAGCTACGGCTCGCTTTCGAGGTCAGCCAATGAGTGCGAAATCAGAGTGTGTGCAGAGGGGTTCCGTAATGCGCAAAAGAACAGGATTTACGGTAGTTGAAATTCCGGTTGGGGTTTTACTGGTCTTGCTCTTTCTCGCGATTGTGGTTCCCAAGGTGACCAAGTCTCGCATTGCCGCCACGGAGGCGTATGCGGTCAGCGCCATGCGGACCATCAACAACGCCGAACGCATCTTCGCCGCCACCTATCCTTCGGTAGGATACTCGGCGACGCTTTCCGCATTGGGCGGCAACAACTGCAAAAACCCGAGCCCGGAAGCGGCGTGCCTGGTCGATCACAGCATCGCGGAAGCGAGCGAGCCTGCTCACCCCCTGGCCGGTTATTTTTTCACTTACAAGCTTACCTCCAGCAGCGCCCACACCGTGGGGTATACCCTGCGGGGCACGCCGGTAAAGCCGGGCGTGACCGGGGTCAAGAACTTTTACTCGGATACCACCACCGTGATTCGCTACAGCTCGGCGGCTCCGGCCGGCAGGATGGACCCGGAGGCCCAGTAGCGCGCGGTTGCAGCGGTTTTGCCCCGGCCTGGCGCCGCTGGTTGCCGATCAATGGCCGGGAATGATTGCCGTACCTGCTTGCAGTTTGAAGTTGCCGTTAGAGAAGTAGACGCCTTACGCAAGCTGTCCATACTCTTACGTTAGGAGTTCTTGCGAAATGACCACCGAGCCTCACACTAGGAGTTTTAGCGCAACCAATACCGAAGGAGCCGCTCCCGGGGTAGAACGTCGACGGCATGCACGTGTCGAGGTCAAGCCTCTGGTTTACGCTTCCAAAGTGGTCGACAGTCCCCCAATCTTGCTCGACCTGAGCGTAGGAGGTATGGCAATACAGGCGATGCACGTGTTGGAAAAGGGAGAACAGGTGGAATTTGAATTCGCCTTGCCGCAGGTGAAGACGGAATTTTCCGGAATAGCCGAGATTGTCTGGGCCGATATCTCGGGCCGGGCGGGAGTGAGGTTTTCCGGCCTTTCCTACTTCGACCGCGCGCGGCTGCAGGAGTGGGTGGTGCAGAACCAGATCAACTGAATGCGACGCGCCGGCTCCGTAAAACCCTGCCTGGAGGACCGGGCAGGTTGAGGTAATCCGCAGTTTTGTCTTGCCTGAAGGTTGTACCGGGAAGGTCGCTCCACCGCCCCGGCAGATGCAAGGCCGCGTCTGCCGGGGTCCCGGTCACCCTTTACCTGCCAAATAGAAATGCATCGCGCTACAACCGTAGTCAGGAAGAAGCAATTCCTCGTCGAAAGCTCGCGGAGTGGAGCGACTGAAAGCTAACCACAGAGTTCACAGAGTTCACAGAGTTACACAGAGCAGATAAGGCTCGCTGTGGACCCACATTTTTCTGTGTCCCTCTGTGTTCTCTGTGTTTAATTCTTCTCGTGTTTCTTGTCTTTCTTCTTTTCCGGCGGCGGAGGCTGACGGTAGGCGACCAGAAGCTGGCCATCTTTCTCCCAGGCGATTTCGGCGGAGTGCCCTCTCTTCTTCACCTTTCCGGTAATCCGAACTTCTGCTCCCTTAAGCGTTCTGAGGTTTCCGATTCGGCGCGACCTGCTGGTGAAAACCACCACCGAGAATGGGCAACGGCTGGGGTCTTCGCAGAAGTCCAGGTACACTACTCCCCGTGACGAGACGTAGACGCCAACCACGGTTCCTTCAATGCACGCCTTCTGCCCGACCTTCGACAGCGCCTCGGTAAAGGGCACACATTGCTGCTGCTCCGCCGTAGTGCCCGCCGGAACGTCTGGCGCGCTGGTCCGTCCTTCGGCCATGGCGCTGAGGCAGAGCGCCAGCAATGCCAGCACTGGCGGACCAAAGTGCTTCAGCAAGCCGCTAAGAACTCGAACACTGCGCACCTTGCACCTCTATGAAGGCCACGCCGCAGCCGGCTGCGCGCCTGCCATGAATTGCCGTTTCGCGGAAAATGCCGTTCCGGAGAAGCCGGCGCTACGAACTGGCGGGAACGGGCCCAGTCACTCGCCGCGTAATCGCCCACGGCTTATTCCTTGCGAGGCTTCTCCCGCCTGCGCACCGTATGTTGATCTCCGAGCACCCGGGGCAGGGCGCGTCCCCAAATCAGTTTGCCATGGTCGATCAGTTGCACACCCACTTGGCCATCGTCGGCCGTGCCTTTGGCGCCAACCCACTTGACCACGTATCTGGCTTTATGAGAGCGATGCTTGACTTCGAGTATGTAGCCCCGCTGCACCTGGTGCGTAAGGCCGCTTAGCCGCGCGCCGGTGGTGGTTACGTCGATGGTGGCGGCAGCGTCTTCAAACATCTTGCCATCGACATCCATGCCGGAAATCTGAACCGGGAAGGCGGCCCGCAGACGCTGCTCGCGGCGGCTGCCGCTGTACGCCCTAACTTCAGTAGCCGGCGCTTCAGGCGGTTTTACAGCCGGTGGAGAAGAGCTGGCGGCATTGCCGGCTGGCACGGTGGCGGCAGGCGGAGTCTGTTTCTGAATGATACCCGGAGCGCCGGAACTTGCCGGCTTGGAGGGCTCGGGACGGCGAGGCTCCGCCGCGGTGGCAGGAGCACTCGCGCGCCCAGTTGGCTTGACGGCCGGTACCGCCTGACGGGGAGGCGGCGGCGAACTTCTCGCCGGCGTATACGGGAACGGCTCAAAATCCTCATTCTGCAAGGTCGCTGGCAGCGGAGGCTGCGCCTTGGGGCGGGCGCTCGATTCCGCGGCCGCATCGAGGCTGGCGCACATTAACTCCAATTCGGCTTGATTACCTCCGCGCGCCGCTTGCGGAGCACACGGTTTCCCGGAACGCTGCTCGCCTTGCCAATTCGCGGGCCGCGACTTAACCGTCCCGGCGTAGCTGTCTCCAATTTCGCGCTGCACGCTATTCAGCAGTTGCAGGGCGGCATCAGCCGGCATCGTCCGCCGGGCCGCTCCCGTGCTGGCGGGGCCGGGAGCGCTCCGCAGAGCAGCCTCCATCACTGAAAGAGGCCCTTCAAGCCGGGCGGGAGTTGACGTCGCCGGCGCCACACTCAGGCTGGCGGAGATCAGATCCAGTTCGCTGCAGCTCAATGCTTCCTGGCTGGCGGCAAACGCAGGCGGAGAAATTTCGTTTCTCGACACGGCGGCGTGCTTAGGAGGCCTCGCCTCGGCGCGCGAGGGGCGCTTGCCGGTCTTGGCGCCGAAATAGAGCGCCACGCGATCGCCCTTGCCGTGCTTGGCTTCCGCCAGGGCCAGCCCGGCTGCCCCCAGCAACCCCAAAGCCGAGTCGGAATCGTGCGGATAAATCGCCACTCCAACTCCTATCGTGAGCCGCACATCCTGAGGAGGATTGCCCACCCCGAAGCAGGTGTCTTCAAGCTCGGTTTTCAGCTCTCTGGCGAGTCGAAGCGCAACCGTGGCGTCAATGCCCGGAAGCATGACCGCAAAGGTCTCCTCGCCAAAGCGCGCCACCCCGGCGGCCGCCGGCACTTTCTTCATCAGCGCCAGGAAAAACACGCTCAGCAGCGCGTTCCCGACCTCGCTTCCGCGAGGGCCTTTGACCAGCTTGAACTGCTCGACTTCCACCAACAGCAAAGCCAGCAGACCGCGACTGCTGGCGGCCTGCTCGAGTTGGTGCTGAAGCTCCTGCTCGCACTCCGAGTTCAGTTCGCTGCTCCGCGATTGCTTGCCCGGCGGACAAGCTTCGCCTGGACGTAAAAATCTGGAGTCCCAAGGAGCAATTGCCATGTTTTGCCGACCTTCCCGCGCCCGGAACTGGAGGACAGCTTTCCGCGCGGCAGCCTGGAAGCGTGAAAATTCAACTACACCCCAGGTCGATTGTCTGGAGTACCTCGGTAATTAGCGGCCAACGCGCCGGCCGGAAGGGCACATCCTTCGCTTCGCCCAGGATGAGACTCGAGCGCGCGTTCCGCAGCCCGCTAAAAGCCATCCCCCTTCAAAGACCATTTTCAAAACACAGTTCTAGGCCGAACCGATTTTCGCTACTTTCACGCCCTCATTCTTGAGCTTGGGCAGCACGATGCCGTACTGCCGCATTTTGTAGAACAGGGCCTTGTAGCTGATGTTCAGAATTTCCGCCGTCTGTTTGCGGTTCCAGTTGGTTTGTTCCAGGGCGCGGGCGATGGCCTCCGACTCGGCCTGTTCTTTCATTCCCCGCACCAGGTCTTTCAGGTCCATGGCGGTGCCCCGGGCACGGGCCATCAGTACGCGGTCGGTGGCGGTGTTCTGCGGGCGCAGTTCGGCGATCATCGCCTTCTCGTCGCCCAGGATCAGGTAGCGCTTGACGAAGTTATAGAGTTCGCGCAGGTTCCCCGGCCAGGGATGCTGCAGGCAGGCGTGCAGCAGCATGTCCGTCAGCGGCCGCGGCGGCAGCTTGTAAGAATACGCCAGCCGCTTTACGTAATGGCGGAACAGCGGCTCGATCTCTTCCCGGCGCTCGCGCAACGGCGGCAGCACTACGTTAAAGGTATTCAGCCGGTAATAGACGTCCAGGCGCAGCTTGCCGCTGCGTATGGCTTCCTCAATGTTGACGTTGGTGGCCGCCAGGATGCGCACGTTCACAGCGATGGGCGACTTGCTGCCCAGGCGGAAAAACTTCTGTTCCTGCAGAACCTGCAACAGCTTGGCCTGCAGCCGCGTCGGCATCTCCGCGATCTCGTCCAGCATCACCGTGCCCCGGTCGCCCAGCTCAAACAGCCCCGGCTTGGCGTGGTTGGCCCCGGTGAAGGCCCCGGCCTCGAAGCCGAACAGCTCGCTTTCCAGCAGCTCCTCGGGAATGGCCGCGCAGTTCACCTTCAGGAACTTGCGCTGGGAGCGCGCCGAGAACTTGTGAATCAATAGCGAGGCAATCTCCTTCCCCGTGCCGCTCTCTCCGGTCAGCAGCACCGGAACGTCCACCTCGGCGATGCGCTTCATCTGCTCGTAGAGCTTATGCATCACCGGCGAAGCGGCCAGGAAAAAGCTGTCGGCGCTGAACTCCTCGATGATCTCGCGGTGCACTACCCGCACGGTGGGCACATGCAGGTGCCCGCGCAGCGCCGCCACCAGCTCCGTCGGATGGATCGGCTTGGACAGGAAATCCAGCGCTCCCAGCTTGACCGCCTGCACCACGTCGGAGGTCGAGCCGGCGCCCGACAAAACCACAACCTTCAGCGAAGGCGCCATCTCGCGTATGCGCGTCAATACCTTCAGCCCGTGCATGTCCGGCAAAATGAGATCCAGCAGAACCAGGTCAGGCAGCCCATGCTGTAACTCCTGTAAAGTTTCCACCCCACCGGAAGCTGTCGAGACGCGGTAGCTTTCGCTTTCCAGCAGCGTACGCAGAAAGCGAAGCGCGGCAGGATCGTCGTCCACCACTAAGACATGCGGCATAGTCCCATCACCCAATAAGAGGCCTGCCCTTGTCGCTGGGGGGACGAGAAGGTAAGCACCTGCAACTAGGTAAACATTTTCTTATCCGAAGGGAAAGATTTTTCCAAAAGTCCGCAAAACCAAAGTAACTACCGACAGCGGCCAGCCTGTTGCCAACTCCCGCCAGGAGCAGCCTCGACCCTGAAAAACCAGCCACTTAGGCCATGCCGCCGCGCCCGCCCGCTTTATGCTGGTTGGGGCAAAATGTGAAACGGTTTGCCACATTAGTTGCAAGCGGCCGCCGTCGTTTAGCCCCGCGCGGAAGAATTTTCCGGGAAATTGCTCAGCTCTCGTTCGCCGGTTGGCTCTTGTGGAAGTGCTCGAAGATGGCCTCCGCCTGGCGGCGGTTGACGACGGCGCTCAGGGCGCTGACGTCGGCCTGCTGAATGGCCCGGAGCGAGCCGAAATGCTGCAACAGCCGGCGGGTGGTCTGCTCGCCCACGCCGGCGATCTGGCGCAGTTCGGTGGCGCGGTCGCGCAGCTCCCGGCGCTTGCGATGGAAGCTGACGGCAAAGCGGTGCGCCTCATCGCGAATCTGCTGCACCAGGTGCAGCACCGGCGAGTGCCGGTCCAGCGTGAGCGGCTCGTTCTCCTGCCCGTAGAGGTAAATCAGTTCCTCGCGTTTAGCGATGGCGGCCAGCGGCTGGATGGTGTAGCCCAACCCTTCCAGCGCCTCGGCCGCCGCGTGCAACTGTCCGATTCCGCCATCGACCAACACCAGCGACGGCATGGGTTTCTTCTCATCCTGCACCCGCTTGTAGCGCCGCCCGACCACCTCGCGCATGGAGGCGAAATCGTCTACCCCTTCGACCTCGCGGATGATGAACTTGCGGTACTCGGAGTTGCGCATCTTGCCGTCCTGCCAGACCACCATGGAGGCCACCGTCTCGGCCCCCTGAATGTGCGAGATGTCGAAGCACTCGATGCGCTGCGGCGGCTCGGCCAGGCTGAAGGTCTCCTGCAACGCGCTGCGCAACACGTCCTGGCGCGGCTTGAGCACGCGGAAGCGCTGGTCGTAGGATTGGCGGGCGTTGTTGCCCACCAGGTCGAGCAGCGAGCGTTTCTCGCCACGCCGCGGCGCTTCGATGTGGACGCGCGCGCCGCGCCTTTCTCCCAGCAGTTCGGCCAGCACCTCGCGATCTTCGAAGTCCACCGGCACGTAAATGAAACGCGGCACGTACTGCTGGTCCACGTAAAGCTGCTTGAGCAGGGCGCTGAAGAACTCGCCGGCGTCGAAGCCCGTATCCGATTCGGATTCCGCAACCGGGGCCCCCGGCAGACCCTGTCTTTGGGTCTGCTGGGGTGGAAGTTCTTCCCAGAAGAACTCGCGCCGGTCGAGCACCTTGCCGGCGCGCATGTGAAACAGGTTGACGGCGAGCATGTGGTTTTCGTAGTGGAAGTTGAGCACGTCGGCATCGTCGCCCTCGGCGGCGTCCATGCGCTGCTTTTCCTGCAACTGCTCGACGGTGGTGATCAGGTCGCGATACTTGGCCGCCAGCTCGTACTGTTCTGCCTCAGCGGCGCGCTGCATGCGCCCGCGCAGCGAGCGCGACAGGTCGGACTGGCGGCCTTCCAGGAACATGCGCACGTCGTTCACCGCCTCGGCGTAAGCCGCTGGGGTGGTCAGGCCGGAGACGCACGGCCCCAGGCAGCGCCGGATGTAGTACTGCAGGCACGGCCGGGCGTGATCGCGGGTTAGATCGACCTTGCAGGACGGCACCAGAAAATTACGGTGAATGAGATCGACGATGCGGTAGGCAAGGTTCGCCGGGAAGTAGGGACCATAGTACGTCGATCCGTCGCGCCGCAGCCGGCGCGTGACGTACACCCGCGGAAAGCGCTCGCCCGCGGTGAGCTTGACGTAAGGGTAGCTTTTGTCGTCGCGCAGCAGGATGTTATAGCGCGGCTTCTTCTGCTTGATGAGATTGTTTTCCAGGGCCAGCGCCTCGCCCTCGTTGGCCACCACGATGTACTCGACGTCGGCGGCCTCGCGCAGCAGGCTGCCGGTTTTGGCGTTCTCTACCGCGGCGTCGAGAAAATAGGAGCGCACCCTGGCCCGCAGGTTCTTGGCCTTGCCCACATAGATCACCTCGCCCTCGGCGTTCTTGTAGAGATACACGCCGGGATCGGCTGGCAAGGTGCGGATTTTCTCGTGCAGGTCCATCGGTGCGGGGATAGGCTGCTGAAAGCGCGCTTCTCCAGTCCAGTTTCGCCGGACTGAAGCCCGGCGCTTCCACGGTACGTAATCTAAGGCTCTGTAAAAATTCTACTCCCCCGCCCAGGATTGCCCTGCCGCCGCCGTGCTGCAGCAGGCTGGCCCCCTTCCCTAACCCTCTTTGTTTTATCGAGTTGCGCCGAGAACCCGAATGGCAGCAAGCTTGCAC
The DNA here is from genome assembly GCA_963832785.1 of uncultured Acidobacteriota bacterium. Taxonomy (GTDB): domain Bacteria; phylum Acidobacteriota; class Terriglobia; order Terriglobales; family Acidobacteriaceae; genus CAWBRT01. The sequence continues at coordinate 856,714 of CAWHVF010000005.1, forward strand.
TCCCCTGGCGGCGGGCCGGGCTGAGAGAGGCTGCCGAGGGCGGCTGCCCTGCCCGCCCACAAAGTTTTCGCCGCGCTACCCGGCACCAGGCCGCTGGGTGGCGCTTTGGGGAGGTTTAGTTGATTAACCGGGTTGCTGTAATTGGCATTCTTGCCTGCCTGGCTTTTTCGGCCGGCTGCGCCACCAAGAAGACCGTCACACGCGAGACCGCGCCGGTCACTAACCACGTCAATGAGCTGGATGACCTGACCGCGCAGACCACCCGCGACATCCGCTCGCTCGACAGCCGCGCTCAGCAAGGCATCCAGGGCGCCAAGAGCACGGCCGGGCAGGCCGACCAGCGCGCCCTCACCGCCGGACAGCAGGCCGACCAGGCGCAGCAGTTGGCCTCCAGCGCGCTGAGCGGAACCAACGCCTTGGCCGAGCGCGTCGTCAACTTCGACAACTACAAGGCCGTGGCGGAAACCTCCGTGCATTTCGCCTTCGACAAGGCCGACCTGCGGCGCGAAGACCAGCGGCACCTGGACGAGATCGCCAGCCAGATCCCCAACGCCAAGGGCTACATTCTGCAGATCGAAGGCAATACCGACTCGGTGGGCAACTCCCAATACAACTACGAACTGAGCCAGCGCCGCGCCTCGGCCGTAATTCAGTACCTGGCGCACAAATACAGCGTGCCGCCGCACAAAATCTACGTCATCGGACTGGGCAAGGACCGTCCCGAGGCCAGGAACACCACCACCCGGGGACGGGCCGAAAATCGCCGCGTCGACGTACGCCTGATGACCAACGCCGCCGGCGAGGCGCCGGCCGCTGACCCCACCAGCGCAGCTCGCTAAGTTTTTCCCGGCAGGCCGCCATTGGCCCCGGTGTTTTGGTCAGACACCATGGCGGCCTGCTTTTTTACCTTTCGCAATTCTTCTGCTTTTTATTCGTCGTTTCACGTTTCACGTTTCACGTTTCAAGTTTCACGTTTCGCGAAGGGCGCCTGCGCAGGAAACGTGCGCCGAAAAACGTGAAACCTTTGGCGGGGATAGCGGCAAACACCGCGACTACACTTGCCGGGGCAGCCAGTGGCGCAATTCCCGCCGCAGTTGATACATTAGGCTCATGCGATTGATCATCAACGGTGAAGAGCGCCAGCTCGAAGCGCCGACGGTTTTCTCGCTGGTCGAGCAACTGGGAATCAAGGGTGACCGGGTGGCGGTGGAGCTGAACCGCGAGATTGTCCCACGCGCGGAGTGGGCCAAGGCGGCCCTGCACGACGGCGACCGGCTGGAAGTGGTGCACTTCGTCGGCGGCGGAGACTAGACCAAAACCAGAATTGATGTACCCCAACAGCTCTCAAAACCTGGAAGCGCCGGGCTTCCACCCGGGTACAGCAGCTTTAATTCCTGCTATAAAGCCTCCTACCAAGGCGCGTTATTGCCGCGCCCCATATCTGCCGCCGCAACCGTCCTGTATTCCCCCTGTAGTTACATTTTGTGCATCTCCAGGCGACTCTACTTGACAACGCGATCATTCCAACATCAATATGTTTCAAACATTTCCGACAGGAAATGTTTGTTTGACGGGACGAGGCGAGATGGGTACGGGACTCACATCCGCCCAGGTGGTTGCGCTCACCGGCATCACGCCGCGCCAGTTGCAGTGGTGGGATGAACGCGGAATTGTGGTGCCGCATCGCCAGGGGCATCGCCGGCTTTACTCCCCGGAAGACGTGGCCGAAATCGCCGTCATTTGCGAGCTGCGCCAGCGCGGCTTCAGCCTGCAACGCGTGCGTCGGGTGATGGGTTTTTTGCAGCAGCAGTTCGGCAAGCGCTTGTGCGAGAGCGCCCGCGCCAACGCCCGAATCCATCTTTTGACCGACGGCAACACAATTTTCATCGAAGATTCACCCGACAGCATTGTCGATGTGCTAAGGAATGCAAAACAGCCCCTGCTGGCGCTGTGCCTGAGCGAGACGGTGCGGCGCGTGCAGACAGGGATCAGGCTCAGCAACCAGGCCCGGGCTGCATTGAAAGGCGGAAAAACCAGGGCGGCGGCTAGCCGGACGGCGCGGGCGGGAAAGCTGCCGCTGCCGCGCGCCTCCGGGCAGTAAGTACCCGGGCGCGGAACAGCGCTTCAAAGTGGGAGGGCTACATGGTCTCCGAAATCAACATCCTGAATGAATGGATACCGGAACAGATGCAGCCCGGAACCGTCTTCATTCTCGAGAACGCGGGCGAGACCGGAGAAAAGCATGATCCCTTCTGGGCGGTGCTGGCATGCCCTTCCTGCGGCACGCTCGGACTGATCACCCGCAAGCAGATTGCCGGGGTGATTCCGGTCATCTGCGGCTCGGAGACATGCCCGGCGCAGTTCTTCATCAACAATGAGGAGATCGTGCCGCGGCGGCCAAGCTGAACGGCAAAAAGGTTTCAAGGTTTCAGGGTTTCAAGGTCGGCATGAATTAGCAGGAAGATTGTCCGGCCCAAAACTGAGGCCCTCAAGCTTTGAAACTCTGAGCCCTTGAAACTTTGCAACCTGCAAACACCTTCCGCCACGCTCCTCCACCGAAGTATTAAAATAGTCGTTTATCATTCGGCTCGGGACCCTGCTGTTCTGAACTGAAATCATCAATAACTCACCAGGAGGTTTGCCGTGAAGCTTACGCCCGGAAAACTGGCCGGTCTGAAGGCAGTTTCCAATGAGCGCGGCGTAATTGCCGCCGCCGCCATGGACCAGCGCGGCTCGCTCAAGAAGGCGCTCGGCCCTAATGCCGGCGCCAAAGAAATGGAAGAATTCAAGACGGCGGTGGCGGAAATTCTTACCACTCACGCCAGCGCCATTCTTCTGGACCCAGAGTGGGGACTGCCGGCGGCGCGCCGCCGCGCCAAGAGTGCCGGCCTGCTGCTGGCCTACGAGAAAACCGGCTACGACAAGACCGGGCCGGGCCGCCTGCCCGACCTGCTCGATCACTGGTCGGCACAGCGCCTCAAGCAAGCCGGCGCCGACTGCGTCAAGGTGCTGCTCTATTACACCCCTTACGACCCCAAGGACATCAATGACCGCAAGCACGCCTGGGTGGAGCGCATCGGCGACGAATGCCGCGCCAACGACATTCCCTTCTTCCTGGAGTTCGTCGGCTATGAAGAGGGCGCGGACGAGAAGGGGCTCGACTTCGCCAAGAAGAAGCCCGGCATCGTCAAGGCGTCGATGGCCGAGTTCACGCAGGCCAAGTACGGGGTCGACGTAATGAAGGTGGAAGTGCCCATCAACATGAAATACGTGGAAGGCGCGCGCTCCTTCGGCGGCCAGAAGGCCTATACCCGCAAGGAGGCCATGCAGTTCTTCCTCGACGCCGCTGCCGTCGCCACCAAGCCCTTCATTTACCTCTCGGCCGGCGTCAGCAATGCGGAGTTCAACGAGTCGCTCGCCCTGGCGGCCGAATCGGGCGTGAAATTCAACGGCGTACTCTGCGGCCGCGCCACCTGGAAGGACGGCATACCCGTTTACGCGCAGAAGGGCGTGCAGGCGTTCCGCGAGTGGCTGAAGAGCGAAGGCGTGAAGAACATAGAGAACGTAAACAATAGCCTGAAAGCCGCAACCCCGTGGTACTCCTACTATGAGTTGGAGAGCGCGGTGGCCAAGTAGAACACTCCTGGGCTCCGAGGCGAAGTAGCGCCAACCCCGGCGGTGGCTTCTGCGGACAAAAGGCCCCGCCGGCGAGGAGGCCGGCGCTACTGTTCGCCCCCCGTTTCACTCCGGGGCAGAATTCTTGGTCCCAACTACCTCACCCTGACAGAACAGCTAGGGTGAGGCACCCGGGGCATTCGCAGCGAAAGAGTTGCACCTCTCCGCTGCAAAATGCATGCGCGGTTAGCAAATTGCAGCGAATTTTCCCGCTGCAATTTCTCCTGGAGCGCGCCAACCCCTCTGTTTCCAGATACTTCCGAGCCAGCCTGATTTGCGGCTAAATTGCATAACAAATAGCCAAGAAGCTGAATCAGCCAGTGTACTAATCGCCGGTCCAGGCAGGTGCGTGCATTTGCCTCGAACCGGCGGCCCGGAAGGCAACGCAATGATATGCGACTTATGCAAAAACGATGACGCGCTTGAGGGACGGGCACTTTGCCCGGTGTGTTACGAGGCCATCCTGCGCCTCGCCAACGCCGTAAAGGCCAATGCGGAAGTCAAACCCAAGCTCCCGAACCCGAGGCCCACGCTGCGCAGCCACGGCCCGGCATACTTCAAAGCGGCGGCCAGCGCCGGCGTTGGCGACTTCCGCAATCTCCCGCCGTTGCCTGAGCGGCCGCGCAAGCCGGCGACCGAAGACCTCTGGTCGGAGGATCTGCTGCCCGACTTCACCGACTAAGACAGAACCGGAATTGATTTGCCCCACGGTCAGTGGAAGCGCCGGGCTTCGGCCCGGCGGAATTATGACCAAAACGAACGGGCTTTAGCCCCTGTGGATTTAACAAGCGGACTAAAGCCCCGATCTCTTTTAGGGCGCCATTCACCGGGCTGAAGCCCGATGATTCCACCGCGGACAGCAATTAGAGAATTGCGCCTGACAAGAAAACCCCGCCGCAGCGGGGTTTTCCTTTTTCCTGAAAAACGAACAACGAACCGCGTTACCTGGCGCCGGCAGCATCCGCCTTTGCCAGCGGGCGCCGGGCCAAGCCCTTGTAGACCTGGCGCGGACGGCTGATCTTCTGCTCCGTGTCGGTGACCAGCTCCTGCCACTGCGCCAGCCAGCCGGCTGTGCGCGGAATGGCAAACAGAACGGTGAACATCTCCGAGTCGAACCCCATGGCCTCGTAAATGATCCCGGAGTAGAAGTCCACGTTGGGATACAGCTTGCGGTTGATGAAGTACTCGTCGTTGAGCGCGATCTGCTCCAGCTCCATGGCGATGTCGATCTTGGGATTGCGGCCGGTGACCTCGAAAACCTGTTCGGCCACTCGCTTGATGATACGGGCGCGCGGATCGTAGTTCTTGTAAACGCGATGCCCGAAGCCCATCAGCTTCTGCTTGCCTTCCTTGACGCCCTGGACAAAAGCCGGGATGTTCTCCTTCTTCCCGATCTTGTCCAGCATTCGCAGCACGGCCTCGTTGGCGCCGCCGTGCAGCGGGCCGGCCAGGGCTGCGGCTGCCCCCGCCGTAGCCAGGAAGGGATCGGCCTCGGAGCTGCCCACCACGCGCATGGCGCTGGTGGAGCAGTTCTGCTCGTGATCGGCGTGCAGGATGAACAGAATGTCGAGCGCCTTCGCCAGCACCGGATTCACCAAGTGGCTCTTCTGGCTACGGCTATACAGCATGTTGAGGAAGTTCAACGCGTAGGGCATATCCGGTTCGGGATAGATGTACGGCAGCCCGTTGCGATGGCGATAGGCGTAGGCGGCGATGATCGGCATCTTGCCGATCAGGCGGTAAATCGAAGCCATGCGGGCTTCGGCATTGCGAACCTGCTTGGAGTCGGGATAGAAGGTGGAGAGCGCGGCTACCGTGCTCACCAGCATGCCCATGGGATGGGCGTCGTAGCGGAAACCTTCCAGGAACTTCTTGATATTCTCGAAGATCGACATGCGGTAGCGGATTTCGTGCATCCACTGCTGCTCCTGCTCGGCGGTGGGCAGTTCTCCGTAGACCAGCAGGTATGCGACCTGGGTGAAGGTGCAGTTCTGGGCCAGCTCCTCTATGTCGTAGCCGCGGTAGCGCAGAATCCCCTTGTCGCCGTCGATGTAGGTGATGGTGCTCTCGCAGCAGGCGGTGTTCATGAAGGCCGGATCGTAGGTCAGCAAGCCGAAATCATCGGCCTGCACCTTGATCTGGCGCAGGTCCATGGCGCGAACGGCGTCGTTCGTGATCGGGATGGTATAGCTTTTGCCAGTCCGATTGTCGACTACAGTCAAAGTGTTGTCGGGCATAAGAGCTCCTGTTCTTACACTTCCCGTTGCCGGGACTTTCGCGGAAGTTGACTTTGACGAAAAGGAATCCTTACTCACGAAGGCCGGTGCGGCCTTGCTGTTCGCGAGTTTACGTGCCACCCCACATGGCTACGCATCCGGACTTAAGAACTAAAGACCCCTTCCCCCACACAAAGAAAATATACCGTGATCAAAACTTTGCTGCCCGCGGGGCACTTTGCGCTGTGACGGGTGTCATACTTGTGTGTGACTGGTCATTTCTGCGCCTGCCGGCCGTGATATACAACCATCCAGCAGGTACTCGTCTCCGGTCCTGCGGCAACTTGCCACACCTGCCGGGCCGAAAAGGGCTCAAAAGGCAGGGCTGGAGGCATTGGGGCGGAGATTCTGTACCAGTTTCCGAGCGCCAAAACATAGATAATTGACAAACGCTTGCCGGGTTGATAATTTATCAACTCATGACCGACGGCAGGCCATTCACAAAACAGCGGCTTCGTGCCTGCCTGGACCACGACGAATACCGGTTACATCCCCTGGTTTGGGCGCGGCTCCGGGAACTGCACATCGATCTCAGCGATGCCTTGCACGTGTTGCGGCATGGCTTGATCCACGCCGAACCGGAGTTCGACACCAAGATTGGACAGTGGCGCTTCACCGTGCATGGCAGAACGGTTGACAGCAACGAGTTGAGCATTGTTTTTACCTTCGTCGAAATCGACGGCGTATTGGTTCTCAGTATCTCGAGCGAAGGGCTTTGAGCCCATGAAAGACAGGTGCGCCATGCAGAACGTCTGCCAATGTGGGGGGCAGGTTACTGCCTTTCGGGGCGACTATCTTTTTCTGGAAAGCGGCCTGGACAACGTCACCCTCCGCGGGGTGAAGCTTATCCGTTGCCACGAGTGCGGCAGCCTGACGCCCGTGCTCACCAAAATCAACGAGTTGATGCGGGTCATCGCCTCCGCCATCGTGCTCAAGCCCTCGGCCTTGACCGGTAAGGAAATACGCTATCTCCGCAAGTACATCGGCCTAACCGGAGAGCAATTCGGAAACAAGCTGGGGCTCACCAAAGAGCACGTCTCCCGCCTGGAGACGGAAAAGCATTCGGTGGGCGAACAGACCGAGCGCCTGATTCGCTATCTGGCGATTTCCACCGATCCCGCCCTGCAACGCATGATCGCCCAGCTTTTTGAGCGGCTGGAAAACATCAAGGAAGAACCGCAACCGGACCGCATCGAGGTAAACCTGGCCAACGGCTCATTCCGCTACGCCGCCTGACAGGCTGCGGAAAAAGCGCCGAAGCAACAAGCGAGAGCAGAACCAGAGATGCTGTATTACCGGGAATGAGCGTCATTCCAAGCGAGCGCCTGCACCGGGGTCCCAGGCAAACGCCGCGGTTGCGTTTGCTGGGGTGGTCTGAGCGCGAGTCGAGGAATCTTGTGTCTTGTCCAGCAACGCAAGGTCCCTCCACTCCGCTTCGCTCCGGTCGGGATGACATTATTTTTGGGGATACACTTACTGTAGTTCCGCTCTAACCACATCTTGCAGCTCCGTCCGCTCGAATCCTGTTTTTCTGCAGCCGGCTAGACGTTGTGCCCGATGGCATTCTTCAACGGCCGGCGCAAGGCGAAGATAGCGGCTCCGGCCGCCATCCCAAGCACTGCCATGAAGAGGAAAAAAGACTCGTGCGACATCTTTTCGTAATAGGTGCCCAGGTAGCCCGAGAGGAAGTTCCCGAAGAAGCTCGATAGAAACCACATTCCCATCAGCATGCTCACCAGGCGCGCCGGCGAGACCTTGGTCACCAGCGAGAGCCCGATGGGCGACAGGTACAGCTCGCCGACCGTATAGATCAAGGTGCCGCCCACCAGCCACAGAAAGCTAATTCGCTGCGTCGGCGCCCAGTCCCGCGGTAATGTACATCAGCGGCAGAAAAGACAGTCCCAGCAGCAGGCAGCCGATGGTCATCTTGCTGACGCTCGCCGGCTCTCTTCCCCGCTTCGCCTGCCAGCCCCAGAACATGTTCAGCAGCGGCGTGAGCAGGAAAATGAACATCGGGTTAACGGACTGGAACCAGGTTGAGGGCAGCTCCCAGCCGAAGATGTGCCAGTCGGTGTTGCGGTCGGCGAACAACTGTATGGTGTTGCCCTGCTGCTCGTAGACGCCCCAGAAAATCATGTTCAGCAGGCAGAGAACCACCAGGCCGACGATGGCCTTCCACTCCCCGGGCGTGAGCTTGGCGGGTTCCGTGTGCGCCTTGTGCAGGCGCGGGTCATCTGGTCTTCCGCCAGGTATTTGCCGCCCCACAGGTAGAGCACCAGCCCGGCGACCATGCCGACGCCGGCGGCGGCGAATCCGTAGTGCCAGCCGTAAACCTGCCCCAGGGTCCCGCAAACCAGCGGCGAGAAGAACGCGCCCAGGTTGATGCCCATGTAAAAGATGGTGAAGGCGCGGTCGCGGCGCGGATCGTCCGGCGGATAAAGGCTGCCCACCTGGGTCGAGATGTTGGGCTTGAAGCAGCCGTTGCCCAGGATCAGGAAACACAGCGCGACCAGGAACATGGACTCGATGGCCATCAGAAAATGCCCGATGGCCATCAGCACGCCGCCCACGACCACCGTCTTGCGCTGGCCCAGAACCCGGTCGGCCAGCATGCCGCCAAAGAATGGCGTGAGATAAACCAGGCCGGTGTAGAGCCCGTAGATCTCCGACGACAAGCGGCTGGATCTTCATGGGGCCGAAGACCGACTCGATTGCACGCTGCAGCAGGGCGAAGCCGAAGACATGCGTGCTGCCCGTCTGCGCCCGCTGGATCAGGTAATCGACCATGTACAACACCAGCAGCGCGCGCATGCCGTAGTAGGAGAAGCGCTCCCACATCTCGGTGAAGAACAGCACAAACAGCCCCACCGGATGGCCCAGCAGGGTCTTTTGCCGCCGCAGCGCATCGGCGGCAGCGATGCTTCCCGAGTTGGCGGCGCTAGCATCTATTTCGCTCAAGTACCTCTCCTGATCGATGCGGCTGCCCGCAGTCTACCGATGCCGCTGGCTCTGGCGCAAATGGCCGCGAGAGTAGGATGACGGTTTCCAGCAGTGCCGTTTCCTGAGCCGGCGGCGAGAAACACTGGAGCCATTGCCTATGGCAGTGTAATGTTGAGTGGAAACCCAAAAACCTATTCCAGGAGTTAAAGAGCCGATGAGCGCAGATACGATTGCCATTGTTGGATGCGGACTGATGGGGTGCGACGTGGCTGCTATTTTCCTGGCGGCCGGCTGGCAGGTGCAGGCGGCCGAGCCCGATGCGCCCAACTGGGAGGCGCGGCGGCAGAGAATGCGCGCCTCGGTCGCGCAACTGGAGGGAAAGTTCTTGCCGGAGCGCGTGCGCCTGGTGAAGAGCATCGGCGAACTCGACTGGAGCAGCGTCCGGCTGGCGCTGGAAGCGGCCCCCGAACGGCTGGAGTTGAAGCGCCAGATCTTCGCAGAACTGGATCACGTCGTCCCGCCGGAGATTCCCATTGGCTCCAATGCTTCGGGCTTTCGCATCACCGACATCGCCGGGCACTGCCGCACGCGCGCCCGCATGGCCAACCTGCACTTCTTCGCGCCGGCGCACCTGGTTCCGGCGGTCGAGGTGGTGCGCGGAGAGCACACCGACCCAGCCACCACCGAAACCCTCTACCGCATCATGAAGGCGGTAGGGCGCATGCCGGTGCGGGTCAACCGTGACCGTCCCGGCTTCCTTGCCAACCGCATCCAGCACGCCCTGATGCGCGAGGCCTTTGCGGTCATCGACGAGGGCCTGGGCACAGCCGAAGACGTCGATGTGGCCGTGCGCTACGGATTCGGTTTCCGCTACGTCGCCGCCGGGCCCATCCTGCAAAAGGAAATGTCGGGGCTGGACGTCAGCATGGCCGCCGCCCGCTCAATCTGCCCATCGCTCGCCAACAACACCGAGCCCAGCCGCGTGCTGACAGAGACGGTCGCCGCCGGACGCCTCGGGATGAAGACCGGCCGCGGCTTCTGGAGTTGGACGCCGGAGCAGGTGAAGCAGGAGCGCGAGCGCTACGACCGCACCCTGCTGGCGGCGCTGAAGCTGCTGCGCGCCTCCAAGGCGCCGACTGAAGGCAGCTAGTACGTTGCCCGGAAGTTCATCGACAAAATAAAAGACAGCCCTGAGCCTAGCCAAGCGTCTAACTATTTCTGCGCGCAAAGGCATGGCTGTCTTCGCTTGCGGCGCTCGCTCGCAACGACACTTCTTAAATTACCAAAAGAAGTTTCACGACCTTACACCGGCAAGGATTCAAAAATCTTTTGCAAAAATGCGCACCGCGCGGCGCCTATCCTCGATTTTTTGCTCCCGAGATGAGCCGTTTTTGCATCGTCAAACATCATCCGGCATCTATAAAGCAGGAGGAAAAGAAATGAAAGTCGACTTTGGCGACATCAGTTATCTCGGGACTCCGCTAACCGCGCAGATCATGATGAGCGCGGCGAAGAATGTAGAGGTTCCGGATTCCCCGCGCGAGGGCGTAATCCGCAAAACTTTGAAAGCGATATCGGAAACCTACAGGCGGTACTGGGACGCGATTGGCGAAAGCGGAATACCGGCTCGCCTGCAATAAGCGCCGATCCTTCGGTGCTGGCGGGCGTCAAGGTCTCAGCGGCTCCCGCTGCTGATAACGCGCTAAAACCTACAGGAAGATATGAAAATGTCCGGGGCGAAGTGTGCCTCGGGCACTTCCATTTATTTAAGATTTCAAATTTTTGATTGCCGATGGAAAGACTTACTGCGACTGGTGTACGCCATTCATCCCTTTGAAACTGACGTACTGAACGAAGCTGGGGTGGCCAAGCGAAGCATCGCAGGGTAGCTTGCAATAACCTGATGCAAGTTTCCCTGTACAAAATCCCACCGCGCGAGTTGGGACAATTACCGGGGATGCTTCGCTCCTCCTTAGGATTCGCTCAGCATGACACCTACCTATCACACCAAAACTGTTTCTCTGCCCGAGCTGTGTCTCACTCTGAAATCAAAAATCTGAAATCTTAAATGGCCTAGCTGTGATGCATGCGGGCGTAGGCGCGGAGTTCGTTCACAATCTCGCCGGCGGCTGCCGCTGCGTGCCGGCCCTCTCCCGGCGGGAAGGAGATCGCTCCCACCCTGGCGTGGCCGCCGCCGCCGTAGCGTTCGCAGATGCTGGCCAGGTTGGCCAGGTTTTTGGCTGTCGTCCAGGGGTTCGAGCCGACCGAGATCTTCACCCGGAAACTGCTCCGGCTCAGGCCGACGCTGTAGACACACTCCGGGTGCAGGTAATAGGGAATGAACTTGTTGTAGCCTTCCAGGTCATATCCGGTAACGTCGAAAAAGACCGTTCCGTCGGCGCTGTGCGAATAGCGGCGTAGGATATCGATCGACCGCTGGTGGCGCTCCAGCAGCGGCGGAATCAGGGAGGCGACGAAGGGCTCTTCCGCGATCTCCGCCAGCGGGCGGTTGGCCAGCAGCGGAATCAGCCGGGGAACGAACCCGGAGTCCGGCGTGGCCTCGATGGCCATGGTCAGCTTCATGGCCGGCTCGCCCATGGTGACCGCCTCCTCGGCGCTGTCGTAAAGCGCGCCGTCGATGATGTCCGCCCAGTTGACCAGCTCCTGCACCGGTTCCAGGCGGAAGCCAAAGCGGTTTTCTGCCACGGTGGCGATCAGCTTGGTGCAGGACTTGAAGTCTGGATCGTAAAACTTGGTGTTGCTCTGCTGCTGCTCGAACTGGGCCGCGTCCTCGGGCGTGAGGAAGGCGCTCTGGTGGTGATCGAACCACCAGGTGATCTTGGGCGAAGCCGAGTACTTGAAATCCACTATGGCGTTCTCGTCGCCGGTAAACTCGCTTTCGTCAAACAAAGCCCCGGCCCGGTGAACCAGACCCACAAATTCAAACTCCGCCTTGGCGCGAATGCGCTCACGATAGAAGCGGGCGAACAGCGAAGCTGAGCTGGCGCCGTCAAAGCACTTGTTGTGGTAAAAGACCCGAATGAGCACTCATTGCCTTTCCCGGAGAAAAGCTGCCGCCTCTGTCCCCGCCGGCGCGCCTGCCTGCGCCTGCCGGTGCGGCACGCGCCGGCAGCTCTCCAGTATTGATCTCAAAATAGCCGCGGGGCGAAAACGAATAGGAATGACATCTTGAGACGACAATGTCAAGAGGGATTTCAGAATTTATTGCGATCCTGGCGGAACGTACCCCATCAGGGCGTCATGCCGAGCGACCGCAGGGAGCCGAGGCATCTGCAGTTAAGTTCGTTTAGCGCGCAATACAGAACTGCAGATCCTTCGACTCCCTCCGGCCAAAAACCGGCCTCCGGTCGCTCAGGATGACACCTCATTGTGTGGATACAAGCGGGCAATCGTTCGCTACTTGACCGCCTGCTGCTCGGCAATCTCGCCGATGCCCGGCAGCTTAAACATTACACCCTGGTAAGCCTTGATCAGCAGCACCACCCAGGCAATCACGAAGGCCAGCTCCACCGCCGGCCACAGGGCCCATCCGATCCAGGGGAGGGCCACGACTGCGTGCAGCACGAACCAGGCAAGCGTCAGCAGTATGGACTGGACGGCATGAAAGCGGATGAAACGGTTATGGTTATAGGGCCGAATCAGCAGGAACACGATGGCGATGGGAAAGATATAGCACAGCATTCCGGCGACATTATCCGGAATTCCGCGCGCGCCGGAGGCACCTGGCCGAGCCCCGGCCGGCGCCGATCTTGCCTCCGTTGAGGTAGAAGCAGCGTCGCCAGTGTCGCTGCCGGAGGGCGGCGTCTGGGAGTCGGAGCCTGCGCCGCCAGGTCGAACTACCGGCGAGCCACACCGCGGGCAGAAGGCGGCATTCTCAGGCAAGCGTTCGCCGCAAGCGGTACAGTACGCCATTCTGTCGCTCCTCCCCTGGCAATGCGGCCCGCGTCAAAAAACGCGCCGGCTCTTTTTCTGGCACTGCTCGCAAATACCGTAGATCTGAAAGGTGTGGCGGGTGGTGGTGTAGCGATGCTTGCGGCCGATTTCCTGCTCCACCTTCTCGATCTCGGGTGAAAAAAATTCGACCGAGGCCCCGCACTCGACGCACAGCATGTGATGGTGATTGCGCCGGTTGAGCTGGTGCTCGTAGCGCGCCACTCCATCCTGGAAGGCCACCGCGCTGGCCAGCCCGCAGTCGGAGAGCAGCTTCAGGGTGCGATACACGGTGGTAAAACCGACGTGCGGGTCGCGGCTTTGCACCAGGTGGTGCAGCTCCTCGGTCGAGAGATGGTCGCGGGTGCTGAGGAAGGTGCGCAGTATCAGGTCGCGCTGCGCGGTGCGCTTCAGGCCTACGCGCTTCAGGTGCGCGTAAAAGACGTCGGCGGCGATGCGCAATGCCTCCGTCGATACCGGCGAATAATCATCAACACGTTTCTGCAGCATGCGTTCCTGCACCTGCAAGCACAACTCCGGCGCTTGCTGTGGAGCCCGCCTCTTCCGCCGGAGGGTCGGCCCGTGCGGCCGTCTCCGGCCCTAACTTGAGGATATCACCGGCCCTTGCCGCCGCCCAAACCACTTTGCGCCTGCCCCGGCGACCCGTTCCGGGACGCGGGATTTAAGATTTAAGATTGAAGATTGCAGATTGAAAGCTCGCCGGCAGCTAAGAGTGGCGGAGTTCAATCTGCAATCTTAAATCTGCGATCTTCAATCGATTATCTATGGAATTGCCTGCCCTCGAGATCCCGGCGCCCTCCCAGCGCCTCTGGCGAAAGCGGCGTTTGTTGCTCGCCGGGAGCGTCGTCCTGCTGGTCGTTTTTTTAAGCCTGGCGATGGTCGCCATCTGCTTTCGTTACGCAGCCCTGGCTGCCCTGCCGCAACTTGACGGCACCATCCGTGTAGCCGGGCTGAGCGCGCCCGTCACGGTGCTGAGGGACGCGCATGGGGTGCCGGCGATCACGGCCGCGTCTCCGGAAGATCTCTTCTTTGCCCAGGGCTACGTGACCGCCCAGGACAGGCTCTGGCAAATGGATATGAGCCGCCGCTTCGCTGCCGGCGAGCTGGCCGAAGTGCTGGGGGCCGATTATGCCCAACTGGACATAGCGCAGCGCATCCTGGGGTTGCGCCAGGCCGCCGAAGCTGCGGCCCGGCGACTGCCAGCCCAGGAACACGGCTATTTTGAGGCCTATGCCCGCGGAGTCAATGCCTACATTGCCGCGCACCGGGATTCGCTGCCGCTGGAATTCCGCCTGCTGCGCTATGAGCCGCGCCCCTGGAGCCCGGCGGATTCTTTCCTGATCGGCGGCCTCATGTCGGAGATGCTCAACCAGCATTCGCATATCCACGAGCTGGCGCACGAAAAGATCATCGCCCGGCTCGGCCCGGAGCTGGCCGCCGACCTGTTTCCGGTCGCCAGCGGGCGCGACATCCTGCCCGATGGCGAGCGTCCATTCGAGATTGAGCCTTCTGCCCCCGGCGAGAAGGCCGACAGTCCGCGCCTGCCCGCCCGGCAAAAATCGCCAGCCGGGCGAAAGGCTGGCGCGTCGCTCAGGATGACAATTCCTGCTTATGAGGAACCCTCACCCGTTCCCGGCTCCAACAACTGGGTGCTATCCGGCGCCCACACCGCCAGCGGCAAGCCTTTGCTTGCCAACGACATGCACCTGCCGCACCGCCTCCCGAACACCTGGTACGAAGTACACCTCATAGGCGGCGCTTATGACGTGGCCGGGGTCAGTTTGCCGGGCGTCCCCTGCGTCATTGTCGGCCACAACCGTCGTATTGCCTGGGGATTCACCAACCTCGGGGCCGACGTGCAGGACCTCTACATCGAGACCTTCAACGACCGCGGCGAGTACCTGACTCCACAGGGCTGGCAAAAACCAGAGGTGCGGCACGAGGTCATTCGCGTAAAGCGTGGCCGCGACCGCGCCATCAACGTCGTCGTCACCCGCCACGGACCCATCATCACCCCGGCGCTAAAGCACGAAACGCGGCAGCTCGCCTTGCGCTGGACCTTCTACGATTCCACCACCCCGGCAACCGCAACAAAGGCGTTTGCCGTGAGCCCTGGCCCTGCCGCCAGCCCCTTTCCCTTCTTCGACCTCGATGCGGCCGGCAATTGGGAGGAGTTTCGCCGCTCCCTGGCGCGCATGAGCGGCCCGGGGCAAAACGTGGTTTACGCCGATGTGGGCGGCCATATCGGCTATCAGGCAACCGGCTTGGTGCCCATCCGGACGGCCGGAGACGGCAGCCTGCCGGTCAACGGCAGCGACGACGCCCACGAGTGGAAAGGCTATATCCCCTTCGACGAGCTGCCGCGGCTATTCGATCCGCCTTCGGGAATCATTGCCACCGCCAACAATCGCGTCACTGCCGGTGGTTATCCTTACCTCATCACCACCGATTGGGGCGGGCCTTACCGCGCCGAGCGCATACACCATGTGCTGCATTCGGGGAAGAAGTTCACCCGCGCCGACATGCTGGCGCTGCAAAACGACATTTACTCCGACCTTGACCATTTTTTGGCTGAGCGCTTCGTCTACGCCGTCGATCACCGGCCTCAGGCATCGGCGCGCGCCCGCCAGGCCGCCGCGCTGTTGCGCCGCTGGGACGGACGCATGGCAGCCGATTCCGCCGCTGCTGCCATCGAACGCCACGCGCGCTCCATCCTGTATGAAACCCTGCTGAAGGCCAAGCTGGGCGAGGAAGCCGATCAGTATTCCTGGCTGAACTCCGCCACCTGGCTGGAAGAGGTTGTGCTGCACAGCCCGCAGAAATGGCTGCCACCGGCTTACGGCAGCTACCAGGAGCTGCTTGCGGCGGCGGTCGAGAAGGCGGTAAGCAGCCCCGAGGCGCCCTCCAACCTGGCCGACTGGCGCTACGGGCGCGACTTTCCGGTCGAGATCAGGCACCCGCTCTTCGGCAAGGTGCCCATTTTGCGCCGCTGGGCCGGACCGGGCCGCCAGCCGCAGTCGGGCTCCCGCGACACGGTCAAGCAGGTGGGCCGCGGCTTCGGCCCTTCCGAGCGCATGACCGTGGACTTCGCCGACCTGGATGCCAGCACCCTGAACCTGGTGAACGGTGAGAGCGGCAACCTGCTCAGTCCCTATTTCAACGATCAGTGGCAGGCATGGTACGGCGGCACGACCTTCGCGCTGCCCTTCAGCCAGGCGGCGGTGGAGAGCTCCGCCGCGCACCGGCTGCGGCTGGAACCAATTTAGATTTTTGATTTCTGATTTCAGATTGCAAGACGGCGCGCTCAAGGTATCATCCTGCGCTCGCGTAATTGGTGTACGCCCTTGTGGAATGTCATGCTGAGCTCAACCGGAACCCGGCAGACGTGCTTTTCATCTGGGGTGGTGGAGCGAAGCATCCCAGCACTGCTAGAGCGGATTCATAGTTGCTGTACCCCGTAACCGCAGTGGCGGAACCAAGCGACAGCGTTCTCGGGAGTAATCAACGAGATGGCTTCCCCTGCGGCCTGCTCCAGTACTTCCAACACTCGTGCTTTGGCGCTGCGGAGCTGTTGTTTGATCTTCGACCAAGCCTGTTCAATCGGGTTGAAGTCGGGCGAGTAAGGCGGCAGATAGAGCAGTCTTGCGCCGCGGGCTTCCACCAGTTCGCGCACGCCGGCAACTTTGTGGGCGCTCAGATTATCCAGAATGACGACTTGACCGGACTGTAAGCGCGGGCACAACACCTGTTCCAAGAAGGCCCTAAATACATCGCCGTCGGTGGGGGACTCGACGGTCATGCTGGCCAGCACGCCTTGCACGGTGAGTGCCCCGATCAAGGTCAGGGTGCGCCAGTGCCCCGCTGGGGTGGCTTCCCCAATCCGCTCTCCGCGCGGCGCCCGTCCGTAACGGCGCGTCATCTCCGTTGTGGCACCGCTTTCATCCAGGAACACCAGCAGGGCGGGATCAAGCTGGCTTATCTCTTCCCACCACGTCTGACGTCGTGGGCGAGCTTGTTCCGTGTCTTGCTCTTGCGCGTGGAGCGATTTTTTTTGACCCGTAATCCCAACCGCTGCAACCAGAGCCACAGGAGGGATTTGCTCAGCTCCACGCCAGCGATTTTCCGTACCCGCTGCTGCAACTCGCTTAAAGTCAGGTCGGGTTGCTCCCGCACTTGCCCACGCAGTTGCTGCTGGACCGCCGCCGTTACCCGGCTTGCCGGTCCATGCCGCGCCTGGGGCACGCGTTCCATCTGCCCGCTGCGCACCTGTTGCTTGCGGATCTTCCGCACGTACTCAAAACCGACAGCAAAACGTTCGGCCAGCGCCGCCAGAGTCACTCCACCGCCCGCGTACGTCACCAAAATCCTCCGCCGCAGATCGTCGGAAAAAGCTCGTGCCATCAGTTTGTATGCGCAGAGACGCCAGCATCAGCAGCTTACGTCCAAAACTCAGTGGAGGGTATACCTACTTTGGAACCGCTCTAACCAAAAACGGAGCTGAGGATCGTTTCTAGAAAAACTCCGAACGGCGCGGATGGTGACCGTTCCAGGGGATGCTTCGCTTCGCTCAGCATGACAACCAAAGAGGTGCAGGCAATCTGCAATCTTCAATCTGCAATCTTCAATCTTAGGTCGTGCCCGGTCATTTCCTTCGGCTGGGGAATGCCGAGCACGCCCAGCACGGTTGGCGCGATGTCTCGCAGCGAGCCATCAGGACGCAGCCGGAACTGGCCGGCGTTCTCCGCGATGTAGATGAACGGCACCGGATTGGTGGTGTGAGCGGTGTGCGGGCCGCCGGTTTCCGGGTCAATCATCTGCTCGGCGTTGCCATGGTCGGCGGTCACCAGCATGGCGCCACCGTTGCGCTTGACGGCTGCATAGATTTCCGCCAGGCAGCCGTCCACCGCCTCCACCGCGCGCACCGTTGGCGGGATTTGGCCGCTGTGTCCCACCATGTCGGCGTTGGCAAAGTTGACGATGATCACGTCGAAGGTTTTCCCCTCGATGGCTTTGACCACGTTCTCAGCGACGCCGCTGGCGCTCATCTCCGGCTTCAGGTCATAGGTGGCGACCTTGGGCGACTGCACCAGGATGCGCTCCTCGCCCGGGAACGGCTTTTCCACTCCGCCGTTGAAGAAGAAGGTTACGTGCGCGTACTTTTCCGTCTCCGCTACGCGCAGGTTGCGCATGTTCGAATTGGCCATGACGTTGGCCAGGATGTTGTTCAGATGCTCGGGAGGCACCACCACCGGCAGCCGGAACTTGGCGTCGTACTCGGTCATGCAGACGTACTTCAGGTTCTTCGGCGCCTCGTTGCGCGGGATAGTCGCGTCCAGGGCGGCGGCATCCGGCAGGTCGCGACCGCCCTCGGGGGTGAGGCCGCTCTCGCGCGTCAGGCAGCGGGTGATCTGGCGCGCGCGGTCCGCCCGGAAGTTGAAGTTGATCACCGCGTCTTCATCGCGAATGGTGGCCAGCGGCTGGCCGTGATTGTCCACGCAGACGAAGGGAGTCACGAACTCGTCGGTGACGCCGCGATTATAGGACTCCTTCATGCCGCGCACAGGATCGGCAAGCTTATCCTCCGGACTTGCCGTGTACCATGGCGTCGAACGCCCGCTTTTCCCGGTCCCACTTGCGGTCGCGATCCATGGCATAATAGCGTCCGTCGACGGTGGCGATCTTGCCCACACCGTACTCGCGCATCTTGCGCTGCAACTGCTCGATGTAGCCGGCGCCCGAGGTGGGCGAGGTGTCGCGTCCGTCCATGAAGCAGTGCACGAAGACGCGCTCCACGCCGTTTTCCTTGGCCATCCGCAGCAAGGCGTAAAGATGCTCCTGGTGCGAATGCACGCCGCCGTCAGAGAGCAGCCCGCACAGATGCAGGCGGCGCCCGCCGATATTGCACGTATTTCATGACATCCAGCAGCACCGGATTGCGGAAGAACTCTCCGTTCTCGATCATCAGATCGATGCGCGTGATGTCCATGTAAACGATGCGCCCGGCGCCGATGTTGAGGTGTCCGACTTCGCTGTTGCCCATCTGCCCTTCAGGCAGGCCAACGAAAGCGCCCGCTGGTGTGAATCAGGGTGTTGGGATACGAGGCCAGCAGCTTGTCATAGTTCGGCTTGCGCGCCAGCGAAATGGCATTGGCCGGCGACGGCGGAGCGTAACCCCAGCCGTCGAGGATGATCAATACGAGCGGTTTCGGTCTTGGCATTTCAGATTTAAGATTGCAGATTGCAGATTTAAGATTGTTGTCTCGCTTTCCGCTGGGCCGTTACTCTTGAGGCTGCAATGATTGAAAGCAGTTCATTGCCCTCCCGCAGCAGCCCTGATAGGCGCCGCTCCGGAAGGATCGAAGATTCAACCAACAGTTCCAACCAGAAGACGGTCTCGTCTGCTTCTTCTATAACCACCGCCAGTTTGGAGATAAATTCAGCCCGCGATCTTGCCCGGCAAGCTGCCCGATAATTTGCCGCCATTGAAGTACCGCTACGCAGAAGCTGCTTGCCAAATATCTGCGCCTCGGCGGTGCGCGGAAGAGCCTGAAAAAGACGTACAACCCGGATTGCGAACTGTTTTGTACGTGCCTTCAGTTCATCAGGGTTCATGGTCTTCAGTTTTTCAATCTTCAATCTTCAATCTGCAATCTGCAATGCGCCGTTCAGGCGCCGGCTCCTTCCATCAGTTCCCCGTCATAGTTCAGCGCGGCCAGTCCGAGGAAGTTGGCCGCGGCCCCCAATTGCTCTTCGATGCGCAGCAGTTGGTTGTACTTGGAGATGCGGTCGGTGCGCGAGGCCGAGCCGGTTTTGATCTGTCCGGTGCCGGTAGCCACCGCCAGGTCGGCGATAAAGGCGTCTTCGGTTTCGCCCGAGCGGTGCGAGATGACGGTGGTGTAGCCGTTGCGCCGCGCCATCTCGATAGCCTCCAGGGTTTCCGTGATGGTGCCGATCTGGTTTAGCTTGATGAGAATCGAATTGGCCACGCCCGAGTCGATGCCGCGCGCGAGAAGTGCGGAGTTGGTCACAAAGATGTCGTCGCCCACCAATTGGATGCGGTCGCCAAGCTCGTCGGTGAGCATCCGCCAGCCCTCCCAATCGTCCTCCGCCAAGCCGTCCTCGATGGAGACGATGGGATACTGCCGCACCCAGTCGGCGTAAAACTTCACCATCTGCGCCGGGGTGTGGCTGGACTTGTCGCCCTTCTTGAAGACGTACTTGCCGTCGGCGAAGAACTCGCTGGCAGCGGGATCAAGCGCGATGGCGATCTGCCGGCCCGGCTTGTAGCCCGCCTGCTGAATGGCCTCCAGAATGACATCGATGGCCTCGGCGTTGGACTTGAGCGATGGCGCAAAGCCGCCTTCGTCGCCTACGGCGGTGTTGTAGCCCTTTTTCTTGAGCACGCCCTTGAGCGCATGGAAGGTTTCGGCGCCCCAGCGCAGGGCCTCGCGGAAGGAGGGCGCGCCGATCGGCATGACCATGAACTCCTGGAAATCGACATTGGAGTCGGCGTGCGCGCCGCCATTGATGATGTTCATCATCGGGCAGGGCAGGACGCTGGCATTCACCCCGCCGAGGTAGCGGTACAGCGGCAATTCGTAGTGCTCGGCCACGGCGCGGGCGGCGGCCATGCTCACGGCCAGAATGGCATTGGCGCCCAGCTTGCCTTTGTTTTCCGTGCCGTCAAGCTCGATCATTTTGGCGTCGATTTCGGCCTGGCGCGAGGCGTCCATGTCCGCCAGCGCCGGAGCGATCACGTCGTTTACGTTGGCCACGGCCTTGAGAACACCCTTTCCCAAAAAGCGGCCCTTGTCGCCGTCGCGCAGTTCGACGGCTTCGTGCTCGCCCGTGGACGCGCCGCTGGGAACGATGGCCCGGCCGCGCGCGCCGCTGGTCAGCGTCAGTTCGGCTTCGACCGTGGGATTGCCGCGCGAATCGAGAACTTCCCGCGCATGGATCAGTTCGATTTCAGTCATGATGATTTCCTTTTGTGAATTGGCCGGGGCCCCTCCCCGGTGGGCCGAGCACACGGCCTTAGCCCGAACCACGGATTAAACTTCCGATTATAGCGGTTCCTCCATGCCGGCGACGCAAACCCGGCGTAGCGCCGGCGGACTTCTTCGCGCCTCCCCGGTCCCGCCGCCAAGAGCCGAGGCGCCACAAACGCCCTGTTTGCCGCCGCTGGATACGATTGTTGCCGGACCAGATGAGTATCTTTCCTGATTCCCGGCACACTTTCGGAATTGTAGTGGTCTCTTCCCTGTTTTACGCTGCCTTTACCGAGTGTTGGCTGAAGCTGTTATTTGACAGCTTGGTAAGGCAAGGTATTGTCGCCTGAATCTCCGCCCCCAAGGAGAAAGGCTCCCATGAAATGCCGGTTTGCAGTTGCCCTCTGTACCATTGCCGCCTTGGCAGGAAGCGCCTTGGCGCAGCAGGCTTATAAGCCATCGGCGGTCGAGCGGCCAGTGGAAAAGACCAGC
Organism: uncultured Acidobacteriota bacterium; assembly: GCA_963832785.1. Classification (GTDB taxonomy): domain Bacteria; phylum Acidobacteriota; class Terriglobia; order Terriglobales; family Acidobacteriaceae; genus CAWBRT01. Next base: position 878,057 of record CAWHVF010000005.1, read on the forward strand.
CAGTCCCGGCGCGGGCTGGAGCGGCGCGCACCGGCGCCACTGGTGCTGCCGGCCGGAACGGCGCTGCGCATCAGGCTGGAGCGTTCGCTCTCCACCAGCCGAAACCGCGTTGGCGACAAGTTCGCCGGCATGGTCACCGAAGCCGTGTCGGTCGATGGCAGGACCGTGGTGCCGGTGGGCGCGCACGTCACCGGCCGCCTTGAGCACAAATCGCAGCCTCGCCGGGTGAAGGGCCACCCATCAATTCGCCTGCATCCGGATGAACTGCTGCTGCCCGATGGTCAGGCGTACCGGATCAAAGCCAGCGTGGTGGACAGCAGCAACCCCAGGCACACCAGAGTCAGCGAGCGCGGTGACATAAGCGGCCCCAGCATCTCCAAGGGCCAGAAGATAGAAACGGTCGCCCTGACCGGTACTGGAGCGGTGGCCGGCGCGGTCGTAGCCGGCCCGGTGGGAGCGGTGGTAGGCGCGGCTGCGGGAGCCGGCGCCTCGGCGGGACATTACATGATGAGGCGGCCGGCGCTGGTGCTGCCGGCAGGCACGGTCCTGATTCTGGAACTGGATTCTCCCATCCACCTGGGAAGCACGGAATGGGCCTCCTCGCGCTAGAGGCGCTGAGTCCACCGGAAATCGAAATTAGCGAGGAGAGCCTGTGATTTTCCGCCACAACGGAGACATCTGGAGGGATTTTCCGCAACTTACCGCCGGTGTCTTGCTGGTTGCGGGCGTAGATGCCCTTCATGGCGTGCCCGACGCCGTCGCCACCCTGGTAGCTTCCGCAAAGCAGAGATTGGCAAGGACCTCTGAAGGAGAGCTGCCCGAGATTCAGGCCTGGCGGCGGGCGTTTTCCGCCATGGGACTCAAACCGACGCAGTATCGCTGCGCGGCGGAGTCTTTGTTGCGGCGCTTGCGCAAGGAAGGCTCCATCCCGCCCCTGATTCCCCTGATCGATCTCTGCAATGCGGTTTCGCTGCGATTCGCCACGCCGGTGGCGGCCTTCGATCCGCGCCGGGTAAACGGTTTTCTTGAGGTCCGCTACGCCAAGGGCGATGAAATCTATACGCCCTTTGCCGGGCCGGACGAAAACCCGCAGCCGCAGGAGATCATCTTCGCCGACGCCGTCGGGCGTGCCCACGCCCGCCGCTGGAGCCACCGCCAAAGCGGCTACTCCGCTGTTTCGGAGACTACCGACACAGCGTTGATCGTGGCCGAGGCCCTTCATGCCGCCTCGCGCACCGATATGCCGGAACTCGTCAATACGCTGCAGGCGCGTTTAATCGAGGCCGGCGCCGGCCCCGTCCGCTCGACGGTTCTCACCGGGCCGGGAGCATTCGAGTTCAGCGTCTAGGGTAGTTTCTCAATTGGTGTATCGCGGCGCTCGAAGCGGGCATCATCCCGACCAAGCAAAGCCGAGATCTTGTGTCTGTTGGAGTAGAAGCAACGCAAGATTCCTCGACTGGCGACGCCAGCGTCGCTCGTTCGGAATGACGTCCATCTTAGGCAGCGGATCAGCCTCGACTGACACAGCTACAAAAAGAAAGAGCAGGCGCATGCGCGCCTGCCCGGTGCAGCATTGACTTGTTACCGGCTGGTTAGTTCCCTCCGCCAGTAGTCGTATTGAGGTAATTCCAATCTTTCGGCGACCAGTAGGGGTTCTTGCTGTAATCCACGGGACTGTTGTCTATCCCGAGGTTCCCCGTGCCGGGCGGAAGCCCCTGCTCGGTGGCGGTAGGCTCCACCGTTGAATCCGGCGGAGTTGTCTCCACCGACGATGGCGCAGTCGCTTTTTCCTGGGTCGTGGTGGTCTGATCGCCCATCGGTGTAGTGACCGTTTGTTGGGAGGTGGTTGAAGACGAACTTTGATCCGTCATTTGCGCTTGCGCACTGCAAGCCAAACCAAGTGCCAGCATCGCAGCAACCGCCAGAATACGAATATCCTTCATCAGGTATCTGCCTCCTATATCTTTTCGCAAAGATAGTTCAGACGCCGGATGGTGCCCGGCACAGGGAGTCCGGCAAACTGTCACCGGCTCCAGTCAACCCCGCCAGAATTGTCTACGGAGCTTTTAGCGTTTCCCTTTTGATGCTCCGATCCTGAGGTGGATTCGGGAAACAGGGGCGTTCAAGCAGAAAAAATAATTACCGAATTCATAAGAAATTTTTAAATGGCGGCACAGCACTTTCGGGCAACCGCGCAGGGGGAACGCGCTACGCTGCAACCATGCGGAAAAGAGCGCTAGCGCGCAAGCGCGTGCCGTGCGCGGCGCGACTCACAGCATGGGTTTTCACGCACCATTGCGACTTGCTCGTGGCATCGCCCTGGCATCAAACCAATACCTGCTGCAGCGCGATGGCTAAACAGCCCGGGTGGAACGATGAAGCACAAGATAATTTTCAGCACGCTATTGATGCTGTTTACCGGAGTCGTAGTCTCGTGGATGCACAGTTCAGGCACCTCTCTTGCCGCCGCGACTTCCGCAAGCTCGGTGTTCACCGACTACCGCTCGGAAAGCCCCGGCGCGACGCATAAGATCACGCTCGCCGACCTGCCCGCGCCTTTCTCCACGGCCTCTGCCGAAAACGGACCTGAGTTGATAGACCGCCCGTCCAATGCGTGGCCGCAAGCGCCGGCAGGATTCAAGGTGGAGCTTTACGCCAGCGGACTCAATTACCCGCGCCTTATCCGCACCGCGCCCAACGGCGACCTGTTTCTGGCCGAAAGCCGCCGGGGAGAGATCAAGGTCCTGCGCGGTGTCGATGCCCAGGGACGCGCCCAGCACATAGAAGTATTTGCCAAGGGCCTGCTGCAGCCTTTCGGCATTGCCTTCTATCCTCCGGGCTCGGACCCGAAGTGGGTATACGTGGCCAATACAGATTCGGTGGTCCGCTTTCCTTACCAAAACGGAGATTTGAAAGCGCGCGGCCCTGAGCAAACGGTGGTGAAGCAGATTCCCGGCGGCGGCCTGCTGCGCGGCGGCGGGCACTGGACGCGGGACATTGCCTTCACCCAGGACGGCAGCAAGATGTTCGTCTCGGTCGGATCGCGCTCCAATGACGACGACACCGACGGCAATCCCGCCGAATTCCGTCGCGCCGACATCCTCGAATTCAATCCCGACGGCTCCGGCCTGCGCGTCTATGCCTGGGGAATCCGCAACCCGGTCGGCATAGCCGTCGATCCCGCCAGCGGCGAGCTTTGGTGCTCCACCAATGAGCGCGACGGACTGGGCGACAACCTGCCGCCCGACTACATCACCCACGTTACCGCCGGCGGCTTTTACGGCTGGCCCTGGTGGTACATGGGCGGCCACCAGGACCCGCGGCACAAGGGCAAGCATCCGGAATTGCAGTCCAAAGTGATTACCCCCGACGTGCTGATCCAGCCCCACAACGCTTCCCTGGAGATGACGTTCTACGAGGGACGGCAATTTCCAGAGGAGTTTCGCGGCGACATATTTGCCGCCCAGCACGGCTCCTGGAACCGGGGCATGCGCACCGGCTACGAGGTCATCCGTGTGCCCAGGCACCACTCCGCCCGGGCCGGCGGCGAATACCAGGATTTCCTGACCGGCTTCGTCACGCCCCAGGGGCAGGTCTGGGGACGTCCGGTGGGAGTGGCGGTGGGCAAGGATGGCTCGTTGTTCGTCTCCGACGACGGCTCGAAATCCGTTTGGCACATCAGCTATGGTGGGAAATAGCCGTTTGCGGCCGGGACGTACGGAATTCGCCTGCAACTGGCGGGCGGCGGATGGAATCTAAAAGCAGAGCGGAACACCGTTGACCCGGGCTGCTGCTCATGTTATAAAATGCTAGCCTTCGTGTGTAGCCGTTCTGGATTACCCTGTGCGGGCCCAAGGCGGCCAAGCCTGAATTATTCGTGATGTGGAAGCGCGTTCCGGGTTTCCGGTGATTTGCCACCGGCGGCCTCGCTGAGTCGCGGGGCTGGGTGGTGTGTGTTCCGGAAAATTTTGGCGCGGTTCGGCTTCGCTCTAACCGAAAATCCGCCCCAAGTTCATTATCTTCGGAGGATTTATGCAGATTTGGCTCACCATGGGCCTCGTCGGCGCTTGCGTGGTATTGGCCAGCCGGCGGGCCCGAATGGCAATTGTTTCGTCCGCCCTGACGCGACGGATCGGCGCGGCGGCCGCCATGCTTTTTCTCTCCGCCAGCGCGGCTATGGCACAGGCTAAGGAAGCCGCCGGCGAAGCCAGCCTGAAGCTTCCTGATCTGTCCACCGTCCAGTTCCTGGGAATGAACGGGCACAACCTGCTGATGATTGGCTTGTTGTTTTGCGTCTTCGGACTGCTGTTTGGCCTGGTCATTTACATGCAGCTCAAGAACCTCCCGGTACACCGCGCCATGCGCGAAATCTCCGAGCTGATCTGGAAGACCTGCCAAACCTACCTGGTCACCCAGGGCAAATTCCTGGCCTTGCTGTGGATTTTTATTGCCGCAGTCATAGTGTTGTACTTTGGCGTACTGTCTCCGGTGCCGGGTAAGCCGCTGGGCGTGACACTGCCCGCCATCCTGATGTTCAGCGTGATAGGAATCTGCGGCAGTTACGGCGTGGCGTGGTTTGGTATGCGGGTGAACACCTTTGCCAATAGCCGCATGGCATTTGCCGCCCTGGAAGGCAAACCGCTGCCCGGTTATTCGATTCCGGTGCGCTCGGGCATGAGCGTCGGCATGATGCTGATCTCGGTCGAGCTGTTCATCATGCTCTTCATCCTGCTGTTTATCCCCGGCGACTACGCGGGGCCCTGCTTCATCGGCTTCGCCATCGGCGAGTCACTGGGCGCGGCGGCGCTGCGCATCGCCGGCGGCATATTCACCAAGACGGCCGATATCGGCTCCGACTTGATGAAGATCGTCTTCAAGATCAAGGAAGACGATGCCCGCAACCCCGGCGTCATTGCCGACTGCACCGGCGACAACGCCGGCGACTCGGTGGGACCGACGGCCGACGGCTTCGAGACCTACGGCGTGACCGGCGTGGCCCTGATCACATTTATTCTGCTGGCCATACGCGACCCGAAAATCCAGGTGCAGTTGCTGGTCTGGATCTTCGTCATGCGCATCATGATGCTGGTCTCCAGCGCCATTTCCTTCTTCGTCAACGACGCCATTACCAAGGCCCGTTACGCCAACGCTCGCGCTTTCAATTATGAGCAGCCGCTGACCTCGCTGGTCTGGATAAGTTCGCTACTGTCCATTGCCCTGACTTATGTGGTCTCGTACTTCATGATTCCGGACCTGGGCGGCGACACCACCATGTGGTGGAAGCTGTCCAGCATTATCAGTTGCGGCACCCTGGCGGGCGCGGTCATTCCCGAACTGGTGAAGGTGTTTACTTCGACCGAATCGCTCCACGTAAAAGAGATCGTGCAGTCGGCCAGAGAGGGCGGGGCCTCGCTGGACATCCTTTCGGGCTTCGTTGCCGGCAACTTCTCCTGCTACTGGCTGGGCGGCGCCATGGTCATACTGATGGGCACTTCGTACCTGATCTCGACCCATGGCTTGGGGAACCTGATGATCGCCGCGCCGGTGTTCGCCTTCGGCCTGGTGGCCTTCGGCTTCCTCAGCATGGGGCCGGTCACCATCGCGGTCGATTCTTACGGCCCGGTCACCGACAATGCTCAGTCGGTTTTTGAGCTTTCCCTTATCGAAACGCTGCCCAACATCGAGGCCGAGCTGCAGAAGGAGTACGGATTCAAAGTCGACTTCGACCACGGCAAGCACCTGCTGGAAGCCAACGACGGCGCCGGAAACACTTTCAAGGCAAGCTCCAAGCCGGTGTTGATCGGCACCGCCGTAGTCGGCGCGACCACCATGATCTTTTCCATCATCATGGCTCTTACCAATGGCTTGACCACAGGGGTGCAGAACCTTTCCCTGCTGCACGCGCCCTTTTTCCTGGGCCTGATCACCGGCGGCGCCATGATCTACTGGTTCTCCGGCGCATCCACGCAGGCGGTAACAACCGGGGCTTATCGCGCGGTCGAGTTCATCAAGGCCAACATCAAGCTGGAAGGTGTCCAGAGGGCCAGCGTAGCCGACTCGCAGAAGGTGGTTGAGATCTGCACGCAATACGCGCAGAAGGGCATGTTCAACATCTTCCTCGCCGTCTTCTTCGGCACCCTGGCATTTGCCTTTACCGAGCCGTTCTTCTTCATCGGCTACCTGATCTCTATCGCTATCTTCGGGCTCTACCAGGCAATCTTCATGGCTGACGCCGGCGGCGCCTGGGACAACGCCAAGAAGATCGTGGAGGTCGAACTGCAAGCCAAGGGCACCGCACTGCATGATGCCACGGTGGTGGGCGACACGGTCGGCGATCCCTTCAAGGACACCTCTTCGGTGGCCATGAACCCGGTGATCAAGTTCACTACCCTGTTCGGATTGCTGGCAGTGGAGCTGGCGGTCTCGCTCTATGCCCGTAATCCTATACTGACCCATGTGTTGGCGGTTGCCTTCCTGGCAGTCTCGATCGTTTTTGTGCACCGCTCCTTCTACTCCATGCGCATCGGCAGCATGGTCGACGCCAAAGAGGCGGAAAAGGCTCAACACGCCGATTAGAGCCGCTTAGGAATTTGTGTATCTGCGCGGATGAGAGTATCGGTTCGAGCTGTCATGCTGAGTGCAGCCGGGGCCCCAGCAAACGCGGCCGTTGCGCTTGCTGGGGTGGCGGAACGAAGCATCCCCGCACTGATGGGACAAAAAACGGAGCTGAGGGTCATTTATCGAAAAGCTCCGAAACGGAACGGATTAGGACAGTTTCATGGGATGCTTCGCGCCTCCTGCCGGAGTCGCTCAGCATGACAGCCGATTGACTCACGGCTACACTAAAACCTAATCTGTTCTAGGGATAGTAAGCAAACACCAGCTTGACCGACACCCCATCCTGGCGCCGTGCAGTAGCGGCGCCAGGATGGGGTTTTGTTTTGCGCGAACCCTACCCTGCTCTGCTATGCTCTCCGGCATGGACCCTGTACGGCTGACCCGGCAGTTGGTCGACATCGAGAGCACTACCGGAAACGAATCGGCGGTGGCGGAGTTTCTGGCCGATCATCTGGCCAAGGCCGGCCTGACGGTCGAGCGTATGCCGGTTGAACGTAACCGCTGCAACGTCTTTGCGCACTGGCCCGAGGAACCGGCGCCTGTGGTTGTGTTTTCCACCCACACCGATTGCGTTCCTCCGTTCATTCCTTCGCGCGAGGACGAAACCCGCGTCTTCGGGCGCGGCTCCTGCGATGCCAAGGGCATCATTGCCGCCCAGGTAGCGGCGGCGCTGGGGTTGCGCCGGCAGGGCATCTGCGTGGGCCTGCTGTTTGTGGCCGGCGAGGAGCGTGACTCGCTCGGCGCCAAAGTTGCCAACCAGAATCCGCGCGGCTCGCGCTTCCTGGTGAATGGCGAGCCGACCGGAAATCGCATCGCCCTGGCCGCCAAAGGCGCGCTGCGCGTCGAGGTGATCGCCAGCGGCAGGATGGCGCATTCAGCTCATCCCGAGCTGGGCGAGTCGGCTATCGAAAAACTGCTCGACGCCTTGCAGGCGTTGCGCGCCATGCCGCTGCCCAGCATTCCCGAGGTTGGCGCCACCACCATGAACATCGGCATCATCGAAGGCGGCCGCGCCACCAACGTCATTGCCGATTTCGCCAAAGCGCAACTGCTCTACCGGCTCGTCACTCCCTCGCCGCCGCTGCGCGAACAGATCGTGGCCGCCGTCGGCGGCCGGGCGCAGGTGGACTTCGTGCTCGACATCCCTTACATGCGCTTCCGCACCGTCCCCGGAATTCCTACCATGACAGCCTCGTTCACCACCGATATCCCCTGGCTTTTGAACTGGGGCGAGCCGGTATTGCTGGGGCCGGGATCGATCCTGACGGCCCATACCGACGGCGAGTACATCGAGAAGCGCGAGCTGCGGGAGGCCGTTGACCTCTACATGACCGTTGCACGCGAGCTGCTGCGGGGATGAGCTGCCCAAATACTGATCCCCCAATAGCGCGTGCAATTCCCTTTTTGGGATAAGTGGTGATAACGCCTGTTCTCGCCAATTTGCTGCTCTCATTCAATGGTTCGGACAGCACAAACGAAAATTGTAATGATCCACCGAATTTTCGTGCCGCCGGAGCACAATGGCAACCCCGATTTCTGGGCGTGAATCCAGAATGAGATGAGCAGGGCTATACCTTCAAAGCGAATTATCAGCATAGATGATCATGCTAGCGGGTTGCTCGCTCTCTCACAGGTGCTAGCCGGAATTGTCGCCATTCTGGGGGATTTGATCGATTCGTTTTGCGCTCGCTTGAAGGATGGTCAAATTCCGGAAGTCACTCCCGTGTTCTGGATGATAACTATTCTCGCTGCGACTTTGGGCGAAACAGGCAGCGATGCGCTGTCGTTGACTCTGAATCTCGGATATCTTGCGAGCGGTCTGATCTTTTTCGCAGTATTCCTAGCAGCTCTAACGGCGCAACTGTTTTGGGAACGATATGACCCAGCTTTTTACTGGACGACGGTGCTGGCAGCAGTTGCGCTCGGAACGACAATTTCTGATTGCCTCCACTATGCTGTTGGACTTACTTATATTGAATCGTCAGCGAAACTCCTATGGGTTGTCCTGCTGCTGTTGGTCATATGGCAACACTTGAAGGGCGCCGTCGAATTCGGAGACATCAGCTCGCCCAAGAACAAAACATTCTACTGGCTCACAATTCTGGCCTCCAACAGCTTAGGTACCGCACTGGGCGACTTAGTCGCCACGACTCCAGGGCTGGGCTTCCGCCGAGGAGCGATTTTGTTTTCAGGTTTAATAGTTTGCATTGCCGCCCTGCAATTCTTCGCGAGTCATTTCAGGGCAACTCTGTTTTGGATGGCTTACATCTTGATTCGGCCTCTTGGGGCGGCGTTTGGCGATATCCTCACAAAACCCCATTCTGAGGGCGGATTGAAGATCGGAACGACAACTTCTTCGCTGGCGATTCTGGCCGGCATCATAACGGCTATCGCTCTGACATATCGCCGTCGGCAACGGGTGGGAGTCGCTTAATCTGCCGGACGCTGCAATCACCGCCCGTAGCGTCGGACGATCACATGATTGTTTATGAAATCGTCTTACCACCACTTACCACTTGACCGGTACTGACGCTCTGAGTTGTGCTCTCCTGCGGCAACCACACTCGAATCCTCCGGAAGCGTTACACTAAATTGGGGTGACGACCGTGAGCACGACCGAGCGCAACGCCTTGGCGCAATCTTCTTCCCCCTACCTGCGTTCGGCCATGGGCCAGCCGGTGCGCTGGCGGGAGTGGGACGAAGCCGCCTTTGCCGAAGCCCAGCGCGAGAACAAGCCCATACTGCTGGATATTGGCGCAGTGTGGTGCCACTGGTGCCACGTCATGGACCGCGAGTCCTACGAGTCGCCCGAGGTAGCCGAGATCATCAACGCGCAGTTCATCCCCATCAAGGTGGACCGCGACGAGCGTCCGGATGTCGACTCGCGCTACCAGACGGCGGTGGCGGCCATCAGCGGCCAGGGCGGATGGCCGCTCACGGCCTTCCTGACGCCTGAAGGCAATCCGTTTTACGGCGGGACCTACTTTCCGCCGCAGGATGTCATGGGCCGTCCCAGCTTTCGCAAGGTTCTGCTGGCCATCGCCGAGGCCTTTCGCGAGCGCCGCAGCGACGTCGAGGAGGAAGCCGGCAAGCTGATGCACGCCCTGGGCCACGCCGAGGGCCTGCTGGGCCGCAGCGCCGAGTTCTCGCCTCGCATCGTCGAGCAGATGGTGCAGTCCGGCGTCTCCGCCTTCGACCGCGAGAACGGCGGCTTCGGAGCGGCGCCCAAGTTCCCGCATCCGCCGGCGCTGGATGTGCTGATCGACTGGTACGCCCGCACCGGCGAAGAACAGGTCGGAACCGTCGTAACCCGCACCCTGGAAAAGATGGCGCGCGGCGGCGTCTACGACCAGCTTGCCGGCGGCTTCCATCGCTACTCGGTAGACGAGTACTGGCGCGTGCCGCACTTCGAGAAGATGTCCTACGACAATTCCGAGCTGCTGAAGAACTACGTTCACGGCTACCAGGTCACCGGGAACCTGTTTTTCGCCTCGGTGGCGCGCGACATCGTGCGCTGGATGGACGAGTGGCTGAGCGACCGCGAGCACGGCGGCTTCTACGCTTCGCAGGATGCCGACATCAGCCTGCACGACGACGGCGATCACTTTACCTGGACGCGCGACGAGGCTCGCGCCGCCCTTGATGCCGACGAGTTCGAGACCGCCTGTCTGCATTTCGATATCGGCGAAACCGGCCAGATGCACCACAACCACGCCAAGAACGTTCTCTGCGCGCGCTTGCCTGAGGAGGAAATTGCCTCGCGCACCGGCCGTCCGCGCCAGGAGGTCGAGCGGCTGATCGCTTCGGCCAAGCACAAGATGTACGCCGCGCGCCGGAAACGGCCCATTCCATACGTCGATAAGACGGTGTATGTGAACTGGAACGCCCTGGCCATCTCGGCCTACTTGCAGGCGGCCCGCGTTCTGCCCAAGGTAACGCCGCCGGCCCCGGCGGCGGGCCGTGCCGATTCTCATTTGCCGGGCTGGGCCGAGCAGGCGCAGCACTTTGCCCTGCGCTCGCTGGACCGCATTCTGAGCGAAGCCTGGGCCCCTCTGTCCCAGCAAGCGCAAACGCCGCGCGTGCCGGGGGCCCCGCAGCGCGGGCTGTTGCACGTGGTCGCCTATGCGGAGGGCGCCAAGCGGCTGCCGGGATTGCTGGATGATTATGCCTTCACCACGCTGGCCTGCCTCGACGCCTACGAATGCACCGGCGATCTCACTTACTTCCGTTTTGGCAAGGCCATCGCCGACAGCATGATTGCGCGCTTCCACGATGCCGAGGGCGGCGGATTCTTCGACCGCGAAGCGGGCGGCGACGGCCATCGTGCGGTTGGCGCGCTCAGCGCCCGGCGCAAGCCTTTTCAGGATTCGCCCACGCCGGCCGGAGATTCGGCGGCTGCCATCGCACTGCTTCGCCTTTATTCGCTGACCAGCGAGGAGCGCTATCGCGAAATAGCACGCCAGACGCTGGAGATTTTCGCCGGCGTAGCCGAGCAGTTCGGCATCTATGCCGGGACTTATGGGCTGGCCTCCATCTGGCTGGCCCGCCCTTACACCCAGGTAGTGGTAATTGGCAGCGGTCCCGCGGCCGACGCGCTGCATGCGGCGGCGGTGATGCCGTTTGCCGTCAACAAGAGCGTGATCCGCCTGCGCGACGAGCAGGCCGTGGCCGCCTACCTGCCGCCGGCGCTCGGCGAAACAGTGCCGCATCTGACAGGGATTGGCCAAGGCAAGGCGATGGCCATCGTCTGCAGCAACTTCACCTGCCAGCCGCCGGTCAGCGATCCGGCGGAGTTAAGCAAGCTGATTCATGCCTCCATCCGAGGTCCAAGGCGGGCGGCGTAGTAGCGCCTGCCGTGGCATAACCGCAAGAAAGCGAGGAACAATGGCACCCGCCAGCAAGAAACTCAGGAACAAGCCCGCCACCCGCAAATCGGCGCTACCTTCCAGCAAATCCGGCACTCATAAACGTCAAGGCATTCGTAAGCGCTCGAAACCGGGAATCTACACCGTTCCTCGCGGGCATGTCAGCATAGCCGTTCCCCCGTTCTGGACATTGCGCCAAACCAACGACGACCTGGAAATAGAAGCGCCTTCGGGCGCCACCTCGGTGATTGTCACCGCCTTCAAGCACGAGCGGGGCACCGGCGCCCCCGACGCCCGCGATTTCCTGGCCCGCTTCCTGGAGACGGCGCCGCACAACGGCCGCACCAAGATCGAAAAAGGAACACGGCAGCAGGCGGTCGCCAGGTATCGCGACCCCGAGGGCGACCACTGGCAGATCATGTTCCTGACCAACGGCAAGACGCTCTTGATGGCCACCTGCAACAGCAGCGGCCCGCTCACCGGCCGCGAAGCCCGTAACGGGGTCGAGGTGCTGGGCTCGTTGAAACTGAAATCCAGGGAATAAGAAATGTAGCCTGAGGCCGGCAAAGCGCCACACGCTAGAGCAAATTTATAGTTGCTGTGAACCGCTTTAGCAGACCCCTTCTACTTTGCCGGCTCCGGTGGTACCTGGGGCGGCTCCGTTGCAGCCGGAATCTGGTTGCGAATGGCCTCGTCGAGTTGAATGTCGGCTTGTTCGACCAGCGAGCCGATGGCGCGTTCCAGGGCTACGCGCGACTTGATATAGGTGCTGCGGGCGGCCACTTCGGTCGAGCGCGCCTGGGCCAGGAAGCTCTGGTCCTGCACGATCATGAAGTTGGTGGAAGCGCCCACCGAAAGCTTTTCCATCTCCGCCTCCAGCAACTGCTGCTGGAAGCGCCGGCTGCGCACGGCGGCGGTATAGGAGGAGCGCGCCACCTCCAGCGCGGTCAAGGCGTTCTCGATCTCGTCCCGCGCCTGGTTTTCGAGCTGTTGCAGGCGGGCCTGCATCATCCGCAGTTGGATCTCGTCGCGCGCGGCGTCGGCCTGGGCCACGCGATTGCGGAAAGGCACGTTAACCTGAACGCCGCCCTCGTAGACCTTCGACTGGCGGCCGGCCGGGGCCGAAGGCGGCAAAGCGACGCTCGTCACGCTGATAATCGAGGTGCTGCCAAGGTTGCCGCGCGTCTGCACGGTGCCGATCAGGTCGATCTCCGGCTTCACGGCGTTGCGCGAGGCACCGACGGCGATCCGCCCGTTCTCGACCTGGATGGCCGCCTGCGCCAGATCGGCGCGATTGGCCAAACCCTGCTTGCTCAACTCCTCGAGCGACGGCAGGATCTCGTTTTCGGGAACGACAATGGTGTCGGTGGGCACGATGCGCACGCCCCGCAAAATCGCGTCGGCTGTTCCGGTGCGCGAGATCACGCTCTTGATCACGGCTTCCTGTTGCAGTACCAGCCCCTGGGCGCGGGTAAGGTCAAGCTGGCTGGCGGAGAGCAGAGCTTCGGCGCGGGTCAGCTCCAACGGCGCCAGCGTGCCGACTTCTACCTGGCTCTTGTCGTTCTCGTAAAGCGTTTGCGCCGCCGCCAGGGTTTCCTGCTTTACCCGCACGTCCTCGTTGAGGCTCACCAGGTCGTAGTACAGCCTGCTGATGCCGAAGATCAGCTCGCTCAACTGCTGGCGGAAGACCAGCCGCGACACCTTGAGGTCGTTCTCGGCAATGCGGATATAGCGGCGGTTGAGGTTGCGCCCGGCGCCGCGCAACAGTGGCTGCGTGACGCTGGCAACCACGTTGGTACGGCGGAACGGGTCGGGGCTGGAGGCCAGCAGGTTCAAAATGTCGGAGGCGTTGTTACTGCCGACCAGGAACTGTGTGCCGGGGCTGAAGCCCTGCGCCAGGGTCAGGTTCCCGAAGGTGTTGGTCGAATTCAGATTGAGGAGTTTCGGGCTGGCGGCTGTCCCGTTGTTGATCTCCTGTTGCAGGTGCATCCAGGCCAGTTGGCCGACCAGTGTCGGGTCGTAGGTAGGCAGCGGCGGGCCGGCGGAAAAGGGCGTGTTGCCCTGAATCGAGAGGTTAGTTTGCGCCTCGGTGAGCTGGTTTACGTCAAAGACATTGGCCACGGTGGAAGCGGTAGGGCTAACGGCGCCGGCGCTGGCCGCGGTGTTCAGCAACGGGCTTCCCGGACCGCCAATGCCCACCGGCGACTGCGCGACGTTCAGCGGAAGTCCGCGAACCACGCCGCCACCCTTGGCGCGCAGCAGGTCGGTATCGGCCATCACTAGCTGATAGCGCTGCTGCTCGACGTCCAGACTGTTCTCGATGCCGAGCAGGATGGCGTTGTGCAATGAGAGATAAAGCTTCCGGTTGAAAATCAGTGCGGCCATCCGGTTGCCGTTCTCCAGACGAAGCGGCGGAACAAAGCGTACGGAGAACATGCCAAAAAGCGAGGGACGTCCGAAGTTGCGCGGATAATCCTGGCGGGGCGCGACCTTTGTCTGCCCCGCTTGCTGCAGCGCCGGGCTTAGATTTTTCTCGGCGTACTGCTGTTCGAGCTTCTTTTCCGTGAGGCCTGCGGCAACTTCCGCATTCGCACCTGCCGGACTCGTAACACCCGCTTGCGGCGCGCTCGTAATACCCTGCGCCTGCGCCTGCTGCGCCATGAGGCTCAGAGAGGCCGCCACGCAGAGAAGGAGCGAGACGAAATAGCTATGGACGCAGCGGGCTTCAGCCCCTGTTATGCGGAACGGCAGTGAACGCAATCTCATTTCGGGTTCTATCGGCTCCTTGGCAGCTTCACCCGGCTGCGGAGACTACTGTCCGTTGGCGGCTCCGTTGCCTGCCGGCTTGAGCTCGGACCCGCTCGCAGCTTCCTGGCCACGGGGAGGAAGCAGACGCGTGCTTACCCTGGTTCCCTCCTTGCTGGAGTCGCCCGGGTTGACAATCACGAGATCTCCTTCCTGCAGCCCTTCGCGAATTTCTACATTCGCGCCATAATCGCGCCCGATCACCACCGGCTGCAAATGCACGCGGCCGTCGCGCACCAGCGCCACCTTGGTCCCGTCGGCGCGGGTGATGAGCGTGTCTCCGGGGACGATCACCGGGGGCACGGCGCCAATTTTGTTGAAGGTCACGGTCGCGAAGGTCCCAGGCAGCAGCTCGCCGCGGCGGTTCTCCACGTCGATCTGGGTCAGCAGGGTGCGGGTGAGGGTGTCGATGGCGTTGGCCGTACGCACCACCTTGCCCTGGAAAGTCTTGCCGGGAACCGAATCGAAGGCCAGGTCCACGGTCTGACCCACGGCCACGTATTGCGCGCTGCTCTCCGGTACGCTGCAATAGACGCGCAGGCGATCAAGGCGGGCAATGCGGAACATCTCCGCGCCCAGGGTGGCGCTACCCGTGACCGGGATGGTGGCGCTGCCGGTTCCGCCGGTGTTGACGCCGCCTCCCAGACCGCCGCCGTAAGAAGAGATCAGCGAGCCGACATCGATGTTGCGCACGATGACCACGCCGGCGAAAGGCGCCCTCACGTGCTCATAGCTCTGCAGTTTGAGCAGGCGCTCCAGGTTGGCGCGGT
Source organism: uncultured Acidobacteriota bacterium (assembly GCA_963832785.1). GTDB lineage: Bacteria > Acidobacteriota > Terriglobia > Terriglobales > Acidobacteriaceae > CAWBRT01. The sequence continues at coordinate 893,115 of CAWHVF010000005.1, forward strand.
TGGAGTTCACGGTGTCCTGGGCCGCCCGCACGGTGGCCAACGAGACGCTGTAGTTCGCCTCCTGGGTGTCGCCGTCCTGCTTGGAGAGGACGCCGCGCTCCACCAGCACCTTGTAGCGCTCCCAGGTGACGCTGGCCAGCTTGGCCTGCGCCTCGGCCTGGCGCAGCACCGATTCGCTCTGCTGCAAGCCGGCCCGAGCCTGGTCCACCTGCTGGTCGAGGTCAGGAGCGTCGACTACCGCCAGCAACTGGCCGGCCTGTACGCGGTCGCCGATGTCCGCCAGGCGCTTGCTTACATAGCCGGAGGCGCGCGCGTAAATGGGAGCCTCCATCAGCGCCGCCGAGCTGCCGGGCAGCGAGAGGCGGCTGTTGGATTTGGCGCGCGCGGCCGCGGTCACCGCCACTACCGGCAGTTCGGTCTGCTGCCGTTTGCTGGCGCTGGCAATCGCCTCCCGGTCGCGCAGACGCGGCAGGTAGCCGACCATCAGAATCAAGCCGAACACGCCCGCCACCAGCAGGCCAAGCCTGAGCATGGAGCGGGGAGCGCGCGGAGTGCGTGCCGTTTCGGCGCGATCGGTTGGGGCGTAAGCCGCCACCTCCGTCTGGGTGCCGCCCCTGCCGGAGCCGTTCGTCAGCTCCTCGGAGCTGCCACCAAATCTTGAGTTGGAGTTCATCTCATCCATGTTAAAGCTGCGCTGCTTCTCCTACGCAGGAAGCGTTCCGTTCTCCGCCAGCTCCTGGTGGGACTCAAGGTCGATCTCCTTGTCCCAATCGATCGGCGCCTTCTTGCGGAAGATGGAATAAAAAATCGGCACCACAAAAAGCGTGCTCACGGTGGCCAGCAGCAATCCTCCGATCACCGCCCGGCCCAGAGGCGCGTTCTGCTCGCCGCCTTCGCCCATGGCCAGCGCCATGGGGACCATGCCAATGATCATCGCCAGCGCAGTCATACAAACCGGGCGCAGGCGGACGTAGCCGGCCTCCAGCGCCGCCGCCAGCGCGCCTTTGCCGCCGGCGCGCTCGTCATTGGCGAAGCTGACCACCAGAATGCTGTTGGCCGTAGCCACTCCGGTCGCCATGATGGTGCCCATCAGCGAAGGAACATTCAGGGTCGTCTGGGTAACGTATAGCATCCACAGAATGCCGGCAAATGCGCCGGGCAGGGCCATCAGGATGATGAACGGATCGAGCCAGGACTGGAAATTCACGGCCATCAGCAGGTAAACGAAGATCACGGCGAAGGCGATGCCGGTGCCGAGGCGGAAAAACGAGTTGTGCATGGTCTCGACCTGGCCGCGCATGGTCAGCCAGGAGCCGCGCGGCAGGCGCCCGGAGGCGGTCTCATCGTCGAGGATCTTCTGAATGCCGCCCGCCACTCCGCCCAGATCGCGCAGGTCGGCATCGCAGTAAATGTCGAAGACCGGCTGCACGTCGTAGTGGCTGATCAGGGAGGGAGAGGTCGAGCGGGTGATCCTGGCCAGGTTCTGCAGCAGATGCGTATCCTTGCTGGTGGACTGGATGTTCTGCGGGCCGTTGATGGGCGTGCTCTTCATGGCGTCGAGCGACTCGATCAAGCCCTGCGGCGTCTGCACGGTAACGCTGTAGTTGATGCCGGTGGCCGGATTCAGCCACTGGTTGGGCGCGGTCATGTAACTGCCGCTGAGCGAGATAAGCATGCTCTGGGCGACATCGCGCTGGGCCATGCCCAGTTGCTGCGCCTTGGCGCGGTCCACGGTTACGTCGAACTGGGGATGCGCCACCTCCTGATGGATGTGGGCGTCGACCACCCCCGGAACCTTCCGCACGCGGGCCAGCAGCCGTTCGGCAACTTCGTAGTTGGGCGCCGCATCGCGGCCGACCACCTGTATATCGATCGGCGCCGGCAGCCCGAAGTTCAAAATCTGCGTGGTCATGTTGGCGGCGGCGAAGAAGAAGGTCTCCTGCGGAAACTTTTCGCTCAGGCGCTGGCGCAGCCGCCGCATGTATTGGCGCGTGGGTCCGTGTTTCTCCGGCTTGAGGGCGATGAGGATGTCGCCGTCGCCCGAGCCGATGCTGCCGGAATCGCTGAACGCCAGGTTGATGCCGCTGACCGGCAGGCCGATGTTATCGATGATGAGCTGCACCTCGTCCGGCGGCAGGACGCGCCGGATCTCCGCCTCGATGTCGGCAAAAATCTGCTCGGTGGTCTCGACCCGCGTGCCCGACGGGCAGCGCACGTGCAGCCGCATCTGGCCGGAGTCGACGTAGGGGAAGAAGTCCTGCCCTACGACGAACACCAGCCCGCAGGAAGCCGCCACAAATACCGCGTAGGCTCCCAGCACCAGGCGGCGGTTGTGCAGGCACCATTCCAGCAACTGGCGATAACGCTCGCGTTGCGCCTCGAACCAGTCGTTGAAGCGGAAGTGCAGGTGCCATACCCATCCCAGCCCTTCCCGGTGCTGTCCATGCCCGGCGGTGTATATATGAACCTCCGACCCCAGCATGTGGTGCACCATGGTCGGGACCAATGTGCGGGACAGGAAGTAGGAGGCCAGCATGGCGAAGACAACCGCCATGGCCAGCGGGGTGAACAGGAAGCGCGCGGCCCCGGTCAGCAGCACCACCGGCACGAAAACGATGCAGATGGACAGGCTGGAGACGAAGGTGGGAACGGCGATCTGCTGCGCGCCATCCAGCAGGGCGCGGGTCAGCGGCTTGCGCATCGCCATGTTGCGGTGCACGTTCTCGATGGTGACGGTGGCGTCGTCCACCAGGATCCCCACCGCCAGGGCCATGCCGCCCAGGGTCATGACGTTGATGCTCCGGCCGAGCGCGCTGAGAACGATCTGCGAGGTCAGGATGGAGAGCGGGATCGAAATACAGACGATCAGGGTGCTGCGCCAACTGCCCAGGAAGACCAGGATCATCAGCCCGGTGAGCAGCGCCGCCAGCACGCCTTCCTTGACGACGCCATAGATGGCGGCGCGCACGAACAGCGACTGGTCGAACAGCGGAGTGATGCGGAAGGCCGGGGGCAGGGTCGAGAGAATGCGCGGCAGGGCTGCCTTGACCTGGCGCACGATGTCCAGGGTGGAGGCATGCCCGTTGCGCAGGACGGTCATCAACGAGGCGCGCACGCCATTGATGCGCACGATATTGATCTGCGGCAGATAGCCGCTGCGCACCTGGGCGACATCCTTCATCAGGACCACGGCCCCGTCCGCCGCCCGTATAGGCAGCTCGTTCATCTCGGCGATGGTAAGCGGGCTGCTATTCAGGCGGACGCTGTACTCGCGGTCGCCCATCTTGGCCGTACCCGTCGGCAGCACCAGGTTCTGCGTGCTGATAGCGTTGGAAACGTCGGCCGGCGACAGGTGCTTGGCATAAAGCTGGTTGGGAAACAGGTCGACCATGATCTGCGCCTGCTTGCCGCCGTAGGGCAGCGGCACGGAAGCGCCTTGCACGGTGGCCAACTGCGTGCGCACGTAATTCAAGCCGTAGTCGAATAGCTGCTGCTCGCTCAAGCCCTCGCCCGAGAGCCCCATCTGCAGGACGGGAACGGAGGAAACGTCGTACTTTACGATGGAGGGGGGAGTGGTGCCCGGGGGCATGATCCGCAACTGCGTCTGCACCAGCGCCGTCACCTGGGCCAGCGCTGTCTCCACCTTGGCATCTGGGTGGAAAAAGACCTTGATCACCCCCACTCCCTGGTAGGAGTGCGACTCGATATGCTCAATGTCGTTGACTATGGTCGTCATGGCTCGCTCGGAGATGGTCACCATGCGGTTGGCTACCTCTTCCGGCGAGAGCCCGGTGTAGCTCCAGACAACGCTAACCACCGGAATATCAATAATTGGGAAAATGTCTTTCGGGGTGGTGATGATCGCCGTCACGCCGAGAATAAAGATAAGCAGAGACACGACGACGAACGTATACGGCCGACGCAAAGCTAGGCGAACAATCCACATCGTGAACAAACCACCCGAGTGGGGATCTGCTGCAGCTTGCCAATAATTACGGTGGCTACTTACCTAACAAGATAACCGAAGCTCACCAAGGTGTCATTGAAAATTGGCGCCGGCAGGAACTTCGGCCGAGAGGCAAATCAGGAGTGGTCAACAGGTAAACGGTTGGCGGCATCCAGCCGGGGCGGCTGGACCTACGTTGCCGTCTGCTGGGTGGTCAGAAGACCCTGGTCACGCCTTCTTCCAGCACTATCACGCGTTTGCGAAGATCGTAGCGGCGGGCTTCGGCCAGCAGCCGTTCCACCGGCTCGTCCATCGGCTCCTGGGAAAGCTTGAAGGTGCCGTAGTGCATGGGGATCATCAGCTTGGCTCCCAGGTCGCGGAAGGCTTGCAGCGCGTCCTCCGGGCTGCTGTGCACGGCGCGGAAGGAAGGCGGATTATAGGCGCCTATGGGCAGCAGGGCCAGCTCCGGCGCCAGGCAGCGGCCGATTTCGCTGAAGCCGTTGAAATAGGCGGTGTCGCCCGAGTGGTAGACGGAGTGCCGCGCGCAACCGAGCACATAGCCGCAAAATCCCCGGTGCATGTCGCGCATGATGCGGGCTCCCCAGTGCTTTGCCGGGACGGAGGTGATCTCCACCTCGCCCACGGCCATTGTGTCCCACCATCCCAGTTCGATGACGCGCTCGTAGCCGAGGTCGAAGACCAGGTCGCGCAGGTGCCGGGCCACGATCAGCACCGGCGCCCGGCCGCAGCGGCGGCGGGTGGCCCGGGCGATGGCCCGCAGAGAAGGCCGGTGCAGGTGATCGAAGTGCGCATGCGTGACCAGCACGGCATCGATGGCCGGCAGGTCGGCAATGCGCAGCCCCGGACGCCGCAGCCGCTTCAGCAGGAAAAGCCAGTGCCCGAAATTGGGGTCGATAACGAAATTTCCGCCGCCGAGTTGCAGGAAGAAACTCGAGTGGCCGATAAAGGTAACCCCAAGCTGCTCCCGGCTCGACAGCACCGGAGTCTTGGTGGTTCCGGTCCGCGGCGTGAGCGCTGAATGCCTGAGGTTGCGCCCGAGTTGCCGGGCTCGCCGGCGAATGGATAAGTTCAACATCTACGGATCATTAGACGCCAGCCGGTCGCGCGGGGATTCGCTCCTGCTCCAGCCAGTTCGGAATCGCTTTAGAAACGGGAAGCGGAGGCGCTCGCGGCCAGATCCTTCAAGGCATCGAAGATGCCGACTTCACCAGTTGCACTATTGTCAAGCATAACCGATGCGAGCTGGACGGTGGCGGTGAAGTGGGGGCTGGCGCGGCGGAATTGCACCTGCATGAAGTTGCAATCGCGCGAGGCGGCAATGGCGTCCATCATGGTCTTGATGTCGCGCTGCCAGTCGGGCCGGCTGGTCAGCACGAACGGCCCGGTGCGGGAGAGAGACCACCCCTTGTCGGGCAGAAGCTTGCGCCGGCTGCGGCCACACCAGCGGTGGTTGCGAACGTCGAGGTTGAAATTGGGGGCGCACGGCAGGTCGCCCTGGAAGGTCATGGTCTCGCGAAACTTCTTCAGCCGGCTCACCATCCACTGCACGGGCGTTTCGCGCGGCAGCAGGCGGACCAGGATCGAGAGCTGATTGAAGCCGCACTCCATCAGCCGGAGCCGCACCCGCATACGCGAAGCGGAGAGCCACTCCACACCCGAGATGTCGCCGTGCCCCGCGAAGGCACGCTCGATCCATTGCAGCACGCGCAGTCCGCGCTTACGGTTCAAGCGGCGAAAGATCCAGTACCAGGCCGCAATCAGCAGCGCGCCGGCCGCGATGTCCACTCCAATCAGCCGCCACATCCCCACCACCCCGGCGGACACAAGACAGGCTCCGCCCCGAGCCCTGTTCAAGCATTGGATGCCAAATCGCCGGACACGAGATGTCACAGCAGTAATGAAGCAGAGCTACAGCCCGCGGTACGATCCGTGATCTGTCAGGATGGTTTGCCCGGTGATGGAGTTGGCCCGCTCGGAAGCCAGCCAGACGATGGTCTGCGCTACCTCCTCCGGTTCGCCGATGCGGCCGGTGGCAGTATCTTTGGCGAAGTCCGCCAGCACATCTTCCTTGCTCCGGCCGCTGGCCCGGACGCGGCCCGCGACAACCTGCTCGAAGCGCTCCGTCCGGGTCGCCCCCGGACCGACGTTGTTCACCAGAATGCCCTCGCGCCCGAAGTCGTTGGCCAGGCTGCGCACCAGCCCGAGCACGCCGGTGCGGATGGTGTTCGACAGCACCAGGTCGGGCAACGGCTGCCGCGTCGAGCGGGAAGTGATGGTGATGATCCGGCCCCACTTGCGTTTCTGCATCCAGGGGATCACCTCGCGGGCAAAGCTGATGACACTCAGCAGGTTGAGCTCGAAGGCCCGGCGCCAGACATCGCTGTCAGTCTCCAGGAACTGCTTGGGCGGCGGGCCGCCGGCGTTGGTCACGCAGATATCGATGCGTCCGAACTTCTCGCCCACCGCCGCCACAAATTTTTTTACCGCCTGCGGATCGCTGACATCGGCGGCCTGGGCCAGGACTTCGACGCCGTGTTGACGCTCGATCTGCTCCGCCACCCGCCGCAGGGCGTCGGCGTTTCTGGCGCAGATGCCGAGTTTGCAGCCTTCGGCGGCAAAGGCTAAAGCCGTCGCCTTACCAATTCCCTGGCTGGAGGCGGCCACAATCGCCACCCGGCCTTTCAACCCTAGGTCCAAACTGTCCTCCGAAAGAGAGGTTTCAAAGTTTCAGAGTTTCAGAGTTTCCAGGATAGAACTGATTGGAAACTGGCCTGTACAGTAGACGGCAGTTTTGGGGAAAGCTTGAAACCTTGAAACATTGAAACTTTGCACCCTGCTATGTCTTGGGCGGCGAAACGGCATCGCCGATGACGTAGAAACGTTGCTGGCCGCCGGGTCGCACGTTGTTTTTCTCAAAGCACTCCTTGATTCTGCGCCGCAGTTGGCGGCTGATCTCGTACTGCTCTCCCGGCTTGGTCTTCACCAGCAGCAGGTAATCGACCTCTTCGGCCGAGACCTTCTCGATGCCCGGTACAGTCGGCTCGCCGACGATCCGTTCGGCATAAATGGGATCATGTTGTAACTCGGCAGCCACTTCCTTGAGCAGCCCGATCACCCGGTCGCTGCTCTCGTTGTAGCTGACCGAAACGTGCATGGCCAGTTGCGTCCAGTCGCGGGTCATGTTGGAGACGATGCTGATCTGGCCGTTGGGAACAGTGTGCAGCGTGCCGTCGGCGTCGCGCAGCAGGGTGCGGCGCAGGGTCAGCTTCTCGACCGTTCCCTGCACCCCGCCCACTTTGATCACGTCGCCGATGTCGAACTGGTTCTCCAGGAGAATGAAAAATCCGTTGATGACGTCGCGCACCAGCGTCTGCGCCCCAAAGCCCACCGCCAGCCCGGCTATGCCAGCGCTGGCCAGCAGAGGAGCGATATTGATTTGCAGGACCTCCAGAATCTGCATGCCCGCCACGAAAAACACCAGGGCCAGGCCAACGCTGTAGACCACGCTCGCCAGGGTGCGCAATTGCGTGGCGCGCATGGCCGTCTGGATGGCTTCCCGCTTGCTTAGCTCGATCAGGTGCTTGCGCAGTATCCTGAGGAAATGCGTCAGGATGAAAGCCACTATCACGATGCCGGCGATTCTGGGCACGTCGTGACGCAGGAACTCGAGTGCGTCCCCGCTCCAATTGTCCAGCACCTGGAAGAGCGAGTGCGCGCGAATATCGGCAATGACGTCGGCCAATGGCATTAGCAGATTCTTTGCCAGGGCCGGGCTTCAGCCCTGCCCTGGCGCCGGCGCAGCGCCGGCGAGTACGTCTTCCTGAGCGGCCGCGGCGCTAAATCAATACGCCAGCAGAATGCGCAGGTCGCGGAGGTTGTTGCCGGTCGGCCCGGTCATGATGGCATCGCCGAGCGACTGGAACAGGGGAAAAGCGTCGAAAGTCCGCAGCGCGTTTTCGGCGCTCAGGCCCCGCTGGCTGATGCGTTCCATGGTGGAGCCGTCCACAATAGCCCCGGCGGCGTCGCTATTGCCGTCGATGCCGTCGGTACCGGCGCTGAGCACGGTGATGTTTTCGCCGGCGATCTTCTGCGCGCAATAGAGCGCGAACTGCTGGTTGCGCCCGCCCGCCCCCGACTTGCCTTCGACCTTCACCGTGACCTCGCCGCCGGAGATCAGGCAGACGCGCGAAACCCCGCGCCGCAACTCGCGCACTCGCTGCAAGAGATGATCGGCGGCCGGGACGTAGTCCCAGTCATCGACGCTGTTGTCCACCTCGATGGCAAAGCCGGAGACGACCGCCTGCTCGACGGCGAATTTTTCCGCCACGGCATTGGAGGCCAGAGTGCACCAGCGCGAGCGCGCGAAAGCCGCGTCGTGCGGCTTGGGGGTCTCGACTATGGCGCGGCCTGCGAACAGCTCGCGCACGCTGGCCGGAAACTGCGGCAGCAACCCGTATTTATCGACGATGGCGTAGCACTGCTCGACCGTGCTGGTGTCGGGCATGGTCGGCCCGCTGGCCAGCGAGTCCAGGGCGTTCTCCGGAACGTCGCTCACCATGATGGAAAGCTGGTGGGCGGGCGCGGCGGCCAGCGCCAGGCGGCCTCCCTTGGTGGCCGACAGGTGCTTGCGGACCGTATTGATCTCGGCAATGGGCGCGCCGGAGTGCACCAGCGCGCGGTAGGTGGCCACCAGGTCGGGCAGCGAAATTGACTCGGCTATCGGCTTTTCCACCAGCGCCGAGCCGCCGCCGCTCATCATGAAGATCACCAGGTCGCGGCCGCTGCACGCTTGCAGAGAGCGCAGAATGGCGTCGGCGGCCTTTACCGACTCCTGGTTGGGCATGGGATGCCCGCCTTTGTAGTAACGAAATCCGAAAGCCTGCGCCTCGGGCAGCACCGGACCGCAGGAGATTCCGCTGATGCCGGTGCCCGGACCCAGCCGATCGTTCAGCGCCCGCACCATGGTGTGGGCGGCTTTGCCAATCGCCACCCCCCGGATGCGCGTGAACGAGCCGATATCGTAAGCGTCATCGCCCGCGCGCAGTACCCCGCGGTCATAGCTCAGGCTGTGGTCGAAGGTCTTGGGTATGCTCGATTCGCCCAACGCATGCATGAAAATATTGATGGCGGTGGCACGCATCTCCGCCGCCAGCGCCTGCTCAGCGGGACTCAATCCGGTCTTCGGCTGCTGCATGACGGGCATTATACGGCAACCCCGCCGCCAAGCAACGTCTCTTCTACCCAGGCCTTGATTGCCGCCCGCATCTCCGCCAAGTGTCCGGTGAAAAAGTGATCGGCGCCGGCGATGGTGACCAGGCGACTGGCTCCCGGAAACCCGGCAACCAGTTCCGCCAGCGCTTTGGTGGAAGCATACTGGTCGCACTCGCCGCTGACGAACAGCTTGGGGCGATCTGCGGCAGGCGCAGTTTTAGCGTCTTTCCTGACGGACTCGCGCCGGCAGTCATATTGATATTGCCGGTCCTCGGCGCGCATTGGCAGGCCCAGCAAGATGAGCGCCTGCACGCTCCGCCCTGGTTCGCCGGCAGACGGGAGCTGCGGCACAGGCCCTTGAGCCGCCACGTTTGCCGGAGTGGAAGCTTCACCGCAGATGGCCCGCAGGCCGGTAGCGGCGCCGAAGGAAAAACCGGCAAAGATGATTGGCAGGCGAACTTCTCCGGCCATCCAAGCCAGCGCTGCCCGCACGTCGTCCACTTCGCCGCGGCCATTGTCGTGCTCGCCCTGGCTGCCGCCCACCCCGCGAAAATTGAAGCGCAGAACGGGGAACCCGAACTCGTTCAGCGCCTTGGCCGCGTGATAGACGACCTTGTTGTGCATGGTCCCGCCAAACAGCGGATGCGGATGCGCCACCACCGCCGCATAAGCCGGGCTTGCCGAGCCGGTGTTCAATAAAGCTTCCAGCCGGCCGGCCGGACCCGGCAGAAACAACGACCTGATGCTCGATTTGCTGAAGTTGACTTCCACGCTGTCACCAATGTAGGCTTTCCAGCTTGTTCGATGAACAAGTTTAAGCCGTGGACAGGAACTTGCGTGGCAATCCCTCGGCCCCTGATCAGCCCAAAATGGAAATTTTGCAAAAAATCCGCTGGCCGGACGAGACAAATGGAACATATTCACCGCCCCCCGGGTTTACCCTTTCGGGAACGGCGATTTTAGCCGGAGCCGGCGGCTTGCCTTATGCGCGCCGCGGTGCAGCGCTCGCAGCTTGCGGCCGGCGGCTCCGCCGGAGATCAGATGTAACGCGGTTTCTTTGCCTCAACAAAGGTAGAAACCGTTAGCGGCAAAAAACCTCAGAGGAGAAACGTATGCAAATCAAATTAGCTGTCGGCACCGGAGCCCTGTGTTTGCTCCTGGGGACAATTGCCCCCGCCTACGCGCAGCAGCACCAGGCAGGCCCGGAGAAGAAGGCCGAGCAAGCCAGGCCGCAACGATCTGAACAAGCCAAGCCACAACGGTCACAGGCGCCGGCCCGAAAACCCGCGCGACCTGCCAGCAAACCGCAACCGACATACGGCGGCAGCTATCATGGCGGCGTTCAGCGCAATGGGCCCGTCCATGGCGGCGTCCATCACAGCGGCGTCCCGCAGAGCCAGACACAGTTGCGCAACGGCTTCCAGCAGTCCCGCGCCCATGCCTGGGAAACCGAGCACCGCACCTGGCAGCAGCGCGGCGGCTACAATGGCTACCGCATCCCCCAGGATAGGTTTAACCTCTATTTCGGAAGAGAGCACTTCTTCCGCATCGGCGGCCTGCCGCTGCGCTTTGTGGGGGGGTATCCGCGCTTCCTGTATGACGGCTATTGGATCATGCTGGTCGATCCTTGGCCGGACGCCTGGGCGGCGACCTGGTACCAAACCGACGATGTATACGTCGAGTACGTCAACGACGGATACTACCTGTTCGATCGGCATGCATCCCGGCATAGCCATTGCGGTCACCATTTCGCTCTGATGTGGCCGGGCCAGGGCAAAACCTAAACGCTTAAGACGAAGGGCCGGAATCTCCGGCCCTTTTACTTTGCACGCTCTTTGCTCCCCTGCCCGGCTGTTCCCCCGAAAGTGCGGCGACGCTCAGTGAGCGGCACAACGTGCGCGACTTCCAACAGGGAAATTTTCTCTTACCAACATGCGGAGGGAATTACTACAATGAATATCAGGCGATCCGGCCGCAAAAGCTGCGGCGTCTTCATCGTCCTGCTTCTGCTAAGCCCCATGCTTGTGGCAGCCACCACTCCGAAGATATCTCCCGAAACCGAGAACGCGTTTTCCAAGCTCAGGATGAACCCGCAGGTCAAAATGGGGCTGGAGTTCATCAAGAGCGACGACGCCAATACCATCGCGGAGCAAAAGACGATTGTTGCCATCCCTGCTCCGCCGTTCAAGGAGAAGGTTCGCGGCGAAGACTACATGAAGCGCTTGCAGGCGCTGGGTCTGAAGGATGTCAAGATGGACAGCGAGGGAAATGTCTGCGGCATCCGCCCGGGAAGCGGCAAGGGCCCGAAGATTTTTGTCGAAGCGCACCTGGACACGGTTTTTCCGGAAGGCACCAACACCAAGCCGGTCGAGCGGGACGGCAAGATATTCGCCCCGGGAATCTCCGATAACACGCGCGGCCTGGCGTCCATGCTGTCGGTGCTCCGGGCCTTCAACACCACCGGCATCAAGACGGTGGGCGATGTCATCTTTTGCGGAACCGTGGGCGAAGAAGGCCTGGGCGACCTGCGCGGCATGAAAGCGTTCTTCCGCGATCACAAGGACATTGACGCCTCGGTCGATCTCGATGGCGCGCGCGTACAGGAGATCACCTACCTCGGCACCGGCAGCCACCGTTACGAAATACATTTCAAGGGACCGGGCGGACACAGCTTCGGCGCCTTCGGCCGCCCCAGCGCCATTCACGCCATGGGCCGCGCCATTGCCATGATCGCCGACGTGCGCACCCCGAGCGAGCCAAAGACGACTTTCACGGTGGGAGTGGTTAGCGGCGGCACGTCGGTCAACGCCATCGCCGCCGAGGCTACCATGCTGCTCGACATGCGCTCCAACAGTCAGGAAGAGCTGCTGAAGATGGAACGCCAGATTATGCCGCTGCTGCAGAAGGCGGCGGACGCGGAAAACGCGCGCTGGAATGACCCGCTGAAAATCACGGTCGAGACCAAGCTGGTGGGCGATCGTCCCGCCGGCAGCCAGTCGCCGGATGCGCTCATAGTTCAAGCGGCCTGGATGGCCACCGAGCTTATTGGCGAGAAGCCGGAACTGGTGAGCGCAAGCAGCACCAACGCCAACCTGCCGATCAGTCTCGGGTACCGGCCGTTACCCTTACCTCCGGCGGTGAGGAAGGCTTCATTCACGCTCCCGGCGAGTGGTGGAAACCGGTCGACCCCTATCTCGGTCCGCAACGAACCTTTGTCATGATTCTGGGCGTGGCGGGCATGGACGGCGTGACGCAGCCCCTCATCCAGCACAAGCGATGAACCACCCCACATCTGCCGACCGCGGGCAGATGTGGGGCCCCATCACCAGAGGACCTGCCGTTTGCAGCAGATCCTTCAACCCTGCTCGGGCTTGATGATCAGGCCTTGGCTGCGCTCGCCATTCATCACCACCAGCAGCGGGTTTTCAAAGCGCAGGTGGCGAACGCAGCCGCGCTCCTCGATGGCGGCTTGCAACTCCAGCCACGGCCAGTCGAGGAAGGCATCGTCAGACCCGTCCACGGTAAAGTAGCCGACCTGGAAGGCAACCAGGTTCTGGAAGAAGTGGCTGCCCTGCGACGGCGCCACGGGCACATCGCGCAACCCCGTCTCGACGATCACGCGGGCGCCGGAGACTTGGTCCCATTTAAGCGGGATGCCGAGCCAGGGATCGCTCGATCCCCACCTGCCGGCGCCGATCAGCAGGTAGGAGCTATCGGCGTCCACCAGCTTGGCGTTGAAATAGGCGACCGCCTGCGCGGCCTCCTGGCTGCCGGAGCGCTCGAAGCGCTGCGGGTCCACCACCACGACATCGCGCAGGTTCTGTATGCGGCCGTTGCCCATTACTTTGGAACTCCTGCACAGCAGCCGGCAGTGCTCCGGCTCCTCCATGCGAACCTCTTCCGCTTCCCGCGACAACACCAGCGGCCGAATTTGCAGGAAGCCGAAGCCGGCGTCTTCGCCGGCGGCGTGCGGAAGCCGCACCGCGAACTCGATTTCCACCGGACGTCCCATCGCCTTGTCCAGCCATTGCGTCAACTGGTCGAGAATGGCCGGCAGCGGGAAAATCCCGTGTTTCAATATCGGGGCGAAGGTGACGACGGGCGAGCCGGGCCGGCTGGTCCCGTCGTAAATGGCGTGATTGTCCGCCGAGTAGGTTGAAGCCAGGCGCTGCAAAGTCTGGTCGGCGGCGGCGACATCGAGTCCGAACTTGACCTCGCGCAGCCCTTCGGTCACACCGCTGCGGCGCGTGCCGTGGTCGAGCTCGAGCGCCCAGAACTCCGATTGCGAGTTCGCCAGCGTGGCTTCCACCGAGGAAAACTGGACGAGATTGCGCGGGTATCGCGGGCAGAAGGTCAGACATTTCCCGCCATCGACGACCTCCCTGCCCAACCCCAGCACCACCGAAGCTATGCCGTCGGAGGTAGTCATAGGCGGCACCGGGTAGAAGTTGCAGGAGCGGGCGACGCCGGCAAAGTCCGGGTAGAAGCGCGCGCCGTGCATGGTTCCCACAACCTGCTGCACGATGACCGCCATCTTCTCCTCTTCCAGCCGGTAAGGAGTGGCGCGCACGTAGGCCTTGGCGTGCCGGCTGTAGGTGGAGGCATAGACCCGCTTGATGCATTCGCTCAACCGGTTCAGGCGCTCGTAGATGTCCGGATGCTGGTTGGCGAACATGTAGGTCTCGTAGACGCCGGCGAAGGGCTGATACTGCGAGTCCTCCAGCAGGCTGGAAGAACGCACCGCCAGCGGATAGCGCACCTTTTGCAAAAACGCCAGCAGGTTTTCCTCGATGGCGTCCGGCAGCGAGGCGGAGAGGAACCGCCGCTCGATGACCTCGTCGTCGTTGGCGCGGATGGCGAAGTTGAGCAGGTTGTTCTCGCGCAAAAACTGGTCGAAGACATCGGTCGCCAGCACCAGGGTGGCGGGCACGGAGATGCTCACGTCCTCGAAGCGCGGCGCGTGTTCGGCCAGCAGGTGTCGGGCGAAAGCCAAGCCCCGGGCCTTGCCTCCCAGCGAGCCGCCGCCGATGCGCAGGAAGAAGGCATCGTCGGGTTGGAACGAGGCCGGCGAAAAATCGCCAATCACCAACTGTCTCTGCTCGTGGCGATACTCGCCGATGGACTTCACCAGGTCCTGGCGCAGGTCTTCCAGCGTCGGGAAGTCGGAGATGCGGCGCGGCCTGAGCTTCTGCGCCAGTGCGAACTCTGTCCTGGCCCGCAGCCAGCGGGAAAAATCGTTGCGCTGCGCGTGATATGCCAGGCTCTCGGCGGGCACCTGCAGCAGCATACGCTCCAGCGCGTCCAGGTCGTGGGCGCGTCCGACCTCGGAGTGATTAGGGAGATGGAAAACGAAATCGCCGAAGGCGAACTGCTCGGTCATAATGTCGCGCAAATCGGAGAGCAGCGTAGGCGAGCGCTTGCGCAGGAACGAGCAGCCCTCCGCCAGCGCCCGCTCGGCGAACTTCGTCCGGCTGGAGTGCAGGACCACCGGGGCGTCGGGCACCAGCTCGCGTATGAGCTGCGCCAGCTCGAAGCCGGCGTCTTCGGTAAGCTCGCCACCCCGCGGAAACTCCACGTCCGAGATGACGCCGAACAGGTAGTCCTTGTACTTGAGAATGTGCTTTTCGGCTTCCTCGTAGCTGGAGCAAAGCAGAATTTTAGGGCGGGCGCGCGTGCGCACCAGCTTGTGCGCCACGTTCAACCCTTCCTCGATCAGGCTGCGCGACTGGGTGATCAGCTCCGTGTAAATGGCGGGCAGAAACGAGGAGCAGTAGCGGATGTTGTCCTCGACCAGCAGTATGACGGGAACGCCCATGGCCGCCGTGTCATGCGGGGCGTTGAACTTGTCTTCGATGTACTTGATGATGGCCAGCAGGATGCGCACGTTACCCTGCCAGAGAAAGATGCGGTCGATGTCGGTGACCGGGTTGCGCGCCACGAAGTCCTTGATTTCCCGGTAGTCGTAGGCCAGCACCACCACCGGCACGTGCAGTTCGGCCTCTTTGACCTGCCGGGCGAGGTCGGCGGCGTTCATGTCGCCCACGTTCAGGTTGGTAAGAATCAGGTTGAAGCGCGGCTGGGTGCGCGCCAGCTTCATGGCCTCGGCCCCGCTGGAGACGTGGGTGACGCCGGGGATGTGCTGCATGTTCAGCTCGATGGAGTCGCCGATCAGCAGCTCATTCAGGCGCCCGTCTTCCCGCAGAATGAAGGAATCGTAGAGGCTGGAAACGAGCAGGACATTCCGCACACGGAATGGCATCAGCTCGTCGAAGCCCTCGAAAAGTTTGACCGCATCAGTCATCGGATTTGAACTACCGCGCCCTTCTGTGGACTTACCCAGTTCCAGCATCCTCCAAGGCTAAAATCGCCGGAAGCCGGAGGCTTTGTCAAATCAAGTGTATAGAAAAGAATGGGCGGTGAGGCGAGACTCTGGCCTACAAGGCTCCGCTCGGGCTGCCGGGACTGGCCATCACCGGAACCGCGGTGATGATGTCATCGCCGTATGAAGCCTCTATGCGGTGCCCCGGGGAGACGATAAGAAAGTCCCGGTCCCAGTCGCCCGCGAGCAAGCGCCGCAAAAGCGTGAGATCGCCGGCGACGGTTTCGAACTCCCAGTGCTTGCCGGCGGCCTCGGCGCGCGCACGTTCCAGAAAGCTTCCGTCCGGCTCCAGGCCGCTCTGGATGTAGATCAGCTTCGAATACATCTTTTCATAGCGCCGGTATTCTTCGTAAAGATAGCGGCCGTTGCTCTCTCCGTAGAGCCCAATGAGCTCTTCCAGGCTGGCGCGGTGCTGGCTGCCGCCAAGCTGCCGCAGGATCTGGTCGGCGCGTTCCACCCATCCCACCGAACGATAGTAGACGCCCGAATTGGCCGCGAAAAGTTCCTGGTAACGGGCGCGGCTTCCCAGCAGCAGGGTGATGCAGTCGTGCGCCCTGGGAACCACCAGCTTGAGAGTCCGGGCCTCCAGACCGGCCACGCCGGTTCCGCACAGGGCATAACCGAGCACGATGGCATCGTGGCGGGCCGGGTCAGCCGCGTCGATGGCCGCTTGCATCCGTCGGCGCATCTGTTCCGAGGTGAGCTCGTGCAATCCGGCGGGCAGGAATTGCGCCTCGACCATGTGCGGCGAACGCACGATCGCCTCGCACAACTCGCGCAACAGAATCTCGCAGCCCAGCAGCAGAAGTCGCATCACCTATGCCCGTTTTAATTCGCGCACCACTTTCGCCATGGCGGCGATGTGCTCAGGGGTGGTGCCACAGCAGCCGCCAATGACGCTTACCCCGGCGGCGATCACCTCGCGCGCGCCCGCGGCCATGAACTCCGGGGTCTCGCGGAATATCGTCTGCCCATCCCGCAAAACGGGAACGCCGGCGTTGGCCTGGACGAGAATGGGGACACGCGGCAAAGCGGCCCGCATCTGCCTCACGATTGTGGCCATATCAGTGATGCCGTTACCGCAGTTGGCGCCGACAATATCGGCTCCGGCAGCAACCGCTTCCCTGCCTGCCCGCTCCGGCGGCACGCCCATCATGGTGTGAAAGCCCCTGGGACCCGAGGCAAAGGTGAAGGTGCAGATCACCGGCAGAGCGGCAGCGTCCCGGGCGGCCTTTATGGCCTGCGCCGCTTCGATCAGCGACGACATGGTTTCCACGCAGATGAGGTCGGCGCCGCCTTCGGCCAGGGCGGCCGCCTGCTCGCGGAAAACCTCATAGAAACGCGCCGCCGGAGTATCGCCCCCCTCTTCTTCAGCGATGCAGCCCGTCGGACCGACCGAGCCGGCAACATAGCCGGAGCTGCCCATGGCCTCTTTTGCCAGAGCCGCGGCGGCACGGTTAAGCTCGCGTACCCGGCCGGCCATGCCGTGCGGCTCCAGTTTCAGGGCGCTGCCGCCAAAGGAGTTCGTCTCGACTATATCGGCGCCGGCGGCGATATAGGCCTCGGCAATCCCCCTGACAACCTCCTGATGGGAAACGCACCAGGCTTCCGGACACTCTCCGGCTTGCAGTCCTTTGGCTTGCAGTAAGGTTCCCATGGCGCCGTCGGAAACAAGGATCTCGCCAGCGGCAATTCGTTGGAGCAGGCTTTTCATGCGCATCATCCGTTGCTAGGCTCACGCCATGACACCGCCAGGTTGCCGCCGCGATGACGGAATCGAAGCGGCTAACATAAGCGGCGCCTCAATAGTAGCGGCGAACCGAATGCCAATGGCCTGAGAAGTGCCGAGTCTACCCGACTCAACAGTTGAGTTCAAGCATCTGGATTGCGAGTAGTGAAATACACAAGTGGCGCGGGGCCACACATCTGCCTGATTTTGGCAGACGTGGGTTCGCTGGAGTCCCACATCTGCGCGCTTTTCGCAGATGTTGCACCCGGTGAGCGGCCGGCTACTCCAACAGTGATACCCGTCAGGCGGCGGTCTTTCTGGCTCCGGGCTTGGCGCTCTCAGCACTGGCTGGTTTTCGCTTGAGCGCAGACGGCGGAAATATTACCCAACGGGTGACAACGGCAAAGAGGAGCAGGAATAAGACTGTGTAAATGACGGTCACGGCGTTCACCCCCAACGCGATGCCAGACTGGCTGGTTTTCAAGAATTGTTTGCGGGAACCGCGCCTTTGGCTCCGCACCCCAAGCGGAACCTGTGCAGTAGGATTTTCTCGCAATCCAAGCCAATGTCAAGCGGGAAATGGGCGCATCAGGCGGGGCTGTCAGCCATTGAAGCTGCAAGTTTTTTTCGGCTGGCCAGGAAGCCCAGAGCGACGGTCAAGCATATGGTGGCCGCCAGCAGCGCGACCGTAGCCGGCCACCTGCCGCGCACCCAGACGTACGCCGGCAAAACCGGCCCCAGGCTCCCGCCGATGTAATAACAGGTGATATACATACCCGCCGCGGTAGACTGCGCCTGGCCGGCCACGCGTCCCAGGTTTGCCGAGACCGTAGCTTGCAAGGCAAATATGCCGGAAGACAGCATGGCCAGGCCCGCGACCACTATCGCCAGCGATGGCTTCAACGTCAGCGCCAGGCCGATCGCACACAGCAGGGCGGCAATAACGATGGTCTTGCGGAAACCATGTTTGTCCATGTAGCGGCCCGCCAGCGGCGTCATGACCAAGCCAACCAGGTACACCATGAAGACGCTGCCAAGCTGGGCCGAGTTCAATCCGAACGGTGGATCGGCGAGATAAAAATTGACATAGGTAAAGGTGCCGTGGAGCACATATAGCATGGTAGACCCCATGGCGAAGGTAGCTACCAGCCGGAAATTGTGCAGGTGATGAGCGGCGGCGGTCAGGGTGGCAGCGGCGTCCGGCGAGCGGGTGAAATGCCTGGCTGGAGGCAACCAGCGCCGCACCACAACCGCTCCCATCAAGGTCAAAAGCCCGAGCATAACGAAAGACCATCGCCAGTCGACGTGCGCCGTCGTCACCCCGGCGATGAAGCGTCCCAGAAAGCCGCCCAGCACGGTCCCGCTCACATAGAATCCCATGGCAGAGCCGACTTCTCCGGGAGGCCATTCCTCGTTGATGTAGGCCATCATGATGGTGGCTATGCCGGGTATGAACAGCCCCTGGGCAAACCGCCAGAAGATCAGGATGTACAGGCTGGTGGAGGTGGCCGTCATCAGAGTCGGCACCGCCAATCCGAACATGGCCGGTACTATGACCCGCTTGCGCCCTATGTTTTCGGCTATCAGGCCCCAGATGGGGCTGGAGAGCGCCACCGCCAGCATGGTCACGCTAACCGTCAGGCTCACCTGCAGTTCGCTGGCGTGGTAGAGGCGGCGGAAATGCGGCAACAGCGCCTGGGTGGGGTGGGCGACTATGAAGGTGCATATTCCCGCGAAAATAACCGCCGCCCGGCTCCCGAAAGAGCTTTTCCGGGGGCTGCCCTGAGCTGGCCGGGAGAGATCCGCAGTGACAACCGCATCCATGATTGGCTTCCCAGCGGCTCTACTCGGCCCAAATGTCAAGGCGAATTGGCGTGTACGCCGGGCTGTTCAATGATGCCTCCAGGCAGCGCAGACGTTCAACACATTTATTATCTAGCTGGCGCCGGCGCCGGCCGCGGCGCGCTCCACCGGCAGCGGCCGCAGCGAGTTCAACATGAACACGACGCAAAGAATGCCGATGACGGTGATCGCGCCTCCCAAGGCCAGCGCGGACTGAAAACCGAATTGCTGCGCCACCCAGCCGGTCAGAAACGGCGCGGCGATGGAGGCTACCGCCCCGGAAGTATTGTTGACTCCACCTAGCGTCCCTGCCATGCCCTTGGGCGCGAGATCCTGCGGGAACGTCCAGGTGATGGCCGAGCAGGCGGATTCTCCGGCCATGGCCAGTACCAGCAGCCAGGCCGCGGTGGTGGCGCTTTCAACATAGCCGGCGCCGATCACCGCCAGCGAAACCACTTGCATCGAGACCAGCAGCGCCTTCTTCACCTTGGTCGCGTCAAGGCCCGAGTTGATGAGCTTATCGGACACGATTCCGGCCAGCGGCTGGGTAATCATTCCCGCGATCCACGGCATGGTGGCGTAAAAGGCCACGCTCTTCAGATCGAGATGGCGGGCGAACACCAGGTATCCGGGCAGCCAGGTAAGAAACAGGTAGTAGAGGTAGTCCTGGCAAAACTTCACGCAGATCATTGCCCAGGTATTGCGGTAGCGGAGCAGCGGCATCACCGGGACGCGCGCCTTCGCCACCGTGGCTGCCTGTGCGGACGTTCCGGGGTTCTCGCGATAGGTCAGGAGCCACAGCGCCACCCAGAGCAGGCTGCCCAGTCCGGTGACGTAAAAGGCGACGTGCCAGTTGGGATGGGCCTTCGATCCGAAAGCCATCATCAGCCCGATCATCAGCCCGGGGCAGAGGGCGAAGCCCACGCGCAGGCCCGCCATGAATACCCCGGTCGCCATGCCGCGCTCCGACTTGTCGAAGCGCTCGGCAATAACTTTCGTCGCCGCGGGAAAGTTGGCCGACTCGCCCACGCCGATCAGGATGCGGGTGAGGAAAAGCGTTCCCACGCCCTTTGCCAAACCGGTGCCGGCCGAGGCGAACGACCACAGGGTCGCGCCCACACCGTAGATCTTCTTTACCCCGAAGCGGTCGCACAGCCATCCTGCCGGCAAATTGCCCAGCAGGTAGGCCCACCCGAAGGCGGACAGCACCAGGCCCATGGTGGTCAGGCTGAGGCCCAGGTCTTTGGCCACGAAGCTGTTGGCAATTGCAAGGCTGGAGCGGTCAAGCGCGTTGATGGCATTCCCGCTGAAGATCAGGAACAGCATCCAGTACCTTATCCACGACTGGCGGTTTTCCACGAAGTCTCCTTGTAGGCCGGCGAAGGGATGAACGCACGCGCATGTTCACCGCACGATGCGGGCAAGGCCATTGCCTTTGCTGGTGGTGAACCATTCTGACATTTTCGCCATTCAGGTCAAGCGGTTTTCCGGCCTGAGCGGGACAGTGGCCTTGCGCAGCCGGCGGAATCCGCCGGGCGCATCGGAGGCCGCTCAGGAGACGGCGGCCCGGCGTTTCTGCTCCACCGCCGCTAGGGCGCGGTCGAGCAGGCGTATGGCCTCGTCCACGTCGGCCTTGGAGATGTTCATGGGCGGCGACAGGCGGATGACGTTGCCCCGCAGCCCGCCCCGGCCGATCAGCAGTCCTTCGCGGCGCGCCTCTTCCATGAGCTGCACCGTTTCCTGCGGCGCCGGCTCCTTGCTGGCACGGTCCTTCACCAGCTCAATGGCCTGCATCAGGCCCATTCCACGCACGTCGCCAATCACCGGATACTTTTCTTTCAGCCCTTCCAGTCCCTGGCGGAAATAACCGCCCACGACGTAAGTATTCTCCAGAAGATTGTCCTCTTCGATCACGTCGAGCGTAGCCTTGGCGGCCACCGAGGTAACCGGATTGCCGCCGAAGGTGGATATCTGCAGCCCGCGGAAGCTGGCGGCGATGTCGGGACGGGTGAACGTTCCGCCGACCGGCGTACCGTTAGCCAGGCCCTTGGCCGCCGTCATGATGTCGGGCGTGACCTCCCACTGCTCGATGCCGAACCACTTGCGTCCGGTGCGTCCCCAGCCGGTCTGAACTTCGTCGGATATGAAGTCGCCGCCGTACTTTTTTACGATTCTGAAAACCATCTTGAAGTACTCCGGAGGCGGGGTGATGAACCCGCCCACTCCCTGAATGGGCTCGGCGATGAAGCCGGCGATGCGGCCGGAGGTGCAGGTCTGGATCACGGCTTCGACATCGTTGGCACAAACAACGCCGCAATCCGGATACGTCTTTCCCAGCGGGCAGCGATAGCAGTACGGGTTGAGTGCGTGAACCACGCCAAAGCCGCCGGGCAGCGACTGCCGCCAGGCGCTGTGCGCCGTAAGCGACTGCGTCAGTTGCGAACGGCCGCTGTAGGCATGCCGCAGGGCGATGATTTCGAAGTTGCCGCTGTGGACACGGGCGAGCTGGATCGCCAACTCGTTGGCCTCGGTGCCGCTGCAGGTGAAGAAGCTCTGACTGATCTCGCCGGGAGTCAGGCGCGCGATCTTCTCCGCCAGAGCCACAATGGCCTCGTTGGGAAACAGCGTCGAGGCATGCTGCAGCTTGTCGATCTGCGCCTTGACCTTGGAGGTGACGCGCGGATTGGCGTGGCCGACGGAGATGGTCACGATGCCGCCGAAAAAGTCCAGATACTTTTTGCCGTCAACATCCCACAGGTACTGCATGCTGGCGTGATCGGTGACCAGCGGCTCGGAGTAGTAGTTGCTGACGGAGGGGAACAGGTACTGCTTGTGCTTGCGGATGACTTCCTCTTTGGTCATATCAATCCTCAATCTGTGGCCGCATCAAGGCCGCTCGCCGCTGGCGCGGCCACGGCGCCGGCAACTTTCGCGGCCGTCTTTCTTGGCTCCGGCCAGTTTGGGCGACTATCAGCAGTATAGGGCTAACCCTTGCCATTTGAAATCAGGGATTCCTTTTGTCTCTTATGCCTGTTTCAGAGACGCCGTATCCCAAAAGATGAACGTCATTCCGAGCGACCGACGGTCGAGTCGCGAGTCGAGGAATCTTGCGCCGCTTTTTGCCAAAGCAAACACAAGTTTACGGCGCATCTGTAATGACACTTCCAGACAACGAGACGTCAAGGTTGAAAGGCTTTCCGGGATGGCTGAAGCTCAGGCGCCGGCGCGCTTGGGCAGCATCTCGCCGATGCGGCGGATTTGTGCGCCCACGCCGCGCAGCTTCTCTTCGATGTGCTCGTAGCCGCGGTCGATGTGGTAAACGCGGTCGATGATGGTCTCGCCGTCGGCCACCAGGGCAGCCAGCACCAGCGAGGCCGAGGCACGCAGGTCGCTGGCCAGCACGGCAGCGCCGCTTAGCGGGGTTTTGCCGCGGACCACGGCGCGCCGGCCTTCAATCTTGATGTCGGCCCCCATGCGCACCAGTTCCAGGGCGTGCATGAAGCGGTTCTCGAAGATGTTCTCGGTAATCAGCGAGGCGCCTTCGGCCTGGGTGGCCAAGGCCATGTACTGCGCCTGCACGTCGGTGGCGAAGCCAGGATACTCTTCAGTGGCAATGTCGGCGGCCTGGAACGGCCCGTCGCCCATCACCCGAATGCATTCGCCGTTGACGCGGAACTTGACTCCCACTTGCCCCAGCTTGTGCAGCAGGGTGGTCTGGTGCTGCGGAACGCAGTTGGAGATCAGCAGATCGCCGCCGGTGAGAGCGCCGGCGATGATGAACGTGGCGGCCTCGATGCGGTCGGGAATGATGCGGTGCCGGGCGCCGCCCAGGCGGTCGACCCCGCGCACGCGGATGGTGGAGGTGCCGGCGCCGTCGATGCAGGCGCCCATCTTGACGAGCAGGGCGGCTAAATCGGCGACCTCGGGTTCGCGCGCGCAGTTTTCCATCACCGTCTCGCCTTCGGCCAGCACGGCGGCCATCAGCACATCCTCGGTGCCGGTGACTGTGATCCTGTCAAAGACTATGTGATTGCCGTGAAGGCGTTCGCGCGCGAGCCTCGATATAGCCGTGCTCCTGGGTGATCTCCGCCCCGAGCCGTTGCAGTCCTTTGATGTGCAGGTCGATGGGGCGCGCGCCGATGGCGCAGCCTCCGGGCATGGAGACGCGCGCCACGCCGCAGCGAGCCAGCAGCGGCCCCAGTACCAGCGTGGAGGCGCGCATGGTCTTGACCAGGTCGTAGCCGGCTTCGGCGCGGGTGAGCTTCTGGCAGCAAATGGTGGTGCGGTGCTGCGCCCGTCCGTAGCCGAGTTCGACTTCGGCGCCCATGGCCGCCAGCAGCCGGCGCTCGGTCTCGATGTCGCGCACCTGGGGAATGTTCTCCAGGATTACCGGCTCGTCGGTCAGAATGGCGGCAGCCATGGCGGGCAGCGCGGCGTTCTTGGCGCCGCTGATGCGAACCGTCCCCAGCAAGGGATTGCCGCCGCGAATGATGAACTTATCCATCTAGTGTGGCCTACAACAATTAAGCATTTGAAGGCGGGGTCCCAGAGAACCAGAACCTATTGTACCGGCACAAAGGCACACCACGGATGCGGTGAAGCACTTAATCACCACTGCATCGGGTGAGTCATCCCAGCTCCAACCGATGTCATGCTGAGCGCCTCCTAGAGGAGTGCGAAGCATCCCCGGGATCTCTCCCAATCAGCGCCGTCTCCATTTTTATGGACGACCCTCAGCTCCACCTGGGGTGCAAGCGCACAGGGGATTCTTCGGCTTGTTGCGCTCGCTCAGAATGACACCTCATGATTAAAAACAGGGGGAATATAGCCGGTCAGCAAAAGCCCCACATCTGCCAAAGGAAGGCAGATGTAGGGCACCAGCAGCATGGCTTTACCGGAACTGTTCCTCGATGGCCGCCACGATTTCATCATGTACCAGCGGACGCACGCGTTTGATCTCCTGCGAGCTGCGATCCGGCCAGGTACGGTTGGTCAGCAGCGCCACGGCCAATTGGCGTTCGGGATCGCACCACAGCGAGCTGCCGGTGTAGCCCAGGTGTCCAAAGGATGACGGAGAAAAGCGCCGCCCCGATTGCGATGGAGGCAAAGGCGTGTCCCAGCCGAGGGCGCGCGAGGTGCCGGGCGGAATCGACTGCCGGGCGGTAAACAGGCGCACCGTTTCCGACTGCACAATAGGCGCACCGAAGGAAAGCATGCAGTGGGCGAAAAGCGCGACATCCATGGCGCTGCCGAACAGTCCGGCGTGGCCCGAGACGCCGCCCAGCACGCTGGCGTTCTCGTCGTCGACCTCGCCCTGGACTACGCGCATGCGGAATTCGCGGTCCGCCAGCGTGGGAGGAATGCTGGCCTTCCATTCCGCCGGCGGGCAGAAACAGGCGGTATTCATACCGAGCGGCTGAAAGACTTCGCGCCGGCAAAAGCGGTCGAGCGGCTCCCCGGAGCCCCCGACAGAGGCCAGGCGCGAGAGCAGTTCGCCCAGGACGATGAACCCGATGTCGCTGTAGCAGGCGAGGGTGCCGGGCGCTTCCACCAGGGGCGAAGTTAGGGCGAGCCATAGCAGCTCCTTGGCACTGGCGGCGCGCAGGTAGAGTTTTTCATAGTCGACCAGGCCGGCGCAGTGGGCCAGCAACATGCGCGGCGTGACCTGGTGGCGCCGCGCATCGCCGGACGGCTGTCCGTCGGCTTGCTTGCCGAACTCCGGCAGCAGGTCAACCACGGGCGCATCGAGCGGCAGCCGGCCGCGCTCGTAGAGGATCATCGCCATGGCAGTCGTGGCGACCACCTTGGTTACCGAGGCGAGGTCAAAGACGGTGGTGGGAGTGACCCGGAGAGAATCAGCCTCATAGGTAAAGCGGCCAACCGCCCTCCAGGCAACCAGCTCGTCGCGGCAGACAACAGCTAGCGACGCGCCCGGAAAGGCGCGCTCGGCAATCGCCTGCTCCAGCAGGGAGAAGACGCGGGCAAAGACGCGCTCCTGCTCGCGCAGCAGCTTGGAGGGTTTCAGTCCCTCAGCGCACATATTGCAAAATTTCCTTGAACGCCGGGGTGCCGCTGCGGCGCAGCAGCTCGTACATAATCATCTCGGTGGTGGAGATGACGCACCCGGCGGCCCGCATGCGGTCCTGCGACATGCGCCAGTTCCACTCCACGCGCGAGGCAATGGCATCGGAGGCAACGTGCACCAGGTAGCCCTGGTTCAAGGCCCCCAGGGCTGTCTGCATGACGCAGACGTGGGCCTCCATGCCGCACAGCAGCAGAGTATTGCGGCTGGCGGGCAGCGCCTTGATAACGGCACTGACGGCGGTGTCGCTACAGGCGTTGAACTCCACCTTATCAGTGGGCTGCGTCCCGGGCAGCAGCGCCGTCAGCTCCGGGATGATCGGCCCCAGGCGCTTGGCGTACTGAGTGGTAACCACCACGGGGACGTCGAGAATCCCAGCCAGGCGCACCAGGAGCTGGGCGTTTTTGGCGACCTCGTCGCGGTTGAACATGTGCGGCAGCAGCCGCTCCTGGATGTCGATGACCAGCAGCGCGCACTCGTCAACCTGCAACAGATGCCGCGCGATCTCGCTCGAATCGCGGGCTTCTGGCCTGCCGTAGGCGGTAACCATGAAGACCTCGCCCAATTGCAGATTGAAGATTGAACTGCGAGCTTGCTAATCTGCAATCTTCAATCTGCAATCTTAAATCTTAAACCGCAACGTCTGAATGCTGCCGCGGAATGGATTACCGGGTCGCTCCTTTTGAGCTTCCCAGCACCTCCAGCACATCGAGGGCCGCGCGGTAATTGCCGAAGGGGGCCGCCAGTTGCACTCCCTGCACCATGGGGCGAACGCGCGCCAGCATCTCGCGGGCGATTTCGACGCCCGTGGCGCGGGCCGCCTCGGAGCTGGTGGCGGCGGCCATGCGGGCGATGATCGAGTCCGGCACGGAGACGCGCAGCTCGTTCTTCATGAACTCGGCATTGCGCACGCTGGTCAGCGGCCAGATGCCGGCCAGCACCGGGATGTGCAGGTGCTCGACGCGGCGCAGGAACTGCTCCAGCAGCTCGACGTCGAAGACCGGCTGGGTGACGGCGTAATCCGCCCCGGCCTCCACCTTGTATTCGAAGCGGCGAATCTCCTCCTCGATGTGGGGCACGCCGGGATTGGCGCCGACGCCGATGACGAAGGCCGTGGGCGCGCCGATGGGATTGCCGCCAATATCGACGCCGCGGTTGAGATTGTGCACGATATTGACCAGGCCGATGGAATCCACATCGAAGACGGCGGTGGCATCGGGATAATTGCCCAGCTTGGGCGGGTCGCCGGTGATGCAGATCAGGTTGGCGATTCCCAGGGCGGCCGCGCCCAGCAGGTCGCTCTGTATGCTGAGCACGTTGCGGTCGCGGCAGGTGTAGTGCAGAACGGTCTCGATGCCCACCTGCTGCTGCATGATCAGGCACATGGCCTGGTTGCTCATGCGGGCCGAGGCGCGCGGGCTGTCGGGGATGTTGATGGCGTCGATGCCGGCCGACTTGAGCAGGCGCGCGCCTTCCAGCTCCTTCGCCATTGCCGTGCCCCGCGGCGGTACGATCTCGATCAGGGTGGCAAATTCGCGCGCCGCCACTTTGGCTCCCAGCTTGGAACGCTTACCCAGGGCTATGGTCTGCTTCTCCGCCTCGGCCGAGCCGGAAACCACCTTGTAGGAGCTGACGCGCGCCTCTCCCATGCGCAGGGCCGACTTCATGGCGCGAATATGTTCGGGGGTGGTGCCGCAACAACCGCCAACCACGCTGGCCCCCGCGTCGACGATGCGGCGGGCGTACTCGGCCATGTACTCCGGCGAGCACAGGTAGATGTTGCGTCCTTCCACGCTGCGCGGGCTGCCGGCGTTGGGCTGCGCCGAAAGCGGCAGGCTGGTGAACTGGCGGAGCTGCTCGATGGCGTCGAGCATGGCGGCGGGCCCAACTGAGCAATTCATGCCAACCACGTCGGGAGCGTACTCCTCCAGGCGATTGCCATAGCTTTCCGGCGCGGAGCCGTCCAGGGCGTTGCCCTCCTCGTCGATCGTGACCTGGGCGATTACCGGGACTCCCGGGGCGACATCGTGCGCCGCCAGAATGGCCTGGTGGAGCTCCTCGACGTAGCCGAAGGTCTCCAGGATCAGCAAATCCACTCCGGCCTTGGCCAGCGCGGCGATCTGTTGGGCGAAGGCGGTGCGGGCCTCGTCCAGGCCCGTCTTGCCCAGCGGCTCGATGCGCACTCCCAGGGGGCCTACCGCGCCGGCCACCATGACTTCGCTGCCCGCCGCCGAGCGCGCCAGCTCGACCCCGGCGCGATTGATCTCGGCCACCAACCCCTGGCAGCCGTGACGCGACAGGCGAAACGAATTGGCGCCGAAGGTGTTAGTCTCCAGTATCTCGGCCCCAGCCTTGACGTACTCCTGGTGAATGCCCCCGATCAGATCGGGCTGGGAGAGATTCAGCTCGTCGTAGCAGCGGTTGATGAATATGCCCTTGGCGTACAGCATGGTGCCCATGGCGCCGTCGCAGAGTATCGGGCCACGCTGAAGCCGGGTCTTGAAGTCGGTGGACATACGCTTTTCTTCCCACAACACGATAGCACAGTGGGCCTTAGGAGCAGGACCTGGCGGGAACAAGGGTCAATTTTTCATTTTTGATTTTTGATTTTCGATTGAACAGCTCCGGAGCAGTGAAATCAAAGTCTTAAATCAAAAATCCTAAACCAAAAATCAAAATCCTCCCCATTCAGGGCGGAGGTTGCAGTTTGTTATACTCAGTTCAGTCCCAGCAACTTAGGCCTGTTTTCGGCCTCGGAGCGCCCGCTTGAAGAAAGCGTTGCTTATCTTTTTTCTGTGCCGCGTGGCGGCGGCCATGGTCTCCTGTGGCGGTTCGAGCACCGCGCTGGTGGTAATTACCCAGGGCTCGCAGTCGCTTTCTGTCGGGCAAGGCATACAGTTCACGGCCAATCTCCCGGTCACGTGGACGGTAAGCGGTGATGGCACCATCAACTCGGCCGGATTCTTTACCGCAGGCGGAGCTCCAGGAACGGCTACCATAACCGCCACCGCCGCCGGCGGAAAGTCCTACGACAGCATCACCGTGACGGTGGTGGCCTCGGGCACCACTACCACCACCACTACCAGCGGCAGCGGCATCAAGCACAGGATATTCGTTTCCAACTCTTACCCCGGCCTCATCAACAACGGCGCGCTTGACATTGTCGATGCGGACACAGATGAGCTATCGCTCTTCACCGTCAGCGTTGGTGGCTCGCCCACGTTCATGGCGCAGTCGGGCACTATTTCTACCGACACCAACAAGGACACGGTGGTCTTTGACAGCAGCAGCAACACTTTAAAGCTGGTAGATGACACCACGGAGTCGCTCACCGCCCAGGTAACGCTGCCTGGCCCGACCTCCAGCGTTTTAGTGGCCGTTAACAGTCTCATCGCATACGCGGCTGT
Organism: uncultured Acidobacteriota bacterium; assembly: GCA_963832785.1. Lineage (GTDB taxonomy): Bacteria > Acidobacteriota > Terriglobia > Terriglobales > Acidobacteriaceae > CAWBRT01. Next base: position 921,732 of record CAWHVF010000005.1, read on the forward strand.
TCCCACCGCCCAGGTGGCCAGGAATTCTTCGGGAAACCCGATTACGGGCGCGGTCTACGTCGTACAGTTCTCCAGCTCTCCGACGCTGCTGCCGGTGGCCGTGCAAGGCGCCAAATCGATAACCCCCAGTTATATTGGCGTCACCGGCACCTCGACTTATTACGCCAATCTCCTGGTGTTCAGCCAGAGCTGTGATACGGTCACAGCCCTGCAGAACGGCAGCGCCGGTATCGCGCTGACCAACCTCGGAACCGTTAACGGCAGCCCCACCTGCCCGTTTACCGATACCAGCGCCACTGCGCCCTTCTCGCGCCCCGTCAGCGCCGTTTTCACCAGCGACGCCAATGGCTACGCTTTCACCGCCTATGTTTTGAGCTCGGGAACGGTGAACGGCGGCGCCAGCGGAGCAATGGTGACGCAGGTGGACATGACGCCCACGACCGTGGGGAACCCTCCCGTGCTGCCCCCAGGCTCGAGCCCCGTGTCCGTCCCGGGAGCCCAAGTGGGACTATTACAAGGCACGACCCTCTATGTCGCCGGAGCAGATCCGGCTCACCCTGGCAATGGCCTGCTGTCAGTAATTAATACCGCGTCGACTTTGACTGCCACTACCCCAATCCTTACAACCTCGCTGGGGCCGGGAACTCCGCAGATCATGGTTCCTGACACCAACGGAAACATCTGGGTTGGCTCAGTCGGCTGTACCGTGCCGCAAACGCAGCCGAACCCGCCCGCCGCGCCTATCCCTGGGTGTTTAGCTGTTGTGGTTCCTAGCAGTAATCCCACTACTACCGCCCCACAAATATTTAATAATGCGCCTTCCAGCCCATTATCGAATGCCAGCGATGACATCACCGGCATGGTTTGGCTGTACCCGCTGAATAAGCGTAATGTGATGTACGTCGTCGAGGGCGCCGAGTTAGCGGTTTATACCTTCGACGGCGCCAACCTGACACAGCTCTATACGCCTTACCTGGACATCGTCGGCCAGGCGGTGGACGTGAAGCTGGGCTTCTAACTCGGGGAAAAATTAGCTGCGGCGTTCTACTTGCATTCCGCGGCTACCGCGTCGCGCACGCGGTTCTTCAGATGGTTGCGCACGAACCAGGCGATGGCAGCCAGCAGCAGCGCCGCAATCACCACATCCAGGCGGTGGAACCAGAGCTTCAGCCGCGGGTCGCTGTCCCAGCGCTCGCCCAGTTTGTAGCCCACGTAAGCCAGGGCCCAGCACCAGGGCCAGGAGCCGACAAAGGTGTAGAAATGGAAACGCCCCCGCGGCATGCGGGCGATTCCCGCCGGCAGGGCAATGAAGGTGCGGATCACCGGCAGCAAGCGTCCGATGAAAACCGTAATACCGCCGTAGCGCTGGAAGAAGCGCTCGGCCAGCTCCAGGTCGTGCCGGTTCAGCAGCACGTACTTGCCGTAGCGCTCGATGAGCGGCCGGCCGCCGTAGGCGCCAACCTCGTAGGCGAGCACCGAGCCCAGGTTGCAGCCCAGCGCGCCCATGGTGGCGATCAGCCAAAGCGAGCTGAAGCGATGCGCGTGAACCAGGTACCCCGAGAAGGGCATGATCACTTCCGAGGGAAGCGGTATGCAGGCCGACTCGATGGCCATCAGCAGCACGATTCCCGGATAGCCCAGCGAGGAGATGACCGTCTTGATGAAGGCGGCAAGCGCCAGAAGCAAATTGGAGAGCATGACTGAAATTATGATTTTTGATTTCTGATTTCTGATTTCAGATTTCAGATTTCAGATTTTGCGGCAACAATTAAGCAATCAAAAATCAGCAATCAAAAATCAAAAATTCTAGAGTTCTTCCGTGTCCTGGGTAAAGCTGTAGCCTTCCAGGATAGCGCCATTGGCGGTTTTGGTGACGCGGACGCGCGTAGAGTCAGCCGCGCCCGGGGTAACGTTGGCCTCGCGTAGCATGGCAAACTCGGCCAGCACCTCGCGATAGACCTTGGTAACCAGATATAACTTTCCTGTGGCGTCGTGACGCCAGACCTGCCCAAGTTGTATCGACTTTACCGGCATTCCGGAAGCCCCCTCTTCCATCCGGCGCGGCAAACTTGGGCGCCGGCGGCCCACGGCAATCTTCTTGCTTCGCGGGGCTGCTCTCCAGCCTAAAGACTCCCGCCGCCAGCGTCAACTGCCGCCGTCATCACGGGAGCGGTCCCACGTAAGCGCTGCCAGCTTGAGTACGGGATGCTCGCGGTTTTCATGCAGATTCTATGCGGATTCTTCCACGTTTTCTCCGATTGACACTCCGGAGAGCGGCTGGAACAATCGTAGGCATATGAAAGTATAAGGAGTTATTGCCATGTTAGAGGAAGCACAGGCACCCGCGCCGGCCACCCAGTCGCATTTTGTGCGCAACATCTTGCTGGCCGTGGCCGCCGTTTACGTGCTCGTTTCTTTGTACCTGCTGGTCGACATGCGCGGCCGTGTGCAGGCGCTCGAACAAAAGCAGCAGACGCTTGAGGCCTCCAACAAGCAGCTTCAGGACCGGCTGCACATGACCAACAAGTCGGTGACGGAGTCGGTAGAGGCGCTGGGGTCGAAGGTCGGCATGACCAAGGCGGAGATCGACCGCCGCACCGCGGAGCTGAAACATCAGCAGCAGCAGTTGACCGCCGAGCAGCGGAAGACCCAGCAGCAGGTCTCGCAGGTTAGCGGCGAGGTTACCGGCGTCAAGAGCGACCTGGGCGGGGCTAAGCAGGACATCGCCAGCACCCGCACCGACCTGGAAGCCACCAAGGCCAAGCTGGAAAAGGCCATTGGCGATCTGGGCTTGCAGAGCGGCCTGGTCGCGCGCAATCATGAGGAGCTCGAATACCTCAAGCGGAAGGGCGACCGCACCTATTTCGAGTTCACCCTGCGCAAGGGGCGCCGCCAGCCGGTTTCCACCATCAGCCTGCAGTTGAAGAAGGCCGACTCGCGGCGCTCCAAGTTCACCATGAACGTCATCGCCGACGACAAGACCATCGAGAAGAAAGATCGCACGGCCAACGAGCCCTTGCAGTTCTACACCGGGCGCGATCGCGCCTTGTATGAAGTGGTGGTCTACAAGGTTGAGCGGGACTCCGTCACCGGGTACCTGAGCGCGCCGAAAACGATTGCGGTCAAGGCGCAGTAACGCCTCAGATGCGGTGCGGCGTCAGCCAGCGCAGCAGGATCTGCAGCAGGGAAAGCAGCAGCGCTCCCCAGAACGCCGGGGAAAAGCCGCGCACGCTGAATCCCGGCACCAGCCAGGAAGTCACCATCAGCATGAGGGCATTGACTACCAGCAGAAAAATGCCCAAGGTCAGGATGGTAAGCGGAAAGGTGATAATTTTAAGCACCAGGCCAAGGGTGGCGTTCACCAATCCCAGAACCAGCGCCGCCACCAGCGCCGGGAAGAAGCCGCGCACGACAAATCCGGGAATCACGCGCGCCACCACCAGCAGCAGCAGCGCGCTGGTGATCCAGTGAATGAGCAGGCGAATCATGTGCCTAACCTGCTCCGGTTGGAGCAGTTAATTGTACATCCGGGCGGCGGCGGGGCGGGTCCGGCTCCGGCATGGCGCTTATGGCGTTTTGGGCGGCGCCGCTTTCCGCGCCAGGCCCTCCCGTTGCGCCGCCTTTTGCATGCGCTGGCGGCGCCGCAGCCGCTCATGAGCGATGAGGGCGTGCAGGTCGTAGCCGTACGGCCCGTAGCCGCGGAAGACGCGCTCATCGAACAGGCGCATGATGCCGCAGTCGTTGCACGTCTGATAGGAAAAATCGCCGTGCTCGTCGCTGACGCGCACCGGCCAGCTCATGTTGCGGTGCCAGCAGCCGCGCAGCAGCACCGCCGCCGCCGAGGCCAGCCCGGCCAGGCCGATGCCCAGCGGAAAGGCCCACTTCCATCCGGAACGCGACCCATGTTTTTTGGCCGGCTCCTGGGAAACGCGCTGTATGTGGGAGGTCTCCTCCGCTGCCGCCGAGACAGCGCTTACAGGAGGCCCTTCCGGGCTGGCGGAAGCCGCATCGTCTTTTTTCTGCTCGCCGATTCCTGGTTGATCGCCCCCTCTGGGCTGATCGTCGATTCTGCCGGGCTTTCTCAATCCGCAACTCCTTGGCGGTAACCGCCAGCAAGTATTTTCGCGCAAAAATGAAAAAAAGGCTGCAGCGGGTGCCGGGCGCCCCACTCAAGCCTCTGGTGCTCGAGTGGGGGTAGTTCCTACAGCTTGTTTCATAAATGGTTTTGAATGATTTTGGCTTTAGGAGAGAGGGGTTATCGTGGAAGCCCACGGCTTTAGCCGTGGGGACCAAGGCAGCTAAAGCGGCTTTACAGGCTGCTGAAAAAGTCTTTATGAGCGGAAAAAATGACTCAAAAAATGATCTCTATGTTGTTGAATCTTCGTTGGCCATAACGGTCAAAATTACTACTCTGGTTCCTTTTTCAGCAGCCTGTTTAGCCGCCGTGGCGACCTATCCACAGTGATTTCATGACGAGATCGGCTCCTGGCCGAGTACATTGGTTGTCGCTGAACAAGACCAAGGCTCGGGGACAGGAGCCGACATGTTGATTATAGGCTGCGATTATCACCCGAGGTTTCAGCAAATCGCATTTGTGAATACGGAGACAGGAGAATGCGGTGAGCGGCGGTTGGAACACAACGGGGAGGCGGAGCAGTTCTACCGTTCACTGGCGGGCCAGGTGGTGCGGGTTGGGATGGAAGCCAGTGGGCACTCGCGTTGGTTCGAGCGCTTACTGGCGGAGTTGGGACAGGAGTTATGGGTTGGCGATCCGGCCAAGATTCGGGCGGCCGCCACGCGCAAGCAGAAGACCGACCGGCGGGATGCCGAGCATATCTTGCAGCTGTTGCTCAGCGGGCAGTTTGCCCAGCCTGCGCATCTGGGTACCGACAGCGGCGCAGCGCGACGCACGGCAGTTGGTGATACACCGGCACCGCTTAGTGCAGATGCGGACGCGGGTGAAGAACCAGTTGCGGGCGATTGCGCTGAACGAAGGCCTGGGGCGCAGGCCAGGGCTGTGGAGCAAGCCGGGGCAGGAGCAGTTTCGGGCGCTGGTGTTGCCGGCGTGGACGGCGCAACGGCGGCAGGACAATCTGGAACTGCTGGCCGAGCTAGAACGGCGCACCACCCCGCTGGACCAGGCGGTGGAGCAGGAAGGGGCGCGGCGGCCGGAGGTGGCACGCTTGCAGACGCATCCCGGAGTCGGTCCGATCACGGCGCTGGCCTTCGTGCTGACGATCGGCGATCCGACGCGCTTCCGCTGCGGCAAGCAGGTGGCCAGCTACCTCGGCCTGACCCCCGCCGAGGACAGCTCGGGCGGGCGGCAACGGCTGGGGCACATCAGCAAGCAAGGCAACGCCTTGTTGCGGGGGCTGCTGGTCGAGGCGGCGCATGCGACCGCCCAGCACGAGCCCGAGTTGGGGCGGTGCTACCGGAGACTGGCGATGAAGAAGAACCGCGCCATTGCCGCCGTAGCCGTGGCCCGCAAGCTGGCGGTGCGGTTGTGGTGGATGTGGAATCGCGGAGTAGGCTATGAAAGCTTCGCGAATTCCGGTTCGCATGCAGGGGGAAGTCCGGTTTAGCCGGTGGGGTGAAGTTGATCCCCGACACAGTGATTGGACACCCTGCCTCCCTTGAGAGCAAGGGAGTTTGAAACAGGAATCATGGTACCCGCGCGGCGGGATCGAATACATGGCTGGTGGGACCGGGTCGTCCCACACAACGATCACGAGGCGAGCCTTGGTCGGCAAAGCAAAAGCAACAGCAACACCAAAACCAAAACCGCTGGGGAAGAGGAAAAACAAAACCCCACCCCCGCGCCAAGGTGTGCTTGACAGCGGAGATCTCGTCATACACGCCTAAAGGCGCACCCCACTGGACCGTTGTTTCCCACGCCTGAAGGCGTGGGCTTCCACCGGCTAACTCCATTTATGAAACACGCTCTAGGACTTACGAGCCTTTTGCGCGGTGCCCCGCATCTGTCGCAGCAGAGTGGGGCTTTTGCGCTGGATCTAAAGGTCGTACTTCTTCATCAGGTGCCGAAAGTTGAGGCGTTTTCGAGGCGTGAGGCGCAAAGCGCCGGGAGCCTCGATCCGAAATCCTGAGCGAAGCGAAAGACCTCTCGCCAACGGAATCCCGGGCGATCCCATTCCCCAATCTAAAGGTCGTACTTCTTCATCAGATGGCGAAAACTGCGATAGCTGAGCTTGAGGATTTCGGCGGCGCGGGTCTGCACGCCCTGGGAGCGGCGCAGGGCCGACTGCAGCAGCGAGCGCTCGACCTCGGCGATGTAGCGTTCCATGTCCAGGCCGTCAGTGGGCAGGGCGACTCCGGGAGCGCCTCCGGCGTTGGCGGCAGCGGCGGCGGCCCGCGCCTTGGCGCGCTCGGCGGGCAGCTCCACCCGCAGCAGTTCGTCGTCGCCGGCGTGCATGGCCACGGCGCGCTCGATGGTGTTCTCCAGCACGCGCACGTTGCCGGGCCAATCGTACCCGAGCAGCAAATCGAGCGACTCGGGCGCGATCTCGCGCAGGCGCTTGCCCATCTGGTGGGCGAACTTCTTGAGGAAGTGGTTGGCCAGCAGCACCACGTCGTCGCCGCGCTCGCGCAGCGGAGGCACGTCGATGGGAATGACGCGCAGGCGGTAGTAAAGGTCTTCGCGGAACTGCCCTTCGGCCACCAGCGCGTCCAGGTCCTTGTTGGTGGCGGCGATGACGCGCACGTCCACCGGGGCTTCGCGCCCGCCGCCCACCGGACGCACGGAACGCTCCTGCAGCACGCGCAGCAGTTTGACCTGCATGCTCAGCGACATCTCGCTGATCTCGTCGAGGAAGATGGCGCCGGCGCTGGCCAGCTCGAACAGGCCGCGCTTGTTCTGGGTGGCCCCGGTGAAAGCCCCCTTGACGTAGCCGAACAGCTCACTTTCCAGCAGGGTTTCGGGGAAGGCGCCGCAGTTGACCGAGACGAAGGGCTCGGAGCCGCGCGCCGAGCAGGCGTGAATGGCGCGGGCCACCAGTTCCTTGCCCGTGCCGCTCTCGCCGGTAATGATGACGGTGCTGTTGGTGCCGGCAACGGTTTTGATCAGCGTCTTCAGGTCCTGCATTACCTGGCTTTCGCCGACAATGTTATCGAGCGAGTTGTGAGCCGCCGCGTCGCGCTTTAGGGCAATGTTCTGCTGGCGGAGCGATATCTTTGTCATCGCCCCTTCGACTTGCGCCTGCACATCGGTGGGAAGATTGCCGCTCTTGGATATGTAAGCCGCTCCGGCTTTGCGCGCCTGGACCGAGGTCTCACGATCGTCAACGGCGGTGATGACGATCACCTCGGTTTCGGGCGAGACGCGGCGCGCGTATTGCAGCACGTCGATGCCGCTGATATCGGGCATGCGGATATCGGTGACGATGACGTCGTACATGGCGCTGTCGATCCGCTGAATTGCCTGGCCGCCGGAGGTCACCGTCTCGACGTGGTGGCCTTCCTGGCGCAGCGCGATCTCCAGCATGGTGCAGATGGAACGCTCGTCATCGCAAACAAGAATGTTGCCCATACGGCTTACCTCTTTTCCGCTACCGGCTCAATCCGGGAGGCGGCGCCGGCCGCTCCGCAAATCGAATTGACCGGTATTCCCTTCTTCAGGCCTTGGCGGCCCGCGCCGGGGCCGGAGCGGTGGCCGGCTCATCGGCGCGCAAAAACGTCAGCACGAACTCGGAGCCGGTTCCCAGCTCGGAGCGCACCAGAATCTTCGCCTGGTGCGCCTGTAAAATCTGGTAGACGAGCGCCAGCCCCAGTCCCGTGCCGCCCTCGAAATTCGACTGGAAGGGCTCGAACATGCTCTCCATCTGCTTGGGAGAGATGCCCGGGCCGCTGTCGGCGAAGCTCACAACCCAGCTCGTCTGGTTGGCGAACAGCTCGACCATGACCGCGTCCGGAGCCTGGCTCTTGCCGGCCGCGGGCGCCCCGCCGGCAGCGGCCTCGATGCCGGACAGCGCCCGGCGCTGGCCGATGGCGCGCACAGCGTTGTTGCAGATATTCCAGAAGACCTGCCGGAGCTTGTCGGAGTCGCCGACGGTGCAGGCGTGTTCGACGGCAAATTTGCGCCGGATCTCCACCTTATGTTCGGGCGCGTTTTCCAGCAGCGTCAGGGTATCTTCCAGCAGCAGGACCAGGTCGACCGTCCGCATCTGGTATTTCTTTTCGCGCGAATAGGTAAGGAAGTCGCTAATGATGTTGTTCAGGCGTCCCGACTCGCGGGTCACGACCTCGACCAGAGCGCGCTGATCTTCGTTCAGGGCGGCGATGGAAGCCAGTAGTTTGACCGAACCGGCAATCGAAGAGAGCGGATTGCGGATTTCGTGGGCGATGCCCGCCGCCAATCGTCCCACCGCAGCCAGGCGGTCGCGCAGGCGCACCTCGCGCTCCAGGCGCTTCAACATCGTCAGATCGTCGAAGAGATAGACATAGCCGACCGCGCCGCTGTCCCTGTAGGTCAGGGTAGAGATGATCATGTCGAAGGTGCGCTCCACTCCCGAGGTCCCGGTGTGGATTTCATAATGGTGCCCGGCCTTCTCCGGCGCCGGCAGGCGGTCGAGAAACAGGTCCTGTATGGCGCGCCCTTCGGGGTTTTCCAGCTCAAGCAGGTCGCGGGCGGAGCGGTTCACCAGCTTGATCCGGCCGGCCAAGTCGGTGGTGATCAGGCCGCTGGAGATCGAGTTGACGATGTTCTCGTGCACCGCCTGCAGGCTCTCCAGGGCGCCGCTCTTGGAGCGCAGCTCGTGTCCCACCTGGCGCAGGCGGTTGCTTAGCCGCACCGCCAAATAGGCCACGGTGATGTAGGCAAACAGGTTGATCAGGATGACATCTGCAGCGAGCGCAGGTCGGAGCGCGTGGTGGAGAAGGAGGGCACGAGATTGAAGTGCACCACCTCCAGGGTGCCGCCAAGCAGGATGAAGCTGAGGGCGGCCGTCAGGTAGGCCCACCGCGGCGAGAGCAGCACGCTGGCTACGATGATGATCAGCGGATAAAGCGAATTGAAAGAGGTGTCGACTCCGCCGGTAACGTAAACCACGGCGGTGGCGCAGGTCAGATCGGCCAGCACCTGGAACCTGGCTTGGAAGCTGTAATTGTCCCAAGTCCATATCAGCACGATGTGCACGGCGGAGACGGCGTACCAGAACAGCATGACGCCCACGAAAATGGCCTGGTTGACGTTGGTGACGGTCAGGGTGGTAAGCGCCAGCTCGATCACCAGTACGAAGGTGATGACGATGACGCGGACCTTCACCAGCCATTCCAGCCAGGTCCGTTCGCTGAAGGTTTTGGCCGTACTTTGCACCGCTCCACTCCACTAGGGCAGTTCCGCAGTTGCTGCCTCCGCCCCGAGGGGCCATATCCAATGGCGCACGTGCTGCGGCGCATCTGGCGCGCCGCCGCTCAACCGGCGAGCTTGCTGATCATGCTGAACAGCGGCATGTAAAGCGAGATGACGATGCCGCCGACGGTCACGCCCAGAAAGCCGATCAGCATGGGTTCCAGCAGGGTGAGCAGGTTCTTGGTGGCGATGTCGACTTCATCTTCATAAAAGTCGGCGATCTTCTGCAGCATGTTGTCCATGGCGCCGGTGGCCTCGCCCACGCCGATCATCTGGATCACCATGTTGGGGAACAGCTTGCTTTCGCGCAGCGGATCGACGATGGTGCGGCCCTGCTCGATGGACCTGCGCACGTTCAGCAATGCCGCCTGCACCACGGCATTGCCCGAGGTGCGGCCGGTAACCAGCAGGCCTTCCAGAATCGGCACGCCGGAAGTTATCAGCGTTCCCAGGGTGCGGGTAAAGCGGGCCACGGCGATTTTCAGCAGCAGGTCGCCGAAGACCGGCAGTTTCAGCAGTATCCGGTCGGTGGCTATCCGCCCCTCGGGGGCCTTGCGGATTTGCTTGATGACCACTACGAGGATGACGATGCCGCCGATGATCATCCACCAGAAATTGCCGATGAAACGGCTCATGTCGATGACGAACTTGGTCGAGGCCGGCAGCGGCACCCCCAGCCCGGCGAACATGTTGGCGAAGATGGGAACCACGAACTTCAGCAGTGCGCCCACGACCAGCACGGCGATGGTGATGACCGATACCGGGTAGATGAGGGCCGACTTGACGGCCTGCCGCATTTTCGTGATTTTTTCGATGTAGATGGCGAGCCGCTGCAGAATGGTGTCGAGAATGCCGCCGGTCTCGCCCGCCTCGATCATGTTGGTGGACAGATCGTCGAAAATCTTGGGGTAGCCGCGCATGGCGTTGGCCAGGGTGGCGCCGCCTTCGACCGAGCTGCGAATGCCGGCCAGAGCCTTGCGGAAGGCCGGATTGGCCTGGTTGGTGCCGAGAATCTCAAGGCATTGCACCAGGGGCAAACCGGCGTCGATCATGACGGAAAACTGGCGAAAGAAAACGGCCAGCTCGCGGGTCGTTACCCTGCCCGAGCCGAGATTCACGTTGAAGCCGCGGCCGCCGGCCTTGTCGCTGATTCTCAGGTCCGATATCCGTTCCTTGAGCAGGGTGGCGCGCAGTACCTGCCTGTTCTCCGCAGTGCGCTCACCCCGCACCTTTTGCCCGGCGGCGTTCTTGCCCTGATAGCTAAAAACCGGCATGGTCTTCTCCTGACAGCTCTCTCAATCTTCCGTCCCGAAGCGTTTCCGCCCGCTCAGTGCCGGACGGCGGCCCCGGCTGCCGCGGGCTTGGCCGCGCCCTGGCGCCGGATCATGTCTTGCAGTTCATCGGGCAGCGACGAGCGCTGCATGGCCACTTCTATAGAAATCAGCTTCTGCTGGTGCAAAGTCGCCAAAGACTGGTTCAGCGTCTGCATGCCGAACTTGTCCTGCCCGGACTGCATGGCGGAATAGATCTGGTGGATTTTGTCCTCCCGGATCAGGTTGCGTATGGCGGCGTTGGGGATAAGAATCTCCAGCGCCAAAACGCGCCCCATGCCGCCGATGCGCGGCAGCAGGGACTGGCAAAGGATCCCCTCCAGCACCAGCGAAAGCTGGGCGCGAATCTGCGGCTGCTGGTGCGAGGGAAAGACATCGATGATGCGGTTGATGCTGGTGGAGGCGGAGTTGGTGTGCAGGGTGCCGAGGGTCAGATGGCCGGTCTCGGCGATACGCAGGGCCGATTCCACCGTCTCCAGGTCGCGCATCTCGCCCACCAGCACCACGTCCGGGTCTTCACGCAAGGCGGAGCGCAGCGCCGTATCGAAGCTCTTGGTGTCGGAATGCACCTCGCGCTGGTTGATCAGGCAGTTTTTGTGCGGGTGGACGAACTCGATCGGGTCTTCGATGGTCAGAATGTGTTCGTGCCGTTCGCGGTTGATCTTGTCGAGCATGGCCGCCAGGGTGGTGGTCTTGCCCGAGCCGGTAGGCCCGGTCACCAGGATGAGGCCGCGGGGACGGTCGCACAGCTTGGCCACCACCGGAGGCAGATGCAGTTCCTCGAACGACTTGATCTCCCAGGGAATGACCCGGAAGGCGCCGGCGACCGAGCCGCGCTGGTTGAAGCAGTTGGCGCGGAAACGCGCCAGGCCCTTCAAGCCGAAGGAGAAGTCGATTTCCATGTCCTCCTCGAAGCGGTGCTTCTGCGCGTCGGTCATCATCCCGTAGATCAACTGCTTGGTCTCCGACGGGGTCAGCGGCGGCATGTCGAGGGGGTGAAGGACGCCATGAACGCGTATCTGCGGCGGCGAGTTGGTGGTTATGTGGAGGTCGCTGCCATTCATCTCGCTCAGCTTGCGCAGCAGATCACCCAGCTTCAGATTCATCAGTTGGTCCTTACCAAATTTCACGTTTTGATTTTTGATTGCCGGAAACCAATCAGCCGCCTGGCAATCTGAAATCAAAAATCTGAAATCTTAATATGGTTACACCACGGTTTCACGCGCCACTTCCTCCATGGTGGTGACGCCCTGCATCACCTTGACCAGGCCGCTGCGGCGCAGGGTAATCATTCCGTTCTCGATGGCTTTTTTCTTCAGCTCCATGGCCGAGGCGCCCACCAGGATCAATTCGCGCAGATCGTCGCCGATTTCCATAACTTCGTAGAGCGCCACCCGGCCCTTGTAGCCGGAATTGTTGCAGGTAGGGCAGCCGCGCCCCTTCATGACCTTTACCTGGCGGGACTCTTCGGGGGCAAAGCCGGCGCGCACCAGGGCCTCCAGCGGCACCTCGACGGGGGCGGCGCAGTCTTTGCAGATGCGGCGCACCAGGCGCTGGGCAGCGATGAGGTGGACCGAGGTGGCCACCAGGAACGGCTCGATGCCCATGTTCATCAGCCGGCTGATGGTTTCGGGAGCGCCGTTGGTGTGCAGCGTGGACAGCACCAGGTGGCCGGTGAGGGCCGCCTTGATGGCGATCTCGGCGGTTTCGAAGTCGCGGATCTCGCCCACCAGGATGATGTTGGGGTCCTGGCGCAGGAAGGAGCGCAGAGCGGCGGCGAAGTTCAGCCCGATCTGCTCCTTCATCTGCACCTGGTTGACGCCCCGCAAGCTGAAACTCGACCGGGTCCTCGGCGGTCATGATGTTAGTATCGGGCTTGTTGACCAGCGAAATGGCCGAGTACAGGGTGTTGGTCTTGCCCGAGCCGGTGGGGCCGGTGACCAGCACCATGCCGTAAGGCTTGAGGATGGCGCGTTGGAATTTTTCCAGCGATTCCGGCTCGAAGCCCAGCTTGGTCATGTCGAGGCGCAGGTTTTCCTTGTCCAGCAGGCGGAGCACGACCTTCTCGCCCCACAGGGTGGGCAGGGTGCTGACGCGGAAATCCAGTTGCCGCTTCTTGCCATCGACGTTCATGCGCAGCATGATGCGGCCGTCCTGCGGCAGCCGCTTCTCGCTGATGTCGAGCTTGGCCATGATTTTCAGGCGCGAGGTGATGGCGTCCTTGGCCTTCATCGGCGGGGTCATGATGGACTGTAGCAGGCCATCCATGCGGAAACGGACGCGGTACTCTTTCTCGTAGGGCTCGAGGTGGATGTCGCTGGCGCCGCGCTTGACGGCGTCGCTGAGGATCATGTTCACCAGCTTGACGATGGGGGCCTGGTCCGCCGCCTTCTCCAGGTCCTCCAGGTTCATCTCGGCTTGCTCTTCCTGGAGCTCCAGATGGGCTTCGGCGCCGTCGAGGGAGGCCATCACCGATTCCAGGTTGTCTTCCGCCTTCAGGCTGTAAGCGCGCTCGATCGCGTCCTGAATCTCGCTCTCGGCCACCACCACCGGCTCGACGTTGTAGCCGGTCATGAACTTGACGTCGTCCAGGGCGAAAACATTGGTGGGATCGGCCATGGCGATGGTCAGCGAGGAGCCCACCCGGCTGAGAGGAAGAATCTCGTAGCGCTTGGCGACTTCGTAGGGAATGAGCTTGATGACCGCGGGGTCGATCTCAAAATAGGAGAGATCGACGGCGGGAATGCCGTACTGGCGGGAGATGAAGTTGGTTACCTCGGCTTGCGACAAAAAGCCATGCTTGACCAGGATGCTTCCCAGCCGCCCGCCGGTCTCCCGTTGCGTCCGTTGTGCCTGTAGTAACTGTTCAGAACTGATCGCCTTCTCCCTGAGGAGTAAATCGGCGAGCCGCTGAGACATACTTTCTCTCCGCTTGCCCCCAACCAACGCCAATGTGGCGCTCGTTTAGGGGCCCGCTGCTTTCACCCCAACAAACACAACCGTGGCGTGTGACGCCGACCGCGCCCCCGGCATCCGGCAAGCTTCGTTTGCCGTGGCTCGCGGTCCAAAACCAGAGTTGCGCGAATCCTAGGTGTAGTGACAGAATTTGTCAATTTACCAAAGTTACCTGTCACTATGTTGATAACAAATTCTGTTAAGTAATATCCCTTAGTCCGACCGCAGCGGCGCTGGTTAATGTGAGCCGCTTCCCCATCTAACAGCTAAGATATTGGCAGACAGTTCGCAAGTATCGGCTGGGCATGAACTTCTCGTCGCAAACGCGCAAACGGCCACGAGGCATGGTGGCTCGTTTTTACCACCGGCTGCTGGAATCCTGGGGGCCGCAGAACTGGTGGCCGGCGGAGTCCAAGTTTGAAGTGCTGACCGGCGCCATTTTGACGCAAAACACCTCATGGAAGAACGTGGAGCGCGCCTTGGCGAACCTGCGGGCCGCCGGAGCGTTGTCGCTGACCGGCATCCTCAAGCTCGATGAGGCCGAATTGCAAACTCTGTTGCGGCCAGCCGGCTACTTTCGCCAGAAGAGTCGGCGCCTGAAGGACTTGGCGGAATATATCCAGGCAAACTACTCGCCTGGCCGGTGCCCCGCCTGCGCGGAGCGCAGCCAAGCTAAGGTGGACCATCAGCTTCCACCCGAGCCGCGCCAAAGGGGCCGGGGCTGGGACCCCTTGCAACGCATGCTGGCCGAGCCCACGGAAAAGCTGCGCGGCGAGTTGTTGCGGCAAAAAGGCGTGGGGCCGGAGACCGCCGACTCCATCCTTCTCTATGCCGGAGGCCACCCCGTCTTTGTGGTGGACGCCTACACGCGGCGCATCTTCGAACGGCACCAACTGGCTCCCTCCGGCGCCGCATACGAGGAGATCAGGCAATTGGTAGAGCAGGAGCTGCGGAAGCTGCCAAAGCAAAACCCGGGTAAACCACCCCTGCCAGCCGTCACCCCGAGCGGACCGCTCACACATCCGGCCTCGGCCGTCTCGGGCAGCGGCCGCCGCCAACTGGCGCAGCGCTACAACGAGTTTCACGCCCTGCTGGTGCAGGTAGGTAAGCACTACTGCCTTAAGGCGGCGCCCCGTTGCGAGGGCTGCCCGCTGGCCGGGTTTCTGTAGGAAATTCCCCGCGCTTTTGACCATGCTCTGGAGGAAGGCCGCAGATTAGCCGGTGAAGGCGTGGCCCGCCAGGGATGAAATCTGAGCGGCTAATCCATGAAGTCCCTGCGGTCGGGGTTGTAATAGAAGTAGAAACGCAGCGCCAGGTAAGGCCCGTGGAACTGCGACGGCAGCGGAGAAAATGGGTTGGAAGCGCTGATGCCTCCCCAGGCGGCGCGGTCCAGCGCGCTGTCGCCCGACTGGCCGGTGAGCCGCATTCCCGCCACCTTGCCGTCCGGCAGAATGGCAAACTCGATGGCCACTTTGCCGCGCTTGAGCAAGGGCGGGCGGGCCTCTTCGGGGATCAGGTTATACCAGTTCATGCGCACCACCGCCAGCACGCGCGAGAGGTACGGACCGAAGTCGACACCCATGGTATCGCTCAGCACGTCGATTCCGCTGCCGACCTTGCTGCCGCCGCCCAAGGGACGCCCATAATTTCCGCCGCCACCGCTCGGTAAGCCCGCGCGGGCGCTGTTGCGCGCCGCCTGGGCGATGCTGGACCCCGGAGAAAGCGCTCCTGCCAGCGCGCTCAGATCCGGCTTGGGCTCCTGCGCTTGCGCGGGCGGTGTCTGGAACTGCGCACTGTTGCTCGCCTGCTGCTGGCCGGCCGCCGTGCTGGGACTCTGCGGCACCAGCGCCGGCTGCGTCATTCCGGGAGGTCCCGGCAGGCCCTGGCGCAAGGAGTCCAGCAGCTTGCGGTCAGGCTGCGGCACCCGCGAGCGGGCAATGCGGTTCTTGTCCGAGAGGAATTTCGTATCCGGGGGCTTCGCCACCGGCGGCCGTCGGTCGGGCGGCATCTCCAGGTAGGTAAACTCCTTGTCCCGGATCATCTGTTCGGCGGTGCGCAGTTGGACAGGGTGAAATACCGGCAGCCATTTGGGAGAAAGCACCAGCAGGATAACGGCCAGCAAGTGCCCGACCACGGAAATCCAGAAGGCCTCCCGCAGCCGCGATCGCGCCAGGTCGTCCCGTAGCTGAACCAGCAGGATCGGGTTGAATTCGCCTTTGGGGGCGCCGCTCACCGCCTGGGCTGGAACGAATCCGGGAATCTCCTCAAAGCTCTTTTGCGGCGCGGGCACATGCTCCGCGGCAGGCGTACCGGCCGCCTCCGTTCGCGTCTCCTCTCCCTCGGGAAACAGGAGCGTGTGCAAAGATGGAAATTCACGTTTCGCCATGCGAGCTTGTAAATTCTATAGCCGGTACCCGATTTTTGAGACGAGTGAGTTCCTCAAAGGGTAAACACGGCACTTCGCCCGGGGTTGCGCCGGCCGCCAAACGACACCCCAAGCCCCGGCAAACACTGCCGATCTGTTTGATGGAGTAAAGGTGTCCGGGTTCTCCATGGCTGAGCTGGCGTCTGCCGATATTTTCTCACCTTTGCCAGGCATTTGCCCCGGACAAACTGCTGAACCCGGCTATTTTGTTCCTTAATCCTCTGGGAATGTATGCGGCTGGATAATTTGCGCGTCCAAACGGGTGCAGCACGATGCCCTGCCCTACGCTGCTTTGCGTAGGGCAGGGTTTTGCCGGGGCTGGGACCCGCCGGGCGCCCTACTGCTGAGCCGGCTGCTGGTTGTCCTTCCCGCCTGGCCGGCGCTGGCGGCGCTGCTCCCACTTGGCGCGACGCCGGGCGGCCAACTCCTGGCGCTCGTTGACGATCTTCTGAACTTCGGTGCGCTGCTCGGGCTTGAGCACGGAATTGATCTGGAGTCCGGCTTTGACGTACTGATCGATTACGGCCGAAAGCTGCTGTTTCAGTTGCTCGCTGGTCTTCTGGATTTCGGCCTGGTTGGGTTGATTGGTGAAAATCTGCCTGGCGAGTGTGCCGCGCAGGGTGTGCAGGGAATCGATATCCGGCTTGGCCGAGCTGCGGGCCTGCCGCAACTGGGCCTTGATCTGCGACTCCTGCTGGGGTGTCAGTTGCAGGCGGACGGCCAATCTTTCGAATCTCATGCCCGCCGGCCCCTCGCCCATAGCCCTGCCGTGGCGGAAGTTGCCCAGGGCGTAGGTCGCTCCGGCCAGGGTCAAGCCGCAAACCGTGACCGTAATCCATGCTGCTCTGCTCATAATGCTGCTCCCGTAGTAAAACTTTTCATCAAGCCTGCTACTTCTATTAACCGCCGATCATCTTAACAGTTGCGTTTGCGAGTTCTTTTGCCCACAATGGTGCTGTGGGGTGGGTGAAGTCCGCGCGAGCTCCCGGCGGACAGCAAGCTGGCCGGGGCGGTTTGCGGGCTGCCTGAGAGCGCCACCGCGCTCATTCTTTATGTTGCCTTTCAAACTGGTTTACAGCGATGGGTACGCGCTACCCATCGGCCACCATGTTTTCCCGGCGCAGAAGTACCGCCTGGTGCGGGAGCGTCTGCTGGCCAGCGGGGCTGCCGAGGCGCGCGACTTCGTGGAAGCGCGGCCCGCCTCCGATGAAGACGTTTTGCTGGTTCACACTCCCGGCTATGTGCACAAGCTGAAGACCGGAACCCTCTCTGTGCGGGAGGAGCTCGAACTGGAGGTGCCGTACAGCAAGGCCCTGGTCGATGCCTTCTGGCTGATGGCCGGCGGCTCGATCCGTGCCGCCGAGCTGGCGCTGCGCGACGGTGTTTGCCTCAACCTGGGCGGCGGCTTCCATCACGCCTTTGCCGACCACGGCGAGGGCTTCTGCGTAATCAACGATATTGCCATCGCCATCCGCAAGATGCAGCAGCAGGGCAAGATCGCCCGCGCCATGACCGTAGATTGCGACGTCCACCAGGGCAACGGCACGGCGGCCATCTTCGGCGGGCACACCGAGCCCTTCCCTGTTCCGGACGCCTGGTCAGCGGCCATTACCGCCCCGCAGCCGCGCGCGCCCGTCATGCTGCAGAACCATTCCGGAGACGTTTTCACCATCTCCCTGCACCAGTTGCACAACTACCCTGTCTGGAAGCCGCCATCGTCCCTCGACGTGAATCTGGCCGACGGCACCACCGACGGCGAGTACCTGCACTGGCTGGACAAAGCGCTCAACGCGGCGCGCAAGCTGTTCGAACCCGAGCTCATCTCCTACGTGGCCGGCGCCGATCCCTTCACCCGCGATCAACTCGGCGGCCTTGGCCTGACCATCGATGGACTTCGCCAGCGCGATGAGATGGTGATGTCCTTCGCCCGCGACTGGGACATACCCATAATGGTGACCTTCGCCGGCGGCTACGCCGAAAACCTTGAGGACACGGTCACAATCCACGCCAATACCGTGCTGGCAGCCAGCAAGATATTCAGTCAGGCGCGCTTCGAGTTGCGCCGCAATGCGGCAGACTGAGTTCAAGGGTTAGGGGTTAAGAAATCAGGTATCGAGTTGAGACAGTTTCCTTATCACTGCTTCCTGTCGTAAGTCCCCGTGGACTGCGAGCCGGGGCTGACGGGGGCTGGTTTCTGCTTCTCGGCGGCAAGCTCGCGTCCTTTGCCTTCGAGCGCGGCTTTGAAGTCGCGCAAGCCCTGGTCGATGATCTGCGTGAGCTTCTGCTGCACCGGAGCCAGCCGCGAGATGAAGCGCAGCGGCGGAGCGTAGTTCATCTGCACGTGCAGCACCGTGTCATTGGCCAGCGGAGAAAAGCTGATGCGCCCGGTGTGCTTGGGCCCGCTCACGGACTTCCAGGCGATGGCCTGGTTGGGGATGATCTGCACCAGTTCGGCGTCCCATTGCACCGTGCGGCCGTCGATGGTGGCGAGCCAGCGGGAATGGTCGCCGGTGCGCTGTACGCTCTGAATCATGGCGCAGTACTGCGGCATGCGGCTCAGGTCGGCCCAGGCGGCAAAGACCTCGGCCGGCGGCAAACCGATCTGGATGCTCTTTTCGATGCGCACCACCCGGCGCTCGCCCCCGAAGAACGCCCACAAGCCGGCCACCCCGGCGACCCCGAAGGTCAGGCCTGCGGCGAAAGCCTTCCAGAGACTCCGTGGCATTCTCTCTCCCGGACCACATTCGTTTTGAACGGGCGGGGTTGCGCGGAGTTGTCCCCACGATTTTGCCGGAGTGCGACAGGCCAACTGTGCTGACACTGGTTTTCTCTTATAGTTTGAATCGGGTGGAACTGGGCAGCATGGCTATAGAAGTGAGGATCGGAACTTCTGGCTGGCACTACCAGCATTGGTGCGGATTATTCTATCCTGAAAGATGCTCGCCAGCGGCCATGTTCCGCCACTACTCTCAGCACTTCGACACCGTCGAGATCAATAACAGCTTCTACCGCCTGCCCGAGCGTGAAACCTTCGCCGCGTGGCGCCGTGCCGCTCCGCCGGGGTTTCTCTTCGCGGTTAAAGCCAGCCGCTTCCTAACCCACAACAAGAAGCTCAAAGATCCCGAACCCGCGCTGGAGAGGCTGCTGGAAGCAGCCGAAGGCCTGGGCCGCAAGCTCGGCCCCATCCTCTTGCAACTGCCGCCGGGCTGGAAGCTGAACCTGGAGCGGCTTGCTGAGTTTCTCGAAGTCCTGCCGCCCCGGCACCGCTTCACCTTCGAATTCCGCGAACCCACCTGGAACGACGAAAGGGTTTATAGCCTGCTGCGCCGCCACAATGCCGCATACTGCATTTACGAACTCGCCGGCTTCCAGACACTGCTTATCACCACCGCCGACTGGGCCTACGTGCGCCTGCACGGCCCAGGAGAAAAGTACCAGGGCAACTACTCCCGCGTGCAACTGGCCGCCTGGGCAAAGCGCATCCAGGCGTGGTCGCGCGAGATGCGCGCTGTCTACGTCTACTTCGACAACGATCAGCAAGCCTGCGCCGCGCACAACGCTCAGGCGCTGAGAAAACTGTTGGGAGAAGGACATGAGTAGGTCTCAAAGTTTCAAGTTGCGAGTTTCGAGACTTGAAACTCGAAACTGGAAACTTCTTTCTATTCCTTAAACCCTGTACCCTATTGGCATGCGCTCAGGTTTCGTCTCGATTATTGGACCTCCCAATGCGGGTAAGTCGACGCTTCTGAATGCCCTGGTGGGCGAAAAGCTGGCCATTGTCACGCCCAAGCCGCAGACCACGCGCAACCGGATATTGGGAATTGTCAACCTCGCCCGCCGGTCGCGGGCGGCAGCAGAAGCTTCTGAGTCTGCCGGGACGGTGCGCGGACGCCGCGCTGGCCAGATCATCTTTGTCGATACTCCCGGCATTCACAAGCCCGTCGACACGCTCAACCGGCGCATGATGCAGGAGGTCCACAACGCCCTGGAGGGTTGCGACCTGCTGCTGTTGATCCTGGACGCCACCCGCACGCCGGCTTCGCCAGTGCGTGCCAACCGGCGTGACATTTCACCCCAGCACGCCCATAGCGGGCGCGCCGGGGCCCGCGATGCCGGCGAGCAATTCGCCATTGAACTGGCACGGCGAAGCAAGCTGAAAACCTTTCTGCTGCTGAACAAGATCGACTTGGTTGAAAAAAGCAAACTGCTGCCGCTCATCGAACACTATTCGCGGCTGCACGATTTCGCCGAGATCATCCCGATCTCCGCCGCCAAGCGGGACGGCCTGAAGCCGCTGCTGGACAAGGTGGTCGAGGCCCTGCCGGAAGGGCCGCGCTACTTCCCGCCCGATCAGCTTACCGACCAGCCCGAGCGCTTCATCGCCGCCGAGTTCATTCGCGAGCAGGTGCTGCTGTTGACGCGCCAGGAAATTCCCTATTCCAGCAGCGTAGTGGTCGAGCGCTTTGAAGAGGAGCCCAGGCTCACCCGGATCAGCGCCGTCATCTACGTCCAACGTGAAGGGCAGAAGGCTATCATGGTCGGCCGGCAAGGCGCCATGCTGAAGGCCATCGGCACGCGCGCCCGCCAGGAGATTGAACGCCTGCTGAGCAAGAAAGTGTTCCTCGAACTGCTCGTCAAGGTGCGCGGCGGCTGGCGCGACTCCGGCGAGTTCGTAGATGAACTGGATTGGCGCAAGCAGTTGAAGTGAGGCAGTTCTTCGTTATTAGTTGTTCGTTATCAGTTCTCTGACGGCGATGTGCATTTGCAAAGCTGCAGGCAGAGCCAATGCGGCTCAGAGACTATTCTGTGCACAAGAAATTGCTTCATTTCACTTTTACCGCCGGAAGTTTAATCAGGATGTCCGGGTTGTCATGCTGAGCGGCTCCGCAGGAGGCGCGAAGCATCCCAAGGAACTATCCCCAACGACGCGGCGCGACCTTTTTCTATAGAAAATCTTTGACTTCATCTTTGCGAGAAGCCGCACTGGGATGCTTCGCTGGGCTCAGCATGACACCAATTATGAAATCATCTGATTTATTTTCATGCTCGGCCTTAAGCGCCGCGCAGCTAAGAACTAAAAACGAAGAACGAAGAACTAACACTGTCTACTGCGCCGCATCTTTCTTTCTGCTCAGAACTATCTCCATTCCTCCCACGATAGTTCTTCCCGGCATGGCCACCCCAGCGATCTCCTGGTAGGAAGTATTGGCCAGGTTTGAAAGCTGCAGGAAGGGGCGTGCCTGGCGGAATCGCCTGCTGAGTGCGAAGTCCCACACCGCGTACGGATCGTTGTTGTAGCGCTGGACGGTCGCCACCCGCGTGCGCAACTGGATTCCGCCGGGCAACCGCGAGCGCCACTGGAACAGGACGCTGTTTGCCGGATAGTTGAACAGGTAGCGGCTGATGAAGCCGTCGAGCACCTGCTGCGCCCCGTGCAGCACGGTGTAAGCGAGCAAAACTTCGTTGTTCCCGCGCAAGTGCAGGCGCAAGGCAGTCTCCAGGCCGCTGAAGCTGAGGGTGTCCAGGTTGCGCGCCTGGTAGAAGCATCCGCTCTGGTTGGGCACGGTGCAGCGCTGCGCCGGCGGAATGGAGTTCAGCGGTGTCGTGATCGCTGTGCCGCCCGGCAGCTCGACGTAGTCGATGTCGTTCTTCTCATGCCGATAGAAGGCGGTAGCGGAAAGCGTAACCCGGCGTGACACCGTCCACTCCGCCCCGCCCTCGTAGTTCCACGCCGTTTCCGGCTGCAGGTACGGATTTCCCTGGGTGGCGGGATCGTGGTAATAGAGATCGGTGTAAGTCGGCAGGCGGAAAGCGCTGGCCACGGAGGCGCGCAGCTTCAGCGCGTCTGTGAGGCGATAACCGGCGGAGAAGGTCGGGGTAAAGACGCCGTGCCCGCCGCTGTAATACTCCTCGCGCGCGCCGGCCGAGAGCGTCAGCCGCTGCGCCGGACGCATTTCCAGGGCTGCGTAAATTCCGCCCCGATTGCGCGCGTGGCTGCCCAGCGCCTCGGTCACTCCCGGACAACCGCCGCCGGAACAACTGTAGTTCGTGCTGTCGATGCTGTCGCGGAAGGCCTCCGCGCCGTAAAACAGGTTGAGCTTTTTCGCCAGGCGATTATGACGGCGCAGGGCAAGCTGCCAGCTATCGGTGAGATGGTTGTTGGTATAGGCCGCCGGGTCCGCGCGCAATAGTTCGAATATATCGGTATGCCGGCGGAAGCCGAAGGCCAGCAGCGTGTTCTTCCCCAGCTCCTGCGAGAAGCCGACGAACCAGCTCTTGATGCGTTCCCACGAGCTGTATGGGCCATAGAACTGGTTGGCTCCGAACGGACTGTCGCCGCCGGCCAGCAGCAGCGTGGTCGCGCTCAGCCGGCTTTCAAGATGCGTCTCCGAGCTGCCGGTCAAGCGGCGGTAATCGCGGTCGGGCATAAAGCCGCTGGAAAAATCGCGGCCAAAGGAGAGCTGCTCGGTCCACCGCCGGGCGGCAATGGCGGCGCTGCCATACTGCTGGTTGATGCCGAAATTCCCCGCCGCCGAGCCCAGGCGCAGCTCGGTGGCCAGCGGCGGCGCGGTGATGAAGTTGACCACCCCGCCCATGGCGTCCGACCCGTACATGGTCGAGCCGCTGCCATGCAGAACCTCTATGCGCTCGATTGAAGGCAGCGGCAGAGGCAGATCGAGATTGTGGTGCCCGGTCTGGGCGTCGTTCATGCGCAGTCCGTTGACAAGCACCAGCGTCTGGCCGAAGCTCGCGCCGCGGATCGACAGGTCGGCCTGCACACCGTCGGGGCCGCGCTGCTGCAAGTCCAGAGCCGGGTCGGAGCCGAGGGCGTCCATCAGGCTCGAATAGACCGCCGGCGCCTTGCGCAGGTCAATCATGGTTACGTCGCGATCGACGTCGCTGATCGCCACCGGCTCGTAGGTCCCGGTTACCACCACCTGTTCGCGGACGGTCGCTGGCTTGGCCGGCGGGGCGGGCGCATTCGGCGGTGGATTCTGTTGCGCCAGCGCCAGCGGGCAGACGAGCACCAACAAAACGACCACTATCACTGCAGGGACGCAAACTGCTCTGGGCATGGGCATCTACGGCGACGAGGAGCTACTCGCGGTAGTGTACCGTGCATGTGTATTTTGGCCTAAAGCTTTCGAACCCTAGGTGGAGAGAACCATTATTCTTTCACCGCGATTCCCAGGGCTTTCATTTTGCGGTACATGTGGCTGCGTTCCAGGCCCAGGGCGTCGGCGGTGCGGCTGATGTTGCCGTGGTTTTCGTCCAGTTTTTTCAGGATGTAGTCGCGCTCGTAGGCGGCGCGCGCCTGGTGCAGGGTGGAAAATTCTCCCAGGCTGCGGCGCGAGCCCTCGCGATAGACCAGCGGCGGCAGGTGCTTACGCTCCAGCTTGTGCACGGTGGGGTTCATGATCATGACCCGCTCGATCACGTTGCGCAGCTCGCGCACGTTGCCCGGCCAGGAGTAGCGGGTCAGGACCTCCACGGCGTCGTCGCTCATCTCCTTGTCGCGGCGGCTGTAGGCGGCAGAGAACTCGTGCAGGAAGTGGCGCACCAGCACGGGAATGTCTTCCCGGCGCTCGCGCAGTGGAGGCACGAAGAACGGAATCACGTTCAGGCGGTAGAAAAGGTCCTCGCGGAAATTTCCCCGGCTGATCTCATCTTCCAAGTCCTTGTTGGTGGCGGCGATGACGCGCGCGTCCACCTTGACCGGCTCTTCGCGGCCCACCGGAACAAAGCGGCCCTCGTCGAGCGTGCGCAGAACCTTGCTTTGCGTCTTCAGGCTCATGTCGCCCACCTCGTCGAGGAACAAGGTACCGCCGTCGGACTTCTGGAACTTGCCCGACTTTTCGGCCGCGGCCCCGGGGAAGGCCCCTTTGCAGTGGCCGAACAGCTCGCTTTCGATCATGTCCTCGGGGATGGCAGCGCAGTTGACCTCGACGAACATCTGGTCCCGGCGCAGGCTCTGGGCGTGAATGGCGCGGGCCACCAGCTCCTTGCCCGTGCCCGATTCGCCATAGATTAGGACGCGGCCATTGGTGGGCGCCATCAGGCCGATCTGCTGGCGCAGCGCCTTCAGCGGGATGCTCTCGCCCACGATCTCGCCCGCCGAGAAAAACTGGCGCTTGAGGTCGTAATTCTCGCTGCGCAGCTTGCGCGCCTCGGCCGCGTTCTTCACCACGATCAGGGTGCGGTCGGCCGAGAGCGGCTTTTCCAGAAAGTCATAGGCGCCGAGTTTGGTGGCCCGCACGGCGGTTTCGATGTTGCCGTGGCCGGAGATCATCACGATCTCGGGGGGATTCTCCAGGGCGCTGATGCGCTCCAGCACCTCCAGCCCGTCGATTCCCGGCAGCCAGATGTCCAGCAGCACGACATCGAACTGCTGCTCGGCCAGCAGCTTCAGGCAGGCTTCTCCGCTCTCCACGGAGCTGGTGCTGTAGCCCTCGTCCTCCAGCACGCCCGCCAGCGACTGGCGAATGCCAACTTCGTCGTCGACAATCAGTACCTGAACCATTCAGCAGAATTGTATCGCGGCTGGCAAACAGCTCAAGAGTGTCACAGTAGTGCCGCCGGGTTAAGTCGCGGCAAGGCCCGCCACCGCGGGCGGTGGCGCTACGTTCGATGAGGATTGTTGTTCTACTCGGCTAAATTCAAAGCGCGCTTGAATGAACCGCGCTCATCCTGAATCTTCTTCTGCAGCAAGGTGATGGCGTAGATGAGCTGCTCCGGGCGCGGCGGGCAGCCGGGTACGTAGACGTCGACCGGAATCCACTGGTTGACGCCCTGCACCAGGGCGTAGTTGTTGAAGACGCCGCCGGAGGTGGCGCAGGCTCCCATCGAGATTACCCACTTGGGCTCGGGCATCTGCTGGTAGAGCTGGCGGATGACGGGCGCCATCTTCTGGGAAACGCGTCCGGCGATGATCATCAGGTCCGCCTGACGGGGCGAAGGGCGGAAAACCTCGGCGCCGAAGCGGGCGATATCGAAGCGCGAGGCCCCCATCGACATCATCTCGATGGCGCAGCAGGCCAACCCGAAGGTCATGGGCCAAATGGAGTTCTTGCGTACCCAGTTGACCGCCTTGTCGAGCGTGGTCAGCACCACGCCCTCCTGCTCGGCGCTGCCGCCAAAGGCCAGGCGGGCGATGCGCGGCCGGCTCTGCGGGTCGCCGGCAAGATTGTCGGAACGCTCGGCGCCGCTCGGATTACCGGCCCAAACACCTTTCGGTTCAGCCGTTTCCATCACGCCTCCATTGTACAAGCGCTACTTATTCGATGCCAACGCGGGCGGGCAAGACGCCGAGCGGCTGAAACTTCGCTTGTCTCGGCGAGCCGGGCGGGCCAAAATAGTCGCAATGGATATTTACGAAGAGATTGTCAGCCTGCGCAAAGCCGGACGGCGCGGGGCGGTGGCCACCATCATCAACGCGCAGGGATCGATACCGTCGTTCCGCACGGCCAAGATGCTGGTGCGCGACGATGGCTCGATGGCCGGCACCATCGGCGGCGGCTGCGTTGAGGCTGAGGTCTGGCAGGCCGCCCGCGAGGTCATGGAGGAGGAAAAGCCCCGCACCCTGAGCTTTAATCTCAACAACGACCCCAGCTACAATACGGGGCTGGTTTGCGGAGGCACGCTGGAGATCTTCGTGGAACCGGTGCTCCCCCCGACCGAGCTGTTCATCTTCGGCGCCGGACACGTGGCGCTGTACCTCTACCAAGTGGCGCAGGTGGCCGGCTTCGAGATCACGGTGGTCGACGACCGCGACAGTTACGCCAACCGCGAACGCTTCCCCCAGGCGCGCGAAATCCTGACCGGCGACATCGAAGCGACCCTGGCCAAGCTGCGCCCCTCGCGCTCCAGCTTCCTGGTAATCGTTACCCGCGGCCATCACGACGACATGCGCGTGCTGCGCTGGGCGGTTGAGACCCCGGCCCGCTACGTCGGCATGATCGGCTCCAAGCGCAAGGTGCTCACGGTCTCCAAGGAACTGGAACAAGAAGGCGTGCGGCGCGAATTGCTGGAGCGCGTACATGCCCCCATCGGGCTGGATATCGGCGCAGTCACTCCGGAAGAGATCGCCGTGGCAATCGTAGCCGAGATGATCGCCGTGCGCCGCAACGCGCCGATTACGGTAAAAAGCAAGTCCGTTCAGATACAGGCAGCCTCAGGGAAAAGCGAAGCGTAGAAGCGGCATAACCCCACCCGGGGTCCCCGGCAAATGCCGTTGTTGCATTTGTTGGGGTGATAGCGGCAAACTGCGCGGTGCGAGCGTGGGTCACATGCGGGCTTTGTTGTATAAGGAGCCCGCCGGCGAGGGCGCCGGCCCTACGTAAAACGTCAAGAGCGAACTTCGCCGCTGCCGGAGTGGCATGGGCGGCGGCGTCTCCGCTTTCGCCGCGCTCCGTCCCGGCCGCCACCGGCAACTCGGTTATGAAGCGCGCTCCCATCGGAGAGTTCTCCTCTACGCGGATGGTGCCGTGATGGTCCTCGACGATGCGGGCCACGATGGCCAGCCCCAGCCCGGTGCCCCGCTGCTTGGTGGAGAAGTAAGGAAGAAAGAGCTTTTCTTTCAGTTCCGGGGTAACGCCGTGGCCGGTGTCGGCGACCGCCAGTTCGACGGCGTCGCGGCCGCCGAGCAAGGTGGTGGAGATCAGCAGGTCGCGCACCAGCGCGCCGTTCATGGCTTCGGCCGCGTTGTCCACCAGGTTGGTGATGACGCGCGTGATAGCCTCCGGGTCGGCCATTATCGGCGGCAGGTCCTTGGCCAGCAAGGTGCTGACGTTTATGCCTTCCAGCCGCCCTTCAAACAGCTTCAGCGAATCGTTCACTAGGGCATTGAGGTCGGAGGGGCGTAGCTGCGGCGCGGGAAAGCGCGCCAGGGTGGAAAACTCGTCGACCAGGCGGCGTACGGTTTCCACTGAGATGGTGATGGTTTCGGCGCAGTCTTTCATGATGGCGCGCGAGCCCTCGTCGCCACGGCTGAGATGGCGCCGGATGCGCTCTGCCGACAGAGCGATGGGCGTGAGCGGGTTCTTGATCTCGTGGGCAATGCGCCGCGCCACCTCCCGCCAGGCCGCCTGCCGCTGGGCCTGCAGCAGCTCGGAAAGGTCTTCAAAGACCACCACGTAGCCGAGCCGCTGGCGTGGCGGCATGGGCCCGGCCCGCCGCGGATTCATCGATGCCACCGTCACCGCCAGCACCAGCGAAGTGGACCCGGACGTCGTCTCCATCTGCTCTGAAGTCGAGCCCATGCGGTCGGCCCGGCGCATCAGCCGGCGCAGTTCCTGGGCGAAATCAGGGGCGAACAGGTCTCCCAGTTCCAGCTTCTCCAGGCCGCCGTTTTCCGCCGCCGGCGGGTGGAAGAGGCGAGTGAAGGCGTCATTGATGTGGGCGGCCTTCTCGTTCGGGTCCAGCGAGAGCACCGCCGTGGGAATGCTCTGCATTATGGTCTGCAGATGCTTTTCGCGCGCTTCCAGGGTGACGTAAGCGCTGGCCAGGTCCTTGCGGCTGGCCTCTATCTGTCGTCGTCCGGCTTCCAGTTCCGCCGCCATGCGGTTGAACGAAATCACCAGGTCGGCCAGCTCGTCGCCGGCAGCCACCTCCACCCGGTAGTCGAGGCGCCCGCCGGAAATCTCGTTGGTTCCCTGCGCCAGGGCCAGTACCGGCCGCGTCACTGCCTTGGAGAGCACGAGCGCAAACCAGGTGGAGGCGAACAGCACCAGCAGGGTGATCAGCAACAGAAGCTGCAGGTAGGTGCGCCGCACCAGCCGCTGCTCCTTGCGCTGCGCGGCGTAGTTCTGCTGGCTGGCGGCCAGGTCCTTCAGCACCTCCGAATACTTGGCCGGCAGCGGCATGGCCACCAGGATGCTGCCACGTTCGCCCACGGCGGCGCTGCCGGCAACATACTCCTGGTCGCCGAAGCTGAAGCTGCGAGACTGCCCCACGGGAATGGCCAGCGGAATGTGGCGGCTCAGGATCGGCCAGACGTCGGGGGCCTGGAAACTGGCTTCCGGCTGGCCATCCAGCAGCGCGATCACGAACCCGCCCTGCAGCGTGGGCTCGTGCCGACGCAGCTCGTCCATCAGGGGAGCGAAGTGCCCGGTGCGAAAGGCGCGCTGCGTGTCGGGAGCATTGGCGATGCCTTCGGCCTCCGCGCTGGCGTTCTGGCCGGCATAGCTGGTCAATAGCTGCGTCACTGCCGCGGTTGAGCTGCGCACCTCTTCCAGCGGCCGCGAGAACCACTTGTCGATCTGGCGGTTCATCAGTCCGTAGGAGAACAGGAAGAGCGCAATCACCGGCCCCAGGGAGAGCACCAGGGCGCCGGCGACCATCTTGGAGCGAAACTTCGAACCAAAGACGCCCGTCCGGCGCTCGATGTAGAGCTTGATGACGGTGCGCAGCAAGACAAAGGTCAGAGCCAGCCAGCCCAGGAAAGTCAGCGCTGAAACCGCCGCAAACAGCAATGTCTGCCCGAAGGTTTCCGGGCGCAGGAAGGTCAGGTTGAACGATACCTGCAGAAAGATGACCACGAACAGGATGACAATGCCGGCGCCCAGCATGATCATGGTATTGCGGCGGCGGCGGAGCTCGCGGCGATTTTGCGGCTCAATGGGCATGATGATCAGGCATTCCCTGCGCAGTATTAACCCTGCTTTCTTAATAATGGCGCAGAGAAATATCTGGAACGGCATTATAACCAACCCTGGGATTGAAGATTGCAAATTGAAGAATGCGCGGCCCCTGGCAGCCTTAATCCGCGCGGGTGAGCAAGCTGAAGGCTGTTGTATCCGCTGCAAGCGCCGATTTTGGCTCGGCTAGTAAGTCCTTGTGGGAATTGACCTTAGCGGAAGCGCGGCGGCTGCCTTCAATTTTTCAGCGGCTGAATACCCGGCAGGTATAACCGTCTTCGGCCATCGCCAGCCGTTGCCTCCATCCTGCAGGCGCAGGCGGCAGCGCGGCTCCGGCTTGCAGCGTACAGGCCAGCAACAGCCGCGGGGTGGCGCGCGGCACCTGCATGCGCAGTACGGCCTCTTGCACCCCGGCAGACGCGGAAGCGGCGCCCACCAGTTCGGCATGGCAGGTACGCTCGCCGGTCAGCACCAGTTCCCGTCGCAACTCTAAAAGCGTGCGGTACCACTGCAGCATGTCGTTGTCCTCGCCGGCGCGCTCCCAGTTCAGCCGCGAGCGCTCGAAGGTTGCCGCATCCTGCGGATCAGGAACCTGGCTGAAATCGAAATCCTTGAATTCCTGGCGGCGGCCCGCGCTCACCGCTTGCTTGATGATAGGATCGCCGAAGTCGGTGAAGAACTGAAACGGCGCGCTCTCATCGAACTCCTGCCCCATGAAAAGCAGGGGCGTATGCGGGGCGAGCAGCAGGATGGCGGCCATCAACTTGCGCACGCCGCGCGGCACCAGCGCCGTCAGACGCTCGCCGCGCGCGCGGTTTCCCACCTGGTCGTGGTTCTGGATGCTGATGATGTTGGCCGGCAGAGGAACGTCCTTCGCGCTGAAGCCGCGCTCCTCTTTCCAGAAAGCGAAATACTGCCCCTGGAAGGCATAGCCCTCGTTCAAGGCCGTGACCAGTTGCCACGGGCTGCCAAAATCCTGGTAGTAGCCGGCGCGCTCGCCGGTGAACATGGCATGCAGCGCGTGGTGGAAGTCGTCGCTCCACATGCCCTCCAAGCCGTAGCCTTGGCGCGCCTGGTTTGCCAGCGCCGGGGCGGAAGGCGGGAGCACGTAGCGGGGATCGTTCTCGTCGCTCTCGGCCATTATGCAGATGTTGCGCCCGAGCTCGCGGCCCAGCGCGTGGGCTTTCTCGGCGATTTCGGCCACGATGGGTTGCGGCGAGTCGTCGCGAATGGTCTGCACCGCGTCCAGCCGCAGCCCGTCGAGATGGTATTCGCGCAGCCAGTAGAGCGCATTTTCCACCACGAAGTGGCGCACGCCGGCGCTGCCCCGGTCATCGTAGTTCACCGCCTCACCCCAGGGAGTCTGGTGGCGCGCGGTGAAATAAGGCCCAAAGAGGCGCAGGTAGTTGCCCTCGTTGCCCAGGTGGTTGTAGACCACATCGAGCGCGACGGTCAGGCCGCGCCGGTGGGCCTGGTCGACGAATTGCCGCAGCTCCTCCGGCCCGCCGTAACTGGCCTGCACGGCGTAGAGCCCGACGCCGTCGTATCCCCAGTTGCGTCGGCCCGGGAAGGCGTTTACCGGCATGAGCTCGATGGCGGTCACTCCCAGCCGCCGCAGATAATCAAGCTTGCCGATGGCGGCGGAGAAAGTTCCCTCGGAAGTAAAGGCACCGAGATGGAGTTCGTAAAGCACGTATTCGGAAAATGGCCGCCCGCGCCAGCCGGAATCGCTCCAGCGAAACCGCGCCGGATCGACGATCTCCGCCGGCCCGTGCACGCCTTCCGGCAGCAGGCGGGCAACCGGATCAGGCACCTGGCGGCCATCGACGAGATAAAAGTATCGATCGCCGGCTTCGGCTTCGAGCACCGCCTCCCAGGTATCGCCGTTGGGGCAGGCGCGCTGCATAGGCACGTCTTGCGGTTGGTCTTGGCGGCGAAGCATGCGCAGCGTGATGGCCTGCGGATTGGGAGCCCAGACGCGGAACGCGACGCGTGGACTGGAACCTTGCAACACGGTTGCGCCGCGCGAAAACATTTCTGATTTCTGATTTTTGATTTCAGATTGAAAAACTCTCTCTGAGTTGGACGGCCCGCAGGTTGGGCAGGATGTATTTTGATTTTTGATTTCAGATTTTTGATTTCAGATTGATCTGACGTTGCAGGGTTTTTGCGCTGCCCTATTAAAGTTTTTCAATTTGATCAAAAATCGAAAAACCGAAATGTGCCCCGGTCAGAGCTGCAAGCGAAAAGACTCACCGGGGAGGGCGCCGGCACTACGGAGCTGGCCACGCTACTGCTTTTCAATCAAAAATCTGAAATCAAAAATCAAAAATGTTCTTACGGCGTCGGCGCCCGGCGGCCGGGGAATTTGATGGAGAGCCCGGTTTCGCGCTTGTCGCGCACCACCGTGAGGGCGTAGGCCGCCCTTCGCCGGCTGATTGCGTGCACCCAGTCGTCGATATTGGCCACCCACTCTTTTTCCACCTGGATCACCACGTCTCCGGGCTTAAGTCCGCCCTGATCGGCGGGGCTGCCCTTCTCGACTGCGCGCACCAGCACGCCACCGCGCCCGTTCTTTATGCCGAGATACTGGCAGAGCTGCGGCGAGAGCTCTTCCAGGGCCGCGCCGGTATCGCTGATGTATACGCTGGTAAACGTCGGCATATCGAATTCGAAGACGAAGGGCATGGGAGGAAAGTCCGGCGGAGGCGGGAAGCCGGAGTTGAAGACCGCCGGATGGGTGAACTGCGCGCGGTCAACCAGCGTGGCTTGCAAGTACAGCAGTTGGCTGCCGCGGGTTATGCCCAGGGTGACAATGTTTCCCGGTGGCACCCGGCGCACCAGGTGGCGAAGCTGCTCTTCGCTTTCCACTGGCTTGCCGTTGAGGCTGACAATGACATCGCCCTCCCGTACGCCCGCCTTGCCGGCGGGGGCGTCCTGGTCAACCAGGGTGACTTCAACCCCGGTTGGCTTTTTCAGCCCGAGTGCTTGAGCACGCTCGGCGCTCAGGGCGACCACGTTTACGCCCAGGTAGGAGCCATGCATGGCCGGCTGGCCGGGCCAATCGCGGCCCGATCCCGGCGCGGGCTCCTGGCCGGGGAAGGCGAGCGCAGCCCCCGTCCCCAGCGAGAGGAAAAGAATCACCGCCAAACTTGATGCCCGTCTCATCATTCCCCTGTGTCCCTCTTGCGTCACTTTCAGTCGATTTCCGGAGTGGAAACCAGTATGTGGCGCGACTCCGCCCGGATGGCCGGATTGGGGTCATCCTTGGCCAACTGCCGCAATGCCTGGCGAACGCTGGTGTCAGCCCGGCTCGGCTTGAGGGCGTTGAGAGCGCCAATGCGCACACCGGGACTGTTATCGTTAAGCAGCGCTTCCAGGATGGCATTGCGCACCCGTATGTCGCCGCGCACGTAAGGGGCAACCGCTTCCAGCGCCTTCAGGCGGGTGCCCGGATTGCTGTCGTAGCGCAAGGCAAAGACCAGGCCCTCGCGGATCTGGCCGTCATCCGGCTTCTGCTTCAACAGATCGATGGAGTCCATGCGCAGGCCGGAGTTGTGGTTGGTGCGGGCGGCGTAGAGCAATAGCCGCTGTATGTCGGGATCGCTGAGCGAGCCCTGCGCCTCCTCGGGCCTGGTCGTCTGGTACTGGATGGTGATGCGGTCGCTTGCCGGATCGCGTTGAATGCTGCGCACGCCGAGAATGGAAGCCTCGGAGCGCGGCTGCGCGGCAGCCGGGGACAGGACATCCTTTTGCGTTACCGTGCGATACATTGTTCCCACGCCGCCGCCGAAGCCGACCAGGAAAATAAGCGCCGCCAGGGCTGGAGAGAAGCGCATCTGCCGCAGCCAGGCCATGGGGTCGAGAAACAAAAAGCCAAGCCAGTGCCGCTGCTGCGCCTGCTGCAGCCGTTCGTGCAGTTCCATGCGGGCGGCGGCCAGCAAGTTGGGAGTAACCTCTACTTCCGGCGCGGCCGCAAGCTGCTGGTGCAGGCCTTTAAGCGCCTCCAGCTCCTGGCCGCAGGCTACGCAGCGGCGAACGTGCTGCTCCAGTTCGAAGCGGGCATCGTCCTCCAGTTCCTGGTAGAGGTAAAGACTCGCGTTCTGTTGCACCCACTGGCAATTCATAGCTCTTTCTCTTCCAGCTTCAAGTTTCGGCGTTGCAAACTTGAAACTAACTCAACGCGTATCCGCCAGGGCGGCGCGCAGCTTTTGCGTCGCCCGGAACAGCGTGTTCTTGGCGGTTTCTTCCGTGGTGTTCAGGGCTTCGCCGATGGTACGCAGGCGCAGCCCCTGGTAATGCTTCATCTCGAAGACCAGCCGCTCGCGCGGGGTCAGCTTTTGCAGGGCCAGGCTGATGCGGCTGCCCAGCTCGCGGCGCATCAGGTCGCGCTCGGGGCTGGCGCCGCTGCGTTCGTCCGGCACCTGCTCCAGCAGATTGATCGGCTGCCCCTTCCGGTCGCGAACCAGGGGCGAGTCCTCCTTGCGCACCTCTTTCCGGCGCAGATGATCCAGGCACAAATTGGTGACAATGCGGTAAATCCAGGTATAGAAGGAGCACTCGAAGCGGAAGCCCCCCAGGTAGCGATACGCCTTCAGAAAAGCTTCCTGGTAGATATCCTTGGCCTCGTGTTCGGAACCGGTAAGGCGGAGCGCCAGCTTGAGCACCGCCTGGTCGTAGAGGCGAACCAGCTCCTCGAAGGCGGCGCGGTTGCCACGCTGCGCCTCGCGAATCAGCTCGGCATCGTTGATCCGGCCGGGGCCGTGCTCGAGCATGGCTCCTCGGGGGGAAAGGGCCTCGGCGCTCTCGCCTGCTGCAGGCGCTCTGCTAGATGCCGCGCCAGGGGGATCTTGGGTCACGCTCGCGGCCCCTGGGGAGCTCTCCGCGAACAGGCAGGCGCCCTGGCCGGGCTCGTCCGTCCCGGAGGAAGCCGCGGACGTAGCTCGCTCAGCAGAACCAGAAGAGGCTTCTGTCCGAGTGGCCGGTCCGCCGCCAACCCCTCCCCACGGAAAAGACGTCATCGTAGCCTCGGCCGCCATCAACTCGCCACCTGTCGCGCACGCAGCGACTACCTAGTTGGACGAGGGCAGGCAGGGTTTTGTTAGCAGCTCCATTGTAAACGCTTATCGGTTAGGAAATAGGAAAGTAAGGTATCCCCCGGCAGAGCCGGGGGCTTTACCGGGTCGCGGGGCCCCTCAAAGGGGCCTTACCGCGACCCAAAGTCAAAAGCTCATCGTTCCATCTGCTCTTTCGCAACAGCGCCAAGGCTCTTCGTCACCGGGTCGCAAGCGCATCATTTAGGACATCTCGGGTACGTCACAAGAACCCCTGGTAGTGCCGACTCCCGGAATTGTCAAACTTTGGGAGCCTCCCCGGCATAGCCGGGGGAACTCCCATTTGATTAGGTAGTAGAAAAGGCGTTCAACTCCAATGTTGCTCATTCCTTAGAGAGAAACCCCAGTCCCTCTCCAGGCCAACCCGACCATAGCCGGCGCATCTGTAAGTTGGTGGTTGGACCTACCGAAGGAGGCAGTCTCCGATGAAGAGCTTTCTGTTTGGCCTTGGCTTGGGACTCGGCTTGGGCATTCTTTTCGCTCCTATGAGCGGCGAAGACACCCGCCAGAACATCTCGGATCACGCCAACGACCTGGCAAATTCGGCGCGTGACACTTACGAACAGGGACGTGAGCGTGTGCAGCGTGGAGTGGAAGCTATTCGCGGGCGCGCCAGCGAAATACGCGCCAGCGTGAGCGAATCCACCGGCACCCATCCCTAAGCGCGAATTTCGCCGACCCGGATCGTCCGCTCCAGGAAGCTGCCTTTGGGCAGCTTTCCTTTTCGTGTGTAAAGGCCGCCACCCGGCCGAGAGCGGCGGCGGCCAGGCTTGCGCGGTTGACACTGCCAAAGCAGCGCCAGTATCCTTAGCCCAGGGGTGCCTCCCAGCACAAGGCCGACCTGGCGGGTCCGGTAAATCCATACCTTACCTAGCGAGGGCAAAACAGCATTCGCCGGGATCCCGCTTGTGTTGTGGCTTTTTGCGCCTCTCATTGAGTTAAGCCCGCAGCTCTGATTTGCTTTGCCGGGCGGGCAGACGCGGAGGTCGCGTTTGCCAAGCTGGTTTAGGGACATGCTGATCCGCGTACAAGATCTGGAACTGAGGCGCCTGGAATTACATGAGCAATTGCCGCCGGGCGCCATCGACTTTGGGCCGGAACTGCGGCAGCTTGGAACGATGAACGTTAATGGCCATGCCGAACTGGTGCGCGAGCACCGCGGCAGCCGCGAATACGTTTCCGATATCCGACTGGTGGGCGAGCTGGCTGGCCGCCTCGAGTTGAGCTGCGCGCGCTGCCTGGAGCCGGTTGGACAGGAGGTAACTCGCTCCTTCGACCTGCTTTACCGCCCCCTGGGGGTCGACCGGCGCAAGGAAGAGGTTTCAATCTCCCAGGCCGAGACCGAGATAGGCTATTACGAGGGCGAGGGCCTGGAATTGGAAGATGCCCTGCGGGAGCAGGTCTTGCTGGCGGTGCCGCTTAAGGCGGTGTGCCGCGCCGAGTGCAAGGGTTTGTGCCCGCAGTGCGGGCAAAACCTGAACGAGGGCACTTGCAGTTGCCACGAGAAGCAGGCCGACCCGAGCTGGCACGCCCTGCGGGACCTGAAACAGCATTTGCAGTAGCAGCTTTTCCCCATCGGGACAGCTCGGCGCCGGGTGGGGCTACAGTTTTCGGCGGTTTGAGAGCCGCCCAAGATTCTACCCGGCCCCGGCGCTGGCAGCTAATCTGTGCTTGCAGCGCAAGAGTCAGGAAGTGAAAGGCTTAGACGATGGCAAACCCCAAGCGTAGACACTCAACACGGCGCACCTCAACCCGCCGCGCCCACGACCATCTATCAGGACATTCGCTTTCCGAGTGCCCCAATTGTCACGAATTTAAAATGCCGCATCGCGCCTGTGCCAAATGCGGGTACTATAAGGGGCGCGCAGTATTGGAAGTCGAAAAAGCCAGTTGACAATTGGGACCGGGTCGCCGGCAACGCCGCGGTGGCGTTTCCCGGCTCAGACCCAGGTTCTAGCAAACGCTTTTTTCTGCGTTTGCCGGGCAGGAGCGGATGGATTTCCAGCAGACCACAATTGCTGTTGACGCCATGGGTTCAGACCAGGCACCCAGGCCGGAGGTCGAAGGCGCTATTCTGGCTGCCCGGCATTACGGCGTACGGGTATTGCTGGTCGGCAAGGAAGATGTGATCCGCACCGAACTGGCGGAGCATCCGGCGGCCGAGGCGCTCCCCATTGAGGTAGTGCATGCCAGCGAGATCATCGGCATGCAGGAGAAGGCGGCGCACGCGGTCAAGCAGAAACGCGATTCCTCGATGCGCGTGGGGTTGCGCCTGGTGCGAGAGGGCGGCGCGGCCGGCTTCGTCTCGGCCGGCAACACCGGCGCGGCCATGGTCACGGCGAAGCTGGTGCTGGGCGTACTACCCGGGGTGGACCGTCCCGGGCTGGCGGCCGTCTTTCCCACCGCTGCCGGAACCGCCTCCATCATGCTGGACGTAGGCGCCAACGTCGACACCAAGCCCCACAACCTGCAACAGTTCGCCATCATGGGCGAGCTTTATTTCCGCAACATCTTCGCCGGGCGCTTCCCCAGCGCCGAGAATCCCCGGGTGGGCCTGCTTTCCATCGGCGAGGAGGAGAGCAAGGGCAACGAGCTTACGCGCGAAGTATTCAAGATCCTCAAGGCTCTGCCCATCAACTTTGTTGGCAACGTCGAAGGCCGCGACCTGTACAACGGCAACGTGGACGTGATCGTCTGCGACGGCTTTGTCGGAAACGTGGCGCTGAAGATCTCCGAGGGGCTGGTGGACACCGTGCGCGCCATGCTGAAAGAGTCGCTGCAGGCGACCATCACCCGCCAGGTCGGCTACCTGCTGGCGCGCCGCGCCTTCCAGGATTTCAAGAAGCGGCTGGACTACTCCGAATACGGCGGAGCGCCCCTGCTGGGTGTCAAGGGAGTGGCCATCGTCAGCCACGGCTCTTCCAATAGCGTGGCCATCAAGAACGCCATCCGGGTGGCCGCCGAATTCTCCGCCGCCAAGCTGAACCGCAAAATCGAAGAACAGCTCGCCAGCGCCTCTCTCAACTTCACTGCCCACTCCCCGGCCCGCGAAGCCCATCCCTCCCTGGGCTGAACCGGGGTACTGGAAGTCCAGAAAAAAGCCCCACCCTACGCAACAGAAGCGTAGGATGGGGCACCCGCTTGATCTGCTCTGCGTTCCTCTGCGCCGCCCCGCCTGAGCGCCAGGTCCTTCGCTTCGCTCAGGACTTCGGCAGCGGGCTCCCGCTCGCTTATGGCGGTTTCAGAGTTGATGTACCCGCGCCAGGCTTTATTGTGGAAGCGCTGGGCTTTAGCCCAGCGAATTGCAGACGGAAAACGAGAGGGCTTTAGCCCC
This sequence comes from uncultured Acidobacteriota bacterium, assembly GCA_963832785.1. GTDB lineage: Bacteria > Acidobacteriota > Terriglobia > Terriglobales > Acidobacteriaceae > CAWBRT01. Next base: position 958,890 of record CAWHVF010000005.1, read on the forward strand.
TGCGTTTGAGCACAGGGGCTGAAGCCCCTTATCCTCGGATGGGTTCATTCAGCGGGCTAAAGCCCGCTGCTTCCACCCGGATACAGCAACTGTAAAATTGCTCTAGCCCGCTCACGCCCGCCAGGCGCCTCAGGTAAACTAACGTTGTGAGAATTGCCATCGACATCCGGCAGATGACCGACTACGGCGTGGCCACCTACACGCGCAACATCGTCCGTCACCTGGGCCGGATAGACCGGGCCAACGATTACTTCCTGATCGGGGCGGCGGAGCGGCTGCAGGACGTGGGCGAGTTGCCGCCCAATTTTCATTGCGTGCCCTTTGCCGCCGGCGACGGAATCCTGGGCGGCTATCTGGAATTCCGCCGCGCGCTGCGCAGCGTGCAATGCCAGGTGATCCATTTTCCGCAGATGTTCTGGCGCCCGCGGCCAACCGGCTGTCCTTATATCGTTACCGTCCACGACCTGCTCGACTACCTGTACCGTACCAATTCGCATTCCAGCCTGGCGCGCAGCCTGCGTTTTCATCTGACGCGGCGGGTGCTGTTGGGAGCGGCGCGCATCTTCGCGGTTTCCAACTTCACCAAGCACGATCTGACGCGGGTCTTCCAGGTGCCGCCCGCCAAGGTGGAGGTCATCTACAACGCGCTGGACGAACGCTTCCTGCTCGGCCACGCCACTGAGGCTGACCGCGACATGATCGCCGAACGCTACCAGGTGAACTATCCGTTCATCCTCTACGCCGGACGCATCAGCCCGCACAAGAACATTGTGCGCATCATCGAGGCCTTCTCCGCGCTGAAATCGGAGCTGGCCAAGGGCGAGCTGTTCCCCGATCTCAAGCTGGTGATTATCGGCGACCAGCTTTCCAAGCACCCCGACCTGCGCCGGGCGGTAATCAAGAGCGCCGTGCAGTTCGACGTACGCTTTCTCGGTTTCGTGCCCATCGAGGTGCTGCGCATCTTCTACGACCTGGCGAAAATCTTCGTCTTCCCTTCCCTCTACGAAGGCTTCGGGCTGCCGCCGCTGGAAGCCATGGCCCACGACACGCCGGTGGTGGCCTCCAACGTCACCGCCGTGCCGGAGGTGCTGGGCAATGCCGCCGTGCTGGTCAACCCGGAGAACGTCTTCGAGATAAGCCGTGCCCTCTACCGCGTGCTGCTCGACCGCCCCCTGCGCCAGCGCATGAAGGCAGCCGGCCACGAACGCATCCGCCGCTACTCTTGGCAGAACTCGGTGACCCACATTTTGCAGGCTTACAACTCAGTGGCCGGACGCTCGGCCGTGACCGCTGCAGATTGAGCGAAGGGGCGTCGGCCACAGTAGCTGTCGATACTTCTGCGGATACCAGGTCCTATCTGGCAGGGCTTCCAAAACAGTTTTGTTTTACTGCCGGTACCTTCCAGTGGTCATCCGGAGGCCGGGCGGGGGCGGAGCCGAAGGATCTGCTTTGACTGCAGAAAAAAGCAGGTCCTTCGCTGCGCTCAGGGTGATGCCTCCAAAGAAGAATACTACTGCTCTGAAAGAAACTGCGAGGCAACAGAATTAGCTTTCCGCCTTGGCCCCCGGCGGCTTGCCGGCGGCGTCGCCTCTGCCGGTGGGCAGGCCGACAATCGAGATGTGGCCGATGCCGGCCACGTTCTTGCCTTTAGGCGCCGACGGATTTGGCAGGTACAGCGTCTTGCAGTACTCGCAGCGGTAGACCTCGGCCTTCTTTCCCCAGGCACGCTCGATATCGCCGCAGGCGCGCTCGACCGTGTCCACGGCATAGAACCAGCGCTTCAGGTGGCCGGCGCAAATCTTTCCCTTGTCGTCTTTCTCATTGCAGGAACGCTGCAACGGCAGCTTGATTTTGACTTTGTGGTTGGGTAATTGCTGCGCTTCGGGAAGGTTGGGGTGCGCCGCTTGCGGTTGCATGACTTCTGTAGCCACGTGGTCCCTCGGTGTGGAATGGGAATTCTGCTGGTAGTTATTTTAACATCTCGGATTTTGATTTCTGATTGAAAGCCAGTAGCGAAGCGGCATTTGGAAGGTTTCAAGGCTGCAAAGTTTCAAGGTTTCAAAGTTCGCCAAAAATGCCGTGCCCTTGCGGTCACTGAGACTTTGCAACCTTGAAACTTTTGGCTTGCAACCTTCACTACCGCCAAATGTGAAATCAAAAATTGAAATCTTAAATAGATCAATACTCGACTTCCCTCAGCCACAGGCCTGCGGCGGGCGCTGTAGGGCCGGCGGCGGAGCGGTCGCGGGCCGCCAAGATTCGCGTTATGTCGGCCGGCGCCAGGGTTCCTTTGCCCACCAACAGAAAAGTGCCCACCAGGTTGCGCACCATGTGATGGAGAAAACCGTTGCCACGCACGCGGTAGACCAGTTCCCTATCCGGCGGCGTGGCCGCCATGGGGCGCGCCTCCGATCCCAACCCCGGCAAGTAGGCAAACGGCGCTTCCCGGGAAACCGGCTCCAGCCGCGACTCCAGAATGGTGCGCACGTTCGACTCCACCTGTCGCGCGCGCGACGCTTGTTGCGAGCCGCATGACTCACAGCCCTGGGCGGATACCGCGTTTGCATCGGCTGGGGAAAACTCCGCCGTGGCCCGGCGCGCGCGGTCGGGATCGGCGGCGGCAAAGGAGGTGAAGTCGTGCTCGCCGGCGACCAGCGCCGCCGCCTCGGCCATAGCCGCCTGGTCCAGCGGATACGGATAATGCCAGACGTAGCGGAACAGGAACGGCGGGCAGACCTGGCCGCGATAAATTCGGTATTCGTAGGTTTTGGCCCGGGCCGAGTGCCGGGCGTGAAACTCCGGCGCGGCCTCTTCCACGCCGAGCACGCGTATCGATGGCGGCAGCCGGTCGTTAAGCACGACCTTGAAATTTTCCAGCGGGATGGTCGAGCTGGTGTGGAAGCTCGCCACCTGGGCGAGGGCATGCACGCCGGCGTCGGTGCGCCCGGAGGCCTGCGGCAGGAGCCGCTCGCCGGTAAGGCTCTCGATCACCTCGGCCAGCACGCCTTGAATGGTGGGCACACCCGGCTGGATCTGCCAGCCGTGATAGCCAAAGCCGTCATAACTGAGAGTAAGCTTCAGATTGCGCAAGTGCGCTTTTCCCTCAACGACTTTCCCGGGCCTAGTAGCACGGCTGAGGCTGTGCCACTGAACGAAGAACTAAGAACGAACAACGAAAAACTCAAGAATCGAGACCTACCAGGTGTTGTAAGCAGTTCCGTCCGAGCCGGTGCGGGCTCGAGCCGCTATGCACGTCGGCGATGCCGGGCTGCTGCTGATCGAGGCTGCGCAGCGAGTCTTCCATTTCCGTGGTCCAGGTATCGGTCGAGGCGGTGAAGGGATCTTTCGGAAGCGACTTGATATAGCCGGCGGTGACCAGGTCCTGCAGGGTCTGCGGCGCTCGCTGCTTGTCCAGCGTGTACTGGTCGATGGCGTTGCGCAAGGTATACAGGTCTTCGCGCAGCACCGACTCCCGGGCGCGGATGATCGACTGCTGATAAAGCGGCACGGCAATGCCCATGAGAATGACCATGATCAGGATGACGATCATCATCTCGATCAGGGTGAAGCCCTGCCAGCGGCTGCCGGCCGGCAGCTTAAGCGGCGACGGGTTTTCCTTGTGCCTGGCGCTCATTACCAATCCTGATACTTAGTGCCATCCAACGCGGTGTCCAGTGATTTCGAAAAGACATCGAAGACATTCTGGCCGCCCCAGGAGGTCGAGTCGGGGCTGTCCTGCATGGATCGCAATCCCCAGTCCGTGCTTTTGGTCATGGGATCGATGGGAATTTTGCGCAGAAAGCGAATCTTCTTTCCCTGAACGTCGATGCCCTTGGCCAAGGTCTCCAAGTCGGGCGGGTAGCCCTCGCTGCCCAGCTTGATCTGAAAGGCGCCGCGGTCGGCAGCGTCCTTGTAGCGGTCGATGGCGTCGCGAATCTCCCACAAGCGGGTGCGCAACTCGCGCTCTTTCTCGCGCCTGATGACCGTGCGCACGACGGGAATGGCTGCCCCGGTCAGAATCCCGATCAGGGCAATGGCAACAATCAATTCAATCAGGGTGACACCGCGGGCGGCCCGCGCGGTGGGATCGCCAGCGCGACGGGTTTGCGCGCTGTGAAAGGCAGGCCGCACTGCCGGTCGGGACCTCGGAGATGCGGAATTCAACTCTGCTTGCGTTGCCTGAATACCCACCACCCTATTGTAGCGGTTCATCTACTCAGATGCCCGATTCAGGCGCTCAGTTAGCACAGAACGCCGCGCCGGCGGCTGGCGCGTCCGGCAGAGACCGTGGTTGTTCTTCGCCGCGCCGGATGATGGGCCGCCCTCAATTCACGCTGACTACCGCCTGCGAACCGCTGGCGGTGGTAGCCTGCATGGTCGGGTCGCGCAACACCGCCCGGTTCACGCTCAGGATGCACTGCCCCGGACTCTTGGCCAGGAACGTCAAGGTAAAGACGGTGCCATTGCCCGAAATTCCCGGCGTGGAAGGCGGGCGCGAGGCCGTCATCTGGATGGTTCCGGCGCCCGTGTCTTCGCGGTGAACCAGGGCCACTGCCTGTCCGTCTTTGCTCAGCAGGTCGCCGTTGGAGACGTTGAGCAATTGCAGAATCTTGGGATCGAACTTCACCAGCACCGGCACGGAAGCAATGTTTTGCGCGCCGTTCAGCCGGATATCGACAGTGAAGGTGCTGCCCGCCTTGGGGCTGAGCGAAGCCGGGTCAAAGCTGATCACCGGCCCGGCCCCCATCGGTCCCAACTGCTGTACCGCCGGAGGCAGGTTGGCGCGCGCCTGCTGGACTTGCTTCTGTTCCGCGGCGCCCGCCGGCGGCGTGGTGCCGGACCTTGCAGCGGTAGCGGCCGGCGGCGAAGATTGGGCCGGCGGTTGCGGTGCCGGCGTAGAGGCGGCGCCCTGCGGTCTTACCAAGGTGGGCGTCGAAGGCGGCGCACTGGCGGGCGTTTGCGGCTTGGCGGGCGCGGGCGCTGCTGGCGTTGCCGGCGTGGCCGCTGGCGGCTGCCTGGTTATCTGGATGGCATTGGCCGTCCCGATATCCACCGCGCGCGTGTTGTACTCCGTCACGTCGAGGGTGCGCACGATGTGCGGCTTCAGCACAAAAACGATCTCGTTTTCGATGCGCTCCTTCTGGTTCTGGCCGAACAGGTACTTCAGAATGGGAACCTGCGTTATCCAGGGCAGCCCGCTGTTGGATTCGGTCAGCGAGTTTTCCATGAAGCCGCCGATCAGGCTCACCTCGCCTTCGCGAATGCGTATTTCGTGCTCGATGCGGTCCTGCCCGATCACCGGCTGATTGATGCCGCCGATGTTGTTGTAACTCACCACCGAGGAGATCTCGAACAGAATCTTCAGGCTGACTTCATTGCCGCGGTGGATGTGCGGGGTCATGTCCACGTTAACGCCGACGTCGATGTAGTTGAATTGGGTATTTACCAGCGGGTTGATGCCCACGCCGCCGATGCCCGGCTGGAACGAGCCGGTGGCCACGGGCACGCGCTGCCCGATCTTCAGCGTGGACTTTTGCCCGTCCACCGCGCGCAGTTGCGGCTCCTGGATGACCTTGGTGCGGCTGTCGTTCAACAGAAATTGCACGCTGGTGGAGGGAATGCTGACGGCGAAATTGCGGGCGTTAAGGTTGGCCAGGTCGTTCAGCGTCAACCCGTTGTTGCTGGTGGTGGTGCTCGAGGTGGTGGTGGACGTGCTGGTACTGGAGGTCAGCGGGTTGGTGCTCTGCAAGGTGATGGTGGGATTGGACGTGGAGGAGAACGGCATCTGGAGTCCCAACTGGCGCAGTTTGTCGCGCGAAACCTGCATGATGGCGGCCTCGACCACCACCTCCGGTTTGGCCTTGTCGATGTCGTTCAGCACCTTTTCCGCCAGCGCCACCTGGTCGACGGTGCCGCGCACCACGATCGCCCCCGTGCTCTGCAGTTGCTGCACCCGCGGCAGCTCCAGCAGGGTACGCAAGGTGTTGGTGGCGTCCTGGATGTCGGTCGGCGTGCTCCAGTTGGCCAGGTAAAAGGTGCGCACTACCTGCTGCTCGATCTCGCTACGCTTGTTCTTGGTGTCGGCGGCGACGAAGATGGTGTTGGGCGTTACCGCCCGCCAGAAGGTCTTCGATTCCAGCGCCGTGATGCGCAGCGCATCGTAAAGGCTGACGTTGTTCAACTCGATGCGGATGCGGCGGGAGGTGTAATCCGGGTCGAACAGCACGTTGATGCCGGCAAGCTTGCCGATGGTCTCGTAGATTACCTTGCTGTCCTCGCTCAGTTTCAGGGTGATGGGCACGTTGGAAATCCGCGCCAGCTCCACCGGCCCGCCCGCCTCCGCGGCCAGCGAACTCAAGCCCGAGGGAGAAGGCGGCGGCTGCGTGGGAGCGCGCTTCTGGCGCTCGATGGCTTCGTTGGTGCGCCGTATCTCCTGGACGGCAACCGTGCTGGAGGGATCTATCTGCTTGGCTGCCTCGAATTCGGCCAGCGCCTCCCGAAGCTTGCCTTCTTCGCGCAGTTGTTGCCCGCGATGCACGTGGGCGGCGCCCGCCAGGAACCTGGTTCGGGTCATGGCCAGCCGGTATGCCATATCGCCGGGCTTCAGGTCGTAGGCGCGCTTAAAAAAATTGTAGGCGGCCTCATAGTTTTGCCGAAGCTCGGCATCCTCGCCCTTCTTAAAGAGCGATTTGGCCGAGTCTTTAGCTTTGGCTGAGTCTTTAGCAATGGCAGGACCAATCGCCAGACTGGCGAGCAGTACCACCATCACTACGCGCTTCAGGCGTCCCATTACACTCCTTTAGCGTGCTGATGATCGAGCGCCCGGTCCGCCGCTATGCAGTCTGGCGGACTCATGGGAGTATGTTTGAAACAGCCTGCCGGCTTTCCCGGCCAGCCGCTCCCTTGGCCCCGCCCGGGCTAGGATTCCTAAGCCCACAGGCAAATGCAGGTGAGCGCATTATAGCATCTGCTCACAGCTAAGCTCTTCTCCTGTGCTAGCATACGAATCTGCCCGGTATGCCCGGGGTGACGAAATAATGGCTCGCAACTACCCATCGCAAACCCGACCGGAAAAGCCCAAGAGCGTTCGCCGCGACCCGGTTGCCGCCGGACAGCGCGACGCTGCCAGCAATCGCGCCGCCGCGCACAGTTACTTCCTCGAAGAGCGGCTGGAAACCGGCATCGTATTACAGGGCACCGAGGTCAAATCCATACGCGAGGGCCGGGCCAACCTGAAAGACGCCTACGCCCTGGTGAAGGATGGCGAGCTATTCCTCATCAATGCACACATCGGCCCTTATGCCCCCGGGAACATCTTTAACCATGAACCCCTGCGCAGCCGAAAGTTGTTGGCCAATAAGCGGGAAATTCTCAAGCTGGACGCCAAGGCCCAGCAGAAAGGGCTGACCTTAATCCCCACGCGCATGTACTTCAAGAATGGGCGCGTGAAGGTCGAAATCGCCGTGGCCCGCGGCAAACAGCTCTGGGACAAGCGTGAAACCGAGCGCCGTCGCGACGCCGACCGCGAGGCTCGCCAGGCCATGGCCCGCGGCCGCAAAGGCTAAAACCGCAGAAACCAGCACGAAAGGAAGCAATGAAGACCGTTCTTTCCACGCAAGCCCCTTCCCAAATTGAAATCGAGTGTCTGATCGTTGCCGTGCTTGATCGCGGCGACAAGCAAAATCCCCAGCCCGAACCGCTGACCGGCGACAACGCCGTCGTCGAGGCGGCGCGCGAGCTGATCGCCGCCAAGGAGCTTACCGGCAAGGCCTTGGAAACGGTGCTGCTACACCGTCCGCCAGGGTTGCGGGCCAAGCGCATCCTGTTTATAGGCGGCGGCAAGGCCAACAAGTTCTCGCCCGCCGAGTTGCGCAAGCTGGCCGGCGCCGGTGTGCGCTTTCTCAAGAACAAGAGCATCAAAAGCTTCGCCTTGCTCGCGCCCGAGGCGGCCAGCCTGCAGGGCGGCAGTGCGGCGGATGCCGTGCGCGCCATCGTCGAGAGCGCCTACGTGGCCGATTTTGATCCTGATTACTACCGTAGCGACCGCCAAGACCAGGCAGTGCAGGAGTTCACGATTGTCGTCGAAAAAGACGCGGAAATAGCCTCTTTAGAGCGGGCACTGGAAGAGGGCCGCATCATCGGCGAATCGCAGAACTTCACCCGCGACCTGGTCAACGAGCCCAGCAACCGCATGACCCCGAGCATTTTGGCCGAGCGTGCTAGCAAGATGTGCGCCGAGGTCGGGCTGCCCTGCGAGGTCTACGGGCCCGACCGCATCAAGGAGCTGAAGATGGGCGCCTTCTGGAGCGTCGCCCAGGGCTCGGACGAGGAGCCGCGTCTGATCGTGATGCGCTACGAACCGGCGGAGGCGCCGCCCTCTCCGGTGCTCGGCCTGGTCGGCAAGGGCATTACCTTCGACACCGGCGGCATCAGCATCAAGCCGGCCGATGGCATGGAGAAGATGAAGTATGACATGGCTGGCGGCGCCACTATGATCGGGGTCATGCGCGCCATTGCCTTGCTCAAGCCCAAGGTGCGGGTGATCGGCGTAGTCTGCGCCACCGAGAACATGCCCAGCGGCCACGCCCAGAAGCCCGGCGACGTGCAGATCGCCATGAGCGGCAAGTCCATCGAGATCATCAACACCGACGCCGAAGGCCGGCTGGTGCTGGCCGACGGACTGCATTACGCCCGCCAACTGGGCGCCACCCATCTGCTTGACGCCGCCACCCTCACCGGCGCCTGCGTGGTCGCGCTGGGCTACGTGAACGCCGGCATCTTCAGCAACGACGAAAATTTTTACGCACGCTTCGCCCAGGCGGTCGAGCGCTCGGGCGAGAAGATGTGGCGCCTGCCGGTCGATGCCGAATACCAGGAGCAGATCAAGTCGGAGATCGCCGACATCAAAAACACCGGCGGACGCTGGGGCGGCGCGGTGGCGGCAGCCATGTTCCTCAAGGAGTTTGTGGAAGAGACGCCGTGGATCCACCTCGACATCGCCGGCACCGCCTGGATCGAAGACAGCAAATCCTGGATCGCCAAAGGCCCCAGCGGAATCGCCGTGCGCTCGATCGTTGAGCTGGCGCGGGGGATGGGAGGATAACCACAGGTGGCACAGAGGTACACGGAGGCAAAGGTTTCAAGGTTTCAAGGTTTCAAGGTTGCACGATCCGCACGAGGTCTGACGATCATCGCTTAGCCTGAAGATCCAGAGGAAGGTTAAATCCTGTAACTTTGAAATTAGAAATCCTCTGAACCCTTTGCCTCTGTGCTCTCTGTGTCCTCTGCGGTTAATTGGGGTCACACATGTACGTCGACTCGCATGCGCACATCGAAGGCCGGCAGTTCGAGCGCGACCGCGCCGAGATGCTGGCCCGGGCGCACCAGGCGGGCATCGTCGCCCTGCTGGCCATTGGCAACGGCGACGGCCCGGCCAACGTCGAATGCGCCATTCCCTATGCCGAGCAGCACGACTGGATCTGGGCCAGCGTCGGCGTGCATCCGCACGAGGCCCGGCTGGCCGACCGCGATGCCTACGACAAGATGGAGCGGCTGGCGCGGCACCCGCGCGTGATCGCCTGGGGAGAGATCGGGCTCGACTACTTCTACCAGCACTCGCCGCGCGAAGTGCAGCAGCGGGTCTTCAGCGAGCAACTGCAACTGGCTCGGGCGGCAGGCAAGCCGGTGATCATTCACTGCCGGCCATCGGCGAACAGCCAGGATGCCTGGGACGACCTGTTCCGCCTGCTGGCCGCGCATTGGCCCTCCGGACCCACCACCCCACCAGACGCAAAAACGGCGTCTGTTGGGGGCCCCGGAGGCGGGCCGGGCGGAATCCTGCACTGCTTTACCGGACAGCCGGAGCATGCGCGCGCCGCGCTGGAGCTGGGCTTCATGATCAGCTTCGCCGGCAACGTTACCTATCCCAAAGCCCGAAACATCCAGCAAGCCGCCTGCGAGGTGCCGGCGGACCGTTTCCTGATCGAGACCGACTCGCCCTACCTGGCGCCGATTCCCCATCGCGGCCAGCGCAACGAACCGGCTTTCGTGGTGGAGACGGCCGCCAAGATCGCCGAACTGCGCGGCCTGGCGCCGCCGCAGGCCGCAGCTCTGGCCACGGAAAATTTTTCCCGTTTCTTCGGGCTTCCCCCGTCCCACGTAGGCCCAGTCGCCCTCGGCCGGGCAGGCGTGCGGTAGCACGCCTATTTCTGCCGAGCGGGCACTCGGGCGGTTGCCCCTTACGCGGGGCTGGGCAGGTTTCCAAGGTTTGTCATACACTATTTGCGATGGCTGCGGAGAACTCGTTCGATATTGTCAGCAAGGTGGACTTGCAGGAAGTCACAAACGCCATTCAGCAGTCCCTGAAAGAGATCCACCAGCGCTTCGACTTGAAGGATTCGCACTCCAGCATCGTCCTGGAGAGCAAGGAGGCGCTGCTGTTGGCTTCACAGGATGATTTCAAGCTAAAAGCGGTCAATGACATCCTGCAGGCCAAGCTGGTCAAGCGCGGCGTTCCCCTCAAAGCTCTTAGCTACGGCAAGATCGAGCCGGCCGCCGGCTCCACGGTGCGGCAGAAGATCAGCCTGCAGCAGGGCATCCCGACGGAGAAGGCCCGGGAGATCGTCAAGACGATCAAAGACTCCAAGAAGAAGGTGCAGGCATCTATTCAGGGAGACTTTGTCCGGGTCAGCGGACGCGATCGCGACATCCTGCAGGAGATCATCGCCTTGCTGCGGCAGAAGGATTTCGGCATCGACATGCAGTTCACCAATTACCGCTCGCTGTGAGCAACCATGCGGGGTAAAACTTCCGATTTACCAGGAATCCCTTGAACGCTTTGGCCAGCACGAACGCAAAAGGAATTTTCGAGCTCCTGCGCGATGACTTGGCCGCCCTGGAGCAGGAATTCGGCCGGGACACGGTTTCCGGGGTGGCCGCCATCACGGAAATCGGCGAGTACCTGCGCGAAGGCGGAGGCAAGCGGCTGCGCCCGGCGCTGCTGCTGATGGCCGCCAAGCTCATGAACTACCGCGGCCGGGGCGCGGTGCGCCTGGGAGCGGTGGTCGAGATCCTGCACACCGCCACGCTGGTTCACGACGACATCATCGACGACGCCCGCACCCGGCGCGGCCGGCCTTCGGCCAATACGCAATGGGGAAACGCCAAGTGCGTGCTGGCCGGCGACTGGCTCTACATGCAGGCCTTCAAGATCGCCGTCCAGGAGCGCAACTTCCGCGTTCTCGATATGCTCATCCTGCTGACCCAGCAAATGGTGGAAGGCGAGCTGCTGCAGATGGAGAAGCTCGGCCGCCCCATCAGCATGGAGGAGCACCTCGATCTGATCTTCCGCAAGACCGCCTGCCTGTTTGCCACCTGCACCGAGTTGGGCGGAGTTCTGGGCAACGCCGGAGAAGCGCAACTGCGCGCCCTGCACTCCTATGGCCGCAACGTCGGCATGGCCTTCCAGATCGTCGACGACGTGCTGGACCTCACCGCCTCGGAAGAGGTTCTGGGCAAGACGGTGGCCAGCGACCTGCGTGAGGGCAAAGCCACCATGGCGGTCATCCACTCCATCGATCGCTGCAGCCCGGCGGAACGGCAGATGATAGAGAAGGTCCTGCACGAGCGGGCCATGAACGGAATTCGCCATACCGACGTGCTGGAAATCCTGAGCCGCTATCGCTCGCTGGAATATGCCGCCGCCCAGGCCGCCCAATACGCCAGCAACGCCAGCGAAGTTCTGCGCGATTTTCCCGACAACGAATTCAAACGCGCCCTGCTCTGGGTTCCGGAGTTCGTGATAGCCCGGCAAAAATAAAACCGCAGCACTGGTTAGCGCCACTTTTTGGCCGGTGCTCCGACAATTAAGAACGAAGAACTGCCTTTCATGTTCACCGCTCACCGTACCGTGTGATAAACATCACTTCCTGCATGAACTACCCGCTCGAAAATGCATATACGGGGTGTAGGATTATCTTTTCCGTGCATTCTGAATCAAAACTTCCAATCGCTGGCGCTCTGTCCGAAACCCCTGACTGGTTTGGCGGCAGCTCTTCGTTTTCCCCGGCAGGCGCGGTCCGGCCGCTGGCCGGGGCGGACAAAGCGCTTCGCGCCTGAAGAGAGGCATCATGGCACGTGGTTCGGTGTCGATTGTGGTCGAACGATGTAAGGCTTGCGGTTTCTGCGTGGAGTTCTGCCCCACCAAGGTTCTGGCTCTCTCCTCCGCCTTCAACTCCAAGGGGTACCACCCGCCGCACATGATCGCTCCCGAAAAGTGCAGCGGCTGCGACCTGTGCGGCATGTACTGTCCCGATTTCGCCATTCACGGCTACCGCTTCCCCAAGGAAAAAGAGGCAGAGGGCGCGGAGAGCAAGGCGATACCGGAGACCAAGACGACAAAGGAGGCCGCTGATGCCCGCTGATCCCTGCGGAGTGCTGACCGGCTCGCATTTCATGGATGGCGATCATGCCGCCTGCGAAGGCGCGCTGGCCGCCGGCGCCCGCTTCGCCGCCGGCTATCCCATCACCCCTTCGACCGAGGTGGTCGAGCGCTTCGCCGCCCGCGCGCCCATGGTTGGAGGGATCTTCATCCAGCTCGAAGACGAGCTGGCCGCCTCCATCGCCATTCAGGGAGCGGCCTGGGCCGGGCTGAAGGCCTTTACTGTGACCTCGGGGCCCGGGTTCTCGCTGATGATGGAACACATCGGCCTGGCGGCCATGACCGAGACGCCCTGTGTTTTCATCAACGTGCAGCGCGGTGGGCCCTCCACCGGCCTGCCCACCCTGCCGGCCCAGGCCGACATGATGCAGGTCAAGTGGGGCTCGCACGGCGACTACGACGTGATTGCCGTCTGCCCCAGCTCGCCGCAGGAGTGCTTCGACCTGACCATCAAAGCCTTCAACCTGTCGGAGAAGTATCGCGTGCCCGCCTTCGTCATGATGGACGAAGTGGTTGGTCACATGACGGAAAAGGTGGTCATCCCTCCGGCCGAGCAGATCGAAGTCGAGCCGCGCCGCTTCACCGCCAAGCCTCCGGGCAAGTACAAGCCTTTCGAGCCGGACAGCGAAGGCATCCCCGACATGGTGAAGGCCGGCGACGGCTACAACATTCACGTCACCGGGCTGACGCACGATGAGCGCGGCTATCCCAACATGAGCCCGGCGGTTCAGGACGGGCTGGTCAAGCGTCTGCGGGCAAAGATTATCGACAACGCCGATAAGATCTGGCTGTACGAGCAGGAGGAGATGGCCGGGGCCGAGATCGTGGTCATCTGCTACGGCATCACCGCCCGGGTGGCACAGCGCGCCATCGACATGGCGCGCGAGAAGGGCGTGAAGGTCGGCAAGTTCCGCCTGATCACCGCCTGGCCCTTCCCCGACAAGCCGATTCGCGAATTGGCTTCCCAGGTAAAGGCCTTTGTCGTGCCTGAACTCAACCTGGGACAGATGGTGCGCGAAGTCGAGCGCGCCGCCGCCGGACTTGCCAAAACGGTTTCGGTGCCGCACGCCGGCGGCAGCGTGCACCGCCCGGAGGACATTCTCAAGGTCATCATGGAGGTGGCGCGATGAGCGACTGTCAGTTGGCAGCCTGTCCGGCCAATCCTTCCGAGCAGTTTCTGCGCTCGGAGCGCATTCCGCACATCTGGTGTCCGGGCTGCGGCATCGGCACCACGGTCAATTGCTTTACCCGCGCCCTGCTGGAGTCCAAGGTCGACCGCAACAAGCTGGCCGTGGTCTCCGGCATCGGCTGCACCGGCCGCGTGGCCGGATACGTGGCGCTGGACTCGTTTCACACCACCCACGGGCGCGCCATCCCCTTCGCCACCGGCTTGAAGATGGCCAACCCGAAATTGAACGTGGTGGTCTACAGCGGCGACGGCGACCTGTTCGCCATCGGCGGCAATCACCTGATTCACGCTGCCCGCCGCAATGTCGATCTCAAGGTCATCTGCGTCAACAACATGATTTACGCCATGACCGGCGGACAGACAGCGCCTACCACTCCGGGAGACGTAACCACTTCCACCGCTCCCTACGGCACCTACGACCCGGCCTTTAATCTGCCTTACCTGGTGGAAGCCGCCGGGGCCTGCTACGTGGCCCGCTGGACCACCTACCACGTGCGCCAGTTGGCCTTGTCGATGAAGGAAATCTTCTCCAAGAAGGGCTTTTGCTTCATCGAGGTGCTCTCGCCCTGTCCCACGCTGTATCAGCGGCGCAACAAGATGGGCGACGGGCTGGACGCCATGAAGTTCTACAAGGAGCACAGCAAGATCAAGAACGGCTGCCCCACCAGCGAGGTCGCGCTCAGCAAGGCGGGCGAGATCGTTCTGGGCAAGTTCGTCGACCGCCAGCGTCCCGATTACCGCGAGATGATGAGCCAGCACTTGCATGAGGAGCTGGGCAGCCGCTACATCGAGATGGAGGAACCGGTATGCAGCTAACTGAAATGCGTATCGCCGGCTTCGGCGGACAGGGCGTAATCCTCTCGGCCATAGTGATTGGCAAAGCCGCCTCGATCGTCGAGGGCCACCACGCCACCATGACGCAGAACTTCGGTCCGGAGGCCCGCGGCGGCGCCTGCAGCGCGCAACTGGTTATCTCCGACCGGCCAGTGCTCTATCCCTACGTCACCCGCCCGGACATCCTGGTGGTCATGTCGCAGGAGGCTTACACCAGGTTCTCTCCCGAGCTGCGGCCGGGCGGGCTCATGCTCATCGAGCAGGACCTGGTGCGCGTCTCCAGCATTCCCGTGGGCACGCGCATCTACGGCATTCCGGCCACCCGCATTGCCGAAGAGCTGGGCAAGCGCATGGTGCTGAATATCGTGATGACCGGCTTCTTCGGCGCGGTCAGCGGGCTGCTGCAACGTGATTCGTTGCGCAAGGCGGTCGAAAGCTCCGTGCCCGCCAGCTTCCGCGAGCTCAACCTCAAGGCCTACGACCGGGGCTTCGATTATGGGCTGGAACACCTGAAGAACGGCGCCCTGAGCAACACCGAGCTGGAAACCGAATTGGTGCCGGAGTAAGACTCGGTTCTTCGTTCTTAGTTGTTCGTTGCCAGTTGGGGGTAGTGGCGCCCTCGCCGGCGGCGCTGCCGGAACCGCAAGAAACCTTGGCCCGCCGCCGTAGGCGGCAGCGCTACCTATGGTCCTGATTTCGTGGGATTGGCCGAAAGGGTGATTTGGCTCGGCCGGAAGCCCTTTTATTGGAGAAACGCAGTTACTGCAAACAGCGCGCCGCAAGGTGCACTGTTTTGTCAGGGTGGCAGTTGCGATGCAAGCCCGCTCGCACCGCCGGCCTGGGCGGCGCCGTCTACTTTTTCTCTTCCACCGGCGCCTTGGTCTCGCTGCCCGGGGCGGTAGGATCGGCCGGCTTGGATTCGTGCCCGCCGCTCAGTCCGTCCTTGAAGTTCTTAATGCCTTCGCCCAGCCCCTTGCCCAACTGCCCAAGTTTCTTGGGCCCGAACAGCAAGAGTGCGATGCCAAATATCAGCAGAAGCTCCGGTACGCCGAGATGCATAATCTGCTCCCCTCTTCAGGCCGGCGATGACAAGCCGACGGGATTCGCCAGCCACAGGCCGGACGCCTAACCCCGCGCCGGCCGCGGCAAGCGGAGTGCATGCGCCGTCCAGGGTGGAAATTTCTCCCGCTACTATTGTATGTCCAGAGCCTTGGCGAAGCGAAATTTGTAGTGGATAGCTCGCGGTTCCAAGCGGCGGACATCTTTACGCCCGGCCTGGTGCGTCCATTGCCCCACCCCGGCCTGGAGACGGCGGGATGTCTATCTTAGGACGCCGGATGGACTCTCCAGCGCTCCAGCAGGTTCCAGAAGAGCAGCTTTTGCCATTCCAGGAAGGTGGTCTTGGTCCATTCACGGCTCTTCCAGTAGTCCTCGCGAAACTCGGCCGGATCGTGCGAGGCAGAAATCGACCATGAGTACTTGGGCAGGATGGTGTGAAAAACGGAAAGTGCGCGGCAGGTGTGGTAATCGGAGGTTATCAGCAGCACCCGGCTGGGGTGCATGGGGGCCAGGCAGCGCGCCGCATCATAGGCTTCTTCCGCAGTAGACCTGGCCGTCAGGGGGCAGACGTGGACATGGGCGGCCAGCTCCGGCGGCAGGGCCTGGACATAATCCTGGGCATGCTGCGCCAGGGTTTTGCCAAAGTAGACCATTTTGGTGTCGGCATCGAGGAACAGTTCCCGGGTAATCCCCTTTTTCACCAAGTCAATGCCCTGGTTCATCCGGAAATCCGTAGGAGAGCCTTCCAGCACGACGCCCGCATCCGAAGGCACCGGCTGGTCGACCACCAGAAAGCTGCCCGCCTGCGGCAGGGCGAGGGCGGCAGCGACGACAACCACTATTAAAAAGCGGACAACCATAAATTCCCCCTCTCAGGGTACCAGAGGCGCATCTCCGCACCCCGGCCGCAGAGGAAAGGCCCTAGTCACTTGTTAGCTACCACCAGCCCGGAAATAAAGAGTTGCTTTTGTGCAGCAATGATACATTTGTGGCAGAGTACCATGTCAGTCATATCCAGCCGGCGAGAACCGCGCTTCCCTGTGCAGGTCGCCACCCTGGTGTTCGGCGTCGATCGTGCCGGGCGGGCCTTCATGGAACAGGCACAGACGCTGGACATTTCCAGCGCCGGCATTCGCCTCATCGGCGTCAGCTCGGAGGTGGCGCCGGGCGCCATACTGGCGGTGCAGCAGGGTGAGCGGCGGGCGCGCTTCCAGGTGCTGTGGGTGGGCGCTTCCGGCTCCGATCTGGCTGGGCACATAGGCCTGCAATGCGTCGAGGATGGTGGACACACCCGCAAGCGCATACTCTATATCGAAGCCGATGCGGCGGAGCAATCGTTGCGCCGCTCGTATCTTGAGACCGCCGGCTACGAGCTCGTCTGCCCTGCCGACGCGCAAAAAGCCATGCATGAGTTGCAGGCGGGGGCCTTCGATCTGTTGCTGATCGATGTTTCGGCAGGACAAGACGGCCTGGAGGAGATAACGGCGTTCGTTCGCCAGAACTCCGCCCGCACCCGCATTCTGCTGTTAAGCAGGAACCCCGGACGAATGCCCCAGGCGCTGCTGAACCAGGCCGACAGCTTCGTGCAGAAGTCCAGATCGCGGCACGAGCTGCTGAGCGCGGTCGAGGAGATGATCGGCCCAGGCAACCAGATTCGCTGGCCGCTGGCCCGGCTGGCCGCCCGTTACCAGCTTGAAGTCCCAGTGGCCGTGCTTCCGCGGCACTCCAGCCTGACGGAGGAACTGCGCGGCACTTCCACCGACATCTGCGAGCTTGGTATAGGAGTTGATCTGGCGCAGGAGCTTACGCTGGGAGAACTGGTCAGCCTGCGTTTCCGCCTGCCCGGCAGCCAGAATGACCTAGCACCGCGCGCGATGGTACGCCGGCACACCGGCGCGCATTACGGCCTGGAATTCGTCAGCATCGAACGTGAACAGTTGGAAGAGATTCGCTTCGCCTGCCGTACCCTTCCGCGCCTCAGCCTGCCGCAACCGGTTTAGCAGGCTGCGAAAAGCGCGTCGAAGCAACTGAATCAATCCTGTTTTTCCGTAGCCCCTTAGACCAGTTTTTCGGTCGCTGTATCTCGATGCCACACGTGAGCGTCATCCCGGCCGAAGCGAAGCCGGTTGCGAGCGAGCGGAGGGATCTTGTGTTTGATATAGGCAAAAAATAACGCAAGATTCCTCGACTCGCGACGCCAGCGTCGCTCGCTCGGAATGACGTTCCTCTGTTGGGAAGCAGCATCTCTGAAACAGGCATAGCCCGCTCTATTTGCGAGCGCGGAGTGCGGAAGCCAAGCCGCCCAGTAGGGCGCCAAACCCAATCACGGAGATCAACGGCAGTGAACTGGCCGCCGAGGCCAGCTCATGATGCCCGCCGCCCGCCGCGCCGGATGGACCGGTGGCGGGCAAAGAAGAAGACGGGGAAGCGACAAAGAAAACCACGCTGGCGCGGCCGCCACTCACCGGTGTACCGTTGGCATCCACCACTTGCACGTTGAGCGTGTGCTGGCCGGGGGTAACTCCGGTAAAGGTGTAGCTCGTGTCCCTGGTGGTAACCGGATCTTGCGCGTCCAGTTGCAGCAGGAAGTTTGGCTCGCCGCCGCTTACGCCAGGGTTCACCAGCTCGTAACTCACTTCCACGTAATTCACCTTGAGCTGCTGGCCCGCCGAAGGCGTGAGAATGCGCACCAGGGCTCCGCGCGCGTCATTGGCAATGGGGACGCCCGCTGCAGCAGCAGGCGGACCGGACGCCGGGGGGCCCTGCGACTGCACGGCAACCACTCCGGCGGCCAGGCAAATTAACAAGATGCTGCTGCGGAACTTCATTACCTCAACTTCCCAGGGAACGCATTGGCGCGTTTATCACGCGCTCATTCCATCGTGGTCTGCCGCTACTATCATCTAGAGGCTGCGGCACGCGCCAAAGTTGCGTCGGCTCCCGAGGGTTTTGCAGCAGCCCTGCAGCCCTCCCTCGACGCGAAGCGCCCCTTTGCTGCACATCACTCTACAATGATTTGACGCAGTACTGGACGGGAACTCTGCACTGTATTTTCCCTTAACACCGGAGAACTATTTCCCTTAGCCCGGTAGAACTAAGGCCACGCGGTCGGATCTATTCGGGAGCGAGTGAAGATTTGCAGCCCGCAGTTTTCCACCGGAGCAACGGCTGCTCAGGCGAGGAACTCTGCTGGACAGTTGCGCGGCCGCGGGGCAGAATGAGAAAGGCATCCGGGAGAAGCTGTCTGCGATCCTTCCCGGGCAGAGGTGCAAACAATGCGCATTCGGCGCCTGGAACGCTCCGAAGTAAACGAGCAGACACAATCGATTTACGACCACTACCAGCAACAGCGCGGCAACGTGCCCAACATGTTCCGCACCGTGGCTCATCGGCCTGAAATCCTGCGCACCCTGATCGCCCACCTGCGGGCGGTAATGGAAACCGGAACCCTTTCGCCCAAGCTCAAGGAACTGGTGATCGTGCGCACTTCGCAGCTCAACCGCTGCGTTTATTGACTGGCCTCGCACACCGCTCTGGCAGAGCGGCTGGGCTGGACCAGGGAACAGCTTGACAACCTGGGGGAGTTTCGCCGCCGCAGCGATTTCTCGGCGGCGGAAAAGGCCGCCCTGGAACTGGCCGAGCGCGAGACGCTGCGCCCGCACTCGGTCGACGACGATTTCTGGGCCGGGCTGCGCAGCCATTTCTCCGATGGAGAGATCATCGAGTTGGCCGCAGCCATCGGCTTGTTCAACTACTTCAACCGCTTCAACGACGTGCTGCGCATGGAGCCCACCAAGTGAAGGCCGTGGCGGCGCTGGCGTTTGCCGTCTTGCTCTCCGTATTCGCGGCCGGCCAAGCGCGGTCGGCAGCGCCCGCGACCGATGGCGGCGACGACTCGCAATGCCTGCCCTTCACCCGGGCCTTGGAAAAGGCCGGCGAGACGGCCTGCATTACCGGCAAGGTGGTCGAAGTGCACGTAGCCAGAAGCGGCATGACCTATCTAAACTTCTGCCGCGATGAGCGCGACTGCAGCTTTGCCGTCGCCGTTGCCCCGGCCGATGCCCGCCGCTTCGGCAATCTGCAGGCGCTCAAGAACCGCGAGATTCGCATCACGGGAAAGGTGTTCCGCAGGGGACACCTGGCCGAGATCACATGGCGCAGCGACGATCAGCTCCTGGTGGCTGTCGACGATCAATCCGGAAAAAAGGAAAAGACGAAGAAGTAGAAACCGTAAGCGGTAAGGCCTGCGCCCTGTATCTTCCGAAGATCTGCGGGGAAAAAGCTCCCTACACTTTTTCCTGGCGCTGGTAGATTGTCAGCTCGCCTTCGCGGCGCAGATCCTGGGGGTGGTAGCGCGGGATCGGCAGCTCCGGCTGCTTGAGATGCGCCTCGGCGACTTTCTTCGGCACCAGGCCGAGGGCCAGCGCCACGCCGTAGATGATGGCCTCGGGGCGCGGCGGGCAGCCGGGGATGTAGAAATTCACCGGAATAACTTTTTCCACCGGTCCGATGACCGCGTAGGTATCGAACCAGATGCCGCCGCCAGCAGGCGCAGGAGCCGATGGCAAAGACCAGCTTGGGCGCGGGCATGGCCTCGTAGGCGCGCTTGAGCGCCGTGCGCTGTGGAGCGCATGGCCGGGCCCTGGCAGAGCATCACGTCGGCGTGGCGCGGCGAGCCGACCAGCTTGATGCCGAAGCGCTCGACATCATAGTAGGGCGTGAGGACGTTCAGCACCTCGATGTCGCAGCCGTTGCAGCCGCCGCTGTTGGCGTGATAGACCCACAGCGACCGGCCGAACATCTTCTGGCAAAGGTTCTTCAACATGGCAGATTCCTTTCGCCCTTTCCTAATTCGATCAATCTGAATGTCGTCCACCGCCGCGCTCGCTTTCCAGGTAGGCCTGCGAGCGGAAGATCCAGCGCTCGTTCTGCCAGGTCGTCGAAGCGGTAGCCCTTCAGCTTCAATTGCTCCAGCGGCGACTGGGCTCCTTGAAGCAGCGCCCGCAGCGCTGGCAGGTGCTCATGAACAGCTCCAGCCGCTGCTGGAAGTCGCCGATGCTGTCGGTGCCGGTCTCGAACTCATGGCTCATGGTGATGGCTTTTTCCGGGCAGACATCGGCGCAGCGTCCGCAGTAGGTGCAGCGGCGGCCCAGGTACTGCAGGATGCGAATCTCCTGGCAGACATCGAACACCAGGATCTCGCGCGCCGGGCAGTTGTTGGCGCAGCCGGCGCAGCCGATGCACTTGGCGCGCGTCGAAGATCGGCCGGCCGCGGAACTTCTCCGGCACGGCGGCGGCTGTGCGCGGGATAGGGCAGCGTGACCCGGCCCGCCTTCAGGCAGATGACGGTTTCTTTGAGTTTGCTCAACAGAGACATGAGCTTCACCTCCACCCGCAACGCAATCACGGCGTTCCAGTAACCCGTCTCAATAGCCAAGTCGCCAGGACCAACGCCACCAGGGCCACCACCAGCAGCCCGGCGAAGTAACGGATGGCCTGGTCAATCCGGTAGCGCGCGTGGGTGGCGGCCACCAGCGTCACCAGCAGCACCAGCCCGAACACCTTCAGCCCAGAAGACCAGCCAGCCCAGCGGGAACGCCAGCGCCGAGCCCCACGGCACAAACAGCCCCACGAACAGCGCGCTGTAGATGACCAGCTTGGCCATCTGCGCATACTTGAACAGCGCCAGCTTCGGCCCGGAGTATTCCATCAGCGGCCCTTCCATCAGCTCGGTCTCCGCCTCCGAAATGTCGAACGGCACCCGCTGCACGAAGGCCTGGAACGACAGCAGCATCACCCCCAGCATGATCACGCCCGACCAGGGGAAACCGCCGGTGGCATAGACCGAGCCGTTCAGCACCGTGTCCAGCCGGAACGACCGCGTGTGGACCGCGCCGACGACGATGGCCATGGCAAACAGCGGCTCCAGCGCAATCATGGTCATCATTTCGCGGCTGATGCCGACCAGCGAGTAGGTGGAACCCGCCGCCAGGCCCGCCAGCAGCGTGCAGATGCCGGAAAGCGTCAGCAGGTAGATCAGCAGGATGACGTCGCCCGCGCCGTTCATCGGCGCCGGCAAAGCCCATCGGCACCAGGCAGGCGAGCGTGAGCACCGTGGCCAGCGACAGGTAGGCCGCGAACCGCTGCATGACCGGCGTCTGGCCCGATTCAATGTCTTCCTTGCCCAGCAGCTTCAGCAGGTCGAAGTAGGGCTGCCACAGCGGCGGTCCCTGGCGCGATTGGATGCGCGCCGTGACCTTGCGCAGCACGCCCTGGAAGAACGGGGCCAGCCAGCAAGCACGAGGCGCCACGTTGCAAAGCCGCGCCGGCAATCACTGCAATGACACTCTGATTCATATTCAATCCTGCCTCTGCTTCGCCCGAGCCGAATCCAGCAGCTCCTCCTGCGACCACACCTTGGTCGCGCCCGACTTCAGGTCAATCGTCTCCAGCCGGTCGGTGCAGGAGAAGCAGGGGTCGATGCTGCCCAGCGAGATCGTCATGTCGGCCAGTCTGCTGGTCCTTGATCATCATCGGCACGCCCTGCAGGTTCTGGTAGGTGGGCGCGCGCACCCGCCAGCGGCGCGGGCGGTTGTTCTCGCCGGTGATGACGAAGTGATGGCTCTCGCCGCGCGGCGCTTCGACCGACGACAGCCCCAGGCGGCCCGCCGGCAGTTCGTCCTTGATCTGCAGCTTGCAGCGGCCCGTCCTCCATCTTCTCCAGGCACTGGCGGATGATCCGGATGGACTCGAACACTTCCTTCATGCGCACCACCACGCGCGACCAGACATCGCAGCCGCTCTGCGGTGATGACGTCGAAATCCACCCGGTCGTAGGCGGCATAGGGATGATCGCGCCGGCAATCGATGTCCACGCCCGCCGCGCGCGCCACCGGGCCGATGAGGCCGGCGTTCTTCACCAGCGTCTTGTCCGCCACGCCCACGCCGCGCGTGCGCTTCTGGATGTTCTTGTCCTTGCTGACCGCGGCCACCACCGCGCGCCACTCCGCCTCCAGCTTGTCGAGCACCTGGCGCAGTTCGGCCTTCAGCTCGGGCGTGATGTCCCAGCGCACGCCGCCGATGACGCAGAGCGCGTAGGTCTTGCGGTTGCCGGTGATCTTCTCCGCGATCCACATGATCGGCTCGCGGATGCGCCAGCTCTGCATGAACAGCGTGTCGAAGCCGACGATGTGGCAGGCCAGCCCGACCCACAGCAGGTGGCTGTGCAGGCGCTCGATCTCCAGCATGATGGTGCGGATGTATTCGGCGCGCGGCGGCGGCCTGCAGGGCGGCGGCGGTCTCGACCGCCTGCGCGTAGGCGACGTTGTGCACGCAGCCGCAGATGCCGCAGATGCGCTCGGCCATCATCGGGATGTCGTTGTAGGTGAGCACGCGACTCGGCCAGCTTCTCGATGCCGCGATGCACCATGAACCCGCGGTACTCGCAGCCGCGCACCATCTCGCCTTCGACGTAGAGCCGGAAATGCGCCGGCTCGTCGAGCGTGGGATGGAACGGCCCGAACGGCACCACCGTGCAGCCTTCCGGCGGGTCGTCGAACTTGAACTCGCGCTCCTCGTCGAAGCCGTCGGGCACCTGGTTCCAGGGCACGTCCTTGCGCAGCGGATGCACGCCGTCGGGCCAGCCGTCGGGCAGCACCAGCCGCTTCGGGGTAAGGATGGCCCACCGGCTCGATGCCGACCAGGTCGCGGATTTCGCGCTCGGCCCAGTTGGCGCCGGGCACGACGTCGGAGATGCTGTCCACCTTGGGATTGTCGGCCGGCAGGTAGGCCAGCACGCTGCAGAGCAGGTGGTCGCGGTCGAAGGCGAAGTCGTGCGCGACCAGGAACTTGCCGGAGAAAGGCCGGTCATCCAGCGCCGATGCTGATGACGTAGCGGGCATCCAGGTCGCGGAAGATGTGCTGGCAGATGGCCTTCAACGGCGGACGGCTCGACGAAGACGAACAGGCGGTGTCGCCGGGCAGGTCGGCCCGCTGGATGGCCGGGCCGAACTTCTCCTTCAACTGGTTGAGTCTTTCGCGGGCGATCATTTCAGTGCTCCTTCAAACCGGCTGGGCTTCCTCACGCGCGCGGCCGCGGGCGCGCCGCCGAGCCAGCGGAAGTAGCGTTTGATCTCGCCGTAGAAGTTGTGGGCGGCGTAGCGGTGGCAATCCGCCTCGCGCGACGTAGCCGCAGAGCCAGGGAGCGGCGGCGCGGCGCGGCGCGCCGCCGAGCTTCGAGATGCACCGCGGCCGCCAGGAACACCAGGCCCAGCACCAGCCGCCAGCGCCAGCGGCGCAAACACGGGCCGCCGATTGAAGCGTCGCGACGCCCGCCCAGCAGTCCGCCAGTCATGGGCGCGGCGTCGGCCAGCGCAGTGCCGAAGCCCTGCCGGCTGGCGTCCAGCGCCGTCTGCATCAGGCCGAAGGCGATGGCCGGCACGACGCCCAGCAGCACGCAGAGCAAGCGCCAGAACGACCTGCGGCAACTGCATCATCCAGCCGACTTCGAGCCGGCCCTTGCGCGGCCGCCTGCTCGGTCACCAGCGCGCTGGTGCGCGACAGGAAGCTCACGCCGAAGAACTTGATGAACGAGGCCAGGGTCAGCGCGCTGGTCAGGATGGCGATGACGGCGCACACGCGCCAGATACTTGGCCGAGCCGCTGCCCTGCACCGCCGCCACGTAGATGCTCCACTTGCTGACGAAGCCGTTGAACAGCGGCACGCCGGAGATGGAGAACGAGGCCACCAGCGCCGTGATGGCCGTCAGCGGCATGAACTTCATCAGGCCGCCCATCTTGTTCAGGTCCTGCGTGCCGGTGGCGTGGAGCATGGAGCCGGCGTTGAGGAACAGCAGCGCCTTGAACAGGCCGTGGTTGAGGACGTGAAACAGCGCGCCGAGCAAGCCGATGGCGGCCAGCGTCGGCGCATTCGGCGCCGGTCGCCGGCAGCAGGGCCATGCAGGCGCCGGTGCCCAGCAGGATGTAGCCGATCTGGCCGATGCTGTGGAAGGCCAGCAGGCGCTTGGTCTGCTCCTGCTTGAGCGCCTGCATGGTGCCGGTGAACAGCGTGATCGTGCCGAGCAGCGCGACGACCAAGCCCCATTTCGCCAGCGGGTAATCGGCCTGCGCGCTCGGCCGGCACCAGCCAGAGGAAATAGCGCATCAGGCCGTAGACGCCGGTCTTGATCATCACGCCGGAAAGCATGGCGCTGACCGGCGAAGGCGCGGCCGGGTGCGCGTCCGGCAGCCAGAACTGGCCGAAGGGCCACATGCCCATCTTGATGCCAAAGCCCACCAGGAACAGCGCGAAGGCCAGCGCCGTGATGCCGGGCTGGGCGCTGCAGCAGCGCCGGCAGATTCGCGCTCACCGTGTCGAAGTCATACTTCAAGCCGCCGACGCCCGTACTGGCGGCCGCCCGCGTACGGCCAGGATCTCCGCGCCGATCATGGTCGCCGCGCAGGCAATCTGCATCATGACCAGAAATTTGTTGGCCGCGCGCACATGTTGGCCGGTTTCCTGTTCTCGAAACGGATCAGCGCGTAGCCCGGCAGAGTCATCATCTGCCAGAAGATGAAGAAGAACCACATCATGTCCGTGGTGCTGAGCAGGCCGTACATGGCCGCCAGGAACAGCAGGAAATACGGATAATAGCGGGCCACGCCGTACTCCTCGTAGTGCCGCATGTAGATGATGGAGTAGAGCGATGCCGGCACGGCGATCAGCGCCGCCAGCAGCAGGAACATCGCGGTCAGCCCGTCCACATGGAGGCGCAAGCCGACGGCAAATTCAGGGGTCGTCCAGGAGAACGTACCCGCGTGCGCAGATGGTCCCGCGACCAGCACCGTGGCCACGGCCGAAAAGATCAGCACCGCCGTGACCGCGGTGGTCAGAAAGGCGAGCCAGCCGGCCAGCGTGCGCTGGCGCGAAACGAGCAGGGTCACGACCGCTCCGGCGATGCAGACGAGGATCGAGACGAAGACGGCTTGTTCGGGAGTCATGAGACGCGCACCTCGCTCCGCCGCGAGTTCACGGTTTGGTCGCCAGCAAAAATTTCCATCCTGAGCGGAGCCCCCGCCCGGTTCTCCCCGGCGCAGGTTTTTTGCGGGCCGGGCGCAGAAGCCGAAAATCTGCTCCGGCGAGGCCTTGCAGTAAATCGCTTAGCGCTTCCAGCGTGGTCCGCACGGTGGCGGTCAGCGGCTGGCCGGGCTTGAGCGACTCCGGCTGCACGCCCAGCAGCCACGCCTGGTCGTGCCATTCGCCTCCACCCATTGCGCCAGCAAGCCCAGCGAAATCTTGTGGGTGGAAATCTGCGGGAAAGCGGGCGGCGATTTCCTGCGGCATCCAGAAACACCACCGAACCCGGCGCGCCGCCGAAGTCCACGGCATCCAGGAAGACGAGATGGTCGAATCCGGCTTGCGCCAGCGACGGCCAGAGATGGCGCTCGGGCGTGGTTCCGGCAGATCACCACGTCGCGGCATGCCGGCGCGGCGCAGCGTCTCCGCCAGCCAGCACCCCGAAGCCGTCGTCGCCGTCGTCCGCGTTGCCCAGGCCCATGAAGCAGACGCGCCCGCTGAGGTATCTGCTCGAGCTGTTCGCGCAGGTCCGGCATCAGATGTCCTCCCCCAGTTTCTTGATCTGCTCGTAGGTGAACACCGGGCCGTCCACGCAGACGTAGGCCACGCCGATGCAGCAATGGCCGCACTTGCCGACGCCGCATTTCATGTAGCGCTCGAGCGTGGAGACGATGTTGCGCTCCTGGAAACCCATGTCCAGCAGGTCCTTGATGACGAAGCGGAACATGATCGGCGGGCCGCAGACGAAGGCGATGGTGTTGTCCACCGGCACCTGCACGCCCGGCTTCTTGAACAGGCTGCCGACCACGCCGACGTTGCCGTTCCAGCCGTGCTGTCGGCGCGGTCCACGCGTGAGGTAGCACTCGACGCCCGGCCGATTTCTCCCACTCGCGCAGATTGGGCAGGTACATCAGTTCGCTGCGGCGTTTTGGCGCCGTAGAAAAATCTGGATGCGCTCGTACTTGCTCGCGGTGCTTGAGCGCATAGACGATGCAGGAGCGCAGCGGAATCAGCCCGATGCCGCCGGCCACGAAGACCAGGTTCTTGCCGTCGTAATCCTCCATCGGAAAGCCGTTGCCGTAAGGGCCGCGCACGGCGAACTTGTCGCCCGGCTTGAGCTGATGCAGGGCGGCGGTGCAACTGCCGACCTGGCGGATGGTGAAGAAGGTCTCCTCCTCGGTGGGGCTGGGCGGCAGCGAGGCGGGAAACTCGCCCACGCCGAACAGGGACACCTGCGCGAACTGGCCCGGGCGGAAGCGCTTGAAAGCGCGCTGCTCCGCCGGGTCCTCGAAGTGCCAGTAAAACGTCTTGACCTCCGGCGATCTCCGTCACCACCCGGTCGAGGACGGCCAGCTTCGGCAGATAAATGTTTTCGTCAGTGGCGCTGCCCGGTTCAACGTGCTGTGGCTGAGTGCTCATGCTGGTCAATGCCGGCGTCCAGCTGTCCGTTCCGGAGGCTGGCGAGGTGGCGCGGCGGATCATCTCCACCACGCTGGGCATGCCGATGTCGCCGTGGCAAACGGCGGCGCAGCGCCCGCAGCCCACGCAGGCCATGGACAGTTCGCGCTGGATGAAGTAATGCGCCAGCTTGCGGAAGAAGCGGCGGTTGCGGCGGTCGTGCACGGCCTGCGCGGGTTGTGTCCGCCGGCCATGCGGGTGAAGCCGCCCAGGGCGCAGGAGTCCCAGATGCGCACGCGCTCGATTTCCTCCGGCCCGACCTGGCGGTCGGTGACGGTGAAGCAGGTGCAGGCCGGGCAGACGTAAGTGCAGCCGCCGCACTCCAGGCAGCGGTTGCCGATCTCCTCCCAGGTCTTGTCCAGAATCGTCGCCCTGCGAGATGTAGCGGACGGTGGCGGAAAACCAGCTGGTGCGTGGTCTTGAAGCTGCTTGCGCACCTCGTCGAGGATGGCGCGGCGCTTCTCCACGTGCGCCGGCGGTGGCCGTGCGGAAGATGGGCTCGGCGAAAAGTGCCTCGCCCGGCCGGCGTGCCGGCCACGGCCATGAATTCCTTCGCCCAGGTCCATGAGTTGCAGGTCGAAATGGTCGCGCGCGGCCGGACCGGTGTCGGCGCAGACGCAGAAGCACTCGTCGCCGATGTCGCGTTCCGGGTCGGTGCAGACCACGTTCACCAGGAACAGGTTCTTGCGGCGCTTCTCGTAGTAGACGTCGCGGAACTCGCCGCCCAGGTAGAAACGGTCGAGGTGGTAGATGCCGGCCACGTCGCAGGAGCGGATGCCGAAGATGGCGCGCTTGGGCTCGCTCGTACCTGGGCTCGATGCGAATCTCGCCGTTGCTGCGTCTGACTTTGAGCAGGCGCTCGATGTGCGGCAGGACGAAGCGCTTGGGCGGGTAATAGGGATTGGGCAGGTGAATCTGCACGCGCTCGCGGTTGTCGTCGGTCACGCGTGTCGAAGTAGGTGTCGCGCCCGCGGCCGCAGAACGGCGCGATCACCTCGTAGCCCTGCCGGCGCAGCAGGTCCACGATCTTGAGCACGTCGTCACGGTCCAGGATGCGGGCTTTCATATAGCCTCCTGCTTTTCCACGCGAACCGGGACCAGCTTGTGGCTGATCGCCGGGCTCGCCCAGGATCTGCTCCTGCACCTCGCGCATGAAGTAAGGAACGTAGACGAGGCCTTTCATGACTTCCGGCGCCACCCGCACGGTTGAACACGCCGAGCCGGTGGCGGCATCCAGGCAGACTTTCTCGCCATCGCGCAGGCCGAGTTCCTTGGCGTCTTCGACGCTGATCTCAACGAAGCCCTCCGGGTAATCGAGGAACAGGCTGCGGTATTCCCGTTTCAGCGTCTCGCTGTGGCGGATGAGCACGTTCTGGCTCCAGTAATAGAGGGAGTTGCCGAACACCAGCGTGAGCGGAAATTCCTTGGAGGCAACGAACGGCGCCGGCGGCTTTACGGGAACGAACTTGAAGAGCCGGTGCTCGCCATTGCCGCCGTAAAGGAAGGGAGTGCCCAGCGGCTCGTCCTTGGTGCATGGCCACTGCCGCCCGTAATCGCGGGCCAGGTTCTCGTAGCTGGCGCCGCAGTAGAACGGAACCACCTCGCCGATCTCCTGCATCACCTCGGCGGCCGACTGGTACTTCCAGCCAGCGCCCATGAGGCCGGCCAGATGGGTGAGCTGCTGCCATGCCGGCGTGAGTCCGGCCGGCGGATCGATCGCCTTGGCCGCCAACTGGATGCGGCGCTCGGTGCTGGTAAATGAAACCTGCTCTTCGCCATAGGCCGTGGTCGGCAAAACCACGTCGGCAAATTGCGCGGTCTCGGTCATGAAGAGATGCTGCACTACGATGAGGTCGAACTGGCGCAGGGACTCCGCCACGCCCGCCACAAAGGCGGTGCTCATCGGGTCGTAGCGGATAACCCACAGGGCTTTCACCTTGCCTTTGCCCCGGTCGGCCAGCACGGCACGGGCAGGCAAGCCCGGAGTGGGCGGAATCTTCGTTCCCCAAACCGCTTCCACCGCCGCCCGGGCCTCGGGGCTGGTCACGGACGCGTATCCTGGCAGGCGGTCGGGCAGCATGCCGACATCGCAGACGCCTTGAACGTTGTTCTGCTCGCCCAGGGCGTAGATTCCCGATCCCTCTTTGCCGATATTGCCGGTGATCAACGCCAGATTGACCAGCGACTGAATGTTCTGCTCGCTCTTCTCGCCCATGCTGATGGAGTAGAGCAGCGCGGCCGACCTGGCGTTGGCGTAACTGAGCGCCGCGGCTTCGATCAGGTCCGAGGAAACGCCGCAGCCTTCGGCCGCATGCACCAGATCGTAGCTGCGCAGTTGCGCCAGGAAGGGCTGGTAATCGCGGCAGCGCGATTTGATGAAGGCCAGGTCCATCAGGCCGCGGTCCTCGATCACCTTGGCCATGGCGCCATAGAGCAGGGCCTCGCTGCCCGGCTTGATGCGCAGGTAGAGATCGGCCAGCTCGGCCACGCGGTGTATGCGCGAACCCACCACGATCAGGCGGGCGCCGTTGAGCTTGGCGCGAATCACCGCCCCGGCCACTGTCGGCACCCGGCGCGCCAAGTTGACGCCATCGACCAGGATGACCTCGCTTTTGGCCAGGTCGGCGATGGAGTTGGTGCTGGCCGGCATTCCCAGCATTTCCAGCAGGACATCGATGGAGTTGTTGCTGTACACGCCGGTTCCGTGGTCGACGTTGTTGGTGCCGATGACGCCGCGGGCGAACTTCTGCAGCAGGTAGCTCTCTTCGTTGGAGCAGCGGGGAGAGTTGAGGAAGGCAATGGCGTCAGGCCCGTGCCGCTGCCGGATCTCCTTCAGGCGAGCGGCGATAAAGGCGAAGGCTTCCTCCCAGGAGACTTCCTGCAGACGGCCGTCGCGCTTGAGCAGGGGAGTCTTAAGACGGTCCGGCGAGCTGGCCACCTCGTGTACATGCCAGCCGCGAACACAAACTCTTCCCTGGTTGGTCGGATGCGAGAAGCTGGGATAGACGCCGGCAACCTGATTGCCGGATGTCTCCAGGTAAAGCCCGCATCCCACTCCGCAAAAGGTGCAGGTGCTGAGCGTATGGGCCATAATGCCTCTGGCGGGCCCACTACCCGGAGGCCATCCAACCTGTGATCGGCGTGGGCCTTGAATTCCCCTTGGTTCGGCCCGTGTTCCAGACGCCCACCCCACCCAGCATGAGCCAGCCCCCAGACCGGCCTTACTTCGCAGCGGCGGCAACGCTCGCTTCCGGACACTCGTGGCGAGTGCCTCGTTGGCAATTCCGGCGCGCTGCTTGCTGAAGCGTCTTGCGCATCTTGCTTGGCCATAGCACGCCTGTCAGTTACGCAGGTCACGCACAAGTGTGCGCCCCGTTACTAAGCGTGCGGTGTGAGCCCCGTTACCAGTTGAGAGTTAAGCACGTCGCAGTCTGCTGTGCGCCGGCCAATCAGGGGGCGCAAAAATTACTTTGCCGCGGCAGTAAGGAGAGCAGAGTTACTGCTGCCTGTTCGCCGCATTCAGCGCGGGAGCAAACCGCATTCCGTAAAACAGAATGGCGGCGGAGATCGCCACCGCCACCGATGCCGCCAGAAATGCCGTGCGCAGATTGCTGCGGTCGGAGATGTAACCCATCAGCGTGGGGGAAAAGGCGTCTCCCAGCAGGTGAATGGTGAACAGGTTGACGGCGATGGCGGTGGCGCGAATCCTGCCGCTGACGGCGTTCACCAACGCGGCATTCAGCGGCGCCGTGTTTAGCAACAGAAAAAACTCGGCCACGAAGATCGCCGGATACATCCAGCGTCCGCTGATGGAAACTCCCAGGACGATGGCAGGCAAGGTCACGGTCATGCCCAAGGCTGAAACCAGGTAGTAAGCGCCGCGGGTATAGCGCAGCAGCGCGTCGCCCAGCCAGCCGCCGAGCAGGGTGGCGAAGATTCCGCTGGCCAGGGTCATCAGGCCGAAGACGCGGTTGGCTTCGGCCAGGGGAATGCCGCGCAGGCGGAACAGAAAGGTGGGCATCCACACTTGCATGCCGCCGATGGCGAAGGTCAGCATGGCCATTCCCAGGGTGCAAGTCCAGAAAGCCCGGTTGCGCCACAGGCCGAGGAAGGTGTCGCGCTCGAAGCTGCCGCCGATGTGGTCGGCCGAGCCGCGCGCCGGCTCGGGCAGAACAAGCAGCAGCACGGCCAGCAGGAATCCCGGAGCCGCGCCCACGTAGAAGGGCGTGCGCCAGCCGTAATGGCCGCCGAGATAGCCGCCTACCAGGTACCCCAGCGCCGTTCCCGCCGGTATGGCCATATAAAAAACCGACAGCACGCGGCCGCGGTGCTGCTCGGAGAAGAAGTCGGCGATGTAGGCGGGCGCAATGGTTACGAACGTGGCCTCGCCGATTCCGACCACCGTATGGCGAATGAGCAGGGCGCGGAAGTCGTAGGTAATGGCGGTGAGCAGAGTGGCCCCGCTCCACAGCACGGCGCCGGCCACCATTATGAGCCGGCGCGGATAGCGGTCGGCCAGCGGGCCTATCAGCGGAGCCGTGCACATGTAAAAGATGAAGAAGGCGGAGGTGAGCAGGCCGAATTCCGCGTCGCTGCGGCGGAATTCATGCTGGATCAGCGGCTGCACCGCGAACAGCACCGAACGGTCGATGTAGTTGACGAAGTTAAGCGCCGTCAACACCAGCAGCGCCGCGCCACCGGCGCCGCGCCAGAGGTTGAATGGCGCGGCGGCGCCGAGTTTGCTTTCGGGCATGCCGGCTCCTGTCACGCCCGCGACTTGCGGCCCCTGGCGCCTGTGGTCTTGGGCCAGCGCGCCTCCACCAGGGTCCCCAGGCCGCCCCGGGGACGAAACTGGCCGCGCACCTGCGCCCATACCGGCCGGACGGCGCGCACCACGTCGGCAAGCACGCGGTTCACCACGTTTTCCTGGAAGATGCCAAGATTGCGATAGGTATTGATGTATTCCTTCAGGGACTTCAGCTCCAGGCACAGCTTGTCCGGCATGTAGCGGATCCAGAGAACGCCGAAATCCGGCAAGCCGGTTTTGGGGCACACGGAGGTGAATTCCGGAATGTCGATCTCAATCTCGTAGCCGGGAAACTGGTTGGCCCAGGTTTCAATCTCGGGCAGCTTCGCATCCAGGCCGGCGGAGGCGTGCTCGGAGGTGTATCCAAGCCTGGTTACCTTCGTCTTGCGCATGCTGGCATTTTAATGCACCCCGGCAAGGCTAGAGTCCGATAATGGCCCTCTGAGGTAGCGCCGGTCGCCAGACCGGCTGTCCCGGCGGCGTCCACGCCGGCCTGAAGGCCGGCGCTACCTCCCGAGATGCTCTTGCCATCAGCAGCCAAAGGCCCTACTCTGAATTTGGCCCGGGCGGGTAATTTATAATCGACGCTGAAACCCTAAGATGGCAAACGGAATTGCGGACAAAGCGGCCAGGCACGCACGCCGGAACTGGGCGGTGCTGGCCGGAGTGGTTGCCGTGGTGCTCGCGGTGAGCGCATTCGTGTCGCTGCGCCCGCGGCCGATCCGCATCCAGGTCACCAAGCCGGAACGGCAGTCCATCCTGAGCACGATAGCCACTAACGGCAAGGTCGAGCCGCAGCGGAATTTCGAGGCGCATGCGCCCGCCGCCACCACCGTCAAGCGGATTCTGGTTCACGAAGGAGAGCTGGCCCGTCCGGGGCAGTTGCTGGTCCAGCTCGACGATTCCGGCGCCCGCGTCGAGCTGGCGCGGGCCACCGCCCAGCTACGCGCCGCCCAGGCAAACTACGCCTCCCTGCAGGCGGGGGGATCGCAGGAAGAATTACTGAACCGGCAGGCCGCCCTCACCAAGGCGCGCGACGAATTCGCCGCCGCCAACCGCAACCTGCGGGCCTTGATTCGCCTGCAACAAGAAGGAGCGGCTTCGCAGCAGGAGATCGTGGCGGCCCGTGACCGCCTGAGCCGTGCCCAGGCCGACCTGCGGCTGCTGAATCAGAAAGCCAGTAAGCGCTTCTCCGTCCAGGACCGGGAGCGAGCGCAGGCCGACGTGGCCAACGCTGAGGCAATGGTAGAGGCAGCCCAGGATTCCATCCAGCGTTCAAACGTGCGGGCGCCCTTCGCCGGTACCGTCTATTCCCTGCCGATCCGGCCGGGTGCTTACGTCAAGAGCGGCGACCTGCTGGTCGAGCTCGCCGATTTGACGCAGATGCAGGTGCGCGCCTTTGTCGATGAGCCTGACGTCGGCCATCTGCAATTGAGACAGCCGGTCAGGATTACCTGGGACGCTCTGCCGGGCCGCGTCTGGAAGGGCCATGTCACCGCGCTGCCCAGCAACATCGTCAGCCGCGGCAGCCGCATGATCGGCGAGGCGCTTTGCGCCATCGACAACGAAGACAAGAAACTGCTGCCCAACGTCAACGTCACGGTTATGATCGAGACCGCCAATACCGATAACGCGCTCACCCTCCCCCGCGAGGCCTTGCACGACGATGGCAACCAGCAGATCGTGTATGTGGTCCGCGACGGCCGGCTGCAGCAACGTCCCGTGCGTACGGGAGTAATAAACCTTAATCGGGTTGAAATTGTTAAGGGCCTTGGGGAGAATGAGACTGTAGCCCTGGCTTCGCTGAGCCCTTCTCCGTTGTCGCCGGGTGCCAACGTCAAAATCGTGGGCGATACGGCGGGAAACCAGTAAGTGGTGGGGAGTCCTTATTAATTTGTTCGCTATTATGAGCAATCTTCGGTACCTGGTGCCGTGTTCCGGCAGGCGCCGCGGAGGAGCGTGGTGGAGGCGGCGCGCCGCCCTGATGCTCTGCTGCCTGCTGCTTCTGTTGGCCAGCGGCTCGGCAGCCGAGATGCTGTCGCTGGGCCGGCCAGACGAGGCAATCCACCGCCTGAATCAGACCATCCGTACCGACCCCAACAATGCCGAGGCGTACTCGTCCCTCTGCCGTGTCTATTTCCTGATGAATAACTGGGAGCAGGCCATCAGCAACGGCGAGCGCGCGGTGCAACTGAATCCCCGGGTCGCCTCCTATCACCTGTGGCTGGGACGCGCCTACGGCCGCAAAGCCGAGCAGGTGAATGTGGTTACGGCTTTCATTCTGGCGCGCAAGGTCGCCCGGGAGTTCGAGCGCGCTTACCAGCTCGACCCCGGCAACTGGCCGATTCGCCGCGACCTGGCGGAGTTCTATACGCTGGCGCCCGCCTTGGTCGGAGGAGGCGAGTACAAGGCCGTGCAACTGGCCGACAGCGCCCAGAATACAGATCCGGCGGCGGCCAGCTTGATCCGCGCCATGATCGCCTCCAAGCGGAAAGACTGGAAGGAAGCCGAGCGCCAGCTAAAGGCGGCGGTGGACAGCAGCGGCGGCGCCGCCGGCCCCTGGCTTGAGCTGGCGCGCCTTTACCGTGATGGCCAACGCTGGCCGGAATTTTCCCAGGCGGTCAATGACGCCTTGAATTCGCCCAAGCGCTCTCCCGAGGACCTGTTCGATGCCGGCGAGCTGCTCGTCAGTGCCGGCAGGATGCTGGAGCAGGCCTGCCAGGCGTTGCGCGCTTACCTGGGCGGCAACAGCACGAACGAGTATGACACCCATTTCCGCGCCCATTACCTGCTGGGTCAGGCGCTGGAGAAGATGGGCGACCGCAAGGAAGCCATCAGCGAATATCAGTCCGCACTTGCCCTGGCCAGCAATTACCGCCCGGCGCAAGATGCCCTGCGCCGGCTGGGCGCATGAGCGCCTGCTCCCACGAACTCTCATCTGGCATCGACGAAGGCTGGCCGCACACTCAGAGCAGCCGGGCGGGCCGGGCCGGCATTACCAGCCCGATGTACGACCCCATTACTTCACCTAAGAACGAGCGGCCCGAGTTGCTATACTCGGATTTCCGGTTGTTCACTGCACAGCGCGCCAAAGACGGTCGCGAATGGGATTTCCAAAAAGGGCGTGCGTAGCTGGGTTTTATTCCCACTTCCCCGATGCGCCGGCAAGGGGAGAGGAAGCGAGATGATGAACGGTTGGCGCCTGAGGAAATTCTGGCGTGCGATAGCCACGCTGGCGGGGATATCGGCCCTGGCCGCGTCTTGCCCGGCTGAGCCGGTTCCGTTTGCTCAAGCCATCGAACTGGCGCTGAAACGCGGCGGCATCATCGCCATCTCGGTTGCCAACCGGCAGAAGGCGTACGAGGCTTACCAGCAGGCCCGCGCCGCTTATCTGCCCACCATCGTCTTCGGCTCGGGGCTGGGCTATACCAACGGCATTCCTCCCTCGCTTGAAGGCAGCGCGCCCTCGATCTTCAACGTCGTCTCCCAGCAGAGCCTGCTGAACTTCGCGCAGCAAGACCTGATCCGCGCCGCCCGGAACGAGTGGAAGTCCACCGGCCTAGATATGGCCGACAAGCGCAGCGCGGTGATTCTGGACGCAGCCAACACGTATCTGGAGCTCGACAACGCCCTGCGCAGGCTGCAGACATTGGCGGAGGCGGCGCAAGAAGCCAAGCGCGCCGAGTTCATCACCCGCCAGCGGCTGAAAGAGGGGCTCGACAGCCAGCTGGATCTCAAGAAGGCGCAGTTGAACGTTGCCCGGGTCGAGATGCGGACAGCCACGGCCCAGACGGCCGCCGACGTCGCCCGGCAGCATCTGTCGGCGCTCACCGGCTTGCCGGCCGAGAGCATCGAAACCGTCAGCAGTTCCATCCCTTCCACTCCCGCCATCGAGCAGCAGCAGAACCTGGCCGCCCAGGCGGCGCAAAACAACCCCGCCGTGCGCCTGGCTGAACAAAAAGTGGTGACGGCCGAATGGCGCGCCCGCGCCGAGCACCGCGCGCTCTATCCTTCCATCGATTTCGCCACCCAGTACCAGCGCTTGAGCAACACCATCAACAACTACCAGCAGTTCTATAAGAACTTTCAGCCCAACAGCTTTGCGGTAGGGCTCTCCATACGTTTTCCGATCAGCGATTTCGCCCAGCATGCCCGCGCCAATGCCGCCGCCGCCGAACTGCTGCGGGCGCGCAAGGAAGCCCAAGGCGTGCGCAGCCAGATCGAGGAAAACACTTTGAAGCTGCAGCGTAACCTGCGCCAACTGGCCGCCGCCAGCAACGTGGCCAAGCTCGAATACGAGGTGGCGCAGGCCGGCATCGAGGCCGTCAACGCCAAGCTGGCCAGCGGAGAAGCCAATGCTCGCGACCAGGAAAACGCGCGCCTCGACACCAGCACCAGTTACTCCAGCTATCTGGATTCTCAACTGGCGCTGTCACGAGCTACTCTGGAGCTGATGCGGCAAACCGGCGAGTTGGACGGCTGGGCGCTGCCGGCAAAACCGTGAAGCAGTTTCAAAGTTTCAGGGTTTCAAGGCTTCAAAGTGCAACCAGGCGCGCCGCTGCTCGCCGCCCAGCCAAGGGCGACTGGGCCTACGCCGCAAAGATGAAATGATTCATTCGAAATGCAGCGCTTCGGTCGGCTGCAGGCGCGAGGCCCGGCTGGCGGGCAGATATCCAAAGAGCACCCCAATGGCGCAGGAAACTACGAAGGAAATGATGATGGATGCCACCGAGATGGGAATGTGTATGTTGTACTCGGCGGGCAGCAGCGGTTCGAGAACGATCTTGACGCTGATGGCCAGCAGAATGCCAATCAGCGCGCCAATACCGCTGATAAGGAAGGCTTCGATCAGGAACTGGTAAAGGATTTCGCTGCGTCTGGCGCCCACCGCCTTCCGCAGCCCTATCTCCTTGGTGCGCTCGGTGACCGTGACCAGCATGATGTTCATGATCCCCACGCCGCTGATAACCAGGGCGATGGAGCCGACCATCAAAAGCACTGCCGTCAGCGCGGTGGAGATCTTGCGGGCCGCGTCCAGAATCGAAGCCAGGTTCTGAACCGTGTAGCTGACCCCCGCCCGGTGCCGGGAGTGCAGCAAGGCGCGCACCTCTTCGGTCACCAGCGGCACAGTCTGGGGAGAATCGGCCTGCGCGTAGAGCGTGCGGAAGTAGTTGGCTCCCTGGTAATACCTGGCCAACTGGAATGGAATCAGCGCGGATTCCGGGGTGATTTCCGATTGCCCGAAGGTAGGCACGCGCTCGCGGAAGACCCCGATCACCGTGAACTGCAGTTCACCCGCGCGGATCGTCTTGCCGATCATGTCTTCGTGGAAGCGCCGGGCCAACTCCTGGGTGATTACGCAGGCTTTGGAGGCGGTTTGCAGGTCCAAGTCGTCGAAGTACCGCCCGCGCAGGATCAGGAGGTTGCGGATCTTTTGAAAGCCGTCCGTCACCCCGATCAGGGAAACCGGGCGCTCTTTGCCGTCGATCACCACCCTGTAGCTGTTGATGTCGTGGGTTCCGGCGGCCTCGGCCACGTGGGGAAGCTCGCGCACGGCGCTCAGGTCGCCGGGGCTGATCTCGTCCGCCACGGTGTGCGTACTCTGGCCCCCCAGGTAGGCATAGATCAGGTTCGAGCCCACGCCTTCGATCTGGGAGATGACGTAATTGCGGCCAATCAGCGAGATGGTTACCACCAGCACGATGCAGGCGCTGCCGATGACGACCCCGAGCATCGTCAAGGCGGCCTTTACCTTGTTGGCACGCAAGGCATCGATGGCAACTCCCCAGGTTTCGCCGCTAATCATTGTCGTAGAGGCCTTAACCAAAATATAGCAGACCGCCTGGCTGGGCCCGGTAACGGCCGTGATTGCCGTTGCCGGGGTGTTTGGCCAGGTTTCGGCTGCTCCGCTCAGGTCATGGAATGAGCCGTCCGCCGCTAATTCCACCCCTTCCGCTTCTATTTCAATGGTTTGACTAATGGGCTGGATGTTACTATGAGGCGATAAGTGCCATGCCACTAAAGACGCTGTTTCTTAACCCTCCCTCGTTCGAGAATTTTGACGCCGGTGCCGGCTCGCGCTGGCCCGCCACCCGTGAAATCGAGTCCTACTGGTACCCGGTATGGCTGGCCTATCCGGCCGGGATGATTGAGGGTTCGCGCCTGCTGGATTCGGCGCCTCACCACATCAGTAGTGAGGAAACCATCAACATCGCCAAGGACTACGAATTCCTGGTGTTGTTCACCTCCACGCCGGGATTCGAGGGCGATTGCAAGCTGGCCCTGAAGATGAAACAGGTCAACCCGAAGCTGACCATCGCCTTCGTGGGCCCGCACGTGAGCACCTTGCCGGAAGAATCGCTGCGCCACTGCCCGGCCATAGACTTCGTGATGCGGCGGGAGTTTGATTTTTCCAGCGTCGAGTTCGCCAATGGCAAGCCGGTGAAGGAGATGCTCGGCGTCTCCTACCGCCAGAACGGTTCGGTGATTCATAACCCCGACCGCCCGGTGCTGGCCGACCTGGACGCGTTACCGAACGTTACCGATGTCTACAAGCGCGACCTGGACGTAACCCGCTACAACGTTCCCTTCCTGCTCCATCCGTTCGTCTCGCTCTACACCACCCGCGGATGCCCGGCGCAATGCACCTTCTGCCTATGGCCGCAGACGCTGAGCGGACATCCCTGGCGCAAGCGCTCTGCCGCCAAGGTGGCCGCGGAAATGGCACAGGCCAGAAAGTATTGGCCCGAGGTCAAGGAGTTTTTCTTCGACGATGACACCTTCAACATCCAGAAGGCGCGCACCCTGGAGCTGTGCGCGAAGCTGAAGCCGCTGGGCATAACCTGGTCCTGCACCTCGCGCGTCACCACCGACTTTGAAACCTTGCGGGCCATGAAAGAGTCGGGCTGCCGGCTGCTCATCGTCGGCTACGAATCCGGCGATCCGCAGATCCTGAAGAACATCAAGAAAGGCGCCACCGTGGAGCGGGCGCGCCAGTTCACCAAGGATTGCAAGAAGCTGGGCTTGGCCATCCACGGCGATTTCATCCTCGGCCTGCCGGGCGAAAGCAAGCAGACCATCCGCAGCACCATCAACTTTGCCAAGGAACTGAACCTGGACACCATTCAGGTCTCGGTGGCGCACGCCTATCCTGGCACCGAGCTTTACGAGTACGCGCAGAAGAACGGTTTCATCACCAACCAGCAGCAGATGGTCGATGCCGGCGGACACCAGTTGGCCCACATCTCCTATCCGGGTCTTTCCGCCGATGAAGTGCTGGAGGCGGTGCACCGCTTCTACGACGAGTACTACTTCCGCCCCAAGGTCTGGGTGCCGATTGTCTTCAAGGCGCTTTGGAAAAGCGAAGAGCGCCGGCGGCTCTACAAGGAAGCACGGGACTTCCTGCGCGTTCGCGCCGCCCGCTACGAGGCGGTCAAGCAGGCCCGCAGCCAGCAAGCGGCTTCCGTGGAGAGCGGAGCGACGCAGCCGAAGCAGCAGCAAGAGCCGGCAACTCCGGCTGAAACCGCCGAAGCTTGAGCCCAAGGCAACCGGAAGCGCGCTGAATCTTCTAAATCCTGTAAGAGTTCTCACCGGAGCTGCTGGTTCGGCCTGGAAGCGGCATCCAGAGCCGATTCGGCTACAATGGAGTTCAGGGCATCAAGTTGAGAGGACAGCTGTGAATTCCCGCAAGTACCTGGTGCTGCTGTGTGTAGTGCTGTTCAGTTCGACGGGCGATGTCATGCTGTCGCACGGCATGAAGCAGGTGGGCGCTGTGTACCTCAGCCGCCTCGGGGATATTCTCTGGGCGCTGGCGAACCCCTGGGTGTTACTGGGTATCTGCTTTCTTCTCATCTTTTTCGCCGCCTACCTGACGGCGCTCTCCTGGGCTGATCTGACCTTTGTGCTGCCGGCTACGGCCATCAGCTACGTGGTAATGGCATTTCTGGCGCGCACCTTACTGCACGAGCAGATCAGTGTTCAGCGCTGGGCCGGCATTATGCTGGTCGTCGCCGGAGTTGGCTTCGTGGCAGGCGGGCCTTCGCATACCGAACATGCCGCGCGGGCAGAGGTGGCGGCCCACCATCCCGGCCCGGGAACCAAACCCGAGCTGGCGGAGATGCGCAAGTGAAGACGCTGTATACATGGTCGGCCATTGCCATGGTGGTCAGCGCCTCGACCGCCGGCGACGTTCTGCTGGCCCGCGCCATGCGCCACATCGGCGACCTGGGCGCACTGCGCCGGGAAAAGGGCATCGTTACGGCCGCCGCCAGGGTTTTAAGCAGCGGGCGTTTCCTGCTGGCTTTGATGTTCATGGCTTTGGCGTTTTTCAGCCTGCTGGTCGGACTCTCGTGGGCGGATGTCAGCCTGGTCGCGCCGGCCGCGGCTTCCCTGACGTTTGTCACCAACGCGGTGGCAGCGCGCATCTTCCTTAAGGAGAATGTTGACCGCCGGCGCTGGTTCGCGGCCCTGTTCGTCGCCGCCGGAGTGCTGCTGATAGCGCATTAGCACAGGCCACGGCTCGGTGGCACAAACCCATCTTCCAGCGGCTTGGTTCCCATCAGCATCTCACGTAATTGAAATACCGTTTTCTTCCAGGAGCAAGTTAGGTGAAGATAGCAAACAACGTCACCGAGTTGATCGGGCGCACCCCACTGGTTCGTCTGAACCGCGTCACCGCCGGCGCAAACGCGACGGTGGTTGCCAAGCTGGAAAGCCACAACCCCCTGGCAAGCGTGAAGGACCGCATCGGCGTCAGCATGATCGCCGAGGCCGAGCGCCAGGGAAAGATCACCCCCGGCAAGAGCGTGCTGGTCGAGCCCACCAGCGGCAACACTGGCATCGGCCTGGCTTTCGTGGCGGCGGTCAAAGGCTATCGGCTGATCATCACCATGCCTGAGACCATGAGCCTGGAACGGCGGGTTCTGCTGCGCGCCTTCGGCGCCGAACTGATCCTTACCCCGGGCGCCGCCGGCATGAAAGGCGCCATCGCTAAGGCGGAGGAGATCGTGCGGACCACTCCCAACGCCTTCATGCCGCAGCAGTTTGCCAATCCGGCCAATCCCAAGATCCACCGCGAAACCACCGGCCCCGAAATCTGGGAAGACACCGATGGGCAGGCCGACATTCTCGTCTCCGGCGTCGGCACCGGCGGAACGCTGACCGGGGTGAGCGAATTCATCAAGCCGAAGAAGCCTGGCTTCAAAACCATCGCGGTCGAACCGGCCGACAGCCCGGTGCTCTCCGGCGGCAAGCCCGGCCCGCACAAAATCCAGGGCCTGGGCGCGGGATTCATTCCCGAGATTCTCAATACCAGCATGATCGACGAGGTCATACAGGTGACCAACGACGAGGCCATCGCCATGGCGCGACGGCTGCCCCGCGAAGAGGGGCTGCTGGTGGGCATCTCCTCGGGCGCGGCCGTGCACGCCGCCCTGCAGGTGGCCCGGCGTCCGGAAAACGCGGGCAAGCTGATTGTGGTGATCATCCCCAGCTTCGGCGAGCGCTACCTAAGCACCGTCCTCTTCCAGAACCTGATGGACGAGGCGCGGGAGAGCAAGGCGGTGCCGGTGTAGAGGGGGACGAGCATGATCTGGGTTGGTGCCCCATATCTGCGCCGCTGTTCAGGCGCAGATGTGGGTCTTTTCATTGCTAGAGCAAATTTATAGTTGCTGTACCCAGGTGGAAGCACCGGGCTTTAGCCCGGTGAATAGGCCCACCTAAATTTAAGGGGCTTCAGCCCCTGCGGTCCAACACCGCGGCTAAAGCCGGTTCCTTTCCGACTGCGGTTCGCCGGGCTAAAGCCCGGCGCTTCCACGGTTAGTGAGTACATCAACTCTGGAACCGCTTTAAGTTAATTCACATCTGCCTTCGGCAGATGTGAGGCACGAAGTAATTATTGTGTTCCTTCGGGGAGGCCCCGAAGGAACACATATTGTGCGTTAAGCGGCTCACCAAGCGAAGTCTTAAGTGCGATATTCCCGGAATTTTGCCTGGGATCAAACTTCGCTGTGATATCGAAAGACCACTCGTAAGGGTTTGAAATACCCTGTACAGCTCTAACATTGGGCGGAAAAGTAACTTTAACCTTTATGTCCGCCAAACCAGCGCTTTCGTCAAACAGGTACTCTCCGTCATAGCGCACGCCTGCTTCATCTGCCCCGTAAACACGCCCATTGTCGAGAATAATCATGCCCATTCCTCTGCCATATTGGCCTTGGAAGGTGATTCCAAACATACCGTCACGCATTTTCGTTCCTTTCTGTTTCAGTCGGTTTAGCTCGACTTGGCGGAGATGCATAGGTAGTAGCCGTAGGAGGCGCAAGTACCCATCAACCGGCCCAGGCACGCCGCGATCGCCTGATACCCAGAGGGTCACCGCCCTGGGAGTAACATTGATCAAGCGCGCAAGGTCAGCCTGCGTAATTCCGACCTCCAACAGAGTCGATTTCAGTTCATCTCCATTGATCATGGGAACAATATTCTATGATAAATAGAACAATGTCAACCATAAGTTATGAAAATTTGTTCTATTTTGGAGGCGATTTATCCGCTAACCCATCTCTCGAACATCCGCATAAACCCCTGGGGAGCCAGGTCGGGAACCAGAAAGCGCCGTTGCTCGCCGCAGGCAGCGGCCACGGCTTCGGCAGCGGCGTAGCCGGCGCGCACCGCGCCTTCCATGGTGGCGGGCCATCCGGTGGCGGTCCAGTCGCCGCTGATGAACAGCCGTTGCCACGGGCCGGCCTGCTTTGGACGATAGCGGTCCGCCCCCGGCGCGGGCGCGAAGGTCGCGTGTATCTCCTTGATGACCGTAGCCTTGAGCAGACGCGCGTCGCTGACCGCCGGGAAGAATTCGGCCAACTCCTTGAGGGCCAGATCGAGCACCTCCTGCCGCGACTTGTCGACCAGCGTCTTTGACGAGCTCACCACCAGTTCCAGGTAGCTCGGCGCTGCGCCGCCCTCGGCACCAGGACTGTCCGCCGCCGCACCGCGCTTGAGGATCTTCGATTTGTGGAACATCCACTGAATGGTGCGCTCCAGCAGCACGGCATGGTCGAGTTCCGTTACCTGGCGATCGAACCACAGGTGGATTCCGGTGATCGGCGAGCTGCGCAACTGCGAGAGGTTTTCGCGCAGGGCGTCTGACTGCATGGCCTTGGGCACGAGCCCTCCCAGTCCCTGGAAAGGCACCGCCGCTATTACGTAGTCGAATTCGCTGGTGCTGCCATCGGGCACGAGTTTTACCCAGGCGCGCTGCTGGCTTGCGCCCAGGCTCTCGACAGGCGTGCGCAGCAGCACCTGGCCGCCGCGCTCCTGCAGGTAGCCGGTGGCCGCGCCGTAAAGTTGCGAAAGCGGAACCGAGGGAACGCCCATGCGCCCGCCCTGGGCGGATTTCAGAAAGGCGTCGCGGAAGACCATTGCCCCGTAACGGATGGAGACGCCGGCCAGCTCCTCATTCAAGGCGCTCACCAGTACTGGCGACCAGAAGCGTGCCAGCGTGCGCGGCGTCTGCCCGTTGCGCCTGAGCCAGGCCAGGAACGAGCCGCCATCATCGGCGGGGATTGACTCCAGCAGCGACAGCATGGCCACGGTTATGCGCAGCTTGTCGGTAAACGACAGCAGGGGAAACTTGCAGAACGCCGGCAGGACGTGCAGCGGCGCGGGAAGATCGCTGGGCTCCAGCGTTCCCTGCCGCCCGCCGGGCTCGATGAAGGTGAGCCGGTCATACCAGCGGATCTGGTCCTGCACTCCCAGGCGCCGATAGAGATCAAGCAGGTTGGTGCAACAGCCCAGCAGCACGTGCTGGCAGTTGTCCACCACCTCGCCGGTCCCCGGATGCTCGTAAGAAGACGCCCGGCCGCCCAGGTAAGGCTTGCGCTCGAAGAGGGTGACCTTGAATCCCGCCTGCGCCAGGGCGCAGCC
Organism: uncultured Acidobacteriota bacterium; assembly: GCA_963832785.1. Classification (GTDB taxonomy): domain Bacteria; phylum Acidobacteriota; class Terriglobia; order Terriglobales; family Acidobacteriaceae; genus CAWBRT01. The sequence continues at coordinate 1,002,672 of CAWHVF010000005.1, forward strand.
GGCGGCCATGCCGGCCAGGCCGCCGCCGATGATTCCCACCGTGGCCTTGGCCATGGCGGGCACCCGTGTAGCAGTGGGTTTTACTTGCGGAATCACATGAAGCGGCGCATCCATCCCTTTTTGCACAGCACCACGAGCTTCTCCCATGTGCTGAGCCGGACGCGCGCGCCGAATACATCATAATTGCGCTGCTCGATTCTCTCCAGCAGGCGAGAGTAAATCTCCACCAGCACGGCCAGCGCCGGCTGGGCATCGTGCTCGATCAAAGGCAGCAACTGATCGGCCGCAGCGTAGAACTCGCGCGCCCGCCGCGCCTGCATGCGCAGCAAGGGGCGCAGCCGCTCCAGGTCCGACCCGCCGGCCAGCTCCGCCGGGCTGATGCCGAACTTACGCAAGTCTTCCCCCGGAATATAAATGCGGCCCATCTCCGCGTCTTCCTTGATGTCGCGGAGAATGTTGGTCAACTGGAAGGCGATGCCGACGTGCTCGGCCAGCGGCTCGGCGTCGCGATTGCGGTAGCCGAAGATGCGGATGCAGACCAAGCCAACCACCGAAGCCACGTGATAGCAGTACTCGTAGAGGTCCTCGAACGTCGGATACGCCACCACGGGCGGCACAGCGGAGCCGTTGCCGGCGGCGGCCGCGCCGCTCTCCGGGGAGTCCTGAAGGTCCATGCCGGTGCCGCGCACCAGCTTGTCGAGCAGCTCCAGGGGAATGTTGAACTGCTGCTGCGAGTCGCGCAAGGCCAGGAAAACCGGGTCGTCGGTGGCCGCGCCGTCGGCCACGCGGTGGTACGAGTCCAACCAGTCGTAAAGCTTGGCGCGCCGCTCGGGGATAGCCATTCCCGGGGCGTCGCAGATGTCGTCGGCGTGGCGCATGAAGGCGTAAACCGCCGACAAGGCATTGCGCTTGCGGCGCGGCAGGACCATGAATCCGTAATAGAAGTTCTTGGCAGCCGAGCGGGCCACGTGGCGGCAGATGCTGTAGGCCATATCGAGTTGCTGGGCGGGCGTGGTCATGGCCTGCCCCCTGAGAAGCGCCGCCAGAGGGCGCGGCCCAGCAACGCCAGCTTGCGCCACTTGGAGATTGCCGGGCGGCTCCGCAACACATCGTAGCCCTGGTGCTCGATGGCGTTCAGAATCTCCTGCCCGCCGCGCGTGAACAGCTCGATGTCGAGCGCCAGCTCCCGGTCCACCTTTCCCGCCAGGGGAAGGCCGCGGGAAAACCAGTCGCGAGCCACTTCCACCTGGTAGCGCATGAGCCGCAGAAACTCAGGCGTAGCCGCACGCGTGGCAATGGTTTGCTCCGGCACGCCGAAGCGGCGCATGTCATCCAGAGGAAGGTAAATGCGGCCCTTGCGGTAATCGACGGAGACATCCTGCCAGAAGTTGGCCAGTTGCAGGGCGGTGCAGGTGCAGTCGGAAAGCTGCTGCCGCTCGGGGTCGCTGTAACCGCACAGGTAAAGCACCAGGCGGCCTACGGGGTTGGCGGAATTACGGCAGTAGCCGAGCAGCTCGTCGAAGTTCTGGTAGCGCGCGACCGCCTGGTCCTGACGAAACGCCGTAAGCAGATCGGCAAACTCGCGGCTCGGGATGCCGAAGCGCCGTACAGTCTCGCCCAAGGCAATGAACACCGGATGCCTCGGGCCGCCCACGATGGCCGCTCCCCGGGCCGGGTCTGGCCGTGGAGCGGGCGCGCTGGCGTCGCCCAGCTTCCGGTACATGGCGTTCAGCTCTTCTTCCCATCGGTCGAGCAGCGCCAGAGAAAGGAGCGGCTCGCCGACCTCGTCGCCCAAGTCATCGGAGATGCGGCAGTAGGCGTAGACGTTGAAGAAGTGCTGGTGCAGCCGCTTGGGCAGGAACCAGGTGGCAACCGAAAAATTTTCGTAATGGCTGCACGCCAGCCGGCGGCAATAGGCTTCTGCTTCTTCCAGAGCTGGGGTTTCGGGAGGAATGCGGTAGCCGGCGGGCAGGCGAGACCAGCCTTCGGCGAGCAGCTCACCCGGAGGCCAGCCGGCCCACTTCCCTGTTTCATCGGGGCCGGAACCGGGCGCATCCTTCAGCTCTACAAACGAATCCCGGGAATCTCCAGCGGAACGGCCAACCCCGTTACTGGAGACAGTGACCATCGCGGTCCCCCTTGGCCCTTAATGTCCGGGAATGATGGCCGTCTTGATCTGGCCGTTGCCGTTGAGCATGTGCCGCAGCACCTGCTGCAAGCGGGAGAGCGGAGCTTCGCCGCTGATGAAATCGGCGCTTTTGATTTTGCGCTCCGCGATGAGGGCGAAGGCGCGGCGGACCGCCTCCGGGGTGTGGTGGAAGGTGGCCTTGATGGTGATCTCCGAATAGTGCAGGCGCTGCGTATCCAGTTGCACCTTGGTTCCGCTGGCGCAGCCGCCGAACAGGTTGACGGTGCCGCCCTTGCGCACCATATCCACGGCCCATTCCCAGCTTGCGGGACGCCCGACGCACTCGATCACCACGTCCGAGCCCCGGTTTCCGGTAAGCGAACGCACGGCCTCGACCGGATCGGCCAGCTTGGTGATCTGCACCACCTCGCCGGCGCCGGCCTTCTTGGCGGCGGCCACCTGCTCGTCGCGCTTGACCACCGAGATGACATTGCAGCCGATCAGCTTGGCCACCTGCGCGAACATCAGCCCTATGGGCCCGGCGCCGATCACGGTCACTGTGTCGCCGATTTCCACGCCCGTCTCGTGCATGCCGCGCAGCACGCAGGCCAGGGGCTCGGTCAATGCCGCCTCTTCGAAGGTGACCTCCCTGGGCAGGGCCAGCATGTTGGCCTCGACGATGCGCCGGGGAATGCGGATGTATTCGGCGTAAGCGCCGTTGTTGAAGAGCAGGTCCTCGCAGAGATTTTCCTGGTGCTTGGAGCAGTAAAAGCACTGCTGGCAGGGAGCCGAGTTCAAGGCCACCACGCGCATGCCCCTTTTGAAGCCGCGCACGTGGGGCCCGGTCTCCTCGATGATGCCGGCCAGTTCGTGCCCGAAGAAGGCGGGCGGCACGATCATGCGGGCGTGGTAGCCGCGCTTGAAAACCTTCAGATCGGTGCCGCAGGTCAGTGCCACCTGCACCTTGATCAGCACCTCGCCCTCACCCACCATCGGGATTGGCACTTTTTCGATCTTCACGTCCTCTTTGCCATAGAGGATCGCGGCTGTCATGTGTCCGTTCAATGTGCCATCCCCTGCCAGGTACGGCCCGGCTGAATCGCAATCTTCATAGTCGCCGGCTGCGGACTGGCGGCCAAGCGCAAGGCCGTAATCGCTTCGCTCAAGGGGAAGCGATGGCTATAAAGTGCCTCCAGGTTCAACTCCCCGCTGAGGACGAAACGCGCCACCTCGTCTTGCAGGTCCACCGAGGCGCTATAGGAGCCCATCAGAGTCTTCTCGTCCATGCAAATGGCGGCCGGATCGATGGTGGCATCGCCGTGCTGGGTTTGCGCGAACAGCATCACCTTACCCCCGGGACGCGCGCAATCCATCGCCTTCTTGATCAACTCATCGCGGCCCACGGCGAGTATCACGGCATCCGCCCCGCGGTCTTCCGTCAATTCGCGAACTCGCCCTAAAAGGTCAGCCGTCGAACCATCGATGCTGAGCGTGAGCCCGAAGCCTTTAGATATTGTAAGCCTCTGGGGAAACAAATCGGAAATAATCACCCGTACACCAGCGCGCCTGGCCAAAAGGGAAAGCATTATGCCGATCGGCCCCTGGCCTATCACCAGCACCGTCTCGCCGGCCTCAAGGCGCATCGAATCAATGGCTTTCCAGCAGGTGTTGAACGGTTCTATGAAGGAAGCCTGCTCGTAAGAGACCCCTGGTGGAATGCGGACCACGCCCCGGCGCACAATCCAGTCCATTACGCGGACGTATTCGGAAAAGCCGCCGCCGCTGGGCTCGAAACCGGCGGTTACGCCCACCTTCTTGTATGTCTCGCACTGGGCAAATACCTTGTGGCGACAGTAAAAGCAGCCGCCGCAGGGGATGTGGTGGAACACCACCACGCGGTCGCCAACCTCGTAGCCGGCCACGCCGGCCCCGGCCGCGGCCACCTGCCCGGACGTCTCATGCCCGAAGATCCTGGGGGCGGAGTGCGAGCCGGTGGCGATCTTCTTCAAATCGGTTCCGCAGATGCCGCAGGTATGCACCCGCACCAGCAACTCCCCCGGCCCGATGCCGGGAACCGGAACGGTTTCCAGCCGGACATCGTTGCGCCCCCGATATACCGCAGCCTGCATGGTGGCGGGAATAGCATGGGTGCTGAGCGACGCGGAATTTTGGGTAACAGTTTGCATTGATAATATTGATAATAGTGGCCTACATGCTTCTAAGTTTCACAGTTCCAACGGTGCAAGATTCAGTTACAGGCTGCTTAAAAAATAGTAAGAGGCATCGTCCTGAAGGCGTACTGGTTTCGCAGCCGAAGCCCCGTTGTACCGCGAACGGCAGATTCTTCGCTTCGTTCAGAATGACACTTCGCCCCGAATGACACTTAAAAAGATCCTTCATCTTCCAGGCTCTAAGCCGTTCTTTTTAAACCCTGAAACTTAATTTTCCCTGGCTCCGGCTTCGAGCGCGTGGGCCGGGGCGTAGAGTTCCTCCAAGATTGCTGTTCCCTTGGAAACTAAAACCCGCACGGCGCCGGAAAGATTCTCGGCGGCGCGGCGGCTGTCGCGTTGCAGGTGGTGCACCGCCGGCCACAGCCACGGGCGCACCAACACGTGTGCCAGAAAGGCGCCGACGCGGAAGCCTTCCGGGCGAACAAAGCGTGTGACGAGGTCCACATTCGAGTGCAGCCCGTCGGAGATCACCTTCAGCGCCAGGAACTCGCAATCGCGCGCCGCCGCCACCGCGGCCACGGCGGCGGCTTCCATATCGACCGCCTGCGCCCGGAAGCGGGTAAACAGAAGCCGCTTGCGCTCCTCGCCGGCCACCCTCTCGGCGGTGACCAGCACCCCCCTGCCGCGCGGCGAGGTGAAAGCAGAGCCGGTCCTTTCCGAGATGACGTGCCGCGGGACGATGACCTCGCCCACCTTCATCTCTTCCGCCAGGGCGCCGGCAAAGCCGATAGAGACCACCATTTGCGGCGAATAGGCCTCGATTGCCTGCTGCGCGGCCAGGGCGGCATTCTTATAACCCGGCCCCGAGCAGATCAGAATCGCATCCTGAAAACGATAGAGGAGCTGCGGATACGAGACCGTGCCCGCCGCTTCCGCCGGCAAGTTGGACGCCGGCCGGTGGTCCACGGGGCGGCAATCCTTCAGCAAAGGCTTGACCTCCCGGGGCATGGCCACAATCAGCGCGAATTTGACCGCTCCACTCATGCCGTCTGGCTGGCCTGCTTGTACTCCGGCGCATAGCCGTGGGCCACGAACCACTCCGCCGCTCGGCGCAGGGCGTCGCGCACCGGCGCCGGCCGATACCCGAGTTCGCGTTCCGCCTTGGCCGAGGAGACCCACATCGTCTTGCGGCCCATGCGCACCGAATCCAGGGTTACCCGCGGCTCGCGATTCATCAGCACGCCGGTGAAAAAGGTGTCGAATATCCCGCTGACCAGGGCCACGGCGTAGGGCAGCTTGACCGTGGGTGATGGCAGTCCGGTGATGGCCGCCAGTATGTCAAGAATCTGCTTCAGCGTCAGGTTCTCGCCTCCCAGGATGTAGCGCTCCCCGACGCGTCCCTTCTCCCACGCCAGCAGATGCCCCCGGGCGGCGTCGCTGACGTCCACCAAGTTCAGCCCGGTTTCGACGTAGGCGGGAAACTTCCGCTTGAGGAAATCGACCACGATGCGCCCGGTGGGCGTCGGCTTAATGTCCCGCTCGCCGATGGGCGTGCTGGGATTGACAATCACGATCGGCGCGCCCTGCCTGGCCAGGCGGATGGCCGCCTGTTCAGCCAGGAACTTGGAGCGCTTGTAGTGGCCGATCATATCGCCTTCGGCCACCGGCGTCTCCTCGTTGACCGCCTCGGGCTCGTGCTTGAAGCCCATAGTCGCCACGCTGCTGGTATAGACGATGCGGCGCACCCCGGCGGCCTGCGCGCTGCGGATCACCTGTTCGGTGCCATCGACGTTGGCGGCATACATCGGCTGCGGATCTGGCGCCCAGAGACGATAGTCGGCGGCCACGTGGAAGACGGCGTCGCAACCCTGCATTCCCTTGCGCAAGCAATCGATGTCATTCAGGTGGCCGGTGACGAGCTCGGCCTTGAGCCCGGCGATATTGTCCAGGCGGCTGCCACGCCGAACCAGCAGACGCAGCTCGGCGCCCTGTTCGCCCAGCAGGCGCGCCACATGGCTGCCGACAAATCCCGTAGCTCCGGTGACAAAGGCTTTCATCTTCGAACAAAACTCGTCAGCTCTCGACGGCACAAGCAACCAACCGTCAAACGCGGCACGTCACGGCCGGCGCGAAACTTGGCCGCGGATTACGCCGCTTTGGGCATCACCAGGGGACGCACTCCCAAAATCTTGCTTAGCTGAACAGCGACCAGGCCAGCAGCTTCCAGGTATCGGTAAAGCCGCTGGCGGTAGCCGCGCTGGCCTCGTATCCGGAGTGCACCAGGCAGTCCCGGCAACGGGGATCGCGGCCGTGGCCGTAGCGGTCCCAGGGCGTGTCGTTGATCAATCCGGCAAAGGTCTGGTGGTGCTGGTCGGTGATCAGGTAGCAGGGGCCCTTCCAGCCCTTGGTGTTGTACGTCGGATTGCCCCAGGCAGTGCAGGAAAGCTCGCGGCTGCCCGCCAGGAACTCCAGGTAGATGGGCGAATCGGCTATCGGATAGCGCCTGGCAAGCCGCTTGATGTCCTTGAACTTTTCGCGAATGGCGCGCCGGTCGAGAAAGATCTCCTTGGTCTGCACGGCGGAGTACGAGTACCCGGGCGAGACCACGTGCGAATCGACCCGCAGCGCCCGCAGGTACTCCAGCAGCGCCTCTACCTCGTTCATGTCCGTCTCTTCATAGACGGTGGTATTGGTCATGACGCGGAAGCCCCGCGCCTTGGCCAGCTTAATGGCTTCCACCGCCTGATCGAAGACGCCTTCGCGCTCCACCGCCAGGTCGTGCGACTTGCGCAGTCCATCCAGGTGGATGTTCCAGACAAAGCGAGTATCGGGCGAGAACTCGCCGATGCGCTTGGCCACGAACATGCCATTGGTGCAGACGATGACGTGCTTTTTGCGCGCCAGCAGGACGCGGGTCAGCTCGCCTATCTCCTTGTACAAGAGCGGTTCGCCGCCGCAGATGGCCACCATGGGAGCGCCGCACTCTTCGGCGGCAGCCAGGCAGGTCTCCAGGGGAACGACTTCCTTGATCGTGTCCTCGTACTCGCGGATGCGGCCGCAGCCGGTGCAGGTGAGATTGCATGCATGCAACGGCTCCAGCATCATGACCAGCGGAAAGCGCTTAACTCCATTCAGCTTCTGCCGGATGATGTACTTTGCCAGGTCTGCTTGTAGTCTCAGCGGATGACGCATTGGGTTCCCATATATCCTTCCGATTCGTTCGCCACGCCCGGGGACGCCTCACGATCCCGTTCTTGTTGGCCTGCCGGCTTCCTCTTCCTGGCCGCCGAGTGCGGCCACTTTCGCGTACTTGGTTAAGGCCAGCAGCGGAAAATACTGAGCGTACATGTGATACTTCAAATAGAAAACGCGCGGGAAGCCGGTGCCTGTGTAGGGGGCCTCGAACCAGGAACCGTCCGCTTTCTGCTGCTTCAGCAGGTAGGCGACGCCGCGCGCTACCGAGTCGCTGCGGCAATCGCCGGCCGCCATCAGCCCCAGCAGGGCCCAGGCGGTTTGCGAGCAGGTGCTGGGACCTACGCCTTTCGTATCGGGATCATCGTAGGATTCGGCGCCCTCGCCCCAGCCGCCGTCGGCATTCTGCATCATGCGAATCCATTCCGCCGCCTGCTGCACCATGGGCTCATGATTGTCAAAGCCGATCGCCTCCAGCCCGCGCAGCACGCACATGGTTCCGTAGAAGTAATTCACTCCCCAGCGGCCGAACCAGGAGCCGTCGGCCTCCTGCTCGGAGCGAATAAACCTGAGCGCCCGCTTGACCGGCTTGTCATGTAGTGAGAAGCCGTAGCTCGCCAGGCACTCCAGCACTCGTCCGGTGATGTCCACCGTGGGAGGATCGAGCATGGCGTTGTGGTCAGCGAAGGGCACGTACTGAAAGACCATGCGGTCGTTGTTCTTATCGAATGAGGCCCAGCCGCCGTTCTTACATTGCATGGAGAGCACCCAGTCGATGGCGCGCTTCACCGACTCCGACTGGTAGCGCTGGTCGAAGCTATCCACCTGGCTCAGGCCCAGCATCACCATGGCAGAATCGTCCACGTCCGGGTAAAACTCGTTGTTGAACTCGAAATACCAGCCGCCGGGCGGGGTGTGCGGGTTCTTTATCGACCAGTCGCCCTGGTTGTGAATCTGCTTTTTCAGAATCCACTCGGCGGCGGCCACCATGCGCCGGTCGTCGCGCGGCACGCCGCTTTCGCCCAGGGCGAACATGGCGTAAGCGGTGTCCCAGACCGGCGACATGCAGGGCTGCATGCGGAAGGTCTCTTCTTCCTCGATGCCGAGCTTCTCAAACTCGTCAATGGCGCGGATTACCTGGGGATCATCCAGCGAATAGCCCAGGCAGCGCAGGGCGATGATGGAGTTTAGAATGCTGGGGTAGATGGCGCCCAGCCCGTCGCTCATCTCGAAGCGCTGCAGCATCCACTTTTCCGCCACCTTGAGGGCGAGCCAGCGCAGCGGGCGCACATGCACGGCCTCAAACCAGTGGGTCATGCGGTCCAGCACCAGGAAAAAGTTGCGCCAGCTGATCAGCTTGTCGTCCCACTTGAGCCGGAGCTGGGAGCGCAGCCGCCCCTGGGGAAACAGCTCATCGATTCCCTGCTCCGCCGGAATCTTCTTAAACGGCTTCTTGGCGTAGCAGATGGACAGCGGAATCAGGATGGCGCGCGACCAGGACGATATCTCGTAGATGTTGAACCAGAACCAGTTGGGAAAGAGCACGATCTCCGGCGGAATGGCGGGCACGGCGTCGTAGTCGTACTGGCCCAGGGCGCACAGGTAGATCTTGGTGAAGGTGTTGACCGCGGGGACGCCGCCATTTTCCAGGATGAACTGGCGCGCCTTGACCAGCGGCGGATGCATCCGGGCCGTAGCCGCAGAGCTTGAAGGCGAAGTACGCCTTCACCGAGGCGCTGATGTTGGATGGGCCGCCGTGGATAAATAGGCCAGCCGCCATCCTCGTTCTGATGGCGGGCGATCTCCCTCATGGCCTTGCGGAAGCGCTCTTCATTGCGCGTGCCCAGCAGCGTGTGCAGGAAGATGTAATCGGATTCCAGGGTGGTGTCGGCCTCCAGCTCCCCGCACCAGTAGCCCTCGGGATGCTGCGCCGAAAACAGGTGCCGGCAGGCGGCATCGATGGCCGAATGCAGGCGCGCGGCCAAGCCCTTGATCTTGCCGAAATACATGCCGCCCACTGGTGAAAGCGTCTCCATCCTGTCTACTCCGCTACCCTGGGGCTCCAGGCAACGTCGTCGTTGCGCTCGCTGGGATGAATGGCCGGCGCCGAGGCAATGGCTTCCACAATCTCCGGCGGCAAGCGCAAAGCGCACGTTTTCCGGCACCACTTCAACTTCTTCCAGGTTAGAAAAACCGCTCTTGCGGAGAAACTCGATCACCTCCTGCACCAGCACGTCGGGAGCGGAGGCGCCGGCGGTGAGAGCGACGGTTTTCACGCCATCCAGCCAACTGGAATCGATGTCGCGATAGGTATCGATCAGATACGAACGCGTCCCCAGGTTGCCGGCCACCTCCACCAGGCGGTTGGAGTTCGAGCTGTTGGGCGAGCCCACCACCAGCACCAGGTCTGCCTTGCAGGCCACGTTCTTGACCGCAACCTGGCGGTTTTCGGTCGCGTAACAGATATCCTGGGCGTGCGGGCCCTTGATGTTAGGGAAGCGCTCCTTCAAGGCGTCGATGATGTCCCGGGCTTCGTCCAGGCTGAGGGTGGTCTGAGTGAGATAGGCGACGCGGTCCGGGTCGGGAACCTGCAACGCCCTGACCTGCTCGACGCTGTTGACAACCTTGGTAACTTGCGGGGCCTCACCGAGGGTGCCGATGACTTCATCGTGGTTGAGGTGGCCGATCAGGATTAGCGAGTAACCGTCGCGGGCGAACTTGACCGCCTCGACGTGCACCTTGGTGACCAGCGGGCAAGTGGCGTCAATCACCCGCAGATTGCGCTCCTGGCTGGCCCGGCGCACCTCGGGGGCGACCCCGTGGGCGCTGTAAATGATCCGCTCGCCTGGCGGAACCTCGCTGACGCTATCGACGAAAATTGCACCCTTGGCTTGAAGCTCTTCCACTACGTAACGGTTGTGGACGATCTCCTTGCGCACGTAAATGGGTGGGCCAAAGGTCTCCAGGGCGATGCGCACAATATCAATGGCGCGCACTACCCCGGCACAAAAGCCTCGGGGCTTCAACAACAGCAGGGTCTTCGCTTCGCCGTTTGCAGTCATGATCCTCTCGCTAGCCAAGCTGGCTCTGCTGGCCGCAATTTCCAGCCTAACTTGATCAGGCTGCCCTTTGCGACCGTAAGACACAGAAAGAGCGGAGATTACCATCCTCCAGTTTGATTCACCCAGCGAACTGCGCTTTGCCCGCTAAAGCAGGCTCTAACTTACCGGCCCCACGGTTTGTCTTACGGCGGAGTACATTTTCCATTGTAACAGTGTTACAGGAATTAAGAGACGATTTGCACCTTCCAGTAGTGGGTCAATTTGAATTTCCACAACAACGGGTGCCCCACGTCCCGCCCTGCTTTTGGGCTGACGTGGGGCCCCCAGGTTAGCGCCGAAAAGCGCGGCGCGGAACCTGGGGCACCCTTCAAATTGACCCACTACCCACCTTCCGAGGGCAGACGGCGGGTGACGCGAAGACCGGCGGCTGGGGTGATCAGAAAGGCAATGCGCGGGACAAACTACAGGCAGATGTTGGGCACGTGCGTAGCGCTGGTCTGGAGGCCAGCGCTACGTCTTAACTTGCAAATATTAGGTCGCCACCTGCTGTTGTTCACACGTTGGCCTTGAGCATCTGTTCGGCATTCTTGAGCGAGGCTTCGGTGATCTTGGCGCCGCTGAGCATGCGTGCGATCTCGTGTTTGCGCTCTTCCGGGCCGAGTTCGCGGGCGCGGGTCTGCGCGCGCCCTCCGCTTTCGCGCTTCTCGATCAGGAAATGCTGATCGGCGAAGGCGGCTATCTGCGGCAGATGGGTGACGCACAGCACCTGCTTGCTGCGCGCCAGGGCCTTGAGTTTTTTCCCTACCGCGTCCGCCGCCCGGCCGCCGATGCCGGAGTCGATCTCGTCGAAAACCAGTGTGCGTTGCCGGGCGTGGTCGGCCTTGCCCCTGCGCCCCTCGGCGGAGGCGGCTTCCACGCAAGCCTTCAGGGCCAGCATGGCGCGCGAGAGCTCGCCGCCGGAGGCGGTTTCCTCGATCGGGCGCAGCGGCTCGCCGGGGTTGGTCGAGATCAGGTAGTGAACTTCGTCGAAGCCCGCGCTGCTCCAGCGCGCTGGCTCGTCGGAGCCGCCAACTTCGATCTGAAAGCGGGCCTTCATGACCAGCTCGTTGATCTCGGCTTCCACCAGCTTCTCCAGGCGGCGGCCGGTGGCGTAGCGCTTGCGCGAGATGGCGCGCGCCGCCTCCAGGTACTCGGAGGCGCCGGCCGCCAGCTCGTTTTTCAGCTCACGTAAAACTTGATCTTTGTTCTCCATCTGATTGATTTTGAGCCTGATTTCTTCACAATAAGCCAATACCTCCTCAATCGTCTTGCCGTACTTGCGGCGCAGCCGGTCGAGCGCCGCCAGACGCTCTTCCACCGCGGCCAAACGCTCCGGCGAAGAGTCAATCTGCTCGGCGTAGTTGCGCAGAGTCTGGCTGAGGTCCTCGACCGTGATGCGCACCGAATCCAGATCGGTGAGCGGCTGCTGGAACTGCGAGTCGTAGCGCGACAGCTCTTCCACCTGTTTGGCTGCCGCCTTGAGGCTGCCGACGGCCGAAGAGGCGCCGTCGTAGAGCGCGTCGTAGCCGGCCATGGCCGCCTGGTAGAGGCGCTCGGCGTTGGCGAGCACGCGCTTTTCCGCTTCCAGCTTCTGGTCTTCGCCAGGCTCGGGGCGGACGGATTCGATCTCCTTTAACTGGAAACTCCACAGGTCGAGCAGGCGCAGGCGGTCCTGCTCGTCGCGCTCCAGCTCGGAGATGCGTTGCTGCACGGCTCGCCACTTGCGATAGGTCTCAGCGAGTGGAGCCGAATCGATCATGGCCGCCGCGTCCAGCAGGGCGAGCCGGCCGGGAGGATCGAAGGCGAGGGTGGAATCGTTCTGCGCGTGAATGACGGCCAGATGCGGGGCAAGCTGCTTGAGCACGGACACTGTGGCCGGCTGGTTGTTGACAAAGACGCGGCCCTTGCCGCCGGCGGCGATTTCACGGCGCAGGATGAGTTGGCCATCATCGGCGGAGTCGATGCCATTGGCCTCCAGCACCTGGGCCAGCGCGCCCGATTCGGCTTCGAAGACGGCGGAGACAACCGCTTTGTCGCTGCCGTGGCGAACCACGTCGCTGGAGGCCTTTTCGCCCAGCAGCAACGAGAGCGCGTCGATCAGAATCGACTTGCCGGCACCGGTTTCGCCGGTCAGCAGGTTGAGCCCCGCGCCAAAGGAAACAACGACGCAATCGATGACGGCGTAGTTCTCAACTCTGAGCTCGATCAGCACCGCAATTCCTGCCTTGCTGAGATGGTGCACAGCATAGCATGAGTCGGTTCTTCGTTCTTAGTCCTTCATTTTCCGTTTTCTCCGTTGCAAGTCCGCATATCTGCCTTCTTTTGCCGGATGTGGGGCGCCGGCAAGAACATACCCTTTGAGTGTCATTTTGAGCAAAGCGAAGGATACCGGGAACGAACGACCAAGAACCGGCAACTGAAGTATTCCACTTAACCCCGCGCGCGGGTGTTAGGAGAGAGGTGGAACTCAAAATGACACGGAAATCGGCGTGGACTGCAGTGATTTCCGCGACCTGCAATTAAGCCCGGTGTCTATAATAAATGCGGGCTGGTTCTGCGCTGGTCCATTGAATTCCGAATCGAGCGAAAATGGATCGAATCTGTTTTGCGGCATTTGCCATAGGCGGCGAGATCATTGATCTGGTTCAACAGACGGGAGTCGTCGCCAAATTAGTATTGGTGATCCTGCTGGTCTTCAGCCTGTTTTCCTGGGCGGTTATCCTGGCCAAATGGGGCGCGTTCCGGCGCGGCAAGGTGCAAAGTTCCCGTTTTCTGCGGGCCTTCCGCAAGAGCGGCCGCCTGCACGAGATGGCGGCCGTGGCCGAGCAATTCAAACCCAGCCCGCTGGTTTCCGTCTTCGAGGGCGCGGTTGAAGAGCTGCGCCGGCAAGGGGGAACGCTGCGCCTGGTGGCGGTTCAGCGCGCCATGCAGATTGCCTCTTCCGAGGAGTTGTCTCGGCTGGAGCGGCGTCTGCCATGGCTGGCGACCACCGGCGCGGTGACGCCGTTCGTGGGGTTGTTCGGCACCGTCTGGGGCATCATCGACGCCTTTCACGGACTGGGCGCCTCGGGCGCGGCCACCCTGCGGGCGGTGGCTCCGGGCATCTCCGAGGCACTGATCACCACCGCCGCCGGCTTGTTCGCTGCCATTCCGGCGGTCATCGCCTACAACTTCTTCATGCAGGAGATACGGCAGTTCGGGGCGCGCATGGACGACTTCAGCCTGGAGATGATGAACACGGTGGAGAGCGCGCAGGCATCGACACCGGCGCCCCAGAGCCTCGCGGAGCGGCGCTAGATGGCCTTCACCAACACACAGGGACGTACCCAGACTTCGCTTTCGGAGATCAACGTCACCCCGTTTGTCGATGTCGTGCTGGTGCTGCTGATCATCTTCATGGTGACCGCGCCCATCCTGCAGTCGGGCATAGAAGTGAATGTGCCGAAAACCAGAACGGTGAAGGAAATCACCGAGGAGCGGCTGGTCATCACCATCGACAAGCAGCAGCGCGTCTACCTGGGCAACGAGCCGGTGAACATCAACGAGCTGGGCGACAAGCTCCGGCGGAAGATTCGCGACCCGCAGGGGCAATCGATCTTCATCCGCTCCGACGAGGACGTTCCCTTTGGCGCCTTCGCCACCGTGATGGATGCGGTGAAGTCGACCGGCATCAGCAATGTGAGCATCGTTACCCAACCTTTGAACGAGCATGGCAGCAAACGCTGACATCTTCCGGGAGCGCGACGGCCTGCGCCGGCCGCTGGCGGCTTCGCTGGCGCTGCACGTGGCGCTGTTCGGCTCGATGCTGCTCTACGCCGCGATCTTCTCCGGGCCGCGCGAGAGCTGGGGCGGCTCGGTAAGCGGCGGCGACGCCATGAGCGCCACCCTGGTCAGCACCGTGCCGTTGCCGGCCAATCCCCAGGCGCAACCGCAAAACGTGCTGGCCAACGAATCCAAGGGACTGTCGCAATCCGAGCCGAAGCCGCTGGAAAAAGACCTGACAGCCATTCCCATTCCCGACCGCCGGGCCAAAACCAAGCCCCAGCCTTCCAAGCAGCCGCCGGTGACGCCCACGCGCGAAAAGCCGCGCCAGATGGCCTCGGCGCCACCTCCCGAAGTGATTCCCTTCGGCCAGGGCGGGCCGGTCAGCGGTCCCTACGGGGTGTTCAATGCCGGGGGCGCCAAGGGCGGCTTCGGCTTCAGCGGCGGCGATTTCGGCACGCGCTTTGCCTGGTACGTGGATGCCGTGCGCCGCAAGGTGGCGGAGAACTGGCTGAAGTACGAAATTGATCCCAGCATTTCCACCGCGCGGCGGGTCTACATTAATTTTGACATCTCCCGCTCGGGCAGCCCCGGCAACATCCACATCGAGCAGTCGAGCGGAGTGCCATCGCTCGATCAGTCGGCGCTGCGGGCCTTGCAGAGAATCGACACCTTCGGTCCGCTGCCTCCCGAATACGGCGGCAGCCACGTCTCGGTCGAGTTCTGGTTTGATTATCGCCGCTGATTTTCAGCCAGCGGCGTGAGGAGCTACAGGAAAAAATGAAAAAGCTGGCGCTTACGGCAGGCCTGCTGCTGTTGATGATAGCCACAGCAAACGCGCAAGACTGGATTCGCACCGGCACCGGGCTGGGCGTGGAAAAAATTCGCCTGGCGGTTCCCGGTTTCACGCCGTCATCGGGCGAAGCGCAAACCACCGAGCTGCTCAAGACCTTCGACAATACGCTGTGGAACGATCTGCAGCAGGCCGGCATCTTCGAGATGGTTTCCAAGAGCTTCTACCCGTTGGGCACGGTGGGCGCGCCCGCCGAGGTCAAGCTCGACGCCTGGGGAAATCCGCCGCCGAACGCCGGTATGGTGGCCTTTGGCAACCTCGGGGTAAACGGCGGCCGCATGCTGGTACAGGGATGGCTGTTCGATACCAAGAACCCGCAGTCGCCGCAGGTCCTGGGAAAGCAGTACAACGAAACGGCCTCGGCGCAGAATGCGCGCGTGGTGGCCCATCGTTTTGCCAATGAAATAATCCTGCGACTGGGTGGAGGCGTGCCGGGCGTGGCCGAGACCAGGATTTACTTTGTCAGCGCGCGCAGCGGCACCAAGGAAATCTGGTCCATGGACTACGACGGGGCCAACCAGCAGCAGTTGACCCACCTGCACTCGATTGCGCTCTCGCCGCGGGTTTCGCCAGACGGCTCGCGCGTGGCCTTTTCCGGAATTACGCGCGGCAACTGGAACCTGCTGATGTACTCGACCGAGCTGCACCGGCTGGTTTCTTTTCCCAGCTTCGGCGACTCGATGTCCCCCGCCTGGTCGGGCGACGGCAACCGGCTGGCGTTTTCATCCTCCCGCACCGGCGATCCGGAAATCTACTCATGCGACGCCAACGGCGGCAACCTGAAGCGCTTGACGGCCGTCAAAGGCCCGGATGTCTCGCCGGTCTGGAATCCCAAGACGGGCGCGCAGATCGCTTTCGTCAGCGGCCGCAGCGGACTGGCCCAGATCTACATGATGGACTCGGACGGCTCCAACGTGCAGCGGCTGACCAATGGCGGCTACGCGGTCTCGCCTTCGTGGTCGCCCAACGGGCAGTTCCTGGTTTTCTCCTGGATCCGCCACTATGGCCCGGGAGCGCCCGGAGCACAGGATATTTACATAATGGATGTCGCCACCCGGCAATGGGTGCAGCTCACCCATGACGGCGGACGAAACGATTTTCCTTCCTGGGCGCCCGACGGAAGGCATATAGTGTTTCAATCGAACCGCAGCGGCTCCGAGCAGATATGGAGCATGTTGGCAGATGGCAGTCAACAACAGCAGCTAACTACTTCGGGCAGGAATTCGCAGCCCTTTTGGGGGCCGCGCTAGAGTTGCCGGACAGACGCGACCATGGCGTCCTGCCGGCAATCTCGAAGGTCATCCCAACCAGTCGCAGCAGTGGCCTCCGCCGGGGACCAGCTAAATTCGAGCGAAGCGATTCTGTTGGGTTGAGTTATGGATTACTTACCGACCCCAGTGGATTCCAACTATCACGGCGTGGTGCCCGCGGGCATCCGCCTGCATTCGCGAATCTCTCGCACAAGGAGAATACGAAGTGAAGGAACATAGAATTAAGTGGGGAGTCGTCGTGCTGTCCATGGCGGCGTTAATTGCCGTTTCGGCTTGCAAAAAGAAGGCCGCGCCTGCGCCGCCGCCACCGCCTCCGCCGCCGGCCCCCACTGCCTCTCTGACGGCCAACCCGTCCAGCATTCAACAGGGAGAAACCAGCACCCTTTCCTGGACAACCCAGAACGCCAACGAGGTCACGCTGGAAGGAATCGGGCGCGTTGGCCCCAGCGGCTCGCAGATCGTAACCCCGTCCACTTCCACCACCTATCGGCTGACGGCCAAGGGTGACGGAGGAACGCAAGAGGCAACCGCCCGGGTTACGGTAACCGCGGCCGCGCCGCCAGTAGCCTCCGCCCCGTCAACGAGCGAGCAGGAGCTGTTCGCGCGTAACGTCAGGGATATTTACTTCGACTACGACAAGTACGACGTACGGCCATCCGAGCAGCCGACGTTGCAGGCCGACGCGGCTTTCCTGAAGAGCCATCCGAACTTCCGCTTCACCGTTGAAGGCCATTGCGACGAGCGTGGCTCTACCGAGTACAACCTGGCGCTCGGCGACAACCGCGCCAATGCCGTCAAGCAGGCGCTGGTCAACCTGGGAGTTCCGGCCGCCAACATCAAGACCATCAGCTACGGCAAGGAAAAGCCGGTTTGCACCGAACACAACGAAGCGTGCTGGCAGCAGAATCGCCGCGCCCACTTCGCCTTCGGCCAATAACAATCATCGCGGGCGGCAGCGCCGCAATGGCGTGGCCGGCCCGAGTTGTTCTCCACCCCGGCAAGTGCCAATGCGCTTGCCGGGGTCCCTTTTGACTCACTACTGTCATCAACAAGCCTTGCGCGCCGCCGCCTGTTCGATACAATCGGAGTTGGACGCGAACCAAAGCCCGAGTCTGCAACAGGACCGCCGGGGACGCCCGGCGCGCGCCTTTCGCCGGCGGCACGGGTTAGTAGAAGAAGGATTCTTTGCGGCCGCTGCACAAATCGGCATGCGTGGGGGCATCTTCATGAAACTGCACAGGATTATCATTCTGGTCACAGTCGTTGCCGTGACCTTGGCGGCGAGTACTCCTGCCTTCGCGGTCAGCAAAGAGATCATTCAACTGCAGACGCAGGTTCAGGCGCTGGCCGACCAGATGTCCCGCATGCAGCAGTCGTTCGACGAGCGCATGGGGGTAATGCGAAACCTGATCGAGCAAAGCACGGACAACGTGAACAAGCTCGGCGCCAACCTGGACGCAGTAACCAAATCCCTGCAGCAGCAGTCCGGCGATTCGCAGGGCCGCATGGACCAGCTCTCCGGCCAGGTGCAGTCGCTGCACGACTCCCTGGACGAGGTGCGCGCGCGCCTCACCAAGATGAGCCAGCAACTGGATGCCATGGCGACCGCGGGCCAAAACCTTCCCAGCCAGGCGGCAACGCCGCCGCAACCTTCTCCCGCTCCGGCGCCGCCCCCGGACATCCTTTACAACAACGCCCTGCGCGATTACACCGCCGGCCGCTACGACCTGGCCTCGCAGCAGTTCAACGATTACCTGAAGTACTACGGCACTACCGACCTGGCCGGCAACGCCCAGTTCTACTTGGCGGAAATCGAGTACCGGCAGGGAAATTTCGAAAAGGCCGTCAAGGATTACGACAAGGTGCTGGAGCAGTTTCCCGGCGGCAACAAAGCTCCCGCGTCGCAGTTGAAAAAAGGTTACGCCTTGCTGGAACTGGGACAGCGCGAGGCCGGCATTCGTGAACTCAACAACCTGGTGCAGCGATATCCACGCTCGATAGAGGCTACCCAGGCCCGCGACCGCCTGCGCAAGTTGGGCGCCAGCACCAAACCTTCCGCTCTCAAAAAACGGGCAAACTAGGCATTGCGGGTCCGTTGGCCGCGGCGGCGGACAACGGCAGCGGTTCGGTTGTCATCTGCAGAAACAAAATCCAATTGGCCACGGACCCGCAGCATGGAACCTGAAAAGAAGCAGCCCACGAGCGCCAACTCCCGCGTCACGGAAATCAAGCCACCTAACCTCGATCCGGACGCTGTGCTGGACGACCCCGATCCCGGCATGACGCAGAAGCAGAACCAGAACGAGGAACGCGACGACCCTTTGGCGGCGTGAGTAACGAACAGGGGTCGACTCGCGCGACAAGTGGCGCTCGCTCGGAATGACGCCCCATTTCTTGGCATACAGCATATCTTTTTGGCACACAGCATCTCTGGTTTTGCGCTTGCCACTCCTGCGCAATCGTCCTCGCGCCCGGTATCTGATATATTTCCAGCGAGTGCGCACGCGGCGGCAAAGAGGCGCCGCATCCGCTGCCGTGCGCCGAAAGCCGGAATGGAAGCCTTCTCGCTAACCGCAATTGTCAAAGAAAAAGTCCTGGCGGCACAGGAGTACGCCCAGCTTTCCTGGCGCTCCCTGACCAACATCTTCCGCCAGCCGCGCTACTATGCCGACACCATTCAGCAGGCGGACATTATCGGCGCCGGCTCGCTGCCCATCATCGTGCTGACCGGCTTTTTCACCGGCGCCGTGCTGGCGCTGCAGAGCGCCAACTCGCTGGCGCGCTTCGGCGCCTTGTCGTTTACCGGGCAACTGGTCTCGCTCTCCATGGTTCGCGAGCTTGGACCGGTACTGACCGGCCTGATGGTCGCCGGCCGCAACGCCAGCGGCATGGCCAGCGAGCTGGGGTCCATGCAGGTAACCGAGCAGATCGACGCCATGCGCGCCTTGGGCACCGATCCCACCAAGAAGCTGGTCACCCCGCGCTTGATCTCGACCATGGTCATGCTGTTTTTTCTGACCATTATCTCCGACCTGGTCGGGCTCACCGGCGGATCCATGGTGGCGGTGCTGATGCTGCGCCTGGACCTGTACCAATACTGGAATTACGCCTGGCGGGCGCTGGATTTCGCCGACGTCTTTCAGGGCCTGGCCAAGCCGGTCTTTTTCGGCTTTATCATTGCCACCGTCGGCTGCTACTACGGCTTGAGCGCGCGCGGCGGCACCCAGGGCGTGGGCCGCGCCACCACCCAGGCGGTGGTCGCCGCCAGCGTGCTCATTCTGGTGGTCGATTTCTTCCTCACACGGTTCCTCAACGTGATTGTTCCCAGTTGATATGCCCAGCGCGACACAACCAGGCGCTCCGCCCGGCCCGGACGGGCAAGCCATCGTCTTCGACAAGGTCAGCATCGGCTTTGAAGGCAAGCCCGTGCTGTGCGAGGTATCTTTCGCCCTGCAGCGCGGCGAGACCAAGGTGCTGCTGGGAGAGAGCGGCTCCGGCAAAACCCTAATCCTGAAACTCGCACTCGGCTTGCTGAAGCCGGACAGCGGCGCCATCTACGTTCTTGGCCGCGAGATAACGCGCCTGCGGGAGAAGGATCTGTTCGAGCTACGAGGGGAGCTGGGCATGGTTTTTCAGGAGAGCGCGCTTTTCGATTCCCTCACCGTCGAAGAGAATGTCGCTTACCGGCTTTACGAGGAGCGCGTGGCCGAGGAGGAGATCCATCGCCGGGTGTTGGAAGCGCTGCGCTTCGTCGAGTTGGCGGGAACCGTCGACCTGCGCCCCTCGGAGCTCTCCGGGGGAATGCGCCGGCGCGTAGCCATCGCCCGCGCCATCATCACCGATCCGGCCATCCTGCTCTACGATTCGCCTACCGCCGGGCTCGACCCGGTCACCTCAACCACCATAATCGAACTGCTGCTCAAGCAGCGAGACGTCTACAAGGCCAGCGCCCTGATGGTGACCCATCGACTGCAGGACGCGGCCCTGATGGCAACCCACCGCTTCAACCGGCAGACCAACCGCATGGAGCCCCTAGGTGACGAGCAGGCGGCCGGCAATCACACTAAATTTCTCATGCTGCGCGATTGCCGCATCATCTTCCAGGGCACGGCCGCGGAACTGGCCGCCACCTCCGACCCGTATATCCGTGATTACCTGAGCTGAATTGAAGAGTTTTTGATTTTCGATTTCAGATTGAATGCCCCGCGGTTGGCTTGAGCGGAACGGTCAGGCGGCAGCATCACCAATCGCCGCTGGTTGCCAGGCTTGAAAGAACTGCCCCACCCAAGCAAAGGAAGCTTGAGTGGGCCACCCACCTTCTCGCGCGCCAAGTTGGCGTCATCCCGAGCGAGCGCCGGCTTTCGGCGCAAGTCGAGGGATCTTGTGTTTGCCTGGAACTAATTCACTTGAGAAAAGCAACACCAGATTTCTCGACTCGGACGGGGAACGCGCCCGTCCTCGCTCGAAATGACGCTCTCTGCTTGGAAACTCGCGCTACCTTACGGCCGCCTGCCGGCGCATCTCGCCGATCATGCGCACGCGTTCCAGGGTGGCCTTGAGCTTCTGCCGCCCATTGGCGCTGCGCTTCAGCAACTGCTCCACCCGGGAGAAGAACTCCGGAACCTTCATGCGCGCGCGCAGCTCCGGCAAAAAGGGCTGAAACTTGGCGAAGACGAAAACCATCTCGCTGTTGCTTTCCAGGAACAGCTCCTCGCTGAGCGCGCCCTTCAGCACCAGCGATGCCGCCATCTCCCAGTAGCTGACCACCTGCCGGAAGTAGGCGTTCTGCTCGCTGCCGAAGGCCTGCGCGACTTGCAGGATCTCCTCGGCCGACTGCGGCCAGAAATTGGCCACGGAATCCCGCGCCTTCCGCATCACCGCTTCCCGGCGCAGGTCGTAGAGTTTCAGAATCAGTTCGGCGTCAGCAGCCGTTGCACTCCGCTGTTTCATGGCTCCCCCTACTTATTCAGATATGCAGATGAAGCAAATTTCAAATTTAAGCTTGCAGATCAGTACTGTCCCATTATAAGTCGAGTAGGCACAGCTGTTTACTGGCATCGGTGGTGTCGGAGGAGTGATTGGACTGAGAAAAAGTCTGTAAAAGCGGGCTTTTCTCGAAAAGAGTGATGCTCAAGATCTGCAGGATTTTGTACAAACTCAGGTCGAGATGAAGTTGCTTCTTGACAATGGCGACCAGTACGTAGACCGACAGCGCGACCCAGACTTGGGTGCGAACGGCGTTCTCCGAAGTGCCATAAAAGGCTTTGATGCGCAGGTGCTGTTTGATCCAGCGGAAGAACAGTTCCACTTGCCAGCGAGCGCGATAGAGTTGGGTGATGGTAAGGGCGTTGAGCAGGAAGTTGTTGGTGAGAAAGACCAGGTCGGAGCCCTGCTCATGGTCGATGTAGTGAATGCGGCGCAGCAGGTCGGGGTAGAGACGGGCGGTCTTGGGACCCATGAGGCGAATCGACTGATCGCAGCGCAGCCCGGCTGAGCGGTCCACGGGACGCCAGGCCCGCCGATAATACTGGGTGTTTTGTTTGGCGCGGGTAACGAAATAGGCGCAGGCCTTGGTGAGCACGTACAGGCGAGCGAAGTCGAGATAACCGCGGTCGAGCAGGTAAAACGCTCCGGGCTCGGGCAGCAGTTGGTCGAGCAGGTTGACATCGTGAATAGCGCCGGAGGTGACGTAAACATTGGCTGGGACGCTGCCTCGGAGGTCGAGCAGGGTATGCAGTTTGACGGCGCTCTTGTGACGGCGGAACTGGGCCCAGGGAAACAGCGACAAGCAGAGATCGATGGTAGTGGAATCGAGGGCGTAAACGGTATCGTCCAGTTCCACGGCGAACGGTTCATTGCGGTAGAGTTGGCGAGCGGTGGCAATGAGTCCTTGGGCGAAGTCGGCAAAGATGCGCCAGTCGCGGTGCTCGTTGGCATGGGCAAGATTGTTGCGTGAGACACCGCCGCGAAGCCCCATGTGGTAGAGCTTGGATTGTTGAGCGCGCAGGCAGGCTTCGATGTCGCGCAGGCTTTCGCGATAGGTGAGTTGGGCGAAGGCGAGACAGAGAAACTGATCCAGGCAGGAGAAGCTTTGCACTTTGTAATCGCCACGATACCGCTCCACGCAGCAGCGGAAGTCGTGCAGCGGAAGGAAGTCCATCAACTGCGCAAACACAGTTCGACCAGTATTCATGCGTCCTCGCGCCAATCATGTGGCAAGGACGCCAGAGTACCGAAAATTCAAATCGATTATGCGACAATTTCCTCGTAAGTCCCATGCTGTGGCACGGTTACCAGGAAATTAAATCTCAACATTGGGACAGTACTACTTGCAGATTTAAGATTTAAAAGTGCATTGTTCACAGTTTTGGACTGTTCAGCCGCTGCCAGTGCTTGAACATTGGCAGCGTGAAGGTACAAGATCGGGAATGTCAGATCAAGTCGTGGCTAGTACAGGCAATAGGATACTATTTCGCCGTCGCTGCCAACCCATCTCTTAGGGATTTTACTGCCCGCTGTATGGCCTGCTGCTCTTTTTGAAACAACATCTCTCGGGCCTGTCTCTTCTCTTTTACATGCTTCTTCGCACGGTTCAATAATTCAGGCCGAACTTCTGGAGTTGGCTGCTGGCCCGGAATATAGATAGGCGGATTATTGGGGTCGTAATCCAGTTTGAAGCTGTTGCAGGCACGACAAGCCAACAGCAGATTCCAGGCTTGAGAATCTAGCTCCGGGTATTTGCTGGCCGGGAGCAAATGATCGGTAGCGTATCCGTGGTATGTCACATCATAGGATTCAAGCATATCCCTGCCGCAATAAACGCATACCAAGCCATCGCGCATCCATCCCGCTAAACCCGGGACGCTCCAATAAGTCTTTATTGTTGCGTCCTGCATCAAGCCCTGGGCAATTAAGAGGTAGTTTGGAGAACCACACTGCGTACAGGAAATGCAGCCGGATGGCAGTTCATGGCCGCAAGTTACGCAATCGCTCATCGGCTTACCTCCTCAATCTTGGGAAGCGCAGGTCAGAGTACCACACTTCGTATGTGATGACACATAACTTACTTAAAAGCTAAAGCCAACCGCATTCAGTTTCAATCTGCAATCTTCAATCTGCAATCCTATCAGGCGGTTGCCTTCTCCGCCGGCGCGGCGATCAGGCGCGAATAATGACAAGCCTTGGCCACTTTCTCCCCGACCGTCTTTTTCTTCCCCCGCCCTTTGCTTTTGGCCGGCGCGCTGCCCTTGCTGTTGGGGCAAACCAGGAAGGTGCCTTCTTTGGTCGTCTTCTCCAGCAGGTAGGGACTGCCGCACTTGGGACAGGGTTCCGCCACCGGCTTGCTGGCCGAGGTGAAATGGCACTTGGGATAATTCGAGCAGCCGTAGAAGATGTTTCCGCGCCGCGCCTTCTTCTCCGCCAGTTCGCCATCTTTGCACAGCGGGCACTTCATGCCGATGTAATTCTGCTTCACCCACTTGCACTCGGGATAGCCGGAGCAGGAAACGAACTCCCCGTAGCGCCCGTGGCGCAGCACCAGGTTGCGCCCGCATTGCGGACACTTCTCGTCCAGGGGGACGTCAGGAATTTTCTTCGCCTGGTCGAGGCGGCGCGTGGTCTTGCAGTCCGGGTAGCCGGTGCAGGCCATGAACTGCCCGAAGCGTCCGCGCTTGAGCACCATCGGACGCCCGCAGTTTTCGCAGTACTCTTCGTCCGACTGCGTCTCCTGCATCTCGGCGCCGTCCAGGTCGGTGAGGTTGATGGGATTTTCCTTGGTGAAGGTGCAGGAGTTGGGATCCTTCTTGTCGTAGGCCGAGCAGGCGAAGAAAGAGCCGTGCTTGCCCCACTTCAGCACCAGCGGAGCGCCGCAGCGTTCGCACTTCTGGTCGGTGGGCTTCTCCATGCGCTTGATGTTTTCCATGTGCTTTTCCGCGTAGGAGAGGTCCCGCTCGAACTTGCGATAAAAATCCTGCAGCGCGTCCGTCCACTTTTCCTTGCCATCCTCGATCTCGTCCAGCTCCTCTTCCAGGCGCGCCGTGTACTGCGGATCGAAGATGTCCTTGAAGTTGTCCACCAGCAGGTCGGAGACCACCAGGCCGATTTCGGTGGGGATGAATTTCCCGCCGCGGCCGGGCGTCTTGGTGACGTACTGGCGCTCCTGGATGGTGCTCAGGATGGTGGCGTAGGTTGAGGGCCGGCCGATTCCGCGCTCCTCCAGCACCCGCACCAGCGAAGCTTCGTTGTAGCGCGGCGGCGGTTCGGTGAAGTGCTGCTCCGGCTTCATGCCCCTGAGGGTGAGCTTCTGACCTTCGGCCAGCGGCGGCAGCTTGTGCCGTAGCGCCTCGTCTTCCTCGTCGCGCGTCTCCTTAGACTCCTCATAGACCTTGAGGAAGCCGTCGAAGTTCAACACCGATCCGGTCACCCGGAACTGGTACCTGTCGCCGTTGCCGGCCGCTTCGATATCGACCGTGGTCTGGTAGAAAACCGCCGGCGTCATCTGCGAAGCCAGGAAGCGCTGCCAGATAAGTTTGTAGACCTTCAGCTCATCCTCGTGCAGGTACTTTTTCAGCTTGTCGGGATGGCGCGAAACCGAGGTCGGGCGGATGGCCTCGTGCGCTTCCTGCGCGCCATGCTGCTTCCACTTGAAGGTGTTCGGTTCTTCCGGCAGGTAGCTGTCGCCATAGTCGCGTTTGATCACCTCGCGCACCTCGGCCAGCGCCTCGACCGAGACGCGGGTGGAATCGGTGCGCATATAGGTGATCAGGCCGACGGTTCCTTCGTCGCCCAGCTCCACGCCTTCATACAGCCGCTGCGCCAGCATCATGGCGCGCTTGACGCTCATGCCGAGCTTGCGCGAGGCATCCTGCTGAAACTTGCTAGTGGTGAACGGCGGGTAGGTGTTGCGCCGGCGCTCGTGCTTCTCTACCGAGTGGACGCTCCAGGCCGCGTTTTTGACCGCGGCCATGATGGCATCGGACTCCGGCTGGCGGGCGACCTCCAGCTTCTCGCCATTCTTGCCGAAGAAGCGGGCGTCGAAGGCCGCCGCCTTTCCGGCTTGCAGGTGGGCGTCGATGGTCCAGTACTCTTTTTTCTCGAACTTCTGGATCTCGTGTTCGCGGTCGACGATCAGCCGCAGGGCGACCGTCTGTACCCGGCCAGCCGACAAACCACGGCGAACCTTGTCCCACAGCAGGGGCGAAACCTGGTAGCCGACAATGCGATCGAGCACGCGCCGCGTCTGCTGCGCATCCACCAGGTGTTGGTCGATTTCGCGCGGGTGGCGAAAGGCGTACTCCACCGCGCGCTTGGTGATCTCATTGAAGCTGACGCGCATAATGCGCTTGCCGTCCGCCTTCTTCTTGCGCGTGCCGCCGTCGCCCAGTTCCGCGGCCAGGTGCCAGGCTATGGCTTCCCCTTCGCGGTCCGGGTCGGGAGCCAGGTAGATGGCGTCGGCGTCTTTGGCCAGCCGCTTCAGCTTGGCCAGAATTTTTTCTTTTCCAGGTATGACTTGGTACTGAGTCTCGAAATTGTTGTCGACGTCTACGCCCAGATCGCTCTTCGGCAGGTCTTTCACGTGGCCCAGGGAAGCTTCAACTTCGTAGCCGCGCCCCAAATATTTTTGAATCGTCTTTGCCTTGGCCGGCGACTCGACGATGACTAATCCTTTTGCCAAGATGATTCCTCTAAGATGGTCAAGCCCCTTTGAAGCTAGCACGAGAGGCGGTGAATCGCCAAACCCGGCCCGGCAAATGCACCGGAGTGAGTGGCCTTTGGAAACGTGCTTTCAGTCGCTTGCAAGAATTCAGGTGTCAAAGTTTCGAGGTTTAAGTTTTGCCGGGTTCCTTGACGCATCATACAAGATTAAAGCGCGCCAACCTTGAAACCATGAAACTTTGAAACTTTCCCTCAGAAGCTTCTCACATAATTTTTCCCGGGCAGTTGGCGAATGCGCCCGGCCAGCTCCAACTCGAACAGCGCGGCGAAAACCTCCGAGGAGGAAAGCGTGCCCTCCAGTTTTTCCATCAACTCATCGATGTGCACCGGCTCGTCGGATTTCAGCAGCGCGAAAACCTTTTTCTCGTTGCCCTCGGGCAGCGACGGCTCGAACAGCGATCCCGTTTTGGGCGCCTCCGGCGCTGGCGTCAGCTCCTCCACTCGCGCGCGAACCTCGCCCGGCAGCTCCTCCCAGACGTCCTCCCAGGTGGCCACCAACTTGCCGCCCTGCTTGATCAGCGTGTTCGGTCCCCAAGCCAGCTTGTTGGTCACGTTTCCCGGAACGGCGAAAACTTCCCGGCCCTGCTCCAGGGCGCAGCGGGCGGTGATGCGGGTGCCGCTGTACTCGCCCGCTTCCGCCACCAGCACGCCCCGCGCCAGCCCGCTGATCACGCGATTGCGAATGGGGAAGTTCTGCGGCACCGGTGCCGTGCCCATGGGAAACTCGCTGACCAGCGCGCCGCCGTGGGCCAGTATCTGCTCGGCCAGCTTCCGGTTCTCCCGCGGGTAAATGACGTCGACACCGGTGCCGAAGACAGCCACGGTTTTTGCCTTGGCATTGAGGGCACCGCGATGAGCGGCCGAGTCGATGCCGCGGGCCATTCCGCTAAATTATGATGAGCCCGCGGGCGGCCAGGTCGCAGGCCAGCCGCTCCGCCATTCCGATTCCGTAGGGCGTGGGATGCCGCGTGCCCACGATGGCAATTCCGGGCTGGCTCAAAGTTCCGGCGTCGCCAACCACGTAGAGAACCGCCGGAGGATCGTAGATTTCCAGCAGCAGGCGAGGATAAGCGGGGTCGTCCGGAACCAGCAGATGCGCGCCCGCGGCCCGCGCCTTGTCCAGCTCGGCGTCGGCCGCTTGCAGCGACGCGCCCAGCGCGATGGCTTGCGCCGCCGCCGCCGGCAGCCCGGCGGCTTCCAGCTCGGTCAGCGAGGCGGCAAAGATGCTTCCCACATCCGCAAAGCGCTCCAGCAAGCGCTTGGTGCGCATGGGACCGAGGCCGGGCGTGGAGGTAAGCGCAACCCACTCCCGCACCCGCGCCGAATATGCAGAGGCTGAAGCAGAGGACACGGTGGCTCCAAAAGCAGTTTCCAGTTTCGAGTCGAGAAGCGAATTTCAACGGTTCCGAGGGCGCCCCACATCTGCCCGTATTCGGCAGATGCGGGATAGACCTCTAACTTGAAATCTGAAACTCGAAACTCTGCGGACTGTAGAATGCAGAGCGATTCCCTGTCAAGGCCGACCGTGGTTGATGGCTGACGAAAAACCGGGTGGCGCCGGCTGGTGCCCTACATCTGCCTTCGGTTGGCAGGGTGAGGGTAGTTCAGAGGTTCAGCAGATTTGAATCACTTTTGACGAAGCAAAAGACCCACATCTGCGCCCCACTGCCGGCGCAGATGTGAGGCACCATGCGCACTTCGCGCGCCCAACTCTCTCACGCCGTTGTACAATTCCAGGGTTGCTCCCGAAAAATTCATATAAGAAAACACCAGAAACAGGAATCATGCGCCCTCTTCGGATTTCCGCCATTTCATTTCTCAATACCGCTCCCTTGATGTGGAACTTCGAGCACGAGCCCGCGCCCGAGCTCACCGCCAATTTCGAAATCGATTATCACGTTCCGTCGCAGTGCGCTCAGGCGCTGCGCGCGGGGTCGGCCGATACCGGAATCGTTCCCGTTATCACCTACGCCTCGATTCCCGACCTGGTGGTGATTCCGCGCATAACCATTGCCGCGCGCGGCGAGGTGCGCAGCATTTTGCTGATCAGCAAGACGCCGATCGAGCAGATCGCCTCGGTCGCCGTCGACAGCTCTTCACGAACCTCTGTGGCGCTGACCCAGGTGCTGCTGAGCAAATTTTTCGGCGGCCGGCGCGAACTGATCTCGATGCCGCCCGAGCTCGGCTCCATGCTGGCGCGCTGCGACGCTGCCCTGATCATCGGCGATCCGGCGCTGCACCTGAATTGCAACCCGGATAAAACCGCCGGCCTTCACTGTTACGACCTGGCGCAGCTCTGGTTCGAGCGCACGGGGAAGCCGTTTGTCTTTGCCGTCTGGGCCGTGCGGCGTCAGGCGCTGGAGGAGATGTGGCCGGGGCTGCGCCTGGCGGAAATCTTTCAGCAATCGCGCGACGCCGGGCTGCGGCCGGAGAGCCTGGAACGAATCGCCTGCGACTGGTCGCGCCGTCTGCTCCTCACCCCGGAAGATATTCGCAGTTATCTGGTCCGCAACATTCACTACGAACTCGACCAGCCCTGCCTGGAGGGGCTGCAGCTCTTCTTCGACTATGCCGCCGAGTGCGGCGCTGCCCCCCTGGCCCCGCCACTGCGGTTCATTTCATGACGAAACCCGGGCCCGCCTGCCAAGCTGCGTCCCGGAACAGCGTTTTGGCTTCTAATTATGCATGCTGTTGCTGTGGCTGGTTAGCCGCACCCTCATGCAAATCGCCGCGCGCTATGGCCCGCTCGCATTCTTTGGCCTGGGTCTGGTGGACAGCTCCGTCATTCCGGTTCCCGGCAGCATGGACACGCTGGCCATATTCTTTGCCGCCTCCAAGCCGGAATGGTGGTGGTACTACGCCCTGATGGCGACCGCCGGGGCGGTGCTGGGCGCCTACGTCGATTATGGAATTGCTAAAAGAGGAGGCCGGGCAACCGTCGAAAAGAGACTTGGCCCGAAGCGGTCGGCGCAAGCCCATGCCTTCTTCGAGCGCATGGGATTCTGGTCGATCTTCATCGGCGCCCTCGCACCCCCTCCGGTGCCGACGTCAGCCATTATTCTTGTCGCCGGGGCCCTGGAGTACCCCAAGCATCACTTTTTGACCGCGATAACCTCGGCGCGGTTCATTCGGTACTTTATAGTCACTTGGGTGGCTGCGCATTACGGGCAGGCGGTCTTTCAGTTTTTCAGCAGATATTATATGCTGGCACTGGGTAGTCTGATTGGTCTGGTTGTTGTCGGCGGGGTAGTAGGGCTCGCGTATTACCTGCGCCAACGTCGTAAGGCAAAACTCACACGCGGCAAAAGGATTACGGAGCACAAAGCAGCATAGGGGTTCCCTGGCCGACGGTAAGTGGAAAACCCCATGAAAACCTGGGAGTACAAGGAGAGAAATAAATGAGAAAGTCAGTTGTGTGCGCCTTGCTGGTGGCTGCGCTGTGCTGCCTGCCATTGGCGGCGCAGACCAGCGCCCCCGCTCCGGCGGCGCCCGCCGCAGAAAAAGCCAAACCGGCCAAGACCGCGCCGGCAAAACGCAAAGCCCCCAGCAAGATAAACATTAACTGGTCCAGCGTAAAGCGGCTAGCCACCCTTCCCGGAATCGATGCGGCTACCGCCGAAAAGATTCACGCCAGCCGTCCTTACAAAACCACCGATGAACTGGTAACCAAGAACATCGTGACCCAGGAGCAGTACGACAAGATCAAGAGCAAGATCTACGCCAAGCCGCACGCGGCTGCCACCAAGCCGAAGCCGAAGCCCAAGCCAGCCCCGGCAACCCCGGCACCGGCAACCACCGAGAAGCCTAAGCAGTAACACGCGACGAAGACAGAAAGTACAGGGCGGGCTGAGGCGGCCCGCTCTTTATTTTTGATTTTTCCCACATCTGCCAAGCGCAGGCAGATGCGGGGTACCTATCCGTTCTTTATTGTCCGGGGGTAATTATTCCTTCTTCCCTTTTCCCGGCAGGGCCGCCGGATTCTCGTGGGTGCGCTCGCGGACCTGGGCGCGCATGCCGGCGCCCAGCACCACCGTATTTTCTCCGAACTTGTCTCTTACCTTGTCCGCCGCGTTCATGGCCTGCCGCCAGCGCTCTCCACGCCCGCTGGCCAGCAGTTCAAGTTGCGCCTCCGGTTCGGCGAACATGGCGGCCTGCACGCCCAGCAGGCGAACCAGCGATCCCGGCCGGCGGTTCTGCTGCAAAAGCTCGCGCATGACCGGCAGCGTCTCGGCCTCGATCTGGGTGGGCCGCTCCAGGGTGCGCGCACGGGTGTAGGTGCTGAAGTCGGCGTAGCGCAGTTTGAGTTGCAGGCGGCGGGCGTGCAGCCCGTATTGCCGCAGGCGGCGGCAGACCTTCTCCACCAGCTTTGCCAGGGTGGCATCAAGTTCGGCGGCGTCGGCCACATCTACGGCGAAGGTGTGCTCGTGACTGACGGATTTGGGCGCCGAGTCGGCGCCAATCTCTTCGTCGAACCAGCCTCCGGCGTCGGCGCCGCCGGCCTTTTCCGCCAGCGCCAGCCCCCATTCTCCCAGCACTTGCCGCAGCCGCTCGCCGCCGAACCTCACCAGTTCGCCGGCGGTGGTGATGCCGAGCTTGAGCAGCTCCTGCTCGGTGACCTTGCCCACCCCGGGAATTTTCCGCACCGGCAGCGGGGCCAGAAAGCTGCCTTCGCAACCGGCGGGCACCCAGAGCACGCCGTTGGGCTTGGCCTGGTCGGAGCAAATCTTGGCTACCACGCGCGAGCTGCCGATGCCGATCGAACAGTTCAGCCCGATGGAGGTGCGCATGCGCTCGTGCAGCAGATGCGCGGCGCGCAGCGGAGGCCCGTGCAGCCGCTCCGTGCCGCTCATGTCCAGGTAGGCTTCGTCGATGGAAGCCATCTCCACCTGCGGCGAAAACTGCCGCAATACATCGTGCACGCGCTCCGACTGCTGGCGATAGCGCTCCGGATGTCCGTCGAGAAAGATGGCCTGCGGACACAGCTTGGCGGCGGTGCGCAGCGGCATCGCCGAATGCACCCCGAACTTGCGCACCGCGTACGAGGCGGCGGCCACCACGCCTCGCTCATTCGCCTGCCCGCCTACCACCACCGCCTTGCCCTTCAGAGACGGGTCATACAGCTCCTCGACGGAGACGAAGAAGGCATCCATATCGACATGAAATATGGTGCTCACGGCAGTTTCAAGTTCCACGATTGTATAGCGTTTTTACCAGCTTAGTCGCTGCGCTCCGTATTTGCGAAGCCAACGCGGGGAGCTCTTCCAGGCGAAAGACTCCCATCGGCTACCCTGATAAGGGCGCCGGCACAAGCGCAGCCCCGGACCGCCCTGAGCAGAGTAGCTTTGCCAGCAGGTGTTCCTCTGTATTCGGTGATCATTGTGTATTCGGTAATCATTGAATTCCTCTAGGTTTCCTTGGGCGGTTGGTGTTCTACTATTTTCTGTAACGGATCGATCGGGCAAGTGATCTATTCTGGATAGAGGATTTGGGATATGCATGAATACCTGGGTGTTCTCGCTGTAATAGTGGTTTGGTTGGTGGTCAGCCGCTGGGTACTGCCGCGTTTCGGCATAGTCCCTTGAGGGACATCCCCGAGGAACCGCGGCGCGGCTCCCAATTCTAAAGAAGGCACCAGCGGGCAGAATTCCGGCCCGACCTGCGGTATTTAGTAAAAAATTCACCGGAGTCCTTGGTTTCGCCGCATAGCACCTCCGGCCGCTGGCCGCAAGGACTCCCCCTCACAACCGAAACTCATGAACGTAAGCAAGTTTTCCGTTCCCATAACTGAGAGATATTTCGAGGACTACCAGCCGGGTTCGGTTTATGAGTTTGGAACGATTTCCGTCAGCCAGGACGAAATCATCCGGTTTGCCCGGCAGTTTGACCCGCAGTACTTCCACACCGATCCGGAGCGGGCTGCCAGTGGGCCGTTTGGCGGACTCATTGCCAGCGGCTGGCACACCGCATCGCTCATGATGCGCCTCTACGCCGATCATTACCTTTCCACGGTCGCCAGCCTGGGCTCTCCCGGGGTCGATGAACTGCGCTGGCTGCGCCCGGTGCGCCCCGGCGACCGGCTATCGATGCGGACTACCATCCTGGAGGCAAAACGCTCCCGCTCCAAGCCCGACCGTGGCATGATACGCACCCTTGTCGAAGTCCTGAATCAAGACGGGCAAGCGGTAATGAGCGTTATCGCTATGACTCTGCTGCTGAGCCGCACGCCTCAGCCTCCGACGGAAAAAACGCTATAGCGATTGGTTGATAGCTCTACCCGGAGGCGCCCCACCTTCGCGAAACCAAGCGGAGCTAAGGTGGGAATGTTGCCTGCGCTCGCGCCCCGCCTCAGGAGACAAATTCACTTGTACTGGAAGGGCTGGCTCATGTGTTTGCGGGCGATTTCGACGGCAGGGGACGTTTTGCCGGCCGACAAAACGGTCTCGTAGCGCTTGACCGCCACTGCCCGCCTGCTGATGGTGTCATACATCTCACCGGCCAGCAGGGTTGCCCGCTCAACCAACTCGGCGTCGGCACCAGGGTGGGCTGCTGCCTGGTCGAAAGCCTCGGCTGCCTCTTCGAAGCGGCGCTGCCCGCGCAGGGCGATCCCGAGCAAAAAAGCCACCCTGGCCGGTTCGGGAAGGGCGTACTTTTTCTCCTGGCAATTGGCCAGGATCTGGCGATAGGCGGCGATTGCCTCCGGTCCGCGCCCGGCGGCGCCGAGCAGATTGGCGTATTCCAGGGTGGTAAGGAAGCTGCGCGGATAGGCCGCCATCATGCCTTGCACCAGCTCCAGCGCCTCGGTATAGCGCTGCTCGCGGCGCAGAACCAGGGACAGGGTTATCTTGGCATCGGTGCTGGCGGGAGAGCCGCTGCGGCTTACCTCGCGCAGCATGGCTAGCCCCTTCTGCTTATTGCCGCCCACGCCAATAAGCGAGGCTGAGACCCTCATCGGCCAGGTCAGGCTGCCGACGATGTAGTTGTGGAAGCCAATGGTGATCTTGGCGTCCTCGTAGCTGGGGTCCAGCTCCAGCACGCGCTCATGGTCGCGCCGCGCCCCCAGGGCGGCCCGCAGCCCGGAAAACCACGCCTGTTCCGCCATTCCCATGTAGAGGCAGCGCAGCGCCCGGGCGCTTCCCCGGGCGTACCAGGCGTCGGCGTCGTCGGGGTTTTTGGCCAGCAGGGCGTTGGCCTGCATTTCGGCCTGGCGCTCAAGCTCCAGGATGCGGGTGCGCGCCGCCGCATCGAGCGGCCGCGGAGCCCTGTGCTCCAGGAAGGTATCGTCCGCGTAACTCTCCGTATCCAGCGCCCCGATCCGGGCCAACTCCTTGAACAGCACCGCCGAGAGCAGGTAGTTGGTGGCGAAGGGGTCTGCCGGATGCTCCTTTACCAGTAGCTCAAACGCCCGTATGGCCCGGTCGTAGTCCTGGTTATAGAAGTCGTCGAGAGCCTTCTTGGCAACGGCGTTGTTGCTGGGAAGGACAAAGCGGGAGGCCGAGTTGGCGGCTCGGCCGGCCGTAGCTGATAAAAGCGTCAGACAAAGGACGAAAAACCCCAACGGACGTGCAACTCGGCTCATCTCTGGCTTCTGTTTTTCGAGTTTACTAGAACTCAGCGGCGGGCGAAATCAGAATACCAATGCCTGGGAGCTGCGCATGCGCCTCGGTTTTTTAGCATGATGACGGCACTATAGTGCCGGGGCTGACGGTCTATTGTTATCCAAAAGTTTGCGCAAAGCTTAGCTGGCAGGCTCGTCTATCAGGTCCAGCCGGACTTTTTGGAGCCCCTTACCACTGAATCGGAGTATCTCTGCCGCCTTGTAAGAGAGGTCTATGATCCTGCCGGGGGTTACCGGGCCGCGATCATTGATGCGGACCACAATCGACCGCCCGTTGCTGAGGTTGGTTACCCGGACGAAGCTGCCCAGCGGCAGCTCGGGGTGGGCGGCGGTCAATTCGTTCATGTCGAAGGTCTCGCCGCTGGCGGTGATCTTGCCGTCGAACAGTTCCCCATACCAGGAGGCCTTTCCTACCTGGTAAGGCTTTTTCGGCTCGACAATCTTGCGGGGTTCAAGCTTAGGGAGCTCGCGCTGAACGGGCGCCGCCACCAGGGTGCTAACCAGCAGCATCGCCGCCAGCAACAACTGGGTCAGTGCTCTTCGTCGCATGTATCCACCTGCAAACAGAAAATTTCAAAACCCTGTGCTCTCACCCAAGAACCAATTGTTTAATTTTATGGAGACAAGGGAGTTAAGGTCAACAACTAAGCAGAAACTCTCAATTTACCCTTGACAACTCTTAACAGTTATGATCGGCAATTGAGAGTAGAAACTGCTTCACGGCTACCGCGCCCTTTCCCCAGTTTTCGGCCCAATGGCTGTGATTTAGGATGAATTACCCCGTCTTTGGGTTGGCTGGCGGCTCACACCCGAGCTGGCAGGCAGGCGCGTGGCAAATGCGAAATTCTTTTTTATTTTCAATACAATACAGCATGTTAAGGCCGACAACTGCGGCTGAGGATTGACACTCGAGAATACGTAATCCCTGGTTGCGAGTCCCACCCGCGCCGGTTTTTGCTCTCCGGATTCGGAAAGCCTTAACAACCCCCGAAGCCCCTG
This sequence comes from uncultured Acidobacteriota bacterium, assembly GCA_963832785.1. Classification (GTDB taxonomy): domain Bacteria; phylum Acidobacteriota; class Terriglobia; order Terriglobales; family Acidobacteriaceae; genus CAWBRT01. The sequence goes on from CAWHVF010000005.1 coordinate 1,037,478, forward strand.
ATATACGATCAGCACATCCCGGAGCGCCCGGCAGGAGCCATTGCTTTGCCCAGAACCACCGAACGCAACACCCCGGTCGTGGTCTCGATCGCCGGTTTCGACCCATCCTCGGGAGCCGGCATCACCGCCGACATCAAAACGGCGGCGGCCCACGGTTGCTATGCCGCCACCTGCATCACGGCCCTGACGGTGCAGAACACCCAGGGAGTCAGAGCGGTCGAGCCGGTCGATGCCGCCCTGGTCAAGCGCACGCTCGCCGAACTAGCCCTGGACCTGCCCATCCACGGGATTCGCCTGGGCATGCTCGGCTCGGCGGCGGTGGCGGAGGCGGTGGCGGAGTTTCTGGAAGCCCACCGGCCGCCAAACGTCGTGGTCGATCCCATCGTGCGCTCCAGCTCCGGCGCCGAGTTGCTAACCCCGGACGGCGTGGCTGTCCTGCGTGAGCGTATCCTGCCCCTGGCTTCAGTGGTGACCCCAAACCTGCACGAAGCCGCCATATTGGCCGGGACAGCCGCCGCCGACCTCTCCCAGGCGCGGCGTGCCGGCGAGCTGTTGCTGGAAACCGGGGTGCAGGCAGTGGTCGTCACCGGAGGCCACCTGCCCGAGCCCGCCGATACCCTCCTTTGGAAAGAAGCAGGCACCTTGCAGATTCGCTGCTATCCTTCGCGCAAGCTCGAGTCCACCTCCACCCACGGCACCGGCTGCGCCTTTGCTACCTCCCTGACCTGCTGCCTCTGCCTGGGAGTCGCGCTTCCAGAGGCCGTTGCCCAGGCGCAGCAGTACGTTTTTCGGGCCATCCAGGAGGCGGAGCCCCTGGGCAAAGGCATAGGGCCGATCAATCATTTGTGGAAGTTTGGCGAAAGGGATAGCCGATAACCGGAGCCTGAAAGGGAGCTGCGTAGGCTAGGCGTTCCATATTGGAACTGTCCAAGCCGAACTCCGGATTGGCAAAAGGAATACCGTTCTCGACTAGCACTTATAGGTTTATAGTTCGGGCTATTGAGAAGCTAAAAACCTGTACTTCCGAGAGCGTGGCATCATGCGGAAACTCTGTGCACTTTTCCTTGCATTTATGTTCGCGGCGGAGCCGTGCCTATTCGGCCAGCAGGCTTCCGCACCACAAAATACATCACCAGCCACAACTCCAACGGGAACGGTTGCAGTCAAGCATACCCCTGATGGCAACCCGATACTTGAGGACGGCACGCCGCTTCGCCTTCGCACTAGGCGGAATCTCTCATCGGCGGATTGCAAGGTCAACGACCAAATTGATTTCGAGGTATTGGACCCCGTCGTGCTCGACGGAATCACGATTGTTCCGCAAGGCGGCACCGCTATGGGGAAAGTAACTGAGGCGGAGCACAAGAAAAGGATGGGCCGTGGTGGCAAGCTGAACATAGTTATTGAGTCCGTGAAGATGACCAACGGCGATAAAGCCGCGTTGCGCGCCGTCAAGGACGCGCAGGGTGGCGGGCATGTTGGTGCGATGACGGGCGCAATTGTGGCCACGAGCATCGTGTTTTTTCCTGCAGCACCTCTGTTCCTATTCATGCACGGCAAAGACATTACGATTCCTTCGGGGACGGAATTCACGGCTTACGTCAACGGCGACACCGTGTTTACCCCGCTTGCGCCTCCTCCAGTGCCGGCTGCGGCTGCGGCCAGCGTAGACGCTACTGCTGAACTAGTAGTCACTTCGACTTTGGACGGGGCCGACATTGAAATTGATGGAGTTTTTGTTGGTAACACTCCTTCCACTGTGCAGGTAAATGGGGGGGATCACGTTGTTCGTATTTCGCGCAAGGGGTATCAAACCTACGAAAAGCAGATACACGTTGCAGGCGGGAAGATTAGCCTACGCGCTGAGTTGGAACCCATAAAGGAATAGCCAACGCTAACGGGAGTCATATTACCTGCCAGTTCCAGCGAAGAGCACATGTAAGAGCTTACTCGCCCGTGCTCGACACGTGTGCCTCTTCCCCCTTGAACTCCTGGTCCATCCAGTTGACCAGGGCGTCGACGCTCTGCGGCCGGCCCAGGAAGTTTTCCACTATCTGGTTGGCCGGCATGGCCCCGGTTGCCTCCAGCACTGTCCGGCGATAGCGCAGGGGCGTATCGCCGGCCAGCAGGTCGGCGGGGTTGAACTGGCGGAAGAAGTCCTCGGCAATCACCTTGTCCCAGAGATAGGTGTAATAGCCAGAAGAATATCCGATCAGATGGCGGAAGGATGCGAGCATGTGATCGCCGGCGATGGGCGCAAACGGCAGATAACGCTTCCACATGGCGAAGTATGCCGGCTCCAGTTCCGCCTGGGTTAGCGGCTTCTGGTGCAGGTAAAGCGACATGGCGGTGTAGGAAAGCTGGCGGCGGATCCACAGGCCGCGGCCGAAGGCATCGGCGCGGCTCATGCGGCGAACCATTTCCGCCGGGATCGGCTGGCCGGTCTGGTAATGGCGGGCGAAGCTGGCCAATACCGCGGGGTTGTGCATCCACTCCTCCAGCATCTGCGAGGGGGCTTCGACAAAGTCGGTCTCCATCATGCCGGCGGATCCGGCCCAGCGCTGCTGGCCCTGAAAGATCCAGTGCATCAGATGGCCGAACTCGTGGAAGAAGGTAACCGCATCGGCATACTCCAACAGCCCCGGATCGCCCGGCTTGCCCCCTGGAAAATTGCAGATCAGGGCAGCTTCGGGCAGGTGCCGGCCGCGCTTGCCGTCGCGCACCGGATACATGCTGAACCACTTGTCCTTGCCCGCGCGCGGATGCATGTCCAGGTAGAACCGCCCCAGCCTGCGCTTGCCGTCAAAGACATCCCAGGTGGTGACCGCCGGGTCCCAGGCGACGGCGTCGCGGGCGGGCCGGATGGAAACGCGAAACAGGCGCGAGGCTATGTCCAGGACACCCTGCTGCACCTGCTCAAAGGGGAAATACGGCCGCGCCGATTGCGAGTCGAAGTCGAAGTACTGGCGGCGCACCCGCTCCTGCCAGTAGGAGGTGTCGGGGGCGGCGATGACGCTTAGCTCCGGGTCCTGCTTGCGCGCCAGCGTCAGCATTATCTGGTATTCGCGCTCGGCGGTGGCCTTCGAGGCGGCATCGAGCCGGTCGATGAAGCCGCTGATGGTGCGGGCGTTCTGCGCCATCTTGTCGGCGGCGTTCAGGTCCGCCCAACTGGCAAATTTGAGCAGGGCGGCCAGCTCGGCGCGCTTTTCCAGCAGTTCTGCCAGCACCTCCTCGTTTTTCGGATAGGCACGGCCCGTGTAGGCCAGATACATGCGGCGACGGAGGCCGGCGTCGTTGGCGAACTTCATCACCGGAAAGAAGTCTGGTGCCTCCGTGGTCAGCGTAATGGTGCCGTCGGCGGCAGGCTGGTGGCGGGCAATGTAGTCAGCCGGCAGTCCGTCCAGTTCCGCGCTTCGCGCCACCACCTTGGGAACGTCGTCCGCCAGGTTGCGCTGGTATTTCGTCTCCAGGGCGGTGATCTCGTCGTTCAGCGCCCGAATCTGGCTGCGCGTGGGCGCGTCCCGGTCGACGCCGGCCAGGCGGAACTCGAGCAACTGCCGCTGCAGGTAATAGCGCGTGGCGGGATCGGCCAGCCGGGGTTTCTGGCGATCTCGGTTGCCGGGCTGAGCGGCGTCGAGCGCGGCCAGGGCGCTGTAGACGGACTGATTCAGGCTCAGCGCGGTCTGCACGGCGTTTACCTTCTGCACCATGCGCTGTGCAGCGTCGCGCATCGCCTCCTGCGGATAGACCGCCTGCACCAGTTGCGACTCGTAGGTGGCGCTGTCCAGCTCGTCGGTGGCCTCGTCGAACGGCGCCAGGGTGTTCTTTACCGTGCGCTTTCCCTTCACCGCCAGCAGGCGATCGATGGCGGCCTGCGCACGCGCCAGCCGCTGGTTGATGTTGTCGGTTATCGAGTCGGCATCGACCGTCCCACTCCACAGATGGCCGGGTGCCATGGAGGAGGGTCCCACGGGTCCGGCAAAGTGAATGGTGCCCTGGCCGACAGGGGTCCCAACGCCGGCATTGGCCGGCCGCGTGCCCAGGGAAATTGCGGACAAGAACAGTAAGACGGCAAGGGGCAGCGGGAAAATTCGAGGGCGTTTCACAACCAGGAAATTATATCCAAGCCGCCGGCGGAACAGGCCATAACCCGCCCTGGCGCCGAACAGCGCGGGGCGAGGGTGGGGCGCCGCGCCGCCATTCAAGCTAGTTTCGGCCCGCTTTGAGCAGGCCGTATTCCCGGGCGCTATCGAGAAAACCGGCGGCCGATTTCAGCAACTCGTCCAGCGGCATGCTGGCGTCTTGCGCCATGGCTCCGAGATCCTCGCGCAGGTGCCGCAAAAGCGAGATGACCGCCCGGGCGCGGTGCGCAAACAGCAGGGGGCCGATGTCCTGCTTTTGCTGGCCGTCTAGCGACTGCTGCGCAATCCAGCCCACCTCGCGGGCGCGGTCCACCTGCTCGCGAAACTCCTTCAGCGGTTGCGGATCGGCCAAGCCGGCGCGCAAGAGCGTGGCAACCCCCTTGAGGGTCGCCGTGGCCCGCTGCAGTTCGCGCGCAACCTGCTCTTGAAAGGCTACCGTGGCTTCGGCGTACTGTGTGGGATCGATCGGCATAGTGAGTTTCCTCCCTACCTGGCCTTGGGATGCAGTTCCACCGTAGACCAGGTTTTGTCGGCGGCGTGGCAAAGGTTTTCCAGCGGGCAGGAGGCGCATCTGGGAGCGCGCGCCAGGCACAGCGCCCGCCCGTGATGAATGAGCTGGTGCGAGAAATCGATCCAGCGGTCGCGCGGCACCACCCCCATCAGGTCCTGCTCGATTTTTTGCGGATCGTCGTTGCTGCTCAGCTCCAGGCGGCGGGCGATGCGGTGCACGTGCGTATCCACCACCACCCCTTCCGCCTTGCCGAACCAGGAGCCGAGCACCACGTTGGCGGTCTTGCGCGCCACTCCCGGCAGAGTAAGCAGCTTCTCCATCTCGTCCGGCACCGCGCCGCCGTAATCGTCCACCAGCTTGCGGGCGGAGCCGACCAGAGACTTCGCCTTGTTGCGGAAAAAGCCGGTGGAGCGGATCTCCGGCTCGAGCTGCTCCGGCTCCAGCGCGGCAAAGTCGCGCGGCGTGGGATAACGCTTGAACAGCTCCGGCGTGACCATGTTCACCCGCGTGTCGGTACACTGCGCGGAAAGAATGGTGGCCACCAGCAGTTCCCAGGCGCTCTGGTGATGCAAGGCGCACTTGGCGCCAGGATAGGCAGCCTCAAGCCGGCGCAGAATTTCCTTTATCCTCTCCGGCGCCAGCGGATCGTAACCGGCGGCCGGCGCGGCTTTGGGAGCGGGCTTCGGCGCAGGTTTGGCGCTCTTGCGGGATGGCGGCTTTACCCGCCCGGCAGGAGCGCTTTTGCCCGCGCTCCGGGCCGGCTGCGCGCCGCCGCGCGGCGTTTTCACCCCGGCCTGGCGTCCGAACTTCGATGGCTGTCGCGGGACCTTTCCTCGAACCATGAATGCCGCACCTCCTGCCAAAACTTGTATCACGCCATGCAGATTACAATGGATAGGCCGGTTGGAGCCAGTAGCGAGCGCGGCTCTCCACTGGCGGATTTGCCCGGTCGAGGAGATCCATGGAAATCGAAAAGCTCCAGGCGACTGCGGCCGCCGAGCTGCCGGCAGTGCCGCTTACCGTCGAGGGCGCCAGCGTTTTGCACCAGATGTTCCGCCTGCGCTGGGGGGCATGGAACCAGTTGCCGGCGGCGGAGCGGGCCTCGATTGCCGCCGAAGCCGGCGATGCCCTGGCCTCGCTGGAGGCCGCCGGGCGAACCGCCCTCTACTCCATCCTGGGACACAAGGCGGACCTGCTGATTCTGCACTTCCGCGATTCGCTCGACGAACTCAACCAGGCGCAACTCAGCCTCAACCGCCTGCGCTGGCAGCAATACCTTGAAGCCTCGGCCTCCTACGTCTCGGTCGTCGAGCTGGGGCTGTACGAATCCACGGTGAAGCTGTATCGCTCCCTCGCCGAGCGCAACGTGGCGCCGCACTCGGAGGAGTGGAGCCGCGAGGTCGAAGAGCTGCTGAGCCGCCAGCGACAGGCGATGCGCCCGCGCCTCTTTCCGGCCATTCCCGACCAGCGTTACCTGTGCTTCTACCCGATGGACCGCCGCCGCGGCGAAATGAAAAACTGGTACACCCTCGGCATCGAGGAGCGCCGGCGCCAGATGGATGAGCACGGCACGGTGGGACGCCGCTACGCCGGCCGCGTGCAGCAGATCATCTCCGGCTCGGTCGGTTACGACGACTGGGAGTGGGGCGTCGACCTGTTCGCCAACAACCCGGTGAGCTTCAAGAAGCTTATCTACGAGATGCGCTTCGATGAAGTCAGCGCCGTCTATTCCAACTTCGGCACCTTTTATCTCGGCGTGCGCTGCCCGACAGTCCGCTTGGCGGAATGGCTGGAAGGAACACAATAACAACAGGCATCTTGCTTGACGCCTCCGCATTCCGGAATAGACTTGGTTTTTGCTTCCATAAACGCGGCCCGCTAGGAGGATTTTTCAATGGACAACAAGACACGCGCCAAGGAACTGGTCGCCGGCACCATCGATTTCCACATTCACACCGGTCCGGACGTCTTCCCCCGCCTGTTGACCGACATAGAGGCGGCCCAGCAAGCCAAAGCAGCGGGAATGAAAGGCATTCTGCTGAAGAACCACGTCACCACCACCGCCGACCGGGCGCAGATTGCCACCCAAGTGGTCGGCTTTCCCGTCTTCGGCGGAGTGGCCCTGAATCTGTCCGTCGGCGGCGTCAATCCACAGGCGGCGGAGATGGCCCTGCGCATGGGAGCCAAAGAGGTCTGGATGCCCACCATCCACGCCGAGCACTACCTGGGCGAGGTGGACAACGTGCCCATGTTCGCCAAGCTGCTGAAGTCCGGCATCAAGGGCATCAACCTGCTGAACCAGCAAGGCAAACTGAAGAGCGAAGTCATCGACGTTCTGGCGCTGATCGCGCAGTATGACGCCGTCCTGGCCACCGGCCACATCTCCATTCCCGAGGCCATGGCGCTGGTGGCGGAGGCGAAAAAGCTAGGAGTGAAGAAGATCGTCGTCACTCACCCGGTTTCGCCCATGGAGAACTACTCGGTCGCCGACATGAAGCAGATTCTTGCCCTGGGCGCCACCATGCTGGAGCACGTGGTCAACGACATCACCCACCAGATGAAGAAGCCCATTCCGCCGGCCAGGATTGCCGAAGCCATCAAGGCCATCGGCGCCCAATCCACCATCATGAGCACCGACAGCGGCCAGGTCATCAATCCCTCGCCCGTCTGCTCGATGGGGAACTTCATCCGCGAAATGCTGGACCAGGGCATCGCAGAAAAAGACATCCTCGTCATGACCCGCACAAACCCCGGAGCCATGCTCGGGATCGAAGCGTAAGGAATTTAAGATTTAAGATTGCAGATTTAAGATTGAAAACCTTCGCGTGCCGGCAGTGGTAAGCAAGCCTGCTTTTTTCAATCTGCAATCTGCAACCTTAAATCTGAGATCGATTTTGAGGGCTAGCACATGAAGATAGGCTTTATCGGTTTAGGACAGATGGGCAAGCACATGGCGATGAACATGCTCAAGAGCGGCGCCGAGCTCATCGTCCACGACCTCAGGACGGATGCTTTTCCCGAATTCCAGCAAAAGGGAGCCAAGGCCACCGGCAAGCTGGCGGATATCGCCCCGGCCAACATCATTTTTCTGAGCCTTCCCAACAGCGAGATTGTGGAAAGCGTGCTGCTGGGCGAGAACGGCCTTCTCGACAAGCTGGCGGGCGGGCAGACGGTGGTCGATCTGAGCACCATCACTTACGCCAGCACCATGAAAATCGCCAAGCTGCTGGAAGCGCGCGGCATCGCCTTCCTCGACGCGCCCGTCTCCGGCATGGAAGCGCGCGCCCGCGACGCCACCCTCACCATCATGTGCGGCGGCAAAGCCGAGACGCTTGCGGCGGTCATGCCCTGTCTCAAATGCATCGGCAACAAGATTCTGCACATGGGCGCCATCGGCAGCGGCCAGCTTACCAAGCTGATCAACCAGCTCCTGTTCGACATCAACGCCGCCGCCATGGCGGAGATTCTGCCCATGTCGGTCAAGATGGGACTGGACCCGGTGAAGGTGGGCGAGGTGGTCAACAGCGGCACTGGCAGGAGCTATGCCTCCGAGTTCTTCCTGCCCCGCATTCTGAAGAACAGCTTCGTTGACGGCTACCCGATGCACCATGCTTACAAGGACCTGGTGAGCGGAGCCGAGATCGGCGCGCAGCTTTGCATTCCCATGCCGGTGCTGGCGGCGGCCACGGCCACCTACCAGGCTGCCCTGCTGAAGGGATACGGCCACCAGGACAAGGGCGCCATGATCCGCGTCTTCGAAGAGCTGCTGGGAGTCCGGTACCGCGCCGGTGCGACCAAGTCGGCGGAGGGCACAAGCAAATAGGCGTGCTTCACGCGCGCGATAAACCCACATCTGCCAACCGCAGGCAGATGTGGGGCACCGGCGCACCAGCGCCCAGCCGGGGGCGGCTGTGCCTACGTCCGAAAGTATTAGGTTTACTTCGCGCCGCCGAAACGGAACCCCACGCCTGCGCTTAGCTGAAATGCGTGGGCCGGCGAGCCTGAATATGTGCCGGGCGATGGCAGCGTTCCCGGAGGACTGTTCGTGTAGGTGGTGACGGCAAAGGAGCCATAACGAATGTAGGTATCGCCAACATCCAGCCGCACGAATGTTCTCTCAGTGGGATAAAACTTCACTCCACCGCCAAAATCCAACGCGAACCACGTTTGCCGCCCGCCAAGAGTATTGAGGTATTGGCTGCCCGCGCCTCCCGGACCTTATGAAGCGCGGCTGGCAACATCGCTGAAACTGGCGAAGCCCGGCGCAACCCTGGCGAAGAGTTCTACTTTCTTAAGCCTCAGAACAACCGCCTTGACCCCAAACTGCCCCTGCAAAATATTGCCGCCTCTCCAGGCGCCGATAATCGGTTGCGGTCCACTGTTTCCGAAGCAAGCGCGAGGATCACCGGGAAAGAAATTGAGCGTCGATTCCAGGCCGATGCGCCGGCTCACGTTGTAGGTAAAGGTGGCACCTAACCCCGGCGCGTGTTCCGGCCCGGTATCGAGCGAGGTGAAACGGGTTGCCAGTTCAAATCCCCGCGACTGAGCGGCGGCGCTTACGACGGTGAATAAAACCGCCAACATAATTGCCCTGGAAAAACGAATAATGTTGCGCATAGTTTTTTCGCGCCTCTGCGTTCAAAGCTGAGAACACGCCTAGTTGCCGATACAGATAAAGTCTTGGCGCCAGTCTCTGGCGGCTGACAAAGCACGGATTGCGAAATGACTTCCGTCAATTTTCCTGAATAGCCCGATCTCGGCCGATGTGCCACCAAGTGGCTGGGAGACAAAACACGAATAAGTCTCGGCACTTGTGAACGCCGCCGCACCAGCCAGCGTCACAGGAATGCCACTAAAAAGATCTTGATCACTAGTACGACCCCAACCAGCCGGCACTGTAATAGACCCAACGACAATATGGGCCTTAGGCACCGGCGTGCCGTCGGTCTTGTACACGGGAATTGGCGTGTTGGACGCGGTCTGTGCCGCTGCAATGAACGCCAGTGATATGCAAGAGATTAGCGCAAATAATTTCCCGGTGAGCATACCTAATCCTCCGTTCGGTGGTAGAGAGTCCTGTGCAAAGCACTTCAAGAGGACCGTGGGAATGCAAGAAAAACCTACGCCGGGGGGAGAGGAGGGACAAGAATTAAATTATTTTTTATGGCTTGCCATTCCCGAATCAGGACGGTGTGGAAATCTCGCTGGCGATTGGTGGCACATTAGCGTCGCCTACTGGAAAATCTGGCCGCATCTACTGCGCAATGTGCGCACCTGGCGCTCCGACCGCCCGGCGCGTGTATCATAGCTGCAACCCTCATACATGGAGTTCTCAGTGGCGACCTATCTGGTGACCGGAGTGGCGGGATTCATTGGCCGCTCCATTGCCGCCGAACTGCTGAAAAGCGGCGCGCGGGTGCGCGGCATCGACAATTTCTGCACCGGCAAACGGGAGAATCTCGCTGGCCTCGAACAGATGGAGTTCCTGGAGGTCGACATCAAGGACCCCGCCGCATGCCGGGCGGCATGCGCGGGCGTCGACATTGTTTTCCACCAGGCGGCGCTGGCTTCGGTTCCGCGTTCGGTGCTCGATCCGGTTGCCACCAACGAGAACAATGTTACCGGCACGCTTAATTTGCTGCTGGCCGCCCGCGACGCCAAAGTGCGGCGCGTCGTCTTCGCCGGCTCGTCTTCGGTTTACGGTGACTCGCCAACGCTGCCCAAGCACGAGGCGATGACGCCCAATCCGATCTCGCCCTATGCCGTTTCCAAGCTTGCGGGCGAGCTTTACATGAAGTCGTTTTACCGTGTGTATGGGCTGGAAGGCGTCGTGCTGCGTTACTTCAATGTCTTCGGGCCCTACCAGGACCCTTCCTCGCAGTACAGCGGAGTGCTGGCCAAGTTCACTCTCAAGATGCTGCGCGGCGAGGTGCCCACCGTCTACGGCGACGGCGAGCAGAGCCGCGATTTCACCTATATCGAGAACGTGGTGCGGGCCAATCTGCTGGCGGCACAGGCGCCGGCCAGTGCGGTGGCGGGGGCGGTGATGAACGTCGCCACTGGCTCCAGAATCACCCTGAACGAAACGGTGAAGATTTTGCGTCAACTGACCGGTTACGCCGGCGAAGTGGAGCATGGCCCGGAACGGGCCGGCGATATCAGGCATTCGCTGGCGGACATCACGCAGGCGGGCAAGCGGCTCGGCTACGCGCCGCAAGTAGATTTCCGCGAGGGTCTGCGCCGAACCGTCGAGTGGTACAAAACCACCATGGGCCATCCTTAGACGGCAAAGAGCGCGCCGGCGCTACGCCAGGGGACGCGGATCGAAGACAAAAGGCTTTAGCTCCTGTGTGTTTAGCACCGAGGCTAAAGCCTTTTGCTTCAGAGCCACCGATTCACTAGGCTGAAGCCCGGTGCGTCACTTGGTACAGCGAAACTGGAGAACCGCCCAGCCCTTCCCTACTTCTTCTGGATCGAGACCAGTTCAACCTCGAAGATCAGCATGGCGTAGGGCTCGATCTTTCCCGGCACACCATTCTCGCCGTATGCCAGCTCCGAAGGAATAAAGACCTGCCATTTCGACCCTACCGGCATAAGTTGCAGCGCCTCGCTCCAGCCCTTGATGACGGCCTTAACCGGAAACGTCACCGGCTGGCCGCGCTTGTAGGAGCTGTCGAACTCAGTGCCATTGATCAGTGTTCCGCGGTAGTTGCACACCACCGTGTCATCCGGCCCCGGCTTGGGCCCATCGCCCTGCTTCAGGACCTTGTATTGCATTCCGCTGGGCAGGGCGGTCACGCCGGGCTTGCTCTTGTTCTCGGCCAGAAAGGCCTGCTCCTCTTTCTTGTTCTTTTCGCTGACTTCAGCCTGCCACTGCTTCTGCTTGGCCAACGTCTCATTACGCAGATCGAGAATGGCTTGACGCGCCTCATCATCGGTCATGGCCGGCTTGTTTCCCGAGAGGGCATCGCTCAGGCCGCGGGCGAAGACCGCCGGATCGATGTCCACCTCCATCTGGTGCATTTGGGTTCCAAGATTCAACCCCAGCGCGTAACTTATCTTGTCCTTTTTTGTGCTCAGCGGCGGGCCTTCCGGCTTCGCCTTCGGCGTCTGAGCATCCTGGGCCACCGCCGCCACCGCCAACAGTGCCGCCAATCCCATTGCCATCAAAGACCGCTTTACCATTCCAACTCCTTGTAGTGATGTCCGGCTTTCGGCCATGGCAAAATCGGCCGCTGCCGCAAGCCAGTATCTCGCATCGATTCGTGCGGAAATGCCTGGTCGAATCTTGGATTCTATCAGAGCTTCGCCGCCCGTCATCATGCAGCCGCCGCCGGGCCCGCGAAGCGCTCCCTTGAGATCACGCACAGACAGCCAGAATGCCTCAGTATTTGCCCTTAACTGAAATTGTGATTCTTCCGCGCGTAATAAGGCTCCGCAGCGGCCATTAACGGACCGGATCGCGTTCCCCGAAATCAAAAAACGGCCTAGTGCGCCGGCTGCCCGTTGCTGGCCGGCTGTTGGCTTTGCCTCAGGGCCGCCGCGGCCCTCCGCGCAGGCGTTGGATTGGCGCTAAACTACTGTATCCACGAACTCTGGCCAGCAGCTCACATGGCCAAATCAAGGCCCGCCATGGGGCCTTTATAGCTACGGTACTCCGCACGCGGTTCTAATGCCGCGCGCGGTCGTATATCTGTTTGGCGATCTGCTGTCCCAGCCCGCAGCAGTAGAGGTCGAAGTGGGTGCGCCCCGGCAGGTAGGTAAACTGCGCGTCCGAGCCCAGCCGCTGCAAGTCCTGCTGCAGCAAGCGCACGGAGGCCTCGAGGTGAAAGCTGTCGGCGGTGCCCACGAAGACGTGAATTTTACCTTTGAGCCTGGGGCCGAGCGTCTGCCAGTTGTCGCGCAGGATGCGGGCGATGTCGTATTTCTCCCAGGCAGCCGCCACCTCGGGGTCGATCTCGCCGGTGGCGCGGTCGAACAGCGGCAGGGGCCTGCCGTCAGGCCCGCGCGGACTGAAGACCCATTCGAATGAGGCAAACTGCCCGCCGTACTCTCCCAGCGCGCGCTCCTGCTGCGCATAGTCGCGCAGCGATTCGACCTCTTTCCCGTTTGCTCGTACCAGCATCCAGGGCTGGTCACTGTCATTGAAGTAAAAGTTGCTTCCGGCCTTGGCCTCGGCGAGGTCAGGTCCGGTGAAGTTGCGGAAGTCGACCGGGTCGGGCGAGGTGGACCAGGCTCCGCTGAAGAAGTCCGGATAGGTGACCTGCAGCCACAGGCTGGACCAGCCTCCGGAAGAGTGGCCGGTGAGAAAACGGCCGGACCGGCCCTGCATGCGGTAGCGGGATTCGAGATACGGAATCAGCTCGCGAACCAGGGCCTCTCCCCACGGGCCGTTGTTGACCGAGTCGGCAAATTCGTGGGTGCCGGTGGGCAGCGACATGTCGAGCAGGACGTAGATCATCTCCGGCGAGCGCCCTTCGGCCATTTGATTATGGATCATCCTGCCAAAGTAGCCGCGCAGCTCGCGCAAGGTGGCGCCAAATCCAGCCATCAGGTAGACGGTGGGAAAACGGCCGGACTGCGGGGTCCCCGGCTGACGCCGATTTTGCGCTTGCTGGGGCGATGCGGCGTAGCTCGGCGGCAGCACCACCACGGCGTGCATCTCCATGGGGCGGCCGTAGAAGCGGGAGAGGCGCGCACTGGCAAAGTCGATTTGCTCCATGCCCGGCGGCAGCTTTTCCGGCTTTTCCGCGGGCACGCGCAGGTCGAGCGTCAAGGCCACGGCGGGCGTGGCCCGAGGGTCGAAGGACTTCAGCAATATGGGCTTCATGCGCAAGTCGCCGGGAGTAAAGAAATGGTAGGCGGCGCTGTGGTGCACGTCGAGCATGGCCATGGCGTAGTAATCGCCGGGCGGAAGCTTGGAGAAAACTTCCGGGAAGGCCGTCTCATCCGAGTCGACGCTGACTGCCTGCCCCGGCATGAGGCCGTCGACTTCGCGCGCCGCAATCCAGGTCTCGCGCACCTCGGCGCCGAATCCGGGTGAAAGAAAACCGCTTGCCGGCAGGCGCAGGCTGAGCAATATCAGCAAGCGCCCGGAGTACGGCCCGGCGCCGAGCGCGCGCGCGATCGTCACCTCGAAGCGCGGGCTGCGCACTGGTGCGGCAGCCGCGCTCTGTAGCAGTGCCTGTGGCTGCTTCGGAAGGAGCGAGCAGACGCCCGGCGCGCTGGCCAGGCAGATGATCAGCAGCGCGAAAGCCGCAATCCGCTTGGTTCTCATGGCGAGCTATTTTACAGGTCAGCGTAACGGCTTGGCATTCTAACTGACCCGCACCTGCCAAACTCAGGCAGATTGGGGGCACCTTAGACTTATTGGGTGCCCCACCAAGCTTTTTTGCCTGGGTGGGGCAGTTCGGTCGAGTGGGAGGTTCGGCTAGGTCATTGGCCGTTTACGGCAGTACGCGGATGTCGGGCAGGTTGCGGTATTTTTCGGCGTAGTCCATGCCGTAGCCGACTACGAACTCGTCGGGAATTTCAAAGCCTACGTAATCCACTTTGATAGGGACGAGGCGGCGCGGCGTCTTGTCGAGCAGGGTGGCAATGCGCAACTGCCGGGGGCGCTTGGCCAGGAGGACCCGGCTGAGATAAGAAAGCGTCAGGCCGGTGTCGAGAATGTCTTCCACCAGGATAACGTTCTTGCCTTCCAGCGACTGGTCGACGTCTTTCAGCAGCTTAACCTCGCCGCTGTTCTGCTTCTGGTTGCCGTAGCTGGAAACGGAGATGAAGTCGAAGCTGGCTTCCAGCGCGATGGCGCGTGCCAGATCACTAAGAAAAACCGCCGACCCCTTCAGAACCCCGACCAGTACCACCGGCTCACCAGCGAAATCGGCGGTGATCTTCTCGCCCATCTGCCTCACGCGCCGGCAGATCTGCTCGCGCGTAAAAAGAATTCTCAGCTCAGGCACGGTGTGCTCCGCAAACCAGAATCGCGGGAAACCGGATGGTAGAAGGATTCACGGAAATCTGCAAGCGGCGCCCATCTCTGCGCCGTTCGCAGATGTGGGATTCCGATTTACCCATATCTGCAAAAAGCGGGCAGTATGGGGCACCGCCGCACGTATGAGGCGCACCCGCGCGGATCTGGCCCACCAGCCACAAGCCGCGCCAGCGGCATCATCTCCTCTGGCTCGGCCGAAACCCGAAACTCGCAACGGCGCTTTGCCGATTGGTGAAGCGGCTTTATCATTACTGTACTGTTCAGCTTCTCGCGAACTGTGGAGGTTCCCGGAAAATGCGTTTGCGTGCCGCATCCTGGTATCTGGCGGTTCTGATTTCTCTGGCTGCGGCCACGCCGCGGCTGGCCGCGGCGACGCGCGCCGCCGGCGAGACGGTTGCGCCGCATGCGGCCTCGGCCCAGGAATCGCCCGAGCAGAAGACCGCCCGCCTGATGGATTCGCTGAAGTCCAACGGGCCCGCTCTCTATGCCTTTCTCAAGCAGATGCCCAAGGGAACCGACCTGCATCTTCATCTTACCGGCGCGGTCTACGCGGAAAGTTATGCCCGCTTTGCCGCCGATTCGCATCTGTGCGTCGACCTGCACACCATGACGATGTTGCCGTCTCCCTGCAAGGACGGGCAGGTGGACGCCGCACAGTCGCTCACCAACCCGGTGCTCTACCGGCAGATGATAGATGCCTGGTCGATGCGCGATTGGCACCAGGGCGTGGAGTCGGGGCACGATCACTTCTTCGACGCCTTTTACCGCTTCGGCGCCGCCGCTCACGGCCATACCGGCGAGATGCTGGCCGAGGTGCTGACGCGGGACGCCGACGGCCATGTGCAATACGTGGAAGTGATGCTCCATCCCGACGACGGCCAGGCAATGGCTTCGGGCGCCAAAGTCCAGTGGGATGACAATTTACAGTTCCTGCGGGACAAGCTGATCCGGGCCGGCATCAACGACGCCGTGGCCCTCTCGCGCCGCAACCTGGACAAGTACGAGAGCGAGAAAGATCGCATTCTCAACTGCCACGAAAGCAACCGCGCGCTGGTGCGCCCGGGCTGCGAGGTGAGCGTGCGCTACATCTATCCGGTTTTGCGCGCTGCCTCGCCCACCCAGGTCTTTGCCCAGATGCTGCTGGCCTTCGAACTGGCCCGGCAGGACCGCCGCATGGTGGCCGTCAACATGGTGCAGCCGGAAGACTGGCTGGTGTCGATGCGCGATTACGAATTGCATATGCGCATGCTGAACTTCCTCAAGCAAATCTACCCGGATGTTCACGTCACCCTGCACGCCGGCGAGCTGGCTCCGGGGCTGGTGCCGCCGGAAGGGCTGCGCTTCCACATTCGCGAGGCCATCGCGCTGGGGCACGCCGAGCGCATCGGCCACGGCGTCGATGTCATGTACGAAGAAGACGCGCGCGAGCTGCTCAACCTCATGGCGCGCCAAAACGTGCTGGTCGAGATCAACCTGAGCAGCAACGCGGTGGTGCTGGGAGTCGCCGGCAATCAGCATCCACTGCAGGTTTATCTCAAGGCGGGAGTGCCGGTGGCGCTTGCAACCGATGACGAGGGCGTGCTGCGCTCGGAGATCACGCGCGAATATGAGCGCGCGGTGCAGGAACAGGGACTCGATTATCCCACGCTCAAGATGATGGTGCGCGACGGCATGGAGCATGCCTTCCTGCCCGGCCAGAGCCTGTGGGCCGACCGGCGGAATTTTGTGACGATGAAGGACTGCGCCGGCGAAAAGCCCTCAGCGCGCCCGCCGGGCGGCGTCTGCCAGAAGTTCCTGGGTGGCAGCGAGAAGGCGCGCCAGCAGTGGCAACTGGAACGGGAGCTGGCCGAGTTCGAAAGCGCGGTTGCGGCGCAGTGAAGAAAGTTTCGAGTTTCCAGTTTCAAGTTCTTCAAAGTTCACGCGTGTCTTGCAGCTTGAAACTTGAAACCCGCCTTTACGACTCCACCGGCTCCAATTTCGCCAGCTCGGCCTCCACCGGCAGGAACTTCCGGCGCAGGAAGTCTTTCAGTTCATCGAAGCTGGTGAAGACCTCGGTGGCGCAGCCCAGAATCCAGCCGCTGACCTGCTCGATGGGCATGTTGATGACCAGGTAAACCGGAAGCGCGCGGCGATAGGCCATGGTGATTTCGCCCTGCGTTCCACCGCCGCGGCCGGCGTATTCGTCCCAGTAGGCGACCAGGTAATCGCACCGCGTCTCCAGCCGGTTCAGATCGTAGTCGATGATCTTGCGTACGGTCGCCTGGAAGCGCTGAAAGTCGGTACCCTTCCAGGTGCGATACTGGCGGCGCTCCAGCTCGGTCAGGTTCTTGCGATCATCCATGGTCG
Source organism: uncultured Acidobacteriota bacterium (assembly GCA_963832785.1). Taxonomy (GTDB): domain Bacteria; phylum Acidobacteriota; class Terriglobia; order Terriglobales; family Acidobacteriaceae; genus CAWBRT01. Next base: position 1,054,471 of record CAWHVF010000005.1, read on the forward strand.
GGCCGAAGACCTGGTGTCCCAGCCCTTGCAGAAAGGGAGCGATCTCCGCCCGCCACGTCTTTCCCTGGTCGGGGGCGTACTCGACGGCGCCACACAAATAGGCAAACATTAAGGATCAACCTCCGCCGCTGCTGCGTTCGCGAGGGTGAAGACTCGCGTCAGGCACACTCATTTTACTTTCGCCTGTTTATCGGTCAATAGGGGAATGCGGGGAAAAACGGCCGCGCGAAGGTGGCGTTTTTGGGTAAACCCCGTACTCAGGCGGAAGCTATAAGTCCAGGCAATATCTTGCCCGCCTTCCCCTGGAATACATGCGTAAAAGCCGCGGCGTTGGCCGGCTCCTCTGGGCCGACGTAGCAGGTGCGAACCGGCGGGCCGCCGGCGCCGTAGCGCGAATTGGCCCAGTGAACGAAGTGCGCCGCCGGATAAACCAGTCCCGAGGTACCGACCACCAGCAACACCGTGCAGCGATTCAGCTCATCCATGATTTGCCGCAGGTGAAATGGCAATTCGCCGAACCAGACGATGTGCGGGCGTATCAGCGCGCCGCACTGGCAGCGAGGGATGCTGGCCAGTGTCGGGTAGGCATTTTCATCGTGATAAGGCTTGCGCCGGCAAAACGAGCAGCGCGATTGCAGCAGCTCTCCGTGCATGTGCACCAGGCGGCGGCTGCCGGCGCGCTCGTGCAGGTCGTCCACATTCTGAGTACAAAGGAAAAAGCGCTTGCCGAGGGCGCGCTCGGCTTCGGCCAGCGCCAGGTGTGCCGGGTTCGGTTTGGCGCACAGCAGCGCCTGACGGCGCATGGAGTAGAAATTCCACACCAGCTCAGGGTTATGCGCCCAGGCCTCGGGAGAGGCAACATCTTCCACGCGATGGCCGTGCCAGAGCCCGTCCGCTCCGCGGAAGGTCGGCAGTCCGCTCTCGGCGCTCACCCCGGCCCCGGTGAGCACGAACAGCCGGTCCTTGGGGTCAAGGACAAGCCGGGAGCTCTGTTTTTCTGTTCTCCTGTTCATCGCAGCTCCGCGATTTTCACTACAATTACTAAGGGATTCTGAAGCCCCCAACTGTGGGGCTCCAGACCCGCTGCAAAATCGTCCGGCGGAGGAAGCACGCTATGGCAAATGGAAAGCTCCTGATGATTGTAGGCGATTACGTCGAAGATTATGAAGCCATGGTGCCGTTCCAGGCCCTGCAAATGGCTGGGCACACGGTGCATGCGGTCTGTCCCGACAAGAAGGCGGGCGATGTGGTGCGCACCGCCATCCATGATTTCGAAGGCGACCAGACCTACAGCGAGAAGCGCGGCCACAATTTCGCGCTCAACGCCACCTTCTCGGAGATCAAAGCCGCCGACTACGACGGCCTGGTCATTCCCGGCGGGCGCGCGCCCGAGTATCTGCGGCTCAACTCCAAGGTCATCGAGATGGTCCGCCACTTTCACACTGCCGGCAAGCCGATTGCCGCCATCTGTCATGGGGCGCAACTGCTGGCGGCGGCCCAGCCGCTCAAAGGCAAACGCGTGAGCGCTTATCCGGCCTGCGCGCCGGAGGTCGAGGGCGCCGGCGGCAGCTATGCTGCAATCGGGATGACCGACGCGGTAGTCGATGGCATGCTGGTAACCGCTCCGGCCTGGCCGGCGCATCCAGCCTGGCTCGCCCGCTTCCTGGAGGTGCTGCAGGCATATCTTTCGAAAACCAGGCGGGCAGTGCAGATGGCTTGAGCGCCCGTAATTGCGGTGCCCCATATCTGCCCGCGGTTGGCAGATGTGGGTTATCCACACGGGTCGCGGTGTTCTATTGAGGACAGTAGCTTTCGTGTTACATTAAATCATCTTCCCAAAAGGGAATAGTTAAAAATCAAATGGAGCCCGAAGAGAAGGAACGGGACCGAGGCGACGATAGTCAGCACATACCTCCAGAAGTACGCGCCGAAATTCATTTTCCAGATGCCGTAGAGACTAAGCGCACCGCCGATCAAGAGAGATACCACACCACCCAAAAAGTAATTACTGTCGCTGCTTGGGGTGCCTTTATTGCCGCTCTGGCCTATGCCGTAGTGGCGCAAATGCAGCTCGGCAAAATGACCGAACAGGTTGAGCAGTTGTATCGGCAGGCCGAGGTCGAAAATGCTGGTGCTTCGCATCGGGCGGCCGAAGTGTTCCGCCAACTCAATATCGCGCAGGCCCAAGTTAAGGCTGCTCAGGATAGCCTCACAGCCATTCGAGAACAGATGCGATTGGATCAACGAGCTTGGATCGGGCTTGTGCATACCGAAACAGTGGGTGGGAAGAAAAGCGAAGACGGCAGTGCGTTCTCCTTTGATTACGTTAGGCTGGTGTTCCGAAATACCGGGAAGACCCCAGCTCTCAATGTCAGTCAGCAAAGGATCATAACCAGCGGCAAGTGGGGATACGCGCTTGGTACCGCACAGCCATTGCCCGCCCCGGACTTTGACAAACAAGTTGGAGCTACAGAGCGTTTCTACCAGCAAATGACTGCTGAATTGATACGGAAAAACCCTAAGGATGCCGACCAGATACGGAAAGACCGTAGATATGGCTCGCCCACAACATCCTTGTCCTCCATTTCCCCAGCCGGACGATCGATTGCACCTAACGCTGAACTCGTTGCTGATCACCATACGCTGGGTGGCGGGGCTTTGCGGGACAAGGACGGGACCCCCATTACGATGTACATCCTTGGAAAAATCACCTACAACGACATTTTTCCAGGCACAAAACGCCACACCACTAAGTTCTGTCTTATGTGGTACGAAAACGGTTTCATTATGTGCGATGCAGGCGGAAATTGGATGGACTAAAAGCAGAACGGCCAAAATCCAGACCAGCAGTGGCCCTAAATTCAAATTAGGACACCACCGCCTGAGCGATTTTCTTGACTTCTGCCCTCTCTGCTTTTACTATCAGGGTGCAATGACTTTGCGGAACCATCATCGCCACCACCATCATCACGAGATGATCGTGTCGGCGGGGATGTGCGGATAGCCAAGCAAAGTCCCGGATTCCTGGCCCGCTGACGCGATTAAGCTCAGCGGGCCTTTCGTTTTTAGGCCGGCGTTTGCGGCAAGGCCGGACGCCGAAGCCGATCGGGGCAGGTTGCGGTGGCTGAAAGCCACTCGCCGGCTGCGAATTTGATGGTGACATTGGCCGAGAGGTTTAGGCATCGGGTTGTGGCCCCGATCACGAGTGTTCGAATCACTCATGTCACCCCAAGAACCAAGGCAAAAAATAGAGGTGAAGATGGAGACGATCGATTTCAACAAGATGCAGGGCCTGGCCCCAACGGTGGTGCAGGACGCCGACAACGGCGAGGTCCTGATGGTAGGCTTCATGAACCGCGAGGCGCTGGCCAAAACACTTGAGACCGGCTACGTGACTTTTTTCAGCCGCACGCGCCAGAAACTGTGGACCAAGGGCGAGACCTCCGGCAACCGTTTGCGCCTGATAGAGGCCGTCACCGACTGCGACCGTGATACCCTGCTCTGCCGCGTGCGCGTCGAGGGCGACGGCCTGGTCTGTCACGAGGGCACGCGCTCCTGTTTTACCCGGCCCATTCCGCTGGCAAAGAACGCAGAGAGAAAGGCGGTGCGCCAATGAAGATCCGACTCGGTATTCCCAAGGGCAGCCTGCAGGACGCCACCATTGCGCTGTTCGGCACGGCGGGCTTCAAAATTTACGCCAACGGCCGCTCCTACTTCCCCACCACCGACGACCCCGAGCTGGAATGCATGCTGATCCGCGCCCAGGAGATGGCGCGCTACGTCGAGCATGGCGTGCTCGACGCCGGGCTGACCGGCCTGGACTGGGTCATCGAAAGCGGGCTGAGCGTGCACGCCGTGGCTGACCTGACTTATAACAAGCAGAGCCGCGGCAAGGTGCGCTGGGTACTGGCCGTGCCCGAAGAGTCGCCTTTCCGCCGCGCCGAAGACCTAGCCGGTAAGACCATCGCCACCGAACTGGTGGAGGTCACCAAGCGCTACTTCCGCGACAAGAACATTCCCGTGCAGGTGGACTTTTCCTGGGGCGCCACCGAAGTCAAGCCGCCCATGCTGGCCGACGCCATAGTCGAAGTCACCGAAACCGGCACTTCGCTCAAGGCCAACCGCCTGCGCATCATTGAAACCGTGCTGGTATCCAACACCCAACTGATCGCCAACCTGCAATCCTGGCAGGACCCGCAGAAGCGGCTGAAGATTGAGAACATTGCCATGCTGCTGCAGGGCGCCATCGCCGCCCAGGGGCAGGTGGGCCTGATGCTCAACGTGCGTAAGCAGGACCTGCCCTGCGTGCTGAGCGTGCTGCCCGCACTCAATAGCCCCACCATCTCCGCCCTGAGCGACGAGAACTGGGTGGCGGTGAACACCATACTGGAAGAAGCCCTGGTGCGCGACGTCATTCCCAAGCTGAAGGCGGCGGGCGGCACCGGCATAGTCGAGTATCCGCTCAACAAGGTGGTGCTCTGATGCGCGTGCTGGAAGGCGGTGAAGCCGAAAAGTACGTGAGCGAAAAACTCACGGCGCGCGGCGCTGCCCCTGATGCCAAGGTCGAGCGCGCGGTGGCGCAGATCGTGCGCGAGGTCCGCGCCCGCGGCGACGAGGCCCTGCTCGCCTACGCGCGGCAACTCGATGGCCTGGAAGAAAAGCAACCGCTGCTGGTCAGCCGGGAGGAGATGGAGGCCGCCCGGCAGAGGGTCTCGCCCGAGTTCACGGAGGCTCTGGCGCGGGCGGCGCGCAACATTCGCCGCTTCGCCGAATGGCAGATGCCGAAATCCTGGGTGCGCACCATGGAGCCGGGAGTGCGCGTCGGCCAGCGCGTCGAGCCCATCGCCTCGGCCGGCTGCTACGTTCCCGGCGGCCGTTACCCGCTGCCGTCTTCGCTGCTGATGACCGTGATTCCCGCCCAGGTGGCGGGGGTGAAGCGAATCCAGGTGGCCTCGCCGCGCCCCGCGCCGGAAACCCTGGCCGCCGCCGCGATGCTCGGCGTAAAGTGCTTCTATCGCATGGGCGGCGCGCAGGCCATAGCGGCTTTTGCCTACGGCACCGAGTCCGTGCCGCGGGTGACCAAGATCGTGGGGCCCGGCAACAGCTACGTGACTGCGGCCAAGAAGATGGTCGCCTTCGACTGCGCTATCGATATGCTGGCCGGCCCTACCGAGGCCATCGTCTTTGCCGACCACGGTAACCCCGAATTCTATGCCTCGGATTTGGTGGCGCAGGCCGAGCACGATCCGGAGACGCTTCCCATTTTCGTCACCAGCAATGCGCGCCTGGCCAAAGAGGTGGCGGAGGCAGCGATGCAGATGGCGGAGGGAAACGCCATCGCCCGGCAATCGCTGGCCGCCAATGGTGTGGCTCTGGCCGCCCGCACGCTCGAAGAGGCTTTTGCCTGGATCAATAACATTGCGGCCGAGCACCTGACGGTCGATGCCGCCAATGTCTCCAAGGCGGTCGACGCGGGCTCGGTTTTTGTGGGCGAGTATTCACCGCAGTCTTTCGGAGACTATGCTTCGGGGCCGAACCACGTGCTGCCCACCGGCGGGGTGGCGCGCTATCGTGGAGGCTTGAGCGTGTTGGATTATCTCAAGATCGTCAGCGTGCAGCAGGTCTCGAAGTCGGGCTTGAAGCGCTTGGGCCCGGCGGTGACCATGCTGGCCGAGGCCGAAGGCCTCCAGGCGCACGCCGAATCGGTCAGAGTGAGGATGAAGTGACAACTCGGGAGTGGACTCTTCTGAGAGGCATTCAATGGCAAGTGAAAGAATGAAACGGTGTACGAACGCCGCATGCAAAGCCAACGCTGGTCATGTACGGCGGGCGTTCCACGCGGAGAGAACCACGTGTCCCCTCTGCGGATCTCCTCTGGTCTTCATCGACACGTCGCGTGCAGCCCGTAAGGGTTCCGGAAAAGGCGGCGGAAAGATAGTGGGCCGCAAGGTGATGGGGTATGGGTCGAGCAACCCGTCCTTGGGCAGAAAGCCACGCAAAAAGAAACAGCCCAAGAAATGGGGGCTCCAAAAGGACGTACGCCGCAAGAATGTCGGTAGGAAGCGGTGACATTGTCCCCTTGCTGGCCTCGGGTACGAAATACCGCGAATCCGTTCGAGTGAGGATAAAGTGCAATGTTGAACGCACGTGCAGTGGTGCGGAACCTGAAGGAGTATCACCCGCCGCTGGGGCGGCGCGAAGGCTTGCGCCTGGATTTCAACGAGAACGTGGGCGGATGCTCACCGCGCGTCCTCGCCGTGCTGGAGTCGCTCTCGACCGAGGTGCTCAACAAGTACCCCGAACGCGAGATCGGAGAGCAGGCGGTGTCGGAGTTTCTCGGAATCGCTCCCGAAAACCTGCTGCTCACCAACGGCGTTGATGAGGCCATTCATCTGCTCTGCGAAACCTATCTGGAGCCCGGCGACGAAGCCTGACCGTGGTGCCGACCTTTTCTCTATACGAGATTTATGCGGCTGCCACCGGAGCGAAGGTAGTTACCGTGCAGGCGGGCGAGGACTTTGCTTTTCCGGCGGAGAAGGTGCTGCGCGCCATCACCCCGGCTACCAGGCTGATCGCCCTGGCCACGCCGAACAATCCTACCGGCGCAGTGGCCGCGCGAGGCGACCTGCTGGCGATTGCCGCCGCCGCGCCGCAGGCGGCCTTGCTGGTCGATGAGGCTTACTGGCACTTCGACGGCGCAACCATAATCGACCAGGTGGAGCGCGTACCCAACCTGTTTGTGGCGCGCACCTTTTCCAAAGTCTACGGGCTGGCCGGTTTCCGGGTCGGTATCCTGGCCGGCGCGACGGAGCAGATGAAGATGGTGCGCCGCGTGGGTTCGCCCTACAACGTGAACGGCGTGGCCTTGGCCTGCCTGGCGGAGGCACTGGCCGACCGCGAATTCGTGGCCGGCTACGTCGCCCAGGTGGTGGAGAGCCGGGCGCGGCTGGAGAAGTTCTACGCCGGGCGCGGCATCCGTTTCTGGCCGAGCCGCGCCAACTTCGTGCTCGCCTGGTTTGGCGATTTCCGCCAGGCACTGGTGGCCGAGATGCGCCGCCGCGGCATCCTGGTGCGCGACCGCAACAGCGACCCCGGCTGCGCCGGCTGCGTGCGCATCACCGTGGGCCCGCGCCAGCAGACCGACCGCCTGCTGCAGGAATTGGCGGCGGCGCTGGAGACAATCGGCTTTCAGGCCTCGGGCAAAATCAGCGTTGCGGAGGTGCAGCGATGAGACAGGAGCGCGCCAAGCTAAAGGCCGCCAACCGTGTTTCTCATAAGAGTTCCCGACAGGCGAGACTGGAGCGCAAAACCAACGAGACCGACATTCGCCTGGCCTTGAAGATCGACGGCCGGGGTACGTACAAGATTGCGACCGGCATCCGCTTTCTCGATCACATGCTGGAGCTGTTCGCGCGCCATGGCGGCTTCGATCTGGAACTGGCTTGCCGGGGCGATCTCGATGTCGATCAGCACCACACCGTCGAAGACGTCGGCATCGCGCTGGGCGCGGCCTTCGAGCAGGCGCTCGGTGACAAGAAAGGCATTCTGCGCGCCGGCTACTTCCTGATGCCCATGGACGAGACGCTGGGCGTGGCGGCCATCGATTTCGGCGGGCGTACCTCGGCCATCATCGAGACCAAGGTCAACGTGCGCTACGTGGGCGACCTGCAGGCGGAGCTGGTCTTCGATTTCTTTGAGGGCTTCGCCCGCGGCGCGCGCGCCAACGTCCATCTCAAGGTGCTCTATGGGCGCTCGAACCACCACAAGATCGAGGCGCTGTTCAAGGCCTTTGCCCGGGCGCTGCGCGTGGCCTGCTCGAAAGACAAACGGCTGGCCAAGATGCTGCCCAGCACCAAGGGATTGCTGTGATTTCAGAGAGGCGTCATTCCGGCCGGAGCCGCGTGAAGCGCGGCGGAGTGGAGGAACCTTGCGTTTCTGTGAGTTAAGCACAAGATGTCTCGACTCCGGCGCTGATGCGCCTACGCTCGACATGACGCTTTCATAAACTGGAATGTGTTTCTTGCGTAAAGTGGAAATTGCTCTAACTGGAGCCATTCGTGATCATCACCATCATTGATTACAAGGCCGGCAACATCGGCTCGGTGCAGAAGGCGGTGCGCCAGCTTGGCTTTGAGACGCGCATGACCGACGACCCGGAGCTGGTTCGCCAAGCCGAGCGCGTGCTTTTGCCCGGCGTCGGACATTTCAGCGCAACCCGCCGGCTCAACGACTTCGGCGTGCGCCAAGCGTGTGAGGAGATAATCCGACGGGGCACGCCCTTCATGGGCATCTGCGTCGGGCTGCAGTGGATGTTCGAGGGCTCGACGGAAGCCCCGGGGGTAAGCGGGCTTGGCTGCTTCCGCGGCTGCTGCGATCGCTTCCACACCGAACTCAAGGTGCCGCACGTGGGCTGGAACAGCCTGCGGCGCACCGCCGGCTCGCGTCTGCTGGAGGGCGTGCCGGACGAGGCCTTCGTTTACTTCACCCACTCCTATCGCGCGCCGGTGGTCGAGGGCGTGGTCGCCACCACAACTTATGGCGAGGAATTCGGATCGGTGGTCGAGCGCGGCAACCTCTTCGGCGTGCAGTTTCACCCGGAGAAGTCCGGCGAAGTCGGCCTGCGAATTCTGAAGAATTTTTGCGAGGCGCCATGCTGACCAAGCGCATCATCGCCTGCCTGGACGTGACCGCGGGACGCGTGGTCAAGGGCGTGCAGTTTCTCGACCTGCGCGACGCCGGCGATCCGGCGGAGCTGGCTCGCCGCCACGCCGAAAGCGGCGCCGACGAGGTCGTGCTGCTCGACATCACGGCCACGCACCAGTCGCGCCCCATCCTGATCGACGCCGTGCGCCGGGCGGCGCGCGAGCTGTTTGTGCCTTTCACCGTCGGCGGCGGCGTGCGCACGCTGGCCGACGCCACCCAGCTCTTCGAAGCCGGGGCCGACAAGATCACCATGAACTCGGCGGCCGTGCGCACGCCGGAGCTGATCGGCGAAGTGGCCGAGCGCTTCGGCTCGCAGGCGGTGGTGGTGGCCATCGACGCCAAGCGCGGCGACCGGCTGGTGAGCGAAGCCGAGGTGTACGTCTCCGGCGGACGCATTCCTACCGGGCTCAAGTGCCTGGAGTGGGCGCGCGCGGTCGAGCGCCGCGGCGCGGGAGAGATTCTGCTTACCTCGATGGACCGCGATGGCACCCAGATCGGCTTCGACTGCCCGCTGACGGCCGCGGTGGCCCGCGCCCTCTCCATTCCGGTCATCGCTTCCGGCGGCGCCGGCAACGGCCAGCACTTCGTGGAAGTCTTTCAGGAGGGCTGCGCCGATGCCGCCCTGGCCGCCTCCATATTCCACTTCGGCATTCACGACGTGCGCGAGCTCAAGCGCCAATTGCAGGAGAAAGGCATCCCCATGAGGCTTCCATGCTGATTCCTTCAATCGATTTGATGGGCGGCAAGATCGTGCAACTGGTGCAGGGCGAGCGCAAGGCCCTGGAGTTCGACAACTTCGATTACTGGATCGAGCGTTTTCTGCCCTATCCGGTAGTACAGTTGATCGACCTGGACGCGGCCATGGGCAAGGGCTCCAACGCGCCACTGGTCGAGCAGGTCTGCGCCCGCCTGCCCTGCCAGGTGGGCGGCGGACTTTGCTCGGTCGAGGCGGTGCAGCGCATCTTCCGCGTTGGGGCGAAGAAGGCGATCGTCGGCTCGGCGCTGCTAAAGGAAGGCGCCGTTAACCTGGATGCCGCGCGCCAGATGGCGCACGCGGCGGCGCCCGAGCGGCTGATCTTTGCCGTGGATTCGCGCGGCGGCAAGGTCAGCATCCACGGCTGGAAAAAAGAAACCAGCCTCACCCCCGAGCAGATGATGCGCGAGACCGAAGCCTACTGCGGCGGCTTCCTCTATACGCACATCGATACCGAAGGCCTGATGAAGGGCATCCCGCTCGATGTGGTTCAGCGCCTGCGCGAGGTGACCAAGCGCAAGCTGATCGTGGCCGGCGGCATCCGTAATATGGACGAGGTCAACGAACTGGATCGGCTGGGCGCCGATGCCGTGGTCGGAATGGCGCTGTACACGGGAGCGCTGAAAGCGTGAATAAAGATAAACCACAGAGGGCACAGAGGAACACAGAGGATTACAGATTGAATTGAAAAAGTCTAAGCCCGGCGCTCCACATCTGCGCGATTTTGGCAGATCTGGGTAAAGGACCTTCCTAGGCAACCGACCGCAAATGCCACGGAGGAACTACAGCGGCATCGACGAAGAGATCTTCACGGCAGGTTCCATCTTCTGCTTTCTCGGCCGGAGTGGCGGCAGTCGAACAGGCTATAGGTGATTCCACGCGTGGAAGGCGGCGGCTCCAGAGGCCGCTCATCTGGCTGGCTGCTCGGATTGTGCATCCCGGTTGACTCATGGCGTAATAAATACCTCGCAACACGAGTACCTGCCTATAGATCATCGGCAGGTGGATACCTTAAGGAAAGATCACCAAGGTAATTGGCTCCTCCCATCCTGCCCCACCGCCCGATTTTGGCGGATGTGGATGAAGGTGAAAGCTCGAATCCCATATCTGCGAAAGGCACGCAGATGGGGCAACCAAGCAATCTTCAATCTGCAATCTGCAATCAGGCGCGCTCTGCACCTGGGCCGCCCCTCCCGCGTCCAGCTTAGCTTTCGCCGCATCCAATAGAGAGCAAAGGGCCAAGCGGCGGCGAGACGTTTCTTCCCGCCAGTTCGGTCGTGGGCGGCTGGGCGTGGGGCGTTTGCCAGCCGTAGCGCTGCCGGAATACCCTAAATGCGGTGGGGCGGTTGGTCCTGGCAAGCATTCTTCTACGGAACCGTAATGCTTTAGTTATTTCCTGGGCGAGGAGCACTCATTTGCAAGCGCACGTAATGCCATCGGCTGAGCTGGCCGGCGCGGAAAGCGAACAACGGGAGAAGGCTTTCGACGCCTTCCGGCGCTGGGGGTATCTTCAGGCGGAGCTGGACCCGCTCGGGCATTTTCTGCCACAGGAGCATGCGGAGCTAAACCTTACCGGGCCGTTTGCCGATGAGGCGCGGCGCATTTACTGTGGCACTGTTGGCGCCGAATTCATGCACATGCCCGACCGGGAGCGGCGCGAGTGGGTGCGCCAGCACATGGAGGGCGAAGCCGAGCCGGTCGAAATAACCCGCGAGCAAATTCTGACCCGGCTGATCGAGGCCGACATCTTCGAGCAGATGCTGCAGTCGCTCTACATCGGCACCAAGCGCTTTTCGCTCGAAGGCAACACCGCACTGATTCCCCTGCTGGACGAGCTGCTGGATGCGGCGGTGGCGAACGGGGCGGAAGAGTTCGTGATGGGCATGAGCCATCGCGGGCGGCTGAACGTAGTGGCGCACACCGTCGGGCGCGACGCGGCGGAGATCTTCGCCGGCTTCGAGGACGTCGATCCGCGCAGCACACTGGGCGGCGGCGACGTGAAGTATCACCTGGGAGCCACCAGCATTCGCCCGATCCATGGCCGCCCGGTGCGCATTCATTTGGTTTCCAATCCCAGCCACCTGGAGGCGGTCGATCCGGTTTGCCTGGGCCGGGTACGGGCTAAGCATACGCGCCGCGGGAGCGCCGGGAAGCAGCAGGTCATGCCGGTGCTCATGCACGGTGACTCGGCCTTCGCCGGCCAGGGCGTTTGGGCGGAGACCCTCAACCTGAGCCAACTGCGCGGCTACGGCGTAGGCGGCACGGTCAACATCATTGTCAACAACCTGCTCGGCTTCACCACCAACCCGTCGGAGTCGTCTTCGACGCGCTTTGTCTCCGAGCTGGCCAAGCGGCTGCCCATTCCCATCTTCCACGTCAACGCCGAAGATCCCGAGGCCGTGGTGCGGGTGGCCCGCTGGGCGGTTGAGTATCGCTACCGCTTCGCCTCCGACGTGGTGATCGACCTGATCGGCTACCGCCGCCACGGCCACAGCGAGATCGACGACCCCACCATCACCCAGCCGATTGTCTACCGCAAAATCAAGGACCATCCGCCGCTCTACCAGATTTACGCGCAGGCCATCGGGGTCGATGCCGCGCCCCAGGTCGAGCGCGTGCGGGCGCAGCTGCAGGAGGCTAAGAAAAAAGCCCAGCCGTTGAAGAAAAAGCCTGCGCTCTACACGCTGCCGGACTATTGGGATAAGTTCCAGGGCGGTCCGTATTCGCCCGACCTGGAGGTCACAACCGGCCTGAGCGCGCAGGAAATTGCCTCGCTTGGCGGCAAGCTGACGCAGTATCCGCCGGACTTCAACATCCATCCCAAGGTGAAAAAGCTGCTGGAGCAGCGCCTGGAGATGGCCGAGGGCAAACACGCCATCGACTACGGCATGGCGGAGGCCCTGGCCTTGGCGTCGCTGGCGGTGAGCGGCATCCCGGTGCGAATTTCCGGCCAGGACAGCCGCCGCGGAACCTTCAACCACCGCCACTCGGCGCTGATCGACGTGGAAAACGAGCGCGAGTACGTTCCGCTATGCCATCTGGCGCCCGAGCAGGCGCGGGTGGAAATCTACAACTCGGAACTCTCCGAGGCCGCCGTCCTGGGATTCGAATACGGCTACAGCCGCGACTATCCCGAGGCGCTGGTGGCCTGGGAGGCGCAGTTTGGCGACTTCGCCAACGGCGCCCAGATCATGATCGACCAGTTCGTGGCCGCCGGCGAGGAGAAGTGGGGACTGCTCTCCGGGCTGGTGATGCTGCTGCCGCACGGCTACGAGGGCCAGGGGCCGGAGCACTCCAGCGCCCGCATCGAGCGCTACCTGCAGCTCTGCGCCCGCGACAATATGCAGGTCTGCCAGCCCTCGACCGCGGCCCAGTACTTCCACCTGCTGCGCCGGCAGGCGCTGCGCTCCTGGCGCAAGCCGCTGATCTGCTTCACTCCCAAGAGCATGTTGCGCCATCCCGAGGCGCAGAGCGGCCTGGAGGAGTTTGCCGCGCCGGGATTCAAGCTGCTGCTGGCCGACGCCCAGAGCAGCGAGCCCAAGCGCATCCTGATGTGCACCGGAAAGGTGGGACACGAGCTGGTGGCCGAACGCAAACGCCGCCAGGACTGGGAGACGGCGGTCGTTTTCCTGGAGCAGCTATATCCATTTCCTGAGGCCGAAATCCGCCAGCTGATGGCGCGCTACGCCAGTGCCAGCGAGATCGTCTGGGTGCAGGAAGAGCCGGCCAACATGGGCGCGCTCTGGTTCGTGATTCCGCGGCTGCGGCGCATCATCAGCAATCGTCCGGTGCGCTCCATCAAGCGCGCGGCGGCGGCCAGCCCGGCTACCGGCTCGGCCAAGGCGCACGAGATGGAGCAGAAAACGCTGCTCACCTTGGCATTCGAGAGTTAGAGATAGGCTAACCCCCGAGGACGCAGAGATCACAGAGGAAAGTAAGCCCTTGATTCTCTGTGTTCTTGCGACCTCCGTGGTCAGCATTTTTGCGAGCAGCCGGTGCCCCACCTTCGCAAGCCAGCCGAGCTAAGGTTTGGGGTATAACCACCGATCGGCAACACGAAACTCGAAACTTGAAACTCTTTGTGAAACATTTCAGCGTGACAGGAATCTGATCTATCGGAGGGTAGGTCTATGGCGAAGCACGACTCCCCCGAGATTCCCCGCTCTGAAATAACCCCCAAGTCGGTGTACCTGAACCGGCGCAACTTCATGAAGGGCACAGTGGCGCTGGGAGCAGCGGCGCTTGCCGGTTACGAGCTGTATGACCGCTTCGCCGCCCAGCCCGCGGAGGCGTCCCCTGCCGCCACCGTCACGAGCAAGCTTACGTACGTGAAAGGCCCCTACAACACCACGGAAAAGCAGACGTCTCTCAAGGACATAACCCACTACAACAATTTCTACGAGTTCTCCACCGATAAAGAAGGCCCGGCCGAGCTGGCGGGATCGTTTCAGCCGCTGCCCTGGAGCATGAGCGTCGAGGGATTGGTGCAAAAACCCAAGACCTACGGCATGGACGAGCTGCTCAAGCTGGCGCCGCTGGAAGAGCGCATCTACCGCATGCGCTGCGTCGAGGGCTGGTCGATGGTTATTCCCTGGATCGGTTTTCCGCTGAGCGCGCTGCTCAAGCAGGTCAACCCCACCTCCGGCGCCAAGTTCGTGGAGTTTACCAGCGTACTCCGCCCCAGCCAGATGCCTGGGCAGAAGCGCGGTGTCCTGGACTGGCCTTACGAGGAAGGCTTGCGGCTCGACGAGGCCATGCACCCGCTTACCATCCTGGCGGTAGGCCTGTATGGCGAGACTCTGCCTAACCAGGACGGCGCTCCCATCCGCCTGGTGGTGCCGTGGAAGTACGGCTTCAAGAGTGCCAAGTCGATTGTGAAGATCAGGCTGACACCGGATATGCCGCAAACCACCTGGAACAAGGCCGCGTCAAACGAGTACGGCTTTTATTCCAACGTCAACCCCGAGGTTGACCATCCGCGCTGGAGCCAGGCCAATGAGCGCCGCATCGGCGAGTTCGGCAAACGGCCCACGCTGATGTTCAACGGCTACGGCGACCAGGTGGCAAGCTTGTACGCCGGCATGGACCTGCGAAAGTGGTTTTAGTTCACTCCGGCAAACGCAATTGCGGCGTTTGCCGGGGACCCCGAAAGTAAATGCGAAACAAAATCCTCAAGCCCATCGTTTTCATTCTTTGCCTGCTGCCTCTGGTGTGCCTGGTGGTGCAGGGGTTCACCAGCGACCTGGGAGCCGACCCGATTGCCCGCATCACCCACCAGACCGGGCTCTGGACGCTGATCCTGCTGCTGGTGACCCTGGCCGTGACCCCGCTGCGCCGCATCAGCGGCCTGCTGTGGCTCATACAGTACCGGCGCATGCTGGGGCTTTTCGCGTTCTTCTACGCCTCGCTGCACATGATGACCTACGTGTGGCTCGACCAGTTTTTCAACTGGCACTCGATGCTGAAGGACATCGTCAAGCGTCCTTTTATAACCATGGGAGCCACCGCCTTTCTGCTGCTGATTCCGCTGGCGCTTACCTCCACGCAGGGAGCCATACGCCGCCTGGGGTGCCGCTGGCGGCAACTCCACCGGCTGGTTTATATCAGCGCCGCCGCCGGGGTAATCCATTTCTACTGGCTGGTCAAAAAGGACGTGCGCGAGCCGCTGATCTACGCCACCATCCTGGCAGCCCTGCTCGGCTTCAGAGTTGTTTCGGCGCTGTTGAAGGCCCGTGCGGGCCGGGCGCCGGCGACTTTCCCGCCAGCCCGGGAAGCCGTCACCGCGGCTTCCGGCCAAAGCGAAAGGTGAAAATTGCAGATTGAAGATTGAGAATCGCAAGCTTTGAGGCTTTACCCCGCTTCCCGCACAGTTCCCGGTCACCCCAACCCCCAATCTTCATCTGCCATGGCCTGCAATCCTCCCTCCCGCTGAACTGCATCCAAAATTCAGTATCTCAGTCGCCTGGAGGTTGCCGTGCGGTGTCCAGCTTGCGGGGAAGATAACCACGAGCGCAATCGCTTTTGCGGGCAGTGCGGCATGTGGCTGGAGGTCGTTCGACAAGACGGCAGCGGCTCTGCCCAGCACGACCCAGGGCAGCCCGGCCTCGTGGCCGCTCCCGTTTGCGAGAACGAGGCAAATGCGAGTTTGCCTGCGGTGGACGCCGTCCAGCATCAGGAAGAAACTCGCCGCCAAGCCCCCGGCTCTCAGCCCCCGGCTTCAGTTCAGCCGCCCGGCCCTGCTTCTCCTGGCTCTGGCTCTCAGTTGGCATCGCAGGAGCAGGCGGCCGGCTCTGCTGGAATACCCAATAATCCTTATTGCGCACCGCTGATGGGTGCGCCGGAGAGCCTTGGGACCGACCCCGCCGGAGATTCCGCAGCGGAATGGCCGCGTCTCAGTGGCTGCCCGCAAGGCACCGATCAACGGTTTTCCGGCGGCGTCTCCGGCCCCTCATTCCTCGGGCTTGGGGCCGACGACGGCGAGGCGTCCAGCTTGGACGACGAACCGGCGCCGCACAAGTATTGGCTGCGCCATGTGGCGGCCGGCGCCGTTTGCGTGCTGGCAGCGCTGGCAGCGGTGCGCTACCGCACGCCAATCTCCCAGGCGGGCACGCTGTACTGGACTCAGGCGCGCGAGACTGGACTGCGCTACTGGCCGCCGATACGCGAGGCCGGGTTATGTTATTGGCCGCAGGCGCGCGATGCCGGGGGCCGTTATGCCGTTCTTGCCGCCGGGTATCTTCGGCAACTTCGTGAAGAGGGAGACCGGCTTCTGAACGGAAGCTGCCCGCCGAGCCTGGATTCTCCCGCCGCTCAAGCCACCCATGCGCCGAAGCCTGCGCCGGATGCAAAAGCTGACTTGCCTAAAGTGACCACGCAATCCACCCCGGCAGAGGCCAATTCAGCAGATGCCGAAGACGATCAGTCTCCACGCTCCGCCTCGTCTGAGACAAGTACGATTTCCCCGCAGCCAACGCAATCGCAACCTTCGCTAGCCGTCTCCGCCGAGGACTCCGGCCAGCAGACACCGGATTCCGATACGGATAACGAGAACGCGAAGACTCAAACTGCCTCTCCGCAGCAGGGCGCACGGGCCATCTCGCCGGAGGCTTCGGAAAAGCTCCCGCAACCGAGAGCGCAGCAAGAGCCAGCGCCTGCCATGAAGCCGCCGGAGAATGCCGCTCCGGCTCCCCAGGCGCTTACCGCGGAACCGCGCGATCAACGCAGAGATTCCGCCAGAGCGGCGGCGCAAGCGCCAGGCACAGGCTTGCAGCGGCGGAATAGGGTGGCCGCCCCGGTGCCGCATCCACCTGAGCGGCTGCCCAACCTCGGCGCGGGAGAAGTCGAGTACAGACTGGCGCTGACCACTTCCGATGCCAAGCTGGCGCAGGTGCTGCTGTGGCGTGCCATCGCCTTTGGCAACACCAATGCGCAGGTGCGCCTGGGAGAAATGTACGTCTATGGCCAGGGCATCGCGCCCAATTGTGGCCAGGGGCTGGTGCTGTTGCGAGCGGCGGCAAACCGGGGAAATGCGCGCGCCAGCAGCAAGCTGGGCGCGCTCTACGCCACCGGGAAATGCGTCCGGCAAGACCGGGTAATAGCCTTTCGCTGGTTCTCGGCGGCGCTGGCCGCAGACCCGGGAAGCGAATGGGTCTCCGCCAATCGTCTGATCGTCTGGCGGCAGATGTCGCTAGAGGAGCGCGCCCTGGCGGCCAGGAACCACTAAGCAGAAGAATTAACCACAGGGGACACAGATAAATGCAGGTTCCCAGCGAGCCTTATCTGCTCTGTGTATCTCTGCGAACTCTGTGGTTAGCTTCCAGTTGCTCCACTGCGCCGGCGTCGGCCGCGGCGTGACTGCGGACCTGCGTGCTTCTACTTGGCTTGCTTGTTTTCGGAATCAAGATTTCCCCGGCCGCCGCGGTTCGGACGTTGTGTCACTGCTGGCATCGCCGCACTTTTCCCAGTACGAACATAATAATGTGGGACTACAGTGTCGTTCCGTTCCAGGATTGCCTCCTTGACAAACCTGCATTACTGAAGTACCAACCATGTATCGCGTTGCACGAGTCACTTTGGGACTACCAATTTCTAAGCTTGGAAGGGGGCGTTATGGGCGACGACCGAGACGTGTCTGACCGTAGCGAGGAGAAGCCGGCTGGCAAGCTTCAGACCTCGCGCCGTGACTTCTTGAAAGGCATGGGAGTAAGCAGTGCGGCGGCGGCTGTGTCGTCGGCCCTGGCTCCCGAACTGGCGGCGGAAACGGGCCCCCTGGTAAAGGGAATCCGGGAAGGCGTCATTCAGATTCAGGTGAATGAGAAGCGTTACCGGCTGGCGGTCAAGTCGCACTGGACGCTGCTGGATGTCCTGCGGCGGGAACTGGGTCTTACGGGAACGAAGAAGACCTGCGACCGCGCCAGTTGCGGCGCCTGCACGGTGCTTTTGGACGGCAAGCCGGTCTACGCCTGCACGACGCTGGCGCTGGAAGCCAATGGCCACAAGATCACCACCATCGAGGGCCTGTCGGAGGGCGACAAGCTGCACCCGATACAGGAGCGGTTTATCCGCGAAGACGCCTTACAGTGCGGTTTCTGCACGCCGGGGATGATCATGTCGACCAAGGCGCTGCTGGAGGCCAATCCGCGGGCCAGCGTGGAAGAGATCAAGGAGGCGTTGTCGGGCAACATCTGCCGCTGCGCCGCCTACCCGAAGATAACCAAGGCGGTGTTGTCGTTGACCCAGAGAGCGTAGAAGGAGGAAACGCTATGCTGCCCATCAGCCCGCGCGCCATCCTCAGCCGCCTGCAGTCGGTTAAGGGCTAAGGGAAAGGAGAAGGACAATGAAGCCTTTCGATTATTACCAGGTCAGCACGGTCAATCAGGCCATAGCCCTGCTGGCGAAGCACCAGGAGAAGGCTGCCATCCTGGCCGGCGGCAGCGACCTTCTGGGAATGATGAAGGACGGCATCGAGGGAGCGGCGCTGGAGCGCCCGCGCCACCTGATCGACATTAAGGGGATCAAGGAGCTTTCCGGGATTCGTGAGCGGCCGGCGGGGCTGCGGGTGGGCGCGGCTACCACGCTGAGCGAGCTTGTGCACTCGGAGGTGGTGGAAAAGAAATATCCGCTGCTGGCGCAGGCGGCCAAGCAGGTAGCGGTGCCGCAGATTCGCAACGTGGGGACGGTGGGCGGCAACCTGTGCCAGCGTCCGCGCTGCTGGTACTTCCGCGGCAAGCTGTTCAACGACTGTATCCGCAAGGGCGGCGGCACCTGCTATGCCCACGCCGCCGGCGCGGAAAACCAGTACCACGCGATCATGGGCGGCGACGTCTGCAGCATGGTCTACCCGTCGGACCTGGCGCCGGCGCTGATGGCCCTTGAGGCGAAGGTGGAGATTGCCGGGCCTAAGGGGCGGCGCACGCTTCCGCTGGAGCATTTCTACGTGCCGCCGGAGAAAAACCCGCTGCGGGAGACGGCGCTGGGGCCGCATGAGCTGCTGGTGGCAGTGGAGATACCGGCGGCTTCGGCAGGCAGGAAGGGAGTGTATCTCAAGCTGCGCGAGCGGCAGGCCTTCGACTTTGCGGTGCTGAGCGTGGCCGTAGCGGTGCGGCTGCAAATGGGCAAGGTCGCCGACTCGCGGGTGGTGTTTGGAGGAATGGCGCCGGTGCCGCTGCGCAGCCATAAGGCGGAGGCGGCGCTGAAGGGCAAATCGCTGAAGGACGCGGTGGCGGTCGCCTGCGCGGCGGCGGTGGAAGGGGCCAAGCCGCTAAGCGGCAACGGCTACAAGGTAGCCGTGGCCAAAGGCGTCCTGGAGCAGGCCTTGACCCTGCTGGCCTGATTAATTCGCGGCTTTTGCCGTGCCCCACATCTGCCCAACAGGTGTGGGGCTTGCCATTTATATCCCGTGCATCCAGAGGGACTTTCTGCGATTATGTAGGCGAGCCCCGTTGGCATTACAGCCTGCTTCCATGCGACTTAGCGACAGATTCGGGCGTTCGGTTACGGACCTGCGAATGTCGGTCACAGACCGCTGCAACTACCACTGTGTTTACTGCCGCACGGCAGCGCGGGCGGGCATCGGCTCATCGCCCAGCCTGCTGCCCCCGGCAAGCGCCGGCTCCGCCTTCCCCGCCGACATGATGAAGAGCCGTCACGGTTCAGGCGGCCCCGCCGAGATGCCGGTGGCGGATTGTCTTCGCATTGCCCGTGTGTTCGCCTCGCTCGGCATCGGCAAAATTCGCCTGACCGGCGGCGAGCCGCTGTTGCGCCGGGAGCTGGTGGAGATAGTCGCCGGCCTGGCCAAGCTTCGCGGCGAGGATGGTCAGGCGGTTGATCTGGCCATCACCACCAACGGCCACCTGCTGGGCAAACTGGCGCAACCGCTGGCCGATGCCGGCCTGCGCCGGGTGACGGTCAGCATGGACGCCGTCGAACCGCGCGCCTTTGCCCGGCTGACGCGCGTCGAGCACGGACTGGCCGAGGTGGTAACCGGCATCCGCGCGGCCCTGCGGGCCGGACTGAACCCGGTGAAGGTAAACTGCGTTCTTCTGCGCGGCTTCAACGACGACCAGATCGTTCCCATGGGCAAGTTTGCCCGCGACGAGGGCGTGGTGGTGCGCTTCATCGAATTCATGCCGCTGGACGAGGGCAAGGGGTGGTCGCCGGAGCTGGTCATAAAGCTGGAAGAGGTTCTGCAACGCATGTCTGCTTTCATGCCGCTCAGGGAGCTTGCGCCCCGGCAGAGACATGCCTCCGCCTCGGCGGAGACAGCCTCCGCTTCGCCCGAGGACAATGGGACGGCGCGGCGTTACGTCTTTGCCGACGGACGCGGCGAGATTGGCATCATTGCTCCCTTCTCACGCCCTTATTGCAATACCTGCTCGCGCGTGCGCGTCACCCACGACGGCAAGATTCGCACCTGCCTGTTCTCCACCGCCGAGCACGACCTCTATGGCGTGCTGAAAAACGGCGCCAGCGATAAGGCCCTGGCCGAGTTCATCGTCAACGCCATGCAGCAGAAGGAAGAGCGCGGACTTTGCTCCGAAGCCGGATTCCGGACCGCCTCGCGCACCATGATGCACATCGGGGGATGAACCATTTCAGATTTTTAATTTTTGATTTCAGATTGGAAGACGGCGGCCTGTGCTGTTCCTCTGAAAAAACCTCCGCAGTTGTCATGTTGAGCGAAGTGAAATATCCCCGCACTTTGCAGAAAAAGAGAAAGCTGCAGGTTTTCTATAGAAATGTTTCCCCCGGTTCGGGATTAGGATAGTTCCATGGGATGCTTTGCGACCTCTTTCGGAGCCGCTCAGCATGACAGCCCAATTTCAAAGATGGGTTTCATTCGAGGAGCAGTATGCAAAGTAAAATAGCCGGCTACATTGGCCTGAAGACGCATCCGGTGGCAATGACGTGGGCCTAGCAGGCGCCCGAGGCGGCGCTGCAATTCAAGCCGGGGCGCTGGGGCTGCGTCATGAGCTTGCTGGCCACGGTTGCCGCCCGGGGAAGAACCGGCGTCATCGACCGCCAGACCTTCGGCTGTTGGGGCGGCGGCGTGGGCCTGGGCTTCGGCAACTTGTACGAGACCTTTCCCGGCGGGCTCGAGGGCTTCTGCCGCTTTCTCTCCCACGGCAACCAGGGCTCGGAAGAAGGACGGCAGATCGGCGAGGGACTGGCGCAGACCGGCGCGCGGGAGCTGGCGAACGATTTCCTGCTGGGCGAGCGCTACGTCAAAGATCCGGACTGCACCAGAAGGTTCGTAGACAGCCTGCCCATGCGCGACATCCCGGCCAAATACGTGGTCGCCAAACCGCTGGAGCAGGCCGACCCCGAGCGCGACCAGATCAAAAGCGTCACTTTCTTCGTCGAGCCCGACGCCCTCTCCGCTTTGGTCATACTGGCCAACTACCCACATCCGGAACGCGAAAACGTAGCCATGCCCTGGGCGGCGGCCTGTCAGGTGATGGGGATTTACGCTTATCGGGAGCTGGAGCGCGAGCATCCGCGTGCTCTGGTTGGACTCACCGATATCTCCGCCCGCCGCAGCGTACGCGGCTCGCTGGGACGCACGGTGATGTCGTTTACCGCGCCCTGGCCGATGTTTCTGGAGATGGAGAGCAACGCCGAGGGCAGCTTCCTGCAGCGCGAAACCTGGCACGCGTTGCGCAAGTAGCGGGCTGCAAGCCCAGGGTTCAACGCTACGCCGCCGGCGGCTTAATGCTCTTTGCCGCAGGCGTTCTTCAAGCTTCAATCTGAAATCAAAAATCTGAAATGGGTTAGTCCTGGCAAGCGGCGGCGGCCACTGGAATGGGGACCTGCTCCACGATTTCCAACCCGAAGCCTTCGAGCGAGGCCACCTTGCGCGGGCGATTGGTCAACACGCGCAGCCGTTTCAGCTTGAGGTCGCTGAGGATCTGGGCGCCGATGCCGACCTCACGCAGCGTCTTGCGCTGCGAGTCGGGCAGCGTGGCCAGCCGTATATCCTTGTGAAACAGCAGCGTGATCTTCTCGCCCAGCTTCTCCACGGTGAAACCCTTGGAGGTCTGGTGCAGGTAGATGATTGCCCCCCGTCCCTCGGCGGCGATCAGGCGCATGGACTGTTCCAGCATGTTGCGGCACTCGCAGCCGGTGGCGCCGAAGACGTCTCCCACCAGGCAATGCGAGTGCATGCGCACCAGCGTGGGCTGATCTCCCGAGCTTTCCACATTGCCCTTCACCAGCGCCACGTGCGACTGGCCGTCGATTTGCGACTGATAAGCGATCATGCGGAACTCGCCATAGCGGGTCGAGACCATGGTCTCGCCCAGGCGAATGAGAAACGGTTCGTGGTGCAGGCGGTAACGGATCAGTTCGGCCACGGTCAGCATACGCATCTTGTGCTGGCGGCAGAACTCCCGCAGCTCGGGCACCCGGGCCATGGTTCCGTCGTCGTTCATGACCTCGCAGATCACTCCCGCCGGGACCAGGCCGGCCAGTCGCGCCAGATCCACTGAGGCCTCGGTCTGCCCGGCGCGCACTAGCACTCCGCCCTGGCGCGCACGCAGGGGGAAGGTGTGGCCGGGACGGGCGAGATCGGAGGGCTTGGTGGCCGGATCGATGGCAACCTTGATGGTGTGAGCGCGATCGTAGGCGGAGATGCCGGTCGAAACTCCTTCGCGCGCGTCGATGGACTCGGTGAAGGCGGTCCCGAAGTTCGAGGTGTTTTCCGCGCTCATCTGCCCCAGGCGCAGCTCGTCCAGGCGCTGCTCCGTCATGGCCAGGCAGATCAGGCCGCGGCCATACCTGGCCATGAAGTTGATAGCTTCGGGCGTAACCTTCTCGGCGGCCATGGTGAGGTCGCCTTCGTTTTCGCGGTCCTCGTCGTCCACCACGACGATTATCCGCCCGGCACGAATTTCTTCCACGGCGGTGGGGACGTCGCAGAACGGCATTTCAGCAATCATAGGGAAGCTCACAAAAATTTTATCAAAATCTCGGCATCGCGTAATGGCAAGGGTGCCCCAGGTTCCGCGCCGCGCTTTTCGGCGCTAACCTGGGAAATGGCCGCAATTGCCGGAGTGCCCTGAATTGCGAGGCAATATGGAAGAGCAATGCGGGACTGCTCTCCGGAATAGGCAGTAGCCCACATCTCACGAATGTGTGGCACCGCTATCTGAATGATTTTCCCCGGTTCCTCGCAAGGCACTCGATTTCCCTCCCCTATTGCGGTAAGAAGGTGCCTATGAAGCATATCAGGCTGGTTGAGGCGGCGATCGCCTGGCTGCGCCAGCAGCGCTGCGGCATCGTGCTCAGCGAGCAGGGCTGCGCCAGCGGCGAAATGCCCGATGCCATGGGCTGGAAAGGCAAATGCCATTCCGTGCTGGTGGAGTGCAAGGCGAGCCGCGCCGATTTCCTGGCCGACGCCGAAAAGCCCTGGCGCAGCGACCCGGAAATCGCCCTCGGCTGCGAGCGCTACTACCTGGCGCCCCGCGGTCTGCTGCGTCCTGAAGAGCTGCCTCAGGGCTGGGGGCTGCTGGAAGCGCGGGGGCGGGAAATCGTTGTGGTCAAGAGGTCGCAAAAGAATCTGCGCCGCCCCGGCGGGCTGATGAACGAGATGAACCTGCTGCTGGCCAGCCTGCGCCGCGTGGAGGTGCGCATCGAGCCGCAGACCATCACCGACTTTCTCAAATGGAAGAACCGCCTGGCAGAGTACAACGGCGGGTTGCTGCCGCAGGGCGTCCTGGCCCCGGCCGAGGAGAGCAATCCCCACCTGGTTTAGTCAATTGAAGACTGCAGATTTAAAAGCGGAGATGCGCTGGTGTCCGCCTCCGCGTGCCTTTCGCAGATGCGGGATTCTGAGTCAACCAGCTACCAAGATCAGGCACACAAGGGGCATTAGCGGCCCCGTGCGTGGCCCGGCTCACGCCAACTGGTGTGCCGCATCACAGGGCAATGTTCCTGATGGTAAAAAATCAGCTTTTAGCGGCAAGAATCACGGAATTTTGTGAGGTTCGTCACAGCGGTTTCGGAGGCACGGTTCTGTAATGGATCTGTACCCCCGGACGCTGGCTCGAAGCACAACCAGGAGGCCGTCTTCCCCGCGAAGCACGCCCTCGCCGGAGCCCGCCGTGGATTCTAAATCGCTTTGAGATCAGGTGTATAGGCCGGATTGTGAAAGGGGAGACAGTAGCGCAGACCATTTCCCGGCAAGGGCGGCACCTGGATCGGGAACGACGCCGCACCCTGGTTTCAGCCTCCGCCTCATCGAAGCACCACCGTTGCTCGAGTCTCCAGCTTGCGGCAATACTTTCATACTCTGATTCTTCCCGGTTAAACCGTGGAGCGGCCAAGTTAACTTTGTTTCGAATTCGAGAATGATTTCGCACTCAGAATGGATCATCCCATGAATAGACCTTACATAACGATCGATGGCAACGAGGCGGCTGCGTACGTTACTCACAAAATCAACGAAGTAATCGCCATCTATCCGATTACTCCCTCCTCTCCGATGGGCGAGTTTTCGGACCAGTGGTCCTCCGATGGCGCGCCCAACATCTGGGGCACCATTCCCCATGTCATCGAAATGCAGAGCGAGGCCGGAGCGGCCGGAGCGCTGCACGGGGCTTTGCAGGGCGGCGCTCTGGGCACCACCTTCACCTCCGCCCAGGGTCTGCTGCTGATGATTCCCAACATGTACAAGATTGCCGGCGAGCTGACGGCGGCAGTGATCCATGTGGCGGCGCGCTCAATCGCCGCCCATGCACTGTCGATCTTCGGTGATCACCAGGACGTCATGGCCTGCCGTGCCACCGGCTTTGCCATGCTGGCTTCCAACTCGGTGCAGGAAGTCATGGACATGGCCCTGATCTCGCAGGCGGCGTCGCTGGAGTCGCGCGTGCCTTTCGTGCACTTCTTCGACGGCTTCCGCACCTCGCACGAGGTGGCAAAGGTGCAGGCCTTGGCCATGGAAGATCTGCGGGCAATGATTCCCGACGAACTGGTCGAGGCGCACCGCAAACGCGCCCTCACCCCGGACAAGCCGGTGCTGCGCGGAACGGCGCAGAACCCGGACGTTTACTTCCAGGCGCGCGAGACGGTCAATCCTTACTACCTCGCCGTGCCCACCATCGTGCAGAACGTGATGGACAAGTTCGCCAAGATTGTGGGCCGCAAGTACGAGCTATTCCAGTACGCCGGCGCGCCGGACGCGGAAAGGATCATCGTCCTGATGGGCTCCGGCGCCGAAGTAGCCGAAGAGGCGGTCGACCACATGACCGAGCGCGGAGAGAAGGTGGGAATCGTCAAGGTTCGCCTCTATCATCCGTTCTCGGCCGAGCATTTCCTGCAAGCTTTGCCGGCAACCACCAAGGCCATTGCCGTTCTCGACCGCACCAAGGAGCCCGGCAGCCTGGGCGAGCCTCTCTACCAGGACGTGGTGACCGTTCTGGCCGAGGCGCAGGGCAATGGCGGGCTGAAGTTCAAGAGCATGCCCAAGGTGATCGGCGGGCGCTACGGCCTCTCTTCCAAGGAGTTCACCCCGGCCATGGTCAAGGGCGTCTTTGACGAACTGGCCAAGCCACACAGCAAGAACCATTTCACCGTCGGCATCGTGGACGACGTTACCCACACCAGCATCGACTACGATCCCAAGTTCTCGACCGAACATCCCAAGACCGTGCGCGCCCTGTTCTACGGCCTGGGCGCCGACGGCACAGTGGGCGCCAACAAGAACTCCATCAAGATCATCGGTGAAGACACCGATTTCTATGCCCAGGGCTATTTTGTGTACGACTCGAAAAAATCGGGTTCTATCACCACCTCGCACCTGCGCTTTGGCCCCAAGCAGTTGAAGTCCAGCTACCTGATCTCGCGCGCCAACTTCATCGCCTGCCACCAGTTCACCTTCCTGGAGCGCATCGACATGCTGCGCTACGCGGAGGACGGAGCGGTCTTCCTGCTCAACAGTCCTTTCCCGGCCGACCAGGTCTGGGACGAGATGCCGAAGCAGGTGCAAAAGCAGATCATCGACAAGAAGCTGAAGTTCTACGTCATTGACGGCTACCAGGTGGCCAAGGACACCGGCATGGGCAGCCGCGTCAATACCATCATGCAGACCTGCTTCTTCGCCATCTCCGGCGTGCTGCCCAAGGACGATGCCATCGCGGCTATCAAGCACTCGATTGAGAAGACCTACGGCAAGCGCGGCGAGTCGATCGTGGCCAAGAACTTTGCCGCCGTCGACGCCGCCCTGGCTCACCTGCACGAGGTGAAGGTTCCGGCCGCCGTCACCAGCACCAAGAGCGTCCGTCCGGCGGTTCCGGCGGCCGCTCCGGCGTTCGTGCAGAACGTGCTGGCGCCCATGATCCTGGGCAACGGCGACGATCTGCCGGTGAGCGCTCTTCCGGTCGACGGCACCTTCCCCACCGGCACCGCCATGTGGGAGAAGCGCAACATCGCCCTGGAAATTCCGGAATGGGACGAGAAGCTCTGCATACAATGCGGCAAGTGCGTTCTGGTATGCCCGCACGCCGTCATTCGCGCCAAGGTTTACGATGGCGCACTGTTGCAGGACGCGCCTCCGACTTTCAAGTCGAAAGACGCGGCCTGGAAGAACTTTGCCGGCCAGAAGTACACGCTGCAGGTGGCGCCGGAAGATTGCACCGGCTGCGCGCTGTGCATCGAGGCCTGCCCGGCCAAGTCCAAGACCGAACCCAAGCACCGCGCCATCAACATGGTGCCGCAGATTCCCCTCCGCGAGCAGGAAGCCCGCAACTGGGATTTCTTCCTCAACCTGCCTGACACCAACCGCGGCGCGCTCAGCCTGACCCAGGTGAAGGATGTGCAGTTGTTGCAACCGCTGTTCGAGTTCTCCGGCGCCTGCTCGGGTTGCGGCGAAACTCCCTACATCAAGCTGTTGTCGCAGTTGTTCGGCGACCGCAGCGTGGTCGGCAACGCCACCGGCTGCACCTCGATTTACGGCGGCAACCTGCCGACTACTCCGTACACCTTCAACAAGGACGGGCGCGGCATCGCCTGGTCGAACTCGCTGTTTGAAGACGCGGCCGAATTCGCCATGGGATTCCGGCTTGCCTACGACAAACAGACCGAGTACGCCCGCGAGCTGCTGGTTCGTCTGGGCAGCCAGCTCCCCGAGAACCTGGTCCAGGCCTTATTGACGGCCGACCAGAGCACGGAAGCCGCGATCGGCGAGCAGCGCAAGCGGGTCGCCGAACTCAAGCAGATCGTCAAGAACATCAAAACGCCGGAGGGCAAGAACCTGTTCGCCCTGGCCGACGCACTGGTGAAGAAGGCAGTCTGGGCACTAGGCGGCGACGGCTGGGCCTACGACATCGGTTACGGCGGACTGGATCACGTGGTGGCCTCGGGCCGCAACGTCAACATCCTGGTGCTTGATACCGAGGTCTACTCCAACACCGGCGGACAGATGTCCAAGGCGACCCCGATGGGCGCCGTGGCCAAGTTTGCTGCCGCCGGCAAGCCACGTCCGAAGAAAGACTTGGCGATGATGGCGGTCAACTACGGCACGGCTTACGTGGCTCGCGTGGCCATGGGACAGAACGACATGCAGACGGTCAAGGCGTTCCTGGAAGCGGAAGCCTACAACGGCCCGTCGATCATCATTGCCTACGGCCACTGCATCGCCCACGGCTACGACCTGGTGCACGGACTGGATCAGCAGAAGCTGGCCGTGCAGTCCGGTCATTGGCCGCTGTTCCGCTATAATCCCATGCTGGCCATGCAGAGCAAGAACCCCTTCGTACTCGATTCCAAGGCGCCCACGGTTCCGCTGGAGAAGTACATCTACAACGAGACCCGGTTCACCATGCTGCGGCAGGCGCATCCGGAAGCGGCAGCCGAGCTGCTGAAGCACGCGCAGGAAGTGGTGAACGAGCGCTTCCGGCTCTATCAGTACCTGGCCGCTATGCCTGGTCCGGGAGCCGCGGCGGAAGCCAAGGCCGAAACGCTAAGCAAGGGAGCTGCCAATGATTGATCTCTCAAGCAGGTATCTGGGGTTGAAGCTGAAGAACCCGCTGGTGGCCTCCTCCTCGCCACTGTGCAAGGAGTTGGACAGCCTGCGCAAGCTGGAAGACGCCGGCGCTTCCGCGGTGGTGCTGGAGTCGCTGTTCGAGGAGCAGCTCATCATCGACAGCAACGAACTCGACCGCAACCTGTGGGAGTCGGCCGACGTCTCCGCCGAGGCGCAGGCCTACTACCCCAGCTTCGAGAATTACAACCTGGGAGCCGACCGCTACCTGGAGCACATCCGCAAGGCCAAGCAGGCGCTGAAGATTCCGGTCATCGCCAGCCTGAACGGCGTCTCCAAAGGCGGCTGGATCAAGTACGCCAAGCAGATGGCCGAGGCCGGCGCCGACGCGCTGGAATTGAACATCTACTTCGTTCCCACCGACATCAACCTGAGCGCGAACGATGTCGAGAACATGTATCTCGATCTGGTTCAGGCGGTAACGGCCGGCGTAAAGATTCCGGTGGCGGTGAAAATCGCTCCTTACTTCAGCTCCGTGGGCAACATGGCGCTGAAGCTGGAGCGGGCGGGGGCCAAGGGGTTGGTCATGTTCAACCGCTTCTACCAGCCCGACTTCGACCTGGAAGCGCTGGAGGTGGTTCCGAACCTGGTTCTGAGCCGCTCCAGCGAGCTGACCATCCGCCTGCACTGGGTAGCGATCCTGTTCGACCGCATCAAGGCCGACATGGCGATCACCGGCGGCGTGCACACGGCCGAAGACGTGCTCAAGTCGATGGCAGCCGGCGCCAAGGTTGCAATGATGACCTCCGCCCTGCTGGAGCACGGCCCCGGCTACCTGAAGACGCTGGCCAACGGCGTCAGCGAATGGCTGGAGCAGCACGACTACGAGTCGATCGAGCAGATGCAGGGCAGCTTGAGCCAGAAGAACGTAGCCCATCCGGCGGCCTTCGAGCGCGCCAACTACGTCAAGGTGCTGAGCAGCTACTCCATCGGATTGAAGTAACAACCTGGGTGGCCGTCTCTGGCCACCCGGCGTTTGTGTAGGGCGGCCATTCGGCCGCCTTCTTTTTTGTAGCGGCCGCCGCCCTCGCCGCCAGCTTTTTCCCCTTGCAGGTTGCTACTGGCGCCGGCGCGGAAACCGGCTGCGATACAACGCCGCTTCCGGCTGGCCGGGCGCATTGAAGGCAACGATCTTTTTCAGCCAGCGCGGATTGCGCTCCACCGCCTGCGCCACCGCATCGCCACCGATGGTCACCACGTAGTCCGCCACCTGCGCGGGGCAGCTCAGGCCGGCATCCCAATCCAGCTCCGTGCTTTCGGTCGCCTCGCTCACCACGCGGCGCAAGGGGAGGTCTGCCGCCTGCAGCGTGCCCACGTATTCGCGGGTCGACATCAGCAGGGTCGAGCGCGGAGGCAGACGCCGCAGCGCCTCCGCCAGTCGCGACTGCAGGCGAAGGCGGGCGGCAGAATTGGCTCGCGCCTCCCGCAGGCAGATGGGAGTCGCGGCCGCCACCCTGAGGTAGTTTGCGGCCAGCACCAGAACCAGAACAGTCGCCAGCGCCGGTGACGCCCAAGGCAGCCGCCACCCTGGGGAAGAATGGGAGAAAAGCTGGCAAGCGAAGGTCACTGTCAGGGCGGCGAAGACGGCGAATGCCGGCAGCAGTTCCAGCCCGTAGCGCACGTTGTAATAGGAAAACGGGTACCAGACCGGCAGGAAGATCGGCACGCTGCCATAGGCAATTGCGCAGGCATAGAACGGCAACGGGAACCACAGCAGCAGGAGTGAGCGGCGGTGGTTAAACCAAGCTAACAGCGTGCCTCCGGCCGCCAGCGCCAGTATCCAGCCCTGCCAGCGGCCCTGGGCAAAGTTCATCCTGGCAGCCTTGGCGAAATAGAGGGTGGCGAGGGTGGGGTTGTCCGTGCCCGGATGCCGCAGCCCACCCGAAGTACGCTGCTCGATGGCTTTGGCCGAGTACGGCCCGTTCCACCAGTCCAGCGGCTTGCCGTCGAGCGCGTAGTTGTGCGCCAGCCATAGCGCCGGCACCAGCGCGCACAGCAGCACGGAAGCTGCCAGCGAGCGCAGCAGCCGGCGCCTGCTTATAGCATCGACGGACCTTGCGCGCGCCCCGCGCAGGGTCAGGATCAGGCTGGCGCAGCCAACAATGAAGGCGAACACCCAGCCGTCGTAGCGCGCCAGCATGGCCGCCGCCAGCACCACGGCGCAGCGCTCCAGCGCCTTCCAAGGCGCGTGGTACGCGCAAGTTGTATTGCGGTGCCCCATGTCTGCTTTCTTTTGGCAGATGTGGGCTATGGCGCGCGTGAACTCGTGGAAATAGACGACGGCCCATATCAGCGTCGCCAGGAACAACGGCTCGGTCATGGCCGTAGCCTGCATGTACAGCAGGTTGGGATTCAGCCCCAGCAGCCCTGCCGCCAGCCAGGCGGCGAAGCGCGTGGCCGAGGCGCGTACCAGGCGAAAAACTCCGGCAACCGCGCCCACATACGCCAGCATGGAGGCGATGGAGCCGCCCACACCGCTGCGCCACATCCAGTCATTGACGATGAACGGCAGGGTGAGCAGGTGCGGCAGCGGCAGCCACACTGTGCCGAGCTGCAGCGGGCCGGGGGTGCGCGAATCCACCACCCGGCGCGCGATGTTGATGTGCGCCACCGCGTCGCCATAGAGCAGAACCTGGCCGTGGAGATAGAACCAGAGGAAGCTGGCGACCGAGGCAACCGCCGCCAGCCCCGAGACCAGCGCCAGCTCGCGCCTGAACTGGCGCGCTTGCGGCCCGCGCCAATCCGGCGCCGGCCCGGGATCGCGCATCGCAGGCGCAAGTCTGCGCTGGTTTATAAAGGCGGGCCGGGCGAGATGTTTACCAGGGGACACTAAATTAGAGGACCTAAAGAGAACACATAATCTGCAGATTCAAATCACCACTTGGGATGTTATGGCTGAGTGGCTCCCAAGACGGGCGAAAGCATCCCTGAAATATTCAAAATCGGAATACCAGCCATGGCTCTACTCTATTCCAGATGTGTGAGATTGCGGAAGAGTTCGAAGCGCTGATGGATATCGTCGAGGCTCAACTGCTGCAGCCGCTCGGTTCCGAAGCGCTCGACGGCAAATGAGCCCATCACGCTGCCGTAGAACATGGCCCTGGTCAGCACCGGGCGGTCCAGCTTGCCTTGCGAAGCGATGTATCCCATGAAGCCGCCGGCGAAGGAGTCGCCCGCCCCGGTGGGATCCTGCACCTCCTCGATGGGCAGCGCCGGGGCGCGGAACGGATGCACGCCATCGGGGAAGAAGATGGTCGCTCCGTACTCGCCGTGCTTGATCACCAGGGCGCGCGGCCCCATGGCCAGCACCTTGCGCGCCGCCCGCGCCAGGCTGCTATCGTTGGCCAGCAGCTTGGCTTCGCCGTCGTTGATGAGCAGGATGTCTACTTCCTTGAGAGTCTCGGTCAATTGCGGCCGGCTGATGTTGATCCACAGGTTCATGGTGTCGCCGCCGGTCATTTTGACCCGCGGCATCTGCCGCCGCACTTCGAGTTGCAGCGCAGGATCGATGTTTGCCAGGAAGAGGTACTCGGTATCGCCGTAGGCCGCCGGAATCCGCGGGCGGAAGCTCTGGAATACGTTCAGGTCGGTAAACTTCGTCTTGGCCTCGTTGACGTTGTCGCCGTATTCGCCGCCCCAGTGAAAGGTCTTGCCGGAGGCGTGCTCGATGCCGGAGGTATCGACGCCGCGGGCTTTCATGACGTTTTCGTGCTCGGCGGTAAAGTCCTCGCCCACCACCGCCACCACGCGCACCTTGGTGAAGTAGCTGGCCGCCAGGGAAAAATATGTAGCCGAGCCGCCAAGAATCTTCTCCCGCTTGCCATAAAGAGTTGCCAGCGTGTCGAACGCCACCGAGCCCACCACCAGGATCGACATGGCTATGCTCCCGTCTTTTTAGCGTCGTCCGCCTCGCCGACGTACTTGCCGATAAGAAGCTTCAGCCGCGTCCGGGCCTCCGGCGGAATGGCTTCGCGCGAGGTGATGATGGCGGTGGCTAGCGCCGAACCGCACTTGCAGGCGCGCTTGCGGGGCATGGCCACCACCGCTTCGCGCACCACGTTGCAGGCGTTTTCGGCGTTTTTGTTGAGCACCGAGATGATCTGCTCGACCGTAACCTCGTCGTGGCCCGGATACCAGCAATCGTAATCGGTGACCATGGCGACGGTGGCATAGCAGATCTCCGCCTCGCGCGCCAGCTTGGCCTCCTGCAGGTTGGTCATGCCGATCACGTCCATGCCCCAACTGCGGTAGAGATTGCTTTCCGCCTTGGTGGAGAACTGCGGGCCTTCTATACAAAGATAGGTTCCGCCCAGCTTGCCCACCACGCCGGCATTGCTGCAAGCCTTGGCCACCACCTTGGCCACGTCCATGCAGACCGGATCGCCGAAGGCCACGTGGGCCACGATGCCGTCGCCGAAGAAGGTCGAGACGCGCTGCCGGGTGCGGTCGTAGAACTGGGCGGGAATCACGAATTCCATGGGTTTGTGTTCCTGCTTCAGCGAGCCCACGGCGGAGATCGAGAGAATGCGCTCGACCCCAAGCTGCTTCATGCCGTAGATATTGGCGCGGAAGTTCAGCTCGGTGGGCAGGAAGCGGTGTCCACGGCCATGCCGCGCCAGAAAAGCCACCTTGCGCCCGGCCAGAGTTCCCAGGACATAAGCGTCGGAAGGATCGCCGAATGGAGTCCGCAACACGGCCTCGCGCGAAACCGTGAGGCCCTTCATGGAATACAGACCGCTGCCGCCGATGATGCCAATTTCCGCTTCTGCCAAGCCGCGCTCTCCTCTCGCCCGGCGAACGCCAGCCCGCCGGGAATCCGCAGATATTCTGAAATGGCGATTATACAGGAGCAGCGCCGCCGCCCAGCGCGGCTGGCCCGGGAAGTCGTAAAAGGAAATTACCCCACCGGCGAGGGCGCCGGCGCTACGGCTGCGCCGCTGGCGGCTTGGCGTCTTCGGCGAATATCTTCTGGATCGCCTGCTGCACCTGGATGCGCTCGCCGGCCGGCAGGCCTTCGATGGCCACGTTGTAGCTGCCGTAAACGGAAATTTCTACCGGCCCCTCCTCGGTCTGCCACTGCCCGTTCCCTTCGTGCAGCGCTTGCAACTCTTTTACGCTGCCGTAGCGTTTCGCCAAAGCGGCGGCATAGAGCCTGGCAAACTCCTTGGCATCGCTGGCGCTGGCCCAGCGAGTAACCGAGATCAGCGCATAAGGCGGTCCCGGCCTGGCGGCGTTTTCGAAGGTGAAGTAATAGCCGCCGCGCCAGCCCTGCGCCAGAGGCTCGCGCTTGCCGAACCATTGCCAGAGCATCATGCTGATGTCGAATTCACCCAGCGCCCCAAAATCGTAGCGCTTGTAGGCCGGCTTCAGCGCGGCATCGAGCTCGGGAACCGTCAGCGGCGGGACAACCTCTCCGGCCAGATACGTCTCCGGCTGCATGATCTGGCGCGTGTCCTGCGGAGGCTTCTCGAAGACGCCACGGTAAGCCGCTTCGCGCCCGTTCTTGGCCAGCACCTGCCGCTCGAATTCCAGGCCCTGCGTGTAGGGGAAGGTCAGAGCTTCCCGCAGGAACAGCGGTGCCTTGGCGAACATGGGCGTCTGGCCGCCTTCCAGCATGTCGCCTTTTATGGCGTCTACGACCTCGGGCGATTCGGCTACGCTGCGCCCGACCGGAGCCAGCATGTAATCCAGCAGCACGACCATTGCTTGCCCTTCGATTACCGCCTCGCGCGCCGATTGCGCCTCCTCCAGTTGGAGTTCTTCCTGGTCGGACTTGGCAGTCTTGGAGTCCTCCATCCACTTGTCGATGCCGAAGTTCTGGTCCTGCAGGGCGTGCGTCAGTTCGTGCGCCAGCACCGGCTTCTGGGCGTCGGCCTCGACCCAGTCGAGCAGGTACACGGTTTTGGTCTTGGCATCGTAGAAGCCGGCGACCTGCTCCTTCAGCAGGCCCAGGAGAAAGGAACGCAGCTCGAAATCGTGCGGCAGCAGCCCGTACTTTTTCAGGGCGACGGCGGAGCGCTCCAGCCGCTTGGCGTCCTTGTCATCGCGCATGTGGCGCTCGATGTAGCGCTCGACCTCTTCGCGGTCGGCCAGCTTGCGCTTTACTTGCTCTTTGAGGGGCAGGCCGGTGTCCTTGCTGGCGAAGGCCAGGATCTCGTCCACCGAGCGGAATAGCTCTTCGGCTTCTTTCGGCGTGATTTTGTGTTCGGCCTGCTTGCGGACCGGGGGCTTGGGCGGCTGGGCCTCCGGCGGGCGCTCGGGACGCTGGGTGGTTTCATCGGCAAGCGCCGGAGTTGGGCTGAACCAGGCGCTGGCCGTTCCGGCAAAAACAAAAAGCCCGCAGAGCAGCAGCGACCATGCCCATCGCGGTTTTTCCGACCTGGAGGCCAAAGGCTTCATCGGGTTTTCAATCCTTTCAAAACCAACGCCGAATCGCCGGCTGAATACATGGCCAGCGCCAAATACGGCGCTCCTGGCTGAAGATACCAGATATCTGCCCGCTAATGCGGAAAAGGCGTTGGCGGCGTCTGCCGGGCAGGTGCGGCAGGAATCGCTCGCTTGGTTATAATCAATAGTTTGGCTATGTCTTCGACAACTTTCAGCAGCAAGCTGGCCGTTTCGGGAGCGCAGTTCGGAGTGTACGCGGGGGCGGAGACGCCCTCCGCCTTCGCCGGTCCGCGTTCAGAATTTGCGGCGCTGCGGCAGGGCTGCGGCATTCTCGACATGGCCTGGCGCGCCAAGCTGGTCGTCAGCGGAGAAGATCGCGTCCGCTGGCTGAACGGCATGGTCACCAACAACACCCGCGACCTGCCCTTGAACTGCGGGAATTACAGCTTCGTGCTGAACGCGCAAGGGCACATTCAGGCGGACGTGGTGGCCTGCAACCGGGGTGAGTTTTACCTGCTCGAAACCGACCTGCGGCAGCGCGTCCGCTTGCGTGAGTTCCTCGAGCGTTACATCATAATGGACGACGTCGAGCTCGCAGACATCAGCGAAAAGCTGACCACACTGGCGCTGGTTGGGCCAAACTGCCGTGCGGTGCTCGCCAGGGCAGGAATGGCTCTGCCGGAAATGGAGCCTTACCAGGTGCATGACTTCGTCTGGAACGGCATGGGGCTTACGGCGGCGCGCGGCGCGCCCACCATCGCCGGCTTCGAGTTGTGGATGCATCCCGACAATGCCGCGCCCGTCTGGGAAAGCCTGACCCGGGCCGGAGCCGCGCCCGCCGGAGCTCAGGCGTGGGAGTGGCTAAGGATTGCGCTTGGAATTCCCCTGTACAGCGTCGACATCGGCGACCGCGAGCTGCCCCAGGAAACCGGCCGGCAGGACGCGCTGCATCTCTCCAAGGGCTGCTATATCGGCCAGGAGATCGTAGAGCGCATACACTCGCGGGGCAGCGTTCATCGCGTTTTTGCCGGCTTTCGCGTGCAGGGGGCGCCGCCAGCGCCGGGCGCCAAGGTGCAATTGGAGGGAAAGGACGTAGGCGAGATTACCTCCGCGGCCTCTATACCGGCGGGCGACTCCGAGGTGACGCTGGCGCTGGGATACATCCGGCGCGAGGCCGCCTCCGCAGGCGAGCTGAAAATCGGCCAGAGCCCAGGCAAAATCGAGTCCATACCTTTCGCAATTTGATCTGCCATGACTAACGAAAAAAAACCCAGCTTCACTGTTACCGACCGCCGCAAGTTCACCGTCGAAGGCGAGCTCCGGCCTGAAGGCCCACCGGAAGAGAGCCAGCAACCTGAGCCCGGGCGCAAACCGTCCGCCGCGGCAACGGATCGTGGTCCCGCCGCCAGGCAGCCGACGGCGCCCCCGGAACCGCCGCCGCCCGCCGCGCCCAGCGCGCAGGAGCAGCACGAGCAGGCTCGGCGCTACGCGCAGTCTTCGCGCGAGCTCGATTCTCAACTGCAGCAGGAGTTGGAAGCGCATGGGCAAGGGCACAAGGCTTCCGACTTCGAGATGACGTTCGAGAAGTTTATCGCCTCCCTGTACATGACTGCCCTGCTGCAGCTCGGCCTGGTACAGGAGCAGGGTGCCCAGCCGGCAGCCGACCTGATTGGCGCGCGCCAGACCATCGACACCATTTCCCTGCTGGCCGAGAAGACGCGCGGCAATCTCACCTCGCGCGAAGAGAACATGCTGAGCAACATCCTCTATGAACTTCGCATGGCCTACGTGGAGGTGACCAACGCGCTGGTCCGTCCGCCGTCGACTCCGCCCGGCCCCAAAGCCGGGCTGAAGTAATGCGCGCCACGCTCACGGTTCTGGGGAGCGGGACTTCGATGGGAGTGCCGACCATCGGCTGCACCTGCGGTGTCTGCCGCTCGAGCGATCCGCATGATCGCCGCACCCGGCCTTCGCTGATGGTGGAGTGGGAGGGGCACCGCGTGGTCATCGACACCACGCCGGACTTCCGCCAGCAGGCCTTGCGCGAGAACATCAATCGCGTGGACGCGGTGCTGTACACCCACGCTCACGCCGACCACATCCTGGGACTCGACGATCTCCGGCCGCTGACTTACAGCCGCGTTACCGGGGGGGACAAGGTGCCGCTCTACGCCAGCCCCGAGACCGCCCGCGCGTTGCGCTCGGTCTTCCGCTACGTCTTCGACCAGGATTACAAGTACGGCGGGCTGGCGCAGGTCGAGTTGCACGAGATCAATGGCCCGATAAAGCTCTTCGAGGCGGCGTTCGTTCCGGTCGCGGTCATACACGGCGAGCAGGAAATCTACGGCTACCGCTTCGGCTCGGCCGCCTACCTGACCGACTTCAGCGAGATCCCCGAGAGTTCGATAGCCAAGCTGCACGGGCTCGACATCCTGTTCCTGGACGCCCTGCGCCACAAGCCGCACCCCACGCACTCCACCGTCGAGAACTCGCTGAAGCTGGCCGAGCGCATGCAGCCCAAGCTGGCCTTCTTCACTCACATAGCTCACGATCTGCCGCATGGGGAGACGAATGCGCAACTGCCGCCTAACGTGCGCCTGTCGCACGACGGCCTGCGGCTGGAGTTCGAATTGTGAACCGGTTCATTTTACATTTTTGATTTTTGATTTTTGATTGAACAACTCAGAGACGAGAGGTGCCTTTCAATCGAAAATCAGAAATCTTAAATCAAAAACCAAAAATGAAAGTTTTCCATAAACTCGAACAGCTTCCGCGCGATTTTGGTCCCACGGTGGTAACGGTCGGCAACTACGACGGGCTGCACGTCGCCCACCAGCATGTGATCCGGCAGGTAGTACGGCGGGCGAAGGAGCTCGGCGCCCGCTCCGTGGTGCTGACCTTCGACCCGCACCCGGAGCGCATTCTCCGTCCCGGCGAAGCTCCGCCGCTGATCACGCCGCAGTTCTACAAGCTCCGCCTGCTGGAAGGGCTCGGCTTGGACGCGGCCATCGTGCTGCCGTTCACGCGCGATCTCTCGCTGACGCCGCCGTTCCAGTTCGCCGAGGAAATCCTCTCCCACGCGCTTGACGCCATAGAGGTGCACGAAGGCTTCAACTTCCGCTTCGGCCATCGCGCCGAGGGCAACGTCGAGCGCCTGCGCGAATATGGCCAGCGGCTGGGCTTCGCCGTTCACGCCTACCAGCCCATGAAGGTCGGCGGCTACACGGTTTCATCCAGCCAGGTGCGGACGCTACTGCTGGCGGGCGAGCTGGCCCCGGCGCGGCGGCTGCTCGGCCGGCCATTTTGCATTTATTCGACCCCCGGCCGCGGCCGCGGCTACGGCCGCAAGTATACGGTCCCTACCATAAACCTGAACCGCTACAGCGAACTTGTTCCCAAGGACGGGGTTTATATAACGCGGATCGCGCTGGCGGGCGAGCGTTTCGACGCGGTCACCAACGTCGGCAACCGTCCGACCTTCGGCCCCGACTCGTTCGCCATCGAGACCCACATCCTGAACTTCCATCCGCTGGAGCTGAGTGTGGACACCGAAGTGGAGCTCACGTTTCTCAAGCGGCTGCGCGACGAGATCAGGTTTCCGTCGGTGGAGGAGCTGCGCCTGCAGATCGGGCGCGATGTCGGCCGAGCGCGGCGTTTTTTCGAGCTGCTGAAAAGCTTCAGCGCGCGCTGACAGCCGGCCCGGTATTCTGCTATCATCGCTTGCCGTGGGGCGAGGCATCTTCGTGCGCCCTGCAAAACGTCTACATGGCGGGGTAAAGCAATTTTTGTGCCCTGCGGAACTTCTACAAGGAGGAGAACGTGAACTCTCTTGTTTCCCGTGGCACAGTATGTGCCCTGATCATTAGCCTGTTCTGCCTGCTGGTGGTGGCGCCTGTGGCCGCACAGCAGGGCGCTGCCATCTTCAAGCAGAAATGCGCCGTCTGCCATGGCCCCGACGGCAAGGGGCAGACAGCCATAGGCAAGAGCATGAAGCTGCGCGATCTTGGATCCGCCGATGTGCAGAAGCAGAGCGACGCCGAGCTGAAGACCATCGTCGACAAGGGCAAAGGCAAGATGCCGGCACAGAAGCTCACCGCCGCCCAGACCGGCGACGTCGTCAAGTATGTCCGCACTTTCAAGAAGTAGACGGCCAGCGGAATTTCTTACTCGTTTCAATCGATCACCGCATGGCGTGACTCGGGAAACAGGCCGGCCGGAGCGGAAACAGGGGTTATGTATCCCATTTGGGAGGGTCATGGCGAGCGAAGGCGCGGAGCCGGCCACCGGCATCGGCTGTTTTTGCCGCTGCTGAGGTGGTAGCGCCGGAGTCGAGCCATCTTGTGTTTTTGCTTCAAAACACAAGGTTCCTCCACTTCGCCGCGCTGTCGCGCGGCTGCGGTCGGAATGACATTCTTGTTTTAATGGGGGATAACAGCAATTCCTGTTTTGCTCTAGTCGGCGTGGGCAACAACGCCCCGTTGTGCCTTTTCCGGAAGCTGCACGATTATGGTGGCCAGCAGGACCACCCCCATGCCGACTATCTGCAACCCGCCCAAGTTCTCCCCGAGGGTAACGGCCGCAATTACTACGGCGAAAACCGGCTCCAGGCAAGCGGTCACAACCGCCCGCGTCGGATCCAGGTACTCAAGCCCCCGGAGATAAAGCGAGAACGGCACCAGCGCAGAAGAGATGGCGAAGATCAGCATGAACAGCCATTGCTGCGGCTGATAGTGGGCGGCCACGATCCTGGCCGGAGGGTTGATCAGTATCCAGGTGGTAGCCGCGCCGAACATCGCCCACAGGACGACGTTCCAGCGATCACACTTCGCCACCAGCCTTTCGCTGTAGGTATTCCAAAAGGAAAACGCCAGGGCCGCCACCAGGGCCGAGAACACGCCCACGGCGCTGTACTTTAGCAGGCGCGTGCTGAAGGCCAGCCAGGGGAATATTCCCGTCCGCGCCACCAGCCCGATGGCCAGCATGCTGCCGCTCACGGCCAGTCCGACGGCGCCGATGCGGGCAGCGGTGGCGCGCTGCCGCCCGCGTGCCAGCATATAAAGCAGGACAAAAATGGGCGTTCCCGTGTACTGCACGATGATGGCCGTGGTCACCGTCGACTTCTGGATGGCGTAATAGTAGAAAAAATTCGATCCCGCGACCCCTATCATGCCGAGCAGCATGCAGCGGAGAAAATCCGGCCAGCGCATGGCCACGCGGCGGCGTCCCCTTATGAGGAGCAGAATGGGGGCGAGGATCAGAAATGAAATGGTGGTGCGGCTCTGGGCCAGCAGCAGCGGCGGGATAAAGGCAACCGCCTTGCCCGCCAGTGTCATGCGTCCGGTAAATACGCCGCGGCCCAGAGATGCCGAAAGCCCCCAGCACAAGGCCGCCGTGGCTACGCACAAATAACCACGCCAGCGGCCATCCTGGCGTTTGCCCGAGGCACGCGCACCGGCCTGCGGTGAGGCGCCGGCATGAACCGGGCCTTCAGTATGCGGCTGGTTCGCACCGGCCGGCGTGGATGGCACCACGCCGGCCGGGCAAGTGCGGTCTCGATCCGGCAACTCAACTCCTTTTCAGCGGCGATTGTCGGTCTTGGGTTCGGGGTGGATGAGCACCCGAAAAAGCTGCGGGGCGGCCGCCTTAAATTGAATTTCCAGCGCCGTCTGCACGTCGTGCACTCGCGAGAGCGGCAGTTCATCCTGCATTGTAACGTGGCAGGAGAGGAAAATGTGGTCGCGCATCCGTTTGAGCACGATCTCGTGCACGTCGACCACCTCGGGAAACTGGGCGCCGATGGCCTTAAGGCGCGACTCCAGGCGGCTGTCGCCAAGAATTTCATCGCCGCCTTCGATGGTCGCTGGCTCGCTCTCGATGTGCGTCAGAATGGAGGCGACCTCGGGAACCGCGGTGCGGATATCCTGCTCCAGCACGGTCACGCGGTCATGGGCGTCAAGCAGCGTGAGCTGCTCCGCCAGCTCCACGTGCAGCTCGACGTGCAGTTCCCCGCGCAGCTCCTGCACGCTGATGTCGTGCACCGTCAGGTTATGGCGCAGGGCGGCGGCGCGGATGCGGTCGAAGATGCTCTCCCAGTGAGCGGCGCGAGGCACGGTGTTGACGGTGACGTCGGCTTCGGGCAGGAGCCGGTGAACGGCTTCGCTGACGGTTCGCGCCACCTGCTCGGCCGCCTGAAAGGTTACGTTGCGCCCCAGGCCGATTCCCAGATCGACGAAGTAGCGGCTGCCGGCGCTGCGGATGCGCACGCGATTGATTTCCAGAACTCCGGGCACGGCCTCGACCGCGTCGATGATCTGCCGGCGCCGGCCGTGGGGAGCGGTATCCAGCAGGGTGTCGATGGTCTGCCGCGCCAGCCGCCAGCTCACCTGCACGATGATCACGGCCACGAACAAGGCGGCGATGGGATCGGCCTTGAACAGCCACCCGCGGTTGAGCGCCCGGGCAAGCCGCACCAGGATAAGCCCTAGAATCACTACCGAGCTGGACCAGATATCGGTTCTGAAGTGCAGGGCGTCGGCCCGCAGGGCCTGGCTGTTGTACTTTTCGGCCACCGCGTGCAGGCGCCGCGAACGCCAGTAATCGACGCAGATCGAAGCCGACATTACCAGGTATGCCCAGAAGCTCGGCGAAACCTCCACCGTATGCAGGATCAGCCGGCGGAATGCCTCCCAGATGATCCAGGCGCAGGCGCCCAGCAGCAGCCAGGTCTGGATGAAGGCTGAGAAGTTTTCCACCTTACCGTGGCCGTACTGATGGTCGGAATCGGCTGGCTTGTCGCTCACCCGCACGGAGAGCAGCGTCACCATGGCGGCGATCAGGTCCAGGCAGGAGTGCATGGCCTCCGACAGGATTCCCAAACTGCCGGTGGAGAAGCCCACGATGAACTTGAAAACCGTAATCAGCAGGGCGGCGAAGACGGAGTTGCGCGCCGCGCCACGCTTCTCGGCGCGCATCGTCTCCGCATTGAGCGTTTGCCCGGCCATGCCGCTTCACCGGCTCCTGTTTATTTCAAATTGAAGATTGCGGATTGTAGATTTAACATCGCGGTTCGCGCAATTTCCCGCAATTTATAGCCGGAGTCGTTAAATCTGCAATCTGCAATCTTCAGTCTGCCATCTGAGATCCCCAAAAGGGAAACGAACGATAAATTTTACTCTGCCACGGCGCTAGGCGAACCTGCAACCGGTGGCGAGCGAGCCGGTTCGGCTCGCTGGAGTGCAAAGGCTCCGGCGTGTGTTACGATGCAGGCGGAAAGCGGCTTTCACCACCGGCGGGGGAGATAATCGGTCAGCGCGGAATCCGCGACGGCCGGGCACGGCGAAAACTTTTCAGGCGATGAGGCGGAAGTTGAGTTCTCAGACCGGTGATCTCAATGCCGGCGTTGGCCGGGGGCCAGAACGGCAAGCGGAGCGGCGCAAGTGAACACGCAGGCAGAAGCGACGGTGCTGGTGACCGGCGCCTCCGGCGCCCTGGGAGGCAGGCTTCTGCCTCTGCTGCGCGGACAACGGGTGATCGCCGTCGACGTGCGCCCACCAGCTTCGTCCGACATTTATGCCTTCGAGACCGTCGACCTGGGCCGGGAGGCCGCTACCAGCCGCCTGATCGAGATAATTCGCGAAGCCGAAGTGAGCAGCCTTGTGCATCTGGCCTTCGCCCGTGCCCACGACCCGAAGGAGGCCGCCGATCAAACCCGCCTCTGGCAGATAAACGTAGCCGGAACCGGGCGCGTCATGGAGGCGGTAACCGAGGCCAACCGCCGCGGCGGCCAGGTACGCCGGATAATCTTTCGCAGCAGCGCTCAGGTCTACGGAACCGAAGCCCGCGCCGCCTTGCCGGAGACGGCGGAGTTCGGGGCCCGCAGCCTGCCTTCCGCCATTCACACCATGGAAAGCGACCACGTGGTGCAGTACTGGTCAGACGCCGTGGGCAACTGCAGCAGCTATGTTCTGCGCCTGGCCAACTGCGCCGGCAACGGCTGGAGCTGCGTTCTGGAGGCATTGCGCGGCGGGCAGGCCAATGACGGCGAAGATTCGCCTGCGGACCAGCGCCTTTCGCTGGCCGTTCCTCTCGGGACAGCCTTGCGCAATCTATTCCAGTTCGCACACGTGGACGACACCGCCCGGCTCATCGCTCACCTGCTGCAATGCCCGGCGGAGGAGAGGCGGCTGGCCATCTTCAACGTCGCCGGACGAGACGAGCCCATTAGCCTGGAAGAATGCGCCGAGATCGCCCGCGCCAAAGTGGTTCGCCTGCCGGGCTTCATATGCCGCTGGGCTCTGGAGAGGCGCTGGAAGCAGGGACTGTCGGCGTTCCCGCCCGAGGCTGCTCCGTACCTCTACGGCTCTTGCCTGGTGGACACGGCCGCCTTGCGCGCTTTCCTGGGAAAAGATTACCCGCGCATCATCCAGCACACCAACCGCCAGGCGCTGGCCGCGAGCTTCGGGCCATAACTACCCCACCCTACGCAAAATCGGCGTAGGATGGGGCACCCGCACTGCCTGTGCCCCCGGCGGGCTCTTTGCCGCAGCTTCGGACTACGTGATCCGGCAGTGCCCCACATCTGCCTTCGTTTGGCAGATGTGGGATCGGCTCACGGTTTGCGCGCGCGATAGAGGCCGGCAATTCCGAAGGTGTATGGCGTGTAAGCCGCGGAGTCGAATCCCGCCCGCCGCATGCGCTCCAGCATCTGCTCGGGACTGGGGAAGCGCGAGACCGAAGCCGGCAGGTAGGCATAAGGTCCCCGAACGCCGGAGATCAGCGTGCCGGCCCGCGGCAGGATGTGGCGAAAGTAAAAGCCGTAGAGCTTCCCCATAGCTCCTTCGGGCTCGCCAAAATCGAGAATGCCGGTCTCACCGCCGCGCTTGAGTACGCGCCGGATCTCGCAGAGCCCCTGATCGTAATTGGCCAGGTTGCGGAAACCGAAGGCGGAGGTAACCAGGTCGAAGCTGGCGTCGGGGAACGGCAGGTGCAGGGCGTCGGCTTCCAGCCACTCGATGGGCTTGCCTGCGCCCTTGCGCCGGGCGCGCGCCAGCATGGCCGAGGAAAAGTCCGCGCCATAAATTTTCACCCCGGGCGCAGCCTGCCGCTGCAGGGCGAAGGTCATATCGCCGGTACCGCAGCAAACATCCAGCACGCTGGCGCCGGGACGGCGAAGAATACGACGGAAGGCGCGCGCGGCGCGCCACCACCAGTAGCGGTCGGTATTGAAGGAAAGCAGGTGATTCAGCAGGTCATAACGCGGGGCTATGGAACTGAACATCTCGCGCACGGCGCGTGCGGCGGCCTGCTCGTCCTGCGTTCCGGCCAT
Organism: uncultured Acidobacteriota bacterium; assembly: GCA_963832785.1. Lineage (GTDB taxonomy): Bacteria > Acidobacteriota > Terriglobia > Terriglobales > Acidobacteriaceae > CAWBRT01. Next base: position 1,098,178 of record CAWHVF010000005.1, read on the forward strand.
GCGCGCCCCTGGCGTTTCCGGCAGATGCGGCTCTGGCGCGGGCGGTGGAGATTTTTCCTGTTCCGGCATGCAGTTAAGAATTTTTGATTTAAGATTTTTGATTTTTGATTGAAAGAGGAGCGCTCGTTTCGCCAGCGCCTGAATCGAAAATCAAAAATCAAAAATAACTTAAGACAAATACCGCAGCTCCTCGATCGACTGCAGCACCGCGCGCTCGGGCACGTCGAAGACGAACTCGACCTGGCCGATTTCCACCGGCAGCACCCATTGCACGTTGCCCGCCAGCGCCTTCTTGTCGCGGGTGAGGCGGCGCAGGATGTTGCGCGGCTTGACGTCCACCTTGGGCAGGTGCGCGTAAGAGAAAATGCAGCTTATGATGCGCTGCGCGATGGCCGAGCTGGTTTTCTGCAAGCCGACGGCGATCATGGTGGCGGCGATCATGCCCCAGGCCACAGCCTCGCCGTGCAGGAAGTGCCGGTATCCGGTCTCGGCCTCCAAGGCGTGGCCGATGGTGTGCCCGAAATTCAGGGCCTTGCGCACGCCGTGCTCCCGCTCGTCCTCGCTGACCACCGCCGCCTTCACCCGCACGCACTCCGCAATGAGCCACTCCATAGCCGCCGGATCGCGGCGCAGAATTTTCTCGCGGTTGGCTTCCATGAACTCGAAGATGGGCAGGTTGCGGATGATACCGGTTTTGAGTGCTTCAAACAATCCCGAGCTGAATTCCCGGTCGGGCAGCGTCAGCAGCACGTCAGGATCGATCAGCACCAGCGAAGGCTGTTTGAAAGAGCCCAGCAGGTTCTTTCCCGGCGAGAGGTTTACCCCCGTCTTGCCGCCCACGGAAGCGTCGATGTGCGCCAGCAGGGTGGTGGGAACCTGCAAGAAATCGATTCCGCGCATGTAAATCGAGGCCAGGAATCCGCCCACGTCGCCCACGCAGCCTCCGCCCAGGGTGACGATGGTCGACTGCCGGTCGGCTCCCAGTTTCACCAGCCGGCTGCCAAGCTCTTCCACCGTGGACAGGGTCTTGTAGCGCTCGCCGTTGGGCATCTCGATGAAAGCATTTTCCAGCTTGGCGGCTTCGAAGGAGTGCTCAAGCGTCTTGCCGAAATGCTTGCGCACGGGAGGAACGGTGACCGTGAACAGCCGGCTCGCCTGCGGCATCAGCTCGCGGATGCGGGCGCCGGCCGAACGCAACAAGCCCTGCTCGATCAGGGCAGCGTACGGCTTGGAAGCGGTTTCTACGTTTATGCGAATCAAACGCCTATATTACAGCACGCCGGCGGAAACGTGGAAAGTCCTCTCCCTGCTCTCGTTTCCGCCGCAGCAATGGCAAAAAACGGCTATTGCCGGGGACCCCGGCGACCACCCCAGCAGCGGCAAAAACGGCCGTTGCTGGGGACCCCGGCGAATATGGAGCGCTACCAGAACAGCGGTACGGGGTGTCGTGCAAATTGGACCATGCACTTGGGATGTTGCCGGTGCCGCTGCGGTGATAGTATTTTGCGCAGGCAGTATTCAGCAGGCTGAGGAGAGAACGTCGGGGTTCCCATTACCTTTGCGGGCACATGAGTACTTTCTCCCGCTCCGACAAGGCGCATGCGGCACTACCGGGGAGCGGGTTCGCCGCGAGGAAGAGTGCAGGAGACTGATTTCATCGTTGTGGGCGCCGGAATTGCCGGCATGCGGGCCGCCATCGAACTGGCGCCTTACGGCCGCGTGCTCTGCCTGGCCAAGCTGGACATTCGCGAGTCGAACACCCAGTATGCGCAGGGGGGCATAGCCGTCGCGCTCAGCGATGAGGATGAAATCTGCCTGCACCTGCAGGACACGCTGGTGGCCGGCGACGGGCTTTGCAATCCCGATGCCGCCCGCATTCTGGTGGAAGAAGGGCCGCATCGCATCGAAGAGCTGATCGAGTGGGGCACCAAGTTCGACCGCCAGGGGACAAAGCTGTCGTTCACCCGTGAAGGCGCGCACAGCCGCAATCGCGTGCTGCACGCCAATGGCGACTCCACCGGGCGCGAGATTGGCCGCGCCCTCTACCATCGCGCCGCCGCGCTCAAGCACATCTGCTTCCGCGAACATGGCTTTGCCACCGATCTCTCGGTCGAGGACGGACGGGTGGCGGGCATTCACCTGCTGGACCAGCAGCGGCGGCCGGAGCGCATCCGGGCGGCGGCGGTCTTGCTGGCCACCGGCGGCATCGGCCAGGTTTATGCCAACACCACCAACCCGTCGGTGGCTACCGGCGATGGCGTCGCCATGGCGTTCCGCGCCGGGGCCGAGATCAGCGACATGGAATTCGTGCAGTTTCATCCCACGGCCCTGTACGTGAAGAACGCTCCGTGCTTCCTGCTCTCCGAGGCCCTGCGCGGCGAGGGCGCTTACCTGCGCAACTCCAGCCTGGCGCGCTTCATGCCCAAGCACCACGAGATGGGGGAGCTGGCCCCGCGCGACATCGTGGCCCGCGCCATCGTCCACGAGATGGAAATCTCCAACCTCAAGGAGCCGGTCGTCTATCTCGATCTCACCCACCTCAACGGCGACCGGCTCAAGCGGCGATTCCCCCGCATTTATAAAACCTGCCTCGAATACAACATCGACCTGGCCACGGACCTGGTGCCGGTGCGGCCGGCGGCGCACTACGGCATGGGCGGAGTGCGAACCGACCTGTGCGGCCGAACCTCCCTCCCCGGCCTGTATGCGGCGGGCGAAGCCGCCTGCACGGGAGTGCACGGGGCCAATCGCCTGGCCAGCAATTCCCTGCTGGAGGGCCTGGTGTACGGCGCGCGCGCGGCCAATGCCATGGCCGCCGAGTCCGCACTGAAGAAAGCGGGACGGGCGGCAGGCGGCGGGAAAGCGGAGAACGCGGGTAACGGCGAAACCGGCGCCGGTGATGCCGCGCTGGACGGGCGCATTGGCGCCGTCCGGGAGCTGATGTGGCGAGAGGTCGGGATAGTGCGCGAGGGCAAGCGGCTGCGCGTCGCCGTCGCCCGCCTGGAGGAGCTGCGCGCGGAGCTGCCGGAAGCAAGCTCGCGCCGCGAGTGGGAGGCACGCAACCTTGCCACCGTCGGCCAGTTGATTGCCCGCGCCGCATTGGCGCGCGAAGAAAGCCGCGGCGCGCACTACCGCCTGGATTTCCCCGCCCACAACGACGCCCGCTTACTCAAGCACTCCGTCATCTGCGGCACGAAGACCCAGTTTGTTTAAGATTTAAGATTTTTGATTTCAGATTGAACGGCAACAAAGTCCAACCGCAGAGGACACAGAGGAACACAGAGTAAAAGCGGAGGATCATGATCAAATATCTGACCTCTGTGTACTCCGTGTACTCTGTGGTTAAGCTTTTGTGTCCAGTTTGCGCGGAAAGGCCAGCGAGAGCGCCACCGCAAGCGCCAGCACGGCGGCCACGACCGTCAGCGCCCAGAGCGTCGGAATCTCCCAAATGCCAGCCAGCAGCATCTTCCCGCCAATGAAGACCAGGATCAGCGACACGCCGTAACTGAGAAAGTGGAACATCTTCATCAGCCCGGCCAGGGCGAAGAAGATCGAGCGCAGCCCGAGGATGGCAAAGACGTTCGAGGTGTAGACAATGAACGGATCGCGGGAGATGGCCAGCACGGCGGGAATGGAATCGGTGGCGAACATCACGTCGGTGGTCTCGACCGCCACCAGCACCAGGGCGAGCAAAGTGGCGTAGCGCTTGCCGCCGCGCCGCACTAAAAAGCGGCCATCGCCATAGTCGGGAACCAGCGGCACGTGCCGGCGGAAGAATTTGACCACCAGGTTGTGCTCCGGATCGACCTGCTCGCCCTCCTTCTGCGTCAGCAGCTTCAGCCCGGCATAGACCAGAAACGCGCCGAACAGGTACGTCACCCAATTGAACCGGCTTACCAGGGCGACGCCGCCCAGGATGAAGGCGGCACGGGCGATGAGCGCCCCGAGAATCCCCCAGAACAGCACCTTGTGGCCGTACTCCTGCGGCAGATTGAAATAGCGGAACAGCAGCAGAAAGACAAAAAGATTGTCGACGCTAAGCGCCTCCTCCACCACGTAGCCGGTGACAAATTCGAGCGCCATCACCGGGTTGGGACGGCGGCTGGCGGTCATGACCTGTCCGAAGTGATAGACCAGAAGGGCAAAGATGGCCGCCAGGACGATCCACAGCAGCGACCAGGCAAGAGCGTTGCGAAAGCTCGGCACTCGCGTCGCGCGGTGGAAGACGCCAAGGTCCAGCGCCAGCATGGCGAAGACGAACAGATGGAACAATACCCAAAAAAGCCAGTTCGCGGGCATCGAGGAGATTGTAATATTTTTGATTTTTCATTTTTGATTTCCGCTTGAAAAGTTCCTCGGAAGAGAGAAAAAGAGCCATTCTCCCAAGAGTTGTTAAATCTGAAATCAAAAATCTGAAATGTTTCAGTGTGCGTTGATGGCGCGGAGCGTCTCCAGCACCACGTCGCCGACGATCTGCAGGCTGGCAGGGCTCAGCTTGTCGAGGGTGTCTTCCGGCGTGTGCCAAAAGACGTTGTTATAGCCGTAATCGAAGTCGATCAGGTCGGCCACGGGGACGCCGAGTTTGGCAAATGGCAGGTGATCGTCCTCTACGCTAATCTCCCGGGCAAAGAAGTGCGACTGGTAGCCCAGGCGCGTGGCCGCGTCGTGGACAAGCTGTTCCAGCCAGATGGTCGAGTTCGAGTCGCGGTCGATGTTCAGGTCGGCATCGCCCACCATGTCGAGCAGCAGAAAGGCCTTGATCTTTTTCAGCGTTCCGTCGCGCTGCCAGAGTTCCGCCAGGTGCTTGCTTCCGTAAAGGCTGTCGGAGTCGCTCCAGCGCACCGTCGCCTCTTCCCCGTCCAGCCACACCAGCCAGATGCTGTAGCCCTCCATGGGCTTGTCTTTCAGAGCTTTGCCCAGCTCCAGCAGCAGGCCGGTGCTGGAGCCGCCATCGTTGGCGCCGACGTAGCTTTTGGGCAGCGGCAGATTGGTGTCGTAATGGCCGGCGATGACGATAATTCCGTCTTTCCTGCCGGGGAGCTTGGCGATGATGTTGCGCATGGGAAAGCGGCCAGCGGGAGTTGCGGCGATGAAGGCGTCGGCGGCGGTCTCGATGCGCTCGGCGCTCAGCTTGCGCTGGATGTAGGCTTCCACCTTTTGATGGGCCGGGCTGCCAATCGGCCTTGTGCCGAAGGCCACCACTTCGCGCACGTACTGCATGGCGCGTTTACCGTCCACTTGCGGTGCCGCTGGGACGTTGGCGGGAATGGTGAAATCAGAGGCTGCCGGTTGCCATGGACGCTTGCTGGGCGGCCCGCTGGGCTGGTCGCCAAGAATGACCTGGTCTTTACTGTTGCAGGCTGCGAAAGCCAAGCTGATCACCACTACGGCCACAAGCAGCCCCGGCAGGCGGCGCGGCTTGCTGGGCCGCGCCCGAGACAGCCTGGCCAGGTGGCTCATTCTTTCAGCGCCTTCTTCTTGCGCCGGCTGGGATGCACCAGGTAGGCGATTCCGATGCTGCCCAGGTAGAGAAAGATCATGGGGGCGGCAAAGATGCACATGTTCAAAATATCGGTGGTGGGGGTGATGATGGCGGCGATGATGAAGATCACCAATATCGAATAACGGAGATTGCGCCACATCCAGCCCGCGCTGACGACCCCCATAAGCGCCAGGAAGAATACCAGGATCGGCATCTCGAAGACGATCCCCAGGCCGAGGATGATGGTCATGAACAGGTTGGTGTACTCGCTGATGGTGATCATGGGCGAGAACTGCGCGCCATAGCCCACCAGGAAATCCAGCGCCGCCGGATACACCATGTAATAGCCGAAAACTCCGCCGGCCACGAACAGGGCCACGGTGGAGAACAGGAAGGGGGCCACGTAGCGGCGCTCATGACGATAAAGCCCGGGCGCAATGAACAGCCACAACTGATACAGGATCAGGGGCGAGGCCACGAAGATGCCGCCGATCAAGGCCACCTTCAGGTACATGTTGAAGGGCTCGGTAGGGTTCAGGTAAACCAGCTTCTGATCCAACCCGTGCGCCTTCAGGGCCTGGAAGATGGGCCTCTGCATCAGGGTGTAAATCTGTTCGTGAAACCAGTAACAGACGCCGAAGCCGGCGGCGACATAAACGATCGACCAGATGATGCGCCGCCGCAGCTCTTCCAGGTGATCGAGGAAGCCCATGGAGGTCAATACTTCCTCTTTGGGTTGGCGCGCCGAAGAAGATGGAGTAGTTTCCAAATCAGGCATTTGAATCCCTGACAGTGGCTTTGTCGAATGAACCGGCGCTCACGCCGGGCAGAGGTGGCGGCAGCGCGGCCATCGAATCCGGCGCAGCTTTGGCGCCTTGCTCAGGCTCGTTGGGCTCTCCGGCCAAAGCTGTGGCTTGGCTTGCCGGGGGCGTTACAGGATCGGCGGCGGCGCTCGAGGTGAGGCTGGGAGCGGACGGGGCTTCTTTGGCCGCAACAGGCAGAATAGTGGATTGCCCGATGGTGCTGGCCACGGTGGGCTCGGCGGGCGGCGCGATCTTGGGCTCCCAGGCCGGCTCTCCGGCGGCCGGCGCACTTGCCTCTGCTGGCAAAGCCTGACTTGCATCGAGCGAGGTGGCGCCCGCCGGGACGGCCTCTGCCGCCGTGGAAGCTCCCGCATCGCTTTGTTCCACAAGCGGTTGCGGCGGCGGTCCGCCGCTGCTCTTCTCTCGCTCCAGGGCCTCCGCCTGCTCGATCTCGGTTTCCAACTGGCTTTTAAACTCGTTACTGGCGCGCTTGAACTCATTCAGGGCCTTGCCCAGTTCGCGGCCGACTTGCGGCAGCTTCTTTGGCCCAAAGAGAAGCAGGGCCAGCAAGAAGATAAAAATCATCTCGGGCATGCCCAGGTTCATGACTTTATGATACTTCGGGCCAGCGGAGGCAGCAATGCCCGCAGGCGGGGTTTTTGGCGCGGCAGGCAAAATAGTTACGCCTCTGCGAAGCGGCTGGAAAGCGGTTCGCATCCTATTGAATAGGGTAGCTGGGCGCGCGGCGCCGGCTGACTGATCCGCCGACCGCGCGCTATGGCATGGTATACTTCGAAGAATCGTTGCTGGCATTACGCTTAGCCGGCACCTTCCGGCAAACGAAGGAAAACTAGGGATGGCTGGCAGTTTTCGTCGCTCCTTTCTCGCAATTTTCGTCGTAATAATCCTGTGCGGTTTTCTCGGCGCTCTTTTCGGGCAGCACCTGGGCGGCGCCATGCCCAGCAGCGAGGGCGACATCCGCGACAGCCTACGCACCTTCGCGCAGGTGTACGACATGGTGGAGCAGAACTACGCCGAGCCGGTCGATCCCAACAAAGCCATTTATAACGGCGCCATTCCGGGGATGCTGCACGTGCTCGACCCCCACTCCAACTTCTTCGATCCCAAGTCCTACGCCCTGCTGCGGGAAGAGCAAAGCGGCAAATACTACGGCGTGGGCATGCAGGTGGGCCCGCGCAACAATAAGGTTATCGTGATCGCCCCGTTTGCCGGCGCCCCGGCTTACCGCGCCGGAATCCGCCCGGGTGACATCATCGTGGGCGTCGACGGCAAGCCGACCGACAACCTGAGCGTAAGCGATGTGGCCGAACTGCTCAAGGGGCCCAAGGGCACCACGGTCCGCATCTCGGTGCTGCGGGAAGGATCTCCCAAGCCGCTGGAATTTACGGTCATCCGCGACGAGATACCGCGCCACAGCGTCGATTTGCACTTCATGATCCGCCCCGGCGTGGGCTATATGCATGTCAGCGGCTTCCAGGAAACCACCGACCAGGAGGTTACCCAGGCGCTGGATGAGATGGGCGACCTGAAGGGGCTCATTCTCGATCTGCGCCAGAACCCCGGCGGCCTGCTCAGCGAAGGGGTGGGGGTGGCCGACAGGTTCCTGCGCAAGGGGCAGGTGATCGTCTCGCACCACGGGCGCAACTCGGCGGAGAAGGTTTACCACGCCACCCACGGCAACGGCGGCAAGGAATATCCGCTGGTGGTGCTGGTGAGCCGGGGAACGGCGTCGGCCGCCGAAATCGTTGCCGGGGCCATTCAGGACCACGACCGCGGCCTGATCGCCGGCGAGACCACCTTCGGCAAGGGATTGGTGCAAACCGTCTATCCGCTTTCGGAAAACACCGGGCTGGCCCTGACTACCGCCAAGTACTACACCCCCAGCGGGCGGCTGATCCAGCGCGACTACAACGGCATCTCGCTCTACGACTACTACTACGGCCGCGAGGAGAGCCCCGAGAGCGAGGCCAATCGCGAGGTCAGGCTGACCGACAGCGGCCGCACCGTCTACGGCGGCGGCGGCATCACCCCGGACGTAAAGCTGACCCCGGTCAAGAGCAACAAGTTCCAGGAAACGCTGCTGCAGAAATACGCGTTCTTCAACTTCTCCAAGCATTACATCGCCATCCACAAGAGCATCGGGCGCGACTTCGTGGTGGATGAGCAGGTGCTGCAGGAGTTCCGGCGCTTCCTCGACGAGCAGAAGGTACCCTTCACCGAAAGCGAACTGGCGGAAAACCTGGATTGGGTGAAGTCGAGCATCAAGGCCGAGCTGTTCGTCAACCAGTTTGGCCAGGAGTCCGGGCTGCGCGTGCAGGCCGAGGCCGATCCCTGGGTCAACAAGGCCCTGGACCTGCTTCCGCAAGCCGGACAGTTGGCTGACAACGCCCGCAAGATCATCGCCGAGCGTAAGAACACCCAAATGACAAACAAATAAAGGGACGAGGGCCAGGGATTCGGCGGTCAGGCATCAGGAGATTGCCCGGCGAAATCTTTAGCTGCTGAATCCACGCCTCGTGTCAGGACACGTGTCATCCTGAAGCCGCGCTGCATTTGCGGGTAGTGGGTCAATTTGAAGGGTGCCCCAGGTTCCGCGCCGCTTTTCGGCGCTAACCTGGGGAATTGGCCCCACGTCAGCCCAAAAGCAGGGCGGGACGTGGGGCACCCGTTGTTGTGGAAATTCAAATTGACCCACTACTCATTTGTTGGGTGAAGGACCTGCTGCCCGCGTATGGAGTACCATAGATACTCACCATCAGCTTCTTCGATTCCGCCAGGGAGAATGGAATGCGCAAGCGACTCGTAGCCTGCCTGATCGTCATTGCTTTTTGTCTGGCCGGCGCAGCGGCTCAAAATGCCAGCCCGGCCGCGCCCCCGGCCTCAACCGCCAACCTGATCCAATTGCCTCCCCCAGACTTGTCAGGGGGAATGCCGTTGACGCAAGCTCTGGCCAAGCGCCGCTCGGTGCGCTCGTTCTTGCCGACGCCGTTGAGCAAGGCCGAGCTGTCGCAGATACTGTGGGCCGCGCAGGGAATCACCGACAGCCAGGGCCACCGCACCGCGCCCTCGGCCTCGGCGCAATATTTTCTGCATGTCTACGCGGCCTCGACCGACGGGTTTTACGAATACCTGCCCAGCGGGCACCGGCTTCAGAAGCTCTCCGGCCAGGACCTGCGCAGCAAGTTCTCCACGCAGCAGTCGGTGAACCAGGCCCCCACGGTGCTGCTGATCGCCGGCGAGTACGAGCGCGCCACCAGCAAGTATGGTCCGGATAAGGGTCCGCGGGTGACAAACCTGGAGGCTGGGCACGCGACTCAGAACGTGCTGCTGCAGGCCACCGCGCTGGGATTGGCCGCCGTGCCGGTCGCCGGGATCGAGCCTAAGGACGTGCAGAAAGCGGCTTCCCTGCCGGCAAACTACAATGTCATTTACCTGATACCGGTGGGCCATCCGAAATAGCGCAGAGTGCCCCACATCTGCCAAGAGGGCAGATGTGGGACAACTGCAAACTGCAATCCGTCCCGCCGCCGCGCAATTGCCCGGGTTGCGCAAGTGAGATTACTCACCATAATGCGTGTCTGGCGTCACCCCATCGCATTTACATAAATCACATCGGAGCACACCTCAGATCACCTGACTGTGAAGGCTGCATCACGCCTGAATGAAGGTGTGGGTCACGTCGGAGTAGACTCCGCGTCACTGTTTAGGTTCGCGTTTTAGCCGATAGTAGAGACGGTTAATCAGTAAGTGATTGGGCCTTCATTTCCGTACGGGAGCGCGCCATGCACACTGCCCTTCGCGAAACGCCCGACGCCACAGAAAAGGCGTTCATCGATCAGGTAATCGCCAGCCAAGGCACCCGTCCTGGAGCTCTGCTGGGCATTCTGGAAGCCGTCCAGGACCGCAATCCACGCAAATATCTTCCCATGGAAACGCTGCGCTACGTGGCTGCCAAGACGGGCATTCCGGCGGCGCAGGTATTCAGCGTGGCCACATTCTTCGCGTTGTTCAGCCTGGAGCCGCAGGGCGACAACACCATTTGTATATGCCGCGGCACCGCCTGCCACACGCGCGGCTCGCGCGATCTGCTGGAGAGCCTGCGCCTGGAGCTGGGCCTGGGGCGCCAGGAGATGGGCGACACCGAAGGGGCGGACAAGCTGGCGCTTACCACCCCCGACCAGAAGTTCACCCTGCGCACCGTCGCCTGCTTCGGCCAGTGTGCGCTGGCCCCGGTGGTCGAAATCAATCACAGCATCTGCGGTCACGTGAATGAGCACACCCTGCAGCGGCAGGTGAGAGCGCTGGAACGGGAGAGCAAGTAATGCCTGCGATTCAAGACATCGGAACCTTCAATGCTGTGCGCGAAGCCGGGCTGGCCAAGCTGCTGCCCACCATTCCGCGCGTGGCCATCGGCATGGGAACCTGCGGCCGGGGCAATGGAGCCGAGGGTGTATATCACGCCTTCGCCGACCTGATCTCGCGCACCGGCACCGACATTCTGCTGGCCGGCGTGGGCTGCGCCGGCGCCTGCTTCCAGGAGCCTCTGGTCAACGTCCGCCTGCCTGGCCACCCGCTGCTCATGCTGCGCCGGGTGCAGGCCGGAGACGTCGCCCGCCTGCTGCAGGACATCACCACCGGCAACGTTACCCCGGAGCTGGTCTACTGCAAAGTGGAGGAGTGGGACCACATCACCTCGGTAGTGCGCTACGGCCACGGCTACCCCGAAGTCCCTCTCTGGAATGAAGTGCCCTTCTACAAGGGACAGAAGAAGATCGTGCTGCGCAACTGCGGCTACATCAATCCGGAGGACATCGAGGAATACATCGCCGTAGGCGGCTACACGGCGCTTTACAAGATCCTGATCGACGGCCGGCCGGAGAGCGTGATCGAGCAGCTCAAGGCGGCCAAGCTGCGCGGGCGCGGCGGCGCCGGCTTCCTCACCGGCAACAAGTGGGACTTCCTGGCCAAGGCCAAGGCCAGCGAAAAGTACATCATCTGCAATGCCGACGAGGGTGATCCCGGCGCCTACATGAACCGCAACGAGATCGAGAGCGATCCGCATTCCCTGCTGGAAGGCATGATCATCGGCGGCTACGTGATGGGCGCGACCCAAGGCATCATCTACGTGCGCGCCGAGTACCCGCTGGCGGTGCACCGGCTGCACCGGGCCATTGAGCAGGCGCGCGAGTACGGCATGCTGGGCGACAACATCCTGGGCCGCGGTTTCAAGTTCAACATAGAGGTCGTGGAAGGCGCCGGCGCCTTTGTTTGCGGTGAAGAGACGGCGCTGATCGCCTCGCTGGAAGGGCAGGCCGGGAGACCTCGTCCCCGTCCACCCTTCCCGGCGCAGAGAGGCTATCGCGGTAAGCCTACCAACATCAACAACGTCGAAACCTGGTACAACATCGCCCCCATCGTTACCAAGGGCGCAGCCTGGTTCAGCGAGACCGGCAGCGTAAAAAGCTCCGGAACCAAGGTATTCTCCCTGGTCGGCAAGGTGCACAGCACGGGACTGGTGGAAATGCCGCTGGGCACGCCGCTGAAGAATTTCATCTACGACATCGGCGAAGGCGGCAGCGTTCCCGGACGGGCCATCAAGGCGGTGCAGACCGGCGGCCCCTCCGGCGGATGCATTCCGCAGGAGATGTTCGACACGCCGGTCGACTACGAGAGCCTGCAGGCGCTGGGCTCCATCATGGGCTCGGGCGGCATGGTGGTGATGGATGAAGACAACTGCATGGTCGACGTGGCCCGCTACTTCATCGAGTTCACCCACTCGGAATCCTGCGGCAAGTGCATTCCCTGCCGCGTCGGGCTGGATAAATGCCTGCGCATCCTGAACGGCATCACCAAGGGCGTAAAGGGCATGCGGGACCGCCTGGGAGCCCTGGATGAGCTGAGCCGCATGATTCGCGAGTGCTCGCTGTGCGGCCTGGGCCAGACCGCCCCCAATCCGGTGCTAACCACCATGCGGCACTTCCGCAACGAGTTCGAGGATCACCTGCGGGCTTATCACTGCCAGGCGGGCGTCTGCCAGGACCTGGCGCTCTCGCCCTGCGAGAACAGTTGCCCGCTGCGCATGAACATTCCGCGCTTCCTCGAGCTTTACAAGGAACGCCGCCTGGAGGACGCCTTCGAAGCGGTGATCCTGGACAATCCCCTGCCGGCCTCGACCGGGCGCGTATGCCAGCATCCCTGCGACAAGCGCTGCCGTCGGCAGACGCTGGACGAGTCCGTGAACATACGCGACGTGCACCGCGTGATTGCCGACGCGATCTACTCGAACGGCAACTTCGACAAGTTGGCGCAGCGCATCGCCGCGCGCAAGCTGGAACCCACCGGGCGCAAGGTGGCCGTGGCCGGCGCCGGTCCCACCGGCCTGACCGCCGCTTTCTACCTGGCGCTGATGGGCCACGATGTCACCGTCTTCGAGGAACACGCCGAGGCGGGCGGAATGCTGCGCTTCGCCATTCCCGAATACCGGCTGCCGAAGGCCGTCCTGGCTCGCGAGATCGAGCTGATCGCGCGCCTGGGCGTCAAGTTCGCCTTCAACACCCGGGTAGGCTTGGAGCTGCCGCTCAACGAACTGGCCGACCGCTTCGACGCGGTCTTCATCTCCATCGGAACCTGGAAGGAGCACTGGCTGTATCTGCCGGGAACCGAGCTGAAGGGCGTACACCATGCCCTGCTGCAGCTGGAGAGGATGTCGAAGAAGGAGAGCAACCAGCTGGGGCGCAAGGTAGCCATCATCGGCGGCGGCAATGCCGCCATCGACTCGGCCCGCTCGGCCCTGCGCACCGGCGCCCAGGTAACGGTGTTCTACCGCCGCGAGCGCCAGGACATGCCGGCCATCGAAGAAGAAACCACGGCGGCCGAAGAAGAAGGAGCAAAGTTCGTCTTCCTGGCCGCGCCTCACCGCATCATCGGCGATGCCGACGGCAACGTCCGGGCCATCGAGATCGAAAAGACACGGCTGGGCGAGTATGACAAGTCCGGGCGCAGGAAACCGGTTCCTACCGGCGAAATCCAGCGCTACGACTGCGACACCGTGATCCTGGCCGTGGGCGAAACCTTCGACATGGACTTCTGCAAGGCTTCCGGCCTGGAGTTGAAGGAGCAGGGGACGATCAACGTCGACCGCTTCACGCTGGAGACCAGCCGTCCGGGCTTCTACGCCGGCGGCGACGTGATTACCGGCGCCTCCAACGTTTCCAATGCCATGGGGTACGGCAAGCAGGCGGCGCGCAACATCGACCAGCGGCTCATGGGAGAGGAGCCGCTGGCAGCGGCTCTTCCCCGAATTCAAGTACAGCCAGAAGGTGCCACGCGGAGCCCAGCGAGAGCCATCGCCACCAGCCCCATGCACTGGTCCCCAAACTGCGCGCCAACTCGGACGATGAAGTCGTCATCGGCTTCACTCCCGAGGAGGCGCTCGACGAGGCGAACCGCTGCCTGCGCTGCGATGTCAAGACGCACGTGAGCGTCAGCTAAAGCCGAGAACCCGCCTGGCGCCGGACGGCACGCCGCCAGGTTGGGCGCAAAGCGGTATAGACCTATTGCGGGAACGCCGTTAAGGAAGGAGCAAGTCTTGCCCAAGAAACTTTCAATTCGCATAGATGGCGAACTGGTGAGCGCCCTGGAAGGCCAGACGATCCTGGAGGCGGCCCGGGCGGCGGACAAGTACATTCCGACGCTCTGCTACCTGGAAGGGCTGAGCGCGGTGGGTGCCTGCCGGCTGTGCATCGTCGAGGTCTCGGGCACCGACCGGCTGCTGCCGGCCTGCACCACGCCGGTACAGGACGGCATGTCGGTGACCACCAACTCACCCAAGCTGACGCAATACCGCCGCATGGCCATCGAGCTGCTGTTTGTGGAGCGCAACCACGTGTGCGCGGTCTGCGTCTCCAACGGGCGTTGCGAGCTGCAGGTCAATGGCCACCGCCATGGGCATCACCCATATGCGGTACTTCTACAACTATCCCGAAACTGCCGATCGATGTCTCCCATCCGCGGTTTGTGCTGGACCACAACCGCTGCATCCTGTGCACGCGCTGCGTGCGGGTGTGCAGCGAGCTGGAGGGAGCACACGTTTGGGATGTCACCGCGCGCGGCATAAACTCCAGGATCACCAGCGACCTCAACCAGCCGTGGCATGAGGCCAGCAGTTGCACCGGCTGCGGCAAGTGCGTACAGGCCTGCCCCACCGGCGCGCTGGCCGAGAAGGGCTACGCGGTCGAAGAGATGGTCAAGCGCAACGACAACATCACCGCCCTGGCGGTCCGCAAAGGAGCGCAGGTATGAAGAAGGTCAAACTGGCCACCGTTTGGCTCGACGGCTGCTCCGGCTGCCACATGTCGCTGCTGGACATGGACGCGGGCGTCATCGCCCTGGCCGGCAAGGTGGACATCGTCTACGGGCCCCTGGTCGACGCCCAGGAATTTCCTGACGGCGTCGATGTCACCCTGGTGGAAGGCGCGGTCAGCTCGATGGAAGATCTGCACAAGATCCAGCGAGATCCGGCAGCGCACCAACCTGCTGATCGCGCTGGGCGATTGCGCGGTGACCAGCAACGTCCCCTCTATGCGCAACTCGGTGCCGGTCAGCAAGCTGCTGCAGCGGGTCTACGTCGAAGGCACGGACGAGGGCAAGGCCGTGCCCGGCGACTGGCGTGCCGGCGCTGCTGGCCAAGGCGCGCCCGCTCAACGAGTTTGTCCAGGTGGACATGTTTCTGCCCGGCTGCCCGCCGCCCGCCAAGGCGATTCGCGGGCCTGGTCACCGACCTGCTGGAGGGCCGCAAGCCCGAGGCCAATCCCAAGGTGAAGTTTGGATAAGGAGCGTGCAATGAAGCGAATCATGATCGATCCGGTAAGCCGGATCGAAGGACACGCAAAGATCTCGATCCATCTGGACGACAATGGCCATGTCGCCAGCACGCAGCTCCACATCACCCAGGTGCGCGGATTCGAGAAGTTCACCGAGGGGCGGCCGTTCTACGAGATGCCCGGCATCACCGCCCGCATTTGCGGCATCTGCCCGGTCAGCCACCTGCTGGCGTCGGCCAAGGCCTGCGACGCCATTCTGGCGGTGCGCATCCCGGCCGTGGCGCGCAAGCTGCGCGAGCTGCTGCACTGCGCGCAGTACGTGCAGTCGCACGCCCTCAGCTTCTTCTATCTCTCCTCGCCCGACCTGCTGCTCGGCATGGACTCCGATCCCGCCAAGCGCAACGTGGTCGGCGTGATCGAGAAGTATCCCGAGTTGGCGCGCCTGGGCATCGAATTGCGCAAGTTCGGCCTGCAGATCATCGAAGGACTGGCGCAGGAGCGCGTTCACCCCTCCTGGACGGTGCCCGGCGGCGTGAATGCACCCATGGCGCCGCAGCTTCGCGACCGCATCCTGATGGAGCTGCCCGCCATGACCGCCGCGCGCGGAGCGCACTGTCGCCTTCTTCAAGGGCGCGCTCGACTCCTTCAAGGAGGAGATCGAACACTTCGGCTCGGCCCCCACCATGTATGCCGGGATGGTCGACCGCCGTGGCAACCTGCAGCTCTACGACGGCGACCTGCGCTTCCGCGACGCCCAGGGCGCGATCGTCAAGGACGGAATCGCCGCCGACGACTACCGCACCTACATCGGCGAGGCCGCGCTGTCCGATTCTTACCTGAAAGCGCCCTACTACAAGCCGGTGGGCTATCCGCAGGGGATCTACCGCGTCGGCCCGCTGGGCCGCCTGAATGCCGCCGACGCCTGCGGCACGCCCAAGGCCGACGCCGAACTGGCCGAATTCCGCCAGCGCTTCGGCAACCCGGCCCACAGCGTCTTCCTGTTCCACTATGCCCGGCTGATCGAGATGCTCTACGCGCTGGAGCGGATCAGGCAGTTGCTGGACGACCCGCAGATCCTGGACAAGCACGTGCGCGCCACAGCCGGCGTCAACTCGCTGGAAGGCGTCGGCATGGTGGAAGCGCCGCGCGGCGTGCTCATCCACCACTACAAGGTCAACGAGGACGGGGCCATCGTCTGGGCCAACCTGATCGTGGCCACCGGGCACAATAACCTGGCCATCGGCGACAGCATCCAGCAGGTCAGCGAGCATTTCGTCGATGGCAACAAGCTGCAGGAAGGCATGCTCAACCGCGTCTCGGCGGTGGTGCGCGCTTACGATCCCTGCTTCAGTTGCTCGACCCACGCCTCGGGACAACTTGCCATGCGCATCCAACTTCTGGATTCGCAAGGCCGGATGGTGGACGAGATTTTCAGCCGCTGATTGTACGTAGAAATTGCGGATAAAAAGCAAATGGGCTTTAGCCCATGAACACTCGGGCTAAAGCCCTTCTACTTTAGGCAACCAAGGCAAAAGAATTAACCACAGAGGTCACAGAGTCACACAGAGGATCACAAGCAAAAGAGGAAGGTTTCCGTAGTTTCAAAGCATCGCTCTTCCAAACTTCAGGTTTTTATCATTGAAACTCTGAAACCTTGAAGCTTTGAAACCTCACTCTCTGTGCAACTCTGCGAACTCTGTGGTTAGCTTCCAATCGCTCTATTCTGAGGTGAAGTAGTCCACCGTCACCGGGCTCTCGAACAGCGAATAGTCCCGCGTCACCACGGTAATTCCGCTCTCGGTCACGAAGTACTTCTGGCGGTCGACCTCGGTATCGTAGCCGATTATGGTTCCCTCGGGAATGTGGACGTCGCGGTCGATGATGGCCCGGCGGATGCGGCAGTGGCGGCCGATGTTGACGTGGGAAAAAACTATGCTGGATTCGACTTCGGCGTAGGAGTTCACGCGGACGTCGGGAGAGAGCACGCTCTTGCGCACCATGCCGCCGCTGACGATGCAGCCGCTGGAGACCAGCGAGTCCACTGCCATACCTGTGCGGCCATGCTCGGCGAAGACGAACTTCGCCGGCGGATACTGCCGCTGGTGGGTGCGGATCGGCCAGTGCTCGTCGTAGAGGTTGAAGACCGGCGACACCGCGGCCACGTCCATGTTGGCCTCGTAATAGGCCTCCAGCGTGCCGACGTCGCGCCAGTAGAGGGCCTCCTGGCGGTTTTCATCGATAAAGTTGAAGGAATAGACGCAGTATTCGCCCACCATTCTGGGCAGGATGTTGTGGCCGAAATCGTGCTCGGAATCGGGGTCCTCGGCGTCTTTGAGCAGCACCGGGATCAGCACGTCGGTATTGAACAGGTAGACGCCCATGGAGGCGGAGACCATCTCCGGATTGTAGGGGGAGCGCAAATCGGTCGACTCCGGCTTCTCCTGGAAGCCCACCACCCGCCCGGAGTGGTCGATGTCGACCACGCCGAAATGCCGGGTTTCCGAGGGTTCGACCGGGATGGTGGCGATGGTGACGTCGGCGCCCGAGTCCTGGTGCTGCTTCAGCATCAGGTCGTAGTTCATCTTGTAGATGTGGTCGCCGGAGAGGATGAGCACATGCCTGGGCTCCTCGGCGCCGATGGAATAGATGTTCTGGTAGACGGCGTCGGCCGTGCCCATGTACCAGTTCTCGCTCACCCGCTTCATGGGCGGCAGAATCTCTATGAACTCGCCCAGTTGGTCGGCCACAATCGCCCATCCCTCGCGGATGTGCCGGTTGAGCGAAAGCGCCTTGTATTGCGTCAGGATATAGACCTGCCGCAGGTCGGAATTGATGCAGTTGGAAAGGGTTACGTCGATGATGCGGTAAATGCCGCCGAAGGTCACCGCCGGTTTGGCGCGGTCGCGAGTGAGCGGATAAAGACGCTCGCCGGCTCCTCCCGCCAGCAGAACTCCAAGGGTGTCTTTCATCTCGTGTGCCAGCTACTCAGTTGTGTGCTGCGTGGCCCGGGAACAAAGCATCGTACCACAGCCTGATTAAGAAGCAGAGAGCTTCTCCCCCACAGCGGCAGGCGAAGCTCCCTGAACTGTCGAATCTGCTTTAGGCCGCCGGGCCGACCTCTCACCCGGAGAGCGGACGGGGTTCCGCTCAGGCGGCCGTGTCGTTGGCGTCGATGCTAATGCGCAGCGATTTCAGGAATTTCAGGTCCTGGGCACTGACCTTGAAATCGGGCTCCGACTTCCTCAGGTTCAGAGAAGAGGATTCCGCCGCTTCCTCCTCTTCCCGCTTGTTGAAGCCTATGGTTGCTTCCAGCACGAGGAAAACGTCGTACCCGCCGGATTTTATTTTGGCAATGACTTCCGCTATCTGCTCGGAATCCGAGATGGACTCGTTAATTGCCCGCCCGAGCTCCTTCATCAGTCTTTGTAGCCGCTGGTCCACGTTCATCCCTGTGCCCCAATTAGTTGGATCTGGCCGAACTCCGCCGGCTTCGTACGCGCTTGCGTTTTCCTTCAATTGGATGCCGCTGGAGCCGTGGAAGTTTTAGTTCTTTACCGCTGGGGTCCTGCCGGAAACCGTGACCCTTCGCAAAAACCGTACCCTGGCCGCAAAATCAGCGGCAAGAATGGGGCACCGGCTTAGTAGTGGGTCAATTTGAATTCCGCTTAGCGATGGGTGCCCCACGTCCCGCCCTGCTTTTGGGCTGACGTGGGGCCAATTGCCCCAGGTTAGCGCCGAAAAGCACGGCGCGGAACCTGGAGCACCTTCAAATTGACCACTATCAGCGGCTTTCGCTTCTGCCCGGACGGCGCTCCGGGCTGTTAGAATCGATACATGCCTGGAGCTCCCAACCCCGCTCGCCAAAGCTCTTTCTCCCCTGCCTCGGTTGGCAATTTCCTGGGCAGGGTGGCTGGCTCGTTCAGGAAAGGGCGCACGGGAAACCGCATCTTACAGGGTTTGGGCGCGGCCACCGATTCGTTCCTGCAGACGCTCCGCCGCGTGGGCAAGGTTCTTTGGCTGCAAATCACCGGCTGCCTGTTCCTCTGGATGGCCCTGGTAGGCGCCCTCGCCTGCTGGCACGAGTACCACGTCTACGCCGCCGGCAAAGAGAACTTCACCCGAACGGCGTTGGCCGGCTTGTTCGCGCTGCTGTTTGGCTATTTCGGCACGAGTTCCTTCTCCCGGACGCGGAAAAATTAGCGTCACGCCGCAGTACGGCGTCGCCCACACTCTCAAAGGCGGCTGATAATGACCTGCAGGGTTTTCTTCCAGCAGCTCTTCCCCGAATGCCATGGCATTGCGAAAATGTGAAACGGGCAACGTGAAACCATCCGCCTTCCCGGCGTATCATGCTTGATGGACCCGGGGCAAGCGGCTATGCTCAGTCAGCCGCGCTCCGGGCCAGGTTAGGAGAAAGGAACGTATGCAGCGAATTGGCAGCGCACACTGGCAGGGCGGGCTGAAAGACGGCAAAGGCACGGTTTCAACCGCCAGCGGAGTTCTTAAGAGCACGCAGTATTCGTTCGCCACGCGTTTTGAAAACGGCATAGGAACCAATCCCGAAGAGTTGCTGGGCGCGGCCCATGCGGGCTGCTTCTCGATGGCGCTCTCGGCCCAACTCGATCAGGCGGGGATGAAGGCCCAGAGCATCGATACCCAGGCCACCGTTTCCCTGGAGAAGGTGGACGCCGGCTTCGCCATTACCGCCATCCACCTGGACCTCACGGCCAAGATTCCGGGCGCCGACAAAGCCAAGTTCGAAACCGCCGCCAACAACGCCAAGGCGGGCTGCCCGGTATCGAAGCTGTTCGCCAATAACGCCAAAATCACCCTGACCACGCACCTGGAATCGTAGCCCGCTAACAGACACGACAGGCTACGCAGGCTGCCCCCAGGGTCCGCGCCGCGCTACTCCCCAGCAAACGCAGCACCGCCGTTTGCCGGGGTAGGCCGGCGCTGACCTGGGGAGTTGTGGGCAAACCAGGCGTGCTTCGCGCGCCCGCTCAACCGAGGGCGATGCACCAGCGTTGATCCGCGATTTCCGGCAACAGTCCTGCCTGGGCGGCAAACCCTCCCGTTTCTTCTTCATCAGAGGTAAGTACATCAGTTCCGGACGGCCTCGGTTGCAACTGCGCCAGAGTCCGCGGCAGCCCGGTTCTTTTGAGGTTAAGGAACAGGGGTTAGCTAGCGATTGGGCGATACGCTAATCCTTATCCCCTGGCCCCTACGCGGCGGTGTGCGTTGAAGATCACCATTTTCGGCCTTACGCTTTCATCCTCCTGGGGAAACGGGCACGCGACGCCTTATCGCGCCATTCTGCGCGCCCTGGCGCGCCAGGGGCACCGCATCAGCTTCTTCGAAAAAGATGTCGAATACTATGCGCTGCGCCGCGACTTCAGCGCCTGCGATTACTGCCAGCTTGTTTTCTACCGCGAGTGGTCCGAGATTCGCCGCCGGGCGCTGCGCGAGGCGGCCGAGTCGGACGTGGTGATGACCGCCAGCTTCTGTCCCGAGGGGGCGCGCATTAACGACGAAGTGCTGGGCCTCAGCCGGCCGCTGCGCGTCTTCTACGATCTCGACACCCCGGTCACGCTGGCCAGGCTGCGCGCCGGCGACTTGGATTACCTGCGCGCCGCGCAGATTCCGGAGTTCGACCTGGTGCTCTCCTGGACCGGGGGGCTGGCGCTGATGGAGCTGGAGCTCGCCTGGCATGCCGCGCTGGCGCGCCCGCTGTTTGGCTGCGTCGATCCGGATGTATATCGCCGGACGGCGCCGCAGGCGCAATTCGAGTCGGCCCTGAGCTACATGGGCACCTACGCCGCCGACCGCCAGGGCAAGCTCGACGCGCTGTTTCTGGAGTGCGCGCGGCGGCGTCCCGGGCTGCGCTTTTTGCTGGCCGGCGCGCTTTATCCCTGGGAGTGGCAGTGGCCGGCGAACGTGCAGCGCTTCGATCATGTGCCTCCGGCGATGCACCCCGCGCTGTACTCTTCCTCGCGGTTGACCTTGAACCTGACGCGCGCCGAAATGGCCGCCTCCGGTTACTGTCCCTCGGGCAGGTTTTTCGAGGCGGCGGCTTGCGCCACGCCAATCGTCAGCGACTGGTTCGACGGACTCGACATGTTCTTTCGCCCGGGCGAGGAGATCGTGATCGCTTCCCACCCCGAGGACGTGTTGCAAGCGCTGTCCATGGGTGAGGGCGAGCTGCGCCGCATGAGCGAGCGGGCCCGCCAGCGCACCCTTGACGAGCATACCGGCGAACACCGCGCCCGCCAGATGCTGGCCTGCTTCGAAGAGGCGCGCTCGGCCCAGGCGGCCAAGCTGGCGTTGAAGGGAGACTGAGAACTCCGTGCCCTCTGTGGTTACGTAGTTCGCTTCTTTGGCTTTTCAGGAGGAAGACCGTGATTGGCATCATTCCCGCCGCCGGCGCCGGCCAGCGCATTCAGCCGCTGGGCTGCTCCAAGGAGCTGCTGCCGGTGGGCTCGCGCGCGGTCGACGGGGCGGAGCGGCCCAAGGCCGTCTCCGAATACCTGGTCGAGCGCATGATCGCCGCCGGCGCCACCCAGATCTGCATGGTGATCTCGGCGGAGAAGAGCGACATCGTCAAGTACTACGCCGAGCGCGACTATGCCGCCGAGATCTTCTACGTCGTGCAGCAGCAGCCGCGCGGCCTCTGCGACGCCCTGTTCCGCGCCGAGGCTTTCGTGCGCGACAATCAGCAGGTGCTCATCGGCCTGCCGGATACCATCTGGTTTCCCGAGAACGCCTATCGTCCGGCGCTGGAGCAGGATGCGCCCGTCAACCTGGTGCTGTTCCCGGTGCTGAACCCGGCGGTCTTCGACGCCGTGGTGTGCGACGAGCACGGCTACGTGGAGCGGGTGCAGGTCAAGGTTGCCCAGCCCGACTCGCACTGGATCTGGGGAGCCGTGACCGCCAGCGGCGCGGCCTTCCGCGCCCTCAAGCGCCTGTGGGATGCGCGCCATTGCCAGGACGCCTTCCTCGGCCACCTGCTCAACGCTTATATCGCGGCCGGCAACAGCGTGCGCGCCACCTTCTCCGGCGAAGACTACATGGACGTGGGCACGCTCGACGGCTACCACGCCGCCCAGGATTACCTGCGCGCGCGCAAGCTACGCCACAAAAATCACGTATCGGATTTTTGACCGCAGACGGCAACGCCGCGCCCGGCGTGGCCGGCTTGCGCCGAAGCAAGCGTTGACCGTGTCTTGTCCTTCCCTTTACAATCAGCTTGCACACGCCGTAGCCTCTTCAAAAGTGCCGAAGTGGCGGAATTGGCAGACGCGCATGGTTCAGGTCCATGTACCCGCAAGGGTGTGGGGGTTCGAGTCCCTTCTTCGGCACCAAAGTTCTACAAAACGCCAATAAAATTCGGCCTGGTAGGCAACACGGACACGCTCTCCCCGCCGATGCCTGGGCTCGGCCCCTCAGACTGCGACTGCGGATCGCATCTGCTCTTTTTCAAGGAGTTTCCGGCAAAGGGATTTGCTGCGAAGTTGGGTGGCACGGTGGCGGCACCGTGCTCTTTGCTCTAAGATTCGGTTTTCCTCAATCCGCAAAGGAAGATAATAAAATGAGCAACGCTTACGTTATCTGACACCTGACAGTGAAAGATGCTGAAAAGTGGGCTGAGTATCGTAGTCGAGTTCCTGCTACTTTGGAGCCGTAGGGCGCTCAGCTTGTTTTCCTAGCAAAGAAATTGGCAGGGCTTGCAGGTGAGCATCCTCACTCTGACATTGTCGTCATCCGCTTTCTGGACAAAGAGGCTGTATGTGCTTGCTTCCATAAGACGTGATTTCCTTCCGCTCCGCTGGTGTTAAGGCGATTTGCAGCATCTAAAAGTGACGTATGTCTCAAAGTGTTCACTGGGTGTGGTGATATAGTGTCCACACTATGTCAAGGAATTACACCTTCAACCCCTCAACACGGAGCTTCGACAGAGCGTCCGACGACCCCCGGTTATCCCCGATCCCCTCGAAGCCGGTCCGCTGCAAGTTTTGCGATGCTCAGTGTGACAACGCCGCCCAGATGCAAGACCATCTGAACCGCGAGCACCCCGGCTGGGCAAATCGCGTCTTCCGGATGCTGAAAAAGCCAGAGTAGCCGATGGAGCTATTCGTCCGTGTTTTTGCTTCCGGCACACCCTGCAAGTGCTGTCGGTGAGAGCTAAATCCCCGATACAGAAGCAGGCACACGCCCTCACGCACAAAGCCCAGCCGTGGGGAAATCCGTATCCCTCGCGCTTACTTCACAGTCCGATCGTGGCGTTCTGTTCCTGTACTCTCCAAAAGGATTAATGTAGGGTTAAGATCGACCACGCCTCAGGATTAAGGCTCCTTTGCTCTGAAATCATTAGGATTTCCACTTGCTACAAGCACAATGAGTGTAGAAAGATGAGTGCTGTAGGTGGCAAAGTGCGAGGGCAGAATAATACCGTGTGGAATTACCTTGGGCGGCGACCCACCTTGGTTACGATTTTTACGGGCGCGGCCGTGGCTTTGGCCGTTCTCGGCATGGGTCTGGCCCTGGTCAAAGCGCACGGAAACGGCTGGCCGTGGTGGTTTCACGGGGTAATCATCTCTCTCGTCGCGGGTCTGTTAGCCGCATTCCTCACTAACATGCAAGTTCGCGAAATGAAACGCTACAAAGCCCGATTGCTGGCGATGGATCAGGCGAGCGACGAAGCGTGCAATGCTCTGCAACTCCTGGCTTACCGAATGTATTTTCATCCCGAGCAGCGGGCGCGGCTAGAAGACGAGGCGCTTGAGCGCATCCGCAACATAATCCGGGAGACGTTGCCGAATATCATTGGAATGCCCCCTGAGACACGGCCACCGCAATTGCCTCCCAGTGCGGAGGGGAGGCAAAGTGGGCACGCCACAGCCTCGTAACCTCGTAACTAGGACCGCTAGCGCTCCCTGGCCTGCTCACATGGCTTTCCGGCTTCGGAATATCATCACGCTGTGCGTGGCATCCCGGAAAGCGAAGGAGCGCGGAACCCGAAGAATGCGGCGTAGTGATTGCCAAGACCGCAGGTTCTAGAGTAGGTGGACCTATTCACCGGGCTATTGATTGTTGCATATGTAATGTCCTATGGACGGCGATGATGTATCCAGCAGAAGTTGTCATGGCGAGCGCAGGCGCGGCAGCGCCGGAGCCGAGCCACCTTGTGTTTCCGGCACCAAACACAGGGTTCCTCCACTCCGCCGCGGGTTGCGCGGCTCCGGTCGGAATGACAATTAGAGATTCTGATAGGACATTATTTTTGCAGCACTCAATAAAGTGTGTGCGTGAGAGCCCAATTTTGAGCTGCTTTGACCCCATGATATCTCGGTTTGCAAACAAGCAGATCGCAACCTGTGGGCACGAAACCTAGTTCTCAACGCACACACTAAGGCCCGGTGCTTCCACCCGGGTACAGCAACTATAAATTTGCTCTAGTTCTGCTGTTGAACACAGCACGGAAGACTTGGGCGGTAGGAAACGGCGGCCCCGCTCCCGAATTTCTTGGGGGGCGGGGCTCTCAATATTGGGCTTCAACTCGACCAGGCCGGATTGCGCTTATGCAACCTTCTGGCCACAGGGCGAAGTGTGCATCCAAAAGCGGGCGGACACTAAGGCTCCGGCAGGAAGATCGCAAAGATACTGCCGCTTCGGCCCGGTTTCGTGCTGCTTCTGACGCGAAGCGTACCACCGTGCTTTCGCACCACATCTTCAACTAGGGAAAGCCCCAAACCGCTCCCGCTGGGGCCTTTGGTGGTAAAGAAGGGCTCCAGTATTTTGTTCAGGTTCGCCGCCGCAATTCCGCAGCCGTTATCGGCAAACGTCACCCGTAATCCATGCCTCTGCCTTCCCGACCACTCGCGGGCGGTAGCTGCTCGTGCGTGTAGTTGTCCGCCTTCGGGCATGGCGTCGGCGGCGTTCAGCAAGAGGTTAGAGAACACTTGACGCAACGGACCAGCGTAAATCGGCAGATCGCCGTCACTACAGTAGCGAGTATCGACCGAGATGCCGAGTGCCTCAAGCCGTGACTTGTAGAAATCGATCACGGAGCCCACCAATTGCGGCACGTTCGCGGTCTTCGCAGTTGACGTGCCCCGAAAATCATGCAGTGCCGTATGAGCGATTTGGGAAATTCGCTGTACTTCTTCCTCGGCAAGTGCCAGGAGATGGCGGCCATTTTCGGTGAGCGTAGACTCTGCTTTTACGAGATAGAGGATGTTGAGGAGCGAATCGAGGGGGTTATTGATCTCGTGGGCAAGTACCGCCACAAGCCTGCCCTCTTGCGCGGGCGCAGCCGAACGGCTTTGTTTTGTGCACTCCACGGGAGTTCTCAGTGGAACTTGAGCCCGCTTGCGCCTCACAGTTTACCACACGTTAGGTCTGATACCAGACATAAATGCCCAGTTGTCTGATACCAGACACAAAAATAAAACAAGCGGAGTTCCTCATAAAGCATAGAATTTAAATTACATCTCCATACGCACGTTCGCCCGCCTTCTGAGGGCTGGTTCATTTGCGCATCCAGATGCCGGCTAGTTCGGCAAAGGAGCAGCTATGAACCCGCCCGCAAAGCGCTACAAAAATCGTGTCCTCGCAGCACTGCCCAAAGCGGAAATTGACCGCCTGAGGCCGCACCTGTCACCAGTGACCCTGAAGCTGCGAACCCAACTGCTGGACGGCCATGCCGATCACGCCTATTTCCTGGAAGAGGGGCTGGCTTCGGTTGTTCTGACCCTTGCTAATGGAGCCACGGTCGAGGTTGGCGTGGTCGGGATTGACGGCGTCGTCGGACTTCCCATACTTCTGGGAGCACGGACAATGCCGGGGGAAACGTTCATTCAGGTTGAGGGTTCCGGTTTTCGCATCGATGCCAACCGGTTGAAAGCTGAATTTGAACGAGACGGCCAGCTACGGAGCCATTTGCAAAAGTACTTGCTGGCCAATCTGATTCAAAGCGCCCAGAATGCCGCTTGCAACCGACTGCACCCGATTAATGAACGTCTAGGGAGGCTCTGATTTAGTTCTCTGCTTTCCACAGCTACTCAGGTTAAAGTGCGAGTGAGTAGGTGGATTGAGAAGATGAGGCAGAGGACACTGGCGATGATGACCGGCTTTGAGCGGTACACCAAGAAGACGCGGCGTGCGCAGTTTCTGGAAGAGATGGAACAGGTAGTGCCGTGGAGCAAGCTGTGCGCGTTGATCGAGCCGCATTATCCCCAGCCGGGCAATGGCCGTCCGCCGGTTGGCGTGGAGCGGATGCTGCGCATTTACTTTCTGCAGCAGTGGTTCAACCTGTCGGACCCGGCGGTGGAAGAGGCGCTGTACGACTCAGTGGTGATGCGGCAGTTCGTGGGCATTGACCTGGGCCGGGAGCCGGTGCCGGACGAGACCACGGTCTGCAAGTTCCGCCATCGATTGGAAGAGCACAGCCTGGGCGGGCAGATGCTGGAGGCGGTGAACTTGCATTTGCAGAGCAGGGGCGTACGGATCACGAGGGGGACGATCGTGGACGCGACCATCATTCATGCGCCGTCGTCGACCAAGAACGGCGAGCAGAAGCGTGACCCGGAGATGCACCAGACGAAAAAAGGCAAGCAGTGGTACTTCGGAATGAAGGCGCACGTCGGAGTGGACAGCAAGACGAAGCTGGTCCACTCGGCCGTGGCGACGGCGGCCAACGTGGCCGACAGCACGGTATTGCCGGAGTTGCTGCACGGGGAAGAAACGAAGGTCTGGGGCGATCAAGCCTATGGCGGGCAGACGGAGGCGATCCGGGAAGTCGCGCCTGCGGCTCAGGACATGACCAACAAGCGTTATCGCTATAAGGATCGGATCGACGAAGTTGAGCGTGCCAAGAACCGGACGAAGTCGCGGGTGCGCTCGAAAGTGGAACATGTGTTCGGGGTCCTGAAGCTGAAGTTCGGATTCGTGAAGGTGCGCTATCGAGGTTTGATGAAGAACGCCAACCGGTTGTTCGCCGCCTTCGCCCTGGTGAACCTATTCCTGGTGCGCAGGAAGCTGTTGTACGCGGCGGCGTAGTGTCTGCGGACACCGCCGACAAGCTGCGGCAAGGGGCCGCAGGGCAAGGAAATCAGCATTCATAACCGAGATGCAATTGGGAACCTACAGCTTCTCGATCACTGAAGGTTCTTGTTCAGAGGTTCCCTAGCGCGATGGATTCTTACCTGTCATGACCGCGTGCAATCCGACCGCATGCCGCTCACCCACGAGTTCTTAAGCCAGATGTTGGGTGCTCCCAGAACCACGGTTACATTGGCGGCAGGCATGCTGCATGAAGCGGGGCTGATTGATTACTCCCGTGGCCACGTAACCATCAAGAACCGCCAGAAACTTGAGCGTGCCGCTTGCGAATGCTATGGAACCGTGCGGGATGAATTTCAGCGCCTTGGGCTGCTTTAGATTTATGGGTGTTTTGGGAAAATATTAACACGCGGCAGTCTGGTATCGGACAGACGCCGGATCTTTGATTTCAATAGGATATGTATTGATAATATATCAACTCTCTTTGGCTGAGACACGATGCGTTCTCATCGCAGCCATAACGACCTCTCCTCCCAACCGCTGAAGGACAACGCGGGCAGCAAGGATCACGTCCCAACGTGCTCACCTCTCTTCGTACATAACCGAATACCGAATGGCCTGATCGTATCCACCTGTGTCTTTTGCCAGAGGGTATTTGCCAGCCCCACGCCTGCCGGTCTGAAGCTGGCAGAAGCGGTGCACAAATGCGATTGGTTTAATTGTGTCCAGTAGTGAACTCAATTCCGGAAATCAGTTCGAGCGGCAACTGTGCGAGCACTCCGGTAGAACGCTGATCGAATCGCGCTGCCTGCGCTGCGGAGAAATCCTGCTGGGCACGGCCATCTTCGGAGACCTGTTGGCACAGGAACAGAAGCATGCCGCGCACTGTAATGGGAAAAACTCGAACTGAAGGGTAAATATGGGTTTCTGCGAGCCGAGCCAAGCGACCAAGAAGAAGCTAGCCAAGCTGTATTGGAATAAAGGCTCTGCGCCCTGTGGCGAGTGCAATCTCAATCAGCACAATTGTTGCCGTCCACGGTTGGACGGCACCCTCTGTACTTGCTCCTGCCCGAGAGCAATTGCGAGACGGCAAGGCACTGCGCCTCGCGAGAGCCGTTCCAACGATTCGGCTGGAGTTGTCACCCAGTCAGAGATGACGTAGTAGCCACATTAATGCCGAAACGCCGCGACTCCTAAATGACCGAAGCAGAGCTTGAGAGAAGATGTAAGGAGGTGCTTACTGAGATTGAGGCCAAACTGGCAAAGACCACTGACGCCGCAACTCGTCAGCGGTGGCTCCATGTGCAAGCCAAATGGCGCATGTTGTTATTCAGAGAGGGACCGCCATAGAACTGATCCACGCCGCGTCGATTAAGAACTGAACCAGCCCGGCAGAATCACCGGCATGCGGTCATGCACATCGACCATGAGGCGATTCGGTGTGGTCGTCAAAGGCGCGGCATGGACCGTGATCGAGCAGGTTTCAACAATTCGCCTTGCGGGTTCTTCCAGTAATCCCATATCCCCGGCAAAAGCAAATAGCGAGTCGTCATGCATGCCGAAATGGAAGGGTTGTTTTATCCTGTGCCCTTCTTCCATTCGTAGAACCCATCGGCGGGGATCAGGCAACGGCGATTCTTAAACGAATCACGGTGAGCAGGTTTTGCGGCAATGGTCTCCGCTGGAGCAGAGTTTCAGAACACATCGAGTGCTAACCCATGCCAGCGCAGATGCTGCGATGGTCAACTTTCTCCACGACCGTTGCGATCAGTTATGTGTCGTCGCCATAAAGAACCATCGAACACTCACAACGGACGATCCGCCTGGGTCAGTTAAATATTTCCTTTGACACGCTCGGGTATTGCCCACAAAATAAGCGTCACGGATACGCACATCCTTTTAAATCGCCGGCTCCTCGTGCTTTAAGCCCGGAGGTGGTACTGCTTTTTGGCTGCCACGGTCGCGGGGAGTAAAGTATGCAAGCAAAGCAAACGACCGAGAGGAACAATTTATGACTACGGAAAACGTAACAGAGAGAGTTTCGAAACCTAAACGAGTTCCCTTGTGGATTCAGATCGTCATAGGCCTGATCCTAGGCTGTGTGATCGGCGCCTTGTGGCCAAAGCTCGGTACAGCTTTACAGCCGTTTGGGACGGCGTTCATCAAAGCCATCAAGATGATCGTAATACCCCTGGTATTTTCGGCAGTCACCTTGGGCATCTACAAGATGAGTGCCAACTTTAAGACATTGGGAAGATTAGCCGTGCTGGCTTTCGGCTGGTTTTACTTTGCCACGGGCTGCTGCGTTGCTCTCGGCATAGTGCTGAACGCGATATTCCATCCCGGAGCAGGGGTCGCCCTTAAAGCCACTGGGACTATTCCGGCGAATCTTGCGCACTCAATCAATTGGGTAAAGTTTCTGCTGGATATCATTCCCGACAACATCGTTTGGGCTACCTCTCAGCAGATGATAATTCCAACCTTGTTTTTTGCCATTTGTTTTGGCCTTGCCTTGGGCAGAGCGGGCAAGGTTACCGAGCCTGTGGTCAAAGTGCTCGAAGGCATCATGCAGGCGATGTTCAAATTGACTCAAGGCATTGTGGCGTATTCACCTGTGGCGGTTTTCGGCATCATGGCCTGGGTGTTTGCGACTCAAGGTGGCGCAATGCTCTTTGCTATGGCTAAGCTCATCGCTTTGATGTACCTGGGGCTCGTGGTCGTAGCAATCGCTTTCTGTATCATCATGCTTCTGCTCGGATATCCCCCGTTCGGTACGATCAAGAAGGTCGCTGAGCCGCTGCTGCTGGCCTTTACGACCTGCTCCTCGGAAGTAACCCTTCCGGTGCACATGCAGATTCTGGAAAATACAGGCATTCCCAATAAAGTGGTATCGTTCGTTCTGCCGTTGGGATATAGCTTCAACCTGGATGGTGCAGCGCTTTACCAATCTCTGACGGTATGCTTTTTGGCAGAAGCCTACGGCCTGCATCTGGATCTTCCCGCGATCCTCACAATCCTTTTGACAACTCTGATCGCGAACAAGGGCACTGCTAACATACCGGCTGCCTCACTCGTAATATTGGCGGTCATCCTAACATCGATTAACCTTCCGGTGGAAGCTATCGCGATTGTTGCCGGGGTGGATCGATTCATGGATATGGGCCGCACTACGGTCAATGTATTCGGTAATACCTGTGCTGCCCTGCTCCTCAACAAATTTGGAGGTAAGGGCATTGCTGAGGACACGTTGGCAATGTCGCAATCCGCTTAAGGACGGCTGTAAACGGCTCCTGGGAGGTTCGT
Organism: uncultured Acidobacteriota bacterium; assembly: GCA_963832785.1. Taxonomy (GTDB): domain Bacteria; phylum Acidobacteriota; class Terriglobia; order Terriglobales; family Acidobacteriaceae; genus CAWBRT01. The sequence goes on from CAWHVF010000005.1 coordinate 1,128,669, forward strand.
GGGACGGCTGGAAGGGCTCTTGGTTTTTGGGGTTATTTGCCCCAATTTGACCTCAAACCCGTCCAGCCGCCATACGGGTTTCTTACGCAGCAGGTTTCAGGTTCCGCACTCCTTCGCCTTCGAGGCTGCCTCGCACTGCATGATGATGTTCTGGAGCGGGGAAGCCAGCCTCGCCAAACGTGTGCCGTATCATACTGTTCGTGTCGAAATAGACTTGCCAGTAATGCTCATTGGCGCAAAACGGGCGAACGACCAATCTCGGCCCCGCCAAAGTGAACTCAAATATCTCGACAATGGGAGGCGGGGTTGAAAGCACGTTCGGGATGCGTGCAATCCCGTTCTTCAACAGGGCTATTGCCCGACTTGGATCGACCTCATGCGAGATTTCGACAGTCAGGTCTACACGGCGATAATCATTGCGCGTGTAATTCTGGATGGTATCTCCGAAGACCTTGGCATTGCCGACGATTGCCACCACGTTTCCGGGAGTGTTGAGCGTTGTGGTAAATAGCCCGATTGCCTCGACAGTACCAGTCACTCCTCCAACTTCAACATAGTCGCCCGTCTTGAACGGTCGCAAAACCAGCAGGAAGAATCCGGCTGCAAAATTTGCCAGCAGGCCGCTCCACGCCGCCCCGATTGCGAGGCCGACACCGACGAGCAGAGCCGCGAAGGAAGCCGTCTGAACGCCGAAGAAGCCGAGCAAGGCAACGACGAGGACGACATTAAGCAGAATGCCAAGTGCCGACTGCATGTAGGCCACAAGGGTGCGATCAAGGCTTTGCCGATCAAGTGCGCGTCCCATGATTTTGAGTGCGAACCGGATTAACCAGCGCCCGACAAACCAAATAACAATCGCCCCCAGAATCTTCAAGGCGACTGCCGTCAGAAGAGCCAGTCCTGTTTGAATCGTTGTATTCATGCCGAACCTCCATGGCGAAATTGCGAATTGTGCTGTGGACAGCGGCTCACAAAGCCATTTCCTCTTTGATACGGCGACACGAGAGAAGGTTTCCACTGGGATCACGCAGACGGGTATATCCAACACGGACACCCATTGCCGCCGCCGGGTTGCACCGAAAGCCGGAATCCTGCAATCTAATAATTTCGAGTCCGGCCACGAATGCGTACATTGCTACCAACCTGCGTTTGTCTCCTTGGGCTGGCTGCCGCTTGCTCCCATGCGCCGCAGCCCGCCCAGCAGGCGCAAACGCCGCCGACACATTCGAAAGCCGCCTTCATCGTCGAGCAATCGACGGTGCAGCCGGGTTCCCAAGCAAATCTCGGCATTAAATTCATCACCGACAGCGGATGGCACATCTACTGGCAGAATCCAGGCGACTCCGGTGAGCCACCGCGAATCCAGTGGCGACTCCCAGCAGGGGTAACAGCCGGAAGCTTGCAATGGCCTGTCCCAAAACGCATGAAGAATCCCGCAGGGACAGATTACGGTTACGAAGGCATCACGGTGCTGCTTACCAGTTTGCAGATTCCACCCACCGCCCAACCCGGCAACACAATTGATGTCAGCGGCGACTTGCGCTGGCTCGTTTGTCACGACATCTGCGTTCCGCAGCGTTTGCAGCTAAGCGTTCCCATCCGCATCGGCGACTCCACGGCCGTCGATGCCGCTGCCCGCCCGTTGTTCCAGTCTGCCGCTGAGCGCATTCCCAAGCCGCTGCCCGCCAGCTTTCACCCAAGGGTGACAAGCTCGCCTGACAGTTTCCGATTGACTTTGGTTTCGGCTGAGCCGATCACGCAGGCTGAATTCTTCCCTGGCGAACCAGAGCAGATTGACAATGGGGCACCGCAGGGGTCGGTGACCAAAGCTGGCGTGTTCCGCTTGACTCTGAAAAAAGCAGAAAATCTTCAACGAGACCCGCAACGCCTGACTGGCGTCATTGTTATTAATGCGAGGGAAGCATACAAACTCGATGCACCAGTGCGCCCGGCCACACAGAAAGGAAGATAGCCACATATGAAACGGAAAACGTCAATCCTGCCGTTATTTTTGTTTCTTGCGCTTCCGGTTTTCGCTGCCCGCGTGGGAGAGCCTGCGCCTGCGTTCACCGCAACCGATAGCAACGGTCGCCAGCACTCGCTAGCGCAGTACAAGGGGAAGTTCGTTGTTCTGGAGTGGCACAACCAGGGATGCCCGTATGTGGGAAAACATTACGGCAGCGGAAATATGCAGAAACTGCAGAAATATTGGACGGGGAAAGGCGTGATCTGGCTGACGGTTATTTCATCGGCACCCGGAGAACAGGGCTATGTCACGGCAGATCAGGAAAACGACTACCTGAAGAAAATGAATGCCGCCCCGACTGCGGCGCTGCTTGACCCCAAGGGCGACCTCGGCCATCTCTACGGTGCAAGGACCAGCCCGCAAATGTTCGTCATCAATCCGCAGGGCGAACTGATTTACGACGGCGCGATCGATGACAAGCCGACGACAGACCAGGCCGATATCGCCGGGGCGAAGAACTACGTGGCGGCGGCACTTGAGCAGGCGATGGCGGGCAAGCCGGTGGCGGTGGCTACCAGCCGTCCGTATGGCTGTTCCGTGAAGTACGCAAGGTGAGTTCTAGCTGAAGGACATTCCACCAAGACCTCGGCACACACCCTGCCGCACCTGAAGCATGGCACGAGGGTCGCCACGCCTGGAATCGGCTCTGGGGCGCAAGTCGGGGGCGGCAGGGCGGTTTTGCCGTTTATTGCCGGTTTTTTGCACTGTGCCGGGGCTTCGCTTCCAGTTGCTGGCCAGCGACAATGGGCGAAACATAAGCTGTTGCGGGTAACTAGCAAAACAAGGGGTTAACGGCACCCCTCTACTTCGGGTTTGGTGTCTTCCCGTGTCTCTGGGGCGTCTATGGTGCGGGTGAACTTAAGCTAAGGTATTACAATAGCTTACGAAAAAATTCCCCCCGCCGAAAGCCGGAACTGCAAAACTTTACTAAAAACCTTACAAAATTTTTGGAGAAAACGGGTGGGAAGTCGGTACAGTTCCGGGTGGCTGCACCAAAACATGTGCGAATTTCCACTGCATATCACAGGTTTCTTGGGTTTTCCACCATTGTTCACAGAAAACTGCTTCGCCATCTCGTCTTTGATGCCCTAGTATCGGGGCATCAAGGGGGCCAAGGCCAAAAGAGTTGATGTAAAGAACTCACATATGAGGTGAACATGGCTGACGCTACACCACTTGAACTGGTCTATGAGGGCGAAGAGGTAGATGACGGTACTATCCCTGTAGACTACCTGATTCAATCGCTTATCGGTTTCTCCGGTGCATACGACAAGATTGCGGGGCGGACACAACCAGATACCGCATACCGTATCCGCGTTCTTGGGTTGAGGAGGGACTCCACCCATATTCTCATGGATGTTATTGAGTGGGTGCTTGTGAATCCCGCTGCGGCAGAAGTCATTGAGACGGGGATAATTGCTGTTGCTGCAGGTGCCTACAAAATCACTAAAGATATTGGGAAATATATTAGTGCAAAGAAGAAGCTAAAAGGGGCGTCACCTACCAAAGAGCAAATTATCGTTGAGGGAGAAAATATTTTCCTGCTCTTATCATCAGGGGAAAAACTTCCTTTGACTAAAGAACAAGCCCAAATACTACTACAAGGGCTCCTCGACTCTGATCTCAACAAACTATCTATGCCCTTAGATGATCCCAAAGTTGATAGGTTTGAACTGAGGCACAAGAATGAAGTGGTCGCAGAAATCAACAAAGCTGAACGGCCATTCTTTTTTAAAGCTGAAGCAGCGGTCACTTCAACTCGTGATGATGTGTGGATGGAAGGGGTGTTGAACAGCCTCACGAAAGACCGTGCCCGAGGAACTTTTCACAGCAGCTCTGGCAAGCATATTCCATATCATTTCGCGGGGACGGATGAGCAACAGCTTCTTCAGGCATTTGCCCACAATGGGCTTGTAAGGGCATTATCGAAAGTTAGCCTCGATGCTGACTTGAATCCAACGTCAATGGAAATAAAGAGCCTCCAACTCAGCCAAAGAGGTTTGTTTAACTGATTATCCCAGCTTATTCACCATTTTTTTCGACAGTGTGCCCGCGCTAGTCGAAAAGCCCGCAAACCGGCTCAATTTTGTCTACGCGCTTTTCCCGATTGCCTGGCCAGGCATCTAAGGGTACACTTGCTTCCCACCGCAACTCAGAGCTCGCTTCTATCCCAATTTCCCCGGTTTCAGCGGAGGATTCAGGAGGTCGGCAGTGTCCGATAGGCAATACCGGCAGCCCGGTTACCAGGATCGTGATCGGCAAAATGAAAGCAAGCCGCAAAAATCAAATCGCCCGAAAGGGGAGATGACGTTCGGCCCCCGGGCCATCGAGATGGCGCCCACGTACGCGGTTTCGCGCTGCGCCCATTGCGGAGTTCTGCTGCCGGCCGGGATCGATCCCAGCGGCAAGTGCCCAAAGTGTGCCGCCGCCCTGCACGCTTGCAAGCAGTGCGTACACTTCGATCCGGGCAGCCGCTTCGAGTGCCGGCTGTGCGTGCCCGGCTATTCCAAGAAGGATGTGCACAACGACTGTCCAAAGTTTGTTCTGACCACGCGGGTAGAGCGCCAGACCTCGGCCGGAACCAAGCCGGCCCAGGATGCGCGGAGCGCCTTCGAAAACCTGTTCAAGAAATAGCAGGGCTCATGCGCGCAGACGGTAACCCGTGACCGGGCCTAAGCCGATTGCGTTGCCGTGCCGCTGGCTTTGCCGGTGGCGCCGACGCCAAAATACCAGCGAATGGCGGCGGCGGCCAGGCCATCGATTGAATCGGCCATCTCCAGGCCCAGCGCGGGGCGGCGCTGGTGCGGAATGGCCAGCGGCAGTTCCGTGCACCCCAGCACGATCGCCGAGGCGCCGCGCTGCTGCAAGCAGCGTACGCATTCCACCGCAGGCTCGTAGGCTTCCGCTATCTTATTGGCTTTCACCAGCGCGATGGCAAGGGTGGAGTACTTCGCCATCTCCTCTTCCGTAGGAACCACCGGGGTAAATCCGCGGGATTCGAGCTCCTGCTGATACATGGCCGTTTTCACAGTTCCGGCCGTACCCATCACGCCGACCTTCTGCTGCCGGAAACCACGGTTCTGCAGATCGTCGATGGTGGCCTTGACTATGTGGAGGATCGGCAGCCTGGCCGCGCTTGCCATCTCTACGTACCACATGTGGGCGCTGTTGCAGGGAATGGCAATGGCCCTGGCGCCCGCCTGCTCCAGGTGCCGGATGCCGTTGAGCAGCCAGGGCAGGGGATCTTCGCCTCCCTCCAGCTTGGCCCGGGAGCGGTCAGGCACGCGCGGATCGCTCCACAGCACGGCCGGAATGTGTTCCTGGTCACATTCCACCCTGGTCAGCGCCGTCAGCCGCTCCATAAACACGGCGCCCGCCATGGGCCCCATGCCTCCGAGCACGCCCAGCAATTTTGCCTGAAATTTGTCCGCCATGAGTGCGCCTCCGGAAAACTGGTGATTCTGTCATGTGCTGCCGCAGGAAACGGGCACATTATAACCCGTTGCCCGTTGCTGCTCCAGGACCGCGCCGCGCTCAGCGCATTCGCCGATAGGGCCGGTAGACCGGTTCCCACATGGTAGCGCGAACCCGCGCCGCCAGCTCTTCCGGACTGCAACTGTCGGCGACGCCATCTGTTTGCGCCTGCCGTGCAACCGCGTTGGCCACCACCTGGGCAACTTCGCGCATGCGGCTGACCGGCGGCAACAGGGTGTCCGCCGGATTGCCGGCGGCGGGAGATACCCCGGCCAGGGCCTTGGCAGCGGCCATGAACATGGAATTGGTAACCCGGCGCGCGTTACTGGCGAGCACTCCCAAGCCCACACCCGGGAAGATGTAAGCGTTGTTGGTCTGGTCGACCGGCTGCAAACGGCCGCCGCGCCTGACCGGCGGGAAGGGGCTGCCGGTGCCGATCACCGCCCGCCCTTCGGTCCAGTCGACCAGGTCCTGCGGCGTGGCTTCGCTGCGGGAGGTGGGATTCGAGAGCGGGAAGATCACCGGACGCGCCACCTTGGCCGCCATGGTTCGCACCACCTGCTCGGTAAAGGTCCCCGGCTGTCCGGAGACGCCTATCAAGGTGGCCGGCGCGGCATTGGTTACCACGTCGAGCAAGCTGATGCGTCCCGGCTGCGCCAGCTTCCAGCCGGCGACGGCCGCGCGCGGCTGCACGAAGGCGCGCTGAAAGTCCTGGATGTCCGGCATGCCTTCCACCAGCAGCCCGTCGCGGTCGATGGCATAAAACTGCCGCCGCGCCCGCGCTTCCGGAACGCCGGCGTCCACCATGGCCTGCAGAAGCAGCGAGGCAATGCCGCAGCCCGCCGTGCCGGCCCCCAGAATTGCGATGCGTTGCTCCGCCAGCGGAACTCCGCTGACTTTGATGCTGGCCAGCAGCGTGCCGGTCGCCACCGCTGCGGTTCCCTGAATATCGTCGTTGAAAGTACACAGCCGGTCGCGGTAGCGTTCGAGCAGGCGGCCGGCGTTGCCGCGGGCAAAATCTTCCCACTGCAGCAGCACGTGCGGCCAGCGGCTGATGACGGCCTCGACGAACATTTCGATAAACTCGTCGTACTCGGCGCCGCGGATGCGCTCGTGCCGCCAGCCAATGTAGATGGGATCGGACAGCCGCTCCCGGTTATCGGTCCCGACATCCAGCAGGATGGGCAGCGTGCTGGCCGGATGGATGCCGGCGCAGGCGGTGTAAAGAGCGAGCTTGCCGATGGGTATTCCCATGCCTCCCGCGCCCTGATCGCCCAGCCCCAGGATGCGCTCGCCGTCGCTGACCACGATGGCGCGCACGGCATCGTGGCGCGGGTTCAGCAGAATGTCCTTCATGCGGTGACGGTTCGAATAGCTAAGGAATAGGCCGCGCGGTTTGCGCCAGATGGTGCTGAAACGCTGGCATCCCTCGCCCACCGCCGGGGTGTAAACCAAGGGCAGCATCTCCTCGATGTGCCGCGCCAGGAGGGCATAAAACAGGGTTTCGTTGGTGTCCTGCAGGTCCCGGAGATAGGCGTACTTCTGAAAATCGTCGCCCGGGCGGTGCAGGATTTCCAGGCGGCGGGAGATCTGGTCGTCCAGCGAGCCGACGTGCGGCGGCAGGATGCCGTGCAGGTGAAACTGGTCGCGCTCCTCTTCGCTAAACGCGGTGCCCTTGTTCAGCAGCGGATAGTTGATCAGGTCGTAGCCGCTCAGGTTGACCTCAAGCGTCCCGTCGGCCGCCAGAAAATGTTTGGTCGCTGCCATAGTTTCCTCCCGCTCGAAGCTCATTTTATTGTGCCATTGCCACCCGCAGCCACGCTTTCCGCTGCCCTTTGCCCAGAGCAGGCGCGCAGCGAATTCCACCCGGGAAAATCATGCTCCCGTCGTCGTCTCCGCGGCAGCGCGGTCGTCTGCCGCAGCGGGAACAAAGGACTGATACTCGGTGCGAGCGATGATCTCATCCTGCAGCGCGCGCGTCAGGTCGCAGAAGTAGTCGCTGTAGCCGGCCACGCGCACGATCAGGTCGCGATATTTCTCCGGTTCCGCCTGCGCCGCCTTCAGCGTGGCAGCCGTGACCACGTTGAACTGGATGTGATGCCCGTCCATGCGGAAGTAGGAGCGGACCAGATGCGCCAGCTTGTCGAGCCCTTCCTGGTTTTGCAGCAATTGCGGGGTGAACTTCTGGTTGAGAAGGGTTCCGCCGGTGCGCGCGTGGTCCATCTTCGAAGCCGACTTGATGACCGCGGTCGGGCCGCAGCGGTCGGCGCCCTGGGCCGGCGAGATGCCGTCCGAATGCGGCTCGTAGGCGCGGCGTCCGTCGGAGGTGGCGCCGGTCATGGAGCCGAAGTAGACGTGGCAGGTGGTCGACAGGTAGTTGACGCGGTACTGCCCGCCGCGCGTGTTGCTGCGTCCGTTCACCTCGTCGAAAAAGGCATTGAAGACGTCGACCAGGATGGCGTCGGCTAACTCGTCGTCGTTGCCGTACTTGGGTGTCCGGTTCCACAACATCAGCCGGGTCTTCTCGTGTCCCTTGAAATCGCTGGCTAAGGCTGCCAGCAGCTCGTCCCAGGTCAGCGTTTTGCGCTCGAAGATGTGATGCTTGATGGCCGCTAGGCTGTCGGTACACGTGCCCGGGGCGACGCCCATGATGTAGCTGCTGTTGTAGCGCGCTCCACCGGCATTGTAATCCTTGCCTTTGCTGATGCAATCAGCGACTAGGATCGACAGATACGGCGCCGGCATGTACTTGGCGTACATCTGCTCGATGATGTGGTTTCCCCGCAGCTTGATATCGATGAAATGGCGCAGTTGCCTACGGAAGGCGGCGAAGAATTGCTCATAGCTGGCAAAGCTGCGCGGATCGCCGGTTTCGAGGCCGATCTTTTTTCCGGTGCGCGGGTCCCATCCGTTATTGAGGGTAATTTCGACCACCTTGGGCAGGTTGAAATAGCCGGTGAGAATGTAGGCTTCCTTGCCGAAGGCGCCGGTCTCGACGCAGCCGGAGGTGCCGCCGCAGCGCGCGTCCTCGATCGACTTGCCCTGCCGCAGCAGCTCTTCGACCACCATGTCGGCATTGAAGATCGACGGCTGGCCCCATCCCTGCCGCACGATTTCCAGCCCGCGCTTCAGGAAGCGGTCGGGATTCTTCCGGCTGAGCTGCAAATTGGATGACGGCTGCAGCAGCCGCATCTCGTCGATCACGTCCAGGATCAGGTAAGTGACCTCGTTCACCCCGTCGGAGCCGTCCGGCTTCAGCCCGCCGTTGTTGATGTTGGCGAAGTCCGTGTAGGTTCCGCTCTCCGCCGCCGTGACCCCGACCTTGGGCGGCGCCGGCTGGTTGTTGAACTTTACCCAGAGACACTGCAGGAGCAACTTGGCCTGCTCGCGGGTCAGGGCGCCGGCGTCGATGTCGCGCCGGTAAAACGGATAGAGATGCTGGTCGAAGCGTCCGGGATTGAACGAGTCCCATCCATTCAATTCGGTGACCACAGCGAGATGGGTGAACCAGTAGGCCTGCAACGCCTCCCAGAAACTGGCGGGAGCATGCGCCGGAACGCGGCGGCAGACCTCCGCGATCTGTTCGAGCTCACACTTGCGCCGCGGATTGCGCTCTACGGCCGCCATCCTGGCAGCCTCTTCGGCATGGCGCTCGGCGAAGCGCATCACCGCGTCCGCCGCAATCGCCATCGCCGTCAGCTCTTCCTGTTTGCTGTAGGCCTCCGGGTCGTGATGGAAGTCGAGCTTATCCAGGCTGCGCCGGATCTCCACCTTCAGCTCCAGCAGGCCCTTGCGGTAAATGACATCGCCCAGAACGGTGTGCCCGGGAGCGCGCTGTTCCATGAACTCCGTGTACATGCCGGCCTCGTAAGCGTCTTTCCAGCTCGGCGACATCTCGGCGAAGATCAGGTCGCGCATCGAGCGGCCGCGCCAGTACGGGATAACCACGTCGCGCTGGATGCGGCACGTCTCCTCGTCCGCCATGTAGGAAATCTTCTCGCGCGTGTTGAGGATTTCAAAGTCCTCCATGCTGTGGCAGCACAGTTCCGGGAAGGTCGGCGTGGCCTTGGGGCGCGGCCCGCGTTCGCCGACGATCAGATCGTCCGGCCCGATATAGATTTGCTTTCGCTCCATGAGGTACTGCAGGGCGCGGGCGCGGCGTATGGGAGCCGACACGGTTCGGTCGTTGGCATGGAATTCCGTCATCAGGGCAGCCCGCTCGATCGACAGCGAGGGCTTGGTTCTAACCGATTCTTCTCTCAGCCGGCTTATGCGCTCGTCCATGACTTAACCTCCAATTCGCACCTCAAAACCGTCGCGGGCCAGGCGCGCGGCCAGCGCCTGCATCCGCTCCGGCGTGGGTTGGGCAGCCGCGCCCATGCGGTACTCCAACTTCATTCTCCGGTACTTGTCGCTCCCGATTTCGTGATAAGGGAGCAAATCGATTCGTTTCAGGCCTAGTCGAGACAGGAACTCCGCCAGGGCGCGGAGATTTTCTTCGTCGTCGTTGACGCCGGGAACCACGGGCATGCGGACATCGACTCTCTTGCCGCGCGCGGCCAGTTCTCTCAGATTGCTCAGGATCAGCTTGTTATCGACGCCGGTGAAGCGCCGATGCCGCTCGCCATCCATCAGCTTCAGATCGTACAGGAAGAGGTCTACCTGCCCGCTGATGCGCTCCAACGCCGCCGGATCGCAGTAGCCGCAGGTATCCAACGCCGTGTGCAGGTCCTCGGCATGGCAGGCGGCTAGAAGCGCTTCCAGAAAATCCGGCTGCATCAGGGGCTCGCCGCCGGAGATGGTAACGCCTCCGCCCGACTCCTCGAAGAAGGTCCGGTCTTTCAGAATCTTGGCCACCGTTTCGGACACGGTCATCGGCTGGCCGGCCATCTCGCGGGCATTGGCCAGGCAGGCATCCACGCACTCTCCGCAGCGCTGGCAGACGGAATCGTCGCTCTGCCCAGGGTCTTCGGCGCGCAGCACGCCGTTCGGGCAGGCGCGGACACAGTCGCCGCAGCGAATGCAGCGCTCAGCGAAATAGACCACCTGCGGCTGCCGCGCCCGGCTCTCCGGGTTATGGCACCACCAGCAGGACAGTGGACATCCCTTGAAAAAAACGGTCGTACGGATGCCGGGCCCGTCATGCACGGAAAAACGCATGATGTTGAACACAACCCCTCGCGGCTCTTCCGGTCTGAAAGCCATTGGCAGCATGGTACCCCAGTCGACCGATTCTATACAGGCCCGCCGGACAGGAAAGAAAGGTAGATCCGCTCTTAGCCCAGGCGGGAGTTACTTGTATCCCGAATCGTGGAAGGGCACGCCTTCAGGCGTGCCGTATTAGGCGGTAATAAACCCGGCTTTAGCCGCGGCGGGCTTATTCATCATCCAGGAGTGACAATTTCCCGGTGCTGTCGTACGATGAATCCCCAACCAGCAGAGAGTGATGGTCGTTTGCAACCCGAGCCGGCGGCGGATTCGCGCACCGGCACAGAAAATTTGAACCAGGGTGATGATGAAATGAAGATTGCCGTAGCAATCGCGTCAGAGAATGCTTTGCCGAGCGCATTCGTGGTCTTCCGCGGGATTGAAGAAAGCATCCGCAAAGCCGCCGAACTGGGCTACGACGGAGTGGAGCTGGCGCTGTTGAACAAGGATCAGGTCGATGCCCGGAAGCTCGCCAGGCTGCTTCAGCAATACCGGCTGGGCGTTCCGGCGATTTCCACCGGACAGGTCTTTGCCGGCAGCAATCTGTGGTTTACGGCAACCGATCCTGCGGTAAAAAGCAAGGCCATCGCGGTGTTCAAGGGGCTGACGGAAGTCGCCGCCGATCTCGGCGCCATGATCAACATCGGACGGGTCCGGGGGCCGATCAACCCCGGAGAAACATTGCAAGAGACGGAAAAGCGCTTTGCCGAGGTCGCCGGCGAGATCGCTTCATATGCCCGGGAGCGGGGCGTGACTCTGCTGCTGGAGCCGGTCAATCGCTACGAAATTGACTTCATCAACCGCGTCGATGAAGCCGCCGCCCTGCTGGAAAAGATTGGCATACCGAACTTCAAGGTGATGCCCGACACCTTCCACATGAATATCGAAGATGCTTCGATCGAAGGCAGCCTGAAAAAGTTCAGCCAGCAGATCGGTTATGTTCATTTCGCGGACAGCAACCGCCTGGCGCCGGGTTGGGGGCACCTGGATTTTCATTCCATCGTTGCCTCCCTGCGCGAGGCGCATTACGACGGATGGGTGTCGGTGGAAATATTCCCCAAGCCCGACCCGGATTCGGCCGCGCGTCAGGCGATATCCTGGCTGCGAAAGATCATTCCCGTAGAACGACCAAACTGACTGCCAGCCGCGTCCTGGCTGCCGCCCGTCATCAGCTTGAGGAGCCAACTCCGCCAAATTTGATGGCGGGTGTCCCCCGTTTCTCCGTTTATTCGCCCAGCAGGGAGCCTCAGCACGTGCCCTATTTATAGCCCGTAATAGCCATTTTCGTTGCCTGAAAGTGCTGGTAAATTACCGCTCACATAGGAGAACCGGCCCCAGTCCAGTTAAGGAGCGCAGCTATGCCAGACATGACGCGGGGAGATAAGGCTCTGATATGGTTGATCGTGGCGACAATGGTTTGCATTGTGGTGTATTTCGTCGTGAAGTAGCGTTTGCAGTCTGCCGCTCAGAAACATAGGCCCCGGGCAGAGTTGGCCCCACGTCAAGCCAACGGCAGGGCGAGACGAAGGGCCCTCGTTACCCGTTCCAGCTCAATCGGCCTGTTACTGCCTACTTCAGGCCTTTGACAAAGCCCGTCAAGACGGCATTGAACTTCTGCGGCTGCTCATAGAAGAGCATATGGCCGGCATCCTCGAAGGGGGCAAAGGTCCCATGCGGCACCTGTCCGGCAATGGCCTTCCCCATGGCAATTCCGTTGCCGTAAACGCCCGAGTTGGCGGCAAAGACGATCACCGGGAGCTTGATTGTCGGCAAAGTTTTGGCGTAATCGCTCATCGTGAAGTCGGAGTATACGGCTACGGCGATCCAGGCCGGCGTCTTCATCAGTTCCGTCACTACCCAGTCCACATCCGCCTCGGAAGGCTTCTGCTTGAACATTTTGGCCGTGAATGCGGTGGCAAACTTCCTGGGATCGGCCGTGTAAGCGACGAACGTGGCGTTCATGGCGTTGTAGTTGTAATTCTTCAAGGCGTGACTGTTCCACTCCGCCGGGCTGAACGGGAAAGGAGCCGTGTCAACCAAGCCCAGCGCCTTCAGACGGCTGTCGTGGGCGTACTGCTGGTAGTACGAGAGCACGACCGGCCCACCCAAAGACCAGCCAACTAGGGTGACGTTCCGCAGTTCCAGTCGCTCTATCACCGCGCGCACGTCGCGCGCATACTGCGCGATGGTGTGGCCGGTCAGAATCTTGGAAGAGTTCCCGTGGCCGCGCAGGTCGAGGGTCACCACCCTGAACTCTTTGGCCAACTCCGGGACATTTTTCTGCCAGAACTTCGATGAGCAGGTCCAGCCATGCACCAGCAGGATGGGCTGGCCCTTACCATGATCTTCGTAGTAGATCTTGGCTCCGTCTTTTGTTTCCAGATACTCCGCTGCGCTCATAGACGTATGGAAAAGTACCGCCACAACCACTGCAAGCAGCAGGATGTTTATCTTGGCAATCACCATTGCATCGCCTCCTTACATTTTTTGTAGGCAACTGCTGGAGTGCTGGTACAACCGGGCCCTACAGCTTGTTTCATAAATGGCTTTGAAGGTGCATTATCGTGGAAGCCCACGGCTTTAGCCGTGGGGGCAAAGGACCGAGGAAACCGGCTTTAGCCGTGACGGCGTATCTACAGAGCGCCTAAAGGCGTTATTGTTAAGCCCATTTTTCCCACGCCTAAAGGCGTGGGCTTCCACCAGGTTCCATTTATGAAACAAGCTCTAGACAGCGGAAAAACCAAAATGCGTCCCACGCCGAGCACAGCCGCGCTAGCGCAAGGCGCAGATTTTCCTGTCGTACTCCGCGACTTTGGCGTACTGCTCATCCCAGAAAGCCTGGTCCCGCATGGAATCAAGGAAGGCCCTGGAATACCCAAACCGCACCCAATCGTCCGCCTTCTGCCGGAATAATTTTTCTTTGGCGGAAGCCCGGCGAAAGTCGTAGACGTGATCGTCCGCGGCGTTCAGGAAAATGTCTCTCAGCCAGCGGTCCAGGACGAAGCCGGGCATTTCCAGGTAGCGGTGATTCATGTCGTCCAAAACCGACTGATAGCGGTCGAAGCCGTCTGTCGCCACGGTGACGACGTTGTCGCCCGGGCCCAGGCGCAGATACCTGGCGATTTTGATGGCGCCCAGAACATTGCAAATGCCGGAAGGACCGAAGCAATCGCGCAAGCCAAGCACGGATTCGCGGGGCACGCCCGCCTTGACGAGCGGCTCCGCGCCGTCCCGTAGGACCTTCAGGCCCTGTATGGTTTCCTCATCTTTGACGAGAACGACGAAGTCGGTCGCCAAGACGTTGTGAATCAGGGTGCACATCTTGTCACCGATTCCCTCGATGCGATGCTGGCCGCGGCCTCCAGTGGCCAGGGTGGAACATTCATAGGGCTCGAGGGCGGCGATCTTCGCCTCCGCGAAGGCGGCCTTGATCTGATCGCCGGCGGCCAGCGTCCCGGCCGATCCCGGAGCGGAGGTGAAGGCGGCGATGCGTCCGTTCCCCACCCCTCTTACGGCTTGCACCGCGCTGCCTCCGGTGACATGGCGATGAAAGCGATAGTTCGGAAACAGCTCGAACTGCGCCAAAGCCTTGTTCTTCGGGTTCTTCATCAGCTCGTGAGTGCGCTCCAGGGTGAGAATCACGTCCGATTCCGAACCGGGCGTAAGCTCCAGCTCTCCGCCATAATTACGAATGCGCTGGTAGCGTTCCTTGCTCATGCCGTCGGGCATGATTACCACGGCGCGAAAACCAAGCAGCTTGGAGATATAGGCGGCGCCGATACCGAAATTCCCCGTCGAAGGAGCAAGGATCGTGTGCCGGCCGGGAACAATCTCTCCGTCCGCCAGGCCTTCGATCAGAGTGCTATAGGCTGGGCCGACTTTGTGCGATCCGGAGGGAAAACCGCAGCCTAAAAGTACCACTACGTTGGCATCGATCCCGGTCAGAGCGGGCGGCAAGACCGCCTTGCGCACCTGGCAGGATTCGTCTTTCCAGGTAATGTTGAAGAGATTGATGGGATCGAGTTCATTTTCTTTCAGGGCCCGCAGCGCCCGGGCTCTTACGCCGGCATCAAGCAAGCCGGGGTCGAGCATTTCCTCATAGGTGGGGCCAAACGGAATCTTCGCCATGTCGATTTCCTAACCGAGCTAGCAAATTCGACGAATCAGCCAATTCCAGAATGCAATGCCGTCCATGCTACGCCTTTTAGATCGTGAAATCTCTCGTAAACCGGGCATGCGGAGCAGAGCGTAGCTGCACCGAGGCGCTCAGGTTTGGCGGCCAGCGGGCTTAAAGCCAAGCTTTTCGAGTTCCGCGCGAACGGAGTCATCGCGGAGAACTTCCAGAAAACGCTGGACCGAGGCATGGCCCAAGCGATTCTTGGGGATCACAAAGTCGTAGTGCTCAGCCTGAAGCGGAATGAAGCCAAGGCCGTATTGGCGAGCCACTGTTTCAATGGCAACGCCCCAATCAGCCCGGCTCTGCGCTACGGCCACGGCTACCGCGTTATGCGTCTTGGCCTGGCTCTGGTATCCCGGCGGAGAAACACCTTTCAGCAGGCGGTCGATCAGAATCCTTGTGCCGCTTCCCGGGTTGCGGTTGATCATAAGGCAGGTGTGGTCAGCCAGGGCTGCAGCTACAGCCGCTTCCACCGAGCGGGCCTCGAAGCGCTTGTCGCCCAAGCGAAAGACTATCCCTTGCAGGCGGCCATAACCGGGAACCAGCTCAAGCTCGTCTGTCAGAAAAGGACGATTGTACTCGCCGGTCGCAGGATCCATCAGGTGGATACCCGCGATGTCGCACTCGCCGCGCCTAGCCGCTGCCAGCCCTCCTGTGCTTCCCACGTTCAACACCTTCACCGAAAGACCCTCACGCACCAGATGGCCAAGAATGGCGTCCAGGCCAACGCAATGGCTGCCTATCACCACCAGGTCCGCCAGCTTGTGCCGCGCGCCGATCAACGTGACCTCAACCTGCGTGCCCGCTTCAACCTTTTCCGTCTGCGGTCCGACCGAGAAAAAGCCATCCGCATGCCCGAAAGCCGTCACTGCGCCGGAGCCCTTGGAGGTCGGATAAGCCAGCAACCGTCCTGCGGCGCGCACCAGCGAGACCATTACGTACTCGGTGCGGCCGCGCTCGGAACCGATCTGTATCGGCAAGATAGCCGGGATGGTTGCGCGCTGCTCCGGCGGCAGACCGGCGAAGGCGCGGATCAGCGGGGCTACGAATTCGTGGAAAGTAAAGATTGCCGAGGTGGGGAACCCCGGCAAAATGACTACCGGCTTTCCATTCGTCACCGCCAGGCATATGGGCTTGCCGGGCTTCAAAGCAGCCCCGTGCACCACGATTCCGGGCGAACCAAGTCGGCTGACAGTTCGATAGGCGAGATCGCCGGCGCCTTTCGAGGTGCCGCCCGAGAGCAGCACCATGTCGTACTGGAGCGCTTTCGCGAGTAGCGTCGCGACGGCAGCTTCGCTGTCTTCGGCAATGCCCAGCGAAATCGGGACTCCACCCAGCTCTTCGACGGCGGCGGCCAGAATATAGGCGTTGGAATCGAATACTCCTCCGGGCGGCATCTTTTCTCCCGGCCTGACCAGTTCGTCGCCGGTAGAGAAAATCGCCACCTGCGGCTTGCGCCATACCGGGATCTGGGCGCGGCCCGTGGCGGCCAGTACGCCGATTTCGCGCGAACTTAAAACCTGCCCGGCACGAAGCACCACTTCCCCGCGGGCAATATCTCCGCCCGCCGCCGCCACGAACTGGGTTGGGGCGGCCGGGCGGCGCACCTCCAGACGCAAAGAATCGCCTTCTTCGTGAACTTCCGTGTATTCGACCATGACCACGGCGTCGGCGCCCCGCGGCAGCATTCCCCCGGTCGCGATTACGGTTGCGCCGCCCTCGGCAACCGTGACTTGCGGCACCACTCCGGGCGTCAAGATCTCCTGATTGAGTCGCAGCATCCTGGGCTGGTCGTCGGAAGCGCCGGCGGTATCGGCGGCGCGCACGGCAAAGCCGTCCATGACGGAGCGGTCAAAGCCCGGAACGTCGAAATCGGCCACGATGTCTCGCGCCAGGACCCGCCCCAATGCCTGCTCCAGCGAGATGGATTCTTCGCCAAGCGGCTCCAGCCTGAGATGTTTGCGGAAGCGGGCTTCCGCCTCGTCGCGGTCAACCACTTCAAGGAATTGCTCCTGCCGCGCCGCTCTCAGCAGGGCTGCCTTGCGGTCATCTTTGGCCATTGTCAACTTCCTTTACAGAAGTTTCGCGGTGACGCCATGAACTAACCCGGATTTGCTTCGCAAATGTGAGGCACCTTCGCTAAACCCTAACCATATTTCCTGCTTCCCTGCTTCACTTCCTGCTGCCTGCCCCTTCATAAACGTGTACGTTGACGCGAGCGCCCGGCGCAATTCCCTCGAGCGGAGCCGGAATCACTACAAAGCCGTCGGCGCGAACGGCGGCGGCGAGCCCGCCGGATTCCGCCGAGCCAATCGGCTCAACCCCTCCATCGACAAAGCGCACCTGGCAAAGATCAACCAACCCGACGACAGAAACAATCTTGCGCCGAACTTCGGACTCACGCACTGCATACGGAAACTCCGGATTGCGGGTACCCATTCGCCTTACCAGCCGCCCGGCAAAAAGCTCGTAACAGCAAAAGCACGCCAGCGGCTCGCCCGGAATTAAAACCACCGGCACGCCGGCGACCAAGCCCAGTCCGGTCGAGCCAGCCGGTCGCACCGCTACGCCGTGAATAGCCAACTTCCCAATCTCGGCAATAGCCAGCGGCGCTTGGTCGTCGGCGCCGGTCCCGGTGCGGCCAACCACAAGAATAATGTCCGCTCCGGGAACACTGACCGCCCGGCAGATCGCCTCGCGCCGCTCCGCCCGGTTGACGACAGACTCCACCTGCCCACCGTCGCGCGCGATCAAGGCGCTCAGCATGGGGCCGTCAACATCAGGACCATGATGCTTGACGCCCAACTTCGGACCGGCGATAACCAGCCGCACGCGTGGCCGCCGGACAACCTTGAGATGCTCAACGCCCGAGGCCAGGAGCAGCCCCAGGTGCCGCGGATGAACTATCCGTGCGCTGTCGAGGATTGTGGTCCCAGCCGAGAGCTGCTGCCCCTTTCGTTCGACGCCCACGCCTTGGGCTACCGCGCGGCATACCTCCAGCGAAGCGCCGCCCGCCCGCGACGCCTCGAACGGCAGGACGGCATCGGCTCCTCCGGGCAATGGCATACCTGCGGCCACAAGCGCCGCAGAAGTTGGCAACAGCGGAGAATCAGCATTTTGGATGGCAAGCAAAAGCGGATTGTAATCTCCGGCGCCAATGGTTTCGCCAGAGCGCAGGGCGTATCCGTCAGCCGTTACGCAATCGAACAGCGGCAGGTCTGCCTTGGCTTGTACCGGCGAGGCAAGGACGCGTCCGACGGCATCGGCGACAGTTACGACTTCCGCGGCCAGCGTGCCGCCATGGGCATCGATCCAGGCGGTTGCCTGCTCGACCGAGGCGCGATCGTAGAAACCGCGCTGCCGAACATCGCGAAACTGGCCTCCGCAACTTTGTTCTTCATTAGCCGGCATAAGCATTCACTCTGTGCTGATCCGAGAGACAAACAGGAATGCCGCAACCAACGGCAGCAAAAAATCTCTCTCCGGTAAATCATAGCCAAACTTCGGGAATTAGCGGTCCGTGCAGGAATAACAAGGATCGACGGCGGCTTGAATCAGCGGCACGTCGGCGAGGTCGCTGCCTTTCACCATGACAGCAACCGTGGGAATGTTAGCGAAGCTGGGAGTCCGAATCTTTACCCGTGCCGGAGTGCCGCTGCCGTCCGATGCCGCGTAGTAAAACAGCTCGCCGCGCGGGGCCTCGATGCGTACAATCGACTCACCCGGCGGTACGAAGTAGACGTCCGCCCCATGGAGCGGGCCCGCCGGCATCCGCTCAAGGCACTGCTGGATGATCCCGCAGCTCTCGACTATCTCCAGCGCCCGTACCACGACGCGGGCCAGAACGTCGCCCGCGGTCTGTTTGGGCACCGCGAACTCGAGTGTGCTGTAGACGAGGTAGGGATTGTCGCGCCGCAAGTCGGTATCGACACCAGAAGCGCGCGCCACCGGGCCGACCGCGCCATAAGCAATCGCATCGGCGCGAGAAAGTATGCCGACGCCGCGACAGCGCGCGATTACAGTTCGGTCCGTGGTGACCAGCGGAATCATGGTGCGGGATATCACCTGGCGAATGTCACCAACGGTCTCGCGCACACGCTCGGGCTCGGTCAGGTCGCGGTTCACGCCGCCGATGCGGTTCATCGAGTAGTTCACGCGGTTGCCGGAGATCGATTCCAGCAGGTCCATGACGCGCTCGCGCAGCCGGAATAGCTGCATGAACAGCGTCTGGAATCCGATCAGCTCCGCCGCCACGCCGGCCCACAGCAAATGCGAGTGGATCCGTTCGAGTTCGGCCACCACTACGCGCAGGTAACGGGCGCGCTCGGGAACTTCGACGCCGCCAATTTGCTCCAGCGCCATGCAGAAGGTCATGGAGTGAACGTGGGAGCATATTCCGCAGACGCGCTCCAGCAGGGCGATTGCCTGGGTGATGTTTTTCCGTTGGGCCAGCCATTCGACTCCGCGGAAGTTGAACCCGACCTTGAGGGAAGCGCCGACCACCTTCTCTCCCTGGCACTCGACCTCTATCTTGTAGGGCTCTTCCAGGGCGAGGTGGTATGGCCCGATGGGAATGCGGTAGCTCACGAGCGCGCCTCCTCCCTGTTGAGCAATATCCCGGGAGTGTCTCCTTCGCGCAACATCAGCGGCGCCGTCGAGGAGCGCTCCTGAAACGAGATGGCGTAGTAATCATGCGCCTCGCGCTCGGCCCAGTCGGCCCCGGGATAGATATCGACAATGCTTGGAGCGGCTTCTCCCATGACCAGCATACTTTCGATGGACAGCAGAGTCCCCTTCAGGTCCCAATGCCACGAAAGCTGCAGCTCTGCCGCGCTGAGCTGGCGCGCCACCAGGGCCGAAAAACGCGCGCCACCCTCGAGCATCAGCCGCGCTGCCGCACGGACCTGCCCGATGGGAAGAGGCAACCGCCAGCCGCCGGGCCGCTCCGCCCAGATTCCCTCAATCCGTTCACGCAATGCGGCGGCGCTCATGGGGTCTTCTCCTTGCCTGGCGCGGATTCAGCCGCCAGCAGGCTTTGCTGCAGCCGGCGCCGCCGGCAGCGCTCGCAGCGCCGCATTAATTCCCGTGTCTCTTCGGTCACCTGCTCGAAAGCGCGGCTAATCAGCTCGTCGGTCACGCGCCGCACCGGGGCTCCACAGTCCGGGCAGGGCGGGAATGGAATCATATACAAAACTTCCAGCTCGCCCACCCGCGTGTACACCGGCAACGGTTCGGCTGACATGGTCAGTGCAGCCCCGGGGCAGCGCTCCAGGCAGCGGGCGCAGAAGGTGCAGCGTCCGGGGTCGTAAGTCCAGGCGTATGCCGTGCCTTCCTCCGCGCCGGTAATGGCGGCGGTTACACAGACGTAGGCGCAGATGCGGCAGGCGAGACAACGAGCGGGATCGAGAACCACCGGCCCGCGATATCCCTCGGGTGAAGGGACGCTGGCGGGCAGGCGGACCGTCGCCGGTCCTTCCGCCAAGTTCCCTTTAATCACCCGCAAGATGCGCAGCACGTCAGTTTCCTCCATGCCGAAGCAATATCGCCGCCGCCAGCGCCACTGCCGCCACCGCCGATCCCCAACGCCACAGCAACTGCGTTGCCTGGGTGATCTTCAGCCGCGCCGTAGCCGCAGCCAGCATGGTGAGCAGCGGCACCAGAGCAAGCGAGAGCAGCACGAACCCAAGGGCATTCACCAGGGCGTACGGACTGCGCAGCGGGACGGCGAGTGTCACCACGAAGCCGGTCAGCGCAACCCACTCCAGAGCGTGCGCCAGCTCCCACAAGGCGAGCCGCGGCCCGTCGAATTCGGTAAGCGGTCCGGCCAGAAGCTCCTGCTCGGCATTGGCCAGTGAAAACGGGTTGAGCCGCAGTTTCACCGGCAGGCATATCAGAATGGCCAGCAGCGCGGGAAGCCGCACCGGCCAAGGCGTGGCCAGTACGATGCGCGAAAGATGCAGGCTGCCGGCAGCCGTTGCCATAGCCACCAATGCCGCCAGGAGCGGCACGTTGCAGGCTATGGTGATAATGGCTTCGCGGGTAGCGCCCACCTCGCCGTATATCGACCGCGAAGCATACCCCGCGATAATCAGGCACAGTGGAGGCACTTCCAGCAACGCGACAAACAGCACGAGATCGCCGACGAAGCCGCGCCCGCCCGCGCACACCGGAACCAGCGCCAGAGCGCCGGCCGTGCAGGCGCCCGCTAACAACGGCAAGGCCGTAAGCAGGCCCGCTTCTGATGCCACCCGCGCCACCGGCGACTTCGCCAGCAGCTTGACGACGTCGTAGAAAGGCTGCGAAAGCGGCGGGCCAAGGCGTCCCTGAAAGCGGGCTCTCAATTTGCGTTCCAGGCCGAGCATGAGCCAGCCCATCGGCAATGCGTAGAGCAGGCCGGGAAAGACCAGGAGCGCGAGCAATGAAAACAGCAGGTTCATCGCCCACCCCCTGCCGGTATCGCCCGTTGGCGGGCCAGTTTATCGATCGCCTGGGCAATGCCGCCGATAATCGCGTGCGGCCGGGGCGGGCAACCGGGAATGAAAATATCGACCGGAATGATTTTATCCAGCGGCCCTTCGATTACCGGGCTGCCGGCAAAAACATTACAACTGGCCGGACAAGAGCCGATCGCTACCACGACCTTGGGGTGGGGCAATTGGCCATAAACGGTTTCGAGCGCTGCGCGCGTGGTTCGCGTCACCGGACCCGAGACGCAAAACACGTCCGCGTGCCGCGGACTGCCTTCCAGCAGGATGCCGATCTGCTCGACGTCGTAACGCGGGGTGAGACAGGCGACCAGCTCAATGTCGCAGCCATTGCAGGAGCCGGCGTTGAAGTGAAATAGCCAGGCCGAACGCCGGCGCGCACGCTCTACCAGCCGAAAGAACATTCCCCGAGCCGGCCCGTTCATAAGGCACCTCTGAGGAGCTGCGGCCAAATCCCGGCGACAACCAGTGCCAGCATCAGGACGATAAGGGCCGTGGCGAGAACGGGCCGGCTGTATGCGCGCGGCGATGCCGGAGCCAATTCCACGCCCCACCAGAAGAGCGCAATGGCCCGCGCGTAGACGGCAACGCTGAGCATCGCCGCTAGGGCGAGTACGACCAATAACCAGACGCTACCGGATATGGCTACGAATATCCGCCAGTGCGCGGCATAGCCCAAGGTAAGAGGCACGCCCAGCACAGACAATGCGCCCACGACGAATCCTGTGGCGGCAATCGGATAACGAGAGGCCAGCCCCCGGGCATCGATCAGCGGAACGCCGTCCGCCTCCGGAGCCGCGAGAGTGGCGAACAGAAGCGCCTTGGCCACGGCATGCACCATTGCTCCGAGCGCCGCGCCTTCCAAGCCGTACCGGCCGCCCAAAGCAACGGCGGCGACAAGCAGGCCCATGTCTTCTATCGTGGAAAACGCCAGCAGGCGTTTCAGGTCGCGTTGCGCCAAAGCGAAGAGGGCGCCGAGAATCGCCGAAGCCGCGGCAATTGCCAACCACGGCATGGCAAAGCTGAAGAGCCACGGCTCTGCGACACGCAGTGTGAGCAGCTCGGCAAAGGCGGCGACATCGACCACCGCGATGACAACACCGGTCACGACAACCGGCGTCGACTCGGCGATCAGCGGCAGCCAGAACCAGAGCGGAACCAGTCCGAGCTTCACCGCGAAAGCCGACAGCAGCAGAGCCATTGCCAACTGCCCGCTGCCATGCTCAGCAGCCAGCGTACCGCCCAGCATTCCGACCGTCGAGAGGACGATTGTGGCCAGGTAGGCGTGTCCCGCCACGGCGCGACTACCGGTTCGCCACACCACCACAAGCGCGCTTGCGGCCGCCACCTCAAGCAGTAGCGTGCGCAAAACCGTGGCCTGCACCAGCAAGCCGCCGCACGCCAGGACACCGGCGACGGCTAGCCAGCCGATAAACTGCCACTCGGCGCGCACCGCAGTTCCGGCAAGGAGCAGGCCTAGCAAGGAAAAAGCGATCGAAACCACAAGCAGTGGCAGTGGCAGTGGCAGTGGCAGCGACAGTGGCAGTGGCTGAGCGGCAGCGCCGCCGGCCTGGGTGGCCGGAGCCATCGAAAATGAGACGGACAAAGTGAGCACTGCCATCAGTACGCCGACGATGAGAAGAAAGCGTACTGGCGAGCGTTCCGTCACCTTCAGCAGCCCCGCCATCCGCGCGGCGAAACTGCACAGGGCCCGCCACCGGCCTAGCCAGAGCCGATCGACGTCACAGACGCGATAAAACGGACCGAGGCCCTGCTTGATGATCTGCGAGAAATCGCTGGCGCCGAGGCGTCCCTGCGGACTGAGCGGCTCGCCTCCGGTGAAAACCGAGGGCGCGCCACCGGCCACGGCAGCTAAACCACGCGCCGGCAGGTGCAACAAGTAAATGAGCCCGCCGACAACAAGCGCTACCACGGCCAATGCCAGGCCGCCCATCGCCACCCATGCGCCCTGCCCGGTGGCAAGACCAAGCCAGCTCACTCCGCTCAGCGGTTCGCGTCCGACCGCCGGAAGAAGCGGATTGACCAGATAACTGACGGCCAACTGCGGCGCCACGCCCAGCAGCAGGCAACTTGCGGCGAGCACGCCACAGCCTCCGAGCATCGTCCCGGGAGCTTCATGCGCGTGCTCGACGGCTGAACCGTCATTTCCCAGAAACACCCCGCTGGTTGCCTTCAGTAAAGCGAATACGGTCAGGATGCTGCCCGCCCAGGCAACGAATACGAGCAGGGGCTGGTTGGCTTCCAGGGCGGCGTTGAACAGCAGCCACTTGCTGGCAAAGCCATTCAGGAGAGGAACGCCCGCGACGCCTGCCGCGCAGACCAGCCAAAGCTGCATGGTGCGCGGCATGCGGCGCCCCAGGCCGCCCATGGCATCCATGTCCCGGGTGCCGCAGGCATGCTGCACCGCGCCGGCGCACAGGAACAGTCCGCCCTTGAACAGGCCATGGTTTAGGCAGTGGAAAAGCGCCGCGGCTATGCCCAATGGAGTGCCCAGCCCCAGGCCGACCATCATGTAGCCAATCTGGCTGACGGTGGAGAAGGCGAGCAGCCGCTTCAGGTCGCGTTCCACCAGCATGAACAAGGCTCCCAGAAGCAGCGTGACCGCTCCCAGCCAGGAGACCGTGCGCCCCCACGATTCCGGCCAGACTACCAGCGAGTGCATCCTGGCCACCAGGTAGACGCCCGCCTTGACATAGCAGGCGGCGTGCAGCAAAGCGGTGACCGGGGTGGGCGCGGCCATGGCATCGGGAATCCAGGTGTGCAGCGGGAACTGCACCGATTTGGCCAGAGCGGATACCAGCACCAGCAGGAATATGCCGGTGGTGAAAGCGCTCTGCACCGCCGCGTCGGTCCAGCGCGTCGATCCCGTCCTGACGTAGAGCAGCACCACCGCCAGCAGAAGGCCGTAGCCGGCCAGATGCGTCATGGTCAGGACCTTGCGCGCGCCGTAAGCAGCCTCAGGCAGGCGGTACCAGAAGCCAACCAGGAGGAACGAGCAGAGGCCGACGACCTCCCAACTGAAATAGATCAGAAGCAGGTCCGAGGTGTAGACCAGATTAATAAGTCCGGCGATGAACAGCAGGAGAAGCGAGTAAAAGCGGGTGGTTCCCTTCTCGCGCTCCATGTAGCGGGCCGAATAAAACAGCACGGCGGCGCCGATCCCGGCCGCCATGAGAGCGAAAAGGAACGAAAGCCCGTCGACGTGGTATGCGAGCCGGACCGGGCCATCCCAAAAGCCAAAGCTCGCCTCCAGCGCACGTCCGGCCAGGATCAACGGCCAGGCAGCGAGCACGCCCGCCAGACTGCCCAGGCCGGCGGCAAAGGCAAGCCAACCCTTGGCACGGGCGGAGAGCGCTCCGGCAAGGAGCATCTGGAGCGCCATTCCCGCCGCCAGCAATCCCAGCGGGAACAGCACTACCCATCCGGCAGATGCGACACTCTGCTGCATCATCCGGCTCAGCCCCCTGCCACCATGGGAAAAAAGACGACGTGATCTTCCGCTGCGAGCGGAGTATCAAGCCCCTTCAGCAGCGCGGCATCCTGCCCGTTCACCAAAATGATGATCGCGCCGCTGAGGCGCCCCTCGTGGAAGACCTTTTTCTCGAAGGCGACGCCGTACTGGGAGACGAGGTCCCCCAGAAGCGCGCGCAGCGTTGGCGCCGCCTTGTTCCACTGCTGTTCTCCCCGCCCCGTCAGTGTCCGGATATCGGCAAAGTACTTTATGATCACCGCCAACCTCTGGATCAGGCCAGCTGCAACTCCTGCAGGCATTCCTTGGTCGGCACGCCTTTTTCGTTCCAGCCGCGGAGCTTGTAGTACTCGGGAAGCATCTCGGGCACGTGGCTCACTTCGCCCTTGGCTGGTCCGGACTTGACCGGGCTCTTCAGCAGGCGTTCCGGCAGCGTGTCGTCCGCCGCCGTCAGGCCCGCCTTCAAATTGAAGAGCCGCTCCAGGTTCCAGATCCTTTCGCCGGCCTTGATGTACTCCTCGGTCGTGTAACTGACGCCGGTGAGCGCGCTCAGCAATTCGGCATAGTTGTCTCCGCCCATGCCGAAGGTGCCGAAGATGCATCCGCCGGAGGCATCGATGGCCGCGGTCAGGTCCTGGAAGAGTTTGGTCCACTGCGGCTTGTCCTTGGTATCGCGCGGATCAAGCTTGGCCCCGCAGCCCAGCACCTCCACCGCGATGGTGTAGCCCTTCACGTGGCAGCCGCCGCGATTGCAGGTGGCATACTCCAGCCCGATGCCCTGCACGCCGCGCGGATCGTAAGCAGGCATCTCCTGCTTCTTCACCGTCATGGCGAACTCCGGATGCCCGAGCGAGGAGGCGAAGCGATAGGAGCCCAGCGCAAGCCGGTCGCCGATGCCCTCGCGCAGGCCGATCTTGCGCGTCAGCTCGACCAGCGCATCGGGATTGCCGAAGCTCAGGTTCATCCCGTCGGCGTCTTTCGGCGCGAGGATTCCCGCCTCGTAGAGATCCATAGCGCAGGCGACGGTGGCGCCTAAAGATATGGGGTCGAGCCCAAGTTCGTTGCACAGGCTGTTGCTCTTGGCGATGGCGTCGAGGTTGTCGATGCCGCAGTCCGGCCCCATGGCCCAAGTAGCCTCGTACTCGGGCCCCTCTCCTTCGTTTGCATATTTGGGATTGGTGACGCGGGTGACACGTCCGCAACTGATGACGCAGGAAAAACAGCCCTTCGGACGAACCAGGATGTTGGCCGAGAGGGACTCGCCGCCGACTTTGTCGGCCGTCGCGAACTGGGAGTCGTGGAAGTTGCGGGCCGGCAACGCGCCAGTCTCATTCAGGATATTAATGAGAACGTCCGTCCCATAAGCTTTCAGTCCCGCGCCGCCCACCGGGTGCTCCTTCAGCAGCTTGCGCCCCTTCCACACGGCTGTCTCGAAGCCCTTGGGATCGGCCACCTGAATGGGTTTGGTTCCGACCACCGCCACTGCCTTCAGGTTCTTGGAGCCCATGACCGCGCCCACGCCGGAACGGCCGGCGGCGCGAAACATGTCATTCATGATGGCGGCAAACAGCACCTGCTTCTCGCCGGCAGGGCCGATGCATGCAACCTTGGCTTCTTCGTCGGTCTCCTTGCGCACCATATCGGTGGTGTCGGGCACCAACTGTCCCCACAGCTTAGAGGCGTCGCGGATCTCGACTTGGTCGTCCTTGATCCAGATATACACCGGCTTGGCGGCTTTGCCCTCAATGACCAGGGCATCGTAGCCGGCGTAGTGCAGTTCCGGGCCGAAGGTGCCACCGGAATTCGAGCCGGCAATGGCGCCGGTCAGGGGGCTCTTGGTCACCACGTGATAGCGTCCGCCGGACGGGGCGAACGTCCCGGAAAATGGCCCAGGCGCGAAGATAAGTTTGTTCTCCGGCGAAAAGGGATCGACTTTGGGGTCGACCTCGTCGATAAAAAGCTTGTCGCCCAAGCCGCGCGCTCCCAGAAACAAAGTCGCGTCCTTGGGATTGGTTGCTTGCTTGGTAACCGTTTCAGTCGCTAGATTGACGCGCAGAATTGTGCCGCTCCATCCGTACATGTCACACCCCCTCGAATGCGGTCTTGAACTTGCTCGCAAAGACTTTCTTCCGCGAGCGGGTGGAGATGCTGTCCTCGACGAATTCGAGCGCCTGGCTGGGACAGAACTTCACGCAGGCCGGATCGCCGTCGCAGAGGTCGCACTTGAGAATTGCTTCGGTGACACCGTCATAGACAGCATTGCCGAACGGGCACGCGATGGTGCACATGCGGCAACCTATGCAGATGGCGCGCTTATAGGCAACCAGGGTCGTTCCCTTGGCGCGGTGGAGTGCGCCGGTCGGGCACACTGTAACGCACGACGCGGTGTCGCACTGCTGGCACATCATGGGAACGGAGAACCCCTGCCGTTCCCAGGCGTAAACATGGACACGGCTGGCGGTGGGCCGGAACTGTCCCTCGTGCCGGAAGCCGCAAGCGAGCGTGCAGTTACGGCAGCCCGTACACCTGTCCGGGTGGATCATAAGTACATTCGCCATAATCACCCCATTCGCAATTTCTTCGCTGCTTTGCTCGGCTGAACTGGTAATCGATTCAGGTCGAACTGAAAATGAGAGGCCCCAAGAAATGCGCTGTTGTATGATTCGCCACGAATTGTACCGCTCATTAACGGTTTTACAAGCAAAACAGTCTCGGCAAATGCTGGGAATCTTGCTCCAGATTTCGGCTTCAGGACGGTTATCAAAGGCGGGCGAATTTCTCAACAAAAGCGCGAGGGGGGAGAATGTAAACTATTGAAAAAAGAGCGCATTATTTTCTGCTGGCCCCGGACTGCCTGTAAAGCGCTGCAGCACTTCTGTCCTCTGTTTACACGTATCAGCCCCCCGAAACGGGGGTTACCAGCACCAGCTCCTGGCCCGGTTCGACGATGGAGTCCAGCCGCAGCTCCAGGCCGCCGTTGCCGATCATCAGGTTGTCCGTGATCTCGCGCTGCTGGCGGAGGTAGTTGGCGAATAACGGATACCTGCTGCGCAGCTCCTGCAGAATCGCGCTCACCGGTAACGGTCCGTCACAGGAGAGCATGACTTCCCTGCTTCCCAGCAAAGAGGCAATATGTCCGAATGCTCTGATCTTAATCTGCGGCAACGGCGGCCACCTCTCTCAACAGCCAAAATTGCACCCCGACAGCGCGCCGCAGTCTCGAATTTTACGACAAGCGGCGGCCATCCGCCGGCAACCGAGCATTTCAGTGCAGGCTCCGGCCGAAACTACGACTTGAAACCGATTCACTGCTGTGGTCCAACTATGATAGATAAACACTTAATAAGCGCAATCATTTTTCAAGGTGAAGCCACTTGATCACACGATCGATGTTGTTTGCCCCCGGCGATAAGGCGCGCGTACTCCAGAAATCGCTGGATGCCGGCGCCGACTGCGTCATCTGGGACCTGGAGGATGCGGTTGCTCAGGCCCAAAAAGACCTGGCCCGGATGACTATCGGCGAGGCTCTGAAATCCCTCCCGCCACAGCATGTACCTGTCTTTGTGCGTATAAATGCCGTCAGCACGAAAATGCTCGAAGCCGACCTGGCCAAGATTGTTCAGCCGGGGTTACACGGCCTGCTGTTGCCCAAAGCCGAATCCGCGTCGCACGTGCAAGAGCTCGTGCGCGCCCTGGTTCGGCTGGAGAAGGCGAACGGGTTAAAAGAGGGCACAATCAAGATCCGCTGTCTGGTGGAAACCTGTCTCGGCGCGCTGAACGCCTACAGCCTTGCCACCGCCAGCCCGCGAGTGGAGGCGTTGTGCCTGGGCGC
Source organism: uncultured Acidobacteriota bacterium (assembly GCA_963832785.1). GTDB lineage: Bacteria > Acidobacteriota > Terriglobia > Terriglobales > Acidobacteriaceae > CAWBRT01. The sequence continues at coordinate 1,157,361 of CAWHVF010000005.1, forward strand.
GGAGGATTTCACGCTCGATCTCGGCGTCCCGCGCAGCCGGGAGGGCGTCGAGCTTGCTCACGCTCGCGGAGAAATAGCGCTTGCCGCCGGTGCCGCCAAAATCACGGCAATTGACACCGTCTTCTCATTCCTCAACGATGAAGAGGGCTTGGTTCAGGAGTGCCGATTGGCGCGGCGTATCGGTTTCCGTGGTAAGCTGGCTCTCCATCCCAAGCAAGTGCCGATCATAAACAGCGAGTTTTCGCCGTCTGCCAGCGAACTGGCTTTCGCGGAGAAGGTTGTACAGGCGTTCGCCGAAGCTCAGCAGCGCAACCTGGGCGTAATCACCGTCGATGGCCGCATGATCGACGCCCCTATCGCCGAGCGCGAAAGACTTCTTTTGCAGTCATACAAGAAAGTGTGAGGGTATTCCTGTGGGACGCTTACTGGAAAACCATAGCAAACAGCTTTTGGCGCAACATCAGATTCCCGTGCCGCGCCATTTCGTTGCCACAACCGCGGAGGAAGCCGGTGAGCAGGCCCAGGCGCTGGGTTGTGAAGTGGTGCTGAAGGCGCTGGTGCCTGTAGGCAAGCGAGGCAAGGCGGGGGCGATCAAGTTCGCCTCCACTCCGGCTTTGGCCCGCCAGGCCGCCGGGCAGTTGCTGGGTACGTCGGTCCGCCATTACCCGGTCGAGAAGGTTCTGGTGGAAGAAAAGATCGCCATCGAACGCGAACTGTTCGTCTCCTTCACCATCGACAAGATGGCGCGCCGCACGGCCGTGCTGGCCAGTTCGGCAGGCGGCATCGACGTGGAAGAGATCAGCAGCAAGCACCCTGAACTCATGCGCGTGGTTTACGCGGACCCGTACAAAGGTCTGCCGGAGTTCAGAGCCAAGGAAATCTGGGCCGAGCTGGGATTGCAAGGAGCCGCGCTGCGCCAGGCAGCCGATATCCTGATCAAGCTCTATCGAGTGTTTGTGCAATACGACTGCACCGTGCTGGAGATCAATCCCCTGGCATTGACGAAGGAAGGCAAAGCGATCGCGGCAGCCTCGGTGATGGGTGTCGACGACGGCGCCATGTACCGGCATCCGGAGCTCTCGGAATTCGTGCAATTGGGAAGCGACCGCGCCTGGCGTCCGCTCACCGCCCTGGAGAAGCAGGCGGTCGAAGTGAACGAAGCCGATCCCTACCGCGGCACGGCCCGCTACACCGAAATGGATGGCGGTGACATCGGTTTCATGTGCAGCGGCGGGGGCGGCAGCCTGACCATGTTCGACGCGCTGCGTTATTTCGGCGGCCAGCCGGCTAACTACACGGAGTTCGGCGGCAATCCCCCCGAGCAAAAAGTCTATGGCTTGGTGAAGGTGATCCTGTCGAAGCCTGGCGTCAGAGGCTTGTTCGTGGCGGGCAACATCACCAACAATACCCAGGTCGACCTGGTGTCCAGCGGCATTGTGCGCGCGCTCAAAGACAAAGGTATCGACCCGGCCAAGTTTCCGGTGGTGGTGCGATACGCGGGCGTCAATGACTCGGTAGGCCGCCTGACCTTCACCAGCGCTGGCGTCGAATACTACGGCGATGAGACAACCATGACCGTGGCAGCCCGCAGAATGGTCGAGAAGATGAAACAGGTTTACGGCGGCTGAGGGGAGGAACGTCTTGGGAATCCTGATTGATCGCAACTCCAGAATCGTTATTCAGGGCATCACCGGCCGCGAGGCCACCATGGTGACCAGGCACATGCTGGACTACGGCACTCCGGTGATGGCGGGGGTCACTCCCGGCAAAAAGGGCCAAACGGTAGTCGGCGTCCCGGTTTATGACACCCTGAAACAAGCTTGCGCCGAACACGAGCTCAACACGGCACTGATCTATGTGCCGCCGGCCTTCGTGCTGGATGCCGTGCTGGAGACCCTGGCCAATGACATCAAGATGATCGTCATTATCACGGAAAACACCCCGCAGCATGACGTGCTCAAACTTTTGGCGGAAACCGATGCGGCCGGGGCGAGAGTGATCGGCCCGAACACGGCCGGCATCGTCAATCCCAAAGACCGCATCAAGGTGGGCGCGACCGGAGGCGACAATCTCGAGCGCTGTTTCGTGCCGGGCTGCGTCGGAGTGATCTCGCGCAGCGGCGGCATGACAACCGAGTCGTCCTACATGGTGAAGCGTGCCGGCCTGGGCGTGAGCACCGCCATCGGTATCGGCGGCGACCCGCTGATCGGCTCCACGCCCAAAGACCTGCTGGCGCTGTTCGAAAAGGACCCCGAAACCCAGGCGGTGGGTACCTTCTCCGAGCCGGGCACGACCTTTGAAGAGGATATGGCCGAGTTCGTGCGCAACGGCGGCTACACCAAGCCGCTCATTTCCTATATCGCCGGCAGATTCACCGAGCAGATGCCGGAGGGCACCATGTTCGGCCACGCCGGGGCGATTATCGAGGGCGGCAAGGGCAAGCCTTCAACCAAGGCGCGTCTGTTGCGCGAGGCTGGGGCGCATGTTCTGGAGACGTTCGACGAGATGATCCCCGTCCTGCAGTCGCTGAAACTCGAATCGGCGCCGCTGGCGCAGGGATGTGAGCATTGTTGCCAGTGACAAGCGAACTTTCTTGAAATCAAAATTATGCATTTCTGATACCAAACGAAAGAAGATGCCATGGCTAACACGAAGCTGAAGCAGTTCTGCTCTACGCTTTATTTCCAGGTGCTGATAGGAATCGTAGTCGGCTGCTTGATCGGGTACCTGTTCCCGCGCGCCGGAGTTTCGCTGAAACCCCTCGGCGACGGCTTTATCAAGCTGATCAGGATGCTGCTCGGCCCCATCATCTTCGCCACCGTCGTCCTGGGCATCGCCAGGATGGGAGACATCAAGAAGGTGGGGCGCGTTGGCCTCAAGGCAATCGTCTATTTCGAGGTCGCCTCCACCCTGGCGCTGGCCATTGGCTTGGTGGTCTCGGCGATTTTCCGGCCCGGCCACGGCATGAACATCAATCCCGCCACGCTGGACGCCAGCGCCATTCAGTCCTACGCCGCGGCGGCCAGGCACCAGCCGCACGGCATCGGCGATTTTCTTCTGAACATCATTCCTTCCAGCGCGGTCGATGCCTTTGCCCGCAGCGACATGTTGCAGATCATCGTGTTCTCGGTGCTGTTCGGCATTGCCGTATCGCATCTGGGAGAGCGCGGCAAGACCCTGCTCAGCGTGCTCGATGAGTTTCTGCAGGGTATGTTCGGCATTGTCGGCATAGTGATGCGGCTGGCCCCATTCGGCGCCGGCGGCGCCATAGCGTTTACGATCGGCATGTACGGCATCGGGACGCTGGCTTCTTTTGGCAAGCTGATTCTCTGCCTCTACCTCACCAGCATCGTCTTCGTCGTGGGGGTGCTGGGTACGGTAACCCTGATATGCCGCGTCTCTCTGTGGAAGTTCATCCGCTATATCAAAGAAGAGCTCCTGATTACCCTGGGGACGTGTTCCACCGAGGCGGTCTTGCCCAGGATGCTGGCTAAGATGGAGTACCTGGGATGTGAAAGGACCGTGGTGGGCATGGTGCTGCCGGCCGGATACACCTTCAATGCCGACGGCACCTCGATCTATATCACCATGGGCGCCTTGTTCATGGCGCAGGCGACGGGCATCGACCTGAGCCTGACGGAGAAACTGGTAATCCTGGCGGCGGCTCTGTTCACCTCCAAGGGATCGGCCGGCGTGGCCGGGGCGGGCTTCGTGGCCCTGGCTGCGACATTGGCTTCCATGAGCAAGATTCCCATCGCCGCCCTGGTGCTGCTGCTCGGAGTGGATCGCTTCCTCAACGAGGTGCGCGGACTCGTCAACATCATCGGCAACGGAATCGCCACCATCGTAGTAGCCAAGTGGGAAGGGCAGTTCGACCAACAAAGGGCCGAGGCCGTTCTGGATCAGCGGATCAGGATGGAGGAAGCTTCGGAAGAAAAAGCCGGCGCCCTGCGCGCGAAGGCAGCGGCGCAAGGCTGAGCCGGACCCCGCAACGTTTAGAGATGGCCGGTTGTGGATCTCCACTCTATTTTAATCGGGACAGAATTTTCAGCCTGCCCGCTGGCGTGCGAGCATCACATTGTGCGACTTCAGTCCCTGGCAGCCGCGGCCCGTTTGGCAGACACCAGACTCTCCAATCGCGAGAGGTGCTCAGGCCCAACGGCCATCTCGCCGCTTTCGATCTGCTCGACAATGCTGGTGATCTCATCGTTAAACGGCGTCGGAATTCCCGCCTCGCGGCCCTTGGCGGCTACCAGGCCATTCATGTAGTACACCTCCGAGGGCCGGCCCTTCAGGATGTCTTGCAGGAATGAGTTGGTGTGCTTGCCAATGTGCTTGCAGAGCGTTTCCAGGATGCACTTCAGGAACTTTTCCGGGTCGCCCATCATGTCCTCGGCGGTAAGCCCGAAGACAGGCTCAACCTGATAACCCAGGGCAGTTCCTACGTCGAGACACTCTTTCCCCAGTGCTATGCCGAGCTCGAACAGCTTGGGGTTTTCAATGACGACCGGCTCAGTGTCGCGCAGGATGGCAGCCACGGCGTGCGACATGGTGTTGACAATCAGCTTCGACCACTTGGCGCCCCAGATATTCGAGATGACCTGCGTTTTTCCGGCAACCCCGAGTATCTTTGCCAATTCCTGGACGCGCGGCGTTACCCGGCCGTGCATCTCTCCCAGGCCAAACCACGCTTTGGTCGGGCCGGTGCGGCGGCGGACGCTGCCCGGGCCTAGAATCTGTGCTGCCAGCTCGACCACGCTGGGCACATCCCGCTGATAGCCGATGATGGGCGCGATCCACTCGTCATTGAGGCTATTCTGCAGCGACACCAGGACCCCGGTCGGAGACAGATGCGGCTTGATGAAATGCGTCAGCCAGACGGTATCGGGCGATTTTGAAGTAAGAAAGACGATATCGAACGGCTTCTTCAGCGACGCTACTTCACAGAGATGAAGCGCCCGTACCTTTATATCCAGATCTCCTTCCGGCATGGTGATGTGCAGCCCGCGGGCTTTCATGGCTTCCACGTGCTCTGGCCATTGGTCGATGAGGTACACGTCCTCTCCCGCGCGAGTCATGTCGGCCCCTACGCTGCTGCCGATTGCGCCAGCCCCTAAAATTGCTATCCGCTTCCCCATACACGCCCCTCCTGTTGTAATCTGCGATCCTCCATTATTCCGCAACACAAATCACGATCTGGCATCGATTCCGTGCCAAGGCAAGCTCATGCCGCTGCAAATCACTTCTTCGCCCTAACAGCACAAGGCAGGCCACCACAAAAAGGCCGAGCGACACGTGGATGAATGCCGCTTGATTTCTGATCCCGCCGAGATAGGCAAACGGAAAAGCCGGCCCAAAAAATCCAAAATGAGATATTCATGAGCAACTGCGATGCTTCTTGCCCCACGGCACGGGTTCGGGAATCGACCAGTTTCAGGGCCAGTTCAAAACGCTGGGCAGGGCCCAGACGAAATATTTGCGCACCAAATTCACCGAACCCCTTTTACCGCCGATTGGAAGCTGGCCAGTACGACTTCAAGCAGGGGTAAATTAATCGCATCCTTGCGGAACATAAAGGAAACATTTCGTACGGCATCAACGTCGTCTATGGGTGATACTGGAAATCGTTGTCGGCGGGCTCCTTCAACTGCGTGCTCGGGGAGTATCGTTACTCCCAGACCACGCTCCACCATGGCAAGTATCCCCTCCGCCGAATTGAGTTCCATGTACTCGCCCGGGTCGATGCAAGCTCGAGCGCGGAACCCGTCAGTCCCACCAGAGAGCGGCAACGTGGCTTGGATGTTCAATTATATTGAAAATCCGCTAGCTACATCATTTTTTCTTGAACGTAAAAAGCACAAAAATTCAATTGCGTTGATCCGGTCCACAGGGTAATTTAGCAATATGTCAGCCTAGGCACAAACGGTTCACACAAAGCGGTTTGCAACGTTAATTGCCAGAACCGCTACAGCAGCTGTCAGGTATGGCAGCTTTTGGCAGACGCTTGAAACTTAAGGAAAGGCGGCTTTGATATGGGTATAGCAATGGAACAAGTGCAGGGAGGCATTGCGGTGAACACGGCTTCTGCTGTGGGCCATGAGAGTGGCTTGAGCAACAGTACCCGCAGAGAACGGTGTTTGGCCGCTGTCTCGCGGAAGAAGGAGTTTTTACTCAACGCCCCTCAGAAAGTCGACACGGAAAGACTTAAGTTTCTTCTCGAAGCTTATCGTGAATTTGACTATGAGCCGGCTATCGTCTTGCGCGCCCGGCTCTTCGAGAAATTACTGCGGAACAAGACGATTTTCATAGATGAAGTGCCTATTGTGGGCACGGTGACCGGGCAACCTGCCGGCGTGTATCCCTATCCCGAGTGGGATTCAGAGTGGATCCGCAAAGACTTGCAGCAAGCCATGATGAGCCATTTAGGCGCTGTCAGCATCAGTGAAGAAGAAAAGAAATTGATGCTGGAGGCAGCCGAATTCTTCAAGACCCGCAGCGCCACCGCCAAAACCTATGCCCTTTCCAAGTTGCTCCACAACTTCGATCCCAGGCCGGGCGTGAAGGCTGGCGTCTTCTGGGATGGCACGAATGCGACCGTGGGGGCTGGCAATGTTGACTATCCTACTTTTATCAACAAGGGGTTGGCGGAAATCATCAGAGAGACCGAAGAAAGAATGCGCGCCGTGCCGATGACGGCCGAAAACAGTTCCAGAATTGATTTCTATCGCGCTGCGCTTATCTGTATGAACGCGCTACTCGGGCTGGCAGACCGATATGCGGCGCTTGCCGAACAAATGGCTGCCGGTGAGCAAGACCCGCTCAGAAAAAAAGAATTGCTTGAAATTGCACAGGTTTGTCGCTGGGTACCTCAAAATCCGCCGCGGAATTTCCGCGAAGCACTGCAGTCGTTCTGGTTCCTCCACATCGGCGTTCAGATGGAACAGGCGGGATGCGGCTCCTCTCCCGGACGCATTGGGCAGTATCTCAACCAGTACCTGCAGAAAGACAAGCAGGAGAACGGCTTCACGAACGAGGATGCTCTGGCGTGGATTAAGTGCTTATACGTCAAGATCCTTGAGTATGGATATTACCAGGGGATTGAATACGCTCAGCTTGTTTCCGGTCATACCGGACATACTATATCGGTCGGCGGGCTGACTGCGGACGGCAGGGATGCTACCACTGAATTGGACTACCTCTTGCTAGATGCTCAAATAGCGCTGCGGAACATCCAACCAACTATCACGGTGTTTTACCATGACGGGCTTAAAGAAGACTTTCTGCTGAAGGCAGTTGAGCTGGAAAGAACAGGGCTAGGCCAGCCGCAGTGGATGAATAACAGGGTCGTGGTAGAACGACTGCTGGCTCGGCATGCCGCATGCGGCATCACCCTGGAAGAGGCGCGCAATTGCGCGAACCTAAGCTGTGTCGGCACCGGAGTGGCGGGAAAGAGCGCTTTCGTCCGCGAAATGGCGACCTTTAACTTGGCCAAGATGTTTGAGCTGGCCCTGAACGAAGGTGTCGATCCTACTACACGTAAGCAGGTAGGTTGCAAAACGAAAGACCCCGCGACCTTTTCAACGTTCGAAGACCTGTTCGATGCATTTACTGCGCAAGTTGAATATATGTTTACCCAGGCGCGCCGCTACGGATCTCTAGCGAGCAAAGTTTTGGGCGACACCGTTCCAAGCCCTTTCCGTTCGGCTATGCTGGGAGGCTGCCTGGAAAGCGGCAAGCACGAATACGCTGGCGGACCGAAGTATTACCTGTATTACACGATCAGCACCGCGGGGGTTGATGCGGCCAATGCCCTGGCAGCCATGAAGTATCTGGTGTATGACACCGGGCAGGTCTCCATGCAGGAGATGAGGCAGGCGTTAGCCGCCAATTTCGACGGATATGAGACGCTCAGGCAGAAGTGCCTGAAGGCCCCAAAGCACGGCAACGGCAACCAGGAAACAGATGCTTTGGTGCGTCGGGTTTACGACACTTCGATGCAAGCGTTTCGGGGATCGGGTGAAAGCTTCTTCGGCAAGCACATGGCAAACATAGAGGCGTATTCGCTGTCTATACACAATTACTTTGGAATGCTGACCGGCGCTCTGCCTTCGGGGCGTAAGAAAAACATGCCGCTAACCGATGGTAGCGTCTCTGCAACACCGGGGAGCGACACAAAAGGACCACTGGCCCTGATCAGCTCCGCAGCCAGGGCTTTGGATACGGTGAAGTACGGGTCGAACCACTTTAACGTAAAGCTTCACCCGAGCGCGCTCTCAGGCACCGCGGGCGCGAGAAATCTTATTGCGCTGATTAAGGCATATATGGACATGGGCGGGTCGCATATCCAGTTTAACGTGGTTACAAGCGATAAACTCAAAGCGGCGCAAGAAGTGCCGGAGGACTACAAGGATCTGACAGTCAGAGTTGCTGGGTTCAGCGCCTACTTCACCAGACTGCACAAAGGCGTTCAGGATGAAATCATCGCCCGCACGGAACATACTCTGTAGAGACTTGTAACTTGATGCGGGACCTGTTTCTTGGGGCACGTAGATGCGTGCCCCAATTCAAGTGGAGAAAAGCTGACTTTCTAGTGAGCGAATTAGCATCCGTACAGGAAAGACCGTTGTCTACGACGGGGGGCGAAAATACGCTCTTTGGGGAGACCACATGAATGTAACAGCTGTCGCGCAGGAAAAGCTACGGCAATTTCTGAAAGATAATGATCCAACGAGCAACATACGCATTTCTCAGATCACCACGGCAGGGAGTTGCGGTGGAAAAATCCGGCTGGGTTTATCTCTGGATGAGGAGGTTACCGGAGACGACGAAACTTTTCAAGTGAACGGCATTACGTTTGTTATCGAGCGCAGCCTTAACGAAAACCTTGGCGGCGTCTCGGTGGACTATGCTCCGGATACCGGGGTGGTGGTTAAGGGACTGAAGGTATCGACATGCGCTGCGCCATAAAGGGCGTCGTGCCGTTTTGATGTAAGGGTTCCTAAGGAGCAGTGATGGCACAGGGAGTAAGCACCTCATCTGGGCAGCCGCAACCTTCTCCCGAGACTGGATGGATTTTCGATATCCAGCATTTCAGTGTTCACGACGGCCCAGGAATACGCACGACGATTTTTTTCAAAGGCTGCCCACTCTCCTGCCTTTGGTGCAGCAATCCCGAATCGCAAAACCCCAAACCACAGCTAATGTATTTTAGCCAGTTGTGCAAAGGCTGTGCATCGTGCGTCGAGGCCTGCTCCCATAAAGCCGTAAAGATAGAGAACGCCGCTCTTAAGTACGTTAGGGACCAATGTGTAAGTTGCGGCACCTGCGCCTCTGCCTGCTTGTACGAAGCAAGAACTCTTTCTGGCCGGCAGATGACCGTTCAGCAACTGTGCGATGCCGTGAGCGAAGATTGGCGCTTCTATATGCAAACGGGTGGAGGCGTAACTTGCGGTGGCGGCGAGCCCCTAATGCAACCGGGTTTTCTGCGTTCTCTCTTAATCAGGCTGCATGATGAACTGGGCTACCACACGTCTCTGGACACCAGCGGGTTTGCACCATGGAACGTATTAGAAAGCCTGCTTGCCCATCTTGACCTCGTGCTTCTGGATATTAAACACATGGACAGCTCGGTGCACAAGAAACTCACCGGCGTTGGCAACGAATTAATACTACATAACGCACAAGAACTTGCTAGACGGGGTTTCCCAGTGCTGACCAGGGTCCCGCTAATACCAGGTGCAAACGATGATCGGCTGAATCTTAATGCATTGGGACAGTTTCTCAGCAAGAACAATCTTCGCGATGTGGAAGTTATCCCGTATCACACATATGGGCTAAACAAATATAAGGCATTGGGGATCGATTATGCCTTCGCCCAGACCGCAAAGCCTGACTGCGATTTCTGCAAGAGCATTTTGGGGTCTTATCAATTGAAAGTCGAGATTCGTCAATAATGGGCGTACATCAACCGCACAACCCGTAGTAACAAATTGGCCACAGTCAACAACGGAGGATTGTATGGCAACAGTCGCGACCCAGGCCCCTGCCGCTCCAGCGAGCAACCGGTTACAACTCGCCGTTTTTATTTCGTGCTTCCTGGGAGTCCTGTTAGATGGCATTGATTTGATGTTGGTGTCATTATCTTTGCCATACCTCATCAAAGATCTAAGTTTGACCAAGGTTCAAGCTGGCATGCTGGGCACTTGTCTGATGATCGGCCAAGGAGTTGGAGGTATGTTAGGTGGATGGCTAGCCGATCGTTATGGTCGCGTCCGAGTTGTATCGTGGAGCATTATGCTGTTCGCAGTAGGTACTGCTCTTTTGGGAATGACCCAGAATTTTTTGCAGTTCGCTACGGTACGTCTCATTTCGTCGCTGGGCATCGGCAGTGAGTGGGCGGTGTCTTACGTCCTCATGGGTGAATATGTCACTGGTAAGCGTCGAGGCACTATTCTGGGCTTTGTTGGCGCAGGTTGGTCAGTGGGATATGTAGTCGCATCATTGCTAGCTGGTGCCCTTATACCACTCTATGGCTGGCGAAAGCTCTTTATAGGAATGGTCATTCCCGTGGCTCTGGCAGTTTACATCCGCCGCCGTATTCCGGAACCAGCTTGCTGGGTTGAACAAAAGCGCCAGCCTTACATCAAACGACAATCTACAGCAGCAGAATGGAAAATCATTTTTGCCGATCCTGCGGCGCGCAAGTTTTTTGTTTTGTGGATTTTTGCTTCCGCTTTTTTGGCGTTCGGTTTTTATGGGCTAAACAATTGGTTGCCGACCTATTTGGTCACGGAAACAGGCATTAATTTCCAAAAAATGACAGGGTTCATGGTCGGTACATTTGTCGCAGCCGTGCTAGGCAAGAGTTTGATCGGGGTGGCCGCCGACAGATGGGGCCGGCGGGCTTCGTATGTCTTCGTTACTCTCTTTGCAGCAGCACTTCTACCAGTCGTGATCTTCTTCCATACTCCTGGCAACATTCTCTTTCTGCTAATTATTACAGGATTTTTCGTTGGAGCTCCGTATGGTTTGAACGGCACCTATATGGCCGAGACCTTTAATGGGCGGATTCGAGGAACCGCGGTGGCGGGCGCCTACAATATCGGTCGAATTGGTGCAGCCACAGCGCCAGTCGCAATTGGCGCAATAGCGAGCAAGGCATCAATAGGACTTGGTTTAGCGGCGCTGGGTATAGCGTATGTTCTGACTGGGTTTTTGGCGCTATTTATCCCCTCAAAGATTTACGATTGTGACAAGAAGTAGGCCATTTAGGCGCACTGTTAAAGGAGCTGATGTTCGCCAGCTTGCGTTGTATTAATTTTGTGTCAAGTTTTTACGGATAAATCTTGACTCAGAGTCAATTTGGGTTGAGTCAAAAAATTCCGAGTCCGAGTTCTCAGACGACTGACGCCTCGTTCGAGAGCTTCTGACCGTGACTCACACGACTATACAAACCCGTTCCCATTTCGCCCGAAGAGGTGTCTTTCAAAGGGTTAGACTGCGTTCTGAAGCGGCCCGAGAGTCGAGAAAGGGCCTTTTCTACCGCCCCAGTATGGAGCACAATTAGCAGCTGGTGTTTGCGTCCCAGACTCTTCCCGAGAGGAACCACCAGCCGTAATCGTGCATCGCCGGAAGCGCCGCCACCGCGATCTGCAGTACGATGAATGCCACCAGCGCAACCACCAGCCAGGCAAACGTGTAGCAGGTTCTGCGGAAGGCGACGTTTATCAGCGTTTGCGCCCGCGAGGGAACACGGCTGATTTCGCCGCTGCGGGCTTCGAAGACAGCATTCTGATTGGCGCCAAACCGAGCGTGGCCGGGCTTCTTGAAGCCATAATATACATTCGCCTTCTCTAGCTGGAAGTGATGTGACGACCTTTCGGCTTGTTCGCGGAAGTGAGCTGATTACCAGATCTTCAGTTAAGAACAACGGTAGCGGGACGGCGTTAAAGCGTCGTTAAGGAAGGGTAAAAACAGTCGCGTTTGGAGAAGAGCTCTGCAGAATTCCATCGTTACCGCCGCTGGCACCAATGTACGTCCGTGCGGTAGGGGTACGCCACCATGGACTTGTCACGGGTGAGAGGATGCGTTCGCACCAATTCACGCACCTGGTCTAAAACCTGTTCTCGAGTTGCATCCGGCAGGGCGGAGATGAAGCTAGTCGAACGCACCCTTTCGACGATCATCTCCGGTGGACCAGTATGGTCGTAGCGGAACGAGCAAAGTTGAAGCGGCGTAAAAAGCTCAGTTTCCTGGAATGGCTTTTGCCATGCGCCGGTCCGGTGCCGCGGAGTTCCTTCGGCATGCACATCTATAATGTCGGTAAGCTTGCGTACCCAGTCGACGGATTCGTCCCTGACGTTCCAGATAAGGCCAAGCCGCCCGCCGGACTTGAGCACGCGATGAATCTCGCGCAGCGTGGCGTATCCCTCAAACCAGTGGAAGGCCTGTGCGGCGATCACCGCATCGACCGAGGAGTCTACCAGCGGGATTGCCTCGGCCGTCCCCGCCAGCACTTTGACATTGGGCAGGACTTCGGAAAATTTCCGCCGCATACCCTCGACCGGCTCTACGGCAGTGACCCTGGCCTGGGTCGGTAACAATAGCCTGGTGAATTTGCCGGTTCCGGCGCCCAGCTCGAGTACTGCGCGCCCTGCGTGGATGCCAAGCTCCTCGATCAACTTGCGCACAGCCTCTGGCGGGTAGTCAGGCCGCCCGCGCTCGTAGGCCTCCGGTGCTGTTTGGTACGCCTCTGCCGATTGATGGATTGTCCTCTGCATGCGCCACTTATATCCACTTATATCAGAGAGCGCAACCCTGGTTCGCCTTAGTGAGTCGTCGGGCAGGCCCCTTCGCCAGCTAATCATTGGAAACGACTCCGGGCTGCAATGATTCTGATCTGTATAAACGTGCCCGGCTGGGTCTTTTTGCAGCCTGGCCATCAGGGCGGCGGCCAGGCACAGTATTGCGCGGGCCTCTGTCCGCACTCCCAACTGCGTTGAACCCCGTCTAACAGGCTGCGGAAAAACGCGCCGAAGCAACAAGCGAGGCGCTATGGAATGTGGGCACTATAAGAGCAGCAAACAATATCTTGTAGCCCCGCCAGACCTGAAACCTGTTTTTCCGCAGCCTCCCAGGCTACTAGGGCAAATTCTGCGCTTGTTTTTGCAGGTCAGCCAGTTTGAGATCGATCTCAGCCAGCTTGGCTCGCTTCTCCTGCGGTGACATGCTCTGACTGTTCTCAATGGTCATTCTGTCTTTTGCAAGCGAAAGCTGGCGAATCGGAATCAACTGAGCGTTGCTTGACTCAACGAACGGCCGCCACCCCTCACCCAAGTGAGACAGCACCTGGAGCTGCCGCTGGCTATCCGGCCCTTGGCGGCCGTACCCCATAATGAAAGCTTTGATCTTGGCCCTCAGGTCCTCGGGAAGATCCTTCCGCCAGACCAGCGGATCGTTAGCAATCATCGGAGATTTCCAGAGAACCTTGATCTGCGCTGCTTTGTCCGGGTACAGCCTCTGGAACTTCCTTAACTCCAGATCGTTGTTCGTCGCCAAATCCACCTGCTTGGAGACCACCGCCAGGAGGTTGGCTTCGTGATTAGCATTGCGCACGGCCTTGAAGTGGGTCTTGGGATCGATCTTGTTTACGGTGAAGACGTAATAGCCGGGGACCAGAAAACCTGAAGTGGAGTTCGGATCGCCGTTGCCAAAGACGTATTTCTTGCCGTTCTTAAGCGCTTCGTCGAGAGTATCGACGCCGTTGCTGGTGTTGGTGATTATCAGCGAATAGTAACCAGAATTCCCCTCAAAGCCGCTGGTGCGGGCGAACACCTCTCCATTGGCACGGTCCACAGCCTCCATGGCCGACTTGTTGCCGAACCAGGCAATCTGGACCTTGTTGAAGCGCATGCCTTCAATCACCGCGGCATAGTCGGAGGCGAAAAACGCGTTCACCTTGACGCCCAGGGCCTTGGACATATCATCGACAAATGGTTGCCAATCCTTCCTGACGTTCTGCGCCGCTTCAGCGGGAATGACACCGAAGTTCAGTTCCTTGAGTTGCTGGCCCTGCGCCGTGCTGGTTGTCGCGAGACATGCCACTAATAAGCAGATTACACCTGCACGCTGCAACCATTCTCGAAGGTTCATCTCATCACCTAGTGTTTTCGGAGAGTTATTTGACCGCAGCAAGCACGCTAGCAGATGGATATGAATTACTGGTAAAAAACGCGTGATAGTCGTGTAAATCCTGCATGGCGCTCCCGCCATTGCGGCGGGGTTGCTTCAAGCAATTGAGAGAGCAAAGTGATATGCCCTTTTCTGGAAGCCCCGGCGCTCATAGAAGGCATGGGTCTCGGCCCGATGCAAAGCGGACTCCAGCTCCAACTGTGCGCAGCCGCGATTCTTGGCGAACGCAATCGATGCCTGCAACAGCTGGCTCCCAATCCCGCGTCCGCGGTCGGCATGATCTACGACCATCTCGTCAAGGTTAGCCAATGTTCCCTCTACCCTAAGGTTGCTTTTCAGCGAAATGGAACAAAAACCTACGATTCTGCCCCCTTCCACAGCGCACAAATAACATTGCGTGCCCGATGCCAGGGCGCAGTCATAAATCTTCCGTAAGCGCTCGTGGCAAAGAGTCTTGCCTGGCCAGAGCTGCTGCAATAAGACCAGGATCTGCTCAACATCCTCTGCCGTACAGGGACGGATCAACATTGTTGCGCTTGCCCTCTGCCAATTGATGATGCTAAGTGCAAGTTATTATCGGAGTATTCATCGAAGGAATCAAGCATTGTCAGCGGTGCTTGTAGGCGCAAGCGATGTCCAGCCACGAAGCATTCCATCTGCATTGAAAGTTTCTTTGGATGTTGACCCCGTAGTGCCAACCTGTTTGATGGTGTCGCCCTCAATAATAAGGTTCTCCCGGCAACTTGCCCCATCTCCCAGCAGCAAGCGTCCGTTGTAGATTTCCAGACTCATGTTTGTCACCCATACAACCTGTCTCGCTAATGAATCCCTAACATTAACTCAAACGGAAACGTGAAGCCAGGTTAGGAAGGCTGGCAATATGAAAATTAACCGTCGCGTAACACTGGCCATGGCGTTGTGTGATATTGGTTATCACATTCGGGAGCTAGCATCTGAAGGTACACGAATGAGTTTACAAGGGAATGGGCGCGTCCAGTTAAGAAAGACAGACCTACACGTTCATACTCCTTACTGCAAGCATACGCGCGGCTCCATGAGCGACTACGTGATCGCTGCAATTGAACAGGGGCTGGAAGAGATTGGATTTCTGGCTCATGCTGAAGCAAGAATCGCTAATTAGAAGGCCGTTTATGGCAGAGAAGATATTGGGCGTGCAGCCGCTGATTCACCCCGAAGCCGTGGTGGTGGACTCACATCTGGGAGTTTGGACCGAGGTCGGCGCCCGCGCTTCGCTGACGAAAACCGTACTGGGTGATTATTCGTACGTGATTCACGACAGCGACATCATCTATACCAGGATCGGAAAGTTCTGCTCGATTGCATCCTTCGTCCGCATTAACCCGGGGAATCATCCCTTACATCGCGCCGCGCTGCACCATTTCTCCTATCGCAGCCGGCAGTTCGCCCTGGGAGAAGACGACGATGTCGCTTTTTTCTCATGGCGCCGCTCTTACAGTGTAACCCTGGGCCATGACGTTTGGGTGGGCCACAACGCTACCATCATGCCGGGAGTGACCGTTGGAACCGGAGCGGCTATCGGCGCAGGGGCGATTGTGACACGTGATATACCGCCTTTTCAGATCGTGGCAGGTGTTCCGGCACGAGTTATCAGGGAGCGCTTCCCTGAAGAGGTGCAGCAGAGCCTGCTGCGCATCGCCTGGTGGGATTGGCCTCCTGAAAAGCTTCGCCTGGCGCTGCCTGACTTTCGCAGGCTGAGCGCACAGCAGTTTGTCGAGAAATATGACTCGAAGGTGAGGACGATTTCAACTGATGCCCAATAATAAAGCTGACTCCCCTGATGAACTTCAAGTGCGACGCCAGTGGATGGGCGCTTTAGCCATAGCTCCTGAGGAGGAGCTGGAAGGCGCCTGGGCGCGTCTTGAGGAAAAACCCGGATACCAGCTTTTGCGAGCCCCGGAAGTCGGACTGGCCATGGTTCAGGCCAGAATGGGAGGAACAGGGCGCCGTTTCAACCTCGGCGAGATGACTATCACGCGATGTTCGGTACATACCGGGCAAGGGTACACCGGCCACGCCTACGTCTCCGGGCGACGCCCTAGGCATGCCGAACTGGCCGCCGTTTTCGACGCACTTCTTCAGGATGATTGGTACCGCGAGGCGCTTCTGAGAACGCTCATTTGTCCGTTGCGGGAGCAAGAAAAACACCGCCGGCATTGTCTTGGGTTGAAGACAGCCGCGACCAAGGTCGAGTTTTTTACTATGGTTCGGGGGCACAATGGCGATGAACCATGAAGACGGCCTGCTTCCTGGATTTACGGACCCCGTACGTGAAAGCACACAGAGCTTCCGCGTCATTATGAACGCCATGGCGCATCCGGGTAGAGTTTACGAACTCCCCGCTCTGCTGCAGGTACCGAGGCCGCTCTACCCCGCCACGGCCGTTGTCTGCCTGACACTCCTCGACCTGGAAACATCTCTGTGGATGGACCAGACCGCCTCTTCGGAAGCGGTCAAAAGCTATTTGCGGTTTCACTGCGGATGCCCTATTTCCAAGGACCGCGGCGAGGCCGATTATGCCATCATCGCGGACGGACGTATGCCCCCGGAGCTTAACCGGTTTCGTTGCGGAGATCCCAGCTACCCGGAGCAGTCCGCTACAGTAATCATCCAGGTTGAATTGCTCAGCAATACGCAAGGTGTGAACTTAGAAGGACCGGGTATCGAGAGCGAAATCCGCTTGCAAGTGGTAGGGGTAAGCGATTCGCTTTGGCCGGATATAAAGGCGAATAACCAACAGTTTCCGCTGGGAGTCGATGTATTGCTGGTTTCACCTGCATCTATCTGCTGCTTGCCTCGCACGGTGCAGGTATCACTTGGCGGATAGGATAGCCCTCCCGGTTAACGGTGAGGCACAGAATGTTGAGATGAATTATGAGAAGCTGCGCGGAACGTGGAAGGCGCTCATTATCGAACAACGTCTATGTGGCCAAGAGGAGAACCCTAAGATGTACGTTGCCGTAAAAGGTGGCGAAAAGGCAATCGAGAATGCTCATACCCTGCTGGCCGAAAAACGGCGGGGAGGCCCTCATATTCCTGACCTGTCACTGGAGCAGATTAAAGAGCAGCTCTCTTTTGCCGTGGACCGGTTGATGAACGAGGGATCGATTTATGACAGGGACTTAGGGGCCCTCGCAATTAAGCAGGCGCAAGGCGATCTGGTAGAGGCTGCGTTCCTGCTGCGCGCCTATCGAACCACCCTGCCTCGCTTGGCAACGACCGAACCCATCGATACTTCGCGAATGAACATCCGCCGCCGAATATCGGCGACCTTCAAAGACCTGCCGGGCGGACAGATTTTGGGTCCTACTTTCGACTATACTCACCGGCTGCTCAATTTCGATCTGCCCGCCGAGCAGGAACCTGTGGAGGTGCGCTACGGTGAAATACCCGTGGGTAACGCGATGCCAAAGGTGGTTGAGTTATTGGATCGCGAAGGACTGATCGAAAAAGAGCCTGTCGCGGAAAACGGCTATTTGCCGGCGGATATTCCCCGACATCCCTTGACGTTGCCGGGCGAACGCGATGCTCGGTTGCAGTGCCTGGCCAGGGCCGATGAGGGCTTCTTGCTTGCGCTGGGATATTCGTCTCAACGCGGCTTCGGCATCGCCCATCCCTTCGTAGGCGAGATTCGCATGGGGGAAGTGGCGGTGGTTATCACTCCGCCGGAGCTAGGCTTTCCCATAGAGATCGGCGAGATCACGGTAACTGAATGTGAAATGATCAATAACTTCAAGGGATCCAAAGAACATCCGCCGCAATTTACCAGAGGGTATGGGCTTACCTTCGGCTATTGCGAACGCAAGGCGATGGCCATGTCCGTCGTGGACCGGGCGCTAAGATGCCGCGAACTCGACGAGGAGGTAAAGGCCCCCGCCCAGGACGAGGAATTTGTCCTCATGCACGGAGATAACGTTGAGGCCTCCGGTTTTCTTCAGCATCTCAAGTTGCCCCATCACGTGGACTTCCAGGCGGACCTGGTCATGGTCAGACAGATGCGTGCCGCAGCCGTTCGGGAGAAAGATGCTGCCGGGGAAAAGGGCAATCCATGATCAAAGAAGTGCAGAGTTGCATTGATAATTCCAGCAATTCGGCTGGGGTGGACCAAACCTCTATCAAGGGGCGCCAGGCGCCACTTGCGGGTTATAACTTCGCATACCTTGATGAACAAACCAAACGGATGATCCGCCGTGTCATCCTCAAAGCAATTGCCATCCCTGGCTACCAGGTTCCTTTCGGGGGACGCGAAATGCCGCTGGCTTATGGCTGGGGGACAGGCGGCATTCAGATCACGGCTAGTATCATCGCACACGACGATGTGCTCAAAGTGATCGATCAGGGCGCGGACGATACCACCAATGCGGTCTCCATCCGCAAATTCTTCAGCAGAACTACCGGCGTGGAGACCACCGAAAAAACGGTAGAGGCAACTATCATTCAGACCCGGCACCGTATCCCAGAGACCCCTCTTAGAATCTGTCCAAAAACTAAGTAGCGCGGCGCAGCAGCAGATGAGCGAAAGCGATGTAGATCATAGCTTCTGCCGAGGTGTGCCGCAGTTCGTAATCTTTACTGAGGCGGCGGGACCAGTTCAACCAAGCCAAGGTGCGCTCCACAATCCAGCGCTTGGGCAGAACCCGGAAGCGGTGCATCTCATTGCGCTTGACCACCTCAACCTGGTAGCCGAACATCTGCTTGGCCCAGTCAATCAATTTGCCCGCATAACCACCATCCACCAACACCTTGCGCAGAGTATCGAAACGACAAAACAGCCGCATTAACACCGCCCGCGCCCCCACTCGGTCCTGGATGCCGGCCGAGTGTACCACTACCGTCAGCAGATTGCCTTGCGTGTCTACCGCGATGTGCCGCTTGCGTCCCTTGATCTTTTTGCCCGCATCGTAGCCACGCTGCCCCCTTTTAACACCGTCTTCGCCGATTGCGAATCGAGGATCGCCACCGTGGGCACCGCCTGGCGTCCCCCGGACTTGCGGCCCTGCTCACGCAAGCTCTTGCTCACCCGCTCCCACATCCCCTCATCCCGCCACGCCCGGAACTGCTCATGCACCGACTTCCACGGCGGAAAGTCGCTGGGTAACTGCCGCCACTGACAGCCCGTCTTGACCACATACAGAAGGGCATCCACCACCCGGCGCAGTTCATACTTGCGCGGCCTGCCTCCGGCATGACGATTCTGGCGAGGTTGGCACAGCAAAGGCTCCAGTCTCCTCCACTGCTGCTCCGTCAAGTCGCTCGGGTACATGCCTCCAAGCTATGGCTATCGGCCTGCCTCGCATATTCCTTCTCAGGTTCCTTTACGAGTTTCTGGACAGATTCTTAGAGCCGACCAGGTCATTGTTTACCAAGTGCCCATTCCGGAGCCCCTGCGATGGCTGGAGCCCCGGGAAATTGAAACTCGAAAGATGCACGCCTTGGAGGAATACGGCTCGATGCATGTGAAGCTCTATGAGGACATCTCTCGAAACGGACGGATCGCCATAGGATGGAATTACCCGGTGATTGTAAATGATCGATATGTGATGAGCCCGTCACCTATTCCCAAATTTGACAACCCCAAGATGGACCGCAGCCCTGCCTGCAGCTATTTGGGGCCGGTAGGGAAAAAAGAGTTTACGCCGTTCCTCCCTATACCAAGGTCAAAAGCCTGGACTTTGAAGATTACCCGTTCCAGGTAGAACGCTGGGAGAGGTGCTGCGATATTTGCGGCGCTAACGACAGCTTTCTTGACGAAATCATCGTCGATGATCAAGGAAAACGGATCTTCGTATGTTCCGACACTGATTACTGCAACGGGCGGAGCGAGGCCGGTCGACTCGGCGCGAGAGGCACCGGCAAAGACAGCGAAGAATCTGGCGCCCTCGCGCAACACTTTCAGGAGATGGTGCGCCGTGACAAATGATTTCTCCTCACCGCTTCTGGTCGTTGAGGGTCTGAGCAAATACTACGGGCGCCATACCGGATGCAAGGACGTTACCTTCCGACTCTGGCCGGGAGAGGTTCTGGGTGTAGTGGGCGAATCCGGCTCCGGCAAGACCACCCTGCTGCAATGCCTTTCAGGCACACTCACGCCGTCCTCTGGTCGAGTGATCTATCGCAGCGAGCACGGTCAGGACTTCGACATTCACAGCATTGCCGAGGCTGCCCGGCGGCGCCTGATGAAAACCGACTGGGGAGTCGTCCACCAGAATCCGCGCGACGGGCTGCGCATGAGGGTAAGCGCCGGAGCGAATGTGGGTGAGAGGCTGATGGCGGTGGGAGCCAGAAACTACGCCGATATCCGCGGCCAGGCGCTCGGTTGGCTAACGCGTGTAGAAATCGAAGCCGACAGGCTTGACGATCTTCCTCTCACCTTTTCGGGCGGCATGCTGCAGCGGCTGCAAATCGCCCGCACGCTGGTCAACAGCCCGCGCCTGGTGTTCATGGATGAACCCACCGGGGGCCTGGATGTGTCTGTACAAGCCCGGCTCCTCGATCTACTGCGCAGGCTGGTGATGGACTTTGGACTGTCGGCAGTAATCGTTACCCACGATCTGGCGGTGGCCCGTCTGCTGGCTCACCGGCTGCTGGTGATGCATCAGGGTCGAGTAGTTGAAAGCGGGCTGACCGACCAGGTTTTGGATGATCCCCATGAGCCGTACACGCAATTGCTGGTTTCCTCCGTTTTGCAGGCTTAGGGAGATAATAATGCTTCCCGCGATCCGTGTTTGCGACCTCACCAAGTCCTTCACCCTGCATGTCCAGGGAGGCATCACCATACGTGTCTTCGAAAAACTTGGGTTAATTGTGGAACCTGGGGAGTGCGTTGCTCTTTCCGGACCGTCCGGAGTCGGCAAATCGACCCTGCTGCGTTCGCTGTATGCGAACTACAAACCAGATTCGGGGCAAATCTTCGTTCGCCATCGCGATCGGTGGGTGGACATGGGCCATGCCAAGGAACAGGAAATACTAGAAGTGCGCCGGCACACCATCGGCTTTGTAAGTCAATTCCTGAGAGCCGTTCCGCGCGTGCCTTGTGTTGACATCGTATCCGAACCTTTGCGGAGCCTGGGTGTGAGTGCCGAACACGCCAGGCGAAAAGCCGAGAATTTACTGAATTTGCTCCGTATTCCCAAGCGCCTGTGGAGTATTGCGCCAGCCACTTTTTCCGGAGGCGAACAGCAGCGCGTCAATGTCGCCAGGAGTTTTGCCGCGGATTATCCCATCATGCTTCTGGACGAGCCAACCGCGTCGCTGGACAGCGAGAACCGTTCCACAGTTGTGCAACTCATCCGGCAAGCCAAGAGTCGCGGCGCCGCCATAGTCGCTATCTTTCATGACGATGAAGAGTGCCGGGGGGTAGCGGACCGTGTTCTCGAGATGCGGCTATGAAGCCGGAGATGGTCATCACCAACGCGCTCGTCGTGACCAGGTCGGAGGTTTGGCGAGGGTCTGTCCACACGGTTGATGGCTTGATCAAAGCTGTCGATGCCGTACCGAGCGCTCTTGCGGAGGCGATTGATCTGGAAGGCGACTTCTTGATTCCGGGCCTGGTTGAAACGCATACGGATAACCTGGAGCGGCACCTCATGCCGCGCCCGGATGTTCTCTGGCCTTCGCCCAAGGCCGCCTTCATCGCCCATGATGCCCAGCTGAGTTGTGCCGGAATCACTACCGTGCTGGATGGGGTCTTCCTGGGTTTCAGCCACACATTTCGCCGCGGCCTGGTGCACAGTTCGATTGAAGCGATCCACTGGGCTGGTGAGCGGGCTCTATGCCGCTGTGACCACATGATTCATCTAAGGTGCGAAGCGCCCGAAGCCACACTTATGGAGCACTTCGAATGCTACGCTCATGATCCTTTGTTGAGGCTGGTTTCGCTTAATGACCATACCCCGGGACAGCGGCAGTGGCGGGAGCTGAAATCATACAAAGCTTATTACAAGCTTACGGAAAAATCCGACGAGGAGATAAACACGCTCATCAACGTACACAAGGAGCAGCAGATGAAGCACGCCGCCGGAAACCGGCGAAAAGTGACTGAAATCTGCCGGGCCAAGGGGGTAACACTCGCCAGCCACGACGACACCCGCGAAGAAGATGTGCTGCAAGCGGTCGCTGAAGGCGTGACCATATCTGAATTCCCAACTACTCTGGAAGCAGCGCAGTTGGCGCGCACGCACGGCCTGAGGATCGTGGCGGGCGCTCCGAATTTGGTCAGAGGAGGATCTCATTCCGGCAATGTCTCAGCCCACTGCTTGGCCGCCTTTGGATTGCTGGACTCCCTATCGTCCGATTATGTTCCATCAGGCCTCTTGCAGGCGGCTTTTTGTCTCCATCACCATCTCGATCACAAGTTGCCGGAGGCAATCGCCAAAGTCTCAGCGAATCCTGCCGCCATGGTCGGACTTCACGATCGGGGTGAAATCCTGGCGGGAAAACGGGCCGACTTGGTAAGAGTGTCCATTATAGAGGGTCTTCCGATAGTGCGAACCGTCTGGAGAGAAGGCAAGCGGGTAAGTTGAGAGAATAAACGGTAGGGTGGCTGGTGTCGTCGTGCGGCGAGGGGATCCAGAAACCGCGTTCTGGGAAACCAGACGTGTGGTTCGGGGCGAGTGGTCGGCAACTCAGAAGTAATCGTGGAACTACGCCCCTTGAGCGGCAACAGATAATCTCTGACTCCTCGGAAACCGCGTTCGCGTCACTTCGGGAGGAACCTCGCCCCCTCGACGATCAACGTGCGCTTGGCCGCTGTGCGGCGGCTTGCCTATGAAGCCTAGGATACTGGCCTGCTCAGCCCCGAACTGGCGGCTGGCATCCACCGCGTCAAAGGCGCGAAGCGGTTGGGTGTACGTGTAGGAAACTGGTTGACTGCCGAGCAGGCTCGGGCGCTTCGGTTGGCGTGGCTTCGCTGCCCGGCAGGGCATGGGATGGACAGTTTCTCGGCGCGATAGAGTGCATGGCATAGAGTGCCACGCGAAATCTGCAGCGCCAATCTGCTGCTTCGATACCGGGGCGACCGGCCAGCGTTGTACGAGTGATCAAAGAAATACTCGTGGAATCGTTTCTACTTCGACCAGCTTGCCTCGGCAGAGCTGGCTGATGGCCTATACAGCACCAGGACAGAACTCCGCAACCGAGTCTCCGCGATAATGCTCGCTAACCGCCAACTGTGTCCGATGTAGGTGCATCTGAGCTGGTCTTAGGGGGTTACTTTCTGTGAGCCTCTCTACAGCCTTTGACATGGAGGTCCAGCGATGGGGACCTCGGTTCGATCAGTCCTTTCGCAATTCTGCTGTGTGGCGGCTTTGGGCATCGTCCTGTTTCAAACGCCGAGGGCGGTCGGCGTTGCTTCCGTTCAGGTTTGGGCGGCGGAGTCTGCGGTGCCGCAGTCTCCCAAGCGCAAGCTAGACAACTTAGCCCCAAACCTCCCCGAGCTCGCCCAGGAAAGTCGGCAGGTCCTAGTGCGCCTCCGGTCCGGCATTCTGGTCGCTACCGTGAGCTGGGCCGTGAACGAAGTAGGCCTCGACGTGCTGCGCGGCTATATCGAGTATCGCCCGGATGCTAACCAGCGCGATTCCTGCCCGAACATCCGCTTCATCCAAGTCGCGAAGGTAGAGCAAAGCGGTGGCTTGGACTATGACTGGCAGGGTCTGGAGGAACACCGGAATCTCCTGCGAACGTCCAGCGAGATGGGCGCCGGAGTAGAACCTGGCTACTTCGTGGATCACAAGGCCTTCGCATGCGCGCCTGGGGCAGCTTGCTCGCCATATTTCCGCGATCACTGGGCAAATGCGCGTGAGTCCGAAGACGGCTTTCAGCTGGGCTGGCGTTCTGCTCCGGCCTCCTTGGTTGACTACCCATTCGGCTGGGATATCATGGAGCAGATCTCGCTTGAGAGCTGCGCTCGTTGTGTTGAGAGTGGCGAATTTCTGGGTTGCGCCGACTGGGGTGCCCGCTGGCCGACAGAGGGCCCGCGCAGCATCGCCCCGATCCGCGTTCGGCTTACCCCCTCAAAGATGTTTCTGGCGGCCCTGCGCAGGTTCGAAGAGTTCTATAGCCGCTTCGAGCTGTCCCCAAACTCGCCTCGCCTACGTGCTCGATGACTACGTGTCATTGGCTGTCTTAGGTTTCACCAGCAGGGTACAAAACAACAACTGACGGCGCTCTAGAAAAACTACGGTGCTCTTGAGAGGTGCCCGGTTAGAGTGCGTACAGGTACACGCTCCTGTATGGCATCGCGCACAGCCCAGATGAGACCCTCACCGCTGGCCAACCCGCCAGGTTGCTCCGCTGGCTTATCAGGAATCGACGCGTTAACGAGCTGTTTCCCGTCAGCGAAAATGGGACTGATTTGAGACTGCAGTAAAGCTACAGTTTCGGGCTTGGTTTACCCCCCAAGAAAGGATTAGACTGCCGCAGCAAGTCGAAGCGAGCGCCGGCCGGGATGTCAACAGAGCTAAACCGCTTCTAGTCTCTTGCCACTGCCAACGCGACCCCCATGCCACCGCCGATGCACAGGGAGGCAAGACCTTTGCGCGCCCCGCGGCGCTGCATTTCGTACAACAAGGTAACGAGAATACGGCAGCCGGAAGCGCCGATCGGATGCCCCATGGCAATGGCGCCGCCATTAACGTTGACCTTAGCGAGGTCCCAACCCATCTCCTTATGTACGGCGCAGGATTGGGCGGCGAATGCCTCATTGACTTCAATCAAATCGAGGTTTGCCACGTTCCATCCGGCACGCTCAAGGCAGCGGCGGGAGGCGGGCACCGGTCCCATCCCCATGACCTTAGGATCCACGCCCGCGCTGGCGTAAGCGACGATTCGCGCGAGTGGAGTTAGGCCCAGCTCGGCCGCCTTCTTGTCTGTCATCACCACAACGGCTGCAGCTCCGTCATTGATGCCGGAAGCATTGCCCGCAGTTACGGTACCGTCTTTGGCAAAGGCTGGTTTTAGCACGGCCAGTGCCTCCAGGGTAGCGCCGAAGCGGATATATTCATCGTCGGCAAACATCACCGGCTCGCCTTTGCGCTGGGGGACAGGGACGGCAACGATTTCTTCCTTAAACCTGCCAGCTTTTTGCGCTGTTTCGGCTTTGTTCTGCGAGGCGACGGCGAACTCGTCTTGCTGGGCGCGGGTAATGCCATACTGTTTGGCTACATTCTCTGCCGTGACGCCCATGTGGTACTGGTTGTAAACGTCCCACAGCCCATCAATGACCATGCTGTCGATCAGTTTGGCTTCACCCATGCGAAAACCGTCGCGCGAACCCGGGAGCAAGTGCGGGGCGGAGCTCATGTTTTCCTGGCCGCCAGCGACCACGATTTCTGAGTTACCCGCTTTGATGGCGTCTGCCGCGAGCATGACAGATCGCAACCCGGACCCGCACACCATGTTGATAGTTATGGCAGGAACCTCGACGGGAATGCCTGCCTTGATGGCCGCCTGACGGGCGGGGTTCTGTCCTAAGCCGGCGGTCAGTATCTCTCCCATGATTACTTCGCTCACCTGAGCGGGTTTCATCTTGGCGCGCTGAAGTGCGCAGTGAATCACAATTGCGCCTAAGTCAGGGGCGGAAATATTGGCTAAGGAACCGCCAAACTTGCCAATGGCGGTGCGTGTTGCCGCTGCAATCACGATATCGCTCATAACTGAGTTCCTCTCTTATCAGAGATGTAGCCCAGGTAGGGACAATTGCTTTTTGATATAAATTCCCACAAGCTTCCTACCGCTTCGGTGTCGGTCGAAACGAAACAAGATCAAAAGTTTTTCAGAACTTAGCTAGTCCGCTTCAGTTGCCGCATCTTCCCGCAACAGGCCAAGGGTATTCGCCTTGGCCGTGAACCGCGTTCCCGCATCGAAGCGGCCAAACAGAATTGATCTAATCTGCCACCTCCAACACAATGTCAGGAGACGTCCAACTTCTTGTAAGTTTCCTCCGCAAAAATCACCGAGATCACGGTGATGATTACGAACGAAATCATGTACAAAGATACCGGCCACGTCTTGTTGTTGGCCCATGCCACCAGCGCGGTGGCCACTGGAAGCGCCATGCCGCCGGCGAAGATGGAAGCGAACTGGTAGCCCAGCGATGCGCCGCTGTAGCGAACATTGGCCGGAAACAGTTCGGCGAAGAAGCTGGCCTGGGGTCCGTACATGGCCGCGTGGCCAAGCTGGCCGATGAGGATGATGGCCAGCCAGCCCCAGACTACGTTCCCAGGGGCTTTGTCCAGCATCCAGAAGAACGGGAATGAGAGCACGCCGCACACGCAGGCGCCCCACATGTAAATCGCCCGCCGGCCAATCTTGTCTGAAATCCAGCCGTAGAACGGTATCGACGCCAAGCCGATGGCGTAGCTGATCGTCAGGCCCGGCAGCAGCGCCGGCCGGCTCATTTTCAGCACCGTGACTGCATAGCTGAGCGAGAACACGGTAATGATGTAATACAGGCCGTTCTCGGCAAAGCGCATACCCATGGCCACCAGCAAATTCTTGGGGTGCTGCTTGAGAGCCACCATGACCGGCATTTTTTCTTCGGCCTTCTGCGCCTTAATCTTCTCGAAGGCCGGAGATTCGGCGATGGCCATCCGCACCCAGATGCCGATCACCACCAGAACAATGCTGAACAGGAAGGGCAGGCGCCAGCCCCAGGAGATAAACTGCGCGTCCGGCAGCCGGGCGCACATCCAGAAGGCGAAAACCGACAGCAGGCCGCCCACCATGACGCCGGTCTGCGGGAACGAGCCAAAGAAACCGCGGCGGTTGGCCGGGGCGTGCTCGACGGCCATCAACACCGCTCCGCCCCACTCGCCGCCCAGGCCGATGCCCTGGCAGATGCGCATCACGGTCAGCAGAATGGGCGCCCAGACTCCGGCCGTGGCATAGGTCGGCAGAACGCCGATCAGGGTCGAGGAGACGCCCATGAACAGCAGGGTGATGTACAGCATCTGCTTGCGGCCGATGCGGTCGCCGAAATGGCCGAAGATGACGCCGGCGATCGGCCGGGCAATAAAGCCGATGGTGTAGGTGGTAAATGCCAGCAGCGTGCCCACCAGGGGATCGAACTTGGGGAAGAACAGCCGGTTGAAAACCAGCGCCGCGGCGGTGCCGTACAGAAAGAAGTCGTACCACTCTATGGAAGTGCCGATCAAGCTGGCAAACGCCACCTTGACGTAGTGAGTTTGTTCTTTAACCCCGGTGGACAACGCCGGAGTAGGATGCTGAGCCATGTCACTGCCCTCCTTCCGAGTGCCACTTCGCTAATTGCGAATACCGCCCGCAATCGGAGTTCCCGGAAACGCGCTGTGCGCGCCTGCCGGGTGGATTGGCGGGTGGCAGAGTTACGGCTTGTACAGCAAACGACCTATTGGGCCGTCCATCCACCGTCGTTCACAACCGGAACGCCGGTCATGTTCTTCGCCGCATCGCTGCAGAGGAAGACGGCAATAGCGGCGATTTCTTCAATGCTGGTGAATTGTCCCGAGGGCTCCTTCTCGATGAGCAGTTCGCGCTCGGCTTGCTTCACCGAGATGCGCTGTTTTTCCGCCCTCATGTCGATCTGCTTCTGCACCAATGGGGTCAGCACCCAGCCCGGGCAGATGGCGTTGCAGGTGACGCCGGTGCCCGCGGTTTCCAGGGCGACGACCTTGGTCAGTCCCATCAGCCCGTGCTTGGCCGCGACATAGCCCACCTTGTTTACCGAAGCCACCAACCCATGGGTTGAGGCAATATTGATCAGCCGCCCCCAGCCCGCGGCTTTCATCCCCGGCAGGGCCGCGCGAATGGTATGAAAGGACGAACATAAATTGACGGCGATGATGGCGTCCCAGCGGTCTACGGGAAACTGCTCAATGGGCGCAACATGCTGGATTCCGGCGTTGTTGACCAGGATATCGACCTTGCCGAAGCGCCTTTGAGCGTCGGCCACCAGTTGCGCGCACTGCTCTCCCTTGGAGAGGTCGGCGCCATTGTAGGCGGCCGTCACCTGGAACTCGTTTTCCAGGCCGGCGCGCAGCTTCTCGATCTCGCAGGGATCGCCGAAGCCGTTCATCATGACGTTGCAACCTTCCCTGGCCAGCGCGCGCGCAACACCCAAGCCGATGCCGCTGGTCGAGCCGGTCACAAGTGCCACACGTCCCTTGAGCATCAGTAATCTCCTCTCCGCTCGGGGCCGGGCTCCGTGTGCCAGCGCGCAAAGCTCCCGCGCCCCGGGTTTTTACAGAAATCATGGCTTACGAAACCGCAATCGCGGCGAACTCAGGCGGGCAACGGCAACTTTCTGCAGACGTCCCCGCGCCGTGCTCACCGGAAGGCGGCGGCAAACTGATCCCCCACGTTTGCCGGCCGCTGCCGGCGGCGGCAGCCGGAGACTCCAGCCCGTCTACAGCGACTTAATGGCGCGCTTACGCTTGAAGGGGACCTGTAGTGCAAATACGGGGCCGAACAAAAAGGACGCCCGCCTCAGACTGACGAAGCCCGCGCAAGCGACAAAAATGCAAGAGGACCGAAATTATTTCCCTGCCGCCTGCACCAGGGACGGATCTTCGCTGATCGACATCACCGGCACCTGATCGGGAATAATCAACGAAGCCTCGGTGGCGGCCTTGACCTGATCCACGGTTACGCCCGGCGCTAATTCGCGCAGCACCAGGCCCGCGTCGGTTGGCTCCAGGACGGCCAACTCGGTTACCACCAGGTTGACCCGGCGCACCGAGGTAAGCGGCAGGCTGCATTTCTTGATGATTTTCGACTTGCCTTTGGCCGTGTGGGTCATGGCGACAATGACGCGCTTGGCGCCCGTCACCAGGTCCATGGCGCCGCCCATGCCGGGCACCATCTTGCCGGGCACGATCCAGTTGGCCAACTGCCCGCCCTGGTCGACTTCCAGCCCGCCCAGCACGGTGATATCCAGGTGGCCGCCGCGAATCAGCCCAAAGGAAAGGCAGCTATCGATGCTGGCCGCACCCGGAATCGCGCCCACATAGCCTCCGCCCGCATCGGTCAGGGAAGGATCTTCCATGCCCTGGCGGGGAACCGGGGCCATGCCGATAATGCCGTTCTCCGACTGGAAATAGACTTCCATTTCCGGAGGCAGGTATTTAGGCACCAGGGTTGGCAGGCCGATGCCGAGGTTAACCAGGTCTCCGTCCTTCAGTTCCAGAGCTACTCGCTTGGCGATGACGACTTTATCTTCCATATGCCGCCTGCCCCCTTTCGATCAGGTAGTCCACCACAGGAAATGGAGTGGCCACCGCGTCCGGAGTGATCATGCCGACGGGCACGATGTGTTCCGGTTCGGCGATGACGACGTCGGCTGCCGGCGCCATAACCATGTTGAAGTTGCGGGCGGTGAGCGAGTATTCCAGGTTGCCGCGATAATCGGCGCGGTGGCAAGCCAGCAGAGCGAAATCGGCATGCAACGGCAGTTCCAGCAGGTACAGCTTGCCATCAATTTCGATGGTCCTCTTGCCATCGGCTACCGGCGTGCCCAGACCGGTAGGCGTCAGTACGCCTCCCAGGCCGAAGCCGGCTGCCCGGATGCGTTCCGCCAGCGTGCCCTGGGGAACAAGCTCCACTTCCGTCTCGCCGGCTATCATCTGGCGGCCGGTC
The DNA here is from genome assembly GCA_963832785.1 of uncultured Acidobacteriota bacterium. Taxonomy (GTDB): domain Bacteria; phylum Acidobacteriota; class Terriglobia; order Terriglobales; family Acidobacteriaceae; genus CAWBRT01. The sequence continues at coordinate 1,187,199 of CAWHVF010000005.1, forward strand.
TCGGGATTAGTTCCGATATGACTGACGATGGCCTTGCGCACGGCCTTGGCCACGATCAGCTTGCCGATGCCCAGCTCGGGTCTGCCGGTGTCGTTGGCTATTACGGTCAGGTTTTTACGCCCCTGCCGAACCAGTTCGTCGATAATCCGGTGGGGAGAGCCCACGCCCAGGAACCCACCGATCATAAGCGAAGCGCCGTCGGGGATTAGCTCGACGGCGCGTGTACAGCTCGATCGCCTTCTGTTGCATCAGCAGCACCTCTTATTTAAATAGGAATTCGTCTTATAAATCTCATGGAAGTCTTGTGATGAAGCCACGGGGCTTCTTCTGCGAAAGCATTCCTGTCTCGAGCAAGGAGACTCAACCTCGAATAAGTGCAATTAGAGGCCCATTCCGATCACCCGCTGAACGAGAGGCACAACCTGCCACAATCCCTTTACTTAGAGAGGCACTCAGGCGGCGGCAGCAATTCGCTCACGATTTCTAGCTGTTGCGCCAGAGCGACACTTGATGGGGCCAGCGCTTGAGTTTTTTGGAAACCCTCGTCAAGAAAAGTTGCATTTTGCCCTGGAAAACGGTATAGATCGACAACCGATGTAGCGTGCAGGCAACATGTCGTCAGAATGCCACAAGGAGCCTTCCGTGAAGCAAGTTGACCGGTACGAAGTGGATTCTCTTCCAGTAGAGGAACTCCAAGCAAAGGTGAAAGAGCTTTCCGGCCAATTGGAAATGGCCAACCTTGTGTTCGACCACATACAGACCGGTGCGGTCGTGACAGATTGCAGAGGGGTAATCACCAAGTTCAATAAGCCTTACTCCGAATTCTTGGGAATTAATGTCGAGGAGACTCTTGGGAGAAATGTTGTCGATGTTATCGACAACACACGTATGCATATCGTTGCCAAAACGGGTGAGCCGGAAATCATGCTAGCCCAGCGCATAAAGGGCAAAGAAATGATTGTCCAACGAATCCCCATAAAAAAAGACGGCAAGGTGATTGCCGTGTACGGTCAAGTAATGTTCAAAGATACCGAGGAGGTACATCATTTAGCCAAGCGCCTTGAGCTGATGGCTTCTAAAGTTAAGCTGTACGAGAAGGAACTAAGTGAGCTTCGAAAAACCCGCTACTCTCTATCAAGCATAAAAGGGGAAAGCGAGGTTTTGACCCAATTACGATACGAGGCAGGCAAGGCGGCCGAGCACAACCTTCCTGTTCTGATCACCGGAGAGTCCGGCACAGGCAAAGGCATCTTTGCCCAAGCGATACACCAGGCGAGCGCCAACCGGCTCCACCCATTCGTTCAGATCAACTGTTCCGCCATTCCCAAAGAGCTTTTTGAATCCGAGCTGTTCGGCTATGCGAAGGGTGCCTTTACCGGCGCGCTATCTGGGGGTAAGCCTGGAAAATTCGAATTGGTTCAGGGAGGAACGCTCTTCTTGGACGAAATTGGCGAGATGCCCCTTGAGATGCAGCCTAAATTGTTGCAGGTTCTGGAGGAGAAAGCCTTTGAACGTGTGGGTGGCACAGAACCGAAAAGAGCTCACTGCAGGATCATAGCGGCTACGAACACGAATCTCGAAGAGGCGATCGCCAAGAAGCTCTTTCGTAGGGATCTTTTTTACCGGCTAAATGTGGTAAGACTTCACATTCCCCCTTTGCGCAGTCACACGGAAGATATCCAACAGATAGCCAATTATTTGCTTGGGCAGATGGCCGAACAATTCAAGGGAATGCGTTACCAACTGACGCCTGAGGCAATGGACGTTTTGGTCAACTACAGCTGGCCTGGCAACGTCAGAGAGCTGAACAACGTTTTGGAGCGCACCCTTGCACTGATGAAAGGAAACATCATAAGGGTTGAGGATCTTCCCTTCCATCTTAGAACGACGACTCGCCCCACAAAGAATAAAGGAGGCCCCTGGGATATCAGAGAGATCCTTTTCGAAACAGAGAAAAAGATCCTGATAGATGTTCTTGCTTTTACCAAGAACAATAAAGCTAAAGCCGCCAAACTTTTGGGCGTTGACCGCACGGCCTTATACAGGAAGATGGCGAGATTTGATATCTAGTATGCTGCGCAATTGATGTCGTCCCGCATGCGCAACCTAAAGATCATGTCTGGAGCATTGAGGAATTGCGTGAACTGCTGCCAGAACCGGAATCGGCAACGAAGCGAATCAACAAGAATCTTCTATTGAAAGCACTCCGAGAGAAGGCGAGTTAATAACTCCACTACTTCTTTATTAACGCGACTAGACTGATGATGGTCACAAGCACGGTGATAAGGCCAAGACCAATTCCGATCGTCCACTGCATCCCCTTCATGGAATGAGCAAGACTCTTGGTGTCGCCAGTAAGACTGCCAACGTCTACAGTTAGCTTCCGCAGTGATTCCGACATTTCTGAAAGGCTTTGCGTTTCTAAGAGGCGCAGATAGTCTTTGTCGGCCCGCGGAATCTGGCCCTGCTTCTGCTCCGGACCCCCCTTAAAGGGAGTCTGTGCGGGTCTCGCTAAGCGATGAAATTCAACTGTACAAAATGGGGCAAGATACTCCAACGTAAGCCCGCGAGGCGACGCATTATACAAGCCGATCACCAAAACGCCTTCAAAGCCGGGATCAATTTGAAGGCCCGCAAGCATCACCAAGCCCTTTCTCGTGTAGTAGGACTTTACCCCGATATGGCCTGCGACTGTATCGGGCAAGTCAACCTCTTCGTGCGTTGTCACGAGTGCAAACGCACCAGGTGCCAATGTGGCACTGAGCCGTGCCGATAAATCAATCTCCGTTTCGATACTGCTAATGAGCAACTTAGAGCCAATACGCATGTCGTAGCTTGCGGCCTGAAGGCTTGCCTCGGCAAAGTTTCGTATGCGGAGACCGTCAGCAGCGGCCAGCGATTCCTTGATTTCGCCATCGGTCATCAACATTTTGGCCTCCCTATACTGCCCATTGCGGCGAACAAATAGCGAAACTTCTAATAGTGTAGCCCCATCTTAAGCGTTGGGCAATACCAAAAAATCGAAATGAGTCAGACTCGGCAAGAGACCGCCAATCGCGCTAATGCTCCCCTGTGGAAATCATAAATACCCACTACCGGAATTCAGGTTAACCGGCGGCGGAAAATCGCGCGCGGGACAGCGGCCAGACTGAGTCAACGCTACCGTGCCGCGGCCCCAAATAACGCGAAGGAAGCGACCTCCAGGCGGACGGGCGGCGAAGTGGGAAGAGCCGCAACCAGTGTCCGCACCAGGTTGTCCGAGTGACGCCACCAGCCCGGAAAGACACGATCCTCAGGACAGCGCACCCGCAGCGGCTGCCAGCAATCCGGAGCGTCCGGTGAAAGAGCAGCGGGCTGCAAAACATTACCCGCCATCGCCAAGAGTTCGACGGCCACGTCCCGGGTGTCCAATCGGAGTCCTTCGCCGATAGCCTTGAGAGCGCTCTCCTTGGCGCTCCAGAGCAATGTCGCCAATTGCGATTGCCGCGCTGTAGCGGCACCTGCCACGAGTTCTTGCTCTTCGGGGGTGAAGTAATCAGAGATAAAACCCTGGCTGCGCGGCTCGATCAGTTCTAAATCGCATCCAACCGCCGCGCCAGACCGGGTCACGGCACAAATCGCAGCGCCATCACTATGGCTGAGTGAAATAGAAACTCCTGCCGGTCTGCCTGACACAAATACCTGCGGCGCGCCGGAGGCCGCCGCAAATATTTCTATTTCCGACAAGGTGTAGACCTGATTAGTGAGGCGCCAGTAAGCAGCCAACGCTCGTTTTGCGGTCCAGCGCCCCCGACGCCAATCGGACCGGCGTTTTGCCACGCGCATACCGCGCAGACAAGCTGCATCGCGCAAACTCAGCCAGTCATCATGTGCCGGCAGGTCCGCTTCGAACTGCTCCAGCCAATAGACGTCCACGATGTCGCTCGACAAACGGCCCCCACAATTGATGTAGCCCGAAAAGCCCCACCCTAGCTGCAAAAGCGGCGCAGAAGGTAGGGCACTCAGAAGGTCGATGGGACATCTCGCTTGCGAGCCTCTACTTTTCTAGCCGGCCAGACCCACCGCTCTGCCGGACTGCAGCACCTTGAAGCGCCCGGAATCGACTGCGTAAGGCAGCGCAGCCGTGCGGTAGCCGCTCATGTACAGGCAGCGGTTTCCAGCGGCATCCACAACCTCCGCGTCGAAGCTGCCGTCGCCGTTGGAGGTGATCAAGGCGTAGAACCGGCTTTCGGACGCGTCCGGCATGCGCCAGAAGCGCACCTGCTTGATGTACTGAGGCAGCCCCATACGATCCTGCACGCCCATCTCCCAAAGGCCGGCGGTCTGGAAGCAGAGCTCGATCAGACGCGGTGAGACGAGCGTCAGCTTCTCCGGCGGATTGTGATGGACGGGAAGCTCGCAGGCCATCTGGCCAATCACGCGGTCGCCATCTCTCCATGCCTTTTCCAGAACCCGGTACGCAGGTCCATGGAAATAGATACGATAGATGTCATCGGCCGTGATGACCTTTCCGGTCGGTTCGACGACCGCCGCTCCGGCCACCGGTTCGGGCAGTTGACGGCTGAGCCGCACGCGGGCGGTGAAGTGGGTGGTCACCTCCGGCTCCGCCTGCTTGCGCACTGTGCGGCTGCCGGTCAGGCGGCAATTTGCCACCACCGCGCCTGCTTGAGAGTTGAACATAGCCTCAACCGTCAACGCGCGCGGCTTGTTGCGATAAAACTTGAACGGCGCCAGGAAGTTCACTCCTTCGACGGCCTCGACCTGCCAGCCGGGATTGAGCGCGAGAGCGGCTTCGGCGAAGGCCTCGATGCCCATCACGCCAGGCAGTACCGGGGTGCCGTCGATCTGATGGTCGTAGAGGAATGGCTGAATCTTCGGCTCCAGCGTGGTCTCGATGATCAGCCCGCTGTAGAGGCCCATGCCGGTGATCTGACCGATCATCAGTCCTTGTTCGGTCAGGCTGTAGTCGCCGGAAGCTCTCCACCGCAGCCGGATCCAGCCCGCCGCTTTCCTCGAATTCGTTGAGCAGCATGCCGAGACGCTGAGCGACGACGACTTCGCCGCGTGTTCCTCCAGCCGTCAGCTCACGGCGGATTGTAGGAATGCCCGCCTCGGGTGGCAGCATGTCGATGCCGGCCAGCTCCATCATCTTCGGAATCGAACCGCGGGTGGCCATGCCGATTCCGCCCCAGGCCGTCCAGTCGATCGCGATGCCACGTGTGGCCGGCCGGGTAGTGCGGAAGTTCGAGGTAATCTTGCACAACAAGTCGTTCGCGGAGCTGTAGTCCGCCTGCCCGCCGTTGCCGAAGCGGCCGGCAATCGAGCTGAAGGCCACGGTTGCGCCCAAAGGCATGTCGCCGATGGCTCGCAACAGGTTGAACCAGCCATCGCTCTTGACGTCAAAGACCAGGTCGAACTCACGCGGGGCCTTGTCCGGTAGGAAGTGGCTGCGCTCCATGCCGGCGGCATGCAGCAGGACATCGATGCGGCCGCTGCGCTCACGCACTTGGCTGATGACGGCGGTCACCGCCTCGGCGTTAGTGAGATTGACGCTGAAGTAATGCGGCGTGCCGCCGGCAGCCCGCACTGCGTCTATTGCCTTCTGTGCCGCCTGCGCTCGCTCCAGCGCTGCCAGCTCCTTTTCGATCATGGCCGGCGTTGCACGCTCGCCCCGTTCCTGGATACGCGCGATCAGGTCGCGCTTGAGCCCTTCCTTGTCGCTGGCAAAGCGCTTGAGGTCGGGATTGCCGGCATCCGGTTCAGGAACCAGGTCTAACAGATAGAAAGTGCCACCGGATGCGATAGCCAGATCCTCGGTGATGGCGGAGACGATGCCGCCTGCCGCGCCGGTGATGACGAAAACTGTCTCCTTGTCCAGTGCCAGGCCGGGCTTATTGTCAACGGCTGACCGCTCCTCCAGGCCGACGGTCCAGCGCTGTCCCAACTTATAGCCAATCTCGACTGCGCCCGGATCGCGCAGGGTTTCCTGAAGCAGGAGTTCGGCAATCGCCGAAGCATCTGTTTCCGCCGCGAAATCGACCACCTTGGCGAGCACCTGCGGACGCTCACGCTTGTAGGTTTTGGTGAAGCCTACGACCGCGCCGCCCAACGGCGCCATCGCTCCGGCTTCGTCGTATCCGTGCTGTCCGCCTAGCCGCGTGGCCGAGACGAGGAATGTACCCGGCGCAGCAATCTGCTCGTAAAGCGTGCGCATGGTGTGATACAGGGCTTTGACGCGTATGCGCAGCGCCTCCTTCCACCCAGCCAAGTCCATATTGTTGATGTTGCCTTCGTCGTCCAGTGCCGGCAGCCAGTAGATGCCGTGCGCGGGACCGGCGGCGAGCCAGGGCTTAAGCTGATCGGACAAGATGTCCGTCGGCGCGCCATCGGTAAGGCGCAAGACTTCCACTCCCAGCCGTTGCAGTTGCTCGGCGAGCGCATCCGCCACCCCGGCCTTGTCCGGCATTAGGACCACTCGTAAACCAGGACCGAACGTCACCCCTGTCGGCCTGCATATGGCCAGCGACGGCCGCAACACAGGTACAGGCACGCGCCGCGGAATGGCATTGGCCGCATCCAGCGAGGCAGGAGCCGGCTTATGCGGAGGCATCACCGCAACCGGCTCCAGTTTTTTGGCGGGCGCCGAGGCGCTGGAAGCCGGAGCCGTACGGCCAACGGCAAGTTTGCCGTTCGCGAACTTGATTACGTGCTTCAGTGTCGGGAAGTCGCGCAGCTTTAATGCCTCCTCTCGCGGGATGTTGTAGAGCCCGCGAATGGCCACGAACAACTCTGCCTGCTTGACCGTATCGACGCCGAGATCGGCCTCCAGATCCAGATCGAGGTCAAGCATGTCCTTGGGATAGCCGGTTTTTTCTACGACCAGATTCAGAATGGCTTCCTGCACCGGATCGGCAACTGCCGCGGCTGCCGGGGCTAACGTGGCGGAAGCCGGAGCGGCGGCAGGCGCAGCAGCGGTAGCTTGAGGCTGTGCCTGTCTCGCTTTCGCTTCGGCAAGGTCTGGACGCTTGCTGTAAACAAACCCGATTACGTGCTTCAGTGTTGGAAAATCGCGCAGCTTTAATGCCTCCTCTCGCGGGATGTTGTAGAGCCCGCGAATGGCCACGAACAACTCTGCCTGCTTGACCGTATCGACGCCCAGATCGGCCTCCAGATCCAGGTCGAGGTCAAGCATGTCCTTGGGATAACCGGTCTTCTCTACGACCAGATTCAGAATGGCTTCCTGCACCGGATCGGCAACTGCCGCGTTTGCCGGGGCTAACGTGGCGGAAGCGGCAGCAGCGGCAGCCGGAGCGGCGGGAGGCGCAGTAGCGGTAGCTTGAGGCTGTGCCTGCCTCGCTTTCGCTTTGGCTTTGGCCAGGTCTGGACGCTTGCCGTAAACAAACCCAATGACGTGCTTCAGCGTTGGGAAGTCGCGCAGCTTGAGATTCTGGTCGCGCTCAATGCCGTAGACTTCGCGAATAGCCACGAACAGCTCCGCTTGCTTGACGGTATCGACGCCGAGATCGGCCTCTAGATCCAGGTCGAGGTCAAGCATGTCCTTGGGATAGCCGGTTTTTTCCACGACCAGATCCAAAATGCGTTCCTGCACCGGATCAGCAACGGCTACAGCGGCCGGCCCGGAAGCGGGAACAGCAGCGGCAGCCAGAGGAGCACGTGGCGCAACAGCGGCAACTTGAGGCTGTGCCTGCTCCGCTTTCGTTTTGGCTTCGGCCAGGTCTGGACGCTTGCCGTAAACAAACCCAATGACGTGCTTCAGCGTTGGGAAGTCGCGCAGCTTGAGATTCTGGTCGCGCTCAATGCCGTAGACTTCGCGAATAGCCACGAACAGCTCCGCTTGCTTGACGGTATCGACACCGAGATCGGCCTCCAGATCGAGGTCGAGGTCAAGCATGTCCTTGGGATAACCGGTCTTTTCGACAACCAGATTCAGAATGGCTTCCTGTACCGGATCGCCATCTAATGCAGCAGCTTTTGACTGAGCAGGGGGCGGAGGCGCCGCGGCCACGGCTGGTGTGACTGTACCCGCCGGCACGCCTGCGGAAGCCGCTGCACTGAACGCCAGTCTTGGCGCGTCCTCGGCCTCGACTGTAGGCTTGGGTGCGGAAGGCGCAAGCGGTTCCGTAGCAAGGGCCGTAGTTGCTATTGCCTGGCTGGGCGCGGCCACTGCCCGGAGCTGCTGAGCAGGTTGGGCTACGGTTCGTGTCGCCATGCCCTTATCGCGTACGCGCAGGGCGCGCTTCACAACTTCCAGCTCTGGCGCCGGTGCACCGGCAATGCGTTGCATCCAGGCATTCCAGGTAGCGGTATCGGCAATGCGAGTGGCGTATCCCAGGGCATTCGGCCTGGCACGAGTGCCGTCAGGTGTCCTTGCCCACCGGAACAGCGCCAGGCATATCTGCGAGCCGAAGCCGGCTGCCAGCCGTAATGCATATTCAACGGGGTAAGCGCCGCCCTTCGACAGATTCAATGAACCAAGCTCGGGATCAACTTCCTTGAAGTTGGGAACCGGCGGCACGCATCCGGTTTCCAGCGCCTTCATCGCCACCACCTCTTCTATGCCTGTGCCCATGGCGTGACCTGTGAAGCCCTTGGTATTGGTGATTACGATGCGGTCGGCGTCCGGACCAAAAGTGCGACGCAAAGCGTTGATCTCCGCCGATGCGCTGCCGCCGCGCGCCGGGGTATAGGTCTCATGTGAAACAAAAATCGTTTGCGGGGCGATCTCGCGGCGCGAGATGCCGGCGCCGGCCTCGGCCTGGGTCATCAGCTTTTCCATCAGGCCGCCGATGTGCTCCACGTCCAGACGGGTGGCGTGGAAGGCGCTGTTGGCCGTAACCGTGCTCAGTACCTCGCAGATCGGCCGCATGCCGCGCTCGCGCACTGCTTCGGCGCTCTCGACCACCAACCCGGCGGCGCCCATGCCAAGGAGCAGTCCGTGGCGGCGGCGGTCGAAAGGCAGCGCCGCCTCTTCGAGCACATCGTCGGTGGCGGCAGCGCCGGTAGCCAGAAAGCCGGTGCCGATCCATCCCATCAGGTGCTCGGAGGTGACATCGTCCGCCGAGACCACTATGACCCGCCGGCAACGTCCGGCGCGGATCCAATCCTCAGCCAGCGAGATGCCTTGCGCGGTGCTGGCGCAGGCACAATTGATATGGGTATTCGGACCGCGGGCGCCGATAAACTCCGCCAGTTGCGAATGTCCCATGGCCAGAGCCTTGAGCATGAATCGCCGGTCAAAAAGGAACGGATTCTCCGCAATCGCGGCGCGCAGCTCTTCAATGCGCCGGTCGATCTCCGGCCCGAGGCCATTCACGCTAGGCCTGGCGCGCAGGCTTTCCAGCGTGGCCAGTTCCTGGCGGCGGGCCTGGTCTTCATAGAAACGCTTCAACTCATCCGCCATGGCATTGAGGCCGGGAAAAGCGGAGCCGAAGATTATTCCGGTATCGTCGCGCATCGATTCCGGCAAGAGCCAACGGTCCGGCAGACTGCGTGCCCTTGCTGGTGGTCTTGTATTGCAGGACTAGCGGGATGCCGGCATCGCGCAACGCCTCCAGCCCCGCAGCCAGCGCCAAGCGGGTAGTCTGGTCCATTGCTCCCAGGCGCTCGCTAGGAATACCGAACTCCTTGTCGAGTTCGAAGGTGCCGCCACGGCCCGCCAGCCTGATCACATCCGATACGCTGGTGATTGTCTTGAACGAACCGTCGCCACTTTCGCTCTTCACCAGTCGAATGACGTTCTTTTCCAGCTGCGCGCGGCGCAGGCGGGTGGGCACCGCGTCAATTAATGAATCGCCCCGCAGGATACGGCTGACGTTGGCATCGTCGAAGATGCGTTCGGTTCCCGGCAGCCCCAAGCCGGCTCCGGTGATGGTGACTGGAAGGTTGCTTGAGCTCGTGCCGCCGCTATAGCCGCCTTTCAGCTTCAAACCGCGCTCCAGTACCTCGGCGAACATGCGACCCAACTCGCTATAGCCATTAGCGCCGTCAGCTCGCGCCGCCGGCTGACTGCTGGCAGCCACAGGCGTGGGGGCTTCCGCCGCCGCGTATGGAACCGCAACGGAAGCCGCCGGCGCAGGCTCCGCCGCTGGCCTTGAACCGGTGGTGGCGTTTGCTGCGGTCGCGGCTTCGGCCACCCCGCGGCCCAATCCGGCCGCGTACATGCCGCACAGCGCCTGGTTGAAGGCCACCAGATCCCCGAGCTTGGGATGGTTCGTGAACAGCGCGACCACATCGTCGCGAGTGCCAAGCACATCATCGGCAAATCCCTGCAGGGCCTTCTTCGGACCCATCTCGACGAAGACGCGCGCCCCGGCTTGGTAGAGTGTGAGCAGGCCTTTGACGAATTGCACCGGAGAAGCAATCTGCTTGGCCAGCATGTCCAGCATTGCCGGCACGTCCACTCCGGCAGGATAAAACTCGCCGTCGATGTTGGAGATGATCGGCAGCCGCGGCGTTTGCAGGCGCAGGCGCTCCAGCATCCGCCGGAACGGCTCGCTGGCCGGGGCCACAATCGGGGTATGGAAGGCATGGCTGACCTGCAATGGCACGGCGTTGTAACCGGCTTTCAGGAAAGCTTCGATCGCCTGCTCGACCGACTTGCTGCCACCGCCGATGACAGCCTGGCTGTAACTGTTGATGTTTGCGGTAGCCACATAGCCGTCGACCGTCTTCAATATGCGGTCGATTTCCTCCAGCGGCGCGAACACGGCCGCCATGCGGCCGTTGTCTTCGAAGGCGACGCGCGTCATCTCGCGCCCGCGGGCGCTGACGGCTTCCATGGCATCCACAAAGGGAAGAGCCCCGGCCGCGGCCAAAGCTCCGTATTCGCCCACGCTATGGCCCATTGCCATATCGGGCTCGATGCCGTAAGCGGCCATCAGTCGCGTCAGCGCCAGGTCGGTGGCGATGACCGCGGGCTGAGTGATGGCCGTCTGGCGCAGATCTTCTTCCGCCTTGGCTACGGCCCCGTTGTCGTCACCATCGACGAAGATAAACTCGGTGAGCGGCTTGCCCAGCAGCGGCGTGAGCACACTGTCCGCTTCGGCGAAGGTCGCAGCCACTATCGGCTCGCTCTTCCACAGGTCCTTCATCATGTTCACGTATTGCGAGCCCTGGCCGGTATAGAGGAACGCGACCTTGGCCGTCGGACCGCGACCGCGGAAGATTCCCTGAGCACGCAGAGCCTTCCACATTGCCGGCTGATTGGCCGCGAGCGCCTTGAGCGCCTTGCCGGCTTTGTCCGCCAACTCGCGGGCATCGGCGTAGTCGATGGCCAGGCGTTCGGGCGCGCGCAGGTCGGATTCGGCGGGCGCGGCCGGGGCGGGCGCCTTGCCGGCTTGGGCAGCCTTCTGAACAGCGCGCAGTCGCTCAGCCAGGGCGGCATCGGAGGCGGCCCCGATCAGCAGCGCCCCACGTAACGGAGCTTTAAGCACTCCAGGCTGCGCAGCGGCGGCGCTTGCCGGGGGCTCCGGAGAAAAAGCCTGAGCACTACTGGAGACATCTTGTGCATTCATGGTTCCGCCTTGTGAAGCAGCCAGGGATGAGGTGACCGCGACCGATCGTTTGCCGTTGCCGCCGGTGAGCCGATGAGGAATGAATTCTTCCAGCACGGCGTGGAAGTTGGTGCCGCCAAAGCCGAAGGCGCTCAGGCCGGCGCGGCGCACGCCGTCCGCCGGAACCTCCCACGGTCGCAGCTCGGTGTTGACGAAAAGCGGCGAGTGGGCGAAATCGACGCCCGGATTGAGGCGCGGGCAATTCACGCTGGGCAGCAGCACCTTGTCGCGCAGGGCGAGGGTGGTCTTCAGCAATCCCGCCGCCCCAGCCGCGCCCTTCAGGTGGCCGATGTTGGACTTGACCGAGCCCAGCGCCACCGAGCCCGTAGGAAGCGGGTAGCTCTTGAGCACCTCGGCCATGCTTTCCATTTCGACCAGGTCGCCGACCGCGGTCGAGGTGCCATGGCCTTCAATTAAGGAGACGGTGGCGGGGGACAACCCGGCATTCTGCCAGGCGCGTTCGATGGCCAGCTTCTGGCCGACTGGGTTGGGGGCGGTGATGCCCTTGCCCTTGCCGTCGCTGGCGCCGGCAATGCCGCGCAACACGGCATAGATCTTGTCGCCGTGGCGCTCGGCGTCGGCCAGCCGCTTCAGAATGAAGATCGCCGCGCCTTCGCCCATGACGAAACCATCGGCGCCCTCGGCGTAGGGACGGCTGCCGGTGGCGGAAAGCGCGCCGATCTTGCAGAACTTGACGAAGGTCGAGGCGCCCATGTTGCGGTCCAGGCCGCCGGTGATGGCCGCGTCGAAGTCGCGCGCGACCAATCCGTGAACCGCCGCGCTGATGGCCGCCATGGCCGAGGCGCAAGCAGCATCGGCGGTGAAGTTTGGCCCGCGGAAGTTGTAGAGGTTGGCGATACGGCCGGCGAGGCAGTTGGCCAGTTCGCCGGGCATGCTGTCTTCGGTAATCTCGGGAAGAAGCTTGGCGATGCGATCGTGCAATTCACGGGTGATGTCGCGGCGCATGGCCGCCGGCAGGGCAGCGAAGCTGGCGCTCTCGGCCAGCTCGCGCGCATATTCGGGGAAGTAGGCGCGCAGCGCGGTGAGATAGTGCTTCTCGCCGGCCATGGCATTGCCTAGGATGACCGCCGTGCGCTCCAGGTCTAGCGGACGCTGCGGGTAGCCGTAGTCCTCCAAGGCCTCGCGCGTGCAGGCCACCCCCCACTGCTGCGCCTCGTCCATGGCGTTGCAGACACGTGGCGGCAGCGGCAGGCGCCACTTCATGGGATCCCAGGGAAACTCGCGCACCCAGCCGCCGATCTTGGAGTAAGTTTTGTCCGGGACGCTGTGATCGGCGTCGTAGTAGAGCGCCGGGTCCCAACGCTCGCGCGGAACCTCGCTGATGCAGTAGCGACCCTTCTTTACGTTGTCCCAAAAGGCCGGCGCATTCGGCGCGTCGGGCAGAACTGCGCCCACGCCGACAATGGCAATCGCTCGGTAAGCTGTGTCTTCCATGATGGCGCTCCGTTCAATTCTCAGCGAACATCCGGCAAATGAAGGTTGGGCCGGATGCCCGTCGCATAATGAATGCTAGGCGGCTGTTACCGCACGTTTGGCCGCGCGGTTATAAACCACGTCGGCAATCAAATCCATGTCCGCCAACAGCCCGGCTTGCGCGCGATGGATGGCGGGCAGCGCCAGGGCCGCTTCGAAGGCGGACATCTCGGAGTCGTTCACGCCGTCGGCGCCGGTCACCCAGCGCAGCCCTTCTTCGGCGACCTTGAGCGCCGCCTCGCGGGCGAAGATGCGGGCCAGCATCGCCAGCGCTGCGGCGTCGAACCGCGGATGCGCCTTCTCATGCAACTTGCCCTCGGCCGAACGTGCGGCGCGGCGGCACAAGCTGCCCGCGCACTCCGCGTAAGCAATCAGCTCACCCAAACGCAGCAGAATGTGCTGGTGGCGAGTCAGGCGCGTGAGACGCGCCTTTTCTATAACCTCGGCCAGTGCGTGTAAGGCGAGGGCGGCGACATTTGCGCCCAAGTTCGGATGTTGGGCATGCAAGGCTTCCATGGCCCGCGCCTGGTCGTGATAGTGCTGGCCGCGAGTCTTCAGGTGAAGCTGCCAGCGGTCGCGGCTGATGGTCATCTCCATAATCTCGGAGGTGCCTTCGTAGATGGTGGTGATGCGCACGTCGCGCTTGATCTTCTCCACCATGTACTCGTGCGTGTAGCCGTAACCGCCCAGGGCCTGGATGCTGGCGTCGGCGGCCATATTCCCGGCCTCGGTCGCCAGGTACTTGGCGATGGCGCCCTCGGTATTCAGCTTGCCGGTTTCGCCTTCGCCGGCGTCGATACGTTCGGCGGTTTCTTCTATGTAAGAACGGGCGGCTTCCAGCCGGGCGATGTGCGGCACGATCAGCTTGTGCGTGTAACCCTGCTTTTCCGACAGCGGCGCGCCGCCCTGGATGCGCTTGACCGAATAGGGAATGGCGCGGTCGAGCGCTGCCCAGCCGCCGCCTAAACCAAAGGCTGCGACCATCAGGCGCGTGTAGCCGAAGACCATCTGTGCCTGAATGAGCCCCTGGCCTTCAACGCCGCCCACCAACCGGTCGGCATCGACATAGACATTGTCCAACGCCAGCGCCGCCGTGTTGCTGAGGCGAATGCCGTGCTTGTCTTCGGGCTTGTCGTGGCTGAAGCCCTTGGCGCCTGCCTCTACGATGAACCAGCTCGGGCCGGAGGGCGTGCTGGCCAGAATGGTGTAAGCGTCGGCGATGCCACCGTTGCTGATCCACTGTTTCAGCCCGTTGATCTTGTAGCCGACGATCTTGTCGCCCTCCATGACGCGTTCCGCCGTGCTCAGCAGGGCGCCGAGATCGCTTCCCGCCTCCGGCTCAGTGGCGCCGTAGGCGAAGATCAGCCCCTCTGCCGCTATGCGGGGCAACCACTTCTTTTTCTGCTCAGCAGTGGCGCCGAAGAGGATCGGGTCGCTGCCCAGGAAGGTGGCAAAGACGGCGGTGGCCACGCCGAGGTCGATCCGGGCCAGCTCCTCGCAGACGCGGTAGAAGTCGAAGGTGCCGCCGCCCAGGCCGCCGTACTCTTCCGCCAGGAACAGCAGGTGAATGCCGAGTTTGTCGGGCGAGCACATGTCGCGTACCACGTCCAGCGGACATTCGTCGCGGGCGTCCAACGCGATCAGTGTCTGGTCGTCCAGCCGCTTCTTGGCGAATTCTTTTAGCGCTTTCAGGCTTTGCTTCAGCGTTTTGTTCGCGATCATTGGAGGCCTCTATTTCACGATTGCAGCCAGTTGGTTTGTCAGCTCCGGCAGAAATTCGAGCAGGTCGTCCACGATACCCACGTCCGCCACCTGGAATATGGGAGCTTTTGGGTTCTTGTTGATGGCCATGATGAATGGGCTCCCCTTTATGCCAGCCAGGTGCTGGAAGGAGCCACTGATGCCACACGCCATATACACCTTGGGCTTCACGGTCTTGCCGGAGGAGCCGACCTGGCGGGACTTGTCCATCCACTTGGCGTCAACTACCGGACGCGAGCAGGAGACCGCGCCGCCAACGGCGTCGGCCAACTCCTGGGCGATGGATACGTTGTCGGCTTCCTGTATGCCGCGACCGATGGAGACCAGTATGTTGTATTTGGTGATGTCGATATCGCCGGTCTCGGCGACTACCGTTTCCAGATAGCGCCGTTTGGCGGTGAGCTCACCGGCTTCGGCGGACTTGTCGACTACTTTGCCGCTGGCAGCGGCATCCTCCCCCGGCTTGAATGCGCCGGGACGGATATTGATGACCGCGCCGGCAAAGGCATCGCAGCCTACGTACGCGCTAACCTGCCCGCCGAATTCCTGACGGACGAGGGTAAGAGTCGTGTTCGCGACCTTTTCGACAGCCAGCACGTCGGAGACGAAGGCGGCGTTCATCTTCACCGACAGACCAGGTGAGAGATCAATGCCGAAGTGGTCGTGCGCCACCAGTACGATGCTACCCGCCGGCACAACCTTCACCAGAGCTTGGCGTATGAGTTCGGCGTTAGGATAGGCGAGGGCTTCGCTAGCTATCTTCCATACCTCGGCGTAAGAGGTGCAGAGAGCAGCGCAGACGGCATCGAGCTCCGCGCCAGATCCGGTCACGATGGCCGTGGGCGAAGCAGCGGGATCAATCTTCTTGGCGGCGGCCAATAGCTCGGCGGCTGAATCGTCGGCCACACCGCCTTTATGCAGGATGTAGGCAAAGATGTGAGCCATTATTTCAGTCCTCCTTTAGCCCTAAGCAATTCAATCACCTGCTCGACGTTTTCTTCTCGGCTGCCAGACAGCATTTCTGCGCCCTTGCCAATAGCAGGCAGGAAATAGTCAAGGCGCTTCACCCTGGCCGCTGTTTGGCCGACGCTGGCTCTGTCGATACCAAGCTCCGAAGCGTTGGGAGTGGGGATCGGTACCGAGGCCACCTGCTTGATGCCCCGTATTCCGACATAGCGCGGTTCGTTGATACCGGTCTGGATGGAGAGCACACAGGGCAGGTCGATCTCGTTCATCTCGCGGTTGCCGCCTGCGATCTCACGGCTGACCTTTAGCTTGCCTTCGAGCACCTCGACAGAATTGACCAGCGAGGCGAATGGATAATCGAGCATGGCCGCCAACATCCCGCCCACCTGCGCACCGCCGGCTTCCGCCTGCGCCCCGGTAAGCACGAGGTCGTATTTGCCCTTCTTCACGAAGGCGGCCAGAATCGTGGCCACCCCCCGGGCATCTGAACCGGCAAAGGCCTCGTCGCTGATCAGCACGCCATTCTTGGCGCCCATGGCCATCTCGCGGCGAAGCACCTCTTCGTCTTCTTCATCTCCGATGGTGACAACGGTGACATTGCCGCCGAGTTTATCCACAATGCGAATGGCCTCTTCCACGGCATAGTTGTCGAATTCGTTTACGGAGTAAACGAGGTCGTCGCGCTTGATGTCTTTTCCCGAGCTGTCGAGCTCGATCTCGTTCTCCGACATGTCCGGCACTCTTCTGACGCAAACAAGAATTTCCAATTCAGCCTCCCCGAATTTCTCGGCTTGGTGCTCCACCTGCGGCGCTCAGCGCTTCAGGTGGAATAGCTCTAGCCGATACCGCTCACGCTTTGGCCGCGATCTGCTTTTCCACCAGCTCCGCCAGATCGATAGCGGTCATCTTTCCTTCCAGCCCGGCGACCTTGATGGCGTCTTCCATGTTGGCCATGCAGAAGGGGCAGGCGGTGACGATCACGTTGGCGCCAACCTCGGTAGCCATGCGCACCCGCAGCACGCCCATGCGCTGCTCTTCCTTGGGCTCGTAGAAAAGCATCAATCCGCCTCCTCCGCAGCAGAACGAACGGTCGCGGCAGCGGCTCATCTCGACTCTCTTCAGGCCGGGAATGGCGTCCAAGACTTCGCGCGGATCGTCATAAATCTGGTTGTGCCGCCCGAGGTAGCACGGATCGTGATAGGTGTATACGTCGTCTCCGTTCTCTACGGGATTGAGCCGGAGCTTGCCGGAGCGCACTTCGCGGGCGATCAACTGGCTGATGTGCTCGACCGACGGCATGTCCCGGTAATCGTTCTTGAGGGCGTTGCAGGCATGCGGATCGGAAGTGACTATGCGCTTCACGCCGGAAGCCTTAATGGCCTCTGCGTTGTGCTCACGCAGGCTCTGGAAGAGCATTTCTTCGCCGAAGCGCCGCACCTCGTGGCCGCTGTCTCTTTCGGCGGTACCCAGAATGCCGAAGTTTACTCCGGTGTGCGCGAGAATCTTCGCCGTCGCTCGCCCGATCGACTGCATACGGTCGTCGTAAGCGGTGATGCTGTCGACAAAATACAAAGTGTCGACGCCGTTCTTGCCATCCAGGACCTTGACCGGGCAGACCTGCTGGAATTCTTTGGCTTTCGTCCAGTCGGCTTTCTTCTTCTCCATCTTGCCGTAGGGATTGCCCCGGCTTTCCAGGGCCTTGAGCGGTTTTTGCAGCGACTGCGGCACATTGCCGTCGTCGATCATGCCGCGCCGCAGGTCGACAATCTTGTCGATGTACTCATTCATCACCGGGCATTCCTGCTCGCAGGCGCCGCAGGTGGTGCAAGACCAGATTTCATCTTCCTCAAAGACACCGCCGATCAGCGGGTGGCCGTGGTTGGCGGCGCCAATAAGCGGGTAATGCTGGAAAGCGTAGTTGCGCGCCTTGATGGTGATGAACCTGGGGGAAAGTGGCCTGCCTGCTGCGTTTGCCGGACACTGGTCCGAGCAGCGGCCGCAGTCGGCGCAGGAATAGTAGTCCAGCATGTGCTTCCAGGTGAAGTCTTCGAATTTCTTCACCCCGAAGGATTTCACCTGGTCCAATTGCTGGTCGCTGATGCCCCACTTCACAGGTTTTACCGTCCCCCGGTCCAGCTTGGCGAAGTAAATGTTGAACAGGGAGGTGATGACGTGAAAATGCTTTCCCATTGGCAGGAAGCAGCAGAAGCAGAAGAAGGTCAGCTCATGCGCCAGATAGGCGCCGAGGTAGAGATTCTGCAGAGGCGGCAGCGAGCTGGAGAGCAGCGCCTTTTGGAACATCCAGGCCAGCGATAACGGAGCCAGCGCCTCCGCCGTTTGGCCCTGCGCCGCCTGGAAGGCCGCCTGGCTGGCTTCGAAGAGGCTTTCCGAGACCATAAGGATCGAAATCAGCGCCAGCACGAAGACGGCTTCCGCCGTGTGGCCCTTCCCGTATTTCGCCGGGACTGCGTAGCGCGCGGGTTTGAAGACCGCCCGGCGTATGGCGGCCACAACCGCCGCCAGCAGGACGAGGGTGGCAGCATAGTCCTTGACTACGTTGTACAATTCGCCGGCGCTGCCGGTAAGTCCGGGCATGGCGAAGTGCTCCCAGACGCCCAGCGCCACCAGCGAGAGGGAGCGGATGGACAGCACGAGGAAACCGGCGAAGATGACGATGTGCAGAACTCCGGCCAGCAGATAGCGCGGTTGCTTCCATTGTCCCAGCCAGAATTGCAGGGTCCGGCCCAGGCGGGTGGCCCCACGGTCGAAGCGAAAATCGGGAGCGGCACGCAGCAGCGGCACCACGCGCTTCGCCATAATAAATAGGAAGCACGCGACGCCCAGGATAGGAATGATCGAGAACAACACCCGGCCCGGCAAAAACCAGTACGTCGCTTGGGCTGGCGATTCGATGAACTGCGTCATCTGTTAAACATTTCCGATTTAAGATTTTGATTTCAGATTAGAAGCCGGCCATTTGTCTCGGCGGCCAACCTGAAATGTGAAAATCAAAAACCTGAAAATGTCCTCCCTGGCTCCGTTAAGCACTTCAACTACATGGGAATGTTTCCGTGCCGCTTAGGCGGTCGGATCTCCCGTTTATTGCAAATCGTGTCCAGAATCTCGATCAGCCGCATGCGCGTCTCGCCTGGCAAAATGACGGCGTCGATGTAGCCGCGGCTGGCGGCCACGTAGGGGTTGTAAAACGCCTGGCGATAGTTGTCGATGATCTCTTGCCGTTTGGCTTCCGGATTGGCGGCTTCCTGTATCTCGCGGCGGAAGATCACGCTGGCCGCGCCCTCGGCCCCCATGACCGCGATCTCAGCCGTCGGCCAGGCCAGCACCATGTCCGCCCCGAGGTGACGTGAGCACATGGCGATATAGGCGCCGCCGTAATTCTTGCGGGTGATCAAGGTCATCTTGGGCACCGTGGCCTCGGAATAGCACCACAGCAGCTTGGCCCCATGGCGAATAACTCCGCTCCATTCCTGGTCGGTACCGGGCAGATAGCCAGGAACGTCGGCGATGGTCAGCATGGGGATATTGAAACAGTCGCAGAAGCGGATGAAGCGTGTGGCCTTGTCCGAGGCATTCACGTCGAGACAGCCAGCCAAGCAAAGCGGCTGGTTGGCAATGATGCCTACAGTGTGGCCGTTCAGCCGGCCAAATCCCACAATTATGTTCTGCGCGTAATAGCGGTGAACCTCAAAGAAGTCACCGTCGTCCACGATCGACCGGATCATCTGCTGCATGTCGTAGGCAGCCCTGGGATTATCGGGCATAATGCTGTCGAGCTCGGGAACCAGGCGCTCGGGGCTGTCTCCGTTTTTCAGCCGCGGCGGGGTTTCCTGGTTGTTGCTGGGCAGGAAGGAGAGCATTTTCCTGATCTGCCGGATGCAGTCGTGGTCGTCTTCTGCGGCGAAATGGGCGACGCCGCTCTTGCTGTTGTGGGCCATGGCGCCACCCAACTCTTCCTGGCTGACCTCCTCACCCGTAACCGCCTTTACTACGTCAGGGCCGGTGATGAACATGTAGCTGGTGTTCTTCACCATGAACACCCAATCCATCATGGCCGGTGAGTAAACCGCGCCGCCGGCGTTAGGCCCCATGATCGCCGAGATCTGCGGGATGATCCCGGAGGCAATGGCGTTGCGATAGAAGACCTCGCCGTAGCCGGAGAGGGAATCAACTCCTTCCTGAATGCGGGCGCCGCCCGAGTCGTTCATGCCAACAAAGGGAATGCCCGCCTTGAGCGCCAGGTCCATGACCTTGCAGATTTTTTTGGAGTGCATCTCGCCCAAGCTTCCGGCGCGGGCGGTGAAATCTTGGGCGAAGGCCGCCACCGGCCGGCCATCAACCTTGCCGAATCCGGTAATTACCCCGTCGGCTGCAATCTCCACCTTGTCGATGCCGAACATGGTTCCGCGGTGCCGCATGAACCTGTCAGTCTCGCGGAAGCTGTCCGGGTCGAAGAGCAGGTCCAGCCTCTCGCGGGCGGTAAGCTTGCCACGCGCATGTTGCACCGCCACGGCCGCAGCCCCGCCCATCTCCATGGCTTTAAGATCTCTCTCTTGCAGTTCTTTTTGTTTCTCGGCTACCGCTCCCAGCCTGATTCCGAATCCAGCAACTGCCATACTTACCTCTCTCCTTCGTCGATGGGTTCTTCTGCCATTGCCTGGGCGTCCGGTCGAAGCTCCTCTCAGCGAAGCTGCCGGACTTTGCCGCTGGGTTTTTTATCAGGAACCATGGCGATGGCGGCAAGAACCGAGCCTTTCGCCACCTTCTCGCCTTCCGCATGAGGCATGGAGACGATCTTGCCCGCGGAGGGGGCCGTGATCGGGTTCTCCATTTTCATGGCGTCCAAAATCAGCAAAAGGTCTCCTTCTTTCACTTCATCTCCGACGTTCTTCTCGCGCCGCATGATCACCCCCGGCATGGGGGCAACAACGCGGCATATGCCGGTCTCATGGAGGCCCGTTTGCTGCAGCATGAGCGCCACTTCACTGATTGCTATCCTGGCATCGTCAAGAGCGCGCTTGTGCCGGGGCGCACTCCTTTCCACGTGCTCACCAGCCTCCACCAGTAGCTTGGCGGCCTGATTCAATTTTTCCGTGATGGGAGATAGGTCTTCCGCAGACCTGGTGATGGGCTGCTTCGCGGTGAGTTTTTCCTGGTCTTCCGCCATCTTCTCTTCCTCGGAGACGATTTCTCGCGCGTCGTTGCGCGACCCGCGCCTGCAACGTAAAGACTTCATGCGCAATAAAACTGCCGGAGGACAACTAAGTCGTTCGCCGTACTAAATATGGCCGGTTTAGTCGGACATTAAAGTTACCGGCGCGATAACAGTTCAATAGCGAAGCAAATTACAGCGGAGAACCGGAACGTGAATAGCAGGCTTTCTGGACAGCCGTTTCCAGCGCCCCTTTACGGCTTACTCATACATTTATCTTAAGAGGTAGAAGTCATAAAATTTCTTTTATGACTAAGATATTCACCCGTGGGTGAAATATCAGCATATTGTTTACCTCTAAGGACAGAATGTCTCTGTGACTTGGATCACCTTTCTAAGTGCTTTCCGCTACCTGGGCGTTAGATTTTTTACTGAGATACGATGTAGTAATGAGTTGCGTCTTTTTTGATTAAATATCAGTAAATACTGAAAAGATAGGACCAGAGACGGTCATAAGGGGTTGTTTTCAGCCAAGAGGCTGGAGAATGACGAACTTGCGAAAGCCTCGTCCTAACGCCCGAATCCACATCTACGGGGTGGCCTTGGCTTTGCCAAAATCAAAAGCTTTCATACGCCGGGCAGTCCCCGCCTGTGTTGGAGGTCGCATAATGACGTTTCCCAGCCATATGGCAGCTTCCTTTTTCTTTCTCCCTGGCTAACTGACGGCCAAGAAAGCACCTGCGCAACGGGTTCCAGAATCTAAGTACTCAGCTAGCAGGAGCAATGTGGGGGAGAATGAGCGTTCTAAATCTGGCAACGGTTCAGCCCTGGAGCGATGATGCAGGAAATATGGCGCGAATCCTGGCGTGCCAGCGCGAGGCGTTCCCGCATGCTGGACCTGCCGACGCTGGCGGAGCGTCGCGCCGATCTAAAAAAACTGCGGAAAGCCGTGCGGAGCAATGCTAACCGCATAGCCGAAGCGGTGTCGGCCGATTTCGGGAACAGGTCGCGGCACGATACATTTATCGGCGATGTCTGGCCCGTACTGGCGGCCATCCGCCACACCTCGAAAAACCTGCCGCGCTGGATGAAGCCGAAGCGGGTCCCGTTTGGCGTCGAATTGGGCCGCGGCGATGCTCGCATTCTCTACCAGCCGCTGGGCGTGGTTGGCATTATCAGCCCCTGGAACTATCCGCTGCAGTTCGCGCTCACGCCGTTGATCGCGGCGCTGGCGGCCGGCAACCGGGTGATGCTCAAACCCTCGGAATTCACTCCCCGCACCTCGGAACTACTGGCCGAGTTGCTCGGTCGCCTGTTTCCTGTCGAACAGGTCGCGACCGTTTTGGGCGATGCCGATGTCGCGGCTGCATTCGCCCGTTTGCCATTCGACCATCTGCTATTCACCGGATCGACTTCGGTCGGCCGTATGGTGATGCAGGCGGCGGCTGAGAATCTCACGCCAGTAACGCTCGAGCTTGGCGGCAAGTCTCCGTGCATCATTGGCAAGGACGCGCGATTACCCGCTGCGGCCGAGTCCATCGTTTGGGGAAAACTGATGAGCGCCGGCCAGACCTGCATCGCTCCCGATTACGTGCTGGTTCCCGAGGCGCTGCGCGAAGAGTTCATCAGCCTGGTAGCTAAGGCTGTAAAGAAGTTCTATCCGACTCTGAAGGACAATCGCGACTACACGTCCATAATCAACGAGCGCCACTACCGGCGCCTGCAGCAGTATTTGGACGAAGCCAGGCATACGGGCGCGCGGGTGATCGAGGTGAACCCTGCCAGCGAGACACTCCCTGCGGAAGAGCGCAAGCTGCCGCCAACCCTGGTGGTGGAACCGGCGGATGAACTGGCACTAATGCGCGAGGAAGTGTTTGGCCCGGTGCTGCCCGTCAAGAGCTACCGCCGCATCGAGGACGCCATAGACTACGTTGGTCGCCGGCCGCGGCCGCTGGCTCTCTATTATTTCGGCGACGATTCCGCCGAACGCGATGCGGTTCTGGGCGGTACCGTTTCCGGCGCCGTCTCGGTAAACAACACGCTGGTGCACATCGTCGTCAACGACCTGCCATTTGGGGGGATTGGCGCCTCCGGCATGGGCGCCTATCACGGCGAGTTCGGCTTCCAGACGTTCTCCCACCGCAAAGGTGTTTTTCAGCAGAGCCGGATCAACGGCAGCGTCCTCTTGCGTCCGCCATTTGGCCGGCTGACCGACTTCATCCTGAAAGCGCTCATGAGCAAGTAGCTCCAGCGGCATCGCCGGCGGCTGATCTTATTACCCAGTAATGCCTGCCGCCAAGGGCTACGGTGTTACTTCTTTTTCTGCCGCCCGTCACTACACTTTCCTAACGCGTTATGATTTCCACATGTTCTTACGAGTGCAGTTCAGCGGTCCGGCGCGATACCAGGTGCGAGCGGCAGCGGTTGCAGGCCGGGCGGCGGCGCAAGCGACCCTGCGCCGCGAGTTGAAAGGCCCGCTTTTACCCGGCTGGAACTGGGCTGTCGAGCTTTGGACAGAGGTTCTTCGGGAACATTTGCGCATTGCCTTCGCCATGCCGGAGGTGAACGAGGCGCGTCGCTACCTGGACGCGGTCGTACTGGACTCTCCGGCGCTGTCACAGGTGAGCATCACCCCGTTGGCAGATGAAAAGATCAGAGGAAAATGGTTTGTTCCCAATCGCACTCAGCCAGGCGTTACGCTCCTGTATCTACACGGCGGCGGATTCTCCTTCTACCCAAAGTCCCACGCCAGCTTCATTGCCATGATCGCGGTAACGGCCAAAGCCCGGACGTTGGCGCTCGACTACCGGCTCACGCCGGAATATCGCTTTCCGGCGCAACTGCATGATGCGCTCGCCGGCTACCGCTGGTTGCTGGATCAGAATACCTACCCTGAGAATTTGGTGGTGGGCGGCGACTCGGCTGGTGGCAATCTTGCTTTGGCTTTGCTTCTGGCAGCGCGCGAGCAGGGGCTGCCGAAGCCGAAACTGGTTTTTGCGCTTTCTCCTCCTACCGATTTTACGGCCGCCGACGCGGAACAAGAAACGTCCCGCACCAGCCTTACCAGCAATGAAAAATTCGACTGGATCGAAAAAAAAATGCTGCTGCAATGGGCCGAGTGGTACGGCCCCGTCCAACGCAGTAATCCGTACATATCGCCGCTGTACGCCGATTTACGAGGGCTCTCTCCCATATACATCCAAGCCGGGCAAGCCGAGCTGCTTTACGACAGCATCGCCGCCTTCGCTTCCGCCGCACAGCAACAGGGAGCGGATGCGGTTCTGGATTCCTGGGCGGATATGAACCACATCTTCCAGATATTTGGAGAGTATGCGCCGCAAAGCGCGGCAGCCCTTCGCCGCCTCGGAGAAATCATCGATTTTCATATGCGAGGAGGAAGCTAAGGAAAAGCACGTAACGCAAACTGATTGTTCCCGCTTACGCGGCGATGTCTTACGGCGGCCTGTATTTCACCCCACGAATTGCAGTTTTCGCAATGGGGAGTTACCGCGAAGATAGGACGGGGGACAATTGCGCTAGCCTATGCCGCAAAATGCAGTGGTGCAGTTGCATTTCTTGCAACTGCCACTCAGCGCTTTGTCTGTTTGACGGAAGCGCTGGAAATATCAGACGCGCTCTCAGCTTTCGTAATGGCCTGTTCATACAGCTCCCAGGAGTGGATTGCCTTGCGGCAGCCTTCGCGTGCCAAGCTGGTGCTGAGCCGCTTATCGGCCATGTCAAAGGTTTTCTCGGCATCCAGATGGGCCTGGTAGGCCTTATAGTCAGCCTGCTTTACACGCTTGGCAAGCAACTCGACTTCGGGCGTTGTCGTCGACGACTTATGCAGGTTGTCCAGTGCGCGAAGTTGTGCCCCGCCACCTGCACCCGGCGCATCGATTGTGGATCCCAACTCGCCGTAGGCCAGCTTGAGATCGTCTGGCCAGGAGTATTTCACCGCTTTTTGTATGGCCCACAGAGTGTTGTTTGCCTTATCAGCAGCGTGGCGCACTCTCTTTTTCTCTCTCAGCCATTTCATGACAGACCAGTGCTCGGCTTCTGTCATCAGCGTCTTGGCTTCTTCGACCGCGGGCAGCTTTTTCATTCCTTCTTGCTCCTGTTCAAAGGAGTTCCAAGTTTAAAGACTCAAGACAGCCTGTTCCGTCCAAGCCTAACTTGCACGACCACTTCATCGACTGAATGAGCCGTTTACTGTTCTGCTGCTGCCGCAGTGTCCGTAACGTCATTCCATTCGGTCTGCGATGCCGGCGAGATGAAGCTCATGGCGCGTTCGGCGAGCGCGGTGATGGTCAGACTGGGATTCACTCCGAGATTGCTGGCGATCACCGAACCGTCGCAGACGTACATATTCTTGTAGCCGAAGACACGGTGGTGAACGTCGACTACGCCGTTGGCGGCGGAGTCGGCGATGACGCAGCCGCCGAGGCAGTGCGCGGTAGCAGGCAGGTTGAACAGGATCTCCGGCAGCATACTCAGCGCCGTCCCTCCGCAGAGGCGGGCAAACTGGCCGGCGAACTCGTTGGCCTTGGGAATGTAGGTGGGAACCCGCTGGCCGCGGCTGACCAGAAATTTGCGGAACGGCCAGAACCAGCAGCGCCGCCATTCCATGTCGATATGACCTTCCAGCGCCTGCATGCAAAGCAGGATGACCGTCTCGCGCGCCCATCCCCAGGGTTGCAGGACGCGCAGCGTCCTGATGGGGTGGCGCAGCAGCGAGGCCACAAGATTCCGGAGCCACAGGGCGATACGAACGGGGCCGGGGCGCCCGCCGGTCATGATGGTCGCCAGCAGGCTCATCGTGTCCGAGCCGCTCGGATAGCGCACAGCCTCTATGTGCGTGTGCTCGTCGATATAGATGCCGGCGCCGATGGCGACCCCCTGGGACAAATCCTCGCGGCAACCGGGCACCCGCACGCCGATCAGCGATTCGGAGTTGGTGCGCACGCGCTTACCAAGCTGCGGGCTGATCGCCGGCAAGGAGCCTTTGTCTCTGAGGTGAAACAGAAGCTCCATCGTCCCCAGCGACGATGCGGAGAAAACTACGCCCCGGCAGGTGAAGCGCCGGGGGTGTCGATCCAGCAGAGCGGTGGAGTTCACGGTGAACACCTCGTATCCCGCGCTGCCATCGTTGCGTCCGCCGAGCGGTTTGACGTCGATCACCTTGGTTTCCGCAAAGAGCCGGGCCCCACGTTTTTCCGCCAGGTACAAGTAATTGAGGTCCAAGGTATTTTTGGCGCCGTGGCGGCAGCCCATCATGCAGCCGCCGCAGGCAATGCAGGTGGTCCGCTCAGGGCCTTCTCCGCCGAAGAATGGATCAGCCACGGCTTTGCCGCCCGGAACCGAGTCATCGGATTGCAATATAGCGACATTGGTACGGTAGAAGGTGTGTCCGACGCCAACCGCTTCGGCCGCGCGCCGCAGCAGATGGTCGGCAGGCCCTAGGATTCTGTTCGCCGCCACGCCGAGCATGCGCGAGGCGCTGTCATAGTGCTCCGGCATCTCCGTTTTCCAGTCAGCCAGAGTGGCCCAGGAGCCCATCTCCCATACTTTGTCTGGAGGACGCAGCAAGGTAGCAGCGTAGGTTATGGAACCGCCGCCCACCGCGCAGCCATGCAGGATAGTGACATGCCGGAAAAAGCGCATGTTGAAAAAACCGCGCAGGGCCAGCTTGGGACGCCAGAACCAGCGATGAAGCAACCAGTTGGTCGAAGGCAGGGTGGCAGGCGTCCAGCGCCGCCCCATCTCAATGACCGCTACGCGATAGCCCTTCTCGGTCAGACGATGCGCACTGACGCTGCCACCGAAGCCGGAGCCGATCACTACGAAGTCGAAATCAAATTCGTCCTGTTGTAGTTTCATCGCGTATGCTATTGCCGTGGAGTTGTGGGATTGCACCCTATGGGCACACTACGCCCGTCCTGTTGCTGGGTGACGAGGTATGCACCCGCGCCGAATAACCTGCATTGCGCCAGAGCGACGTGAGAATGAAGTCGCGAAGCATGCATTCCTGGGAATGGCTTGCCACGGTGCTATATCCTCAACGCTGTCATTTGTAGATGGCTAAATAAAAAGCCTTACTCCAACAGTAATTGAATACCACATCTTTTGGATGAGGCCAGCAAGCCTGGGATGATGCCGGCAAGCCTGGTAACGGGGCTATTTCCGAAAATACATATACAAACTCTTTATTTACAGCAAGTTGTCATGCGATACGCTTAGCGGCTAGTCGATAAAAATTCGCCTTTGTGGTCGATTCCCACAACAAATAGCTGGCTTTCGGCGCATTATTGTGCTACTGAAACTATTTCGGAGTCTAGGGAAATTACCTGAGCCTGGCACCTTTGGGCTGGGGGGAGAATGAAAAAGTATGCCAGAGAATGTCGCTACCCTCACTGAAGAGCGGATGACCTATCTGGAAGGACTGGTCCAACAAGCCAGAACCGCCGCGGCGCTGTTCGCGCAATACACGCAGGAGGACGTCGACCGCATCGTCAAGCCAATGGTCCTGGCCGGCCTCGAGAAATCTCACCATCTGGCCCGCCTGGCAATTGAGGAAACCAAGATCGGCGTTCTGGAAGACAAAACCATCAAGAACATGGTGGCCACCGAGTTCGTTTACAACTACGTAAAGGACAAGCGCACGGTCGGTACCATTCGTAAGTTTCCGGAGCGCAGCCTGGTGGAAGTCGCAGAGCCGATCGGAGTCATCTTCTCGCTTACCCCGATTACGAATCCCACTTCGACGGTCCTCTTCAAATGCATCATGGCCATCAAGACGCGCAACGCGGTCATTTTCAGTCCTCACCCGAATGCCTGGCGCTGCTGCTCCGAGGCTGTGCGAATCATGTACGAAGCGGCGGTGAAACACGGCGCGCCGGAAGGCGTTTTCGCTTGCCTCGAATCGCACACTCTGGATGACAATGCATACCTGATGCGGCATAAGGATGTTGGCTTGATCGATGCCACGGGCGGGCCCGGCGCCGTCAAAGCAGCCTACAGCTCCGGCAAGCCGGCCCTGGGCGTAGGGCCGGGCAATACCCCGGTCTACCTGGAAAAGACAGCGGACCTGGATATGGCCGTGGTGGACATCATCACTTCCAAGACCTTCGACAACGGAACGATCTGCGCCTCCGAGCAGACGGCGGTAATTGATGACGAGATTTACGAAGCCGCGCTGAAGAAGTTCGCAAGCCTGGGTGCGCACATCTGCAATGAAAAAGAGACCAGGCTGCTGGAACGCACGGTGATCGATCCCGAAACCGGTTTCATGCAGCCCATGGCCGTCGGGCAAAAGGCTACTACCATCGCTAAATTCACCGGCTTGCCGGTGCAACCGAAGACCAAGCTGTTGATTGCACCCATACAGGGCGTGGGCCGCGCGCATCCGCTATCGGCTGAGAAGCTGTTTCCGGTGCTGGCCGTCTATCGGGCCAAATCGGTCGAAGAGGCGCTGAAGGTCTGTGTGGAAGTGAATCGTAACGGCGGGCTTGGACACACGGCGGTGATCTTCTCGAACAATGACGAGATCATCGCCCGCTTCGGCGAGCTGATGAACGCCGGCCGGATCATCGTGAATTCGCCGGGCTCGATCGGCGCCCTAGGCGGCGTCTACAACGACATGGTACCCACCTTCTCGTTCGGCTGCGGAACCGGCGGTGGCAACAGCACTACCGACAACATCAACGTATATCACTACCTCAACATCAAACGCGTGTCCCGGAGGACACCTGCGCCTATGTGGCTCCGCCTTCCCAGCCAGATTTATTTCAACCGCAACGCGGTCGAAAACCTGCGTCAATTCGCATCGCATTCAACCGTCATCGTCACCAACCCGGGGCTGGAACAGATCGGCCTCGTGGACATCGTGCGACGCTATCTTTTGCCCGAAACCCGCGTTCACGTCCTGGCGATTCCCGACGCGGAGCCCGAGGTGAAGGTCGTCATGCAGGGCGTGGAGACGCTCAAGCTTTACAAGGTCGATCAGATCATCGCGCTGGGCGGCGGAGCCGTGCTGGATGCGGCCAAGATCATGAAGCTGAAATACGAGTCGCCGCAGGCCGACCTGGCGGAGCTGGCCTCGCCATTCCTGGATATCCGCAAACGCGTGGTGCAGTATCCGACAGAAAAGAGCGCGCGCGTCCGCCTGGTGGCCATTTCCACCACCAGCGGAACCGGCAGCGAGGTTACCCCCTTTGCCGTGCTGTCGGACAAAGAGCACGGGCGCAAGGTCACACTCGCCGATTACTCCTTGACACCGGATGTGGCGATCGTTGATCCGCAGTTTGTGATGTCCATGCCGAAAGGACTGACCGCCGATACCGGCGTCGACTGCCTGACCCACGCACTGGAGGCCGCCGTTTCCATTTACGCCTCTCCCTACAGCGACCCCAACGCGATGCAGGCGATTCAACTGGTGTTCAAGTACCTGCCGGTCGCCTACCAGCACCCCGACGATCAGGAGGCGCGC
The DNA here is from genome assembly GCA_963832785.1 of uncultured Acidobacteriota bacterium. GTDB lineage: Bacteria > Acidobacteriota > Terriglobia > Terriglobales > Acidobacteriaceae > CAWBRT01. Next base: position 1,216,648 of record CAWHVF010000005.1, read on the forward strand.
AGCATGATGCATAATGCGGCGTGTCTGGCGGCCATCGCCTTCGCCAACGTGTCGGTGGGCGTTAACCATGCGCTGGCGCACGCTTTCGGAGCGCGCTTCGGCGTGCCGCATGGCCGCGCTAACGCACTTATGCTGCCGCATGTGATCGCCTACAACGCGTCGGTGCCCTCCAAGTTCATGCCCTCCCCCAATCAGCGGGCCTACGTCGCTCCCCAGAAGTACGCCGCCATAGCGGACCTGCTTGGCCTGGGTGGGCAGACGGTCGAAGAGAAGGTCAACAACCTGATCGCGGCCGTAGAACAGTTGCTCGACCGCCTGGCGATTCCGCGTTCCATCGCCGAGCTGGGAATCTCAAAGGAGGAGTTTGAAAAGGCGATGCCTGACCTGGTCAAGAGCGCCTTCGAGGATCCCTCCGGACGCACCAATCCCCGCATGCCGTTGCTGGACGAATTGGTCGAGCTATTCTGGAGCGCCTACCAGGGACGCGGCCAGGCGAAGATGGCCAGCGCGGTACGGTAGTAAGTAAACCACGGGGCGAAGCCCCTGGATTTGAAGAGCACTCATGGCAGATATACACAAGCAGGATTCGCTCACTTCCTCAGACGCTCTTTTCCTGTACCTCGAGCGCCAGGGCCAGCCGGTGAACGTGGCTTCGGTGAGCGTCTTCGAGGGAATCATTTCGCTCGACCGGTGCCTGGAGTTTATTGATTCGAAGCTTCACCTGATACCTCGCTACCGCCAGCGCGTGGTGGCACCGGTGTACAACATCGACCTTCCTTCCTGGGAATACGATCCCGAATTCGATCTGCGCAGCCACGTCCGCGAAGTTGCGCTCGAACCAGGAACCGAAGCCGAGTTCAAGGCCGTGGCCGGCCAGGTTCTGAGCACGACGCTGGACCGCCGGCGTCCGCTCTGGGACTTCACTCTGGTGCACGGACTTAATAGCAATCGTACTGGCGTCATCCTGCGCATGCACCATTGTCTGGCGGACGGAATCGCGGGCGTCGGACTGCTGAACACGCTACTGGATTCCTCTCCCAACCCGAGGCCATCGCCCAAACCTGAGCATTCCCCTGCACCGCCGACGCGTCCGGCTACTGAAAACTCGTTGCTGAATGACTTGGTCAGCTCGTACATCTCAGGCATGAAACGAATTCTGGCGGCGGAAACCGAGGTGCTGACCATGGCGAGGCAGATGGCGGGCGCTGTCGCCGGCAAAGAGGCCGGGGCGTCTGAACCTCTCGCCTCGGCTCCCGCCAAAGGTAAAGGAATTCCCCTGGTGGACGAGGTCCAGCGCCTCTTGCCGGAGCTGACGACCTCTGCTCGCTTGCCGTTTAACGTTGTTTGCTGCGGGCCGCAACAGTTCAACTATGCGGAAATTCCGTTCGCCGAGATCAAAGCGATCAAAGACACCTGCGAAGCGACGGTGAACGACGTCGTCCTGACCGTCGTGACTTCAGCCGTGCGGCGTTATGCGGAAGAGCACGGCGTGGCGCTTGGGGGACGCCTTTTGCGCATCGTCGTTCCGGTCAACATCCGCGGCGAAGCAAAGGCCGGCGAGTTCGGCAATCGCATTACCTTTCTTCCGGTCGACATCCCGCTGGACATCGCCGATCCGCGCAAGTTGCTCGAAGCAGTGCGCGCGGCCGTGGCCCGCGCCAGAAGCGCCCATCTGGCGGAGCTGGTCGGAGTGCTGGGAACCGTACTGGGCGCGATTCCGACAGTCTTTCAGGCGCTCATCGGACCGTTTTTCAGTCAGTTGCCGCTGAGCGTGTGCAATCTCATCTGTACGAACGTGCCCGGCCCCACGATGCCGCTGTATTTCGCCGGCCACCGGCTGCTCTCCTGTTATCCGTACGTTCCGATCGGCGGCGAGATGGGCATGAATTGCGCCGTTCTCACCTATGACGGTGTCGCGTACTTCGGATTCACCGGGGACACACATGCCATCCCCGATCTGCACCGGCTGGACGGCCTGCTGAGGACGAGTTTCACGGAATTGCGCAAAGCGGCCGGAGTGCGCTCCCGGCCCCGACGTAAGCGTGCGCGCCCGAAAGCCCGGCAGGCCGCCGCGCCTGCCGCTGTAAATGGCGCGGCATCACCGCAAGAGGCTGCTTCTCCCATGGAAGTCGAAGATCCACTCAAGACGGCGCCCGATGGGAAGCCTGCGGCAGTGGGAACTGGAGGATAGTCAACCTGGCCCGCTGAGGTCCCTTGCCGGCTAGGCCGGCGGAAATTTAATTCTTGCTACGGTGGCGTTTCCGCTGCGGTTTCGCTTTCTTAGGCTGGCCTTCGAGATCCGCCATGCGCTTGCGAAGCTCCTGCAACTCGCCGTCTTGTGCAGGTTTTTCCGAGATGGCGCTTTGCAGGAAATTCTTGACCAGTTGCAGCGGGGAGCTGGCGGCTGAGTGCACCTCGGTCAAGCCGGTTTCCAGGGTATTCTGCACCTTGCGGTAAGTATCGAAGGCCGATTGCAGATACCACATGATAAACTCCCGCCCCACGTGGTCGGAGGCGACGATGAGCTGCCGGAGCAGCTCCAAGGGCAGTCCGGTGGGCCGTTCGCGCGCGTCTTCCATGATGATCTGCATCAGGCTGACGCGGGTCAGGTCTTCCCCGGTTTGGGCGTCGATGACCTGCACCTCAGTCCCATTCCGGATCATGGCGGCCAACTCCTCCAGATTTACGTAGCGACTGGCGGAGGTGTCGTATAACCGCCTGTTTTTACCGTACTTTTTGAGGATTACCTTCTTCGGCCCCTCAGCGGAGGCATTGCTGTTGCCACGCAACATTTTCTTCTCTACCTGTTGACAAGCCGTTTTAACTATACTACTTTAGTATCTGATGTTGCAATGCAACATGGAGGGAATTATGCCAAGAGATGCCAAGAGAGGTTCGCAGGCTGATATTCGGCCCTCATCCTTTGCTTCCCTGCTGTTCGGCTGGACGCAGCAGGGCATCGATAGCTTCCTGGCCACGCAGCGCATACTCGCCGACTTCATGACGCGCAAGAACACCGGCGCGCTTAAGAGCCTGCGCGAGGGAATGTCAGATCCCGAGCACTCTCCCGCCGCGATTCTTACCGAAATCGCGGTTGAGGGAACCGCTAACCTGACCGAAGCCCAGCGAGTCCTGCTGAATCTGGCCGAGCAGGAGAACGGCATCGTAATGGATGGCGTACTGCAGCGGGTCGGCGGCTCCGCCACCGCCGCCACCCTGGTAAGCCGCGTGCGCCGCAGCATCGACGAGATGATCGAGATGCAGCAGGAGCTGCTGACCATCGCCAGCAAGCAGGTACAGGAGCGGCTGGAGAAGGCCAAGTCGGGCAAGATGCCCGATCCCGCCACCTTGCTCGATGGCGCCCGCGACGCCATGGAGAATTTCGTCAAGACACAGAAGAAACTGCTCGACATCATTATCGAGGAGCCACCTAAGCATAAGGGTGGCAAAGATGACGACAAGCAAAAAGCTACATTGTCATCCTTGGCGCGCGAAGCGGCGGGCTCACTGATCGACGCCCAGAAGAACCTGCTTGATCTCGCCGGCCAGCAGGTCAACGTCAACCTGCAGGCTGCCAGCAAGATGGCGGAGATGGTGAACCTGGTGCGCTTGACGCCCCTGCCAACCATCACCGGCGAGGGCGTAAAGAGCTTCGTCGAGGCTGAAAAGGCCGTGCTTGATACCATAATCAAGCCCGAAGGCCGCAAGGCTGCGCCTAAGGCGAAAGCGCGCCCTAAGCGTGCCGCAAAGCGCCGTCAGCCGGCAGCGCAAGCGGCGGAAGCCGGAGCCTGATGCCACGCTGAGGCCCGGTGAGATTTGGCCATTTGACAGGTATTACCCGACCCGCTAGCGGGCTTGTTCTCCCCAGCAAGTGCAGAGTTTGGCGCTTGCTGGGGAGGGCGGGTGGTAATACCTGTTAGCCGTAATTTTTCCGCCAGAATTGGCTGGCGATAAACTCGGGCATGTCGTTGGCTCCTGCGCACAACAACTTAAGCCTGGACCGGCGAGAGGGCGAGCGGCACATCTGTGTTGTTTTTAGTAGCCGCATTTACATCGAAGCGCTCGGACCTCAACCTGAACCACCCGGATGTCACCACTCCGGCGGCTGCCAGAATTGACTGCAATTTCTCCCACTAACTGAAATTTCCCTCAAATGAAGGTCTGCTCAGGGATCACTTACTTAGCTTAAGCAACGAAAGAGCAGGCTTAGAACATCGCATATATTGCGATATGGTTAATTTCCTGCCACTGAGTGGCGTGTTCCGAACAAAAAAACCGAAACCGCGAGGCGAACACGGCGCACATGGCTCCGCGACGAAATATAGTTCGGCGAAATCGGGCGGTAGCTGAAACTCCCATCTGGAAAGAGGCCTTGTGCGGCATGGAACTTCTTCTGCTGCACGCCTCTCCCGTTTGTTATGGCTTCGGCGTACCTCACGGAGACAATTCCGCCGTTATCGTGATCCCCGGGTTTCTGGGCTCCGACCGCTACCTGATACAACTGTATTCATGGCTCGAGCGCATCGGCTATCGCCCCTACCGCTCCGGCATCGGGCTGAATATTCAGTGCCCGAACCTACTCATCAAGAACCAGCTAAACCTGATCATCCACCGCGCCCTTAAAGAGACGGGGCGCAAGGTCCATATCATTGGCCACAGCTTGGGCGGCGTTATCGCCCGCTCCGTCGCCAGCCAGAGGCCCAACGACATTGCTTCCGTCATCACCCTGGCATCGCCCTTCCGGGGAACCATCCTGCATGGAACGGTTCTGCGCGCCGCCGAGGCGGTTCGCAAATATATCCTGAAGGAACAGGGCTCCAATGTATTGCCGGACTGCTACACCGCCCGCTGCACTTGCGATTTTCTCAACCACTTGCGCTGCGAAGTTCCGTCTTCGGTGTTGCGCACCGCTATCTATACACGGGACGACGGCGTAACCGACTGGCGCTATTGCATGTGTGGAAATCCGAGCAGTGATTTCGAGGTGCCGGGGACGCACATCGGGCTGGTTTTCAACTCATCGGTCTACACCATTATTGCCAATCGCCTGGCCGAGGCCTTCTCGCGCCGCCATGCCCGCCGCTTAGAACCCCGCAAGCACAAAGGAACTCGCTCCCCGGTTTTTCAGGAGCCGGCCCGGTTGCAGCCACCCCAGCCAACGCCTGGCTTGCGCGTGATCTGATACAAGGGAATTCCCACCATGCGCGTGGGTTGCGCACTGGTGGGGGAGCGACCTTCGCTGGTGAGCTATGGGCGCGAGCCGCGCGATAGCAGGCGGTCCAGCAATACCTCTTCCAATTTGATCGACAGGCGGCCACCGTAGAGCATGGCGCTGCACTGCACCGCCGCCAAGTCCTTCGCCATCAATGGAAATCCCGCAGCCCCGCCGCTAAGCCAATTCTGCAGAGCATGGCGCCCGACGCTATAGGCCATGGAGAACCCGGCCCCGCGGATATCTCCGATCACGCCGTCCAGCGTGAACAACACCTTGGACAGCATTATCAGCGACGAAGGAAAGCGGACGCCTTGTCCCGCGGTCTGCTGCAACAGCCGCATAGCCTCTACCGCTCCCGGCAACTCCTTCAGTGGCAGCTCGTCCATATAGGTAGCTCCTATCTCACGGATGGTTCGTGCCTGCCACGAATTGCGGCCGATCTTCCCCTGCGCGAGCGCCTGGATCTGATTGCACACGCCCACCGGATCGCGCAGCCCCACCATGCAGACCAGCAGCGCCATGCGCCGCCGCTGCTCGTGTGTCAGGCGCTCCGTCAGCGCCCAATCCAGGATAATCAGGTCACCCCTACGCTCATCGTAGAAGAGATTGCCGGCGTGAGGATCGGCATGGAAGAGCGCATCTTTGCGCCCGGCAAAAAGAGGCACGACTACTAGCGCCTCGATCAGCCGTTCGGCTACCTGCTTGCGGCGCCAGGCCGGAATCTGCGCTACCGCCTGTGTAACCTTTACCCCACTCTCCTCGCTCATGGCCGTAATCTTCGCGGTACAAAGCTGCGGGAAAACCCTCGGCACGCGGACTTTTGGTATGGAACGGTAAAGGTCGAGGGCTTCCAGCAACGTCTTCTGCTCGCCCCGGAAGTGCGTTTCATGCTGCAACAGCCGCCGTACCTTGGTGAAGGTATCAGTGAGCACGTCCCTCGCAATGCCGTACTCGTGCGACTTGGAGCCGAAGTATTCGGCCAGCCCTTGCAGCATGTCCATGTCTTCGGCGAAACAGGCGGGAATATAGGGCTTGAGCACCTTGAAGACGCCGTGTTGGCGCTCGCCGCCGCTTGAACTGCGCCAAGTGAAACGCATCACGGCGCTGACGCTGGCCTCCGACAGGATGGCAGGCTCTAGGCGCACATCGAACTTCTTGATCCGTCCGCCGAGCTCCTCTTCGACGATGGCGCAAATCTCCGCGGCTTCGACGTCATGAATGCCGTTTTCCAGATGGGAGAGCGCTCTGCGCAACGATGGACGCAGGTAACGATTGCGTGCTATCACCTGCCCCAGCTTCTGCAGCCCCGGAACCTTGGCAATCAGCCGCAACAGGCGCGCTTCAGGCAGCGTACTCGCGGGAAGTTCGATTTGCTCCAGGATTTTGGGAGCCAGACGGGCATTAGAGAGGCGAGAAATCACAAACAGCATAGCGTCGCGTACCGGCGGACGCCAGTTCAAATATTCTTTCGGGACCAATGCCTCTACCGGCACGACCTGCTCGACGATCCATCTGCCGAGCTCGCCGCGCAGCATCTGCCCCAACGGGCTTCCCAGTGCGGCCTCAATGACGCTGACCTTCTCCGCAGCCGTGGCGTTTGCCGGCAACAGCCGCGCCACCGAGGCGCGAACCCGCTCTGGGGATTCATGGGCTAAAAGCGCCGCCGCGAAAGAGGGGTCCAGCATAGCGAAGCCTCGCACTCAATGATACGCAGTCGCCTGTCCGGCTTCGAGGGCGGCCGGCGCTTCGGCCAACCGCCTCGAGTCGAACATAATGATGTACTAGTAATCACTTTTAATACATACCTTCCTGGATGTTCTTTCAAATATTTATCTGTAATTCACTGTATGTATATGATTCAAAGAGCTTAGCTTACATTATTCCCTGCGTGCCGCTTGAATGCGGCGTCTGCTAGTGTACCGGCCAATAGCCTGCCTTCCATTCTTCGCCTGGGATGGCCCTCCTGTGGAGGAACTGCATCTTACAATATTGATCAGCCCTGAGTTCCACGGCCTTGGCCCGGGGAATCGCGATGACCGTCCGCACGATCAACGAATTGTTCTATAGCCTGGTGGAGCGCGACTTGGCCTGCGCCCTGATGGTCAAGCGCCCGGCCCCGCAGCACGCCACCCGGTCCGGGGCCCGCGCGCAGTGGACACCGATCTCCTCCCGCGAACTCTATCGCAATGTCGTGGGAGTAGCGCGTGCGCTGGAGAGCTGGGGCATCGGCAAGGGCGATCGGGTGGCTATCTTGAGCGAGAACCGTCCCGAGTGGGCGGTCGCCGATTTCGCCACCATGCTGCTGGGTGCGGTCACCACGCCCATCTATGCCACGCTTACCGCCGAGCAAATGCTGCATCTGTTGCGCGATTCAGGCGCGCGGGTAATCTTCATTTCCAGCCACGACCATCTGCGCAAGCTTATCGGCATCAAGGGCCTGTGCGCCATCGAGCGCATCGTGCTGATGGACTGCGCGCCTGCCCCCGCGGAGGCAATGACGGCATCTCCCGATGCTGGCGCCACGGGCTTCACCATCGCAGCCATGGACGAACTGATACGCAGCGGCCCGGAAGAGCGCGATGCCGCCTTCGATGCGCGGGCACTGGCCGTCGGTCCCGAAGAGCTGGCGACCATCATCTACACCTCAGGCACCACGGGCGTCCCCAAGGGCGCCATGCTGACCCATGGAAACCTGGCCTGCAACCTGCTGCACTCCTTTTATCTGTATCCTTACCAGTGCGGACTGGTGAGCGTCTCCTTCATGCCGCTGGCGCACGTCTATGCCCGCCACGTGGATTACATTAATTTCCTGCATGGCGTCACCGTGGCCTACTGCGCTTCGCCTGACGAGCTGCTGGCCGCCTTCCGCGAAGTCAAGCCGCATTCCCTGGTGGCGGTGCCCCGGGTGTTCGAAAAAATACAAAAGAATGTGCGGGCCAAGTTCAGCGGCGGCCTCAAGCGCAAGCTTTACGATTGGGCCGTCACCGTGGGCCGCGCCCACCGCGAAGAGGTACTCGACGGCCGCGTGCCCACCGCGCTCAAATGGCTCCTGGCGGACAAGCTGTTCTATTCCAAGATCAAGGCGGTCCTCGGAGGACGAGTCGACCTCTTCATCTCCGGCGGCGCGCCCCTCAGCCCCGAGCTGATCGACTGGTATGCCAGCATCGGCATTCGCGTGCTGGAAGGCTACGGCCTTAGCGAGACCGCGCCCATCGTCGCCGTGAATAATGTCACTACGCATCGCTGCGGTAGCGTGGGTAAGGCGATTCACAACATAGAGGTGCGCATCGCCGACGACGGCGAGATTCTGGTGAAAGGCCCGTCGATATTCAAAGGCTACTGGAACATGCCGCAGGAGACGGCGGCCGTCTTCGAAGGCGAATGGTTCCGCACCGGCGACGTGGGCCGGATCGATGACGACGGCTTCCTCTACATCACCGACCGCAAGAAAGATTTGATCAAGACCTCCGGCGGCAAGTTCATCGCCCCGCAGCCGCTCGAATACCGCTTGAAGTCCAACCTGCTGGTGGCCGAGGCGGCCATCGTGGCCGACGGCAGGAAGTTTCCTTCGGCCATCATTGCCCCGAGCTTTCCCGCGCTGGAGGATTGGGCCCAGCTCAACCACGTGCCCTTCGCTTCGCGCCAGGAGCTGGTCGCCAAGCCGCAGGTGCTGGTACTTTACGAAGCGATACTGGCCGAACTGAACCAGGGCCTGGCGCGCTTCGAAAAGATCAAGAAGTTCATCCTCGTGCCCGACGAGTTCTCCATCGCCAACGGCGCCCTTACTCCTACCATGAAGCTGAAGCGGCGCTTCCTCGAACAACGCTATCGCCAGGAGCTCGACCAACTCTACGAAAGCGACGCCGAGGCCGTCAAAACCGCGTAAGGCCAACCACAGAGAACCACAGAGGACACAGAGTTACACAGAGAGAAATAAGCGGGTGCCCCACCCTACGCTGCTTTCGCGTAAGGTGGGGCTTTTGCTACTGAATGATTTGTTGCTGAATGGAATCTTGTGCGGGCTTCCGCCCAACGCGACCTTAAGTGTGAGAGGAGGTTTGTCTCTTTATGCTCCTCTGTGCCCTCTGTGTCCTCTGTGGTTCTCGTTAAGACTACGCGGCAATCGGCTCATCGCTCTGCATGTGTGGCGATCCCACCAGGTACTTGCCCATCTCCAGCAACCGCTGTGCGATCTGCTGCTGCAAGGCGATGGTGTTCACCGGCTCGTGTTTCATCAGGCGGCGCAGAATCATTAGCTGGGTGCGCAGCATGTCGCCTTCGGCCACGGCGGTGAGAACCTTGCGGGCCGCCGATTCCAACCGCTCCATGGCGCCCGCCAGGTACAGCCGCGTCAGGACGATGGCCGGCTCAGCCGCCCGCTCGCCCTGGACTGTCGCGATTTTCTCCGCGCGGATGACGCACGACTCGGCGGCGTAGGCTTCCATAATCAGGTCGGCCAGGGCGCCCATGACCTCCTGCTGCTCGGCCAGCGCCTGCAAATACTTCTGCGAAGCCGCGCCGGCGCAGGCCAGCACGATCTTCTTGGCGTTGGCCACCATCGTGCGCTCGGCGGCCAGCGGACCTTCCTCGGCCTCGGTCGCCGACGGCCCGCTCAGCAGCTCGTCCATCAGCTTTTTGATGGCGGGCAGCAGCGGCAAGCGCCCGCTCATGGCGCGCTTCAGCAGCCAGCCGGTGATGATCAGCCGGTTGATCTCATTGGTGCCCTCGAAGATGCGGTTGACGCGCGAGTCGCGGTAGGCACGCTCGGCCGGATACTCCTCGACGAAGCCGTAGCCGCCGTAGATCTGCACCGTCTCATCGACCACGAAATCGAGCATCTCGGAGCCGGCCACCTTGATGATGGAACACTCGACGGCGTATTCCTCGATGGCTTTGCGAATCTCCTTGGCCGCCTCGGGCGCCTCCTTGTCGACCTCGGCCAGGGCGGCGTCCATCATGCCCACCGTGCGGTAGACCATGCTTTCGGTGGCGTAGATGCGCGCCGCCATGCGGGCCAGCTTCTCCCGCACCATGCCGAACTCGGAGATGGTTTTGCCGAAGGCCTTGCGCTGCGCGGCATAGGCGATGGCATTCTGCAGCGATGCCCGCGCTCCGCCCACGCACATCGCGCCCAGCTTGAAGCGTCCGATATTGAGGATGTTGAAGGCTATGATGTGGCCGCCGCCGATCTCGCCCAGCACGTTCTCCGCCGGCACCTGGCAGTCGTTCATGATCAGCGGGCAGGTGGAGGAGCCGCGAATGCCCATCTTGTGCTCTTCGGCACCGACCGAAAATCCGGGGAAGCTTCTCTCGACAATGAACGCCGTGAACTTTTCGCCGTCCACCTTGGCGAAGAGGATGAACAGGTCGGCGAAGGCGGCGTTGGTGATCCACATCTTTTCGCCGTTCAGCAGGTAGTGCTTGCCGTCGGGCGCCAGCACCGCCTTGGTGCGCGAGTTCAGCGCGTCGGAGCCCGAAGAGCTCTCCGACAGCGCATAGGCGCCGATCCACTCGCCGCTGGCCAGCCTGGGCAGGTAGCGCTGCTTCTGCCCGGCCGTTCCGAAGTAGACGATGGGCAGGGTGCCGATGCCAGTGTGCGCGCCAAAGCTGACGCTGAACGATCCGTTCTTGGCGATGTGGTCGCCGATGATGGCCGACGAGACCTTATCCATTTCCATGCCGCCGTACTGCTCGGGCACGTCGGCCGAGGTCAGGCCGAGTTCGCTGGCCTTTTTCAGCAGCTCGCGCGTCAGCGCCCAGTCCTTGTGCTCGATCCGGTCGGCCAGCGGAACAATCTCGTTGCTCGAGAACTGGTCGGTCATAGCGGCGATCTGGCGATGTTCTTCGCTGAAATCTTCCGGGGTGAACACATCCTCGGGGGCGCGCGTTTCCAGCAGGAAACTGCCGCCCGCGATCTTCTTCATTGTCGAAATACTGGCCATGAAACCTCGAAGCACCACACGTGCTGTGGTGAATTGCTGTTATTGCAGATTTTCGAAAACGCCGGCAGCGCCCATGCCGCCGCCGACGCACATGGTGACGATGCCGTAGCGGGCGTTACGGCGCTTCAGTTCGCGAATGATGGTGGCCGTGAGCTTGGCCCCGGTGCAGCCCAGAGGATGCCCCAGAGCGATGGCCCCGCCATTGGGATTGATGCGCGCCGCATCCAGGCCGGCTTCTTTTATTACCGCCAGCGCCTGGGCGGCAAAGGCCTCGTTCAGCTCGATGACGTCAATGTCGCTCAGCTTGAGCCCGGCCAGCTTCAGCGCCTTGGGAATGGCGAAAACCGGCCCCAGCCCCATCTCCTCCGGCTTGTAGCCGGCGGTGGCAAATCCCCGGTAGCGGACCAGCGGCTTGATGCCCAAAGCTTGCGCTCTTTCCGCCGACATCACCACGACCGCCGCCGCTCCATCCGACATCTGCGAGGAATTGCCCGCCGTGACCGCGCCCCGCGCGTGAAAGGCCGGCTTGAGCGCCGCCAGGGCTTCGAGGGTGGTCTCGGCCCGCGGGCCCTCGTCTACTTTGAAGATGATCTCCATGCGCTTGGGCTTCGATCCGTTAGGGATGGTGAAACTGACCGGCACCGGGACCAATTCGTCGTCGAAGTTGCCGGCGGCAATGGCCGCCAGCGCCTTCTGATGCGAGCGCCAGGCAAACTCGTCCGCCTGCTGGCGCGTTATGCCGCAGCGGCGGGCCACGCGCTCGGCGGTCAGGCCCATGGAAAGATAGGCGTCGGGATAGTTATTCACCAGCCAGGGATTGGGAGCGATCTTGTGTCCGCCCATGGGGATCAGGCTCATGGACTCGGTGCCGCCGGCGATCATCACCTCGGAGGCGCCCAGCATAATGCGCTCGGCCGCCATGGCAATCGCCTGCAGCCCGGAGGAGCAGAAGCGGTTGACGGTCATGGCCGAAGCTTCCAGCGGCAGCCCGGCGCGCAACGAGGCAATGCGGGCCACGCTCATGCCCTGCTCGGCTTCCGGCATGGCGCAGCCGAAGATTACGTCCTCGATTTCGCGTGCTTCCAGTTGTGGCACGCGCGCCAAGGCGCCCTTGATGGCCAGCGCGGCCAGTTCGTCGGGCCGGGTGGTGCGCAAGGTCCCTTTGTAAGCTTTGCCGACCGGCGTGCGGACGGCGGAGACGATTACTGCATCTTTCATGTTTGCCAACTTGGATTGCCAGGTTTCAAGGTTTCAAAGTCTTGTCCGGGTTGCCGTGCACTCCTTGAAACTCTGAAACCCTGAAACTTTGAAACATTTCCTTTCAATTCCTCAGCGGCTTCCCGGTCTTGAGCAGGTGGGCTATGCGCTCCCGCGTTTTCGGCTCGCCGCAGAGTGACTTGAAGGCTTCACGTTCCAGATCGAGGATGTGCTGCTCGCTCACCGGCGTGCCCGAGGTCAGGTTGCCGCCGCACAGCACCTCGGCGATCTTGATGCCGACCTTCTGATCGTGGTCACTGATGTAATCGCCCTGGCGCATGACGTGTACTCCAAGCTTCAGCAAGGCCAGCACGTTTTCGCCGGGCGCGGGGATGTCATTGCGGAGGCGTGGCGGGCGGTAACCGACGCGCGCCAGTTCCAGGGCGCGTGCCTTGGCATCGGCCAACAGGCGCTCGCGGTTCATGGTGACCTGGTCGCCCGGCGACAGGAAGCCGTAGCCACGCGCCTCTTCGGCCGAGGTAGATACCTTCGCCAGGCCGACGGTTTCAAATGTCTTTTTCAGGGCCTCGACGCACTCGACCGACTGGCCGCGTCCGCCCGGGTTTACGGCCTCGGCGCTGTCCAGCGCCCGCAGCAGCATTTCTTTGAGCCCACCGCCGGCGGGAAGCAGGCCGGCGCCGGCCTCCACCAGTCCCATGTATAGCTCGGCGTGCGGCTGGCGGGCGGCGCCGTGCAGCGCGATCTCGCAGCCGCCGCCCAGCGTCATGCCGAAGGGCGCCACCACCACCGGCTTGGAGGAAAACTTCACCGCCTGCGACATGCGCTGAAATTGGCGAATCATCAGGTCAATCTCGTCCCACTCCTCTTCCTGAATGGCCATCAACAACATCATCAAATTGGCGCCGGCGCAGAAGTGGGGCGCATCGTTGGTAATGACGAAGGCCTCGAAGCCGCCACCGATGCCGTTGCTCATGGCCTGCGTGACCATCGTCATGATGTCGCCGCCGATGACGTTCATCTTGGTATGGAACTCCAGGCAGCCAACGCCGTCGCCCAGATCGACCAGCGACGCTCCAGGGTTCTGCTTCACTACGCCGTTGATCTTCTTGGCCAGCCGCACCGAGCCCGCGCCCGGTCGCAGCGGTACGTCGAGGTAGCCGCCGCTCCTCACGTCAAAATAAGCGCACGCCGAGGCGGCGCGCGGCTGCTCCCGATACCAGGAGCGCTGGCCCGAAACCAGCAGCTTTTCGGCATTGGACGAGACCGGCCGACCCTCCTTTTTCATGCGGGCGACGGTCGGCTCCAGACCGGCGGCGTCCCAAAGTTCGAATGGCCCCAGCTCCCAGTTGAAGCCGAGACGCATGGCCTCGTCGATGGCGACGATGGAATCGGAAATTTCGCCGATGCGGTTGGCCGAGTAGCTCCACAGCTCGCTCAGCGCCGACCACAGGAACTGTCCGGCGCGGTCCAGCTTGTTGCCGTTGCTGTGCTCGCCAAGGCCCAGCAGCAGGCGCACGCGCTGGCGCGTATCTTCAACCTGTTTCGCCATCTCCAGGGCGGGAAACTTCGCCTTCTGCCGCGGGCGATACTCCAAGCTCTTCCAGTCGAGGGCGAGAATCTCGTCGCCTTCGCTGCCCTTGATCTTTTTGTAGAAGCCTCCACCGGTCTTGTCGCCCAGCCATTTGCGCTCCAGCATCTGGCGGAAGAAGCCGGGCAGGCCGAGATCGCCGCGCTCGTCGCGGTCGGCGGCGACCAGGTTGTCCACCACGTGGCCTAGCACGTCGAGCCCGATCATGTCGATGGTGCGGAAGGTGGCCGACTTAGGCCAACCCACCACGCTGCCGGTGAGCGCATCCACTTCTTCGATGCTCATCTCCATCTGCTGCATCAGGCGAATGCTGTTGAGCACCGAAAAGGTGCCGATGCGGTTGGCGATAAAGTTGGGGGTGTCCTTAGCGAATACCGTGCCCTTGCCGAGCCGCACTTCGCCGAAATGGGCGATGGCGGCCACGGCTTCCGGGCTGCTCTCCGGCGTGGGGATGATTTCCAGCAGGCGCATATAGCGCGGCGGGTTGAAGAAATGCGTGCCGAACCAGTGCCGGCGAAAATCCTCGCTGAACCCTTCGGCGATGTGCGCCACCGGCAGCCCGCTGGTGTTGGTGGTAACGATCGTTCCCGGACGGCGCACCGCCTCCACTTTCTTCAGCAGGGCACGCTTGATCTCCAGGTCTTCGACTACCGCCTCGATCACCCAGTCGGACTGGGCCACCACTCCCAGGTCGTCCTCGAAGTTGCCCACAGTGACCAGGTTGGCTAGGGAGGGAATAGCAAAGGCCGCCGGCTTGGCTTTGCGGACGGCGTCCAAGCCGGCCATGGCAATGCGGTTGCGACCCTCGGCGGCGGCGCCGGGCGGCACCACGTCGAGCAGAAATGACTTTACTCCGGCATTGGCCAGGTGCGCGGCAATGCGAGCGCCCATCGTCCCGGCACCCAGGATGGTTACTTTCTCTATATGCTTCATGAAATCAGGCTTCGCTCCAGAGCGGCAGCAGGTCTCAATGAGCGGTTAGATGCAGCGAGGGTTGCCGCCGTCGATTTTGCAATGCAAAATTTTTCGCCGGCGGATTATGCCTAATTGCCTAGCAGGCTGCTGAAAAAGCTGCTAATCCGCAATGAACTCTGTCCCAGTTTGCCTTCGAGTTTGTTGGGATAGGGTTTGTTTTCGCTCATGTCTGCTGGCCGGTGAACTTCTTTACCCGCTAGCAGACACACTTCGGCCTTGAACTACGCCGGTTGAACGGACAGGTTCCGCAGGCGCACCAGATTGTAAGCCGCGCATGCAAAGGTGAACACCCAGTCCACCTTGTACAGCCCACGATGCCGAACTTTGCGCAGCAGGGCTATCGTCTTTAGCCATCCGAAGCATTCTTCGATCCGCTTCCGCTTCTTTTGACTGAGGCGATAGCTTTCATGTCGCGTCGTTCGCTGGTCGATGGCACTGCCGCCACGCCGTTTGTCATTCCGCGCGACATGCGGTGTTACCTGCATGTGTCGGCACTCGGCCACGAAGTTCGCCGTGTCAAAGCCCTTGTCCCCGCCCACCGTCAATCGTTGTTGGCCCGGAATCTGCTCCAGCATGAGCAGCGCCGCATCGCGCTCGGCCGTCCCGTTGGCCTCCCACGCCATGGCATTCACGATCAACCCGTTGCGATTCTCCACCAGCAGATTGCCACTGTAGCTCAACTTGGCCTCTTTGCCATCGCCCTTGCGCGCCAGCTTCGCCTCCGCATCGGTCGTCGATTCATGCGTCCGGTTCGACCGCTGCTCGCCATGAAAGTTCACCGTCGGATTGCCGGGATCGTCATCGCTCGGCGGCGGGTTCTTTCCGTCCTTCCGCTGATAACTCTTGATCCCCGCCCACGCTTCCAGCAAGGTACCGTCTACGGTGAAGTGCTCATCCGAGGTCAAGCCTTTCGTCCGCGCCTGCGCCACTACTTGTGCCAGAAACAGTTTGGCAACCTCCGCCTCCAGTAGTCGGTCCCGGTTCTTGGTGAAGGTGGTCGCATCCCACACCTCTTCATCCAAGTTCAGTCCCACAAACCAGCGGAACAACATGCTGTAGTCGATCTCTTCCATCAGCAGACGCTCACTACGAACCGAGTACAGCATCTGCAACAACTGCGCCCGCAGCAGCTTTTCCGGCGCAATCGACGGGCGGCCCTCGCTGGCATACATGCGGTCGAACTGTGGCGACAGCGTGCCGAGGACTTCGTCGACCATAGTGCGGATGGCGCGCAGCGGATGATCCCTCCGCACTCGCGTCTCCGGTGACAAATAACTGAACATCTGGCTCTGCTGATGATCCGTGCCTCGCATACCTTCTCGTAACATGTCCGTCCTGTGGATTACGAGTGGGTTTTCAGCAGCCTGCTAGGGCCAAAAGGACTTGCAGCGATGTTAAGTTGTACCTGAAAGCTGCAAGTCGCAAGCGTCGGGCATTCACCTCCAGACGATTACGCCGATCCGTTTGGAAATAGTGGCGGCTGAACTCGACGCGGCTTCCAGCACCGGCCAGCCGCGCCCGCAGCTCCGTCTCGGTGTAGGCGCGGCGAACTGAGACCATGCTGTCCCGCCACGCCATGCGGCTGCGAAAAATTGGGCTGGAGGCCACTAGCGCCCAATGTAGCCAGATGCCTGAGCAGGAACTGCTTGCCGTTAACGCTAGTCTTCCCTGTCATCTGGGAAAAGGCTCTGTTTGAAGAGAGCTTTGGCGAATGCTGTGCCCTTTGCGTGTGCCAGTCTGTTGTCTTTCACCAGTTCCACAGCTCATGCACAGCCGGCGCGGAGACCACTTTGCTCCAGAGTGGAAATTGCTGCTGGAAGTTAGCCTATAACCGCGAAACCTTGAAAAAGTCCGCCTAGCAGAGAGCCTACCCTTCCCGGCGCGTTAGGCTGTCTCTCCCCCACATGGAGATAGCAGAAGCTGCTGGTATCAAGCGTAAGCAGAGACCGCTTTCGTGGCCGGGGGGCCGCGTTGGTTATTTGCGCAATTGATTTTTTGCGACGCAGCAACCGATCTATTGCTTGTGCAATCTAAATCGCTCAACGGGAATCTACGCCGGGCCAATTATATAGGCTCGGGTAACCTGCTTTCTCACTGGTTCCTAAACCAGCGGGCTAGTTTTGCAAAGGATCCAGTACGAACCCGCCCGGCCATTACATTCGTGCTGCCGAGTGGGCACAAATGAGGATAATCACTGTGAGCGGAAGTAGAAACGACATCACCAAAACCTGGCAAACCGATCCCCGCTGGAGCGGCATTCAGCGCCCCTATACTGAACAGGACGTGCACCGGCTGCGTGGCACAGTTCAGATCGAGCACACGCTGGCAAAGCTGGGAGCCGAAAGGCTTTGGCATCTGCTGAACCATGAGGATTATCTGCCAACCCTGGGCGCCATGACTGGCAATCAGGCAATCGAGATGGTCCATGCCGGGCTGAAGGCGATCTATGTCAGCGGCTGGCAGGTCGCCGGCGACGCCAACTCAGCCGGGCAAGTTTACCCGGACCAGAGCCTCTACCCAGTCGATAGCGTGCCGGCTATGGTGAGGCGCATCAATAACGCGCTGATGAGGGCCGACCAGATACATCACTCCGAGGGCAAGAACGGTGTCTACTGGTTTGCGCCGTTGGTAGCCGATGCAGAAGCGGGCTTCGGTGGACCGCTGAATGCCTTCGAGCTGATGAAGGCCATGATCGAGGCTGGGGCAGCGGGAGTTCACTTTGAGGACCAGCTTTCCTCGGCCAAAAAGTGTGGCCACCTGGGTGGCAAGGTGCTGGTACCCACTGTCGAGGCCGTGCAGAAGCTGATTGCCGCGCGTCTGGCAGCTGACGTCATGGGCGTGCCAACACTGGTGCTGGCACGCACCGATGCCAATGCAGCCAGCTTGCTAACCAGCGACATCGACCCGCGCGACCGCGAGTTCCTGACCGGCGAGCCACGCACAGCCGAAGGCTTTTATCGCGTTCGCAATGGCCTGGATTCGGCTATTGCACGCGGTCTGGCCTATGCTCCCTATGCCGACCTGATCTGGTGCGAGACGGCGGAGCCCAACCTGGATGAGGCCCGGCGCTTTGCCGAGGCCATACGTGCCCGCTTCCCGGGCAAAATGCTGGCCTACAACTGCTCGCCATCGTTCAACTGGAAGAAAAAGCTGGACGATGCCGGCATCGCCAAGTTCCAACGCGAGCTGGGCGCCATGGGCTACAAGTTCCAGTTCATTACCCTGGCCGGTTGGCACGCCGTCAATCTCAGCATGTTCGAATTGGCGCGGGCCTACAAGCAGGAGGGCATGACCGCCTACTCGCGCCTGCAGGAACAGGAGTTCAGCAGTGAGCGTCAGCACGGCTACGCCGCCGTCAAGCATCAGCGCTTCGTCGGCACCGGCTATTTTGACGAGGTGGTGCAGGTGATCACCGGCGGAGCCTCTTCGAACATTGCCCTGAAGGGTTCTACCGAAGCGGAGCAGTTTACGCAGGATGACTACCAAGACCAGGCGGCCGCCTAGCCGCGAACGCAGCCTTGGTCTCCAGAT
The DNA here is from genome assembly GCA_963832785.1 of uncultured Acidobacteriota bacterium. GTDB lineage: Bacteria > Acidobacteriota > Terriglobia > Terriglobales > Acidobacteriaceae > CAWBRT01. Next base: position 1,235,117 of record CAWHVF010000005.1, read on the forward strand.
CGGGTCCCTTCTTTAACGCACATCGCAACTAGAGGAATCTCCTGCATTGCGAACAGCAGCGAGTTCCCGACCAATGCCGGCACTTGACATCCAAATTGTTTGAGTTACTCTGCAAGTTGGCGCGAGAGGCAGGAGCTTGCGCAACCGCCGCTGCAACAAGCGATCAGATCACGTCTCAAGCCTTATGATTGCTGGTCGTACTGCCATGCCCGGAAAAGCAAAAACGCACGCGGTGTTGGTGGAGGAGCTCAAGATAAGCTTCGAAGAGTTCAGCCCGCAATTCCGCGCGGCCGCTCACGATAGCGACTGTTTTTGTCGCACAGGTTTCGGGAATTCATCTCCCGTTTTCGACCCAGCTGGTCATCCTGTTGACGCTGATGCTGTCGAGCAAGGGCATGGCGGCAATTCCGCGCGCCACGCTGGTCATCATTCTAGGCACTTTGGCTCAATTCGGACTGCCGGTCGAGCCTATCTTCATTGTCCTCGGAATTGACGAGGTTATGGATATGGCGCGCACGGGAGTGAACATCGTAGGCAACTGCCTGGCTACCATCGTGGTGGCTAAAATGGAAGGCGAGTTCCAACTGAGACCGGAAGAAGAACCAATTACAGAACAGCCCGTAGTAGCGGCAGCCGCCGCGAGTTCTTGAAAGTAGCGGGCCTGACGAAATTGAGTGTTCGAAGAATATCGCCGTGTCTGCGGTGATCGTCGCGCTTCCGCTTCAGCAAATGGAAGCCTCATTCGAGGCGGCGACCCAGTCCGTGTTGCCGAGTTGGAGTTTAGGCACCCGCAGAAAAGGAGTGTTTCATAATGAAAGCGACGGCCGTACTTACTGAGAAAAGTCGCAGTCATATATTGCATCGTCCCGGAGTGAGCACACTCCCGTTCGCTGTCGGTGGCGAAGGTTGTTACTTAATCGATGCCGCGGGAAAGCGTTATCTTGATGCTTCTGGTGGCGCGGCAGTCTCGTGCCTGGGACATGGGCACCCGCGAGTAATTGCGGCCATGCATGAGCAGATCGACCGCCTTGTCTACGCCCACAGCTCATTTTTTGCCAGCGAGCCAACCGAATTGCTGGCCGACCTGCTGATCGAGGATGCGCCTCCGGGAATAGAAAAGGTCTACTTTGTCTCCGGGGGCTCGGAGGCAATGGAGGCCGCCTTAAAGCTCGCGCGGCAGTACTTTGTCGAAATTGGCCAGCCGCGGCGGCGCCATTTCATTGCCCGGCGTCAGAGTTACCACGGCAATACGCTGGGAGCACTCGCCGTGGGCGGCAATATGTGGCGGCGGCAAGCTTTCGCGCCCATATTAATTGAGGCACACCATATTTCCCCGTGCTACGCCTATCGCGGCCGGCGCGATGGCGAAACAGATATCGCGTATGGCCGGCGAGTAGCCGACGAGCTTGAGGCTAAGTTGATCGAACTCGGCCCAGAGACGGTAATCGCCTTTGTCGCCGAGCCGGTAGTCGGTGCCACGCTCGGGGCGGTTCCAGCGGTTACCGGGTACTTTAAGCGGATTCGCGAGATTTGTGACCGCTACGGCGTGCTGCTGATCCTGGACGAGGTCATGTGCGGCATAGGGCGCACTGGAACTTTGCACGCCTGCACCCAGGATGACGTCAGGCCGGACATAATGATCATTGCCAAAGGACTGGGCGGTGGGTATCAGCCCATTGGGGCCATGCTGGCGAGCAAGACAATTGCCGAAGCACTTGGGGCTGGTTCCGGCGCTTTCCAGCACGGGCACACCTACATCGGCCACGCTACGGCCTGTGCCGCCGCGCTGGCGGTGCAGCGCACGATTCGTGAAGAGCGTTTGCTGGATGCGGTGCAGGCACGCGGAAAGGAACTTGCCTCGGCCCTGATCAATCGTCTTGGCAACCATCCGCGTGTGGGCGATATTCGCGGCCGCGGGCTGTTCTGGGGCATTGAACTGGTTCTTGACCGCGCCAGCAAGGCGACGTTTGATCCCGCGCTCAAGATGCACGCCCGGGTCAAAAAGGAGGCCATGGCGCGCGGGCTTTGCTGTTATCCGATGGGAGGAACCGTCGACGGCCGTCACGGTGACCATGTTCTGCTCGCCCCGCCGTTCATCATCACCACGGCCCAGATTGATGAAATCGGCGACAAGATCTCAGGCGCGATCGAGGCGGCGATCAAGTCGACTACGAGTTAGGGGTAGCTAGTGATGCCCGCGAAATTAACCTCCTTCGGAGGCGGTGAAGCATAATTGTCGCTTCGCGCGACAAAGTTGAACACAGCGGATAAAGCCGCGTTGTATTTGGCTCCTGATTCTCGTACCTAAAAGGCGCGGGGTTCCGCTATGTGTGTGCGTTAGGAAAGGCGATTTGGGACAATCTTACGCAGCACTCAATAGAGCAGAACCAGAACTAAGGATAACTAGCTTTTGGCGGGAATTCTTTGCCTGTATGATCGACGGCGGATAGCCATGAGGTGAAGTAGATGAACGACAAGATCATTCTTACTGTTGCTCCTACCGGGAACGTGCCCACTCGGGAGATGACTCCGCACGTCCCGATAACGCCCCAGGAAATTGCCGCGCAGATTTACGAATGCTGGAAAGAAGGCGCCGCTGTCGCCCACATCCACACACGCGACAAAGAAGGACGCCCCACTTCGGACGTGGAAGTGAACCGCGCCGTCCTGGCCGAGCTGGACAAGTATCCCGATTGCGACATCATTCGCCAGGTATCTACCGGCGGGCGCGCCGGCAAGAACTATCGCGAGCGCGGGCAGATGCTGTGTCTCCGCCCGGAGATGGCTAGCCTCTCGACCGGCTCATCCAATTTCCCCACCATGGCAAACTTCAACGATCCGGAAACAGTCTCCTACCTCGCCGGCGAAATGCGCAAATACAACATCAAGCCGGAGATCGAGGTTTTCGATACCGCCATGCTTTGGAACGCATTCAAGTTGGCGGACAAGGGCGAACTATCCACTCCGCTGCATATCAACCTTGTGATGGGAGTTCCGGGCTCACAGCCGGCCTCGGAAAAGGCACTGTTCTATCTTTACGATCATCTGCCGAAGGATTGTACCTGGGGCGTAACCGTCATTGGCAAGGAACACGTAAAGTTATCGGTGATCGCCGTGGCGCTCGGCGGACAGGTTCGTGTCGGTATTGAGGACAACATCTTCCATAGCAAGGGAGTCCTCGCCACCAATATAGGACTGTTTCGCCGCATGAAGCAGATCGCGCTGGCCGTGGGCCGCGAACCGGCTGCACCGGCGGAGGCCAGAAAGATTCTCGGCCTTGTGTCGCAAAACAAACGGTGCACGCCGTGATATGTGGGGTGAGGATGGCAACGGCGTGACAGGAGGCCTTCATTCCGCCATTTTGGGGCGAGAGCTGCCAGAATGCGTTGCCGCGATTCTTCTCTCAATCGCGGCCATTCAGCGGCGGTAAATCAGCAGAAATAAAAGGATCAGCACTGCAATCACGATCAGAAGCTTGACGGTCGAGCTCGGCCCGCCACTGGAGTCCCGGCGGAACGGGTCGGGAATCGGGGTCGTCAGTTCTGTGGCCGCAGAGTCGTCGCTGCTCGGCCGCTTCTTACGCACCGAGACCGACATTTTCTTGTTGATGGAAATCGAGAACTTCTTTTCGCTACCGCCGCCACCAGCAACCGGCCTTTGCAGGTTCTTGATGGCAGCCGCGATCTCGGGACCGCCGAGTTCTCCGATTTTGTCCAGAGCCTTCTGTTGCACTTCCTCTTCCGTCGCTCCCTCGAAAATCAGCGCAGGATTGTCCGAACTGGACACGTATCCGCCTCCGGGTTTCGGCTCAACCTTAAAGACGAATTGTTGATGAGATTCGGAGATGCCCATACTCTCTCCGAGAGCTGCTTGAGCCTTTATCTTAACGCGAATGAAAAGATACTCATAAATCAGCTCTCGATCCATTTCTTCTTGCTGTCACGAAGCGCGAGAGTGTGCGACAGGTTGGCGACCAACAAAGACCGGAGCTTACCATAGCAGGCGCTGCTCCCTTTGTCACTCTGGATGGTGATGGGAGTCACAGAGGCACAGCAGGGCTCGTAAGTATATTGTCCTACGTGTGTGGTAGGTAAATTGCCTTACGTGGGGGAGACTTCAAATCTTCTTCATATTGTCATTGCCCGTGTGAGCGTTGGCTTTTGGGGCCTACGGCACAAGAGATCGTTGCCGTGGCATTCCCCTATCCTGTTCCCGAAGAAGGATTTGAATCTCGATTTCCCCTCAAGCAACTTGCGAACTTGCAGGAAATAGCCCAGCCAGCTACAGCTTTCCTGCTGATCGATAACTGCAAGATCAGCCATTGTCGAATGTGGGGAATTTATGGAAGCCACCGGCGATAGACCGATCATCGACTGCCTTGATCCCTCATCATCACATCCAACGGAATCGGAAAAAGCGGACTCCGTACTTTCTCAAGTGATCGCCTGCCTTGACGATGCTTTGCGCTTGTTTGCGGAAGCGAAGTCGGACGAGGCATGCCTATGCTTAGCTAACGCGAATAGCTTACTCGCATCCTACTCGCTTAACGCGAAGCTGCCTGTCGAGGTCACGCCGATTTCAGCGGTAAGCAGGACAGTTCAGCGTGAAGTTGCTGAAGAAGAACAAGCTCATCGTGCGCTCGCAGCGACCGCTTAAAAGCACCAGAAACATTAGACGGGACATGCAATTAGCAGAAGTACAGACCTGTTCGAATTCAAGGAGTACAACATGTCCAAATTCGGCGCTCTCATCCGAGAGTGCAGGATAGCGGCGGATAAGACGCTACACTCCGCTGCCGACCTGCTTGGGGTTTCAGCCTACTGTTTAGAGGAAGTGGAACTCGGCTTGCGACCCGCTTATAGCCGTGCCCGCATTGAGAAGCTTGCTGCGTTTTATGGCGTAGATTCAGAGCCCCTGATAGTGGAAGCGTGGCGGGAACGTGGCTTGATCGAGCTAGACATGACGCATGCATCCCCTGTGCAATTCAAAGCACTGCTCGGAATTGTTCGTGGGAATCCTTCCGAAGAGCAATGGGAAGCAATTTATCGAGTGGTTAATCGCAACACGCAACAGCTTGTAGACGGCCCAGATCACATGCCTAAGATTTCGGCTTTCGCTAAAGCAGCCGCAGACTGATGCGAAAGCAAACGGCGTACGCCGCGATATTTGGGGTGAGGATGGCAGCGGCATACGCCCATCCATTACTCAAACCGCTTTAAAACATTTGTTCATCATCGGTTCGGCAGAAAACGGCTAGCTACGAAAGCTACCCTAGTCGTATCATCAAATCAGTGACGTCTTTGGTTTCAATCCCGAGGCACATGGGCGGGTTCGGCGTGTTCATTCTTGCCGCTCTCGACAGCTGCCGCTGTCCAGATCGACCGCGTGCTCCGCCTTGTGGGCCAGATGCGTGCGCCCGTCCTTCATCTTCGCAATCATCGGCTATTCTCGTAGAAAGAGGAGCCATTATGCCGAAGGATTTCGGCGAAGACGATTAATCTAACGGGATGGCACCCCTGAGGCAAACTCAAGCCCCTGCTGACTGGCTCCGCGCCGCAGTTACAGGCTCTACAGGCAGAACAATCGAGAACACCGTGCCACGACGCGCTCCATTACTGCTGGAACGCATGCGGATGGTGCCGCCGTGCTTGTCGACAATCTGTTTGCTCACCCACAGACCAAGCCCGGTCCCGACCGTACCCTTGGTCGTGAAGAACGGCTCGAAGATATGCTGCCGTGAATCCGCACTGATACCTTTGCCATTATCAGCTACCGTGACTCGGACGCAGCGGTCGCCATTCTTGAAAGCTGTACTAGCAGACACCCGCAATTTGATGGTGCCTTTCTCATCGATGGCATCCAGGCTGTTGGTCAGGAGATTGGTAAAGACCTGCCGCAGTTCGCCCGCCACAGCGGTCACCTGCACGTCGTCGTCCGATTGTTTTTCGATCACAGCGTTCTTGGCTTTGATCTTGTTCTTCAGCAAGTCAACCGCAGATTCCAGCACCACATTGACCGAGGTGAGCGCGGGTGCATTGGACTCCCGATAAAACCCAAGCGATTGCCGTGTGATATGCGCGATCCGCTCCAACTCCGCGTCCGCCAGCCCCAGGTACTGGCGCACAGATGCCATGTCCTTGGCGTTCTTCGTGATGAACAGCAAGTTGGTCACAGCTTCCAGTGGGTTGTTAATTTCATGCGCGATGGTTGCTGCCATCCGCCCTACTGAAGCCAGCTTCTCGCTGCGGAGAAGCGCCTCCTCAGCCTGCTTGCGCTCAGTAATATCCGTGTAAACCCAAAGCCTGCCGGATGACTTTCCGTCTACGTTCAACGGGACATAATCCCTCAGACACGTCCTCCCGTTCCGCAAAGTGATTTCTTCGCTCATTACTGGTTTTTCGCGATCAACGATCTCTCGAATGCGGGTAACTGCCTCGTCAGGATGCCGGTAAGCTTTCCTGATCTTCGCGATCAGGGTGCCTGCATCAAGCCCCACTAGGTCGGCGGGTGCGTCTTCCAAGTCTAAACGCTCGCAGAATGCCTGGTTGGCATATTCGATCCGCCCCTTCGCCGTTACCAGCAAGATGCCGGAATACATGTTGGAGAGAATGGAGTAGAAGCGTTGCAGTGTGACTTGCAGAACACTCTCGGCCCGTTTGCGCTCGGTGATATCGTCAAAATAGCAGCGTAGGCGCTTCAATTCCTGCTGATAATAAATCGTCTGCTCGTAAGTGCTTCCGCCCGTCTCAACCTCCTGCACCATAGTTTTTTCGGAAGCTGTTGTGAACCCTGCGATTACCGAGGGCCATTGCGCGAACAGAGAATAGCTGGCCCCGCGCGTAAGAATCTCAGGGAATATCTTCTGTGCTGCCGGGTTGGCGTAGGTGATCTTGCCATCCAGATCGGTTTCGAAGATGGGATTTGGATTTAGCTCGGGGAAGGCTGCCACATGGGCGGTGCGTTGTTCGGCTCGTTCGCGCTCCGCCGTGCGCTGCTGCAGGAGCTGCGATGCTTTCACCAACGATTGCCCGACCTCGTTCGCTTCCGCCAGGTCGAGCTGTCGTATCTCCACCGGCTCGCCGGTTCCCAACGCCAGCGCAGGGGTGATCAGCGCCTGGATAGACCCGGCGATTCGTTGCGCCAGAAACAGCGCCAGGGCAATCCCCATCATCGAGAGCAGGACTATGCCGCCGATTACCCACCTCAGCCATTGCCAGACGTCAGCAAGTATCATGGTCTTTGGAATTGTGATAACTACTCGCCAACCGGATGTCGGTGATACGCGGAAAATGGAAACGGAATTGATGCCTTCCTGGCTCCGATACTCATAAGATCCCTCCTCGGCCTCGCCCATCAGCTTCATTGCAGCGGGCTGGGATGATACTCCGACATATCTTTCGGGGGAACGGCTCCGGGCAATCAGTACACGGTTGGCGTCTTGGATGGTTACGATCCATTCGGGCGGAACGCTATGCCGCGAGAACACCTCATTGAAACGGTTGGCCGGTGTTGTCAGCGTCAAGACATAAACAATTCGACCGACGCGGGTCACCGGTACACCAATACCGACAACGAGGCGACCCTTAATGGCTCCTTTGTACAGGTTGAGGATAACCGGCTTGCCCGTCTCGAATACTCTTTGCGCCTGCTCCCAAGCAACGTGCTTGGGTAATGGCGTTCCAAACGGTACAAGTGAGTTGACAAGCTGCTGACCTCTAGCATCCGCCAGAGTGAATACAGCACCGGGATAATCGTGCAGGACCGCCTGCGCCTGGCGATGGAACGCCGCCAGATCGCCTGAGACGAGAGAAGGTGAAGTGGCAATGGCTGTGGCGCTGGCTTGCATGAGGGCCAACTCTCGGTCAACCACCATGGAGAGCGCCCGTGTCGTCTCCAGCACACGTTTCTCCAGGAGGTCTCGCTTGTATTGATATGAGTAATAAACAACCAGACCCGCGATAACGCAGACCGGCAGGACGCAAGCCAGCACCAGACAGGCAAGCCGGAACCGAAGTGTTCGCTGGCGCGGTTTGCCAGACCGCGACGGTTGCTCGGGCCTTTTCAGTCGGGTTGCAGCGTCAATAGCAGCCAACTCGTTGCTGCTGCATTTGCCCTGAGTGTCGTCAACTACCGCCATGAGACACCAAAGACTCTGCGGGACGGCTGTAAACATCTGCCCAGACACTCCGGGCGCAGTCCCGCTTGGGAATAACTGAAGTCACGAAAGTTTAAGGTAAATGCCCTGTGTGGCGTCTGTGATACAAGTCACAACCGTTCCCAGAGCGGGTTTGAGGGCCTAAAGGCATCCCGATATGTCCGACATCGTACATTACCTAGAGATCGCAGCCGGTCTTCATCACGTCTAAGGCGGGGTCAAATACATTCCCGGTCCGATCACGGCAAACCGGAAGTTTGACAACAGGTGCGCATCTGACACTCACGACATGAGCCGACAGCACAGCGTGCGATATCAAGTCTCAGCTATTACAAATCGAGACGTTCCGAACCGGTAGGTCTTGGGGGAGTAATCTACGATCGTGGGCCTCGGGCGGAAGGCCGGCGACGGCGAGGACATGCGCGTCGAGTTCTTTACTGAGGTCCACGACTTTTTCCAGAACCCTGGGGTAGTCTTGCGTGCCCAGAAGGTGAGCCAATGACGAATATCTTTGGTACGGATCATCGGCAAGAAACTGCCTGACACTTGATTGGAAAAGGAAAGAGGAAGACCTGGGAAAAACTGAAGCAGTTGTTGCGTGCCGTCAAAGTCCGTACGGTCGAAATCTTGCAGGAAGCCGTTGCCGAAGTCCTCAAGGCCATCGCGAAGACAATACTGCCGCTTGGTTTCGGCACTGCGGTTATGGCACACACCAAACTTAGTTCTGCTGTAGCAAACGAAAGACAGGGCGTTTATGTGCATTCCGGGCGGCATTCCAGCAAAATCGTTCTTGCCCGGCTACGCGATTGAGATGGTTGAATCTTTCATCCGCCGCTGATATCAGGGCGCTCGTGCGGCTGCTTCCGCACCTTACGAAGGCACAGGGCAAGCGGTATGCACAGCAGCGAAAGGAATCCTAGCATCCGGAAGTTGTCCATGTAGGCAAGCAGAGAGGCCTGCCGCTGGACTGCTCCATAAAACATTCCGAGGGCCTTGTGATGGGCCGTGTAGGCCCCTGCTCCTCCGACGAAAAGCTTTGCTTCCAAACCATGGATCATTTTCATCACGATCGGATTTCCGGCCGTGACGTTGGCAACCAGATAACGCTGATGGACTTGCGAGCCGCGCACCAGAAAGGTAGTGACACACGCGATACCAATGCTACCGCCAATGTTGCGCATGAGGTTAAATATGCCGGCCGCGTTGACCATTTCCTCCTTCCGCAGTCTGCTCATGGCCATAGTGGTAAGCGGAACGAAGACGAAGCCGGAACCAAAGCCATTGATGAAGTTCGGCAGCGCGACGGAAGACATGGCGATTTGCAGATTGACGTGGCCCAGCATCAAAACCGAAGAACCAACTATACTGAACCCGAATGCCATCAGCAGCCGGCCGTCCACGTAATTGACCAGCGGCCCCACGACAAACATGGCGAGCATGCATCCTAGCCCGCGTGGACTGAACGCCAAACCGCTGTCCAGCGCCGGGTATCCCATCAAGGTCTGCAAGAACAAAGGCAACATGGAGGTGATGCCGTAAAGCACAAAGCCGTACAACGCGGTGAGCAACGTTCCCAGGCTAAAGTTCCGGTTCCTTAGCACACCCAAATGCACAATCGGTTCCCGGGCGGTCCGTTCGCGGACGATAAAGCAGACTAGGGAGAGCCCGGAAATCGCCGCCATCCAGCATATCCATTTCGCCGAAAACCAGTCCGCCTCCTGTCCTTTATCGAGTATCAGCTGGAGGCTGCCTAGCCATAACGCCATCAAGCCAAAACCGAGATAGTCGGCTCTCTCCCGCAATCCCTGCCGAATATAAGGAGGATCTTCAATGAACTTCGCAATCATGAACAGAGCGACCACCCCCACCGGCAGATTGATATAGAAGATCCAGCGCCAGGAGTAACTGTCCGTAATCCATCCGCCTAAAGTCGGGCCAATCACCGGCGCGACTATGATGCCAACGCTATAGGCCGCCATCGCAACGCCGTGTCGCCGGGGCGGAAAACTTTCCAGCAGAATGGCTTGGGCCAGCGGTTGTATGGCCCCCCCGCCCATGCCTTGCAGAACCCGCGCGACAATCAATACCGGCAAGTTGATCGCCGCCCCGCACAACAGGGATGCGCCGGTAAACACCACGATGGAAATCATAAACAGGCGTTGGCGTCCCAGACGGCGTGTCAGCCATCCGGTGGCGGTGAGCATGATGGCGTTAGAAACCAGATAGCTGGTGAGAACCCAAGTCGATTCGTCGGTCGAGGCGGAAAGATTGCCCGCTATATGGGGCAGCGCGACATTGGCAACCGAGGAATCCAGCACCACCATGAACGCCGCCAGCATTACCGACGCTGCGATAATCCAGGCATTGGCCGACGGTGTCCACGCACTCTCTTCTGGCTCAAAACCGTGCGCCGTGCTGCTCAATCGACCCCTCCGTTGCGCTTGGGGCGAGTGCGGACAAGGCTCATCGCACTCTCACTTTCGGCACCACCGACAAGCCCGGCTTTAGCAATCCTTCCGCATTAAACGTCTGACCGGGAGAACGGTCAAAATCGATGCGTACCGGGACCCGCTGCACGACTTTCACATAGTTTCCAGTGGCGTTCTCGGGGGGGAGCAGGCTGAACACCGAGCCGGTGCCGCCACCCAGGTTGGTTACGCGTCCTGTCCAGGAGCGCCCATACGCATCCACCTTGATTTCGACCGGTTGTCCCGGCCGCATATGCGCCAGCTGGGTTTCCTTGAAATTGGCCGTTACCCAAATGTCGTCAAGCGGCACGACGGTCAGCATTTCCTGCCCGATGCCGACATTCTGGCCGACCTCAACGGTCCTTTTGCCGATAATTCCGGTGACGGGAGAACGGATGACGGTATAGCTGAGATTAAGCTCCGCCTGGTCGAGCTGGGCCTTGCGCTCTAGCACCTGGGCAGCGGACGCATCCGCTTTGGCCCGCGTCATGGAAATCTGCTGCGGTGCCGTCTGCGCACCGCGCAAGCCTGCTCGCGCCTGCAGCAGCCTTCCTTTTGCCTGCACTACGGCTTGTTCGGCCGCCTGCACATGGGCCTTGGCCGATACCACGGCAGCTCGATTGGCTTTCGCTGCGGCCACCGCCTGGTCGTATTGCTGACGCGAGATATTCTGCTTTCTTACCAGTTGCTCATAACGGACCAGGTCGGCGTCACTCTTGGCGGCATTGGCTTCGGCTTGTTCCAGGGAGGCGCCGGCGGACTGAAAGTTATGTTCGGCCACTCTCACCCCTGCCTCAGCGTTGACCACCGCGGTCGTGGCGGAATCGAGACTGCTTTGGGCGGTCGCGGAAATAATCGGGATGTGCCAGCGAAAACTTGACGCGCTGGCTTTCGCATCCGCCAGCATCGCCTGCGCCTGCTCCTCCGCAATTCGGTAGTCCTTCGGGTCGATCGCCACCAGGACATCCCCGCTATGCACCAGTTGGCCTTGCACCACTCGCACTTCCAGCACCTGCCCGCTAACCCGCGCGCTCAACGGCATGATGTGGCCCTCCACCTGGGCATCATCGGTGTCTTCATAAAGAAAGGCATCGCGCAGCAAGTAGCCGGCGGCAAGCAAGGCAACCACTAAGACGGCAAGCCCCATAACCGCTTTCCGGGGATGCTCCCGAAAGACGCGGCGGGCGTGATGGAGTTTCGTGGGCTCTTTGCCGGTCTCGGGGGGAGGCGCAACTTCCCCAAGCTCCACTCCGGCAAATATCTCCCCTTCGTCCCCGGCAACACGGGATAGGCTATCGGGCGGGTGGTTGTGGGTCCGCAATTACCTTCCTCCTAAATACTGGTTATAGCTGGTGTGGGCAACCCCTAAGGCGCGCGCCAGGGCCAACTTGGCTAGACTGTGGCCGTATACGCTCGTTATGAACTGGTCGTTCGCGCTGGCCAGCGATTGCTCGGCCTGCACCACCTCAACGCTGTCGGTCACCCCGGATGTGAAACGCTCGCGCGAACGGTCCAGATTCTCGTTCGCCAAATCAACATTGCGGTGGGTGACGTCTACCTGCTCTCTCGCCGCGCTGAGATTCAGGAGTGCGGTTCGGACATCATAATCAATTTGGCCGCGAATGTTTTCTGCTTCCGCCTTGCGCTGCCGCAGGGCCGCTTCCGCTTGCGTGATGTCACCTTTAACTCGGCCGCCCGTAAAGACGGGAACGCTGACTCCCGCCTGCACATCGAAGGTTGGGTGCAAGTGGGCGAAGGTGGTGGCAAGCTCGGTGTAACTGCCATTGGCCGCGAGCACGGGATAACGTTCGCCCCGGGCTGCGGAAAGCGTCTGCTCGGCGCCTTTCATAAGCCGGATGGCCGCCTGTAAGTCGCTCCGCGAGTTGTAGGCCGTTTTCAGCGCCGCTTCGACCGATGGCGGCTCGAGATCCGCGTACGGGAGCTGGTCGGCAATCTCGAAAGCCTGTCCGCGAGGCAAGCCAATGACGCGTCCCAGCGTGAGTTTCGCGATCGCAAAATCATTGCGCGCCACGCTCAGATTGTACTGCTCTATGTGCAGTTGAACCTCGGTGCGCGTAACATCGATCCGCGGAGCGGTACCCGCCTGGAGTTCATCGACCGCCTGGTTGTAGAGCGCCTGCGCATTTCGCACCTGCGCCTGTGCGGCTTCAATGCGGGAGCTGGATTCGATTACCCGGAGATAGACGTTACCCGCCACCAGTGTCACCACGTCGAGGATGTCCTGGTAACTGAGTTGCGCCGCCTGATCGACGCTTCGGGCCGCGCGAAAGCGCTGGATTGATGGGAGGCTGAATAGCGTTTGGCTGATGCTTGCCCCTATCTGGCTTGAGCCATATGGACCGATCGCCCTGGCAATCTTTGGAAAATCCTGGACGTCAAGACGCGAAAGGTACCTGAGTATAGCGGGACTCGTTTGCGCAACCCCTTCCGTTACTCCGGCGCTCACCTGGGGCAACAGCGCGCTCATCGCCAGCATTCGTTGACCGCGCGTGATCCTCGCATCCTCGCCGCGCTCGATACTCCCCAGGTTGTAGCGCAAGGCCATGTTGATGGCGTCCCGGAAAGTCAATTGCAGGACTTCGTCCTTTGCCGGGCCGCTGGGAACACTTCCCAGAAGGGAGGACGCGCCCATGTTGCCGCCCGATCCGCGGCTGAAACCGTAGGACGCTGTGGTTTGCGCTTCAGCAGAGATGGCAATGCAGATGATGATCAAGCAAACGGGAACCGCCGTGCGCCACGGCAGGCGAGACCGGGTGGGGCGCCTGCATCCCGTCAAGACGCAAAGCGTCACAACGCCAACTGTCATCAGCAAGATCAGGTCGAGACTGGGGGTAATTAGCGCTGCGGTTCCGTGACCAACCACAATCGAGGCGGCATCATTCATTTATTGTCTCCTAATTTTCCGCATCGTTCCCGCGCCAAGCCTTCGGAATCAGGCTCCATGAGCGGGCCACAGTAAGTTTCTCGTGTAGTTCTACGATCTATCGTAGCATTCGAGTGCTGCTTGAAAAACGGCTATCGGGAACGGACTAGAATAACTTGCTTTACGGGTGAGTTGGAATTGTGCTTCGCAAAATTATGATCTGCTTTGCCAGCAGCAAGTTACAACGCTTTCGAGAAATCCCAATTTTTGCTAAACCCACCCATGCTCCACCTCGTCCGACTGTTCGTGGAGGCGTTCGCGCGTCTGCTCTACTCCCGCCGTGACCTGATGGTGGAGAGCTTGTTGCTGCGCCAGCAACTGGCAGTGTTCAAATCCATGCCACGCTGTGGAACAAGTTGGTCTTAATCACCGCATGCGGGCTTCGTGTTTCGCGAATCTATATTCGCCAAAAACAAATTCATCTTTCCGGAAACCTGTGCGATATTGTGTTGTCCAACTACCCTCTCGGATCGTTGACGTGCTTGTCAAAGCTTGGAGGCCACCGACTTGTGCCAAACTGCCTCTGCGCGCAGTTGATTCAGCTTCGGGCCGTGGGTGAAAATCACGCAACGTCGATACGATATAGCGTGCTTTTTATGATCAGTAAGGAGGAAAAGCGATGAAGCATTACTTCTTCAATGAAACAGTTAATGTACACCCAGGCGACCTGAAAGACTGGGTTACCCAGATTCTACAGGCAGTCGGAATGTTGGCAGGCTATGCGGAATTGGTCGCAGATACGCTTGTGGTTGCTGACGCGAGAGGTGTCTATTCGCACGGATGCCTGAGGGTTCCGTTGTATGTGAAGCGTATTGAGAAAAAGAGTGTAAATCCTACCGCCCAACCGGCAGTGCTTAGAGAAAAAGGCGCTGTGGCAATGGTGGATGGGTGTAACGCTGCCGGCCAAGTCGTTTCGTACTATTCGATGAACAAAGCTATCGAACTCGCCGACCGGTATGGGGTCTCCTTTGTCACGGCCAGAAATAGCAATCATAACGGGGCTATTGCCTACTATTCAATGATGGCTCTGCCAAAAGATATGGTTGGATTTAGCTGCTCCATCGGAGGCGGAAATCTAATGTCTCCTTACGGCGCCGCCGACAAAGCGGTTGTCGGGCTGGTGGTGCCCACGGGCTATTACTCGACATCAGTCGCATGAACCAATTGCTTAAAGGTCAGCCCGAGTAAGCTCGGTAAGAACTGTTGCGAGTTGGTCCGAGTTGAAGTTCGTAAATACGTTGCGCCAGCAACGTTATTGGGGCAGCCCCTCTTAATCCAGAATAAGTGTGCGGTGTCAGTCACCCGAACAGCGGCACTGGCCACAGGAGTATTCAGTGGTTACCGCGGAAGACGGATCTTGGGCTGTTTAATCGAGTACGCCCGCTTTGTTGGCCGGGGGCATTGTTGCCGGCACTGTGTTTTTCCGTGGGCGCCGGTTCGATTGCAGAATCTTCTTGCGCAGGCGCAGCGACTTCGGGGTCGCTTCCACATATTCATCGTCCGCGATGAATTCAATCGCCTGCTCTAGATTTAGAGTACGAAACGGAACCAGCCGGATAGCTTCGTCCGCGGTTGACGCGCGCATGTTGGTCAACTTCTTTTCGCGCACGCAATTGACATCGAGATCGTTCTCGCGCGAGTTCTCCCCGATAATCATACCTTCGTAGACTTCCGTCCCTGGTCCGACAAAGAGTTCGCCGCGCTCCTGCAGGCCCCAGAGTGCGTATGCCGTAGTGCTGCCGGGGCGGTCCGCCACGAGCGCGCCCGTCCGCCGATGGGGAATCTCTCCCTGCCACTCGGCATAGCCAGCGAAAAGTGAATTCATCACGATTGTTCCGCGGGTATCGGTCATCAATTCGCTGCGCAGGCCTATTAACCCCCGGCTAGGCACGCGAAATTCCAGGCGCACGCGGCCATAGCCGTGGTTATGCATTTTCTGCATTTCGGCTTTGCGCATCCCGAGCTTCTCCATTACCACGCCGATGAACTCCTCCGGGATGTCAATCATCAGCCGCTCAATGGGTTCCATAATCTTGCCGCCTGCCAACTTAGTGACAATTTCCGGCTTTCCAACCATCAGTTCGTAGCCTTCACGGCGCATCATCTCCAGCAGGATCGATAGCTGCAATTCTCCGCGGCCCATAACTTTGAAGGAGTCGGGGCTGTCGAGTTCTTCGACTTTGACGGAGACGTTGGTGAGCAGCTCTTTGTCGAGGCGCTCGCGCACGTGACGCGAGGTGACATACTGTCCTTCCCTGCCGGAAAAGGGTGACGTATTCACCGTAAACTGCATGGCAATCGTGGGCTCGTCAATCAGAATCTTGGCCAGCGGCGCTGGGTTCTCCAGGCTGGTAATGGTCTCGCCAATAGTGATGCCGGTGACGCCGGCAACGGCAACGATGTCGCCGAGCTCTGTCTCGGTGGTGTCAGTCCGTTTCAGTCCGCTGAATGAGAACAACTTCGTAATTTTGACTTTCTCCAGGGTGCCGTCGATTTTGGCAATTCCGACCTCTTCGCCAGTTCGCAAGGTGCCGTTGAAAACACGCGCGATCGCCAGCCGGCCCAGATAGTCGTTGTAGTCGAGATTCGCCACCAGTACCTGCAACGCGCCGTCCGGTTCTCCGCCGGGGGCGGGAATGGTACTGAGGATGGCTTCGAACAATGGCTGCAGGTTCTGCCCGGCGACGTTCGCGTCTGTTGATGCCGTGCCCAGTTTCGCGTTTGTGTATAGGACCGGGAACTGGAGCTGTTCTTCCGCCGCGTCGAGATCAATGAACAGATCGTAGATCTCGTTAAGGACTTCTTGCGCGCGGGCGTCAGGACGGTCAATCTTATTGACGACTACGATTGGCGGCAGCTTCGCTTCCAGAGCCTTGCTTAAGACATAGCGTGTTTGCGGCAGTGGGCCTTCGCTGGCATCAACCAGCAGCATGACACCATCCACCATCTTCAAAGCGCGCTCTACCTCGCCCCCAAAGTCGCTATGGCCAGGTGTGTCTACGATATTGATCTTCACATCGCGATAGAAGACGGCCGTGTTCTTGGCCAGGATGGTAATGCCGCGCTCGCGCTCCAGTTCGTTGGAGTCCATCACGCGGTCCATGACTTCCTGGTTGGCGCGAAAGACGCCGCTCTGGTGCAGCATGGCGTCGACCAGCGTCGTCTTGCCGTGGTCAACGTGAGCGATAATGGCAATGTTACGGATCGCTTTGGTCAAATCCTTATCCTTTACGGTTCAAAGATGGGAACTCACCGTATCGTGCTCACTTATGAGTCGGAGGAGACAACTAACCAGCGCAAAGCCACTCCATGACGGGGAAATGCGGGGACTTCAGAAGAACGTAGGCGCAAGCGAGGCATTGTGAGCGCTGAGGCAGTGGCCAATCGGCACAGAAGACCAGAGATTTGCTGCTCCGGGGCTTCCGAAACCCGAGGTTCTGAGTCTACAGAGGCTGCACGTTCTCCGCCTGCCACCCTTTCGGGCCGCGCTTCACGTCGAACTGCACGGCTTGCCCCTCCTGGAGGGTGCGAAATCCACTGGACACAATCGCCGTATGATGCACGAACACATCCTCGCCATTCTGGCGGCTGATAAAGCCAAAACCTTTAGCTGGGTTAAACCACTTTACTGTTCCTTGTTCCACGTTTGTTTCCTTTTGATGTTGTGCTGAGTTTGCTGTGAGAGGTAAGCGATGTAGAGAATGAATCGGCGCAACCACCTCAAAGACATACAGCATCACCTTACGCGATTCAAGAAGAAAAGTCTCGTCAAAAACATGTAGTGGGTCAGTTTGAACTCGACTTAACGTTGGGTGCCCCACGTCCCGCCCTGCTTTTGGGCTGACGTGGGGCCAATTTCCCCAGGTTAGCGCCGAAAAGCGCGGCGCGGAACCTGGGGCACCTTCGAACTGACCCACTACCCAAAAACACAGGGACAGCCACCAACATACAACAGCATCATGCCGAGCCGCAGGAGCCGTCGTCCAGCGGCTTACCGCTGCAGCTCCCGCAGCACCAGCCGGGCCAACTGAACAGAGCCCGCAATCGTTACCGTCAGCTTTGGCCTACTGCCTGGAGGCGTTCTGCGTCTGCCGCAATAGTTCGACCGACCGCTTCGGGTCGATGTTGTGGCGGCGACCATCGTCGCTGGCCGTCGCGCCCGCGACAATCAGCCGGATCGTCTGCTCTGATGTTAGCTGCGGATCGAGCGCGATCAGTTTGGCCGCCAGGTTCACCGTATTCGGCGAGGCCATCGACGTTCCCGACATACGAAGCTTCGCCCCGCCCGGCACCACCGATTCGACCTCATAGCCATTGGCGTCCACCAGCACCGTCGGCCCGTAACTGGTGAAGCTGGCCTCGTCGCCTGCCTGGTCCACTGCTCCGACCGTGAGCAGGTTCGGCAGCTTAAACGACGACGGGATCATCTGGTTGAAGCTGCTATTGCTGTTCGCATTACCGGCCGCACAGATGAATAGGATATCGGGCGCGCTCTTGATGGCGTCGTACAGACCGTCGCGTTCGATGGCGAACAGCCTTGCCGCGATAGCTTTGCGGTCTGCCGCGTCCTTACCCATGCCGTTCTTTTCGAGCGCGGACTCGATGTCCTGCGGGCCGCCGCCCCAGCTCATATTGACGACCCGAATGTGGTTAGCACGGAACCAATCGACGTACGCCTGATCGTCCGCGGCATCGCGCCGCGATAGCTCCTCGCTGGGCGGTATGGGAATGTTATGCCAGTCAAAAGTGATCCGCCCGACAGCAAGGCGGACAGCGGGGTTACCCCGCGCCACAATCCCTGCCACGTGTGTTCCGTGCACGTAGTTACCGAAAAAGCTAAGTTGCTCGATAAAGCTCGGCACCTGAGCCGCGGACATGCCGGCCAGCTTCTGCTTCAGGGCTGTTGCTTCCAGACTATCGATTGAGAGCTGCAGGTCGGAGAAGCCCTTGAGTTCGCCGATCACATTGGGATACTCCTGCCGCTGTTGCACATCGAGCGGGAACAGATAACCGTGGGTGGGAAAGCCCTTCAGGTCGAAGGCAATGTCGTGAGGATCTGTCTGCGGCCCCGGGTGAGGGTCCGTGTAAACTCGTTCCGGAAACAGCGGCAGATCGGTACCAGAGTCCCAGATGGCCACATTCACCGGGGTCAGCTTGTCGGCGTTGGTCAGTGTCACCTCACGCGCCGCCCAGATATCCGGCTTCTGGACATTGTTTGCGGCAACTTCACGGGCGAGCACGGCGATCGTCCCCGCCTTCAGCGGGAGATTACGCTTGAGAATGACGCGGTCTCCGATCAGCCCCCACGCCAAGTCGTTGCTGAGCTGGTGCGACTTGGCAACGGCGGGCTCGACGCTCGCCTGCACGCTTCCCAGCACCAGCGCTGGCGAGAGGATTTCCGCGCTACTCTTCTCTTCCTTGATGAGGTTGCCAACAACGGCCCAGGGCAACGGCTTCAGCGCGGCCGCGTAGGCTTTCTCATAAGCCTTCTCGTACTCCGGCCCGGAACTCTGCCCTGTAGCCTTTTGAGCTTCGATCATGGCTCGGGCCTGAACCCCGGTCAGTAGCCTTTCAGCAGGCTTGTCCTGGAGATCGTGCAGTTTCGCAATCGTTTCCAGGGCACCCTGATCGTTGCCGGCCAGCAGCTGGAGTTCAAGCCGGACGCCGAGCAGGTGCCGTAATGTGGCGTGGTCCTGGATGTCGTAGTTGTTGAGAACCGAGTCCACGTCTGCCTGCACTTTGGCCGCGAACGCATGGAAGGTCGCTTCGTCGGACTGCAGGAGCCCGGCCGCCGTGCCGCTGACTGGGTAATTAAATCGCGGCAGATCCGCCTCGGTTCTGACAACCTTCTTCGCACCGGTCTGGGCGAAGCAGCTGGCCGAGGACAGAACGAGGATGGTCGCATACGCAACTGTGAAAAGCATCACGTTGCAGAGCTTGCGGAAAAAGCGATCGGACATGAGCATGTTTCTCCAATGGGGTTGAATTCCCGGCATTGTTGAGCACAAAATGTTTATCTTCCGTAGTTCAATCAGCCGCGCATCGGAAGGATAACCGCTGTGCCTGTCCTTTACTATACCGACCATCACGAACTTCCGCTGCCACTCGGCCATCGCTTTCCCATCAGCAAATATCACCTGACGCGCGAGTTGCTGGCGAGTGACGGCCTGTATGAATTCATCCCGGCACCACTTGCGGACCGGGCGGTGCTGGAATTGGTGCATGATCCCAATTACGTAGAACAGTTTCTTTCAGGCACATTGCCGGCGCAGGCCATCCGGCGGATAGGGTTCCCCTGGTCACCGGAACTGGTGATCAGGACTCTGGCCAGCGTGGGCGGCACTTTGGCAGCCACCCGCGAAGCGCTCACCCACGCTTTCGGCGGAACGCTGGCAGGAGGCACACATCACGCCTTTCGTGCCGAAGGTGCAGGTTTCTGCGTCTTCAATGACATTGCCGTCGCCATAATATGGGCTCGGAACGAAGCTGGCGCACGCCGTGCCGCCGTCATCGATTTGGATGTGCATCAGGGCGATGGCACCGCCCAGATCTTTGAACACGATGCCGATGTGCTCACGATTTCAGTTTACGGGAATAACAATTTCCCATTCCGCAAACAGCACAGCCGCATTGATGTGGGACTGGCGGATGGAACTGGGGATGAGGAGTATTTGTCGGCTGTGCGGGCGTTACTGCCGCGGATAGATGAGTTTGCGCCTGAGGTTGTTTACTACCAGTCGGGGGTCGATGGGTTGGCCGCCGACCGGCTTGGCCGATTGGCCCTCACCCACGCCGGCCTGCAAGAGCGCGACCGCATAGTGATGGAATTCTGCCATAATCGGCAGATTCCTATAGTGGTCACCCTTGGCGGGGGCTATGGCGATCCTATCGAGGTCACCGCCGAAGCCCACGCAAACACATTCCGCATGGCCGCGCAGGTGCTCGGAAGCGAAAGCCAACATCTACCACCAGGAACGGACGCTAGCCGAACCCCAGCTCTGTAAATGACACCGGATTGCTGAACTCATCTGTAAACTTACTACAGTTGCAGTTCGTATCTCTGGCACCATCCAGAGATGAGCCTCGTTAAGAGGCGCTACTTGATCTGGACCACGCTAGCCGAAGGCGGTCTGGTCAGGAACGTCGCAATCATATTCGTTGCGAACAGCGTCACGGCGCTCAGTTCGATTACAGCCGAGATGGAGAGCCACTTCCACGCAGCTTGGACGATTTCCCGGTACGCCAGTATCTCTGAACCGACCCTGAAAAGGCATCCAGCCGAGATTGAGCGCGGCGGCGTCCAGCAGTAGGCAGTGGGCACGCCATGGTAGAGGCTGATCGGGTACACAAGGCCAATGACATATATGTGGACAAAGATGGGACTACAGCTGTCTACGCCTCACGAGTCATGCCTTCTGCCCGACTAAAATTGCTTCGGTCAGCTTGAAAAATACCTTATCGCCAACAAATTGCGGAGCCAAGAACAAACGTGCGCCTTCAGGAGCATTCAGCAGCATCGTCTGCAGTTCAGCCCTGGTTGCCTCACCCGCACCCATCCGACGAGCCCAGGGCTCGAATTCCATGCTCTTCTCACGAACAGGCTAATGAGGTGTACAATGGGGGCGTTTTCCCAGGCAAAAAGGAAATTCTGGCTGATTGACAAAATAGGGCGGAAACCTCTGGCGCTGTACTGCTACGTTGCGGCCGGAATTCTGCTTCTGCTATTCATGTTTATCCCGATTGATAAACCTGGATATATCTTGCCTTATGATTCGCACTACGGAAGACCCTGCTGTTCGCATGGCCAAATTGCTGGCCCTGCTGCACTACTCCATGTTGAAGGAGATTATTGCCGCTCTTGGGGAAGAACGCGGCAAGGAAGTGATTTTGGCCTCGATCAAACACTTTGCGGAAGCCAGGGTGCGCGGCATGAAGGAGGCAGCGCGCGAACGGGGCCTCACTTGAAACCTATCCAATGGTGCGGGATATGCCGGCGAACGGCTGGGAGAAGGACCCCAACAATCCCTCAAAAATAACGGCGTGCCCCATGGAGAACGTCTGGGCGGAATACGGGGAAGAGGGCCTCATGCTGGGAAGCCTGTATTGCACCATTGACCACGTCTTGTTTGGCGGGTTCAATGCTGACTTGGAACGACCCTATTGCCGAACGTCAGGAGATGATTGCTGCGATTTTCATCCCAAAGCAAGAAGGTAAGAAGCAGTCTGCACGTTGGCTGCAATTTTGGAGGTACCTCTATGGGCGGTGCGTCGACATCGATTCAAGCCAAGCAAGCCACTGTGTTCCCCAAGGGTAAGTTACGGATCTGGGTTGGGCTATTTTGCGCTGTGGCTTACTTCATCGCGTTTCTGGACCGCATGAACGTAAGCGTGCTCATCGCGGATCCTATTTTTACAAAGACATTCGGGATTGCCGCCGATAAATCGAAGCAGGGCCTGTTGATGTCGGCGTTCCTGTTGGCTTATGGCATATCCTGCTTTCTCGTTGGTCCGGTCATGCAGCGCTTTGGCGCGAAGAAAACCCTCATCATGGGGCTCTTGTCCTGGGCGCTGTTGACGGGCGTTATGGGAGCAGCCTGGTCGATCGGCTTGATTTTCCTCTGCCGCGCTCTGCTCGGCATCGGTGAGGCTGTCCTCGGCCCTGGCGTGTCGAAGCTCGTGCAAACTTGGTTCCCGGTTCAGGAGAGAGCCAAGGCCAACGGCGCGTGGTATGTCGGGTTGGAGTTGGCGTATATCTTTGGCACGCCGTTATTTGCCTGGTGGATAGCTGTCGCAGGTTGGCGTGCAAGCTACTACATTGTTGCGCTGCTTGGCCTGGTGCCAGTGCTGCTGTGCATCTGGTTTGTATATGACCATCCCTCCGCTCATCCACGTGTAAGCAGGGAAGAAGCGGAATACATTGCGTACGGAAGCGGCCTCTCAGCTGTTTCGGCCAAAGCGGCGAAACTGGATTTGGGATTCCTGAAGCGCAAGACCTTTTGGTATCTGGCGATTATCTACGCCTGCACCAATGTCGTCTTTTGGGGCTTTACGTCCTGGATTCCCTCTTATCTCAAGTCCACGCTGGGTTTCTCCTGGGCGGCCATGGGTTCGCTGGCCATGCTCCCCTATATCTGTGGAACCCTGTCGGTGATGCTGTTCACGCCGTTAATGGACAGATTCAACCGCAGGTCCCTGTTCACGTGCCTGGGCTGTGTCATTTTTGCTTTGTTGACGGGAAGCGCCATGCGAGTCAGCAGTCCCCTGGCAGCAGTGGCCGTGCTGTCTCTGGCCCTAGCGGCCGTGTTCCCCGGCATTCCTGCCCTGTTTACGGTACTGCAAAACGTGATCGACAAGGAGCAAGTGGCAACGGCGACGGGATTCTTCAATGGCATATCCTATGTGCTGGCCTCGCTTACTCCTTACGTCATCGGGGTTCTTTACAACTTGACAGGCTCGCTTAAGAGCGGTTTTTACTTTCTTGCCTCAGTTTCGGTGTTGGGGTTCCTCCTTTGCATTCCTTTGGTACGGCAGCGCTTGTAGTTAGGAACGCTTGTAGTTTGGAAAAAAACGAGCAAGTCGAAACCATTGTCGCCATGAAATTGCCCCAGTGGCTGATGGGGAGAAAGAGGTTGGCGCCGACAGATTCCGGCCTTCGTTGTTCATTCCTTGATACTTTGTTTTTGAACCAGGAGGAGTTGAACGGAAATAAGGATGGATCTGACAAGAGAAGAGTACTTGGCGCTGGAGCCGCTCGAGTTCCAGGCACGGTTCCGAGAACGCCTGCACCACACTTTGGAAATTCAGACGTATGCAGCTATCGCTTCCGGCAAACGCCTATCAGGCTCCCAGACAAACACCGTCAAGAAGCTGATGCAGATCTGGGACGAAAAAGGGTTGCCGAAGAACGCTCCCGAATTCGCTCGCGAATCTTACCTTGCTCAGGCGACGGACCATACATTGTTCAGTTTCCCTAGCGATCCCAACCCGGAACGGGACGTGAGATGCTGGCGCCGGTTGCCATTGGCCTGAGTTTGGCTGGAGTAGTGCTGGCCCGCGTTGCTGACCATGGCCTGCCGGGCATGGCCATAACTCTCGGAGCGGCAGGGTTCGTGATCCTCACCGACTACAATCCGGTCTGGGCCCTTGCGGCCAGCGCTCTGGTAAGCCTGCTCGGTTTGTGGAGCGGCTTCAGGATCTGAATATCGCTTGCGCAGAAGTTTGGCCTTGCAAAGCCACTCACGAACAGTATGATTTGGCTGATTCAGGGATGAAAGCCAGATTGGCGTATCAGGGCCAGGAAGGTGCTGATGACAGGAATCGTCATAGGGTCAGCGGTAACGTTGGGGGTCGGATACCTCATCGTCAAGAAGTACAAGCCGCAAACTGCCCTGATTCTCGGGGCGCTGGTGCTTATGAGTTGCACCATCGTGCTGCGGACCGGCGAAATTCTTCCGCCAAAGCAGTCCACGGGGTTTATATGGTTTGATCCTTTTGACTTTATCCGGGTCATCCTGAGCACGCGGACCGCGGGGCTCGGCTTGCTGATCATGACAGTAGCCGGGTTTGCCCGCTATATGGACCACATAGGCGCAAGCCGGGCCCTGGTGTTTATCGCCGTCAAGCCGCTGATGAGATTGCGAGCCCCTTACGTGGTGCTGAGCGCGGGCTATGTGCTGGGCCAGATTCTGGCCCTGTTCATCCCCAGCGCCGCCGGGCTAGGGGTGCTTCTCATGGTCACGATGTATCCCATCCTGGTGAGCTTGGGGGTAAGCCGGCTCAGCGCTGCGGCCATGATCGGCACCACCCAGTCGCTCGACATCGGACCGGCTTCCGGCAACAGCATTCTTTCGGCCAGCAATGCCGGGATGACTATTGCCAACTATTTTGTTCATTGCCAGATCCCGGTCGGCCTCTGCATAGTCGGAACCGTGGCCGTGCTGCACTTTGTGGTGCAGCGCTGGCGCGACAAGAACTACCAGGACCCCGCTCCGGCCGAGGGCGCTTCCGCCAAGCCGGAGGCGCAAGACAGACCGCCCGTCATCTATGCTCTTCTCCCGGTTATTCCGTTGCTGCTGATCTTGGGGTTTAGCGACCTGGGGATCAAGACCATCAAGATGGACGTAGTCACGGCGATGTTCATCAGCACCACCATAGCAATGCTGTTTGAATACATCCGGCGGCGCGATGCCAAGGTGGTCTTCGGCAGCCTGCAATCGTTTTTTGACGGCATGGGATATCAATTCGCCAACGTGATTACCTTGATTGTGGCCGGCGAGGTGTTCGGCCAGGGCCTGAAGAGCATAGGGGCAGTCGACGGCATTATTCGTTCGGCGCAGGCGCTGGGGTTGGGCAGCGCTGCCATGATTCTGGTGATGACGGGAATCATCGCCGTCTCGGCCGTGGTGATGGGCTCCGGCAACGCGCCGTTCTTCGCATTTGCCGCTCTGGCGCCGACGGTGGCCAGGAAGCTGACCATCCCGCCGGTGCTTATGCTGTTGCCCATGCAATTCGGCTCAAGCATCGCTCGCAGCGTTTCTCCGATTACGGCTGTGATCGTGGCCGTCTCAGGCATTGCCGAACTGCCCCCGGTTGAAGTGGTAAAACGCACCGCGATACCCATGGCCGGAGCTATGGTGGTCAACGTGATTGCGAGTCTTGTCCTGGCGGGATAGACGAGGAAAGAAATGTTCACGATTGTGAAGAATGGGCGCGTGTTCGCTCCTGAAGATCAGGGCGTCAAGGATGTGTTGCTGGTTGATCGCACGATTGCGCACATCGGAAAAGACATTACCCGGCCGCCGTATGGAGACAGCACGGAGATAGTTGATGCGGCGGGCTGTTTCGTTGTTCCGGGCTTTATAGATCAGCACGTGCATCTGATCGGCGGAGGCGGCGAGGGAGGATTCGCCACCCGCACGCCTGAGGTCATGCTGACTCAGCTTACCGGGGCCGGCATTACCACCGTGGTGGGAACGCTTGGCACGGACAGCGTTACCCGGCACGTGGAATCGTTGCTGGCCAAGGCCAGAGGGCTGGAGAACGAAGGCGTATCCTCCTGGATATACACGGGCGCCTACACGTTCCCTTCGCCTACCATTACCGGCGGCGTGCTCTCCGATATTGTGCTCATCGACAAGATAATCGGCGTCAAGGTAGCCATGTCTGACCATCGTTCCTCGCAGCCGTCAAAGGAGGATTTTGCCCGCCTGGGCGCGGCGGCGCGGGTGGCCGGAATGCTCTCCGGCAAGGCAGGCGTGGTCCATATCCACACCGGCGACGGCAGCCGCAAGCTGGACTTCTTATTTGAGATCGTGGCCGGGAGCGAGTTGCCAATCACCCAGTTCACTCCGACCCATCTCAACAAAAACAAAGAGCTACTGGCCGAAGGCATAAGATTTGCCAAGGCCGGAGGAATGCTCGATATCACTACCAGCAGCCCGGCTGTGGCCCCAGGGCGCTGCCCGCCTGCGGACGCAATAAAGGCCTGCCTGGAAGCGCAGGTGCCGCTCGACCGAATCACCATGAGTTCGGATGGCAACGGCAGCATGCCGGCCTTCAACGCCAAAGGCGAGTTGACTGGCCTGATTGCGGCCAAGCCAGGCAGCCTGTTCGAAGCCCTTCGCCAGATTGTAGCTTCAGGCATATTGCCTCTGCAGGACGGGCTGCGGCTGGTGACGGTGAATCCAGCCACGTCGCTCAAGCTGCTCAGGAAGGGCAGAATAGCTGCCGGCTGCGACGCCGATTGCGTGGTGCTGGACAAAGACCTGAAGATTCGCCATGTCTTTGCCAAAGGCTGCTGCATGATTAGAGACCAGCAGCCGGTCAAAAAAGGCGTGTTCGAAGCGTAAGGAGAAGGTGCAATAACTTGCAGATTCCCAAGACAGAATGTATTCGGGTGTGAGCGCATGACAGGCGAACAATTCAGGAAGATTTTGCCGGTCGGCAAACTTCCGCTGGAGCATTTGCGATCATTGCTATGGCATCTGCCAAAGCAAGATCCGCGGCTCCTCGTGGGACCTCAGATTGGCGAAGACGCAGCCGTCATTGATGCTGGAGATCACTATCTCGTCGTCGCGACAGATCCTATAACCTTTGCCGCTGATCAAATCGGGCGTTACGCTGTTCACATAAACGCGAACGATGTTGCCGTTATGGGCGCGCGCCCGTTGTGGTTCTTCGCCGTCATGCTCCTTCCCGAGAGCCGCACGACGCCCGAGGTAGCCGAGGCGATCATGGCTGATGTGCGGGCTGCGTGCGAGGAACTGGGCGTCACGGTTGCCGGCGGGCACACAGAAATCACGCAAGGCCTCGACCGCCCGATTCTGGTCGGTCAAATGCTCGGCGAGGTGGCGCCGGCTCGCCTGGTGCGGAAGAGCCGTATCGCCATCGGCGATCTGATCCTGTTGACACGCAGTGTGGCCATCGAGGGCACCGCAATCCTGGCAAGAGAAAAGGGCGAGCAACTGCGCGGACGGGTTGATGCCAATCTTCTGGCGCGGGCCGCTCGTTTTCTGCTTGAGCCCGGCATCAGTGTCGTAAGTGCGGCTCTTGCGGCTGCCAGTGTCGGCGATGCCGTGCACGCCATGCACGATCCGACCGAAGGCGGGCTGGCGACGGGCTTATTCGAGTTGGTGGCTCCCGCCGGCCTCGGGCTGCGAATAATTCGCGAGCGCATTCCTGTAGCTCCCGAAACCGACGCGATTTGCCATGTGCTCGCGCTGGACCCGCTGAAATTGATTGCGTCTGGCGCGTTGCTGATCGCCGTCGCTCCAGACGGGGCGGACTCGGTTCTGCAAGCCGTTGAGGCCGCAGGCGTTCCGGTTGTGGTGATTGGGGAGGTGCGGGCGGCGGCCGAGGGAATCACGATCGTGACGGACGGGGCCATGGAGCCACTCAGCCCTCCACTTCGAGACGAGATAGCGCGAGCCTTAGAAGGGTAAGCGCCAAATGACTACCGCTTTTGTTCGATGCGCGGCGGAGTCCAGCGACGGGACTATTACTAGCGCTGGCGGAGCGATCAGAACTGAAATCTTCGATCTGAAATCATAATAGAAGCCGTCCCGCCAAGCCCACTACGGCGGCGCCTAGTATGACCCAGATAGTCGTGCGTTTGGTGAAGGCCAGAAACAAAAAGCTTCCGATGGCGATTGCCAGCGGCAGAATCCCGGTTACCGCGTCGCGGGCCAGCGGCACCGTCGCGGTCAGGATCAATCCTGCGCCGGCGAGGGTGACGGCGCGAATGGCGCTCTTCACTTCGGGCCTCTCGGCCCGGCGACCAAGAAAGTGCAACATGGGAATGATGAGGAAAGCCGGCGTAACTACCGCCAGCAAGGCGACGCAGCCCCCTGGCAGGCCGCCGACAAAGTAGCCGACGCTCATTATGTATAGGCCGTTCGGCCCTGGAGTCGTTCTCCCCGCGGCTATTGCGGCGTTCAACTGCCGGTCTGTCAGCACCTGATAGCGCTCGACAAAGTCATGCTGGACTATGGGAATGGTCGTCGAGCCGCTGAACGAGATAAGTGTGGCCTTGGCCAAGAGCAGGTATAGCACCAGCAGGCTCATTCCGGCACCCGCCAAAACAGTCCCACCACTGCCGCCAGCCCCAGGACAGGGACCGGCGAGATTCTGAAGCGGCCGGAAAGCAGGATCGAGCCGCCGGTCAGCAGCAGCGCATGTAGCCAGCGTCGGCGGTTGAAATAGGGCTGCAGCATGCTCCAGGCTGCCGTTCCCATCATTCCCACCGCCGCTGCCAGGATGCCGGCGAGCGCGGCCATGGCCGTCGGGCTGGAACGTACCAGTTCGTAACTCTCGGTCAGCAGCATGACCATGATTCCCGGCGCCACGCTGGCGGCCAGCACGGTGGCGAGGGCGCCCGGCCAACCGAGCAGTTGCCAGCCGACGCCGGCAAGGAACGCCAGCAGGTTCGTTCCTGGAGTAATGCGCGCGATGGCATAGCAGGTTCCGTACTGCTCAGGCGAGAGCCACTGCCGGGAGACGACTACCTCACTGTAGGCGGCGGCCATGGTTATTTCGCCGCCGCCGAAGGTCAGATTTGTCAGGCGCACGGCAAAAAGAAACAAACGGTAGAGAGAGGGTCGCTGCACACCGTTACTCTAGCACTGCAGTGCATCTTAAGCGACCTTTTCGGAGCAATGCGAGAAGCTTGAATGCCGTTGCGAAATCCAGCAAAACGGACGCTCCGCATCAAAGATGCCGCATCAAGCTCCTCTCAAGTGGACCGATTCCACGGTGGCCGGCCTGCCGTACTAAGAAAGTCCAGTGGGCTTCCTTGTGTGGAGCTGTAACTTGCAACCCGTTCAGGCAGCCAGTCGTGTACGGCGGGGGCGCAGTAGAACCTGGGGAACAGCAAGTCGTCATCCTTACGGATTATCCCTTCTGTTACTGCACGGGCAGCAAGCGGCGTGTGCGGGTAAATGCGGATTCCAACCGTTATTTTCAGGAAATCGAGACGCAGTGAATTGGCAAACGCGAGGCTCTGTTCTACGGTCTCTCGGGTTTCGCCGGGGGCGCCCAGCATCAGGAATCCGTTTCGTTTCACGCCCGCTGCGGCAAAGATTGCGGAGATATCCGCTACTTCGGCCGGCTTGAAGTGCTTGTTTAGCAGCCGCAGCACCGGCTCTGATCCGCTCTCGAAGCCGAGATTGACCTGCGTACACCCCGCACGTGCCATCAAGTTTGCCAACTCCGCATCCATTAAGGCCGACTTCGGGTAGACCTGTCCCCACCAGTCGATGTCGAGCCGCGCATCTACGATCCTGCGACAAAGCTCTTTGGCATAAGCCAAGGGAATATTGAACGTGTTGTCTACAAAGTGGAACTCGCGAAAACCGCGCTCCCGCAGGCTGGTCAGCCAGTTTACGACTGAAGTTACAGACCGCCAGCGTAACTGCCTTCCTTCGATTGTGCTTGTCGAGCAGTAGGCACAATCCTGCGAACACCCGCGTCTGGTTTGCATCGGGATTCGCCATTCGGAAGGGATTGGGAAATTCAGCCACTCAACTGGTCTCGGTAAGGGCAGCGAGTCCAGCTCGGTGGTAATCGCCATCGGCAGGTGCGCCTGCGGTTTCTCGGCCAGATAAACCCCGGGAGGCGCGGGACCATGCCGGCCGTTTTCAAGCCAGGACAGCAGAGCGGGGAACGTCATTTCCCCTTCGCCCTGGATGCCCATGTCCGCTCCTAAATATCTGAGGGTTGATTCAGGGAAGATGCTGAAGCCGGCGCCACCAAGGACTATCGGAGCGCGGGAGAGCGCTCTGCACAGATCAACGACTTCTTTCAATGGTTCAAGGAGGAACCGGGGGGTCGACATCGTCTGGTCGTCAATATTCCTGACCGATACTCCGATCACGTCTGGCTGAAGTGTTCTGATTGCGTCTTGCGTAGCGGACTTCCCATCGGGGGTTGAGAGAAGATCCAGGAACCGTACCTCGAAGCCGGCTTTAGCAGTGGCCGCGGCGACGCAAGCAAGCCCCAGCGGCAGCGGCGTCATAACCCCGAACGCTTCCCGATTGCCGGAGATGAGCAGAACACGCATTGCTGATCTCTCAAGAACATGGACAGTACCTCATTTTGGCCGACGGTGCAATCAGGTGTGTCCAGCGGAGCACAGAATTGTTGGCAAGCTGAATTCCAGGGATTTTTAAACGGAGAGCCTCACGCTGGACGCCGGGGGCGCGCACGAGTCTATTCCCGATACACCCTCGGAATATGATCTGCGGATAGCGTCCACGGTGGCCTAGCCGACAGATTCGCTAGCGCCGGCACTAAACTCCAGCAATTTATAAGCGTGCTCAATGCACGCCTGTTGCTCGGGTGTGACGTTAACGAACTCAATGCCGTAGGCAAGCCCCCGGCGATTCCGAATAACCGCTTCCAGCTCGATGGGCCCGTAATGCCTGATGGTGAAAGCGATGCGCAGAACATCGCCTACATTGAGTTCATAGGGCAAAATCAGCAGCATGCCATGCTGGCAGAAGTTAACGCTGCGACCGTGTATGGGCCTACGTTCGCCCGTGACGACTTCCCCGCGAACCCCGACATCGACGGTGTACCGGGCTGACCTGCGCCTTTCCATGGCGACGTCCAGGGCGAGGCTGGAAGAGCGTATGTTTGGCACGAACCCGGCCGGAAAATCCACAAACTCGGTCTGAAACGGTTGCGGCTGCGTCGCGTCGGCAAGATCCGATCGCAGCGGGCACGGCTGCGCCGCGGAGGGCCAAGTCGCTGGAGTCCCTGGTGTGGCTTCGCGCGTCAGGTAGTACGCGCCCGCCAGTAGCAGCTCCATAGCTAAAGCCGTTACAAACAGCTCGGCAGGCATGCTGCCCAGCGATTTGATGAACTCCACGAGCATCCCCGTGTTCCTCAGCTTTCAGCTTCGGTTGCATCCTCCGCTTCGGCACGATTACGACCCGTTCTGCTTTGCTCGATACAGTGCAACTTCGACTTGGCGGCTTTCACCGCCTCCCGCTAGAACTCGAAGCCGTTTGCGGTAGGTGGCTCCATTGCACCCTCTAGACCGGAAGGGTATCTAGAAACAAGAAATTGGGCAATGTACGAAAGTAACATGGATCTTAGGAGGTGCGGCCGAATACCAGAAGGGCGCATGTCCACTTGGTTAAGGGTTAAGGTGATTGGCCCGTGAAGAAATCCAAGGTTCACCTTGCGTTTTTGCAGCGCGACAATCTGATTCGGCGACGACAAGGTCCGCACGTCGATCTGTACATCGCCGTGCTGCTTGAGCAGAATTGGGCCGATGCGATAGAAGAGATATCCCGTCAGCCACGCCAACAGGCCGATGGAGATCCGGCGAGACGCAGAACGCGCGAGCACAAGCGCACGCTCTGAGTCGTGCACAATGCGCCGTGCTTCTTCGAGAAGCATCTGTCCGGCCTGGGTCAGCTGTAGTTGGTGTTTGTAGCGATGGAAGAGGGGCGTTCCCACCACCCCTTCAAGCTGCCGAATCTGTTGGCTCAACCACGGTTGGGCGGTGTGCAGACGCCGCCTGCTCAGGGTCAAGGGCAGCGATCTGCGGGATTACATCCACGGCAAGCTCGAATAAGCGGCTAATCAATGATCACGAGCACGCCTGCTCCAGCGGGACTATCTCCTGCCTGGCCCGGAGGTCACCGCTCGCGCGGTTGAATTATTTGCCGAAGGTGCCTGCTCTAGCCAACAGTCTTTTGGCTCGTTCCACTACCGGCAAATCGGCCATTTTGCCTTCGAAGCTAAATGCACCTTCTCCCCGCCGCTCGGCTTCTTCGTAGGCCAAAAGCATCCGGCGAGCATGTTCAATCTTTGCTGCTGGCGGAGCAAAACCCTCATTCAAATACGTCACGACACTGGGGTGAATGCAGGTCGCGCCGTCGAATCCCATTGACCGTGCCTCTTCTATCGCCTTTCGAATTCCTTCAACGTCCCGAAAGTCCGCGATGCCGCGCAGCAGGCCCAAGGACCGAACGCCAACCGCCTTAGCTGCAAAATGAACTAGTAGTTTGGGCAAGCGCACGAATTCTGGAGTTGGTTCGGCGTCCATTTCCGTCGCCATATCTTCGCTCGCTGTGATTAATCCATAAACGCGCGGACTAGCTGCGCCAATTGCTCTCGCCTCAAATACGGCATTGGGATCCTCAATGGCCGGCACGATTACTGTTTTCCTGGTCACCCCGATTTCGCCCTCCACGCGGTCGAGCAGGTTCGCCAGA
Organism: uncultured Acidobacteriota bacterium; assembly: GCA_963832785.1. GTDB lineage: Bacteria > Acidobacteriota > Terriglobia > Terriglobales > Acidobacteriaceae > CAWBRT01. The sequence goes on from CAWHVF010000005.1 coordinate 1,267,406, forward strand.
CGTCTCACTGTCGCGGCATCCTTAGTCTTCGGCCGAAAGATTCCGAATGCTCCTGCCCGGCATGCGGCCTCGGCATCCGCGTCAGCAAGGTCCTCATCAGAGTTGATCCTAACGAAGACTTTAGCCCCATTCTGGCCAACCCCAGGCACCGCCTGCGAAAGGCGCTCACGGGCGCCAACCTTTTCATTTCTGGCCACGCTATCTTCAAGATCCAGGATCACCGAGTCGGCACCACGTTCATGTGCCTTGGCTATGAACCGATCGGAGCTAGCCGGAACGAAAAGAAAGGAGCGAATCAACTCGTAGGGGGCAGGGGTTGTTTGGGCGGATTCAAATAGCGGATTCATACTGGCATTCCTCCATTCTGAGTTTCTATTCTCCCTTATATCAACGGATGAGCTTACTTGCGGTCCAATGAGCTGTAGTCTTTCTCCCTGATAGTTGGATCGGGGGGCACAGCATGGTGCTTCGAGGGCCATTTTGTCAAATTAACAATCGATACGTATATTCAGAGTTTTCCTAGCCGTTTGCTCCGGTCATCTTCAGACTATTACACCCATCCTGCGTCAGCACAGGTATACATTCGCCCGCATAAGGAATGCAAAGAATCCTCGGTTCTTTGTAGTAACTTAATGCGACCGCTGCCGCCTGGGCAAGCGAAGTAAAGCCCGTCATGAACATCTCTGCTAGTTCTTTAGGTTCAATCCCGGAAGTCACAACCAGCAAGCGGCCCTTTTTGCAAACCCGGGCAAACATATAAGCCTTGGTCACATACCCTTCGGTGGTATAGCCGTTTTGGTAGAAATTATCAATAAGCGCATCGATAGAGCCGGCGCTTTTCAACGTAGCTCCGAACTTGCCAACGCCCTTTCTACATTCCGCAATTAGCACGATTGTACCGCCGGGATTGACCACCTGTTCGGCTACAGAAACGGCCTTTTGAGCCTGATGCAAATCTATGTCCTTCGGGTATCCGCCGGGAGTCACAAAAATCACATCGTAACCTGTCTTCAATTTGCGAATCCATGACTTCTCACAGATCTCGACTCCGCGCGCGTGGGCCTGCTCAAGATCGCCAGCGACCGCTTCCACCACCTCGCCCCGATAATTCTTGACAACATTCACGATGAAATCGACACCGACGAGACGCGCGGCGGCAACTACTTCCTGGTGAAATACATTCCCCGGGATAATTCCTAGTACGGGGCCCTCGGGCTGAATCGGCAAAGCGTGGTAAGTCGCAATAGTCTTGATTCCGGCGATTCCCGGCACGACAGACTTCCTACCGCCGCTGAAGCCGGCCGATTGATGGGGGGTGATCAGCCCCGTGAGGATCTTCAACGATGACTTGGCGTACTGACTATTCACATAGACTGGTGAATGCCGCTCGGTCTCACCAACGTATGTCACGGACTTATCATCGTAACAATTATGGGCAATGATCCTGAGCCGACGGAACCAGCGGCCGGCAATCTGTTCTAACTCCCCCCGAGCCGGTGGTTCGTGTTTTCCCAGGGCGACGATCACGGTAACGTTCGCGGGGTCAATGCCGGCTTCTGTCAATTCTTCCATGATAGCGGTCAACATAGCCTCGCTGGGTGCGGGCCGGGTAATGTCATTGACGACGATGGCGACTGAAGTCTTGCCCTCTGCCAACTTTTTCAACCGCTCACAGCCGATCGGTTGCGCTATAGCCTTACGAATCGCTTCCAAACCATCCGGAGCGGCAGCAACCAACTCGGGCGTAAGCACATCGGCTTCCCGCGGCAATTGAAGTTCGAGGAACTTATCGCCAAACGGAAATTTAACCATTTGCATGTTGTCTCCAATTCAATGTAGGCATTTAATTGAATCGCCAGATGCATCGATACCGACTTGTCTCCATGGCGCCATTGGCTGACGGTTACTTTTATTCCGCCATCTCTAAGATACCCTTGGAGATATGGGCTTGTTGTAATTGAGTGATCCGTAAATGATGCCGGCCACTGCCATTGCTGCAACGATAACGAACAAAGCACCGTCATAACCCCATCGCGTCTGGATGACCAAACCGGACAAGATAGGAGCGACAATCACAGCCAGTGCGCCCGACATCCCATTCAAAGCTGATACCGTACCCACCTGCCCTGGAGGAGCAAGCTCAGTGGTGATAGCCCAATTCTGCGCGCTGCTGATGGCCTTGATACCAAACGATGCCGTCAACCAGAAAACGGTCATCGAGACACTGGGAGTGACAACAGCCAGATACAGGCATGCGGCCGCTCCTAGCATGCTGACTAGCTGCCCAGTCCGCCGTACCATAGTTAGAGAAGCGCCATGCTGGAGCCACTTGTCCAGGCAACGAGCCCCGATCAGCTCTCCGCAAATGGCGGCAAGAAAGGGAAACATCGCCACTATACCCATGCTCTTCAGGCTGAAACCCTTGGCGTGGACCAGATACGCAGGTATCCACAGATGAAAGACAGTGGAATAATACATGTACAAAAAGAAGCCGCCACACATGAAACCGATGCGCGGATAAGTTAGCAACCTGTACATGGGGATTTCTTTCGCCTTCACAACCGGCTCTGTACCCTCACTTCTCTGGCCCTGCCAGATATAGTCGAGTTCCTCCTTGCTGAGCTTGGGATGTTTTTCTGGATCGTAATAAAAGTGCCGCCACACAAATGCAAACACGATGGCCAACAAGCCTGTCACTACAAACGAAGACCGCCAACCCCAATGTATGATGGCCCATACAACGAACGGAGGGGTTAAGCCGCTTCCTATATTGGAAGCGCAGTCAAATATGCCGACCGCGGTCGTCCGCTCGTGTTTGGGGGTCCAGGCGGCCGCCGTGCGCGCGCAGGTAGGGAAGCCGGCAGACTCCGTGACTCCCAAAAGTAGCCGAACCGCGAAAAAGGAATAAAAGCCTGATACGGCCGCGGTAAATAAGGTTACCAAGCCCCATCCCAGGCAGGCGACGAACCCGATTATCTTGGGAGATTTTCGGTTGAGGAGATAGCCGACGGGCAACATGCAAATCAGGTACGTCCACCCGAATGCCGACATCAACACGCCCATGCGGGCTGGCGATAATCCGAATTCCTTCATTAATGTCGGAACGGCAACCGCGATGTTGAAACGGTCGACATAATTGACTGCAATCATACCCGCCAGCAGCAACATGACTCCATAGCGGTAATTCGTCGCCGGAGCGGCTGCGAGGCGTGAGACTTCACGCGCTGAACTCGGTCCTGCTGCGCCATGGTTCATAATGATTACCTCTCACTTGATATGCCTAATGCCGGCCCTCTTCTGAAAACTGCCGCTTCGTTTACCAGCCCAAATTCGGTGGCCCATCTTTGCTTCCGCAGTCTGGTTTTCTTCCCTGCCAGGCCAATTTACTTCCTGCCGGCAGGCGACCCCCTAGCTGCGCCGGGCCAGCAGACGACGTGCAAAATAATTCTTGACACATAGAATGTTTCGCGATACATAAATTACTATTTTCTCTATACGAAAATAAATTATCGCATTGCGGAAAGCAATAAGAAATTGTGCCGCAACCTGGAGGAGGTGGAGATTTGCAGGGTTCACAACCGGAGATGCGACAAGCCGTCCGCCAGCTGGCCGACCAACTGCTCCTGAAGGCTGCCACGGACTTGCCGCAGAGTGTCACGGCGGCCTTGCGGCAAGCGCGACAACGGGAACCGCTGGAAATGGCCCAAGCCCAACTCGATACGATTCTGAAGAACATCGAGATGTCGCGAGCCAAGGGCAGCAGCATCTGTCAGGATCCAGGAATTATTTCCTTCGACGTCACCGTCGGTTCCAAGTTTCCCCTCGATTTTGACCTGGCGGAAGTTCTGCGCGCGGCTACGGCCGAGGCCACGCGAGCCATCCCTTTACGGCAAAATATCGTTCACCCGCTCACCAAAAAGAACACCACCACCAATACTGGCTACGATGTGCCGATCATCAACTACCAGTTGCTGTTCGGGAAGGATTTTCTGGAAATCTGCGCCCAATTGCGAGGCGGCGGGTCGGCATTTCGTTCGTCCGTCTATTCGCTGGCGCCCACCACTCCCCGGGTGGAAGGGATCAAGAAGCTAGTCTTTGACCACGTAGTTATGGCTGGCGGAATACCCTGCCCGCCCACCGTTATCGGAGTGGGATTGGGTGGTAATCCGGACAATGCGATGAGCTTGGCGTTTAAGGCCTTGCGCAGGCTTCCGGTCGGCGCGGCTCATCCTGAGTCCGACATGGCGGAGTTGGAAAGCCAGCTTCTGAAAGCCATTAACTCGACGGGAATCGGGACTATGGGTTTAGGGGGTGAGACGACGGCGCTGGCCGTCCATATCGAGTACTGTGGCAGTCATATTGCCACTCATCCGGTCGGCATTGCCTTCAGTTGCTGGGCCAACCGGTTCGCCACAGCCCGTATCGATTCGGCCGGCAAAATCGAATGGATTTCTCGCCACGGGGGCGCTCAATGAGCAACAAGGTCTATCACCTGACTACACCAGTGACTAACGAACAGTCTGCCGCCTTGCGCACCGGCGACGTGGTCTATCTGAACGGCTCAGTCTTCACCATGCGCGATCGCGCCCATTTGCATTTGTTTGCCCAGGCAGATGCCGGCGTGAAGGCGCCTTTCGATTTGCGGGGCGCCGCCGTCTGGCATTGCGGTCCGGTTTGCCGTCAGGTCGCTAACGGCGAGTGGGAAATTACGTCGATCGGTCCCACCACCAGCTATCGCCTCACCCGCGAAACTCCGCGCCTGTTAGCGGAGTTTGGCGTCAGGCTCATAGTCGGCAAGGGAGGCATGGGTTACGAGACAGTACAGGCCATGCGCCGTGAAGGGGCAGCTTTCCTGGCGGCCACCGGCGGCTGCGCCACCCTGCTTGCCCAGAGCGTAAAACGGGTCAATCACACTTACTGGCCCGAGCTGATGGGGTTACCGGAAGCGGTATGGGAACTAAACGTGGAGAACCTCGGTGCGTTGGTTGTCGCCATCGATTCTACCGGCGCTACCTTATACGACGAGGTAATGAAGAGAGCTCAGAGCCGGCTGGCGGGGTGCTACCAGCAACTGGGAATTAAGGATCCGCAGTTTCGTTGTATTCATTGGCCGCCGACCTTGGCTGGAACCAAAGAAGTTCCGGCGAGTCTTCTGAAAACAGGCGGCGGGGAATGAGATGATTTCATCAACATGAGGCGCTAATCATCGTGGTTGGCGTGCCCGTTTAGCACGCCTTCTAACGAATAAAAAAGCTAACGATGAGGTGAAGTACCTGAGCCGGGTTGAGCCAATACTCCCGGATAGAGGCAATGCCAAATGACAATATCATCCTCTTTTGCCGAATGGGCGTGCCAGTTAGTGTATAGCGGCATACCGAAAGCTGCTGTTCGGAACACGAAAAGCGCGATCCTGGATACCGTGGCAGCCACGTTGGCCGGAGTGAATGAGCCGGTAAGTCAGAAACTCTTGACCCACCAAAGGAAAGAGCGGAGCGCAGGAGCCGCTACGCTAGTCGGCTCTAGCTATCGCTGCTCCGCCGCTTCCGCGGCATTGGTCAACGGTGCCATGGCGCATGCCCTGGATTACGATGACGTGCTCACAACCACCCGCTCCCATCCCAGTGCGGTGCTGGTACCGGCAGTGCTGGCTGTGGGAGAAACTCTAAAGAGTTCCGGCGCCGAAGTTATCACTGCTTATCTGGCCGGGCTTGAAGCTATAGACAAAATTGGATCCCTCGTCGCCTTTGCGCAATTTGCCAAGGGGTGGCATACCACAAGTACGCTGGGTGGACTGGGCGCCGCGGCAGGAGCAGGCACGCTGCTCAAATTATCGGAACAGCAAATGAGAATGGCTTTGGGGATAGCGGCCTCAATGGCCGGTGGCCTGCAAATAAATTTTGGAACGATGACCAAGCCATTCCATGCCGGATGGGCAGCGCACGCCGGCGTCATAGCGGCTATGTTGGCTTCTGATGGTTTCACGGCTGCCGACGACGTATTTTCCGGTAAATACAATTACCTGGACGCGCTGGCGCGGGACGCATCCCCCTTGTCGGCCCTGGGTTCATTTGGCGCCCCGTTTGCGGTGGTCTCTCCGGGGCTCCACGTAAAACGCTATCCATGCTGTTTTGCTACGCACCGTGCCCTGGATGCGGCTCTCAACATCAAGGCGCAGGTTCCAACTCTGGATGTAAAACACATCCTGAGTGTCACTTGCATGGCTCCCGGGAAATCGTTCTCGTCACTAATAATTGATTCGCCAACCACCGGTTTGGAAGGCAAGTTCAGCATGCAATATACGGTTTCCGTCGCACTGATCGACGGCCGAATCAATATCCATAGTTTCACGGACGAACTCGTGAATCGGCCAGAGGTGCGGGCCCTGATGCCCAAAGTACAAAAGGTGGAAGACCCCGCCCTACCAATTGTCGATCCGGATGGCACGGACCGGCGTTTCACCGAAGTCACGATCACCATGGTGAACGGCCACGTTTTTAAAAACAAGGTAGTTCGGCCAAAGGGCGCGGTGGATGTTCCTCTCAGCGATCAGGAGTTGGGAGAAAAGTTCATGGAATGCAGCACGGGTACTCTTCCTGCTGCCGACCAAACCATCGCACTGGATATGCTGCGGAATTTAGAGTCGGTGAAAGACATCTCTGGCCTGATGACCCATCTGCGAGTTAAAAGCCAAGCAGTCACCCTTTAAATAAACTGGTAACCCTGTTGTGTTCAGGCAGGTTGTTGTTAAGGCAGCGATCAGAATCGAAACTTACTTTGTGTTTACAGCTCACTGTTGGCAATTGTGGAAGGGAGGAAAAAGACTTCATGGATTCCAGTGGACGAATCTGTATTGTAACCGGCGCCGCGAGTGGAATCGGAAAGGCTACCGCTGAAGCGCTCGCTAGAGACGGTGACATGGTTTGCCTTTGCGATATTGACCCAAAAGGATTAGCCGCCGCGGCTGAAAGCATCGTCGCAGAGGGCCACCTTGCTAAAGCTATGGTGTGCGACGTTACTTCCGCCAAACAAGTTGACGCTCTAGTAAAGGCGATAACCGATGAGTTCGGCCGCATTGACGTGTTAGTGAATTGTGCCGGTGGAAGCAAGGACTCTGTTCATCTGTTGGAAGTTACCGAAGAACAATATTACGCCACGATGAACCTCAATCTGAAGAGCGTCTTTCTCACGATGCGCGCAGTCATCCCGGTGATGCGCGCCGCCGGGAAGGGGACAATCGTCAACGTGGCCTCCCAGGCAGGGCGCAGGGGGAGTGAATTTGTTACCCCACACTATTCCACCGCCAAGGCGGGAGTGCTGGGACTGACTCGACATGCCGCTCGTGAGTTCGGCCCCTGCAATATTCGCATTAACGCGGTGGCCCCAGGGCGCTGCCTGAGCGGACCCCGCAATCGCGCCATTTGGGCGGAACGCGAGCGTTTGGGCATCGCCAAGAAGATGCTGGAAAGCATCGCTCTACGCCGGGCATCAGTGCCGGAAGAGCAAGCCGAAGTAATCCGGTTCTTGTGCTCCGACCGCTCCTCGTTTGTCGTTGGGGCAACAGTGGATGTTAATGGGGGAGAACTCTGCTTTTAGACACTCCCTTCCGGTTTGCTGGTAAGGAGGAATATGCCGAAATTAGATCAGAAAGTATGCCTGATTACCGGGGCAGCCAACGGAATCGGGAAAGCAATCGCCAAACAGTTTGCCCGGGAAGGAGCCATCCTCTGCCTGGAAGACATGGATGAGCAGCACCTGCGTGAAGTCCAAGCCGAAATAAAGACCATTAACGGCCAGGACTGCTTGCTCTCAGTGGGCGACGCCACTAAGCTAAGCTTCATCGCGGAAACCATCGACAAAATCGACAAGACTTTTGGCCGTCTCGACGTGCTGGTCAATGATGTTGGTGGAAGTCTGAACCATTCGATTCATCTCTTGGATATCAGCGAAGCCCAGTGGGATCAGCTGTTGGATGTAAATGTAAAGACCGCTTTTTTCCATTCGCAGTATGCCATCCGCTTGATGTTGCGCGCCGGCAAGGGAGTAATCGTGAACCTGGCCTCGCAGGCAGGACGGCGCGGCAACGAACACAGCCGTCCCCACTACAGCGCATCGAAGACTGCAATTATGGGCCTGACCAGACATATGGCAAGGGAGTTCGGCCCGCAAGGCATTCGGGTTAATGCTTCGGCGCCTGGTCACTGTATTAGCAGCGACCGGCTCCGTGCTATGTGGGAGGAGCGAGAGCGCCAAGGTACCGCGGCAGGTCTAGTCCAGGCTGTGGCATTGCGCCGGGTTTCCACCGTGGAAGAACAGGCCAAGGTGATCGTCTTCTTGGCAAGTGATGACTCCAGTTACATTACCGGAGCCGTTATCGATGTGGGTGGCGGCATCTTGTGTGCGTAGATAGACGAGCCGTCGATTATAGACGAGCCGTCGATTAGTGTCAGTTGGGCGGAGGAAAGGAGCATTCTGTGGCAAAGGTAAAGACGGTGATGATGGGATGCCCGATCGCCACGAACCGGGGGATGTTCGGAATTCCTACCATTGTACTGATCCAGGGCCGCTTCACTACGCTGTATGATGTCGGCCATTATTCGACCAGGCATCAATTGCTCGACGGGTTAAAGGAGCACGGCGTGGCGCCGGGCAAGATCGATAAAGTCATCCTCTCTCACCTGCATTGGGACCATGCGCTTTATATGGAATCCTTCCGCGGTGCTGAGATTATCGTCGCTTCCGACGAGTATGCCCAAGCCAGTGATGAGAAGCGGCGGGATACCGGGACTCCGCCTTTTATGGTTGATATGCTGCGTTCCTATAAGGTGTGCTTGGTCCGGGGGGACGAGCAAATTGAGGACGGGGTGCAACTCATAAAGGCTCCTGGCCACACAGCCGGCATGTTGGCGGTCAAGGTGACGGATGGAACCGAGATGCATGTCATTGCGGGGGATGCGATTGCGCATGCCAGGTATTTGAAAACCGGCCATGAACGAGGTTGGTTCAATCAGAAGCTGGCCGAAGAGAACATGCACATGCTGGCTGGAATGGGCGGCGTCATATACCCAGCACACGACCGCCCTTTCCGCTATGACGTGGCTACCAAAACTGCCACGTATCTGCAGCCCTACAAGATGACGTTGACATGTCGTTTCCAGGCTTCTGGCGAGGCGACGACCATAGATCTATCTTCCTGCTGACAGCACCGTGACGGGTGCTTGAGCAGATATGATGCGCAAAACGATTTGGTGCCTCGGATGACATAGCGAACGTTCAGACCTAAACAGGACGGTGTTGATATGGCAACTCCCCGCGCCGGTACACTAGTCGACAGTAGTGAAGGTGTGTCTGCACAGAAACGAAGTAACTATCGCTGGACTTTGGCGATATTCGCTAATCTGTTCGCTTTGCTGTCATTTATGGACAGGATCAACCTGTCGGTTGCAACGCCAGCCATTATCAAGGAATTACACTTCACGATTGTACAGATTGGGACGATACACACCGCCTTCTTTGTATGTTATGCCTTGTGTCAAATCCCGGCTGGGATGCTGACGGAATATCTTGGTCATCGGCGAGTGCTTCCGTTCGCGGTGATATGGTGGTCGGTATTCACATGCCTAACGACGCTGTGCGGAAAATTGAGTAGCTGGATTGTCGTCCGCGGGGTGTTTGCGCTTGGCGAATCTCCGGTTTACCCCGGCGTTAATACCGCCATTTCAATCTGGTTCCCAAAGAAAGAGCGCGGCAAGGCAGCCGGTTTTCTGCAGTCGGGAGGTTGCGTTGGCAGGATCGTTGGCATACCGCTCGCGGTATACATCATAGTGGCTTGGGGGTGGCGCGCCATTTTTCTGGTGTTTGGCTTGGCGGGCATCGTCTTGGCAACCGCATATTACATCTTGATGAGAACCCACCCGCGGGAAAGTAGATTTGTGAATAAGGCCGAGCTGGACTATATCACGGAGGGGCGGGAAGCTAGCGCGGGAGCCAAGCGGGGCATTCCGCCGTGGAAAGACTTCCTCCGCTCCAGTCAATTCTGGGCCATTATAGTCCCCTGTTTTACGACCAATTTCATCAACTATATCTTCGTGGCATGGCTGCCGGTGTATTTGCTGGAAGCCCATCACTTTTCTCTAAAACAAATGGGGTCTGCCGCGATATTTGTTTTCGCCGCTGAGGCGGGCGGCGGCCTGACGGGCGGAGCCATTGCCGATCACGTCATTCACACCCAGCGAGGAAGCCAGCGAATCCGCGCGTGGTTGGGAGGAATAGGGCTGCTGGTATGTTGCTTCGGGTTATGCATGATGGCGACCAGCACGGCGCAATGGTTTACGGTCATTTGGCTGGCCGTCTCCCTGTGCTCCATGGGCTTCTCCATGGGCGCCCTCTGGGCATCATGTGCCGACATCGGAGGTAAGTTTACCGGCACAGTAACGGGCTGGATGAATTTCTGGGGCCAACTCATCGGCGGCGGTCTTGGTCCGGTCCTGATTGCCTGGATAAGCAGCCGGTATAACTGGCAAGCGGCCATTTTCGTAACTGCCTCCATGGGTATTATCGGGGCGATAGGTTGGATATTTGTGAAACCCGATATTCCTCTTAAGAACACTGCGTAGTAAAACAGGGGCCAGCCATTATGTTGTAAGGGCGCGCGCAAAAAACGCAATCGGCTGGTGGCGTGCATAAGGCAGCGCTAAGGCTTAGCCAATTGAGGTCTATTACACTCTTTCACCGAGGGGTGCGCGATGACAATTTTGCAGAGTTATGCCGAGTGGATATGCCAGCTAGCAAATGACAGCATACCGGCGATCTGTGTTTCAAATGCAAAGAGAGCGATTCTTGACACAGTCGCCTGCATGTTAGGCGGGGTGACGGAGCCACTAACTCATAAGCTGCTGGCCTATCAGGCACAAGAGGGGACAACCGGGACTGCCACAGCTGTCGGTTCCGGCTGTCGTTTTTCTGCGTGTTCTGCCGCGTTGGTCAACGGCGCCATGGCGCATGCCCTGGATTACGATGACGTGCTCACAAGCACCCGCTCCCACCCCAGCGCGGTGCTGGTACCGGCAGTGCTGGCCGTGGGCGAGACTCTAAAGAGTTCCGGCGCCGAAGTTATCACTGCTTATCTGGCCGGGCTCGAAGCTATCGATAAGATCGGATCGCTCGTCGCCTTTGCGCAGTATGAAAAAGGATGGCACACCACGGGTACGTTGGGAGGGCTGGGTGCCGCGGCAGGAGTAGGCACGCTGCTCAAATTATCGGAACAGCAAATAAGAATGGCGATGGGCTTAGCGGCATCCATGGCGGGAGGCATATTTAGGAACTCCGGGACGATGACGAAGCCTTTACATGCTGGATGGGCGGCGCACGCCGGCGTCATAGCGGCTACGTTGGCTTCAGATGGTTTCACGGCTTCCGACGATGTATTGTCCGGCAAGTACAATTACATGGAAGTGCTGGCAGACAAGACGGCCCCGGCCTCTCTGCCCACGTTCGGCAAACCCTTCGCGGTGGTCTCGCCGGGGCTCCACGTAAAGCGCTATCCATGCTGTTTTGCAACCCATCGCGCCCTGGACGCGGTGTTCAATATCAAGCTTGAAGTTCCCTCGCTCGACCCCGAGCAGATTCTAACTGTTACCTGTATGGCCCCCGCCCGATCCTATATCGCGCTGGTCCACGACTCACCCGTAACTGGTTTGGAAAGCAAGTTCAGCATGCAATATGCGGTCTCCGCCGCGCTGATCGACGGCCGAATCAATATCCATAGTTTCACGGACAAACTCGTGAACCGGCCGGAGGTGCGGGCTCTGATGCCCAAAGTGAAAAAGATGGAAGACCCCGCCCTGTCAATCGTCGATCCGGATGGCACGGACCGGCGTTTCATCGAAGTCACGATTACCATGGTGGACGGCCACGTTTTTAAAAACAAGGTAGTTCGGCCAAAGGGCTCGGTGGATGTTCCTCTCAGCGATCAAGAGTTGGGAGAAAAGTTCATAGAATGCAGTACGGGTATTCTCCCCGCTGCCGACCAAACCATCGCACTGGATATGCTGCGGAATTTAGAGTCGGTGAGGGACATCACCGGCCTGATGACCCATCTGCGATCTGGGGCCAATAAGCCAGGCTCAATCTGCGCAGGAAGATGCTAGACCCGTAACGCCGCTGTCCCACCAGTATTGATGTGGGCAGTAGCGTCCGCACATCAGTCGAACAACTAATTTAAGGACGAGAAGGAGTCGGGCATGAGCGAGCAATTTGCGGCTGTGTTTACCCCTTTCACGGTAAAGAACCTGACCTTAAAGAATCGCATTGTTTTGCCTCCGATGGCGACACGGTATACAACAACCAGCGGCGAGGTAACCCCGCGGTTAATCGCTTATCATCGGGAGCGCACTGCCGGCGGCGTGGGACTGAATATCATGGAATTTACGGGACCTGACGTACGTAGGAGGCACCCTCATCAAGCTGGCATCTATGATGACGCTCTTATTCTCGGCCTGACGGCCTTGGTAAAGGCGGTCCACGAAGCAGGCGGGAAAATCGCGATTCAGCTCGCGCACGCCGGCCGTCGAACCCGCAGCGCTATGACTAACGGGCTCCGGCCGTGGGCACCTTCCGCAATTCCGGAATTGGGCGGAGAAGTTCCCTATGAAATGAGCCAGTCTCAGATTGATTACATGGAAGATTGCTTTATGCAAGCGGCTCGGCGCGCCAAGCAGGCTGGTTTCGATGCCATCGAAATCCACTGCGCCCACGGCTATTTGATTCATCAATTCCTTTCCCCTCTGAGCAACCGACGCACCGATAAGTACGGCGGCTCGCTCGAGAATCGAGCTCGCTTCTCTTTGGAAATCCTGGCGCAGGCGCGGGAAGCGGTTGGCGATGACTTTCCGATTTTCTGCCGCATCAGCGGGGACGAGTTTCTTGAAGGAGGCGCAACGCTGGCCGATGGGAAGGAATACGCGAAGCTGCTGGAAAAAGCCGGGGCCGATATCATCCATGTTTCCGCCGGAGTGCTGGAAAGCACAGAGAGAACGATTCCCCCGCAAGCTCAACCGCGCGGCTGCAATATCGGCCTGGCCGCAGCAATCAAACAGAGTGTGAATATCCCCGTTATCGGCGCTGGCCGGATTAAGACCTTGCAGGAAGCAGACGCGCTGTTGCGGGAAAAGAAAGTCGACTTGGTGGCGATGGGGCGTGCTTTGATTGCCGACCCCGAACTTATGAACAAAACGCAAGTGGGCGGCAACATCCGTCCGTGCATCGCCTGTAACCAGGGTTGCATTGATCGCCTTTATGCCAGTTTGGCGATTACCTGTGTAGTGAATGCAAGAACTGGACGCGAGTATGAACTCCGTTCCCTCGAAAAGGCTCTTGTTTCGAAAAAGATTGCGGTGATCGGAGGAGGGCCCGGAGGTATGGAGTTTGCGCGGGTAGCAGCCGAACGAGGACATAAGATAACCCTCTTCGAGAAGGAAGCCGAGTTAGGGGGAAAATTCCGGATTGCTGCGATCGCTCCCAAAAAGGGTGAGATCAGCGAATTTGTGCAATACCAATCCCGCGCCTTAAAAGAGCTCGGAGTCGAGATCAAGACGGGAGCCGCAATCGCGCTGGAAGATTTGTCTAAGCTGAGTGACTTTGACGAAATCGTGATTGCCGCCGGAGGAGATCCTGTTCGTCTGCCTGCGAAGGAAGGTCAGAGTAACGTTTCCCTCGCGGAGGACGTCCTGGAAAACAAGGTCGTATTAGGCTCCAAGGTAGTAGTGGTGGGCGGCGGCATGGTGGGATGCGAAACCGCAGACTGGCTCGCGCAGAGTGGCAAGCAGGTGATTATTCTGGAGCAATTGCCGCTGTTCGCGACCGACGTCGAAATACGCACCCGGAAGATGTTGTTACAGCGATTGGCAGCTCAGAAAGTCGATATGATCTGCAACGCGAAAGCGGAACAGTTTAACAAAGATAAGGTCGTGTGCTCGCAGGGAGGAGTTGAGTTCACGATTGAAGGAGTCGACAATATCGTTCTTGCCTTAGGCTATAAGCCGAACGGCGCTTTTTTGCAAGCACAATCTTCCAGGATACATAAATTGGGAGATTGCGTGGAACCGAGAAAAGCCATGGCGGCCATCCACGAAGGCTTTCTGCTGGGAACCAGGATCTAATCGTACGAAGTGGAACTCGGATAACGAAGAGGGCTGGCCCGCGGGCCAGCCCTCTTCCCAAACCACAACGTCAACCAGAGTTCATTCAAAGAAAGTGCGAAAGTTTCTGGACACTACCTCCGGCAGACGCTTCGCCTGTACTCGCGTTAACCTGCTTTACGAGCCAATTGCTGAGACAGTGCGGGAATTGGACGTGCTTGGTGAATGTACGCACCTCATTCAGAGGGTTACGTTAATCTTAAATTCGACTTATGATTCCGGCATCCGCCCGCCTGCGGCCGCGAGAGTGCTCCGCCGGGAGTTTCTTCTCGCCAGATTTTCCGCGTCACCGGAGCCGCCGTCAACGCGGCGGCTCCGGTTTATATAGCTCAAATTGCCAACGCCGCCAAGTAGCCTTCGCGCACCGCCGCGGCGATCTCCCGCGCTTCCTGTGCGTCGCCGATGCGGAACCACTGGCCCGGAAATTCGCGGACGGCGTCCTCCAGGGAGCGGTTGGCGCCGGCTCCTAAAGCGGCGACGATCCCGTCCGCCTCCATTTCGATGAGGTCTCCCCCACTGTTTCTGAGGGTGACGTTCCCGCTTCGCCCGGCGACGACCTCACTCGACGTGCGCACCTCGATGCGGAGATCGCGGAGGCGCTGCAGCAGGAGACCGCGCGTGTGCCCCTCCACGCCCGAGGCGATCTCCGGGAGTTTCTCGACGATGCACACCTTTTTCCCCAGGCTCGCCAGGTACTCCGCTGTTTCACACCCCACCATGCCGCCGCCAAGAATAATGAGTTTTTCTCCCATGGGCCGGCCCTCCAGCGCATCGCCTGCGGTAAAGGTCTGCACCGGGTCCCAGCCGGGGATCACGGGCACGAGGGCAAGGGCCCCGGTCGCCACGATCACCGCATCGGGCCGCTCTTGGGCAAGCGTCGATATCGTCACTTCGCTTCCCAGATGCACCGCCACTTTCGCTCGGACGATTTGGGGCATGAGATAATCGAGAAGGTTGCGAAGCTCTTCCTTATGCGGCGGGATTGCCGCCCGGCGAAGCTGTCCGCCCAGCATGGCCGCCCGCTCGTAGAGGACGACCCGGTGGCCGCGCAGGGCCAGAACGCGCGCCGCCTCAAGGCCGCCCGGTCCCCCGCCCGCGACGAGAACCTTCTTGGGCGCGGCGGCGGGAAGGAGGCGCAAATCGCGCTCCCGTCCCGCCCGCGCATTCACCGCGCATCGGATCGTCCGGTTCGTCTCGATGACGCGCTTGCGGCAGTAGTTGCACGCCATGCATTTGCGGACCTCGTCTAGCCGCCCTTCCTGCGCCTTCTTCGGAAGTTCGGGATCGGCGACGAGCGCCCGGCCCATGACGACTAAGTCGGCTTTCCCCTCGGCGATGACCCGGTCCGCGAGGACGGGGTCGTTGATCCGTCCCACGGCCAGAACGGGAATCCGCACTGTCTTCCGGATCTCCGCAGCGAGCGGCACGTGGCAACCCCGCGGGATCGCCATGGGCGGGGTGTGCCAGAATCGGCCCGACGGGCTTCCCGCCGAGACGTGGAGCGCACTCGCGCCCGCCGCTTCAAGTCGCCGCGCGATCCGCTGCCCGTCTCGCACGTCGAGGCCGCCGGGCGTGTGCTGGTGCGCGATCATGCGGAAGAGCACGGGATACTCGTTCCCGACCCGCTCCCGCACGCGCTCCAGAATATCCGCCGGGAGCTTGAGACGACCTTCCTCGCTACCGCCGTAGGCGCCCCGGCGATGGTTCGTCAGAGGCGACATGAACTGGGTAAGAAAATAGAAGTTCGCGCCGTGGATCTCCACCGCGTCGAAACCCACTTTCTGGGCCCGCTGCGCGGCCGCGCCAAAAGCCTCGATAATTGCCTCGATCTCCCCGACCGTGTAGTCATCCGGGCCCTTCGCGCTCGCCAGACTCTCGCGGTAGACGAGCTGGAGGGCGGCTTTGGCCCCTTTCTCTTGGATCGCTTCCGCCAGTTCCCCGAGGCCCGGCTCGAACTGCGGGTCGGCGATGCCGATGCGGCCAATGTCCCGGTTCGCGTCGATCACGTGGGCCGATTCGACAATGATCAGGCCTGCTCCTCCTGCGGCACGCTCGGCGTAATAGTCGATGAGCCGCTGGGTGACGGCCCCCGTTACTCCGGCGAGGAGGGTTGCCATGGGCGCCATGGCGATCCGGTTGCGGATTTCGAGCTGCCCGATACGGCAAGGAGTGAATAATGCCTCCATATACCTATCTCCTCTCCTAGTTGATTTCCAGGCCGAGCCTTTCGATGCTCGGTTGGAAGCTGCTGTCGATTCCACCCCCGCGGGCGAAAGGGTTGATAAGGGTAATCACCTTGTTCGGATAATCCCTCTCCGCCGCGTGAGCCTTGCCGAACAGAATGGAAAGGCACAATAGGACCTTTCATCACATCGTCAGGCTGCTCCTGATTTATTTGGTAGTTTTGATGAAACGGCGTTTGTGCATTCTGAGTTGCTGTAAGAACCTTACTGACTAGGTCCTGCGAATTCTGAAAGTCCAAATACCGGAATGTATCTAGCAAGCCAAGCTCGTCAAACTGTTTTTAACCGCTGCATAAGAAACGTCGCGGATCGGAACGATTGGCAGCCCCTAAACCAAACGCATAGCCAATTTCAAATAGCAAATTGAAATTCAATATCGTGACATCCGTAACTGCCGCTCTGGAGAATCTCAATAACCGGCAGACCTAGCAAAAAATCAATGCCCCTACAATACACATATCCCGCCAAGTGGATACCTTGAGAGGCGGGTCTGCAAGCTTTTAGCTCCAACTTTTGCCGTACCGAGACGTATTCCAGGTAGCGCCTGACTGTCGATAGCACCTGCCTCGGCCGCCTAGCGCCGCGCAGCCTGTCACTTTTCCGTCACTTTTCAGTTTTTTTGCTTGCCGTTATGCGATAAAGTAATTTCGCATCCTAGAAACTTATGACTATCGGAAAATAACGTGCCTGTCAAGAATTATTGTGGACGGGATAGCCTTGGACGTGCTTACCAAGGCCCAGCGCGGAATGAGATGGGCTGAACACGGGAACGGCAACACAATTTGTCACCTGAGATAGTGGTCAAACAGAAAACCGGCGAACCATCTCCGGAAGAGAGGCGACGTGATGAACACTGCTCCAGCAGGAACGAGTCCGGCCCGTGAAGTCTCACGGCCTGCAACTGCCCCGCGGACGACTTACCGTTACAAAGTAATGTTGTTTCTCGGGGGCATGATCTTCGTCAATTATATCGACCGCTTCAACATTGCAGCCGCGGTTCCCACGCTGATGAAGGAATTCGCGCTTTCACCAGCGCGCATGGGCCTGTTGATGTCGGCATTCGGGTGGACCTACCTGGTTTGCATGTTTCCCGTCGGGCACCTGCTCAACCGGAAACCGCCCAAGATAATTGGTTTTTTTGCCTGCCTGGGATGGGGTTTGGTGACTCTCTTCACGGCTGCGGTTTCAGGATTCTATTCCTTCTTCGTCGTCCGACTGCTTTTGGGGGCCACCGAGGCCGCCGGTTTTCCTACCTGTGCGCGCATCTCGTCCGATTGGACCCCCAAACACGAACGTACGACCGCGGTAGCCATCTTCGACGTGTTCTCCAACATTGGAAGCGCGGTAACCCCTCCCTTTGTTGTGTGGACGATCCTGCATTACGGCTGGCGGTATTCCTTCGTCATAACTGGGTTGATAGCCGTCGGTTTTGCGTTTATCTGGCGACGGTATTATCACGCTCCAGAAGATAACCCTAAGCTCAGTAAAGAAGAACTGGAATACATAAGGCAAGGCCAGGTTACAGACGCGACACCGGCGGTGAAATTGAAAGAAATTCCCATGTATAAATTGTTGACCTATCCGCGGATTCTTTCCATGTGCTCCGGCTTCTTTTTGTACATGTATTTCTCCACCGCTTTTCACATGTGGATACCTGCGTATTTGGTCCATGCGAAGGGGTTCAGTCTAAGAAACATGGGGATTGTGTATACCTTTCCGTTTTTCGCCACCATCGGGTTCGAACTGATTGGAGCCCGCTGCCTGGACAGATGGATGCGGCGTGGCGCTTCCTTAACCAAGGTACGGCGGACTGGCCAGTTTATTGGTTATTTCGGGATGGGCATATGTCTCTATCTGGCGGTCATAGCCGCTAGTCCGACGATGACCGTCTTTTGGCTTACGGCATCATTTGGGGTCAAGGCCATCAGCGGCGCCCAGAACTGGGCTACGACTACCGAGATTGCCCCCAAGGGCCAGGTAGGTGCAGTGGCCGCGTTAAACTCAATGTCCAGCGCGCTGGCTCTGATTGTGGCGCCCATAATTTCAGGACTGGTCATTCAGTCGCGGTGGGGATATGACGGCGCTTTGTTGGTTATGGTAGGGGCAGCCGTATTAGCCGGTATTATTTATGGATCGATTGACTACAAACCGATAGTTCCCAGACCGTCTTAGCCTGATAGGGTACTTGCCCGCACCTGCAGCCCAAAACGGCGGTGGCGGCACGGCGCGTGGAACAGCTTGAAGTAGTAGCGCTCCAGGAATCGGATGCCGCGACGCTGTGTCGCGCACCTCACCGACGGCGGTAGGGGCAGTAGGGACAATTTCGGGCTGCGATACCAAGTCAGCCGCTAGAAACGCTGGAATGGTTGCTCTGTCGTCGGCCGGCGAAGTAGACTAATGTGACGGCAAATAACACTGGTCGATTTTCGACGAAATTTGAGCGCGTGAGCTTTGTACTTCGCCACATTGCGAAAGGATTTTGATTGGACCGGTCATTCAGAGACGAAAACATCAACCGATCGCTTGAAAAAGCTTTGAAAGTCCTAGTTACTCTAGGGGACGCGGGCTACGAACTCGGTATTACCGAGCTTTGCAAGAGTACGGGCTATCCGCTTGGAACTATGTCACGAATGATCGCCACCTTGAAGAAGATGAATTTCGTCTTGCAGAACCCCGCCAGCAAGAAATACAGTCTCGGCCCCGCCATTAACTGGCTGGCGACAGTCCCATCCGAGCTGGCAATCCTGCGCAATGTCGCGCGACCTATTCTGTATGAGCTGCGGAATCGTACGGGCGAGACGAGCCACTTATACGTTCGCAGAGGCGCCCAGCGGGAACACGTCGATTTTGTCGAAAGCTTGCAGGAGTTACACACCAGCGGCAGAATTGGGGATAGAGTTCCCATCTATGCGGGAGCTGCTTCTCGCGTGCTTTGGGCATTTGACCCGGATGAAGAGATAGAGGCATTTCTGGACTCGTTAGCTTTGTTGCAAATCACGGAGAATACCGTGGTGGACAAGGGGACGCTTCTCAAGGAAGTGAGAAAGATTCGCAAGCAGAAATACGTCGTAAGCTTTGGCGAAAGGAACCCATCGATCGGTTCCATCGCTGCTCCGGTTTTCGATCAGGAGCAAAAAGTGATAGCGGCCATCAGCGTGTCTTTGCCCAGCGTGCGGTTCACTCCTGCGCATGTTCAGCAACTGATTCCGGAGGTGCAGTGGTCGGCCACAGAGTTGCACCAGGCGCTACACAAAGGTTCGACCCACGAAGGGCATGGAAGTAACGAAAAACCTCGGCCAGCTTCCCCGGCAGGTCAAGTTTTATGACAACGACCCTGCGCGATGGAGAACAATCCATTGGGGTCAGCATTGCGGCGGAAGACAAGGTACGAATCGCCACATTTACCCGGTCGATATAAGCCACGAAAAGAGTTATTAGTGAGACGGCCATTAAGCAAAGCCGCTGCTTAGCAGGAGTACGAGAACGGCAGGGGGAGAACCTGGGCCTTCTGTGGTGCTGACGTAATAAAGAACTGCCTCCTATGCACACGCATGAAGCCCTTATCCAATATGGTTCAGGGTAATTACGCAGAGGAATTCAACTCATACTTGCTGGCCTACCAAAAATCCCTCCCACATAGCCTCCAGCAATCCGGCTGGATGTTTAGCATTGGCGTCGCCAATTATATAGGTGTCTCTTTCTCCGAAGTCGCACTTGCTCGCGAGTTCGCTTCCGGGGACATATCCCGCGGCGACAACGACTTTAGTCGCTGGGAAGAGCTTTGGCCCCAGCATTGTTTTTGCCGCGACAGCCGTTGCGGTCACGTACTGCACCTCACAGTTCAAATAAATGGCCACCCCTTTTCTATTCAGGCGCAGCAGCAACAATTTCTTCGTCATGGGGTCCTCTTCCGGGGCGAGGACATCCCTCATTTCCAATACGGTGACTGCAATCCCGCGATCGCTCAGAAAATCTGCCGTTTCCAGCCCAACCATACCGCCGCCAATAACCACCGTGCTGCTTCCAACGCTGACGGCATTGGTCAGCGCATCTTCTGCTGAACAAACGGTCGCCAACCCGACACCCGGTAGGGGCGGATAAAGGACATGACTTCCGGTGGCAAGGATCAAGGTATCGGGACTGAGCGTTTGAATAATATCCGGGGTTACACTTACGCCCGTTTCCACTTTGACCTTGGCTCGGCTTACCAGATTATCCAAATAGGTAACCAATTTTAGAATCGATGCTCGGCCCGGTGGGACTGCCGCCACCCACAATTTCCCGCCTAGTCGCTTGTCCGCTTCCATGAGAGTCACTTCATGGCCACGGCCTGCCGCCAGGGCGGCAGCCTGCAACCCGGCTGGCCCACCCCCAACGACGAGTACTTTCTTTCGGCGCAATGGGGGAACAGATCGAATCTCGCCCTCACGCCCGGTCGCAGGATTTACCGCACAGCGGACACCAAACCCTGCATTCATCCCGCTTATGCACTTGTTGCATCCCAAGCAGGGTCTTATCTCTTCCAAACAACCGTTGAAAGCCTTGCGGGGCAACTCCGGATCGGCCAGCAAGGCCCTCCCCATATAGACAAGGTCGGCTTTGTCCGCCCCTATTATCTCGTCGGCCATCAGCGGATTGGTAATGCGTCCTACCACCCCTACCAATCGGTTGGTGATTTTCTTGAAGCTGGCTGCTTGGTCAGCACGAAAGCCCTCAGGAACATACATCGGCGGCACGATCCATTCCCGATCCTGATGAGTCCCCCCGCTGATGCAGACCTCATCGATCCATTTCTCTATGTGCTTCACCAGCCATTGAGTGAAATCAACATCATAGCCATCTCCTACCGTAAGCTCCTCGGCGGTAATGCGCACGCTGACGGGAAACTCAGCGCCGACTATCTGCCGAACCCTCTCCAGCACCTCCGTCAAAAACCTGCTGCGGCCCTCTTTATCGCCCCCATATTGGTCATTGCGCCGATTGGAATGCGGAGACAGAAATTCATTGATCAAATAGCCGTGGCCGGCATGAATTTGAATTCCGTCGTAATTCGCCACCTTAGCGCGGGCAGCAGCTTTACCATACGCGTCGATAAGTCCTCCTATCTCGTCTATGGTCAACTGGTGGGGAATCACTCCCTCTCCGGCTGCGACAAACGGGATTGCCGAGGGCCCAACAGGGGGGCGGCCTATCACCTTTGCGGTTGTCCTTAAACCGGCGTGATGAAGTTGGGCGAAGACCGGGGTCCCGTACTGGTGTATGGCAGCGGTTAGCGTTTTGTGCTTCTCGACCATGCTGTCGTCATAGAGCCCCTGTCGCTTGGGATCTCCTTTGCCTTCTGGTGACACGTAAAACGACTCCGTCACGATTAGCCCGATGCCGCCACGAGCGCGGGCAGAATAGTAATCCACCTGCTTCTGCGTTACATTGCCTCCTTCGCCAGAGTAATTGAGGGCCATTGGAGACATGACCAAACGGTTGTTTAACTTTAATGAACCGATTGTTATGGGAGAAAACAGGTGTTGCAAAGCAGAAGTAGCCATATCTTTAATCCTTGCCCTGAATACAATTTTGTAACCAGTTTCAACACGCTCAGACCAGACTCACACCTTATTTCTTAGCGGTATATCAGGTTTAACGAAGATCCAGCTCACAGCGCCATTGATTTCCTGAGCAGGTCGTTGTAATCCAGGGCATGCGCCATGGCACCGTTGACCAATGCCGCGGAAGCGGCGGAGCAGCGATAGCTAGAGCCAAATCATTTGGCATTGCCTCTATCCGGGAGTATTGGCTCAACCCGGCTCAGGTACTTCACCTCATCGTTAGCTTTTTTATTCGTTAGAAGGCGTGCTAAACGGGCATGCCAACCACGATGATTAGCGCCTCATGTTGATGAAATCATCTCATTCCCCGCCGCCTGTTTTCAGAAGACTCGCCGGAACTTCTTTGGTTCCAGCCAAGGTCGGCGGCCAATGAATACAACGAAACTGCGGATCCTTAATTCCCAGTTGCTGGTAGCACCCCGCCAGCCGGCTCTGAGCTCTCTTCATTACCTCGTCGTATAAGGTAGCGCCGGTAGAATCGATGGCGACAACCAACGCACCGAGGTTCTCCACGTTTAGTTCCCATACCGCTTCCGGTAACCCCATCAGCTCGGGCCAGTAAGTGTGATTGACCCGTTTTACGCTCTGGGCAAGCAGGGTGGCGCAGCCGCCGGTGGCCGCCAGGAAAGCTGCCCCTTCACGGCGCATGGCCTGTACTGTCTCGTAACCCATGCCTCCCTTGCCGACTATGAGCCTGACGCCAAACTCCGCTAACAGGCGCGGAGTTTCGCGGGTGAGGCGATAGCTGGTGGTGGGACCGATCGACGTAATTTCCCACTCGCCGTTAGCGACCTGACGGCAAACCGGACCGCAATGCCAGACGGCGGCGCCCCGCAAATCGAAAGGCGCCTTCACGCCGGCATCTGCCTGGGCAAACAAATGCAAATGGGCGCGATCGCGCATGGTGAAGACTGAGCCGTTCAGATAGACCACGTCGCCGGTGCGCAAGGCGGCAGACTGTTCGTTAGTCACTGGTGTAGTCAGGTGATAGACCTTGTTGCTCATTGAGCGCCCCCGTGGCGAGAAATCCATTCGATTTTGCCGGCCGAATCGATACGGGCTGTGGCGAACCGGTTGGCCCAGCAACTGAAGGCAATGCCGACCGGATGAGTGGCAATATGACTGCCACAGTACTCGATATGGACGGCCAGCGCCGTCGTCTCACCCCCTAAACCCATAGTCCCGATTCCCGTCGAGTTAATGGCTTTCAGAAGCTGGCTTTCCAACTCCGCCATGTCGGACTCAGGATGAGCCGCGCCGACCGGAAGCCTGCGCAAGGCCTTAAACGCCAAGCTCATCGCATTGTCCGGATTACCACCCAATCCCACTCCGATAACGGTGGGCGGGCAGGGTATTCCGCCAGCCATAACTACGTGGTCAAAGACTAGCTTCTTGATCCCTTCCACCCGGGGAGTGGTGGGCGCCAGCGAATAGACGGACGAACGAAATGCCGACCCGCCGCCTCGCAATTGGGCGCAGATTTCCAGAAAATCCTTCCCGAACAGCAACTGGTAGTTGATGATCGGCACATCGTAGCCAGTATTGGTGGTGGTGTTCTTTTTGGTGAGCGGGTGAACGATATTTTGCCGTAAAGGGATGGCTCGCGTGGCCTCGGCCGTAGCCGCGCGCAGAACTTCCGCCAGGTCAAAATCGAGGGGAAACTTGGAACCGACGGTGACGTCGAAGGAAATAATTCCTGGATCCTGACAGATGCTGCTGCCCTTGGCTCGCGACATCTCGATGTTCTTCAGAATCGTATCGAGTTGGGCTTGGGCCATTTCCAGCGGTTCCCGTTGTCGCGCTTGCCGCAAGGCCGCCGTGACACTCTGCGGCAAGTCCGTGGCAGCCTTCAGGAGCAGTTGGTCGGCCAGCTGGCGGACGGCTTGTCGCATCTCCGGTTGTGAACCCTGCAAATCTCCACCTCCTCCAGGTTGCGGCACAATTTCTTATTGCTTTCCGCAATGCGATAATTTATTTTCGTATAGAGAAAATAGTAATTTATGTATCGCGAAACATTCTATGTGTCAAGAATTATTTTGCACGTCGCCGTGTCCGCATTCGCAGTGCGGCAGGGACGCCTGCACGAAGACCGAGGGAGCAAGATAAGCCGCTGAATCTGGGCGCTCACAGATAAACGAAGTGGGCAGTTTCTATGAGAGGAGTGTTTCGGAAAATGAGTGAGATGACAGGTGCACAGGTTCTTGCTTCAGGAGGGCAGGGCGTCAGGCGAACACTCTGACTTTAACAGATTACCCAGCGATACGCTCCAATCCTTAATTCGGCCCCGGATTTCTCGCCTGATTATTTCCATCTGTACCCGTTTGCGGCACTCCGCTATGATTTCCGGGAGCACTCAACCATGATCCCTTATGAAGCTATAATCCAAGGCGATACCAACGATTCTCGATTCGAGAAGTTTTGTCAAACGCTACTGGAAAAAACGCAGGGAATTCAGCTCGTTGGCACCTCAGTGACGTACGACTTTGGTCGGGAGGCAACATCGCTTCGACGTGCTGCTGGAACACATGCGGAGATTGTCTGCTGTACTCTCAACAAGGACTTAGATACGAAAGTAGTAGCTGATGCAAAGCGCCTTGCCGAGACGGAAACCGCTCCGGGGCACGTCTTTTACTGCTGCTCGCTCCCGCTAACTGAGGCCAGCAGGACGCGCTTACAAGCGATTTCCGGATGCACCTCCCCGTGAGCGTAACCATTTTAGGCTCAAATCACTTAGCAGAACTGGCGCGGAAGGTTCCAGAGATGTTCCGCGATTCTTACCCTGCCGAAGTGCGTTCGGCCGAGGCGACTCTCGACCTATCATGCTTGGATTGTAGAAAGAGAATTCAAGGAGAATGTCTCTTTTTGGCAAAATTGGACCAGATGACCTGAAGAAATACTTGCGAAATGCTTTTGTCCATGATTTCTTCTGTATGGATGGGAGCGAAAAGCGACTTTGCAGCAGTGGCCGGTTTATAAGCATTCGTAACTAGTCCGCGAGCGCTGCTGCCGCAGGCTCCGGCTCCTGGGTTTCTATTGCATGTCGCTCCGGACGCAACGGTAGTCGCAGCGCCGCGATGAAGCAGGCAATATGTATGCAACACAACAGCCAGAAAGCAGCAACAAAGGCACTTACATCGAACGCTTTTCCTGAAAACGAAAGGGCCACATTCTTCGCGCCCGCTTGCATTCTGGAATGCAGAAAGAGAGCTATCACGGTGGTGGCGATAGGCCCGCCTAACCGCTGCACAATGTTGATTGCAGTGGTGGCAACCGGAATGATTTCCTTTGGGATGCCACCGTAGGCTGCTGCAATGGAGGGTATATTGATGCAGCCGAGCCCAATTCCTCGCACAAAAAGCGCGAAACACATGCCTCGAGATCGACAGGCCCTGAGCCGAGCACAAAGCAAATGGCAAGGTACCAAGGAGTGCAATCACCGCACCCGAAGAAGAGACCCGACGTGATCCAAAGCGCTCCGTCAGCGGCCCCATCATCGGGAAAGAGCAAAGCATTCCCAGCCCTGCGGGTGCGAGCAGAAGCCCGGCCTCGGTCGGTGATACGTTTCTCACCATAAGCAAGTAAAGCGGCATCAACATGTGCCCGGAGAAAATAACCGCGTTGCCCAGGAACTGGGTCGAGGCGGCTGCCGAGAAACTTGGTCTCCGAAACAGATGCACATCGATGAGCGCCTTCCCGCCGAGTCGCCTTCCATGCATAAAGAAAGCGGCCAGCAGTCCAAGCGAGATCAGGAGCTCCAGTTTGCTTAAAAGTGCTGTCGAAACTTCGGAGCTAAGACGCTCAAGGCTGTGTAGCAGGAACACGAGCCCGGGAGACAGGAGGAGAAAACCAACAAAATCGAATGGGCGAGGGTTAGTTTCTCCAGTGTCATCGGGTAAGACCCACGCCGCGCGGAGTGTAGCGAAGATACCGATTGGCAGATTGATATAGAAAATCCATCGCCAAGATGCGTGTTGGAGGATAACTCCGGCCAAAGTCGGGCCGAAAATCGCACCAAGCACAACCGGCATAACGGTGACGCCCATCACCCGGGCCAAATGGGGGCCAGCCACCCGGGCCGACATCAACTGCGCCATGGGAACCAACAGACCGCCGGCCATTCCCTGCAGCACACGAGAGGCGATGAGTGCTCCGGCAGAGGTGGCAAAACCGCAAAGCATCGAGGCCATAGTAAAGCCGACAAAACAGCTGCGATAAACTCGCTTGGCTCCGATCCGGTCTACCAGCCAGCCGCTCAATGGCAGCATGAGGGCCAAGGCGAGGAGGTAACCGCTTACAACCCATTGGATCAAGGCCAAGGACGCATGCAATTCCTGGCCCAGCGTGGAAAGTGACACATTCACAATGGTCGAGTCGAGGCTGATCATTAGCGGACCGAACAACACGACTCCGGCGACGCGCCAAACGAAAGGATCGATGCGTCCGCTTGGAACCTGCTTCTCTGTCTTCGTGCTCATGGCAGAGGTTTCCGCCATTCTATGCCTTTGACTTGCTCTGTAAAGAGGCCAGGGGAACAAGGAATTGTGACCGCCGTCATTGACCAGGTGTTACGCGATGTGTACGCTGCGCTCGTTCTGCGATGCAAAATGGAAATCCCAGGTTATAAGAAAAATCTCAGGCTATAAGAAAGGACGCCATATGGCAAAAGGACATGGTACATCTGTTTTCGTGCTTTTGCTGTTTTTAGTGGCGGTTGTTTGCGCGCAAACGCCGTCCAGAGATATCAACGAAGCGTTCCGGGGAGGCGCACGAACAGTCGAGTTCCTGGATCAGATCAATAAGGCCTCTATTGTCATGCTGGATGAGACCGGAATTGTTCCCCACCCGATCGCCGCCAAGATTGCAAGTGGAATTCAGCAGGTGATTGCAAAAGACGCTGCGTTGAAAGTGCAGCGTTCTGCCGATTACCTGGATTTCGAACCGCAGTTGCTCGCCATCGTCGGACCGGACGGGTCGCGACTGCACGCCGGAAGAAGCCGCCAGGATATGGGCGCAACGATGTCGCGCATGAGTCTGCGCGCAGCCTTGCTCGAAGAATACGCGGCATTGGCGGCCGCGCGACAGAAATTGCTGGCGCTGGCGGCCAAGAACACCGAGACGGTTATTCCCGCATATACTCACGGGGTGCAGGCGCAACCTACGACTTACGCCCACTATCTGCTCGCCTGGGCTTCTGCATTCGATCGCGATAGCGACCGTTTCCAGGAGGCGTACCGCCGGATCAACCTGAGCCCGTTGGGAGCCGCCGCGCTGGGCACTTCCGGCTTCCCAATCGATCGTAAGCGGCTGGCCGTTCTGCTGGGTTTCGACGGACTCATTGAGAACTCGTACGACGCCGATCATCTGGCGACGGTGGACGGCAGCCTCGAAGTGGCGGGCGCGCTGGAAATTGCCGCCATTCAGCTTGGGCAATTTGCGCAGGATATTCATACCCAGTATGCCGAGCCGGTACCGTGGATCACTTTGTCGGAAGGAAAGCTCACTGGAGTCAGCAGCATTATGCCGCAGAAACGCAATCCTGCCGCTCTGGAGCAGTTGAGAGCACAGAGCACCATCCTGGCCGGCCAGATGCAAACCGTCTTCCTGATTGCGCACAACAACCGCACCGGAATGTTCGATTATCGCAGCTATGACCCGATACCGAGCACGCAGCCTTTGTTGGTATTTGACCTGTTCGGGAAGGTACTGAACGGCATCGTGGTAAACAAGCAACGGGCTTTGGACGAGGTGAATGCCGACTACTCCACCACGACCGAGATCGCCGACGTGTTAATGCAGAAAGACAACGTCCCGTTCCGCATCGGCCACCATTTTGCTTCCGAGCTGACAAATTACGGACGGAGCCGCGGCCTTAAAATCGGAGAGATTCCTTACACAGAAGCGGCCCGAATCTACAAGGCCAACGCTAAGAAGGATCTGCCGCTGACCGAGGCTGAATTCAAGGAAGCGATCAGCCCCCAATACATGGTTTACACGCGGAAAGGAATCGGCGGACCTCAGTTGAGCGAGGTACAGCGGATGCTGGCCGAAGAACAAGCCCGTTTGCAGTCGGATTCCGCATGGCTCAAGGCCCAAAAGGACCGCTTGGCAACTGCCGAAGCTTCGCTGAACAAGGCCGTGACCGCCCTGGCGAACAGTGCAGGCGCAAGCACAATAGCGACTAATACTCGCTAATCGCTGTAAAATGGCCCATACTTTGGAGCCAAGGAAGGGCGCAGTCGAGAGCGGTTTCGTCGCAGAACGCGGTGATTGCCGCTCAAAGGACTCCGCGTGTGCGTAGCGAAACAACTGGCATCGCGTTCGGCGTCAGTGCCGCGTACTGCAGTTTATCTGGACCCAGGCTTCACCTACTTAGGCGCTGATGAGTCATTCTGACGTAAGGAGGCAACGCACCGCGATGGTGCGAGCGGAGGAAAAGAGATGAGCAATGTCGTAGTTTTGCAAGCAGCTACTGTGATTGATGGGACGGGCAGGCCCGGCTTTCGAGCAGACGTTGCAATATCGAGCGGCACCATTAGCAGAGTGGGAACGAATCTTGCTGGCGAGGGAGCGCAGGTTATTAATTTTGAAGGGCTGGCCTTAGCACCAGGGTTTATAGACAGCCACACGCACACTGACGGTGCGGCGTTCGCCTATCCCCTCTCCGAGAGCAAGCTGTTTCAAGGCGTTACCACTGAAGTTACGGGAAATTGTGGTATTGGGTTTTTCCCGGTCGAGCACCGCAACAAAAAGCTGCTGGAGGATTATCTCAGAGTACATGATTTTGCAATGCCTAGCGGCATCGCTTGGAGAGATTTTGCGGGCTACGCCCAGCAGCTTACCGCCGCCAGACCTGGCCTTAACCATCTCCCCCTGGTCGCGCATGGAGCCCTGCGCATTGCGGTCATGGGAGCTG
Source organism: uncultured Acidobacteriota bacterium (assembly GCA_963832785.1). Classification (GTDB taxonomy): domain Bacteria; phylum Acidobacteriota; class Terriglobia; order Terriglobales; family Acidobacteriaceae; genus CAWBRT01. The sequence continues at coordinate 1,296,360 of CAWHVF010000005.1, forward strand.
AAGATCGGGAAGCAACACCCTCAGAACAGCAGCAAATGAACATCCTTTTGGCTGCGTCACTGAAGCAGGGGGCATGGGGTATATCCACCGGGCTTATTTATCCGCCAGGCAGCTTTGCCAAGACCAGCGAATTGATCGCCCTAGCCCGCGTGAGCGCTGAGCATGGGGGCGTCTATACCAGTCATATTCGAGGCGAAAGCGCAACCCTCGCGAACGCGGTAGACGAAGCCATTGAAATTGGACGCCGAGGCCAGGTCAAAGTTATTGTTTCCCACCTGAAACCCCTCGGCCGGGATAACTGGGGCAAGGGAGAGATGCTGCTGGACAAGCTCGAAAGAGCGCGCCAACAAGGCGTTGACATCTCGGCTGACCAGTATCCTTACGAAGCGTCGAGTACCTCGCTTACTGCCCTTGTGCCAAGTCGCTTTCAGGCGGGGGGAATCAGCGCCCTCTTAGCGGCATTGGCTGACGCGCACGCTCAACACGACCTATCGGTCGGCATTGAACGCGAGATGAACGTTCGTGGCGGCCCGGCCAAGGTTATGGTCACTAACCTCGCTACTGCACAACATGCGACACTATCAGGAAAAACAATAGCGGAGATAGCTTCACGCTGGGAAATAGCGCCGGCGGAAGCGGTAATCCGATTATTGAAGGAGGAAAAAGGCGAAGTAGGCGCGGTCTATTTTTCCATTTCGGAACAAGATGTTGAAACTATTATGCGCAGCATGAATGTAGCGGTAGGCTCCGATGGCAGAGGGCTGAAAGCCGGTGCCAGCAGCGCGGCTACTCATCCGCGATCTTATGGCACCTTTCCACGGGTGCTTGGAAAATACGTCAGGGAGAAGAAGCTTCTCTCGCTGGAAGCCGCAGTCTATAAGATGACCGGTTTGACGGCCCAGCGATTCGGAATTAAGGACCGGGGCGTTATCAAAGCCGGCATGATCGCCGACGTCGCTGTATTTGACCCGGCGACGATACGAGACATCGCTGATTTCAGCCATCCCCATCAATATGCGCAGGGAATCAAGTATCTGTTCATTAACGGTATAAATGTTATTTCCGATGGCAGCCTGACAGGTAATGCTGCGGGAAAGGTGCTTTTTAAGGACGGGAACTGATCTAAGATGGGCTTTCTCCTTCTTCCTTCTAATGTTTAGGAGGCTTTAGTCCATCCATTGAGGGTAGGATCGGCTGCGTAAAGGGGTTTTAGCCCTCTGCTCCGACTAGCATGGAAGTTAGGTGTTAGATGTTATCGGCGATCACCTTTGGAGGATACAGATATGCCGACCGCTGACTTTAACATTTGGTGGGGTCTGTTGGGCTTGTTGCCGCTCATTTTGTACTTGGTGCTGGTGTTTGGGGGCATGGATATTTTGCCAGCTACACTTCTTTGTGTGCTGGTAGGCGCGGTGCTAACACACCAGTCGTTGCTTTCTCTAGGCAATGCCGTTGCCAAAGCCATGACTTCGTTCCTGGCGCTGGTCGGACTAATCATAATGCTGGGCAGAGGCTTAGGGGAGGTGCTTACTGAGACCAAGGTGACGCATACTTTGGTGCACAAAATCATCTACGGCATTGGGATCGACACCGAGAAGAAGGCCATGCTGGGAATCATGATTTCCGGCCTGGTTATAGTCGGGCTGCTCGGGACTTTAGCTGGCGGCAACGCTATCATTGCCCCTATTGTCATCCCCATTGCCGCGACGGTCGGGCTCTCGCGGAGTTCGGTCGCCGTGATGTTTCAGGCAGCCGGCGAGGAGGGGCTCACGCTCGGGCCGTTCACGCCCCCGGTGATTACTTTGCTTGGCTTGACTGGGATCACCTACGCCGAGATGCTATGGAAAGCAGCTATTCCGCTGTCATGCGTCACTTTTACCGCGACCTGGATCATGCTGCAGAGAATACAGAAAGCGACGCGGAATAAGCCGGAATATGCGTACGAAGTAAGCAAAGACATAAAAGCGTTTGCGCCGAATACAAGGGAAAAGCGAACGACAGGACTTTTCCTGCTCCTCTTTGCCGCTTCTGTGGCCTATGGAATCGTGACCAAGGCTTCGACATCGTTTGTAATTGTAATCATGCTTGGCCTTGCGCTGGTAACGGGGCTGGCGGGCGGCTTAAATCTCAATCGTATTTTCAAGCTGGTAGTGAAAGGTATGGCGGGAAACGTGTGGTTGTTTCTTTTGTTTCTGCTGTTAGATCCTTTCCTGAATTTCATTGAACAGGCGGGAGGCTATACCGCAATTACACATCTTATGCAGCCGCTGATAACTGTTGGCGGAAGACCTGTGGTCGTAATTTCGGGCGGCGTACTCGGGGCATTTGGATTCTCCGGGGCCGTGGTGGCCGTGCTAAAGATGCTCCATGAACTCTTTAGTCCTCTGCTGGTGAAATATGCTGTCCCCATGACGGTCTGGTCGGTGGCCCTCATCGTTGCCACTCGCGTAACGAACTTCGTTCACCCCGGAGCAAATATGTTCAGCGCCATGGGCTTTGCCGAATCGAGAGATTTGAAGTCCATGTTCAAGAACGGCATTGCTATCGCTGTTGCCCAAATAGGCTTGCTGGTCATTTACGCACTGCTGTTTGTTTGAGAGCAATCGGTTCGGCAATTTCCCGCACTTGCGATTGGAGGTGGAAGATCGGAGCCGATGCTTCGGATATGAGCTTAAAGCGTTGCGACGAAGTTTGCCGGCGACGGCTTATGAAACTAGGCGCGGTGAAGATGTACGCGGTAGGATTTTTCGGTGAGCGCGGAGAATAAACTAAGCTGCCTGGGCCGGGCGAAGATGAGCCCAAAGCATCAGGATTCACTGCTGTCCGGGGAAAATTGCGTGAAGTTGGCGTAAGCGGCTGATTGCCAGCCGGATAGGCGATTTTTCGAGCGGGAACGATTTGAAATCGACAGACCGCAAACGAAGCTTGTAAGCAACGAACGGGAGCGTAAGAATGCGGCATGAACTCGGGCCGCATCGTGTTTGTGCAACTGATCGAGCCTCTGCCCCCAAGGAATTTCAAAAATGCGTCGCCCGCTACCCGTGTTTGTGGAAGCGTCAGGAATCGCTGTGGGATACCTGTGCTTCGCCAAAATATGATCTGCTTTGCCAGCAGCAAGTTACAACGCTTTCGAGAAATCCCAATTTCTGCTAAAACTCACCCATGTTCCACCTCGTCCGACTGTTCGTGGAGTCGTTCGCACGCCTGCTCTCCTCCCGCCGTGACCTGATGGTGGAGAACTTGTTGCTGCGCCAGCAACTGGTGGTGGTGTCCGTCTCCGGTTCACTTCGAGCGATCAAGCCTTGGCTAGATCTCGCTGTTGGGCGACGTGGGCCTTTTTTGTTCGAGAGACCTTCGGGTGCCCATTTTTCCGCGGCCGCCATAGCCCCCGCTTTTGGTTTTAACCCCCAAAGGCTCTGCAGATATCGCTTGCAGTAGCGAATTGGCGAGGTGGAGCGCAAGCCGGCGCGGTGCAATCTTTTGCAGATTTGTGACAAGAAAATGTCATAGCTTTTGAGTCCCACCAAAACACGATGGTGCTAAGACTAAAGTAACTAGTTGAACTGAAACAGACTTGGAAGCGCACAAAAACGAAAGATTGGCAATCGCCGTGCTTCAGCAGACTGCAGCCTTCTCTATGGGAGGTTGCAAAGTATCGACGCAAGCGATATGCGTGTCTTTCCGAACGAGACCAAGTAAGACGCTGCGTTGTTTTCGCCTCTCTTCGAATTGATCTCTGCGGGAAGACTAAAAACATCAGTAGTTTTTGTTGAGCCGTAACCGACAAAGTAGCTTTAGGGCCAGAGCTGTCATGGAAGGGCAAGCCCGTCTGAGTGTGGAAACATGGCTGGCCGCTTCCGAGAGAGGCTACATGGGTTTTAGAAGAAAACTTGGGGAATTACTTCTGGATAGGGGCGAGATTAGCCTCGAGGCCATGGAGCATGCGGTTGCGGAGCAACCCTCGGCGAAACTGCTATTGGGTGAGCTGCTTCTGGAGCGTGGACTGGTTCAGCGTGGCGCGTTGATTTCGGCTCTCGAAGAAATCACTCATGTTCCATTCATGGATTGCACGAAACAAGCGCCGCAGCCGGAAGCGCTTAAGCTAGTGCCGCGCGCGACGGCCCTTCGGCACTGCGCACTCCCGATGTGCGTGGATGGAAAGCAGTTGATCGTCATTATGGCGGAACCGCAGAACCTATTCGCGATTGACGACTTGCGCTTCGCTTGCGGCATTAGCATTACGGTGCGTCTCGGCTTCCGTCACGAAATCTTGAACGCAATCAGCCGCTGCTACGGCGAGATGCCACGTCAGGCCGAGTCGGAGCTCGTGCTCAATGCCGATCCATCTGCGCTGCAGGTTTTCAGCGCCAGTACCAAGGAGCGGAACGAGGCGGCGATACGCGAGTTCGAGGCGGAACTTCGCGGCGATAGCAGTCCGGCGGCTCGGCTAATGTCGGTCATCCTGACAGCGGCGGTGGAGAAGAGGGCCAGCGACATCCATATTGAGCAATCGCCCGATGACTGTACCGTGCGCATTCGCGTCGACGGCGTCTTGCAAGAGTTGCTGCGCGTGCCAGGCACCATCCGGTCGCGACTGGTTTCGCGCATCAAAATCCTAAGCGATATGGATATTGCCGAGCGCCGGGTGCCGCAGGACGGCCGCTTTCTGGTGCGCGCGGCAGACTGCGATTACGACCTGCGAGTTTCGACTTTGCCCACGCAATACGGAGAGAAGGTCGTTATACGGCTGCTTAATTCATCCGCTGCCAGTGTTCCGTTCTGTGAGCTGGGATTAAGCGCAGACAACGACCGCCAGCTAACCAAAGCCATCATGGCGCCGCAGGGCATGGTCTTAGTCACCGGACCGACTGGATCGGGCAAAAGTAGCACGCTTTATTCAGCACTGAGCCTGTTGCGCTCTCCCAAGGTGAACATTGTCACGGTCGAAGACCCGGTGGAATATGTGGTGGAAGGTGTGAACCAGGTCCAGGTGAACCAGAAAGCGGGCAGGACATTCGCAAGCTGCCTGAGATCTTTGTTGCGGCAGGATCCTAATGTGATTATGGTCGGGGAAATTCGCGACCCGGAGACGGCCGAGATCGCCTTGACGGCCGCTCAGACCGGCCATATGGTGCTTTCAACCCTCCACACCAATGACAGCGTTTCCGCAATCACGCGGTTGCTGGATATCGGTTCTGCCGCGTTCCTGATCGCGTCGTCCGTCAAGATCGTAATGGCGCAACGGCTGGTACGAAAACTATGCGAGCACTGCAAGCAAATGGTCCCGGCAACGGCACAGTACAACGCACGGCTGAGCAGGTTTGGCGCTACGCGACCGCAGGAGCAAATGGCGCAATCAGTTGGCTGCCCCAAGTGCGACGGCTCCGGCTATAAAGGACGCAGTGGAATCTTTGAAGTGTTCACGCTGGACGACGGCTTACGGGCGGCGATCCGTTCCGGCCAGGGTGATGATGAACTGCGCGCTATAGCGCGTGGCCACGGCATGAAGCTGCTTCAGGAGGATGCAGTCGACAAGGTTCTGGCGGGAATCACCAGCATCGATGAGGTGGAACGCGTAATTCCAATAGCTTCCGTTGCGCCAAAAGTTTGCCAGCGATGCGCCAAGCCGGCCGCCCCCAGCTTTCTGTTTTGTCCATATTGCGGTACGAACGTCACCAAACTTGATCCGGGGCATGAGGCTGCGGCAGCCCTTTGGAGAAGAGAAGGGACATCTAGCCGCTTCAGATCAACATCGCTGCGGGTTTGCCGCTAATCGCAAACCCGGCTTTGAGGCCACACCATTGCCGTGATCTGAAATAGCGGTTGTCAGTAAATTATGGCAAACAGTATAGATCAGGATGACCAGGACTCAACAGGAATCTCCCCTTTCAGCTCTGAATGGCTGAAATTGTACTGCTCGGGAGTGAGCTTCGCCCGATTGTCGACCAAATCTGCTTCCTTAGCTTCTCGTTGGGAACCCAGGTCGCCAGCAAGTCCAATAGTCCGGCATCAACCGGAACATCGGTTTTGCAGGATTGGTGTGGCCAATCACTCCCCCAAACCAACCGTTCGGGAGCGGCCTTTGCACTGGTAAACCTGTTCATCGTTCGGAATAAGTTGCTCGCCAAGGTGGCAGTGTAGGCTAACTCGGGGGCGCCCAGTGTGTACTCCCGAGCAAGAGAAGCAACAAATCGGTTACCGGAACGACCAAGCACCTATGAATTACTTGCTCTCTTGAGGCACGCGTAATACAGCAGGGCTAATGAGATGGTCCGCCGCCTGGATCAGCCCCGAGGTGGGATGATGTTGGAATAGCTTACTTTCGGAGGATAATCGCATGCATATCGCCTATATCGGCATTGATCTGGGCAAGACGCTGTTTCATTTGGGTGCCTCCACGAAGACGGCAAGGTCGTCCTCAAGAAGAAGTTCTCACGCAAGCAACTGCTGGCCTACACTGCGAACCTGACGCCATCGCTCATTGGCATGGAAGCCTGTTCAGGAGCACATTTCATCGGGGCAGCGTTGCGCGATCAGGGCCACGAAGTGCGGCTGATCCCGGCCCAGTTCGTGAAGCCTTCGGCAAGTCCAACAAGAACGACTTCATTGATGCCGAAGCCATCGCCGAAGCCGTATCGCGGCAGAACATCCGGAAGGCAGAGCGATGCGAGCACGAAAATCAATGCGCACGGGATGCCTGCAATCAGCATTCCGCCCAGTTTCCCGCCTACCTGGGCAGTAACCAGTGGAACAACTACTGGCGCCGACCCCAAATTATTCTCCGCATATCATCAACGGGTTAAGCCCTACATTTTCTCTGAGGCCGAGGTAGCAAAGCTCCTTCGTACAGCTTCCGGTTTGAAGCGGGATACTTCGTCGCCGGTGCGTGCCCCTGCGTTCGACGCCTCACGTCTTTCGGCATTTTTCAAGTACTTACTGTATCAGCGGCCTTTCCGGAATTGCTACTGTAGTGGATTTTGCATGGACTGTCTCGCCTGATTGGAATATTTCCTCTTTTTGAATATCAGGGGCGTAGGTTACGAGGCCGCCAGCAAAATGCCTTGTTGAGCGCCACAGACAGCGTGGGGTGTCCCCAAGCCTTGACGGGAATACATGCTGATCGCGCTCTCCGCCTGGTTCAACTACTCCTTGACTTTAGTAACGAACACGCTACAATGTTGTCGCTTTCAGCTCTGTATTGTCGACTGGCCATCTTGTCAAGATGGAGTGATCCGTCCCGCAGTGTGATGCGGAACCGCTTTGCGCGGCTCACACCAGTAAAACCACCGGCTCTGCCGGGGGATGAATACTATTGAGGAATGCACCACACAAATCCATAGCGAAATTCCAGCCATTTGTCATAGCCTCTGGGAACGTATGAGTCAAAGAGAGGAAAAAAGTGCAAAGACTACACGTGGCGATAGGATGCGACTTGCTTATAAAGCCACGCGACAAATTGGGCCACATTTCGGCGAGTGCGGTGCCCCTGCGGACAAACGAGGTAAACCTCTTGCTGTTGGGCAACAGTGGAACGGGGAAGACGCACATCGCATTGGCTCTTGGCCTAGCCGCCTGTCAGCGCGGCCATCGCGTCCGCTTCACCACGGCTGCCGCCTTGATCAGCGAACTAATCGAGGCTCGCGATGAGAAGTATCTGCGACGTTTCCAGAAGCAGTTGGCCAGTTACGAACTGCTCATCGTCGATGAACTGGGCTTCGTGCCGCTGTCAAAAACCGGCGCCGAGTTGCTGTTCGAGATCTTCAGCCAGCGCTACGAACGCGCCTCCACGCTGGTCACCAGCAACCTGCCTTTTGCGGAGTGGACCGAGGTCTTCGGCTCGGAACGGCTCACCGGCGCCTTGCTCGACCGGCTCACCCATCATGTCCACATCTTGGAGATGAACGGCGACAGCTACCGCCTCAAACAAAGCCGCCGCAAACGGCCTGCCACCTCGGCAAGCTGCCCCCCGCTGAACGCGCCTCGGGGTGAGAAAGGCCTCTTCCGCTACGCTCCAGAGGCCCTTCTCACCCCGAAATCCCTGCTTGCCCTCCCTACTACTGGTTCCCTTTTCCTCCGCCCCACTGGTCCCCTTTTATTCCGCCCTTGACAGCGCTGTTGTTCAGCTTCAATCGCGGCTGGATTTTCGCCCTTCCGCTTTTCGGCCAAGTCCGCGCACGCTTTTGAGTGGGGCGCAGCCAACTTTTCGAGATTCAGTGCGCTCTCCTCCAGGCGGCGGCGAAGCCCCTGCAGGGTTTCATTTTCGGCGCGAATCTTTGCGTCGAACTTCAAAAGTTTGCTTTCGATTTCGGACATCTCAACCTCCTCAGTGAATTGTGCCGACTCCAACCGGAGTCGGTTGTAGTGCCGCAGGCCTCCATTGGACGCGGCAAGAATGGCAACGCATAACGTCATTGTCTGGAATCACAGCTTTACTTCCGCATACCAGACAAGAAACGCCATCAATAGGCCGGATGTGCTGCTCCGCGCGCCTTTTCATTTCTTCGAAGGCGTATTCCACGACACCCAAAATCAGAGGCTGACCTAAACAGGCTTTACAATATCGATTAGGTCTGCATCCGAAATCATTGCGCCACGTGTATTGGCAAGCTCTTTAATCTTTGCGATCACCTTCGGATACTCAGCCTCGGACAAGGAGAGTCCTAATTCCTTGGATTTCAGCCTTAACACCGCAGGGCCGGTGAACTTTCCGAGAAGATAATAACGCCTGTTTCCCACCGCTTCCGGCTTTATGCCCTGCTCTCTGCTGTGCTGGAGAACCTGCCAGATTATATGCAGGATTTCGTTCGCTGGGCATACCTCACAGGCTGGCGCAAGGGAGAGATACGCTCGCTAAGATGGGATGATGTCGAGAACGATGGTGTAAAACTCCGTGCTGAGAATGCGAAGATCGGCATCGCTCGATCAGTGGCTCTCGAGGGTGAACTTCTGGAGATCATCGACAGGCGCAGGGCCGCTCGTCAATTTAAGAAGGGCAATTCCCTGCTCCAGTCGCCTTTGATCTTTCATTGTAAGGGCCAGCCAATAGGAGATTTTCGGAGAGCATGGGCTACAGCCTGCGTCATGGCGGGTGTGGGGAAATTCCTTCGCCCAGTATGCAGGGAACTCGTAGATGCCGACTATAAATGCCCAAAATGCTCTCAGGAGTGGAAGCGCGACGATCTGAAGTATAGGGGCAAAATCTTTCACGATTTCCGCAGAACGGCAGTTCGGGACATGGTACGGGCAGGAGTGCCTGAAACCGTCGCCATGAGCATTTCAGGCCATAAGACGCGCTCCATGTTCGACCGATATAACATAACCAACCAAAACGATCAGCGGCAGGCCATCCGTGCAACTGAGGAATATCGGCAGGGGCAGGCCAAGCGGCAGCCTCGTGTCATCGGCCATGCCTGAGGTGGGAGAGTTGAAGAACTCGGACAGAACACGGACAGCGATGGTTTTGAGGATGGGGCTTAAGTCTGTAAGTCGTTGAAAGAATGGCTCCTCAGGTAGGACTCGAACCTACAACCCTCCGGTTAACAGCCCGCCTCTTTTGCCCTGCGCCCGTGTGCTTTCAGTGACTTAGCTGGAGCCAGAAAGCCGTTTTGGAGCCCTTTCGGCGCCAGTTGCGGTGAAGTTTGCGGTGAAGTTTCTGATTGTGCTGCCAGTTGTTCGCCGGGCCGGGTCGGCCGGGCTGATTGTGAGATGGAGGCGCAGCAAAGCGGTTATCGTGCCTGTCCTACGCAAAAACTTCGTAGCAACGACACATGTGGCCACTTATTGGCCTATGTCATTCATGAGGAGTCCGGCGGAGACACAAACGTATTCCGCAGCCCCGTAACTTTGTCCGCAGCTTTTCGGAGCACTCGGATTGCAAGTGATTGGCTGGCTCTAATTCGCAAAGTCGTACAGTTTAGCCGGGTTGTCGACCAAAATCTGCTTCCTTAGCTTCTCGTTGGGAACCCAGGTCGCCAGCAAGTCCAATAGTCCGGCATCAACCGGAACATCGGTTTTGCAGGATTGGTGCGGCCAATCACTCCCCCAAACCAACCGTTCGGGAGCGGCCTTTGCCAGCGCTTGAGCCATGGGAGTAACGTCGTCGAACGGAAAGCTGCCGCCGGAAGTCAGGTAGGCGCCTGAAAGCTTCGCCCAGCACTTGCCTTCGCCGAGCAGCGCCAGCAGCGTTTGGAAGCCGGGATTCTGCACGCCCAGGTGTGCCGGCACGCGCCCGATGTGATCGATTTCGTACGCCACCGGCAATCGGCGGAGGCGTGGAGCCAAGTCCACCAGGTTGCGGCCATCGACCAGAATCTCAAGATGCCAATTGAACGGGGCAACCAGTTTGGCAAGAGGTTCCAGGGTATCGAGTGAAACCCCGCCCTTGTAGATCAGGTTCAGGCGCACGCCCCGGAAGCCAGCGTCGTGCAGGCGTTGTACCTCTTGTCTGGGCGTGTCTACCCCCAAAACGGCGACCGCATGCCACTTCCCGCGCGATTCGGCAATGGCGTCATAAGTGCAGCGGTTATCTGGTCCGTAAAAACTGGGCTGGATGATTACGGCGCGCTGCAGGCCCAGCGCCGACAACATTCGCTGGTAGGCATCTCTGTGCGCTTCACGTGGAGTGTAGCTGCGTTCGGCACTAAAGGGATATTGCTCGGCGGGTCCAATGATGTGCGCGTGGCAATCGCAAGCATTGGCCGGTACGGGAATGGTTGGCGTCCCCGGATCGGACTTGTACCCTTCACTGATTCTCCCGTGAGCTGACGTGCTGTTCATTGGAGTCGGTTCCTTTCCATTTTTGCTACTGCGTTCCTTGATCTTGGCCTTGGTTTCTGCCTGGCCTGGCCGGGTTACTCTACTTGGCGCCAGCGATCTTCAGTGCGGATGTGTAGGACTGATCGAGACTACGCAGGTCGCGTCCACGCGTTTCAGGCAGAATCAGAGCGGCGATCACCGCCAGCACGTAGGCGCTGAGCGCGCAGATGCCCATCGAGGTACCCAGTGCCAAGCGCGCGCTGAGGATGCCAACCATAGTGGGCATCAAGGCGCCGAAAGCCCGGCCGGCATTGCCGCAGAATCCTGACGCCGTACCGCGAATCCTGGTTGGGAACAGCTCCGAAAGATAAGCCCCGGTGCCTCCGGCCATTCCGCCTTGCATACAGCCGAGTACGAACCCCAAGGCCAGGGTCAGATTTGCCGTGATCGGCGCAAGAGTATAGACCGCAACGGTAACGGCCTGAATAAACGCGCATACAATGAAGGTCTTGCGGCGTCCGATCGTGTCCGCGAGGTAGCCGTTGACAAACCCTCCGGCGAACGATCCCAGGATATTGATTGCCAGATAACCGCCGGTAGACAGCACGGACAGATGCCATACGATGCGGAGATAGGCGGGCAGCCAGGTGATCATCACGTAATTGCCACCATAGATGCCGATAGTCAGCAGAACTGCCTTCAGCGTCATAGTCGCCTGTTCCGGCTTGAAGATGTCCCACAGCTTCGTCTTCGGCCTGGCGGATGCCGCTTGCCCGTCCCCCAGCGAATCGGTGTATACCTGCGATTCCTGGACTGACCGGCGGATCCACAGCACCGCTAAGGCTGGCAGAAGACCGGTTATAAAGAGAAGACGCCAACTGTATGTGGGCGGGAACCAACTGAAGAACCCGGTTGCCAGCAGCACGGCTGTGCCATACCCAAGAGCCCACCCCGACTGTATGACGCCGACGACACGCCCGCGCACTCGCGGGTTAATGGTCTCGCTGAGCAGAACCGCACCCGCGGCCCATTCGCCTCCGAACCCCAGACCTTGCAAGCTTCGCGTTAACAGCAACTGCCAGAACGAACTCGTGAGCCCGGACAGAAATGTGAAGACGGCGAACCATAGAATGGTTAGCTGCAGGACGCGGACGCGGCCTATACGGTCGGCCAGAACACCTGCCAGCCATCCTCCAATCGCGGCAACGATCAGGACCGCAGTGGCGAGCATGCCCGCCTGGCCTCTCGTCATACCCCAGAGCGCTATGAGTGTGGGAATTGCCAGCGGATACAGTTGCGTATCCATTGCGTCTACGCTCCAGCCGCCAAGACACGCCCAGAACGTCGTCTTTTCTTGCTTTGTCAGCCCTGTGAACCAGTCAAACATCTTGCTGCCTCCACTGGGAACAAAACCATGCGCGTTTCAATCCGGCTCAGGACAGCACCCGGCCCTTGATGGCGTCAGCAATCACCGCGTCGAAATCGATCTTCAGGCTGTTTCCCATGAACCGCTGCATCGCCTCCGCCGAACAACGGGCAATGTGCACGACGCAGCGCTTATGTTCCATGAACGTCGTAGGACAATTCGGGATCAGCAGCGTAAAAGGAATGCTGTTGAGATCGGCCGGGGTGAGCGGGCTAAGCTCGAAAGCCCGTTCCCAGGAGCGCGCGGCTTTGCCACGCAGGTCGGGGTCGCCAATCCAGTCCAGTTCCGGCCATAGTTGCTTTACGTCGTCAATGGTCGCGGCGCCGGCGCCCGGGCCGGTGTGTACCATAGTGTTCCTCCTAGAACTGGTACAGCTTTGCCGGGTTGTCGACCAGAATACGGTTGCGTATTGCGTCGTCAGGGGCCCAATCGAGAAGCCGGTCCAGCAGAATGGCATCGTTCGGCTTCTCGCTCCCTGGGGCGGTCGGATGCGACCAATCGCTGCCCCACACCAGGCACTCCGGAGCCTCCTTTACGAACGCCTTTGCGATGGCGGAGCTGTCGGCATAGTGGGGCGGTCCGTCCTTCGAGAGGATATAGGCGCCGGAGAGTTTGACCCAGGCCTTTTGCTTCTGCATGAGGTCGACAATGAAGCCGAATGCCGCGTGCTGGCTGCCAGCCGGCAGAGGAAGCCGCGCGAGATGGTCGAATACGAGCGGGCAGGGTAGCTGGCTCAGTAATTTCTTGTGGGCGAGCACGTCATCGCCCGGCGCATTCATCTGGATGTGCCACCCGATGTCTGCGAACCGCTTTGCCAGCGGAGTCACCATCTCCCAGGTAGCTCCGCCGCCTTGCGCCAAGTTAAAGCGGACGCCGCGCACTCCCGCCTCATGCAGTTGTTTCAGCTCCGTATCGCTTACGCTACTGTTTACCACCGCGATGCCGCGGGTAGTCTTTATGCCAAAGGTGCGGAGAGATTCCACAAGCAAACTATTGTCTACGCCGTAGGTCGAGGGCTGGACGATTACGTTGCGCGTGGTACCTAGCCGCTTTTGTAACATCCTGTAGTCGGAAATCAGTGCATCGCCCGGCCGCAAGTGGGTGGTTGGATCTGCCGGGAAGCGCGAATCATAAATGTGGTGATGACAATCGGCCGCATTAGGCGGGGCCTTGAGCCGAGGCAGTTCCGTGCCGGATGACCACTTGACGGCCTGCGGCACCGGGACGGACTCGCCCTTCGCCAGGCTGGCTACACCAATCGCCAACAGAGGAATCGCTGCTGTAAACTCACGGCGGGTACAGCCGTTGTTCTTCATCGACTTTCTCCTTTAGCCGCTGCCGTCCAATAGCTTGTGCAAAATCTATCAGGAAAAATGGTAGTGAATTATACCCGCTTCTGCTGCCGAAGGGTAGACTTTTGCCGCCCCGCAGCTTAGCGAGGAATCCGGCATGTCCGCCCAAAATCATCGACTCTGCCCTGTTCGGCGATACCTTCAGTAACCCGGTGATGCGCGCCATCTGAAGGGCCCGCAGCCGCCGGAAACTCTGCTATTGAAAATCAATCTGCCTGAACGATTCTCCCGTTCAGGACTGTCATTTGCGGAATAAGGATGTTCTCGCCGACGATGGAATCTCCCAGAAGATCTTTCACTTCCAGCCACTTCTTTCCCAGACGGAATACAGCGACGTCAGCGAAGGCTCCGGGCGAGAGCGTCCCGAGTTTCCCCTTCATCTCGATCAGGCACGCCGGAACGGAGGCCCGTATGTGCCGCGCTCCGGGGTGACGACGGTTCCGCCAACGATCCTCAAATCAATTTTCACGTCAGCATGCCTCCTCAACTTCCACAGCCGGCAAAAACGGAAGAGCGAGCGGGAAACGGACGCTTGGTCCGCATTCCGGCTCGCTCCATCCTTCAGGACAGTTACTCGATGATTTTCTTCGCTCGCAGCGTATTGTCGATGTCGGGTTTGAACACCACACCCGCCTCGATTTCCTTAATGCGTTTTGCTTCACGTTCGAAGATCGCCTTGGTCTCCTGCAGAACGTAGGCAGCATCAGCCTTCGGCACCACGACGATTCCGTCCTTGGAGGCGACCACTACGTCGCCCGGCATGACGACCACGCCGCCGCACTGCACCGGGAAGTTGACTTCACCCGGACCATCCTTGAAGCAGCCACTGGCGACGATGGTGCGGGAATATGCCGGCAGTCCGAGTTCCTTGAAATCCTCGACGTCGCGTATTGCACCGTCGATGATGACCCCAGCGATGCCGATCTTCTTGGCGCTGCGTCCCATCAGTCCCCCGAAGCCCGCGCCATTCATCTGGCCAAAGTAATTGCCGACGATGACGTCGCCCGGCTTGGCCAACGAGAGAGCCTTATGGAACATCAGGTTGTCTCCCGGCGCGCACATCACCGTGATGGCCGGACCGGCGATGAAGTCGCCTTCATTCGCCGGCTTCATTCCAGGATCCATTACTCGAAACCGGTTCATCGCGTCAGCGATATTGGGCGTGGGATATTTTGCCAACTCGGCGATCAGAGCGGGATCGGCCCTCTCGATCACCGTCTGGAAGCGAAAGCCGATCTTGCCGAACACCGTGGAGCCGGTTGTCGTTGCGGCAGTTGTCATTTTGAATCCTCCTGATTATTTCCTGCGAAAGTAAGCAAGCCGCCATGAAGAACGGATGTCTATTTGGCGGGACGTAAGATTTGGAACTCAATCCGGCCATTCACCATTGTGAATGTCAGATCAGACTCCCAGAGCGCGCTTGCGTTTGCGCTCCAGGGCATATTTCACCAGGGCCGCGCAGCGATAGACGCCGTGCACGAACTTGCCGTAGGGCAAAGTCAGGAACAGCGCCATTACGATTCCCAGGTGTATTACCAGCAGCGGGCCCATGGCCGCCGTCTGGCGCAACAGCAGCAACAGCAGGCCGGTCGCGCTGGTCAGCAGAAGCATGGTGATGAAAGCCACCTCCATGCCGTACTGCTTTTCGTCCTCCAATTCGCGGTTACGCCGCAGCTTCAGGAAGTAAAGTCCGGCCGGCCCGATCAGCAGGCCGAGGCCGCCGAGTGTGCCCAGAATCACCGGCAGGCTGGCGTAACCATAAGGCCCCTTCCAGCCCAGCACGAAATAGTAGAACGCCGCCACCGTGGTCGAGGCGAAGCAAAGCAGGAATCCATAGAAGGTAAAGTGATGGAACCAGCGCCGCGACTGCGAGCTGTTTTCGTCCGGGTAAGCGCATCCCCAGCCGCTCTGGTCCAGGTACTTGAGGGCCAGGACTTCCTTGATGGCCAGTATTACCGCGGGCGGGTTGGTCAGGTCGGAAGCCTGCTCGCCGGTATTGCGCCAGAAGCGCACGATACCCACCAGCAGGGCGAGAGCGGCGAACAACCCGGCGGCCCCAAAGGCCAGCACCAGCACCTCATGCGGGGTTATCTGGTAGAAGTCGCCGCCGGGAACCGGTGCAGCCAGGCTCCTGCCGCCCAGCGCCTGGATGGCGCCAAAGAGAAAGACCACCAGCATCAGCGCCGTCATCAGCGATACGACTAATGCATTGGCGCGGAAGGCGCTGGCCAGCGGCTTCGGCCAGGCGAACTGCTCGTAGCTCTGGGCGCGAATCTTGGCGAAGGTCAGCGGCGGATTGACGTGCCACTCGTGCGGCGGCGCGTACTGGCAGGCGTAGTAGCATTCGCTGCAGTTGTGGCAAAGGTTCGCCAGGTAGTTCAGATCGGCCTCGGCGAAGCTGCGGCGGAACTCCATAGCCGGCCACACGGCGCAAAAACCCTCGCAATAGCGGCAGGCGTTGCAGACCGCCATCATCTCCGCGCCTATATGAATCAGTTCACTTTGCGGCATTGCCGGCCTCCTTTGCTGCTCCGGCGGGACGGCCCTTGGCTACAGCCGCCGCCTCCTGCCCCGCGATTCGTCCAAAAATGTTGCCGATCACCAAGCCGATTCCGCCGATATAACCTTTCGGCAGAATGTTGCCGGCCATAACCTCGCCGGCGGCAAAGATGTTTTCCGCCGGACGCCCGCCTTTCATCAGCACCGCCGCCCGCCTGTCTGCTTTCACCGCAAAGTAGGTGAATGTCAGCCCCGGACTCAACGGATAGCCATAAAAGGGAGGCGTGTCCAGCCGCTGTGCCCAATGCGTCTTGGTTGGCTTCAGGCCAGCCGTCTTGCAGTCGTCCAGAACCGTGTGATTGAAGGTCCCTGGCTGAACGGCATCGTTGAAAGCCTTGATCGTCGCTTCCACCTTCTCCACTGGCAGGCCGAACTGCCGGGCCACTTCGCCGATGGTGTTGCCTTTGATCGCCGGATAACGCGAGGGCATGAACTTGTTGATGGTCTTGGAATCGACAAAGCAATAGCAAATCTGGTCCTGCTGCTGCGCCACCAGACGCCCCCAGATGGCGTAGCGGAAGCCCCAAAAATCTTCGCCCTCGTCGTAGAAACGCTCACCCGACTTGTTCACCACCACACCCAAGGTGACGCAATCGAGCCGGGTGACGATGCCGCCATCGAATTTGGGCGAGCGCGAGTCACAGGGCACCATGTGTCCCTGGCTGGGATCGCCAATCGACTCGGCGCCCGCCGCCAACAGCGCCTTTACCATGGTGCCGGTGTCGTAGGCAGTGCCGCGGATCTGGAAGTTGTCCGCCGCCGGCCCCCAGGCTTGCTTGAGAAAATTGAGGTCCGACTGCAACCCGCCGGCCGCCACCACCACTGTCTTGGCCGCAATCTGCGCGGTGTTCTGCCCATTCAAGCGCACGGTGGCGCTGCGGAAGCGGCCATCCTTGATGTCCAGGCCGATGGCTTCGGCGTCGTAGAGAATGCGCGCCCCCAGCCGCTCGGCGCAGCGATAGAGGGTGTTCATCAGCGACTTGCCGCCGCCCAGGAACCAGGCGTTCGAGCGGCTAAGGTGGAGCGTGCCGGCCAGCGCGGGCTGAAAGCGCACACCATGCGCCTTCGCCCAATCCAGCACGCCGGGCGATTCGTACACGGTAAGCTTGGCCAACTCCGGGTCGGTCATCCCGCCCGTGCAACGCATATAGTCATTCCACATCTCGTCTGGGGGATAAGCCCCGGTGTAGGGATCGATATGCTTCTCGTGCGCCAGGCGCATGTTGCGCGTGTGCCGGCTGTTGCCGCCGCGCAGTGTTTTTGGAGAACACTCCAGTATCAGAACGCTGGCCCCATTCTCCAGCGCCGTGATGGCCGCACACAGGGCGGCATTGCCTCCACCTATGACCAACACATCCAAATTGTCAAACTCTGCCATACCATCTCCCACGCCTGCCTGCGGAAATATCTTCAGCAACGGCATGTTTCATTTGCGACAGTGATCGCAACCACAGGGTGATACCTCATCCACAACCTGCCGGAAGTTAATTGGGCAAAGATTAGCGCCCGGATTGCATTATCACCAATATATTGATAATAATGATCGATACTAAATTTAGAAAGGTTCGAATGGAGCTACGCCACCTTCGATATTTCGCCGCGGTCGCGGCCGAGAAGAGCTTCCGCCGCGCCGCCGAGCGGTTACACATTACCCAGCCTCCGCTCACCATGCAGATCAAACAGCTGGAAGGCGAACTGGGGCTGATGCTGTTCGAACGTACTAGCAGGTCGGTGCGGTTGAGTCGTTCGGGCGAAAATCTGCTGCCGCTGGCAAACAGCATTCTCGACGCAGCCGACCGGCTAAAGACAGCCGCCAAGCAAAGCGCCGAGGGAGCCATCGGCATGCTTTCCATCGGCTACTTGCCATCTTCGCTTGGACCTTTGCTGGCGGAGGCCATGCGCACCTTCCACGTCGCGCATCCCAACGTGCAGATTTCTCTGATCGAGCAGCGTGCGCCTGAACAGATTGAATCGGTTCTAAACGGCTCGCTTGACATCGCGCTAACGCACGGAAAGATAGACCAGAGCGAGCTAACAGCCGAGCTTTTCAGTGAGACCGACGTGGCCATAGCTTTGCACCGAGGCCATCGCCTCGCCCGCAAGACCAGCATCCCTCCGGAGAGTCTGAAAGGAGAGCGACTGGTTCTGCTCCGGCACGAATTAACTCACGGGTTCTACGAACCATTCTTCGCGGCGTGCGTGGCCGCCAATGTCAATTTGCCGGTCTTTCAGTACACCAACGACTTCGTAACCAAACTCTGGCTGGTTTCGGCGGGATTCGGAATTTCTCCGACAATGCTGCCATCCTCCCTGTACTTTACTGTCACCGACGTTGTATTCCGCCCGCTTACCGTCCATCTACCGAAATCGGAACTCTTCCTCGTTTACCGCAAGGCCAACCAGTCTCCACTGTTGCGAACCTTTGTGGATCATGTGAGACAGGCGCGCCACCAAAGAGCAACAAGCAGATGACAAGCAACAGGAGGCAGGCTCGACGCTCCTCTCGACGGAAGAGCCCTCCGCCTGACAATTATATATTTGGTATCAATTCTTCCTATCAATATACTGGTACCTGTCGGATTCTTATGTGACTATTCTGACTTCGACCGGAGGGGCCATGTTTTGTCCAAAAGAAATCGGGAGTGAGATAGATTAACAAAACATAACAGCCGAGGAAACTTCGATGGGATCAGTGACTGCGACTCAGAATTTGCAGAAAGTAGTTCCCAGAGCCAGATGGTGGCGGATTATCACGCCGGCAATCATCATCTATTGCATCGCCTATATGGACCGGGTGAATATCGGTTTCGCTATCGCCGGAGGCATGAATCAGGCATTGGGAATATCAGGAACCATCGCCGGATTGGCGGCCGGCATTTTTTTCTGGGGATATCTGGTGCTGCAATTCCCCGCTGGGCACATCGCCGAACACGGCAGCGCCAAGAAGTACATCGCCTGGTCGATCCTGAGCTGGGGCGTAATCTCGTTTTTGACCGGGTTTGTTCAGAATAGCTGGCAGTTGTTGTTTATGCGTTTTCTGCTGGGCGTGTCGGAAGGCGGGGTTTATGCGTCAATCCTGATTGTGATCGGCAAATGGTTTCCCCAGCAGGAACGCGGACGCGCCAATGCCCTATTCATGCTCAGCTTGCCACTGGGCGCTGCGGTAACAAATCCTTTTGCAGGGTATGTGGTCGCCAACTATAGCTGGCGCGGGCTGTTCTTTTTTGAAGGAATAGTTTCGCTGTCGATGATCGCGATCTGGTGGCCGCTGATCAGCGACTCTCCACAACAAGCTAAGTGGATATCCAAGGAAGAAAAAGAGTACCTGTTGACGACCCTTGCGGAAGAAAAGGCGAAGCTCTCAGCAACTAGGAAGCTGGCCACCCAGGTGAAATGGTCCTATAAGCAGCTCCTTACGGACAAGAACCTGTTTTTACTGGCTATCGTGAAACTATGCGAAACCACGGGCACATACGGATACCTGATCTGGCTGCCAGTCATGCTGAAAAAGCTCACCAAGATGAGCATGACCAACGTGGGCTGGCTCAGCGCGCTGCCGTTGGTCGCCTGCATGATCGGCATTTATTGGTTCGGCGCGCTTTCAGACCGGAAGGGGAATCGCCGGATCTGGTGTGCAAATGGATGTTGGGGTTTCGCGGTTGCGCTCTGGTTGTCTACGCTGTTTCCGAATTACATGTGGCTTTCCTATGCGCTGATCGTCCTAACCGGAATGCTTTCCAAGGCGGTGGAAAGCCCATACTGGACGATGCCTTCGGTTGTTTTCCAGCCGGGAATTGCCGGCGGAGCCACCGGCATACTCAACGGCGTTGGCAATTTTGGTGGTTTTATCGGGCCGTTGTTGCTCGGCGCCCTTATGACAACGTCCGGAAACATGACAATCGGCATTGACAGTTTGGTCGCCATCGTGGCGCTTGGCGGTTTCCTGACCATGCTTCTGCCGAAGGTGACCGCCGGCTATAAGTACCAGGCGAAGGCAAAGATCGAGGAGAGTGCTGGCTAGGGCTGGTTTCAAAAATGGTTCTTTGAAAGGGCATGGCTTTAGCCATGCCGTCCAGAGCCAATAAAATTGCGGGCTTTAGCCCCTGAGTGGTTTGTTTCCTGCTCTTGAAATCGATTTTTGAAACCAGCTGTAGGCCTTTGATCGTGTAGTGTAGTTTCTTTTGTAGTCAAATTTCTCACGTGCTTTTAGGCGGGTGAATTGGTCTGTTAGCTAAAAGATGTGGCCACCTGCGTATGTCCATGAACCCGGTACGCCAGTAATCATGCGGCTTTAGCCGCTGAGGGAAATGAGGTATCGACTATCGACTTATGTCACAAAATTACGGGACAGCACACTAGCAGGTTGCTGAAAAACTACTCGTAATCCACAGGGCAAGCATACTGGGGACAACGAGCGCGCCTCAGCATTTCGTCTGAGCGATTCTGGGCCGGTTGCATTCATCGTTTGAAAGGTAATCTTATGCTGGTTGATATCTATGCGGAATATGCGCGGCATGATGCCGGGCGCGATCTTTCCCCGAAAGTCACCCATTACGCCAAACGCGCACTACTCGACTGGTTCTCCGCGCTCATTCCCGGGACGAGGGTCTCGCCCGCTGTCAATCTGATTCAGGCTTACGCGGCCGAGCTGGGACACGGCAAGTCCAGCCTGCCGGGGTACGGCACGGTGGCGTTTCCCGGGACCGCCGCCTGGATTAACGGAAGCGCCTCGCACTCAGTCGAGTTCGATGACATCTATCGCGACGCCATCTACCACCCCGGTTGTCCGACGATTGCGGCTGCCCTGGCGGCGGCGGAAGACCGCGGCCGCTCAGGCCTGGAGTTGCTGAAGGCCATCACTATCGGCTATGAGATCTCAACCCGCATTGGGGCGGCCGTCCAGCCTTCTCATTACAAGTTCTTTCACACGACGGGAACGGTGGGCTGCTTCGGCGGTGCGGCGGCGGCGGTTTCGTTGCTGGCCCCCAAGGATGCCAACGCGGCGCGCCATGCCCTGGCTACCGCGGCGTCTCTGGCCGCCGGCCTGCAGCAGGCGTTTCGCTCCGACGCCATGACCAAACCCCTGCACGCCGGCCATGCCGCCTGGGTAGGAGTGTCTGCCGCAACCGGCGCCGCTCACGGCGTAACCGGCGCCCTTGATGTACTTGAGGGCAAAGCGGGCTTCATCGCCGCCTTGTCGCAAGTAAGCCCCTCGCCGCAGTTCACTGAAGGTCTCGGCGAACGCTACAACATAATGGAGGTCACGCAGAAGAATCACGGATGCTGCGGTCACACCTTTTCTTCCATTGACTCCGTGCTGTTGCTGAAGGCGCAGAACAACCTCGATCCGTTGCAGGTGAAGTCCATCGCTATTGATACCGCGCAGATCCCCATCAATGTGACCGGCAATTTCGCGCCGCGCACGGAGTACGAGGCGAAGTTCAGCCTTCCCTATGTGGTTGCGCACGCGTTGCTTTACGGCTCCGTCCGGCTCAACGCCTTCACCGCCGAACGTCTTGCCGATCCCGCCATCCGTAACCTGATGGCCAAGATTACGTTGCGGGCGGATGAGGAGATGACGGCCAAGTTCCCGAACTTTCGCTCCGCCAGAGTCGCCATCACTGTGCAGGACGGCCGCCGGTTTGAGCATTTTCAACCGCATCGCAAGGGAGATCCGGAAGCGCCGCTGTCGGATGCGGAACTCAACGACAAGTTTCATGAACTGACCTCTCCGGTGATTGGGCGGCAAGCCGCTGCTCAACTGCTGAGCCAGCTTTGGAACATGGAGAAGCTGCAAATCGCCGATTTGCGGCTGGCTGAGCTGAAGAGTCTGGAACCGTTGCACCTCCGGCAGACTGCCGGCTGAAGCGCCCAGCGCAATGGTGACTGCCGGCGCAAAACAGCGCAGCCTGTGAGCGCCCGGGCAGAAGCGAGGTTCGAAAGAAAAATGTCTTCGACAATATTGGTTACGGTGCCGACGTTGGCGGCGGCGGGTCTGGAGCGGCTCCGGACAGCCGAATGCAAAACCATCTTCATCAGCAAAGCCGGGGGTGTCCCCGAGCTGCTTGAGCGTCTGCGGGCTGAGCCGGTCGATGCCGTTATCGTGCGCCAGTTGCCGTTCGGTGCAGAGGCGATCGAGGCGGCGCCGCGCCTGAAGGTGATCTCGCGGCATGGCGTCGGCTATGACGGCGTTGATCTTGAGGCGGCAACCAAGCGAGGCATACCGGTCCTGATCGCGCCCGCGGCAAACGCCGTTTCAGTAGCCGAGTTTACGATTGGCCTGATGCTGGCAGCGGCGCGGGCGGTGCCGCGGCACGATGCAGCCGTCCGCTCCGGTGCCTGGGACCGCTCCCATGTCGGCATGCAGATGTCCGGGCGCACCATTGGCTTGGTCGGATTGGGAACCATCGGCCGCATTGTGGCGCGTGTGGCCGCCGGACTCGGCATGCGCGTGATTGCCTACGATCCGTTCGTCCGTACCCCGCCCGGCGGGCCGGTGGCGATCGAGATGGTAGATTCGCTGGATGCGCTTTTGCCGCAGTCGAACGTACTCTCGCTGCATTGCCCGCTGACTGATGAGACCCGCAACCTGATCGGTGCCGCGCAACTGGCGCGGCTGCCGAAAGGAGCTATCCTGGTCAATGCGGCGCGCGGCGCTGTGGTGGACGATTTGGCGCTGGCCGAAGCGCTGCGGAGCGGTCACTTGTCAGCGGCTGCCCTGGACACTTTTCCCAAAGAGCCGTTATCGGAGGGCCATCCGTTTCTCGCGCTCCCCAACATTGTCATGACGCCGCACATGGGTGGCTCGACGGATGCAGCGCTGGATTCAGTGGCTTTGATTGCGGTAGAGCATGCGTTGGCAGTCCTGAACGGGTTGCCGATCGATCGCGCAGTGTGCGTCAATCCGTCAGTCTTAAAAAACTAGGGATGCCCGAACAGAGCTTGGCCTCATAGAGGGACTACTTTGGCATCGACAATCACAGAAAAAATCCTGGCCAATGCCGCCGGCGTGGATCGAGTGACGCCAGGAGAGATCATAACCGCCAAGGTCGACGCGGTGATCGGACATGACATCACTACTGCGGCTTTCCGCGAGTTGGAGAAGATGAAGGTCGACCGGGTATTTGATCGCACAAAGGTCTACTTTACGGTCGACCACTTTGTCCCCAGTCCGACTTTGGAAGCCGCCGCGCAGCTCAAGGATCTTTGCGGCTATATCAAGAAGTACGAGATCGAGAACTGGTTTGAACAGGGGCGTGGAGGAGTCTGTCACGCCATCTTTCCCGAGGCGGGATTGGTGCGTCCGGGCATGGTGATCGTCGGCGGCGATTCGCACACCTGCACCTATGGCGCTTTGGCCGCGTTTTCCACCGGGCTGGGCGCGACAGACGTGGCTGCCGCCATGGCTTTAGGCGAGTTGTGGCTGAAAGTCCCCGCCTCTCTACGGTTCGTCTTCGATGGCGCACTGCAGCCGATGGTGACCGGCAAGGACGTGATCATGTATACCATCGGCCAGATTGGGGTTGATGGCGCGTTGTACAAAGCCACGGAGTTCACCGGCGAGGCGATTCGCAACATGTCCATCGACGAGCGCTTTACGGTCTGCAATATGGCCGTGGAAGCCGGGGCGAAGAACGGCATCATCGCGGCCGACGAGATTACGATGCAGTATCTCGAGGGCAGGGCGCGGGGGACGAACCTCACATTCAGCAGCGACCCGGACGCGGGTTATGAGGCCGAGTATTGCTGGCAGGCATCCGCCATCGAGCCGCTGGTCGCGCAGCCGTTCCTGCCGTCCAACGTTGCGCCCGCAAGCGAGGTGAAGAACGTCAAAGTCGATCAGGTCGTCATTGGTAGCTGTACGAATGGACGGATCAGCGATCTTCGCGCCGCCGCCCAGGTCATCAAGGGCAAGAAGGCCGCGCGCGGTGTGCGATTGCTGGTCTTCCCGGCGACCCAGCAGATCTATCTCCAGGCCATGCGAGAGGGGCTGCTCGAGATCTTCGTGGAGGCGGGAGCAATGATCTCTCCGCCGATCTGCGGTCCGTGTCTTGGCGGCCACATGGGCTTGTTGGCCGACGGTGAAGTGGCGGTTGCAACCACCAACCGCAACTTCGGGAGCCGGATGGGCCACAAGAACAGCAAGGTGTATTTGGCTTCTCCGTACACGGCAGCGGCTGCCGCCGTGGCAGGCTACATAATCGACCCAAGGCAGGTAAGCTAAATGGCCGGCAAGGCATGGAAGTTCGGAGACGACGTCGATACGGATGCGATCATTCCGGGCAGGTTTCTGGCCAACTGGAACAAAACCCCCGAGAAGCTGAAGGACCATTGTTTCGCGGACATGAGCCCCGCCTTCGCATCGCAGGTGCAGGCAGGGGACTTCGTGGTCGGCGGAAGGAACTTCGGCTGCGGCTCCTCGCGCGAAGCGGCGCCTATCGCCATTAAGATGACAGGCGTGAAGGTGGTCATCGCGCAATCGTTCGCGCGGATCTTTTTCCGCAACGCGATCAACGTGGGCCTTCTCGTCCTGGAGTCACCTGCGGCTGCGGCCGGGATCGCAGCGGGGGACCTGCTGGAGGTCGATGCCGCCGCGGGCGTGATCAGGAATGTGACCCGGCAGCAGACGTACAACTTCAAACCAATTCCCGCATTCTTGCAGCAGATTCTCGATCTCGGCGGACTGGCGCCTTATGTTCAAAAACGCCTGGGAGTCGCGTAACCGCTGGAATGGTGCATGGCTCGGTGGGGCAGGGCCGGGCGCCTGCGGAGCGGCCGGAAAAGGCACCGAAACATTAAGCCAGGCTTTGTTCTTTCGACTTTGCGAGACGACCAATGTCGACCGGCAGCCAGAACAACCAACAGGATTATTGGCCGAGCACGTCTACAACCTGCCATGGCGGGCGCTGCTGCCGGAGCGGCTGCGGCCAAGGTGCACGGTCATTGACAAGGTGTTACGCGATGTGTACGCTGCGCTAGTTCTGGGATGCAAAATGAAAATCGCAGTTCATACACTTTCTGGCAGCAGCAACGGCCCGTAGCCGTGCGCCGCATCAGATTCGGAGATCACCATGTCACTTATTGCCCCGAGGATAGATCGCATTAAGCCTTCCGCCAGCACCTCCGCCAGCCAGCGTGCCCGCGAACTGCGGGCTGCCGGGCGCAAGATTGTCGGACTCAGCAGCGGCGAACCGGACTTCGACACCCCGGTACACATCTGCGAAGCCGCCACCGAGGCCATGCGGCGCGGGCAGACGCGCTACACCACTCCCGACGGCACGCCCGAGCTGAAGCAGGCGATCATCGGCAAGTTCAAGCGCGAGAACGGACTCGACTACGCGCTCGACCAGATCACTGTGGGCGCAGGTGCCAAACAGGTGATTTGCAATGCACTCATGGCGACCCTGGCGCCCGGCGAGGAGGTCATCGTCCCGGCACCGCATTGGGTCTCGTATACCGACCTGACGATCCTGGCCGAGGGCGTGCCGGTCGTGGTGCCGGGCCGCGCGGATCGCGGGTTCAAGCTGCAGCCGGAAGATTTGGAAGCCGCCATCACCCCGCGCACCAAGTGGCTACTCCTGAACCACCCCAATAACCCGAGTGGCGCGGTCTATACCTGCCAGGAGTTGAAGGCGCTCACCGATGTCCTGCTGCGGCATCCGCATGTGTACGTCATGACGGACGACATTTACGAGCACATCCTCTTTGACGGGCGGCAGTTCTTCACTCCGGCGCAGGTCGAGCCGGCGCTCTACGACCGCACCCTGACCGTGAACGGCGTTTCCAAAGCGTATGCCATGACCGGCTGGCGCATCGGCTACGCCGGCGGGCCGCGTGCCCTCATCAAGGCCATGGCGAAGCTGCAGGGACAAACCACCAACAATCCGTGCTCCGTCGCCCAGGCGGCTGCTACCGCCGCCCTCAACGGCCCGCAGGATTTCGTGCTACAACGGGCCATGATCTTCCAGCAGCGTCGGGACCGCGTCCTGGAATTGCTCGACCAGATTCCGGGCTTGACGTGCCACAAACCCGAGGGCGCATTTTACATGCTCCCCAATTGCCAGGCAGTTATAGGCAAGAAGCGGCCCAACGGGGCGCGTATCGAAAACGACGCCGACCTCACGCTTTACCTGCTCGAAGAGGTGGAGGTTGCGCTGGTGCAAGGCGTGGCCTACGGGATCTCGCCCTATTTTCGGATTTCAATTGCGACCTCGATGGAGATGCTGGAAGAGGGATGCGCCCGCATCAAACGGGCATTGGAAAAACTGGCGTAAAGTCTTACCGAATTCGACGATGGCGTAGATAGATCCGCTTTGCGCTTCCGACGCGGAGGAATTTCTATGAAACTGAAGTCCATACTGGCGGCTCTTTTACTGTTCGCAATCATGGGGGCCATGATCCTGATGAACGCGCCGCACGGCGCCATCATGACCACGCGGTATCTGGGTGTCGCGGCCTTGGCCGTTTACGCCTGGTCGAAGCGCTCGAACACAACCTGGATTCTTGTCTGCATGGTGGCCGGCGCCTGCCTGGGGCACGACTTTCCGCTGGCAGGCCAGTACGGGCGCGTGCCCAGCATGATCTTTATCCGCATGGTAAAGACCATCGTCGCTCCCCTGCTGTTTGCCATGCTGGTGCGCGGCATCGCGCAACACTCCGATATCAAGCGCACCGGGCGGATGGGAATCAAGGCGATCGTCTATTTCGAAGTGGTTACGACGCTGGCTCTGCTGATCGGTCTGGCTGCCGTCAACATCACCAAGCCGGGAGTCGGAATCAACATAAAGGCCATGCAGGACGCCGGTAGTGTAGCCGCGGCCGGCAAGATCACGGGAGTAGACGTGATCCTCAGCGCCTTCCCGGAGAACATCGCCAAGTCGGTGTTCGAGGGGAAGATCCTGCAGGTCGTAGTGTTTTCATTCCTGTTCGGACTGGCACTGGCGATGGTGCCGGAGGAACGGCGCAAGCCGCTGCTGGACTTCTGCGACAGCCTGGCACAGACCATGCTCAAGTTCACCAAATTGGTGATGTATTTCGCGCCCATCGGTGTGGGCGGAGCCATCGCCTACACGGTCGGGCACATGGGAATCGGCATTCTGGTGAACTTGGGCAAGATGCTGGTTACGCTTTACGTGTCGATCTTCATATTCATTACCTGCGTGCTGGTGCCGGTGGCGCTGCTGTTCCGGGTGCCGCTGCGAAGATTTTTCAAAGCGGTGGCCGACCCGGTGACCATTGCCTTTGCGACTACGGCGTCTGAAGCTGCCATGCCGATCGCATTGAAGAACCTGGAGGAGATGGGCGTTTCGCGGCGCGCCGCTTCGTTCGTCTATCCGCTGGGCATGAGCTTCAACCAGGACGGCGCGTCGGTCTACATGACGCTGGCTACAGTCTTCGTGGCCCAGGCCTCGGGAATCCACATGAGCATCGGCTCGCAGATCCTGGCGCTCATTTCGCTGATGCTGATCACCAAGGGCGGAACGGGCGTGCCGCGCGGCTCGCTGGTTTGGCTTATGGCTGTGGCGAGTCAGTTCGGACTGCCTATGGAGCCGGTGCTGGTGCTGCTGGGAATCGACGAACTCATGGACATGGGACGCTCGGCAACCAACACCCTCGGCAACTGCCTGGCAACCACCGTCGTGGCCAAGTGGGAAAATGATTTTCAACTGACGCCGGAAACGCCGGCTTCGCAGGAAGCCGCCGTGGCTGTGTCGTAGTGGGCATACGCCCGGCCGCCTCCTGCCCGGGCCTGCAACGGAAACATATTTGGGCGGCTGGCTGGGCGGGCGAGCCGCAGGTCGCGGGCCTGGAAAGCCGGTGTGCTCCCTACGGCGGGCGCTCACCCGAGAGCATCCTGACTTTAGCCATGGTCGGCTTCGGCTAGACCGCACAAGTGAGTAGGCACTCTCGCATCCAGTGGGCTTTTGGCAGCCG
Source organism: uncultured Acidobacteriota bacterium (assembly GCA_963832785.1). GTDB lineage: Bacteria > Acidobacteriota > Terriglobia > Terriglobales > Acidobacteriaceae > CAWBRT01. The sequence continues at coordinate 1,324,386 of CAWHVF010000005.1, forward strand.
CAGGCTGCTGGAGTAGAGACCAGCCGGTGCAAAAGTCGGCGCTTCGGCGCCTTGGCAAACCCCACCGAAGTGTTTTCCACTTTTTGCATCGGCCCGGCGGCTGGATGTCCGCATGGAAGAATCATGGCCGCAGTCCCAGGCCGAATCGATGGTTGGGGGAGCGGTTCGTATGCCCACCTGTAGTGATCCAACGTGAGAACCTGACGTACTAGTCCTCAACTTATTCCCCAAACGATAACAGCCGCCATTAAAGGTTGTTGAGGGAATCTGTTTCGAGTTCCTGATTCAAATGCGGTGAAATGCGGTGAAGTTCTGTTTTGGGAATCTGTAAGTTATTGAAAGATTGGCTCCTCAGGTAGGACTCGAACCTACAACCCTCCGGTTAACAGGGCGAATCAGGCCACGAAGCCAGCCAACGCCAACCAACTAAGCCCACAAAACGCAGATAATCCAGCCTCCGGTTTTGGTTCTTTTTGGCTGCTTTTGGCTCCAGTTCACGGACAGAACACGGACAGCGCTCTCGTTAAGTGAAACGTGGTTACGAGTAAGTGAGAAGGCGAAAAAATGCGGGCCAGTAAAAATAGGTGGAAGCTTACAATGGAACTCGTTTCCCTTCGACCTTGAGGTATTCGAGCCTTACGTTCAGCTCACAACAGGCCGCAGAGCAACGTAAGAAACTTGCGACGACGCGGCAGTCGGCTGGCATCAACTGAGTGACGGCCGCCGCTTTGAGGAGAGCTAGAAAACATTGACCGATGACGCTCAAATCTATGCTCGTTGCATGGCGGATCTCCCGCCGCGCTTTGAATTGATCCGATCAATTCTCGCCGACGGTTTAACGGGAGATGAGTCGCTGGACGTTGAGATCGTATTTCTCCAATTTCGGAAGGTATTGGAGCAAATTGCATTTGCCTCGCTGTCTGCCAACAGAAAGGCTTACGCTGCTGCCCGGTCGAGGTTTGCTTCTGATTGGCGCGCCAAAGCAATGTTGGCCTATCTGGAAGAAATAAACCCTGGGTTCTACCCACAACCTTTCCGGATCGTTTCGAGGGCACCATACGGCGGAAGTTCGCTCATGCGCACCGAACCACTCACTGATGGTTTTCTGACGAAGGATGAATTTATCGAATTGTACGACTACTGCGCCGAGGTGCTACATGTGCGTAACCCGTACAGTGTACAAGGGGGCGGTAATGTTCGATTGCAGGCTCAAGAATGGCTCTCGCGTATCGAAAAATTGGTCCGTTTGCATATGACACACTTGCTGACCGGCGGCATCTGGGTGGGGGCCGTTCCAGACACTGATGGCAACGTATGCACATTCAGCGGCGAGCCAGTCGGTAAGCTCCCCAGCAATTAACCGCATTTCAATGCCGTGTGCAGCAGCCCGCTTCGGCGGGCTTTCTTATTGCCCCCACGAAAACCCGCACAGTACGCGCACAGTGGGAGTGAAATTAACTTTGGTGGCATTCGTAACTTGCACAAAAGAATGGCTCCTCAGGTAGGACTCGAACCTACAACCCTCCGGTTAACAGCCGGATGCTCTGCCATTGAGCTACTGAGGAGTGATGAATGGCTGTTGCTATACGCCAGTCAATAACAGACCGGCGACGGTTACATTCTAACCAGAAGCATTGCCTTCGTCAAAAGCAAAAACCACTCAGATGGCGCGGAACCACGTTCGTTATTGCCCGGGAGCGGAGTTAAAAAGCGCGTCCGGCAAAGATTTGCGGTAAGGCCTGGGCAGCAAAAATGATTGCGCCGAGGCCAGTGTCCGTGGCACCCTGCATGATTCCGGAAGCTGCGAGCCCTAGGAGGCTGCGGAAAAACAGATTTAGGGGCGATGTGACTACAAGATCTTGTGAACGATTGTTGTAGCAGCCACAGCCCATAGCGCCTCGCTTGTTGCTTCGGCGCGTTTTTCCGCAGCCTGCTAGGGCCGGGGTTGCCGGCAACCATCCTGATTGCGGTTGCTGGGATAATATGGCTCTGGGCTTTGTTCTGGCGTGAATTTCCCCCATCAAAACCGAGGTCGACGCATGCGCACGATTGCGCTGGAAGAACATTTCGCCACCGCCGAGTTTTTGCAGGTTACCGCCTATGCGGAAAAGACGGCTGCCTCTCCCGAGCACGGCCGGGCGGTCAGCGCGCGCCTAGCCGAGGTGGGCGAGGCCCGCCTCGCCGACATGGACGCCGCCGGAATCGACATGCAGGTGCTGTCGCTGGTGAACGGCGGCATGGACCGGCTGGATGCGGAGACAGCGGCCAGCCTGGCGCGCGATGCCAATGACCAACTGGCGGCGGCCGTGCGGGCACATCCAGACCGCTTCGCCGGCTTCGCCGCCCTGGCCTTGCAGCAGCCGGAGAAAGCGGCGGCCGAATTCGAGCGCGCCGTCCGGCAACTCGGATTCAAGGGCGCCATGATTCATGGCACAGTAAACGGCGTTTTTCTGGACGATCCCAGGTTCACGCCGGTGTTCGAAGTGGCGCAGGCGCTGGATGTGCCAATTTACCTGCATCCCACGGTGGCGCCGGCGGCGGCGCAGCAGGCTTACTACGGCGGGCTGCCCAATGGCCTAGACTTCTTCCTCTCCCGGGCTGCCTGGGGATGGCACGCGGAGCTGGGAATGCACTGTCTGCGGCTGATTGTCTGCGGGCTGTTCGACCGCTTTCCCGGGCTCAAGATCATGATCGGGCATCTGGGGGAGAATCTGCCGTTCTCGCTGGCGCGCGCCGACTCGGTATTCTCCCGTCGCGCCAAGCTGCCCCGCGGCGTGGCCGAATACTTTCACCAGCACTTCTATGTCACCACCAGCGGGTACTTCACCCTGCCCCCGTTTCTCTGCGCGCTGCAGGTGGTGGGCGCCGACCGCCTGCTTTTTTCCGTGGATTACCCCTTCAGCTCCAACCTGGAGGGCCAGGCTTTCTTGAATTCCCTGCCCATCAGCCCACAAGACGTGGAGAAGATAGCTCACCTGAATGCGGAGCGGCTGCTGCGGCTCTAAGAAGCGCTATTTTCCCGCCAGGCCCAGCCCGGCGGCGATGGACTTCATGGCCTCGATGCAGAGGCTGATGTGCTCGTCCAGGTCGACGCCCAGTTCGGCGGCGCCATTGGTGATGTCGTCGCGGCTGACGGCGCGGGCGAAGGCCTTGTCCTTCATCTTCTTGCGCACGCTTTTGGCGTCCACCTCGGCCAGCGACTTGCCCGGCTTGACCATGGCCACGGCGGTAATGAAGCCGGCCAACTCGTCGCAGGCGAACAGCGCCTTCTCCATCCTGGACTGGCGCGGCACGCCGCTGTAATGGGCGTGCGAGAGCACGGCGCGGCTGATCTCCTCCGGGTAGCCGCGTTCGGCCAGCAGCTTGGCGCCCACGAACGGGTGCTCTTCCATGGTGGGATGCTGCTCGTAGTCGAAGTCATGGATCAGCCCGGTGATGGCCCACTTCTCTTCGTCTTCGCCATACTTGCGGGCATAGGCGCGCATGCAGGCCTCGACCGCCAGGGCATGCTTGCGCAAACTTTCCGACTGTGTGTACTCCGTTAGCAATTTCCAGGTATCTTCTCTCGTCATGATTCTAAAGACTTTATCGCGGATGAGTACCTGAAAGCAATCAAACGTTCACAACTCTCATCCAAGGCGCGGGGCAATCCGGGATTTTTCTCGTCCAGGATGCCCCGCAATCGCGCTTAGAAGCCCGCCTGAGACAAGGGCAAACCGCCGGGGCCATTCCTGCTGTTAATGGCGGCGTTTCACTTCATCGTCCCGGAGCTTTTGCAGGCGCGGGTCTTCTAGGAGTGCTTTCAATTCATCTGCGGGGACAATCGTCGAAACCCCGCTGTTTACCTTTCCCCTTGCTTGTAGAGTGGTTGCCAATTCCAAATTAAAATTCTCATCTTCAAAAACTTCACCGTTCACTACGCCTAGCAATCGGTAGTCCTCGCCTACCACGAGCGTACCACTATGCATTCCGCCTAGGTTGACGAATGCGGGTGCGCCGCTGTTTCCGCCAAACGCATGAACGTCCGCCAAGTAAAGCTTCTCCGGCGTGTTCACAAAAGGAATTTTCTCGTCGGGCATCATAGCGATGATGCCCTGCCGAACTATTGGTTCCGCTCGCTTCGTGCCTGGAAACTGCGGAAAGAAACCGGCGAAAAACACAGGCTCGCCTTCCGTCACTCTCCGTTGTGACAGAACGTCCTTTGTTGCGAGCATTCCGATTGGTAATGTCAGGAAATCGAAACGTGACGGATTGGGCGATACCGGCAAGATGGCCAAATCCACCGAATCATCTTCGGGGACTATCCATGGAACGTTTCCGTGCTCATTTTAAAAAACTTCTTGCGCGAAAACACCGCCAACGGCCTCGCTGCGGTTCAGGCGGATACTGATATTCTCAACTGACATCGGCTGTCCCGAAGGGTTCCAACAAAGAGCGACGTGACGATTTGTCACTAGATATACGAACGCAAGCTCTTTGCCTAGTCTCGAATCCGGGTAATTTAGGAAAAATCCTGTTCCTCTGACATCATAGCGGTTGTTGCAGGTCAGCTTAATGAATGTGACGGCCTTGCGAATCTGAGTTATCGCGGGGTCAGCTCGGGGCGTACTAGCTGCGGGGGTAGTGGCTGGTGGAGTAGTTTGCGCCGAGCACATCGCAGCCAACATCGTGGCCGTACACAGCAACAGCTTTGCGTGCGCCATTTGCCCTCCTCTTCTCTAGAATGCGCTCAATGCAATTTCTTGCAGAAGAAAATTTGGATCATCGCGCTAATAGGCTCACCTGCCCGAAATGAGCGCCGAAATTTTGTGTTATTTTGTGCTAGCAAACCGCCCTTCTGGCCTTTCTCGCCCTTCTAGCCAATCGAAGAATCAACAACTATTTTGTTTTCAACGCTTGCCCGAATACAGTTAGTAAACCCCAGGTGGTTTCGCGATTCATCCCGGTATTTTCCCGCTTTTCGCCGGGTTTCGTCCATGCCGATAATTTTGCTTTGCCTTTTTTCTGGCCAAATTACAGCAAAAATGTCTTGACATCAGCCAAGCCAATGCTGCACATTACGGCCAGCGCGAGGTTACCAGCTTGATCCGAATCAGGCTGATAACCGGGAAGAGCCAAGCGTTCGATGTCTATGGCCCTCCGGGCCGGCGGGCAAAGAGTTATTGGCTGTTCACGCGCACGGCGCCCCCGCTCTGGCGCTCCGTTACAACTAATGGCCACACTTCTTGCGCCGGTTGACTCCAAGGAAGTCCTGCGCTGCGATCACTGCCAGCTAGTACAATTCCGGACCAGCAGCAATCTCTGCCGCAAATGCAAAACCCCCTTCGACGAAGAACCGGAACCGGTGGCGCTCACCCAGCTTCCGCCAAGGGTTGAAGCTGGCGAAGGCGATGCCCGCCAGTTGCCGGTGGCGGCGGCGATTCGCGCCCTGCGCACACGCGCCGGGCTAAGCCAGCGGCAGTTGGCGCAACGCATGAACGTCCCGCGCACTTACATCTCGAAGATCGAAAATGAAAAAGCCTGCCCCACGCTTTCCTCGCTGCAGCGGCTGGCCGACGCCCTGAACGTCACCATCTGTGATCTGCTGCACCACGGCGAACCGCGGCTGGAGGAGCAAATCCGGCAATTGCAGGCCGATGAGTTCATTGCCGAACTGATTCCGTACCTGGGCAAGCTGAATGCCATGCAGTGGACCAGCGTGCTGAACGAGGTCCGGGCCATGACTACGCAGGCGCGGCGCACCGCCTGATCGGAAAGCAGTGGAGCGCCCTCCCCAGCCAACGCCAGAGTTGCGCGTGGGCGGGTGCACCTTGCGCCCACTGCGGGAGCTGGGGGCGCTCACAAAGAATTCGACCTAATACGGTTTGCTGAAGGTGGAAGCCCGCAGGCAACGTTGTCTGGGGAGACGCAATCTTAATCGGTGATTCGTATCACTTATCGATTCAGCAGACAGTTGGCTGTTGCCCGAATCGCCAAGGGGGGCACACATGGGCCAACCGAGAGTTTCCAGTCAAACCAGCGTCTCTACCTGCGCCAACCCAAGCTGCGAAGCCGAGTTCAAACGGCTGGGTAAGGGCAAGTTGTTTATCCTGCCGGACATCCCAGCGCCAACGTCAACCGTCTGCGGCAAAAAGCGATCTGGCTTTGCGACTCCTGCGCCCGCGAATTCGAGGTAGTGCACGACCGTTCCCGCCGGGCCTACATGCTGGCTCGCCGGTCTATTTAAAAACAACGGTAGTGGGCAATTTGAGGGGTGCCCTAGGTTCCGCGCCGCGCTTTTCGGCGCTAACCTGGGGAATTGGCCCCACGTCAGCCCAAAAGCAGGGCGGGACGTGGGGCACCCGTTGTTGTGGAAATTCAAATTGACCCACTACTAAAACAACCCGCAGATTGCAATCCCCGGTGCCGTGTGTTTCAATTCTTTCCAGAGGTTCTGCTTGCTGGATACAACATCCGCCGGCCTGAGCCGGAAACAAGCTGAAATTTACGAGCAGCTCGACCCGGATCGGCTTCCGCAACATGCAGCAATAATCATGGATGGCAACGGACGCTGGGCCAAGCGCCGCCACCTGCCCCGCATAGCCGGTCATCGTGCCGGGGCGGACTCGGTGCGCGACGTGGTTCAGACCGCCTCGCGGGTGCGAATTCCTTGCCTGACGCTCTACGCCTTTTCGGTCGAGAACTGGAAGCGGCGTCCCCGGACCGAGACCGAGTTTCTGATGGCGCTGCTGCGGAGCTACCTGAAACATGAAGTGCCCATGCTGAACGACTTCAACGTGCGGCTGAACTTCATCGGCCGCACCCAGGAGTTGCCGCCGGCGGTGCAGGCGCGCATGCAATGGGCGCTGGAGGAAACCGGCAAAAACACCGGCATGCTGCTGACCCTGGCGCTAAATTACGGGGCGCGCACCGAGCTGGTGGACTGCTTTCAATCGATTCTCACCACGGCCGAGAATAACGGCGGCATCGCCCACCTCAAAATAGACGAGGAGATGATCGCCCGTCATCTCTACACCAACAGCCTGCCCGATCCCGACTTGGTGATCCGCACCAGCGGCGAGATGCGGCTCAGCAACTTCCTGCTGTGGCAGCTCGCCTACGCGGAAATCTACGTTACCGGGACGTTGTGGCCCGACTTCGACGGCGCTCATTTTCTGGAAGCCGTGAGCGAATACCAGAAGCGCGAGCGGCGCTACGGCGGACTGGGCGCAAGTACGGCGCGCGCCTGAGCCGCGATGAAGCGTGCCGCCACCGCCGCCATTCTGATTCCCCTGGTATTGCTGGTTGTCTTTCGCGCCCCCGCTTCGCTTTTTACCCTGCTGGTGGCACTGGTCGCTCTGCTGGCGCTCAGGGAATATTTCGATATTGCCGCCGGTTATGAAGTCGAGCCGTTTCGTTTTCTTACATACCTGATCACGGTCACACTGTTTGGCATCGGTTTCTGGGCCGGCTCGGTTGGCGATCCGGGAACTGTGCCCGTGCTCCTGGCGCTGGTGTTGCTGTTCGGCCTGGCGCCATTTATTTTTCTGTGCGCGGGCCTGCCGCGGCAGAACCTGCGCAACGCCCTGCCGGCCGCCTGCTTCTCCTATCTTGGCATCGCCTATGTCGCCTTCCCGCTGCTTACGCTGGTCTTCCTGCGCATGATGCCCGCCGGATGGTTTTTCGTGCTGTTCACCCTGCTGGTGGTCTGGGTGGGAGACACCTTTGCCTACTACGTCGGCCGCTCCGTGGGCAGGATTCCCTTTGCGCCGCGAATCAGTCCCAAGAAGACCTGGGAGGGCGCGCTGGCCTCGGTGGCGGGCTCGGTTATTGTTGCCTTGCTGCTGGCCCGGTTTGCGCCTCAGATTGGCTCAGGGCTTGCCCGGATTAGCCTGTTGACCGAACCGGCAGGCTTCGCCCAAGCTCCATACTTGGTGGCGATAAGCGTGGCCGTTACCCTGAATGTGGCGGCCCAGATAGGAGACCTGCTGGAATCGATGATGAAACGCGGCGCCGGGATCAAAGACTCAGGGTGGCTGCTGCCCGGCCACGGAGGGGTCCTGGACCGCATCGATGCTTTGCTGTTCGCCGCTCCGGTGGCGCTGCTGTTGTTTGCGGCAACGCTTGAGAAATTCCTGCAGATGACCTAACCTCAAGTGGGCACGATATTTCCGAATGAAGAAGCTAGCCATCCTTGGTTCTACCGGTTCCATCGGCCATAGCACGCTCAAGATAGTGGACGCCTATCCCGAGCGCTTTGGCGTGGCTACGCTGGCTGCGGGAAATAACCTGGAACTTGCCTTCCAGCAGGCGCTGCGCTGGCGCCCGCGGCTGATTTCCCTGGCCCGCGAGGAGGGCGCCGCCAGCCTCAAGAAACGCCTCCAGGCGGCGGGAGCTTCCGATGTCGAGGTGGTTTGGGGCAGCCGGGGAACGGTTGCCGTCGCCACTCATCCCGAGGCCGACTTCGTAGTTAGCGCCATCGTGGGGGTTGCCGGCCTGGAGGCGACTTACGCGGCGGTCAAGGCCGGCAAAGCGCTGGGCCTGGCCAACAAGGAATGCCTGGTGGCCGCCGGCGAGCTGATCACCGCCGAAGCCCGCCGCCGCAATACGCCTCTGCTGCCCATCGACAGCGAACATAACGCCGTCCACCAGTGCATGCGCGGCGGGCGGCTGCACGAGGTCGAGCGCGTCTGGCTGACCGCTTCCGGCGGGCCGTTTCTGAACACCGACTTGGCGGAGTTCGCCTCCATTTCGGTCGAGCAGGCGCTGAACCACCCGACCTGGAAGATGGGACGCCGCATAACCATCGATTCGGCCACCTTGATGAACAAGGGCTTCGAGGTGATCGAGGCCTGCCGGCTCTTCGGCTTGCCGCCGCAGCGGGTACGGGTGATCATCCACCCGCAGTCTACGGTGCATTCGTTGGTGGAGTTCGTCGATGGCAGCCTGCTGGCGCAGATCTCGGTGACCGACATGCGTCTGCCCATCCTTTATGCGCTGACGTACCCGGAGCGGGTGCAGTCCGACCTGCGCTTTCCAGTTCTGAAGCTGCGGCAGCTCGATTTTTCTCCTCCAGACATGGAGAGATTCCCTTGCCTGAGACTGGCTTACGAGGCGCTGGAGGCGGGCGGCTCCCGTACCATCGCCCTGAATGCAGCCGACGAGGTGGCCGTCGCCGCCTTCCTGCAACGGGCCATTCCGTTTCAGGGCATTCCGGCGACCATCGCAGCAGTTTTGGATGAAACGCCGCTGCGAAATCCTGAATCTATAGAAGAGGTGCTTGCCGTCGACTCCGAAGCTCGGGCTATGGCCGGACGGATCATTCGGCAGCGCGGTACGGAATTGGCTGGTCCGCCGAACGCCAGCACGCGCTCCGCCAGGGGAACCAGTCCAGCCTCGGCAAAGGGTACGCTCTAACTTATGGCATCTGCTCTGTATTACAGCATCGTTTCGGTTGTCTTCGTCCTCGGGATCATGATCCTGGTCCATGAGTTGGGGCATTTTGTGGTCGCCAAGCTGTTCGGGGTGCGGGTTGAGGTATTTTCCCTGGGATTTGGCAAGCGACTGATCGGCATTCGCCGAGGGAGCACGGACTACCGAATTTCCGCCTTGCCCTTCGGCGGCTACGTCAAGATGGCGGGCGAGAACCCGCTGGACAAGCGGACCGGCGCGCCCGACGAGTTCATGTCTCATCCGCGCTGGCAAAGAGTGGCCATCGCTCTGGCCGGACCCCTGATGAACGTGCTGCTGGCGGTGGCGTTGCTCACCGGCGTTTTCATGGTTCACTATGAGCATCCGCTCTACCAGGGCAAAGAGGCCGTAGTCGGCTGGGTGAGCAGCGGCAGCGCCGCCGAAAAGGCTGGAATCCAGCCGGGCGACAAGATTCTGGAGATCGGCTCGACCAGGAACCCCGACTGGGAATCCATTTTCTCCAAGATTCTCATCAGCCCGCGCCAGCCAGTGCACCTGGTGATTCAGCGCGAAGACCAGGAGATGGAAAAGACGCTAGTCCCCCAGCCCGTCGGGCAAGACCAGCTTGGCGATGCCGGGATATCGCCGCAGCAGCCTTTCATAATCACCCAGATGGAGCCGGGAATGCCGGCCGCCCAAGCCGGGCTGCAGGTTGGCGATGAGATAGTCGCTTTCAACGGGACTCCGGTCCGCTCCACCCAGAACCTGGCATACCAGTTGCAGCAGACCAAGGAGACTCCAGTGACTCTGACGGTCATGCGCCAAGGCCAGGAGCTGAATTTGTCGCTAACGCCGGCGCTGACCACCGCTGAAGACGGACGCAAGGTTTACCGCATCGGCATTCTCTCCATGCCGGTGAGGGTGGATAAGCTTCCCTTTGCCCAGGCGCTTTCGCACTCCTTCGAGGAGAACCAGAAGAACTCGCTGCTGATCCTGGAGCTGGTCAAGCGCATGTTGCAGCACAAGATATCGGTCAAGCAGATGGAAGGCCCTATCGGCATTGCCCGCATCAGCGGCATGGCCGCCCAGCAGCATGGCTGGACGCCGTTGCTGCAGGTCATGGCCGCCATCAGCCTCAACCTGGGCATCTTCAACTTGTTCCCCATTCCGATCCTGGACGGCGGGCTGATCCTGCTGCTGGCGATCGAGTCGGTGATACGGCGCGACATCAGCCAGCGCATAAAGGAGCGCATCTACCAGGCAGCATTCGTCTGCCTGATCCTGTTCGCCGGGCTGGTGATTTTTAATGATGTCATGAAGGTGATTCCGGGCATCGCGCGGCACGTGCAGTAGGCGACCGGGGAAACATTCGATGGCTACCATTCAGCGCAAGAAAACGTATAAGGCCTCGGTTGGCGGCGTGCCGTTGGGCGGCGATGCGCCCATCGTGGTGCAGTCGATGACCAACACCGACACGGCCGACGTGGCCGCTACCGTGGCCCAGGTGGCCGCGCTGGCGCGCGCTGGATCGGAGCTGGTGCGGGTCACCGTCAACAACGATGCCGCCGCGCAGGCAGTGCCGCAAATCGTGGCACGGCTGGCGGACGAGGTCGTACAGACGCCCATCATCGGCGACTTTCATTACAACGGCCACCTGCTGCTGAAGAAATATCCGGCCTGCGCCCGCGCCCTGGCCAAGTACCGCATCAATCCCGGCAATGTTTCCATCGGGCGCAAGGACGACGACAACTTTCGTACCATGATCGAGGTGGCCGTCGAGAATCAGCGTCCGGTGCGCATCGGCGTCAACTGGGGCTCGCTCGACCAGCAGTTGCTGACGCGCATGATGGACGAGAACTCGCGCTCCAGCGATCCCAAGGACACGCGCCAGGTGATGATGGAGGCCATGGTGGTCAGCGTCTTGCGCTCAGCCGAGCGCGCCGAACACTACGGCCTGCGGCCCGAGCAGATCATCATCAGTGCTAAGGTGAGCGGGGTGCAGGACCTAATCGACATTTATCGCGCGCTCGCCGCCCGCTGCCGCTACCCGCTGCATTTGGGATTGACCGAGGCGGGAATGGGCGCCAAGGGCATCGTGAGCAGCACCGCGGGGCTGGCAGTGCTGCTGCAGGAAGGCATCGGCGACACCATACGGGTCTCGCTGACCCCGGCGCCCAACGGCGACCGCAGCGAAGAGGTGCGGGTGGCGCAGCAGATCCTGCAATCCATAGGCATTCGCAACTTCTTCCCCCAGGTCACCGCCTGCCCCGGCTGTGGCCGCACCACCTCAACTTTCTTCCAGGAAATGGCCGAGCAGATTCAGGACTACCTGCGCCGGCAGATGCCGGAGTGGCGTAAACAATACGAAGGCATCGAGCAGATGCGGCTGGCCGTGATGGGCTGCGTGGTAAACGGTCCGGGCGAATCCAAGCACGCCAACATCGGCATCTCGCTGCCGGGCACCTTCGAGGAGCCCAAGGCGCCGGTGTTCATCGATGGCCGGCTGGCGACAACTCTGCGCGGAGACAAAATCGTCGATGAGTTCATCACCATCCTCAACCACTACGTCGATACCCACTACGCGAAAAAACCGGCGGAAGCACCCGCGAAACGCTAGCGCGGCACGCCGCCGGGCATAATCCGGTCTGAAAAGAACGGCGAACTCCTTCCACCATGCTGCAAATTCTGGAGCGTCCTCTCGTGAGTTAGCCGAGGTGCCTTGCTTACCTGTGGCTGGCTGCTGGCACCACATGGACACTCCAGGTTTTCTGTAATGCCAATACCACCAGCGCGTTAGCGTCCCCCAAGACCGCTCCCAGAATGGCACTACACCTTTGGGGTATCGCAGAGACCACTTTGCTGTGTTGCGGTTTTAGTCATCAGCAGTAAAATCCAGAGTAGTTCAAGGAGAGCCTGATTCGATGAGGACAAGATCAGCAAGCATACTAGTGTGTTTTTTGCTCGGCGCCATGGCCATGGGCGTCGCGCAAAGCCAGCGGCCGGCTAGTCCGAGGCCGTCCGCCGATGCGCTTGCCCGTAAGAATTTCGCCGCCGCCCTGGCGGAATATCGCGCGCAGCCGGACAGCGCCGAACTGCGCGACAAGGTCATCCGCCTGGCTCGCGCCGTTAAGCAGGCCCCGGCAATTCCAGACGAGGCGCGCAACTACTTCGAGCAGGCAATGGCGCAGATGCAGAAGGTGGTCAACAACGAGGACCTCAAGGCCGTCGCCAAGCTGTTCGAACAGGCAGCCCAGGCCGCGCCCTGGTACGCCGACGCCTATTACAACCTGGGAGCTCTGTCGGACAGGCTGCGAGATTACGAGAAAGAGAAAGAATGGCTCGGCCTTTATATCGCGGCGCTGCGCGATGATGCCAGCATCAAGGCCGGCCAGAATCTGCTCCAAGAAGCCAGCGCCAGGCAGACGCAGGCTGAATTCAGCGACGCCATCGCCGCTATCAAGCAGAACCCTTCCGACACCTCCTTGCGTGAAGCGCTGGTGCGGCGCGTGGCCGCCTATAATCCTCCGCTGCCGGTGCCGGAGGAAACAGAGCGTTTCCTGGCCCGCGGCAAGGTCGCCTTCGAGGATGCCAAGACCCCGGAAGAATTCAAAGACGCGGTGGTGCAGTTCGAGCGCGCCCGCGATGCCGCTCCCTGGTACGGGCCGGTTTATTACAGCCTGGGCGTGGCTCAGAGCTCGGCCGGCGACTACACGGCCGCCAAGGAAAATCTGAAGGTGTATCTGGCCTGGTCGCTTGATCCCGCCCAGACCAAAGCAGCCAAGGAGTTGATGTACCAGATCGAGTACCGGCAGGAAAAGGCGCAGGCCGAAGTGGCCAAGCAGCAGGCGGCTGAGGCGGCGGAGCGGCGAAAGCTGCAGGCAAAGCAAGCGCTCATTGCCGGACTAAACGGCAACTGGACCTGCAAGACTGGCTGTGGTGGCACGGCGGCGGTTAAGCTTTCCCAGGGGGAGTTCACTCTCACTTTCGGCACTTGGGTTTTGAAGGGTACTCAGAACGAGTTCGCTATTGATGGCGTAGCCACCCAGCCGGGCTATTATCAGGCCGAAACCACCTGCCAGATACCAGGCGCCAATCACAATTTCAGCGGCATTATCGGCGAGGACGGCAAGACGATCAGGATCAACACCGAGATAACCAACTTTGTCGGGCACTGGGTCAAGCCTGCCGGGTTGTTTGCCGTGAAGTCGTGCAGCGATATCACAATAAGCAGCGTCGAGCCGTTCCTGGTCACCTTGACCAGGTGAAGCGCGCTCCGGCGTGTAGCAGGCTGCGGGAAAACGCGCCGAAGCCAGAAGCGAGGCGCTTTGGAATGCGGGCACTATTAAGAGCAGCTAACGGATTTTGTAGTCGCGCCCGTTCTGAATCCTGTTTTTCCGCAGCCTCGTAGAGACCCAGGAGAGACGTTATGAAGTCGAAAGTATTCCGGGGCCCACTGACCGCGATTGTTGCGATAGCACTGTTGTTTTCTCAAGCTGGCCGGGCGACCGACAATAAGTACAAGCCCGCGCCAGCGCCGAGACCAGCACCGCGTCCCGCGCCACGTCCGGTGACGCCGTCGCGTCCGGTTACACCGTCGCGGCCGGCGCCATCACGTCCGGTGGCCCCGTCACGCCCGGTGACGCCATCGCGGCCGGTTGCGCCCTCGCACACCAACGCGCCAACGCGGCCTACGCCGGGCTCCCCGACGCGCCCCGGCCCGACCGCGCCTATCACTCCCGGCGCCGGGCAACAGGCGCATCCCGGCATGAGAATGCCGGCGCATCCGAGCATAACGCCGCCAGGCGGAACCACGCATCAGCCGGCGTCCCCGGCTGTGCACGCCACGACCTCCGGCCCGGCAATGCCGGCGCGTCCTAGCCCGACCCTGCCCGCACGTCCCAGCCCGACGGCGCCGGCGCGGCCCAGCCCGACTGCCCCGCCGCATCCCACAATGACGACGCAGCCCGTGCCCCCGCGGAGCGCCAGCATCCAGGCACCGCATCGTCCTCCCGTACCGGTGCGCACCTTCAACCCACCGCATGATGCCAGGGCTGTTACCCAGTCGGGCGGGAACAAGATGTTCACCCATGCCGACGGAAGAAAGTGGGAAGTCAACCGCGATGGGCACCTGACGCATTTTTCCAGGCCCGGGACCGAGGCGAGGTTTGCCGACAACGGCAAGCTGGTGCAGGCGCACGTTGTCCGTCCAGACCGCAGCGAGATCACGGTAAGAGGCAACCACAGGTACGAGGTGGCGCGGCCGGACCACACCCGGTTTGTCGGCGTCGGCGCGCACCGCAGCTATATGGAACGGCCGGTGGCCAACCGGCCAGGATATGTGTCGCGCACCTACGTCGTAGGAAAGCAGACTTACGCGCGCGTGTACCAGCGCGCCGTTTATCAGAACGTGGCCTATTACCGCTACGTGCCGGGGTTCTACTTCAACCCGAATTATTACGGGTGGATCGTGGATCCGTGGGCCTCGCCCATGTCGTATGCCTGGGATTGGTACGGCGATAACTGGTATAACTTCTGGAATTCATATTTCTCGCCGTATCCCACATATCCGGATGCGTCTCTGTGGCTGACAGACTACACGCTGGCGCAGAATCTCCAGCAGGCATATGACAATCAGACCGCGGCTGGCCCCGACGATCAACCGCCCGCAGCGGCCCCGACGGCCGACAACGCGCAGCCCAGGCTTATTACGCCTGCCATCAAACAGGCTCTGGCGGACGAGATTCGCCAGCAGGTGGAAGCCGAGCGGGCAGCCGCGGCTCAGCCTGCCGCCGCTACCGCCGTACCTCCACCGCCCAAGGACCAGCCTCCGCCGGCCCTGGACCCGAAGATTCGCACCTTCGTGGTTTCCCAGCCAGTGGAGCTGGATGGCGCTGGCAACGGATGCCCGCTGACGCCTGGCGACGTGATCGTTCGCGCCGGCGACACCCCGGTGGAGCAAACCAAGGTGTCCGTCATGGTCATCAGCAGCAAGCCCGGCAGTTGCGCGGTCTCAACCACTGGCCTGCTGCAGGTCGCCGAACTACAGGAGATGTATAACGACTTCCGTGAACGTATCGACGACGGCCTTAAGCTGCTAGCCGACAAGCAGGGCAAAAACGGAGTTCCCGCCGGACCGGCAGCCGAAACGCGGCCGGTGGCAGCAGGAACGGCAGTTCCCGACCTGTACGCGGAAACCGAGTTGACACAGCAGCAGCAGGCAGCCAATCAGGCGGAACGCGAGATCGAGAAGGCTGCGGCCGGAAGCTAGAGCAATTTTACAGTTGCTGTATCCGGGTGGAAGCAGTGGGCTTTAGCCCGCTGAATAAATTCTTCTGAGGATAAGGGCTTCAGCCCCTGTGCTCAAACACAGGGGCTGAAGCCCTCTCGTTTTCCGTCTGCAATTCGCTGGGCTATTGAGTGCTGCAAAAATAATGTCCTATCAGAATCTCTAAATGTCATTCCGACCGGAGCCGCGCAACCTGCGGCGGAGTGGAGGAACCCTGTGTTTGGTGCCGGAAACACAAGATGGCTCGGCTCCGGCGCTGCCGCGCCTGCGCTCGCCATGACAACTTCTGCTGGATACATCATCGCCGTCCATAGGACATTACATATGCAGCAATCAATAAAGCCCAGCGCTTCCACAATGAAGCACGACGCGGATACAACAAATCTGAAACGGGCTTAGCTTAGATTTTCTTCAAGTAGCTTCGGCGCCCCGCCACGAAGCCCGCTGGTGGGGCGATACACCGTGCGGCCGCCGTGGGCGGCGGCGCTACGCCTTTTCCTGCACGAATTCCACCAGGATTCCGCCCGTATGCCTGGGCCGGAGAAAGTTCACGATGAACTCTCCCGCGCCTAGCACCGGCTGGTTATCCAGCAGCGGCATTCCGCGCTCGGCGTAGCTGGCCTGCACTGCCCTTAGGTCGTCCACGGCGAAGGCGAGGTGATGCAGGGTCGGCTTGCCCTCCTTATATTCAGCCAGCTTGCCGCCCTGCGGAACCACCAGCTCGACCGCGCTGGCGCCGCTTCCCCTGGCGAAGATGCACAGAGCTTTGTACTCGGGCACGTAGCCCCGGTAGTCCTCCTCCAGCCCGATCAGGCGCATGAACTGCGCCGCCGCTTCCTCGCTGGGCATCAGCACGCCCACGTGGTGCAACCTCATGCCGATCATTTCCGCCTCGCAGCAAACGGAAAAGATAACCACAGAGTTCACAGAGAGCACAGAGATTTTTCATTTTTCATTTTTGATTTTCGATTTCAGATTTGACGGCTTCGGCCTATTTGAAAATCTGAAATCAGCAATCAAAAATCGTAAATCTTAAATGCCTCTGTGCTCCTCTGCGTCCTCTGTGGCTCTCTGTCCTTTGTGGTTCTTTCTGGTCGCTAGCACAGTTCGAACAGCACTGCCAGTCCCTGGCCGCCGCCGATGCACAGGGTAGCCATGCCATAGCGGACCTGCCGGCGCGCCATTTCGTTGATCAGCTTGATGGCGATGACGCAGCCGCTTGCCCCAATGGGATGTCCTAGGGCGATGGCGCCGCCATTCACGTTGACCTTGGCCGGGTCCAATCCCAGTTCATTGATGCAGGCCACGGACTGGGCAGCGAAAGCCTCGTTGAGTTCGATCAGGCCGATATCTTGCAGCTTGAGTCCGGTTTTGGCCAGCAGCTTCCTGACTGCCGGAACGGGACCGACTCCCATGATCTCCGGCGGGACACCGGCAGCCGCCGAACCGGCGAAGCGGACCAGCGGCTTCAGCCCGAGCGTCGCTGCCTGCTGCGCGGTCATGACGACCACCGCGGCGGAGCTATCGTTTATTCCGGAAGAGTTGCCGGCGGTGACGGTGCCATCTTTCTTAAAGGCGGGGCGGAGCTTGGCCAGAGTTTCCAGGGTGGTTTTGGGGCGGGGATATTCGTCGGTATCGAAGACCCGCTCCTCGGTCTTGCTGACTTTCACATTGACCGGGATGATCTGGCTCTTGAACACGCCCTCGGCGAGCGCCCTGGCCGCCTTCTGCTGGCTCTCAAAGGCAAACTGGTCCTGCACTTCCCGGCAGACGTTGTACTTGGCGGCCACGTTCTCGGCGGTAATGCCCATGTGGTTGCGCGTGAACGGATCGCTCAGCGCCGTCACCAGGCCGTCTTCGAACTCGCCGTGGCCCATGCGGTAGCCCCAGCGGGCGTTGCGGACGTAGTAGGGCGTGTTGCTCATGCTTTCGACGCCGCCCGCCACCACGACGCTGGCGTCATCGTTGTTGATCTCCATGGCGGCGGTCACGATGGCCTGCAACCCGGAAGAGCAGAGCCGGTTCACGGTGATGGCCGTCGACTCGACCGGCATTCCTGCCTTGAGCGAGGCGACGCGCGCTATAAAGGCGTCCTCCGCCACCTGCCCCACGCAGCCCATGACCACCTCATCGACCTGCGGCGCCGCAATCCCGGAGCGCTTTACCGCCTCGCGGATGGCAATAGCGCCCAGGTCGCTTGCCTTGATGTCTTTCAGCGCGCCGCCGAAGCTGCCAATCGCGGTGCGAGCGCCGGAAACGATTACTACGTCCTTCATAAGAATCCTCCTCAACCTGTTCTGAACATAATTGCGGCCCGTTCTCTCCGGGGAATGAATGGATGCCGTCCGTCATTTTAATGCCCGGCGTTGACACGCAACGGCAAAATCTTTCAAAGCCGCGTTCCCGGAGAAAAGGGATGTTTCTATTTTATTCCGCTTTATTCCACGCCGGGTGTTTAAGAGCTGTTCCAGCCAGCGGCAGGAGGTCTCGCCGGCACGGGATTCGAAGGCGTTCGCTGGAACCTGACGCGCACCGCCTGCCGCGCGTCCGGCGGGTGCCGCGCGCCGCGGGGCAGGCGCTGTTCAAAGGCCGCGAGCCGGCCAACCTGCCGCCGGACCAGCGAGCCAACGCCGGCCCGGATGCTTGTTGATTTGGCGCGCTTTTCCGCAGCCCGTAAAGCCTGGCTAGTGAGCGCCCAAAGCGGCAACGCCTGAACTTTTCAAAGATTCCGTCTGGAGCAGCCGTGATATCGTAAAGAGTCTATAGTTGCCCGATCTGGCAATCTGAAATCGCAAATCTGACGCCAAAAATGTATTGTTCTCTGCGCCTTCTGTGGTCAAATCTAGAGGACTCATGAAAGCTAAATTTGTTACGGCCGCCGAAGCTGCGGGGATGATCCGCGACGGCGCCACCATTTGCACCGTCGGCATGACGCTAAGCGGCGCGCCGGAGAGCATCATGCGCGCCCTCGAAGAAAGATTCCTTTCCGGTGGCAGTCCCCGCGAACTGACCCTGGTTCACGCCGCCGGCCAGTGCGACCGCCAGCGCGGCATCCAGCACTTCGCCCATCCCGTCATGCTCAAGCGCATAATCGGCGGGCACTGGGGCCTCTCGCCGGGCATGATGGAGCTGATCGGATCGAACCAGGTGGAGGCCTACAACCTTCCGCAAGGGCAACTGACGCAGCTCTATCGCTCCATGGCCTGCGGCCTGCCCGGCAAGATGAGCAAGGTCGGGCTGGGCACCTACATCGACCCCAGGGTCGAGGGCGGCAAGATGAACGCCCGCACCCAGCCGCTGCCGGACATCGTCGACGTGATCGAATACGGCGGCGAGGAGTATCTCCTTTACAAGGCCATTCCCCTGGATTTCACCATCTTCCGCGGCACCACGGCCGACGAGTCGGGCAACATCAGTTGCGAAGAAGAGGCCATGAAGCTGGAGATCATGGCCGCCGTGCTGGCGGCCAAGCGCTTCGGCGGCCAGGTGCTGGCGCAGGTCAAGCGCGTGGCCCGGGCGGGCACGCTGCATCCGCGCCGGGTGGTGGTTCCCGGGCTTTTCGTCGATGCCATCGTAGTCTGCGACAAGCCGGAGCTGGAGCATCGCCAGACATCGTCGTTCTACTACGACCCTTCGCTCAACGGCGATCTGATGCTGCCAGAGGCTGCCATCGAACCGCTGCCGCTGTCGCTGCGCAAAGTAATCGGCCGGCGCGCCATGCTGGAGCTTGCGCCCGGCGCGGCCATCAATCTGGGCACGGGAATCCCCAACGACGTAGTCGGCTCGATTGCCGCCGAAGAAGGCTTGTCCGACGACATCCTGGTAACGGTCGAGTCGGGAGTTTACGGCGGCCTGCCCGAGGGCGGCATCGACTTCGGCGTGGCCCACAATCCTTATGCCCTGCTGGAACACACCGTGCAAATGGACTTCTACAACGGCATGGGAATTCCCTATACTTTCATGGGTGCGGGGGAAATGGATGCCGCCGGCAATGTCAACGCCACCAAGTTCGGCGACCGCTGCACCGGCTGTGGCGGCTTTATCGACATTACCCAGAACGCCGGTCATGTAATTTTCTGCTCGACCTTCACCGCGCGCGGCCTGGAAATAGATTTTTCCGGCGGCAAGCTCACCATCCTCAAGGAGGGTAGCGAGGCCAAGCTGGTGGAAAAGGTAAAGCAGGTTTCGTTCAACGGCGAGCTGGCCCGCCGCAAAGGCCAGAAGGTTCACTTTGTAACCGAAAGGGCGGTCTTCGAGTTCCGGCGGGAAGGGCCGGTGCTGATCGAGATCGCCCCCGGCATCGATCTCCAGCGCGATGTCCTCGACCGCATGCGGTTTACGCCGATCATCGCCGACGATCTCAGGATCGCCGATGCCAGTCTTTACAACCCCGGAAGCTGCGGCTTGAAAAGCAGGATTTATGGCAACAGCGCGCCAGGAGGAAAGGCAACACATGCGACTCAAAGATAAGGTAGCCATCGTTACGGGAGCCGGCCGCGGTCTCGGCAAGGGAATCGCCCTGAAGCTGGGGCGTGAAGGCGCCAAGGTTGCGGTAGCCGACGTTATCGAAGCCAATGCCCAGGCGGTGGCCGAGGAAATCACCAAGGCTGGCGGAAAGGCCATCGCCGTCAAAGCCGACATCTCCCGCAAGCCCGAGGTCGAGGCCATGTTCGCCAAAGCAGCCAGCGAACTCGGCCCCATCGATATTCTGGTCAACAACGCGGGCATAAACCGGGACGCCGCTCTCCACAAGATGACCGACGAGCAGTGGGACCAGGTCATCGCCGTCAACCTGACGGGCACGTTCTATTGCCTGCGCCTGGCGGCGCAGCAGATGCGCGAGCGCGGCTATGGACGCATCTGCAACGTCTCGTCTATGAGCTGGCTGGGTAACTTCGGCCAGGCCAACTATGCCGCCGCCAAGGCCGGCGTGGTCGGCCTGACCAAGACCGCGGCCCGCGAGCTGGCCAAGAAGGGCGTAACCGTGAACGCCGTCTGCCCGGGATTTATCGACACGGAAATGACCCGCGGCGTGCCGCCGAACGTCTGGGACATCATGGTGGGCAAAATCTGGTCGGGCAAAGTCGGCACTCCGGAAGATGTGGGCAACGTGGTTGCCTACCTGGTTTCCGACGAAGCCTCCTATCTGAACGGCGAAGTGATAAATATCAGCGGCGGAATGGTGCTGTAGAAGAAATGTAGCGTCGGGCTACAGGCCGGCTGTGGGTGCGGACGTCTCGTACGCACCTCATTGGCGGAGGCGTTGACGCCTCACCGACAGCCGGTCTGGAGACCAGCACTACAAAAAAGCGAGCCGGTTGCCTGGCATTCAGGAGGAGAAACTTCATGCAGATAAAAACGGTTGGTGTTGTCGGGGCCGGGCTGATGGGGGCCGGCATCGCCGAGGTGGCGGCGCGCGCTGGACACAACGTGATCCTGATCGATGCCGACGCCAGCGCCCTGACCAGGGGCATCTCCCGCCTGCAGGCGAGCGTCAACAAGGCGGTGGAAAAGGGGAAGCTGGAGGCTGGCGAGGCTAAAGAAATTGTCGCCCGCCTGCGCACCGGCACTGCTTACGACGATCTGGCGGCCGTCGACTTCGTCATTGAGGCCGTCTACGAAAACATGGCGGTCAAGAAGGAGACGTTCAAGAAGCTGGACGCCATCGTCAAGCCAGAGGTGATTCTGGCCAGCAATACCTCCGCGCTCTCCGTCACCGAGATCAGCACTGCAACCAGGCGGCCGGAAAAGGTGATCGGACTGCACTTCTTTTATCCCGCGCCCATCATGAAACTGGTGGAGATAGTGCGCGGACTGGCCACATCCGATGCCACTTACAATCAGGCGCGGGCCTTCATCGACAAGACCGGCAAGACGGCGGTGCTGGCGCGTGATTATCCCGGCTTCATCGTCAACCGCCTGCTGATTCCCATGATCAACGAAGCGGTCTTCTGCGTGATGGAGGGCGCCAAGCCGGAAGACGTGGACGCCGCCATGAAGCTTGGCTGCGGCCATCCTATGGGGCCATTGGAGCTGTTGGACTTCGTCGGCCTGGATGTCGCGCTGGCCACGCTGCAAGGCATTTACGAGGGCATGGGCGATTCGAAATACCGCCCCTGTCCGCTGTTCGTCAAGATGGTGGAGGCCGGCTGGCTGGGCCGTAAGTCGGGGCGCGGATTCTATACTTATAAATAGTCACATCGGCAGAGCAAGGAAGGAACCAGCCTGCCGGCGTGGTGTGCGAGGTGGCACTTATGCAGATGAAAACAGGATTTCTATCGCAGATCAGCAAGGTCGAGGTAAAGGAATTTGAGGTCCCCAAGCTGGACGCGCACAGCGTTCTGGTGAAGGTGCAGGCGGCGGGCATCTGCGGCTCCGACCTGCACGCCTTTCACGGCTCGCATCCGTTTCGCAAGCCGCCCATGGTCCTGGGCCACGAAGCCTCCGGCGAGATAGTCAAGCTCGGGGCCAAGGTCAAAGGGCTGAAGGTGGGCGACCGGATAGCGGTCGAGCCGCTCAAGGGTTGCGGCAAATGCGAGCTTTGCCGCCAGGGACGCTACAACATTTGCAAGGAAAGAACCATTGCCGGGATGCGCGGCTGGCTCGGAACCTTCGCCGAATACTTCGTCCTCCCGGCAGAGCGGGCGCACAAGCTACCCAAGGAGTTGGATTACGACCTGGCTGTGCTGGCCGAGCCGCTGGCGGTAGGCACGCACGCGGTGCGAATAGCGCACATGAAAAAAGGGTCGGTGTGCGTGGTGCTGGGCGGCGGGACCATCGGCCTGCTGGCCGGGGTGGCGGCGCAGGCGGTGGGAGCAAAACGCGTCTACTGTACCGATATCAATCGCTTCCGCCTGGACCTGGCCAAAGACCTGGGCCTGTTTCCGCTCAAGGCGGACGAGGTTCCAGTGGAAGAAACTATCCTCTCGTTCGCGCCCGACGGCGCCGACGTCGTGCTGGTGGCTTTTACCTCTCCGCAGGTGATCAGTCAGGCGTTGCGGCTGGTGAAGCGCGGAGGAGTGATCATCGTCATAGCTATGTTTACCCAGCCGGTTACGATCGACATGAACGGGCTGCAGAATGAAGTCGAGCTCAAGGGCACCATGGTCTATACCGGCGAGGATTTCAAGAGCGCGCTAAAGATCCTGGTCAAACGCCAGGCGGATCTGAAGAAGGTGGTTACCCACCACGTGGATCTGGAAGGTGTCAACGGCGCGCTGGAGATGCTGGCCGATCCCAATACTAATGCGGTTAAAGTGGTCGTTCATCCATAATCGCGCGCTCGGCGCATCAAGAACTACCCCACCCAGGCAAACCAGGCTCGGGTGGGGTTGAGCGGCCGGAATCTAACCACAGAGTTCGCAGAGTTGCACAGAGCAGATAAGGTTCTGCTGGGGCCTGCATTTCTCTGTGTCCCTCTGTGTCCCTCTGTGTCCTCCGTGGTTAATTCTTCCCCCTTATTTTCATTCTTCGCGGCTGGGGTCTAACGCGGCGGAGGCACCCGTATGCTCACGACTTCTTTTCCGGGTCGTGTTTT
This sequence comes from uncultured Acidobacteriota bacterium, assembly GCA_963832785.1. GTDB lineage: Bacteria > Acidobacteriota > Terriglobia > Terriglobales > Acidobacteriaceae > CAWBRT01. Next base: position 1,347,599 of record CAWHVF010000005.1, read on the forward strand.
GGATCGAGCAGGCGGCGGTAGTAGGAATGGGTTTGATAGAGGGCCGCCACCGGATTGTGCGCCAGCACGCGGTCCTTGGTCACCAGCGTGGTTACCGGCGCTTCCGAGTACTTGATGAACAGCGAGTCGTGGCCCACACACAGCCCGACCAGCACGTTCAGCTCGGTCTTGCGGGCGTTGAGCGTCTTGGCCTGCAGGATGGGGTTGCACATCGCCTCGTAGGTGTCCTTCTGGATTTTCACCTCGTTGGCAACGCCAATCTCGGTCTTATCCACCGCGCCGATCTTGCAGACCACGGTAAAGGCTTCCAACCCCTTGGCCCGCAGCACCTTGACGAAGCTGCGCGCTTCCTGGATCAAGCCCCGGCAGGTGGCCACTCCAATCCGGCTGGCGCCGATGCGCCGGGCGAAGAGGATGATTTCTTCCACCCGGGTCGCCTTGCAGTAGTACATGCCCTCGATCTCGGCGGCGGCGCGGGCCATGCGCGCATCCAGGTTATCGCCGCGCAAATGCTCGACGATTGCCTCCAGCTCGCGCCGGTCGACGGCTTCGGTCAGGCAAAAATCGGGAAAGTTCTTTTCCCGGCGATAACAATTGAGCGGACCGCACTCCGAGCATGATTCATTCGTCTTGGACATTGCTTGTTCCTCACAGTGCAACTGCATCCATCATGTTGGCTGCGCGCCCGGCATGGCTGTGACCGCGGTCACATCAAAGCCGGCCGGTGCCCGAAAAACGGAGCGTTTACAACTGAATCCAGCGCCCAAGCGCCGGCAAAAATTTTCCCTGCCGGTAAACCCAGAATCAGAATACTCGTCCATAGAGACAAGGGGGTCGGACGAACCTGAACAATGGCGGTGCGAACTGGCTGTTGCTGATCGCTCTCGGCCGATGCCGTACATGACGAAAAAGGAGTACTAGCGATGAAGAGGCGAACGACAAAGATTCTGATAGCGGTCGCGGCGGTGGTGCTGGTTTCCGTTGCGGTGGCGCAGATGGGGCCCGGTGCGGGTCCGGGTTTTGGCACGGGACCAGGCTTTGGCATGGGCCCGGGCTGGGGTTACGGCCACATGGGCAACAACCTGAACCTGACTGAGGCCCAGCAAAAGAAGGCTCAGTCCATCTTTGACACCGCCGAGCAGCAGATGCGGCAGTTGCGTGATCAGATGTACGACAAGCGCCGGGCCTTCTGGAATTCGCAAAAGCCTCTGAGCGATGCCGAAATCGACAAGCTGACAGCGGAGCGCGCCGACCTTTCGGCCAAGATGCAGGCTTCGCGGATGAAGGCGTTCAATAATTTTTACAATAACGTCCTGACCTCCGAACAAAGAGCAAAGTACGAGCAACTGCGCGCCTCGTCCGGTCCCGGACCGGGCATGGGTGGGGGCTGGAGACGCGGCGGCCGGAGCGGCGGTTTTTGCCCTGGCATGCGGGGCTGGTAGTCTGGCGCGCTTAAACCACATGAATCGTTGGGCTAAAGATAAGGGCTTTCAGTATGTGCGTGAGAACCTGTGCTTCGCCCTGCGGGGCTCAAGATATTCCCACCTTCACTCTCCCGGCGCGAAAGCGCCGGGACAACAAACTACAACGCAGCTTACATTATTTCCTCCTTCCACTGAGGTTCTCACGCGCGCTCTTTAGCCCCTGCACTCAAGCAGAGGGCTAAAGAGCGCATTTTTCCGCCCGGACCTGAAAAGGCTGCGGAAAAACACAAGAACGTACCGTTGACTGTCATCCTGAGCGAAGCGAAGGATCTGCTGTTCTTCCATCCCAGCAAACGAGTGGCATGGGCTTGGCAAACGCTGCGCTGATACAGCAACTAGATGAGGCGTCCAGTCGATCTGAAGAGGCTGGCTGCAAACAACAAGGCCGAGATGATGACGATGGTCGGTCCCAGGCTGAAGTTGGGAAGAACGTAACTGTGCAGCAGAAAACCCAGGCCAACTGCCAGCAGGCTGGCAATAGCGGAAGCCAGCAGGAAATGCGAAATACTGTCGGCCAGGCGCCGGCCGGTGGCCGCCGGTATCATGATCAGCGCTCCCGCCAGCAGTGCTCCCATAAACCGCAGTCCCACCAGCACGGTCAAGCTGAAGATCAGCAGAAACCTCAGGTTGAGCCGCTCCAGCTTGACTCCGCTGGTCGCCGCCAGCTCCGGAGAAAACAAATTCAAAATCAGCGCGTCCTTGAAGCGAAATACAAACCAGATGATAAGAAGAACTGCGGCCACGCCAATGGCGAAGGCCGGAAGCGAGAGCTGCTGGAACTTGCCGAAGAGGGCTTCGATGAGGTCCTCTTCCGGGGTCAAAGCCGCGCCGATGGCCAGCGAGCCGGCGAAGACCACGCCGATGGCGACCTCGGTGGCCAATCCGGTTTGCTTTTGCAATTGCCACACCAGCAGCGTTCCCAGAAAAAGTGTCGCCGCGCCCCCGAGCATGGGGTTGAACTTCAACAGGAACGCCAGGCCGAGGCCGGGCAAGGCGAGATGGGAGATGACATCGCCGGCCAGAATCATGCGCTTCATCAGGGCGAAGCTGCCCACCAGGCCGGCGGCCACGGCGAACAGCAGCGCCAGGATGATGGCATAAAAGCTGCCTGCCTCACTCATGCCCGTTCACCTCGCGGGATGAAGGCATGTCTATGCCGTGGTGGTGATAGTACTTTGGCGGCGCCGAGTACATGGCTTCCAGCGTGGCGGGGGTCAATACCTCCCGGGGCGCGCCGAAGCAGGACATGCCCTTGCTCAGACACAGGACCCGGTTGGCCGCCCGGAAGACGATGCTGAGATCGTGAGAGACCAGGAGGATGGTGAGCCGCTGCTCGCGTTGCAACCGCTCCAGCAGGTCGTAGATACGCTCTTCCGCCAGCTCGTCCAGGCTGGCGGTGGGCTCATCGAACAGCAACACGTTGGGGTCGCCCAGCAGCGCAAAGGCGATCAGGGCCTTCTGAAACTGCCCGCCGGAGATGGTTCCGATGCTGGTATTCAGGACTTCGGGAGTCAAATCGAGGACGTCGGCCACGGCCGCGATGCTGGCCGGGCGCAGTTTCAAAACGTGGGCCTTGGCGGCCAGCAGATCGCGGACGCGTATGGGCATCTGGCGGTCTGCCGCCACTTTCTGCGGAACGTAGCCGAGGCGGGCAGTCGGCGCCCAGCGAATCTGGCCGGCATAAGGCAGCAGGTGGAGCAGGGCTTTCAGCAGGACGGTCTTGCCGGCGCCGTTGGGCCCGATGATCGCCAGGTTGTCGCCGGCCTGGACCTCAAAGTTCAGGTCATGAATAACACTGCGATTTCCGAAGCTTATCGCCAGCCCGCGGACTGAAAGCACACTACCCGTCGTCATTCTCCTCCCGCCCTTTCCACAGCGGCAGCCGCGCCCGATAGCCATTGCCAGGCGGGCACCGCCAAAAACGGCTCGGCTCAAGATATACCACGACAGCATAGCCTATGCCATCACTCGTGCGTTGAGGGGCATTTGTCGGCGAAAAAATGGCGCGGGCAAAACCCGCGCCTGAGTGAAAACCACCAATTTACCGCGCTTCCGCGTTAACGCCGCCGGGCGTTGGCCGAAATGGCTACGGCAGGGTGTTGAAGTAGCAAGGCATGCTGGCCTGTACGGGCGTGGTGGCAGGCGGAGTGGCGTTGGGCACGTTGGTGAAATCGAAGAACTCCGTCATGTCGAATTGATTCTTGTCGCGCAGCGTAAGGTTCGGCAGGTTGAAGCGCGTCTCGATGAACTTCAGGATAGCCGTATAGTCGGCCGGGGTGTGCGAAATATAGCCTTTCTTCGTCCACGGCGAGACCACGATCAGCGGCAGCCGGAAGCCGGTCAGGGTGAAGTTGTCGCCGAAGGTAGTCAACACGCTTGTGTCGGTGGCGAGGTTGGGAGAAATGCCATCGGGATTCACGGCCGCCGCCGGGGGAACGTGGTCATACAGCCCGCCGCCCTCGTCCCAGGTCAGAATGAAGACCGAGTCATTGTAGGAGGTGCTGTTCAGCAAGGCGTTGACAATTTTCGCGACCTGCTCGGCGCCGGTGACGATGTTGTTGTCCGGATGCTCATCGAGCCCCGAGTCGCGGCCGGCGTCAATAAGCGCCACCGCCGGCAGCGTGCCGTTCGCCAGGTCCGTGAAGTACTGGCTCAGGGGAACGATATTCGCCGTGTAGGAGTTCAACTGCGAAAAATAAGATGCGTAGGTGTCAGGCTTGCCGGCCGAGGTTGTGTCGGTGTAGTAAATTTTCCATGAAATCTTGGCGTTCTGCAGCAGGTTAAAGATGGTGACCGCGGGCAACTGCGCGGTGGGAACGCCGATGTAGCCTTGCGAGGTGGCGGCCAGCGAGTACAGGTGATTGGGTTCCGACTTGGCCAGCAGGGGCGAGAACCAGCGGTCCGAGGTGGCGTACTGGGTAGCCAGGAAATAGTAGTAGTTCAACTGGCTGGCGTCGTAGTAGCCCATGGCGCGCTTGCCGGCAACGTCGAGCAGGTTATTGTTAGCCGCATAGGCGCCGGCCTGGTAAGCGAATCCGTTCATCTGCACCTTGGAGGACTGATTGTCGGTGAGATCAACGTGACTTTCGTTCCACGACGGCGTAAGGTCCTCGATGCAGGCCGATACCATCTTGAACGGCAGGCAGGTGCCACTGGGAGAACCGGTGCAGGTGCTGCCGTCGTTAGTTGGATTGGGATTAACAGGCTCCTGCGGCTTGACCAGATCGTCGGCGCTCTGCGTCAGCCCGAGCGAGGCGCGATAGGTATTGAGCTGCCCGAAGTAATTGTCGAAGGAGCGGTTCTCCTGGAGCATAAAGATAATGTGATTGACCGATTGCAGAGTCGCCGCCGACGGCGTGGTACTCCCTCCGGTAGGAGTGGTGCTCCCGCCGGTGTTGGAGTTGGTCCCGTTATTGGAAGTGTTCGATGCGGAGCCCGACCCGCAGGCGAGCAGGAAAAGTGAGAACACGAAGGTCAGCAGCAGGGGAACATATTTTCTCATTCTCGGCACCTTGTGGCGAATTCGCTCTGGCTGGCGGTCAGCAATTCTGTTGCGAATGCGTTCGCAGCTCAGGTTGAGATGGCATGGCTGCGGATCAAAGTTGCATGCAGCGGAGAGCAAGAATCTGCCGAGCCTGGCGGGCACTGCGGAACTTGAAGACGAGCCGTTTCTGTAGGGACTAATTTCTCACGGTCTTTGGGATGCGTTTACCCGGCGGCCGCCCGGGAGAGATTACCCGGTACGCAGCCTAACGCGCCACTTCCAGAGGCAGGCGGCAAATATCGGAGAGATGCTGGTGCGCCAAGAGCAGCTCGCCTTCGGGGCTGAGTACGAAAACGTGCGTACCCCGGCCGTCGGCCATCTTGCGGTTCAGCGCTTTCCCCAGGATCGGTTCTTTTACATTGGTGGCGATTGATTTGAAAGTATGGGTCGCCACGGCCACGTTATCGGCCAGGATTTGCACTTCGATGGGCGAGGTAAACTCGAAGTGGTAGGTGCTCTCGGGTTGGCAATACTCGCGATCTCTGACGGTGGCCCATACTCGCCCCAGGTCCTGGCGGGCGCCATAGGGCCCGAAAACCACCGCGTCATACGAGTACATCTTTGACAACTCGCCCGGTATTTTGTTCGCCATGGTCTCAAAATACCGCCGCACGGCATTCTGCACCTGCTGTACGGTTATTTTCGGCATGCCAGCACTCCCCTTCGCCTGGACTACGGCGCAAGCAGGTTAATCCAACTGCCCATCTGGCGGAAGATTACGAACGTCACCCGCGCCGCCCCGGAAACGGAAGCTTCGCCGGCGAAATTTGAAAAGCTGCGTTCAGTCGCCCGCCGGGGCGGTCGCGGCGGCTTCCTTTGGCCGGGCGCGGGCTATGAGCACGATGGAGATGCTGGCTACCGCAGCCAGCAGAGTCAATGGCAGCAGGGCCAGCGGATAGCTGCCCGTGGCGCCTCTGATTATGCCCAGCAAAGAGGTCGCGCCGAAGGTAAAGACATGCGCCACGGTATTGATTTGGGCGATGCCGGCGGCGGCCGTGTTCTTCGATAGCCAATCGGTCGAGAGCGCCCAGAACGGGCCCTTGATGGCGTAGTTGCCAATCAGCGTCAGGCTCAGCAGCACCATGGTCACGGCCAGCGACCGGGTCAGCAGAGTGGAGCCGAGGCTGACGGCGCAGAGCGCCATGGGCAAGGCGGTGTTCCAGACGCGTTCGCCGGAGCGGTCGGAGCGGCGTCCCCACAAGATCATGGACACCGACGCCAGGCCGAAGGGGATCGAATTCAGCAATCCGGTCTGCAGATTGCTCAAGCCGAACGACTTGATAATCTGCGGCTGCCAGAGCGAAAGGGCGTTGCTGATGGCCGAGCTGCCGCCGTATACCACCGCCAGGACCAGGACGTACTTGTTGGTCAGCACCTTCCAGAGCGCCATGTGCCCTACCGCCTTGGCTTTGCGTTGCTCCGATTCCAGGCGGCCGATCAGCCACTCGCGCTGCTCCGCGCTCAGCCACTTGGCGTCAGCGGGGCGGTTAGGCAGTACCCCCAGCACCAGCAGCCCCAGCAACACGGCGGGGATAGCTTCAGCAATGAACAGCCACTGCCAGCCGTGCATTCCCAGGCCGGTAACCGAGAGCAGGGAGGCGGAAATCGGCGAGCCGATAAAACTGGAAACGGGAATGGCCACCATGAACAGGGCCACGATGCGCCCGCGATATTCGGCCGGGAACCAGTAAGTCAGATATAAGATGACGCCGGGAAAAAACCCGGCCTCGGCAGCCCCCAGCAAAAAGCGCGCGAAGTAGAACGAGTACGGGCCGATGACAAAGGCCATGCCGGCCGAGATGATGCCCCAGGTCACCATGATGCGCGCGATCCAGATGCGCGCCCCAACTTTCTCCAGCGCCAGGTTGCTGGGTATCTCACAAAAAATGTAGGAGATGTAGAACAGGCCGCCGCCGACCCCGAAGGCGGCGTGCGTCAGGCCGATGGCCTTGTTCATCTGCAAGGCAGCAAAGCCCGCGTTCACCCGGTCGAGAAAGGCGATGAAGTAACCGAGCATGAGGTACGGCAGCAGGCGGATGGCCACCCGCCGCATGGTCGCGACTTCCAGGGCACTTCGCGTTTCTTCCGAAGGCATGCGCTCTCCTCGCTTTTCTCCCTGGACCCTCCCGCAAGCGCCCACTCGTCATTCGCTGGGTGGCGCCGGCTGGCGGCTGGAAAAAACAGAGTCTCTACAGTGGGGCTAATCGTACCCCCGTTTGTGTGTCTGGGCAACAAAGTCTTGGAATTTTCGCAGCTCGCTAGACGAGCCAGCGCCACAGCAGGAAGGCGGCCATTCCGCCGGCGATGGAGCCCAGCAGGTGCCGCCAGCGCCAGGCGATCACGCCGGTGGCGATTCCGCCCGCCAGGTAGGCGTTGTGCCATCCCAGTTGCCAATGCCTGCCATCGGGCAGCAGCAGCATGGGGACAATGATGGCCGTCAGCACGGCCACGGGAACGTAGCGCAGCGCGCGTTTGACCAGCGCGGGCAGGTCGGCGCGCTCGCCCAGTCCGAACAGCAGGTAGCGGACGCCGAAGGTCACCACCGCCATTCCCACAATGATGGCCATCTCATGCGGGCTCATGCGGCCTTCCCTTTTCCAGGCAAACGCCGGCCACGATTCCGGCCAGCGCCGCCAGCATGAGTCCGAGTTTGTAGGGCAGCCCGCGCGCCAGCAGCGAGACCGCGCCGGCCACCAGCGCCGAAGCCAGCATGGGCCGGCTGCGCAACAGCGGCACTACGATGGCCACGAAGGTCGCCGCCATGGCAAATTCCAGCCCCAGTCCGCCGATGCCGGCCACGGCCCGTCCTACCCATACGCCGGTTACGGTCCAGAACAACCAGTTCAGGTACATAACCAGGCACGATCCCAGGTAGTACCAGTGCTTGAAATCCACTTCGGCAGATGCGCCAGCGCCATCGGCTGCCGCTGCCGGCGGCGAACCGTAGTGCTGCTGCACGATAGCGAAGGTCTCGTCCGTCAGCCCGAAGGCGAGCGGGACGCGCCAGCGCTGCGGCAATCGCACCACGTGCGGCAACAGGTTGGCAGCATAGAGCACATGGCGCAGGTTGATCACCAGGGTGGTCAGCACGATCACCGCCAGCCCCGTCCCCGTGGCAAACAGGCTGAGAGCGATGAACTGCGCCGAACCGGCAAATACCAGCAGCGACATGGCAATCGCCCCGGCTGGCGACAGACCGGAAGGAGCCGCCAGGGTGCCAAAAATGACGGCCAGCGGGGCGGCACCGACCAGCATGGGAGCCGTGTCGCGCACTCCGCGCCAGAATTCGGTGCTACGCGGCACTGGACTCTCGGCTTTGCGCTGCGGGTTGGGAATCATGTAGAGCAATTTTACAGTTGCTGTATCCGGGTGGAAGCAGCGGGCTTTAGCCCGCTGAATGAACCCGTCCGAGGATAAGGGGCTTCAGCCCCTGTGCTCAAACGCAGGGGCTAAAGCCCTCTCGTTTTCCGTCTGCAATTCGCTGGGCTAAAGCCCAGCGCTTCCACAATAAAGCCTGGCGCGGGTACATCAACTCTGAAACCGTCATAAAACCAGCCTCAAAAATTCTGAAAGGGCGCGGCTTCTCAGGCTGCGCAAAAAATCCAGCAGAACGGTCTTGTTGTCCGGAGGCGGCGCCAGCCGCGCTTACGCCTGCAATGCGGTTTTTACCTCGTAGTGCTGCGAGCGCGCGTCGAAGCGCGCCAGCAGCGCCCGCGCCGCCGGAGGCACCACTGCCGCTTCGTAATCTTCGCCGGCAAAGGTGCGGACCGAGTCCAGGGAATCGAACCACATCACGGTCACAAACTCCACCTCCGGTCCGAGGTTGCGGCGAAAGAGCTGGATGCTCTGAAAGCCGGGAATGCTCCTTCCCCGTATGCCGACAAAGACCTCGTGCTTGAGGAGCTGCTCATAGGCATCGGCGTTCTGAGGCGTGGTCCATCCGTGCCAAATGCGGCTGATCATTTCGTCCTCCTGTCGGGAGCCGGATTCACATGCAAACGCCGGCGCCCCGCATCTGCCTGCGGTTGGCGGATGCGCGTTTTTGTTGTGTCTACCGGGATGAAAGCTCGCCGGCAAAAAATGTCCTCGCGGCCTCGGCCAGCACGGCCGCACACTGCGCGACGGAATCGATGTCGACCCACTCCACCGCCTCGTGAGCGCCGGCGCCGTCGGGGCCGTAATTTACCGTCGGAATGCCGGCGGCGGAGAAAAGCGCGGCGTCCATCCAGTAGCCGACTCCGGCTTCTTCCGGTAGGCTTCCGGTGAGCTTGCGCGCGGCCTGGCGAAGGTGGACGGCTATGGCTTCATCGCGATCGCAGGTCAGCGGCGGGCGCGCCAGGATGCAGCGCACTTCGGCGGCTTCTCCAGTTTTGGCAATGACCTGGCGCAATTCGGCCAGCACGGCATCGGTATCTTCACCCGGGAGGGTGCGGCGCTCGATCTGCAGGCTGCAGCGCTCGGCGTAAGTCGAAAGGCCGGTGCCGCCGTTGACCAGCGCGCAATGCTGCGAGGCGGGCCCAACCAGCGGATGCTGGCGGCGGCGCAGCACATTGCGGTCGAAGTCTTCCAGTGCGGTCACTATATTCCCCATCTTGGCGATGGCGCTGATGCCCAGGTCCCAGCGGCTGCCGTGCGCGGCCTTGCCCGAAGTGACGATCTCCGCCCAGACGAACCCCTTGTGCGCCAGGATGAGCTTGCCCGCGCTCGCTTCGGTCAGGATGCAGGCGTCGGCCGTATGGTGTGCGACGAAGTGCTGCGCGCCGATGCTGGCGTACTCTTCATCCGATACCAGCGCCACCATCAGCTTGCCGTCGAATGGGCTCTGGGCCATGGCGGCAGCGGCGCACAGCACGGCGGCGGCGCTGCCCTTCATGTCGTAGGCGCCCCTGCCGTAGACGCGATTGCCTTCCACGTATCCGTCAAAGGCCGGAATGGTCATGCCGGCGGCAGAAACCGTGTCCAGATGCGCGCACAGCACCAGCGTGCGGCCCTGGCCGTTGCCGCATTCGCCGATGGCATTGGGCCGTCCGGGCGCGGGCTCTTCCAGCCAACTGCGCAAGCAATGAGACGCCATCCAGTCGCGCGCGAAGGCGGCGACGGCTACCTCTCCCCGGCCCTCTTCGGGCGCAAGCGTCGGATTGATGGACGGAATCCTGACCAGCTCTTGCGTTACCTGGCAAATCACGGCGGGTTGCAGCGGATCGGTCAACGATAACCTCATGCCGATAGTCGTCTCATCGCGGCAGAGTGTTTCTGCTATTGCCTGGGTTAAGCCATTTTCAATTTTTCGGAGCAGCGCCGATCTGCCCGAGATGATGAAGCAGATGGCGCAGGTAATCTTCCGCCACGAACTTCAGGGTCACAGGCTGGCCGGCGCCGATGCGGCAACTGGCCTGAAGCCGGTCCGCCGGCAAGCGGGCAATAACGTGGGCGAGATAGCGGTTGTAATCCGCCCACAAGGCCACCAGCAGCGGCCAGGGCGCGGCTTCGGCGGCCTGCACGCGCACCCAGTTTTCCTGATCGTAAGCGGGAAAATCCAGCGACCCCTGCAAGGCGGCGCGCACGAACCGCTGGTGGTTGTTCGAGGCCGAATCTATCAGATGCCCCAGCACCTGCTTCCGCGACCATCCGCCCGGCAGGATGGGCTGTTGGCTTTCCTTTTCGGCAACCTGCCGCAGCACAGCCTCGGCCCCGCCCACGACGTGAGCAAGCTCCGCGCTAAGTGAGTTCATGCCGCCATTCTAACAGGCTGCCGGAAACGCCTCGCCGGCGGCGGCGAAGCCACACGCTGTGTGCCGTGATCTCCTATATCCCCACCAGTGCCAGCAGCTTCGGGTCGTACGCCGAGCGCGCTTCGCGGTACAGCGGCTTTACGGCATCGACGAAGGCGCGGTGCTGTTCCGGCGTGAGTTCGATGATCTCGCCCCCGGCCTGCTTGATGATGACCGCCGCTTCCTCCTCTTCCTTGACATGCGACTCGCGCTGGAAGGCAACGGCGTCGCGAACCGCCTCCCGAATGGCCTCCTGCAACTCCTTCGGCCAGCCGTCGAATGAAGCGCGATGCAGGAAGATGGGCCGGGAAAGATAGAAGTGGCTGCTGGCGGTATGAAAGCGGTGATACTTGTGAACGCCATAGGTCACGGTGTTCAGGAAGGGATTTTCCTGGGCGTCGATGGTGCCGGCCTTGACGCGCTCGATCAGGTCGGTCAGGTCCATGATCATGGGCTTGGCGCCCAGCAGTTCGAAGGTGCGCTCCTGGACCTTGCTGGGCAAAACACGGATGCTCATGCCCTTCAGGTCGGCGGGAAGGCGAACCGGCCGCAGGCGATTGGAGATGTGCCGGAAGCCGTTCTCGTAATAGCCGAGAATGCGGTAATCCATGCCGGCTTCGATTCTGGCGGCCAGCACCCTTCCAAATTCGCCGTCCATGGCCGCGCGGGCCTGGTCTTGCTTGGCAAACAGGAATGGGAGATCGGCGACGCCCAAATCCGGAACCCGCTCGGTCATATAACTGCTTGATTGGTAGCCGAGCGTCAGCATGCCGCTCTCGACCAGCCAAAGTATGTCCTCGGAGCGGTAGCCGAGATCCAGGATGTTGTAGACATACTTGATCTCAACATCCTTGCCGAACTTGGCTTTGAGCTGGTCGCCTATGCGTTTGAGGCCGAGACTGAAGCCGGTGGTCGCCGGGCTGTAGCCGCCCATGCGGATCTGGATCGGCCTTCCGGCCGTCATATGCGGGCTTGAAGCACCAGGCGCAGATCGCGGGTTGGCGGGCTTGTTTTCCGATGCGTCGAGGGCGCCGCTGAGCGACACACCTCCGGCAATTGCGCCTCTAAGCATAAAGTCCCTTCTGTTCATTGAGTTTCCCTCCGGAGCCGGTGCTGGCCTGTGCCTACCGTGGTGAATGCAAATGGGTAACCGGGTCTGGCTGCCACAAGCTTCGCCTGGCGCACGCCGGCGGCAAGAGCAATCGCCGGCTGCGCGACAGCGCCTTTCGTTTTTGCTGCCAATTTTCTACTTGGCGAATGGCTCCATGCCGGTTTTGGTAATGACGGGAGCAGCCGCCGGCGAGGCCAGGAACTTGATCAACGCCTTCGCCGCCTCCGGCTGCTTGGCGCTGGCCGCCACCCCGGCCGAGAAGGTTGTGTACTTCTGCGCTTTCGCCGGCAGCGGCCCGACGATCTCGATACCCTTCACGGGAAGCAGCTCGCTCATCTGCTGGAAGCCGATCTCGGCTTCGCCGCGCGCCACCACCAGGCCGACCGGCTTGGCCGGAATCATCTTGCTCTTGCCCTTCAACTTGTCGGCCAACCCGAGGCGCGGAAACAATTCGTTCTGGATGTAAACGCCGCTGGCGCTGTCGGAGTAGGCGATGGATTTGGCCTTCAGCAGCGTGCGCTTGAAGGCCTTGACCGAGCTGATGTCCGGCTTGGGCGCGCCGGCGCGAACCGCCATGGCGATGCCCGAGCGCGCCAGGTCGGTGCGGGTGTCCGCCACGATCATGCTTTTCTTGATCAGGTTGTCGAGCGCGTAGCCGACCATGACGACGGCATCCACCGGCTCGCCGCGCTGCATGCGGTTGGGAATGGCTTCCGGCGTCTCGCCCATGGATGGCCCAAAGATGATTACCACTTTGTTGCCGGTGGCGCGCTCATACTCCGGAGCCAGCGCTTTCAGCGCCGCGGAGAATCCGCCGGAGATCATCACCTTGACTTCGGCCGCGCTGGCCACCGAGGCGAACAGCAGTATGCTGGCTAGGACAAACCCCACCGTCGAAGCAATTGCCTTCGCTTTCATGATCACGTTCCTTTTCTGGTCTGGATTGCCTCGCCATTTTATTTCTTTTGTCCGGATTTGCAAGGAGAAAGCCCGGACGGTAGTGGGTCAATTTGAAGGGTGCCCCAGGTTCCGCGCCGCGCTTTTCGGCGCTAACCTGGGGAATTGGCCCCACGTCAGCCCAAAAGCAGGGCGGGATGTGGGGCACCCGTTGTTGTGGAAATTCAAATTGACCCACTACTGCCCGGACGATCCCGGCGCGGAGGCCGGCGCAGGTTATGCTATATTGACGCACGCCGTTGACGCCCGCACGCCTGACGTGCGCGGAAATCGGCAAGCCGGAGAAGGATGGGAATGACTGAATGCAGATAGAGAAGAAGCACGCTCTCGGCTGGATCGGATGCGGCCGCATGGGGTACGCCATGGCGGAGCGCCTGGCCAAAGCTGGTTGCAAGCTGGCCGTCTGGAACCGGACGCGGTCGAAGGCCGAGCCGCTGGCCGCTCTCGGAGCCCAGGTGGTGAACTCGCCGGCGGAGCTGGCAGGATGCGACATCGTTTTCAGCATGCTGGCCACCTCGGATGATCTCAAAGAAGTGATCATCGGCCCCCAGGGCATGACGCGCACCGCCGGTAAGGCGCCGCGCATTCTGATCGACTGCACTTCGATCTCGATCGAAGCCTCGGCGGAGGTTCGGCAGAAGCTGGCGGAGATGGGCGGCAAGTTTCTGGCCGCCCCGGTCAGCGGCAACGCCAAGGTAGTCAAGGCAGGCAAGCTCAGCGCGGTCGTCTCCGGCCCCAGGGAAGCCTTCGAAGAGGCCGCCCCTTACATCAAGACGTTCGCTGCTTCAGGCGTCAGCTACGTGGGCGAGGGCGAGCTGGCGCGAATCGCCAAGATCTGCCACAACGTCATGCTGGGCGTGGTGGCCCAGAACCTGGCGGAGATCGTCATCCTGGCGGAAAAGGCCAGCCTGCCGCGCTCCGCGTTTCTGGCTTTCATGAACGCCAGCGTGATGGGCTCGGTGTTCACCCGCTACAAGAGTCCGGCGTATGTCAACCTGGACTTCACTCCGACGTTCACCCCGGCCCTGCTGCGCAAGGACCTGGACCTGGGACTGGCGCTGGGCAAGAAGCTCGACGTTCCCATGCCCACCAGCAACGCCGCGCGAGACGTCTTGCAGGCGCACATGGGACAGGCCGCGCTGAAGGGCGGAGACTACATCGACCAGGACTTCGCCACCCTGCTCGAATTCCAGGCGCATTGCTCGGGAATCGAAATCAAGCCGGAGAACGTGGAGGTCTGGGACGGACTGTCGCCGAAGACGAGGGATTAGGGCTGGAGCGGAGTTTTTTAGAGCCGTAGAAACTGCAGATCCTTCGACTCCGCGCCCGCCGGCCCGCGAAATACGCGAGCCGGAAAAAGAATGCGGGCGCGTCGCTCAGGATGACGCTTCATGCCAGCGACTTCTCCGGGTCCGCGATGGCCGCCGCCAGATCCTCCAGGAGCCTCGCCGCGCGCGCGCCGTCCACCACGCGATGGTCGGAGGAAAGCGTCAAGCTCATCATGGGCCGGATGGCCGGCTGTCCGGCAACCGGCACCACCCGCTCGGCGATGCGTCCGACGGCGAGAATAGCCGCCTGCGGTGGGGTGATGATGGCGCTGAAGGCGTCGACGTTATACATGCCAAGATTGCTGACGGTAAACGTCGCTCCAGTGATGTCCGCGGCGCGCAGCCGCCCGGCGCGGGCACGCTCGGCCATGTCGCGGCGCTGAACGGCGATCTCGGCCAGCTCGGTTTTGTCGGCCCGGCAAATTACCGTTGCCACCACGCCATCTTCCACCGCCATGGCAATGCCGACGTTGATCTCCGGGTTCAGCCGGATTCCGCCGTCGGTCCACGAGGCATTGAGCCGCGGATGGCGGACGAGCACGCGCCCCGCCAGCGCAACCAGCAAATCGGTCTGCGTCAGGCGCACGCCGCGCGCCTTCTCGATCTGGGCGAGAAGTTTGTCGCGGGTGGCCAGCAGCGCGCCGGCATCGACCTCGCGCACCAGGAAGAAGTGCGGCACCGTGGTCCAGCTCTTGGTGGTCCGCTCCGCCATCAGCTTGGCCGTCGAGGCTCAACGGTTCCAGGCCGGCAGAGGCGGCGGCCTCCGCGCCCTTCAGAGCGGTGCTCATAGATTTGGCAAAGGCCATGATGTCGGTTCCCAGGATTTCTCCGCCCGGACCCGATCCGCGGACCTTGCTCAAATCGACGCCGTGCTCCTTGGCCAGACGGCGCGCCTTGGGCGAGATAGGCGGAGCAGCGCCAGACGTCCCGACCACACCCGGAGCCGCCGCACTTGATGCGGCAGCGACTGCAGCCTGGGGCTTGGCAGTCATATGCCGTCCGGAGACGATCGGCGCCTCTTCCGTCGGCGGGGCTTCGCCCGGGCTGACCAGCCAGGCAATTGTTTGTCCCACCGGCACCTCGTCGCCGGGCTGCGCTTTGACGCCAGCCAGCACGCCGTCGCCGGGAGCTTCGATTTCCATGACTGCCTTGTCGGTTTCGATTTCCAGCAGTGGCTCTCCCTTGACAACGGGCTGGCCTTCCTTCTTCATCCAGGAGATAAGCTTGCCGGTCTCCTGAGCTATTTCCAGAGCGGGCATGACAACCCTGATAGCCATAGTTCCTCAATTTCACGCTGCAAGGTTTCAAGGTCTCAAAGGTTTCAAAGTTCCTTGGCTGGCAGAGCCTTCATTGAAACCTTGAAATCTTGAACCTTTCTTTTCATTTTCCACAAAGCTGGCTGGCCGCCGCGAAGACGGTTTTTTCCGACGGTATGGTCATGTCCTCCAAAGACGGCGAAAAGGGGATGGGGACGTGCATGGCGCCGATGCGCTTGACCGGGGCCTCGAGGTGGAAGAAGGCGCCTTCGGAGATCACTGAAGCGATTTCGGCGGTCACGCCGTAGCGGGCGTAGCCTTCATCCACCACAATAACCCGCGAGGTCTTGATGGCCGAGTCGATCAGCGTCTTTTCATCCAGCGGCCAGATGGTGCGCGGGTCTATGACCTCGGCGCTGATGCCGGCTTTCTCCAGCATGTCGGCCGCTCCCAGCGCCACCTGCACCATGCTGCTGGTGGCCACGATGGTGATGTCGCTGCCGGCGCGCTTGACGTCGGCTACGCCAAATGGAATGGTGTACTCTTCCTCCGGCACCGGGCCTTTCAACCGATACATCATCTTGTCTTCGAAGAAGACGACCGGATTCTCGTCACGCACCGCGGTTTTCAGCAGGCCCTTGGCGTCGTAAGGCGTTGACGGCATCGCCACCTTGAGCCCGGGAATATGGGCGAACCAGGCGTGCAGCGACTGCGAATGCTGCGCGGCTGACCGGCGGCCGGCGCCGAGCGTGGTGCGCAGCACCATCGGCACCTTCCACTTGCCTCCCGACATGTAATGGATTTTGGCCGCCTGATTGACCATCTGGTCCATGATGAGGGTGGCAAAGTCGCCGAACATTATGTCGACGATGGGACGAAGGCCAGTCATGGCCGCGCCCACCGCCAGGCCGGTGAAACCGGGTTCGCTGATCGGAGTATCGATCACGCGCTCGGCGCCAAACTCTTCCACCAGGCCGGAGAGCACCTTGAAAGGCGTTCCCGCCTCGGCAACGTCCTCGCCGAGGAGGAAAACGCGCTCGTCGCGGCGCAGCTCTTCGGCGATGGCCTCTTTGACTGCTTCTCCCAGGGTAAGTTCACGAACTGCGGTTGTCGTCTCAGGCATAGATGTCGTCCTCAATCTGGTCGGTGCCGGGAAATGGCGTGTCCATGGCGAACTTAAGCGCCTTTTCGATCTCGGTTTTGGTCTCCGTCTGGATTTGCCCCAGCAGACTGGCATCGGCAAAGCCCTGGGCCATCAGCCAGGCTCCGTGGGTTTTGATAGGATCGCGCTCGCTCATCCAGCGCTGCTCTTCATCCTTGGTGCGGTAAGTGCGATTGACGTCGCCAACGTGGTGGCCGCGGTAGCGGTAGGTGTTGCACATCAGAAACGCCGGGCCCTCGCCCCGGCGCGCACGCTCGACCACTCGCCTGGTGGCCTCGTAGACCGCGCGCACGTTCTGCCCGTCGACGCTGTCGGCGGGAATGCCGAAGGTGGCCGGGCGGGTCAGCAGGTCGCCGGCAAAGCACTCCGAGTTGTGGGTGTACTCGCTGTAGAGATTGTTTTCGCAAACGTAGATGACCGGCAGCTTCCAGAGCTGCGCCAGGTTCATGGACTCGTAGAGCAGTCCCTGCGCCATGGCGCCATCGCCGAAGAAGCAAACAGCCACCCGGCCGTTTTTGAGACGCTTGGCGGAAAAGGCCGCGCCGGCCGCGATGGCGGTGCTTCCGCCCACAATGGCATTGGCTCCCAGGTTGCCGGTGGCCGGGTCGGCGATGTGCATCGACCCTCCCTTGCCATGGCAGTACCCGGCCTGCTTGCCCAGCAACTCTGCGAACATTCCCTCCAGCGATGCGCCTTTGGCCAGGCAATGGCCGTGACCGCGATGCGTGCTGGTGATGTAGTCGTCGGTGTGCAGCGCGCTGCATACGCCCACGGCCACCGCCTCTTCGCCAATGTATAGATGGGCGAGGCCGGGCATCAGGGCGCGGGTGTAGAGATCGTTTACCTGCTCCTCGAACAGTCGAATGGCGAGCATTCGCCGGTACATGTCGATCCACTGCTTGACCTCGGTTGCCGAGCCAGTCTCCAGCGTCGGACCACTCATTTGCTACTCCTTTACCACTTCTGATTTGCTTACAGCTTGTTTCATAAATGCCTTTGAAGGTACATTTTCGTGGAAGCCCACGGCTTCAGCCGTGGGGATCAAACGACAGAAGGAACCGGCTTTAGCCGCTGTGACCGCGCATCCACAGCGCCTGAAGGCGTTATTTTTGCTCCACTTTTTCCCACGCCTAAAGGCGTGGGCTTCCACCAGTTCCATTTATGAAACAAGCTCTAGGACGAAACAATCGCGAGCTTTTCGTTTATTCCAGGCATTGTCACAGAGAAACGGGCCTGCCCAGGCGAACTCCGGCCGCGACCTTCGACAATCCTGAGTATTTTGCCGGTTCCGGCAGCGAAACGCAATGAATGCGGCGGCGAGGTAGTGTCCTAATCTGGATTCTGGCCTCAGTCTGGACGGTCTTGTCGTGGTGCGGTCATGCTTTAAGGGCATGGGCCAAGGCGGTAAAAATTATTTACCTCTGGGCCGAATTGTCCCTTGTAACAGTCCTTATAACGACCAGCGGGGCCGTCGTATTCAACGGTCACTTCAACTGTCAAAATCTTTCTCCCATTCATAATGTAGGGATAATCATTCGATCCGACTTGTCCGGCCAAATGAACGACTTGAGTGGGGAAAATAGTTGTAGGTTTATCGATTGTTTTCGTTGCTTTTTGCTCAATACCATCCATAAACACGTTCCAATTACTTCTAAAATTAGTGCCTGGCACGGGGCCGAAGTTCTTGATATCGGCTGTAATATTCAGCCAATGGGTGTCTTTATCTTGGTGGGGGACGGTCTCAAATTCTCCGGCAGCGTTACGTTTTGTATGAGAGATGCCGAATCCGGCTACTCCCACATAGGGGCGGTTAGCAGCGTTGAAAGTATCTCTGGCAACCTGCAAGGTCTGACGGGAGACACAAGCTTGGTAACCAGAGAACGCCGTATATACAAAAACGAGAGCGGCAGCAATTTTAGTCCAACGAAGCTGCTTGTCTTGGGCGGCCTTGTTCTCTGTTCGCTCGGCATCATATTGCTTTTTAAGGTGATCGACAAAATCGAGCTTGACCCCAGGTTCAATGGAAACATGAGGGTTGGTGGTTTCTTTCTCGCGCTCGCCGTCCTTTTGGCCGGGGCGGCGATGACCATTAGCCACATTGACCCCCTATTGAACCAAATTGGGACAAGATAGTATGCGAAGTCGCCTAGCCTTAGCCTACCTTTTTCACAACCTCGATGGCGTATTCGATGTCGCTGCGTGAGACGTCCTTGTGCGTGACCATGCGTATCCGGTAACGGCCGGTGGCGTTGACCTTGACGTTGTGCTGGCCGAGTTTCTCCACCACCTGGGCGGCTGTTATGCCCAGCGGGGCAACGTCCACCACCACGATGTTGGTTTGCACGGTCGCCAAATCGACCTTCATCCTGGTGCGGGCGACCGCCTCGGCCAGCATGCGGGCGTGCAGATGGTCTTCGCACAAGCGCTTCACCATAGTTTTCAGGGCTACGATGCCGGCGGCGGCTATGACGCCTCCCTGGCGCAGCCCGCCGCCCAGCAGCTTGCGGCAACGGCGTGCCTTTTCGATGAATTCCCCGGGGCCGACCAGCACCGAGCCTACCGGCGCCGACAGTCCCTTGGAAAGGCAGAACTGCACCGAGTCCGCGTAGCGGGCAAGCTCGCGCACCTCGATGTTCTGGGCCACGGCAGCATTGAAGACGCGCGCGCCGTCCATGTGAATGGGCAGCGAATAGCGGTCCGCCAGCTCCCGCACGGCCGCCAGTTCGGCCGGGGTATAGTAGGTTCCGCCGGCCATGTTGTGCGTATTTTCCACTTCTACCAGAGCGGTGCGCGGCTGGTTGATGCGCTTGGGCCGAATGTGCGGCTCGATGAGTTCCGGGGTAAGCTTGCCATGCACCCCCGGCACCGGGTGCGGCTGCGCCCCGGCCAGCGACGAGATCGATCCTGTTTCCAAGCCGTAAACGTGGGCGGTGGCTTCGCAGATGACCTCGTCGCTTCTTCCGGCGTAGACCATCATGGCCGCGGCATTCCCCTGCGAGCCGCTGGTGACGAACAGCCCGGCCTCCTTGCCCATCATCTCTGCCCCCAGCGCCTCCAGGGCATTGATGGTGGGATCTTCGCCATAGCCATCGTCGCCCACCTCGGCTTCAAACATGGCCCGGCGCATCTCCGGGGTTGGCTTGGTAACAGTGTCGCTGCGCAGATCAACAACCGGCATATCCGTTGCTCCTTCAGGAAAACTATGTGTTAGGACGTATTATTGAATCTTACCTGAATGGCTGGCCGGGAGACAGCAGCTTGAGCGTGCCGAGGCTTCCCGCGGACGTCCCGCCCGCCCTGGCGTGCCGATATGCCACCGGCCCAAGATCATGTTTTTACAGCCGCTTAGGCAGTAAATTGCAGTGTCGGCACCCCTCCCTGAATCCCCTTGACAGCCGCCGACACCCGGCAGATACTCTGACCGCAACGCAAATAGCCTGTTAACCACGCCCTCTCACCGTGGCGTATGTAAAACTGTGTTCGCCGGAGCCCCGGGGCCGAAAAACCGTTCAGCGACCGGGGTCGTTCCGCGGACCGCCCGCCGGTGCGAGGAACACGTTCACTTCCATCCGGGCTTCCGGCCAGGCGGTTACGCCTGCCGCGATGACCTGTTGAGTGCCACAGTAGCGAGAGGAAATTTCCCATGGAACGAGCGATTTCTTTCATTCTCAATGGCAAGCCGACACAGGTGACGGTCGACGATGAGCGCATGCTGCTGTGGGTGCTGCGCTACGACCTCGGCCTCACCGGCGCCAAGTTCGGCTGCGGAATTGGCTTGTGCGGCGCCTGCACAGTGGTGGTGGACAACGAAGCGGTCAGGTCTTGCAGCACCCCGGTCAAAGAGGTGGCCGGGAAAAAGGTTCTGACCATCGAAGGCCTGAGCCAGGATGGGCTTTTGCATCCGCTGCAGAAGGCATTTGTGAAGCACAGCGCCTTCCAGTGCGGCTACTGCACGCCGGGCATGATCATGAACGCCTACGCCTATCTGCTGAAGAAGCCGACGGCGACCCGCGCGGAAATCATCAGCAACATGGAGGGGAACCTGTGTCGCTGCGGCACGCACACTCGCGTCGTCGACGCCATCCATGAGGCGGCCGGGGCGATGAAAGGAAGGGCGCTATGAAGCAGGACCAGATCAATGTGCAAGGCAAAGGCGGCATCAACCGCCGCGACTTCTTCAAGCTGGGAACCGGCCTGGTTCTCTACTTCTGCATTGAACCGCTGGACGTCTTCGGGCAGTCGGCCATGTCGTTGCCGGCAATGAACCCCATTCCCCCGCTGCCCCCCTGGCCCAACTTCAACGCCTTCCTGAAGATCGGAGCTGACGGACGGGTAACCTGCGCGGTCGGCAAGGTCGAGATGGGGCAGGGCTTGCAGACGGCGTTGGCCCAGAACCTGGCCGAAGAGCTGGAGGTCAGCTTCGAGAAGGTTGACATGATCATGGGCGACACCGACCTGTGCCCGTGGGATGTGGGCACCTTCGGTTCGATGGGCAACCGCGTGCTGGGTCCGGCCGTACGCGGGGCCGCAGCCGAAGCCAAGACCATCCTGCTGCAAATGGCGGCCGAGCGCTTCAGCGGCAAGCAGGGACCGCTCAGCGAGGTTTCGCTGACCGAGCTGGCCCCGATGATCGCCCGGCTGCAGGTGAAGGATGGCGTAATCACCGACCCGGCGCAGAACAAGAGCGTCAGCTACGCCGATCTGGTGGGCGGCAAGCGCATCGAGCGCCATTTGGATAAGGTGCCGCCCAAAGCCCCGTCGAACTACCAAGTCATGGGCAAGTCCATGCCCCGTAAGGACGCCATTGCCAAGGTCACCGGCAAAGCCAAGTACGCCGCCGATTACACTCTTCCGGGAATGCTGTTCGCGCGCATCCTGCGCCCGCCGGCACACGGCGCCACCTTCACCAGCGTCGACACCAGCGCCGCCGAGAAGATGCCCGGCGTGCAGGTGGTGCGGGATAAAGAACTGATCGCCGTGCTGGCGCCCAGTCCGGACGTGGCGGAGAAGGCGCTGGGCGCCATCAAGGCGCAGTTCAGCCCCTCCAAGAACGAGCTGGACAACAAGTCCATCTTCGAGCACCTGGTCAAGGCCCCGGTCAAACCGACGCCGATTATGGAGAAAGGCGATCTGGCCAAGGGTGAGAAAATGGGCCAGGTCTTCGAGCAGACTTATCTGCACGGGTATGGCGCCCACGCCGCCATGGAGATGCACACCACCCTGGCCAAAGTTGAGGGCAGCAAGGCCACGCTGTGGGCGAGCACGCAGCGTCCGTTCGGGGTCAGGGATGATGTAGCCAAGGCGCTGGGCTTCAAACCACAGGATGTGCACGTCATCACGCCATACGTGGGTGGCGGCTTCGGCGGCAAGAACTACACCCAGAACGCGGTGGAGGCGGCGCGCCTGGCCAAGATCGTCGGCAAGCCGGTGCAGTTGGTCTGGGACCGCGCCGATGATTTCTTCAACGAGCGCTTCCGCCCGGCAGGCGTGGTCAAGATCCGCTCGGCCATGACGCCGGCGGGGCAGATCGTGAGCTGGGATTTGAAGGTCTACGCCGCCGGCGATTGGGGCTCGGTGATCTTCTACGATGTCCCCAACCACCGCACTATCGCCCTGCCGGAGACGCAGACCGCCTGGCGGCGCGGCACCAATGCCGACGGGGTGCATCCGTTCAACGTCGGCGCCTGGCGCATGCCGGCGACCAATACCCTTACCTTTGCCCGCGAATCGCACATCGACATCCTGGCCAACAAGGCACGCATGGATCCGCTGACGTTCCGCCTCAAGCACCTGAGCGACCAGCGCATGCGGACCGTGCTGGAGGCCGCCGCCAAGCAGTTCGGCTGGAAACCGGCGCGCACCCCCAGCCACCGGGGCGTAGGTATCGCCTGCGGGCTGATCTATAAGACCTACGTTGCCACCGTGGCGGAGGTGGATGTCGACAGAAAGACCGGCGCGGTGCGGGTCAAACGCGTGGTGACCGCGGTCGATCCGGGCACAATCGTCAACCCGGAAGGCGCCAGGCAGCAGGTCGAGGGTTGCATCACCATGGGCGTCGGCTACGCGCTTAGCGAAGAAGTGCAGTTCAGCAAGGGCGAAGTTCTCACGCGCAACTTCGACAGCTATGAGATCCCGCGCTTCTCAGCGATACCGAAGATGGAAGTGGTGCTGATCGATAACCGCGAGTACTTGCCCGACGGCTTGGGCGAACCGCCGATCATCACCATGGGCGCGGCCATCGCCAACGCCATCTTCGACAAGACGGGCGCCCGGCTGTTGCAGCTTCCCATGACCCCGGAACGGGTCAAGCAGGCGCTGCAGCGGAGCTGAAATCCGCCCCGACAAACGCCACGCGCGTTTGCTGGGGTCCCCCGGCTGGGGAGGCAAACAACCAGGATCGTTTCATGTTTCAAGTTTCACGAGTCTCGGCTACGCCCAACGTGAAATCTGCGACATGAAACGATTGCTTTTAACCACCGAACTCTGCCGTCGAGGAAACCGATATGAGCACGCAAGCACCGCCTCGGGTCGAGCCCCAGGCCATGCCGACGGGCGCCACCCAACCTGAAGCTCCCACGCGAGTGCGCGTCTGGCTGGCCTTTATCCTCTCGCTAACCATATTCGTAGCCTATCTGGACCGGGTGAACGTCTCGGTGCTGATTGCCTTCCCGCGCTTTCTGGAAGACATGGGGCTGAAGAACAACCCCGTTGGCCAAGGAATGCTAATGAGCTTGTTCCTGGTCGCCTACGGGTTGGGCAACGTGCTTCTGGGCCCGGTTGGCGACCGGCTGGGGCCACGCAAGGCGATGTCGTTGGCCTTGTTCTCATGGACGATTCCGGTTTGCATGGGCGGCCTAGCCAGGACGCTGAGCGTGCTGTATAGCTCCAGGCTCATCCTGGGCGCCGGCGAAGCCATTCACTATCCCATGCAGATGTCGTTCGTGAAGAACTGGTTCCCGCGGCAGGAGAGGGGGCGGGCCAACTCGGCCTGGGTATTCGGCCAGATGATCGGGCCGGGCATCGCCATGCCGCTGTTTGCCGCCATCATCGCTGCCTACGGCTGGCGCGCCAGCTTCTGGGTGTGCGCCGTGCTGGGCGCGTGCATCATTCCGGTGATCTGGTTCTATACCACCGACCGCCCGGAGCAGAACAAGCACGTTAACCAGGCGGAACTGGAGCACATAAAGAAAGGTCAGGCGCAGGAGGCCGCGTCCAAGGGACAGGGAATCCAGTCGGGCTCGACCATGCACAATTACCTGGAGCTGATCAAGAATCCCGACTTCATTGCCTGCACCTTGTCTTATTGGGCCTCGGTGAGCATGTGGTGGGGCATGCTGTCCTGGCTGCCGCAGTATCTGCGGGTGGCGCGCGGCTTCTCCTGGACCAAGATGGGAATCTTCTCTTCCCTGCCCTTCTTCGTCGGCCTGCTGGGGATCATCAGCGCCGGGATGGTGGCGGACAAGCTGAAGCGGGCGGGCATCGTCAACTTTGTCGGCCTGGCGGGCTGCGCGCTGTTCATATGCCTGGGTGCTCTGGCTCGCAATAATTATCTGGGGGCATCGCTTCTGGCTTTCGCCTTCTTCTTCAAGGGCGCATCCATTCCGATGGCCTGGACCCTGTTGCAGAGCTTCGTGCCGGCCAACATGATCGGCCAGGCGGCCGGATTGCAGAACGGCTCATCGCAGCTTATCGGCTCGCTCTCGCCGATTGCCGTCGGCGCCTTGATCGCCGCCACCGGAGCCTATACCGCCGGGCTGATGTTCCTGGTGGGCTTCGGATTCTTCGGCGCCATCTGCGGCCTGTACCTGGTGTGGAAGAAGTATTGACTCGCTCTCCCCACAATTTGCATGGGGCGTATGGGGTGCCCCACTCAAGCTTCTTTTGCTTGAGTAGGGTAGTGCCCGTTCTTAGGGAAACCGCCCACCCCGCAAAGACCCTTCCTCGGCATGTCATGCTGAGCGCCTCCGGGAGGAGGCGTGAAGCATCCCACAGAATTGTCCTACACAGCAGCGTGCGCGATTTTTTATTGAAGGCCTTGAGCTGCACTTGGTCTGCGAACGGTGTTGGGATGCTTCGCTTCGCTCAGCATGACATTTCAAAAAATAGATTCGCGATTTACGGCCCGCGCCGCGCCATCGGGTTTGCCGGGCCGTGGCCCTTGCCAATGGCGAGATTGCCGCGAATGGCGGCCAGCACGAACTGCCGGGCGGCAGTAACGCTCTCTTTTACGGATTTCTTTTGCGCCAGGCCGGCGGCGATGGCCGAAGCGAAGATGCAGCCCGTGCCATGCGTGTTGGCGGTATCGATGCGCTCGCCCGCCAGTTCGGTAAACTCGTTGCCGTCATAAAGCAGATCGGCGGCGATACCCGGCACATGTCCCGCCTTCACCACCACGTTGCCGGGCCCCAGGGCGCAGATGGCCCACGCCGCCTCTTTCATCTCCTCCAGCGTGCCGATCTTGCGGCCCACCAGCATGGCGGCCTCGTAGAGATTGGGCGTGGCGACGGTCGCCATGGGGAACAGTTTCGTCTTCAGCGCCTCGACCGCTTCGCGGTGAAGCAGGGGCGCGCCGCTTTTGGCGATCATCACCGGGTCGAGCACCAGCGGAGAGAGCCGGTACTCGTAAATCTTCTGCGCCACCGTCTCGATAATCCTGGCATTGGAGAGCATGCCGATTTTGACCGCGTCGCAGCCGATGTCGGTGACGCAGGCGTCGATCTGGCGGGCGATGAACTGCGGTTCGACTTCGAGAACGGCGTCCACCCCGGTCGTATTTTGCGCCGTGAGCGCGGTGATGGCGGTCATGCCAAAAGCGCCCAGGGCCGAAACGGTCTTCAGGTCGGCTTGGATCCCCGCGCCGCCGCTGGAATCGGAGCCGGCAATGATAAGTACTCGGGCAACTGGCACGGTAACACTCCTTAGATTTTCCAGCCTTCCATGCGCCAGCCCATTTCCCAGAACTGCCACTCGTAGCGGGCGCTGGTCAGGAAGGCCGTCTCCAGCTTCAGCAGCTCACGCTCGGGCAGGCCTTCGGCGAGCCGGTCGACCAGCTCACGGCACCACCCGGCCAGCTCGGCAAACTCCTGGGAGCTGTACATGTCGATCCACTTGGCGTAGCGCTGGTCGCCGGGCGGCGGCAGTTGCGCCAGGCGCAGCCCAATCTCGCTGAAGCCCCACATGCAGGGTAGCAAGGCCGCGGCCAGCTCGGCGAAGTCGCCCATGGCCGCCACCCGCAGCAGAAAATCGGTATAGGCGCGGGTGGTGGGAGCCGGCTGCTCGCGCTCCAACTCCTCGGTGCCGATGCCGAACTCGGCGGCATAGGAGCGGTGCAGGCTCATCTCGGTTTCGAGCGTCTCCACCAGGAGATGCGCCAGGCGGCGCATGGTCGGCAGGTCGGGACTGCGGGCCGCCGCCAGGCCAAGCAGGCGCGCGTATTCGATCAGAAACAGATAATCCTGGCGCAGCCAGAACTTGAACCGCTCCTCCTCCAGGGTGGCGTCGGCAATGCCACGCACGAACGGATGCTGGAGCTGCGCCTCCCAAATCGGGGTTGCCTTCGTTTTCAGCCGCAAGGTGAATGGGTTTGACATGAGAGACTCTTGGGCAGATCGAATATTTCTCTCAACCTGCCTGCATCGGGGAATCCAGCACTGTTTGCTGCAATCTGTTCAGGTTTGAGATCAAGTTCCATATCTTTCAGCTTGAGTTTGTTGCCTAGGCCCTTGATAATTGCCTCTCCGTTGCACTTGAATCCAAATGCTATGCGGAGATCCTTGCAATAGAATAGCTGCTCGTGGGAAAGCTTTTTTAATAGATAGGACTGGACAGTCAATTGGACCAAGTTGTGATACTTGGGACTTCCACGCTTTTTTGAATAGTCCATCGAAAAAGGTATAGAGTCTACTATCAGTAACCCTTGATGCGCGAATTCGGCCAAAGCCGCATCGGCATTAGGATAGTTGGACTTGCGCAGAGAAAACGCCCCTCTTAATGCCTGCATCAATCTTCTTGGCTTGCTCTCAGAATCGAGCACATATTCTATACGTTCCCCGGGGGGCTTCCACGGAGGCGCCTCGGCAATCAGAAGGTAGCGAACGGGACGCCGTAGCTTGGCCAAGTAGCACTTCCATTTCTCCTCTGTGTAATGGTGGATCTCATTGAGCCTGCAAAGAGTGGCGGTTACGCTCGCTTTTCCGAACAGCTCTTCCAAAACAGAAAGCTCCCGTGGAAAACATTCTTCCAACGATGCTGTCATTGCTTTTATTCCTTTCCCGTTAGAACTCAAGCGTGTGACAAGTGACCGAAATGCTCACCATGGTTCCACCCTGCCGTTCTTCACCCTGCCATTCATCCATGGAGCTTCCGGACCTCGGTGGGGGCGGCTCAGCTTTTCTTGCGCAGCAGCTCGGCCAGAAGCTCGGCCGCACTGAGGGTGCGCCTGGCCGCGCGCGGAGCGGCGTCATCGGGCAGCAAGACGCGGGATGCGCGCCGCGGGCCGCTGTCGCTGCCTCGCTGTTCGAAGGCCAGGAAGCGCTGCTCCTCCTCGGCGCTGATGGAGGGCGGCACGCGCTCGCGCGCCGCCTTGCGCAAATCGTCTTCCGAGATGGAGGCGCGCGCCTTGCGCGCCAGGCGGGCCGCCTCGTCCACCAACACCTTCAGATCAGCGGCCGAGTATCCATCCAGCGACTTGGCCAGACTGTCTATATCGATGGCGCGCACCCGGCGTCCGTAGAGGTGGAAGCGCAGGATGGCGGCGCGCGCGGCCGCGTCCGGCGGCCCCACGTAGATGCGCTTGTCGAGCCGGCCGGTGCGCTGCACCGCCGGGTCGATCTTCCAGGGCTCGTTGGTGGCCGCAATCAGCAGGATCTGGCGCTCGGCGCAGGTCTCCAACTGCTTGAGGAACTCGCTGACCTCTTCCGCTGTCTGGTGCTGATGGGCGGCCAGTTCGCGGCGCGCCGGAACCATGCCCTCGAATTCGTCGACGAAGACGATCGAGGGCGCGCGGTCGGCGGCGGTGTCGAACAGCTCGCGAATCTTCAGCGTGGTGCCGTGAATGAAGGTGCTGCCGATCTCGGAAGGAAAGACCTCGGCAAAGTAAAAGTCCATCTCCTCGGCCAGGGCGCGCGAGATGAAGGTCTTGCCGCAACCGGGAGGGCCGAACAACAGGATGCCGTTGGGGATGGTCAGGCCATAGGCTTTCAGGTCTTCCGGATCGCGCATGGCCGTCACCACGTCTTCGTACAGCATGGCTTTGAGTTCATCCATGCCGCCCACCTTCGCCAGACCGTGCTTGGTGGGATTGGGAAGCGAGTTGTCCCACTTCAGAGTGTCTCCGTTGGTGGCGCTGGCGCTCGCGGAGGTTTCTTCTGCGGCTGGCTGTGCGCTGACGGTCTGGGGAGCCGCTTCTCCCGCAGCCGGCGTGTCGCTGGGAGCCGGCGCCATCTTTGCCGCGGCGGCGCTGCCTGGCGTGGATGCGGTGGCGTGCCCGGGCTCGGCCGGCGGCGGCGGAGACTCGGCGTTGCGGTCTCCGATCCAGCGCTCGATCCAGATCGGCATGGGACCGGCCACGGCTTCGGCGCACATGGGACAATACTGGTCTTCGGGCGGCTCGCACTGCCAGGGCTCATGCTCATATGTCATGCCGCAGGCTACGCAGGTGTGCTGATGGGCGCCATCTGCGGCCGTTTCCGCCGCCGCGAGTGGCGCTTCCTTTGCCGCCTCATCCAGCGCGGCGGCGACGCTTTCGGGGGCCTGGTCGAGCTTGGCCAGAGTTGACATCTGCTCGATTATCGAGCTGCCGCGGGTTTCACGGAAGCTGATTTGCAGTTGCTTGTAGGCGCGCCCCATGCGCCAGAATTCCAGGTCCGCCAGGCCGCTCCGCAGGGCTGCGCCGAAGCGCTCGGCGACGCTGAGCGGAAGCTTTTCCCAGGCCTGCTGCAGCAGCGGCTCGATGCCGCCGCCCACCACCGTCTTGATGGACTCCGACCACTCGGCGAACTCGCGCCGTCCGCGCTCGTACTGGAAGCCGCCGATGGAAACCAGTTCCGGCAGCCAGGAGCCGTCGACGGCAACTCCTTGCTGAATTTTGCGGGTAACCGCTCCGACGGCGTAGTCAAACTCTTCGCGCTGGAAGAAAAAAAAGTTGTTGTTGGCCGCCGAAAACTGCCGTCTGAGTGCCATAACTTGCGCCCCGGCAACGGCAAAAACGGCCATCGTCGGGGGCTATGCCTCCCCAGGAAAAACATCACTTCGCCGGTTGTCTACTGTTCACAAGAAATCAGAAAAACTTCTCCACCGCAAGCCTGGCAGCGCTGCCTGCCACGTCAACCGCGCTGCCGAATGCCGGACAACCTAAGTTAAAGATGGGGAACCTTCCCTGAGGCAAGGTTCCCCAACTCACAACCAGCCCTGCCGCTTCCCCCCATCCGCCACCATGGCCGGACTAGGGTGTGGCAGTAGCGCTTTTTGCTTTTAGCGCCGCCTGCTCCTGCAATTGCTTGGCCCGCTCGAGAGTGGAGGCGGCTACCGGCTTCAGCCAGAACAGTGCCAGGAGGGCAGCCACCATGTTGCAAACGATCATGACCCAGAAAATCATCATCCACGAGCCCGTCTTGACACTGGCCAGCGCCGCCACGGGACCCGCAAAGATCGAAGCCGTGCCCTTGGCGGTGTAGACAATGCCATAGTTAGTGGTGGCCCATTTCTTCCCGTACAGATCTCCGACAATGGATGGGAACAGGGAAAAGATTTCGCCCCAGCCAAAGAAACAGAGCCCCGTCATAAGGATGAACCACAACGGATGATCGATTAACTTGAGCAGCCCGAGCACAGCCAGAGACTGGCCAAAAAAGGCGATAAACATGGTGTTCTCGCGCCCGATATGGTCGGAGACCCAGCCCCAGAACGGCCGGCAAAGACCGTTCAGTACGCGGTCCAGTTCGATTGCCACCACCAGCGCCGACATGCCCCATATAACGATCACCTGATCGACATGGTAGAACTTGGCGATGGGGCTGATCTGGGCAGTAACTACCAGTCCGCCGAAGGCCACCAGCGTCATCATGATGTAGATCACGTAGAAAGATGGTTGTTTCACCATCTCCACGTAGGTCATGTCGTAGGCCGACACCCTTACCTTCGCGGTGCTCTCCGTCCAGCCCGCGGGCTTCCAGCCTTTGGGCGGAGCCACGATGAGCATGGCGGCGACGACCACGATAATGCCCTGAATAATGCCCCAAACGATGAACGTATGCTGGTAGCCGGAGACCTTCATCATCTGGGCAATCGGAGCCACTGTGAGCGCAGTGCCCATGCCATAGGCACCGGCCGTGCAGCCGGCGCAGAGGCCGCGGTGATCGGGAAACCACTTCAGCGAATTGCCCATGCATCCGCCATAGACGGCGCCGGCGCCGATGCCGCCCAGGACGTACCAGAAATATAGTTGATTGAGACTGCTGGCGTAGCCGGAGCCTATCCAGCCGAGTCCGACCAGAACGCCACCGATGCCGATCACCTGGCGTGGCCCGAGCCGGTCGATGAGATAGCCTTCGAACGGCACCAGCCAGGTTTCGGCGAGGACAAAAGCAGCAAACGCCACCTGCACGGCGGCGAGAGTGGCGTTAAGACTTTTGGTTAAGGGAGTTGTAAACAGTGTCCAGGCATATTGCAGGTTCGCGATAGCCATCATCGCAACTACACCTGCAATGAGCTGAACCCAGCGGTTGATGACGCGGGATTCAGATTGGGGCCCAGGGACCGTGGATGCAGCCATTGGCACACCTCCTAGGGTGGCTCCGGATTATTCCGGGGTCACCACCCAGTCAGTCCAAGAGGCTCAAAATGGAACCGGCCCGCCTCCGCTGGGGAGGCGGGCCAAGGTTTCACTCTGAGGCGTCAATGTCCTTCTGGATGGGAATGACACCGGGAACTAACCATTTGTTCCACATCTCATCAATCTTGCTCTGGAAGTAATCAATGTCATCGTTGGTGAAGTGCGAGAACCGGCCCTGTTTGAGCAGGTATTCGCGTACCGGAACCCGGGCAGTCTTGCCGTCGGCAATCATCTTGGTTTTGCCGAACAGCTTCAGCTTGCCGTTTTCCACCTCGTACAGAGGCCAGATGCCGGTGCTCACCGACAGTTCGCCCAGCTCGTAGGACATGATGGGATCGAAATCCCAGCCCTTCGGGCAGGGGTTGAGGCAGTGAATGAAAGTCGGGCCGCCAATCGCCAACGCCTTGCGGATGCTGTTCATCGCCTGCAGCGAGAACGAAGTCGAAATGGTGGCCACGTACTTGACCGTGGGATGGCCGGCAACCATCAGCCCGGCCATGTTCTTCTTCCAGCAGCGATACATGATGCGCTTCACCTTGCCCGGCGTGCTGAACGAGGTGTGAGCGCCCCATGGAGTCGAGCCGGAAACCTGGATGTCGGTGTTGGCATAGGTTTCGTTGTCGTACATCAGCACCAGGAAGTTGTACTCGGCGTGCAGCATGGCCGAGGAGATGCCGGCCAGACCGGCGTCGGAGCCGCCGCCGTCACCGCAGATGGAGATGACGTTGATGGGCTCGTCCTTCATCTTGCCCTTGCGCATCAGGGCCTTGTAGGCGGATGCTATGCCCACAGCGCCCGCACCGGCGGCGAACAACTGAGTGTGCATCCATGGAACAACCCATGGAGTGGTGTAGTAACTGGTGTTGGCAACGTACATGCACCCAGTGCAGTTCAGCACGACCGTTCTGGGGCCGGCGGCTTTCGCCACCAGTCTCATGGTCTGCGCGGAATAGCAAGCCTGGCAGGTGCGGTGGCCGGAGGTGTAGTACTCCTCATTGGGAATCCGCTTGACTCCCTTGAACGCCTCCAGGTTCTGCGTGGGTTTCGGATCAATAAAGCTGTCGATAGCCATTTTTTAGCTCCATCCTTTCCGGCGCCGGAGTTACTCCCGCACCCCGAACCATTGAGTCAGCGGCTGAGCCTTGCCGGCCGCGACGGCGAAGCAGCTGTCGGTCATCTTCTCGATATCGGGCTCGTATACTTCGCGCCCGCCGAGACCGCAGATGAATCCCAGGACCGGCGGCTTCGCTCCGGGGCTGGCATACATTGCGGTGCGCACTTCGGTGGCCACCACGCCGCTGAGATACGGCGAACCCAGCGAGTAGTCGCGATCGATGACGCCCACCGCCTTGAAGCGGCTCAGGCACGCGGCCAGCTCTTCGCCCGGGAAGGGACGGAACCAGCGCAGGCGAACGAAGCCCACCTTCTTGCCCTTGGCGCGCATGTTGCGGACGGCCACCTTGACCGGCATCGAGAGCGTGCCCATGCCCAGCAGAACGATTTCGGCGTCCTCGGTCATGTACTCCTCGAAGAACGGGTTGGGGCCGTAGTTGCGGCCGAAGATGCGATCCACGTCGGCGTACACCTCGCGCAGCACGTCCTTGGAACGCTGCGTGACGGCGTACTGCTGCAACCGGATCTCCATCACCCAGTCTTCGTTGCACTGCGGGGCGATCGAGATTCTGTTGTCCGGATGGAAGAGCAGGCCGCCGCGGTCGTACTTGGGCAGGAACTTGTTTACCTGTGCCTGCGTCGGGATCTTGACCAGCGACTGCGAATGGGTGAGGAAGGCGCCGTCCAGGCTGATGGCGACGGGCGTCATGATGCGCTTGTCCTCGGCGAAGCGGTAGGCTATCAGGTTGGTGTCGAACGCTTCCTGGGCGCTGTCCACCCACACCAGATGCCAGCCGAGGTCGCGCACCGAGAGCGCGTCGTTGTGCTCGGTGCCGAAGGCGCCGGGATCGTCCAGCGCGCGGTTGCCGACGATGGCCACCATGGGAACGCGCAGCGCCGGGGTTACGGTCAGCGCTTCCATGGCGTACATCCAGCCCACGCCGCTGCTGCCCACGAAAACCCGGGCACCGCAGGTGGAGGCGTGCTTGACGATCTCGAACTGCGAGTGCTCGCCGTCGGCGGGGATGAATTCGCAGTCCATTTCGCCATTGGCGATGAGCTGCGACATGAACTGCATTACGGTGTCATAGGGGCGGATCGGGAAGGCCGTTACCACGTCGACATCGGCCAGCTTGCAAGCTATCGCCATCGCCTCCGACCCGGTGATTAGGAGCTCCGATTCCTGCTCTACAGGCGTTTGTGCCATTACTGCCATGACCTAATCTCCTTCTCTGGGGCTACGCTTTGTTAGCGATCTCCAGGGCTGCGGGAATTTCCTCTTTGTACTGACCGCGATACCGATAACCAAAGGTACGCTTGGCGGGCACGTCCTTGGTCTTCGCCTTGACCCATTCCTTGTAGGCGGCCTTGTCCTTGTTGAAGGCCTCCCACTGGCTGGCGTTATTGTCGAAGGCAAGTTCGTTGACCATGGTGATGCAGTTCGGGACCGGGCACACGGCTTCGCAGACAGCGCAGCCCATGCAGAACTTCATGTTGGGGTCGTAGTAGCCGTCCGGCGTGACGTCGAACGACTCGTCCTGGCACTGCAGCCAGCACAGTGTGCACTTGGTGCAGACCGAGAAATCGATGACCGGACGCTGCGTACGCGAACTGAACTTCAACAGCTTGTCGGGACGCCCTGGCCGGTAACCGCCGTCCTTGTTATATGGACCACCCAGCGGCGCGGCCACGATGGAAACGCCTTCCCTCATCTGCGACG
Source organism: uncultured Acidobacteriota bacterium (assembly GCA_963832785.1). Taxonomy (GTDB): domain Bacteria; phylum Acidobacteriota; class Terriglobia; order Terriglobales; family Acidobacteriaceae; genus CAWBRT01. Next base: position 1,380,876 of record CAWHVF010000005.1, read on the forward strand.
CGCCCGGCTGGGTGAAGCTGTACGGCTTTTCCTGATTGCCCTCTCCTGGCTTTACCGGCGAGGCCGCCAGCCGCTCGTAGGCGGTGCGGGCCGAAACCACCTTCTTCGGGTCCTTCAGCTTCTCGCCGATATATTTCTCCAGCGACTCGAACTTGAACAGCTCGGGCAGAACTTTGGCGATGGCGCCCAGGACGCGCACGTCAGTGTGGTCGTCCTTGTAGTTCCACATGCCGGAGAAACTGGCCGCACCTTTGAGGATGCCAAGTTTGTAAGGCTGGTCCCGCTGGTGGATCACCTTTAGCAGAACGGGAGCGCCCTCGGTGGATACCACGATAAGCGTGCCATTGGGCTTCAGGGTGGCGTTGACCGGTTCCAGGCCCGCCCACGCCCACGGCTCCAGGCCCTTGCACAGGGTGTCATCCAGGACCACGGTGACATCCACTTGCTTGGGAGTGTACTGGGCCATTCCCTTTTCCAGCGTCTCGTCGTCGCTGGCAACGATGGCGAAACTCTTGGCGGGAATGCCATTACGCTCTGGTGAATCAGAATACCGGCCGAACGAGATGCCTGGCCTGCCCTCATTGTGGGCAGCCAGAACTATCCCGCGGCATATGTTTTTCGCGAGGTTTTTCTGAAACACCCCGCGGTAGCTAATCTCGACCGCGAATAGCTGGCCCATTTGCAACCTCCATAGTTGTTTGCGTTTCAGTGGCTACACTTGTTTAACGACGATGGTTTCGATCTGCTCCAGGTGCCGGCGCATGGCGGCCTCGGCTGCGGCCGCATCCTTCCGCTTGATGGCGGAAACGATGCCGCGGTGCCCGGCGAGCGACTTCGACGGGCGCCCCTTGACTTGCAGACTATGCTCGCGCGACTTCTGCAGCAGATCCATCAGCACATCCAGAACCCTCAGCACCACCGAGTTGTTGGCGGCCAAAGCCAGACAGTAATGAAAGGCGGAGTCCTCCTCGGTCACCGTCTCGCCCCGCTTGGTCTTATCCGCCTGCCGGTTCAGAATCACCTCCATTTCGGCGATGTGCTCCGGCGAGGCGTTGCGGGCGGCGCGGGCGGCGATGCCCGGCTCGATGATCTTGCGCACATCGAGCAGCTCGGCCACCAGCTTGCGCTTTCTGACCAGAATCGAAGCCAGCGGGCCGACGATGGAGTGGTCGGAAACCTCGCAAACCACCGTTCCCCGGCCCTGGCGCGGTTCCACCAGGCCCATGGCTTGCAGCCGGCGGACCGCGTCCCGGATCGAACTGCGCCCCACGCCAAACATCTGTCCCAGTTGCCGCTCGGTGGGAAGCTTGTCGCCCGGGTTCATGTCGTTCAAAATCATCTGCTGGAGCTTGTCGGCCACCTCCTCGTACAGCCGGTTCCGGCGGATGGCCTCGAACTCCGTCTTTATGGTCGTCAGCATCTCAGTGGTGCTCCCTGGAGCCCCAAATGATCGGGTGATCAGTTGATATGATCATCAGACCAATGCAAAAATGCACCAACAGAAAATCCTTTGCAGTGACGGCGCTCACCCGGCAAGGTGAGCCTTCCCCGCTTGCCGGGATAAACCTGGGACGCTGCCGCACGCCTCACCGTCTTGGCCGGCGGGAACGCGCGCCAGCAGCGGCTCTGCTTCCACCCGCCTCCGCCTCAACCCGCCTAGCTGTCTTTCTGTTTCCGGCCGCCAGCACGAGCATGTGCCCTGGCTGTCGCTAATGCTTCAACTGTTCCTCTTGCGGCTTTCGATGGGGCTACATAATCACAGGCAGAAGGGCGGTGCTGTGACTGATCTCACTGTAGTCAGTGACAGAGCCGGGTGGAATCGCCGAAACAGGCTCCCAGCGCCACTTTTCGCCTATTCGGCTTGTCACCTCAGTGGCGGGCAGCGGGATTTTTTGTTTGCGGATCATTCCTGATGGAAGAACTCACCGCAGTAGATCAGCCGGGCGGGGCCGGACAAGTACAGTTCGGCGCCGGCAGCCCACTCCACCAGTTGACTTCCGCCGGGCGCGTGCACGTGCAGCCGATGCGCCAAGTGCTTCTCGGCGATGGCCGCTGCGGCGCAGGCGGAGGAGCCGGTGCCGGAAGACATGGTTTCGCCGGCGCCGCGCTCGAAGATGCGGATGGCAATGGCGTCGCCCGCCTGCACCTGCACGAATTCCAGGTTGACGCCTTGCGGGAAGTGTTCGGCAAGGGGCTGAATCTCGCGCGCCGTGCGCTGCCAGTCACCGGGAAAGCGATCGACGAAAATCACAAAATGCGGATTGCCCATGGAGACCGGAATCCCCTGCACCGGCTTGCCTTGAGCCACAACGGTTAGCGGCGCGCCCACCTCCGGCACGCCCATGGCGGTGCGAAAACTGAACTCGCTGCCGCTGCACGCGGTCAATTCGCAGCGCTTGATGCCGGCGTCGGTGGCGATGCGCACCTCCCGGCCGCCGTGCCGGGCAATGTGCCAGGCGGCGACGCAGCGCGTGCCGTTGCCGGAAATTTCGGCGGGCGAGCCGTCGGCATTGATGAGCCGTATGCGAAGGTCGAAGTCGTTTCCCGCCGCCGGAGCGCCATCGACCCACTCCACGCCGTCGGCGCCGACGCCGTTGTTGCGGTCGCAAATCCTGCGGGTGAACTCCTCGATGCCAGCGGGGGCGAACTGGCCTTCAATGATCAGGAAGTCGTTGCCGCAGGCACTGGCTTTCCAGAATGGGATACCGTTGCTTTCCATGCCGCATTAATGATACTCCGCGCGGGCCTGGCCGCCCTCGACCGGGCGGGCAGCCGTGGCGGCTGCCTATCGTGAGCCGGGCGCTGCCGAATCTTTCCGTCAAGGCAAAAATAAAGCCACGGCCGGGGCCGTGGCTTGAGGCTAGTGATGCGGCAGGTTAGCGTCCGCCGGGACCTCCCGGGCGGCGGCGGCGGGGCCGGCGGCGGTTGCGGTCGTCGCGATCGCCGCGGCCTCCATGGGCCTGGGCAGGTGCGGCATCGCGGTTGAAGTTCGGCTCCTCGCCTTCGTCGGCTCCTTCGTGGCCGCCTTCGAAGGTAATCGGTTCGGTGCCGCTGCCGGCCGCGGCTACGGCTTCCTCGCTCTCGACGGGGCCGGCGGCCTGTGCCATCTTGGCCCGCTGCTCTTTCAGGATGGCTTTGCGCGACAGCCGTATGCGATTGCCCTCGACGGCCAGCACCTTGACCAGCACCTGATCGCCTTCCTTGAGTTCGTCGCGGATATCCTTGATGCGGTGCTCGGCGACCTCGGAGATGTGCAACAGGCCGTCGGTTCCGGGCAGGATCTCGACGAAGGCGCCGAAATCGGCCAGCCGCGTCACCTTGCCGAGATAGGTCTTGCCGACCTCGGCGGTGGCCGTGATTTCGCCGATCATGCGCAGCGCCTGTTGCGCGGCGGCGTTGTCGCTGGAGGAGACCAGCACCTTGCCGGAGTCGTCCACGTCGATCTTCACCCCGGTGGCGTCCACGATGCCGCGGATGACCTTGCCGCCGGGGCCGATGAGGTCGCGAATCTTGTCGGTGGGAATCTGCAAGGTATAGAAGCGGGGCGCGTACTCGGAAACCTTGGTGCGCGGCTGGGAGAGCACCTCGTCCATCTTGTCGAGGATGAACAGGCGCCCGCGCTTGGCCTGCTGCATGGCTTCGCGCATGATCTGCGGGGTGATGCCCGTGATTTTGATGTCCATTTGCAGCGCGGTCACGCCTGTGCGCGTGCCAGCCACCTTGAAATCCATGTCGCCGTAATGGTCCTCGGCGCCGGCGATGTCGGTCAGGATGGCGTACTTCTCGCCTTCTTTCACCAGGCCCATGGCAACTCCGGCAACCGAGGCGCGCAGGGGAACGCCGGCATCCATCAGGCTGAGCGAGCCGCCGCAGACGGTGGCCATGGAGGACGAGCCGTTGGATTCCAGGATGTCGGAGACCACGCGGATGGCGTAGGGGAAATCCTCTTCCGAGGGCAGGACCGCGGTCAGCGCGCGCTCGGCCAGGGCGCCGTGCCCGATCTCGCGCCGGCCGGCGCCGCGCAGAAATGAGACCTCGCCCACCGAGAACGGCGGGAAATTGTAGTGCAGCATGAAACGCTTTTTAGCTTCGCCCTCGAAGCGCTCCAGCCGCTGCATGTCTTCGCCGGTGCCCAGGGTGGTGGTCACCAGGGCCTGGGTTTCGCCGCGGGTGAAGATGGCGGAGCCGTGAGTGCGGGGCAGCACGCTGACTTCGATCCAGATTTCGCGAATCTGGTCGAAGGCGCGCCCGTCGGGGCGGCGGTGATCGCGCAAGACCTGCTCGCGGAAGATGCGCTCGCGCAAGATTTCGAAATAGCGGGAAAACTTGGCGCGCTCCTCTTCATTGTCCTCAGCGATCGCGCTGAGCAGCTCGGCGTGCAGCAGTTCGACCTTCTCGTAGCTCTCGGCCTTGGGATACTTTTCGGTGTTGAGGGCGTCGCTCAGGCGCTCGCCGCTCCGGGCCTTCAACTGCGCCAGGTATTTCTCGTCTATCTCTACCGGTTCCACCTTGCGCTTGGGCTTGCCGACGCGCTGGGCCAGTTCGGCGATGGCGGCGCAAATCTTGCGGATTTCTCCATGGGCGAACTCGATGGCATCGACGACCTTGTCCTCGTCCACCTCGCTGACACCGGCCTCGATCATGACGATGGCGTTGGCCGTGCCCACCACGGTCAGGTTCAGCTTGCTTTCCCGGATCTCGTTGTAGGTGGGGTTGGCGATGAACTTGTCTTCGATAAGGCCGACGCGCACGGCGCCCACCGGCCCCTGGAAGGGGATGTCGGAGACGGCCAGCGCGCAGGAGGCGCCATTGATGGCGGCGATGTCGGGATCGTTTTCCGAATCGGCCGAGAGCACGAAGGCGATCACCTGCGTCTCGTTGCGGAAAGCCTCGGGAAATAGCGGGCGGATGGGGCGGTCGATGAGGCGGCTGACCAGGATTTCGCGCTCGCTGGGACGGCCCTCACGCTTGATGAACCCGCCCGGAATTCTTCCCCCGGCATAGGTGTATTCGCGATAGTCCACGGTCAGGGGGAAAAAGTCGGCGCCGGGCCGGGGCTCGGCGTTGGCGCAGGCGGTGGCCAGGACTACATTTTCGCCGATGCGAACCACCGCGGCTCCGTGGGCCTGCTTGGCCAGCTTTCCGGTTTCAAAGTTGATACTCTTGCCGTCGGCGAGAGTCACGGTTGTTTCTTGCTTCATGTCTTTCCTTCCAGTCAGGAGATCGGTCCGGCCGCACCCGCCCGAGAAAGGAGCCCCGCAGCAGCGGGGTTTACGGGAAAACGGACCCTGCGCCCAAGGGGTTCAGGTCCGGCGCAGCAGAATCAGTTAGTGTGACAGGTTATCAGTTTTGAGTGGTGGGACCATTCACGCGGCCGGCATTGTGCTTCAGCAAAATGCCCAGCCTCCAGAACAGCTTGTCCGCCCAGAACGGCAATGCCGGAGCTGCCGCTCCGGCGCCTTTCATCCTTTTACTTGCGGATGCCCAGCTTCTGAATGACCGCCTTGTAACGCTCCGTGTCGTACTTCTTGAGATAGTCAAGCAAGCTGCGACGCTTGCTGACCATCATCAGCAAACCACGACGCGAGGCGTGATCTTTCTTGTGCGTTCTAAAGTGCTCGGTAAGCTGGCCGATCCGCTCGCTCAAAAGCGCAATCTGCACTTCAGGACTGCCGGTGTCTTTGGCGTGACTGCGGTACTGGGTGATGATATTGGTCTTCTGCTCTCGTGCTAACAAACGAACGCGCTCCTGCTCACTTTTATAATCAATCCTTTACCGTATTGAGGGTAACACGCCGGATTAAAGAGTGTAAAGTTGAGGCGCTTTGCGGGCCCTTCGACTCGCTTTGCTCGCTCAGGGCAGGCTAAAAACGAGTGAGGCGTAGCCACGTAGGCCCGGCCGCCCTCGGCCGGGCGGACAGCCGAGGGCGGCTACCCCTACGCGAGATCAACTCGCTTGCAGGTACTCGCGCATCATCTTCAGGTCGACTTCCTTTTCATCCAGATCGTGCAGCAGCAGGTCTCGCAGCGAAATGAAACCGACCAGCTTTTCTCCCTCGCACACCGGCAGGTGGCGGAAGCCGTGCTGTTTCATGGCCAGCATGCAACGCTCGACCGTGTCGTCGGGGCCGACGATATACGGATCGGTGGTCATGACGTCGCGCACCCGCAGCGTTTCCGGGTCGCGGCGGGGCGCCACCACGCGGGTGAGCATGTCGCGCTCGGAAAAGATGCCGACCAGGCGTTCGCCGTCCATCACCGGAACCGCGCCAATGTTGCACTGGGTCATGTAGATGGCCGCCGCCCGAACCGTCTCCGATTCCGCCAGGCTGTGGATTTTGCGGTTTCGAATCAAGTTGCCAATGGTGCTCATGTGAATCCCCCGTGTCCGCCCAGCAGACACAACCTCGCAATCGCAAAAAGCCGCATTATCGTTGGCCGCAAGCCTGAGGGGCGCAGTATATGCCGCCAACCAGTTCTGGCTTACAAGTAAATTTTCTGCAGCTTACGAATTCATGAACAAAACGTAAGAGGATTGCCAAACCGAGGTCACGATGGTCCCGCGCGGCTGCCAGGTAAGCACCAGGTTGAACTCGGCGGCCGGAGGCAGCGAGTCGATGATGGAAGGCTCGGCAGCGGGCTCAACCAGCGCCAAGTAGTGCAGGAAGGCCCACACCGAATTTTCCGCCAGACCCTGGGCGGCAAAGGAGAGGGCAGCATTGTCCTGGGTCAGGTACCAGGCCAGAGAGGCCGCCAGGCTCACGCCTTTTTCGTAGCTCTCGGGGGTAGCTTCGCCGGGAGCGGGATTGTCGAAGACGATGCGCAGGCGCCGCTCCTCTTCGCGAGCGAATTCCCGAATCTTCAGCACCCCGGTCTTGGCGCTGGATTTCCAGTCCACGTGGCGGGCGGAATCGTCGGGCTGGTAGTCGCGAATCAGGTAGAGATCGTGCCCGCGCCCGCGCATGTGGTGTTCGAATTCTCCGCTGAGCAGCGGCAGGACTTCGTAGAACTGGTCACTGCGTTCCAGTCTGGGGTAAACGATCAGCTCGCGGCTCAACGGCACGCTGCGCGTCTTCATCAGGAAGGAGAAAGGAAAGCGAGTGGAGATGCCGAAGGCGTTCTGAGCGTAACGCCCGCGGTGTTCGAAATACAGCATCAGCTCGGCCCCGGCGGAGCCGTTGGGATTTATATAGGGAAAATAAACCGGTCGGCGCAGGATGGGCGGCGAGACGGGCGGCGGCGTGCTGCGCTTCAGCTTCAGGTCGCGCAATCGGAGCCAGGGCTTGCGGCCCGGCGCCGGCGGCGGAAACTGGAAGACCGTGGGCTCCCAGTCCCAGCTCTTGCCTTGCGCTCGCTGCTTGGGCGAAACCACCGCCACGGAAAAAACTGGAAGCCAACCACTCCGGTTGCGAACCGTGATGTGGGCGGGCACCTCCGTCCCGGCAAAGGCCTGGTCGGGAATATTGGCCCCAATCTCGAGCACGCGCAGTTGCGCCGCCGAAGCCACGCCGCTGACCAGCACCGCTCCCAGTAGCGCCGAAACGATCAGGAACAGGAGGTTGTTACCGGTGTTCAGCGCGGCGATGGCAATCACCAGCACAAAGCCGAGATAGACGGCTCCTTCTTTGGTGATCTGGTATTCGAGGGCATAGCGCACGCGCTCCGCCAGCACGCGCCGCGCCAGATAAGGCAAGGTGGTGACCGCCACCACGGCCGCCAGCAGCAGAGCGGAAGTGGCCAGAATGGCCGTGACCAGCAGGTTGCCTGCCGCCCGCGCCACCGACGAAAGCATGGCTGCGGCCAGCGCCAGGCCGAGCCCGAGCAGCGCGATCAGGGCGCGGAGAATGGCCTCGCGACGAATTGCAGTCTGCGGTGGCATAGAGATTACGCTTACAAATGCTCTTCTACGAGCGCATAGCCTCGCTTCTGGTTTTGGTGTCTTTCTCTGCCGCCGGTTCGCTCTGCTTCGCCGCCATGGCGTCTCTCTCTTTCTCGCGCCGCGTGCGGTAGCGATGCCAGAGCATCAGTCCCACGTAGGCCGCCACCACCGCCAGCACCAGATTGATGCGGCCCAGAGTTTTTGCCAGCACTACCCAGTGCTCGCCAAAGGTGTAGCCGAGCAGCGCGATCACCGTCACCCAGGTGGCTGCTCCCAAAAAATTAAACAATACGAAGCGGCCCCAGGGCATGCGCAGCGCGCCGGACAGCGGTCCGGCCATGACGCGCATTCCGAAGATGAAGCGGGCGATAAAGACGGTGAAGCTTCCATAACGCTGGAAGAGGTGTTCGCCCCGGGCGATGGCTTCGGCACGGATGCGGAGCAGGTGCGCGTAGCGATCCAGCAACGGCCGTCCGCCGCGCCGGCCGATGCTGTAGCCGATATTGTCACCCAGGGTTGCGGCCACAATGCCGATCACGATGATATACGGCAAGTGCAGTTGCTTCTCGGAGAAAGCCAGGAAGCTGGCCAGCAGCAGCACGGTCTCGCCGGGTATAGGAGCCCCGGCGTTCTCCAGCATGAGGGCAAGGAACAGAGTCCAGTAGCCATACACGTCGAAGTAGCCGCGGACAAGATTGAATAACTCACTGCCTAGACCGTGCAATTGCCTTCACCTGGGGCGATTGCTGCCCATGCTCCTAAACTGGAAGCCTCATTCGTCCAGCTTAGCAAGCAGTTACCCAAATCATAGCCTCAGGCTATTGGGATTCAAAATGGCTAATACGGGGTGGCGGCTCATTGCGGAAGCGTATCGGGCAGCGGCGCAGGAGCCTTATTGGCGTGGTCGAGAAAATTCAATACCAGGTGGTTGAATTCCGCCGGCGCTTCTTCGTAGGGCAAGTGTCCGGTTCCCGGCATGATCACCAGTTCCGAGCGCCGCAGACGGCCTGCCAGCTCGCGTCCGCTCACGGGTGAAACCGCGCGGTCCAGCTCTCCCCAAATCAGCAGCGTGGGAAGCTCAATGGATTCCAGCCGCGCTCTTAGCTCGCTCATGTCGTGCCTCCAGGCCTTCACGATGGCGAGACAGTAATCCACGGTTCCGGGCAAATCCGCCATCCGACTGTAGCCGTCAAAGGTTGCGCGGGTAAGCTTCGTCTGGTCGCCGTACAGCCGCTTCAAGGCGATCCAACGAGCCCTGGCAAGCCGCGTGCCCCGCCGCGCCATCCAGGCGCCCAGAGGAGTTCTGAGCAGCGCCAGGCGAAAGCGTCCGGCGCGCGACCAGGGATTGGTCGGCGCAACCAGCACCAGGCGGTTGATCAGCCTGGCTCGTGTTTCGCCTTCCGCCAAGCCGCTCGACCCGGACCAGCTCTGCTCGGATTCAGGATTCCGCCGCTGCTTTGCCGGCTCGGTTGCTGGCGGGGCCCCCGACAGACGCTTCCGTTGCGTCTGTTGGGGTACAAGTGCGGCCATCATCATGGCCAAGGCGCCGCCGTGGGAGCTGCCAAGCAGATCGACGCCGCTGCTGCCCAGCCCGGAAAGCCATTCCAGCATGCGCCCGGCGGTAGCCGGCAAGCTCAGGTCGAGCGTGCCCGGCGCGGGACGGTCCGAGTATCCGATGCCGGGCAAATCCACGGCATAGACCGTGCGCTCGCGGGCGAAGGCCTCCAGGTTGTGCCGCCAGGAAAACGAATATCCCAGCAGGCCATGAATGAGCACCAGCGGCGGATGCCGGGCCGGCGCGGCCGCCATGGGACCGAGCCGCAGATAGCGCATCCGGCAGCCGGCAAACGAGTGCCACAGCTCCTCGCCCATAGACCAGCGCTCCTGGTTCCCGCCGGCGCCGCCTCGGCCCCGGCCGGCAGCCTCATGGAGCTGCGCGTTTTCCTCACCGCTGTTCAACAAAAGCTCTCCGCTCGCTTCTCTCCACCACGGCAAACGCGGTGCGCCGCGGCTACGGTTTGCGCGTACAACCGGACGATGATAAACAGAATCTCAGTAACCGATATCGCCTCTGTCGCTTCGGTGGGAGTCCTGAGACTCCCACTTTTTTGCAAATCTTTCAGCCCTGCCTCCCCGCCTTTTTCGATCTTACAGAAGCCGCAAAACCCGGACGCATGAAAGCGGCGCAGCTTCGCCCCGCTACGAGGCGTTGAGCGATTTTCTTCCGCTTCGCTTGCCCGTGGTGCTAAGGTTTATTGGATAACCCCATGATTAGCGGGCAAAAGAGGACTTTATGGCAATCAAGTTCAGAGGGGTCGATTTCATCGGTTTTGATTCGCTTCTCTCGGAAGAAGAGCGGCTGGTGCGCGACACCGCCCGCCAGTTCATCGAAGACAATCTGATCCCGATCATTGAAGAGTGCAACCGCGCCGGACGCTTTCCGCGCGAACTGGTGCAACCGATGGCCGAGCTCGGCTTCTTTGGCGCCACCCTGCAGGAGTACGGCTGCGCCGGCATGAACAACGTGGAGTACGGGCTGGTGATGCAGGAACTGGAGCGCGGCGACAGCGGCGTGCGCTCGTTCGTAAGCGTGCAGTCGGCGCTGTGCATGTATCCCATTTACACCTTCGGCAGCGACGAGCAGAAGGAAAAGTGGTTGCCCGCCATGGCCAAGGGCGAGAAGCTCGGCTGCTTCGGGCTGACCGAGCCCGATGCCGGCTCGAACCCGGCCGCCATGCGCACCCGCGCCCGCCGCGAAGGCCGCGAGTATGTCATCAGCGGCGAGAAGATGTGGATCACCTCCGGCTCCATCGCCGATGTGGCCGTCATCTGGGCCAAGAATGAAGAGCAGGGCGGGCGCGTCCGCGGCTTCCTGGTGGAGACTGACCGTCCCGGCTTTACAGCTCAGGATGTGCACGGCAAGTGGTCGTTGCGCGCATCGGTGACCTCTTCCCTTTCGCTGCAGGACGTGCGCGTTCCCTGCGAGAACATCCTGCCCAAATCGGACGGGCTCAAATCGGCGCTGATGTGCCTGAACCAGGCGCGCTACGGCATCGCCTGGGGGGCGATAGGCGCGGCCATGTCCTGCTACGACACCGCCTTGCAGTACGCTCTTTTCCGCAAGCAGTTCCACGACCGCCCCATCGCCTCGCACCAACTGGTGCAGGAGAAGCTGGCGTGGATGATCAGCGAGATCACCAAAGCCCAGCTCCTGGTGCTGCAAGTGGGCCGCCTGAAGGACGAAGGCAAGGCCGGCCATCAGCACATCTCGATGGCCAAGCGCAACAACGTGTGGATGGGGCTGGAGTGCGCGCGCATGGCGCGCGACATTCTAGGGGCAAACGGCATCGCCGACGAGTACCCCGTCTTCCGTCACATGGCCAACCTGGAGTCGGTCAAGACCTACGAGGGAACCCACGACGTGCATACGCTCATTATCGGCTCGGCGGTAACGGGAATTGACGCGTTCTAGCGCGGGACAACTGCTTTAACCACAGAGGACACCGCGACACAGGGTCAACTGCTAGCGGCATCGGGTAATGGGTCAGTTTGAAGGCCCCCCGTCAGCCCAAAGGCAGGGCGGGATGTGGGGCACCCAAAGTTAATCTGTGTTCCTCTGTTTCCTCTGCGTTAACCCGCCTCCTCCGCATGCTCATAACCAACTGTGGAACCGCCATAGCCTAAAATCAGGACATGCCGTCCAGCCTGGAGATTCTGCAAGACGAGGTAATTGCCTGCCGCCGCTGTCCGCGGCTGGTGCGCTTTCGCGAGAAGGTTGGCCGCGAGAGGCGCCGCGCCTACCGCGACTGCGAGTATTGGGCGAAGCCGGTTCCCGGATTCGGCGACCCCAAGGCCAGGGTCGTGCTTCTCGGTCTCGCCCCGGGAGCCCACGGCAGCAACCGCACCGGACGCATGTTCACCGGCGATGCCTCGGGCCGGTTTCTCTACCCGGTGCTGTACCGGACCGGCTTCGCCTCGCAGCCCAACGCCGAAAGCCGCACCGACGGCTTGCGCCTGCTGGACGCCTATATAACCGCCGCCGTGCGCTGCGCACCTCCGGGCAACAAGCCCACGCCACGGGAGATCGCCAATTGCTCCCGCTACCTCGATCGCGAGCTGCTGGCCTTGAAATCGGTAAAGGTGGTGGTCGGGCTGGGACGGATCGGCTTCGATGCCTATCTGAACCACCTGAAGCGGCTTGGGGTAATTAACGCCAAAGCCGGATACAGCTTCGCGCACGGCGCGCATTACAAGATGCCAAACGGAGTGGCGCTGCTGGCGTCCTATCACCCTTCGAATCAGAACACGGCGACGGGAAAACTGACGGAGGCTATGTTTGAGAAGATTTTTCGAATGGCGCGGCAGATGGCAGAGCACGACGCTCCCGGGAAAGTTCCACGTTAAACCTTTGGCTGTCATGCTGAGCGTAGCGAAGCATCCCGTTACAGCTTGCAGTCAAAAGGAAGCCGAAGTTTTCTTTTAGAAAACTCCCGCCCGGCGCGGGCTGGGGGCACTCCCAGGGAATGCTTCGCGCCTCCTGGCGGAGGCGCTCAGCATGACATCATGAGTAACTATCCTGGGAGTTCTAGCGGGAGCATCTTCCAAGAACCGCTTACAGCGAACTCATATTCGACAGGAAAGTGGCGTTGGCGGGTGTTTTGCTGAGCTTGTCGATCAGCAGCTCCATGGCCTCGACCGGTGACAGCGGGTTGAGCACCTTGCGCAGCACCCAGATTCGTGCCAGATCGTCCTTGGGAATCAGCAGCTCTTCCTTGCGCGTGCCCGAGCGCTGGATGTCGATGGCCGGGAAGACGCGCTTGTCGACCAGCTTGCGGTCGAGGATGATTTCCATGTTGCCGGTGCCCTTGAATTCCTCGAAGATCACGTCGTCCATGCGCGAGCCGGTATCAATCAGCGCGGTGGCGACGATGGTCAGCGAGCCGCCTTCCTCGATGTTGCGGGCGGCGCCGAAGAAGCGCTTCGGGCGCTGCAGGGCGTTGGAATCGACGCCGCCGGAGAGCACTTTGCCCGAGGGCGGGACGATGGTGTTGTAGGCGCGCGCCAGGCGCGTAATCGAATCCAGCAGGATCACCACGTCGCGCTTGTGCTCGACCAGCCGCTTGGCCTTCTCGATCACCATCTCGGCCACCTGCACGTGGCGGGCGGCCGGCTCGTCGAAGGTCGAGCTGATGACCTCGCCCTTGACCGAGCGCTGCATGTCGGTGACTTCCTCGGGACGCTCGTCGATCAGCAGCACGATCAGCACGATCTCGGGATGGTTGGTGGTGATGGAATTGGCGAGGCTCTGCAGCAGCATGGTCTTGCCGGTGCGCGGCGGAGCCACGATCAGGCCGCGCTGGCCCTTGCCGATCGGCGTCAGCAGGTCCATGACGCGCGAGCTGATGTTCTCCTTGGCCGTTTCCAGCTTGATGCGCTCTTCCGGATAAAGCGGCGTCAGGTTGTCGAACAGGATCTTGTTGCGCGCCTCTTCCGGCGACTCGAAATTGACGGCCTCGATCTTGACCAGGGCAAAATATTTCTCGCCCTCGTGCGGCGGGCGCACGTTGCCGCTGATGGTGTCGCCGGTCTTCAGGTCGAACTTGCGGATCTGGGAGGGAGAAACGTAAATGTCATCCGGCCCGGGCAGGTAGTTATAGTCGGGCGAGCGCAGAAAGCCGTACCCGTCGGGCAGGATCTCCAGCACGCCCTCGGCAAAAATGTGCCCCTCTTTCTCGCTCTGGGCCTGCAGGATCTTGAAGATAAGGTCTTGCTTGCGCAGGCCGCTGGCGCCAGGGAGCTCCAGCGAGCGGGCAATTCTGGTCAGCTCGGTAATGTTCTTTTCTTTTAGTTCGGCAATGGTCATGTTCACCTACGGGAGTAAAAGGAAGGCCGGAAGCCGGGGTCCCCGGCAAGCAGCCTATGCACTTGCTGGGGTGGTCAATGGCGCAGCGCCCAGGTGGTGCGCGGCGAGGGCGGCTTTGGCGTGTCCAGCCAATCACTCAAAGGCTGGCAGCACGCCAAGCCACAAAACCTCAGGCAGCGCGGCGCTGCGCTTCGTTGGCGTTTTCCGGTTCAGTTAAAACTTCCTGCCGTTCCGCGCCTGCAATGCGGTTCAGCACTTCATTGGTCGTGTCCTGGATTCTGGTGCTCGGCTTATGAAACTTGCGGGTCGCTTTGGAGGCAAGCTGGCAGAGCATATAACGGTTCTGCAATGTATGCAAGGCCTCAAAAACTTTATCAGAACGCATGTGTCGCTCCCGGTGCTTTCGTTCACCAACGAGGGCTTACGGCAAAACACCTTTGTGAAATGTGAAAGGGATTCTCGGTATCGGGGGCTGAAGGCTGGCACACCCATTTACTTAGATGCCCTTATCCGAACCGGAGTTACTCTTTCTGTCGCACTCTGCCCCTTTCAGGTCCCACTGGCCCCCGAAAAGCTCCAAACTGTTGGAGAAACAGAGATGCAAAGACTTAAACACCTTCGTGCGCTTGTAGTTGTGCTTGGAACCCCAAAGATCCTGGCCCAGCGGAAGGCACGAACGCCGGCTCTCTTCCCTACTGCGAAGGCATACAGCCAGCCGACATGGCTACCATAACCCGGCGCTGGAACTCCGTCAACACTTTTTGTGGTCCGTAAATTGTTGAAAGTACGTAACGAGCCACAAATTACACTATTCTGACAATCGAAAACCCGTGCTTAGCAGCGCCGGCCGCCCTCGCCGGCAGGCATGCTTTCCTACAGCTTTGAGTAGCTTTGAGGGTCCGCCGCCGGGGATGGCAGTGCTACGGAGCGACGTGTAACGCCGGCGCTCCGCGATGGCAGGGTTACCCCCTAGCTGAAGGCGGCTCGGGCCTTAATAGGCTGCTGAAAAACGCGCCGAAGCAACAAGCGAGGCGCTAGGTAATGCAAATACCACAAGAGCAACGCACAAGAGCTTGTAGGCTCAACCCGCTTGAAATCTGTTTTTCAGCAGCCTGTTAAGCCCAGTACGTCCGGTCCAGGCTGCGGTATTGAATCGCCTCGGCGATGTGCTTGCTCTCGATCTGGGCGGCGTTTTCCAGGTCGGCGATGGTGCGCGCCACCTTCAGGATGCGGTCGTGGGCGCGGGCGCTGAGTCCCTGCTGGGTCATGGCGCGCTCCAGCAGGCGTTCGCAGTCGGCGGAGAGTTCGCAGAAGCGGCGGATATGGCGCGAGCCCATCTGCGCGTTTGCATAAATTTTCTCTCCCGCTGCCTGGAAGCGCGCCAGTTGCAGCTCGCGCGCCCGCATCACCCGGGCGCGGATGGCCGCCGAATCTTCCGGCACGGCCCCGCCGCGCAGCTCCTTGTAATTGACCGCCGGCACGTCGATGTGGATGTCGATGCGATCCAGCAGTGGGCCGGAAATCTTCGAAATGTACCGCTGGATCATGGGCGGGGTGCAGTGGCATTCGCGCATGCGGTCGTTAAAAAATCCGCACGGGCAGGGATTCATGGCGGCCGTCAGCATGAAGCGCGCGGGGAAGGTCAGCGACATGGCGGCGCGGGCAATGGAGACGGTTCCGTCCTCCAGCGGCTGGCGCATCACCTCCAGCACGTTGCGGGGAAATTCCGGCAGCTCGTCCAGAAACAGCACGCCGTTGTGGGCCAGCGAGACCTCGCCCGGACGCGGTATCACGCCGCCGCCGATCAGCCCGGCATCGCTGATGGTGTGGTGCGGAGAACGAAAGGGACGCGCGCTGACCAGTCCGGCGCCGGGATCGAGCACTCCGGCCACGCTGTGGATTTTGGTGGTCTCCAGCGCCTCCTCGAAGGTAAGCGGCGGCAGGATGCTGGGCATGCGCTTGGCCAGCATGGTTTTGCCTCCGCCGGGCGGGCCGATCATCAGCAGGTTGTGGCCGCCGGCGCAGGCCACCTCCAGGGCGCGCTTGGCGGTCTGCTGTCCGCGCACGTCTTTGAAGTCGATCCCCATCTGCCCGCCATGGGCGAGCAGTTCGGAGCGAGAAATCTTCAGCGGCTGCGCGCCGTCGCCGCGGTTGATCAGTTGCACGACCTCCAGCAGCGAGCGCATGGGGTAAACGTTCACGTCGTCGACCACCGCCGCCTCGCGCGCGTTGATCTCCGGCACCAGCAGGTTCTTGATCTTGTTGGCGCGAGCCGCGACCGCTATGGGCAACGCCCCGCGCACGCCCCGCAGACTGCCATCCAGCGACAGCTCGCCGACTACCACAAAGTCGTTCAATTCGCGCTTGTTCAACGCCCCGTAGGCGCCCAGGATGCCCAGGGCCATGGGCAGATCGAAACCCGAGCCCTCCTTCTTCATGTCCGCCGGCGCCAGGTTCACGGTGATGTGGGTGGGCGGAATGTCGTAACCGGAGTTCTTCAGGGCGGCGCGAATGCGCTCGCGGCTCTCGCGCACGGCGGCATCGGGCAGGCCGACGGTGGTGAAGTGGTCTTCGTTGAGCTTTATGTTTGAGACATCAACCTCGACATCGACCAGGTTGGCATCGATTCCGAAGACGGCGGCGGAAAGCGTCTTGAAGAGCATAGCGGTTCAGCCGTCCCCGACCCGGCAGACTGCCTTTCCAGAATCGCGGGAGTATTTCTATGCCTACCACATCCAGCAGCAATGCCCAAGAGAAAAGTCGCGCTGCGGGTATGATGGCAGGAGTGGAGACCTTGACTGACCCCGGAAGATCAAGCGACGGGCGGCGGCGCGTGGCGCCGCTCTGGCACACCGTCGCGGTGGTGGCGGTAATCGTGATTCTGTCGGCGGCTGGCACCCACCGGCAGCAGCTCATCGTTTCCTCGCGGGCGCGCGTGGCGCAATACATCTTTACCTTGTGCTGGGAATGGGCCCTGCTGTTTTTCTGCCTGTGGGGCACGCGCAAGGCGGGGGTGGGCATTCGTCAACTGGTGGGCGGGCGCTGGCGCGAAGTCGAAGACGTGTTGATCGACCTGCTGATCGCCGTCGGCTTCTGGATAACGGCCATGATCACGCTCTCGCTGCTAGCCCGGGGGCTGAATCTGGCGGGCGGAAACCTCGACGAGGTGCGCCGCCAGCTCGGCTTCCTGGTTCCGCGCGGCGGGCGCGAAGTCGCGCTTTGGATCGCGCTCAGCATTACCGCCGGAATTTGCGAGGAGACTATCTTCCGCGGGTATCTGCAACGGCAGTTCGCGGCCCTGGCGGGAAACGCCTGGATCGGCATCGCCGGCTCGGCCCTGGTTTTCGGCATGGCGCATGGCTACGAAGGCGCGCGGCGCATGCTGCTGGTTGGAATTTACGGGGCCATGTTCGGGTTGCTGGCCGATCTTCGCCGCAGCCTTCGTCCCGGGATGATGGCCCACGCCTTCCACGACGCCCTCATGGGCCTGCTGCTTCGATTTTTTTTGCAGTGAGTCTGCCCGCCCCGGCGGCGGTGAGCGACAACGGCTTACCGGTTCTTCTGCTGGCGCGCAACGCCGCGGCCGCTCCGGCGCGAAGAGCAGCAAAAATTCGCATAACGCTCGAACCCGCATGGATACAGGAGAAAATAGATATAGCTACGGTGGGCGACGCTTCGCGCTGCACTCGTCCATGCAGCCGCCGGCCATGGCTGCGGCTGATTTTTCGAAAATTCTTCATCCGCCTCGCCGCCGTCTACGGTTGGAGAGTTCGCTTCCACCTGTTTTTTTCTCTTGACAGGACAACTGAATCAACTTATACAACTAGAAAATTGCAACAATGAAGTTGCAATGGAACGCGATCGAAAGATCGAAAGGGAGAATAAAGCAATGGCAACGAAAAAGGCTGCAAAGAAGGCTCCCAAGAAGGCCGCTAAGAAGACCGCGAAGAAAAAGTAGGCCTGGGCCTTCGGACCTGAGCAGGGGACGCGAAAGCGTCCCCTGTGTTTTTTAGTTGCAAGCCAGGATGCCCGGCCTTCCCTTCACCAGTTGAAGGCGCACCTGCCGGGCGAGGTGGCGGGCTGAGCTTGACCCTGGCTATCCTCGCAGCGCCCGCAGAGCCGCCACCGCCGCAATCGCCGCCGTCTCAGTCCGCAATATCATCTTCCCCAGCGACACCGATCTCCATCCCGCCGCGGCGAACGCCTCCAGCTCTTCCTCCGCCCACCCACCTTCTGGTCCCACGGCCAGGGCGATGGAGCCGGCCGGAGACAAGGTGTCCAGGGCATCTCGAATCATCGGCGCAACCGCCTCCCCGCCGCGCCCTTCGGCAAGCGCCGCGTTTTCGTCTGCCGGGGCGGAGGACTGGCGCTCATCGAGTAGCAGTTTGCAATCGGCATCCAGGGTAAGCGCCTGGCGCAGCTTGGCGGGGGGCGCAACCTGGGGCGGCTGCGTCCGCCGCGACTGCTCAGAAGCTTCGAGCGCAATACGCTGCCAGCGCTCTACTCGCTTATGTGCAGCCGCCGCCAGATGCGCATCGGTGCGGCGGGCGATCAGTGGCACTATGGCCGATACTCCCAGCTCGGCCAGTTTCTCCAGCGCCCATTCCATGCGGTCGAACTTGATGACGGAGAGCAGCACCGCAAGCTCGGCCGGCGGGACGGCTTCGACGATCTCGCCGAGCTCGAACTCCACCCGCTCATCGCTGACCGCCAGCACGCGCCCGCGCCGCAAGCGGCCGCCGGCGGCGATATCGAACTCCTGGCCGACACGCGCCCGCAGCACCCGCGCCAGATGAGCGGCATGGGCTCCGTTCAGATAAGCGCGGTCGCCATTAACCTCATCGGCAATCCAGCGGCGGCGGGTCATCTCTTACAGTTTCGAGTTTCGAGCTGCGAGTTGCAAGAGGGTACATCGCGGTAGGTTGGTGGAACGGCCCCACTCAGGCCAACTCCAGACTTGAGTGAGCCGCCCGGCGTAAGTGGTGAGAAGGCGATTTATCGTTAATTAATCGTGGCTGCCTCTAAAGGGTTGACTTTCGCGTAGGCCGGTGTATCTTTCCTTTGTTCCCCAGGCAGATCAGGCATCCGGGTTTCCCAAGCGGCCCCAAGCATATCGGCTCGTTCCAACCGGCCCCATGGTGCTTTCCCTCGTAAATAAAAGTTCAGTGGGTTAGGACGCTCAGGACTTTGGGCTAGCCTTTCGGGGAGCTTTCAAACTGAAAGAGAGGAAAAAGCGCATGAAGTCACGTTTCGTGATTGTTGTGCTATTGGTTTTCGCTCTGGCTGTCCCAGCCTCGATGCTGGCGACAAGCAAAGATGAACAGCAAATTCGGGCTCTTATAGAAGAAAGTAGACAAGCTAACCTCAAGGGCGGAGCTGAGGCTATCGCCATGATCGACAAAAACACTACCGACGATTATGTAAGGATTCCTTCTAACGGGGCGATTTTAAGCAAAGCTGATGTACTCAACGGCTTCAAGACTGAAGGTATTAAGGTCGAAAAGACTGAGTGGTATGTCGATAAAGTCCGTGTCTATGGAAACTGGGCGTTGGTGACAGGAACTGACGTTAGCTCATGGACACTGAATGGCCAATTACTCCAGGGTACGAATCGTTGGTCACGAGTGATGGTGAAAAAAGACGGCAAGTGGAAGTTCTTGCTACACCAGAGCACCAGAATGCCAGCCAAACAATAATGCGGGGGCTGTCTGCAACATGCATGGGCAGGGCTGCGACTATTTGATTGGACGCAGCCCCTTTTCCTTGAACACCAAACTCAACCCGCGAATTGCCAGTGTCTGGAAGCCTGTCGCGCTTTCCGACGTTGCAAGCGCGAATCCACGATGACGAGTGCTAACAGGCATTATCGACACCTTGGCCCAAAACGGGAACTGCTGGCCGTAACTTACGAGATGGCGATTTATCGCCAATTAGTATTCCGCGTAAGAGCGTGAATCACATTTTATTGCTTGGCTAATTCTGCGATTCTGGTGGTCTGGTATAGAACACACTGCCAGTTGTTGCCGCGCTTAACAAACACTCGCGTCCAGCGCACCCCTGTGGGACTGTTGGCTACGCCCAGCGATGTACCTTTGGCCTTCACAAGGCCCGTTACTACCGCTGTTTTCCCATATATACGTATTCTAACGTCTGAGATCTCAACTGATTCAACCTTGGTCGTCCCAGCCCTAAAGCTATCCAGTGCAGCGGCCTTGGTCTCAATCTTGCCGTTAGTGAGAATCCGTACATAATCATCTGCATAGTACCTATCGAATACGGGGACGGCTTCGAGACCACCCTTCAGGTTGGCAGCTTTGAGTTCGTCAAGTATGGTGCGAATTTCCTTTTCTGCTCTGCCGCCCTGCGCCAGCATGTGCAAGGGCACTACCAGAGCAAGAACCAAAAAGATGAGCATCACCAAACGTGGTTTCATTAGTTCTTCCTCCCTGTTTATTTGGGGAAATATACATCGGCCGATACGAAAATCAATCGCCAACTCGGAGTGATGGACGGCCGCATCCACCCCTATTTGGCGCTAACAGGCCTTATCGACACTTACGCGGGAGCGAAGGGATTACAAGCCGGGTAACGAGGAACTGATAATGTACTACGCGAAGCGGCAGGTCAGGCGAACATGTCCTTGACTTTGTTCAGCAGCGAGCGTTTCTCGACCTTGTTCTCGATGCCGCTGATCGATTCCAGCTCCTGTAGCAATTCGCGCTGACGCTTGCTGAGCCTGGTGGGAGTCTGCACCTTGACTTCGACAAACAGGTCACCGCGTCCGCTGCCATTCAGCACCGGCACTCCCTTGTGCCGCAGACGGAAGGATGTGCCGCTCTGGGTGCCTTCGGCGAGCTTGATGGTGGCCTCGCCTTCCAGGGTGGGAATCCTGATCTCCGCGCCAAGGGCCGCCTGGGCGAAAGAGACGGGAACGGCGCAGTGCAGGTCCTTGCCTTCGCGCTCGAAGACCGGATGCTCTTTTACGTGCAGCACCACGTAAACATCGCCCGCCGGGCCGCCGTGCACGCCGGCATCGCCGGCGCCGGAGAAGACCATGCGCGTTCCCTCCTCCACGCCGGCCGGAATCTCGACGCTGATCTTGTTCGGCCGCAACACCACGCCCTCACCCTTGCAGGTTTTGCAGGGGTCCTGGATGACGGTGCCCAGTCCCTGGCAGGCCGGACAGGTGCGCGCCATGGTGAGGAAGCCGTTCTGGAAGCGAATCTGGCCCCGGCCTGCGCATTGCCGGCACTGGGCGGGCGCGCTGCCGGCGGCGGTTCCCCGGCCTTTGCAATCGGGACAGGACTGGCGGCGCCGGTAGCTGACCTGCCTTTCGCAGCCGAAGACCGCCTCTTCGAACTCGATGGTGAGGTCTTCGCGCAGGTCGCCGCCGCGCTGGGCGCGCGTGCGCCGGCGTCCGCCGCCGCCAAAGACGTCGCCGAACCCGAACAGGTCGCCGAAGATATCGGCAAAGTCGATGGTACCCATGTCGAAGCCGCCGAAACCGCCGCCCATGCCGTTAGTGCCGGCGTGGCCGAAGCGGTCGTAGCTGGCGCGCTTGTTGGGATCGCTCAACACCGCGTAGGCTTCGCTGCACTCCTTGAATTTTTCTTCCGCCTCGGGATCGCCCGGATTGCGGTCGGGGTGGAACTGCATGGCCAGCTTGCGGTAGGCGCTCTTTATCTCCTGCTCGTCGGCGCCGCGGCCGATGCCGAGGACCTCGTAATAATTACGTTTGGATTGAGTAGCCAGGGGGTTTTCCTATTTTTGCCGGCAGTTTACCTTGAGCCGGGATTAGTCTAGTTTACTTTTCCGGTTTTTGCGCCACCAAAACCATGGCGGGACGCAGCAGACGATCACGCAGCTTGTAGCCGCGTTGCAGCTCTCCGGCCACGTGGTTTTCCGGAACTTCGGCGGTGGGCACCATCTGCACGGCCTGGTGTAGGTTGGGATCGAAGCGCGCTCCCTTGGCGGCTATCGGTTCCACGCCCAGCTTGGCCAGCACGTCGTGAAACTGTCGGTCGATCAGCTCGATGCCGGCGCGCAAACCCTGCGCTCCCGCTTTTTCCGCCTGCAAAGCGCGGTCCAGGCTGTCCAGGATCGGAAGCAGCAGCTTCAGCGCCTCCGCCAGGGCGAACTCCCGGTATTCCTGCTCCTTGACCGCCTGGCGCTTGCGCGCATTCTCGAAGTCCGCCTGCATGCGCGCCAGACGATCGAGGTAGGCGCGGTTCTCCGCGCGCAGCTTTTCCAGCTCCGCCTGCAGTTCTCCGCTCGGAGAAGCTGCCGGCGCTGCCGCCGCCTCGGCCGTCTCCTCGCCCTGGCCCCCTCCTTCCGGCAGTTCGTGCCCCAGGTCCAGGGGATCAAGTTCCTCTTTGATCTTTCCGTTACCTTTTCTCATAACACCTATTCAGTTTCATTCAGCAGCTTGTCGAACAGGGTGGCGATGTGGGAAACCGCGCTGATGGTGTGCTGATAATCCATGCGGATCGGCCCGATAACCGCCAGTCTTCCCAGTACCTCGGTGCCGCACCGCGCCGGAGCGCCGATGAGCACGAAGTTGCTCAGGTCGGGCATGGTTTTTTCCAGCCCGATAACCACGCGCACCGTTTCCTGCCGCGTGTCGAGATAAGCCGAAAGCAGTTCGCTAATGCGCTGCTTTTCTTCCAGGGCCTGCAGCAGTTGCCGCAGGCGCTCGGAATCGTTCTCGCGCGAAATCAGGTTGGCCGTGCCCTCCACGAAAACCGCGTTGGCGCCCGGATCGGAGGCCAGCGCGCCGTTGCGGTAGAGCTGTTCGAGGGAGGCCATCAACTGGTCGTATTCGCTGCGCTCGCGCTCGATGCGCCGTTCCAGCTCGGCGCGAACCGACTCCAGCGTCCATCCGCGGAAATTGTCGTTGATGTAGCGCGCCGCCAGGTCCAGGTCGGCTTGCGAAAGCACTCGGCCAAGGCGCAGCACCCGGTCGCGAACCAGGCCGCTGCGGGTGACCACCACGGCCAGCGCCCGCTGGTCCGCCAGGCGCTGGAAATGAACATGCTCCAGCGCGTTCCTGGGACCATCAACCGCTACCGCCACTCCGACCCCGCGCGACACCAGCGAAAGCACGTGGGTGGTGCGCTCCAGGTACTCCTGCACATCGCCGACGCCCTGAAACAGCATCTGCAACGCCTGCCCATCGTCAGGAGACAACCTCGCCACTCCAGAGAGCTGCTCCACGTAATAGCGGTATCCCTGGACGCTAGGCACGCGCCCGGCAGAGGTATGCGGCTGTTCCAGCAGCCCCGCATCTTCCAAGTCCGCCATCACGTTACGGATAGTAGCCGGACTCAGGCTGCCGCGGCGAGCGAGAGTGCGCGAGCCGACCGGCTCGCCGCTCGAGATATAGGTCTCGACCACGGCGGTCAGTATTTCCTGCTCACGCTTGCCGATTTGGGGCGAATCCACCATCCGGAACCACCGTTCATCTTCTTTAGATGCAGATGCTTAGCCCTCAGATTCCAAAGGCCGGCACCTGCCCGGGAGCTGTCTCTGAATTTTCATTTTAGCACTCCCGGGCGAACAGTGATTGTGAACAGAACAGTTCTTCCGTGGAGGCGAGTCGAAGTATGCCCCACGTTCCGCACCGTGCGATTCAGGGACGGCGGCGCTACTGTTTATTGAATCTCGATGACGCTCCCGCCCTGGGTGGAGTTCAACTGATCGACCCGCTCGACCACTTGGCGGGCGAAGGCGAACAGCGAGCGCGCGTGTTCCGACTGGTCGCCCTCCAGGACCACCGGATGCCCGTTGTCTCCACCCTCACGAATGCGGGGATCGAGTTCGATCCGGCCCAGGAAAGGCACTCCGAATTGCGTGGCCGTGCGCTCGCCGCCGCCCTTGGAGAAGACATCGATCTCCTCATGGCAGTGTGGGCAGATGAAGTAGCTCATGTTCTCGACCAGGCCGATGATGTCGACCTTCATGGTGCGGAACATCTCGATGGCCTTGCGCGCATCCTGCAAGGAGACATCGCTGGGCGTGGTCACTACCATGGCTCCCGTCAAGGGAACGGTCTGGATCAGCGAAATGGCCACGTCGCCGGTGCCGGGCGGCAGATCGACTACCAGGTAGTCAAGTTCTCCCCATTCCACCTGCCCGAGAAACTGGCGGATAACCGAGTGCAGCATGGGCCCGCGCCACACCAGCGGCTTGTCGCCCGGGTTCAGAAACCCGACCGAAATCACCCGCAGGCCGTAGCGTTCCGGCGGGACGATGCGGTCGCCGGCGGCGATCTGCGGGGCCTCGTTGGTCCCCAGCATGAGCGGAACATTCGGGCCATAGACGTCGGCGTCCAGCAGCCCGACCTTGTGGCCCATGCGAGCCAGAGCAATAGCCAGGTTCACCGCCAGGGTGGTCTTCCCTACCCCTCCCTTTCCAGAACCGACGGCAATGATCGAGCGGACTCCAGGAATAGCTTGCGGCCCCTGCATCTCCGGGCCCTGTCCATGTACGTGCGTGTGAGCCAAAGCGCAACCTCGCGTAGAGATAAAAATTGATTATATCTTGCGCCGCGCTCTCGCCCGCACACCCTGATCGGTGCCGCACTGGTTTTTCGGCGCCGGCGGCGGCGTTTATGGAATCCAACTATTCATTAGGAGGGGGCATGGTGCGGTGTGTTCATCTGAAGCTGATCAATCCCAAGGTGAAACCCAGGACAGAAGGCTGCGAAGAGTGCCTGCGAATAGGGAGCCAATGGGTCGAGTTGCGGATGTGTGAGATTTGCGGCCACGTGGGCTGCTGTGACTCCTCACCCCATCGGCACGCCACCAGGCACTTCCTGGAAACGCAGCATCCGATCATACGTTCCCTGGAGCCTGGCCAGCACTGGCATTGGTGCTACTTCGATCAGGAGTACGTCACGCCCAAGGCGGCGTGAGCGTAGGCCCAGCCCCCGGCTTGGGCAGGCGAGCAGCGGCTCGCCTGCAGTGTCTGAAAAAGAGGCGTGCTTCGCCCGCCCGTCCGAGGGGGCCTACTCAAGACCAGCAATCCTTGTTGCCTAGTATCCGTGTCCGCCGGTTTCTTCCAGCTTCACCTTGCCGCGGAACATGCGGTAGATGAAGACAAAGTAGCCGATGGCCAGCACTATTCCCACCGCCCACCAGCGCAGCCCGATTGCCAAGGCATAGCTTGAGGTAACCGAGTTCTGGATGGTGAGGCTGTAGCGCGGATCGATGGCCGGCAGGATTACCGGATAAAGGGCAAACACGGCGCCCACCAGCATGAAGGCCAGGTAAAGCGATGAGGCGAGAAACGCTCCCCAATCCCTGCCCTTCATGTTAAACCGGAGCATGCCGAACAGGCAGGCGAAGACCGCCACGGGAATCACGAACCCTACCGGCGCGGCCTTGAAGTTGGTCAGCAGCTCGGGACGGATAAAGAGAGTAGCGATCAGGCTGAGCAGCGTCAGAGACAACTGTGCCGGCCACAGGATGAAGGCCATGCGGCGGGTACGCTGGTTTAGTTCGCCATCGGTTTTCAGGGCAATGTAATGCGCCCCGTGATTGGCCAGCGCCACCAGCGCCAGCACGCCCGAGAGCACCGTGTACCAGTCCAGAATGCCGGGCTGCGGTCCCACGCGCCAGTCGGTGAACAGCGGCAGGAAGAAGTAATGGCTCTCGCCCAGCGGCACCCCGCGAACCACGTTGCCCAGCGCGGCACCGTAAAAGATGGCCAGCAGAATACTGGCCAGGGCGAAGATGCCGTCGAAGAACTTCTTCCACACCTCCTGCTCGATGTGGGTGCGGAACTCGATGCCCACGGCGCGCAGCATCAACAGCCAGAGCACCATTATCAGCGGCAGGTAAAAGCCGCTGAAGCTGGAGGCATAGAGCTGCGGAAAAACGAAGTAAAGGACGCCTCCGGTGGCCAGCAGCCAGACTTCGTTGCCGTCCCAGACGGGGCCGATGGCGCGGATGACCTTGCGGCGCTCCTGGTCGTTGCGCGCCGCCAGCAGGTGTATGGCGCCGGCGCCAATGTCGAAGCCGTCCAGAACGACGTAGCAGGTCAACATCACGGCGATGATGCAGAACCAGAGTGTCGGCATGGCTATTTCACCTCCGCGTGCGCGGGCGCGCCAGCGCTGCCGGCGCCGGCCATTGGCGTCTCAGGCTCCTCCGGACCGTGGTCGATTTCGCGGTGCACCAGGAAGAGGAACAGGATGGAGAGTATGGTGTACATGCCAAAGAAGCCGAGCAGGGTGAACCACCCGTTGCCGGCCGAAACCGAGGTCGAGTAGCCATCTACCGTGCGCATCAGCCCGTAAACCAGATAAGGCTGGCGGCCGATCTCCGCCGTCATCCAGCCGGCGGTGTTGGCAATGTAAGGCAGGGGGAAGCTGAGCATCAGTATCCACAGCATCCAGCGCGCCTCGAAGAGCCGCTTGCGCCACAGCAGCACGGCCGCCACCACCATCACGGCCATGAAGATTGTCCCTAGCCCAACCATGATGTGATAGCTGTAATAAAGCAGGGGAATGTTCCCCGGCCACTCGGAAGTTGGAAAGGCGTCCAGCCCTTTCATGTTGGCATTCCAATCGCGATAGGCCAGGAAGCTGAGAATGCGCGGCACGATCACGGGATTGTCGATCTTCTGCTGCTCGACGTCGGGCTGGCCGATGATGATCAGCGGAGCGCCGCGCTGCGATTCGAACAGCGCCTCCATGGCGGCCAGGGTGACCGGTTGATGCTGGGCCAGGTTGCGTCCCTGGCCGTCGCCGGTGGGCCCGATCAGCAGCAGGGCGAAAAGCAGCCCGGAGATCACGCCCACGCTCAGGAAAATCCTGGACTGCTCCAGGTGCCGCTTGCTGAGCAGGTAGAAGGCTCCCACGGCCATCATGACGAACGCGCCGGTCAAGCCCGCCCCCGCCATATTGTGCGCGTACTGCCACACCGCCCAGTGGTTCAGCACCAGCCCCCAGAAGCTGGTGAGGGTGACGGCGCCGTCGGCAGTGCGGGCATAGGCGACCGGGTGCTGCATCCAGGCGTCGGTGGCGACAATGAAGTAGCCCGACAGCCAGGAGCCCACGAAAACCGCCACCGCCGTCCACCAGTGAGCGATGCGGCTCATCCGCTTTTCGCCGTAAAGGAACAGCCCCAGAAAAGCCGACTCCAAAAAGAAAGCAAAAATTCCTTCCATGGCCAGCGTTTGCCCGATGACGCCGCCGGCGTATTTCGAGAACTGCGACCAGTTGGTGCCGAACTGGAATTCCATGGGGATTCCGGTCACCACGCCAAAGACGAAGCTGATGCCGAAGATCTTCGCCCAGAAGCGCGCTGCCCGGTCGTAGCGCTCGTCGTTGCGGCGTAGCGCCATGGTTTTCAGCGCCACGATCAGCGGCGCCAGCCCCATGGTCAGTTGCGGAAACAGATAGTGATAGGTAACGGTGAATGCGAACTGCAGGCGATGAACCAGCAGAGCACTGTCCATAAGTTCCTCAATCAGGTCCGTAGGTTGTTACTGGCCGATACGAGCTGTTAATGGATACAAGCTGATAAATGACTCGATACGAGTGGTTCGAGATCATGCCCGATAGCCGGGACTCAGGTTAACCCCTTAGTGTAGCTGTTGCCTGGGCAGTTGGCAAAGCCCTCGCGTGAGTAGGCGGTGGATTCAATTTGAATTTCTATAAGATGGTGCCCCACGTCCCGCCCCGCTTTTGGGCTGACGTGGGGAATTCCCAGGTCAGCGGCGCTGCAGGTAAGAGTCGATGAAGCACTCCGCCTTGCGCTGGATGCGCGCATCGGCGTGCGCGCTCAGCCAGGCGGAAGCCGCGCGCGAGAAAACCAGCGTGCCGTGGCTGCCGGGCAGGTAATTCAGCTCGCAGACGTAGGCGATCTCCAGCTCGCCTCCCGCGTCGCGGCCAATGCCGAAGCGCACAGCATCGGCGATCCTCTCGGCAGGAAGTCGCCGGCAGCGGGCATAACCGAGGTTGCACTGCTTCAGCTCCTCGTCGACGGGCTGCGCGCCTTCGTGCCCGGGAGCTGAGCAGCAGCCCTCAAAGCCAGCGCCCAGCGGAAGTCGCTGCGGGTGTACCCACTCAGCTTGCCGGCGCTTGCCGGGAATGAAATAGAAACAGGACATAAATTGCAGCGTGGCGGGACAAGCGCGCCGTCGTCGCCGGAATCATTCTACACGCGCCCTGAAGGCCCGCCGCAAAAGAGGCTGACTGGGCCACCGGCGGCGGTTTCCATGTAAGATGAACGTTGCCGCTGGAACTTGAAACTGAGGAGTTGGTAATGGCGCAAAGCCGGATTGAGCAGTTGAAGGCGATTCTGGCACAGGACCCTGGCAATCAACTTACACGCTACGCCCTGGGCATGGAGTACTCGGGAGCGGGCGAGGTGGAGGCCGCCGTCGCTGAGTTCAAGCAGCTCGTCAAGGCGAATCCCGACTACGCCAACGCTTATTTCATGGCCGCCCAGGCGCTGGTGGGAGCCGAGTGCCGCGAGGAAGCGCGCGCCATGCTGAAGGACGGCATCGCCGCCGCGCAACGCACCGGCAACCAGCACGCGCAATCGGAGATGCAGCAGATGCTGGAAGAGCTGTGAGATTTAAGATTTGCGCCTGCAGGATCGTGGAAGCCCACGGCTTCAGCCGTGGGAATCACGGCATCGAGCCTGAAGCGGCTTCAGCCGCTGTGCGAAATAGCGGCGTATCCGCTTAGCTTCCAACAATGCCACGGCGCCTAAAGGCACTTTTCCGCCTCCGTTTATTTCCCACGCCTAAAGGCGTGGGCTTCCACGTCTGATCGCAGTCGGGAAGCCTCCACTTCTGATCCGGGAAATCGAACGAAAACTATTCGTCCTTTCTCATCATCTGCTTCAGCCCGAAGTCGATTATGAACGGCGCCAGGATGGCGAGCGCGATCAGCAGGCGATATCCCCCGGGCACGATGGACTCGGCCAGATTGCGGTCGTAGGCGCGCAGCACGGCCTCGGCCACCCGCTCGGCGGTTATTCCGTGGCGCACGCGCTCGGAGACCCGCATGCGGTCGGTGCCGCGCACCGCGTGCTCGCCGAAGCTGGTCTGCACGTATCCCGGGCAGATGTTTATCACCGAAACGCCGCTGCCGGCCAGTTCCAGCCGGGCCGCGCGGCTGATGCGGTTCAGGGCTGCCTTGGTGGCGGCGTAAGCGCCCATGTAGGGCACGGCGATGTATCCGGCAACGCTGGAGATGTTGATGATGCAGCCGCTCGCCTGCCGCTTCATGACCGGGATCACCTGCTGCATGGCCTCGATGACCGCGAACAGGTTGGTTTCGAACATGCGGCGGTAGTCGTCGCGCTGCATGCGCTCGATGGAGTCCAGCAGGCCGAAGCCGGCATTGTTCACCCAGATGTCGACGCGGCCGAAGGCATCCAGGGAGGCGCGCAGCAGGGCTGTGATCTGGGCGGGATCGCAGACGTCGCAGGCCACCGCCAGGGTGCGCTCGCGGTGGCCGATTCTCTCCCGCGCCGCCTCCGCCCGCCCCTGGTCGCGCGAGCCGAGCACGACGGCAGCGCCGTGTTCGGCAAACAGTTTGGCAATCGCCTCGCCAATGCCCATCGAGGCGCCGGTTATAACAGCAACTTTTCCTTGCAAGTGCATAGGGCTGCTTTGTACGAGTTCGCAGCGAAAATGTCAAGCGCGGCTGCAGCGGCAGAGCAGCGCCAGAAACGTTTGTTCCAGCGAGTAATGAAGACCTGCTGCCAAAAAGTAATGGGTCGGTTTGATTCGAATTAACATTGGGTGCCCCACGTCCCGCCCTTCCTATGGGCTGACGTGGGGACCAATTCCCCCAGGTTAGCGCCGAAAAGCGCGGCGCGGAACCTGGGGCACCTTCAAACTGACCCGCTACCCGCCAAGGCCGGAGGCCGGCGCGTACTCTCGCTCGCTGCCGAAGTTGCTGCAACCACTCGCCAGCAGCGGACGTCCAATGAAAAGACGCTTCCTGCCCCGAGTTGTCATTTTGCCGAGGCCAGCGGGGAGTGTCTTTGAAAAACGGCAAGCATTTTAGGTCGGCGAGAGTGGGAGGCTTATGAATCTGCCCCGGACTTTGGGCGAATTACGGCAGAGTTCGTTTTGCGAGAAAAGGCTGCGGACGCGGCGCGTAAAGGACGAACTGCGCGAAAACCTGGTGGCGCGCATTCGCCAGGGCGGTCCGATATTTCCTGGCATCATCGGTTACGAGGACACGGTCACGCCGCAAGTGGTCAATGCCATCCTGTCGCGCCACAACTTTATTCTGCTGGGGCTGCGCGGCCAGGCCAAGAGCCGCATCCTGCGCTCGCTGACTACCCTGCTGGACGAGTGGCTGCCCTACGTGGCCGGCTGCGAGATTCGCGACAATCCCTACGCGCCGCTCTGCCGCCGCTGCCGCGAAATGATTGCCGAACTCGGCGACAAGACTCCTATTGCGTACCTGGCTCGCGACGACCGCTACGTCGAGAAGCTGGCCACCCCGGATGTGACCATCGCCGACCTGATAGGCGACATCGACCCCATCAAGGCCGCCAAGGGCGGACACGAACTCAGTAACGAACTGACCGTCCACTACGGCCTGCTGCCCCGGGCCAATCGCGGCATCTTCGCCATCAACGAGCTGCCCGACCTGGCCGGCAAAATCCAGGTCGGTTTGTTCAACATCATGCAGGAAGGCGACGTGCAGATTAAGGGCTATCCGGTGCGCCTGCCCCTGGATGTGGCCCTGGTTTTCAGTGCCAATCCCGAGGATTACACTGCGCGCGGCAAGATCGTCACCCCGCTCAAGGACCGCATCGGCTCCGAGGTGCGGACGCACTATCCGGCCAGTCTGGAAGAAGGCATCGAAATCACCACCCAGGAAGCCTGGATCAAGCGCGACGGGCTGAAGTTGCAGCTTCCGCTCTTCATGCGGCAGGTGATCGAGGAGATCGCCTTCGTCGCCCGCGAGGACAAGCACATCGACAAGCGCTCCGGGGTCAGCCAGCGCCTGCCGATCAGCGCCATGGAGAACGTGATCTCCAACGCCGAGCGCCGGGCGGTGCTGCAGGATTCCGAGTGCGTGGTGCCGCGCATTGCCGATATCTACGCCGCCATGCCCTCCATCACCGGCAAGCTCGAACTGGAGTACGAGGGCGAGCTGCGCGGCGCCGACCACGTGGTGCGGGAGATCATCAAGTCCGCCATCGCCCGCGTCTTCGACCGCTACTTCGCCGACGCCGACCTGAAGCAGGTGGTGCAGTGGTTCGAGCTGGGCGGCGAGATTCAGCTTGGGGAAACGGCCGAAACCGGTGAGCTGCTGCGGCTGCTCACGAGCATCCAGGGACTGTGCGACAAGACGTCCGCCCTGAAACTGGAACAGCCGGACCTGCCCGAGGCGCAGGTTTCGGCGGCCGAGTTCATCCTGGAAGGGCTGCACGCGCACAAGCGCATCGGCCGCTCCGAGGAGCGGGTGTTCAGCGCGGAAAGAGGAGCCAAGCCTCCGGAGCGGGAGTTCAAGAGCGAAGTCCAGGACGAATTCGAGGCCCGCCGCCGCAGCCGCCGGCCATTTAACTGACAGTTTTTTCGTTCTTCGTTAGCAGCTCAGAACCACAAACTGGTCGTTTAAGAACGGAAAACTAAGAACTAGCAACGAACAACTAAGAACTGGTTTTTATGCGTCGCGTTCGCTACTCCAAATACGTCGCCGATCTGGCCGATCAGTTCAACATGGAAGAGCTGATGCAGGCTCTGGCCGACTACCTGCTGCAGAGCGGCTTTGAAGATCAGTTCACGCGCTACCAGCAGGTGGGCGAGCGCGATCAGAGGCTGGAAGCGCTGCGCGAAGCCATCCGCAACGCCCTGCTCAACGGCGATCTGCTGGACCAGGAAATGCGCGAGCAGCTTGAACAGATGCAGGCCGAGGGCAAGCTCGACGAGCTGATCGACCAGATCATCGAGCGCATGCAGAAGGAAGACTACGTTACCATTTCTCCGCCCCACGATCCGGCGCGGCAGTCTACCGCCGGCGGGCAGGCCGGCAAGCCGCAGGCCGAGCCGCGTTTCGAGGTCACCGACAAGGGTCTGGACTTCCTCGGCTACCGCGCGCTGCGCGACCTGCTGGGCTCGCTGGGCAAATCGAATTTCGGCCGCCACGACACGCGCGACCAAGCCACCGGCATCGAGACCAGCGGCGCCAGCAAGCACTATGAGTTCGGCGACACCCTGAACCTCGACATCACCGGCACGCTGGCTTCGGCCATCCAGCGCGAAGGGCTGAAGCTGCCGCTCAATATCGAGTATTCCGACCTGCTGGTGCACCAGTGCGAGTACCAGTCCTCATGCGCCACCGTGCTCATGCTCGACTGCTCGCACTCCATGATCCTGTACGGCGAGGACCGCTTCACCCCGGCCAAGAAAGTGGCCATGGCGCTGTCGCACCTGATCCGCACGCAGTACCCCGGCGACACGCTTTCGCTGGTGCTGTTCCACGACGGCGCCGAGGAGCTGCCGCTTTCGCAACTGGCGCGGGTGCGCGTCGGGCCCTACTACACCAACACGCGCGAGGGCCTGCGCCTGGCGCAACGCATCCTGCAGCGCCAGCGCAAGGACATGAAACAGATCGTCATGATCACCGACGGCAAGCCTTCGGCACTCACCATGGAGGACGGGCGCATCTACAAGAACGCCTTCGGCCTGGACCCGCTGGTGGTCAGCAAGACGCTGGAGGAAGTCTCCAAGTGCAAGCGCGCCGGCGTCATGATCAACACCTTCATGCTGGCCTCCGACTACGGGCTGGTGCAGTTCGTGCAGAAGGTCACCGAGATGTGCCGCGGCAAGGCCTACTTCACCACGCCTTACACCCTGGGCGAATACCTGCTGGTGGATTACATGTCGCGCAAAACGAAGACAATACACTGACTACGGTGCGGCAGAGTGGAGCGACTTAACCACAGAGTTCACAGAGTAGCTAAGACTCGCTGGGGAGCTACATTTCTCTGTGTCACTCTGTGTCCTCTGTGGTTAATTCTTCAGAAAACACAAGATGGCTCCGGCCTTTACCCCTTGGGCTTTTGCGCCACCGCCGCCTCGGCTGCCTGGAAGCCGATCTTGGAGTGAGTGCCGTCGCAGAAGGGCTTGTTGACGCTGCCGCCGCAACGGCAGAGGGCGTACACCTGCTTGCCGGTAAGGTCAATCTTGTTGCCGGCCGGATCGAAGAGTTCAATCACGCCATCGGGATCTTCTACCAGATAAGGGCCGTTCGGACGAATTGTAATCTTCACCGCCATGACCACCTCCAAGCATTTAAGATTTTCGATTTTCGATTTCCGATTTAAGGACGTCCGGGAAAATGCTCCTTCCAAGAAGCATTCAATCTTAAATCAAAAATCATAAATGGCATCAGGCGATTGCCCGCGGCTTTTGCGGCCCGATGGAGAACGGATCGATCTCTTCTTGCTCGCCGAGCATAGCGATTTTGCCGCGCGCCGGGCGCTCCGAAGCGCCGGAGATCTCCCGGTAGAGAGCGGCGTAGTCGTCTACCATGCGCTCTACCGAGAAGTGCTTTTCCGCGTAGCAGCGCACGCTTGCGGGGTCGAAGGCGGACTCGACCTGGCGCGCCTTCTCCACCATATCGTCCAGGCCGTTGCATACCCATCCGGAAACATTGTCGGCCACCACTTCCTGAACCGCCCCGCCGGGAAGCGCCAGGACCGGGGTTCCGGTGGCCATCGCCTCGATCATCACCAGGCCGAAGGGCTCGTTCCATTGGATCGGGAAGAGCATGGCCATGGCATTGCCGAACAGTTCGTTCTTGGCCGCTACGTCGGCTTCCCCCAGAAATTCAATGAGCTTGCCGTCGAGGTGTGGTTTGACTTGCGATTCAAAGTAGCTCTTGAATGCCGGCTGCACTTCGCCGGCGATTTTCAGCGGTATGCCGGTGCGCTTCGCCACCTCGATGGCCAGATGCGTTCCTTTCACCGGGGCGATGCGGCCGAGAAAACAGAAGTATCCTTGCTTACGCGTTTGCAGCTTATAGACCTGCATGTCCACCCCGTGGTGAATGGTGCGTACCCGCCGCAGGCGCTCCTGGTTCTGCTGGAAACGGCTGATGGTCACGAAATCCACGCGCGGCAGGCAGGAATAGAACTCGCTCAGGCGATCATCGTGCGGATGATGGATGGTGTAAACGAACCGCGGGCCGCTGAAGCGGGCGAAGGCCAGGCCGGGGCTGTTGTTCAGATGAATGATATCGGCTTCGTTCCAGCAGTCGTGCACTGCCCAGGAGGTGTGGTTCAAATCTTTGACGTTGGCGAAGACCTCGCCGCTGATCGGCCATTCCGAATGCTGGTAAAGATAACGCAGCTCACAATCGGCGGTGGACTCCCCGTTGGCGTACAGGATGACCTTGAAGCCGCGCTTGCCCAAGCCGTCGGCCAGATGAGCGATGACCAGTTCGGTGCCTCCATAGCGCTTCGGAGGCACGGGAATGAAAGGTGGCGCGATCAGGGCAATTTTCATTAAACCTCTTTTGGGGGTGGATTCTGTTCCGCTAGTGCGTGGTGTTGAGCGGTTGGATGCGGTGGAGCGCACGTTGGTTATCCCGGCGATGCGATAGAGGCGGGGAATGGCGCAGTTAAGACATGCTGCAGTCGCGGGCGCCTGGCCGGCTCAGGAAGCGATGGCCTCGCGCGGTTCGCGGGTGGCAGCCCTGCGCCCGGCGCAGGATTCCACCGCGCGCTCGAACTGCTCGGCGCGCATGGCGTTGGTATGCTCGGCCAGCACCCGCTCCTGCGCGCGACGGCCGATCTGCCGCAGTTCGTCTTGGTTGCGGGAATCGCGAAGCCAGGAGATGATTTCCCGCGAGTCGGCCGGCAGCAGTATCTCTTTTCCCGGGGAGAAGAAGTTTTCCAGCCCCGGCCAGTTGTCGGAGACGATGGTGGCGGCGCAGGCGGCAGCCTCGAAAAGGCGCACCGAAGGCGAGTATCCGGCGGCCACCATGTCTCGCCGGGTCACGTTCAGCGACAGCCGCGAAGAAGAATAGAGGTGCGGGTGCCAGCGCGGATTCAGGTGCGCAATGCGCTTCACGTTGGCCGGCCAAAAGTACTTCCTGGGATATTGCGAGCCGGCCACGATGAAGCGGGCGGCGGGCAGTTGCCGCGCCGCCTGGCAGAGCATGGACTCCAGCTTTGGCTGGCGGTCGGCGGCGTAGGTGCCCATGTAGCTCATCTCGCACATGTATCGTTTGGCGACGGGATGCCTGAAGTACTTCTCCGGGTCCACGCTGCAGTAAAGCGGCAGGGCCGCGGCGGCGCCAAAGCGCTCTTCGATTTCCCGCAGAATGGGCCCGCCGGTAAAACTGAAGTAGAGATCGAGGACGGGAATCTGTTCGGCTTTGAGATAGCTGGTGGCGCCGCGTTCGCGCAGTGCGGCCAGGGTGATGGGCGTGTCGATGTCGTAGAAGGTTTTCACCGGCACGCGGGAGAGCGCGAGCTCTTCCAGGGCGCGAATTCCATCCGGGCAGTAGGAGCCGACCATGGCCACGTCGCAGTCCTGCAACTCGCGCCGCACCGCCGGCAGGACAAAATCCCAATCATCGTACAGCTCCACCCGGCAGTAATCCGGGGCCGGCAGGTCGCGGTTGTTGGCGTACCACTTCTGGTCGCGCTCATAGAAGACAATGCGATGTCCCCTGGCGTGCAGGGCCTTGGCCAGTGCGCGAAAGGTCGTGGCATGGCCGTTGCCCCACGACGAGGTGATCGAGAGTCCGAAGATAACCAGTTTGAACGAACTGTCGCTGCGAATCATTAAATTACCGTATGCCCTCAGGGCAAAGCCGCCGGGGCAGATAACTGCTCACGAAACCCGCTCCAGAAACTCCACGTTGCCCGCCTGGTGAAGCGCGGAAGCCGAGAGCAGTTCGTGCACCTGGCGCGCCCGCAAGGCGTAGGTGTGGTCTTTCAGCGCGCGCTGGCTCATGCTGTTTCCGATCAGGCCGGCTTGGCGGCGGTTGATGCCGCGCAGGTAAACCACGATGTCGGCGGCGCTGGCCGCCACCAACACCTCGCTGCCCGGGGCAAAAAAGCTCTCGATTCCATTCCAGTGGTCGGTGATCAGGCAGGCGGCGGCGCCGGCGGCCTCAAAAACGCGCGTCGGCGGCGAGAACCCTGTCTTCGCCATCGACTCGCGGTTGATGTTCAGCACCATGCGCGCCGAGCAGTTAAGCACGTTGTGCCGGTCTGTGCCAACGTGTCCGATCCAGCGCACGTTGCCGGGCAGCGGCTTGCCGCGCCAGCCCTCGCCGCCCAGGATGAAGCTCATCTCCGGGGCCAGTTCGGCGGCGCCCAGAAAAAAATCTTCCACCCGCTTCTCCCGGTCCGGCAGGCGGTGCCCGACAAACAGCAGGTCGCACTCCAGGGCCGGATCGGGCGCCACCGAGTAATGCGTTTCCGGGTCCAGGCCGTTGTAGACCGGGTGACAGTTGCGCGCGCCCAGCGCCAGGTAGTGCCGCACCACCGGCGGTCCGCCGCCATAGGTGAAGATGAAGTCGTATTGCGGAATCAAAGCGCGAAACGGGTCTGCCGCGTCGGCCTCGACGCGGGCCAGGGTGGCGGGCGCATCGACATCCCAGAACGCCACCCGCGTGCGCTTCGAGCGGCAGCCGATGACGCCCGCCTCCAGCCGCTCGTCGTCGGCTCCCACGCCACTGTGTTTTATCGCCAGATCGGCCGCGGCGGCCTTGGCTAGCAGTTCATCTATCTCGTCCGGCGTGCGGTAGACGAGCACGCTGGCGTAAGGCACTTCGCGCAGATCGCGGTTCTGCTGGCGGCCATAGATGTCGGGCTCGGCAAAAACGATCTCGTGTCCCAGCGCGGCCAGGTTCTTGTAGATTCCCCGGTAATAGGTCGCGGCCCCATTCCAGTAGCAGGAAGTGATGCTCGATCCGAAGACGAATATCTTCATCGCGCCAGCTCCTCGCAGATCTCCAGAAGCTGGGCGGCGCGATGCGCGCAGGTGTGGCGCGCGCGAATGGTTTCCAGGCCATTGGCGGCGATCTGCGCCCGCGCCCGCTCGTCGCGCACCAGGCGCTCGATCTCGCCGGCCATCTGCGCCCCATCGGACGCCAGCAGGTAATCCTGCCCCGGGCGAAACAGGTGCTCGACATCGTTCCAGGGAGAACATAGCAGCGGTATGCCGCAAGCCAGCGCCTCGAAGACGCGAATGGTCGGTATGCCGCTCAGCCCGTTCGCGTACTGATGCCGGGGGACGTGCAGCGCCAGGCAGCTCTGGCCGTAGACGGCGGGCGCCGAAGAGTTCGGCAGGTATCCGCGAAATTCGATTCCCGCCTGCAACAGGGCTTGGCGCGCGCTTTCCGGGTAACGCACGCCGTAAACCGCGACCTTGC
The DNA here is from genome assembly GCA_963832785.1 of uncultured Acidobacteriota bacterium. Classification (GTDB taxonomy): domain Bacteria; phylum Acidobacteriota; class Terriglobia; order Terriglobales; family Acidobacteriaceae; genus CAWBRT01. Next base: position 1,417,995 of record CAWHVF010000005.1, read on the forward strand.
GGCCGGCAAGCGCGGAGGCGGGCCGCACCAGAAATTCCATCAGTTCCCGGGTGCGCTCCTCGTCTCCCCAGTTGCCGATCCAGACCAAATCCTGGCTCTTTTCGCCGTCCACCGGCTGGAAGACGGAGGTATCGGCGGCCTCGTGGAAGGTCCAACTGCGCTGCACGCCGAAACCATCGTGATAGATCTTGCGGATGGCTTCGCCGAAGGCCAGCACACCGTCGAACCAGTGCAACTGCAGCTTCAGGATCTCGTGGGCGTGGCTATAGGCGCGGTGATGAGTGTCATGGAAGAGGGCGCAGAAGCCCAGCTTCGGCTTTCGCCGCAGGATGGCGTTGATGACCTGGGGATCGTTCCATTCGTGAATGATGACGAACTCGGCGCCCGCCAGCTCCTGGTCCAGAAACTCCTCGAAGCGGTCGCCGCGCTGGTAGAAGCGGATGTCGAGTTCGGGATACATGTGGCGAAACTGATCTATCGCCTGGATGGCGTTTTCGCCTTCTTCCCTTACCAGGTTGCTGAGCGACCAGCCGCCCAGCTCCTCGTAACAGCGCACCTCGTGTCCCAGGCGCAGCAGCTCGCGCACCAGCCCGCGCAGAAAGTGGGCATTGCCATGGTTCCAGTCGCTTACCCAAGAATGGGCAAAGAAGCGAAACTTGTAAACCTTGTTCATGTTCGAGCCATTCATGCGGCCGCCTTGCCCGCGGAAACCATGGATTTATACAGCGCCAGATATTCGTCCACCATGCGATCGGCGGTGAACCGCTGGCGCGCCCGGTTGTAGGCCAGGTTGGCATAGGTAAGCCGCAGGTTGCGGTCGGCGTGCAGGCAGGAAATGGCCTGCGCCAGGCTGGCGGCATCGTTCTGCTGGAAGTAGTAGGCGGTGTGCCCCCAAAGCTCGCGGAACGAGGGAATGTCGTTGGCAATGACCGCGCAGCGGGAAAAAGCCGCCTCCAGCGGCGCCAGTCCGAAGGGCTCATAGCGCGAGGTGGCGGCATAGATGCTCGCCTGGCTGTACAGGTAGCGAAGCTGGCCCTCGCTCTGCGGCCCGCGAAATTCTATTCCCGGATCGTGGGTGGGCGCTGCATTGTCATTATTATGAGGACGCAGCTTCTCGTCGGCATGCTGCTCCTGGCCCACGATGCACACCGGCACCTCCGGCTTGCACTCGGCCAGAAGGCTCACCTGCTTGCCCGCGTCCCAGACGCGCCCCACGGAGAGGACCACGTCCTGCTTGGCGCAATGCGGATTGAAGAGCGCCGGATTGCGCCCGTTGTAAATGACCGAACGATTAGCGGGCGCGCCGTAGAGCCGTTCCACGCACCGTAGCATCCAGCGGGTCGGCGCCACTACGGCCGTAGCCCCGCGCAGCCCGCCGGCGACCGTGGCGCGATACCAGCGCACCCAGTCGTGTTCCGGAGGCGCGCTGCCGTTGACACTCTCCCACCAGCTCATCACGTCGCTGTGCGCTACCACCAGCTTGGGAAGCCGCACCGGCAACGCGCCGTAGCAAAACTGGTTCAGGTGCAGCAGGTCGGGCCGAGCCTCTTCTATCAGCGACATGAGAAATTCGCTGGAGCAGCCGACATCCTGCTCCGCCTCCTGCATCCACTCCAGGCGGAAGGCGGTGGGATGATAGTCCACCCCGCGCAATCCCTCCAGCCACTCCATCTGCTGCGGCGTGGGAATATCGCCAAAGCTGACCAGGGTGACGCGCACACCGCGGCGCGTCAGGCCGGTGACCAGCTCGCGGGCGTAGATCCAGACGCCGCCGATGGTATCGGCCGTTACCAGCACGTGCATGGCGGGCGCGCTCGTTTTACAGCCTCCAGTACGTAGCGCCGGCCCTCTGGCCGGCTGGTCCTCACGATTTCACAGCGGCTAAACGGGCTGCGGAAAAACAGGTCTCGGATCGGGTGGGACTACAAGATCTGGTTAGCCGCTCTTGTAGTGCCCACATTCCATAGCGCCTCGCTTGTTGCTTCGGCGCGTTTTTCCGCAGCCTATAAAGCCGCCGCCGAATCGACGCTGCGATTCCCACGCCTGAAGGCGTGGGCTTCCACAAAGAATGGGCTTCCACAAAAAACGATGCCCCAAGCCAGGACCTTATTGATGACTGCAGGTGCCAGATTGCAGTTACTCCCAATCTGCAATCTTCAATCTGAAATCTTCCTCACGCCGTCAGCCCGAAATCGCTCAACTCTCTTGCGGCCCGGGCCACATTGTCCACTGCCGTCTGCTGGCGCAGCCACTCGGCCAGCTCCTTCATGCCGGCGGAAAAGCGGTAGCGCGGCTGGTAACCCAGCAGGCGGTGCGCTTGCGAGATATCCGCGTAGCAGTGGCGGATGTCTCCCGCCCGGAACCTGCCGGTGATCTCGGCGGGGACGCGGATGTCTAATGCCTGTTGCAGCGCCCCGTCCACCTCGCTGATCGTGACCGCCTCGCCGGAGCCGATATTCAGCGCCATGCCATCCGCCTGGCTGCGCTCCATGGCCAGCAGGTTGGCCTGGACGACATCGTGCACGCTGACGAAATCGCGTTTCTGCGCGCCGTCTTCAAAGATCAGCGGCGCGTTGCCGTTTAGCAGGCGCGAGGCGAAGATGGCGGCCACGCCGGTATAAGGATTCGACAGCGCCTGGCGCGTGCCATAGATGTTGAAATAGCGCAGCGTCACCACCGGCAAGCCATATGTCCTGCCAAACAGCAGCGCCATCTCCTCCTGATCTTTCTTTGAAAGGGCATAGATCGAAGTGCACTGCAGCGGCTTGGTTTCAGCCGTCGGCGCGGGCTCAAGCTCGCGGCCGCACCGCGGACAGCGCACCTCCCACTGCTTGCCCCGCAACTGCTTCAGATCGCGCGGGGGTGGCGCCACCGCGCCGTGCTCGGAGCAGCCATACTGCCCTTCGCCGTAGATCGACATGGAAGAAGCCAGCACCAGCTTTTCCACCTTCAGCTTGCGGTCGAGCACAGCCTGCAGCAGGTTGGCCGTGCCCTGCGTGTTGGCGCCCATGTAATGGGCGATCTCGTACATCGATTGGCCGACGCCCACCGCCGCCGCCAGGTGAAATATGATCTCGACATGGCGCACGGCGCGGGCCACCGCCGGCGCGTCGCGCATGTCGCCCGGCACCAACTCGACATCCCGGCGCAGGTACGCAGGCCAGCCGCCGGCGTGAACCTGGGGGGTGAGATTGTCGAACACTCGCACCTCATGCCCGGCGCGGACCAGCGCATCTACCGTGTGCGATCCCACGAAGCCGGCGCCGCCGGTCACCAGTACGCGTTTCCTCATTGCTCGCCGGCCCACACCGGTGCCACCGCTCCCCGTGAAGGCCAGCTTCGCCGCTGCCGGTCTGAAGCCTCTGCCGGAGGCACGAAGCCGCCGGACGTCCTCCGCTGCTGCCCACCGGCCAGGGTTTCGCGCGGGACGAAGGGGGCGTAGCGGCCCACTGCCCAGGCGGCGAACTCGGCAAAATCGCCAGCCTGCTTGGGCGGGCTGGTGTAATGCGGAGCCACGCCCAGGTGCTCCGGGGTGAAGCACAGGGTCATGGTTGTCTCGAAGCCGGCCAGGGCCTGCATCTGGCGATCGAACCAGCGCTCGGAGTTCTGGCGAAACCAGTCGGCCCAACTGATTCCGGTGCGCAGGTAGCGCACGCCCAGCCGGCGCAGCCACTCCACGCCGGATTCGAGCCGGTGGTCTTCGTAGTGGAACCACTGGCAGATGCCCATCTCCGGCGGGAAAAAGGACGCGGCCGCTTTGGCGGTGCCGTCTTGGCGCACCAGGCCCATGTAGTAATGCCGATAATAGGCGCTGCCCTCGGCCTCCTTGTGACGGGTGGTTGCCGTCCAGGTGGAAGGCAGGTCGAAGAGGCTGTACCAGTGCACGCGCTCCACCAGCGGCAGCAGCAGCTCGGCGCTCTTCTGCAGGCCGAACGTCTGCACCTCTTCGGCGCCGAACGAGGAGGCCCCGGCCTCGGAGACCCACACCGTCTTGTCGCGCGTCACCGCCCGCACTTCCTCGATCTTCTTCGGCCACTCGTGAATGTTCCAGTGGTTCCAGTCGAGAGGAAATCCATGGATGGCCACTACATCAACCGCGTCGATCACGCCGTAGGAGTCCAGCAACTTGAGGAAGTTGGGGTCGATGGGCGAGATTCCGCCCAGCACGATCTTCAGCTCCGGATTGATGCCGCGGATGACCGGCACCGCCTTCAGCACCATCCCGGCAAACATCTTCCACTCGGGATCGAGCTTGAAGTCCCAATGCGACAGATTGTTGGGCTCGTTCCACAGCATTACTGCTTCAACCATGCGTCTCCCATAAAAGAAGTTTCAAGTTTCCAGTTTCCAGATCCCTCGCTTCGCTCGGGATTTCGCCTGCGGGCTCCCGCTTGCACCCCACGAACTCCGTTCGTCGGGGACCCTGCTTCGCTCACGCCCGCAAAGCGGCTCAACTTGAAACTTGAAACTTGTTCTAGCCTCCAGTAGTGGGTCAATTTGAATTTCCACAACAACGGGTGCCCCACGTCCCGCCCTGTTTTTGGGCTGACGTGGGGGCCAATTCCCAGGTTAGCGCCGAAAAGCGCGGCGCGGAACCTGGGGCACCCTTCAAATTGACCCACTACCGAGCCTCGAGATCCCTCGCTTCGCTCGGGATTTCGCCTGCGGGCTCCCGCTTGCACCCCACGAACTTCGTTCGTCGGGGGTCCTGCTTCGCTCACGCCCGCAAAGCGGCTCAACTTGAAACTCGAAACTGCCTTTTACAGCGTTCCCGCCAGTTCCAGGTCGAGCACGTACTGGCCGTCGCGAGTCACACTGCGTGGCCCGCATATCCAGGTTTCCGCTTCCGGGTGGGCGATAATCTCCAGGCCCGCGCTGCGCAGCATGGCCTCGGCCGCCGCCCGGTTGGGAATCCACCAGTTCGTCTGATCGTTGGCGTAGCTGTGCTCGATGAAGAACAGGCGCGGGAACTCCGGGCTCTCGAAGATCTGCTTGTTCCAGAAGTGGTAATTCTTCTCCAGGTCGCGCGTCTGCTCGGAGCCGCGAATCATGGTCTGGAAGATCAGCCGCCCGCCAACTTTCTTCACTACTTTGTCCATGGCGTAAAGCGGATAGCGGAGGTGGTAGAGCACGCCCATGAAAATGACGTAATCGAACTGGCCGGCGAGTTGATCGACGTCGTAGACCGAACACTTGCGGAACTCTATCTCCAGCCCCAGGGTTTCGGCGGCGAAGCGCGCCTGGCTTAAGTAGCGGTCGTCGATGTCGATGCCGAGCACGTGTCCGGCGCCGCGCCGCTTCATCTGGATGGAGTAGAAGCCGCCGTTGCAGCCGATGTCGAGCACGCTGGCGCCGGCCAGGTCGGACGGAACCGCCGGCTCGATGTGCTTCCATTTCACGTTGGGGAAGTCGCCGAGAAAATGTTCCGGCGCGGTCCACAGGCCGCGCAGGTTCATGTTGTGGAACCACTCGCCCAGCTCCCGGATGCGGCGGGCGAGGGCCTCGCGTTCGCTGGCGCTGCGCAGTTCGCCGCCCAGAACGGCGCTATTGGAGCCGCCCGCGCCGGCTTTTACCGGCTGCGGCATGCTGCTCGGTTGCGTGGACATGCGATAACCCCACCGCTATCCCGAAGTTAGAGCTATGTTTGGGGTACTTGGGATGCCTGCCGGCCAGAGCTCCGGCAGCCCTTTGGTTGGGGGTGTCTGCCCGGTGGGAGTCTTGGAAAGGAGCCGTTTCCGGCGCCAGGATGTCTGTTCTGCTCAGGCGCTTCCCGGCGGCAGGGCGGCGGGCCTCACACCGCGCGATGCCCGCTAACCAGATGAATTATGACCACTATAACGGCCAGTACCAGCAGGAGATGGATGAAGCTGCCGGCCACATGGAAACCCCAACCCAGCAGCCACAGGATCAGCAGGATGGCAAAGATCGTCCACAGCATGGCGGCGCCCTCCAGCCAGCGGGGACCTGGCTTGGCCATGAGAGCGTAAGCGCCGCGCCGGGGTTGCTCCCCAACCTACGTGGGCTATGGATTAGGATTCAGGGATTAGTGAGAGTCCATTCTCTCCCCAAGGGGTCATACTGAGGCGCAGTGCCAGCCGAGCACAAAGGGTCTGCCGTACTACTTGGCCCGCCCAGCCGCGACCCTAACTAGCTCTGGCTGCTCCCGGACCAATGTGTTTCCCCTCCAGCCTGCCCCTGATCTGCGCCGCGAGCCGCTGGATGCTATGCAGTTTCTCCTCGACATAGGACGAAAGCCCAGCAGAGCGCAGGGCCAGCTCCGTCGAGAGCAGAATGCCGGTGAGCACGTCGCGCAGCTCATTGGCGAGCTGCAACTCGGCGGTGTGCATGGCCTTGATGCGAAACTCCGCCTGGTGCTGCAGGGCATGGCCCACCTCGCGCATCACGCGCTCGCCATTGCTGATGGCCAGATTTACGTACACCGGAAGCGCGTCGGCGGCGGCTTCGAGCATGACATTGAGGCCCTTGGGATAGGCCTCAGCCACCGCATCCTCCACCACAATCGCCCGGTACTCCTGCTTGCGCAGCAGGGTCGCTGCCTGCCGCAGATTCGCGGCCACCTGGACCGGCTCCGCCAGCGCTTGTTCCAACAAGCCGGCGCAAGCCACGCCCACCTTGGAAGTAGTCACCAGAAGAATCATGGCCCTGCTCCTTCGAGAACTGCTTTATCGATAAGCTACCCGCCCCCACAATGACGAGGAAGAGCCGCAAAGTGCTGCGGTGCTGCCTTCGCCACCATATTTAAAGCGGTTCCAGAGTTGATGTACTCACTAACCGTGGAAGCGCCGGGCTTTAGCCGCGGTGTTGGACCGCAGGGGCTGAAGCCCCTTAAATTTAGGTGGGCCTATTCACCGGGCTAAAGCCCGGTGCTTCCACCTGGGTACAGCAACTATAAATTTGCTCTAGACCACAGGGTGAAATTTCCTCCCCAATGTGAGCTGCTCCTAAGTGCCGTTTTCTCCTAAAGGCGTCTGCCGTTCCGGCCTACTGCAGTACGCCGTACTCTTTCAGTTTGCGGTAAAGCGTGGTTTTGCCTATGCCGAGCAGGCGCGCGGCTTCCAGCTTGTCGCCGTGCAACTGCTCGACGGCGGTGAGGATGGCTCGTCGCTCCAATTCGGCCAACGGCATGATGCCTTGAGCGCTCTTGACCTGCTGGACGAGCGCGTCTGCCTCTCCCTGCGCGTGCCAGTTCTGAATCTGAGTTGGCAGGTCTACGGTGTGGATGGTCGGCCCTGAAGTCATGGCGCAGGCCCTTTGCAAGCAGTTTTCCAGTTCGCGCACGTTGCCCGGCCAGTCATAGGCCAGCATCAGCTTCAGGGCATCGTCGCTGATGTTGTGGTGCATGCCGGTGACCCGCCCCACGCTCTCCAGAAAATGGCCGACCAGCAAAGGAATGTCCTGGCGGCGGCTGCGCAGCGGCGGAATGCGCAGGGTGAGAACGTTGAGGCGGAAATACAGGTCGCGGCGGAAGTTGCCCTGCGCCACCGCCTGCTCCAGGTCGCGATTGGTGGCGGCCAGGATGCGGGCATTGATGGGCACCGGCCGGGTGCTGCCAACCGGGCGGATCTCCTTTTCCTGCAAGGCCCGCAGCAGCTTGGACTGCAGGTCGATGGGTAGTTCGCCGACCTCATCCAGAAAAACCGTGCCGGCCTCGGCGATGGCCAGCAGCCCGTCCTTGGAGCGATGCGCCCCGGTGAAGGCGCCTTTGACATGCCCGAACAGCTCGCTCTCGATCAGGTTGGGCACCAGCGAGCCGCAGTCGACCGGCACGAAAGGCTGGTCGCGGTGCGGCCCGGCGTAGTGAATGGAGCGGGCCACCAGTTCCTTGCCCGTCCCGCTCTCTCCCAGAATAAGCAACGGGTGCGAGCTTTGCGCCGCCTTGGAGATGATGCGATAGAGCCTCTCCATCTCGGGAGCACGGCCCACGATCGAGCCCAGGCCCTCTTTGGATTTGAGTTGCTCGCGCAGGATGCGGTTCTCCTGCGTCAGGTGCAGGTGGCTGACCACCCGCTCCAGCAGCAGCCGCAGCTCTTCCAGGTTGAAGGGTTTGGTAACGTAGTCGTAGGCGCCATTCTTCATCGCCTCCACCGCCGATTGCACGGTGGCGAAGGCGGTAACAACAATGACCACGGCCTCCGGGCGGCGGCGCTTGATCTCGCGCAGCAGGTCCAACCCGTTGCTGCCGGGAAGACGAAGGTCGAGCAGCACCACGTCCGCTCCGGTGGTATCCATTACCTGCGAAGCTTCCGCAGCGTCATCAGCCACGTAAGTTGAGAAACCGATGGCCTGCGCGATTTCGCAGCAGCCGTCCCGTATCGCCTGCTCGTCGTCTACTATCAAAAGGTTGAGCAGGTTCGTTTCGGCCTGTCCCGTTTCGGTCATGGCATGCAGTCCAGCCACATGCATTGTAGTGACATTCGGATTCAAAACGGTAGCGATTTCTTCCCCAAATGGCACTGCCAAGGTTCCTCCCTTAGAATCTGTCCAGAAACTCGTAAAGGAACCTGAGAAGGAATATGCGAGGCAGGCCGATAGCCATAGCTTGGAGGCATGTACCCGAGCGACTTGACGGAGCAGCAGTGGAGGAGACTGGAGCCTTTGCTGTGCCAACCTCGCCAGAATCGTCATGCCGGAGGCAGGCCGCGCAAGTATGAACTGCGCCGGGTGGTGGATGCCCTTCTGTATGTGGTCAAGACGGGCTGTCAGTGGCGGCAGTTACCCAGCGACTTTCCGCCGTGGAAGTCGGTGCATGAGCAGTTCCGGGCGTGGCGGGATGAGGGGATGTGGGAGCGGGTGAGCAAGAGCTTGCGTGAGCAGGGCCGCAAGTCCGGGGGACGCCAGGCGGTGCCCACGGTGGCGATCCTCGATTCGCAATCGGCGAAGACGGTGTTAAAAGGGGGCAGCGTGGCTACGATGCGGGCAAAAAGATCAAGGGACGCAAGCGGCACATCGCGGTAGACACGCAAGGCAATCTGCTGACGGTAGTGGTACACTCGGCCGGCATCCAGGACCGAGTGGGGGCGCGGGCGGTGTTAATGCGGCTGTTTTGTCGTTTCGATACTCTGCGCAAGGTGTTGGTGGATGGTGGTTATGCGGGCAAATTGATTGACTGGGCCAAGCAGATGTTCGGCTACCAGGTTGAGGTGGTCAAGCGCAATGAGATGCACCGCTTCCGGGTTCTGCCCAAGCGCTGGATTGTGGAGCGCACCTTGGCTTGGTTGAACTGGTCCCGCCGCCTCAGTAAAGATTACGAACTGCGGCACACCTCGGCAGAAGCTATGATCTACATCGCTTTCGCTCATCTGCTGCTGCGCCGCGCTACTTAGTTTTTGGACAGATTCTTAGAAATACTTGCCGCTCTCCACCCCGGCCTTCACCACGGTAAACACCTTAAATGTACCGGCGGGTGCCAGGTATGATTTACCCGCTATGGACCCAGCAGCCTGCGTGCCTCCCGAACCAGCGCCGCGCTGCGCTCTGCCGCTTCCGTGATTCGCTCGCAGTAGCGGCGCAGTTGCTCAGGCGGCGAAGACTGCTCCAACAACTCGGCGGATATCAGCAGGCCGGTGGAAACATTGCCCAGCTCGTGTATGATCCTGCGCAGCCGTAAATACTCCTCCTCTTGCAGCGTCCGCGTCTTCGAGTCCCGAGGCCCGTCAGTCATCGCTGGTCTCACTGCTTACGACAAATTACTATGCAAATTTTACGCCAACCCAATTCTTGCAAATCATTGACGCTAACTTGCTGAAAAATAAAATTTTACTTCAGTGGCCGACAGTGAGACCAGTTTTTCAACCACCACCAAGTGCCAGTATGGGACTAGGTGAGGCCTATGAAAAGAGTCAAATGGCTAACTAAATTGCTTCATTATCTAGAGCCTGCCAAAACGGGAGGCGAGATTCCATTTCGGGAATGAGGCTTTCGGGCTCTCTGGATCGCAGAAAGCCGCAAAAGCATTGCCGCAGGGAGCTCCCTCGCTGGTTGCTTCGGCGCGTTTTTACCCAGCCGGCCAACTCCGCACCGTTTTCGGGTACTTGGCCTCTCAAGTGCAACGAATTGCCTTTGGGGGTGTTTGCTTTCCCAAAGATTTTCGAGACCGGGGCGCGGTCAGGGTGTGCAAATTCTACGCGACCGGAATTCGGAAAAGAGTCACAGATTTCAATTTTCGTTTTCGAGTCCTTCGCCATTTTTCGCGGAGGCGAAAGGCAACGCCGTGAGGGCGCAGAGATCGTGGAAGCCGTTTTTGGGATAGACTTAATGCAAGCGGTAGTGGGCAATAGTTACACAGCCAAAAGCGGTAGCAGGTTCCTCACTCTGTCCCTGACACATTCTCAAATTCGACAAGGCAATCCGTAATGGCTTCTGAAAAAGTTCTTATCGTCGAGGACGAGGAAAATGAACGGACCGGGCTGGCCGAGCTGATCGCCGCCTGGGGATACCGGGCCGAGGTGGCGCGGGATGGCGTGGAAGGCCTGGAGAAGGTGCTGGAGTGGGACCCGGGAATCGTGGTCACCGATCTGCGCATGCCGCGCATGGACGGCATGGAGCTGCTGGAAAAAATCGCCCGGCAGCCGCAGCCGGTGGCGGTGATTCTGCTGACCGCCCAGGGCAGCATCGACTCTGCCGTGACCGCCATGAAGCTGGGGGCCTACGACTTTATCGAGAAACCGGTCAATCCCACCCGCCTGCGCACCATATTGCAGAATGCCACCCGCCAGCGTGGCACCCAGCGCGAGCTGGAAGTGGCCAAGCGGCAACTGCGCGACAAGGGCGAGTTGGGATCGCTTATCGGCTCTTCCCGGCAGATGCAGGAGGTCTTCCGGCTGATCGAGCTGGTGGCGCCCAGCACCGCCTCGGTGCTGATCACCGGCGAAAGCGGCACCGGCAAGGAGCTGGTGGCCAGCACCATCCACGAGCTCAGCCCGCGCGCCGGCAAGCCGTTTGTTCCCATCAACTGCGCCGCCATACCCGATACCCTGATCGAGAGCGAAATCTTCGGCCATGAAAAGGGAGCCTTCACCGGAGCCCTGGAGCGCCGCACCGGCTGCTTCGAGCTGGCCGAAGGCGGCACGCTGCTGCTGGACGAGATCGGGGAGATGCCCATCGGCACCCAGGCCAAGCTGCTGCGCGTCATCGAAGACCGCCGCCTGCGCCGCCTGGGCAGCCGGGTCGAGACCGCCATCGACGTGCGCGTGCTGGCCGCCACCAACAAGGTCCCCGAGGAGGCCGTCGCCTGCGGCCAGTTGCGCAACGACCTCTACTACCGGCTGAACGTCTTCAACATCAACATGCCGCCCCTGCGCGAGCACAAGGACGACATTCCCGCGCTGGTTTACGCTCTGCTCAAGGACATGAACCAGAAACACGGACGCGATGTCCGTACGGCCAGCGAAGCGGTCATGCACCTTTTCCAGGATTATTCCTGGCCGGGCAACGTGCGCGAACTGCGCAATACGCTGGAGCGGGCGGTGATCGTTTGCGACTCCACGGTGATCGAGCCGCGCCATCTGCCCCCCGGCTTCGGCAGCATCACCGCGCAGAGCGCCCTCGGCACCGGTAACGCCATACGCCTGGGCATCGGCACCACCGTCGAGGAGGCCGAAAAACAGCTTATCCTCAAGACTCTGGAGAGCACCCACAACAACAAGACGCGGGCAGCAGAAATTCTCGGCATCAGCCTCAAGACGCTGCACAATAAGCTCAAGGAATACGGCGGGCAGGCAGGACAGAGCGTGCCGACGGTGCCGGCGGAAACAAGGGATTAGGGCCAGGAATTAGGAAAGCAACAGCAGAGTACGCTTAAGATTGAAAATTGCAGATTGCGAACTACAGATTTTTGATTTTCGATTTTTGATTTCAGATTGAAGAATGGAAGCATTTAAGAGGTAGTCAACCTGGTGTTGTTCAAATCTGAAATCTGTAATCTGTTCTGTAATCTGTAATCTTAAATGTGCCGGATTTAGCTGATCCCTAACCCCTGATCCCCAATCCCTCAGTAGTATGGCGAGAATCAAACTGAAGACGAAGCTGGTGCTGGCCATCAGCGGCATGGTATCGGCGCTGGTGGTGGCGCTCTCCTGCATCTACGTCTCGCAGTTGATTCGCCAGCGCCTGACCGAAGCCGACGTCAACGCCTCCTTCGTCGCTCACCAGGTGCTGGAGGGAGCGCGCAAGGCGCTGGAGACCGATTTCAACTCGACTGCGGTGGATGTTTCCGATCCCGCCAAGCTGCACCAGGCCATTGCCGGGGTTTTGCAGGCCGATAGCGGGTTGAACTCGCTGCTGCAGTCCATCGTCGGCTACTCGCCCACCATCTACGACGCCGCCATTGCCGACAACGCCGGCCGCGCCATGCTGCACACGGACGCGGCCGCCCAGGACAAGCTGCTTCCCTGGCGTCCCGAGTTCAACCAGCTTCTGCACGGCGGCTTTGTGCGCCAGATTTCGGTCGTCTATGGCGGGCCCACCGTCTACGAGGTGCGGCTGCCGATCCAGCGCGGCCAGTTGCCTTTCGGCCAGATTCGCATCGGCCTGTCGACGGTTTTTCTCAAGAACGAATTGCAGCCCACGCTCAACCGGGCGCTGGTTTTCTCCCTGGTTGCCATGCTGATCTCGGTGGCGCTGGCCGCCAGCCTTTCCAACATCGCCTTGCAGCCACTGGAAGCCATTGGGCGGCGTCTGGATGCCATGACCGTCGAGGTGGCGCCGCCAGAGCCGGAGGCGCCGCACAAGACCGACGAGTACGGCACCGTCAATACCAAGATCGACCGCCTGGGCCGCCAGATCCGCGACGTCAAGGAAATTTTCTCCGCCTTGAAAGAGAACCTGGACCAGATCATGGGCACGCTCCAGGACGGCCTGATGCTGTTCACCCGCGACGATCGCGTGGTGCTGGTCAGCGCCTCGGTGGAGCGCTTTGCCGGACGCCACCGCGCCGAAATACTGGGCTACAACGTCGAGCAGATCTTCGACGACTCGACCCGGCTGGGCGGCATCGTGCTCGATGCCTTCGCCCTGCGGCAGCCCATCCCCAGGCGCGAAATCGAAATCGAAAACGGCCGCCGCATACAGATTTCGCTGGATTTCATCGCCGAAAGCGGCCAGCCCATCGGCGCGCTGCTGACCATGCGCGACGTGGAATCGGTGCGCCGCATCGAGACCGAGATCGAGCTCTCCCGCCGCCTGGCGGCCATCGGCCGGCTGACCTCGGGGGTGGCCCACGAGGTGAAGAACCCGATCAACGCCATCGTCATCCACCTGGAAGTGCTGCGCGAGCGGCTGCTGCAACTGGACCCGGAGACGCGGCGCCACATGGACATCATCGCCAACGAGATTCAGCGCCTGGACCGCGTGGTCAAGACGCTGGTCGATTTCACCCGTCCCCTGGAGCTGCACTTCTCCGAGGTCGACCTGCGCGAGCTGTTGCAGGAGGTGGCTGCCCTGGCCGAGCCGGAGGCCCAGCGGCACGGAGTCAAGATCGTGTGCGCCGACGCCGGTGCGGCCTTGCCGGTGCGCGTCGATTCCGACCTGCTCAAGCAGGCGCTGCTGAACGTGGTGCTCAATGGCGTGCAGGCCATGCCGGGCGGCGGTATACTCACGCTGTCCAGCCAGGCGGGAGATCATTCGGCGACCCTGGAGATTCGCGACCAGGGCGGCGGAATACCGCCCGAGATCCGCGACAAGGTGTTCAATTTGTACTTCACCACCAAGAAGTCCGGCAGCGGCATCGGACTGGCGGTAAGCTATCGTGTGCTGCAGTTGCACAACGGCACGCTGGAATTCGACTCGGAAGTCGGCCAGGGCACCACCTTCCGCTTCATCTTGCCGCTGGTGGCGGGAGGCGATGAACGCAGCAGGCACATCGCGGTCGAAGCAGAGTAGGCTGTATCTACAGCTTGTTTCATAAATGGTTTTGAATGGTTTCGGGGTTAGCAAAGAGGGTGGAAGCCCACGGCTTTACGGGCTGCAGAAAAACAGGTTTCGGATCGGGTGGGACTACAAGATCTGGCTAGCCGCTCTTGTAGTGCCCACATTCCATAGCGCCTCGCTTGTTGCTTCGGCGCGTTTTTCCGCAGCCTGTTTAGCCGCCGTGACGACCTATCCACACGCCTAAAGGCGTTCTCTATTGAGCATTGTTTCCCACGCCTGAAGGCGTGGGCTTCCACCGGCTAATTCCATTTATGAAACACGCTCTAATAAGGTTTTTGCACGGAGATCGCGCAAGGAGGCGCCAGAGGAATACAGAAATGTTGTCCGTCGAAATGAACGTCATCCCGAGCCAGTGCCCCGCCTCAACGGCGCGAGTCGAGGAACCCGGTGTCGCTTTGCGGCGCAAGACGCCAGATCGCTCTACTCCGCTTGCCGCGCCCGCAAAGGCAACCATGACATTTGCCGGGGGGCCGGCTGGTTCCGGCCGCGATGACGCCTATGCGGGGAGCGTCGCGATGCTCCGAGTCACCGTCCTACTGGTCCTCATGCTAACGCTGCTCTTGGTCGGCTCTTGCAATCGCGGCAAGAAGACCAGCCTGCCGCCGCAGGCCACCGCGCCTACGATCACCGTTCCTCCGACGACCCAGGTCGGACAGCAGCCGGCGCCGCCGCCCCAGACCACCGCGCCGCCAACCACCGGGGCGCAGACCGGTGTGATCCCGAAGCCCTCGACCGGACAGGCGTCGGCCCAGCCCAAGCCGCGCATCAGGATTCCCGGGCGCAAGACTACCGCCTCCAAGACTCCGGCGGCTGCGCCGCCGGCAGCGGCGCCACCGGCGCAACCGGCAGCCTCGCCGCAGAAGCCGGGCGAGTCGGCGCAGGTGCTGATCGGCGCCCAGGTTCCGCAAGGCACGGCGCAGAATACCGAACAGTTGCTGCAGGCCGCCGAAAACAACCTGCGCCGGGTGACGCGTTCACTCTCCGACGGCGAGCAGGCCATGATGCGCCAGGCGCGCAACTACATCAGCCAGTCGCGCACGGCCGCGCACGACGGCGACCTGGAACGCGCCTACAACCTGGCCAACAAGGCCCACCTGCTGTCGATAGAGCTGGCGAAGTGAAAGGATAACCACAGAGTACGCCGAGTACACAGGGAATCCGGCGCTGGTCGCGGGAAATCTTGTATCAGAACACAACTTAACCACGATTCCCGGTAACTTCGCTCTACGCTCTGAGGTAATACTCTAATTTCTCTGTGTTACTCTGTGACCTCTGTGGTTATCCTTTTCTCGAAACCCGAAGCTGGTTTGGGCGGAAGAGCAAGCCAATGTCCGACAGTCTTGAAGGCCGTAATGCAGTTGTCTTTGGCGTAGCCAACAAGCGCAGCATTGCCTGGGCAATTGCACAGCGTCTGCAGGCCGCCGGCGCAAGCCTAGCCATCACTTACCAGAACGAACGCCTGCGGCAGGAAGCCGAGGCGATGATCCGCAGCCTGCCCGGCGCCGAACCTTTCCAATGCGACGTTTCCAACGACGCCGAGATTGCCGCTCTCTTCGAGCAACTGGCCAAGCGCTACGGCCGGCTCGACGTGCTGATCCACTCCATCGCTTACGCTCCGCCCGAGGAGCTGCGCAACGAGTTCCTCGCCACCAGCCGCGAGGGCTTCCGCATTGCCCACGAGATCAGCGTCTATTCCCTCATCGCGCTGGCCCGGGCCGCCGCCCCGCTGATGACCGAGGGCGGCAGCATCGTCACCCTCAGCTACTTCGGCGCACAGAAGGTGGTTCCGAACTACAACGTCATGGGTGTGGCCAAGGCCGCGCTGGAATCCGCCGTGCGCTATCTGGCCTATGACTTGGGCAAGCGAAACGTGCGCGTAAACGCCATCTCGGCCGGGCCGATCCGGACCTTGGCCGCGCGCGGCATCTCCGGGTTGGGCGAAATGCTTAACGCCCACGCCGAGCGCGCGCCCTTGCGGCGCAACGTCGACGTGAACGAGGTGGCCGCCACCGCCGAGTTCCTGGCCTCGGGCAAGTCCTCGGCCATCACCGGCGAGACGCTCTACGTCGATTGCGGATACAACATCATGGGGTTCTAGCCACGAATCCGCTGAAGGGCTGAGGCTTGATAAGGTCTTAGTACATCATTCTGCGTCCGCGCCGCAGACGCTGCGCTTGAACTCACCGTCATCAGGGGTGTGCCTTGGACATTTTGGTCTTGGCAAGGCGGCCCCAAGCAGTACAATGCCCCTGATTCAGAGTTCAAGAAGAAGATTCCGGGTAGAATGCTTCCCGTACGAAAAAGGAATCCGATGCACCGAATTCTCGTGTCAATTACAGCGATGCTCCTGTTCTTCAGCACTATTGCATTAGGCGGAGAAAAGGCTCGTGACTGGCAGACCGGGAAGGTGCTCGATACCGAGCGCTCCCGCTACTTTGCTGGAACTATAAGTAGTGCGAACACGACAGGTAACCTTCAAACCTACGGCGGCTACGGGACGTATCAAGGGTACACCAACGGATCACAAATCGCCGTGTATCGCACGTACCAGACCTTCCTTATCGAAGGTGAAACGCATGCATACTTGGCGCAAGAGCGCTTGCGGTGGCGGTGGTCGAAACCAGCCAACCTGACCGTGAACGGTCCAGTGAGGTTCGCCGTCGAGAAACGCAAGCTGTTCGTCATTGATGACGATGGGAAGGAACACGAGATGGAGATCGTCAAACGTGTTTTGCGATTGCCGGAACAGCCTGAAAAGAAATAAGCCGCAGAGAACAGGAGAGCGCCAGTGCCGAACGCGAAGACCATAACGGGCAAGTCGTTTGAATACTCTGGCACGCTGACAACGGGCATAACCGTGTTCTTCAAATCTCGAACAAAATGGAGATCACGCCAGAAATCGTGCGGATCATCCGAGAGGAAATCACGAAGCGCAGTCCAGTCTTGATGGGCGCTAGTCGGCATCCGTTGATAAGAGACTCTGTGGGCGAGACGCTTTCGGTGAAATACGGCGAATCACCGCAAGTCATCAGCTACGTGCTGCCGCTGTTGATCGAAGAAGGGTTCTGCACAGTGAGCGACGGCAAGCCGTTCGTCATTCGTCTAAAGACGAGTTGAACCAGGGGCACCCCACCCCTTCTATTGAGAATGTGGGAGTATTTTCCGGTTGGCGCCAATGCCGTAGAATCGTACTGCATGTCCTTTCAAGTTCAGTCCGTAAGCATCGGCGGGCCGGGGCTGTTTCTCATCGCCGGGCCGTGCGTCATCGAGAGCGAAGCCCATGCGCTGAAGATGGCCGAAGCGATTTCGGCGGTGGCGCGGGAGCTGGCAATCCCCTACATCTTCAAGGCCTCGTACGACAAGGCGAACCGCACTTCGCTGGCCAGCTTTCGCGGTCCCGGCCTGAAGGAAGGGCTGCGCATCTTGCGCAAGGTCGCCGCGTGCGCGCGCGTGCCGGTGCTGACCGACGTGCACGAGCCGGGACAGGTCGCCGCCGCCGCCGAAGTGGCCGACGTGCTGCAGATTCCCGCTTTCCTCTGCCGCCAGACCGACCTGCTGCTGGCCGCCGGCCGCTGCGGACGCGCCGTCAACCTCAAGAAAGGACAGTTCGTCTCTCCCTGGGACATGCGGCACGCGCTGGCCAAGGTGCGCGATGCCGGCAACGAACGGGTCTTCCTCACCGAACGCGGGAGCACGTTCGGCTACAACAACCTGGTGGTGGACATGCGCTCGCTGGCCGTCATGCGCGAACTTGCCCCGGTCGTCTTCGACGCCACCCACTCGGTGCAGTTGCCCTCGGCGGGCGTGGCAGATGCCGCAGCCGCCTCTGCCGGGGTGGCCTCCGGTGGCCAGCCGCAGTTTATTCCCGTGCTGGCGCGCGCCGCCGTGGCCGCGGGCGTGGACGGCATCTTTCTGGAGGTGCACGACAATCCGCACGAGGCAAAATCCGACGGGGCTAATGCGCTGGATTTGAAGCTACTGCGTCCCCTGCTCGAGCAATTGCTGCGAGTGCACAAGGCCGCTTCGATTTAAGATTGAAGATTGCAGACTGAATATTTTGCTGGCAATCTGCAATTAAGGCACGTAGGCCCGACCGCCCTCGGTCAGGCGGGCAGCCGGGGCGACTGCCCCGACGTGGAATTTGATGATCCTGCAACGTTTTTTAAAATCTACCGCTGTTCTGTTATCGCTGCTGGCCGTGGCCGCGGCACAGCGGATCGACTGGAACGCCAAACTCTACGATCCCGATGCCGACGCCAAGGCTGAGATTGCCCAGGCCATCAAGGAAGCCGGCCGGCATCACAAGCGGGTGCTGCTGGTCTTTGGCGGCAACTGGTGTCCTGACTGCCACGTGCTCGACTACCGCTTTCACCAGGAGCCCGCCAAGTCGCTGGTCGAAAACAACTTCATAGTGGTTCACGTGGACATCGGTGAAGGCGAAGGCAGATACGCTAAAAACACCGACTTGGCCGACAAGTACCGTATTCCTCTGAGGAGAGGCGTGCCCGCCATTGCGGTGCTCACCGAAAAAGGGCTACTGCTTTACAGCCAGCAGAACGGCGAATTCGAGGCCGCGCGCCGGCTCGACCCGCAGGAGATCGTTCGCTTCCTGGAGCTGTGGAAGCCGCCGAAGAAAATTTAGGATTTTTGATTTGTGATTTTTGATTTCTGATTGCCTGGTTTCAGATGGAAAGGCGGCGCAACCTTCTGCTGTTCTTCAATCTGAAATCAAAAATCTTAAATTGTTCAGCGCTTCCAGCTCCAGCCGTAACCGGCATAAAAAACATTGGAGTCCACGCCGGGGTTGAGCGCGGCGGAGTTGGCGTTGGAGATGTGATTGAACTTGTATCCGAGGCTGAGGGACTTGTTCCCGGCGTGCCAGAGCTGCACGCCCGCTCCCCAGCTCACGGAAAAGTTGAATTGTGAGGAGCCGCTTACCGGAACCTGCTGGCTGAAATACAGCACGCCGGCGGTCCCGTTCACGTAAGGCTGCAAGCGATGCCGGCGGCGGAAGTTGACCTGCAAGCCGATGGGAGAGATGCCGCCGCCGTAAATCTGGCGCTTGCTGGCGGGCACATCCGCGCCTGACGGCGACTGGCGAGGCTGGTTGATGAGCGCCACCGGCACCAGGTCGACCATATATTTCAGCGCCCAGTGCCGTTCGGCCAGCAGCACGCGCGCATACTGGACGTTTAATTCGAAAAACTGCCGGTTGGTGGTGGTGCCGATTGCCGTGGGGTTGTCCGGTGAATAGCCGGCCCAGGCGCTCAATTCGTTGGAGCCGCGGTCGAGTGCCGAGCCATCGGCGCTGCTGGCCGCCCAGCCCGGCAGCGCGAACACAACCAGGCAAAGTAGCACGACGACGGATTTATTGCTTGCCTTCTTCATCAACTCTGCTCTTTCGTGATGATTTTACTCGCATCGATCTTCGCCAGCATCGTGCTTACGGCTGCCTGCGGCTCCTCCAGTTCCATCACCAGCCTGGCCAGCGCGGTTTCTCCGAGCTGCTGGCGGAAGGGGCCGAGCTTTACCGCGTCCTTTTCCGTGGTAACAAAGCCGTTGGCGCCGGCGCGCTCGGCCTGGCGCAGAAGCGCGGCGATGTCGCTGGCGCAGTAAGCGTGATGATCGCGGAAGCAGCGAAATCCGGCCGGCCGCGTTCCGGCGTTTTCGAGGTCGCACCGGAAACGCTCCGGTTCGGCGATGGCGCAGAAAGCAAACGGACGGGAGGGGGCCCCTGGCGGCAGCTCGATGCGACGCCGCAGCCGCCAAACCGGCTTGCCCATGGAGAGTGCAGACGGAAGCGCAGGCCCTGCCGGATCGGCGCTCCAGACAATGACGTGCGCTCGCCCCAGCGAGTTCAGCGGCTCGCGCAAGCGGCCCAACGGCAGCAGCCGGTCTTGAAGGTCGCGCGGCGACAGCAGGACAATATCGAAGTCGCGCGCCAGTTCGCGGTGCTGAAAGCCGTCGTCTAGCAGATGGAGATCGCTGTTGAACCTCCGCTCGGCCTCCACTCCGGCCTGGTAGCGGCTCTCGCCGACGATGACCGGCACCTCCGCCAGGCGCCGAATCAACACGGGCTCATCCCCGAAGCGCGCGGCGTCACAGGGGTCAGCGGCAAGCGTCGAATTTGCGCTTGCCGATCTTGAAGCGGGGTCCCCGGCAACGGCTGTCGTTGCCGTTGCTGGGGTGCTCTCGACTACCAGCACGCCGGAGCTGCGGCGCCCATAGCCGCGCGACAGCACATCAACCCGCACTCCGCGCTCACGCAGAAGCCGGGCAAGATAGATTACGAACGGCGTTTTGCCTGCCCCGCCGACCGTAATGCTGCCCACGCTCACCACCGGGCGCCGCAGGCGCGACTGCCTGAGCACTCCCCGGTCGTACAGCGCGTTGCGGGCGGCTACGGCGGCGCCAAACAGATTCATGGCCGTTCGCCTCCCCGGAAGGTTTCGGCTTGGTGGGGCTCGCCGGCCGCGCCGCCGGCGCCATTCTGTGGCATGAGCAGTTTCTCAATTTCGGCCAGCGTGCGCTCGGTTGCCCCCTGGTTTTCGCGCAGGACGCTGTAACCCCGGTCGCCGACGCGCTTGCGCTCCGCAGGATCGGCAAGCAAGCGCAGCATGGTCGAAAGCAGTTCGTGCTCATCGCGTACCACCAGGACTCCGCCTGCGGTTTCGAATCTGCGCACGATGTCGCGAAAGCTTTCGGTGTGCGGCCCGACGAGGGTCGGAACGGCGAAACTGGCAGGCTCCAGGATGTTGTGGCCGCCACGCGGCGCCAGGCTGCCGCCGACAAAAGCGACAGAGGCAAGCGAGTAGATTGCCGCCAGTTCGCCAATGCTGTCGAGCAGCAGCACCTGCCCGGCTTGCAGGTTGCGCGGCCACTGCGGATCGGAGCGTCGCGCGAACGGTATGCCGGCAGCTTGCAGCATGCCGGCGACGGCGGCGAATCGTTCCTTGTGGCGCGGCGCCAGAATGATTATGGCGCGTGGATGGCTTTCGCTGATCCGCCGGAAGGTCTCGATGAGCAAGGCTTCTTCGCCTTCCACCGTGCTGCCGAATACCACAAGGGGCGCAGCGGAGATTTCCTCAATGCGGGCCCGCAACTGTTCGCGACATTGGCTGGCGGCGGGTCTGGCGGTTTCAAACTTGAGATTTCCGGCGACGCGCACGCGCCTGCCCTCGGCCCCGATCGCTCGCAGCCGCTGGGCGTCTTCTTCGCTCTGCGCCAGGAAGCAATCGATCTCGCGCAACACGCGGCGCAGCAGGAACGAGAAGCAACGATAGCGCGGATAGGAGCGGTCCGAGATGCGCCCGTTCACTACAAGAAGGCGGGCACCGCTGCGGCGGGCGACGCGCAGGAAATTCGGCCAGAACTCGGTTTCGGCCAGCATCACCAGGCGCGGGCGCAGCAGGCGCACGTAGCGCCCCACCGCCCAGCGCAAATCGAGCGGAAAATAGAAGACGCTCTCCGCCCCGAAGCGCGCGCCGGCCAGCGCGTATCCGGTGGCGGTGGTGCTGGAAACGGCAATGGTATAGCCGGCAAAACGCGTTCGCATCTGCCGCACCAGGCCGGCGATGGCCAGAATCTCCCCCACGGAAACCGCGTGTACCCAGATGAGCGGCTTGCCAGTGGCGGCCAAGGCGCGCACCTGCGGCGGTACCGCGCCGAGCCGCTGGCCGAGTCCACTGCGGTATTTACCATGGCGCAGCAGGCGCATGAGCCAGTACGGCGCGCTGATCAGCAGCGCCATCACCAGGAACAGATCGTAAAGTAAGTACACTGCGTTCCATTGTACTTGGTACATGTAGGGGCGGGCGCCCTCGCCCGCCCGGGCAGCCGGGGGCGGTTGCCACTACGCGTTGTCTGCCGCTCAGTGGCTGAGAATCTTGGAGAGGAACAGTTGGGTGCGTTCGGAGCGCGGCGTACCGAAGAACTCCTCCTTGCCAGCGTCCTCGACGATGCCTCCGTGGTCCATGAAGATGACGCGGTTGGCGACCTTGCGGGCGAAGCCCATCTCGTGTGTCACCACGATCATAGTCATGCCTTCGGTCGCCAACTCGACCATCACGTCCAGCACTTCGTTGATCATCTCGGGATCGAGCGCCGAGGTGGGCTCGTCGAACAGCATGCAGATGGGGTCCATGGCTAGCGCCCGGGCAATGGCGACGCGCTGCTGCTGGCCACCGGAGAGTTCGCCCGGATACTTGAGGGCGTGTTCCCGCAGTCCGACGCGGTCCAGCAGCTTGTAGGCGCGTTCGATCGCCTCCTGCCGGTTGCGCTTCAGGACTTTGATCTGGGCGATGGTCAGGTTCTTCAGGACCGTCATGTGGGGAAACAGCTCGAAGTGCTGGAACACCATGCCCACGTGCGCGCGCAACGCGGGAAGATTGGTCTTGCGGTCTCCGACCGAGATGCCGTTAACGATGATTTCGCCCTGCTGAAATGGCTCCAGGGCGTTGACGCACTTGATCAGGGTGCTCTTGCCGGAGCCGGAGGGGCCGCAGACAACCACCACCTCGCCCTTCTTGACGTGGGTAGTGCAGCTTTTCAGCACTTGAAAGGTGCCGTACCACTTGGAAACGTCCCGAATGGAAATCATGCCGCCACCCTCTGCTGTTGCAGGCGCTTAACTGCGTAAGATGCCGCTGAGCAGCCCACTTTCTGAGCGCTGCCAAAAAAGTCCATCGATAGTCATACGTATATCATTGTGCCCCCAGAGTTTATGGCCATATTGTGCCGGCAGCACTCCTCCGTCCGGGCCACCACTTCCAGACCCGAACCGACATCTTGCAGAGCGCAACGGACACTCCCGCGGACGCAAAAACAGCGCTGGCGATTTTTGCCGGCGCGTGCTCCTCCTAAACATGATGGTGAGTTTTTACCGCGGCACTGACCCGGCGCGGTGTGATCCAGGCGGGTTGCGTCTGTGTCAAACGCACTAGCCGTGGCGAGTACCCGCTTGACAAACTATTGTCAGGCTGCCATGCTCGGCGTCCAAGTTACCGTGGAGAAATTTGCTGATGCTCTGCCCTAAATGCGGATTCGATCTGCCTGAAAACTCAAAGACGTGCTCGAAATGCGGCCAGGCGTTGACTTCGGCGGCCGTTACGACCTCCGCCAGCGGAGCGGCGGCAGTTCGGGCGCCAGCGGCGCCGCCCGCTCCCCAGGTTCCCAAACGGCGGTGGGCTGTCTTGGTAGTGGTCCCGGTGCTTGTCCTTATGATCTGGTGGGCCCGCTCGGCGGCCAAAGGCTACGCCCCCGGGGCCAGCCCGCAGATGTTCTGGGTAGAGTTTTGCTGTGTGCTCAGCGCCATTCTGATTGGCATTCGCCGGGGCGGCGTGGCGCTGGGCCTTATCGGAGGTTTGGGGTTATCGATACTGGTACTCGGCTTCCGGACTCAGCCCTCCACTCCGCCAATCGACGTGATGCTGATCATCCTGGCCGTGGTAACCGCCGCGGCCACGCTGCAGGTGGCGGGCGGGCTCGATTACATGGTCCAGTTGGCCGAGCGCCTGCTGCGCGCCCATCCCAAGCACGTGACCCTGCTGGCTCCATTCTGCTGCTTCTTTCTTACCGTCTGCGTCGGCACGGGTCACGCCGTATACGCCCTGCTGCCGGTCATAGCCGATGTGGCCTTGCATACCCGCATACGACCGGAGCGGCCGATGGCGGTCTCCAGCGTCGCCGCCCAGATGGGCATCACCGCCAGCCCGGTATCGGCTGCCGTCGGCTTCTTCCTGGCTTTCGCGGCCAAGACCTCTCACCCGGTCAGCCTGATCGACATTCTGAAGATAACCATGCCCGCCGGCATAGTCGGGCTGTTGGCCGCCGCGCTCTGGAGCATGAATCGCGGCAAGGACCTGGACAAGGACCCCGCCTTCCAGAAGCGGATGCAGGACCCCGATTTCGCCAAGGCACTCGACATTTCAGTCACCACCCTGGACAAGAAGCTGCCCCGCCATGCCAAGTCTTCCGTGCTGCTGTTCTTCTCCGGTGTGGCGGTGATTGTGTTGCTGGCCCTAGACAAGGACTTTTTCCACCTGGGATTGCTCAGCATTGGCAAGTCGACCGTATCCGTCATCCTCGTGGTGCAGATGGTGATGCTGGCCTTCGGCGCCTTCATTCTCTTCCTGACCAACGTGAAAGCCGCCGATATTGCCCGCTCCAGCGTCTTCATTGCCGGCATGATCGCCGTGGTCTCGATCTTCGGCATCGCCTGGATGAGCGATACCTTCGTGACCGGAAACAAGCCTTACCTGGTGGCGCAAATGCAGATCCATGGTGACCGCCTGGCCCTGGACGTTTGGGATCGCCATGTTTTGCGTATCCGCCTTCGTCAAGAGCCAGGCGGCAACCTTGGCGGTGATGATCCCGTTTGGCGTGGCTCTGAACCTGCCAAACACGGTTATGCTTGGCCTGCTGCCCGCCAGTTACGCTTACTTCTTTTTCTGCTTCTATCCGAGCGATCTGGCAGCCATCAACATGGACCGTACCGGCACCACCGGCATAGGCAAGTACCTGTTGAACCACAGCTTCATGATTCCGGGGCTGATCGGCGTCGGCGTCTCCACCGTGACCGCTTATCTGCTCTCGCGTGTGTTGCTGTAGAAGGCGGGGAAAATTCTCTGAACGGTTGTCGCCGCCTTAGATTTTGTTTATCGTGCTGGAAGCTGCAAGGATGTCCAGCAGTGGCCTGAGTTTAGAAACGGGCAGGAAAATTCACCCGCCAGGCGCAAGCTGGCGCTGGCCGGTGGCCCGTCGGAAGGAAAGCACCGCATGCCTGAGCCTACCTATGAAGAGTTGAAGGCGCGATTGGCTGAACTTGAGAGCAAGCAGCGAACCGGCAGCTTGCAATTTAAGGTGAGTGAGAAGGGCGCGATGAGCGTCTACGGCCTTGGCCGCTTCCCAGTCACCCTCTACTACGAGCAATGGAATCGCCTGCTGGCCGCCAGCGAACAGCTCCGCGAGTTCCTTGAGGCGAACAAGTCCAAGCTTAAGCTGAAGCAGTGAGGCAGCAGGCTTCCGGGCGCCTAGACTGACGCGACGCCGGGAAACCTTTGCAGCAGCGGTCTGGCAAGACCGTCAGAGGCGGGCACCGGCAAGACAGCCTTCTCTTAGCTGAGCCTGCCGGAAGCAAAGCCGGCTCTGTGCCGCTCTGCCGGCGCGTGCCAACGCCAGGCAAACACAGCTATTTGGTGCCATTCGCGCGCGCTGCCCTGCCAAGATACAATGACAATACAGGTACAGCTTGCAGCCCTTCGGCGGCGGGGGGAGGAATTTTTCACCGCTGAGGCTTCGACTCGGTTGCCTGCCAGGAGTTTATGAGAAAAGTCTTATCCCTGCTGTTGGCCCTGATCCTCTTGCCTGCTCTGTTGCCCGCGCAGCAGAGCACCGTGATTGAGGAAATTGCCGCGCGCGTCAACAATGCCATCATCACCCGCGGCGATTTCCGCCGCAGCCGTGATCAGATGTACACCGAAATCCGCCAGCAGGCCGGCATCAACGCCGACGCAGCGATCAAGCAGCGGGAGAAAGACGTGCTCCGCGATCTGATCGATCAGCAACTGCTGCTGCAAAAGGCCGAGGAGCTGGGTATCAACGTGGATGTCGAGCTGGTGAAGCGGCTGGACGAAATCCGCAAACAGATGCACGCCAACTCCATGGAGGAGCTGGAGAAGGTGGCCAAAGAGCAGGGGATTTCCTTCGAGGACTTCAAGCAAAACGTCAAGAACAACCTCATCACGCAGCAGGTGATCGGCCGCGAGGTAGGCAGCCGCATCCAGATTACCAACGCCGAGATCGAGAAGTATTACCGGGAGCACCGGGCGGAGCTCAATCGTCCCGAACAGGAGCGCCTTAGCGAGATTCTGATTGCGCCTACTCCGGGCAAGGACAACGAAGCGGACACGCTGCAGATAGCCGCCGCCAACATGATGGCTCAAGAGCTGCTGAAAAAGCTGCAAGCCGGGGCCTCGTTCGAGGAGACGGCGCGGAAATTCTCCAACGGCCCCACTGCCGCCCAGGGGGGTGATCTCGGGTATTTCCGGCGCGGCATGCTGGCCAAGGAGCTCGAAGACAAAACCTTCAGCCTCAAACCCGGCCAGATGACCGACGTGATCCGCACCAAACAGGGGTTCGTGATCCTCAAGGTGACCGAATACCAACCGGCAGGAGTGCCTCCGCTGGACAAGATACGCACACATATTCAGGACTTGATCTATATGCAGCGGGTGCAGCCGGCGCTGCGCACCTACCTGACCAAGCTGCGCGATGAAGCTTACGTAGATGTCCGCCAGGGATACGTCGACACCGGAGCCAGCCCCAACGCCAGCAAGCCCATCTACACCACCACCGCCAGCGCCAGCACGCCTTCCGCCAAGACCAAGAAAAAGAAAAAGCATCTGTTCTTCTAGCGCTCTTGGCAAAAACCTGTTTTCAAAAGCCGGGCTGATCCCTCAGGGGATTGAGCCCATATTTTTCCCGGGCCGTGCGGCACGGCCAGCAGAGCGCCTGCGCTTAAGAAGCGGTGCGCAGGCCGTAGGGGATTTTTCCGCGCTGCGCGGCGCGCTTTGTGCGGTACGATAAGGCGAGCTGCTCGTTCCCGGCAGGCAAAATTGGCACTCGCCGGAGATGCCTGCCGGCGCGCAGCACTGCTTTCCAGCGCCGGCAACTCCGGCGGCTTTTGCCCGGAAACGGCTTTCGCACTCCGCAAAACGCAAGGCGCGCATGAAAGAAATCTATGTCAGCGACGCGGTAAAGCAGGAAAACAAGGTCGTTTCCACCTGTTTCCTGGTCACCTCCAAGCAACTGAAACCGAAGCGAAGCGGCGAGCTCTATCTGGACCTCATGCTGGCCGATTGCACCGGGCAGATTTCGGCGAAGATGTGGGACAACGTGGGGGCGACGGCCGAGCGCTTCGATGTCGACGACGTCATACGGGTCAAAGGCGTCTTCAACCGCTACAACAACCGCTTTCAGTTCACCATTCGCACGCTGGAGGCCAAGCTGGCCGAGCAGGAAATCGATTTCGGAGACTTCCTGCCGAAGACCGCGTACGACATAGAGGAGCTCTGGCGCGAGCTGGGCGCATTCGTGGAAACTATCTGCGAGCCGCATCTAAAGGCGCTGCTGCGCGCCTTCATGGCCGATGCGGAGATTGCCCGCGGCTTCAAGCAGGCGCCGGCGGCCAAGACCCTGCATCACGCCTGTATTGGCGGACTGCTCGAACACGTCGTTTCCCTCTTCCGCAGCTGCGACCTGGTGGTGCGCAACTATCCCCTGGTCAGCCGCGACCTGCTGCTGGCCGGAGCCTTCCTGCACGATATCGGCAAAATCCACGAGCTCTCCTTCTCGCGCTCCTTCGGCTATACCACCGAAGGCCAGTTGCTCGGCCACATGATCATCGAGCTGGAGATGCTGCACGCCAAGACGGCGCAGCTCGGCAATTTTCCCGACAATCTCCGGGTGGCGCTGGAGCACCTCATCATCAGCCATCACGGCGCCTACGAATTCGGCTCGCCCAAGCTGCCCATGTTCCCCGAGGCGCTCATGCTGCACTGCCTGGACGACCTCGACTCCAAGATGGAAAGCATGCGGGCGCAACTGGAAAAAGACGCCGAACTGGATTCGGCGTGGACCAGCTACAACCAGTCGCTGGCGCGTCCGCTGCTGAACACGCGCAAGTACCTGCGGGATTCCACCCCAGCAAACGCAACCCCGGCGTTTGCCGGGAACCCCGGGGAGACGAAAAAACAGGCGGCGGCTGCGGGGAACGAAGACAAACACACCGGAAAATAGAATGTAGGCCCAGCCGCCCCGGCTGGGCAGGCGTGTGAAGCACGCCTATTTTTTCCCGGCACCTGATTCATCCCCGGCGAAAAACCCCACCCTACGCAACCTCGGCGTAGGGTGGGGCAGTCGGCTTCTGAAATGGGGAAGCACAGGGGCTGAAGCCCTCAATCTTAAGGGCCCCGCTCACCGGGCTAAAGCCCGGTGCTTCCACAACTACTGGCTCACCGGAATCTTGATGATCTTCTTCTGGATGGCGTAGGTGACCAGTTGCGCCTTGTTGTGGATGTCGAGCTTGCGCATAAGGTTGAACTTGTGCGCCTCGACGGTCTTCACGCTCAAACCGAGCAGCACGGCGATTTCCTTCACCGAATTGCCTTCCGCCAGCAGCTTCAGGATCTCGCGCTCGCGCGGGGTAAGGGTGGAGATGCGCGGGCGCATCTTGGCGTCGCGCACGCGGGCGCGGAAGTCTTCCACCAGCTTGCCCAGCACCTGCGAACTGAGGTATTTGCCGCCCTTGTAGACGTCGCGCACGGCGGTGACCAACTGCGTCGCCGGGGTGTCCTTCAGCACGTAGCCGGCGGCGCCCACCTCCAGGCACTGCACCAGGTAGTCCTCGTCCTCGTACATGGTGAGGAACAGGACCTTGGTTTCCGGCCGGTTCTTGCGGATGTGGCGCGCCGCCTCGAAAGAAGACAGCCCGGGCATGCCGATGTCCATCAGCACGATATCGGGGCGAAGCTCGCGGGCCTTTTCCACCGCGTCGCCGGCGTCGGGTGATTCTCCCACCACTTCGAAGTCGCTTTCACTCTCCAGCAGCCGCCGTACCCCCTGGCGGAACAAAGTGTGATCATCGACCAGGAGACATCTGATTTTGGGCATTTTCCGAACTCCTAGACTAATTATTGCCTGTGTTCGCCAACAAGTTGCCGAGCCGTATTACTATCGCTTATACCGCGCGGTCCGGCGGCCATGCGCAAGCCGGACAACGCCGAACCGTTGGGAACAGGAACGGTGACCAGAATCCTTGTTCCCTTGTCCTTGCGTGATTCAACTTTCATGGTTCCAGCCAGGGTGCTGATGCGCTCCCGCATGCCGGCCATGCCGAAGCTGGGGCGCTGGCTGTTGGAAGACTTGCTTATACCTACGCCATCGTCTTCGATCAGCAGCCGCAGGGCGCTGTCGGTGCGGGTCATTTCCACCGTCACGCTGTGCGCCCCGGCATGTTTGGCGACGTTGTGCAGCGATTCCTGCACGACGCGGTAAATGGCGGTTTCGAACTCCGGCGGCAGCCGGCCTATATCCTCCGAAACTACCACCCGCGCCCGTATGCCGGAGCTTTTGGCCAGGTCCTTGGCCTCCTTGCGAATGGCGGCAATCAGCCCCAGCTCCTGCAAGACCAGCGGCGAGAGCCGGCCGATGATGCGGCGGATGCCCTCGATGGTGCGATCCACCACCTCCAGCAGTTCCTGGATTTTAGCCTTGGCGGTGCGCATGGCGACCGTCTTGTCGAGCATGCCCAGGTAGAGACGGATCACCATCAGCGCCTGCCCGGTTTCGTCGTGCAGCTCGCGACTGATGCGCTTGCGCTCCTCCTCCTGCGCTTTCAACAGATGGGCGGAAAGTTCGGCGATGCGGACTTCGCGTTCGCGCAGCGCGTCGTTCATGCCGGCGCGCTCGATGGCCAGCGCCGAGCGGTCGGCAATGGCGCGCAGCAGATCGCGCTCCGTGGGCAGCCAGATATAAGCCCTTTCAAAGCCGATCACCAGCACGCCAATAACGCGTTCGCCGTTCTTCAGCGGCACGCCCCACAGCGATTCCGCCTTGGAGCGCATGGGCTCCAGGACGATCGTCCGACTGCCAAGCCTCGGGCACGATGTCGAATTCGCCGCTGGCGGCAATCCGGCCGGAAAAACCCTGGCCGATCTCAAAGCTGAGGTTGCTCAGATCGCCTTCCAGCCCCACCGCCGCATGTACGCGCAGGCATTGCATTTCCGGATCGATGCAGCAGAATCAGGCCGGTCGAGGCGCCAAAGATGCGGGTGGTTGATTCCCAGCACGCGCTCCAGCAACGAGGACAGGTTGCGCGCCGACAGCTCCGCCTCCAGCACCTCCAGCAAGGCGTTGGCGGCGTTGCTCTGGGTATCGAAGTAGGCGCCGGAAACGCCCACGAAGCTGGCCGACGACATGGTGTCCAGGGCGGCCAGGATTTCATACTGCCGCGGCCCGAAGGCCCCGCGTATGTACGGCGCGGACAACTCCTGGTAGAGCTCCAAGGCACGGGCTACCGCCCGGGTATCGACTTGCAGCTTGGCCAGCCGGGTGCCGAAGTAGTGCAGATTCTCAAAGAAAGCGCCAAAATCGGAGTGCGAGAAGAGAAGGAAGCCGGTGCCCAGATTGAGCCGTTCCAAAGAGGCCATGGCGCGTCCTTCGAACTCGAACTCGGCAAACATCTGCTTGCGCCAGGCATCCGTGATATCCGGAAAATGCGGCTGTAAGGCGGCCACCGCCTCCAGAATCAGGGCTCGCACGCTTTCCTTGATGGGCAGCAAGCTGTCAACTTCGCTCCTTAGAAGTCGAAATCGTTCTTTCCGGGCTGGTTACAGAAGCAGTAATGCCTTACTGGACACCCTGCAAATTACCTAGTGCTTGATTCTACAGTTTTTCACCTGAGTTTCCTAGGTGTGAAGTGGAAAACTTTGCTGGCCGGAACCGGGCATCACCCCGGTAACCAGTTCGGAACTTTCAGGGCTTGCGCCGGACAGGGAATCTTGATAGGGGGTTCGCCTAATGGAAGTTGCCGGCGCGGGGGATCGTCTACAATCCTGGTATGCTCAGGTTTTCCACTGCGGGCGAGTCTCATGGCGAAGCGCTGGTGGCGTTGCTATCTGGTCTACCGGCCGGGTTGGCGGTGGCGCAGGCAGCCGTTGACCGCGAACTCTGGCGCCGCCAGCAAGGCTACGGACGCGGCGGGCGCATGCACATAGAGCGTGACAGCGCACGCTTCCTTTCCGGAGTGCGCCACGGCAAGACCATTGGCTCGCCCATCGCTATACTGATTGAAAATCGCGACTGGGCAAACTGGCAGGAAGCCCTGCCGGTCGAGGCCGGCGATATCGCCAAGCATCGTCGTCTGGCTTCGCCGCGGCCTGGACATGCCGATCTGGCCGGCGCGCTGAAATACAATTTTCCCGAGGCGCGCTACGTGCTGGAGCGGGCCTCGGCCCGGGAGTCGGCGGCCAGGGTGGCGGCCGGCGCGGTAGCCAAATTGCTGCTCCGCGAACTCGGCATAGAGGTTCTGAGCCACGTCATACAGGTAGGCCCGGAGAGGCTGGGCAGAGCTGCCGGGTGGGAAGAAATCGTTGCCACCTGCGCCAAAGATGAGATCCTGCTGAATTGCGTCGACCCGGAAGCCGAGCAGCGCATGAAGCAGCAGGTCGATCATGTGCTCCGCACCGGGGATACTCTGGGAGGGGTCTTCGAGGTAGTGGCGCATGGAGTTCCTCCCGGGCTGGGCACGGTTGCCAACTGGGACGAGCGGCTGGATACGCGCCTGGCGGCGGCGGTAATGTCGCTGCAGGCGGTCAAGGCGGTGGAGATCGGCGATGGTGTGCTGGCGGCCAGCGTGCCGGGTTCAGCCATCCACGATGAAATCCAGTACGATAAGACGGCGAGCGGGTTCACCGGCTTTACCCGGCCGTCGAACCACGCGGGCGGGCTGGAAGGCGGCATTACCAACGGTCAGGACGTGGTCGTGCGGGGCTACATCAAACCTATTTCGACCCTGCGGCGTCCGCTGAGCTCGGTCGATTTCCAGACGCGCCAGGCGGTCAAGGCCGCCTACGAGCGTTCCGACGTTTGCGTGGTGCCCGCCGGCGGCGTGGCCGCTGAAGCCATGGTAGCGCTCACCCTGGCGGCTGCCGCCCTGGAGAAGTTTGGCGGCGATTCCATGCTGGAGACACAGCGCAACTTCGATGCTTACCGGCAGCAGTTGCGGAACTACTGAGAGATGATCTATCCCATCGTTAAATATGGCGCGCCTGTGCTGGAAACCCCAGCCCAACCGGTCACCGAGTTTGACGGCAAGCTGCACAAGCTGATCGAGGACATGTTCGAGTCGATGTACGCGGCCCACGGCGTCGGCCTGGCCGCTCCGCAGATAGGCATTCCGTTGCGTCTGGCGGTCATCGACATCAGCTTCAAGGAAGACCCCGGGGCCAAGCTGGTGCTGGCCAACCCGGAGGTCGTGCATACCGAAGGCAAGCATGTTATCGAGGAGGGCTGCCTCAGCATCCCCGAGTTTCGGGAGAAGGTGACACGCCCTAAACGCGTCACCGTGAGGGCGCAGGACGAAAACGGCGAATGGCGGGAGCATACCGGAGAAGACCTGCTGGCGCGGGCGCTGCTGCACGAAACCGATCACCTGAACGGCAAGCTCTACATCCACCACATCAGCGCCCTCAAGCGCGACCTCATTCGCCGCAAGATCCGCAAGCTGCGCCAGGCGGGAGAGTGGTAGCCACCCCAGCGGACGCAACGACGGCGTCCGCCGGGGACCCCGGTCGGCAAGAGACAGTTTTCTGGGTTTCTGTTTCCCATTGCCCTAGCCCGAGTGCGTGAAACGTACAACGTGAAACGTGAAACGACTTCAAAATGGACCTGATCTTCTGCGGCACGTCTGAATTCGCGGTTCCCACGCTGGAGAAGCTTGTCGCCGCCGGGCACCAAGTGCAACTGGTGGTGACGCAGCCGGACCGTCCGCGCGGACGCGGCATGGAAGTCGCCTTCTCGCCGGTCAAGCGCAAGGCGCTGGAGCTGGGGCTGCCCGTCACCCAGCCGGACAAGATAAAAGAGAACCCGGAATTCCGCGCCCGCCTGGAGGCGATCACCCCTGAGGCCATCGTTGTCGTCGGCTACGGGCGCATCATTTCCGGCTGGATGCTGGAGCTTCCCAAGCACGGCAACATCAACCTGCACGCCTCGCTGCTGCCCAAGTATCGCGGCGCGGCACCCATTCAGTGGGCCATCGCGCGCGGCGAGACCGTCACCGGTGTAACCACCATGCTGCTGAATGCCGGGCTGGACACCGGCGACATCCTGCTGCAAGAGGAACTGGCAATCGCGCCCGGCGATACTGCCCTGACGCTGGCCCCGCAGCTGGCCGCCATCGGTGCCAACCTCATGCTGGAGACGCTGCGCGGGCTGGCGGCGGCGACCATCATCCCGCGCCCGCAAAGACACGAGGAGGCAACGCTGGCGCCCATATTGCGCAAGGAAGACGGCCGCATAGATTTCCAGCGCAGCGCCGCGGAAATCTTTAACCGGCTGCGCGGCTTCCAGCCTTGGCCGGGGGTCCACACCAGCTTCCGCGGGAAAAACCTGGCCTTGCATTCGGCAACGCCGCAGGAGCGGAGCGTAGTAGCGCCTGGCGTGATCGAGGTCCAAAGCGATGCCTTGCTGGCGGGATGCGGCGGGCAAACGGCGCTCAAGATCTTGGAACTGCAGTTGGAGGGCAAACGGCGCATGAGCGCCCGCGAGTTCATCAATGGCTATCACCCGCGCACGGGCGAAAAGCTGGGAGAGCCGGGCTAAAACCATGCCCGTCTCGCCTGCCCGGCTGGCCGCATTCCAGATACTGCTGCGAGTCGAGGAGCAGAATGCTTACGCCTCGGAGCTGCTGCATTCCGAGCGCCTGAATTCGCTCTCGCCCGCCGATCGCGGCCTGTGTACGGAGCTGGTGATGGGCGGCCTGCGCTGGCAGGCGACGCTGGATCGGCTGCTCGCCGGCGCGTCATCGCAAAGGCCAGGCAAGCTCGACAAAGAGGTTCTGGTGGCGCTTCGCCTGGGCGCATACCAGTTGCGTTTTTTGACGCGCATACCGGCCAACGCAGCGGTAAACGAGAGCGTCGAGCTGGTCAAGCGCGCGCGCAAAAAATCTGCCGCACCCTTCGTGAACGCCGTGCTGCGCGCACTGGTGCGCCAAGCCGCCCCAGGCGGCGCGAATATGGTGTCCGCTGCGGACCCTGCTGCCAAGTCGCCAGCGGAGCACATTTCGGAGAAAGATCAAAAACCGCCAATCCCGGAAAAAGCCCTGGCCGACGCCTGGTCACATCCTGAATGGCTGGTAGCGCGCTGGGTTGAGCAATACGGCAGCGAGGTAGCGCGCCGCATTTGCGAGTTCGATCAGCAAACGCCGATGACTGCGCTTCGTCTGCCAAGGAACCCGGAGCAGGCGGCGGCGCTGGAGCGCGAGCTGCAGGCCGAGGGCGTTGAACTGGCGCCGGGAAATCTTCTGCGCTCGGCGCGCCTGGTCCGGGCCGGCGACCTCACGCATACGCGGGCTTACCGGCAGGCTCACATTGCTATCCAGGACGAAGCCTCACAGTTGGTCGCCGCCCTGGTGGGACTGCGCGCGGCTGAACGCAGCCGGGCGGTAGCGCCGCCGCCCCCGGCGGCGGGAGCCGGATTGCGCATTCTGGATTGCTGCGCCGCGCCCGGCGGCAAGACGGCGGCCATCGCCGAAGCCAATCCGGAGGCGGCTATCCTGGCCGTGGAGCTGCACCCACGCCGCGCCGAGCTGCTGCGACAGCGCATCCTGAGCAGCCCCGACGCCGGCCGTATCGAGGTGCTGGCAGCCGATGCCACACAGTTGCCGCACGGCCGCCAGTTCGACCGCATACTGGCCGATGTCCCCTGCTCCGGCACCGGAACCCTCGCACGCCATCCTGAGATCAAGTGGAAATTGCGGGGCGAAGATTTGCCTGGCCTGCATGACCGGCAGCGCGCCATACTTTCGGCCGCACTGGGGTATCTGGTGCCGAGAGGCATTCTCGTCTATTCGACCTGTTCGCTGGAGGCAGAGGAAAACGCTTACGTGGTGGAGGAGGCGCTGCGCAACAACTCCTCGGCCAGGCTGCTCGACTGCGCTCTCCGGCTGCGCGAGTTGCGGGGCGAGGGTGAGTTGACCTGGCCAGATGTGGACAGCTTATGTAATGGGCCATACCTGCGAACCCTGCCC
Source organism: uncultured Acidobacteriota bacterium (assembly GCA_963832785.1). Classification (GTDB taxonomy): domain Bacteria; phylum Acidobacteriota; class Terriglobia; order Terriglobales; family Acidobacteriaceae; genus CAWBRT01. Next base: position 1,452,748 of record CAWHVF010000005.1, read on the forward strand.
GGAGTGCATCCCTGCGACGGATTCTTCGCGGCCATGCTTGCCACTTCAGAGCCTTGATTTCCAGACAAAAAACTCACCCACAGAGTACGCAGAGTACACAGATGGCTGGCGGTCATTTCAAAACGTCCTTGGGGCCAAATCCCTATTCTTTTTGGGTTGACAAAATCGGGTGAGAGGCAGGTATGGATTTCCCACCTGGAACCGGCCCAGGAGGCATTTGAAAACTGATCGCGTGTAATCTTCTGGGTTGTCTCTGTACTCCTCTGTGCCCTCTGTGGTTGTGCTGTTGCCTTTCAATCTGAAATCAAAAAAATCTGAAATGCGCGCGCTAGCGCGCCGTGCCCTTGACGTACGACAGTACCTCTTCCGCGTGGCCATCGGGCTTGACGTTTTCGAAGACGTGCGCGATGGTCCCATCGGGAGCGATGAGGAAGGTGGTGCGCTGGATACCCATAACCTTCTTGCCGTACATGTTCTTTTCCCGGAGCACTCCCAACTGGGCGGCCAGTTTCTTGTCCGGGTCGGATAGCAGAGTGTAAGGCAGCTCGAACTTCTCCTTGAACCTCTTCTGCTCTGCCGGAGTGTCGGCCGAGACTCCGAGCACCACCAGGCCGGCTTTCTGCAGTTTTGTATAGGCGTCGCGGAACCCGCACGCTTCTATGGTTCAGCCGGGAGTGTTGGCCTTGGGATAGAAGAACAACACAACGTTTTTCCCGCGAAACTGTTCTAAAGAAACGGAGCTGCCGTTTTCGTCGCGCAGGCTAAAATTTAGGGCGGCGTGTTTCTCTTCCATGCGCAACAGTTTACATCTTAAGTTGCTGCTTCTGCTGGCGCTGGCCGGGCTTGCCTCGGCCCCCTGGGCGCAGGCACAGTACACGGGAGAGACCCGGAGCTCTCGCCTGCGCGCCGTCGGTGTGCTGCGCATCGACGCCACCGGCAAAGCGCGCCTCTTCCCGGTGACTTTGTTCAGGGATGGCAAGTATTTCGATGCCAACCTGTACGATGCCAATCCTGTGCCGTTCGCCATTGCCGGCGATATTCTCTACCAGGCGGAGCAGAACGGTCACCCCGAAGGCTATTTCACCGTTCAGAGGGTGGTACACTCGCCTACCCAATGGTGGGCTGAGGGAAGGTGGAGAGCGGCTCCGGCCGGCGGCGAGAGCAAGCCGGAAAAGGTCACCAAGCCTCGGGACGCTAACCTTCCAGTGCTGCACCGGCCCTCTTCCGCCACGCCCGCCGACACGGACCCGGATCGCCCGGTGCTGCGCCGGCCTTCATCTGAGACCGCAGGCAAGACGGCGCCTGCCGCGAGCCGAAGCTCCGGAGCCGATCGAGCCGAACACGTCGAAGCGCAAGACCCTAACTGTCCTACGCTGCGCCGCGGCAAGCCCGCCCAGGAGATGCAGCCCGACCTGCCATCAAACGTAGCCAGCCAGGCGCGGCTGGCCGCCGCCGCGGAATTTCCGGCAGCTTCGGCCAGTGACAAGGTTCTGCTGGCCGTCGCCGATTCTGGCAGCATCGAGGCGCATCCTTATGCCTATAGCTGGAAGCCGGAAGAGCGCGCGCGCGATCTGGCGGCCTTGCAGAGCCTGGCCGCCGAAGCCATCCGCCAGGCCGCCAAGGACCGCGCCGAGCTGCGCGGCGTCGATGTGAATAAGCTTGCTGATGTCGAGGCGTATGCCCTTGACCCGGACTACAGCAACCGGCCAATAGAGATTCTGAGCGCCACGCTGGTTGGCGCGCAGCGCAAGACATGGCTGACTCCGGGCTCCGCCCTCAAGCCGCGGCCGCCTGTGAGGCTGGCGCTGGTGGCGCGCAAGGACAGCGAAGGGAAGCTGAACCGGATCTTCTCTGTGGTCTCCGACCCGCTCATGATGGACGTGCGACCGTCGCTACACTTCCTGGGCGCGGTGGACGCCGACGGCAGCGGGCGCGCCCAACTGCTCTTCCGCAAGCAGGTGGACACCAGATCGTTCAGCTACGTCCTCTACCGCGCCACGTCTTACGATTTGATCAAGACCTTCGAGACCACCCCGGCGGAGCAGTGAGTGGAAAGTTTCAAGGTTTCAGAGTTTCAAAGTTCATCGAGCCGCCGCGGAATCGTGCAACAACCTTGAAACCATGAAACTTGAAACCCGTAGCTACGATCCGCCCCTGAACCGTTCGATCAACGTCTGTGCGGCCCTGGCTGGAGAGATCTCGCCGTTCTGCACCGCCTCTTCGATGGCCGGCAACGCGGCTTTTACCTTTTCGTCGTGGCGGAACTGCTCCAGGAGCTGGCTGCGCATGGCCTCCCGCAACCAGGCGTGGCGCTGCTGCCGCCGATGCCGCTGGAACCAGCCGCTGGCCTGCATCTGGGCGCGATGCTCCAATATCAAATTCCAAAGCTCGGCAATTCCCTTGCCGGTCAGGGCCGAGCAGGTAAGAACCTTGGGCGCCCAACCGCTCTCGCGCGCCGGGAAGAGGTGGAGCGCGCGGGCGTATTCGCGCCGGGCGGACTCGGCGGCCTTGAGGTTGTCGCCGTCGGCCTTGTTGATGGTGATCACGTCGGCCATCTCGACGATACCGCGCTTGATGCCCTGCAGCTCGTCGCCGGCGCCGGCGATCATCAGCAGCAGGAAGAAATCCACCATGCCGTGCACCAGCGTCTCGGACTGGCCTACGCCCACGGTTTCAATCAAGACGATGCGGAAGCCGGCGGCTTCGCACAGCATCATGCTTTCCCGCGTGCGCCGGGCCACGCCGCCCAGCGAGCCACCGGTGGGCGAGGGGCGTATGAAGGCCTTTTCGCTGTTGGCGAGGCGCTCCATGCGGGTCTTGTCGCCCAGAATGCTGCCGCCGGAACGCTCGCTGCTGGGATCGACGGCGAGCACGGCGACGCGGTTCCCCTGACCCAACAGATAGGTGCCGAGGGTTTCAATGAAGGTGCTCTTGCCGGCGCCGGGAACGCCGGTAATGCCGATGCGGATGGAGTCGCCCACCTTCGGCAGGCAGGCATCGATGATCTGCTGCGCCAGCTCGGCGTCTTCGGGGCGCGAGCTTTCGACCAGGGTAATGGCGCGGGCCAGGGCGGTGCGGTCTCCGGCAAGAATGCCTTGCACGTATTCGGACAGCGACAGGCGCCGCCGGCGCCGGACTCCGGCGGCACGTATGTCGGCTGACGGCTCGACCCCGGGCCGCAAAAATAAAGTTTGATCTTCGGAAGGCATGATTTCAGGAAATAAGGCTAGGGATTAGGAAGGAGTTCCAGCCAAAATCTACTTCGCCCTCAATAATAGCAGATCCTTCGCTTCGCTCAGGATGGCACTCATCTGGGATTTTATGATGACACCCGCAATCCCTAATCCCTAATCTCTAACATCTGTTCCCTACCCCTTAGTTCCCTGCTCGCGAACCTCTTCCTCCATCGTGGCGTTCATCAGCGCCTGCAGAATTTTCTGCGCGGCCACGGGAATGATGGTGCCGGGGCCGAAGACGCCGGCCGCTCCGGCGGCATAGAGGAACTCGAAATCCTGCGGAGGGATGATTCCGCCGACCACCACCAGGATGTCGTCGCGGCCCATATTCTTCAGTTCGGCTATCACCTCCGGCACCAGCGTCTTGTGTCCGCCAGCCAGGCTGGAGATGCCGAGCACGTGCACGTCGTTTTCCACCGCGTGCCGCGCTACCTCGCGCGGGGTCTGGAAGAGCGGGCCGATGTCGACATCGAAGCCCATGTCGGCGAAGGCGGTCGAGATCACCTTGGCCCCGCGGTCGTGGCCGTCCTGTCCGATTTTGGCCACCAGGATGCGCGGGCGCCGTCCCTCTTCCCGGGCGAACTGGTCGGCCAACTCGCGCGTTTTGAGAAATTGCTTGTCCATGCCACTCTCCGCCGAGTATACCCCGGAAATGGAGCGCACAACCGCCTGGTAGCGGCCAAACACCTTCTCCATGCGCGTAGGAGATTTCGCCCAGGGTGGCGCGCTTGCGGGCAGCCTCCACCGAGAGTGCCAGCAGGTTGCCCTCGCCCGTGCGCGCGCACTCGGTCAGCGCGTTCAGCGCCTGCTCCACCTCCTGGCGGTTGCGGCTGGCCTTGAGTTGCTGCAGGCGGCGAATCTGCGACTGGCGGACGGCGGTGTTGTCCACCTCCAGGATTTCCAGCGGCGCTTCCTTGGGCAGGCGATAGGCGTTGACGCCCACGATCACGTCGGCGCCTGAATCGACGCGCGCCTGCTTGCGGGCGGCTGCTTCCTCGATGCGCATCTTGGGAATGCCCGCCTCGATGGCTTTCACCATTCCGCCCAACTCCTCCACTTCGGCAATCAGCGCCCAGGCGCGGTGCATCAGCTCGTGGGTGAGCTTCTCGACGTAGTAGGAGCCGGCCCAGGGATCGACCGTGCGGGTGATCTCCGTCTCCTGCTGGAGATAGAGCTGGGTGTTGCGGGCGATGCGGGCGGAAAAATCCGAGGGCAGCGCGATAGCTTCGTCAAGGGCATTGGTGTGCAGCGACTGAGTGTGGCCCAGGGCGGCGGCCATGGCCTCGACGCAGGTGCGGGTGACGTTGTTGAACGGGTCCTGCGCCGTCAGGCTCCAGCCGGAGGTCTGGCAGTGGGTGCGCAGCGCCATCGACTTCGCGTCCTGGGGATTGAACTGCTTGACCAGCTTGGCCCACAGCACGCGCGCCGCGCGCATCTTGGCAATCTCCATGAAGTGGTTCATGGCAATCGCCCAGAAGAAGGAGATGCGGGGAGCAAAGTCGTCGACCTTCAGCCCGGCCTCGATGCCGGTGCGCAGGTAATCCAGGCCGTCGGCCAGCGTGTAGGCTAGTTCCAGATCGGCGGTCGCTCCCGCCTCCTGCATGTGGTAGCCGCTGACGCTGATGCTGTTGAACTTCGGCATCTTCTGCGAGCAGTAGCGGAAGATGTCGCCCACGATGCGCATGGAAGGCGCCGGCGGGTAGATGTAGGTGTTGCGCACCATGAATTCTTTGAGGATGTCGTTCTGGATGGTGCCGCTCAGCTTCTCCGGCGCCACCCCCTGCTCCTCGCCGGCCACGATGAAGAAGGCCAGCACCGGCAGCACCGCGCCGTTCATGGTCATCGAGACCGACATCTGCTCCAGCGGAATCTGGTCGAACAGGATCTTCATGTCCAGAACGGAATCGATGGCCACCCCGGTCTTGCCGACGTCGCCGGGCACGCGCTCGTGATCGGAGTCGTAGCCGCGATGGGTGGGAAGATCGAAGGCCACCGAAAGCCCCTTCTGCCCGCCGGCAAGATTGCGGCGATAGAAAGCGTTCGATTCCTCCGCCGTCGAAAACCCGGAATACTGGCGGATGGTCCAGGGCTGGGTGACGTACATTGTCGAGTACGGCCCGCGCAGGTAGGGCGGTATGCCGGCGGCGTAGTCCAGGTGCTCCATTCCTTCCAGCACCTCGCGGCTGAACCGCTCTGGCACCGCGATGTGTTCCGGCGTCATCCAGACATGCTCGGAATGCTGCCTTGTCGGTTCCTGCTCACGGCGCTTGGGAGCGAAATTGATTTTGCTGAAGTCCGGCCGCATGGTTCAGTCCTCCATTCCGAGCTGCTGCTGCCAGTGCCTCAGCACCTGCACGGCGTTGCTGCGAACATGGATGAAATCGGCGACTCCATCCCGTTTTAGTTGTTCGATGGCCGCTTCGGGATAGCCGGCGACGATGACGGGAAGCGGCCTGGGCCGGGCGGTTGCGGGCAGCCGTTCGATCAGCGGCCGGGCCATGGCGGCGTACTCATGATCGGCGCTGCAGAGCACTACTAGGTCGGGATGGCGTTCGGCGATGAGCTTGGTGCCCGCCTCCGGGCTGGAGCCGGCAAACTCGGTCATGATTTCAAATCCGGCGCTGGCAAAGAAATTCCGGCTGAAGTCCACCCGCGCCTTGCGTATCTTCAAATCGCCAAATTCGAGCAGAAGCACGCGCGGGCGGCGTCCGGACTTGCGCGCGTGGCGCTCGGTCCGCAGCCGCAGCGCCTCGAAGCCTTCGGCGGCCCAATAAGGAAGCAGCTTTTCGGCCGTGAACGCCGCTTGGCTGCTGGTTTGGCCGGTGAGACAATCGCCGATGGTCAGCCCGGCGGCAAACTGTTGCACCAGCTCGGCGGGATTGGAAGCAGGCTTCACTCCGGAGAAGCGCAGAGGGGTCACATCGCTTCGCTGGTCGAGCTTGTCCAGCGCCTGCTCGCTCTGATTCGGATATTGATTGGTGCCCAGCAGGACGCGGCGGCGGGCGGCGATGGCTTCGTCTTTGCGCCGACGGGCAGCGTTGACCTCCCGCTGCACCAAGCCTGACTGAATCGCCCGCAGGAACCCACCTTCATTTTCCACCTGCTGAAAGAGCTTCCACGCCTCGTGGGCCAGCGACACCGTGAGCGTCTCGATGTAATACGAGCCTGCTCCCGGGTCCACTACGCGGTCCAGATAAGCTTCTCTCTTGAGAATGATCTGGGTGTTGCGCGCGAGCCGGCGCGAAAAATCGTCCGCCGGTTTGCAGGCAGCGTCGAAGGGTGTGATCTCGATGGCGTCGCAGCCGCCGATCGCGGCCGACATGGCCTCGGTGGCGCCGCGCAGCAGATTGTTGTAGGCGTCGTAGACGGTCATGGCCCGGCGGGAGGTGGTGCTCTCCACCACGGGATTGAGCGAATCAGAGCACTTTGGCTTGAACTGCTCCACCGCCTGCGCCCACAGCAGGCGAAAGGCGCGCAGCTTGGCGATCTCGAAGAAATAATTGGGGCTGATCGAGAAAACGAAGAAGATCCGGGCGCAGACCTCATCTGTCGAAAGCCCGTGCCCGCCCAGCCAGGAAAGGTACTCGACGCCGTGCGCCAGGGCAAAGGCCAGCTCCTGAACGACGGTTCCACCTGCCTCGGGAATCTGCCAGCCGCGGACGGCCAGGGTCCGCATGGCCGGAGCCTTGGCGGCTGCAAACTGCAAGACGCGAGCGGTATCGGCAAACAATTCCTCCGTGGACTGCAGGCTCTCGCCATCGAGCAGCAAATCTCCGAGAGGGTCGAAATCGATAGAGCCCAGGACCTCGGCCGGCGCTCCCGGCCGTTGATCTCGCTGCTTCAGCTCGGAGAGGTACAGCAGCAGCAGCGGACGCGCTGCCTGCCGGACGCGGAATGAGAGCGGCAAAGCCTGTTGTTGCGTTGGCGGGGGTGCAACACGCGGCAGTCCGGCGATCAGCAGACGCATATCTTCGGCGCTCTGCACGGCCACCCCGCGCAAAGCTGCGCCTTCGGGAATGCTTTCAAAGCAGATGGCTTCGGCGCCGCCGGCCAGTGCAGCGCGGGCGGCCGAGTTGGCCTGCTGCGGATCGGGAACAGCAATCGCCTGCCGGATGCTCCAGTCGTTGGTGGCGCGAGCGTGGCTGGCCGCCGCTTCGCTCTCCCGGCCAAGGGCGTTGATATCTTCCGCGCGATAGAAAGGCTTGACCGCGATTCCCTCTTCGGTCTTCCCGTAGAGCTTGGAAATCTCCGCGCCCTTCAGATCACGGCGTATAGCCTGCTCCCAGTCGGCGCTGCTCACCGGCGGGAAGTCCTTCCGCAACAGCAACGTGTGCTCTTCGCTCATGGCTGCTCGTTTGTAGGAATGCGGGACCTCCAGCAAGCCCAGCTTCAGGCTTGCCAGGGTGTAATGAGTACGGTGAACAGTTGCTTCAGGGAATACGCTTACCCTGCGGGTCAGGTGTTCAGCCGGTCAAACCCATAATAATTTACGCCGCTTTTGCGCTACAGACAAAGTTTTTGATAAGAAGGGGCAATGCAATTGCCCTTACTGCTGCGGCACGCGATAGATGAGCTGACGGGGGCTGCCGGCGGCAAAGCCTTGCGGGCGGCAGCGGCCCAGCTTAGTGAACGTTACCAGACCGCGGTCGCGGAGTTGCCAGCCATGCGGAGCGAGGAGGAGCGCCTTGCCTACCTCGTAGTAAGGCTGCCGGCGACCTTCGCGGCCGTCTGCCAGGCTTTGCGTATCGTTTGCCAGCATGCGCCTGCCGAGGGCCTCGCTATCGAAAGCATGCTCGATCTGGGCTCCGGACCCGGTACCGCTGCCTGGGCGGCGCTGGAGGTGTTTCCGGGCCTGCGGCAGCTTTGCCTGTTGGAACGCGACGCCGCACTCATTCGCCTGGGGCGGCAACTTGCGAAGGCGAACGTCTCATCTCCGCTGGCCGACGCTGAGTGGCTCTGCTCGGACCTGCTATCCGGTCTGCCCGCTAAGACCTTCGATCTGGTGACAGCCTCCTACGCGCTCGGCGAGCTCTCGGCGGCCGAGCAATCCGAATGCCTGCGGCGGGCCTGGTCGCGAACAGGCAAGCTGCTGGTTATCATCGAAGCCGGCACGCGGGCGGGTTTCAGCACCATTCACCGGGCCCGAGAGCAACTGATCGCCTGGGGCGCCAATCTGGCGGCTCCCTGCCCGCACCGGTTGCAGTGTCCAATGGCCGCCGGCGGCGACTGGTGCCACTTCGCCGCCAGGCTGGAGCGCACGGCTGTCCACCGGCGTCTGAAGGGCGGCGAACTCGGGTACGAAGACGAAAAATTCTCTTATCTCGCCGCCAGCCGCCTCGACTGCCAACCCGCGCCGGAAAGAATCGTTCGCCACCCGGGACATCACGGCGGCTTTGTCGAGCTGCAACTGTGCTCGGCGGTGGGTTTGAAAAGCGAGCGCGTCGGCAGGTCGCACAAGCAGCTATATCGCCGGGCGCGAAAAGCCGCCTGGGGTGATTTCTGGACGCCAAGTTAGCTGGTTCGCCGGGCCAGTTTCGAGCATTCCCGGCAAACGCCGGCGGGGTGCTAGTAAGGGCGGGACGCGGGAGCTGGCGCACCAATACAAACTGCCCCCTGCCCAGACCCTCGGAGCGGCGTGAGACTAAGGTGTAGAGTTGGGTTCGCGAGTTCCGCAAAATGAGTGCCCGCCAAGCCCCAAATAGGCTAATGATGCGCTTTTCCGCGCTTTTATGTGATCCGGATCACTCTGCAATATGATCTACCCCCGGATGGACCGCAAATGTGATGTACATCACTGGGGTAAATCGGTTTTTGGGATAAAGTCCGTCCGTTCTCTAGTTATTTCGCGTTAGGGGTAGAGGCGTTTTATAGGCATTGACTCCAGGTGATAGCGGGCCGCGGCTGCGCGCTTGCAGGGGCGAAGGGCTACGGTTCGCGTTATCCATAACAGAGTTGTTTAACAAAATTCTCTAAATCACTGGACGGCATTTATGGCAAATTTCGGAATTGAAGCGCGCACCTATCACTCGACCGGGCGCCCGGGAAAGATCGAAATTCTTCCCACCAAGTCGTGCGCCACGCAGCATGACCTCAGCCTGGCCTACACACCCGGGGTGGCAACACCCTGCCTGGACATTCAGAAGAATCCGCACGACGCTTTCAAATACACCGGCAAGGGCAACCTGGTGGCGGTGGTGACCAACGGCACGGCGGTGCTCGGACTGGGCAACATCGGCGCCATGGCGGGCAAGCCGGTCATGGAAGGCAAAGCGGTACTGTTCAAGAGGTTCGCGGATGTCGATGTATTCGACATCGAGCTCGCCACCGAGAACGTGGACGAGATGGTCAACACCGTCCGCCTGCTGGAGCCAACCTTCGGCGGCATCAACCTGGAAGACATCAAGGCCCCGGAATGCTTCGAAATTGAAACCCGCTTGAAGGAGCTGATGAAGATTCCGGTGTTCCATGACGATCAGCATGGAACAGCCATCATTTCCGGCGCCGGCCTGCTGAACGCCATGGAAATCGTGGGCAAGCCGCTGGACAAGATCAAGATCGTCTTCAACGGCGCCGGGGCTTCGGCCATCGCTACCGCCAAGCACTACATCAATCTCGGCGTGAAGCCCGAGAACATCATCCTCTGCGACTCCAAGGGCGTGATCTACAAGGGACGCAAGGAAGGCATGAACAAGTACAAGGAGCCGTTGGCGAACGAGACTTCAGCCAGGACGCTGGCCGATGCGCTGAAGGGCGCCGACGTGTTCGTCGGCCTGTCGCAGGGCAACTGCGTCACGCCCGACATGGTGAGGTCGATGGCCGCTTCTCCGCTGGTGGTGGCCATGGCCAACCCCGATCCGGAGATCACCTACGAGGCTGGGACCGCGGCGCGCAAGGACATCATCATGTGTACCGGGCGCTCGGACTATCCCAACCAGATAAACAACTCGCTCGGCTTCCCGTTCATCTTCCGCGGCGCGCTCGACGTGCACGCCACCAAGATCAACGAGGAGATGAAGCGGGCGGCCACAATGGCATTGGCCAACCTGACCAAGCAGCCTGTTCCCGACGAGGTGCTGAAGGCATACGGCGTCAAGCAGATGAAGTTCGGCCGCGACTATATCGTTCCCAAGCAGTTCGACATGCGCGTGCTGGAGTGGGAGGCATCGGCCGTTGCCAAGGCCGCCATGGACACCGGCGTGGCCCAGGAACCGGTCGACCTGAAGACTTACAAGCAGCAGTTGAAGGCACGGCTGGAGCACATCAAAGGGCTGCAGGCGCCGAATGCGGCGGTCAAGGCCAAGGGCGCTCGCGCCTGAAAGTAAGCCAGACCGGCCTGTTGAGGTTCGGACCTTCTTTGGACTCTCAGCCGGCGCGCCCAGCGCGCTGGCCAGGCAAAATTATCGGTGGGCCTGGGAACAGGCCCACTTTTTTGTTTCTTTTTTCTCGCGTAATTGTTCCGACCAAACAAAAACCCCACCCTATGCAGAAGCGGCGTAGGGTGGGGCACCCACTCCATTAATTTTTCTATTCCCTAATACCTGATCCCTGCTATTTCACCGCGCCGGCGCCGGAGCAGCGCTGGGGAACTGCACCCGGGGAGCGGTGCGGGAAGCCTCCTCGGCCTTGAAGTAGGCATCGTTGCGCGCGAAGCCCGACATGCCAGCCACGATACTATTGGGGAACAGAGCTATGTAGGTGTTGTAGTCCTGCACCGTCTGGTTGTAGCGGCGCCTCTCCACGGCGATGCGGTTTTCCGTTCCCGCCAGCTCGTCCTGCAAGCGCAGGAAATTCACATTCGACTTCAACTGCGGATAGTTTTCGACAATCAACAGCAGGCGTCCCAGCGCCCCGTCGAGCTGGTTGTTGGCCGCGATCTTCTGCTGCGGGCCGCCGGCCGACAGCAGGGCGGCGCGGGCATTGGCGATGTCACGGAAGACGGTCTGCTCCTGGCCGGCGTAGCCTTTTACAGTCTCCACCAGGTTCGGAATCAGGTCGGCGCGGCGTTGCAGCACCACGTCCACCTGCGACCAGGCGCTGTTCACCGCCTCTTTCTTGCGCACCATCTCGTTTTTGTAGTTCACAAACGAGGTGCCAACCCACAATCCCACCAGCACCAGGACAATCAGCACCACGATAAGAACTTTGCTCATAATTAGCGACTGCTCCCTTCGGGTGAAGAGGAAACTTGAGACTCTGCCGGCCGGCGCCCGGCCGGCGACGGCAGTTGATCCACGTGCCGGGTAATTACCTCCATGGCCTCCAGGTAACGCTGGTAAAGCGGCTCGATCTCCGCCTTGGCGCCCTCGCGCAGCTCCAGCGCCTCCCGGAAGGCGCTTACGTCCATGGCAAAGGCCTGGCCGGCGGCGGCGATGACATCCTTCTTTTTCGCCGAGACGTGACCGCCTGCCGCGGTGAACTCCACGGCCAGCAGCGCGTGGCGCAGGAGCGTGACCACGGTGGAGATCGATTTCGCCAGCGCCTTCTTCAGCTCATCCTCTCCCGGCGCCGTCAGGTAATGCTGCCGCAGCTTCATCAGCAGGCTGCGCAGCTCGTGTTCGAGCTGCACCCGGTGCAGGTTCAGCGGAACCTCGATCTCGGAGAGGAAGTCGCGCCCGGCCAGTACGCGGTGCTTGTGCTTCAGATCCAGGGTCTCGATGGCGAAGACGTCCGCCGAGGTGCGCAGCTCTTCGGCGCTCATGCACAGCGGAAGGCGATGATGAAGTTTCTTGGACCACCACTCGATGACCGGGGCAAGCTGCTTGAGCGCCGGCCCGCTGACGTCGTGAAGCAGGCACAACAGGTTCACGTCGGAGTAGCTTTCGTGGTAATCGTCGCCGGCCGCCGAGCCGTAGAGCACGATGGCATCGAGGTTCGGGCCGGCCGCCGCCTTCACGCGCTCGACGAATTCATCCAGTTGATGTTTCATAAGCTGCCATCTCCACGAGCATGCCCCGCGCCTGCATTCTTTCTCTTGGCGAGTTGTGCTCGCCTGCCCAGCCGAGGGCGGCTGGGCCTACGCGAAACTGCGGGCCTACGCAACCTACCAGGAACCGCTGGCGCCGCCGCCTCCGCTCATGCCGCCGCCAAAACCTCCGAATCCTCCGGAGCTGCCGCCAAAACCGCCACCGCCACCCCAGCCTCCGCCGAAGCCTCCGGGACCAATCCACCAGATGCCTGATCCAGCGGCGCGCCGGCGGCTGGCAACCGTGCCGGGACGCATGGCGCGAAGAATAAACGGCAGCGCAAAGGCGCCAAACGGCAAAATGATCCACCACGGGAAGCGCGGCTCAGGCTGCCTGGGCGGCGCCACCCGGACGGGCTGCACTTGCAGTGTGACGTGGCTGGCGGTGGCGATCATCTGCGCCAAGCTATTGACGCCGATCTCGATTGCGCCGCTGTAATCGCCGGCGCGCAGGGCCGGCAGCATGGCCCGGCCAACATCGCCGGCGCGGGCGTCGTTGATCACCGGCTCCAGCCCGTATCCCACCTCGATGCGGTAACGCCGGTCGCGCGGCGCCAGCAACAGCAGCACTCCGCGGTTATCCTTGTGCCCGACACCCAGATGCTGGAACAGGTCAACGGCATAATTCTCGACCGGCTGACCCTCCAGCGAGCGCACCGTGACCACCGCCACCTGCGCGCCCGTCTTGCGTTCCACCTCGGCGCACAAGGCGTTCAGACGCGCCGCTGTCGGCGCAGACATAACCCCCGCCAGATCGTTGACGTAGCCGCTGGCGCGTATGTCGGCGATCTTCTCCGCCGAAGCGGCAAGCGCCCCCAGGATCAGCGCCAATGGCAGCAACAGCCGCAGATGAAGGCGGGAAATCATCTCTTTCAGCTAAGCTATTGCACGGCAAGAGTTCGGTCAAGTGCGGGCCTGTCCGCGAACGACCGGAACCCGCCGGCGAAGGGCCCCGGCACAACAAAAAAAACCACATCCGCTTGGCAGATGTGGGGCATCTTTGCCCGCATGTTTCCTGCGCTAGATGTTCTTTTCGCTGGTTTTCAGAAGCTCGTTGACAATGGTAACCAGTTCTTCCGGGTTGACCGGTTTTTCCAGATAGAGGTCGGCGAGCGGCTCGGCAGCCTGAAAGGCCTCGGCGACATAACCGGAGACGACTACGACAGGCATGGTCGAGTGCGACTTGGCGGCTTGCACCACGGCCCGGCCGTTGGCGTCTCCCAATCTCCAGTCGGTCACCACGGCATCGTAACTGTTGGCTTTCAGCAGTTCGATGGCGTCATGGGCTGAGGTTGCCGCGGTCACCGAATGCCCTGCAGCCTCCAGAATGGCGCACTTCAACGTCACCACATGAGGCTCATCGTCGATGCACAAAATCCTGGCCATAGCAAAAAAAATCCTTATGAAAAACTTAATGAGCCTGCAAGGCGCCTCTTTCCCTGCAACGAAGGGCAAAGCACCTAAAGAGTTTAACAGGACCTCCGTCGAACATCTAGGACGAACTGCCTAGCGGGTACGGTTCTGCCGGGCGGCCGAAAGTCATGCCTGCTCGCTTTATTCTCAGCATCTTGGCGATGCTTGTCAAATCAGTTCCGGCAACCGGAGCCCCCGGCAAACGCCGTATTTCCACCCCATTAAAAAACATCATTCGCCGGGGCTCAGGCTGCGCTTGCCGGGGTGGAAGCTATGGCTTGCGTCCGATGGATTTGGCCTGGGTAAACAGGTACAGGTAATCCGGCCCCCCTGCCTTGGAATCTGTTCCGGACATATTGAATCCGCCAAAGGGGTGCGCTCCCACCATGGCGCCGGTCGATTTGCGGTTGACGTAAAAATTGCCCACGTGGAAGTCGCGCATGGCGCGCTCTATTTTCTCATCCGAGGTTCCGTAATAGGAGCCGGTGAGCCCGAAGATCGTATTGTTGGCGATACTCAGCCCCTGCTCGAAATCGCGGCACGGCATAACCGCCAGCACCGGCCCGAAGATTTCCTCCTGGGCAATCACCGCATTGGGATCGACATCGGCGATCACCGTAGGCTCGAGGAAGTAGCCATCTCCCGGCGCGCGATGCCCGCCGGCGATCAACCGCCCGCCCTGCTTCAGGCCGGTTTCGATGTAGGAAAGAATCTTGTCGGCCGCAGCCTGGTTGATGACCGGGCCCATGCCGGGATTATTTTCCGCCACGCCCACCGTAATCTTCTCTGCCCGCGCCGTGAGGCGCTCGAGGAACTTGTCGTAGATGCGCTCGTCGATGATCGCCCGCGAGCAGGCCGAGCACTTCTGCCCCTGGAAGCCGAAGGCGGAGACCGCCACGCCTTCCACTGCCGCGTCCAGGTCGGCGTCAACATCCACCAGGATGGAGTCCTTGCCGCCCATCTCCAGAATGGCGCGCTTGATCCAAATTTGCCCCGGCTGGGTTTCCGCCGCCAGGCCATTGATTTGCAGGCCGACCTCGCGCGAACCGGTGAAGGCCACGAAGCGGGTCTGGGGATGCGCCACCAGGGCGTTGCCGAAGGCGCCGCCGCTGCCGGTGCAATAGTTCACCACGCCGTCCGGCATGCCGCACTCGGTCAGCAGCTCCACCAGTTTGGCGGCGATGGCCGGAGAATCGCTCGAAGGCTTCAGCACCACCGTGTTTCCGCAGACGATGGCCGCGGCCGTCATGCCGGTGGTGATCGCCAGGGGGAAGTTCCAGGGCGGAATTACCGCGCCCACCCCCAGCGGGATGTACCACAGGTAATCGCGTTCGCCCGGGTACTGAATCGGCGGCTCGGAGGCAGCCAGGCGCAACGCCTGGCGGGCATAAAATTCGCAGAAGTCGATGGCCTCGCCCACGTCGGCATCGGCTTCGGCCCAGTTCTTGCCGACCTCCAGCACCATCCAGGCGCACAGTTCAAACTTGCGCTCACGCATGGCGGCGGCAAGCCGCAGCAGCAGTTGCGCCCGCTGCTCGACCGGGGCCTGCTTCCAGCGTTCGAAGGCGCGCAAGGCCTCTTGCATTACCACGGCAACTTCGCCGGCGCCCGCCTTCTGAAAGACGCCGACGGCTTCCGCAGGCGCGGACGGATTTATGGAAGTGATCTTGTCTTTGGTTTTGACGGCGCGACCGCCGATGATCAGGTCGTACTCGCGCCCGAGTTGAGCGCGCACCCGCTCCAGAGCCCGGCGCATCTTCCCGGCATTATCCGGCAGACGAAAATCGGTGAACGGCTCGTTGCGAAACGGGCTCGGCTCAATCCCCCGGCCCGGCTCGACTTGAGTAGAAGCCATGGCAGCACTCCTCGCGAATATTAATGCACCTCGATTTTACCGCTGTGCGGCCACTTGGAAAGAGGCATGGCGCTGGTATTTTGTTAAGCAAATTTGGGGACGCGGCCCACGCAGATGCGCGGGACACCATGCGCGTATTTGCCCGGGAAGTGCGGGGCCCCAGCCTGAATCAGAGCAGGTTTCTATGCTTTGGGGGATTGGTCCGCCTGCAGGGGCGAGTCGCTCATGCGGAAGCGCGTGCGCACGTGCTCGGAAATCAACTCCACCGCTGCGCGGTTCCCTTCGGGATCGCTCTTGATGAGGTACTTCATGGCATCGACGAGCACGCGCTGGCCTTCCACGTAGCGAGGATCAGAGATGCGCTTGCGGTTCAAGTGCTCGGTGCTGGGGCGCGCCGGAATGATTACTACTTTACCCATGAAAGACTCGCTATCGATAAGAATGCCGCAGACACCCGGACCGTTGCCTGCACTGGATTGCAATCGTAGTGCCGGCGGCGTTCCGTATACATGCGCAGGACACGCCGCCGAGGGCGGCGGCGCTACGAAAAACAAAAAGAGCGCCCACAGGGGCGCTCCTGGCTCAAAGAGCAGATTACTTGTGGTCGAGAAGCGAAGTAGCGCCCAACTCCTTGCGGTTGCTGTTGCTGACGGTGCGCCCGGAGCGGGTGGCAGCGGCCCCGGCGGCGAACTCCGGCCCGTACTTTTCCAGCAATACTGGAACCAGCGCCCCCTCGGCCTCCTTGACGAAAGTCATGCCGCCGCTCTCGTCCATGTCGATGCGGATGAAATCGCCCAGCTTGACCTGCCCGGTGGCAACCAGGTTGGCCAAGGGAAAGACGATGCAGCGCTCGATGGCGCGCTTGAGATGGCGGGCGCCGTACTTGGGATCGGTGCCCTCCTGCAACAGGTACTTCTTGACGTTGGCCGTGCAACTGAACACGAACTGATTATTGCCGGTGGCCTGCAGGATGCGCTGCTGCACCATGCCGAGTTCGATCTCCAGAATCTTCTCCAGGTGCTCGAGCCGCAAGGTCTTGAAGACCACGATCTTGTCGATGCGGTTCATGAACTCGGGCGAGAACTTGCGCCGCGCCGCATCGACGGCGGTGCGGGTCATCTTCTCGTCCAGCTTGGCGTCCAGCTTGGCCGGGCCGGAGGAGAAACCCATGGCGCCGTTGATCAGCTCATTCATCTCGCCCGCGCCCAGGTTGGAGGTCATTACGATCAGGCACTGGGAGAGATCCACCCGGCGGTTATCGCCCAGGGTGAGCGTAGCTTTGTCCAGAATCCCGAGCAGCAGTTGCCAGAGCGCATCGGAAGCCTTCTCAATCTCGTCGAACAGCAGAATGGAAAGCTTGATCTTCTCGGTGTGCCACTGGTTGAGGGCCTCCTGGGTGAGCAGGGGGTGAGTTTCGCGGTGGCCCAGGTAGCCTGGAGGCGAGCCGATCAGCTTGGCTATCTCGTGGGAATGCTGGAACTCGGCGCAGTCGATTTTGATGACCGCGCGGGCATCCCCGAACAGCGCCTCGGCGACGGCTTCCACCACTCGCGTCTTGCCCGAACCGGTGGGGCCCAGAAAAAGGAGATTGCCTACCGGACGCCCGGGCGCGTTCAGCCCCGCCAGAAACATCTGGTAAATCTCGGTGACCTTCTCGATGGCGGGATCTTGACCCACAATCCGCCGGCGGAGAGCAGTCTCGAACTCCGTAGCGTCACTACTACGGCGCGAAGGATCTAGTGTGGCATTGAGTCCAGTTTTCATCTTGGCGGCCCTACTCACCTCTGCTGGGGCCCGGCCCCGTATCCCCGGAGCTTAAAAACAAAGAGTCGGCTTGCAGCAACTCTTACCTCTCGATGAAACAATACTACCGCTGAGTTGGCCGGAAGTCTCTGTGGAAACTGCAGCCGTCCGCGCCCCGGCAGTATCTGCCCTCTCGACTACACGACTTTAGATGCGCACTGGCCCAGGAAAAGATCAGGGGCGCAAATATTTCCCGTTAGCAAGTTGAGAGATGACGCTGGCAACTGGCGGCGGTTGGCTCCAGCTTGCGTCTAGCCTACACCCAGTATAGAACTCCACGCCGCTCGGCGGGGGACGCGCGCTCGACCCTGGTTTCATCTTAAGTTAACAGTTCCGAACAACTTCTGCCCGGCGGTGCTTGAGCGGCACATCAGGCTTGAATGCCCGATTTAGAAGGCGCCCGGCGCATCGCCACCCCGCCCGCTGTATCCAGCCCGAGCGCTTTCAGTGGGCAATTATGCTTGGCTCGTGTTGCCTCTTATGGAAACGTCCCGCCCCTAGGGCGGCGGCGCTACCGGAGAAATCAATCACAGGAAAAGGCCTAAAGGTGACCTGGAACGCCTTTGCCGGACTGGCAAGAATTAACTAAGCCGCGCAGATCGGGGAGCGAAGTGCCCCCTCTGCCTGTTTTTGGAAGATGGGGTGAGTTAGAATTCCACCCCGCGAAAAGCGCGGAAATGTGGGGCACGAGTCGAATTACTCCGCCCCCGTGCCTCAGGGTAACCGGCGTCGCGCCGGGTTTTTCGTTCAGGCAGGCGTTCTCGTTTTATAATGCAACATTCTCCTGTTTTCTCTTCGGGCGCGGCCCGTAGGACCGTATTCCCTGCCCAGGCGGAGAAAACTCCGCGATTTGGACGGAGATGGAGCGCGGGCAGCCCGTGGAGGCACGTGAAATCCGGATTAGGAGCCCTAAATGCCTATTCAGAAACTAGCGAAGATTTGGCGCAATGGCAGCTTGATCGATTGGGACGACGCCAAAATTCACGTTCTGTCGCATGTTGTGCACTATGGAAGCGCGGTCTTCGAGGGCGTGCGCTGCTACAGCCTGCCTAGCGGGCCGGCGATCTTCCGCGCCGGCGAGCACATGCAGCGGCTGCTCGATTCCGCCAAGATATATCGCATGGAGCTGCCCTACTCGCGGCAGCAACTGGTGGACGGCATGGCCGATGTCATCCAGGCCAACGGGTCCTGGCCCTGCTACATAAGGCCGATCGCCTTCCGCGGCTACGGCGAGATGGGGGTCAACCCGCTCAGCGTTCCCATCGAGGTCTATATCGCCAACTTCCCCTGGGGCAAGTACCTGGCGACCAGCGATGAAGGCGTCGATGTATGCGTCTCTTCCTGGACGCGAATGGCCCAGAACACCCTGCCGGCCATGGCCAAGGCGGGCGCCAACTACATGAACTCGCAGTTGATCAAGATGGAAGCGGTGCTCAACGGTTATGTCGAGGGCATCGCGCTTGACCCCGCCGGATACGTCAGCGAAGGCTCGGGCGAGAACATCTTCCTGGTGCGGCAGGGGAAGCTGTGGACGCCGCCAACCGGCAGCTCGGCGCTGCCGGGAATCACCCGGGCTTCGGTGCTGCAACTGGCCGCCGACCTGGGCATCAAGGCCGTCGAGCAGATGATTCCGCGCGAGATGCTTTACCTGGCGGAGGAAATCTTCTTCACCGGCACGGCCGCCGAGGTCACGCCTATTCGCTCGGTCGACAAGGTGCGGGTGGGCGACGGCAAGATCGGCCCGATTACGCGCCGCCTCAAGGAGGCGTTTTTCGGCATCGTCGAGGGCAAAGCGCCCGACCGCTATAACTGGTTTACCCCGGTGAAGGTGAAACAGCCGGTGGGCGCCTGATCGTTTGGCATCCAGGGGCAGGGATTGGGTCTTAAATTCCCAATCTCTGCCCCTTTCCCTGGCAATCCTTGGGTAAACTCCCGTGGAACT
Source organism: uncultured Acidobacteriota bacterium (assembly GCA_963832785.1). Taxonomy (GTDB): domain Bacteria; phylum Acidobacteriota; class Terriglobia; order Terriglobales; family Acidobacteriaceae; genus CAWBRT01. The sequence continues at coordinate 1,471,959 of CAWHVF010000005.1, forward strand.
GTTGTAACTGCTGCTGTTTCTTATAGCTGCTTCCCCAACCCTGCTTCTGCCGGCCCGCGACAGTGGTACAATCTTCGTTCACGATCCCGCTGCGCCACAATCGGTAAGAACTCTCTGGCTTAGAGATGGAACAGGAACTCAAGAGCATTACTTACGCCGATGCTGGCGTCGACATCGAGCGCGCCAACCGCACCAAGCAGCGCATCAAGTACCTTGCTCACCGCACTTTCAACAAGAACGTCCTGAGCGAGATCGGCGGCTACGGCGGCTTGTTCCAGGTGGACAGGAAGAAGTTCAAAGACCCGGTCCTGGTGTCCAGCGTGGACGGCGTGGGCACCAAGCTGAAGGTCGCCTTCGAAATGAACCTGCACCATACCGTCGGCGGCGACCTGGTGAACCATTGCGTCAACGACATCGTGGTGCAGGGCGCGACGCCGCTGTTCTTCATGGATTACCTGGCGGTCGGAAAGCTCGATCCCGAGGTGGCGGAAAAGGTGGTGAGCGGCGTGGCCGAAGCCTGCAAGCACAACGGCTGCGCCTTGATCGGGGGCGAGACGGCGGAGATGCCCGGCTTCTATCCGCCGAACGAATACGACCTGGCAGGTTTCATCGTGGGCGTGGTGGAGCGCGACCGGGTGCTGACCGGCAAAGCAGTGGAGGTCGGTGACATACTGCTTGGCCTGGCTTCCACCGGGCTGCACACCAACGGCTACTCGCTGGCCCGCAAGTTGCTGTTCTCCCATGCCGGCTACTCGCCCGAGACCTACGTCAACGAAATCAAGGGCAAAGTGGGCAACGAACTGATGAAGCAGCACCGCAGCTACTGGCCGCTGCTGCGCCGCCTGCTGGATGCCGAAACCATCAGCGCCATGGCCCACATCACCGGCGGCGGCATCACGGAAAACCTGCCGCGCGTGCTGCCCAAGGGCACCGGAGCCATGGTGGAGTTGGGGACCTGGCCGGTGATGCCCATCTTCGAGCACCTGCAGAAGCTCGGCAACATCGCGCTGGCCGAGATGATGCGCACCTTCAACATGGGAATCGGCATGATCCTGATCATCTCGCCGAAGAAGTTCAAGAAGGCGCAGAGCGTGCTGGAACGGATCGGGGAAAAAGGCTACGTCATCGGCCGCATCGTCAAAGGCGAGCGCAAGGTTCAGTACTCGTAGGCAGTCCTAATTTCGTTGTTCGATCTTAGTTGTTCGTTCTTCCTTGGGCTTTTTGGGGACGGAACCTCCTGCGAGTCGCAGGTGCAGGTGTGAATTAACAACTAAGAACTGCAGGTGCCCCACATCTGCCTTTTTTGGGCAGATGTGGTGGAACCAACAACTAACAACGAAGAACTGCTTTGGCAGATGCGGTCGAACTAACAACTAAAGCGGTTCCAGAGTTGATGTACTCACTAACCGTGGAAGCGCCGGGCTTTAGCCCGGCGAACCGCAGTCGGAAAGGAACCGGCTTTAGCCGCGGTGTTGGACCGCAGGGGCTGAAGCCCCTTAAATTTAGGTGGGCTTATTCACCGGGCTAAAGCCCGGTGCTTCCACCTGGGTACAGCAACTATAAATTTGCTCTAAGAACGAAGAACTGCTCTTATGAAGCTCGGCATTCTGCTCTCCGGACGGGGCTCCAACTTCGAGGCTATCGCCGACAACATCGAGGCCGGGCGGTTGCGCGCCAGCATTGCCGTGGTCATCTCCAATCGTCCCGAAGCCCCGGGCATCGAGAGCGCCCGCCGTCGCGGCCTGCAGGCGCTGGTAATCCCCAGCAAGGGCTACCCGCGCGAAGAGCACGACCGCCGGGTGGTCGACGCCCTGCGCCAGGCCGGCGTCGAGCTGGTAATCCTGGCCGGATACATGCGGCTGCTCTCGCCCTGGTTCATCCGGCAGTTTCCGCAACGCATTCTCAACATCCATCCCGCGCTGCTGCCCGCCTTCCCCGGCCTGGAGGCGCAGAAACAGGCCTTCGACTACGGCGCCAAGGTAAGCGGTTGCACCGTGCACTTCGTCGACGAGGAGCTCGACCACGGCCCCATCCTGGTGCAGCGGGTTGTGCCGGTGCTGCCCGGAGACGACGAGCACACCCTGGCCGACCGCATCCTGGAGCAGGAACACCAGGCCTACAGCGAGGCCATTCGCATTATTGTCGAGGGAAAATATCGGATCGTGGGGCGCCGCGTATTACAAGGTTAAAGATTTCAATTGAAACGAACAGCCTGGCTGATAGTGGGTCAATTTGAAGGGTGCCCCAGGTTCCGCGCCGCGCTTTTTGGCGCTAACCTGGGGATTGGCCCCACGTCAGCCCAAAAGCAGGGCGGGACGTAGGGCACCCGTTGTTGTGGAAATTCAAATTGACCCACTACTGCCTGGCTTGGCGGGTTCCGCGCGAATGGCCCACTCAAGCTGGTTTTGCTTGAGTGGGCCGCCCATGCACCTGCCGCAGCCCTGAGTTTAGCTGATGCAAACGGCGGCAGCCTTGGCCTGTAGCGCGGGCTCCTCATTGCGCACGAACCACCGCGAACGCAGGCAATGCTGAAACAGCTCTTCGCGGAACGACGGGTGAGCGATGCTGATGAGCAGCTCGGCCCGTTCGCGGATGCTCTTGCCGTGCAGGTTCACGATGCCATACTCGGTGGCCACGTAATGCACGTCGGCGCGGGTGGTCAGCACGCCGCCTCCGTGGTTCAGCATGGGAACGATGCGCGATACGGTCCCCTGCTGGGCGGTAGACGAGATGGCGATTACCGGCTTGCCGTACTTGGCGCGCGCCGCCCCGCGCATGAAGTCCAGTTGCCCGCCGAAACCGCTGTAGAAGCGCTGCCCGATGGATTCGGCGCAAACCTGCCCGGTGAGGTCGACTTGCAGGGCGGCGTTGATGGCCACCATGTGCTCGTTCTGGGCGATCAGGAAAGGATCGTTTACGTACTTGTTGGGCATGAATTCGAAAAAGGCGTTTTCGTCGATGAAGTCGTAGAACTTCTTGGTGCCCAGCCCGATGGCCACCACCGCCTTGTGCGGATGCAGCGTCTTGCGGCTGCCGTTGATCACGCCGGCTTCGATCAGCGGCACGGCGCCGTCCGACAGAACCTCGGTGTGAATCCCCAGGTTCTTGCGGTCGGTCAGGTACGAGAGTATCGCGTCCGGCACTCCTCCGATGCCGGTCTGGATGGTGCTGCCATCCTCGATCAGGCTGGCCACGTGCTTGGCGATCATGCGCTCGGTCTCGCTGCTGGCGTGCCGCTGGAATTCGGGAATGGGCTCGTCCTTTTCTACAAATACATTGATCTCGCTCACGTGCAACTGCGAATTTCCGTAGGTACGCGGCTGGCAATTGTTGACCTGGGCGATCACATGGCGGGCACAGCGCGCCGCCGTCAAGGTGGTTTCCACCGAGGGGCCGAGGCTGACGAAGCCATGGCAGTCGGGGGGAGTGACGTGAATCATGGCCACGTCTATGGGCATCCCACCCGACTCCATCAGGCGCTCCACTTCGCCCAGGTGAATGGGAACGTAGTCGGCACGGCCCTCGGCAATGGCGGTGCGCACGTTGGAGCCGGTAAACAATGAGCGGTGCCGGAAATGCCCGGCAAACTGCGGCTCGGCCGTGGGCATGTTCGAAAAAGAGAGCAGATGGGAAACCTCGACGTCGCGCACGCGCGGGCCTATCTGCGCCAGGGCTTTAACCAGCGCCGAGGGATAGCCGCTGTTGGAGTGCACCCAGAGGCGCATCCCGGATTTAACGATCTCTACCGCCTCTTCGGCGGTCTTCAGCTTGCGGTTATATTCTGCTGTCCACGACATACGTTCCTCTCTCCAGGGCCTGAAATTCGCAACCGCCGGGACTGAAGCTGAGAGCCCGGAACCTTGCTCAACCTTCAGAACTAATACTACAATAAATTAATCTTATGCAAGTATTAGATCAGGCAACAAACCGATCGCCTGCCCTTGCGGCCAAGCTCCGCCAGCCTTGGCCTTCGGGTCAGCTTGGCCGGACCCAGAGCCTCGGCTTAGCTAGCCATCTACTGGGCACCCAGCCCTTCTGGCACCCAGCACTTCGCAAGCACCTAAGTTAATAGCATGAAAATAAAGGAGATATTTAAGCAGGATGATATTCAGCATACGTAATAAAATTTCTTGACAGTAATGCACTCATATTTTATGATCTTTCCGTGATGAATGACATCTAATCAAGATGTGAGGGCGTGGCCCTCGAAAATCACAAGAAATTCCTTTAGGAGGCTACGAAAATGACTATGTTGACCCGTTGGGAACCGTTCCGTGAGCTGGCTACTTTGCAGGACCGCATGAACCGCCTGTTCAATGAGCAGTTCAGCACTTACAGTGGCGACGATTCGCTCACTGCCGGCTCCTTCGTTCCTCCGGTGGATGTCTATGAAGACGAGCACGGCATTGAGCTGAAAATGGAAGTGCCGGGCATCGAAGAAAAGGACATTGACATCCGTCTGGAGAACAACGTCCTTACCGTTTCCGGCCAACGCCAGTTGTCGAAGGAAGAAAAGGAAGAGAACTTCCATCGCATTGAGCGCCACTACGGCAGCTTCTCGCGCAGCTTCACCCTGCCCAACACGGTGGATACCGAGAAGGTTTCGGCCACCTATGACAAGGGCGTGCTGAAGATCGGGCTTTTCAAGCGCGCCGAAGCCAAGCCGAAGCAGATCAAGATCCAGGTGGGCAAAGAGCTGGCGGCCAGCGCGAAGTAACCGGCAGGGCTTAGCCCGGTTACCCGGCAGGACTCGCCGTTTTAGCGAAATAGCCGCCTTCTCAGGCGGAAGAATGGGGGGAGGGTGTACGGCTCTCCCCCAAAATTTTATATTGTGAATTTCAGGGAAAATGTTTTAAGGAATCGAGGTTCGAACAGATCATGGCCATTCGCTGGGACAAATTGACGGTAAAGGCGCAGGAGGCCTTTCAGCGCGCCAACGATCTGGCATCCGAGCACGGCAATCCCGAGCTGATGCCCGTTCACCTGCTGGCGGCGCTGCTGGAAGACCGCGAAGGCATTGTGGTTCCCCTGCTGAGCCGGGTGGGGGCGCAGCCTCCTGCCTTGCATCAGGCGGCCATGCGCGAGATTGCCCGCTTGCCGAAGCTGGGCAACGCTTCGGCACAGGCGCAGTTGGCCGAGACCAGCAGCGAACTGTTGGACCTGGCATTCAAAGAGGCCGGCAACTTCAAAGACGAGTACGTTTCCACCGAGCATTTGCTGCTGGCCATGACCAAGTTGAAGCGCGATCCGTCGCGCGAGCTGCTGGCCGCTGCCAGCATAACTTACGACGCCATTCTCAAGGCGCTGACCGCGGTTCGCGGCACGCAGACGGTCACCGATCCGAATCCCGAGGCCAAGTACCAGGCGCTGGAGCGCTATGCCCGCGACCTGACGGAGCTGGCGCGGCGCGGCAAGCTCGATCCGGTGATCGGGCGCGACGACGAGATTCGCCGCACCATCCAGGTGCTCTCGCGCCGCACCAAGAACAACCCGGTGCTGATCGGCGAGCCCGGGGTCGGCAAGACGGCCATTGTCGAGGGCCTGGCCCAACGCATCGTCGCCGGCGACGTCCCCGAGCAGTTGAAGAACAAGCGCCTGGTGGCGCTCGATCTGGGCGCCATGCTGGCCGGGGCCAAGTATCGCGGCGAGTTCGAAGATCGCCTCAAGGCCGTGCTCAAGGAAATCGAGGATAGCGAGGGGAAGATCGTCTTGTTCATTGACGAGCTTCACACCCTGGTGGGCGCCGGCGCCGCCGAGGGCGCCATCGACGCCTCCAACATGCTCAAGCCCGCTCTGGCCCGCGGTGAGCTGCGCGCCATCGGCGCCACCACTCTGAACGAGTACCGCAAGTACATCGAGAAGGACGCCGCGCTAGAGCGCCGCTTCCAGATCGTCTTTGTCGGCGAGCCCAACGTGGAAGACACCATCGCCATCCTGCGCGGGCTGAAGGAGCGCTACGAGGTGCACCACGGGGTGCGCATCAAGGACTCGGCCATCGTGGCCGCCGCCACCCTTTCCCACCGCTACATCAGCGACCGTTTTCTGCCGGACAAGGCCATCGACCTGATCGACGAGGCGGCCGCCTCGCTGCGCATCCAGATCGATTCGCTGCCCACCGAGATCGACGAGCTGGAGCGCCACGCCACCCAGTTGGAGATCGAGCGCCAGGCGCTGAAGAAGGAAGAAGACCCGAACTCGCGCGAGCGGCTGGCCGCGGTCGAGCGCGAACTGGCCGGCATCCGCGAGCAGTCCAACGCGCTCAAGGCCCGATGGAAGGAAGAAAAGGACGTCATCGCGCGTATTCGCGACCTCAAAGAGCGGACGGAGAAGCTGAGGCTGGAGGCAGCAGAATGCCACCCGCAAGGATGACTACGAGCGCGCTTCGCGCATTCAGTACGACGAGCTGCCCAAGCTGCAGCGCGAGCTCGACCGGCTCAACACCGAGTCCGACAGTAAAGGCTCGCGCATGCTCAAGGAAGAGGTCGACGAAGAGGATGTCGCCCGCATCGTCAGCAAGTGGACAGGCATTCCGGTCTCGAAGATGCTCGAAGGCGAGGTAAAAAAGCTGATCGAGATGGAAGAGCGTCTGCGGCAGCGCGTAATCGGGCAGGACCAGGCGCTGGAGAAGGTGGCCAACGCCATCCGCCGCTCGCGCGCCGGCCTGAGCGATCCGCGACGGCCCATCGGTTCGTTCATCTTCCTTGGCCCCACCGGCGTGGGCAAGACCGAGCTGGCGCGGGCGCTGGCCGAGTTCCTGTTCGACGACGAGCATGCCATGGTGCGCATCGACATGAGCGAGTACATGGAGAAGCACTCCGTTTCGCGGCTGATCGGCGCGCCTCCGGGCTACGTCGGCTACGAAGAAGGCGGGCAGCTCACCGAGGCCGTGCGCCGGCGCCCATACTCGGTGGTGCTGTTCGACGAGATCGAGAAGGCGCACCCGGACGTGTTCAACGTCCTGCTGCAGATCATGGACGACGGCCGCCTGACCGACGGCAAAGGACGCATCGTCGACTTCAAGAACACCATTCTGATCATGACCTCGAACCTGGGCGCCATCTACCTGCAGGGAGATCTTTCCACCCCGCAGAAGTTCGCCGAGGCCAGCGAGCAGGTGATGCAGGCGCTGCGCCAGCACTTCAAGCCGGAGTTTCTCAACCGGGTGGATGACGTGGTGGTGTTCAATCCGCTGGGCCGCGAACAACTGTCCAAGATCGTCGAGCTGCGGCTGGAAGACCTGCGTCGGCTGCTGGCCGAGCGCAAGATCTCGCTGGAGCTGACCGAGGCGGCCAAGCGGCTGCTGATCGGCAGCGGCTACGATTTCAACTTCGGGGCGCGTCCGCTGAAGCGCGCCATCCAGCGGCTGGTGCAGGACCCTCTGGCCTTGAAGATCCTGGACGGCGAGGTGCTGCACGGCGACCACGTGGTGGTTGATGCCCGGCCCGGCGCGACGGCACCGGTATGGAGTTCAAGGTCGAGCGCCACGCCGCCGTGACCAGCAAGGCGTGAGGGCTATTTGAAGGTAGCAAGCGCTTCGGCGGCGCGGTTCAAGGCCTGCGTCAGCAGAGCCAATTGCCGCTCGGTCTCCGCCAGGTCGCCACGCTCGATGGCCTCGGTCACGCCGGGAAGCGTAACGGCGTCATAACCGTTGGCTTCGCTGGGCGCGTAAATTGAGTGGCGAAACCAGGGCCGTCTGGGCAGGCCCTGCGGCAGCAGCAGAGCGCGTTCGGCCGCCAGCAGACGCCTGTTGAGAGCGGCATCGTTTTTGGGCTGTTCGGCAGCCGCTTTGATGGCCATTCCGGCGGCGGCAAAACGTAGTGCCGCGCGCAAGGCGGGCGCGAAGTCCGGCTGCTGGTCCCAGCCTGTCTGTTCGCCGCTCTTGCGCTTGGCGGCCTCCAGGTAAAGCTTGACTTGGGCGGCGTACTCTGCGTAGTCGTAGGGAAGCATATCCGCCTGCGCCATGCGCAACACCTGGAGCCCGAACAGGCGCGCCATCTGCTGCTCGTAGAGAAAATTCGGGTCAACCTGCTGCCGGAACCAAGCCAGGTTGTCGAATGTCGAGTGATAGACGCCGTTCGGGCCGGCCGAACCGATATCGGTGCAGGGCACGCCCACGTGCTGCAGAAAAGCTGTGTAGTCGGAGCCGCTGCCTAGCTCGCCAACCAGTATGTCCGCCCCTCCCTTGCCCGCCATCGGCCGCCAGGAGAAGTTGTAGCTGTCCGGAGTTTCGGACTGGTAGACGCGCCCGGCCGTTTGCGAAGCCCTCCAGCCGTCGAACACCGTGCCTCCCGCCGGGCTGGGCACGGCGCGCGTCACTTCGACCAGGAAGTTTTTCAGGCTGGGAACGCTGGAGGCGCCGAAAACGGGCCCGGAGACGCCAATATCCATGTTGAAATAGGCCACCGCGTTGCGCAGTTCCACCGCATACAACTCGACGAACTCGGTCGAGCCGATCAGCCCTTGCTCTTCGGCGTCCCAACTGGCGAAGACGATGGTGCGCCGCGGGCGCCAGCCGCTCTTCAGCAGTTCGCCGATGCCGTGCACCGCCTCCAGCATGGCCGCCGTGCCGCTGCCCGGATCGGAGGCGCCAAACTCCCAGGCGTCGCGATGGTTGCCGGCGATGACCCACTGCTCCGGCTCCACGGTTCCGGCTACCGTGCCGATCACGTTCCAGATGGCGCGCAGGCGATAATCCTGGCGCAGCAGGAGGCGCACTTTGGCGGGGCCGGGGCCCAGGTGATAGGTGAACGGCAACGCCCCTTGCCAGTCGCGCGGCGAAGCCGGCCCGCCCAGTTGCCTGAGGATGGGCGCGGCGTCGGCGGAGGAAAGCGGCGTCGTCGGCACCGAGGGGAGATTGGCAGCCTGCTCGGGCGGAATCCGCTTCGCGTCCGGCAGGCCGGGAATCGAGGCCACTCCCGGCGTGGTGGGATCTCCCGGATAGCGGTACATCAGCTCGATTGAACCGCGCTGGGCCGCCGTTTCCGGCCGATAGCTGCCCTTGGGATAGGCGTCGCCCTGAAAGTAGCCGTCGTCTATCGGGTCGGAATAGATGATAAGCCCGGCCGCGCCGTTTTGCTGCGCCAGCGCAGCCTTGACCCCGCGAAAAACCTTGCCATAGCGCACCAGCACGATTTTGCCTTTGGCGCTGATGCCCATCTGATCCAGCTTCTTGTAGTCTTCGGAGCGGCCATAATTGACGTAGACCACCTCTCCCTGGACGTCGGCCGAGGGCGAGCCGCTCATGAACGGCACCATCAGCCGTGGGTCGTCCTGGTAGGGATCTCCCTCGACGCGCTCACGGCTTGGGCCGATCAGCCGCGGGCCTTGCGGCGTCAGCAACTCGACCCGTATCTCGATCGGATAGTTGAACCACACCCTGTAGGTTTCGATACGGGTTTGCAGGCCAGCTTCGCGGAATCTGGCGGCAACGTAGTCGGCGGTCTGGCGGTCTTCGGCGCTGCCGGCGACGTGAGGCGTCGAGCTTAGGGCCAGCAGGTGCTTTTCGGCGAGCTGCGGGCTGGGAATGGCGAGGAATTTCTCTTCCAGCCGGAGTTGTGCCGCCGGCTGGCGGAATCCGTCTATGGCCCTGGGCGCCCGGGCCGGTTGCGCCGCCTGCGCCCACAGCGCCAACGGCGCCAGCAGTAGACCGGCGGCTACCGCCAGGCGCAGAAGCGGCATTCGCGCCCGCGCGAAAACAAAGGGATTCTTTGTTCTTCCTGCTCTCATGCAAGACCCACCCGGCCAAGCAGACAGGATTCTTGCCGGTGCCCCGGAGATGGGGGATTCTCGGTGGAGTACACCAGATAGCTTAGGTTCAGCTTACACGAATTCGCAACTGCTTTGATCAGTTCCGATGGGCGTTGGCCGACCGGAACTACAGCAGGCGCGAGGTAGCCTGGCCCGCCAATTCTACCGCGTGCGGCGCGGTTGCCCCTCCCGGCGTGAAGGCCGCGGGCACTGGATGGCCGGCAAGGGCCTGCTTGAGCGTGGGCAGGGCGGCCCGCATGGCTCGCTCGCCATTGGCGATCAACTCGGCCGAGCGGTCGAAGGCATCGTAAGCGAAGCCGTCGACTTCGGGCTCCAGCACCAGGTCGGCATCTTTTTTCCAGTGCACGCTCATGCGGGCCTGGGCAATGGAGAAGCACTGCCCGATGATATCGAACAGATGGCGCGGCCCGGTCAGCCGCAGCCAGTGGGCGCTTAGCGAGATGCCGACTACATAGCCGGCGCCCATCTGCCGCAGGGGCGTGGTGGGCACGGCGTGGCCAAGCATGCCGTCCACCAGCAACCGGCCTGCGATCTCAACCGGGGCGAACATTCCCGGGTAGGCGCAACTGGCGCGCACCGGATCGCAGATGGGACCGCTGCGGAATACCACCGGCTCGCCGGTCAGGAAGTCGGTGGCCGCCACTGCCAAGGGAATTTTCAGCTCTTCAAAGGTTGCGGCTTTCAGAATTCGCGACAGAAAGGCAGCCATGCGGTCACTGTTGCAGATGCCGTAGCGGGAAAATGACCAGCGCGCGAAATCGCGGAAACGAACCAGCCTGGCGATCTCTTCCAGCTCCCGGGCCGAGGTCCCGCTGCAATAGGCGGCAGCAATGACCGAGCCCACGCTCGTTCCGGCCAGGTGATCTATGGCGATTCCCTCCTCTTCCAGAACCTTCAGCACTCCGATGTGGGCCAGGCCACGGGCAAAGCCGCCTCCCAGGGCAACCCCGAGTTTTATTTTCCCAGGAGAGGACTGGCGTAAGCCGCCCTCCTGCGAGAAATGCCGGGAAAACGCCTTGGCCGATCGGACGAGTCTGTGAAAGAAGGTCACTGCCGCACCCTCAGCCGATGCCTAAATTGAGATGCAGAGGTGCTTTGAACATGATGCACTGGTTGTAGTTTGTTTCACACAGGCTTCACATCGGTTTTCCCGGCCCGGCCCAGCCTGCGGCGCCTGTCGAAACTGCCTCTTGCCTCCATGCCGGCAAACCTGCGAAGATTCTGCTTGGAATCGTGATCGATAGCCCACATCCTCCCAGGAAGACGGTCCGCGAATTTTCCGCCGGCGGCGTAGTGGTGCGCCGCCTGCGCGGACAATGGTACGTGGCGGCCATTGAGCCCAACGTGGTGAACGCCGACAGCGTCACCCGCAGTGCCCTCAAGCAGCGCCGGCGCCCGGCCATTCTGGCCTTGCCCAAAGGTGCCATCAACCGGGGCGAGAATCCCAAACAGGGCGCTATTCGCGAGGTGCTGGAAGAAACCGGCGTGCTGGTGCAGTACATCGCCCAGCTCGGCGATATCAAGTATTTTTACGTGCGCTCCTGGGGCGGGCGCGAACGCGTTTTCAAGGTGGTTACCTTCTATCTGTTCCGCTACATGTCGGGCCGCCTGGGTGACATTCAGCCGGCCATGCGCAAAGAGGTCCGCCGGGCGGTCTGGCTACCCCTGGAAGAGGCGCACGAGAAACTTACCTATCCGGGCGAGCGTCAGGTTTTGCAGCTAGCCAAGAAATACGTCCGCAGCCATCCGGAGCTAGAACCTACACCGGGAATTTAGACAACAAACGACAGGCCAGAAGAGGGCTATCCCGCTTGGGAAAGAACAACCCCACATCTACGCCTCGTTGCAGGCGCAGATGTGGGGCGCTATTCGCGGCTACCGCTCCCCAATCCGTCCCTGTTCCCTATTCCGGCAGCACCTTGCCGGGATTCATGATGCCCAAGGGGTCGAGTGCGGCCTTGATTCGGCGCATGGTTTCCAGCTCCGCTCCGCCGCGCCATTCCTTGACCAGGTAGGGCTTGAGCCGCCCGACGCCATGCTCGGCGGAGAAGCTGCCGTCGAAGCGGCGGACCACTTCGTTGATGGTATCCATGATCTGGTGGCTCTGGCGCAGGAACTCGGGGCCGCTCGCGCCCTCCGGCTGCACCACGTTGAAATGGATGTTGCCGTCTCCCATGTGGCCGAAGGGGACCACGCGGATTCCCGGGAAGCGGCGCTGGCAGGCTTCGGTGGCCTGAACCAGAAGCTGGGGCACCTTTGAGACCGGCACGGTCACGTCATTCTTTATGTTTGCGCCGGCGCGCTTTTGCGCCTCGGTATGCTCTTCGCGCAGCTTCCAAAGCGCCAGCCGCTCCGCCGAGCTGCCCGCCAGAACCGCGTCCAGCACCAGGCCGGCCTCCATGGCTTTGCCCAGCGTTTCTTCCAGCTTATCGCGCAGGTTCGAGTTGACCGCCACGTCAGCCAGTTCCAGCAGCACGTAGTGATCGGCCGGTTGCTCCAGCGGCAGCCGCGTGTCGGCGATATGCGTCAGTACCATTCTGAGCCCCAGGCCGGACATGTATTCGAAGGCTTGTATAGCCTCGTGATGGTGCTCGCGGGAGAGCACGAACAGGTCCAGGGCGGCTTGTTCCGAGGGCACGGCACAGAGGGCCACCGCCAGCTCGCGCGGACGCGGAACCAGCTTGAGAACGGCGGCGGTGATGATGCCGAGCGTACCTTCCGACCCCACAAAGAGCTGACGCAAACAGTAGCCGGTGTTGTCCTTACGCAGCCGGCGCAGGCCGTTCCAGATTTCCCCGTTGGGCAGCACCACCTCCAGCCCGAGCACCAGGTCGCGGGCATTGCCGTAGCGCACCGTGTTGTTGCCGCCGGCATTCACCGCCAGCACGCCGCCGATCTGGGCCGAGCCTTCCGAGGACATCGAGATGGGCAGCATGCAATTCTCGGCCAGCACCGCTTCCTGGGCATTCTTGAGCACCACGCCGGCTTCGATGGTCATGGTCAGATCGACCGGGTCGATCTCGCGAATGTGGTTCATACGGCCGAGCGCGAGCACAATCTGGCTGCCGTCCTCGCTGGGCACGGCGCCTGCCACCAAGCTGGTGTTGCCTCCCTGCGGCACGATGCCGATGCGCCGCTCGGCGCACAAGCGCACCACGGCTGCCACCTCTTCGGTGGTGGCGGGCCGCACCACTGCCTGCACCCGTCCTTTGTAGAGTTGGCGATAGTCCTCGCAGTAGGGAGCCGTATCGGCCGGCTCGAACAGACAGCCCTTTTCCCCAACGATGTTTACGAGTGCCGCGCGAAATTCCACTGCCGACGATGTCCCAGCCATGGCGGATCCTTTCCGGGAATTGCAAATTCTATGACTTGATTTCAGATTGTAAGACTGCAACCCTGGCCTCACCAATAACAACGCAAGCTTAAGACGGATCGCTCCAGCTCTAGCCGGAGTCGGCGCCGCCGGAATCCCCCTCTTCAATGGCCGGCCGTTGGCGGCTTGTCGGCTTGGCCCCGGTCTTGGCGGAATGGCGCACGATCTTGAAGGTCGCGGTTGCCTTTGCCACCATCTCGCCGTTCTCGTTCCGCACCTCTCCTTCGGCGAAGGCCACGGTGTTTCCGGCTCTTAGCAATCGCCCCTCGGCCACCAGGCGCCCCCGGCCCGGCAGCATGAACTGGATGTTCAGGGTGACTGTTCCTTCGCCGGTCCATTCCCGCGCCGGGCTGCGGCAGGCCAATCCCATGGCCATATCCAGCAGGGTTGCCGTCAAGCCACCGTGGGCCACGCCCCTGAAATTTCTCAGGCGCGGGGTCAACTCGACGGCGACGACGGCCTTCCCTGCCGCCTCTTCGATCAATTCAAAACCGAGATCATGGGCAAATGGCGAGCGCGTAATCGGGTTCATTTCTGTCCAATCATCCCACGCAGGACGCAAAAGCGCCTGCCGGGCATCGACTTTCCGCAAGCGGAACAATAAACCGCAAGATACCAATTCGGCTTCACGGCAGTAAAGCCCGGGCTGCGGCTCACGAGGGCGCGAAGATGCAGTCAAAATCTGAGTGAACGGTACTGAAGGCACCCCACTCTCACCACCACGGCTTTGGGCAGTTCGGGCGGGCTTTACTGGAGCACGTAGTCGCTCTCTTATCCCAGGCACATGCAGGCCGCAAGTGGGCGGAACGCCGCGCTGCCGCGCGAGCTTCGCGCCGGAGCTTCCGGGGAACGTGCATCTTGCGATGCCACCCCGCCATCACAATATTCGCAACCGCCCGTCTGGCGGTGGAGGTATCCCATGAAAATCATGTATACGGCGGCAGTAGTGTTTCTGGCATTGGTGCTGGTGGCCTCCGGAAACGCGCAGACCGTAACCGTCGGCTTCACCGTGTCGCGCACCGGGGCCTTGAATGTCGACTCGCTGGAGCAACTGCGTGGCTTTGAACTGTGGCGCGACCAGGTGAATGCCGCCGGCGGCATCAAGGCGGGCGGCAAAAGCTACCAGGTGAAGTTTGTCAGCTATGATGATGAATCCAACCCGCAGCGCGTGCAACAGCTCTACACGCGCCTCATCCTGCAGGACAAGGCGAACTTCCTGTTGAGCCCATACTCCTCCGGGCTGACCGCGACGGCGGCCATAGTCAGCGAGCAGAACGGGCGCATAATGATCACCACCGGCGCGGCCGAAGGCAAGACCTATACCCTGGGCAACAAGTATCTGTTCCAGATGTTCAGCCCGGCCAACGAATACCTTTCCAGTGCGCTAGATGTTCTGAAAGCCAAGGACCCGAACAGCCGCATTGCCTTGGTGTACTCCGACGACAGCTTTTCTACGGCCGTCGCCTCGGCTGCCCGCGCGCAGGCGCAGAAGCTGGGGCTGAAGATCGTCGTCGATGAAGCCTACGCTTCCAGCACCACCGATTTCGGCCCCATCATCGACAAGATAGTCGCTGCCAAGGCCACCGCGCTGTTGGGAGGCGGGCACTACGCCGACGGCTCCACGCTGGCCCGGCAAATATACAACCAGAAAGCCAACATCGAATTCATTTCGCTGCTGGTCGCTCCCGACAGTCCAAAATTTACGGAACTGGGCAAGGCCGCCGACGGCGTGACCGTTCCCTCGCAGTGGGAGCCGCAGTCGAACTTCAAGCCGCAGATCGGACCCACCGGCGCCGAGTTCCTGAAGGCCTACCAGGCTAAATACAACGCTCCTCCGAGCTACGAGTCGGCCGGCGGCTACGCCGCGGGCCTGATCCTGCAGCACGCCATCGAGCAGACCGGATCACTGGATACGGCCAAGGTGGCCGCCGCCATGAACGCCACCAATCTCACCACTTTCTTCGGCCGCACCCAGTTCGCCACCGAGGCCAGCCGCCACGGCTTGCAGATAGCCCACACCATGGTCTTGGCGCAGTGGCAGGAGGAGATGCCGGGGAAACTGGATAAGCAGGTCGTTTGGCCGGAGAGCGCGAAAAGCGCGAGCATCGTCTTTCCGCTGCGCCACGGCCAACCGGTGATGGCAGGCAAATAAAGGAAGCGCGAGAACGAGGCTCCGGCTTGGCAATGGTGGAGGCACCGGGTGTTGGCCCGGCGAATTGCGGGCGCAACCGCGCACCGCAAGTTTCACCAGAGCAGAGCCGTAACGCAAGGTGCAAGACATGGCTGGAGTTCTGGCCTCTATGTTCGACGGGCTGCTGGTCGGCTGTGTTTACGGGCTGGCGGCCATGGGCCTGAGCCTCATCTGGGGCGTCATGAGCGTCATCAACCTGGCGCACGGAGTCATGATCGCCTTCGGCATGTTCGGCCTGTTTTTCCTGTTCAGCGGCTTTCACATAAACGCCTATATCCTGCTGCTGCCGATCATGGTCGGCGGTTTTGTGTGCGGCACAGGCATCTATTGGATCGCCGTTCACCGCGTCATCGGCCGTCCCCAGTTGACCAGCCTGCTTTCTACTTTTGCGGTCAACATGATCCTGGTCGGGGTGGGCACGACACTTTGGAGCACCAGCCCCTACAACGTCAATTTCAGCCTGCCCGGAATCAGCATCGGGCCTTACACCTTCACCGGCGACCACATCGCCGCCGCCATTGCCGCCGTGGTCATTGCCTGCGGCTTGCAGCTTTTCCTTTACTACACTCGCTTTGGCAAGGCCATTCGCGCGGTGGCGGACAACCGCGACGCCGCCGAACTGATGGGAATTTCTTCGGTCCGGCTGCTGACTGTGTCTTTCGGCCTGGGAGTGGCGCTGGCGGTGGCTTCCGGCGGGCTCATCTCCACCCTGTTTCCCTTCACCGTGCTCTCCGGCGGCACCTACCAACTGAAAAGCTTTGTGGTGACCGTGCTGGCCGGTTTGGGCAAACCCATCGGCGCGCTGCTGGCGGGCATTCTGCTGGGACTGCTGGAAAGCGCGGTCACCCCGTTCATCGCCGTGAGCTGGATTCCCCTGATCGAATTCGGTCTGTTCGTTCTGGCGCTGGTGGCGTTTCCGCGCGGAATCTTCGGAAAGGCCGCCTGATGCTGAAGCGGCCCTCCTTTTGGATGATTCTGGCCGTAACCCTGTTGTTTGCCATCGTGCCGCTAGCACGCGGCGATGCCATCCTGCGCGAGGACCTCATCCTCATCGCCATAGCCATCGCTCTGGCCAGCAACCTCAACCTGATGATCGGCTACACCGGCTACGTCAACTTCGGCAACGTGGTCTTCTACGGCCTGGGGGGCTACATCGGGCTTTACCTGACTACGGTGCGGGGATGGCCGCTGATCGCGGCCGCGCTGGCCGCGGGGGTGGCGGTCACCGTCTTCGCTCTGGTTTTGGGATTCGCCATTTTAGGATTGCGGGGAGCGTATTTCGCCCTGGCCACCATCGGCGTGCTGGAGGCGGTGCAGGCATTCGTTTCCAACTTCAGTCCCTGGGGGCGCGCCAGCGGCATGTATGTTTCGATGGACGCTTACACGCCTCTCGGCGGAGCCATGCGCGCCGTCTGGGCCGCCTACCTGCTGGTAGTAGCCGCCATGGGCCTCTCGCTCCTGTTGAGCCTGTTCATCAAGAACTCGAAGTTCGGGCTGGGGCTGTTTGCCATTCGCGAGGACGAAGATGCGGCCCTCGTCCTCGGCGTCAATACCACGCGCTATAAGGCGCGCGTCTTTGCCATCTCGGCTTTTCTGCCGGCGGTAATCGGGGCGCTGGTCTTTTTTAAAAATGGCATGATCGACCCCGAGGGTGCCTTCGATCTGACGTTCTCGATCGAAGCCATCGTGATGATGATGCTGGGCGGCCAGGGCACGGTCGCCGGCGCGGCCCTGGGCGCGGCCCTGTACGAGCAGCTCAGGGGATACCTGCTGACTTCGCCCAGCCTCACCAACTTTCACCTGGTAGTCGCCGGCGGGCTGCTGCTGATCATCATCCTGTTCGCGCCCGAGGGATTGATCGGGGGGTTCTATCGCCTGCTGCCCAAAATGCGGAGGGTGCTGGAGTGAATCCGCTGCTGGAGGTGCGCGGCGTCAGCAAGAGCTTCGGCGGCCTGCTGGCCGTGAACAATGTGAGCTTTTCGATTGCGGAGGGCGAGATCATCGGCCTTATCGGGCCGAATGGCGCGGGCAAGACCACCCTGTTCAACCTCATCAATGGAGTTTTCAAGCCCGACCGCGGAAGCATTCACTTTGCCGGCGCCGACATCACGGGAGCGCCGCCCAACAAGGTCGTGCACCACGGCCTGGCGCGCACCCACCAGATCGTGCGGCCGCTGAACCAGCTTACCGTGCTGGACAACGTGATCGTGGGCGGCTGTTTCGGCCCGCAGGGGTTATCGCTCAAGCAGGCCGCCGAAGTTGCCCACCAAGTGCTGGCCGAGGTGGGCCTCGAGCATCGCAGCCAGACGCTGGCGCGCGAGTTGACCATCGCCGGCAAGAAGCGCCTGGAGGTGGCACGCGCCTTGGCCTCGCGGCCCAGGGCGATTCTGCTGGACGAAGTTCTGGCCGGGCTGAATCCCTCGGAGGTGGCGCGCATGATCGAAATTGTGCGCGCCATTCGCCAGCGCGGCATCTCGGTTTTCCTCATCGAGCACCTGATGCAGGCCATCATGAACCTCTCCGACCGCATCATTGTCTTGAATTTCGGCGAGAAGATTGCCGAAGGCGAGCCGGCGGAGGTGGCCCGCCACCCGCAGGTAATTGAAGCCTACCTGGGCGATCCCAACATCGCCGAAAAGCTCATGGAGCCGAACTGATGAGCGCGCCGGTGGAAATCGAAGCGCTTGAGTCCGGCTACGGCGAAATCCAGGTGCTCTGGGGCATCTCGTTCAAAGTGCGCGCCGGGCAACTGACCAGCATCATTGGCGCCAACGGTGCCGGCAAGACCACCACCCTGCGCACCGTAGTGGGCGCGGTGCGCCCGTGGGGCGGGCGCATCTTGCTCGACGGAGAGGACATTACCCGCATGCCGCCCCACGCCAAGGCGGAACGAGGCCTGGTGCTGGTTCCCGAAGGCCGCCAGCTCTTCGGCCAGCTTACCGTGCAGGAGAACCTGGAGCTGGGCGCCTATTCGCGGCGCGCGCGCGGGCACATGAAGTGGAACCTGGGCCGCGTCTTTGAGCTGTTCCCGCGCCTGGAGCAGCGCTGCCGGCAGCGCTCGGCCACGCTTTCCGGCGGCGAGCAGCAGATGCTTGCCCTGGGCCGCGGGCTCATGGAAGAGCCGCGCGTGCTGATGATCGACGAGCTTTCCCTGGGGCTGGCGCCGGTTCTGGCACAACAACTGTTTTTGACGCTGAAGACGTTGAAGCGCAGCGGCCTGACCATGGTGCTGGTGGAGCAGAATGTACACTTGGCGCTGGCCTTGAGCGACTATGCCTATGTCATGGCCGAAGGCCGCGTGCACCTGGAAGGCCCCGCCCGCCAGATCGCCGCCAGCGACGAGGTGCGCCGGGCATACCTGGGGCTGTAGGGATTAAGGAGTTAGACGTTAGTGAGGTGCCCCACATCTGCGCGCCGTTCGCAGATGTGGGGCACCAATCAAGATTTCCAGTGCCACTATCCGCTATTTCGGTATCTGCATGCCAGTTGCTTTCAGCACCGGGGCCGCCTTGGCGGATCTCAAAAACTTGATAAGGCGCTTTCCCGCGGCGGCATTCTTGCTGCCGGCGAAGATGCCCCCGGAGAAAAGGGTCAGGTCCTGAAGGTCTCCCGGCAGAGGTCCGACAATCTCGATTCCCTTGGTGGCCCGCAGCTCGCTCTCCATCTGCACTCCCATTTCGGCCTTGCCGGAGGCGACCAGCGGGCCCACTGCTCCGCCGCCCCCAACTAAAGTCGTCTTGGGCTTTACCTGGTCGGCGATGCCGAGACGCTGCAGCACCTTGGCAAAGTGAATGCCGCTGGCGCCGCCGGCGGCGGGGTCCGTATAGGCGATCGACTTGGCCGACAGCACCGCCTGCTTGAGGGCTGACGCCGAACTGATGTCAGGCTTAGGCGCTCCCGCCCGCACGGCTACCGAGATGCCCGTGGCGGCAATGTCTTTCACTGTTTTCGGGTCAAGCTTGCCCTCCTGGGCCAGCTTGCGGATGGCCGAGCCGGTCAGAATGACGACGTCGGCAACTTCGCCGCTGCTAATGCGCTTCATGGCCGCGCCGGTGGTGGAATCGAAGATGACCAGCTTGGTGCCGGTTTTGCGTTCGAACTCGGGCGCCAATTTTTCCATGGCCGGCGTCAGCGCGTGGGTGCAGAAAACCTTCAGCTCGACCGCCCCTGCCGCCGAGGGCACTACCAGCAGCAGGAACAGCGAAAACATCAGCCAGTGCAGCAGAACGGTGCGAATCACGTTGTCCTCCCCATGTGCGGATATGGCAAAAACACAGCTTGGTGATTTTTTACGGATTTTGCTTGCGCGCAGTATGCCAGAGTCGCTGGATTTCAGCAATGCGTATCGCCCTGGGGCGGGAGGACGATGTGGAGCGCCCCCACAGCGGCTGAAGCCGCTTCAATTCAACATCTATTCCCACGCCTAAAGGCGTGGGCTTCCACGCTGCGGCGAAGCTGGCTAGTTTGGAAAAACCCAATACGCGCTTATTCACCGGGATCGAAGCGGTAGCCCACCCAGGGCTCGGTAAGGATATAGTGCCTGGAGCCGCCGCCGGCCTCGAGTTTCTTGCGCAGGTGGCCGACGAAGACGCGCAGGTATTCCGGCTGCTCGACGCTGTTTTCGCCCCACACCGCGGCCAGCAGCACGCGATGGGTTATCACCCGTCCCGGGTGCCGCGCCAGGTATACCAACAGGTCGAACTCCTTGGGCGTCAGGTGCACTTCCCGCTGGCGCACGTGGACGCTGTGGGCCTGGAGGTCTATGCGGAAATCGCCGATCAGAATAACCTCGGCTTCCGGCTTTGATCCGGCCGTGGCCCGGCGCAGGGCGGCGCGCACCCGTGCCAGCAATTCGTCCACGCTGAATGGCTTGGTGATGTAGTCGTCGGCGCCGGCGTCGAGCGCCTCGATCTTGATTTTTTCCTCTCCTTTCACCGACAGCACGATTATGGGAACGGCGGAGTTTTTGCGCACGTAGCGGCATAGCTCCAGTCCGTTCATGTTGGGCATGCGCAGGTCGGTGATCACCATGTCCGGGGTCCAGTCCTTCATGACCTGCACGGCCTCGTCGCCGTCGCGGGCAGTGCGGATGGCATATCCCCGGCTGGAAAGCGTGGTCTTCAGCACGCGCGTGATCTGCGGCTCGTCGTCGACCACCAGGATATTGCGGGTCTCGTTTGGGCTCATCGCCGGGAACTCACCTCACTTCCTGGGTGACGATGTGGACATCGACCGGGGGAGCGTCGCGCAGAAATCTCTGGATGGCCGACAAATACAGATACCTGCGCCAGCTACTCTGCGACGAACGGCCGAAAACCACATGCGTGATGTGCTTTTCGCGCACCATCTTGGCGACCTCGGCGGCCACGTTCTTGCCCTCGGCCCGCAGGATCTGGGCTCCCAGATTCTCGGCAAAGCGGATGTTCTGGCTGAGGGTGCGCTGGTTTTCCGGGTCCTTGTCGGCGCCGATATCGATGTAGGCGACGAACAATTCGGCGTCGATGCGGCTGGCCATGCGCGCTCCGCGTGCGATCAGGTACTGCGCCGAGGGATTGGAGCTGATGCACACCAGGATGCGCTCGCGCACGCCGATGATACGTCCCGGCTCTTCCTTGGCCAGTTGCGATTCCAGGCTGCGGTCCACCGCCTTGGCCACCTGTTGCAGCGCCAGCTCGCGCAGGGCGATCAGGTTGGTGGGGCGGAAGAAGTGTCCCAGGGCGCGGTCGGCCCGGTCCACCGGGTAGATATCGCCGCGGCGCATGCGGTGCTGCAGGGCTTCGGGCGTGAGATCGACCAGCACGATCTCGGTCACGCGCTGCATGATCCAATCCGGAACCGTCTCGCGCACGCGCACGCCGGTAATGCTGTGCACCAGCGGATTGAGGCTTTCGATGTGCTGCACGTTCATCGTCGAAAGCACGTCCATGCCGGCGTCCAGCAGTTCCAGCACGTCCTGGTAACGTTTGGCGTTGCGGCTGCCTTCGATGTTGGTGTGCGCCAGCTCGTCCACCAGCACCACCTGCGGCTTGCGCGCCAGGATGGCGTCGATGTCCATCTCTTCGAAGCTGGCGCCCTTGTACTGGATCTGCCGCCGCGGGACGGCCTCCAGGTTGAGGGCCAGCTCGGCGATGGCCTGGCGCCCGTGGGTTTCCACCACCCCTATGACCGCGTCTTCCCCGTAGCGCCGGCGGCGGATGCCTTCGCTGAGCATGGTGTAGGTCTTGCCGACACCGGGAGCGTATCCCAGAAAGAGCTTGAAAATGGCCTCTTTCTTCTGCGGTTCGGTCTCTTCCAGCCATTGTTCGGGTGTCTTCGGCATCATGGGTATTCTCCCGCAGCGAGAAGCAGTTTGTCGAATGGTGGTAGTGGGTCAATTAACATTCGATAAAGACGGCGCCTGTCTAAATTGACCCGCTGCCCAAATAAGCTACAATTTCGGTCGTGAAACGATGGCTTGCAGCGCAGGCATTACACTACGGCATCGCCGCCGCCGTCGTCTGCCTGATTACCTGGTTCTATTTCAGCCTGGTCCATGTCAACCAGACAACGGTGGGATTCACGCTCCTGCTGGCCATCCTGCTGGTGGCGGCTGCCTGGGGTCTGCGGTGCGCGATTTTCATGTCGCTGCTGGCCACGCTGGCCTATAACGTCTTCTTCCTGCCGCCGGTCTTGCATATCACCATCGCAGATCCGCAGAACTGGGTGGCGCTTTTTGCCTTCCTGGTAACCGCGACCGTGGCCAGCCAACTGGCCGAGCGTGCCCGGCGGGAGGCTGTGCACACCAACCAGCGGCGGCGCGAGGTGGAGCGGCTGTACGCCTTCAGCCAGCAGTTGCTAGTGGCGCAGGGGGTTTACGAACTGCTCAACACCATTCCCCGGCACGTGGTGGACACTTTTGGGGCGCAGGGCGCGGCGTTGCTGCTGGACGGCCGGCCGCAGCCGTACTTTTCCGACATTGCCAGCCAGTCCGCGCTGAGCATCGAGGATTTGCGGACGGTGAGCGGACGGGGCGAGCCCTTCATCGACCGCGAGCGCGGCCTCTGCTACCTGCCTTTGCGGCTGGGAATTCGCTCGGTGGGCAGCATCGGGATTAGCGGCTGCCAGTTGTCGCGCGAAAGCCTGGACGCCATCGGCAGCCTGGCGGCCATAGCCATCGAAAGCGGACGAACCGTAGAAAAGCTCACCAAAGCCGAAGCCGCGCGCGAGAGCGACCGCCTGCGCACTGTCCTGCTGGACGCCGTCACCCACGAATTCCGTACGCCGCTGACGGCCATCAAAGCCTCGGCCGAGACCCTGCAGTCCGATGCCGGCCTGGAGCCGGCGCAGCGCCAGGAACTGCTGACTGTCATCAACGAGGAAAGCGACCGCCTGAACCGCCTGGTGGGCGAGGCGGCGGAGGTGGCGCAACTGGATGCCCGCCAGGTGGAGTTGCATGCCAGTCCACACAATATTCGCGAAGCCATAGACGCCGCGGTCGACAAAACCCGGCAATTGCTGGCACAGCATCCGCTGGAAGTCGCGGTTCCCGACGGGCTGCCGGCAGTGAAAATGGACCTTGAACGCATCACCGAAGTGCTGCAGCAATTGCTGGATAACGCCGGCAAGTACTCCCCAGCCGGCACCCAGGTGCACATCACCGCCGAACTGCGCGATTCGGAGTTGGTCATCAGCGTGGCTGATCATGGGCCCGGCATCGACGAGTTCGACCTCTCGATGATCTTCGAGAAGTTCTACCGCGGCAGAAATCAGCGGGTCTCGCTGCAGGGCACGGGCATGGGGCTGGCCATTGCCAAGGCCATCGTGGAGCTGCACGGCGGCAGGATCGGCGTCACCAGCCAGCTTGGCAGAGGCTCGGTGTTTTACTTCACCCTGCCGGTGGCATCGTAGAGATACGACGTAGCGCCGCGGGCAGAAGGCGCGCCGCAGCGGCTGCACTACTACATTTCGCCAAAGGCCACGTTTCTTTTATGATGATTGCTTCTCAGCCGAGAAGCACAGGAGAGGCCAAACATGTCCGCGATGTCGAATGCCTATGGTCCGCCGATCAGCGTGGAAGTCGCCCGCAAGGTTGCCGCCGCCGCTCTGGCCGAGGCGCGCAAGAACAATTGGACGATGGCGGTGGCCATCGTCGATCCCGGCGGTTACCTCGTCTATTTCGAGAAAATGGACAACACGCAGCTTGCCGGCTCGCAGATCGCCATCGATAAGGCCCGCTCGGCGGCGCTGTTCAAGCGTCCGACCAGGGTGATGCAGGAGATGCTGGCCGCCGGCGGCGCCGGCGTGCGCGTGCTGCGGTTGCGTGGAGCCATTCCGGTCGACGGCGGCCTGCCGCTGTTTTCCGAAGGCAAGATCATCGGCGCCATTGGCATGTCCGGCGACGCCAGCGAGAACGACGGCCGGTGCTGCCAGGCCGGCGCCGATGTGCTGAAGTAATTTGAGTTTCAATTTCTTGGGCCGGGATTGTGAGATGTCCCGCCAGCGATACGGCGCAGGAGACCCTTTATACCAAGAAATGGCCGTCATTCCGAGCGAGCGCCGCGTGGGGTAGTGTCTCAGTTTGGGTTTTCGCGTGGAATTTGCCCGTTTCGGAGTAGGGCTTGACGGGGACGCGCACCAGGCTGGTTTAGTGGGAAATTGCGAATCTTCTTCTTCAGTCGGTGCATAAATCTGTATTCTTTGGGATTTTTTGACCGCAAGGCTGCAACTGGAACGCTATTTTTCCTGACGATCTCACTGATTTCTCTAATCACGTCCTTGAAGGCTCGGCCATCTTTGTTGTACCTCGCGGTCCGCTCGGCGAGGGCCTTCATTTCCGCATTAGGAAGAAACAGGAAAATTGCGTTTGCGGTCAAGAAAATGTCAAGTGCTAGGACTGCTGTTCGCTTGTTCCCGTTCGTAAAAATATGCCCGCCAGCAATCGAAAAAAACAGGCAGGCGGCCTTGTCATAGATGGTGGGGTAAAATTCTTCTCCGAAGCCTGCTTGGAATGGCTGTTCTGCCGCCGATTCGAGCAGGTTTAGGTCTAGACAGTCATAGGGATAAACAGGTTCAACGCCCGGCCAGAAGATCGCTATTCCCCTATCATGGAGAAACTCAATGTACGCTGATGCGAGCCTAAAGACGTTACCTGTCGGCAAGTTTCTTCAGCGCAACATAGTATTTGGCGGCAGACTGCACAAGTGCGTCATCGCCCGATTTGCCAGCCGTTGAAAGCCTTTTTTGGACACGAGGGGAGTAGCGGGCCGTCGCCTTGCGCAGCACTTCGAGCTTTTTCATCGCGCTCTGTGTCATGGGCCTTCTCCTCTCTCTTGAGCTAAATGCCCTCACAACATATAGATGCACACGACCACCCCACAGATGCAAGGGCTCATCCTGTCCGTTGGATTATATATAACGTATACCACAAGTGGTCAAGAGTGGCTCAAAAATCCAGAGTCTCACTACCTCAGTAACGGACCACTCGTTCAGTTTGCCAGCAGTGCAATTTCTTCAAGCGACCAAACGTGATCCGACAGCCTACTGCCATAGCCGGGGTCTCGTGAATCCGAGCGAAATTATAATGTACAGCGTGGATCGCCACCATTGCAGCATTTTCGAAGAAAATTGAGAACCACGTAGCCGCCTTACGCGCGCACGGCTCCATGCGACCGGCTGAGCGCGGCCACCAGGTCGCCGGCGAATTCCACGTCGCTGGCGGTGAGGAACGGCCCGAAGCTGAAGCGGGTAGTCCCGCCCACCTCCAGGGTTCCGAAGCTGCGGTGCGCCATGGGGGCGCAATGCAGGCCCGGACGCGTCAACACCCCGCCTTCTTTCTCCAGTAGGCGGGACAGCTCGTAGGGCTCAAATCCCTTCAGGCGGATGGAAAACACGCTGGTGCGGTGCTCCAGGCCGCGTGGCCCGTAATAGGTGAGACCCTCGACCTGGCTGATTTTGTCCAGGAAGACTTTGCTCAGCGTCCGGTCGTGCTCGGCCAGCTTCTCCACCGTCTGGCCGGCGATCCACTTGACTCCTTCCAGCAGGCCGGCAATGCCAATGGCATTGTGACTGCCGGCTTCGTACCTGTCGGGCAGGAACTCCGGTTGGCGGTCCTGCTCGCTCACCGAGCCGGTGCCGCCCTCCTCCAAGGTGGAGAGGAGCTTCTCCAGTCCCGGCCGGATGTACAGGAAGCCGGTGCCCAGCGGCCCCAGCAAGCCCTTGTGTCCGGGGGCGGCGAGCAGGTCAATGTTGTCGGCCTCCAGATCGATGGGAATGTGGCCCACCGCCTGCGCCGCGTCCACCAGGAAAGGAATGCCATGCTCACGGGCGATTGCGCCAATTTCCCTGATCGGCTGAACCGTGCCGCTGACATTGCTGGCCTGAGTGGCGACAATCAGCCGCGTCTCCGAGCGGATGGCCTGGCGAACGTCATCCGGATCGAGCAGTCCGCTCACCGGGTCAATGGGCAGGCGGGTTTGTGTCAGCCAGCCGTTCTCGGCCAGCTTATTGAAGGGACGCAGAACCGAGTTGTGATCGATATCTGAGCAGATGGCATGCCCGGGATTAGCGCCGTTGATCAGGCCTTTGATCGCCAGGTTCAGGCCATGGGAGCAGTTAAGGGTGAAGATGAAATGCTCGGCCTTGCCTCCGCGAAACAGCAGGCATAACTGGCGGCGGCACTCGGCGATGAGCGCGCCGGTCTCGATCGCCTCGCGATAAACTCCGCGGCCGGCGCTGGCCCCCAACTCCAGGGTGTAGCGCGACATAGCCTCCAGTACCGCCTTGGGCTTGGGGAAGCTGGTGGCGGCATTATCCATGTAAAGACGACGGGACGGGTTTTCTCTCATGACTCTGATCGATCCTTCTGGAGGCTTAAGTTCAATGATAAACGATGCCGGCGAGGAGAGGTCAGGCAGGCTGGTGGCGGATAGTTCCTGGGAAAGCAAAGCAGATCCTTCGGCCGCGCAAAAGCAGCGCCACCTCAGGGTGACACCTCTTAAAGGTTTTTTCAGCCTCTATAGCCCCCTCGACAGTGCGAATGATCGTTCTGGATTTTTCGATGACTCAGGTGATATTGCTGCTACTCCGGGTTAAGTTCAAGTACACGCCATATAAGGTGTGGAGTTGGATTCCGGGAAGCTCGTAGAATAGCCATATGTTTCGCTTCAGCCACTTACGTTTTGCGCTTACTCTTTTTGCATTTACTTTGGCGTCCTTTGTTCGGGCGGATACGGCGGCCTTCGATTTATCCGGTCCGCGGTTGGAAATGAACGTGACCCGGGCAGGCAAGACGCTGCCCATTTCGCAGGTGCCCAACCTGCAACCGCAAGACCGGTTGTGGGTTCACCTTCTGGTGCCTCCCGGCCAGACGGTGCACTATCTGCTGGTGGTGGCATTCCTGCGCGGCTCGACCAATCCGCCGCCGGAAAACTGGTTCACCAAAGTGGAGACCTGGGACAAGCAGGTGCGCCGGGAGGGGGTCACGGTTACGGTTCCCCAGGATGCGCAGCAGGCCTTGCTGCTCCTGGCCCCGCAGACGGGAGGCGACTTCAGCACGCTGCGTTCGGCGCTGCGCGGCAAGCCAGGCGCTTTTGTCAGAGCGTCGCAGGACTTGAACCAGGCCAGCCTGGACCGCTCGCGGTTGGACCAGTATCTGAACGCTGTCCGGCAGCTCGCGAACGAGGACCCCAAGGTTCTGCACGACACCTCGGTTCTGCTGGCCCGCAGTTTGAACATCAAGCTCGATAAGCAATGCTTCGACAAACCTAGCGAGCAGCAAGCTCCCTGCCTGATGCGTAACACCGACCAGCTTGTGCTGGAAGACGGGCACAGCCAGTCGATGGTGGCGACCCTCACCTCGGGACCGGGTTCCGACCTGATCGGAACCCTGAGCACCGCCAAGCCGGCGGGCGGCGGGGCCTACAGTCCATACGTGGGAGCAGTGATGGATGTGGCGCGACTGATGGAAAACCTGCACACTGCCCAGTACCAGTACATTCCCGCGCTGTCGGTGGCTACGATGGACACGGTGGATTTGAAGCTGAACAACCCGCCCTCGTTCCGCAAGCCGAAATCGGTAATGGTGGTGGGCCTGCCGGCGGTGGAGGCGGCGCAGTTTCCGCCCTTGCGCCCGGTGGACTTGAAGCAGACTTTCTGCCTGCAGAAGCCGGGGCTGGTGCTGCCGGCCGAGGGCGCTCCCCTGGTTTTCTCGACCCGCTTCGCCTACGATCTGAAGCTGCACCTCAAGGGCAAGCCCGGGCAGACCGTCGATCTACCCGCCAAAGCCGATGCCGGGCGTGGTGGGTTGGCGATTGATACCAGGCTGCTGCCGGGCGCCGACTTCGGCGCGGAGTTGATGGGAACAGTGCAGGGACAGTGGGGCTTCGAGATATTTGAAGGGCCCGGCTTTCACCTGCAAAACGCGCATCCGGGGAGCTGGGTAGTTCCGGCCGCCGACAAATCGGCGCTGATCGTGGGCCGCGAGGATGTGCTGCACCTCCAGAGCGACGACGCCGCTTGCGTCAGCGAGGTGACCGTCAAAGATCAAAAAGGCAAGACCGTGAAGGTCAACTGGAAGCTGGCGAAACCGAACGAGCTGGAATTGAAGCTTCCGCTAAAAGATGCGGCCGCCGGCCCCATGGCAATCGCCATGAAAAAGTACGGCCTGACGAAACCAGACGAGCTGTCCCTGCTGGCGTATGCCGAGCCTGGACACCTGGACAGCCTGGTTATTCATGCCGGCGACCGGCAGAGCGTGCTCAAGGGAACGCGCCTGGACGAGGTGGCCAGCCTGGACCTGAAGGGGATGCGTTTTGTGCCGGCGGGGCTCTCGCGTGCCGGCCAGAAAGACGAGCTGCGCCTGACCGCGCAGACGGACAGTAGCGATGCGCTGCGGCCGGAGGAAAAATTAAGTGCCAAGGTCGCGCTCAAGGATGGCCGCGTCCTGGATGTGCAAACGACCGTGGAGGCGCCCCGGCCGAAGGTAAAACTGATAAGCAAGAGCGTGCAGGCCCCGGCCCACTCCGCCATTCGCCTGGCCAACGACGATGAGCTTCCGCAGAACGGGCGCCTGACCTTTTTCCTGCAAGCGGAGGTTCCACAGACATTCGCGCCTGGCTTGAAAATCGAAGTTGGCACCGAGGACGGTTCTGCCAAGGTGACGCTGAGCACCGCCGAAGGCAACCTGACCTTGCAGGACCCGCACACGTTGCTGGCCGTGCTCGATCCGCTCAAGAACCTGGGACCATCCGCCTTCGGCCCACTGCGTTTTCGTCCGGTTGCGGCGGAGGGAGCAGCCGGCGACTGGCAGCCGCTAGTCAAGCTGGTGCGCACCCCGGCCCTGCAAGAGGTGCGCTGCCCCGACAGCCCGGACAAGCAATGCACGCTGTTGGGGACGAACCTGTTCCTGATCGACTCGGTCGCCTCCGATGCGCAGTTTACGCGGGTCGTTCCCGTGCCTCTGGGCTTCGCCAATTCCCGGCTCAGCGTCCCACGTCCCAACGGCACGCTGCTGTATCTGAAGCTGCGCGACGATCCGGCCGTAGTCAACACGGCGGTGCTGCCGGTGCTGCCGGAAGATTAGCGGCTAGGGGGCTAGGCTACCTAGCCCCTATTCCCTAACACGCAAGCCGCTCTGTTCCATATAATCAAAGGCATTCAGGCGAATTTTGATTTTTCATCCGGCCAGCCCGGAACGCCAGCCGCTGGCAGCCGCGGCGGAGAAGGAAATTTTCATGGGCAATATTCTGCACAGCCTTCCTGTGGGGCAAAAAGTCGGCATCGCATTCTCCGGAGGTCTGGACACCAGCGCGGCCATTTACTGGATGCGCCAGAAGGGAGCGATTCCCTACGCCTACACCGCTAACCTGGGCCAGCCTGACGAGTCCGATTACGAAGACATTCCGCGCCGGGCGCTGGAATACGGGGCGGAAAAGGGCCGGCTGATCGACTGCCGCGAGCCGCTGGCGCGCGAGGGACTGGCCGCGCTGCAGTGCGGGGCTTTCCACATCTCGACCGCCGGACTGCCTTACTTCAACACCACGCCCATCGGCCGGGCGGTGACCGGCACCATGCTGGTCGGCGCCATGAAAGAAGACGACGTGCACATCTGGGGCGACGGCAGCACGTACAAGGGCAACGACATCGAGCGCTTCTACCGCTACGGGCTGATGGTCAACCCCAACCTGCGCGTCTACAAGCCCTGGCTGGATCAGCAGTTCATCGACGAGCTGGGCGGGCGCAAGGAGATGTCGGAGCTGCTGGAGCGCGCCGGTTTGCACTATCGCATGAGCAAGGAGAAGGCCTACTCGACCGACTCCAATCTCTGGGGCGCCACCCACGAAGCCAAGCACCTGGAGTTCCTCAACAACGGCATTAGGATCGTGGAGCCCATCATGGGCGTCGCCTTCTGGCGTCCGGAGGTCGAGATCAAGCCGGAGGAGGTGCGCATCCGCTTCGAGGAAGGGCTGCCGGTGGCGCTGAACGGCAAGACCTTCGCCGGCGAGATCGACCTGGTGCTGGAGGCCAATTCCATCGGCGGGCGGCACGGCCTCGGCATGAGCGACCAGATTGAGAACCGCATCATCGAGGCCAAGAGCCGCGGCGTCTATGAAGCGCCCGGCATGGCGCTGCTGTTCATCGGCTACGAGCGCCTGATCACCGGCATTCACAACGAAGGGACCATCGAGCAATACCGCAGCATGGGCCGGCGCCTGGGCCGCCTGCTCTATGAAGGGCGCTGGTTCGACCCGCAGTCGATGATGCTGCGCGATACCCTGCAGCGCTGGGTGGCCAAGGCCATCAGCGGCGAGGTCACAGTCGAGTTGCGTCACGGCAACGACTATTCCATCCTCAACACCGAGAGCCCCAACCTCACCTACGCCCCCGAGCGCCTGACCATGGAAAAGAATATGGAGGGCGCATTCACTCCCATGGATCGCATCGGCCAGTTGACGATGCGCAACCTGGACATCTCCGACAGCCGGGAGAAGCTGTTCGTCTACGCCCACGCCGGGCTGATCGGCCCGCAGGCGGAAGGCTTGCGCCTGCTGGACGGAGCCACGGAGAAAGAAGCGGAGAAGAAAAAGTAGGGCGGGAAATAGTCCCGAGTAGTACTTGAAGGCGCCCCACCCTCGCGCCGCGTCGTTCGGCGCTAGAATAGGTTGTCAGGCGGCACAGTGGGAGATGACCTTTGCTATTTCTCACAACTGAGCAGCACCAAGAGGTCGTGCAGCGTTTAGTTGATTTCGGAAAAGGTCATGTAGACAGAATTCCGTTTCACCCAGCCGGCGTGGAATACACATCAATCATGTCGTGTTTTCTCCTACATAACCTTTCGGCTGCGGAGACGCTTCTTCGGATTGGCGGATCGTTCGGCAACACGTGGTTTCCTGTGACCGTAGGTTATGCAATCACAAGAACGATGTTTGAAACGGATGTGACAGCACATTATGTCTCCCAAGCGCCCGCAGACCGTGCCCATCAGTACATCGCCTTCGGGGCGGTTCTCAACAAACGTCGGATGGAAGCGTGTCTGGAGCATAGAAATAGTAAAGACCCGCAGTGGCGTGAAGCAATGACCCTCCTTTGGCAACACCAGTGGGAGTACCGGCGATCTGACATTTCAAAGAAGTTCGATTCTGTTGCCCATCAATTTACCCACAAGGGAAGAGTTTGGCGGAACTGGTCAGGAGTGTCGCTCCGCGAGATGGCTGCTGCGGTTGATCACATCGAGGCATATGACATCTTCTACACTGAACTCTCCTCATTTACCCACGCTGATGTCCATATGGCTGACCGATTCCTCCAGCATCGTCCCGATGGGCTGGTTTGGTCGCAACGAGCGGACGAGGGTGATGTTGGCAACGTATTCAGGCATGCGGCATCATTCCTGACGTGCTTCTTGGAATTATTCGGTCGGCAGTTTAGGACTTGGCCAGAAGCAGCCGTACAGAGCTGTTGGAAGATCAAAACAAACTTAGATTAGGCTTGGTGCCCCACCCTCGCGCCGCGCTGTTCGGCGCTAGGGTGGGTTGTTGTCAGGGTCCTATCGCGCGTAAGCGTGCTGTCCAGTCCGATTCAATCTCCACAGCGCCCAATTCCCTCAGCGCGTAATGCCGGAAGCTGCTCCAAGGCCAATCCTCTGGACGTTCGACGAGTCCACGCACCACCGGATTGCGGTGGATATAGCGCAGTTTTCCTACGAAGCTCTCGTAACTGCGGATGTTGTGATCGTAATATCGCTTTTGCCAGAAACGCTCGCTCTGCCAATGGATTCTCTTGGAAACCGAGACCTTTAGAGCCTGAATCGCCTGGGCCAGCGTTCTACGTGCAGGCTCACCCAGAAGAAGGTGAATGTGTTCCGGCATGATGACGTATCCATAGATACGCATACCGTAAGCTTGGCGTATGTACTCTAGACTCGATAGAAAAATCTCACACCGCGTCGATACCACAAACCGCGGTTGCCGCTGGTAACAACTGAATGTTAGGAAATGCGACTGCTCCGATTGGTGAAATCGTTTCAGGCGCGAAGGCATACAAAAACCGTAGTCCTGTATCTGCTGCTTGTAAATGGGGATGTTTGAACCCACCCTAACGGCCAACTGAAGGCCGTGAGGGTGGGGCACCAAATAGAAAGAACGGCGGAACGTAGTGTTCAAGTAGTTCTCGAAGGTGCCCCACCCTCGCGCCGCGGCGTTCGGCGTTAGGGTGGGGGTGCCACCTTGTCGAACTAGTCGTATTTACCCGGACACTTTCTGCGCCCTTGGCCGGGGCACGGTTTCCTTGATCTGGCCGGCGCGGCAGAAAGTGAAGTCGCAGCCTTCGTTGGCCTGCGTGACCGATTCCAGGAACAGCTTGCGGTAGCCTCTTTGCTCTTTCAACTCGGGTTTGACCCAGGCGGCTGCGCGCTGCTTCAGTTCGGCGTCGCTAACCAGCAGCGAAATGGAGCGCTGCGAGACGCTCAGCCGAATGCGGTCGCCCGAGCGCACCAGTGCCAGCGGGCCGCCCAGCGCCGATTCCGGAACCACATGCAGAACCACCGTGCCGAAAGCGGTGCCGCTCATGCGTCCATCGGAGATGCGCACCATGTCTTTGACGCCCTGTTTGGCCAACTTCTTCGGGATGGGGATATAGCCGGCCTCGGGCATGCCGGGCGCGCCGATCGGGCCGATGTTTTTCAGCACGAGAATGTCTTCGGGATTGACGTCCAGGTTGGGATCGTCGATGCGCTGGGCCATGTCCTGGGCGTTCTCGAAGACCACGGCGCGGCCTTCGTGCTCCATCAAATTGGCCGAGGCGGCGGACTGCTTGATGAGCGCCCCGTCCGGCGCCAGATTGCCGTGCAAGACGGCCACGCCGCCAACTTTGTAAATAGGATTACTGAACGGGCGCACCAGGTCCTGCTTGAACGGCGGGCCGGCGCTTTCCAACTCCTCGCCCCAGGTGCGGCCGGTGACGGTCAGGGCGTCGAGGTGCAGCAGCGGCTTGAGTTCGCGCATGAGGGTAATCATTCCGCCCGCCTTGTGGAAGTCCTCCATGTACCCCTGGCCGGAAGGCTTGAGGTCGACCAGCACGGGCGTCTCGCGGCTCATGGCGTCCCAGCCTTCTAGGTCGATGCCGATGCCCAGCCGTCCGGCGATGGCCGTCAGGTGGACGATGCCGTTGGTCGAGCCGCCGATGGCCAGCAGCACGCGCATGGCGTTCTCGATGGCCTTGGGCGTAATGATCTTGTCGGGAGTCAGCTTTTGCTGGATCATGCGCACCGCCTGTGCGCCGGTTTCTTCGGCAATGCGCATGCGGTCGGCGGTGACCGCCGGCGGACAGGCGCCGCCGGGAAGCATCATGCCCAACCCCTCGACCATGCAGGCGACGGTGCTGGCGGTGCCCATCACCGAGCAGAAGCCGACGCTCGGCACCAGCACATTGTTGACGTCTTCGATCTCCTCGGCGTCGATCTGCTCGCCGCGGTACATGGCCCAGTAGCGCCGGCAGTCGGTGCAGGCGCCCACGCGCACGCCGCGATGCCCGCCGGTCAGCATGGCTCCGGTCACCAGCGAGATGGCGGGTATGCCGGCCGAGGCCGCGCCCATCAACTGCGCCGGCACGTTCTTGTCGCAGCCGCCGATCATGACCACCGAATCCATGGGCTGCGCGCGGATCATCTCTTCCGTGTCGATCGCCATCAGGTTGCGCAGATACATGCTGGTGGGATAGGCGAAGCTCTCGTGCAGCGAGATGGTGGGAAAGACTATCGGCAGGCCGCCGGCCAGCATCACCCCGCGCTTGACCGCCTCGATCAGTTGCGGCGCGTTGCCGTGGCAGGGATTGTATCCGCTGCCGGTGTTGATGATGCCGACGATGGGACGCGACAGCACATCATTGGTGTAGCCGGCTCCCTTGATAAAAGCCTTGCGCAAAAACAGAGAAAATTCCTCGTCGCCGTAACTGGTCAGGCCCTTGCGCAGGCCGGTCTTCTGGTTATCAGTGCTTTTGTTCTTTTCCATAATGAGCAGCTCCGGAAGCGGGCACTTATGCGTGTGCAAACGCCAGGCAGATTAGGAACTCCTCGAAACCTAACGCCGAAGCCGGCGGATGTCAAATTGTGCCTGCGTCGGGTTACTGCGTCCGGGCAGGAATGCTAAATTCCAAGCCGCGGCTTTCGTTCTGGCGGATGGTCTCGGGGACATCCAGTTCGGCGATGGGGATGCGCGCGCGCCGGCCGGAGAGCACGAACAGGGTGGATCCCATGATGGCGTAATTCTCCACTTCCTGCTTGTGGCCGTCGCGAAACACCAGCACGGTTGGCTCCGGGCTGGGCTCCGCTTCCTTGGAGGACGCGGGGCGATTGGGCGCCTGGGCCACGGGCGCGCTTTGCTCAGGCGGAGGCGGATAGCTTGCCGGCGGAGGAGGAGCAGAGGCGTAATAATTTGCCGGCGGAGCATAGCCCTGTGGATACGGATATGCGTAAGGAGCCGATTGAAATGTTCCCGGAGCGTAGCCCATGTATCCGGGATCGTAATCGTAGCCGTAGTCGAAGGGAATATAGCCGCCGTAATAAACCGGCCAGTAGCCACCGTAATTCCCGCCGAAATAGCGACCAGGATAATGAGGATGATGTGGAAAGAAACCCGGGGGCCGGGTTCCGATGCCGATGGACGTGCGGGCAGCTCCGGCAGCTGTGCCCAAACCCGCGCCATGGCCAAAAGCAACGGCTCCCATACTGTGACTCTGCGCCGCCGCCGCCCCGCACATCACCAGCGAAAAGGTCAAAACCAAAACACCAAGGCGTCGCATACTGCACCCCCTTAATGATAACCCCGGTGTAAATAGAGCGTTCTTATTTTCGTTAGATGCGGAATAACGGAGGCAAGTGCCTGATTCGAAAGGCAACTCTGGACTGGAGAGAGACTTTCCGGCCGTGACTGAGGTTCAGAATCCGCGTGCCAGGTGGACAAGGCCGACCAGGCTGAAGCCAGCTTGCGCCAGAATGACGCTGTAAGCCCCGGCAACCGCGAACGTGCGATAGCGGCGACTCTCGAACAGGTCGGCAAAGACGCCGGCGGTGAAGACGATCAGGAACGGCAGGCAGTAAAAAAAGAAGGCGGCACCCGCGCTGGTGGGCGTCAGGATGGCAAGCAGGGCTATCTCCAGCATCGCCAGCAACGGCGCCGTGTTGCCGAAAAAGCGGGTGCGCGGCCAAAGCAGGTAGCAGAACAACGCCACCACGCTCAACAGGGCGGCAGCCGAGGCTTCACGCGAGTAGAAGGAGGCGACGGCGGCCAGCGTTGCCGGAAATGCCAGGCGGGAGAATGCGAGCCACTGGGCATTCGCCAGGGCGCGGCCGAGCCAGACTATGCTGGTGCCGTAGACAATCCAGAGAAGCGCCAGGGCCGCAAGGCAGGCGGCCGTCAGGATCGTTGCGGCCGCCCCACGGCGCTCGGGAACGGCCCAAAGCATGAAAGCCAGGGCCAGCGGCAGCAGCAGCGCCAGCGAGAACTGCGCGCCCACCATCATGGCGATGGCGGTTCCGAGCAGGGCTATGCGTTTGCGGTTCCAGAACAGGGCCGGACGCGGCGCGTAAAGCGTGTGCGCCACCGCAATAGCGGTAAAGACTGTTCCGAAGGCACCCCAGGCGCCCAGGATCTCGGGACCGGCCAGCGAACTGCGCGCCACCAGCGCGGGCGTAAAGCAATAAAGACCGATGGCGACGTAGCCGCCCGGATTGCCGTACAAGCGCCGGGCGACGTGCCAGACGGAGGCGCCCAGCAGCAATCCGGCCAGCAGAAATGGCGCGCGCACCAGCCAGCGATAGCGGTCGAGCGTGGCCGGAGCCGGCACCTCGGTTGGCGGCGAACCTAAAACGACGGGCAGAATACCCGCCACCGCGGCTTCATCCGCCAGCGGCGAGCGCCACGGTTCGGCCTGCCGCGCGCCTCTGGCCAAGGCAATGCCGCGCAGGATGCGATTCCCTTCAGCCTGACTGAGCGGCACGTGGGCGATAAATACGCCGGCCTGCAGCAGAAACAGCAGCAGCAAGAGCGCGGCGAAGACCTGGGGCGCGCCATAACGCCACGATTTTCCCGGCGCCAGCATCTGCCTCACAGTTGTATCACGGCACCGCCCAGGCTGCTCAACTCGATTTCCTGAGGGCGATATTCCTCCCAGGCGCTGCCTCACACGCCCGAAGGCGTCTCCACGGGGTTTTTCCGGCGCTTTCCAGAGAGTAGAATCCGGTAACAAGCAATACTCCGGAGCCCTTATGGCCACTGCCGCGAAAACCGGTTCCTCCGCCGCTTCCGCCGACACCAGCATTGTCCAGCTTCTAGGCCGCATCATCGAGCCCAGCCGGGTTCTGAGCCGGCCCATCGACCTGATTGCCTTCGCCTCCGATGCCAGCTTTTACCGGCTTATTCCCAAGGCGGTGGTATTGTCGCGTGGCGTGGAGGAGATTCAGGCGCTGTTCCGCTTCAGCCATGAGCAGCGCGTTCCGCTCACCTTCCGCGCCGCCGGCACCAGCCTCTCCGGCCAGGCGATCACCGACGGCATCCTGGTGGAGGTGGCGCGCCACTGGCGCCTGCTGAAGGTCGAGGACGAGGGCAGGAAGGTGCGCGTGCAGCCCGGCATCATCGGCGCGCACGTCAACCTGGCGCTGCGGCCCCACCGGGCGAAGATCGGGCCCGATCCGGCCTCCATCAGCGCCTGCATGATGGGTGGAATCCTGGCCAACAACTCCAGCGGAATGTGCTGCGGGGTTCAGCAGAACGCCTATCACACGCTCGACTCGCTTACCTTCGTTCTTCCCTCCGGCACGGTGATCGATACGGCCGACCCTAAGGCGGACGAGCTATTCCGCGCAGGCGAGCCGCGGCTGGCCGAGGGAATCCTGGCCCTGAAGCGCGAAATCGAGGCCAACACCGCCCTGCGCGAACGCATACGGGCCAAGTACCGGCAGAAGAACACCACCGGCTATTCGCTGAACGCTTTTATCGACTTCGATCGCCCGGTCGACATCTTCCGCCACCTGCTGATCGGCTCGGAAGGCACGCTGGCCTTCGTCGCCGAAGCCGTGCTGAACACCGTTCCCGACCTGCCGGTGAAGTACACCGGCCTGCTGCTGTTTCCGGATTTGTACGCCGCCTGCGCCGCCATCGTGCCCTTGCGGGATGCCGGGGCCAAGGCGCTGGAGCTGATGGACCGCGCTTCCCTGCGCTCGGTCGAAGACCAGGCGGGAACTCCGCCCTCGGTCCGCGGCTTGCCGGAGGGCGCCGCCGGCATCCTGGTGGAGTTTCAGGCGGCAGACGAAGCCGAGCGCAGTCAACTGGAAACCCTGGCGGCCACAGCCATATCCGGCTTGAAGCTGCTGCTGCCGCCCGAGTTCACGCACGACGCCGCGCAACAGGCGGCTTTGTGGAAGATCCGCGCCGGGCTGTTTCCCTCGGTCGGAGCGGCGCGCCACAGCGGCACCACGGTCATCATCGAGGACGTGGCCTTTCCCATCGAGCGCCTGGCCGATGCCACCATCGATCTGACCAAGCTGTTTGCCAAGCACGGCTACCACAACGGCATCATCTTCGGCCACGCCAAAGACGGAAACCTGCACTTTGTCATCACGCAATCGTTCAACGACCAGGCGGCCATCGATCAATACTCAGGTTTCCTGAACGACGTGGTTGAGCTGGTGGTCAAGCGCTACGACGGGGCGCTGAAGGCCGAGCACGGCACCGGCCGCAATATGGCCCCGTTCGTCGAGACCGAGTGGGGACCGGAAGCCTACTCGATCATGAAGCAGCTGAAAGAGCTGGTCGATCCGGAAAACCTGCTCAACCCGGGCGTGGTGATAAATGCCGATCCCGCCTGTCACCTGCACGACCTCAAGCCCATGCCGTCAGTCGAGGAAGAGGTGGACAAGTGCACCGAGTGCGGCTTCTGCGAGTCCAAATGCCCAAGCCGCGAGCTGACCACCACGCCACGGCAGCGCATCGTGATCCGCCGCGAGATGGCGCGGCTGGAAATGGGCAACGGCGGGGACCGCGCTCTGTACGCGGCGCTGGAGGCGAAATTTCCCTACTCCGTTCTGGACACCTGCGCCACCGACGGCCTGTGCGCCACCGCCTGCCCGGTCTCGATCGACACCGGGCAGTTGACCAAGCGCTTCCGCAAGGTGCGGCATACGCCGCGCGCCCACCGCGTAGCCATTTTTGTGGCCCGCAACTTCGCCCTGATCGAACGCGGAGTGCGCACCGCGCTGCGCACCGGTCATGCCGTGCAGTCGATCTTCGGACTGGGCTCCATGACGGCCATCACCAGACTGATGCGCGCCGTCGCCGGCGACCAGGTTCCGCTGTGGACGGCCGACATGCCGCACGCCGCCCCGCGTCGGCCGCCTACCGCGCGTGCCCGGGCGCAGGCGGTCTACTTCCCGAGTTGCATCTCGCGCACCATGGGACCCGCACATCCACCGCAGAAACAAGAGCGCCAATTCGGAGCCGTGAACGATTCGCGCGAGCTTTCCCTGATGCAGGCGCTGGTAGCGCTGGCCGCGCGCGCCCAGGTCCCGGTCTACATTCCGGACGACGTCACCGGCCACTGCTGCGGCGTGCCGTTCTCTTCCAAGGGATTCGCCGAGGCGCACAAGCTGACGGTGAACCAGACTATCGCCAAGTTCTGGGAGTGGTCGGACAGGGGCCGACTGCCCATCGTGGTCGATACCAGCCCCTGCACCTACGGCCTGACCACTTCACGCGCCTGGCTGACGGCGGAGAACCAGAGGAAGTTCGACCTGATGCGCATCCAGGACAGCATTGCGTTCGTGCATGACGTGCTGCTGCCCCGGCTGGCGGTGCGGCGCAAGCTGCCGTCGGTGGCCCTGCATCCGGTCTGCTCGGTGGTCAAGATGAACCTGACGCCCAAGCTGGAGGCCGTGGCCCGCGCCTGCAGCGACGCGGTTACCGTGCCCCTGGCCGCCGGCTGTTGCGGCTTCGCCGGCGACCGCGGCTTCCTGCTGCCGGAGCTGACCGAATCGGCCACCCGAGGCGAGGCCCACGAGGTGCTCAGCCGGCAGTACGATGGCTACTTCTCCAGCAGCCGCACCTGCGAGATCGGCATGACCCGCGCCACCGGCGAGGTGTACCGCTCCTTCATTTACCTGTTGGAGGAAGCCACCAGATAAGGATTGCCCGGCGCCTGAAGGTTGCGCAGTCACCTGGGATCGGGAGCCCGGCGAACGCTGCGGTCATCTCCTGCGGCAAACGGTGCCGGCCGGCCAATGCGGGATTGCCTTGCAAAACCCTTGCGTATACAGTATCTAAACTGATCCGCGGCAAGTGACGCGCTGTGGCAACTTCTGTCGCTCAATCTGAGGAGATGCTCATGCTCAAGCTAATCGTAACGGCGGCTGTAACCGGCGCCATTCACGTTCCCAGCCTCTCTCCCTACCTGCCATTGACGCCTGACCAGATCGTGGAGGACGCGGTCAAGGCCAATGCCGCAGGCGCCGCCGTGGTGCACGTCCATGCCCGCGATCCCAAAACCGGCCGTCCGAGCAGCGACCTGAATCTTTTCCGCGAAATCGCCAGCCGGATTTCCGCCCGCTGCGACGCGGTGATCTGCATAACCACCGGCGGCGGACTCGGCATGTCGCCGGAAGAGAGAGTCCGGCCCATCAGCGTGCTCAAGCCGGAACTGGCCTCACTCAACGCGGGTTCGATCAACTTCGCCATCTACCACCTGGCCAACAAGATCAAGCAGCCGCGCTTCGACTGGGAGCTGCCTTACCTGCAAATGACCGAGGATTTCATCTTTCCCAACACCTTCAAAACGCTCAAGTATTACGGCAAGTCGATGCAGGAGGCCGGCACCAAGCCCGAGCTGGAAATCTACGACACCGGCATGATCAACAACCTCAAGCACCTCATCGACCTGGGCGCG
The DNA here is from genome assembly GCA_963832785.1 of uncultured Acidobacteriota bacterium. GTDB lineage: Bacteria > Acidobacteriota > Terriglobia > Terriglobales > Acidobacteriaceae > CAWBRT01. Next base: position 1,511,696 of record CAWHVF010000005.1, read on the forward strand.
ATGAAGCCCCCCATTTACCTGCAGTTCGTGATGGGCATTCTCGGAGCTATTCCGGCCTCGGTGCAGAACCTAGTCTTCCTGTATGAAAGCGCGGTGCGCGCCCTCGGCGAGCGCAACTTTGTCTGGTCGGTGTGCGCCGCCGGCAAGGCGCAGTTGCCGATGATGGCCGTTGCTATGGCCATGGGCGGAAACACGCGCGTGGGCCTGGAGGACAGTCTCTACGTCGGGCCGGGCCAGTTAGCCAAGAGCAGCGCCGAGCAGGTGGCCAGGGTGGTGACGATGGCCAACCAACTCAGCCTGGAAATCGCCAGCCCCGACGACGCGCGCGCCATCCTCGGCCTCAAGGGCAAGAACCAGACCGGGTGGGCAGCGGCAGCGGTTAGCGGTTAGGGATCAGGGGTTAGGGACTAGGATTAGATTGAGCGCTTCTTCACTCCACATCCCTAACCCCTGATCACTTAGCCTTGCTCTTCAATCTGAAATCGAAAACAAAAATGCGAGGGGAGACCGCTGATGAACGTCATCGAAGATGCCTTGCGCTGCGGCCGGTCAAGTCTAAGCGAGCATGAGTCCAAGCGATTTCTCTCCGGCTTTGGCATCAACGCCTGCCGCGAAACCCTCGTCGACGGTCCCGACCCGGCGGTAGCCGCGGCCGCGAGCATTGGATTTCCGGTGGTCTTGAAGGTGTCCGGGGCCACTCTCGCTCACAAAACCGAGGTAGGCGGGGTAGCGCTCAACCTCAAAAGCGAGCAGGAGGTGCGCGACGAGGCGCGCCGGCTTATGCGCATTCCCGGCTGCGAGGGCCTGCTGGTTCAGGAAATGGTCAAAGGAGACCGGGAACTGGTATGCGGCCTGGTGCGCGACGGCCAGCTTGGGGCCTGCGTAATGTTCGGCCTGGGCGGCATCTTCACCGAACTGCTCGACGATGCGGTCTTCCGCGTTGCCCCCATCACCGCCGCCGACGCTGACGAAATGATGGCCGAGATTCGCAGCGCGAAAATTCTCGGCCCGTTTCGCGGCCAGGCGCCGGTGAACCGTGAGGCGCTGGCTGGGATTCTGGTTTCGCTGGGAAACATCGGCCTGCGGCACCAGGCGGTGCAGGCGGTCGACATCAATCCGCTGAAGATCCGGAGTGACGGCACGCCGGTGGCGGTGGATGCGCTGGTCGTGCTGGGTTCGGGCTAACAAGATGAACCGCGGCACGCGCGACCATCCGAATAATACGAACTGTCGTATATGTTTTTTCGAAATGTCATGTTGAGCGAAGCCGGGGCCTGGCGCGCCCGCGCTGGGGCGGCGGAGCGAAGCATCCCGGTGCAATTTGTTGGGAAGACGCGGTTGCAGGCTTTCTATATAAAAGCTCGTATCGGCACGGAGTGTGATAGGTCCTGCGGGATGCTTCGCGCCTCCTACGGAGCCGCTCAGCATGACACACGAAGTACGATTTTTGTCGCGCGAACAGCTCTGGCGGTAGATCACGGAATAGCAAGTTGAAATCTGGAAGGTGCCCTTATGAAGACCTCGGAAAAGCATGCGCTGGTTCCGTTTGTCGAGCCGCGGAGCGTAGCCATCGTTGGCGCCTCGGCGTCGCCGGGCAAGGCCGGTTACGAATTACTACGCAATATTTTGGCGAACGAGTATGGCGGGAAAGTCTATCCCGTGAACCCCAAGGCGGCGGAGATTCTCGGCCTGCGCGTCTATCCCAGCGTGGCTGAGCTGCCGGAGGCGGCCGAGCTGGGCATCGTCATCCTTCCCGCCGAGAGCACGGTGGCGGCGGTGCGCGAACTGGCGGCCAGGGGCATTGGCAACGTGGTGCTGCTGGCCGGCGGCTTCGCCGAGCTGGACGAGCCCGGCGCCCGCATCCAGCAGGAGCTGATCGAGATCATTCGCGCCACCGGAATCCGCGTGCTCGGGCCCAACACCTCCGGACACACCTCCACCCCGCACTGCTTCACCTCGGCCTTCTTTCCGCTCGGCAAAATTCGTCGCGGCGCCGTGTCGGTCGATTGCCCAAACGGGGAATTTCGCCACCCACACCATGAAGCACATCCTGACCCACGAGCATTTCGGGGTGTGCCGCGTGCTCGGCATCGGCAACAAGATAGACATCGACGAAAGCGACGCGCTGGAGTACCTGGCGCGATGATCCGGAGACCAAGGCCATCGTGATGTACCTGGAGAGCTTCAAGCGGCCGCGCCGTTTCCTGGAAATTGCCAGTGCGGTCACTCGCCGCAAGCCGGTCATAATGCTCAAGGGCGCGACCTCGGAGGCGGGCAAGCAGGCCGCGGTGGCGCACACCGCCGCCATGGCATCGCAAGACCGGCTGGTGGACGGCATGTTGCGCCAGGCCGGCATCGTGCGGGTGTGGAAGTACACGCACCTGGTGCTGGCAGCCAAGGCGTTGTCCATGCTGCCGCTGCCGCAAGGCAACCGCGTAAGTTTCCTGGCGCCATCCGGAGCTATGCTGGTTGCGCTCACCGATTTCTGCACCAGCCTGGGCTTAACCGTGCCGGCGGTCAGCCCGGCCACCGTCCAGCGGCTGCGCGAGATCAGCCCCGCCTATCTTCCCATGCGCAACCCGGTGGATATCTGGGGCTCGGCCTCGGTGCGCGGGGTCGAGTTCGCCTACGGCCAAGGCATGGAGGCGGTGCTCAAGGACGCCAGCATCGACGCGGTGGTCTCGGTGCTGATGCTGGCGCGCGACAGCGGGCTTCCGAAGTCTTACGATTTCGTGCTGGAGCTGGTGAAACGCTATCCGCACAAGCCGGTGCTGCTCAGCTTCAGCGGCGCCAAGGAGTGCGAAGAAGAATGCCGGACGTATCTGGAGCCGCGCGGCGTGCCCACCTTCGCGGAAATCGAGCAGCCGTTCGAGGCGCTATCGATACTGGTTCAGTGCCAGCGCGCCATGAACCGCCCGCGCGCCGGCGACGCCTGCGCTCCTGGCGGGCCGGCGGCCACCGCTGCCGCCCGCTGAGTCGCTGTAACATAGTGGTCTAGGTGTTCCATCCGTATTGACCGGCCCTATCCTATCGGCCCACAGTTTTTCAAATTGGGGGTCCCCGACGGACACTGACTTTGCGTCCGTTGGGGTTGAGATTTCGGCGTAACTCTCAGGCCAGCTCAGGAAATTCGTAATTATTGAAACCACAGTTTCATGCAGCGCCGCGCGTTGTTTGGTTGGCATCAGAGATAAGGGGGACGCCATGAGGCGAAAAATTTCCATCATCCTGGCGGCAGCCGGCGTGCTGATTGTTGTGCTGATCGTGCTGCCGTTCCTCATTCCGGTGAATCAGTTCCGGCCGACGATCGAGCAAAAAGCCTCAGCCGCGCTGGGGCGCAAGGTTGCGCTCGGCAATCTCAGCTTCTCGCTTTTGGACGGCTCGCTTTCTGCCGAAGACCTCTCCATCGCCGAGGACGCCAAGTTTGGCCAGTCGCAGTTTTTCACGGCAAAATCTCTCAAGGTCGGCGTCGAGCTTCTGCCGCTTATCTTTTCCCGGAAGCTGAACGTCACCGGCGTGACCATCAATAATCCGCGCCTGACGCTGCTGCGCGACAACCAGGGCCGGTGGGACTTTTCGTCGCTGGGGGGAGCGCCGGGCCAGCAGCAGCCCAAGGCGGCCACCCCGGCTTCCTCCGCGGCCGGCGAATTCTCGGTCAGGAACTTCAAGCTTAAAGATGGTCAGATCATCATCGGTTCAACCGCGTCCAATAAGCGAAGCACTTACGATCACGTCGATGTGACGGCCTCGAACTTCTCTATGACCTCCGCCTTTCCGATTATGGTCAGCGCCGATCTCCCGGGCGGGGGCAAGTTCAAGCTGGAGGGCAAGGCCGGGCCAATCGCGGCGGCCGACGCGGCGCTCACGCCGGTTGACGCCAAGCTGAAAATCAGCGCTCTTAACCTCGCTTCGACGGGCGTCCTCAATCCTTCCGCCGGCCTGGGCGGCCTTCTCGATCTGGACGCTACGCTTCGCTCGCAAAACGGCATGGCCGCAACCAACGGCACCGCCACGCTTTCCAAGGCGCTGCTGGTCTCCGGCGGTTCACCCGCATCGGTGCCTCTCACGGCTGACATCAGCACCAACTACGATCTGCGCAAGAACGCGGGCGTGCTTAATCCCTCCACCGTCAAGATTGGCAATGCCGCTGCCCATCTCAACGGCACCTATCAGACCGCCGGGGATAACACGGTCCTGAAAATTAATGTCGATGGCCAGAACATGCCCGCTAAGGATCTGGCATCTTTCCTTCCGGCCCTCGGCATTAATATGCCCAAAGGCGCCAGCCTTTCCTCCGGAACGTTAAACACCAACCTGGCTCTCACCGGCCCGACCAACGCTCTTATCACCACTGGAAATGTAGGTTTGTTCGGGGCCAAGCTTACGGGCTTCGACCTGGGCTCGAAGATGTCTTCCATTTCGTCGCTGGCCGGCCTGCAGACAGGCAAGGACCTGGACATCGAAAAACTCACCACCAACCTGCGCATATCTCCAGATGGCCTTAAGGCGGACAATTTTCTGGCCGTGCTACCGGCAATTGGCAATCTCGCCGGCGGGGGCACTATCGATTCCAAGAACAATCTGGATTTCAAAATGGTGGCGACGCTTACCAATGCGGCGGCGGCCAAGCTCGTTCCGATTTCCTCCGGCACGGGAATGCTGGGCAAACTGACCGGGGGGGGCGGTTGCAAATCCGGCCCTACCGTTCCGTTTTTGATCCAAGGCACCACCTCCGAGCCCAAGTTTGTTCCGGATGTTAAAGGACTCGCCGCGGGAATGGTCAAGTCTCAATTGGGCTGTGCGGGCGGCGTGGCCGGCGCCGCAGCTAAGCAGTCGGTGCCCACGTCCTTGGGCGGCCTGGGCGGATTGTTCGGGAAAAAGAAATAAGAATTCGGCTGGTTTTCGACGCGGCTGGAGCAAAACCGGCTGCGGAAAAACGCGGCGCTTTCCCGCAGCCGTAATGATGGTTGCAAACTTACTTCCTGGGAATGGCGGCCGCCTTTGCCATGCCCGCCCGGCCCTCCAACTGCTCCTCGATCTGCTCGAAGGAGCGGCCTCGCGTCTCGATCCCGAAGAAGCCGTAAACCACGCCCGCCATGGTGAACCAGGCAGCCAAATAAAGAAGCGCCGGGGTAAGGTTTTGAACCGCTATCTCGGGCTTAAGCACATTAGAGGATCCGACAATTATCGCCAGTCCCAGCGGACCTAAAATCTTGCCCAGGCCGCCGAAACCGTAAGCCGAGCCCATTCCCGTAGCCCTCAGGTTCGAGGGCCAAACCTCCGCCGAGTACGGTCCGACTATGGCGAAACCGCCATCGCCGAAGAAGTGGGTAACGATCAGGAACAGCCAGAAGACCGAAACTCCGCCGAGAAAGGCGCTGTGAAATATCCCGGCCAGCGACAGGAAAACGCCGGCGCCAAAGCCCACCAGCGCGCCCGACTTCCTCCGGCCAATGGCATCGGACAGGATGGAGAAGGCGATTCGTCCGGTAAAGCCGCCGCAGGCCACGAAAATCATGAAGAAGGCGGCGCGTTGCGCGGTGGTGTGCAGCACCAGCAGCAGCAGCGTCGGGGCCCACAGGTTGACCCCGTAGACGCCCGTCTGTGCACCGAGATTCCCCAGCCAGGAGACCACCATGCTGCGCGGATATTTCAGGAGCTGGCGAAAACGCGGCTTTTCCTGCGCCTGATAGGTCAGGGCCGAGAGCGGTATGCTTTCCGGTTTGACATCCAGCGCCCAGGCCAGCGATTTGCGCGCCTCTTCGGCGCGTCCCCTGGTGGCCAGCCAGCGCGGCGATTCCGGAACCCAGGCCCGGATCAGCAGCGTCAGCGCGGCCGGCAGCAGGCCCACGGCGAACATTCCGCGCCAGCCGATGAGCGGCGAGAGAAAAGCTCCCAGAACCGAGCCCAGCAAAATCCCGATGGGCACCGAGCAGGTAATCATGCCCCCGATAAATCCGCGCTTGGCGCTGGGTACAAATTCCTGCACCAGCGGCAGATCGACCGAGTAAAGGCCGCCGACCCCAAAGCCGGTCAGGAAACGGAAGACGGTGAGGAAGACCCATCCATTCTCCGGAGTAAGCGCCAGGATACCGGTGGCCACGGAAAAGTTGATCACGGTGGCCATGAACACCGACTTGCGCCCGACACGGTCGGCCACGTGCCCCCAGAAGAAAGCGCCGAAAATCGCGCCAATGCCGGAAGAGAGCAGAATGACCGCGGAAATCCCGAAGGTCAGATGCCACGGCTTGATGATGATGGCGAGAACGAACCCGATGAGGAAGAAATCGAAGAACTCCAGCAGGTCGCCCAGGATCGCCGCCGCCACGATCTTGTACTGATTGCGCGTGAGTTTGGTTTGCTTGTCAAGGTATTCCAACATGGCTTTCCCCCAGAGAACGGTTCAAATTGTGAATGCCGCCAAGGGCGCGGAGCGCGAAGCTCAGCATCCTCGGCATACGTTCTTCAAGCCGGGCCCTCCGATCTCAGAACCTGCGGTTACGCCCACGCTCCGCCAGAGCGAAGCGCCTACTTCACTGCGAAAGGCGCTATGGCCTCGATGTCGGTCACGACATCGATGATGACCGGGCGATCGGCCTTCAGCGCGCGCTGCAGTGCCCCGGCAAAGTCCTTTGGGTCTTCCACGCGGATGCCGACCGCGCCCATGTCCTCGGCGATGCGGGCGAAATTAACCTTGCTGAAGGTCCAGATTTCGCGCGCCCAATCGCTCTGCTGCCCGCCGTAGACGCGATCGAAGCCGGGTTTCGACTGGTTCCCGCTGTGATTGTTGTTCACCACCGTCACGCTGTTAATTCCGCGCCGCGCCGCTGTTTCGATTTCGGCCATGTGGTACCAGAGGCCGGCATCGCCGGTGAAGACCACCACCGGGCGGTTCGGGCAGGCGCACTTGGCGCCCAGTCCGGCCGAGAAAGCCCAGCCCAGATGCCCGGAGCTGCGCAGATAAAGCTGCGTGTCCGTGCGGGTATCGAACATGCCGCCCATCCACATGCCGGCATGGCCGGTGTCGACCAGCACTATGCAGTCGTCCGGCAGATGCCTGGTCAATTCGCGGCAGATGCGCTCCGGGCGGATCGGCATGGCATTCGACTCGAACAGCGGCTGGTACTTTTCGTAGTATTCGCGGCAGATCGAGCTGAAGGTCTGCTTCCAGGCCAGGCGCCGGCTGGCCGTGGACCGGTCGGCGTGTTCGAGCATGCGCTGCATGGTCACTTTCACGTCGCCACAGATGGCCACTTTCAGCGGATAGGTGCGGCCCAGCACCTCGGGATTTATGTCGACCTGAATGGTAGGGACGCCCACCACCGGCACGGCCCAGAAATGAGTGGTCATGCCACCGGCCTCGCTGCCCACGTAGAAAATAAGGTCGGCCTTCTGCACCACCCGGTTGGCGGCTTCGCGGGAATAGGTTCCCATGACCCCGACCGACAGCGGATGGCAGCCCGGAATGGTGCCTTTGCCATTGAGCGAGGTGGCCACCGGAATGCCCAGGGCTTCAGCCAGCGCCACCACTTCCTTCCCAGCCCCGGACCAGCGCGCCCCACCACCGGCCACGATGAGCGGACGCTCCGCTTTCTGCAGCAACTCCAGCGCGGCCAGAATGCTGCTCAGTTCAGGCTGCGGACGGAATGGAGGCACCCGCGAATAGAGCGTCTCGCAGAGCGGCTCCATGACAGCCGTTTCCTGATCGATCTGGCCCTCGTTGCCACGGAATTGCAGATGCACCGGCCCCGGCGTTCCCGAAACGGCCACGCGGAACGCCTGGCGCAGCATGTCCGGGAAGCGCTCGACCGAATCTACGGTGGCGTTGAACTTCGTCACCGGCTCGAAGGAGGGAACGTCGTCGACCTCCTGGTAGACCTTCTTGAACTTGGTCTTGGGATCGCGTCCGCCGGTCAGAGCGATGACGGGCGAATGCGCCAGCCAGGCGTCGCGCAAGCCGGCGGCAATGTTCATGGCTCCAACCACTTGCGCCGCGCAGATGCCGGGACGGCCCGAAGCCCGGGCGTAACCGTCAGCCATATAGGCGGCCGATTTCTCACCGTGGGTGCGGATCACCCGGATCTTCGTCCGCTTTTCTATTTCCATTAAGGTCCGGCGCAGTACCGCCGGCACCAAAAACATGTGGGTAACACCGTAGTCTTGCAACATCTCCGCAAGCACCTGCGCCCCAGTCACCTCATTCATTTCGCAACCACTCCCCTCTAAGAAAGTCATTCAAAGCCCATTCCTGAAATCATCTCTACTTGATCGCCAGCGGGTTGAGCGGCGAACCGACAGCCCCGGTAATCGGCAGCGCCGGCGCAACCAACATGAACTCGTAGCGCTTGTCGGCGGCACAGTCCATGGCCAGCTCGCCCAGGCAGAAGATTTCCCCGACCGAGAGGCCGATTATGGGGATGGCGATCCAGTGCCAGGGCTGAGTGGCTTCATCGGAATTGTTGGGCCGCACCTCGGCTCCCCAGGTGTCGGTCACGATTCCCGCCACCTGCTTTTTGTGCAGCCAGTCAAGGGTCTCGAAGGCCAAGCCGGGGGCGTCGCCGCCGGAATAGCCGTCCCAGGTGTGGCCGGACAGCATGGCGTCGATCTGCCCGGTGCGCACCAGCAGGAAATCGCCGCGCCGCACCTGCACGCCAAAATGTTTTTCCGCCTTGTCCAGCATGTCGTTGGTTATGGAGAAGCCGTCGGGCAGGGTTTCCATGCCCAGCATCCGGGGGATGTCGAGCAACACGCCTCTGCCGACCATCTTCTCGCGGGTCTTCTCGATGCCGCACTTCTGCGCGCCGAAGGAGGTGACAGTGCGGCAGTCGTAGCCGTTCCACATCTTGTCGCCGAAGAAGATGTGCCCCAGGCCGTCCCACTGCGTGCCGCACTGCAGCGGCATGATGACCAGGTCGTCGGCGCCGCGGATCTTACGGTGGTCGAGCACGCCCGAGTAGGCATCGGTGCCGGCGCGCAGCATGAGGTGAACCGGGTTGAAGCGTCCAATTGCCGGGTACTTGGTCTTGGCACCCTGCGGTCCGTTGTTGTCATAAGGCAGCGCCAACGAAATGACTTTGCCCTTCTGCACCAGTCGCGCGGCGGCGACTATGTCTTCGGGCTGGGTAAAGTTGAGCGTGCCAATTTCGTCGTCCGCCCCCCAGCGCCCCCAGTTCTTCAGGCGTTCCGCGGCATCGCGGATGTCCTGCAATGTGAGTTTACGAGCCGCAGCTTCGCTTCCGGCCATTTTGGTCTCCTCTTCCTCGGTTTGGATTTAATCTTCGCAGCGCAACTTTACTCCACCGCCTGGCGCGCGATCGCCTGTGGGAACCGTCAGCCAGTCCAGCCGGCAATTCATTGCCGAATGCCTGCCGGCGGCGTTTGCCGGGAGCCGGTGCAGCGAAACCTGGTTGGCGATGGCTTGCTGTGCGTCCATCGAGCGCCCAATCGGGTTCCGGGACACGGCTAGTCGCACCCCTGCCAGCCAACAACCCCCAGACGAAAGTGGCGCAAATGTCGCTGATCTGGAGGAGATTAGTTTAAGGGGTGGGCCCCGGCTGTGACCTGCGTCACAGATCTGGTGACTGCCGGCTCGGGGAAAACCGCGCCCATTCAGAGCGCCAATTCATTCTGGCGACGCCCGCGGCTACCGCTCGCGGAAAAACCGCTTCCCGGCCTGGTGGAGCTGCATCTAAAAAGTGCCGGGTTGTGGCACTTACCGGTCCCCCGACAAACGCCGGTTACGCATTTGCCAGGGTGAGCGTAAGCCGAACCCTCACACTCGCAGTCCGCGTGGCTCAGGCAAGCGAGCCACAACTCCACACCTTCTTATGCCATCAAGAAAGGAAAAGCGATGAGCGTACATACCACTTCCGTAAGTGGAGTCAGAATCGACGCGCCCCGCCATCCGGGGCAGGATCAAGTTCTCACCCCCGAAGCGGTTGCCTTCCTGGCCGATCTGCATCGGGGTTTCAATTCCCGCCGCCTGGAGCTGCTGGACGCCCGCACCGAACGCCAGAAGCGGATCGATGCCGGCGAGCGGCCCGACTTCCTGCCGCAAACCAAACACATCCGCGAATCCGAGTGGACCGTCGCCCCCATTCCCGCCGATCTCCAGGACCGCCGCGTGGAAATCACCGGCCCGGCCGAGCGCAAGATGATCATCAACGCCCTCAACTCCGGCGCCAGCGTCTTCATGGCCGACTTCGAAGACTCGATCACCCCAACCTGGATGAACATGATCGAGGGCCAGATCAACCTCAGTGACGCCGTCCGCCGCACCATCTCTTTCACCGACCCGGCCAGCGGCAAGAACTACCGGCTAAATGAAAAGACGGCCGTGCTGTTCGTCCGGCCGCGCGGCTGGCACCTGGATGAGGCTCACGTGGAAATCGACGGCCGGCCAATGTCCGGTTCCCTGTTCGATTTTGGCCTGTTCTTCTTCCGCAACGTCAAAGCGCAGATTGCCGCCGGCACCGGCCCTTACTTCTACCTGCCCAAGATGGAAAGCCGCCTGGAAGCGCGGCTGTGGAACGACGTCTTTGCCTACGCGCAAAAGGTTCTGGGTGTGCCCTACGGCACCATCCGCGCCACCGTGCTGATCGAAACCATTTTGGCCGCCTTCGAAATGGACGAGATTCTCTACGAGTTGCGTGACCACTCCGCCGGCCTGAACGCCGGGCGCTGGGATTACATCTTCAGCTTCATCAAGAAGTTCTCAAAGGACCCCAAGGTGGTGTTGCCCAATCGCGCGCAGGTGACCATGACCACCCACTTTATGCGCTCCTACAGCCAGTTGCTCATTCGCACCTGCCACCGGCGCAACATCCACGCCATGGGCGGTATGTCGGCCTTCATTCCGGTGAAAAGGGACGCCGACCTCAACGAGAAGGCATTCGCCCAAGTGCGCGCCGACAAGGAGCGCGAGGCGGGCGACGGCCACGATGGAACCTGGGTGGCCCATCCCGGCCTGGTAGGCGTTGCCAAGGAGGTCTTCGACCGCCTCATGCCGCAACTGAACCAGATCGATAAGAAGCATCCCGAGTACCAGTTCGGCGCCGCCGACCTGCTCCAGATCCCGCCCGGCGACATCACCGAGGCCGGCCTCACGCAGAATATCGCCGTCGGCCTGGGTTACCTGGAGTCGTGGATTCGCGGCACCGGCTGTGTCCCCCTGTTCAACCTTATGGAGGACGCGGCCACGGCGGAGATCAGCCGCGCCCAGCTTTGGCAGTGGATTCACCACGGCGCCCGCATGAAGGATGGACGCACGGTGGACGTCAAGCTCTGCGACTCGATCCTGAATGGAGAACTGCAGAAGGCCAAGGGCACGGTGCCGTCAGCACACTTCGTTGCCTATCAAAGGGCTGCGGAATTGATGCGCCGGATGTACGCTTCGCCGGAGTTCGTCGAGTTCCTGACAATCCCGGCCTACCAGTTGATCCTGCAGCTTGAGCGCGGCAAAGCCGGCGAAGAAATGGTGGCCTGAGGCGCTAGAGCTGTTACCCCAAGCTAGATTTGCCGGTGTAAGCATTTAGGGGAAGCCCACACCTTCAGGCGTGGGTAATACCCTATGAGTGTCATCCTGAGCGAAGCAAAGGATCTGCTGTTTTTGAAAGTAAAGCAGATCCTTCGACCGCGCAACAACAGCGCGGCCTCAGGATGACAGCAGCTCGCGCGTCAGCGCCCAGTCCTTGTGCTCGATCCGGTCGGCCAGCGGCCTCAACACCCAACAAAATCTAACCACAGAGATCACAGAGGCCACAGAGGTTGCCGGGGAGCTTACTCCGGCATTGGCTAGGTGCGCGGCAATGCGAGCGCCCATCGTCCCGGCACCCAGGATGGTTACTTTCTCTATATGCTTCATGAAATCAGGCTTCGCTCCGGAGCGGCAGCAGGTCTCAACGCCGGGTTAGATGCGGCCAGAATCCCGGCGGCATATTGCACTGCAAATTGCACTGGATCTTGTCCAAACCCTGGTAGCAAAGCCAGTTGCACGTCCGTTTGGAAGGCATAATCCTACGGATAGAGGCGCTCGCCCTGATCCTGCTTTGCTCAATTCCCGTAAATAGAACTTTAGTGGTGTTATTAACAGGCGACCTGCCTTCCTGAGCAGCTAATGGCATAAAAAGCCGCAATAGATGTTGCATTGCGAACGGAGCTGAAGTAAAAGTTGGGTTATCTTTATTGTCTTATCTTTTTAACGCAGGTGTTTTCCGGGCTAGTAACGGGTATTTACCTGTTTAACAACAGGTGCACACCTGGGATAAGGTGCTTTGAACTGATCGCAGTAAACGAAGGGTTGTGCGATAGCGGTATAGGGGCCTGGGGTTCTCAATACCGGATTCAGCGTTGGTTTTTCAGCAATCTTTCAGCAGCTAGATTGGTCAGCGTTATTTAGGTGATCCCGCTCCTTTTACTCAGGACGGGCCAAGATTAGTCCCCAAGAAAGGGAAAAAGAAATGGCTCAGCAACAGCAGCTCACAAGCGACGCCAAGAAAGCGATGGTGTCGCAGTTCCTCGGGTTTGGGTTGGACGCCTATGACATGGCAATGGTGGTTGTCATGGCTCCCATCCTGACCAAGTTGTTTGTCTCACCGACAGGCAGTCAGGCTTGGCAAATTACCAAGGTTCTTCTGCTCTATTCGATAACGATGGCAGCCCGGCCGGTAGGCTCGGCATTTTTCGGCCATTATGCCGATAAGATCGGCCGGCGCTGGCTGTTGATGTTTACCATCGCCGGCGTCGGTATCATGTCATTACTGGCAGGCTTCCTGCCAACCTACGCCTCAGTCGGAGGGATGGCGTACCTTCTCTTCAGCTTGTTGCGCTTCTTTATGGGGTGCTTCTTCGGCGGTGAATACGCGGTCGGCCACACCTTCGCCATCGAGCACGCACCACGGGAGAAACGCGGCAAGGTTGCCGGCTTCGTGCAGTCGGGCTTCCCGCTGGGCTACGTTTTTGCCTCGCTGTGCGTGGCCGCGATTTCCAAGATTGCCGGTCCGGCCGGGATGCTCACCTGGGGCTGGCGCGTTTGCTTCATTACCGGCGTGGTCCCCGTGTTCCTGGCTCTCTGGATCCGGACCCAACTGCATGAGTCGCCCGAGTTCGAGAAAGCCAAGGCCGCCGGCAAAGTCGAGAAGGCGCCTTTCTTGAGCCTCTTCAAGCCGCCGCAACTGGGTCCGTTTTTGCAGGTCTTTGTCTTCATGACCGGCTTGTTCCTCACCGACTACTCGGTGTACGGATACCTTCCCTCGATCCTGACCCTGCATGGCCGGGGTTTTGACACCACTACCTACAGCCTGATCTACGGCTTCGCCCTGTTCCTGTCGTTCCTTGGCTACAACCTTTATGGCTGGCTCTCCGACAAGACTGGACGCAAGATCCTGACGCAGTGGTATTGCGTTTTCCTGGTGGTGTTCGCCGTGCCGGTTTATTACGTCCTCTACAACGCCGCAGTTGCCAAGAATATTGGAATGGCGTTGCTGGGCTGCTGCATGGCGGGCATGCTGAAGCTAGCCTGGGGCATGCTTCCGGCCTATCTGTGCGAGCGCTTCCCCACCAAGACGCGCGCCGTAGGCGTGGGATTCGGCTATTCGGCAGGCGCGCTCATTGGCGCCTGGTTCAGCGTCTATGTGCTGATGGCGCACGAGATCCCGTTCATTGCCAGTGTTGAGGGCAAGGACCTGTGGCTCTCGCCGGCTGTTATTTTGACCATCGGCGCCATCATGACGTGGTGCAGCCTGCTCTTCTCGCCGGAGACCAAGCACCTCGAACTGGACCAGGTGGGAGAGAAAGAGGCCGCTGCCTACGCCAAGGCCGCCCGCTAACTAATAAGTCAGGTACGTTCGTACCCAGGGGACCGTCGGCACGATGGTCCCCTTTTTTGCCTGATTCCAGCCATATCACAGTCCGGCAGCTTCTACATCACCTTGCGCTGTGAGCAATAACCTTGAGTCCGGCCCTGATCCGTTTATTCATAGGATGTGCTTATAGGATGTGGTTAAAGTCATAGGGCACGTGTGTGCCTGTCGCTGGAACCGGCAGTCTACGAGGTGGATATGCCTACGTCAAGATATGGCTTCGACATAGTCGAGAGCTGCCTGGGCTGCAAGATGAAAACCGACCGCCGGTTCTGCAACTTGCCGCCGCAAGCCCTGGCGGCTTTCGAGGCGATCCGCTACGCCAATGTCTTCCCCAAGAATGCGGTGCTGTTTTCCGAAAGCCACGAACCGCGCGGCGTCTTTCTGCTGTGCCGCGGCCGGGTCAAGCTGTCTTTCTCCTCCGCCCAGGGCAAGACCATCATCATGCGGATCGCCGAGTCGGGAGAGATCCTCGGCGTCAGCGCCACCATCTCCGGCCTGCCCTACATGGTAAGCGCCGAAACCATAGAGCCCTCGCAGATCGCCTTTGTCAAGCGCGATGACTTTCTCCGCTTTGTCCACACTTACGGCGCCGCCGCCTTCGCCATAACCGAGCAACTGGCGGAAAAATATATGTTCGCCTGCCGCGAGCTGCGCTCCTTCAACCTGGCGCAATCGGCCGCCGAGAAGGTGGCCAAGCTGCTGCTGGAATGGAGCGGGCGCCTGGGCGCGCCCGAGGACCGCGAGGTCAAAATCACCCTGGGCCTGACTCACGAAGAGATGGGACAGATGATCGGCGCCTCGCGCGAAACCGTCACCCGCGTGCTGATGGAGCTAAAAAAACGCCAGGTCCTGCGCGCGCGGGGAAATACCCTGACCATCCGCGACCGCGCCACGCTGAAAAAACTGGCGGCCGCCACCGAGTTCATCAAGCTGCGCTGAGACGTACCAGGATTTCCCGGCCAGGCTGATCGGACATCAAATTTCCCCCGCGGCTTATGAGGCTGCGAAAAACAGATTTAGGGGCGGATGTGACTACAGGATCTTGTTAGCGATTGTTGTAGTAGCCACAGCCCATAGTGCCTCGCTTGTTGCTTCGGCGCGTTTTTCCGCAGCCTGTTATGCCCTGGAAGCCTTCACTGCCCGGCTGCCGCGCTCCGCGGTAATGGGGAAGTGAATTGAGAATACGGTTCCCTTCCCCAGCTTGCTGCGCAAGCGAATGGTGCCGCCGTACTTCTGTACCAGCTCCTTGGTCACCCACAGTCCCAGGCCGGTCCCCACGTTTTCCTTGGTGGTGAAAAACGGCTCGAATACCCTGGCCATGCGGTCGGGCGCGATGCCCGTGCCGGTATCGGCGATGGTCAGCCGCGCCGAGCGGTGCCCATTCACCAGGCAGGGACGGATTCGCAGTAGCAGCCTGCCGTTTCTGTCCATGGCGTCCAGGCTGTTGGAGACCAGATTGGAGACGATCTGGCGCATCTCGCCGTCCACCGCCATGATTTTTTCTACCGCGGCGTAGCGCTTCTCGATGGTAATCTCTCGCGACTTCAAGCGGGGAACGAAAAGGTCTACCACGCTGTCAACCGTGCTGCGCAGCTCGACCGGGGCCGGAGTCGAGTGGTCGCGGTAGAAGCCCAATGTTCTTTGCGCCAGGTGGGCGACCCGGTGCAACTCTTGCACGGCGATATCCAGGTTGGCCCTGGCTTCGGCGGAGATGGACTTGTCCATCCACGCCAGGTAAACGGCGTTGCTGATGGCTTCCAGGGGGTTGTTGATCTCGTGCGCTACGGTGGCCGCCATGCGGCCCGCCGAAGCCAGCTTCTCACTGCGGATCAGGGCCTGCTCGGCCTGTTTGCGATCGGTAATGTCGGTCCGCACTCCGTCCCAGATGGTACGGCCATCGGGCAGGCGCCGGGGGCGGGAAACAATGTGCATCCAGCGAATCTGCCCATCGGGCAATCGCATGCGCACTTCGCGCTCGAACACGGAAAGATCGCGCGCGGAAATCCGCTCCGCCTCCAGGAATGCCGGCAATTCCTCTGGCAGGAACTGGCGGTGCAGCACCCGGGCGTCCCGCAGCACCGCCTCGGGCTGGACGCCGTTCAGGCGCTCGACCCCGGCGCTCACGTAGAGGAAGCGCGGCGTCCCGTCCGCCTCGTGGGTGTATTGAAAGATCATGCTGTTGGGCAGGTTGTCGCCCAGCAGCCGCAGGCGCTCTTCGCTGACGCGCAAGGCGGTCAAAATGGCTGAGACTTCAGCGGCATGAGCGCGGGCATCGGCCTCCCGGCGTTGGAGTTCGGCGTTGGAGCGCTCCAATTCCTCCGCCTGTCGCCGCACCGCCTCCGCGCGCTCGCGCTCGGCCGTACGCTGTTGCAGCAGTTGCGAGGCAATCAGCAGCGACTGGCCGACCTGGTTGGTCTCGGCCAAATCGAGTTGTCCTATGTCCACCGGCTCGCCGCTGCCCAGCGCCAGCACCGGGGCAATCAGCGCCTGAATGGAGGCGGCGATCCGCCGCGCCAAAAACAGGCCCAGCCCCATGCTGGTAATGGAAAGCAAAGCCGCCAAGCAAAGGGCCCACCGCAGCGATCGCCAGATCTCGGCAATGAACACTGCCTTGGGAATTCCGATGGAGACCGCCCAGCCGGTGGTCATCGACCGGCTGAAGACGACCATTACCGGCGTGCCTTCCAGGTTGGGGCCGTCAAAGGCACCTTCAACGCTCTCCATCAGACGCTTTGCCAGAGCAGCGCTGACCGGCATGCCAACGTATCTCTCGGGGTAGCGGTTACGGGCCACAACCACATGGTTGCGGTCGGAGATGGCAACGTTCCATTCGTGAGGAATGCGCTGTTGCGAAAGCGCCGCCATGAGCCGCTGCGCGGGAATGGTAAGGGCCAGGTCGTACACCACGCGCGTGCCCCGGAAGACCGGCACATCCGCGCTGATCAGGGGCCGCCCGGTCACCGCCCCCCTGAACAGATTGCTGATAAACGGCTTGCCGCTGGCATAAATGCTTCGTACCGCCTCGGTGACGTTGCGCCTGGGCAATGGCTTGCCAAAGGGCACATAGGAATTCATCAACTGCTGCCCACTGCCGTCGGCCAGAATGATGTCGCCGCCCGAATAGTCGCGCAGCACCAACTGCGCCTGGCGATGGAACCCGGCCAGGTCGCCGGTGTCAAGCGAAGGCGAGGTGGCCAGGGCGGTGACGCTGGACTGCATGTTGCCCAGCTCCCGGTCAACTACCGTCGAAAGAGCCCGCGCCGTGGCCAACACGCTGTCCTGCAGCGCATACCGCTTGTGCTGATACGAGTAATAGACCAGAAAGCCGGCGGTTAACCACCCCGGCAGAACACAGGCCAGCACCAGGCAGGCCAGGCGAAAACGTATGGTCCGCTGCCGCGGTTTGCGCGGCGTCCCACCGGGGGCGGTGTGGCGGTCATCCATTACGCAGGGGACTCCGGCTGTTCCGAGTCCGGAGTTCGCGCGGACGCCTTCCTCAGCTCCTGCATCCGTGACGGTCAGGCATTTCTCCAACAACTTCATCTGCAATTTGCCTTGATGCCAAGCCGCTAAGGAGAAACATCCCTTGCGGGTAACTCCGCGCAACTACGGCCTTGACGGGAGCCCAGGCGGCCCTGGCCGGAGGCTGCCGGAGTGAAATCCACTCAGATAAATATCCTACAGGTTGCGGTCACGAGTGTGTATGACGGATGTCACAAATTTGGCCACACCGGGCCATCCGCCTAACAGGTAAGCTGGAATAACCCCAAAAAGTGCCTGTGGTCCCACAAAAGAGTGTGCGCTACCGCCAGCTCCCAGCTAGCTTGCCCGGGGATGTTCGTGCAACACGGGTACGCCGGGCGGCAGTGTCAAGGCATTGGTTATGGCGAGATCACCTACGCTAAGGCGATCGACCGTAAGCTCGCCGATCTTAAGTGACTTTAGGGTTGCCCTGCCGGCGACCAGGCGCCCGACCGCCAACCGGCCTATGGCCAAGGCCCCGATCGCAAACGCTCCCAAGGCGAGCGCCCCGATTGCCGCCGCACCAAACCGGATTGCATGGGCTTTGCGAAATCCTTGCATTGCTGTCTCCTCGCTGGAATACAGGATGAAATTCTTCCTGGACTAGATGCCGGCGCGCCTATGCGGGGCTGATTTCTTTTGCGGCATCGCGCACCTGGGCCGCCTGCAACTCCTGCGCGCGGGTGCCCTGTTGGAGCCGACAGCACTGGGATTGACTGGCGGGACATAATAGGAAGTCTGGAGCAGCACAGCACTTTTTGCGGAGCTTAGCTGAGCGCGGCGGCCGTGCTTGCCGACACGCGTTGTTGGCAGCTAATGCATTCCAGGCTTTGTCGTAGCCACAGCAAGCTACGATGTTAGAGGAAGTAAAGATTGCTTAAAAATCGGGCGGCACAGGGGAACAAGTGAAATTTCGCGACTTTGGGAAACTCGATTGGAAGGTTTCGGCTCTGGGCTTCGGCTGCATGCGCCTGCCCACCACCGACGGCCAGCGCATCAGCGCCAACGTCGACGAGGCGGAGGCGGTAAGGATGATCCGCCATGCCATCGACCACGGGGTCAACTATGCAGACACCGCCTATCCCTATCACGGCGGCAACAGCGAACTGGTGCTGGCCAAAGCCCTGCGTGACGGCTACCGCCAGCGGGTAAAACTGGCCACCAAGCTGCCCACCTGGCTGGTTCACGGCCCGGAGGACTTCGACCGGTTGCTTGACGAGCAACTGCGCAAGCTGGAAACCGGGCACATAGATTTCTACCTGCTCCACGCCCTGAGCCACACCCGCTGGCGCGACATCGTGCTGAAGCACGACCTGCTGGCGCACGCGGAGCGCGCTCTGGCCGACGGGCGCATCGGCTACCTGGGATTTTCCTTTCACGACGATTACCAGGCTTTCGAGGAAATAATCAACGGCTACGACCGCTGGACCTTCTGCCAGATCCAGTACAACTACATGGACACCGAGACTCAGGCCGGCAGCAAGGGATTGGCGCTGGCCACCGCCAAGGGCTTGGCGATGGTGATCATGGAGCCGCTGCTGGGCGGCAGGCTGGCCGATCCGCCGCTGCACATCCGGCAACTGCTGGAGCCGGCCGGGCATGCCGGCGCGGGCAACGAGCTTCCCCAAAATCCCGCCGACTGGGCCCTGCAATGGCTCTGGGACCAGTCGGAGGTTTCCGTCGTGCTGAGCGGCATGACCACCATGCAGCAGGTGGAGGCTAATCTGGCCTCCGCCGGCCGCGCCCGCCCGCATTCTTTCACCGCGGCCGAGTTGGCGACCATCGAGCGCGCGCGCAGCCTCTACCGCGAGCGCACGGCCATCCCCTGCAACGAATGCAGCTATTGCATGCCCTGCCCCAACGGCGTGAACATTCCCAACAACTTTCACTTTTTCAACTACGCGCACCTGTACGACGACATTCCCGGCGCGCGCTTCAAGTACCAGGTGTTTCTCCCGCAGGAGCAGCGGGCCGAGTCCTGCCTCGACTGCGATAGTTGCGAAGAGCAGTGCCCGCAGAAGATTCCCGTAAGCGAGTGGATGCCACGGGTAGCGTCGCTGCTCGGGGAGACGAAGAAAAACCCATGACGAAACCCTTCCTGGACGAGATCGGCTGGAAGATTCTGGCCGAACTTCAACAGAACGCCCGCATTCCCTTCGCCGAGCTTGGGCGCCGCGTCGGGCTGTCGACCCCGGCGGTCACCGAGCGGGTTCACAAGATGGAAGAGGAAGGCATCATCGTCGGCTTCCGCACCCAGATCGACGCCGCCAAGGTAGGCTTGCCCCTTCTCGCGTTCATCCGGGTAAAAGTCGACGGCAGCGAGCTTTCGAACTTCACCCAGCTCGCCTCCAACTCCCCGGAGGTGCTGGAATGCCATCGCATAACCGGCGCCGAGTCGTTTTTGCTCAAGGCGGTGGTGGCCGACATCGCCCACCTGGAGAGCCTGCTTGACGCCCTCATGCCCTACGAGGCGACGACTACCTCCATGGTCCTCTCCACCGCCTTGGCCTGGGGTAACATTGCCCGGCCCGGCTCGCCCCCGCGCAACCCCAAGCCGGCCAAGCGACGGAGGCGTTCCCAATAAAAGCGCGAAGCGGCAGTTGTTTTCACCTTCATTGTTTCGGCGATGCAGGCAATTAACCAGAAATCACGTATGTAAAACCATCCCGGCTACCCTTACGATCCTCTCGTTGGTCCACTTCCGGTAAATGGCGACAACAGCGTTTGCCTAAGAGTGGATGGGCCGCACAGGTGTTTCGACAGGCACCCTCCGGGAGACCACCATGACGAAATCCTTGATATACCTCGATAACGCTGCCACGGTTTGGCCCAAGCCGGAGAGCGTCTATCGCTTCATGGACCAGTTTTATCGCACCCACGGGGTCAATCCCGGGCGCAGCGGGTATGACCTGGCGATCGAGACCGGCTCGCTGCTGCAGCGGCTGCGCGAGCGGCTTACCAGGTTTTTTGGCGGCGACGAGGATACGCCCGAACGCCTGGTCTTCAGCTACAACGTCAGCGACGCGCTAAACATCATCATCCCGGGGCTGCTGCGCCCCGGCGATCACGTGATCACCACCAACCTGGAACACAATTCGGTGATCCGGCCGCTCAACCACATGGCGCGCGACCAGGGCATCGAGGCCACCTTTCTTCCCTTCAACGGCGCCGGCTTTGTCGAGCCGGACCAGGTGGCGGCGGCCATGCGGCCCAACACCCGCATGGTCATAGTGAACCACGGCTCGAACGTCATCGGCACCGTCCAGCCGATCGGCGAGATCGGACGCATCTGCCGCGAGCATGGTGCGACCTTCGTGGTCGACACCGCGCAGACCGCCGGAGTCGTCCCCATCGACATGAAGGCCATGAACATCGACGTGGCCGCCTTCACCGGACACAAGGCGCTGATGGGCTGCATGGGGATCGGGGGACTGTGTATTCGCAAGCACGTCAGCGTGCGCCCGGTGCGCAGCGGCGGCACCGGGGTCAAGTCGGAATATCCTTACCAGCCGGAAGAGTATCCGTGGCGGCTGGAGTGCGGCACGCCGAACCTGGTCGGAGTCGCCTCATTATGGGCCGGCCAGGATTGGATCGAGGAGCAGGGACTCGAGAACATCCATGAACGCGAGATGAAGCTGACGGCCAGGCTGGTGGCGGGCCTGCGGCAGATTGAGGGCGTGCGCCTGTACTGCTGCGACGACCTTCGCCACCACATTCCCACCGTCCTGATGAACCTGGAAGGAATCGACGCCGGCAACGTCGGCACCCTGCTGGACGTCGATCACGAAATTGCCGTGCGCACCGGCCTGCACTGCGCCCCGCTGGTCCACAAACAGCTTGGCACCATCGCCATCCAGGGCGGCGTCCGTTTCTCCATCGGCGCCTTCAACACCATGGAGCATGTCGAGTCGGCCATTGCCGCCATCGGAGAGATCTCCCGTTGGGCGCAGGAACGGCGTCAGAAAACCACGGCTGGCGAACTAGTTGCCAGCGCCGCCACAGGGAAACCGTAAGGGTAGAGCGGCTTCGCTTAGCTCTGGCGCTCGCTTGGAGTGGCCATTTGAGGCGGAGCGATGGCGGGGTTGAACAATCTGCTTCCGGCCGCTGCAACAGCCGATCCTTCGCTGCGCTCAGGACGACAAACCAAAATCTGCTGCTGAAAGCCCGCTAAACAAAACTCCCCACCCTTGGCCAGGATGGGGAGTTCGCGTTAGCGGAGAACCGAGCCTACGCCTTCTTTCCGGGTTTCGGTTTCGGCGCCGGCTTGCTGGGCGCCGCAGTCGCCGATGGCTGCAGGACAAAGTCGCCCTTGGCGTCGACCTTGTACACGCGATAACCGCCGGCCACGCGGTCACCCTGGGCATCGAAGGAGATCTTCCCGGTCAGTCCGGGATAATCCTTCAAGCCAGTGTGCAGGTAGGTCGCCAATTTGGCGCCGTCGGTGCTCTTGGTCTTGTTGATCGCATCCACCAGTACACTGAAGCCATCTCCGGCGAACGCCGCGTAGATTGAGTTCAACTGGGCGTGGTACTTGTTCTGGAACTGGGCCAAAAACGCCTTGGCTTCCGGCAGGTCCTTGGGCAGAGGAGCGCTCAGGAAGTAGAAGCCGCTGGCCGCCGGCGCGCCGGCAATTTTGACCAGGTCAGGATTGTTGGTTGCATCGCCGCCCATGAACGGAACGTTGAAGCTCATCTCCTTCTTCTGCCGCAGCAGCAGCCCGCCCTCGCGATAGTAGCCGGTGAAGAAAACTATCTGCGGGTTGGCCTGCTTCAGCTTGGTAAGGATGGTGCTGAAGTCGCTCTCGCCGGGGGTGATGGCATCGAAGAAGACCGGCTGCACGCCCTGCTTCGCCAGCAGGCCTTTAGCCTCATCGGCCAGGCCCTTGGCGTAGGTGGAGTTGTCGTGCAGGATGGCAATCTTCTTGGAGCCCAAATGGTTTATCCACTGGACGCCGACCTTGGCCTGCTCATCGTCGCGCGGGCAGGTGCGGAAGAACATCTTGTAACCATGTCCGGTCAGGCGGATGGCGGTCGAGCCATAGGCTATCTGCGGAATCCCGGCGTCGTTGAAGATGCTCTCGGTCGGTTCGGTGACGGACGAGCCGTAGGTACCGATCACGGCCACTACGCCTTGCGAGACCAATTTCTGCGCGGCCAAGCCGGCGGTGCGCGCATCGCCCCCGTCATCTTCGGTAATGACGACGACCTTTTGCCCGAGGACGCCGCCCTTGGCGTTGACCTCGGCCGCGAGCAGGTCGACCACCTGCTTCGCCTCCTGGCCTTCGCTTGCATACGAACCCGTCAGCGGAGCCGAGAGTCCGATCTTGATGTCCGCAGCGGAAGCCGCATACGTGAACAGGAACAGAATGCCACTTAACAGCAACAGTTTCCTCACCGTTCTCTCCTTTCCTATTTTCTTAAATTCACTTTTCTTAAATTCACTGCGGAGCCTGGACGGGCGCCGCTGATCCAAACAACGCCGCTGGCCTTTGTTCAAGATCCCGGATGCTCACCCCAACACGCGCAACCAGCTCGCGTGTTCCGGCGGCTTACCTAACCAGCCCGAGGCGCACGTCGGGTAACTCCAGATACCAAAGCAAAAATCCCGAGAAGCCCATAGCCACACACGCCAGCAGGATGTACGGGGTGTTGATCGCCATCTCCCCATTGACGATGTGGGTTGCATGGGGCCATAGCATCATCAGGCGGCTGATGATGTTGAACCCATGAGCGAACGAAAACAGGTGCCAGGGCCATATTTGCGTGCTCCGCCGCAAGATCAGTTGCAGATCGCCCAGCACCACGAGGAAAGCCAGCAGAAGCGGCAGCCACCACTCCTGCGAACTGGTTGAATACGATTGCGGGGAAACAGCAGCAGCGGGACTATCTGCAGCAAAAGCAAGGTGGTGATAATCCCGCGACCGGCAATCGTTCGACGCGCCATGATAAACCCACTCCTGAAGGGCTCCCCAGCAAGCCTGCAATCGGGCTGGAGCGCCCCCTAAGCTCCGTACCTTCGAAGCGGCATTCCAGCTTGCCAGCCTGGCTTCCGCTCCGCTCTCAAAAATGTCTTCGTTCCCCCTGGCCGGCTCACCAGCGTCCTGGCCAAACCGGCCGCTATCGGCCCGCCTGCCGGGACTCAATGCACGCCCAGGTAGGCCTCTCTGACGCGCGAGCTTTCGCGCAGTTCCTTGCCCGTGCCTTCCAGCACAATGCGCCCGGTCTCCAGCACGTAAGCCCGGCTGGCCACCTGCAGTGCCATCAGGGCATTCTGCTCGACCAGCAGAATGCTGGTCCCCTGGGAGTTGATCTCTTGAATGATGCGGAAGATCTCTTCCACCAGGATGGGGCTCAAGCCCATGGAGGGCTCGTCCAGCAGCAGCAGGCTGGGACGGCACATCATGCCGCGGGCCATGGCCAGCATCTGCTGCTCGCCGCCCGAGAGCGTCCCGCCGAGCTGGTTGAGGCGCTCGCGCAGGCGCGGGAAGCTGGTGAAGACGCGCTCCATGGTCTGTTGGATTTCCGCCGGGTCAGTGCGCGTGTAGGCGCCCATCTCCAGGTTCTCGCGCACCGTCATGGGGGCGAAGATTTTGCGCCCTTCCGGCACGTGGCCGATGCCCAGGCGCACGATCTGCTCCGCCGGCGTCATGGTGATGTCCTCGCCCTTGAAAACGATCGTGCCGCGCCGCGGCCGCAGCAGGCCGGAGATGGTGCGCAGGGTGGTGGACTTGCCGGCGCCGTTGGCCCCGATCAGGGTGACGATCTCCCCTTCGTTGACGGTGAACGAGATCCCCTGCAGCGCGTGGATGGCGCCGTAATAGACGTTCAGGTCCTGTACTTCAAGTAGCACTGACGGCTCCCTTGCCTAGATAGGCCTCGATCACCTTCGGGTTGCCCTGGATCTCCTTCGGGGTTCCGCGGGCGATGACCTCGCCGAAGTCCATCACCGTGATGTGCTCGCAGATGCCCATGACCACGCGCATCTGGTGCTCGATCAGCAGGATGGTCAGGTCGAAGCGGTCGCGAATGAAGTGGATCAACTCCATCAGATTGACGATCTCGGCCGGGTTCATGCCGGCCGCCGGCTCGTCCAGCAGCAGCAGGCGCGGATTGGAGGCCAGGGCGCGCGCGATCTCCACCCGCCGCTGCTGGCCATAGGGCAGGCTTCCGGCCAGCTCGTTCTGGATGCGCTCCAGGCCGAAGATGGCCAGGAAGTCCTGCGCCTGCTCGGTCAGCTCCCGCTCGCGGTCGTGGAAGAGCCTGGTGCGCAGGATGGCGTCGAACAACCCGTAGCCGGCGTGGGGATGGTAGGCGATGCGCACGTTGTCCAGCACCGTCAGGTTGGGAAACAGGCGGATGTTCTGAAAGGTGCGGCCGATGCCCAGTTGCGTGATCTCGAACGGCTCCATGCCCACCGTGTTCAGCCTCTGGAAAAGCACGCGCCCGCCGCTGGGACGTACAGGCCGCTGATCATGTTGAAGACGGTCGTCTTGCCGGCCCCGTTGGGGCCGATCAGGCCGGCCAGCTCGCCTTGGCGGACGGTCAGGTTGAAATCGGCGACAGCCCGCAGGCCGCCGAAGAGCTTGGTCAGCCCTTCGATCTCCAGGACAGGAGCGGGTGAACTGGTTTGCGCTACAGCCGACATTTCCAATGCTCCAAAGTTTTCTCCCCAAAGCCGAACGGAAACAGCCCGGGAAGGCCGATGCTTTCCCGCGCGTCCCACGATAGAACGGATCAGCCGCCTCTCCTGGCGGCCAGCGCCAACGGGGCTGGCTGAAGACCCAGGCAGCCGCAGTTGCTACCCTGCCGGGCCCGGCTCGCCTGATTGACTGCCGCCGACCTCCTGGGTGATGCCGATCTCTTCCTGCGCCGCCGCGGCAATGCGTGCGGTGGCAGTATCGGCCTTGCGCTCCCGTAGCGGGACGCGCGGCGCGCGCAAGAAGCCCCATTCCACCGCCAGCAGGCCCTTGGGCCGCAGCAGCATCACCAGCAGCAGAGCGATGGGATAGAGGACGAAGCGCCAGGTCGGGGCTTCCGTGCCCAACTGTCCGAGGAGCACGCGCAGCAACCCTTCCAGGAAGAACATCCAGCCGAAGGAGGCCGCCAGCATGCCGGTCATGCTGCCCAGTCCGCCGAAAACGACGATGATCAGGGGATTGAAGCTCACCAGGAAGTCGAAGGTTCCGGGGCTCAGGAAGCCGATGAAGTGGGCATAAACGCCGCCGCCGATCCCGGCGAAAAGGCTTCCGACGACGAAGGACTGAAGCTTGTAGCTGGCTACGTCGATGCCCATCACCTTGGCGGCGGTCTCGTCCTCGCGCACCGACATGATCGCTCGGCCCGTGCTGGAGTGGATGAGGTTGCGCATGACGACGAAGACGGCCAAGAGAAAGGCGAAGGCCCAGAACCAGGTGGTCAGCTTGGGAATGCCGATCATGCCTCGCCCGCCCTTCATCTCCGGGAAGGGGAGGATGGTGTCGGAGTTGATCATCAGCGTGTTCACCACGATGGTGAACCCCAGGGTGGCGATGCCGAAGTAGTCGCTGCCCAGGGTGAGGACCGGAAGTCCGAACAGAAAGCTGACCTCGGCGGCAAAGGCGCCGGCCAAGAGCACGGCCAGCATGAACACCACTTGCAGTGGCAGGCCGCGCGCCAGAACGCCAGGAGCTTCGCTGGTGCCGAGCAACGGCGCCAGAAGCGGGTTGAGCCAGCCGCCAATATCGACGGCGATAATGCCCACCACGATGCTTCCCAGCAGGTAGAGGGTAAAGGCGGAGAGCACCGGCACCCCTTGGTACCGCTGTTGCAGGAAGCGGCGTATGCCCAGAATCATGGCGGAACCCAGTGCCACGCCCACGCCGACGACCATCAACCCACGCGAATCCCCGTTCGTCCAGCGATAGGTGATATCCGCGGCTGTATAGGCGCCGATGCCGTAGAAGCCCCACTGCCCCAGGCTGAACTGGCCGTTGAAGCCGTAGATCAGGTTCAAGCCCAGACATACCATGGCCATGGCGCAGGCTTGGAACAGCAGCCCGCTGTCGAAGTCGCTGAGCAGCGGCGAGCCGCCGATAGGCAGCGAAAGGGCTAGCTGGACGATGCCGAAGGCTCCCAGGACGCCGGCGGCCTTCACCCAGGGAGAGGAATGCCCAAGGGACCAGGTGATGCCATAGACCCAGGCCATGATCCCCACGAGCTTCAGGATGCTGACGACGATAAAGCCAACATTGATGTCCATCGTCTATGCCTTCTCCCTTTCCGGCTCGCCGAAGATGCCGGTGGGACGCACCAGCAGCACGATAATCAGAATGGTAAAGGCGACTGCGTCCCGCATTGGGGTGGAAATGTAGCCCATGGTGAGCGCCTCGGCTTGACCCATGATCAGCGCACCCACAAAGGCGCCAGGGATGCTGCCGATGCCTCCCAGCACGGCCGCCACGAAGGCCTTCAGGCCAGGCAGAATGCCGAGCTGACGTCCAGATGGAGGAATAGGCAATGGCGTACAGAACCCCGCCCAGTCCGGCAAAGGCCGCGCCAACGGCGAAGGTGAAGGAAATGACCTGATCGACGTTAATGCCCATCAGCCGCGCCGTGGGCTTGTCGAACGAGGCGGCGCGCATGGCCTTGCCCATCTTGGTGTGGCGCACCAGGAATTGCAGCAGCACCTGCACCAGGATCGAAGCCGCGATGATCAGCAGGAAAATGTTCGAGAAGGTGACGCTGCCATCCGGCGGGGATTGCCCCGGGCTGACCTGGTGAAAGCCGTTCTTGAAATACCAGGTGACCACATCGAAGGGTCGCTGGTAGGGGATGAAGCGGGGCGAGAAAACGAAGCTCAGCGCGCCGAAAAATTCCAGGAAGAAGGAAACGCCGATGGCCGTGATGAGAGCGGCGATGCGGGGGGCATCGCGCAGCGGCTTATAGGCCGCGCGCTCGATGGTGATCGCCATCAGCGCGCAGACCACCATGGAAAGCAGCATCACGGTCATCGATCCGATGACCACCACCACAGCGTGCGGCATGTCTGGGAAAAACTTTAGCCGGCCAGACGTGGAGCTGGAAGCGGGTCACGGCATAGAAGCTGACGAACGAGCCCACCATAAAAACATCGCCGTGGGCGAAGTTGATCAGCTTGACGATGCCGTACACCATGGTGTAGCCCAGGGCGATCAGGGCGTACACAAAGCCCAATTGCAGACCGCTGATGATGATCTGAACAAACAAAGACGGGTTCGCGAAAAAGTCGCGAACCAAGATGATCAGGGCCGCAGCGGATATGAGCAGGAGTAAGCCCCGGCCGATCCAGGCGAGACTGGCGCCAGGGCGCCGGGCTCGAGGCACAAGTTGCCGAGCGGGGGATGAGACTTCCATTCCGGTGATTGCCTCCAGGCAAATTCAGTGGGGAATAGCGCCACGGCCAGCCGGGGCGGGTGGATTACCTGCCCGCCGCGGCTGTCCGCCGCAAACAAATACTACGGATTCACGACCGAATTGAACACAATCTTGTTGTCTTTGACCGCCAGAATGGTGGCCGACTTAACCGGGTTGTGGTTCGCATCGAAGGTGATCTTGCCGGAGACGCCGTTGAAGCTGATCTTGTCCAGGGCGTCCTTCACTTTGGCGGTGTCGTCCGCGCCGGCATCTTTGATCGCCTGCAGCATCAGGTTGGTGGCGTCATAAGCCAGGGCCGCCAGGGCGTCCGGAACCTTGGGCTGACCCTTGTCGTCCTTGTACTTGGCGCCGAAGGCCTTCACGAAGTTCTGAACTTCCGGCCGGGTGTCTTCGGGCGAGTAGTGGTTGGTGAAGTACCCGCCGTCGGCCGCCTTCTGGTCCAGGTCGGAGGAATCCCAGCCATCACCGCCCATGAATGGAGCCTTGATGCCCTTCTCCTTGGCCTGCTTGGCCGCCAGGTTGACGACGTTGTAGTAGTCGGGCAGATAGATCAGGTCGGGCTTGGCCGCGGCCACTTTGGCCAGAATAGCGGAGAAGTCGGTGTCTTTTCCAGTGTAGGTTTCCTTGCCGACGATCTTGCCGCCGCCAGCCGCGAAGGCCTTCTCGAAGTACTCGGCCAGGCCCTTCACGTAGTCATTAGCCTGGTCCAGCATGATGAAGGCCGTCTTGGCCTTCAGCGTGCTAAGGGCGAACTTGGCACCGACGGTGCCCTGGAACGGGTCGATAAAGCAAGCCCGGTAAATATAATCCTTCACCTTGCCGTCCTTAGTTACGGTAACGGCGGGGTTGGTGGAGGCGGTGCTGATCTGGATGACCTTCTTGCTGTTGGCGATCTCGGATACCGGGATGGAAGCCTTGGAGCAGACCTCGCCAATCAGATAATGGACCTTGTCCTGGTCGATCAATTTGTTGGCGGCATTGACGGCCGGATCAGGGGTGCACTGGCTGTCCTCTACTACCGCCGTGATCTTCTTGCCGAGAACGCCACCCTTGGCATTCCACTCATCAATCGCCAGCAGGGCGGCATCACGGGTCATGACCCCGAAAGTGGGCACAGGGCCAGAAAGTGGCGCCAGGATACCGAGTTTGATGGTATCACCGCCACTCTGACAGCCTACCAGCAGGGTCGCGGCCAGGATTGCGATTACAGCTACCTTTAAAACACACATGCGTTGCTCCTCGAAGGAAATTTTCGGCTAGGCAAAGATTCTCACTTTATACCAACTTTTCACCCATATGAAAAAGGAAAATCGTAGGAAAATGCTCTCCCAGGGCAAAATGGGCTTGGTTGCGCCTCACAACCAGCCTCATAACCTTACAGGTTTGCGGTCGCCGGCGCCACTCCAGCCGTTGACCCAACGCCCCCAGCCGTCTCCCGCTTGACCTAAATTCACCGACGAAGGCCCGGGCACCGAATCCGGAGGGATTTTTTGTAGCTGTAGACCCTTCCGCCCAAGCTCGGGGGGATTTTTTGGGCGCCCGGCGCATCCCCGGCCGGGAATGTGCGAAAGAACGCTCTTCAAATGCAGGCGAGCAAAAAGCACGCCCGCTTATGTAAGACCCGTCGCCGGGCGGCCAACCATCACGCCTCGCCTGTGAGCTGGTAAGGCGGCAAGTTGCTTGGACGACCCGCAACTCCACTATCGTGCCATACAGAAAGGCTGCGGTGAAAACAAAAAAGTTGTAGCTCGGTAGTGGGTCAGTTTGAAGGTGCCCCAGGTTCCGCGCCGCGCTTTTCGGCGCTAACCTGGGTGAATTGGCCCCACGCCAGCCCAACAGCAGGGGCGGGACGTGGGGCACCCAACGTAATTCGAGTTCATACTGACTCAATACATGTAGCTCGTCGGTTGTCTATGGCCCGTTTAGGCGATGCCAGCCTGCCAGGAGGTACCTGCAGGCCGCCGCAGGCGGTTTTTGGCTCGTTTCGGTATGTCACAGCCTTCAGTGACTTTCTTCACAGACCGAATCCAGAGTTTCAAGGCAGAGTAGGGCAATTCAACTCTTTTTCGAAAAGGGGGAGTAATGGGTTTCAGGGGGAAATTTCTTGTGTTCCTAATTCTGGTGCTTGCACTGGCACTGATTACGCCGGCCTTCGCCGCCGAGCAGCAGAAGCTCAGCGATGCGTGGTGGACCGGACCACTTCAGACGCCAAGCGGCAACACTATTCCGAAAAACCATTGGTATGTTGAAACATATTTTGTCGTAGAGCAGGACAACGGTACGTTTGCTGACACTGGCACCAAGTATGGAGCCAACAGCACCAAAGCTCATCTTCTGGGCGTGCCTGGCTATGACAACAACTATCAGTCAACTACCTTGTTCGATTACGGCATCACCAATAAGTTCAACCTCCAGATGCTGCTATCGATGGACGGCACTCAGGGTGGAACGGGCGTGACGGGCAGCAACGGGATGGAAGTTGGCGGTTTCAGGATCAGGTTGCCTTACAAGCTGCACAGCTATAAGCAGGGCAAGTGGGCACCAACCTTCACGTTTGTCCCCGAGGTCAGAGCGCCAGTCGCGGCTGGGGCCGTATGGACCCCCGGCGTCGGCTTCTGGGCAATTCGTCCGTTCTGGATGCCGAATGGCCGCATTCTCCGCATCCGCGCCAGTGAGGACATTTGGTTCCCGAAGGGCGGGAAGGGTGTTGCTCTTGCCAACTGTGCTGCCGGTGCCACGACCTGTAGCTTGGACAAAGCGAACTTTGGCGTAACCCAGATCGGCTTTGAATATAGCTTGACCAAGCACTGGGTCCCGGCATGGGATTTCGTTTTCTACTACGCCGGCCAGAACAAGTACAACGGCACTGCCGCTACGGGGATTGTCAACTTCAATCCCACGACCGGCCTCCCAATCACAGGCACCCTTCAGGGCGCACGGCAGTTTAATATCGACCCTGCCCTGGAATACAACTTTACCGAGAACACCGGCGTGATCTTCGGCGCCGAAATTACTATGACGGGCCGCAACGTCGGTTCCTACATTGCTCCGCAGATCGCGCTGCAGTGGTTTAAGTAATTCTTCTCCCCCGCCTTCGGGACGGGTGCTGAGTTGTTGCGCGGTGGCCAACGGCCACCGCGTTTTTATTGCTCCAGGAGCAGTACTCGAAAGCCCGCCGGCGCCCCACCCCGATGCGAAAAGCTACCGCCGCAGGCAATCGGAGCCCGGCAGTTTCGCCGCCCGCTTCAGGCCGGCAAAAGGCCTGAAAAAATCATCTCCGCAGGCTGATTTCATTTCTAATTTCTTCATCTAAGCAACTCAGCAGTTAGAAGCGTCGCTGTGTCAGGCGATGCGCCAGCAAGTTCGGCTCGGTTTCTGAAAATCTTTCTCAGATCGGCGAGCATGGCTGGCAGTTTTCGTTGGCTTTCGTTGGCAGCCGAGCGGTTGAAGGCCGCGGGTTGCGAGGGTGTTCAGACAAGGGTATGAAAGAAATGACTAACCTTCGGAAGTTCGTGCTGGTGGCGATCATCGCCGCGCCGCTGGCGTTATATGCACAGCCAATCGAGAAACCGGAAGCCCAGCCGCAAAAGACCGCCTCGGCTTCGGCAAACACCGCCAAGAGCCAGACGCCACCGGCGAAGCGCGCATTTCAGAAGGTGATGCACGGCCTGAATCCCATGACTTGGCTTCAGTATTTGACTCAACCCAAAGAGTACTGCACTTATGCCTATGTACAGGCTTACGGCTATTGCGAAGGCAGCCGCGGCCGTTAGCAGGCTGCGGGAAAACGCGCCGAAGCAACAAGCGAGGCGCTATGGAATGTGGGCGCTACAAGAGCAGCAAAAAAGATCTTGTAGCTAGCCATATCTAAAGCCTGTTTTTCCGCAGCCTCTTAGGCCGGCCTGACCGCCGCCATGACGGCGCATCTCAACCTGCGTTGCCATGGCGAGCGCGAATGTAAAACGGCGCGCAGGTAAAGGCGCGGGCCTATGGGTGGCCTGGTTGCGGCTCGAATGTTGCCGCTGCTCCCGGGCTGCATTCGCTTGATGGAGCCGCGGCCGCAACCGCGCCGTTAATGTTTTGGCTGATCGCCCGAGGCCGCCGGGTAGTCCGCCCGCTCGGTGCCGGCATCCGGCCCTTCCCGCAGTGCCCTAATCACCGCTTCCGGATCGCGGGAAAGGTCGCGCGCCAGGCGCGCCAGCGCCAGGGAGATAATCTCGGAGTGGTGGAGCTTTTCCAGGCCGCGCTCCTGGGTAGCGCGCAGCCACAATCGATGTGTCAAATAAATATCCTCGGTGGTGATGGTGGGGGTGTGCGGGCCGATGCGGAAGCTCTCCGCCTCCCCGTTCGGCTTGACGATCTGCAGCACGAACTGCCGCTTGGGCTCCGGGGCGGCCTCCCAGGCGCGTCCCAACTCGAAAGCCTGTTCCTGCGCCGTCATCTTGGTCGAGAGTCCCGCCACCATGGCCGACGATTCCAGTGAGATCGCCGTCCGCACAATGGCTGACCACACATCGCGCGCCGGCACCACCAGCAGCGAAATGCGTTTGCCATAACTCTCGGCGATGCTGACGGCGCGGGTGAAGAGGGTCTGCTCGTAGTCGCTGAAGACCTGGGCCGAAGCCACGTCGTGTTCGCCGGTACCCAGGCCCAGCAGGTGCGCCTCCATGACCACTACATCCTGCTCCTTGGTATCGGTGCGCTCCAGCACATAGCGCAGGTGATGCATGGCGTTGTAATCGCGGATGGGAACCAGCAGGTTGCCGGGCCGCACGCCCACTGTGCTCCGGGCCACGTCCTCGCGCTGGACGAGCTGAAAGTGCTCTTTCATCTTGCGCTCGGCGGCGGTGAATTTGCGCTGGTTGAGTTTCTGCGAGATGGTGAAAACGCAATACAAAACAGCCGTGAAGACGATTCCGGAAACCGTGGCTACCGACTTGGTGAACAGGTTGGTAACCGAGGTCGCCAGCAGCACCAGAAACACCGAAGCCAGCCCCACCGGAATCTCCGTCTTGCCAATACGGAAATTGGGTGGCACCTTCCAGGTACGCGGGCTCTTGTCCTTGTAGCGGAGCACCAGCATGGCCAGCGACATCAGCGTGAAGCTCCAGACCACGCCGAAGGCATAAGCCTCACCCAGCAGGTACACGTCTCCGCGGCTGAGAATGATTGTGGCCAGTTGCAGCCCAACGATGAGATTGAGAATGCGCGAGGTGGTGCCGAACTTGCGATGCGGTCTGCGGAACCAGTCGGTAAGCACACCGTCTTCCGAGACGCGGTTGAGCACGCCGTTGGAGCCGACGATGGCGGTGTTCACCGCCCCGGCCAGCATGAGAAAACCGACAAAAACCACGAAGCCACGGAAGAGCAGGCGCAACAACTGTGGCCCGACGAAATACATGGCCATGGCGCCCAGCAGGTTGTCCTTGTTCTCCGGCAGCATGCGCACGTTGTCCGGCACCAGCATCACCACCAGCAAGGCCGATATGCCGGTAAAAGCGAGGCTATAGATAGCCATGATCAAGGCCGTGCGCTTCAGGTTCTTGACCTTGGGGCTGGCAATCTCGCGGTAGACCTGGGCCAGGGTCTCTTCGCCGCTCATGGCCAGAATGGCGTGGCCGAAGGCCATCAGGATGCCGAACAGGCCAAAGGTCCTGGCCAAGCTTGAGTGCTTTAGGAATCCGAGGGCTTCCTGGCTGAAGTGCAGGTTGGCGGGCACCGGCCACGGCGGCAGCGAGGAGCCTTTCACCAGCACGGAAACCGCTCCCCAGCCCAGCAGCAGCACCACCATCACGGTGGTAACCTGCATCACCTTCATGGCCTTGTCGCTGGATTCCTCGATGCCCTTTATGTTCTGCCACCAGAAATAGAGCGTGATGGCCAGCGCAAAGAGCACTGAGGTTGTGTCTACCGGAACGTGAGGGACGCCGCCAAACAGGTTGCGAAGCGCGTCCGGTATCCAGCCATGATGGTCGGCGATGGCCAGCACCTCGTTTATCAGGCCGGCGATGTACTGCCCCGCCGAAACGCCTGAGACCGGTCCGGTAAGGATGTAGTCGAACATCAGGGCCGAGACGCTGACCTTGGCCAGCGACCCGCCGAGGGCTTCCTTGACAATGCGATAGACGCCGCCGCGCACAAACATGGCGCAGCTTTCCACATAGACTGCGCGCACGGCGAAGGAGAAGAACATCACCCCCAGCACCAGCCAGGGAGCCGCCTTGCCGGCTGCCTGCTCGGCGATGCTGCCGGCGTAAAATGCGGACGAGCCCAGGTCGTTCAGCACGATCGCCGCCGCCCGCCAGAAGGAGATGAAGGTGAGCATCACCGAGGTGGCGACAACGATGCGAACCCGGTTATCTTTTGGGATTTCGACCTGTGGCGGGAATGACATATGGACTATGGGCAACCGGCAGCCGCGAAGACCCGTTCTTGCGTAACGGACCGGCCCAGGCTAACCATGCTTCTGGGCTCCTTCAGCCTGCGAGGGCTCGTCTTTCTCCAGCAACACCTTGATGTCTTCAATCGAAGTCAGCAGGATCACCAGCGCCGACCCGATCAGCCCGAGAAAAAAGATCCCCTCCAGCAACACCGCGAAATGAGTTAAGACTGCATCCATTGGATGGGCCTCGTTCCCGGACGGCTTTCGCCCGGCGCCAGCCGACACACAGCCCACCGCCGATGCGGCCCGTCGCGCCAGGCTGAGCAGCCGACAGCTATTAAATCGTAAAACTATTATAAAGATTTCATAAAATTAGACCATAAGAGTAACCCCTGGAGGCTCACAGACAAACTGCCGCCGCCGCTGGAGCGACCAGAGATACCACGCGCCACCTACTCTTCTCGCTGGCGCGAGTAGGGTCTAATCTTTACGGAAATATCGCAGCTTATCAGCGGGTACGGTGGGCGCGGTTGGAAGTTCAGAGCAAATAGGAAAGGCTGTGACATTGGTTATACTCCAGCCGTCAACTCCTGCGAGAGAGTCAGCGGCGTGGCGCATGCACCGTCACAGCCTTTGATGCGATCACTGCTTTCACAGTTCCGAACCCCGGCGGCACCTCGCAGTGCAGTCGGTTTTTTCGGGTCCGGTTGTCCTGCGGGTCGCCCCGCCGGACTGATCACTCAGCCTACTTCAGGCCGGCAAACGTTTAATCTGCCAACCTTTTCAGCCGTCGACGAAACGCATCCTATTACATAATCCGCAATTGTCAATGCCCGAGATCGGTGCAAAGCAAAAAATTTTTCGCTCACAATCTCCGCGTCTAAACTCCGTCAGCCAAGCAGCTTGCGGGCAGGCGATCCGGCTATTCTCGATTTTTCACACTTTATTCACAGAAACCCCAACGGCCAATCGTCATCGCCGGGGGTATCAAATCTTTATCTTGACGCCGAGGCAGTGCTGCCGCATTGTTGGCATAAGGTGGCAAATGTCTGATCTGGTCGCTTACGTGGACGGCGGCTGTCACGGTAACCCGGGACCGTCGGGTATTGGGGTTGTGATCGAGAATGTCGCGGGACAAAGAATCAGAATCGCCCGCTGGATCGGCCACCACGATAACAACATCGCCGAATACGCGGCCCTGCTGGAGGCCTTGCAGCACGCCGTCAGGGTGAAAGCGCGTTCGCTGCGCGTCTATTCGGACTCCGAAGTGGTGGTCAAGCAGATGACAGGCCAGTACAAGTGCCAGAGCCCTCGCCTCTATTCCCTGAACTGGGTTTGCCGCAAGCTGGCGCGCTCGCTCCAGTTTTCGATCACGCATATTCGCCGCGAGCATAACCGCGAGGCCAATCGCCTGGCCAATCGCGCCGTCCATTTGCGCAGCCAAGACTGACGCCAATTCCAGCAAGCTTCGCCGTAATCTGTCGTTCCAGATAACGCGAGAATTTTGCCCGCATTTTGGCGTACCCTGGGAGTAGCCACCCATTACCAATATGTCCGAAAGCAAGTTAAAGCAAAAAATTTCCGCCGGACTTGCCGACCAGAGTGCGCGCATGGGCCGGGAGCGCGCCTTGCGCGTCATCAAGCCGGCCATGCGGAAGGCGGTGACCGAATTCCCTTACCTGCGCGAGCGTCTGCGCGAGGTCAAGAAGTATTCCATCGAGCATCTGGATGAGCTGCTGGAGAAAACCATCCGGGTGATGCGGGAGCGAGGCACCAAGGTGTTTCTCGCCGAAAACCCGCAGCAGGCATTGGAGTACATCGGCAAGATCGTTGGCGTGTCACCTCAGCAGACGCAAAAACCGCCGCGGCCGGGGACTTCGCTTCCACCCCTGCGCGCCGAGGCGGGCGCGCCGGGGACCCCGCACGCGCCGCTGGTGGTCAAGTCCAAGAGCAACGCCGGCAAGGAAATCGGGCTCGTCCATTACCTGGAGGATCTGGGAGCCAAGGTGGTTGAGACCGATCTCGGCGACCGCATCACCCAGTTGGATGGCAGCACGCCCAGCCACACTATGGCGCCCTCGATCCACATCCCCATCGAGCGGGTGGCCGAGCTGTTCTCGCGCGAAGTCAACCAGCAGCTCCATCCCGAGCTGGAAGAGCTGATTGGCGCTGCCCGCAAGAGCCTGCGCCGTTTCCTGTTGCAGTCGGATGTGGGCATCTCCGGGGCCAATGCCATCGTCGCCGAAACCGGCGCGGTGGCGGTCACCGAAAACGAAGGCAATATCCGTGCGGTCACCAGCATGCCGCGCATACACATCGCCATCGCCGGCGTGGAAAAGATCGTGCCCACCATGCAGGACGCCATCACGGTGGTGAGAAGCGCGGCCGTCTTCGGAGTCGGGCAGGATATCGGCACCTACGTCACCTTCCTTTCCGGGCCAAGCCGCTTCGAGAACGACGACCTGCAATTCCTGGACGGCGCCCTGGGCCCGCAGGAGATGCACGTCGTCCTGCTGAAGAGTGGGCGGGTCAAGGCTATCCGCGAGTCCTATGAAGAGTCGCTGTACTGCATCAACTGCGGAAGCTGCCTGAACTTTTGCCCAATTTACGCGGCTATTGGGGAGAAGTTCGGCTACAAATACCTCGGCGGCCGGGGCGCGGTCTTCACCGCCATGCATGAGTATCTCGAGAAGGCACAGGAAGCTGGCCTGTCTCTCTGCCTGGAGTGCAAGCGCTGCGAGGAAGCCTGCCCGGCGGGCATGCAGACGCCAAAGATGATCGCGCGCCTGCGAACTCGCGTGGTAGAGGAAAAGGGGCTGCCCGGGGTGAAACGAGCGGCTTTCCGTGAGCTGGCCGCCAATCGCCTGCCGCACTGGATTGCCGTGGCCAAAGCCTTTCAGGGGTTGGCTCTGACCACCCCCGGGCAAACGGGCGGCGACGCCATGTCCAGGCTTCGCTTTCCAACCGAGAACCTGCCGGCGGACCGACTGGTGCCGCGGCTGGCCGCGAAAAGCTTTCCGCAGATGGTTGAGCGGCGCAGGAAACCGAAGGCCAATGCCGAACACCGCGTGGCCTTTTTCGCCGGCTGCGTGGTCAACTATCTCCGGCCAGACTGGGGCGTGAGCGCGCTCGGTCTGCTGGAGAAGCTGGGCGTCGAGATCGTCGCCTGCGCCAACGAGGCCTGCTGCGGCGCGCCCGCGCTGCAAAGCGGAGACCAGGCGGATGCCCGCGCCATGGCCCGCCACAATGTCGAGATGCTGTCGCGGACGGCCTGCGACCACCTGCTGTTTATCTGCCCGACCTGCGCCACCACCGCCATCGAGCAGTGGCCGCGCCTGCTCGAAGACGAGCCGGCACTGGCGCAAGAGGCGCGCGCCCTCGCCG
The DNA here is from genome assembly GCA_963832785.1 of uncultured Acidobacteriota bacterium. GTDB lineage: Bacteria > Acidobacteriota > Terriglobia > Terriglobales > Acidobacteriaceae > CAWBRT01. The sequence goes on from CAWHVF010000005.1 coordinate 1,549,237, forward strand.
CCAAGGCGCTCGACATCAGCTCTTACCTGGTAAATGTTCTGCAGGTAGAGCTGCCTGCCATCGCGCGCAGGGCAGGCGGCGCTCAACTTGGCGTGACTTCGACGCTCAAGGTCACTTACCACGACTCCTGCCATCTGGCCCGTCGCCTGAACATCACGGCCGAACCGCGCAAGCTGATCGCATCCATTCCCGGCGTCGAGCTGGTCGAGATGGCGGAGCCGAGCGCCTGCTGCGGCTTTGCCGGCAGCTTCAGCATGAGTTATTACAACCTGTCGCGCCGAATCAACGACGAGAAGATCAGCCAGATCGCCGCCACCGGAGCCGAGTGTGTTGTCGCCGGCTGTCCGGGCTGCGTACTGCACATCAAGGACGGCATTCATCATGCCGGCGGCCAGCAGAAGGTAATGCACCTGGTGGAGCTGCTGGCGCAGGCCTATGGGCTGAAGTCTCAAATTGGCGCCGCACCGTGGGAGAGTTTCGCTGTCCAGGGTTCGCGCATGGCGCTGTTTGGCTCTTTTTCCATTGCCGCGCCTGCCGGGGTGATCGAGCCCGGAGTGGCGAAGACCGGGGGCGAGGGCAAATGAGCCGTTTGCAGCAGATCGCCAAGTCACGGGAAGAGTTGGCAGGGCAACATCGCGAGCTGATCCGGCAGGTCACCGCCATGCGCGAGACCACCGTGGCGAAGCTGCCCGAGATGGTTGCGCGGGCCAAGGAAAGCCTCGAACAAAAGGCGGCCAAAGTCTACCTGGCGCAAGACGCGGCCGAGGCCGCCGGCATTCTCGGCCGTCTGCTCGAAGGACAGGAGCAGCTCTCGCGCGCCTCCAGCGTAACGCTCGACGAGATCGGTTTCGACGCTGCCATGGCCAGGCATGGCATCCGGGTCAACCTCACGCGGCTGGAAGAAATTGTGCAGAAGGAAATGGAATTGCCACCCAGCGGGCATCCTCACTTTCCGATTCTCGACCAGCCCCGGGAGGTGATCGAAGAGGGCCTGCGACGCTTCGCTGGTGTAGGTCCGGCACCCTCCGGCCGGGCGCAGGCCGAGGGCGAGCAGAGCACCGGCTCGCCGGAATTAAAGCGCCTGGTCAGCGAGAAAATCAAAGATGCAATCGTGCGCTCGGAATTCGGCATCACCGGCGTAGACTGCATCGTGGCCGAGCACGGGTCGATGGTGCTGGCCGAAGACGAGGGCCACCTCCGCGCGGTGAGCAATCTGCCGTACAAGCACGTGGCCGTTGCCGGCCTGGAGCAACTGGCCGGCTCGGCGGAAGAGGCCGTAGCGCTGGTCCAGGCCGCCTCCATCTTTGCCACCGGGCGCATCACCCCGACCTACGTCTCCTTTATCGCCGGCCCCAGCCGCACCGGGGATATAGAGTTTCGCATCGGCTTTGGAATGCATGGTCCCAAGGAGGTTCACGTTATCCTGCTGGACAACGGCCGGCTGAAGCTGCGCGAGCGCGGCGCCGGCTCGCTGCTCAAGTGCATCGATTGCGGCTCCTGCTACGGATCCTGTGCCGAGCTGGCGCGCAGCCAGGGCTGGAAAGAAGTTACCCTGACCGCTAAAGGGCTGGCGCTGGGGCTAGCGCAGGAACGGTTGCCGCGCCCGCAGACGAAGCTCACCATGAGCGAGTTCCTGTGCCCGGTGGGGCTCTCAGCGGAAGAGGTGACTTTGGGACTGGGGAAAATATGAGCAAGAAGACTGCGCCGCCCTGACAGTAGCGACGCAGAGGTAGACTGTCCGGCCATGATGTGCGCTTGCAGCCAGATATTCACGGAGAACGACCATGACCGCCGAAGAAATGATCCGGGCAAATGCGCAGTTGGTAATCGAGCAACTCAGTACAGTCAGCCAGATGGGAGCAGAGTTCGGCTACAACCTAGAGTCGGTGAAATGGGTCGAGGGATTCATCGAACGACAGCGCAGCGGGCCGGATGCCACTCCAGAGACCATAGACGGGCTGACCCAAGTCCTTGGCTCTTATCTCGGTGAATGCGTTATCCACGTCTACGGCGGGGCTTGGCGCCAGCATAACGGGCAATGGGGCGTGTTCTTCGACAAGTCCAACGGCGTGTTTCCTTTCGGCAAAGTCAGCAAGCAGTTCCAGAACGGAGTCGCCGGTGGAGATTCGATCGCCGGTTTCTTTGAGGCAATCGGCCCCGTGTTCAAGAAATGACCCTCAGGTTGGCCTGGGAAAGGTAGTTACCCCGCCCCGCCCAGGTAGGCGTTCAGGAGCTGGCCCTTTCCCTTGATCTCCTGCGCCGTGCCCTGCAGCACGATGCTTCCCACGGAAAGCACGTACACGTAATCGCAGATGGAGAGCGCCAGGTTGGCGTTCTGCTCGATTAGCAGGATGGTTGTCCCTTTGGCATTCACTTCCTGGAGGGTGCGGAAGATGCCTTCCACCACCAGCGGCGCCAGTCCGAGCGATGGCTCGTCGAGCATCAGCAGCTTGGGGCGGATCATCAGGCCGCGGCCGATGGCCAGCATCTGCTGCTCGCCGCCGCTGAGCGTTCCGGCGAGCTGGTTGCGCCGCTCCGCCAGAATGGGAAACAGCGCGAAGACGCTTGCCATGCCGTCGGCCACCGTGCGCTTCTGGAAATTCGAGTAGGCGCCCATCTTGAGGTTTTCCACTACGCTGAGACCGGGGAAAACCTGCCGACCTTCCGGCACGTGCGAAATCCCGGCCTTCACGATCTCGTCCGGACGCAGCGCGTGCAGCGGACGCTCGGCGAAGGTGATGGTTCCCGCCGCCGGCCGCAGCAGGCCGGAGATGGCTTTCAGCGTGGTCGACTTCCCTGCCCCGTTGGCGCCGAGCAACGTCACCACCTTGCCGTCAGGCACATCCAGGGTAATCTCCCGCAGCACCGGCCCGCCCATGCCGTATGACACGACGACTTTGTCAAGCTTAAGCGTGTGCCCCTCCCCGGCCCAGGTAGGCCTCAATTACCGCCGCATCCTGCTGGATTTCCGCGAAGCTGCCTTGGGAAATCTTCCGGCCGTAATTCAGCACGAAGACGCGGTCGCTGAGCGCCTCCACCAGCGCCATCTCGTGCTCGATAAGAAGAATGGCAACGCCCGAATCGCGAATCTTGCGCAGCAGCGCCATCAGCGTTTCCTTCTCGCTGCTGTTCAAGCCCGCGGCCGGCTCATCGAGCAGCAGCAGTTTGGGGCGTGCCATCAGCGCGCGGGCGATCTCCACCACTTTCTGCCGGCCATAAGGGAGATTGCGCGCCAGCTCATCGCGGTATTGCCGCAAGCCGGTGAAGTCGAGCATGGCCTCGATGCGATCGGCAAACTCCTTGCTCTCCTGGCGAACTTTGCGGGTCTGCAGCAGCACGTCCCAAAGATTCGAGCGCCGGTGCACGTGCCCGCCCAGGCGAATGTTGTCGAAGATCGACAGCCGCAGCAGCAGGCGTATGTTCTGGAAAGTCCGGCCGATGCCCATGGCGCAAATTTCGTGCGCCGGGCGGTGGTGGATGAGCTTGCCCTCGAACGTCACCTCGCCGGCCGTCGGCCTGTAGATGCCGGTGATCACGTTCACCAGGGTGGTCTTGCCGGAGCCGTTGGGGCCAATGAGGCCGCAGATTTCGCCGGCGCCCAGGCTGATGTCGACCTCGTTAACGGCCACGATGCCGCCAAAGCGCTTGCTCAACCGGGTTGTTGTCAGCAGGCTCATTTGGGTCCCTCATCGCGACCCGGAGCCGCTGCTCTGCGGACTGCCGGCTCAGCGGGCGCCGGAGCCGGCCGCAGGCGCCGCAGCAGCCGCTTCAGGTTCTCGATCTCCAATACCTTGGTGTAGCGCAGCATGAGCAGCAGGATGATCGAGTAGACGACCATGCGGCTGCGCTCCATGAAGCGCAACACCTCGGGCAGCGAAGTCACCGCCAGCGAACTCACCAGGCCGCCGGTGACGTTGTCCATACCTCCCAGCACCACCATCAGCAGGTAGGTTGCGCTCTCATTCAAGGTAAAGGAATCGGGGTTGAGGTAGCCGGCCATGTTGGCGAAGAAAACCCCGGACAGCCCGGCTAGCACGGCGGATATGACGAAGGCCAGCAGCTTGTAGCTTCTGACGTTCACGCCCATGGCGGCGGCGGTGACTTCATCCTCGCGGATCGCCTTCAGCGCCAGACCGATGTGCGAACGGCTCAGGCGCAGCGTGCCGATGCCGGCCAGAAAGCCAGCCACCAGCATTACGTAATACAGGGCAAAGCCGGTGGCGATGGTAGGGATGCGGTTCAGCCCGAACGGCCCTCCTGTCAGCTTCTCGCTGTTGAGGATGAGAATGCGCACGATTTCTGCAAAGGCCAGGGTGTTAACGACCAGGAACGGTCCAGTCAACTTGAACGACGGGAAGCCCAGCACGATGCCCACAATCCCGGTCACGACCGGGGCAATCACCAGGGCGAGCCAGGGAGAGAAGCCATAGTTCACACCGAGAATGCCATAGGCGTAGGCGCCCACTGCCACCAGCCCGGCCTGCCCCAGCGATAGCTGCCCGGTGTAGCCAAGCAGAATGACCAAGCTCAGCACCACCAGCGCGTTCTGCATCCCGCGCTCCAGGATGTAGAACTGGTAGGCGGGAACGCCGGTCAGGGGAACCAGAGCCAGGAGCAGGAAAATGAACCCCAGCACGCCGATCCGTTTCAAATAATGCAGCTTGGCCACGGCGTTTCCGTCCCCCTCACACTTTCTCCGAGATGTTGGCGGAAAAGATGCCGCCCGGCCGGAAGAGCAGGAAGATGATCAGGATCGCGAAGATGAAAACATCCTTGTAGGTCGAGACCACCACGGTAGCAAACACCACCTCGGCAACGCCTACCAGAATGCCGGCTATCAGCGCGCCAGCAAAGCTCCCGAGCCCGCCGATGAGGACCACGGCGAAGGCTTTCAGCCCGATCAGGCCGCCCATCTCCGGGATCAGCGGGAGAATGGGCGCGATCAGGATGCCGGCCACCGCCGCCAGCCCGGTGGCCAGAAGAAATGTCAGCGCCACCAGCCGGCTTACCCGGACTCCCATCAGCGAAGCCGTGACCGGCCGCTGGGCCACCGCCCGCATGGCAATGCCGAAAATACTCTTCTTGAAGAAGACCTGCAGCAGCGCCACCAGCACTATCACGATGGCGATGTTTAGGATGTAGTAGGGCATGATAATGACGTTGCCAATGGTGATGGGAGTATCGCCCAGAGGAGTGCTGTAACGCTGCGGGCTCGGCCCCCAGAAGAGCATGATGCCGTTCTGAATCAGCACCAGAAGCGCCACCGTGCCAATGATGATGATGTCCGGGTGCAGTCCCTGGGAAATCATGGGATAGAAGTATCCCAGGCTCAGCAGGTAACCGATGAAGCCCATGATGGCAAATGTCAGCAGAAAAGCCAGCGGATAGGGCAGCGCCATGTGGGCGAAGGTGGAGAGCATGACGAAGCCGCCCATGGTCAGCAGGTCGCCCTGGGCGAAGTTAAACAGGCTGGTGGCGTTCCAGATCAGCGAGATTCCAAGGGCCGTCAGGGCATAGATCAGGCCCATGCTCAAGCCCTGGATCAGTATCTGAATGATGGCGTCAAATCCCATGCGGTCCTTCCACCCCCGACAACAACGGCGGGCGCCGGGAAGCACAACCTTCCAGGAACGTCCCCTGGGCTCCCGGCGTGCTTGCCGGGGTCGGTGAGAGGGGCCGGGCTGCCCCACTCAAGCCTTAAATTGGCTTGAGTGGGCAGCAAGCAGTAGCGAAAACTTCCCTGCCCCTCCCGCTGGCAACTTGCCTATTTGCTCACAGGATAGGTCTCGCTCATGAGCAAAACCCACTTGTCACCCTTGTACACCTGGGTATTCATGTGGTGAACCAGGTTGCCTTCCTTGTCTGCTACGTAGTGGCCCAGCACGCCCTGGTAGTCCAGCTTGGCCAGCTCCTGGCGGATCTTTTCCCGGTCCAGCCCGACCCTGCTGATGATGTCGGCAACAATGTAAATGCTGTCGTAGTGGTTCACGTGGGTGGCGGAGGGAACGCCCCACTTGGCGGTGTACTTCTTAATGAACTCCTGGACCTTGGGATTCGGATCTCCGGGCGAGAGCGTAGTGGTGGTGACCATGCCCTCGAAGTTTTCCTTGCCGGCAAGCGGGATGACCGCCGGATCGCTGGCCGCGCGCTCGCTGAAGATCGGCAGGTCCTTCATGCCAAGCTCGGAGCGCTGGCGGGTAATCTTGCCGACCTCGGGCGTGTAGGCATAGAGGAAGATCGAATCGGCGCCGCTCTTCTTGATGGCCAGAAGCTGGGCGGAGAAGTCCTGGTCGTTGTCGTTGAACGTCTGCACCGTCACCGGCTTCAGGTTGAACTGCTTCATGGCCGGTTCGGTGGCCACCCAGTTGGCCTTGGAGTAATCGTTCAGGCCGTAGATGACGGCCGGCTTTTTGACGTGGTACATCTCCACCGCCGTCTTGACCAGCAACGGAATCCAGTACTCGGAGGAGATTTGCATACGGAAGGTGTAGGGATTCCCCTGCCTGGTGGTAAGGGCGCTGGTAGCGTCGGTGATGGTGGGAATCTTGGCGTCCTTCCACAGCTTCTCCGCGGCCAGAACGCCGCCGCTGCGGTTGGGACCGAGCATGACGATGGGATCCAGCGAGATCGCCTTCTTGGCTGCGTCAATGGCGGCCGCGGAGTTTGAGGTCTCGTCGACTTCGACGTAATCGATCTTGAGCTGGCTGCCGTCGGGCAATTTCACTCCGCCCTTGGAGTTGATCTCATCCACCGCTATCTTTGCCGCCTGCACCAGGTGAACGCCGTAAGAAGAAGCGCCGCCGGTGAGCGGAGCCAGGTGGGCGATCTTTATGCTTTTGGGCTGGCTTTGACATCCGGATAGCGTCAGCGCCGCCACCAGAAGCCCCAACAAGAGCCACAATAAACACTTGTGCTGTTTCACGTCAGTTCCTCTCTGCAAGCCGAATTGGTTTGCCCTGGACAACAGAAAAACCGGATGGTTGGAGTCGAGACCCTCTGGAACACACTGATGCCGCTTGCCTTACCCAGCGTGTCAGATAGGTTTTTGCCTGCGTAAGATAGTACCGCGTCTGTCAAGCGGAAGCACGCCTCTTTTGTGCAGCAGCAGCGCGATCAGAAGGGTTTAAGATTGCAGATTGAAGATGGAAGATTTTTAGACCAAGACTCGGATTTGATAATCGGAAGCCGCAGTTTCAGATTAATGTTCTGGTAGACAAAAGGCCACGTCAGACCTTGAATCTGAAATCTTCAATCTGCAATCTTAATTCTTCGATCTGAATGAGCAGCATTGCCGACAACATCGCTCGCATTCGGGAGCGCATCGCCCGCGCCGCCGGCCGCGCCGGACGCGATCCTGCGCGGGTCGCCTTGATGGCGGTATCCAAGACGATGCCCGCCGAGCGCATTCGCGAAGCGTTTGCGGCCGGCCAGCGCCTGTTCGGAGAAAACCGGGTGCAGGAGTTCCAGGCCAAGCACGCGGAGCTGAGCGCGGAACCGCCTGCCATGGCTTCGCCCGTCTGCTATCTCGCCGACATCGCGGCCGCCGAATTTCACCTGATCGGCCATCTGCAATCGAACAAGGCCGCCAAAGCCGCCGAGCTGTTCCAGGCAGTCGATTCGCTCGACTCGCTGCGGCTGGCCGAACGGCTGGATGCGGCGGCGGCCAAGCTGGGCAAAAAGTTGCGCACGCTGATTGAGGTAAACGTCGGTGGCGAAGAGGCAAAGTCGGGCCTGGCGGCGGATTCTCCCGAACTGCTGCAGATTCTTCAGGCGGCTCCGCGCCTGCGCAGTCTGGAAATTCACGGCCTGATGACCATCCCGCCTTTCACCGAAGATCCGCAGGGAGCGCGGCCCTACTTCCGCCGGTTACGCGAACTGCGCGACCGGCTCTCGGCCGAGACGGGCATGGCTCTGCCGGAGCTTTCGATGGGGATGTCGCACGACTTCGAGATCGCCGTCGAAGAGGGCTCGAGCTGCGTGCGCATTGGCACGGCGATCTTCGGAGCGCGCGCGTAGGATGGTTCCCTAGCTTTGGGTTTGCCCTTGCTGTAGACGATCCGCCGCCGACAAATGGGCGCCGCCCAGCAGCAGCATTCCCACCCAGAACGCCCAGAAGATAAGCGTCACCGAGACGTAGAAAGGCCCGTAGACCTCCTGGAAGCTCAACAGCGGCAGCAGGGCCGTGTAGGCGTGCTTTGTGATGTCGAACAAAATGCCGGTGACGAGCGCGGCGGGAAAGACCGAGCGCGCCGGGACCTTGCCGTTGGGCAGTACCCAGTAGATCAGGAAAAACATGGAAACCATGGCCGCGAGTCCGACCAGTTTGAGAATGGGCCAGTCGAACATGATGTTCACCACGGTCATTACGTAGGGATGGCTGCCGGCGAGACGGAGGAGCAGTTGGTCGCTCTTCGCCTTGGCGGCGGCCGAGATCATGAAGCAGGCGCCACAGCCAAACGTCAATGCAAGCGACACCAGTTGATTGCGCACATAGGAGCGGTTCTGGCGGATGCCCCATACCTTGTTCAGCGCCACTTCCAAGGGCAGGAAGACTCCGGTGGAGCTTACCAGCAGCATTACCAACGAAATAACCTGGATGTGACGGTGCGAAGCCAGCCGCTGCATGCTGCCGACAATGAAATCCTGGTTGCTGGGCAGGAAATCCTTGGCCAGCTTAACCACCACCTCGTAAAGCGCCTGGTTGTGCAAGATCTTGCTGCTGATGGTCAGAAACAAGACAATGGCCGGAAAGAACGACAAAATGGCGTTGGCCGCCACCGAGAAGGCATAGGTATGCACCTCGGTAGTAGCCAGGTACTTCAGCGTCGGCAGCGCCTGCGTCTTTACCGCCCGGAACATGCCGAAGCGGCGTGAAGGCTTCTCCGCCGGCGCCTCGACGGCCGCCGTTCCTGCGTCTATCACCTCGCCCGGCGCGGCGGACGCAGTCTCGCCGTCGGCGCGCTCTGAGGCGGCCTCGGACGCGGCAGTAACCGGGGCAGCACCGGCGTTATCCGGAGCAATCGATAAAGACTCTGACTTGAATATCGGTGACACTTGACAGCAGTATGCTATCAGAGTGGCCGAAGCAAGCGCTTCCGTTCTCGTCCTGGAAACACCTTAGAAAGTGACCAGCTTACCCCAGCAGACGCCGGTTTTGCCTTTGCCATCTGCAACCTACCTAATTAAGACAAAATTAAGACAAATTGTCCCGAATTGAAACACGACATGTCCGGGAGTGCGATAAAGCCGCAGAAAATGTTTGCCTTATTTCCAAGTTCCTGCAATCATGTGACGCTTGCTTTTGCAAGCCTTTTACGCAGGAAGTAGGTTGATGTTTCAGGGAAGTGACTCGAAGCGGAAGGAATGGGCTCCGGAGTTCAGCGCCAGCCGGGGTTGCCAGCAAAGGCTGCGGTTGCAGTCGTTGCCATGAGCAACCTGTCTGGCGGGGAACTCGGGAGCCCATGTTCTTTTGTGAAGAAGCGCTCGCAGAAGCGCCAACTTGTCAGATCGTCAGTGCGCGGCTCGGGCCGGGCGCGGGACGACATTCTTTTTGTCAATGGTGAAAGGAGTTGGTTTCGTGAGAGAGAAGGGAACTGTGAAATGGTTTAATGGTGCGAAAGGGTACGGATTCATCCAGAGAAATACTGGCGAAGACGTTTTCGTGCACTATTCGGTGATCCAGGAAACCGGGTACCGTACGCTGAACGAAGGCGAAACGGTCGAGTTCGAATGCGTAAAAGGCCCCAAGGGCCTGCAGGCGCAGAACGTCAGCCGCGGGTAACGCACACCGGCAAACGTCAGGGTGCTCAGCCCGTAGTTTCCCAAGCCCTCCCTGCCCCAACGCACGCGAAGTTGGGTTCTCCCGGGGAGGGCTTTCGCATGGGCGCTAATGCCACCCAGAAGATGCTCCGGACGGATCAGCTTTTCTTTTCCGCCTCCGCCTGCACGCAGAAAGACCGCAGTTGGCGTTGCTGCTCCGCCGTTAGGTCGGTGAACTCGAAGCCGCAGTGAAACCCCTTGCGGTACTTGAGTAGCGCCCGCAAGCTGCGCTCGCTCTTTTCGCCGGGCAGGCTGAATACCAGCGTGGCGATCGTGCCCTTGGGCAATTCGCGCGTCAGCATCACCCCCATGCCGCCTTCGGCGATCACCAGCGAGCGGCCGTGAACGACTTCCTGGCCGTTCCCCTCGGCGACCAGCACCTTGACACGCACATCCACGGGTACGCGCTTCCAGCGCCGGCGTTCAACTTCGGGAACATTTTTCTTAGGCAATGGATGTCCTTTTGTCTTCGGCAATGGATGTCCTTTCGTCCAGGGTTCAGGGTTACGAAGCAGGGTTAGCCACGGGCCCGCCATTACCACAATAAAAACAGATCAAGCTAACCGCTAATCAATCCCCAACCCAATTTTTGCCCTTGGCTGCTGTTTTGCTATTCCCCATCCTAAATCAGGAACGCTGAATTCCAGAGGCATCCTATGGGCCATAACCCCCGAAGGTACTAGAACCACGGTTGCCGATTTGGTTAGGTTCTGAGCCTTGCTAGCCTGGCTATCGCCCAACTGGCGTGGCGGCGCAGCAACGGGTCGGGGCCGTTAAGAAAGGGCTCTAACTCGGGAATCAGCGTAGGATCGCCGCTGTTGCCTATGGCGACGATGATGTTCCGCATCAGGCCCTGGTATTTGGTCCGCTTGATAGGCGAGTGGCGGAAGGCCGAGCGAAACTCATCGACGCTCATCCTTGCCAGGCGGCGCAACTCGGGGTTGACCAATGCATGGCGCTTGTGTGCCTCCGGCCCGGAGCTGGCGGCGGGCGAGCCCAGCGCCTTCACCGCAGGAGCAAAAGCGGTGCCGGCCGGCGCCTCGCGATTCCAGGGGCAAACGTCCTGGCAAATGTCGCAGCCGAAGATGTTCCGCCCGATGCCTTCGCGCAGCTCGCTGGGAATCTCGCCCCGCTTTTCGATGGTCAGGTAAGAGATGCAGCGCGAGGCATCCATATTGTAAGGGGCGGTGAGGGCGGCGGTTGGGCAGGCGTCGAGGCAGCGGGTGCAGCTTCCGCAGCGGTCCGGGGCCGGCAGATCGGGCGGCAGAGGCAGAGAGGTTAGCAGCAGACCCAGAAAAAGCCAGGAGCCAAGCTGCTGGTTGATGATGCAGGTATTTTTTCCCACCCATCCCACTCCCGCGTGCTGGGCAAAGACACGCTCCACCACCGGGCCGGTATCCACGTAGCACCACGTCCGCAGGGGCTTGGGCGAGGGCGGCGTCTCAAGCGAAGATTGCTGCCGGGATGAAAATTCGCCGGCCAGCTCCTTCAAACCGGCCTCGACGCACCGCAGCCGTTCAAGCACGGTGTCGTGGTAATCGCGTTCGCACCAGGCATAGCGTGCGATCCAGCCGCGCCGACGGTCGGCGCACTCGGTCGAGTAAGGCTGCGGGCTGTTGTAGTTGATGGCGCAGACGATCACCGAGCGTGCCCAGGGAGCCACCTGGGCCAGACTGGCGCGCTTGAGCTGCCGCCCGGCGGTGCGGGCCGCCAGATAGTCCATCTCGCCGTGACGGCCCTGGGCAATCCATTGCGGAAAATATTCCAGCTCGGCGAGGCCGGCCGCAGGGGCCACGCCGCAGAGGTCGAAGCCCGCCTCCAGGGCGAGAGCGGCGATTCGGTGTTTGAGCGGATTCCAGCCGGACATGGCAGCTTAAAGTTTCAAGTTTCGAGCTTCAAGTTTCAAGAATTACCCGAAGCTGCCGGAAAGCGGCCCTGCTTATCGGAGATTCCGGCCTGTAGCGCTGGGCTTGCTTTTGAAACTTGAAACCGGAAACTCGAAACCGCCTTTCAGATTCCGAGCTTTCTGACTTCTTCGTTGTAGTACTTGCGGTAGAGGATGTCCCACTCCGGCGTGCCTTCCAGGATGGTGCGCTTCTGGCTTTCGATCTTCTGCCGGGCGGCCTTGTCGAGGTTCTCTTCCTGGTTCAGCAGGTGTTCGAGAAGAGAACGGATTTGCAGGCGGATGGTTTGCGGGTCCTCGATGAAGACCAGATCCTCGGATTCCTTCAGCGAATCGAAAACGCCCTTCACCAGCCGATTAGCCTTCTCGCGGCTGATCCTCATAGCACCGCCTTGTATTTCCGCACCAGCTCGTTTTTTACCTTCTTGAACATCTCCTGGTAGTTGGCGCCGCTGCGCTGCATCTCGTCGGAGTAAGCCTCGAGTATGGCCCGGACCTCCTCGTTGATCCGGTCCTCGATGCTGAGTTCCTCGTAGAGGGCTTTGTCGATGCCCCCCGCCAAGGCATCGAGGGACTTCACTTCGATGTACTCACCCTCGGTAAGGCGTTTGGCAATTTGCCGGGCAAGGTAGGATACGTATTCTCGGGAGAGGAGCATGTCGATCCCAAGGGCAGCATTTCACGCATTCCCGACAGGCCGTCGTGCGTCTGCCGGGCCAGAAAAAATATCTTAGCACAGAGCCTCAGGACGAAAGGGCTCCCTCTGTCCGCTTGACGCGCCCGGGTGCGGTAGTATCATGTTGCTGCCAACCAAAAAGCCCTATGCTGGATGACCTTAGCCCCCTGAAAGACGATATGACTGCCTTCATCGAAGGCCACGGCATGCGCCGCTTCCGTGCTTACGTCCCCGACGAGCTGAACAGCGTGGTGTGGGACAGCGAAGAAAACCCCGAAGGCTGGAAGGATTTCGTGGAGCTGGCCAAGACCTCCGGCGCTCCTTTTCTCACCATGAATGACGTGGTGCTGGAGCGCGCCGACGTCGACTACCTTCTGCGGCGGCTGGAGAGCGCCAACTATGTCAGCGGAGAAGACGTCGAAGAGGCGCGCTGGCTGCGCACCTACCTCGGCAAGATCGGCTACATTCAGCTTGGCTTCCCCTACCAGGGCGTGATGTTTGCCTTTGAAATCTCCTGCGAGTGGTACGACCGCTATCAGCGGCTGCTGGATATCGCGGAGGATTTTGGCAGCATCACCATTGACGAGTCCGATTCGGACGACGAGCGCTGACCTTGCGCTGGATTCCCCGAGCTCGCGACGCGGGATCACCGGCGAGTTCCGCCGGGTCGGAGCTTGAAGCCGCGGCGCATAGCCTGGGCGAAGCCCTGCAACTGCCTCCGCCCATAGCCACCCTGCTGGCGCGGCGGGGAATGCGGAGCGCGGAGGAGGCAGCGCGGTTTTTCAATCCCTCGCTGGACGGCCTGCACTCGCCCTATCTCATGCTCGACATGGACGTGGCCGTGGCACGCATTGCCAAGGCTATCGAAGGCGGCGAGCGCATCCTGATTTACGGCGACTACGACGCCGACGGCACGCTGGCCACGGTGATTCTCAAGACGGCCATCGAGCTCTGCGGCGGGCGTTGCGATTTCCATGTTCCTCACCGCCTGCTGGAAGGTTACGGCATGCGCGACGAAGTCATCGAGCGCGCCGCCGCCGAAGGCGTCCGCCTGATTATCAGCGTCGATACCGGAATCCGCGCCTTTGCCGCCGCCGAGACCGCCCGCGGATTGAACCTGGACCTGATCGTTACCGACCACCATTTGCCCGCGCCGGCAAACGCCGCCCCGACCCTTGCCGGCAGCGAGCAGGACAGGCCAGACGTGCCGCGGGCCTTGGCTGTGCTGAATCCTAACCGCGCCGATTGTCCCTATCCCTGCAAATATCTGTGCGGGGCCGGAGTGGCTTTCAAACTGGCGCAGGCGCTGCTGGAGCGTAATGGCCGCGAGCGCCTGATTCCCTCTTTCCTCAAAGTGGTCGCCATTGCCACGGTGGCTGACGCCGTGCCCCTGGTGGGCGAGAACCGCATTTTCGTCAGCCTGGGATTGCGGGAGTTGCGCAACCCGGTGAACCCGGGCTTGCGCGCGCTGCTGGAGGTCTCCAAGATCGAGCGCGGGCGGCCGCTCACCGCCACCGAGGTCGCCTTCCGCATTGCCCCGCGCATGAATGCCGCCGGCAGAATGGACGTGGCCTGTGCCGTGGTGGATCTGTTCAACGAGAAAGATGCGGCGCGGGCGCGGGCCATTGCCGACAAACTCGACCAGCTCAACGGCGATCGCCAGCAGGCGGAGACGCATATTTTGGAAGCTATAGCCGCCCGCATCGAGCAGTCTCCGGAGTTAGCCCAAGCGTATTGCATGGTAATCGACGGCGAGGGCTGGCATCGCGGCGTGATCGGCATCTGCGCCTCCCGCCTGGTGGACCGCTACTTCCGCCCGGCCATCGTGATCTCCCGCGAGGGTCCGGAGGCCTACGGCTCGGGACGCTCCATTCCCGGCTTTCACCTGCTGCAGGCGCTGGAAGAGTGCTCGCACCTGTTCACGCGCTTTGGCGGCCACGCCGGCGCGGTCGGCTTCGCCCTGCCGACGGAGCGGGTCCCGGAGTTGCGCGAGCGCCTGAATTGCTATGCCAGCTTGCATCTCAAGCCGGAGGACCTGGAGCCGGTGCTGGAATACGATCTGGAGCTTCCCCTGCAAGAGGTCGGCACAAAATTCTGGGAGTCGCTTTGCCGGTTGGAGCCGTTCGGGATGGGAAATCCCGAACCAGTATTCGTGGCGCGCGGCGTGCGCTCGCTGGCGCCGGCCCGGATACTGAAGGGCAAACACCTGAAGCTGAAGGTCGGCCATGTAGGCGCGGCCGCCCCCGGCCGCCCTAACGGCGACGGCGGGGCGCGTTTCGCGAGCTCCATCGACGCGCTCGGCTGGGGCATGGCGAGCCGCTTCGAGGCCGCGCCCTTCCAGCCCGGCGCGTTGCTCGACCTGGCATTCACCATCGAACGCAATGGCCATCAGGAATTCGGCGGAGAGCTGCAATTGTGCCTGTGCGATTATGCGCTCCACGCGTGATCGCATTTTTGATTTTTGATTTTTGATTTCAGATTTCAGTGCGAACAACCGGACACTTCCACCAATCTGAAATCAAAAATCTAAAATCTTTGTAGTGGGTCAGTTTGAACTCGAATTAACGTTGGGTGCCCCACGTCCCGCCCGCTGTTGGGCTGACGTGGGACCAATTCACCCAGGTTAGCGACGAAAAGCGCGGCGCGGAACCTGGGGCACCTTCAAACTGACCCACCCCAAAAATCTTAATGCTTTGCTCCTGCCCGCCGGGGCGAATACAATGGAAGCCGTCTCTAATCGGCAGGACTGAAGGCATTACTTCCTACACATTTGTCGGGCCGTGGGCACCTGTATTCATTTTTGCGTCGCGCTTCAGTCCTCTCATCGGGCCCCCGGCAAACGCTGTTGTTGCCTTTGCGGAGGCGGACGATTCGAGCAACTGCAGAGGAAGCTTCTGCGCCTGTGATGTCGGACGGCGCAGTGCGTCAGAAAACAAAATTTACCACCGAGACCGCATTTGCAGGCGGCCATATGCGCCGGCGCAGCGGGTCTCGAACCTGTTGAGACCATGAAAATTCACGAATACCAGGCGAAAGCCATTCTCGCAAAGTATGGGGTGGCGGTGCCGCGCGGAGAGATGGTAACCACGCGCGAGCAGGCCGAGAGCGCCGCCACGAAACTGATGAACGCCGGCGCCAGCGCAGTGGTGGTGAAAGCGCAGATTCATGCCGGCGGGCGCGGCAAGGGCGGCGGCGTAAAAATCGCCAAGTCGGCGGCCCAGGCCGGCGAAATCGCCGGCAAGATGCTGGGCATGCAACTGGTGACGCACCAGACCGGACCGGAAGGCAAGAAGGTGCAGCGTCTGCTCATCGAGGAGACCCTGCCTATCGCCAGCGAACTGTATCTGGGGATCGTGCTCGACCGCACGGTTTCCCGGCTGGCGTTCATGGCCTCGGCCGCCGGCGGCATGGAGATCGAACAGGTGGCGGCCGAAAATCCCAGCGCCATTCTCAAGGAGTACATCGATCCGGCCATCGGCTTCCAGGCTTTCCAGGCGCGCAAGCTGGCCTTCGGGCTGGGCCTGGCCCCGGAGTTCATCGGCCCGGCGGTCAACTTCATGCTGGCGCTGTTCAAGGCCTTTGAAGATACCGACTCTTCCCTGTTCGAGATCAATCCGTTCATCACCACCACCGACGGCCGCGTCTTTGCCCTCGATGCCAAGGTCAACTTCGATGACAACGCGCTCTACCGCCACAAGGACCTGCGCGAGCTGCGCGACATCAGCGAGGAAGACCCGCTGGAGGTCGAGGCCAGCAAGTACGGCCTGAACTACATCAAGCTCGACGGCAACGTCGGCTGCATGGTCAACGGCGCCGGACTGGCCATGGCCACCATGGATATCATCAAGCTGGCCGGAGGAATGCCTGCCAACTTCCTCGACGTGGGCGGCGGCGCCAATGCCAGCCAGGTAACTCACGCCTTCGAGATCCTGCTCATGGACAAGAACGTGAAGGCCGTGCTCATCAACATCTTCGGCGGCATCCTGCGGGTGGATACCCTGGCCAGCGGAGTGGTGGAGGCAGCCAATAAGACCAAAATCCAGTTGCCCATTGTCTTGCGGCTGGAAGGCACCAACGTTGAGCAGGGACGCGAAATCCTCAAGCAGAGCGGCCTTAACTTCATCGTCGCCGAAACCATGAAGGACGCGGCGGAAAAAGCGGTAGCAGCGGCCAGCGGAAGGAGGCCGGCATGAGCGTACTGGTTGACAACAACACTCGATTGATCGTGCAGGGTCTCACCGGCCGCGAAGGCACTTTCCACGCCAAAGCCTGCGCCGATTACGGGACCAAGGTGGTCGGCGGTGTCACTCCGGGAAAGGGCGGCGCCATTCACGAAGGCTGGCCCATTTTCAACACCGTGGCCGAAGCCAAGGCGCAAACTGGGGCCAACGCCACCGTCATATTTGTTCCGCCATTCGCGGCGGCCGACGCCATCATGGAAGCCGTGGATGCCGCCATGCCGCTGATCGTCTGCATCACCGAGGGCGTGCCTACGCGCGACATGATGCAGGTGTGGCGCTACATGGAAGGCCGGCAGTCGCGCCTGATCGGACCCAACTGCCCCGGCATCATCTCGCCCGGCAAGTGCAAGGTGGGAATCATGCCGGCGCGCATTCATCTTCCCGGCAAGGTTGGCATTGTCTCGCGCTCGGGGACGCTGACCTACGAGGCGGTTCACCAGCTCACGCTGCGCGGCATCGGCCAGTCCACCGCCATCGGCATCGGCGGCGACCCCATAATCGGCACCAACTTCGTCGACGCCCTCAAGCTGTTCAACCAGGACCCTGAAACCGAAGCCATCGTGATGATCGGCGAGATCGGCGGCACCGCCGAGGAGACCGCCGCCGAATACGTCCGCCAGCACGTCAAAAAACCGGTGGTGTCGTTTATCGCCGGCCAGACCGCGCCCCCGGGACGCCGCATGGGCCACGCCGGGGCGATTATCTCCGGCGGCAAGGGCACGGCGGCCGAGAAGATCAAGGCGCTGGAAGCGGCCGGCATCAAGGTCGCCAGCTCGCCGGCCACCA
Organism: uncultured Acidobacteriota bacterium; assembly: GCA_963832785.1. Classification (GTDB taxonomy): domain Bacteria; phylum Acidobacteriota; class Terriglobia; order Terriglobales; family Acidobacteriaceae; genus CAWBRT01. The sequence continues at coordinate 1,566,662 of CAWHVF010000005.1, forward strand.
TGGGCGAAACCTTGGCCCGCGCCCTCGGCGCAGCCGCCGCAAAGGGCTAGTTGCGAGTTTCAAGTTTCGAGCTGGCTTCCGGCTCCGGCAAGCGCCAGGCTTTACTCGAAACTTGAAACTCGAAACCTTTAAGTTGATTCGAAAGGTAAATTCGGCCTTCCATGAAGACACTGCAACGCACGCTCGCCATCATCAAGCCGGACGCGGTCGCCAAGAACGCCGCCGGCGAGATCATCAAGACCATCGCCGACAACCGCTTCCGCATTCTTGGGATCAAGATGCTGCACCTGAAAAAGGTGCAGGCCGCCGGCTTCTATGCCGTGCATGTCGGCAAGCCGTTTTACGACGCGCTGGTCAAGTTCATGACCGAGGGCCCGGTGATCGTGCTGGCACTGGAGAAGGAAGACGCCATCGCCGACTGGCGCCGCATCATGGGCGCCACCAACCCGGAAAAGGCGGAGCCCGGCACCATTCGCAAATTGTACGGCGAGAACATCGAGCGCAACGCCGTACACGGCTCCGACGCCGAGGACACGGCCCGCTTCGAGCTCAGCTTTTTCTTCGCCGGATACGAGCTGGCAAGATAAGGAGAAGCGCCAAGTTGCCACCGCGCTTTGCGGCGATTGGCTGGGATCAGGAAAGCTGCCATGGCGAGCGGAGCGGCGGAGCCGCGCAGTCGAGCCACCTTTTGTTTGTTGTTAGCGATATGAACCGGGATCGCGGGTACTACGTCTACATGATGCAGAGCCCCTTGCGTCGCGCACTCTACATCGGGGTCACCGGCACCCTTCAGAAGCGCGTCAACGAGCACAAGCAGCATTTTTGCGAAGGCTTTTCCAGTACCTATAACACGACCAGGCTCGTTTACTTCGAACGATTCAGCGATATTCGTTCAGCGATCGGCCGTGAAACGCAATTGAAACACTGGCGCCGCAGCAAGAAAGAGTGGCTGATTCAGCAAATGAACCCAAGCTGGAGAGACTTGGCCGAGAATTAGGGGCAACAATTCCGGCCCAGTGGGCCAAAAACAAAAGGTGGCTCGACTGCGCTTCGCTCCGCTCGCCATGACAGCTTCCAATAGCAAAATTTTTCCCGCCCCTCGTAGACCAGCGTTCCCGGCAAACGCCTCTGCTGGACTGGCCGGGGCGGTGTGGCAAATCTTAGCGACCATAGCGCCTTCAGGCATGATGTGTCCCAACTTGATGTCATGGCGAGCGGAGCGGCGCTAGCCGGGGCCCCGAGCCAGCTTTTGTTTTTGTTCTTAGAGCAAATTTATAGTTGCTGTACCCAGGTGGAAGCACCGGGCTTTAGCCCGGTGAATAGACCCACCTTAATTTAAGGGGCTTCAGCCCCTGCGGTCCAACACCGCGGCTAAAGCCGGTTCCTTTCCGACTGCGGTTCGCCGGGCTAAAGCCCGGCGCTTCCACGGTTAGTGAGTACATCAACTCTGGAACCGCTTTAAGAAAGGCGATTTGCGGGTGCCCCACCCTCGCGCCTCGTATTTAGGCGCCAGGTGGGTTCGTTCGCCGGGTGTACCAATTATGCATCTCCGTTAGGCTCTTGTCTGGGCTACAATCATCCCCACGTATGGCAGAGAACAAGCTGTATTACGGCGATAACCTCGACGTGCTGCGCCGCTACGTCAAGGACGAAAGCGTCGATCTGATCTATCTCGATCCGCCTTTCAACAGCCGCCAGGATTACAACGTGCTGTTCAAGGAAAAAGACGGCACGCGCGCGGCATCCCAGATCAGGGCCTTTGAGGACACCTGGGAGTGGAACGAGGAATCGAGGCGCGTTTATGACAGCCTGGTAGAGCGCGGCGACCGCGTCTCGGACGTGATGCGCGCCTTCTACACCTTCCTGCGCAACACCGACATGATGGCGTATCTGGCCATGATGGCGCCGCGGCTCATCGAATTGCACCGCGTGCTGAAGGTTACGGGTTCAATTTATCTGCACTGCGACCCGACAGCCAGCCACTACTTGAAGATGCTGATGGATGCGATATTTGGGCCGTACAACTTCCGCAATGAAATCATCTGGAAGCGCAGCAGTGCCCACAGTGACGCCAAACAGGGTGCAAAACACTTCGGCAGGGTGAGCGACACGATTCTCTTCTATGCGAAATCGGAAGCGAATACATGGAGATCCCAGTATCAGCCTTACGATCAGGAATACATTGACCGCGATTATCGCCGTACTGATCCTGACGGCCGCCGGTATCGTATTGGCGACCTTAGCGGCCCCGGTGGTGCAGCGAAGGGCAATCCCCAATACGAGTTCTTGGGAGTAACGCGCTACTGGCGGTACAGCAAAGAGAAAATGGAAAAGCTCCTACGGGAAGGACGGATCATACAGACCCGGCCAGGGGCGGTACCGCAGTACAAGCGATACCTTGACGAAATGCCTGGAGTTGCCGTGCAGAACATCTGGACGGATGTTGACGTCATCAACAATCGTTCAGCAGAAAAACTCGGCTACCCTACGCAAAAACCAGAGACGCTGCTGGAGCGCATCATCCAAGCCAGCTCGGACGAGGGCGATATTGTTCTCGATCCGTTCTGCGGCTGTGGTACGGCGGTCGCGGCCGCGCAAAAGCTCAAGCGCCGCTGGATCGGCATCGACATTACCCACCTCGCCATCGGTCTCATCAAGAACCGCCTGCAAACCGCCTTCGGCCCGGAGATCAGCAAAGAATACGACGTGATCGGCGAGCCTACCGACCTGGAATCCGCCAAAGTCCTGGCGGAAGAGGACCGCTTTCAATTTCAGGCATGGGCGCTCGGCCTGGTGGGTGCGCGGACGGCTCACTCCTCGAAGCGCGGCTCCGACCGTGGCATCGACGGAAAATTGTTCTTCCGCGATGAAAGAGATGGCGACCTGAAGGAGATCATCCTCTCAGTCAAGTCGGGCAATGTCCAAGTGAAGGACGTACGCGACCTGATAGCGGTGGTTGGCCGCGAGAAGGCGGAGATCGGCGTGCTCATAACCCTGGAACCGCCGAGCAAGCCGATGGTGAAGGAAGCCGTCGAAGCGGATTTCTACAAGTCCCCGAATTTCGCGGAGCCGGTGCCGCGAATCCAGATCCGCACGATTGAGGAACTTCTGGCAGGTCGAGGCATCAAGTACCCGCGCCTGGCCGATGCCACATTAAAAGCAGCGCCCAAAGCCAAAGCGGCAAGGGCGCAGAACCTCACCCTGCCGCTGGAATAGCGATTACTCAGTTATTTTCCCGGCGGCTTGGCCGGCAGCAGCTTTTTCTCCGCCAGGAAGGCGGCCAGCAGGTCGCCCGTAGCGGCCACGATGCGGCCGCAGTTTTCCTTCTGTTGCGGCGACTTGTACTCGTAAATCTGCAGCGCCTTGCAGGTATTGTTGCCGAAATGGGCGACGAAACGATCGCCGAACTCGCGCGACCAGGTATAGGCCGGCTCGCGGCTTGCTTCCGGGCCGCTGCGCCCGGCCAGCAGGCTGAGCACCATCACCGCGCCGGTAAAGGCGCCGCAGAAGCCGGACATGCCGACGCCGCCTCCGCCAAAACAGGTGGCAATGCGCATGGTTTCATCGCTCAAGGGAAAGGGAAGCAGGCCGCGGAAGCCGTGCAGAACCGCCTCGGCGCAGTTGCAGTCCTTCCTGTGGAATTCGTCACAACGGTTTTGTACTTGATCCATGCTCGTCCCCAGCAAGTATTGATTTTTCAGAATTTCCTGTGGCGCTTGGAAGCTGAGTGTATTTTACACTGTGCTCGGGCATCCCCAACCGCCAATCTCTGTCTCTAACATTTGTCCCCCGCTCCGGGTGTGCGACGCATCGTCCGGTTTGATGTATAAAAGATTGTTATGGCCCACCGTTTGCTCCTCCCGCGATTGCTTTTGCTGCTGGTGCTGGCCTTCTCCCTGGCCGCCGTAGCTGATGAACGCGGCGAAGGGCCGTTGCTGCCCGACCAGCCCAAGGGAATCACTGTCGACCAACTCATACAGAAGTTCGCCACCAAAGAAAAGGAGTTCAAGGAGGCCCGCGAGCACTACACCTGGCGCCAGAGCGTGACCGTGCAAACCATCGACGGCAGCGCGGTGGACGGGCAATACCAGGCGGTCACGGACATACTGTTCGACGACCGCGGCCGGCGCATCGAGCAGGTGGTGTATGCTCCGCAGTCGACGCTGCAGCGCATCAGCATGACGCGCGAGGACTTCGAGGACATCGAGAAACGGCTGCCCTTCGTGCTGACCAGCGACGAAATCCCCGAGTACGACATCAAGTATCTCGGCCAGCAGCGCGAAGACGAGCTGAACACCTACGTATTCGAAATTCACCCCAAGCAGATAGAGCGCAACCACCGCTATTTCGACGGGCGCATCTGGGTCGACGACCACGACTTTCAGATCGTGAAGACCTACGGCAAGAACGTGCCCGACATCGTCAAAAAGGGCACCGGAGAGAACCTGTTTCCCAGGTTCACCACCTGGCGCGAACAGATAGATGGCCGCTACTGGTTTCCCACCTACACGCGGGTGGACGATACCCTGCACTTCTCGACCGGCGATGTTCACGTTCGCCAGATCGTCAAGTACACCAACTACAAACGCTTCGGCGCGCAAACCCGCATCACCTACCAGGGAGAGGAACTGCCGCAGTCGCAGGAGAAAAGCCCCGGCAGCCAGAGCGGGCCGCAATCGCCGCCCAAGCAGTAGCGCACATTTCAGATTAAAGCGGTTCCAGAGTTGATGTACTCACTAACCGTGGAAGCGCCGGGCTTTAGCCCGGCGAACCGCAGTCGGAAAGGAACCGGCTTTAGCCGCGGTGTTGGACCGCAGGGGCTGAAGCCCCTTAAATTTAGGTGGGCCTATTCACCGGGCTAAAGCCCGGTGCTTCCACCTGGGTACAGCAACTATAAATTTGCTCTAGTGATTTCGGATTTCAGAACCGGATAGGAAGCTTCAGCCGGCGCGCGCCAGCGAGCGTTCCGCCGCCTGCTGGATGAAGCGTTTCATCACGTTGGCCCACATCACTTTTTTGCGCAGGGCGCTCTCTTTCACGTTGCGCCCCTGGACCAGCATGGTCAGCAGCGCCTTCATGCGCAGCACGCGCAGCAACTGCTGTTCGGCGGCGGAAGCTCCGTAGGCTTCCAGAAAGCTGTCCTGCACTTCGGCGGTTATGGCGCGGTCGCAGAACGGATACTTTTCCAACGCCTCAACCGAAGCCATGAACTGGGCGACGTCGTGGAGCGAGCAGCCGCGCCGTGTCATCCTGCCGAACTCGCAGAAGCCCACCCCGCTTTCGCTGACGATGGCGTTCAGCGGGGTAAAGTCGTTCAACACCGCCGAAGAGGGCAGCGCCTTGCGGGAGCGCCCCAGGATCGCTTTGGCTCCGTTCAGGATGTTGCCTATCGATAGATCGTCCAGCCCTTCGCTTCGGCAGCCGGCGCAGAGTTTCTCCAGTTCGGCCAGCAGCGCGGCCGCGTCGAAAGGCTCGGGCATGTCGGCCGTCGCCTTGTGGAAGCGGCGCAGCCACTCGCCGGCGCCGCGGGCGGCAAAGCTCAGCGTGCCCCGGTCAGCGTAGCCCGGCAGCAAGGCCGCCTTCATGACAATCGATTGCAGCGGCGTTCCCGGCAGCTTCTCGGTGACAATGGCCCCGGCCTCGGAAAAGTCTCCCAGGGGGCGCGGAACTCCGGAGAGCTTTTTCTTGCCGCAGATCTCATGCACCGAGCACAGGTTTTTCAGTTCCTGAGCCGCCATGTTCCGGGCCACCTGCGCGCCGTGCCGGTTGCCGCGAAAAACCTTGACCGCCACCCGCTCGCTGGCCTTGTCAAAGTCCATCACCACGTCGTAGATGTAGCGGTCGTTCTTGGGAGTGTGTCCCACTACGCGAATGTTGCGCAGCTCGCCGTGCTGCGGATACCAGTCGGCGCCGCAGCGCCGCAGCGTGCTGACGATCTGCTCCAATACGTTTTCGGACATCTACACTCCAGAGCTTGCGCGGTACCTGATGAAGCACTTTTGTGGCCAACGCGACAGCCCCTGGCGGTACTGTAAGCAATTGCAAACCAGGGAATTACGACCGTAAAGCTGGCCCGGTGAGTGGCTTGCGTGAGTTTGGCAGCATGGCGGTGCTCACTCTCAGCACTCCGCTACTTGTTGGTAAATGAGATGCCGGAAAACGTCTACCAGTTAGCCACTTACACTTAAGTGCCTGGAATTGATACGGATGCTGCCTGGCAGCAGCTCAATAGAAGAGATATTTTCGCCATTTAGCGTCGCTGCGGCCCATCATGCGCATGAGGTGGCGGCTGGTGTGCAGGTTGAAGGTGCGTGGCTCGCGTATCAGCTTCATCCCGCACTCGTGCAGCAATTGGTTGCCCTTCTTGTGATTGCAGGAGTGGCAGCAGGCAACCAGGTTCTCCCAGGTCGACTGCCCGTCGCGCGAGCGGGGAACGATGTGGTCCAGGGTCAGTTCGCTGGAGGGGAGCACCTGCCCGCAGTATTGGCAGGAATTGCGGTCGCGCAGCAGAATATTTTTGCGCGACAGCGCCCGCGTCTGGTGGGGGATGCGGCGATATTCCAGCAGCCGGATGACCGAAGGCACCCGGATAGCCAGCCGGGCGGAGTGCAGGAAATGGCCGTTGACCTCCTCGGTCATGGCGAGCCCTTTCAGCACCAGCACTATGGCTCTCCGCGCGGCGCAGATATTGATGGGCTCGTAGGAAGCGTTCAGCACCAGCACCGGCGTGTGCATGGGCGTGTAGGGCGCCTCGGTAACGACCACTTCGGCCAGTTCACGTCCCGACCTGTGATATTCTCCTTTGCTCGGCATGTCAGGCCAGCGGCAGGCTCGTCTCGACAAGCGCGGACTCCGCTGCCTCCTCCCGGTAAGATCCTATCCACGAACTCTCTCTGCTGGAGCGCGCCACGGTGACGGCGAAGACCGACTTCGCCCCGGCGGCGCGCAGTACCCTGGCGCACTCGGAAACGGTGGCGCCGGTGGTCATCACATCGTCGACCAGCAGCACCTCGCGCCCGGCGGCGCGCTCCCTGGTGGTGGCGAATGCGCCACGAATGTTTTCCCGCCGCTGCTCGCGGCTCATGCCCACCTGCGACTCGGTGGCCCGCCGGCGCAACAGCACGGTGGTCTCGAACTCCAGCTTGCGGCTGCTCCGCCGGCCAAGCTTGCGCAGCGCCGTCTGGGCAATGAGTTCCGCCTGGTTGAATCCCCGCTCGCGGAACTTGCTGGCGTGCAGCGGCACCGGCAAAACCAGAACAGCTTCGGCGTTGCCATTGTCGAGCGCCGGCAAGGAGAGCAGCCCTTCCGCCGCCTGGGCCAGCAAATTGCCCAGCACCCCGGAGGCGCTACGCACCTGGTGATATTTAAGCAGATGGATCAATTCCCGCAGCTCGTCTACATAGGCGCCGTAGCTGGTGGCGCGGGCGAAGGCCGGAGGGTCGTGCTGGCAGGCCAGGCACACCGCCTCGGCGCTAATAAGCAGTGAAGCTGGCGGCCAGGGATCGCCGCACACGCGGCAGCGCAAACCATAGATTGGAGTGATTTTAGCCAGGCACTCCGGGCAGACCGGAAGACGCGAGAGATTGGCAAGAGGAAGGCGGCACAGACGGCATTCGGAGGGAAACACGGCCGCAAATATGCTGCCCAAGGCGGCGCTTACGAATTTTCCCACACCAGACCCCCTGCCTGATTTAAGCACGCGGGCGGTCCGAGATCTGTCCCCGCTACTGCTGAAGACGCGCCTCCTTGTACAGAACAACTGGGACCAAGCCGAAGTCCTGTACCCGCTGGAACCCTTACAGTATACCTGCGCAGGCGCAGAAACCGCAAAGCGATTCAGGCCCTCCTTGGCAGATATGGTAGCAATTCATAATCTAGAAATAAATCAGGAGGTGCCCCATATCTGCTTTCTTTCGACAGATGTGGGAACAATTCGTAGTTAACTAACCCAGGGCCTGCCGGATGTCTGTCAGAATGTCGTCTGCGTTCTCGATGCCGGCGGAGATTCGTACCAGGCCGTCGCTGATTCCGGTCTGGCGGCGCCGCGCCGGACTCCAGTCGCGGTGCGAAGCGGTGGCGGGGTGCAGCACGCCGGTAAAGACATCGCCCAAACTGGTGGAACGCACGCACAGCCGCAGCCGGTCCATGAAGTGGAATGCGGCCTCGCGCGTGCTGTCCGCCAGTTCGATGGTGACCAGCGCGCCGGCGTGCGGCGGCCGCAGGATGCGCGTCAACAGCTCGAAGTCGGCGGCACTCCCGCCTTTGACTGGCAGCGCGGGGTAGTAAATGCGCGCCAGCCGGCGATCATCCGCGAGTTGCTCGGCGATGAACCGGGCATTGGCGCACTGGCGCTCCAGGCGCACGGCCAGCGTCTTCAGCCCGCGCAGAATTTCGTGCGCCTCCCAGGGACCCAGAATGCCGCCGGCCAGCTTCATCAGGCTGACCAGCGCCGCGGCTTCGGGCTGCTCGCGGGCAATCACCACCCCGCCCATGACGTCGGCGTGACCGCCCAGGTACTTGGTGGCGCTATGCACCACCAGATCGGCGCCCTGCTCCAGCGGCCGGCAAAGGTAGGGAGTGGCGAAGGTGTTGTCGATGATCAGCTTGGCTCCCACCTGGCGGGCGATGGCGGCGCAGGCCGGAATGTCGCAGACCTTCAGCAGCGGGTTGGAAATGGTCTCGGCCAGCAGAAGGCGCGGACGCAGCTCGCGCGCTCTCTTCTCCAGCATGGCCAAATCGCCGAAATCGCAGGTTACGGTGTTGACACCAAAAACTCCGAAGACCTTCAGCAGCAGGTCGAGGCTGGCGCCGTAAAGGTCCTGCGAAGCCAGCACGGTGGCGCCCACCGCCAGTTCGCAGGCCAGCAGGGCGGCATGCAGCGCCGCCATTCCCGAAGCATAGGCGCAAGCGGCGGCGCCGCCTTCCAGCGTCTGCATCGCCTGCTCGAGGGCGGCCACGGTGGGATTGCCAAAGCGGGTGTAGATATATCCCGGAATCTCGCCCGCGAAGACCCTGTCCAGCTCCGCCATGGAATCATAAGTGAACGTGGCGGAGGCGTAGATGGGCGCGGAGACCGGCAAGCCCGTGGGCCATGGCCGCCGCTCTCCGGCGTGAACAATGCGGGTGGCAAGATCGAGTTGCTGAGATGCCATAAGACCTCCGGCGGAAGATGGTTCCCTGGAAGCGCGTATTTGGTATTTTAGACTTTGTTAACCGCAACACACTTGGATGGGGATTGCATCGGGCGGATTTGTTCAGGCTTCTTCCTCGAAGTCGTCCAGATCGAGGCCGTGATAATTCAAGCCTTCGCGCAGACGGGCCTTCATCCTCTCCGGCGTGCACTCGACCAGCGCCCGCACCGCGGTTTCCATGGCGACCTCATCTTCTCCCAGTGCTTGGGTGAGGACCTCGGCCCGGAGGCCGGTCTTTTCCTCGACCGCATCGCGCGCATTGCCGGGCAAATAGCGCAGCAGCTCGGCCAGGATCTCCGTCGCTTCATCGGACCATTCCATGGTTGCCCTCGCAGGGTTTAGAGCTTGTTTCACAAATGGAACTTGGTGGAAGCCCACGCCTTTAGGCGTGGGAAACAATGGGCTTAACAATAACGCCTTTAGGCTGTGGATACGCCGTCACAGCGGCTATTGAGTACTGCAAAAATAATGTCCTCCCAAAATATGAATTGTCATTCCGACCGGAGCCGCGCACCGCGCGGCGGAGTGGAGGAACCTTGTGTTTGGTGCCGGAAAACACAAGGTGGCTCGACTGCGGCGCTGCGCGCCTCCACTCGCCATGACAACTTTCCAGTGGGCACCTGATTGCAGGGTGTAGGACATTACATATGCAGCCCTCAATAAAGCCGGTTTCCTCGGTCCTTTGCCCCCACGGCTAAAGCCGTGGGCTTCCACGATAATGCCACCTTCAAAGCTATTTAGGAAACAAGCTGTAGCAAGACTGGCAGAAAAACTTTCCTTCTCTAACCTTATGATTGCTGATTTTTGATCGCTAGCCCCTGGCTATCGATCTCCCTGGCTACGCTGTCCAGCACGCCGTTGATGAACTGCACCGACTCCGGGGTGGAAAAGCGGCGGGCGATCTCCAGCGCCTCGTTGATCACCACCGGCTTGGGAGTCTTAGGAAAGCACAGAAATTCGGCCACGCCCGCGCGCAGGATGTTACGATCGACGGCCGCCATGCGTTCCACGCGCCAATGCTCGGCATGGCTCTCGATGAGCTTGTCGATCTCCTGGTAGCGCTCCATGGCAAAGCGGAACAGCTCGGCGGCGAAGTTGCGAATGCCGTCGTCCAGGTCGTCGCGCTCCGCCCAGAAGGTGCGCTCCACTTGCTCGGCACTCTGCCGCCCCATGTCAGACTGGAACAGCATCTGCAACGCGAGTTCGCGTGATTTTCTCCGAGTTCCCATTCCGTTAGCCCCGGCCTCCCCGGTGAGGAAAACAGGTTTCAAAGTTCCAAGTTTCAGAGTTGTCTCAGGGACCTTGAAACTTTGAAACTTCCCGGAAAACCGGCTTACTCGGGCTTTCTAGCGGCTTTCCTCAAATTCGCCATCTCTATGGCGGCGGCGGCGGCATCGCAACCCTTGTTGCCGGCCTTCAGCCCGGCGCGGTCGATAGCCTGCTCCAGGGTGTCGCAGGTCAGTAGGCCGAAACCGATGGGCACGCCGGTTTCCTGCGTGACCTGGCCAATGCCGCGCGTGGCCTCCGTGGCAATGGCCTCGTAATGATAGGTCTCGCCGCGCAGCAGGCACCCCAGGCAGATGAGCGCGTCAAAGCGTCCCGTCTGCGCCAGCAACCGCGCCGCCCCCGGCAGTTCGAAGGCGCCGGGAACGCGCACGATCTCCACATCCTCGTTCCTGGCCCCGGCCAGCCGCAGGGTATCGAGCGCACCAGCCAGCAGCCGCTCGGTGATGAAGGAATTAAAGCGGCTCACCACGGCGGCAAAGCGCAACCCCGCCGCCTGCAGCGAGCCTTCGAGCCTCGGATGCCGCCGGTCTTCTTTGTAAGAGAAGACGGCGAGCCGGCCATGGCCCCCGGGCAGCTCCAGTGTAAACATTCTGGCGCCCCAGTCGCAGTCGGCGATCTCGCGCGCAATGACGCAGCCGAGCCGTTTCACCTGCTCGTAAACGATGTCGGCGTTGTCGACCTCCGCGATCAGCCCGGCATCGGGAAAGCCTTCTCCCGTGCCGATCTCGACTCCCGCGTCGGCCGCCTGGAACTTGCTTCCGCGGCTGCGGGCCGGCCTCGCGCCCGAGGCGGCGGCACCCCAACTTTCGCCGCGCGCCATTCCCAGCGCCTCGAAGAACCGCACCAACTCGTCATAATCCGCCTGGGTTGGGGAAACCAGGAGATGATGAATTGCCCTAATCATTCCGAGGATTGTTTTACCACATCGGCAGAAAACATTTCAGGTTTTAAGGTTTTTGTTTTCAGATTAAAAAATATGCAACGTCCTGCGTCGCGTCAACTCGGCCGGCTAAAAGCTATGCCGGTTGCGGCATGCCGCCGCGCACGCTGATTGTCCGGCCGGGCTCGACCCAGCGCAGGCGAGCTTCGAGTCCGGCGGCGGCGAAGGCGCGTTCGATCTCGCTCCGGCCCTCGGAAAAGTGCGCCCAGCCTTCAAAGTGAAGCGGCACGATGACCGCCTCGGGAAAGGCCCGGGCAAACTCCACTCCCTCGGCGGCGGTAAAGGTCAGGTTCCAGGGGCCGACGCGCGCCACCCGCGCCGCTCCCATGAACAGCAGCGCCGTGTGAATGCGAAAACGGCGGCCAACTTCGGCGACGCCTTCATACCAGACAGTATCCCCGGAAACATAGACGCCGCTCGCCAGGCCGTCACGTTCCGGCGTTTGTGCGCGCTCATCGCCGGGCGAGAGCACGAAGCCGATAACCGGGCCGCGCTCCATGTGCGCCGGCCCATGCCGCGCCGGAGTGGCTGTGACGCGCAGCATCCTGCCCTGTGGCGTGGGAAAAGAAGCACTCTCCCAGGCTTGCAATCCCTGGACGTTGCTTCCCGCCGGGGCCGCGGCCGAAAGCCTCTCGGCTCCCGCCAGCGTGGTCAGAACCTTGTCCGCGCGGGCAAGCAGGGCGCGGCCGGCGTTGTCCAGGTTGTCGGGATGGTGGTCATGGCTGAGCAGAACCACGTCGATGCGTCCGAGCGCCTCCGGAGGCAGGGCGGGCCCGGCAAGCTTGCGCAGATTGTCGTAGGTCCCGCCGGCAGGATCGAAGGTCGGGTCGGTGAGGAAGCGCGCCCCGCCAAACTCTACCAGCGCCGTTGGCCCGCCCACATAGGTAATCTTCAACTCGGAATCCTGCATATTTCCCTCTCTTCTACCAACCAAAATTCCTAGTAGTGGGTCAATTTGAATTTCCACAACAACGGGTGCCCACGTCCCGCCCTGCTTTTGGGCTGACGTGGGACTAATTTCCCAGGTTAGCGCCGAAAAGCGCGGCGCGGAACCTGGGGCAACCCTTCAAATTGACCCACTAGCAAATTCCTGCGCGGCATGCCACTACGACGGTAAGCCTATATTATGAACGTATGGCCCGCATCCTGGGAATCGAGAGCTCCTGCGACGAGACTTCGGCGGCAGTGGTGCGCGATGGCGAGCAGCTCCTGTCGAACGTTGTGCTCTCGCAGTCGATCACGCACCGGGCCTACGGCGGCGTGGTTCCCGAACTCGCCTCGCGCGAGCATCTGCGGGCCATCGTTCCGGTGGTTCGCGAGGCCCTCAGCCAGGCTGGCTTCAGTATGGAGCAGATCGACGTTCTGGCCGTGACCAAGGGCCCCGGGCTGGCGGGAGCATTGCTGGTGGGACTCAGCTACGGCAAGGCCGTGGCATTTGCCCTGGACAAGCCACTGATCGCCGTCAACCATCTGGAGGGCCACATCCACGCCGTCCTACTGCAGGCCAGGCAAAACGGCGGCGGAGAGCTGGAATTTCCGGTGCTGGCCCTGGTGGTTTCGGGCGGGCACACGCACCTCTATCTTGCCGAGCGTCATGGCGACGGCTGGCGATACCTGAACGTGGGACACACGCGCGACGACGCCGCCGGCGAGGCTTTCGACAAGGTTGCCAAGCTGCTGGCGCTCGGCTATCCCGGGGGCCCGGTGATCGACCTGCTCGCCAAACATGGCGACGCCAACGCGGTGAAATTTCCGCCGGCGCAAATAAAACATCGCGATCGCAAAGAGCGCTCGGGCGGCGCGGTAGCCAGAGGCCCGCAATTCGATTTCTCTTTCAGCGGGATCAAAACGGCGGTGCTGCGTTACGTCGAAACCCAGGGCATGGCCGCTTCGATTGAGCGCCGCCGCGCCGCCCTCAGCCGCATCGTCAAGCCGCGACTGGAAGATTACCTGGCGCACTGCGACCGCCAGGTGCTTGACCTGGCGGCGTCGTTTCAGCGCGCGGTGGTGGAAGACCTGGTTGGCAAGACCCTGGCCGCGGCACGAGCGTACGAGGTGGCTACGCTGCTGGTCAGCGGCGGGGTGGCCGCCAACAGCGAGCTGCGCCAAAGCTTCCAGCGCCAAGCCGCCGCCGAAGGTCTGGTGGTACTTTTTCCCTCGCTTCCGCTCTCCACCGACAACGCCGCCATGATTGCCGCCGCCGCCTACCCGAAGTGGCTGGCACGCGACTTCGCCGACCCGGAGCTGTCGGCCGAAGCCTCGCTGCCGCTGGGGTGAAGTAAGGTTTCAAGGTTTCAAGGGCCTTATCCGCGCGGCTGAGCCCTGATACCTGACCGTTGATTCACCGATTTCCTGATGTTCCATTGCTATTGATGAACCTCTGCCACAAAGAAAGGCCCCCGACTTTGAAACTCTGAAACCTTGAAACTTTGAAACCTGTAGTTTTTGAAACACACTGCCGCGCAGACCGTAATTTCACAGCTGGTTCGCCGTTACGATTTATGCGGGATCAGGAGGCTTCGTCGACGGCGCGCTCTTCAATCGCCATGTCTTTGAATTCGCTGGCTTCGAAAATCTCACGGCAGTCAAGGCATTCAACGAATTCGCAGTCTTCCTGACGGGCGACGATTTGCACACGCGGGTGCTGACACGGCTTTTCCATGATTCTGCTCGAATGGGGGCTGGAACTTGCCAGACGGGATAAAGTCATAACCTTTCGTTCTAAGGCCGGCTACGCGAGAGCGAGCCCAGCCTCGAATGAGCGGTATTGTTAGAGAGAGGCGAGGCAATGTCAAGAGACTTCCGTAACTTTGGGAGATTTTTCCAGACTAGCTGGGCAAAACAGCGGCCCCAAGCTACACTACACTAACGTGCCATAAGCTTGGCAAGGGCTCATAAACGTAACAGAATGTAGCAGGCGCTGGCGGCCGGGCGGCCGCGGCTTTGCCTGCATAATCGTTGTTATGTTCCACCCGGGTCGTGCCGCCGCCTGCGGGGCGCCCCAGGAAAACTTTCTCGAAAGGCGCGGGAGAGAGGCTTAATGGTTTCACAATCATCTACCCTGGTTGCCGAGCTGGCGGCAAAACTTGAAGCCAGGACGGCTCGCATTGGCATTATCGGCATGGGTTACGTCGGGCTGCCGCTGGCGCTGCTGTTCAGCGAGCAGCGCTTCCGGGTCACCGGGTTCGACATTGACTCGCAAAAAGTCAGCACCCTGAACCAGGGCGGCTCCTACATTGTCCGCATTCCCGGCAGCGAGATTCAGGCGGCGCGGAAGAACGGCTTCGCCGCCACGGTCGACTTCGTCAGGCTGCGCGACATGGATGCGGTCATCATCTGCGTTCCCACGCCGCTCGACGAATATCATGAGCCCGACCTCAGCTACATCGTGGAGACGGTAAAGGCCATCGCGCCGCATACCCACGACGGCCAACTGGTGGTGCTGGAGAGCACCACCTATCCCGGGACTACGGAAGAGATTGTGATCCCGCTGCTGGAGCAGGGCAGTCCGGGCGGCTTGAAGGTGGCGCGCGACGGCGCTGGCCACGGGCTGCACGTGGTCTTTTCTCCCGAGCGGGAAGACCCGGGCAACGACACAGTGGCCCGCCGCGACATTCCCAAGGTGGTGGGCGGAGTCGGCCGGATGGGGACGGAGCTGGCCTGCGCGCTCTATGGCACGATCTTCAATCGCACGGTGCCAATGTCATCGCCCAAGGCGGCGGAGATGACCAAGCTGCTGGAGAACATCTACCGCTGCGTGAACATCGCCCTGGTAAATGAGCTCAAGCAGTTGTGCCAGCGCATGGGGATCGACATCTTCGAGGTAATCGACGCCGCCAAGACCAAGCCGTTCGGCTTCCAGGCGTTCTATCCGGGCCCGGGCTGGGCGGGCACTGCATTCCCATCGACCCGTTTTACCTGTCGTGGAAGGCCAGGCAGTTCGATTTCCGCACGCGCTTCATCGAGCTGGCCGGCGAGTTGAACGTGAAGATGCCGTATTACGTGCTGGAGCAGACGGCGGCGGCGCTGAACCGGCGCAAGAAGGCGCTGAACGGCAGCAAGGTGCTGGTGCTGGGACTGGCCTACAAGCGCAATATCGACGACCTGCGGGAATCGCCCTCGCTGACCATCATCGAGTTGCTGCGGGAGCGCGGCGCGCTGGTCGCCTACAACGATCCGTATTTTCCCCAGGTCGGCCGGGGCCGGCACTACGATCTGAACATGACCTGCACGCCGCTGGAGAACTTGGGACAGTACGACTGCGTGATGATCGTGACCGACCACTCCGCCTACGACTACCGGAAGATCGTGGCCGAGTCGCAGTTGGTAGTGGACACGCGCAACGCCACAAAAGGGATTGAGGGCAGCAATATTGTGCGTTGCTAGAAAGAGCTGCTCTCGGTTATGGAAGACGAAGATCACAATTTGGCCGTCTGCAAACTAGTGGCGGATGCAATCAATCGCACCGAGGGTACTGATTTCTACCCCGCCCCTGCTCCAAGACAGACAGCGGCTGACGTGTTGCTAAAGAGCAGCTCGTGCAAACTCAGAGATCGTGAGGTCCAACTCGTACGTCTGCCTATTGAGTTCACCAACCGCTACAACAGCGACAATTTTAAGAAACTCAATCGCACATTGCATTCTGCGCTGGAGAAGTTAGGTGTTTCGGAATCTCAAGTGATGGTTGGTTGGACAGAATGGGCAAAACGTTCGGCTACCCGCTATTGCGCTCCGGACTACTGTATCGGACAGATGGCGGAATTGATTGCATCGAAATTTCCACTTGAGGGCGGTCGATGCATAGGTGACGATGAACTCTACGACTATTCGCCACGGGTTTCAGAGGTCGCACACTTTATTAACATCACTCGTCTGAAAGGTATGAAGCTTATCGTGCTCAGCCCGGCCTGCACGTATCTGCCCAAGAACGATCAGTGGATTAGAGAGGCGCTCTCAAAAAAGATTGGAAAGTATGGTAATGAAATCGAACGTCGCATGATACTTGTCATCGACGGAGAACAGCTTTTGGATCGCGAGCAGATCTCCGCCTTCCGCGCCAGTTTCGAGCGGGACTCAATTTCGTTTACCGCGGTTTGGGCTGTAACTATGGGTAAAGCATATCGTCTAAAGCCAGCACCTGAAGTTGAACTGGCGGCCAATACGCAAGGAGCCTGACCATGTCTTCGACTGTCGCCCCTCTGCCGTATGAAAATCTCCGGCTGGAAAAGAAGGACCAGATTGCCTACGTCACCATTGCCCGGCCCAAGGCGCTGAATGCGCTGAGCGTGGCCACGGTGGAAGAGCTGTCGCGGGCATTCGCCGCCCTGAAGCAAGACCCGGAAGTGCGCGCGGTCATCATTATGGGAGAAGGCGAGAAGGCCTTTGCCGCCGGAGCGGACATTCGGGAGCTGGTAGCATTGAACGCCAGCGCGGCGAAAGAATATTCCGTGCGCGGGCAGCGCCTGTGCGACTTCATTGAGAACCTGGGCAAGCCGGTGATTGCCTGCGTCAATGGCTTCGCCCTGGGCGGGGGCTGCGAACTGGCCATGTCGTGCACAATCCGGCTGGCCGCTCCCAACGCCAAGTTCGGGCAGCCGGAGGTGAAGCTGGGGCTTATCCCCGGCTATGCCGGCACGCAGCGGCTGCCGCGGCTGGTGGGAAAGGGCCGGGCGCTGCAGATGCTGCTCAGCGGTGAGCCGGTCTCGGCCGAGGAGGCGCACCGCATCGGCCTGGTGAACGAAGTAGTGCCGCAGAACGAGCTGCTGGGGCGCGCCGAAGCCATTACCCGGCAGATCCTTGCCCGGGCTTCGCTGGCTGTGCAGCTCTGCCTGGAAGCCGTCAACCAGGGAATGGAGATGGATCTGCAGGCGGGCGGGATGCTGGAGGCGGCGCTGTTCGCCGTGCTATGTGCCACCGAAGACAAGGCGGAAGGCACGCGCGCCTTCCTGGAGAAGCGTGCGCCGCGATTCGCCGGCAGGTGAATCCACTCCACATTTAAGATTGTTCATGGCGGAAGATTTCAGGATTGCAACTGCCCCACTAAGATTCCCGGGGTGCATCCGCGCCGTGCAGTCTGAAATCTACAACCTGTAAGCTTAGATTCAATGAAGCAAGCCGCCGTCGAGATCGTACGCCGCCTGCGCCAGCGCGGATACCAGTCCTACCTGGTGGGCGGATGCGTGCGCGACCTGCTGCTGGGCCGCGAGCCGGCGGACTACGACGTTGCCACCGATGCCACCCCGCGAGAAGTGATGCAGATTTTCCCCCGAACCTATGAGGTGGGCGCGCGCTTCGGCGTCGTTCTCGTGCCGGTTTCGCAGACCGGCGGTGTGCCGGCTCCCGGCGCCGCGCACCCCGGCTCCATCGAGGTCGCTACCTTCCGCAATGACGGCATCTACAGCGACGGACGCCGCCCCGACCTGGTAAGCTTCTCGCGCGATCCGCGCGAAGACGTGCAGCGGCGCGACTTCACCATCAACGGCTTGCTGCTGGACCCGCTCGACGGCAGCGGCGGCCGGGTTCTGGACTTCGTGCACGGGCGCGAGGACCTACAGGCCGGCATCATTCGCACCATCGGCGAGCCTGAGCGCCGCTTCCGCGAGGACAAACTGCGCCTGCTGCGGGCGGTGCGCTTTGCCGCCCGCTACGACTACCAGATCGAGCCGCAGACCTTCGCCGCCATGCGCGCTCTCGCCGGCGAGCTCCGCCAGGTGAGCCGCGAGCGGGTGCGCGACGAGTTAATCAAGCGGCGCCTGCTGCTGCTGGCGCGCCATTATTCTCTCGCCCGCCCCGATTACCAGATCGAGCCGCAAACCTTTACCTCCATGCGCGCGCTGGCCGGCGAGGTGCGCCAAGTAAGCCGCGAACGCGTGCGCGACGAGTTGACCCGCATGCTGACCGAGGGCCGCGCCCGCCGCGCCTTCGAATTGCTGGATGCTTCCGGCCTGCTGGCATATACGCTGCCCGAACTGCCGCCGATGAAGGGCGTCGAGCAGCCTCCGCAGTTTCATCCCGAGGGCGACGTCTGGGTGCACACACTGCTGCTGCTGGGGATGCTGCCCGCCGGCTGCTCACGCACACTGGCCTGGGGCGGCCTGCTGCACGACGTCGGTAAGCCGCCGACCTTCCGCGTGGCCCCCGATCGCATCCGCTTCGACGGCCACGTCGAGATCGGCGTCCGCATGGCGGAAGAGATTTGCCGGCGCTTGCGCTTCAGCAACGACGACAGCGAGCAGATCGCCGCCCTGGTTGCCCAGCACATGCGCTTTGCCGACGTGCCCCGCATGAAGGAATCGACCTTCAAGCGCTTCCTGCGCCTGCCGCGCTTCGCCGAGCACCTCGAACTGCACCGCCTGGACTGCTTGGCCAGCCACGGAATCCTGGATGTCTACTGGTACACGAAGGAGAAGTTCGAGACCATGCCCGCCGAACAGACGCGCCCGGCGCGGCTGATCAGCGGCGATGACCTGATCGCCGCAGGCTACCGCCCGGGGCCGCTCTTCCGCGAAATCCTCTCCGCCGTAGAAGACGAGCAGCTCGAAGGCCGCCTGCACGACCGCGAGGAGGCATTGCAGTTCGTGCGGGAGCATTACCCGCTGCAGGCGCAGTCGCGCTAGGCTGAATTTGAAATTGCATCATCGATGAGTTTCGCAGTAGCCGGGGTAAAGCGGTGGGGGTAAACCAGAACAAACCAAAGTGCAAATGCCGGTCGCTTACGAAGTGTTGGTGGGAGTTCGTCCACCGATACTGTTGCCGCGCTGGCTCGTAGTGACTCCCAGCCCTGTGGCTCTCTTGGCAAGCGACTATCTAGAATCCCGTTTGATGATTTCCACCTGAACCATTCAGCAAAATTGGCGGGAACATACGACACTAAAGACATGCGCGTCACGCCAAACCATAGAGCGGCAAGAGCCTGCCGCCGTAACCGTCTCGCCAAGTAATCGATCAACGATGCTATGGAATAGCTAAGGCCAACGAACTGCTCTGAATTCAGGAAATCAAGGCCGTAATTCAGCCGCAGTGCGTCCCCTGGTGAGTAGTACGGATTGGGAATGCCTCGACCCACTGCGCCTGCACCATTTGCGCCTGAAATTGTTTGCACGAGTTGAATCGCAATGGCCTCTGCCACATTCGCCCTATCCGTTTCGAGTGCCGCCAAGAAAAGATATGGAACGGCCGATTCGCCCCACATGGAAGCTTCTTTAAGGCGCTTGCTCAGAAATGACTGAATAAAAGCAGCTTTGTTACGTGGCTTATGCCGGATTCGGAGCGATAAGTCCCAAGCGCTAAGAAGCCCCACTAGAATAGCGACTCGCGCCCGGTACGTGTGCCCATCGACCAATGGAAATCCTTGCACCAAATGGCTGCGCTCAGCACATTCCTCGCAGAGCGCGCTAAGAGCGCTTTCGCCCGCGAGTTCGCAGAGTTCGAATGAAACCTGCCAGTCTGATTCCGGCCTGTTCGATTTCTCGGCAAGCCACAGGACGTAAGCGCCGGCCAGCACCCAATACTCGAAAATGGCCCAGTGATTCGAAGCCCGAACTGAAGGCCCTGTGATGTATGCCGCTAGAAGCACAACGCTTGCTGCTGCTCGCGTAATATTTAGCGGACTTTCCTGCTGAGGCTCTAGCGGGAGAACATGTTCGATTAGTTCCGCTGCCTTCTCTTTTGCGGCCGGAAAAGTCCCATCGCGGAGGATTAGTTCCAAGAATGTCCCGAAATCTGCCAGTTCCTGGGGCAAATACGCACCATGTGATGCCCTGAACCTTTCAAATAGCTCTCCTTTCTGAACCACACGGAGCTGTTTGTCTACCCCACGCCGTTGCCATGTAATATTTGCCACACGAACCTGCTCCAAAACCGGATCGGTCAGCTCTCCATTTGTAATCAGGTAAGGAGCAAACTCGGTGATCGGAGCCTCACCCGGAAGTTCGATCGCTAGCTCGACCAAATTAACAATCTCGCCGTAGAAGTTACGCCATTCAGTAAGGCCTATATCCCCAGCCTTCAATTGATACGCCCGAATCTCGCCGCCCTCAGTCCGCGTAATTATGTCTTTCCCCTTTTCAAACGGTCCGTGACTGGATACGTAAAGGATGGTTTCGCCCTCGGCTGCAAGCACCTGGCAAAAGGGGAGGTGATACTGCCTTTCGTTGACGCTAGTCAACCAGTTTTCGATTACTCTCCCGAGCAGCCCATGCCTCTCGCTGTCGTTCGAGAATTTCGGCGTGCCTTCGTTTGAGTTCAGGGTCATTTTCAATTTGTTCCGCAACTTTCCTGACTGCTGGGAGCATATCCGGATGAAAGACAAAAGTATTGGTCGGCTTTCCATCTGGGCCAAACTCTACCTGTACGGTGTTTTCCATTTCCAATAGAATTTCCGGAGAAAGCGGTTTCCCGCCTACGTCAATTGCTGTGCCAGCTTTTCGGCAAGTCTCGCCCATTTTCTTGAAGAATTGCTTGGCTGATTGGGAGATGATCTTTTGCGCCATTTCCTCCAGTTTCGCATCCAGGTTCTTGCCAATTAGAAAAGGAACTTCGGCTAGCCGGATTTCGAACTCTACCCCCATTTTCTCGGCCTCTTCTTGAACACTGGTGCCTCCATATTGTTCATACCGCATTTGCCGTCCTTCATGTTGCATGAAGCTCTTGATCTGCGAAAGAACAGGGTCGCCAGTGTCAACGCGATGGCGGAGTTTCGCGATGAGAAACTTCTGAACCTCAGCCTTAAGATCTGGAAAATCGGGGAGCATAACTACTTCGTATTCAACCAAAACGCAGTTGTCAAGCCCCCAGATGATATTTATGCGGGAAACAGGTAGGCAAAACGGAGGGCACATTCCTGACGCTGCGCCAGATAGCAAGTGGCCCCACTCAAGCCTTTCAGTTGGCTTGAATGGGGTAGTTCTTCAGGGTAAGCAAACTACCCCACCCTAGCAAAAGAAGCTAGGGTGGGGCATCAAAGAGGTAGCGCCGCCGTCCCCGGCGGCGGGCTCTGAATCTAAAGTAAACGCGGCCCGCCGGCGAGGGCGTCGGCGCTATGCCAAAAATCAGAACTGAATGTCGAACTGCTCCTGATGGACCAGCGGATCGCTCTTGATGAGGATGGTGCGTCCGGCCAGGTCTTCCATTTCACTCAGCCAGCGTCCGTTGTTGGCCTTCAGTTCCTTGGCCACTTCCGGGTTGACGCGCAGGGTGATGTCGTTACCCTGCAGGTGCGGGCGGATTTTGCGCAGCTCGGCGTAAATCTCGTTGCAAACGGTGGTCACCGACTTGACGAAGCCGCTGGCCGAGCAATACGGGCAAGGCGCGCCCAGGGTGCGCTCCAGCGATTGCTTGACCCGCTTGCGGGTGATGGCCACCAGACCGAAATCGTTGAACTGCAGAACTTTCGAAGGCGCGCGGTCAGCCTTGAGTGCCTCTTCCAGCGTCTGCATGACCTTCTGCCGGTTCTTGCGCTCGTCCATGTCGATGAAGTCGATGACGATAATGCCGCCCAGGTCGCGCAGGCGAATCTGGCGCACGATCTCCTTCACCGCGTCGCAGTTGGTCTTGACGATGGTGTCTTCCAGCCGCGCCGTTTTGCCCACGTACTTGCCGGTGTTGATGTCGATGGCCACCAGCGCCTCGGTCTGGTTGATGACGATGTAGCCGCCGCTCTTCAGCCACACCTTCGACTTGAGCGACTTGTTGATCTCTTCCTGCAGCCCGAACTGCTCGAACAGCGGCGTGGGCTTGGTGTAAAGCTTGATGCGGCGCACCAGGTCGGGCTGGAAGCGGGAGGCAAAGCGCACGGTGCGCTCATACTCGGCTTCGCTGTCCACCCAGATCTGCGAGAAGTCCTGCGTGACCTGGTCGCGCAGGATGCGCTCCACCAGGTTCAGGTCGTGGTAGATCAGCGCCGGCGAGCGGCCGTTGTCGGCGCGGTTGCGGATCTCGCTCCACAGGTGCTTGAGGAAGCGTATATCGGCGCGCAGTTCGTCCTCTTTAATGCCGGCGGCGGCGGTGCGCACGATGAAGCCGCCATGGCCGTTTTCCCGCTCGCTGGCCACGATGCGCTTCAGCCGCTGGCGCTCGTCTTCCGAGCTGATCTTGCGCGAAACGCCCACGTGGTTCACCGTCGGCATGAAAACCAGGAACCGGCCGGGCAGGGCGATGTGGCTGGTGATGCGTGCGCCCTTCTTGCCGATGGGTTCCTTGGCGATCTGCACCAGGATCTCCTGGCCTTCCTTGAGCAGTTCGCTGATGAGGGGCGCATGGCGCTGGGCGTCGCGGCGCGGGCGCATGGGCCGTCCGCCGCGGCGCGGACGGTGATCGCGGCCGGGACGCTCCGGCAACACCCGCCCCACCCGCTGCTGGTAGCCGGCGGTAGCGGAAGGCGCGCGCAGCTCGGCGCGTCCGTTGTCGCCGGCGGGAGGCTGCGCCTCGAAGTCTTCGCCTTCGTCTTCCTCTTCCCCGTCGGCCAGCATCTCCGACTCCTCGTACTCGTCGCCCTCTTCCTGCTCGTCTTCCTCGAAGTCGTATTCGGATTCGCGCAGCGCGTGCTCTTCGCCGGCCTCGCGAACCGTCTCGCTCAGAATCTCGCCGTTGGCGGAATCACCTTGACGGCTATAGACCCGCTCTTCGGTTTCCTGATGATCCGCCGTGTCGAAGTGCTCGGTGTAGGAAGGCATGTCAGTCTCTTCCCCTTCGAGCTCTTCGTGTACGACCGGGCCGCCCTGGGGCGAGTAGCTCTCGGCCTGGTGGGCGGGAGCTTGCTCGGCGGCGACAGGCTCAGCGGCCTCTGCCGGCGCGGTTTCCGACTCGTGGCGCGGCTCCAAGGTTGCGCTCGCATTACCCTCGGCTGCCGAGATTGCCGAGACGGAGCCTACCTCTTCCTGGGCATCCTCGCGTTGCCGCGTGCGTGGCCGCAGCGGAACTTCGGCGTCCTCAAACGTCTCCGCCGGCGGAGCGAATGCCGCTTCGGCCCGGCCGGCCTGGGATGCAACCGTGCCCGGCTCCGGCAAGCCGGCATAATTTGCAGATGGCTCCCCTGGTTGAGCTTTGGCAGCTTCGGCGGAGGCTCCGCCAGCCGCCACTTCTCTGCCCTCAGAGACCTGCTCCGTTGCTTCCAAGGCCTCAGACTCACGAGAGCTCGGGGCTGTGCCCTCGGAGAACCCCGTCATCGCCGTCTCGGAGGGCCGAGAGACGGCCACTACGCCAGTTTCCGGAGTTGCCTGGGCATTTGCGACTGGCGCCGGCGCTTCCGGCGAAACGGCCGAGGCGTGCTGCTGGCGATATTTCGAGATGGACTCGCCGGGCAGCACGATGGGCGTGTAATTCTTCGGCAGGGCGAAATCCTCTGCGGAACGCGGCGGTCGCTCGTATGTGCGCTCCCGGCCGCGATCACGATCGCGTTCGCGGCCGTGACGCCGATTGCGGAAATCGTCGCGGCGAGAATGAAATTCCTGGCGCGGCTCCGGCGCACGCTCTTCGCGGGGCTCGCCTTCGGGGCCGCGGATATAGCGGGCGATTGACTCGCCCGGCAGGACGATAGGGGTGTAGTCGGCCGGCATGCCCTGATAGCTTGCCGGCTCTTTTTCCGCGACGCCGGGCGGCGGCGATAGCCGCTCGTCCTGGGCGGCAGGCGGAGCTTCAGCTTCGGCAGGCTCGGTCTCGGCGGATTCCATCTCGGTTTCGCCGGCAGTTGGCTCCGCTGGGGCGCCCGCCGGATGCGGTTCGAGGCTGCGCTCTCGGCCTCCGCGGCGTCCGCGGCGGCGGCGGCGTCCGCGCCAGCGCCGGGCGCCCTCGCCCAGCGACGCGGCTTCGGCTTCGTCCATAGGGGCGTCGGCTTCGGCGTCTTCCTCTTCCTCCGCTTCGTCTTCTTCCATCTGTTCCGGCTCAGCCTCGACCGTCTCCGGGCTGGCCTTGGCCGCGGCGAACGCCGGCTCTGCGCTCTGCTTTACCTCGGCAAACTGCGTCTTGACCGGCACCTCGCCGAACTCTTCCTCGTCATCCTCCCCGGCAAAGTCGAGAAAGTCGGAGACGTAGAGAAAAGCATCGCGTTCCAAGCCGATATCGACGAATGCCGATTGCATGCCTGGCAGCACGCGGGTAACGCGTCCTTTATAAATAGAGCCCGCCAGCGTGTACTCGTTTTCGCGCTCGAAGTACACCTCGGCGAGCTGATCATCTTCCACCAGCCCCACTCTGGTTTCGTGGGGAGTTGAGGAAACATACAATTCCTTGCTCATAGTTGCTCCGGGCTCGCCGCGATGCGCGCCGCCGAGTACCCGGGCAAGCCCTTAAGGGCATTTGCCGGACCCCTCGAAGCGCGCCCCCTGTGCGAGCGTCGCCGGTAGCGGAAAAGGCAGGTCAGTCTTGAAGTTCGGTGGGCCGCTTCCCACGCCCGCGAAACGGTGCCGCGTGGCGGTGAAGCAAGGCCGAAGACCGGGGCCTCCAGCAAGCCTGTCTTTCACTTGCTGTGGAGGTAGACCCCACGGGCCAAGCCGCATGGTGATCTTGCCGACACACAAGCCGGCCACGGCTGGGCGGGCCCGCACTGTCAGCGAAAACTACCAGAATCTTTTGCACCGATAACCTGCGTTGCGCCTTTAGGGTTTGTGGCCACACTCTCATGACGGTCCGCAACGCGGACACCCCATGATGGGGCCGTTACCCGCCCCGGGCAACGCTCCTTCAGTTCTGTCCGGCCCTCTTCTCGGCCGGCGTCTTCCCTCCAAATGGGAGGGCGTCAATTTCACTGCGAATCGGGCCGGGCTCAACTGAGCTCCGCCCCCGAAACTTGTTCTGGCCGCTTCAGCCATGGCCCTCAGCAAACCCCGATCTTGCGTTTGCCGAAATGTGCCTAGGCGTGCGGCACTCCACATCTTTGCCTCGTCCTGAGGTGCCCCGGCTAGGGTCAGTTCACGAAGCGGCGCATGCGGATGTTCATGACAATTCCCAGCGCCAGAAACGTGAACAGCACCGACGAGCCGCCATAGCTCATCAGGGGCAGCGGAATGCCCGTCACGGGCATGAAGCCGACCACCATTCCTACATTGACCAGCACATGAAAGGTCCAGACTGCGACCACGCCCATCACGATAAAAGTGCCTGCGCGATCGGGCGCCGTTTGTGCGTTGCTGATCAAACGCATCAACAATAAGAAGTATAGCAGCAATAGGAAACTGGCGCCTACGAAACCATGCTCTTCCGCCCAGGCGGCAAAGATGAAGTCGGTGTGCGGCACCGGCAGGAACTGCCCCTGGGTTTGCGTGCCCTTGGTGGCTCCCTTGCCCCAGAGTCCGCCGGAGCCCACCGCCACCAGCGACTGAATCACCTGGTAGCCGGTGCCCCGGGCATCGGCCTCGGGCGAGATGAAGCTGGTCAGGCGGTCCTTTTG
Source organism: uncultured Acidobacteriota bacterium (assembly GCA_963832785.1). Classification (GTDB taxonomy): domain Bacteria; phylum Acidobacteriota; class Terriglobia; order Terriglobales; family Acidobacteriaceae; genus CAWBRT01. Next base: position 1,592,463 of record CAWHVF010000005.1, read on the forward strand.
ATACGGCTTCAGCCCGTAGTGCCAGACGGCCGGCATCAGAATGCCGGCGATCAACAGCAGAATCAGCGCGTGCTTGATCCGCATGCCGCCCAGGAACAAGCCCATTATCGCCACCGGAAGGTAGGTGAGCGCCGTTCCCAGGTCAGGCTGCTTCAAAACCAGCAGCATGGGCAGGGTGACGATCATGCCCGCCTTGATCAGGTCGCGGAAGGGCAATTCGCGCTCCGTATATTCGGCGAAAAACCTGGCCATGGCCAGGATCAGGATGAGCTTGACCCACTCCGACGGCTGGAAGTGCGAGCCTCCGGGAAGCAGAATCCAACGCCGTGCGCCCAGGTACTTCTTGCCGAAGACCAGCACCGCCGCCAGCGACAGCAGCGCCACTCCGTAGATCCAGGGGATGTGTTGCAGCAGCGCGTGGTAGTTGACGAGGCTGAGCAGGAACATCAGCAGCAGGCCGGCGCCGATCCAGTACATCTGCTTGACGTGCATGCCCTGGAACTTGGTGTTCAAGGTGGCACTGTAAATCTCCAGCACGCCAAGGGCGCAGACCAGCAGCACGATGCCCAGCAGCGTCCAGTCGAAATCGCGGAAGCGCATGCGACTCATCTTTGCCCCCCGTTCCTTGCGCCTGGCGCCGACACAATGGCCAGCAGGCCGGGGATGTCCTGCCAATAATACCCCTGCTTCCCTCCCTTTAATCTTGCCGCGCCGGCATTCGCGGCGGCCACGGTGGAACCATCGGAAGCGAACTGCTCCATGCCGGGCGCTGCCACCAGCCGCTGGAACTTCCCGCCTTGCGCCAAGCGGAAGCGCCCGCCGTGCATGTGGCCATCGCTGCCGCCCCAGACGCCGCTCATCTCCCAGCGCGGCGACCCGAGGTCAGGCTTGCCGAGACCTCCGGTGATTTCGGCCGGCTTGGGCTTGGCGGCCGGCGGCACCGGCTTGGCCGGCGACTTGGCTGGCGCACGATCAGTTGCCGGTGGCGGGGCAACCGGCGGCTTCTCCGCCGGCGTCTCGCTGGCTACGCTGGTAACGTTGCTCTGCTTGGCACGCTGCTTCTCGACATACGCCTTGACGACCTGGGCCGCCAGCCGCCCCGACAGGTAGCCGTGCTCGCCGCCTTCCACCAGCACCGCCACCACGATCTCCGGATTGCGGCGCGGCGCGACGCCCACAAACCAGCCGTTGTCCCGGAATGCCGCCTTGTTGGCCACCTTGGCCTTGGCGGCGTTGGAGATGGTCTGCGACGAGCCCGTCTTGCCGGCAAAGTCGATGCCGTTCAGGTGGGCGCTGGGAGCGGTCCCGATGGGATTTACCACGTCGGCCATGGCATCGGTGATCGTCTTCCAGCCCTCGTCGTCAATAGGAATCTTCTTCTCCTCGTTGTAATTGACAGCTTGCAGATACTGCGGCGGCAGTTGCTCGGGAAAGGCCACATGCGGCCGGCGCAAAACGCCATCCGAGGTGATGGCGCCGATGGCGCGCATCAGTTGCACCGGGGTGGTTGCCACCGCGCCCTGCCCGATGCCCACCGAAATGGTCTCCCCGGCAAACCACTTCTGCTTGAAGTTCTTGATCTTCCACTCTTCGCTCGGCATCACTCCGCTGACCTCCTGCGGCAGATCGATGCCGGTCTTCTGCCCCAGGCCGAACATGGTGGCGTACTTGGCGATGCGCCCAATCCCAAGCCGCTCCGCCAGAGTATAGAAATAGGTGTCGCAGGACTGATAGATGGCCCTGGGAAATGTGACCGTGCCATGTCCACCTTTGACCCAGCACTTGAAGAAGCGCCCGTAGAAGGTGGCGCCGCCACCACAATGCACCACCAGCTTCTGCGCGATGCCCTCCTGCCAGCCGGCTACCGACATTATTATTTTGAACACCGAGCCGGGAGCCAGCTGGGCCTGAATGGCCTTGTTGAGCAGGGGCTTGGCGGGATCGCTCAATAGCTGGTTCCACTCCTGCCGGCTGATGCGCACGGCGAAGGCGTTGGGATCGAAAGCCGGACGGCTCACCATGGCCAGCACCTCGCCGGTGCGCGGATCCATGGCGACAATGGCGCCGTTCTTGCCGGCCAGGGCCTCTTCGGCCGCGATCTGCAGGTCGATGTCGATGGTCAGCTTCAACTGCTTGCCGGGAACGGCGGGCTTGTCGCTGAGTTCGCCGACCTCCTTGCCGCGACTGTTCACCAGCACGCGGCGCGAGCCGTTCTGCCCCATAAGAATGTCGTTGTAGTACTTCTCCACCCCGGACTGCCCGACAATGTCGCCCACGTTGTTGAACTGGAACTGCGGCTGATTCAGCATCTCCTCGCTGACTTCACCCACGTAGCCGATGAGGTGAGCGGCAAAGCCGTTCTTCGGATAGAGGCGGCGATGCACGGTGATGGTGTCCAGCTCGGGATACTCGTTGCGGTGCGACTCGATGAAGGCCAGCTCGTCCGGGGTAACATCGAATTTCAGAAAAATCGGGTTGAAGCCCGGCAGCGCCATCATGCGCTTGACGCGCTGGCGCAGCTCGACCGGGTCCAGATGCAGGCCGGCGGCGATGCCGTCGAGATCGGCGTCAATGTTCGACTGCTTCTGGTCGCGCAGCAGCAGTGCGGAAAAGGAGGGGTAGTTGTCGACGATGATGCGGCCTTCGCGATCGAGAATCTTGCCGCGCGGCGCCAGGATGGGCACCTCGCGCACGCGATTCATCTGCGCCAGGGTGTCGTACTTCTCCTGCTGAACGATCTGCAGCCGCCAAAGGCCGAAGGCGAGCATGGCGAAGATGCCCAGAATTACATACTGGACCGCCGTAAGTCGAATCTGCGGGACTTTGTCTTCGCGCCTGAACATCATTAATTCAATCCGCCTGCTGGCCGTCCTCGCCAACCAGGCGCCCGGACAAGCCGGGAACGCAGTTTCGCGCGCTTCGCGCCGCCCAAGCACGGTTGCCGCGCGAAACCGCGCCAATACTCAACCACGGAGCGCCGCGCATGAGTCCCCTTCGCCAGCCGTATTGGCAACCCAACCGGCCGCTGAGGGCACGTAACTGGCCGCTGGGTGCAATTAATTAATGCTAAAACCGCCGGCGTCAGCGACCAATGCAACAATTCACCTAATTTTACCGCGTTTACCCCAGTTGCAATGAACCCGGAGAAGTAAGGCGGAGTAAGGCTGGCAGTAACAAACAAGCTTCAGGGCCGGCCGACGGCGGCGTAGGTCTTGTTTGCCGGCCATTGCGTCATAACGCGCAAGTTTAGGACAGGCTCCCGGCTGTATATAGCGGGTCAATTTTGAACTCGAATTAACAAATGGACGCTCCACGTCCCGTCCTGTTGCTGGGCTGCCGTGGGGATAATTCTCACGGCAGCGCCCCTCGGGTTTCCGGCAAACGCCGCGGTTACTGAAGCGGTCGACCGGGGTCCCCGGCAAACGCCGTGGTTGCGTTTGCTGGGGTGGAAACTGCTTAACGCGAGCCCTGGGGCGCCTTCAAATTGGCCCCACTACGCGGCTTTACGCCTTTTGGCGAATCGCGACCGGGCTGCTATAATCGCCGGGTGACTACGCCCGGAGAGCTTCTCTCCCGGAGCGGCACTCCATCCCGGTCGCCGGAAGATGTCCTTTGCGACCCTGTCTGCGGAATGGCCAGGTAGCTCAGCTGGTAGAGCGCAGCCCTGAAAAGGCTGGCGTCGGCGGTTCGATTCCGTCCCTGGCCACCATCAATCCAATCACTTAGCATCTGTTCTTTCCCGCCGCTGCTTGCATTTGCTTGCACAATTCTCAGTTGACCATCGTGCTCGCCGCGATTGCGAGCGGCTCTTTTTCCGCGCGCCTCGCCGCGACCATGGCTGTAACCTTCGCGATCGCCTGTCTCTGGGAGTCAGCTACCGTCTGGGCATAGATGTCCATGGTGGTTGAGACCCGCGAGTGCCGCATCAGTCCCTGCACGTCCTTGGGATTGGCGCCGGCCTGCACCAGCCACGTCGCTCTGGAGGTCCGCAGGCACTTCCAGTTCACGAACCCGAGCCCGAGGGCCCTGGCGGCTGGCTTTATGAATCGCGAGAGGATGTTGTTGTCACGCATCGGGCGGCCCTTCCTGACCGACTGAAACACCAGGTCTTTTGAGCCGTCCGCCTTCACAACTTTGTACTGCCTGATTGCTCGCCCTGCTTTCACCTTCACGGTGAGACCCTTCAGCCGTTGAATGCGCCGGATCACCTCCGCATCGACGCCAATGGTCGCGTTTGAGGCGTTCGACTTGGGAGCGCCCCAGTCGCCACGGCAGCAGCGTGAGGTCGCGGAGGTGCTCGCTTGCGATCTTGAGAACCTGTCGCTCTGGCATAGTGGCCGGCGCCAGCTTCTCCCACTGATTCTTGCGCGTGAGCTTGCCGTCAATGAACACGTCGCGGCGAACCTGAATAATCCACCAACCGCCGCGGCGAAAGGGTTTCGGGTTTTGGAACCTTCTCCGAGCCATCCGCTCAAAGTCTCCTCTGTGCGGATTGCCGGAGTTCGCCTCGGCAGCGATAGTACGCCCTTCAGGGGCGTCCATCATCACGTTTTGTCCGAGGCTTGTCATTGTGTTCGCTGTTTCTCTTTACGCCCTAAAAACACCCGCCTGAAGTGGGCCGGCTGATTGACCGGCCCGCATGCCTTTGCGGGGCGACGTTTCCGCCGTCCCGCCCTTGAGTAAGTATGGCCGGCTTACTCTCTACCCCGGCAAGGGCAGAAATTCTTACAACTAATTCCTGCTACTCCTGAGGCGGCCCCAGGGGCTTGGCCGCCTCAAAAACACTTCTTTTTGGAACGCTCGAAAGCTGGCACGCTTTACCTGAACATGCAAGAACTTAGGGGATGGCCGCGGACAGGGATTTCGGAACATGTCCCAGAACGCGTTTCTGGACAAACCAGTACTGCTGCCAGTGTCTTTACTTACTTGTGGCCGCGATCGACTTGCCGGTTGGCAGAAGTCTGCGATAGATAACCTCAATATCCTGATGGCTCAGTTCCTTGGGATTGTTCACCAAGAGCCTGGTGACTTTGAGCGCCGCCCGTGCCAGTCCGTCGATGTCGCTTGCTAGGACCCCATAGTCCGCCAAGTTCTGCGGTATCCCGAGTTCGGCGATCCATTCTTGAATGCGCGCAATTACCGCGGCGCCAATCGTTGCCGCGTCCCCTTCCACCCCCATCGCATTTGCCACCTCGGCCATGCGTGGTTGAACCGCGTCGGCATTAAACTCTGTGACATGCGGCAGCAGCATTGAGTTGGAGACACCGTGCGGGATACCGAATTTGCCTCCGAGCGGGTAAGCCAAGGCGTGAACTGCGGCAGTGCCTGCCGACGTTATGGCCATTCCGCCATAGAGCGCGCCAAGCATCATTGCTTCCCTCGCCTGGAGGTTGTCGGCCTGGCGGTGGGCGAGCAAGATGTTGCGGGAGACCAACCGCATCCCCTCAAGTGCGAACAGGTCGCTGAGAGGATTGGCCTTGGTCGAGATGAAGGATTCAAACGAGTGAATGAACGCATCCATGCCGGTGAATGCCGTCACGAAGGGCGGGAGTCCTATTGTGACCAGTGGATCGATAAGGACTAGCGCGGGAAGGAGATACCGGCTTACCACCCCGACCTTCAGTTGCTGTTCCGGTAAGGTCACGATCGCGTTCGGCGTCGCCTCCGATCCGGTTCCCGCAGTGGTCGGGATGAGCACGGTCGGGGTGCCGGGCTTTGTAACCAGGTTTACACCCAGCATCTCTTCGACCTTTAGACAATTGGTGCGCAGCACGGCCACCAGTTTCGTGGCATCCATGACACTGCCGCCGCCAAACCCAATCAAGACATCGTAATTCTCGCCTGCGGTCTGCCGGTGGATCTCTGTGACGTTCGCGGCGGTCGGTTCGGACAGAACGGTATCTAGTACTCTCACGGCAACGCCGGAGCTGTTCAATTGGGCGACGATCTTATCCACCATCCCGCCTTCTCTGAGTGGCGGTTGGGTGAGGAGCAACACGCTTCTGGCGGTGAGCGCGGATCGCAGTTCATCGCTTAGCTCGGTCAGGCATCCCGGACCCGCAACAATGCGACTGGCGGTCGCGAACATGTATGGCTTCGTTACATTCCTCATCACTGTGATCTCCCTGACCGCTTATGCTTTCCTTTGACACTTTCAGAAGCGTTCGCAATCCGATCGGCGACACGCCACGCTGAGCATCAGATATCGCCTTGGCGTCCCTCCGAACTCTTAATGAACCCAGAACATGATAAGCGTTTTCCTCTGCTCAAGGCTGCTCTGGATAGCAGATTTTACCACGATGAACTTTGTGCGGGACCGCCGTGCCCAACAAGCCTCGCACGCCAGCAGCACACGTCACTCCATACGTTTAGGTGGGGCCATTGTGCGTTTCCCGAAAATGATACCGCCATTTCCTCCGGACGTATGTCCTGTACACCTGCGCTGGCACCTCATGCCTGATTGGTGCCGTCAACAACACTGGCACGAAGCTGTAACGGAGGGGCCGTGCTGGGACGAGCCGGCAAAGACCGAAAGATCGCACTGCCAAACGCGCATTTCGACCAGCATTACTTTGTGGCTACACGGTATAAAGTGGCGACCCAACCCCTACCTCCCGCGAAATAGCCCGCCACGACGCCCCGTACGCACGTAGAGCCAGAATTTCCTTTTTGGCTTCGAAAACAGCGCCATAGTACCCCCGTTTTGTTTGTTCGCGATATTGTAAAGCGATTTTCATCGGAAGTAGCCGTGTCGCTGATGTGCACATAACACCAGAAGCGTCTCCTGGTAATCACGCCCCGAACGTTCAATTGCCTGTAGCCAATAGACCAGGACGGTTTTTGAGAAAACTGCGAAAAAACTCAAAAAAGTCCAATAAAATTGAGTCTGCCGCAGACCTTATAAAACCACCCCTCTAAGTGAAAGTCGTTTTCAACTTGAACGGCGTCTTGCGACCCGTAAAGCCGGTTTTCGCTGACGGATTTCCCGCGCCCGTGGTTAACTTTCAGCCCGACGCCGACGATTTTTCTTGCACAATCCCGCTAATCTGGCCTATATTGCGTCCAATCTATTTCGAATGGGTAGGCTGTTACCAGCCACCAAAGCCCATTCTGCTCTGTGGGGGAGCAAATTTATGGCAGAAAACGTCAGCGGTAGACTTGTGTCTTTTGACATTCCCGATGCCAGAATCTCGGTGATCGGCAGCGAAGACCGAAAAGTTAGGTGGGCTCTTGAGCTTTCGGCCTTTCTTATTGCGCTCCTTTTGGCGGCTCCGCCTTTTGTAGCCGTATACCAGAGCATGACGGCTCAGGTGCCGCAGGGAGAGGTCGTGCAGACCGATGCCAGCGACTCATTCATTTTGGATTAGGGGCGGTCTCGCTAACGCCCTGAGGAGATTCTGCCCATGAACACTCTCCGCGCATTTTTGTTCAGTTCTGCCCTGCTCGTTCTTCTCGTTTTGGCTGCTGCCGTCCAACCTGCCATTGCTCAGAAGGCTCATGGCAGGCAGGAGCACCATCAGACGATTCCAGCCGGGAAAACCTGTTCTGACTGCCACAAGATGACCTATGCCCAATGGAAAGCCAGCCCGCATGGCACCAATGATGTCCAATGCACCGTGTGCCATGGCGAGATCACAGCACAGAAGGTCACGGCCACGCCAGCGTTGAGCGTATGCGAGTCCTGTCACGCCGAGCAGGTGGCACAATTGAAGTCTGATCCATTCATGAAAGGCAAGGCGTGTGTGAACTGTCATCCACCACACACGTTCATGCCGCACAAGAAGGCAGCCGTCGCAGGTAAGTAATACCGGTTCGCGGAGCAGTTGCTTTGCTCGAAGAAAGAAACCGCTGATGCGCTCGGCGTCTCATTGCGTAGCGTTGATAATCTGATTGCCCGCAAGGAATTGACTGTGCGGCGAGATTGCTGACGCTCAGATCGGCCACCAGTTGCTTGAGCCGCTCGTTCTCTTGGCGTAGCTGCTGCACTTCATCGCTGCTGGCCTCGCGCAGCGCATCGCCTCGCATCCGCGCTTTGCCGGCTTCCAGGAAGTCCTTCAGCCACTTGTAATAGGCGCCAGGGTGGATCCCCTCCCGGCGGCACAGCTCCGAGACAGACATCTCGCCACGGATCCCTTCCAACAGGATGCGTACCTTGTCTTCCGCACTGAATCGGCGGCGTGTCGCTCGCTTGGTTCGCCGCAGCAAGACTCGCGCCGTCGCCACCGACCGGGCTTTCCGGCCGGCTTTTTCCGTTGTGCTAGGGGTGGAACTGCTGGTCTGATCGGTGACTTCTTCGTGCTGATCGTGCATGGTCACCCTTTCCGGGCCCCGTGGCTGGGGCGCCGGATTAGACTGCCTGCGCTCGCTTCGCTCGCTGCGGCAGTCTAATCCCTTTTTGGGGGTGAACCAAGCTCAAATCTGTCGCTTCACTGCAATCTCAAATCAGTCCCATTTCCGCTGACGGGAAACACCTGGCTGCACTTTATCTTTCCGCTCGTTTCTGCGGAGGGCGGACCCACATCAAACGGAAAATAGAAGATCAGTCAATACAGCCAGTAAGGGATAATATCCCGGGCGAAAACGTCCTGGATGGTCTCTCTGCGGCGAACTTCCATACATTTTTCACCATTGACCATGACGGAAGCGGAGCGCGGCATGGCATTGGCCTGCGCAGCGAACGACTCATTGTACGCTCCCATATCCATCATCGCGAGAATATCGCCGACTTGGACTTCCGGCATTTCTTTTTTCTTCTGGAGAATATCCTGGCTGTTGCATAGCTGGCCACAAACGTCGGCCGTCTGCGAGAATGCTGCATTCGCATCCCGGGCAAGCACAAATTCATGGTATTTGCCCAGGGGGCAGAAAGGATCGCCGTTTTCATTTATATTGCCGTTGACATAAATCCAGGTTTTGTTGGTGAGCTCGATATCTTTCTTGATCGCGCCCACCTCGGTGAGGAAGATGACGGCGTTTTCCACGCACCACCTGCCGGGCTCCAGGTAAAGCTGAGGAACTTTAACATTGAGTTTCGCCGCTTCTTCGACGATGGAGCCGCAAATCGCGCTGGCCACATCCTCAATTTTCTCGGAAGGGGCGCGGCCTACACGGTCGGGCACAAAGCCCCCGCCCAGATTGAGGATCTGCGGTTCATAGCCGTAGCGTTCTTTCATTTCTTTGATGAGTTCGAAGATCCCGACGACTTCCTCTCTATGATAGCCAAACCTGCGGCTCGGACCGCCGTGGAACATCAACCCTACCAAATCAATCCCTTTGCATTGCAGCGCTTTTTCATAAGCCAGAAAGAGCTGCTGCGGCTCCAGGCCAAACTTCTTGACGCGCATGTATTCACCAATACTATAACCAGACGGGAAGCGGGGATCGACAAGGTATTTTTCATCGAGCGTGCGCAAAGCCGGACGCATCCGGTAGGTGATGCGGGCCTGTTTCTTTTCCAGCTCGGCAGCCAGCATGATCCGGTCCAGCTCATCGATACCGTCCACGTTAATGATGATGCCTGCCTGGATTGCTGCACGCAGTGACGGGAGATCCTTGTTGCAGCCGTTCATCACGATATCGTTGGGGTTGGTGCCGGCTACCAACGCCGCATAGAGTTCGCCGCGGCCAAAGGCGTCGCCGCCTGCGCCCTCCTGAGCAACTATACGGCGCAGGGCGAGGCCAAAGTTGGATTTCATGCCCACGCAAGTGACAACTCTTTGCGGATAGCGATCTTCAAAAGCTTTCCGAAACCGCTTGATATTGGAGCGCAGTTGGTTTTCAGAAATCACAAATAACGGCGTGCCAAACTCCTTTGCCAAGGCAAGGCATTCGACACCCTCAACGCACAGATGCCCTTTATCGTTACTTTTAATAAATTGCGGGAAAGCTAACATCGTAGCTAACATGGTATGCCCCTCTCTTTTTTCATACTCTTTAAACCCTACTCCATATGAAAATGGATTTCCTCTGCGGAGTAAAAGCTCAGTCCGTCCGCTCAAGAAGAGTTTACCCGCCCCGGTAAACTGCCGGACGATACGCGGCGTGCTCGAAAAAAAGGGCCGGCAGTAACAAGTCGGCCCCTATCTGGACGAAACAGCAACTTTTGCTTTTTGCGGGAGATTAAATTGAGTACCGACGATCCTGGTTATCGCGGCAGCAATAGCAGCGCAGCCATTGACATTCGGGCAGGTCCGCATACGGCTTATGAGCGGTTCCACGCCAGCGATGATCGCCAACCCCTCCAGTGGAATGCCCGCGGCGGTGAAAACCATCGCTAGGGAAATAAAGCCGCCGGATGGGATGCCGGCTGTGCCGACCCCGGCTGCAGTAGCCGCCAGGATAATTGCCATTTGCTGCGTTAATGTCAGATGAATGCCATAAATGTTGGCAATCATCAAAGCCGCTGCCGCCTGGTAGAAGACAGTGCCGTTTTTACAGATGTTCGTTGTCAACGGGATGACAAACCGGCTGATTTCCACCGGCACGCCGACATTCTCCTCGGCGTTCCTCATCGTTATCGGCATGGTTGCAATACTGCTGTCGGATATCCAGGAGAAAATTACGGCTTCCATTACTTGTTTTTGGAACTTCCAAGGGTTAAGGCCACCCATAGCCCAGGCTATTCCGACCGCCTGGAATACAAACATGAAGAGAATGCAGCCGCCATAAGTAAATATGATCAATCGTGCAAAGGGTATGAGTATTTGCCATCCATAAGTGCCAACAACCCCGGCCAGAATGGCAAAGAAGCCAACAGGAGCCGTTCTTACGATGATATAAACCAGCTTGTAAGAAACTTCACTTGCGGACCCGAGAAAATCGGCGACAGGTTTCCCCTTATCCCCAGTCATTAAGACCGCCACCCCGAACAAAACGCCGAAAACGATCAGCCCCACCAGATCGAAGTTGGCTGCGACGGCAACCGGATTGTCAGGAACAAATCCAAGCAGCATATCGCCCAATGTCGGCATTTTAACGGCTTGCGCCTTGGCAGTTTGAACAATGCTCAAGCCCTGGCCTGGCGGGAAAACATAGTAGAGGAGCATTGCGACAACACATGACACCGCGGTCGTCACCAGTGATAGTACGATGCTCCAAGTGCCAATCTTGCCGAACTTGCTTATGTCCTTGAGATTTACGACGGCATACGGGATTGAAAAGGCGATCAAGGGAATGACCACCAGCTTAAGGAGTTTGATAAATGCTTTGCCGAAAGGATCGAAAATCATCGCTGACTTGCCAAAAACAAGTCCGACGATAATAGCTAAAATTATCCCAATGGCGAGTTGTTGCCCAAACGATAGTTTCTTCATATCATTACCTCCTCCGCCAGCTCCGCAGCCAGTATTATCTCCTCGCGTAATTGCGGTTGGCGCTGATATCAGGCCTGCGCCTGGCCGCGCGCCCGGCCTTTGCCGACCAGTTCCTTCAAGTTCTCGATGAGCGCTTCGTTTTGCGGCATGGTGCCAACACTGATGCGCACGTAGTCGGGATGGAAATCGCCGCGGATGACGATCCCGCGCTGGGTCAGGGCTTCCGTCAGAGCCGCGGCTGCGAATCCCGCGCCAACCACCTTGGCCATGACAAAGTTGCCTTGAGGATCGCTTACCGTTTCAATTCCGGGAATGCGGGGCAGTTCGCGCATCAGGTAGTCCCGGCCTTGCTTGACCATTTGGCGGGTCTTGGCGAAATGCTCCCGATCGCCAACTGCCGCCTCGGCAGCGTTCTGCGCGACCATGCCCAAATTCCATTTCGGCTGGACCTTAGCCAGTGCCGAGATTGCCGTTTTCGGGCCCACCGCATAGCCTATGCGCAGGTTGGCCAGTCCGAAGAGCTTGGAAAAGGTCCTGGTGACAAGGATGTTCGATTTGTCGGAGATAAGATTGACGGCGCTTACCTGCGGAAAGGCGTCCGCGAACTCTACATAGGCCTCGTCAGAAACGATCACCGCGTCCGGAGCAAGTTGCATGAGCTTTTGCACCATTTCGAGCGGCGGGAGCTTGCTGGTCGGGTTGTTCGGGCGGGTGATGAAGATGACCCGTGTGCGAGCGCTCAGTTTCCGTTCGATGTCTTCGATCTTCAGGACGAAATCAGGCGGAAGCTTGATCACGACCGGAGTGCGTCCGTCGGCCAGGGCCACTTCCGCGTAAAGCGTGAAGGACGGGTCGGCTAGCACAACCTCGTCGCCGGGCTTGGAAAACGCACGGACAATGAACGACATGATCTCGCTGGAACCGGCTGCGGCCAGTATGTTTTCAGGCTTGAGCCCAACGTACTTCGCAATCGCTTTGCGCAAAGATACCGCTTGGGTGTCGGTGTAATGGTGAAGTACCTTCGAGGTTTGCAGGACGGCTTCAACAGCTTTGGGCGAGGGGCCCAGATTGTTTTCGTTAGAAGATAGTTTTATTACCTTGTCCGCCGGAACACCGTACTTGGCAACGATCTCCGCGACCGTCGGTCCCGGGATATATGGCTTGATTTCGAACAAAGAGCGGTTAACATTCCTGTCAAAAACTGAACTCATCGAGGAGCCTCCTTTCCGACCTTAGTTCCGGCCCGGCGCTTACGCGGAGTACACGTCCGTTCCTGCCGATCAGGTCCAGCGAAATGGCTCCTGAGCCAAGGACTCGTATCGCGCCGCCTAAACCGGAATCTCCTTCTTGAACTCTGAATCGGGAGCATTATACTAACGGGGGACGCCTTGGCAAGACCAAATTTCCAAGGCAAGCTAAGGGCGCAGCAGTAACGTGTCGAGCTTAGGTTCCGATCACCGCACCCATCGCAAAAAGACCATGGTTCTCCCGCCACCCCGTTGTACTCCTCTGTAAGTCTGGGATCGAAATTGCGCCGGAAGTTTACGCAGAGAAATTCCTCTTGACACCATGTTCGGCCGACGATTAAATGGCATGCTACGTAGGCGGCGAGTAAGCACTTGCCGATCAATGTCTCAATTGACGAGAGCCTCTTCTCCTACAAGCTTCGCAAACAGATTGAGGCGGGGAAACTATAGCCGTGTAGAAAAACGAAATTCGAGGAGATAGTTATTCATGGCGACAGCGACGGCACTTTCCGAAAAACAGCTTGCCGAAATTCTAGCGGAGTTCATTGTGGAGACCCGCTATGAGGACTTAGCAAAAGAAAACATTGCCAAAGTCAAAGAGTACATTGTGGATATCGTGGGCTGTATGATCGGCGCCTCCCGGGAACCGCAGACGAAGGCACTGCTGGAGGTAATGGCGGAAATGCAGGGCGCTCCGGAGAGCTCGGTTTTCACCCACGGCTTCAAGACGTCGACGATGAACGCCGCACTGATCAACGGGACGATGGGGCACGTGTTGGATTTCGACGATGACCATCGCGAAGGCACCATGCACCCGACAGTGGTCGTCTTCCCGGCGGTCTTCGCGCTTGCGGAAAAACTCGGGAAAAGTGGCAAGGAACTGATCCGCGCATTGATCCTGGGACTGGAAGTTATGATCCGCGTGGGCGAGACCTTCCTTGGTAAGTCATACTTCCAGGGATTCCATCCCACCAGCACTTGTGGCGTCTTCGGCGCCGCCGCCGCATGTGCGGCGCTGTTGAACCTCGACGCCAAGCGGACCACCTACGCTCTCGGATTAGCCGGCAGCTTCACCTCGGGCACCTGGGAATGGAGCACCGAAGGGTCTTGGCAGAAGCCGTTGCAGGCTGGCCATCCCGCCATGTTCGGGCTACTGTCAGCGCTGCTGGCCCAGAAGAGCTTCATTGGTGCACGCACGATCTTTGAAGGCCCGAGTGGATTTATCCGGGCCCATTCCTTCAAAGACATTTTCGACTACAGCCGCATCACCAACAACCTGGGAAAGAAATGGGAGATGATGGATACCAGTATCAAGGTGCATGCCTGCTGCCGCTTCGCTGGACCTGCGGCGGACTGTGCCGTCGACCTGTACCGGCAAGGTGTTCGCGCTCAGGATGTGAAGGGTATCGTGGTTAAAATCTGCGACTTCTTCATCCGGACCCTCTGCACACCGCCTGAACTGAAGTATAGGCCGGCAACCCATGTCGATGCCCAGTTCAGCATCCCCTGGGCGGTCGCGGTTGCCATTTGTAAGAACCGTACTGGCCCGGACGAATTCACGGAGAGCGCGCTCGGCGATCCGGAGGTGCTGGAGCTTGCCAGCAAGGTCGTCGCAGAGGTGGATCCGGCTGCGGAGGCCGTTTACCCCGAGAAGTATCCGGCAACCTTGGTTGCGACCCTAAAGGACGGTAAGCAGGTGATTGCACACGTCGAGTATCCCAAGGGCGATCCTGAGAACCCGGCGAGCCTGCAGGATATCCTGGAGAAGTTCAACCACCTGGCGTCGCGCTTTTTTGACAAGCGACGCAGAGACGCCATCCTTGAAAAGGTGATGAAACTCGATCAGGTAACCAACGTGAGCGAACTCGGTAACTTGCTTCGCTAGCTGGGTGTAACAACATAACGTAGACTTGGCTCACTGCAGACTGTACGAGGCGCCGGCAGGCAGGTTGACACAGGTTGCCTGAACGCTCGCGCCCGCAGCGACCCCGCCAAAGGTCAGCGGCAGCGTCGCACTCTGGCCACCCTGCACTTTCAAGGTGGTGGTGTGCGCGGCTGTTTCGGTTACGAGATGGGTGGCTGCGCTTTGTTGGGCCAATCATGTGAGTCGGCGCTATCTGGCAACGTACTGGCACGAAATGTCAGCAGAAACAGCTCCGCCATAAAGAATCAAACAGCACCCGATGTGCAATTCCAAAAACCACAATGCCAACCCCTGGCCGCTAGTGAGCGGCAACCCCGGCCTCAGTCCATACCGACGTAGATGGCCTCGCGGTGGGAATCAAAATTATCACTTAGCGCGATAGAGATTCCCCTCGGCTTCCCGCCAGTGCTATCCTGCAAGCCTAGAGCCTGTTATTAACTTCGGCACCCAGGAGTAAAGAAGCTCGCGAGATTGATCCAGAGTCACTCAATATGAGCGCATGGGAAATCGAGGCGGAGTTGGGTATCCGAGCGATGTGAGCGATGATGAGTGGGCGTTCGTAGCGCCGTATCTAACCTTGTGCCGGGAAGATGCCAAACAGCGGGAGTACCCGTTGCGAGCCGTATTCAATGCGGTGCGCTGGCTGGTGCGCTCGGGCGCACACTGGCGCATGATGCCGAATGATTTGCCTCCGTGGCCGGTGGTGTACCAGCAGACCCAGCGTTGGATCCGAGCCGGTTGCTTCGAAATGATGGTCGCAGACCTACGTTGGCTGCTGCGCGAGTTTGCCGGGCGTAACCCCCAGCCGAGTGCGATGGTTCTCGACAGCCGCACCCTGCAGTCGACCCCGGAGTCGGGGGCTCGGGGTGGATATGACGGAGCGAAACGACGCAAAGGATCGAAGGTGCATGCGGCGGTTGACACACTGGGCCATTTGCTGGCGCGGCATGTGACGGCGGCCAATGAGCAGGATCGAGCGCAGGTGGAGGAATTGGCCAAGCAGGTCCAACAGATCACGGGAGACACGGTAGAGTTGGCCTATGTCGACCAAGGATATACGGGAGAAACCGCAGAACAGGCAGCGGCCGAGCACGGGATTCAACTGGAGGTAGTCAAACATAGTGAGGCTAAACGCGGCTTCGTCTTGCTGCCGCGAAGGTGGGTCGTGGAGAGGAGCTTTGCCTGGGCGGCACGCTTCCGGCGATTGGCGCGGGACTACGAGCGACTTTCCCCAACCCTGGCTGCCTTCCATTACCTGGCCTTCGCTTGCCTCATGCTGGCCAGCTTACTTAGATTACTCGGCCCAAGTTAATAACAGGCTCTAAGCGATCCCAGCCTCGCCATGCCCGACTCAGACCTGCACGCCCGAATTCTTGCCCTTTTGGAGGACTCTGGTATTGCCTTTGACCATTTGGAGCACGAATATGTGCATACCAGCCAGGAAGCCGCACGCGCTCGGGGCACACAGATCGAGGACGCAGCGAAGGCGCTGATCTTCGAGACCAGATCGGGAAAGCTCGTCGAGTGCATCGTGTCGGGCCACCGCAGGGTAGATGTGAACAAGCTGAGGAATGTCCTTGGTGAAAAACACATCGCGCTCGCCACCCCTGAGCGTGTTCTCGAAGTGGCGGGCTGTGCGGTGGGCTGTGTTCCGCCCTTTGGCAACTTGTTTTCGCCGCCGCTCCCGATTTATGTGGACCAGGAAGTCCTAAAGAGGGAGCGCATAGTGTTCAGCGCCGGGTCACATTGTCACAGCATACGTATGCGCCCGGAGGACTGGCTCAAACTTGTGCAGCCGCTCGTGGCGGATTTACAAACAGGCTGACGGCTCGGCCAGAGTCGTGTCATGGCTGTGAATGGCCACCATTCTAAAGAACCGAGCAGCCTTTCGGTTTTACGCCGAGCTGAACGACTTTCTTCGCCGACCCGGAGCTTTGTGCCGGGAGCGACACGCACGTGTGCCGGAACGGTGACCGCAAACGCCTCTCGTCAAGTAACGCTACGGGGCGAACTCTACTTGGGCTGGCGCATCCCCGATGGGCGTGTGCTTAACGAGAAGCGCAATCTCGGCGCACGCAAACCGCACGTAAGCAACGGCATACAGTTAGATTTTGACGTAGGCAGCCAACAGCTTTTTTTTATAGCTTATCAGTGTCAGCATTGTCATAGCGCACCCGAAGGATTTTTGCTGCGGAGAAATGGCTGGCGATTCAGCCTGGATGGCCGTTCCCCGATGGAAGTGACCGAGGTGCCGCGATTCATTCCGAAAAAGGAGCAAAATCTCTACCGAGATGTTCTGGTGGCCAGGCACGGCGGCAAAAACCTGGCTGCAGTTTTTTATTTAAGGACTTTCATCGAGCAATTTGCCCGCCGGATTACAGGGATAGGGATAAGGGATCGCCGTAGCGGTGACGAGATCATGGATGAGTACGCACGCATTTTGCCCGCAAAGCTGTGCGACCAGCGCCAGCGCCGAGCAACGCTGGTCCGGCAGCTACGCGAAAAGCTCCGATCTGGCGAGGTGGTCGTAATCGAGATCGTCTAAAGCAACCGAGCACCGGAACATTTCGACGCGATCTCTCAAGCTTTCGTGTTTTGCCTTGCAACGTGGTCCGCCCTTTATTAAGTCACTCCCGGATCGCGAAAGTATATATGGCTATCGATGAAGCCAGGTAGGATAATGCGACCCGTTACGTCGGTGACACGTGGGGCGAGCGGCCGTCCACTCCCGCCCCGAAATAAGCGCGATCTTGTCGTCAGTGTGCTGCGTTCTACTCTGTCTTACCCTTGACTTTCACCGACTTTCACCTTTCAAGTATGTTATTATTCTGCTCCTGTATCAATTACCTAATTGCACGCGGGCCGCGCCGTCGAGCATTCGGCGCCCGCTGGAGGATGGGATGGCAGAGCACGAGAAAGTCTACAAGTATATCGACGACCACTTCGCCGATCACGTCAAGGCGACGCAGCGGCTCTTGCAGCAGCCGAGCATCTCGCTGGTCGAGCCCGGGCAGGGGCAGGACGTTGTGAAGTGCGCCCACATGATCAAGGACATGATCGCGGCGCTGGGCGCCCAACGCGCGGAGGTCGTCAACTTCCCGCAAGGATTCCCGGTTGTGTTCGGCCGGCTCAACTCGAAGCGGCCGAACGCGAAAACAATCGGCTGCTACTCGCTTTACGATGTCATGCCGGTGGAGGGAGAAAACTGGGTGACGCCGCCTTTCGATGCGGCAATCGTCGATGCCGAGAAGATCGACCTTCCTTCGCATTATGGCAAGTGCATTGTCGCGCGCGGCGCGCGCAACCAGAAGGGCCCGATCATGGGTCTGCTTAACGCGCTTAAGTCCATGCTCGACACAACCGGCGACATCCCGGTGAACGTGGTGTTCGTGTTCGACGGCGAGGAAGAACTCGGCTCCATGAACCTCTGCGGCCCCTTCCGGCAGCAGTATCTGGAGGAACTCCGGCAGTGCGATGCCGGCTACTACCTCAATCCTTCGCAGAACGTGCGTGGCGACTGCCTTATCTACCTCGGCAACCGCGGCATCTCCTTCATGGAAATGAATGTCAAGGGCGGCGCCTGGGGCGGCCCCTCGAAGCCGCTGTTCGCAATGCATGACCTGTGGGTCGACTCGCCGATGTGGACCCTCGTGCAGGCGCTCGCCAGCCTCAAGGCGCCCGATGGGACTGTGCTCCTCGATGGGTTCTATGACGACGTGAAGCCGCTCAGCGAAGAGTCCAAGAAGCTGATCGAAATTCTGGCCAACGAACTCGACGAGCGCGAGATGTACCGGGAGCTCGGGGTGCAGCGGTTCAAAGGCGGGAAGTCGCCCAAGGAGCTGTACTGGAAGGTAGTCTCGCAGCCCACCATCAACATGGACGGTATCGTCGGCGGCTACACCGGGCCCGGCGTAAAGACAATGTTTCCGGATCGCGCCAAAGTGAAAATGGACATCCGGATCGTACCCAACCAGGACATCCACGATATTTTGAAGAAGCTCCGCGCCCACCTCGACAAGCGCGGCTTCGGATTTGTTGAGATCAATCCGCAGGGCGTCTACAACCCGACCAAAACGTCCCCCAACGAGCCGATCGTGAAAGCGGCAGTGAAGGCTGTGGAGGCGTTCTGCGTCCGTCCACTCCTGTGGCCCTGTTACTACGCCGGCATTCCGATGGCCATCTTTGGCGATCCGCCGCTCAACAAGCCGACGCTCGGCTGCGGGCTCGGCCGCATGGGCCGCGAGCACATCGCAAACGAGTACTTCACCGTCGAGGGGCTCCGGAGCTACGAGAAGTTCCTGGTCGCGTTTTTCCACGAATTCGGGCAGATGTAAGGATGCGGCATCCACCTCACGGCGATCGAGGTGGTTGCCGCAACTATGAAACGATACCCGCCAACAGCGGTGGCGGCCAGGTTCGACAAATGTTGCTGTGACGGCGCCTCTTGGCGGTCGGAGAATTTCGGGCGTGCTCAGGCTCCACCCTCCGCTTGTTGTCACGGACAATAAGAGGTTCGCGGCGCTGCAACGCGGCCACTGTTGTAGACCAAAGAAGCTGGAGACAGCGGGGGAACGATGACGCGGTCGATCTCCAAGCAGAAGCAGGACTGGCTGGAGAGCTACGAGTCCAAGCACGGCCAGGAGCTCCCTGGCAACTACGTGGGTCCGAGCAGCGCCCGGCCTCGCGCCAAAGCCGCTTGGGCACTGCTCGGAGGCACGCTTCTGGTCCTGCTGATCTTTCCGCTGGTCACCACCAACAACTATCTTTTGCACGTTGCCGTGCAGATCTTTTTCTTCGCCTATCTCGGCCAGGCGTGGAACATCATGTGCGGCTACACCGGCCAGCTCTCATTCGGCCACGCGGCCTTTTTCGGCATCGGGGCCTACACTTCGACGCTGTTGCTTTTGAAACTCGGGGTGAGCCCGTGGCTGGGAATGTTCGCCGGGGCGGCGCTCGCCGCGGTGCTGGGACTCGCGATCGGAGCGGTGTCGTTCAAGTACGGGGCGCGCGGCGTCTTTTTTGCCTTTATCACCATGGCCATCGGCGAAATCATGAAGCTGGTGACACTCTACTTTAAGGACCTGACCAACGGGGCCGAGGGGCTGCTGATTCCGTTTGCACGCGAGAACCTGGCCATGTTCTCGGTAGCTATGGAACACAAGTACATCTTCTACTACATAATGCTGGCGATGCTGGCCGCCTGCACCGCGATTGCGTATGCGATCAAGAAAAGACGCTTCGGGTACTATCTCCTGGCGCTTCGTGAAAACGAAGACGCGGCCGACATGATCGGGGTCAACATCTTCCGCTACAAGCTCTCGGCAATCGCTATCAGCGCTTTCCTGACCGCATTCGCCGGGACCTTCTACGCCCACTACTACCAGCAATTCGAGCCGGAAGACGTCTTCGGCATCGGCATGTCATTCAATATCATTTTCCCCGTCATAATTGGGGGTGGCGAGTACCTGCTGGGCCCGATTCTCGGCAGCGCGATCCTGACGGCCTTCGAAGAGGTCTCGCGGGGAATCATGCCCGCGACCATGCACGGCTTTCATCGCATTCTCTATGGAGTGGTGATAATCCTGGTCATCATCTACCTGCCGAACGGGCTTATGGAACTGTTCACCCGCCTGAAAAACAGAATTCGCCGCCGACCGTCTTCCCAGGTCCGCTGGAAGGCCACATGGCACTCCTAAGCGTGGAGCACCTCAGCAAACGCTTCGGCGGCGTCATGGCCGTGAACCGGCTCGACGTGGAGATTGAGCCAGGTCAGATCGTGGGGCTGATCGGGCCGAACGGGTCGGGCAAGACGACGCTCTTCAATCTGGTGACAGGCTTTCTGCCACCGGACGAGGGCGACATCCGGTTCGAGGGAAACTCGCTGGTTGGCCTCAAGCCGCACGCGATATGTGCGCGCGGGATCAGCCGGACCTTCCAGCTCGTCAAACCCTTCCTCAAGCTGACGGTTCTCGAGAATGTGATGATCGGCGCATTCCACCTGACCCGCCAGCCGACGCGCGCGGAGGCCAGGGCGCGCAGACTGGTGCAGTTCTTTGATTTCCGCGACAAGCTCCACTTCCCCGCAAGCTCGCTGACGCTGCCGCAGCGCAAGCAGCTGGAGATTGCGCGAACGCTGGCCACCGGCCCCAAGCTCTTGTTGCTGGACGAGTCGATGGCGGGGCTGACGCCGACAGAAATCGATCAGATGATCGCTTTCCTGCGCCGGCTGAAACAGGAAGGCGGCATAACCCTGTTTGTCATAGAGCACGTCATGCGGGCGATCATGTCGATCTCAGACAAAATCGTCGTCATCCATCACGGCGAGAAGATCGCGGAGGGCCTGCCCGCCGAGGTAGGAAAAGATCCCGCGGTCATTTCGGCGTATCTGGGCGAATCGTATGTTACTTGAGGTGATGAATGCCGTCGCGCACTACGGCGATGTCCAAGTCCTGTTTGAGGTCTCCTTTGCCGTCGAACTGGGCGCGGTAGTGTCGATCGTTGGCTCCAACGCGGCCGGCAAGACGACCATGATCAAGGCGATTTCCGGTATGGTGCCCCTCACCTCGGGGACGATTACGTTCATGGGGCGGGAAATCACGAACCATCCTCCCAGCGAAATCGTAGAGATGGGAATCGTGCAGATCCCGGAAGGCCGCAAATTGTTTCCTGGTATGACCGTTCAGGAGAATCTTGAGATGGGCGCCTTCACCAGGGTGGCCGGCCGGCAAATGCGCGAGAGCATGGAGCGCGTGTACGCGCTGTTCCCGGTTCTTCTGGATCGCCGCCGGCAAATGGCCGCCACGCTGTCGGGCGGAGAGCAGCAGATGCTCGCCATCGGGCGCGGGCTGATGAGCTGCCCGAAGCTCCTCATGTTCGACGAGCCATCACTCGGCTTGGCGCCGATCCTGGTGGAAAAGATGTTCGAGATTGTCCGCGAGATCAACGCGAGCGGCACCACCGTGCTTATGGTCGAGCAGAACGTGGTCCACGCCCTGTCTCTTTCCAGCAGGGCTTACGTGCTGGAAAATGGCCGCATCGTGCTGGAAGGTAGCGGGACAGAGCTCCTCGGGAACGACAAGGTGAGGCAAGCGTATCTCGGTCTGTGAAGCGAAGATTCTGCTTGACAGCTTTACGGCCGGTTGTTATTGTCCCGCCCTAACGCGAGTGGGCCAAAATGGAGGACATAATGGGATATTTTCCTGTTGCCGAGGATCCCGATCCCAACGCGACGTACCAGGAGTACCGGGGGAAGCTCAGCAAAGAAATCGATGCCTATCGATCAGTCGCCCTGAAGCAGCTCAACTTCATGTGGCTGCGCGACCGCTTGTGGTTCGTCAAGCAGCTCATCAATGACTTCGGGCGGGAGACTGCCAAGAAGAAACTTGAAGCGCTTATCGATATCAAGGCGGAGGAGATTGGTACGCGATACCGCCGCTGGGGACAGGAAAAGGGCATCAAGAACCCGATCCTCGTGACCCTCGATGGTTATAAGTTTGACTGGCCGTGGATCGCGCCGAGTTGGTGGCATATTTATTATCCCGACGAGGCCAATCCGCGGGAATGCGAGTGGCGGCTGGTATGCCATATCGGGGACTTCTGGAAGGAGCAGCCGGCCGAATATCGCGAGTTCGGCTTGTGCTTCTGCGACGTGGATGTCAAGCTGGTCCGGCACATTGATCCGCGGCTCACACTTGAGCGGCCGCAGACGCAGTACAGCGTCGACGGCTGCAAGAACTGCGAGTACTGCAAGTTTGTCATGAGAATCAACGACTAGGCGGGGGCCGAATCGGAGTGGGCTAGGGCTTTCTCAATTGGCCGCCAACCCGAGTACACGAATGCACAAATAGAATGCGAGCGCGCCTGTGCTCGACGCGTAGCGTTCGAGCGGGCGCAGGGGATGACAGAGGAGGAGCAATGGACAACAGGATTAATAGGCGCCAGTTCCTGAAAGGCGTCGGGACGGCAGGTGTGGCGGTTTCGGTTAGCGGCTTCCCGGCTATCTTGCAATCGCAGACTGCGCCTGGAGAAGTTGAGATCGCCGTGCTATGCCCGATGAGCGGTCCTTCGGGACCGTTTGGGCAGAACGGAGCGCGTGGGTGGGAAATTGCGGTCGACGAGATCAACAAGGCCGGTGGCATTAAGGCCCTAGGTGGGGCCAGAGTCAAGACCACCTTGCGGGACAGTGAGTCGAGCCCAAAGACAGGGATGGCAGAGACGGAAAAGTCCGCCCGAACAAGAGCGGTCGCGATTGTCGGAGCATGGAATAGCAATGTGACCTTCACATGCACGCAACTAGCGGAGCAGTACAAGATCCCGTGGGTCATCGATATGTCCACACTCGACGAGATCACCCACCGCGGGTTCAAGTACACGTTCCGAGTTTGCGCCGAAGGCACCCGCATGGGCGAGACCCTGGTCGAGTATGTGGACAACGTGGGCAAGAAGACAGGTGCACGGGCGAAAACAGCGGCCCTAATGGCAACGGACGACGCTTTCGGCAGAACCGCCTCGAAAGCCCTCACCGTGGCGCTCCAGAAATTCAATATCAAAACACTCGCGGACACCTACTACCCCGTAAAAGCAACAGATCTCACGGTGGAGGTCGCGGAGATCGCGGCCAAGAAGCCGGATGTGTGGTTTTTCACCTCACAGGTCAACGACGCCGTGCTCATCACACGCGCTCTCTATCAACAGAAGGTAAGCGCGCTGGGTTTCGCCACCTTTGCGGCGGGCTTCGTTGATCCGCAGTACCTCAAGCTGGTAGGCAATCTTGGGAATGGCTTCGCTGCTATATCGAAGTACGACTACGACTTGAATACCCCGCTCGAGCAGCAATTTGACAAGCAGATGCGGGGGCGCTACAACGTGCCGTCGAACCACAACTCGGCGATGATGTATGTGTGCGCGTACGTCCTGAAGGACGCCCTGGAGCGGGCGCGGTCGACCGATCGCGACAAGCTTCGCGATGCGCTCGAAACAACCGACCTCACGTCCGGGCCTGTGCTCATGATGCCCGGCAAGGGCGTGAAGTTCGATCAGAATCACGACAACCTCTACGCCAAGGACATTGTCAGCCAAGCCGTAAAGAACGAGTGGCATACCGTATGGCCTTACGAGCGGAGGCGGAAATTCGACCCACTGTGGCCGCGCCCAAACTGGAACGCCATCGAGAAGATGTGAGGATGCCGGGAGCGGGGCCGTCACCGCCCTGCTCCCAGCGACATTGAGTATGCTGAGCCTGTTGCCGCTTTCAATCGTGAACGGTTTTCTGGTCGGCGGGGTCTATGGACTGACGGCGGTCGGTCTGACGCTGATCTTCGGGGTCATGGGCGTGGCGAACTTCGCCCAGGGCGCGTTCGTCATGACAGGCATGTACGTCGCGTACTGGCTCTTCATTCTCGGCGGAGTCGATCCGTACGTGGCAACCATCCCTGCCTTCCTCGTACTGTACGTGATCGGCTGGCTGGTGCAGCGTACGCTGATCAACAAAATAATGGATGCCCCGCACTATGATCAGTTTCTCTGCACGGTCGGCATCATGCTCATCCTTCAGAACCTGGCCGTGTTCCTTTGGCCCGACTACCGCCAGATCCGCGTCAGCTATCAAACGGTGGGAGTCACGCTGGCGCCCCATATAAGGCTCGAGATGGTGCGAGTGCTGGCCTTCATTATCGCAGTCGGCATGTCGGTGGGTCTTTATCTTTTCCTGAAGCTCACACGCCTGGGCAAGGCGATCCGAGCCTGCGCCCAAAGCAAGGACGGCGCCATGATCGTCGGCATCGACATCCGGAAGATCTATCTCCTAACTTTCGCGATCGGCTCAGCGTGCGCCGGGGTGGCAGGGGCGATCATCTCTCCCTTGTTCCCAGTGTCAAACGAGATCGGAAACCTCTTCATCGTCACTGCCTTCTGCATTGTCTGCATGGGCGGAATGGGAAATGCCCTGGGTGCGCTCGTCAGCGGGCTGATCATTGGCATCGCCGAGTCCGTCGGCACCTTGTTCATCCCCGGAGGGCAGAAGCAGTTAATCACGTTCGCGATCTTTGTGCTGGTTCTGCTGTTCCGGCCGCAGGGGCTCTTCCAATTCGGAGGCTACTGGCAGGCGCAGAGGCCGTAGCTCGGGCACGAGGGCCGAGCGTCATGATCCAGCGCGCGATCTGATCTCAAACACTCCCCGCACGAAGTCCCTGCTAGACCTGACGACAGCCCGCGCTTTACACTGCAACGAATCCAGAACCAGTTCGGCTACGCAGTTTACCACGAGTGCGATATCTGGCGGACTATCCCAGGTTTGAAAAGCCCCAGTAAAAAGCATTTGCGCCACTTGCAGGCCATGATTGTTGCTGATGGGTTCCAGGGTCGCGATAGATACAACGCGCAGATAATGCAAGCACGGAGATACTTTCCCCTGATCGTTTTTCATTCGGAACACCTCGTTGTAGACGACTATTGCTATGGTGGTTGCGCCCTTGTGGCTGCGTCGCTGAGGATCTGGCGCGGCACCTGCGCTGAACCAACAGGTTGTCATGTGCGCTCCTTATACCGTCTGGAAAGCAGCCGGTTCGCCAAAGCCGACCTGCTTGAGGAGATCGATCACTTCTTCGACAGAATAGAACTTTGCGCGGCAGTAAAAGGGATCTCGATGCTTGCGCGCCTCGTATTGCTTTCCTAGCGGGCTGTTTCGGTCAAGGAAGGGCAACGACGAGACTGCCGCCTGGCTTAAGCACTCGTGCGGCCTCTTGAAATACGGCGGCAACGTCGTCCAAAAAGCAAATCACCGTGACCATCAACGCATAGTCGAACTGCTCGCTCGGAAATAGCAGCGCTTCAGCTCTACCGATCACCACCTCGATGTCGCGGGAACGGGCGATGACCGCCATCGCTGGCGAAGGCTCAACACCCATCCGAATTCCCAGCAGAGCCGCGAACCGGCCTGTGCCAACACCAATTTCCAAGCTGGCGTCGCTGGCAGGCAGTGCCGCTCGTACGGCGCGCAACTCCGCCTCGTAAGCCGTGCGATTGCGCTCGAACCAAGCGTCATACTCGGTGGCATGTTGTTCGAAAGCTTCGATTGCGTGGGCTGGATCCATGTGCACCTTGCAGCATCCCATAAGTTAAGGAGCCTGTAACGTTCAAGGTCGATCCCGCATTTTATAACTGTCGTGATTCTTCTGTATGGAGGTCTATGTTTATGGTCATCGTTCGTACGTGCCAGCAGTGTGGGCAGCGCAATCGTGTTTCAGCAAATCGCCTGAGCGAGGAAGGGCGCTGCGGATCGTGTAAAGCAACCCTGGGCCCGGTGGCGGAGCCCGTCGAGGGCAGTCCTGAGTTGTTCGACGAGGTGGTGCGCGAGTCGCATAAGTTAGTGCTGCTAACTGGCCAGATCATCCTACGAAACCGTCTGTTCTACCATCTTTTCCTTTTGATTGAATACGGCCGGAGAGTGTTTTCGGCATATCCAGACCTTCGAGCGCCCGGCCGGAGCCATGACTTTCGTGACGTTCTCGAAATAGCGCTTGAGGATCTCTTGTTCATGACGAAGAAAATTGATGGCCCGCCCCGTGCCCATGGAAGCGAGGCGCAAATAAAACAGGGCTCTTACCAGCGGGTTCGTGGGGACATCGTGCTCCATCATTAGAAAGACACCTTCCGGCTTCAAGACGCGGACGATTTCCCGCAACGCCCGCTCTTGCGTCTCCCCCTTAAGCTCGTAGAAGGCGTGCGAATAAGTGACTACATCGAAGGTATTGTTTCTGAAGGGCAGGCCAGCGGCATCGGCTTGCACCAAAATGACATGGTTGACGTCCTTGGTCTTTTGCCTGGCTTTTTCCAGCATGCCATGGGAGAAATCTACCCCGACAACATAACCGTCAGGGCCGACCTTCTCCTGCAGGTGTGTAAGCAGGGTGCCCGTGCCTGTGCAGAGGTCGAGCACCGTGCCGCCGTTCTGCAGAGGAGCCTGAGCGACTAAAAACTTCCTGGCCAGACCTTCGCGATCGCGCGAGTGGAGCGCCACAAAGCGATCGTAGACCCCGGAAAAAACGTCGTAGTAGGCCTGTCTCATGCGTCTCATGAATCGGCTCGCCTTAAGCACGCCCGCCCACGAGCGCAATGGCGACGCTCGCTGGGGGCCCGCTCAAATCCCGTGCAGATCGAAATCTGGACCCTGGCAGAACTCGCGTTCCCGCGCCGCCCGCATCTTCCAGGTCTCGATGCCAGGGACGACGTACGGCAGCAGACGCAGCGAATAAATGGGCGGAATCAGCGGCAGGCCCAGCATGTCCCCGAAGGTGATGGTCATGAATACGCTTTCCAGCGCGCCGCGCAACTCCAGCGCATGCTGCTCGAATTCGTACCCTGTCATCCCGTAAAGGAAGTCGCTGATTTTCCGCTTCATCTCAGTGGTCACAAACATTTGCACCAACTATTAAAGTTCCTGCCAGATAGTCCGATACTACTTTCTCCGGGGTATCGGCGGGAGCGCTGAGTACCACCTGCATTCCCTGCTGGGCAAAAAGTCCCACTGCACGCTGTCCCATGCCGCCGGCGATGATCATGTTCGCACCGCGCTCGGCCAACCACGGCGGCAAGAGACCGGGCTGGTGAGGCGGGGCCTCAATGTCTTCCCGTTTGAGGATCTTCTTTTCTGCCGGGTCTACATCTACCATGGCAAAGCGTTCGCAGTGGCCAAAATGCATGGCAAGTCTTCCTTCCGCCAGCGGGATTGCAATTTTCATTTGGTTCGTCTCCGTAAAATTTATTTGACTGGTCCTACAAGATTTCGATTGTTTCTGTTAACGGCTTTGCGGCGCTTACCGAATCCAGCGCGGCAATGGGCCGTAGGATGTCTTGCATGAGGGCTGCGGTGGGTGAGCCGGCAAATCTCTGTACGAACGCCTGGCCCTCGTCGCATGCCTCAGCGATCTTGGGATCCATAGGAATGGAGCCGAGAAACGGCACACAAAAATCGTCGGCCATGCGTCTGCCGCCACCCGAGCGCAAAATGGCCGTGATCTCGCCGCACTTGGGGCAGACAAAGCCGCTCATGTTTTCTACCACTCCCAGCACCGGCACGTGCAATTGCCGGCAGAAACTGATGGATTTGCGCACGTCTACTGCCGCCACCTTCTGAGGCGTGGTGACGATCACCGCGCCATCCAGCTTGCCGATCAGTTGGCAGACCGAAAGATGCTCATCCCCGGTCCCCGGCGGAGAATCGATAACCAGGTAGTCCAGTTCGCCCCAGGCAACATCCTTCAGAAACTGTTTGATGGCGCCCATCTTCATGGGCCCACGCCATATCACCGCATCATCCTGGTTGGAGAGGAACAAGCCCAAGGACATGACTCTTATGCCGTTCAAGTCGATGGGGAGCAACCCCTCGACATTCCCCCGCGGAACCTGGTGCTCCAGTCCCAGCATGGTCGGGACGCTGGGGCCATGAATATCTACATCCAGCAGCCCGACTCGCTTCCCGGCCAAGTTCAAGGCCACGGCGAGGTTCACGGCCACCGTGCTCTTGCCAACTCCGCCCTTGCCGGACAGCACGAGAACCTTGTGCCGGATACGGCAAAGGCGCGACTGCAGCTTCTGTCGCTCGGCGAACTCCTCTGCGCTTTCGTTTCTTTGCGGATGCGCTGCCGAGCAAGCCGTGTCATTGCAGCTTCCGCATGTGCTCTGTTCACCAGATGACGCTTCCTGCTTCTCCATCCTCCACTCCTTGGTCAAATGTCTACCAACTCAGTGCGCTCACCAGCTACCAGTGACCTTCGACATCGGCCGACTCAGCAAGCTTCAGCTTGCCGGCTTTCAACTGCTCCACTGCCTCAGCTACCGTTCCGCTAGCCCCGGTGTAGACTTTGACATCTCCCGCTCGCAAGGTGGCGAACGCTTTGGGACCAACATGCCCGGTAAGCAGGGCCTTAACACCCAGTTCCACGACCTTCTTGCCGGCCTGTATGCCAGCCCCCTGAGCGGCATTCAGGTTCACGGCATTGCCAACCGCCGTCATCACCTGCGTTTCGGTATCCATGACGACAAAAAACTTCGCCCTGCCGAAGCGCGGGTCTACCAATGACTGCAGACTTTCTCCTTCCGCTGTTATTGCCAGTTTCATCTGTGTCCTCTGGAACCAGGAAGAGCACGTGGCGTGCCAAGACGCGCTGCGTGGGTAGCGCGCTGCTATCGCACTCAGGGAGAGCAAGATATAGCGCGCGGCGAGCGTGGGCCGAAGATCCGGACGTTGGCCAGTAGTGCAAAATGCAACACTGCGAGGTTTGCCGTGTCCATTCGCCTACGCCGATGTCATTGCCGAGATCATGGGATTCCATGTCTCTGCCCCGCTTACAAATGCCGGAATTGGCCACAGTTCCTTTTTAAAATTGTATGTTGCATAATTGGCCAAATGGCCATATTGTAATATCAAATGACAAAAGGCGGCGATTTTGCAAAGCAGGCAAGGGTGCTGAAGGCGCTAGCGAACGAATCTCGCCTAATGATTGTGGACCGCCTCAACCGCGGGGAGTGCACGGTGGGAGAGCTCACCGAACTGGTAGGGATCGACACCTCAACTGTATCGAAGCATCTCGCTCTGCTACGTGCTCATGGAATTGTCGAGGACCGGCGCAAGGGGAATCTCGTGTATTACCGGCTGCTGACACCATGTGTTTGCAACTTCTTCACCTGCGCTATGCAAGTTCTTAAAGAGAGGTCGAGGTAAATCATGAGAACTTGGATCTCGGGCGTCCCTCTGGAGAAATAAAATGCCTGCCCATTTGTTAGGGCTGTTGTTTGTCTTGTTCCTGATCGCCTCGGCCGTCTTTTCGATGCTCGGTCAAGGGGGAGGGGCTTTTTATGTTCCAATGCTATTGGCGCTCTCCGTGCCGATCTACATGGCCGCCACTACCAGCCAGGTTTTGATCGTGGTTGTGTCGTTTTCTTCGATGCTGGTTTTTGCCAAGGCCCGGCTGGTGGATTGGAAGCTGGTCTTGTTGATTGAGCCGCCGACCAACATTGGAGCTTTCCTCGGGGGCTATTTCTCCCCCTATATTCCTGCTGGCTTTGCCAAAGTCTGCTTTGCCGGGGTGCTGCTGGTAGGCGCCTATTACATGTATATGCCGCCACGCTCTGCCAGAGAACGTCACGCCAACACTGCCCACTGGTGGCTGTGGCATCGCACTGGAGTCGCTAATCCCTATGCCATCAATATTCTGGTGCTGGTTCCTGTGATGCTTGCGGCGGGGTTTCTAGCTGGATTGCTTGGCGTCGGCGGCGGCCTTCTTAAAGTGCCGGCCATAGTGGTATTGGGCGGCGTACCAATGAGTATTGCAGTCGGAAGTTCTTCGCTCATGATAGGGGTAACGGCCTTGACCGGATTTGCCGGACACCTGTTGCGGGGTCACTTTGATTGGAGGCTGACCGGGGTTTTGGCCGCCGCGGTGCTGATCGGCTCACAGATCGGCCCTCGTCTTGCAATAAAGAGCAACCAAGCTGCCCTAAAGAAGTATTTTGCCCTGCTGCTTGTGGCTATCTCGGGATGGCTAATCTATGGGGTGATCCCTTAAGGTATCGACGCCGGGTCCATTTGTCGCGGCAAGTAGGCAACCTGTCGCAACAAATTATCAGTAGAGCAGAACCCTGTAACAACAGAGAGGAATATCACAATGACAAACGCAAAGGACTTTCTCGAATTGGGACGACAGTTTCACGGTCACAACTGTCCGGCAATGCCGCTCGGATTAAGAGCTGGTGCTGCGGCCATGAACGCCCTCGGCGTAGAACGCTCCCAGGACAAAGAGCTCGTTATAATCGCGGAGACCGGAGATGATCACGCTGCCGGCTGCTTCGTTGATGGCCTGATGACCATTACTGGATGTACTTACGGCAAGAGCAACATTAAGAAGACATACTACGGCAAAATGGCCTTTACCTTGATCGATAGGAAGCGGCAGAAAGCAGTTCGGGTGCAGCTCAAGCGCGACTTTTTTGGCAAGATGCTCCAGTCGCCTTTCGTACAACAACGCAAGCAGGGCGTCCTGCCTCAGGATGTGCCTGCTAACATAACTAATCCGTTGGTGGAAGGCGTCATGAACCGGGCCGAAGAAGATTTCCTTGATGTGGGGCCGGTGACGGATTACTCCTTCCCAAAAACCAAAGGAACTTTCGACACCGACTTGTGCGAGGTATGCGGCGAAAGAGTGTTCGTGCATAAATTGCAAAATGCCAAGGGCAAGCGGGTGTGCATTCCTTGCGCCGGGAAGTCGTAACAGGCGGCAGGAGTAAAGGCTAGGCAGGTAGTGCGAAACGCAAGGCTACCGGTGCCTGCTGCGCCCGTCCTGGGGCGGCAGTGACATGCCAAGCCTTTTCATCTTGCGGTATAGCGTACTGGGATTAACTCCAAGCTCTTGGGCCGTGCGCTGGCGATTGCCCTGGTTACGCTGCAATAGCGTCTCAATCAAATGCTGTTCGGCCAAGCGGAGGCTCGTAAACCCCGTCGGGGGAGGCGCCTCCGCAGCCTGCGGGCGCAGTTCGACCGGCAGGTGCTGCAACTCAATCAAGCCGCCGTTGCACAATACGAACGCCTGCTCGAGGATGTTTTCCAACTCGCGCACATTCCCGGGATAGTCGTGCTCCATCAGGCGAGCCAGTACTTCCTGGGCAACGCCGGCAATGTCCTTGCCCTGCAGGCGATTGAATTTGGCGACCAGATGGTCCACCAACAAAGGAATATCTTCGCGCCGCTCCCGCAAAGCAGGGATTTTCAAGTGAATTACACGAATGCGATAAAAGAGATCTTCGCGAAACTTGCCTTCCCGCACCAACTGCGCCAAGTCCTTGTTGGTGGCGGCCAGCACCCGTACATCCACCTTCAGCGGCTCGGTCGCGCCCAGCGGTTCCACAGACCTTTCCTGCAATACGCGCAACAGGCGGACCTGCATGGCCGGGGAAACATCCCCGATCTCGTCCAGAAAGATGGTGCCGCCATTGGCCAGGGCGAAACGGCCGGGCTTGTCGCGCCGGGCATCGGTAAACGCGCCGGCTTTGTAGCCAAAGAGTTCTGATTCCAGCAGCGTATCCGGCAAAGCCGCGCAATTGACCGCCACAAGTCTCTTTTTGCCGCGCGCGGAGAGGTTGTGAATGGCGCGCGCAAACAGTTCTTTTCCGGTGCCACTCTCGCCTTCGATCAACACCGTGCTCTGGCTGGCAGCGATCTGCGGCAGGATGTCGAACAGGCGGCGCATGGCCGGACTCCGCCCGACAATGTCCTCAAACGTGTATCTGGCTTCCAGTTCCTTGCGCAGTTGCTCTACCTGGCTGAGATCCTGGAAGGTCTCGACGCCGCCGATGGCAGCGCCCTCCTGGCTGCGCAGCAATGCCGTAGAAATGCGAATGGGAATTCGTCTTCCGCTGGCGCTGATGATGTCCGCCGTGGCGCTGACCACCGGTTTACCGTTGGCCAAGGTGCGTCGCAAGGCGCAGGCTCCTTCGCAAATGCTGGCCCGGAAGACGTCGGAACACAGGCGGCCCAGGGCCTGTTGCTTACGCACCCCGGTTATCCGTTCGGCGGCACGATTGAAGGCGGTGATCCGCCACTCGGAATCAACCGTAAAGACGCCTTCGTTGATGGAATCGAGAATGGGATCGGCACACGGAGTGATCACGCTCTAAGTGTAGTTAACACCGTTGCACAAATGCAAGGCACCCTGGTGCTAGCAGTATTGCGCATTTGCACCAATCCTGGGCGCCCCGATACTCCCAACCGACGCTGCCACAAGGCATTAGAGTTTTGGCCCACGAGGTGCCCTGGCAATCGGTGATGAGAGTTGCAATTCCACACTGGGAAGGTCGTATATCGCCAGTCTTCGATGTCGCTGGCAAGTTTTTGTTGATTGACATTGAAAACGGACGCGAGAGTCGGCGCCAGGAGCGACGCTTGTCGGCTACGGATCAGTTCGCCCGGCTTACCGAGTTTTTGGGCTTTGGAGCCGAGACCCTCATCTGCGGCGCGATTTCCGCATCAGCCGAGGCTCGATTGGCTGCTGCTGGCGTGCAGGTGATCGGCTTCACCTGCGGGATGGTCGACGAGGTATTGGCTGCTTATTTGAACAACAAGCTTGTAAAGAGCGCGTTCGCGATGCCGGGTTGCCAGCGATGGCGTCGGCGAGAAGGAGAAGGTGTTATGCCAAGAGGGTTTGGAATGGGTGCTGGAATGGGCCGGGGCCGCGGAGGTGGCGGTGGACAAGGCAGGAGCCAGGGCAGAGGGCCGGGCGCGGGAAGAATGGGTGGTGGCTTTGCCGCCGGGCCGGGCGGCTTCTGTGCCTGCCCAAAGTGCGGCGAGAAGGCGCCGCACGCAACCGGACAGCCTTGCTTGCAAATGGTGTGCCCTAAGTGTGGCGGGCCCATGACACGAGCTTAGGTTTCGAGTGGTTTCGTCATTGGTTGTGAAAGGAGAAATTCATATGCCGTTTGGAGATGGAACAGGTCCATTGGGACAAGGTCCTATGAGCGGACGAGGCGCCGGTTTTTGCGCTAAGTCTGCGGTGCCGGGACGCATGAATGCAGGGTCCGGTTGGGGAATGGGTAGAGGCGGCCGCGGTGGCGGCGGAAGAGGCTGGAGGCATCGGTTCTTTGCCACCGGCTTGCCTGGATGGCATCGCGCGGCAGCGGCTTCGGCTGGAGCGGGTGTGAAGTCTATCGCAAGGACGCTTCCCGAGCAGGAGATAGACATTCTGAAAGGACAAACAGAGTCGTTGCAGACCGCCCTCGACCACATGCGAAAGAGGATCGAAGAGCTCGCGGCGAAACCGAAGCAGGAGTAAAGACCGGAGGGCGAATACGCCGATTCACCGGCATTGTGTGGGCGCTTCGGCCTGTAAGCCGCTCGGGATAAGAGAGCACGCGATGAGTTGGGACAGTTTTGCTGTACTCCTGCTGCTGACTGGTTACGCCTGTTGTGCGGCGCGGCTATTCCGGATGGGTTTTTGTCTAGCACGGCAAAAACTTGGCCAGCCGTGGCGTACCGGCCTGAGCCTCAGATACGTCCTCAGCGAAGATAGAGACGACTGCGGGTATGAGCTGCTTTGGCGCACACAGCAGCCGGCGCTTGATTTCCTCCGCTCGGCCAGGAGCGACGGAGCTTCGCTCGAGCAAATGACGCAGTTCTATTTGGAATTCGCCCGCGCATATCCGGAGCTTGCCGACGGCTCTATCTTCTCCGATTGGCTGGATGCCGTGCAGAACGCCGGCGTGGCCGTACACTGCCGTGCCCGCGCTGTAATGACGATAACCGAGAAAGGCTTATTGATCTTGAAACGCCTTGAGCAAGGGCACCTTGTCAGTCAAGACCGGCGGCAGGTAAGCGCCTGCCGCAAACCATTGGAGAGGGCCGCAGGCGGTTGCGCCTGACAGAAAGGATGGCAATGAACAGGGATACGATGCAACAGGCCCGTAACGCGCCCGCCTCTGGCGGCTCGGGATGGAAAGATCGTGCGGCCATGCAGGCGGAAATCTCTCGTTTGCGCCGCATTGAAGCGAAGGTGGATGGGAGCATGCGGGCAGCAATCATCCGGAAAATCCAGGAACTTGAGATTCACCTGGACGGCAATGGATCGCGCGCCAAAGCCGGGCATGCATCAGAGTTGAAAAAAACCGGCTAAGAGGCAGCAATTTTTGGCATACGAACAGAACTGAGGCTATAGCAATCTCATGAGACTCGCTGTCGCCAGCGGCAAGGGCGGAACCGGCAAGACGACGCTTGCCACCAATCTCGCTTGGGTTGCTGCACATGCGGGGCACAGCGTCGCCTATGTTGACTGTGATGTCGAGGAGCCAAACGGCCATTTATTTCTCAGGCCGCGGCTCACTTTGAAGCGGACGTTCGGGCGACCACACCCGAATGTCAACGCCGAAAAGTGCACCCATTGCGGCCTTTGCGGCGATATCTGCCAGTACAGCGCCATTGTCTGCCTCGGCTCCAAGGTGCTCGTCTATCCGGAGCTTTGCCATGCCTGCGGAGGCTGCACACGAGTTTGCGAGCCGGGCGCAATTACGGAAGTTTTGCGTGAGAACGGCCAACTCGAAACAGGTTGGGCCGGGCCAGTCCGTTTTGTTCATGGCGTGCTCAATGTTGGCGAAGCGATGAGCGCGCCGCTGATCCGGCAGGTCAAGCAGGAGACGCTGGAGCCGGAGCTGCGGATCATTGATTGCCCGCCCGGCACATCGTGCCCGGTGATCGAAAGCGTACGGGACGCTGACTTCGTACTGCTGGTCACCGAGCCTACGCCCTTCGGGCTGAACGACCTGAAACTCGCGGTCGAGATGATTCGCGCCATGCAATTGCGGTTCGCCGTCGTTATCAATCGCGCGGGAGTCGGCGATCAAAAGACGCAGGAGTACTGCTGGAGCGAAGGAATCGAGATTGCGGCTGAAATCCCGGATGATCGTCGCATCGCCGAAGCGTACTCGGGCGGCAGGCTGGCGTGCGAAGCTGTGCCAGAATTTCGACTTGGCCTCGAA
This sequence comes from uncultured Acidobacteriota bacterium, assembly GCA_963832785.1. GTDB lineage: Bacteria > Acidobacteriota > Terriglobia > Terriglobales > Acidobacteriaceae > CAWBRT01. The sequence continues at coordinate 1,627,460 of CAWHVF010000005.1, forward strand.
GAGCTACTCGCCCGGCTCGATGCCATCGGCTGGACAGGATATGCAAAGGCGGAGACCGTCGGATGAGCGATCTTGTAACTATTCGCCCGGGCAAAGCTTCGCGCCTGCGGCAGATTGCCGTCATCAGCGGCAAGGGAGGCACGGGCAAGACCTCGCTGGTGGGCTCATTTGCCGCACTTGCAGGCAATTCTGTATTGGCGGACTGCGACGTGGATGCCTCCGACCTTCACCTGCTGCTGGAGCCGCGCATTGTTCGCCGCGAACAGTTCACCGGCGGCAAGCGCGCCCATATCAAGGCGGAGCAATGCACGGAGTGCGGCAAGTGCACAGAGCTATGCCGATTCGCCGCAATCAGTGTCGACGGAAATACATTTGCGCCAGATGATATGCCCGGCAACCAGGCTATGGAGAAGACATTTCGAGTGGATGCGTTGGCGTGTGAGGGTTGCGGCGTTTGCGCTTGGTTTTGTCCCGAGAACGCCATCGAGCTGTGCCCAGTAGTGAATGGAGAATGGTTCATTTCCGAAACGCGGTTTGGTCCCATGGTCCATGCAAAACTCGGCGTTGCCGGCGAGAACTCGGGCAAGCTGGTAACCAGGGTGCGGACGAACGCTGAACGCATCGCCGAAGAAAATGGCCTGGACCTGCTGCTGATTGACGGTTCTCCTGGAATCGGGTGTCCGGTTATTGCCTCGATCACGGGTGTGGACCTGGTTCTGATAGTGACCGAGCCGACCGTCAGCGGGCTGCATGACTTGGAACGTGTCGCCCGCCTGGCCCGGCATTTCAGCATTCCCTGCATGTTCTGTATCAACAAATGGGACCTGAATACCACGGTGAGCGACAGGATCGAAGCCAGGGCGCGCCAGCTAGGGTTGGCCCTGGCCGGAACTGTTCGTTATGACCGCGCCATTACTGAGGCACAGATTCAGCGCAAAACGCTGGTTGAATATCAGCAGAACGGGTGTGCTGCAGACATTCGCGAGCTGTGGGCCTCGGTGAAGACGAACTTGATGAAAGTTGCCGGGACGATCAACGGTCCTCTGGCCAAGCCAGCGACAGCAGGAATATGAGGAGCATAAGCACGCAAATTGTCCGCCCAGACTGGGCGCCATCGTTCGTCGGCATCCGCATGAAGGGCGGCCGAAATTGCAATAGGAGGCTTCGATGAAATTCACTCGAAAACAACTCACGGTGATATTGGTCGTTTCGCTAGCCGGCTCGGCACTCGCTCAAGCCGCTAAGGGGCAGCGCCTCTATGATCCGAGTACCGAACTCACTGTCAAAGGTACGGTCGAAGAGGTTGGGGAGATTACGGGCAAACACGGTTGGAACGGCGTCCACTTCTCTTTACGCGCTGAGAAACGCAGCTACGATGTCCATCTTGGCCCGTCCTATTATCTTGTGCAGAACGGATTTAGCTTTATGAGGAACGACAAGATTGAAGTTACCGGTTCAAAACTTGGTGGTACCGATACGGCCATTGCCCGCTTTATAACGAAAGATGGCAAGGCTCTCATGTTGCGGGACAGCCACGGAATTCCCAAGTGATCCAGCGGGCAAAGACGCTTTTACTGAGTGGTTTGACGGCTATACCTCTTAAAACTTTCTCCGCAACGACAACGATGAAAGGAACCGGGGTGAGTAAGCAACAGGAAATGTTAGTAAAGACGTACCGCGAACATGCTCTACTTAATCCACGTTGCGTAGTTTGTGGTTCATCTAACCCTACGGGACTGCAGATCAGCTTTCAGCCGAGTACCGGCGAACCCTAACTCTTCTTCTAACTGCTGTATGTGACCTGAAAGCGTTGGTTGCGACACGTAAAGCGATTCGGCTGCTCGCGTGAAATGTAGCATTTCCGCTGCTCGAACGAAGTAGCGAAGGTGACGTAGCTCCATATCGGCTAATCGACCTATATGAGGACCAGTTATTTGCAGTCTGAAACGCACGGCTACTCGAATGTATTCACAAAAATCAATATTTATAAGCGCGTCCCTCAGCATTGTCCTTTCAGCCATGCAACTCCTGAGCCGCACCCTTCAGCGCGGCGCCTCTGCAAGCCACCTATACATTGGTGAATAAACTGTGTAGCGGAAGCATAGCCTAAATTGCCAGCGATTGCCAGACCGTTTTTTGGCGACCCATCAGGCGGCGCGTACCGAAAATTCAAAATCCTTAGCGGCCCCTGCGGTAAAGGGGGAACGGGCGCGCCATTTAGTAGCCCTATCGGTAAGATCAGATCAAACGATTGGACCGGCCCGCTACAGGCTCCTACACTGCGGCTGAATCGAATGAGTTCTGATAAAGCGCAAATTTTGACGCTCTGCGCCTTTGTCATCTGGATGCAATTGGCGGCCAAGACCAGAGTTGCTCAATCGATTGCAAGCGTGCAAGTCGAAGCATGGAGATAGTCGATGCCAACTGATTTTAGAGACTTAGACGTTCTGATTTTAGGCGGCGGGAACGCAGCACTGTGTGCGGCAATAACAGCGCGCGAACACGGGGCCAATGTTCTGCTGCTGGAATGTTCCCCGAAGTGTTTTCGTGGCGGCAATAGCCGTCACACACGCAACATGGCATTGGCACACGAAAAGCACATTGACCCCTATACGGGAGCGTATCCGGAAGAAGAATTTTGGAATGATTATCTGCGAGTGACGGGCGGGGTAGGCAATCAGCAGTTGGCGAGGATGGTGATCCAAGAGTCGCCGAACTGTTTGGATTGGGCGCGGGCACACGGTGTTCGCTTTCAACCATCTTTGTCGGGCACGCTGCATCTGGGGCGGACAAACGCCTTTTTCATGGGCGGTGGCAAGGCGATGGTCAACTCCTACTACGCCTGTGCGGAGCGGCTCGGAGTGCAGGTGCTTTATGAGGCCGAATGCTTTGATCTGGATATTAGGGACGGTGCGTTTCGCAGTGCATCGGTACGGATGAACGGAGAAAAAATTGTGCAGATTGGAGCTAAGGCGGTGATTGCCGCTGCCGGCGGCTTCCAGTCGGATCTGAAATGGATGAAGAAGGCTTGGGGCACGGCAGCAGACAACTTTCTGTTCCGCGGTACTTCGTATGATAAGGGCCTAGTCCTGAAAGCATTGCTGGATCATGGAGTGGAATCGATAGCCGATCCCACACAGGGCCACATGGTGCCAATCGATGCGCGCTCGCCCAAATTCGACGGCGGGATTGTGACCCGAGTCGATTGCGTGACGCTGGGGATCATGGTGAACAAGAACGGGGTGCGTTATTACGACGAAGGAGAAGATCGCTGGCCGAAACGGTATGCGATCTGGGGGCGGCTGGTCGCGCAGCAGCCAGATCAGATTTCCTATGCGCTGATTGATTCGAAGGTGTTCAACCTGTTTATGCCGACGCGCTACCCGGCAATCGAGGGCAACACGATTTCCGAAGTTGCGCGGCAGTTCAATCTGCCGGTGGAGAAGGTGGAAGCGACGGTAGAGGAGTTCAACCGGGCGGTGCAGCCGGGCCAGTTTGATCACACGAAGCTGGATGGCTGCCATACAGAGGGGCTGACGCCGCCTAAAACGAATTGGGCACAACGAATCGATAAACCGCCATTTTATGGATACCCGCTTCGTCCCGGGGTGACGTTTACCTATTTTGGGGTGAAAGTGAATGAGCGCGCCGAGGTAGTGATGAAAACAGGTGAGCCCGCCAGAAACATCTACGCGGCAGGAGAAATCATGTCGGGCAACATTCTTCCCAAAGGATACGTTGGTGGTTTCGGCCTGCCAATCGGCAACGTCTTTGGCCGGATTGCAGGCGAGCAGGCGTCGAGAGAAGCACTGAACAGCGTGAAGGAGGCAGCCCATGCCGGCAAGTGACCTAGTGCGCGAAGGCGAGCACATGATGACCGTTTGCAACGCCTGCCGTTATTGCGAGGGGTTTTGTGCGGTGTGGCGGGCAATGGAGTTCCGTCGCAAGTTCGGGGAAAGCGAGCTGATATATCTCTCGAACCTGTGTCACAACTGCAGCGAGTGCTATTACGCCTGCCAATATGCTCCGCCGCACGAGTGGATGGTCAACCCGCCACAAACGTTCGCTCGCCTGCGGGCGGAATCATACAGCAAATTTGCGTGGCCGAGGGCGTTCGGGAGTGCATTCCGGGCGAACAGCTTAGTGGTGTCGTTGGTTACGGCTTTGATGCTGGTGCTGTTTCTGTTCGGCGTGACGCGCGGGTTGGCGGGCAAGAGCCTGTCGGCGCCGGTACTTGGAGGGGACTTTTACCAGGTCACGTCGCATGAAGTTCTGGTAGTGAGTTTTGGTGCGGTGGCACTATTTGTGCTTTTGGCGTTGCTGATCGGGTTGCTGCGCTTCTGGCGCCAAAGCGGCGAACAGCCGTCCGACTTAGCAAACCCATCGGCGCTGCTGACCGCCGCTGAGGAAGTGCTAAAGCTCAAGTACCTGGACGGCGGGGGCTGGGGTTGTGCGTATCCCGAAGGGAAACGCTCGTTTTCACGTCGCTGGTTTCATCACTTCACGTTCTACGGATTTTTACTGTGCTTCGCGGCGACGTCTCTGGGCTTCATCTACTACTATGCGCTGGGCTGGAAAGGACCCTATGGGTATACCAGCTTGCCGGTGATCCTAGGCACGCTGGGTGGAATTGGGCTGCTGATCGGACCGATCGGTTTGTTCTTCCTCAAGCTGCGGCGAAACCGTGAGATCACCGATGAGGACCAGTACGGCATGGATGTCGCGTTTACGGTAATGCTGGTACTGACCAGCGCCAGCGGGTTGCTGCTGATGGTCTTGCGCCAATCGGCAGCGATGGGTTCGCTGCTCGTTGTGCATCTGGGAATCGTAATGGCGTTGTTTTTAACTTTTCCCTATGGCAAGTTCGTACACGGCCTGTATCGTTCCGCGGCACTGGCGAAGTACGCGCTGGAACGTGCACGCAAGAAGACGCTGGGGGCCTGACGAACACCGCGAAGGTAGTGTAAGGCCAAAACAGCTAAGGAGAAGTGTAATGTCGAAGGGCAGTGTGGCCGGGCAGTTGGTGCTACGGGACGAAGTGAAGCGGCTGTGGCCGGAATTGGATTGGATCATGTCGGTCGAGTTAAGGGAAAAGGTCGTGCGCACCTGGGAGCGGGCTTTCGCGTTGAGCTCTCTTAAAGCGGCCGATCTGGAGCAAATTCCGTTTACGTTGCTGGCCCCAAACTGCCCTACGACTTTTATGCAGCACAAGCGCTGCGTGGTGCACATTGCACGCCAGTCGGCGGAAGCAATGCGCGAGTTCATGGGGAGCGCTCTGCGCATCGACCTGGACACGGTAATTGCCGGTGCCATCCTGGCCGATGTCGGCAAACTGCTGGAGTATGAAACCCGGGACGGCAAGACCGTCCAGAGTTCTCGAGGCGAAATGCTGCGCCACCCGTTTACCGGGGTGGCCTTGGCCATGGAGTGCGGCGTGCCGGATGCGGTATGCCACATCATTGCCGCCCATGCAGCGGAAGGAGATCTGGTAAAGCGCACGACGGAAGCATTCATCGTGCACCACGCCGATTTCATGGCGTTTTTGCCGTTCAAGAATCCTGCGAATCTGAAGATGCCTGGGAAGTAGAGCGTATTACCGCACGACAGTTGGGTGCGTTGCGAATTGGAGAACCGAATAGCTCATGGCGGATAAGAACAGCCCGGAAAAGAAACAGACGATCACAGCCGAAATCTCCCGTTGGGCTGCGGGAGTCAAATTCAGTGATCTGTCGAAGGAAGCGGTATACCAAGCAAAACGTTTTCTGCTGGATGCGATTGGCTGCGCTTTAGGTGGATATCAGCAACACGATGTCGCCATTGTGCTGAAGGTGCTCGATGAGGTTGCGGCGCAGGGTCCGGCGACGGTGGTTGGCTCAGGCACGAAGATGGATGTGGTTCACGCGGCCTTTGCCAATGCGCTGATGATTCGCTGCATGGATTACAACGACATCTATTGGAAGCAGGACCCATCGCATCCGACTGATATTTTTTCTGCGGCGATTGCCTGTGGCGAGCGGGCGAAGAGCGACGGTAAGGAATTGATGGTCGGGCTGGTGCTCGGCCATGAATTAGAGATGCGGTTTTGCGAAGCTGCTTTCCCGGGCATTCGGGAACGTGGCTGGCACCACGCGACGTTCACGGCGTTTGTCTCTCCGGTCGTTGCCGGTCGCATGTTGCGTCTTCCGTGGGAAAAAATTCAGCATGCGATTGGCATCTCGGCCGCAACCCGTGCGTCGTTCGGGGCAGTTACTGCGGGCAAGTTGACGATGATGAAAAACACTGTCTCCCCGATGGCCACGGAAGGCGGAGTCCTAGCCGCCTTGATGGCCGCCGAGGGCTACACCGGCCCGGAGCACATCATCGACGGCAAAGAGGGACTGGTTCACGTGTTTGGTCCGGAGTGGAAGCTGAACGTCCTGACCGACGGCCTGGGCAGCACGTGGCGGATTACGCAGTGCGGCATGAAGTTTTTCCCAACCGAAGCGCTGACGCATGCGCCTATTTCGGCCACCCTCGACCTGATTAGGGAACACGAACTCAAGCCCGAGCAGATTGCCAAGGTTCACATCCGATCACTGGCCCGGGCGGCGGAAATCTTGGCGGATCCGAGCAAATACGATCCACACACGAAGGAAACTGCGGATCACTCACTTCCGTATTGCATCGCTGCGGCGATGGTCGATCGTCAGGTTACGCCTGCGCAGTTCACGATGCAGAAAATCAACGACCCGCAGATTCGGGCCCAGCTCCGCAAAATTGAAGTGGTTGCCGACCCGGAGATCGAGAAGGTGTTTCCGGCCTTGCAGCGGGTAGCCGTTAAGATCACGACCACAGGGGGTCAGGAGTTCAGGAACCAACTCGATTATCCGAAAGGCGATCCGCGCAACCCGCTCAGCGATGCGGAAATTGAGGAAAAATTCACCGCACTTGCCGACGGTGTGCTTTCCCGCCAGCAGCAGAGACGCGTGCGGGAGGCTATCTGGAACCTTGAGAAGCTCGGCTCGGTTACCGAACTGATGAAGATGCTGAGCGGCGAAAAGAAAACCGGGGCGAGCCGCTGATTCGAAACGAGCGAAAGGCCCGCCCTGCATTAAATAATATGAAGAAGTGAACGAAGTTGACCGCCTAAGTTTTCCGAGTGAGGCCGGCGATCGGGCCGCTCCTGAAACAACGCTGGAGGAAGGATGCAGCCGCATATGCTGGTTTGCAGCAACGGCTTACTTGCTGATGATCGTTGCGGTAGCCATGCTTCCGGAGACGAAAGGCAAGCAACTGAAAGTCTACGATTAGCGGGTACCGTCTGACGAGGGTATGGAACCAACCCCAATGGTATGCGGTCTACACGGAAAACCGACATGAAAAAAGGTTGCGGAGCAACTTCGTCTCCAAGGCATTGAGAGCTACGTTCCTGTCCTGGAAGCCCCCCAACTGGGCTTCCGACTAGGTAAACAGAACGGCGCTTCGGAGGGGTCGTAGGACATTGGCCTGCTCTCCTCTCTTCCTATCTTCCTAATGGACGACTAGCTTGTCGGATTTTTTGGCGGGACAGAAGTTGCGGGAGCCTTAAGCGCAGCCATAAGAATCGGTAGCAGTTGCGTGACCAGTTCTTCAGGATCACGAAAAGTACAAAGGCCCCCGGACAACTCACGAGTGCGCTCATAGTAAAGAGGCGTTTGGATTGCGACACAAAGAAGGAGATGGAGCCGCAAGTAAATTTCTCTATCAGACAGGCGCGGCAAAGTGCGTTTCAATGAATTGACAAAACGATTCAGGAATTCATCAAAGTATTCAGGGATCAAATGACGGGTGAGGGAGCTGCTGTCGCTAAAAATACGTGCAAACAGCCGTTCCGAACGACTCGACTTTCCACCCAGGCTTACCTTCCACCGAGGCAGAAAAAACGCGCGCAAGAGATCGTCGAGTCTCGGTGGGTCACTGGCCATTTCTGCATTCTCTAACAACGCCAGCCGCTGTCGGTTGAGCGGCACAATACGTCGGGCAAAGATAGTCCGCAGCAATCCTTCTTTGGTTCCAAAATGATAGCTAACAAGCGAGATATTTACGCCCGCCACGGCCATGATTTGACGTAGGGACACTCCATCTACACCGTGTTCAGCAAACAGCCGTTCTGCTACACTAATGATCCGCGCACGCGTTTCGTTCCCCTTTTTGCGTCTAACTGTGTCACGTTTCACAACAGCCCTCGCCTTCTGGAAAGTTGTACTTCTTTGTTGCGCGACGCGCCTGCCTTCAAATCGGGCTGGCGACTGCGTGCTATTCAGCTTAGCGATGCAATTATGTTCCAAACAACCGGGCATAACCAGATATAGCTTCTTACCTAGGCGCATAAGAAAGGTCGCGGCCCACTGTTTCTGGAAGACACAACGAGCTGATAACGAAAATCACCGCGCAAGGAAGTGCCGTAACCACCATGCCAATCAGGAGCTTTCCACCGAAGTGCAAGGCAACTAAAGGAACGATAACTGGAGCAACACTCCCAAGCGCGCGTCCTCCCATATAGATTACCGAAACGGCGGTGGAACGCAAATCAAGAGGATAAAGTTCGGAAAGCCAGGTCCCTGCCACGCCGAGCGCCACATTTCCAACTCCAAACGCGACGTAAAGCCAAAACAGCGGCCATGCAAGTACGGAACCCTGATAGTGGGCCGAGCCCCAGACATACATTCCCACCATGGAGATGATCCAAACGGAAGCGGGCATGACGGCCCCCAGCCTCCGGCCAAATCGATCATGGAGCCAACCATTAGTAAGGTATGCGATACCGCTAGCGAATGAAAGCGTGAGTGCCGTGGTCCGAACGGCGTACGGCGGCGTATTCATGTAGCGGAGCATCAGGGTGGGAATGAAAGTGACGATGGAGTAGTAGCAAAGCATGTAGCTCATCATCCAGATGAACCCGGTGATCGTGATGGTTAGCAGTGGCTTCTTAAACATTTCGGCCAATGGCATGGCCTTCGCCTTCTCCACCGAAAGCCCCCCTTGCCTTTTAATACTGTCATACCGAAGCCAGGCCTTCGATTCGGGCATAAAGATCCGTATAAAGATCATCACCAAGATTGGACTGCCGCCGGTAAGCAAAGCCACCCGCCAGCCCCAGTTCGGGCTGAAGGTGGTTATGGCCCAAATGGCAACTACCGATGCCGACCCCGATCCTAAGACGGCGCTCCCCTGAACGAATGCGCTTCCCAAACCGCGCCGCTTGGGATTCCAAGCCTCATTAAAGAGGACCATGCCTGCCCCCCACTCGCCGCCCAGGCCTATCCCGGTCAGAAAGCGAATCACTGCCAAAGACCAGTAGTCCCACGCGAAAGCTCCGGCGACCGAGCCGACTGCGAACAAACCTAAAGTGATCTGCAAGGCGGTCTTGCGTCCCAGACGGTCGCCAACCCAGCCAAAAATAGCACCGCCCAAAGCGGAACCGACCAAGACGAGAGTTTGAATACTACCAGCCTCGGTAAGAGAAAGCCCGAGTGTCTTCTGGATCGAAGGGATTAAGAAGGGGAATAGAAGAACATCGTACAGATCAAGCGCATATCCCAACATTGTCGACCCAATGATGATTGCCCTCTGCGAAGTGGTGTACGGAGAAATGTCCGGTGCGGGCGCTGCCATTAAATTTTCCTCCGTTACTACGGAAATTTATGTCCGGGCCGCATCTTAGCATGCGCTCTGCAACGCGTCAATCAATTGCTCAATTAACTAAACCAGCGATCGTGTAGGCCGTTTGCCATCGCTATCCGGTCATAATGTTACAGTGTAAAACATTATTTATCAAATACTTGGGCGCTCAGACACATTTTTTATAAATCGACTGGTTAATTAACCAATGTTGCTGTATTATCGGGGGCAAAAGAATTTCATCGGAGGTAAAAATGGAAGAGTTGCAAATGAAGATTGTCGAAAATGTTCGAGGAGATGACATAGGCCCAGAGCTTATCGTTCACTGGTATGACCCCGAAGTGAAAGTGAGAGGAGTCATGGTCGTGGATAGCTTGGCCTTAGGGATGGCCACGGGGGGGACCCGGATGTTGCCCGACATCACCACCCACGAGATTTCCCTGTTGGCCAGAGCGATGACCTACAAGAAGGCGACAATGGGCGTGCCTGTAGGCGGCGCCAAGGCAGGAATATGGGAGGATCCCCACGTCCCAAGTCCGAGGAGAGAAGCAATTTTCCGGTCTTTTGGGAAAGCCATGAAGCCCCTATACAAGGCAAACATAGTTCTTTATGGGTCAGACATGGGAGTTAATGATCCAGATGTCAAGATGTTCCGGGAGGAAGCTGGCTACTTCGCACCTGCCACCACAACAGATTATTCCAAAGAGCTCAGGGATGGAGAGCCTCTGGAAAATCATTTTACCGGCTATGGAGTGGTGGTTTCCGCCAAGGAAGCATGCAAATTCTGCGGAATAAATATGTCTGGAGCCAAGGTTGCCATCGAAGGCTTCGGCAAGGTTGGCGGGGGAGCAGCCCGTTATTTGCTAAAGGAAGGGGCGAAGATAGTAGCCCTCTCCACCATTAAGGGGGCAATTTACAACGACAAAGGCCTAGATCTGACCAAGCTCTTCGATCTCAGAAAGAGCTTTGGTGATGAATGTATCCTTAAATACAAGGATGCCAAGGTAATTAAAAACGAAGAGCTTTTCTATCTCCCTGTAGAAGTTCTTGTTCCAGGCGGACGTCCCCTAGTCATTCATGAAAAAAATGTCGACAAAGTAAAAGCCAAGGTAATTGCTAGCGGGGCGAATATCCCCATTACCGAGGGCGCCCTGGAGAGACTCTTCAAGAAGGGGATCACGGTTGTTCCCGATTTTGTTGCCAATAGCGGAGGAAGCACTGCTGGTCTCTCTCGCCGATCGGGCCTGAATGCGGATCAAGTATTTATTGCCATAGAGAAGGTGATTGGCGCCAATACCCGTGAGATCCTAGAGGTTGCCGCCAAGGAAAAAATCAACCCTACGAAGCTGGCGATAAATAGAGCCTTGGATAAAGTTCGCAAAGCCAAGGCAGGAAAATTGGCACCCGTTCCTCATGAAGTGGCATTGAAAGAGTTTAGAAAAATAGTGGGCATATAGGATTTACAGCAGCGATATAGTAGCCCCGGGTCTGGGACAAACAGAGGAGAGGGCTTGGCCAAGCCGGTTTTCTCCTCGGCCACTTCCATTCCCGGGGGATGGAAGCCGTTCTCGCCATCTCTGCTTAGCAAAAAAGGGGGAGAGATTGTCTCGGATCGAAATTAACCAAGATTGGTGCAAGAGGTGCTACATCTGCCTGGAATTGTGCCCGAGGCAGGTCTACGCCAAGGGAGATAAGGTCTCCCCAAAGGGCGGCCTCCCCGTGGAAGTCCGGAATATAGACAATTGCAGAGCATGTCGGCAGTGCGAGCTGCTTTGTCCCGACTTGGCTATTACGGTCGAGCGGGAATAGCCTTTTCGTCCTGGAGATTGGGAATGGGATTTAAAAGCATCAAAAGCAGCCTGAATCCCGGCCTGTATTTCATGCAGGGAGATGAAGCGCTGGCAGAGGGGGCCATCGCGGCCGGCTGCAGTTTTTATGCCGGATACCCCATCACTCCGGCCTCCGAGATTATGACCCGGATGGTGAAGCGCTTCCCGCAGGTCGGGGGAAAATTTATTCAAATGGAAGACGAGCTGGCCTCGATCGCGGCCGTGATTGGGGCCTCCTGGGCCGGGGCCAAGGCGATGACTGCCACCTCCGGACCGGGATTCAGTTTGATGATGGAGAACATCGGCCATGCCGTGGGTACGGAAACTCCCTGCGTGATCGCTGACATTCAGCGAGTCGGACCGGCGACCGGGCAGGCGACCCGCGTGGGATCGGGCGACATCATGCAGGCCAAGTGGGGCTCACACGGCGATTATCAGATCATCGCCCTCTCCCCCTGGTCTGTGCAGGAGATGTACGACCTGGCTATCCGGGCCTTCAATTTAGCGGAGAGGTTCCGGGTCCCGGTGATCCTCCTGGGCGACGCCACTGTTGGGCACCTGTGGGAAACTCTGGAGGTAAAAGAAGAGGTTGTTGTTTTCGATCGCGAAAAAGCTCCGGGGCAGCCTCCCTTCGACACCCCCGAAGAGGATGGCGTCCCGCCCATGCCCTCCCTGGGGGAAGGTGAAAACCTAATCGTCTCCGGCTCTACCCATGATGGCTTCGGGTTCAAGAAAGTGGGGGATGGCGCGGTCAATGCCAGGCTGGTCAACCGCCTCTCTAAGAAAATCCTGCACCACGTGGGGGAAATCTGCGAGATCGAGGCCTATTCACTGGAAGACGCCGAGGCCATCATCTTGGCCTATGGGTTCGTGGCCCGCGCAAGCCTGCGAGCGGCCCGTGAGTTACGGGCAGATGGGATGAAGGTCGGCCTGCTGCGCCTGAAGACCCTTTGGCCCTTTCCGGAAAAAGCTGTTCGTGAAGCGGCGGAGCGGTGTGGAAAATTTCTGATCCCGGAGATGAATTTAGGGCAGGTCATCCGGGAAGTGCAGCGGGTGGCCTGCAATGCGAGGATCGAAGGGCTAAACCAGATCGACGGCGAACCCATCTTCCCGGAGAAGATCGTGGCTGCCGCGAAGAGGATTCTTTCATGAATCAAAAATATTTTCCCTATATGCGGCCGGAGAGGTATCCGCACCGTTTGTGCCCAGGATGCGGGCACGGCATCATCCAGGGAGCCGTGATCCGGGCCATGAGTGAACTCGATTTATCCATGAAGGATGTGGTTCTGGTGGCTGGCATAGGCTGTGCAGGGAATATCACGAACATGTATATCAAAGCCGACACGTTTCATGTAACCCACGGTCGGCCATTGGCTTTCGCTACCGGCATCAAGGTCGCCAACCCCGAACTGAAGATCTTCGTTATCAGTGGAGATGGCGACCTGGCCTCCATCGGCGGCAATCACCTGATTCACGCTGCACGGCGCAATATCGATTTCACGGTGATCTGCGCCAACAATTCTGTATATGGGACGACCGGGGGGCAACTGGCCTCCACTACGCCCCTGGGGGCCATCACCACGACCACCCCGCAAGGGAACCAGGAGCCGCCGTTTGACCTCTGCGCCCTGGTTGCGGGAGCCGGAGCATCCTACGTGGCCCGCTGCTCTGTGGCCCAGCCTCAGCAGCTGATCAAGACAATCCAGAAGGCTTACCGACATCGGGGGTTCTCCTTCATCGACGTGCTTTCCACCTGCCCGGTGCAGTTCGGCCGCCAGAATCAGATGAAGTCGCCGGGGGAGATGATCAAGGAGCTGAGGAAGAATACGCTCAGCGTGGAGAAGGCCAAGACCTTGCCCAAGGAGAGCTTGCGCGGGAAGTACGTAATAGGGGAATTCTGCGCTGACCTGGACCGGACTTGGGGTGGTTATGCCCAGGGTTAATGTTCTTTTTGAATTAGTGTAAGGGGAGAAACAATGCGCCAGATCCGATTATGCGGGCAGGGAGGCCAAGGTATGGTGGTGGCCGGGGAGATATTGGCTTATGCCGCCTTCCAGGAGAAAAAAACTGTTTCCCTTTCCTCCGGCTACGGGTCCCAGGTGCGGGGAGGGGTTACCCGCTCCGACTTGGTTATAGCCGATGGTTTTATCGATTTTCCTATGGTTACCCACATCGATTTTTTGATAACCATGCTGCAGGAAGCCTACCGGGATAGCCTTCCCCTGGTGAAGGGGGATGGGAAGATCGTCCTGGACAGCGTCCTGGTCAAGCCCCTTCCGGACTCTCCCGTGAAGTGTTACGGCATTCCAGCCACCGATATGGCAGTCCGCGAGCTGAAGAGCGAGATGGCGGCCAACGTTATCCTGCTGTCCGCGGCTGACTACATCGGCCATTTCGTCGCCGAGGATGCCCTTGAGGAATCCATCCGCAAAACCGTTTCTTCCCGCTTTGTGGAGTTGAACCTTAAAGCGATGCGCCTGGGCCTGGACTGGGCCCGGAATGCGGCCGTTTGAGGGCCTTCCTTCGAGAGCTGTCCGATGAATCTCACCGTAAAGGAGGAAATAAATGCTTAGAGTTGGGTCTGCTGCAGCGGCAGAAGGAAGCAAAGGACAGGGTTTCATAAAGATCGGGGAGCTGGCGGTTCATGGGGAGATCCTAATCCCGGTCATGATCGTGAACGGGCGGGAGAGTGGGCCGACTCTCTGGGTCAATGGCGCTGTTCATGGGGACGAACTCAACGGCTTCATGGCCATGCGCCGGGTAGCTGCCGGGCTTGACCCCGCACAGCTCAAGGGGGCCTTGATCATAACCCCCCTCTGTAATCCGGTAGCCATCCAGTGGCGGCAGAAATTGAACCCATATGATTATCTCGACATGGATCAGCAGTTCCCCGGAGATGCCGAGGGGCTTATTTCGCAGCGGCTGGCCTATCAATTATTCCGCGAAATCAAGGAGAAGGCCAGTCACCTGATTAATTTTCACACCGCGGCCACCCCGTTTACCGCTTCTCCCTACACGGTCTACAAGGTCGTTCCCGGCGTGAAAGCGGGACTCAACGAAAAAGTAGAAGAACTGGCCCGAGCTTTTGGGACCTACGCCAACTGCAAGGTGGATATCTCCTCAGCCAAGGGGGAGCTGCCCGGGGGGCTGGGGGGCGCGCTGGATGTAAACTGCGCCCTGCAAGGGATCCCGGCTTTCATGGCCGAAGTAGGCGCCGGCGGTAAGTTTGAGGAGGAGAATATCGTGGCGGCCGAGCGCGGGATCAGGAATGTCATGAAGTCCCTGCAAATGATCCCCGGCGAAATGGAAAAGCCGGAGAAACAAATCACGATTACCAAGCGCCGGTTCTTGTACTGCGACAAAGGGGGTTTCCTGATCATGGATGCAAAGCCAGGAGCAGTTCTGACCCCGGGTCAAAGGATCGCGCAGGTAATCGACCTCTTCTCGGAGGTGGAGACGATCGAGGCCAAGACCAAGACCTACATCATCCTGGCACGGGTAAATCCTGTCGTGCACACCGGAGATCGGGTGGCCTTTCTCGGGCTCGAATGGAGTGAGGTGTGAAGGGGCTGAAAGGGACTGCAATGAATTGCATATCCCAGATGCATCTGCAGAAGGTTCCTTCGGATGCACCAGTTAGAAAAAGTAAGCAGCCTGTGGTTGATAGTTTCTTTTGCCATCATCGTGGGACCATCATGACCCCCGCACCGAACAGGATTCTATTGCGCCGGGGAAAAGAGACGGGTCGATACAGAATTTTGCAGTTAACTTTTTTCGCCCGAGAGTCGCCGAAGGAAAGCAAGGAAGAGAGAGGGTTGTCTCTTTTTTTCTATAACCCAGAAGAGGAGGAAGTACAAAATGAGCAAACTCGAAATCGAAGTCTGTGGCATTAAATTCAAGAACCCAATTCTCCTGGCGTCAGCCACTCCAACGAAGAACGCGGAGTACATGCGCAAGGCTTTTGAAGCTGGGGCCGGAGGGGTTGTAGCCAAATCTGTGACCGATCTGGAACAGCAGCAGAAATACGTTCGCCCCCGTTTTACGGTGCTGCACAAGAAGTCGTATCCGTACTGCTTCTCCAACTACTCCAGCGAATTTGCCGCCACCTATACGCCCAAGGAATGGATGAAAGAACTGAAACAGACCAAAGAGTATGCCAAGGACTACGGGGCGGTGGTTATTGGCAGCGTCGTCGGCACCTCCCTCCAGTCTTGGAAAGATCTTTCCATGATGGTTGAGGATGCGGGTTGCGACATGATGGAGATAAACTTCGGCTGCCCGAACCTGACGGGCCTCAAGGTGCAGGGAGCGGAGATGGGCGCCGATGTGGAAGGCGTGTTGAAACGCGTGCGCACTGTGGTGGAATCCGTCAAATTTCCAGTTTTTGCCAAGCTTACTTCCGAGGGAGTAAATCCCCTGATTACGGCCGGGGTGGCCAAGCAAGGGGGGGTGAAAGGTTTCACCGTCATTAACCGTACGCCTTCTCTGGAAATTGACCTAGACAGCGGAATTCCCCTGTTGGCAGGAGGGTTCAGTGGGGTGGGCGGACCCTGGATGCGGCCGATCATGCTCAAATGGGTAGCCAAAGTTTCTCAGGAGTATGGACTTCCTGTTTCGGCCTCGAGCGGCATATGGGAGTGGCCAGATGTGGTGAAGGCGATCATGTGTGGCGCAAGCACTGTCCAGACTTGCACAGCCGTCACCCACGGACAGAAGGGGCTAGGGGTTATTAAGGATTATATCCAGGGGTTAGAGAAGTACCTCGATGATCATGGCTTCAAGTCCGTGGAGGAACTCCGGGGCCGGACCTTGCGGCATGGCATCCGCCTCTTCGATCAGCTGATTCGCCTGCCAAAGGGGGCCATCTGGTCCGAGGTTGATGAGGATAAATGCACGGGCTGTCAGACTTGCCAAAACTGGTGTTTCTACGACGCTATTTCTTACAAGGATTCGGGGCTTTCTACGATCGACAAGGACGCCTGTGACGGGTGTGGTGCCTGTGCGGCACTCTGTGCTGCGGAGGCGATCACCATGAAAGCGAAAGGACAAGAGCCCATTCGCCTGGGGAATTTTGATTGATGTTTCTTCTACGGCATCTTTAGCCTCTGCGGGGCTGGAAGGGCGCGACCCTTTATCCAATAAGCCGTCCCTGGGCCGCGAAAGTTCCTATGCCGATGAAGGAGAGAGAATTTTGAATATCATCGAGACGGATGTCCTGGTAATTGGCGGTGGTGGGGCTGGGGCCTACGCTGCATACGAGGTTTCGAAAAGCGGCCAGACCGTAACGCTCGTTGTGAAGGGATTTTTTGGCAAGAGCGGCTCTACTCCTCTGGCCCTCGGGGCGATCGCTGCGGTGGGCCCTTGGCACCATCCCGAAGATTCTCAGGACTTGCACTTTCGAGATACCGTGGTGGCTGGCGCTTTTCTGAACGAACAGAGTCTGGTACGGCGGATGGTGGAGGAGGCTCCCAAGAGGATCATGGAACTTGAGTCTTTGGGCGCTTTCTGGGAGAGAAGTCCCGACGGGCAGAAATTGCTCTTGCGCAAAGGGGGCGGGCATACCTATCCCCGCTCCCCTTATCTGGAAGACCGTCCGGGTCATGAACTACTCGAGGTGCTCAAAGCGGAGCTACTGCGGCGGAATATCCGCGTCCACGAGAACCAAATGGTGCTGAAGATTCTAACCAGGGACGGCCAGACCTGTGGGGCAGTCGGCCTTGGGACCTACACCGGAGAGTTCACCCTCTACCGGGCAAAAGCCGTCATTCTGGCGACGGGCGGAGCTAGCCAGATATATCCCTGCTTTACACAAGACGTCAAGAACACCGGGGATGGGTTTTGCCTGGGATGGGAAGTCGGGGCCGAACTCATGGATATGGAGTTCCTGCAGTTCTTCATCGGCCTGGCTTGGCCGAAGGCGCTCCGGGGCATCATCGTAGGGACTCTTTACTACGGCCATCTGCTCAACAAGCAAGGGGAGCGCTTTTTGCGGAGATACGACCCGGAAAGGCTGGAATCATCCACCCGGGATCTCGTGTCCATGGCGTGCTATCGGGAGATACAGGAGGGCAGAGGGACACCCCAGGGTGGCGTCTACCTGGATCTCTCCCACAACCCTCCCGGATTTGTCAAAGAAAAACTGCCCATGATCTATAACCTCTGCCAAAAATTAGGAGTCGATTTGGAGAAGGAGCCGATGGAGGTTGCTCCCACATTTCATTTTGTAATGGGGGGAATCCGGGTTGATCAAAACTGGCAGAGCTGCGTGCCGGGTCTTTTTGCTGTGGGTGAGGTCGCCTGCGGAGTCCATGGCGCAAATCGCCTTTCCCAGAATAGCCTGGCGGACATCGTCGTCTCTGGAGGGATTGCCGGGAAGGCGGCAAGCGTCTATGCCGCGCGGGAAAAGTTTCGGGAAATAAACGCCGCTGATTGGGCCCCCGTTTGCCGGAAGGTGGAAAAGATTTTCGAAAGGGCTCCTGCCCAACCTATTCCCCTACACGTTCTCCAAGATAAGCTCCGCCAACTCATGTGGGACAAGGTGAGCTTCCGTCGGACCGAGGAAGGCCTGGGGGATGCCCTGGTCGAAGTGCAGCGCCTCAACCGGGAAGATCTCCTCGAGTAGCCGTATCTTCCCGGTCGAAACGCTTCAACCATCAGCTTATAGAGATCCTGGAGATGGAGAACCTCTTGACCTTTGCTGAACTGGCTACTCGTTCGGCCCAAGTACGCCGGGAGACCCGGGGTGCCCACTTTCGGGAGGATTATCCCCGCCAGGATGACGAAAATTGGCTAAAGCATATAGTGCTGCGCAAGGCCGGCGATGGTTGCCAGTTGACAACCAAAAAGGTGGATTGCCATGAATTGCGACCGTCCCATTAAACCTCTCGCGAGCAGGGCTCAAGTTCGGGTTTTCCGGTATGACCCGTCCCAAGACCAGGAGCCGCACTACGAATTCTTCGAAGTGCCCCTGGAAAACGGGATGGTGGTCCTGGATGTGCTGCGGTACATTTATGAGAATTTAGACGGAAGCCTAGCCTTCGAGCATGGATGCAGGTACGGACGTTGCGGATTGTGCGCCGTGAAGCTCAACGGAGAACCCCGCCTGGCCTGCCAGACCATAGCCGAGCCGCAGATGATCATCGAGCCCCTCTCCAATTTCCCCGTGGTCAGGGACTTGGTGGTAGACCGCAGCGAAATTGAAGAGGGGCTGAAACATATCCACCCTTTCCTACAGAGACATCCCTGCCAGAGCCAGATGCCTGAGGTACTTCCCGCCCCATCCTTTAAAACCTTCCGAGCGGTCAGCCGGTGCATTGGCTGTCTCTCCTGCCATTCCAGTTGTCCGTCTTTCACTCTAAATCGTTACACCTTTAGCGGTCCCTCGGTGCTGGTCGGGTTGGCCCGCTATGCCTTCGACCCTCGGGATGCGATGGATCGCATTCCATTAGCGCATTCGGCAGGCCTTTTTAATTGCTTCGAATGTGGCAAGTGTGAGGAGGTCTGCCCGCAGCGGATTCCCATCGGGGAAGGGGTCGTGGAGCAGCTGAGGTCCGCTGCTCTGGATAAGAAGATGGTTCCCTCGGCTGTTGGGGAGATCCTGGACACCCTCCGAACTCAGGACCGACCCTTCCGGCCCTCAGTGCGCACCTTCCTGGAAAAAGTGGCTATGTCCACGGAAACGAAAGAGCGGTCGACACAACGGGTGGGCCTGTTCATTGGGTGCACATTTAACGGCGATCCTCGCTTGCAGGCGACGGCGGAGAAAGCCTTGGAGGTTCTCAAAGCGATGCAAGTGCCCGCCGAGATCCTCCCTGGGGAGGTTTGCTGCGGCCTGCCCTGGATACAGATGGGCCAGAGGAAATCGGCTGAGCCACTGGTGGAGAAGAACGTCCTGTCCATGGAAGAGAAAGGTTTCGACCGGGTATTGGCCCTTTGCCCGGGCTGCGGCATGGTAATGAAGAAGGAATGGCCGACGATCTTTGCCCGCGGGCAAGGGCGGCAACCTAGGTTTCAAGTGATGGACCTCTCCGAATTTTTAGTGACCCTGCTCCCCTGGGAGCAAACCCGAATGAAGCCCTTGAATTTGAAAATTGCCTTTCACGACCCTTGCCACCTGGGCCGCGGTCAAGGAATTTATCTGCCCCCCAGGCAGATACTTGGCGCACTTCCAGGGGTACAACTCCGGGAGATGGCTGGTGCGCCCCGTTGCTGTGGCGGTGGAGGAATGGTGAGAACTACCAACTGGAAGCTGGCCCAGTACGCCGCCAGCTGGAAGGTCGAAGACTTGCAGGCCATTCAAGTCGACGGGGTCGTGACCACTTGTCCGACTTGCCTCTTGCAGCTTTCCGCGGGTATTCGCTCCTCGGGCGACAAAGGGCTGAAGGCGTTCCACTTGGTGGACTTACTTCATCATTCGCTAGTGTGAGGTCCCAGACATAACTGGCATAACGGAATGAAGTTCTAGGGTTCTGCGGGCTCGACCGGGATAAGGCCCATCCGTTTTGCCCGCTCCACCAACTTAACAGCGCGAGTCACGACCGGAGCGTCAATCATTTTTGACCCAAGGCTCACCACTCCCAGCCCTTTTGCTTTGGCTTTCTCAAAGGCATCAACAATTTTTACAGCCTTGGCAAGTTCAGCTTCCGAAGGCGCAAATGCCTTCTGGATAATCTCCACTTGTGACGGGTGAATACATCCCATTCCATCAAAGCCTAGTGTCCGCGAAGCTTCACTCCAACGGGCTAAGCCGTCACGGTCTGCGACATCCGCATAGACGGAATCGAGCGCTTGCACGCCCGCCGCTTTGGCCGCATTCACCAGCCGCATACGGGCGTAAAGCGACTCCTGCCCTCCGCTGGTCTTGATCACCCCTAAATCAGCGGTGTAGTCCTCTATGCCAATACTGATAGCGCAGATGCGATCACTGGCAGTGGCAATAGTAAAAGCGTTTTCAATTCCAAGCGCAGATTCAAAAATAAGAATGAGCCAAATAGGAGTTTCTACGCCGCAACGCTTCGCAATCTCCGTAATGCAGCGATCCACTTCCACCACCTGCTCACGGTGCTCGACTTTGGGAAAAATAATCACGTCGGGAGCTTCAGGCACAAGTTCCTGCAGATCCTGGAGTCCCAACGGAAGCTGATTGATCCGGACCAGGCGTTCGGCGTTGCCGAAATCTACCACGCGTAGAGCATTGCGCACCAGAATGCGGGCAAGGTCCTTTTGCGCGGGATGCACCGCGTCTTCCAGATCCAGAATGATTCCATCCGACGACTGACGGGAAATGTTCAGGAGGAACTTCGGTTCGCTGCCGGGCATGTATAAACGCGAACGGCGGACCCGATCTTTAGGAGATGGCCTCAGTTGCACCGTGCGCTCCGGCAACGCGCGCCGTTCCGCAGACAACCCGGCACGCCGAGCGGCGCCTTCTACACGCGCAGCAATAACGAAGGGGAGTGCGCCAGTGTCCTCAACCGAGACACGAGCATGCTCCACTCCCAGCTCGCGCAGGGTTGCGCCCACCTGGTTAAGGATGACATCTTGCGGCGTGACAGCCGAGACAACTTCAATCTGTACCCCTCCTGACGTCTTGGGCTCCAGAACGACACGAATGTCTGAACGAATGTCCTTGCCCGAACGGCCGGCTTCGCCGGTACGTATGAGATTTACTCCCGCCGAAGATGCCATGACGATTTTTCTCCTGTGGGGTCGATGCGGTTTTTGCAGAACCACACTTATTGCCGGTGCAGTTGACCCTAGCTACCTGCCCTGAAAATTTGGCACCTCGAATGTTAAGGGTCTATGGTTCCATGCTCGCCCCGATGGTTCATAAGTTCCACTTGCCGCCTGCAGCCTAATCTTTGGCTGCAGCCACGGCTTTGCGATCCGCTTTGCGAATGATCTTACGGTTGCTTAAATCTTCGATTTGCTCGTCAGTCAGGCCGATCTCATGCAGGATTTCGACGGTATCATAACCGATGGCAGCGCGGCCGGCGAAGCGAATCTTTCCCGGGGTTGCGGAAAACTTCGCCGGCGTGTTGGCAATCTTCATTGGCCCCAGATCTTCATCCTGAAGTTGGACAAAGACCTCCCTCGCCAGATACTGGGGATCCTTCATGATTTGGGCAATGTCATAAATTGGAGCGATGGGCACCGCGGCCTTTTGCAAGGTTTCCAATACCTCGTTTAGCGGCCGTTGCTTGATCCAGTCCGCAACAATCCCGTCTACCACATCGCGATTCTTCATCCGATTCTCATTGTTGTTGTAGCGTGGATCTTCAGCCATATCGGCCCTGCCGATGGCGCGAAAAAGGCGAAGCGCCATATCGCTGGCAAATGCGGATATGGCTACCCAACATCCTTCTTGCGTCTGGTAAGCATTACGCGGAACTCCGCGAACCGATTGGTTGCCAAATCTCTTCTGCACAATTCCCAACTGGTCGTAGTCCGTGACCTGCGGTCCCAAGAGCGAGAAAAGAGACTCAAATAGGCTGAGATCGATCACTTGGCCAGGCGCATCGTGAGCTTGCCTGTGATAGAGAGCCATTAGAACGGCGTAGGTGCCAATGACGGCAGTAAGCCCGTCGGCTAACGGAAAACCCGGCAAGGTTGGGGGGCCATCCGCTTCGCCGGTAATATGGCAAAACCCGCTGAACGCCTCAGCTAAGGTACCGAAGCCCGGCTGCTGTTTATAAGGTCCCGTCTGACCCCAGCCGGTAATGCGAAGCATAATCAGCTTGGGATTCTCGGCGGACAAGACGTCATAGCCTAAATTCCATTCCTCGAGCTTACCGGGACGATAGTTCTCAATCAAAATGTCGCTCTTCGCCGCGAGCTTTTTAACAATGCTCTGTCCATCCTTGGCGCTGAGATCCAGTGCCAGGAGGCGCTTGCCCCGGCTAAGCCATTTCCACCCCAAGGGAATACCATTCTTTTTGCTTCCCCAAGTTCGCAGGGTATCACCGGTTTTAGGATGTTCGATTTTGATTACATCGGCGCCATAATCGGCCAGAATAGCTGCCGCCCCGGGTCCGGCTACCACGGTGGAAATATCTAAGACCCTAACGCCCGACAGCATCTCACTTGTCTTCCGCTGGTCCATCGAATTTCTCCGAACAAGAATCAATACGTCATCGGTTACTCGGCCAAGGTGGCCGCAACATGCGCATATCAGGAAAAGCGCTTTTAGTACTTACTTGCTACTGAATGGCAAAATCCGGACAGTACAACTAACACCAGCCGTATTCGCTGCATGTGTCCTGCGCCAGAAACGGGTAGCCCGTGTCGCCTTTTTCTGCCAGACCCGTCACAGGCAACTCGCTTATGCAGAATCTATATCGCAGCGGCGGTGCAGATGGAAGTACAAGAGAACTGCTATTCCGGCCAAAGTTCTTCCAAACGTTTACCTTTTGTTTCGACACCCAATAAGGCAGTTATGGCAGCAATGGCCAGCGCGCCAACAAACATCCACATTACTGTAGTTCGGCTTGCATCAACAAAAAAACCGACAACAATGGGAGCAATAACCGATCCGGTACGGCCAAAACTGGCAGCCCAACCACTTCCCGTAGCCCTTGCTCGCGTCGGGAATAGTTCTGGAGTATAAGCGTATACTGTAGAAAAGCAGATTGTGTTGAAGAAAGCCAGTGGCATTAATGAAGCCAAGGCCATTCCTTGGGTTCTTGCGTGGAAAAATAGGAAAGCTAAAACGGCATAAGAAGTGAATGCTAACACAAGAGTCTTTTTCCTCCCAATGGCATCGACTAAATAGGCAGCAGCCATAAAACCAGGAATTTGGCATAGAAGGGAGATGACGGTCATAAGATAACCTGTAGCTAGAGGTACGCCCATTTTGTGCAGTAAAGTCGGCAACCAAATAAAAATACCAAAATAGGCAAAATTTAGCCCCCACCACAGAAGCATCCCGATGATTGTAGATTTTATCAAGCGCGGAGTCCAAAGTTCTGCAAAAGAAAAGCGGGAGACTTGCTTTTCTTCTCTATCAAAAATCTCGCCCTCTTCTGACGTTTTGCCTAGCACATTTTTTTCAATTCTAAAGATTTCTTTCTTGGCTTCCTCGAATCTCTTCTTACTTACAAGGTAACGCGGAGATTCGGGAAGGGCTCTCCAGATCCAAAAAACCATTGAGGCTGGCAATACGCCTATAAAGAACAGAATCCGCCAACCGAAAGATGGGATCAAGAAGTAGGCGAGAACTCCAGCCAGAGCGGATCCAATTGGCCATGCTCCGTTAAAGAGGCTAATGAATTTGCCGCGATATTTGGTAGGAATCATCTCTGCCAGGTATGAGGTGTCAACTGGAATAAGGCCTCCAACCCCAGTCCCCACAATCAGGCGAAAGATAATGAACATTATCCAATTCACAGATAATCCGCAAACGCCTGTGAAAAGACTATATACAAGAATAGTCGCCTGGAAGACGTATCTTCTACCCTTATAATCGGCCAAAATTCCGAAAGCTAGTCCCCCTATCAGCATACCGAGAACGCCGGAACTTCCGACTATACCGGCTTGTCCTGAAGTAAGCTTCCAAGCACTAATCAATGCTGGGAGAGCAAAGGAGATCATCATGTTGTCCAAGCCATCAAACAAAAATCCCAGCGAACATATCAACATTACTTTCACATGCCAACGGGACAGCGGCAAGCGGTCCAGGCGGTCCAGCAGGTCTACCGTACGGTCTTGGCGGTCCATCGCGTTTATAGTCATGTTATCTCTTCCTCTCAGTATCTTTAGCGACCGGTGATTCCTTCGTTTTTCATCCGCATGGGCACCTTTTGCAAACTCGTTCTCATACGACAACCCGGAAAATTAGAGGTTAGCTTTCCGGGTTAGTCGGAAACAGATGGAATCTAATGAACCCAGCCCTACATCTTTCATGCAGGGGGACTTCCGGGGAATTATCGGGTCGACAAGGCCCATCGAATGCTGTCCAAAGCATGACTGCAGTTCACGCTTTCTCCGAAAGCTTTCGGGCTGACTTTTTTCTCAAAGCCATGAGAACCTTTTCGGGTGTAAATGGAAGTTCTTTCAAACGAACCCCCGTTGCATCGTAAATGGCATTGGCGATGGCCGGCGCCGCGCCCGCCAGGGTAAGTTCCCCCAAACTTTTGGCCCCGAAAGGGCCGAAAGGGTCCGGGACCTCAACAAAAGAGGTGGAAATGGGTGGAACGTCGCTTATCGTGGGCATACGGTAATCGGTGAAGTTTCCGTTGAGGACCTTCCCTTGCTGCCGGATAATTTCTTCCCAGAGGGCATAGCCTATCCCCTGGACTACCCCTCCTTCTATCTGCCCTTCGCCGAGCAGAGGATTGACGACGGTTCCCGAATCATGTACGGAGAGAAAATTCAGAACCTCTACCTTCCCTGTTTTTGAATCCACCCGTACCTCTGCTACCTGCACCGCAAAGGGGTATGCGACGGAGATGTTTCCGTACTTGGATTTATCCTGCGCAACCACAGTGGGCGGCACCACAAAACTCCCCACTCCCAAGACCGGAGCCCCACCGCTGGCATGAAGTCCCAGTTGAGCGACTTCGGCGATCTTCATCCCCTGGTCTGAAGAACCCCGGACAAAAATCCGCCCCCCAGAACATTCCAAGTCCCCCACTTGAGCCTTCATTTTCTTGGCGGCGATCTCCAGCAGCTTCTTCCTGGCGTCTTCGGCCGCCAACTGCACGGCCTTCCCGCCCAGGGTAGTGACCCGACTGGCGAAGGTCCCCAAGCCAAAAGGGGAATGGTCGGTATCTAGAGGCGCGGGATGGATGTCTTCGATAGGCACTCCCAAGACCTCAGCGACCATCTGAGAGAAAACCGTGTCCGACCCCTGGCCGATATCTGCCTCTCCGGTGATCAGGTCAACTCCCCCGTGAGCGTTGACCCGGACATAGGCCGCCGACCCATCGAAATGAGGATAGACACCTCGGTTGCCGGAGACATGGGTCACCGCGGCCAGCCCGATACCAATGAATTTCTCCCGCCTTTGTGCCCGCTTCTCTTTCCATCCGGATTTCTGGGCCGCCACCTGGAGGCACTGGGAAAGCTCACAACTGTTCATCACCCAGCCATGCACAGAAACGTCTCCCTTCTGGGTGGCATTCTTCAACCGCACTTCCACCGGGTCCCGTCCGATCGCCTCGGCGGCCATATCGACCAGCGATTCCAAGACAAAGTGCAACTGGGGGGTCCCGTATCCCCGATAGGATCCGATGGGGGTCTGGTTCGTGTAGATCAGGTCAGCCCGACATTTGACGTTTTTAAAACGGTAAAGCGAGGTGGCTCGGCTAGCGGTGGTGCTGATCACGGCCGGCCCGGTGCCGGCATAGGCACCGCAGTTGGCTAAGATCTCCAGCTCTTTGGCCGTAAAGGATCCGTCCCGTTTGATTCCCAACTTGATGCGGATTTCTGCGGGCATGCGGGAGCGGCCAGCAGCAAATTCTTCCTCCCAACTATTAAGGATCCGTACGGGAGCCCCTGCCTTCTGCGCCAGAAAAGCACAGATGGGGTAGAGCGGAATCACCTGGCTGGACTTGCCTCCGAACCCGCCCCCCACCACGGTTTGGATTATGCGGATCTTATTGAGGGGTAGATTCAACACTTTGGCGACCTGCTCCCGGTTCCTCGCCGGGGCCTGAAAAGAGCCCCAGAGCGTGATCCTTTCTCCGGCATCCACCTGGGCGACGCAGACATGGGGCTCAAGATAGCCCTGGTGCACATTAGAGGTCAGGAAGGTATCTTCCACTACTTCGTCCGCCTCATTAAAACCTTCAAGGACGTTACCCCTCTCGAATTCGATATGGGTTACGGCATTCTTGGTCCCCGAATGGATCTCTGGTGCTCCCGATGCCAGCGCCTCCCGTGCGGAAAATACGGCCGGCAGTTCCTCATAGTCCACCCTGATGAGCTCGATAGCCTCCAATGCAGTCTCTTCATCCAAAGCTGCTACGGCAGCAACTTCATCCCCGATATATCGCACTCTATCGACAGCGAGGGGGTATTCATCATTCACCTGGGCCCCGTATTTTATTTTCGGGGTATCTTCTGCCGTGATCACGGCCTTGACCCCAACAAGTCTCTCTGCTTTGGAAGTGTCGATGTGCAGAACCCGGGCGTGGGGATGAGGGCTGCGCAGGATTTTGCCCTGGAGCATTCCGGGAAGCTTCAAATCAATCCCGTAGACCGCTTTTCCTCTAGCCTTTTCCCAAGAATCAATCCGAGGGATGCGCTTCCCGATCATAAGTTGCTCCTCTGCTGCCGACGGCTTTGCCCTTTCAAGGTTACTGACTTGACGGCGGCCAGGATTTTGGCGTAGCCCGTGCAGCGGCACAGGTTGCCGGCCAGCGCTTCTTTAATCTGCTCCTCCGAAGGATCGGGGGTCTTGTCCAGAAGGGCCTTAGCAGCGAGGATCATCCCGGGGGTACAAAACCCGCACTGGATCGCCCCGTACTCCACAAATGCTCTCTGCAGGGGATGTTCGCTTTTTCCCTCTCCCAAGCCTTCAATCGTCTGGACTTTTTTCCCGTCGGCCTCTACCGCCAAGATCAAGCAGGAATTGACCGCTTCCCCATCCAGGATCACCGTACAGGCCCCGCA
Source organism: uncultured Acidobacteriota bacterium (assembly GCA_963832785.1). Taxonomy (GTDB): domain Bacteria; phylum Acidobacteriota; class Terriglobia; order Terriglobales; family Acidobacteriaceae; genus CAWBRT01. Next base: position 1,654,540 of record CAWHVF010000005.1, read on the forward strand.
GTCACCCAGTTCGCAGCTTTTCTTCGTTCCAGTAAGTCCGAGGATGTCCCGGAGAAAATCCAGTAGGGTCATTGAGGCGTCTACGGAGGCTCGTTGAACCTTTCCATTTACCTCGATCCGAATTTTATGCTTCATGGTCTTCCTACAAGTAAGCTTTCAGCTAAAAAGGAATCGCCCACTGCTTTGCCCACTCTATGCAGGGCCAGGATTCATTCGACTGCGCCCACAGATCTCCTGCAGGGCCTCCTGTGTCAAATGCCCGATGATCTCCCGGCGGTACCAGTCGCTAGCCCGGAGATCCGATATAGGGCTGGCTTCGGCCGCAGCCTTTGCGGCCGCATCTGCAATCAGATCCTCACTGACCTTTGAGCCCGTTAGGATTTCTTCGGCTCTTCGGGCACGAATAGGGGTCGGGGCCGCTGCGCCCAGGCCGATGCGAACATAGGAAAGACGCTCCCCGGGGGGGTCCAGGGCCACAAGCACAGCCACACTTACGAAGGCTAGATCCGTTTTTTTCCTAGCCGCGAATTTCTTGTACACCCCGCAGGAGCCGGTGGGTGGCCGGGGGATGAGAATGTCCGTCAACATTTCTCCGGAGGAAGCCACCGTCGCTCCCGGCCCCAGAAAGAAATTTTCTACAGGCACCACTCGCTCCCCATCTAAACTTTCCAACTTCAGCATGGCGTTTAAACAGAGCAGGGCCGGAAGGGTATCTGCGCAAGGGGAGGCATGACAGATGTTACCGCCCAGGGTGGCCCGGTTTCGGATCTGCAAGGAGCCTAGCAGGGATGCGGCTTGGGCCAGAATGGCCAAACCGCCCGTCAGGGCTGCATGATTGCTGAGTGTCTGCATGGTCACGCTCGGGCCAATGTGCAAAAGCTCTTCTCCGTCCTGCTCGATTCTGCGGAGGCCGGGAATACCCTGGATGCTGACGATGTGGGAGGGATTTCTGATCCTCCTCTTCATTTCCACGAGCAGATCGGTGCCGCCGGAGAGGACTACTGCTTTTTCGCTGTACCGGCCAAGGAGACCGATAGCATCCTGCACGCTTTTCGGTTTGTGATAGGAAAAAGTCCTCAATTTTGATAACCCCCCTGGTTATCTGCTTCCCCGGTGTCGGGGGAGCAAATGTTCCCCGGCCCTGCGGGTTTACTTCCCGCGAGAGGCCAAGCCTAGGTCCTTGATGATACCCGATCTTCGGGTAAAACTCCTAGGCCAGATCGGTGAAGGCCCGACCGCCCCGGAAGTCCCCCATTCCCTCTGGCGATGGACTGGAACAATTTTATATAGAAGGTAATGTAGGAACAACGGTCAAAGCAGTCCAATCGTTTGTTTTAATGCATTTGATTGGATTACCAAATAGCAACTGGAGGGGCGAGATCATAGAACCGAAAAGGGAAAGTGACGTGCGAGTGCGCCCTCGCGATTCCCGTTCGGGAAATTTCCGGGTTCATCAGATATACCTATAAATGCGATTAGATCAAAAGATTGGACCGCTCACCCTAACCCTTAGTACCCTGTATCGTTGCGATGTATTAGAAAACTCGCACCGAGGACAGGCGTGCAGGCAACCGAGATCCGCGTCGCCGGACTTGCTGACCAGGGGGTGATCCTCTTTGCGAAGACGATCACGCGGGCTGCTCGCTTTAGCACAGGCACTTACGTCCTAATGAGGCAAGACCCTGATGCCGCCGGACATAATTGCAGCGTACAACTTATCTGGTCAAACAAGCCTATCACCTACTATCGAGTAATTACTCCTCATATTCTGGTGGCAATGTCACAAGAGTGCTATACCAACTATGCCACCAGGGTGCGCCCGAATGGATTGCTGATTATCGAGCAGAACCTGGTACTGGTCACGGGCGTAAGCGAACCAATTCGTGTCTACCGCGTGCCAGCCCTACGAATTGCCGAAAGCCTCGGCAATCAGAGCGTACTGAACATGGCCATGTTGGGGGCTTTCGGGGCCCTGACCGGACGCCTGGAACGGAAAATGTTGCGCGAAGCGGTCCAAAATTCGGTCCCGAGGACTATGCGTGACTTGAATGTGGAAGCATGCGAAAAAGGTTACGACTCGGGACTCGAGCAACTCGCGTCCGGGGCGCTCACGATTCCCACTCTCTCCATCTGCTTCTCGCCCACATAAAATGCGGCTCTCTCCCCTTCGCGGCCTGTTCATCCGGCTCCGGGGTGAACCGATCAAGTCCTCGCCGAAGCTGACAGGCCACGGTTGCGGATTCGGTTCAGTTGGCGCGATTGGCGCTGCGGGAGTTGGAGCGGTAATTTGCAGTGGTAATACCGGCGAACAAGAGTCAACTGGGCCAGAAGTTGGGCTTAAATTGCAAGCTATCTCACGCCGATGAAGTGATGATGGGGTGAAGGTGCGTCGGCTTTTAAGCAGCGGGACGCGGGGCGGGACGCGCAACTTTCTTTACTGCAGGAAGGTATTGCTGTGCCGCTGAACGCTGATACCATTCCCGCGCTGTTTCGAGATTTCCCGATTCCTCAAAACTTATGCCAACGATGTACTGCGCTGGGGCGCAACCATGCTGGGCTTCGGCAGCTATGTCGGCCCAGTCTTCACGTCCGAAGGTATTGCCATTTGCACTCGTTTGCAGGAAAAGTGCCAGGTCGGTAGCAGGATTATCCGATGGACCGGGATCGTTCCCCCTATTTTTAGCCTCGCCAACTCCGTTCGTCCATTCAGCCATAACACCCTCCCGATTGTGGTCCTTGGGCCGGATGCGGCTACCACGCCTTTCTAATCTTCGGCAGAGCTTAATACCATCTTTAATGCGTAGGGTAATTACTAAGGTCATTAGCGAAATTCGCAAGAACCGCATTTGTGGGCTGGGGTTGGCTTGGGTCTTTGCCTTTGCGATTTCGCAATGTCAGTGGCGCCGCGCAATCGGCAAAAAACAGCCCCGCCGACTCGCCTCCGGCGGGGCCTTTTTTGCCCGTCCCCAGCACCTCAGCCCTTCAGTTTGTGACGCTCGCAGGCGCTAATCGCGTTACTGGGGTCCTGCGCTTCTTTGTCCAGTTGGATCTCCAGGACAGCTTAGGGCTCTGCTTTGGCCACGCGGCTCTCCCCTGCGACGTAGGAAAGTGTTCGGCCTCTGGTCTCAGGAAGGAAGAGCGATGCGAGCACGAAAATCAAAGCGCACGGAATCCCTACAATCAGCATCCCGCCCAGTAGATTCCCACCCACCTGCGCAGTAACAAGTGGAACAACCACTGGCGCAGTGCTGCCAAGTCCCCGGCCGACCATGTAAACTGTAGAGACAGCAGTCGCTCGCAAATCTACGGGATAGAGCTCCGAGAACCACGGTCCCGCTACCGCCAATCCTACGTTCCCGATTCCGAAAGCAACGTAAAGAAAATAAAGAGGCCATCCGAAGACGGATCCCTGATAGCGAACTGTCCCCCACAGGTACATACCAGTCATGGCGGCTATCCAGACACCTGCAGGCACGATGGCGCCAAACCTTCGGCCACAGCGGTCATGAAACCAGCCATTGGTAACGTATGCCATACCCCCGATGATCGAGAGCGTCACCGCCGCGGTCCTCACCACCTGAGGCGGAGTGTTCATATATTTGAGCATCAGCGTCGGCATGAATGTGACAATGGAGTAGAAGCACATCATGTAGCTCATCATCCAGAGAAGAGCAGGGATGGTGAGTTTGCGAAATGGCCCTTTGAAAATCTCCAACAAACGGACCCCTTGAGCCTCCGCTACGGGAATTTTCCCTTGCCTCTTTAGTTCATTGTATTGAAGCCATGCTTTCGATTCGGGCATAAAGAAGCGAACGAGAAACATCAGAATAATCGGACTGCCCCCGGTAATCAGAGCGATGCGCCAGCCCAGGTTCAAGGTAAAGGTGGATACCGCCCAAATACCAACAATGGATGCGAGTGCGGATGACAGCACAGAGCATCCTTGCACGCACGCGCTACCGAGTCCACGCCGGCGGGGATTCCAAGCTTCGTTGAGCAGGACCATACCCGCCCCCCACTCGCCGCCAAGCCCTATCCCGGTAATAAAACGAATACATGCCAGTGACGCGTAGTTCCAGGAAAAAGCGCTAAGAATCGAGCCGACGCCGAAGAAACCCAGCGTGATCTGCAGCGGAAGCTTTCTCCCAAACCGATCGCCTAATAACCCAAAGCTTATGCCGCCAAACACTGCGCCGATGAGGGTCAGAGTCTGTATGCTCCCGACTTGCGTTAGGGATACCTGGAGCGTCTTCTGGATTGAAGGCATTAGAAATGGGAAAATAAAGACATCATAATAATCAAGGGTGTGACCCAGCATCGCCGAAGCGATAATGACCATTCTCTCAGTAGTGGTGTACGCAAGCGCTTGGGACGGAGCTGATTGCATGGTGTTCGCCTTCGTGTTTGCCATTGCGGTACCTTCTGCGCAAAGATCTTTTGCGTCTACTCACTTCTCTAAGAAACGAAAAAACTGGGCCGGCTTATTGACGGTTTTGTTGTCTCTCGGCATCATTCGAGCCGCAGCGGCGCAGCGAGTTGAGCACGCACGTCAACTTCACTCGCGCTTGGTTGTAGCCGCCGGCAGTTTTTCCGTCCAGATGCGCCACAGAAAGAACAGCACGACTACCGTGTTGAGTACGCCCAGTGCCAAGACAATGTTCCAATTGGTCCCGAATTCTGCCCTCACACCGCGTGCTGCAGGAGCGGCAGCAAGACTTGCGAAGAGCAAAAACATGGCTTCCATTTATGACTCACCCCGCCAAAAAACAGTTCGCTGATTCTATCAGGCCCGACCAGCAGCGTGAGCCGATGACTTCGTTACCGAAAATAGATACCTCAAGTACGTCCGCCCAACTCTTGTCTGTTGTGAAACCGGCAACCGGCTGGACAGCCGCATAGCCGGCAAAAAAAGTGAACATCACCCAGCCAGTCTGCTGCTTTGTCATCCCGAGGGAAGCGACAATAAGCGGAAGCGAAGCTGCCGTCTTGGTTCGGTCAAGATAATTGACAACCCATGCTGCCCACGCAGTGAGCAGCATTTGATGACGCCGCTGGGAAAGAATGCCCATCTGCTAATATCTCCACTCGCAAGCAGTTAAGCATGACGACACTTTATCAGCGTATAGTGTGGCGCACCGGGTAATTGAGCCCGGTTGAGCCCGCAACTGACCTCGCGCATTCCCTTCGCCGCGCCAGGTACTGAGCTAACCCTGGTCATTCGACGAAAAGCGCCTTGGCGCAAGAATCAATCAAACGAAACCACCAGATCCTTAATCAAAGGATGATCCGGCAGAGGTTCCAACGTAACTTCCTCTCCGGGTTCTACCATCGCGCTGCAAGCCCGCTCCCGCTTACCTTTGACGATCATCATGCAAGACAGGCAGACGCCCTGGTAGCATTCAAAATCGCGGAAAGCGAGCGTGGGATCGAGGTTTCGAAAAATATGACGTAGGATCATCAGCACCGTCACGGGATCGCTAGTTTCTATCCTGTAGGTGTCGTATCTTGGTGGCTGTCCATCCTGCGGGTTACAACGATAAACCCGGGCAGTGACGGTCTTGCTGGCATTTTCTCCCATTAGATGGGCTCCCTTTATGCTGGTGCTCGGGTCAAGGGCGAAGACGATGCAGCACGATTGGTTTCGTGCCAACTTGCATCGTGCTCCCTTCCTTGCGGATCATCGTATGAACAAGCCAATTGGCATCGTCCTGCTTCGGGAAATCTTCCCGGAAATGAGTACCCCGGCTTTCCTCCCGGAAAAGCGCGGCCCTCGTCAGCATTTCGGCAGACTTAATCAGAGCGCGCGCCTGCAACGCCTGGGCCCACTCCAAATTGAAACCGGGAGTATGGTCAATCGATAAACAACCACCAAGCACCTGATCGCGAAGCGCCTCGATGTGGGCTAATCCTTGTTGCATCATCCCTGCGCTTCTTCTAAGCCCGACATATTCCCACATCAAGCTTCTGATCTGGTCCAGTACCTGATAAGGCCGATAGACGCCTGAGTTGGGAGTCATAAAGCTTTTCAGATTTTGCTCGGCCGAGTGGAGAAAATCTTCGTCCAGCGGTTTCGGCGCACTTTCTTTGGCAAAAGCCGCCGCAAATTTTCCAGCTCGCAATCCGAATACGATGCAACATAGCCATGCTTGGCCTGCCAGCCGGTTCGCTCCGTGAATGCCACCCGTTACTTCACCTGCGGCAAAGAGTCCTTTTACGCCAGTTCGAGTATCAACATCAATGCATACCCCGCCGAGCGAGGTATGCGCAGCCGGGGCCACTTCCAGCATCTCGGCGGTAATGTCAATGCCGAATTGCTTCAGACGCCGATAGGCGGGCAAGAACTTTTTCACATAATCCTTGTGGCTTTGGGAGGCAGACCGCAGATCAATACGTACGCCCCCATGTTCGGTTCCCCGCCCTTCTTTAATTTCCTTAAAGATTTGATTGGATAATTGCTCGCGGGTTGGGACAACATCGCCCACATGGATAAAGTCCTCCCCGTTGGCGTTGAGGATTTTGGCTCCCGGCTTCAGAAAAGTTTCATATGAAATTTCAAGTCCCTTTATGTGCTCCGGATGGATTACGACGAAGGGATAGAACAGCTCTTGTTCCAAGTCGATCAAGTCGGCGCCGGCATCGTAGGCCAAAAGCAATCCATCACCGGTACTTTCCGGCGGGCAGTCGGTGTATGGCCAGAGCTGGCCCTTTCCGCCGGTAGCTAGAATGGTCGACTTAGCGTGGATTGCCAGAGACTCGCCGCTCTTTAGATCAAAGGCCAACGCGCCAACAATCTGGCCATCATTTTGCAGGAGCTCACTCACAACAACGTCAGCCATTACCCGGACATTCGAGTAACGAGCCACTTCTGACTTCAGGGCATCAATGAATTGCTTTCCGCCACCAGGGACCCTGAGCATCCTGGGCCGGCTCATCCCCGGGGCGGGACGCAGGAGAAGCTTCCCGTCCTCTTTCTGGAAATTCAACCCGTACTGCATCAGTTTCTTAACCGACTCTGCGCCACTTCCAGTCATCACCTCGATAAGGTTTTGGTCGCAGAGATAGCGCCCGCCGATAACCGTGTCGCGAAAATGAAGCTCGGGCGAATCCTCCGGGTCCACACCGGTAACCGCCGAATACCCCGTGAACCCCAGGGGAGTAATCCCGGTCTTTGCCATCGGGGCCTTGGCGAGCACCAGCGTACGGACTCCGGCTTGGCCGGCTTCAATGGCCGCAGCCGCGCCAGCTGCTCCGGCCCCGATAATAAGGACATCTGTCTCCTGGACAGTAGATGGCATCCGTTCATCTTCCTTTCTGGCGAGGCTTTCTTTACGCTTACTTGTCGACTTCAATAATCCAGGCTACCTCGGCGCCAGGGTAGATGATGGCATTAGTCATCACCCGTAGAACGACGCCGTCGATCGGGGAGACGATCTCTTCCACAACGTCTAGAGGGCCATAAATCCTGCCCAGGAGATCCCCCTTCTTGACCGGCGCGTTCAATTTGGCCTGCATCCAAAGCGTTCCGCCCCGGTTCGCTCGCACCTGCTTGTAGTTCTCAAAAACGCGTTGCTTGCCGAGGAGCAGCTCCGGATTTCCCGGAAGCATCTTCAGGTGCTTCAGGATGTTAAAGATGGCCTTAATTCCAACCGGTACGAACTCATCCGTAATCTTCCCGCCTTCGCCCATCTCTACCAGGACTCGAGGGATTTTTTTCTGGTCGCATTGCCCTCCGAAGGTCACGTCGTAATCACCCGGTCCCGGGCGGAAGAAAAAGTGCGAGGCTCTCTCCCGCGAAACGCGAAACACATAGGGCAGCCCGCTGGCTTTCGCGATTCCCTCGCGCGCCTCCAGAGTTCCATACTTGTTGTCCGAAGGGACGACATAGGTAAACGGATAAATCACCGCGCCCGTGAGTCCAGCGTGCAGATCAATTACATAATTTGAGCGGAGTATCACTTCATTGAAAAGCGTATAAGCAATCCTGTCCGTAAGCGGTCCACTCTTGCTGCCCGGGAACGAGTATCCCATGTTGAGAGGTCCTCTCTCTTCGAGGGAAAACCCCCTGCTGCGGGTCAAAAAGGCTGGCGGGTTGGCAATGGGAACGATCAACAGCGTTCCCCGGAGCGCCGCCGGGTCAACGGTGGCAGCAACTTCGCGCGCAATCAATGCACCGATGACTTCGTCGCCGTGCTGGCAACCCTTGAGGAACAATACGGGCCCGGGTTTCGCTCCATGAATCACTATCAGCGGTATGGTGAGAGGTGTTCCATCGGCATACTCGGAACATTGCAGCCGGGTCAGTGTGGTCTTCGCTCTTTCCACTTCGATCGCGCCAATCTTAAACGCTTCTTTCATTTCCAATCCTCTGTTTGGTTTTCGTTTTTCTGTCGAATTAAACCAGCGTTTTTGCACTCCAAATTTCTTCCGATTCGCACCCCTTGAACTTCACCCAGTACTCCCTGTCTCGCCTGATACGGCGGCTCGTCTCCGCCCCATCTTCTGGCAGGTTCCACTGTTTCTCGGCCCTTTTGGGGGTGAGCCTTCCTGTACGTTCTTGGTTGTCGTCCTGTTTAGCCTGTTCCCGAGAGGAAATAAAGCTGAATTTCATAATTTCTGTGTTAACTTTTAGTTAAAAGTAACGGCGGCAGCATGAACAAGATCGGCAGTATCCGAACATTTCTGGCCGTGGTCGAAGCGAAAAGCTTTTCGGAGGCGGCCCGGCGGCTCAGCTTGTCAGCAGCGGCGGTCAGCAAGGCAATTGCGCGCCTGGAAAGTAATCTGGGCATCCGGCTGCTTAGCCGGAATACTAGAAGCGTCTCGCTTACGTTTGAAGGCGAGCTTTTTTGCGCTCGCTGCCAGCACATCCTTTCTGAGTTGGAAGAGGCTGAGGCTGAGATTACACAAGCCGTTAGAGTGCCGAGCGGACGCTTGCGCATTCAGGTTCCGCGCGGATTTGGACGAAAAATCTTGTTGCCGGCGCTAACTAAATGGCTGGAACGGTTTCCCCAAGTTTGTGCGGATGTCGATTTCAGCGATCGCCGCACTGCCGATCTGTCAGAAGAAGGTATCGATGTAGCAATCCGGTTTGGAATGACCGGCGATTCAAGAGCAATTGCGCGAAAGCTGACCGACATTCACTTTGTCATTTGTGCCAGTCCAACATATCTCCGGCGGCACGGAACTCCGCTGACTCCGCAAGACCTTAAGAGGCATAACTGCTTGGCATACGTTCTTCCTCAGACTGGCCGTTATCTGGAATGGAACTTTACGGATGGGAAGAGAACCTGGAGCGAATTACTCTCGGGGACCGTAAATGTGAACGATGCGCAAACATTGGTCAATTGCGCTATCGACGGGGTGGGCATCGCTCGGGTCGCAAGCTACTTGGTAGCCGATGAGATTCGCGCCAAGCGCTTGAAAATGGTCCTCGGCGAATATATACCCCCGGGCCCGCCGATACAGGTCGTGTATTTCCAGCGGAGCCATCTTTCCGCTCGCGTCCGGGCTTTTGTCGATTTCATGATAGAGCTCGTGCCTCCTGAACCGTGGTGGGATAGAGCCCTATTCGATTTCGCTCAAAAAGAATACCCTTCTGGCCGCATCCATCGGAATAATCAAAAAGTTCCGAAACTTCGTAAAAGCTGGCGACTCTAAACATGACGAATGTGCCGCCCGGATCAGCCGTGACTTTAGTCATCGCTTCCAATTTGCGCCCGCGACAGAATGTTTACATGCGGTGGCAACGAGGAGGCACAAATGGCAACGCAAGTTACGAAGACCATACGCGAGGTGGCGCTGGAAACCCCAGCCGCTACGGCAGTTTTGGAATCCCTGGGAATTGATTACTGCTGCGGCGGTCATCTTTCCTTTGAAGAAGCCTGCCAAAAGGCCGGCAAGAGCCCTGAAGCGGTTTCCGAGCAGATCAGGAGCGTGGCAGTGAACGAGCCGGCGCGGAAGCAACCGGTCGCTGACTGGAGTACCCGGCCTTTGAGCGAGCTGATCAACCATATAATCAGCACCCATCATGTGTTTGTCCGTGCCGAGTGTCCCCGGCTTCTGGAGCTGGCTGGCAAGGTCGCCGAGAAGCACGGTGGACGCAGGCCGGAGCTGTTGCAGGCACGCGAGGTGCTCGACTCGCTGGCGCAGGAGTTGAGCATTCACCTGATGAAGGAGGAGCAGATACTGTTTCCGTATATTGAGCGGCTCGAAGAGTCGTCCCTGCAGCGCGAGTCTGCGCCGCCTTCCTCGTGTTTCGGCAGCGTCGAGAACCCGATCCGCATGATGATCTCCGAGCACGAGAGCGCGGGAGAGGCGCTACGCGAACTGCGGCGCCTGACAAAGGATTACGAAGTTCCCGCCGATGCGTGCGCCAGTTACCGCGCGCTCTTGCAGGGGCTGGCGCAGTTGGAAGCCGACCTTCACCAGCACATTCATTTGGAAAACAATATACTGTTTCCTCGCGCGTTGGAGCTGGCGCACTGCCGCTAGCAACCGGCGCACGATCAAGACAGAAGATCAAGGCAGCGACAAAGAACAGCAGAGCCTCCGGGGCCGGCGGGAGGGGAGGCCAGAACAGGCCGACCATCTGGCCTTCGCGCCAAGCTGCGGCGCAAGCTTCCGGGCCAACCCGGCACATGGTAGCTGCACGAATGAGAGGTACCAACAGCGGACAATGAAAATGGCGCTGCATCGTGTGGCGATATAATCTAAAAATTTCGGACCCGCTAAGGCGCCGTGGCCCGAGTCCACTCGCCCGGCCTTGACGCCATCTAAACTAACAGTTCGGTGGTTTGGGTATGGGAAACGCGAAGATGAACCGCAGCCAAACGGCCAGCCCGTCGCGCCAGTTGGCGCTCGGCACCATCTCCTTCACCGTTTGCTTCGCCGCATGGGGGCTGATTAGCGCGTTTGCGCCTCGATTCCGGGAGATGCTTCATCTCTCGGCAACTCAGACGGCGTTTTTGGTCGCCGTCCCAGTGCTGCTGGGGGCATTGGCTCGCATTCCCATGGGAATGCTCGCCGACCGCTTTGGCGGACGCCCGATATTTACCGCGCTCATGCTCTTGGTTGCCGTGCCGGTCTTTTTGGTTACGAAAGCTGGTACGTACCATGAGCTGTTGCTTGTCGCATTTTTCCTGGGGCTGGCCGGTTCATCGTTTGCCATTGGAGTAGGCTACGTCTCGCGCTGGTACGACATGGAGCGCCAAGGCAGTGCCCTGGGCGTTTACGGACTCGGCAATATAGGGCAATCCGCCGCCGTCTTCTTGGGGCCAGTCGTCGCCGCAGCTTTTGGACAAGCGGCTGTGTTCACCGGGCTTGCCGTGCTGGTGGCAGTCTGGGGCGTGTTATTCGCCCTGTTCGCCAGAGACGCGGCCGCTTCCACGCGCCCCAAGGGCATCAGCGAGATGATCGGCGTGCTCACGCGCGAGCCGCTCTCCTGGGCGCTGTCCGCTTTCTACTTCGTTACCTTCGGCGGCTTTGTTGCCTTCTCCATCTACCTGCCTACGCTGCTGCGGGACGAGTTTAGCCTGGGCGCGGCCGATGCCGGCTTCCGTACCGCGGGCTTCGTGGTTCTTGCCACGGGGCTGCGCCCGGTGGGCGGATGGCTCTCAGACCGGATTGGAGGAGCGCACGTTCTCTCTTACGTTTTTCTTGGGATCGCCGGCTTTGCTCCGCTGCTGGCGTGGAACTCCATTATTCCCTTTACGGTCGGGGCGCTCGGGTGCGCGGCGCTGCTCGGCATCGGCAACGGAGCGGTCTTTCAACTCGTGCCGCGATATTTCCCCAATCAACGGGCAACCGTAACGGGACTGGTCGGCGCGATTGGTGGGCTGGGAGGCTTTTTCCCTCCGCTGCTGCTGGGAGCCTTTCGCGATCATCTGGGGCGTGTGTGGCCGGGGTTCGTGCTGCTGTCGTTCGTAGCATGCCTGGTCTGGATACTGAACCGGCGGGTGTTCGTGCCGCGCGAGGAAGTGTCTTTGCCGCCGGCATTCTCCCGGGCAGCCGACCGTGTTCGCGCCGGGGTCTGGGCGAGCTTCTGGACCGGCATTCTGGTTGCGGCAATCGTGATCGGCTCACGCAACCTGCAGAACTTCGATCCGGCCCTGGTTATTTATACCTTCGCGGTTGTCTTTGCCGCCTGGGGAGTGATTTACCACTATAACGTCTGGCTGCAGAAGCCGCCCACGCGCATGTACTGGCAGCGCGGCTGGCAATTGTTTCGTGAATACGGCATTTTCCGCAGCTTGTGCAGGCTCACGAGCGTGGCCGCGACCCACCTTTTCGCCCAGACTTTCATCGAAAAGCGCTCGCCCCTTCGCTGGGCGATGCACCAGCTCATCTTTTGGGGATGCATCCTCGCCGTCCTCATCACCTTCCCGCTAGTCTTTGGCTGGATACATTTCACCACTGCTCTGAACGACCAGATGACCTACATCACTTACCTTTTCGGGTTTCCGGCGTTCAGCTTTCGCCTGCACACGTTCACGGCCGCCGTGTTGTTTCACGGGCTGGATATTGCGGCCGTGCTGGTACTGGCCGGCGTTGCTCTCTCGGTCTGGCGGCGCATGCGCGACGAGGGCGCCCGCGCCGTGCAGACGCTGGCCATGGATTTCTTCCCCATCGTCCTGCTGTTCGCGATCTCGATAACCGGGCTCGCCCTGACGGTATCGCAGCTCTATCTGGGCGGCAGCTTTTACGACTTCATCTCCATTCTTCATGCGATCACCGTTATTGCCGCCCTGATCTACCTTCCCTTCGGAAAGTTTTTCCATATCTTTCAGCGGCCGGCGCAGTTGGGAGTCAAGCTCTACCAGAAGGCGGGCGATTGGGAGAATAATCCCGATAAAGCGGCGGTGTGCGCGCGCTGTGGCCAGCCGTTCGCCGCGCGCATGCACATTGACGATCTCAAGCTGGTGCTCCCGCAACTGGGTTTCGATTACACCATGCCCGGCCCGGCCGGCAACTGGCAGGAACTGTGCCCGGCCTGCAAGCGAAAGTCGATTTCTTCCGCGCAATTGCGGTTGAAGGAGGGCGTGAATGGCTAAGCCTCCTCTGCCCGAAGACAAGCTTAAGGAGATCTATGGGCCGCATCTGAATTACGCGCCCGCCGGCGGATGGGCCAGCGAGTCTCGCAATCCCGCCGAAAAACTCGTCAAGACGCATTGCTGCTTTTGCGGCCAGCAATGCGGCATTCAGCTCAAAGTGCGCGAGAACCGCATCATCGGCTTCGAGCCGTGGGAAGATTTCCCCTTCAACCAGGGCATGCTTTGCCCCAAGGGCGTCAAGCGCTACCTGCAGGACAACCACCCCGACCGGCTGCTCAATCCACTGATGCGTACTGAGAGCGGCTTTCGCGCGGCTGCCTGGGACGAAGCGCTGGACTTCACCGCGCGCCGCATCCGCGAGATTCAGGAAAAATACGGCCGCGATGCGGTGGCGGTTTACGGAGGAGCGTCGCTGTCGACGGAAAAATCCTATCTACTGGGCAAGTTTGCCCGGCTGGCCGTCGGCACGCGCCACATCGATTACAACGGCCGCCTGTGCATGGTCTCAGCGGGCGTGGCCTACAAGCTGGCATTCGGGATCGACCGCAGCACGATTCCTTGGTCCGACATTCCAAAATCAAAGGTGCTTTTTCTGATTGGCGCCAATATCGGCGATTGCGCGCCGATCACGACCGACTACATCTGGCGCGCGCGCGACAACGGAGCCAAGCTCATCGTCGCCGATCCGCGCATGACACCGATCACGCGCAATGCGGATTTGTATCTACCCGTGCGTCCCGGCACCGACCTGGCGCTGTTGATGTCCATGTTGCACGTGATCATTCGCGACAATCTGATAGATCGCGACTTCATCCTGAACTGCACGACCGGGTTTGAGGCGGTAGCCGAATCGGTTAAAGAATGGGAGCCGCGCACCGCGGCCGGCATCACCGGAGTTCCGCCCGAGGCTATCGAAAAGGCGGCGCGCTGGATCAGCGGCACCGACCGCGCCATCATATTGCACGCTCGCGGGCTGGAGCATCACTCGAAAGGGGTCGAGAATTGCCTGGCGGTAATAAACATCGCTCTGGCGACCGGAGCCATTGGACGCGAGGGTTGTGGCTGCACCATGATCACTGGCCAGGGCAATGGGCAAGGCGGACGCGAGCACGGCCAGAAGTGCGACCAGCTTCCCGGACAGCGTTCCCTGACCGACCCGGCGGCGCGCGAGCACGTGGCCCGAGTCTGGGGGATCAGTCCTGAAGAGCTGCCGCAGCCCGGCTATACCGCTGTCGAGATCATGAACGCCATACACGCTGGGGAAATCAAGGGGTTGCTGTCGATCTGCTTTAATCCCATCGTTTCCCTGCCCGACTCGAACTTCACCCGTGAAGCTCTGGCCAAGTTAGAGTTCTTCGGGGTGATCGATTTCTTTTTGTCCGAGACTGCGCGCCAGGCCGACGTGGTTCTCGCCGGCAGCCTGCAGGAAGAAGAAGACGGCCTGAGCTGCTCTACTGAAGGCCGGGTTATCCACTGGCGGCAGTCGGTCGATCCGCCGGCCAATGCCCGCCAGGATTCGCGCATAATCATCGATCTTGCTCACCGCCTGGGCCGGGGGCAGTTCTTCCCTTTCAAAAATCCCGCTGACATTCTCGAAGAGCTTCGTCTTGCCTCGCAGGGAGGAGTGGCCGACTATTACGGCATTACCTATGAAAAAATCGATCGTCAGAAGGGCGTGTTCTGGCCATGTCCGACGCTTGATCATCCCGGCACGCCGCGCCTCTTCGAGGACAGGAAATTCTATACGCACGATGGCAAAGCTCATTTCAATGTCACCGAGTGGCGCGCACCCGGCGATCCCGTGAATGAAGAATTCCCTATCTGGCTGACGACCGGCCGCGTTGTCAGCCAGTACCTGTCGGGCACGCAGACCAGGCGCATCGGAGCACTGGTTGACCAATACCCGGAACCGCGGGTCGAGATTCACCCCCGCCTGGCCGAGCAGCATGGAATCAAAGATGGCGATTGGGTCACGGTCAGGTCGCGCCGCGATGAAGTCACGCTGAAAGCCATGGTCGTGCGCACGATCAGGCCGGATACGGTCTTCATTCCGTATCACTGGCCTGGCGTCCGCAGCGCCAACCGGCTGACCCACCGCACGCTGGACCCGCAGAGCAAGATTCCGGAGTTCAAGGTATCGGCATGCAACATTCAAAAGGCCTCCGGCCCCGAACAGGCGGCGGATGATCGCACGGCCCGCCAGAATGGTGTTCGCCAGTTGAATGAGGCTGAAGCGGCAGGCGCCGAAACCCGAGAGAGAGGTCGATAGACGTGTTCGGATACGAGTTCTACGTCGATCCCTCGCGCTGCATCGGCTGCCGGGCGTGTTTGCAGGCCTGCGAAGAGTGCGAAACGCATCGCGGAAAGTCGATGATCAACTTCGATTTCATAGAGCGCAAGAACAGCATATCCTCAGCCGCCTACGTCTGCTGGCATTGCGAGGAGCCGACCTGCGCCGAGGTGTGCCCGGCCGACGCCATCAAGAAAGGAGAAGATGGCATTGTCCACTCCTCGCTGAAGCCACGCTGCATTGTCTGCTCCAACTGCGTGCTGGCGTGCCCCTTCGGGATTCCCAAGATGATGGAGCCCGAGCAGCAGATGATGAAGTGCGACATGTGCTACGACCGGACCTCGGTGGGCAAGCGCCCCATGTGCGCCACTGTCTGCCCCAGCCAGGCGCTGTCGTATGTTAAGCCTGAGCAGATCGCCAGCCGCCGCGAGAAACCGACCAACACTTTTTACTTCGGCAACCAGCAGATCAAGACCAAAGTATTCATGATGGCGCCGCCGGATAGCGATTCCGTCTCGCTAGACGTGGTGGATTACATGTGGGAGGCCGAAAGTGCAGAACTTGTCGCATAATTCAGCCGATCATTCGGCGAGCAATGCAGTTGACCAACCGCGGCCTGAGCCAAGCTCGCTCCCAAACAACACTGAGCCCTTGTGGCGCGACGAATTTTCCGTCCACGCGGCGGACGAACGCTATGTCACACGCCGCCAGCTCACCAAGTTTCTGGTGCTCACCAGCGCCGCCATGTTCGCCGGCAACTTGTGGATTCTGATCAAATCGCTTTTCCACCGCACGCCGCATTATCCGGTGCAAGCGGTTGCCCGATTGGGCGAAATACCCGTTGGAGGGGTAAAGCTGTTCACCTATCCGACGCCCGACGACCACTGCATCATGGTGCGCACGGGTGAAAACGCGTACGTAGCCTATAGCCAGAAGTGCACGCACCTGTCCTGTGCGGTTTATTTTTCCGCCCGGCACGGCCGCCTGGAGTGCCCGTGCCATGAAGGCTATTTTTCCATCACCGACGGCTCGGTATTGCAGGGCCCGCCGCCGCGGCCGCTGCCCCGCGTAGTGCTGGAGCAACGCCGGGAAGAGCTTTTCGCCGTCGGCATGGAAGCCGGCAACAAGGCTTAACGCCGGCCCGCCGCCCCGGCTGCACGGCGACCGACGGCGTGAAATAACTGACCGGCATGGAGGTCACTATGTACTCACCAGAAAAGCTGCCGCCCCAGAATCGGGGCCTTGCCGCCATCACCGGCGCCATGGCGCTGATTATCGTTATGCTCATGGTGCAGATCTGGCTTTTGAGCTCCACGCTTGAGTCTTACCTGGCGGGAAGAAACTCTTCGACCGTTGCCGCCGCCGTCTTCTCGGGAGCCATCTTTGCCATCTGTGTCGGTTTGTACCTCTTTGTGCGCCGCCTGGACAGCCAAGTCCGCCGGAGCTAGAACTCCGCAGTTCACGCCTGAGCTGGCGCAGCCCACCGTAGCGTGACAAAAGTCATCGCGGCCATCTCCCCTGGCCGATATGGTGATGATTGAGAGCCTTCCGCGGCAAACGCCGGAGAGGGCGATGGGAGTACCAGGATGGCAAAAGCGCCGCTCTACCCAAAGCACCCTGAGCGGGTATGTTGGGGCTGCGATCTATATTGTCCGGCCGAGTCCATGCGTTGCGGCAATGGCACTGTCCGCACTCAGCACCCGATCGAGCTATTCGGAGAGGACTGGCTGGTATGGGCAGAATCCCGGGAAACCACTCCGAACCCGGGGCCGGAGTCCGGTTCATGCTGCCCTGGCACCGTACTATAAGAACTATAAGAGCCCGATGAAGCGCCACCAGGTGAGTGCCGTCACGATCCACAGTATCCATGAGCCGATACCAACCAGGACCGATGATTTGATTTGGTTCTCGACAGAGTAATATCCGGCACCGAACATTATGATATTGCCCATGGTGTTGAAGGGAAAGAAGAGAGCATAGGCCATCAGGATAGCCATGGGGAGTGTGAAACCGATAACGTCGAGCTTGAGCGCCTGGGCAATACCAATGTAGATCGGAATCATTACCCCGGCCATGGCGGTCGTGGTGGACCAGATGGCGTGGGAGAAGATGGTAAAGCCCATAAGGAGGATTACCAGCGGGATTATTGGAAGCGTCTTCACACCAAGCCCGCTGAGCGCCGCCAGGATGATCCACTCGAAGGCCTTCGTCTTGGTCAACACGTCCGAGAGGGTGATCACGCCGCCGAAATACATGAAGAGCTCCCAGGGAATCAATTTCTCGGCTGCCTTCCAGTCGAGCACACCGATTTTGGGAGCGAAGATCATCGTCGATACGGCAAACGCGACCATCGTCGAGTTGAAACCGTGATAGAAGTCACTCGACCACAAAACGATGGCGACCACGAACCACACAATCGCCTTCTTCTCCCGCGGCGTCATCTTGCCCATCGCCGCAAGTTCCCTGGTTACGTAGTCCATGCCTCCAGGGATTTCCTTCATCTCAGGAGGGAACATCCGCAGGCACAGCCAGCCGGTGAACAACAGGATGATCAGGTTCGTAGGCAGGGCCGCCAGGGCCCAGTAGCCCCAGGTGAGCTTGACGGAAGCACCGGCCGCGGTGAGTAGCATGCCGATCGCGATCGGGTTGGGGATCGTCCCGGTGAGGAAGGCGGAGCCGGTGATGTTTCCGGCGAAAGTTTGCGAGAGAGCCAGGGCGCGTCCGAAATTACTGTTTCCAGGCTCGATCTTGTAGGCCTGCCCGATCCCCTGGACGATCGGCAGCATCGCTGCCATGCGGGCTGTGTTTGACGGGGTCAAGGGGGAAAGGACGAAATTCCCGAACATGGAGGCGGCGACCGCGCCGCGGGGCGTGCGTCCGAGAGCCTTCATCATCAGCAGCACAATGCGGCGCGCGACACCGCTGTTTGTCATCGCGATAGAGATAACAAACCCAGTGACCAGCAAGAAGAGGGCAGGCGATCCGTACCCGCTCAACACGAAATTGGCGTTGCGAACCAGCCACCCGCCCTTCGTGGCCCCCGTTGGGTTGCCAACCCAGAAATAAAGGGCAGAGACGACGAAGAACGCCGAAACTGCGAAATTCACGGCGATCGTTATCCACAGGACCACGGCGACCGTGAATATGGTGAGCAACTTGTGCTGAGTCACCGTCATCCCGACCGGGGTGGGGAGCAGCCAGATCAAGATGCCGAGGGCGAGCGCCAACACGAGCCCATACTTCTTACCCCAGGACTCGAAGGAAAATTTCCGGCCAATACTGTCAAGCTTATCAGGAACCTTAGCCGTCCCAGCACTGTGCGATGTCATTTCAGCTCCTTGTCCTTCGGTTTGAACAAGATGCTCTAGCTCGGCTTTACTGCCAAAGCCGCCGGACATTAACAAAATATAAAACTCTATTGTGCGCCCAAATATAATGCGCTTACGCCATCCTGTCAAAAATATCTGCAGCGAAGTAGTGTCCTAATTTGCTGCAGTGGGCCTTTTATTTTTTCTGTGAGAATCGGAAGAGCTGGCAAAAGAAGTTCTTGGGGCTAGCAACCATTAAGATGCTTCTTAAGTTGCTAACAGGTATAGCTTGGCTCAACGCCAGTTACCACGCCAGCGCCATCTCTCAATGATCAGCGGTATGCCCGGCAGCCAGCAGATTCTTTTTCGCTCTGAATGTATTCACAATTTGTATCAGCAGCAGCAAAGCACTGGCTATGATGAACCATCTGCTTATCGGGCGCTGGATGAAAGTGGTCAGGTCCCCGTTGGAAAGCAAAAGAGCCCGGCGGAAGTTCGTTTCGACCATCGGCCCCAGGACGAATCCCAGCAGAACCGGCGTCAGCGGGAATCCCAGCGTCATCAACCCCCAGCCGATGATCCCGAATGCGAGCACTTCCGCCACCGAAAAAAAGGTGCTCTGCTCACAGTAGACGCCTACGGCGATGAAAAAGAGCGCACACGGGACCAGATATCTGTAGGGCACCTGGAGAAGCTTGACCCATACGCCTATCAGTGGGACGTTCAGGATCATCAGGACCGCATTTCCGAGCCAGAAGCTTGCGACCAAGCCCCAGAACAGATCGGCATGTTCCGCCACCAGTTGAGGACCAGGGTTCACTCCCAGAATAATGAGAGCGCCGAGGATCAGCGCCATCACAGGGTCTCCGGGAATTCCCAGGCACAGCGTCGGTATGAAGTCGATCTGCGTCTTAGAATGGCTAGCCGCCTCCGGGCTCGCAATACCAGCAATCGCGCCGGTGCCGAACTTCTCCGGAGTCCTGGAAATTTTCTTTTCAAAGGCGTAGGCCACAAATGTCGTAATGGCGGGACCGGTTCCCGGCATGGCCCCGAAGAGCGCCCCCACTAGCGTCCCACGGACCATGGGGAAGAACCCCTGCTTCAGCTCCTTTCTGTTCGGCCACATGTCGCGGAAGCGAATCTTGACATTACTGCCGACAAATGTCGCCAGGTTGAAATTCCTGAGAAACTCGCCTACGCCGAACAATCCCATGCAGATGGCAACCAGGTCCAAGCCGTTCTCCAGGTCTCTGAATCCCAGCGTGAAACGGATTGCCCCGGTGTTTACGTCCATGCCCACCACGCCGAACAGAATTCCCAGCAGCGTCATGGCCACGCCCTTCAACACCGAACCGCCGGCCATGGTGGCCCCGGCCAGCAACCCCAGGAGCATGATCGAAAAGATCTCGACGGGGCCGAACTGGAAGGCGATTTCCACCAGCAGAGGCGAGAAAAGGATCATCACGACAATGCCGAAGCATGCGGCAAAGATCGCGCTCAGCATAGCTATGCCGAGTGCCGTTGCCCCTTTCCCCTGCTTGGTGAGGGGATAGCCGTCCTGGCAGGTCACGGCATGCGCAGGATGAACGGGAAGGTTAAGCAGGATGGCGCCGATTGCTCCGCCATAGATAGCGCCGTAGAAAATGCCCGACAGCATCAGGATCGCCGGGACATGGTGCATGAAGTAGGTGACTGGCAAAAGCATGGCGATGGCGGTCAGCGGTCCCATGCCCGGCAGAACACCCACAAGATTGCCGAGGAGCACGCCGACGATCGTCCACAGGAGATTGTGCGGTTGCAGCGCGACACTGAAGCCATACGCAAGGTCGACAAGAGTTTGGTGAAACACCGTCACCTCCATCCAAACAACGGAAGCGGCAGACCCAGGATCCACCTGAACACGACAGCACTTATGACTGACATGGCAGAGGACAGTACAAAGGCCTGCTTGACCGTGTTCGTTTTATCTCCGAAGCAGGAGATGAATACGATGGCGAAGGTGGCGGGAACCAATCCGGTGTACATACCCAAACCAATGAAGGCCAACATCCCCCCGATGATGCATATGCAGCCGCGCCAATCGGGCTTTTTCATCGGGTCTCCCTTATCGGTGCTCAGCGCCGCCTGCAGAACGATACCCAAGCCGGCTATCGTCATAAGCCCACCGATCACTATGGGAAAGTAGCCGGGCCCCATTTGTTGCAGCGTTCCAATCCGGAAGCGCAAACTTCCCAGCACGCTGGCGAGTCCGACCAGGATCACAAGGGTGCCACCGAAATAATCCTTATTCCATCGACCCGTACGACCATTCATGTAGACTCCAGAGTACCCCTCCGGCTACAGCATAAAGCGCCCGCCGTTCACGTCTATCGTTGCTCCGGTCACATAACTGGATTGGTCGGAGGCAAGGAACAGGACAACGTTGGCAATTTCTTCGGGCGTTCCCAGGCGGCCCAAAGGAATAGCACCCAGGACGGCATCTCGACGACTCGGGGAGAGGTTCGCCCATTTTACCGCTATCCTCTCACTCAGCGTGACCCCGGGGGCTACGGCATTTACCCGGATTCCAAATGGCCCGCACTCCTGAGCCAGTTGCCTGGTAAAACCCAGAATGCCGGCCTTTGCCGCAGCATAAGTGATGTTGCCCAACTCGCTGCTGCCCCTGCCGGCCTGCGACGAAATATTTACTATGGACCCTCTTCGATGCGCCTTCATGCCCGCTATCACGGCGCGAGTGCAGAGAAATGTTGCCTTCAGATTGCTGGAAATAAGAGAATCCCAATCCCGTTCGTCGAGGACTTCCAGCGGGGCAGCCGGCAATCCGCCGCCAACGCAGTTTATTAATATGTCGACATGGTCCTTGCCGGAGGTCACGCTGGCTATCACGTTTGAAACAGCGCCGGAAACGGTGAGGTCCGCCGCCGAATACCTGGGCCGTACTTCCCCCGCCTCCGGGCTCCACTGCAGCGACTTGACAATCTCCGAGGTCTCCTCGTCTCTGTCCAGGACGGCCACCTCCGCCCCGGCCTTTATGAAGGCGTCGACACAAGCACGGCCGATACCCCTGAGTCCTCCGGCAACAATGGCCGTCTTTCCCTCAAGTGCTCTTTTCATGGCAGCGTCCTTGTCGATCGGGTATGAAGGAAATTAATTGCTTGAGTACTGACCTATCTTCATTACCGCGGCTATTTCCCGATCTATGCGGGACGCGTTAGGCAGTACGGCTTTTGAAAGTACGATGCTCGCGGGCAGGTGCGTCTCCGGCGTGCTGATCCTTCGCGCGGGTGCACGCAGAAGCGCCTCCGGCCCCTCGGAGACGCATGCGATAATCTCGGCCCCGATGCCGTAGGATGCCCAGCCTTCGTGCACCACCACCAGGCGTCCGGTTTTTTTAACCGAGCCCCGAATGGTGGCGGTATCCAGCGGCCGCAGGCTGCGAATGTCCACCACTTCAATTGATACCCCATCCTTCGCCCAACGTTCCCTGGCCGCCAGCGCTTCAGGCACAGTCCCCCCCACCGCGACTAGCGTGAGATCGCTGCCTTCCGCCTTGATGTCCGCCGCTCCGATCGGGATAGTGTATTCTCCATCCGGAACCGGTCCCTGAGTGTCATACAGCTTCTGTGGCTCAAAAAATATTACGGGGTTGTCATCACGAATCGCGGAGATAAGGAGCCCTTTGGCGTCGGCCGGAGTCGACGGCATGACAACTTTGAGTCCCGGCACATGCCCAAACCATGTGGCGAGGGTATCCTGATGCGGCCCCCCGTCCGTGCGGCTTCCGTCTGCGCCCCGCACCACAAGCGGCGCCTGATACGCACCCGAGGTGACAAAATGCAGCTTGGCGGCGCTCGTCACCAGGCTGTCGGCCATAAACATGATGATGTCGCCGAAATAGACCTCCACCACCGGCCGGAACCCGCTGTAGGCAAGCCCGACGGCAGCGCCCGACATCGCCATCTCGGATATGGGCGTTTCAATGATTCGCTCCGCTCCGAACCGTTCCCAGAGCCCGCGGGTTACGCCGCGCGCTCCTCCGTGCCTGCCGATATCCTCGCCCATCAGCAGCACCGAGGAGTCCCGCGTCATCTCCAGGGCGAGTGCATCATTGATCGCTTGACGAAAGGTTCTGATACTGGTTGTCATGATCGCTTCATTCCTTGTCAGGATGCGTACACGTTAAAAACCCGGCTGATTTCCGAATCCTCAGGCGGCACCAGTCGTGCCAATGCCCTGGCCTCGAGTTCGGCCTCTTTGATGCGGTCGCGCGCGCCGGAAACCAGCGCATCAAATTGCGCCTCCGTAAGCTGCGCGCCTTCGGTAAGCCGCCTTCTGAGGCCTTCAATCGGACAGCGCTGCCTGGCGGCCGCCTTCTCTTCCTCCGGCCGGGTTCGATCCATATCCTTCAAGGTTTGCCCTCCCCACCTGTATGCCTTCAACTCCACAAGGGTCGGCCCCTCACCTTGACGGCTGCGCGCGATCGCTTCTCTCATCGTCGAGTAGACCGCCACTACATCCGTGCCATCCACCGTAATACCAGGAATGCCATATCCTACGGCGCGATCCGATAGGTTCGTCGCCTTGGCTACTCTGGTAATTGGAGTAGAAACCGCATACTGGTTGTTCTCTATCACGATGACGATCGGCAGATTCATGGCCGCGGCGAAATTCACGCCTTCGTGAAAGTATCCCGTGTTGGAAGCGCCATCGCCCAGCATAGCCACCACCACCCGCCCGCTCTTGCGAAGCTTTTGCGCCATTGCCACTCCCGCTGCGCTCACCAGCCCGCTGCCAAGCATTCCGGTCTGAGGCAGGATGTTGCAGGCGGAAACCGGCGAGTGCCAGTGCGCCCAGCGTCCTCCGCTGATGCTGCCCTCACGCTCGAGAAAGGACGCGATGAGCGAAGCCATCGAAGTCCCGCGGCACAGATATACCCCCATGCCGCGTATGGACGGGCATATAGGATCTGCCGGGTCGGCCGCCGCGCAGGTGCCGACGGCAAACGCCTCCTGGCCCAGGCTTAGGTGAAATTCGCCTACCAGCGGCTCACCGGCCTTCCACCAGCCTTCGCACGCCAATTCGAATTCACGAACAAGGATCAGCTTTTCCAGCAACTCCAGTTGTACCGGTTCAGACACATCGCCGCTTTTAGCCCCGGCTCGAGATTCTTCAGTTAACGTCTGTTCAGACATGACTCGACTGCCTCCCTGACCATTCTTTCCATGTTGTACCGGGGCTGGTAGCCCAACTGCACCGCCGCCCTACGCCAATCGATCCTGCCGCGATTGCCGGATTTCCCGGAAAATGTCACATCTCCCGCACCTTTACACCTGCTCCGTATCAGGTTGACCAGTTCCGCGAAGGTCACGTAAGAATCCGGAGGGCCGGCTACTACGAAAAGATCGTCCTCGCATTTCTCTTTGGTTGCGGCCAGCACTATGGCCAGCGCCGCATCCTTTATGTGCACATAGTGGCGCAACTCGGAAGCGGCCACCCCCGTAACCGCAGCGTCTTGGCCCGAAACCACGCTGAACAGCTTCGCAACGACCGCGGCAATGCCTTCGCTCGCTACCGGACGGCTTGACAGCACGGCCGACAGCCTCACGGTCCGGCACGTCATTCCGTATAGCATTCGGTAGCGGCGCAGTAGCCGTTCCCCAAGAAGCTTGGTGGCGCCGTAGACCGACACATCCGGTTGCACCGGCGAACTCTCGTTCAACTCCGATGCGCTGGAGCCATATACGGCCACGGAGCTGGCAAAGACGAATCTGCCGGTTCCCGCCTGGCGCGCCGCCTCGAGAACGGCAACCGTGCCGGCCACGTTCGTTTTAACCGCACCTGCCGGGTCCGACTCGCAGGCGAACTGAAGCATGGAGGCAAGATGGATTACCGCCTCCGGTTTGACTTCGTCAAAGACTTTCGCGAGTCTTTCAGAATCGTTGATATCACCTATTTCAGATCGGACATCCGCATTCGGACTCGGAATTAGATCGTAGACAACGGGTTCATGACGATCCAGGCATAACAGTTCCGTTACCTCCTGTCCCACGTTACCCGCTCCCCCGGTCACTAAAATTCTCATCTGCCTCAACTCCCTGGTGGCACGCTCACTCAACCCGCGCACCGGAAATCTTCACTACCTTTTCCCATGTCTTCAATTCCTGAAGAAAGAACTCCTCGGCCTGATCAGAACTCATGATGAACGGAGTCGAGCTCTGCTCGGCAAATCGTTCCTTGATTTCAGGCTCTTTTAACATGCGGTTGATATTGCTGTTTAATGTTGCAATGACATCCGGGGGCATTTTGTATGGGCCCATGATTCCGTACCACGAGACGAGGACGAATCCCCGAACACCGGCCTCCTCCATGGTCGGAACGTTGGGCAGCGCCGGCGAGCGGTTCTTGCCCGTCACGGCCAGAGCACGCAGCTTGCCGGCCTTCACCAGGCTGACCACGGACGGAGCGTTGGCGAACATGAAACTTACCCGGCCGCCTATGATGTCGATGAGCGCGGGAGAAGTCCCCTGATAAGGAACATGTACCATATGGATTCCGGCCATATTTCCTAACAACGCGCCTGAGAGCTGCAGCACACTACCAACGCCCGATGATGCGTAGGTAAGCTTGCCAGGCTGCTGCTTGCCTGCGGCGATGATATCCTTTACGGATTTAAACGGACTGCTGGCACCGACGACGAGCACGTTATCAACAATGGCCAGTGTCGCCACCAGCCTCAACTCTTCTTGCGCGTTATAAGGCATATCCTTATAAAGAGAAGGATTAACTGCGTTGGAACCGGCTGTCGCGGCCAAAAGCGTGTAGCCATCCGCTCTCGAGTGGGCGACATAGGCAGAACCAAGGTTACCGCCAGCGCCCGGTCGGGGCTCAACCAGGACCTTCTGGCCGGTGTACTTAGTCAGATACTTGGCCACCATCTGGGCAAAGAAATGGTCGGTGCCGCCAGCGGCATAAGGAACGATAATCTTTATTGACTGGGCAGCCGGGTACGGCGGTGCGGCGACGCCAGGATAAGCCATCGCTATGATTAGGATAAGGATTAGGAAAGTAACTCTAAGAGACACTCTCATTCTTCTCCTCCTCGTCTTGCCTATAGTCTGGAAAAGCACAGATAGCAGTCATAGCTAGATTTATGGACTTGCCCTATTCTCTTGGAACTATTAGTTAAGTGACTACGCGACTAAACTTTCTCGCTGAACATTGCCATCCGCCTATTGAGCCCAAGCCGCCCTGCGGGGTGGGAGTTTTGATTGCAGCGCATTCGAAAATTCCGCGGCAATGCGGGCAACTTTTTCTCCGTTTTCCTGTAACTTGGGCATGGGCAAGCGGACCACTGGACCCGATATATTGATCGCGGCGATGACTGTGCCGGCCGGATGAAACACGGGAGCGGCACTCGCCGCCTGCCCTATCACAGTCTCTTCGGTACTCACCGCATAACCGCGGGCACGAACTTGAACCAAGTCACGGCGCAGGGTCGCGGCACTGGTTATAGTATGCGGCGTTACCGGTATCAGCTTCTTTTTGGCCAGGAATCCTTCAAGATCCTCGTCGCTGTACCATGCCAGCATCGCCTTTCCCGCGGCCCCGGTATGAAGTGGCTTTAGAGCCCCGAGCTCCGGGACAGCCCGCAACTCGTACTCGCTCAAATGCACACTGATAGTCCTGCGCATGGCGCCTACCGGGACAACCAGAGTAACTGTTTCAAGAGTGGCCTTACGCAGCGCATCGAGATAGGGAGAAGCCAGCACGCGAAGCTCGTCGAACTCCTGGCTGAGTTTGCCGAATCGCAGCAGGCCTGCTCCTACAAAATAGCGTGACGTCTTGGGCTCCAGCCGGAGAAAGTCCGCCTGGAGCAGCGCCTGCACGAACCTATAAGCTGTTGCCTTACTTAGGCCGACACTATCAGCGATGTCGCGGAGGATGAGGCCTGGCGCAGAACCGTGAACGCATTCCAGAATTTTGATTGCACGACTCAGGGTTCTAATCGGCATAGGTTTCACCTGCTGATTCGTTAGCGGTGATAAAAAATAAACCTCACTGGATCAAGGTACTCCTGTCGATTTTCACTCAATGGAACCACTTGCACTGTATTTGAGGGTATCAGATCGCAACTGAGAATATTGGGGCAAAATTGATATGTCAAGGATAAATTACAGCCATGTTCGCGCCTCATTTGGCTCACAGTCTCGCTACGTGAAATAGTCCACCGCTGATTTCACCAGGTGAGATACCCTCATTACTTACCGCGTCTCTCCTCGCTATTTCTTCGAATTTACCCCGACTCCGAGAATAGTCACGCACACAGCACAACGCTCCCGACTCAAGGTGAAGCTGGTTTCTCCGCCCCGGTAGCACAGATATGAGTGCCACGCAATCCGCCAACATTGGCGAATAGTTTCCCTGGGCGCCCCTGTAGCTTTATGTTCCATTTATTAAGAGTGAATATCTTGCATTTACCGGATTTTTGGGGTAACGTTCGTACCCATCCATCGGAGCTTCAATTCTATAAGGAGGTAGAGCTGTGAGTTTAGAGCTATACGGGGTCAGCGTAGAAGAGGTTCGCAATCTTTTGCCTGCGATCGATTATTCGGAAACACTCACCATAATTGCTACTGAGAAGGATGTAAGGGCAGCTTGCCGCAGCGCCAGGAAGTATGGCTTCCGCGCCGCCGTGGCCTTTCCTCAACACCTGGGCACCATAGTCGACGAGTTGAAGGGCTCCAAAGTGCGGGCGCTGCTTCCGGTTGCTTTTCCATGCGGCGGCACGACGGTTTATGTGAATTGCCGGGAAGCAGAAGAAGGGTTGCGCCGGGGCGCCAACGATTTGGACCTAGTGATGAACATCGCCGCTTTCAAGGCAGGCGATTATAAGCGGGTAGCCCGGGAAATTTCTGAAGTCATGGCGGTGGCCAAGCCGTTCAATGTCATATTCAAAGTTATTATCGAGACGGGAGTTCTGAACGATTCCGAGAAAATCACCGCCGCCAAAATCGTCGCCGACTGCGGCGCGGATTTTGTTAAGACCTGCACGGGCTACGGGCCGGGTCGCGCCACTGTCCATGACATCGCTTTGCTCAAGAAAACCGTGGGAGATCGCATTGGCGTTAAAGCGTCCGGTGTTGTGACATCTATCGAAGAGGCGGTGGCCATGATGCGTGCCGGCGCCAGCGTCGTAGCAATGCGCGGAATGCTGGTCGAGCAACTGGAAGCAGTGGGCTGGCAACCGCAACAGGAATCCGAGCTGGCGGGGGCAAGCGCAGTGCGTTAAGCAGAGCAGAGATTATTAATAGAATAAGTGGACCGTCCTTGGGTAATGGGGCCCACCTATAGGTATTATGCGGCGCCCTGGGATCTCCGATGCCGCTAAGCCGTCGCGATTAGCCAGGGGCAGAGCCATACATGCGTCGTTCCGCAAGCCGGAACGCGTGTCTAATTAATGTCGGTGGAGGGAGCTTATGGCAACGGAAGTTATCATTCGTTCCGAGTACGACGTTGCTCGTTTCGTTAATGCACAACCAGCAAGCAAATCCGCGATTTACATTGTTTTGATTTCATTGGGAGGGATGTTCATCGATGCCTATGACTTCACAAGTATAGGTGTTGGAATTGTGCAGCTCCGCACAGAATTTCACCTCTCGCCTTTTGCCGTGGGAAGCGTGACTGCCATGATGGCGCTTGGAGCGTTTGTCGGGGCCATCTGGGGCGGTTACTTTACGGACAAGGCAGGCCGCTTCAAGATGTTCCTGGTCGATTTGGTCCTGCTTGTTGTTGCCGCTCTCGGTGCGGCACTGTCAACCAATGTCTGGATACTTCTCTTTTTCAGACTCTTGCTAGGTATTGGCGTCGGGCTCGACTTCCCGGTCGCCCTGAGCTTCATTGCCGAATACGTAAATGCGCGGAAAAGAGGCAGCAGCGTTAATCT
The DNA here is from genome assembly GCA_963832785.1 of uncultured Acidobacteriota bacterium. Taxonomy (GTDB): domain Bacteria; phylum Acidobacteriota; class Terriglobia; order Terriglobales; family Acidobacteriaceae; genus CAWBRT01. The sequence continues at coordinate 1,683,127 of CAWHVF010000005.1, forward strand.
TTGGGCTCCCCTCTGGTTCGTGGCGACTGCATGCACGGGCTTGATCATCTTGCCTTTTTACTATTTCGTTCATACCGCTTACCTCTGGCGGATCGCGGTTGGGTTTGGCGCGGTTCCAGCCCTGATTGTTCTTATTCTGCGGTATAAGTACATGGACGAAAGCCCCACTTGGGCGGCTCACAATGTAGGGCTGCACGAAGCCGGGCGGGTTCTGGAAAAGATGTATGGCGTCAAAGTCCAGGTTATTGCGGAGGAGCGTAAAACGGAGGCGAAGAAGGTAGACGTCAACTTCTTTGAAATATTCTCGCCTAAGTACCGGCTGCGCACTTTCCTTGTCACTATCATCAGCATAACTCAATCATTCGAATACTTTGCGGTGGCTTTTAACATTCCGACAATTTCTACGCACCTATTCGGCGGCGCTTTCATCAACGCCATTCTCGGAACCGTGTTTTTCAACATTTTCGGAATCGTAGGAGGATTTGTCGGCGCCGGAATTCTGAGTAAGATAGGCGTGCGCCGGCTGACTATTATCGGCTACGGCATCGGCGTAGTCAGCCTTTTTGTCATTTACCTGGGCGGAACGCAGTTTTCCGTGCTGACGGCAGCCCTTCTGTTTGGTATCTTTATTTTTGCTCACGCGGGCGGCCAGGGCGGCACAGGTATGACGATGGCGGCACTATCATATCCGACCCGCATCCGCGGCGTCGGAACCGGTTTTGCCCAGGGAATGACACGAGTCGGCAGCATATTAGGCTTTTATTTCTTTCCCCTTGTTGTAGCTCAAGTTGGAATCAATAAGATGCTGCTGTACCTTGTGATATTTCCTCTGATTGCCTTTATAGCCACGATTGCCATCAAGTGGGAACCGGTCGGAAAGGACATTGAATTAGAAGGTGCCGAAAAAGTAGCGTCGTCCACCGGAGGGACCACTACTGCCGGCAACTAAGTTTGCCAGGTGTCTCTGACTGTTTCCGTGCATTGCAGGCCAGGCACGGCTTTGGCTGGGGACAGATATCAGGAGCTAAAAATGAATTACACCGTAGCGCCCGATCTTGGCCGGGGAGTCTTAGCTAAGCAGTGGCTCGATATGTACCGGCAGATGGCGGCCATCCGTTCGTTCGAAACACATGTAAATGACCTCTACACGCACGCTCTCATGCCCGGCCTCGCCCACCTGTATATCGGGGAGGAGGCAGTGGCGGTGGGTGTATGCAGCGTCCTTCGACCCGACGATTACATCACCAGTACCCATCGCGGACACGGTCACTGCCTGGCCAAAGGCGCTGCGCCCAACCGCATGTTTGCCGAGCTGCTAGGGAAGGCTCCCGGCTATTGCCGCGGCAAAGGCGGGTCGATGCATATTGCCGATCCCAAGACCGGCAATCTTGGCGCCAACGGCATCGTCGGCGGTGGTGTAGGAATCGCCACCGGGGCGGCCTTCTCCGCCAAGCACCTGGGCAATGGCCGGGTGTCAGTCTCGTTTTTTGGCGACGGTGCCCTGGCGCAAGGGTTGTTATACGAAGTGATGAACATGGCGCAACTCTGGAAGCTGCCGGTTATATACGTGTGCGAATACAACCAGTATGCGCAGTTCACCCGCTCCACCGAGGTGCTGGCAGGAGATGTTCCGGCGCGCGCGACCGCACTCGGCATGCTCGCCGAGCGGGTCGACGGGCAGGACGTTCGAGCCGTGTATACGGTGGCCAAGCGATTGATCGACCGCGCACGCGAGGGCGGCGGTCCCGCTTTCCTGTTCTGCAATACCTATCGCCACCGCGGCCATCATGTAGGCGATCTCAACCGCGACTACTACCGCAGCAAAGAGGAAGAGCATCTCTGGCTAACCGAGCACGATCCCATTAAGAATCATGGAGCCTGGCTGGTGGAGCAGGGCTTGGCCGAGTCCGGCCTGCTCAAGCAGATTGAAACCGAGGTCGAAAACGAAATGCAGGCAGCGGTTGAATTCGCTTTAGCCGCGCCTTTCCCAAGCCTGGATGAAGTGGAGAAGGACATTTATGCCTGAAGCCAATGTACGCGAACTGACGTTTGGAGAAGCCATCCGGGAGGCAATCGCGGAGGAGATGCGCCGCGATCCCCACGTATTCCTGATGGGCGAAGATGTCGCGGAAGCGGGGACACCTTTCAAGGTGCTGGTCGGTCTGGTGGACGAGTTCGGCACGGCGCGCGTGGTCGATACTCCGATTTCAGAGCCGGGCTTCACCGGCATTGGGGTGGGGGCGGCAATGACCGGACTGCGTCCCATTGTGGACATCATCTTCGGCGATTTCACTACTTTGGCCATGGACCAGATGGTGAACCAGGCGGCCAAGATTCATTACATGTCAGGCGGCCATTGGAAGGTTCCCATGGTGCTGCGGACCACCCTGGGCGCCACCCGCCGGCAGGCGGCGCAACACTCGCAATCGCTGCACGCCTTGTTCAGCCACATTCCGGGCCTCAAGGTTGTCCTGCCATCAACGCCGTATGACGCCAAGGGGCTCCTGAAGACGGCCATCCGGGACGATAACCCGGTAGTGTTCATCGAAGACAAGATGATGTACAAGCTGAAAGGCCCGGTGCCGGCTGAGGATTATACGATTCCCTTCGGAGTGGCCGACATTAAGCGCGCTGGCAATGACATAACCATTGTAGCCACCAGCAGCATGGTGCACGTGGCGCTGGCCGCGGCAGAGTTGCTGGAAGGGGCGGGCATAAGCGCCGAAGTGATCGACCCGCGGACCACGTGGCCGCTGGACGAGCGCACCCTGATCGAATCGGCGAAAAAGACGGCGCACGCAATTGTCGTGGATGAGGGCTATGGCCGTTATGGAGTCACTGCCGAGATCGCCTCGGTCATTGCCAAAGGCGCCTTCTATCATCTGGAAACGCCGGTGGAACGCATAGGCGCGATGCATGTCCCCATTCCGTTCTCGCCAGCACTGGAGGACAGGACGGTGCCAAACGAACAGACGGTCTTCGAAATAGCGCGTCAGCTTTGCGGAAAATCGTAAGAAGGGCGTGGCATCATCATTTATGCCGGCGCTTTGCGCAACGAGCTGGCAAGCTTCCGGCTTACCGGACAGGCCGCCGAATAAATACCAGGAGGTGTCATCCTGAGGCCGCGCTGCTTTTGCGCGGCCGAATGATGGGGGATACAGAATTATATGTCAGTAAGGGGAGGTGGCGGGTTGGTGGGGGGTAAGTTGTAGTGGGGTAAATATTTACGCGGCGGCCGAGTGGGCACTGACATTTAATTCTCATACGGAATTAAATGTCAGTAAATTGGGCGATTTCCCTTGGATTTGTCACAGATCGGCCCGTAAGTTATTGAAATTGCGTAGGCGACAGGCCGTCCTCAGAGGCGGCAATTGCGACAAGGTAAGAAAAACGAAGGGTATGTCTGTAAGTAACTGAAAATAGAGATGTAATTAATTGCGACCAACCAGAAAAGAAGGAATGAATGTCGCAAATCCAAAGCGACCAAAACATTTTCAACCACTGGCGACAGGGGCGCCCAGAGTAAATCGCTTCTATGCGTTGCTGGGTGCCGGCGAAAGATAACTAACTTCTAACCACTACTCCCTGCGAAGGCTAAAGTCAAAGCCGACTTGGTTGGCACCCAAAAATAGCATATATTCGCCGGCTGGAAGATCGGCTTTCGGGGTGACTATGTAGCCGTCATCCCTGGTCGAAACAGAGATCTCCAGGAGCTGATTTTCGCCAGTTCCGGCCTTAAACGTGAACATGCTGGCGCCAGTCGTAACCTGTAGCTCGCGGTGATCCTTTCGGGCTCTGAGCCGGACAAGTCTTATATCGCGTGAGGTGAAGCCGGCTACACTCGTCAACTGCGGCATGACCTTAAAAATGAACGTCGGGCGCGGCTCGGTGATCTTCACCGGCGAATCCGCTCCGGAGTAGGTTCTGACGATCTGCGGAGTCAAGCCAGGAACGAACATCTTGCCGATTTTAGTTGCGCCGCCTCCGCTGGGCATCAGAGGCTGGAGCGCAATCAGACCCTTTTCGCCTTGGTAAGAGACCGAAACTGGTACTGCCTGGGCTAGCATAAAACAACTGACACAGAACAGTGCGGATGCAACACCTTTCAAAAATCCCCTCATAGATCGTGCCTCCTATTTTGGCTTTCCGATCCACCAGATGATTTCGCCCACGATCTTCCAGCCGGGCTCGCGGCTAAGCAGAATAGGATTGTAGCTCACGCTGGTGTGCTCAGCCACCAAAACAAATTCTCCCTGCGTATGGCGCAGATATTTAACCAGCAACTCTTCGCCCGGCCTGCGCGCTAACACCATGCGGTTCACGAGCTCTTCCGGTGGCCGTTCGCGAACATCGACAACCACAATAAAACCATCGCGCAGGGAAGGCTCCATAGAAGAACCAATGACCCTGATGGCAACTGTATATTTGGGGTCTCGAAAGCTGTTGGGTCTCACCACGATGTAGTCATCTATCTCAGTTGGGTCGACGACTCTTCCAGGTCCGGCCGAGGCTGCATCTTTGAGGAGGGGAACGGCGACATAGTCGGATAATTTATGGGATGCCCCGCTCGGAGCCAGCGCGATCTCTATTTTGGGGGCAGTAAACTGGCGAAGGCGCTCCTCTATGCGTGGCAGCACCTGCAATACATCACTTCGGCTGACCCCTGCCCGCTCCCAAAAATACCAACAGTCAGGGTCGCCAACCAACTTGCCTAACACAGCATAGGCAGGCCCGGGCGGCTCATTTTCACCCCGTTCCCACCGCGAAACTGCCATGGCCGACGTTCCGCAGCGTTGTGCAAGCTGGCTCTGGCTCCAACCCAACCTGTGCCGTGCGGCTTCTATCTTCAATGCCCACTCAGGTTTAGCGGGGGAAGGTCTCTTTGAAACTTTTTCCTTGACAGTCATTAACGATTCCGTTAAAACGATATAGTTATGGCCAGCCAAAAATTGACCCGCCACAAGTCGTCCAAGGCTAACACGAAAAGCGCCCTTCTTTTGAGGCCGCTCAAACTGCGCGGCGTCTACGCCGCCGTCGCGCGGGAACTCGGAGTCAGTCTTTCCCATGTTCGCCGGGTGGCGCTCGGCGAGCGCCAGTCGCGGCGCATTGAAGCGGCCATCCTGGCCGAGCTGTCGCGGCGCGAAGACCATCACGAAGCAGCGTGAAGCCATAGCGGCTCCGAGTATGGGGCCGCTCACAGCCAGGTGGCAATGTCTAAAACCTCAAAAAAACTGGACAACAGGAAACCCGGCGAGCCTGGCTTCAAATGGATCGACGACGCAAAGGCAGCGCGAGGAATGCGTCGCATACTTCGAACTCGTCTTCGGCAGATCGCAGCTTTTCCTGAAACAGAGATAGATCAGCCCGAAGGCGAAGCGCTTGAGGGCTTTTCATTAATTCCTGGACTTTTTCGCGCCAAATTGTCTGGAACTCGGCCGAAGGGACGGCTCTCCAGGACGGACAGCATCGCACCGTGTTCCAGCAGCAACTGCTGGTACTGGCGAGCGTGGGCGCAAATGATCCGTTTGGTTTTGTCGAAGTCTGGCATAGCAAGGAAAGTCTAGAGCATGAGCCGGAAGCCAACAATCACAGACTCAGCAATGCAGCCTGACCTCTTCTCTGGACTGGCGGAGGTACCTGGCGCTGGCGATGACGACGCCATGGTGCGGGCGGTTCTGGGCGACGCGATAAAGCGCTGCGATAAAAAACGCGCGCAGATCACCGAAGAGCTGAGCGCAGCGGTTGGCCGCCAGGTCAGTGAGGCGATGCTGAATGCCTTCACCGCCGAGAGCAAAGAGGGCCACCGCTGGCCGCTGGCCTGGACTCGGGCCTTCTGCCATGTCACCGGCGACTGGCGGCTGCTACGGGCGCTGGCCGAGCGCGCCGGCTGCCAGTTGATCACCGCCAAACAGACAAAACTTTTGCGGCTGGCCGAGGAGCTGATCGCGCGGGAGAAGAGCGATGGAGCCCTGCGCCGGCTGATGGAACAGGTTATGCACGAGGAAGGGCAATGAGCACTGAACTCTGGCTGTCAAAAGCAGAGATGTCGGAGGTGCTGGGTTGCAGTCGGCGAGAAATAGAACGGATGGACGGAGCAGGTGAATTGCAATCTCGGCAAGCTAATAGATCGGAGTCAAGGCCAGGGCCACGCCCGCGCGAGTACGCCGCCTCCTCTCTACCTCCAGACAAACAGGATGTGCGCAAGCTGCAGGAGATTCTGATGCGGCGGGCGGCGACCGAGGCTAGTACCGAGAGCTCGCCAACCGAGCAGATGGCGCTGGTGCTTTCGCCGGCAGGGCTGTCAACCGCAAGGCGTCTCGACTCCGGCGCTACCGCGCCATCGCTCGACATGACAGCGTCGAAGATTGTGCCGCCGCAGCTCGCCATGACAGCGTCGATTATCACTCCAGCGAAACGGACAAAGATGCTGGCGCGCTACCGGCTGCTGCAGCCACTACTGGACTGGGAAAAGGGGCTGAAGCCCAACTTCCTCAACAGCGATGGACGCATCTTCACCACGCGCGATCAGTTGGCGGAATTCATCGGACGCCAGCACGGGAAATCGGTGCGCACACTCTACCGCTGGATGGCCCGCTGCAGAGAGCAGGGCGAAGGCGGCCTGGTCCCGGACACGCGCAAGGATAAAGGAAAGCCGCGGCTGTTTAGCCGCTATCCGGCAGCGGAGAAATTTGTACTCGCCAAATGATCTGCTTTGCTTTCCAGGGTCCCCAGCAGCGCCGCTTCTGCGTTTGCTGGGGTGGAAGAACCGCAGATCCTTCGCTTCGCTCAGGATGCCACTCAAAATTCTTGGTCGCTACTTCCTGTTTATAAGATAATTGCCGATCCCTATACTCATACTCATCAATCCGAGTCAGGCACGCTCCTAAACAGCTCAAACTTCTGCAACCGGTTCAGGTTTTGGCGCAGCAGCATCCAGCCCGGATACTCTGGCGGCAGGGCGCTTACATCGTCGAGCTGCTTAATCTCTTCCTCAGTAAGTTTGAGATCCACTGCAGCAAGGTTATCCTGGAGCTGGTCGAGACGCTTGGCCCCGATTATTACGGAGGTGACGACAGGCTTAGCCAAAAGCCATGCCAGCGAGACACGCGCCGGGCTACAATTGTGAGCTTTTGCTATGGGAGCCATGACATCGAGAATCTTCCAGGTGCGCTCTTTATTGACGATAGGAAAGTCAAACTCAGAACGGCGCGAGCCTTCAGGCTTTTGGTTTTCCCGGCTGAACTTACCGGAGAGCAGGCCGCCAGCAAGCGGGCTCCAAACTAGCAGGCCAACCTTTTCGGCTTCGAGGAAAGGTACTAGCTCGCGTTCCAGGTCGCGTCCCGCAATGGAATAGTAGGCCTGGAGGGTATCGAAGCGGGCGAGATTCTTAAACTCGGAGATGCAGAGCGCTTTCGCCAGCCTCCAGGCCTGCCAGTTGGAGCAGCCGATGTAGCGAACCTTGCCTTGGCTAACGAGTGTATCCAGGGCGCGCAGTGTTTCCTCAACGGGGGTCAGCGAGTCGTAGCCGTGGACCTGGTATAGATCGATGTAATCGGTCTGGAGCCGGCGCAGGCTGGCTTCGACGGCATCCATGATGTGTCCACGGGAGTTGCCAACGTCATTGTGGCCTGGCCCAACGCGATTGAAGACCTTGGTGGCAAGAACTACCTGGTTCCGGGCGATATTCAGGTTCTTGAGTGATCGACCAAGCGTCCTTTCGCTTTCGCCTTCAGAGTAGACATCGGCGCTGTCAAAAAAGTTGACGCCGGCATCGATCGAAGTTTTCATCAGTTCGTCGGCTGCCGTTTGGTCAAGGGCGCCAAAGAGCCGCCAGAAATCTTTCCCGCCATCGAAGGTCATTGTGCCGAGGCAGAGGGTCGATACGAGCAGGCCGGTGTTGCCGAGAGTTTTGTATTCCATGTCGTCCTTTCCTGGAAGAGCTGTCGTTCCCTATTATCGTTACTGATGAAGTAGTGCCTGAATTTCGCGCATTATGCCAATGGCCGCGCGCATCGAAGGGCCCATGAGATTACGCAACGTGCAAGTTTAGCCTTTTGTTGAACGGATGCAAGAGGCGAATGAATGCCCGCATTGAAGCTCTCCGAAACCTACTCCGCCCGGGCAATCTCTTTGATCGTATAACGGCCTCTATCGCCGCTGGCTGCCAATTGCGCTATCGGCGGTTTCGCCAAATGTGTCAGCCACACTCCGGGGATTTGAAAGAAGCAAGGCGATAGCCCCCAAGTGGCTTATAATAACGGCCATTCACCCTTTTTTCGTTCCTTGCGACAGTAAGGGGTCAGACAGGGTCCCCCCATCGCTTCAGCAGGTACCGGGCTGCGACTCGTTCAGACAGCAGAAAGAATTTTTGAGGAGGTATCCAACAGTGTCAGGGAATGTACCAGTAGTAGAAGAGAAAAAAGATCTCATCGAAGCGCCCAAGAAACTAGTAGTCCCTTGGACCGGCTATGTGGCGTTTGTATTTGCCATCGTTTGCTTTTCGGGCCTGCTTGCCAGCCGGAAGGGATTGATTACCGCGATCGATTTCAACACCATTGCGGGAATATTCGGGACCATGAAAGATCCCGCCAAGGCAACCTTCATGGGGCAGGGCGGCTTGGGCGCGCGTGACGGCTTCATGTTCGCCTTCAGCCTAGTTCCGGTGGTCATGTTTGCGCTAGGCGTGGTAGAGATCATCGACCATTTTGGCGGTTTGAGAGCGGCTCAGAAACTGCTGTCTCCGGTTCTTCGTCCGCTGATGGGCATTCCTGGAATTACCGGGCTGGCCATGGTCACCAGTTTCCAGAGCACCGATGCGGGAGCCGGCATGACGCGCCTGCTGAAGGAAAATCAGGTCATAACGGAACGGGAGCGGACGATTTTTGCCGCTTTTCAGTTTTCCGGCGGCGGCACCATCACAAACTATCTATCCATTGGCACCGCGCTTTTCGGGTTCATCACCGTGCCCATAATCGTGCCGCTGGCACTGATGTTCGTTCTGAAATGTTTTGGCGCTAACCTCATGCGGCTTTACATGCGCTGCTTCGCGAGAGAGGAGAACTGAAATGGCAGCCGAGCAGAAGAAAACGATTCCGGATATTTTTGTCGAAGGCGCCCGGAAAGGCTGGGCCGTGGGGACCAACAGCATCCTGCCGAACGTGCTCATGGCATACGTGCTGATCCAGGTTCTCCGGGTTTCCGGTGCGCTTGATGCTTTGGGAAAAATCTTCAATCCGATCATGGCGCTCTTCGGATTGCCGGGAAGCGCGGCGATGGTATTGATGGGCTCCTGGATGTCAATGGCGGGCGGCGCCGGGGTGGCCGCCAGCCTGTATGCGTCAAATGCGCTGGACAGAACACATGTCACCATTCTGCTGCCGGCCATATTCCTGATGGGAGCACAGGTCCAATATATGGGCCGCTGCCTGGGAACCGCCGGAGTAAAAACTCGATATTATCCGGCGCTGTTTGTAATCAGCATTATCAATGCCGCCATCAGCATGCTGGTCATGCGATTTTTCGTATAGGTGAATCGGGAAGGAGACGAAATGCACGAAATACAAGCCAGAATCCAAGCTACTTACGATGCGTTGCATGCCATGCCGGAACCTGGTTTCGGCGAGCGCCGGACATCGGCATGGCTGGCGGAAAGAATCAAAGCCGCCGGCTTCAGTGTAACCACCGGTGTCGGCGGGACCGGTGTGATAGCGGCCCTGAAGGGGAAGGAACAGGGTCCGACGGTCGCGCTGCGGGCTGACATGGACGCCCTGGAATATACCATCGACGGCAAAGATGTCTGTGTTCACGCCTGCGGACACGATGCGCACTGTTCGATGGTGTTGACCGCCGCTGAGGAACTGGCCAAAACGGGTATCCGGCGGGGCACTCTGAAAATACTTTTTCAGCCGGCCGAAGAAAAACTCACCGGCGCGCTTAAGTTAATCGAAGCCGGCGCGCTTGACGGCGTCGACGTGGTGATTGGGATCCATCTCCGGCCGATCCAGGAAGCAAGGCTTGGGCAGGCTACGCCCGCTTTGTATCATGGCTCCAGCTACATTATGGAAGCGACCATCAAAGGCCGTACCGCACATGGAGCCAGGCCTCATCTCGGTATAAATGCCATTGACGCGGCCGCGGCAGCCGTCAACGCGGTGAATGCCATCCACCTCAACCCGGTGGTGCCCTGGACCTGCAAGGTCACCAAGCTCCATGCCGGCGGAGCGACACTGAACGCAATTCCCGATAGGGCCGAGATGGCGATGGACCTTAGAACGCAGCAAAACGCCGCCATGGAAACGCTTATCGACAAGGTTGATAAGGCCATCAAAGCGGCCGCGGCAACCGTGGGAGCAACCGCCGAAACGACCGTAAAGGGCGGCGTCCCCGGAGCGGAGTATCACCCGGAAATTATTGAGCTGGCACGCGAAGCTATCCGCGCGGTGCTGGGAGAAAAAGGGCTGCTCGAGCCGATAGTGACTCCCGGGGGCGAAGATTTCCATTATTTTGTAAAGAAACGGCCGGAGCTGAAAACAGGCTACGTGGGGCTGGGATGCGATTTGGCGCCGGGACTGCACGACCCGACCATGAAATTCGATCGCTCAGCCATGATCAACGGCGCCAACATTCTCCTGTACATGAGCCGGAAGCTGCTGGGCTGACCGGGCGAAGAACTCGCATAGAAAAGAGAACACCGGCGTGAAACGAATCGTAGATCGGTAGAGGAGAAACACATGCCAAAATTGAAAGGCAAGGTGGCGCTGGTTACCGGCGCCGGAGGGATGAAAGGCATCGGGCGGGCGACCGGCTTGAAACTGGCTGGCTTGGGCGCGGACCTGGTGCTGACCGACGTGCCGCGAAAAGCGGAGGACCTTCCGCCCGCTGAGGTACAGGCCGGGTGGCGCGGCATCGAAAGCGTGGCCGGGGAGGCTCGCTCCGCCGGCGTTGACTGCCTTACTGTTCCCTGCGACCTGAAATCCAGCGAGCAGATACAAGCCATGGTAAAGCAGGTGCTTGAACACTACGGCCACATCGATATCCTGGTCAACAACGCGCGCGCCATTATCGGCCGGGATACGGTTCCGATAACCGAGCTCGCCGAGGAAGTCTGGAACGACTTCCTGGCCATCAATGCCACGGCCGTGTTTTTGCTGACCAAGCTGGTCGGCCGCCAGATGATCAGCCAGGGACGGGGCGGCCGCATCATCAACATCGGCTCGAACAACTCCAAACAGGCGGGCGTCAAGCAGGCTGCCTACTCCGCCTCCAAGTTCGCGCTCATCGGCCTCACCCAGGGTTCGGCGCTCGACCTGGCGCCATATGGCATCACCGTAAATGCAGTTTGCCCGGGCCCCACCGACAGCGGCCGCCTGAGCTACTGGGAGCGCGCGCAGGCGGAAGAGAAAGGCATTCCACTCCAGGAGTTTCGTGACAGCATCATTAAAAAGAAGGCCGCAGCCACACCGCTGGGCAGGATTGCCGAACCGGAAGACGTGGCCAACCTGGTGGCGTTTCTCGCCTCCGACGAAGCCGGCTTCATTACCGGACAGGCATACAACGTCAACGGCGGGCTGCTGTTCCATTAAACCGCTGCGCTGTTGGCCAGTGCGCTCAAGCCAGCCGGCGTCGCGCAGCAAGGCGCCGGCTCGTGGCTGGCAGGCGCGAAGCTCTTGAAGCGCGCACCTCATCCTTGTGGCCGGATGGAAGTACAGCGATTCACCGTCAGTCGATTGTATCCACTCCGAATCCCAGCACCACGTCAACCGAAATTGGATCTTTTCCGCGAAGCGCCGGAACGAAACGCCAACGCTCAAGAACCTGGATCAGCGGCGGTATCAGGCTGGGATAAGGCGTTTTCACCACGCGGAAATCGTGCAGCGAGCCGGTTCGGCCTAAAACACACACCAACACTGTGTGGGGAAGAAAGATGCCTAATGGTATTTCGGTCATCACCGGTTCAGGAGGGGCTAGGCCATACTCCATATCGTTTTTAACCGATGGGTCGGAAAACTGCAGCACGATTATTCCGGCAGGCGAATCCATGTACATGGTGTACACTTGTACGCCCTTCATCGTTCCGTAGTTACTTAGAGCGCCGCCGGAGCGAGGAGAGGCAATCACCATTATGGTTGGCGGCTGGCCGCGTCGGTAATGGCTTCGCTTAGGAAGAGTCGGTCCGCCGGGGCCGGCTGCGAAGCTTGGTATATATACATTACCGGAGTCAATGGCCACGCCCGGAAAGGTTGTGAGGTTGACAGTTCCACCGCCCGCGCCGCCCGGACCGGGCATCAGTGAAGTGCCGCCCCTGGCGACTGGATCAGCGCCGCGGCCTTCTCCGGTCTCACCGCTGCCGGGCTCCGTGCCATCTGTTCCCGCTCCCGGCCCGACGCCCTTCCCCACCCCCGCTCCTCCGCCCGTATCGCCGGCGCCAGCGCCCTGCCCCAAAGGGGACATTGCTAACGCACCGCCGACGGCCGGCGACCGTCCTGGAGTGTTACCTGGCTGTACCGAGATTACTACTGCGGATGAATCATCATGCGCGCTAACAGTAAGGACCTCTTGGAAGCTGGCGCTGTTGCTGCTTTTCGGCGGCACGGGCTCCGCAGGAGCTGCGGGGGCTAGCTCGGCCGAATCAGGACGCGGAATCACTTGAGACTTTTGTTCTAGCACGGGAAGCGGCGTAACGGTTCTCAAGTTAGGAATAGGCGCCTGGGCAGGTAAAAACAGCTCGCTAGCCTCAGGGGCAGGCGGGATCACTTTCGGTCTGGGTTTCGGGGAGGCTAACTGCCGGACAAGTATCGGTTTGACGGGCGCCGCCGGGCTTTGCGACAGCGGTGAAGGATAAAGTGCCGAAAACTTGAGTAAGTTAGCCACCTCTTCAGCCTTAAGCGGCAGAGCAAGATTGGGTGTATCCATAATCCTCGGCGCAACTTCCTTGCCTCGCGCAACCCGCATGGCCTGCTTGGGATGATGGTACGCCTGCCCGCCTGAGCTGCCCTTTTGCCCAATGCTAGCGCCGCCCGCATCGGCCGTCTTAGGTAGTGTCTGGCTAAAGTAGTAAATTCTCTGGATGGCTACTTCTTTTGCGCGGATCGGCAATAAGGAAGGTGTCCTAACCAGGAGCGAATGAAGCCAGGGCGATAGGGCGACCCAGGTTGTTAAAGCCGCGACGTGAAACAGCAATGATGCAATCGGAAAGCGCAGCGGGATTCCGTAGGGAACCTCGAATGTGTCGGAAGCGCGCGGGTACCGCCAAGCTACCACAATCAGGGAAGTTACCAGAGCCTGGCCTGCCAGTATCAATCGGGCCCAAAATGGGGAACAACGCGTCATTGATCACCGTTCGCCTGTTCCATTGAATCCAGAATTTCTATGCTGTCGCCGATTTGCGTGCGGGTGTCCCAAACGACGTGTGAAGGAAGCTCCAGGACGGTAGCCGCCTGAAAACGAATAGGTCCTATTCGCCAGGGCTTGACGTTTTCTTCTGTATGGATGACGCTCTTGTTCGAGTCCAGGTACACGATATCGATGGGAAAGCGCATGGCAAAGGTATGTACGCCATGGCAAGGTACGATCCACAGCCCCATGCCGGCTGAGAATCCTTCCCGAGATGTGCCCAGCAAGCCTACCAGCCGGCCCCAGTGAGTATCTGCGATCCGTAATTCGGTTGCGAGGAAGCTCTCCCGCGTACGGTTAAAGGCGCACCGGCATTGGGACGGCGACATAAGGCCTCCTTACGGCCTGCGTAGCGAACGACCCCGTAGCCCATACCCAATCAGGGCGGCAATCACCAGCGCTATAAAAAATATTATGTCCAGCGTTTCGGATATCATCTTTCCCCCATCGTCGATAACATACGTATAAGCACAACCACCGCCGGGCCGAACAGCGCCACAAGCATCGCGGGAAAAATGCAAATTACCATTACTGGCACGATCTTGACGGTAGTCTTGGCGGCACGCTCCTGTACCTGCTGGCTGAGCCCGGAGCGAAACGACTCCGAGTAGACGCGTAAGGCACCCGCGATGCTGGTTCCATAACGATCGGCTTGTATAAGCATCCCCACGAACATGCGTACATCTTCCACTCCCGTTCGGGAGGCCAGGTTGCGCAGCGCCTCGGCGCGCGGTTTGCCGGCGCGAAGTTCGAGGTCGACCATTTCCAGCTCAGCCGACAATTCAGGATGGGCGTGTCTGATTTCCCCACCTACGCGGCTAAGCGACTCATCCAGGCCCAACCCGGCCTCCACGCAGATGACGCATAAATCCAGGGCATCCGGAAGCGACTGCTGGATGGCCGCTTGCCGCTTTCTCACCAGGTGCTTCAGCACGAATAGCGGGATGAAATACGCCAAGCCGATGAATGCCAGCGAGGGGAAAGGGGCGCGCACGATGGCTCTAGAAGCTAGAAGAAGCACGCCTGCCGCCAGGACGGCAAGCACGCGGATGGCAGAATAGATCCTGACGTAGCGCTCGTCTCGGTAACCGGCATGAATGAGCAGAGCCCGTGTCCGGGAGACGTTAGCCGGGGATTTCGGAATCGCCCTGGCCAAGGGCTCCAGCACCTCAAACAAGCGCCCTCTAGCTTCCGGCTTGGGCTCCGTTTTCGCGCTTCGCCCTGACAGCCATTGCATGCGCCGGCGCACATCCGTTCCCGGCTCCAGGGCGGCCCAGCCGATGGCAAACAAGGCCGTCATGAGAAAAGCAAAGACACCGAACAAAAGTAAGTTTTCCATATCACACCCTGATATGAACAATTCTGCGTATCAGCAAAAAGCCGACTATCTGCAGGATGGCCGCCGCAGCAAGCACCATCTGCCCGATTGGGTTCGTCAATAATGGCCAGACCAGCTCCGGGCTGAGAAACAACAGGGTAATCAGGATCGCCGGAGGAAGAACGCTCAGGATAACCACTGTCACGCGCCCCGACGCCGTATATACCCGTACCTGGCGGACGATCTTGAGGCGCTCGCGGATAAGGTAAGAAAGCTTATCCAGCAGTTCGGCAAGGTTGCCGCCGGTCTTGCGCTGCAACATTACCGCCGTGATAAAGAACTTCACGTCGGAGGAGGGGATGCGCCCGGAAAGGTTCAACATCGTCTCCATCAGCGGCAAGCCAAACTTCAGTTCGTCAGATACTCTACGGAACTCGCCGGCCACCGGGTCGGCAAACTCATTGGCGACCACCTCCATGGCAGCATTGAAGGAGTGCCCGGAGCGCACGAGCCTGGCGAGAAAGTCGATTGCTTCAGGAAATTTGTTTTGAAATTTCTGGAAGCGCCGCCGGCGCCGAGTTTCCACCCAAGCGGCCGGCAGCAGCCCGACGCCCAGAAATAACGCCTCGACAGCAACCGGAAGGTGGGCTACCAACTGGATCAAAAGCACGCCAGCCGCGCCGAAGCACGCCGAGAACAGCAGGAACCTGCCGGGGCGCATGCTCACGTCCGCCTGCATCAGAAACGCCTGCAGGCGAAAGACGCCGGCATATCTCATCAAGAGCCGGTTCAGCGCGGGTATTCCGCTCAACAACTCATCGCGGAGCAGCGAAATTCCTTCACTGGGGCTCCGCCGCGCCACCTGATTGACGGCGTCCAGCCGCTCGCGCAGGGCGCGCGCCTGCTCATTCCTCCGGTCGAACCCGGTCAGCAGGGCAAATACCCCGATCACCAGATCGACGAAAAGTAGGACGAAAGTCAGACCCAGCATGTGTCCCTCCCCGCCTCAGACTTCCACGACTTCGGTAAACATTTGCGGGTCCAAGCGGAAGCCATCGGCTTCCAGCCGTTCGGCAAATTTCGGCCGTGTGTTCGTAGCCCGGAACACGCCGCGTACCCGGCCTGAATCGGTCAGGCCGCGCCGCTCGAAGACGAACAACTCCTGCAGCAAGATCAGATCGTGCTTGATGCCGACGACCTCCGAAATATTGGTCAGTTTTCTGGTCCCGTCCGCCATTCGCGCGATCTGAACCACTACATGGATGGCGGAGGCGATTTGCTGCCGGATGGCGCGATCCGGGATGTTCAAATTAGCCATCGAGACCATGTTTTCCACGCGCGACAGCGCGTCGGTCGCGGTATTGGCGTGAATGGTGGTCAGCGAACCCTCGTGGCCAGTATTCATGGCCTGAAGCATGTCGAAAGCTTCCTCGCCGCGCACCTCGCCGACGATTATCCGGTCGGGGCGCATGCGCAGGCAGTTGATCACCAACTGCCGCATTCGCACCGCCCCCCTTCCCTCTATGTTCGGCGGCCTGGTTTCCAGGCGGACTACATGCTCTTGCCTGAGCTGCAGCTCCGCCGCATCCTCGATAGTGATGATCCTTTCCTTGTCCGGTATGTGCGCTGAAAGTATGTTCAGCAGCGTTGTCTTGCCGGCGCCTGTGCCGCCGGAGATGATTATGTTGAGCTTGCCCCTGACCATGGCCGCCAGCAGTTCCATCATGGAGGGGGTGAGGGATTGATTGACGAGAATCTCGCGCTCCGTAAGCGGGTCCCGCCCGAAACGGCGAATGGACAGCGCCGGGCCATCCAGGCACAGCGGCGGAATTATGGCGTTCACGCGCGATCCGTCGGACAGGCGCGCGTCCACCATAGGAGACGATTCGTCTATGCGCCGTCCTACCCGGGAAACGATACGGTCTATGATCTGAAGAAGGTGCTGGTCGTCCTTGAACGTCAGGTTAACTCTCTCCAGTAATCCTTCGCGCTCGATGTAAACCTGGTTCCAGCGATTTACCAGGATGTCGGAAACGGTCGTGTCCTGCAGCAACAGTTCCAGCGGTCCCAGCCCGAAGATTTCATCCAGAATCTCGCGCGCCAGGCGCTCGCGTTCGCCAAAGGCCAGCGGTATGCCGGCGGCGGCGATCAGGTTGCGCACCACGCCCAGGATTTCTTCGCGGGCCTTGTCCATGGGAACATCGAACAGTTTCTTCAGGTCCAACCGCTCCAGCACCTCGTGATGGAGATCAGCCTTAATCGTCTGATAGTCGGCCCGCGGTTTGGAAAATGAAAAGTCAACCATTGGATCTGATCTCCAGGGTAGGCGTGGACGGTTCCAGATTGTCCGAATGGCCCGTGTCTCGCATCAGGCTCGCCAAGCCGGCAAACGATTTAGCAATTTCGGAGGCTCGTTGCTCGCAGACCGGTATGCCGCGGTTTATTTCCACGGATACCGCATCGTGATGATCGGGAATTTTCCAGATCACCGGCGCATGGACCGTGCGCTCTATGTCAGAATCGCCGAAGCCGGAAATCTTGCGGAACCGGTTCAGCAGCACGGCCATCTGGCTTCGACCGCTGCCCTGGCCTATAAAACGCTGTACCTTGGAAGCACTCCACAAAGAAGCCACGTCGGCCTGCGCCACAATGAACGTCAGCTCGGAAAGGTCGCATACCGCGCGCGTAACCGCATCCAGGCGGGATGACGCGTCTACGATCACCCCTGCATAGTTGGCGATTAAAAACTCGAGCAGGCGGGCATAGCCGGCCGTGGAACCCGCTTCGAGAGCGGGTTCGTCCGCGCCAGCCAGGATGTGCACACCGCCAGCGGAGCGTGTCATGTAGGCTTCGAGCAGGGATCGATCCAGTTGATCGATGCTTTGCAGCGCATCCAGAACGGTGAACGAGGGTTTTTGATTGAAATGTAATGCCACCTGGCCGATCGGGGCTAAGTCCACGATGGCTACGCTGCCGCTCAGCCTTTGCAGGCTCACGGCGGCGTTCACCGCGACGGTGGTTGCACCGCTGCCCCCCTTAGCATTGATGAAAGTGAAAATTTTGCCGAGGTGTTTGACTTCCTGAGATTTCACAGACTTGGCAGTCAGCAGCGCAAACGCTGCCAGCAGGCTGTCGATGGAAACAGGGCGCTCCAGGAACTCCCGCGCCGAGGCGCGCATGACGCCGAGTATGGTTTGCGGTTTGCTGGCATCGCCGATGGCAAGAACAGCAACCTCTGGCAGATTCTTGTGAATCAGCTCCATGGCGCGAATGGCCGCGCTGGGATAATCCGAGGCAATATCAACCAGCACGACGCTCGCCCCCGCCTCCTCGATCCTGCGCAGCCATGGGTCCCTGCTGTTTTCCGGCAGGTTGGCGCAAGCCATAACCGCCTTGGCCATGCTCGTTCCGTCCACCTGCGCCTTCAAGATGGCGCACTGGTTTTCGTCTGTTCCAAAGATCGCTACCAACAACGGATTCATAGGCTCGGCCCTCGCGCCGCCGGTTACACTGTTCGAGTTACGACACCGCGCGGTTTAATGGCCGCGCGAAAAGTGAAGTACGTTCGCGGCTGTTGTTATCCGCCTCCTTTCGGGGATTTCTTCTGGGTTTTATCCGAAGGCTTCTCCGGCGGCAGGAATTTTTCCGGGAACTTCGGACCGGCCGGGGGCTGGTTGGTCGGCTGGATGCGATGGGCCGTGACCAGCACCATCAGCTCGCTATCCGATTTCTGGTAACTCTTGCTTTTGAACAAATTGCCGATGATGGGCAAGTCGCCCAAGCCGGGGAATTTTTGCGCTGCGTTGATTACGCGCCGGTCGAGCAGGCCGGCAATAACGAAACTCTGGCCGTCGCGCAGCTCCAGCTCCGTAGTGGCCCGGCGGGTGCTTATCGCCGGCATGACGAAGCCCTGCAGCGTAAGCGCGTTGGAATAGTCGAGGGAACTCACTTCCGGCGACACCTGGAGGCGTATGTTCCCGTTGGGCATGATCAGCGGCGTGAACTTCAGCCTGATTCCATACTCCTTGAACATAATGGTTACGGTCGTGTAGCCGGTGGTTGACGGTTGCACGACCGGATAGGGGAACTCGCCGCCCGCCAGGAAACTCGATTCCTTGCCATTGAGCGCGATCAGGTTCGGCTCCGCCAAAATCTGTAACAGGTTTTGCTGTTGCAAAGCCTTGATCATGGCCCCCAGGTGGATTTCAGGCGAGAACACAAACAGGTTCAGCAGGTCGCTGAAGGTCTGCTGGGTGGTGAACTGCTGCCCGGGAACCGAGGGGAACTTGTCGGTGAGGTTGAATTGGCCGGGCAGGCCGAACTGCTGCGTGCTAAGGCTGCCGATTACATTTCCAGCCCCGGTAGAGAATACGTTGATTCCGGTCTGAGTCAGGGCCTGCCGGTCCACTTCGGCAAACTTGACTTCGAGCAGCACTTCCTGCGCCTCCACCGGACCGTAGGTCAGCACATTAATGACAGTTTTGGAGTACGCGCCGGCGAGGGCGGTCACCCGCTCCGCATCTTCTTTGGTAGCCACATGGCCGCTCAGAACTACCGCGTTGCGAGAGGCGCTGACGGAGATCTTTTCGCCCGGGAACGCCTTCGCTATTTCCTGTTGCAGCGTGGTCACATCCACATCGACGCGCAGATCGAAGCTGCGCGACCGCTCCTGCTCGTCCCACAGGATCAACGACACTTCACCGGGCGCACGACCGTGGATCAGCACCTGGTTCGGGCCCACCGCCACCGGGTCGGCGATACTGGAGTCCGTCACCGATACGCGCCGCAAGGGGTCGGCGGCGGTGATCAGCAGCGATTTTCCGGCCATAACCCGCATAGGCATTGCAGGGGACGTCGCCGGCGCCTTCGGAACTGGTTCCGCAGCTTGAATGAATGCCGGCTCCTGGTTTGGCGTTAGCCTCTGCCGGCCATTGGCAGACGACGCCACTGCCTCGGCGCTGGCGGCGTTGTTCCCGGTAGTTATTGCAGTCACGCCCGGCTTCACCTGCGATCCGGGACTCGAAGAAGTCGGTGGCTCCGCGTTAGCCAAGGTGGCAGCCAGCAATGCGCATAACACTGACGCCAGTACAATCCACAGATACCGCTGCTTTGCTTCCATGATTGCTCTCCAGCAAGCTTTGCTAGAACCGCGTGACGTCCCGTTTATCTCCCTTGATGACTTCCATTGAGGTTGTCTCCGCCTTACGAACCTCCGGCGGCGCGCTCGACCGTTTACCCCCGGCGCGTACCTGTGGTGCAACCGGCGCCGCCAGATGGTACAGCGCGGCGTGAGACACGACAGGCGGACTTTGTTTCCGCGTGTCAAGCGGGTTGCGAAGCACCAACTGGACTCTTCCGCCCGAGGCCGCCAGCGCGAGCTTTTGCGCATCTTCCGGATTGACCAGCAGGGTAATGACAGTCACGGCCTGCGGTTTTCCTGAGTCTTGCCGCTCCAGTTTCTGGTCGGCGGCCAGTACCTCGACGTTTTCCAGGATGGTTGCCGTCACTTCCCCGGCAGCATTCGGCTGGCCGCCAGGATTTCCCGTCAAGAGCACATCGACCCTGGTTCCGGGCAGGACGAAGCCGGCCACGGAAATTACCTCGTTTACCCTGACGGAAACAGCCCGCATTCCGGGAGGAATGATCGACGGCAGGCCGGAGCCGGCTTTCTCCATGGCGAGCTTGCTGGAAAGAACCGGCTCGTTTTTCACGATTGGCACAATGACACCTCGGCCCACGATCTCCGCCGGCTGGGCGAATGTGCCTGCCGGGAGGTCTTGGGCGGCGACTTCCGCGACGCGCAGATCGTGCTCGGCGAGCCTGGCGCCAACCCCAAGGTCGTTGTTGGCGACCACGATTTTTGCCGTTGCCGTGGCTTGGGCCGCGGGGGCCGCGCGGCGCATGGTCCGGAAAGTCACCAGGGTCAGGATTGCGGCCATAACCATGGCCAGCAGCGCAATCAGGAACAATCGTTTGCGATTCATCGTGTCTCCTCTTCCGCCAAGCCGGACGAATATTCCTTCCTCATCTCCAAATGGCTATGGCAGTTCCGATGGCTACGGACAGCCCGAAGGGCGATCGGATAAGGCTCGGATTGTTCACGTTAATGGTCGGGTGCGCCCTCCACCCGCTTGTGAATAGCCACCTGACAATCACGCACATGTTGCTGACCGTTTGCCGAACCGCCTGGTGCCGGATCACCTGGATGACGGCCATTGCGGCGGCCATGTAAATTGCCATCTCCATCGCCCGCACCCATAAGGCAAACCCCAGCATGGCGCCGAGGGCGCCGATAAGCTTCAGATCGCCCCCGCCAATTGCTCCCAGCGAAAACAGCGCCACCCCGACGACAAAACCTATCAGCGCGGTGCCCGCCGCCGAGAGCGCGTCACCGTGGAACCAATGGAAGATCAGCCCCGCAATCAAGCCCGTCACGGTCAGCGCCTTGGGGATTTTTTTCCACCCCACGTCGCAGATGGCGGCGGTAACCACGAAAACGAGAATTGCCATGTTCCACACGGTCACGCTCGGCTAGTGTTAAGTTCGGCTTCGGTTCCGGCCTATGACAAAGCGCAATGGCAATTAGCGCGTCCTATTGGCAGGGCCGTAATTATGCCCGGGTTAAAAATTGCCGCGGCAGAACAGCCAGGCTTTCAGCCGCCGCCGCGGCACGGAGATACATCAGGTTGCATTGCTGATCGAGTTCGCGACGCTGTTAAAGGCACTTTTAACCGCATTGGCGACGCCGTTTATAGAGGCGACCGCCACTACCGCTAGCAGAGCCGCGAGCAATGAATACTCGATGAGATCTTGGCCATTGTCGTCTGCCCAGATTATCTGGAACGTATCCATTTGTTCCTCCTTTGCTGTAGACCCTGAATCCCCAGATCTCGCACTCAGGCACAGCAATTCCCGTGCAAAATTCCGCAGGGGAGAACGGCCTTTGTTTTGTTGCGCTTTCCGGCTATCACCGAGTCCGCTGCGTACCTGAGGTGTGCCGACTCTGCGACACATGTCCCAGGTCCGAAACTCGGGAAAACCAGGCTAGTAGTGTCCCGTCTATGGCTGGCCCCTAAGTCATTGCTACAGATCGATTAGTGCGGCTTATCCGGCAGGCCGGAATGGCTCAGAGCGTGCACTGGCTAAAGTGGCTTGGTTCGGCTGACCTGTATGCCCATGACGAACGTAACGGCAGAAGTTCGTTCCCACCATTGGTCTGATTGGACGGGGTTCGTCTGCTTCCTCGTTCTAGCTGGCCTGATTGCCCTGCGCGCTCCGCAGTTTGCAATCGCCCTGCTGCCAGCTATGGCACATGAATTATTTGTCGCCATTAGTTTCCTTCTTCGTCTGCCAGCTCAATCCCGGCTCAGCGGGCTGGGCCCCCAAGTGGCAAGCTACGGTGGCAGCTTCCTGGTACCGCTATTCATGGCGACTGCGGCTCACTGGAGACCACAATGGCTGGCAATGACTGCAGGAAGCGGCCTTATAGTGCTGGCATTTTCTGCCTGGGCGGCCGGTACCGCACTTGCCTTCCTTAGTTTGTGGCACCTGCGCGCATCATTCAGCCTGATGCCGCAAGCCCGGCAGGCGGTATTTCGCGGGCCATATCGTGTGGCTCGCCATCCCATGTACCTGGCCTATATGCTGCAATATGGAGCTATCGTTATAACCCATCTTTCCCTTCCCTTCCTACTGGCGTTCCTGTTATGGCTCGGGCTGGTTCTGGCCAGGATCCACTACGAAGAGGAGGTATTGGTAGCAGCATTCCCTGGCTATGACGTCTATCGTCGCTCGGTTGCCATGTTCGGGATATGTCTTAGCGATCCCCACAGAGAAGACGTCGCTAAGGCGCGCCGGGGGCCTGCTCTTCGTGGAGGTTCTGAATGCCACTAAGTGGAGATGGCAAAGGGCGGGAAGAGCGGTTTCGCAGAGTGTTAGTGCTGATCGCAGTGTTTACGTTCCCCGCAGCTCTGGCCATTCAGACTGCAACGGTTGCCGATCCTGATCTATGGTGGCATCTCCGAACCGGGCAGTGGATTGTCCAGCACCATATTGTCCCCGCAACCGATCAGTTTTCGGCTTTTGGCATAGATAAGCCCTGGGTAGCCTATAGCTGGCTCTTCGAGGTACTGCTTTACGCCGTTTATACGGCGGGCGGCCTGACCGGACTATTAATATTCAAGCTGCTCCTGGTCGTCTCCATTACCGCTGCCGCGTACCGCCTTGTCAGCAAGCTTCAGCCGGACTTTACCTGGCAAGCTCTAACGACCTCGGCGGCGATGATGAGCATGGCCGGGCTATATACGCCGCGTCCCTGGCTTTTTACCATCCTGTTGTTCACCAGCGAACTTGATGCGCTATTTGCGTACCGCAGTGATGGACAAACTCGGCACTTGTACGTGTTACCGGCACTCTTTTTGTTCTGGGTCAACCTGCACGTGCAATTCGTTTATGGCCTGTTCGTGCTCTTTCTGTTCGCTATCGAACCATCGCTTTCACGGAAGCTCGCCTTACGGATTCCACAAATTAGACCTGTAACGCTGCCTTCAACTCCGCTCTGGATAGTTACCGTGGCGTGCGCTGCCACTACCCTGGTTAATCCATATGGCATCAGGCTCTATAGCGTGGTTTTCGAGTTCATGTCGCAGAGAGCGGTATACAGGAACGTAACCGAGCTTCAATCCCTTTCGTTTCGCCAGCTTCCAGACTACTTGCTGTTGGCGATGCTGCTGGCCGCGGTTTTTGCCATTGCCTGGACGCGCCGAGCCGAGTGGCTGTATCAACTTTTGCTGATTACCGGCGCGGTACTTGGGTTTCGCTCGTGCCGCGATGTGTGGTTTTTGGCAGTGGCGTCAGCAGCCGTTCTGGCTTTGTGCCTTCCCGCCCGGCCGAATGGACAATACGTAACCACTCGAGGTGAACGTCTAGGTATAGGGATAGCTGTCGTCGCAGCGCTCACGTCAATACTCGCCTTCCGTGGCTTTTCCGGCGCGATCTTGGAAAAGCAGGTGGCCGAGGCGTTGCCGGCGAAGGCGGCCGAGTTCATATCTCTCCGCGGGCTTCCCGGACCCTTGTTCAATGACTATAACTGGGGCGGATATCTGATCTGGAAGCTGCCGGCTTTGCCTGTATCCATAGATGGCCGCACCAATGTGCATGGTGACCACAGAGTCGAGCGTTCGGTAGAGACCTGGGCAGGCAAAGACTGGGTTGCCGATCCCGACCTGAGCTCGGCACGGCTTGTGGTCGGCCCAGTCGATGCACCGCTGGCAGAGATTCTTCGCTTCGTCCCCGATTACCAGGTCGTGTATGAAGATAAAATCACCGTAGTCTTCGTGCGCAACAGGCCGGCTGAGCCCCGCAACCTCGCCCGAGCGCACATAAGTCATCCCCCGGAACAATAATCGTCGGAGAGATAGTCAAGCCTGGAACCGACCGGGCATTTTTGTCTTAGAAGAGCAGCTACCTTCCAGTGCAACCAACGCCATCCCCAGCCGCTTAGATCATTGCGTCAGCCGGAGGAGAATGTTTGCGGCAATGTTCTGAAATGCCTGCAGAACCCCCGAGTTACACGCGGTCTGGTTCGAACCGGTACAACTGGGGACAGATATATACGCACCCGTGGGCTGGCTGGAATTGTATGCGAAACCCATGTAACTGGGACTGCTAGGGTCATTCGCCAATAGCTTGAGGAAAGACTGGTTGACGCTGTTGCCCAGGCCGATGGAGTAAATCGTCGTTGGGTTCTGGTCGGTGCGCAGTTGATTTGCCAGTTGCAGCGCCCGGTACTCGGAATCGTTAAAGGTATTGGTGGCAGTAAAGGAAACAGCCGCATTGGCATACGCCGAGAAGAAAGTTGTAGCGGTACAGCAGGACGGCGTGCCGCCGCTCTGGCACGAACAGAGCGTGTTGCCGGTCGACGGATCCATGAAGGTGACGGTGTTACATCCCGACGCGGGACTGGGATCGCATCCGCCATAGTTAACTGTTGCGTATCCCGGGCAGCTAAGGTTGTCGTTGATTATGTTCGCATAGCCATCGGTAAGAAATATGATCGCCTTGAAGACGTTTCCCGTAACACTTGAGGCTCCGATGTTGTTTTCAGTAAGCCCATTCGATAGCCCGCCCTGCGCGAAGGTATAGCCGTTGGCGCGCAAGCCGTTGAGCGCCGTCATGATTGGGCCCTGGGCACAGGTTGGCGAGCAAAACCCGCCGGGAGTTCCGGTTATGGGCGCATTGATGCTGGCGGTTGAGGCAAAGCTTACCATTCCGATGTAATCGTGCGCATTGTCAAAGTATGTCAGGAATTTAGGTATCGCGCCGACAGCCGCGGTCCATCCGCCATCGGTGCTCATGGAGCCTGAGCGGTCTAAAACCAGTGTCATTACCAGGGTGGCGCGTTTTGACTGGGCATTGGCGGTTACGCTAATTGTCTGCCAGTTGGGCAGCAGACGCGCGAAGATGGTGTTGCTTGTGGCCGTGGCGCTGCAGTTCAGGAGCGTGTTGGCGGGGTTGTGAGGATCGGTAACTGGAGTTACGGTAGGCGCCGGAGGGGTGGTATCGCGGGCATAGGCGCCATAGTTGGCATAGAATGCGCTGATGGCAACCCCCTGGGCCACCGAGGGATCCGTCGCCGTATAGCTGCGCGCAGCGTTCAGGCAGGCGGCGTCCATCGCCTTGGTGAGCCTGGCCCTGGTAAGGTAGGTGAGTCCAAAGTCGATGGCAAGCGCTGCGAATAAGACAAAGCACGCCAGCGTAACGGCTAGAAACGGCAGTGTTTGCCCATGCTGCTTCCGTTCGCCGCGGTTTTGAGGAAACAGGTTCACGAGTTCCACCTGAATCAGATGTACGCCGCGTCATACAACTGCGCGGGCAATACCAGGCTGACCAGCCTCCCAATCGGCGTGAGCGGCTGATAAGCATAGAATATTTCCGTCACGTAAACCGTCTGCCCGGGTTGAGGAAAAGGAAGTCCGCCTGCCGGCGGCGGCGGAAGAACGACTGCGCTCCCGGTCGAGCCACTCGGCGCAACCTTGCTGGTTGAGGCGGAGCATCCCTGGCATGAACCGGTTGAATATTGCGTCGCCGCCACCTGATACGACGGGCTGCTTGCCGAGCCGTTGTTGACAACCGGCGTAATGATGAGCCGCCCATAGGTACTCAAGTTCAACGGAGACGTGCCGGTCGTTCCTGATGTGGTTGTCAAAATATTGCCCACGTCGCTGAGACTGGTGGCGCGCGCCGCCATGCTTGAGGCGTCCCTGGTGAGGCCGGTTATCACCTGCTGCATGAAAATTTCACGACTTAAATCAATCAGCCCAAAGGTCAGGATGAGCATAATCGGCAATATACCGACGGCGAACTCCACCATGGCTTGGCCGGACTCGCCCATCCTGGCCTTTCTCCTTAGCGAGGGACCATGCCGTGATGCTTCCACTTAAGTCACCCCCTTGATTCTGTTCAACAACCCGTATACGGAGGGATCAAGCATGCTGGCGAAAACGCCTCGTTTTTGAAGCTGATGCTCAGCGTAAAAACGTACTTGCCGCCGGCGGAGCCAAAGAGCTGCGCGATGTATCCCGTAATCAGTTGAATGCTGGTAGTAACCGATATCTTCACTGTATCCAGCGGGCCACCCGGGTTGCCGCTGCCGCCAGTGGCGCTGGAAACGCTGACGCTGATACTGCCGGGTTGCACGCCGGCGGCAGCCGCTTCAGTAGTAATAACCTGTTGAATCGATGCCACCCGCGTGTAGGCTTGGCCGGTGTTGGGGTCACTGCCGCTCAGGTGTTGACCGGTACTTGCGTACCGCGCCGCCTGGCGCAGGGCATCCTGCATGGTCATTTGCACGAAAAACAGCCGCCCGAAATCGATGACCCCGCAGCAGAGCAGGAAAAACAAGGGCGCCACCATGGCGAGTTCCAATATCGCCGTTCCCTTCGTTTGTCTGGCTGTGCAGAGATCGATTCTGGCGAGAGCAATCTTTCCGCCCGCCTCTGTTTTTCGAAGCCATCTCATACTATTGGCCTTACATGCCATATAGCACCACATGACCCGCCCTGCCGGTGCGTAACCGCGGTTGTGACTTACCGCAATCAGCCATACATACCCGCTGGCTTCTCGCGATACACTGCCCGCGCATCACTTTAGTGTCCTAGTGCAATTTTCGTACCTATGGCAGTGTTGTTCCCGGCAGGGTTAGCGAAAAGCTCGCTGAGCCCACTGTCCAACTGTCCTATTTCCGGGACACATGACAACCTCGCCGCCAACAGGCGTACCTGTTTTTGAGTTTCCGATTGCCGCTCACCCCAAGGGAATCACCTCTTGTTCAGCTCTCTCTGCGCCCTGGACCAGGCAAGGTTGTTCCGGGCGAGCACAAAGTCGGGCTTAAGTTCAAGTGCCCTCCGGGCGGCATCAATAGCAGCGTTCCATTGCGACATGGCCTGATAGGCGGCTGCAATGTTGTTGTAGGCTTCAGCGTAATCGGGTCTGAGCTGCAGCGCCTTCTTCGCTGCCTTAATGCAATCTTGGTATTGCCCCGCGCGATAGTGCAGAAGCGACAACCCCAAATATCTTTCCGGCGTGGACTGAGATTCGGGAACCTTGTCCGCGTTATACTTTGCCGTCCGTTGAACATCGTTGCGCGCAAGATAAGCGAGCGTTGCCGGATCATTGGGTACCAATTGCAAGGTGTCGTAGGCAAGCTCGGTTAGCGCTTCCGATTGGGCCTGATCCAGATAGGCCTGCATAAGCAGGTAGCGCGCCTCGATGAAAGCAGGGTTTAACTCGATGGCGGTTTTTGCCGCTCTGACAGACTCGTTGGTCCGCCCCTGAGATGCCAGCCAGCGGCCGTAATAAAAATATGACTGCGCGTCCTGAGGCTGAAGCTGAATAGCACGCAGAAAATGGCTTTCGCTTTCCGCCGGACGATTTAAGACGCCGTATGCAATGGCCGTGTTGATATCAAGCAGGTGGTAATTGGGGGTAAAGGCGGCGGCGCGCCGGAAGTAATCCAATGCGGTCTGCGCGTCTCCCTTGGCCAGCAGCGTTATCCCGTAATTCATCAGCCCGCGGCCGTTTTCCGGACTTTTGAGCGTGACGTCGCGCCACAGAGATTCCTCGGAGCGCCATACCTCGTTGCGCCTCCAGGTTCCGAAGCTAAGCGCCACCAACAGGCACAGAACCGCGGCTTGCGCGGCCCGGAACTTAAACGGTAGTCGCGCAGACTTCTCCAGAGGTATACGGGGACAGGCTAGCATCGCTGCGCAGGCAACCGCCAGGATTAGGCCGACAAATGGAAAGAACATACGGTGGTCGTTCTCGACTTCCGACAGTACGAAGACCGACGTCGGCGCCAGAGCAATGAAGAACCACAGAATGCCGAACGAGATGGGGCGCAAAGACCGCCTTCTTGCCATCCAAACGGCGACCAACAGCAAAGCCAGACAGAATCCGGTTCCAACCAGCATCCGGGGATCGCCGAAGCTGGTGAACGGGCTAAGATCTGTATCGGCGCTTAACCAGAACGGGAAAAACAACGACCTGACATAGCGCACTACGACCCAAGGCTGAGTGGACCAGTAAGCCCAGGCCGGCATGGTGCTGGGCACATAGCTCTTCGTCGTCAGCTTGATAGTTGCCACAGCCAGCAGAGCACAAGTGATGAAGGCTGGAGCCGCCTTGCGCAGCGCCGGCCAGAACCGCCGCCAGTTGGCTTCTTCCTCGAACAAGAAGATGTACACCAGCAGAATGCCGCCAAATACGACAGCGGGCGCTTTTGCCATTGCTCCCAGGATTATCGGAATCAGGTATATTCCGAACTTGCGGGCGCGGGGCGCACGAATGTAGATAGTCAACCCGGCGACTACGGCAAGCGTTGAATAAACGTCACCGCGCTGCACGATATAGTTCACGGTTTCCGCGTTCACCGGATGCAGGCCATAGCACGCCACCACGGCCAAGGCGACATAACTATTTGACGGTTGCGGCCGCGCAGCATCCAGAATGCTGCGGTAGAGCAAAAACATCAGAACAAGCTGCGCCAGAAACCAAACAAAGGTCGAAATATGGAACCAGAGCGGCACCAGTCCCCTTCCCACGTGGTAGTCGAAAGCCAGAGAGGCCGATACCAGAGGCCGCCAGGTTTGGTTTCTGGGAAGAGAGCTGAAGGTGCGCGCGTCGGTGAAGAATTTGCCGATGTTATGCAGATCGCGAATGTAGATGTTGTTGACGATCGGCATGCGAGTCGTCGAAGTGGAAGCTGTTGTGAAAGTGGTTCGAGTAAGCTGCAAACACCGCCAGGGCGACAAGGCCGGCCAGGGCCAAAAAGCGAAAGTCCAATCTTAGCGCGCGGAAGCCGTGTTCCTCGGTAGCGGCGGCGTTCGCCGGGCGATTTGATTTTGAGTTGGTAGTCTTAATCGTCATGACGCCACGCCAGGTCTGGTTCCGCATTACTCGCCGTTGATCCGCGGCCGGGGCCTTCTTTCTGTTGCGCTATGTCCGTTGCCGCTCCGCGGCCCGGCGCCGCAGGTTCCCGGCCGGTTTCCAGGCGATCCTGCAAGAGCGCGATCTCCTGCGACAGTGCCCGGGTGCGCTCGTTCAGCTTGGATATCCAGGTAAAAAGCTGGATCATGAGCAAAGTGAGGCCGAAGATAACCAGGAGAAAAAGCGCGGAAGGAGGATAGACGATGCCAATAAGCTGCGCCAGCTTGAACAGGTGCCGGAAGCCAATCGAGGAGGCTATCAGTAGCAGGATGGAAATGCTCACCCATAAAATGGCGAAGCGTTCGGTGATCTTACGCTTCAACACCAGCACCAGCACCGCCGCGAAGATTGCCACCGTCATCAGAAAAACAATCGTCTGCCCGTGTTCCTGCATGGACAACCTCAAGGTTCCCGCAGAGCGTTGGAAAAACCCGCGGTGAGACCGCGCATGATCAGCTCCCCGGGTTACGCGGGGAAAGCGGTTTATCTGACGCTCGTCCCGCAGCAACTGCCCCTGAGTGTTGCCGGGTACCGCGGCGAGACCGTGCGGCTCGAGGCGCCGGCGCCCAACGGGCGCTCCCGTCAGCAAAAGCATTCGCCGGCATATGGGAGAAGGCGCCATTTGCGCCAATTCGGCGCTGGTAATCAAGCTCTTGAAATCGCCGCACGGTGGTGTGCAGCATAAGCCCAACTGAAATCATCATCATGGCCGCCAGAAAGAGCCCGAACGTAAACAAATCGGAGGGGAAGCTGGTTACAGCGTCGGTTCCGACAAGACCCTGGACCAGCCGAAGTCCTAGCGCCATTGCAGCCAGAAATAGAAAGAACAGACCGACGCTTCCAAAGAACGTCAAAGGCTTGTAGTCGCGAAAGAGCGCGAAGATCATTTGCGCAATGATGGCTCCGTCGCGCACGCGCCTGATTTTGGCGAAGCTGCCTTCAGGCCGAGGGCTAAGGTGAATAGGAACTTCGACGATCCGGTACCCGCGCTCCAGCGCCTTGATAGTCAGCTCCGCTTCGATATCGAAGCCACCGGCAAACAGGGGGATGTTCTTGACGAACTCGCGGCTGAATACCCTATAGCCGGACAAAATGTCGGTAAGCCGCACGCGAAAGATGGCATTCAGCACTGCCACGAAAGCTTTATTTCCGCGCCGATTAACCTCCTTGAATTTACTGTTGGAATTCAAATGAAGACGGCTGCCCACGGCCATATCAGCCTCTTGCCGGAGCACCGGCGCGAGCAGGTCGTGCACGGCCGCGGGATCATAAGTGCCGTCGCCATCCACCAGAATATAAGCGTCGGCCTCCACCTTCTGGAACATTGACTGGACCACGTATCCTTTGCCCTGCCTGGGCTCGCGCACGACGATGGCGCCCGCCCGGCGCGCTTCATCCGCCGTGCGGTCCACCGAGTTGTTGTCGAACACATAGATCTCGGCACCAGGGAGCTGGACCCGAAACTGGCGGACAAGGGGGCCAATGGTCAGCTCTTCGTTGTAACAAGGGATAAGTACCGCCGTCCGCGCCGCAGAAGAGGTCGTTTCACTGTCATGATTCCGTACTATCGTTGCCATGTGCTCTCCGCAAACAGAACCTATGGGCGCTACGCTTCTTCCGCTTTGCGCAGCAGATTCATAAAAATCGCCAACGGAACCTTGAGCATGTACACCAAAGACTTCACCGGCCCGATGCTGGATCTTCCGGTAACCCGCGCCCTCATCTGCACCGGCACTTCGGCAATGCGAAGGCCGGCGCGATGCAACTGCACGATAGCCTCGACTTCGGGAAAGTCTTCCGAGTATCGCCGGGCCAGGATCGTGATGGCGCGCCGGCCCATCACCCGAAAGCCCGATGTCGGATCGGTTAACCGGCATCTGCAAATGCCTGACATCATCCAGGCGAAAAGCCGTATCCCGACGCGGCGGACGGCTGTGGACTTGAATCCTCCAGGACTCCGGAAACGCGATCCCAGCACCAGGCCGCAGCCCGATTCCCGCGCCACCCGCAGCAGCTTTTCCAGCTCTTGCGGCGGATGCTGCCCATCTCCATCCACCTGCACCGCGTAGTCATAATTCTCCTGAAGAGCAATTCGCAGGCCGGTCTGCACAGCGCCGCCGATTCCCAGATTGCAGGGCAGTGAAATCAGCCGCGCCAAGCCCTCGACGCATTGCCTGGTGCCGTCAGTCGAGCCATCATCGACTACCAGCACTTCGTAGGTGGGGGATATGGCGCGCAATGACTGCAGGAGTTCCGGTAACGTACCGGCTTCGTTGTAGGCAGGAACAATGATCAAAACCCGGTCCCCTGTCGCACCTAGTGCGGGCACTGTCCGCGAGTTCGACGGTGTAATTGCCGGTTCTGTCGCGCTTTGAATTTCGGGCATAGGAATTGCCAGCTTCCATCGCAGGGCCCGCGCACGGCGGTGCCGCTCGCCTACGTGCATTTTGGTGGCGGATAGTGTCGCCCGCCGCTTGCTGCCTTATGCGGCTACAGCCGCTTCTAGGTTCCGCACTGCAATTCCAATGCAAATCTCACTAAGCCGAGACGGCCCTTCTTTTCTGGAGCTTTTCAGTGCACTAAGTACTACTGGCTGAGAAGCAGTGTTCCACTTTTGAGACACATGTCTTAGGTTCAACACTCGAATAGCCTAGGCGCGAGGCCAAGCCGCCAGGGGCATTGCAACCTCGCTCTAGTTACATATGCCGCAATTTGGGAACTTTATCCTTTTGGAATTTGAAATTCCGAGACTTAGGTGCTTCCACTCGGCTATTTCAGCAGGTGAAGGCAGCCAGGCGATGACGGTTTGTCCGCGGCGCGGTCCCTGCACCGTGATGTTGAAGGAATTGCTCACGGCCGAGGCCAGCCCCGGACTGGTGGCTGTTAAGCTCTTCGCGCCCCCCGTGTCGATCGTCAGGTCGTTGAACGCGGCCAGGCCCGTAGCGTCGGTTGTCTGCGTCAGCGTTCCGCTGAGCGTGCCGGTTCCGCTGCTCAATGTCAGCGTTACGCTGACCCCGGAAGTGGAGATATTGTTCCCGTTCGCGTCTTGCAACTGCACTGTCACTGGAGGTGCGATCGCCGCTCCCGCCCCCGCGTTGCTTGGTTGTTGGACGAACACAAGCTGAGCGGCAGCCGCTGGAGGGATGAGCGGCACCGCGCCATAGGCATAAACATCGGTGCCGTTGTTCCATGACCGCGACATAGTTGTTACGCTCCCCGCCCAGCTTCCGGCCCCGGCGGAGGTCGAGGAAGAGAGATTCCATAAAGATGTCTGCCCGCTGGGTGGAGCGGCTATGGTTACAGAACTTATAGTGTTGACCGCGACCGTGTCGAAGGCGGCGCCGCCCGCGGGCACGGTCAGGCTGACGCTGGCGGAAGTAGCATAACTGCCCGAGGTGGTCTTACATGTCCCGAGCGAACTGGCATTGGCAAATGCGGCAGCCCCGGCGTAGACAGTCTGGCTGCTGCCAAAGGTAATGACGACGGTAGAGTTTATGTTGGCGGGATTCGCCAGGCTCCATATCTCGAAGTGAGCGTTGTTAAGCACAGAGCCCGTCGCGGAGCAGCCACTGACGAGCGTCATAGGCGTTCCGCCACTTCCTCCCCACTTTACGCTGCTAACTGCCGTCGAAGAAGGGTTAGAAATGCCAACCAGCAGCATGGTGTTGCTGGCCGGAAGGCCGCTCAAGTTCAGCGAAATGCTGCCGCTCGTTCCGGTGAAAGTGGCGCTACCCGAGGTGGGCGTACCCACCGAGTTGGCGACGGTGAGGGTGAAATTCTGGCTGGCGTTAGGGGAGATGCCGTTGCTGGCAGTAATGGTGATGGGGAATGTCCCGGCTATAGTGGGCGTGCCGCTTAGTACACCGGTTGAGGAGTTAAGCGTCACACCGTTTGGCAAAGCCCCGGTCTCGTTGAAGGTAAATGTCGCCGGGTAGCCTGTCGCAGTCACGGTGAATGTACCAGCGTTCCCCAATTTTAAGCTTGCGCCGCTGGCGCTGGTGATTGACGGAGCCTGACTGATGTTGAATGCGTTGCTGGTGGCCGCCGTGAGGGTACCACTGGTGGCGCGCAAGGTGTACCCGCCGCCCCCCAGGTTTATGGAGAGATCGCTAAACGTGGCGACACCGTTGGCGGCACTTACCGGCGTGGTTCCGCTCAAAGTGCCGCTGCCGGGATTTGTTCCGATGGCCATGGCGACCGACGCGGTGCTGGTTGTCACCACGTTGCCGCCGGCGTCTTGCACTTGCACTGTCACCGCGGGATTGATCAAACTACCGGCCAGTGTGGTCGCCGGTTGGACGCCGAAAACCAGCTTGGTTGCCGCGCCCACCGTGACGTTAATCGCCGTGCTGGTAGCCAGCGTCAGCGTACCGCTGCTGGCGGTCAGCGTATAGCCGCTGCCGGCCAAGTCGATCTTGCAACCCGCGAATGTGGCTACCCCGGAGGAGGCCGCCAGCGGATTGGTTGTGCAGGTCAGGGTCCCGCTGCTCGGATTGGTTCCAATTGCCAGAGTAATCGAAGCATTGCTGCTCGTGACGGTATTGCCGTTGGCGTCTTGCACCGTCACTACGGGTTGTTGCGCAAACGCGGTTCCCCCGGTCGCGGAGTTGCCGGGTTGGGTGGTGAAGGCCAACTGCGCGGCGGTGCCTGGAGTGACCGAGAAGATGGCGCTAGTGCCCGCTGTCAAAGTGTCGCCGCCGGTCGCGGTGGCTGTCACCGAAACCCCGCTCTCGGCCTTGGTGTAGGTTACACCGCTGATAGTGACCGAGTTGTTCCCGGCGGCGATTGTGCCGGTTAGTGTCCCGCCCAGCGTTCCCGTGCCGGTAGCCAGGCTGAAGTTCACCCCGGTGTCAGTGGATACGTTTGCAGGATTCCCCGAGCTGTCTTGCGCCTGCACCACTATGGAGAAGGCCGTCCCGGCCATGGGATTCGAGCCACCGTTCACCGAAGTGATCGCCAGTTTGGAGTCCGCGCCTGCGCTTACGGTGAAGGTAGCGCTGGTACCCGCTGTCAGGCTATCGCCGCTGGTACGGGTGGCTGTAAACGAAACTCCGCTCTCGGCCTTCGAATACGTAACTCCGCTGATAGTGACCGAGTTGCTGCCGGCGGCTATCGTGCCGGTTAAGGTCCCGCCCAGCGTTCCCGTACCTGTTGACCGGCTCAGTGTCACGCCGGTTGCCACCACCACGTTGGCGGGATTTCCGGCGCTGTCCTGCGCCTGAATTACGACCGAGAAGGGCGCACCAGCCACGGGGTTCGAGCCGCCGTTGACGGAGGTGATCACCAGTTTGGAAGCCGTGAATGTCACTGTGGCTGTCGCGGTAATGGGCGTGGCGTCAGTCGTATCGGTCGCCGAGTATGTGACCGTCTCGGCTACCGTGTCTTTCACCGTTAAGGTCACCACGCCGCTGCTGTTGGACGAGCCGCTGGCGGCCGAGATCGTGGAAGAGCCGCCATTTGCCGCCAGCGTCACTGTTTTTCCGCTCACCGGGTTGCCGCTGCCGTCCAGAAGAGTGACCGTGATGGTCGAGGTCGCTGTGCCGTTCGCCACTACCGACCCTGGGCTGGCGCTCACGGTAGAATTAGCCGCGCTGACCGGAGCCACAGTGATGTTGAATGCGCTGCTAGTCGCACTGGTAAGGGGAGAGCTGGAGGCGGTTAGCGTGTAGCCAGTGCCAACCTTGTTGATCGCGAGATCGCTGAAAGTGGCTACGCCGCCGCTGGCGCTCACAGGCGTAGTTCCGCTCAGCGTGCCGCCGCCGGGATTTGCGCCAATGGCTATGGCGACCGAAGCGGTGCTGGTTGTCACCAGGTTG
Source organism: uncultured Acidobacteriota bacterium (assembly GCA_963832785.1). Classification (GTDB taxonomy): domain Bacteria; phylum Acidobacteriota; class Terriglobia; order Terriglobales; family Acidobacteriaceae; genus CAWBRT01. The sequence continues at coordinate 1,718,137 of CAWHVF010000005.1, forward strand.
CCGCCGGCATCCTGCACCTGAACCGTGACCGCCGGGGTAATAGGCGAACTTGCCTGTGTCGCCGTTGGCTGAGTACCAATAACCAGCTTCGTTCCAGCACCCACCGAGACGCTGATCGGGTTGCTTATAGCCGCAGTCAGCGTACCGCTGCTGGCGGTTAGGGTATAGCCAGTGCCTGAGAGGTTGATTTTGCAACCTGCAAATGTGGCCACGCCGGAGGAGGCCGACGCCGGATTGCTAGTGCAGGTCAAGGATCCGCCGCTTGGGTTGGTGCCAATTGCCAGGGTGACCGAGACGCTGCTGCTGGTTACCGTATTGCCATTGACGTCTTCCACTGTCACGACGGGCTGCTGCGAAAAGGCAGTCCCGCCGGTCGCCGCACTGCTCGGCTGGGTAGTAAAGACCAACTGCGTCGCGGTGCCCGGAGTGATGTTGAAGGTATTGCTGGTCGCATTAGTCAGGTTGGCGGTGGAAGCGACGAGAGTATAGCCGGTGCCACTCTTGTTTATGGAAAGGTCGTTGAAATTCGCCACGCCATTGACGGCGTTGAGGGGAGTGGTGCCGCTCAGCACGCCGCCACCCGGGTTGGTCCCAATAGCAATGGCAATGGAGGCCGAGCTGGACGTCACTACGTTGCCGCCAGCATCTTGCACCTGCACGCTGACGCCGGAGATTGTAGAGCCCGCCTGCGTGTTCGAGGGCTGAGCGGCAAAACCTAACTTGGTCACCGTGCCAACACTTACGGTGATGGCGCTACTGGTCCCAGACAGGCTGCCGCTTGTAGCGCGAAGCGTATAGCCGGTCCCCACCTTGTCGATGCTGCAGCCCGTGAAGATGGCGACGCCGGAGCTGGCAGTAACTGGATTCGGCGTGCAGGTCAGCACCGCTCCGCTTGTTCCCGTCCCGCTGGTGATCGCCAAGGTGATCGCCGCGCTACTGCTGGTGACCGTGTTGCCATTGGCATCTTCCACCGTCACGACAGGTTGCTGGGCAAAGGCGATTCCGCCTGTGGCGGTGCTGCTGGGTTGGGTAGTGAAGACCAACTGTGTAGCAGTCCCCGGCGTGATGTTGAACGCATCGCTGGTGGCGCCAGTTAGAGTTCCACTGGAAGCCGCCAGAGTGTAGCCGGTCCCGACCTTGTTGATCGACAGATTGCTGAAAGTTGCAATGCCGTTCACCGCGTTCACGGTGGTGGTGCCGCCGAGCGTGCCGCCGCCGGCATTGGTGCCAATTGCCATGGTGACAGAAGCCGTGCTGCTTGTGACCACGTTTCCGCTGGCATCCTGCACTTGCACGGTAACTGCCGGAGAAATCGAGGAACCCGCCGCCGCATTGGATGGCTGCTGGCCAAAAACCAACTGCGCGGGCGCGCCGGTAACATTAAAAGGTGCGCTATTGCCCGCCGTGAGACTGTCGCCGCTGGTTCTCGAAGCGGTAAGTACAATCCCAGTCTCGGCCTGGGAATAGGTAACGCCGCTGATGGTGACCGAGCTGGCGCCCGCGGCAATTGTGCCGTTCAGTGTTCCGCCTAACGTGCCGCTGCCGGTGTACAGGCTGAGGCTCACGCCGGTGTTGGCCGCTACATTGGCTGCGGTTCCGCTGGCGTTCTGGGACTGAACGGTGACCGAGAAGCTGCTTCCCGCTACCGGGCTGGCGGGGCTAATTGAAGTGATGGCGAGCTTGGTCGCGACCGCGACAAAGTTGGCCGTGATAGTGGCCGAGTTGCCACTCCCCGAGGGTACGGTGAGTGAGCATGGGTTTGTCGTGCCTCCGTTTGTGCAACTGTTGCTGCCCGGCGAGTTTCCACTGTAAGTGGCACTCCAGGAGGAGAAAGCATAGCCGGAGCCGGCTGTCGCCGTGAAGGTGAGCGTCACTCCGCTGCTTTCGGTGGAGGTCTGGGCACAGGAGGCCGCTGTACAGCTCGCTGGAGCAAAGGTGCTGGCGCCACTCCCCGATGCAACCACTCCTACTGAGTTACCAGTGGCAACTGGACTCACGCCGAAATGTAATTGGCTGGTGGTGTAAGAATCCGTAAACGTGGTCTGCGCCATCGAGCCCTTATCGCCGGTGGCGGTAGCCGTGAAAGTTACGTCCAGTTCTGAGGGTTGAACGACATAAGAAGTATCTGTGAAGTTTCCGGCTTGGTTAGCCGTCGCCATCAAGGTGATAGGTCCATGGGTTGCCGGCGCAACCGTCATGACAATAGTTACGACTTCCCCCGGCTGCCAGCCCATGCCGGTCAGGACTACCGTCTCGCCGGGGTGATAGTCGGGCTTGCCGCTGGCGAGAGCAGCCTGATTCTGGGCGCTGACCGGTGCCGGCCAGAGCAGAGTAGCGCCCAACAGGAAAAGCGCGCAGACCAGCCAGACGTGTTCCCACCACCGTGCGGGCTTCAGGCAGGAGCGGCAATTCCCCGTGAAGATACGAGCCCCACCTTGCCATCCCGAAACGCATGCGGTGAAACGGTGTCTCATCTTGCCTCTCCCGCCCTTGCCATCAATGCTGCCGCGAACCGTGGCCCTCCACAAACCCGTAATCGTTCCGGACCGCTCCCGATGCTCTGCCTCGCTGTACTTCCACCCTGTGGGCCACAACCGTGAACTCCATATTCATGTTTGTGGCCCCAAGGGTTAGGAGGAATAACTGCTACGTCTCGCTACGGATTCAAGGTTGCAGCCAGGCAGACCGTCAGCCGCTTGGCCGTGCTTGCGGCGGTAATGCTCAGATCCAGTGAATCGTTCAGCGCGAGAGACGTATCGCCCAGACTGAGGCTCTGCCAGCTCCCAGGAACCGCCGTGCAGGCCACGCTGGTGGTTACCGCGCTCGCCAAATTGTTCTTTTGAACATTCATGGTGACCGACCCGGCGTCGACCTGGCAGGTAGCCGCCGTAATGGTCATGCCCCCGAGCAAGTTATTGAAATAACTCTTCTGGGTATAAGTGGTGTCCAATCCCGAACCATTGTCGGAACCGGCGATGTAGCAAATGGTTCTGGAGCTGGCGCTGCCCGCGGGGCCTTGCGGTCCGGCTGGGCCTTGTGGCCCGGTCGGGCCTTGCGGAACGGTGAAGTTAAAAACCGCCGCCGAAGTGCTTCCGCTGTTTGCCACCGAAGCTGTGCTGCCGGGAGCGCCGGTGGTGGTGGTCCCGACACTGACCGTAGCCGCCGCGCCGGTCGGCCCGGTAGCTCCGGTCGGACCAATGGCGTTGAGCGGCGTATTCAGAGTCCACGATGCGGTAATAGTTTGGGTGCTGTTGGTTGTGATTTTTAGGATAATGGTGTCGCCGACCGTGAAAGTCACACTGGCCGTGGAGCTGCACGCTTGCAGTGCGCCACTGATGGTGCAAGTTATGCTGGTTGTATTGCCATTCTGCAATACGGTGAAGACGGCGCTGCCGCCAGTCGGCCCATTGGTTGACATGTTGACCCTGAGGTTGCTGACCGTGCCGGTTGCTCCAGTTGCGCCAACTATTGTTGTCAGGCAGCTTGTCATGCTGGTGCATGGGTTTTGCGCGGATGCAATCGTTCCGTACAAGGTGCCATTGGTCCAGATAGTCTGGTTATTGCTTGACCCGAACATTCCGACCAGGCTGCCAACCGACAGTTGCGTCGGCCCGGTGGGACCAGTCGGGCCTTGCGGAACTGTGAAGTTAAAAATCGCCGCCGTATTGGTTCCGCTGTTTGTCACCGAAGCCGTGCTGCCCGGAGCGCCGGTCGTGGTGGTTCCAACACTGACCGTCGCCGCGGCACCGGCCGATCCCGTAGGCCCGGTCGGGCCAGTAGGACCAGTAGGACCTAGCGCGCCCGCAGAGTTATAACCCGATCCATCCTGGTTGCAGAGATATAACTGCGGCTGAGTAACGGCATTGCCTCCCAGAATCACCATTTCGGTCTGTGCCGTGCAACTCGCTGGCAGGCCATCCGAATTCCGAACCCATCTGACGGGCAGGGTATGGTCAGCCGAATGGAGGTCTTGCGTGCCGGCGGTGTATGTGTTGCTTTGATCGTTGCGAACGGCAAAGCTCGGCAGGGCGGTCAAATTTGCGCCGCTACCCCGGAAAGAGTTCGCATATATGTCGGCATTGCTGTCGCGTTGGGCTATGGTGTTGGCTTGCGCCTGAGTGCTGGGGCCGGCACCGGCGAGAGTTAAGGCGTTGGCTGCGGTAACGCTGATACCGCCCGGGTTAAGAGAAAGAGTGACATTTCCGTTGGTCGTGTTGGCGATGACGTTTGTATCGCCGGTCACGCTGTTCACGCCGACGGTGGGGCTGGTGATGGCTATCCAGCCATTATTCTGGTTATTACAGCCGTACAACTGCTGGGTATTCTGCGTAGTATTCAGAAAGAGCAACATCTGGCCGGCAACGCAGGTAATTCCAGATGACAGCGGCTGTGTGGTAGTCGTTTGCACCGGCAAGGTCGCGCCAGCTCCAGACAGGTCCACTTTAGAGCCGGTGAAAGTATTCGCCCCAGTGAAGCTGTTGTCGGCTGCCAGCTTGGCTGCGGCGCCGTTCAGGGTGTCGATGTTACCCTGCAGAGTCGCTTCGGCTCCTTGCGCTCGCGTGGTCTCCGCTGCCACTGCGCTTGTGGCCGCAGCGGCGTTCGCCAGCGCCGTGGTGGCCGTGCTCTGCGCCGTACCTTCGGCCGCCGTCGCCCGGCTGATTTCGTTGTTCAGATTGGTGGTCAGCGTGCTGTCGCCGCTCTGCCGGGCGCTGATCTCGGCATTCAATGCGGTCTGAAGATCGTTGACCGTCCCGCCCAAGGCGCTATCCGTGTTGGCCAGCGTCCAGGCCGGCTGATTGCTATTGTTAGGGTCAGGCCAGCAGATATAGAGCTGCTGACCCGGCGCCGCCGTGCTCAGCAGCACCATATTGTTAAGCGTGCTGGCGGTGCAGGCGGTCGGGTCCAGCGCGCTCACCGCCACTACCGGCGCATTGAGGTTGGCTTTGGTAGCCAGGCCGGTGGTCAGATTCGTTGTCAGCGTCTGCGAGAGCGTGTTCACGCTGCTGTCGGTATAGCTGTTGGCCGATGTCAAAGCCGTGCTGGCCAAGCTGGCAGCCGCCGTATTGGCGGAGGCCAGGGTGGCCGCGTCACCCTGCTGGCGCGCTGTGGTTTCTGCCGCGATCGCCGCATTTATGGAGCTCAGATCGGCCGTGAGATTAGTGACTTGAGATTCGGAGATGTTGGGAATATCCGCAGCGACCAGAGAACGCAGCGTTGCTGTGCCGCCACCGCTTGGCGTGGCGAGCACTTGATTGGCCACGCCAGTCGGTGCTGGACCTGCAGGCCCAGTGGGACCGGTGGCGCCCATCGCCGCCCATAGCCACAGGTTAGGATTATTCGGGTCGAACGTGCTGTCCGCCGGTGAAGTGAACGCCGTTGCCACCCAGTAGGTCTGACCGCCATAACTCAACACGTCATATGGGTTATATTGCGTGCTGGCGGCCCAGGCCTTCACGGTGAAACCTTGCCCAGTGGGGCCAGTCACGCCCGTGGCTCCAGTGGCACCGCTAGAGCCTGTCAGTCCGATTGAACCTTGCGGTCCCGTCGGTCCGGTAGGCCCCTGAATGCCCTGCGCACCGCTTGCGCCTGGCGATCCTTGCGGGCCGGTCGGGCCGGTTGCTCCTGCCTGCGCCATCGCCTCCCATGGGCCGGAATTTGGAAGCGGCTGGTCTAAGTTACTGTCTGTCAGCGACACATAGGAGGAGCCGTTGTAGGCCACTACGTCGTTCTTTGCGTATCCAGTTGGAGATCCGGCTTGAGGGTAGTAAGCCTGCCATTGCCCCCGGAAGACGAAACCCTGGCCGGAAGGTCCGGTGGCGCCGGTCGCTCCGGTAGCACCGGTAGCACCGGCTGGCCCGGCAACACCAACTGGACCGGTTGCGCCCGCCGGACCAGTTGGGCCAGCGGCGCCTGCCATTGCCATAGGCGACCAATAAGCAGCGCTGGTCGGTAGGGCCTCGGTGTTGTCGGGAGGCGGCCCGTTGATCACAAAAGCCACGTAACTGGAGCCGTTGTAATCTACAACGTCCAAAGGCAAATAGGTGTTAACGCTGTCATAGGTGCCTCTGAGCCTCAAGCCTTGGCCGCTGGCTCCAGTCGCGCCGACAGGCCCGGTCGGGCCTGTGGTTCCTGCCGGTCCCTGCGGTCCTGCCAGCCCCTGTGACCCGGCTACGCCGCTGGGCCCCGCTGGACCCGTAGGCCCGGCCGGGCCCGTGGGCCCTGTCGGTCCAGTAGGCCCCGGGTCGGATGGAGGATTCAGTATTACCGCCAGCTTGGGATCATGGCTGGTGGTTGTGGATTCTTTGCTGTCGAATGCGACTGAGACGTTGCTGCCGGAGGAAGGAACCAGCGCGATACCATAGTTTGTAAGCGGGCTGGAGGCATCCAGCCAGCTTTTAACTATGCCGGTAATATCTACGACTATGTAGGAGAGCGGACATCCGTTGCTGCCTTCCGTGCAACTGCTGCTTCTGGTCACCTGGATGCCAGTAACGGCGTTTGCTCCGCCGTACGGAGGCGTGGTGTTGCCGGTAACGGTGGCTTCCGACCACGATCCAACTACCGGGTAAACGTCGAACGTGCCGGTGTTGGTAACGGCAGTGACAAACAATACCAAATTCGCTTTTTGTACATTGCTGGCTGTCGCCCCGCTGGGCAAAGCGGCGAGATCGAACCTGATAAAGGTCTTCGTGTTGGAGGTAACCGCCAGGCTGGTCTCGCTGCCATGCGTCGTGTTGCTGCCAACGATTACATAGGTGTCATCGGTCACGGGCACCTGAGCGAATGCGGGCAGGGTGGCAGCAAGCAAAAGCGCCACCAAAGCTGCACGCGCAATCGATGCCGCGGTAAAGCGCTTGCCGATACCCCGTTGCGAAAAGACACGGCAGGCCGCCCAACGGGCGATACAAAGCACGATGCGGGACATAGCACTCTCCTGAACGCGACAAGACGTGGACTGGCGGCCACGTTCTCGACAAAGTTGCCCATACCTTTGCCCGACAACTAACTGGCATTCAGCAATTCGCGTGCAAAAGACCGACTGTAATTAGGCGTTTTCTTTTCTTGCATTTTTCGCGAAGGCGCCTGCACAGCGACTATCGTCCCGATGTGCCGGGTGTGCGACACCTGTCTCAGGTTCGAAACTCAGCCGCGAGATTTGCGGGGAATATGCGGCCAAAATGCGCCTTGAAAACCTACTGGTCGCGGCCGCGCATTACCTGGGATGGCGATTTCGCAGATGTGGCACTTCTGTTCGGATTGCCGCAGCAGAACTGAAAATGAATTGGCTCTCAGTTACCTCATAAGTGCTCTTGCCGCAGTTCGGGATTGCGCTCCGGGAAGTATCAATCTTGGGACACGTGTTTCATACTCAGCACACGTCCTCGACGGTTGCCACCCGAGCTGTTCCTAGAGAAGCGCCACATAACAAACAGGCTTAAAGGCAGGCAAGGTTTGTACATCAAATTGCTCTCTTGACAAGCGATGGCCCTTTGCGCCGGTGCAAGCCGAAGAATGCGTGACGGCACGGCAACAGATAGTTCGCGTATTCGGGCCCTCTAAGGAGACGAGGAGGTCTTATGCTTAGAGTCGGGAAAATCTTTGGTTTAGTGCTTGGCCTATTGATTGCGACGCAGTGTTTCAGTCTAAACAACTACTGCTCGAACCTGAATAACCCGGTCAGCCCGCCCTTGTATCCTCAGTGCCCTGCAATCGGATGCAATACGGGCTGCGCATATCTTATTGTTGTCGCAGACACCGGTGTAACGGTCCTCAATGACGCCAGCCAGGGACCGTACGAAGGCCACGATGACATGCTCATCGGCGTGCAAAACAACACCACCAACAGCACAATCTACTCCATTAACCTGAGCGGCTCGGAAATGAACGACGGCGCGCTCAAAGGCATTTTCAATCTCTCCGATAGCGATATACACACCTCCACGCCTAGCGATGGCATTTGTGGCTACTGGCCCGGAACTAACATTCATATTTCCCCCGCTCCGCCAACTACCAACGGGCAAAGCTGCCCCTTCGGCCCTACCCTCTATGAGGGTCCCAACACGAGCTTTTCAAACATAGATGATGCTACCAACTCCGGCGTCCCGGATTCGTCGGGAACGGTGAACTTTACCAACGGCCTTCCTCCGGGCAGCAGCGCTTATTTCAGCCTGGAAGACGCTCCGACCGATGCCAGCCTGATCACCGTAACCCCCAGTTACAATCTCACGGCTTCGGCCCTAAGCCCATCCTCTTTAACGGCAGGCCAGTCGGCCACGACCATGGTCACACTCACCCCAATCTTGCCGGGGATTAGTAATGGCGTAGCGACGACAACACAAAATGTGCAGCTCGGCTGCTCCATTACCCCGACGCCGCCGACAGGTACCGTCACCTGCAATTTTTCGCCGGCGACGGCGGCCATATCCAACGGGCCAGGCAGCCCGGCGGTCAGTTCCACCTTGACGGTCGCGACAGTCCAGGGCGCTGCCGGATCAACGGTCCGCAACGACTGGCAGTTGCCTCTGGCGCTGTTTTTCACAATCGGACTGGGAATGCTCAGCTTGCTTGCCTATAAAATCGTTCCGCGGAGGCGGCCGGCGCTTGCAGTTATGGGCTGCCTGATGCTGGTTGCGGCCGTATTTCTCGCCTCTTGCGGCAGGGGGAAGTCCTCGTCGAGCACGTCGGGGGCAGCGACGTACTCCATTACCGTGACCGGCACGCCTGCGCAAGCGAATGCCGCCAATCCACTGTCCTTGACGGTAAACCCTTAGGCTCCGCAGGGGCTATTCTTGAAAGGGGAGCGTAATCGCTCCCCTTGCTTAATTGCTGCCAAGGAAATAAACAGCCCCATCCAGCCCCGTGATCCTACTAAACAAACCTTGTGCCCAACTGGGGAAAGATGGCGGTCAGTATCGCCGCCACGCTTCCTTGTCGTTTCGATTCATCGCGCGGTCAGGGTTGATCAGCGCTTTCCGTTTCGTACTATTCGCTATCACTGCAGCAGCGGGGCGATGCCGTAGCCTTGATGGCGGCCAATCTTAAATATGTTTCGACGGCAAAGCCCGTCAGCGTGTCTGACTGGACGTCGCGCCGGATAACCTTTCCTTTGCCCTTCAGAATTGCGCCTGGTGCACTCCCGCCAGCCGCAGGCAAACTCACGGTAATACTCAGCCGCTTTCCCAGAGGCGGACAACAATCTGGCCTGCACACGACGTAAACGCCACGCGTGCTTATGTCTTCAGCGTATCCATTCTCTACGCGCTGATGGCGGCCCCTATACCAGGAAAAGATGACTGGCGCGTGTGCTCCGTAGCGAATATCTTTCCGGAACTCCATAGTTGAGATTGAGTTATCCGGTTAGGCCACAGTTTGCCCTGCCACCCTCGCCGGGATGAACTTGCGGGACTTATGGCCTGTGTTATTGCACGTTGATGTTCAGCTCTAACGTGTGTCCGATGGTTCCGTCCGTCGCAGTGACGTTAATAGACTGCACGCCAGAGGGAGTTTGATTAAGATTTGCCGCGGGGGCAGAGGATCCGCCACCGCTACCGCATCCTACGACCACGGCCAGCAGCACCAGGGTCAGCGCGCCGATGACAAGCAATTGCTTGCGGCGGGCACGCGCCCCTACCCCCAGAGATAGGAAGCCAAGCGCGCCAAATGCGCCTAGGCTGGCCCACATTGCGCCGCGATGCAGAGGAGCCAGTAATGCGGCTACCCCCGTGGTTTTCACCGCCAACATAATGGTGGCCGGACTGCCGCTCACGGTAACGGGGTTAGGGCTGAAGGTACAGGTAACTCCAACCGGCAGCGGCGCACTGCAAGCAAACGAAATGCTGCCGCTGAAGTTAGCGTTTGGTGTCACCGTGATGACGAAGGTTCCCGTGCCGCCAGGCTGCAGGGTCAGGGAGCTCTGGTCGGCAGACACTGCGAAGTCCGGGGCTGAACCATCCACCACCTGGGCAATGCCGCCTGAGCCAGGCAGGAAGTATTTCGGGTCGCCCGAATACACAGCCGTAATGGCGTGAGTGCCAAGGCTGAGGCTCGACAGGCTGATGCTTCCAGCCCCGTTGCTCAGTGTCGCACTGCCCAATGCGCTGCCCCCTTCCATGAACGTTATCGAGCCCGCGGGAGCTGCGCCGACGCCGCGCACGGTCGGGGTGACATTCGCAGTTAAGGTAATCGTCTCGGTCGGAAACGACGGGTTCGCCGAAGAGGTAACTGTGACCTTGCTGCCGCTGGCATTCAGCAGGACGCTGACACCAAGCATATCCGAGTTGGCGGCCACCACGTCCATGGCCCCGTCGCCGTTAAAGTCGGCCAGGGCAATCATTGCCGGAGAGCCGCCGCTAGGAGTTTCGACAGGATCGTAGAAGGTGCCGTCGCCAACGCCATAGGCAATGGCAATCGTGCCATAGTTCTTATTGGCCCAAACCAAATCCAGCTTCCCATCCTGGTTGATATCGACGGCGCGAATGCCGGAGGGGTCCGGAAAGTTCACTTGCGGCGAAGCGGCGTTGTAGGTGAACGGGTGAAGTGTGCTGGGTTGATACTGCACCGGCGTCTGGAAAGTGCCGTCCCCATTGCCCAAAGCTACCGCGATCGCCTGCGTATGATAGGTGGAATCGCAGCAGTCGCTAATTGTGACTGCCAGGTCGAGTTTGCCGTCACCGTTGAAGTCTCCCACGGTTATGTCGCCGATGCTGTCACCGAAAGCGACCGGGCCGCCGGCCACTTCCTGAAATGTGCCGTCGCCTTGGCCCAGCAGCACGGCAACATTGCCATCGTCTTGCGTAACCAGCAAGTCGAGCTTGCCGTCACCGTTGATATCGGCGACGGCCAGCGAAGTACCATAGCCGGTCAGGAAATGCGTATCGGCAAGCACCAGTGCTCCTGTGCCGGTGTTCAACAGTATGTCCACCTCTCCGCCTACGATAACCGCCACATCCGGCCTGCCGTCACCGTTGAAATCGGCAACCGCCAACGCTCCAGGGCTCCCGGAATTGAAGGCATAGTAAGAAACCGGGGCCTGGAACGTGCCGTCGCCGTTGCCGAGGAAAACGCTAATATTGTCGTTTTGGTGATCGCTGGCAACGATGTCAAGCTTGCCTGCACCGTTCATGTCCGCCAGTTGGACGTACTGCAGTCCTCCGCCGGAGCCGTAATTCACCCCCGCTTTCAACGTTCCATCGCCGTTGTTGAGGAACACGGTGACGCCGACGACAGAGTTGCAGCAGTTTCCGGCTACCACGTCAGGTTTGCCATCGCCGTCGAGGTCGCCCACCGCTACGCCCCAACTACCGGCCCAGTCTGTGATGTTGTTCGGATCTATGGCTGGAGGCGCGTAGTAGTTCAGCGCCGCACGGAAAGTACCATCGCCATTGCCCTGCAGATAGACGAGATTGAACATTTCGTCCTGGATGATCACATCCAGCTTGCCGTCCCGATTGAAGTCGGCTATCAGCGGGCGGTACCAGGGCTCGCCGCCGGCAGTGTAACCCACCCTGGACGTACTGAAAGTGCCATCGCCCTTTCCCAAAAGAACAGTAACGTCGCCGCTCTCGTAGTTGACCGCTACGAGATCGACATTGCCATCGCCGTTCATGTCGGCTACGCCGATAGCCCCCGGCCAGCTTTTATATCCGGTAGAGTAGCCCGCCCCGGCAGCGAAGGTGCCGTCGCCCTTATTCAGGTACACCACCGCCTGGCTAAGTTCGTAGTCGGCGGCAATAATGTCCGGCCTGCCATCGCCGTTGACATCGGCCACGGTTATCTGCGTGAACTCCGATCGGCTATCAGGCGGGGCATAGCTGGCGCCTGTAGCGTAACCGCTGGAAGTGGCTAAGAACACATCAATGCTATGGCTTGGCGAGTCATCTATTCCGATCACGTCCAGCTTGCCGTCACCGTTGAGATCGGTAAACACCACGTAGCTGAGGCTGCTGCCGTAAAAAACAACCGGGCTGCCGGCAACCGAGAAGCTTCCATCACCGTTTCCCAACAGCGTGTTGACCGTCATGCCCGTTATCGTGCCGACGCCATTCGGAATATAAACGGCTACCAGCAAGTCCAATCTGCCATCGCCGTTGACGTCCGCCAGGGTTGCTCCTTTAACGTCGCCACTGAAGCTGTAAGTATTGCCTTGTGTAAAGGTGCCATCGGAGTTGGCTTTGTAAACAACTGCGGTATTGGAATAAAAGAGAACGATGTCGGTAAGCCCATCTCCGTTCAAATCCGCTGCCAGAACGTCGTAGGATGGCTGGGTTGTTCCGAGGGCGGTATAAGCTGGAGCCCCGAACGTGCCATCTCCATTTGCATGGACAGTCGCCAAAAAAAACGTAGTGCCGCTGCTGTCTCCGACCACGATGGCGATATCGAGTCCGCTCCCCTGTCCGTAAAAATTACCGCTGACAGGATTGCCAACCGGCATGTTGTTGCCAAAAGAAATCTGTGTGGCGCCAAGGAAGCTTATGTTAGTCGGCGGCGGGCCTCCACTCGACCACGCGTAAGACGACAAGCACAGAAATGCGGTCACCAGAAGGTGCAAACACAGCAGCTTGCGCGGCGAACACATAGCCAGCCCCCAGCACATCAAGCTTTTGGCGACTGTCCCCCTTGCAGAGGAAGCATTGTGCCCACGTTTATGACTCACCTTTTAGCACCCGTTTCCGGTTCGCCTCGGCAGAAAGGGACTTCGAGCCACCTGGAGAGCAATTTCGTACGCAAACCTCATCCGGCCTTAAGCAGTTTGTTATGTTGTCATTTCTGGAATACAACCTGGCGGTGACTGCGTGGTAAGTGTGCCGGGCATGCAACACGTGTCCCAAGGTTGATACTCTTAAGGCGCAAAGTGCCGATAAGGCGCAACTTACGCTCACCTGCCTGCCCTATCTCCGTTCTCTCACTTTTAGCGAGCCGTGACGAGGACCGGCACACGAATCCAGCCCATAGTTGAGGCAACTCCAGCCACTCCCTTTTGCATCTCCACAGTCAAAGGGTGGTTACTCCTCCGCCTCGGAATTCACACTCCCGCCGCGCAGCTAATCGAAAGGATTTATGGCGCTCATCAAAGCCGGGCCTGTTCGCTTTGTAATTCATCCGGACTCGGCCTACGCCTTGGCGGTGATTACAGGATTGATGAGCCTGAGATTCGGCTTGAGCCAGGGAATTGCAGTCACAGCGGTTCTGGTGTTTTCGATGCTATTGCATGAGATGGGTCATGCGGTTACAGCCTATGGTTGTAACGTGCCGGTCTCGGAAATCGGTTTTTGCGGCAAAGGAGCTTACCTGTGCCGGCGGAAGGCGGCAGGAATCACTGAAGCTCTAATTGCAGCCGCCGGCCCCCTGGTGAACCTGCTTTTGTTCGACCTGTTCTCGATGTTCGCGCCAAGCAGCGATCTTTTTCGCTGGGCGTCCGTGGGAAATGCGGTTATGTACCTCTACAACCTCGCCCCTCTCCGTGGAACCGATGGTTACCGACTGCTGGCTACTCTCCGTGAAATACGCTGCCGCCCGAATGTTTCCTAGCGAGACGATTTTATAATCACTCTCCAACCACTCTAAATAGTTTGTCATGGAAGTGCCGTACATATCACATGAGCTAAAAGTAACTACAACAAGTACTTTCTTCCTCTAGTAACGCTTAAAACGAAATGCTAACTTGAATCATCAAGGTACCCTTCCCAATGGAAGCAAAAGAAAGTATCGAACTCTGAAATATCTCTCCGGGCCATCCCACCATACAAAACCCAGCGCTTGCCGCTGGGTTTTGCCACGTAATGGGGAATATAGATGTAAAGTGCTACTACGAAGTACGTATAGTAATGTTGAAACTTTTCCATCTTCCGGGAAATAACGTTCTAACTATACAACTGCCGACCTTGGCCCATAATGGGCATGTCTTTGCTATCAGCTCCATTCCGGGAAAACCTTTTGGTCTCCTCACGGAGCGGCCATTAGTACTTTCAGTGCTTTGGTTTCTAGAGTCCGTTCTGGCTAAGGTAAAAGCGTACTTCCGGCTTCTTGCGCCTTCTTTGACTACAGCCTAAATTGCCGCAACAGTTTTTTCTGTAACCGGCCCCCTGTGTCGCTTACAACCGACAGCTATTAAGTGCTGAATCGGAGAAGACAGAAAGCGGCAGGGCAGAGGAAAAAGACATATTTTTGAGCCACGTGCGCAATGTGGCCAGGCGAAAAATTATGTATTCGACGGCAAGCACTCCAGCACGAGAATCCGCCAGAGAGAACAGTTCTACCCGTGTATCCAATCTGACTGCGTTCAGCAAGGCCGCCAGCCATGCGGCTGCTGCACCCGACACGCCCCAAGATTACCCCGCCACGGTACCACCGGCCGCATGGGCGGAGGTCTCGGTGCTGATCTCCGACACCACGGAAATAGGCTGCGAACTACTCTCTTCGGCGCTGAGTTCCACAAACAGCAAATTTCGGATCGCCAAGACGGCCGTTTCCTCGAAGGACCTCCTGGACGCCGCTAGCGCGTGTAAGCCGGATGTTGCCCTGGTCAGCATCGGACTTCGCGACGGCCCGACCGCCGGCCTGACCGTCCTGAAGCAGCTGCAAGCAGAAGTTCCGACGACGCGCTGCATTTTGCTGATGGATAAGGTAGACAGCCAAACCGTGATCGCGGCCCTGCGCGCCGGAGCCAAGGGCGTGTTCCTGCGCGATGGTCCTTTACAAATGCTGTGCCGTTGCATCCGGGCGGTCAGCGAAGGGCAGATCTGGATCACTAATGCCGATCTCTGTCACGTTATCGAGGCGTTTTCGGTATCCGTGCCACTCACGTTGCGGGCCACAAGCGAACACCATGCCCTCAGCAAGCGCGAAAAGGAAATTGTGCTGCTGGTGGTCCAGGGCCTATGCAACCGGGAGATCGCACAGCAAGCGGGCCTCAGCGTACACACGGTCAAGAACTATTTGCGACGAATCTTCGACAAGTTGAGCGTTTCGAGCCGGGCGGAGTTAATCGTCCGCTTTCTCACTGAGCCCGCAACCGGCAGGTAGATCAAGCGAGGGAGCGTGACCTGTAAGCCATGACTTGATCCCGCGTTGTCCCCGGGGCGACGTTTATCGCGCCCGCGAATTTCGCAGGCAAATGCCAATCCGCACGCGGAACATCATAGCTTCACCGGGTCTCTGGGGTGATACTGGAGCGCGCCATGAATTGTTTTTATTTGAACGAACGCACCGAGTTCGTTTCCGTTTTGAACAGCAAGATCTGCGACGAAATCTCGCTCATTCCGGCGCCATTGGACGTCATTGACGACCCCAATCGGCTGGCCAACTGCGAGGTGCTGATTGTCAGCATCTCGCACGCGGACAGTCCCCAGTTGGGACAGGAAATTGCCACCCTGGAGAAGGCGGCCCTTAACACCGAGGGAATCCCGGTGATTGCTTTCCTCAAAGAGCCGGACCGCGAACTGATGAACAGGGTCATGACTTCGGGAGCTTATTCCTGCTTCGTTCAGACCGAGCCCATGGAGGAGTTGCGGATTGAGCTGCGGCGAGCGGCGCAATTCCACGGTTTCGCCCGCGAAGCGGAACGCTTGCGCAAGTCGGCCAGGTCTTTTCCCGACTTCGGCTGTTTTTTCGGCTCCGACCCCAAGATGACGGAGGTGCTGCAGTTTGCCGCCAAAGTTGCTACCACCGACGCAAGCATTCTGATCACCGGCGAAACCGGAACTGGGAAAGAACTGCTGGCCCGGGCCATCCATGTGGCCAGCACACGGGCGCAACAGCCTTTCGTAGCGGTGGCCTGCTCTTCCCTTCCGGAAAGCCTGATCGAGGCGGAGCTGTTTGGCCATGAGAAGGGAGCATTTACAGGCGCGGTGGCCATGCGCCGTGGGCGTTTTGAAGTGGTTGAGCGCGGCACGCTTTTTCTCGATGAGATCGGCGAGCTTTCGCCGACCCTGCAGGTGAAGCTGCTGCGCGTCCTGCAGGAGCACAAGTTCGAACGCCTGGGCAGCAATCAGAGCCGCACCATGGAGGCGCGCATCATTTGCGCCACCAACTGTGATTTGCGAAGATTGACGATCTCGGGAGCTTTCCGCTCCGATCTCTTTTACCGCCTGCACACCATTCACATCGAAATGCCTACCTTGCGCGACCGCCGGGACGACATCGTTCTGCTTGCGCACCATCTCCTGCGTGAAGCCTCCACCCGGTATAACCGTCCGGCCCGCCGTTTTTACCCCGCGGCCCTTTGCGCTCTAAAGCGGTATTCCTGGCCGGGAAACGTTCGCGAGCTGCATCACGCTATCGAGCATGCGACCATCGTTTGCGAGAGCCCGGACATACTCCTGGACCATTTGCCCCCCGAAATCGTGCAGTGGCGCAATAGCGAAGAACCGGATAACGCGTCTTTCGACTTTGAGGTACGCAATTTCAAGCGCCAGCTTATAGAACGCAAACTAGAGCAGTATCACCATAACAAGGTACGAGCGGCACGGTGCTTGAAGATCTCGCGCTCTTCCCTGCACAGGCTTATCGATGAGCTGGGGGTGGGATCGCCGCCAGCAGACAAGTCGGCGAGTTGGGCCAGCAAGCGGATAGTGTGAAGAAATACACCTCCGGTAGAGTAGCTCCCGTTGCTTGCCTAGGCATGATCTGGCCATCTCAGTACCCTCCTACCGGCTGGAATCTCGTGGGAACTAGAACTGGCAGCTATTGGAAAGTTAGGCAATGGCACTTTTGAGCCCTAACGGCCGATTCCTCATCCTATCTTTCCTTGCCGCGAAGGCGGGCGATTGCAGATATTCGAGGTAGTAAAGAGGACTTCCGTTATAAATTTGCAAACAGATTACACCTGGGTAGATTGCATGATCAAATTAGAACACTCCCCCAGGTTCGGCTTAGCGGATTCAGTCGATGTGTACGGCAGTTACCGGCATGACACTACAAGCGCACTTTCAAGTAGCACATCCCCGGCACTTCTTGATCCCTAACTAATTAACATCGGGCCTGAGCAAGGTTCACTAAAGTGTGTTTCGACTGGTGTCGATTAGCGAAGGCTTGCCTTCACCGAAGTTCCCCAGATCGTCCGTAATTACGCACGGTTGCGTACGCAAAGCTGCGGCATTTTGATAGCGAGTAAACGGCCCTGTTTACCTGAATGCACCATTCATTGGGAGGAGATGCATGTTAAAACGCTGCATTGTGATAGCCGTTTCGTTATTGATGGCTGTGTTGTGCGCTTTTGCCGCGAAGACCTACGTCACCCGGCAGACGACTCCACCACCATCGCGAAAAGGCGACAACCCATTGCGCCTGAAGCAAGATGCACATCATCAGCAGATGGTGGCGAAAAGGGCTAGCCCCGCAGTGAAGTCCAAAAAAGCGGTGGCGGCGCGCAGGGCGTTGAAGTCCCGTAAGGCCGTGAGCGGGGTACGCGGCATTGCGGTGACCAGAGGAGCCGCCCCGAGCACGGTGCTTGCGCCACTGTCTGCCGGAAGCCGTATTGACATGGGCGGAGGAACCTGGTGGCACGGGGAAGCTGCCGATCTCAATGGCGACAATAAGAAGGATTTTGTCACCATCGTACAGAAGTATGACCAGACCACGAGTATTTGGAAATACTACATTTCCGTTGCCCTCAGTAACGGTGATGGAACCTTCCAAACTCCCCAGTTGACACTGCTGCAGAACAGCCCATTCGGGGGGAGCATGACATTTCAGGTAGCCGACCTGAACAAGGACGGGAAACCTGACGTTGTTGTATTTAACTCCCCGTCGGCCTGCTGCGGAGGGGGCACCCAGGTAAGCGCATCAATTGACGTTTATCTCGGTAATGGCGATGGAACCTTCACCTACTTCAACAGTTACACCGCTACCTACCCCACCAGTTTCAGTTGGTGGTCCGATATGTATGCACGAGCGACTGCTATAACTGACCTTAATGGCGACGGCAAGCTGGATTTGGTAGTAACCTACGACTGGGATACAGATAGTGCGGGTGGGCAAGAGACGTTTACCCTGCTGGGCAACGGAGACGGCAGTTTCCAGGCGTCCACTTACGTCGACACTGCTTTCGATGGAGCGCCGATGTTCGCCGATCTGAATAGCGACGGCATTGTGGATGTGATCTTCACAGACGGCAACAATAACTACAGGCCATCGGTAGCTATGGGCCAGTTTAGTGGCGGGACGCTAAACTTCGGTACGCCAACCGTGCTTTCGGGTGCTGAGGATGGCAGCGGTGGCGTCTATATCGCGGTTGGCGACTTGAATGGCGAAAAGAAGCCGGACATCGTGATGTCCTACCCAAGCTATAACGCTGTCATGGTATTTCTTAACGACCACCGGCTTAAAGCCGGTGGGTTATATTGCGACTGAAAGTCGCAGGTTGCGGCTGGAAGCCGCCTGAAGCGCTCCCGGCTGCAAGCCGGCTTAAGGCTCGGCGGGCGCGGTAATCTTGAACGCCTCCGCGTCTTCGTCCCACCTCTGATTTTCGATGTACTCCATGATCATCTTCTCGTCCACCGCGCCCACCGTCGCGCAGAAATACCCCCGCGCCCACAGGTGCTGCCCCCAGTACCGTTTGCGCAGGTGCGGAAAATCTTCCTGCAACCGCCGCGACGACTTCCCTTTCACGTACTGCACCAGCTTGGCCGGCGACAGCAGTGGCGGGGCAGATACCAGCATATGCACGTGGTCCGGCGACACCGCGCCACGGATGATCGTCACTTCTCGCGCCTGGCAGATCTGCCGGATCACATCGCGGGCACGCTCCGCCACTTCCCCGCACAGCACTTTGTACCGATACTTCGTAATCCAGATCAGGTGATACTTGATGTCCCAAATCGCGTGCCCGCTGGTTCTATATTCAGTCATCGTCCGCCTCGCGCCATTGTAGCGGGAGGCTAAAGCTTACCGCCTTAAGGCGGTGGGATTAAACCTGGCGATTGAACTAAATCAGGGCAGTGGAAAGTTTGGGCCCGGGCAGACCTACTTCGCGGGATTTTATCCGGAGGGGATTGCCATCGCCGACATAAAAGGCGACGGCATAAATGAAGTGCTGGTATCCAGCGACGATAGCGGTGATATTGCCGTGCTTATGAACGACGGCACCGGCAAGCTGACGGCTCCAACCTTCGGATACGCGACCGGCGGTTGGCCATGGAGCATAGTGGCCGCCGACTTCGGCAGAGGGAAAATCGACTTGGCCATCCCCGATGACGAATCCACGGCCATGGCTTATCTGAAGGGACGCGGCGACGGCACCTTCGTCAGCGGCATTAATTACTACGCCAACCCCAGCTTGGCGAAGGAGAGCAGCAGCCTTTGGTACGACGGGTACATGGTGGCTGCCGGCGATTTCAACGGCACCGGCATGATGGGCCTGGCCCTGGGCATGTACCCTGATTGGAACTTCGATCCTACGGTAGGCGTAAGCCTGTTTATGCCAAGCCTCACCGGCAGCTATGCGCCCGTTAACGTGGGCTCAGGCGGTAACATGCCATACGTCGCCGTAGCTGACTTCAACGGCGACGGCAAAGCTGACATTGCCGCCTCCGACCAGACCAACGGCGTCATCCAGGTTTTTACCGGCAAGGGCAATGGCGCTTTCAATGTGCCAGTACAGTACACCCCGACCAACATGTCTCCGACAGGTCTGGTCGCCGCCGACCTGAGAGGCAATGGCCTGAAGGATCTGGTCGTTTATGACTACAACTGGGACAGCAGCATCGGGGGCATCACGGTTTTTCTCAACGACGGCCAAGGCGGGTTCAAAACTCCGGTCAATTGCCCCCTGATGTATGGCGGCGAGTTCCTGGCAGTTGCCGATGTCAATGGCGACGGCATCCCGGATATCGTTGCCGTGGAGTATGGCGACTGGGACGGTGATGACAACTACGTAGCCGTGTTATTAGGCGACGGCGCCGGGGGCTTCACTCTGCAAGGGGAAATGGATTTTCAACCTACCGACCCCTACAGCGACACGATGTACTATCCGATTGGCGTCGCCCTGGGAGACTTCAATGGAGACAAGAAGGTCGACATTGCATTGACGTATGGCGATGAGGACAGTTACTACAATCAATATATCGTCGTGATGCTGAACAACGGCAACTGGAGCAGCGGCAATGTCGGATATGACCCCACCACGGCGGTGGCCTATCCGGCGACCCTGTTGGATACTTATTCGAGCGATTCGCCTTCGCCGTCCGACATACGGGCGGTCGATCTCAACGGGGATGGCAAGCTGGATTTGGTATATACCAACTACGACTATGGCACTATCGGCGTTTTGTACGGCAAGGGCGATGGCACGTTCTACGACACGGTCGAGTACCCCGTCGCGGCCGATGGCTATGGATTGGCGATCGCCGATCTCTGGAGCGAAGGGGCCTTGAGCATAGCTGTCGCGAGTTCCGATGCGCCGGTGGTTACGGTGCTGCGGCAGGTGGTTAACTCCTTCGGCGGATCGGCTGACGTCAGCAGTCTCACAGTAACGGCCGGCGGCTCCGGCAACGTCACCATTACCGTGTCGCCAGGGTTGGCATTCAGCGGTACGGTGACATTCTCTTGCCCATCGCCACCTCCGGGCGTGACCTGCAGCTTCAACCCGTCGACGCTCACGTTCCCGGGCAACGTGTATAGTACGGTGTTGACGGTCAACACAACCGGGACGAACGTGGCGCAACTGCATCCGAACGTGCGCCGGGCGACAGGCTTGTGGGCCAGCTTCTTCGGTATCGGCATTGTTGGCTGCGTGCTGCTGGGCAAGGGCAAAAAGCTCAGCAAACGTGGAAAATGGATGGTGGCCGGCATGCTTGTGCTGCTGCTGTTCACGTTCGTGGGCTGTTGGGGAGGCGGAGGAAGAACAATCAACACCCCCACGGGGTCGCAGAACTTGAACGTGCAGATGCAGTCAGGCAACATCGTGAAAACAATCCCGGTGACACTGGTAGTCCACTAACTTTGTCCACTAACTTTACAAACCCGGCGGCCGGTTATTCCGGCCGCCGTTCTCTTTAGCGAGGCGCAGGACCTTATTCATTACAGCTTGTTTCATAAATGGCTTTGAGGGTGCACTATCGTGGAAGCCCACGGCAGCCGCCGTGGCGATCTATGCACAGTGATTTCATGACGAGATCGGCTCCTGGCCGAGTACATTGGTTGTCGCTGAACAAGACCAAGGCTCGGGGACAGGAGCCGACATGTTGATTATAGGCTGCGATTATCACCCGAGGTTTCAGCAAATCGCATTTGTGAATACGGAGACAGGAGAATGCGGTGAGCGGCGGTTGGAACACAACGGGGAGGCGGAGCAGTTCTACCGTTCACTGGCGGGCCAGGTGGTGCGGGTTGGGATGGAAGCCAGTGGGCACTCGCGTTGGTTCGAGCGCTTACTGGCGGAGTTGGGACAGGAGTTATGGGTTGGCGATCCGGCCAAGATTCGGGCGGCCGCCACGCGCAAGCAGAAGACCGACCGGCGGGATGCCGAGCATATCTTGCAGCTGTTGCTCAGCGGGCAGTTTGCCCAGCTGCGCATCTGGGTACCGACAGCGGCGCAGCGCGACGCACGGCAGTTGGTGATACACCGGCACCGCTTAGTGCAGATGCGGACGCGGGTGAAGAACCAGTTGCGGGCGATTGCGCTGAACGAAGGCCTGGGGCGCAGGCCAGGGCTGTGGAGCAAGCCGGGGCAGGAGCAGTTTCGGGCGCTGGTGTTGCCGGCGTGGACGGCGCAACGGCGGCAGGACAATCTGGAACTGCTGGCCGAGCTAGAACGGCGCACCACCCCGCTGGACCAGGCGGTGGAGCAGGAAGGGGCGCGGCGGCCGGAGGTGGCACGCTTGCAGACGCATCCCGGAGTCGGTCCGATCACGGCGCTGGCCTTCGTGCTGACGATCGGCGATCCGACGCGCTTCCGCTGCGGCAAGCAGGTGGCCAGCTACCTCGGCCTGACCCCCGCCGAGGACAGCTCGGGCGGGCGGCAACGGCTGGGGCACATCAGCAAGCAAGGCAACGCCTTGTTGCGGGGGCTGCTGGTCGAGGCGGCGCATGCGACCGCCCAGCACGAGCCCGAGTTGGGGCGGTGCTACCGGAGACTGGCGATGAAGAAGAACCGCGCCATTGCCGCCGTAGCCGTGGCCCGCAAGCTGGCGGTGCGGTTGTGGTGGATGTGGAATCGCGGAGTAGGCTATGAAAGCTTCGCGAATTCCGGTTCGCATGCAGGGGGAAGTCCGGTTTAGCCGGTGGGGTGAAGTTGATCCCCGACACAGTGATTGGACACCCTGCCTCCCTTGAGAGCAAGGGAGTTTGAAACAGGAATCATGGTACCCGCGCGGCGGGATCGAATACATGGCTGGTGGGACCGGGTCGTCCCACACAACGATCACGAGGCGAGCCTTGGTCGGCAAAGCAAAAGCAACAGCAACACCAAAACCAAAACCGCTGGGGAAGAGGAAAAACAAAACCCCACCCCCGCGCCAAGGTGTGCTTGACAGCGGAGATCTCGTCATACAAGCGCCTAAAGGCGTTATTGTTAAGCCCATTGTTTCCCACGCCTGAAGGCGTGGGCTTCCACCAGGTTCCATTTATGAAACAAGCACTAGTACGCCCGCCATCAAGCGCTAGCTGTGAGTTTCGCAAAGCCCCTTCCCAGCTCTGCTTTTTCCTTACCGCAATGCAGGTGGCTGGCTTGTTGGCTCCGCCGCCGTCGTATACTGGCTGGCATGCCCGCTCCATACCAGTCCATGGCTGCCAAAGCAGTGCTGTCGGTCTGCCTGGCGGTCCCGCTGCTGGCGCAATCCGGGCCGGACATGCCGCAAGCGGTATCAGCGGCGGTGGTAGCTGTCGGGGTGATAACAGTGGATGCTGCCGACTCCTCGGGCGCCGTGACGGAGCATCCCGCCTTCATGAGCGGCTCCGGATTCTTCGTCAACCGGCAGGGGGATGTCGTCACCGCGGCTCACGTGGTGCGTGCCACCGAACGCACCCATGAACAAATACAAGGCGCCGAGACTCGTCTGTTTGTCGGACTACGCGCCGATAACAGCTTCATTCCTGTTCCGGCGCAGGTGGTCGGCATCGACGACGCACACGACCTGGCGGTGTTGCGAACTAAATTGCCCGCGCGTTTGCAACCCGCCAATCCCGTGAAGCTGTCTTCCGCGCGGCCGGCAGATGGCGCATTGATAGAAACGGTCGGCCTGCCCGCGTCCACAGGATTGGCGCTGGTTCACAACACTGGCCACCTGGCGGACACAGTGCTGCTGCGGTCGGGCAATCTCATAGCCAAGGCGCCTGCGAATCTAGGGAGGCTCTGATTTAGTTCTCTGCTTTCCACAGCTACTCAGGTTAAAGTGCGAGTGAGTAGGTGGATTGAGAAGATGAGGCAGAGGACACTGGCGATGATGACCGGCTTTGAGCGGTACACCAAGAAGACGCGGCGTGCGCAGTTTCTGGAAGAGATGGAACAGGTAGTGCCGTGGAGCAAGCTGTGCGCGTTGATCGAGCCGCATTATCCCCAGCCGGGCAATGGCCGTCCGCCGGTTGGCGTGGAGCGGATGCTGCGCATTTACTTTCTGCAGCAGTGGTTCAACCTGTCGGACCCGGCGGTGGAAGAGGCGCTGTACGACTCAGTGGTGATGCGGCAGTTCGTGGGCATTGACCTGGGCCGGGAGCCGGTGCCGGACGAGACCACGGTCTGCAAGTTCCGCCATCGATTGGAAGAGCACAGCCTGGGCGGGCAGATGCTGGAGGCGGTGAACTTGCATTTGCAGAGCAGGGGCGTACGGATCACGAGGGGGACGATCGTGGACGCGACCATCATTCATGCGCCGTCGTCGACCAAGAACGGCGAGCAGAAGCGTGACCCGGAGATGCACCAGACGAAAAAAGGCAAGCAGTGGTACTTCGGAATGAAGGCGCACGTCGGAGTGGACAGCAAGACGAAGCTGGTCCACTCGGCCGTGGCGACGGCGGCCAACGTGGCCGACAGCACGGTATTGCCGGAGTTGCTGCACGGGGAAGAAACGAAGGTCTGGGGCGATCAAGCCTATGGCGGGCAGACGGAGGCGATCCGGGAAGTCGCGCCTGCGGCTCAGGACATGACCAACAAGCGTTATCGCTATAAGGATCGGATCGACGAAGTTGAGCGTGCCAAGAACCGGACGAAGTCGCGGGTGCGCTCGAAAGTGGAACATGTGTTCGGGGTCCTGAAGCTGAAGTTCGGATTCGTGAAGGTGCGCTATCGAGGTTTGATGAAGAACGCCAACCGGTTGTTCGCCGCCTTCGCCCTGGTGAACCTATTCCTGGTGCGCAGGAAGCTGTTGTACGCGGCGGCGTAGTGTCTGCGGACACCGCCGACAAGCTGCGGCAAGGGGCCGCAGGGCAAGGAAATCAGCATTCATAACCGAGATGCAATTGGGAACCTACAGCTTCTCGATCACTGAAGGTTCTTGTTCAGAGGTTCCCTAGATGTGACGCGCCTGACTGGGCTGCGCGAGTTCTACCTGGCTGACGCGAAGGCCGATGAGGGGATGAGCGGAGGACCAGCTTACCTGGTCGATAACGGCGCGGTCATCGGCGTGGTCCAGGGGTATACGCAGGAGCCGCGGCTGGCGGTCATAGTGCCTGCACGCCAGGTTATCGATCTGCTTAAGAAACACAATATTGGATACGAGGAGCTTCCGGCGGACAGGGCTGACTAATCTGGCAGTCTACCGGCAGATGTCCCTCTGCCAGAGCCGAGGCCGCCCGTTATGGATTTCAGCGCCTTGGGATGAAATCTACTCGACTCCCAGGCGCCATCCAAGCCTGGCGGGGTCGAACCAGGATATCTCCTTCCCGAACCATTTCGAGCGAAGAGGCCCGCTCGAGGCTGTTCGTTTGTCCACGGCCGCTAACACAAAAGCGCAAGGAGCCTCGCCCAGTTGGGCAATTCGTACGGCCAGCCATGATTTGTCCGAGGATGGCGCCGCCAGGATTACCGGTGTTCCCTTGAACCAGGCCAGCCTGGCGCCGAAAGCCATATCGTCATGCGTGGCGGGAGCGGGCAGATTGTATGCGCGCTGGTATAGCTTAATGGAGCTTTCCATGTCCTTTACGGCAATCACCACTTTGGAAATTCCGCGATAGTCGGTCGTTGTGGGCTTCCCGCTTGGGTAGACCCTGTACTCTCGAGGCGTAAGATCCCGAATCAGGAAAGGGAAAAACGTTCCGTTTGGTCCAGGCCCGACACGCGCGAAGTCCCAGTCCAACTTCACTCCATCCATGCGTGTGCGTCCATTCTTCGCCGGGGTAGTTACCGCGATGCCAAGGCTGGAAAGCCGCTGCGCTTCGGCGCCAACGTCCGCTACCTGTACGGCCCAGGCGCAAGGTCCAGCATTGGCCTGGATAAACTTACTCCAGTAATGGGCTGCCACGGCCTTCGGATCAGGGGCTGGCTGCAACCCGATGAGTTCAAGATACGACCCATCCGGAAAGCTAAGCAGCGCCATCTCGGTGGCGTGATTCGAGTGTGGCCCGCCATTCTCGGTTTTCAGCCCAAGCGACGCCAGCGAGTCCTGCATTTGGCTAAGGCTTCGCCCAGCAGCAGTGACATGGTCGATTTGGAAGCGATGCATATTAGTTGACCGGCCTTCAGGCTTGTCCTTGGCGTACAAAGGCACACCTCCTATCATAGCCATTGCTCCGAATGCGCCGACTTCTTTCAGGAAATTCCTCCGATTGCGTTCCATGCTCAACTCTCCTTCCCCATGGTGCCAGTAGCCGCGATTCCAATTGAGGTGACTCACTCGAATGCCTTTCGGCCCGCGCTGCTTTATTGGATCAGGTTGCGCGGCAGGTCTATCAGCGGCAGCAGTGCCGGATGAATAATACCCGATTTCTCATTTTCCTGCTTTGCCGGCTTCGCGTAACCGAGCTAGTGCCTACACGCTGTCTTTATGCAGGAATCAGAAGATGAAACTGAACGACGAAATCCGCAAGCTTTCAAAAACGGCCCGCTTACTCGTAGTCTTCATTGAGAGAGCGCAGAAATGCCGCCAGGTAAAACACATCAAGGTCATCGATCGAGATGCCGGCAATTTCCGGGTCACCGTTCCGCAACTTGTCTAGACGGGCGAGGGCTGAGACTCTCTGGTAAAAGATGAGTACATCCTCGATGGTTTGCATCTGCCCCGAATGAAGATAGGGGTCCGACTGCCCCAGGTCACGGACCGTAGGGGTTTTGAACCGCGCGATAGTAAGCGGCAGAATCTGCTCGGGGCTGCAGGATGAGCCCGGCAAACACATAAGGGCTCGCATGCGGCGCTGTGGTTCAGGAAAGTCCTTGTTGGCGTAGATATTCCACATGCCCAGGTCGACCTTTCGCGGGTCGGAGGCCGCGGGGATGGAGCGGAACACCTCGGAAGCATTGGGGTGTCGCGGGCTGACGGGCAGGAAGACATTGGGGTTGCGCTTCCTCTCCCGGTAGCCGGGGATGACAAGGCGTGCGAATGCGCCCGCGCCGTGTACGGCATCGTATTCGTCCTGGGTAGCGCCCGTATTGTGGAATTTGAAGTCGGTAAAATGTGGTGGCGTGTGACAGCGGGCACAGTTTCCCGGATGAGTGGATCGCACCGGATTCCGGTTAATTTCCGCCGTGCGAAGTGCGCCGGCAATTCCAGCGAAGACAATAATAGAGGCTCCCAGGACGATCAGCGAAGCCGTAGTCCTGGCTGCATCGCGGCGGCGTACAGGGAAAAGGCCGAGCAAGACAAGGCTACAACCCGGCAAGGTCAAAATGTACGGGAAAGAGGGCGGCCAGCCGCTTTGCCTTGCGGCCGTCTTTGCCGTCTGCGGGTTGAGTCGCAGAAAGACCTTCAGGCCCTCCAGCTCGCGCTCGCCGAATACGAACTGTTGCTCTATGAAGAACTTGAAATATCCGGTCTTTACCCACTTTGGGTTGCGCAGCAGTTCAAGCTGGTGCAACAGGCGTTGTGAATACTGGAGGTCGGTTTCTCCGGGCGCGGGCTCCGCCGGCAGATTATTCATCTTGAGGAAAACGTCATAGGGGCTGGTACGGGTGAAAGTCAGGGTCGCCAGATACCCCGCCATGATGCGAGCAATCGCGCGCAAGATCTGCTTGTCGGAGGCCTTGGTTACATCAATGCGGAATTCTGGCGGCAAAACGCGATCGGGAGACTCGTTTAGCGAGTCCGAATTTGCGGAGAGTTCAGGCGCCGTGCCGAGCAAAAGCGTTGCGTAAGAGACTCCGCCGTACTTCTTGGCAAGCAGGCCCGTTCCATGATCCTCGCGAATCACACGGGCGATATGCGCGACAGCCTGGCTGCTCTCGCCGGGAAGCCAACCTAAGTTGCGGCCGGTCAGAGTGCTTATGACCAGCGCAGTGGCATCAATGAACTCGCCATCACGATGCAGGAAGCGCAACGCCGGAGGCGCGGACAGCGAATCCACCAGGTTGCTGGAATTCCGAACCGTCGTCAGTTGCCCATCCTCGCGCGCCGGGACATGACTGCGCGGCGCAAAATCAGTGTAGCTCCGGCTGCCATTGGGAGTGACGGTATGGCTCAGCTCGTCAACGAAGTGACATGTCCGGCAGTTCATGGACGTCCCACGGTACGGATTGGGCACCTCTCCGCCGGGGAAGCGCGGGACCTTTACAACCTCCATCTGAAGATCACGCTGCTTGAGAGGCAGATTCACATTGCCCTGCTGCATGTGGGCGGCAAAGAACTGTGCAAAACGGGTCTCCTTGAACAGGCGCTCGCCAGCCATCTTTAAGGGAGAGTCGGGGGCACGTTGCGTTGGCGCGGGCTGGGCGGCGAACGTTTGTTGATTGGCCGCAGGACTGGAAAGAGCCGTAGATACGGAAGCAATCAGGAACACAAGCAAGAGCGGAATAAACTGGAATTTCCTGTTTGAACTCGAAAACGGCGCCATCGTGTATCTCTCTCGCTTGTTCGTGACTTTGGAAGATAGTTTTTCTCGGCAGCGCCTCCGGCGCTCTGGCTATCCGCCCCGACACATCCGGATTGTTCCGCGGTGCGCCCTGTTCTTCAAGGAAATAAGCATAACCCAAAAGCTGCCTGCTGGCTGCGGCGCCGGATTGTACAAACAAGTGCCCGGGCCAAGTCCTATCTCTAGTTTCCAATCAAGATGAAGTGCGCCCAATAGTAAGAGCAGCAAATGAATCCGGTGCATTTATCTGCGCGTGCGCATTTCGGCGGCCCGGCGGGCCAGGACTCGCGCAGGTTCGGGAACATCCGGGGCAGTCAGCACATAATCGATAAGGTCCGCGCATCGGGAGGCATCAATGATCAACGCAATCTGCAGCGCCTTGGGGAGGACCTTAGCGCGGTCCGGACGGTTTTGCCTGATCAGATTGCGCAATCCTTCCAGGCAGGCCGGATCCAGTGAGAACATGACCTCCTCTAGAGCAGGGTCCAGAACCGCCGGAGCAAGCAAGGGAAGAGCTTCTGCGTAGGCGCAGATCCGCCCCGGCAGGCGGCTCTTCTGCAGGGTTTGGAAGGCCGCCTGCTGAACGCGCTCGTCAGGATGCCTTAAAAGTGGCGCGAGATGCGCAACCAGGTCAGGGTCGCCCATCGCCCCGAGCAATTGGCAGGAGTTGCGCACATAAAACCAATTCTCGTCCTGCAGACGCCTGATGGCGATGTGTATGCCACAATGGCGAAATTGGCCCGCCAGGCGCAGCAGACGAAGACGGGTTCCTGGCTGAGACTCACCTTCCAGACGTTCGAACACTCGCTCCATTGCCGCCGGAAGCTGGCGAAAAAGCGCAATGGCTTTCTGCGATTTATCCGATTCTTCCCGCTCGGTCAGGCAGAACTCAATAATTTCGTCTATAGCCTCGGCAGGGAGCAGGTCTTGGCGTACCCGGTAACAGCAAGCAATGTGCGCGTCCGGATGGCGGCGGATAAGGTCGTTTATCTGGGAGGCGATCTGTTGCAACGTTTCAAAGTCGCCGGACTGGCGGGCTTGCGCTGCCAGCGCTGCCAAGCAGTTGCTGAATGAGCGGTGAGCTCCAGAAGAGGCGGCCGTATCCTGCAGAGCGGCAGCCAAGAACTTCAAGGTGGTCTGCAGGATTTCTTTGCGCAGATCGGCAGGGCTGGCTCGCATCAGGTCGGGAATCCACCTGCCGGCCAGACCGGCCTCAGCATGATTATCGATCAAAAGCCGGCAACAATGCACGATGAGCTCGGCCGCATCCCCCGGCTTGCCTTCGGAGCTCAGCCCATTAAGCGTCCGCATGGTCCGCTGGAGGTCTCGAAGGGAAAGCTGCCGCAGGCCCATCAAACGCGATTTCTGCTCCAAAAGCGGCAACGCTGAGAACGCCAGCTCTTCCCTGATATCCGTCCGTAACCGTAAGGAAAGCCCTTGCTCTTCAAAGAGCTCTGTCACGCGCCGCATGATTCGCTCAGCCATTTCGGTCGCCTGACTGGCTCGCGCCAATACCAGCGACGCCTCCCCCTGTGCGGCAGTGAGTTCGGCCTCCGAAGACGCGGACCCTAGCCGGGAAGCTAGCCATCGCGCGGTAAACATTTCCCACACTTCGGCAGCAAGCTCGGTGGAAGACGCCTTCTGTGACACGCCGGGGATAGCGAGGAAAGGCGCAGGGCCCACGTTTTCGATTAGTGATGCCAGGTTGGGGAGAATTTGTTCCGGATGGATGCTGGGGTTTGCGGCAGACGACTCGATCACCCCCTGAACTATCTCGATAATTTCCTGCGAACCTTTGCCTCCCGTACTTTCGATACCAGTCGCCTTCAGCAGAACTTCTATGCTGACCATTCCAGGAGCAGCCTCACCGCCGGCCGCTGCGCCGCTCCTTAAAAATGATTCGCCATCGACATTCAGCGTGAGGTCACTCTTTTCATCCCTTTTCTTCTTGGACGAGGGAATGATCTTTGCATTGGAAACAGGCTTGGTTTGCAGATACGCTTCAAGGCCGCCGGCCTGTGCGATGTTTTTGGGCGAGGCGGTGACAACCCTTACTACGTTCTCAAAATCGGAAAAGCTCAGTCCGGCATAAAAAGAGATAGCCGCCACATTGCGCTTGCCAAACTCTGCCTCGAGCGGAGCAAGCGATCGATCGGGCGTGAGTAGATTGTTGAGCAGGACGCGATTTTCAGCAAAGCCGAAAGTGAAGGTACGGCCTTCTTTCAGCAGGGGCTCCAGTTGCGTAAACGCTTGCTGTAAGTTCTGATGGACCGCTGGATGCTCAATCGGGTAAACTCCGGCGCTCTTGAAGACGATATGCAGTCTCCGTCCAAAGTTTAAGCCATGAGTCTTCGCGGCATCACTGGTTGTCATTGATCAGTTCTCATTGTACCTTGTTTTTGCAACACCCCTCTTTCCCCCCTGCCTCCACTAAGGCCTATTCCCGATGCCGGCCCGGCCAACCCTTCCGGCGCAGGGAAGCATGTCAGGTTACCTGTTGCCATACACTTTCGTAAGCCACGGAGTGTCTTCCAGTTAAGCCCCAATTGGGTAACACTTTCCGTAGATGAATCGGCCTGTTCAAATTAGCGTGCTATCAGTCTTTGTGCTGCTTAGTATCTTGCTGGTCGCAAACCCCAAGGTCGATCGAGTGCTGGTGCTCAAGGAAGATCACAAACTGGTATTGCTGAATGGCGAAAAAATCGTAAGAGTCTATACGGTTGCCCTCGGGGGCGGTGGTCTTTTGCCCAAACAACAGCAGGGCGACCGTAGGACACCCGAAGGGCTATACGAAATAGATCGCCGAAACCGAAACAGCAGCTTTCACCTGGCGCTACACATCTCCTACCCAAACGAAGCTGACCGTGAACGCGCCCGCAGGCTCGGCGTCAGCCCAGGCGGCGATATCATGATTCACGGCATCACCAACGGCTTGGGCTGGCTGGGCGTCAGGCACCGTTTTAGTGACTGGACTGATGGCTGTATCGCGGTCACCGACACCGAAATCGAGGAAATCTGGTCACTGGTTCCAGATGGAACTCCGGTTGAAATTCGTCCATAACTTATCTTTACAGGCGGCATGCCGAAGGATGCATGAGCAGATGCCCGCCAGCCGCCCTGGCCTCAGATTCCTTTATCTCCAGCTATAGCTTCTTCCGCAGAGCTTTCGTCTTCTATAGCCGTGACGTCACCCTGGTTACCATATATTTACGCCACCGGCTTCAGGTATCAAAAACCGTCTGCGACTCGATTCTGGTAGCCACGGCCTGGAGCGCTCTCTCGACCAAACCACGCCTGATCGTCTTCTCCTTGGCCATGCCGGCAGCCGGATCGCCCAGAGGGTGCGGTATGCCAACGGCAGCCACAATCCGGGGGGCTCCGACGGCTTTGGCGATCGATGTAATTGTGCAGATCTGGCTGGTTGGCAGGCCGGCCCGCTCGAGCTCCTTTGCGATCGTTGCGCCGCAACGAGTTCCAGTCCCTCAAGTCGAGGTAAGAATGACAGCCTGCACGCCATCCTTCTTCAGGCTGGAAGCTATCTCCCTGCCGAATTGCCTGGCCTTTTCAAGCGTTGTGCCGTTGCCGGTAGTTGTATAGAAATAATCCGCCATCTCTCCGATGACACCCTCGCGCACCAGATCGCGCATAACGTCCACTGGGACAACCCGGTCGGGGTCCTCGCTGGCGAAGCCATTGAAATAACCACCATGGATGGATTCGAAGGCATTGCTGGTGAGATCGTCGATGCCTATCAGCTCGTAGCGGAGCGCCTTGCTCGCCCGCGCTGATTCGAGGCGGTCGGGATTACCCTTTGGGACAATTCCTCCTTCGGTGACAAGAGCGATCCTGGCCGTTTTCAACCCCTCGACCGGCGGAGCCGGGGCTACTTTATCGAAGACGGGCATGGGCAGCTCGGTTCTGAAGGGCTTCCCTTCCAGTTTAGCCAGAAGCATGTCAACGGCCCTGGCTGCGCCGATCTTGGCGGCGAAGCAGTTCTTACGCAACCCTCTCGGGATGCAGCCTTCCTCATCGGCTGAGCCGAGCGGTGCGCCGTCCGCGATTTTGCTTGCCAGGCGGGCCATCGCATCCAAGGCTTTGCGCATGTCGGCGACCGAGGAGCCGGTCTTCACGCACCAGATGTGCTTTCTGTAAACCTCCACCCCAGGATTTTCCGGGTACATTCCGGTGATTGCCGGAATCCCTAACGACTCCTGGGCAGCCTTGCAGACCGCGCCGCAAGCGGGACCGTACCGGCCCGCGTTGAATGCCGGTCCGGCGATAACCATTTGGGGAGTGAACTGACGGATGAGGTCGAGGACCTCCGCCGTGGCTTTCTCCGGTTGCTGGGCAAAGTAGTTGTCACCGCAGATGACGGTGCCGGCCACCTCGGCTTTGCCCTTCAAAGCCGCCTGTAAAGCGAGGCCGGGCCCCACCGGCTTGGCAACTGCCCGTGGTGCGACACCGGCATGCTCCTCTCCGCCAATCTGACCAAAGAACTGGTTGAGATAATGGACTATGCGAAGCATTGCCGCCTCCTTCAGAATTCCCGGACGGTCATGGGCGTGGCGCCGAACTGGTTAGTCGCCGTATAAATCCTTCCCAGCGGGGTAGAAAACGCTTCGGCAGGTTTGACCGCGATGCCGGCGATTTTGTCGCCGCCGATAACTCTGGCCATAGGCGGCAGGGCGATAACTTCGTCATTGTTGCCGGCAGTGACTACGGCGTCGGCCGCCGGACAAGTATCGACGAGCGACGGTTGGTCGCCTTCCGCCCCGGCGATCTCGTTCAGCAGGATCGCTGCCTTTATCCCGAGCTTTTCGGCTTCCGCCGCGCAAAACATGAGGTCGGTATCGGCGTGGCCGCCGCCTTCCTGGGTGATGACCACGCCGTCGACGCCGAGTTGTGCGGCGAGCTTGGCCGCAAACTTGGCGGAAAGTTCCTTCTCCTTGAGGGTGTTGAATTCGCTGGCGATGATCACCCCGGCAAAGATGAGATCACGCCCATGCCTGCGATAAAGTTCTCTCACGACTGGATTGTTGCAGTGAAGATAAGTCGGATTTTTCTGGCAGGCGATTATGTAGTTTGAGCTAACAATGGCTCCATCCAACACTTCATTGGGGTGAAGGAGCGTCGGCAGCAAGGTTCTGGCGTTCTCTCCATAGACATAGGTATCTCGCAGCGTCCCTTGCGACTGCAAGTGGCAGATATAGGCCACCCGAGGCAAGGGCTTATCGCCTGCGGAGCAGGGCGCGGACTCGAAGAGTTCGACTTCATCCGGCTCCAGGTCGGCCGTAACACGCCCCAGATTTTGGGCCGCTTCAAGAGCCGCTCTGCGCATCAGCCTGTCGAAATCGATGTCGCTGGAGTCGGCCGGGGGCGTGCAGTTAAGAACAATGTTGATGGTCTTTGAAAAGATAGAATAGGCCGCGCCCACTCCGGACATGTCCACTATGCCTTCCTGGATGCCCGGCCTGACCCCGGTCTGGAGCACGGCAACCCCGTCGAGCACATTGGTCTTTCCGCTGCCAGCCATCTCCACCGCCCCAAGCGTGCCGGGAAATGGAGAAGCACTGCCAGCGATCTTCAGCCTTGGCTGGACGGCATCCATGATATGCACGATTCTGACCGCATCGCCCGGCTTGGCAATGTCTACGCATACGGAGTCGAAGAAGCCATCGCGGTTGAGGAAAGATTCGATTTCTTTCTTGTCTATAGTCAGACTGCCTCTTCGCAAAGCGGTCGCAGCCCCGAAGATGGCGTCCCGAACTCTGTACTTGCGCAGTTCGAGTTTCAAGGCGTACCTCCCGGAATCAAAGAACGCCTACCCAGCGCCAGTAGGTAGCCGAGAAGAGCATCATGAGAATGACGGCAATGATACCCAGCGGAATGCCTACTCGCATCATTTCTTTTGAGTTGAAGGTGTCAGTCGTGTAAGCCACCATCGACATGGGCGTATTCACCGGCAGAATTACGGAGAATTGAATGGTGTAATACAAGATCAACGTGAGGCCCCAAACGCTCAGGCCCGAGTTGGGCATACCCTGGGCGAAGCCTATGGCGGTAGGCACCAGCGCAGCTACCGCGGCTGTGCGGGCGGAGAAAGCCAAAGAGAAGATGGCAAAGAACAGCCCCGCTGCACCGATAAGAATGAGCGGCGGCCATTTGTCCACACCCATGCTGATAAGAGTGCTCTTGGCTACCCAAGCGGCTGCGCCGCTGCTGAGCAGCGCCTGCCCCAGCGAAATAGCGGCTCCAAACAGCATTATGGTTCCCCAGTTAACCTTGCTGTTCATCTCCTTCCAGGTGGTTACGCCAATTCCCGGGAAGAACGTGGCAACGACCGCCAGCAGGGCGACGGTGCTGCTGTCCAATGGATGAAGAATATTGCCTGTGGCCCAGAAGATGATGGTAAGACTCATTATGACGAGCAGCTTCCGCTCTTTGCCGGTCAGGGGACCACACTTGGCCAGTTCCTGCCGGATGAGCTGCCGGCCTCCGCTCAGCTCCTCGTTCTTCACCGGGAACATAAACTCTACCAGCAGAAAAAGGACCGCCCCCACGACGAGGGAGAAAGGGATCCCGTATAAGGCCCATTGCAGCCAACTGATGCTGTGCTTCGTAGCTTGATTGATGAAGGCCTGAGTCTGGACGGGCGGAGCGCCCGAGGTGAGAATGCCCATGCCGGCTATTCCGGTCCCGAAGGCGACCAGGAGAAGCATGCCTTTGGCGAGATTGTCTTTGCGGTCTATTTTGAAGGCCTCGATCAGGCCGACGCAGACTGCGGTCATGAGGGCCGCATTGGCAGCCTGGGCCGGAATGAATAAGGTCAGGATGAATGACATGACAAGGACGCCCAGCCGGACTTGCCTTGGCTTGGCTCCCATCCGGGAAAGGATAAAAAGTCCTATACGCTGCCCGAGGCCGCTCATCTCAATCGCCGACGCCAGAAACAGCGCCGAGACTACAAGGATCCAGGCGCCTGAACTGAATCCTCCCAGCGCCATGGTCAGGGCCTTGCCGGTGCCGACAAGCTTGCCGGCCGCTTCACTAGAGAAGCCAACCAGGACCGTTATGCCGACGACCAGGAAAAAAGAGCTGGCGGCGTACCCCACGGCCTCGGTCATCCAAATGATTAGCATAAAAATGAGGACAGAAAGGAGTGCGTGCCCCACCGGCGTAAGGCTTGGCGCAAACCGTATGGACTGGAATACGACCAGTACTGCCAGGGCCAGGGCCATGCTCGCAACCTTGCGGGTAGAAGCAGAGGTCCAGTAAGAAGCTTTTGCGCTGGCGCTGGCGACGCCGCTACCGTTGGCCATGAGTTCATCCTCCGCTTTTTGCTGCTGTGTAAAGCTCCGGGTTCGTTTCAGCCGCCTGGCGCCTAAGAATGCCGAGAGGCATCACCTATCTCACAGCTCTCGGCCAATCCAGCGGATTTGCGTATGCCGTCCAACGCAGCGCTGATTTCTTCTTTGGCAAGCGCCTGTTCCATGATCAGGAGTTCGCGCGCATACACGCCAGGCTCGACACGTGACTTGAATTCGTCTTCGAGAGCATGGTAGACGGGCAAGCGCAGGGCTACTCCGGCTAATGGCCCCGCGAATGAAGGATCGCCATTAATTACGGTTTCGGCAATAATCCTGGTGCTTTCCGGGTCAGGCGTTCCCAGCAACACAATGACATTTTCCAGGCCATGCCGCTCGGCGATTTCCTTGATTTTTCGTTGATCTTCCAGATCAACCGCGCCGGCGGCAGTTCAAACAAAGCAGCTAGTAATGGGATACACCTGAACTGCTCCCGCAGACTGCGCCGCTTTGGCGATCGAAGCAGCCTGGATACCGTCTCGCTCTCCCAGAGCAATGACGTACTTGCCTTTTAACTCCATATCCATCTCCTTTGGCTTACCCTGTTGATCTTCTTGCCGCTCCGTTGGTGCGCCGGACCTGAGTCCCGCGACCCTGCTCATTATTCCTGCACAACAAAAACGAGAAACCGTCGGCAATGGCAGTCATGCGCCCGAGGAACAAACTCCCCTTGGCGTAAAAGAATACACGGCTGAGAGTTCCGTCAATGAGCTGCTGCCGCGCGTGCCCCAGGAACGGCACGGCCGAGGCGATGTGTCCCTGCGTCGGGGAAAATCCAGGCATGCCCCGCATCTGCACGAAGCTGTCGATCTCATCGCTGGCGATCTCGCCATGATGGGCCGCCAGCGCGGCCAGAATGCGGTAGTTGGTTTGCGGAATGTTGCCGCTGCCTTGCGGCATGGTCAGCTCCGGATTGTGCAGTTCGGTGGCGAAACGGTCAATGTCGGTGATGCGCAGCCCGCATTTTTCCAGTGGGCGGAAGACGATTGCTTCCGCGATTTCCAGTTGCGAAGTGCCGGCGCCGATGCTATGTCCGCCAACACAATTCAGGTTAACGATCGGGCTCACGCCATCATCGCCGGAAACAAGAATAGCCACCGAGGCAAGCACGTCTT
This sequence comes from uncultured Acidobacteriota bacterium, assembly GCA_963832785.1. Classification (GTDB taxonomy): domain Bacteria; phylum Acidobacteriota; class Terriglobia; order Terriglobales; family Acidobacteriaceae; genus CAWBRT01. The sequence continues at coordinate 1,754,546 of CAWHVF010000005.1, forward strand.
CGAGGACAGGCATGTTATGCCGCAGGTGGCCCTGGTACTTCATCCCCAGCTTGGCGAGCGAACCGCCGCCAACAATGGCGACTTTGCGGAATAGCCCGGCCTTCACCAGCGCCGCCGCAATTGCGATGGCGTGATTGGGCGCACAACAGAAGGCCTTCATGTCGGATCCGGTGGCGTTGATGCACCCTGCTTTTTCGCCGACGGCCTTGGCAAGATTCCCGCCGCCACGCTGATAGCGATCGCCAATGGCTTCTTCGCCGCAACCAAGAATGTATTCCACTTCATCCGGTGCCGTGCGCGCATTCGCCAGCAAGTGTCGCAACGCCAGAACAGCCGATGCTTTAGCCGCCAGGTTTTCAAGGAGAATCGGCGCCGCCAGAGAATCGTCCTCGCGGTCTCCATGGCGCAAGCAGCCCACGAGTTCCTCGCCATGGTGCAGAGCGATAGCCGTCCCTTCACCGATAGCGGATTCAATTGTCTTGCGGTCAGCCGCAGGACTCAGGCAAGCCGCATCATTGGCGAACAGCGCGTGCCTCGCCAGTCTATCTTGAACAACCTTCGTGAATTCCGGGGTAAGGGAGACCAGGCTGAATTCATCGCAGAGCCTAATAAGACCATAAAACTCTGCTTCGGTCATGATCTCCCCGTCGCGCCCCCGGGGAGACGCCTGCGGCAATGGATTCTGCCACCAGGGCTGCGGCAGCCGCCACAATTGCCGCGGGTCAAGGTTTCCGATAAAGGCCTGGTGAGGAGGGTAACTTAGTGCGTGCTCGTAGGAGCGGCGATGCTCAACCAGACGCAACAACAATCCCGGATCCTTTGCTAGTTCGCGCGAAGGTTTTGAGCCGAAGCGCACCAGGTCTGGAACATGAGCCAGGCATAGGGCAACTCCGGCAATGACAGGCGTCCGTTCAGGCGGCTGGTCGTCAGATGGTTTTGATTTCTGCATGCCTTCATTTCCCGGGAGCGCACAGCTTACCTGCCCAACTTATATGCTGCTGTGCCGTGGGGAAACGGGAATTCAGATTAGGACACTCTCTCGGCCCGCTATCAGTGACTCCAATCACAGACCAGGGTGTTACGATCGAGAACCGCCCAGGTTTGGCGCAGCTCCGGCCGCGGCGCAGATCGTCTATCCAGACCGCCGCCTAGGCGTGCGCACGGACGCCTTGTTCCATCTTTCCGTTGGAGTTGATGCGTACGCTGGGAGCGAACTCACAGCTCACCCGCCGGCGACGAAGGCGGGTGACAAATAACGAGGTTGAATCCGCCGAGGTCTCCGCCAAGCAGAGTTCACTACGCCGCCATTTGCGCGTCTTCTTTATATCCGTAAACCTCCGGAAGAATGAACGTGGCTGCCAGCAAACCGACCAGGGGGAATAGCGCGGTAAAGAGGGTGGCGTTGGCTTTACCGATGGCTCCGAAGAAAGCCGGAAAAAGAAAGATGCTCAGGAATGAGGGCAGCTTCACAAATACATACGCTACCCCGGCAGCGGTGCCGCGATATACCGGCTGCGCCACCATGGCCGGAATAGTCATGACATTCTCGGCGTCCCAATAGTGTCCCCACAGCATGGCGGCCGCGGCAAACGGCACAATGATCAGCTTATCGGCATAGATGGCGAAGGCCGCCACGATCAGCGATACGAATACGATCGAGAAGCCGTAGATGCTCAACCTGCGCTGCCCGATGCGCGGGGTGATCAGCGGACCGACATAGCCGGAAATGGCGGCCACGATGTACAGGCACAGTGTCACCAGGCTGGTGCCCAAGGGACTGGATATACCGAGCGTAACGAACAGCATCGGGATATAGAAGCCGAAAGTGGAGAACTCAGAGCTTTGCGCGAAGCAGGCCAGCCATCCGAACAGGGTGGCGCGCCAGCGGACCGAGTGGCCGCGCAAATGCTGGAAAAATGCCCCGAGTTTCGGGTGCGGTATCTCCACGTCTCTGTCCGGGAGGATAGTGAGCGGATCGCCGTAGAGCTCGCGAGCGACTTGCTTGGCCTCGCGGAAGCGGCCGCGCTGAATCAGCCACACCGCGGTCTCCGGCAACTTGAAGCGCAGCAAGAAAATGGCCAGGGCCGGCACCGCCCCCAAGCCGAGAACGACTCGCCACAACAGGTCCGCCGGCATGCCGATGGCCGTAAGCACAGCCACAACGGCAATCGCAATCACCTCGCCGAAAGCAAACATAAACTGCCAACGATTGCCCATCACCTCCCGCTGGCCGCTCGGCATCGACTCCATAATATAGGTGTAGCTGTTGGAAATGTCGCTGCCCAGCGGGACTCCCAGCAGAAAGCGGATCACTATCAGCGTGGCCATGTTGGGGGAAAACGATTGGGCAATACCGACAATGGTGAACATGATCATCGTTCCCAGGAAAATGGCCCGCCGCCCCACCCGGTCCGACAGCCAGCCGCCCAGCAGAGCGCCGATGACAGCCCCACCCTGCGTCGCTGCTCCCACCAAGCCAACCGTCCAGGCTGAGGGATGAAAGACCTGTCCAATGAAAATAAGGACGAAAGAGATCGAATAGAGATCCCACGCCTCAATGAAAATAGTAGCGATCATCAGCCAGCCGACCCGGGTACCACTCGGGCTGTAGGTGTCCAAGAGATAGCGGATTGCCTTGGCGACGACGACTTCGCGCGATTCGCCAGCCATTGTGCTCTCCTCCTAGCGCGGCCACGGCACCTCAAGCGCCCTGGGGGCGCTCAGCTTCCGGCAAACTCGACCTACCTCTTCGTCGAGCGTTGCCAGAAGGTTTGTAGGCTTACTTGGATGCTGGCCAAACGCGCCCGGGAAACGGGCCCTCACGCAGGAATTCAGGTGGTGTTCGGCTCAGTTCTCGATTGCCAATGGTCAGCCGCCTTCCCGGCCAAGTGGCATCAGGCGAGAACACGCCAGAGCCGCTGTTGTGAGGGCGGCGCTGCGGCCGGCATCGGTAAACCACCGAACGGCGATTCCCAAAATGGTCCGGCAAATTAGGAGCGCAAGCAGAGCAGTATACCCTCCGGGGTCAGCGTGCTCCCGCTTGGAGTACCATAGGCTGGCGATTCAGCTACATCGATTTTCACGGAGAATGCAATGCGCAAGCATCTTTTACTCTGCCTGGTCATCATCTCTCTTTGTCTTTCAACCGCTGTAGCCCAGGATTCCGGCAAAACCGCAGCGGCAGCCCCCGGCGCCAGCCTGATGGCATTACCAGCCCCGAACGTGTCCGGGGGGATGCCGTTGAGCCAAGCCCTGGCCACGCGGAGATCGGTGCGCTTGTTTTCGCCCACCCCGCTGACCAAAGCCGAGCTTTCGCAGATCATCTGGGCCGCGCAGGGCATCACCGGCCCCGAGGAGAGGCGGACCGCGCCCTCGGCAGGAAACCAGCATTACGTGCGTCTCTACGTCGCCTCCGCCGAGGGATTTTTCGAGTACGTCGCCAAGGGGCACCAGCTCCAGAAGATCTCCGGCCAGGATCTGCGCAGCAAGCTTTCCGTGCAGCCGGCGTTCAGCCAGGCACCGGTGGTTCTACTGCTGGCCGGCGAATATGAGCGGGCGGCAGTCAGGTACCCGGGGGAAAAGGCTACCCGCTTCGTTGCCATTGAAGCCGGACACATTGCGCAGAACGTGCTGCTGCAGGCCGCCGCATTGGGACTGGCGGCTGTGCCGGTTGGGGGATTCGAGCCGAAGGATGTCCAGAAGGTGGCTTCGCTGCCGGCACAACAGATCCCTGTTTACATGATCCCGGTTGGCCGTCCGAAGTAGGGCTTTTTATTCTGGAACCGGATGACGGGAGCGCTGGTGCGCTTCATCGCAGGGCAGCGAGCCTTTCGCGATGGTGTTTTCCCTGCGTGGAGCCGCTGGCGACTTCCCTTTTCAACTGATAGCCAGAATTCTGTCGTTCAGATATTTGAGGCGGTTGATGTCGCTATCCGCTGTCACCATATCGCTAACTCCCAGTACTATGCCCTTGGCGTGACCCCAACGCTCAATCAGTTGGTCGACATAGCGGCGAAAGGAAACCTCATCCGTGCTGGCGGGGCATAGCTGGGTGGCGGGAATGCCCCCGATGATCGTTATGCGCCCGGCAAAAGCGGCGTGTATCTCCTCCAAGTTCATCTGTGTCATAGGGTGAGGGCAAACGGAATCGGCCACATCCAAATCCGCTTCGAGAAACAAAGGTATTAGCCGGCGATTCTCGCCATCGGTGTGAGTCAGCAGATACTTGCCGCGTTCGTGCAGACGTTTTGCATATTGCTTCAGCACCGGCATGATATGTTTGCGGAATAGCGGCGGCGGGGTGAGGGCCTCGTCATAGTTGCCGCCAAAATATACGACTTCGGCGGGGGAGTCGAGCGCACTCTGCTGCATCGCCGCAAAGAATGGTTCCATCTGCTCCGCCAACCGGTAGATCTTGTCCGGGTAATCGGCCATGGCGTAGAAGAACTGTTCAGGAAACATCATTTGCTTCATGATGTGATGCATGGGGCCGGCGGAGCCCAGGGTAGGCGCAACCGCGAGGCCGTGCTCACCGACTTTCTGGCGCAGGGCCAGATAGCCATCGAGTTGCGGGTGGACCTTGATGTGCTCGAAAAGATATCCCGCCGGCTCGAAGTCCTCCGGCTTGCAGATCGGTGGTTTTGAGACCCATGCCGTGTAGGCGCCTGCGTCCAGCATTTCTTCCGTAAACAGATAGGCAGTTTCCAGAACGCCCAGGGGAGTGAGGTACTCGACAACCGTCTCCGTTCCTTTCTTCGATGGCCGCTTTGACACCCGCCGCTCAACTCCATCCAATTCGAACTCATAGGTTTGGGTGGGCAAATGCAGCAGTCCGAGACCGCGGTCCACCCGGCGGTCATCGTCCACCGAATAGTTCGGATTGATGGCGTAAATGCCGGCCCCAAGCTGCAACGCGATCTGCTCGACGGTGAGCCCGCGCCATTCTTCGGGCATGGTTTCTTTTCGCAGGGCGGCGCGATACCAGAAATCGAGGCGCGGTATCCAGGGCACCCGGTCCGAGCTCTCGCCCCTAATCGCCGCCAGCACTCTGTCGCGTTCCGTCATGTTCTTCTCCTCTCGGCAGCAGTTCGCGTCCGGCCCTCAAGGAAGAGGTGGGATTATCCGCGCTGCCGGCCACTTATCATACGGGCAGCACCGTGTGGGGTACTTCGGATTCTTCCTGAGGAACATCCTCGCGCAGGCTGCGCCCAAGGGTCTCCGGCCCGAGAAGGACCGCGATGCCGGTTATCACAGAGAGTGTTACTACGTACAGCGAAACCAGATTCGGCGAGCCCTTGCCAAGAGCCAGCAGCGCCGTCGCGATCATGGGAGCGATGCCTCCGGAGATTGGCGAAGTGATCTCTCTGGCCAGCGCGAAGCCGGTGTAGCGGACGCGCGAAGGAAACATCTCTGCAAGCCAGGGGCTCTGCGCGGATGTCATCAGCGTCTTGGCAACCCCGGATACGATGAAGAGCGCCAGATAGATCAACGCTCGCGACCGTGTCTGCAACAACATGAAGAACGGAAATACAAAAAGGCCCGACAGCACCGCGCCCGCCAGATATACCGGCCGCCGTCCTACTTTGTCGGAAACCAACCCGAACAATGGCACGGTGAAAAGCTGCGAGGCCGCGCTGAACATCAAAGCGGTAACTATTTCCGCCCTGGAGAGACCGAGCTGGTGGGTGGCGTAGACAATCACGAAGGATTCGTAGATATAGGCGAGCGAGTTGTCGCCCAGCCTCGCCCCCCAGGCGCACAATAATGGCCGACGAGCGACTCGAAATACCTCCCTGACCGGAGAGCGGGAGGTTCTGCGCTTTTTCGCCAATTCAGCGAAGATCGGGGTTTCCTTCAGCGATGCCCGCAGTATCACCCCGAGAATGACAACCAACGCGCTCAGCAGAAATGGGATGCGCCATCCCCAGGATTCGAACTGCTGCACCGGCATCCTGGAGCTGAGCGAGAAGGTCGCCAGCGACATCAGTAATCCCGCGGCTACGCCGACATACGGCACCGCCCCGTACAGTCCGCGCCGGTTGTCTGGGGCGTACTCGACGGCCATCAGCACGGCACCGGCGTATTCAGCGCCCGAGCCGAGGCCCTGGGTCATGCGTAAGAGGGTGAGCCCAAGCGGCGCCCAGATTCCAACTTGAGCATAGGTGGGTAGCAGCCCCATCATGAAGGTGGAGCCTCCCATCAGCAGCAGCGTTATGATCAGCACCCGCTTGCGGCCGATGTGGTCGCCGAGGCGCCCGAACAGAACGCTTCCGATGGGCCGCACGAAAAACCCCAAAGCAAAAGTCGCGTACGCCAGCAGCGTGCCGATCAGGCGGTCATAGGAAGGGAAGAACAACTTGTTGAAAATCGCCGCGGCGGCTGTGGCATACAGATAAAAGTCGTACCACTCGACGGCGGTGCCGATTATGGCGCCCATGAGCGTGGTGCGCACCGCGCGCCGCATCTCAACTGTTTGCGGGGAGTTGTTTACCATGCCGCCTCCTTGCACGGTTGCCCTGGCGCAAGCCGGCCGGGCGCATCCGTTCCAAGCCTCAATGCTGGTAGCTGATGCGGTACTTGCGAATGAAATCCTCGTCCAGCTCCCAGCCAAGCCCGGGCTTATCGGGCAGAGTTATACAGCCATCGACAATGTCCGGACGATTCGCGATCATCCTGTTCCAGATGGGATCGCGGTCCTCCTGCATGGTGTCGGCGAAGGTGCCGTGCGGAATAGAAGCCAGGAGATGCCCTCCGATATGCGCCTCCTCGTGATGGCACATCCTGACGTCGAATGACAACGCCATGGCAGCCACGCGCCGCCATTCCGTCGGCCCACCCGACCAGGAGCCGTCGAAGTTGCAGAAATCGATGGCCGACTCGACCATCAGGTCCCGGCATCCGCCGGCTGACATTTCGCTTTGCCCGGCGCATACGCGCGCGCCCGAGCGATACCTGACATCGCGCATTGCCCGGCGATCGTTGTGCCAGCGGCAAGGCTCCTCGAAATAGAACAAGTCATAGTCCTCAACCAGACGCGAGAAAAGAACCGCCTGATCCGGCGTGTAGCCCTGGTTGGCGTCGGCGATCAGCACGAAATCATCTCCTACCGCCTTTCGCGCCTCGATGAAGCGCCTGGCGTCTTCCTGCGGAGTGCGCCCGCCGACCTTGAACTTCATCCCGGCAATGCCGGCCTTGCGCGCTGCTTCCATTTCGGCGGCGATCGACAAATCAGTGTTGTAGTAGCCGCCCGTCCAGATGACGGAGACGCGGTTACGATAGCCGCCCCAAAGCCGCCATAAAGGCTGGCCCAGCGCTTTGCCCACCGCGTCCCAGATGGCCGTGTCCGCGGCCGCGCAAGCGACCAGACCGATGCGGCGGTCGCGCAGGATGTCGAAAGTGGCCGGCCGTGCCAGCTCCCAGCAGCGCTCGGTGGCAAAAGCGTCTGCGCCGATCAGCCGGGGGGTGATTTCCTTCTGGATGGCGCGTTCGATCTGGTCGTTGATGTGGTCCTCATCCCCGACGAAAGCTTCGCCGACAATTCCTTCCTCGGTATGAATGCGGGTGAGTATCGTAGACCGGTGGGTCATCTGGTAGAAGCTTCCACGGTATACCTGGCGCAACGGCACGCGAATCGGTATGGTCTCGATCTGGCGAATGGTTAAACGGCCAATCGGCATGGATCACTCCTTGGCATCAGTAGCCGGCAGGCGCTGCTTTTGCGCCGCTTTCGGGTTAAAGCATGGCTTTCGCTTCGCGCGGCCTGCGTTCACAAACAGCCAGTTGGCGGGCCATGGTCACCGCGCCGGTAGCGGTTTCGCTATAGCCGTCGGCTCCGATGGATTCGGCGTATTGTTGCGTCACGGGCGCGCCACCTACCATCACCTTGACGCTATCGCGCAGGTTGGCCCGCTGCAAAGCTTCAATAGTGTTTTTCATCATCGGCATGGTGACCGTCAGCAACGCCGAGAGAGCGACGATGGTTGCATTGTGGGCATTCACCGCATTGACGAATTCTTGTGGAGAAACGTCAGTTCCCAAGTCCACGACTTCGAAGCCCCCACCCTCCAGCATGGAACTGACAAGGTTCTTCCCAATGTCATGCAGGTCACCCTTGACGGTCCCGATCACGACCCGCGCCAGCGGTTCCAGGCCGCCGGACGCCAGCAACGGGCGGAGAAACGCAATCGCCCCCTTCATGGCGCGCGCCGAGAGAAGCAGCTCGGGAACGAAATACTCGCCACGCTCAAATCGCCGCCCGACCTCATTCATGGCCGGGATCATGTGTTCCGTAATCAGGTCCGCCGGCTTAAGTCCCGCGGCCACCGCTGCGGCCGTAATTGCCAGCGTGGCGTTCTTATCGCCGTTGACAATCGCTGCAAACAGCTTGTCGAGTTCAGCCACCTTTCACCTCTTCGTTGCTAGCGGATCAACCCCATCATGCGCCAGTAAGGTACGCTGACCAGGAAGCCTGAAATAGCAATCACCGCGTAGGCAACCGACAGTTTAACCATCTTCCGGTGCTCCACCATTTCGCCACCCGTCCCATAGAACGCCAGCAGGTAAAACCCGTTCATGTAAAAGAGGAACCAGATATTGGCGGAGGCGAAGGAAACGAAGGCAATAATCCACGGATGAATGCCGTGGGCGACAACCAGGGGAGTGAAAACAATAGTAAAGATGACGGCCGTGGCGGTCATCGAAATGATGAGCAGTCGCGCGACGAACACGGTCAGGGCGAGCGCTATCAGGAACAGGTAGTTGTTTGCCAGGAAAGAAGAGACGATCGGCTCCAGGGCGTGGCCCAGCCACAGATCGATTTTCAAGACTTGGAAGACCGAGCCAATGTTCAGAATGCAACCGATATACATCACGGCCGCCCAATCGATACCCTTGCGGAAGTCGTCGCGCGTCAGAACCTTCGAAACCAGCAACACGCACAGGCTCAGAATCGCGACCTCTCCGGAGGAAATACGGTGCAGGCTCTCCGTCATCCACAACGCCAAGGTGGCGATTAGAACCAGCAACGCTATCTTTTCGTCCCGCTTCATCGGTCCCAGTTGGGTTAGTTCATCGGAAGCCACACTCTTGGATAGGGCCGTCACTCCGGCGGGCTTGTACAGAAAGTAGATTGCTGTTCCCACGCCGATAAACACGAAGACTGCCCAAGGCAGCGCAAACAGAATCCACGAACTCCAGGTAACGTTCTGGTAAGCCTTGGGAAAGAGTCCCAGGGTCGCATAGTTGGTAAATGAACCGCTCAGGAAGGCCGGTGAACCGATCACGCAGAAGCCGAGGAACATGGCACCAAACAGTCCACTGGCGCCGGAACTTTTACGTTCGTACTTCAGTGAGTCGCTGATGGCCAGTGCGATGGGCGCGGCAATCGCCGCGCGGGCGTTGCCGCTGGGTATGAGCGGAGAGATGATCGTACCCGCGCCCAGCAGCCCCAGGCTCTGCCCGGCGAAGTTTCCGGGGAACAGCTTCAGGATTACCAGCGCAATGCGCCGCAGCAAGCCGCACTTGGTGGCGGCCACGCCCAGCCCAAAGGCTCCCACCAGAATCCACCAGGAAGAGGTGGAAAAATTGGCAAAGGCCTTGTCGAAGGGCACGACTTTGACAACCGCCCAAAAGGTACACATGAGCAGGCCGGTAATGTACTCCGGAAAGATCTCCAGAATCCAAAAACACACCGCCCACACCAGGATGCCCGAGGCTCGCATCGCCGCCACAGTCAATCCTTGGGGCGGCTGGTGGAAAGCAATATATAAGCCGGCGCAGATGGCCAGAACGGCGCCAATCTTCTTAGCGATGCTGGTGGTCCGCGGCTTTCCGGGCTTTTCTTCCGCCTTGCTTACGGTGCTTGCCCCTGCCATGTTGTTAACTCTTTCCAGCAAACTGTGCCCAGTCTGCTTCGCAGTGCCCAAAGCGCCCCGCACACCGATCCAGCAGGCGCGAGAAGACTGCCAGCGACTAGAACTCCCTGCCGTGGTGGTACTACCACTCAGATAGTGGACTGACCAGTTCTGGTAGTAATATCCTCTTTTTGTACAGTATGCAATCGGAAAACTTATGAATTCCGAACCGAGGCACCTGGTCCACGAACTTACGATGAAGGCGATTTTGGCCTACATAGGCGAGAGTAAATTGCGCCCAGGCCAGAAGCTGCCTGCCGAGCGGGAGATAGCCAAGCGCCTGCAGGTCAGCCGCGGGACGGTTCGTGAGGCCTATCGGTCTTTGGCTGCCCAGGGAATCCTCAGCAGTTACCACGGGCGCGGCACGTTCCTGGCGGCCCTGCGTCCGCAGCCGGCAAACGGAGTACGCCCGCCGAACCTGACCGATGCAGCTAACATTATTTCGCTGGCCGAGGCGCGCCAGGTGCTGGAGTGCGGGGCGATTGCTTTCGCAGTCCAACGCGCCACTCCGGCGGATTTCGTTCGCCTGTCGGAGTTGATCGAAAAAGAGGAGACTGCGCCGGAGCTGGACGCGAATAGCGCCGTGCTTCCTTCCACGGCTTTCGAGATCGAACTGGTGCGCATCGCCGGCAACCCACTCCTGCTGCGCCTTGAGGAGGAAGTGGCGGCGGCGTGGGTGGGTCTGTTCCGCCGGCTCGGATTGGGCGTTCTCAATCCCAAGGCGCGATCCCTCGATCACCGGGAGATCCTCGACGCAATTCGAGAGGGTAACGTGCGCCTCGCCCAAAAGGCTTTGGCCGCCCACATCAACGGCGTCGCCCTCCTCCTGAAAAAGCCTGGGCGGTAAGCAGGCGGCCAGGCGTGCCGCCAGCGCCTTTTTCAACCGAACAGGCAAAGAGGCGTACAATCAAGCCGTTTTCGAGTTCAGAGAAGATATCCCGGATCATGTATGCAGCGGCGTACAACTTCCAGGCTGCGGAGCAACGCTGCACGTAATCGAAGTGAAGAGTGGGACAAGGAGAACGCATGGACGCACGTGAATTTCGAGAAGTCGGCCACCGGGTGGTGGACCTGCTCTCCGATTACCTCCAGCACATTGAAGAAAAGCCGGTATTCGCCGACGTAGAGCCGCGAATGTTGAACGAGCTCTTTGCCGAACCGCTGCCCCTGGATCCCTGCCCGGCGGAAAAGGTCCTCGACGAACTGGAGCAGAAGCTGCTTCCCTATTGCACGCATGTGGGGCATCCGGGCTATATGGGACTGATTACGCCCTCGCCGAGCCCGGTCGGCGTCATTGCGGACTTCATCTGCTCGGCACTGAACCAGAACCTGGGTGCGTATTCCATCGGCCCCGCGGCTGTGGCCATGGAGCGCCGCACCATACGCTGGCTGACCGACCTGGTGGGCTACGGTCCCGAAGCCGGGGGCAATCTCACCAGCGGCGGAATGATGGCAAACTTCACCGGCCTGAAGCTGGCGCGCGACTGGGCGTCGGGCGACCGCATCCAGCAGGACGGAGTGGAAGGGCGCTGGGCCGTATACGCCTCGGAGCAACGGCATGTCTCGGTAGACAAGGCGGTGGACGCTGTGGGGCTGGGCCGAACCGCCTTGCGCGTACTGCCAACCGACGATAAGTTTCGCCTGCAACTGGACGCGCTGGAGGCAGCCATTGCCACCGACCGCCGGCGCGGCGTGCGGCCAATGTGCATTGTCGGCATCTTCGGGACGACCAATACCGGCGCCATTGACCCCATAAGGCAACTGCGGGCTTTAGCCGACCGCGAACGCATGTGGCTGCACGTGGACGCCGCTTATGGCGGCGGCATGTTGCTCTCCCATGAATGGCCGATGCGCGATCAGGGCCTGGAACTGGCGGACTCGGTTACCATCGATCCGCACAAGTGGTTCTACGCGCCGCTGGATGCGGGAGCGATACTGGCGAAGGACGCCCGCCGGTTGACGGCTTCCTTCGGCCTCCAGCCTGCCTATTTGACCGATGAATTCGACCGCGCGGGTGAGCGCTATCAGTACTACGTGCACGGTTTCGAGCAATCGCGGCGCTTTCGCGGGCTCAAAGTATGGATGAGCTTCAAACGCTACGGCGCGCGCCAGATCGGCAACTGGATCGATGGCAACGTGCGCCAGGCAAAACATCTCTACGCGCGAGTGGCAAAGCACGCCGACTTCGAGGCGGCCAGCGAACCTCCCATGTCAGCCATATGCATTCGTTACCGCGGCGCCGGTCTCGATGAGCCGCAATCCAAACAATTGCACGCCGAGGTGGTGCGGCGCGTCGAGCAAAGCGGGAAATTCTGGTTCGCGACCACGGAATTGAACGGCAAGACCTGGTTCCGCATCAACCCCGTTAACTTCCGTACCCGCACCGAGCACATGGACCAGCTATTGGAGTTCCTCGAGCGCGAGTGCCGCGTAGTTGCAAAGCAAATGAAAAAGTAGCGCTGGTTCAGTAGCGCCGGCCTTCGGGCCGGGTGTCGCGGGCGCGTACGCGCCTGCGCATAAGCGCACTCCGATGCCTGAAAATTTGGAGGTAAACCTGATGGGGCATGAGCTCCTGCAAAAGCTCTTTTCACTGGATGGCAAGGTAGCGTTTATAACCGGCGGCTATCGCGGAATTGGGTTGACGATGGCAGAGACCTATGCCGCCGCTGGCGCGAACGTCGTAGTGGCTGCCCGAAATTTCGCGGGCTGCCAGTTGGCTGCCGAGAAAATCGCCAAGCAGTATGGCGTCAAGGCAGCCGGCAAGCGGCTCGATGTTGGCGATTCCGAACTGGTCAACGCCGTCATACAGGAGACCGCCGCCGCTTTCGGCGATATCGACATCCTGGTAAATTGCGCAGGCATCTCCGGCGATGAAATGCCGGCACTGAGCATGACAGATGCGGATCTGGGCCGGGTTATGGAGACGAATTTTTTCGGCACCTTCCGGGTCTCGCGAGCGGTCGGGCAGTTGATGGCGAAGAAGAAAAGCGGCCGCATAATCAACGTCGCCTCCATCCTGGGCAAGATTGCCACGCGTCGCCTGCTCGGGTACTGCGCCAGCAAGGCCGCAGTCATCCAGCTCACCAAGGTAATGGCGCTGGAGCTGATGGCCGATAACGTCCAAGTGAACGCACTGCTGCCCGGTTATTTTTTAACTGACATTAACAAGGACTTCTTTGCCACCGAAAGAGGGCGTAAGCTGATCCCGAAGATAATCCCGATGAAGCGGCTTGGCGAAGTCGGTGAATTACAGTCGATTTCCCTTTACCTTGCCACGTGCCCGCAGTTTGTAACCGGCGGAGAGTTCTATGTCGATGGCGGCCAGACACTGATCTGATCCTGCCGCTCCTGAGTGGCCCGGCTATTCTTGACTAAGTTATCGACAGCTTGCGCTATCTTGCCGACTTATGCAGTTGTAAAGCGACGCGCAGAGCGCGCCACCCACCGCTCCATCCACCAGCGCATACGCTGTTCCCACGGCCACGCTGCGCAGCGTGGGACGGGCACGATATCCGGGATAGATCGAGGCCACCATGCGAAGGAACTCGCGGCCATATGAGGGCCGGACCATATTCGCAATGCCGACGGTTAAAACTGCCCCGCCCCAGAGGAGCGCACTGGTAGTCGCTACGGCCCTGGTGTCCAGCTTCATAGTTCACCCCTTTCCGCGTTTTCAATGATACAAGCACAGGTGGCTAATGCGAGCCCGACCGCGAACAAATTGGCCCGGAGCACTACTGCGGTTCGGCCTCATAGCCGTCCAGGGCCTACGGCAACCCGGATTTTTTCACTTGGAATCTAAGTGCGTGTGCGCCGGCGGCTCTTCGCCGGAATCTGCATCCCCCTCTTGTATGCGCCGCAGAAAGGGCCCTTCAGATTCGAGGCGCGGAGCGCCAAGGCATGAGCTTCGAACCGATTGAAAACTACGGGGCCATCGGCAACATGAGCTCGATTGCCCTTGTCGGCGCAAACGGATCGATAGATTTTCTCTGCTGGCCCGGGTTCGACTCGCCTACAGTCTTCGCCGCCCTGCTCGACGACGAGCAGGGTGGCTGTTTTCAGATTTGGCCGGAGCTGAGCAACCGGCGGGTGCGCCAGCTCTATCTGCCGGACACTAACATTTTGCTGACGCGCTTTCTTGCCGAAGAGGGGGTCGCCGAGCTGACCGACTATATGCCCGTCAGCGCAGATGAGGAGCAGCCGAACGAGGTCATCCGGACCGTTTCCGTAGTCAGGGGCAAAGTCCGGTTCAAGCTGGCTTGCCGGCCGCGATTCAACTATGCGGCATGCAGGCACGACGCTGAGATACAAGACAGGTGCGCGATTTTTACGCCCCGGGATTGCGCTGTTCCTTCCATGGCGCTTTACTCGACCGTCAATCTGCAGAGGGAATCCCAGGATGCGACGGCTGAGTTCAGCCTGCGCGCAGGGGAAACGGCGACGTTCATCTTTGGCGGGGTTCGTCCTCCAGAACGGCAACCGGAGATGGAACGTGTCGGAGAGCGCTTTCAAGCAACCGCGCGTTTCTGGAAGAAATGGATCTCAGAGTCAAAATACAGAGGGCGGTGGCGGGAAATGGTCAACCGCTCCGCCTTGATGTTGAAGCTGCTGATCAGCCGCGAGCATGGCTCTCTGGTCGCCGCGCCAACCTTCTCGTTGCCCGAATGCATTGGTGGAGTGCGCAACTGGGACTATCGCTATACCTGGCTCCGCGATGCCACCTTCACCTTGTATGCGCTCATCCGGCTGGGCATTGTGGAAGAAGCCGAGGCGTTCATCGACTGGCTAAACGGCCGGCTTAGCGACGATGCGCAGCGCGGGCCGCTGCAAGTCATGTATGGAATTGACGGCAGGCAGAAGTTGGACGAGGTGACCCTGGATCACCTGAAGGGCTATGAGCATTCCCGTCCGGTGCGAATTGGAAACGCGGCCTATCAGCAATTGCAACTGGATATTTACGGCGAGATGATGGACTGCATCTATCTGGCAAACAAATACGGCCGCGCGATTTCACACGCCGGATGGCAAAATGTCCAGCGACTTCTGACCTGGCTGGGCGAAAACTGGCGGCGGCCCGACGAAGGCATATGGGAGGTGCGTGGCGGTCCAAGAGAATTTCTGCACTCGCGACTAATGTGTTGGGTAGCTTTCGACCGGGCCTTGCGCCTGGCGGAAAAGCGGTCGCTTTCCGGGCCGCTCCAGGAGTGGCTGGACCAACGGGACGCGATTCGGGCGGATATTTTTTCCAACTTCTGGGATGAAGAGCTCCAGTCGTTTGTACAGTCGAAGGGCACGAAGGACCTGGATGCTTCGGTTCTGCTCATGCCGTTGATGCGATTCATCAGCCCGGTGGACCCGATGTGGCTCTCGACCATGCGGGCAATCGAGGGCCGGCTGGTGGAAGATACGCTGATTCACCGCTACGAGGCGGAACGCACCCATGTGGACGGCATGCCGGGCGGCGAGGGCAGTTTCACCGCCTGCTCATTCTGGTACATCGAATGCCTGGCTAGAGCCGGGGAGCTGGAAAGAGCTCAGTTGCTATTCGAGAAGTTGCTGGGCTACGCCAATCACCTCGGGCTGTACTCGGAACAGCTTGGTTCGAACGGCCGGCACCTGGGAAACTTCCCGCAGGCATTTACCCATCTGGCTCTGATCAGCGCGGCGACATACCTGGACAGGGCGCTCTCCGGCGCGCTCGACAGTGTGTGGCGTTAGTTTTTTCCTACGAAATTGAGCAACCCGCCACGAAGAACAATCTCCATCTGGCGGGACGTGAGATTGTGCACGACCTTGAACTCGCGGTTCCGAGTGTGGTTGGCGACGGCAAATTCGCCCCGGCGAAGCTCGCGGGCGGTATCGGCGATCTCCAGCTCGTCGCCCGGCTGAATCCGGTCGTAGTCGCCGGCGTCTTTGAAGGTTAACGGCATAATTCCGAAGTTGATCAGATTCGCCATGTGAATGCGCTCGATGCTCTTGGCGATCACCGCCCGCACTCCGAGAAACATGGGGCACACGGCGGCATGCTCCCGGGATGAGCCCTGGCCGTAACTGAAACCCGCCACGATAACCGGCGACTTGCCGCGTTTGCACACCTCACGGCACCTGGCGGCGAAGTCCGGGTCCACATTCTTGAAGACAAAGTCGCTCGACTTGGCGACATTCGAGCGGTAACGGCTTACCGGGCCGGCGGGGATGATGTGGTCGGTGGAAATTTTGTCGCCCAGCTTGATGGTCACCACCGCTTGCAGATTCTCCGGCATCGGTGAATTGCTGGGCGGCTGGCCAATATTAGGTCCGCGAAAAACATCGCCCGAATAACAAGGTTGAACGAACATGCTGTCGTCGACGAAGAACTGCCGCGGCGGAGCAATCACCGGGTGCAGGCCCAGATCACGGGGGTCGGTGAGCTTTCCGGTCAACGCTGCCGCAACCGCAGCTTGTGGGCTGACGAGGTACACCTGGGCATCTTTGGTTCCGCTGCGGCCCTCGAAGTTCCTGTTGTTGGTGCGGACGGAAACCGCGCCGCTAGGCGGGGACTGGCCATAGCCGACGCAAAAGCCGCAGGCCGATTCAAGGATGCGCGCGCCCGAATCGACAATATCGGTCAACGCGCCGTTGGCGGTGATCATGCGCAGTACCTGGCGGCTGCCGGCAACCACCCCAAAGCTGACATCGGGATTGATCTTCTTTCCCTTCAGCAGCGCCGCAACCGTCATCAGGTCCTTGTAGGACGAGTTGGTGCAACTGCCGATAAGCACCTGGTCGACCTTGATTCCCGCCACCTCGCTGAGCTTTTTCACATTGTCCGGAGAATGTGGCAGAGCCACGTTCGGCTCTATGGAGCCAAGGTCCAGATCGATTGTGCGGTCATAACGGGCGTCTGGATCGGCTTCCACTGCAACCCAGTCCTGCTCGCGTGCCTGCGCGCGGAAGAACTCGCGCGTGACCTCGTCGCTGGGGAAGATCGAGGTAGTCACGCCCAACTCCGCGCCCATGTTGGTGATGGTAGCTCTTTCGGGAACCGTCAGGCGAGCAACGCCCGGGCCGCCATACTCGATGACGGTGCCGACGTTGCCTTTGGTCGTCAAAGATTTCAGCAGCTCAAGGATTACGTCTTTCGCCGTTACCCAGGGCTGAAGTTTACCGTGGAGCTTGACATTTATAACCTTGGGATAGGTGAAAAAGAAAGGGCCTCCGGCCATTGCCACGGCCACATCCAGCCCGCCGGCGCCGATGGCCAGCATGCCGACGGCACCCGCCGTCGGCGTGTGGCTATCGCTGCCGATCAAGCTCCAGCCCGGCCGGCTAAGCCGCTCGAGATGAACCTGATGGCAGATTCCGTTGCCCGGCTTCGAATACAGAATTCCATACTTCGCGGCCACCGTCTTCAGGTACCGGTGGTCGTCGGCATTCTCAAAGCCCTCTTGCAGCGTGAGGTGGTCCACATAGGAGACGGAGAGCTTCGTTCGCACCCGTTCAACGCCCATGGCCTCGAATTGCAGGTAAGCCATGGTGCCGAGCGCGTCCTGGGTCAAGGTCTGGTCGATCCTGATGCTTATCTCCGTACCCGGCTTCATCTCACCCGAAACCAGGTGCGAGCCGATCAATTTTTCCATCAAGGTTTGGCTCATGCCGACGCCCCCTTTTCCTTTTTCCTGTCAAGGGCGGCCAGAATCTCGTGGTAATCCTTCGGCGGTACGCCCTTGAAATACTCTTTCAATCCCAGCGCCGTGCACCAGGCAAGCTTGTCCTTGGTGGCCTTCGACATGGTCGCATCAACCTTCAGGCTGTCCAGGGTTGC
This sequence comes from uncultured Acidobacteriota bacterium, assembly GCA_963832785.1. Lineage (GTDB taxonomy): Bacteria > Acidobacteriota > Terriglobia > Terriglobales > Acidobacteriaceae > CAWBRT01. Next base: position 1,772,261 of record CAWHVF010000005.1, read on the forward strand.
GATCACCTCCACCATCTCGTGCTCGCGCCGGGCAGAGTGAATCACTCCCCGGGCAACCAGGCCGTTGATAATTTTCATGAGCGGGCCTGCGGTCAGCGTCTCCTCAACCGAGGCCAGCACATCGTCGGCCACTCCGTAGCTGTGACCGGCAGTCAACATCTCCAGCAATAGCGCGACGAAGCCCTTCATGAAGATGCTGCGGAACATCTTGGAAGCCGAGGCGGCTCCGGCGGGCGCATCCATGAAGGTGATGTTCATGCCATAGGGCTTCATCTCCTCCATAAATCGCCTGGCGCCTTTGCCCGACACGGAGATCGGAACCTTGTGTTTGTAGTTGGGCACCGGGCCCATCACGGCGCAGTCTACGAACGAGGCGGCCGGCGCAATAATGGCATCGGCCTCTTCCTTGGTCATGGGTGAAGTAGCGTTGATGTCGGCGTAGAGCTGAGCCGGCTTCAGGAATGGCCTGGCTTGGCGGGCCAGCGGAACCGACATGTCGGCGCTCACCGCCGATATCACGGTGTCGCAATTCTCGACCAGCTTTTGCAAACTCGGCAGGAGCGACACCGAAGTCTCGGCCGCGCGTTTGACTATCAACTCGCTCTGCGGCGCCACGTTCCAGTACTTGTCATAGGCGACAATCTCAGCGAAGCCTTCCTGCTTGAGGCCCTTGCTGATGTTGAACGCGGCTTCACCAAATCCGATAAATCCGATCTTCGTCATAGGAATGCCTCCCACCGATATGGCTCATGTAAGTCATGGTAAACCGTGGCGCGCATGATCGCCGGCGCCCATTCATTCGCTTGCCCGGATACTGAAGTCCACATGGCCGGCTTCTTGCTTTTCACTAGCATTGTGAGTATCGCCAGGCGCATGGTAGCGTCTCCCCCTCGCTTCAGTGTGGGTTTTCAACAGCCAAGTAGCTGGGCCGGGTTTTTCTGCACCATGGCTGCGATCTGGCCGGCAGGTATGCCTAATGCCATCATGGTCTTCATAAACGTGACGAAGCCCTTTAACGGTTCCTCGTATTCCGCCTGACCGAGATCGGTTGCCAGGATCGTCGAATCCGCCCCTATGGCCTTGATATGTCCCGCCAGTATCTCCGGCGTCATGCTCCTGGGAGGCAGGATGGAAAGGAAAGTCCGCTCGAAGAAAACGCCTTGCGAAGCCAGCCGCTTCTGCATGTCAAGGGGCATCATGGGAGGGTCGTTTTCCGGATGCGTGATCAGGATCTTCTCGACTTTCCTCTGGCGCGCCAGGCAGACAACCTTTTCAATCTCGGCAGGCGCCAGATGCGCCGTTCCGAGGATCGCCCCCGCTTTGGCGATCAGATCTATTATTTCAATCAGAGCCGGCAGAAAGTTGCCGCTCCCGTCGGTGACGGGCACGGCTTTCGCCAGGTTTCCCTTGTTGAGTTGAACGTGGGGAACCGCGGAGATCGTCGGCAGCCAGATCTCCTTCGCGCCCAGTTCGAGTTCGACTTCTACCGCCGACGGATTCAGTCCTCCCGCGGGCTTGTTCAGCGCCAAGCCGCCGAACACCGGGAATCCATCCAGCACCTCGGAGATCAACCGGGCACGCAAGGCCGTGGGAGTCAGATGGTTCTTGATGACTACGGCTTTCATCCCCGCCTGCCTGGCCGCTTGCGCGATGGCGAACTCCGTCAGCTTGCGGGGCCTGACATCAGGACCGCCATGAATGTGAAAATCAATGGAACCGGAAAGAAGGTTCTTTGCAATGCTTTCAAGCTCGGAGTCGGACATACTTTGACGTGCAGATTGTTTGCCTTCCATAAGTGTCCCGCCCTTTCCGCTAAACCTTCCGACAGTCATTCACTCGAATATCTTCGGGATGCCTAATCAGAATGCGTGTCTAACGATAGCTCCTTTCCCGCGATACCTCCCAACCATTTTTCACACTAAAGTGGCATAATGCCATACTTTTGTACTTGACAGCTTACCTGAATTCCCGCTTAATAAGTCTCGTCTTCTTCTCACATTAAGTTCGGCTCCTTTCGTTGGCAGATGGGCGTGTCTACCCTTGTCTGTTGCTGCCCGCCTATTTCTGCTGGGTCCCAACGGCTCACCCTTTGTTTTTGTTCGGGCTTGGCTTCACCAGCCATGCCTGCGTAATTGTGCCAGGCGTGGAAGCGAAGTACTTCTGGTCATGGAACTGCCGGCTATTACGGCGACAATAGTCACGCTACCTCTGCTGAGCTTGATCACCCCACCGGAGTTACGATCTATAATGGTCTATTTATTGCGGATACCGGCAATTCTCGCATCCGTGCGACCTACAGCACAATCGATCAGTACGGCGAACAGCAAACGTATATTAAAACCGTAGTCGGCGCTGGAACCGCTGGGTACAATGGCGACTGGAAAGGGCCCCTCAGCGCGCAATTGGATCATCCTTCCAGCATCTTCCTGGATAATGCAGGAAACATCTACATCGCCGACAAAGACAATAATCGAATTCGGAAAGTGCAATCTCAGTCCGTGGACTTCGGCTCGACCGGCGTCGGGCAGAGCGGCGCGTCCGCTACGCTTGAATATAAGTTTACCGGCCAGACGCAGATCGGGGCTGTGAAGGCCCTCACACCGGGAGTGCCCGACACAGATTTCCGATTGATTTCGGGTGGTACCTGCACAGCCAAGACATATAACGCCGGCGATTCCTGTACAGTCGAAGTCTCCTTCAACCCGCAGATGCCGGGAGTGCGCAGCGGCGCCGTCGTTCTGTCGAGCGGCGCGTTCACCGCGCAGTATCCGTCTAGCTGCAGCGATCCGGCGGGTGTGTACTACGTTTGGATCGTAGACGTCGGTAAGAGCTACACCACCCCGCAGAGCCGCTAAGCATAACGGCCGGCTCACAATGCCAATCTTCTGTGGGTATGTCTTAAAGGCACGCCCACTCCTTTCGGGGTGGGCGCGCCTCCACATTCAACGCTCTGCCAGTTCAAAGCGAAGCTTCTCGCCGGTGATGAACTCCCTGGTGACATTTATGGCACAGCGTGATGAGATTTTCTTCGGCATCCTCGCCCAGCCGTGCACGTGAACGTATATGGTGCACCTCAAGGTTGGTGCGTGCCCCGCGCTGGTTCCGCAGCGCAGCATCTGCCGGCAGTGCACGACCCTGGTGCTACTGGTCCTGGGCAGCCTATAAGCTGCTTATCGGCTTCCAAAAGTGTGGCAGGAGTACAATAGTACTCAATTCAGAGTTCCTGATTGAGATAGGAGGAACCATGAAACGGTTTGAGCTTATGGCTACCGCGCTGGCAGCGATCATCGCTCTCGGCGGCTTAACTGTCGCGGCGCAGGCACAATACCTGATCACCGGCAACGACGAGAAGCAGTTGTATGAAGCCGGGAAGGCGATCCTGAGCCTGCCTGGCAAGGACACGGTGACTATCATCGACATCAGCACCCGGACAAGACCGCGTATTGTCGCCAATCTGCCGATTGAAAACTCCATCGTCGGCCCGCCAACCAACCTGGCTATCACGCCGGATGGAGTGCTGGCGCTGGTCGCCAACTCCATCGACGTGGTCAAGGACGGCAATCAACTGAAAAATGTGCCGGACAACAAGCTCTACGTCATCGACCTGACGGCATCCCCGCCGAAGGTCATCGCCACCCTCCAACTCGGCAAACAGCCCTCGGGCATGGCAATCAATCGCCAGGGAAACCTGGCGCTGGTCACCAATCGTGCTGATAATACAGTTAGCGTTCTTTCCATAGCCGGTAAGACTGTCTCGGTGGTCGATACGGTGGCGGTAGCGCCGGCCGGCGCGCCCAGCCAGCAGGCGTCGGCGGTGGCTATCACCCCCGATGGCAAGCACGCACTGGTGGCTAAGGCTGGAACGAACCAGGTGGCGCTTCTTGAAATCGAAGGAACCAAGGTGGCCTACAAGGGCTACGACATGATCACCGGCGTCTATCCCTACAACGTGCAGATCACCGCAGACGGCAAGTTCGGCCTCGTCAACAACAATGGGGCTGCCGGGGCAGCCGATGGCCAGGTGGACACGGTCGCAGTAATTGATATGGAGTTGAATCCACCTCGCGTCGTCGATCAGGTGGTGGTCGGTGACGGACCGGAAGGTTTGGCAGTCAGTCCGGTCGCTGGCTATGCCGTCACGGTGCTTACCAACGGTGCTGGTAACGTCCCACCGGATGCCTTCTTCCACCACGACCATTCGATTGCCGCGCTGCTCAAGATTGAGGGCAAGAAAGTGCGCAAGGTATCCGAGACGGCAGTTGGAGGACTGGCCGAGGGGATCGCCTTCAGCCCTGACGGCCACTTCGTCTATATAGCCAATGACCTCGACAGTGACTTGACTGTGCTGCGCCTCAAAGGCAATAAGTTGGTGCCGGTTGGCTCGCTCAAACTTCCCGGCCATCCTGTCTCTATGCGTGGCAGCACGCCATGATGTAGCCGTTACGGCATCGCCTATTGGTCTTTCAATGACGCAACCGCTGTCCCTCTGATCCTGTGAGCTGTTGCGTTTACAGGGACAGAACCGCGACCAGAAGGGGAATCGGCATGGCTGAGAGTGAGAAAGTGGGTGCTATCCGTAGTCTGCCTCGTGTACCTTATCACGTACCTTGATCGGGTCAACCATCCTTGGCAAAGAGAATCTTGCCCCTTGCCCGGAATAACCTTTGGGTTAATGCCTGCCTCTGCCTGTACAACGCTGGCCATGCCACACAAGGGCGCTTGTAACTCAACCATCATGCGTCCGACATTGGACCTGAGGGTTATGCATCAGGTGCAACTAGGCACGGCACGGGCACGATTTGCCCAGATGCAATAGGAACGGATTGCCTAGTTGAAATCAAAGCAAGCGCAAGTGACTGTTTATCCTGCATCATTTTGCCAGCTCTACTGGCCGCCTCCTGGCATTAAACGTGCTTAGGTTAAGTTAGACGGTAGCCTTACGCTCAACTACATAAATTCGACACAGATTGGAGCGTATCGTCGAAAGGAGGCAACCATGTCTACGGCTGGTGTTTCCAGCAGCAATTTTTGTCAGTGGGGCAGCCAAATGCTCCAGACTAAAATGCAGCAGCAGCTCCGGGCCCTTGGGCAGGACTTACAATCCGGGAATTTGACTGCCGCACAGGGTGATTTCGCAACATTCCAGCAACTCGCCTTGCCAGAAACCTCAAGTTCTACCGTGACTTCCAGTACAAACTCCATCTCGCAGGAATTTAACCAGCTTTCGCAAGACTTGCAGTCTGGAAATCTTTCGTCGGCGCAGCAGGATTACGCGAATATTCAGCACGATTTGCAGAGCCAATCCACACAAATGCACGGTCACCATCATCACCACCATCTCGGAGTGGCTGGAGGCAGTCAGGCGAGTCAGCCCTCGACCTCGAATAACAATTCCATTGCCCAGCTTGGGCAAGCATTGCAGTCCGGCAACATCGCGAATGCTCAGCAAGCATATAACGCATTGTCGCAAGATTTTCTTCAAAGCGGCGGGCTTTAGAACGCTGCTGATGCCGCTTGCGGAAAAATTGCCGCCCGCATGCTCGGATCCGATAGGTCCCGTGGATATTGCCTGGAGGTGATCTGCGCCGATTTTCTGGCGGGAGCGAATCTGGAGAAGGATGACCGGAAATATTCTGTGGCGGACGCACTCAATTGGGGATTCACCACATCCAGTCCCGTGCGCAGGGCGGCTCTAACCTCGAGGAGAATTTGATCGCCCTTTGTCATATGTGCCACATAGCAGTTCACCTACACTAGCGAAGACTTACGCCTGGAGTTCGCATATCTCCTGGCACGCCACCTACCCTATTTCCCTTATGCCTATGTGCCCGCCGATGTCTGCACACTTTTTTATTGACAGCCTGCACAGAGTTCCTGCTTAATATCCGTACCAAAAAATAATGTTTTTTGCGGCGGGTAGCATGTTAGTCTTCCGCGTGCTGCATGCTTCTTCTGCAAGAGGTACAATTCATTGCTCAGTTTGACGCCACAGATGATTTGTACCCTCTGGGCAAGGTATACACCTGAGCTGCCCATACTCGCCTACTTCTTGTGTCTATCCGCCCGAATCGCGACGGGCCCATTATTCCAATCTGCGCGTGGTTTGTTTGCGCATCGCAAGATGGCTTCGTTGGGCTTAACGGGAGCGAACAGCCGGCCGGGTCGATTTCCGGCGTGCTGCTTGCTGCTGTCGTTCACGGTGCTGCTCTTGGTTTTCATCCTGCCAGCGCCCGCTTCAGCCCAAACCGTGACAGCCACGCTGTCGGCGGGGACCTCTCCGTACGCGGCAGGGGCGAACCCTGTAAGCAATAAGATCTACGTCGCCAATTCCGCTTCCAGTAGCGTGACGGTGATCGACGGGGCGAGCAACTCGACCACCACGGTAGCGGTAGGATCGGGCCCAAATGCGGTGGCGGTGAATCCGGTAGCTAACAAAATCTACGTCGCTAATTCCGCTTCCAACAGCGTGACGGTGATCGACGGGGCGAGTAATTCGGTCACCACGGTGACGGTAGGATCGAGCCCGGTTGCGGTGGCGGTAAATCCGGTAACCAACAAAATCTACGTCGCTAATTCTGCTTCCAATAGCGTGACGGTGATCGACGGGGCGAGTAATTCGGTCACCACGGTGACGGTAGGATCGAGCCCGGTTGCGGTGGCGGTAAATCCGGTAACCAACAAAATCTACGTCGCTAATTCTGCTTCCAATAGCGTGACGGTGATCGACGGGGCGAGTAATTCGGTCACCACGGTGACGGTTGGATCGAGCCCGGTTGCGGTAGCGGTGAATCCGGTAACTAACAAAATCTACGTCGCTAACTCCGCTTCCAATAGCGTGACGGTGATCGACGGGGCGAGCAACTCGACCGCCACAGTGACGGTGGGATCGGGCCAGAAATCGCTAGTGGTGAATCCGGTAACCAACAAAATCTATGTCGCTAATTCCGCCTCTAATACCGTGACGGTGATCGACGGGGCGAGCAACTCGACCGCCACAGTGACGGTTGGATCGAGCCCGCATGCGATAGCGGTTAACTCGGTAATTAACAAGGTCTACGTCGCCAATTACGCTTCCAATAGCGTGACTGCGATCGATGGAGCGAGCAACTCGACTGTCACAGTGACGGCGGTATCGGGCCCGAATGCGGTAGCAGTGAACCCAGCAACCAACAAGATCTATGTGGCCAACAATAGCTCTAACAACGTAACGGTGATCGATGGGACGAGCAACTCGACCGTCACAGTGACGGCGGTATCGAGCCCGAAATCGGTGGCGGCGAATTCGGTCACTAACCAGATCTACGTCGCCAATTCCGCTTCCAGTAGCGTGACTGTAATCGACGGGGCGAGTAATGCGACCACCACGGTGACAGTGGGATCAAGCCCGAATGCGGTAGCAGTGAACCCGGCAACCAACAAGATCTATGTCGCCAACAATAGCTCCAACAACGTGACGGTGATAGACGGGGCGAGCAATGCGACCACCACGGTGTCGACAGGATCGGGCCCGTATGCGGTGGCAGTGAATCCGGTCACTAACCAGATCTATGTGGCCAACAATAGTTCTAACAACGTGACGGTGATCGATGGGGCGAGCAATGCGACCGCCACGGTGGCAGTGGGATCGCATCCGGTAGCACTCGCGGTCAATCCGGCGACCAACAAGATCTACGTGGCTAACAACAGCTCCAACACGGTGACAGTGATCGATGGGGCAACTAATACGACTGTAACGGTGGCGGTGGGGTCGAGCCCGAATGCGGTAGCAGTGAACCCGGCAACCAACAAGATCTATGTCGCCAACAATGGCTCAAACAACGTGACGGTGATCGATGGGGCGAGCAATACGACCGCTACGGTAACGGCAGGATCGCATCCGCTAGCACTGGCGGTGAACCCGATTACCAACATGATCTACGTCGTCAACAATAGTTCCAATAGCGTCACGGTAATCGATGGGGCAAGCAATGCGACCGCTATTGTGTCGACGGGATCATATCCGTGCGCGCTGGCGGTTGACCCGGCAATCAACAAAATCTACGTCCCCAACTCTCTTTCAGGCACCGTCACGGTGATAGACGGGGCGAGCAATGCGACTACCACGGTGGGAGTAGGGGGGACGAGTCCCTATGTGCTGTCGGTCAACCCGGTGAACAGCAAGGTCTACGTTGCCAACAGCAGCAGTTCCAAGAATGTGACGGTGATCTCTCCGAGCAACTCTCAGTCAATACCACTGAATTCAGCTCTCAGCGGAGTGACGGACGCCGGCACCGTATCAGGACTGGCGATTTTTTCGACCACTGATCCTTCGCCAAGCTTCACCGCCTCGGTCACCAATTCATACTCGCCCGTCAGCCCAGCACCCACGGCGCTTTACTACCAAATCGATACCACTCAGGGTCCGTGGAACAGCGCGGCCGAAGCGACTGGCACGGGGGCTAATCCGGCTGTCTACAGCTTCTCTCTTAACGGCATTGCCGTTGGTACGCACACGCTCTATGCCTACGCCGCTTACGGCAACGAGGGCACACCGGCCGGCTCCGGTGCGGGCTCAGGCAATTCACCGGAAATCGGTAACCTCACGGCTTATCCGTTTCTCCTGCTGCCCATGCCTACCAACACTACGCTGACCGCCGATGTCAATCCGCAGGACATAGGTCAAAGCGTTACCTTTACCGCTTACGTCACCCTGGCCAGCGGCATCGGTACTCCGAGCGGTGAAGTCACTTTCTATGATGGCACTACTGAGCTTGGCCAAGCGGCGCTGGATACTACCGGACACGCAGCGCTCGCTATCACAACATTATCCGCCGGCGCACATTCCATGCAAGCGGTGTACTCGGGTGACGGCAGCTTTGCCAGCAGCAGCGCCAGCGTTACCGAGAATATCCTGGGTGCAGCTACGGTCACGGTGATCTCCGGCGGCGGGCAAAGCACAACCATAGGCTCAGGCTTCACAAATCCGCTGCTGGTTTCCGCGCTGGACGTCAACGGCATAGCCATCCCGAATTTGACAGTGACATTAACGGCGCCGGGTTCGGGCGCTAGTTTGGCTAGCTCGACTCTCACCGCTACCACCAACAGCTCTGGGCTGGCGAGCTTTGCCTTGATGGCCAATCACATCGCAGGAAGCTATTCGGTGACGGCCGCAGCCGGCTCGGCAAATGCCGCCGCCGCGCTTACCAATACCCCGGCAATTGTGACGCCGGTGGTGACCGTGAGCAACAAAGTCTATACGGGAACGACAGCGGCGAGCATTAGCGCTCGTTCCTTAACTGGGGTGCTGGCGGGCGATTCCGTGACCCTGAGTGGCGGCACGGCGGCGTTTGGCGACGCCAATGTCGGGAGCAACAAGCAGGTTTCGATCACCGGTCTGAGCCTAAGCGGTGCGGCCGCTGGCAATTATCAGCTCGCGAGTACTTCAGTGACAACTACCGCGAACATTACAGCGGCGCCGCTGATAATCACAGCTATCAGCCTTAGCAAGAGCTACGGACAGGTGGTGACGTTCGCCGGCACCGAGTTTACCGCCAGCGGACTGATGGGCGGCGATTCGGTTAGCAGCGTGGCGCTGACCAGTTCGGGCGCCGCGGCAACGGCCGCCGTGAATGGCTCACCCTACGCCATTGTAGCCAGCGCGGCAATAGGCACGGGGTTGGGCAACTACAGTATTTCTTACGGTAATAGTTCGCTGACGGTTAATCCGGCGCCAGCTTCGGTAATGCCAGCGGCCGCCAGCAAAATCTACGGCGCCGCCGATCCGCCATTGACCGGTTCACTGAGCGGATTCTTATCACAAGACAATGTAACAGCTACGTATACCCGCACGGCGGGCGAGACGGTGGCGGGCAGTCCGTACACGATCAGCGGCACCCTGAGCCCGGCGGGAGCGCTGGGCAACTACACGATTACGTATAACACGGCCAGCTTCACGATAACCAAGGCGGCGGCTTCGGTGACGCCGGCAGCGGCAAGCAAGATTTACGGCACCTCTGATCCCTATCTGATAGGTACGCTGACCGGCTTTGCCACAACCGATCTGGACAGTCAAGGAAAGTTTACCGCGCCGGTGGAAACAGGAGTGGCAACCGTTAGTTGCACTGTAAGTGGAACCGGAGTGTATCAACCGCCGATCACGCTGTCGAACGCTGCCATTAGTATTTCCGGCGGAATCGCTACCGGAAATTGGGGCGGAAGCTCCTTCTATGGCATTTACACGGTAGGCGCGCAGGGAAGCGGCTATAGCGTCAACGATACCGGATTCGTGACCCAGGGCAGCCACCACGACATGACTTACCAGGTCTTGGCGGTCGGGGCCGGCGGATATGTTAAGCAGATTGCCATCACGAATACAGGTACCGGCTACACGCAGCAGGCATACCTGCCTACTACGGCGACTAGCGGCAGCGGAAGTGGATTGACAATCACCTACTGGCCCAACAATCGCAGCACCTGCATCATCGCCGGAACCGGCACCGACTTGGATGGCACTTACCCGCTGCTTACTGCGGGAGTCTCCGGGCAAGCTCCCTACACCTTCGTCACTTCGAGCACGTCTTCGTATACGTACATGTATAAGGACGACGCTTACCCGTCAGCATTTGTATCTCCGCTAGGTGACGGCAAGCGGTGGCTGGTTTACTCTTCCGGTTTTTCCGACACTCAACTGCGTTATGTCAAGATTCGCTACACCGCCGATGGGGTGAATTGGGTCTACCCGCCTACACAATGTTCCGATAACAGCCAGGATGCGGGCGGAAACGTGAGACCCGGCTACAATGTGGCAGGCTGCCTTTTGCAGCCTGATAGCCCCACTGCATGCCACGCTGCGGATCATGTCACCCCGAATTGGTGCGACTGGGATGCCGAGGACGCCGGCCTAATGCCCGACGGCTCGATCTTGATCCCGATTGCCGAATATGACTATGGGGTTCTGACCGCGACCGGCACCGGTACGCTGAACTTGTTTTATGTGAAATGCACCCAGAGATCGGGGACCATCGACACCTGCGGACCGAAGCAATATTTTCCCACCGGCGGCAATGGACCGGCGCACTGGTGTACCGCCCAGACGGGCCCGCCTTTCGCCTGGTTTAATGGCGGCGTGGCAATTACCGCGCAAGGGGGCACGGACGCGGGCAATTGCAGCGGCGGCAGCAGCCAGCAATATATATTGGTGACCTACGACAATGGAGCGACCTGGCCGACTGTAATTCCGATTCCGCCCATGCCTCCCTACACTACCGCTCCCACCGCCGAGTATTCCTGGTGGACTTGGGGAGCCAGCAATGCCTGCGGTATCGCCAGGGCCAGCGATTCTTATACCTACCCGAATGGCCCATTGTTAATGTGGTGTTCCGAAAATGCTGCCTCGGACAATCCAACCTGGACCATATCGGCAACGAACCTGGGGAGTACGCCGAATTACCTGCCAGGCTGCACGCTTACAGCCTATTCGGTTCTGAGTCCGTACTGCACGCCCAGCGGAGCAGGCACCCAAGTACTTTGCGCATACTACGAGCGGCAAACCTGGTCGGGGACCGGTTGCCCCAGCGTTTCCGGCATACTTCACTCTGTTACCTTCAATCCCGATTACGTGTTGAATTATCCCACCGGATTTAACCCGCAGATTGCATGGGGCGGGACAGCTTATGGTCGCGGCGGGGGGTATCCGGCTGTGGTATCGATGGACAACGGTCAATGGCTGTTCGTCTGGCAAGGGATAGACAAGCTGGTGCAGACAACAGGCGGTAATTTGTTCAGCTTGACCGCAACCTACAGCCGTATGCCGGGCGAGACGGTGGCGGGCAGTCCTTACACGATCAGCGCCACCCTGAGTCCGGCGGAGGCGCTGAGCAATTACACCATTACTTACAATACGGCCAACTTCATCATTACCCCGGCCTCGGTTACGCCGATTCTTAGCAACCTGACGCAGCCCTACGACGGCAATCCCAAGCCGGTGACGGTACAATCGCCGGTGGCGTATGGGGTGACGTACACGGGCATCAGCCCCACCAACTACCCCGCCAGTCCGGCACCGCCTACCGATTCGGGCAGCTACGCAGTGCTGGCGGCCATCGCCGATCCTAACTACGTGGGCAGCGCCAGCGGCACGCTCACTATCGGCCGCGCGAGCAGTTCGATGACGCTGATTTCGTCGACTAATCCATCTGTTTTTGGTCAAGCTGTTAGCTTGACTGCTACAGTCATTTCTCCGTCCGGCACCAGCGCACCGGGTACTGTTGCGTTCATGGACGGAGCAACGTCGCTGGGTAGCGTGGCCGTTAGTGGCAATTCAGCCAGTGCGACCATCAACTCGCTCTCCGCAGGAACGCACTCCCTTACTGCGGTTTACAGCGGTAACACAAATATCAGTGGCAGCGCCTCGGGAGCAATCGCGCAACTCGTCACCAAGGCGACCACCACGACGGCGGTCGCCTCTTCGGCCAGCTCGATCATCGTGAATGGCAAGATAACCTTCACCGCGACCGTCACCGGCCAGTTTGGCGGGATTCCGACTGGAACCGTCACCTTCAAGGCGGGGACTACAACCCTTGGTGCGGCTGCGCTGTCGAACGGTTCGGCTGCGTTCAGCACAGCCTTCACTACCACGGCTACCCGTAGCATTACGGCAGTGTACTCGGGAGATAGCAATTACACCGCCAGCACTTCGGCGGCACTAAGTCAGGGGGTGGTGAGCAAGTACTCTACGGCAACCGTGGTTAAAACCAGTGGCAGCCCGTCGTACGTGGAGCAGTTGGTGACCTTCACTGCCACGGTGAGTTCCAGCCAAGGCGCGCCGCCGGATGGAGAATCGGTTACCTTCCGCGATGGCACGGCTGTGCTCGGAACCGGCACCACCAGCGGCGGAGTAGCCAGCTTTAGCGCCTCTTCGCTGAGCGTGGCTATACATAGCATTACCACGGTTTATGCTGGAGACAGCACGTTTGCCACGAGCACCTCGAACCCCATTTCGCAGGCTGTGAGCAAATATCCCGCCACGACTGTGGTTATCAGCAGTGGCACGCCATCCTATTTCGGGCAATCGGTGACTTTTACCGCGACGGTAAGCTCCAGCCAGGGCGCGCCGCCGGATGGAGAATCGGTTACCTTCCGCGACGGCACGGCTGCACTCGGAACCAGCACCACCAGCGGCGGTGCAGCTAGCTTTAGCATCTCTTCGCTGAGTGTGGCTACGCATGGCATTACTGCAGTGTATGCCGGAGACAGCACGTTTACCACGAGCACCTCGAAGGCAATCTTACAGGTGGTCAACAAGTGCGCCACGACAACCGTGGTTGTCAGCAGTGGCACGCCGTCCTATGTCGGACAATCAGTGACCTTCACCGCGACGGTGAGCTCCAGCCAGGGTGCTCCGCCGGATGGAGAAATGGTTACCTTCCGCGATGGCGCGACTGTGCTCGGAACCGGCACCACCAGCGGCGGAGCAGCTAGCTTTAGCATCTCTTCGCTGAGTGTGGCTGCGCATGGCATTACCGCAGTGTATGCCGGCGACAGTACCTTGGCCGCGAGCACCTCGAAGGCGATCTCGCAAGTAGTGACTAAGGATGCCACCAGTACCGTCGTGAGCTCCAGCATTAACCCATCGGCGTACGGGCAGGCGGTTACCTTTACCGCGGTAGCGACGCCTATGGGATCTTATGCGATCGCAGGGACAGTGACGTTTAAGTCGGGAGGCACTGTCCTTGGGACGGGAAGCACAACGAATGGGAGCGCATCCTACACCACGTCAGCTCTGACGGCGGGCGCGGCATCGATCACGGCGGTTTACAACGGCGATAGCAACAATGCGGTGAGCACGTCGGCGGCCTTGAGCCAGGCGGTGAGCAAAGCAGCGACTGTAACCGCGCTGTCGTCATCGTTGAATCCGTCGCCGTTCAGGCAGGAGGTAACGTTCACGGCTACGGTCAGCTCCTCGACTGGAATTACGCCGGCTGGAACGGTGACGTTCAAGAATGGAACAACATCGCTTGGTACGGTAACGTTGAACACGGCGGGAACAGCGACTCTGACCAGCAGCTCGCTGCCGCGGGGTAATGACAATATTTCTGCAATGTACAACGGCACGTCGAATTTTGTGCCGGGCACAACCTCACTAATTCAGACAGTTAACTAACACTCTTAAGCGCATCCCGCAGGACCGGACGACACCGGACTGCGGAGAAGTTGGTGTATCACTATTCCTAATTCCTAACGCAGTCGAGAGAACACTTGCCGCCGGCACTCACAGTTGCTCGGTGGCAAGAGGCAGCGCGAACACTAGGTGGTTGCTCTGCCTCTCTACTTTGAGGTGTCGCTGTTCCCGGCCTTGCCGGAGGATGAGTCGGGCATGTAACTGCCGGTGATGTCAAAGAACTTGTTGGTCATCTGCCACATGAAAAGCCATTTATTATTCCCCAATGGGACATGGGCCTGGTACCCGCCGCCTTTGCCATACGACGAAGAGGCCCAGATAATCTGCGGCTCGAAGCCCGCGGGATGCTCCGCCGCATAGTCCGGATCGAAGGTTACTGCATGCAATATGCCGGATGTGCCGCAGGATTCACCCCAAATCTGCCGTTCGTAATATGAGCAGAGAATCTTGTTGCCCAAGCCGCTGGGCGTGCAGTACGGGCTGATAATGAGACTGATCTTTAATGTGCAATTTGGCTTATAAGCGGGCGTACCGCCCAGATTCGTATCCGCTATGGTCCAGGATGGATTCGGAGAAGTGACGTTCCTGGAGCACCACATCTTCAGCGGACCGCTGGGATAGATCGAGGAACTGCTCGTTCTCACCAAGCCGCAGGCATTGCTTTTGCCCCAGGCCCATATGGACCACTCAGCCGTAGGAGTCGTCTTGTATGGCGCCAGCGGGGGGAGCTGAATCACCGTCGGCCACGTTGCTCCATTATCTCTGCTAACCAGGATGTGTTGACGGTTGCAGTAGTTGACCGAGGTGCCTATTCCGCCCAGCGCCGTCATGGCCATTCCTCCAAACCACGGTATGGGCGGGCCCGTTTGGCTGGTACACCAGTTCCATTTAGGATACGGTAGCCCGGTGGCTGGATCTACGGGTATGCCCGTATACTGCTGCTTGCTGCCGCAGGAAATCAGCGGTTCTGTGGCATTGATCTCGCATTTGAAATAGAAAAGCTTAAGCGTCGCTAAGCCGTAATCATATTCGGTTACAGGAATAATCAGCGAGCCGTCCGGCATAACTCCGGCGGCTTCTACGTCCCAGTTGCACCAGGTCGGAGTCACATGGTCGGCGGCGTGGCAGCCAGCTACATTATCCGGCTGCATCAAGCAACCGGGCACGTTGTAACCGGGATGGACGTTGCCTGCCGCGTCCTTCATATTGTCAGGGCAGCGTGACGCGGGATAAACCCAATTCACGCCGTCCGTCGTGTACTTAATCTTGACATATCGCAGGGTTGTATCGTCCTTGCCGGAGGTATAGACAACCCACCGTTTCCCGTCACCGCGCGGACTGCCGAAGGCCGAAGGATAAGCATCGTCTTTTAACTTTTCCGTGAACTCGCTCGTGCTCGAAGTGGCGAAGGTGTAAGGGTTGCCGCCTGCGGCCCCGGCAGTCAGCAAAAAGTATGTTCCGTCAAGATCAGACAGGGTGCCGGAGACTTTGCACCGGCTTTGCGTGTCCGGCGGAAGATAGGTGATCGTAAGACCACTGCCGCTGCCACGGTTATCGATCGTCGTCAAGCCTGTACCCTTCGTGTACCCACTGCCCGGGCTGACTACTCCTATTTGCTTGACGTAACCGCCAGGACCAATCTGGAGGACTTGCAGTTGTGCCGATGTGTTGGCGCCCTGAACCACGTTGAAGGTATCGCCAACGGCATAACCGGACCCGCGTGATACGCCAACGCTCCAGATACCGTAGAAAGCGGAACCCGAGCGCAATTGCATAGTGGCAACGCCGCCAGAGATGGTAACCGTGCTTAACGGGATTGGAGCACCGTACCGGCCGCCAGCTCCACCGATCTGGCATTCCACGGTCGCGCGTCCGGTTTCTACGGCTACGCTGAAGTCGCCGAGCTTCTGCGCCCAGCAACTTCCGCATAGCAACAGAACAAAAAAGGCCACCTTTCGCGACATGGGCGCAGGCCTCCAGCAAAACGAAACCATACACCATCAGCTACACAAAATCCGCAACCGCACCCGTTAACGCCCCACAGCCTGGAATTGCAGGAATTCGTGCTGCTTGCCGGTATAAATGGTAGCGCCGATTGTACAGGCTCCGACTTCCGTCATCAATATACGGCCACGATGCGAGCCAGGACATTCAGTTGTATGCCTACGCGGCACACGAACTATGTTGTTCTGGGGCAGGCGGGGCAGGTGAGCGCACCGGGAGCTGCGTTCTCATTTGCTGAGCACGAACCTCACAGAACGGCCATCTTCCGAGTGACGTTATAACCGCTTAGCTCATTCCCAAATTGGGACAACCCCAGTCGCAATCAGCGGAATTGCAGCACTTCTGGGGCAAGAGTAGGAATGCTCGGGGCGGCTAAGGATTGAAGTTGAAAATTCTGTCGATGCATATATAATCGCTGGCATTAGCAACCAGAGTTTATTTGGCGCCGGGTGTCCCAGCCGCACCCAGACCCTTCTCTCTGAGGCACCGTGGGAGATGTCTCGGTGCGGCAGGCGCAGCTATACCCGACACAATTTCATAGATGGCGGTCCTCAATCTGAGTGATGTCTTAGGGTGGCAGATGCAGGTGCACGCTTGCGCAAAAGACGAACGCCATGCCGCAACACGTTTGCATCGGACTGAACACTAGCATTGTATTAGGAGCTTTTCGCCTGCTTGATTAAGGCTATTTCTTAAGTTACGGCGGCAGCTTGGAATTGTAAGCTGGAAGCCCAGGTAGCGAGTGCTTGCTTTGCAATTTACTGAGGGTTGCCCTCGGGGCCGCCTGCGGACGGAATCAGTGAGATGTGGAAAATCTCCTGCGAAGAGGGAAAGGCGAAGCTTTGTCTCAAATACCCACTCCGAGCGCAGTTGCGCGGCCGCAGCCGTGGCAGGGAGACTTGAGCTTCAATTGGTACGCCGTCTATACCGCTCCTTGCCATGAAAAGCAGGTCGCTGAGCATCTGAAAGTCCGGGAAATCGAGCATTACCTGCCCCTCTATCGCTCGACGCGGCGGTGGCGCAACCGTTCTATAGTCACCCTGGAGTTGCCGCTGTTTCCAGGCTACGTCTTTGTGCACACGTGGCGCGCCGACCGGGCAAAGATTCTAGGTGTTCCCGGAATTCTTTCGATCGTCGGCACCAGCCGAGGGGCGACGCCATTACCGGCAATTGAGATCGAATCCATGCGTAATGGCCTGTGCCTGCACAATGCCAAGCCGCATCCATTCCTGAATGTCGGTGAACGCGCCCGGATTTGCCGGGGCGCCCTGGCCGGCATGGAAGGCGTGGTTCTACGCCGCAAGAGCTGCACCCGTATCGTGCTCACGCTGGATCTGATTATGAAGAGTATCGTCGTCGAAATCGACGCATCCGACCTGGTGCCCATCCCCCGATCCTCTGATCTACAGTAGCTTTGTCCTCATAGTAATTACAGCTGCAATTACCAGGAACTGTCATGTCGCACCATGAAATCGCAGATACGAGGCGGCGAATCATTGAGTCGGCGGCCAATCTGTTCTCAAAGAGCGGATATAACGGAGCCAGTACGCGCGATATTGCTCTGGGGGCTCAGATCAATGAGACAACAATGTTCCGCCATTTTGCCCGTAAACGGGATCTCTACTTCGCTGTCCTGGACTCAAGATTGCGGAAACTGCGGTTGCGTGGAGATCTCCTGGCGGAGCTCGCCGCAGCCCGCGACGCCAACGCTGCCCTGGCAGCCACATTTGAGTTGATCGCCGCCACGCTGTTGGAGGAACGCGACCTGCTTCGATTGTTACAGTTCAGTTGGCTGGAACTGGGCAAAGAGTTCGAGCCTTTGCTGCGCCGGCACGTTCACGAATTGATCGAGGTAATTACCAGTTATCTTCAACCATGGATCGACAAAGGCCAGATCCAGTGTTCAAATCCTAGAATTATCATCCTGACTTTTGTTGCCATTATATTAACCCACCAGTCCCTGTTTGCGGTGCTTTCTGAGGAGTTACCTGGCGGAGCTAAAACTGGGGATGCACAAGCTGATGTTTTTAAGATAATTACTAGGGTGATAAGCTGAGTACATCCACTTGCGTAATGTTTACACCTAAGGTTAACCCCTCAAATTACCTATTGCGAACCTAGTCAACCCGGGCTACCATAAGGTCGAGGTACAGCCTTATGACAAACCAGGCAGAAAGGACCCTCGCAGATATACTTGAATTGACATCGAATAGCGATCTGTTGCAATCGCAAGACTGGGATGCAATTGCTGCTGAGGCTGTAGACGGTTGCGCCCCTGCCCAGTACATCGTGGCTGAGGCCTTCGCAAGGCGTGGCGAACTCGGCTGTGCACGGCAATGGTACCGGCGGTCGGCAAGGCAACACTATGGCCCGGCGATGTCCAAACTCGCGCAGCTAAAACGGGGATCGGCCGCCTGAAGCTGCTTTTTGTTTCAATCCATTAAACCTCCCCCTGGATTTCTCGTATTTCCACCGCAATCACTCCTCACGAGACCTGTCAGCTCGCTGCTTGAGTGCATAAGCCGGGCTTCTCAGGTTGTGCCGGATTTCTGACAATTTATCCTCTCGGGGATAACGACAGTCCTCGGCGATATTAGGCGCGAATATGGCTGAAACAGGCGTTGTTTTGACCGCCTTGCCGCGTAAGCTAGTGCGGGTAATCGGGAAAGTTCCCGAATGGTTCTTCACTCGTCAGACGCAGCTCATGCTGGATACGGTCGTGGCGGGACTGGGATGCTTTTCCGCGTATCTGCTGAGATTCGATTTTGATATTCATGCCGCTTTCGCTTGGCACATGGTGCCGTGGATAGCGTTCGTAGCCATCTTTCGGCCGCTCACGCTGCTTTGCCTCAACGGATACGACTCAACTTGGCGATTCTTCCATTTGCGGGACGCTACACGCCTGATTTTGCGGGCCTTACCGTTGAGCGCGTTGATGGCAGCGGCGCGGTTGCTCGCGCCTGGCAGCCTCGGCCTGAGAGCGATGCCCTATAGTGTTGTCGTCCTGGAGCTCGGCTGTTTTGTCATGTTCGCTTCCGGCTTGCGCACATTTAGGCGCATCACCTACGAGGCACGCCTTCCTTCCGCGCGCCATGTGCCGACGCTGCTGGTGGGCGACGCTTCCTCTCTGGCCAGCGCCATCCGGCATGTGGAACTGTACAGCGACGTAAAACTTGTCGGGCTGGTGACCGAAGAGGCGACTCTGTTTGGCTTACGCCTGGGCGGGGTTCCAGTGCTCGGCTCTCCGCAGTCGCTGACGCGATTCATGGCCAGCCGCGGAGTCGAGCTGGTGATCGTGGCGGGCGCTGAGTTGCCCGGCATTAGCGACATCGTGGAAAAGGCGGCGCAGTTCGGTGTGCAGGTGCGGATTTTGCCTTCGGCGCGTGATCTTCTCGACGGCAGTGTGCGCGTGAGCCGGAACGTCGGGATCGCCGAGATTGCGTCCAAGCACCCCGGCACCCGCAGCGAGGCACACGCCAGGGTTGTGGGCTGCATGCGCGAACGAATTGCGCTGGTCACCGGCGCAGGCGGATCGATCGGCTCCGAGATCGCGCGGCAGTTGGCAAAGCTGCCCATTGCAAAACTCGTCGTCCTAGATCACGATGAGAACTCGATTTTCGAGCTGAACGGCGAACTCCAAAGCACGGCCAGGCAACTGGTCCCGATCGTCGGCGACATTCGCGATAAAGCGGTGTTGCGTAAGGCATTCTCGGAATACCGCCCGGAAATCGTGTTGCACGCCGCCGCCTATAAACACGTGCCGGTAATGGAAACCAACTGCTGTGAAGCGGTGCTCAACAATATCGTCGGCACCCGGCACCTGGTGGACACCGCTATCGAGTTCGGCTGCGAGCGCTTTGTCATGATCTCTACGGACAAGGCTGTACGCCCCTCGAGTGTGATGGGCGCGACCAAACGTGTGGCGGAAATTCTGGTGCAACAGCGCGCGGAATACGCCTCAGGCGGGAACACCAAATTTGCCTGCGTCAGGTTCGGTAACGTACTGGGCAGCCGCGGCAGCGTCGCCCCGACGTTCCTGCGGCAGATCGCCGCCGGCGGTCCGGTTACCATAACCCACGAAGATATGACGCGTTATTTCATGACCATTCCTCAGGCTGTGCAACTCGTCTTGCAGGCGGCCACCTTGGCCTCCAGCGGCGATGTCTACATGCTGGACATGGGCGACCCAGTCAGGATTATCGATTTTGCCAAGGAACTGATACAGCTCTCCGGCCTGCGGCCAGGTAAGGACATCGCGATCAAAGTGGTAGGTATCCGTCCGGGGGAAAAGCTACACGAACAGCTTTGGAGCGACGACGCCAACGTCACGGCCACGGAGTTTCCCTACGTATTCCGCGTGAGGACGGAGCCGGTGCCCACAAGTATCCATCACGGTATAGAAGAGCTGCAACGACTGGCAATGGATCGTACCAGTAACAGGACCATCAAAGAGTTCCTGCACCGATTGCCTATTGATTATTCTGAGGAGCTGGCGGCCAAGCTTGCCGTGGCATCAAATTAGCCAAGGTTTGTGACAACGCTGCACATCCTCGCATTAGAGGCTGCGTAGTCAGGTTTCTGCAATTGTAAAACAGGCCGAGAATGTTCAGGCCGGCGCCTGGCAGTACTGGATTCGGCTCGATTACAAAGAAAGGGGGACGATTTGCGGGGCATAATACTGGCCGGCGGCTCGGGGACAAGGCTTCACCCAGTCACACAGTGCATCTCCAAGCAGCTGTTGCCTATCTATGACAAACCCATGATTTACTACCCGCTCAGCACGCTTATGCTGGTGGGCATTATCGACATTCTCGTCATCTCGACCCCGACGGACACCCCCCGATTTGCCGAGTTGCTCGGCGACGGCTCGCAGTGGGGGCTGAACCTCAGCTACAAGGTCCAGCCCACCCCCGGCGGACTGGCGCAGGCGTTTCTCATTGGAAAGGATTTTATTGCCGGCGGCTCCTGCTCGCTGGTGTTGGGCGACAACATCTTCTACGGACAGGATCTGACCAGGATGTTGCGCCGGGCGGCGTCGCGCGAAGCTGGGGCCACCATCTTCGCCTACGCCGTACAAGATCCCGAGCGGTACGGAGTGGTCGAATTTGATGAGGCCGGCGAGGCGATAACAATCGAGGAGAAGCCACAGGTCGCGAAATCGCGTTATGCCGTCACCGGACTCTACTTCTATGACCGCGACGTGGTGGCCATTGCCGAATCGCTTAAGCCGTCGGCGCGCGGCGAGTTGGAGATCACGGACGTGAACAAGGCGTATCTGCAGGCACGCCGCCTCCGAGTAGAACTCATGGGCAGAGGCATGGCCTGGCTGGACACGGGAACTTGCGAGACGCTCTTCGAGGCCAGCGTCTTCATTCGCACCATCGAACGGCGACAAGGGCTCAAGGTCGCCTGTCCAGAAGAGGTGGCATTACGCAGCGGCTACATCACCGCGGAGCAAATGGAGAAGACAATTGCCGGCATGCCGCAGACAGCTTACGCCGACTACCTCCGCGTCATCCTGCAGGAGTTCGCGGTCTCGAAGGCGGCCGGAGGCGGGCTGTGAACGTTGTCTCTTGCGCCATCCCGGACTTGCTGCAGTTACGCCCAAAGGTATTTTCCGACAGCCGCGGCAGCTTCCTGGAAGCGTACAACGAGCGTACATTTGCCAATCTCGGGCTGGATGTGCATTTCGTACAGGATAATCTCTCGATTTCCAGGCGCCGCGTCGTGCGCGGACTGCACTACCAGATCCGCCGAGCACAGGGAAAGCTGGTGCAGGTAGTCTGCGGCGAGGTATTGGACGTCGCCGTCGACCTGCGTCGCGGCTCGCCTACCTTCGGGCGCCATGTGGCCGTTCGCCTTTCCGGAGACGAACATAACAGTTTTTGGATACCCCCTGGATTTGCCCACGGATTCTCCGTGCTTAGCGAGGTTGCCTACGTCGCCTACAAGGCAACGGACTTTTACGCTCCCGAGTTTGAGCGCACAATCCTGTGGAATGATCCCGAGCTGGCGATCTCATGGCCTTGGCAGCCGGCGGAGGTGATAATTTCCGAGAAGGACAAGTGTGGCGTGCGGTTGCGGGATGCGGAGGTGTATGAAGACCAACCAGTCGCGATGCAGGCTGAGAGACGGCCATGAAGTTGCTGATTGTCGGGCACAGGGGGCAGGTTGGCGTCGAGCTGCAACGCACGCTGGCACCATTAGGAACATTAGCCCTGGCCGATAAGGAATCCGTGGACCTTGCGCAGCCGGACAGCATTCGGCGGCTAATGGCGCAGACAAGCCCTGACGTAGTGGTGAATGCGGCGGCCTATACAGCCGTGGACAAGGCGGAATCGGAGACCGACCTGGCCTTCGCCATCAACGGCCACGCACCTGGAGTCATCGCTGAAGAAACTGCTCGCCGGGGCGGATTGCTGATTCATTACTCTACAGACTACGTGTTCGATGGCAGTAAGCCAGAACCGTGGCTCGAATCCGACAAGCCAAATCCATTAAATGTTTATGGAGCGTCGAAATTAGCCGGCGAGCAAGCGGTCGAGGCGGTTGGAGGACGGCACTATATCTTCCGCACAAGCTGGGTTTATGCTCCCCATGGGGGAAATTTCTTGCGCACAATTGCGCGGCTGGCGCAGGAGCGGGATGAATTACGCATAGTCGATGACCAGGTTGGGGCGCCTACCTCAGCCCGCATGATTGCCCAAGCAACCTCGCTGGCCATCGCCGGCGCCGTGGATTTGGCGAGCGCCACGGAACGGAGCGGCAGGCCGGCTTACGGCTTGTATCACATGACCTGCGCAGGGCAAGTCTCATGGTTCGGCTTCGCCAAAGAGATCGTGGGTTGGATGGCGGCTAATCAACACGGCGGCAAGCTCGCACGGTGTACGCCCATAAGCGCCTCTGAGTACCGTGCGGCGGCCCGTCGGCCGGCTAATTCATTGCTCTCAAACGCGAAGCTGGCGGCGGCTTTCAGATTGCAACTGCCCGATTGGCGAATCGCGCTTCAATGGGTCCTGGAAGAAACAGCAGGGCGTGAGCTCCGCCGGCCGGCGGGTGAAGTAGCCGGATGTTCCACGCCGCGGTAACCATCCTCAGTGCTGGACATTAAATGTTAAATAGGCGCCATTGCTGCAATTAATCCCGGCTTTGGTTATCTTGAGCTGCAACTTGCTTCCCGCGGCATAGTGCTGAGAGGTCAAGCCGGAATCGAAGTACTGGCTTCCATTGGCCAGGGTCAAAGCCACCGAGCGCACGCCGTCAGTAAGAGAAACTGTAGGCGGTATAGTACAGCCACTCAAAGCGGCAGAATTAGTGCTCTGCTGTATTTCAAAGCGGGTTACGGTAATTGGCGCAGTGATAGTCCAGGTAGTGAACACCGTGCCAAGCGGATAACTGCCGATGGCCTCGGGTAGGAAAGCTGACCAGAGAATCGGGTTGGCCGTCACGCCAGTGCGGCCGGCGGAAGAGCCGCCACTGGCAGGACCGGCCTGTGCAGACGGTGCTACCGCTGCACTGGCTAGAGGAACCGCGGACCAATCGCCGCTGGCGGAACAGCCACCAGTCTTTGGGCATACCCAGGCAAATGCTCCCACGCCAGAGGTAGGCGGGCTGCTGTTAAGGACAACGTCGCAGTAGTTCCAACCGCCGCTATTCGGGGGTTGCGACAGCGCATAAACACGGCAGCGGCGGCCGGTGGTGGGAGCTGTTCCCAGATAAAAACCATTGGGCATCCAGGCAGCCGGCTTTGTTCCCTGGGTGATGGATGTGGCAATTGTCCATGTATCGCCTTTGGTGTGACCGGTGTTCGCCGCCCAGATGATTTGGACGCCATGGTCAAGCGTATTGGCGCTCTTGCCATCTGCAATTGGCGCCATCGGCTTGCAATTACTGTAGAGGTTCGGTTGAACGTTGAAGCTGGCTTTGTATTGCCAGCTATCGGGTTTGCCGCTGGCGCAAATCCTGACGGTATAAGTGCCTGCAGGTCCGGGCTGAAGAGCTCCGCCGCTGCTGGCGTCGTTGAGTCCACCGCTGCCGTTATAGACCGGCTTGGCGATGGACCCGGACCATCCAGCCTCGACGGTGTCGAGATCGCCGAGCAACAGAGAATAGTTCAGGCAGCCGGCGGCATCGCCTGGGCTTCCCGAGCGAAATCCCCACCACCCGCTGTTGCCATAGTAGCCGGCGCAGGGCTTGGCGCCGCCGGATGAAGTATGCCGCAGTTCAGTAGTGTGATAGAAGCTGTTCGAGGCACCGTTGTTGATTAACTGTAGGGCGGTATTAGTATCAGCGCCACTAGTTGAGGCCAGGCCGGCAATCACATTTCCCAGTGTAAGAGATGTCTTGCCTGCCGGCGGCTTAGAGGCCCATAGGGGGGTTGTGTGAAACAGGCCGCTGTTGTAGCCGGCCTTCGAGTCCTGCGCTCCGCCAAAAGTGGCCAGAATATTGCCGCCGTATGTCCCCGATCCTTCATCGAACGGAATCACCAGGGTTCTGCCGCTGTAATGCGAAGGGGGCTGGTCGCTTTCCGCATAGGTACCATAAAACTGATTTTGGCCTGAATAGGTGGTGCTATTGAAGGAGCCCAGGCCGTTCGCCTGCGTAAATGGAGAATAATGCTGGTTGCCCAAAAAACTGGCGTCTTTTAGGCCCCAACCTTGATTCGAGCTGGCCTTGATGCCGTGCGTCTGGTTGGCATTTGAGTCAGCGCCCTGGAAGTGAAAGCCATTACCGCGGTTGGCTACGGCATCCACGAAGTCCAGCTTACCAAGGTCGCAGTTCCCGGCCCCGCCATGTATATGAGCGAAAGAGTTGCAGTAAAATCCGTGGCGGGCAAAGCCTTTGATGACGACGTTCTGGATAAGATAATGGGGCGCCTCCATTTCAATGCCGTCGCTGGTACCTATCGGTTGCGTCTGATTGCACTTCGGACAGGTAATGTCAAGGGCGACGCCGCCGGCATTGATTGTCCAGGCATCATCGATCGTATGGCCTGTCGACGCCGCCCAGGTTATCTTGACACCGTTGTCGATGGTGTTGGCCGCGCGCGGCCCGGCCATTGGCGTACAAGGACTGTAAGTTACGGGCGGAAGGCCAGTATAGTAGCCTCCGGGGAAGTCCCGGCGGAAGGGATAATACCCCCATTGGTAACCGTCCCAAGTGCCGGTAGAGCAGATTTTCACAATGTAGGTGCCGCCTTGGTCCCTTGCGGTCCCGGTCGGCAGATGGATCATCGGACCGCTAGCCGTGGCATCGTTCAAACCGATCGTGCCTGATTCAGTAGAGTTGTTGAAATCATGCGGCCAATAGATCGCGGCACCTAGTCGATTGCGGCCCACGGCCTGCCACTCGTCGCCGCCCCACAAAACCAGATTCTTCACATGTACGTCTATCGTCTCCAGGTTGTGGGCGGTGATGCCTGACACGCCAGGCGCGAAACAAAGGATATCGCCGACCCCAAAAGTTTCGGTAACAGTGCCCTCCAGCCATATAGAATTGCCGACGATGTGTATGGGCTGAGTAAAGAAATAATCACAGCCCGCGACTATGTTCGTAGTTTTCGGAAAGAAATATTTCTTGAAGGGCTGCAGGCACGCCGACAACGCCTGTGAATCATCATGGCAGTTGGCGCCGGCGGTTCCGGGGCGGCAATTCGCTCCCGCACCTTTAAGTCCGCAGTCGGCGATCACGTCCACAAAGTCGCTTCTGCTTTGCAGTCTGTTGGCCGTAGACGCGGTTAAAGCCTTGCTGGAGCCCGGGATCTGGGCCCAGCTTTGACTACCAGCAATCAGGATCACCAGGAAGATATTCGAGATTAGCCTGCTCATTATGCTCCTCCTGAGAAACTCTAATGCTACTCTCATGCCAGACTCGCCCAGGGTTCAGGACGCGGTCCGGCATGTTATCCCGAGGTTGGAAATGAAAACTCTAGTGCCCCTCGCCACCATATTGTTGATAATGCTTTTTCTCGTGCCGGCTTTACCGGCGCAAACCACGCAGCGAGGGGCGCCCGCGGCATCGTCACGCGGCGCCGAGACTCGCTCTTCGGCTTCGACAACCTCGACATTGGCAACGGCAGCTACGACTCCTGCTCCCGCTGCCGCAGGATCAACTGTGGCCACCCGTATCTCGGTCGGCGATCTCTTGGAGGTCAGTATATATGGCCTGCCCGAACTCCTGCAGCACGCCCGTGTCAGCACCACCGGGAAGATTTACCTCCCGCTAGTGGGCTACGTGAACGTGGCCGGCCTCAGCATTGAAGAAGCCCAGACGCTGCTTGAACAGACATATCTCAAAGAAGGCTATCTAAAGGACCCGCATGTGACAGTAAGCCTTGTCGAGTCTGCTGCCGGAGCATTGGTGACCGGTGAAGTGGCCAAACCTGGTATTTATCCGGTGTTCGGATCGCGCCGGCTTCTCGACTTGTTGGCGGCCGCCGGCGGAGTTACTCCAACTGCCGGCACTGTGGTCACAATTATCCATGCTGCTCATCCCAACGAACCAGAGCGCGTCTTGCTGTCTGAAGACCCGATGCAAAACATGAAGGCGAACGTTGCAGTTTACCAGGGCGACGCAGTCGCAGTAAGCAAAGCTGGGGTGATCTATGTGTTCGGAGACGTTGTCAATCCTGGAACGGTGGTTATCGAACGGCAGCAGACTTCCATTCCGTTAACCAAGGCCATCGCCCTCGCCCACGGGCCGCAGAAAACCGCGGCACTGGACCGTACCCACGTCATCCGCAAGACCGCCGGTGACCAACAAGAGATCCAGGTTCCACTCGGCAAGATCCTGCGCTCAAAATCAGCCGACTTCGCGCTGTTACCGGGCGATATTGTCTATGTGCCTAGCAGTACGGCCAAAAGCGCCCTGCGCCGGGGACTAGAAGCGGGTATAGCAGTGGGCACGGCAGCCGCCGTGTATGGGGCGGTACGCTGAAATCTTGCACCAAACAGGCAACCAGCAGGATACTTTGTTTGCATATATGAGCTCTACACGCGCACAGCTTTCATCGAAACTGGCCATCGACGGCGGCCAGCCGTTACGCTTGCAACCACTTGCTCCCTGGCCTTGGTTCGAAGCGGACGAGATCGACTCCGTAACGCGGGTGCTGCAATCGGGCCACGTAAATTACTGGACCGGCGAAGAGGGCCGCAAGTTCGAGGCCGAATTTGCGGCCTATACCGGTTGCAAGCATGCGGTGGCTCTGGCTAACGGGACCGTCGCGCTGGAACTGGCTTTGCAGGCGCTCGGTATCGGCCCTGGTGACGAGGTTATAGCTCCGAGCCGCACCTTCATTGCCTCCGCGAGTTGCGCGGTCATGCGCGGCGCCACTCCGGTCATGGCCGACGTCGACTGCGATTCGCAGAACCTTACTGCCGACACGGTGCGCGCGGTGCTCACGTCTCGCAGCCGCGCCATAATAGCAGTCCACCTGGCCGGCTGGCCCTGCGACATGGATCCTATCCTCGAACTCGCACGGGAACGCGGATTGAAAGTGATCGAGGACTGCGCGCAGGCGCACGGCGCCACCTACAAGGGGCGGCCCGTAGGGTCGATGGGCCACGTTAACGCTTTCTCCTTCTGCCAGGACAAAATTATTACCACCGGAGGAGAAGGAGGCATGCTCACCACGAACGATGCTGATGCGTGGTCGCGCGCCTGGGCCTTCAAGGACCACGGCAAGAGCTACGATGCCGTTTACAACCGTCCGCATCCGCCGGGTTACTATTGGCCCCATGAATCGTTCGGCACCAACTGGCGTCTGACCGAAATGCAGTCGGCACTAGGTCGCGTACTGCTGCGCAAACTACCGGCGCGGGTAGCGAAGCGCCGCCGCCTGGCGGCAGTCCTCGGAGAGCGTTTAGCGGCTCTTCCGGCACTACGCATTCCGCTGCCGCCACCCGGGTTCGGCCACTCTTATTACAAGTACTATGCGTTTGTCCGGCCGGAGCACTTGCGGAAGGGATGGGATCGCCAACGCGTCATTGAGGCTATCAACGCCGAAGGAATTCCCTGCTACGGCGGCAGTTGCAGTGAGATTTATCTGGAAAAGGCTTTTCCGGAGTCGTGGCGCCCGGAGCCGCGCCTGGCGGTCGCCAAGGAACTGGGTGAGACATCACTGATGCTGCTTGTGCATTCAACTCTTTCGGAAGCCGACATCCACGATGCCGCCGATGCAGTGGAAAAAGTTTTCCGGGTTGCCACAAGCTAGCTACGCACAAGTTTCGTCCGTGGCCGGGCAGTTGCGCTTTGCTCGCGACATGCAATCAACCAATCATTAAACAGCAGTTCTAGTGTTTGTTTCATAAATGGAACCTGGTGGAAGCCCACGCCTTTAGGCGTGGGAAACGATGGGCTTAACAATAACGCCTTTAGGCGCTGTGGATACACCGTCACCGCGGCTAAAGCTGGTTTCTCGGTCCTTTGCCCCCACGGCTGAAGCCGTGGGCTTCCACTATAATGCACCTTCAAAACCATTTATGAAACGAGCTGTAGTGTCAGGATAAGCTATTTACCTTTATAGGTTGGAATGCGGCCTTATGGATCCATCCACTTCCGCCCCGGCTCAGCCAATGAATGAGAATACACCCATAGACGGCAGCGTACCTACGGATGAACACGTGATCAGAGATGACCAAGCGACCCAGGGTCAAGCCTCCACCGACGACAAGAGTGTCCAGCCCCACCGGCGCCGCCGTCGCCGCAGGCGCAGCTTCCCTGTTTCCGCACTGGCCAAGCCAACAGACCAAAGTGTGCCGGCGCATGAAAATGCACCGCCCGATGAGAAGGCGGCCGTCGATAATACGTCGCCTGATCAGCAGGTGCACGTAGAGGCGCCAGCCCAGCCGGATAAGGCACCCGCGGATAAGAAGGCACACCACGAGCATCACCATCATCATCACCGCCATCACAGACACCGGCGGCGTAGCTATCGCAGCAGCAGATCATCCCGCAAGAAGCTGGGGCGTATCATCCTGTACGTAATTGCACATGTCGTGGTCATCTCCGCCCTAATCTACGTGTGGTACACGCTGGCATCATCCACTCAATAGTTCCGGGACTGTGTAGAGCGCCTGTGCGGCAGGAAGCAATAAGATGGCTAAGCTGTTACTCGGGCTTGGGTCGGATGGAGATCTCTCTTAATTTGGAGAAATTTATTGAACCTTCGTCCACTGCTGGCTGTAATTCCGGCCCGAGGAGGCTCGAAAGGCTTGCCGGGCAAGAATATTCGTCCACTTGCAGGCCTGCCGTTGATCGCTCATTCCATCCGCTTGGCGGCACTCTGCCCGGAGATCGACCATTGCGTTGTATCCACCGACAGCGAAGAAATTGCGGCGGTGGCGCAGGCTCATGGGGCTGACGTGCCTTTCATGCGTCCCACGGAACTGGCGCGGGATGACAGCCCGGCGTGGCCGGTACTCCAGCACGCATTGCGGGAGATGGAGCGCCGGCTCCAAGTCACATTTGGCTCGGTACTGCTTCTGCAGCCGACCTCGCCGGGACGTATTCCTCAGGACATTGTTCGGGCGCTGGAGATACTCGCATCAGACCCTGCCGCAGTGGGAGTGCTTGCAGTCTCGGAGCCGCATTTCAATCCGCGATGGGTTTGTGTGGAGGAAGTTGGCGGCTACATGAAAAATCTGGTTCCGGCAACCCCGGCTTATACCCGCCGGCAAGATGTGCCACCAGTATTCCGCATAAATGGGTTGTTGTACCTCTGGAAACGAGACCATGTGGCAAACGAGAGCGCGCCGAGGTATTACGACGCACGACACCGTATGCTGGTAGTGCCAGAGGAGCGGGCCGTAGATATTGATACACTGCGCGATTTCACCTTCGCGGAGCTACTGATACGCGAAGGTATCCTTCAGTTTCCATGGCTTCGGGTCGGACGGGGAAGCACCTCCGGGGAACCTTCGCCGGATTCTTAATAAATGTAGAATACGTCTCTTGCAGGCATCTTGCTTTTAATCGATACGAGTGCATCTACGTGGTGTCCGGAGTCAGAGGAAAGCAACCTTATGATCGAACCGGTGGCAATCGGCAATCTCAGAGTGGGTCCGAGTTCGCCGTGCCTGGTGATCGCCGAGGCCGGCGTAAACCACAATGGCAAGCTAGACATGGCGCTGCAATTGGTTGATGCCGCGGCCGAAGCCGGTGCTGACGTAGTCAAGTTCCAGACTTTCAAATCGGAAGAGGTCATCTCCCCTGCGGCTCCCAAAGCCGAATACCAGGTTCGGACGACTGGAGCTTCGGAAACGCAGCTTGAGATGGTCAAGAAGCTCGAACTGCCACCCGACGCTTTTGCCGTCATCCAGCGGCGCTGCCGCGAGCGGGGAATATTGTTCTTATCGACCCCTTTCGACAGGAGTAGCGCCGATTTACTGGAAAGCCTGGGGGTGGTTGCCTTTAAGCTCGGCAGCGGCGAGCTTACTAATCTGCCGTTTCTGAGGTATGTGGCCGGCAAAGGCAGGCCACTCATTCTGTCCACCGGCATGTCCAATCTGGAAGAGGTGGCAACAGCCGTACAATCGGTTTACGAAACCGGCAACCGCGAACTGATCTTACTGCACTGCGTCAGCAATTATCCCGCTGATGCCGCCAGCGTGAACCTGCGCGCCATGAAGACGCTGGAAGAGAGATTCGGAGTGCCGACAGGCTACTCGGATCACACAGAGGGGATAGCGGTGCCGTTGGCCGCCGCCGCTTTGGGAGCGTGCCTGGTCGAAAAACATTTCACTTTGGACCGCAATTTGCCCGGGCCGGATCATCGAGCTTCCCTCGAGCCTGCGGAATTGGCGGCGATGGTGCGCGGCATTCGCACAGTCGAGGCTGCACTCGGCAACGGAATCAAACGGGCCGCCCCGGAGGAGTTCAGCACGGCTGCGGTCGCCCGCCGCAGCCTGACTGCTGCTTGTGATCTTCGCGCCGGCACGCGGTTGACAGAAGAAATGATCGCTATCCGGCGCCCCGGCACCGGCCTTCCGCCCTCCGCCCTGCCGCAATTGGTTGGACGTTCTCTGCGCCAGGACGTAGCGGCAGGCGCCCTGTTCACAATGGAGATGCTGGCGTGAGGACCATCGGAGTAGTCACAACCAGCCGCGCCGACTACGGGATCTACCGGCCGTTGTTGGAGGCGATTGGCAGCGATCCTGAGCTGCGCCTGCGGCTGCTCGTCTCCGGCATGCACCTTTCGACCGAGTGCGGTCTCACGGTGCGGCAAATCGAAGCCGATGGATTCGACATTGCTGAGCGGATCGAGGCTCTTGTCTCCTCCGATTCGCCGCAGGCGATAAGCAAGTCCATGGGCCTGGCGCTCATCGGGTTCGCCCAGGCGTTCGCCCGCTGGCGGCCGGATTTGCTGCTGGTGCTGGGTGACCGTTTCGAAATGCACGCTGCGGCATTGGCAGCACTGCCCTTCAAGATGCCCGTCGCCCACCTGTGCGGGGGCGAGCTTACCGAGGGGGCAATCGATGACGTGCTGCGGCACAGCATCACCAAACTGAGCCATCTGCATTTCGTCAGCACCGCGGAGTACGGCCGGCGGGTTGTCCAGCTTGGCGAGGAGCCTTGGCGGGTGATTGTTTCAGGCGAACCCGGGCTCGATAACCTGAATACCGTCCGCCTGCTCACACGAAAAGAGCTGGAGGACGGTTACGGCCTCAGTCTGGAGCGACCATTTCTGCTGGTGACATACCACCCGGTCACCTTGGAATACGAGGACACGGAATGGCAGGTAGAGGAGCTATTGTCAGCGCTGCGCGCGGCCGGCATGCCGGCGATCTTTACCTTGCCTAATGCCGACACCGCCAACCGCATTGTGCGCGAGAAGATTCAGCAGTTCGTGGCGGCCGATACTTCCTCTAAGCTTGTGGATAATTTCGGGACGCAAGGCTATTTCAGCGTGATGAATTTGGCCGCGGCCATGGTCGGCAACTCCTCCAGCGGAGTGGTGGAAGCTGCTTCCCTCGCCCTGCCGGTGGTAAACGTCGGCACTCGCCAGCGCGGCCGGGTTCGCGCCCGAAACGTGATCGATGTCGGATACAGCCGGGCGGAAGTTCTAAAGGCGATAAAAGCCGCCACCGGCCCGCAATTTCGATCTTCCCTGGCCGGCTTGGTGAATCCGTACGGGACCGGAAAAGCCTGCCCAATTATCCTGCAGCAGCTTAAGAACGTAACTCTCGGCGAGGCCCTTATCAGGAAGAAGTTCCACGACTTTCCATCAGGTGGCGAAGGTGCCTCGGACAGCCCGAATAAACCGCCCAGGTAAATCGGATACATCGATGCACGCGCGTTGGGAGATTGGCAGTGAGTTCCACTGGATGGGATTGCCGCCGGCGCCCTGCGTCTCGCTGCCGACACCTCTGAGCTGGTATCTGCTGGGCCGGCATGCCGTCATCGCTCTACTCCGCAGTCTTCCTCAGCGCTCCCGCAGGCTCTGGATTCCCAGCTACTTCTGCGGTAACGTCGCCGCCTACTGGGCTGGCTTTATGCCGCTGGCTTACTATGCCGATGATCCCCGGCGGGCGGAACCGGATTGGGCCACCCTTAAACCGGCCGCTGACGACATGGTGGTGGCGGTGAACTACTTCGGCGTTCGCAGTGGCGAGCCGTGGTGGCACTGGCGAGAGCGCAACCAATGCCTTCTGCTCGAGGACCACAGCCACGATCCGGTGGCCGGCTGGGCCTTGCGCTCCCGTGCCGACTATGCCTTCAGCTCACTGCGAAAAACGATGCCAGCTCCCGATGGCGCCATCTTATGGTCTCCGCGCGGCTTGCCCCTGCCCGCGGCATCGGAGACAGATGCTTCGGCCAGCGCTCTGAAGCTCGCAGCCATGATCTGGAAACGCGAGTACCTGCAGAATGGCGCAGCGGCCGAAACAAAGGCTTCTTTCCGCCAGTGGCAACTTGCCGGTGAGCAGGGCTTCGACCAGTCGGCAGAAATTTCCGCTGCCACGTCGTTCAGCCAGGAATATCTCGCCCCTGGCGTACCGGTTAAATGGCGCCGGCAACGCGCTGCCAACGTGCGCCGCCTGCTGCACCAACTGCGGAGCTGGCCGGTCGCCGAACCGCTGTTCGAGTCATGGCCGCGCGACGGAGATCCTTTAGCAGCAGTGTTTCGCTTTCATTCGACCGAAGAACGCGATCGTATCCGGAAAAAGCTCGAAGAATTTAATGTCTATTGCCCGGTGCACTGGCCGGCGGCGGAGCAGCTTGATCCGGCGATGCGGCAGTTATCTGCGACGCTGTTAAGTATTCCTACCGATCAGCGCTATCGCGCACGCGATATGGACAGAGTTGCCGGGGCCCTGCGAGAACAGGCGCTTTGATAGCGCAGTCTTGCCCGAGTCGCAGCGTTTCCGAGCACTTTTCTTCCAGAATGTTAAGCAGAAACTGTAATCCACTGCTCTAAACCGCGCAATCGCTCTCGAACGCGCAACAAATCGACGCAACACAGGCATTAGGCTGCAGCCCAGGAGTGTAAAGGTTGGATTTACTGTTTCTGGACGGCCATAATCCTGACGATATTGGCACGTGGGAAAAGCTGGTGGCGGATGCCCCCGTTCCCGACGTTTATTATCGGCCGGGATATGTGCGCGCATACTCGGCGGCAGATAGCAGTCACCCGGCCGCGATTGTAATCAGAACTGGCGCTACTCGTGTACTTTGTCCGCTCCTTATTCGCGAATTCGACGCGGGCGGCCGGCATTGGCGAGACGGCATTAGCCCTTACGGCTATGGTGGACTGCTGCAGTTATCCGGGCCTACTCATCCCGACCAATGCGTGGTCGAAGATATCTTTGCCCAATTGCGGGAGTGGGGTCGTTCCACAAATCTGGCGGCGCTTACGCTTCGCTTGCATCCCCTGATGGATCAGGAAGCCCGCTGGCGGCTGCCGGAGGTCGAGAGTAAATGGATACGCGTATTTCCACGTAGCGAAACTACCGCTATTTCTCTTGGCTGCTGGGACGATGCCCGGGGATGCTTGGAAGGCATGAGCAAGGGCCGGCGCTACGACCTGAAGAGGGCGCGCTCCGCGCTTCGCATCCACATCGCCGAAGGGCTGGCTGCGGAAGAACGCCTGGACACCTTTTCCGCGCTTTACCGGGAAGCCATGAAGTTCCTGGGGGCGGATGAATTCTTTCTTTTCCCGGACGAGTACTTTCACTCCCTGGCGCGTGAGCTGAGAGAGGGATTCGCAGTAGCGATCACATTTGCAGACGAGGTTCCCGTAGGTTCGGCAATTTTCATCCGCGGCCGCAGCTTCGCCCACTATCATCTCGCGTGCAGCAACGAGCAGGGCCGCCATTCTGGCGCCGCGACGTTCCTGCTTATGGCAGGTTGCCAGTGGGCACGGCAACATAGCTGTTCGCTGTTGCATCTGGGCGGCGGATTGCAAAACAACGACAAGCTGTGGAGCTTTAAGAAAAGTTTCGGCGGCGGATCGTTTTACTACTCCTATCTGACCCTGCTGGCGGACATGGAGCAGTATGAACTGCTGTCCAACTGCACAGGCGCTCCTTTCCCGTATTTCATGTCCCGGGAACGGGTTGAGACTGAGTCAAAGCCGCCGCTTCCAGCCACGGTAGCCAGACCGGCGGCAGCGGTGCGAGCGCCGGCGATCCACCTGACGCAGACCAAAGTGGTCGGCATTGGAGCCGGCGGCCACGCCAAAGTAATCATGGACATTCTGGCCGATTCTCACAACCTGAAGGTCGTCGGACTTGTGGAATTGGCCACGCGTTTGTTCGGCGAGGCGATCGAAGGAGTGACCATCCTGGGCGGCGACGAACTCTTGCCGCAGTTGTGGGCCGAGGGGATTCGCTCTGCGTTTATCGGGATAGGCGGGGTCGGCGATAATCAACCTCGCGCCCAAGCATTCCAACGGGTTTTGCAGCTCGGGTTCAATGTGATAAACGCCATTCACCGGCGGGCGGTCGTAGCACGCTCGGCAAAGCTTGGCTCGGGCGTATGCATTATGGCCGGCGTGGTGGTC
The DNA here is from genome assembly GCA_963832785.1 of uncultured Acidobacteriota bacterium. Classification (GTDB taxonomy): domain Bacteria; phylum Acidobacteriota; class Terriglobia; order Terriglobales; family Acidobacteriaceae; genus CAWBRT01. The sequence goes on from CAWHVF010000005.1 coordinate 1,807,420, forward strand.
AACCCTGGTGCAGTGATTGGCGACAACGTCATACTCAACTCTAATTCCACCATCGAACATGACTGCATCATTGGCGATCATTCGCATATTGCTCCGGGTGTGACCTTGTCCGGGTCGGTGCAGGTCGGACGGCTTAGCCATCTCGGCACCGGAAGCAGCGTACGCCAGGGGGTTCGCATTGGCGAACGCGCAATAGTCGGCGTTGGCTCCGCCGTACTTCACGATGTCCCTGACGGGGCTATTGTTGTCGGGGTCCCAGCCAGGCCGATCGGCACCAACCGTATCCGTAAGCCGGAGTGAGGAGGAAAACCTTGTCACAACCGAGCATGTCATTGGCCTTGCCGCTGGTAGGGCCTAGCTGTTCTGTACGTGACACGATGCTGGTTATCGACCGGTGTGCGAAAGGAATTGCCATCGTCGTCGATGAACAGCAGCATCTTCTGGCCACGATTACTGACGGAGACATCCGTCGTGCGATCCTGGCGGGGATGAATCTCGATCAACCGGTGATGCAGCTGAAAAATCAATCGGGGAATCCGCGCCATTCGCCGGTCACTGCCCCGCTGGGCGCTTCGGAAGCCGGACTCCTTGCGACAATGAATGAGCGCAAGATAAGGCAAATACCGTTGCTCGACGACGACGGCCGAGTCCGCGGTCTTGCCTTATGGCATGACTTGATGAAACAGCGGGAGTTGCCGGTCAATGGCGTCATCATGGCCGGTGGCTACGGCAAGCGGCTGATGCCACTGACAGAGCATACCCCTAAGCCAATGCTTCCTGTTAATGGGCACCCGCTGATGGAGCACATGCTGAATAAGCTCAGACAATCCGGCATACGGTCAGTAAGCGTCACTACGCATTACTTGAGCGATAGCATCACACAGCACTTCAAGGACGGCGCCGAATTTGGGTTGAACCTGAACTACGTTTATGAAGAGGAGCCGATGGGTACCGCTGGCGCCCTGGCAAAGATTCCACGCGGCACTGAGCCGCTGCTGGTAATAAATGGTGACATCCTGACCGGGGTAGACGCTCGCGCCATGCTCGATTTTCACCGCGAACATAACGCCAATTTGACCGTCGGCGTCCGCCAGTATGACATTGAAGTTCCTTTTGGAGTAGTGGAAACTAAAGGCGTAAGTGTTTTGGGCATCACGGAAAAACCGGTATTGCGCCACTTCATCAATGCAGGCATCTACATGGTCGATCCGGACCTGTGCCAACTGGTGCCACCGGACCGGCATTTCGATATGCCAGACCTGATTGCGGCGGCGATTGCCGCGGGCCGGCTCGTGATCTGCTTCCCGGTACGTGAATACTGGCTTGATATTGGCCGCGTCGAGCATTATGAGAAGGCGAGGGCGGACGTGGCGGAGGGAATAGTTTGACCGACAATAATTGGCAGGGGCGCAAGGTCCTGGTCACGGGCGCAGGCGGCTTTATCGGCAGCCACCTGGCAGAGAGGCTGACGGAGGCCGGCGCCAGGGTTCGCGCTTTGGTGCGGTACACGTCGACAGGAAAGTGGGGCTGGCTGGAAAAGTCCGCTGCCAAGCATGACATACAAGTCGTACAGGGCGACGTAGCCGATTTTTGCTGCGTGCGCGATGCCATGCGTAACCGGGATGTGGTCTTCCATCTGGCGGCGCTGATCGGAATTCCCTACTCTTACGTCGCCCCGCAGTCATATGTGCGTACCAATGTCGATGGCACTTTGAACGTTTTGCAGGCGGCTCGCGAACTGGGAACCGAACGCGTGGTTTGTACTTCGACCAGCGAAGTTTATGGTACGGCGCAGTATGTGCCCATCGATGAGAAGCATCCGCTGCAAGGGCAGTCGCCTTACTCGGCCAGCAAGATCGCCGCGGACAAATTAGCCGAGGCGTATTATCTATCGTTCGGCCTGCCAGTCGTTATCGCCCGGCCATTCAATACCTATGGTCCGCGGCAATCGGCGCGCGCGGTGATTCCGGCAATAATAACCCAGGCATTGACGGGCAAAGAGATTCATCTCGGCTCATTACAGCCAACGCGCGACTTCAACTTTGTCGCCGATACAGCTGAAGCATTCCTTTTCGCCGCCGGTAGTGAGCGGGCAGCCGGTCAGGTCATAAACTTCGGAACGGGCGTTGAAATCAGCATTGGCGAACTGGTGAACATGGTAGGCCGGCTGATGGGGAAGAAATTAGAGGTGATCACCGAGGAGCAGCGTGTCCGTCCGGAGAACAGCGAAGTAGGCCGGCTGTGTGCGGACGCCACCAAGGCCCGCGAACTCCTCGGCTGGAAGCCACACTTCACCCTGGAGGACGGCCTGCGGCAGACGATTGCGTGGGTGGAAGGCAATCTCCAGGAATATCGCATCGGGAGCTACACGCTCTGATGAGGCTAATCAACGGGATCAGGCGACAATGTTAAGGGCTTCGTGGCGATGGTTGCGGGATCGAATACCTTTCCGCCTCCTGTTACCCTTGTATTACCTGGATTGTCGGGTGCGCTACTATCCACCTCAGGATAGGATACGCCGTAAATACCACCTGCCTTTGCTCGATGAAATCGACTTGACGGAATATAAGCACAGCGATACCCTTTTCGTCCTGGGTAGCGGCCCGTCGATAAACCGAATCTCGCCGGAGAGATGGCAGGCAATCGCGGCCCATGACAGCGTTGGGTTCAACTTCTGGCCATATCATCCATTTAGACCTACGTTTTATTTTACTGAGGGCGGCCCGGAGGCGGACCAGGTCAAGGCGTATAAGGAATTGAGTGCCAACCGCGCGGATTACGCCGAGATTCCCAAAATAATCACGGACTTACATGCTTCCAACAGTGCCGTATTGCCCCACTTTTCGGAAGCCTGGCGTAAGAACCTGTTTGCCGCCTATACCATACCCGGCGCGGCCCGCACAGACGAGGAGTTCGCAAAACTCGTCTCGTACTTGGCTAAGCGCGGGGTTTTCTCCCCGCAATCGCGTCTCCGCTATTTGTTTAAGCACTGCGCAACCCTGTCGTCAATGGTCGTGTTCGGAGTTAAGCTGCAATACAAGCGCATCGTGCTCTGCGGGGTCGATCTCACCTCCAGCCAGACTTACTACCATGACAAGAGCCAGTTCCCTACATCGGCTAAGATGCGGATTCCCAGTTCTCCCAAGCATATTACTATGATCCGCCACTCGTGGGCCACGACGCCGATTGATGTTGTGCTGTATGAGCTGAATCGCCAGGTACTCCGCCCTGCCGGTATCCAATTGTATGTTGAGCACGACCGCTCCGCGCTTTATCCCAATATCCCACTTGCGCCGGATAGCATTTTTACCATTCCCTCAGCCCAACCTGCTATAACACCAGGGCCATCCCATTGACTCGGTTCCCCAGGACTTGCTTGTGAGTTCAGAACCACAGGCTTCCGCCAAGCTTGACAGGCGCTATCCGGAAGCGGCTATCCCGCCTCGCCGCGACTCCAAACGCATCCTTTACATGACTTTCGAGGGCGTGCTGGAACCACTGGGCCGGTCTCAGGTCTTGCGGTATTTGTTTGGGCTTATCGAGTGCGGGTTTTCATATGATCTCATTTCGCTGGAACGCGAGCGGGATTTGGTGGACACGGCCGTCGTAACCGAAACGGAACGACTGCTTCGGCAGCATGGTGTTGAGTGGATATGGCTGCCGTACCGCCAGGGTAGCGCTAAAGCGGTGCTGGAAAATATCCGCGCCATGACGGGCGCCGCCCGCCAGCTGATCCGAAACAAGAACATCGGCCTGGTGCACGCCCGCGCCCACGTGCCAGCCCTGATCGCCTGGTATCTCCGCCTGCGCACCCGGGTTCCTTACCTGTTCGACGCCCGCGGCTACTGGATAGACGAGAAAGTCGCCGAAGGTCTGTGGTTCACGCGCCCGAGTACCTATGCCATTGCGAAGCGGCTGGAAAGGTGGATGTTCAGGTCGGCGGCGGCAGTGGTGACCCTGACCGGAGTGATGGCGAACGACCTGCGAAGCAGCACACTGCGCGATAAGCCCTCCATCCCAATCGAAGTCATCCCGACTTGCGCCGATTTCGAGGAATTTAGCCTAGACTCCAAGTCGTTGAATTTGGTTCCGGAGGAAATTCGACGACGCCTCGAAGGTAAGCTGGTAATCGGCATAATCGGCTCCATCAATGCCTCATACTACATACAGGAGGGTGTGGCCCTGTTTTGCTTTCTGCGGCAACTCCGCCCAGATGCACATCTACTTTTTGTTACCAGGCAACGTGAGTGGGCCCAGGAACTGGTGAAGGCGGTGGGACTTTCCGACGATGATTGCACGATTGCGCAGGCTCGGCACCAAGATATGCCCGGTTGGCTGCTTTTAATGGACTGGGGGCTCTTGCTGCTAAAAGAGACTTTCGCCAAGCGGGGATCTATGCCGACGAAATTGGCGGAAATGCTGGCTTGCGGTGTGCGTCCGATTCAGTATGGCTGCAACTCCGAGGTCAGAGAAAAAGTGCGTGAGGCGGGTTCCGGGATTATTCTGCCGGACGTCTCGGAGGTGACGCTGAGGTGCGCCGCCGGGCAGATCGCCTCCACCGCCCTCAACTCGGAGCCGCTGCAACGGGCGCGGCAGATCTCCCGGGACTGGTTCAGCGCCGAGTCGGGAATTAAGAAATACGAGTCATTACTCGCCCGATCTCTTGATGGCCTTCGGTTCTGACCTACGAAATCAAGGCTGCGCGGTTGCCGCGTAATGGCTAGCTCTGGTCTGTCCGGCGCGCGTTCGGCGTTCATTGCCGCTCAACTGCCGGCGCCGGTAGCCGGGTCGCGCGGCAGAACCCATTTGCCAGCACGGTTTTGCAGGCCATCAATTATGCCACGAGCCCAACACCGGAAACGAGCGCGCTTATCCGGACGGATAAAGCAGATCATAAGCGCCTCCAGTACAACTCGCATCGCCACAATGGCCGCGAACATCAGCGACGGTCGTGTTCGACGGGTAATGAGGACAAGATTGCGGATCATGTAATAAGTAGTCCAGGGCGGCTTGCGGACGATGTGATAGCTGCCCATAGGCGTGCTCTTAGACACATATTCGTAGCTATCGGCAAAGGAGGCATCACAAGCGATTACTTGCCGGTATCCGTGGTCGGCCAAGCGCCACCCATATTCCAGATCTTCCCACCCCATCCACAGTTCGGCCATCGGCAGCAACCCTGATCGCACCGGCTCCAGTGCGTACAGCGCCCCGTTGCTGCTGCTCCAATACACATCAATCAGATCGCGCTCAGGTTTCTGCCTTGTCAGTTTCGCAGGCAGGGGGAGCTGGCGCATGCCTGTAATGTTGTATCCACCAGCACTGGACATATAGGCCAGAGGGTATACTGCGCCTATACGAGGCACGGAGACAGCATGTCTAAGCAGGCACTCAACTACCCCCGGTTGTAATTTTCCGTCATGATTTAGCGCATAGGCGAAGTCAGCGCCGCCTTCGGCCGCAAGCCGCAGCCTCTCCGCCAGGTTGCCGGCTGATCCGAGGTTCCGATCATATGAGTGGTAGATAACTTCTTGCCATCCGCGGCGCGCGATGAACTCGGGAATCTTACCGGTGCCGAGACTGTCGACAATCAGAATACGTTCAAAGAATGAGGCCGCAACAGCGTGAACTTCTTCCAGGATAGTCTCAATCTCACGGTCGTTGCGGAAGGAGGAGACCACCAGCCAAACCACGGGGGCCCGTGACCTTGCATCCAAAAGGTTGGAGGGCTCAGTCACGGTGTTCATAGATGAGCCTCTCCCGGTATGAGCCGCGGTTGCGATCGGAACCATTCGACAGTTCGCTGCAACCCTTCCCCGACACTTACCGAAGGCTTGAAATTGAACTCGGTTTGGAGTCGAGTGAGGTCGGCTCGGATGTGGCGAATGTCATTTGGCCAAGGCGGCTGCTGGGTAACCGCCAGACGCTTACCTGTCAGCCTCTCCAACTCGGCGATCAAGGACTTGATGCTCGTGTCAATGCCGGTGCCGACATTATAGATTCGATCGCGGCAGGGCTCCGATAGCAGCAGAAACGCACTCACGGCGTCGTCCACGAAGACAAAATCACGCGACTGCTCGCCGTCGCCAAAAAGCTTAATCGGGCCGCCGCAAGCGGCCGCCGCCGAGAATTTGCAGGTTACGTTTGCGTAGGGATGGTCGGGGCTTTGCCTTGGACCGTAAACGTTGAACAGGCGTAGGCACACATAATCGAGCCCGCACATCTGCGAGTACATCGCCAGGAGATGCTCGCCGGCGTATTTCGAAAGGGCATATACGGTGATCGGCGAGGCATGGTCGGATTCGCGGCAGAAGCTTTCCGGCCTGTTGCCGTACACGGTGGAACTCGAGGCGAAGATAATGCGCGTACCAGGATTCAACCGGGCCAAGTCCACCACGCGGAGGAGCCCTTTGAGGTTTATGTCAATGTATTCGTCCGGATCGTGGAGACTGTCGTAGCCGGAGATGAGCGCGGCCAAATGATATATGCGCTTAACGCCTATAAGGGCCTCCCTATGAGCGTCAAGATTCAGCACCGAATCCTGGATAAACGTGATTTTGCCTTCTAAGTGTGCGAGATTGTGCAGATGCCCCGACGAGAGGTCATCCAGCACAACAACTTCATGGCCTCGGCTCACGAGTTGGTCGCACAGATGTGATCCAATGAACCCAGCTCCGCCGGTCACCAGAACCTTTGCCATTGTTGGGTCCTCACTCCATATTTCCGCCGATCAAGCGTTCAAGGATCTTTAACTCAAGAAGACGGCAGGTTGTAACCAGCTATGCCCGATACTCGGGAAAAAAGTTAGGACGAACCGGCGGCAACCCGGCGGCGAGGCGGCGCTGCAACAATGAATCGTAGAGCTCGCGATCACCAATCACGCCTACAAAACTGTATTCATATAGTTCCCCGCCGAAGCTTTTCTTGAAGTTAAATAGGTTATCGTCGCCGGTCGCACCGCCTCCAAGATGCAGATAACGGCAACCTGAGCGGCGCGCCCAATCGGCAGCGGCGTTCAAAATAAGGGTTGTCGCCTTATGTGTCCGGCCGGCGTCGTTGCTGGCACTCAAGTGATAATGTGCGAAGGTGCGATCCGCCAGGAACAGAGCGGCCCCTACTGGTTGCTCCCCCAGCCATGCAATAGCAACATCAAGCTTACGCCCCAGGCCACTGGCGAGCATGGCGTAATACTCCCACGGAAAGTGGTAGTAGTCGGAGGCACGGAGCTGGCTCATCCGCTCCTCGTACAGGGAATAGAATACGCGCAAGTCTTCCGCGATGGTGCCGCGCTGGGATGCCCAAGTCACGCGCAAGCTGCGCCGCGCCCGGCTCAAATCCGACCATCGCCCTTTGTGTAGCGTCGCGATAGAAGCAGTAGCTTCATTCCATTTCGACAGATCAAGCGCAGTAGTAGGCCCGAAGCGATACATGCGGCAGTCGCTGTCCAGCACCGGAGCGAGCCAAGCCTTCTGCTGCAGCAAAGGATGCAGGCGCAACAAAATGGAAACGATCCGATTGTGGCAGCACCAGCTTCGCAGCTCGAGGAAGAGGGCGCTAAGCTGCCCCTCAGGAACGTATTCGCCTTCAGCCAGCGGCAGCAATCCGCCATACCCGTACGGGGTCGCGGCATCCACGGCGTCGACCTCCCCCGCAGTGAAGGGAAGATCGGAAAAACTCCGGAGCAATAGGGGGAAAAGTACGCGCAAATTGCCTTTCTCGACGAGCAGCGCTGCCGCACGTCCGTGACCCGCTGCCTGGTAAGCGGCCACGTATCCGGGACGATGGTAAACATCCCCTAACGAGGCAGAATCCACCAGGGCATCCCAAAGGCGTACGTCATCGCTATTATCAAGCGAAAGTAACTGCGTACGTTGCGTCGAGTTATATGAGGTATCAGCAGGCACGCTTACATTCCAAGGCTAAAGTTCTTTCCCGTTAACTTTCGTCCAAGCTATTTAAAATTGGTCGGCCTGACGATACTCAGCACGCTATGCGCTCCTCAGCCCCGTTCAACATTACCGCGAAGCGAACCTGCAGGTCGGATCCAACGCCACCCCTGAAGTTCAGGCGGGGTTTGCTTGATGGCGAGCACGCCACTCCTTTTCATATACCGCCATGAGCACCACATCGAGGTACTTGCCGTTGCGAAACTGGTCATCGTGCAGCACCCCTTCTTTGCAGAAGCCAAGGCCCTCATAGAGGTGGATAGCACGGTCATTGTTGGCCAGGACGTCAAGGCTTACCTTGTGCAGGTTTAACTGGGAAAAACCCCAGTTGACCACCGCCTCTGTTGCCTTTTTCCCCAAGCCCTTGCCCCACCATTCACGGTCGCCGATCACAATTGCGAACTCGGCCTTGCGCACGCGGTTGTCGATCTTATAAAGGCCGACATGACCTATGCAGCGGTCGTTGCGGTCGGCAATCGCCCACATGATTTCATCCGTGCGGTTGCTGTGGCGCTTTATCCAGTCTTCCAGGTCGCTACGCGAATAACCGGCGGAAAAGCCTCCCAGATGCTGGATCACGCCCCAGTCGTTGCGAAACGAGTAGAGACTCTCGATATCCTTGGATTCGAGTGGCCGAAGCAGGGCCTCGCCCAGATCAATCATGGTTTTCTCTCCTGTTCACGTGTAACCGGATGAAGGCCCAAGTCGTCAACGTCCCGAATGTCCTGTCCGGAACGGACTCCGGAACCGCGTACCATTTTAACTAGCGTAAGCAGCAAAATCTTTAGGTCGAGCCAAAAGCTCTGATGATCAACATACCAGACATCCAGTTCCAAGCGCCGGCTGAAAGGAATGTCCTGGCGTCCATGAACCTGCGCCCAGCCTGTAATCCCGGGGCGGACATCGTGCCGGCGCGCCTGCTCAGGCGTATAGTGCGAGACGTACTCCATGAGCAGCGGGCGAGGACCGACCAAGCTCATCTCGCCCCGCATCACGTTCCACAGTTGCGGCAACTCATCAAAGCTGGTAAAACGCAGCACGCGGCCAATGCATGTGAGCCGATCAGCATCGGGCAAAAGGTTGCCTTTTTCGTCTCGTGCGTCGTTCATTGTACGAAATTTGTAGGCGGTAAACGGACGAGCCTTGTATCCGGGGCGCACCTGGCGAAAGAGAATCGGCTTGCCCATGGTGGCAAGAATAAAAGCGGCAATCAGCGCCAGGATCGGGCTGAGCACCCCCAGCATCACGACCGAGCCGAAAATATCAACGCCGCGCTTTAGTTGCCGGTTTACCATGCAAATTAATTCCTACCCAGCGCGCCACCGCTAACGTGCTGGGAATACCCGCGCTGCTTCACGTATTTGCCTTCTGAGCCGCACCTTGCGGCAAGGGCGCCGTAAGCCCACGGTCGTGCATCAATTGGTGGTAGAAGCGGGTTAGCGCCTCCCAGATCGTCTCCTGCGTGAACTCCTGCAGCATTCGCTCGCGTCCAGCCAAGCCCATTTGCCGCGCCAGTTCCGGATTGGACAACAGCACCACCAAAGCGTTTGCCAGCGCCTGCGCGTCTCCTACCGGGACCAAGACCCCCGTTACGCCATCTACTATCGAATCGATTGCACCGGTAGCGCGCGTAGTTACTACCGGCCGCGCCGCTGCTTGTGCTTCCAGGACCGAGATCGGGAACCCCTCACGATAGGTGGGCAGCACGAATATGTCCATAGCCAAGTAATAGGGTGTCACGTCAGGCACAAAGCCGAGCGACACTATACCCGGATCGGATTCGATCTCTGCGCACGTGGCTGGAGGTACGGGATCGCCCTTCTCGTAGACCCCGATCAGCACAAGCAGCGCCTCCGGAAAAGATCGCCGTACCAAGCGAAATGCCTGCAGCAGTTCAGTAATACCCTTATCGCGAGTGAGGCGGCCAACAAAGCCGATAATTGGCTGCCCGGCTTCCACTCCTAATTGACGGCGGATTTCTGCCGCCTGCGCGCGTATCTCCGGTGAATCCGTGAAAGGACGTGGATCAACTCCGTTGCAACTGCCTGAGGCCAGTACTATCGTTTTTCCCGCCGCCACCAAACCCAGCTCGATAACCCGTTGCCGCAGGCTGGGACTTACGCATACGACCCGGTGCGCGCATGCGCAAGCGATCCGTTCAGTGGCGCCCAGAATCCAGCGCTTCAGCCCGAACGCTGTCTCGAGGCGAAGGCCATAAATTGTGTACACGCGGCACGGAACGCGGCTGAGCCAAGCAGCCAAGCCGACCAGCAGGCCAGCCTTAGGAGTGCCAACGTTACATATGACCGGACGCAGGCGCCGCACGAGCGTATATACGCGTAGCAGCGATTTCAGGTCGTGCAACGGAGCGATCTCCCGCTCGGTCTCAACGGTGAAGACCGGAACGGACTCCTCTTCTCGCAGAACCTCCACATGCGGACCAGGGCCCGAGAGCGCAGCCGGATGAAAGCCGGCCCGGCGCAGATATGCCATTTGGCCTTTGAAGAACACCAGGCTCAGCGAGGAAGTTACAGCATGAAGAAGATCAACTCGCTCCGGCATGATTTTGCCCCTCCGCCATCGTGATCCGGGAGGTATTCATCTTGCTATTTACCGGATCAGGCACGGCCTCTGGGCGGGGCGTATGGGAGGCGCTGGATCTGGATATGGCCGGCGGTATTTGCCCAATCGGGTAGCTGGGTGTCCGGCGCCAGCGCACTTTCCAATGGGTGCGTCGACCGGCAAACATGCCCGGCTGCGCTGGAGGCAGACAAACCAGCATGACTGCCAAGGGCAGCAACATTACGCGCTGGCGCACCATGATTCCAAAGTTGCCGGTTGCTACGCTGAAGATGACCATGTACTGCATGGCGTATACAAGCGTAAACGCAATGATTGGATTTCGCCAGTTCTTTACGGCATACCATACGCTAAGCCGGCGCCGCCAGAAGATAAAGGCCAATGCCATGCCTTCAAGAGATGCCGCGAAAACCTGCAGGCTTAAGGACTCCCAGGGAAAGGGCCGGAAGAGCAAGAAAGGAGCGGTCAAAACGCGGGAAACAGGCCCTTCGGAGCCGCCAAAGGCGGAGCCTCCTATTGCGCTGTTCCTCTGCACAACGCTTAGTACGCCCATTCCGGTTTGAAAGTCGCTGGCACCAAGGAATGCCTGTGCTTTAGATACAAGAAAAATGGTACCGACTACGGTAAGCGGAATGCCAACACCTCGGTTGAGGAGCCCCCATATCCCGTGGCGAGTGCTGCTCAACGTCATGGAAGCGGTTAATGCCAGTCCCAACATGGCCCCCATATGTGGGCGGACCGCCATCGCAAGCACCAGCCCCACGCCGCAAATCACATATCCCACCGGATTGGCTCGTACGGTAGCACGTGCGTAGCCGTAGACGCACAATCCGATTGCGAAAAGGATTGTCGCTTCCTTGCCGACGGTCGCCGGCCAGAAAGCGATCGATGGCAGCAGGAAAATCAGCATTGCCATGTCACGCCGGTCGGCCTCCGGCACAGCAATGGTGAAGGCCCGATATATAAGATACTGCCCCCAAAATGAGAGCAGCGCGAAAAGACATGACACCGTCACGTAGGAGGGAATTAAATAAGCAACCAACCCTGCCAGCATGGTGACGAAGTTGGTGCTATAGAATGGATGCAGAATAGCATCGGTGCCTATCATTGAAAGCGAATTGGCGAAGTTCGAGCCCTGGTCGAAATAGGTAATGCAATCGCCGCCGGGGTAATAATAAAATACCATGCCGGAGTAAAATGCGGCAGCGGCCAGTTTTTCCACGAGGCCGACGACGATGACATTGCGCTCGAAAGGATCTTGCCCGCTGAGGCGACGCGCCAGCAGAAACGAAGCCGCCACCATCACCGGAACCACGAGTAAGCCTATTCCAATTGGATACTCCCCTGTGCTGAACAGCAGCATGATCCACGCCGGCGCACTGAAGCCTATCAGAAGCGAGGTGGTGCGGACTATTCGCCATTGGCGTTGAAGATACGGAGCTTTCATGGCTAATTTGACTAGTATTGTACCTGAGTCGCTGGTATGGAATAAGCAGAATTCCGTGCAAATATTTGTTTTTTTCCCCGGAAGACCCCCGGGCGGGAGAGCCCCAACGGCATTCAGCTAGGCTCCGCCTTGCGCCGCCTGGGGGTGAGCTTTATCATACTGACTCTAAGCCTTTTGGGGTTTCTGGTGGCCGGGCGCCGGAAAAGTCCCGAGATTACCAAAACTTACACAGCCCGATGGGGCCATCTGGATTAATTGAATGAGAATTCTGGTCACTGGGGCGAGTGGGTTCTCTGCCCGCTTTCTTGTCGCCTTTCTACGGACGCAGGATTGCGTACTTTACCGGACCGACATCACGCCCGCCAACAACCCACTACCAGCCTTCGAGACGCAGAAAGCAACCATTGAAGAGTTCTCACGCTGCGATCTGGTCTGCGAGGACGATGTCCGGGCTCTGGTTGCGACCGTCGCGCCGGACAGGATTTACCACTTAGCGGGAACTTTCACCAACGATTTCGAGACGGACTACAAGGCAAACGTTTTGGCCACGCGCAACCTCCTGGAAGGCATGCGCAGAAGCGCCCACCCATGCCGTATTCTGCTGGTGGGAAGCTCCGGAGAGTACGGCTTGATCGATCCCCGGGACAATCCGGTCAAGGAAGAGCAACCGCTGCGGCCTGTCAGCATCTATGGTCTCAGTAAGGTATACCAGACATACCTTGCCAAGTATTACGTAGCCGTTCACAAAATAAACATTGTGATGGCCCGCCCCTTCAACCTGTTGGGGCGGGGCATTTCCCCACGGCTATTTGTAGGTCACGTCTATGAACAAATCGAAGCTTATCGTGGCGGTAGGATCAATAAGATATGCGTTGGCAACCTGGATAGCCGCCGCGATTACATTCCTGTCGAGGAGGCCGTTCGCGCCTACGTACTTATTATGGAGCGCGGAGCCACCGGTGAAATTTACAATGTGGGCAGTGGCGCCTCGGTAAAGATTGGGAGCCTGCTGGAGCGCTTGCTGAAGGAAAATGGCCTTGGAATGGATGCCGTCGAGCAGCATCTTCCCTCTCCCGGTGGCAAACTGGACGTGAGCGATCTCTACGCCGATCTCACCAAGTTACGCGCGCTAACAGTCTGTCTGAGTGTTGTCTTAGAACCGCCGCTTGAAGTACCTCCGCTTTCCGCTGGGCGACAGCGGGATGCTGTCGGTAAAGCGGGCCTCGACTTCGATCTGTTCGCCAAAGGCTTCTTTCATCTTGCTTATGAACGTTGGCATCGCGCGCTCGTCATAAGAAGCCTCACGGATAACGGTCAGGCTGAATCTATCCGGAGCGCTTTGCTCAACGAAGAACTGTCTTATTCCATGAATCCCGTGCTTCATCAGGTAGAGATTAATGTAATCAAGTACGTGCGCGGAGATGTTTACGCGAGTCGATGTCGAGATCAGGTCGACGGCCTTTCCAGCCGCCAAGGACATCAATGGCAAGACTGAGCCGCAAGCGCATGCGCCAGGAAGAAAGGTTCCTAGATCTCCTAAGCGATAGCGAATCAGAGGCATGCCAAAATTATTCAGCGCCGTTACCACTATCTCGCCAATTTCGCCAGGGGCAACCAGTTTACCGTCAGGGCGCAGGAACTCAAGTAACACATGGTCCACAGAGACATGCAGTTGACCCGCCGGGCACTCCTGGGCGATTCCACCGCATTCACTGGCTCCGTACTGTGAAGCCACTGGAGCAGTCAAAACTTTGGCGGCGAGTTCGCGCTCGGAGTCGGTCATATGGTCGGCCGTGTACTGCACCAGCTTCGGCCGGGTACGCCCGTCCAACACTATGCCTCTGGCCGCCATGTCGCTGGTGAGGCCGGCAATGCTCGACCCATAACCATAGATCAAAGGGGGCTGCCAATACCGCAGCGAGGATACTATACGATCAACCTTCGCCTGGTCGAAGTCTTTGAATGTGTTGAACTGGACACAGTTGCGCAAGCGATACTTGAGCCAGGAGCTAAAATCGACGCGCCGGGAGCCCTCCACCGGCCGCGCCCAAAGAACCAGTTGCCGTTCCCCACGGGTCAGGCCCCACCAACTCCGGCCACGCCAAAGCGAAGCTTCCACCCACGCCGTCTGCAATGAGTCGTACAGAAACGTGGTGGCGATCCCGGTCGAGCCAGACGTCCGGCCTTTGAATAGTCTTCCTTCATAAACTTCGCTGCACAACTGCGGCCAACAGTCGAATAATTCTTCCTTTCCTAGCAGCGGGAATCGGGAAATATCTTCGATGTGCTTCAAGTCAGAAGCCGAAACACCGATGGCTGCGAAGGCCTCCCGATAATAAACACAGTTGCGCTCTGCATGTACCAGAATTCTCTGCAGCTTTCGCAGACTGTAAATCCTGCAACTCGCCTATGCTCATCCGGTGGTTCCGTTCCGCCTCCGCTAGAATCTGGGCGAACGGAATGCGCCGAATGTGGTCAATCGCCGGTAAGTAGCAGCGTCTTACAAAAGACGTATACACGCCGTCACCATTCACCAATCTGGCAGCTTAGCCTTCCTCTTAGTGGTCGTTCGTACGCAGCTCAGGTGCTGCTTACGCCCCCGCTCCAAGCTAACCTTCAAACGCATTCACAACTTCCTGGCGGATCTTTTTGCAAAAAGCGATCGGCGGCCAGCCAGCATGTGTATGGTTTCACTCTCAAGCATTTTCTGCAATAAGCATTGCAATCGGGCCATTTTGCAGACAGAACGCTGATGAAAATCCAGCAGATTGTGCTGCGGTTTCCATTATCGAAGGTGAAAACTTGTAACTGTTGTTTGAAATAAGACGGTGCCGCGCTGGAATTCTGATTTCAAGCCCGGCAACGTTAATCGTTTGCTCCAGCAAGGGATAAATCACATGCGCGCACTGTCCGGCGGAAGTGAACCAAACAGGTTCATGCCGCCAAATCCGCGGGTCGAATTGACCGGTAACATGGCCGTCGCGCGCCAAACGATAGAGGATGCTTAAAATTTGGGCTTTCAAGAAAGGCTCGCTGTAGGCACCCGCAACTTTTTCTTGGTCGGTTTCTGTGTCGAAGGACAATATCATCAAGTCGAGCGCCTTGATACCGCGCCTGAAAAGCCTTACCACTTCCGTTAACTTTGGAAGGGCATCTTCTTCGGCTGCTCCGGGAATGTTTCCGATCGAACTCCCCCACATCACCATGGCACACTTTCCCTGCGCTGATATTTCCAGGCTCGACTTCATGTAATCCTGGCTATGGAGATCCGTCGACAGGGGCAGGCTTTCACGCACTGCGCGTGCAGCCGCGGCGCATTGCTCGAGGGTGGCGTCCACGGCGATGTATTTCTTAAGCGCAGGGCAGGCCAAAAGAAATGGCAGAGTCTTTTTCGAAATCGCTTCCGAGCTCCCGGGACCAAGCTCGATAACCGTTTCGACGTCTGCCAGGGCGGCCAGCATTTTCTCCTGGCGTATGACCCACACAATCGCCCTGATGTCGCTCTCGGGTAAATAGTACCGGCCGGGGTTTCTAACCAGGTTTGCCCAATGTTCGGCCCCGCCTCCCGGGTCGCCGGGAAATAACGAGGGCCCGTATTCCCATTGTTCCATATGGCCCTGAACCTGGCCCGTAAAGAGCGCGGCGGCGTCCTTTACCAGAGCGGGGACATGACTGGCATTCAAGCGGCTGAGCTCCAAGCGGCTGAAAGAAGTGCAGGATTTAGTTACTTGTATAACCTGGTTCGTGCTGACTGCCATATCTGCTCCCCGTTACGTGAGCAACCCGACATAGCTACGGCCAGTTTAGCTAGCCTAGCCTTGGAAGCGCCGCTCGAAATAACGCCGCTTACCGGCTGACGATAATGGGATACTGTTCGCGAATCTGGTCTCAATTTCTATCTGTTCGCCAAAGGCTTCTTTCATCTTAGCTATAAACGTAGGTATTGCTCGCTGGTCAAAAGGCTCTTCACGAATGATGATAAGAGTGAATCTGTCTGGGGCCACTTGCTCGACGAAGAACTGCTTGACGCCGTGGATGCCACGCTCTTGCAAGTAGTAGTTTGCGTAATCAAGTACGTACGCAGAGATGTTCGTATGAGTCGATGTCGAAATCAAATCCACGGCTTTGCCGCTTTCGAGGTGCATAAGCGGCCAAGGCAATCCACAAGCGCACATTTCGGACACTGCGATACCGAGGTCGCCTATGCGATAACGGATCAGGGGCATGGCGAGATTGTTCAGAGTTGTTATGACGATCTCGCCAACCTCGCCAGGGGCGGTAGCCGTGCCGTCAGGGCGCAAGAACTCGAGCAGGACATGGTCCACAGATATGTGCATCTTCCCGGCGGGACACTCCTGGGCTATGCCACCGCATTCACACGCTCCATACTGTGAAACCACCGGTGCGGATAAGACTTGGGAAGCGAGCTCGCGCTCCTTCCTGGTCATCCGGTCAGCGGTGTACTGCACCAACTTCGGCCGCTCAGGTCCATCGAGTGCTATGCCCCGGGATGCCATATCATTCGCCAAGCCAGCCAGGCTTGATCCAAAGCCATAAACCAGCGGCGGCCGCCAAGAGCGCAACCTGGATACTATCTTATCGACCTGCCGTCGATCGAACTGCTTCAGCACGTCGAACTGAACGCAGTTGCGAAAGCGGTATTTCAGGCCGATAGTGAACTCCACGCGCCGGCCGTCTAGAGGGCGCCCCCAAAAAATCACTTGCCGATCGCCGCGTTGCAGCCCCCACCAGCCACGACCGCGCCAAAGAGAAGCTTCCACCCATGCCGCCTGCAATGAGTCGTAAAGGAAACTTGTCGAAACTCCGGTGGAGCCCGACGTGTGACCCTGGAATACTTTTCCTTCATAGCGTCCGCTGCCCACTCGCGGCCGATATTGCGATAGCTTTTCTTTATCAAACAGCGGGAAACGGCGAATATTTTCGACACAGCTTAGATCGGAAGCACAAACACCTGCGGCGGCAAATGCATCGCGGTAATATGGGCAATTGCGCTCGGCATGCGCTACGATTTCCCGTAGCTTTCGCAGTTGCAGCCCCTGTAATTCGTCAGGGCTCAACCGCTGATTCCGCTCCGCCTCTCCTGCGACCCTGGCAAACGGAATGCGCCGGATATAATCAATCGCCGGTAAGTAACAATGCCTTGCAAAAGACGTATACACGCAACACCCGCTACTAACTACGATTAATCTGGTACAGGTAAATGTCCCTGGGCTCCCGAAATTGGCGGCACGCCCGGCCCTCCCTGCCTCCAGAGCTTCCGATCATGAGGTCTTTTAGCAAATGGAAAGGCGGCACCTTGGAAGCGCGAAGACACACTTAACCAGTCTGATACGACGGTCACGACGTTACGGACTTCCTTGGGGGAAATACTGAGGCAGGTTACCATCACTCCCAGGAGCTTGCAAGCGGTCAGTCCAAAAACTGCCTCCAGCCGTTGTAGGTATCCCACGCCATCTCCCGACCTCCGGTTACGACTATACGGGTTACTGCCCCAAAGTGGTGCATTCTGGATTTCCAGCACCGCCATTTGTATTGCAAGCACGCGTGAGCATTTCCGCCAACTGCATACCCGAGGACACTTCATCAAGTGAGGCGGCCGGCCACGCCGCAGTTTTTCCCTCACGTATCATCCGTAAAAAAGCTGATGCCTGGCCGTAAAAGCCGGGTTTAAATTGCCGGTCCTCGGGTGAAGGCTCTAGTGTCTCCGGAGGGCGGTTGCGAGCAAAAAGGATCGCCGTTTCCAGCGGTGCGCTTACCATCCGCAGGTCTGCGGCATCCACGACCAGGCGCCAGCGGCCTGGCACATCCCAGTTGGAATCGAAGCGGGCGAAGGCGCCGCGTTCAGTTATGCCATGCGCGCTCATTTGCCAACGGAACCGATTGCTGGAACTGTCGAGGTTTCGCCCCCAGACTTCCGGACAGCGCAGCTTGCCGGCAAAGAATACCAGCAGGTCCAACCCATGAATGCTGTTGGCGAAGTTGAGCACGGGCAACACAGCCACGGGGTGGCCGGCAGCGAGCATTTTCTCCGGGTCCTCGGACCACTCAACCGTGACCAAGGTGATTGCATCTGGTCCGCCCATTCGCTCGAGCGCGGCTTGATAAACAGAGTAGAACCGGCGGTTCAAGCCCACCATGAACGGTACGCCTTGTGCTTCGATGCGGCCGCGCAAGGTGGTCCAATCCGCCAAACTGAGTGCCGGCGGCTTTTCCACCAGCAGCGGCAGGTTAAATGGCAGTATCTTATCTATGACCTCGAACTGCGAGAGCGCGCTGGCGGTTACCAGAACGCCGTCGGGATGTTCGCGCTCGAGCATGGCGACTGGGTCGGCGTAGGTGTGCTCGATAGCGCCGGCCTGCTCCGCTTTTTGCCGTCCTTCCGGAGAGCGGTTGGCGGCAGCAACGAGCTTGGCGCCTAGAGCACGAAATACGGCCGCGTGCTGGGCGGCAATATAACCGTAGCCGACTACTGCTAGACGAATACCAGAACCGATCATGTGATTGGCAACCATGTTGCTTTAGCATCGGCGCCGGCAAGTGGCAGCGGCACCGGGACATGCCCGCTACGGTGAGAAAGGTGAGCTCCCACCACTACCTCCAGCGAGCGAAGACCGTGTTCAGCGGCACATGTCAGATCTTTTCCTTCCAACAGCTCCCGCAGAATCTCCGCGGTAAGGCGAACGATGTCCAGGGCCAAAGGCGCGTCTGGAGGAAGAGAAAACGCGTCATACTTTGGCGGCCGCCCCGGACCGGGCTTAACCGAGGCATCCCGCGCCAACCCGGTTACGGTCGCGCTGCGCTCGTCAATTATGATCTGGGCGCCGGTGGTTTCGATCACCAGCGTGCCGGGGCCGGCGCCGTCTTCGGCCTGCTCGTGGACGTAACGCGCACCTGAGCTGGAGATGGCCACAATCATGCCCCCGGGATCACAGAACTGCGAGCCGCGCGGATTGGGTCCGCGAACCGGATCTACCCACCCGGTTACCGATCTCAGTTCTTCCCCTCCCAGAAAACGCCAGAGGTCGATCATGTGAGTCGCCAGGCAGCCCAGTCCAATGCCCGGCCAACTGGATTGAATCGAGCGCAGCTGGCCCAAGGCGCCTGTCTGCAGCTGCTGCGCCAGCCAGCTATAAGCCGGCACGTGCCGGCGGCCGTGATTCACCGCTAAGGCACAGCCGGCATTGTGGGCAGCAGAAATCATCTCTTCCGCCTCGGCGATGGAGCACGCCATCGGCTTCTCGCACAGAATGCCACTGACCCCGGCGGCAATGGCAGCCAACACCAAGGCACGATGGCTCGGGCCGTTAGTGGCGACAATCACCGTTCCCGGCTGGACCTCTGACAACATTGCCTGTACATCGGTGTACGTTCGGGCGCCGTTAACGTCTACTTCGAGAGCCTTTGGAGAAGCATCGGCTACCGCTACCAATTGGGCGCCCGGCAGCAACCGAAGCGCCTGCAGATGCCGCCGCCCCATCGGGCCCAAGCCAATGATCGCTACCCGTTTACGATTACCCATGGCTTTCCTCATGCTTCATCACGCGAACCTGCGACGCATGCATTTCGATAGCACATGACTACTGCGAAAGTGCCGGACTCCAGAGAAAACTCAGTGGAACACAACCACTTCACTGGATCGACAGATTTATGATGCTCATTTAATCACAGCATCCAGTGAAGCACCAGCCGTCGGTATTTTTTGGCGGTGCTGACTATTTTATCTAAATGGGTTGACGGAAACAGCGAATTTCAATATGTTCATCGAGACGATATTGTTTGAACAGCTATTTGGCGGGCGGCCCACAACACGGATCAAGTTACGAATTTAAATAAATGCGCTGCCGCTCTGTTCACCACGGCCATAAAGTCGCCGCCGCCCCGGAGGTCAACTAATGCCGGCCGCTCTCCGCGTCAGCGTCTGTATCCCCGTCTACAACGGGGAACGCACTATCGCCAGAGCAATGGAGTCGGTGTTGACAGCCCGGCAGCGTACATCTCACAGCGTTGAGATAGTCATTGTAGACGATAACTCGAAGGATCGAACGCTACAAGTAGTGGAACCGTTTCTGCGCTTTGACGGCGTCCGGCTGGTGCGTAACCATGAAAACCTGGGCCTCACCGGTAACTGGCAGCGAGCGCTTTCGCTGGGTACGGGGGAGATCGTCACCCTTCTTCACATGGACGACTGGTATGCTCCCGAATGCCTGCAGATCGTTTCCGATGCTTTTGCCAGCGAGCCGGAGCTGGCAATGCTGGCTGTCGGCCAGGTGTTTCATCAGAAGAACGGCGGAACCTTGCCCTGCGCGTCCCGCCGCGTAGGAAATTTTACGGGTTCGGAATATGTCCGTTTTCAGTTGCAGTTCAGTGAATGCCCCGCCCCCAGTACCGCTTTTTTCCGGCGCTCGTGCTTGGAGAAGATCCACCCGTACTACCAGCAAGACTATCTGTGGTGTCCGGAGCTGGATCTATATGTTCGGTTTGCTCTCGCTAACGCGTCGCTCCATTTCCGCCACTCGGATAACATCCTGGTGCACCGCCAAGCCGCCGATCCGGGGCGTTTCTCTTCTCGTTTTCCAGGCCTGCTCGCCATTGACACCTGCACCGTGGTTCTCCGCTTTGGCAACCTGCCTGATTTATCGGCTTCCGACATCAAGGGCAGCCGCAGAGGAGTCCGCCGCAATATTGCCAACAGCCTTGCCGGCGCGCTTCTCCTGCGCGACCGCCAGCAGGTTTTGCGCGTGCTGCGTCATCCCAGCTTCCGCCGCTGGGCGTTACATGATTTACCCGGGCTCGCCTATGTGGCAGGGAACGTCGGCCTGCGCGGCCTCAGGTATCTGTTCCACCGGTCAGGGCTCGCTCCGCGAAGCTGAGGCGGCAGATACTCTTTCGGGGTGGCTGGCGCTGGATATCTTCTTCGGCGCCGTCGAATGCAGGAATGGCAGTTCCAGGAAACGATAGCTTACGCTGCTTACGAGAATCACGACCACTCCCGCAGCGGCCATCGTGGCCCAATAAGCAAGCGGTGATAACGCTGTCAGATCGGTGTACCGGCCAGCACTCCGGGTGACAGCATACAAGACAATGCCATGCCAGAGATACACGCTATAACTAATCGCGCCCAAGTAAGAAAAAGGACGGCTGGTCAAGAGCCCGTGAAAATCATTGCCGAAGACGATCATCAGAAAGATCGGGGCCAGTAGCAACGACTCCAGCAGTCCATACTGCGCAGGCACGAAAAATAGAACCAAACAGATCAGCATA
Source organism: uncultured Acidobacteriota bacterium (assembly GCA_963832785.1). Classification (GTDB taxonomy): domain Bacteria; phylum Acidobacteriota; class Terriglobia; order Terriglobales; family Acidobacteriaceae; genus CAWBRT01. Next base: position 1,828,675 of record CAWHVF010000005.1, read on the forward strand.
CCTGCAATAACGGTGCAGGCGGGGTGGCGCAAGAACCTTTCCAGCTTCAGCCCGGCTTTCACATGAGCCGCCAAAATGCCTACGCTGAAGCAGAAGATCATAAAAAAGGCGAGCTGGTGAGGTAAATCCAGAACGGTAACCGCGAAATTGGGAAGCCGTGGGGCAGCAGCCCAAAACGTACATAGTATGGCGGCCGCGGACAGCAGCAGCCAACCAATTCGGCGTTTCGTCGCAAACCAGCCAAGAAATGGTAAAGCCAGATAAAATGCCCACTCGACTCGCAGGCTCCAAAATACACTCGCATTTACCCGCTTGGCGGCAAATCCGTTAAGCAGGGTAAAACCAAAGGGCACGCCACAGAGTATCCAATCTGCCGCTTGGACAGCCAGGGTCTTGATCGGAACCAGAAGGGCAAGGTTTGAATGCAGAGCAGTGAATAGAAAAATGGCCGCCAGGGATCCCAAGTATGCCGGCATCAGCCGCCGCAACCGATTTGTCAAAAACCTGCGCAGAGGAAGACTGTCCGGCGATTTGACCAACCTGCTCCAAAACAGGAATCCGGTAACGAAAAAAAACATCGTAACCGGGAACGGCCCCAGTTGCGCGTAGAAGTTAGATGAAGGCGGGATCCATTCCCCTGTTTGAAGATAATGGCGTGTAACCACGCTATGGTGAAAAAAGACACTGATTGCCAGAAGTCCTCGAAGGCCGTCTACTGCCATGTAATAGTCGCCAGAGGATTTCTTTTGAAGCCCGGTCCCCCACCCTGTAAGTCGAGACAGTACTAGCCCGAGAAAACAGAAAAATGCCATCAGCACAAAATAAAAAAGCGGGTTAGTGACTTGCATCCCGCAGAGTATAACCCAAATGAACTTCCGTCGAATCCGCCGGGCGGTTTTTTGCGGCCCGCGGTGCTGAGCAGATTAAGAGTCTTACAGACGTGGTGATGGAGAACTGGGCTCCCTGCCTGCCACGTAATCCCGCGGATTGCCCAGCGCGCGCGGTGGAAACCTATGGACAATGCGGCGCACGGGATAAACGGGTTCTCAAGAACCTCAACGATTTTCCGTGAATTGTGGACAAAAACAACCCTAACCGGGTACAAAAAACACCCTAAGCGCACGCCGGAAAAGAGGCCTGGATAGTTGCATGCGGTTGCATATAGATCGAAAATTCAGGATTTCCTGCGGCGTAGATTTGCTGTTAACACTGATGACAATTCCTCGGCTCCAGGGTAGACTAGCTAACATACAACCAACACAGAATTTGTGCGGAGCGTCCGGTGGCCCCCAGTGCAGCCAAGCCATTTCTGATTGAGGTAGATCCTGTCTTCCGCACGGAAGCGATGCGCCCGTCGGCGCGACTTTCGGATATTGTTCTGGCGCTGGGTTGCGGTCTGCTTTTGGCGTTTGGCCCACTGGCGTTTGGCGCAGTACAGCAATGGGCAATTTGCGTCTTGGAAATAGGCGCGGCGCTGTTGGTTGTCGTGTGGGCCGCCCGCGAAATCGTCAACGGACATTTAGACATCGTAGTGAACCCGTTGTTCATCCCCATGGGGCTGTTTGCCGTTCTCATTGCTGCTCAATTAGTTACCGGCTATACGGCATATTGGTACGGCACCCTGTCTGGCGCGCTCCTCTGGGCGGCCTATGGGATGCTGTTTTTTGTCGCCACCCAATCCTTGCGCCGCACATCCCTGATCTGGCGCTTTGGAGTTTTCCTGGTGGTTTATGGGTATTGCGTGGCGCTGTTCGCCATCGCGCAACAGTTTACCTGGAACGGGAAGATTTATTGGACTGTGCCAAACCGGGAAGGCGGTTGGGTGTACGGGCCTTATGTAAATCATGCCCACTACGCCGGCCTGATGGAAATGCTGCTCCCGTTCGCCCTGGTATTCGCAATATCCAGTTACTGGCGCAAGCCAATACGGGTTCTGTTCTCCCTGGCAACTTTGGTGATGGGCTGCAGCCTTTTCCTGTCGCAGTCGCTGGGAGGCATCATCGCATTTGTAGCAGAGTTGGTGGTGCTGGCGCTGGTCTTGACAAATGACGCCTCGCGCAAGCGGCTACCTGTGCTGGGCACGGTCTGCCTGCTGCTGATCATCTCTGTGGCGCTCTTGCACCCCAAAAGGCTGGGAGAGCGATTGCTCGAGATGCGAAATCCGTTGAGCACGAGTAATGTGCTTAACCGGCTGATTGTGACCAAAGACAGTCTTAAAATGGTGGCGCGCCGGCCCGGCCTGGGCTGGGGATTGGGAACCTTTACCGACGTCTATCCTTCCTTTCGAAGCTTCTACAGCGATTTTGTGGTGAACGAGGCTCATAACGATTTCATGCAAACCTTGGTCGAAACGGGGGTGGCGGGGTTTTCGCTGTTGCTTGCATTCCTGGTGTTGTTATACCGGAACGGTATTAGAAATTGCCTTAATTGGCGACACGAACCACGTGCCGGCATGGCTTTGGCAGCCTTGCTCGGCTGCACCGGCGTACTGGTTCACGGTTTTTCCAATTTCAACCTCCATATTCCGGCCAACGCCGCCATGTTTTTTGTGCTGGCGGCAATGGCCAGTACCGCCCGACGCCCCAATGGGATGCACCGGGCTTAAGCTCCGGGCATGCACCTGTGAACAAAAAGTCGGCACTTGTTACGGTTTGCTTTGCTCAGGGTACGACTGCTCGCACTTCACGGGTGCAATTAGCTGTTGATCGAGCGCCCAATTTAACACCGTTGACACTGAGAGTCGCAGACTCCCGAGTGTTCGACGAATCAGTAAGGTGAAATTGATGAATTCCGGACAATTGCTGAACGATAATTCCGAGCTGGCCCCGCGAAATCAGCGCCCTCTAGCCAATGCGCAGCGTGCAAACGAGAGTCGCGGCGGAACTGGTACGGAGCTTAACATAGGCGATTATTGGCGCATCCTCCTCAAACGGAAATGGACGATTCTGTCGTCGATAATCGTAGTGGTTACGGTGGCGGCGATAGTCACCTGGCGCACGACCCCCATTTACGACGGAGCCGTACGACTCTCGTTCTCGGAGAGAATACCCAACGTTCTCAAGGACGAGAAAGTCGAGCAATCGTACAGCGATCCTTATGCAATGGACACGCAGATCAGAGTCATACAGTCTAATGCTATAGCTCTGCTGGTGATCCATGACTTGAGACTCGATCGGCGGCCCGAGTTCGCCGGACAAGCCGCAATCACTACGGTGGGCGGGGTAGGCATGGCCGGTCCGGCGCTTAGCGACCTGGCGCGCGAGGAACGGCTCATCACCATACTGCACAAGAACCTGCGCGTGTCGCAGGTGGGCAACAGCGGGCTTATCGAAGTCCGGTATTCCAGTCCAAATCCCCAGCTCGCGGCGGAAATTGCCAATGCCTTTGCCAAGGCCCATATTGAAGGCAATATCAAGGCCCGTTTCGACTCCACCATGCAAGCCACGGAGTGGCTCTCGAAGCAGTTGGCCGACCTGCAGATCAAGATGGAAACCTCGCAGGGCAAGCTGGTTGAATACCAGAAGCAACACAATATTGTCGGCACAGACGACAAGCAGAATTTAATTACCGAGAAACTGAACCAGATCAATCATGACCTCGCGACGGCGCAGGCCGACCGTATCCAGAAGGAATCCCTGTACCGGATAGCCGAGGCCGGCAATGTCGATGCTTTAAGCGCGGCCCTGCAGGACGGGGTGCTCACTACGCTGAGACAGCAGCGGATGGAAGCGCGGACCCAGTATGCGCAATTAGCCACGCAGTTCGGTTCCTCGTACCCAAAGGTCCGGGAATTGGAAAATCGCCTCGCCGAACTGGACCGGGCGTTCCAGGACCAGCTAAAACACGAGGTGCGGCGGCTGCATAACGATTACGAGGCCGCATCAAATCGCGAGCGCATGGTGCAAGCCGCCTTGGACGTACAGACCGCCGAGGCAAACAAGCTCAACGAAAACGCCATTCAATACAAGTTCCTGAAGCAGGAAGCGGACTCAAACCGGCAACTCTACGAGGGGCTACTGCAGAAGCTGAAAGAAGCGAGCTTGCTGGCCGGCCTGAATGCCAGCAACATTCGCATTGTTGACATGGCCCGCGTCCCGCTGCATCCCGCCCGCCCCAACATTCCGCGCAATATGGGATTCGCGGTTTTGCTCGGCCTGGTAGGCGGCGTCGCCGCAGCCTTCGTTCTGGAGACATTAGACGTTACGGTACGCACTCCGGACCAGGCGGAAAACGCCTCGGGACTGCCCTCGATGGGCGTGATTCCGCTGTACGGTGCGGCTGAATCCAGGGGCCGGTACGGGTACAGGTACGGCTACAGGTACGCGTACGGCTACGGGTACGGCGCCCGCCGCTCCCGCGCGCTGCAAACGGCGCCGGAGGAAATTAATCGCGCCGCTTCGCTCATCACTCTCTCTTCGCCAAAGTCAGAAATTTCGGAAGCGTATCGCGGCCTGCGTACATCGATTCTGCTCTCCAGCGCCGGGCAGCCGCCGAAAACGGTCTTGTTCACTAGCGCGCTGCCGAGAGAGGGTAAGACCATGACCAGCACCAACGTAGCTGTAGTCATGGCGCAGCAGAGCAAACGGGTGCTGCTGATAGATGCCGACTTGCGCCGCCCAAGCCAGCACAAGGTGTTCGGGCTTCGACCGGAAGCGGGCCTGAGCAGTGTGTTGACGGGTACCACGTCTGTTGCCGATGCCATTGTCACTACCGCGCAATCCAACCTCGATCTCATGCCTGCAGGGCCAGTGCCGCCGCATCCCTCCGAGTTGCTGAGTTCCGGTTTGATGCAAGAGTTGATGCAGCAGTGGCGCCAGGAATACGACTACATCGTCATTGACTCGCCTCCGGTATTGTCGGTAACTGACGCGGTATTGCTATCGGTAAAGATGGACACGGTGGTACTGGTAGTTCGCGCCGGCCAGACCACCACAATGGCTCTCCGCCGGGCACGCGATCTCTTGCAATTCGTCCAAGCCAATCTGATGGGCGTTGTAGTGAATGCCGTTGACCTTTCTTCGCCGGATTACTACTACTACTATTCCGGCTACAGGTACTCCGGCTACAGGTATGTGGGCAAGTACGGGTATGGGCAATATTACTCGGACAAAGATGCTCCCACTCTAAAGGTAGACGCCGGAACTGAGGAGACTAAAGGCGAGGATAGCGGCGAATCCCGGGCAGCAGCGAGCAAGACAAGTTCCTGATACGTGTACCCCGGTTGAAAGAGAAGGTATCAACTCAGGCGAGTGAGAGAGGGCTTCAGTTGAGTTCTCAATCCACGATACGCAGGATCGTAGAGTTAGCGTTTCTAGCGCTGTGCGCTTTTGCTGCTGGCGGCTATGCTTGGCTGGCGGCACGCGCTTACAGCGCTTACCGCATTGCCGACCCGGGCAATCCGGCCTCTTTGCGGCGGGCCATAGCCCTGGAACCGCGTAATGCCGACTACCACGAACTGCTCGGGCGACACCTCCTGTTCGTAGCCCAGGACCCCACGGGCGCTATCGTTCCTTACAAGCGGGCGGCGGAACTGAACTCGCACCGGTCGCGCTACTGGATGTCACTGGCGCGCGCGTACCTTACAGTCGGAGCAGACAAAGAGGAGCAACAGGCAATCCGTGCGGCTCTCGCAGTTGATCCGACTAATCCGGAAGTTGTCTGGAGCGCAGCCAATCTGTTCCTTGTGCGGGGGAGTGAATCCGAAGCCTTGCAGCAGTTTGCTGTTCTGCTTCGCAATGACCCCGGCAGGATCGCTCCATCACTGGAGGTTTGCTGGCGCGTCCTGCACGATCTGCCCCGTATAGAAGCGATCCTTCCAGCCGATCCAGACGTTTATTTGAAATTCATCAAACTGCTGCTCGACAACAACGAGACGGACGCGGCAAACCACCTGTGGTCCGCCATGTTGCAACTTAAGCGGGATATCGATTTCCGCCAGGCCTTGTTCTACGTCGATTTGCTTTTGCAACAGCGCCAGGTAGACCGCGCCCGCGACGCCTGGAACCAACTGGTTTCTCGTTCACCGGTGCTCCAGAGCTTCATCAGCCCGGACAACCTGGTGGTGGATGGAGACTTTTCGCAGGAACTCCTGAACGGCGGTTTCGATTGGCGCTACGCTCTTCAACCTGGAACGGCCGTAGCACTGGACATCGTTGATTTTCACAGCGGCATGCGCTCGCTTAAGATAACCTACAGCGACGCCGGCGCTGATTCTGGGGTGTATCAGTACGTCCCCGTGAACCCCGGAGCACACTATGTACTGTCGGGGTGGGTAAAGAGCGAGGAACTACAGTCGGCCGAGGGTCCAGCCGTGACCATCGTCGACGCTTACGACGGCACCGTTTATGTTCGGACCAATGAGACGGTCGGTACGACCCAGTGGCATCGCCTGGAAAAGAGCTTCCGCACGGGGCCGTCAACCAAATTGGTGGCTTTGCGTATCACCCGTCAGTCCGGGTATACCAAAATCCGCGGCCGTTTCTGGGTGGACGACCTGAAGCTGGAAGTGGACACCAAGGCCACGGAGCTAGTGGAGTGATCGCACGTTCGGCCGGTTGCGCCGCAAGCCGCAGGAGGCAGTGTGCCAGCCTAATTCTTAGCAGCGACTCTCAAGCATACGTTTACACCTGGAAACAGGTTTGTCTTCACTGCGTATAATTGGGATCCACCTGCAGTGCTTTTCGATGAGTCAAAACGTTCCAGTTGAGGCCGGGCCGACAGGCTCTCCCCGAAGCAGCGTATCAAGAAATGCCACGCTGAACTTGATCGGCGCGATTGTGCCTATTTTTGTGACCCTGGCGACCGTGCCCATGTATCTTCATTTGATTGGGGACGTGCGCTATGGCGTGCTCGCGCTGGTCTGGCTGTTCCTAGGTTATTTCGGGCTTTTTGAAATGGGCTTGGGGCGGGCAACCTCCAAATATATTGCGGGGCTTGCAGATGGAACGGTAGCTGCCCGGGAGAGTCTTTTCTGGACCGCCACCCTGGTTAATGGGGTGGTTGGTATGTGTGGCGGCCTGCTCTTATGGATCGCGGCTGGCATCACTCTACCTCTCTGGCTAAAAACCAGCGGTGAAATGGAGGCAGAAGTTATCCGGGCGCTCCCGTGGGTAGCGGTCGCCGTGCCGGTGGCGACAGTTACTTCCGTTATCATCGGCGCACTGGAAGGTCGCGAACAGTTTGCCGTCACCAATTCCAGGCAGATTCTAGCGACGATATTTTTTCAGGCTGTACCTATAGTAGTTGCTTACACATTCGGGCCAAGACTCGACCTTTTGATTCCTTCGGCAGTTCTGGCACGCATCATCGGTAATCTACCGCTCTTTTTCGCCTGTATCCGGTACGTGCCGTTGCGCTCCTGGCCGCATATAGAACGCGACTGGATCCGGCGGCTCTTCGCCTTCGGCGCTTGGATTACCATTTCCGGCCTGATCAGTCCTATTCTTAACAGTATTGATCGCTTTGTTATCGGGTTCACCCGCGGTCCGCAAGCGGTCACGTACTATACCATTCCTTACAATTTCGCCAACAAGTTGACGGTCGTTCCCGGCAGTATGGCCAGGGCGCTGTTTCCCAGGCTCTCGGCGCAACAACCCGCAGAGGCACGGACCTTGACCCTCAAGGGCGTGCTGACGCTGGCTGGCCTCCTGACACCGATTGTGACTGTTGCCATTCTCGCCACCCCGCCCTTCTTTTCCCTTTGGATCGGAGCTGCCGCCGCAAGCCGGTGTACGAGACCTGGTGAACTGTTGTTGCTCGGTACATGGATCAACTGCTTGGCTTGGATCCCCGGGGGAATGCTACAGGCCCAAGGCCGGCCGGATCTTCCGGCAAAGTTCCACATGATCGAGTTGCCGCCGTTTGTTCTGACTTTGTGGATGGGCATTCACTTTGGCGGCGTCATTGGAGCCGCCGCGGTGTGGAGCATGCGTATGGTGGCCGATACCGGCCTGCTCATGTACGCGGCGGGGGTTCTCCGGGAAGCAGGTAGGCGATTGATTCCGGCGTTCTTTCTTATTGTCCTGGCCGTGGGAACTTCTGTCCTGATCGGCAACCACTCTGCGGCCCGTGGCCTCGCATTGCTATTGTTCGGAGCATTGTCTCTGCTGGTTGCCCATAGGACCTCGCCTGAAGTCACACGACTGGCTTTAAGCTATGCCCAACGGCTTAGAAACCCGGCGAAGTGCGTGTAACCAAACTCGACCATCGTTAGCCACCGGCAGTGAAACCCTAGAGCAAATTTATAGTTGCTGTACCCAGGTGGAAGCACCGGGCTTTAGCCCGGTGAATAGGCCCACCTAAATTTAAGGGGCTTCAGCCCCTGCGGTCCAACACCGCGGCTAAAGCCGGTTCCTTTCCGACTGCGGTTCGCCGGGCTAAAGCCCGGCGCTTCCACGGTTAGTGAGTACATCAACTCTGGAACCGCTTTAGACGGTGATTGCATTCGAGCAGCGTTTCCCTGACACCAACTCGAGGGGCAAACTCGACTTGTCAGCATGAGGGAACTAGCCACCGACCAGGGTTTGCCCTTTTCATCGATTCGCCAGCCCCCTAATTCCCTGCTGACTTCCACCTCCGATATCTGTAGGCCAACCTCTATTGCACCCCCTGTGAAACATAACTAGACGAGCTGGCGGCAAAACTGCTATCGGAACCGTAAACGGCCTTAACGCTACGCGGGCCAGTGGTAGTAAATGTCAACGAACAGCTCCCTGTGCCAGCAGTGAGAGCGCCACTGCAGGTCTCGCCCGTTGTGGCCGTAACGGTAACGTTGCCCGTGGATACACCTGCGGCTGACGTGACCGTGAAGGCGAAGCTCACCGCTTGGCCTGTCGACGATGGATTCGGCGTGCCGGCGGTAATACTCGTCGTGGTCGGAGCCTTGCTCACCGTGATCGTAGTGGTAGCAGTTTTGGCGGAGTAGTCCGTCGTATCGGCCGGTGTAAAGGTAACTGAGAGGGTTTGCGTTCCTACACCCAAGACGGTGCCTAGGCCCGGTGTGTATACGAAGGTGCCGGGCACCGAGGCGGTGGCGTCCAGCTGCGTGTTGCTGAGCGGGGTTCCGTAGGTGATGGCCGCCGGTTTGGCCCAGGTAATCGTCGGTGCACCCTGCAGCGTTACAGAGGCGGTAGCTGTAGTAAAGTTCGCAGCCACAGCGGACGCAGGCGTGAAGGTTACCGACAGAGTCTGCCCTGGTGTGGCCACCGTGCCAGCCGCCGGCGTGTATACATATGTGCCGGAGACTGCAGCACCGTTGAACGTGGCCTTGGCATTCAGTTGGCTGGTGGTCAGCGCCGCCCCGGAACTGAGTGGCGTCGGTGTCCACGTGATGGTCGGAGTGCTTGGGTTAACCTGCAACTGCACCGATGCCTTCACCGTGCCATAGTCGGTCGTGTCCGTCGGCGTGAAGGTAACCGACAGAGTGCGGGCTCCTCCGCCTTGGACCGACCCTGCTGCCGGCGAGTAGACAAACGTACCTGGCACCGAAGCGGTCGCGTTCAGTTGAGTGCTGTCAAGTGCTGTTCCGTAACTTATGGCTGCCGGTGTCGCCCAGGTTACCGTGGGCACCACCTTGCTTACCGTAATCGTGGTGGTGACGGTGGCCGTGGTGTAGTCGGTTGTATCCGTCGGCGTGAAGGTAACCGACAGGGTCTGGGTTCCTCCCGAAAGTACCGTGCCCGCCGGCGGCGTATATACGAACGTGCCGGGCACCGAGGCGGTGGCGTTCAACTGCGTGCTATCGAGCGCAGTTCCATAAACGATGGCCGCGGGCTTCACCCAGGTAATCGTGGGCTTGGCTTGGTTCACCGTCAGTGACACCGACGCGGTGGGCGGCGGAGACGTGAAATTAGCAGCGGCTGCCGCCGTGGGGCTGATAACCAGCGTGTAGTTACCAGGCGACAGCAGCGCGCCGAGAGCCGGCGTCACACCATTTACGGTATATGCAAACGAGCTGGCCGGTACTGCGGCGCCGTTGTAGGTGATGGTGGCATTAAGTTGCGTGGCCGATAGTTTCGTCCCGTAATTGATTGGGGAGGGCTGATTCCACGTGATGATCGGAGTGATCTGGTTGACGGTCAATGTTACCGACGCTTTGGCGGTCGCGTAGTCCGTCGTGTCTGTCGGCGTGAAGGTTACTGACAGTGTTTGCGGCCCTGCCGCCAGCACCCTGCCCGCTGCCGGCGAATATGCGAATGTGCCTGGCACCGAAGCAGTCGCGTTGAGTTGCGCGGAGCTGAGCGGCGTCAGGTAATCGATGTTCGCCGGTGCCGCCCAGGTGATGGTTGGCGTCGCCTTTGTCACTACGATTGTGTTGGTGACGGTGGTCGGGACGTAGTCTAGCAAGTCGGTCGGCGTGAAGGTAACGGACAATGTCTGAGTGCCCGCGGAAAGCACGGTGCCCGCCGGAGGCGTATAGACAAATGTACCTGGCACGGCGCTGGCCGCATTCAGTTGAGTTGCATCGAGCGCGGTTCCGTAGGCAATGGACGCCGGCTTCGCCCAGGTAATCTGGGGTGTAGCCTGATTCACTGTCAACGTCACCGTGGTGCTGACCGGACTGTAGTCACCGCTGGTTGGCGTAAAGTTGACGGAGAGTGTCTGGGACCCCACGGGCAGCACCGTACCGGCTGCCGGCGTATAAACGTACGTGCCGGCAACGGTTACGAACGTGCCCGGAGCGGTCGTGCTCGGGAAAGTAACCTTGGCGTTCAGTTGGGTGCTGCCCAGCGCCGTCCCATAATTGATGGCTGCCGGCGTCGCCCAGGTGATTATCGGAGTGCTCGCGCTGACCTGCAGTTGTACCGAGGACTTCGCGGTGGCGTAGTCGGTCGTGTCTGTCGGGGTAAACGTAACCGACAGCGTTTGTGTTCCTACCGCCAGCACCGCCCCCGCTGCCGGTGAATAGGCGAAGGTTCCCGGCACCGAAGCAGTCGCGTTAAGTTGGGTGCTGCCCAGCGCAGTTCCATAACTGATGCCTGCCGGTGTTGCCCAGGTGATGGTAGGCACCACCTTGTTTACCGTGATCGTAGTGGTGACGGTCGGAGACGTGTAGTCTACCGTATCCGTGGGCGTGAACGTAGCCGACAGGGTCTGAGTCCCTCCCGTAAGCACCGTGCCCGCCGCCGGCGTATATACAAAGGTGCCGGGTACCGACGCGGTGGCGTTTAGCTGCGTAGTGTCAAGCGCCGTCCCGTAATTGATAGCAGCCGGTTTGGTCCACGTAATCCGTGGTACAGCCTGGTTCACTTGCAGCGTTACCGTGGAGGTAACCGGGGTGTAGCTGGTGGTGTTGGCCGGCGTGAAGGTTACCGAAAGCGTCTGTGACCCTGCCGACAAAATCGTGCCTAGCGGCGGCGTGTATACGTATGTGCCAGAGGTAGCCACGCCGTTGTAGGTGACTTTAGCATCCAGTTGGCTGCTCCCCAGCGCCGTCCCGTAAGTAATAGGCGCGGGTGTCGGCCACGTAACCGTTGCCCCGCCGGAATTTACCACAAGGGTTACCGATGCGTTGGCAACTGCGTAGTCAGTCATATCCGTCGGAGTGAAGGTGACAGACAGGGTCTGGGATCCGGCCGCGAGCATTGTGCCTGACGGCGGCAAGTAGGCAAAAGTACCCGGCACAGAAGCGGTCGCGTTCAACTGCGTGCTGCCGATCGCGGTCCCGTAGGTGATCGGAGCGGGCGTCGGCCAGGTTATCGTCGGGACCGCTTTGTTCACAGTGAGCGGAACCGTGGCGGTCGGAGAATTGTAGTTTGTTGTATCTGTGGGCGTGAAATTGGCCAAGAGCGTATACGTTCCGGCCGTCAACACTGTTCCCGCCGCCGGCGTATAGGCGAAGGTTCCAGGCACCGGCGTGGTGGCATTCAGTTGCGTGCCACTGAGCGCCATGCCATAGCTAATGGGTGACGGGGCAGACCAAGTGATTGTCGGCGTCGCCTTGTTCACCCTGATTGTGACATTTGCCGTTGCCTGACCATAGTTTGTGTCGGTTGGGGTGAAGGTAACCGATAGTTGCGGCGTACCTGCCGACAGTATGGTCCCCGCAGGCGGCGAATAGACGAAGGTGCCTGGCATCGAGGCAGTCGCATTCAGTTGCGCACTGCTGAGCGCCGTACCGTACGTGATCGACGCCGGTGTCGCCCAGGTAACAGTCGTGGCGACTGGGTTCACCTGCAACGTTACCGAGGAGTTTGCGGTGGTATAGTCTGTCGAATCTGTCGGCGTAAAGGTGACCGACAAGGTCTGGGTTCCGGCCGACAGCACAGTGCCTGCCGGCGGCGAATATACAAAGGTACCGGGCACGGAAGCCGTGGCATTCAGTTGCGCGCTGCTGAGCGCCGCACCGTACGTGATCGATGCCGGTGCCGCCCAAGTGATGCGGGGCGTAGCCGGATTTACCTGCAGCGTCACGGTAGAGGTGGTTGGGCCATAGCTGGAATTGTTCGGGGTGAAGGTGACCGACAACGTCTGCGATCCTGCATTGAGCAGCGTGCCCACCGGTGGCGTGTATACGTATGTACCGGATGTGGGCACACCATTGTAGGTAACCTGGGCATTCAGTTGGGTGGTGGTCAGTGCCGTCCCGTAAGTGATCGGTGTAGGTGTCGGCCACGTGACTGTCCCAGTGCCGGAGTTAACTTGCAGTGTCACTGACGCTTTGGCAACAGCGTAGTTCCCCATGTCCGTCGGAGTGAAGGTGACAGACAGGGTCTGAGATCCGGCCGCCAGCACTGTGCCTGACGGCGGCAAATAAGCAAAAGTGCCCGGCACAGAAGCGGTCGCGTTCAGTTGCGTGCTGCTGAGCGGAGTCCCGAAAGTTATATCCGCTGGCGTTGCCCAGGTGATCGTGGGCGTTGCCTTGTTCACGTTGATCTGAACAGTGGCGATGGTCGTCGTGTAGTCCGCCGTATCTGTTGGTGTGAAGGTAACCGTGAGGCCCTGGAATACCGCCGGCAGCACCGTGCCCGCAGGCGGCGAGTATACGAAGGTCCCGGGCACCGAGGCAGTCGCGTTCAATTGCGTGCTGCCGAGCGCGGTTCCGTAAGTTATGTCCGCCGGCGTCGCCCATGTTACTTGAGGCGACGCTTTCAATACCGTGATGGTAACGGATCCGGCTGCGGTTGTTGTACCGTCAGTTGACGTAAAGGCGACAGATAGAGTCTGGGTTCCAGCCGTGAGCACAGTGCCCGCTGGCGGCGTATATACAAACGTGCCGGTGAGCGGGTTCCCATTGACGTCCGCAGCCGTGGCATTTAATTGCGTGGAACTGAGTGCTGTGCCGTAGGTGATCGACGTTGGTGCGGCCCAGGTGATGACGCCGGTAGCCGCCTGAATGCCCGTGCCGGTTAGCTGGATTGTAACCGTCTTGAGGTCGAGGTTAGCGGGGCTAGTCAGGGACAAAGTATCGGTAGCCGACAATGCTCCAATCTGTGCCGGCATACTCTGGAACGTGGTGGAATATGTAGCCCCCGAAGCAAGACTCGGCAGGGGAGTGAAGTTGCAGGCGTTTTGGCTAGTGTTTCCTCCCCAAACAAAGCTGTTGCAATTACCCGTTGCCATGCTCGCCAGGCTGTTGAATGTTAACTGCTGACTGCCGACGTTCCGCAACGTCAGTGTCTGCGAGGGACCGGCTACGCCGACCACCTGCGGGGCAAAGCTGAAGCTCGCCGTCGAGCGATCAATCCAGACAATCTGATTAGCACCAGCATCGGCAATGTAGACCGGCCCACTCTTAAACGGGCTGACCCGCACAGGAGAAGTTAGACCGGTGCCGTAAGTGATTTGATCGGCGGGATTCAATGTTCCGCTCTCGTTCGGAATCATTACAACCCGCGCATTGCCGGTATCGGCCACATAGATATTGCCAGCCATGTCTATGCTTACACCGTTAGGCTGGTTAAATCCACTCCCGAGAGTTATCTTGCCAGCGGTATTAAAGGCACAACCCGTGGTATCCGTAGAACTGTTGTAGCAGCCCACACCAGACAGCGCCGGGATCTTGACTACCTGACCGTAATTAGCCGGGGTAGCGTTAGGATTCCCGGCGTCGGCCACATAAAGGTTAGAATTTGGATCGCCAGTAATGGAAGAGAGGTTAGTGTAACCGCTGTCCACTACACACTGCCCGACAAATTCTCCCGTCGTCGGACATGCCGTGCCGCTGGCGGGCGCCGCAAACTGCAGCACTCCATTGGCGTTGAATACCTGCACGATCTGATTTGGGTAGGCAACAAATATATTGCCGCCCGTGAACACCGAGATTGCCTGGGGTTGACCGTAGGGCACCCCAGCAAGATTGTTGTTGACCGTCGCGCTAAGCAGTACAACCGGGTTAGCGCTGTTCAGAGTGCCGTCGGATTTCTTCGGCACCATGATCACACTGCCATCGTTGTTGCCGCTGCCGGCATCAACCACATAAATATTGCCCGCGCCATCGATGGACACATCTACCGGGTTAATCAGTCCGGAAAGCACTACAGTTGGGTTAGCCGCATTGTAGCCTCCCCCCGTCAGATTGGGGAGTTGCAGCACGCGCTTGCTGCCGGTATCGGCCACAAACATGCTAACCATGTCGGTCGTAAACCCGTGCGGATTGCTAAGAGGTCCGAGAATATTCTGTACGCCCTGGTCAAATGCCAGCAGGGGACCATTCCCGGTGCCGCCCAGGAAGCGAATAGCAGCCACATTATTGTTACTGTCATACAGCACTACTGCACCAGCTCGCGAGCCAACCCGCTTGGGAGCGAAATACACGTTGACCAGGCAGCGATTACCCGGATTCAATATTAGGCCGGCGCTGCAAGGCGTGGTACTGCCGCCCGCATCCAGAAACTCCTGATTAGGGGCGCCATCGCCGTAGGTGAGCACGGCATAAGGCGTCGCGCTGCTCAGAGTTACTGCCTGGGTAGAGGTCACTCCCATCCATACCGACTGTACCGATGACTGCTGACCGACCGTAATCGAACCAAACCCGGGTCGCGGATAGATCACATCGACAGAGGCCGTGAGCGAGGTCGAACCGCTATAGGTGGTATCGCCTGAGTAGGTCGCCGTGATGTTGTTCATGCCATTCACGGTGCCACCCACTGTAGCCTGCAACGATGCTGTTGCCTGAGTACTGGCGGGTACAGCCGTTAGAGGAGAAACAGTTCCGAGCGTATGCCCGGTTGTCATATCGGTAAAGGTAACCGAACCTGTAGGAGACGCTCCCGTTCCACTACCTGTTACCGTAGCCGT
This sequence comes from uncultured Acidobacteriota bacterium, assembly GCA_963832785.1. Lineage (GTDB taxonomy): Bacteria > Acidobacteriota > Terriglobia > Terriglobales > Acidobacteriaceae > CAWBRT01. The sequence continues at coordinate 1,843,912 of CAWHVF010000005.1, forward strand.
CAAAGTTAGCGTGGGCGAGCTACCTTCGATGGGGAACGTCGATGGGCTCACCAGTGTGGTAGTAGTCGGAATCAATGTTGGAGCAGTAACTGTCACTGTAACGGGGGATGACAGAGCACTCGGGCTGTAGTTGCTATCGCCCGCATAAGATGCGGTGAACTGGTTGTAGCCACTTGCTGTTATTTGAGCGGCCGTGACCGTCAGGGTAGCTGTGGAAAAACCGGTTGCTGGGAACAGCGTTCCTTGGCCTATTGGCGTCGGGTTAGGTCCAAGGTAGAAGTTTACGGTGCCGGTGGGCATAGTACCGTAAGATCCCGTCACCGTCGCCGTCAGCAGTGTGCTGCCGGTCGGCGAAATGCTTGTGGGATTGGCACCGAGAGTAATCGTCGCCTGCGCCCCAAGGCCAGTGCCGGTTTGCAGCACGGTAATCGGGGCCAGGTTCCCGGGAGAGTTGCTCAAGAGCGTGATGGTGCTGGAAAGCGAACCGGTCGTGGTCGGCTGGAATGTCAACTGCACATTGCACCCGTAGCCGTTGACGATCTGCTCCCCTCCGGTCAGCGTGCAGCCGGGTGTCGTCCCCCCCGGCGCTGGATTTGCGGCTCCCGGAGAAGCATTGAAGCTGTCACTATTGCCAGTCTCTGAGCTCATCTGGCTGTTGAAGGTCAACGTCGAGTTGCCGACGTTCCACATACTTCCGAGTAGTGGCGCGCTCGGCGTGCCGACCGGCTCCGAGCCGAATGTGAAGTTCGCCTGCGAGCGCAGCACCTTCACGATCTGGCTGGCGGCGGTGTCGGCAATGTAGACGTTCCCTCTCCCCCCGGCCTGAACCCGCGTCGGTCCCAGCAGCCCGCTGCCAATCGTAATTTGATCGGCAGCGTTGTAGGCGCCGTTCTCATAGGGCACCATCCACACCTGCCCTGAATCCACGACATATACGTTGTACGCCGCGTCGACGCCAACCCCCGTAGGACTGGTAAAGTTGCCGATGGTCGTCTGAGCACCATAGTTATAGTTGCCGTTTGTACTCGGAACCTTGTAAACCTTGCCGGCACCCTGGTCCGCCACGTACAGGTTACCCACAGTATCCAGAGTAATAGCGGCAATATTGGTGAAGCTGCCGGCCGCTACGAACTGGTACGGAAAGTTCAGGGCGCCACCGCTAAACGGCACTACCACGACCTGTTGCGGATAGGCCACGAACAGATAGCCCAGCGAATTGACGGTGATCGCCTGCGGCTGCCCGTAGTTCACTCCGCTGAGGTTATTGTTGGTCGAACTGTTGAGCAACACTGTCTGGCCAGCGGTGTTCAGGGTGCCGTTATTGTTAGGAACCAGAACCACTTGGCCGTTGCCGCTCCCGGTTCCCGCATCCACGATGTAGAGGTTGCCCGCGCCATCGAGCGTCAAGTCAATAGGCGCGACGGTTGTGCCAACGGTGGTCCCGGTGCTCGGATCTGGAGGCCAGCCTGCTCCTGCGGGTATCCGCAGCACGCGGTGGCTGCTGCCAACACCGGCATCGGCGACGTAGACATTGCCGTTCCAGTCGACCCAGAACCCCTTCGGGCTATTTATACTCATCGCGCTCTGCGTTCCGGGACTGAGCGCCAACAGCGGGCTTGTACCCGTGCCGCCCAAGTAGCGGATGGCACGCTGTACGCCGTTCGTATCGTAGAGCACCACCGCTCCTGGCTGGTATCCCGGCGCCTGAGGAGCAAAAGTTACATTCACATAGCAGGTTGACCCTGCGCTAAAGGAACCCCCGCAGGTACCGCCCCCGGCGCTGAGGAAATTGACGCCCGCCAGACCGCCCTTGGACAGGACGGCCCAGCTGCCCAGCGTGAACGCCGAGTAGATAGGAACGTATACCTGGGTTACCGGCGATTGCTGGCCTACATTTACCGAGCCGAAGTCCAGCCGCGCAAACGGCGGAGTCACCGAATCCGTGTTGGAGGTAGAGCTCTGGTACACACTGTCGCCACTGTAGGTAGCGGTGACATTCTGCGGTCCAACATGGCTGTCCCATTGCAAGTTAAACGTGGCCGTGGCCGACGTTGAGTTGGCAACCGGCGACAAGTGGGCCGTGCCGCTGAAGTAGGAATTCGAGAAGAGCACCCAGCCGGTGGGCGCCACTGACCCGGTTCCGGTGACCGTCGCCGTCAAGGTTATATTGTTCACCACCTCGGGGAGCGAGGCCGAGTTGTCAGTCAGGGTAGTCGTGGTCGGAAGCAGGCCCGTGCCACTGGCCTCGACGAAGATAGTGCCGGAAGTTCCACTGAGGTTGTTGGCCGAGTCGGTAGCCGTGATCGTCTGGGGGCCGGTCGCGTTTATTGTCGCCGTGAACGTGCCGGTGCCGTTGGTCAGGGTGACGTTGTTGCTCGGGAACACCGCCGACCTGTCGCTACTGGTAAAGAACACCGTCCCCGTGTAGGCGATCGCCGTGTTGTTGTTGATGTCCTTGGCGGTCACCGTGAACTGTAACTGGCTTCCCGCCGTCACCGACAGCGGCGTCCCGCTCACCTGGAAGTAGGTGGCGGCGCCCGGAACTGCTAGCGTTGTCGTAGGAGACTTACAAACACTATTCTCGCAGTAAGTAGCTTGAATAGTGGCAGTACCTATCGCATTAGCTGTTGCCAAGCCAGTAGAACTTATGGTGGCAACCGCTGTATTCAACGACGCCCAAGTCGTACTATTGGTTACGTTTTGCGTAGCGGAATCGCCGGAATAGCTCGCCGTCGCCGTGAACTGCTGCGTTCCATTAACCAACACAGTGGGGTTTGTCGGAGAAATCTGCAGCCCACCGAGTGTCAATGGAACTGTATTCAGCACCATGGTCGAAGGCAACTGGCCATTTGGATCGGGGCTATTCGCCAGGCAGAACATAGAGGTGTTGGAGCTGATGGCGCAGGCGCCAAGCAGGTTCCCGCTGCCGTCTTTCGCCTGGGAAACGCCGTATTGGTCGGCCGTCTGTAACGCCCACGGGCCAAACGCATCTCCGTAGGAGATAAATCCCTTGCTCGCGTGGTCCACACTCCCGCTTAGCGAGCCCAGCACGCCCGAGGCTGACGAAAGGGTCAGTATTCCTGACGTATCAAACTGCATTGACTGCGAGGGCCCAGTAACGCCCGCCGCGAAGCTCTGCGGCAGACTGAACGCAGGCGTGGGCAGAGTCTGAGAGTTAATATTGCCGCTTCCCATCTTCCCGCTGGCAGTGGAAACCTCCCAGAACTGAGCGCTCGGCCCGGAATTGCCGGTCGAGGAATATGCGCCATAGAGATAGAGGAAGGCGCTGGATCCATCCGCATCGGTGAGGGTTACACGCCCGTTCGCGCCCACGTTGATGTTGCTAAATGTCCCATTGACACTTTGCAGCGTTGAGCCGGTGGACACAAAGCCTTCGTTAAGCGTGCACGTAGAGGGGGTCGCGGTGCAACCGACCTGGCCAATTTCGCTGAAGTACGTGGTCGAACTCGCGTACGTTGCCCCCTTCTCAAAGAAGGCATAATTCCCCTGCATCGTAGGACCTGAGGTAGGAAATGCCTGTGGATACAGATCAGCGGAGGTTAGCGGGAACCCGTTCGCGGAAGAATCAATGGGCATCAGGAAGTCGTAGGCTCCTGAGCCAACCTTCTGCAGGTAGGCCACATAGTGCGTCGGGAAGCTCACATTCGAATCCGACGTGCTCGGCGTCAGCGTGAGCAACAGCCTTCCCGTCGATGGCGCGAAGGTGTAACTGCCACTCAAAGTTGCCGAGATGGGCGCGTTGACCTGACCCGTCGAATAGTGCGTAGCCATGTCAACCGTGCTCGGACTGCCGCCTACGTTGACGATGTTCCCGCTACTGCCCAGACCGAATACGCCACCCCAGTACAGGGTGTTGCCATTCGGGTCGCGTCCGCTGGAAGCGAATACATAGCTGGTTCCAGTAACGCTGCCAGACGTCAAGCCTGCCAGGCTCTGCTGGCGCATCAGGCCCTGGCCGTGGACGTTGCTCGCCGGGTCATCGAAGGCAACCAGGCGTGCCCGCGTGGCCATATTGGCGGTAACGTTGGACAAGGCAACGGCGAAGGTGGAGGGTATGGCCGGAACCAAGGCGCCGTTGGCGGCATACATCGGGGTAAAGTTTGCCGTCGCCAAGTTCAAGCGCACTATTCCGCGCAGGTCAGACCCAATGCTGTAAGTGCCAGTAACTGTGCCGCTGCTGGTGAACGAGCCGGTTTCACCCATCACGTCCAGCACGCCGCTGGTGATGTTGCCATTTCCATCGGCGGCTAAACTTCCCGCCACATAGATACGGGTTCCATCCGCATCGTTGAAGCCGAAGAAGTTCAGCAGATAGCTTCCTTTGAAGGCGGAATTCTTTGAACCATTCGGAACGGCGCTCACCGGAATCGTAACTGGCAGCGTTCCGCTTAACTGCGGAGTCGAGCTATCCGTCGCCTGCACGGTGAAGGATACGTTTCCAGCCGTTGTGGGCAAGGTTCCGGAAATCACGCCGGAGGTACTATTCAACTGCAGTCCCGAAGGCAGGCTGCTGCCACTGGCTAGGCTGAATGAATAAGGTTGGGTCCCGCCGCTGGCAGAGAGTTGCAATTCATAAGAATTGCCCGCCAGGCCGTTGGGGATATACGGGGTCGCGGTAATGGTGAGGCCGACGCCTGTTGGAGCCGAGCTCACCGTAATGGAGTTGGAAGTTCCGGTGATGGAGTTGACCGTGTCAGTAGCCGTGATCGTCTGACTGCCAGCCGTGTTCATCGTTACCGTGAACATGCCCGTGCCACCACCCACGGTGGCGGGGTTGTACGGGAAATACGCCGACGGGTCGCTGCTGGTTAAGTGCACCGTCCCCGAATAGCCGGTAACAGTATTGTTGGAAGCATCCAGGGCGGTCACCGTAAATTGGAATGAGGTACCAGCCGTCGCCGTTGAAGGCGCGCTCACCGCAAAGTGAGTGGCCACCTGCACCGGCGCGCTCACCGTTATAGAGTTGGAAGTTCCGGTGATGCTCGTAGTGACTGAGTCAGTAGCCGTGATTGTCTGGCTGCCAGTCGTATTCAACTTCGCCGAGAACGTTCCCGTGCCACTCGACAGAGTGACGTAGTTGTTCGGGAATGCTGCCATCGGGTCACTACTGGTGAAATTCACATTCCCGCTATAGCCGGTGACGGTGTAGTTGTTGGCATCCAGGGCGGTGACCGTAAAGGTGAACGAGGTTCCAGTCGTCGCCGTTGAAGGTGCGCTTACCAAGAAGTGAGTAGCTGGGCCGACGGTGACCTGATTCGTCTGTACTTGCTGCGCCATCGATATTCTTGGGTTACTGCTGGTTATATCAGCGCAGGCGGCCTGGCCGAAGGGTGGCTGCCCCGAGCCGCCACAGGCGTTACCAGTACCGCTGCAAACCGGCTGGACCAAGTAGCAAACTGACTGCGCTGTTCCCCCAGCTTGCAGGTTGAAAACACCATAGCTGTTCAATCCGGCAAAGGTAGCGCCGGACACAGTGCTGCCGTAATTGGTGGATTGCTGGCCGCTGGAGTCCTGGGTAAATCCGTTCATGTTCCCGCTGCTATCGGTCGTGAACACGTTGGATTTAGCGCTAGTATTCTGATTCAAATTAAACAGGCTTCCCATGTAGTAGCTGGTGGCAAGCGCGCCTACTCCGCCGGGCACCGTACCCTGGGCATACAACTGGCCCACCTCAACCCCGCCTGGGCTTAATACCACACCTCCGCCAGTAGCCGAGGAATCGTATAGATAGAAGATAGGACCATTCGTTATAGCCACCCGGCCATTTGTTGCTACGCTGACCGGGACCACAGTCCCTGGAGGCGGATCTGTGTTTGCGCCCGATGTATACGTTCCTCCACTGTTAGAGTCATGGGCATTGATGGTGCAGGTTTCGCCGCTGGTACCGTTACCGCAGGTAAGCTGCAACAGATCGGCCCAGGAGGAGCTGCTATTCCCGCCAGTCATATACATGACCGCAGCGCCGGGCATCGAGGCAGCACTGTAACTGGACTGCTGCTGTTTGTACAGAGTGCCGCTGACTAGGCTGTTCGTATTGTGAGTATTCCAAGACAGCCCAATCAGGCGGTTGGAGTTGACCATGAAAAAGGTGAAGTTCGTCGGATACCCTGAGGGGGCGCCACTGGCTGTCAAGGTGCCCGTAAACATCCCGTTGCTGACGGTGCCGCCGGTGGAAGTGTAGGTATCGCTACCGTTCAAGCTCAGCAAACTGCTAAGGCTGCCGTTGTCATTGATGTCAGCCGTTCCGGAAGGAATATTTCCGGTCACGGTAGTGCCGCTGCTCCCCGCTGATATGGTAAATACCCCGACAGAACCCAAGGGACTCTGGGTAGTGTCCTCTCCCTCAAAGCTGAAGACCCAGTTACCGGGCACGTTCGCCTGGAAATTGCTCAGGCTGTTGAACTGGCCGTAGTTTTGCCGCAACAGGTGCGCTTGGCCATGTACTCCGGAGGGGGTGTTGCCAGCGTCGTCAAACTCAATCATTCTAGCGTCGGTATAGACGGGGCAGGCGCTGTTATTGGAGCTTCCTCCGGTTGGGCAGGTTCCGCTTGACAGGCTGACATTCTCGATTTCGCCAGCCGAGAATACAAAGGTTTGGCCGGCATAGCTGCTGTTGTAACAAGAAACCGAGGTAACGCAGGTATTGAGGGTTATAACCCCACGGTTGTCGGCGCCAATGCTGTATGTGCCGGTAAAGGGAGTGGAATTGCTGGCCTTACCGCTGCCATCGTTGACAAAGAATCCTCCACCCGATATGTGTCCCTGGCCATCAGCAGAGAAGCTGCCAACAGAGGCCGACTGATAGCTGGCGCCTCCTCCGCTGGTGTTGTCAACAAAGCCCCGGTACAGGAAGGCGTAATGGCCATACAGCAATTGATTATTCGAGCCATTCGGCGCGGCAGAGATGACGATTGTGCAGTTCACACTCGTCGTTGTCTGGCTCGTGGTGCTGTCGGTCACCTGAACCTGGAAGGTAGAACTTCCAACCGTGGTCGGCTTACCGACAATGCAGCTCCCGTTGAAAGCAAGTCCAGCCGGCAGACTTCCATTGACCGCACTGAAATGATAGTTTGCGTAATTGCCACTGCCACCGGTAGCAGTGAGACAGCTCGAGTAGGGCAATCCCACTCCGCCGTCGTTTATCCTGCTGATGCCGCTAACTATCAAAGGCGGCGGCGTGCCGTTTACCGTGATCGACGTCCACAGTTGAACCACGTTGTGGTTCGGAGTCGCGCTGTCGCTTACTTGGACGGCGAAGGGGTAGGTATTCCCCGCGTCCGAAGCCTGCGGCGTTCCCGTGATCTGCAAACTTGAGCCGTTCAGATTGCTAAAACTCAACCCCGGCGGCAGACCGCCTGAACTTGGGGCCAAGCTCCAGCTATAGCCCGGTACGCCGTTTTGGGCATTAATGGAGCCGCTATAGCTTTGCCCCACATACGCAGTTGGCAAGCTGACCGGAGTCTGGATCGACAGAGCGGTGGAGCTAATCTCCAGGTTGACTCCTCCGGTCATGCTGGAGTTCTGGGAATCCGTGACCGTGATCTGGTAGTTTCCAGGAGTTGCTACCGACAGGTTGTTAAAGGTGTGCGTACCATGTTCGCTCGCTTGGAACGTATAAGAAGCAGGATTGAAAAGACCCGCAGGACCGGACAGGTTCGCCGTCCCAGTGTAGCCGGTATTGGTGCTGCCATCGGCATTCATCGCCGTGACCATCATCGAGAACGTCTGCCCAGGCGTGGCGTAGAACGTTCCCGGTGTCCCGCTGGTATAAGCCAGGCTCATGCTTTCGCCGAAGTACGGATTTGAAAGCAGTACGGTTACCTGAGTCGCCCCGGAGCTGCCAAAATAATTCACATCGCCCTGGTAGGTAGCCGTGATCCATGTATTGCCGGCCGGGAACTGGTTGCCGTTGACCGATAAGCTGGCCGTGCTGCTGTTACTGGCGCCCGGTGTGAGAGGGCTCGTGCCCAGTGTAGTGGTGCCGTAGGAGAAGGTTACGCTGCCGGTCGGAGCAGCAGTGCCGGTGCCGGTAACCGTCGCCGTCAATTGCGAGCTTGCGCCAGTTCCAGTCCCCCACATAAATGTCGTGGGATTGGCAGAAATCAAAGTAGAGGAGCTTATCTGTGTCTGCCCTGCAGTAACAGTAATGGACTGACTGCTGCCGGCAAAGCTGCTGCCTTGGCTAGGCGTAAAGGCAGCCTGGATGGTGCGGCTGCCGCTGGGAAGCGAAACGTTCTGAAAGTAAACGGACTGTTGCGTAATACCCGGCAGGATGCCGATGGTGCCATCGGTAGAGTTAGTGACAACAACATCCAGGGTACCGTCACCATTGAAGTCGAAAGCTCCATTGATCCCGATGCTATTACGTCCGGGGCTGCCGACGCTGTAAGTCCCCGCCACGTTGAACAGGCCAGGTTGCGCCGGATTGGTCCACTGTGATTGGTTCATCAGCAAGGTGACGGCGCCGTCGCCCCACTTCTGCACAACCAGGTCCGGCATTCCGTCGTTGTTGAAGTCGGCCGTAAGCAGTCCACAAATTCCGTATCCGCTGCACTGGTCGTTCGTATTCGTAAAGGGAATTGGATAGTTCTGTGACTGAACCTGGAATTGTCCAGCAGTACTCGTAGCCAGCAAAATGTAAACGGAATTGTCCGGGCCGTTGGCCACGGCGATATCGGGGTGCCCGTCTCCGTTGAAGTCGGCTACTACCATGTCCTGCAAGTCTGTATTGGAAGCTACCGGATAGGACTGTACTTGCGTGAAGCCACCAGTCCCATCTCCCGACATTATCGTCACCCCGGTGTACTCGTTGGCTACCGCCAGGTAGGGAGCTCCGCTGCTGTTGAAGCCGACTGCCCGGACGATTTCTGGTGCCGGGCCAACGCAGTTCTTGGGAAGCGGACTCTGGGCGCAATTTGGAATCGACGACGGCGTGAACTTGCCAGTGCCATCGCCGATCAGCACGCTGATCGAACTGGGGTTCTGCCAATCGCCCGCGTACGAAGAGTAGTTCGGGACCACCAGGTCCAGGATGCCGTCGCCGTTCACATCAACGAGCGTTGGAACCAGCGGGAAATAACCCACGGTGTATGGCGAACCAGGCGCCTCGGAGAATGAGCCTGGCTGGCTTGGGTTGTTCAGCAGCACGGTGACCGCGCCTGGAGTGGAGTCGCCAAAGTTACCGCTGTTCACTATCACCAGATCCGGAAGCCCGTCACCGTTCAGATCTCCGGCAACTAGGAACCTTGGGCTCGGCCGGCCACTGGGAACCTGATATTTCCACGCGCCCTGAATATTGAAGGTGCCATCGCCGTTGCCTAGCAGCACCACTACCTGGTTGCTGGCGCTATCTATAAAGGCGACGTCCATGATGCCGTCACCGTTAAAGTCGGCCGACACCAGGTGCATAGGTTTCACGCCGGCGCCCAGAGAAGCAGCCACCCGCGGCCCAAAGCCCGTATTGCCCCAAGCCGACTGGTTGCCGAGGAAAGTGCCCGGAGTGCCAGATGTAATGTCGCTGAGAGCAACTTGACCGTTCAGCGGCAGATTGCCAGTGGCGCCGTTGACAGTTGCCTGGAAGTCAAAGTTCTGCGGGTTACCCGAATTGGGATTGGACGACAGCGTCGTGGTAGTCGGGATCGGGCTCGCAGGGGCGTTCACGGACAGTTGCAACCCCGCAGCAACGCTTGGCGGGACGCTGGCCGTTCCGTTGAATGTGGCCAATATCCATTCAGAGTAATTCTGCAGCGGGAAGGCCATCTTCAACGTCGCCGTGCCCAGCGTGAGGGCGGCGGCCGTGTTGGCTACAACCTGAGCTGTACCCAGCGGATTCGATCCGTTCCAGAACGTCACCGTGCCGGAAGTAGCCGGCTGCCCGTTGTTCTGCGTCACCGTAGCGGTAAGGGTTACCAGAGTGTTCGCATTTACGGTGAAGTTTGGCGATTGTGATGAGTACGAGGGGGTAACGCAAGTAGATGGACTCGCCCCGTTCGCGCACACAGTCAAGCTGGTAGTCGAGGGCCCTGAGCCGGACGCGAAGGTGCCCTGTGCCGCAATCGGGCCGCCGGTCCCGTGGATCGAAGTATTGCTCACATCTGTCGCCGTGAGAGTGTGAACGCCCGCGGTGTTGAAGGTCACATAAAAGGTTCCCGCCCCGCCGTTGAGCGCGGAATTAGCGGGCAAGACGGCAAACTCGTCATCGCTGGTGAAATGAATTGTCCCGTTATAGCCCGCAGCCGCGTTGCCGGAACCATTCTGGGCGACCACCGTCACGCCAAACGGCTGCCCCACGGTAACACTGTTGGGGACATTGATATTCAAATAGTTGGGGTTGACCGTGATTGACACCGATCCGGTCAGGGAATTAGCCGCATCGGTGGCGGTGAGGACCGTGCTGGTATTCAGGTTGGCGTAGAAGGTGCGCTGCCCATTATCTGACGCAACGAAGGTATATTGTCCCGGCAAATTGGCTCCGGGCTGCGAGCTGCTGAAGGTCACCGTCCCGTTGTAGCCGGTATTAATCTGCGGGGTGGAGCTGGACCAGCTCATGGCGGTGACGGTGAAGCTGAACTGAGAACCCGAGTTTACCGGAGAAGCCGCCGATACCTGTAAGTAGCCTGCCGGAACGCCGATAGAAACCGGCTGGCTGTAGCTGGAGCCGTAGATACTGCCCTGACTGCTGGGCGTGAAGTTGGCCTGGATGTTGTGGGTACCAGTCGGGAGGAAAACGCTCGGGAAGCTAACGCTGCCTTGGGTAGCGCCCGGCAAGATGCCGATGGTGTTGTCGTTATAGTTGGTGACAACAAGATCGAGAACCCCGTCGCCGTTGAAGTCCGCGGCCACATACCCGATGCTGTTACGGCCACTGGAGCCTACAGGATACGTCCCTGCCAGATTGAAGGTTACGGACTTCGCGTTGCTCTGTGCCTGGTTGATCAGCAGGCTGACCGCGCCGCTGCCCCATTGCTGGGCCACCAGGTCCGGCATTCCATCATTATTAAAGTCAGCGGTAAGCAGGCCGAACAAGTCATATGACATATTGCTCGGACTGACTTGGAAAATCTGCTCCTGGGCGATGAAGTTGCCGCGATTCTGCGGATCGGCCAGCAACAGATAAATACTGTTGTCCGGGCCGTTAGCGACCGCGATATCCGGCAGTCCGTCTCCGTTGAAGTCGGCCACCGCCATGTCCTGCAGGTCTGTATTGCCGCCAATCGGATAGAAGTTTGTTGGGCTGAAGTTGCCGCTTCCATCTCCAGTCATTATGGTCACGCCACTGTACTCGTTGGCCACCGCCAGATACGGGGCTCCCGTGGCGTTGGTGCCAGCCACTCGAACGATTTCCGGCGCTCCGTTGGCAGGGAATGTCTTCTGCGTCTGGAACGTTCCATCGCCGTTGCCGATCAGCACGCTGATGGTGCCGTCGTTGTAATTCGGAACAACCAAGTCAAGAATGCCGTCGCCGTTGACATCGGCAAGCGCTGGAAGGATGGGATAATTGCCAACCGGGTACGAGACGGGCGCACTAAACTGCCCCGGGCTGCTGGGATTGTTCAGCAGCACGTTGACTGTGCCTGCATTGGAGTTCACCACCACCAGATCGGGAAGCCCGTCGCCGTTGAGGTCGCCGGCAAGGATGAACTTCGGGCCGGGTCCGGCCGGATACGTCCCAGACTGAGTGAAGGTGCCATTGCCGTTGCCCAGCAATACCACTACCTGACCGCTGTTGTCATCGATGACGGCTACGTCCATGATTCCGTCACCATTGAAGTCGGCCGAGACTAGGCGCAGAGGCTTGATGGTACCGGAAGCAGTGCTGCCCACGGGGACGCCCGTCCTCGAGGTGAATATGGCTCCGCCCCAAGATATCGGCTGCGAGTTGATGGTGCTACCCGAGTTCAGCCCCGGGTTTGGAATGCCGGTAACGTCATTGAGGGAAACTATGCCGCTCAGCGGCTGGGTTCCGACGCCGGTAACGTTCGGCTGGAAGCTGTAAGAATCCTGACCCTGCTGCGGCTGGGGCAACGTCGTGGTGGTCGGGACACTCCCCGGCACGTTCATGGAAACCGACACCGAATTCGACACGCTGGGCCCAATCGTCTTGGTGCCGCTATACGTCGCGTCTATAAAATAAAGATAGTTCGCGCGGGTCGGCAGAACCATCTTCAGCGTCGCCGTGCCAGTGGAGAATCCGGGCGCGGGATTGCTTCCCACCACCTGAACCGTTCCCAGCGGCTGTCCCGGGCCTTTCCAGAATGTTACCGTGCCCGAAGTAACCGCCTGGCCACCCTGCTTCACCGTGGCTTGCATGGTCACAATCGTGTTGGCGCTGGTGACGGTTGCGCTTTGCGAAGGCGCGGTGCAATTGGTGGTGCACACGGTCAGGGTGGTGGTAGTCTGCGGCAGGCTGCCTTGTCCGCTGGTCTCAACCGCAATCTGCCCGGAGTTCGCCCAGTACGAATATGGAGGAGCTGCCTTGTCTGCCACCGTTATGGTGTGGACACCGGGAGTCCCGAAAGTAACCTGGACCTGCTGCTGGCCGTTGGTGAGCGTGGTGCTACTAGGCAAGATAACGGCGTACGGGTCGTCGCTAGTGATGTACACAGAGCCCGTATAGCCTGTAGTGGGGTTGCAGTAGCTATCGCCCGCCTTGACGGTAACGGTCAGTGGCGATCCCACGGTGGCAACCCAGGAGGAAGGCGCGACACACAACTGCTGGAAGGCGAGCGCATTCACCGTGATCTGCGCCGATCCGGATTGTGAACCTTGGTTGTCCGAGGCCGTGATCGTTACGGGGTTGCTGTTAAAGCCCGTTATGACCATGTTCGTGAAGTTGTGGATACCGTTCTCAGAACCGGTAAAGGTATAACCGGCTGGGAACGACGGCCCCCACGAACCGTTAGATAGATTGACGTTAACCGTCCCGGTATAGCTTGTGTTGCTGGAAGTCACGGTGAAACTAAACGGCGAGCCTGCGTTTACCGGATTGGGCGATACATTTGAAATCGAGAAGGTAGCCGTGCCACCGCCGCCGGAGGTGCCATAGACGTCAAATTCCATTACCGGCGCCGGGGTGAGCGAGCCGGAGGTCGCCTGGATCTCATATAAGTAAGCTGCCGAACCTTGCCAACCGAATGCGCTAGAGGTGTCGGTGATGTTGAACGTAGTCTGGCCGCTTGAGGCCGACTGCGTGGCTGAATACCTCTGCGTCCACGTTCCGATGCAACTTGACCCTGAGGTCTGGCTGCAGGAGGAAAGCGTAAGGGTGATCGGATCGCTGGAGTTTATCTTGTTACCTGTACTGTCTTGAATCTGGACAATCACTGTTGGCGTAGGACTTGTGCCAATTGTGTACCCTCCTGATGGGTAACTGGTGATCGCCAGCTTGCTTTCCGCTTCCACAGTCGCAGAAAGGCCAAGCACTTGCGGCGCATCGAACGCCCCATCCGCCAGGCTGAGGTTATAGCCGCTCGAGTACGTGGTGCTCTGCGTCGGAGCAACCAACTGAATCTTCAGAGTACAGCTATCCCCCGCATTCAGAGAGGTTACGCCGCTTGTGCCATCGCCCGTACAAAGGCCCGTGCCTGATACGACCGAAAAGGGCGAACCGCTGGGCGTCATTGTAGGATTGCCCAGGGAGGTCTTTATGCTGCCGTTGTTGAACAACGTCATTGAACCGTAAGCAGTGAGGCCCAGGGCAACATTTCCAAATGAGTACGACCTGCTATTGTTGGGTATCAGCCCGCCAGAGGAGTTACCTATCGCGATATTGAGCTTGCATATCTGCGGAGTGGCGGTAGCGGTATCTGCGTAATAAACGTTTTGCATGGCATCGGTGAACATTGTGCCAGGCAAACCTAGATTGATGCTGTTCGGATTGCCACTGCCACAGCCGCTCCCATGCGTAGTTGTGTTTCCGGCGATCTGCACAGCAGCCCCGGCAACCTGCCCGGGGGTTCCGCCCATGTATACGCGCCAAATCTTATTAGTATTGGAGTCGTAGTAATACACGAACCCAGCCTGGTCGATCGTCACGCCCACAGGGTTGATGTTGGCTGTGTTGTTGCTGTTGGGCACTACGGTAGTGATGATTCCATTGACATCAATCTTGCGCACCTTGCCGGAGTTGCCGCCTGAACTGGCGACGGAGATGTACATGTTCCCCCAGCGGTCCATGGCCAAGTGGTTGACAGTGCCCAGAGCCGCTGTGGTGGCCGGAATGCCATCTCTGGTGGGGTCGGTGGCGTCACAGTTGTTAGTGCAACCGGCGTAGGCGGAAACCGTACCATTGCCCTTGGGGCTGAAGACCCGTATCAGATCGTTGCCGGAACCTGTATCGACGAAATAAATGTAGCCTAGTGTGTCGGCTAAGATGGCTTTCGGATAGTTGGTAGAGGTGCTCGTCGAGGCGCATGTGCCATCGCCGAACGACGTGTTGGGACCGCCGAAGCCGGGCGTAAGCGTTATGTTTACACCATTCGAGCCTAGTCCTAAAGAAACGATCTGGCAGTTATTAGTATCGGCAACATAAAGGTTGCCCGCCGGATCTTCGGCTACGCCGGATGGGTTATTGAAACCCCATGGTAGCCTGACGTACCACGAGCCGTTATTGTTGAACCAGTAGACGCCGTTGTTGCTTCCAGTGGTCACAAACACATTGTTGCCAGGGTCCATAACTGCGCCGGACAGAGAACCATTACTAAAATACGATCCGAAGTTGGCATACGTACTCATGCCTGCGTTTATCAGGCCGAGCGAGGAGCCCATACTGAACCCGGTCATGCCCCAGGCGCTCTGTCCAGCGGTATAGGTCACAACCAGCGGCGCCCAGCGAACTTTGAGCCTGTAGGGTGCAAATGTGATTGGGATCGCGCAGACGGTCCCTGCGGGAGTGAGGGTGGCTCCGGTTGAATCGATTGTGCAACCACTGACTTGGCCGATCCTGAATTCCGGGTAATTTAATTTAGGGGTGAATGGGGCGGTAATCGACTTAATGTACACGTCCTGCTTGGCGGTCAGATATACCGTGAACGTCGAAGAATTCAGCGTGGGCAGCGCCGGGAGCGTAGGGAGCTGCGATGAGGACGGCAGTGGCGCGGTCATGTACACCGCCCCGCCATTCAGGGACTCGCCCAGCTCAAACACCAAATTATTGTTTAGATCGACCGCGAATCCTCCATTAAGGCCTAAAGCCACGCCGTAAAGCGAAGCGCCCGTGGGAATTAGTGGGCTAGAAAGTCGTGTATTTAGTACGCCGACCGAAGTGCCCGCTAAATCGACGGAGCGGAATACGTTGCTGCCAGTGTCGTTAATGACCAAGTCCGGCTGATCATCCCACCCGTCTGGCTCATACGCTATCCCAGTGGGGTAATTCAGTTTTCCTGTCCCTACCGCACCATCGGCACTGCCACATTGCGGCACATTGCTAATGGGTGCTGTGCCCGCTATCAAAGAAATCTGCGGGGTTGGGCTGGTATCAATCTCGCGGATGATGCAGTTGCCGGTATCGGCAATATAGAGGTTGCCGGCAGGATCGAGCGTCAGACCCAGAGGTTTGTTAAACTGCGCCGCACTAGCGTTTCCGCTGCCGCCAGCGTAACCTGCGCTGCCTTGTCCAGCCACCGGGTGGATACCCGTCTGATCAAGCCGGTAAATGTTGGACACGCTATCGGCCAAGTAAAGCGCCGTGCCCGCGGAATTGACTGTCATCGCCTGCGGAGGATATACCGGCCCGACAAGGGGCGTTCCAAAGCAACCTTGGATAGTGCCGCTGCTGCTGGTGGTGGCAATCGTGCAAACTGAATTCGAGACTACATTCAGCATGCGGATCGCGTTGTAGCTTGAGCCTACATCGGCGATATACACATTGCCGCTTCCGTCAGTGCCCAAAGCGGTGATAAGGGTAAACTGGGCTGCGTTCGCCGCGCCATCGACGTAACCCGAAGTCGCACTTCCGCCAGTTGCGCCAGCGACCGTGCTGATGGTCTTCAGGCGCGCGTCAACCTTCAAAACCGTATTGCCGTTGCCGACAAAAACATTGCCGGTGGGGTCGGTCGCAACAGCGCCGCCTTTGGCGCCGCCGCCGCTGGGCAGCGTAAAGACAGGAGAGATCGTCACCGCCTGTGCCGGGGCGTTTTCAAACCCGGAGGTGGGAGCACAGGCAAACGGGTTGGCGCTGGTGTTGCAAGCACCTGCCAGCGTTTTGCTGAACATTAGATCAAAGAAATCATCGCCGGCAAAGGCTCCCTGAGCCATGCAGAACAAGAAGACGATTCCTAAGATGAAATATTTCCCAACGCGGCTAGAAATCAGCGGTTTCATGGCAGTCTCCTGCGAAGCGCGACAATTTGGCGGGGTAGCGCCCAAGACTCGTGTCTTCAGCAACGGCACTGTGCGAGACAGATAAGGAAGGACCCAAGCCATCATTAGAAATAGCCCCCCAAGCACAGCAACGACCGAACACTGCTTGTACTCCAGTGGCCCCAGAGCCCAGATGGTCAAGACAACGCGGCTTACAAAAATGCCAACCACAAACGCCAGCCGCTCGTAGGGGGGAGGAAAAGCGACCGGTGTCCCAAAATGGAAACAGTTCAAACTTGTTACGAAGGTGCTTCAGAGTACCGCGAAAAAATCCAGAGTACAAGGAAAAAGTTGAGGAAAATTTCTAATTAGGACGCTGCTTCCGCAGTGCTGTCAGGCGGAGATTGAACGTCAGAAGCTAGCGAAATAATTACCAGCAAAAGTTGCAAGAGAGGCAATAGGCCAAGCTATTAAGTAGCTGTAAATATTAGCTGCTGAATTCCATGACCGAGTACTAACAGAAGAGAATGCAGAGGCCTGCCAGTAACGAAGTCGTATACAGGGAGGAAGGTTGTTACCAAAGGGCTGTTAGCTGTACTCTGGGTTCATTTCGGACTATGTAAGTTATCGCGATTCGCCGCCACCCTGCCCTAGCCTGGTGGCTCGTTGGCTTCCACCTTAGTTGGTTGGCGGTTAGAGTATTATCCCAGTTAGTGCCGGAAGCCTACTAGCACCATGGGGCCATTCCTGCCAACAGGACGCAATGATCGACATTCATTGTCACGTTCTCCCATCGGTCGATGATGGCGCCAGCTCATTGGAGCTTGCGGTTGAAATGTGCCGCGTCGCCCACAACGACGGCATTACCCACCTGGTTGCGGCCCCGCACGCGAACTTCGAATACCCCTACGACCGCCAAGCCCATCTTCTGCGCCTGCAGGAGCTGCAACAGCAGGTGCCGCAGATCAACCTTATTCTTGGCTGCGATCTACAGCTTTCTTTCGAGAACTTCGAGAGCGCCGTGCAAAATCCCCGGCGGTACACCATTGGCAACACCCGGTATGCTCTGGTGGAATTGAGCGATTTCGGGGTGCCGCGCAGCACTCTGGATGCGCTCTATCGCCTGCACTGCGCGGGAATGCGCACGATTATCACGCATCCCGAACGCAACCCCATTTTGAGCCGACGCTTCGATCTGCTGGAGCAGGTGGTGAATATGGGCAGCATCCTGCAAATCACGGCCAACTCCCTGACCGGCTACTGGGGCAAGGATGTGCTGCGTTGCGCCGAAAAGATGCTGAAGGCCGGCCTGGTCCAGATACTTGCCAGCGACGCTCACGATCCCGTCAAGCGGCCGCCGGTGTTGTCCAAGGCGCGTGACGCCGCTTCCAGGATGATCGGGGCCGAAGCCGCCTCTCGCCTGGTCGACCAGTACCCTTCCATGGTGCTGGCCGATGAGCCCATCGATTCGCCAAGTCCGAACTTCTAAAAATTAGGGTGTTTGCCGGGTGTTTTAGGAGTTTCTCATTGGGCCGGCAAAGCCGGAAGTATGATAATTATTTAGATTTGCCAAAGAGTGGTCTGCAATAACCAAAGCAGCACACCCGCTTGCCCGCAGCTCGACTGAACGAGCTTCGGAAACAATTGTGTCCGGAGCGTCGTTGTGGGCCTGGCTGGGGGTGCGTTGATTTTGGCATCGTGCACCCCTCCCTCGCCTTGAAGGAATCTGCATGCCGTTGACAAAACTCGTGAGGAGATGGTGGTCGAAATTTAGAAGAACCCTGGCTTTGCCACCCACCGGAATTGTTCTTCTTTTGGTGGTGGCTGTAGTCTGCGCCATGGGTACGCTGATTCTGCAGCGTCCAGACACGGACCTGGTTGAATTATTCCGCGCCTATTCTGGGATAACACTGACATGGATGGACCGGTTGGGGTTCACCGATCTGTACCACGCGCAGTGGTTCGTCGCTTTGCTGCTGTTGGTCGGCCTGAGCATCATTCTGGCTTCGCTGGAGCGTTGGCCGAATGCCTGGAAGTCCTCCACGCGGCCGATCCTGCGCCCGGATGCTGCCGCCCGCGCCACGGTCGCGTTCCACCGGGAATTCAAGATCAACGACGTCGGCGCTGGAATCGAGACCGCCGAGCGCGCGTTGCAAAGGCTGGGACTGAAGCCGCGGCGCGTGGTGGAAAACGACGAAATCTCGCTGTACTCGGAGCGTCACCGCGTGTCGGTGCTGGCGGGCTACATCGTCCACCTCAGCCTGCTGCTGATCCTCGCCGGCTACCTGCTGGATGCAGCTTACGGCTATCGCGGCTTGCTCACCCTGACCAAGGGCGAAAACAGCAACGTCATACTGGTGCGCCGCGGCAGCTTCGACGTCCGCAAGCTTCTGCCGTTTTCTATCCGGTGCGATGGCGCCGGGCAAGAGAGTTATTCAGACGGCACTCCCAGGCGCTGGTGGTCGAATATCGTGGTTCTGAATCATGGCCGCGAAGTCGAAAGCAAACGGATCACCGTGAACGATCCCCTGAGCTACCGCGGTGTCCGCATCTATCAATCAAGCTACAGCGCCGGCGGCATGATCGAGCAGGTTGAGCTTCAGGCGCAAGCGGGCGATGCGGATGCCAAGACGATCATCCTGGCTCCCAATCGCTCGGTGCAATTGGACGCGGAAACCACGGTGGCGCTCGGGCGCTTCATCCCGGATTATTATCTTCAGGACGGCGAGGTTCGACAGCGCTCGGACAACCCTGTGAACCCGGCTATCCAGCTCGTTCTGACCGGCAAAGACGGGCAACGGGAACTCTGGGTTTTCCCCGGCGCGAGCTTGGCTACGCAACCACAGCCCGGCGGATATTCGTTCGCGGTACGAAACTGGGAGTTGGCTTACTCCACCGCTCTTGCGGTTTCGTACTACCCGGGACAGTGGGCGGTCTGGGGCGGCGTGTTGCTGCTGATGCTCGGATTGGCGCTGGCCCTCTATCCGGTTCATTCGCGCTTCTGGGTTATGGCCACGGCAGACGCGCAGCAGCAGCCGCTGTTGTGGGTTGGCGGGACTTACGGCAAAAACCGTGAGCGCTTCGAGCACACCTTCCTTCAATTAGTGGAGTCCATCGGCGCGGAATTGAGCGGCGCTCCGCAACCGCGGGAAGCCCGGGCGGAAAAAACTGCTCCACAGAAAACATCCGCCGGCGTCAGGAGGATCGCGGCCGCCGCCGTAATTCTTGTTCTGCTTCTGGCATTGCTGGAAGCGATGCGCGCTTACGCCGGCCCGCTTTCTGCCGAGAGCAACATGCTCTACCTGGCGCTTCTCTGCTATGCGGCGGCCGGCGCGCTGTACGTCGGCTTCGGCGTTAGCGGCACCCAGCGTTACGCCGGGTTCGCCTCGGCTGCCGCCGCGCTCGGTTTTTTGGTCAATACTGTTGTCGCCGCCCACCGCTGGTATTTCGCCGGGCATCCGCCACTTTCGACCATGCACGAGGCGCTGCTGAGCTTCGTCTGGACTTTGGCGTTGCTTACGCTAATTGCCGAGCGCCGCTATAAGGTGAAGATTATCGGCAGCATCACCATGCCGCTGACGGTGGCCGGCATAATTCTCATGCAGTTGCTGCCCGCCGATGCTCGCCCTCTTGGCCCGGCCCTGCAATCCGCTTGGTTCCACGCTCACGAAGCGCTGGCGCTGCTCTCCTATGCGGCCTGTGCCATCGGCTTTGCGCTGGCATTGATGTTCTTGATCCAGGATAAGATGAAGACCCACTCGTTCCAGGGGCTGGTGTCGCTGGGCATGGTGGCCTTGTACGGCAGCTTGATGCAGCGCTTCCGCTTCGAGCAGCTCACGCTCGGAGGGTTTTCCGTACCCGCCTGGGACGCGGCACAGAAGTCGGAAGTGTTTGCTCGCGGGACGCCCGTGTTTGTCATTATTCCGGATATCGGATGGCTGTTCCTGCTAATCCTGGTCTCATGCCTGGTGCCATTGCTGTTATACCTGTCGGCGCGCTTTGGATACGATAAAAAACCCTATGACTACGCCAACAAGGTGATGGTCGCCAGCGTTCTGCTGCAGTTATTGGGGGTGGTAGTTTTTGCCCTGTGCGTGCAGTACCGCACATACGCTTCGCCCGACGCCTATGGGCTGTTTTCGACATCGCTGGCCGCAAGCCGGTACATTTTTTCCGGAATGATCAGCGCAATCATTGTGGAAGCGCTTTACCTCACGCTGGTGCGGCGGCGCCACGGGTTGCAGCGCCTGTTGCCTTCAGCCGATGCGCTGGACGAACTCACATACAAGACCATCCGCATCACCTTTCCGCTGCTGACGCTCATGATTGCCGCAGGTGCTTACTGGGCGAATCAGGCCTGGGGCTCATACTGGAGTTGGGAGCCCAGGGAAACCTGGGCGGCGATTACCTGGCTGGTCTATGCCGGTTACCTGCATACGCGCATCGCCCGCGGCTGGGGCGGTCGCCGGGCCGCTTACCTCGCCATTCTCGGCTTCGCGACGATTATCTTTGCCTTGATCGGCGTAGCATACCTGTTGCCCGGACCACACACCTTGGCGTGAACTGGTTTCCAACGGCACTTGCGTGCTGAATGCAGAGATAGCAAAAGGCCCTCATCGTGTGAGGGCCTTCCAGATTCTCATTATGATGAAAGAAGGCTTACGGCCCGGCAGGACTGATCGGGGGAGCATTATTGCCACCGAAGGTGCCGGTCGCAGCCAGTCCTCCTAAGGTACCGCCAACCGCCAGGCCGCCTCCGATCGCTGCTATCGTCCCCGTAGAAAGGCCGCCACCTGTCACCGCCGGAGCTGTGCCCGCCGCCGCTCCCCCCGCTGCCGCCCCAGCTACGTGCATGATATGCGACACCGCGATCAGCCGCGAAGCGCCGCCGGCCGGCGTGCCGCCAAGCACCGTTCCGTTTACCCTTACCATCTGCCCCACGAACCTACCCAGATTTTTACCCGTGAGTTGCACCGTTTGCCCGGTGGTTCTATCGGTAAGGAAGTAATTGCCATCTTTGACGGTTACCGTGCCCCTCAGGGTCACATTGCCACTGGTCGGAAGCTGAGTAGGGGTGCGGCCCTGGGGCTCGGCCTTGGCCTTTGCGTACAATGCCTGGCCCTGCGGCACGCTGACGGTCTTCACGCCGTCGGTTATCGTAAGGTCGCCCGAGTAGGCGCCGATCATCTGCGAGCCTGAATGCGCCTCAATCTTTAATTTAGCGGAATCCGAGGCCGCGCTGATGTGCAGGTCGGCATATAAAATTTCGCTTCCCGGCTTGAGAGTCGCCTCGGCGACTCCATCAAGAATGCGCACGCCATTCGCCAGCAGTTCCGCCGAAGACTCGCTGCCGACGACCATGGTAAAACCAGGGCGCGAGATGTACGCGGCGGCATTATGGCCGGTAGCTAGCTTGTCGCCCGGAAAAACCGCCGTACTCTCCGGCACGGCGTGGCCGTTGACGGAAACCTCGCCGCTAAAATTCGCAATTGCACCGCTATTTCCAGCCATCAGCACGCCAGACAGAGCAAAGCACATCAACGCCCATATCACTTTTCGCATTTCGATCTCTCTCCGGATTCCTTGTGCCAAATTCTCCTCCTGTGACCCTGCCCTGTCAAGTCTCTTGTAACGCATTACGCGAGAACCAATTATCGCAGAACATCTGCCGGCATTTGGTGCCACTGCCGGCTGCAACTGTTTGCGCATTGTTGCTGCGAAAATGTTTTCCGTTTTTCCACTTGCAAAACGCAATGGTCGTAGAACTAACGTAACTTGATAAATTTCCACGAGTTTGTCGACGAGCGCGGGAACTGCCAGTGGCACTGTTCGTGCATCCAGGGGTTCCGCCCTGTTAATTGTTCGCAGTTTCCCGAGAGAAACTGGCCGATGACGTTCTGCGCTTATGCGTCTGCATTCGCAAGGCGGCAATCGTCATTCCGGATAGGCCTTAGTTTGCTTTCGTGAATTAACGGAGGGGCTAAGAACGTCTTGCTGGGGAGCAACAAGTGAACTGGAAACTTTGTGCCACAATCGCGCTGGCATTTCTGATGGGCGGGCTGTCGGCGAGCGCCGACGTCGTCTACAACTCGATACCCGACCCTCTGCCGACCAACGTCGCCAGTCTGAGTTATGCATCTAGCAGCACCACGGAGTTCGGCAATGCTGTTAACGTGACTTCCGGCTCGTGGCAGCTAAACCAGATCAGTGTCGTCCTGAGCGACTGGGCGGTGCAGTCCAGCTTCCCGGGGGTTGGCACTTCGGCTGGTTTCTTCGAGTCGCTGACCATGAATCTGTACAATTACGGACCGAACGGCACGGTCGGCTCGCAGTTTGCAACCCTTACGATTAATGCGCTGATCCCGTGGCGGCCGGCCGCAAGCGGGGGATGCGCCAACGGAGCGTTTTCACAGGGCGGGAGTTGCTGGTATGGGCTGGCTTCGATTGCCACCTTCAACTTCTCATCACAGAACATTAACCTTCCCAATACGTTTATTTATGGTTTGAATTTCAATAACGCGGCTTCGGGCCCCTACAGCCTGGTGAACTTTGGCGTGGGCGCCGGTCCCACCATTGGCAGCAACGTGAATGTTGGCGGGGTTTACATCAACTCAACGTCTCCGGGTTCCTACAGCGACAGCGGCGCGAATGGATTGGGAACCTTCCGCTCCGATCCCCAGGGTTGGGACGGGTACCAGCCGGAAATAACGATCGGCGCCGCCCCATTAGTCGTCCCCGAACCGGGCAGCCTGGCGCTGCTGGCCAGCGGCCTGTTTGCAACCTTCACCAAAGCAAGAAAGTGGCGGGCAAAGGTGGCGTGTAGCTGAAATCTCGAAGCCTCTGCGCCACGGAATATTTGTGAGGGCGCTTGGCAGCGGGCCGGCGAGGCGACGAAGGTACGGCGTGGTGGTGCTTTGGATTCAAAGCATTCTCGATGCCGATCCGAACGCTGAGCCGCGTCCCGTCTGGAGCAGTGAGATACAAAAGCTGATAAATTGCCGGCCAAAAACACTGCGCGTTGGCCGATCAAACCCCGATTACGCGTTGGACACGGTGACAACAGCCGCCCTTCTCGTGCCCATTGGGCAGCTCAGAACTCCCTTCATCATTTCTCCGCCACGCGTCAGCGGTTGATGTACGACAGGTAGGGGATGCCGACCACGAGCAGCGTGCCCAGGAAGATCGCGCCGAAGATGGCGCCCAGAGTCCAGAAATCTTTGCGGGGCAGATAGCCGCTGGCATAGTAAATGGGAGCGGCGCCGCACGCGTAAGGCGTAATCACTCCCTGCAGAGCCAGCGAGAAGCACAGCAGCATGGCAAAACTTCTTACCGGCATGCCGGGGATGGACATACCCGCCACCAACAGCATCGGCAGGACTCCCACCGCCTGCGAGGTGAGATTGGCAAACATGTAATGGACGACGTAGTAGAGCGCCACCAGGCACGCCATGACGGTCACCGCCGATAAGCCCATCAGGTGCGAAGCCACCAGTTTGGCGAACCAGGCCACAAAACCGACCTTGTTCAAGCCATCGGCCAGGCTGACCAGGGTGCCGAACCATACCAGCACACTCCAGGCAGCCTTATTGGAAAGGATGTCGTCCCAGGTGACGATTCGGCAGACCACCATCAAGCCAGTGGCCATGAAGGCCACGGCTGTGGTGTCCACGATTTTCGTCCCGAAGACCCAGAACACCAGCGCACAGCCGACGATCAGCGCCAGGCCGATTTCCCGCCACGAAATCTTGCCCATCTCCGCCAGTTGCTGCCCCGCCCATACCGGGACTTCCTTGCTGGTCTTGATTTCCGGCGGATAGATTTTGTAGATGAGGTAGGGCAAGACGCTCAATAGAATCAAGGACACCGGCAAGCAACCGATGAACCACTGCGTCCAGGTGATTTCTACGTGGGCGAGTTTCCTTACGATCTCCAGCGAAAAAGCGTTGGTCGCCAGCCCGGTGGCGAAGGTGGCGGCGGTGACGCTGGTTGCACACAGAGCCACCCACATCACGTAACTGCCGATCTTGCGCGCCGTGTGATCTCCGTAAGAGCCGTAGAGAGGCGGGATATTGCGGATAATCGGGTAGATGG
The DNA here is from genome assembly GCA_963832785.1 of uncultured Acidobacteriota bacterium. Classification (GTDB taxonomy): domain Bacteria; phylum Acidobacteriota; class Terriglobia; order Terriglobales; family Acidobacteriaceae; genus CAWBRT01. The sequence goes on from CAWHVF010000005.1 coordinate 1,868,323, forward strand.
TCCCGCCGCTGCGGGCGGTGTTGGAAGGGGTGGCCGGAGCCAAAACGAGATCGGCCAGCATGATGGCATACCCCAGGCCGAGCGTCTTGGATCCCAATGTCTTCGCCAGCCCCAGGGCGATCCGGCGGCCTAGCCGCGTCTTCTCATAGCCCGTAGAGAACATGAAGGCGGAGAAGATCAGCCAGACGGTGCCGTTGGCGAAACCAGATAAGGCCCAGGCAATGGATGGGCCGGGTCGGCGGTCGACCAGGCCCAGAACCGTGGCTACTCCCACGCCGACGAATCCAACCGCCGCTGCCGGCAGAGGCTCCATTATGGTTCCGGCTATAACGCCGCAAAAAACGGCAAAGAACGCCCACGCACTGAACTTGAGGCCGGCCGGCGCCGGGATCAACACGATTATGATTGCAATGGCAATCGGCACCACAGCTTTCCAAAAGCTCCTTGCCGGTTTTTGCGCCGCTGGCACACCGCTGGCAGCGGGCGCGGCTTGTACAGATGGCTTTTCGCTAGCAGGCGCCATCACCGCCTGGGCACCCGCTCCTGATTGGTTCGTGCTGGTAACTTGACTTTTGCCGCATGCCGGGCAAAGGCCACTTTCGCCCTGCAGCTTCGCTCCACAGAAAACACAGACCTGTGCCATTAGAGCTCCCTGATTGGCTGGATTCAGGCTGAGACTCTACCATTTTTCGACTGGCGGCAGAAGTGCTTTGTATCGGCAAATAAGTCCGGTATGTTCAGTAGTGCGGTCTTTTGCCAAGAAGAGCACGAGGCGAACGGCGAGCTGCCGGTTCCGGACCGATCTGGACCGGTTATTGTAGATCCGAGATTCACCTGGGCCCCCTGGCACCGAAGTTGCCACTCCGGCCAGTGCAAATGCGGCGATTGCCCGAGAACGGAAGGAGAACAGTCATTATGCGCATTGGCTTCATTGGGCTCGGCCTGATGGGAAGACCGATAGCCATGAACATACTCAAAAGCGGTTTCGAGCTGAGCGTCTGGAACCGCACCGCAGCCAAGGCGGAGCCCTTGGTGACCGCAGGGGCGAGCCGGGCCGAGAACATTGGCCAGCTTACTCGCAGCTCCGATGTTGTCATCACCATGGTCACCGATGCGGCCGCGTCGGAATCCGTGATCTGCGGCCAGGACGGCGTTCTCGATCATGCCCGGCCCGGCTTGATTGTCATCGACATGGGCTCGATTGCTCCGGAGATGTCACGCTCCATCGCCGAGCGCGCGAAACCCCGCGGCGTTCGCATGCTCGACGCGCCGGTCACCGGCAATCCGAAGGTGGCCGAGGCCGGGAAGCTTGGCGTCATGATCGGTGGTGAGAAAGAAGCGGCAGATCATGTTCGCCCGCTGCTTGAAAAGGTGTCGGCGGTGATCGTCTACGCCGGTCCGTCCGGCGCGGGCTCCACGCTCAAGCTGGTCAACAATCTCATTATGGGTATCGCCATCGAGGCCGTGGCGGAAGCACTCGTGCTCGCCAGGAAAGCGGGCATCGATCCTGATTGCGTCCGGCAGATTACGAGCGTGGGGGGTGCGCGCACCGGGGCGATGGAGACACGCGGGTCACGCATGCTCGCCCACGATTTCTTACCCCATTTCTCGACTGACAATATGCATAAGGACCTTTCCACGGCTCTCAGGCTTGCCGACACCGTGGGAGCGGTGGCGCCGGCCGCCTCGGCCACACTGGAGGTGCTCCGCGCAGCCCGCGCACAAGGCAAGGGCAGCTTGGATTCTGCCGTCGTTTACACGGTCATTGAGCAGCTCTGCGGCCTCGGTTAGTTGCTCGCGGCTGCTGTCAGCGACCTCTAAAGCCGCCTACGGGAAGGCTCATCCAGGGAGAAACTTGCATAGGGCCCTTCATCGCAAAATAGCTGGCTGCTCCATCAGCTAATTGCCCTTCCCCTGCCCCGTTATCGGGATCACCTTCTCCACCATGCCATTTCTTACGCCATACATCCGGTTGTGTATATTGATGACGACCATGGCATTGTTCGGCACGATCTCCAGCCGCTCACCTAACCGGAGCTTCTTCTCATCGCCACGGTAAGAAATAATAGCCGTCTCATTGCTCGTGCGCCCCAGCAAAAGATCCGGTCGCTCCCGTATAAAACCGTAGCCGGGAGCCTCACGAATCCCTGTTCGATCAGCGCCGAACGTTTTTGCACCGCAATCAAGCACGGCGCGATCTGCATGGGCGCTCATCACAGTTGCCAGAATGGTAAGAGCGCATTTACTTTCCGGCAGACCGAAGCTTCTTGAGTAATTCATATCGCCGACCACGCAACTGCCGGGATGAATCTCCGTTATCTCCGGGAACTTCCCTTCTTTGAGCAAGCGGCAGGTGGAGCGATAGGTTGGGGAAGAACCGACAGAGACATGCGCTACCTCAAGGCCTGTTTTCTTCAACATCCTGGCAGTTTCGGCCATCATGGACGCCGCTTCGAAGGCCTTCCTGTCTACACCGTTCTGCGTAGGCTCCGCGCCCGTCTCGTGCGCATAAATGCCCAAAAACCGAATGCCTGGAAGATGACAAAGCCCTTTAGCCAGTTCAAGCACAGGCTGGCCGGGAAGAACACCGAAGCGATTGCCGCCGATATTAATCTTTACCAGTACAGGAATCTCTCGCTCTAGCTCCTGAGCCAACGTCGAGAAACATTGGGCCTGCTCGATCATGTCGACTACCAAGGCAAGCTTTAAGGCCGGCCTTTGCAGAAGCCGCTTCAGCACAGCCAGCTTAAGCTCTCCGTAAATAGGATGGGCCACAATTATGTCGTCAAACCTCTCTTCCGCCATTGCTTCGGCCTGCTCCAAGGTGCCCACCTCTATGCCCATCGCCCCGGCTTCAGTCTGCAACTTCGCTATTAGTGCGCTCTCATGAACCTTAATATGAGGCCTGAGCTTAAGGCCTGCCATAGCTGCAAGCCCGGACATTTCCCGAATGTTGTCCTCCAACAGGTCCAAATGCAGCAACAGAGAGGGTGTATCTAAAGAAGGATAGGGAACATTGCGGTTGCCCATGCTAAATGATCCTTTCACGTGGTTTACATGAAAACGGTTACGCTGGTCGGGGCCGCGGCCATAGAGCCCAGTTCTAATGTCACTGTAGAATCTCTAAACAGTCGCAGCTACTCCCAGGTCTTTTTGACGCTTGATTCTTCGTTTTTCCAACCTATCGATCATGACAGTCGCCGATAAGTCGCCAACGCAGCACATGCTGGTTGTTCCCATATCGAATAGCCGGTAAAATGCCGCGATCAAAACAACTATCTCAAGCGGCATTCCAAAAGCGGCAGACGAGACCATGAGCCTTACTATCCCGCCGCCAGGAATTGCTCCGGAACATCCCGCCAACAACGTACAGACCAGGACGACTCTCACTAGCTCTAAGAACCCAAAGTGAACGCCAATTGCTTGCGCTGAAAAAAGTATAACCGCAGCCGATAAGATGGAGCCGCCCTCCTGATTAAACTGAACGCCGAACGGAATGCTGAAGCTCGAGACCTCGTTGGATACATTGAATTCTTTATCGCACGCGCTTAGATTTACCGGGATAACCGCCGCGCTACTACACATACTTATTGCTGCCACCCAGACGCTTGAAGATTTCTTCATGAACTCCAAAGGGGAAATTCTGGTTATCATCCAAAGTAACCCGAGATAGACCAAAAGTACCTGGATCAGGCAGCTTAGGTAGAAAACCGCCAGCAATTTCCCCATTGAAATAAACGTCCCTAAACCCTTCTCCGCTAAAACAGATGCCATGATGCAGAACACGCCGATGGGGGAGAATTTCATGATCAGATTTACGACAGACATGAACAGATCGGCCATGTTGTCAAACCATGCCTTTACGGCACCCCGGCGCGGCTCCGGCAGATAGACCACTGCGATGCCCAACAATATCGCTATGATCAGCACCTGCATTGTGTTCCCGCTGGCAAAAGAGGAAAACATATTGGAGGAAAAAAGCGACACCATGTAATCGCTAAAGCTTGACACCTTCACCACGTCAATGGTTTTGGCCGCCTTCGCAAAATGGAATCCGATGCCCGGCTGCAGGACCAGAGTAACTATGACTCCTACAACCGTGGCCACAATGACGATGCATGTATAGAAGATGAAGGTTTTCAGCCCAATCCGGCCCAGAGTCTTGGGGCTATCCATGGTGGAGATGCCTTTAACCACCACGAATATCACCATGGGGACAATGACCATCTTCATCAGGTTGAGCCATATGTCCCCGATGAACTGTACCTTTTGAATAGGCGGTCCGACGGCAATTCCCAAGATGGATCCGGCTATCATTGCGACCGCCATCTGGGCAGGTAGCTGCATTTTCTTTAGCGATGCCATTCGTCGATTCCTTGGAAAGTTATGTCAGTATCTTAGAATCTGTCCAAAAACTAAGTAGCGCGGCGCAGCAGCAGATGAGCGAAAGCGATGTAGATCATAGCTTCTGCCGAGGTGTGCCGCAGTTCGTAATCTTTACTGAGGCGGCGGGACCAGTTCAACCAAGCCAAGGTGCGCTCCACAATCCAGCGCTTGGGCAGAACCCGGAAGCGGTGCATCTCATTGCGCTTGACCACCTCAACCTGGTAGCCGAACATCTGCTTGGCCCAGTCAATCAATTTGCCCGCATAACCACCATCCACCAACACCTTGCGCAGAGTATCGAAACGACAAAACAGCCGCATTAACACCGCCCGCGCCCCCACTCGGTCCTGGATGCCGGCCGAGTGTACCACTACCGTCAGCAGATTGCCTTGCGTGTCTACCGCGATGTGCCGCTTGCGTCCCTTGATCTTTTTGCCCGCATCGTAGCCACGCTGCCCCCTTTTAACACCGTCTTCGCCGATTGCGAATCGAGGATCGCCACCGTGGGCACCGCCTGGCGTCCCCCGGACTTGCGGCCCTGCTCACGCAAGCTCTTGCTCACCCGCTCCCACATCCCCTCATCCCGCCACGCCCGGAACTGCTCATGCACCGACTTCCACGGCGGAAAGTCGCTGGGTAACTGCCGCCACTGACAGCCCGTCTTGACCACATACAGAAGGGCATCCACCACCCGGCGCAGTTCATACTTGCGCGGCCTGCCTCCGGCATGACGATTCTGGCGAGGTTGGCACAGCAAAGGCTCCAGTCTCCTCCACTGCTGCTCCGTCAAGTCGCTCGGGTACATGCCTCCAAGCTATGGCTATCGGCCTGCCTCGCATATTCCTTCTCAGGTTCCTTTACGAGTTTCTGGACAGATTCTTAGGCCCCAATAGCCTCTTGGACCTGATTGTTCAGCGATCCCCGATAATGCTTGAGCGTATACTCAAGATTTATCGAGTGAAGGCAGAGCCGAATGGGCTGTACATGGAAACGCAGCATACGTCTGAAGCGGGAGAATTACCACCACTTTTTGGCGGCGCCTGCTTGTGCTTCCCGTACCGGAGCCCACTTTGCAACGGGCGTGTGTGGTGGTGGAAGCCGTCGGATGGCAGTTTGATAATCGGAACCCCGCCGCAGCGGGGTTCCTTACCGTTTCAGTTCGGAAGGGCGCTGCCCTGTCTAACCGGCATGGGCAGCGTCAATTTTTTTAAGCGGCCGCCGAGGCAAGCCCGTATAGACCTGGCGCGGACGGCTGATCTTCTGTTCCGCGTCGGTGACCAACTCCTGCCACTGCGCCAGCCAGCCGGCTGTGCGCGGAATGGCAAACAGCACAGTAAACATATCCGTGTCGAACCCCATGGCTTCGTAAATTATGCCGGAGTAGAAATCGACGTTCGGATACAGCTTGCGGGAGATGAAATATTCGTCATTGAGGGCGATCTGCTCCAGCTCCATGGCGATGTCGATCTTGGGATTGCGGCCGGTGACCTCGAAGACCTGTTCGGCGACTCGCTTGATGATACGGGCACGGGGATCGTAGTTCTTGTAAACGCGATGCCCGAAGCCCATCAGTTTCTGCTTGCCTTCCTTTACGCCTTGGACAAAAGCCGGAATGTTCTCCTTCTTCCCGATCTTGTCCAGCATTCGCAGCACGGCCTCGTTGGCGCCGCCGTGCAGCGGGCCGGCCAGGGCTGCGGCTGCCCCCGCCGTCGCCAGGAAGGGATCGGCCTCGGAGCTGCCCACCACGCGCATGGCGCTGGTGGAGCAGTTCTGCTCGTGATCGGCGTGCAGGATGAACAGAATGTCGAGCGCCTTCGCCAGCACCGGATTCACCATTTTTGCCTTCTGACTACGGGCGTAGAGCATGTGCAGGAAGTTCAGCGTGTAAGGCATATCCGGTTCCGGAAACAGATACGGCAGCCCGTTGCGATGGCGATAGGCGTAGGCAGCAATGATTGGCATCTTGCCTATCAGCCGGTAAATGGAGGCCATGCGCGCCTCCGGGTTGCGCACCTGTCTCGCGTCGGGATAAAAAGTCGAGAGCGCGGCCACCGTGCTCACCAGCATGCCCATGGGATGGGCATCGTAGCGGAAGCCGTCAAGAAACTTCTTGATGTTCTCGAAAATCCGCATGCGGTAGTGGATCTCGTACATCCAGCGCTCTTCCTGTTCGGCATTCGGCAGCTCTCCGTGGATCAACAGGTATGCGACCTGGGTGTAGGTGCAATACTCGGCCAACTCTTCGATGTCGTAGCCGCGGTAGCGCAGAATCCCCTTGTCGCCGTCGATGTAGGTGATGGTGCTCTCGCAGCAGGCGGTGTTCATGAAGGCCGGATCGTAGGCCATCAAGCCGAAATCGTCCGCGGCGGTCTTGATCTGGCGAAAATCCATAGCGCGAATAGTGTCATTGGCGATCGGAATGGTGTAGCTCTTGCCAGTCCGATTGTCGACCACAGTCAAAGTGTTATCGGCCATAAGTGCTCCTTAGATTTCGCGTCCCGTTGCCGGGTCTTGTTTGGGTTGGCTCCGGCGAAGGCGTCCCCTGCTTTCAGGCCGGGGCGGCCCCGCCATCTAAGTCATGTGCGCTCCTGAAATGCAACTGCATTGCCCCGCGTGATAACGTCGGCATAACTCCCTCGGACATGCTCTTGGCAGCACCCTGAACCGGCTCCGCAGCGAAACGCCGGAACCTTCACGGTGTGCGGCAATGGAGTCATGCTTTCCAGCGTTGGACATTCAAAATCCTCCGCAGAGAACAATGGAGTCCTGGCACTGCCTTCCGGCAGGCGTACCTCATGGAAGCGATGAAACTGCGAAATAACCGCAGGAGGCAGGAGGCCCCCACAGGCCTCACTGATGCGACTCTATAGCACGGGGCTGGTGAAACTCTTTGTAATCTCTGTCACGTCACATGAGTGAGTGAAATTAGACCATTGTTGTGTTTTTAAGCACTTGTATGCCCAGCAAACGGCTTCAGTGGTCGGGTCCAGGATCTGTAACCGGGATGGGAGCGCACAAACCGAAAGGCCGTTGCAGGGGGGCGCAGCGGCCCTTTCATTTCGGCTGACGACGCTGGTGAACGCGAGGCCAGGCGAAGCGCTCTATAGACAAAGCAGATTTTTAATAAACTTTTTGGCCAATGTGCCGATGAATTGTTGCTGGGATCAGGGCTGATGGCGAGCTCCAGGCAGGGCGTTTTCGCCAGCTATCGACCTTGGATAATGTCAAACCGTCGCCATGATCTGTAGCGCATTATCTTTAAAGCAGGCCGCAAGATGTTCACGAAAGTTCCCTGGTCAATAATTCGCGTGCCATCATTGCCCCAGGTAGCCCTGAAGGTGCTCCAGCTTGTATCCAAGGACGCTCTATCATTGTCCCAGCTTAGCGCCCTGATTGCCGCTGACCAAGCGTTTGCCAGCGAAGTCCTCACCATCGTGAACTCGCCTCTCTATACTCTTCGCGCGCCGGTGACAGGCATCATGCAGGGCATTATCAGGCTAGGCCTCAACCGCCTCAAAGGCATTGCGATTACCGTCGGGATCAGGGGGTATATGGGCAGTTCTCTGGACAATCCCGCGTTGCGGCCGCTCTGGCGGCACAGCTTGGCATGCGCCCTCCTGGCCGAACTATACGCACCGGAAATGCCGATGGATGTGGGCGCCGCTTACACGGCTGGAATCATGCACGATCTCGGCAGGGTGGTGCTGGCGGCGGCAGCGCCGGAGGAGTATGCAAACTTGTTAAGCAGCGTCGGAAGTCAAGCCGAGGCGCTCAAGCGGGAGAAAGAACTCTTCGGGCTCGATCATTGCGAGCTTGGGCGGAAACTGGTCATCGACTGGAACTTGCCTCATGTCTTTGCTGACGTCACCTCTCGTCACCACACGGCCGAGAATGGTGTCGAGGACAGCGAAGCTCTGGCGGTGGTTCGCTTTGCCTGTAAAGTAGCTGATGCCATCGGGTTTGCAGCAGCGCCGTCATTCGCGGTTTCTTATCAAGAGCTGCTGGACGACCTTCCCAAGCAGCGGCCTGATTTGCTTCCAACCAAGCTCGAAGAACTGGCGCTCTGGATCAGCACGAAGATCCTCGCTATTGAGTCAGGCCAGTAGCGGAGCACCCCTCGCCAATCTCACCGCGCTTTACCTCCTCCTGCTTCTTCTTGTCCCTGTTCTTGTCGAACCCAAGTGCGGGATGGGAGCCGCGGCAGGCTCTGGTTTCTTGTGTCAGTAGCAGAGCCAGGCCTTGTACAGAGAAAACACGGCGCGCTCCGCAATAGAAGCCGGAGTCGAGATGATTGCCCCCGATTGCGCCGTTCCGCTGGTTATACCAATCGAAAATCTGAAGGCGCTGGTTGCCGCCACGCGCGAAGGCTATTAGGCTTGCTAATTAAGCATTAGCATGTGTTCATCCATGAAGCGGAGGTGGTTCTTCTTGGATGCTGAGAGATTGAAGTCGCTACTTGATCTGAAGCCGCTTGCGCTGGAGGGCGGATATTACGCCGAGACCTACCGCTCGCCGGAATCGATCGGTCGGCAGTGCCTGCCGTCGCGCTATGCCGGCGCCAGGAGCATCGGCACCGCAATCTACTACCTCCTGGAAGCAGGTACGATTTCAGCATTGCACCGGGTGGCATCCGACGAAATCTTTCACTTCTATATGGGCGACCCGGTGGAAATGCTGCAATTGTGGCCGGATGGCTCGGGCAGGCTGGTTCTGATCGGCACAGATGTCGAGAAAGGCATGGCGCCGCAGGTGGTGGTGCCGCGGGGCGTGTGGCAGGGATCGCGGCTGCTGGGCAACGGAAAATTTGCATTACTGGGCTGCACGGTTAGCCCAGGCTTCGATTTCCAGGACTACGAGCACGGCTCGCGCGACCTCCTCAGTCGATCGTGCCCGCAGTTCAGGGAGATAATCCACGCACTCACCCGCCGGGAACTAGGCTCATAACGACGACGCCAGACCGGGCGTTACGCCAACTCGCAGTCAAGGAGTGAAGCATGCAAGCAATTACGATTGATACGGGAACCACAAACACTCGGGCCAAACTCTGGCAGGATGGGCGGATTCTCTCCCAATCCTGCGCCGAGGTCGGCGTGCGCGATACAGCCATCAGCGGCAGCCGGCAGAAGCTTCAGTTTGGCGTTCGTGATGCCCTGCAGAAAGCGGCGGCCTTGGCCGGCGTCGAGCTGCGCGCTGTTGACGTGATTGTGGCGTCCGGAATGATCACCTCCGAAGTTGGACTGCTTGAAGTTCCGCATGTTCCCGCCCCCGCCGGTATCAAAGAACTGGCTAAAGGCCTCGTCCAGAGCTCCATGCCGGAGGTGGCTCCGAAACCGATCTGGTTCGTCCCGGGTATCAAGAACAGCTTGGCGGCAGTCGATCTCGGCACCTACGAGTCCATGGACATCATGCGGGGAGAAGAAGCTGAGGCCCTCGGCTTGATTGAATCCATGGGCCTGCGGGGCCCGGCGATATTTATATTTCCCGGGTCGCACTCGAAGTTCATCACCATTGACGCGGAAAACCGCATAACCGCCTGTCTGACCACGCTTGCCGGAGAACTGCTGGACGTCATCACCGGACACACGATCCTGGCCAGCGCCGTCTCGGGTTCGTTTGCGCACCAACTGGACGAAGCCATGCTTCGCGAGGGCGCGCGCTGCTGTTCCAACGTGGGATTGGGGCGCGCATGCTTTTCCGTCCGCATTCTGCAGCGGTTCGGCGACACCACCGCGGAGCAGAGAGCTAACTTCCTGCTAGGCGCCGTGCTCAGCCAGGACCTTTTTGCCGTGAAGCATAGCAGCGCCATTGGCTTGAGCCCGGGTGTGCCGGTCGTGATTACCGGGAAAAAGGTGATGAAGCAGGCTTTCGCCGCGCTCGTCCGGGCAGATAGCTTCTTTCAAGGAGACGTTCTGGTGGTGGACGACCAGCTAACCGGAGATTTGGCCGGCTTAGGAGCCTTGGCCGTAGCGCGGGAGCGCGGTTTAATGAGCGGCTTCCCGCGCGGGTAGATTATTGCTCTGTAAGGCGCCCGCCGCGACCCTACGGCAAAGATGCTGTATAACCCCAACCCCTGATCGGCCGCAAACTCCGGCGGTATTCAGTCATCCCATCGCGTAAATAAGTTCGAGGCAGCAGCACAGGTTCCGTTTGAATCTAAGCACATCGTTCCAGCCCTGGGAGGCGCGAAATGATGAAGGGATTTAAGGAGTTTATTTTTCGAGGGAACGTCATCGACCTGGCGGTCGCAGTCGTTATCGGCGCGGCGTTCGGAGCAGTCGTCGCGGCGTTTGTCAAAGATCTGCTGACACCTCTCATAGCCGCTATATTCGGCAAACCGGATTTTTCCGGGTTCTATGCGGAACTGAACGGCAGCAGGTTTATGTACGGTGACTTTATCAACTCGCTGCTCTCTTTCCTGCTGATTGCCGCTGCGGTGTACTTCTTCGTGATCGTGCCGATGAGCGCCTTTATGGCTTACAAAAGGCGCGGGGAGGCGCCACCCGACCCTACCAGGAAGCAATGCCCGGAGTGCCTCAGCGAAATTCCGGCCGCCGCACGCAGATGCGCGTTCTGCACGGCGGAGCTGTCGACAAAGGCCGCCTGAACTGCGCCGCTCAGGTACCGTCCAGGGCGCGAGGGAACTGCAGGAGAGGATCCGTACGGATCTTGGAAGAAGCGGCACTAGCGCAAAGGGGGAACAGCACTAGCGCCGCAACGGCGAGCGGCAGTTTCACCGCCCAAGATAATTAGATTCAGGAACTCACCTCCGGGACTCCCGGCTAGACGGTTTTGTGATGGCTGGCCTGACGCGCGGCTGGAGATCGTCGGGAAGGTCGGTGGCGAGCCGAATCATGCCACGAAGTCAGGCTGAAATTACTTAAGATCAGCAATTTGCGGCGAGTTTCCCGATTGAGCCGGTCTGTGCCAGCGACCCCAGGCTACGTTCTCAGCGGGTAAAGACGATATCCGATGTTGCCACCTGCTCGGTATGAACAGCCCAGGCCATTCGCGGAGTGCTGTGAGCAATGCCGTAGCGGCCAAAGCGGTCCAGCATAATGATGCCGCCGTTTCCCCCAAGCCGCTGTTCCAGGTGGTGGATGGCTTCCGCCGCGGCCTGTCCGGGCGCGCGCTCTACGTTTACGCGGTCGGTTGCCCACTTGGCCAGCACCAGCTTCATTATCGGTTCACCCCAGCCGGTGGCCGAGGCAGCCGCGGTCTCGTTATCGGCATAGCATCCGCAGCCGATTAGAGAGGAATCTCCTACGCGCCCTGGGGCTTTATTCAATGTGCCACCGGTCGAAGTTGCCACCGCCAGATTACCGTGAACGTCCAACGCCAGCGCGCCGACCGTATCGTGCGATCCCACGCTCCGCCCAAACTCTCCCGGCATATGCAGATACTGCTGGTCGGTCGCGCTGCGCCAGCGTTCGACCTCACGCGGAACCACCAACTCCTCATTGCCGCAAAGCTCTATCCCGTGCTCCTGAGCGAAGCGCTCCGCGCCTTCGCCGACGAAGTACACATGCGGACTCTCCTCCAGGACCTTGCGGGCAGCGTGCACCGGGTTGCGTATGCGCTCGACGCAGCCCACGCCGCCGGCGCGCAAACTGGCTCCGTCCATGATCAGCGCGTCCAACTGGACCCGTCCATCGCGATTAAGAAACGAGCCGCGTCCGGCATCAAAGGCCGGATCATCTTCCATGACGGCAACGGCTTCTTCGACGGCATCCAGGGCTGAACGCCCGCGCTGCAACACTGCCCAGCCAGCCGCCATAGCGCTGCTAAGACCGGATAGATCAGACTGCACCATTTCGTCTGGGATTGCCCATGCTCCGCCGTGGAGCACAATGACCGGACTCGCGGGCACGCCACCCTCCCCTGTACCGAGTTTCAGCAGTCGGCACAGTTTAGCATCTCTAGTCTTTAACTGGTTTCGCAGGCGCTACGAAGATTGCCAAGCGGGTAGGTTCCTTGAAGACGCCCATCCAAACCTGTCTTTGGCCTAGGTGGGATGGTTTCATTCTCGATTGCAGCCAACGGCCCCGCTCAAGCATAGCTTGAGTGGGACACCCACACACAGTCGGTGCGCGGTGCCCCACCTTCGCGAGCGCAGTATATTTTGTGTTTTTCCGCAGCCTGTGAAGCCGGTTACCAGCGTCCAATTTCGTGGCGATCATACGCCTCGCGCATGCGGCGTAGCTGCTCAACATCATTCCAGAGGGCATCGCGCTCCCGCCCCCGTAGGTGGTTCTTTTCTACCACTTGCTGGATATCGGAGATGGAAGCATCCAAAGCGCCTCTATTGAATTTCGCGTGATGCCAGTCGCGGGCAAAGTCGCGGAGCCGATCCTCCGCCTTGTTGAGGCGCTTCTGATCCCCTTTCGAGAGGTTCCAGTGGCTATAACCCCGGTTGAGATCAAGGTGAACTCTCTCGACCAATGCGCTGACCCGATCCGGGTAGTAAGGGCCGTGCGGCGGGCCGTATTGTGCGTACGCCGCAGCAACGAAGGTTGTCAACAGTGCGCTGAATAATAGCAGGTTAAAAATCCGTCTCATATTCCGACTCCTCCTCGGGTCGCTCGGTGTATTAAAAACTGCCTCGCTGGAAAAGTTGCGACCTGCCTGATAGTTGTGCGCTTCAAGCGCTGACCAGGTTGCCGGCCAGCACCGGAATGCACTCCCCGGTGTACGGGATGCAGAGGACCTTCGGCTGCCGGTAGTTGCTCAAGGCCGCTTCTGCCGCTTCCGCCAGCGAGCGGAAGCCGGTCATGAACATGTCGGACAGCTCCGCCGGATCAATGCTAGAGACGACCAGGAGGCGGCACTTCTTGCAGGCGCGTGCGAACATGTAAGCCTTGGAGGAATGGCCCTCGCCGCTGAAGCCCTCCTTGTAAAAATTGCTGATTACGGTATCGACTGAATCCGCCTTCTTGAGCGTGGCGCCGAACTTGCCAATGCCTTTCCGGCACTCGGCAACCAGGATGATCGTGCCGCCCGGGTTCACCACCTGCTCGCCCACCGAGACGGCTTTCTGCGACTGGTGCAGGTCGATATCCTTGGGGTAGCCTCCGGGGCTGACGAAGATCACGTCGTAGCCGCTGTCGAACTTGCGCACCCAGCCCTTTTCGCAGATCTCGACTCCGCGAGCGTGCGCCGCTTCCAGATCGCCAGCTACAACTTCCACCACCTCGCCGCGATAGTTCTTGATGACGTTCACTATGAAGTCGACCCCGACCAGGCGGGCGGCGGCCACCGCCTCCTCATGAAAGCTGTTTCCCTTGATGATGCCCATCACCGGGCCTTTGGGGCGGATGGGGAAGGAATGATGGGTCGAAATCGTCTTGATCCCGGTGATGCCGGGTATGATCGACTTCCGGCCGCCGCTGAAGCCGGCGGACTGGTGCGGGGTGATTAGTCCGGTAGTGATCTTGAGGTCGGCCTGGGCAAAATAGCTGTTGATGTAGATGGGCAAATGACGGGCGGTCTGGCCGGCGTAGATCAGCAGGTTATCGTCGTAGCAGTCGTGAGAGACGATCTTGAGCCGATTGCGCCAGCGGCCGGTGATTTGCTGAATCTCTTCCTCGGTCGGCATCTCATGGTTGCCGACGGCGATGATGACGGTGACGTTGGCCGGATCGAGTCCGGCGGCGGTCAGCTCCTCCATGATCACCGTCAGCATGCTCTCGCTGGGCGCCGGGCGGGTGATGTCGTTGACCACGATGGCCGCCGTGCGCTTGCCGTGCGCCAGCCTGGCCAGCGGCTCCGAGCCGATCGGCTGCGTCACTGCCTGACGAATGGCCGCTAGCTCATTAGCAGCGGCGGGCACCAACTCGGGCAGAAGCACCTCGGCCGGCTGCTCCAACTGCAGTTCGAGAAATTTTTCGCCGAAAGGAAACCGTACCGTCTGCACAGCTATCTCCATGGCAATAGAAGCGAAGAGAAAACCATAAAACTCCCGGCGGAATAGTGCAAGCCAAACCGCCGTGAGTAGCCTTGTCGCAAGCTACTTCCAGCACACGACTCAGGTACTTACGACCCGCTAAGGTCTAAAACCGAGCGCCCTAGCATGTTCTCTGGATTGCCGGTGGCGCTGTCGCAAAAGAATATCAAAACAAAGCTGCTGGTTCTCGAACAATTCATGTTTGCCGTTCCGGGGAGGGAGATGAGAGTCGAGCTCAAACCTGGAGCATTTCTGGTGGCTGCGATCGCCGGAGTTGTAGCGCCCAGCCTTAAACTCGCGGCCTTGCTTTTGGCCAGTCTCCTGCTGCATGAGCTTGGACATGCCGCCGCAGCGGGTCTCTGTGGGGCAAAGGTGAAAGCAATTGGCGTCGACTGGATGGGCACCTATATCCGCCGCGAAAACGACCACCGCTCAGAAACCAATCTGGCGACATCACTCTCAGGCCCGCTGGTGAACCTCGTTATCGCCGCAATCGCAATCGGATGGCTCAGCCAGGTGAATTTCATGCTGGCGATCTGTAACTTGATTCCGTTGCCACACTCGGACGGCGCCCGGGCGTGGAGGGCAATCTCCGCCAGCGCCAGCAGTGAGATGTGAGAGCAGTTTTGTTTTTACTGTAGAGTTTCCTAATACGTGCCTAAAGCTCTCTAAAAACTGCCGAGTGCCTCTCTGCAGCCTGAGCAGTCCGCAACAACCATCGCAAGCATTTCTTCTCGTATGCTCGCGCCTTGTACGGCGACGATTGGCAGCGCGCAGCCTGAAGAGCATAAATATCTTGAGTAAATGATCTTGAGAATAATCGCGTATTCAAGAAGGTCATACGAAAATCTCGGCTGCTGAGGCTCCGTACGCCTGTGGTTATGGCAGCTCCGCCCACGCTGTTAAGTGTGGCAAAAACGCCTCACCCTTAGCCGTAGGCAGCTCAGCGGGATGGCCTTAGCATAAAACCAGTTGCGCTTCCCTATTTTGGGCAATAATATAGTTGACAAAATAGGCTAATTCGTTTATTCTGCTCTTGTATGGAGCAGAAAGCCATGAACGAACCGCAAACGCTTCAAGAAGCGATCATCTTCTTTTCTGACCCCGCGAACTGCCGGGAATATCTGATTGCCCGTCGCTGGCCGGATGGCGTTATGTGCCCGCGCTGCGGAAGCAAGAATGTCACATTTTACGAGAAATATGAACGCTGGCACTGCCGGGAAAAGCACGCCGCCCCGCAATTCACGCTGAAGACGGGCAGCATCATGGAAGATTCCCCTATCGGCCTAGGCAAGTGGCTCATGGCGATATGGATGGTCTGCAACTGCAAAAACGGCGTGAGCAGTTACGAGATTCACCGGGCTATCGGCGTCACGCAAAAGACCGCATGGTTCCTGAATCATCGGATTCGCTTGCTGTTCGGACGGGAGCCGTCCGGGAAACTGTCCGGTCACGTTGAAGCCGATGAAACCTTCATCGGCGGCAAGGCGCGCAACATGCACAGGGACAAGCGGGAGCGCCGCATCACTGGTACTGGCGGAAAAGACAAAGCTGCCGTGATGGGCATTCTTGAGCGTGGCGGCAAGGTTCGTACAGCGGTGATTCCGAATCGCAAAAAGAGCGCACTTCAGGCGGAAGTCCGCAAGCATGTGGAAGCCGGTTCGGCACTGTACACGGATGCGCTTCAGTCGTATAACGGGCTGGATGAGTTTGAGCATCAGGTAGTGGATCACGCGGTTCAATATGTTGATGGCAAGATACACACGAACGGACTCGAAAACTTCTGGAGTCTTTTGAAGCGCGGTATCGCGGGAACTTACGTGAGCGTCGAACCGTTTCACCTGTTCCGGTATCTCGATGAACAGATGTTTCGCTACAATAATCGTGGCGCCAAGAAGCGCGAGGATCGCATTACCGATGCACAGCGGTTTGATTTTGCGGTTAAAGGCATCGTTGGAAAACGATTGACGTTCGACGAGTTGACGGGTAAAGTCAGCCGTTCAACAGAAATCCTCCCCTGCTGAAGCGTAGGCAGGAACGCGGCAAGAGAAAGCACCGACAGCCGAGGGCGTGATGTCGAAGCTGAAATTCAGAATGCGATTTAACGAGGGTCGAAAGGGAGTCCCGCTCGAAAAGCTGGAGAAGATCGCTACCGAGACGCGGCGATTTCTTGAAAGTGTGTCCTCCGACCTCGCCCTCCCCGAATCTATTCGCTGGCTAGGGTCTGATTTTCGGAACCGCTCCCTTTCCTATGCGGTCGAGGGGGACGGCCCCGTTACCCCGGAACAATCGCAGCACTTCAACTCCGGCGTGGCGATGATGATAAAAGGGAAAATCCCCCCGTTCTTCACGACCGAAACTGCGGCTAGGTTCTACGGGATCGCCAAGCCACTTGACCCTGGGGAGCGGGTGAGATTTGGACTGTATCCAAACGGTCGAGTTCACTGGTCTGATCTAACTCCAGACAAGGTCGTTCCCATTCGCAAGCAGGAATCGACCGTTTGTTACATAGGCGCGATTCAGGGCAGATTCCATTCGTGGTATATGGAGAGCAATCCGCCCTGTTTTTACATCAGGGAAAGTTCGTCGCACACGTTAATCAAGTGCGAATATCGGAATGAGTCTATTTATGACCAACTACTCCAAGCCATACAGGACAAGAGGAGCGTTCTTCACGTCCACGGGGAGATTCACGCAGACCGATCTAACAGGCAAATAGAGTGTATGGCCGCCGATAAATTATTTGGAGTAAAGCCCTTCACGATGCGGGATGTGGATAAATTTCTCGATTCGGAGAAGATCCAGTGACGGAGAAATCTCTCCCGCGAATCTATGCCGATGCTAACGTCATTATTGAGCTAGGAAAGAAGGCGCGAAACTGGCACACCCCGGGGAGAGACAACGACATTTGGTTTTTTCAACAGATACTCAGGGCCTCAGAGGATCAACTATTGGAGGTCTACACCTCCTCAATATCATTATCTGAGTGCTCCCACATTAAGGATACGAGCGACCCCAGTCAACACAAGGTTGTTTATGACCAACAAGTACAAGACTTTTTTAGAAATCTGCTTTGTTCTGGAACTTTAATCAAACTCGTACAGGATTCGGTATTCGTTGCGGAGGCAGGACGGGATTTGCTCTGGAAGCACAATTTGTGCCTACGAGGAATGGATGCCATTCATGTTGCGTCGGCCATCGATGCTGGGTGCAAAGAATTGCTTACATGGGACACAGATATTAATGATCCCAAAACCGCCCAAAAGATAACCGTGCTCCGGCAGCTTGGTATTAGTGCGATAGTCCCCTCGCAATCTCAGCTTCTTCCGCCGCAGTACAAGCAATCGTCCCTAAACTTGCGGACGCGAGGAAGGCCGATAACTCCGCAAGGGACGATCATATAAGGGAAGAATGATGAAGCCATTGCCAGCGCCTAACGTACCCGGAAACACAGACGCCGAACGTTTTGATAATGCCGTCCGTAAGATATTCACCGTCTCAAAGGATGACGTTTTGAAGGCAGAGGCGAAGTGGAAGCGGGCGCGCGCACGAAAGAAGCGGGCCAAGAAAACCGCTTGAATCAAAACAAGAGAACAGGACAGCAAAACCCGCTTTCGGGCGGGTTTTCTATTGGAGAAATTATGTACACGCAATTAACCACGGATGACAGACAAGAGTTGACGCGGTTCGTGGAAGACCATGCTGCGGCGTTAGATCAATCGCGAATTGAAATTATCAAAACAAGCGACGGTGCATTCGTCGCGGTAGTGTCCAGAAATTTTCGCACTTTCTTTGAATGAACTCTGTTGATGTTGAGGTTGGGGAAGAGGGCTGGCCCGCGGGGCAGCCCTCTTCCAGCTTAGGCGACCGCGCTATGCGCCAGTCGCGTCATATTCAGATACCGCTTCGTTCCCCAGCGCGTACCAGCCACGTAACGCAGGCGGGCGGCCACCAGCATCAGCGCCGAGCGACCGTCTGGAAACGCGCCAACCACGCGCGTCCTACGCCGGATCTCTCGCATCACCCGTTCCAGGGGATTGTTGGTTCTCAGACACCGCCAGTGTTCTCGCGGGAAATCGAAATAGCTCAGCGTCTCCTCGATCCCCGCGCTTAGCAGTTCCGCCGCATCGCGCAGCTTCATCGCCGCCAGCTTCTCGACCACTTGCCGAGCCTTCTCCCGGGCCGCCGCCCGGTCCTCCTGCGCGTGAATGGCCTTCAGCATCGCCGCCACTTCCTTGACCTTCCCGCTCGGGACCTTCGTCCACACGTTGCGATAGAAATGCACCACGCAGCGCTGCCACTTGGCCTCCGGGTAGAACTCGCCAAGGTTCTCCACCAGGCCCAGGCATTTGTCGCTGACGAAGAGCTGAACTCCGGTGAGACCGCGCTCTTTCAGCTCGCGCAGAAACGCCGTCCAGCTTTCTTTGTCCTCTTTGGCGCCTTCGCTGACGCCCAGAACATCGCGGAATCCCTCGGCATCGACGCCGATTGCCACCAGCACGCTGACGTTGCGCACCTCGCCGCCCCAACTCCTCTTCAGCCATAGGCCGTCCAGGTACACATACGCATACCGGCCCTCGATCTTGCGGCGTCGCCACTCCTCGATCTGGCCATAGATCTTCTGGTTCAACTCGCTGACCGTGGACGGCGACACCCGCGTGCCCCACAGCGCCTCGGTAATGTCCTCCACCCGCCGAACGCTCACGCCTGCCAGATACATCTCGATTAGCGCCTCTTCAACCGAAGACTCGCGCCGTTGATACCGCTCGATAATGGCCGTCTCAAACGGCAGATGGCGCAGTTTTGGCACTTTCAGACTGACTTCGCCGGCCTTGGTCTGAAGCTGCCGTTGGTAGGTCCCGGCACGCGTATCCCGGCGTTCGGCGCTGCGCTCATAGCGCCGAGCCCCGCAGAGTTGGTCCGCCTCGGCGTCCAGCAGCCCGTTCAGCGTCTCCTCCACCGTACTGCGAACCACCTCGTCCAAATGCTGTTGAATCCGTCCCTCGTCGATCTGAACCACCTGGTTCAGGCTTCGTGCACCTTCTCCCGGCTTATTCGGTTCCATCTGGCTTCCGTTCTGGGGTTTAGCAGCTACCCCTGTTCTATCAGCCAGAGTTCCTCAACTCAAATGTGCGAAAGATAGCGTACGTTATCTTCGTCGCTCAACTAATGGCCCGTAACGAGCCTACTTCTTCTTGAAGTGATCGTGATCGGTTATATGGAGAGCCTTGATTGCGAGCCTAAACCGCACATTGTGTCCACAGTGATTGCATGGCGGAAACGGCTCCCCAAAGACGCAAGTTGCCTGATGTCTCTCGTGATGTACGGGATCGTGAAGTACGTCATAAATGCCGGAGTTTGGTACTTTGTCTCCAGGCTTGAAAACATCACCAACGATTGCCATGTTTGCCCTCTCCAGGGTGGCCCAATTGTGCTACTCGGGACGGCGCTTGTCTAGGGTTATTTTGCCAACTATATTATTGCCCTATTTTGCCTCATGATGCAGCTTCAGCTTGGTGTAACTTTACTAATGGGGGCATACAGGTTATAGTCCCTAAATTCCCAATTTGGGACCTATTTCGATATTGACGCGAGTAAACCAGAGAGATAACATCCGGACATCTGGACATCATGATGTCAGCCTGCACGCAACTCAATCGACAAAAACATGGTTCGGACGATTTTAGAAAGTTTGCAGCAACAGTCGGAAGCGGAACAATTCGCGGATGCGCCTCAGAGCACGCGGGGAGAAGAATGTGACCGGCGTCGGAAGATGGACGCTCAGGGGGCGATTACGGCAGCTCTGGCCGGCGCAACTATCGATTGGTACGATTACTCCATCCCAGCACTTAACCCGCGATAGCCGAAAAGGTCACAGCAGATTCCCGTCGCGGCGAGCGTCATGGGCGGTATCGATATCCTTTGTTTGTTAAGGAGCGCAAGTTATGTCTACTGCAGAATGCTGTGTGTTATCTCCTCACGAGCAGCGGGTTCTGGAGGAACAGCAAGGAATTCAGAGCTACGTCGGACGGGAAAGAGTTTTTACCATCCTGAACTCGTTTAAGGGTACGCGCCCCACGATTGACGTACAAAGAGGCGCCCTTTTTACCGAGTCCATGCGCCAGACCGAGGGCGAACATCTGACCCTGCGCTGGGCCAAGGCGCTGAAGCATATTGCGGAGCATATCGACGTCTATATAGACGATCACCAGTTGCTGGTTGGCAGATCCGGTTGCGCCGGGCGCTATGGAATTCTTTATCCGGAACTGGATGGCGACTTCCTTGACCTGGCCGTGGAACAGTTGC
Source organism: uncultured Acidobacteriota bacterium (assembly GCA_963832785.1). Classification (GTDB taxonomy): domain Bacteria; phylum Acidobacteriota; class Terriglobia; order Terriglobales; family Acidobacteriaceae; genus CAWBRT01. The sequence continues at coordinate 1,888,955 of CAWHVF010000005.1, forward strand.
CGCAGCGGACCGAGTCTCCGTTCAACATTTCCGAAGGCGACGCCACGACAGTCATTAAAAAGATAGCTCCCTACTGGAAAGGTAAAACCTTCCACGAGGCTTTGACGCAGGCTTTGCCGGATGAGACCATGCGGCTGACCTGTAATCCCGAGAACCCTCTGCAATCCCGCTTCATAGTTAACGAAACCGCGTCTTTCCGTTCGGCTTTGCAGTGGGTACATGATTACGAGAAGGTCGTGAAACATGGATTCAAGGCCATCCGGGCGGAGGCGAAGGCCAAGCTTGAGGCCCTTGATCCCTTGAACCCCGTCGATAACCAGGAGAAAGCGCCGTTTCTGCAGGCCATCATTACTGTCTGCGATGCCATCGTCATCTGGGCCAGCCGCCACGCCGCGCTGGCTGAGAAGATGGCAAGGCAAGAAAAGGACCCGCAGCGCCGCCAGGAACTGCAGCTCATCGCCGAGCATTGCCGCTGGGTACCGGAAAATCCGGCCCGCACCTTCCACGAAGCCATGCAGTCCCAATGGTTCGTCCAGATGTTCTCCCGCATTGAACAGAAGACGGGCACCATCATTTCCAATGGCCGCATGGACCAGTACCTGTTTCCTTTCTATGCAAAGGATGTGGCCGAAGGCCATCTGACGCCGGAGAAGGCCATCGAGCTATTGGAGTGCATGTGGGTGGCGATGGCGCAGTTTATCGACCTTTATATCTCGCCGGCCGGTGGCGCCATCAACGAAGGCTACGCGCATTGGGAAGCGGTTACCGTGGGCGGACAGACTCGCGACGGGATCGACGCCACCAACGAGTTAACCTATCTCTTCCTAAAGTCAAAACGCGAATTCCCGCTGAACTATCCGGACCTGGCGGCACGGATGCATTCCCGGGCGCCGCAGCGCTACCTTTATGAGGTTGCGGAAACCATTAAGGAAGGCTCCGGTTTCCCGAAACTCATCAATGACGAAGAAGTAATTCCGCTGCTGGTCTCCAAGGGAGCCACCTTCGAGGAAGCCTATGACTATGCGGTTTCCGGTTGCACCGAAGCCCGCATGCCCAATCGCGATACCTATACCAGCCCCTGCGCTTACATAAACTTTGCCGCGGCGCTGGAAATGACGCTGCGCAACGGCCGGATGAAAATTTACGGCTACGAGAAAATCGGACTCGAAACCGGTGATCCGCGCAACTTCAAGACCTGGGACGAGTTTTGGAAGGCTTACTGCGCGCAGCAGACGAACTTCCTGAAACACGCCTTTATCCAGCAGCACATCATTATTCGTTCCCGCCCCAATCATTTCGCCACTCCGCTGGGCTCCGCGCTGCATGACCTTTGCATGAGGGCTTGCAAGGACCTGCACAGCCCGGTGATCGAGGGCGGCATCGATTTTGGCTACTTCGAGTTCATCGGCTATGGCACCGTGATCGATTCGCTGGCGGCCATAAAGCAGCTCGTTTTTGAAACAAAGAAGCTCTCAATGGGCGAGTTGATGGCGGCGCTGGACTGCAATTTTGACGGCAAGGAGTTCGTCCGGCAGTTGCTGATGCATGCTCCACGCTATGGAAACAACGACCCCTACGCGGACAACATCGGCAAGGCAATAGACCTGGAAGCTCTCAAATTCACCAAGAAATATTCCTCCGAGCTGGGCGTGCATCTCGACCTGAGGTACGTGCCCTTCACTTCGCATGTGCCGTTCGGCAAGGTCGTCAGCGCCACGCCCAATGGCCGCAAGGCATTTACCCCGCTGGCCGACGGCTCATCGGCATCGCAAGGGGCCGACGTGAATGGCCCAACGGCGGTTTTGCTCTCCAACTTTGCCACCAAGAACCATAACTACCGCGAACGGGCCTCCAGGCTGCTCAACGTAAAGCTAAGTCCTTCTTGCGTAACCGGAGAGGAAGGAACGCAGAAACTGGTCTCCTTCCTGCGGACATGGATAGACCTGAAGCTGTGGCACGTGCAATTCAACATTATTAATAAGGAAACGTTGCTGGCGGCGCAGCGGGATCCGGACAAGTATCGCAGCCTGCTGGTGCGCGTGGCCGGCTACAGCGCCTACTTTGTAGACCTGTCGCCGGACCTGCAAGACGACATCATCCGGCGGACTGAGCACGGGACCTTCTAGGTATTTACGGCATAAGAGTCTCCGCTCCGCGGCGGAGTCTTATGTCCTTTGATAGGGTATATGGGCACAAATGTAGATTTTGACCTGAAGCAATCCGGCTACGTCTTCAATATTCAGCGCTATACCCTCCATGACGGGCCGGGAATCCGCACCATGGTGTTTCTGAACGGCTGCCCCCTGCGCTGTCAATGGTGCAGCAATCCCGAATCTCAGCGTGTGCGGCCGGAACTGGCCCTGAATCTGCATAAGTGCATTGGTACACGCGAATGTGGTGTTTGCATCAAGGCCTGCCCGCCAGGGGCTATTGTTGCCGCCGAAGATGGCAAGATCAGAATTAACCGCCAGTCCTGCGACATGTGCCTGGCCTGCGTTCCGGAGTGCCCGAGCGAAGCTCTGCATGTCTTCGGGGCTCTTCGCAGTGTCCGCGAAGTTATGGCGGATGTGGAAACCGACGGGGTATTTTTCGGGCGCTCGGGCGGCGGAATGACGCTCAGCGGCGGTGAACCGCTGCTGCAAAGCGAGTTCGCGCTGGCGTTGCTGCGTGAAGCCAGGCGGAGGAGGATCGATACCGCTATCGAGACCTGCGGCCACGTCGATTGGCAGGTGCTGAAAGACGCCGCCGAACTCTCCAATACTGTTTTCTTCGACATCAAATGCCTGGACCCGGACAAGCACGAGGAATTCACCGGCGTAGACAACAACTTGATCATTAGTAACCTGCGCAAACTGGTAAAACTATCTCCGCAGCCTTCCATAGTGGCCCGAACCCCGCTAATCCCAGGCTTCAATGACTCCGTCGAGGAGATTTCCAAAATTATCGAGTTTGTCAGGCAACTCCCGGGGGTAAGTTACGAAGTGCTGCCATACCATCGCCTGGGGACGCCGAAGTACGAATACTTGGGGCGCGACTATCCATTAGGCGAAGCCGCATTAAATCCCGCGACGGAGAAGGCGGCGAAGGAGCTGGCAAGACAATTTTCAGATTCGAGGCGTGCCAACCAATAAGTACTCGTCCGCGCGCTCATTTTTGGCGCGGAGCATAGAGGCACAAAGGTTTGCGGTCGAGGGAGCGGAAGAAAAGTAGTTGACAAAGAATTAACTTTAGAGTTAAGTGGTATACACCTCTGACAACTCTGAGTTTTGGGTGCTAATTGGTGTGACCTTTCCGCTGCGCTCCGGAACGAACTCATTGCCTCGACCGAGCAGTGATTTTAATTCCCGGTGGTATTTGCGGCGACAAAGCTCAGGTCGCTGCTCGACAAGACCAACTAGCCTAAAGGAAAACCTTCTATGGTCAAATTGCCTGTCGCTATTCTAGGGTCCGGTAACATCGGCACGGACCTAATGTACAAGGTGCGTCGAAGCGCACTGCTTGAACTGCAAATGGTCGCCGGCATAGATCCGGCCTCGGAGGGTCTGGCGCGCGCGCGGGAGCTCGGCTACGAAACCTGCGTCGATGGTATCGAAGGCATTCTGCGCAACCAGAAAGTGAAGCTGGTCTTCGACGCTACCTCGGCGCGCTCTCACCTGGCGCACGCACCGCGTTTGAAGGCAGCCAACATCTTCGCCGTAGATTTGACTCCCGCCGCCGTGGGGCCGGGGGTTATTCCGGTGGTGAATCTTCAGCAATACTCTTCGGTGCCGAATGTCAACCTGATCTCGTGCGGCGCGCAGGCCTCGGTGCCTATCGTGGCTGCCATCAACCAGGTCAGCCCCATCCAGTACGCCGAAACGGTATCGACTATCTCCAGCCGCAGCGCGGGCCCGGGCACCAGGCAGAACATCGACGAGTTCACGCGTACCACCGCCAAGAGCGTTCGCGACATCGGGGGCGCCAAGGAATCCAAGAGCATCATCGTCATCAACCCGGCGGAGCCTCCCATTATCATGCGGAACACCATCTATGCCGTGGTTAACCTTCCCGCCGATGAGAAGAAGGTGCGGGAATCGGTTCTGGCAATGGCCGGGAAGCTCAGAAGTTACGTCCCCGGCTTCAAGGTTACAGTCGAACCGTTCCTGGACGGCGACCATTTTACCGTCTGCAACGAAGTAACCGGCGCCGGCGACTATCTGCCCCCTTATGCCGGCAACCTGGATATCATCACCGCCGCGGCAATTAACGTCGCCGAGCGCTATGCGGAGGGAAGGAAGGCGGCTAATGTCTAAGCTTACCGTTGTCGATGTTACGCTTCGTGACGGAAACCACAGCATAAAGCAACAGTTCACCCCGGAAATAGCCGCCAAGGTGGCGGCGGCCCTCGACGCTGCCGGCGTCGACATTATCGAAGTCGGACATGGCGACGGCGTGGGTGGAAGCTCCATTCACGTGGGAAGAACCGCCGTCCCCTACCAGGAACTGATCAAAGCCGTGGTGTCGTCGGTAAAACGGGCGAAGGTGGCCATCATGCTGCTGCCCGGATTCGGCACCATGGACGATCTGCAACTGTCCTTTGATTTGGGTGCCACGGTCGCCAGGGTGGCGTGTCACTGCACGGAAGCAGATATTACCGAGCAGCACATTCAGTTGGCCAGGAAGCTGGGCATGTTCGTGTGCGGCTACCTGATCTCGTTCGGCATGGCTTCTCCGGAGCGCATAGTCAAAGAATCGAAACTGATGGAGTCGTACGGCGCGCAGTATGTCAACCTGGCGGAGTCTCAGGGATACCTGGTGCCAAGCCAGGTCAGAGAATATGTCTATGCGCTGCGCGAGTCTGTAAAGATTCCGGTGGGTTTCCATGGGCACAACAATCTCGGGTTGGCTATCGGCAACTCGATGGCCGCTGTCGAGGCTGGAGCCCTCTATGTCGATGGCAGCCTCAAGAGCTTGGGCGGAGGCGCCGGCAATACCCAAACTGAAACCCTGGTAGCGGCGCTGAAGAGGGGAGGATTTGAGAATAATGTTGACCTCTTCGGCATATTGGATGCTGCGGCTGTTCTTGAAGAAGAGATCAAGAGCCATGCTAACCTGGCGAAGATGCCGAAGCCAACGGTCGACAACGATGCCATCATGATGGGCTATGCCTGCGTTTACGGCGGATACATCCTGCCCATCAAACGCGCTGCGGCGGAATACGGGTGCGACCCGCGGAAGCTGGTGCTGCGACTGGGAGAGCGGAAGGTCGTTGCCACCCAGGAAGACGTAGTAATCGAGGAGGCCAGACGTCTGGCCGGCAAAGCCTAAGATTGAGTTGTAGTTTTGAAGTCAAGCAATAGGGGCCACTTTACGATGCTTGATCGGAGCAAACTTAATAACTTAAGGAGTTGTTATGAAATCTTGGCATCGCGTTGTTGGGCTACTAGCATTGCTGGTGCTTGTGATTTCTACACCAGTCTTCGCGGAGACATTTGTTGTCGGGTATCAGCCTTACGACACTATTTCGTATCAAGTTGAAGTCAACCAGGAGCTGGGGCTCTGGAAGAAGTATGTTCCCAAGGGGACTCAGATCGAATTCCAAGGCGGGTTGCAGGGCACCGTCATAGCCAATGCCATGCTGGCCGGCAAAGCGGTGGCCGGCTACATGAGCATCATGCCTGCCACCATTCTCTCCTCAAAGCCTGAGCTGGCGGAGATGAAGATAGTTGCCAGCCTGGGCATGTCCGAAGGCACGCGTTGCTCGATTGTGCTGGTGCGCAAAGACGCTCCGCAGTTCAAGAGCACCGAGGAACTAGCCAAGTGGATGAACGGCAAGATCGTTGCCGCGCCCAAGGGCAGCGCTTCAGACCAGTACCTGCTGAAGTTCTTCGCCAAGTATAACGTCAAGCCCAAGGAGTATCTAAACCAGTCGATTGAGGTCATCGCCACCAACTTCCGCATCGGTAAGCTGGATGCGGCCTCGTTGTGGGAGCCGACCTTATCGCGCGTTGCCTCTGATGTCGGTGAGGGCTACGCCCGCATCGCCGCCGACGGAAGCGCCGCTGACAATCCTGATTTAGGCATCCTGGTTATGCGCAAGGATTTCATGGAGAAGTATCCCGCCGTAGCTAAGGGGTACCTGCGCTCCGAGTTGGAGGCGCAGCGCTATATTATCAACCCCGCCAACTGGGAACACGTGATCGATATAGTGTCCAAATACGCGACTGGTGTGCCCAAGAAAGTGCTCTGGTACTCGATTTATGGCAAGGTGCCTGCCGACGCCAAGGACCCGGTCAGAGAGTGGAAGTCGTTCTACTTCAACGCGCGCGAGCGGCAGAACATAGCCGAAGTAGGGCCTCTGCTGCTCAAGGACAAAATAATCAGGGCCCTTCCCCCCGCCGGGACCGTGGACGACAGTCTTGCTCGCCAGGTTTTCAAGGAGGCAGGCTACAAACCCGTGAGCGACAAGGTCACGCTGGGCGTGATCAAGGGCGCTCCCGCCAGCGCTTGTCCTTTTAAATAGTGGCTTGTCATAGTGTCACCGCTGGCGGGGCACATCTCAGCATGGCGCTCCGCCAGCGATGGCGCTTGAGATTGCCGGCCGCATCCTGCGCAAACTGCGGCGCCTGACTGCCATAGCAGTAGGGCCCCGGGTCATTTAGCTGCCGGGCGACGAAATGCAGGAGGCATTCCCGTGACGAACGCAGCTGAAGCAAGGGCAAGCCTGGAGATGGCGCCCGAAGTGAAAGCACCCAGCTCCTGGGAAATTGCCCTCTTCTCTGTCAAGCAATGGTTCAAGAGCGCAGCTCCCTATCTCAACTTCCTGGGCATCATAGGCTTTATTCTCCTCTGGTACGTTACCACGGAGTACTTGAAGCTTCCGTGGTTCAGAAAACTTCCCGGCCCGGTTGGGGTCTTCGAGGAATGGACTTCGAAAAATCCCGCCTACGGAATATCCATCTACACGCCTGAATACTACTCTCATATCCTCATAAGCATTTGGCGGGTGGTTCAGGCCTTCTTCCTGGCAACTGTCCTGGGGGTGCCGGTCGGCCTGTTCATGGGCTGGAAGAAGACCTTCAAGGATTACACTTTTCCCCTGCTCGAGACCTTTAGACCCATCCCTATGCTGGCTTGGGTGCCGCTGGCCATCCTGATGTGGCCCGGACGGGAGCAATCCATCATTTTTCTGACCTTTCTCGGCTCCTTCTTCGCTACCGTGTTGAATACTTTGCTGGGAGTCGAATCCGTCGACGAGGTCTACTTTCGGGCGGCGAGCTCCCTGGGCGCAAAACCTCGCCATATATTCTTCAAGATCATTCTGCCGGGGGCGCTGCCCTTCATCTTTACCGGGCTGCAGATCAGCATGGGTTTCTGCTGGTTTTCACTTGTCGCCGGCGAGATGCTGGCTGGCGAGTATGGCCTGGGCTACCTGATCTGGAACTCGTTCATCATGGTGGAGTACCCGGTCATTGTCATCGCCATGGTAACGCTGGGCGTGATCGGCTGGTTTTCCAGCGCGCTCATCCGCCTGGCGGGAAATCGCCTGATGCAGTGGAAGGTCCGGGAGGATGCGCGATGAATACCGGGACTGTTTCTTCCCCTGTCTGCGGGCAGATTTCCATCCGCAATGTTTCCAAGATTTACGACCCGGATGGCGCCAGGGTCCTGGCCATGGACAATTGCTCCATGGAGATTGAAGCTGGCGAGTTCTGCGTAGTCGTGGGGCCGTCGGGCTGCGGCAAGACTACCCTGCTCAACGCCATCGCCGGTTTCCACAACATCACTTCCGGCGAGATCATCATTGACGGCGAACTGCTGTGCAGCCCCGCCAAGAAGGCGTCACCCGGCTCAGACCGTATCGTTGTTTTCCAGAATGGCGCGCTCTTTCCCTGGTTCACGGTGCTGGAAAATGTGACCTTCGGCCCCATGGTCCAGGGAGCAATCAGCGAAAAAGACGCCAAGGACAAAGCCCGCGAAATGCTCAGCCAGATGGGGCTGAATGGCATCGAGAGCAACTATCCCAGCGAGCTCTCCGGGGGCATGCGGCGGCGGGTGGAAATAGCACGGGCCATGATGAACGATCCCCGCGTGCTGCTGCTCGACGAACCCTTCCGGGCCATGGATGCGCTCACCAAGACCATGGTGCAGCAGTTCCTGCTGGACGTATACAGCAAATGCAAGAAGACCATTTTCTTCATCACCCATGATCTGGAAGAGGCCATTTTCCTGGGCTCCAGAGTCTATATCATGACGACCAGGCCGGCTAAGATCAAAACCATTCTCGACGTGGATATTCCCCGCCCCCGCGATTTCCGGGTGCTCGCCTCGTCGAGCTACATCCGGCTCAAGAAGGAGTGCATCGAAGCCGTCCACGAGGAGGCGCTGAAGGCCTTCGCGGCGGGCGAGCGTGAGCTGGCCTAGGCGGCGGCCGAAGCGCCGGCAGGTTGAAAAGCGTGCCGGGATGGGAATGCTGCAATGACAGCCCATGCGCCGCAGGCGTGAAGAAGTACGGAGACATTTGCCATGCCACAAAGCTCAATGAACGAATTTAATTGGGTAAAAGTCAAAAAAAGGATCTTCAGCATCACGACTATTCGTGGCATTGGCGCCATGATCGTGTTCACCATTCTTTGGGAGCTGTCGTCGCATTTTGGTGTGCCGATTATCGGCAACGTTCCGCCGCCTTCGTCCGTGGTCAAGGAGCTTGGGCAGGAGCTGGTTGCCAAAAACTATTGGGTCTCCTGGGCTGACAGTTTCATGCGCATCATGATCGGCTTTGTGGTGGCGCAGGTTATGGGAATTCCGCTTGGGTTGCTTCTGGGTGTGAACAAGGCCGCGCGCGAACTCATCTACCCGGTTTTCGAAATAATGCGGCCCATCCCGCCTCTGGCCTGGGTGCCTATCGCTGTCATCTTCTGGCCGACCAACGAACTGTCGATGATGTTCGTGACCTTTTTGGGGGCCTTCTTCACCGTGGTGCTCAACATTGTCGGCGGAGCGCACAGCATAGACGTCCGGTATATCCGCGCGGCTTATTCGCTGGGCTCAACCCGCTCCGACATCTTTTGGAAGATCATGGTGCCGGCCACCCTGCCGAGCATAGTTGTGGGCATGACCGTAGGCATGGGCATTACCTGGGCTGTGGTGGTGGCTGCTGAGATGATCGCCAGCCGTTCAGGCCTGGGATTTCTCACCTGGCAGTCTTATGTGGCGGGAGATTATCCCATGATCATCATTGGCATGATGAGCATTGGCTTCGCCGGCTATATTTCTTCGGCAATTATCCGCCTGATCGGCAGCCGCTTGACGCCTTGGCTGCGAACATTTTAAGGAGCGCCTCTGATGAGCGTAATTCAATCGACACCCGGCGCGCTAGCCAGCGAAATGGTGGTGGATGGAGTCTCCAAGAGCTTCGGCCTGGGCCCTCTGCACAAGCAGGTACTGCGCGACTGTTCCTTCACTCTGGAGAGAGGCAAGCTCTCGGTGATGATCGGACCCTCGGGCTGCGGCAAAAGCACGCTGGTTAACCTGCTGGCCGGCTACGAAACTCCCGATTCCGGCAAGATAAACATCGATGGGAAACTCGTTTCCGGGCGCGGCCCGGACAGGCTGGTGGTGTTCCAGGAAACGGCCCTTTTCCCCTGGATGACCACCTTCGAAAACGTCAGCTATGGTCCTCGTGTTCAGCGCAAGCTGCCCAGGAAGGTTTACGAGGAAGAAACCATGAAGCTGCTTGAGCTGGTCGGCCTCAGGGACTTCAAGGACAAGTATCCGTCGCAGCTCTCGGGCGGCATGCAGCGGCGGGCGGAGCTGGCTCGGGCCATGATCAACCAGCCCAAGGTCATGCTGATGGACGAGCCTTTTCGCGGCCTCGATGCCATGACCCGCACGCTTATGCAGGAGTACTACGTGAGGTTATTCGAGGAGCATCGCGGAACCAACCTGTTTGTCACCACGGAGGTGGAAGAGGCAATCTTCCTTGCCGATAAGCTGCTGATTATTACCAACCGGCCGGCACACGTCAAGAAAGTCATTGAAGTCCACCTCCCCAGGCCGCGGGAGTTCAGCATGCTGACCTCCATGGAGTACCAGCAATGCAAGCAGGAAGCCCTTGAATTGCTGCATGAGGAAGCCATAAAGTCCTTTGCCGCAGGGGCGGTCAACGCCGCAGATTTCCTGGAGGCCTACGCCCATATGGGCCAGGATCAGGCTCCCGCTTCCAAGGACGAACATGCGGCTGAACACGAGGACGCGGCTGTGCACTAAGGGAACTCCGAAGGAAGCCTTATCATGCCATTTCCGCACAACACTAAAGGCGGTGTCGACCATGTCACTTCCACTGCTGCCGACAGTGGGGGTACAAATGCTCAGGAGCAGGAAACTATCAATAAGCGACAGGCGAACCCTACGATGAGATTGGATGTCAATAGCCCGATTCCGCTACATATCCAGCTAAAAGACTTTTTGCGGAGGGAGATCGGCGAGGGCGCGTACACAGAGCGAATCCCGAGCGAAAAGGAACTTATGCTGATGTTTTCCGTCAGCCGCACGACCGTGCGCGAAGCCGTGTCTTCTCTTGTTCGTGAAGGTATTTTGGAGAAAGTTCATGGAAGAGGCACCTTCATAGCCGACACGACGATAAATGAGTGGCTAGGGAGCATCCGGAGCTTTACTGAGACCGTTCAGAATATGGGAATGAAGCCGGGAATTCGGCTGCTCTCGCATGGCCTCAGGGACGACCCGGAGATCGCAACCATCTTGGGAGCAAAGCAATACTACGGCATCGAGCGGCTTAGACTCGCCGATGATCTGCCGATCGCAATTGAGCGGAACAACTACCCTGTCGAGATCGGCCAGAAGCTGGCAACCTATGACCTCAACATGGTGACGCTCTATTCCGTGCTGGAGCAAAACAGAATTGTTCTTCATACGGCTGAGCAGCGGATCACCGCCATGCTGGCCTCGAAAGCCGACGCGCAACTGCTGGGCGTCAGCGACAATACCTGCGTGCTTATCGTCGAACGGACAACCTACGATCCCTCCGGCAGGGTGGTGGAATATTATTTCAGCACATTTCGAGCAGACCGATTTGCCTTCTGCGTGAAACTTTACCGGGAAAACAGCCAGGTTGTCGGCAAACTACTGCAGGGAGTCGCCGCCAGGAAATAATTGCCCGCTCACCCGCTGCCCCGGTTCCCGTTGTAGCTCATGCAGGAGAGAGCAGCGGGCTGGAATATTTGATTACCGCTATTTCCTGGTCTGAAGCTGGTGGTACCCCATCTTCCCCCGCGCTTCCCGGAGCGACACTCCCTTGCGAACTTCCCGTTCGATGATTTCTTCCTTCTCGGCGATCTCCAGCGCCACGCGATATACTTCTTCAGCTTTTTCCGCAGGAATGACCAGTGCGCCGCTGTCGTCGCCAACCAGGATGTCGCCCGGCTTGACCTGCACGCCGGAAATGGCCACCGGGAGGTTCACGCCGTCGCATTGCACGCGGTCCTTGCCCGTAACCATGTAGCGGCCGCGGGTGAAGATCGGGTATTTCAGCTTGCGAATGCCCGGGACATCGCGGCAGACCCCGTCGATAACAGTTCCGGCAATACCGCGCATTGAGGCGTTGATGGTCATCAGGTCGCCCCAGACGGTGCAATAGGTGCGCCCTCCGTTGTCGAGCACCACTACCTGGCCCGGCGCCACGTCATCCAGAAAGTCGCCTACCGTGCCCTTGACGGTGCCGCATGGAACATAGTGGACGGTAAAGGCCGGCCCGCAGAATGAGGTCCCCTCAACCACCGGGCGGATGCCATGCAGGCCGCCGGTGATGCCCAACCTGTCCAGCGCATCCGAGACGCTGGTTGTGTCGAACTTCTTGAACCCGTCAATGATGGCCTGATCCACCTTCGTCATTCCCGCCTCCTGAGGCTTTTACTTGAGCATTTTTTCGTAATTGTATTTGCTGTCCACTTCCAGCATGGACGCGCCGGCCCGGATTTCCTTCACCATCTGCTCTTCCTTGTCATAGAGTTCTTCGGCCTTGGCCAGCACCTCGTCCAGTTTTTCCTGGGGAATGATGACTACTCCGCTGCGGTCTCCCACGATCACGTCGCCGGGGCGCACCTGCACTCCGGCAAACTGGATCATGATGTTGGTCGCCTCTTCCATGATCCTACCGCGGGCGGTGGCTACCACCGTTCCCCTGGCGTAGACCGGGAATTGAACGTCGATACAGTCGTCGAGATCGCGCACGGCGCCATCGACCACGACCGCGCTTATGCCCTTCATCTTGGCGCCATTGGCGAGAATTCCGCCCCAGCAGGAGGTATCCAGGCGGCCGCCGTTGTCGATTACGATGACGTCGCCGCGCTCGCCCGCCTCGATGGCCTTTACCCCCAGATGAGTCTTGCCCTTGGTCAGCCCGGCGGCGATGAGCTTTACGGTTACCGCCCTGCCGGCGATCTTGCCCGCGCTCTCCCAAAGCGGGCGAATTCCATAAGTCGCACCTTTCAGGCTGAGCGCATCGAGCGCATCGGCAATATTGGTGGTCGAAAGCCGCAGCAGCCGCTGGCGGTACTTCACATCGAATTCGGACATGGAATTCCTCGTTCTACAATCGTTACTGCCGTAATATACCCATTCCCCGGATTGTCACCCCAATAGCAGTTTTGCATTCGTTATGTCTGGGTGGAAGCACCGGGCTTCAGCCCGGTGCTTCCACTACGAAACCTCTAGCGGGCCGCTGAGCCTAAGAATCTTTTTTCCTGCCGGACATAATCGAATTCTTCGCGTCGCTCAGGAAGATACTCTGGGTCTCAGGCCGATGTGACTTTCACGATGCCGGCATCGGCGTCGATTTCGACGATGTCTCCGTCCTTGATCGCCGTCACCGGATCGCAGTCGAGCTTATCGACCATGGGAATCTCCGCGATGATACAGCCAATGGCCGTCACCTGCTCGACGTTGCGATTGATCATGGCGCACGGCCCGACGCCATTGTTGACCGCTTCGTAGATCAGGTAAGAGCCGCCAGTGGAACCTTTGCCGGTGGGGAAAACCAGGACCTTTCCGGCGATGCTCTTGCCCTTCAGCGGGTGACCGACCTCGGTAATTATGCCGGTGGTGACGTCCACTCCGCCCAGAAAGCAGATCGGTTCGGAGGTGACCAGAGCGGCGCCCCGCGACTTGCCGCCTACGACTTTGCGTCCATGAAGTATCTTTTCCATTGTTGCCACTCCATCACTGCTGCTTGAAGGCACCGCTGAGAGCGGCGTCCAGACATGTTTCCAGGCTGCCGTAGTAGGTAGGCAAGGCCCATTGCCCGGGAGCGTAGTGCGCCAGTTTGGCCGAGTTAGTGGCCAGGGCGGAGTATCCCTTCTTCCTGGCCACCTCGGCCATCGGGAGACAAGATGGGGCAGGTGTCGATGACGAAACGGCCGCCCGCCTCTTCAATGATTTTGGCATAGCCGCAACGCTCGGCCAGCGCGCGCATGGGAAGCGCCGTGGTGATCCACAATTCCACCCCGCGCTTGAGCTTCTTGCCCGCCAGCCCTTGGGCAATCTGCGCGATCTCGGAAATCGAAGTATGCGGGCAGCCGATGCATACCAGCGAAACTGGCTGGCCTTCATGCTTGTTCAGCCGGCGCCTGGCTTCGCGCAATTCGTTGGCCCCGAACTCCAGCTCCTGCTCCGGCTTGCGTCCGCCAAAGGCAGCTTCGCAGGGTCGGGGCCTCCGGGGTGATTCCCACCACGTGGAACAAAGCCACCGCTCCCGACGATGCCAGGGCCGCGCCCAGCGCCTTGATCTGGTCGGCATTGATCTCGGCAATACCTGTAAAGACCGGAACTTTGCTGCCGGCAATGGTTCCCACCCAGTAGCCCAACGCCGCCAAAATCGTCAACGCTGTGCAACTCCGTGGTCACCGTGACCTTAATGTGCCCGTAACGGTTCTCCTGCAAGTGATAGCCGTACTCCGGCACGCGTCCGGTCAGCGCCGCAGCCAGCGCCGAAGGGCCGCCTTCGCGGTTGGTGTAGGCGCCCAACGCGGAGTTGGCGAAGGCGATGGCCGAAGACTCTCCCCAGGAGATGTGCTCGCCGCGCCGCGGACAGTTGCCGATCAGGTACGGCGTGCAGGTGTGGCACGGAACCGCTCCCATGGCCGAATAGGCGTCGGTCAGCCGCCGCTGCAGTTTATAGGTCTTTTCCTCATAGCCGGTCTCCTGCCAGGCATCGAAGTTCACCGCGCCGGGATTCAGCGTAGTCAGCGCGCAGACTTTCCCGCCCAGGCCGGCCATTTTCTCGACAAACTTGGTCCCAGCTTCTCCCGCCACCACCACGGAAGATCCCGGCATATGCACGTTGGCGACCTTGATCATCTTTTCGGCGCCATAGATTTCTCCCAACTGTACCAAGATTTCCATGGACTTCTGGACCGGATAGCCGCGCTTGCCGGCCAGCATCTCTTCTTCTTCTCGCGTAAGTCGCATGAGTGCCTCGCAACAACAAATCTTAAAGTAGACGTCATCCCGAGCGAGTGACGCGCCGGAAACTCTTTGTTATCGGACTCCCCCATGGCCGGAGCCAGCCAGATTTCTCACATGGGCCAGTGTGCGCCGCGAGTCGAGGAGTCTTGCGTTTGCATTTCGAATGAGGAAACACAGGATCCTTCCACTCCGCTCGCCGTCCCAGCAAACGCAACAGCGGCGTTTGCTGGGGACCCGGCTTCGCTCAGGTCGGGATGACGCCGAGCAGGGCGATACGCTCCCCGCCAGATTACGCCTGTGCCGCCGCCCGGGCGCGCGGGAAAACCATGCTGGCCGCGTCCTTGGGGCACACTTCAACGCACATGCCGCAACCGTCACACTTCTTCTTATCGATGACGGCACCGACCTTGGTCAGGCTGATGGCATCATAGAAGCAGCTTCTGACGCAGACGCCGCAGCGGTCGCACTTGTTGAAATCGATCCTGGCGTGCACGCCCTCGGGAGCGCGAACCACGTCCTTGGTGCGCAGGATGTTGGGCAGCGCCAGACCGCGAATCTCGTCCAGCGACTTGTAGCCCTTGCCGTCCATCCAGGTGTTGATCTGGTCGACCCACTTCTTGCTAATGTTGTAGCCCTGCATCATGAGGCCGACGCCGGACTGTACCAGGGTGGCGCCGCACATGATGTAGCGCACGATGTCCTGCCACTCCCACACGCCCAAGCCGGCGATGATGGGGATCTTTATGCGCTTGGCCGCCTGGCTGATGATCTTCAACCCGTAGCCGAGCAGGTACGGGCCGCCCCATCCACCCTGGGCTCCGGGCCCGATCGGACTGGCGGTCTCGATGTCGATCATGAAGCCGGAGAAACGCGCCGACATGTTGACGGCCTGACCGCCGACCTTCTCCACCGCTTCGGCGATGGCTACCGGGTCCGATGCCTGCGGCGAAATCTTCACGCTGAAGGGCTTCTTCAGAATGCTGGCGCAGTGGCTGACGATGAATGGCGCCCGGTCGACGTCGCCGGCGCCCATCTTCACGCCCATGTCGGCCGAGAAAGGACAGGAAACGTTCAGCTCAACCCAGTCGGCCTTGGTCTCGTTCACCATGCGGCACATCTGCTGCCACTCTTCGATGGTCACGCCCGACAGGCTGGCCATGACGACGCCGCTGTCGCCGATCTTCTCCTTGGCGATGTCGACGTCCTTCATGTACTCCTCGTAGCCAAAGTGGGAGCACTCTTCCAGAGAGTTCAAGGTGAACAGGTGCGGCAGCTTGTCGGGATATCCGGGATAGTTCTTGTAGTCGTAAAGCACGAAACGCGGACGGGGATAGTTGCGCCCCAATTTGCCGGCATTACCGAACAGAGACTTTACAATTGCGCCCCCGGCGCCGCCGTCGATGCCTTTCTTGGTTCCGCGCCAGTCCATGGTCGGGGTCGCCGAGCCGACGATCACCGGATTCCTAAACCTGACTCCGTTTACTGTTAAACTCAGATCGGCCATTTGTAGAACTCCTTCCAGTTATTTTGTATGTAGAATTTGCCATCGCTGTTCCGGCGAACTCCTGCAGCAACCCAATGCGCCGGATTCAGAACTGCTTTATTCCTTCCCGCGCTACTCGTTACAAAGTTCCATACACCTGCCGCGAGCCCGTGCAATCTAAGCGGTCGCCGCGCCTTTGGTTTTCTCGCTCAAACGCTCGTCCAAGTTACCAACAATGAAGGCATAGCAGGCGGCTGCGAATAGTGCCACAAAGGCAGTGACTATCAATGGCAACGTAAAGCTCTTTGTCTTAGCCAGCAAAATTCCGGTTACCAGTGGAGCCAAGGCGCCACCGACATTGCCAAGGAAATTTTGCAGCGATCCCAAGGATGCGACGAAATGCGGCGGCGCGATGTCAACCATCATCGTCTGGATCGAACCGGTAGCCAGGCTGAAGCTGGCTACCGCCAACGTAAGATAAGTGACTGCCGGCCACGTGGAGTCTGAGTAGGCTCCCAGTAGTGTGAAGACCGTCGCCAGACACAATCCACTACAGGAAAGCACCTTGCGGGCAACCGTAACACGCGCCCCCCGCCTCACCATCCAATCGCTGATATGCCCCCCGGCAATAGTGGCCGCCACGCCAACCAGGAAGGGGAGCATAGCCACAAAGCCGCCCGACACTATGGACATTTTCCGCTGCAGCACCAGATAGCCCGGGAGCCAGTTAGCGAACACGAAATAAACGTACAAATATCCGAAATTGCCCAGCATTGCGCCCCAAGTGCTGCGGTACCGTAGCAGCGTGATCCACCGGATATTGCTCTTAACCGAAGCCGCAGGCTTGCCTTCGCCTCGGTAGGTCAGCAGGAACCACGGCAACCACAGAAGGCTCAATCCACCCGCGGTGTAAAAGATCGCGGCCAAGCCCCACTGGTGATAAACCGCAGCGGCGAATGGAATCCCTAATGCCAGCCCAATTTTATTGCCGGCATAGAAGGTACCTACTGCCGATGCGCGCCTTTCCTTGGGAAATGTCTCGTAAATGACGCGGTATCCGCATCCGAGCATCGGTCCCTCGCCCAATCCGACCAGTCCGCGGAAGACCGACAAGGGGGCAAAGCGAACTGTCGTTCCGCACAACACCGTCGCTACCGACCAGATAGATACTGCCAGTGGGTAGGCAATTCGTGCCCGCACCCAATCGACAAAGGGGCCTGCAAATAGCATCGTGAGGCAATAGGCCCAGTTGAACATTGACAGCATCAAACCCACAGTCGCCGGAGACCACTGATAGTTCCTGATTAGTACGGGCGCCGCCACCGACATGTTGACACGGTCCAAGTAGGCGATTGCCTGCGAGGCAGCTAGCAGAAAGAGAATATTTATGCGGTATCGCTTCGAGTATGCTGATACCACTTCACCCGCTTTAGCTTTAACAGCAGTTGACGCCATAGCACCTCCAGTGTTGCCGGTCTCCCTGATGGCTTTCGATTCAAAAGCGTTATTGCCTTAAAGCAGACACTTCCGGCTCACCGTTGCTTCCCCGCCGGATAACGATCCTGCGCATGTACTGCGGATCGGTGTCCGGAAAATCTTCCCGATAGTGCGTGCCCCGGCTCTCTTCCCGGGTCAACGCCGCAGTGGCCAGAATCCGTCCCACCAGCAGCGCGTTGCGCTCGGCGTAGCTGGCCGGCGCCTGTGCGGTTACGAACTCCAGAACCTGGTTGAGACCTTCGGCCCGACGCACAATCGTCAACTCGCGCTCGTAAATAGCGGCGCGGTGCACTGCCAGTTCCTGGCCGGGCGAAGCCATGGCCCCGGCCGAGAGTTTGGGAACAACCGCGCAAGCTTTCCCGCGCACACTCTGCGCGAATGCAGACGCTGCCCGGCCGGCGCGGCAACCAAACACCTGGGTATCGATGAGGTTGTTGCCTCCGGGACGATCGGAGCCGTGCACTCCACCGGTCACCTCGCCGGCGGCATACAGGCCTGCGACACCGCTCCAGCCGTTTTCGTCGATCAGAATGCCGCCGTTGAAGTTCTGCACCACCAAGCCCAACTCAATTTTTTGCCGGGCGAGGTCGGCGCCGGCATTCTTCAGGGTCCGGTAGGTAATCGGAGCCCGCCGCGTTAATTCTTCTTCGCTGACATGGCTCACGTCGAAGTACACGCCGCCGTGCGCTCCGCCCCGGTCCGCCGCCAGCTCCTTGAAGATGGCAATGTCCAGATATTTCGCCACCGTTCTCACCGAAAACGGGTACGACATCGTCTTAGCGTCGATGACCTCCGCCGGCGAAACTCCGGAGGGACAGTAGTTCGCCAGGAACTCTTCGCCGCGGGCATTGGTCAGCTTCGGC
This sequence comes from uncultured Acidobacteriota bacterium, assembly GCA_963832785.1. Classification (GTDB taxonomy): domain Bacteria; phylum Acidobacteriota; class Terriglobia; order Terriglobales; family Acidobacteriaceae; genus CAWBRT01. The sequence continues at coordinate 1,907,258 of CAWHVF010000005.1, forward strand.
TTCAGCTTCCACATGTGGCTGTGGATGATGAACTGTATCTTCGGCCACATCACCGCCGGGCCGATCTGGAAGAACTCCATGTTCACCAGGCGGGCGCCGGCGCGGTAAGCCATGGCCCAGCCGTCGCCCTCCAACGTCGGAGGATTCACATTGTGGCGGAAGAGCCGTCCGGCGCCGCCGGTCGCCAGCACCGTTGCCCCGGCGCGGATGCGTATCTCTTCTCCGCCCTTCAGCCCGATGGCGCCCACTAGGCGGCCATCGTCGTTCTGCCAAAGGTCGAGCAGGCGGACGTGTTCGAGGATTTCCACGCCGGCTTCGGCATTGCCTTTGGCCAGAGCGCGCAGAATCTCCACGCCTGTGGAGCCTCCGCAGGCCAAAGAGCGCGCTTTGCTGCAGCCGGAGAGCTTGGTTTGGATAGGAACGCCCGCTTGGCAGTCGAAGGCGAGGCCCAAGCCGGTGAGGTCTTGAATTCTGGCGCAGGATTCGTCGGCAATGATGCGGCAGAGAGCGGGGTCGCTGAGCCCGCCGCCGGTCGCCATCATGTCCTGGTAATAGACATCCGGACTATCGCCATCGCCGGCAAAATTGAACGGGGCGTTTATGCCCAGGCTTTCCGAGGCAATCAACTGCGTGCTTCCCGTTTTGCCGTACCTGCCGGCGACCGCCAGAACCACCTTGTGCTGCGGATGAGAGCGCTTGGCCTCCAGGGCGGCCCGGCTTCCGGCAGCACCGCCTCCAACCACCAACACGTCGCAAGCGAAATCGATCATGTATCCTGCCTAACCCGGAATCTCCGTGTGCCTGGAAACATTGCCTTCGCGCTCTGCCGGGCAGCCTGGCTCAGGACTCATCGTGCGGCTTTTGCTGCCAGCGCAGCCTTGGGTTTTATTTGGCTGCCGACGTCATGCACTCTGGGCCGGGAAAAATCTTCCAGCAGTCTGAGGCTCCGGCTTGCCTTTTCGGCCGCCTCGCGCACCACGGCCTTCATCGACACCGCCCAAGCCATGTCGTGCCGCGCCTGGGGAGCGGACAATACCAGCGAACCTAGTGCGCGCCCGTCATGTCCAAGCACGGGCGCACCGATGGCGCAAACTTCCGGATCGATGTCTCCCCAGGAGATATGCGCCCGCTCCTGGCGAACAATATCGTCTTCCTTACGGTACGGAGGCCCGCTGAAAGCGCGAATTACCACCCCGCCGGCGCCGATGTCGACCGGTATGCGGTTGCCGAGATAGAGAGCGTCGCGTATGCGCCGCATGGGATCGACTCGCAAGATGCACATGCGCATGGGCGGCTTGGTGCCGGGCAGCGGCACATAATAAGCGGCGGTCTCGCGGGTGGCAGCCGAGAGCTCGTCCATTATCGGGCGGAGAATCTTTTCCAGTGTCAGATCTATGGCGAACAGCGAGCCGACGTGCCACGCCTGCGGGCCGATGCGATAGCGGCCCATATCGTCGCGCTCGACGAAGCCGCAGCGGCGTAGCGAAACCAGCAAGCGCGAAGTCGTGCTCTTGTACAGACCTGTGCGCGAAGCCAGCTCTGCCAGGCTTAGGAGAGGAGAACGATCGTCAAACGCTCGCAGGATCGCCAGCGCGCGTTCGACTGCGGCCACACCTTCTTCAGTCTCGGGGTTCTTGCCCGCCATGATGCCTTTTTATTTGCGTCCCGCCTGGCAGAACAATGTCCTATTATTGTGTGTCTCACGCTATGTTAAGAGTGATGGCTTGTCAATAAAAATCTTGTGGCTGGTTGCGCCACGCTGCCGCGATCCTCGCATTGACCGGCGCAGTTTGTGGACCTTCAGCCCGTCATTTACTATCCTTACAGCTATTTCTGCGAGGCTCCAGGCCCGATGCATGCTTCCCATCCCGGTGACACGCAATCTTCCGCGGCGTTGCAATTTCCGTTTCCCAGGCCTCCGGCGCCGGGAAAAGCGATAGAAGTCGCCCAGGGAGTGTACTGGTTCTCGACGGTGCTTCCTTTCCGGCTTCGCGCCGTCAATTTGTGGCTGTTGCGGGACGGCGATTGCTGGACGATGGTCGACTGCGGCTTCCCTCTTCCCGAGGTGAAGGCGCAGCTGGAAGCCGTGTGGGAGTCGGTGCTGCAGGGACTGCCCATCACCCGCCTGCTAATCACTCACCATCACCCCGACCACGTCGGCAACTGCCGCTGGACATGCCAGCGCTGGGGAATCCTGCCCACGCTTACCGCGCGCGAGCGCAAGGAATCAGAAGAGCTTATGGGCCCGCGCTGGCCGGGCCGTTCGCGGGAGCGCATCGAATTCTTCCGCCGGCACGGGCTTGACGAGGAGACAGCCGCCGATGTCGACCAGAGCTTGTGCAGGCACCGGGCGCTATTTGTTCCTTTTCCCGAGCGTGCCAACCTGCTGCACGATGGCGATCTGCTTCGCATCGGAGAAATCGACTGGAGGGTTCTGGTGGCCGGCGGGCATTCCTCCGCCCAGGCGCTACTTTATTCGTGTGAACGCAAACTGCTGATATCCGGCGATCAGGTTTTGCCCCAGATCACGCCCAACGTGAGCGTTTACTTTGGCGACCCGGAACGGGAGCCGTTAAGCCACTTCCTGCAAAGTAATCGGCGGATAGCAAAAAGCTGCGCGCAGCCGCTGGTGCTGCCCTCGCACAAGCTTCCCTTCCTTGGCTTGCAGGCGCGAGTCGCGGAAATCGAGCGCCATCACGCCGAGCGCCTGCGACTGGTCGAGCGCGAGTTGAAGCCCGGCCCGCGCACCGCCGCCAGTTTGATCCCGGCTCTGTTCGGCGATCCCAAGCGGCTGACCGGACACGAGATGAATTTCGCGCTGGGAGAGTCCGTTGCGCACCTTCACTATTTGGCCGCTCAGGGACGCGCTGCCTCCGCCGTGAAAGATGGCGTGATTGTTTTTCGCGCCTGCCAGGGCTCGGTTCCCCGCGGCTGCCCGGCATGACGCCTGATGGGGTACGGCCACCATGGGAAGCGCTATAGCCCCGGCCGGTCACCAGACCGTTAAGGTCATATTGTCTATCCATTCATGGATTGGCGTTCCGCTGGAGTTTCCGTCAAGCTGGGCTTCGGTTCCTATTGTCGGGCCCCATCCGTTGCTGAGCGCAGAATAGGTCGCATTAAGCACAGTGGCTTGTCCATCGATCACCAGGGTCTGATAGGTATAGGTGTGATTCGCAAGATTTCCGGTGACGTACAGTTGGACGTGATGCCAGGTATTTACCGACCACCCGCAAGGGAGCGTCGGAGAAACAGCAACCCATTGATTGCCGGCAGAGTTCCACATGCGCCAGATCTTGCCATCGGCGTAATCGCACTGGATGGACATGTCGTACTTATAGCCGTTGACATACCAGTCGGGATCATATTCGAACGCCTGAACACCGGCTGTGTTATCGGTGTAGACCCAGAAGTCCTCCAGGAAATGTGATATTGAGCCTACCAGCGTGGCGTCGGTGCTGTTGTGCCAGTAGAAAAGAGCATTAGCGCTGGCACCTTCGGAATACAGCTCCAGACTGGCGCCGCTTAAAGAGGGCGTAGTCTGGTTCATGGCGGCAGAGTATGAGCTGTTGCCTGATCCGCCGGCACAACTCGACGCGTTGCAGTCACCGGTAAGAGCGACCGATTGGAGGTTCGAGAAAACGGTTGCATTCGCCGGAGGCGTCGGCAGGACTGACGCGGCCGTTCCTGAGGTCGTTGTTGCGGTACCTGTGGAGCCGCCCGTAGTCGCTGGCGTAGTTGTTGCAGAGGACGTTGGAGACGAGGAAGCCGGACTGCTCGGAGTCGAGGAACCGGAAGCTGACGCGGCCGTCAGTGCCGACGATGCCGGATCATTTTGCGCGCGCGGGCTGCCGCCGCAACCGGCCAGATACATCGATAATGCCAATGTCAAGCCAATCAGAATGATTCGAAGTACCGCTCTGCTCAATCGAGACCTCCTGAGGAGTTCTGGGTTAACAGAGGGTACGAATTCATTCACATTTGCGACATCGGGGCATACCTCTAGAAGCAGTCAGGCTTGCGCCCTAGCTTGCGCGGTTATCGCCTGTAAATTGTTTCTAGGTGAAATTGAGCAAAGTTGCCGATTGGAAGAGAGTTATCCCAGGCGTTCGCGGCCACACTGGCCGAACATCGGGCATGCGGGGCGCCTGCACTGTGTGCCCGCCCCCGCCACCCGCACACCGCCTGCGTAGTACAATGCCAGTGATTCAGGGCTCAACAAAGACTCTCATTTTGACCAAAGTCTTTACAGGAGCATGGAGGCATGAAAGAAGCTACCGCTACCAGAAATCTCTACGAACTTCCTCCCCTGCCATATCCGTACGACGCTCTGGAGCCATTCGTGGACCAGGAAACGATGCATGTGCATCACGACAAGCACCACCAGGCCTATTTGAGCAACCTGATTGCCGCCCTTGACAAGCATCCCGAACTGAAGAAGACGCCGCCGGAGGAACTGTTGCGAAATCTCAACAGCGTTCCCGAAGACATTCGCACCGCGGTCCGCAACAATGGCGGCGGATTCGTCCACCACTCCCTCTTCTGGACCCTGATGAAGCCGAAAGGCGGTGGCAATCCCACCGGCAAAATCGCAAAAATCATCGGCCAGCTCGGCGGATTCGATACCTTCAAAACCAGGTTCAACGATCTCGGCCTGAAGCATTTCGGCAGCGGATGGGTCTGGTTGGTGCGTTCGCCTCAGGGGAACTATGAACTGATCACCACTCCCAACCAGGACAGCCCGCTCACCCAGGGACTCTACCCGGTTCTGGTCAACGACCTCTGGGAGCACGCTTACTACCTGAAATACCAGAACCGCCGCGCAGAATACCTACAAGTGTGGTGGAATGTCGTCAATTGGGACGAAATCAACCGCCGCATCGAAATTGTCGAGTGAAAATTTTCAAGTTGAGCCTTGATCGAACAGGAAGGCGCGAGACGGGACCGTCTTGGCAGCCTGGAGTCCACTGAAAAGCAAAACGGCGCACGCCGCGATATGTGGGGTGAGGATGGCAACGGCGTGCGCCTTATCAATTGAGTAGAGGATAGAGTCTCCTGCCTGAAGGATTCAGTGACTTCGATCACACGCGGGATGACGGAGATCACACGCCGGCAGTTCTCGGACCGCGCTGCGGATTGCGGTAAATGGCGCCGAGACAGCGCATCGTCCGCCGCAGGCTTCTAAGCAGCGCTTTCATTATTACTCGCGGCTTGCGCTAGCGCAACGCGGCCCGAACACAATACCCGGGCTCAGGAATCCCGAGGGTTAGCCGCCATGTGCCAGCGTTCCGGTCTGGCTGCCCACACTCTGGCGTTCTGACCAAATGTGGGCAGCGTTAAAATGCAATTCCATAAGCGCGGAACGGGCCTCCGGCCGGCAAACGCTTAATCTCGCTCGGACAAGGCTATACTCTCGTGGCTCCTGACTGGTTGCGGCAGCAGACGTGCTACGTTGTGAGGGGGGGATTGCAGTTCAGCGGTTTGATTGATGCACAGGCCTGAGCCGACACTTACTTCGGGGGCAAAAGAATGAGCTTAACGGTTTCAAAATGCGCTAACCCGACCTGTTCCAAGCCATTTCACTTCCTGCATGAAGGAAAACTGTTCCGGTTGATGAGCGGTTACCGTTCGCAGCACAGGCAAGCTGCCGAGCACCACGTCGAATACTTGTGGCTGTGCGCCGAATGCGCTTTGAAGTACAGCTTGTCTTTCGACCTTGAGAAAGGAGTCGTGTTGACGCCCATTGAGGCTGCGAGCGCGGCAGAAGGGGCAAAACTGGTCTTTGTTGTCGGCGATCAGCCGCCGGACCACGTGCAGAGCCACGATGAAAAGAAGGCAATGCCGGCATGAAGACGGCAGGAATCGTGTCCGGCGCTAGTTCCGTGTTGCTTGCCGCAGTGCTGGCCGCGGGAGCGCATCTTACAGACGAGTCCCAAGCCGGATCAGCACAAGAATTAGCTCGCCAGGTGTTCGAAAACGAAATACGTTCACAGCAGGCCGACCAGAGCCGCTGGATGTACATCCTGCGCAAACAGGTGGCGGGAAAACAACTTGTGCAGCAAGCGATCGAAACCGGCTCAGGCAGCCGACATTCTGACACGCGGCGTTGGAGCGGCCGCACCGGCACGCTAGCCTGTCCCAAGGAGCCAGCCTGCGAGAGCTGCCTGCCGATTGCTAATCGCGGCCCTGCCGAGGAGGCAGGGCTATAGCCTTGTCGGCTATGCGCTTGACGACCTTTTCCGCACCTTCCGTGCTTAGCTGCCGCGTCTCGAGAACCTCCGAGTGCAGTTCTACAAGCACGTGATGATAGACCTCCATGTTAGGCGAGACCTGCACGATCCACTGCTCAATGACATCCTTTTCGCCTGATTTGCTCCAGTGCTCTTCAATGAATGTCAGGACGATGTGCTGGAGGTCATCAGCAACCTTTACGTCGGCGTATTGACGGGTATCGCCTTCTAGAAATTCCAGGTACTTGCCGTACGGAGAAAACTTGCCCGCCTCCACAATCCGTTCGACAACGGTGCGGTAATCTTGCGCCGCGGCGAAATCGGGCAGCAAGAGAGCCGTCGCAATGACGGCTATCATTAATACAGCTTTCGACACTTTGTACGTGAACATAAGCTCCCGCTTGCTATGCGCGTCCCGCCCTGCGGACGGCGGATTTATCTGTTTTCTGCTTCCTCACGCTCCAATCTCTCACTTCCGATGCGCTTCCGGCTGAACAGGTTGGCGTCAAATTGGCGCGCCCCGGCGGGGTTGAATACCGCACTCCTGGCTCGCCGCCTCGATGCATATGCGCCGCTAAATAATGACAAGGCAACTTTGAACCCACGCTTCGCTTCTGAGCAGGCTTGGGTTCGTGATGAGACGAGTACGGCGAGTTGGCGAAGAAACCATCATCTCCGAGTTCCTGAAGTCTGAAATTCAAAAGCCGGAACACTGTGCATTCCTCGGCGGCGGTTCCCGCATCGCATTCCAGCCCGACTTGTCAAATAGCCGGGAAAACACAACTCGCCGAAAGCTGCTTTTCCTGGAAAAGCGGCACCTCTGGCGTGAGTTGCCCGGCGATATCGAATGGTGGGAGGTGGCGATCGAGGAAACCGACCTCGGGCTGCTGCATGTCTTCCCGCGGCATCCGTGGACGCGAATTCCAGGCAGTCACCTTTTACTGAAGGATGCCGCCGTGCAGATGCGAAGGTTGCTGCCCGCCGCCGGCGGCGGAAAACGAGTCGGCAAAATAGGAGCAATCGCCCACCGCCTGCGCAAGGGAGACCACCTGGGGTCGGTACTGCTCATCGGGGTGGACTCGACTAGCCCGATTACGATTCTCGATGGCAATCATAGGCTCTCTGCCGCTCTGATCGTTGGAGATGCGGCGGCCCACAGACAGCTCAGGGCATTTTGTGGATTTTCGCCGGCCATGCATCACTGCTGCTGGTATTCAACAACTCCTTCGACCTTGTGGCAGTATGCAAAACATCGCGTCGAGAGCTTCTTCGACTCTGAACTGGATTTACCTGACGCGATCAGTGACGCGCCGAACAGCGCTCCTCCGCGCCTGGACGTCTCCGCCGGCCACGATTTGGGCAAGTGAATGGCTCAGTCGGCGTTTGCGTCTGTAACTTTTGCCTGGATTCCGGTGCTGAACGGGAAGCTGAAATCGACGATTTAATCCCGAAAACACCGTCCTGTCGCCAAATTCAACAACGCAGATTTAGGAGAAACTGCCGCCGCGCCATGAGCGGCTCCGAAGCGGGGTGCCGTTGTAGAATTTGTGTAGCCGAACAATTTTTTGCGGAGCTATCGTGAAAAGGACTTTTGCCTATCTGCTGGTGGCGCTTCTTAGCCTAAGCTTTTTTCTCCCGGGCAGCGCGTCCGCGCGTCCGAGCCCCCAATCGCGGGCTGCGCGGAAAAACGCCAAGCACCAGAACAAAGCGCAAAAGAAGCAAATGAAGGCGCAACGGAAACAAATAAAGAAGGGACAGAAGTCAGCGAAAAAGGCATTCAAAAATTACAAAAAGCACAACCCGACTGGGTTCTGACCCGCCTCCCACAGGTCATCCGAATCCAAGGCGCCGTCGATCGGCAGCCGGCAGCAAATCCCCTCCCATAGTTACTTCGATGTGGCCTGACTCGAGCCAAATTATGGGCTGAGCATCACCATAGCTTGAGTAATTTCTCAAGATATCAGACATTTCTTGTTCGTCCACACCTGACATTTGACTACCGCCGAGCTGCCACTTGACAACAGCCAGAATAGCTGTATGCTTCTGCATCATTGCATACTGATTGCATACATCGTGTATACAGCGATCTATGAAGGCGCTTGATCCGATTAACGGGGAGCTTCCTGCCGTCCGGTCCTTGAACGAATCGGTCTATGAGCGGATTGTCGACGCCATTGCCAATAACACGCTGACGTCTGGCACTACGCTGACCGAAGTCGGCCTGTCGCAGTGGTTGGGAGTTAGCCGGACACCGGTGCGCGAAGTCGTTCAGCGGCTTAAGTCCGAGGGGCTGATCAAGGCATTTGCCGGCAAAGGCATGATGGTCACCGAAGTCTACCTGGAAGACCTGCTCGAGGTTCTGGAGTTCCGGCTGCTTGTAGAGCCTGCGATGTGCCGGAAAGCCGCCGAGAACATGGCCGACAGCCATAAGCAACAGCTTATGAGTATCGCGGCCACCATGCTGAAAGCGGCTAAAAACGGCTCGCGCGAAGAATGGCTGAAGCAGGACAAGATGTATCACACCCTGGTTCTGAATGCCGCCAACAACCGGACGATTATGAAGGCCCTGAACGACCGCCATCCGCAGGTGCGCCGGATCATGCAGAATGCCGCCATTTTGCCGGAGCGCTTCGTGCAGTGCACGTTGGAGCACGAGGAAGTAGCCCGCTGCATACTCGCCGGCGGTGGCGAGGGAGCATATGAAAGTATGCGGCGGCACCTTATAAGCACCCGCGAGCACATGATGAAAGTTTCGTATTTGAAGAATTACTAGCGGAGGAGCTGCCGCCGCTATCGACTCAAACATAAGGAGTTAACGGTGCGTAACGGCTATGTATTCGACCTGTTGTATGCGCGATTGAGAGAGGTTGTAGGCGAGAACAATATCTCGGCTGAACAAGAGGAAAGACTGGCCTACGCGACGGATTGCTGCTGGATTCCTCAGGCCTGGATAGACAGAGCGCAGCGTCCGCCGATACCCGACGTCGTTGTCCGTCCTGAAAGCTCCGAACAAGTGGCTGACGTGGTCAGGCTGGCGACGGAATACCGCGTGCCCATCATTCCCTGCGGCGGGCTTTCCGGCACGCAGGGCGGATGCCTGGCTATAGCCGGCGGCATCATGCTGGACTTAAAGCGCATGGACAAGATTCTCGATGTCGACGAATCGTCCCAGGTAGCCACGGTTGAAGCAGGCATTCTTGGCGTGAACCTCGAAAGAGAACTGAACAAGCGCGGATACTCATTCCCGCATTACCCCGCTTCCATCTACAGCGCTACCGTGGGCGGCTACATCGCGGCGCGTGGCTCAGGCGTTATGTCCACGCGATACGGAAAAATCGAGGATCTCATTCTTTCTCTCGAGGTAGTGCTGCCCAGCGGAACCATCCTGAGCACCATCCCCATACCGCGCCATGCAACCGGCCCTGAAGTGACTCAGTTATTCATCGGGTCTGAAGGCACTCTGGGCGTGATCACGAAGGCCAAAGTAAAAATCATTGCCAAACCCAAATACCGTTCGTTCCGCTGCCTGATTTTCGAGAACCTGGAGCGGGGCATGGAGGCGGGGCGCCGCATCATGCTGGGCGGATTACGGCCGTCCGTCATCAGGCTGTATGACGATCCTTCGACCCGCAGCTTCGTGAACCGCGTCCTGCACATGAAGCTTGAAGGCAATGTCCTCATCCTGGCCTTCGATGGTCAGACCGAATCTCTGTTTGAGGCCGAGAGGCAGGAAACGCTGCGGATCTGCCAGCAGCTCGGCGGCCAGGACCTTGGCGAAGAACCGGGCCAGCACTGGTGGGAGCATCGCTACGACTTCTATTATCCGCCGCTTACTCCACACCTCCCGACTGCATTCGGAACCATGGATACGGCCACAACGTTCGACAAGATTCTGCCGCTGTACTACCACATGAAGGAAGAGATCGAAAACAAGTATTCGAAATGGCAGGCCCGCCTGCTCGGGCACTTTTCCCATTGGTACTCCTGGGGGACCATGGTGTATGCGCGGTTCTTCATCGATCAGCCTCCCAGCGACGCTCACGAAGCTCTTCGCCTCTACCATGACGTGTGGAGCACGGGAATTTCGGCCGCGCTCAGGCATGGAGGTGTTGTCAATGAGCATCACGGCATCGGGCTGAAGCTTGGCGCTTTTATGCGCCGCCAGTACGGAGCGGGATTTGAGTTGCTCGAAGGCATAAAGAAGCAGTTAGACCCTTATAACATCATGAATCCGGGCAAGCTGGGATTCCCGTCGGCCTAGGGAGAATTACTCGATGGACGAAATTGAATACACACAAACACTGGATAACTGCCGATTCTGCGTAATGTGCCGCCAGGTATGTCCGGTAGGACAGGCAACCAAGCGGGAATCGGCCTACCCAAGATCCGTGGCTTTTTCGGTCTATACGGTAGAGAGAGGCATTGTCCCAGCTTCCGCTGAAGCCCATCGGCGCCTGATTGCCAACTGCACCTCGTGCGGCGCCTGCGATGAGTCGTGCATTACCGGGCAGAATTTATCGGAACTCATACTGACGGCGAGAGGAAAGGCTGTAGCCGCCGGCTACGCCTGCGATGGAGCCGAGGCGGTCAAGAAAAACATCCAGAGCTATGGCAATCCTTTTGGCGAAGCCGTCGTCTCGCAACGGTTCGCGCCCCACGGCACTACCAAAGATGCGAGCGTCGCCTTCTTCCCCGGATGCACCGCCCTGTTTCAGCAACCAGATATTTGCGAATCGGCGTTGCGCGTTCTCCAGGCGCTTAAGCTGAACTTCACCGTCCTGCCAGAGATAGACTGCTGTGGCTCTCCTCTGAAGGGCCTCGGCTTCACCCCCGATTTTCATCAGCACGGCAAGACCCTGGTGCGCGCGCTGGAGGGCATGGGCGTCAAGAAGGTCCTGACCGTCTGCGCCGGCTGCACCGTGACGATACAGGAGCACCTCCGTCAACAGCCGCCGGCGGGCATACAGGTGATCCACATCTCCGATTACCTTAACGAACTAGCCCGCGCCGGCGGCGCTCGCTTCGCCGACCAGGGCGGCAGGAAAGTTCATCTACACAGTCCTTGCCGCATGTCACGCACCGTAAAGCGAACTGACCCGAATATCGAGCTGCTTGGCCGCATTCCCGGCGTGGTGGTCGAAGGGCAAAACTCCGAGGACCTGGTGGATAAGCCGCTGCGGATTCCCGAATCGCTCTGTTGCGGCGGATGCGGCAGCACGCGCTTTATCGATCCTGTTACTTCAGCCGCCGTAGCCGCGTTCCAGGTCGATCGGCTGCTTCACGGCTCCAGCGATTGCCAAACCATCGTAACCAGTTGCGCCACCTGCAAAGCGCAGTTAGCTCCGCCGGCCAAGGAAAGAAACGTCAAGGTGATGCATATTGCCGAGTTGGCGGCTCAGGCTATTTCGCCTTGCTAGGACTTAAAGACTTTTTTACCGCTATTGTGAGGCTACTGATATGAACGCGATCGTATACGAAGGACCGGGAAAGTTAGGCTTACGGGATGTCCCGGTGCCCAAGCCCGCCGCCAAAGGCGATGTATTGATCAAAGTACACTACGGCGGGATTTGCGGAACCGACATGGTGGTTTGGCAGGGAAGACTGACGCGGGTGGTCCCTCCCGTGGTGCTGGGGCATGAATTCATCGGCACGGTGGAAGAGGCGCTGACCGATGAGGTCAAAGCAGGCGACAGAGTTGTAGTTGAGCCGCTGATCTCTTGCGGGCAGTGCCTGGCTTGCCGTTCGGGCGATTATCACGTCTGCCGCACGCTGAAGTTGCAGGGAGTGGATATAGACGGCGGCTTTACCAAATATGTCGTCTCGCCCATCTCCAAGGTATTCAAAGTGCCCGCCACAATATCGGATCGGGAAGGGGCCCTTGTCGAACCGCTGGCCGTGGCCGTGCACATGGTTAGACGCGCAGTCGTGCAGATGGGCGACTACGTGGTGGTGCTCGGCGCCGGCCCGATCGGCATGCTGGTAGCCTGCGTAGCACGAGAAGCGGGCGCAAAGCAGGTAGTCCTGGTAGAAGTGAATCCGTACCGGATCGATCTTGCCAGGGGCATGGGCTTCAAGGTCATCAATTCAGCCACGGAGAACGTCAAGGACATCGTCCTGGCTGACACGGACATGGAAGGCGCCGATGTTACTTTCGAACTGGCCGGCCGCCCCGCCACAGCGTCCCTGATGACGGACATAACCAGGATCAGAGGAACCATTTTGCAGGGGAGCGTATTTTCGCAGCCGGCACCCATCCAACTGCAGCATGTCACGCTCAAAGAGCAGTCGATGATCGGCTCCAGGGTATACAAGTCAAAAGACTATCTCTCCGCCATCAAGCTTTTGAACGATAAGCGAGTTGACGTGAAGCCGCTCATCTCCGTGGTTTTGCCGCTGTGCGAGACGATCGACAAAGGATTCGAGGCGATAAAGAGAGGCGATCCTTTGATGAAAGTCCTGATCGATCCGGAAGCTTGAGGAAACAGCGAGATGACGCGCGCGAAACTGATGGGAATAGATTTCGGCACCGGCGGATGCAAGATTACCGTCCTGGATGAAGCCGGACTTGTAGTCGGAAGCGCATTCACCGAGTACTCCACCTACTATCCCCATCCGGGCTGGAGTGAGCAGAATCCTGACGACTGGATTGCTGCTTTGCGGCGCACCGTAAAGTGCTGCCTGGGCGAATGCGCGGATAACGGGCGCGGACTGGCGGGCCTGGCCATCACAGCATCCACTCACAACGCGGTGCTGGTCGATGGCGACAACCGCGTCATCCGCCCATGTGTCATGTGGACCGACCAGCGCAGCGGCCAGCAGGTTGCCTGGCTGGGCGAGAAATACGGCCAATGCATCTTTTCCATCGGCATGCAATGGCCCTCGCCGACGTGGACCTTGCCGCAACTGCTTTGGATCAAGGAGAACGAGCCGGCGAATTACCAGCGGATCGCACGGATCTTTTTCGTTAAGGATTACGTGCGCGCGGCTCTGACGGGCGATTGGTGCACCGACCATATCGATGCTCAAGGCAGCTTGCTTTATGATGCCCGGAACCGCGCCTGGTCGGCCCGGCTTTGCGACATCATTGGCTTGCCTACGGCAGTGTTGCCTCCGGTATTCCGGTCAAGAGAAATAGTAGGGAAGGTCTCAAAAAAAGGATCGGAGATCAGCGGACTTCCCGCCGGGCTGCCGGTCGTCGCCGGATGTTCCGACACGGCTTCCGAGGATTTTGGCGCCGGCGCGGTTGAACCCGGGCAGATGATTATCAAACTGGCCACCGCCGGGAACATCAACCTGGTCACCGGCGAGGCCAAGCCACACCGGAAGGCCTTCACCTATCCGCATGTAGTCGAAGGTCTCTGGTACACGGCCCTGGCCACCAACTCTTGCGCGGCCTCCTTCCGCTGGCTGAGAGACTCGTTTTTCGCGCACGAAAAAGCCGCCTGCGAAGCGGACGGAAGCAGTATTTACCGCCTTATGGATGACCTCGCCAGGAACGTGCCCGCCGGCGCGCAGGGGCTGATGTATCACCCTTACCTTTTGGGAGAGCGCTGCCCATATTACGATCCCAAGCTCCGCGCCAGCTTTCTCGGAATCAGCATGGGGCATGAGAAAAAGCATTTTGTGCGCGCGGTTCTGGAGGGAGTGGCCTTCAGCCTGAAGGACTGCTTCCAGATCACGAACGAGATGGATACCGAGGTCGCGGAAGCGCGGCTCATTGGTGGCGGCGCCAAGAGTAGCCTGTGGTGCCAGATCGTTTGCGATGTGCTGGGCGTGCCGGTACTGCGCCCGCGAAACGATGATTCTTCTTTCGGCGGGGCGCTGCTTGCCGGCGTCGGTGTCGGGGTATTCGATTCGGAAATTGCGGCGGTTAAGAACGCAGTCAAGATAGAGAAGGAACTAGTGCCCAATGAGGCCGATCACCTTCGCTATAACAAGTTGTTCGAGCTTTATGGTAAAGCCGTTCATAATCTGCGGGATTTCTATGCTGAGCTGTACAAACAGGTGAGTTATTAGGAGGGGTGGATTATGTCCAGAAAAGTATTAGTGTCAACGCTGGTGGCTGCCATGCTCGTTATGTCGCTTTCGGCATGCCAGTCAAGCAAGCCGGGTGCAGGAACGCAAGAAAACCAGATTCCAGTCGGGGTAATTCTGCCCTTGTCGGGCGGCAACGCACACGAGGGAGAACTCTGCAGAAACGCCATGATGTTCGCGGCCAGCAAGATCAACGACGCCGGAGGAATAAAGTCGCTGGGGGGAGCAAAACTGAATCTTATCTTTGCCGACCATACTGCCAAGCCGGAAGTAGGCATGACAGAAATGGAACGCCTGATCTTGAGTAATAAAGTTAAGGCCCTGCTAGGCCCCTATAACAGCGCGGTAGGTTACACGACGGCCGGAATCGCCGAAAAATACAGCATACCTTATCTTCTGAACAACTCCGTGGCGGACGACATTCTGAAGAAAGGATACAAGTGGGTTTTCCGTGCCAACCAGACCTCGTCCAGCAACGCGGTGGACCAGATCAATTTCTTGAAAGACATCCGCACCAAGGCCAAGGTTCCGGTCAAGCGCATCGCCTTGGTATACGAAAATACCGAATGGGGACTGTCGGCCAGCGAAGCACTGAAGGACATTGCCGGCAAAGAAGGATTCGAGATCGTCCTGCGCGAAGCCTATCCTGCCAACACTCCCGATATGACTTCGCTGATCGTGAAGCTGAAGAACTCCAAGCCCGACGTGGTCATTCCCTGCTCTTACCTTAACGATGCCTTGCTGTTCATGAAGACTCTCAAGGAAATGAATGTGGATGTCAAAGTGTTTGCCGGCGGCGCAGGCTTTACCGATCCCAAGTTTTTGGAAAAAGCCGGCGACACCGCCAACAACATGTTCATTCTCTCGGCATGGGACAAGGATATTCTGGCTAGAAAGCCGCAGTGGGCGACTCAGTACAACAACGAGTTCAAGGCCAAGTACGGCTACGATTTCGCCGAACCGTCCGCCAACTCCTATCAGAATGTTTTCATTCTCGCCGACGCTTTGGAGCGGGCGAAGTCGAGCGAGCCGGACGCTATTCGCAAGGCCCTGATGGAAACCAACATAACGGACGGTCCGGCCCTCATCAACCCGTACAAGGCGATCCAGTTTGGTACGATCCGCGGGATGACAAACCAGAACATCTATACCCAGATGCTCATACTTCAGGTGTTGAATGGGAAAGAGAGAGTTGTTTGGCCATTCGAGTTCATACCGCCTGATGTCACGATGGCCTGGGGAAAGCAGAAAATCGCCCGCCAATGACGGGCAAGGGATGAAGTGTCCTCCCCGCACTCGCGGAGAGGGCACTTCCGTTCTAAGTTGTGAGTAGCGCGTTCGGGCGTTGGCCGGCCTTTAGTAGCCCGCGACGCCAATATTGGCCAGGGCCTATAGCATCGTTTCAACGCGCGCCTAAGCATCCAGGGGTGGCAAGCATGCTATTTCAATTTGCGCAGCCGATTGTCAGCGGAGTCCTCATGGGCGGTGTTTACGGTTTCATCGCCTTCGGACTCAGCCTTATCTTCGGCATCATGCGGATCGTCAACTTCGCTCATGGCGAGTTCCTGATGATCGGCATGTACATGGCAGTTCTCGCCTGGAGCGTCTTCCACCTCGACCCGTTCATTTCAGCGTTTGTTATCGGCCTGGTGTTGTTCTGCTGCGGATATGTGGTTCAGCATGCGCTGATTACGCCGATCCTGAAGCGCGAGCAGCAACGCGAGCCGATCAGCATTCTGCTGTTTACCGCCGGCTTGATGCTGTTCCTGCAGAACGTGGCATTGATGGTTATGGGCGGCGAGGCGATGTCGATTTCGAACGGCTATACCAGTGCGGTGATCAATGTAATGCATCTGATCATCAGCGTTCCTCGCCTCATCGGCTTCCTTCTTTCCCTGATTTTCAGCGCGCTTCTCTATGCGTTTATTTCGCGAACCGATGCGGGCAGGGCCATGCGCGCCGTCTCCCAGGACCGCCAGGCAGCCAAGTTGATGGGAGTGAACGAGTACA
Source organism: uncultured Acidobacteriota bacterium (assembly GCA_963832785.1). Taxonomy (GTDB): domain Bacteria; phylum Acidobacteriota; class Terriglobia; order Terriglobales; family Acidobacteriaceae; genus CAWBRT01. The sequence continues at coordinate 1,923,532 of CAWHVF010000005.1, forward strand.
AGATGTTCACCCTGGCAATGTCAATCGGGTTGGCAATTGTGGGCATCGCCGGAGCCATGTTGTCGACTTTCTACTACGTTTTCCCGACGGTCGGGTCCGTATTCACGCTTCGCTCTTTTGTGATCGTGGTGTTGGGCGGCATCGGCAGCATTCCGGGGGCTTTGCTGGGAGGAGTGATTCTTGGCTTGGTCGAGTCCGTCTCTGCCCAGTTCATGCCAGCGGCATACGCTGAAGTGATGATCTTTGTCATCTTTATTGTCGTTCTGCTGGTCAAACCAGCCGGGCTTTTCGGACTGGAAAGGGAGTGAGCAGTGAGAACCCTGAAGACCGCTTCGATTGTAGCGTTCTGCTTGCTTATATTGGGGCTGCCGCTCGTGGATGACAGTCCGTATTTCCTGCAGACTGTAATTCTGATCGCCTTCTCCGCTTACATGAGCTGCAGTTGGAACATACTCGGCGGCCTGGCCGGACAAGTCTCGCTGGGGCACTCCGCCTTTGCCGGCATTGGGGCGTATACGTCGACGCTCGCCTTTATGTACCTGGACCTGAGTCCATGGTTTGGCATGATTCTTGGCGGAATGATAGCGGGTATTTTTGCGCTGGGCATCGGATACGCTTGTTTCCGCCTGAAGGGAACTTACTTTACGCTTTCCACCATTGCATTCGGCTCGGTTCTGCGCATATTCGTGCTGGCCAATAACTCGATTTTGGGGCTGCACACCCGAGGCGCCCAAGGCCTGATAGTCCCTCTGAAAGGCAATATGCCGTCGGTAATGCAGTTCGCCGGAAAAACTCCATACTACTATCTCATCGTGGCTATGACGGCCGTTGTGGTTCTGCTGACCGTCTGGATCAGCCGTTCGAAGATCGGCTATTACTTTGCCGCGATCAAGGCCAATCAGGATGCGGCCGCATCTTTGGGAGTCAACGTAGTCGCCTACAAGCAATTGGCGAACTTCACCAGCGCTTTTCTGACCGCCCTGGGCGGAACCTTCTACGCTCAATTCATCCTTTACGTCGACCCCAACCGAATCTTCGGGCTCGAGTTCTCATTGGAGATCGTTCTCGTCGCCGTGATCGGCGGGCAGGGGACGATCCTGGGGCCGGTACTCGGCGCGCTTATTCTCGTGCCTATATCTGAAATCGCCAGGTCGACGTTAGGAGGCGGCAATTTTGCCGGTCTACATGTGGCGCTGTACGGAGTGGCGATGATGGCGATCATCATGTTCATGCCCCAGGGCCTGATCAGGCCGCTGGGCGCCCTGTGCGGAATGTTTGCCAGGAAGACCAAGGCCATCGCCACGGCGTAGGAGAGAAGATTGTGGATGGCATGTTGAAAGTCGAAAACGTAACCAAGGCCTTCGGCGGCGTGCTGGCGGTGAAAAACGTATCGCTGGGGCTTAAGGACCGCGAAATTCTTGGCCTGATTGGCCCCAATGGGGCCGGCAAGACGACGTTGTTCAGCATGATCGCCGGATACCACAAACCGACCTCGGGCCACATATTCTTTCGCGGCGAAGACATTACCGGGATCAGCCCGCACAATGCGTGCAAGCGGGGCATAGCCAGAACGTTTCAGATCGTCAAGCCGTTTGGAGATTTATCTGTTCTGGAAAATGTGACCATCGGGGCGCTGTGCCGCACCAATAGCGTTACGGCGGCCAAGAATAAGGCCGGTGAGGTGCTGGAGTTCGTTGGCCTGGCCGGCAAGAGGGACCAGGCGGCCCACAGCTTGACCATTTGCGACCGCAAACGATTGGAGATGGCCCGCGCTTTGGCAACCGGGCCGCAGCTGGTGCTGCTGGACGAAGTAATGGCCGGGCTGAATCCCGCCGAGTCCTCCGAAGTAGCAAGCGTGGTTAACCAGATTCGCAATGAGATGGGCGTAAGCCTGCTGGTAATCGAGCACGTGATGAGCGTGATCATGTATCTGTCCGACCGGATATGCGTGCTCGACCATGGCGAGCTCATTGCCGACGCGCATCCATCGGACATTGTGCGGGACGAAAAGGTTATCAAATCTTACCTTGGGGAGCGATCCGGCTGTGCTAAAAGTGGATCAAATTGACGTTTATTACGACGACTTCCACGTCATCGATAAAGTATCGCTCCATATCTTGCCGGGCGAGTGCGTAGCTCTGCTGGGCGGCAACGGCGCGGGAAAATCGACGCTGATCAATGCCATCTCCGGAATCCTGCCGGTCAAAGGCGGAGCGATCGACTTCGGCCCGGTAAGGACCAGCTCGCTGCCTTCTCACAAGATCGTGGATCTGGGCATCATCCAGATTCCCGAGGGGCGCCGGCTCTTCCCCGCCATGACGGTTCGCGAGAACCTGCTGCTAGGTGGATTCTGCCCGCGCGCCAAGGCAAAACGACATCAGAAAATGGAGGAAGTGCTCGCCCTCCTGCCCGATTTGGCCGACAAACTCGACCGCCTGGCCGGCTCGCTCTCCGGCGGCGAGCAGCAGATGTGCGCTATCGGGCGCGGATTGATGTCATTGCCAACCATCCTGATGCTGGATGAGCCCTCTTTGGGGCTGGCGCCGATGATTGTCGACAAGATCTTCGAAATCATTAAACAAGTTAATAAGACAGGAACGGCTGTGCTGCTGGTGGAACAAAACGTTGAACTTAGCTTGGAAGTGTCGGAGAGGGCCTACGTTTTGGAAAACGGAAGAATTCGCATGGAGGGCGCGGCACGCCTGTTAAGGGACAACGAGGAGTTGCGAAAAGCCTACCTGGGCGAAAGCAGCGGACCGCGAGCCGGCGTTGCCGGACGGTCCGTTTCGCAGGGAAGATAATTAGAACTGCGGTCTAGAAGAACCATAGATGGTGTATACCAAGAAATGGGCGTCATTCCCAGCGAGCGCCTGCCGACAAGGTTACTGCTGCGGGGTTGGTTCGATGGTTAAAGAATCGTAGGTGTCCATCATTTCACGGAAGACCGCAATTTGTTCTTTGCTGAGCCGAACTCCAATTTGTTTTCCATTCTCCTTGCTGAAAGCAGTTAACTCAACAGTTTGGCTCGTTGCAATCTGGTGGATAATATCAGCAGCAACGGGAAAATCCCAACTAGCCACAGCACAATTTCCCATCCCTGGAATAGCAGCATAACCACACTTGAGCCTTCCTTCACTTTCCAATGTTATCTTGCCGTTATCGGTTACAAACAACAGACTGGTATTACAGCAGCCGTTAGAAGCCTTAAAACCTGTTGCTTCAATCCAAAGGTGAAATGCCTTTCCTTGTTTGTCGTGTTCGATATAAGGCTTGAATTTCCACGACCGATGGTCTTGTTGGTGATGGGGAACAGATTTGGGATAAATCCAGGTTGATTTAGAATCTTCCGATTGTTTGGTTTGGGCCAACAGAAAAGTCGGAAGCAGGATGAACAGCAAAATCAAAAATCGTTTCATATCGTTTATAACGTTTCCTTTCACGTTTGGCAGCCAGAATCTATTGAGTTATACCCGGCCATATAGGACTAAAGCGGATTTGGGGTTTGGGCAAGAGAAAAGTTGGGACAACGGAACAGAGCTGATTTGTACGGTTTTTGTACGGGATAAAACCAGTAAGCAGCGTAAGTTGCTTATGCTGTGTATTGTAAAATCAACAACTTACGTGTTTTCAATACCCAGCAGCCATCCGGTCGGGATGACGTTTGTCTTTTGGGAACGCCTACCGTAGTTCCGCTCTAGTTGTTCAAAGAATTACGGCTGGATTTGCCCGAAGAAAGGTGCAGCGCAACGAAAGCCCCGGACGCGGGGCTTTCTTCTTGCGCGCAGAATGCTCGCAGAACCGTCGCGTACTCCAGAGCCGAAGCCAGCTCAGGAACTTAGCAAAATTTCGCCAGCCACACCGCATCCGGAGTAATATTCTGTTTTCAGAGGCACATTATGAAAAGAACAGCTTTGGCTATGGTTTTAGTCGTGCTGCTGGGGCTGATCGTTGGGCAGGCGGCCGCCGAAGTTCGCGTTTTCGCGGGTTACAGGGGTGGATGGGGAAACTATTGGGGACACTATTGGGGGCCGTACTGGTGGCCGTACTACGGTGCGGCAATATACTACGGTTCCTATGCTCCTTATTATTATGGATATGGATATCCCTACTACGGGTATCCGTATTATGTCTACCCGTCAGCGCCTCCGGATGTAAATGTCGCGCCGCCAGCGGCGCCACCGACCCATTGTTACGCTGCAACCGTCGACCAAAATGGCAGGGTGCTAACCAGGCCGGACTACTCAAAACCGGTCCCTTGCCCCAAGGCGCAGTAGTTTAGCGATCTGAACGGCAGGCCCGGGCGCTGGCCGCCCGAGTCCTGCCTGCCATGCAATAAGCGCTACCAGCCCACGGCCTGTCCATCTTTCCTGTGATCCGATCCGCCCCGATACACGGGTACGCCGTCATCTCCGGGGTTGATCATAATGGCCTGAAATCCGCCCATGGGAGCGCCGTTGGCGGAGACCGGCTCGTGTCCCCAGGCTTTCAGTTGCGCGCCGACAAGGTCGTAAAGCTCCGATTCCATCTCCAGGCGGTTGCTTGCCTGGTCATGACTGAATCGGGCCATGTCCGACGCCGCCTGCACGTTCGCGCCCAGATCGAAGAGGTTGACCAGCACCTGCATGTGCCCCTGCGCCTGCTGCGAGCCGCCCATCAGTTGGAAAGCCAGCAGCGGCTGCCCATTTTTCATGGCAAATCCGGCCGAGAGCGTATTGAACGGCCGCTTGTGCGGCGCAATCACGTTGGGGCTCGATGGGTCCAAAGTGAACAAGGCGCCACGGTTGTGCAGCAGGAATCCGTATCCGGGAACGGCAATTCCGGAGCCGAAAGCGGCGAAGTTGCTGTTAACCAGCGACACCATATTCCCCCAGCGGTCGGCGGTCGAGAGGACGATGGTATCGCCGGGCGCGTTGCCTTTCACCCCTGCCGGCGCGGCCTTGGACGGATTTATCTTCGCGCACAGCGTGGCCGCATAGGATTTCGACAGCAGCTTGTCCAGCGGCACCTTAACAAAATTCGGATCGCCGTTGTAGGCAAACAGGTCGCTGTAGGCCAGTTTTTTCGTCTCCAGCAGCAGGTGCCAGAATTCGGGCGATGCGGGGCCAAGCTGGGCGAGGTTGTAGCCGAGCTTGGGCAGGCAAACCTCCAGGATGTTGAGCATCTCGTCGGTGGCCCAAGCCTGCGAGGGCGGCGGCAATTCGGAAACCTCATAGCCTTCGTAGCTGGTGGTAGCCGGCGTGACCCACTCCGCGGTGTAATTCGCCAGATCCGCGAGCGTCATGGTCCCGCCCAGCGCCTTGGACTTGGCCACGATGGCGCGGGCAATCTCGCCTTTATAGAACACGTCGCGGCCCCGCTGTTGCAGCAGTCGGAAGGAACGCGCCAGGTCGGGATTCTTGAATATCTGGCCGGGCTTGGGGCTTTGCCCCTGAATCGTCCAGGCGGCGATCGGTGTCGGGATCTTTCTGGGTGCAGCAGCCGGACAGCGGCAGAGCGTTGGGGATGTTCCAGTCATGGGAGATACGTTCGGAAACCGGGTATCCCTTTTCCGCGTACTCGGCGGCTGGTTCCAAGACCTGCTTGAATTTCATCGTCCCAAACTTCTTCAGCAGTTGGTCCCATCCTTCGACGGTGCCGGGAACGGTCACGGTCAAAATCCCGCCGCGAGGCATGCCGCCGCCCGGCCCAGGCACGGAGACGCCAGGGACGTACTTGTAACCGAGCGAAGCATAGTGCTCCACGGTGGCGCCGCTCGGCGCCATGCCGCTGGCATTCAGCGTGTAAAGCTTGTGATCTTTGGCGCTGTAGACAATAGCGAACAGGTCGCCCGCCATTCCGATCATCATCGGCTCAACTACATTCAGCGCCGCCGCCGTGGCAACCGCGGCGTCAATGGCGTTGCCGCCCTGCCTCAGGATACGCAGTCCGGCCTCGGCCGCCAGCGGCTGGCTGGTGCTGACCATGCCATTGCGTGCCATGACCTCGGAACGGCTCTGCGCCAGCCAGCCTTCCGCCCGGTTGCCCCGGACGGCTTTACAGAACGGAAGCTGCTGCCCTTTGGGACTGCACGCGGCCGGGGTGGCCTGGCCCGGGCCTTGTTGTGCAACTACTGCCATGGAGCCGAGAATGACGACAGCAACAAGCCGTAGAAGACGATGCATGAGTCAGCCTCCATAAGTAAGAGTGTTGGGGCCTCGCCAAATCTGGCCTGAACGGAGCGTTAGCGGAGCGCCGTGGCGCGCAGCAACGCGAATTTGTGCTTCTTGCCCTGAGAATCCAGAATGATGAACTTTTCGCCGTCGCAGAAACTCGCAAGCAGGGTAAATGCTTACAGTGGGTTTATTCAACCTCTATACACGTAGGGGCAGCCGCCCTCGGCTGCCCTCATATGGGGCCAACGCCCGCTTGCCCAGCCGAGGCGACTGAGCCTACGTAGTGTCAGTTCGAGCAACTAAGAAGGCCGGACTGACAACGAAGAACTAAGAAGCGGGAAGTTGTTATCATCTTCCTACCGGACTCCCAGCGCTCGCCGTTGCGCTTGCCGGGATGGATCGAGGTGCACATGAAAAACATTGGCGAGTGGGCCCTAGGGACGGCCCAGGCGCGCGGCGCCAGCTACGCGGAGGCGCGGATGGTGCACACGCGCGACCGGGTGCTGACCACCAAGAACGGTAAGATAGGGACGGCGTTGAGCCTGGAGTCGATGGGGGCCGGCATTCGCGTTATCGCCGATGGGGCCTGGGGCTTCGCCGCCACCGAGAACCTGACGCAAGAGGCGGTCGAGCGTTGTGCCGCCGAGGCGGTGGCCATCGCCAAAGCCTCGGCCCGGGTCAAGGAGCGGCCCGTCGCGCTGGCTCCCGAACCGGTGGCGCAGGCTGATTGGAGTTCGCCCTGCCGCATCGATCCCTTCACCACCTCCATCGCAGATAATCTGGCGCTGCTGATGAGCATCGACGCCGCCCTGCGCGGCGTCCAAGGCGTGACTCTGGCCGAGGCCAATCTCAACTTCCGCCGCCACGAGCAGTGGTTCTACAACACCGAAGGCGCCGCCATTCACCAGACGCGCACCATCACCGGCGCCGGCTATGCCGCTTACGCCTTTGCCGGCTCCGAGATTCAGAAGCGGTCGTATCCCAATTCCTTTGGCGGGCAGTGGCAGAACAAAGGCTATGAGCTGATCAAAGAGCTCAAGTTGCTGGAGAATGCGCGCCGCATCGGTGAAGAGTGCGTGGCGCTGCACAAGGCGGCGCGCTGCCCGCAGGGGCGCATGGCGCTGGTGCTGGATTCCTCTCAGCTCGGCTTGCAGATTCACGAATCCATCGGCCATCCCATCGAGCTGGACCGGGTGCTGGGCATGGAGGCCAACTTCGCCGGCACCTCCTTCCTGACTCTCGACAAGCTCAACCGGCTGCGCTACGGCAGCGAACTGGTCAACGTGGTGGCCGACGCCACCGAGGCCCACGGCCCGGGCCTGGGAACCTTCGCCTACGACGACGAGGGGGTGGCAGCGCAGTGCGTGCCCATCATCCAGCAGGGGCTGTTCACCGGCTATCTCTCTGGACGCGATACGGCGGCGCTGATCGGCCGCGCGCGCAGCGGCGGCAACATGCGGGCCGAGAACTGGAACCGCGTGCCCATCGTGCGCATGACCAACATCAGCCTGCTGCCAGATGAGCGCCCGCTGAGCCCGGAGCAGTTGATCGCGGAGACCGATCGCGGCATCTTCATGCAGACCAACCGCTCCTGGTCAATCGATGACAAGCGCTATAACTTCCAGTTCGGCTGCGAGATCGGCTGGGAGATCAAGGGCGGCAAGCTGGGACAGATGATCAAGAACCCGTCGTATTCGGGCATCACCACCGAGTTCTGGAACTCGCTAGAGGCGCTGTGCTCGCGCGACCACTGGACGCTCTGGGGCACTCCCAACTGCGGCAAAGGCCAGCCCATGCAGACCATGGGCACCGGACACGGCGCCGCTCCGGCCCGCTTCCGCAACGTGCAGGTGGGCTCGGCGTATAAGGGACAGTGAAAGAGTTTCAAGTTTCAGAGTTTCAAGGTTTCAGAGTTGCGGCGGGAGCACAAAGTTATGTATCCCAACCAGAAGCGTCATTTCGAGCGTGGACGGGGGCATTTCCCGTCGGAGTCGAGAAATCTTGTGTTTTCGTTATTCAGCGAGCCGTTCCAGGTAAAGCATCGAAACGCAAGATCCCTCGACTGCGCGGCGGCAGAGGCCGCTACGCTCGGGATGACGCTCGATGAACCTTGGGCGCCGGCTTCTCCGGCAAGCAGCAAACCAGTCGAGCTGGAAAATGAGTCTTCAACGGCAATCCACCAGCACGGTGAACTTTGCAACCCTGAAACTTTGAAACCACGAGTGGCACGATGCTAGACCGAGACAAAATCCGTGAGGTTTTCGCGCGTATTCGCCGGCTTTCCTCGGCCGACGAGCTGGAGCTGATTGTCAGCGGCGGGCGCAGCGCTCTCACCCGCTTCGCCAACAACGCCATCACGCAGAACGTGGCCGAGGAGAACACTGAGGCCTCTCTGCGGGTGGTCTTCGACGGGCGCACGGCGCGGGCCGGCACCAACCGCTTAGACCAGGAGAGCCTGCGCCGCCTGGTGCAGCAGGCCGAGGCCCTGGCCAAAGTGCAGCAGCCTGATCCCGGGCTGCTGCCTGTCCCCTCTCCCGAAGAGACAGGAAACGGGATAGCCCCAAGCCGCTGGTTCGAGCAGACGGTCGCGGTCGATGCCGGACAACGGGCCGAGGCAGTGGACGGCATGGTGCGCGCCGCCAAGCGCGAGGGGCTGACTGCCGCCGGAATCTTCGCCGCCTCCGAGCACATGGAGGCCATTCTGAATTCGGCCGGGCTCGACCGCTACTACGCGCAGACCTCCGCCGAGGCGTCCATTACCATGCTGGCCGCCAACTCCTCCGGCTGGCAGAAGAGCAACTCGTCCGATGTGCGCCAGATCGACGCTGCCACGCTGGCCGCGCGGGCGGCGGAAAAGGCCCGGCGCTCGGCCGATCCCAAGGAACTGCCGCCCGGCAAGTACACCGTCATTCTCGAACCCGCGGCGGTGCTGGACCTGGTGGGATTCATGTTCTGGGATTTCGGCGGCACGGCCCTGCTCGATCAGCGCTCGTTTTTGAACAACCGCGTGGGGAAAAAGATCTTCGGCGACAACATCACCATCTACGACGACGTCTGCCACGCGCTGCAATCCGGGCCGCCTTTCGACGGCGAAGGCGTGCGCCGCCAGCGCGTGGAACTGGTGAAAAACGGAGTGGTAAAGCGCGTCGTCTATGCTCGCGCAACCGCGCGCCAGGTGGCCTCGCAACCGGAACTCGCCGCGCAGCTTGGCCTGGTGCAGCCTACCGGACACGGCTTTCCCTTGCCGAATGAGATTGGTGAAGCGCCCCTGAACATCGTCTTCGAAGCGCCGGATCAGGCCAGGACGCTGGAGCAGATGGTCAGCGACACCGAGCGCGGCGTCTATGTCACCCGCCTGTGGTATATCCGCGAGGTGGACCCGTACGAGAAAATTCTGACCGGCATGACTCGCGATGGCACCTTCCTGGTGGAGAATGGCAAGCTGCGGCACGGCATTCTGAACTTCCGTTTCAACGAAAGCCTGCTGCACATGCTCTCGAACGTGGTCGCCATGGGCAGCCCGGTGCGCGCCAGCGGCGAAGAATCCTTCGACATGGTCGTCCCGGCCATGAAGGTCAACGAGTTCAACTTTACCGAGGTGACGAAGTTTTGACCGATTTAAGATTTAAGATTGCAGATTAAGACTGAAGGCCAGCGGCTTTTCCAATCTGAAATCTTAAATCTGAAATAAGACTATGCCTACTCATCCCATCCAACTCGCGCGCCTGACCAACTCCGTCGAGCTGTCGGACCAGACCAAGCACCTGGAGTTCGAAGTCCCCGGGGTGCGGCAATTTGACTTCAAGCCCGGCCAGTTCGTCTCCATCCGCGCGCCGCGGGCCGACGGCAAGCTGATTACCCGCGCCTATTCGATCGCCTCGGCGCCGCGCGGCAACTGTTTCGACGTTTGCCTCAACCGGGTGGAGAGCGGCTTCATGTCGAACCACCTTTGCGATCTGGAGCCGGGCGCCCAGGTCGACATCCACGGGCCGCACGGGCTGTTCGTGCTGCGCGAGCACCGCCAGGACGCCCTCTTTATCGCCACCGGAACCGGCATCGCCCCCTTCCGGGCCATGGTGCAGTGGCTCTTCGCCGAGCCGGAGCGCAATGCCGGACATTGTTTCTGGCTGGTCTTCGGCACGCGCTACGCCAAGGACATTTACTACGCCGAGGAGTTCCGACGCACCGCCGCCGCTCACCCCAACTTCCATTACATCGTCACCCTGAGCCGCGCCCGGCAGGAGTGGAGCGGATGGCGCGGCTACGTGCAGGAACGCGTGCGCGAGGTGGCCGGTAGCCGCCGCGACATGCAGGCCTACATCTGCGGGCTGAATGACATGGTGACCGCCAATCGCGATCTGTTGCAGAACGAACTGGGCTGGGACCGCCAGCAGATTTTCTACGAGCGCTACGACTAGAGCGGTTTCCGAATCGGCGTACCCGCTCTCGAGTCGAGTTGTCACGCTGAGCGAAATCGGGGCCCCGGGCAAACGCCGAATTTGCCGTTTGCCGGGGTGGTGGAGAGAAGCATCCCGGCGCTGATCATAGCAAGAACGGAGCGGAAGATTTTCGATGAAAAACCCGGACGGTGCGGGATGGGATAGTACCATGGGATGCTTCGCGTCTCCTTCGGAGCCGCTCAGCATGACACCCTGAGTTTCCTCGTAGCCCCCGCCTTCAAGAGCCCGCACTGAGAAATCTCGACTTTGCCGTTTCTTTCTAGAGTTGTGGCGCCTCGTGCATAATCGTAGGCATGGCTGAGGCCAGACACAATGCCGGCACCGGTGCGCTGGCGCTGCAGTGGGCGCGCGATTCGCTGCGCTCGCGCGGCCTGCTAAAGTCGCTCGGCTATCTCGGGAAACAATGCTGGGAGGTGCTGCGTGACAGCATGCCGGAGCGCCGCCGGGCCCGCTTCGGCGACGTCGATTACGACTGTGACTACGGTGTGGATACCACCTGGGCGCGCCTGAGCTGGCGCACCCGCCTGCGCGAGATCTTCACCGAGCGTCTCTATCAGCCCACCGTTCCGGAAGAGTTCAGCGAGATCATGGGGCGCCTGCCGCGCTTCGATTTCTCGCAGTTCACATTTGTCGACCTGGGCTCGGGAAAAGGGCGGGGGCTGCTGCTGGCGGCAGATTATCATTTCCGCCGCATCATCGGCGTGGAGATTCAGCCGGAGCTGCACGACATCGCCGAGCAAAACCTTCAGAAATTGCGCCAACGCGACCAGCAAATTAACGTCGAGACATTTTGCCTGGACGCCCGCGAATTCATCTTTCCGCCCGAACCGCTGATCGTCTACCTGTTCAATCCCTTTCCGGACTACGTGCTGGCCACGGTGATGGAAAACCTGCGCCGCTCAGCCGTCTCCCATCCTCGCCCGCTCTATCTCATCTACAACGCGCCCTTCGAGGAGCACGTTTTGCGGCAGGCCGGCTTCCTGCACAAACTGGCTGAAACGCATCAGTACGCGATCTATGCCGCGCATTAATACCCACAACTGCGGGTGCCGCAATCGAGCTTGCCGTCAGTTTTAGTGAGGTAATTAAACTGCAAGAGGCCAATCACAGTAGCAGGGCAAGAAACTGCCCCACTCAAGCAAAAGAAGCTTGAGTGGGGCACCCGTCAAGTCGCATGGCCCATTTTAAGTCTATCGACCATACGCTTTTTCGTAGGCCGCATGATACTTGGAAAGCTCAATCGCAATCTTTTGCACGAGAGCTGCCGACGATAACGTCTCACCTAATTTGGCAACCCGCCAAACGAAATTCTTGTCTGGAAATTCTGGTTCCAAAGACCAGTCGAGAGGCTGTAAGGGAGACTCGCCCTCATAAGCCTCTCGTGGCCCCGGTGGCTTACGCGTAAAACGAACTTTGCAATTCTGGGGCACACCGTTTCTTTCGCCCTGATCCAGAAACATAGCTGCCACATTGTTCAGCCTAAGAAACTGCCGCGATGTTGGGGATGTAGCCCATTCAAACTTATGACCATCGAACTCCTTACCTTCTGAGGCAAACCGTGATACTGATTCCTTCAGTGCCGACCATTCATGCTTGGTTTCTTTTGCTAATCTCTCGCTTTTTTGTTTCTTAAGTTTCTCATTCTGTACGAACTGATCGAAGTTTTCGGTCATACGCCCCTCATATCCTCGCAGGGGAAAGTCCCTCAACGCGCCAGAGTAGCACCTCGTCCTAACTATCGCACCACAATATTCACCAACCGGCCGGGCACGACTATGACCTTGGCCACCTGCTTGCCGGCGATGACGGCGGCGATTTTTTCCTCCGCCAGCGCCGCCTTGCGCACCACGTCCTCGGCGGCATCGGCGGCCACCAGCAGGCGTCCGCGCAGCTTGCCGTTGACCTGCACGGCCATGTCGATTTCCTCTTCCTTGGCCAGGGCGGGATCGTACTTCGGCCAGCGGTGCCGCAGCAGCGCCGAAGCGTCCTGCCCCAGCGCCTCCCACAGCTCATGCGCCAGGTAAGGCGCAAACGGGGCGAGCATCAGGAGGAGGTTGTGCAGCGCCTCGGCCAGCAACCACGACGGCACCTGGCCGGCTTCGACCTCCGCCTGCATGCCGTAGAGCTGGTTCATCAGTTCCATGATGGCGGCGATCGAGGTATTGAAGTGCCAGCGCGCCTGGAAGTCGTCGCTGACGCGCTTTATGGTCTGGTGCAGCTTGCGTTGCAAGCGGCGGGCTGGCGGGGTTAGCTCGCCTTCAGCCGCTCGGTTAGCCGCGCGCGCGGCCGCGGCGTATTTGTTGACGAAGCGGTAGGTGCGGCTCAGGAAGCGGCTTACGCCCTCGACGCCCGCGTCCTGCCAGTCTAGATCGCGGTCGGGAGGCGCGGCGAACAGAGTATACAGGCGGGTGGCATCGGCGCCGTAGCGCGCCACCATGTCGTCGGGCGAGACCACGTTGCCCAGCGACTTCGACATCTTGGCGCCGTCTTTGATGACCATACCTTGGGTAAAAAGGCGGGTGGCGGGCTCGTCGTTGCGGATCAGCCCCAGGTCGCGCATGAACATCGTCCAGAAGCGCGAGTAGATCAGGTGCAGAATGGCGTGCTCGACCCCGCCGATGTACTGGTCGATGGCGAACCAGTAGTTGACCACGGCGGAATCGAAGGGCGCGCCGGCGATCGGGCTGGTGTAGCGATAGAAGTACCAGCTCGAATCGACGAAGGTGTCCATGGTGTCGGTTTCGCGCCGCGCCGTGCCACCGCACTTGGGGCAGGTGGTGTTCACGAACTCGGGCACGCGCTCCAGTGGCGAGCCGCCGGCCAGGGTGATCTCAACTTTGTCCGGCAGCAGCACCGGCAACTGCTTTTCCGGCACCGGGACGGTGCCGCAGTGCCGGCAATAGACGACCGGTATGGGAGTTCCCCAATAGCGCTGGCGGGAGATGCCCCAATCTTTCAGGCGATAGGTAACCGCGGCCTTGCCGAAGCCGTGCTCCTCGGCGTATTTGGCCATCTTCTCCTGCGCCTGGCGGCAGGAGAGGCCGTTCCAGGGGCCGGAGTTGATGAGCAGGCTGTCCTCCTCGACGAAGGGCAGCACCGCGGCCTCCGGCTCGCCGGCATCGGGCGGCTCGCCTTCCCGCCGCGGCAGGATGACCACGCGGATTTCCAGCCCGTATTTCTTGGCGAACTCGTAGTCGCGCTCGTCGTGCGCCGGCACGCTCATGATGGCGCCGGTGCCGTAGTCCATCAGGACGTAGTTGGCCACCCAGATGGGCATGCGCTCGTTGTTGAAAGGGTTGATGGCATCGAATCCCGTGGCTATGCCCTTCTTCTCCAGGGCGCCGATGTTGCCCGACTCGCGGGCCACGCGCTGATCGGCGAGCATCTCGTCCACTCCGGCCTTGAGCTCCGGGTTGGCGGCAACTAAATCGGCCACCAGCGGATGCTCAGGCGCCAGTTGCACAGAGGTAGCGCCCATGATGGTGTCCACGCGCGTGGTGAAGACCGTGATCTTGTCCCCGGCCGGGCCGGGAGGATAGTCCGGCTTGAAATCGACCAGCGCCCCTTCCGAGCGTCCGATCCAGTTACGCTGCATGACGCGCACTTTTTCCGGCCAGCCCTGCAGCCGGTCGAGGCCGGCGAGCAGCTCTTCGGCGTAGCTGGTGATGCGCAGGAACCACTGCTCCAGCTCGCGCTGCTCCACCGTCGTGTTCTCGTGCCGCCAGCAGCAGCCGGCCACCACCTGCTCGTTGGCCAGCACCGTCTGGCACTCGGGACACCAGTTCACGTTGCTCTTCTTGCGGTAGGCGAGGTTGCGCTCCAGCAGCTTGAGGAAGAACCACTGGTTCCAGCGGTAATAGTCCGGCAGGCAGGTGGTGACCTCTTTCGACCAGTCGTAGCCGAAGCCCAGGCGCTTCATCTGCGCCTTCATGTTGCTGATGTTCTGCAGCGTCCACTCGCGCGGCGGCTGCTGGTTCTTGATGGCCGCGTTTTCCGCCGGCAGTCCGAAGGCGTCCCAGCCCATGGGATGCAGCACGTTGTAGCCGTTCATCCACATGTAGCGGGCCAGGGCGTCGCCGATGGAGTAGTTGCGCACGTGGCCCATGTGCAGCGCCCCGGAGGGGTAAGGGAGCATCTCCAGCACGTAGTATTTCTGCTTGCCGGAATCCATGGGGTCGGCGGCGTAAAGAGCGGGATCGTTGCTCCAGCGCTCGGCCCACTTCAACTCGACCGGCTGCGGATTGTAACGAGCTTCGTCCTCTGCCTTGGGCGCAAGCGGGCGCCCCGCGGCTTCGCCCGGTGCTTTGTTTTCGCGGCTGTCCTTCTCGGTATGCTTGATCATTTTCAATTCGACGGAATTCTCAATTTATAAAGGAATGGTCATTAAACTTCTGATTCTACATTCTCGCCGCCGAAGACCAAAAATGCACCCACCCGTCGGTGCTGGTGCAATTTGGATTTCCGCAGGGTAGTCAGGGGTGCGCCCATTGTGGCAATCTGGATTCATGAAAAACAAGAACATGCGCGAGTTGGAAAAGCACTGGGCCGAACAGCAGAAGAAAGCAGCGAAACCAGCCAAGCCCAAGACCGCTCGGAAAAGGAAAGCCGCGAGGACGGGTAGTGGGTCGATTTGATTCCGTTTACTTTAGGCGCCCCATGTCCCGCGCTGCTTTTGGGCTGATGTAGTGCCAATATCTCCAGGTACGCTAGCGCCGCACTCTCGACCGCAGGCGCCGCGGCTTGGCCTCGGTCTTGGCGACCAGCGACTTGAGGGCGTTCACGTTGGCCAGGTCGTCGAGCGGATCGTCAATCGGAGTTTCGGCGATGAAGGCGGCATTTGCCGTGCGTGCATCGTTCAGCAGCCGGCGGAATGGCTCCAGCCCAATGCTTCCCCGGCCGATGTGCTGGTGACGGTCGAGCCGGGAGCCGCACGCCGCCTTGGCGTCATTGCAGTGCCAGACGGGAATGTTCTTCAGCCCGATGGTAGCTTCGATCTGCCGCATGGTCAGCTCGTATCCGCTGACGCTGACGATATCGTAGCCAGCGACGTGGGTGTGGCAGGTATCCAGACAGGCGGCAACCGGCAGCGCCGGCCGCAATCTCTCCAGCAGATCGGCCACCTGTTCGAAGCTGCTGCCTAGCGAGTATTCGGCGCCGGCGGTGTTTTCCACCAGCACGGTCAGGCCCGAGCGCGCCAGATCGTATGGCTGTGCGGCCTGGGCGATAGCGGCGGCCGCCCGCTCCAGTCCCTGCTCGCGCTCCAGCCCGCGGAACGAGCCCGGATGCAGCACCAGGTACTCGGCGCCGAGCGCCATGGCGCGCTCCATCTCGGCCCGCAACGCCTCGATCGACTTGCGGTGAAACTCGGCGTTTCCGCCGGCCACGTTGATGAGATAGTTGGCGTGGATGACCAGCGGCGCAGATCGTAGCGCGCGCGCAGGCGCTTCATTTCCCGGCATTGCGAGCGGGACAGCGCGTACGGCTTCCATTGCCGCGGGCTGGAGGAAAAAACCTGGAAGGCGCTGCAGCCGAGCCGGTAGGCGCGCTCGGCCGCGTGCTCCACTCCGCCGGCGATCGAGGTGTGAATGCCGATGCGCCGCGCGGTTCGCTCCGGCGGCACCGCCGGAGGCGGGATAAGTTTCAGAATGTCTGTTTCCGTCTTCAGTTCTCAGTCCTCCGAATTTTGGATGCTTCAACCGGCGGCATTCGCACGCCTCTTCGAGGATGACCGGCAACAATCGCACTGCCGTCCAGAAGGCACAGAACGCACTCCGCACTTGCTGTGCAAGCCGAGGGGGCAGCGGGCCTGCTTCAGCCTTGCCGGCGTCGGAGCCGACAGGCGAGGTCCTGGGCGAGCCATGACTGCCGCATTGCGGCGCTGCTGTAGCAGGCTATAGACTAGGGTATTCAAGGGGAGACCCCATGTTTGTTGTAATGCAGGCGCATGCCACCGAAAGACCAGGTGGAGGCTGTCTGCCGAAAGATCGAGTCGCTCGGTTTGCGGCCGCACATCAGCGCCGGCACCGAGCGTTTCGGCATCGCCGTCATTGGCGACACGCGCGAACACGAGCCGGCGATTTTCGAAGACCTGCCGGGCGTGCAGGAAGTTCTGCGCATCAGCAAGCCCTACAAGCTGGTCAGCCGCGAGGTCAAACCCGAGAACACGGTAATCCACTTTCCCGGAACCGACGCCACGATTGGCGGCTCCGAGCTGGCCATAGTGGCCGGACCATGCGCGGTGGAAAGCGCCGAGCAGGCCTTCGCCGTGGCCGAGCTGGTGGCCGGCCTCGGGGTGCGCTTTTTCCGCGCCGGAGCTTTCAAGCCGCGCACCTCGCCCTATTCCTTCCAGGGATTGGGGCTGGAGGGGCTGCGCATTCTGGCCGAGGTGCGCCAGCGCTTCGGGCTGATTATCGTCACCGAGGCCGATCAACGAAGCCTCGCTCGACCTGGTGGAGAAATACGCCGACGTCATCCAGATCGGCGCCCGCAACATGCAGAACTTTTCCCTGCTGAAGCGCGCCGGGCAGGCGCGCAAGCCGGTGCTGGTGAAGCGCGGATTGAGCGCCACCCTGGAGGAGTACCTGCTGGCGGCCGAGTACGTGATGAACGAAGGCAATCATCAGGTCATACTGTGCGAGCGCGGGGTGCGCACCTTTTCCGATCACACGCGCAACACCCTGGATCTGAGCATCGTTCCCGCCATCCAGCGCGAGAGCCATCTGCCCATCCTGGTCGATCCCAGCCACGGCACCGGCCGGCGCAACAAGGTCCTTCCGCTCTCCCGTGCCGCTGTGGCCGTGGGCTGCGACGGCCTGATGATCGAAGTGCACGCCCATCCCGAGGAGGCCCGCTCCGACGGCGCCCAGTCCATCTATCCCGAGCAACTGCAGGAGCTGCTGGCGCAGGTGCGGCCCATAGCCGAAGTCCTGGAGCGCTCGCTTCCCGCCCGATCTCCGGCGCCCCTGGCGGAGCTGCCACGGGCCGTGGGAGACAGGCCGGCTTCGCTGCGATGATGACTAAAGCCGTTCTCGCGGCCGGCATTTGCCTCTTGTTGGCCGCTGCTCTCGCCTGCACCACTGCCAAGCCGGCCAGCAACGGATACGTTTACGTCAGCAACGGCAAAAGTGACAGCGTGACGGTGATCGACACCACCTCGCTCACGTCTGTCCGCACCCTCAACGTGGGCAAGGCCCCCACCAGCATTACTCCCAACCCGGTCAACAGCGAAGTGTACGTGGTCAACTCGGAGTCGGACTCGGTCAGCGTGATCGATTCGCGCAGCAATCAGATTGTGGCTACCATGGCGGTGCAGCGCAACCCCTATTTCCTGGCCGTCACCCCGGACGGCACGCGCGCCTTCGTGACCAACGCCGGCTCCCGAACGGTGACCGTGCTCAACCTGCAGAACCGGCAATTGCTGGGCAACGTGGAAGTCCCAGCCCAGCCGGGGATCGCCCGGGTTTCGCCCGATGGCAAGCTGGTGGCGGTCTCCGAGCGCGGCGGCGACAGCGTGGCCCTGATCGACGCGCAGAAACTGAACCTGCTGGCCAATATTCCCGCCTGCCAGGGCCCGGGGGAGATTGCCATTCTCCGCGACAGCAGCAAGGCCTTCGTGGCCTGCACCGGCTCGCACCAGCTGGCGGCCATCGACCTGAAGAACCGCCGGCTGCTGGCGCTGTTGCGTGTCGGCGGGGCGCCGGTTAGTCT
Organism: uncultured Acidobacteriota bacterium; assembly: GCA_963832785.1. Taxonomy (GTDB): domain Bacteria; phylum Acidobacteriota; class Terriglobia; order Terriglobales; family Acidobacteriaceae; genus CAWBRT01. The sequence goes on from CAWHVF010000005.1 coordinate 1,941,851, forward strand.
GTTGCTCAAGCCCGACGGCGGCGAGCTGTTCGCGTGCAACCTCGAGGCCGATACCATATCCGCCATCGACACCACAGCCAACGAGGTGAGCGAGAGTTTTCTGGCGGGCAGCAATCCCGTGCAAGGGGCTTTCAGCGCCGACAGCAGCGTGCTTTACGTCAGCAATAAGGGCTCCAACTCGGTCGCCGTCTTCGACGTCGCCACCAGGAAGCTGCTGGTCAGCGTTCCCGTTGGCGGCAAGCCGGACGCCATGGTTTTGACGCCTGACGAGCAACTGCTGTTCGTGGCCGATTCCGGCTCCGGCGACGTCTCGGTGCTGCGCCTGGACCGCCGCGTCGACAAGAAAATCACGGCGCCGCCGCAGCGTTTGTTTACCCTGATTCCCGTCGGCATGCAGCCGAACGGCATTGCCTTTAAGGCGCTTGCCTCCACCCCGTAGCCCATGCAGGAATGTCTCCGTTGCCGCCGAAGCTTCCAGCCCACGCGGGCAGAGGACGTATTGTGTCCCGCCTGCGGCCTGGAGCTGCTCAACCCCGGCGCGCCGGCGGTGGCTCCTCCGCCACCGCAGCCGCCGGTCCGCCGCCGCCGCCCGCCCCTGCAATTCTGGCTCAAATCGCCCACGGTGCAGATCATCACCATAAACACGGTGATCTTTCTCGCCGTGTGCATCTCCGGCCGCAGCCTGTCGCCCCGGACCACCACCCTGCTGCACTGGGGAGCGAACTTCGGCGGCTTGACCCTCAGCGGACAATGGTGGCGCCTGCTCAGTTGCGCCTTCCTGCACGCCGGAGTCTTCCACATTACGCTGAACATGTGGGCCCTTCTCAACCTGGGGATTCTGGCGGAGTTTTTGTTCGGGCGGGTCGTTTACGTGGCGCTCTACTTTTTCTGTGCCCTGAGCGGAAGCTTGGCCAGCCTGTGGTGGCATGCCGACGTGGTCGGCGTGGGGGCCTCCGGGGCAATCTTCGGAGTGGCCGGCGCCCTGCTGACGGCGCTCGCCTTCCAGCACAACCGCCAGATGCGGGCCGCTATGCGCGGTCATTTGACCAGCATCGCCCTGTTCGTCTTCTACAACATAGCTTTTGGCGCCGCTGCCGCCCAGGTGGATAACGCCGCGCATCTGGGCGGGCTGGTCACCGGGCTGGTTCTGGGGGCTCTGCTGCCCAGCGGAGCGCGGACGGCGCTCCCGGAGGAGGCGCCGCAGGCGATTTTCCCCGGCAGCCAGCGGCAGGCGCCCGCCTGGCGATTGGCGGGCTTTAGACACGCCGGCGCGCTCCGCTCCTGGCTGACCTTCGGCCTGATCGCCGCGCTACTGCTAACCTCCGCAGGATATGCCCGCCGTAAGCATCAGGACGCGCTGGCCATGTCTTCAGCTTTGCGGGCGCTGCGAAACGGCGATCAGGCGCTGGCGCTCCAACAGTTACAAGGGGTGCTGCAGCGTCATCCCAATTCCGCGGAAGCGCATTTTTTGTTGGCCAACGTCTACCTGCAAGGTGACGACCTGGACAACGGCGTGCGCGAGCTGAAGCACACCATCGAGCTCAACCCCAAGCTCACCGAAGCGCAAAGCCAGCTTTGCTCGGTGTATGCGCGCCAGGAGTCCCTGCGCGAGGCTCTGCCCTACTGCCAGGCGGCGGCTGCGCTCGATCCTGCAAACCCGACCCGCCTCTACAACCTGGGCCTGGTGCAGATGGCGCTGAAAGATTACGCGGCGGCAATCAAATCGCTGCAAGCGGCGGTGCAGGCGCAGCCCAATTCGGTGGACGAGAATTACGAGCTGGGCGCCGCGCTGTTCCTGAACGGCGAGACGGAAAAAGCCGCCGCGCAAATGGAAAAGGTGCTGCGCCTTGCTCCCAACAATAACCGCGCCCGCCAACTGCTGGACGATATAAACGCGCAAAAGAAATAGGTTTTCCCAGCTTCGCAAAGCGGCATGTTTTTGGCTCGTGAAGAGCCGCCTCACTCATGTCATTGTGAGTCCCCTCCATAGAGACTACAATTGCGCGGGTCACGATGTAAGGGGAAATGCTTAGTCTAAATTCAGGAGTTAAAACGTATGGACGAGATGAAAATCAGCCGCCGCCCTTTCATGCTAAAGACTTGTGCAGTCATGGCAGGAGCTATTGTTGGACCCGCCGTGATCGGGACTGCGCTTAATGCAGTCGCCGAGGAGCATCAAAAGATGATGGGCCATATCGGAGGTGATGGCTACGTAATGCATACCTCGGTCAAAGCGTGTGGTACCTGCGACTCCTGGGGCGGCCCCCGCCGTGTCTCGAAAGATGGCAAAACCATTACCTTCACTGGTCTCGGCTGGTGCAATAATGCCGACTGTCCCGGCTACCAAGGGATGTCCGCTCCCGATCACATATGCCGTCAAGGTACTTGTTGGCGAAAGTGGGGTGTCTTGGGTTAAGACACGCCAAAGGATGATAGGCGAAGTCTTTTTGTTAGGGCATCCGGTGTGAGCAGAGAAGCCAGGTTGGGGCACCCGCTTCAGCATGTAAACTGATGCCGATGGAGATTTTCCGCAACATCCCGCTGGCCCCGTTCACCACTTTGCGCATTGGCGGGCCGGCGCGCTTTTTTGCCGAGGCGCGTAGCGCGGAGGAGGCGCGGGAGGCGGTGCTGTGGGCGCGCCAGCAGCGGCAGCCGCTGTTCATTCTGGGCGGCGGCAGCAATCTTGTCGTCTCGGATGAGGGCTGGCCCGGGCTGGTGTTGCGCGTCGTCATGGGCGGAATCGTGGCCCAACCGCGAAGCGGCGACGAAGCTGTTTATGAGGTGGGCGCCGGAGTGGATTGGGACCAGTTCGTGGCACTCGCTGTCGCCGATAGATGCGCGGGCGTTGAGTGCCTGAGCGGCATTCCGGGAACAGTTGGCGCCACGCCCGTGCAGAACGTGGGGGCGTACGGGCAGGAAGTCTCGCAAACCATTCGTACAGTGGACGTCCTCGACTTGGCCTCACTCGAATGGTTGCAACTGGGCAACGCCGAATGCGGCTTCGCCTACCGCGCCAGCCGGTTCAACATGGTGGACCGGGGACGCTACCTGATCGCGCGCGTCCGCTTCGCCCTTCGTCCCGGCGGGGCCGCGTGCCTGAAATACGCGGACCTGCAAACGCACTTCGCCGGGCGGAAGACTCCGCCATCGCTGCTCGAGGTAAGGCAGGCGGTGCTGGAAATCCGGCGCCGCAAGGCCATGCTGGTGGAAGAGACGGACCCGGAGTTGCGCAGCGCCGGTTCGTTTTTCAAAAATCCACTGCTCGGCCGAGCCGATTACGAGCGCCTGGCCGAGCGGTGGGAACGTCTGGGCGTCAGTGTTCCCGGATTCGCGCAGGACGATGGCCGGGTGAAACTCTCCGCCGCCTGGCTGGTGGAACACTCCGGAATCTGCAAGGGCTTTCAGCTCGGCCCGGTCGCCGTTTCGCGCAAACATGCCCTCGCCCTAGTGAATCGCGGCGGCGCCAGTGCCGCCGATCTCGTTCGCTTGAAGGAGCTGGTCGAGTCGAGGGTGCGCGAGACGTTCGGAATCGAGCTGCAGCCCGAGCCGGTCTTTGTCGGCTTCCCGGAGAAGGAAGAAGCTCGGTAATTGAAGATTACAGATTGAAGATTAAAAAACCGCTACTCACAAATCTTCAATCTGAAATCTTCAATCTGAAATGTTGTTACGGGTCGCAGTAGAACAGTCGCGCCGGCAGCACGTTGCGTGGCTCGAACTCTTCGTCTACCGAGCTGAAAACCGAGGTCAGGTAAGGCAGGATTGCGCGGGTGAACTGATAGACCAGCAGACGGCCGTCCTTGCGCAGAACGCGAATGGAAGCGGCCAGAATCGACTGCCGCAAGCGCTCTGGCATGGTGCTGTAGGGAATGCCCGAGATCACGTAGTCCGCCGCCTCGAAGCCCAGGCTGCGAACCACCTTCTCCACCATGTCGGCCGATTCCTGCACCACGCGCACGCGGGGGTCGCCGGCAAAGACCCGGCGAAGGTGCTCGACGAAGTCCGGGTTCACCTCCAGCAGCACCAGGCAGGCGTCGGGGTGCATGCGCTGCAAGATAGCGCTACTGATATTGCCTATGCCCGGTCCGTACTCGACGATGACCCGCGCCCGGCAGAAATCCACACGCTTGAGCAGACGCGCAGTCACGAATCTGGAACTGGGAATAATCGACCCCAGCCTTACCGGGTGCTTTAAGAAATTCCTGGCAAACAGCAGCGTATCATCTTTCATGCAGTCTTCCGGCAGCCGAATTCCATTGTGCTCCCGCCGTCGGCCTATTGCCACCAGAATTTCAACCCGGGACAAGAGAGCCGGCCGGTAAAGCCACAGTCTCTAGACGCCTGCCGGCACGCCCTTGTTGTCGGCCAGCAACTGGTTGACCTTGCGCATCACCTCGAAGGCATCGGCCACGTAGAGCACGTCGGTTTTGCCGCGCGCCCAGCCGCAGTTCGGGTCCAGGTTGATGGCGCGCCGCTGGTTAATGAAGCGCCAGCCCACCACGTGCGGCTCCTCGCCGTGGCAGCAGGTGGAAAGACCCTTGGGATGACGCGGCGTGGCCCCGGTCTGTCCCACCTGGTTCATGTGGCTCATGAAATCCAGAACCACTTCGCCTTCGGCGCTGATGTCCACCAACGACTTGCTGCTGCCAAGCGAAGCACCCGACTTCTCCAGGAAGGAGAGAATAATTTCTCCGGCTTCGTCGACGTGCGTCTGACCGTCTTTTTGCTTTTTGGTCCAGCCGGCGCCGGCCACGAACAGCAGCTTGGCGTCCGGGCGGATGGTCTGCTGCGTGGCGCTGGGGGCGCACACCCCGGTGACGGTGGTGCGCAAGTGGTCGCCGCCGAGGGCGACCGGAATGAGCTCCGCCGCCACCTGCCCGGACGCTCCCTGGTAGGCCGCGTGACAGCCCGGATCCAGCGACAGCAACCACGGACGCTGCGTCCGTTTGAGTTCGCCCATCATGCGCTGGCGATAGAACCAGCGGCTAACGCGCACGCTTCCGTCTTCCACCTGAATGCTGTTGACGTGGGTATCTACGCGCCCGCCGAGGCGGTGTGAAACCCCCGGCAGCACGCGGGCGGCACGCGACGTTCCGGCGCTGACCACGATGCTGGCTTGGGCGGCGCGCGCCAGCGTCTCGACGGCGGCGGCGTCGCTGGCATAGCGCGGCTGCGCGAACTCGGTACCGGCCACGGCCAGAAATTTTACCGCCCCGCAGTTAGCAATCTGATCCGCCGCCGGCCCAACCTGCGCCCCGTACAACCCGACCGCCAGCGGCGCACCACCCAGCGCCGCTGCCAGCTCGCACGCCGCACCCAGCGCTTCCAGCGCGGGCTTGGCCAGCAGGCCGTCGGCTTCCGTGGGGGCGACAAACAAAATGGTTTCCATGATCACAGTTTCCTTATCAGGCTTCAGTCACTAAATTTGAGCTGCGATAACACCTTCTTTTCACTCTTCTCACGCCTCGGCTACTGCTCCGCGATCCAGGCGACAATTTCCCTGGCAATCTCGTCCACCGGCGCGTCCTTCACGATGCGCGTATTGCGCTGCTGTTTGGGCAGCTCAACCTTGACGTAGCTGAGCCCTTCGCTGGCCAGCTTGACCGGCTTGGCGCGCTGCAGCGCGGGCATCACCGTGCGCATGTTGGCCATGCCGACCTGCGGATCGTTGCGCGGCTCGCCCAGGTTTCCCGTAGCCCAGCCCAGCACGGCCGGCGTTCTGGCGCAAACCGAGACCTGGTGCTGGCCGCCTTCCACGCGCTCCAGCACCTCGAAGCTGCCGTCGTCGCGGAAGGTGATCTGGTCGACCCCCTGGAACTGGTCGCTGATGCCCAGCAGTTCACCGACGATCTGCAGGGTGGCGCCGGCGCCGCGCGCGGCCGACTCCCAGCCGCCGAACAGCAGCAGCCGCGACTTGTCCAGCCCGGGGATGGCGCTGATTGCGGCCGCCAGAAGCGAGGCCACTTCAGCCGCGTCGGCAAAGCCCGCCGTGGGACCGTCGAGCGCGACCAGCTCGAACGGGGCCTTTTGCGCGATGGTCATCATCACCTGCTGCAGCTTCGCCTTCGGCCCCAGGCTGACCAGGTAGACCTTGCTGCCGGACACTTTTTTGGCCAGGTTGGCGGCTTCGTAAAGCGCGTGGCTGGCCCAGGGATCAAGCACCGCCGGCAGCATGAGCTCGTTCTTCAGGCTGGGCAGGCCGGCGCCGGCCACCGGCTCTAGTGTCTGCAGCGGATCGGGCACAACGCCAGCGCATACGACAATCTGCAAAGGATTCATTTCTTGTCCTGTGACTGTTTTGGTTAGTTCCAAATTTCGAGCGTATTGGGTAAGTATAATGCCTGGGCGCAGCGCCTATTTTCCACTCTTCTTAGCATTGCAGTGGCCACACAGAATCTGAGCGTTACGCAATGAGGTTTTGCCGCCCTTCATCCATGCTAGAACGTGGTCGATGGTAATATCATCCCAACTCAATGGCTTCCCGGCTTTGGGGCAGACTTCTCCTGGAACCCTGGGCAGTAGTGCTGGTCTTCACGATTCCAGATGATCCGGCGCTGTTCTGGCGAGAAGATTCGTTTAGCATCCTTCTTCTCAAAGAGAGGGAATAGCATGGAGCCCAAGATCTCGGCGCGGCGTTGTCGGGTCGAGGCGCTATCTGTATCCCCCTGCACGGTTAACAAATAGTCCGCATAGAGTTTTTGATTCGATTTCGCCGGCTTTGCCTTTCGAAGCTGGTCACGAAGTTCATCAACTCCCGCGCCAAGCTTCCGAAGCATCGCAATCGCTGCCTCGTTGCGTTTGTGGTCTGTCAGTACCAGCTTTTCAGTCCGCATTTTCCATAAAAGCATAAAAAGCGTATAAAACTCGGCGGTGTTGTGGAACCGCGTCGTTTTGAAAAAATCACCCTTCTTATCTTTGCGAAAAACTTTCCTAAGCGTGTTGAACGTCGCAATGAATTCTTTCGAGCACTTGCCTAAAGTATGTTTGTTGATGCTCTGGTTGCCGATAGCTTTGTCAAGGGCAATTTTCTTATTGATCACCCCGCCATTCTGAATCGACAGAAGAAGCTCAGAAAACAGTTCAGTGCCCTTCATCCTTTCTAACTGTGAAGGTGACAGCACCTTCTGCCCTAGCAGAAATGACTGGAATTTCTTAACAAGTATCTCCGCCTGCCTTAGGAATGGGCTAGTGTAATATTTGGCATGTCGCTTCTCGCCTGAAGTGAGAGGCTTACCGGTCGAGTTGATGCGCACAAATAAATCGATTATTTCCGACATGTCGCCGGTTACTTCGACGACCGGTATTTTGTACGTCAGCAAGGTTGCCCTTATGGCTGGTTTCTTGTTCGTGATCTGCTTCCAGTTCCACCAATCTACTCCATCACCGAGATCAAGCTTTGCGTCGAACCAGGCATGCCTAAATTTCGCCTCGCCCAAGAACATAAAAATGCTCTCAAGCCGCTGTTTGCCATCGATGACGTCGTAAACGACAGAGCCGTTGTCGTGTCGCTCGTAAAGGAAAATACTGGGCACTGGGTAATTCGCCAACAACGTTTCAATTAGCCGTCGTCGGTCTGACCACGCCCACACTGATTTCCTCTGAAATCCTGGTTCAAGATTTAGCTGCCCTTCCCTGAACATCAGGACAAGATCATTGACAGTCCGAGTATCGAACGTGCTCTGGAGTTTCGGTGATAACTGCGGAGCTAAGGCAGTTGCGGCGGCCATGCTTTCCCTCGCATCAAAGGTTGCTGAAAGAGGAGCGTAGGACCAAATATTTGCGATGTCAAATAGAAACGCCGCCGAGGGGGACTTGGAGCAGCGATGGCTACTAGTTTTCCGCCGAATGCAGTCCGCCCGCGCCGGCACGGAACTCGAGGTTGCTCTTTTCGCCGTCGATGGATTGCGAGCAGTTCCACAGGCAGGCGCCACAGTGTACGCACTTTTCCCGGTCGAATGCGGGAACCGCGTCATCTCCGGGAGTGATCGCCTGTCCCGAGCAGATCTCGATACAGGTGCGCGCCCGGCAGCGCCGGCACAGCTCGGGCCTGATGAAAACCACGTGGTCGGCATAACCGGCGGCGGCCTGAACCTTGCCGCCCACCAGCAGTGCGTCCTGGTGCGTGATCAACAGCTTGCCGTCGAAGGGGATGGGCGGCCAGCCGCAGGCGTCCATGAATACGTCGTGCAGCGAGCGATTGCCGGCGGCCGCCTCGCGCTTCAGCTCCTCGATCCGAGCGTAGCTGAGTTTGCCGGCAAAATAATCTTCGGGAGCGCGCAGCCGTTCATAAGGCCGCTTCGGTTCGCTGTGCAGCGCCACCCGCCCGCCGCTCAAGCCGGCCAAGGCCATGCCCAGCAGTCCGGAGACAAATCCGCTCTGGAAGCCGTCGCGCGCGTGCTCGGCCACGCGTCCTTCCTTTTCCACCCAGCTCTGGCGACGGCGCGCCACGTAGACCGCCTCCAGGTTTTCGATGGTGAACGGCTTGTCATCCCGCAGCAGCTCCAGCACGCCTTCGGCCAGCAGCATGCCGGTGGTCCAGGCCTCATCTACGCCCGAGCCGGTCAAGACGTTGGTGCTGCCCGAGCCTTCGCCGATGCGCGCGTAGCCGTCGCCGGCCAGGTAAGGCTCGCCGCGCCGCCCGGACTCCTGCAGTGACTTCGCGCCCCAGGAGCGCAGCGTGCCGCCTTCCAGGTAGCGCCACAGGTAGGGATGCATCATGAAATGCTGCAGGTAGCGGTACGAGGTGCGCACCGGGCTGTCGAACCACGACGGCACGAAGATACCCACCGAGGCCACGCGCTCCGGATGAACGTAGAAGAAGCCGAATATCTCCGGTTCGGGAAAACCCAGGGTATGAATTACCGTTCCGGGCTCCAGCGAACAATGCTCGGGAAGATCGACCACCGCTTTCATGCCCACGGCCCAGTCGCGCTTATGATGGCCCGGAGGCATGCCGAAATGTTCGTCGAGCTGGCGTCCGATGGGCCCGACCGGACCGTCGCCCACCACCGTCAGCGACGCCTTGATGTCCATGCCCGCCATGAAGCCGGCGTCGGGATTGCCCGCCTTGTCCACGCCCTGGTCGACCAAGCGCACGCCGGTCACGCGCATGTCTTCGATCAGGGCTTCGGCCACCGGCATGCCGGGCCAGATCTGCACGCTGCCTGAACCCAGCAACTGGCTGCCTACCCAGAGATTGAACTGCCCGAGCGACATCAGCAGGCCATCGTGCTTGTTGAGGAATGCGGGGGTGTAGGGCAACTCGACCGCCTGGTGCCTGACCGGCAGAGCGAAACGCAAGACCGAGATCAGCTTTTCCAGCAGCCGCATCGACGCCGGACGCCGGCTGGCGCCAATGGGATCGAGCAGGTAAACCACTTTCTCGCTGCACACCGGCGCGGCCATCGGAATCTGCGAGAGATCAAGATCGGGGAAGCTCCGGCGGATGCCGCGCCCGCGGCTCACCACTCCGGAGACGCCAAAGCCGAGATCGTCGGCGCGCTCGTAGCAGATCACCTGCAAAGGCATTCCCGGCATCGCCTTGCTCTCCACCGCCGGCGAGCCGTCTTCCTTCACCAGCCCGCGCGACAGGGTAGTCAGAAAACCGCCCATCGCCGGACCAAACCCGACGCAGGCAATATCCACCGACAGGCTTTGCCGCTCGACCTCCAGCTTGCGTTCTTCAGAATCCAAAACAATAGCCTTTCACCTGAGCAGTTCTAGTTAAAGCGGTCTGCCGGGAGCGGCAGCGCTACATCAACACGCTGTCATGCTGAGCGACTCCGCGAGGAGTCGCGAAGCATCCCTGGGAACCGTCCTAATCCGTGAGGCATGAATTTTCTATCGAAAATCTTCCACTCCATCTTTGCTGGAAACTGTGCGGGGATGCCTCGCTTCGCTCAGCATGACGCCCCGTAAAGAAACAAAGTCGCCTTCCAAACATTTCTGGCCGACACGGGCTCCCGACCCCTTATTCCCTACATCGGATAGTCGAGCGCCTCGGGAATCATGACCTTGGTGAGGGCCTCGGCGGCGCGATCTTTTGCCAGCAACGCACCCGTCAGGCAGCCATCGAGCTTGGCGCGCAGGCGTCTGAACTCATCCAGCCCTTGGCTGGCAACGCAGGGGCCGGCCTTCTGCGGATGCGAGCCATCTTCGGCGATCACGTCCACGGCGCAGGCGCCGATGCCGGGGATGACGCTGTCGAGCGATTCCAGTTCCTCCGCCCGGAAGCAGTGCTCGGGGTTGTCCCAGGCCGGATGCCGGTTGTAGCCGTTCACCAGCTCGGCGCAGATGCGGCCAGCCTCGCCGGCAGCGTGCGCAATCTGCGCGTGACAGAGGTCACTGAAGAACTGCAGGCTGCCCGCCAGACCCTCGGCGACCACCGGATTTTCCGGGCCCTTCTGCTCCAGTTCGACCACGTCCAGCACCTGCTGACGAGCGGCCAATAGCCAGCACAGAGCGTCAGCCAGGGCGAAGGTGACGCCTTGGCGGGCGCCATGATAGAGCTTGTTGCCGTTGGCGTCGGTCGCGCTCTGCAGGTGCTGGTAGCTCCACAGCCACAAATGCATGGCCGTGGCCAGCGCGCAAGCGCCCGTGCCCGGACGCAGACAGGCGATGTGCCGCATCTCCTCGATCCAGTTGCGGAACTGCGCCAGGAAAACTTCATTGGTCATGGTGACGGTCAGGTTGCGGCGCTGCACCGCCTCCGGACCTTCGTAGGTGGCCTCCAGTTGCGAGTCCATCCACTTGTGGCCCAGGAAGCCGGGACAATCTTCGGTGATTCCATAGCCGCCCATCAGGCTGACCGCCTCGCGCAGCATGACCGAACCCTTGCCGGTGTTCCACAGCTTGCAGGCGGGAGTGATAACGCTGGCCACCGCGTCCAGGATGGCGTACTGCACCAGCGGATTGTCATGCAGCTCGGCGAGGCGCTGGTTTTTCTTGGTAACCTTGGCGGGGTCCCCGGCAGACGCCGCTTTTGCGTCTGCTGGAGTGCCATTGCGGCACAGCGCCAGGAACTCCAGCGCGTCTTTGGCGATCGAGCGGAAGAACTTCAACTCCGCCTTGCCGCCGTTGATGCCTTTTTCCGCCAGGATGCGGGTCTTCTCCTTCTCCAGCGGATCGAGAACGTCGAAGCAGCGGGCGGCGGCGAAGGCCAGCGAAGCGGCCGATTCGCCCATTGCCCAGACGTCCACCAGGCGGTGCAGCACGTCCTCGCGCTGCTGCAGCCCGAGTTCGTAGCGCAGGCTGCCCGGGGTGGCCTGCTCGGCGCCGCGGAAGCGCCCGCGCTGATAGCGAATCACCGGTTCGATGGCCGACAGCAGCTTGGCCGCGGTCATCAACGCCACGGTGACGCGGGTGCGCTTGAAGACCGCCTCGATCACTTCGCTGTGGTCATAGTTGGGAACGATGGTGCCGTCCTTCATCGTGTAGCCGCCGACGATGCGGCTGGCGGGAACGCGCAGGCTGAAGATCGGATCGGAGGTCGAGGAAAGCTGGTGCACCATCTTGCGGGTGGGCGTGCCGCGGTCGAAGGTCCCCGGGTCGGTTTCTTCCAGGATGACCATGCAGCTTCCCTTGATGCGCTCGTCGGCCGACTGCACGGCGGCGGTGACGAAGTTGGCAAAACCCATGTTGGTGATGAATCGCCCGCGCTTGTCGACCTGCAGAATCGGCTCCTCGCCCTCTTTCCACTCCACGATCCGCAGCTTGCCGTTGAGCATGCCGGTATCGACGCCGACGTAGGGAATGGGCTCGGTCAGGCAGAAGGCGCCGCGCCAGGGCTGGCGATCCTCCCCGGGCTGCGCCGGAACGCAAAGCGACATGTAGTGCTGCTTCTGCTCCGGCGTGCCGCGCTCGTGAATGGGCGACAGGGCCAGGCAGCCCGCCAGGGCGCCGGTGGCCGCACCGCCATCGACCCAAGCCAGCTCATAGGCGACCAGCGCCAGGGCAAGGTTCTTGGGGCCGGCGATGAACCCGCCCTCTTCCGGTTCCATGAAGACGGCGGTAATGCCGGATCCGTCGTAGGCTTTCAGCAGCTCGTTTTTGCGCGCGGTCCACTCGTGGGTGTTGCGCTGGCCGTCGGCCACCAGGCGCGCCACCACGCCGCGCGCCACCGAGCGGGCGGACTGCACCAGCATTTGCAGATCATAGCGGTCGGCGAAGCGCCACAGGATCTGGCGCAGGTCGTCGCCGGGCAAGGTGCGCAGAGTTTCGGCTTCCGGCTTGGCGGCAGTGCTGGACATTCAGGGATTCCTCTCTGACATCTGAGAACAGGGCTCGCGAGACTATCGCTCCGGTAAGCGCCAATGGCGTTCGCCGGGGACCCGGTAAGGCTCGCCTCAGGCCCGCTCAGCGGTATCCAGATATTGTTTAGCGCAGCGTACGCCGGGTCTGTGACTTGCGTCATAAAAACCGGTGACCAACGTAAATTTTTGTAAGCCCGCCGGGAGTGGAGGGATTAGCCCGTTTTTTCAAGAGGCCGTTGTGAAGCCGGCTTCAGGAGGGAATCAGCTCGCGCGCAATCTGCAGCAGCGCCGCCGGGCTTTCCTCCAGCGGGAGCATGGCGCTGGCAAAGACGTCTTTGGGCTTTTCGCCCTGATAGAAGAGGACGACCTTGATCTTCTGGTTACGGCGCTTCGCCTCCGCCTCGATGCGCCGCCGGTCGCCGGCGGGAATATCCGGGGAAAGCAGCATCAGGTCGACGTTTCCCGGGCCAACCGCGCCCAGGGCGGCGGAGAGCGTGCCGCACTCCCTGGCATCGTAGCCGGCGCCGGCCAGCGCCTCCCGGTGGGGCGCGAGAAGTTCGGAGTTGTAACTGACCAGCAGAACAGCCCGCTTCGTCGTCAAGCCAAAGCTCCCGATAGACTGATGCTACACCCGCGGCCACGCCGTTCTTCGCCACGGTTGCCAAGATGTGGCCGTCAGGGACCACCGCCGGCAGCTTACAGGCTGCACCAGAGCCTCTGGCAATGGCGCACACCCTCATGTGAGGCCCCTCGGAAGTGACTGTGTGGCAAGGAATTAAATAGTACCAAGGTGATCACATCACAACACATTGTGATTTATGCACTTGTTCAACGTTCATCGATACGCGACCTTAAATACAAGGCCAAGTTCTCATTGTGCTGAGCGTGCGGACGCGCCCTGCCTTGGCGCTTCCGGACCAGCAGTTTGGCGCATACGAGAAGGCCGAAGCAGACCGTGCAGGCAGTTCATCGCGGGAACCACCGGCGGGGCCGGGCGGGTTTGTTCGCCGGCTGCCGGCGGGCGTCGCGCGCCAGCGTTGCACGGACGACAGGGGGTGTGTGGTGCTTTCACCATACGGTTTGGACATCATAGAAAGCTGCCTGAGTTGCAAGATCAAAACGGATCACCTGTTCTGCGACCTACCGGCATCGGCGCTGCAATCATTTGAAGCCATAAAATATGCTACTGCTTATCCCAAGGGCGCCGTGCTGTTCGTCGAGGGGCAGGCGCCGCGCGGTATTTTCGTTCTCTGCAAGGGGCGGGTCAAGCTGTCGATCTGTTCCACCGACGGCAAGACGCTCATTCTCAAAATCGCCGAATCCGGCGAGGTGCTGGGCCTGAGCGCCTGCGTCTCCGGCCGGCCCTACGAGTTGACGGCGGAGACCATCGATCCCTGCCAGATCAACTTCGTCAAGCGCGAGGACTTCCTGCGCTTCCTGCGCGAGCATAGCGAAGCCTGCCTGCGGGTGGCCGAGCAACTGAGCGAAAAGTACAACACCGCCTGCCGCGAGATTCGCTCGCTGGGGCTGTCGCACTCGGCGGCGGAGAAGCTGGCCCGCCTGCTGCTGGAGTGGAGCGCGCGCAACGGCGAAGCCAACAAGCAGGAGCCGCGAGTCAAGCTGGCGCTAACCCATGAAGAGATCGCCCAGATGATCGGCACCTCGCGCGAAACCGTGACCCGGCTGTTCGCCGAGCTGAAGAAGCGGCAGATCGTGCAGGCCAAGGGATCGACCCTGGTGATTCGTAACAAGGCAGCGCTTAAGTCACTGGCCACGGCCTGAGGGCTCGCTATCGGCGTCCCGCAACCGCCAAACCGGTATCTGCGGGACGCCATTTGCCGCCGGGGGGTGCCTCTTTGCTTTTCCGGGCGGGCGGCATTTTCTTCCCATCAAAACCGGCTCACCGACGGTGCCGGGAGGCGCGAGTGTTCAGCGGCGCGTTTGCCTGAATGTGCTTCCCAGCCGCTATTTATGCGGGTTTTGTGCCCAGGGTCACGGTAACTGGTGACCACTATCACTGCGGCTGCGCGCCGGCTCCTGTAAATGGGAACAAGATGGAAAGCGCTACTCAACCGAGCTGTTACTACTGCGAGTTCCGTCCGGACCGGACCTTCTGCGATATGTCGCCGGAGGCGCTGCAGACCCTGGACAGCTTGAAGTCGCTCGCTGTTCACCCCAAGGGCTCGGTCCTGTTTTCCGAAGGCCGGCCGTCGCGGGGAATCTTCGTCCTTTGCGATGGGCGCGCCAAGCTTTCCATCTGCTCGGAGACGGGCAAGCGCCTGATGCTGCGCATTGCCGGCCCGGGCGAGGTCCTGGGGCTGGGGGCGGTCATGTCGGGAACGCCCTACGAAATCTCGGCGGAGCTGCTCGATACCTCGCAGGTGATGTTTATCCGGCGCAAGGACCTGCTGAAGTTTGTGCGCGAGCATCGTGAGCTTGGCGTCCGCCTGGTGCAGATGTTGAGCCAGGACCTGCACGCCGCCTACGAACGGGTGCGCTCCATCGGGCTGGCCCGGACCCGGCGCGCCCGCGCCGCCCACGCCGGCGATTAGCCGCGCTTTATTTTTTTAGCCGCGCTTCCCTTCCAATTTAGAGCTGTTTTCATTAGAATATGCCCAATCGTGGGTGGGGGTGTGCGTGCACGCCGGCGGGCCCAAGGCGCCACCGGGGCAGAGCTTAACGTTCCGGCAGCAGCACGCGATTTATTTCCGCTTATTACGTACGACCCAGGAAGCAACCCCTACTTACGATCCCGTTTCGTAGTACGAAGCTGAAGAGGTGAACCCGCAGGAATGGAATCCGTCTCAACTTGTTTTTGATTTCACGTTGTCGAGGATAAGGATGAGATATTCAGCGAGTGTGAATCGCCTTTCCCGGTGGACGCTGGTTTTGATTGGCATGATCCTTTTGGGAGCGGCCACCTTGATGGCCGCCAAAAAGGACACGAAAGAAAAGGAAGCCGCCCCCGAAAACGCCAACCCGGCTCCGGCCGACCAGTCGCAGTACGTGGGGTCGGAGACCTGCAAAGCCTGCCACGAAGAGCAGTGGAAAAACATCGAGGCGAGCCCGCACTTCCGGGTCAACGCGGCCAAGATCAGGGGTGAGGCGGCCCACGGCTGCGAGTCCTGCCACGGTCCTGGCGCCGCGCACGTTGCCGGCGGCGGAGATCCGACCAAGATTTTCAAGTTCGAGAAGGCCAGCACCGATGCCATCAGCCGGCGCTGCCTGACCTGTCACGAAGCCAACCTCGAGCAGCGCCAGTTCCTGCGCTCCGCCCACAATGAAAATGGCGTTAGCTGCACCTCCTGCCACTCGGTGCACCATTCCACGCGGGAGTATCTGCTGGTGCAGCGGCAGACGCCGTTGTGCTTCTCCTGCCACGCCGAGCAGCGGGCCGATTTCCAGAAGCCGTTCCGCCATCGCGTGGACGAGGGGCTGATCCGCTGCTCCGACTGCCACAATGCGCACGGCGCCCTGGTAGCGCGCCAGTTGCGCACCACCCCCGATCAGGATGCGGTTTGCTTCAAGTGCCACAGCGACAAGCGCGGGCCGTTCATCTTTGAACACGAGCCGGTCAAGGTCGAGGGATGCACCTCCTGCCATTTCCCGCACGGCTCCTCCAATCCGCGCATGCTGACCGCGGCGCGGACCAACTCGCTCTGCCTGCAGTGCCATGCGGCTACCGACGCCATCGGGCACACGCAGAATACGCGGCTGCAGCAGTGCATCGCCTGCCACTCCAACATCCACGGTTCAAACTTGAGTCCCTTTTTCTTCAAATAGGGAAAGGAGAAAACCATGGCGCACGCAAGACAAAATTCGTCACGGCGTCTCCTTGCTGGGGAACCGTCGCAGGATCGGAGCTGGTGTATGAAGAGGCAGGCAGTTTCCGTGATAATTCTGGTGCTGGCGCTGCCGCTGCTGGCTCTGGCGCAGGACGACGACAGCGACAACACCAAGGAGCGCACCTGGGGCAACTACCTGGTGCATCAGTCCATAGAATTCGGCGGGCGCTTCGTCTCCAACGACGGCAACCAGCAGATGTACGATACCCTGGTCAACCTGCGGACCGGCCCGCGGCTGCTCAGCCAGGAGCTGTCGATGCGTGCCACGAAACACGCCGGCGTGCTCTTCGACAACTTGTACCTGAGCAGCTTTGGATTCGGCGGCGATCCCAACGACGTGGCCCGCCTGCGCATCGAGAAAAACAAGTGGTATAACTTCGTCGGCCTCTACCGCCGCGATGAGAACTTCTTCGACTACAACCTGTTCGCCAATCCGCTGACCTTGAACCCCGGCATCACCAATTGCAGCACCGCGGCGGGCTCCTGCACGGCGGCCTTCAACCCGATGGCGAACTACTTCTACGCCAACAGCCCGAACTATCAGAACACCACCCGCAACATGGGTGACTTCGACCTGACGCTGTTTCCACAGTCCGTCTTCGACATACGCCTGGGCTTTTCCCGCAACAACAGTAAGGGTATCTACGATTCCACCCTGGAAGACGTCAACATCGACCTGACGCAGAAGCTCCTGTCGCGCTCCGATCGCTGGACAGCCGGGTTTGACGTGCGCGCCCTGAAGCGCACCACCTTGAGCTTTACCGAATTCTACGAGCACGACAAAGTCGATACCGGGTACATCAACAACCCGGTAAACCCGTACACCCTGGGCGCAGGCGGGCCCAGCGTTTCCATTCCAATTTATTTTCCGCCGTGCAGTATCACCGTGGGCGGGTTGCCTCAACCCTACATCACCGCTCCGGGCGTTTTGAATCCGCTGTGCAACACGGGCGTATTCAGCTACTCGCGTGCCGCCAACGTCCGCTCCAGCTTCCCGACCTCGCAGTTGTCGTTGCGCTCCAACTATTTCCGTAAGCTGGACCTGACCGCCGACGGCACCTACAGTTCCGGTTACTCGAAGCTTCTGAACTACAACGATCTCTTCGATGGCCTGATCTCGCGAACCAATAATACCCTCTACCAAGTCACTGGCCCGGCAAAAACAGATCGCATTTCCAGCAACGCCGATCTGGGCCTGACTTACCACATCAGTAAAAGCTGGAGTGTTTCGGACAAGTTCCGTTGGCTGTATTGGCGCGATCCCGGAATTGCCGACTTCCTGACGACCAACTGTTATTCGAACCTGCTCACGAACACGTTCTCGTCTCCAACTTCAGGCCTAAGTCCCAGCCTGTCGACGGCCACCGGCAACCCCTGCGCCATCGCGGGACTCTTTGGAGTTACACCAGTTGGTAACGCGCCGGCATTCTTTCCCACAATTCCCGGCACCTCCCCGGTCACTGCTGTCCAGGCAGTTGCCTACAACACGCTTGAGGGGGAGCAAACATTCTTCAACACGATAACTTTGAACTGGGATCCGACTCGCCGCTTCAGCGGCTTTATCGGCTACCGTTACGGACGGCGCGAGCTGAAGTCCGAGTACCTGGCATTGACAACTAATTCCCCGGTGATAGCAGGCGGCCTGGTCGGACCTGCTGGCGCCCCGTCTACGAGTTCTCTCCCCCTCTCCACCACAAATATCAACCAGCACACGGCGCTGGTGGGCATCATCGCGCGCCCCACCGACAAGTGGCGAATCCGTGCCGATACGGAGCTGTTGTATGCCGACAATGCCTTCACTCAGGTTGCTCCGCGGCACCAGCAGCGCGTGCGGGCCAGCACGGTTTACAAGCTGAACCGCTGGGCCAGCCTCAATGGCAGCGTGCATTTTATCGAGACCACGAATAGCTGGGCCGAGAGCTTCGGCGGTAACGGCGTCAACCTGTTCCCCGCCTCCGATTATCCGGCCTACGGCACCAAGAGCCATGACCGCTACTATTCCCTGGGCGCCAGCCTGAATCCCAACCGGCGGGTCACCATCGACATTGGCTGGAGTTACATGAATCAGCTATACAATATTCCAGCCTGCATGGTGCTGAGCGGTGCCAGCGCGGTAGCCGGCGGCGCACCGGCCGTCTGCCCCAACACCACCAATCAACCGACGGTGCCGGCCACGTTCAACATCACTTCCAGCCAATTCAATGTGCCGGTGATTCAGGCTTATCAGGAAAACACGCACACCGGCTATGTCTACCTGATATTGAGGCCAGTCCATCGCGTCACCCTGAACGTGGGTTATCAGATCACCAGCACCGGCGGACACAATAACTGGCTGCGGGCCGATACCGGCTTGCCGCTGGAGGTAGTGGCAGATATCTATGGCAACTCGCCCGCCATTCCCGGCAACCCGACGTCTCCATGTCCGGCGGCGGCGACTGCAGTTACGGGCGGCTGCGCCTTTCTCGGCCCCTTCCCGGACCAGCCACTGGGCGCGCTGGCCTCCAAGTGGCACAAGGCGACTGCCGGGCTTACCATTGCTGTGGCCAAGGGTATCGCGGTCAAGGGCGCCTATGCCTACTACGATTACGCCGAGAATGATAACGTAGGGCTGCCGGTGGTGACCCTGCCGCGCAACTTCCACACCAACATGGGGACCGTGTCGGTCAAGTACTCCTTCTAAGCCCCTGGGCGGCCGGGCGCAAGGCCGCCGGAGATGAGCTTCTCAAACGCCTCCAGAAACGCCGCGGGGTTAATCGGTATAATCGGGCGGGATGACTTTGGTCATCCCGTTTACGGCTCACGCTGCGGCTTGACCCGGCGCGATCCCGGGCTTTTCTCCGCCGTGCTGATCCTCTCTGTTGCAGGAGACGACCTCAGATGAGCGATGCGGGCACGCCGCCACCTCCGCCCCCCCAGGGCCTTTCCTTCCGCAGGTTGCTGCGCAATTACCTGAGCCTGGTCGGGCTGGCGCTGGCAGCGGTTTCTCTGGCGAACATCATTTTCCTGTTCCTGATCGATGTAATTTCCAAACGCCCCAGCCCTTATATCGGCATTTTCGCCTACATGGTTATGCCGGCTTTCCTGATTCTGGGACTGGCGCTGGCTTTGGCAGGCATGTGGCTGGAGCGGCAACGCCACCGCCGGGGAGTGGCCGGCCTGCCTCGTTTCCCGGTTCTCGACCTGAACAACCCTGCCCAGCGCAGCACGATCGCCTTTTTTATCTCAGCCATAGTGCTGTTCGTGATGCTGAGCGCGGTGGGCAGCTACCGCGCCTATGAGTACACCGACTCGGTACAGTTCTGCGGCCAGCTTTGCCACACGGTGATGCACCCGGAGTTCACCACTCATCAGGCCTCGCCGCATGCGCGCGTGGCTTGCGTCGATTGCCACGTGGGCGCCGGCGCCAGTTGGTACGTGCGCTCCAAGCTGTCGGGCGTGCGCCAGGTGTTCAAGACGGCGCTGAACACCTTCCCCCGGCCGATCGAGACTCCGGTGGCCAACCTGCGCCCGGCCCAGGAAACCTGCGAGCAGTGCCATTGGCCGCGCAAGTTCTGGGGCGCGCAACTGAAGGTCATTAACACCTTCGCGCCGGACGAGCAGAACACGCCGCGCCAGTTGCAGATGCTCATCAAGACCGGCGGCGGCAATCCGGAACTGGGCCAGGCCAGCGGCATTCATTGGCACATGAACATCGCCAACGTCATCATCTACGCTTCCGATCCCAAGCGGCAGAACATTCCCTATGTCCACGTTACGGATATGCAGGGAAAGGTGACGGAATACTTCGCCAAAGACGCCAACCCCGCCGAAATCGCCAAAATGACGCGGCGGCGGATGGATTGCGTCGACTGCCACAATCGCCCCACTCACATCTACACGCCTCCCGACCGCTCGGTCGACAATGCCATGGCCGCCAATCGCATCGACCCCGGCTTGCCTTATATTAAGCAGCAGTCCGTGCAGGTGCTGACGGCCGGCTACAAGACCACCCCGGAGGCCATGCAGGCCATCGCCAAGGCCATCCCCACCTTTTACCGCGATAAATATCCGCAGGTGGCCACCGCCAGGCAGGCGCAGATCAAGGCCGCGGTGGACGAGGTGCAGCGCATCTTCCGCAGCACCATCTTTCCCGAGATGAAGGTCGACTGGCGCACCCACCCCGACAACGTCGGGCATTACTACTTTCCCGGATGCTTCCGCTGCCACGACGGCAACCACGTCAGCAAAGACGGCAAGATAATCACCAAAGACTGCAATGCCTGCCATACCGTGCTCTCGCAAAGCGAGGGCACCGCGCCGCCCATCCCTTCCACCAAGGTCGGCTTCAAGCATCCGATCGACCTCGGCGACCTGACGGCGGTGACCTGCTCGGATTGCCACACCGGCGGCACCGGACCGTAACGCCGGCGGACCCGGATTTCCTGTGCCTTTCAGCCCGCCGCGGGGACGGCGGCGCTACTTCCCTGCTACTCTTTTGCGTCTTTACAGGCGAACGTCTTTTCTGCGAAAGTAAGCCGTGGAACACTCGGCGCTTGAAGCCATCGTCATCCTCGACTTCGGCTCGCAATACACGCAGACTGATTGCCCGCCGCATCCGTGAGCAGAATGTCTTCTCGGCCGTGTTGCCGTGCACGGCCACGCTCGACGAGGTGCGGAGCTACAACCCGGTGGGCATAGTTCTCTCCGGCGGTCCCTGCTCGGTTTACGACGCTGACGCGCCGCCGGCCGACGAGCGCGTGCTCTCGCTGGGGCTTCCCGTGCTCGGCATCTGCTACGGGCTGCAGTTTATCGTGCACAAGCTGGGCGGCAAGGTGCGGCCGGGAGTAAAGCGCGAATACGGGCACGCCGATGTGACCCTGACTGAGGGCTCCGCGCTCTTCGCCGGCCTGCCGGCGCAAATGGCCGTGTGGATGTCGCACGGCGACGAGGCGCTGGAGCTGCCGGCGGGCTTCCGCCTGGTGGGCAGTAGCTCGACCGCTATTATCGCCGCCATCGAGGACCGCGAGCGGCGCATCTTCGCCGTCCAGTTCCATCCCGAGGTCCACCACACCCGCCTGGGCACAGAGATCCTGCGCAATTTCATCTTCGGCATCTGCGGGGCCAAGCCCACTTGGACGCCGCAGCGCTTCATCGACTCGACCATAGCCGAGGTGCGGCAGCGGGTGGGCGCCGAAGGCCGCGTCATCTGCGCCATCTCCGGCGGCGTCGATTCCGCGGTGGCGGCCACCCTGGTCTCCCGCGCCATCGGCGAGCGCCTCACCTGCGTCTTCGTCAACAACGGGGTGCTGCGCAAGAACGAGTTCGAGAAGGTGCAGGAGACCTTGCGCAGCCGCCTGCGGCTCAACCTGGACGCGGTCGACGCCAGCGCGCGCTTTCTGGCCAGGCTGGCCGGCGTTACCGACCCGGAGCGCAAACGCAAGATCATCGGCAACGAGTTCATAGAGGTCTTCGACTGCGAAGCCCAGCGCGTGGAGCAAAGCTCGGGGCGCGTCGAATGGCTGGTGCAGGGGACGCTCTACCCAGATGTAATCGAGTCGCGCTCGGTGCGCGGCCCCTCGCAGACCATCAAGAGCCACCACAACGTGGGCGGGCTGCCGGCCAAGATGAAGCTCAAGCTGATCGAGCCGCTCAAGGACCTTTTCAAGGACGAGGTGCGGCGCATCGGCCGCGACCTGGGCATGCCGGAGGAGATGATCCAGCGGCAGCCGTTTCCCGGGCCGGGGCTGGCGGTGCGCATTCTCGGCGAGGTCACGCCCGAGCGCATACGCCTGCTGCAGGAGGCCGACGACATCGTGGTCGGCGAGATCCGGCGCGCCGGGCTTTATGCCAAAATCTGGCAGTCGTTTGCCGTGCTGCTGCCGGTGATGTCGGTGGGAGTGATGGGCGACCAGCGCACCTATGCCTACACCTGCGCCATCCGCGCCGTCAGTTCCGAGGACGGTATGACCGCCGACTGGGTGCCGCTGCCGCACGAGGTTCTGAAGACCATCTCCAGCCGCATCGTCAACGAAATCCCCGGCATCAACCGCGTCGTCTACGACGTGACCTCGAAGCCGCCGGGAACCATCGAGTGGGAATGATCTCTATTTAAGATTGACTGATTTCAGATTTAAGATTTGGTCGTGTTTACGTAGGCCCAGCCGCCCTCGGCTGGGCAGGAGTGCGAAGCACGCCTATCTGACGGGTGCCCCATTTAAGCCCTTTTTGGGCTTGAGTGGGGAGCTTCGCTTTTGAACATACGCATCGCTTCTCTTACGGCTATCCCACTACGCACATTTCTGTTGCCGGACGTGGCCCGGCAGTTTAACTTGTGGGGATGCCGGATCTTCAAGTCAAGGTTAGCAAGGGCGTTCTGGAGCAGGCCGCGCACCGCCTGTGGCTGGCTTACCGCAGCGGAGAGCCGTGCGAGCCGATTCGCGACCTGCTGGCAGGCGGGGGATTAGAAAGCGCCTACGCGGTGCAGGAGATCAATACCCAGCGGCGTTTGAGCGACGGCGTTCGCCTGGTGGGCCGAAAAGTCGGACTCACTGGGGCGGCTACGCGCATGCAGTACGGGGTGACGGAGCCCGACTGCGGCATGCTCTTCGCCGACATGGCCCTGTTCGACGGCGCCGAAGTGGCCGCGAAGCGCTTCATCCATCCCAAGGTGGAGGGCGAAATCGCCTTCGTCCTCGGGCGCGACCTCGAGAGCGAGTCGCCCAGCCCGGCGGATGTACTGCGGGCGGTCGAGTTTGCCGTCGCCGCCATCGAGATTGTCGACTCGCGCGTGCAGAACTGGGACGCGCGCATTCTCGATGCGGTGGCCGACAATGCCTCGGCCGCCATGTTCGTCCTGGGGACGCAGCCGCGCTCGCTGCGGGGTTTAGACCTGATGGAGTGCGCCCTGGTAATGGAGCGCCGGGCCGATCCGGTGGTGACCGGAGCCGCCGCCAACGTGATGGGCAACCCGCTGCGTTCGCTGCAGTGGGTGGCCGGCAGGGCGGCCAGCACCGGGCATCCGCTCAAGGCGGGCGACACCATTATGTCCGGCGCGCTGGGGCCGATGATCTCTGCCGTTGCCGGAGATTCCTTCCAGGCACGCATCTCCGGCTTGGGAGCGGTCCGCGTCAGCTTCGTCAAGGAAACCTGACCCGCACCTCGGGCAAAAACATCGGTCCCAGGTCAGCGCCGAACTGAGCGGCACCGGACCTGGGGCACCCTTCTAAATACCCGCTACTATTCCCGTTGCTAAGCAGCAAGGCAAAGGCACTTTGCAGCACCCCGAGCTGCTAGGCCGCCAGCAGCGAGCGGATGAGCTCGCGCATGTCGTTCACCTGCTCCAGGACGTTGACGCGCTCGATGAGTTCATTGGTTCGCTTGGAATGACACCCCTTCTATTGCATCCAATACAACTCGCCAAAAGAGCGTTCCCGTTGCGAGCATTACGAGCATCCGCTGGTGGCTCCGCAGCTCATGCAGCGGTAGCAGCTTCCGTTGCGGGTCATGATGGCGCCGCAGACGGGGCAGGAGGGGGCATCGCCCAGATCGACGAAGTCGCCAAGGGCATCGCTGGCGTGCACGCTTCCCTTCTTGCGCGCGCCGGAGCCGAAGTCCTTGGTGCTATTGGCAGCCTCGGGCCGGGAAGCCGCGCCGGGCTTGGCGGGTGCGCCGGCGCCGCCAGCTTCGACGGCGATGGCGCCATTCATGCGCGGGCGCAGGTCGTCGAACAGCGACCCCTGCTCGCCGGTGATGAACTTCAGCTCCAGCCAGCGGAAGATGTAATCCATGATCGACTTGGCGTAGCCGATGCTCGGGTTCTGGCTCCAGCCGCTGGGTTCGAAGCGGGTGTGCTCGAATTTTTCGCACAGCAGCTTGAGCGGCACGCCGTGCTGCAGGGCCAGGGAAATGGCCAGGGCAAAGCTATCCATCAGGCCGCTGACGGTCGAGCCTTCCTTGGCCATGGTGATGAAAATTTCGCCGGGCTGCCCGCTGGGGTAGGTGCCGACCGTGACGTAGCCCTCGTGTCCGGCAATGTTGAACTTGTGGGTAATTGAGCGGCGCTCGTCCTGCAGCTTGTTGCGGCGGGCAGCGTGGCGGGGCGTTGATGTCCTCTTCTTCGCCACTGCGCGCGTTCTTGGCTTCGGCGGCGCTGCCCTTGGCCAGCAGCGGCTGGGCTTTCTTGCAGCCGTCGCGGTAGATGGCCACCGCCTTGAGGCCGAGCCGCCAGGCTTCGACGTAGGCTTCGGCGATCTCTTCCACCGTGGCCTGCTCGGGCATGTTGATGGTCTTGGAGATGGCGCCGGAGATGAACGGCTGCACCGCCGCCATCATCTTGAGGTGGCCCAGGTAGTGAATGGACCGCGGTGCCGCGCGCCGGCTTGAAGGAGCAGTCGAAGACCGCCAGGTGCTCGTCCTTGACGTGCGGCGCGCCTTCGATGGTGCCGGTGGCGTCGATGTAGCTGACGATGGCGTTGGCCTGGTCCTGCGAGTAGCCGAGCTTGAACAGCGCGGCGGGCACGGTGTTGTTGACGATCTTGATCATGCCGCCGCCGACCAGCTTCTTGAACTTGACCAGGGCGAGGTCGGGCTCGACGCCGGTGGTGTCGCAATCCATCATGAAGCCGATGGTGCCGGTGGGCGCCAGCACCGTGACCTGCGAGTTGCGGTAGCCGTGGCGCTCGCCGTGGGCCAGGGCTTCGTCCCAGCACTGGCGGCTGGCTTCAAACAGCTCGCGCGGGACGCTGGCGCGGCTGATGCGGTTCACTGAGGCGCGGTGCATGCGAATTACGTCCAGGAAAGGCTCGCGGTTCTGATACCAGCCGGGACAGGCGCCGCCGCTGCCGGCCACCTCCTTCAGCTTTTCCGAGACCGCCGCTATCGGCGGGCAGAGTTCGGCGATGCGCGCCGACTGCAGATAGGCTTCGCCGCACATGATGGCGGTGACGCAGGCGGCGTAGTCGCGTCCGGCATCGGAGTCGTAGGGCAGTCCGGCGGCCATGAGCAGCGCGCCCAGATTGGCGTAGCCGAGGCCGAGCGGGCGGAAGTCGTGCGAGTTGCGGGCGATGGCCTCGGTCGGATAGCCGGAGTTATCGACCAGAATCTCCTGCGCGGTGATCAGGATGTCGACCGCGTGGCGATAGGCGGCCACGTCGAAGGCGCCGTTCGGGCGCGAACTTCATCAGGTTCAGCGAGGCCAGGTTGCAGGCCGAGTCGTCGACGAACATGTACTCCGAGCAGGGATTGGAGGCGTTGATGCGGGCCGAGTTGCGCGAGGTGTGCCAGCGGTTGATGGTGGTGTCGTACTGCATGCCGGGATCGCCGCACTGCCAGGTGGCCTGGGCGATCATCGCAGCAGCTCGCGCGCCTTGTAGGTACGGACGACGTGGCCGTCCTTGACGGCGCGGGTGCTGAAGTCGGCATCGCGGCGTACGGCGTCCATGAAGTCGTCGGTGACGCGCACTGAGTTGTTGGCGTTCTGGAAAAAGATCGAGGAATAGGCCTCGGAGTCGGGGCTCGAGCCGTCGTAGCCGGCGCTCATCAGCGCCCAGGCCTTTTTCTCTTCCTTGGCTTTGCAGTTGATGAAGTCGACGATGTCGGGATGGTCGATGTTGAGGATGACCATCTTGGCGGCCCGGCGGGTCTTGCCGCCGCTCTTGATGACGCCGGCAAAGGCGTCGAAGCCGCGCATGAACGAGAGCGGGCCGCTGGCGGTGCCGCCGCCGGAGAGCTTTTCCATGGAGCCGCGCAGCGGCGAGAAGTTGGTGCCGGTGCCCGAGCCCCACTTGAAAAGCATGCCTTCGGTCTTGGCCAGGCTCAGAATCGACTCCATGGTGTCCTGCACGGAGTTGATGAAGCAGGCCGAGCACTGCGGGCTCTTATAGCCGGTGGCGGCAAACTCGACGCGCCCGAGTTGCGGGTTCCAGTGCCAGTTGGAAGCGTCGGAGTTCGGCTCCAGGCGGTCGCAGCCCGACGTTGAACCATACCGGGGAGTTGAAGGCGGCGTACTGTTGCAGCAGCAGGTAGACCAGCTCCTCGTGAAAGATGGCGGCATCTTCGACCGAGCGGAAGTACCCGCCGGCCACGCCCCAGTCGCGGATGGTCTCGGCGACGCGGGTAACGAGCTGGCGCACGCCCGTCTCGCGCTCCGGCGCGCCAAGCTGCCCATGCAGGTACTTGCTGGCCACTATGTTGGTGGCCGTCATCGACCAGTCTTTGGGGACTTCTACATCCTTCTGCTCGAAGATGACCTCGCCCTTGGCGTCGGTGATCTGGGCAGTGCGCAGCTCCCACTGCACCTCGTCGAACGGGGAGAGGCCCGCCTGGGTAAAGAAGCGCTTGAAGGCGAGCCCGGGCGTCTTCTTGCGGCCGGGGCCGGTATTGCCAGCCTCGACGGAGGCCGCGTTGGAGTTCGTGACTTTGGCGGAAACTTCAGCCATCGGTGATTCTCCTTACCGGGAACCCGGCGCTTGGAAGGTGTCTCTTTGCACCCCAACCAACGAGGCGTTTGCTGGGGACCGCTCTTGCGCCCCGGCGACCCAAGAACTGCGTTTGCTGCGCCCCACGCAGAACCTAAAATAGCCGGGGATTGTGAAACTACTCCATGATTTGGGGCTTGTCAAGCGTCTACCACTAAATATTGTACCTCCGTTACTGAGAAGCTTGAGCCGGCCTTACGGGTTGCCGCTCACCTCGGCTCAGGCCTCCCACTGATCGTTCGTCTGCCCAGCCGGAGGCGACCACGAGCCGCAGGCAAGCTTTCGTCTCCCGGCCAAACCGGGGCGGCTGCTTTCACGCAAGTCATTGATTATCAGCAGTTTAATAATGCCAGCGCCAGCGGCTCACAACTTTTGGGCAGCGCCCCAGCGTCGCCCAAGGTAAGTAGCTGGCTGGGGTCGAGGTTAGTGCCTGGCTGCGGCCGGGTCAATTACCCCATTTTGGTGCATAGGTGTGGAAACTGAGGAAAAAGAGGGCCTGACAAACTGGCCTCCTAACGCTAAAGTGGCGCTCCGGAATCCTGGCTACACGGCCTGGCTGCGGTTAGGCGGCGCGGGGTTGGTTTCGACCGGCGAGATGAGGCTTATGCGCACCCGCTGCACGCGGCGGCTGGTGGCCTCCAGCACCTGGAAGCGCAAGCGGTCCTGTTCGACCACCTCGCCTGGCTGCGGGATGTGGCCGGCGATCTCGGTGACCAGCCCGGAGATGGTGGTGGACTCGTACTCGTCCAGGTGCATGCCGAACAGCTCGTCCAGACGGTCGACATCCATGTTGCCGGGCACGATGTAGGAGCTTTCGCTCTCCCGCACCAGGTCGGTTTTGGCCTCGCTTTCGTCGCGCAGCTCGCCCACAATCTCCTCGACCAGGTCTTCGACGGTGACCACCCCGGCGAAGCCGCCGTATTCGTCGATAACGATGGCCATGCGAATGTTCTGCCGCTGCATCTCGCGCAGCAGTTGGCTGCCGCGCTTAGTCTCGGGGACGAAGTACAGGTTGGTCTTCATCAGCTCGCTGACGGAGCGGCGCGGCGCTTCCGCGTCTGGCACCTGCAGCAGATCATGGGCATGCACGATGCCCACGATGTGGTCGAGATCCTGCTTGTATACCGGAATGCGCGAATAGGTGCGCTGGCGCAGCATCTCGGTGAGCTGGGCCACGGTGGTAGTGGTGGGAACGGCGAAGACCTCCGGGCGGGGACGCATGACCTCACGCACGACCTTGTCGCCGAACTCCACCACGGAATGTATGAGCTGGCGGTCGCTCTCTTCCAGGATGCCTTCGTCCTGTCCGGCCTCGATCAGGGCATCGACCGCCTCGGAGGGATGCTCGGGCTGCTCGGAGGCGTTTTCCGTGCGGGTGAGCGAGACCACCCCTTGCAGGAATCCGAGCACCAGCGTGAAAGGCAAGGCCACGTAAATGAGCAGGCGAATCAGCGGCACCAGGCCAATCAGCCACGCCCCACGCGTGCGGGCAAAAAACAGGTGCGGCAAAAAACGATGGAAGAGGAGAATGACGGCGATAATCAGCAGCCAGAGTTGCACTACCTGGCCGATTTCCCAGCGCCCGCTGAAGGTGGTGACCACCAAAATGAAAGTGATGGCGGCGGTGGCAAGCTGTTCCAGCACGGCCATGGAGAGCGCGCCCCGCGCCCGGCTGACCTTAAGGCGGGGCTCGACCTGCTGCTCGAAAATCTGAATGTTGTCCTGGAATTCGCGCGACAGGAACTTGCCTGCCTCGTTGTAGAGCCGGGCAACATAGGAGACCAGCGTCAGGATGCAGATGAGCAAAAAGAGAATGATTGCGCTCATCATGGCTGGCGCGACCTCCGGGCGCCGGCCGCGGAGCGAACAATGCGCCTGTTGCCTGCTGTTACAGCGCCCGACCGAGGGCGGCCGGGCCTACGCACGGCGCGCTCGATGAGCGCCTGCGGCAAGTTGAGCTGGCGGCGCAGGCGCAACTCGCGGCTGGCCATGCGGCCGTTGTCGCTTTCGTGATCGTAGCCCGCCAGGTGCAGCAGCCCGTGCAGGATCAGGATCTTGATCTCGGCGGCGGCGGCGTGTCCTAAAAGCTTGCCGTTGCGGCGCGCCATCTCGGCCGAGATGGCAATGTCGCCAACATAGCCGGCAGTACCCGTTTTGCCGCGCTGGAGCGCAGACGGGAAGGAGAGTACGTCTGTCGGGTGGTCCTGGCGGCGGAACTGGCGGTTAAGGCGGCGCAGCTCGGCGCTGGAGGCGACCAGCACCGTTACCTCGCCGGCCAGCCCGGTCGCCCGCCGGGCGCGGCCCAGAAATCGCGCCAGCATGGCCGCCGTGACGCCGGGAACGGGTTGGTTGAGGAGAATCAAACTTAAAGGTTTCAAGGTATCAAGGTTTCAAGGTTTCAAAAGTCCCATCGGCTTTGAGACTCTGAACCCTTGAAACTTTGAAACCTGTCTAGCGTACCGGAGCGCCTTCGCAAAAGAAATGGGAGAGTTCGCTCCGCACCCTCCCAGCTTATTCGCTAAATTCTAATCGCGCGCCGAACCGGAGCTCACTACCGATTCGCGCTCGCGTAGCGGCGAAAAACCGGCGGCGGCGTTGCCGTTTTCGCGGCCCTCGGAACTGCCGAGATCGAGCTGCAAGCTCATCTGCTGCTCCTTCCAGACCTTGTGCTCTTCGTAAGCGCGGATTATGCGCTGCACCAGGTGATGACGCACGACATCGGTCTCGTCGAAGAACTGGAAGGAAATGCCGTCGACGTTCTTCAGAACGGTGACGGCCTCGACCAGGCCGCTACGGCTGGCGTTGGGCAGATCGATCTGGGTGATGTCGCCGGTGATTACCGCCTTGGAGTTGAAGCCCAGGCGGGTGACGAACATCTTCATCTGCTCGGAGGTGGTGTTCTGCGCCTCATCGAGAATGACGAAGCAATCGTTCAGCGTGCGCCCACGCATGAAGGCGATGGGCGCGATTTCGATGACGTTCTTCTCGAGATAGCGATCGACCCGCTCGGGATCGAGCAGTTCGTAAAAGGCATCGTAGAGCGGCCGCAGGTAGGGATCGACCTTTTCCTGCAGGGTGCCGGGCAGAAAGCCCAGGCGCTCGCCGGCCTCGACCGCCGGGCGCGCCAGCACAATGCGGTTGACGCGCTTGGAGAGCAGCGCCGAGATGGCCATGGCGACCGCCAGATAAGTCTTGCCGGTGCCCGCCGGGCCGATGCCGAAGACCATGTCGTTGTTTTCGATGGCCTCGACGTAACGGCGCTGGTTGAGGCTCTTGGGCTGCATCTGGCGCTTGCCGAACGAGCGCTGGCGGCCGGCCTCGGCGAGGCTGCGCAGGGTGATGGCGGGATCGGCGGTCACCACCCGCAGCAGCGAGCCGAGATCGCCGTTGCTGAACTGGTGGCCGGCGCGCAGCAGGTGGTCGAAGTCGGCGAATACCTGCTCGACGCGCGAGACGTCGCCGGGCGCGCCTTCAATCTCGACGGAATCGGCCTTCAGGTCGATGGTCACGTTGAAGCCGGCTTCCATCAGGTGCAGGTTTTCATCACGGGTGCCGAACAGGGTTTCGATTTTCTGGCCGATTTCGATGTTCTTCTTCATCGAGAGTTGAGCATCACCTCAGGCGCAAAGGCGCGACGTTTTGATCGAAGGTGTTGGAACAGTAAAAGCGACAGGAAAATTCTTGGGATCGGTTGGGGCACTCGCAGACGCGAAATATTTCCATTGGGCCAGAGAGTAGCCCGAGTTGCGACGGTAGTCAACCAAACATTGCGTAAACGAATACAACCTAAAAACGCTTATCCTCCACCGCCCCAATGCGGCTGTTTTTCCGTCTTTCTGGGGGTTATGAGAGTCTCTAACACTATAGTTTAGATGAATGGCGGCTGCGCGTGGGAGCGGGAAGCACAATTTTATTAGCGGCTGGGGGTCGGGAATGAGTTCCTGGTCGTTGGCCCTTAAGCCTGCCTGATTTGCCTGGGACCCGGACTTCACGTACAATAACAACTTCGGCCAAGGCTGACTGCCTCGCCTGAGATGCCGGGTGTCCACGTTTGGGTGGCAGAGTCTAACCTCAACAATTCTCGAAGGATAACGCAAAGGTATGGCGAATCATTTTTCGGCGCTCAAGCGCGCCCGGCAAACGGAAAAACGGACGGCGACGAACCGCGCCAGCAAATCGCGCATGCGCACCGCGTTGCGTGAGCTGCGCGGCGCATTGACCCAGGGCGACAAGGCGGCAGCAGAGAACAAGCTGCGCGCAGCCACTTCCGTGCTGGACAAAAGCGTGCAAAAAGGCATCATTCACAAGAATACGGCTTCGCGCTACAAGGCCCGGCTGGCAAAACGGCTGGCGACGATGGCGGCAAAAGCCTAAGAATCTGTCCAGAAACTCGTAAAGGAACCTGAGAAGGAATATGCGAGGCAGGCCGATAGCCATAGCTTGGAGGCATGTACCCGAGCGACTTGACGGAGCAGCAGTGGAGGAGACTGGAGCCTTTGCTGTGCCAACCTCGCCAGAATCGTCATGCCGGAGGCAGGCCGCGCAAGTATGAACTGCGCCGGGTGGTGGATGCCCTTCTGTATGTGGTCAAGACGGGCTGTCAGTGGCGGCAGTTACCCAGCGACTTTCCGCCGTGGAAGTCGGTGCATGAGCAGTTCCGGGCGTGGCGGGATGAGGGGATGTGGGAGCGGGTGAGCAAGAGCTTGCGTGAGCAGGGCCGCAAGTCCGGGGGACGCCAGGCGGTGCCCACGGTGGCGATCCTCGATTCGCAATCGGCGAAGACGGTGTTAAAAGGGGGCAGCGTGGCTACGATGCGGGCAAAAAGATCAAGGGACGCAAGCGGCACATCGCGGTAGACACGCAAGGCAATCTGCTGACGGTAGTGGTACACTCGGCCGGCATCCAGGACCGAGTGGGGGCGCGGGCGGTGTTAATGCGGCTGTTTTGTCGTTTCGATACTCTGCGCAAGGTGTTGGTGGATGGTGGTTATGCGGGCAAATTGATTGACTGGGCCAAGCAGATGTTCGGCTACCAGGTTGAGGTGGTCAAGCGCAATGAGATGCACCGCTTCCGGGTTCTGCCCAAGCGCTGGATTGTGGAGCGCACCTTGGCTTGGTTGAACTGGTCCCGCCGCCTCAGTAAAGATTACGAACTGCGGCACACCTCGGCAGAAGCTATGATCTACATCGCTTTCGCTCATCTGCTGCTGCGCCGCGCTACTTAGTTTTTGGACAGATTCTAAGACTTACCCCGAGTTCCCTCCTCAAAAGCAACAGGATGCGATGGGACTCGGGATTAACCACGGCAGGCTGCGGCCTGCCGTTTGCATTTTGCGGGCAGAAAACTGAAACCCACCCTAGCGCCCAAAAGCTGGCGCGACGGTGGGGCACCCGGCGGAGCCATCTATTTTCTGTGCCAGCGCACGCCGTCCTTGGTGTTTTCCAAAATCACGCCCTGCTCGGCCAGTTGCTGGCGGATGGCGTCGGAGCGTTTGAAGTCCCTGGCTTTGCGGGCGGCGACGTGCTGGGCTACCAGCTCTTCCACCTGGGCGTCGCTAAGCGCGGCGGAGCGAGCCAGATCGCGGACGGCGGGAGAAATCTTGTCCTGCAAGCCTTCAGTCTCGGCCCAGGCGAGTATGCGGCGAACCTTCTCCGCATCGTCATCGTGCAACACGGAAAAGATTTCGTCGAACTTCGTCAAGGCCTCCAGCAGCGCCGGAACGTTCGCCTGGCGCACCTCGCCGCGGTCGGCGGCGGCGTTGACATCGCGCACCAGGTCGAAGATGGCGCCCAGCGCCTGGGCGGTGTTGAGGTCATCTTCCATGGCAGTGCGCATGGCGGCGATGGTCTGGACGGCCAGTTGGGCGATGGCGTCGTTGCTGCCCTCGGGCAGGCGCTCGGTTTCCAAGCGCAGCTTGAAGTTGCGCAGCCGCTCGACCGAGTTGGCGGCCTGCGTGAGGCCGTCGAAGGTGAAGTTCAACTGCTTGCGATAGGGGACCGAGGCCAGCAGGAAGCGAATGGCCGAGGGTTTGTGGCCCATCAGCACCAGGTCGCGCAGGGTGTAGAAGTTGCCCAGCGACTTGGACATCTTCTCGCCTTCGACCAGCAGGAAACGCGCATGCACCCAGTAGTGCGCGAACTCTTTGCCGGTGAGCGCCTCCGACTGGGCGATTTCGTTTTCATGGTGAGGAAAGATCAGGTCCTCGCCGCCGAGATGGATGTCGAAACTCTCGCCCAGGTACTGCATGCTCATGGTGGAGCACTCGATGTGCCAGCCGGGGCGTCCGGGGCCGATCTCGGTCTCCCAGCTCTGCTCGCCGGGCTTGGGCGACTTCCACAGGGCGAAGTCGCGGGCGTTGTCCTTGTCGTATTCGTCCACGTCGACGCGCGCCCCGTCGGCCATGCCGGCGAAGTCCTTCTTGCTCAGCTTGCCGTAGGCGGGAAAGGTGGAGATGCGGAAATAGTATGAGCCCTCATCGGCGCGGTAGGCGTGGCCCTGGCTGACCAGCCGGGCGATGAAGTGCGCCATCTGCGGAATGTGATCGGTGGCGCGCACCAGCAGCTCGGGACTTTCCAGGTTGAGCGTGGCCATGTCGTCCAGAAAGGCCTGGGTGAACTTGCGCGTATATTCGGCGATGGGCACGCCCTTCTGCATGGCGTTGCGGATGATCTTGTCGTCGACGTCGGTGATGTTCATGACGTGCTTGAGCCGGTAGCCGCTCTGGCGCAGGAAACGGCGCAGCACGTCGACGGCGATGAAGGTGCGGAAGTTGCCAATGTGGCCGTAGTCGTAGACCGTCAGCCCGCAGGCGTACATGCGCACCAGATTGTCCTGGGCAGGGCGGAATACATCGACTTTGCCGGAGAGCGTGTTATAGAGCTGAAGCGCCATGTGAGTTGAATCTTTGATTCTAGGGATAGAAGCGGGCAGGGGTCAAACACCACCCCAACAAGCGCAACCGCGGCGCTTGTCGGGGGCCCCGGTTCACGTCGTTTTTACATTTCACGTGTGGACAACCGTATACCCTCAGTAGCTTAACCCCGCGCCTCTACAGGCTGCGGAAAAACAGATTTAGGGCGGACGTGACGACAAGATCTTGTGAGCGATTGTTGTAGTAGCCACAGCCCGTAGCGCCTCGCTTGTTGCTTCGGCGCGTTTTTCCGCAGCCTGTCTAGCCGGAAGAGCCCGGCTTAAGTACGCGATCCGCTAAATCCTTGATTCTCTTATCCCTGTCCCCTGATCCTTGACCCCTGTTCGACGCATCAGAGTAGTAGGGTCATTTGCTGCAGGAACCCTGCAAACCGCGTCCGGAGATTCTGAAATGAGCACCACCATGCTTGCCGGGCCAAATATCCGCACCAGGCTGCCCGGCCCTAATGCCAGGCGGGTTCTGGAGGCCGACAACCGGCTGATTTCGCCCTCCTATACGCGCGCTTACCCGCTGGTAGCGCGGCGCGGACGCGGCCTGCTGGTGGAGGATGTGGACGGAAACGAGTTCCTGGACTTCGCCGCCGGAATCGCCGTGGTCGCCACCGGTCATTGCCATCCGGAGGTGGTAAAGGCCATTCAGCGGCAGGCGGAGGAGCTGATCCACATCTCAGGCACCAACTTCTATTACCCGCAACTGGTGGAGCTGGCCGAGCGGCTGTCAGCCATAGCGCCCATGCCGGGACCGCACCGCTTCCACTACGGGAACTCGGGCACAGAGGCCATCGAGGCAGCCCTGAAGCTGGCCCGCTATCATACCCGGCGGCAGTGGATCATTGCCTTTCATGGCAGCTTCCACGGCCGCACCATGGGGGCGCTGTCGCTTACCTGCTCGAAGGTGCAGCAGCGCCGGCGATTTTCGCCGCTGGTTCCCGGCGTGATACATGCGCCCTTTCCCAACCTCTACCGCCGCCCGGAGGGAAGCGACCCCGTGGCCTACGCGCGCCAGACAGCGCGCTACATCGAAGAGGTTATCTTTCGCACGGAAATGCCACCGGAGGAGTGCGCCGCCATCTTCGTCGAGCCCATACAGGGCGAGGGCGGATACCTGCCGGCGCCGGCGGCCTTCATGCAGGAGCTGCGGCGCATCTGCGACCACCACGGCATCCTGCTGGTGGTGGACGAGGTTCAGTCCGGCATGGGGCGCAGCGGCCGGTGGTGGGCGGTTGAGCATACCGGAGTCGCGCCCGACATGGTGTGCATCGCCAAAGGAATCGCCAGCGGCCTGCCGCTGAGCGTGCTGATGACGCGGGCGGAGATCATGGACTGGGTTCCGGGTTCGCATGCCTCGACCTTCGGCGGCAACCCGGTGGCGATTGCGGCGGCGCTGGCCACGCTCGACGTGCTGGAGCGCGAAGGCATGCGCAATTCCGATCTGGTGGGGCGCCACATCATGGAGCGCACGCGCCATTGGGCCTCTGAGCTGCCGCTGGTGGGCGAGGTGCGCGGGCACGGGTTAATGATCGGGGTCGAGTTGGTCGCCGACAAAGCAGCCAAGACGCCGGCTGGCGAGGAGCGCGACCGGGTGATTCAGATGGCCTTCGAAAAAGGAGTGCTGTTGCTGGGCGCCGGACCGAGCACCATTCGCCTGGCGCCGCCGCTGATTGTCAGCCGCGAGCAGGCCGACCTGGCGCTGGACGTGCTGAAAGAATGCATTCGCGAGGTTGAGAGGGCATGAGCGTCTCGGGTGCAAGCGAGAGCCCGCAGGCGAAATCCTGAGCGAAGTGAAGGATCTCTATAGCGAATCAGGTTTTGGTGTAGCCGTATTTTCAGGGTGTCATGCTGAGCGCTCCGCAGGAGATGCGAAGCATCCTCAGGCACTCACTCCACTCCGCACCGCCTGGAGTTTCCGATAAAAACCTTTAACTTCATCTTGCCCAAGCAGTAATGGGATGCTTCGGTCCGCCACCCCGGCAAACGCAATCCGGGGCCCCCGGCGGGCCTCAGCATGACACCTCGAAAAACGGAAGCGCGTGAAACGGAAAGCGATCTTTTTCACCCTCGCTTGAGCGCCAGGGTCAGCGCGCCGGCGCCGATCAGGGCGCAACCGCCGGCATAGCCTACGCGTCGCTGCGCCGAGGCCGTCGAAAACCAGTCCCCCACCAGTCCCGCCACGCAACTATACGTCCCCGAATTCAGAACACTGAGGCAGGTAAAGGTAGCCAGCAGGATTCCGCTCTGCAGCAGGAAAGAGCCGTGCGGGGAGATGAATTGCGGGACGAACGCAATAAAAAACAGAATGCTCTTCGGATTGGAAACGGTGATTGCCCAAGCCTTGCCGAAACGCGTCACCAGGGTTGGGGCCTTTGTCCTGGCGAAGGCGGCATCGGTCGAGGACGTGCTGGGAGCGAGTTGCGCCTTGGCCCGTCGTGCCTGCAGGATGGAGCGCGCGCCCAGGTAGACGAGATAGCAGCCGCCCAGGGTCTTGAGCACGGTGAAGGCGGCGGCCGAGGCGCGCAGCAGCGCGCCAGCACCCGCCAAGGACAATGCCATGGCAATCGCGTCGGCCGAGCCCACGCCGGCCACCGTGGCCCACGCTCGCCGCGAGCCATTGGCCAGGGCATCGCCCACCACCAGCAGGACGGTCGGCCCCGGAATCACAAGTAACACGGCGCTGGCCGCGACAAAGGCCAGCCAGGTATGCAAGGTCATAAGAAGTGCTCGCCGGCAAGTTTGCCACCCAGCTTAGCACGCCGCGGCAAATTGACAGGCCTCTTGGCTGAGCGGCCCCACGTCAGCCAAAAGCACGGCGGGGCGTGGGGGCACCCTCGTTTTACGAATTCTCGTCTTAAAACTTCAAACTGACTTATCAATCAATCGTCTACCGCCTGGCGCTGCGGGCGCGCGTGCCGCCGCCGAAGACGCGGGCGAATATGCGGTCCACGTTGCGCAACTGGCGGCTGAGGTCGAAGGCGCGCTCCAGCGTCTGGCGGTCGACCTTGGCGGTGATCTCCGGGTCGGCCAGGATCAGCTCGCGGAAGTTCAAATCCTCGTTCCAGGCGCGCATGGCGTCGCGTTGCACGATGCGGTAAGCATCCTCGCGCAGCATTCCGGCCTCGACCAGGTCGAGCAGAAGCTGCCCGCTGAAGACCAGGCCGCCGGTGGAGTTAAGGTTGCGCAGCATGCGCTCCGGGTAGACGATCATGGTCTCCACCAGGTTGTTGGTTTTGTACAGCAGGTAATCGGTGAGAATGGTGGAATCGGGCAGGATGACGCGCTCGACCGAGGAGTGCGAGATGTCGCGCTCGTGCCACAGGTTGACATTCTCGAACCCGCCTGGGCGTTGGCCCGCACCACCCGCGCCAGCCCGCTGATCTGTTCCAGAGTGATGGGGTTGCGCTTGTGCGGCATGGCGGAGGAGCCCTTCTGCTTTTCGCTGAAGTATTCCTCGGCCTCGCGCACCTCGGTGCGCTGCAGATGGCGGATTTCGGTGGCGATCTTGTCCAGGGTGGAGGCGATGACGGCCAGGGTGGCCAGATAAAACGCATGCCGGTCGCGCTGGATGACCTGGGAGGAAACCGCCGCCACCTGTCAGTCCCAGGCGCTCGCAGATGCGCTCTTCATATTCCGGTTCCAGGTGGGCGGCATTGCCGACCGCGCCGGAAAGCTTGCCGACGCGCATCTGCTCGGCCGCCAAATCGAAGCGCTCCAGGTTGCGGCGCATCTCCGAGTACCAGTTGGCCAGCTTCAGGCCAAAGGTGATGGGCTCGGCGTGGATGCCGTGGGTGCGGCCGATCATGGGCGCGTCCTTGAACTCGAAGGCGCGGCGGCGCAGGGTCTCGATCAGCCGTTCCAGGCCGCTGCGGATGATGGCTGAAGCCTGCTTGACCAGCAGCGCCTGCGCGGTGTCGACCACGTCGTTGGAGGTCAGGCCGTAATGCAGCCAGCGCGACTCGGGGCCGACCTTTTCGGCCACCGCGGTGGTGAAGGCGATGACGTCATGCTTGACCTCGGCCTCGATGGCCTGTATGCGGGCCAGCTCGAAATCGCCCTTCTGGCGGATGGCGCGAGCTGCCGATTCCGGCACCAGGCCGGCTTCGGCCAGGGTCTCGGTGGCCGCCAGCTCGACCTGTAGCCAGGTGCGGAACTTGTTTTCTTCACTCCAGATGCGACCCATCTCCGGGCGCGTATAGCGTGCAATCACGGTGCGGCTCCTTCCTGCCTGGCCAAGCCAGCCGGAGCACCAGCCAAGGGCAGTTTCCTATTGGTTGGGGTGTAGCGGCCAGCTATTGCCGGGGGCCCCTTTTGCATCTAACTCTGATTCTGACTTGTTGAATAACCGACAACCGTATTCTAACTGCTGTATTCGGCAAAATGTGGAGTCTTCTGATGGCAAGCTCCGGCGAGCTGGAACGTGGTGACTATCAAGCCCTCTCCGCCTTTCGCTACCGCATCCGCAAATTCCTGCGCTTCAGCGAAGCGGCGGCGCGGAAAGCGGGCATAGAGCCGCAGCATCATCAACTGATGCTGGCGGTGAAGGGGCTCCCCAACGGGACGCCAGCCACGGTGGGCGAAATCGCCGAACGGCTGCAGGTCCAGCACCATAGTTCGGTCGAGCTCATCAACCGCCTGGTGGAGCAGGGGCTGGTGCAACGCAAGCGCGCCGCGGAAGACCGCCGCCAGGTGCTCATCTCTCTGACCGTGCGCGGTGAGCGCATCCTGCGCGAGCTTTCGCTCCACCATCGCAAGGAGTTGCAAGCCGGGGCGCCGGAGTTGATCGCGGCACTGCAACGCATCCTGGGCAAACGGCGGCCCCAGGCCGGCGCGGACGCGCCTGTACGGCGCCGCGGGGAACAGAAACGGCCCTCCACACGCCAGCGGTAGTCTCAGACGCGTTAAACGTGATTTTTCCTCATCTAGCTCTGGGCAAACTATCCCGCCCCAGCAAAAGAAGAGCTAGGGCGGGGCACCCGCGTTTTCACATCCCCTTTCGGGGGGGACATCCGGCCCTCTTCCGTCTGGCGGATGGTAGTGGGGCAATTTGAAGGGTGCCCCAGGTTCCGCGCCGCGCTTTTCGGCGCTAACCTGGGGAATTGGTCCCACGTCAGCCCAAAAGCAGGGCGGGACGTGGGGCACCCGTTGTTGTGGAAATTCAAATTGACCCACTACTTGGCGGATGAACTTCTTTGCTTTCCCGGCATCAGCAGTTACTATTTTCTGTCACGTTCAACAATCAGGAGAAATGACATGCGGCATTACAAGATAGCGGTGGTGCCCGGCGACGGCATCGGGCAGGAGGTAATTTCCGAGGGCGTGAAGTCCCTGCAGGCGCTGGCCGAGCTGGACGGCGGCTTGAAGTTCGAAACCCGGGAGTTCGACTGGGGCTCCGAGCGCTATCTGAAGAAGGGCGAAATGATGCCCGCCGACGCGCTGAAGACCGTCGAGAGCGAGGGCTTTTCCGCCATTCTACTGGGCCCGGTAGGCGACCCGCGCATCCCCGACCACGTCTCCCTTTGGGGCCTGCTGCTGCCCTTCCGCCAGGGCTTCGATCAGTACATCAACCTCCGGCCGGTGCGGCTGCTGGAGGGCGTTCCCGGCCCGCTGGCGGGCAAGGGGTCCAAGGATATCGATTTCATCTGCGTGCGCGAGAACGTCGAGGGCGAATACTGCGGCAGCGGCGGCCGCATGTACAAGGGAACTGCCGACGAGATCGCCACGCAAACCGCCGTCTTCACCCGGCGCGGGACCGAGCGCGTGATCCGCTACGCCTTCGAATATGCGCGCCAGCACAAGCTCAAGAAGGTGACCAGCGCCACCAAGTCGAACGCCATCAACTACAGCATGGTTTTCTGGGATGACATTTTCCGGGAAGTGGCCGGCAAATATCCGGACATCGCGCACGAGCAGCAGTTGATCGACTCCCTGTGCGCGCGCTTCGTCATGAAGCCGGAGAGCCTGGACGTGGTGGTCGCCTCCAACCTGTTCGGCGACATCCTGACCGACCTGGGAGCAGCCATCGCCGGCAGCATGGGTTTGGCTCCCAGCGCCAACCTAAACCCCGAAAGACGCTACCCAAGCCTGTTCCAGGCGATCCACGGCTCGGCGCCGGATATCGCCGGCAAGGGCATCTCGAACCCCATCGCCACCCTGTGGTCGATTTCCATGATGCTGGACCACCTGGGAGAAGCGGCGCTGGGAGCCGCTTTACTGGCGGCCATCGAGAAGGTGCTGGTGGCCGGACAGGTGCGCACCCCGGACCTGGGCGGGAAGGCCACCACCCGGCAGCTCGGGCAGGCGATTCTGGATGCGCTGAAGAAGCCCAAGAAGGCATCGGGAGTGAGCTCGCGGTAGGCGTGCTTGGCACGCCCGCCCAGCCGGGGACGGCTGGGCCTACGCGTGGCGGCCGGGCCTGTGTGAATGATGCTTTGAAAATAAAAGCTCCCGGAAAATTCCGGGAGCTTTTGGTTTTGCATGCGCCTGGACGCGCGCCGATCAGTTGTACAGCATGGCCCCGTCCTTTTTCTCTTCGCCCACCTCGCGGTAGTAAAGCTGGTTGTTTTCGAGGTAGACCTCGATGAACGCCGGCCGAGTCTTGATGGTGCCCTGGATGAGCGCCTCCGAGAGCGGGTCCTCGATGTACTTCTGCAGGGCCCGGCGCAGGGGACGGGCGCCGTAGTTGCGGTCGGCGACGGTCTTGTCCAGCACCCACTTGCGCGCCTGTTCGGTGACGGTAATGGTTATGGACCGCTGCGACAGGTTCTGGTTCAACTGCGACACCATCAGCTCCACGATCTGGATCAGGTCCTGCTCGGTCAGCGCCTGGAAGAGAATGACCTCGTCGACGCGGTTCAGGAACTCGGGGTTGAAGGTCTTACGCACCTCCTGCCTCACCAGGTCTTCGACCTTCTCCGAGACCAGATCTTCCCTCTGGCTCTGGAAACCCAGACCGGTGCGCTTCATCAGGTGGCGGGCGCCGATATTGGAGGTCATGATGAGGATGGCGTTTTTGAAATCGACGGTGTTGCCCAGGCCGTCAGTCAACTGGCCGTCCTCGAAAACCTGCAGCAGGATGTTGAAGACATCCGGATGCGCCTTTTCGATTTCGTCCAGCAGCACCACCGAATAAGGGGCGCGCTTGACGCGCTCGGTGAGCTGGCCGCCCTCCTCGTAGCCCACGTAGCCGGGAGGCGAGCCGATCAGCTTGCTGACCGAGTGCTTCTCCATGTACTCGGACATGTCGAAGCGGATCAGCGACTTTTCGCTGCCGAACATGAATTGCGCCAGGGTGCGGGCGACCTCCGTCTTGCCCACGCCGGTCGGGCCCAGGAACAGGAACGAGCCGATGGGGCGGTTGGGGCTCTTCAGCCCGGCCCGCGAGCGGCGAATGGCGCGCGCCATGGCGGAGATGGCCTTGTCCTGCGAGATGACGCGCTTGTGCAGCTCTTCCTCGATGCGCAGCAGCTTCTGCGACTCTTCCTCCTTGATGGAGGAGATGGGAACGCCGGTCCAGCGGCAAACCACCTCCTCGATGTCCTCGCGGGTGACGATGCCGGTGGCGGAGTCGTCCAGGTGATATTTGTCGCGCAGAGCGCGCAGGTTCTCGCGCTCTTTGCGTTCCTCGTCACTGTAGAAGCGCGCCTTCTCGAACTCGTGGTTGGCGATGGCGTTCTCCATGCGGTGGACGATGAACTTGATGCGCTTCTGCACCTCGGTGATTTCCTCGGGCAGGGCAGTCTGGCGCAGCTTGACGCGGGCCCCGGCCTCGTCGATCAGGTCGATGGCCTTGTCGGGCAGGAAGCGGTCGGGAATATAGCGGTTGGAGTGCGAGACCGCAAACTCGATGGCATCTTCGGTATAGCTGACCGCATGAAACTTCTCGTAGCGGTCCTTCACGCCGAAGAGAATCTTCTTGGCATCTTCCTCGCTGGGCGGCGGCACCTTGACGGCCTGGAAGCGGCGCTCCAGCGAGCGGTCCTTCTCGATGGACTTGCGGTATTCGGACGGGGTAGTGGCGCCGATACACTGAATCTCGCCGCGCGAGAGGGCCGGCTTCAGGATGTTGGCGGCGTCCAGCGAGCCCTCGGCTGAGCCGGCGCCCACCAGCGTGTGCAGTTCGTCGATGAAGATGATGCAGTTCTGCGACTCCATCAGCTCCTTCATGATGGTCTTGAGCCGCTCTTCGAACTGGCCGCGGTACTTGGTTCCGGCCACGATTAGCGAGAGATCGAGGGACAGGATGCGCTTATCGGCCAGGAAGGAGGGCACCTCGCCATCGGCGATGCGCTGGGCCAGGCCTTCGACGATGGCGGTCTTGCCCACGCCCGGCTCGCCGATCAGCACCGGGTTGTTCTTGGTGCGGCGGCAAAGAATCTGAATGGCGCGCTCGACCTCCTGCTCGCGGCCCACCAGCGGATCGAGCTGGTTTTCCATGGCCGCACTGAGTGAGATCGCGCGAGAACTCGGCCAGCAGCGAGGACTCGCGGTTGCGCTGCGGCTGCGCCGGCGCCTTTTCCTGGGTGGTGCGCTGCATCTCGTCGCGAATAGTTTGCAGCTTGAGCCCGCGCTCGTGCAGAATTTCGGCGGCGAAGCACTTTTCCTCGCGCAGCAGGCCGAGCAACAGATGCTCGGTGCCGATGTGCTT
This sequence comes from uncultured Acidobacteriota bacterium, assembly GCA_963832785.1. GTDB lineage: Bacteria > Acidobacteriota > Terriglobia > Terriglobales > Acidobacteriaceae > CAWBRT01. Next base: position 1,983,966 of record CAWHVF010000005.1, read on the forward strand.
GTGCGACAGGCGCTCGGCCTCCTCGGCGGCATAGGCCAGCACGCGCTTGCACTCGTTGCTGAGCGGCAGATCGACGCTGGTCGAAACCTTCTCGCGGATGGTCGTGTGACCCTCGATTTGCTTGCGAATGGAGTCCACCGACGAATGCTGCCGGAGAAAGCGATTGGTCAATGCTTTGTCCTCGCGCAACAGTCCCAACAGCAGGTGCTCCGTCTCGATGTACGGAGAACCAAACTGGCTGGCCTCGTAGCGGGCGAAGAAAATCACGCGTCTCGCTTTTTCGGTGTACCTTTCAAACATTTCGCTTCTCCGAAGGCCCTTGAACCGGCCACCCCCGCCCCGGGCGAACCGGGCGGCAATCGCCGCCTAACGTTTCCCCGGGAGGTAAACCGGGCGGGAGGCAAAGCCCTAATCCCCCACCTTGAAACCTATTATTTCTCTTCCTCTTTTCAACCGCCATCGAACCCAGTCTTTATTCCACCTTCGTCATCCCAGCGCATTTCACTTTCGTTATCCCCAGCCGCAGGCGGAAGCGGCTGCTGTCTCCAGGTTACACCGGCAACGACTCTGGTGCGACTTCCTCGATGCGCCCGGCATGCAGCAGCAGCACCCGATGGCACCGCCGGGCGAAGGCGAGGTTGTGAGTCACTATCAGGGAGGTCAGCCGGCATTCGGCATGCAGCCGGGCGATCAGGGCAAAGACCACGTCCGCCGTGCGCACGTCAAGGTCGCCAGTAGGCTCGTCCGCCATCAGCAACCGTGGCCTGGTAACCAGCGCCCGGGCCAACGAGACGCGCTGCTGCTCGCCCCCGGAAAGCTCGCCGGAGCGATGATGGCCTCGCTCCGCCAGTCCCACCTCGCGCAACCAGTTGGCCGCCTCGGCTTCCGCCTTGCGCCGCGCACAACCGCGCAGCATCAGCGGCATGGCAATATTTTCCAGCGCCGTGAACTCGGGCAGCAGGTAATGAAACTGCCAGACAAACCCGATTTCACGGTTGCGGAACTCGGCGGCGGCTTCCTGGGATAAGGAGCGAAGACTGAGGTTGCCGCAGTATATGTCGCCTTCGGTGGGGCTATCAAGCGTGCCCAGCAAATGCAGCAAAGTGCTCTTGCCGGTGCCCGATTCGCCTACGATGGCCAGCATTTCTCCCGTATGCACCTGGAAAGACAGGTTTTCAAAGAGCACTAACTCGGAGCTTCCGGAACGGAATACCTTCTTCAGCCCGTCAGCTCGCAAAAAGACATCGTCTCCTGCCATTAGATGCGGGTAGCTCCATTCCCGGTTCAGGGTCCCCAGCCTATTATCGGCAACAACCCTCATGGAAATTAGAACACGAGGGGCGGAAAAAGTTCACCAAATTAGCCCCGCAGACGGCACTACGCTTGCGTGGTGCGGGAAAATGCCGCAGTTGCGCTGCGCCGCCCGCGCGCTGTCGAGCAGCGCGGCATCCAAGGCAGGCGTGCCCTGGCCTGAAATGATATTGACGTTTTAAGAGCACCATCCGGCTATTCATATTTTCTATTACAACGATCAGTTCTGGAGCTGAAGGGACAGCCGGTCCGTAGACCGGCGCTACGTGAATCACTCGTAGCGCAACGCTTCGGCGGGAAGAATTCTGGAGGCCGAGTACGACGGGTAGATGGTGGCAATGAAGCTCACTCCCAACGCCACCAGGGAGACCAGCACCCCATCCAAAAGTCGGGGGGCGAAGGGCACGTAATCAATCGAGTAAACCTCGGCAGATAGAGAGATCAGCCGGTAGTGGCCGCCTGCCCACGACAGGCAGTAGCCGAGCGCCAGTCCGATCAGCGTGCCGATCACGCCGATGAGCATGCCTTGCAGGATGAAAATGCGCCGCACCTGGCGCGTGGTGGCGCCCATGGAGACCAGCACGGCGATGTCCTTGGTTTTTTCCATCACCATCATGATCAGCGAGATGAGGATGTTGAGGGCAGCGACGAAGACGATCAGGCCGATGGTGATCAGGGTGACCATGCGCTCCAGGCGCAGGGCGCGGAACAGGGCGCGGTTCTGCTCCATCCAGTTGGTCGATTGGAAGCCTTTGCCCGCCTGCCGCTGTAATTCTTCGCCCACTTCGCCGGCCTGGTAGATGTCGTCGAGTTTGAACTCCAGCACGGAGACCAGGTCGCCAAGGCCGAACAGCCGCTGCGAGTCGGCCAGGTCGGTCAGCGCCCAGGCGGAATCGTAGTCGTAGAACCCGGACTGGAAGATGCCGACGACTTTGAAGCGCACGTACTTGGGCACGATTCCAAAAGGCGTCAGCTCACCCTGCGGACTAGTCACCAGCACCACGGAGTTGACCTTGACGCCGAGGTCGTCCGCCATGTCCTTGCCCAGGATAATGGGCGGAAGCGACTCCAGCCGCTGCTGCACGCCGGCCAGCGAATCGGGCGAGGCGGCCGACGCTGACTTAGAGGATTTAGGAGCCGGGGCATCGCTTTTGCCTGCATTGCCCTCCGCCTCATGCCGCTGCTGGGCTTCGGCCAAAGGCTGTGCCGAACCCTGGTCGACGTAGCCGAGCAGCTCGCTGACACGGCGCTCACGCGCCGGCACAATCCCCTTGAGCACCGCGCCCTTGGCCCGCGCCCCGCGCGAGATCAGAACCTGCTCGTAAATGGCGGGCGAACCGGCGACCACGTGCGGCGTCTTGACCAGGCGGTCAAGCAGGGACCGCCAGTCCTTGATGCCGTCGTTTTCCACGCGCATCAGGTTGACGTGCGAGGTCGAGCCCAGCAGCCGCTCCTGCAGATCCTGCCGGAAACCGTTGTTGATGGCCAGCGCCACAATCAAGGAAGTCACCCCGGCGGCGACGCCCAGCACGGAGATGACCGTGATCACGCCAATCACGGCTTGGCGCCGCTTGGCGCGCAAATAACGGGCGGCAATGAAGAGCTCGAATCGCATCGCAAAGTTTCAAGTTTCAAGTTTCGAGCTTCGAGCTTAAAGCAATCGAGCTTGAAACTCGAAACTCTCGATAAAAGATATCCAAATCTGAAATCAAAAATCAAAAATCTGCAATGGGTTTACTTCCATCGCGGCACGATCATCGGCACCCGCCGCTTGTATCCCCGGTAAGGCTCACCGAAGCGCTGCTCCAGTTCGCGCTCTTCCGCGCGGATCATCGCCGCCCCGCTCAGCACGGCGAAGCCGGTCAGCGCCCAGCAGGACAGCGAGCCGGTGCCGAGGCTCCAGCCCAGCATGGTGCAGAGATGCGCGCAATAAATGGGATGGCGCAAGCGACCATGAATGCCGGCGGCCACCAGTTGGTTGTCCGGCCGCGCCGGATTCAATTCCGGGCGGCCGAGGATGCGCCAAAACTTCAGCCCGCGCGCCCCGGCGCCGCCGACCAATATCGCCACCGCCCAGAAAGGGACCGCCAGCAGCCAGCTCCAGCCGGCGCGGTACAGCACCGTGTGGCGCCACGGCGAGCTGACCAGCCACGCCACCAGCCAGAGCCCGACCCAGATGATTCCTATCAACGGCAGGCCGCGACGGCGCTTGCGCCAGAAGCCGGCAAAGGGATGCACCATCAGCCATAACAACGGTATGGTGGCGTCGATTCCGCAAACCAGCCAGCCGAGATCGAGAAAAACAGTTTCCAGTTTCAAGCTCGGGATTCGAGTTTCTCAATCGTCAATCTGCAATCTTCAATCTGCAATCCGCTTACTTGATCACCGTCTTGGCGGTGGCCACGTTGTCGGCGCGGTCGTAGACGCGAATCACGACTATGTGCTCCTCCGGCGCCGAAGCCGGCCCCTTTGTCCATGGCAAAGCCTGCGTTTGCTGGGATGCCGGCAGCGGCACGAAGAAGTCGTAGTTTTCGCTGCGGGCATCGGAAATTTTGCCCACCGGCGTCACCACCTGCCAGCGTCCGGCGTCAAGCGAGTACTCGGCGTGCTGGATGACGGAGAAGGAATCGCTGGCGGTAAAGCTGATGTGCATCCGGCCACCATCGGCGGCGCCCTTCAGATTGGAAATGGCCGGAGGCGTGGTGGCCACCTCGAAGCGGGGGCTGTCCTTCCATCCGGTCAGCGCCTCGCCGGGAGCATTGGAAGGGGCGTCGGAGGCGACCACGCGCAGGGTGTATCCGCCGTCGGGGAGCAGGGTGGGATCGAAAGCGTAACTGTGCTCGGAGATTTCGTCCTTCAGCAGCAGCCAGCGCGAGTCGCCATCGGCGCGGTAGTAGATGGAAAAGCTCAGGCGGTCGCCGTTGGCGTCATGGGCGGCCCAGCGCACCATGATGTTGCCGCGCCCGGGAGGGCCTCCGCTGGGCTGAGATGGCGCGACTGGGGCGGCGGCAGGCGGCGCCGCGCCGGCCGTGGGCGCCGGGACGGCTGGACGTGCCGGAACCGCGGTGGACGCGCTACTGCTGAACCTGCCGTTCACCACTACCGCGACCTCGTCCACTTCCGGAGCAACGTTCTTGGGTAAATAGTTGATCAGCACCCTGCGCAGGCGCGGCGCGGGCGAGCCGGAGCGCAGCAACACGCGCCACTGCACGTAGCGGGCGGAAGGCACGCCCGTCTCCGCGCCGCTCTTTAGATCGATCTTGTGCCAGGGACTCCAGTTGCGGTCGGGATTGTCCACGTTGCCGCTGCGCGCGTAGAGCTCAACCGCGCCCTGAGCGAGTATTTCGGCCCGTCCCCAGCGGGAAAAAATCCTGGCGTCGAACACGTCGCTGTCGAAGGTACCCTGATGCTGCGCGGACTCCTCCATCAGGAACACTTTACCGAGATTGCTGCAGATGGTGTAGATGCCGCCGTTCGGAGCCGGGGCGAAGCCGGTGACCTGGTTGGCGCTGGCCTTCAGCAGGTCGGAAAAATCGCCGTTACTGTCGATGGCAAAGATCCGGCCTTTGTTGCCGGTGCCGGCGATCAGCCGTCCGTGGGCATCGAAGGCGAGGGCGTAGACCAGGTCTTCACGCGAGCTCCAGAGGCGCTTGGGCGAACCGTCGGGCGCGATGCGGTAGATAGCCGAACCGACCGCCCCCAATCCCGGCATCGGCACCGGAGCGGCGGGCGGGGCGGGAGCAGGCAGCGCCGGCGCTGAAGGCTTGACCGTTCCCGGCGCCTCCAGAACCACGGTTGCAGATGCAGGCGCAGCCGGAGGCGTGACGACGATGCCCGGCGCCGGTGTCGCCAGCCGCCTCTCGCCTACGGCCGAGGCATAGATATTTCCCTGGGCGTCCAGCGCAAGGGCGGTGATCTCTTTCCTCGGGGCCGCATAGAGCACAAACCCCTGCCCGGCAGGGGTAATGCGATAGACCAGGCCACTGCCGTCGGAGCCGGCGATCAGGTTGCCGTCGCGGTCGAGGGCGAGGGCGCGGATATGGGCCTCGTCGCTTTTGAAGAACACCGAACCGTTGCCACTCTTGTCCACCCTGAAGATTTCGCCGTGGTCGCCGGTGGCGACGTACAGGCGTCCCTGGGAATCAAGGGCCAGCGCCCAGATGTACTTGGTCTTGGGATCGAAATAGACCTGCGAGGTGTAATTCGGGTCCACCTGCTCGCTGGCCGCGGGCGCATTCTCTGTGTCTGTCCGGCCGGGGGGGCTGGCCTGCACTGCCGGAGGCGTGCGTTATGCGGTAGACACGGCCATCAGGCGAGGTGGCGGCGTAGATGGCACCATCCGGGCCGGCGGCCAAAGCCTGCACCTGCAGCTCCGGGGCGGCAAAGATCACGCTGAGCTTGCCTTGCGGAGTGACGCGGTAGACGCGGGCGGGCGGGCCGGCGGCGGCATAGAGGTTTCCCTGGGCATCGCTGGCCGCCGCCCAAAGATAGGTGGAAGGAGTAGTGGCGATCTGGCGGAAGGCTGGCGCCAGCTCCAGTACGCCGTCGCTGCCGATGGAGACGCCTTTGGCGGTGCCCTTCTCGAACTCCGCGAATTTCGATTGCTCCCAGTAACGGGTGTTCTGGGCGGCGGACGTGACGGTAAGCAGCAGGACAACGGCGCCAACCACGCAAAAGCGGCGACGGCATCCACTGCGGATTCCGATGAGAGTGGGTTGCAGAAGCTCGATCATGTGAATGTACAGAATGGTAAACCACGGGACGGCTGTTTGGCTTGCCCCAATCAAACGCGTCCTTCCGTGACGACAGCCCGCGTAAGCCCTTTCGCGGACGGCTAATGGGCAGAACTATTCGCCCATGACCTTCACGATGACCCGCTTTCGGCGCTGGCCGTCAAACTCGGCGTAGAAGACGCGCTGCCACGGTCCCAGGTCCAGTTTTCCCGCCGTGACCGGCAGGATGACTTCGTGGTGCATCAGCAGGCTCTTCAAATGGGAATCGCCGTTGTCTTCGCCGGTCTGGTGGTGCTGGTAGTCGCGGCGGTAGGGGGCGAGCTTTTCCAGCCACTCATCGATGTCGCGGATGAGGCCGTCCTCGTGGTCGTTGACGTAGACGGCGGCGGTGATGTGCATGGCCGAGACCAGCACCATGCCTTCCCGTACGCCGCTCTTGCGCAGAATGGCCTCGATCTGCGGGGTGATGTGCACGTACTCGCGGTGCTGGCTGGTATTGAAGGTCAGGTATTCGGTGTGGAATTTCATGGCTTGCGTTTCCCTCCCGCTTATCAGGCGCCGATGCTGGCAGGCTGAGAGGCCAGCGCCGGCAGCGATTCGGCGTAGGGCGGGCGGGCCACGCCGCGTTCGGTGATGATGGCGGCGATATAGCGCGCCGGGGTGACGTCGAATGCCGGATTATTGATGGCTACGCCGTTGGGCGCCAATTGGCGTCCGGCGAGGTGGGTCACCTCGGTGGCCGCGCGCTGCTCGATGGGGATGCGCGAGCCGTCCGGCGTTTCCATATCGATGGTGGAAAACGGCGCCGCCACGTAGAACGGGATGCCGTGCTCGCGGGCTAGTATGGCGACCGAATAGGTGCCGATCTTGTTGGCCGTGTCGCCGTTGGCGGCTATGCGGTCGGCGCCCACGATCACCGCCTGCACCTTGCCCTGGGCCATCATGGCTCCGGCCATGTTGTCGCAAATGAGAGTGGTGGGAATGCCATCCTTCATCAGCTCCCAGGCGGTCAGCCGCGCGCCCTGGAGGAAAGGACGGGTTTCATCGGCGTAGACGTGCACCAGCTTGCCGGCCTCGACCGCCGCCCGGATCACGCCCAGGGCGGTGCCGTAACCGGCGGTGGCCAGGGCGCCGGCGTTGCAGTGGGTGAGCACGCCTCCGAAGGAGGGCAGCAGCCCCGCGCCAAAGCGTCCCATGGCCTGATTGGCAGCGATGTCCTCGGCATAGATGCGTTTTGCCTCTTCCACCAGCCCGAGCTTGATTCGCGCAATGGCGTCGGCGGCAGAGACTGCTTTTACCTCTGCTGCGGCCAACTCCTCAAAGCGGCGCTGCATGCGCCGGATGGCCCAGAATAAATTGACAGCCGTCGGACGAGTTTCGCCCAGCGCGCGGCAGATCTGCCCCAGGCTGGTGCGGAACCCAGCCAAATCGGCCGAGGCCAGATCGCGCGCTCCCAGGGCAATGCCCATGGCCGCCGCCACCCCGATGGCCGGGGCTCCGCGCACCACCATGCGGCGAATAACTTCGGCCACTTCCTGGTAGGTGCGGCAGGTTATGTAGCTCTCTTCGGTCGGCAGCTTCGTCTGATCGATGAAGCGAACCCCGGCATCGGTCCATTCCAGAGTCTTTACCACTGTGTTCGGTCCTGAGATTTGAAAGTAGGCAATGCCTACTTAGTCTAACCCCTGGTAGCTGAAAGTGGGAACGAGGCTGAGTACTGGGATCCATTTGAATGCTTACTTTTGAGGGTTCCCCACGTCCCGCCCCGATTTTGGGCTGACGTGGGGCAGTTTTCCCCAGGTTAGCGCCGAAAAGATCGGCGCGGAACCTGGGGCACCCTGGGCACCCTGCCCCGCCGCTGTGCGATACTGACTTATATGTCTCAGGCAGAAGATCCGAAGTCCGTCAAGGTCAACAAGACCTCCGGCAGCGGCGTGGAGATCGAGTGGCAGGACGGGCACCGCAGCAGCTACACCTTTACCTACTTGCGCGATGCCTGCCCGTGCGCGCTGTGCGACCAGGAGCGGGCGCAGGATGGCCGGGCGCCCGGTGATCCGCTGCCGCCCGTAGCCGGACAGTTGCCCATGTTCAAGGCCCTGGCCCGCCCGCAGGAGGCCAAGCCGGTGGGCAGGTATGCCATAAATTTTGTCTGGAACGACGGCCACCAGCACGGCATTTACACCTGGCTCTACCTGCGCCAGATCTGCCCCTGTCCCGAGTGCCGGATGAAGCGGCACTCGACCGACGACCTGGCCGCCGACATGGCCGAGCACGACCGCCGCAAACCAAATTAGGACTGCTTGGACCAGAGGGGAAGCGTTGAATCATCGTCGCGTTGGGAGTGATTGGTGTATGTCGGCCAATTGGGGTAGTAATCGTCGGCTTCGTTGCCCCACGTCGTCCAACCTTTTCGACTACCACGTGCGAACAATTCTAGATACGGACCTGGGCTGCAGCTTTTCAATGATGCTGTAAATTTCGTCAGGCTTACGCGAATGCTCGCGTTTCCTGCTCTTAATGATGTTTACTTGTTTGCGGCCTGGTGCTAACGTTCGGGCATTTTCTCCACGTACCCCAAAAAGGACCAATTCAGTCGTGTTCCTAAAGTAAAATCCTACGCCGCGACCGTCGGGCCCACCGTCTTTTCGGATCTTGTGCCAGACAAGATTCGTCTTGTAAGTGAAACCCCACGCCTCCACGACTTTGAGGCCTTCCAGCAAGAGCGCATTCGGAACCCAAAGGTAAAGATGGCTCGTTGGCTTTGCTACCGCCCGGACCGGGAGAGCCAAGATCTCCGCTAAAGTCATTGTCCCGTAACGCGAAAGCCTTCTGTGCTCCGGGGCGACCTTACCAGTTCTATTCTGGAACTGCCATGGCGGGTCAGCCAAGATCGTGGCGAATGTATTTCCTGCGACTCGGTTTAGTAGATCCTGATGCGCTTTCGACATTCTTGGGGTGGTCCTTCCAATCCGAAATGACAGCCGGAGTCATGCCAAACACAAGCACTGGACAACCGCCTTCACGTCCAGCATCCAAACGACGCCAAAGTTGGCCCACATGAGTGGTGCTAGCACCGTACTTCGCCTTAACCGGTTTTTCTTTGCCGTCCTTCGGATCAGTAAAGGTGCCGAGCTTTTCAAAAACAACGTCTAGGTCATTGCTTCGTGTCAGGATTACACCAACACTGATTCGGTTGAATTCAAAAAACGTACGAAAAGCATATAAATCGCGGTCAAATGTTTGGTCCTTGCTATTCCATTCAACATCGAAGGCAACCCTGCCTTTCACATGGTCGATCTTGTGAGTATCTGTCCGAACGCTCTTCTGATCAATCACCATTTCTGCTTGCAATTGCTGTTCCGTCCACTTCCTGCTCTTTAGAAATTCGGAGACTTTCTTTGGGATTCGGGATTCGTTCCCGCCGGGGTCGATTATGTCCTGCGTCGTGATGCGAAACTCTCGAAGGGTCTCGCAAATATTCTCAAATTCACTCTTAAATTCGTTGGCCAAAATAGCAGCTGCGTGATGGTAATCCCTAATTTCGTATAACCCCTGAATATCTTCGGGAATGTAATCTCGCCAGACCATCAACACTCCTGATTCGGGAATGTACCGGAATGATACCAACAACCTTGAGTGACGCAAGCGTTTTCATCAACCGGACACAATCGGTTAACATAATCAAAGGGATAAACCTCCTGACTCCAGACTTCGACAAGTTGAATCCGCGGCAGCGCGAGGCCGTCGAGGCCGTCGATGGACCGGTGTTGATCCTGGCCGGGGCGGGCAGCGGCAAGACGCGCGTCATCACCTACCGGGTCGCCCACCTGATCGAGAACGTCGGCGTTCCGCCCGCCTCCATCCTGGCTACCACGTTCACCAACAAGGCGGCCAACGAGATGGCCGAGCGCATCGCCAACCTGGTGAGCAGCCGCAGCTCTTCCAAGTCGCTGATCTCGACCTTCCACTCGCTGTGCGTGCGCATTCTGCGGCGCGACATCGAAGCGCTGCTGGTGACCCCGCCCGGCACAACTCCGCCGGCCGCGGGCAAGGGCCTGCGCCGCGATTTCGTCATCTACGACGAGAAGGACCAGGAGATGGTGGTCAAGACGGCCATCCGACGCCTGGGACTGGACGATAAGAAGCTGACACCGCGCAGCGTGCTCTCAATGATCTCCTGGGCCAAGAACCGCATGCTCGACCCGCAGGACTACTACCTGCGCTCGGCCGACCCCAAGACGGAGAAGGTCGCGCAGCTTTACAAACTCTACGGCCAGGAGCTGGCCAAGGCCAACGCCCTCGACTTCGACGACCTGCTGCTGGAGACCCTGCGCCTGCTGAAAACCGTCGCCGAGGTGCGCGAGAAATACCAGCGCCGCTGGCGCTACCTGCTGGTGGACGAGTACCAGGACACCAACCGCCCGCAGTACGAGATCATGCGCCTGCTGGCCGGCGCGCACCACAACGTCTGCGCGGTGGGCGACGAGGACCAGTCGATCTACTCCTGGCGCGGCGCCGACATTCGCAACATCCTGGAGTTCGAGCAGGATTTTCCCGAGGCCCGGCTCATTCGCCTGGAGCAGAATTACCGCTCGACGGCCATCATCCTGCAGGCGGCCTCGGCGGTGGTGGCCAACAACGTCAAGCGCAAGGGCAAGCACCTGTGGACCGCGCGCCAGGGCGGCGCCCGCATCGGCTACTACGAGGCTCCCGACGCCGAGAACGAGGCGCTGTTCGCCGCCGACTTCATCTCCAAGTACCTGGCCCGCCGTGCCGAGGAAGGCGAGAGTTCCACCCCGGAAGGCGCAACATCGGCGCCTTCCGGGGGCCCCGGTCCGGTGCGCGCCGCCGTGCTCTACCGCATAAACGCGCAGTCGCGCCTCTTCGAAGAGGCCATGCGCCGTTACGGGCTGAGCTACAACGTGGTCGGCGGCTTCTCCTTCTACGAGCGGGCGGAGATCAAGGACATGATCTCCTACCTCAAGCTCATCCTGAACCCGGACGACTCGGTGGCGCTGCTGCGCGTGGTCAACACGCCGGCGCGGGGGATCGGCAAGACGACCATGGAAACCGTGGAACGCATTGCGCTGGAAACGGGCGTCTCGCTGTGGCGGGCCGTGGGCGAGACCATCGAGCGCAAACTGCTGTCGGCGCGCGCCACCGCCGCCCTGCAGGGCTTCTGCGAGATCATCGAAGACGCGCGCGCCATGCTGGTCGGCACCTTCGCCGAGCGTCTCGCGGCCACCGCACAGGGCGAAGGCGAAGCCGAACGCCAGGAAACCGCACCGGCTGCAATCGAGCTTCCGCCGGAGACAATCGCCCGCGAACAGCACAGAATCGAGTTCGGCAGCGACGTGGCCTTCGACCCTACAGAATTCGATATTGGTCAGGGCAAGACAGCCGATGCTTCGGCTCAGGAGCTTGAGAACAAATCCACTGAAACTGCGAACGAAGAATTCCCGGATTCCGCTCTTCCTTCAGACGTTCAACAATTAATTTCGTCGCTGGAAGGCAAAATCGAGAAAAAAAATAAGAAGATCGAGGAATTAGCCCAGCAGGTAAAGGAAATCAGGCTGGGTAATTGGATCCTTCTGGGCGTATTGCATCATTATGCTTCCGGCAACCAGGTATTCGAGGTTCCTTCTCGACAAGTGCCTACAGAGTGGAGGGACAGAGGGCCCCATTGCGACCATTGCGAGCTGCCGAGGCTTAGAAGGGACACTTTCGTAATTAAAGAAGAAGTCGAAGGAAAAGTTATGCAGATCGGGAGCGACTGCGTGACTAAGTTTATCGGGGTTGATGTACCAGAAGCTGTAAAGCGGCTTTCGAAGCAGCTTGACACTCTCCACAAAGCTACGCAGCAACTTGAGGGAATTCGGAAGGAGGGACAAACCCGCGCTAGGCTTCGAACACAACAGGCTCAAGTGCATTCAACTTCGGAAGCTCACATGTGGAATGCTGACCCTCTAGTTGATCCAGAGTGGGCCGAGGCCGAGCACGATTACGCCCGCCGACACGCGGATATCGAAGATGAAGATGCGCCGGCGGATACGCCCAGGCTACTCAAGTTTCTCTTTGACCGCACCCATTACATCAGCGTTCTGGAGCAGGAGGAGACACCCGAGGCCGAGCAGCGTCTGGAGAACCTGCGCGAGCTGCTCAACGCCGCCCTCGACTCGCGCGACCGTGGCGAGACCGTGGGTGAGTTCCTCGACCACGCCGCCCTGGTGAGCGACACCGACCAGTACGACGCCGCCCAGCAGATCACGCTCATGACGCTGCACTCCGCCAAGGGCCTGGAGTTTCCGCTGGTCTTCCTGGCCGGAATGGAGGAGGGGCTGTTTCCTCACTCGCGCACCCTGCTGGCGCCCGACGACATCGAAGAGGAGCGCCGCCTGTGCTACGTGGGCATGACGCGCGCCATGGATACGCTGGTGCTCTCGCGCGCCACCGAGCGGCGCCGCTACGGCAGCGAGTACGGCGAGCCGACCGAACCGTCGCGCTTTCTGCGGGAGGTTCCGGCGGAGCTGCTGGAGGACCTGGGCTCGCCCGGAGGCTACCGCGGCGACGTTTACCAACGCAGGCAGGCGCCGGCGGGCGACTTCGATTTGCCGCGCGCGCATTACGACTACGAGAATGAGGATCAGTCGGCGCCGGCTCATCCCGCAGCAGGTAATTGGCCCCGGAAGCGGCGGCCGGCCTACACCGGCACCGCGTACAACTCGGTCGAAAACATCGCCGGGTTCTTCGCCTCGCGCGGCAAGAAGTTTTCCCTGCCGAAGCTGGCGGGGCCGCAGTCGTCGCCCGCGACCGGCAAGCGCGGCTTTCGCAAAGGCGACCGCGTAGTACACCCGAAATACGGCGAGGGCATCGTCTATACGCGTGAAGGCGACGGCGAGGACGCCAGGATTACGGTACAATTTTCTCGCTTCGGCTTGAAAAAGCTGGTGGAGAAATATGCGCAACTGGAAAAGGCGTAACTTGAGCCGCCTTGCGGGCGTGAGAAAGCGAGAGCCCGCAGGCGAAATCCCGAGCGAAGCGAAGGATCTGCAGCGGCGCAATTTCGAGCTCTGTGTGGAAGAATCTTAAATCTCAATCAGGACGACTAATGGCAAATACCAAGGCAATCACAGATAAGACTGAACGCAAGAAGGCAAAACGCGCCCAGCGCAAGAAGGTCGAAGCGGCCAAGCCGCTAGCCAAACGCACGCACGCGCGCGGCGAAGGCAAGCGCAAGATGAAGAAGATGGTGCGCGGCCAGACCAAGCGCTAACCGCCCAACTAGGCTTCAAGGTCACAAAGTTTCAGAGTTTCAAGGAGCTTTGGCTGGAGCTTGCAGCCTTGAAGCCTATGTGGTTTCAGAGTTTCACGCCTGAGCAGGGCCTGAAACTCTGAAACATTGAAACTTTGGAACCTGTGATGCGAAGCTGTGAGTCTTCGGACAGCGGTAACGGGTTCATCCTCTCTCTGCCCAAGGCCGAGCTGCATCTGCACCTGGAGGGCTCGGTCGATCCCGAAACGCTCTCCGAGCTGAGCCGGCGGCACAATACTCCGCTGCCGGTGGCCGGGGATCGCTACCGCAACAGCGAGGACAGCGGGCGCGTCTTGTCGGTGGAAGAGGCGCGGGCGCTCTATCAGTACCGGGATTTCACCAGCTTCCTGCTGGCTTTCAAGGCGGTCACAGAGCGCCTGCGCACGCCCGAGGATTACGAGCTGATTACCTACAGGCTGATGCGCAAGCTGGCCGCCCAGCAGGTGCGCCACGCGGAAGTGTACGTTTCGGTGGGCGTGATCTTCTGGCGCGGGCAGGAATTCGATCCGCTGTTTGCCGGCATGGAGCGCGGGCGCGAGCGCGGAGAGCGCGACTTCGGTCTGTCGCTCGGCTGGATCTTCGATGCCGTGCGGCAGTTCGGGGCGGAAGAAGCGCGCAAGGTGGCGGAGAAGGCCATCGAGCTGCGCCGGCATAACGTGGTCGGCTTTGGCATTGGCGGCGACGAGCGCCGCGCCGCCCCCGAGCTTTTCGCCGAGGTCTACCGGCTGGCGCGAGCCGGTGGCCTGCGGCTCACCTGCCACGCGGGAGAGAGCGCCGGGCCGGAGTCGGTGCGCGGGGCGCTGGAGATCGGCAGCGAGCGCCTCGGCCACGCCCTTTCTCTTGCGCAAGACGAGGGCCTGCTGCGCGAGGTGGCGGCCCGCCAGATCCCCCTGGAGATTTGCCTCAGCAGCAACCTGCGGAGCGGCTGTTGCGCATCGCTGCGCGAGCATCCGCTGCCGCGCTATTGCGACGCCGGAGCTTGCGTCGTGCTCAATACCGACGATCCCGAGATGTTTCAGACCTCGCTAGTGCGTGAGTATGAGTTGGCGCAGGAGGCTTTTGCCTTCTCCGACGATGATTTGCGCCGCCTGGCCCGCAACTCTATAGCCGCATCGTTTCTGCCCGAGGAACGAAAGCGGGAGCTGCTGGCAGGTGCCGGCTAGGCGAGCTTGCGCTCGCCTCACCCAGCCGAGGGCGGCTGGGCCTACGTGCTATCCCGTCCAGCCGGGAGCGACCGGGCCTTCGCTCTTGCCGGGTTGAACAACAGCAGATCCTATCGCTTCGCTCAGGATGACACTTCAGAAGTTTTTAGGCTTTTACCGAAGCCGCGCAGGTGCTGCTGCTGAGGTAAGATAACGGCGAGTGAATTATCTCTAGGAAAACCATGACCCCTGAAATTGCCGAGATTCGCCAACTTCCCGCCCGCGCCGTGGCCGCCGAGTGCGCCGCCATCCTGGCCGCCGGACGCGTGGCCCACGTGGGATTCCTGGCCGATGGCCTGCCCCACATAGTTCCAATGAATTATCAGTACGACCCCGCCGAGCCGGCGGTCCTCTACATGCACGCAGCTCACGCCAGCCGGCTGGCGGAGCGGCTCACTTCGGGCGCGACGGCTTGCATCTCGGTGGCGCTGCTGGATGGGATCGTCTATTCCAAGAGCGCCCGCGGGCACTCGGTCAACTATCGCAGCGTGGTTTGCTACGGACGGGCGCGGCGGGTGGAGGATCCCCAAGAAAGGAACCGGATCTATGAGGCCATGATCGCGCGCTACAATCCCGGGCGCCGCGCCGGGGTTGACTACCAGCCGCTCTCCGCCGAAGACCTGGATTCCGCCGCCGTGCTCGCCTTCGACATCGAGCGCTGGAGCGGCAAAGCGCGCCGTGGCGGCCCCAAAGGCGCTCACGATAGCGATGCTGCCGTGCCTGGCACCGCCGGGGTTACCGAGGTGAATTCAGGCCGGTATTAGCCGCTGCCGGGGATTTAATTGTTCGAGGACGGCCTGGCGATCGACCGCCGGGCTCCGCTGGCGACGGGCAGAGCGGAGTAAAATGTCCCCAAAGTCAGGGAAACCTGCTGCCACAAGCGAGGTCATGGGCAGAGGACGATTTGACCTCTTTAGCGGAGGAGGGTGGAGCAATGCCGGATCCTTTTTCTTCCGCCCAGGCGCGCGAAGAGCGAAATTGGACCCCGCTGGCCATCGGTCTGGCCGTGGTACTGGTGGCCGTTGGCGGCTTTGTACTGGTGAGCCGGCGTGGCGGAAGCCAGGGACTGGCGCCTGATCCCTACGCACAAAAGCTCCAGGTTTCGGCCATGCTGGTCAGCCAGGCGCGCAACTTCGTGGGAGCCACCGTTACTTACCTCGACCTGCACATTACCAACACGGGCGAGCGCACGGTCGCGGGCGGGCAGGCGGAGCTGACCTTCCGCAACCGGCTGGACCAGGTGGTGCAGAAGGAGACCGTTCCCATACGCGTGCTGCAGCCGAACCAGTTGGGCGGCTACCCGGACGTGCTGGACCTCAGCGTGGCTCCGCTTGGACCGGGGCAGACGCGCAACGTCAGGTTCGTACTCGAACACGTCTCCGCCGACTGGGACCACACCTTTCCCGGGTTGCGCTTTGTCAACTTGAAATACCGGTAGATTGAGGCGGATTGCATCCCTCATCAGGCGAGCCGTTGGCTCGCCCGCCCAACGGGGGGCGGCTTGGCCGCTTGCCGATTAGACCGTCAAGACCACCTTGCCGAAGCTCTGGCGTCCGGCCAGCAGGCGGAAGGCATCGGCGGCGGCCTCCAGCGGGAACTTGGCTCCGATCACCGGCTTCAGCCCTCCACGGTCGATCCAGGGCTGTATCCAGGTCAGGGCTTGGTCCATGAGGGCGCGGTCCTTGGCGAGGCGGCTCAGCCACAGTCCGTGGGCACTGAGGCCGCGCTCGTACATGGCGAGGACGTCGAAGCGGGGCCGCTCGCCGCTGGAGGAGCCAAAAAGCACCACCCGTCCGAACTGGGCGCAGCAGCGCAGGCTCTTCGCCGTATGCTCGCCGGCCAGGCTTTCAAATACCACGTCTACGCCTTGGCCGGAAGTGAGTTCCTTGATCTTCTGCTCGTAGTCTTCGCGGGTGTAGTTGATGGCGTGGTTGAGCCCCAGGGCGCGCAGCCGCTCCAGCTTTTCGTCGGATGAGGCGGTGCCGAAGGTCTCGAAGCCCATCAGCCGCCCCAATTGCACGGCGGCCGTGCCCACCCCGCCGGCTGCGGCGTGAATCAGGACGCGCACCGGCGTGCGCGGGTTTACGGGGGTTTTGTCCGGTGCCCCCAAACCAGGAACGACCCCGGCTTTCCAGTAGACCAGCCAGGCGGTGAAGTAATTCACCGGGAAAGCCGCAGAGAGAATTGAATTCCAGCCCCGGGGCTGGGGCCAGATGAAATCACGGTGGATGGCTATGCGGGAGGCGCAGGCGTTCTGCTGCGTGTACCCCATCACGGGCTGGCCGGTCTCGGCCAGCGTCCCGGCGAACTCGCGTCCGGCGATATAGGGAGGCTTGGGCCCGCCGGGATATAGCCCCATGGCGCCGCGAACGTCGGCGAAATTAACCCCTACCGCCTCGACGTTCACCAGAACTTCACCTTGGCTCGGGGAGGGCTCGGGCACATCCTGCAACTCCAGCCCGTCCGGCCCCTGGAAACGGGTGACCACTATCGCTTTCATGTCTTGCGTAATCCTCTCGGCTGCCGATTTTAGCATCTCGTCTAGCGGGGAGCGGTTTTCGAGCAGCGGGCGGGCTTGAGTTTCCCCAGAGTAGGCGCCAATACCTTGTCGGGCTAGGGCGGACCCAGACGGAGCGGGACCTGAGCTGGCCGGGCAAAATACCTGCTGGCGCTGCGGCGGGCTGAAGCGGGAGGCGGCGGGCTGTTATACTTCGTTTAATTCATGGAGTGCCGCCCAATTTGGCGGTGCTCAGGTTTATATCGGCCCCCGGTTACTTTGGCAGTCGGGGCTTGAGTTTCAACATAGTAGTTGGCACAGAAGTTTTAATTCTGTCCGTACTTGTCACGATCCTAGATTTGCGTTTGGGATAAACGGGTCGCACAAGCATGGGCCTTTTGACGAGGTCCGCTTGGAACTGGCACTTATTCGTTTCATCTTTGTGGCGTTGGTCGGTGTCGGCTGCTATTTTTTACGGCCGTTCGGTTTGCCTCATCCAGCCTACGATGTGATGGTGGGCGTGCTGCTGGGCTTAGCCGTCATAATGTTTGAGATCCGCTTGCGGGCCATGAGCCTGAAGCGGCTGATCGGCTCGGCCATCGGCAGCGTGCTGGGCATTGTGGGCGCCTACCTGTTCTGCGCCGTGTTGCGCTACAGCCTGCCCGAAGGCCACATGCTGGAGTTCCTCCAGCTATTCATCATCCTCATAATGTCCTACATCGGGCTGATCGTGGGCGCCAGCAAGGGCGATCTGCTGAATCTGTCGGCCCTGGGCGGAATCTTCGGCGGCGAGAAGCAGATGCGGCGCAGCTACAAGATTCTGGATACCAGCGTCATCATCGACGGCCGCATAGCCGACATCGCCGAAACCGGGTTCCTCGACGGCGTGCTGACCATTCCCTCCTTCGTCCTGCGCGAGCTGCAACTGGTGGCGGACTCGGCCGATTCGCTCAAGCGCAACCGTGGCCGCCGCGGGCTGGACATCCTGCAGCGCATCCAGAAGATCACCACCCTGCAAGTGCAAATCGTGGAGGACGATTTTCCCTCCATCCGCGAAGTCGACATGAAGCTGATCGAGCTGGCCAAGCTGTACGAGGGCAAGATCGTCACCAACGACTTCAACCTGAACAAGGTGGCGCAGTTGCATGGGGTGGCCGTGCTCAATATCAACGAGCTGGCCAACTCGCTCAAGCCTATCGTGCTGCCGGGCGAGATCATGAAGGTCTTCATCCTCAAGGAAGGCAAGGAGTACAACCAGGGCGTGGCCTACCTGGATGATGGCACCATGGTGGTGGTAGACAACGCGCGCAAGATGATCGGCAAGACCATCGACATCTCCGTCACCTCGGTCTTGCAGACCACCGCCGGAAAGATGATCTTCGGCAAGTATGACGAGCGCGGAATGGTCAGCATGGTGCGCCCGGAACCGCGCCCGCCCGACACCCGCAAGAGCAATCCGCAGCCTTCGCTGATGGCGGAGAACAGCGCCGGCTCGGCTTCTAACGCCGGCGGGCCAGCCAACGGAACCAACGAGCCGCGCTGATTCCTGGAATTCCATTTCCCACACCTGCCAAACGAAGGCAGAGGTGGGCACCTCGCATGACATCGGAATAAATCACCGCGGCAAGCCGCTACAATTGCCGCAGGAGGCCCGAGCTATGGTCAGAGTCCGCTTCGCGCCCTCGCCCACCGGGTTCTTGCACGTGGGCAGCGCGCGAACCTTTCTTTTCAACTGGCTTTTTGCCCGCCATCACGGCGGCACGATGATTCTGCGCGTCGACGACACTGACCTGGAGCGCAATACCGAGGCCTCGCTGAATTCCATCTTCGAGGGACTACGCTGGCTTGAGCTTCCCTGGGACGAAGAGTACAAGCAGTCGGAGCGGCTGGCGCTCTATCGCCAGGTTGCCGAAGCCATCTTTCACAAGGGACTCGCCTATCGCGACTTCACTCCGGCGCACGGCGAGGACAGTGAGAACTCCGCTGTGACGGCTGCGGGCGACTCCGGTAAAGGTGCCGCCTGGCTCTTCAACCCCGGAATGCGCGAGCTTTCGCGGGCGGAGAGCGACCGCCGGGCCGCCACCGGAGAGCCGTTTGCCCTGCGTTTTCGCGTGCCGCGCGAACAGGAGCGCGAGTTGCGCTTCACCGACGCCGTCTACGGCGAGCAGGCCAGATTAACCGCCGACATTGAGGATTTTGCCCTGCTGCGCAGCGACGGCACGCCGACCTACCAGTTGGCATCCTGCGCCGACGACGCCGACATGCGCATCAGTCACATAATCCGCGGCCAGGACCATCTCTCCAACACCTTCAAGCACCTGCTGATCTTCGAGGCCGCGGGCGCCGCGCCGCCGCAGTTCGCGCACCTGCCGCTGCTGGTGGCGCCGGATGGCAGCAAGCTCTCCAAGCGCCGGCACGGAGCGGTGGTCAGCGTGACCACCTATCGCGATGCCGGCTTTCTGCCGGAGGCTTTCGTCAATTTCCTGTGTCTGCTGGGCTGGTCGCCCAAAGACGACCGCGAGCACATGACTCGGCAGGAACTCGTCGACGCGTTTTCGCTGGCGGGCATCAACCGGGCGAATGCCGTGATCAACTTCAAGGAACCGGCCGCTTCGCCGGAAGATACCTTCGATCCCAAGGCCCTGTGGCTGAACGCCGAGCACATCCGCGCGCTGAGCCTGGACGAGCTCAGCCGGCGGCTGTTGCCGGTGGTGCGCGCCGCCGGCTTCCGCGCCGAGCCGGAAAAGATGCTGCAGATCGCGCCGCTCATCCGCGAGCGCATCCGGCTTTTGCAGGACGTGCTTACGGTGGCCGACTTCTTTTTCCTCGACCAGCTCCCACCCTACGACCGCGCCGAACTGGTTCCGCAAAAAGCCAACGCCGCCATGGCGTTGGAAATCCTGAAAAGGGCGCGCCAGATTTGCTCCTCTTTGGCGCGGGACGGCTTCCGGCACGAAGAGCTGGAGCAGAGGCTGCGGGCCGTCGCGCAGGAGATGGGAATCAAGGCCGGGCAGATGTTCCAGCCGATCCGGGTCGCCGTTTGCGGGCGCAGGAACGCCCCGCCGTTGTTCGAAACCATGGAGGTGCTGGGGCGGGACATCTGCCTGGAGCGCATCGAGCAGGCCATCGCCAAGCTGGAAGTGTAAAAGCAGCCGCTAAGGCTGGTTTAGGCGCGCTGGCCGCTCGTTGGATGGCGCCTTAGGGACCGGGCCGCGGCCTGACCACGTTAGGTTTGCCTTCGATGTGGAGAGAGAAGGCGTCCTTGGGCAGCTTCTGGTTGAGCTGTATTTCGGAGTACCGCGCCAGCCGGTAATCGCCGGAGGGCTCCTCGAATCTCTGCTGCACAGCCAGACCGCGGTTGGGATCGATCCAGAGGGTTATGAGCGAGAAGGTGCCCCGCACCTTCTCGGACTTGGGCACCAACTCCAGCTTGTAGGCGTTGACGCCTGCCACCCGCTCGCTTCCGGCATAGCGAAGATTAAAGCTCCTGGCCAGCTCGTGGCCGCCGCCGCCAAAGCCCAGCACCAGGTAGGTCTGGAAGTCGGCCCGGTTCTTGCCGATATCGTATTCCGTCACCTGGTTGATATTGGGCTCATAGACCTGCACGAGCTCCGCCTTTGAACAGCACGTACTTGAGAACCGGCTGCTTGATGACGGCGGCCATCTCCACATCTTTTTTGACGCGGCGAAAATACATCACGCCGGTCTGGTACTCGTGGCTGCTGACTACCCGCACGAACTGGTCCCAGGTGAAATCGGCTTGCAGCGTACTGAAGCCGGCGGCGCTCTTGTCCATCAAACGCAGAACGGTTTCCAGGTCGGCGGCGCGATTGGCCTGCGCCAGCGCGCAAAGATCAAGCGCCAGAAGGAAAACCACCAGAGTTGAGATTTTTTTCATAAATTGGTGCACATCAGGCGGTCTTTCCGCCGAAAGGCAAGCGCCGCAGTTGCGCTTGCTGGGGTGGCTACCGGGGTCCCCGGCGAGCGCCGCTGTTGCGCTTGCTGGGGTGACTACCGGGGTCCCCGGCAAACGCCGTATTTGCGTTTGCTGGGGTAACTATCCGCCGAGTCCGCGCCTCACCCAGACGTTGTAGGCGGTGACGTTTCCCTTTTTGTCCCTGACCTCTTCGTAGCGCAGGAGCTTGACCTCGCCGGCAATGGGCTCGATCACGCCCATCAGGCTGCGGCGAATCTGGTCCTCGGTTTTCCCCTCAACGGCGGCAGCGTCAATGTGGTACAAGTAGCTGTTGCTGCCGAGCGGCGTGACCTCCACCCCGCCAAGGTGGGCGCTGCGCTCGGCCGGCTTGTCATTGAAATTGATGAACAGCGGCGCCAGAAAGACGAACAGCAGAATCAGGGTCACCATGACGTCGTAGTGCAGACTTCCCCGAGGATAGGTCCACCACACGTAACCCTTTAGCGTTTTTGCCAGCGAATTCATTTTGTATTTCAGTGTAACGGCAGAGTTCCTTGGCACGCAAGGTTGAGAAATGACAGTTGCAGCTAACGGCCGGCGACAGCCCGGACCGGCAAAGGCCATGATCTCAGCGCGTAAAGCCGGGACCGCGCCGGTGGCTTCGTTTTCCGCCTCCAGCCTGCGGGCGCTGCCGGCGGAGTTTTTCAATCGTGATCCGCGAGAGGTCGGGCAGGAATTGCTGGGAAAGCTGCTGGTACGGCGCCGCGGAGCGGGGCTGCTGGTGGGCCGGGTGGTCGAAACCGAGGCCTACCTCGGCGCCTTCGATCCGGCTGCCCACGCCTACGCGGGAAAGACGGCGCGCAACGCCGTGCTCTTCGGCCCGCCAGGCGTGGCTTACGTCTACCTGATCTATGGAAATCACTTTTGCCTGAACGTCTCGTGCCAGCCCGAGGGCGAGGCCGGATGCGTGCTCTTCCGCGCCCTGGAGCCGGTGCATGGACTGGCAACCATGGCAAAACTACGTGCCCTGGCTCCGCCGGCCGCGAAAAAGGCGCTCGCGGCAGAGCATCCGGCGACGGCCAGCCGTCTGCGGCTGCTCTGCGGCGGCCCGGGACGGCTGACCCAGGCCCTGCAAATCACCCGGCAACGGCACAATGGCATGGCCTTGACCAGCGCCCGCTCCGAGCTGTTCCTGGCAGACGATGGCTTTCGCCCCAGCCGCATCGCTATTACGGTGAGAGTCGGCGTCAACAAGGCAGCCGAGTTGCCACTTCGCTACGTGATTGCCGGAAACCCGTTCGTGTCGCGGTAAGAGCTTAAACCACAGAGGACACAGAGGGGCACAGAGACGAGTAGTTGAAGCTAGTAGGTAGATACCGATGTTCAACACCGAAGCCGGCGGACTCCAGGCGGCGCGGGCGATTTATGCCCCGGCAAGTACCATCGCTAAGAGACAGGACGGAACACCTCTCTACTCTTGCCTCTGTGCCCTCTGTGTCCTCTGTGGTTTAGAGCGCTGGCAGCAAAATGTTGTCGATAAGCCTGGTGTTGCCGACGTAGCAGGCCACGGCTACCAGGGCTGGGCGGGTGAGGTCGGGCAGGGGATCGAGGGTATCCGGATCGACGATTTCGACGTAATCGGCGCGCACTGCCGGCTCGACGGCGATCACCAGCCGCGCCGCTTCGATCAGCTTGCGCGGGTCGCGCTCGCCCGCCTGGGCCAAGCCCTGCACGCGGCAAAGCGCGCGCTGCAGGCAGAGCGCCTGCTTGCGCTCGTCGGCGGAGAGATAGACGTTGCGCGAAGACATCGCCAGGCTATCGGCTTCGCGCACGATGGGGCAGGCAACGATCTCGATGTCCATGTTCAGATCGCGTGTCATCTGGCGCAGCACGGCCAACTGGGCGGCGTCCTTTTGTCCGAAGTAGGCGCGGTGCGGGCGCGCGATTTCGAACAGCTTGGCTACTACCGTGGTGACGCCGCGGAAGTGACCGGGGCGGCTCTTGCCGTCCAGCTTCTCGCTCAGCCCCTCGACGTGGACCACCGTGCTCGCCCCCGGCGGATACATCTGCTCCCTGGCGGGGGCGAACAGCAATTCGACGCCCTCGGCGCGCAGCTTGCGGCAATCCTCCTCGAAGGTGCGTGGGTACCGCGAAAAATCTTCGCTGGGTCCGAACTGCAGCGGATTGACGAATATGGTGGCGGCCACCGTGTCGCCGGCCGCCCGCGACGCCGTGACCAGCGAGATGTGGCCGGCGTGCAGCGCCCCCATGGTCGGAACCAGGCCTAGCGTTTTGCCATCCTGGCGAAGCTCGCGGCAGGCCTGCTGCATGGCCGCCACCTCTTCGATTATGCGCATTGCGCCGCCTCCCGCGCGGCCCGGCGAATTATCTCGCGTTCATTGCGCCGGAATCTCGCGCCAGCTCCTCAGCAGATGATCGAAGACCGGCTGCAGGCGTTTAAGTTCGGCGGGAGCGCACCGCAAAGCCATGCTGTAGATGACTTCGTCAGCGTCGACGAAAGCGACCACCTCGGTGGCCGCCGGCTTGCCCGGTTCCTGGACTTCGGCTGTGACCACCTGCGCCGGATGTCCGCCTATGAAAGCGTTTCTGCGCCGGGTGGTGTGGATTGTGCCTCCGGGCGGTGGCGAAAGCACGCGACCGATCAACGCATCCAGATCGGGACGCTCGCTTCCGGCGGCCGGCTCGGGCAGCTCCAGGGCCGCGGCCGTGATCTGGTTCCACTCCTGCCGCGGACGCCGCACCGACGGCTCGGCTACCACCACGCCGGCCCCGCCAAAGATCGTCCCCAGGTTGGTCCACTTGGCCGGATACTCGAAACAGAAACCAGCGTCTTTCAGACAGTAGCGCGTCCAGGGCCGGGGCATCGCCTGGGCCGAAGAAGAACTCTTGTTGCCGGTGGGTGGCTTGGCCCCAGGCGCGCCGCCCACTTGCGCCTGTAAGCCGCAGGAGAGCACCAGCAGGCAAGCGCAGACAGCCCAAAATCCGGCAGGAAATGTGCTTTCCCTCCCACATCTGCCCACTGCCGGCAGATGTGGGGCACCCAGCCTAATGCTGCTTCTGCTCATTTCCGCGCCGCACGCCTGGAGGTCACTATCTGCAGCGCCTCCTGGGTCTCCTGCGGCAGGTGATAGCTTTCGCTGTCCGCCGGAAAGGCGCCCGAGCGGATGTCCGCGCAGTATTCCTTGACCGCGTCGCGGATGAGCGCGCCGGCGTCGGCATAATGGCGGACGAACTTAGGCGTGGGTCCGAAGCTGAGGTTCACCAGGTCGTGAAAGACCAGGATTTGGCCGTCGCATTCCGGTCCGGCGCCGATGCCGATGGTGGGAGTATGCACCTCGCGGGTGATCATGGCCGCCACCTCGCGCGGGATTCCCTCCAGCACCAGCAGGCATACCCCGGCCCGGTCAAGCTCGACCGCGTCGCGCATCAACTGCTCGACGGCCTTCAGGGTCTTGCCCTGCACCTTGTAGCCGCCCATCTTGTGCACCGATTGCGGGGTCAGGCCGATGTGCCCGCAGACGGGAATCTCGGCGTCCAGGATTTTGTTGATCAAATCGAGGCGCTTCTCGCCGCCCTCGATCTTGATGGCCTCCGCCCCGGCTTCCTTGACGAAGCGCGTGGCATGGGCCAAGCCCTCATGGCAACTGACGTGATAGGAGCCGAAGGGCATGTCGGCGATGAGGAAAGCCCGTTTAACCCCGCGGCGCACGGCTTTGGTGTGATGGATCATCTCATCCACCGTGACCGGCAGGGTATTGTCGTAGCCAAGCATGGCCTGGGCCAGGGAGTCGCCCACCAGGATCACGTCCATGCCGGCTTCGTCGACCAGCCGGGCGATGGCATAGTCATAGGCGGTCAGGGCGGTGATGCGCTCGCCGCTCTGCTTTTTTTCAGTTAAGGTTTGGGTTGTGATTTTGCCGCGGAAATCGCCATTCGTGATGCTCACGTTGCCTCCAGTGCAGCTCCGCATCGAAGCCCAACGAGCGCCCTATGCACTTGCGGGCTGGAATCCACGGATGCCGCCTGCTGTGTCCCGTCGTAGCCCACCTGTGCTCTGATTACTCAGGGGGTGGACACTGCAGCATTGTAGCCGGGAGGAAATCGCCGCGCAAGAAGGCGGGCGGCAACTTGGGGCGGGGTTGCACAACCACCGTTTTCCATTTTCAATTCGCCGGCCTGAAGCATCGTTTTCAGGTCTGCCGGACACACCGGCCTTGGTTTTTCAGCCAACCGTGGTTTTCCACACTGGGCGAAAAATCGGGTCCCGATCTCCTGGCTCTTAGGTGTTTATTCTGATTTCTAAACGTAAGCACAGATAGAGAATGGCAGCCATGCTGGCAGAGATGAATCGCTTCATCGAGGCGCACGACCGTTATCTGGCATTGGACAAGGCCCGGCTGGATTGCACGACCCCGCAGCAGAAAGAATTGATGCACATCGAAATCCTGCGCGCGTATCTGGAGGTGCAGTACCGGGCCAACAGGATCGCCGGCCTGCAGTATGCCGACGGCATGGACTTCGCCGACATGCACTGATTCGTACCGAGACAAAAGTCCGCATCTGCCGCGCAGATGTGGTGCGCTGGCGAAGAAAAAGGCCGTGCCATAGCGCGGCCCGTTTTGTGCCTATTTTCGTCGTCCTAAACCTTGAGCTGCACCAGTTTGCTGGCTACCTGGTTGGCCAGCTCTCCGTAGTCTTTCTTTTCCAGCCCCACTGACTTGTTGTACTCGTCGATTTTGGCCGAATAGTTCATGGAGCAGAATTTCGGCCCGCACATGGAGCAGAAGGCCGCTTCCTTGTAGAAGTTGTCCGGCAGCGTCTCGTCGTGCATGGCGCGTGCGGTCTCGGGATCGAGCGAGAGTTCGAACTGCTTCTCCCAGTTAAAGGTGTAGCGGGCGTGGCTGATGGCGTTGTCGCGGTCCTGCACGCCGGGACGGTGGCGCGCCAGGTCGGCGGCGTGGGCGGCGATCTTGTAGGCGATGATGCCGTCCTTCACGTCCTTGTCGTTGGGCAGCCCAAGGTGCTCTTTGGGAGTGACGTAGCAGAGCATGGCGGCGCCGTACCAGCCGATCATGGCCGCGCCGATGGCCGAAGTGATGTGGTCGTAGCCGGGAGCGATGTCGGTTACCAGCGGCCCCAGGGTATAGAAGGGCGCGCCGTCGCACCACTCCAGCTCCTTGTCGACCTGTTCCTTGATCTTGTCGATGGGCACGTGGCCGGGGCCCTCGATCATCACCTGCACGTCGTGCTCCCAGGCGGCTTTGGTCAGCTCGCCCAGGGTCTTCAGTTCGGCGAACTGCGCCTCGTCGCTGGCGTCGGCGATGCAGCCGGGGCGAAGGCCGTCGCCCAGCGAGTAGCAGACGTCGTACTTGGCCATGATTTTGGTGATGTCGTCGAAGTGCTCGTAGAGGAAGTTCTGCTTGTGGTGGTGGGTCATCCACTGCGCCATGATGGCGCCGCCACGGCTGACGATGCCGGTGATGCGCTTGGCCACCATGGGGACGTACTCGATGAGCACTCCGGCATGTATGGTCATGTAATCGACGCCCTGCGCGGCCTGCTCTTCGATGACCTCCAGCATGATCTGCGGCGTAAGGTCCTCGATGCGGCGCACCCGGGCCACGGCCTCGTAGATGGGTACGGTGCCGACCGGAACCGGCGAGTGGCGCAGAATGGCCTCGCGAATCTGACTGATGTCGCCGCCGGTGGAAAGGTCCATCACCGTGTCGGCGCCGTAGTGGACCGAGGTGTGCAGCTTCTTCAGCTCCTCGTCGACGTTGGAAACCACCGCCGAATTGCCGATGTTGGCATTGATCTTGCACAGCGTGGACACGCCGATGGCCATGGGCTCGATTTCAGGGTGATTGACATTGGCGGGGATGATCAGCCTCCCGGCGGCCAGCTCGGCGCGCACCGTCTCGGGGGAGAGTTTTTCGCGTTCCGCCACATACAGCATCTCTTCCGTAACCAGGCCCTGGCGGGCGAAATGCATCTGCGACATGTTGCCCTGCGAACCGGCCTGCTGCTGCCGCCGGGCGATCCAGTCGGCCCGCAGCTTGGGGATCCCACTTCCGGGAATACCTTGGCCGTTGCGGCCACCCTTGTCTTTGCCGTTACTAGTCATAACCTGAACCTCTCCTGGGTAAACTCCAGATTATACGCTGGCGCAAGACTGGTCCAGCCACCTTCGAGTCTCACCTGGCCGCCATCTCCGGCCGGCCGGCGACCGCCCACCAGTGGGGCAAAAGGGCATCTCCCAAGCTTTTTTGGGAGCCTGCCGCACAGTTTCAGCATCTTCTCTTTAGATATGGCTTTTCGCCGCAAGTACGTCCAGTTCGGGGCGGTTATAGCGATCATTGTGCTCAGTCTCGGCTACCTGGCCTACACCGGAGCGCAGGAGAGCAAAAGCTACTACGTCACCATCAAGGAATTGAACGCCATGGGCGACGGCGCCTACAGCAAGCGCCTGCGGGTGGCGGGAAACGTCGAGCCTGGTTCCATCAGGCGCCAGGGGACGCACGTAGAGTTTTCCTTGCGCGAACAGGATCGGCTGCTGCCGGTGGTCTACCAGGGCATGGAAGCTCCGCCGGACACCTTCAAGGACGATGCCCAGGCGCTGGCCGAAGGCAACTTTGGCCGCGACGGGGTCTTCCACGCCAACAAGTTGCAGGCCAAGTGCGCTTCCAAGTACGCGCCCAAGCAAGATACGGCCGCTCCCGCGCCTGCGCAGAAAGCCCAGGCTGGCGCGGCCAGCTATTCGCGGTGAACATTCCAGCGCCAAAGCCGTCCGGCGTGCCGGCGGAGGTCAAAACGGCATCTTCTGCGAAGTCCACTATTATGGTGCGCCCGCGTGAGCCTGAGGCCGCCACGCGGGTAAGCCCCGCCATCGTCTTGCAGGGCGTGGTGCGGCACTACGGACGCTTTGCCGCCCTGCGCGGGGTGAGCGCCGAGTTCGAGCCGGGAAAGCTGTACCTTATTCTGGGCGAGAACGGCGCCGGCAAATCCACCTTGCTGCGCATCGTCGCCGGCCTGCTGCAACCGACGCGCGGCATGGTGACAATCCTGGGCCGCCGCGATCCGCGGGAAGCGGCCGCGCGCATCGGTTACATGGGGCATGCTCCGCTGCTCTACGACGAACTCAGCGCCATGGAGAACCTGCGATATTTCGCCAGCCTGTACGGCATCTCCGACGAGGCGCGCTGCGCCGGCGCCATCCGCAGCGTGGGGCTCGACCCGGAGCTGAAGCGCCGCGTGGGACAGTATTCGCAGGGCATGCGGCAGCGCATCTCGCTGGCCCGCGCCATCGTGCACGGCCCGGAGCTGCTGCTGCTGGACGAGCCGTTCTCGAACGTCGACGCGCACTCGGCGCTGGAGATGGCTGGGCTGCTGGGACGCATGCGCGATGAGGGCAAGACGATTCTGGTGGTGACGCATCAGCCCGTTTTGCTGGCGGCGCTGGCCGACGAGTCTTTGCTGCTGGCTAACGGGCTGCTGGCGGCGCGCGAGGCCGGAGTGCCGGAATACATGAAGTCGCCATACGGCTGGCAAAAACCGGGCCTGCCTGGAGCGTCCTCGGCGGAGGTTTTGCGATCATGCACGCGGTGATGGCACTGGCACGCCGGACACTGGCGAAAGACCTGCGCCTGGAGTGGCGCGCGAAAGACGCCGTCAACTCCATGCTGTTCTTCGCCCTGCTGGTAGTGGTGATCTTCAGCTTCGGCTTCGACCCCACGGCGGAGGAGTCGCGGCGCATCGCCGGCGGCCTGGTTTGGGTGGCCTTCCTTTTCGCCGCCGTCGTGGCCTTGAACCAGACATGGGCGCGGGAGCTGCGCAACAGCGTGCTGGACGCCTACCGGGTGTCGCCGGCGCCTCCGGCTTCGTTGTTTCTGGCCAAGGCGGCCGGAAACTTTGTTCTGGTCGGGGTGCTGGAAGCGCTCATGGCGCCGCTGTTCGTGGTGTTTTACAACCTGCGGTCGGTGGGGCCGGAGTACCAGTTGGCGATCATTGCCGCCCTGGGCACTTGGGCCCTGGTGGTCAATGGAACGTTTTTCGCGGCCATCTCCATGCGCACGCGCAGCCGCGAAATCATGCTGCCGCTGATCCTGTTTCCGATCTCCATCCCCGCCCTGCTGGCCATGGTGGATGGAACCACCGCAGTGCTGACCGGCGAGGCTTCGCCACGCTTCTGGATACAGTTGCTGGCCGTCTATGACCTGGTGTTCACCGCTGTCTGCCTGCTGCTGTTCGATACGGTGATAAATGCTGAATAGGAATGTAGCGCCGGCCTCTAGACCGGCCAGCGCTACTGCAAAAGAGTGCCATGAAACTTTCATTTAAGCTCTTCGCTGCCTTCACGCTCGCCGTGCTTGGCTATGCTTTTTACCAGGCCATGTTCGCGGCGCCCACCGAGGCCACCATGGGCGACGTGCAGAGAATTTTCTATTACCACCTGCCGCATGCCTGGACGGCGTTTCTGCTGTTCTTCGCCAACTTTCTCGCCTCCATCTGGTACCTGATACGGCGCAGCCGGGGCGCGGACGCGCTGGCGCTGGCCGGCGCCGAGGTTGGCGTGGTTTTCTGCACGGTGGTGCTGGTGACCGGGCCGCTGTGGGCGCGTCCGGTGTGGGGCATCTGGTGGACCTGGGATGCCCGGCTGACCAGCACGCTGGTGCTGTGGCTGATTTACGTCAGCTACCTGGTGCTGCGGCGCTTCGCCACCGGCGGGCAGACACAGGTGCTGGCGGCGGCGCTGGCCGTGTTCGGATTTCTCGATGTGCCCATCGTCTACCTGTCGATCCGCTACTTCCGCACGCAGCATCCGCAGCCGGTGATCGCCGGTGGCGCGGGCTCGGGACTCGACCCGCACATGTGGGCGGCGGTGCTCTGGAACCTGGCGGGCTTCATGTGCCTGGCCGTGTTGCTGGTTGCGCTGCGCTATCGGCTGGCACGGGCGGAGGAGGCGCTGGAAGAGGCCCACGCCGATCGCGCGCTTGAGGCTCCGGCCGGGCTTCTCCGCATCGACCCGGCAAGCGCCAAGACGGCGCTGACCGGGGACTCCGGCGAGGCCGGCGATACCGCCCGCTCGGCCTGAAGCCGCACCATTTGCTTTTGCGATGAATGCGCTTCGAAATTGAAGCAGAACCGGGCTCTTCAGCCCTGAGGTTTTAATGGCGATGAAATTTCTGTACCTGGCCTACGCTGCTACCTGGACAATCCATCTCGCTTACCTCCGGTATCTCGGCAGCCGCTACCGGCGCCTGCGCGACGAGGCTCCGGAACTGAAGAAGGACTAGAGGAAGACACCGGTCACAGGACGCGCAGGCGGCGAACTGCTTCCTCCAGATCGCCTTCCTGGAACAAGCGTATGCCGGCGATTCCGGCGGCTCCGGCTTCCAGGCACGCGCCAGCGTTGGCCAGATTGACGCCGCCGAGGGCCAGCACCGGAACCGGCTTCTCCTGCCCGGATGGCGAACAGGCTTGCCGCAGCACCTGGCAGCCGATCCCCGATTGTCGCGCTTCTGCCTGCCTCTGAGCGCCTGCCGAAGATTCCGGCGCACGCAGAATCTTTTCGAAAACCGGGGCCAGCACCGCGAGGTCCGCCGCCTGTTCGGCCGCCAGACGTACCTCGGCAACCGCGTGGCAGGAGACGGCGACCAGCAGTTTTTCTTGGCGTTGCCCGCCGGCCAGGCGGGCAACGCTGCGCGCCCACTCCGGCCCTGGATCAGTGGAAGTGAGGTGCACGCCGTCAGCGCCGCAGGCCAGCGCCAGATCGAGGCGCGAGTTGAGCAGCAGCTTTGTACTCGTGCCGTGGCCGCGAATGGCGCGTAAAGCGGCTTCCGCCAATTGCGCCAGTTCGCGAACCGGCAGGTCTTTTTCCCGCAGTTGCACCAGGTCTATTCCGGCGGCGGCGGCGCGGGAGATGCGGTCCAGAAGCCGCCGCTGGCGTTCCTGTTCGGCGCCCGCGAACTGGCTGCGATCAGTGATGTAATAGAGCAGCATCCGAGACGAGTTTCGAATTTCAGCCTGTAAGTTGCAAGCAAATTCCGGCACGTCTGCCGGTGTGCAAGCGGCGCGGGTTTCGGGCAACCGTGCAAAATAAAACGTTGCCGATGGTGGCCGGCATTTGCTTATATACACTGAGAATACCGCCAGTCAGGCCGCAGAGCCGGGTCGGGGGAAGGGAAAGAAACGATGCTTAGAGCGATGTCCACTTACGTGTATGTGCGCGGGAGGTTGCACCCGGGGCTGCTCGACAATCTGGCCAGGGGCGGAGCGCAGGCCATCGAGATATATGGCTCGAAGTCGCACTTCGACTATGCCAGCCCGCAGCACGTGCGTGAGATCGGGTCGTGGTTCAGCGGCAATCCCGTAATCTTCCATTCCATCCATTCGCCCATGTACGCCGAGAGCAACGGCGAGCGTGGAATTCCCCTGAACATCGCCAGCCGCGACCGCAAGGTCTGCATTCAGGCCATGGACGAAATCAAGCGCGCCATCGAGGTTGCCGAGCGGGCGCCATTCCGCTTCCTGGTGCAGCACATCGGGGTCAGCGGCGAGGAGTTCGACGAGCACAAGTTCGACGCCGCCATGACCTCGGTGGAGCACCTGCGGGCCTTTGCCAGGCCGCTGGGCGTCCGGCTGCTGCTGGAGAACATTCCCAACGAACTCACTACCGCCGCCCGGCTGGTAGAGTTCATCCAGGTCACGCACATGGACGACATGGGCGTCTGCTTCGACTTCGGGCATGCCAATGTCTGCGGAGGCGTAGCCGGCAGCTTCGAATCGCTGAAGCCGTATATCCGCTCCACTCACGTGCACGATAACCACGGCGACCGCGATACCCACCTCTGGCCCGGCCAGGGCAAGATCGACTGGCAGCAGGCCATGGAGTTGCTGCGCGGCGTGCCGCAAGCGCCGCCGGTGCTGATGGAAATCGAGGGCGATCCGCAAGGCGCGCCCGAGTTCGAGAAGAAGGTCCCGGGCCTTATGCAGGACGCCTATCGCAGGCTGGGAATTCTGGAAAGTTAGTGGCGGTCGAATCTGTAAGCCGAATTCTGTCCACCGGCGAGAGCCGGCAGGACGGTCATTCCTCTTGGCCGGACATTGCTGCCCGGCTCCAGCGACCTACCCAGAGGTGGTGACGCGCCGAGCCGGTGCGTGCTTCCTTGCGAAAGCTTCCTCCCTATTTGGTCTTGCTCCGTGTGTGGTTTGCCCTGCCCTGCGCATTGCTGCCCAGGCGGTGCGCTCTTACCGCACCTTTTCACCCTTACCTCGCCTCTCCTTGCGGAGGAGCGATCGGCGGTATGTTTTCTGTGGCACTTTCCGTCACCCCAAGCGTGGGCTCGCCCAGCGGACGCGAAGCGTCCGCCGGAAAACCGCGGCCCGAGATGCCCGGACGTTATCCGGCACACTGCTCTGCGGAGTTCGGACTTTCCTCTTCCTGACCAGGTTCGGCCGTGCCTTGCCTGGGGTCCGCGACACCACCCCGGGCCAATGCCCGGGAACTCGCCGCGGCTCGGAAGCGACCGCCCGATTCGACCGCCAACATCTCATTATAGCGCCGCTGCAGGCCGGCCATT
Source organism: uncultured Acidobacteriota bacterium (assembly GCA_963832785.1). Lineage (GTDB taxonomy): Bacteria > Acidobacteriota > Terriglobia > Terriglobales > Acidobacteriaceae > CAWBRT01. The sequence goes on from CAWHVF010000005.1 coordinate 2,016,537, forward strand.
CCCACCCTAATCGCACCAAAGAAGGCGCGATGCGGGTGGGGCACCCAGCCACGTTCAGTTTCACGTTTCGCGTTGTAACAGGACGAGAATCGTGGAAATTCAAATCGACCAACTAATTTTGCCCTGCTGCAAATCCTGCGCGGCCTGGCGGAGGCTCTCGGGCGTGCCCAGGTCGCGCCAGTAGTATTCGTCTGCCGGGAAGGCGAGAATTTTTTCTCCCTGGGCAGCAAGCCGCAGATAGCAGGCGATAATCGAGAAAATCTCTTCCTCCGGCATCATGGCGAACAGGCGGGGAGAGATTACGTGTATCCCACAAAAGCCCAGCGTCCGCAGCGGCCCCGACGGCTGCGTCAATTCATCTTTCTGGCCGACGCGCCGGCCGCGAAGCTGAAGCTGCTCATCGAAGAGCAGGTAGCGGGAGGCCTCGCGCCGCTGCACCGCCAGCGTGGCCAGAGCCTGACTTTCCTTGTGAAATTGCACCATGCGCCCGAGATCGATGGTGCTGATGACATCGACGTTGTGCAGGATGAACGGCTCGCCGGAGCGGTTGGCATCCTGAAAGAACCAGGCGGCCCGTTTCAGGCCGCCGCCGCTGTCGAGCAGCACCTCTTCGCGCGAGACCTCGACTCGCAGGCCGAAGTTTTCGTGGGCCTGCAGGCAGGCGACGATCATGTCGGCGAAGTGGTGCGCGTTGACGATCACCTCGCCGACGCCAAAGGCGCGCAGGCGCGAGAGCGTGATCTCCAGCAGCGTGCGTCCGCCTAGCTCCACCAGCGCCTTGGGACGCTCGTCTGTGAGCGGCCGCAGCCGGGTACCCAGGCCGGCCGCCAGCACCATGGCTTTCATTGGCTGCGGTTCTCCAGTTCGAGATGACGCACCACGACTTCCACGCCGGGTCGTCCGCGCAGGCGCTTGGCCAACTGCTCCGCCAGGAAAACCGAGCGATGCTGGCCACCGGTGCAGCCGAAGGAGATCATCAGGCTGTTGAAGCCGCGCGCTTGATAGTTGCTCACGCTGGTCTCCACCAGCGACATCACTCCGGCCAGGAACTGGTGCACGCTGGCCTGCTGATTGAGGTAATCGATGACCGGCGCATCCTTGCCGGTGAGGTTCTTGAATCGCTCTTCGCGTCCGGGATTGGGCAGGCTGCGGCCGTCGAAAACGAAGCCGCCGCCGTGCCCGGACTCGTCTTTGGGCAGGCCGCCACGGTGAAAGGAAAAACTGAAGATCCGCACCACCAGGGTTGGCGCATCCGCAGCCAGGGCCTGCAACTTTTCCGAGCCCAGCATGACGCGGAAGGCCTCCATCAGCGCCGGCAGGGCGATGGGCAGGCTGGCGTTATGCAGCAGCCAGCGCACGTTCTTGAGCGCGTAGGGCACGCTTTGCAGGAAAAGCGGCTTGCGCTCGTAGAAGCCGCGAAAGCCGTAGGCGCCCAGCGCCTGCATGATGCGGACGTAAACGTAGGCGTAGTAGTGCTGCATGAAGGCCGGGCGGTCGAGCTTGATGAAGTTGCCCAGCGCGTCGAGATAATGGTCGAGCAGTTGCCGCCGCAGCTCCGGCGGCAGGTCGGCTTTGGCGTCGTAGAGAATGGAAGCGATGTCGTATTGCAGCGCCCCTCGGCGCCCGCCCTGGTAGTCGATGAAGAACGGCTCGCCGCTGGCGATGAGTTCCGTCTTTGCCTTTCCCGGAGCGGAAGCTGGCTCGACCGCAGCGGCAGCTTCTTCCGCCGGGGCAGCGGCGGACTCGCCGGCGGCAGCGGCTTTTGCCTTGGCGGCAATGGACTCGCGCAGCATGATGTTGCGCGACTGGAAGTCGCGATAGAGAAAATAGTCGCGACCGGCGCCCAGCAGAAACCTGGCCAGGCGCGAGAAATCGTCTTCCAGCTCCTGTTCGTTGAAGGCGATGCCGGCAAGGCGGAGAAAGTAGTATTTGAAATAGTTCAGGTCCCAGGCGATGGACTGGCGGTCGAAGCTGGCGCGCGGATAGCACAGCTTGTAATTCAGATCGCGGCCGGCTTCGACCTGAAAGCGCGGCAGCAGCGCCACCGCCTTGCGATAGGCCTCGATCACCGGCGGCGCTATGTCTTCGCCGGCGCGGTTTTGCGAGAGAAACTCGAACAGCGTAGTGTCTCCCAAGTCCTCCATCAGATAAGCACCGCGCGCCAGGTCTTGCGCGTAAATTTCCGGCACCGGCAGTTCGTGGCGGCGAAAATGCCTTGAGAATTCAAGAAAAGCGACGTTCTCTTCGCGCACCTGATGCAGCACGCCAATGGCGCTGACGGCATCGCCGGAAAGGCGAAAGATCCTGCGGCCGGAGGCGCCTAGCTCGCCTTGCAGCGGCCGGACGCTGCGCGTCGGCGCGCCAAAGTACTGTTCAAAGAGCTGTTCGAGAACGTCCATAAAGTGAAAAACGCGCCGAATCGCCTCCTGGCGGCCATCCTGGGCGAAGCGAAACGCTTGCGTTTCGTTCGGACAAAGCAGATCTTGCGCTCGCGCAAAATCCTGTGACCTTAGGATGACACAACGTCGCCCTTACATTGCGGAAAACTTACAGGACCATTCCTGACGTCAGATATCGAGCCTCCGCCAGCCGCTCCACGGGACGCGCCAGCACCGCCTTTTTGCCGCGGACCACGATGGGCCGCTGAAGAAGCCCGGGATTCTGCGCCACCAAGCGGATGAGTTCGTCGTCGCCCAGCTCCTTGCCGGCAATCAAGGTACCGTAAGCCGGATCGTTGGTGCGCACCGCCTCCCGCGGCTTGAGCCCGGCGCGGCGAAGCAAGTCTTTGAGCGCCTCCGGCTTCATCGGCTGCTCGAGATAGTTAACCGCCTCAAACTCGATGCCCTTCTCGGTCAAGACCCGCTTGACCTCGCGGCACTTCCCTCAAGTGGAACTTCCATAAAACTTCACTACGTCGCGAGCCATATCGCCTCCTAATTGTTTCTCACTGTGCGCCAAGAACGCGTAAGCTGCGGGTTAAGCGATTTCACAAAACTCAATTCGCAGAAGGTTAAATATACTTCTTGGGTGTCATGCTGAGCGACTCCGAAGGAGGAGCGAAGCATCCCCGTAAAGCCACCTTACTCCGCAATGCCCAGAGCCCTTGTAGAAAAGCTTTCAGCCTCGTCTTGCCTCAGAGCTGTGTTGGGATGCTTCGCTCTACCACCCCAGCAGACGCAAAAACGACGTCTGCTGGGGCCCCGGTTCCGCTCAGCATGACGACTCCACAACGAATAGACCCATACCTGAACCTGGAACCCCGGTGAGCCTACGTGCGTGCCAATGCCTATGGCAAACAGCCCCACGCCTTCAGGAAAAAGTCCGGAGTACCGAAGTTGCCGGACTTCAGCGCCAGTGCCAGAGGACGCTCGCCGCCTTCGGCGCCGGCCGCGCTCAGCACGGTCGTCCAAGGCACGCCGGGATCGATTTCGCGCCCGATGCGCAGTCCGGTAACGCCCAGAGTCTTGACCACCGCGCCAGCGGTCTCGCCGCCAGCCACGATGAGCTGGTCCACTCCCATCTTGACCAGGCCGCCGGCGATGGCGGCCAGCGCGGCTTCGACAAGTCCCCCTGCCTTGGCGGCGCCCAGCTTCTGCTGCACGGCCTTGACACTGCTGGGCGCGTCGGTGGAGTAGATCAGCACCGGCGTGGCGGCAAGATGTTCGCGCGCCCAGGCCAGGGCGTTGCAGACCACGTCCACGCCTTCGGCAAGCTGCAGGGGATCGACACGGAAGGCGGGATTCCGCTGGCGCATCATCTCCACCTGCGCCTGGGTAGCCAGCGAGCAACTGCCGGCCACTACCGCGCGAAACCCGCCCGTGGCCGGCAGCGCGCCGGCTACCGTGTCATTCGCCAGCAACCCCTGGCGGCGGAAGTTCTGCGGCAGCCCCACCGCCAGCCCGGAGCCAGCCGTGACCAGCGGAAGATCGGCGCAGGCCTCGCCCAGGCTTTCCAGGTCGCGGTCGGACAGGATGTCCACCACGGCCAAGCCGTAGCCATCGCGGCGCAAGCGGCTGAAGCCCTCGCGTATGGCGCCAGCTCCCTGGGACACCGTGCCATAGTCCACCACCCCGACCCGCCGCTTCACTTGCGCCTGCAACACGCGTTGCAGGTTGGCATCCGTCATGGGGTTCAGCGGATGGTTCTGCATGCCGCTCTCGTTCAGCAGAACGCTGCCGACGAAAAGGTACCCGTGATAAATAGTGCGCTGGTTGGCGGGAAACGCCGGGCAGGCGATGGTGAAATCGGTGCCGAGAGCGTCCATCAGGGCCTCGGCCACCGGCCCGATGTTGCCGGCGGGAGTGGAGTCGAAGGTCGAGCAGTACTTGAAGTAGAACTGGCGGCAGCCCGCCGCCTGCAGCCAGCGCAGGGCGGCCAGGGAATTGTCAACCGCCTCCGGGACCGGACAGCTACGGGACTTGAGAGCCACCACGATGGCATCGACCGGCGGCGGCGGCGGACCCTGCGGCACCCCGATCAACTGCACGGTGCGCATTCCATATTTCACCAGCATGCCGGCCAGATCGGTGGCGCCGGTGAAGTCGTCGGCGATACACCCCAGCAGCGGGGGCATGTGTATTCTCCCTGGGCCAGATGCGCCGTGGCCAGCCCGGATGAGCGAAGGAAACTGCAACCGGGGTAAAAAGGCTTTTCCGCAGCTGGTAAAGCCGCGCAAGCTGATTCGTGTGCAGGCCTAATGCCCCTGGGGTTTGTACTCCTCGGGCAGTTCCGCTCCCGGGCCGAAGAAATACTGCTCCATCTGCTGCACGATAAAATCCTGGTGCTCCTTGCGCCACGGCTGCAGGCGATATTCGTTGAGCAGGATCTTCATGTGGTCCTGCCACTGCTGCCAGGCCTCTTTGGAAACGTTCTCAAAGATCTTCTGTCCCAGCGGGCTGTCGAAAGGTGGCTCCTCCAGCCCCTCCGCCTGCCGGCCCAGCTTCACGCATTGCACCATCCGTGCCATTGATACCTCGCAAATGTGGATTGTTCTGCCCCGTCGGGCGCAACTACGGCGCCATCGGGGTCCGAAAAAGTCATTGTACTAGAGCAGCCGGAGGAGAGCTTCAGCTGGTTCGCCGATTACCACGGTCAGGCTTTGCGGTGCCGGCGCTGGGCGCGCGAGGCCTCCGGCTCGATCAGCGCGAACTGGATTTTGTGCTGCACCGGATCGATGCGGTCCACCAGCACGCGCACCCGGTCGCCTATCGAGAAGGTGCGCTTGCCGCGCTGGCCGATGAGCTGCCGCGTGTTCTCGTGATAGGTGTAGCGGTCGTCGCTCAAGGTGAACAGCGGCACCAGGCCCTCTATGAACAACTCGTTCAGCTCGACGAACAGCCCGAACTTGGTGACGCTCACCACCAGCCCTTCGAACTCATCGCCCAGCCGCTCCTGCATGAACTTTACCTTCTTCCACTCCAGCAGCTCGCGTTCAGCCTCGTCGGCGCGGCGCTCGGTGAAGCTGGAATCGGCGGCGATCTCGTGCAGCATGTCCTGCGGAATCGGCCCCTCGAGAGCGGGCGTGGCGGCGTGCTTGCCGGTGTGGCGCCCGCCATCCCGGCGCTTGAGCGGCGCTTCCCCGCCGGAGACGGCCGAGTGCGACGCCTCGGCCCCGGCCTTGGCCGCGTAGTTTTGCACCACCGGGCCGCCGACACCAATAGAGATGGCTTCCTCGCTTTGTTCGGCCGAGTCGGCCAGCACCGCCTTGAGGATGCGGTGCACCGTCAGGTCGGGGTAGCGGCGAATGGGCGAAGTGAAATGCGTGTAGGTGCTGGCGGCCAGGGCAAAGTGTCCTTCGTTAGCCTCCGAGTAGCGCGCCTGGGTAAGCGAGCGCAGCATGAGGTAGGAGAGGATGCGCTCCTCGGGCTTGCCTTCGAGTTTGGCGGTCAATTTCTGGTACATGCGCGGGGTGATGTGAACGTCCCGGGGAATTTCCACCTCGCGCGCGCGGTGCCCGGTGCCGTGGCTGGCGCGGCGCTCGCTGCGCGGGCGGAAGCGGTCGACGGGCAGGGCTCCGACTCCGAGCGAATAGCCGAAGCTGGCGGCCAGGGTCTCGAACTCGAGCACGCGCTTGGCCTCGGGCTGGTGGTGGACGCGGTAGAGCGAGGCCACGCCTTTCGTCTCCAGGTAGCTGGCGACCGATTCGTTGGCGGCCAGCATGAACTCCTCGATGATGCGGTGCGCCATGTTGCGCTCGGAGCGGGTGACGCCGCGCATCAGGCCGTGCTCGTCGAAGTCGATCACCGACTCGGGAAGATCGAAGTCGATGGAGCCGCGGCGCTCCCGTTTTTCTGCCAGCACCAGCGCCAGCTCCTCCATCAGCTCGAACTGCTCGACCAGAGGCGCATATCGCTGGCGCGCTGGCGCGTCGCCGTCCAGGATAAGAGCCACATCCGTATAGGTCATGCGCTCGGCCGAGCGGATCACGCCGGGGCACAACTCGTAGCGCGCGATCTCGCCACGCTGGTCGATTTCCATCAGGCAAGACATAACCAGGCGGTCGGCATGCGGTCGCAGGGTGCAGACCTCGGTGGAGAGCCCGACCGGCAGCATGGGAATGGCGCGGTCAGGAAAGTAGACGGAGGTGCCGCGCCAGCGCGCCTCGCGATCCATGGCCGAATCCTCGGCCACGTAGTGGGCGACATCGGCGATGTGGACCTGTAACTGGTAATTGCCGTTTTCCAGCCGGCTGACGGCTACGGCGTCATCGAAGTCGCGGGCCGTCTCGCCGTCGATGGTCACGATGGGCAAGGCGCGGAAGTCGCGCCGGCGGCGCAGCTCACGCTGCGGAATAATGGCCTCGACCGCCTGCGCCTCGGCCAGCGCGGACAGGGGAAAACGATGCGGCAGGTGATGCTTGCGGATGACAATCTCAACGTCAACCCCGAAATCGTCCTCGTAGCCAAGAATCTCGACCACGTGACCCTTGGGGCTCTGGGTGGCCGTGGGCCAGTGGGTAATCTCGACCTCCACCACCAGGCCTTCCAGGTCGTTCCACTGGCGGCGGCGAGCCTCGTTGCCGATGACGCGGTCTGCGGTCTGCCACTGCCCCGGGGTGGAGATGAGTTCTCCGGCTGGCTCGCTTGCCTGGCCGGCCGTGGGAGGCCGTTCCAGGCCGCGCGGAATGATGATGTCGGCGGCGAGCCGCTCGTCCATGGGGCGGACATAACCGACGCCTGCCTGCGCGCGCTGGCCGTAGTGAAAGACGCCCACCACGGTAGCCTGGGCGCGGTTCATGATGCGCAGGATGCGGCCTTCGGCACGTCCCTCGCGCGAGGCGCCTTTTAATTCGACCAGCACCTGGTCGCCGTGCATGGCCGAGCCGATCTCGGGCGGGCTGATGAAGACGTCGCCGCCCAGGCGCTCGCGCAATCCCTGGTCTTCGGGAGTGACAAAGCCGTAGCCGTCGCGGTGCATCTGCAACCGCCCCACAACCAGGTTGCGATCAGCCGCCTCGGCGGGCAGGGAGTAGCGGTCGCGCCCGGTGAGCACCAGCTTTCCCCGGGTCACCATATCGGCCAGCTTGTCTTCCAGCTCGCGGCGCTCGGCGCCGCGCAAACCCAGCTCGCGAATCAACTGCTTGTAGCCGGCGGAGCGATGCGGCAGCTTTTCCAGGCGCTGCTGGATGAGTTTCTCAGTAACCATCGTTCTTGGGAGCGGACCTGTTTCCGATGCGCCGTAATTCCCCTAAGAAGAGCATAAGCTCGGAAGATGAAATACACTAGGTAAACTCCCCGATGTAGGAAGTTGCGGGTGAAAGGCAGAATTTACGCCATGCACGCCAGCGGGCGGGTGCGGTACAGCCGCTCGATCACGGTAACCCATTTACTTGCGGCAGTTCTGAAGCGGCGAGGTGGGCAAGAGATTTGGCCCGCTACGTGCGTCTGACTGCCCCGAAAGGATCCTGAATAATTTATGTGGAAGCCCTCCAGCACTAGTGTCACTCCTCCGACTCCCATGGCCGAACCGCCGCGGCCAGCCTACACCCCCAACACTGGCAGCGACGAGAACCATCCTGTCGTGCGCCCGGCCAGTCCGGCAGCCGCTTCCCAAGACCAGGCCACCATTGGCAAGTCGCTGGTGATCAAGGGCGAGGTCACGGGGTCGGAGTCGCTCTACGTGGATGGCCGCATTGAAGGTTCGATCAATCTGCCCGGCAACCGGGTGACCGTCGGCCGGAATGGCGTGGTGTCTGCCAACATCAACGCCCGCGAGATCGTGGTTCTGGGCAAGGTGCGCGGCAACATGACCGCCAGCGACCGGGTCGATATCCGCAACGAGGGCTCCCTGACCGGCGATGTTGTCGCCCAGCGCATCAGCATTGAAGATGGCGCGTTTTTCAAGGGCGGAATCGATATCCGCAAGCCGGGACTGAAGGCCGAAGCGAAGCCGGAGAGCGCCGACGGAGCTGCCAGCGTTCAGACTGCCGCGCGGGCCTAACAGGCTGCGGAAAAACGCGCCGCAGCAACAAGCGAGGCGCTATGGAATGTGGGTGCTATAAGAGCAGCTAACAATATCTTGTAGTCGCACCCGAGCCGAAACCTGTTTTTCCGCAGCCCGCTAGGCCGCCTGCCCGGAACACATAGGACGCTAAGCCCTCCCCCGCTTCAGCTCCGCCGTGCCCGGTGAAGCCGGGGCCTGCACACCGGCAGCGCCAGGCTTCCCGTGACCGGGCGCGCAAACTGCAGCGAACGCTTTCGAGGAACTAGGAAATGGTGAGGAAAGTTTTGAAAATCTTCGCTTGCCGGCACAAACATACCTCCGTGCCCTTCCCTGCCATGATGGCTTCGGCGGGCTCGGAGATCCTCGACAAGAACCCGGAGCAACCGGTCACCAGCGACCACTACGTGGTGTGCCTCGAATGCGGAAAACGATTGTCTTATAACTGGTCGGAGATGCGGCTGGTTCGCAATCGGGATTAGCAGGCTGCGGAAAAACGCGCCTAGGTAACAATAGAGGCGCGCGAGCCCAGCCGAGGGCGGCTGGGCCTACGCAGAAACAACCGGGTGCTCCTCCTAGCTTCCTTTGCTAGGATAGGGTTTTTCACCCATACGTAAACTATCGGCTGTGTCTAACGCTAACTTCTTCTTCTCAGCATTCGCAGCGCTTCCGCAGCCGTCGAAATTCCCATCCATCGCGTCAGCAAAAGGTACGCTAAGCCGTAAGGCACCAGCACGACCGCGCCGGTCAGCACCGGATTGAGTGCGGCGCTGGCGCGCCAGAGGCCGAAACCAATGGCGGCGGCGATCAGCGCCGCCAGCCACAGCTTGCCGATCCTGGCTAGCGAATAGGCCGGACGGCCAATGCGGCGAGCCAGAGAACGGCGCAGCAGTCCGAATTCGACCCATCCGGCGATGCCCGCCGAGAGCGTCAAGCCGGCCACGCCCCACTTGCGGTCCAGGCCGAGTAGCGGCGGCAGCGGCAAGGCGAAAAGGTAGCCTAGCGCCAGCGTGAGGAGCACGCGAATGATGGCGAAGTTCAGGGGAGTGCGCGTGTCCCGCAGCGCATAAAAAGCGGAGGAGTAGAGGCGTCCGAAGGTGGAGGCCAGCAGGCCGACGCTGGAGCCGGCCAGAACTCCCCAGACATAAGTCACGTCCCTGGCGCCAAAAGCGCCGGAGCGATAGAGGGTGGCCACCACCACATGCCCCAGCACCAGGAAGGCCGCGGCCGAGGGGACCACGAAAAAAGAAATCCGCTCCAACCCGCCGGCCAGCCGCTCGCGCAGGGCCTTGGCGATCTCCTCGCGGTTGCCCAGGGCGCTCGACATGGCCGGCAGCTCGGCGGCCGAAACCGACATGCCGAACAGGCTCACCGGCAGCAGGTAAAGCGTTTGCGCGTAGGAGAGCGCGGCCACCGCGCCGGTAGGCAGGAAACTGGCCAGCAGCGAGTCAATGTAGGCGCTGATCTGCACCACGCCGCGCGAAACAAACACCGGCCCGGAGCTGCGCAGCACCGTCCTGACGTGCTCGCCCACCCCGGCCCTTAGGCGCAAGCGCAAAGGCCAGAGAAACCGGAACACCACCGGCAGTTGCACCCCGAGTTGCAGACCGCTGCCGACGACCGAGGCCCAGGCAAGAACTTCCGCCAGCCGCCAGGCGGGGACGTGCCCGCCGCGCCAGAGCAGCGCGGCGATCAGCGTCAGGTTCCAGACCACCGGCGCCGTGTACGAGAGGAAGAACTTGCGATGGCTGTTCAGCACTCCCAGGCACCAGGCGCTAAACACCAGCAGCCCGGCCCCGGGAAAAAGTATGCGCACCAGGGTAATGGTGAGCTCGCGCTTGGCCCCCCGGAATCCTGGGGCTATGGCATCGATCAGCCACGGGGTGGCAAAAATCCCGAAGGCTACCAGCACCGCGGTAGAGAAAACAGCAGGGCGAAGATCGCCTCCGCCACCTCCGATGCCCGTTCGTCTTCGCCCTCGGCCCGCAGACGCGCATAGACTGGAATGAACGAGGCCGACAGCACGCCTTCGCCAAACAGGTTTTGCAGGAAATTGGGGATGCGGAAGGCGGCGCGAAAGGCATCGGCGGCGTCGGAGTTGCCGAAAAAGTGGGCAAAGACTCGGTCCCGAATCAGCCCGGCAATGCGGCTCAAAAGAATGCCGGCCGCCACCATGGCGGCAGCCGCACCTCCGCGTCCGGAGGCGCTGCCTTGAGCTGGGTTGCTTGCCTGCACGGAAGGCGCCATTGCTTTCGGATTTTACTAGAACAGGGGCAAGCTGGCGCCGGCGACCCCGGGCGGCGGGCCCTGCGGGTGCCCGGGAAACCCGCCGGCGAGGGCGCCGGCGCTACTTTTTCCAGACCCCAACCCCTAATCCCCGCCATTTAAATGCCTAATCCAACCTCTGGCTGCTGCGGTCCTTTCCTCGGGGCTGGGGTGGGTGCTAAGCTGCTTCCGTACCCTGGATTCGAGATTAGAGATTTTCGCTGGTGACGACTCTCAAGGGCTGGCTGGATGTGACCCTCGCCTGAGAGGGGCCTGTTTGCATGAGCATCAACATTGGACTCGACATTGGCGCCGTCAGCCTGAAGCTGGCGGCCATCGGCGGCGAGGCGGACGCGGCGGCTTTTGAGGCCCTCACCGCCAGCTCCGAGGCCTTCTTTGCCGGCCAGTTTCCCCAGTCCAGCGGGCTGGCCGGACGGCCGCTGGTGCTCTCGCGCTACCGCCGCATTCAGGGCAGCCCCATTCAGTCCACCTTCGACCTGCTGCGCGAATTCTACGAGCAGGTTCCCGAAAGGGCGGTCGAAGGCATCCGGGTGACCGGCTCCGGCAGCCAACTGATCGCCAAGATTCTCGGCATTTACTTTGAGAACGAGTTCCGCGCCCTGGCCAAGGGGGTGCGCATCTTCTATCCCGAGGTGCGCACGGTCTTTGAGATGGGCGGCGAGACCTCGAAGTACGTGCGCCTGGAGCCCAGCGGGCGCAGCAAGTACCTGGGGATCGTGGACTACTCCAGCAGCGGCGACTGCGCCGCCGGCACCGGCTCGTTCATCGACCAGCAGGCCTCGCGGCTTCTCTACCAGGTGGAGCAAGTAGGCGCGGCCGCCTGCCAGGCAAGCTGCGCCGCGCGCATCGCCGGCCGCTGCTCGGTCTTCGCCAAGTCGGACATGATCCACGCGCAGCAGAAGGGTTATACCACCGACCAGATCCTGCGCGGCTTGTGCGACGCCGTGGCCCGCAACTTCAAATCCGCCATCGTCAAGGGGCGGGAATGCGAGCTTCCGGTGGCTTTTATCGGCGGCGTGGCCCTGAACGCCGGGGTGCGCGAGGCGCTGCGCGAGGCCTTCAAGTTCGAGTCGAGCCAGTTCATCGTCCCCGAGCTCTACGCCTGGATGAGCGCGCTGGGAGCGGCGATCTTCGAGGCCGAAGAGATGCGCAAGCGCAGCTTCAAGCGCATTCACCAGCTCGAACAGCACGCCCAGACAAAACAAAGCTTCGCCTGCAGCGATCCCCTCTCGATGGAGCAGGTGGCTTTGCTGCGCGACCGGGTAGAAGAGACATCCCCAGCAGCCGGAGCGGCGCAGTTTGAGCCGGGGCGCAAGATCGAGGCCTACCTCGGAATCGATATAGGCTCGGTCTCCACCAACCTGGTGGTGATCGATCAGCAGGGCCAGCTGCTGCACGAAATCTACCTGCGCACCCAGGGACGCCCAATCGAAGTGGTCAGCGCCGGGCTCAAGGAGATCGAGGCGAAGTTCGGCGACAGCCTTGACGTGCGCGGCGTGGGCACCACCGGCAGCGGACGCGAGCTGATCGGGGAACTGGTGGGCGCCGACACCGTCAACGACGAGATCACGGCCCACAAGACCGGCGCCACCTACGTTTGCCAGCAACTCGGCATGGAGCCGGTGGACACCATCTTTGAGATCGGCGGTCAGGACTCCAAGTTCATTCGTCTGGACAAGGGCATCGTTGTCGACTTTGCCATGAACGAAGCCTGCGCGGCGGGAACCGGCTCGTTCCTGGAGGAGCAGGCGGAGAAGTTGGGGGTCAGCATCAAGGGCGAATTCGCCTCGCTGGCGCTGGCCTCGAAGCGTCCGGCGCGCCTAGGCGAGCGCTGCACGGTGTTCATGGAGCGCGACGTTACGGCGCTGCTGCTGAAGGGCGCCGAGGTCGGCGACCTGTGCGCCGGCCTGGCCTATTCGGTGGCGCTAAACTATCTGAACCGGGTGGTGCGCGGGCGCAAGATCGGCAACACCATCTTCTTCCAGGGAGGCACCGCCTACAACGATGCGGTGGCCGCCGCCTTCTCGCAGATCCTGCAAAAGCCCATCATCGTGCCGCCGCACAACGGCGTGATCGGGGCTATCGGCATGGCGCTGATCGCGCGCGAGCGCCGGCAGGCCGCGCACGCCACCGCCGGCGTAAAGCCGATGGCCGTCGTGAATCAGCCAGGCCCGCAGGCGGCTGTTCCCCAGGTCAGCGCCGAACTGCGCGGCGCGGGACCCGGTACGCTGGCGGGGTTGGCGCCAGCGGCCGCATCCGGCAACGGACGCTCGAAATTCCGCGGCTACGACCTGGACAAGGTGAACTTCACCTCCCGCGAGTTCGTCTGCAAGGCCTGTTCGAACTACTGCGACATGAAGGAGTTCAAGATCGAAGGCGAGCGCAGCTACTGGGGCGACAAGTGCGGCGACAAGTTCCGCAAGCGCGCCAAGACCGAGCGCAAGCCGCTGCTGGACGACCTTATCGGACAACGCGAGCAACTGCTGCACGAGGTGCTCAGGGAGCCAAATGGCAAGCGCCCGACGGTGGGCGTCCCCCGGGCGATGTTCTATTTCGACCGCTTCCCCTTCTGGTGCGCCTACATGCAGGAGCTGGGCTTTGACGTGGTGCTCTCCTCGCCCACCGACCGGCAGATCAGCGCCGCCGGAGATGAGCTGGCGATCGCCCAGCCCTGTTTCCCTGTCAAGGTGGCGCACGGCCACGTGCAGGAGCTGCTGGGCAAAGGCGTCGATTACATCCTGGTGCCGAACACCATCAACTCTGAGGTTCCGCCCTGGCTGCTGGTGGCGCATCCGGAATCGCATCTCTGCCCCTGGAACCAGACGCTGCCTTACGTGCTCAAGGCGGTGCCGCAACTGGAAGACTCGGCCGACAAAATCCTGAACCCGACCACGCACTTCCGCTACGGCCGCAAGCACGCGGAGAAGGAGCTGGGCAAATTTTTCGGCGAGCGGCTGCGCGTCTCCGGCCGGGTCAACAGCCGCGCTGTGACCGCCGCCTACGCCGCCCAGGGGGCCTTTGACCAAGCGCTGCAGGAGCTGGGCGGGGCGGCCGTGGCGCGTTTGCAGCAGGCGCGCGAGCCGGCACTGGTGCTGGTGGGACGGCCATACAATCTCTACGACCGCGGCATCAACTGCGACATCCCGCGCAAGCTGCGCACCCTGTACGGCGTCGATGTGCTGCCCATGGACTTTCTGCCGCTGGAAAACGAGGACATAACCGACGTCAACCGCAACATGTACTGGAACTCGGGACGGCGCATCCTGGCGGCCGCCCGCATCACCCGCCGCTATCCCCACCTGCACGTGGTTTACATCTCCAACTTCAAGTGCGGCCCGGACAGCTACATAAAATCGTTCCTCGACGATGCCGGCGGCAAGCCCTCGCTGCTGCTGCAATTCGATGGGCACTCCAACGACGCCGGCTTCATCACCCGCTGCGAGGCCTATCTGGACAGTAAAGGATTCCTGCGATGCCCAACGGCTGCCGTCATCTGAGGCGCAAGATCAGTCCCAATAATCCCCTGGCCGGCAAGACCGTCTATATTCCGATCATGGCCGAGGGCAGCTCCGAGGCCTTTTCCGCCGTCTTCCGCTGGCTTGGCGTGAACGCCTCGCCCACGCCGGCATCCGACGAGCGCACGCGCGAACTGGGGGCCAAGCACTGCAACGGCGACGAGTGCTATCCGGCCAAGGTAACGGTCGGCGACTTCATCCGCGTCATCGAGCAGCCGGGCTTCGCCGCCAATCGCTCCATGTTCTTCATGCCCACCGCCGAAGGCCCCTGCCGCTTCGGCCAGTACGCGCCTTTCCTGGCCAAGATTCTGCGCGAGATCGGCTACAGCGACGTGCAGATACTTTCTCCCACCAGCCAGAACTCCTACGACGGCCTGGGAGAAATATCGACGCCGTTCATGCGCGCCGGCTGGCGCGCCCTGGTCTCGGCCGATGTGCTGCGCAAGGCGCTTTACCGCACCCGCCCCTACGAATTGGTTCCCGGCAGCGCCGATAAGGTGTACCAGGAGAGCCTCGCCGACCTGTGCGCCACTATCGAGGACAGTTGTTCGGACAACGGCTGCCAGTTGAAGTCCATCGTCGCCTCCATGAAGCGCGCCCGCGAGCGCTTCCGGCGGGTGCCGGCAAACTACGATCCGGATGTGCCGCTGATCGGGGTAGTGGGAGAAATCTTCTGCCGGCTGAACGCCTTCAGCAACGAGGACCTGATTCGCAAACTGGAGAGCTATGGCGCCGAGTCCTGGCTGAGCGACATTGCCGAGTGGGTGCAGTACACCAACGCCGAGCAACTGCGCAAGCTCAAGCTGCTGGGCCGCTCCTGGACCATGGACATGCTCAAGGCGCGCCTGCGCGGGCATGTGCAGGGCAGCGACGAGCACGCCATCCTGGAGCCCTTCAAGGAGGACTTCGCCGGCTACCAGGAACCGCTCATCGAAGAACTATTCGAGTGCGCGCGCCCTTACCTGCCCAATCACGGGGTCTTCGGCGAAATGGTACTGTCAGTGGGCAAGGCCGCCTACCTGGCCAGGCACGGGGCCGACGGCATTATCGACATCAGCCCTTTCACCTGCATGAACGGCATCGTCAGCGAGGCCGTTTACCCCAAGCTGAGCAAAGACTACGGCGGCATCCCGATCCGTAATTTCTATTTCGACGGCACGCAATCCGACCTGGACCGCGACCTCGGAATCTACATGGAGCTGACGCGCTCCTACCGTGAAAAGAAACCGTGCCGCCGCAAGTATCCGCACTACTTCCGGGAACCGGCGGCATAATACCGGCGCAAAATCAGGCTTGGTTGCAGTCGCTTTGTACAGGGGCAGTGTCCACAAGCTATGAAAAACGCTGGTGTTATTGTCGTTGCGCGCCGACTTTCCGTAATGTTAAAGCCAGGTTAATTTCTTCATTTCCCGGGCGATTGGCGCGCAAACCGTCGATTTGGCCTCCGCGATTTGCTAAACTGAAACTTGAATTTCTCTTCCACGGAACGCCTTCATCAGTTTCATACGCGCGTAGATTCCTTGCGCACCATTCCTAAGAGGCTGTCATGCACACCAATTCAGCAATAAAAATCTGGATCAACCCCTGGAAATACTGGGCCACTACCTCAAGCATGAGTTCTGCAGAGACCGGCTCGCTGATGGACGAGGTTCTGCATTGCGCTGAAAACGGAGACGCGGAAGCGCTGCGCCACTACGACTTTGTTGAGCTTGAAGATCCAGTGCTGGCCTGGCGCGACCGCCGGCGCTCGGCTCTCTAAGTTCGCCTTCCAAAGGGATTAGCTCTTTATCTCATCCTGGGGGCGCGCCACTGTTGCGCGCTCGAAGGGCTGGTTTTGCGCCGCTTCGTGACGAAAGCTGCTGTTCCACCGTCCCGGGCGACATTGGCAAGGTTTTACGCTTTCCGCAATGTCATTCACCGTATTTCCATACTCCTTTCGCTCTCGTGCGCAGGATGGTGCCGGTTTGCTGGGTAATGGGTCAATTTGAAGGGTGGGTGGTAGTACCGCAGGGTGCCCCAGGTTCCGCGCCGCGCTTTTCGGCGCTAACCTGGGAAATTGGCCCTACGTCAGCCCAAAAGCAGGGCGGGACGTGGGGGCACCCGTTGTTTTGGAAATTCAAATTGACCCACTACTGTTTGCCAGCGGGGCTTGCAGTTGCGCTGTAAATAGTAGTAATGTGCTCCTATGACTCCGCAAAACGGAACCGGCAAATCGGCCAGCCGCGGCAAGTGCGCCCGGCATGGCAGCGAGTTCCCGTGCACCTGCGCCATGGGGCATCTCTATCGTTTCATTGAGCCGGTGCTGCTGCTGATGATTCGTGAGCGCGGCCAAACCTACGGCTACGACCTCTCCAACCAGCTCGCGAAATACGCCTTTACCGACGCGGAGATCGAGCGGGCTGCTCTCTACCGCACGCTAAAAGTCCTGGAGGCCAACGGCTGCGTGGTCAGCCAATGGGACGTGGAAGGCTCGGGACCGGCGCGCAAGCTGTATTCCCTGACTCCGGTGGGAGAACGGCATCTGCGGCAATGGGCGCAGGTGCTCGGCAAGGTGGGCAGGTCCATGTTCCAGTTCGTCCACAAGGTGGAGGCGCTCCCGGCGTCTCGCGGTCGCACTCACCGGCGAATTTCGCGCTCGAATTCACTCGGCTGAAAACTGGCTTCCGTGTACTCTAGGCTTTTGCCCGTGCTGCCTTGAGACTTACCCTGTTTTCTGCCGGGCGGAGCCGAGCCGCCATCCGCCGGGAACTCCGGAGTGGGGATCAATTCGCGGCACTGGCCTGTCTTTCTTATGTGTACCATCGAGAGCGATATTCCCGGGCGGCCGGCTCCACGAGCTGCTTTCCGGCGGCGCGCAACCGCAGCGCCTGAGGTGTGACCCACACGCGCAGCGGGAACCGGAAACGCGCACCTAAAGCGGGAAAGCTGCCCGGCCAGATGCAGCCAGGTGATATCCTAGTCGGGCTATTCCGCAACAGGGCTCTCACTTCTCATGGACGAGCAAAAAATCCCCGAAGCGCAACCTCCTGCCGAGCCTGACGAGTCGTTCGGCGACATCTTTTCGCAGTACGAGCGGAGCCGCTCGCGCCAGGCCGAAGCCGGCCAGGCGTTACAAGGAACGGTGATCGCCGTCTCCGCCGACTCGGTCTATCTGGATATCGGCTTCAAGACCGAAGGCATTCTTCCCCTGGCCGACTTTCAAAACGAGGCGGTCAAGCCGGGAGACAAATTGCCGGTCACCATCAAGGGCCGCGACCCGGAAGGCTACTACCAACTGACGCGTGGCCGGATGGAGCGGCCGCGCGACTGGTCGGCGCTGGAGAAGGCCTTCAACGAGAAGGTGGCGATTGCCGGCACCGTGACCGGGGTGGTCAAAGGCGGCCTCAGCGTCGATGTGGGAGTGCGGGCCTTCATGCCGGCCTCGCGCAGCGGCGTGCGCGAGGCCGCCGAATTGGAGAAGCTGGTGGGGCAGGAGATTCGCTGCCGCATCATCAAGCTCGACGTGACCGACGAAGACGTGGTGGTGGACCGCCGCGCCGTGGCCGAGGAGGAAGAGCGCGCCGCTAAAGAGCGTCGTTTCGCCGAGATCAAGGAAGGCGACACGGTGCACGGCGAGGTTCGCAGCGTGACCGATTACGGCGCCTTCGTCGATATCGGCGGGGTTGACGGACTGCTGCACGTGGGCGACATCTCCTGGGGCCGCGTAAGCCGGCCGGCGGACGTGCTCTCGCCGGGGCAGCAGATCGAAGCCAAGGTGCTCAAGGTCGATTCCGAACGGCGGCGCATTGCGCTCGGCCTCAAGCAGTTTCAGCCCGATCCCTGGGACTCGGCGGCCGAGCGTTACCGCCAGGGCGAGCGCGTGCGCGGGGTGGTGAGCCGGCTGGCCGACTTCGGCGCCTTTGTCGAACTGGAGCCGGGAATCGAAGGCTTGATTCACCTCTCGGAAATGTCGTGGTCGAAGAAGGCGCGCAAGCCCGGCGACGTGGTGAAGGCGGGCGAGAGCGTCGAGGCGGTGATTCTGGCGGTGAATGCCGGCGAGCGCCGCATCGCGCTCGGCCTCAAGCAGGCGCTGGGCGATCCCTGGGCCGAGGTTACGCGCAAGTTCCCGGTGGGCTCGGTGATCGAGGGACCGGTGACCAGCCTGACCAAGTTCGGGGCCTTCGTGCAACTGGCCGACGGCCTGGAAGGCATGATTCACATCAGCGACATCACCGCCGAAAAGCGCCTCAACCATCCCGGTGACATGCTGCGGGTGGGGCAGCCGGTCAGGGCCCAGGTGCTCGAAATCGATACCGAAAAGCGCCGCCTGCACTTGGGCATGAAACAATTGCTGCCCACCAGCCTGGAAGAATACATCGCCGAACATAAGCCCGGTGATGCGGTCACCGGGCGCATCATCGAGATTGCCGCCGGAGTGGCGCAGGTGGAGCTGGGCGAAGGCATCCAGGGCACTTGCCCGATCAAAACCGAGCCGGCAGCGCCCGCCGAAAAGGGCGCGCCCGCGGCCAAGCCCGACCTGTCATCGCTTAGCTCGATGCTGCAGGCGCGCTGGAAGGGTGGCGCGGCCAGCGGCGCGCCCAAACGAGAAGAAGCGCACGCCGGGCAGGTTCGCAGCTTCCACATCGCCAAATTGGACGCAGCGGCGAAAAAGATTGAACTGGAGTTGGTGGAGTAATAGCGCAACTTTCAACCGGGCAACTTGTAGCGCCGGCGCCCTCGCCGGCCGCCTTTTTTCCGGTAAGAATTTTTGTGGGCCCGCCACCGGGGCGATGGCGCTACAATATTGCGTTTCTGAATATCTGTGGGGTCGACGTGCAAGGAACCGCGGTCCAGGCGAAGAGAAGCACCGCACAAGCCACCATATATTCCATCCTGGCGACGATCAGCTTCTGCCACCTGCTCAACGATATGACGCAGTCGCTGATCACGGCGATCTATCCCATCCTGAAGGACGCATTCCAACTGGACTTCACCCAGGTGGGGCTGATCACCCTCACCTACCAGATGACCGCCTCGATGCTGCAACCGCTGGTGGGCTTGTACACCGATCTGCGGCCCAAGCCGTTTTCCCTGCCGGTGGGCATGAGCTTTACCGTGGCCGGTTTGCTGCTGATGTCGCGCGCCCCCAACTTCGCTTTGCTGCTGCTGGCCTCGGCGCTGGTGGGAGTGGGCTCGGCGGTGTTTCACCCCGAGTCGTCGCGGGTGGCGCGCATGGCCTCGGGCGGGCAGCACGGCCTGGCGCAGTCGATATTCCAGGTCGGGGGAAACGTAGGCGCCACGGCCGGGCCTTTGCTGGCGGCCTTTGTCGTGCTGCCGCGGGGACAGCACAGCCTGGGCTGGTTTTCCCTGGCCACGCTGCTGTCAATGTCCGTGCTGACCACGGTCGGCTTCTGGTACAAGCGCAATATCCCGGCCCAGCGGTCGCAGGCAAAGAAGGCAGCCGCCAGTTCCCCGCTCTCCTCCGCTAAAGTCGGGCTCTCGGTGGCCATCTTGATTTCGCTGCTGTTTTCCAAGGCGTTTTATCAGGCCAGCCTGACCAGCTATTACACCTTCTACCTGATCAGCAAGTTTCACGTCACGGTGCAGACGGCGCAGATTCATCTGTTCGCCTTCTGGGGCTCGATTGCCGCCGGGGCGCTGATTGGCGGCTGGGTCGGCGACCGCATCGGGCGCAAGATCGTCATCTGGTATTCGATCCTGGGAGTGCTGCCGTTCACGCTGGTGCTGCCCTATGTCAACCTGTTCTGGACCGAGATTCTGATTGTGGTAATCGGGCTGATCTTGTCATCGTCGTTTTCCGCCATCGTGGTCTACGCGCAGGAGCTGGTTCCGGGGAAGGTGGGAACCATGGCCGGCTTCTCCTTTGGCGTCTCCTTCGGGCTGGGCGGCCTGGGCGCTGCCCTGCTGGGAAAGCTGGCCGACATAACCAGCATCTACTTCGTCTATTCTGTCTGCTCGTTCCTACCCGCCATCGGCCTGCTCACCGCCTTTCTGCCCAACCTGGAAAAAACCGGCGGACGAGCGAAAGTTACAGGCTGAGATCGCCTGCTGCGAGTTCCGCGCTAGCTGAAGGTCGGCAGCTTCACCGTGTCTTCGGCCGGCACCGGCTCGACCGGGTAGCCGGCGCGGCTCCAGGCGCGCAGACCGCCGGCTATCACGAAGGCATTGTAGCCCTGCTTCCGCAGCAGATGCGCCACCCGGGCGCTGGTCGCCTCGCGCAGTCAAGTGCAGTAGAGGTATATTTCTTTGCCCGCCGGCAGCAGTTTGAGTTCCTCGGCCAGGTGATTGGGCTCCAGGCGGACCGAGCCCTTGATGCGCACGGCCTTCTCGTCGTAATAGCCATGACTCCTGACGTCGACGACCAGCGCGTCGGCGCCGCCCATCGCGCTCTCGCCGGCCGACGCGGCATTCGCGCCGGCGCTGTCAATTTTTTCGAGCTGGAACAGGCGCGCCACTTCCTGCACCGGCACGCGCGGCGCGGTTGTGTAGGTACGCAATTTCCGGTAGAGCCAGGCGCGGTAGAGAACGAAGGCGGCCAGACCGAGCGCCAGCACGAGCTGAATTCCCCGCGCCGCCGACTCCATGGCGTGGGCGATCTCCCGCAGGAAGCCGCTGAACAGGAAACCGAGCCCGCCGTAGGCCAGCGAATAAAGGCTGGCCGCCGCGAAATCAAGGCGCAGGAACTGCGCCGGGCGCATCTTCATGCTGCCGGCCAGAGGCGGCGCCATAATGTTGAGCGCGGGAACAAACTTGGCGATCACCAGGGTGCGCTTGCCGCGGCGGTAAAAGCTCTCGGCCGCGCGCAGAATGCAGCTCTCCGGATTGGCCGAAAGGCGGCACAGGAACCCCAGCAGCGCCCAGCCGGTATACCGGCCCAGCAGAAACAGAATGGTGTCGCCCGCCAGCAGCGCTATGACCGCCGCGAACAATGCCCACGGCGCACTTAACTTGCCATAGGCGGCGGCACTGCCGGCGGTCACCAGGGCGAGCGCTCCCGGCACAGGAACGCCGACGGCCATCAGAAACACCACTCCGGCCAGGACAGTGTATCCGTGCTGTGCGATCATTGCGAGCAGGTCGTTCATAGATCGGCGCAACCGAGGCTGCGCGCCATTAAGAAAAGAAAAACGTGGCGAACCGCAGGGTCCGCCACGTCCAGTTTTGCACTCGCGCTAGCGTCGCGCAGCGCTGGCCATCTTGCCGGGCAGGACCCGGGCAACCGCGTCCTTGAACTCCTGTTCGGTCAGCAGGCCCTTCTTGTCCAACGAGACCTTCTTGATCTCGACCACCACCTTCATAGCCTCGTCGTCGTTGGCCTGGATGTTGAACTTCTTCAGCCAGATCTTCACCGAGTCGATGCCGCTGCCTTTGCCGAGCCAGGCTTCCGGCGCCGGCTGGCCGACCAGCTCCGGCCGGTAGGGGAAGACTTCGGTCAGATGCTCCTGGCCGGCGTTGCTGAACCAGGTGGCAATGATGCCGGACTCGATCTTGAACAGCCACTCGCCGACTACCGGGCGATTCAGCGGCACGTTGATCTGGGCCAGCTTCTGCGTCAGGCGGGCCAGCTTGTAGAACTTATCGAACTTCAAGCCGGTGTCGATTCCGTACATGGTCCGCAGGGCCAGCGCCGTCTCTTCCATAGGCACGTTGCCGGCGCGCTCACCCAGGCCGAGGATGGTCGAGTGGATGACATCAACGCCTTCGGCCACCGCCATGATGGTGTTGGCGATTCCCATACCGAAGTCCATGTGGAAGTGGGCTTCCAGGCGCGTGCCCTTGGGAACGCGCTGCTTCACGTTCTTCACCAGGTAGGGAATGGCATGCGGAGCCAGCACGCCCATGGTGTCAACCAGGCCGAGGGCATCCATGTGGCCGTCGGTGGCGACCTTCATGATCAGGTCCAGCACCCAGTCGATTCCCGCGCGGGTAAAGTCGATGGGGAAGAAGACGACTTCCAGTCCCTGCTCATGCGCATAGGTAGTGGCATCGACCGAGGACTTGATGGCCTTGTCCATCGACCACTGGTAGCAATACTTGATCATGTGGTCGCTGGAGGGGACCTCCATCACCACGCCCTTGACGCCGCAATCGACCGAGCGCTTGACGTCGTCGACCATGCAGCGGGCAAAGCCGAAGATCTGCGGTCCCAGGTTGCGCTTTACGATCTCCTTGATGGCGGCTTCGTCGCTGGGCGAAACGGCCGGCATGCCGGCCTCGATGCGCTGCACGCCGGCTTCCGCCAGGCCTTCGGCGATGCGGATCTTGTCGTCCTTGGTGAAGACGATGCCGGTCTGCTGCTCGCCATCACGCAGGGTAACGTCATGAAACGCGATTTTCTTGGGGAACTTGAAATCGGCGCGCACGGCGTCGGCGAAGTTCCAGGGGCTGACGAACCAATCTTTACTCTTCCACGGCTCTTGTGACATTGACTTACCTCCAAAAAATTAACTTGTTAGCTGCGTTTGGCTTCGAGCGCCACCAAATTCACCGGGTTACGGGGTGTTTTGCCGGTGAGCACCAGGACAACTTCCTCCGCCGCCTTGACCAGCAGATCCACCTGGGCCTCCTGCGAATACCAACCGGTGTGGGGCGTCAGAAGCACGTTCTCGCGGTGGAGAAGCGGCGAGTTGGCGGGCGGCGGCTCTTTCTCCAAAACGTCGAGGGCCGCTCCGGCAATTTGTTTGTTGTCCAGCGCCTGCGCCAGCGCCGCCTCGTCCACGATAGGCCCGCGCGCACTGTTGACCAGATAAGCGCCAGGTTTCATCTGCCGAAATGCGTCGGCGTTGAACAGATGGCTGGTTTCCGGAGTCAGCGGGCTGTGAATGGAGATGTAATCGGAGATCTTCAACAGTTCGGCGAACTCCACCTTGTCCACGCCCGCCTTCTTCATGGCTTCGGCGGGCACATAGGGATCGAACGAGACCACGCGCATGCCGAAGCCCTTGGCCTTGGGCGCCACCAACTGCGGAATGCGGCCAAAGCCGACCAGGCCCAGCACGCTTCCGCGCAGGCGATGAATCGGCACCGCCGAGGCCATCTTCCACTCGCCTCCCTGCACCCGCGCGTTGGAGAAGGCGACCTTGCGCACCAGGGTCAGCAGCAGAGCCATGGCGTGATCGGAAACCTCATCGATGCAGTAGTCCGGCTGGCGGGTGACGACGATTCCGCACTGTGTAGCCGTATCTATATCGACGTTGTCAACCCCGATCCCGGTGCGGGAAATTATGCGGCAGCGCTTAAATTTGCGAATCATCTCGCCTGGGACTTTGGCGTAACAAACCATAACGGCATCGGCTTCGGCCGCCACTTCAAGGTAGGCTTCCGGCGTTTCCTGCTTCGCCGGACGGAAATCCGCCGCGATCTTGGTCAGAACGTTGCGAATCGGATCGAGGCTGGGAAAAGGATTATCAAAAAAAGCTACTATTGGATTCGGCATTTAGCTCCATCCCTTCTGCCAATGATTGCCTATCCGGTGATTGTGAAAAGCGGACGTAGGATCACATTCATTTTGCAGCACTTGCCAGGGCCCGAGGATTTGCTATCAGGCAAACTCAGAATATAGCACACAAAACCACGGAGAAAAACCGCGCCAAATGGAGGTATTGACTGATTTTATTGTTGCTCGCTTCATAAGCCGCCGCCCCCCAGGCTGGAGGGCTATTTTTGTCGATAACCGGCAGCAACACAGATTTAAGACAGCGCCCATTAACGCGGAGGCAATCTCATAAGGTTTCAGGGTTTCAAGGTTTCAAGGTGGGAGCGGGCCGTCGATTCCCAAACTTTAAAACCTTGAAACTCGGGATATTGGGAACTTGCCGCCCTGTACTCAACATGGGCCGGCGGTTTACCATGGTTTTCGCCATGAGCAAACCATTCCTTGCCTTGATCTCCGCTTTATTGTTTTTGAGTTGCGGGCTGCTGGCACAAAGCGCGGCGAGCGGCGCCAAAGAGCAGAAACCGGCCGAGCAAAAGGCCGCCGAACAGGTTCCCACCATCAGCGCCGACCGCGGCGATTGCAGCGCCGCCTTCACCGTGCTCGATGCCAAGGGCAAGCCCGTTTACCAGGCCAGCATCCACACCCTGGTGCGCTGGGGGCTGGCCCACAAGACCGACCTGACCGTCAGCACCAACTACTACGGGAAAGCGGAGTTCACGCACCTGCCGAATTACTCCAAGAAGCCCATCGTCTTCGACGTGAGCGCGGGCGACAAGAAGCGCACCGTGTTGTTCGATCCCGGCAACCAGTGCAAGGCGGACTTCACGGTCGAGCTGCGCTAGGCGGTGTCCTGGGTGGAAGCACCGGGCTTTATTGATTGCTGCATATGTAATGTCCTATGGACGGCGATGATGTATCCAGCAGAAGTTGTCATGGCGAGCGCAGGCGCGGCAGCGCCGGAGTCGAGCCACCTTTTGTTTCCAGCTTCAAAACACAAGGTTCCTCCACTCCGCCGCGGGTTGCGCGGCTCCGGTCGGAATGACAATTAGACATTCTGATAGGACATTATTTTTGCCGCACTCAATAGCCTCGGTGCTTAAACACAGAGCTAAAGCTCGTTTCTCTCCGGCCGCAACTCGCTGGATTGGAAGAACAGCAGATCCTTCGCTTCGCTCAGGATGACACTCCAGAGATTTTTGCGTGCTTCCGCAGCCTTCTAGAAGTAGCGCCGCCGCGCCGGGCTGCGAAAAGGCAAAGCTAAAGGGCCCGCCGGCGCTATCCGGTGCCCTCACTTCGGCTGTTTCAGCTTGGGTTTGGCGGCCTCGGCCGCGCGCCACAGGTACCAACTGGCGATGCTGCGCCAGGGGCGCCACTTCTCGCCCTTCTTCAGCATTTGCTGCTTGGTGGGCAGCTCGGGCAGGCGGTAGGTTCGCTGGAAGCCTTTGCGCACACCATAGTCGTCTACCGGCAGCACGTCGGTGCGTCCCAGGCGGAAGATGAGCAGCATCTCGACCGTCCAGCGTCCGATGCCGCGCACCTGGGCGACGCGCTCGATGATCTCCTCGTCGCTCATGGCATCGATGACTTTTCCCTCGGGCACGGTGCCGTCCAGCGTTTTGGCCGCCAAGTCCTTAACCGCCAGCAGCTTGTTGCGCGACAGCCCGGCCGCGCGCAGCCGCTCCTCGGGCGCCGCCGCCATCTGCTCGGGAGTGGCCAGGGCCCCGGGAAACAAATCGTCCACCCGCTGCAGGATGGCCGCCGCCGCTTTTCCCGCCAGTTGCTGATAGATGATGGAGCGCAGCAGGGAATAAAAGATCGAGTGTTCGTGCCGCAACTTCAAGGTGCAGGGGCCGACGCGCTCGATCAACTGCGCCAGCCGGCGATCCGAACGGCTGAGGTGCCGGATGGCGGCGCTGTAGTCTGGCGGTGTCATAGGCTAAAAAGATAACCACAGAGGACACAGAGATTCATAGAGGAAAATCAGAAATCAAAAATCAAAAATCTTTTCCGCTCTGTGAACCTCTGCGAACTAGGTGGTTATCCGTTGTCTTCCTCCGTCTTTGGCTTCGATTCCGCCTCCTCACGCTCCTGCTCCAGGACGCTGAGAAGCTCGTCCTCGACGTCCCACTTCTTAAGGATGCCGACGATCACCGCCGAGGAAAAGCCGGCGCGGGCCAGGGTGCGAAAGACGCGGGCCGCCTGTTTCTGATTCTGCGGCCGGGCAATCCGCTTGCGCTCCAGGAACTGGCGCGCCAGTTGGCTCTCGTCCACGCCCTCGTAGGCGGCGCGCACGGCCGCCGCAATCACCTCGGCGTGCACTCCCCGGGCTTTCAGGTCCTGGGTTACGCGCAGGCGGCCGAACTTTTCGTTTTCTTTACGGAACGAGGAGTAAGCAGCGGCATAGCTGGCGTCGTTGAGGTAGCGCTGCTCTTTGAGGCGCGCCACCACGCGGTCGATCAGCGCTTCGCCGCCGTCCTGCCGGGCCACGCGGCCGCGCATCAGGCGCTTGAGTTCGGCGACGCTGCGCATGCGCCGTCCCAGCGCCTCGACCGCGTACTGGTAGAGCGCCTGTTCGTCGTAATAGCGCCGGGTTTGCCTGCCTGGCATCTTTTCCTGCGCGCGAAGCCGCTGCTGTCCTTATGGTTGGCGCGCCCCGCTGGCGGATTTTAGCGGCGCAGCACCAATCCCAAGGTGGCGCGGGCATGGGTGTCATTGTTAAAGTGGACCGCGTCCAGCTTCACCCGCGCGCCAAATTTCTTGGTGCCGATGTCGACTCCGGCGCCGCCCAGCACGGCAAAGTAGTAGGTGCTGAACTCGTGCGCTCCGCCGAACAGCACATGAACAAACGGGGTGAACAACTCGTAGCGCTTGGTGAGCACCACCCGTGGTCCGCCCGCGAAGGTATAGACATTGTCGCTTCCGGGGTGCAGGCTGGCAAAGTATCCGCCCCCGTCGCCTTCCAGCCCCAGATGCTTGCTGGCCAGGTAAGCGGCGGAAAGGTCGAAGCCGTCTTTGCCCACCGCGCCGGTCAGATGCGAGTAGCCGCCCGAAAACTCCGCCGTCTGCGCCAGCGCGCCGCCGGCCAAGACCAACACCACGCAACAAAGCAACGCGAGGTTCCTCATCTAAGCTCCTCTGTCCGCTACCGCCCAGTTTGAGTGCCTACCATGGAGTCTATATCAGAAGCCGCGGGCGCACCCTCGCGGGGTATCTCGGCGGTCAACCCGCGCGGGGCGGGCGGCGGCATGCATGCGGCTGCTCTGCCTGCCGGCAGCCATTATCATGGCCCTCAAGCCAGCGCGCGCTCCACTGCCGCTTCGCTATGAATGGTGGTGGTATCGAACAACGGAACCGGGCTGTCGGCCTGCTCCAGAATCATCATCAGCTCCGTGCAGCCGAGAATAATGCCTTCCGCGCCCGCAGCGGCCAGTTCGGCTACCACTACCCGCAGCCTGGCCTTGGATTCAGCTCTCACCAGCCCGCATACCAGCTCGTCATAGATGATGCGCTGCACCAACTCGCGTCCGGCCGGCACGGGCGTAAGCACCTCCAGGCGAAACTTGTCGCGCAGGCGGACGCGGTAGAACTCCCGCTCCATGGTGAAAGCGGTGCCCAGCAATGCCACGCGCCGCATGGCGCGGGCCGCGATGCGCTCGCCGGTGGCATCGGCAATGTGCAGCAACGGCACGCGGATTGCTTCTTCCACCGCTGCCGCCGAGATGTGCATGGTATTGGAGCCGATGAGGATGAAATCCGCTCCCCCGCGCTCCAGCAGCCTGGCCGCGTCCACCATCATGGATGTTGCTTCGTCCCACTTGTCCGCGAATTGCAATCGCGCCAGTTCGTCGAAGTCGATGGAATATAGCGAGAGCTTGGCGGAATGGTGTCCGCCCAGCCGCTGCTTAACCAGTTTGTTCAGCAGGGCGTAGTAGTGCGCCGTGCTCTCCCAACTCATTCCGCCAATCAATCCGATGGTTTTCATAAGTCCGCCTGATCAAAACCTGGCGCCGGAGCCCCCGTTCATCCGACAGGCCACGCCGGGGGAGGCGCTGCTTCTCTCCGCCGGCAGGTGCGCTTCTACATGGTGAGGCCGATTCGGGCGATGGCGAAGTCATTGTGACCCAGGGCTTCCGACTTGGTGAGCTTGCCCGAGGCGACTTCCAGTATTTCGCTGAGGATGCGGTCGGCGACCTGCTCCACGGTTTCCTCGCCAGTGATGATGGTGCCGGCGTTGAGGTCCATGTCGTCCTTCATCTTCTCGTACAGGCTGGTATTGCTGGCTATCTTGATGGTGGGCGCTATGGGGGAACCGGTGGGAGTCCCGCGGCCGGTAGTGAATACGCAAATATGGCAGCCGCCCGCGACCATGCCGGTCAACTGCTCGATGTCGTGCCCGGGCGTATCCATGTAAACGAGGCCCTTCCTGGTGATGCGCTCCGCCCAGCCGATAACGTCCTGCAACGGCCTGCTGCCCGCCTTGTGGACGCAACCCAGGGATTTTTCCACGATCGAGGAGATGCCGCCTTCGAAGTTGCCCGGGGTCGGATTTCCGCCGCGCACGTCCACGCCGGCGCGTTTAGCCGACTCCTCGAAGCCGCGGATGGTGGCGTAGCAGCGCCGTTTCACGTCCTCGTTGACCGCGCGCTCGGCGATGATGTGCTCGGCGCCGATCAGCTCCGGGGTCTCGGCCAAAATGGAGGTGCCGCCCGCGTCTATCAAAAGATCGCTGGCCGAGCCCACGGCGGGATTCGCGGACAGGCCGGAGCAGGCGTCGGAGCCGCCGCACTCGGTGCCCACGATGAGCTCGGCCACTTCGCAGGTCTCGCGCCGGAGGGTCGAAGCCTCCACCACCAGGCGGTGCGCGGCCACCGTGCCCGCCTGTATTGATTTAAGGGAGCCACCTTCGTCTTGAATGATGACAAGCCGGACTGGCTTGCAGGGACATTCTCTGCTGATCTCCGCCGCCACTTCCTGCGCGCGAACCACCTCGCACCCCAACCCGACCACCACCACGCCATAAACATTGGGGTGGACACCGTGGCCAACCAGGGCGCGCATGGTCTGCGCCGCATCCGGCCCCAACTGGCAACAGCCATGCTGGTGTTCAAACCAGGTGGTCCCCTTTATATTGGCCGAAATTGCCCGGGCCACCTGATTGGCGCAGGTCACGCTGGGCATCACCAGAACATGATTGCGGATGCCAACCGATCCGTTCGGACGACGATATCCCCTGAACTCCATTAGACTGCCCCGGATGTTGCAAATGAACTCATAACGCCCGCCCGAGCGCCCAGCCGCAGCGTGACCGCGTAGTGGGTCAGTTTGAAGGTGCCCCAGGTTCCGCGCCGCGCTTTTCGGCGCTAACCTGGGGAAATTGGCCCCACGTCAGCCCAACAGCAGGGCGGGACGTGGGGCACCAATTGTTAATTTGAGTTTGAACTGACCCATTACCCGCGGCCGAGCTGCGATAGATTGATTACCGCATTCTTCCAGCCGAAGCGTGTTCGGCGCGCCCGGTAATCGCCCGGCGCGCGGCGCCGGCAATCGCGGTTTTGTCCAGACCGTACTTGGTCAGAATATCTTCATAAGGCCCGGACTCTCCGAATTTGTCGGCAATGCCCACCATTTCCAGCGGTCCCAGGCCGTGTTTTGCCAGCACCTCAGAGACCGCCGAACCCAGACCACCGTAGATAGTGTGTTCTTCCACGGTCACCGCCGCGCCGGTTTTGGCAACCGCGCGGATAACAGCTTCTGCGTCCAGCGGCTTGACGGTATGCAGGTCGATGACTTCCGCCTGGATTCCTTCCTTTTCCAATATGGCAGCCGCCTCCAGCGCCTTGGTCACCATGAAGCCGTTAGCGAAGATGGCGACGTCCTTGCCCGGACGGAGGACGATAGCTTTGCCAATTTCCAAAGACATCTCGGGACTGTAAACCGGCGGAACCTCCGCCCGGCTGAGGCGCAGGTAAACCGGGCCCTTATGACGGGCGGCGGCGAAGACCACCTGCCTGGCGGCGTGCTCGTCGGCCGGCACGATGACCGTTATGTTGGGAATCGCCCGCATGACGGCAACGTCCTCGACCGACTGATGGCTGGCGCCGTCAAAGGAGTCGGACAAGCCGCCGTAAGCGCCTGCGATCTTGACGTTCAGCTTGTTATAAGCAATCAGGCTGCGCACCGGATCGCCGGCACGAAGCGCGCAGAACAAGGCAAAGGTATTTACGAACGGCAGCTTGCCGGCGGCGGCCATGCCGGCCGCTATCGACATCATGTTGCCTTCGGCGATGCCCACGTTGAAGAACCGCTCCGGGAACGCATTCGCGAACAGGGCGGTGCGGGTCGAGCTGGAGACATCGGCATCCAATACCAGCACATCCGGATTGATCCGCCCCAGTTCTACCAGTGCTTCTCCGTATGCTTCACGCATTGCTTTCATTTGGCTTCCACCTCCAGCTCAGCCATCGCCTGGGCATAAAGTTGATCGTTAATTGCTTTGCCGTGCCATTCGTTCTTGCCCTCCATGAAAGAGACGCCTTTGCCCTTGACGGTGTGGGCGATGATCACGGTGGGGCCATGCGGCTTTTTCTTGGCCGCGTCGATGGCGGCGTCCAGGGCGCGGATGTCATGGCCGTCGACTTCGAGCACATTCCAGCCGAAGGCGCCGAACTTGCCGGCAACGTTGCCCAGCGGCATGATGTCGTCCACTTTGCCGTCCAGTTGAACTCCATTGTTGTCGACAATGGCGATCAGCCTGTCCAGCCGGAATTTTGCCGCCGCCATGGCTGCTTCCCAGACTTGGCCTTCCTGAATTTCGCCATCTCCCAGCAGCACGTAGGTATAGTAATCACGGTTGTCCAGCTTGCCCGCCAGCGCCATTCCTATACCGACCGATAACCCGAGTCCCAGCGAGCCGGTGGACATGTCGATCCCCGGCGTCGTCTTCATGTCCGGATGGCCTTGAAGTATTGCTCCAAGACGGCGCAGCCGCGACAGCTCTTCGCGCGGGAAATAGCCTTTTTCGCAAAGCACCTGGTATAGCGCCGGAGCGCAGTGGCCCTTGGAAGCAATGAAGCGGTCCCGGTCGGGAGAATTCACCTGGGTGCAGCTTACCCGCATCTGGTTGAAATAGAGCACGGTCAGAATTTCCACGGCAGATAGCGACCCTCCGGGATGCCCCGACTGCGCGTTATGAAGCATCTTTATTATCTCTTTGCGAATGTTGTGGGCGATTTGCTTCAGGCTTTCGTAAGCCGCCGCATCCAATGCCATGATTGCCTGCTCCTTATACTTCGGCTCAGCGCCTCCCTGGTTTAGCCTTCGAGGATCGAAGCCGCCTTGTGCCGTGCCTTGCCAGTGGTGAACTAAACCGGTGTCAGAACCAGTTTGAACCCTTCTTTCTTTTCGAACTTCTCGAAAGCCTGCTTCCATTCGGTTATCGGCAGGACGTCGGAAACCAGGACGTCCGTCCTTACTCTTCCCGACTGCAGTAACTGGATGGCTTTCTCCCAGGAGGTCCAGGTTGAGCCCAGTGACCCTGTCACTTTGAGTTCGCGGAAACAGATCTTCTCAAAATCGACTTGCAGCGGCTTGCCGAATAGCCCGATCTGGGTGTACTGGCCACCCTTGCGCGTCAGAAGCAGTCCCGAGTCGACGGCCTTGGGCGAGCCGGAACATTCCAGCAGCACGTCGGCGCCCCGGCCGGCGGTGACTTCGTTAATGACGGCGAAGATGTCCTCGCTGGTGAGGTCAATCGTACGGTCGGCTCCCAGGCGCTTGGCCAGTTCCAGCCGCTGCTGGTCGATCTTGGTTCCCGCCACCACCACCGTCGCGCCTTGCGCCTTGGCCACCTGCAGCGCCAGCAGGCCGATGCTTCCCGGACCCGTGACCAGAACTACGTCCCCGGCCGCAATTCCGGTCAGTTCCATGGCCGCGTGGGTCACGCAAGCCAAGGGCTCGCACAGCGCTCCCGCGACGAAATCGATGTTGTCGGGCAGGCGGTGCACCCTCTCCTGCGGCACTATCGTGTAGCGGGTAAACACACCGTTGTACCAATACCCGAGCGTTCGGCGATTGGAGCAGAGATTATAAAAACCGGTGCGGCAGTGAAGACAATCGCCGCAGAAGCTGAAGGCAGTTTCGGAGGTAACGCGGTCGTTCACCTTCCAGCGCTGGACGTTCTCGCCCACCGCCGTCACCACGCCCGCGAATTCGTGGCCAGTAACCACCGGGGGATTGATTGGGATGCCGTCGATATCGTCGTGAAAGATATGAAGGTCGGAACCGCAAATGCCGGCCGCCCGCACCTCGATTTTTATCTGCCCGGGACCGGGGCTGGGTTCGGGGACATCCCGGACTTCCATATTGCCTGGTCCCTTGGCGTATTTGACTAGTGCCTTCATGACTGTCCCCAATCTTTCGCTATGGCTGATTCAGGATTCAATAACGCAAACACATGAAGCGCAGGATGACACTTCTAAATTTCCAGATCAGTAGGTTCGCTGGCATAAGTCTACCAGCGAGCGCGTGATTTTAGACCGCAAATATCCGCGCGATAACGGCGGTGCGGCATGGCGAATGACCGCCTCCCCGGAAGGCGGCATGCCTGGAGCACCGGCGGGCTGTGCGGCATGAGCTGTGGGTCAATTTGAATTTCCACAACAACGGGTGCCCCACGTCCCGCCCTGCTTTTGGGCTGACGTGGGGCCGATTCTCCAGGTTAGCGCCGAAAAGCGCGGCGCGGAACCTGGGGCACCCTTCAAATTGACCCACTACCGCGGCATGGCGCAGCTTTCTTATGGCTTTGGTTTGTGCTAGTTTGTGCTTCTCGCCTAAAATGTGTCCGACCATAGGCCAAGAATCTTCAGGAGGGATATCCATGAAGAAAGTTACAGGGTTGGGTGTGGCGCTTGCGCTGGCTTTCGGGCTGGCAACGCTTGGCTGCCAGAAGAGCGGGCCAGCGGGCGGCGCGAGCGACACCTTCAAGATTGGCGTCATAACGGCTTTGACCGGTAGTCAGGCCGCTTTCGGCCAGGCCCACAAGAACGGCTATGCCATCGCCCTGGAGGAGATCAACGCCAAGGGCGGAGTTCTTGGCAAGAAAGTCGAACTGGATTTTTACGACGACCAGAGCAAGCCCGATCAGGCGGTGCAAGGCGTGGCCAAACTGGTGGACCAGGACCACGTGCCCGTAATCCTGGGATCGTATTCCTCGGAGAGCACGCGCGCCATTGTGCCGGTGGTCACGGCCAAGAAAGTGCCGCTGGTGATTCCCACCGCCGTGGCGGAAAACGTAATGGAGTCGGGTTCGCCGTGGGTGTTCCGCATCTGCGCCGGCTCGGATTCCTACGCCGGTTCGACCGTGGATTTTCTGAAGCACAACGGCAATCCCAAGAAGCTGGCCATCGTCTATGAAAACACCAATTTCGGGCTGGCCAATTACAAGTCCATGGAAAACGCCGCCAAGGCTGCCGGCATGGAGATAGTGGACACCGAGGCCTACCAGGCCAGTTCGCCCGATTACAAAGCGCTGTTGCAGCGGGTTAAGGCGAAGAACCCGGACGTTATTTATTTCGCCTCTTACCTGCTCGATGCCGGGACGCTGATGCGGCAGTCGGAGCAGGTGAACCTTAACCCCAAGTACTACACCTCCGCCGGAACCGGCTTCGCCGCCGCCGAATTCCCCGACCCCAACAAGGGCGCGGGCAAATACGCCGAGTACACCTTCTCGGTCTCGCAGTGGCTGCCGACGGCGAAGTGGAAGGGCTCGAAGGAATTCGACGAGAAGTATTTCCAGATGACCAAGACCCATCCGGCCTTCCACGCGGTGCAAGCTTACGCTGCGCTGATTACCACCGCCGCCGCGATAAACGAAAGCAAAGCGACGACCCCGGAGGGGATTCGCGACGCCCTGCGCAAGGTCAACCTGCCGGATACCACCTTCGGTCACATCAAGTTCGACGCCCACGGGCAGAATTCGCATCCCGTGCTGGTGACACAGATACTGAAAGGGGAGTACAAGGTGGTTTGGCCGCCCGATGCCGCCGAGGCCAAGCCGGTCGTTCCCACTCCGCCGTGGAATAAACGCTAGTCAGGCGGCGGTTCACTCATCTTCGGCCCAGCCGGGGCGGCTGGGCCTGTCTAAAGACGCTGGAGCGGAATCGTGAACTGGTTTTATCCTGCCGCACAAGCGATTCTCAATGGCATTCTGACGGGAGCTCTCTACGGCCTGATTGCCATGGGCATGGCCCTGATCTTTGGGGTCATGCGCCTGGTGAACTTTGCCCATGGCGCCTTCCTGATGCTGGGCATGTACACCACCTGGGTGTTGTTCGAGTACGCGCACGTCAATCCGTATTTCGGTTTCCTGGCGGCGGGAATCATTCTGTTCGTCTTTGGCGGGGCGGTGTATGCGGGCATCGTGCGGCGCGTGCCGGCTTCGGCGGAGTTCATGGTGATTCTGCTGACCCTGGGCGTATCGCTGATCTGCGTGGATACCGTCCTGCTCGTCTTTGGCGCCGACTACCATCAACTAAACATCCCGCTGTTGGGCGATAACGTGCACCTGGGATCGCAGATCACCCTCAACGCGCCCTGGCTGATCTCGTTTGCCATCGCGCTGCTGGCGGCGGGGGGGCTTTATTTCTTTGTCATGCGCACGCGCCTGGGACGGGCGGCGCGCGCCATCGCCCAGAACCCCTTTTCCGCGCCCCTGATGGGCATTAACGTAGGCCGGGTGCAGGCCATCACGTTCGGCATTGGAGCGGCGGCTGCCGGTATCGCCGGCGGCCTGCTCCTGCCGGTGTTCTATCTCTATCCCGACGTGGGTCACCTGTTTAACCTCAAATCGTTTCTTATCGTGGTGATGGGCGGCATGGGCTCGATCGAGGGCGCAGCGGCGGCGGGCGTGGTGCTGGGCGTGGTCGAGAGCCTCACCAGCCTGTATTGGGGAAACGAGTGGGCGCTGGTGGTGGACTTCGTCATCTTCATCCTGGTGCTCTCGTTCAAGCCCAGCGGCATCTTTGGGAGCCAGCGCGCATGAGACGGCAACAGGTGGCGGCGGCGGCGATCATCTTTGCCGTGATGTTAGCGCTGGCCGCCTATCTGCGCAGCGATTACCTGCTGCAGATCGGCTTCCGGCTGATGCTTTTCGCCGCCCTGGGACTGGCCTGGAACCTGGTTGGCGGCTACGCCGGCCAGTTGTCGCTCGGACACGCCGCCTACTTCGGCGTCGGCGCCTACGGCCTGGCCCTGCTGAGCAAATTGGGAATGTCGCCGTGGCTGGCCATGCTGGGGGGAATGGTGCTGGCGATGTTGTCGGCCGCCGTCATTGGCAGAGTCTCGTTCCGCCTGCGCGGGCCATATTTCTGCCTGGCCACCATCGCCTTCGCCGAGGTCGTGCGCCTGATCGCCAAAAATCTTCCCGAGGTGACCGGCGGCGACGTGGGGACGCAAGTGCCTCTGCTGTTCCCGCACAATACCTCCGCCTGGTTCTGTGTTTCCGCCGTGGTGCTGGCGGCCTTGGCCTTCGCCCTCAGCTACTGGGTCGAACGCTCGCGCTTCGGCTATTACCTGATGGCCATCCGCGAAGACGAAGACACGGCGCTCTCGGTCGGCGTAAACACGGTGCGGGTGAAGTTGTGGTCTCTGCTGCTGAGCGCGGCGGTCACAGCGCTGGCCGGCGCGCTTTACGCCAGCCTTTTCCTGTACATCGTGCCCGACCAGGTGCTGGGGATAGAACTCTCGGTGGAAATTGCCATTCTGCCGATGCTGGGCGGCGCCGGGACCCTGCTCGGGCCGCTGCTGGGCTCCGTCGTGCTGGAGGGGGCGGCGGAAATCTTCAAGAACGAATTCAAGGAAGCGCACCTGTTGATTTACGGCCTGCTGGTCATCGTGGTGGTGCTGTTCCTGCCCGATGGCATTGTCGGGACGCTGATTCGCCGGCTGGGCCATCGCCGGGCGGCATTAGCGCCTTCCGCCGAGCCGGCCGCCGCAACCGGCGCAACCGCTGCCTACGTCGGGGAGCCCGGGCGGCAGCCCAGAAACCCAGACGGACCGGAATCGTGAGCTGAAGGCATGGCTTTACTGGAGATCAAAAACGTCAGCAAGCGCTTCGGCGGACTGAAGGCGGTGACAGATGTCACCATGTCGGTCGAGGCGGGCGAAATCGTATTCATCGTCGGCCCCAACGGCGCCGGCAAGACCACCCTGTTCAACCTCATCACCAGCGTCTATCACGCCGACTCGGGGCAGGTGCTGTTTGAGGGAAAAGACATCACCCGCTCCTCGCCCGACAGCGCCGCCCGGCTGGGGATCGGCCGCACCTTCCAGATTCCCAAGCCGCTGCGCAACCTCACGGTGCTGGAGAACGTGATGCTGGGCGCGTTTCTGCACACCGCATCACCGGCGCGCGCCGAGGAGGAAGCGGTGAAGGTGCTGGAATTTCTCGGCATGGAGAAGCTGATGCGTCTGCCGGTGCGCGGCACGGGACTGGCCATGGTGAAGCGGCTGGAGATAGCGCGCGCGCTGGCCACCAAACCCAAGCTGATCCTGTTGGACGAAGTCGTAGCCGGCCTGCCCACTACCGAGGCCCTGCGGCTGGCCGAACTGTTGCAGCGGCTTCCCGACTGGGGAATTGCCGCCATCGGCGGCGTCGAGCACGTCATGCAGGTGGTCATGAAGATCGCGGCCCGGGTGGTGGTGCTCGATCATGGCATCAAGATCGCCGAGGGCAAGCCGCAGGATATCGTGCGCCGCCCCGAAGTGATCGAAGCCTATCTCGGGTCGAAGTACAAGGAAGTGGTGAAATGAGCGGCGACGGCGCGCCTCCGCTTCTGGAACTGGCCGGCATCAACGCCGGCTACGGCGACTTTCAAGCCTTGTTCAATCTCTCGCTTACCGTCAGGCAGGGCGAGGTCGTGACCCTGATCGGCGCCAACGGCGCGGGCAAGACCACCACCCTGCGGGTGATCAGCGGGCTGGTGCGCTGCCAGGGCGGCACGGTGAAATTCGACGGCCGGGAGATCAGCCGGCTGCCGGTGCATGACATCGTGGCGCTGGGCATCAGCCACGTTCCCGAAGGCCGGCAACTGTTCCCCTATATGACCGTGGAGGAGCACCTGGTTCTCGGGGCTTACATCGAGCGCACCCGGCGCAAGGTTCCGCAACTGCTGGAAGAGCAGTACGCGCTGTTTCCCAAGCTGAAGGAGCGCCGCAAGCAGGCGGCTGGCACGCTCTCCGGCGGCGAGCAGCAGATGGTGGCCATCGCCCGCGGCCTGATGTCCGAGCCCCGGCTCCTGCTGCTGGATGAGCCTTCTCTCGGGCTGGCGCCCAAGCTGGTGGAAGAGGTCTTCCAGAAGATCCGCGAAATCGGCGAGCGCAACGTTCCCGTGCTCATCGTTGAGCAGAACGTGGTGGACGGGCTGAGCGTCTCGACGCGCGGCTACGTCATGGAAAACGGCTCCATCGTGCTGGCAGGGGGCATCCAGCGATCTGCTGGGCAACGCGCAAATCCGCGCCGCCTACCTCGGGCTGGCATGACCAGTCGAAAAAGTGTTCACGCCAGTCCCAGTTCTGCCAGTTTCGCCGCGGTTGGCACCCCATTCTCGTCCCAGCCGCGAAATGCGTAATACTCGTCCAGCATTTTTTTCAGGTCGGGTACGTGCCCGGCGGAAGCGCCGGCCGCGAATGGCTCATGGGTGAAGCGTCGCGGCAGGGTGTCATTGGCCCTGGTCACGCCGCAGGCCAGGTTCAGCAGCCTCTTCAGGTTGAAACTTCTCTCTCCCGCGCGCAGCAGTTCCGCCGCGTCAATATCCCAGCCGGTGACAAAGTTCATCCAGGTGACCAGGATCGGCAAATCCAGCGCCGTCATGGCAATGGAACAGAATTTCAGGCTGTTGGACAGCTCCGCATAGTTTTGTGCGATGGCCGCCGACCGGCCCTTTCCTTCGTCCGACAGACGATCCAGCGGCTTGGGAAAGCCGAGTCCGGGCATGGCGCTGCGCTCCAGCGTATGGGTGCAGCCGCGGTGGCAGGCTCCACGATGCATGGTGGCGTAGCTGACGGCCAGGCTGGAGATGGCCCGCGGATCGTGATACGGCGGTTCCAGGCCCTTTACGTGCATGACAAATTTTTCCGCTTCCGCGCCAAGCTGCCGCGCCGCCCGGCGGGTTCCTCCCTGCATCAGCTTCCCCAGACCTTCTCCGCAAGCGACTTGCCGGACGAGCGACAATACGGCCTCGCCGTTTCCCCATTCCAGCTTCGGCCCGTGCGCGGGCTGTTCGATCAGGCCCCTGCTGACGGCTTCAAAGACAAAGGCCACCGCGCCGCTGACCGAGATCGTGTCCATGCCCAGGCGGTTGCAAATGTCATCGGCCTCTATGATGACCTTCCAATCGAAGACGCCGCATTGCGGCCCGAAGCCGCCGATGGTCTCGTACTCCAGCGGCGTGGTTTTGCCCGCCTGCGGCCCGGCGGGAACGCGCACTTCCTTGCCGCAGCCGATGACGCATGGCGGGCAGTGATATTTCCCGGCGGCATATTCCTTCATCATGACTTCGCCGCTGAGGTGCTCGACCAGCTCGCCGCAATTTCCGTTTGTCCAATTGCGGGCCGACAAGTCGCCGATGACGGCGTTGCCTACCGTTCCGCCGGGCGTGCCGAAACGGTGCGGGCGCGCCAGCTTCTCCAGCATGAACGGCGTGAGCTGGCGGATGCTCTCTTGCAGCTCCCGCGGATGCGCCACCGGCGTGCGCAAGCTGCCATCGGCCACCACCGCCTTCAGCCGCTTGGAGCCCATGACCGCGCCCAGGCCGCAGCGTCCCGCCGCCCGGGCGTGACGGCCCTCGCTCATGATGCTGGCCAGCGGCATCATGCGTTCGCCGGGCGGGCCGATGCAGACCACGGCTGCCTTGCTGCCGTAGCTGGAGGTCAAAATATCGAAAGTCTCGTAGGTGTCTTTTCCCCAAAGCGCCTCCGCCGGCGCCAGCGAAAGCTTGCCGTCGATGATCGCCAGCACCGATGGCGAGGGTGCTCGGCCGGTGATGGCGACGGCGTCGAAACCGGCGGCCTTGAGGGCGATGCCGAACCTTCCCCCGCTGTCGGCCTCGCCCCAGATTCCCGTCAGCGGCGACTTGGCGGCCACGGCGTAGCGTCCGGAGGTGGGAACGTTGGCTCCCGTCAGCGGCCCCGAGGCGAAGATGAGCACGTTCTCCGGTCCCAGCGGATCGAACTGGTGAAATGGAAACCGCTGCAGGATCCAGGCCGCCAGGGCCGTTCCCCCGATGTGCTTCCGCCGGACATCTTCCGCGATTTCTTCGATTTTTACGCTGCCGCCGGACAGGTCAATCCACGCCAGCTTTCCCATGTGGCCGCCCATTGAAATTGCCTCCCGTTACTGCATAGATCATCTCATTCTTAGCGCATTTGAAGCTTCGGAAAAGGTGAAAATCTCTGGAGTGTCATCCTGAGCAAAGCGGTGTATCTGCTGTTGGTTACTCGTGCGACCTGAGTTTCCGCTCTCCCAGGCTTCGCAGCAAGGCGCATAGCCGCTCGGTGTCGATGGGATGGGTGAAGTAAGCCTCGGCCCCCGGTTGCCGGGCGAGGTTCTGCGAGACGTCGTCGTTCGCCGTGTCGGTGAGGTACACAACCGGTATGCCCGCCGTCTCGGGATCGTTCTTAAGCTGGCGGCAGACTTCGAAGCTGCTCATGTCGGGCAGGTGGATGTCAAGCAGTATGGCATCGGGCCGGGTTTTCGCCAGGCGCAGGGCCTCCTCGCCGCTTCCCGCCTCCAGCACCTTGAAGCCGGTGTGCCTCAGAATGCGGGAGCCGGCGTAGCGGAAAACCTCGTCGTTGTCTACGTGGAGGACGGTGAGCGGCGGGGGAGTAGGCCGGGCGATGATGTCGGCTATCTTGCCCAGAAGCTCAGGCGGAGGGATCGGCTTGCTGCAAACCTGGAAGTTGAAGCCGCGCGTGCGCGCGCCGGCGAGCGCCTCGTCGGCGGGATAACCGGAGATGAAAAGCACGCAGCAGCCGGGAAGAAACTCCAGGATGCGCAGGGCGGCGTCGACGCCGTTCATCCCCGGCATTCTGATGTCGCTCAGCAGGAAATCAGGCCGGAACCGGGCCGCGACTCCCATTGCCTCCTCACCACTGAAGGCGATGGCCGTTTTGTACCCCTCGGCTTCGAGAATGGCAGACAGAGTGATGGCTACCGGCCGCTCATCATCGACGACCAGAACCTTGCGGGGCTGCGCAACGCAATCCACGGCGGTCCTTTGGTTGATAAAATATCAACCGATTATAGCAGCTTTGTTGCTGTTTGCAGCGCGATTATGCCAGCTTTCACCGCCGCTGGCCAGGGCAATTTGGCGCCGCGCCGCCAGGCGCCCCGATTCGGCGCTTAATTTCTTGACAGCCGTCACGCCGGAACACACAATCGGCACAGATCCCGAGTTTTTTGGAGCCCCGGACGGATTACCGGGCTCCGCCGTTTGAATTGTGCTTCGAGGAGGAACTCCGTATGAGTTGCGCCCGCAAAAGATTCATTGCCGTCCTGGTGGTTGCATCCGTGCTCGTAATTTCTCACCTCCCTGCGGCCGCCCAGCTTGCGCGGCAGGCCGCAAAAAAGGGAATGCCGTCGCCGGCGCAACAGATGTCTGACGATTTGCTGCAGAACGATCCGCATTTGACCCTCTGGCAGGCGCGCAAACTGGTAGCAGCCCAGTTGGGGACGGCTTACTACAGCAGCGTCGAGCCCGGCAGCTTTAAGTTCACCCTGGATAGCTTCGAGTTCAAGATGCAATGGATACGGCAGAGGGAGTTCCGCAGCTACACGGTCGACCTCAAGACCTTGCCCAAGGTCTTTGCCAAGCGCCACTTTGCCGGCATCTACCGCCTGCAGAACGAGGCCGGGAACGATATTGGGGAACCCTTCAAGCACATTTACTGGTATGGTGTGGGCTCGGATAAAACGACCGAGTCGCTGGCCAACGCCCTCAACCGCTTGCGCGAGATGTCCGGCGAGGACGGCATGAAGCTGCGCAACTTCGCCCAGGCGGCGGTCGAGTGGCGCGATACCGCTACCAAGCCGGAGATTCCGGAAGCCGTGCGCCAGCAGCAGTTGCTCGCCGAGAACGCTCTCAAGGAAGAAAAACCCGGGAAGGCGCTGTATCACTATGAACGCGGAATAGAGGTCTACCCGGTATGGTTCGAGGGCCGCTACAACGCCGCCCTGATCGCCGCCGAACTGGGCTACTACAGCGAGGCGGTCGAGCACATGCAGGCCTTCCTCGAACTGGCGCCCAATTCCCCCGAGGCGCCAGGGGCGCGCGATCAGATCGTGATCTGGAAAGACAAGGCCATGGAAACACCCGCCAGCGCCGAACAGCCGCAGCGAGGCATAAGGAAAAGATAGTCGAAGCCGCGCTTTTTCCGCGCCGCGTTGTTCGGCGCTGAGATGAAGCTGGGCGGCCGAGGGCGGCCGCCCCTACGCAGGCACGGGCCGCTCCCGGCCGGGCAAACCCCCCGCCATATCGGCGCGTAATGCCGTGCTTCAGCGGGCCGTGGCCCGGGCGTCTTCGCCGAAGGCCAGCGGCCGTCTGGTCATGGTCAGCGAGGTGATTGCTCCCAAGAACAGCAGGCACCCGGCCAGGATAAATGCGCTGCTGAAGCTGCCCGTCGTCTTGACGATATAGCCGGTCAGAATCGGCGCAAAGACGCCAAAGGAGTTTCCGCCCAGGATCTGGAAACCGAGCGCGGTGGCGGCCATCGTCGGGTCCCAAACCAGGTCGTTGCACATGGCGATGTTCAAGGTAAGGGCGCTGGAAATGCTGGTCAGCGCCACCGCGATCAGCGCCACCACCAGCCACTGGTTGCTGACCATGTTGGTTACCAGCACCACGCTGGAGAGCAGGATAAAGACAATCAGCAACTGCCGGCGCTTGCCCTGCTTGACGGCCTCGGGAGTGAGGATGCTATCGCTCAGTTTTCCGATGAGAATGCCCAGCACTACCGACAAGATGTAAGGCATGGCGGTGAACCAACTCGCCTTCATCAAGTCCATATGGCGCTCGCGCACCAGGTAGGAGGGCAGCCAGGCAAGAAACAGATACATGGTGTAAGCGCAGCATCCCTGGGTGATGAACTGTCCCCACATGGTCTTGCGGCTGAGCAGCAGACCGAGAGCGCCCTTGGTCGGAGCGGCGGCGGCCGCTTTGGCGGGAGCGCCGGTCTGGGAGAGCAGATAGTTGCGCTCGCCTTCGCGCAGCCATCCGCACTCTGCCGGGGCCCTGAAGAACTTGAACCAGAGGACCGCCCAGATAAGGCCGATCACCCCGGTAATGACGAATGATACGCGCCATCCCGTCTGCAAAATCAGCCAGGCGACGAAGGGGGCCGACAAGGCGGGGCCGGCAAAGGTTCCGGCATTGAAGATGGCCGTTGCCAGTCCGCGCTCGCTGGCCGGGAACCACTGCCTGACGACCTTGCCGCAGATGGGGAACGAGGCCGCTTCTCCCACGCCCAGCCCGAGCCGCGCGGCCATCATGCTACCGAACCCGAACGTAGCCCCGGAAGCCATTCCGCCAGCCGACCACAGCACCATGGAAACCGTGCCTACATTGCGGCTGCCGAAGCGGTCGGTCAGGCGTCCCCAAGGGATCAGGCATACCATGTAGGTCCAGAGATAGCAGGAAAAGATCCATCCCATCAGTCCCGGGTCCCACTTGAATTGCCTGGCGATGATCGGGGCGGCAACCGAGAGGTTGATGCGGTCCATGTAGTTGATGAACATGTTGGAAAAAATGAAGGCGGCAATCCAGAAGCGTCTGCCGGTCCAGAGTGAACCGGCTTCAGCGGGTGCCGATATCTTCTGCGTGGTGGCCATAACTCAACCTTTCGTTGTGTAGTCCCAGCCGCCAGCGGCTGGGGGTCTGGACTTTCAAGCTTCGCGGAACAGGCGGCCCGTTCCCGGCAGGCAGCGACGGTCACCGAGCCGTCGCAGCATTTTCCACAGCGAACACATGTTGCTGGTGAGCACCGGCTTGCCCAGCTTGTTCTCCAGCAGCTCGATGATCTCCAGCGTGCGGAAGTTCGAACAACTGATGAATATGGCCTGCGAGCTGGGCCGATCCACCTCGCTGGCCAGTTCCGCGTTCTGCTCCGGCGTAAAACTGGCGTGCGCCGAGGTGCCGAGCCCCTTCAGCGCCAGCACCTCGATGCCAAAAGCGTTCAGGTACTGTGCCAGCTTGTCGTTCAGCCAGGGCTCGTAAGGCGAAGCCACACTGACGCGCGTGATGTTCATGGCGCGCAGGGCGTCGACCACGGCTGCGGCGGCGGCCACGCCGGGAATCGAAGTGGCGGACTCGATGTCGCGGATGATCTCCTGATCGTGCCCCGGCCCTTTTATGAA
The DNA here is from genome assembly GCA_963832785.1 of uncultured Acidobacteriota bacterium. Classification (GTDB taxonomy): domain Bacteria; phylum Acidobacteriota; class Terriglobia; order Terriglobales; family Acidobacteriaceae; genus CAWBRT01. Next base: position 2,059,618 of record CAWHVF010000005.1, read on the forward strand.
GCCTCCGGCCAGGCAGCCGTAGCAAATCGCCTGCACCTTGGCCTGGGCCAGCAGCTTGGCCGCGCCAGGGACTTCGGTCGCCATGCGGGTGAAATTCTCTTCGTCATCGGCGGTGATGCGGATGCGCATCGAGTGCACGGACATGGCCGGGGTAACCACTCGCTGAAATTCGTACTCGTTGACCGTGTTCCAGGAGGGCACGATCAGCCCCAGCTTTCTCTCCCATGGATTCATTCCTTCACCTCGTCTTCCGGAAGCGCCCGGCCGAAGGCGGCCGGGCCTGCGCCTTCAAAAGCGGAACAGCGCCTGCGGATTGTCGGCCAGGATTCGTGCCCTGACTTTTTCATCCGGCACCCAATCCAGCAGCAGATCGAACAGCTCGGTGGTGTTGGGCATCTTGCCCTTCATCATGACGTGCGGCCAGTCGCTTCCCCAAAGAATGCGGTCAGGGCGCTCCTTGACCAAGGCCTCGACCAGCGGAATCGCCTCCGGATAAGGCGGCGCCTGGGCGGAGATGCGATAGCCGCCGGTGAGCTTTACCCAGCAACGGCCGCTGCGGAACAAGCGCAGCAGCGCCTGGAAGGCGGGCTGCTTCACTCCGCCTTCCGAGGGGCGGATCAGGCCGATGTGGTCGACCAGGAACTCGGTGGGCAGCTTGGCCAGCCGGCTTTCCAACTCGATGAGGTTGGCTGGGCGCAGCAGAAACTGGATGTGCCACCCCATGTCCTTGACGCGGGCGGAGAAGCGCTCCAGGTCATCGAGCGGCAAGCCGCCGATGTGCGCCAGGATAAAGCGCACGGCGCGCGCCCCGGCATCGTGCAACCGCCGCAGCTCCTTGTCCGGCGTCGAAAACGGGACCACCACCACCAGGCGCGCCGGCACGCCCAGTTGCGGCGCCGACTCCACCATGCAGCTATTGTCTTCGCCATAGACGCTGGGCTGCACCAGCACCGCCCGCTGAATGCCGAGCGTCGTAAACAGCTTGCGGCACGCCGAGGGCAGCGCATCCGGCGGCGTGTACTCGCGCTCCTCGACATAGGGATAGCGCGTGGCCGGGCCCAAGATGTGGAAGTGAGTATCGGTTGCTCCCGGCGGGGCTTTCAGCCGCGGTGGACGCGGATTGGGATCGGGAGCCTGGCACTCGGGAATCTTAGGACTGCTGCTCATCTGTCATGAATCCTTTCCGGCTGGATTTAATAATGGCCTGATTTTGCAGTCCACCGGCCATACAGGCAAGCGGTTTCTGGCGCAAAAGCAGACCCGCTCTTGATGCGGAATTTTCAGTTCTTGTACAGGTCGGGGCGATAAGACGCCACGTCCGGGTACTCGACAAATTCCACGTAGTTGCCTTCCGGGTCGATCGAGTACAGCGCCAGCACGCCCTTGCGCACCTCGACCGGGTCTTGGCTGACGAGTCTCACCTGGTTGGCCTTCAGCCGCGCCACCATGGCCTGCATGTCCTGGATAACGAACGTCAGGTAGGCGATGCCCTGCCGCTGATATACCCACTCAGGCACGGGATTCTGCGCCGGGGGCACCTTCGGCTGGACAAGCTTTATGCGCTCGCCATAAGGCGTCTGCAGGCGCACGATCCTGTAGCCGTGCGGGGTCGCCCGGAACCTGCTGCTCATCTCCGGAGTTGTTTCGGCGTCGCCCACCAGGGCGAGCCCCAGGACCCCGGCATAGAACTTCAGCATGCGCTCGATGTCGATGCATACGATGCCCGGCTCCAGCGGGGCCACCATCTTCAGCGACCACGATTCGCCGCTTTGCGCCACAGCGGTCTTCTCCATATGCGCTCCTTTCGTCGTAGCGCCGGCGCCCTCGCCGGCGGGTCCGCGCTGCTATGAAGCTCAGCAGACCCGCCGTCGTGGACGGTAGCGCTACTCTCAGTCTTCTCCCCAGCCGAAGTTCGGCAACGGCGGCGGAATCGGCGGCAGCTCCCAGCTTCCGCTGGCCAGCGGACGCGCCTCGCGATCCACCCGCACATCCAGCACCGTCGGCTTGTTGGAAGCGATGGCGGCTTGCAGTTGCGGCGCCAGGTCCGCAGGTTTTTCCACGGTAACGCCCACCGCGCCCATCGAGCGCGCCATGGCCGCGTAGTCGGCGCTGTACAGCTTGCCGCCGGTGTCGGTAAAGTTGCAGGCCAGCTCGCGGGTCTTGCCGAAGAATCCCATTTGCTGGTCGCGGATAACCACAAAGCCGTAGTTGTTCCAGACCAGCCACACCACCGGAATGTTGTACTCGACCGCGGTCAGCACGGCGCTGGCCCACATGACGAAGCCGCCATCGCCGCAGACGGAAACCACCGGACGATCCGGCGCCGCCAATTTCGCGCCCAGCGCGCCGCCCATGCCAAAGCCCATGGAAGCGAAGCCCCAGGTCTGCAGGAACGTGCGCGGCTGCCGCGCCTGCCATTCCGCCACCAGCCAGTTGTGGTGGCCGCCCACGTCGGAGAGCACGATGCCGTTGTCGGGCACCACCCGGCGCAGATCCGAAACCAAACGCGCCGGATGGATCGGCACGGCATCCGATTTATATGCCGGCTTGGTGGCGTCGTCCCACTTCTTGCGCCAGCCGTCGACGCGACTTAGCCAGGCGCTGCGCCGTCCGGCAACAACCTTGTCCTTGTAAGCCAGCAACTGTTCCAGCACCAGCCGCGCGTCGCCGATGATCCCGATCTCGGTGCGGAAGTTGCGGCCGATCTCATTGGAATCGATATCGACGTGGATCAATTTTGTCGACGGGAAGTTGTAAGTCATGCCCGGCAGCCAGGCGCTGGTGGCGCGGTCGTCGAAACGGGTGCCGAGCGCCAGGATGACATCGGCGTTGCGGCAGGCAGCATTGCACATCAGCGGGCCATTACGGCCGGTCGGTCCCAGGCTCAGCGGGTGATCGGCATTGAAAGTTCCCTTGCCGAACGGCGTTGTCGCCACCGGAATCGAGAATGCTTCGGCAAAAGCCATCAGCGCCGCCTCGGCCCTGCTCAACTCGACTCCGTGGCCGGAGACGATCACCGGACGCTCGGCTTCCAGCAGCAGCTTGGCAGCCGCGGCAATAGCCGCCGGATCGCCCGCCGGACGCGCCCAGCTCACCAGCGGCCACTCCTCGCGCGCCGCCGCGGCTTCCTCCACCGGCTCGACAAAGATGTTCAGCGGCACATCCAGGTGTACCGGCCCCGGCCTTCCGTTGGTCATAAAGGCAAAAGCCTGGCGCATGGCCAGGGGCAGCATGTCGCCGCGCGTCGGCTGGAAGCTGCGCTTCACATAGGAGCGCAGGACGGTGATGAAATCGCCCTGGTAGTAGCGCCCGCTCTCCTGGAAGGGACCGCGGTTCCACTGCTGGGTGGGGACGTTGCCGGTTATGACCAGCATCGCCGAAGAGTCGGCAAAGGCGCCGGCCACCGCCGTCACCAGGTTGGCCGAGCCCGGCCCGCAGGAGCTGTAGGTCGCCACCGGCTTCTGGGCAATGCGGAAATAGCCGTCGGCCATGAAGGCGGCGATGGCCTCATGATGCACCGAGATCGTCTTGATCTCGCTCTGCCGGTCGTAGAGGCCGTCCAGCAGGCCCAGGACTCCGTGCCCGCACAGCCCGAAGATGTAAGGCACCTTCTGCCGTACCAGGAAGTCCACAATGTAGGCCGCGCCCTTGTCAGCCGGTTTCAGCTTTACGCCAGTTCCACTCATAAAAATAGAGTCTCCTTTCAGATCAACGCGCGCGAGGTCGCTTATGAGTTCACCAGGTTTGCCGATGCGAGTAAACAAAACGTTATGCAAGCCCCGATGCGGTTACGAGGCGCCCACGTCGTGCAGCGCCCGGCCCCTGGTCTCGACCCCCAAGGTGAGCACCATGATGCAAGCCACCCAGAAAAATACCGCCATGGTGACGAAAATTCCGTAATACATGTGCCGGGCCATGAAGAATCCAAACACCAGCGGGCTCAGGGCTGAGGCCAGCTTGCCGGAGGCGCTGGTCCAGGAGTTGGCCGTGCCCCGCACCTGCGAGGGAAACAGCTCGGTAGGCAGCACCACGCATCCGGCGGCAGCTTCTTCCAGCAGGAAGGAGAGCGCGCAGGCGCCGATGAGAAGATGCGTCGGGTCCCTGAGCACGCCGAAGATCAGCGAAGCCAGCCCGGCCAGACCGTAGCCGAAATAGAACAGTTGCTTTCTGCCGAACTTGTCGATGGTGAAGAATGCCATCACCTTGCCCAGAATGGCAAAGACGCCAACCAAAATGGTGTAGGTAAAGGTCTTCACCAGGCTGAGTTTGAATTCCACCGCCAGGATCGAGGGCAGCCACAGCACAAAGCCGTAGTAGCCGAAAAAGCCAAAGAACAGAACGCTGGTGGTGAGGATGAAGCGTTTCAGGTAGGGCGCGTGCAGCAGCACGCTGAGCGGGACCTTTTGCTTGGCTTCTTCCGCTCCCAGGTCGCGCACCTGGTCTTGGCTGGCTCCCAACCGCACCAGGACCGCGGCCGCCTCTTCTTTTCTGCCTTTAGTGGCCAGCCAGCGCGGCGACTCGGGAAACTTCCTGATAACGAAAAAGGCCAGGAAGGCAGGCACCACGCCGACCAGGAACAGCGAGCGCCAGCCGTAGACCGGAACCAGGGCGAAGGAGGCGATGGCGGCGGCAAACAGGCCCACCGGCCAGAACACCGGAGGGATGGCCACGACCCGGCCACGATGCTTGGCGGCAACGTATTCGGCCAGCAGAGCCGAAACCACCGGCAGCATGCCGCCCAGGCACAGGCCGGAGATGAAGCGGTAAACGATGAACTGGGTGGTGTCAGTAGCAAAGGCGGTGATGCCGCTCAACGCGCTGAAGCCCAGCACCGTCCCGGCAAAGCCGAACTTGCGGCCAAACTTGTCGATGATCGGCCCCCACATCATGGCCCCGATGAACATGCCCCACATGCCGGCCGAGGCCAGCATGCCGTTGAAGACCGGAGTCAGCTTCCATTCCCGGACAATCGACGGCATTGCAAAGCTGACGATATAGGTATCGAAGGCGTCGAAGGTGTACCCGAGGGCGGCGGCAATGGCCAGCATGTAATGGGTTTTGCTCAGCGGAAGCTTCTCGATTATGGCGCTGACCGTCGGCCGCGAGACGGTGCGAACTTCCTGGATGGTTGTGCTCACAGACACCTCCCCTGATGGGGTGAACGCGTTATTGGGTGGTGGAATGATACTGCTTCTGGCCGAAGATGCCAGCAAAATTCAGGGTTGCCGGTTCCGCCGGCTACCATGCCGGGCCTGGGGAGGCCAGGCTCAGCGGTTTCCCCTACAAGCCATTGATTTAGAAGAGCATCTGGGTAAACGGCAACTTCTGAGCTGGCCTATCTATTTTCAGACTTTCGTGCTGGCGCAACCGGGGCCGTGGCAGACGCGGTTTACGGCGCGCCATGATGCGCTGGCTGGGATGAGAGGCCAGGTTTTCTCGGGGATGAGCGGCGGGCAAAAAATGCGCGGGCGCGGGAGGACCCGCACCCGCGCCCAGTGGAGTTACGGCAGCGTGTTGGTATAGCAAGCAGCAGCGGTGGACTGGGTGGGCGACAAGGGCGGAGTCTTGTTGGGCACATTGGTGAAATCGAAGAACTCCGACATGTCGAACTGCGCCGCGTCGCGCTGCGTCAGCGTGGGCAGTCCCCAGCGCGCCTCAATCAGCTTCAGAATGGCGGTGAAGTCGGCCACGGTGTGCGATACGTATCCTGCCTTGGCAAAGGGCGAGATAACGATCAGCGGCACGCGGAAGCCGGTGTAGGTGAAGTTGTCGTTGAAGATTGTCTTGATGTCGGTGGTGGCCGCGATGTTAGGCGGCACGCCGTCCGGGTTTACCGCTGCCGCCGGCGCCACGTGATCATACAGCCCGCCGCCATCGGCCCAGGTGAGAACAAAAACCGAGCTGGCATAGGCGGTGCTGTTCATGAAAGCCTTGAGGATCGTCTCCACCTGCGTCGCGCCCAGTCTGAATGTTGACGCCAGCCTGTTCGGCCAGCCCGCTGTTTCGTCCGCCTTCAATCAGGGCGACGGCCGGCAAGGTGCCATTGGTCAAATCGGCGTAATACTGGCTTAGCGGAACGATGTTGGCGCTGAAGCCGTTCAGTTGCGCAAACTCCGGGGCATAGGTGTCCGGCGCCTTGGTCGTAGGCGAGACGTCGGTGTAGTAGATTTTCCAGGAGATTCCGGCATTCTGCAGCAGGTTGAAGATGGTCCAGTTCGTCAGCGGCGCGGAAATCTGCGCCAGGGTCTCGATGTTTCCATTGGAGGTGGCGGCGTAGGAGAAGAGGTGGTTGGCGTCGGATCCGGACATCACCGGAGAGAACCAGCGGTCCGAGGTGCTGAATTGAGTCGCCATGAAGTAGTAGAAGTTAAGCGCCGTCTGGTCGTAGTAACCCATGGCGCGCTGCCCGGTAAGGTCGAGCAGGAGGTTCTTGGTGGCGAAGGCGCCGGCCTCGTAGGCAAAGCCGTCCAAGGTCGCCGTAGTAGAGTTGGAGGCCGTCAGGTTGCGGGCAACGTGACTGGCGTTCCAGGACGGCGAGATGGCTTCGGTGCAAGCCGAAATCATCTTGAAGGATTCGATTGGCGGAGGCGGCGTGGCCGGCGTAGTGCTGGTATAGGGCGGATTGGCGGTCTGTGACAGCGGAATCTTGGTGAGATCGTCGGCATCGGCCGTAAGCACGGGACAGGCGCCCGCGCCACACCAGGCCGCAGTGGTGCGGAAGGTGTTTAGCTGGCCAAAGTAGTTGTCGAAGGAGCGGCCTTCCTGCAGCATGAAGATTATGTGGTTGATGGGCTTCAGCGCCGCGTTGGCCGGAATCGGCGTTCCCGGCGGCGGCGTGCTCGGCGTGGTTGGAGTTGGAGTGGTAGGAGTGGTTGTCGTCCCGCCACCCGTCGGGGTGTTGCCGCTCGCGTTATTGGAGTTGGACGAATTGGAGCCCGACCCGCATGCCCACAGGAACAGCGACAGTACGGGAACCAGAAACAGGGAAATTCTCTCTCTCATCTTTTTTGCCACCGCCGAATCTTGGACTGACGCTCGCCCGCCGAACCAGCTCACGCTGATCGAAACCGCCGCGCCGGTCAGCGAGTGACGATTGGGATGGAGGCGCTCTGGTCAGAGTTGCCCCCTGAGTCTAAGAAATATTCAGAAAGAGCTGGGCAGCCTCTTTCGCCGCTGTGAACATGCGCAGCCGGATGAACCCGGGAAGCCCCGGCCACTTTGTTCTGGATTAGCCTCACCGTTACACTTATCGTGATTTCGCCGGAGGGCGACATGAGCAAGCCTGGAATTTCCATAGATATCCCCGGATTTGGGCGGAAGCACATCGCCACCATACTGACCGACTACACCGGCACCTTGTCTTGCGGCGGCCGCATGACGAATGGCGTCAGGGACAGCCTTCTAAGACTGGCGGAGTTATTGGAGATTCATGTCATCACCGCCGATACCTTCGGCTATGCCGGTGAGGAACTAAGAGGCGTTCCCATAAACCTGGTCCGGCTGGAGGGCGAGCGCCACGACCTGCAAAAGCAAAAATACGGCGCGAGCCTCGGGTTGGAGCACTGCGCCGTCTTTGGCAACGGCAACAACGACCGCCTGTTGTTGAAGGCAGCTAAGGAGTCAGGCGGCATAGCCATAGCTGTCGATAATGGCGAAGGGTGCGCGACCGACGCGCTGCTGAATTCTCACCTGTTTATAGTGGGCGCAGGCAATGCCCTGAATCTCTTGCTCGAACCGAAAGGCTGCAAGGCCACCCTCCGTTTCTAGTAGAAGGTAGTAGTGGGTCAATTTGAATTGACACAACAACGGGTGCCCCACGTCCCGCCCTGCTTTTGGGCTGACGTGGGACCAATTTCCCAGGTTAGCGCCGAAAAGCGCGGCGCGGAACCTGACCCACTACCTAGCAAGGTTGAAAAGTTGGTTATAGCTGCGGTGTTTGCGATACTGTATAGGTAGGCTTAGAAGCGAGTTGCATAACTACCCTGTAGCTTAAGGAGCGTTGATTGGATACGAAACAGATTCTTGCCCAACTACAAGCCGAGGGCGCGCGCCTAGACCGGGCCATTGCCGCGTTGGAGTCGCTGGCATCCACCCCGGCTCCCCGGGGACGCAGCCAACGGTCGGTCGTCGCAAAAGCCCCGAAGCCGCGCCGTGCCCGGCGCTTTACCGCTGCCGGACGTAAGCGCCTGTCGGAAATGATGAAGAAGAGATGGGCCGAGCGGCGCAAGAAGGCCGCAAAGCCCGCCGTCAAAGCGTCCCGCGCAGTCCGTCACCTGAGCGCGGCAGCCCGGCGGAAGATTGCCGCAGCGCAGCGGAAACGCTGGGCGGCCCAGAAGAAAGCGGCAGCTCAGAAAAAAGCGGCCGAGAAGCCGGCCAGGCCAGCGGTCACGAAGGCTGCGGCAGCCCCGGCAACAGCCTGATCCCTGGGCCGGCGGGAACACGGCAATGGAGCGCGAGCGCTTCGTCAAGCTGGTTGAGGAGGTGCTCGACTCCCTGCCGGAGGAGTTTCGCCTTCGCATCGAAAATGTCGCCGTCCTGGTGGAGGACTTGCCCCCGAACCAGCCGCCGCCCGGGCCCGGGCAAAAACGGCTCCTGCTCGGCCTGTTTCACGGCGTGCCGGCCACCAGAAAGAGTTTCTTCGATCTGCGCACGGGGCCTGACTACGTCGTCCTTTACCAGAAGAACATCGAGGCGGTCTGCTCGAACGAAGCGGAAATCCGCCGGCAAGTCCGGCGCACGGTGATTCACGAATTCGGTCATTACTTCGGCATGAGCGAAGATCAGCTTCGCGAAGTGTAGACCTCCGCAAATGCGAGCCGGCTTATTCCGTGCCGCAATAATTAATGTTCGAGAAATCTGACCGAGAGAGCTGATGGTTCCAAAGCAAAGGAACGTCATTCCGAGCACAGCCGCGAGCGCATGCAGGAACGGCCCCGGTCTTGTTTTTGGTAGGAGAGAACCTATGGAAATCATTGCCTTCAACGGAAGCCCGCGGAAAACCTGGAATACGGCAACCCTGCTGCAAAAGGCGCTTGCCGGAGCCGCCTCCCAGGGCGCGGCCACCCGGCTCATTCATCTGTATGATCTCGATTTCAAAGGGTGCCGCAGTTGTTTTGCTTGCAAGACCAAGGGCGGACCGAGCTACGGCAAGTGCGCCGCCAAGGACGGGCTGACGCCAATTCTGGAGGAGATCAGGTCCGCCGACGCCATCATCCTGGGTTCCCCGATTTACTTCTGGGGCATCTCGGGAGAGATGAAATCGTTTCTCGAGCGCCTGATGTTTCCTTATTACCGCTATGTCAGGGACGATGATCCCAAGCCCACGCTTTTTCCCGGGAAAATCCATACCGGCTTTATCTACACGTTGAACGCGGCCGAGGCCCGGCTGAAAGAGGTTGGTTACCAGAGCCAGATCGCGGTGACGGAGATGTTTCTGCGGAGAGTCTTTGGCGAAGCGGAGTCGCTCGTCTGTTCGGACACCTGTCAATTCGACGATTACAGCAAAATCGACCAGCAGCGCTTTGATCCCGAGGTCAAGATCGCGAAACGCCGGCAGCAGTTCCCGTTGGACTGCCAGCGGGCTTTTGAGATGGGGGCGCGGCTGGCCGCCCGCGCCTGAGCGCGAAACCGGCAGCTGCCCTGCTATCGAAAACGCCGCCCGCGCGTCTACAAGAGTGATGCGGCTTGCAGGCGCAGCCCGGTTTACAATTCCGCAACGCACACGCTGCCGTCGGCATCAGATTAGTAGAAAGTCCTGTGCGGCTTACACGCATTAGTGCATTTACGGCGATTGTGGCCATAGGCTGCTTGGTGATTGCGGCCAGCGCGTCGGCCTCGTGTACCTCGCTGGCGCATTTCGGCAACACCGTCGTTCAAGCCTCGCTGAACAGCGATGAGGCGGCGGTAAAGATTTGCCTGCCGGAGCACGCCATTGGCGCCAGGACGGCCGCGTTAATCGTCGTCTGCGCCGTCACTTTCCTGCTGTTTGCTCCCGAATTCATAAGCCGCAGCCGCGGCGCGGTCCTCGCCGCCGCCATACGCCCTCCGCCCATAGCCTGAACTTTGCCTCTGGCGCAGCCGGCCAGCAGCGCCGTGCCCGCATTTCTTCACTCTGAATCCGTTGCAGCCATGGGCCCGCGCCCGGCGCGGCTGCAGGGAGAGTATCGCAATGCTTCTGGAAGCAAGGTCCTGGTCACGTCGATCTATGAGGGCCGCCCGCTCTGGCGAAGCCAGCGGCCAGTACCCGGAGCTATCAAGATCCACTGAAATTATGGCCGCCGCTCCCCCAGCTCCGGAGCGGCAAGAAAGAGGTAGTCATGTCTAACAACAAACTTCAACTTACCCGCGGAGCGGCGATAGCGCTGCTCATTGTCCTGCTGGCGCTGGGAGGAGTGCTGGCCACGCTCATCGGCGAATGGCTCGGCCACCCTGTCCTGGCCGCCGGCTCCACTGTTCCCGTCTACATAGCCCGCCCTGTGGCCGCGCCATCGGCAGCCCCGGCAGCGCCCAATAGTGCCGGCTTTGCCGCCGTCGTCAAGCCGGCGCTTCCGGCGGTGGTGAACATCTCCTCATCCCGGGTCGTGCGCACGCAGAACTCGCCGATGGCGCCATTCCTGAACGATCCCTTCTTCCGCCAGTTTTTCGGGAACCAATTCAACGTTCCGCGCGAGCGGCGGGAGAAAAGCCTGGGTTCCGGCGTCATCGTCAGCCCCGAAGGATACATCCTCACCAACAATCACGTGGTCGACGGCGCCACCGACATCAAGGTCTATCTCTCGGATAAGCGCGAGTTCAAAGGCCGGATAATCGGCCACGACCCCAAGACCGACGTTGCCATCGTCAAGATCGACGCCACTCACCTGCCCACCCTGGCGCTGGGCGATTCTTCCAAGCTGCAGGTTGGCGATTACGTGCTGGCCATCGGCGACCCATTTGGCGTGGGCGAGACCGTGACCCAGGGAATCGTCAGCGCCACCGGCCGCGCCGGGCTGGATATCGAGGGCTATGAGGACTTCATCCAGACGGATGCGGCCATCAACCCGGGCAACTCCGGCGGCGCGCTGATCGACTCCCGCGGCGACCTGGTCGGAATCAATACCGCGATTTTGAGTTCCGCCGGCGGCAACCAGGGGATCGGCTTCGCCATACCCATCAACCTGGCGCGCAACGTCATGGACCAGATCATCAGGAACGGCAAGGTGGTGCGCGGTTATCTGGGGGTTTCCATACAGGATGTCACCCCGGCCATCGCCAAGGCCTTCAACCTGAAGGAGGATCGAGGGGCGCTGGTAAGCGACGTCGATGCCAAAGGCCCCAGCGCCGGTTCCGGCATTAAACAAGGCGATGTCATTGTTGGACTGAACGGCGAGCCGGTGAGCGGGCCGAACGGTCTGCGCCTGCGCATCGCGGAGATGGCGCCCGGCAGCATCGCTCACTTGCAGGTAATAAGCAACGGCCAGTCCCACGAAATAAACGTCAAGCTTGGCCAATTGCCTGAGGGCGCAACGGCGGCGGCGGCCAAAGAGAGCACGGCCACGGGGCCTCTGGCCGGAGTGCAGGTCGAGACATTGACGCCGGATGCGGCGCAGCAACTAAGCCTGCCAGCCGACGCCAAAGGCGTGGTGATCGACTCGGTGCCGGCGGATTCTGCCGCCGCCAGCGCCGGGCTGCAGCGCGGCGACGTCATTCAGGAGGTCAACCGCAAGCCGGTAAACTCGGTGGCAGAATACGAGCAAGCAGTCAGGCAGGCGGGGAACAAGCAGTCTGTAGTGCTGTTGGTCGCCCGCGGCGGCACCAGGATTTTTGTCGTGGTCAATCCGCAATAGCCGCCCGCGCTTGCTTATCCCCCAGTCCGCGCCTTGGCCGGAGGTAGCCAAGCGCGCAGACCGGGGAAAGTTTAAATTGGTGGGCGGAATTCCCCGGCGCTGTGCCCGCCGGAGCTGACGGTGTTCACCTTTAGGTCCGAGCCACGCGCGGCGTAATCGCGCCGCCAGGCAGCCCGCCCGGCAACCTCGGCCAGCATCCAAATATCACGCAACCGGCGGTGCCGGGTTGCTGAATCCCGATAACGATTGGCCCAGCGTGTTTTCCGGCTGCTCTGAGCCTGATGATGTTGAAGCGGATTGCCATGATCGTCGCCATCCTGGCGCTGCTGGCGCTGGGCGGCTATATCTCAGCGCGCCAGCTCTACAGGCGCATGCGGCAGGATGCCAGGATCGAAGCCAAGGCCAGCGACACACCCTCGGAGCTGGCTTCGTTGCTGGCCGGCCTGAAGAACGGTTCCGGCATCGGCGATATTGTTTTTCTGCGCGAAGTCCGCATCGAGCCCGGCCCGGCCGCCGGCCTGTTCTTCGCCGTCGACCGCAAAGGAAGCAGGATGGCGGTCTTCTCCGATGCTTCCGTTATGAGCTCCTTCAGCGGCAGGATGGCCAACCTCAGCGGTTCCATCGTCCGCTTCCCGTCGCGCACCACCATGCAACGGCAGTGGAAGCTGAGCAAAGCGCTTGCCGACGAAATGCGGCAGCAGATGGCGTACTTGCGGGCGGAGCGTGTCTGGCCGGCCGCTTCCGCTCGCGCTCATCGCCCATAGCCTGGCGCGGGATTATCGGTATACTGGAAATGCCGGCCATGATCATCGACCCTGATTCGCACGATTTGGATCTTCTGCGGGATCCCGCCTTTTTAAGCCGGCCGAAGCTGCGGGTTTTATCGGACCTGGAGATTTGGCTGATCAGCGGCGCGGTGGGCGTGGGGGTTTTCCTTCTGGCGCTGGCCATCCAGTGGGTCATCTACGATCGAGTTCTGCACCAGGACGGATTGCGCTTCGTGGGGTCGGCCATTGCCGCTTTGCTGGCCATGGCCCTGGCGCAATACATGAAGACGACTTCCCGCAACGACCGCATAACCGAAATCCGCCGCCTGGAAGCCATTGCCGTTCTCAACCACCATATACGGAACTCGCTGCAGACCATTGCCGTATGCTCGAACGACGAAAAGGCCACCGCCGCCATCCGGCAGTCGATCGACAGGATAGAGCGGGTCCTTAACGACGTCATGCCTTCTATGCGGGAAGGGCAAAAATCCAGCGCTGCCGGATCAAGCCGCTGACGGCTCTCCGCAGCCTGACCAGTTGAACCTGACGCGTCCTTGAAGCCAAAAATTCGGAGCTGCCTGCTCTAGGAGGCTGCGGAAAAAAGCCACAGCCCACAGCGCCTCGCTTGTTGCTTCGGCGCGTTTTTCCGCAGCTTGCTAACCCCCGATGTGCACCATGGTGCGCGAGGGCGGCACGAAGCCCGGTTCGCCGATATGGTGCCGCTCCTCCTTGTGCGCGATTGCTTTCACGATGAACTCACGCAAGCAGTTGTCGCTGGCGCCGCTGCGCATCAGGCCGCCGAGATCGTGCTCGACCACGGAAAACAGGCAGGTGCGCAGCTTACCGTCGGAGGTCAGGCGCACGCGCGAGCAGTGGCCGCAGAAGGGCAGCGTAACCGGGGCGATGATGCCGATCTCGCCTATGCCGTCGTCGAACCGGTAGCGGCGGGCGGTTTCGCTGGGGCCGTGGGCGATCTCGCGCAAGGGCCGGAAGCTGGACATGCGTTGCAGGATCTCCGCCAATGGCACCACGATCTCCGGCGACCATACCCGTCCTTCTTCCAGCGGCATGAACTCGATAAAGCGCACCACCACCTGCTGCTCGCGGGCAAAGCGGCCGAAGGCGGTGATCTGGTCGTCGTTGAAGCCGCGCAACAGCACGCAGTTGATCTTCACCGGCTCCAGGCCCGCCTGCTTGGCGGCGCGAATGCCGGCCAGCACGTTCTGGTAGCCATTGGGCACGCGGGTGATGCGCGCAAAACGCCCGGCGTCGACCGCGTCCATGCTCACCGTCACCCGTTTCAGTCCGGCCGCCGCCAGCGGCGCCGCCAGCTTGGCCAGCAGATGCCCGTTGGTGGTGACGGCCAGGTCAAGCGGTTCGCCCGCGGCCGTGCGCAGCCGCGCCAGTTCGCCGACCAGCGTCGCCAGGTCGCGCCGCAGCAGCGGTTCGCCGCCGGTCAGCCGGATCTTGGCGATGCCGAGCGAGACGAAGACGCGCGCCAGGCGCAGGTAGTCCTCCATCGGCAGCTCGGAGAACAGCGCCCCCTCGTTGCCGGTGCGGCAATAGACACAGCGGTAGTTGCAGCGGTCGGTGACCGATAGCCGCAGGTCCGTAATCTGCCGCCCGTATTTGTCCTGCAGAATCGCGCTCATTTCGTTCTTCGTTCTTAGTTCTTAGTTGTTAGTTGTTCGTTTCACTTAGCTGCCTATCGGGCCAAGAAAATTAAGAACTGGCAACTAAGAACGAAGAACTAGCTAAGAGGCTATTCGCCACTCCTTCATCGCCTGGCCGGAAGAGGCGGTGGGAAGCGTTACCGAGAACCAGGTGCCGTGGTTCTCCGAATCCGTGGAGCTGGAGAGCTCTATGCTCCCGCCCAGCTTCTCCACGATGCTGCGCGAAACCCACAGGCCTACCCCCAGCCCCTTTTCCCCTTTGGTGGTAAAGAATGGCTTGAAGACCTGGGGAATCATCTCGCTGGGGATGCCCTGGCCGGTGTCGCCGACCCTTATCAGTACGCCGGCGCTGCTGTTTTCCAGTTCCAGAAACAGGCTGCCGCCGCCGGGCATGGCATCAATGGCGTTGCTGATGAGGTTGGTCAGCACCTGGCGCAACTCGCCCGCCGAAACTCTCACCGACGCATCGGTCTTATAGTTCCGCACTACCTGAATTCCGCTCTCTTCCAGCTTGTGGCTGAAGGACTGGCAGGTGGCGTCCAGCAACTCGCTGGCATGTACCACCACCGGCAAAGACTGCCGGTGCGGCGCCAGCGTCTGCCGGGCGATGGTGCGCAGCCGCTCCAGTTCCTGCGCTGCCGACTTCACCAGTTCCTGCTGCCGTGGGCTGGAGGCTTCCCGCTGCATTACGAAAATGAGGTTGGAAAGCGCATCCAGGGGATTGTTGATCTCATGCGCCAGGCTGGCCATCAGCCGTCCGGTGGCGGCCAGCCGCTCGGAGCGCCGTAACGCCTCTTCCAGTTCCAGGTTGAGCTTCTTTATCTGCTCCTCCGCCTTGCGGCGCTCGCTGACATCGCGTATGGCCGCGGTGACCAGCAATCCCTCGGGAGAATGCATGGGGCTGAGGCTGATCTCGACCGGGAACTCCGAGCCGTCCTTGCGCCTGCCGAACAGCTCCAGCCCAACCCCCATGGGCCGCACTCGCGGTTCGGAGAAGTAGTCGGCGCGATGCGCCCCGTGGTACTGCCGATAGCGTTCCGGAACCAGCATTTCAATAGGCTGCCCCAGCAACTCCTGGCGCGAATAGCCGAAGAGTTTTTCCGCCTCTTTGTTGATCAGCTTGATTTCGCCTTGTGCGTTGACGATGGCGATGGCGTCCGGCGCCGACTCCAGCAGCCCGCGGAAATGCGCTTCGCTGCGCCGGATGGCCTCCTCGTCGTTTCTGCGCTGCACCGCCACCGCTACCACGTTGGCAATCGCCTGAAGAAAACTGATGTCCTCCTGGCTAAAGGCCCGCCGCTGCGAGCTGTGTACGCCCAGCAGCCCGAAGGGACGCTCGTTGCCGGGAATGACGACCTTCATGCTGCTGACCACGCCGTGATCGGCCAGCCAGGGCGAAGGTTTGAAAGGAAGGTCTTCGCGCCAGTCGTCGATTACCAGGCGCGGCCGGGTGAAGAGAGCAAAGCCAGCCAGGGAATCCGCTTCGGCAACCACCGTTGCCTGGCCCACTGTGCCGGGCTTCCAACCCACTCCGGCGCGCAGAACAAAGCTGCGCCCGTCGGGCATGAGCTCCAGCAGGTCGGAGTAGCGCACTCGCAGGCTTTCCGTCAACAAGGCCAGGGCGGAACGAAATAATGAGGACAGATCGCGTCCCTGCAATGCCGCCTGACTGAGTTCGGCCAGCGCTGCCTGCTCCCGCTCCCGGCTGCCATGCCACGAATTGCGGGCGCGATGCTCGCCTGCGGACTCGCGTCTCATCCATCACACCCCGTCATGAATTAATCTGCATCCGTTGCCCCAAGGATGCACGTTGCCTCTCTTATTGGACGGCGATTTTCATCTTGCTGTTTGCTGAATGAGCCTGCAGGCATCGCCGATAAAGCTGTGCGCCTGCCAGGAGCGGAGTAGAAGGAAGCCGGAGTGACGGCAAAACACAGGGCGCCATGGTGTGGCGCCCCTCACCTGTTGGGACTCTGGCGGGAGTTCAGGCGGCGCGCCGGATGTCGCTGGTGCCGCTTCCGCCCCGGCCGCCACCAATGATAAGCCGGAAAATCGCGGTCAGCACGATGGCGCCGCCGATGGCCACCAGGATCGTATATATCAGCCCACCCTGGCCGGCAAAGCCGAGCGTGCGCATGATCCATCCGCCCACGATGGCGCCAATAATGCCGATGACGATGTCCATCAGCACGCCGTATCCCGAGCCGCGCATGATCTTTCCTGTAGCCCAGCCTGCGATCAAACCTACAACAATCCACCACAGAACTGCCATGCCCTCTCCTTCCGCTGCTTGGTCTACCTTATCTATCCTTGGAGTTTGGATGGCGGCAAAAGGTTTCCGGGCGATGCAGAGCAGGCGTGGAAGTCATGGCGCGGCAGACAGCTCCCCGCAGCGGGTGGCCTGCTCAAGCTTCTTTTGCCGGGGTGGGGCGGTTCTCAATCCAGAAAGGCCACTGATTGCACGCCCGCTACCTCGAAGCGTTTGCGGCAGCGCACGTTCTTGCAGCCCACCAGGTCGTCGCGCCGCACCATGTAGGAGCGGGCCTTGGCGAACTTGGCGCGATCGCGCTCGTCGGCGCGCGGCGGCAGGTTGCGCTTCTTGTTGCGGACCACCCAGGAAAGATCGTACTCGGCGCTCTGGCGGCAATGCGGGCAGATCAAGGTGGTTTTCCTGGTCTCCTGCCGCTCGTCGTAGAAGTCGCGCTCTTCCATCAAGCCCTCCCGCCGAACAACATTATTCCACAGGCTGCGGCTTGTGCGGCGGCGAGATGGCCGCGGTTTTCGTCAACTTGCGCAGCTCGGACTCGACCTCGGCGGGCCGCCAATCGTTGCCCGGAAACTGTGCCGCGATGCGGCCGTCCGGGGCAAGCAGGACGGTGCGCAGCGAGTGCACGATCTGCCTGCCATCGGGCACGTAAGTCAGCCCGAAGAACTCGGCCGCCCGGCGGGTTTCGGTCTCTGTGCCGGAGACAAATTTCCAGTGCGCGAAGTTGGGATCGACCTCGCCGGCATAGCTCCGGCCGTAGCGTTTCAGCACCGCCGGCTTGTCGTAGTCCGGGTCGATGCTGATGCTGAGCAGTTGCAGTTGGCGGTAAACTCCGGGATCGCTGCGCTTGAGCTCGCCGGCAATCTGGGTGAAGTTGCCGCTCATGCGAATGCAGTAGTCCGGCACCGGGCAGCGCGTGTAAATGAAGGTCAGCAGCACGGGACGACCGCGGAATTGGCGCAGCCGTACCGGCTTGCCGTCCTGATCGACAAAGCGAAGATCGGGCACCTGCTCTCCGACCTCGGGAATGCGCAGCTTCGAGGTTGAGTTCGCATCATCCGCCGCTTTCGCTTTGTTGAGGGATACACCATGGATGTAGGACCGCTCGGCCTCGACTGCCAGCGTTCCGCGCAGCTCGTCCCCGGGCTGCGCCACCCCGAACACCCACTCATCCTGCACGTGGAACGACATGGTCATGCTCTTCATGTAGCCGGGAATTTCTTTGTGCTGCAAGGTGATCTCTTTTTTTGCCGCATCGACGGAGATGACCTTGCCTTCAATAGGATATTGACGCACCTCTTTCGGCTTGGACTGCGTACAGGAAAAGGCCAGGCAGAGCAGCACACAGACAATCAGATGAGCCTGATTTGGCCGCACGGCAATACGCCTCCTTTTGAAGATGGGGCCGAGGGGAAGTGAGGCCGGGGAAGCGCGCCCGCCCCAGGGCGCGTAAACCTACTTCTAGAATACCAGAGTACCGCGGCTCGCATCGGCTGGGGCGACTTTCAGCCGGCCTACGGCCCGCTTCGCCACAAATGTGTTCTGCCGCGCCGCCGGCTTGGGTTAAATTGTTATGTTCGAGACCAACCATGCGCGGACGTTACCAGGAATGGATGTACCGATGGGAACATCGGCTGACCACCCGCGACACCAATCGCGTGGTGCGTCCGTTTGCGTGGGGTCTGGATTGGGCCGCCAACTGGCCCGGCGCCGCCGCCGCGGGGAACTCCGGCTCTGCCACCACGGCAACAGATAGCGTCGATGCGCCAGCCGACCAGGCGCGACAGTTTTTCTTCGACCTGAACGAAAAAATCGCCGCCCACAGCGACGAATTTTTCAGCTATCGCACGCCCGCTGATTTCCGCCTGGAGCGCCTGCCGCTGCCCGCCCCGGGCGGGGCTGAATTCCTGCGTTTCACCTCGCCGGTTGTAACTCCCTATGCGGAGAACAACCTGGCCAATGCGCGCTGGTTTCCGGCCAGAGGACGGCGGGCGGTGGTGGTGTTGCCGCAATGGAATGCCGATGCCGCCAGCCACAACGGTTTGTGCCGCATCTTCAACCTGCTGGGCATCGCCGCCCTGCGGCTTTCCATGCCCTACCACGACGTGCGCATGCCGCCCGAGCTGGAGCGGGCCGATTACGCGGTTTCCGCCAACATGGGGCGCACCATCGATGCCGCGCGCCAGGCCGTCTGCGACGTTCGCGCCTGCCTCGATTGGCTGCAGGCGCAGGGTTACTCCGAGCTGGGCGTGATGGGCACCAGCCTGGGCTCCTGCTACGCCTTTATCGCCAGCGCCCATGACCCGCGGCTCAAAATCAACGCCTTCAATCATGCCTCTACGTATTTTGGAGACGTGGTCTGGACAGGGCAGTCGACCCGGCACGTGCGCCAGGGCGTCGAGCCGGTGCTGGACCAGGCCGGGCTGCGGCGCGCGCTGCTGGCCATCAGCCCCATGACGTACTTCGACAAGTTCTCCCGCTGGCCGAAGAAGTCGCTGGTCGTCTACACCTCCTATGACCTTACCTTCCTGCCGGAATTCTCGCGGCAGATCGTGAGCGAGTTTGCCCGCCGCCAACTGAACGCCATCATCCGCTGCCTGCCCTGCGGACATTACACACTGGGCGAGCTGCCCTACAAATACGTCGACGCCTGGCACCTCTGCCGCTTCATGGCCACGGCGTTCTCCGCCTGAATACCGCCTCAGATTGCAGATTGAACAGGAATTACGAGCTTCTTCGGGCGCGGTTTTGTCGGCTTGCGCTTCCGAGCTTCTTCTACTTCGGATATACTTTTTGCTTCGGGCTATGTCCTGGAACGCAGTTATCGACCACAAAGCAAGAACGCGTTTGGTTTTGCCGGGGTGGTGCTCTCTACGGGCGGTTATGTCCGGCGGCTGAAATGCGCCGCCGCAACGAGGTGCCAAGTTGAAGATCCTGGTTTGCATGAAGCAGGTTCCACAGAAGGACGTGCCGCTCAAGGTCAACGAGAGCGGCACCTGGATTCGCGAAGACCTCTCCTACGAAGTGAATGAGCCGGACGCCTACGCGCTGGAAGAGGCCCTGCGCCAGCGGGAGAAGCACGGCGGCGAGGTGGTGGTCATCACCGCCGGGCCGGCGCGGGCGCAGCAGGTGTTGCGCGAAGCCCTGGCCAAGGGCGCCAATCGCGCCATTCACCTGGAGGATGATCGCTTCGTCCGGCTGGACGCGCTCAATACCGCCAAGGCTCTGGCCGCCGCCATCAAGGACGAGCAGTTCGACCTGGTCTTCACCGGCCTGCAGTCGGACGACTACGGCTACGCCCAGACCGGGGTGGTGCTGGCCGAGCTGCTGGGCTGGCCGCACGCCACCATCATCATGCAAATCGAGAAGACGGACGGCGGCGTCCGCCTCAAGCGCGAGCTGGAGGGCGGCTTCTTCCAGTTCATAGACATGCCGCTGCCCGCGGTGCTCACCATTCAGTCCGGCATCAACAAGCTGCGCTACGCCACCCTGATCGGCATCAAGCAGGCCAAAACCAAACCCCTGCGCAAGGTTAGCTGGGACGAGATCAGCCCGGCGCTGGGTGAGAACATGCAAAAACTGGAGCGGCTCTATGTGCCGGCCAAAACCAAGAAGACGGAATTTCTCGATGGTGCTCCGGCCGAGGTCGCCAAGAAGCTGGTGAACAAACTGCGCGATGAGGCGCGGGTGCTGTGATTGCAGATTGAAGATTTGAGAGACGGATTTAAGAGTTGCCAACGCCGTTTTTCGATCTGCAATCTGAAATCTTCAATCTTAAATCTCCAATCTCCCCGGTTTTGCCTCGGCATCCAAACCAGGGGAGAAGCAATTATGGAGAATTCCAAGACTTACGATGCCAAAACCAGGGGCCAGCGTCGCGGCTCGGTTGCCCTGGCCGCCGGCTGGACGCTGCTGGCCATGTCCATGGTAGTGGGAGTTTACGTCTTCCAGGACATTCGGGAGGGGACGCACTTTTTTATTGCCTACGCCGGGGCCATGGGATTGATCGGGCTCATGTTGATCGGTTACGGCCAGCGCCTGCGGCGCAGCAATGGCTGACGATCAGCGGTTAGGGATAGCTGGCGGTCTGCGGTGCCGCGAGCCGGCACGGGCTCGCGAGGGAGCCGACCATGCCCATAGTCGAAAGTCCGGAGCAGAAGAAGGAAGCGGCAACCAGCCTCATCATCATCGGCTGGATCTGTTGGGGTTTTGCCCTCCTGATCATCTTCTTTCACCCGGCAGCCGCGCGGCTGGGGCGAAGGGGAATGCTCTACACAGCCATTATCCTGGTCCTGGCTGGCTTGGCGCTGAACATCATAGGGCGCCGCATGAACTCTCGCCTCCGCTCACCATAAGCGCGCAAGAAGGTGAGTGAATTGGCCGGGCGCGCACGGTTTCTTGCTCTGGTTTTACGCTAAAGGAAAACAAGAGAATGGATACGATTCTAGTAGTCGTCGAGCAGCGCGAAGGCAAACTGAACCGCGTCTCCTGGGAGACGATCGCCGCCGGGCAGGAAATGGCAGCGCAAACCGGCTGGACGGTGGAAGCCGCCGTGGTTGGCGACAAGGTGGGGGCAATCGCCAGCGAGTTGGCAGGCAAGAAGCTCGCCAAGGTCTACGCCCTGGAAAGCGGCAAGCTGGCCGAGTACACGCCGGACGGCTTCACCGCCGCGCTCAAGCAGTTCATCGAGCGGCAAAAGCCCCGGGCCGTGCTCATGCCGCACACTTATCAGGTGCGCGACTTCGCTCCCAAGCTGGCCACCACCCTGGGAGCAACGCTGGTTCCCGACTGCATCGGCTTCAAGTACGAAAACGGCCGGCTGCTGCTGACGCGGCCGATGTTTCAAGGCAAATTCGCTGCCGATGTCTCCCTCAGCGGCCCCGGTCCGTGGCTGGCCAGCTTCCAGGCGGGCGCCTTCCGCGCCGAGCAGTCGCAGGACGGCCAGTCGCCGGCCCCGGTGGAAACTGTTGCCGCCGAGATCGCCGACGGCGTCATTCGCACCCGGCCGCAGGCCCCATTCAAGGAGGTCAAGCAGGCAGTCGATCTCTCGCAGGCGGAGATCATTGTTGCCGTGGGCCGCGGCATCAAGGAACAGAAGAACCTCGAACTGGCGCAGAAGCTGGCCGAAGCCCTGGGCGGCGAGATCGCCGCTTCGCGCCCCATCTGCGATTCTGGCTGGCTGCCCATGGACCGCCAGGTCGGCTCCTCCGGCCAGACCGTGGCCCCCAAACTCTACCTCGCCCTGGGCATTAGCGGCGCCATTCAGCACCTGGTGGGCATGAAGGGCGCGCGCAGCATCATCGCCATCAACAAGGACAGCGAAGCGCCTATCTTCGAGGTCAGCGATGTCGGCGTGGTAGGGAATCTGTTCGATATTGTGCCGCCGCTGATCGAGGAAGTGAAAAAGGCAAAGGGGTAAGCCGTTTCAAAGTTTCAAGGTTTCAGGGTTTCAAAGTCTCAGGTGCTTTCTTGAAACTTTGCACGAGGTAACACCAAGACTGTGGCCCGTTCTTATAGAGACCTTTTGGTGTGGCATAAGGCGAAGCAGCTCGCGATTGAGACTTATCGCGCAACGGACTCGTTTCCGAAATCGGAGACTCTATGGCATCACGGCTCAAATCAGACGGGCGGCTGTTTCCATTGTGTCTAACATTGCGGAAGGGCAAGGCAGGCTAACCAGAGGAGACTTTGCACAGTTTCTGGGGTACGCACGTGGGTCGCTGCTGGAATTGGAAACTCAGTTGGAAATCGCGCGTGATCTTTCCTATTTGTCGCAGAAAAGTTGCTCACAGCTTCAGGAGCACGCCTATGAAGTACTGGGGTCCTGAATCGCCTGCTTGCTTCGTTGCGCTCCGGGCCAACTTTGAAACTCTGAAACCTTGAAACTTTGAAACCTATGATCTTCCGTACACCCGTTCCCAACGTTGAGCACCCGCTGATGGAAGCCGACGTGACCATTGTCGGCGGCGGTCCCGCCGGTCTGGCCTGCGCCTTGAAGCTCTCCCAGCTTATCGACGCCCACAACGCCGCTCATCCCGAGGCGCTGATCTCGAAAGAAAACATCTACGTCCTGGAGAAGGCGCGCGCGCTGGGCCAGCACTCGCTCAGCGGAGCGCTGCTCGATCCGCGCTCCATGGACGAACTGCTGCCCGGCTGGAAGGCGGAAGCGCCCATCGAATCCGAGGTCAGCCGCGAAGCGGTTTATTTCTTCACCCGCAAATCGAAGTTCAAGGCGCCCATCACGCCACCGCCGCTGCGCGATCACGGCAACTACGTCATCTCGCTCAACCGCTTCGTCAAGTGGCTGGGTTCCAAGGTCGAAGAGACCGGCATCACCATCTTTGCCGGATTCGCCGGCAGCGAACTGCTGATCGAGCACGGCAAGCTGGCCGGCGTGCGCACCGACGACAAAGGCCTGGACCGGCAGAACCAGCCGAAATCAAACTTCGAACCCGGCTACGACCTGAAGTCGAAGATCGTAATTCTGGCCGAAGGCCCGCGCGGCTCGCTGACCAAGCAGCTCATCGGGCGCTTCGCCCTGGACCACGAGCGCAACCCCATGACCTACGGCGTCGGGGTGAAGGAGCTCTGGGAGCTAGCTCCCGGACGCCTGGGCGCGGGCGAGGTCATCTACACCATGGGCTGGCCGCTGACCAGCCGCGAGTACGGCGGCGCCTGGATCTACGGCGGCAAAGACAACGTGGCGTCGCTCGGTTTCGTCACCGGCCTCGACTACCACGACCCGCGCACCGACCCGCAGCACGTGCTGCAATCCTTCAAGCAGCATCCCTTCGTGCGCCGCCTACTGGAAGGCGGCAAGATCATCCGCTACGGCGCCAAGGCCCTGCCTTACGGCGGCTGGTGGGCGATGCCGCCGCTGGCCGGCGACGGCTGGATGATCATCGGCGACTCCGCCGGCTTCCTCAACTCGCAGCGCCTCAAGGGCATCCACCTGGCCATCAAGAGCGGCATGCTAGCCGCCGAAACCGCTTTCGAGGCGCTGGCGGCCAACAACTTCTCCGCCGCGCAACTGCTGCGCTTCAAGCAGAAGGTGGACGCCAGTTGGATCAGGCAGGAACTCTACCCGGTGCGCAACTTCCACCAGGGATTCGAGGGTGGGCTGTTGCAGGGCATGGCCCACGCCGCCTTGCAGCAGATCAGCGGCGGGCGCGGACTCTTCGAGCGCTATCGCGCCCACCCCGGCCATACCCGCATGTACACCCTGGCCCATGCCGCCGGCTGGGATCAGCCCGAGCAGATTACCGGCTGGGCCAAGGGCGACGGCCAACTGACTTTCGACAAGCTGACCGATCTCTATTACTCCGGCACCAAGCACGAGGAAGACCAGCCCGCCCACCTGGTGATTGGCGATACCGACATCTGCAATACGCGCTGCCGGCGCGAGTACGGCAACCCGTGCCAGTTCTTCTGCCCGGCCAACGTCTATGAGATGGTCGACTCCTCCGCTGTGCCCGGCGGCAAGGAGATCCACCTGAATCCCTCCAACTGCGTCCATTGCAAGACCTGCGACATCATGGACCCGTATGAAATCATCACCTGGGTGCCGCCGGAAGGCGGCGGCGGGCCAAATTACGACGGCATGTGAGAGAGATATTTTAAGATTTCAGATTGGTTGATTTCAGATTAACAGGCGCCTGCACCTCTGCGTTTCTCTGTGTCCTCTATGGTTTTCCTTTCGGGCGCAGTGGAACCGCCGCCGTTGACCCCGTACAATCGCTACATGCCGCGACTGACATACAGAATTTTTGGCGGAATGCAGCTTTATCCCGTCATCAAGGCGCTCGGACATTATCCCGACTATTTTTGGTGGGTGTTGCGCGGCAGACCGGTGCGCTCACCTCATCTGCTGAAGCAGCGGACCGTGCTTGAGTACGGCCGGCGCTACCGGCTGCGCACCTTCGTCGAGACCGGAACCTACCACGGAGAAATGGTCCGCGCCGTGCTCGGCCATTTCGACCATATCTATTCGATCGAGCTGAACCCGGAATGGGCGGCTTTTGCCAGCAGGCGTTTTGCCCGCCATCCCGAGGTGCGCATCGTAGTGGGCGACAGCCGGCGTAAGGTCGCCGAGCTGCTCGCCGAGATCACCGAGCCGGCGCTCTTCTGGCTGGATGCGGCATACTACGGCACAGGAGCCCAGCGCGGCAATCTCGAGCGGCTGCTGGCCGAACTGCAAGCTATTCTGTCGCACCGTCAGCCGGACCACGTGGTGCTTATGGACGACGCCCGCACATTTACCGGCACAGGCGTTAAAGAAGCGCTGACCGCGGCACAATTGGCTGCCAAAATCGAGCACGACTTTCCTGCCCGCACGGTGGCCATCGAGCGCGACATCTTCCGCATCACCCGGCGGTGACGGCCCGGCCCTCCAGGCTGGCAGGAGTGAATGCCTGCGCTGTAAGCTATGGCGGTTTCAGAGTTGATGTACCCGCGCCAAGCTTTATTGTGGAAGCGCTGGGCTTTAGCCCAGCGAATTGCAGACGGAAAACGAGAGGGCTTTAGCCCCTGCGTTTGAGCACAGGGGCTGAAGCCCCTTATCCTCGGATGGGTTCATTCAGCGGGCTAAAGCCCGCTGCTTCCACCCGGATACAGCAACTGTAAAATTGCTCTAACCACGGAGTTCACAGAGTTACACAGAGCAGATAAGACTCGCCGGAGGATCTGATTTTCTCTGTGTTCCTCTGTGTCCTCTGCGGTTAATTCTTCTCGCCGAGGCTGGGCTCTGTTACCGCGCCAGCACCCGCTCATTCAGATAGACGGTCTGCACGAAGCCGACGATGAGGGCGTTGGTCTCACCCTCCTCGCCCACGATGGAGGGCTGATCGAGCGGCACCACCACCGGGAACCAGCCAGCGCTGGCCAAGTGCGGGTCGATCTGCCAGCTCTTGAACGACAGCAGCCGCGAGCGCGCCACCCGTATCTGCCCGCCGACGGCGAGATTGCCCGGGCTGCGGTATACGGCGTCCGCGGTGAACAGGTAGACAAGCTGGAAGGTGGACTCGTCCCAAGCCAGCACGTAGCGAACCCCGCCCACGGTTTGCCAGGCGCAAGGATCGAAATGCGCCTCCGCCGTCAGGCAGCGCAACGGTTCGCTGGTGGAATGCGTGATCGCATCCGGCAGGTGCGCGCCCAGGAGCGGCGGCGCCTGCGCGGCCGTATTTGCCGAAGACGCCGGCGGCGCGGCAGCGGCCGGTAATACCTGGGCTGGCGTGAGGAACAAAAGTAGGACGAGAGCGAAGCAGGCTTTCTTCATGGTCGTTCCCAGGGTACGGTTTTGCGCGGCTAAACCGGCCGCGGAAAAACAGGTTCGGAGTCGAGTAGGACTGCAAGATTATTGTTAGTTGCTCTTGTAGTGCCTACATTCCCTGGCGCCTCGCTTGTGGCTCGGCGCGTTTTTCCGCCACCTGTAAGGCAAGCTGGATCAATTACACCCGCTTTTCCCGAATCCTTCCACAGGAATCAGCAGCTATTCACAAGAAAACCGAAAGGGGCAGTCGGTTCACGCTTGTGGCGGCGACTTGGTTCAGGCACTCTGGCCGTCAACGCCACGGTGGAAGATCGAGCGTGACGCTTCCCAGGGGCGGAAAGGCGAAGGCGATGCAGGCCGGAGCTGTACCGGCACTTTCAGGGTTGCACTGACCTGCCAGCCGCTGGCCGCCAGGGATGGCGGCTGGCGGAAATCTCGCGCATGACGCCAAGCGTACATGCCGGCCCCGGAAACGCCGGTGTTGCGTCTCTGGGGTGGAAAGCGCAGGGCAGCGGCAGCTCTTTTAGTGCACAACAGTCTGCCCGCATTGCCGCTCTGGCAACGAATGGTCCTTCGCGTGATGCGCCTCCGCGGAGACTACGGGCAGCCGATCCGCTTCCTGGAAGGAGAGCCCGGCCACCTGCGCCCCGGCGCGTGCGTGCTCCGCATCGCCCGGGCACCCCGGGGACATCACCTCCCCGGCAGCGCACGCCAGGCTCTCAAGTTCCGCGTCGTTGAGCTTGGTTTTCCACCCTGCAGAGCCCGGGTGGTGCGGCTGGCGCCCCCGGGCTCATCTGCGTCCAAAGTTTGACAAAGCAGGAATTTAGTTTTTAAATTCGACATAGAGATTTATTTGCGCCTCCTTTGGAGATTCCGCAGCGCCTCGAACGAGTAGCCCCGTTCGGGGCGTTCGCATTTTTTCAATGTCGAGGCGGAAAGATGGCAGACTTAGGCAAGGCGCAGGGAACAAAAGTGATGCAAAGGCGGCAAACCCAAACCCCGATGCCGCAATTCACTGTCAATCTTGAAATCGAATGGAAATTTGCCCTCGTGCTAGTTCTTGGGCATCTTGCCCATCGGCTTCTCTCTTGATGAAAAGCCCCAGCTTTAAGCAATGGGCGGGGGTGGTCACGATTTCCACTGTCTCTCACAACTATTTCGCCTTTTCCACCGCACCACAGCGGTTAACCGGATGCAAATCAGCTCACCTCGCGTAGCATCTCTCTATTCATGGCAGCCACTGACTACAACCTGGAGCAGCGCGGACTCCCTGCCAACGTCGAGGCGGAGCGCTCTCTGCTGGGGGCGATCCTGCTGGACAACACCCTCTACAGCGAGGCCGGGGCGGCGCTCAAGCCCGACGACTTCTTTCTCGACGCCCATCGCCGCATCTACTCGCGCATTCTGGATCTGAGCGACACCAGCCGCCCCATCGACCTGGTTACGCTCAGCGAGGAGTTGAGCCGCCACAAGGAGCTGGAGGCGGTGGGCGGCGTGGCCTACCTCTCCTCGCTGACCGACGGCACTCCGCGGCGCAGCAGCATCGAGCACTACATCCGCATCGTGCGCGACAAATCGCTGATGCGCGGCGTCATCCGCGCCGCCAACACCATCATGCAGACCGCCCTCGACCAGGCGGATTCGGCCGCCGAGGTGCTCGACCGGGCGGAAGCGGAAATCTTCGGCCTCTCGGAGAATCGCAGCCAGCAGGACCTGGTGCCGGTCAAGCAGGTGGCGATGGAATCCTTCGAGGGCAACCTCGACAAGCTCTATGAGCGCGGCCGGCGCATCACCGGCCTGGAAACCCATTACAGCGACCTGGATGAGCTGACCAGCGGCCTGCAGCGCAAAGAGCTGATCATAATCGCCGCGCGTCCCTCGATGGGCAAGACCGCCTTTGCCCTGAACATCGCCGAGAATTGCGCCGTGCGCGACAACAAGACCGTCGCCATCTTCTCCCTGGAGATGGGCCGGGAGGCGCTGCTCTACCGCATGCTGTGCTCGCAGTCGCGCGTCGACTCGCAGAACCTGCGCAAGGGCTTCCTGGGCAAGGAGGACATGCGCAAACTGCACGACGGCCTGGATGAGCTCCTGGCGGCCCCGATCTTCATCGACGACAGCCCCGGCGTCTCGGTCACCGAGGTGCGCGCCAAGTCGCGCCGCCTGAAGCAGCGCGAAGGCCGGCTCGACCTGGTCGTGGTCGACTACCTGCAGTTGATGTCGGCCTCGGCGCCCGGCGGACGGCGCTACGAGAACCGCACCCAGGAGGTTTCCGCCATCTCGCGCGGGCTGAAGGCCATCGCCAAGGAACTGGACGTGCCGCTGGTGGCGCTCTCGCAGTTGAGCCGCGCCCCGGAAACCCGCGGCGCCAAGGACAACGAGCCCAAGCTGAGCGACCTGCGCGAGTCGGGTGCCATCGAGCAGGATGCCGACGTCGTCATGTTCCTCTACCGTCCCGAGTACTACAACCCCCGCGACCCCGACGTGGAGAACAAGGCCAAGCTTATCATCGCCAAGCAGCGCAACGGCCCCACCGACACGGTGCAGTTGGCCTGGCTGCGGGCCTTCACCCGCTTCGAAACCCTGGAGCGCACCGAGTGGATGCAGTAAAGAGGAAAGGTGATCGTGAATACAGCCGTTTTTGTCGCCGTCATATCAGCAACCGCAAGCATATTTGTGGCGGCCATGAGCTTCTTGTTTACTAAACATCGTGAACGAGAAGCAGACTGGCGGCGAGACAAACTGCAGCACTATCGTGAATTAATGATTGCTGTTTCGGGGATTGTAAAAGAGCACTCCAGCCCCGCGAATCAGCGTCGTTTCGCTGATGCCTGTAACGTTGTTGGGTTAGTGGCCTCCCAGGAAGTTGTGAAGAGTCTCCAGGATTTCCAGGAAATTATCAAAGCCTCTCGTCCGTGTCCCACAGTTGAGGAACATGACAAGGCATTGACCTCGTTAGTTTTGTCTCTGCGGCGTGATCTCCGCCTCTCGCCAAAGGACGATATCAGGACTTTTCGATACCGCTTGTGGGCGGGCGGCCCCTCCTAAATATCGCAAGGACGCATGGCCTACGCTTAGTACCGAACACTGCACCAACTGAGCTGTTCACTTGCCGTGGAAGCCCACGCCTTCAGGCGTGGGGATCAGGGCATCGAATCTGAAGCGGCTTTAGCCGCCGTGAACGGAGACGGATCCAGATCAAAACCGGGATGGGCCGATGAATACGGGAACTCGCTTGCCGCCAGCGCCAGGTGCCTGCGCACGGGATTGTGGTGAATGTACTCCCGATGCTGCGCGTAGTCTCGCTCGTCACGGATGCGATGATTTGTAAAGCTCTTCTCCCAAACCATCAGGTTCGGCCTCAGCTTGCCAACCCGGTATGAGAATCCCCCTTTGACGAACTGCATGGCGCGTTCCAGGCTCAGCGCCGTTGCTGGCGTCAAAATCAGATGCAGGTGATCGGGCATAATCACGAACTCGTGGAGGGCAAAGCGGCCCTCCGCTCGACACTGGAGTAGAGTGGAAAGAAGCTCGCGAGCAAGCTCGTCGCTTTGGAGAATCGGACGGTGCTGCCAGGTCACGCTGGTAACGAAGAAAGTGCGCTTTTCCATAGAAGGGAAAACGGTAGCACAACCAGCAAGCCCACGGCGCCTAAAGGCGCATCCTGCTGGACCACAGTTTCCCACGCCTGAAGGCGTGGGCTTCCACAATTTTGCCCACCTATACTGCCAAGCCAACAACGGGTTGAAGGGGCCACGCACGGGCGAATTTTTCCGCGGCCTGTGAAGGCGTGGGCTTCCACAATTTTGCCCACCTATACTGCCAAGCCAACAACGAGCTTGAAGAGGCCACCCACGGGCGAATTTTTCTGCGGCCTGTGAAGGCGTGGGCTTCCACAATTTTGCCCACCTATACTCCCAAGCCAACAACGGGCTTGAAGGGGCCACCCGCGGACGAATTTTTCCGCAGCCTGTGAAGGCGTGGGCTTCCACAATTTTGCCCACCTATACTGCCAAGCCAACAACGGGTTGAAGGGGCCACGCACCCAGGGCGTCTTCTTAGTAGTGGGTCAATTTGAATTTCCACAACAACGGGTGCCCCACGTCCCGCCCTGCTTTTGGGCTGACGTGGGGGCCAATTCCCGGTTAGCGCCGAAAAGCGCGGCGCGGAACCTGGGGCACCCTTCAAATTGACCCACTACCGTCTTCTTCCTGCGCTCCACTCCGGCTGCCGCTTGTGATAATCTCCGTCTTTACCGGATCGTAAGCCCTCGGAGATCTCTGGCCGAGTCCGCTTATGCGACTCCCGGGTGCGCAAACCTTTTCCAATCCGACGTGTAAAGGAAGGTAGCTTCCATGCCTAAATTCGCAGCTAATCTGTCGATGATGTTCAACGAAGTTCCTTTTCCGCAGCGTTTCGCGGCGGCGGCCAAGGCCGGCTTCACGGCCGTTGAATTCCTGTTTCCCTACGAGCACACGCCCGAAGAAGTAGCCGGCTGGCTGAGGGAAAACAAGCTGCAGAACGTGCTCTTCAACCTGCCGCCGGGAGACTGGGCGGCGGGCGAGCGCGGCACCACCTCGCTGCCGGGCAGGGAGGCGGAGTTCCGCGCCGGGGTGGAGAAGGCGATCAAGTACGCCAAGGTAATGGGCACCCCGCGGCTGCATGCCATGGCGGGCAATTTCCCCGCCGGGGCGGACCGCGCCAAGTACCGCGCCACCTACGTCGAAAACGTCCGCTACGCCGCCCGCGAGCTGGCCAAGCACAATCTCCTGCTGGTGCTGGAAGCCATCAACCAGCGTGACATGCCGGCCTTCTTCCTCAAGACCCAGGCAGAGTCCTGTGAGGTCTGCAAGGAAGTCGGCGCGCCCAACCTGAAGATGCAGTTCGATATCTATCACTGCCAGGTGCAGGAGGGCGACATCGTCACCAAGCTGCGCAAGTACTTCGACCTGATCGGCCACATCCAGGTGGCCAGCGTGCCGGAGCGCAACGAGCCCGACGGCGGCGAGCTTAATTATCCTTACCTGTTCCGCCTGCTCGACGAGCTTAAGTTTGACGGCTGGGTGGGCTGCGAGTATCGTCCCAAGGCTGGTACCGTGCAGGGTCTCGGCTGGTTCAAGCCTTATCTGTCCGCTGCGGCAGCGCGGTGATCGGGAGGTTTCAAGGGTTCAGGGGTTTCAAAGTTTCACGGCTGGGTAGCGGTGCAAAATCCGGCAATTTTGACGCTTTGAACTCTGAAACTTTGAAACCTTCGCCCATCGAGAGCAGCTCCTTGCCGGTCCGTTGGCGGTGTCATAATCTTGAAATTAGGACAGTACCCGTTAATAGGTAGTGGGTCAATTTGAAGGGTGCCCCAGGTTCCGCGCCGCTTTTCTGCGTTAACCTGGGAAATTGGCCCCACGTCAGCCCAAAATCAGGGCGGGACGTGGGGCACCCGTTGTTGTGGAAATTCAAATTGACCCACTACTCGTTAATAGCGCCCCACGAATCTCATGCACGGCCAATGCTAAAATCAAGGATTCAGGTCCCCGTTCCGCGCCTTCTAGCCAAGGTAATTTCAAGCGGGGTGCCCGGCAAAGCGTGGTTGCGTTTGCCGGGGTGGAAACTTATGCTCTCCGGCAATCAGATTCGTCGCCTGTTCCTGGACTTCTTCATCTCGAAGGGGCATCGCGAGGTGCACTCCTCCTCGCTGGTCCCGGCCAACGATCCCACCTTGCTGTTCACCAACGCCGGCATGAACCAGTTCAAGGACGTCTTCCTTGGGCTGGAGAAGCGCGACTACACGCGCGCCACCACCTCGCAGAAGTGCGTGCGCGCCGGCGGCAAGCACAACGACCTGGAGAACGTCGGCTTCACCAACCGCCACCACACCTTCTTCGAGATGCTCGGCAACTTCTCCTTCGGCGACTACTTCAAGAAAGACGCCATCGCTTACGCCTGGGAGCTGATCACCTCGCCGCAGTGGTACGGTATGGCGAAAGACCGCCTCTACGCCACCATCTTCCGCGGCGAAGAGGGCGTGCCGCGCGACGACGAGGCTTACCAGCACTGGCTCGCAGTACCTGCCGGCCGGGCGCATCTTCGAGATGGGGATGAAGGACAACTTCTGGGCCATGGGCGATACCGGCCCTTGCGGCCCCTGCAGCGAGATGCACTACGACATGGGCGTCGAGGCCTCGGACAAGCAGCAGCCCGAGTGCGCCGCCGGCCAGTGCCGGTTCCCCTGCGAGTGCGGGCGCTACGTCGAGATCTGGAACCTGGTCTTCATGCAGTTCGTGCGCGACGCCGATGGCAAGCTGACGCCGCTGCCCAAGCCATGCGTCGATACCGGCGCGGGCCTGGAGCGCGTCACCTCGGTGCTGCAGGGGGTGATCTCCAATTACGAGACGGACCTCTTCCGTCCGCTTATCGAGAAAGCTGCTTCGCTGTGCAGGCAGAACTATTTTTTCGTTGGTAAGGGCGGTCTTGCTGGTCCAGACACCGAAAAAATGGTAGCTGATGGAGAGAGAAAACATCTGGCGAAGCTGCTAGCGAATGCGTCGCTCCGAATCATCGCCGATCACGCCCGCGCCACAACGTTCCTGATCTCCGACGGCGTGCTGCCAGCCAACGAGGGGCGCGGATACGTGCTGCGCAAGATTATGCGCCGCGCCATCCGTCACGGACGCCTGCTCGGGCAGAACGACCCTTTCCTCTACCAGATGGTGTTCGCCGTGCGCGACCAGATGATGGAGGCCTACCCGGAACTGGCTGATAGCGCGGACCGCGTAGCAAGAGTTGTCGAATCTGAAGAGCGCCAATTTGCGCGAGTTCTGTTGGAAGGTACACGGCGGTTCGACGTAGCAGTCGCAGAAATGATTCGGCCCGATGTTGAAGGGCAGCAACTTGTGAATCGGTATGCACACTTCGAAAGTATCGATGTAAGCGAAGACGTGGAGACATTAAATTCAGCTTCTCCAGGCCCATCGATTCGGAGAATCCTCCGACTGCTGCAAAAACACCAAGAAAAGGGCTATCAACTGAAGCAGCCGCTACCCCTTGTGTTTCCAGGCGCTCAAGCCTTTCACCTCTACGAAACCTATGGCCTACCTCTTGATTTCATGGTGGATGCGGCGCGTGATTATGGAATAAGGTTCGACTTGGAAGGTTTTGAGCGAGCTAAGGAAGCCGAGCAGGCACGTGCCCGCGCTTCCTGGAAGGGCGGCGCCAAGGAAGTTGCTTCTCCGGTGTTCCGTACGCTGCCGGCAACGGTCTTCGAGGGCTACCAGCAGACCGAGTCGCGCGGCTGCGAGGTGCTGGCCATCATCCGTGACCAGCAGGGCGTGCAGCAGCTCAAGCCGGGCGAAGAGGGCGAGATTGTGCTCGACCACACGCCTTTTTACGCCGAAGCCGGCGGGCAGGTCGGCGACAAGGGCTGGCTCTACGCCAGCGATCACAGCACGCTGGTGGCTGATGTGAACGGTGTGCACTATCCCGTGCAGGGAGTGCGCGCGCACCAGGTGACGGCGCGGCAGCCGATAGCGGTGGGCGACCGCCTGGATGCCGTCGTCGACCGCGAGCTGCGCGGGGCCACCATGCGCCATCACACGGCCACGCACCTGCTCCATGCCGCGCTGCGCAACGTGCTGGGCACGCACGTCAAGCAGGCGGGATCGCTGGTCGACCCGATGCACTTGCGCTTCGATTTCTCGCACTTTGCCGGGGTGGAAGACGAAGAGTTGCAGGACATCGAGGACCTGGCCAACAAGGAAGTGCTGCGCAACGACCGGGTGGAAGTGATTTCCGACGTGCCCATCGAGACCGCCGTCAACGAGTACAAGGCCATGGCGCTGTTCGGCGAGAAGTATGGCGAGCGGGTGCGGGTGATCAGGATCGGCGACTTCTCCACCGAGCTGTGCGGCGGCACGCACACCGGGGCGACCGGCGAGATCGGGTTGATCAAGGTGCTGAAGGAGGGCAGCGTCTCCAGCGGCGTGCGCCGGCTGGAAGCGGTGGCCGGTGAGGCCTCGCTGCGGCATTTCCGCGTGGACCATCGGCTGGAGAACGTGGTCTCCACCCTGGTGGGGCGCTCGGAGGCGTCTCCGGCCGAGGCGCTGCGGCTGGAGATGGAGCGCAAGGAAGAAGAGATCAAGCGCCTGCGCAAGGAGCTGGAGCAGGCGAGGATGAAGTCGGCAGCCTCTTCGGTGGCCGGCATCGAGCAGCAGGTGCGCGAGGTGAAGGGCGTCAAGGTGCTGGCGCACCGCGCCGACAACCTGGAGCGTCCGCAACTGCGCACCCTGATGGACAACCTACGCCGCAAGATAGGCTCGGGCGTGGTGGTGCTGGGCTCGGTGAGCGACGGCAAGGTGGCGCTGGTAGTGGGCGTGACCAAAGACCTGACCGGCCGCCTGCAGGCCGGCAAGATTGTGGGCCGGGTGGCACAGAAGGTGGGCGGCTCCGGCGGCGGGCGTCCCGACATGGCCGAGGCCGGCGGTAAAGATCCCCAGGCACTGGACGCGGCGCTCAGCGAGAGTTACGCGGTGGTGGGCGAATTGCTGGGTTAGCGGCGTTGCTGGGGCTCCGGAAGAAAAGCAGGTCCTTCGGCTGCGCAAAGAACGCGCAGCCTCAGGATGACACCTCTTGGGGTTTTGCCAACAGCCTGTTCAGGCGCTGTGTGCCAGGGTGCCAAACAACTTCTCACATATTTCTGTTCCCTACCCCCGATCCCCATTACTCGTTAGTACATGCACCACTGCTGTCATCACCGCCTGATTTCAGGCGATTACGGGTTTTTCCCTGCTTTTCTCCCCCTTCACTCCCCAGGTTCCCGGTGTAGTTCTGATTGCTATCAGCGGAGAAACCATCTTAAAATGCCTGTACTCTGGAGGTAATCCGTCCCTTTCCGGGGAGGGGCGAGGTTCGCTTTTACGCGGTAACGACGGCGGTGGCGAGACTTAGTTCATGATGATGCGAAGGACATCTGTCAACGGCGGGCAGAGGTGGGGCAACGCAGCCCGCCGGTTGATGGTTGTCGCGCTGGTATGTGCCCTGGCGGCGTTGCCTGCGCTGGCGCAAAGAATCCGCGCCATCCAGGAAGATGGCCGGACCATTTTTGTCAACGATTCCGACCCGCCGCCCGCCCGGCCCGCCGCCCAAAAATCGGCGTCGGCGCTCGCCGCCGGTGGGCGAAGCTTTATTTACTGGAGCAACACCGAGCACCGCTGGAAGCCGGTGCCGGGGCCATCGCCCAACACGCTGCGGCGGGCGCAGGATGCGGTGGCCGAGGTGCAGCAGTTGGTGGATTCGCATCCGGCGGCGGTTGCGGGCAGTTCACAGAAGCCGCCTCCGCGGCAGCCGATGAACCCGAACTACACCCGGCTGGCCGCCGGACGCGCCATCAGCTCAAGCGAAATCGACCGCATAATCACCGAGACGGCGCAGCGGCATCAGGTGGACCCCAACCTGGTGCGGGCGCTGGTCAGGGTCGAGTCGAACTACAATCCGGCGGCTGTTTCCCGCAAGGGTGCGATGGGGCTTATGCAGCTCATGCCGGCCACGGCCCGCCGGTTCAACGTCAGTAATCCTTTCAACCCGCAGCAGAACGTCGACGCCGGAGTTCAGTTGCTGCGCACCCTTCTTGACAACTTCGGAGGCAGCGTCCCCCTGGCGCTGGCGGCCTATAATGCGGGAGAAGGAGCAGTGAACCGCAATCACGGCGTCCCGGCCTACGTGGAGACGCAAAATTACGTGCGCCGGATCAGCGGTCTTTACGGCCGAGGGATGAGCCTGCCGCTGGCGGCCGCGCGCATCCGGGTATCGCGCAACAGTTTTGGCGTTCTTACCATCAGCAACGTGGAGTAGCGGGCGCGGGTTGGTTTATTAGCATGCGAATCTTCTCAAGGCGGCGGCTGTACCAGGCAGCGATAGCGGCCGTGGTGCTGCTGTCCACCGTGGGCGCGCCGGCACGCGACAACCAGCGCCACCGGCAGATGGCGCGCGCGCAGTTTGAAAGCGCCGAGCGCCTGCATGAGGCCCTGAACCGCAAACCCGCCGCCCAGCGCACGCGCCGCGAATATCAGCAGGTGGTCGACGCCTATCGCCGCGTCTACATGCTCTCTCCCGGCAGCTCGAAAGCCGATATCAGCGTGATCACCGTGGCCGACCTGCTGGTGGAGCAAGGCCGGGCATTCCGCGACGAGAAGCCTTTGCGCGCCGCCATCTCGCAATACGAATTCCTGCGGCACGAGTACCCCGGCAGCAAGCACCGCTTCGACGCGCTGTTCCTCACCGGCCAGGTTTATAAAGAGGACCTGAACGAGCCGGATAAGGCCCGGCAAGCCTTTCAGGAGTTTCTGAAGCGCTATCCGCGGCAGCGGCTGGCCAGCGAGGCGCGGCTTGCTCTGCAGCAGATCGATGAGGCCGCCAGCCGCGGGAACAGCCGGGCACAGGCGGATGCGCCACCGCTGCAGCCGGCGGTGGAGCGGCCGCGAACGCCCGAACTGGCCGAATTGAAACAGGTGGCGGATTCCAGGTCAGTTCTGCCGCTGGTCACCGGCATACGGCACTGGTCCACGCCCAGCTATACGCGCGTCGCCATCGACCTGGAAGCGGAGGTGCAATATGAGGCCGGGCGTGTGCCCAACCCCGACCGCATCTTCTTCGATCTGCATGGCACCAAGCTGGCTTCGGCGCTGGCGGGCAAGAGCTTCGACGTGGAAGACGGCTTCCTGCGCAAGATTCGCGTGGCTCAGTACCAGCGCGACATGACCCGGGTAGTGCTGGAGGTGGACGATGTCAGCGACTACTCGGCTTTCCTACTGCCCAATCCTTATCGGCTGATTATCGACATTCACGGACGCAAACCGCCTGTTCCCGCCACTACCGGCGGCAAGACCGAGGCGGCAGCCACCAAGCCGGCGCCAGCGGCCCAGGCGGCGGAGGGCACGAACAAGTCCTCCGCGCAGGCGCAAGCTGCGCGCCCGGCCGCAGGCGCTGCCGCGCAGGACAGCACGAAGCCGACAGGCAACGGCACGCAAGCGCTCCGGGCCGAGCCGGGGGGCGTCAATAAAAACGAGGCGCAGAAGGCCACCAAGCAGCCGACCACCAAGCCTACCTTCCAGGCGGTGGTGCCGCGGCCGGCAGATAAGCGATCTTTGACCATGCCGTCGGTGCGCCCCGCCCAGCCCTCGTCTGACGGAGAGCGCTCGCTGATTCGCGCCCTCGGCCTGAAGATCGGGCGCATCGTGGTCGACGCCGGACACGGCGGCTACGACACCGGCACCATCGGGCCCAACGGCCTGCAGGAAAAGGAGCTGGTGCTGGATGTCTCGCTGCGCCTGGGCCGGCTGTTGAAGAACCGCCTGGGCGCGGACGTGGTGTACACGCGGACCGACGACAGCTTTGTCCCGCTGGAAACGCGCACCGCCATCGCCAATCAGCAGCAGGCTGACCTGTTCATCTCGATACACGCCAACTCCAGTTCCGACCACCGCGCCCGCGGGGTGGAAACCTACTACCTGAATTTCACCTCCTCGGCCGCCGCGCTGGAGGTGGCCGCCCGCGAGAACGCGGTCTCGGAGAAATCCATACACGAGTTGCAGGACCTGGTGAAGAAGATCGCGCTGCGCAACAAGATTGAGGAGTCGCGCGAGTTCGCCGTCGACGTTCAATCTTCGCTGCAGCAGACTCTGGCGCACGGCCAGCGCGACCGCGGGGTGAAGAAAGCGCCTTTCATCGTGCTGATCGGGGCCAACATGCCGTCGGTGCTGGCGGAGATCGCCTTCGTCAGCAACCCGGCCGAGGCCCACAAGCTGCAAACACCCGAGTACCGCCAGCGCATCGCCGAGGCGCTCTACAAGGGCATTACCAAGTACGCCAGCGGGCTCAGCGGAGTAAAAGTGGCGGCCCGCGTCAAAGATCCGCAGGGCGAGTAGCCGAGGCTTCACTCCCCACTGCCGCAAGCAACGACATTCATCTTTTGGGATACAGCATTTCTGAAACAGGCATAACTGCTGCGTCGCGGAGCTCGCATCTTTTACAGCAAGGGACTACTCTAATGGATAGTGCGCCGCCGGCTGTATCGCGCAATTTCCATAAGTTTATTTTTCGTAACTGCTTTCAACCGTAATGCAAGCTTGCGAAAAAGCACCGCCGGTGGGGCATTACTGCCATGAAGCTCGCTGCTCTGAGCGTGATTGTCTGCTTGTCGCTGGCGCCGGCCATGGCGGCTAACTCCGGCCCGTCGACCGGCCACGGGCAATCATCTCGGCAAACGCATGTGCGCCCGGCGGAAGCTCCGGCGATTCTGCCCCGGGTCTTTGCCGGCTGGGAGATTTCATCCCCCGTTCAGCAGGGCAGCGATCCGCGCGAGGTCGATCAAGCCCAGAGCGCCGTGCTGAAGGAA
The DNA here is from genome assembly GCA_963832785.1 of uncultured Acidobacteriota bacterium. Classification (GTDB taxonomy): domain Bacteria; phylum Acidobacteriota; class Terriglobia; order Terriglobales; family Acidobacteriaceae; genus CAWBRT01. Next base: position 2,097,799 of record CAWHVF010000005.1, read on the forward strand.
TACGGTTTCACCGGCTACGAGGCCGCAACCTATTCGCAGCCGGGCCGCAAGCTCACGCTGCGGGTGGCGCGCTTTCAGGACGCCACCGGAGCCTACGGCGCCTTCACCTTCTACCGCCTGCCTGGGATGCTGGTCGAGCGCATCGGGACCCTGGGGGCCGGCGACCACAATCGCGTGCTTTTCTTCCAGCAGAATTTCCTGGTGGAGGCCCGCTTTGACCGCGTAACCGAAATGAGCGCCGCCGAACTGCGCGAGCTGGTGGCGGCTTTGCCGGCCCTCACCGGACCGGCGGCGCGGCTTCCCGGGCTGCCGAATTATCTGCCGCGCGAAAAACTCGTTCCCAATTCCGCCAAGTACGTACTCGGGCGCGCGGCTTACGCGGCGCTGGGCATAGCCATTCCGGAAAACGTGATCGACTTCAGCCGCAGCCCGGAGATTCTGGCCGGCAGGATCGCCCAGCCAGAGGCGAATGCCAACGCCGCATCCGCCGAGCCCGGCGCGCAAGCGGCCATCGTGCTCATCAACTATCCGACTCCGCAGATCGCCATCGAGAGACTGCCGGAGTTCGAGAAGGCCAACCCGGTCCAGGATGCTACCTACGTGGTCAGGCGCACCGGGCCCATCGTAAAGCTGATCTACGGCTCCATCTCGAACCGGGAAGCCGATGCCATTCTCGGCCGCATCAATTACCAGGCCGAGGTCACTTGGAACGAAAACACCGGGCTGAGCAAGAGAGACAATATCGGCAGCCTGGTGATCGCCGCCTTGAGCCTGGCAGGAATAATTTTTATTTTTTCGCTCGGCACCGGCGCCATCATCACCTTCGGCCGCGTCCTTCTCTCCAGACTTCTGCCCCAGCGCTTCCGCAAACGCGGCGAGGAAATCATTCGGCTGAACCTCGGCAAGTAAGTTGGCGGCTCCCGGCGACGAGACAAAACTGCTCGCCGTTACTTTGGCGCACTGCCTTCCGGTGGATTCGCGCTCTGGCCGGGAGTTTCCCCGGATTGCCAGCGAAAAGCGGCGCACGCCGCCATAATTTCAAGATAAATTATTTATTTTCAATGGTTTATACGCAAAATGAGAAGCTCAAAATGGGCTGTTCCGGCCAGTGGAAAATTGTTGATTCTTTATCTAAGTTATTGAAAACAATGGGATTTGTTTCGGAAAAATTTCTTGACACTCAGTTTCCCAGGCTCATACTATTTTTGCAGAGAGTTTTGACGGTTTAGCCTTCCGTTGGAACTATTCTCCCTTGAAGAGAAGGTCGCCCAGTTGCCGGGCGACCTTCTTGCGTTCCGGGAGTAATTTTTGCGCCGGCGTTTCCGTTTTTGCCTCGGGTGTGGCGCGGAAGCGAGTGGTGAATTCAATCCCGCATCGGGGAATGGGCATTCATGACACGCGCGGCTTCTTTTAGCTCGCTTTCGATCTCCCGCCTACTGAAATCGTGGAAGCGGGTTGCGTTCCAGTAGCATCCAGCAGGAGGGCGCTTCCGCCGCGGATGTTCACCCGTTTGGGCGCCGTGAAGAGAATCTCGCCACCTCCCAGGTTCTGATACTGCATACCGTAGAAATCGTAGACACCGCAGGCAGCGGAGGAGAAAAGCCAGAGAGCCTGCGGGCCAGTACGCACCGGCAAACCCTGGCAAGCGGAGTCACTCGCATTCTTGACCTCCGCCAGCACGCCGTAGCCTAAGATGCCTCCGCCAACCACGCCGCCCTGTATCGGGTGACCCACGATTTCGCCATAGGGATTCACCACCGGCCCGCCGCCACGGTAGACTACATCTCCGCCGATCTGAACGGTTGTCCAATCAGCCCGCGGATTGTTCCACCCCAAGCCAAAGGTGGTTGTTATCTGGGCGTTGGTCACCGCCATTGGCGAAGCCACCGCTCGCAGGCGAGTGTCGACGGCCAGCTGCGCGTTGCTGCGCTGCACGCGCAGGCGGTCGAAGCGCACGCCGATGGCGGCCTGATCGGAATCCCGGCGCACTTGCGTGATGATACCCAGCAGCTTGGAGCCGGCCCGCATCACGCGCTTGCCCTCCAGCGGTATATCCTGCATTACCGTGGCCACGACTGGTGTTCCCGCCTTGGCGCTGCGAGAGTCGAGGGTGGTTTCCAGTTCCACCGGCAAAACCGTTCCGCGCGGAAGCGTCTGCGCCGTTGCCACATCCGGTGATGGAGCGGCTGGGCCCTGAAGCCTGTCCGCCCAGGAGGTGGGCGCCGCGTTTGTTGCGGGCCTCGGCGTTTGCCCGGAAAGCAGCGCCGCAGTGGCAAGCATCGCCATAATCAGCAGCGGAAAAAACAAGGAACGTGTTCGCATGGTGGTAATCTCTCCGCTTATAGATTCAGCGCCCGAAGGCCGGGATGTTCTCTTGCGCTATGATGGCGCGGCGGCGGCTGCAGGTCAATGCACCCGGGAAACAGTTCCGCGCCCGGTCGTAGAACAGCGCGGGAGGCGAGAGCGCGTGGAATGGAAATTCAAAGCGAGGTACCGACCGGCGGGCAAAGTGTTTTGACGGGAGAGGCGGGCTTGATTAGAATCGATTTTCGAGGCCGACGTAGCTCAGCTGGTAGAGCAGTCGATTCGTAATCGACAGGTCATCGGTTCAAATCCGATCGTCGGCTCCAGTTTGCACGGCGAGCGCCTCCTGGTGAAGGCGCTTTTTATTTTTTGCCGCGACAGATAAACACTAAGGCTCTCATCGCGCCCGAGAAAGGCGTGACGAGGGCATGACACTTCACTACCGGACCTGTGGCAATTGGCGATGCAACTTACGGTAATCCTGCCATCTACTTGACGTGCTTCGGCGACTTCTTGTCCAAGGTGGCGAGCAACAGCTTGGCCGACGGCGGAGGCTTCACCGCGCCCTCCAGGACAATTGCCTTGGCCGGGACTTCCTTGCCGTAGACTTCCTTGATGGCGCCGTTATCCGGGCGCAGCGTCGATCCCTCCAAAGACACTCCCGCGAACAGGCCGCGCGAGCGCGAATAGCTAAGGATCTCGGCGCGCATGGTTACATCCGTAGCAGCGGCCGCATCACGTCCCTTGGGACCGGCGGCTGCCGAGGCGTCGGCGCCCAGCTTCACCTTGCCGGTGAGAATGCCCTTGGCGCCGCCCTCGTTCATTACCAGAAGAACGAAGTCGGTGGCTTGTCCGCCAAGCTGGAAGCCGAAGCTTCCGCCTTCCAGGCGGATCATGGCCGGGGCGCTCCAGGGTCCGGTAAAGTTCTTGCTGCGGCAGGTCATTACTCCCTTCCCGTAGCTCCCGCCAACTCCCAGGGCAAATTTTTTCACGGATGGCAGCACGATCACGCACTCGGCTTTGTCCAGCAGCGATTGTGGAATGTTGTCCGGCATGCCAAATATCTCTCCCATGGCTTCACCGGCACTCTTAATGCGGTCTTTCGCATCCTCCGCCCAGGCGGGAAGCGTAAGGACAGCCAGAACCAGTAGCACAAGCATTTTCTTGATTCGCATCGTCTCGTTCCTCATTTGCGGTTTCACGGCTTGGGGAAAACACCTAGACACCTATTATTCCTAACACAATTCCCATGTTTGCAGCGAACTTATACGCCGGGCGGCGGCAGCGGGTTTCATTTTAGGTTGCTGGCATCGCTTTCGGCTACTCTCCGGCCGGGGACATCCTGTGCCCGGCCTTTCCAGCGGCCACCGCGACCGGACCAGAACAAAAGCGCCGAATGAACCGTCGCGCCGGCGTAGAACGCTGCCGAAAGCGGCAAGCTGAGGGCCCACACCGGCGGCAGGCGGTAAAACCTGACCATAGGAAGATAAGCAAAAGTCATGGCTGCCCAGGCCGCGCCCGCCAGGACGGCAGTCGGACCACTGGCCGAAAGCATCAGCACCAGCGGGGCCAGGTAAGCGACACTGAGCCCGACGAGCGTTGCCAGCAGCAGCCAGAAGGAATGGCGCAACTGGTTGAAGGCGGTGCGCGAAATCATACGCCCGATCTCGGCGAGCGATCCGTATGCGCGCATGCTGGCGCTGCTCGCGGTGAGGCAGAGCCGCAGGCGGCCTCCGCTGCGCTTGACGGCGCGCGCCAGGGCGCAGTCGTCGATGATCTCGTCGCGGATTGCCTCCGGTCCTCCCGCCCGGGCCAGCGCCTCGGGACGTATCAGGATGCATCCGCCGGCCGCGCCCGCTGTCCGCCGGCGCGGTTGTTCAACCCAGGCCGGCGGATAAAGCATGCAGAAGAAAAAAACAAACGCCGGTATCAGCAGCTTTTCCGGCAAGGTGCGGCACTGCAATTTGACCATGAAGGAGACCAAGTCGTAGCCACCGTGGGCGATCTCCAGCAGGCTGGCCAGCGTTTCGGGCGTATGCACCACGTCGGCGTCGGTGAGCAGGAGAAATTCCGGCGCGATCCGGGCAGAGGCTCCGGCAGGGCCACCGTTCGCGCGGTCGCCCTCACCTGCTTGCCCGGGCTCACCAAAAGCGGGCGCACTGGGGACCGCGCTAGCGAGCGCTGCCTGGATTCCCTGATGCATCGCCCAGAGCTTTCCCGACCAGCCGGCGGGCAGCGGTTCGGCCCGGATAACCGTGAGGCGGCCGGAGCTGCCGCTCTCGGCCGCCGCCGCAATGGCAATCTGAGCCGTGCCGTCGGAGCTATCATCGTCCACCACCACGACGCGAATGCCGGTGGCCAGCAATGATTGCACGCTCGCGGCAATGAATTTGGCTTCGTTGCGGGCGGGCACGACCGCAATCACCCGATCGGCCTCGGGAAGGGGAACCGTATTATCCGCCTGCCCGGTTCCAGCGCCCGGGTCAGGCAACGAATGCCACGGTTGCGCTTGGTGAGGCGCCAGCCAGAAATTTCCGCGCGCCAGCAGGAGCCATGCCCAGGCGACTGCACTCAGGGCGGCAATAATCGTGGCGGCGCCGATCATCAGCATCGTTCTCGCAGCAGCATAGCTTAGACGAGCGCGGCATGTTAAGCGCCGCCGCGGAAAAGCGAGGCTACGCTCCGCGATCGTCCATTTCCGGCTGGCGCACGCGTGGCGTGCTGAGCAACGTCAATTCTGGTTTGCTTCAGTGCACCGCTACGACCGTTCCCGCCGGCATGCCGGCCACGGTCATTCCGATGCTAAGCACCAGCGCGCTCACCAGGGTAACCAGGAAGCCTATTTTTGCCAGGTCCTTGAAGCTGAAGTATCCGGCGGCGTAGGGCAGGGTCAGGCTGGGACTCTGCGTCACCAGGATAAAGTGAATTGAAGAGGCGATGCCGGCGGTTACGGTCAAGGCCATCAGCGGCAATCCATGCAGTTGAGCGTAGGCAATGATGAACGGCACATTGACCGAAGCGGTTGTGCCGAAGCTGGAGAACCCCAGGGAGTCGGCCGCGATCAGCAGGGTCACGGCGGCCGGTTGCAGGAAGTGCGGGAGCGCGGCCATGGGATGCAGCGCTCTTTCCACCACCCAGGCAGCCAGCCCCGTGCGGGAAGAGGCCACGCCCACCACAAACCCGCCCACCAGCAGGACCACGCCTCCCCATTCAATGCGGAGATCTCGCCAGGTGCGGCAGACGCCTATGCCGGGAAGCGTCATGCCACCCAGCACCAGCAGCGAAACAAAGGCAATCGGCAGGTGGGTCTTGTCGCTGGTCAGCCAGAGGACGACCGCCACCAGAAAGACGGCCACCGTGGTTATTTCCTTTACGCTCCAACTGCCCATCTTCTTCAATTCCTGCTTGAGCACGTCGCCGCCGTAAGGGAGCCTGGCCATCTCCGGCGGGAACAGCTTCATGATGATCCACCAGGTAATCAGGTTAATGACGATGGCGCTGGGAGTGGCCAGCATGGTCCACTGCAGGAAGCTGATTTGCAGCCCGCTCTTGGCCACAAATTGCATGGCGATGAAGTTGGAGCTCACGCCCGCCGGGGTGGCCACTCCGCCGATGACGGTGCCGAAGATGATCGCCATCATCAGCCCTTTGCCGAAGTTGCTGGTGCCGCGCGGCGCATCGACGGTCTTCAGCAGGCCCACCACCAGCGGCAACATCATGGCCACTACCGCCAGGTCGTCGATGAACATGGATATGGCGAACGACAGCCACAGGTAGGCGCCGACAACCATGGTGGTGTTGGTTCCGGCAAGCGACAGCAGCCAGTAGGTAATGCGCTTTCCCAGCCCGGAATCATTCAGCGCGGCCGATAACCCCAGCACCCCGACCATAAACGGAATGAGGCTGTTACCGAACGATTCCCTGATTGCCAAATCGAAAGGCATTATGCCCAGAGCGTGGACCATCAAGGGGATCATGAGCGCGGTTACCGGAATCGGCAGGGCCTCGGTCACCCACCACAGGACGGCGGTGATCATTACCGCCAGCGTCCTTACCGCCGCCGGTTTCATTCCGGTTGGGGCGGGCGTTATCGTCGAGACCAGCAGGATGGTTATGCCAATAGCGAGGTAATACCATTTGTAGTACTGGCTTTTTGCCTGCGCGGCGATGGGCGAAGGCGAGGCCTTGGAATCTTCAGTAACAGTTGCCATGGAGAGAATTCCTCTTCCGGTGGGAGTTTCGGCGGATGTTCGCCCCCGCACAGGCAAAAATGTCTGCAATTCTTCGGCGCACGATAGAACACCGCGACTGCCGGTGTCAACAGGAAAGCCCGCCCATGCAGGTTCCAGATGTGACTGCGCCAGCAGCGCTAGGCCGGCAAGCTGACCTGCCGGAGTTCCGCTTGCCTGCTCAAATGACGGCCACAAGAGCGCCTGCACTTTGCCGCCGGAGCGAGCTTGGCGACCATGCGGTGTGCGCGCCGGCAGATAGCGCCGGCAGCAGGAATTCGAGTATCTTAGTCTTTTGCGCGCGGCAAATTGTTTTCATTCTTACTTCCGGGCCGCAGGCGCCAGGTCGGCGGTGGTAGGTGGCGGCAATTTTTCGGGTGTGTTGTTCGAAGTCATCGAGTCATGGCCATTGCTCTGCTAGGCACGTTGGATACAAAGGGCCGCGAGATCGCCTTCCTGAAGGAGTGTCTGCTAGAGCTGGGGCGAGGCGTGATCGTCATCGACGTTGGGCTTTTCGAGCCCGATGGCGTGATGCCCGATATCTCCCGTTTCGAGGTGGCTGCCGGGGCGGGCGAAGAGGCTGCCGCGCTGCTTGGCCGGCCGCGAGATCAGGTAATGTCAGCCATGGGGCGGGGCGCCGGCCAGGTATTGCGCCACCTTCACGCTGCCGGACGGATTGAAGGCGCGCTGGGGGTTGGCGGCAACCAGGGGACCGCCATTGTCTGCGCCGGCTTGCGCGAGTTGCCGCTGGGCTTTCCCAAGCTTGTGGTCTCGACAGTGGCCTCCGGCAACATGCGTCCATACGTGGGCGCCACCGATATCGCGGTGGTCTTCTCGATCTGTGATCTGCTGGGCGGGAGCAATCCCATAGTGGCGCCGGTGCTGCGCAACGCTGCGGCCGCCATGGCCGGGATGAGCTCCGCCCCCGCGGTTTGCCCGGCCGAGGACAGCCGGGACTACGCGGACACGACTCCGTTGGTGGCCATCACGGCTTTGGGCAACACTCATCCGGCGGTCACCAAATGTGTGCAACTGCTGCGGGCGACGGGATTCGAGACGGCTGCGTTCCATGCCTCCGGGGCCTGCGGCTCCGCCCTGGAACGGCTGATTCGCGCCGGGCGCATCGCCGCGGTCCTGGAGATCACGCCCCACGAGCTCATCGAGGAGGTGGCCGACGCCGGCCCTTACCGGCCGGTCGAGCCCGGTCGGATGACGGCCGCGGCGGAGACGGGAATTCCGCAGGTGGTGGCTCCAGGTGCCATGGAATACCTGTGCTTCGGCGGACGCGAATCCATTCCTCCGCGTCTGCGCCGCCGGCCGGCGTATTTTCATAATGTTTCCAATGCCAATGTGCGTGCCAGCCGCAACGAAATGGCCGCCGCGGGGCGTCTTATGTCCGAGCGGCTGAACCGGGCGAAGGGACCGGTGGCTTTCGTCCTGCCGCTTAAGGGCTGGTCGATTTACGGCGCGCCCGGCGGGCCGCTGCACGATGCGCGCGGGAATGCGGCTTTCGTGCGCGCCCTTACCGGCGGGCTGCGCCCGGCAATTTCCCTGCATCGCTTACCATTGCACATAAATGACCCGGCCTTTGCCGAGTACTGCTGCGAGCTGCTGCGCGGCTTCCTGCAGCCTGGATCAACCGGGAACGACCAGAGCAGCCATAAGTAAAACCGGTGCCGACAGTTAGCTGCAATGAGCGATTTTGAACCGGAGGAGCAATGACAACAGCGGTTGGGAAAGCGGAAGAAAAGAATTTCGCCATTCCGTCCACCATGAAGGCCTGGGTGCTGGAGGGTCCGGAGCAGCTCAAGCTGGTGCAGAAGCCGGTTCCCGAGCCCGGCCCCGCCGAGGTTCTGGTGCGCATCGACGCCTGCGCCATCTGCGGCACCGACATCGAGATCATCTCGCATGGCGTGCCGGCCATGATCCAGGGCGGACTTCCCTTCAATAAAGGCTGGACGCCGGGTCATGAGTACATGGGAACCGTCGTGAAGCTCGGCCCCGGGGTCGACGAGTGGAACGTCGGCGACCGGGTTGCCGTCGAGATCCACCTCGGCTGCGGCCAGTGCGAACGCTGCCGCGCCGGCATGTACACCGCCTGCACCAACTATGGCAAGAACTATGGCGAGCACAACAAAGGCCACCGCGCCAACGGCTTCACCAGCGAAGGCGGTTACGCCGAATATGCCGTCAACCACATCAATACGCTGGTGCATGTGCCCGACTGGCTGGGCGACGAAGAGGCCACGCTGATCGTAACCGCCGGCACCGCCCTCTATGGTCTCGACGTTCTGGGCGGGCTCATAGCGGGCGAAAGCCTGCTGGTAACCGGTCCCGGACCCATCGGGCTGATGGGTGTAGCGGTTGGGAAAGCGCTGGGCGCCGATCCGGTGATCCTGACCGGCACGCGTGAGGCCCGGTTGGAGATCGGGAAGAAAATGGGCGCCGACTACGTGGTGAACGTGAGCAAGGAAAAGGTAGTCGATGCCGTCATGCGCCTTACCGGCGGCAAGGGCGTGCACTATGTCCTGGAATGCTCCGGCAGCCCCCAGGCTCTCAATGAGGCGCTGGACATGGTGAAGCGGGGCGGGAAAATCTGCCTGGCGGCCTATGCCTCCCAGCCGGTGGCGGTCGATCTGGCCAAGATTCCGCGTAATAATATTTCCATCTTTGGCATCCGCGGCGAGGGTAAGAGCGCCTGCCATCGCGCTGCCGCTCTCATCAAGCAGAAGAAGTTCGATGTCAAGCCGGTGCACACGCATACCTTCAAGCTGGAGGAGCTGCCGACGGCGTTGAAGTACACGCGGGAACGCATCGAAGATGCTATCAAAGTTGTGATAAAGATGCACTGAAGACGGACATTTCAGAGAGTCAACACAAGTGGTATATCTGAACCGGATCGCAATGGACCTGTTACATTAAGGAGAAAAGTATGGCAACTTTGCCCAAATATAACCTCCTGGAACTGCCCTGGACCGACGTCGCCAATTGGATCAAGGCGGGAAACGACACCATCATGATCCCCATCGGCAGTTGCGAGAAGCACGGCCATCACGTCCCCCTCGGGGTCGATTCCTATACCACCATGGGGAGCGTGGAGCGGGCGGCCGAAAAGGCAAAAGTGGTTTACACGCCGCTGCTGCCCTTCGGCGTCTCGCCCCATCACATGGGCGAAGCCGGCTGGGGTACGGGCACCGTTTCATTTCCGTTTGAAGTTTACCGGCAGGTCCTGTACGCGATTGGCCGCAGCCTCATCTTCTCCGGCTTCAACAAGCTGGTCTATGTCTCCCACCACGGCACCAACATGCAGCCGCAGGGAGAGGTGCTGCGCACGCTCAGGGCCGAGACCGGCTGCTTCTGCGCCTTTTACAAGACGCCCACCGAGCGCGAGTGCGCCGTGGTGGCCGACCTGATGACCGGCCCCCCCGAAGAGACTCCGGGCTGGCACGCCGGCGAGTTGGAAACTTCTACCACCATGGCTTACATGAAAGAAAAGGGGAACTACGAGGGCTCGGTTAAGATGGAGCGCGCCAAGGCCGACCGCGCTCATGCCCCTAAATGGATGGGCCCGAAGTTCAGCAAACGCGACGGCACCAATACCGTCATCTTCGAGGGATCGGAAAACATCTTCGTGCCCATGCTCCACCACGAGTATTCGGATACGGCCACCATCGGCAACCCGCTACGCTCCAGCGTGGAGCAGGGCGAAAAGGTTTTCGAACGTATTGGCACGCACCTGGCCAACTTCCTGGAAGAGGTGAAGAAGTTCGATTTCAAGGTTCCGGAAGCAAAAAGAGATTGGCCCGGACGCTTTTGGAGAGGATACTGATTATTTAAGATTTCAGATTTTTGATTTTGAATTTCAGGTCGAAAGAAAAGAGCACTCAATCTGAATTCAGCAATCAAAAATCAGAAATCAAAAGTAGTGGGTCAATTTGAATTTCCACAACAATGGGTGCCCCACGTCCCGCCCTGTTTTTGGGCTGACGTGGGGCCAATTCCCCAGGTTAGCGCCGAAAAGCGCGGCGCGGAACCTGGGGCACCCTTCAAATTGACCCACTACCAAATCAAAAATCTTAAAATGGTGTGCCTCTTTGGTGAAGGAGGGCTTTGTGAGTACAGGGACAGTCAAGAACGCTGATCCGGTGGTAGCTGAGTTCGCCGAAGAACTAACCGCGATTTGCCGGAAATGTTTTCAGCGGGGGCTGGTCGGCGGCGCCGGCGGCAACATCAGCGTACGCATAAAAGGACGGGAAGAGGCGCTCATATCGGCTACCGGCGTCTCGCTGGGCGACATGACCCCCGCCACCATCGTGCGCGTGGATTTCGCCAACAAGGTGCTGGAAGCATACGATGGATGCCGGCCGTCGAAGGAGACCGGCTTCCACACCTGCATCTACCGGCTGCGCCCGCAGGTGGGCGCGGTGGTGCATCTGCACCCTCCCTTCGCCACCGCCTTTGCGGTCCGGGGCAAAGAGTTGCCGCTGGTGACCGATGGCGCCGAGGCGAACCTGAAGCACGTGCCGGTGGTCGGCTTCGCGCCTTCAGGCTCGGCCGAATTGCACCGCAAGATCGAGGAAGGGCTGCGCAACTACCCCGACGCTAAGGCCATCATCATGGAGCGTCACGGCATGTTCACCATGGGCCCGGACCTCACGTCAGCCTACAACCTAGCGGACCTGGTCGAGGACACCGCCAAAATCGCGCTGCTGTCGCGGCTCATCCCGGAGTGAGCACTGAGATTTAAGATTTAAGATTTAAGATTGAAGATTGAGGGTCGAACTCCCCATCCGGCCTCAGTTAATCGGGCAGGGTTTTTGTTTAAGAGCGGAAATTATTTTGATGCGGGCTCCTCCGCGTCCTCTGCGGTTTGCTTCCCCTACTTATCTCCAGATCGCATCTTCCATAAAATCTGCCTCAGCATGCCCATCACGGTATCGGCATCGGCGGCATCCAGGCCCAGGCGGTGAACCAGGCGGCGCACGTTCTCCTGGCTGGCCGCGGTTTGCGCATGCGGATAGCCGCTGGCGCGCAGCGCCTCCAGCAACGCTGTGGTGATTCGTTCCAACTCGCCCGCGGACGCCCTGCCCGCCCCTATGGGCGCGGTGTTGTCCGTGGCGGTTGAATCGCGTGCCAGTTCGTAGAGGCAAACCGCCACTGCCTGGCCCAGGTTCATCGAGGCATGTTCTTCGCGGGTAGGCAGGCGCAGCAGCCAATGGCAGTGGCTGAGGTCATGATTGGAAAGTCCGCGCTTCTCCGAGCCAAACAGCAGCGCCACCCGGACTGTTCCTAATTGCCTGCGGATGAGCTGTGCGCCCGGCTCGAGCGGGAGCAAGGGATGGGCCAGTTTGCGATTATGGGCGGCAGTGGTTCCCACCACCAGCGCACAGTCGGCTACGGCTTCAGCCACGCTGCCGCATTCCTCGGCACTGGCCAGCAGTTCGGAGGCCCCTACGGCGGAGCGCGCCTCGCGAAAGGCCGCCTCGTAGGGCGCCACCACCCGCAGGCGCGAGAAGCCGAAATTGCTCATGGCGCGGGCGGCCGCGCCCAGATTGAGCGGGTTGCGCGTGGCCACCAGCACCACGGCCAGACGTTCGAGTTCGGAGGCGCTAGACAATGAATTCAGAGTAATGCACCGGCGATCATGCCCGGTGGAATTCTATTGCAGCCGCGACACCGGCCTGTCTATTTTCCTGGTTTGCCTGGCTGCCTAAGCGCTTCCGGAAATCCCGAACCGCCCCACTAAGGTTCAAGTTGAATTCCGCTCAAGATGGGTGCGGCATGTTCCAAATACCTCAAATTTGACCCACTACCGCGCGTTGCTTTCGCTACCTGGAGGGAGGATAATCATGGCGTAATGGAGTGCTGCCTCCAGGTTCCGGGCGCGCCGTTGGGGTGTCGCCTGGGGTGGAGCAGCGCGCCAGAGGCGCCCCCGGCAAGCACAGTGTTTGTGCTGGCAAGGGTGGTGGTGTGCATTGTGCGGTGAACCTGCCGAACTACATAACGAGCGTCCGCATCTTCAGCGTTCCGATCCTGATCTGGGTGCTGGCCACCAACGTATTTCGCGGCAGCAAGCACGGCGAGCAGGAGCTGGTGGCCTCGACCATCTTCATTCTCGCCTCGATGACCGACGGCCTCGATGGCTATCTGGCGCGCCGGCGGCAGCAGGTTACGACCCTGGGCATGCTGCTCGATCCGCTGGCCGACAAGCTGCTGATCGCGGCGGCCTTCGTTTCCCTGGTGCAGTTCACGCCCTGGCTGGTGCCCGCCTGGATGGCGGTGGTGATTATCGGCCGGGAGTTCCTGGTGAGCGGGCTGCGGGCCATCGCCGCGCAGGAGGGCTTCACTATCCAGGCCAGTGATCTGGGAAAATTCAAAATGGTGGTGCAGATCGTCTCGGTGGTGGCGGTGATTCTGGCGCATCGCTGGACGTACTGGCCGGTATTCGGGTTGGTCATTCCGGTCGAGGTGTTAGCGCGCACAGCGATCTGGTTCATGGTGGCGCTCTCGCTGGTTTCGGCCGCTCACTATTTCATCGCCTTCTGGGCCAGGATCGATAAGACCTCGATACGCAGGCGGCAGCGCCGGCGCCGGATCTTCGTTCTGAACCGGCGCAACGACAAGGACGTTCCAGCTATTTGACCGGCGGCAGCGCGCTTTGCCGGCCGGCAATTCAGGGGCGGATGCACCGATGCTGGAAGCCAATACACTGACAAGCGAATACTCAGCCGCCGAGCGCAAGCAGATGCTTCGCCTGGCGCATCAAGTCATAGCGGCCGAACTGCAGGGCGTGGCGCTGGATAAGCATCCGCCCTCCGTCCACCTGGCCCAGCCTCGCGGAGTCTTCACCAGCCTGCATCTGCACGGCAGGTTGCGGGGATGCATCGGTTACGTGATGGCGGTCCACCCTCTCTACCAAGCCGTGGCGGAAACCGCCGTCTCCGCCGCCTTCCGCGATCCACGCTTCGCGCCGGTCAGCGAGGTGGAGCTTCCCCTGCTGCACGTGGAAATCAGCGTTCTCTCGCCCATGGCCCCAATCTCTCCGGAGCAGGTGGAGGTCGGACGCCATGGCTTGATGATCTCCCGGGGGATGGCGCGCGGGCTGCTGCTGCCCCAGGTTCCGCTCCAGTGGGGCTGGGACCGGGAGAGGTTTCTGGAGGAAACCTGCCGCAAAGCCGGACTGCCGACCGACGCCTGGCGCCATGGGGCCAAAATCGAGGCTTTCACCGCCGAGGTCTTCGCCGAGAACGAGGCGGGAGATTCGCTCAGGGATTAGGCGCTGGTCCGTGGCTCCTGCTCTAGCGCTCCGTTTCCGGGAAAACGATATCCCCGAGCTGCACATCTTCCAAAGCCAGGGTGATCATGCAGGTGGCGCTGTCGGGAGTGACGGAGATTACCACCAGTTCGCCGACCCCCCGCAGCGGCCAGCGCTTCATCGAGCTCAGCGGCACGTCCGCCGGCTTGCGCTGGGTGTCGTCCCAACTGGGGGCATACATGCCCACGGTGGTTGACTCCGGCATGGTTTTCGGATTGTAGCTTCGGCTGATGCGCAGGTAATCGCCCGGGGCCAAGCCCGCCTTGGAGCCGAGATCGATATAAACCGCATGATGGAGGCCGAACAGGTAGTCGAACTCATTCGCCATCACAATGCGTCCGTGCCGCTCCGCCATAGGCACGCCAAAGATGGGAAAAGCAAAGCTGCGTGCCTCCACAATCAGGCTGCCTTTGTCGCGGGCCGGGATAACCAGGTCGCCGGGGACTATGGGCTGGCAGACGGCATCGATTTTGGCGATGGCGTAGCGGTTTTCCAGTGAGGTGACCGTCACATGGCCGATCTCGGCGTACAGGTGTCCGAGCCGGTCGAGGGCCTTGTTCTGGCCCTTGAAGTACTCGTAACGGTCGAGATCGCGGATGTCGCGCACAATCGCGTACTTGCGGCCGGGCTCGTAACCGGAACCGGCCAGGAAGACGGTTTCGTTCTTGCCAAAGCGGGTCACCTCGGGCGATAAGCGGCCGCCAACCACCGCATTGGCCCGCTGAAAGTGCTCGTGGGTGACAAAGCCGGCACAGTAAATGTCCTTGTAGCTGGCCACGTAGCGGTGTCCGAGCGGTATGGCCGGCTGGCGCGTGGCCAGATCAGGCACTCCCTGTTGTGCCATTACGGTAGTTGCAAAAATTAACAGGAACAGTGCCAAACGTCGCATTTTTCTCCTCCGCCTGCCTGACTGAGTAAATTACCAGGCCTCAAAAACCGCCGCCGGGAACTCCCGGTCCGGCTCGGCCTTTGTGTAACCCTATAAACAACAATAACTTATGGCCTACCCGGCCCAGCCGGGCCAGTCGGCCAGAGTAGCCCTTAGCTAACAGACGCTAGCAGAGCACGGGAATTGGGCACAAGTAACGATTGGCCATCGTATTTACATCGGGGATACCGGGGCGGGAAATCACAAAGAAACCGCTGGGAACTGGTTGCATCTCTGGCAGTGCAACTGTACCATTCCCCCGGAATGAGTGTCTCGCCGAACCAATTAGCCAGCCGCATGTTGCGGTTGCGCATGCCCAAGGTATGCGTTCCGCTGGCTGCCAGCGAACCCGGGGACCTGTTCTACAGGGCCGACCTCCAGGTGCGCGAAAACACCTTCCTGGAGTTCCGGCTCGACTTTCTGAAGAACCCGCTTACCGCCATACCCGGTCTGAAGCGCTTTTTCGAGTACCGGCCGGACGCGCTTGCCATCGCCACCTGCCGCCGGGCGCAGTGGGGCGGTAAATTCAAGGGTTCGCTCAACGCCCAAGCCGAGGTGCTGATCAAGGCCGCGGCAGCCGGCTGCCAGATCATCGACCTGGAGCTGGAAAGCGCCGAGGCCATGCGGGTGGCCGAACTGGAACGCGTACGTTCCAGCGCCGTGCTGATGCTTTCCCACCACAACTTCCGGGCCACCGGGGACCTGGGAGCGGTTTTCCTGCGCCTGGCGGCCTTCACCCCGGATTTTTACAAGATCGTGACCACCGCTCACTCGCTGCACGATAACGTGCTGATGCTGAACTTCCTGCAGAAACATGGGGACGACCATTCGCTGGTGGGAATCTGCATGGGAGAGCAGGGGGTAATCAGCCGCGTGCTGGGGGTGCGTGCCGGCGGCGCATTTACCTTCGGCTCGGCCAGCCAAGGCGAACAGACAGCCTCTGGGCAGCCCACGGCGCGCGAACTGCAGGAGGTTTACCGCATAGATCAGCTTGATGCCACCACCCGCGTTTACGGGGTAGCAGCCAATCCGGTGCGGCACTCGCTCTCGCCATTGCTGATGAACGCCGCCATGCGCCGCGAAAACGTCAACGGCGTCTACCTGCCCCTGCTGGTCAAGAGCCTGCAAGACCTGCTGGCCTGCGTGCGCGAGATTCCGATTCACGGCCTCAGCGTGACCATGCCTTACAAGGAGCAGATTACCGCCTCGCTGGACAAGTCCGACCAGCTTACGGCCGCCACCGGCTCCTGCAACACGGTGGTGCGCAGCCAGGACGGGCAGTTGGTCGGCTACAACACCGATATCGCCGGCATTCTCACGCCTTTGGAGGCGCAGATGCCGCTCTCCGGGGCGAAGGTCCTGGTGATTGGGGCGGGGGGCGCGGCGCGGGCCGCGGTCTATGGGCTGAAACAGAAGGGCGCCGACGTCTACATTGTCGATCGCACCCCGGCCAACACGCAGAAGCTGGTGCGCCAGTTCGGGGCGAAGGCGGCCAAGCGCAGCGACATCCCCAAGATGAAATTCGCGCTGGCGGTGAATGCCACGCCGCTGGGAATGGGGACTTCGCAGGAGTCGCCAGTCAACGAACGCGAACTGCGCTCGGTGGAGCGTGTCTTCGACCTGGTTTACAACCCGGCGGAAACTCGCCTGATTCAGCTGGCCCGCGCCCAGGGCATTCCGGTAATCAGCGGGGTGGAGATGTTCGTCTACCAGGCGGCGCGGCAGTTTGAAATCTGGACGGGGAAGCCCGCGCCGCTTGAGCTGATGCGCAACCTGATGCTGCGCCAGTCGGCTTTGCGGGCGCCAAGTGCCGCCCAGCCTAAGAGCGATGGCGAAGCCGCCGACAAACCTGAAGCCGAAAAAGCGCAGGCACCCGCCAAAGCGCGCAGCACGCAAGCCGCAGGTAAATCGCCCAAGCACGGCAAGAGCCGGCAGCTGGCAGGCGCGGCCAAGCCGGCACGCAAGCCCGCTGTCAAAAGCGCCGCCCAAGTCCGCGCCAAACGGGAAAAGGCGCCCTCGGCAGGCAGGAAGTAAGAAGGTTTCAAAGTTTCAAGGTTTCAAAGGTTCGACACGGAATTCTTCTTGCCTCCTTGAAACCTTCCCTCCTAACTCTCGTTCTCATTGAAACCCTGAAACTTGGAAACTTTTCCTACGATGCCTGCGGGCGGCGCACGATGGGCGCGGCCACCGCTTCGATGCTGACGTTGATGCAAGCCGGCTTGCCGCTGGCCAGGGCACGTTTCAGGGCGGCGGCAAGCTGCGGCGCGGTGCCGGCCGGTTCGCCGTAGCCTCCCAAGGCTTCCACCACCTTTTCATAGCGTGCCGGCAGCAGCTCGCAGCCTTTGGCGCGCTCGCGTCCGAAGGCGCGCAACTGGATCTGGTATTCGGCATTCCAGCGCGCGTCGTTGCCGACTATGGCGATCACGGGAAGCCCATAACGCACGGCGGTATCGAATTCGGCCATGTGAAAGCCGAAGGTTCCGTCGCCCATGATGACCAGCACCGTGCTATCCGGGCGGGCCGCTTTGGCCGCCAGGGCGAAAGGCACGCCAATGCCAATCGAGCCGGCCGCGCCATTGATGAGGCGGTGGTTGGCCGCGACCAGCGACTGCGCCCACTGGCCGAACTCGCCTCCGTCGCAAACCACCGTGTGGTTGGGATGCTGCCCGAGGAAGGCGTTGATCTGGCGGCATACCTCGACCGGGTGCAACGCCCCCTCCGTCTTGGAGCGGGCCTGTGCCCACTGCTCCGGCCGGTAGCTGATGGCGGAAGCGACCTCCGCGCGCCAGCCTGAGCCTTCCGCCGGCATTTGCCGCCCTTCATGGGCGCGTGAAATCAGCGTCTGCATGGCGCTGGCGTGGTCGACAAGGGCAAAACAGACGACGCGGCCCGGCTTGGCCCGGGCGATGCGCGCCGCGGCTTCGGTTTCAGGATGCAGAACCATGAACTGGCAGCTTTCGGCCACGAAGGGAGCGTCGCCGAATTTCAGGGTGAAGTCGAGAGCTTTGGCGATCAGCAGGACAAGGTCAGCCTGCGCCAGCATCTCGACAAATGCTCCCAGGCTGGGATCGTTGACCCCGCGCGGGCTCTCAATTCCGATCACCGGGATGCCGGAGGCTGACTCCAGTTGCCGCATCTGCTCCCGGCCGGCGGCGGTGCAGAGCGCGGGCCCGCACAACACCAGAGGCTTGCGGGCGCGCGCCAAATTGGCGAGCATCAGGTCGGCAACATCGTCCGCCAGCGGCATCCGTATTGGCCTGAGCGCGGCGGCTGCGGGCAAAGGCGAGGCATCGAGATCCAGCTCCTGCTCCAGAAGATCGGCCGGAAGGCTGAGATGTACCGGTCCAGGACGCCCGGAAGCGGCCAGGCGAATGGCCCGCGCCAACTCGTGTCCCAGGGTGGCAGCCGACTGCGCCGTCCAGGCGGCCTTGGTCACCGGCCGCGCCATCCTGGCCTGCGCCATCTCCTGGAACGCCCCGCGGCCCAATTCTTTCAGCCCGGCGTGCCCGGAAAGATAAACGATGGGCGAATCCGAGGAGCGGGCGTTGAACAGGCCCGCGGCTCCATTGGCGTGTCCCTGGCCGCCGGTCGCCAGGGCAAAGCCTACCTTACCGGTCACGCGCGCCCAGGCTTCAGCCATGTGGACCGCCGCCGCTTCATGCCTGACATGGATCAGCTCGATGCTGGTGTCCTGCACGGCATCGAACAGCGGCATAACGTGATTTCCGGAAAGAGTGAACAGCCTTGAAACGCCATAACGTTCCAGCGTTTGCGCAAGGATATCCGCGCCCCTGAGCTTCTTCGGCATAAGTCCTCTTTTTGAACTTCGTTCAGTGTACCTGAAGCAGCAGTGGGCAGTTAGGGAATAGGATCTGCAGTTAGGGAATAGGATTCCTAACCCCTATTCCCTATCCGCAAGCAGGTGTAAGATTCCACTCAGGTGCGCACATGCTCCCGGCAAGAAAAATCGTTTGTCCCACTGACTTCAGCGAAGGGGCCTCGGAGGCGCTGAACAACGCGGCCAGCATCGCCTTTAACAACAAGGCAGAGCTTTACCTGGTTCACGTGATACCGGTGATGCTGGCCGAGACGGAACCCACCCTGCTGGTGCAGATCCAGGACTACGAGCGCCTTCTGCAGCCGGAAAAGCGCTTGCAGGAAATGGCCCAGCCGCTTATCGCCCAGGGCATAACGGTACACACGGTCATCGGCCACGGCGACGCCGCCGGCGAGATTGTTCGCATAGCGGAGGAACAAAAGGCAGACGTAATCGTCATCGGGACCCACGGCAACACGGGATGGCGGCGGCTGGCCTTCGGTTCGGTGGCGGAGAAGGTGGTGCGGCTGGCCACTTGCCCGGTGCTGACGACCCGCTTCGGCAAGTGCCGCCGGCAATCGTCTTCTGCCGGGGCCGGCCAACCCGCGCGTTAGCACTGGCGGCTAGAGGCGAACAGGCCCTGGAGGCACCGCTAATGCTGGTTAGGGATCAGGCGCTGATGAGCGCTGATCCCCCCGTTTTCCAACGCAAGCCCTGTGTCACAGGGTTTTGACCTCGAAGTCCCGCTCATCCCACACGTCTATGTAGAAGCGCTCGCGGCCGCAGGTGACCACCAGGAATGGGTCGTAGCGCTTGACAGCCCTCAGCTCGTCGACATAGAACTCCGCCTTGGGAAGCCGCTCTTTGATCTCAACCGCCTTGGAAATGGCGAACTCCGGCACCCCGCCCTTGTATTTGCGCAAGGGGACCAGGTGCCAGCCGGCGTGGACAAAGGTGCCCTCAAGGACCACGCCGCGCTTCTCCAGGTCTTCCATGATTTGCCCGCGCAACTCGCCCCAGAGCTGGGCTTCCACCTGGCGAACCTTGTCGGCCTTGTAGCGCTTCACGTCCTCGGGGCAATAGGGTTCGATCTCCAGCTCTTCCAGCACCCGCGTCAATGAAGCCGGAGCCACCCCCAGCCTTTCGCGCAACCCGGAGTAGCCCAGAATCGACTCAGCCTTCAAAGCCAGCTTGCTGATGAAATCATGAGACGGCGGCATCTGCGTTACCGGCGTACGTCGCAGTTCGGAAATTGCCATGGTTACCTCCCGGAGCCTTTAGGATGCGAAGAATTTGCTCCGGGATTGCGGGCGGCAGCGGCTCAATCCGGAGCTGGCCGCGGGAGCTCATCTCCCAGGTCTGGTTTGCTGCCGCTAGGGGAATGGGCTACACTAAGCTCGATTCCAGCAACGCAGCACTGGATATTCACAGCAGCGGGTCCGGAGTGTGCAAATGCTGTTTCTGAGTGGGGACGAGGCGGTCGCAACGGCCGCTTTTGATGCTGCGGTGAAAATGGGGACCGGATATCCCGGGACTCCTTCCACCGAAATCCTTGAACATTTCGCCAGCCTGGGTGGACATGCGCAATGGGCACCCAACGAGAAGGTGGCCTTGGAAGTGGGAATCGGGGCTGCCTTTGCCGGTGCGCGCGCCATCGTGACCATGAAGCACGTCGGGCTCAATGTCGCCGCCGATCCCTTGTTCACGGTGGCCTATACCGGGGTCAGCGGCGCCCTGATCGTGGTCTCGGCGGACGATCCCGGCATGGCCTCCAGCCAGAATGAGCAGGACAACCGCCGCTACGCGGTGGCCGCCGGCCTGCCCATGCTGGAACCCTCCGACTCGCAGGAAGCCTACGACTTCACCTTGCTGGCCATCGAGATCTCCGAGCGTTGGCACATTCCTATGCTGTTGCGGCTCACCACGCGCATCTGCCACTCGAAGACAGTGGTGCGGCGCGGCCGCGCCATCCCGCCGCCCCAGGCCGTGAATTTCGTTCACGATATCCGCTCGCGGGTGATGATTCCGGCCCACGCCCGGCCGGCGCACTATCGCTTGCGCGAAAAGTTGGGCCAGCTTGCTGCCTGGAATGAGAGCGACGGCCCCAACCCGATCGTAGCCGGCTCCAGCGCGCTCGGCATCATCACTTCGGGAATTTCCTATCAGCACGTGCGCGAAGCCGCACCTGAAGCCAGCGTCCTAAAGATAGGCATGAGCTACCCGCTGCCGGTGGAGCGCATGCGCCGCTTCGCGGCCGGCATCGAGCGTTGCCTGGTGATCGAGGAAGGCGATCCTTACCTGCTGGATGCGGCCCTGGCCGCCGGCATCAAAGCCGCGCCCAGGCCGGAGATGTTCCGCTTCGGCGAGCTCGATGTTGCCCGCGTGCGCCGCATCGTCACCGGCGATTGCTCGGCTGAGGCCAAGCCGGTGGCAGGCAAGCCGCCGGCGCTTTGTCCGGGCTGCGGACACCGCAGCGTCTTCTCCACTCTAAAGAACCTGGACTGCATCGTCGCCGGCGACATTGGTTGTTACACCCTGGGCGTGCTGCCGCCCTTCGACGCCATGGACTCGTGTGTCTCGATGGGCGCAGCCGTAGGCGTGGGGCTGGGGTTGCGGCACGCGCTGCCGCCCGAGCAGGCCAAGCGCGTGGTCAGCGTCATCGGCGACAGCACATTTGTCCACAGCGGCATTACCGGACTGGTAGAGATGATCTACAACCCGCCGCCCACCGGCCACGTATTGCTGATCCTGGACAACGGCACCACCGCCATGACCGGCATGCAGGAACATCCGGGCACAGGGCGCCGGCTGGATCACACCAAGACCGGCAAGGTGGTATTCGAGGAACTGGCGCGCACACTGGGCGTGCGCAGCGTCCACGTGGTCGACCCCACCGTCGATACGCCGGCTTTCGAACGGCTGGTCAAGGAGTGTCTGGACAAGCCCGAGCTTTCCGTGATCGTGGCTCGCCGCACCTGCCTGCTAGCTTCGCGCGCCATCCGCGAATATGAGAAATGTATGGAGCAGCAGACCACCCCAGCAAGCGCGACGGCGCTTGTTGGGGACCCGGGACAAAAGAGGTGACAGGTCAATGAGCGGCAAAGTGACCAACATCGTGATCGCCGGATTGGGAGGCATGGGCGTGCTGACCTGTTCCGACATTGTGGCCGACGTGGCTTTCCATGCCGGGCTGGACGTGAAGAAAAGCGAACTGCACGGCATGAGCCAGCGCGGCGGCTCGGTTTCCAGCGATGTCCGCTTTGGGCCCCAGGTCTTCAGTCCGATGGTGCCGGCCGGCGAAGCCGATTTTCTGCTGGCCATCGCCGCCGACCAGGTGCCGGTGAACGCCGCCGCCCTTCGTCCCGGCGCAACCGTCATCGAGCCCGGCCAGTTGGATGAGAGCAAGCTGCGCAACAAGCGCAGCTTGAACGTGGCGCTGCTCGGCATCCTGAGCCGGCATCTGCAGTTTTCCGAACAAGACTGGCAGGACGCCATCCGGCGCAATTTGCCGGCGGCGCTGCACGAAGCCAACCTGCAGGCCTTCCAGGTAGGACGGAACGCCTAGCGGCAGTGACCGTCGTGAAGAGTCATCAATTCTCTCGCAGGTGAAGACAATGCCTATCGCTAAAGCCGTAGCCGATGCCATGAGTCGCGCCTCCTGGATTCGCCGCATGTTTGAAGAGGGCGCCCGCCTGAAGCGCGAGCGTGGCACCGAGAATGTCTTCGACTTCACCATCGGCAATCCGGACGTGGAGCCGCCCGTGCAGGTGCTGGAAGCCTTGCGGCGCGTAGCCGCCAACCCGCGGCCGATGTCGCACGGTTACATGCCTAATGCCGGCTATCCGGCGGTGCGGCAGGCGGTCGCCGCCAAGTTGAGCCGGGAAACCGGGTTATCGTTCGAGGCCGATGACATAATCATGACCGTTGGCGCCGCCGGCGCCGCCAACGTCCTGCTCAAGTCGATCCTCGACCCAGGCGATGAGGTCATTGTCCTGACGCCTTTCTTCCCCGAGTACCAGTTCTACATCACCAATCACGGCGGGCGCATGGTGCCGGTCGATACCGACCAGTGGTTTCTGCCCGACGCCGGGCGTATTGCCGCCGCCATAACGCCGCGCACCCGCGCGATCCTGCTCAACACGCCCAACAACCCCACCGGACGCGTCTATTCCGAGCAGGTGCTGCGCGAAATCGACACCGTGCTGGCGCGCGTGGACCACCCGGTCGCCGTCATGAGCGACGAGCCTTACAAGACGCTGGTCTACGACGGCAAGCGCCAGCCCGAGGTGGCCTCGTTCATAAGCAATACGGTCGTCTGCAACTCGCTGTCGAAGTCGCAGGGGCTGCCGGGTGAGCGCTTAGGCTACCTGGCCATATCGCCGCGCCTGCCCGACCGCGAGCAACTGCGCAACGCCTGCATCTTCGCCAATCGCGTGCTCGGCTTCGTCAATGCTCCCGCCATCTGGCAGTGGGTGCTGCTGGAGACGGCGGACGCCACCATCGACCGCTCCGGCTACGAGCACAAACGCAACGTGCTTTGCGACGGGCTGGCGAAGATCGGCTACGAAGTCAGCCGGCCCGAGGGCGCCTTCTACCTGTTCATGAAGACACCTGTTCCCGATGACGTCCAGTTTGTGCGCACCCTGGCCGCCGAAGGCGTGCTGACGGTTCCGGGGTCGGGATTTGGGCGCTCCGGATACATCCGCCTGTCGCTCACCGTTCCGCTGGACTCAATTGAGCGCTCCATTCCCGCTTTCGAGCGCGCTTTGAAAAAAGTTCGGGAAATTGGGGCTGGGGTTAAGGCGTAGCGCCACCGCCCCGGTGGCGCGCCCGCAATTGAAAATTTCACATATAAGAACGCGCCGGCGCCGGCGCTACAAGGCGCCGGTGCTGCTACTGCCGCGAGATCATCCCGAGAATCTGGTTGAACGACTCGTCTGCCAGGCGCTGCAGCTCAGCCGTGGTGCGGTTTTGTACCGGATGGGCCACGTAGACCACGCCCCCGGCGAATCCCAGCGAGCGGCACTGTGCCTCGAAGCCTTCCTTGAACTCTGCCGTCACCACGTCTACGCCCGGAATGCCGCGGGAATCCAGTTCGCGCAGGTCGTGCAAACTGCACGACGTACACGACCCTCAATCGCTGAGGGCGATGACCGCCACCTGGCATTCGCGCGCGATCTGCTGCAACAATTCAACCGGCGCGGTACGCGTATTGGTGGGCTTGCGATAGCGCCGCCAGGCGACGCCACGGCCGTCGAGCAGCGTCTGCAGCCGGTCAACGTACTCGTTGCCGCGGGACTTGCCGATGTCGAGCAAGGCCACGGTCAGGCCGTCGAGTTTGGCCGGAGGCTCTAGCCGCGCGCGCTGCATGGGCGCGGTTTCCGAGGTGGGATCGCGCAGGATCGATTCGTTGATCACAGCCTTATCTCCTTTGTGACTGGTTGAGTTTGGGTGCGCTCCCGGCCCGCCAGCCATCCAGCACAGATTGCCGAAAACATTCCCGCCCGGCCGCCGGCGCGCACGATCAGCAGTCCGTCGTCCCAGAACTTGGGCACCATCTCATTGGCCCGGCTGGCGGCGATTCCCTCTCCCACGCCATGGGCGCCGGCCACCAGGTCGCGCCCAGGACGCAGAAGCGCGGCATGCAGTTCGCGGGTGATGCGGGCGCGGTCCCAGCCGGCTTGGCGAAATATCAGGTAATGCTCCGGACAGAGAATCAAAATCGCGTTCCCCAACTGCACCAACTTGGGATGGTTGACGGCGGTCAAAGCCATGGCCAGGCTGCGGGTAAGCTCTTCCGGGGTGCGCGATTTCTGGTCCGCCACGCCCTGGATGCCATCGCCCTGGAACAACGTCACTGCACTGCGGCCGCGCGGGATGCCACGCGAAACCGACAGAGGCTCCCACGCCGGGTCGGTCTCATCCTCGGCGAAACAGAAGGTATATTTGCCGGGCTGTCCCAGGGTGGCGCGGTCGATCTCACCGGGCCGGCCGCCGCCGACGTTGCGGATGATCAACTGCAAGGCGCGTCCGATGGTGGCGTTGGCGCGATTTCCCTGGCCCAGCGCATTCACTCCCCAGTTCATGCCTATGGCCTGGGTGATGGGGCCGTTCACGATGATCACCGGCCCCGAAAAATAGGTGGTGCAGAGCAGGCCGTGCATGGTGAAGACCGGCTCCAGCGCCGCCTCCAGCGAGGCCAGCACCACCGGCATGTATTCCGGCTTGCAGCCGGCCATGACGGCGTTGATGGCCACCTTCTCGACGGTGCACTCGGCCAGGTTCGGCGGCACCAGGCCGACCACCTCGTGCGGCTGCCGTCTGGTGCCGGAGAGCATGAGCAGAATCCGCTCGTCAGTGGGCGGCACCACCGGCAAGCCATCGGTCCAGCCGCGCTCGAAGCAGGCCTCGCCGGGGTCGTCCCACTCGTCGACCTCGATTCGCCGGCTCTTCAACGGCGACTCGCCGAACTGCGCCTGCAGGCGCTCCCAGACGCCCGGCTGGCGTGTCTTCGATCCGCAGCCCGGACTGTACGCGGGCAGCCCGTCGCCCAGGTCGGCTATTCCGGCCAGGCTGCGCCACTCGTCACGAACCCAGCCGGCGACGCGGCCGGCCTCTTGCCCGTCCACGCTGCGCACCAGCGTCGGCGTGATTTCGACGCCGTAGCGGAACGAGCGTTCCAGCGTCTGGTCGTAAGTTGCGCCAATCGAGGACAGGAACGATGGATCATCTTCCACGAAGATCGAAAGCTCCGGCAGCGCCTGCCGCATGCGCTCGAATACCGGCACCAGCAGCGCACAGGTCTGGCACTCCCGCTTGACGAACAAGGTGAAGTGAGCGCTATTCATTCGTTCTTCCATTTCGTTCAACCACGTATCTACTGACGTGTGCCGTTCCACCGGGCGGAACCAGGTGTTGCGGGCGGCCTAACGCTGAAGGATATCATTTTGAGGTGTCATGCTGAGCGGCTCCGAAGGAATCGCGAAGCATCCCTGTAGACTGTCCCACTACGCGGTGTGGAGGGCTTTCTTTATAAAACTCCGGTCTTCCTTTTTGGATTGGAGGCCGTATGGGGATCTTCGGCCGCGCAAATGCAGCGCGACCTCAGGATGACAGCAATGGGTCAGGCGCTCGGCTTCTATCGCGCGGCGTGGGCGGCGCCGCCGAGGTAGACGGCTTGCACCTTGGGATCGGCCAGCAGTGCCGCCGCCGAATCGTGGGCCGCCACCTTGCCCACGTCCAGCACGTAGCCGCGATGCGCCAGCTTCAGGGCGGCGCGCGCGTTCTGCTCGACCAGCAGCACGGTCACCCCGGAAACGTTGATCTGCTTGATGGTTTGGAAGATGGCCCGCACCAGCAGCGGCGCCAGGCCGAGGCTGGGCTCGTCCATAAGCAGCAGCTTGGGATCGCTCATCAGCCCGCGGCCGATGGCCAGCATCTGCTGCTCGCCGCCGCTCAGGGTCCCGGCAAGCTGGTTGCGGCGTTCGGCGAGAATGGGAAACAGGGAGAAAATGTGCTCCTGGCTCTTCTTGATGCCTTGCGGGTCCTTGCGCTTAAAGGCGCCCAGGTTGAGGTTCTCCTGCGTGGTCAGGGTGCCGAAGATGCGCCGTCCCTCGGGCACCTGGGCCACGCCTGCCTCCACGATTTCGTCGGCCCGCATCTTCTCCAGGGCGCGCCCGTCGAACATGATGCTGCCCTGCGCCGCCTTGACCAGCCCACTGATGGTAAGCAGCAGGGTTGACTTGCCGGCGCCGTTGGCGCCCACGATGGTTACGATCTCGCCTTTTTCGACGTGCAGATCGATGCCATGCAACGCCTCGATGTTTCCGTATTTCACCCGCAGGCCGGTCACTTGCAGCAACATTTCAATTCTCTTCCTCGGCGCCCAGATAGGCCCGAATCACTTCCTTGTCGTTGCGAATGGCTTCAGGCGCGCCCTCGGCGATCTTGCAGCCATATTCGAGCACCACTATGCGCTCGCAGACGCGCATCACCAGGCTCATGTCGTGCTCGATCAGCAGCACCGTGATCCCCTGCTCCCGCATCTTGCGGATCAGGGCGATCAGGCTAGTGGTTTCCTGCTCGTTCATGCCCCCGGCGGGCTCATCCAGAATGACAAGCTGCGGCTGCGTGGCCAGGGCCCGCGCCAGCTCCAGCAGGCGCTGCTTGCCATAAGGCAGGTTCTTGGCCAGATTTTCCGCTTCCGCCCGCAGGCGCACGAACTCCAGCGCCTGCAGCGCCGCCACCAGCGCCCCCTTTTCTTCCCGGCGGACTCCCGGATAACGAATCATGGCCCCCAGCGCACCCGACTTCATGCGGCAATGCCGGCCGGCCAAAACGTTTTCCAGCACCGAGAGGTTCTGAAAAAGGCGAATCGTCTGAAAGGTCCGGGCAATGCCGGAAGCCACTATGCGATGTGTCGGCACCCCGGCTATGGATTTTCCTTTGAATGTGATCGTGCCCTCATCGGGGCGGTAGATACCGGTTATCAGGTTGAAGACCGTGGTCTTGCCGGCGCCGTTCGGCCCGATCAGCCCGACGATCGACCCCGCTTCTACGTCGAACGAGACGTTCTTGACCGCCGTGACACCGCCAAAGCGCTTGGTTAGCGAGTTGATGCTGAGCAGGCTCATAGCACCTCCTCGGCGGCGGCAACCTTCTCCTTGCCGGCGTCCGCCCCCGCCGGGGCGCTCTCGCTTGGCGGGGGAATGGCATCCAGCAGATACAGCCTCGGCCTGGCCGGCAATATGCCCTGGTTGCGGAAGATCATCATCACGATCATCGCCGCCCCGAAGAACAGCATGCGCGCGGCGGCGAACTGGCGAAACAACTCCGGCAGCCCGATGATCACAAACGACCCCACCAGCACGCCGGCAATGCTGCCCGATCCGCCCAGAATCACCAGCACGAAGATCAGCACCGACTCCCAGAAGCTGAACGATTCGGGGGCGATGATGGTCATCTTGGCGGCGAAGATAGCGCCCGCCATTCCCGCCCACGCCGCCCCGATGACAAAGGATGCCAGCTTGTAATGGGCGGTGTTGATGCCGCTGCCCTCGGCCGCCACCTCGTCCTCGCGCAGGTAGTTTAGCGCCCGGCCAAAGCGCGAGTGCTCCAGGCGGGCAAACAAGAAGATGGTGATGGCGACAAAGGCCCAGATGAAATACAGGAAGTGCTCAGGGCGGCGGATTATCAGCCCGAACAGGCGCGGCCGGGCGATGCCGAAGATTCCGTTGGCGCCTCCGGTGATGCCGAAGATGTTGTTGACCAGGGCGATGCGCACGATCTCTCCCACGCCCACGGTGACGATGCACAGATAATCGCCGCGCAGGCGAATGATCGGGCGCACGACGATGGCGGCGAAAATGGCCGCCGCCAGCGCGCACACCGGCAACAGCCACAGCACCGGAATCTGATAGCGGGTGTTCAGAATGGCCGCCGTGTAGGCCCCCACCGCGTAGAAAGCGGCATGGCCCAGGTTGAACAGCCCGGCGTGGCCCAGGGTGATATTCAAGCTGAGCCCCAGAATGGCGTACAGGCCCACGTTGTTCAGCACGTCCACCCAGTAGGTGTTGAGAAACAACGGCGAAACGGCGAGCAACAGCGAAAAAGGCCAGGTAGCTGAGGGTGGTTCGGCGCGACATTAGACTTTCTCCGCCACGCGTTCGCCCAACAGCCCGGTGGGACGCAGGATGAGCACGAGAATCAAAACGAAAAACGCCAGCGCATCCTTCCATGCGGTGGAGAAATACGCCGACCCAAGCGACTCGATCACCCCCAGCAGAAGCCCGCCGACCATCGCTCCCGGTATGTTGCCGATGCCGCCCAGAACGGCCGCGGTAAACGCCTTCAGGCCGTAGGACCAGCCCATGGTGAAGTACACCTGGCCGTATTGGACTCCCACCAGCAGGCCCGCCGCTCCGCCCAGCGCCGGACCCAGCACGAATACCACCATGATCACCCGGTCGACGTTGATCCCCATGAGCTGGGCCGCTCCCTGATCGATGGCGGCGGCGCGGATGGCGGTGCCGATGCGCGTCTTCTGGATGAACAGGTAGAGCGCGATCATCATCAGCAACGAGGTGGCCAGGATCAGGATTCGCGCCAGGGGAACGTAAATTCCAAGCACATTGACCGGCAAGCTGGGGATAATGTTCTGCGGAAAGACCAGGAAGCGCGCGCCGTAGATCAGCATGAGGGCGTTCTGTATAAGAATAGAGGCACCCAGCGCGGAAACCACGGCCGAAAGCCGGGGCGATTTGCGCAACGGCTTATAGGCGGTGCGTTCCAGCACCACTCCCAGAAAGGCGACCGAGCCCATCACCATCACGATCAGCGCGGCGAAGCCAAGCGCATGGCCGCCATGCTCAATGAGCCCGAAACTGGCCACCATGGTCAATCCCAGGTAAGCGCCGGAACTGAACAGGTCGCCGTGGGCGAAGTTGATCAGCTTGAGCACGCCGTAAACCATGGTGTATCCCAGCGCGATCAGAGCGTAAATGCCGCCCACGGCCAGGCCGTTGGTCAACTGTTGGAAGAACTGTTCCATTTTCGCATTCTAACCCGACAGGGCACCGGAACAATGCGTGAAAACGCTGATTTTAACCGGCCCGTCCCCCAGCTTTCAGGGCCGGCTACGAAGGCCCCGGTGGGCGAAAGCAGGGTTCCCGGCCGCACTCTTTTGCCCTGGCAGGGCAAATGGCCCGCCGCTGGGGCTTGTTGGGCCGGGAGCGCCATGGCAGAATACCTCTACCGACACTTCAAACGGGTATTTTCAAGGAGAACTCATGCGGAAAGTTGTGTTGATCAGCGGCAGTCCCAAGCCTGAAGGCAACACCGCGCTGCTGATGCGCGAATGCGCCAAGGTGATTCAAGCGGCCGGGGTGGAGACGGAAATCATTTCCTTCGCGGGCAAGAAGATAGAAGCTTGCATCGCCTGCATGAAATGCAAGAGCGGCCGCTGCGGCCTGGACGACGGGCTGAACGACATCATCGACAAGATCCGGCCCGCCCAGGGGTTGATCGTGGGCACCCCCGTTTACTTCGGCACGGCGCGCGGCGACGTGATGTGCGCCTTGCAGCGCATCGGCTACGTCTCGCGCAACAGCGATAACTACCTCAAGGGAAAGATCGGCGGCCCGGTGGCCGTGGCCCGCCGTGGGGGACAAACCCTGACCCTGCAGGAAATGATGATGTTTTTTCTCATCAATGAACTGATTATTCCCGGCTCGACCTACTGGAACATGGTCTTTGGCCGCAATCCCGGAGAAGCCTTGAACGACGAGGAAGGCATGAGGACCATCCGCCGCTTCTCCGAGAATGTAGCCGAGCTGATCAAGAAGCTTTACCCTGAGAGCTAGAGCTGGTTTCAAAATCGATTTCGGAGCGTCCGAAAAATCGCCGCAGAGGCTGAAGCCTCACCTTCTTTCTGACTCTGGACGGCATGGCTGAAGCTATGCCCTTTCAAAGAACTATCTTTGAAACCAGTTCTAGAGCTGAAGCCCATTCCCTGATTTCTAGAGCAAATTTATAGTTGCTGTACCCAGGTGGAAGCACCGGGCTTTAGCCCGGTGAATAGGCCCACCTAAATTTAAGGGGGCTTCAGCCCCTGCGGTCCAACACCGCGGCTAAAGCCGGTTCCTTTCCGACTGCGGTTCGCCGGGCTAAAGCCCGGCGCTTCCACGGTTAGTGAGTACATCAACTCTGGAACCGCTTTAGGGCCGCAAAACGATCTTGATGGCGCTGTCGTCGCGGGCAGCGGTATCGAATGCCTTGGCGATCTCCTCCAGCTTGAACTCGTGGGTGATCAGGGACTTGATGTCAACCAGGCCCTTGATCACCGGCCTCAGCGCCCAGGGAGTCCACACCTCGCGCTGCTGCCGCGTGTGGTGGACCAGGCAGGTGTTGCGGAACTCCAGGCCATCGTCGTGCCAGCGGCTGATGTTCAGCTTGATGGGGGTGGTCACCCAGCTATAGAAAACGAAGATGCCGTTGTGCTTGATCATTTCCGAAGCGGCGTTGAAAGACGCCTCGCTGCCGGCGGCCTCCACCACGACGTCGGCCCCGACTCCCCGGGTCAGTTCCTTGACCGCCTGCACCGGGTCCTGGCGCTTGATGTTGAGCACGACATCGGCGCCCAGGCGTTTTGCCACCGCCAGCTTGCAATCGTCAACATCGGCGACGACTACGGTTGAGGCGCCCTGCTTTTTCACGCACTGGGCGATGACCTGGCCGGCAAAACCGCCGCCCATCACCACCACCGTATCGCCAAGATTGGTCCCGGAGTTGAGGCCCGAGAACATGGCGCAGGAGATGGGTTCGCCCAGGGCGGTGAAATCCATCTCGAGGCCCTCGGGGCGGGACTGCAGCTCCCACACCTTGGCTTTGAAATAGTCGGCGTAGTTGTTGTTCCAGCCAAAGCACATTGCCTGGTCGCCGGGCTTGAGCTCGCGCACCTTGGCGCCGACTTCCACCACCGTCCCGCCGCTCTCATGGCCAAGATAGAAAGGAAACTTCGGCGGCTGGCGGAACTCGGCCGTCTGCTGCGGCAGTTGTCCTTTGAAGAAGCTCTTGTCGGAGCCGCAAATTCCGACCAGGCGGTTGCGCACAATGACTTCATCGTCGCCGGCAACCAGCTCACGCTCGATCAGTCCGATTTCGTAAGGCGCCTTCAG
Source organism: uncultured Acidobacteriota bacterium (assembly GCA_963832785.1). GTDB lineage: Bacteria > Acidobacteriota > Terriglobia > Terriglobales > Acidobacteriaceae > CAWBRT01. Next base: position 2,129,066 of record CAWHVF010000005.1, read on the forward strand.
CAGCGCTGCTCTTGTCTTTACGCTCATTTTAGGATTCCCCCGGATGGCTGCCGGTCCGAGCGCCGGCGCGGCAAGCCAGGCATACAAGTTATCGCCGGATAGGTTTGAGTAGCTTCTGAAATAGTAGCAAATAGTGGACGCAGCGGCCCATAGGAAGCTCCACGTAAAGCGCGCCCGGCGGCAGTTCGGGCTTGGCGAACCGTTCTGCTTGGTGTAGCATCTAATTAACAGTCGCGAAGTTTGACGCGCGATTTTGAGCTGGCCCGCAATTCATTTCTGCGTCATCCATCTCTCAGTCACGTCAGCATCCTTCCAGGCAAATCCAAAAAACGTAAAGGTACAACAAAGTGGAACAAGGAACAGTGAAGTGGTTTAACGACGCCAAGGGATTTGGTTTCATCAGCCGCCAGAACGGCGAGGATGTCTTTGTGCATTTCTCCGCCATTCAGTCCAACGGCTTCCGCACCCTGCAAGAAGGGCAGGCGGTGCAGTTCGAGGTCACCAAGGGCAAGAAGGGCTGGCAGGCCGAGAACGTACAGGTCCTCTAAAAAATTGGGAGGCACAAAGCCCGGAGCCGCGGCTCCGGGCTTTTTTCGTTTGTGCGAAATGCAGCCTCTGCCTTTAAGGGTTAGGGATCAGGGATTAGGAGTAGGGTTAAATCGTAGGGGAGCTTATTCACGGGCACCCGCTGGCGCTACAAGCTCCCTCGACCGCTTGCGGATCTTTTCTCTCGCAGCGCTGTTTCTTCGGCGCGCCTTGGGCCGCATTTGCCGGCCTGCTAAACTGCTTGTACAAGCGAAAAATTCCGGGAGGGAGGAAGTTTTTTGTGGCTGAGGCGGCAAAATTCTCCGAGGGCGGCGAAGTCTATCGTGTGCCGGTAGCCGATCTACGCGCATTTATCGGCCGCGCGCTGCAGTCTGTGGGGCTTCCCCGCGAGGATGCGGAACGGGTGGCCGAGCTTATGGCGGAGGCCGACGCTCGCGGCTCCGACGGCCACGGCGTATTTCGCCTGCCGCAGTACATAAAGCGGATTCAGAGCGGCGGGCTGAACACCCACCCGCGCCTGCGCCTCATCCGCGAACAGGCGGCCAGCGCCCTGCTGGATGGCGACAATGGCATGGGACATCTGGTAATGAGCCGGGCGACGGAGATTGCCATCGAGAAGGCCCGCAGCGCTGGGGTCGGCTGGGTTGGCGCCCGCAACAGCAATCATGCCGGGCCGGCGCATCTCTACGCCCGCATGCCGCTGGCGCACGACATGATCGGGATTTACCTGGCAGTGGGCAGCGCCAACCATCTGCCTCCCTGGGGCGGTATCGAAATGCTGCTCAGCACCAATCCCATTGCGATTGCCGTCCCCAGCTTGCGGCGCCCGGCGGTGGTTCTCGATATGGCGACCACCAACGCGGCTTACGGAAAGGTGAAGGTCAAGGCGCAGCGCGGCGAACTGATGCCGGAGGGCTGGATGATGACGCGCAAAGGCGAGCCCTTGACCGACCCGAAGCGCGCCAGCGAGGGCTTTCTGCTGCCCATCGGCGGCCCCAAGGGCTACGGCCTGGCCCTGATGTTCGGCTTGCTGGCCGGAACCTTGAACGGAGCCGCCTTCGGCAGAAACGTTGTTGATTTCAATGCCGACTCGACCACTATGACCAACACCGGGCACGCGATTGTGGCGGTCAACATCGCCGCCTTCGCCGACGTGCTGGAATTCAAGCAGGCAGTGGACGAGATTTGGGAGCAGATGAAGTCTTCGCCCAAGCTGCCCGGAGTCGAGGAAATCCGGCTTCCGGGCGAACGCTCGGAGGGAATCTACGTCGAACGCGCGGCCAAGGGAGTACCGCTCAGCCCCGAGTTGCGCCGGACGCTCGATGAGCTGGCTGACCGGATGGGGATTCAGCATCTCTGAGCCTGCAAGAATTTTGGTAGGCTTCAATCTGAATTCCGCTTAAGCGTGGGTGCCCCACGTCCCGCCCTGCTTTTGGGCTGACGTGGGGCTGCCCTTAAAACTGAGCCAATCAAAGTTTTCGTTGCGGGATCACACCAGCAATTAAAGAAACCATAAAGAGTATTTTTTTGACCGGCTCAACCACCAATACCAGCGCCGCACCCCTTTCCGCAGAAGCTGGAAAGCAGCCGCGAGTTCCGTCTGTCATCTATTTGCAACTGGTCGCCATGGTGCTGATCTGGGGCATCGGTTGGACGATCACCAAGCCCGCCTTGCGCAACATGTCGTCGGTGAATTTTGCCGCCTTTCGTTTTGCCGGAGGCTTCTTCCTTATGGCTGGCGTGACCCTGGCGATGCGCCAACGCCTGCTTCCGACCGCCGGTGAACGGTTGCTGCTGGGCGTGGTCGGAGCAATACAGATGGGCGGCAGCCAGCTTCTCTCGACGCTGGCGTTGTATTACGTCGGCGCTGGCCGCGCCGTGGTTCTTCTCTACAGCATGCAGCTGTGGGCATTGCCGCTGACTTGGCTGGTGAGCCGGGAGCGCGTCGGTTGGCGGGCCATTCTGGGTGGAGTGATCGGCTTTACCGGCATGGCCCTGTTCGTCAATCCCATGATGATCGACTGGCATGACCGGCAGGTGCTAGCCGGCAACTGCATAGGACTCATGGCCGGCCTGGCCTGGGCCTTAGGTGCGTGCCTCTACCGGCGGCGGCCCCGTTGGACGACTTCGTTTTGGACGCAGACCTGGTGGCAGGTGGTGTGGAGCGCCGCGCTCACCACCGTCGTTGGCCTGTTATTCGGCCGCCAGAGTCACACCGAATGGAGTTGGGGCGTGCTGTTTGCGCTGGCCTGGGCCTGGATCGGCGCCACCGTCATTTGCTGGTTGTTTTGGGGGAAGGCCCTGGCGGTGATGCCGGCCTGGCGCGCCGGCCAGATGGCGGCCCTCACCCCGATCGTGGGCGTGATCACCAGCGCCATCTTCACCACCGAACAGATCACCGCTACCGTCGCCATCAGCCTGGTGCTTATCTGCACCGGAACATGGGTGTCTCTCGGGGCCAAATAAAATGCCCATCCCGCAGAGGGGATGGGCGCCAATAGCTGTCGCTGCCTGCCATACTACTGCCTCAGGTGGTGTGATCGATAATGATCTTCATGCGTCCGTCTACGTCCTGCTCCAACATCTTAATAGCCGGCGCCAGCTCGGGCAGCGGCATTTTGTGAGTCACCAGGGCTTTCAGGTTGAGTGCCCCTTTGGCCACCATTTCGATGGTGGCGGGGAAATCCTCGCTCTTGGCGGCGCGCGCGTTGGTGACCGTCAACTCCTTGAAGTAAAGGTCGTAGAAGGGCAGCGCGCCCTCTTTTTGGGTGATGATGCCGAAGGCCAACAGCGCTCCTCCGCGGCGCGCCATCTTGATGCCGCTGGCCAGCACCGATAGCTTCCCGGTGGACTCGATGACGATGTCGGCGCCGCGTCCGCCGGTGGCTTCCAGCACCCCGCGCTCCCCCTCCGGGCCGCTGGGGAAGGTCAGATCGCAGCCGAGCCTTTCCGCCATCTGCCTTTTCCAGGCGCTGCGCGTCACCCCGATCACCGGATAAGCGCCGCGCGCTTTGGCCATCTGGGCGTGTATCTGGCCGCTCACCCCCAGGCCCATTACCACCACCGCCTGGCCGGGAAAAATATTGAGCGTGCGCTGCGCGTGCAGGCAGGTGGTAGCCACCTGGATCGAGGGAGCCGATTCGTAGTCGATTGACTCCGGAATGGGGAAAAGGAAGCGCTGCGGAACCGCCATGTACTCGGCAAAACCGCCGTTGCGGTCGCGTCCCAGCAGAACGCCGTTGGGGCAGATGCTGGTCCTGCCGGAATAGCAAACAAAGCAGGTGCCGCAGTAATCGCTGGGGTCCACCATGACCCGGGTGCCGGGGCGAAGCGTGCCGTCGCCGCCGGCGATCACCTCACCGCACATCTCGTGGCCCATGATGCGCGGATAGGCTACCGGAATGTCTCCCTCGAAGATCTTCAGATCGGTGCCGCAGATGGCGCTGTGGGTTATCTGCACCAGGACCTTGTCACCGCTGGCCGCTGGCCGTTCGACATCGGCCAACTTCAGCTCCCGCGGAGCTGTCAATATCATTGCCTTCATGGTTGTCTGTCCCTCCCCGGAGGGCTTAAAACGATGGAATAAGAATAAGCCGTTCTGAAAAAATGGCGGAGGCTCCGCGGTTTTCCGGGATGACCTCCGCCACATTTGTTGCGGCAGCGCGCCGGCCCGCCGGCCCGGCGGCTCCCGCCAGTTGCCCAATCGGCGTCGCCGCGGCGACTACCGCTTCATGGCCTCTTCCATATGCTCCATCAAGGTGAAGACTGCCGGGCCGTCGGCGGTCACCAGCACGTTCTCTTCCAGACGGGTCGTCTGCTGCAGCTTGGGATGGCCGGCGAAGGTCTCGACGGCGAAGTACATGTTCTCCTTGATTTCAGCGGGGTACTTCAACGAATAGGCGCGCGAAATCCACATGCCCTCGTAGAGAGTGATGCCGATGCTGTGGGCGAACTGCTGCAGGGTCACGGTGCCGTACTTGTCGTCGTCGTACTTGGGGAAGCAGGCGGCGACGTCGGCGGTGGTGTTGCCCGGACGCAGCTTCTCGATGCCCGCGTACATGGAATCGTAAACTTCGCGGTAGAGGTCGATTTCCTTCTGCGTCATCTTGGCCGCGCACTTGAAGCAGCGCACGAAGTCGATGAAGTAGCCGGAGGGGCCGACGGCATTGATGTCGACGATGATCAGGTCGCCCTGGCGGATCATCTTGTCGGTCGCCCAGCGGCGATAGGGGCTGGTATTGCCGCCGGAGGCCACGATGATGTCGTAGATGATCTCGCAGCCGCGCTCCAGCATGAACTCGTGGACCTTGGCCTCGATCTCGCGCTCGCGCACGCCGGGCTTCAGCCACTCGTGCTTGATTCTCCACATGGCGGCATCGCCGATGGCGGCCGCCTGCTTGAGCAGTTCGATCTCGTCGACAGTCTTTATGACGCGGGCGGCCGAAACCGGGGCCCAGCCGTCGACGATGTTCAGCCCGCCCTTCTGGAAGGCGGCCAGCGATTTCATGTCGATGTTGTCGACGCCGATCTTCGCCTTCAACAGCCCATGGTCGGAGAGCACTTCCTTAATGCTGTCGACCATGCGGTCAGCCATGAAGGGCACGGCGCCTTCGGCCCACTGCCAGGTGATGGCCGGGCGGACTTTTTCCTGCAGCCAGGGCAGATCGATGTCGGCGCAGCGCAGGTCGCTGCCGGCGGTTTCAAACAGCACCGGCTCGCCGCCCTGGGGCAGCACGACGTAGCGGATGTTGATGTTGTATTTCCAGTTGCCCTGGTAGGAGCCGGTAGCATAGCGGACGTTGGCTCCGGCAAACAGGACCAGAGCGCCCAGATCGAATTTGTTCATCTGTTCGCGCAGGCGCGCCAGGCGGTCCCGGCGCAGGCGATCGAAATCGACGCGCTGCTGCCAGTCAGCAGCCGTCTGGCTGTAGAGCCGCCGCGGGTCCCAATGATGCGGTTTGCCGATAAAACTTGTGTCCATCTTGCGGGGCGATACCTCGCCGGGCTTAGCACTCGTAGTGGTCATGTTCGTGAACGTCCTCTCTGGAGTTGGTAGTTGTTTTTTTCGTCAACTGTTCGAAGCAGCTTGTGACTGCTCTCCGGCAAACGCCCATGCGGCGCCCGCCGGGTATCCCGGTCTTCCGTTGCTGCCGATTGCGAGCTGTAGCTAAAGTGCAGCGGGAATGCGCATCTAGCTCCGCCTCTCAGACACCGGTGGAGAGCTAACGAACATATTACTATACAGGATGAACGCGAGAGCGCAAGTCGAAGGCGGAGCCAGCGGCCGGCCTGAATGAATTCGCTTGACCGGCGGCAAAACATTTCCTGCGCGCATTTCACCCACACGAAGGGGCGTCCCCGGCCATAAGAAACTCGCCTTAATCCAGGATCAAGCCGCTCATTTTTGATTTTTGATTTATGAATTTTTGATTTCTAAAACATAAAGACCTCTGGGAAGGCAAAGCGCTTGTCCCCCAGAGGTTTTGCAATCTTAAATCTTAAATCTGAAATCAAAAATCAAAAATGCTTCACCCCTGCTGCTGCCGCAAAGCGCGCAGTATCTTCTCCGGCGTGGCCGGCAGGTCGCGGATGCGCACCCCGACCGCATTCTGGATGGCATTGACAATGGCCGGGGCGGTGGGCAGCAGCGAAGGCTCGCCGATGCCCTTGGCCCCGAAGGGGCCGGTCGGTTCCGGCTGCTCCACGATTTCGGTAACGATCTCGGGCACGTCCAAGGCGGTCGGAAGCACGTAGTCGGTAAGCTGGGGATTCTTGACGCGGCCGTTTTCGACCACCATCTCTTCCATCATGCCGTAGCCGACGCCCATGGCCACTCCGCCTTCCACCTGTCCCTGGGTGAGCAAGGGGTTGATGGCCTTGCCGCAGTCGTGTACGGCGGTGATCTTGATGATCTCCACCTCGCCGGTTTCGGTGTCTACCTCGACTTCGGCCAACTGAGCGGCGAAGACATAGGCGCCGTAAGGCTTGCCGTGGCCGGTCTCCTTGTCGAGCATGGTGGTAACCGGATTGAACGTGCCGGCGCCGATCGCCGGGCGGCCTTTGCCCATCAGCGCCCGCTGGGCAATGGCGCCGAGTTCGACCCGGCGGTCGGGGAAACCCTTCACGAAGATATAGCCTTGGCTGGCAGCCAGTCCGGTGAAGCTGACGTTGAGCTCTTCGGCGGCGACTTCAAACAGGATCTGCTTGGCCTGGGCGGCGGCCTTCTGCACCGCATTGCCGACGATGTAGGTCACGCGGCTGGCGACGGTTCCCAGGTCGAAGGGAGTCAGCTTGGTATCGGCGGCAACCACCGTCACTTTGTCGAAGTCGATGCCCAGTTCCTCGGCGGCGATCTGCGCCATGATCGTGGTGGAACCCTGTCCTATGTCGGCCGTGCCAATGTAGAGGTGCGCCGTGCCATCCTGGTTCACCTTTATAAAGGCGGCGCCGGGGTTGGGATACGAGGTAAAGCCGATGGGATAAAACATGGCGGCCAGGCCCTTGCCTCGCTTTTTCATAGCACCTTTACCTCCTCTTCCACCTGCACCGGCCGCTGGGCCGTCTCATACCAGCCGCCCAGGGCCACCGCGCGTTCCACGCATTCGGTCAGGGTGACCACCTCGACCGTCTGGCGGGTGGGCAGCGAACAATTGTTGACAAACAGGTTCTTCAGCCGGAGCTGTAATGGGTCCAGTCCCATTTCGGCGGCGATGGTGTCCATGTGCACTTCGTAGGCGAAGCCGAGCTGGGTGACGCCGAAGCCGCGCATGGCGCCGCCCACCGGCTTGTTGGTGTAGACCACGTAGCCGTCGATGCGGACGTGTGGAATGCGGTAAGGCCCGGCGGCGTGCACGCAGGCCTTGGTCAGCGTCGACTCGCCCCAGGAGACGTAGGCGCCGCTGTCGCTGATGATCTCCACCTGGCGGGCCACCAGCGTGCCGTCCTTCTTCAAGCCTGACTTGTATTTGGTGATATAGGGATGGCGCACGGTCGAGGCCCGGAATTCGTCCTCGCGCGTGTAGACCATCTTCACCGGCTTGCCGGTCTTCATGGCCAGCAGCACGATGTGCGGCTCCAGGGTGATTTCGTTTTTTCCGCCGAAGCCGCCGCCCACGGCGGTGGTGATGACCCGGATCTTGTTCATCGGGACCTTGAGAATCTTGCCCAGGTCGGAGGCGATCAGGAACGGCCGCTGCACGGAAGAGGTCACTACGATTTCTCCCGAGGGCGCGATTTCGGCCAGAGCGGCGTGCGGCTCGATGTGGGCGTGCTCGACCATCTGGGTGGAAATCTTCTCCTCGAAGATGACGTCGGACTCTTTCCAGCCCTGCTCGATATCGCCGTCGCGAATCTTGAGGTGAGAAGCGATGTTGCTGTCGCCGTGAATTTTCGGCGCCTCGGGATTCATCGCCTCCAGGGGATCGAAGACCGCCGGCAGCGGCTCATAGTCGACCCGGATCAGCCCCAGCGCCTCTTCCGCCGCCTCCCAGGAGATAGCGGCCACCACGGCCACGGCGTCACCCAGGTAGCGCACCTTGTCGTCGGCCAGGATTGGCTGGTCCTGATGGGTAAAGCCAAAGCGGTTGTGCGGAACGTCCTTGGCGGTGATTACCGCCTTCACCCCGGCCAGCCGCTCCGCCGCCGAGGTGTCGATCTTCACGATCCGGGCATGCGCGTGCTGGCTGCGCAGCGCCTTGGCATACAGCATCCCCGGACGATAGTAGTCTTCGCCATACAGGCTCTTGCCGGTCACCTGCAACAGCGCATCGCTGCGGGGAAAACTCTTTCCGATCACGTTGTAGCTCATCTGCTGTTCTCCCTCCGCCCTCCGGCCTGGTTAGGCCCGTGTGGCGGTCAGCGTTTCCCGCGGCTGCTCCTGCCGCCCACCCGCCGCCATAACCGCCGCCGCCTGCCGGATCGCCTTCACCACTTTCACGTAGCCGGTGCAGCGGCAGATGTTGCCGGCAATGCCCTCGCGAATCTCGCGCTCGCTGGGTTGCGGATTGCGGTCCAGCAGCGCCTTGGCGGAAAGCAGCATCCCCGGGGCGCAGAAGCCGCACTGCACCGCCGCCTGGTCGATGAACGCCTGCTGCAGCGGATGCAGCCGCCCGCCCTCTGCCAGGCCCTCGATGGTCATCACCGCTTTGCCGTCCGCCCGCACCGCCAGGTAGAGACAGGAGTTTACCGGTACGCCATCCACCAGCACTGTACACGCCCCGCACTCGCCCGTGCCGCAGCCTTCCTTGGTTCCGGTCAGGCCAAGCTTCTCCCGCAGGACATGCAGCAGCAGGTCCTTGGCGTCGACTTCCAGCGTGTGACTCTCGCCATTCACCTTCAGGCTGATGGTCTTCCTCATACTCTGCCTCCCATGGCGGCTGCCCGCGCCCCGCCGGGCTCGCCGCGCAGGCGCGCCAGCGCCCGCTGCAGGGCGCGCCGCACCAGCACCGCCGTCAACTGCCGCCGATATTCGGCTGAGGCCCGCAGGTCGCTGATCGGCGAAGTCTCGGTCACCGCCACCGCCGCCGCTTCCGCCAGCAGCTCCGGGGTGGGCTTTTTCCCCAAGAGCACCGCTTCCGCCCGTCGCGCCCGGATGGGCGTAGGCGCCACCGCGCCCAGGGCAATCCGCACTTTGGCGATCTCGCCTCCGGGAGCTTCAGCCAGCCCGGCGGCCGCGTTCACGATCGACAAAGTCAGCGCCTTGCGCCGCCCCTGCCGCAGGAAGCTGGCGTGGAAGCCTTTTTCCAGCGGCACCACGATCTCGGTCAAAATCTCGCCCGGCTGCAGCACGGTTTGCCGCGGCCCCAGGAAAAAGTCCTCCGCCGGCACTGTCCGTTCCCGTCCCTGGGCCTGCAAGCGGAACTTGGCTCCCAGCGCCAGCAACGGCGGCGCCGAATCCAGCGACGGCACCGCCGAACAGACGTTGCCGCCGATGGTGGCCAGGTTGCGGCATTGCACCGCACCCACCTGGGCAGCCGCCTCGGCCAAGGCCGGCAGTTTTTCGCATAGCTCGGGGTCGCGGCACAGCCGGGCGAAGGTGGCCAGCGCCCCGATGCGCACCTGTTCTTTCTCGAAGACCACGCCGTCCAGTTGCGCCCCTGCCAGGTCGATCACGTACTCGGGCTGCTTGGACTTGTCGCGCAGGGCCGGAATCAGGTCGGTGCCCCCGGCCAGCACCTGCGTCTTTTTCTGCTTAAGCTTGTCCAAAACCCGCAAGAGTTCGCCTAAGCCGTTGGGCTTGAGGTATTCAAAACTGTTCAGCAGCATCGCCAATCCACTCCTTCGGCGGGAAACCTTGATTCTGCCTGCGGACTGATTCAGGGAAGCACTACCGGCTAAAAAACAGCTTATCGTGCGCGGCATGGCGTGTTGGTGATCGATTCACGGGGACGGTGTGACAATCATCACAGCACCGCGCCAGCGCAAGCCTGCATTTGTCGCGTGATCGGAGGGAGGAGTTACGGTTTCGGACGGGAGCAAACTTTGCCTGCTCCCGTCCGAAAAGTTGCCTGTGATGTTAGCGGCCGGCAGCGCTCTGTGCTTCTTTCTGCGGAGCGCCCAGCATCTTCTCGATCTCCGCCACGCTCTTGTTGCGGGTTTCCTGACAGAAGAAGTAGGTCACAACCATGGCCGCGCCGCAGACGGCAAAGAACGTCCAGGCCGCTCCGATGGCATTGACAGTCGCCTTGGGCGTAACCAGGTTGGCGCTGCCGGCAAACAGGGCCAGGATCATGGGACCGCAGACCCGGCCGATGCCGCCGATGCCATAGGCCGAACCCATGCCGGTGCCGCGCAGCCGCTGCGGCCAGATTTCGGTCGAATACGGACCGGTAATCGACCAGCCGCCGTTAATGAAGAAGTAGACGGCGATAAACGACAGGAAAATCACCGGCCAGCCGAACAAAGTCTTGTCCCAGAAGTTGGCAACGATGAGGCAGGTGACGATGGAGCCCACGCCGATCAACATTCCGCCGATGCGGCGGCCCACCACCTCCGACAGGAAGGCCCAGAAGAACTTGCCCACGATGCTGGAAAAGGCCACAGCGATCATCATCTTGGCCGCCTGCGTGCCGGGGACCTTAAGAACCAGGGCCAGCAGGGTCGGCGCCCACAGCACAAAACCGTAGTCCATGATCGACTGCAAAAAGCTGACGGTCCAGGTGACGGCCACGCTGCGGGGATACTTGAAGATGTCGCTGAATTTCGGCGCTGTCTTGGTCTTCGTCGAGGTGAGAATTACCTTTTGCGGATCGTAATTCTCCTGCAGTATCCAGTTTATGGACTTGATGGCATCCGCCTGACGGCCGCGCGAAATCAGGTAACGCGGCGACTCACGCATCCAGAAGCGGAACATCAGGGCCAGCAGGGCGGGGATCAGGCCGATAAGGAAGAGCCCTCTCCAGCCGACGACAGGCGTCAAATAGGCGGCGCAAACGCTTCCCAGCAACGTACCCGCCGGGATCAAGGCGGTGACGATTCCGCCGATCACGCCGCGATAGCGGGTGGGCACGAACTCCTGCACCAGCGGCAGGTCAACTGAATACAGGCCGCCGACGCCGAAGCCGACGACAAAACGAAATACCGTCAGGAAAACCCAGTTGCCTTCGGGCGTGAAATAAAGCAGGCCGGCGGGCACCGAGAAAGTGAAGATGGTGATGATGCAGACTTTCAGCCGGCCCCAGCGGTCGGCCAGCCAGCCGAAGTAAAACGATCCCAAAAGACTGCCCACGCCGGCGCTCAACAGCACCATGGCAGTCTGGCCAAAATTCAATTTCCACGGCACGACAATGAAGGCAAGGACAAAGCCGATGATGAAGTAATCAAAAAACTCGAGCATGTCCCCCAGCACTGCCGCCGTAATCAGCTTGTAATGATTGATGGTGAGCCGCGAATTTTCCAGTTTCGCAAAGATCTCATCGAAGGTGATTGTCCCGGTGCTGCCGGTATTTGTGGCCATTGTCTCTTATTCCTCACGCTGATTTTCTGCCCAGCACGGCCAAGGAAGCGACCAGCGCAAGCGCGCTTGCCGTGAACCCCGGCCGTCGCTGGGAGCCGTGCCCGCTTTCAACGGCAGGCGCCCCTGATCCACGGCAATCCGCGAATCATACGACGGTTCTTGCTGTGCGTCACCCAGGCGGCGACACGGCGTGCGAAGGCGCCGGCAGCGCACAATCTGCCCTCAGCTCACGCTGCCGGTTTGCCGCCTGTTCTTTTCGTAAAGGCACAAGTATAACGTCAGAGCGAAGCTGGCATGAACAAAGGATTTCACACTCTAAATGGCGAACCGATCATAGGATGCGGTTTACTGATATGTCAATGATTTTTCGCTGCCATGCGCGCGGATGAGCGCGGCAGTGAGGGCCGGCGTGGGAACCGCGCGGGGGATGGCAGTTTCGGCTTGCTCTACCCTTGGCACGAAGGGCAAGTGCCGTTCCTGGTGACCGTCAGCGTATATCCAAACCTGTTCACGTCAAAACAGTAGACCTCCCGGCTGACGCTGGGACTTTCACCCAGAATCTTCAGGGCCTCCATGGCCTGCACTTGGGATACGGTCCTGGCGATCAGATCGGTTACCGTCGGGGCATAGTTCAATCCCGGCGCCTCCGCTTCGAGCTGGCTTTTCACGCAGTCGATGCAAGCGGTTTCGCCGGGGATTATGCTCACGGTCATTCCCGAGCCGCCGCGGGCTTCGGCGTAGAGCCAGGGCTTTTCCAGCCGGCGGGCGGTCTCGCCGACCAGTGTGCAGCGCCGGCTGTCGGTGTTGTCATAAAGGATCAGATCAACGTCGCGCAAGAGATCCGCGAAATTGGCGAACTGCGCGGCCTCGACCACCTCCACCGCAAGCTGCGGATTGGCCTCCGCCAGCGCCTGGACCGCGCCCAAGCCTTGGGGCAGATATTCCGCGGCGCCTGCTTGCGCACCGCTATCCGGTGCGGCGGTATCAGCCGGCTCCGCTTCCCAGTGGATGAAGCGCAGCAGGCGAACGCCGGCGATGGCCAGGAGCCTGGCGGCTTCGATGGCGATGGCGCCCAGACCGACAATCGCCACCCTGGCGCTGAAGACCTTTTCCCGCTGGCTTACGCCGGCTTCGTAAAACATGACGTGCTGGGCGTAGCGGTTGCGGTAGTCCTGATAGTCGAACGTCTCGTTGGACATCTCACAATCCTGCCGTGGGTGTGCCCCGCGGCGCTAGTGGGCGGCGGCCGAGCTCTGCCCGGCGTGCCAGTCGAGTAGCTGCTCGCCGATCCAGAACAGCACATCCTTGTGCCCGCGGATGTAGTCGAGCCCCTGTTCGAGATACTTGATGCGGTGCGGCACGCCACTAAGGTACGGATGAATGGCGATGCCCATGACGCGCGCCTGTTCCGCGCCTTCGGCATAGAGCCGGTCGAAGGTGTCGCGCATGCGGCGCAGAAACTCCTCCGGGCTCTGATGCTGGACGGCAATAGTCACAACGTCATTCACCTCGATCGGGTAAGGCATGGCGACCATGGTGCCGTGGGTGGTGGCGAAGTCGCAGGGCTGGTCGTCGACCGGCCAGTCGCAGATGTAGCGGATTCCGGCCTCGGCCAAATAGTCGACCGTAGCCATGGTCTGCCCGAAGCCCGGGCTCATCCAGCCCTTGGGGCGCGAGCCGGTGAAGCGCTCGATGGTCTCGAGCGTCTGGCGAATGGCCGCGGGCTGGTCCCATACCTGGTGCAGCGGCATCTGGATGTAGTTATGCCCGAGGAAGTCCCACTTGGCCTCCAGGGCGGCCTGTGCCACCCGCGGATAGGTTTCACAGACGCGGCCGTTGATCGACAGCGAAGCCCTGATGCCTCGGTTGTCCAGGGCCTGCTTCATGCGCCAGAAGCCGACCCGCATGCCGTACTCGTGCCATCCCCAGTTGCCAACGTCGGGCAGTACGGCGACCCCGGTGGGCACGGGAATATTCTGCCGGGGCATCGGGCGGCTGATGTCCCAATCCTCGACATTCACGATTACCCAGACCGCCACCCGCGCGCCACCGGGCAGCTTGCGCTGGGGACGATCCACAATAGCCGAATAAGGCAAACGATCCCGCGGGATCATGACGCCGCTGTTCCTGGAAGTCATAAGGTTGTCCTTTCCTGGACACCAAGAATAAACTTGTTGCGCCGGGCGGATACAACCACCGGGTTCGCGATCCAGCAGCCTTCAGAATTAGATAGAACCGCTGGAGTTAACAACCGCCTGAACCGTCAAAAGAATGGCCGCACAGAAATGTCTGGGATCAAATCAAGTGAATATTCTAATCTCTCGTTTTGTTTGCCAACCACAACGATCCCTCTGACCGATTGCCCTTTAGTAGCAATATTCTTGCGGACCCAACCCATGTAGCTTGTGATTTGTCCAACCACTTCGCGGTAGTCGGCTGCTGGCCGCTTGATCTCGACCACAACATAGTTCCGGTTTCGGTCGATGCAAAGAAGATCGATGATCCCAACAGGAATTCGACACTGCCGTTGAAAAATGCTGAGCCCAGATTCAAGCAGGTCAGGCCGACTGGCGAGCAATGTTTCAAGACTCTTTTCATCTAGCCGTTGTGCAATAGAGCATTGATCCTTAAGCGAAGAAAGCTTCTTTTTAAACTGGGCTCGCTCGTCAAATTCCTTGCGCATGACCTCAGTCAGACCGATACAAAGCGCGCCGCTCGTAGCAACGACACGCGCCAGTTCTTTACTTCGAAGAACGTGCCACATTCAGAATTCGGGGCAACGGGCTCCGTGATTATATTTCGCGTTGTAACGCTGGACGAGAGCCGGCAATGCCATTTGTCCCCCAGCCTCCTTCAGTGCCGATAAAGCGGTACGGGCATATTTACCCGTCGGCAACTTCACAGATTCCGGGGCGCTCTTCAGACTGTAAGTGGGATAGTCCACTACCGTGATCCCTGTTTTGCCGTTGAAGGCCGAGATCAAGATCTCCTCCATAAGTGCCTCTTCAGTCTTCCTAAGCGGCCTCGATTTCAGGACGGTACGGACTAGAAATCGAATCTCCGTGGCCCCACGCCTGTGAAGAACATCAAGCATTGTTTGGTTGAAGGATTGCATCGGGCAACATCTTACATCAGGAATGCTCTTCAGCGGCTGCCTGATCCCCAAGGCGTCCATCCCGGAATAACCCCATAACCCGGCGGTACGTACCGCTCCGCTTGGCCGTTCCGCGATACCCTCTCCTTCTCTTCTTCGTTCACCGCCCCAGAATCGCGCCCCGCATAAGTTGTGCTCCGCTGTGGTCAGATGAACCGCCCGGAATTATGCCACGCCATGCGCCGCTAATCCAAAAACGCGTCCTTTTCGGCTCGTCTGCGGGCGCGCTTTCATGTCCTTGCTGAAGCCGCTGGCGTGAAACCGGAAGTGCCGGTATCTGCTAAGCTAAGCCTCGTGCTCCTGCGCTGAGACTCCAGAGTAGCCGCTGCCGGCAACAAACCAGAATTCGAGAGATGGACCCATGAATTTCGACATGCACTCCCACTCTATCCCGCAAGAATTTGTCGATGCCATCGCCAAGCCGGGCTCTCCCTGGCAGGCCAAGCTGGTGAAGAAGGACGGGCAGCCCTGGATCGTGCACGATCAGGGCTATGGCTATCCGCTGGCGCCCGGCTTCCACGACCTCAAGGCGCGCCTGGCCGATATGGCCCGGGCCAAGCTGGACATGGCCGCGGTCTCCGCTTCTCCGACCATCTTCTACTACTACGCCGAGCCGAAACTAGCGCTGGACGTGGCCCGCATGACCAACAACGCCATTGGCGAACTGGTTAAAGAGCGTCCGGACAAATTCGTGGGCATGGGAACCCTGCCCATGCAGGACCTGGATCTGGCCATAAAGGAGCTGCGCCGCTGCGTGCAGGATTTGGGCTTCCGATCAATCCAGATCGGCTCCAACGTGCAAGGAGTGCAGTTCGATGATCCCGGCTTCCTGCGCTTCTTCAAGGAGTGCGAAGCCCTCGACGTCTTTATCCTGTTCCATCCGTATTACGTCGGAACCAAGGATATGTTCACCAAGTACTACCTGACGAACCTTTACGGAAATCCGCTGGACACGGCCATGTGCATCGCCAGCCTGATCTTCGGCGGAGTGCTGGAAAACTGTCCCAAGCTGAAGGTGGGCTTCACCCATGGCGGCGGCTTCTTCCCCTACCAGGTTGGGCGCCTGATGCACGGCTACGAGGTGCGCGGCGAGCCCAAGGTGAACAGCGTCAAGTCGCCGGAAAAGTACCTGCACCAGCTCTATTTCGACACCATTGTCTTCATGCACCAGCAGCTTCGCTTCCTGGTCGAGCTGGCTGGCGCCGACCACGTGATGCTGGGAACGGATTACAACTTCGACATGCAGGAGTTCGCGCCGGTGGACTTTGTTCGCGGCGCGGGCCTCAGCGCCGCCCAGCTTAACGCGGTGCTCAGCGAAAATGCCTGCCGCATGTTCGGGGTCGCCAAGCCGCAGGAGCAGCCGGCCGAAACGTTTTCCAGCAGATTCAACGACCAGCAAGAGGTTAACGCGAATGAAAAAAGCAGGTTACTCAGATAGCGGCCAGCTCAACGTAGCGGTGGTCGGCCTGGGCTGGTGGGGGAAGCAGATCGCCGGCGAGCTGAAGAACAATTCCAAGCTGCGGGTGGCGAAGGCGGTGGACGCCGTGCCCGCCGCCGGCGAATGGGCGCGGTCGCAGGGCTTTGAGTTCACCACCGATTACAACGCCGCGCTGGCCGATCCCAACCTCGGCGGGGTGGTGCTGTGCACCCCGCACACGCTGCACATGCAGCAGATAGTGGCTGCCGCCAAGGCCAGGAAACACGTCTTTTGCGAAAAGCCACTGACCATGAACCGCCGCGAGGTGCTCACCGCGGTGGGAGCATGCAAGGAGAACGGCATCACCCTGGCCGTGGGCCACGAGCACCGCTTCAAGCCGGCCATGCAGGAGTTGCTGCGCATGGTGAAATCCGGCGAACTCGGCACCATCCAGACCATCGAAGGAACTTTGACCTTCATGCTGCGTCCGTTGCCGGCCGATAACTGGCGGCTGCAGAAAGCGGAGTCGCCGGGCGGACCCTCCATGGTGGCGCTGGGCATTCACGCGCTGGACATGTGCATCGCCGTGAGTGGCCCGGCGGAAAGCGTGCTGGCCAGCGCCAGTTCGCTCATCAGTCCCTTGCCGGAAACGCTCGCCATCCTGGTCAAGTTCAAGAGCGGCGCCAACGCGCTTATTTCTTCCACGCTCGGGCCGCCGTTCATCATCCGCTTTGCCGTGTTTGGCAACAAAGGCTGGGTGGAGATTCACGACAAGGCGCACCCGCAGGCGCCGCAAGGCTGGGTGGTGAAGAAGGCCACCCACGACGGGCCGGTGCAGACGATCGCGTATCCGCCGGTGTCGATGGTGCGCGCCAACCTGGAGGCATTTGCCGATGCCGCCGCCGGCCACGCCCCCTATCCGGTGAGCTACCAGGAGATGATTGCCAACATCTCGGCCTTTGAAGCCATCGGCAAGTCGGCCGAGAGCGGCGCACTGGTGAAAGTGGAAGGCTGAAAAAGTTGCCAATGCAGGGACAATTCGCAAGGAGGAGACAAGATGAGCGCTACCCGCAGTGAAGTTCGCGACGGGATGCAGATCGATTGGGATGTCCCTATAAAGATGGATGACGGGTTGGTTTTGAGGGCTGACGTCTTCCGTCCCCCAAAGGCCGGGAAATACCCGGTAATCCTCACCTATGGTCCTTACGCCAAGGGATTGTCGTTCCAGCAGGGCTATCCCGGAGCGTGGGACATCATGGCCGCCAAGCATCCGGACGTTACCTACGGCTCGACCAACAAGTACCAGAACTGGGAGGTTCTGGACCCGGAGAAGTGGGTTCTGCCGGAAGGCTATGCCGTGGTCCGCGTGGATTCCCGCGGCTGCGGCCGTTCGCCGGGCTACGTGGACCATTATTCGCCGCGCGAGACCAAGGATTTCTACAACTGCATCGAGTGGGCGGGGGTGCAGCCCTGGTCCAACGGCAAGGTGGGCATCAACGGCATCTCCTACTACGCCATGAACCAGTGGCAGGTGGCCTCGTTGCAGCCGCCGCACCTGGCGGCCATGTGCGCCTGGGAGGGCGCCGCCGACTGGTATCGCGACTCCACTCATCACGGCGGCATGCTTTCGACCTTCTGGGCCGCCTGGTACGACGTGCAGGTCAAGAGCGTGCAGTACGGGCTGGGCGAGCGCGGACCGCGCAGCGTCGTCACCGGCGAGCTGGTTTGCGGCGACCAGACCTTCTCCGACAAGGAGCTGGCCAAGAACCGCTGCGACTTCGGCGACGAGATACTGGCGCATCCGCTGGACGACCAGTACCACCGCGACCGCTCGCCCGACTGGGACAAGGTCAAAGTGCCGTTCCTCTCCGCCGGCAACTGGGGCGGGACGGGCCTGCATCCCCGCGGCAACGTCGAATCATTCGTGCGCGCCGCCTCCAGCCAGAAGTGGCTGGAGATGCACGGCATCGAGCACTGGACCCACTTCTATACCGATTACGGCGTCAACATCCAGAAGCAGTTCTTCGCCCATTTCCTGAAAGGCGAGAAGAACGGCTGGGACAAGCGGCCCAGGGTGCAGTTGCAGGTCCGTTATCCCGAGGAGAAATTCGTCGAGCGCTTCGAAAACGAATGGCCGATTGCGCGCACCAAGTGGACCAAGTATTACTTGCATCCCAACGGGCACTGGTTGGGCACTGAAGCGCCCAAGCAGCCGGCCAAGGTGGAGTTCGAGGCGATGGGCAAGGGCGTGGAGTTCATCTCCGCGCCGCTCGAGAAGGAAACCGAAATTACCGGCCCGCTGGCGGCCAAGCTGTTCGTCTCATCGAGCACGACCGATGCCGACATCTTCCTGGTTTTCAAGGTTTACACCCCGGACCTGCGGGAAGTGGTCTTCATCGGGGCCATCGACCCGCATACGCCGGTGGCCCAGGGCTGGCTGCGGGCCTCGCATCGCAAGCTCGACCGCAAGTTGACCAAGCCCTATAGGCCGTACCACACGCACGACGAACTGCAGCCGCTCAAGCCGGGAGTGCCGGTGGAGCTCGACGTGGAAATCTGGCCGACTTCCATAGTGGTTCCGGCCGGCTACCGCATCGCCCTGTCGGTGCGGGGCAGGGACTACGAGTTTGCCGACAAAACCGGAATAAAGCTGCCGCACTTCAAGAACGAACTGAAGGGCTGCGGCCCGTTCCTGCACAACGATCCGCGCGACCGGCCGGCGGAAATTTTTGCCGCCCGGACCACGCTGCACATCGACCCGGAGCAGGCTCCGTACGTCCTGCTGCCGGTGATCCCGAAGAAGTAAGCCGGACGCGGCCTCGTGCTGTTCTGGACCCGGCAATCGCCATGCGGCGATTGCCGGGTCCGTGCCGGTTATTTGCTCCGGCGAAAGAGGAGTAGAGCGAAATGAAAAAATCCTTCGGGCGCATAAAAAAGCGCGCCCTCAGGATGACGCCTCTTCAGTATTTCTCCGCAGCCTTTTACAATTTCACGTTAAGATTTTTGATTTCAGATTGAAAGACTGGCGGTCGAAGCAAGACCGGAGCCGGGAGGGATGAAATGAGTACGCAAAGCAAGGGCACGGTGGGTGTAATCGGGCTGGGAATCATGGGGTCGGCGATGGCGGCCAACCTGGTGAAGGCGGGTTTCGAGGTAATCGGGACCGACATTTTGCCGGAGCGGCGCGCCGCCTTGAAAAAAGCGGGCGGGAAGCCGGTGGCCAGCGCCGGCGAGGTCGGCAAGGCCTGCCGGCAGATCATCATCTCGATAGCGTCCATACCGGCGCTGCACCAGGTTTGCGGCGAGCTGGCCGCCAGTTGCGCCAAGGGCACCATCGTCATGGAAACGGGCACGCTGCCGCTGGCCGACAAGCAGAAGGCGCGCGCGCTACTGGCTGAAAAGGGCGTGATTCTGCTCGATTGCACGCTGTCTGGCACCGGCGCGCAGGCCAAGACCAAAGACCTGGCGGTCTATGCCAGCGGAGACAGCAAGGCCATCAAGCAGCTTGGTCCGATGATCGAGGGCTTTGCCCGCGCCTGTTACGACCTGGGGGAGTTTGGCAACGGGACGAAGATGAAGTTTGTGGCCAACCTGCTGGTGGCCATCCACAACGTGGCCGCAGCGGAAGCGATCCTGCTGGGAGTTCGTTCCGGGCTCGACCCCGACACCATCGTGAAAGTGGTGGGCGATGGCGCCGGCAGCTCGCGCATGTTCCAGGTTCGCGGCCCCTTGATGGCGCACCGCACCTGGGACGAGCCGACCATGAAGAACTCAGTTTGGCAGAAGGACATGAAGCTGATCGGCGAAGCCTTGCAGGCGGCCGGTTGCCCGGCGCCGCTGTTTTCCGCCTGCATCCCCATATATATTGCCGCCACCGCCTCCGGGCACGCGGAACACGATACCGCCGCCGTCTACGAGATTTTGGAGCGCATGGCGCTGAAACCTCAACGGGGGTAGAGGCGCCTTTTTTCCCGCGCGGTGTCATCCTGAGCGAAGCGAAGTATCTGCTGTTCCCGCGGCGAAAAGCAGATCCTTCGGCTCCGCTCACGCTCCGCCTCAGGATGACTCTTACGAGGAAAACCTACAGCGAGAGCAAAACCAAAGCTATATCTTGAGCAGTTTTGCCGCGTTGTTGCCCAGGATCAGCGAGCGCTGTTTGGCCGGCACGTTTTTCAGCACCTGCACCGGCATGTCGTAGCCCATGTCGTAGCAATAGTCGCTGCCCAGAACCACCCGGTCCGCCCCGACGTAGTCAATGAGATAGGAAAGGATCTTTGGGTTATGGGTAATGGTGTCGTAATGGAAGCGGCGCAGGTAGGCGGTGGCCGGCTGCTTCTGGTCCTTCAGCTCTTCCGCGCCGGGCCGGCGGCGCACCTGGACGCCGCGGTCGAAGCGTCCTGAGAGCCACGGGAACGTGCCCCCGCCGTGCGGCAACATGACATCCAGTTTCGGGAAGGCATCCAATACGCCGCCGAAGATCAGGTAAGCCGCCGCCAGTCCCCCTTCATAGGGATTGCCCAGCAGGTTGCGCAGGTAGAACTTCGCCATGCGCTCCGGGCCGACCGTATCGGTGGGATGCAGGAAGATGGGCCAGCCGAGCTGTTCGCACTTGGCGTAGATAGGGAAAAATTCCTGATAATCCATTTCATGTCCGGCCGGCACGGTGGACAGGTAAATGCCACGCATGGCCGGGGACTTGCTCACCCGCTCCAGCTCCTGCAAGGCCAGCTTGGGGTCCTGCATGGGCAGCGTCGCCATGCCGACGAAACGTCTGGGATACTTGGCGTGGGCCTCGATGCAACTGTCGTTAAAGGCTTGCGACAGCGCCAGCCCGAAGTCGGGAGGAGCCCAATAGACCATGGGGGCGGTGAGCGACAGCGCGTGCATGTCGACTCCCTGCTTGTCCATCGCCTTGAGGCGCTCGTCGATGTCGACAAAATCAGGCGAAAAAATAGCCGTGAACTTGTAGGTGCTAAAGGTTACGTATCCCTGCTTGTTCTTTCCGACGTTGGCCCCATACTTGCGGCCGTCTTGGTCGACCATATCGACCCAGGCCTTCGGATACCAGTGCGCATGGGTATCGATGATGGGGGTTTTGAACTTGCCATGATCTTTGGCCTCCGCTAAACCGCCGGCCAGAGTGACGCCGCCAGCGATGGCGCCGGCCACCAGGAAGTCGCGTCTGTTCATGAGTTCTCCCTAAGCAAATTGCAAGAGTGTTGTGGAGTGGAACTGTCGACTGTATTACAGATCGTAGCCGGCCGCAATCCCGGAGCCCGGCTGGCGCAGAAACTCGTTAGCGCCGTTATCGGGTCAATTTTGCCGTTCAGGCGGGCTGGCAGGAACTCGATTCGCCCGAGTAAAATCCTTAATCAATAAGAACTGAACTACGGATCTTTCAGCGGCTGCTGGAGGCCACGGTTGCCTATTGCAAACGAATTACCGACTAAAGCTGAGCCGGGGGCGGCGCGTCCGACCATGTCGCGTTTCTTCCGCGCCTTCCTGCGCAACCTGCGCAAGTCGCGGGACAAGGACATTGGCGCGCTCTGCCGGCAGTTGATTTCCGAACGGGGAGAGGCTTCGCAGATAGCCCTCGCCCAGGAACTGATCGCCAGCTACGAGTCGCTGGACGAGGCGCCGCGGCTGGAATTTTTCCGGATGCTCTGCCGCGAGTTTGGGCCCAACGAGCCTCTCATCAGCAAGGCGGCGGCGAACTATCAGCGCGCGCCGAGCTTCGCCAACTATCAGGCCTTGGCAGCGGCCATGGTCTCGCCCATGCAGAAGCTTTTTGAGCGCATGAACACCGCCTCGCGCGGGACGGAGACGCTGGTTTCCATGCGCGGACGGGCGGTACGCCTGACGGGCGATCACCCCGAGCTCAAGCCGCTGGATTCGGAGCTGCGCTATCTTTTCGGGCTCTGGTTCAACCGCGGTTTCCTGCGGCTGGAGCGCATCGGCTGGCACACCTCGGCGCTGGTGCTGGAAAAGCTCATCGGCTACGAATCGGTGCACGAGATCAACGGCTGGTCAGACCTGCGGCGCCGCCTGGCGCCCGACCGCCGTTGCTTTGCCTTCTTCCATCCGGCGCTGCAGGATGAGCCCGTGATCTTCGTCGAGATCGCGCTCACCCAGGGACTGGTGGCCGAACTCGACCCTTTGCTCGATCCCGATGCGCCGGTGCTCGAACCGGAGCAGGCCGACACTACTACCTTCTACTCCATCAGCAACTGCCTGGACGGACTGCGCGGCATTTCCTTCGGCAGCTTTCTCATCAAGCAGGTGGTGGCTGAACTGGGAGCCGAGCTTCCGGGAATAAAGGTGTTCGGGACGCTGTCGCCGCTGCCACGCTTCGCCCGGGCGCTGCGCGATCAGCAGAACCCCCAGGGCTTCACCCGGCAGCGGCTTTCGCGCTTGCTGGCCGATTACGAAGAACGGCTGCTAACCGAATCGGGCAAGGGGGACCGGGTAGAAGCCCTGTTCGCTCTGCTGCAGGAGCCGCTGCGCCACCGCGAAGCACTGGCCAGGCCGCTGCATCGGCTGGCGCTGGCCTATCTCACGCAGTTGCGGGTGAACGGGCGGGTGCTGGACCCGGTCGCCAACTTTCACCTCACCAATGGCGCGCGCCTGGAACGCATTAACCCCTTCAGCAACTTGCGCCCTTATGGTTTGACGCAATCTTTCGGAACGACGGCGAATTACCGCTACGTGCCCGACGAGCTGGAGGATAACCACGAACACTTCGTGACCGAAGGACGGTTCAGGGTTTCTTCGCGCCTGCTGCCAGAGCAGAAGATCGTGGCGGCCCTGTGGGCGGAAAACGGGGCGGGCAAGGAATCCCTGTAAGGATCGCGGCGTCAGGCCGTCCCGCGGCAAAAAAGCCAGGGACAGACGCGCAGTCCTGTCCCTGGCCCATCGCTTTCCTGCCGCAGGCTATTACCTGACCGGCGGCTTCCAGCCCGCGGGAGCCCGCACCCCGCTCAAATCGATGGTACTGATGTTGTCCTTGGTGGCGATGGACAACGGAGTGAAAATCTGCTTGGGAACTTCCCGTTTTTCCAGATAATTGATGGTGGCGCGTATGCACCAGCGGCCGATGGTGACGCTCTGCTGCAACACCGTGGCCGTCATGGCGCCTTCGCGCAAGAACTTCTCGTTGTCCGGTTGCAGGTCGGTGGCCGTAACCACGACCTTGCCGGATTTGCCGGCGGCCCGCAGGGCCTGGGCAGCGCCCACGCCGGTCATGTCAGCGCCGTTATAAACACCATCGATCCGGGGATAAGTCTGCAGGAAGTCCTCCATCAGGCGCATGCCGTCCTGGGGAGTGGACTGCGAGAACTGCTCGCCCAGAATCTTGATGTTGGGAGCGATCTCGGCCATACGCTTGCGGAAAGAATCGCCGCGAATCTGCGCCCACGAGGTGCCGGCCGGGCCGCGCAGCATAACCACGTTGCCCTTGTTGTTGAGGGCTTTGGCCATGAAGTCGGCCTGCATTTTCCCGATCTCCGTGTCATCGGAGCGAACCCGCGTGATCACCTTGGGGCTGTCGGTCATGACATTGCAGTTGAATACCGGAATGTGGGCGGCGACCGCCGCGTCCACCATGGGAATAGTGGCGGAGCCGTTGATGGCGACCAGGTCGACCGCGTCCACCTTGCTGGCAATCAGGTCTTCCATCTGCGCGACCTGCTTTTCGATGTACTGGTAGCCGCCGGCATCGTGCAGGATGACCCTGGCGCCCAGCTTCTCGGCCTCGTCAGTGTAGCCGTAAGCCTGGGCGATGAAGTGCGGGTTGGAAAGCTGCGGGATAAGCACCCCAATGGTGTACTGCTTGGCCGGTTTGGGGGGGCGGGGATACTGCGGTGCGGGCTCTTTGGCCGCGTCCGTTTTCGCCGCGGCGGCCGGCTTGCCTTTGGCCGGCTTGGCTGTGGTCTGTGCCTGAGCCCAGCCGGCACAGAGAAGCAGCAACAGGGCGGGCAGAAGGACCATGTATACGAAGCGCTTTATCATTTTCACTCCCTCCTGGGAAGAATTCACTATCAGGGCACCTTCAATCCACTTGTGAAAACCAAGGCCGCTTCCGGCGGAAAGCCGCGCCTCCAGGGACGGCCATCTTGCCGGACGGAGTTAGCCGCGACGGCGCTCGCGGGCCAGGTCGACGTAGACGGCCAGCACGATGATGGCGCCGATCACGATGTTCTGTATATAAGACGAAACCTGAATCAAGTTCAATCCATTGGCCAGCACGCCCAGGATAAGGACGCCCATTAACGTCTGGCCCATGCTGCCGACTCCTCCGGTGATCTTGCCGCCGCCGATGACCACCGCCGCAATGGCATACAACTCCTGCATCTCTCCCAGCGTAGGCTGGCCGGAGATGACGCGCGAGGTGAGCACGACGCCGGCTACGCCCGCAAACAGCCCGCTGAAAACGTACACCAGGATCTTGTACTTGACCACATTGATGCCGGATAGAATGGCCGCCTCTTCGTTGCTGCCCAGGGCGTAGACGTAACGCCCGAAGCGGGTGCGGCTGAGCATTATGTGTCCCAGGATGAAGGCCACGGCGGCAATGAATGCCGGGATGGGAATCGGACCGAGCTTACCGGCGCCGACAAACAGAAACGCGCTAGGCAGGCCGACGACGGGAAGGCCGCCGCTCAGCGTCAGGGCAAGGCCACGGGCCGCCACCAGCATTCCCAGGGTGGCGATGAAGGCGGGCAGCTTGGCCTTGGCGATCAGGAAGCCGGTCACCGCCCCGGAGAGGCCACCGGCAAGAACTCCGGCGACGATGCCGCCCACCAGTCCGAAAGCCAGCATTTGCTGGGCGCAGACGATGCTTACCAGGGCCAGCAGCGAGCCCACCGAAAGATCGATGCCACCGCTAAGAATGGCAAAGGTCTGGCCAATCGAAATCAGCGCCAGAATCGAGATCTGGCGGGAGACGTTGGCGACGTTTACCTCGCTCCAGAAGTTGGGATTAATGCTGCCGAAGACCACGCACAGGGCTATCAGCACGGCGGGCATGCCGACCCGCCCCCAGGGAATGCGGCTCCAGATGCTTGCCGGAGCGGGAGCCGCCTCCGCCTGCGCTTCCTTGACTTTCTGGACTTCGCTTACGCCGGCCTCGCTCATACCTGTGCTCCGTGTGCTCCGGGATCAACCGGCTCCGCTCCCAATCCGGCCGCAGTAGCGAGATCAAGTTCCGGCGACGAAACGGCGCCCAGAGCATAATTCAAAATCTTTTCTTCGGTGGCCTCCTGACGGCTCAGTTCGCCGGCGATGCGGCCTTCGCGCATGACGAGAATGCGGTCGCTCATGCCCAGAATTTCGGGCAGCTCGGAGGAGATCATCAGGATCGCCGCTCCGCGCTTAACCAGTTCGCCCATCAGTTGGTAAACCTCCACCTTCGCGCCCACGTCGATGCCGCGCGTCGGTTCGTCGAAGAGGAAGATGTCGGTATCCGTCCCCAGCCACTTGGCGATGACGACCTTCTGCTGATTGCCGCCGCTCAGGTACATTACCCAGCGATCCAGGCTAGGTGTCGCGATACGCAGTGAAGAGACAGACTCCTGGGCGGCTTTTTTCTCCCCTCCCAGGCTCAGCAGTCCGCCATGCAGAAACCGCTTAAGCATGGTCACGGTGATGTTGTGCCTCACCGACATGTAGCGCAGTATGCCCTGCACCTTGCGGTCTTCGGGCAGCAGCGCCAGGCGCTTGCCGATGGCCTGCGCCGGCGACTTGATTTCGGCCGGCTTGCCGCGGACGATCACCTGCCCGCTGTCCTTCTTGTCGGCGCCAAAGACCGCCCGCGCCATCTCCGTGCGCTTGGAACCCACCAGTCCGGCCACGCCCAGGATTTCGCCCCGCCGCAGGCTGAAGCTGATGTCGTGGAGCACGCCCTTGCGGTTCAGTTTTTCCACCCGTAAGAGCTCTTCGCCGGGCTCGACGCTGACCTTGGGAAACTTGTCCTTGAGCTCGCGCCCCACCATCAGGCGAATTAGCTGGTCCACCGGAGTGGCGGCGACGCTGACGGTGCCGACCTTGGCGCCATCCCGCAGGATTGTCGCCCGGTCGCCGATCTTCTTCACCTCCTCCAGCCGGTGCGAGATGTAGATGATGGCCATGCCGCGCGCCCTGAAATCGCCGATCATGCGGAAAAGCGCGTGGATTTCGTGCGCCGTCAGCACCGCCGTCGGCTCGTCCATGATGATGATTCGCGAATTGAGCGAGAGCGCCTTGGCGATTTCCACCATCTGCTGTTGCGCCACGCCCAGCCGCCGCACCACGGTCTCGGGAGCAACCCGAATGTCGAAAGTGGAGAGAATCTCGCGCGTCTGCCGCACCAGCTTCTTGCGATCGACCAGGCCGAGGCTTTCGCTCAGCATGGGCTCACGCCCCAGGAAGATGTTCTCGGCCACGGTCATGTCCGGGGCCAGATTGAACTCCTGGTAGATGGTGCTGACGCCCAGCTTTCGCGCGTCGTGCGGCTTGCGGATATGAGCCGGCTGGCCGTCGAACAGGATTTCGCCCGAGTCGGGGGCGTAAACGCCGGAGAGAACCTTGATGAGCGTGGACTTCCCCGCTCCGTTTTCGCCCAGCAGCACGTGCACTTCGCCCAGGCGCACGTCCAGGTCGACGCCCTTCAACGCCAGGACGCCGGGAAAGTGCTTGACGATCCCGCGCATCTCCAGGAAAGGTCTGGTTGGTTCGGCACTCATGAAATTCTTTTGACCCCAGGCAGCCGCCGTTTCTTGGGAGCGAGAGCAGCCCTCGGCAGGCCGTTCGGCGCGGGTACCAAATCAGTTTACCCGCCCAGAACGCAGGCAGTTGCGAGGAATTGTAATCGTACAGCAGGCAATTTGGAATGCAAAAGGAAAAGTTTCGAGGGCTTAGGGTTAGGATCTGGCAGGGGTTATCGTGAAAGCCCACGGCTTTAGAGGCTTTAGCCGCCGTGGCGATCTATCCACTGCGCCTAAAGGCGTTCTCTGTTGAGCATTGTTTCCCACGCCTGAAGGCGTGGGCTTCCACCGGCTAATTCCATTTATGAAACACACCCTACTTCGCGGCCAGCCGGGCGGCGAGGCGGATGGCATTTCCCAGCGCGCCTTCGCGGGCCACTCCCTTGCCTACGATATCGAAAGCGGTGCCGTGGGCCGGAGTGGTAAAGACCGTCTGCAATCCTCCGGTCACGGTGACGCCGCGATGGAAGCCGTGCAGCTTGGTAGCGATCTGGCTCTGGTCGTGGTACATGGAAACCACGCCATCGAATTCTCCGGCGAAAGCGCGGATAAAGATGGTGTCCGCCGGGTATGGCCCGCTGCAGTTGATGCCCCGGGCTTTCATCTCCTCGACCACCGGGCGAATCAGCTCGATCTCTTCGCGGCCGAACAGGCCGTTGTCGCCGGCGTGCGGGTTGAGGGCGTTGACGGCGATGCGCGGCTTTTCTATGCTGGCGCGGCGCATCATGGTGTAGTTCAGCAGAATGGCATCGCGGATGCGCTGCGGCGTGAGCTGCTCCAGGGCCTCGCGCAAGCTGACGTGGCCGGTGACGCGCGACATCCACTGGCCGTCGAGCACGTTCATCTCGCTGAAGTAACCCTGGTGTTCGAGCAGGCTGGCGAACATTTTGTGCTCGTCGGCAAAGCGCCAGCCGCCGTCGTGCAGGGCGCGCTTGTTCAGCGGCGCGAAGACGATGCCGTCCACCTCGCCCCGGCGCGCCATGCCGATGGCATAGGCCAGCGTCTCGCCGGTGAGCTTGCCGGATTCGGCCGAGACCTGGCCGCGCGCGAAGCGGCCCGGATCGATATTGCCTAAATCGATCAGCGGGACAGGCTTCGCCTCATCAGGGCCGCCTGCCTGGGGCTCCGACTGCGGCCAGTTGATAGCAGCGGTGTTCGCCACCTTCTGCCAGGCCAGCTTCACGCCGGCGTCGCGCATTCCAAGTTCCAGCACCCGGGCGTCGCCCACCACCACCAGGCGCGTCACAGCTTGCACCGCCTTGTCGTGCAGCACCTTGGCGACAATTTCCGGGCCAATGCCGGTGCAGTCGCCCATGGTCAGGGCAAGAAGTGGCCGGGAATCTACGCCATCTGAATAGGTCACGTGTTCTCTATCCCCTCGCTCGATTTCTTTGACACGGAAACCGGCACCGTACTTTAAGCAGCTCTTGCCGGTCCCAATGACTATAGCCGATTTTATATCTGCTTTTTGCCGGGGAATGCCGGCCGGCGCCTTCGGCGTGCCTACAAAGAGTGCTGATCCGGCGGCCTGGGGTTTATAATCGCGCTTCACCCCCCGGAACAGGCCAGCTGATCGCCTGTCTGCGGGAGGAGATAAATCCCAAACGACGAGGGCCCCGGCGAGCGTCGCGCCTCGGCTCGGCAAGCGTACAGTGCGCTGGCCTGGGAGCCGGCGGTTGACGGGGTGAACAGATACTATGGCTCAAGTCAGCATGGCCCAAGTGGCCGCTCTGAAAGAAACCTACACGCAACTGAAGTCCCGCATGGAGAAGGCGGTAGAAGACTTCCGCCGCGAGCTGGCGGCCACGCGCACCGGCCGCGCCTCGGTCAACATGCTGGACCCCGTACACGTGGATTACTACGGCTCGTCGATGCCGCTGAACCAGATCGCACAGATCCACGCTCCCGAGCCGCAGATGATCACCGTGCAGCCCTTCGACCCCAGCACTCTACAGGCCATCGAGAAGGCTATCCGCAGCGCCGGGCTGGGACTGAACCCCATGAACGACGGCAAGATCGTGCGCGTGCCCATTCCGCCGCTGACCGGCGAACGGCGCAAAGAGCTGGTCAAGCACCTCAACAAGGTGCTGGAAGAGCATCGCACCGCCGTGCGCAACATCCGCCGCGACGGCAACGAGGCCATCAAAAAAGCGCTCAAGGACAAGAAAATTACCGAAGACGAAGAGCGTGGCTCAATGGAGCAGATTCAGAAGCTGACTGACGACGAAATCAAAAAAATGGAAGAGATGGCCAAGGCCAAAGAAAAGGAAGTCATGCAGGTGTGAGAGGCTCTCGCTTCTCAACAGGGACGCGCCCCGTGCTAGTTGATGCGATTGACTTTTTCCGCTTAGACGCGAACCGGAAGTTGGACCCTGAGCGTCGCTCAGAGTTGGGGCAGTTTATGACCCCGGCGGCAACGGCGCGCCTCATGGCCTCAATGTTTCAGGCCAACGCTGACAAACTCGCTCTGCTTGACGCTGGGGCGGGCGTTGGGACACTGACGGCGGCGTTTGTTGCTGAGGTATGTGACCGCGCTCATAAGCCCTGGGCCATTGATGCAACCGCATACGAGATTGATCCAACGCTGGTCGAATATCTCCGGAGCACTCTTGATCAATGCCGAAAAACTTGCGACAGCAATGGCATTACTTTTGGATCTCACCTGATTGACCGTGATTTCATTGAGGACGGTACGCGTAAGCTACGGCAAGAATTATTCGCACCTATTGAGCGCTACAATTGTGCAATACTCAACCCGCCATATAGAAAGATCAACAGTGACTCCGAAACCCGCTTAATGCTGAGACAAGTTGATGTTGAAACGTCCAACCTGTACACCGGGTTTTTGGCCCTTGTGCTAATGCTGCTTACTGATGGCGGTGAGCTCGTTGCCATTACTCCGCGCAGCTTTTGTAACGGCCCATATTTCAGGCCTTTCAGAAAGCTTTTATTGGAAACTCTCACGTTGCGCCGCATTCACGTGTTTGAATCCCGGCAGGTTGCGTTCCGCGAAGATGACGTATTGCAAGAGAACGTTATTTTCTATGGCGTTAAGGGTGGCGACATAGGCAACATTACCATTTCTTCCAGCGCGGGCCCAGACGATGAGTTTGTCACTGTGCGTGAAATCGCATACGGGAAACTTGTAAGACCCGGCGACCCGGAGCACTTCATTCACATTGTTCCCGATGAACTTGGAGCATCAATTGCCGAGCAAATAGGACGGCTGTATTGGACACTCCAGGAGCATGATATTGAGGTATCAACTGGGCGCGTGGTCGATTTTAGAGCAAAGCCGCTGTTGCGGGCTTTCCCTGAGGCTGAAGCTGTCCCGCTTATCTACCCGCTCAATTTTGAGCATGGGTTCGTTCAATGGCCCAAGCTAGGTGGCAAAAAAGCGCAAGCAATGGCACTGTTGCCCGGCGCTGATGAGTTGCTTGTGCCCAAGGGCACATATGTCCTTGTAAAGCGCTTCTCGTCAAAGGAGGAACCACGGCGTGTAGTTGCCGCCGTGTATGACCCAAAACGCGTTGATGCCGAGCGAGTTGGGTTTGAAAATCACCTCAATTACTTTCACCGCAAGGGCGGCGGATTGCCCGTAACGTTTGCAAAGGGCCTTGCTGCCTTTCTCAATTCAACCTTGGTAGATTTGTATTTCCGGCAATTCAGCGGACACACCCAGGTCAACGCGACGGACTTGAGGAACCTGAAATACCCTACGCGATCACAAGTTGAGGCGCTTGGGGCGAAAATCGGGGATCATTTCCCTGCGCAAGAAACGATTGATCAACTTGTTGAGGAGGCTCTCAAATTGTCGGATGCAACAGGCGTTCCTGACCCTGTGAGGGCGAAGAAGAAGATTGATGAGGCGCTGGGCATTCTCAAAGATTTGGGGTTGCCGCGGGAACAACAGAATGAGCGGTCAGCATTGACGCTGCTTTCATTGCTTGACCTCAAGCCTGAGACACCGTGGGCGTATGCGAAAGAACCGCTCATGGGTATCACCCCCATGATGGATTTTTTTGAGGCTAATTACGGCAAACGGTACGCACCAAATACACGTGAAACGGTCCGGCGACAAACTATTCATCAGTTCCTTGACGCGGGCGTTGTGAACATCAACCCGGACAAACCTGAGCGCCCGACCAACAGCCCGTATGCCGTGTATCAGATTGAGCCGGGCCTACTGAAATTGCTGAGGATGTATGGCACACCTGAATGGGATGCGGGCCTGAGGACCTATCTCGCCTCAGTTGAGACATTGAAAAAGCGATACGCACAAGAGCGGCAGATGAAACGCATCCCAATTGAAATTGAAAAGGGGGAGATAATCACGCTCTCGCCTGGCGGTCAGAACATACTTGTTGAGAGGGTCATCAAGGATTTCTGCGAGCTTTTTACAAGCGGCGGTAAACTCGTTTACGTTGGCGATACGGACGAAAAGTTTGCGCACTTTGACAGGCCGCTGCTTAAATCTTTGGGCGTTTCCATTGAGGAACACGGCAAAATGCCAGACGTGATTGTGTACCTTGAGCGCAAGAACTGGCTTGTGCTCATTGAGGCGGTAACAAGTCATGGGCCGGTTAATCCCAAGCGGCGCGGTGATTTGAAAACCCTGTTCAAAGGGTGCAAGGCGGGACTGGTGTTCGTCACCGCGTTCCTTGACCGGCAAGCAATGACGAAATACCTCAGTGACATTTCATGGGAAACTGAGGTTTGGGTGGCGGACGCGCCAACCCACCTGATCCACTTCAACGGTGAACGTTTTCTTGGTCCATATGCGGATGACAACAACGGTGAAGTGTGACAGTGCAATCCGGCAAAAACGGTGATTAGCCGCGATTGGAGCTCGCCATCCTTGCCTGTTCGAAGCTCTCGACGCGCTCGCGCACGCTGGCCACGTGCACCGGCAGGTTCAGCCGGCTGCCCTCCTCGATGAGCGGAATCAGCTTTTCGAACTCCGGCCCGGAGTGCGCGCCGGTCAGCATCAGGCGAACCGGGTGAAACAGTTCCCTGCCCTTGACGCCGGTTTCCTTCTGCACCTCTTTCATGATGGCCTTGAAGCGCTCAGAGGTGAGGGCGTCGGAGCTGGTAAGCACGCGGGCGGCGAAGGCGGCCAGCACGGCGGGGGTCTTGGGCGAGCGCATCAGCTCGGCGTTTTCCGGAGTGCGGAGAGCGGCCTCCGGCTCGAAGCGGAAGAGCAGGGCGGCGCGCTCGGGCAGCTCGTCCAGCTTATTGACGGCGGGCGTGAACAGCTCCAGCAATTTCAGCAGCCAGCGCACGTGCGGTCCGCGCAGCGAGACCACCTCGTCCAGCTCGTCTTTGGCGAAGGCCGCCTTGGCCTGTTCTCCGTAGTAACCGGCGGCGGCCAGGAAGCGCAGCGAGGAAAACAGCAAGTCGATTTTCCTGCCCTCGTGCACCCACTCCTCGGGCTCGTGGCCATTGAGCCACTCCAGCCGTTCCTTTACGTAGTGGCGGTTGAGCCAGTAGAGCTTTTCGAAGTCGAAGACCGCCGCCGAGGGGGTGACGCGGCGCAGGTCGAACTCGCGCACCAGTTCCTCGCGGGAAAATATCTCGCGTGTGCCGCCCGTGGGCGCCCAGCCGAGCAGCGCCATGTAGTTCATCAGCGCCTCGGGCAGCACGCCCATGTCGCGGAAGGCGGCCACCGAAGTCGCGCCGTGGCGCTTGGACATGCGCTCGCGGTCGGGGCCGAGGATGGTCGACAGGTGGGCGAACTGCGGCACCGGCCAGCCTAGAGCCTCGTAGAGCGCCACCTGCTTGGGCGTGTTGGAGAGGTGATCGTCGCCGCGGATGACGTGGGTGATGCGCATTTCGGCATCGTCGACCACCACCGTGTAGTTGTAAACCGGCACGCCGCTGGAGCGCAGGATGATGGGATCGCTGACCGCTTCGCTGGAGAACTCGACCTCGCCGCGAACCAAGTCGTGAAAGCGAATGGGGCGCTGGGGAATGCGCAGGCGGATGGCGCAGGGCTCACCCGCCTGCCGGCGCCGCCGCGCTTCAGCCGCATCGAGCTGGCGGCAGGTGCCGGGATAGACCGGGGCGCGATGCTCCTTCATGGCCTGCTCGCGGAAGCGATCCAGCTCCTCCGCCGTGCAAAAACAGTAGTAGGCCTTGCCTTCCGAGACCAGCCGTTCGGCGTGCTCGCGATAGACCTCCAGCTTGTCACTCTGGCGATAGGGCGGAAACGGACCGCCGACGTCCGGCCCCTCGTCCCAGTCAAGACCCAGCCACTTCAGGTCTTCGAGCAGTTGCGCCTCGTAGCGCGCCTGGCTGCGCTCGACGTCGGTGTCCTCGATGCGCACCACCATGGCGCCGCCCTGCTGGCGGGCAAAGAGCCAGTTGAACAGGGCGGTGCGGGCATTGCCGACGTGTAGCTGCCCGGTTGGAGACGGCGCAAAACGGACACGAACCTGGCCGGCGGCGGAGCTGTCTTCTGCTGGCATAGACAAATGGTAGCAGAGGGGAAATTGAAGATTGCAGATTGCAGATTGAAGAATTAAGAGGGTCATCCTGAGCGACGCGCCCGGCACGTCAATCCCGACCCGCCTGTTTTGCGGATCGGGCGGGCGCGGAGGCGAAGGATCTGCTTTTCCCCAATGCAGAGCTTTTCAAATGCAGATCCCTCGATTCGGCCGCAACAACAGCGGCTACTCTCGGGATGACACCCGCTGTGGGAAAGGAAGTACGGTCAGGGCACCGCCAAATGGCGCCCATCGAATTGCAGTCAATCTTCAATCTGCAATCTGAAATCTTCAATCACTCGAGCCGCAGTCCGCCGATCAGCTCGCGCGTGCTCCGGACGCGGTGTTCCAGGCACCAGCGTTCGAAGGCGTCCACCAGTTTTTCGCAGGCGCAGGGGTCCCAGAAGTTGGCGGTGCCGACCTGTATGGCTACCGCTCCGGCCAGCAGGAACTCAACCACGTCCTCGGCCGTACTGATGCCGCCTATGCCGATGACCGGCAGGCGGACGGCGCGCGCCGCCTCGTACACCATGCGCACCGCGATGGGCTTGATGGCGGGGCCGGACAGCCCGGCGGTGACGCTGGAAACGCGCGGCTGGCGCGTCTCCGGGTCGATGGCCATGGCGCTGAAGGTGTTGACCAGCGAAATGGCGTCGGCGCCGCCATCTTCGGCGGCTTGCGCCATCTGCGGAATGCTGGTGACGTTGGGCGAGAGCTTGACGATCAGCGGACGCCGCGCCGCCCGCTTGGCGATCCAAACCACTTCCTGCAACAGCTCGGGATTCTGCCCGAAGGCCATGCCGCCATACCTGGTGTTGGGGCAGGAAACGTTCAGCTCGTAGGCGGCAATGCCTTCGCCTTCGTTCAGCATTTGAATGGTGGCTTCGTAGTCGTCGACGGAATAACCGAAGACGTTGGCGATGACCACGATGTTGGGAATCCGCTGCAGGATAGGAAGCTTTTCCTCCAGGAAGGCACGCGCCCCTATGTTCTGCAGGCCGATGGCATTGAGCATGCCGGCGGCGGTTTCAAACAGGCGCGGAGGCGGATTGCCCGCCATGGGCTCGCGCGACAGGCCCTTGACCACAAAGCCGCCAAGCTTGTCGAGACTGACAATGTCCTCGAATTCCACGCCGTAGCCGAAGGTTCCGGCGGAGGCCATGATGGGATTCTTCAGCGTGATCCCGGCAAAGCTGGTGCTGGTATCAAGAGGCTGCGGCCGCGCCACGCTGGCTGCCGGGACCGACCCTGGAGGCGCTTTCGAACTCATGAATCCTCCCGCTTGCTCAAATTGCCGCATTCGCCGGCGACCAAGGCGGTGAAGGCCTCCATCAGCCGGCGCGTGACCGGGCCGACCTTGCCGCAGCCGACCGGGACGCCGTCGAGCGAGACCAGCGGCATGATCTCCACGCTGGTGAGGCTGAGGAAGGCCTCCTCGGCGGCTTTGGCAAAGGCCACGTCGAATGGCACTTCCACTACCGGAATGCCTAGCTTGGGGACAAGCTGCGTCAGGATGATGGTCCTGGAGATGCCTCTCAGGATCAGGTGATTCGCCGGATGGGTATGCAGCCGCCCATCTTTGACGGCGAAAAAGTTAGTGCTGGCGCCCTCGGTGACTATGCCATCGAGCGGCTCGTTTGGGAAGGGCACACTGCCCGCTTGCGCCGCGCCGCGCGCGGCATATAGCTCTCTGGGGCGCACCTGTACGGCCTCGAAGACGCCGGCCTCATGGGCGCGCTGCTTGGCCATGACGTTGCCAAGCAGGTTGAGCGACTTGATGTCGCAACGCAGCCAGCGCACGTCGGGCACGAAGACGGCGGCGGCGCCGGCTTGGCGCAAGGCGTAATTCGGGGTGAACGGCTGCACGGTCATGGTCAGCCGGGGAACGGGATTGTCGGGAAAAGCGTGCCCCCGAACCGCCACGCCGCGCGTGATCTGCAGGTAAACCGTGCCTTCGGCGATGCCGCTTTTTTCAATCAGCAGCTCATGCAGACGTGCCAGCTCTTCAAAGCTGTAGGTGATCGGAATCCCCAGCTCGCGCAGGGAACGATAAAGCCGGTCGACGTGCAAGCGCAGGGCAAAGGGGCGGTGGTTATAGACCCTGGTCACCTCGTAGACGCCGTCGCCAAACTGGTAGCCCCGGTCCCCGATTTCGATTACCTTTTCCCGCAGATCAATTATTTTGCCGTCGATCAATCCAATTGATTCCATCAACTTCTTCCCTTCATACGGCTCACCAAGTGTCTTCCTTGCCAGGTGCCGCTGACGGCTGTCCTTACGCGATGCAGCCGGCGGCCCTGCCGCTACAGTTCCAAGGTCTTGATCGGCAGGTCCCAGTGCGCCTTCAGGATCTCGAAGCGGCGCTGCTCCTCGCGGCGGAAGGTCTCCTGGTCGGGAAACAGCTTGGCCGCCAGGCCCTTCTCGTCGAAGCTGTCAATGGCGGCCCTGGCATTGGCAAAGACTATGGTGATCCGGTAATCCCAGCGGCCGTCCTCGGTGGCATGGTAGCGCGGCATGTGCGCGGTGACCTGCAGCATGCGGCCGAGCTCGACCTGCTTCAGCAGCACGGGCAGATGGTTCTTTTTAAAGAGGGCGATAAATTCATCCGCATGCCCCCACTTCGCCTTGTAATAGTATTCGACGACGAAGGGCTTGGAGCTCTCGCCGGCGGAAACGGATTGCGTCTTTGACGGTCCCGGTTTCTGGTCAGCCATTTGGCTCTCCTGGTTCATCGGCTTGGTGTTCAAGTTTAGAGTTTGGCAAGAAAGTTAAGTATAGAGGACGGCGGCGACACACAGAATCAGGGCTTTGCCTTGGCCGGCTGAGCACGGCGACAGCCCTGCCGCCTTGGCCTCTGCGGCTGGTTTCTCGTCGGCGGGCGGTCGTGCAAGGACGCTGCCTTGGGGCCCGGTAAACGCCGATCTTACGTGGGGTGGAGTTTACTGATCGCGCAATTGCGTCCCGGCGGAAGCAGAGATATGCTGCCTTCGAGGCAAAGGGCACATCTGGCTCGCCGGCCGACGCCGCAGTTCCACCCGGGGATGAAAACGTCATTCGCCGGGGGCTACAGGCTGTGTTTACCGGGGACCAGGCAGAGGCGGAAGGGGCACCCATCCGATGGCGAATCTTTTCGAACCACCACGCTACATCGCGGTTGAAGGCCCGATCCGGGTCGGCAAGAGCACCCTGGCGCGCTTCATTGCCGAAAACCTGCACGGGCAACTGCTGCTGGAGCCGGAGGACAATCCTTTTCTCGACGCCTTTTACGATGGCCGGTCCGGCGCCGCCTTTCAAGCGCAGTTCGCTTTCCTGATACGCCGCTTCGAGCAACTGCGGGCCCTCGACGTCGGGCCCAACTCGCGCCGCGTCCTGGTGGCCGACTACATCTTCGAGAAAGACAAGATATTCGCCAACCTCAACCTCAGCGACCCCGAACTGGACATCTACGACCACTACTACAAGCTGTTCCGCAACCAGGTTCCCACGCCCGACCTGGTGATTTATCTGCAGGCTTCGACCGAGGTGCTGCGCAAGCGGCTGCGCAAAAAGAACGCGGCCGGCGAACGCGCCCTCAACCTGGATTACATGGCCGAGGTCAACCGCGCCTACGAACATTTCTTCTTCCACTACAGCGCCTCCGACCTGCTGGTGGTGAATACCTCGGAGATCGACTTCGTGGAAGACAGCCAGGATTTGCGTGAATTGTTGCAGCGACTCAGCGAGCCGGTGCGCGGCACGCAATACTTCCTGCCGCTGGGCGGGGCGGAACGAACCGGCGCCTGATAACTGGCCACTGTGCTCAAACACAGGGGCTGAGGGCCGGCGCTTCCACCGCAAAGCCCTTGTCAGACACACAATCTGCGGAACTCGCCCTGGCCAAACGCAGCCGCGGTGTTTGCTGCGGGCGCCACGAATTCTCGCGCAACTCCGCGCGCCGCCGCGGGCGTCTCACTCCACAGGAGGCTAAACCTATGGCAACAAACACCGGGCGAAGGAGTACGCGATCACGTTCATCAAGCGCGAGCGCCAGGAGAACGCGGACACGCCGCGGCGGCAGCCGCGCAGTAGCCAGGCGGCGTTCATCTTCGCGTGCCTCTGGCGACGCCAGCTCCAGGACGGCTTCGCACCGCCGGGGACGCTCGCGCGGCAGCTCCGCCGGCACGCGGCGAACCAGCGCGCGCCGGCGTGCGGCATCCACCGGTTCCTCACACTCGCGGACCTCTTCGCGGACGCGCTCCCGCGCAACCGGCTCTTCGCGCTCGAAGCGCTCAACTTCCGGCCGGTCGCGCAAGTACGGGCCCAAGGCTCAACAGATGGTCGAGCAGGAAATGCGTCACATGAAACAGGGAGAGCATAGCCGGGGCAATCCTAAACAGGCTATCAGCGATCGGCTTGTCCAAGGCGCGGCGGAGCGGAGCCAAGGTCCCTCCGCGCGGAAAGGCCGCCTGACAGGCTGCGGAAAGATTCTCGTGGTGATTGAGTGCCGTCCTGAGTGAAGCGCCCTACACTGAAAGGCAGCGCGACCTCAGGATGACGCTTCTCTATCTCCCGCAGCCGCCGGGCGCCGCGACTCTCCATCGCAAGCGCAGCGTCTGGCTGGGATTTACGCTGAATATGATCTTTAATTCAAGTTAATTCAGGACGTCGCTTCCTTGGCTGGAGCAGGCTTGCTGTCGCCAGAGGCGGGCGGCTTGCTCTCCGAGCTGGCTGAGGAAGCGGCAGACGCACCGCCATTTCCCCTGGCCGCGGAGGACTCGGGCGCGGCGCCCTTGTGGGCATAGTCGGTGACGTACCAGCCGGAACCCTTGAACTGTATGGCGGGGGCGGAAAGCAGTTGCTCGACTGCCTCCTGCCCGCACTTGGGGCAGCGGCGGATGGGGTCGTCAGAAAACTTCTGGATGATTTCGAATTGATGGTGGCATTTCTTACAACGATATTCGTAGAGGGGCACGAAGCAGTACTCCGAAAGACGAATCACCCGATCGGGTGTCTCTTGCCGGGCAGAATCGCCCGGCAGAGGGCATTAAAACTGTCCTTTTTTATTCTAAGTTGCCGCAGGCACAGCGTCAAATACGGCATCGGTAGTGGATCAGTTTGAACTTGAATTAAGATTGGGTGTTCCACGTCCCGCCCTGCTGTTGGGCTGACGTGGGGCCAATTTCCCCAGGTTAGCGCCGACCGAGGCCCCGGGCAAACGCCGTAGTTGCGTTTGTCGGGGTGGTAAGCGCGGCGCGGAACCTGGGGCACCTTCAAACTGACCCACTACGTGAGATTCAGCCGCGCGGACTGGCGGTGTGCAGCTTCGGCACGGCGTAGCGTTCCGCCAGTTGGTCCAGGCCGGCGATGACATTGGCGCTCAGCGGAATGCCATCGGCGCGGCGCTTCTCTTCCAGGTTGAATTCGATTTCTCCCGGCAGAAAGATTTCCGAGTCATTGACGGAGGGCAGCGACTTCACCCGCGCGATGACCTTGTCGATGTTGTTCTTGAACTGCTCCAGGTCCGCGAAGCTGGCGATGTTGATGGCCATGAACAGGTGGGAGACTTTCATCGGGGCGGACAAATCGGCGATGAGGTGCACCTCGCCCGAAAGCGTGGTGCCGGTAAGCACGCCGCAAAGAATGTCGATGACCAGCGACAGGCCGGCGCCTTTGGGCCCGCCGATGGCCTCCAGGCTGCCTGCCTGCGCGGCGTTGGGATCGTCTGTCGGCCGGCCCTCCTGATCCAGCGCCCAGCCGAGCGGTATCTTCTTGCCGGCCAGGCCGGCGAGCCAGATTTTGCCGCGGGCGACGACGGAGGTCGCCATGTCGAGCAGGATGGGCCGCCGTCCGGCTGCCGGAATAGCCGCGCACAGCGGATTGGTTCCCACCAGCGCGACCTTGGCACCGTAAGGGGCAATCGAAGGAGCGGCGTTGGTGGTCACCAGCCCAATCATGTCCTGTTCGCAAGCCATGCGGGCGAAGTAGGCGGCGGCCCCGAAATGGTTCGAATTCTTCACCGCCACCAGCCCCACCCCGGCGCTTCCGGCTTTTTCCATGGCGATGGCCATGGCCTTGGCGCCGGCAATCTGCCCCAGGCCGTTGTTGGCGTCCAGCAGCGCCGAAGCCGCGCTCTCCCGCTCGATTCGCATGGGCGGATCGAGATTCATCACCCCGGCATTGACGCGCGCCAGATACTCGGGCAGGCGCGCCACGCCATGGGCGGCCAGTCCGCGCAGGTCGGCGAAGACCAGCGACTCGGTCAGCGTCGAGGCGTCCCGCTCGCCCAAGCCGGCCTTGGCCAGCACCGCGTTGCAGAAGCCCTCAAGACAATCGGCCGATACCAGAATTGTTGCGCTCATCCAATCTCCCTCGTTGTTTCGAGCCTGGAAGTCCGCGTCTTCGGTGACTACCCTAAAGGCTTCGAGGAAACGCCAGCGTCAGGGCCGGTCTCCAGCGAAAGCGGGGCGGCATAAGCATCCGGCAGGCTGGCCAGATCCCACAAGGAATGGTCGCGCAGCAGGCGAGAAACCAGCGCCGCGTGCATGGCGTGTCCGGCCCGGTCGGCCTCCACTCGCCCCAGCAGGGGGTGGCCGAGCAGGGCCAGATCGCCGATCAGGTCCAGCACCTTGTGGCGCACAAACTCGTCGGCAAAGCGCAGCGGCGGATTGCGCAGGCCGGTGTCGCTCAGCACAATGGCGTTTTCCTCCGAGGCCCCGCGGATCAACCCCATGTTGCGCAGCGCCGCCTCGTCGCGCAGGAATCCGAAGGTCCTGGCCGGGGCAATCTGCCTGATGTAGCTGCCATTGGTGAGCTCGACGGTAAACTGCTGCTCCCCTATCAGAGGATGGGGGAAGTCGATGCGGTAATGAATCAGGTAACTGTCGGCCGGATAGACGACTATGAACTTGCTGCCCTCGCGCAACTCAACCTCGCGCTTTATGCGCATGTAAGCGCGCTTGCGCCGCTGCTGCCGCAGGCCGGCCCGCAGGATGGCGTCGACAATGGGAAGCGCGCTGCCGTCCAGGATAGGCAACTCCAGGCTGTCAAGCTCGACTATGGCATTGTCGATACCGACACCCAGAAAAGCCGAGAGCAAGTGCTCGGTGGTCGAGATCAGCACGCCTTTTTTCATCACGCTGGTGGCGTAGCTGACCTTGGCGACGTTACGCCCCACGGCCTCGACGATGAAACCATCGAGGTCAACGCGGCAGAAGACGATTCCCGAGCCGGCTGCCGCCGGCAGAATGCGCATGCGCACCGGGGCGCCGCTGTGCAACCCTATGCCGCTGAATTCAAGAGGCGAGCGGATTGTCTGCTCGAAGCTCACCGTCTGCTTCTGGCTGCCTTGTAAATGGCTTCTCTGGAATACATTACAGGAAAATGGCAGTTTCGTGAGTGTTGTATT
The DNA here is from genome assembly GCA_963832785.1 of uncultured Acidobacteriota bacterium. Classification (GTDB taxonomy): domain Bacteria; phylum Acidobacteriota; class Terriglobia; order Terriglobales; family Acidobacteriaceae; genus CAWBRT01. The sequence goes on from CAWHVF010000005.1 coordinate 2,169,745, forward strand.
TATGCAACAGGCGTGGAAGTCCAGCCACGTGCCTGCTTTAAGGATTTCGTTGCTATCCCCAAGCACATGCCGTAAATTCTCCATGAACTCTGTAGAGCTGCCTCATTGACCACGTGCGGCCCGCGGCCAGCGCGCGCATAGCGTTTGCCGCGAACCCAGGTCAGCCTCTTCATGCGTGTGGGGCTTCAGCTCACGCCCTGGAAGCGGGAGGCGACAGGCGACCGCCGGCGAACTGTCCGGCTTTATGGCAGGGGCGAGGTAAGCCTGTGAACAGAGCCGGGAAACATTCTCCCAATTGATGGCGGAGGGTATATGGGCACTACCAAAGCAGCAGTTGAACCGCCGGCGAAAGGGCCGGCAGAAGCAAAGAAAAACAAGGCGCTTAAATGGGGCGTCCCGATAGCTCTTGGACTAGTGGTGTGGCTGATTCCCGTACCCGCCGGGTTGAGCGTGAACGCCTGGCGGTACTTCGCTTTGTTTATCGCCGTTATCGCCGCCCTGATTACCGAACCGCTGCCCGGCGCGGTAATTGGCTTTACGGGTATTGCCTTCTGCGGCGCGCTGCGGCTGGTGGGAACCAAACCCAGCGAAGGACTCAGTTGGGCCCTCTCCGGCTTTGCCAACAGTACGGTGTGGCTCATCTACGCCGCCTCGCTGTTCGCTCTCGGCTACCAGGTCACCGGGCTGGGACGCCGAATCGCCCTGGCTCTGGTACATAAGCTTGGCCACCGGACGCTCGGCCTCGGCTATGCAATCGCGATCTCAGATATGATCCTGGCGCCCTTTACCTCCTCCAACACGGCGCGCGCCAGCAGCACCTTCCCGATTTTTACCAGTATCCCGCCGCTCTATGGCTCGTATCCGAACCAAAACCCGCGCAAGATTGGCTCATACATAATGTGGGTGGCCTTTGCCACGCAGTGCGTCTCCAGCACGGTCTTCCTTACGGCCCTGGCGCCCAACGTGCTCGCGGTCGAACTCACCCGCAAGATAGCCAATATTGACATCTCCTGGACCTCATGGTTCCTGGGCATCCTGCCCGTAGGCATCCTTCTGTTCCTGGCTGTGCCATTGCTCAGCTACATCATTTATCCGCCCGAGTTGAAGCGCGGCGACGAGGTGGCGAAATGGGCTGGGGCACAGTTGAAGGAAATGGGCCCGATTTCCATGGGCGAAAAGAAGATGGGAGTCCTGGCGCTGCTGGCTCTGATTGCCTGGATAGCAGCCACGAAGTGGCTAGATCCAACCATGACCGCCATGGTGGTCTGCGCCCTGATGATGCTGACCGGCGTCATCACTTGGAACGACATAGCCGGCAGCAAGATGGCTTGGACCAACCTGACCTGGCTGGCCACCCTGGTCACCATGGCCGATGGCTTGGCACGCGTCGGTTTCCTCAAATGGTTCGCTGCGGTCAGCGCCAAGGCGCTGTCGGGTGTCTCGGTCACGGTCATGATTGTGGGTGTGATCGCCATCTTCTTCCTCGTGCACTATTTCTTCGCCAGCCTGAGCGCCCACACCACGGCGCTGATGCCGGTGTTCCTGGCCATGATGATGACCCTTCCGGGACTGCCGATGAAACCCGTGGTGATGGTGATTGGCTACACCCTGGGTTTGATGGGGGTGATCACACCGTACGCCACCGGACCGGCGCCCATGTACTACGGCACCGGGTACATCAAGTCGAAAGATTTTTGGCGGCTTGGTTTCATCTTCGGCATGTTCTTTTTGGGCGCTTTGCTCTGCATAGAGTTGCCGCTGGCCCTCAGGTTCATGCGTTAATTGGTGTTGAGCTGTTGGCGCGCATCGGGGCGCGGCTTTACACAAAAATACAAATGCCCCACCTTAGCGCCAAAAAACCGCGCGGCGCGAAGGTGGGGCATCCGTGCCCTTCGTGGATGCCGCCAGCATTCGCGAACCGCATTAGTCTCGGTTATCGAGATACGCCCACTATAAAATCGTTCTAATATCTCAAGCAGGACAATGTCATCATGCAAAACCTGAACGCCGCCGCCTTGCAGGGGCTGAAGATCATCGAACTGGGGCAGTTGATTGCCGGCCCTTTCGCCGCCAAGCTGTTGGGGGAGTTCGGCGCCGAGATCATCAAGATCGAGCCGCCCGGCGAGGGCGATCCCTTGCGCAAGTGGCGCAAGATAGAAAATGGAACTTCGCTGTGGTGGCACGTGCAGTCGCGCAACAAGAAGTCGGTTTCGCTCGACCTGAAGTGTCGCGAGGGCCAGGACATCTTGCGCAAGCTGCTGGCCGGCGCCGATATCCTGATCGAGAACTTCCGTCCCGGAACGCTGGAAAAATGGGGCCTGGGCTGGGAGCAATTGTCGCAGCTCAATCCGAGGCTGATCATGGTGCGCATCTCCGGTTACGGGCAGAGCGGGCCCTACCGCGATCTGCCGGGGTTTGGCGTGATCGGCGAGGCTATGGGCGGACTGCGCTATATCAATGGCGAGCCCGGCCGTCCTCCGGTGCGCTGCGGCATCAGCATCGGCGACTCGATATCAGCCCTGTATGCCGTCATCGGCGTGCTGCTGGCGCTGCACCATCGCAACCAGCATTCCGGCCGCGGACAGTGCATCGACGTAGCCCTGTACGAGTCCGTCTTCGGCATGATGGAGAGCCTGATACCCGAATACGACTGCTTCGGCTACGTGCGCGAGCCCAGCGGCAGCGCCCTGCCGGGTATCGCGCCGACCAATGCTTATCTCTGCCGTGACGGAAAGTACGTACTGATCGGCGGCAACGGCGACGGCATCTTCAAGCGCCTGATGCACGTCATGGGCCGCGATGATATCGGAAACGCCCCCCGCTTCGCCCACAACGACGGACGCGCCAAGGAAGCAGCATTCCTCGATGCCACGATTGAGGAATGGACAAAGCAGCACGAACTGAAAGAGATTCTCGACAAGCTGAATGCGGCCGGGGTTCCCGTGGGATTTCCCTACACCGCCGCCGATATCGTGGCCGACCCGCATTACCAGGCGCGGCAGATGATACAGACCATCAATTTGCCTTCGGGCAAAACGCTAAAGGTTCCGGCGGTTCTGCCGAAGCTGAGTGAAACGCCCGGCCAGATCGGCGGCGCCGGTCCGGCACTGGGCGAGCACACCGACGAGGTGCTGGCCGCCATCGGAATCGACGAGGCGGCGCGCCAATGCCTGCGCGAACGCGGCATCATCTGAAAGGCATGGAACCGGGAAAGGAAATCCATGGAGCCGAAGAGCAAACACCGTTTATTCATCAATGAAGTCGCTCCGCGCGATGGCTTTCAGATCGAAGCCAACTTCATTCCCACGGAAGTCAAGATCAAGCTCATCAATGGCCTCAGCCGGACCGGAGTGGCCATGATCGAGGCGACCTCGTTTACCTCTCCCAAGGCGATTCCGAGCCTGCGCGATGCCGAAGAGGTGATGCGGGGAATCGACAGAGTTCCCGGGGTGCTTTACACCGCGCTGGTTCCGAACGTGAAGGGCTGCGAACGGGCGATTGCCTGCCAGGTAGACGAAGTCAACCTGGTCATGTCCGCCAGCGAGACGCACAACCGGGCGAACCTGCGCATGAGCTGCGAGCAGTCGCTGGCGCAGTTTGCCGAAATCGTGAAGCTGGCGCAGGCCTCGCCGGTGGCCATCAACGCCTCGCTTTCGACCACCTTCGGCTGCCCCTTCGAGGGCTGCATTCCCCCCGAACGGATTCTGCACCTGGTGCGCAGGCTGCTCGATCTCGGCATCCCGGGGGTGACGTTCTGCGATACCACCGGAATGGCCAATCCGGCGCAGGTGCGGGCGTTGTGCGAAAGCGTGCGTGGGCGCTATCCGACGGTGAAGTTGACCATGCACTTCCATAACACGCGCGGCATGGGGCTGGCGAACGTGGTGGCCGCCGTCGAGGCCGGGATGCGGCGCTTCGATTCCTCGCTGGGCGGACTAGGCGGGTGTCCGTACGCGCCCGGAGCCAGCGGCAACGTCTGCACGGAAGACATGGTACACATGCTCGAACAGATGGGCTACGACACGGGCGTGAACCTGGACGCGCTGCTGGAAGTGGCGCGCGAACTGCCGGCCATCGTCGGGCATGATGTTCCCGGACAACTGATCAAGGCCGGCAAGTCCGACCGCAAATACCCCAAGCCGGAATGGCTGGAGAGCGGCGGCGAGCAGGTTACGCTGGCCGGGCCCAAATGAGGAGAGAGGGATCTTGTGTTTGTTATGGCAGAAAGCGACGCAAGATTCCTCGACTCGCGACGCGAGCGTCATAGACGGAATGACGCTCATCTTTATGGAATACAGCATCTCTGAGCCGGGAATAGCCCGGTGAAATCGCTAACAGAAAAATGGGCTTTCGCGAAGCCGCTCAATGTATGAGCGGCAGCAGCAGGATCACGGCCGACAGCGTTAGCGCGCTGGCCGCCGTGGACAGCAGCAACAGCGCCCCGGCCTCCCGGTTCCGGGCGTTATAGATAACCGGGAGCAGCACTCCCAGGAATGCGCCGGGGCACGCCATCAGCAGCACCGCGTCGCGCACCAACGGCGTCGGGTAGCGCAACATCCAGCCCGCGATTATCAGCGTCCAGACCGGCTGGAGGATCAGCTTCAACACCAATCCGCCGGAGACATTGGCGTCCAGCGCCAGGGACTCGCGCGAGAGGACCAGGCCGGTGATAAACAGCGATACCCCGGCGGCGGCCTGTCCATAGAAGCCGACCGAGCGCACCCAGACAGCCGGCAAGGTGTAACCCGCCAGCGAAAGACAAAAGCCGAGCAACGGACCCACCACGATGGGCTTACTGAGCGCCCTGCCAAGCCCGCGGACAAAGCGGCTCAGCTTGCCGCCGGAGTGTCCCTGGGCGGCGTCGGTTTCCAGCAGCACCAGGGAAAGCGGCGCCATCACCACGTTGCCGCAGACAATGCCGACCGCCACCGTCGAGGTGCTCTCCGGGCCGTAAAGACCGATAAATAGCGGCAGCCCCACCGACACCCAGTTGGGCAGGGCCACGCTGAGCGTTATGCCCGCGCTGTCGCCGAGGCTGAACTTGAAGACCTTCAGTTCCAGCGCCAGGACGACGAAAAAGGTGGAGACCATGGAGAGCGTCAACACCAGGAAAAGCCGGCCGTGCTGTCCCAGCACCTGCCGCGGCGTCTGCGCGGTGGCCAGGAAGAGCGCGGCGGGCAGAGCGTAGCTCATGAGAAATGTATTGAGCCCGGCGATATTTTTTTTATCTACTATTCCGAGTCGGCCGGCGAAGTAGCCCAGTCCCAGCCCGAAAAAAATCGGCACCAGCGCATTGGCGATCATGACCGCCATGACGTTCTCCCCAATGACATCTTGTCCTCTTGCCGCAAGTCTCACGTCCTGCGCGCCCAGTAAGCTGCTGAAAAACAGGTTGCAAGCGGGTTGAGCGTACAAGCTCTCGCGCGCTGCTCTTGCGCTACCCGCAGCGCCTGGCTTGTTGCCTGCGCGCGTTTTTCAGCAGCCCGGCAAACGGATTGACGCACGAATCCGTTACAATTTCCTCTTGTGTGCCGGAGCGCAAGCCGCTTCGGTGTTTTTAGCACGAAAGGAGCAACAGTGAAAGCCATACAGATCAAGGAATGTGGCGGCCCTGAGGTAATGGCCGTGGTCGATCTCCCAGTTCCCAAGCCCAAGGCCAACGAAGCCCTGGTGAAGATCAAGGCGGCCGGCGTGAATTACATCGACGTGTATGTGCGCGAGGGCACGTATCGTCCGACGCTGCCTCTGGTGCTCGGCCAGGAAGCGGCGGGCACGGTCACCGAGGTGGGCGCGGAGGTCACGACGGTGAAGCCCGGCGAGCGGGTCGCTTACCGCGGGGTTCAGGGCAGTTATGCCGAATATGCCGCCGTGCCGGCCGGCCACCTGGTTCGCATTCCGGAGGGCATCAGCGAAGAGCAGGCGGCGGCGGCCATGCTGCAAGGCATGACCGCTCACTACCTGGTTCACAGCACCTACCCGCTGAAGCGCGGCGAAACCGCCCTCATTCATGCTGCCGCCGGCGGCGTCGGCCTGCTGCTGGTGCAGATGGCGCACCAGATCGGCGCGCGCGTGATCGGAACTGCCTCGACCGAGGAAAAGGCCAAGCTGGCGCGCGAGGCTGGCGCCGACGATGTCATCATCTATACCAAGATCGATTTCGAGGCCGAGACCAAGCGGCTGATGAACAATAAGGGAGTCGACGTCATCTACGACTCGGTAGGCAAGACTACTTTCGAAAAAGGCCTGAACCTGCTGCGTCCGCGCGGCTACATGGTGAGTTTTGGCGCGTCCAGCGGCGCGCCGGCGCCGCTCGAACTGGGCACGCTGGTCGCCAAAGGCTCGCTGTTTGTCACCCGCCCCAGCCTGCAGCACTACACCGCCACCCGCCAGGAGACGGAAGAGCGCGCCAGCGCCATATTCGGAATGATCAAGGCGGGAAAGCTGAAGCTCAGGATTGAGCGCAGTTATCCGCTGGAGCAGGCCGTGCAGGCGCATCGCGACCTGCAGTCGCGCAAGACCACCGGAAAGCTGCTGCTGATCCCATAGCGGGCAGTAGCACTGCCACCCCTGGCGGCGGGCCATTTCGCGAGCCGCAAAGCCTGCTGCCCGGGAAACAGCTCTGGGAGCCGGCCGCAACCGAGAAAAATCGAGCCCCGTTTGTCGCGGTGCGACAGGCGGGGTTTTTTATTCGTTTGATTTCGTTACCGAGCCGGCCGACGAGGGCGGCGGCGCTACTCTTTGTCACTCCCGCCGGGAATCCGATTGCTTCCCTCAATCATCCAATGTAAGCGGTTACTTACATGCGACTGGCAGCCCAGCATCGGCGCGAGCAATTGATCAAGACCGCCATGCGGCTGTTTTCCGAGCAGGGCTTCCATGGCACCACCACGCGCGAGATCGCCGAAGCCGCCGGGGTGAACGAAGCCATCATCTTCCGCCATTTCGCCAGCAAGGAAGAGCTCTATTGGGCGGTGGTCAGCGACCGCATCCACGGCTCCGGCCGCAAGCAGAAGATTGAGGAATATCTGGCTTCCGGCCGGAGCGACGCCGAGGTGCTGGCCGGAATCGCTGAAACCATGCTGCTGCGCACGCACGAAGATGCGGCACTGACGCGCTTGCTGCTGTTCAGCGCCCTGCGCAGCGCCGAGCTTTCCGACCGGTTCTTTCGCACCTATATCAGCGAGTGCTACGAGCTGTTGTCGAACTACATCAAGGCCGGCATCGAGCGCGGTCGCTTTCGGCGGGTAGACCCGTTGATTGCCGCCCGCGGCTTTCTCGGCATGGTCATGTACCACATCATGGTGCAGGAGATTTTCGGCGGCGAACGGCACCAGAGCTTTGATCCCCAGGCGGTGGCCAGGCAATTGGCTGAGATCTGGCTGAACGGAATTGCAGCCCCGCCGGCAAAGCGTTCCGCTCGGCCCGGCAACGGCCGTTCGCGGCAATCGGCGGGCGCAAAAGAATTGGTCAGCAGCCGTGCTTGAGGAAAATGTCATCCCCACGAAAGGCAAGTGAAATGACCACATTTTGGCATCGGCTATGGCGGCGCAAGGGTTGGGTGGGCCTTGCAGCCCTGCTCATGGGGTTGCTGGCCGCCGCGGCTTGCGGAAAGCAGAACCAGAACGCGGTGCATGCCGAGGCCCCGCCGGCGCCTTCGGTGACGGTGGCCGTGGCCGGGCAGCAGCCGATTCCCATCGAGATCGACGCCATCGGCAACGCCCAGCCGTACCGCACCGTGCAGGTCAAGTCCATGGTCGATGGCCAGATTGCCAAGGTGCTGCTGAAGCAGGGCGAGGACGTGCGCGCCGGGCAACTGCTGTTCCAGCTCGACAAGCGGCCCTTCGAGGCGGCGCTCAATCAGGCCAAGGGACAACTGGCAAAGGACGAGGCCAACCTGTGGAACAGCCGCGCGCAGGCCAATCGCAACAATGCGCTGCAGAAGGCGGGCGTGGTCGCCCAGGCGGTGGCGCAGCAGCTTGAGGCGCAGGCGCGCGCCGATGCCGCCTCGGTTCAGGCCGATCAGGCGGCAGTCCAGACCGCCGAGGTGAACCTGGGCTACACCGATATCCGCTCGCCCATCGACGCCCGGGCGGGCGCCATCCTAGTGAACCTCGGCAACCTGGTCAAAGCCAACGACACCACTGCGCTGGCCACGCTGAACCAGATCGAGCCGATCTACGTGCAATTCAATATCCCGGAGGCGCAACTGGAGGCGGTGCGCGCCAAGGGAGTAGGCAAGCTGAAGGTGATGGCCGCCCCGCCGGGCGATCCGGTGCACTCGGCCGGCGTGCTGACTTTCATAAACAACACGGTCGACCAATCCACCGGAACGATCCAGTTGATGGGAACCTTCGTCAACCGCGACCGCCGGCTGTGGCCGGGCGAGTTTCTGAACGTGCAGCTTGAGCTGGGAATCGATCCGCATGCGGTGGTGGTGCCGGCGACCGCGGTGCAAAACGGCCAGCAAGGCAAGTACGTTTACGCGGTGCGGGCGGACGGGACGGCGACGGTGCAGCCGGTGGAGACATCGCGCAACTATGGACAACTGGCGGTGATCGACAGCGGCCTGAAGCCGGGCGAGCGCGTGATCGTGGACGGGCAGATCGCGGTGGTGCCCAATAGCAAGGTTAACGTGGTACGCACGGTGGCCCTGGCGCGGGAGCAGGCGGCTTCGCCGGCTGGCGGAGCCTCGGCGGGCGGGAAGTCCACGGAGAGTGCTTCTATAGCGCCGCAATCTTCGGGGGTTTCGCGGTGACCTCTCTGTTCATCAAGCGCCCCATCATGACCACGCTGGTGATGGCGGCCATTCTTGTTTTCGGGATTTTTTCCTACCGGGTGCTGCCGGTCAGCGACCTGCCCAGCGTCGACTATCCCACCATTCAGATTTCAGCCTCTCTGCCCGGCGCCAGTCCGGATACCATGGCCTCCTCGGTCGCCACCCCGCTGGAAAAGCAATTTGCCACCATCGCCGGCATCAGCCAGATGACGTCCACCAGCCAGCTCGGTTCCACCGCCATAACCATTCAGTTTGACCTCTCGCGCAACCTGGACGGGGCGGCGGTGGACGTGCAATCGGCAATTGCGGCGGCCGCCGGCCAGTTGCCGCCCAACATGCCCAACCCGCCCACCTTCAAGAGGGTGAACCCGGCGGACCAGCCGATCCTGTACCTGGCCTTCAGCTCGAACACCCTGCCGATCTACCAGGTGGACGACGCCGCCGAAAACACCATGGGCCAGCAGCTCTCGATGATCGCCGGCGTGGCCCAGGTGCAGGTCTTCGGCCAGGCCAAGTACGCGGTGCGCGTCGATGTCGATCCCAACAAGCTGGCCGACCGGCAGATCGGAATCGACCAGGTGGCGCAGGCGCTGCAGAACGGCAACGCCAACCTTCCAGTGGGCAGCATCTACGCCCAGGATAAGAGCTACACGCTGCAATCCAACGGGCAGTTGCTCGATGCCTCCGCCTACCGTCCGCTGATCGTGACTTACCAGAACGGCGCGCCGGTGCGGCTGGACCAGGTGGCCAAGGTCTTCAACGGCGTGCAGGACAATTTCACGCGCAGTTGGTTCAACGATGAGCGCGCGGTGGTGCTGGCCATCCAGAAACAGCCGGGCACCAATACCATCGAGATCGTAAACGCCATCCACCAGATGATGCCGCGGCTGCTGCAGCAGATTCCGCGCGCGGTGAAAGTCACCACCATTTACGACCGCTCGGCTTCCATCCGCCAGAGCGTCAATGACGTGAAGTTCACGCTGATGCTGACCATTGCCCTGGTGGTGTTGGTCATCTTCCTGTTTCTGCGCAACCTGTCAGCCACCATCATTCCCAGCCTGGCCCTGCCGATGTCGATCATCGGTACCTTCATGGTGATGTACCTGCTGGGCTACACCGTAGACAACTTGTCATTGATGGCGCTAACCCTGTCGGTCGGGTTCCTGGTCGATGATGCCGTGGTGATGCTGGAAAACATCGTGCGCCACATGGAAATGGGAAAGACCCCCATGCAGGCGGCGGTGGACGGCGCCAACGAAATCGGCTTTACCGTGCTTTCCATGACGTTGTCGCTGGCGGCCGTCTTCATTCCCATTCTGTTTATGGCCGGCATCGTCGGACGGATTCTGCACGAGTTCGCGGTGGTGATTACGGCTGCCATCCTGGTTTCCGGATTGGTTTCGCTGACCCTGACGCCCATGCTGTGCAGCCGCTTCCTGCGCCCGCCGACGCACGGTTCGGCCGGGCACGGCCGGCTCTACAACGCTTCCGAGAAGATGTTCGATGCCGGACTGCATTTCTACGAGTGGAGCTTGCAGAAGGTGCTGCACCGGAAATTCGCCGTGCTGCTGGTCAGCTTCGGGCTGGTATTTGCCACCGTCGTTCTTTACGAGCACTCCAAGACCGGGTTCATTCCCAATGAAGACGCCGGCCTGGTGTTTGGCTTCGTGCAGGCGCCGGAGGGCATCGGCTTCGACCAGATGGGGGCCAAGATTCAGCAGATCGCCAGCATCGTGCAGCACGACCCCAACGTGCTCTACACCATGAGCTTCTACGGCAATCCGGTCAACCAGGGCCGCGTCTTTGCCCACCTGAAAGACATACCGCAGAGGGTTGACCACATGAGCGCGGACCAAGTGATCCAGGAGCTGCGCAACAAGCTGCGCGCCGTGCAAGGCGTGTTCGTATTCATGCAGGTGCCGCCCACCATCACTGTCGGCGGCAAGATCACCAACGAGCAATACCAGTACACATTGCAATCGCCGGACACGACCGAGTTGTACGCCGACGCCCCGAAGCTGGAGGCGGAGCTGCACAAGTTGCCGCTGCTGCAAGACGTCAGCAGCGACCTGCAGATTCACAACCCGCAGCTCACCATACAGGTCGACCGCGACAAGGCATACGCACTCGGGCTGAGCGCGCAGCAGGTCTCCGACGCGCTCTATTCCGCCTATGGACAGCGGCAGATCAGCACCATTTACGCTCCCAATAACGAGTATTACGTGATTCTGGAGCTGGCCCCGCCTTACCAGAACAATCTGAATTCGCTCAAGATGCTTTACGTGCGCTCCAATAGCGGCAAACTGGTGCCGCTGGACACGGTTGCCCGGCTGGTGCCGAGCGTCGGCCCGCTGACCGTCAACCACCTGGGCCAGTTGCCGGCGGTCACCATCAGCTTCAACCTCCGGCCTGGGGTGGCGCTGGGCGATGCCACCCAGGCGGTGGAAAAGGTGGCGCAACGCATTCTGCCGGCCGACATACAAAGGAGCTTCCAGGGGACGGCGCAGGCCTTCCAACAGTCGTTCGCCGGCATGGGACTGTTGCTGCTGGGAGCGGTGCTGGTGATCTACATAGTGCTGGGCATTCTCTACGAGAGCTTTATTCACCCCATCACGATTCTCTCCGGCCTGCCCTCGGCGGGAGTCGGGGCGCTGGCAACCCTCCTGCTCTTTCATCAGGAGCTGGACCTGTATTCCTTCGTGGGCGTGATCATGCTGATTGGAATCGTGAAGAAGAACGCCATCATGATGATCGATTTCGCGCTGGAAAACGAGCGCACCAAGGGCGAGACGCCGGAGGAGTCCATCTACCAGGGCGCGCTGGTGCGCTTCCGCCCCATCATGATGACCACCTTCGCGGCGCTGATGGGGACGCTGCCCATCGCCGTCGGCATCGGCGCCGGCGCCGGCTCCCGGCGCGGCCTGGGACTGGCCGTGGTCGGCGGCCTGCTGTTCTCGCAGGTGGTAACCCTTTACATCACTCCCGTGTACTACGTCTACCTGGATCGCGTGCAGAACCGGATGAACCGGGCGTGGTCCCGCTGGACCGGCCGCCGGCGCAGGGCGCAAAGCGCAGAGGAGAAGCCGGCATTGGTGGGCGACTGAGAAAGGCAGTTTCGAGTTTCAAGTTTCCAAGTGTCGGCTTCCGGGACTGTTTAGCCAGATTTCGGTTTTGCAGTTCCACGTGCGATTTTCTCCCATAGGTGTGCAGCCCGGAAAAAAACGCATGGTCCTGCACTCCATACTCGAAACTTGAAACTCGAAACTGTTTCGGAAAACTCGAAACTGCGTGCCGCTTCCCGGGTGCATGTACAATAATTGCGATTTCCCTTGTGTGCCATCCCCGCAAGCAACCAGAGCGCTTGCCCCGTGAAGAAAGCCTTACGGCGAACTGAATCGGAGTACGACGTGTGCGAGACTGACCGTAATTGCCGGCGCTATCCTTCATCGCAGGCGCAAGAACTGCGCTGGCCGAAGCTGCCGGCTTTTTTGCTGTATTTCGTTCCCGTTCTTGCCGCCGCGATGCTGGTGGCACCGGCCTGCGCACAGCAGACCGGTCTGGCTCCCAGCGGAACCGCTTCGGTCACGGTAACCAGCCCATTGCAATCGCTGAATCCGGCCGACCCGCTGCTGGGTTCGGTGCCGGCGGGAACCGTAAGCCCCACACCGATTCCGCTCACGTTGCTGGACGCCATCAATCGCGGGCTGAAGTACAACCTGGGCCTGCTGCTGTCGGAACAGGAAAACCGTTTGGCCCAGGGAGCCCGCTGGACGGCCCTCAGCCGTCTGCTGCCGAATCTGCAGCTTGGCCTTACCGCCGCGGAGGCGCAAGTCAATCTGGCTACCAGCGGCTTCACCCGCAATATCGCTCCGTCGGTTGGCCTGATGCTGGGCCCCTACAACTTCTATCAGATCGGCCCCGGGATGAACGAAGTGCTCAGCTTCCGCGACCTGAACACCTGGCGGGCGGCGAAGGAGAACATCAAGGCCGCCCGGTTCTCATACCTGACGACGCGCGACCTGGTTGTGCTGGTGGTGGGCGCCTCGTATTTGCAGGCGCAGACCGACGCGGCGCGGGTAGAGAGCGTGCAGGCGCAGGTGCAGACGGCGCAGGCGCTCTTCGATCAGGCCCAAGACCTGCGCCAGGTGGGCATGGTTGCCGGCATAGACGTGCTGCGGGCGCAGGTGGAGCTGGAAGCGCAGCAGCAGCGTCTGGTGGTGGCGCAAAATGACTACGAGAAGCAACTGCTCATGCTGGGGCGCGTCATCGGCCTGCCACCGGCGCAGCAGTTCATCCTGACCGACAAGATGCCGGCCCCGGCTCCCGTGCAGTTGAGCTTCGAAGAGGCGCTGAAAAGGGCCTACGAGAGCCGGCCCGACTACAAGCGCGCCGAGTCGCAGGTGCGCTCTCTGGAGCTGCTCAAGCGGGCGGCTGAAGGAGAGCGGCTGCCGTCCATCGGCGTGAACGGCAATTACGCTGCGGCGGGCAATAGCGCGCTCTCGCACGGCACCTTTACGGCGGCGGGCACGTTGCAGATTCCGGTGTTCCAGGGCGGCAAAGTTCGCGGTGACGTAATGCAGGCGGAGGCGCAGTTGCAGCAGGCCCGCTCACAGTTGGAGGATCTCCGCGCCCGCATCGAATTCGAGGTGCGCTCCGCTTTTCTTGACGTGAATGCCGCCAGCAAGCAACTGGAGGTCGCCACCAGCGCGCTGGATCTCGCCCGCCAGCAGGTGGCACAGACGCGCGACCGCTTTGCCCAGGGCGTGACCAACAACGTGGAAGTGGTGCAGGCACAGCAGGCGCAGGCAACGGCGGAGGAGAACTACATCGCCGGGCTGTTTGCCCACAATTTCGCCAAGCTTTCGCTGGCGCGCGCGCTGGGCATCGCCGAGGAAGCGACCAGGAAGTTCCTAGGAGGCAAGTAAGCGGTGGCCGAAACCAGAGACAAGGAAACGACAGCGGTACAATCGCCCGCCGGCTCGGAAGAACAGTGGCAGGAAACGGCGCCGCCGCGCAGACACTCCTACTTGCGCGAGCATCCCGCCGTCAAGTGGGGCCTGATCATCGGCGGAATGGCGATGCTGGTCGCGCTGATCATCGTTTGGCGCTACTATGCGGTTCGCGAAACCACCGACGACGCCGAGATCGACGGCCACATCACCCCCATCAGTGCGCGCGTGGGCGGCACGGTCACCGCGCTCAACTTCCAGGATAACCAGTTCGTCGAGGAAGGCGCGGTGCTGGTGCAACTCGACCCCCAGGATTACCAGGTGGCCATGGCCCGCGCCGAGGCTGACCTGGCCGATGCCCGCGCCTCGGCGGAGGCCGCCGGGACCAACGTTCCGATCACTCATACCAGCACTTACAATCAGCTAAAAATAGCGCTGGCGGGGCGCACCGCCACACAGCGCCAGGTGGATGCCGCCCGCGCCCGCGTGGCCGAGGCTGAGGCCAACTACGTGAAAGTGGCCAAGGATCTGGAACGCATGGCGGAGCTGGTGAGCAAGGACGAAATCTCGCAGCAGCAGTACGACACGGCGGTAGCCTCGGAGAAGTCGGCCAAGGCCACCGTCGATGCCGCTCACGCTTCCCTGGCGGCCGCCGATGCCCAGGTGGCCCAGGCCGAGGCCGCGGTGCGTACGGCGGAAACCGCCCCGCAGCAGGTGGCCATGACCAGGGCCCGCCACAGCGCCGCCATCGCCCTGGTACAGCGCGCCGAAGCCGCCTTGGCACAGGCCCGCCTCAACCTCGAATACTGCACCGTGCGCGCCCCCGGCGCCGGAATCGTCAGCAAGCGCAGCGCGGAAGTCGGCCAGGTGGTGCAACCCGGACAGCCTCTGGCGGCCCTGGTGCTCACCAGGGACATCTACGTCACCGCCAACTTCAAAGAGACGGAACTGAAGAACATGCGCCCGGGGCAGAAGGCCACGATCCACGTCGACGCCTACGACCGCGACTTGAATGGACACGTCGACAGCATCGGCGGGGCCACCGGCGCCCGCTTCAGCCTGCTGCCGCCGGAGAACGCCACCGGAAACTACGTCAAAGTGGTGCAACGGCTGCCGGTCAAGATCGTCTTCGAGCCCGGACAGGATCCGCAGCATCTGCTGCGCCCGGGCATGTCGGTCGAGCCGACGGTGCTGACAAAGTGACCGCGCAGTCCGGGGCGTGAGCGAAGCGGGGTCCCCGGCAAATGCGCTGTTCATTTGCCGGGGTGCAAGCGGGAGCCCCGGGCGGTCATCCTGAGTGAGCCGCGAAAGCGGCGAGTCGAAGGATCTGCGCGCAGTCCGGGGCGTGAGCGCAAGCGGAGTCCCCGGCAAATGCGCTGTTCATTTGCCGGGGTGCAAGCGGGAGCCCGCTGCGGTCATCCTGAGTGAGCCGCGAAAGCGGCGAGTCGAAGGATCTGCGCGCAGTCCGGGGCGTGAGCGCAAGCGGAGTCCCCGGTAAATGCGCTGTTCATTTGCCGGGGTGCAAGCGGGAGCCCGCTGCGGTCATCCTGACTGAGCCGCGAAAGCAGCGAGGGCCTGATCCAGGCGCGGGCGTGATTGTGTTCGGAGACCAGCGTAGCCTCTTGAGCCTATCGTCATTAACAAGTAATCTCCCAATAGCATTCCCCTGATTCAACGGCCGTCGTGAGCATGTTTGCCACAAGCAGAGCGCCACAACCCGAGGTGAATCCCTGGATCGTCGCCATGGCGGTGATGCTGGGCACCTTTATGGAGGTGCTCGACACCACGGTGGTCAATGTGGCCCTGCCGCACATTGCCGGCAGTCTTTCGGCGACCGTGGACGAGACCACCTGGGTGCTTACCTCGTACCTGGTCTCGAACGCCATCATCTTGCCCATCACCGGCTGGCTGGCCAACTACTTCGGGCGCAAGCGGATTCTGCTGATCTCGGTAATGGGCTTCACCGTCTCTTCGTTGGCCTGCGGAATGGCGCCCAATCTGGCCACGCTGATCATCTTCCGCATCATCCAAGGCGCGACCGGAGGCGGGCTGCAGCCGCTGTCGCAGGCCATCATGCTGGAAACTTTCCGCCCGCAGGACCGCGGCAAGGCCATGGCCTTCTGGGGCCTGGGTATTGTGGTGGCACCCATGCTCGGGCCGGTGCTGGGCGGGTGGATCACCGACACCTACTCCTGGCGCTGGGTGTTCTATATCAACCTGCCGATTGGCATTCTGGCGGTCATCATGGCGCTGCTGTTCGTCTTCGACCCGCCCTACATCCGCCGCCAGTCGGAGCGTGTCGATTACTGGGGCTTCGGCATGCTGGTCATCGGCATGGCGGCGCTGCAGATCATGCTGGACAAGGGCCAGACGGAAGACTGGTTCGAGTCCGATTTTATCCGCGTCCTGGCGGTGACGGCGGCGGCGGGACTGACCGCCTTCTGCATTCGCGAGCTGATGACGCGCCATCCCATCGTCGATCTCAGGATCTTCCGCAACCGCACCTACGCCACGGGCGTGTTCCTGATGACCATCCTGGGATTCGTGCTCTACGGCAGCATCGTGCTAGTGCCGGTGTGGCTGCAAACGCTAATGGGCTATCCGGCCATGGAATCGGGCATGGCCATGCTGCCGCGAGGCATCGGCTCGTTCATCTTCATGCCGATAATCGGCGTGTTGATTGCCAAGCTCGACCCGCGCAAGCTGCTGTTCGCCGGCTACGCGCTGGCCGGCATCAGCCTGGTGCTGCTCGGCAACCTCAGCATGGACGCTGGCTACTGGGACATCTTCTGGCCGCAAATTCTGCAAGGCGTGGCCATGAGCATGTTGTTCGTACCTTTGACCACTATTACCAACGCTCCCCTTCCCAAGGAGGAGATGGGAAACGCCACCAGCATCTACAACCTGATGCGCAACATCGGCGCCAGCATCGGAATCGCCTCGGTGACGACCATGGTGGCGCGCTCCCAGCAGCACAACATCAACGTCCTGGGCGCGCACGTCAACTACTGGAACCTCGACACCCGCCTGATGCTCGAGGCCGCCCGCAACCTGGCTATCTCCAAGGGCACCGACTACGCAACCGCCACCCGCAAGGCATACGGCATGATCTACGGCATGGTGCAACAGCACGCGGCCATGCTTTCGTTCGTCAAGGCCTTCCGCTTCCTGGGCATCATGTTCTTCATCATCACGCCCTTGATTCTGCTGATGCGCAGACCACGCCACGTGGAGCGCGGAGGAATTGGCGACGATTAGCGATTGCAAATTGAAGATTGAAAGCTTATAACCCGCCCCAGCCGATGGGGCGGGTTATTTCGATTTAATAAAAAGCCCGGTAGTGGATCAATTTGAAGGGTGCCCCAGGTTCCGCGCCGCGCTTTTCGGCGCTATGGCGGTTCCAGAGTTGATGTACCCGCGCCAGGCTTCACTGTGGAAGCGCTGGGCTTTAGCCCAGCGAATTGCGACGAAAAACGAGAGGGCTTTAGCCCTTGTGTTTGAGCACAGGGGCTGAAGCCCCTTATCTCAGACGGGTTCATTCAGCGGGCTAAAGCCCGCTGCTTCCACCCGGGTACAGCAACTGTAAAATTGCGCTAACCTGGGGAATTAACCCACGTCAGCCCAACAACAGGGCGGGACGTGGGGCGCCCGTTGTTGTGGAAATTCAAATTAACCCACTACTGAAAGCCTCACATCCCCTGCGCAGATATGGGCACCATGGCAATCTCAAATCTGAAATCTTAAATCTGCAATCTTAAATCCGAAAACGCCCGCTTCACTTCCACAGGTAATAGAATCCCACGTTGGTTTCGAGCAGTTTGGCTCTATCGGGCAGGTAGTCGGATACGTCGCCCACCAACAGGTCGAGCAGGCTGAGGCGCGGCTTGCGATAGCGCACCAGGGTCGGCTCGCCGCTTATGCCGACGGCCTTGGCGGTGTCGTTCACCGCCACGCGGAAGTCCCCGATCTGGTCGACCAGCTTCAGGCCGAGCGCCTGCTGGCCGGTCCAGACCTTGCCGTTGGCAATCGCACGAATGTCGGCCTCGGGCATGCGGCGGCCTTCGGCGACGTTATGGATGAACTGCTGGTGCATGTTGTCGAGCAATCCCTGGAAATACTGTTTCTCCGGCGGCGTCATTTCGCGCACCGGCGAGCCGGTGTCCTTGAACTCACCCGACTTGAAGACGATCGCCTTGAGCTTGGCCCATTGCAGCAGCTCCTGGTAGTTGAACCATTCGGCGATGACCCCTATGCTGCCCACAACCGAGGCCTCGTTGGAGTAGATTTTGTCGGCGGCCGAGGCCACGTAGTAAGCGCCGCTGGCGCCCACGGTTTCGATGGAGGCCACGATGCGCTTGTGCTTCTGGTCGCGAATGCGCTTGACCTCGCGGTAAATCTCCTCGGAAGCCGCCGCCCCGCCGCCGGGAGAATTTATGTGGATGATGATGGCGCGAATGGAGCTGTCATCGGCGAACTTGCGCAGGCCGTCAACCGTCTGCTTGGGCGTGATGATGACGCCGTCGAGATCGACGACCCCGATTTTTTCCCGGGAGACGCCGCTGAAGCTGTACTCCGCATGCGGGCGAACGCTGTAGTAGGCCACGGCAAAGAGCGCGGCCAGAAAGGCGAAGAATCCCGCCACGGCGAATACAGCCCAAAGGAGCGGGCGTGAGCGACGTTTTTCAGCCATTGATTTTCATTTGCTCCCAAAGAGCTTGGCAAAAAAGCGGCGAACGAGGCCAGGCTTTTTTTCGGGACGCTTGCCGCTGGCGGTGGAGGCTGCCGGTTTGGCGGGCTCCGCCGCTGGCGGCGCCGGCGGCGGCTGCACCCGCGGCGGGTCGCTGGCCTGTGCCGTACTAAGCTGTGATGCGCTGTAGACCGGCCCCGGCGCGTCGCCGCGGTAGATCATGGGGGTATCGACTTGCAGGTGCAGCTCCGGCGGCAGTTTTACCTCCGGCGGCGGCGGAGGGGAAATGGGCGGAGCCGGCGGGGGCGCTGCCGCCTGCAGTACCGAGGGCTTGGGCGCGGGACAGCCGCAATTGGCGAAGTTGCCTCTCTTGGCCGTGGAAACCTGGCCGTGGCTGAAGTGCACGGCCGAATCGGGCGCCACCTGGTAGCTGCCTGTTCCCATTACTTCGCTGACGATGACTCCCGCCCCCATGCCTTCCAACGGACGCACGCAGGTGTTGCCGGCGGCATCGGCGGAGATTGCCAGGTGAAAACTGCCGGGGCCGATCATCTGTATACGGAAGTCCGGCGTCATCACCGTGTCCGTGCCGGTGCCGAGGGTGTAATGCAGCTCCAGCGCGCCGGTGTTCACCCCGATCATAAGCTCGTTGCCGGTGGGAGAGGTGTTTATGCTCAGGCTGGTGCGGGGACAGATGCGCACTTCGCCGCCGCGCGCGAGCTTCAGTAAAGCCGTGCCATCACCGGCGCTGACCTGCGATCCGCCCAGCACGCTGGCGCCTCCGCCGACCAGCACCACCGAGCCGCGAACCGAGGCGCCGCCGGCAAACAGCTCGCCTACAGGGGCTTCGGCGTTGCCCGCCGCGTACGCGACGGCCATCGCCAAAAACAGCGGAATCAAAGCCTTGCGGGCTACCGACATACTCAGGCGCACCCCACTCAACATAAGAAACGGGCCCGTCAGGGGCCGGATCGGGAACGCGGATATCCTAACACCGCCCACGCCGCGGCAGAAGCACCCGCGAGCACCGCCAAAAAATCCACGATTGGCCGGTCGAGAATTATAGTGGTGTGAGTTCGTGGTTTACTACTTTCGTGGAACAGTTGATACTAGTTATAAGAACCCGTGCCCAAGATCGTACAAAATTCTGAAGTAATCGCCACCACAGCAGTTTCCGAGCAGAGCCCGTCCGGGCGGAGGTACTGGCCCGGCGTAAGGCCGGCGCTACTGGTGCCGCTAATCGTGGCTTGCGCCCTGTTCATGGAGCATGTAGACGCCACCGTTATTGCGACTTCGCTGCCCATGATCGCCCGCGACCTGGGCAAGGAGCCGATCGTGCTCAAGCTGGGGCTGAGCGCGTACCTGGTCAGCCTGGCGGTGTTTATCCCGGTCTCCGGCTGGATGGCGGACCGCTTTGGCGGGCGTACGGTTTTCTGTGCGGCGATTGCGACCTTCATGGTCAGCTCTATGCTCTGCGGGGTGGCGCACTCGTTCGCCTTCTTTGTGGCGGCCCGCTTTATGCAGGGCATTGGCGGAGCCATGATGGTCCCCGTCGGGCGCATCGTCATCGTGCGCACGGTGCCCAGAGAAGATCTGGTCACCGCCTTGAACTATCTGACTATTCCGGCTTTGCTGGGCCCACTGGTCGGCCCGCCCCTGGGCGGGTTCATAACCACCTACGTGAACTGGCGCTGGATATTCTTCATCAATGTTCCCATCAGCGTGCTGGGCATCTTCCTGGGCCTGCACTTCATGGACAACGTACGGGAAGGGACGGTCCCACCGCTTGACACCTCGGGGTTCGTACTTTCCGCCGGCGGCCTGTCGATGCTGATGTTCGGGCTGAGCACGATCAATGAACGAGTAATTTCCCGCACCCTCGCGGTAGCCTGCACGGTGGTCGGAGCGGCGGTCACTTACCTGTATTTCCGCCTGGCCCAGCGCAAGCAAGCCCCCCTGCTGGATTTCGATCTGTTCAAGGTGAAGACCTTCTGGGTGGGAGTGGGCGGCGGATCGCTGTTTCGCATCGGAATCGGCGCCATCGCCTTCGTGCTGCCGCTGATGTTCCAGTTGGGGTTCGGCCTGAGCCCGCTTCAGTCCGGAATGCTGACCTGCGCCTCGGCCGTGGGCGCCATGTTCATGAAGACCATTTTGAAGGTCTTTCTGCGGCGATATGGCTTCCGCTCCGTGCTCATATCCAACGTGTTTCTGGCTTCGGGAACGGTCGCCTGCATGGGGCTTTTCACGGCGCTAACCCCGCACTGGCTGATCTCAGTAGTGCTTCTTATCGGCGGTTGCTTCCGCGCCCTGCAGTTTACCTGCCTGAACGCCATCACCTATGCCGACATACCGGCGAACGAGGTCAGCCAGGCGACCAGCGTCTTTGCCACCGTGCAACAGCTCTCGCTGGGAATGGGAGTGACGGTGGGAGCCTTTGCCGTCCAGGCCTCCAGTTTTCTCCAGGGACACAAAACGATTGTCGCCAGCGACTTCTGGCCGGCGTTTCTCACGCTGGGAATTATCGCGGCATCTTCCGCCTACTGCATGTTCAGCCTGTCACCCGAGGCTGGGGCCGACATGGCCGGCTACCGGCCGCGGCGGAAGGCGTTAGAGCATTAGCCGTCAGTACCACCACGGCCTGGGTCTTCCATATATGATCACGCCGGGTGGGGGCGGCGGATACACCGCCGGAAAGGCGCTATCCTGGCGCTGGTTCCGTACGCGGCACCACTCATCGAAGCTGTCGGGAGCGGGCGCCTTATGGCGCTCGTAGGCAGCCATATTTCCGGACAGTACAACCTGCTCGCGCCCACGCACTCGCACCGCCGGACGGTCTCCGGTGATGCTGCCCTCCCCCTTCCACACGGTAATCCTGGTGGTGTCCGCCTGCGGATCTACGTCAAAGCGGTAGTCTCCCCCCTTGGTCACGGTGAAGCTTCCGTTGGCGCTATCCACCTCGTAAATTTCCCCGCCAAACAGATGGCGCACGTGCAGGTGCAAGGTCCCCTGGTGGATGCGCACCTGGACCGTGTGGAAATTGACGTTGACGATGGTCAGGCTCGTCTCCGCGTTCATTTCCAGCATGCCGGTCCCGACGTTCACCTCCGCCCGGGAAAGCTTGTCCGTCCACACGTTGTCCGATATGGCCAGTTGCTGATTGGGGACAGCCGCCGCCCAACTGCCTGTTCCCCGCGACTGAACCGAGACGGTTCCGTAGGTGTATTGCAACAGAGCAATGCGTCGAGGAGGAGCGGCCGAGGCCAGCACTGCTACAAAGAGCAGGGGGATCAGCACTGCCCAATATTTACCAACAGGAAAGAATTTACGAAAAGGAAAGTTCATGCTGGATTCTCCGGGGACGACGAGCCGCAACGCCGAAATGGCCGAGGGCCGGCACGGGCAGCACGAAGCCCCTGGGCCCAATATACCAACTCTGGAACGGCTGTAAATTCAAACCCGGTTCAGGACGGGTAGTTTCGGACACGAATAGCGGCAAAGCGCGGCGCGGGCGGTGTGAATTTTCCGCACGACCAAAGTGCCCTGATACAAGGCTTATTCCTGAGAAAGAAGGCGCCTCTCGGTCGGCTCGACGGGGCGCAGCCGGACGGGGGAGCACGTGTCCGGCACCGGTTCGCTGGCGTAGACCAGCTTGGCCGGCATGCTCGTTTCCAGGTCGGGGAGAAAGCCGGCCAACAGGCCGATCAGCGGCAGAAAAGAGCATATCCGGTAGACAAAGAAGATATCGGTCAGGTCGACCAGCTTGCCCAGCACCGCCGCCCCCAGGCCGGCCATGCCAAAGGCGAAGCCGAAGAAAAGGCCGGAGATGGTGCCTACCCTTCCCGGAAGCAGTTCCTGCGCATACACCAGAATGGCGGAGAAAGCCGACGACAGGATCAGGCCGATGATGACCGTGAAGGCGCCTGTCCAGAACAGGTTGGCGTAGGGCAGCAGCAAGGTGAAGGGAAAGACTCCAAGAATGGAGAACCAGATGACATACTTGCGGCCGATGCGGTCGCCAATCGGCCCGCCAGCCAACACCCCGAGAGCCACCGCCCCCAGGAATGCGAACAGATGTATCTGCGCGCTGGTCGTGGAAATATGGAATTTCAGAACCAGGTAGAACAGGTAATAGCTGGTGAGGCTTGCCAGATAGAAGTACTTGGAAAAGATCAGCGCCAGCAGGATGATGACCGATTTTCTTACCTGCAGCACCGGCAGCGAGTGCGCGACCTCGATGCGCACAGACCGATTACCCGGCAGGGATGCCCTGCTCGTCTTGTACCAGCGGCCCACCACGGTCAACACTACTATGGCGGTCAAAGCCACCAGCGAAAACCAGGCGATGCTTGCTTGGCCCCGGCGCAGAACGATGAAGGCCGCCAACAGCGGCCCGAGCGCGGCGCCGGTGTTTCCTCCCACCTGAAAAACCGATTGCGCCAGACCGCGCCGGCCGCCGGAAGCCAAATGCGCGACCCGCGACGATTCCGGATGAAACACGGCCGAGCCCACTCCCACCAGCGCCGCCGCTACGAGCAGCAGGTGAAAGCTGTAGGCCCGCGACAACAGCACCAATCCGGCAAGCGTGAACGCCATCCCCATGGGCAAGGAAAACGGCTGTGGACGCCGGTCCGTGTAGTATCCCACCACCGGTTGCCATAGCGACGCCATAAGCTGATAGGTCAGAGTCAGGAGCCCTATTTGCCCGAAACTCAGATGAAAGGAGCTCTTTAGCAGAGGATAAATCGCCGGCAGCAGCGATTGGACCATGTCATTGAGGAAATGAGAGAAGCTGATGGCTGCCAGGACCGTGAATATGGTATTGCCTGCGGCACCCGCCCGCGGCTTGATCGCACTTGTGCCCACTGTTTACTCCGCTTACCGCACAAAGATACCGGACAAGTCGCCATGGACTTAACCCTGTCTGACCGCGGGACGATGTCTCGCTGCCTCCACCTATTCTGATGTGGAAAAGAACCTTTCGGATTCAGGTAAGCGAGGGTCCCAAAAATTTGCAAGCGCGGACACTGCCGCAGAGCTGGTCTGCGGACTGGCGTCACCTTCTCATCATTTGCGGAGCTGGTTTTTCCGTATTGTAAACGACCTCTCGAAACTAGGCGGCCGGCTCCCTGCTCTCGAGAGGAGTCTTGTGCCCCTTGTGCTTGGCGCCGGGGGCGCCGCGCTTGGCGGCGGCGTTTTCGATCTCCGCATTTACCTCGGCCCCGGCCAGAATCGTCATTCCGGTCACATAAAACCAGGTCAGCAGTATGATGGCGGCCCCCAACACGCCGTAGGTTGCCGAGTATCGGTTGAAGAAGTGCAGATAAATTCGCAGGCCCGCGGTGGCAAGAAGCCAGGTTGTGATTCCGACAACCGAGCCCGGCGTGATCCACTCCCAGCGCCGTTGCTCGACATCGGGAGCCCAGTAATAGATCAGCGCGAACACCAGCACAATAAAGAAGAAGGCAACCGCCCACTGCACCACCCTCCAGGCGATGGTGATCGCCGGCCCCAAGCCTACCGATCCGGCAATCAGCTCAGCCACGCTGCCTCCGTAGAGCACGATCGCCAGGGCGACAACCAGCAGAAGCGAACAGATGACGGTCAGGCCAAGAGCAATGCCAATTCGCTTCCAGAAGGGCCGTTCCTCTCTCACGTTGTAGACGGCATTGAGCGTGTCTTGCAGCGCCGACATGGCATAGGCCGCCGGCCAAAGCGCAAAGACAAGCCCGAATGTCAGCTTGCCGGTGCCGCTGGCCCGAGTAGTTTGCTCCACCACCCGGTCCACCAGGTGGAAAGCCATGGGCGGCATGGCGGTTTGCATGTACTGGAGCAGGTTTATGCGCATCTGCGATCCGGCGCCGGCCAGAATGCCGAAAATCGCCATCACGAAGATAAGAGCGGGGAAAATCGACAGGAAAAAGTAATAGGCAAGCTGGGCGGAGCGGCCAAACACATCGTCATCTCTGATGGATCTCCACACTCGCCTGCCCAGTTCGGCGGCGGAGAGCCCTCCGAGCTTCCAGGGCGAGAACTCGCCGGGAGGTTCCCGCCGCAACTCCAGCGCTCCGCCTTTAGCCTCAGTTGTTTTCTGCTCAGCGCTGCCGGCGGCCGGCGCGAGAGGGCCTGCCGGGCGCGCGCGTTTAGCCGGGTTTCCCAAACTTTCGCCTCTGCGATTCGCCTGCGGGCTGCGATGATCGTTTCCAGTGAGAAACGGCCGGCGACCGGCTGGGTTGCCTAGCTAAAACAATGGCTTTGGGTGTGCGGGGATATTGACATCAGCCCGGAGCGCGGCCCGTCCGCACCACCGGCGGAGGCAGAGCGCCCATCACCACGGCGAACCCGCAAGCGTTGCAGGCGGTGCATTAATTCCTGCGCTTCCAGATCCAGGACCACCAGATGTAAGATCTCCTGACCGTCACAAAGTAGTCGGCCAATCGCGTGTTCTTGAAGCTGGCTCGACGTAGCGAAGCCCGCTGCGGCCCCGAGTCCGGTGTCTCAATGTTCTTTGCAGTTCAAACACTTACCGAAATCTGATACCCTCCCTGCAGTGGTGTCCACCTTATTGCCTCTAGACGGAGATGTCCCCGTCGCCGGAGTGCGAATGTACCAGCTCAACCGATTTGTTTCGCGCCAAGGTCTGTTCCCTGTTTGTCTTGCCTTCTTCGCTCTAGCGCTGACTGCATGCGGAAACAGCCGCGCTACCGCGCCGTCACAGGCCGTCGAAGTAAGCGTCGCTCCCGTCGCGCAGAGAGACGTTCCCATATACGGCGAGTGGGTGGCGACCCTGGACGGCTACGTGAACGCCGAAATTCGGCCGCAGGTGTCGGGTTACGTCATCAGGCAAAACTACAAAGAGGGTTCGCTGGTGCGCAAAGGGCAGGTGCTGTTTGAAATCGATCCCAGGCCATTTCGCGCCGCCCTGGACCGCGTCAAGGCCGACCTGGCCCAGGCCCAGGCCCAGCTTGGTAAAAGCATGCTGGACGTGGAGCGCGATACCCCGCTGGCGCAGGCCAAGGCCATTGCCAGGAGCCAGTTGGACAACGAAATTCAGGCCAAGCTCGCCGCCCAGGCTGCCGTCGAGTCGGGCAAGGCGGCGGTAGAACAGGCGGAACTGAATCTTGAGTGGACCAAGGTCACCTCGCTGATCAATGGCATTGCCGGCATCGCCCAGGTGCAGATCGGCAACCTGGTGGGACCCAATTCCATCCTGACCGCGGTTTCGCAAGTCGATCCCATCAAGGCCTATTTCCCCGTCAGCGAGCAGGAGTATCTCCGCGCGCAGAAAAAGGACAGCTCCGGCAGGCGCGCCGTCAGCATTTTCGGAAATTCCCTCGAGTTGACCCTGGCTGACGGAAGCGTCTATCCCCGCCGGGGCAAAATCCTGCTGGCCGATCGGCAAGTGGATGCCGGCACCGGCACCATTCGCGTCGTGGCCGCCTTTCCCAATCCCGGCAACATTCTGCGTCCCGGCCAGTACGGGCGTGTGCGGGTGGAAACCGGCGTAAAACGCGGGGCGCTGCTGCTGCCGCAAAGCGCCGTCGGCGAGCTTCAGGGAAGCTACCAGGTGGCAGTTGTGGGCAGCGATCAGAAAGCCAGCCTGCGCACGGTGAAGCCCGGCGAAAAGGTCGGGACCATGTGGGTGATCGACGAAGGGCTCAAGCCAGGCGAGCAGGTTGTGGTGGAAGGGCTGCAAAAGCTCAAGGACGGAACTCCCGTCGTTGCCAAGCCTGCGAATCTTCCGGTGGAAGGGCGCTGAGCCATGTCGAAGTTCTTCATCAACCGCCCAATCGTGGCCATGGTAATCGCCATTCTCACCGTGATTGTGGGGGCGGTGACTATCACCACCCTGCCGGTGTCGCAGTTTCCCTACATCGTCCCGCCCGAAATCAGGTTGCAGGCCACCTACGTGGGCGCGGACGCGCAGACCCTGGAGCAAGCCGTGGCCACGCCCATCGAGCAGCAGATCAACGGCGTGGACAACATGGACTACATGTACTCGCTCAACGCCACGGCCAATTCGCAGACAACCATGATCATCAACTTCGACCTCAAGACGGACCCGAACATGGACCTGATTCTCACCCAGTCGCGCGAGAATCTGGCGGCTACGCAGCTTCCGCCCGAGGTCAACAACTACGGGATAACGATCAAGAAGTCGACCACCGCGCCGCTCATGCTGGTGGCCTTGTTCTCGCCGCACGGCAGTCATGACGCGAAGTTCCTGGCCAATTACGCCTATATCAATCTGGCCGATCCCGTCGCGCGCCTGTACGGCATCGGCCAGACGCAGGTCTTCGGCGCCGGCCAGTACGCCATGCGGCTCTGGGTAAAGCCCGACCAGTTGGCCAAGCTGGGCATCACCGTCAATGAGATAGTCAACGCCATCCAGGCGCAGAACACGGTGAATCCTGCCGGCCAGATCGGCGGCGAGCCGGCGCCCAAAGGCCAGCAATTCACCTATTCGGTCCTGGCCCAGGGACGCCTGAGCACGCCTGAGCAATTTGAAAACGTGGTGCTGCGCGAAGCCCCGGACGGCGGAATCGTGCACGTGAAGGACGTTGCCCGCGTCGAGCTGGGGGCGCAGGACTACAGCATCATCAGCCGCCTGAATGGCGAGCCGGCGGCCGCCATAGCCATTTACCAGTTGCCCGGCTCCAATGCGGTGCAGACTGCCGATGGTGTCCGTAAGCTGATGGCCGAGATGAGGCAGCGCTTTCCATCGGACATGGAGTACGCCATCTCGCTCGACCAGACGCGGGCCGTGACCGAAGGCATGAAGGAGATCATCATAACCCTGGTCATCGCCATCCTGCTGGTAGTCCTGGTGGTCTACCTGTTTCTGCAGGACTGGCGCGCCACCCTCATCCCCATGCTGGCCGTGCCGGTCTCGCTGGTGGGCACCTTCATTCTGTTTCCGCTGTTCGGCTTTTCCATCAATACGCTTTCGATGTTCGGACTGGTGCTGGCCATTGGCCTGGTGGTGGACGACGCTATCGTAGTGGTCGAAGGCGTGCAGCGCCACATCGAGGAAGGGCTGGCTCCCAAGGATGCGGCCCGCAGGGCCATGGAAGAGCTTTCCGGGCCGGTGGTGGGCATCGCCCTGGTGCTCTCGTCGGTTTTCGTGCCGACCGCCTTCATCCCCGGCATTACCGGCCGGCTCTACCAGCAATTTGCCTTAACCATTGCCATCTCGGTGGTTCTCTCCGCCTTTAACGCCCTGACCTTGAGCCCGGCGCTGGCGGCACTGCTGCTCCGGCCGCGGAGAGAGAGCCGCGGGCTGCTGGCAATATTCTTCGGCTGGTTCAACCGCATGTTCGGCCGTGGCGCGGAAACCTACCTGCGCATCTCCGCCGCGCTGATCCGCAAGAGCGCGCTGGCGCTGGTGGTGCTGGCGGCCTTCGGCCTGGCCGGCGTCTTTTTCGGCCGCATGTTGCCAGCGAGCTTCCTGCCGGACGAAGACCAGGGCTACTTCTTCATCAACATGCAGCTTCCCAACGCGGCCTCGCTGGAGAGGACGGCGGCCGCCTCGCGCGAGATCGAGAAGATCCTGAGCACCACGCCCGGGGTCCAGTACTACAATAGCGTGGTTGGCTTCAGCCTGCTCAGCTACGTCCGCATCAGTTACAACGCCTTCTATTTCGTCACCATGAAGCCCTGGAGCAGCCGCGAAACCCGGGCCGAGCAGTTCCAGGAGATCAAGGCGCGGCTGAACCGGCAACTCAGCCGGCTGCCGCAAGGGACGGCGTTCAGCTTTTCGCCGCCGTCAATTCCCGGGGTCGGCACCGCCGGCGGATTTCAGTTCGTGCTGGAAGACCGCGCCGGGCGCGACGTCAAGTTCCTGGCCGACAACCTTGCCAAGTTCCTGGATGCCGCCCGCAAGCGGCCTGAGATCGGCCAGATCAGCACCACCCTGCTGCCGAGCGTGCCGCAACAGTTCGTTCATGTGGACCGGGAAAAGGTGCTGAAGCAGGGCATCGCCATCAGCGATGTTTACCAGACTATTCAGGCTTTCATGGGCGGGCTGTTCGTAAATTACTTCAACGATTTCGGCCGCACCTGGCAGGTGTACGTGCAAGCCGAAGCCCCCTACCGCGCCGATTTACGGAACGTCGGCCAGTTCTACGTGCGCAATAACCGCGGGACGATGGTGCCGCTGTCATCGCTGACCAGGTTCGAGTCGCGCGACGGCCCGGAATTCACCATGCGCTACAACGAATACCGCTCGGCGCAGATCAACGGCAGCGCCGCCCCGGGCTACAGCGCCGACCAGGCCACGGCCGCCCTCGAAGAGGTCTTCCGGCAGACCATGCCCAATGAGATGGGCTTCGACTACATGGGCATGTCGCGGCAGGAGCAGAAGGCGCGGGAAGGTGTTCCGGCTTCGGTCATCTTCGGCTTTTCGCTGCTGTTCGTATTCCTGATTCTGGCGGCGCTGTATGAAAGCTGGTCGATGCCCTTCAGCGTATTGCTGAGCACCCCGGTCGCGGTATTCGGCGCCTTCGCGGTGCTGTGGCTGCGGCGCGCGGCGGCAGGGGTTTTCTATCCCGCCTACATGGTGCAACTGGAAAACGACGTGTATTCGCAAATCGGCCTGGTGATGCTGATCGGCCTGGCGGCCAAGAATGCCATTCTGATCGTGGAATTCGCCAAGCACCAGTACCAGCAGGGCAAGCCGCCGGTTGAGGCCGCGCTGGCCGGAGCCAGGCTCCGGCTGCGGCCCATCCTGATGACCTCGCTCGCCTTCATTCTGGGCTGCGTGCCGCTCTGGATGGCCTCCGGCGCCGGCTCGGTAGCCCGCCAGATCATGGGCACCACGGTGATCGGCGGAATGGGGGCGGCCACCGGTATCGCCATATTCATCATTCCGGCGCTGTTCGTGGTAGTTGAGCGCGTGGCCAGACGCCGGACGAGTGAAATGCCCGTCCCTGAAAGCGATCCCAGCGCCCAACCCGTCGGAGGAAAACTACGGTGAGAAAAGCGTCACTGTTCTTGCTGTTGTTATGGTTGACGGCGGGCTGCGTTGTGGGGCCGAACTATAAACGGCCGGCGGCGGACGTCCCCGGCACTTACCGCGGAGCCGCGCCGGCGGCGGCGGAATCGCTGGCCGATCAGAAGTGGTGGGAGGTATTCCAGGACAAGCAACTCCAGGAGCTGATCCGCACTGCCCTCGCGCAGAACTACGATGTGCGCATTGCCGCCGCGCGCATCTTGCAGGCCCAGGCGCAGCTTAGCATCACACGCGCCGACCAGTTGCCGGGCCTGGCCGCCGGAGCCAGTTCGGCCAACCAGCGCCTGGCCACCGCCAAACTTACCCCCGAGTACGAGACCAGTCCGACGCAGTTGGGTCTCGGGTTTGCCTGGGACCTGGATTTCTGGGGCAAATACCGCCGCGCCAGCGAAGCCGCCCGCGCCAATTTGCTGGCGGCGGAATGGGCTCGCCGGGCGGTCGTGAGCACGCTGGTAAGTAATGTCGCCGCCGCCTATTTCCAGCTTCGCGCACTCGATCTCGAACTGGAAATCTCGCGGCGAACGCTAGCTTCGCGCCGGGACTCGCTCCGTCTCACGCAGGTGCTGGCCAACGGCGGGGCCACATCCATGCTCGACGTGCGCCAGGCGGAGCAACTGGTGTTCACCGCGGCGGAAACCATTCCCGACCTGGAGCGGCGCATAGAACAGCAGGAGAACCTGCTCAGCACGCTTCTGGGCAACAACCCCGCCCCCATCGCGCGCGGGATGAAGTTGACCGAGCAACCGCATCTGCCGGAAGTTCCTGCGGGACTTCCCTCCAGCCTGCTGGAGCGGCGGCCCGACATCCGCGCGGCCGAGGCGCAGTTGATGGCTGCCAACGCGCAAATCGGAGTCGCCAAGGCGGCCTACTTCCCGCAAATCAGCCTCACCGCCAACGGCGGATTTCAAAGCGCGGCGCTCAGCAACCTGTTCACCGGCCCGGCCGGGATGTGGAGCGCTGGAGGTTCATTGCTGCAACCTGCTTTCACCGGAGGAAGGCTTCGCTCCGGAGTAAAGCTGGCCGAGGCGCGGCAGCAGGAGGCGCTGGTGGTGTACCAGCAGACGGTGCAGCAGGCATTTCGCGGCGTCTCGGACGCGCTGGTCGAGTATCGCAAGAACCGCGAGTTCCGCGAGCACCAGCAGCAACTGGCGCTCTCGGCACAGGACGCCGCGCGGCTCTCCGAGACGCGCTATCAAGGCGGGGCCGCCAGCTACCTGGAAGTGTTGACGAACGAAACCAATTACTTCGCTGCCGAACTGGGGCTCGCCCAGGCCCAGTTGAACGAGCTGCTGGGGCTGGTCAGCATCTACAGAAATCTCGGTGGCGGCTGGCAGCAGTAAAATCAGCGGCCGTGTTGAATTTGCATCCCCAGCAGAAGAAATTGCACATCTGCGGATGAGCTGCCCTCAGCCCCCGGCGCCGGCTAGCGCTTACCGGTTTCAGATAAGAAGCTGAATCCGCGTCGCTAACCAGCCCCCTCCATGCCATCCCTTTTCTGGTACGCAAAATGCTGGCTACAGCCTAGGTCTAGCAATGCGAGCCCGCGGGCATAGACGATTCGGGGAAATGGGCGGATCGAAAAGGGGGCTGCGCGTGAGGATTGCGATTTGAAATTCAACATAGGCACCAGACACCCCGGACTACTGAGAGACATTTTTCAACCGGCGCAGACCGATGGCGCCATGCGGCAAAGCCTTGGACAAGCGACCCGGCAGGGTCTGTCACTTGTACTCAGCGGACTCATGATCCTGATTCCGATGATGCAGGGCGAGGCGTTTGCCCAGGCAGAGCCGCCAGCCGCGGACAGCGCACAGGTACCGCAGGCACAACCCCTGTCGGACGAGCAATTGCAACAGTTGGTGGCGCCCATCGCGCTCTACCCCGACTCGCTGGTGGCGCAGGTTCTTGCGGCTGCGACCTATCCTACCCAGGTGGTGGAAGCTGATCGCTGGCGGCAGGCACAGGGCAACGCCTCCACCGAACGCATTGCCGCCGGCGCCGAAGCCCATAACTGGGACGCGAGCGTGAAGGCCCTCACGGCCTTTCCCGCCGTGCTGGCGCAGATGGACCGCAACATTCAGTGGACAACGGACCTGGGCAACGCCTATTACAACCAGCCGCAAGACGTGCTGAACGCGGTTCAGGCGATGCGCCAGAAAGCGCAGGCGGCGGGCCAGTTGCGCACCACGCCCCAGCAGGTGGTTGCCGGCAGCGGCGGCACAATCACGATTGCCCCAGCCAGCCCCGCCGTGGTTTACGTTCCCGTGTATAACCCCTGGGTGGTCTATGGAGCGCCGATAGCAGTCTATCCGGGCTTCTATTACGTTGCGCCTCCGGGAGTTTTTTGGGGAGGACTGGCGATTGGCTTCGGCGTCGGGATTGCCATCGGCCTGTTCGCGCACTGGGGTTGGGGATGGGGCCACTGGGGAGTGGGCTGGCATGAGCGCGCCGTATTCTACAACCGCACCACTTACATCACCCGCAGCACGACGGTTGTCAACCGCGGATTGAACCGTCCGGGCGGGCCGCCGCGGAATTTCGGAGCGCGTGGAGCTTACGCGCGGCCGGCAGGAGGCTTCCACCACCCGGCTGGGCCCGTCAACCGGGGTGCCATGGCCAGCCGTGGGCCCGCCAACCGGCCCGGCAACGTGGCACGCCCAAGCGGAAGCAGCCCACACTCATCGGCCGGCCGGAGCGCGATAAACTACGGCGGCCATCCCGGCGGCGCTCCGGGAGCAAGCTCCCGGCGTCCGGCAGGCGGTGGTCATGCCGGCGGCGCTCACCCTAGCGGTGGTGCTCACCCCAGCGGTGGCGGCCACCAGGGCCATACGAAGATCGCCACCCACAGATAATTTGGACCCGAATCGCAAATTGTCGCAAACCGGGATTCACGAGGAGCGGCTGGACTGAATACTTCAGCGGCTGCTCTTCTCCGCAAGGAAAAGGCGCAACCTGCTTTGTACTTCCTCGTGATTGGGAATGGCTGAACGGCCGTCCAGCCCGCGGCAAGACAGGGCCGCGGCAATGTTGGCGTATGCCAGGCAGTGCTCCAGCGGGAGGTCGCGGGTGACGGCGGCCAGCAGCGCGCCATGAAAAACGTCGCCGGCGCCGAGTGTGCTCAGAATCTCGGCCGGGTATGCCGGGACATGACAACTGGCGCCCTCGGCGGTAAGCGCCCATGAGCCCGAGCTGCCGGCGGTGGCCACCACACAGCGAGCCCCTTCCGCAACCGCCGCGCGCAGCAGCTCCGGCAATGGCTTATTCCCATAGAGGGCTTGCAACTGCTGCTGCGTAGGCACGAAAAGTTCTATCCCCTTGGCCGTGAACCCCGGAGCCGGATTGCCCAGATCCACCGAGAGGCGGGGCGCGGTGCCGTTTTGGGCGGCGAAAAATTCGCGCACTGCCTGCCAGCCGAAATTGTCGACGTGCACCCAGCCGGCCTTGCTGATCAACTCCGCCGCCGTGGAGTTTTCCGGAATGCGCAGGCGAGGTCCGGGCAGAGCGCAAATGGCGCGGCTGGAGCGGCTGCGGTCGGCCAGAATAACGGCCCGCATCGAGCGTGCCCCCGGAACGCGGATAACGCCGCTGACGTCGATCCTTTCAGAACGCAAGCCGGCCAAAATCATCTCGCCGGCGGCATCGTCGCCGATGGTGCCGACAAAATGCGCCTGACCACCCAGCCGGGCAAACGCCACCGCCGCCGTGGCCGCCGGGCCACCGCCAGTCTGCACGATGTCTTCGGCGAGAATCCGCTCGTCAGGCAGGGGGAAGCGCGGTACCAGCGCGATTACGTCCTGCACCGCTACTCCAACAAAAACCGCCGAACCTGCCGGCTTCGCCAAACTTTCCATACGCATCCCAAGTCCAGGTCAGCACCGAACAGCAGGGCTCGGCGCCTGGTCATTCAACACAAGAAAAGGCCTGATAAAGTTCCCGGAAGACATGGACTCGCAGTTCCGCGCGCTTTCAGGGATGGGAAACTGCGGCCCACGGCAAGGCCTTGCCGCTGCCGGCATCGAACAGGTGCGCCCGTTCGAAGTCTGGGTGCAGGGGCAGCAGGTCGCCGGCCGCCACTTGCACGTCGGCGGCGACGCGGGCCACTATCCTCATGCCTTCGATCATGCCGAAGACGAAGGTGTCTGACCCGAGCGGTTCGGTGATCTCTACCTGCATGGGGAATCCCTGCCCGCCTTCCGGCGCCACCGTCCAGTGTTCCGGCCTTATCCCCAGCACCGCCTCAGCGCCGATGGCGCCGGCATCGCCGGCTGGCGGCAAATCCAGCTGGCGCTGGCCCCAGCGCCACTGTGCACCGCTGCGCTGCAGGCGAATGAAATTCATGGTAGGCGTGCCGATGAAGCCGGCAACAAACAGGTTCGCCGGCCGGTTGTAGACCTCGGCGGGCGTGCCCACCTGCTGGATTACGCCCTGCTGCAGCACCACTATGCGGTCGGCCATAGTCATGGCCTCGACCTGGTCGTGAGTGACGAAGACGGTGGTGGTGCGCAGTTCATGGAACAGCTTCTTGATTTCGCCGCGCACGTCGACGCGCAGCTTGGCGTCGAGGTTGGACAGCGGCTCGTCGAACAGGAAGGCGCGGGGCTGACGCACCATCGCCCGGCCCATGGCCACGCGCTGGCGCTGGCCGCCGGAGAGCGCCTTCGGCCGGCGGTCAAGATAAGATTCGATCTGCAGCATGGCCGCCACATGCTGGACGCGGCGGGCGATTTCGGCAGACGGCAGCTTCTGGTTTTCCAGGCCGAAGGAGAGGTTTTGCCGCACCGACATGTGCGGGTAGAGGGCGTAGTCCTGGAACACCATGGCGATGTTGCGCCGCGCCGGCGGCACGTCGTTGACGATGTCGTCGCCGATGCGCAGAGTGCCCGAGTCGATGTGCTCCAGGCCGGCGATCATGCGCAGCAGCGTGGTCTTGCCGCAGCCGGAGGGGCCGACGAAGACCAGGAACTCGCCGTCGGCAATTTCCAGCGAGAGCTCCGGCACCACGGTGACATCGCCGAAGCGCTTGCTGACGCGCTCGAAACTAATGGAGGCCATGGCCGGCCCCGCGCGGATTTCGATAGCTTCGTCTCAAAACATTACCCCTTCACCGCGCCGATCGACAGCCCGCTGACCAGCCGCCGCTGGACGACAAAGGCCAGCAGCAACGGCGGCAGCGCGATCAGGGTGGCCGCCGCCATCAGCGCGCCCCAGAAGGTCGAACCCTCGCCGATGAAATTGAAGGCCGCGGCCACCAGCGTCTTGCTGTCGGAGTTGGAGAGCACCAGCGCGAACTGAAAATAATTCCATGAGTACACGAAAGCCAGGATCGAGGCCACCGTCAGTCCGGGCACAACCAGCGGCATGGCAATGCGCATAAGGATGCGCAAAGCCGAGCAGCCGTCCACCTGCGCCGCCTCGAAGACGCTGCGCGGCACGCCGTCGAAAAACGGAAGCAGCACCCAGATCACGATCGGCATGGTGATGACGGCATGCGCCAGAATCAGCGCCCAGGGAGAGCCAATGAGATCGAGCCGGCTGAACATCAAATACCACGGCAGCAGGAACAGGGTTCCCGGGGCCATGCGCGCCATCAGTGTCACCGTGGCCGGCCAGGTGATGCGCGACCAGCTCACCGCGAAAGCCGCCGGCACTCCCAGCACCAGCCCGATCAAAGTAGAGCCGGCGGAGACCCAGAAACTGTTGAGGGCATAGCGCGCGAAAGGGGTCGTCTGGAAAAGCTGCCGGTAGTTGTCGAGGGTGGCGGAGAACAGCAGCTTAGGAGGATAGGCGGTGACCTCCGAGGAGGGCTTGAAGGAAGACAGCACCATCCATGCCACCGGCGCCAGCACGAGCAGGGCCACCACCGCAAGCTGCAACTGGCTCAGGCGATTGATCCACTTCTCGCTCATCTTCTCTCCTCAGTAGTTGAAGCGCCGCCTGGCCCGCATCATGGTGAGCACCGCGCCCAGCACGATGGCCGAAAGAGTGACCATGATGGCCGCCGCATAGCCCAGCTCGAAAAACTCGAAGCCCTGGCGGAAGCCGTAGATGTTGAGGGTGGTGGAGGCATCGCCCGGCCCGCCCTGGGTGGTGATGTAAATGATGTCGAAGAAGCGCAGCAAATCTACCGAGCGCAGGATGGTAGCCGTCACCAGGGTGGGGCCGAGCATGGGGAGGGTGATGCGCCAGAATGTCCGCCAGCGCGAGGTGCCATCGATCTGCGCCGCCTCGAAGACGTTGGGCGGCAGCGACTGCAAGCCTCCGAGCACAATCAACGCCACGTATGGCGTCCACTGCCAGGTATCAATCATGGCCACCGTGGGGATTACCCACGTCGGCGAAGCCAGCCACAGCGCCGGCGGCAAGCCGACTTTCTCCAGGAGGAAATTTACCGCCCCGATGGAGGGGTCCAGGATCACCAGCCACATCATGCCTACAACTACCGGAGGCATTACGAAAGGCGAAATCAACAGAGAGCGCAACGCTCCCGGCAGGCGCTTGCTGTTGTGCAGCAGCATGGCGATCCAGGTGCCGGCGCCAAGCTGCAGGGCTAGGGATATAAAAAACAATACGAAGGTTATGCGCGTGCCTTCCCAGAACAGCGGGTCGGAGGTAAACAGGGCGGTATAGTTGGCGACGCCGTTGAAGCGCGAAGGCGAGCCGATGGCTACGTCATGTAGCGAGAGCCAGATGGTGTAGGCGAACGGGAAGGCGATCATCACCACCGTAAAAATCACCGCCGGTGCCGTCAGTGCCTTGAGATCTGCCCCAGTGCGCCAACCGCGGGCACGCTGGGGCTTCCGGCGTTCGCTGCCGATGCCGGTGTTGTGAGCTGCTGCTGCCAACGCCGCCTACTCCTTGGCCATCAGGCTGGAAAGGGCGTTGTTGGCGTCGGCGCAGGCCTGGCCGACGCTCTTCTGGCCGAGCATGACCTCGTTGACCATGCCGCCGATGATGTCGCGTGAGGCCACATTGGCGGCGATAGGCGCGCCCACTTCCCCGCTGCCGGTTTTGGCCGCCTGCTGGATGGCATTCATCCACTCGCGACGAACCGGCTCGGCATCGATCCACTTCTTAAAGGCAGGATCGTTCGCCAGCTTGTTACGCGGCGGGGCGATGTCTTCCAGCGCAAGCTTGGCCTGCATGGCGGGCGAGGTGGCCCACTGCACGAAATACCAGGCCGCCTCCTGCCGCTTTGAGTAGGCCGAGATCGATACCCCCCAGCCGATCAGTACCGGCTGGTTGCGCGCGCTGCCGGGCAGCAACGAGACGCCGGTCTCATTCAGCCATGTTCCGCCTTCCACCATCCTGTGCAGCTCGTTGCTGGCGTCGAAGGACATCA
Organism: uncultured Acidobacteriota bacterium; assembly: GCA_963832785.1. Taxonomy (GTDB): domain Bacteria; phylum Acidobacteriota; class Terriglobia; order Terriglobales; family Acidobacteriaceae; genus CAWBRT01. The sequence goes on from CAWHVF010000005.1 coordinate 2,206,504, forward strand.
CCGCCTTGCCTTCGTGATAGAGCGAGACGTTCTGGTAGAAGTTGTTGTTGATGGCGCCCGGCGGACCGTAATTCTTCAGCAGGTCCGCATACACGGTGGTAGCTTCCTGCGCTTCCTTGCTGCACAGGGCGGGCTTGCGATTTTTGTCCAGGTAGTCGCCGCCGAAGTTGTGGAGAAACCCGGCATAGGTATAGGGCACCGCGGATTTCAGGCCGCGAGTTGTCCAGGGTGACATCGAGGGCTGGCAGGACTTCAGCTTGGCCGCGACTGCCGGCAAACCCTCCAGCCGCGAAGGCATCGTCACGCCGCATTTCTTAAAGATATCTTTGCGGTAGAAGATTACGGGCGCTTCGACGTTCAAGGGGATGCCGTTCAGCTTGCCGCCACTGCGCAGCGGCGCAAGCAGGCCGGGGGCGAAATCGGCGAAATCGTAGTCCTTGGCGCTGGAGTTCTTGACGAAGCCTGTCAGGTCGGCATACCAGCCGGCCCTGGCGAACTGTTCGCCCTCGCGCGAAGGCAGAGACATGAACACGTCGATCTCGGAGCTTTTCGCGTTCATGACCGTCACCAGGCGCTGGCGCATCTGCTGCTCCTGGTAAGTGTCGAACTTTATGGTGATGCCGGTCAGCGCCTCGAACTCGGCTTTGTGCTTGAGCACCGCGTTGGCCCAGGGATGGTTCGATGACAGGAAAGTTACGGTTTCGCCCTGATGTTTCTTCCAGTTGAACTGCTGCGCCAAGGCGCCCTGTGCCAGCAGGGCGGCGACAGCGAGCACAGCTATCGTTCGTCTCATCGCGGGTTCTCCTTTTTTAGGATGGCATTCGTCCCGGAATGCCCCGAATATTTTGTTCCTGCAAGCTCGCGAACGGATTGGCTCCAACGCCACATTCAACAGTAGCCGACCAATCGGGGGCGTGAGTATCAGAGTTTCTCACATATCCCACAAATGCCGCCAGCTGTCAATGGCCAGCACAGGCGGGGCCGCGCCTGGTGGAGCGTGCGCCGCTGTTTCCGCTTACGGCTTGCGGCAGTGCCAACGTGTGTGTACTCTCTTAGCAAAACTGATATCGGAGCACGAAACAGGAAGCTGGCGGCCCCGGATCGCCCGGCCGCGGCCTAATAATCCTATGACAACAGCGAAAATCGACGTTCTAATCACCGGTCCGCTTCTGCCCAGCCTGATGGCCGCAGTCGAACGGGATTTCACGGCTCATAAACTCTGGCTCGCCCCCGACCGCAATGCTTATTTGCGGGAGCATGGGCCAGCGATCCGCGGCGTGGTCACCTCGGCCATTGTCGGCGCCGACGCCGCCCTGATGCAGGCATTGCCGCGGCTTGAGATCATCGCCAACTTCGGGGTCGGATACGACGCGGTCGATCTGGCGGCAGCGCGCCAGTGCGGCATCATCGTCACCAACACCCCCGGAGTGCTGACCGACTGCGTGGCCGATACCGCTATTGCGCTGTTGCTGGCGGTGACGCGGCGCATCTGCGAGGCCGATCGCTTCGTCCGGGCCGGCAAGTGGCTGCAAGGCAAATTTCCCCTGAGCACCAAGGTCGGCGGCAAGAATTGCTGCCTTGCCGGCTTGGGAAACGTTGGCCAGGCAATCGCCACCCGGGCGCGGGCTTTCGGCATGAACATCGGCTACTACGATCCTTATCCCAAGCCGGAGTTGGGCTACCGACTTTACCAGGACCTGGAATCGATGGCGCGAGACGCGGATTTTCTGATGCTGGCATTGCCCGGAGGCAAGGAAACCAATCGCGTGATCGATGCCCGCATTCTGGCCGCATTGGGACGCAAAGGCATTCTGATCAACGTCGCCCGGGGATCGGTCCTGGACGAGCAGGCCTTGGTCAAAGCGCTGCTGGCCGGAGAAATTGCCGGCGCCGGCCTGGACGTCTTCGAAAATGAACCGCAGGTCCCGGCGGAATTGCTGAAGATGGAGAACGTGGTGCTGACACCGCACCTGGCCAGTGGAACGCACGAAACCCGGGAGGCCATGGGACAGCTTACCTTCGCCAACCTGCAGGCCCATTTCTCCGGCAAGCCGGTGCTCACGCGCGTGGTGTAGAGCGGTTTGGCTTAACGCGGTTTTTAATAGTTGTCATCCTGAAGGGCTGGCGCGAGCGGAGGCGAAGGATCTGCTTTGGACTCAGGAAAGAGCAGATCCTTGGCCTCGCTCAGGATGACAATTCAAAGTGATTAGCGCCAGTATGGGCGGCGGGGAGCCGCGTAGGTGCGATAGGCATACGGTCTGGGATACCAGCGGCCCACGACTACCGGACCTGGATAGACATACGCTGGCGGCGCCACCGCTACGTAAGGAGCCGGGGCAACCACGTACGGCACGGGAGGAACGGCGACGTAACGATAGGGACGCACCACCACTGGCCCCACTCCTACGCCTACTCCTCCCACGCCGACGGCGACCGCTACCTGCGCGCTAGCCTTTGCCGGCGCCATCAGCGTCGCGGCAAACGCCAACGCCGCCAACGCTCCCATCATTTTCTTTAGCATCGCTTTTACCTCCCTTCCTACAGTTAGGAACCCGCCGGCGGAAGAAAGTTGCAGTACAGTGGAAGCACCGGGCTTCAGCCATACTGTATCCAAAAGATGAACGTCGTTCCGAGCGACGCTCGCGTCGCGAGTCGAGGAATCTGGCGTTGCTTTCGGCCATAACAAGCACAAGATCCCTCCACTACGCTTGCCTCCGGCTTCGCTTCGGCCGGGATGACGCTGGCTTCAGGCGTCGGGATACACCGACCGGAAGCTGCCACTAAAGCCCGGCGCTTCCACGTCGCGGGATACATCAGGCTTAGCGAACGCAGCACACAAACCATTCGCAAAAATGTAAGCGCTTGACGGCTCTGTATTCCTGCCTGATACTCGGACGGACTTCCGTAGTGACGCCCGGCCCAGTCGAACAGCAGTAAAGTTTCGAATTAAATTACGGTAACAATGCTTCATTCACAGGAGGCACGACGATGAGCCACATTAAGAAGCTATTTTGTGCATTGGCACTGATGGCCATAGGCTCTGCCATGCTGTCGCACGCCGCTTCCCAGCCTGCAGTCGAGTCCGAGCACGGCATGGTTGTTTCTTCTCAGCGTTACGCGTCGGAGGCCGGCGTGCGCATTCTGCAGCAAGGCGGGAACGCCATTGACGCTGCGGTGGCGGTCGGCTATGCCCTGGCCGTGGTGAATCCTTGCTGCGGCAACATCGGTGGCGGGGGTTTCATGACTATTCACCTGGCCGATGGACGCAATACCTTCATCAATTTCCGCGAGGTGGCGCCGGCGGCCGCCAGCGAGCGCATGTACCTCGACGCGCAAGGAAACGTCATCAAGGACCTCAGCCTCTACGGTTACCTGGCCGCCGGTGTCCCGGGCACCGTCATGGGGCTTGATCGCGCTCTGACCAAGTACGGCAGAATGCCGCGCGCCCGGGTGATGGCCCCGGCGATCAAGCTGGCGCGCTCGGGATTCATCTTGAACCGCGGCGATACCGACATCCTCGATGCTCAAGCCGACCGGCTGGCCAAAGATCCCGTGGCTTCGAAGATCTTCCTCCGCTCTGACGGTAAGCCATTCCAACTGGGAGAGCGGCTGGTGCAGAAGGACCTGGCCGCCACCCTTGAGCTAATTGCCAGGCAGGGCCCGGACGCATTCTATATGGGACCAATCGCCAAAGCGGTGGAACAGGCAAGCAAGGCCAATGGCGGCATTCTGACCGCCAAGGACTTCGCCAACTACAAGGTCACCGAAGGTCCGCCTCTGACTTGCAGCTACCGTGGCTACGTGCTTGTCTCGTCGCCGCCGCCCAGTTCGGGCGGGACTACGATCTGCGAAATCCTCAACATTCTTGAGGGCTACGACTTGAAGGCCATGGGGTTCCGCTCGGCGCAGTCAGTCCATCTGGTTGTGGAGGCCATGCGCCATGCGTTTATGGACCGCAACACTTATCTCGGCGATCCGGCCTTCGTAAAGAACCCGCTAGACCGCTTGCTCTCGAAGGAGTATGCGGCTGCCATCCGTGCCAAGATCGATCCGGAAAAGGCGACTCCGTCCAAAGCTGTCCAGCCCGGTATCGAGCCGCACGAAAAGAGCGAGACGACGCACTATTCGGTGATCGACAGCGAAGGCAACGCGGTCTCGGTTACCTACACCATCAATGGCTCCTTCGGGGCCACGGTGGTTGCGCCCGGCACGGGCTTTTTGCTCAATAACGAGATGGACGACTTCACGGTAAAGCCCGGCGTGCCCAACCTTTTCGGGTTGATTCAGGGCAAGGCGAACGCGGTCGCGCCCGGCAAGACCCCGCTTTCTTCGATGTCGCCCACCCTGGTAACCAAGGACGGCAAGATCTTTCAGGTGGTCGGCAGCCCGGGCGGCCCGAGAATTATCACCATAACGCTTGAAACCATTATGAACATCATCGACTACGGCATGGCGCCGCAGGAGGCGGTCGATGCCCCTCGGATTCACCATCAGTGGCTTCCCGATGAAGTCTTTTACGAGCCGTATGGGCTGTCGCCGGACACAATGAAGATTCTGCGCGGCATGGGCTATAAATTGACCCAGCAAGCGCCATGGGGCGCGGCGGAACTCATTGAGATTGGTTCAATCGGGGCATCGACGCAAAGCATGAGCACGCCGGGCAGCGGCGCTTCTGCTTCGGGGCCAGTGCGCGCCGGTTTCATCTATGGCGCGAACGATAACCGCCGGCCGGCCGGGGCAGCAGTGGGCTATTGAGTAGATGAACGGTCTTTAGGAGACCACGAAAAGCTGGGCAGCTTGGGCACGACAGCGCGAACAACAATGGCTACCGTGCCAGCGCCGCTTCACGCCATCGCGCAATTTCCTGTACGCCCGGATACTCAAGCGGGCGCGGACTGAGGCTCGGAACGATCTTGGCGCAGCGCAACAAGCGGCAAAACCTGCCTAAATTCAGCCGATCATGGCTCTGGACGCAGCAGAGCGCCCAGTACAGGACGGAATCAAGAATCAGGAACTGCTCCTGGCCCCGCTCTGCTGCTGCCACCAGGCTCTCCGCCGGGCCGTCGTCGCTGCCAATTAGCGTCATGAGAACGTAATCAACGTGCAGGTAACCTTCGCTCATAAGAAAGTATTAAATCAGACCTGTTAGACTAGATTTCTTTTTTGCCCCGCATTGTCGAGTTTCGTTTTGGGAATTTTCCCCTGGAGATTTGATTAACTAAACAGCCGTGCACAGCACCGGTGATCCGAAACCGACAAGCAGGTTGCGTGTTCAAGCAATTGTAAGTAGCTGGATTGCGAACCTGGGGTGCGAAGTCCGAGGTGGCAAAATCTGCCGCCGCAAGCGGTGGTGCGAGCGGAATTGTTTGCGCACCATTTACTTGGCGCCCCTTATCTGGATCGGTAACTAAAGGTAGGAACGGAAGCCGGGAATGCGTTGGCCCGCCGCATTCGATGTGGCGCCGGCCTAGGTAAAAGACCGGAGCCATCGAATCTTGCTACGCGGCCACTCAGCCGAGGCGCGCCGGTTAGCACATGGCCTAAAAGGTGCAAATCTGGTTGCTTTGCCGGAGTACAAAGCTGAAAATGGATCATCCTGTTTGGGTTTGTGATTCAAAAGGCCGCTATTCCTTGAGACTTCATCCTGCCTCGGGCCAAGGACGTTCGTGGACTGAGCCGGCCTGCGCTTCTTAGTGGCCGCACTTTAGGCCAGCGACGCGCACAGGGAATACGGGAAGATTCACGAACAACGGAGACTGGTGGGAAAAACAAGAGAATAGCCGGGAGGCAATTTTATGTCGCATGCCGCACGAGTTCACCAGCAAGCCGGATTTGCCCGCCGTAAAGCGCTGCCTATCGTTGTGTTTGTCCTGGTGTTTGTCCTGGCGCTTGTTGCCGGACTAAACGCACAGGGACCGGCCCCTGGTTCACAGCAGCCAGCCATCGATCTTAAGACAGCCAAGGCAGGTACGGCCAAGCCATTAAGTTTGCCGCCGGCCCCGGCCGGGCTTCCGCGTTCCGTCCCCGCGGCGCTCCGCGCCTCGGCCAGAGCGCTAATGAGCCCCGGAGCGGGCACGCCTGTCGCCGGCGACAAGACCGCGGCCAGCTATTACTTCGTGATCCGGGCCGAATTTGATTCAGTAAATTCGCGTCAGAATCTCAAGGTGCCCGGAGTCACGCTGCTGACAGCCTTCGACCGCTTTGCCGAAGTGTTCGTTCCCCTGAATGCAGCCCAAACCGGCATAGACCCGCAGGTTACACAAGCATTTATTTCCGCGCCCGGGCTCGTCTGGATTGACTATCCGGAGGCGATACAAGTCCCGCCGGTTCCCACCCTGCAGTCGACGACGCCGACCCGCGCCGTGGCGGAGCAAATTGTCCGGGGCGGCACCGCGAACCTTACCGGCAAGGGAGTCATCGTGGCCGTAATCGATTCCGGCCTCGACTTCCGCAATCGGGATTTCATTACTTTCGATGCCGCCGGCCATCCCACCTCCCGCCTGCTTTACCTTTGGGACACCATGAGCACCTCGTTCGATTCCTCCGGACTGGGCGGCAAGGCGCCGTACTCGTTCCCGAACGGACGCTCCATCGGCACGCTCTACACTCGCCAGCAACTAACGGCCGAGTTGGCTGCCGGCAGCAAGCGCATTCCGGCAACCGACGAGCACGGCCACGGGACGGCAGCCGCCGGAATCGCGGCAGGCAGTGGCAACAATTCCAAGGCCTTCGTGGGCGTGGCCCCCGACGCGGACATTATTGCCGTGCGTATCGGAGGCAGCACAGGATCGCTGGAGAACGGATACCTGCTTAATGCGGCCGTCGCCTGGGTTGACAGCATCGCCAAACAAGAAGGCAAGCCGGTGGTTTTCTCCTGCAGCTTCGGCGGTCACGGCGGAGGCCACAATGGAGACAGCATTGAAGAGCGCGAACTGCAAGCGCGCTTCGCTAATGCCCCCGGACGGGCCATTGTCATCGCCGCCGGCAACGAGCGGATCGCCGGCTTGCATACTCAGGTGGCGGTTGCCATCAACCAGCCGGCCAACCTCGCCTGGAAGTCGGATAACCCCGCTATGGTAGATTTCTACGTCCACTCGCCGAGTGGCGCGGTCCCCGATCCCAAGCAGCTCGCGATGGCTCCTCTGGTGCTCACCGGCACAGGTCAATTGCCTACGCCTACGCTGAACAGAGCGTACCAGAACCCGATTTCCCAAGACCTGGTGCTGGAATTTACTACGCCCGCCAACTGGGCGGGCATGGTGCTGTCGAGCACCAGCCAGGAAAAGCTGCAGGTAGATGGCTACATCCTGGGAGGCGCCTTCGACCAGTCCATTCAGCGCCAGGCTGAGATTGTCGGCACTCCCGGCTCCTCGGGAGGCGCTATCACGGTCGGCAGCTACGATTGGAACGATCAATTCAGCTATCAGGGTCAAATGTATACGCTGAAAGATGCCTGCGGAAATGCCCCCATGCAGTTGGGCAGTCTTTCCTGTTATTCCAGCATCGGCTACGACCGCGGCGGCTCCATCAAGCCGGATATCACCGCACCCGGCCAGTGGTATTCGTCCAGCTACGCCAGAAATCCGGATGGAAGCGGCGTGGGCGCCGACCACAATTTGGTGGACTCCTCGGGGAATTACATGCTTTTCAACGGCACCAGCGCAGCCACGCCGTACGTTGCCGGCATTGTGGCGCTGATGCTGCAAAAGAAACCGACATTGACGAGCGGAGATATCAAGTCATTGCTTCAGCACAACTCCACTCAAGACTTTTATACCGGCAATGCCCCTAACGCGTCCTGGGGCTATGGCAAGCTCGATCTGGCGGCGGTGCGCGCCACATTGAATGCAATACGCTGAGAACAGGACGGAAAATAAAGGTGGGAACCCTGGCAGCGCCCCTTCGGGGCTCAAGGATTCCCACCTCCACCCTGACGGCGTTCAACGGCTGAGCTAGGCAAAACCAAAGTTGCTGTATTCCGAATCGTGGAAGGGCACGTCTTCAGACGTGCCGTATGAAGCGGTAAATCCGACTTTAGAGCAAATTTATAGTTGCTGTACCCGGGTGGAAGCACCGGGCTTTAGCCCGGTGAATAGGTCCACCTAAATAAGGGGCTTCAGTCCCTGTGGTCCAATACAGGCCTAAAGACCACGCGTGCTGGTTATCAGCGCGGCTGAAGGCATGCCCTGATACAAAGCCGACACAAAGCAACTTTGGTTCTGCTCTTAACGACCACCGGCTTAAAGCCGGTGGGTTATATTGCGACTGAAAGTCGCAGGTTGCGGCTGGAAGCCGCCTGAAGCGCTCCCGGCTGCAAGCCGGCTTAAGGCTCGGCGGGCGCGGTAATCTTGAACGCCTCCGCGTCTTCGTCCCACCTCTGATTTTCGATGTACTCCATGATCATCTTCTCGTCCACCGCGCCCACCGTCGCGCAGAAATACCCCCGCGCCCACAGGTGCTGCCCCCAGTACCGTTTGCGCAGGTGCGGAAAATCTTCCTGCAACCGCCGCGACGACTTCCCTTTCACGTACTGCACCAGCTTGGCCGGCGACAGCAGTGGCGGGGCAGATACCAGCATATGCACGTGGTCCGGCGACACCGCGCCACGGATGATCGTCACTTCTCGCGCCTGGCAGATCTGCCGGATCACATCGCGGGCACGCTCCGCCACTTCCCCGCACAGCACTTTGTACCGATACTTCGTAATCCAGATCAGGTGATACTTGATGTCCCAAATCGCGTGCCCGCTGGTTCTATATTCAGTCATCGTCCGCCTCGCGCCATTGTAGCGGGAGGCTAAAGCTTACCGCCTTAAGGCGGTGGGATTAAACCTGGCGATTGAACTAAAAGCCTACCGCTACGCTGTCGAAACTAGTGCTGCGCTTTACTCCGGAGCGCAACGGCCGCGTAGAAAGATTAGCTGCTGGCTGGGATCCAGATTAGGCTCGATAGACTGCTTCGCCATGCGTTTAGGACGGACATCTCCGCCGTACGCATAGGCGTTGCCTGAGCAGGCCAGCTTCCCATCCAGCGTGAAGAGCGCATAAGTGGTTACGGCTCCGCCGGTGAAGTGTAGCTTGCTGCCAAAGATCCCGGCGCGGCCTATCTGCGAGCCGCCCGACTCCAGCGCTTTGAGCAGCAAGACGTGCTTCCAGGGCGAATCCGTGGAAAATGAGCCATCGGGATTTGCTCCGATTGCCCGCGCGAAGTCGTCGGCAGAAAGAGCCGCGGCGATCGCCGAAGGAGCAGTAGGCGTCGTTCCCGGGGCGGTGGTCACGCTTTCGATGAACTTATCCAGTTTGCCAAGAAACTCGGAAGCCTCGTCTTCCTTGGTTTTGCCCTTTTGCTCGTCAATGTAGTTTTTGACGCAAGACCTCTTTTCCAGCAACTGCAGAAGACTGCTCATCAGCGGAGACTTCGAGAAGTCCATTCTTCCGAGCGAAAACGGGCTGAAAAGGTCCGGCAGGAGAACCGGCACGTTCAGCGCCCGCAGTTGTCTGCCGACGCCGCCCATCAGCGCTTCGTCCCGGACCGTCCCGGTGAGGCCCACGGCAGCTTCGTTGGTGGCAAAGAGCTTGAGAATGCCCTCTATCTCGCTTCCGACGCCGGCAGGGGCAAAGGGGAATATCCCCATTGTCTTACTCCCCGGCGGGCCACTCTTAAGCCTTTCGCAATAGCTGCTGGCGCGCGCGTCAAGCTGCCGGATGATAGCCATATTTGCGCGCCAGGCCTGAAAGTTGGCCAACGTCTTGCCTGAGGACGAAAGAACGATCACTCCCGTTTGCCGGCCCGACGGCAGGTTCGCGCACCCCGTGGTTACAGGCCCGTATGTGCTCTTGTTTTTGCCTAACAAGGGATTCGGGCCGTTTGGCGTCGGCGCCAGCGTGTTCGGCGAGAACAAAAATTCCGCGACATCGCAGGCGATAGCCTCGCTGTTGGACTGCAGAGACTTGTAGGTCAGCATCTCGGACTCGATGGCGAAGTTTCCTCCCGGATGCGACTCTGCCGAGCCACTGGGCGCGCTTGCCGCCGGAGTCGGAGACGCAGCCGGTGGACTGTCCATAACTTTCTTCGCTTGTCCGACGCACTGCAACGAAATCAGTAGTGCCACCAGGAGAACCCGGATTTGCATGCCATCCTCCCGTAACTGCGAATTTCACTCCGGGCCTGAAACATCCGAAAAAAAAGAGAACGGTACTCACTTGCTACCAACCCAGCAGAGCCCGCAAGGTTACGTCTGGTTCGAAGAATATTGATTTCGTCCGCGGCGGAATACCAAAATAGCCGCCTCCCCTTACTTTCGCTACGCGCGTACCGCGAGACAGTTAAAGCGCTTCGGATGAGGTGCAAATATAGCAGTGAAACCCGCCGGAGACAACCTTTCTAAGACAATTTTCGAAAAGGTCCAGGGATGGGCGTGGCAAAAAGGAACGGGCACCGCTCTTGCCAGTTCTGAGACAATGTCTGGGAGTACGGAAACACCAGGCCGCGCGCTCCGTCGGCGGGAAAGCTTTTTCCCATCCACCGGACAACGTACCGCTCAGGGGTAGGATCGGTCCGGGTCGCTATCTTAACTATAGGCGTGCGAATCTCCGCAATGCCGTGGAGAGCCGACCATTCAACCGGCCAGTCCAGCAATTCCGTCAGGCATTCAACTTCGTCCGCAAAACCTATAGACCTGCCTAGGTCGACAAACTGCATTCCCAACTGTTCTGATTTCCGGCAATCCAGGCTACAGGGCCAGTGCGCAATTGCCCTTATCCCAATCGAATGCCAGACAGGATTGAGCAGCGGCAACCCGGAGGCCACCACCAGGGTCCCCTCGCATTTGGCTGTCTTGGTGTTTCTGGCTATCTGCCAGGTTGGTTCGGTCAGACCTTCGCCCGAAATACGCTTATAGAACTCCCGGCAGCACGCGGGGTAGCCCAGCAGGCCGCCCAGCTCATCGCTGTCTTTGCCAACCCAGGCAGACCTGAATTGCTTGACGGCGCGCGCTTTGGCAATCAAGACATGCGCCAGGATCTGCTTCGGAGCCGCGCCGGTACTGGTTCGCCTCTCCTCGACGCGCAACGGAACCGCCTGCAGTCCGCATCGCTCAGCCTTGGCTGAAAGCTCGGGATAGGCGTCGGCGGCAATCAAGCACAACGCGCAGTGGCGCAACCCGCTGCCGACAGAACGCCACTCGATCTCCGACCACGCCGCCCTCAGCTTGCCCAGCATGGGCTCGCGCGCATTCCTGGCCTGCTCGCTGACCCATAGAAAACGGACGAATTCCGGCAGGCAAAATGGTGGCGGCATCAGGAAACCGGCAATTCCGGCGGCGGCGGCGCGGGCGTAAGTTCCGCCAGGAGGTCTTCCAGATTCGGGTTCAGACCGCTCATCCATGCATCGACCATCTTTTCTTCCAGTCTTTCGCGGGTGGGGTTCCGAGAAAGCGGAGTTGCGCCCACGGCGACTGCTTTTTGTTCAAAGAACTCGAAAAGACCTCTCCAAACATCGCAATATTCGCTGCGATTCCGCCAATCGCCATCGATGGCCGTGCCTGGGCATTGTCCTTTACACATCAGGAAGAACCTGCATCCGCCACATCCGCCACATTGCTGGTCCGTATAGTACAAGGCGAGATACCGTTCCGCGCTCGGGCAATCTCCCCGCATGAACCGGATCCCTTCCTTGTGCGTCCGGCAGCAATTGCTTCCGTTTGCCTGGCCATCGACGACTCTAAAGGGACGCGAAAAATAGGGATCGCAACCCCTCCATATGCAGGTCACGCCGGCCTCTTTTCCGGCCAGCAGGCTGCGAATATCCTCGAAGACGTCAAACCGCAAGTGCTCCAGAGTCGACTCCAGCTCCACGAAGTTCAGAAACGCCTGCGCGTACTCAGCCGCGGAGAGTGCATACCGTTGCCGAATGCCGGCATCTTCACATTCCAGAACATGCAGGCGGACGGATTTGACGCCGAGCCGCTCCAGGCTGCGGAACCACTCGTTCATGATGGGCAACTTGTCCGCTTCGGCGTTGAGCCGGTGCAAGGTAACGATGAGCCCGGGAATGATGCCGTTTGCGCAAAGCATCTCTATGGCTCTGGCGGTGCGAGCGGTAGCCGCCCTGGTGTTCTCGATCGAACCTGCCCATCGCAGGTCATTCATCTCGCCCGGCCCGTCCACAGAGACGCCAACCCCGACGCCGTACTGCTTGAACATGGCGATGTGCGATTCGCGCAGCAGGGCGCCATTTGTCTGCAATGAGCTCTCGCCAAATCGCTTGAAGCCCCAGGACCAAAGCTCTTCTAGATCGCGCTCCGGAAGCAAAAGGCCCTCGCCGCCGGAGAGGTTGAAGGAGACGCCCTCTCGTTCGATGGCGGCCTGCATGGCCGCGAGATCGTACGATTGCCGCACGCCTTCAATTTGGCGAAGGGGGCCCTGGTAGCAATACCTGCAGGTAAGATTGCAAGTCGCTCCCAGCGGCTGAAGTTCAACCATGGGTCTCAATTCCTCACAGCAACTACCCTGGCTTCCCGGGTTATTAGTATTGCAGCATACGCTGCGGCGGCCCATCGGTAAAACATCTCAAATTGAGATGCAGAGATGCGTTGACATCCGGCAACGTCGGTATTATAGTGCCGGTCATTCAGCACTGAGGTGCCTCTATGATTTTGTGGCTAATTTGTGGACTTGTAATTTGCGTTGCGGCACCCCTCCTGTTCGTTGGCATTCGCCAACTTCTCAAACGCAGGGCGTCCCGCCGGCAACAGCTTCTTAACCCGCAAGGCGGTCGCGTACTGTGGGACATAGCTGAGGGCGGTCGTGGCCTCGATGTCAAGGACGGGGCGGTTTACCTTGACCGTCGCCGCTTTGCAGCGAGGATAGCTGGTGGCGCTCTGGCCATGCTCGGCATTGCCGCCGCCAGGAAAGTCCTTCGGTCCGAAGCCGAGATGTCTTTAGCGAAGTTGGGTGGCGGCCCTCCCGCTGACCAGTGGGGCGATAGCGGCAGTGGCAGCAAGCGCAACGCGACGGCCCGAGGCTTGGGTGCGGAACATCCGCATGACACGTGGGGCGATAGCGGCAGTGGCAGCAAGCGCAGCGCGACAGCCAGAGGCTTGGGTGCGGAGCATCCAAACGACCAGTGGGGCGATAGCAGTAGTGGCGGCAATAAGCGCAACGCGACGGCCCGAGGCTTGGGCGCGGAGCATCCAAACGACCAGTGGGGCGACAGCGGTAAGCACACCGGGCTGGTCGGCTTTAGAGCAGAGCCTCCACACAGCGATAGCAGCAGCTAGGTCCTAAATTTTTCGAGCGCGGCGAGGCTACTCGCCGCGCTGTATCATTTGCAATGTCGTCATGCTCACCTCTACTCTCCGCTAAAAGAACTTCCCTGCTCTCCTGGTTGTTCGTTTTTGCCATTGCCTTGCTATTGGTGAGCCCTGCTCGGGCTGAAGCCCAAACTGCACCCGCGCAACCCTCCTCCGCCATTGTTCCCGCGGGTAAAGGATGGTTAAAACTCGAAAGCGGAAAACCGCTTGAGCGCGATTTCCGCGGCGGCGATTTGCACATCTACCGCGTGGCAATGCAACGCGGCGAGTATTGGCACATCGTGGTAGACCAGCGCGGCATCGACCTGGTGGTGACGCTGCATGATCCGCACGGGGTCCAGATCAGATGGGCCGACAGCTCGAACGGCGCCTTCGGACCAGAGCCGATCTCCGTCATCGCCGAGAGCACGGGCGAGTACCGGGTAAAGGTCAGCTCGCTTGAACCAAAGGCCCCCAAGGGCCGGTACGAAATCCTCGCCACCAGGCATACGGCTCCAAACGCGGAAGATAAGCAGCGGATTGCCGCCGAAACCGCGCTCTTTGAGGGGCTGCTTCTCAGAAACACGGATACGCTGGCAGCCCGGGAATTGGCCCTGCGGAAGTTCGAAGAGGCGCTATCAGGTTGGCAGGCCCTGGGCGACCTTTATCAGCAAGCCTGGACGCTTACCACCATGGGCAGATTCTGCGACCGCCTGGGCCAGAAGCGAAAGGCGCTGCAGTATTACCAGCAAAGCATTCCCATCCACCGGCTGGCCGGCGACCAGCATGGAGAAGCCCAGGCACTGAACAATATCGCCATCGTCTATGACGACCTGGGAGAAAAACAGAAGGCATTGGAGGACTACGGGAAAGCGCTGGAGATCGAAAGGGCGGTTCACGACCGCATGCTGGAAGCCAGTACGCTGGCCAACATTGGACTGGTTTACAGCAGTTTAGCGCTACCGCAGAAGGCGCTTGAGTACCTCCTGCAGTCTCTTCCCATCAGCCGGGAGATGGGCGACCGCGAAGCCGAATCGTACACGCTGAAAAACCTGGGCGCCCTCTATTTCAATTTGCACGATACCGCCACCGCGCTGCGTTATTACCGCGATGCGGTCCCGGTCGCCAAAGCCACTCACGATGGCGCGGTCGAAGCTCTGGTTCAGCGTGGCATCGGCTTAGCCTACTACAGCCTGGGAAAGAAGCAACTGGCCCTGCAGTACCTTGGCCGCGCGCTCTCCATCCAACGGACTGTCGGCGACCGTAACCGAGAAGCCCTTACGCTGAAATATCTGGGCAACGTATACAACGACCTGGGAGAACACCAGAAGGCGCTCGACTGCTACTACAACGCGTTGCAGCTCGCGACCTCGGTCGGCAACATCGATTATTCAGCCCAGGTCCTCAATGACCTGATGCTGTACTGGAAAGCGCGCAACGAACCCAGGCTGGCGGTTATTTTCGGCAAGAAAGCGGTTAACCAGTATCAGCAGCTTCGCACCAAGCTCAAGGGGCTGGATCGCGAAATTCAGCAGAGCTTCGCCCAGTCGAAAGAAGCCACCTATCGCGAACTGGCCGATTTGCTGGTCTCGCAGGGAAGACTGTTTGAAGCGCAACAGGTGCTTGACCTGCTGAAGGAAGAGGAGTTCAAGGAGTTCACCCGCGGAGACAAGAGCGGCGGTGCGGAAGGCGCGGTGGCCATGACTCCGGCCGAGACTACGGTAGAGGAGCGGTACAACCAAGTCGCTGGCACGGTTACGACGCTGTGGGCGGAATGGGACGCGTTGAACAAAAAGAAACAACGCACCCCGGAAGATGGACCTCGGCTCAAGGAACTCACCAAGCAGCTTGATAAAGCTCGGGAATCTTTCCTGGCCTTCGTCGATCAGGAGCTCTACGAGCAGCTCGGGGGCAGGAACAACGCCAAGGCCGACAGTGACGTCCGCGAACTGAAGCAGAAAGAGAGCCTTCTGCAAAGAGTGCTGCGCCAGGTTGAGCCGGGCACGGCGGCTTTGTATACGGTGGCGGCGCCGGAGCGGCTGATCATCATTCTGGTGCTGCCAAACGCCAGCATCCCGCACGAGTATCCGATCAAGGCCGATGCGTTACGCGTCAAGGTCAACACGCTCTGGGGCGCACTCCGCAATAACAGCCCCAACGCATTACCGGCGGCGCAAGAGTTATACAAGATCATCCTCGGCCCGGTAGAAAAAGACCTGGAGACCGCGCACGCCAAGACGTTGATGTGGTCGCTGGACGGGGTGCTGCGCTACATTCCGATCGCGGCCTTGCACGACGGCCATCAGTACGTGGTGGAGAAGTACCGCAACGAAGTTTTCACCTTGTCGAGCATCGACATGCTAAAGGATGTTCCCCGGGTGGACTCCTGGCAGGTGCTGGCAGCGGGTGTTTCCAAGTCCTACGGTGACTCTCAGGAGCTGCCCACGGTGCCCAGCGAGTTGCAGAGTATCGTGCGCGCCAAAGCCGGTTCGCAAGTCGGCTTGCTGGAAGGGCAAGAGCTGCTGGATGAGGACTTCACCGAAGACACATTTACCGACGCGCTGGCAACCAAGAAATTTCCCCTGGTGCACATTGCCAGCCATTTTCATTTCCAGAACGTATATGATCTGTCCTACTTGTTGATGGGCGGTAAGAACAAGGAAGGCGAGCATGTGACGCTGGCCCACATCGAGTCGTCTTCCGCATTTGACTTTGTCGGCACCGAACTGCTGACCCTTTCGGCCTGCGAAACCGCCTTGAGCGGGGAGCGCAACGGCCGGGAAATCGATGGCCTGGGTGAAATCGTGCAGCGCCGGGGAGCGAAGGCCGTTATTGCCAGCCTGTGGAGCGTGAACGACCGCAGCACGGGCGCGTTGATGCGCAAGTTCTACGAAACCTGGACGGCGAATCCTGGAATGCCGAAAGCGGAGGCGCTGCGCCAGGCGCAGGTGGCGCTGCTGCATGGAGATGTGAAGCCCGAAGCGGCGCCTGCCGGCGCAGCCGCGGTATCGGATTCATTTGCCCACCCGTACTACTGGGCGCCCTTCATTTTGATTGGCAACTGGAGATAGCACCCCAGAAACAGTGGCCTGATGTGCCGCTCATAGAGATTGGCGGTGACGTTGCGCGCGATCGATTCCTCGCAGGCGTCCACCGTCTCCAGGTAGCGGCGGCCCAGCTTGGCGGCAATCTTGTATCCCACGTGGATCAACTGGCGCAGGTTAGGGTTGTATTCGGCACAACGTTCGTCATGGCGTAATGCGCGGGCATAGCGTTCGCCACTCCATCCATTTACCTCGGCGGGGAGAGGCAGTTTCGCGGCATCGATGTCGATGACCGCAGCGTAAGGCGTGCACAGCTCCTGGCGGTGCGCGTACGCCTCGGCATAGATTTGCCTGGCCAGCGCGAGGCCATCCCCTCCGGCCTCGGACAAGCCGATCACTTCTTCCAGCCAGGTGGTTCCGGCGGTTTTCACGTGCACGCCCACGCCCATATCGCGCAGGGCGCGGTTAATGGCCGGATAGATGGAGAACTTGTCGCTGCCGGAATGGACGCTCAGCTTCAACTCCGGCGGCAGCCCATACAGGCGCGCGGCATACCCGGCCACGGCGACATCGCCACGAAACTCCGCCTCGAAGCGGCGCGGATCTCCCACATAGTCGACGCCCTTGTTGAAGCGGCCGGTGAACTTCGGGGCGACGGTCTGCACGGGAACCCCTTCGTCCGCCAATGCCGCCAGGATTACGAGCAATTCCTCCGGCGTCTGCGGCGAGTCGGTCTCGTCCATCGAGACCTCGGTAATGAAGCTTCCCCGGCCGCGCGCGGACTCAATTCGGCGGTAGATTCGGCCCGCCATTTGCACCGCGGAAAGGTACTTGTGCGCGACACGCAAGGCGATGGAGGTCGAGAGCTCCAGCGGGCGCTCCTGGCCAGCCAGTTCAACCGGCCGCAGCAGCTCGGGATGGCCGGCGAGGAAGCGGTCCACGGCAGAAGTCTCGGCCGGCGCGCCGATGGCGGCAGCCACGTCGATGGTGAAGAAATCGCTGGATTGCAGATATCCGTCCACCGTTTCCATGGTGATGTGGTCGGCGTCGATATGGAACGGCCTGGTCCAGTTGAGCTCCCGCACTGCCGCCTCGACGGCGGTGCGCACGCTGTCCGGGGCGGAGCCGACGATGAGATGTTCGCGGTGGGATTTGTTCCACACCGGAATGACATCCACTCCATGCTCGGCGGCCAGCATGCAGGCGCGCAGTTGCGCCTTGGCCTGGCGGGCAAAGCGGTCGCCAACGCCAAAGGAATACTTCGCCAGCGGCAGGCCAGGCTTGGCAAGCTGCGGAATCGGCGCCATCATGTGTCATCTCCTCCGCTCGTAGCCGGCAATGGCAACGGCGTTTTGCTTTCTCTCCCGGGCTGCTGCTACGCAGCATAGCACGGTGGCGTTTTTCCCATGCTCCGTGGTGAATCATGACCGCCACAATGAGCGGGCCGCAGCCGGTAAAATCCTGCGGCGGCAAAACGCCACGAACACCGTTCCGCCCAGCGGGCTATACTGCAGGAGTAATGCCTGCCTACCAGACCGCTGTCTCGGAGCTATACCGGCTGGGCCACGAGCTGTACCGGACCCCGTCTTACAAATTCGATCTGAAGCACATGCGCGCGCTCTGCCAGGCGCTGGGAATTGAAGCGTGAGGCGGACGATGTTCACCCCGCCTCTCTATCGGTTATCCTGTCAATGAATAGGGGAGAGCGCGGCCTGGCGTGGCAGACATTCACAATCCAAGTGCGTGGCAGCGGATTTGTTCGTACCTGGTCTTTGATCCGCTGATTTATCTCTATACGGTGGTGCTGGGCACAGCCTCGCTGCTCTGCTCTCTGTGGGACCGTGATGGGCGCGGGCAACACCGCGTTGCCCGGCTGTGGTCCTGGCTGATTCTCAAGACGGTGAACTGCCCGCTAACCATAATCGGCGCGGAAAACCTGGATGGTTTACGCTCATGTATTTACGCGTGCAACCACATTTCCGCGCTGGATATTCCCGTGCTCTACCACGCCCTGCCCTTTCAGTTCCGCATCATGGCCAAGCGCGAGCTGTTCCGTTACCCCTTCCTGGGATGGCATTTGCGGCGCTCGGGGCAGATTCCGATCGACCGGGAGAACGCGCGCTCTTCGCTGAGCAGCCTGCGGCAGGCCAGCGAAACCGTTCGCCGGGGGATGCCGCTGCTGGTCTTTCCCGAAGGCGGACGTTCGGCCAATGGGCAGGTGCAGCCGTTTCTGGGCGGCGCCTTTTTCGTCGCCATCCGGGCCGGGGTGCCGATAGTGCCCATGGCCATAGCGGGCAGCTTTGAGGCGGTGCCGATGAACAGCTTCGTCGTCAAGCCGCGGCCGCTGATGCTGGTGGTGGGCAAGCCGATCTCGCCGGAGGGGTTCTCGCCCAGAGAGATGGACCGGCTGGCGGCCGTGGCGCAGAAGGCGGTCGAGGACCTGTACTATGCCCGCGCCCAAGTGAGCGACCCCCGGGGCGAGCCGGCGCTGCCGGCAACCCCAAGCGCCACGCCGAGCCAGGGTGCTCGGTAAATGGGTTGGAAGCCAGACCCACGGGTCTTCGGATTACTGCGATAATTGTGGAAGCCCAAGCCTGAAGGCGCGGGCTTCCACGGCGCATCGAGAGGTTAGCGGCGTGAAGCCGCTGTGTTCAACCTCATTTGCAATTGATTGAGCCATCACCGCAAATGCAACCACGAATCGCGATTCCGAGCCCCAAGTCGGACGCCGCCTACTCCGGGCGAGTCTTGCCGGACTATACGGGAGCGGTCAGCTTTGCCGGCGGCGAACCGGTTGTCGTCTCCCTGACCTCTACCCCGGCCGAGGTCGCGCAGGTGGTCAAGAGCTGCGCCGGCGTCATGCTGCCTGGTAGTCCAGCCGATCTCGATCCGCAGAAGTACGGTGAGCCGCACCATCCGCGCACCGCCCCGGCCGACGCGGCGCGGGAGATGGTTGATGACCTGCTGCTGCAGGACGCGCACAACATGCGCAAGCCGATTCTCGGCATCTGCTTCGGCATACAGTCGCTGAACGTCTGGCGCACCGGAACGCTGTTGCAGCATATCGAGTCACCGGTACTGCATGAGCGTCCGGAGGGCTCCGCTCCGGGGACGGTGATTACCCATCCGGCGGTCATCGAGGCCGGCTCCCGGCTGGCGGCAATCATTGCTGCGGCCAAGCAGCTCACGATCACCGTAAACTCATCTCACCACCAGGCGGTAGCCTTGCCGGGGGACGGCCTGCGGGTGGTGGCACGCTCGCCACAGGACAGCATTATCGAGGCGGTTGAAGGCACGGACGCCGACCACTTCGTCCTGGGCGTGCAGTGGCACCCCGAGCGCACTTACCGGCAGGATGCGAGCTCGCAGGCGATTTTTTCCGCGCTCGTAGAGGCGGCTCGCCGCTGGCATCGGCGGATGGCGCGCGGCGTCGGCGACTTCGAAACCGTCTCGCGCAGGGTGTAGGCTGGCCGCCTTCGGCTGGGCGCCAACCAGGCCGTGTTCCTGGTGGTCGCAGGCAAGCGCCAGCCGCAAAAGAGGAGTTTGCTTGAAAAGACTTTTTGCAGTGTTGCTGATCCTGGGCTGTTCGCTGGCGCCTGTCGGGGCGCAGAACGCTTCCCAGCCCGCCACCGCCCAGAGCGCGCCGGGCGCTGCCTCGTCGGCAGATGCGGAGTCGCAAAAGGCGCGGGCGCTGCTGGACAAGATGATCGCCGCCTTGGGAGGCGACGCCTATCTCACCTTGTCCACCCGCTCCGAACAGGGCCGCACCTACGGCTACGACCGCGGCCAGGCCAAGGGACTCGCCACCGACTACTGGTCGTTCTGGTCGTACCCGGACAAGGACCGCACGGAAGTCACCAAAAAGCGCGACATCATAAATATCCACAACGGCGACCGGGGCTATGAAATTACCTACCGGGGAACGGCCGCGCTGCCGGACAAGCAGATGCAGGATTACCTGCGCCGCCGTGACTGCTCGCTGGAAGTGGTGCTGCGCCAGTGGCTGAAAGATCCCAAAACGCTGGTGCTCTATGGCGGGCGCAACGTGATCGAAAACCGGCAGGTAGAGCAGGTCACGCTGCTGAATGCCGAGGACAGGTCGGTCACCATCGCCATCGATGCCAACGATTACCTGCCGATCCGCAAGTCGTTCACCTACCGCGATCCGCTTGATCACCTGAAAACCGAAGAGGCTGATACCTACGGCAACTACCGGCCCGAGCAGGGAATGCTGACCGCCCACATCATCGTGCACACGCGCAACGGCGAAACCACCTCGGAGCGCTTTTTGACCAAGGTCGAGTACAATCCGCAGCTCAGCCCTTCCCTGTTCGAGGCCAAGGTGACCTATGATCCAGCGCCGGGGCGGCATTCGCCAGAGTTGCCTTTGTCGGGAGGGACACCCCAATGGTAGCGGAAGCATTTATCTGAAGTTCAGGTTTATCCATGTCTTCCGAGCGCAGCTATTATCAGCGAATCTCCGAGCTTCTCGACCGCACCAGCGGCGGCCTCTCCGGCCTGGACCGAGAGCGGGCAGGCAACTTCCCGGCCGGAGCGATCAAGCGGGTGCTGATCCGGGCGTCGCTTCTGCTTTTGGCCCTGGCTGCCGTGGTTTTTGCCGCCGACTACGCGGTTCTGCGTTACCGCGCCGCCCGCCAATCCAATGCTTTCGACCATGTGCAGGTGCAGCGCATCTACTACATGCTGCAGAAGAACGGAAAAACCGAAATCATCCCCGGCGAAACCGAAACCCAGACCTGCGTTCGCTCCCTCTTCCCGCATCTTGGCTATAGTCCCTGCTGGTACGCCAGGCGGAGGACCGAAAGGCGCGTTGACATCTAGGAGCTGCGGCAAACGAGCCGAAGCCCCGCCTCAGTTCATCTTGTTTGGGAGCAGCTCGTTAGCTCGCGATTTTGTCTCTCCGCCTCCTGGCCGGCGCTTTACAGCGGCGGCGGAACTGTAGTACAACTCGGGCAGTTCCTCCCGGCTTTTTAGAAATCGAGCACATAATTGGCGGCATGCGGAGGCTGGCGCTGTTTGCGAGGACTGCTGTGAAAATCAACTCCAACAAGTGTGTTGCCTGCGGAAATTGCACCTACGTATGCCCCATGGGCGCCATCTACGTGGACCAGAAGATCAACCGGGCCACCGTGGACCAGGACGAGTGCGTCGAGTGTTACACCTGCTTTAACGGCATGAGCAAGGAGCATCTCAATCCCAGCCTGGTTCGCGGGATGCGGGCCTTGTTCAAGATGCTGCGGCTGCGCTTCGATCCCGAGCCTGACGTCTGCCCCACTTCCGCCCTGGAGCCGGAAGAGCTGGCCTGGCCGCGGGTGGTGCGCCGCGCCTTCTCCGACCCGCGCGTGCCGCACGAGTCCACCGGGGTGCAGGGCCGCGGCACCGAAGAAGTGAAGACCAACGACATCAGCGGGCGCGTGCAGCGCGGCGAGGTCGGCTTCACCATCGAGTTCGGCCGTCCTGGGGTGGGCGTGCGCTTCCATGAGATCCAGCGCATGACGCAGGCCCTGGCCGACGCCGGGATCGAATTCGAAAAGAAGAACCCGATCGCCATGCTGATGACCGACCCGAAGAAAGGCGCTATTCGCGAGGACATCCTCAACGAGAAGATTCTGTCGGCGATTGTCGAGATCAAGGTTCCCATTGCGCGCATGGAGGAGGTCATTGGGCTGGTGCGCGAGGTCGAGCGCCAGTTGGATACGGTGATCGCCCTGGGCGTGGGCGCACGCTGCGAAGACAACGGCGCCGAACACGAGGTCATCCAGACACTGGAGCGGCTCGGATACAAACTGGAGCGCGCCAAGACCAACCTCGGCCTGGGCCGCATTACCAATCCAAGCGCACTTACCGCCCCGGCAGCAGCGCCTGCCGGAGCCGCCGGGAGGCAGGCATGACGAACACGTTGCATCGCTACGGCAAATCGGAAAGCTTTCGCGACGACTACGTCGTCTTTGCCATGCCCTGCCGCGGCAAGAACGACGAGGATTGCGTGCCCAAGCTGAAGCGCTTTCTGGAGATGGCGTTGCCTTTCAAGCCGGTGAACCTGGGCGACGCCATACATGGCGGGGCCTTCCGGCCATCAGCGGAGATGAACCCCACCGCGCACTGGACGCGCGAGATGAAGCCGGATTTCCACGCGGTGATCGACAACCTGGACAGCTACACGACCGCCGCTGCGGTCTTTGACAACCTGCCGGCGGCGGAGGAGTTCGTCAAGGCGGTCAAGGCGGCCGATCTGGGCATGTGCATCAACATCTCGACCTCGATCGCCGGCGCCCAGAACTGCTGTGACGCCGCCAGCCAGAGCCGCCACAGCGTCGGCTACTCACTGGGCTTCCAGGGCAAGACGGAGAAGCTGCCCAACACTCAAGTTCTGTCTTTGACCACCATGTGCGGACACGGCATGATCAGCCACAGCTTCGCCAAGAAGATGGTCGACTGGGTAAAGGAGGGCCGCCGCACGCCCGAACAGGCCGCTGCCTACATGGCGCACTTCTGTTCCTGCGGCGTCTACAATCCGAGCCGGGCAAAGCGCATTCTGGAAGAAGCGCAGCACAAGATGGAGTAGGGCCCCCCATCTGCGCAGTTTTCGCAGATGCGGAATTCTAATTCACCCACATCTGCCAAATTCAGGCAGATGCGGGGCACCAGCGTGAAATCCTCGCAACCGGCGCTCATATACCGTCAGAGCAGACCGGCGGCAACCAGGGCCGGCGCTCGATCAGCTTACATCTCCTTAACTTCTGCTAATGCTCATGATTCTGCTAATGGCGTGTTCTGAACGCGCATCTTTCCCGCAGAATGCCGTAAACTAATTGGATACCCGTGAACGGCCTGCGGTCGCATAGGCGAACCCACTCGGGGTGAGTGCGGTTCGGGGACTCCGATTCATTGACGAGGTAGCGATGAAACTCACAGGGGCGGAAATTATTTGTGAAACACTGGCCAGGGTAGGCGTGCGCCACATCTTCGGTTATCCCGGCGGGGCCATTCTGCCGGCTTACGACGCGCTCGGACGGTCTCCGATCCACCACATCCTGGTGCGGCACGAGCAGGGAGCCACGCACATGGCGGACGGCTACGCCCGCGCCAGCGGCGGAGTCGGCACGGCGCTGGTGACCTCGGGGCCGGGGGCAACCAACACGGTTACCGGCATAGCCACGGCCATGCTTGATTCCTCGCCCATCGTCTGCATCACCGGCCAGGTCAGCAGCAAGGTGCTGGGTTCGGACGCCTTCCAGGAGGTCGACATCACCGGCATCACCATGCCGATCACCAAGCACAACGTGGTTGTGACTCACGCCGAAGACGTAGCCCGCACCATTCGCGAAGCCTTCGTCATTGCCGCCGGCGGCCGCCCCGGTCCGGTTCTGGTCGACATAACCAAGGACGCGCAGCAGGGCACCTGCGAGTTCGAGTGGGAGGCAACCGCTCCGCAACTGCCGCTCAAACGCCAGCGCTCCATCAATATAGATGCCGAACTGGCCCATGCCATTGAGCTGATCAACAGCGCCAAGCGCCCGGTTATTCTGGCCGGGCACGGCATCGTGATTTCCGGCGCGATGGAGGTTTTCCGCGAGTTTGTTCGCGCCACCGATATCCCGGTGGCGCTCACCTTGCTCGGCCTGGGCGTGTTTCCGGCCAGCGATCCGCTCAACCTCGGCATGATGGGCATGCACGGCGAGGCCTGGGTTAACCATGCCATCCAGGATTCCGACCTGCTGATCGCCGTCGGTATGCGCTTCGATGACCGCGTGACCGGCGACCTGCGTACCTACGCCGCGCGCGCTCACAAGATACACATCGAGATCGACCAGGCCGAGATCAACAAGAACGTAAAGGTCGACGTGGCCCTGGTGGGCGATGCCCGCCAGGTGCTGCAGCGCCTGCTGCCGCACGTGGAGAAGCGCGACCGCGGCGAGTGGCATTGCTACATCCGCAAGCTCAAGGGCGATGTGGCCGTGCGCGACATCCAGAATCTGCCTGACACCGGACACCTCTACGCCGCCCACGTCATCAACGATCTCTGGAAAGAAACCGGCGGCGAAGCCTTGGTGGTGACCGACGTCGGCCAGCACCAGATGTGGGAGGCGCAGTACTACCATCACAACCATCCGCGCTCGCTGGTCACCTCCGGCGGGTTGGGCACCATGGGCTTTGCCCTGCCGGCGGCCATCGGCGCCAAGGTTGCGCGGCCGGATGCGGAAGTCTGGGTCATCGTAGGCGACGGCGGTTTCCAGATGACGATGTGCGAGCTTGCCACCATCGTCCAGGAGAAGCTGGATCTTAAGATCGCCATCATCAATAACGGCTACCTGGGGATGGTTCGCCAGTGGCAGGAATTTTTCTATGACAAGCGCTACGTGGCCACGCCGCTGGTAGCGCCTGATTTTTGCGCTCTGGCCAACGCCTTCGGTATCCGCAGCGAGAAGATAACCACCCGGCGCGAGGTTGTCCCGGCGGTGCGGGCGGCGCGCGAGATTCCCGAGACCGTGGTGCTGGACTTCCGCGTGGAGCAGGAGGACTCGGTCTACCCCATGGTGCCGGGCGGGGCGGCGCTGCACGAGATGATTCGCCGGCCAACGCCGCTGGTGGAAACCTCGCAGGACTCCTGAGGAGCAATTTGAATTTGAAGGGGCGCCCCAGGCCCCGTGCCGCGCAGTCCGGCGCTGACCTGGGGCAAGGTCAGCCGGACAGCAGCGGGCGGCCATTATCCCCTTGAGGACGAAATGCAGACCATTGTTGCTTACGTATCGCATAGGCCAGGCGTGCTGAACCGCATTGGTTCGCTGGCGCGCCGTTTGGCCATCAACATCGACTCGCTTACCGTTGGCCCTACCGAGACGCCCGGGGTGGCGCGTACCACCATCGTCGTAAACACCGACCGCGCCGGGGCGCACCGCCTGGAAGCCAGCCTGGAAAATCTCGTCGACGTCCTGCTGGCCGAGATCATTACCGGACGGCCGGCGGTCGAGCGCGACCTGGCGCTGATCAAGGTGGCGGCCAACCAGAACTCGCGGCCCCATCTTATGGACCTGATCAAGGTCTTCCGCGCGCGCGTGGTGGACGTTTCGCCGGACTCGCTGATCGTGGAGGTCTCCGGCGAGGTCGACAAGATCGAGGGCCTGCTGGAGGTGCTGCGGCCTTTCGGGGTGCTGGAAATGGCGCGCTCGGGCCGTGTGGCCATGACTCGCGGCTCCGACCTTCTGCAGCCGCCCGCCAAGTTGGCCGCCGCCGCGGAAAATGCGACTGCTTCCATCGAACCCGGCACAGTCCGGCAGGCGATTGAATCCGAAATGGAGATCAACGAGGCGCTGGAATCCTAGATCATTTCAGATTGAAGATTTCAGATTGAAGATTTGCCAAGCAGACCTCCGGGATGAGAGATGTACATTATCCCGGAGGTTTTTAATCTGCAATCTGCAATCTTCAATCTGAAATTACTTCATGCCGAACATCATGCGCAGGAAGCCGCGACCGAAATGGCCGCCGTAGGCGCCGGCAACGCCCGGCAAGATAATCAGCGCCGCTCCATAGATGGTGGCGCGGCTGAAATCCTTGTAGTAGTTCAGCAGGGTTGCCGCCGTCATTGCGGCTGGCACGAGCAAGGTCACCAGCAGGGTCCAGCGCCACGGCCGCAGCGGGCGCATGAAGCCCAGAAACATGGTCGAGGCCGTCACCAGCAAGGAGCTGATCAGCGGGTCGCGCAGCACGACGTACGACACCCCGCTGCAGATTCCCAGCGCCAGGGCAATGCCATAAAAAATGCCGTCGCCCGGTTTGCCGGCTTTTTTCGCTTGAGTAGAAACCGTTTTCATCTTCGGCTGCGCCATCCGTCTTCCGCCTCCGTCGCAAGCAGCTATTCATTTAGAAGCAGACGCGAACGCGAAGGACGCTAGTCGAGCGTCTCTTCCGCGACGGAATTACCAATTTGGGAAGAAAATCACAGAGTTTAGCCTAGACTCCAGCGTTGAAGCCAATCTGGCGGGCCACCTGGCGGGCCTGCTCGTCGAAGGCGTTGAAGCAGTGCGCACCTGGGCAGACCGGCACCTGCCAGCCAAAGCCCTCGACCGCCTGCGCCAGCGAGAACGGGTGGAAGGAGCGCTCCAGGTGCAACTCCTCATTCTCGAAGACGAAGCGCCCCCGGCCGGTGATCACTGCCTGCGGCCCGCCGCGCAAACCGCAGCGTGCGCGCTCGCCGTCGCCCTTCAAGAAGCCAGGGCTGGTGATGAAATCTACGGCATTGACGAAGCGCCTGGGATCGTGCGGCATGACGATCACCACCCGCTTGGCCAGGCTGGCGATGTCATGCGCGCCCCCGCTGCCTACCATGCGCAGCTTGGGATGGCGGTAATCGCCGATGACCGTGCTGTTGAGGTTGCCGTGGCGGTCGACCTGCGCCGCCGAGAGCAGGCCGACGTCGATGCGTCCGGCCTGGAGGTCGCCGAAAACGTCCAGGCAGTCGCCGATCATGGCGGTATCGGCGGTCACGCTCGGGCTGCCGGTCGAGAGCGGCGGGATGGGCGGATTGGCGTCGATGGCGCCCGATTCGTAAATCAGCACTAGGTTGGGAGCGTGCGTGCGCTTGGCCAGCATGGCGGCCAGCGAAGGCACGCCGATGCCGACGAAACAAACTTCCCTGCCCGCCAGTTCCAGCGCCGCTGCCAGAACCAGGTTTTCCATCTCCGCCTGTTTTTCCAACTCCGTCTGGACACTCATCGCCGTTCCTCCGCGGGTTTTACCCCGGCGAGCGCACCTTCTGGGCTTGCCGTGGAGCGGGAAATCCCCATGCGCGTGAGAACCTCAGGATCAAGAGCGTTCAAATACGCCTCGCGATCGGCCACCCTGCGCACGTAGCGATCCAGGTAGGCTGACAGCTCGTCCACCTTGCGGGAGACGCGGTCGTAAAGCGCATAGTGTTCATCATCGCGCGTGTAGTAGCCCTGGACGTAGGAAGGGTGAGCGCCTCCGGGGGCGTGACAAACGGCCGCCACCCGGTGCGCCGGAACCATGGTTCTCTCGGGCGTGGCGCGGACGACCGCGCGCGAGACAATCTCCTCGACCGTGGCGATAACGGCGCGGCTGGCCAGGGCGCCTTCGCGGCTGTCCCCGTCGATTCCCCACATCTGCACGTTTCCGTCTTCATCGGCCCGCTGCGCGTGGATCAAGGCAACGTCGGGGACCAGCGCCGGAATAGCGCTGAGGGTTTCGCCGGTAAATGGGCAGACGATCTTGCGGGCATCAGCCGACGCCTTGGGGATGTCGCCCGCCAGCAGGGCCCGGCTCGGCAGAAAGGGAATGCCGAGGCGGCCGGCGTGCAAGCGCAGCAACATGGTGAAGTTGGTCCACTCTTCTATTGCCAGCGAACCGGCGTCTACCGCCCGGCGAAACGAGTGCGCAATGCCGATGCCCGGGTTTCCCAGGTAGCCGAAAATCACCTTGGCCACGCAGCCGGCGGCGATCAGTTGGTCGAACAGGATATCGGTTCCGCTGCGGCAGAGTGTCAGCCCTTTGCGGCCCTGGCGGATCAGTTCGTGGCCGGCGGCAAAGGGAACGCAGTGGCCGAACCCGCCAATGAAGACCAGCGCGCCATCGGGCACATGGCACTGGACGGCTTCGGCGACGGTGAGCAGCTTGCTCATGGTGTTTCAGTTCCTTGATCAGAGGCCCGCTTCGCCAGGCGAAACAGCCGTCCGGCGCCACGGAGAATGCAGCCAATATACGACAATGACGGCGTCAGGCAAATGCCGATGTTGTAACGCCGCCCTCGGCGGCCGGTCCCGAACGTATTTGTCAGAGTTCCTCGTGCCCCAAGAAGCATCTTAAATCTGTTCTAATCTGTTTCAGCCCCGCAAGCGCAAACACGGCGCTTGCGAGGAACCCCTTTGGGAGAGAGCCAGCGTATGCCACGCGACAGAGTACCGGGATCAGAAAGCGCGACCTGGTACAAAGACGCCATATTTTACGAGCTGCACGTCAAAGCGTTTTACGATAGCGTCACCGACGGCATTGGCGATTTCGGCGGGCTGGCGCAAAAGCTCGATTACCTGGAAAACCTGGGCGTCACGGCCATCTGGCTGCTGCCCTTTTGCCCGTCGCCGATGCGGGATGACGGCTACGATATCTCCAACTACGCCGACATCCACCCGGCCTACGGAACCTTGCGGGAGTTCCAGCGCTTTCTGCGGGAGGCGCACCGCCGCGGGCTGCGGGTAGTCACCGAGCTGGTGCTGAATCACACCTCCGACCAGCATGTCTGGTTTCAGCGCTCGCGCCGGGCCCCGCCCAACAGCCATTGGCGGAACTACTACGTCTGGAGCGACACGGCCGACAAGTATCGCGAGGCCCGCATCATCTTCAAGGACTTCGAGGCCTCCAACTGGACCTGGGACCCGGTTGCCCAGGCCTACTACTGGCACCGCTTCTACTCGCACCAGCCGGACCTGAACTTCGACAACCCGGAGGTGCGCGCCGTCATGTTCGAGGCCATGGACTTCTGGCTCGACATGGGCGTGGACGGGCTCCGGCTTGACGCCGTTCCCTACCTCTTCGAGCGCGAGGGCACCAACTGCGAAAACCTGCCGGAGACGCACGCCTTCCTGAAGGAGCTGCGGGCGCACGTCGATGCCAAGTACAAGGACCGGCTGCTGCTGGCCGAGGCCAACCAGTGGCCCGAAGACGCGGTGACCTACTTCGGCGCGGGCGATGAGTGCCACATGGCCTTCCATTTCCCGCTGATGCCCCGGCTGTTCATGTCCCTGCGCATGGAAGACCGCTATCCCATCACCGATATCATGCGGCTCACGCCGGCCATCCCGGAAAACTGCCAGTGGGCGCTGTTCCTGCGCAATCACGACGAGCTGACGCTGGAGATGGTTACCGACGAGGAGCGCGATTACATGTACCGCACCTACGCGCGCGACCGCGAGATGCGCATCAATCTCGGCATCCGCCGCCGCCTCGCGCCCCTGCTGGAGAACGACCGGCGCCGCATCGAACTCATGAATGCCCTGTTGTTTTCCCTGCCGGGAACGCCCATCGTCTACTACGGCGACGAGATCGGCATGGGCGACAACATCTTCCTGGGCGACCGCAACGGCGTGCGCACGCCCATGCAGTGGAGCGCCGACCGCAATGCCGGCTTTTCCCGGGCCAATCCACAGCGGCTCTACCTGCCGGTGAACATCGATCCTGAATATCACTACGAGATGGTCAACGTCGAGTCGCAGTGGAACAATCCGCACTCCCTGCTGTGGTGGACGAAGCGCCTGATGGCGCAGCGGAAACAGTTCCGCGCCTTCGGCCGCGGCAGCCTGGAGTTTCTCTACCCTTCCAATCGCCGGGTGCTGGTCTTCGTGCGCCAACTCGATGACGAGATCGTTCTGGTGGCGGCCAATCTGTCGCGTTTTGCCCAATGCGCCGAGCTCGACCTGGGCAAGTTCCGGGGCCTGGTCCCGGTGGAAGTGTTTGGCAGCGCCCGCTTCCCGCCCATAACCGAGAGGCCTTATTTTCTCTCGCTGGGGCCACATGCTTTCTTCTGGCTGCACCTGTCTCCCGCTGCCGTAAGCGAAGAGGCGCCTGGCTCGGCCGGCGACTTGGAGGACATACCGGTGATGTCGGTGGAATCGCCGGAGCGGGCGTTTTCGCCGCGCGCGCTGCGCCGCATAGAACGCCTGGTGCCCTCGTTTGTGCGCCGGCGCCGTTGGTTTCTGGCCGGCGGACGCAGCTTGCGGAACACGGAAATTGTCGAGGTGGTTCCGGTGCCGAACACCACGGCGCACCTGTTGTTTGTGCGCTGTAACTACGCCGACGGCGATCCGGAGCTCTACCTGCTTCCGCTGGCGGTGGCAACCGGGGATCGCGCCGGCAAGCTGCTGGAGGAGACTCCCGAGCTGGTTCTGGCGCGGCTGCAGACGGGCGAGGGAGACGGCGTCCTGTATGGCGCAACCGGCGACAGGGATTTCAGCGAGGCCCTGCTGGCCAGCATCGTGCGCCGGCGCAAGTTCAAGGGCGCCGAAGGGGAGGTGATCGGCTGGCACACGGCGCGCCTGCGCGCGGCGCTGGCCGCGAACCGCGGCAGGCTGGAACCGGCCATGCAGAAGGCTGACCAGAGCAACTCTTCCATCGTTTACGGAAATGAGCTGGTCCTGAAAATTTTCCGCAAGCTGGAGAACGGCCCCAACCCCGACCGCGAGATGCAGGAGTTTCTTACCGACCGCGCCGGCTTCAAGCGCATGTCCCGGTATCTCGGCTGCCTGGAGTACCGCCCGCATGATCCCGACCAGGAGCCTATTACGCTGGGCATCCTGGGCAAGTTCACCCGCGCCCAGATCAACGGCTGGAACTACACCATCGACAACCTGAGCTTCTTCTTTGAGCGCGTGCTGACTCTGCCCAACGATGATCCGCGCCTGCGCGATCTGGCCGCCCTGGCCGCCCCCGGCTTCAACGAGCAGGCAGTGAGCCGCCCGTCGCTGAATGAAGCCGTCGGGCCCTACCTGGAAAACATACGCCTGCTGGGCGAGCGCACGGCGGAGCTGCACCTGGCGCTCGCCAGCCATCCCGAGATTCCTGAGTTTGCCCCGGAGCCCTTCACCGACTTCGATCGCCTTAGCCTCTACCATGAAATGCTGGCGCACATGAGAAGGTGCTTCGAGTTGCTGCACAACCGTCTAGGCGAGCTGCCCGAGGCCACGCAAAGCGAGGCCCGCGTGCTGTTGGACCATGAGCCGGAGGTGCGCAGCCGTTTCCAGGTGCTGCGCGACCACCGCATCCGGGCCAGCCGCATTCGCCAGCACGGGAACTACCACCTGGGCGAGGTGCTCTATACCGGCGAAGATTTCGTCATCATCGATTTCGAAGGCGATCCCAGCCGCCCGTTGAGCGAGCGCCGCCTGAAGCGTCCCGCCTTCCGCGACGTGGCCAGCATGATTCGCTCCCTGCACTATGCCTCGCACGCGGCGCTCTACGGCAAGGTGCCGGGCGTGGTGCCCGGCAATGTTGCTCTGCCCGAGCTGGAAAAATGGGGGCGCGCCTGGTATCGCGCCGTCAGCGCCAGCTTTGTCAACGGCTATCTTGGACTGGCGGGAGCGGCCGCGTTCATTCCTCAAGGGCGCGAGCAGACGCGCGCCATGCTGATCGCCTTCGTGCTGGAAAAGGCGCTGCGCGACGTTGAGCACGAAATTGAGTGCCGCCCCGACTGGGCCCGCATTCCCATCCATGGAATTGTCGACCTGTTGGCGGCCACGCAGGCTTTACCTGAGCCGCCGCAGCAGAAAGAGAGATGATGTTCAAGCGCGCCAGCGGCATTGTGCTGCACCCCACCTCCCTGCCCGGTCCATTCGGAGTTGGCGACCTGGGGCCGGAGGCGTATCGTTTTGCCGAGTTCCTGGCGCGCGCCGGGCAAAGCGTATGGCAGGTTTTGCCCCTGGGACCGACCGGCTACGGCGATTCTCCCTACCAGTGTTTCTCGGCTTTTGCCGGCAACCCCATCCTGATCAGCCCGGAGAAGCTGGTCGACCAGGGGCTGCTCTCGAAAAGCGAAATCGACTCGCATCCCGCGTTCAGCGCCGGCCTTGTTGATTACGAGGCGGTCAAGCGCTTCAAAGATGAGCTGCTGCGGAGCGCCTTCGCCAACTTCCGTCGGCAATCGCCGCCCGAACAAAAGCGTGAGTTCGAGGATTTTGTGGGCGAGAACGCCCACTGGCTGGACAATTACGCACTCTTCATGGCGCTGAAGCAGGCGCACGGCGGAGAAGCGGTGTGGACGCAATGGGAGCCTGGAGCCGCGCTGCGGCGCCCCGAGGCACTGGGGGACTGGAAAACCCGTCTCGCCGAGGCGGTCGAGTTCTGCAAGTTCCGGCAGTTTCTTTTCTTCACGCAGTGGCAGGAGTTGAAGCAGCATTGCCACCGGCTGGGCGTGCGCATCATGGGAGACGTTCCCATCTACGTCGCCCACGACAGCGCCGATGTCTGGGCACATCGCGAGCTGTTCTGCCTGGCCGCCAATGGAGAGCCGGAGAAGCTGGCCGGCGTGCCGCCCGACTACTTCTCCGCCACCGGGCAGTTGTGGGGCAATCCCATTTACCGCTGGCAGGAGCACGCATGCGCCGGCTATGGCTGGTGGGTAGAAAGATTCCGGTCGGAATTTGCCCGCATCGACATCTGCCGCCTCGATCACTTCCGCGGTTTTGCCGCGCATTGGGAGGTTCCGGCGGGGGAAAAGACCGCCATTCATGGGTGCTGGGCACCGGGGCCGGGCGCGGCTTTGTTCGAAGCCGTGGAGCGCAGCCTGGGGAAGCTGCCCATCATCGCCGAAAACCTGGGGGTGATCACCGCAGACGTGGAGGCGATGCGCAACCGCTTCGGCTTCCCGGGAATGAGCATCCTGCAGTTCGCCTTCGGCAAAGACCCGCAGGCGCCCGATTTCAAGCCTCACAATTACCCGCGCAACCACGTGGCTTACACCGGCACGCACGACAACGACACAACCGTGGGCTGGTGGACCGGCAGCGGTGAGGCCGACAGCACGCGCACGCCGGAGGACATCCGCCAGGAGCGCGACTTCGCCCGCCGCTACCTTGGCTTGCGCGGCGACGAGGAGATCAACTGGGTCTTCATCCGCACCGTCATGGCCTCGGTTGCCATCCTGGCCATGTTTCCGCTGCAAGACGTGCTCGGCCTGGGCAGCCAGGCGCGCATGAATCTGCCCGGAACCTCGCGCGGCAACTGGCGCTGGCGCTTTGTCCCGAGAATGTTGACCGAAGCGCATGGCCGGCGCCTGCGCGAAATGGCCGCCGCCTACGATCGCGAACCCACACCCGACGCCGTGCTTGCCTCGGCTGCGGCTGACGGCCGCGAATCCTCAGCCGAAACCGCCGCCCGCTCTTCCACGGTGGAAGATCAAGCCACTTTTGACAGCCGGCACTCATCGAAACAAGCACAGCACCCACACTGAGCAGAGGCGTAAATGTTCAACTCCGAGTGGGCCTCCTCGACTCATTCTTTTGCTGCTCCCGAAGCCGGTTCGGGAGTTCTGACCGGTTCCCCGTCCGTGCGCCTGGACCTGGCTTGCCAGCGCAGCCGGGACCCGCAGTGGCTCCTGGTGGAGGAGGGGTTTACGCTGGCGCGCGAGCACGAAGTCGAGTCGCTGTTTGCCATTTCCAACGGCTACGTGGGAAACCGGGCCTCGCTGGCCGAAGGCAGCCCGTTGTCGGCGCCGGCGACCTTTGTCGCCGGCGTCTTCGAGATGCCGCCGCGCGAAGGCGCCGTGCCCAGCCTTTTTTTGATGCCGGACTGGACCGGAGTTCGCGCCTGGATCGGCGACCAGCCGC
Source organism: uncultured Acidobacteriota bacterium (assembly GCA_963832785.1). GTDB lineage: Bacteria > Acidobacteriota > Terriglobia > Terriglobales > Acidobacteriaceae > CAWBRT01. The sequence continues at coordinate 2,240,190 of CAWHVF010000005.1, forward strand.
TGAGCATGACCGAGGGCCAGGTACTGGAGCATCGCCGCATTCTCGACTTGCGCCGCGGCGTGCTCTGGCGGGAGTGGCGCCATCGCGGTCCCGACGGCCGGGTAACGCATATAACTTCCCTGCGCCTGGCCTCGATTGCCGACCGGCACTTGTTGGTGCACTCGGTTTGTTTCACCCCGGAAAATTACAGCGCCCAGTTGCGGCTGGAGTGCCATATTGCCCTGGCGCCGGAGGTGCTGGCCTGGACGCCTTCGGAGGAATGGAAGACGCGCCGGGCGGCCACCCGACCGAACATCCTGCCCCTGGCCTTGCATGCTCCCGGCCGGGACGTGGTGGTCGCCTTTGGCATCTCCAGCCAGTTGCAAAGCAGCTCCGCCAGCCCCGCGCGTCGCGAAATCGAAGTCGGCCAGCGCAGCATTACCGAGCGCTTCAGCCTGGAACTGGAGATCGGGGCCGAGTACCGGCTTGACCGGCTGATCTCCGTCTATACCTCACGCGATAACCGCGAACCGGTGCAGGCAGCCGTCGAGCACGTCAATGGCGCCATTCCGCGAGGCATCGCGCCGGCTGTAGCCGCGCACTGTTCCGCCTGGGAAAGCCGCTGGCAGCACTCCGACATGGTGGTGGAGGGCGATGACGATTTGCAGCGCGCCTTGCGCTTTGCCGTCTACCACCTGATCAGCGCCGCCAATCCGGAAGACGAGCGCGTCTCCATCGGCGCTCGCGCTCTCACCGGCGAGTCTTACAAGGGCCACGTCTTCTGGGACACGGAAATCTACATGCTCCCGTTCTACCTGCTCACCCATCCGCCCTCGGCGCGGGCGCTGCTGATGTACCGCTATCACACCCTGCCCGCCGCCTGCGCCAAGGCGCGCGCCGCCGGCTTGCGCGGCGCCATGTATCCCTGGGAGGCGGCCGACACCGGCGAGGAGACCACGCCGCGCTGGGTGATCGCTCCGGGAGGCGAGGTGATAGAGGTGCTGAACGGCAAGATGGAGAACCACATCACCGCCGACATCGCCTACGCCGTCTGGCAGTACTGGCAGGTAACCGGAGATGACGATTTCCTGCTGCACGCCGGCGCCGAGATCCTGCTGGAAACCGCTCGCCTGTGGGCCAGCCGCGGAAGCATGGAGTCTGACGGCCTTTATCACATTCGCCACGTGATCGGCCCGGACGAGTACCACGAAAACGTGGACGACAGCGCCTACACCAATCTGATGGCGGCCTGGAACATGGAACGCGGCGCGGAGGCTGCGCAATTGCTGGAGCAGCGCTGGCCCCAGCGCTGGCGTGAGACTCTCCGGCCGCCTGCAACTCTCGCCCGATGAGATCGCCTCCTGGAGGCAGAGAGCCGGCGCGATTTATACGGGCTTTGACGCGCAGACGAAGCTGTTCGAGGCCTTTCAGGGCTATTTCCAGAAGGAGCCCATCGATCTCAAGCGCTACGAACCGCGCCGGACGGCCATGGACGTGATTCTCGGCCATGCCCGCATTCAGCAAACGAACATTATCAAGCAGGCGGATGTGGTGCTGGCCATGTTTCCGCTGTGGGACCGCTTTCCCGCCGAGGTTCGCGCCGCCAACTTCCGCTACTACGAACCGCGCACCGGACACGGCAGTTCCCTGTCGCCCTCCACGCACGCCTTGCTGGCCGCGCGCCTGGGCGAGATAGACGTCGCCGCACGCTATTTGCGGCAAGCTGCCGAAGTCGACCTGAGCAACAACATGGGCAACGCCGCCGGAGGCGTGCACGCGGCCGCCATCGGCGGCCTCTGGCAGGCAATGGTCTTCGGTTTTGCCGGGCTGGAGTTGCGGCCGGAAGGTTTGCGGCTGAATCCCAGGTTGTTGCAGAACTGGAAAAGAGTCATCTTTCCAGTGCAGTGGCGCGGTCGCCGGCTGCGCATAAACCTGGAACCGGATGCCACCGGCGTTCAGGTCGAGGATGGGCCCGCTCCGTTCAAGCTGCAGCTTGCCGGCGGAATGGAGCTGGATGCTCACCCGCATCGGCAGTACGTCGCCGCACGCGCAGGCGACGGCTGGGGCGGCTGGGAAGAGCGAAGCAGCTAGCGAAAGGAGGCGTCTATGGCAGCGCATCGAGATTGGAAGGACCTGCTTGAGCCCAGGCATCCAACGCCTCAGGGCGTGGCCGAGCCCGGTGAGGAGCCCGGCGGCAAGGCGGCGCTGATTGAGAACGTCATCGTGCCGCTGGACGGTAGTCACGGCTCCCGCTCCGCGCTGCCGGTAGGGCGGGCCCTGGCACGGCTGTACGGAGCCACCTTGCACGTTATATACGTCGAGCCGGGCGGCGGCGAACGGCGTCCGCGGCAGACGCTGCGCGAGCTGGGGTTGACGGGCGACGAAAGCCGTGGCGTGGTCATGGACCATCTGCGCGGCGATGCGCCGGCGGCAATTCTGGACTCCGCCCGCCAGCTTCCATCCGCGCTGCTGGTCATGTGCAGCCACAACGGCACGCATCCCGATACAGGCCTGGGACCGGTTGCCGAAGCGGTGTTGAGCGGCACACCCGAGCGCATCGTGCTGGTGCTGCCCGAGCACGCCTCCGAGAAGTGGCAGTTGCGCCGCGTTCTGCTGGCGCACGATGGCACGCGCAGCGCCGACGTGATAATCGCACCCACCGCCGACCTGGCCAGGCGCAGCGGCGCGGAGGTTCTGGCCATGCACGTTGGGGCCCGCAGTTGCCCTGAGCCGCGAGAGCCCGGCAGCCTGCCCGCCCCGCGCTACCTGGACCAGCCGCATCACGAGTGGCCCGCCTGGACCAGCGAATTCCTGGATCGAATGATGGGGATGGGTGCATTGCCTTTGCCCACGGCAAGCACGGCGGTCGCCAGACGCCACGCCGCGCGCCTCAATTTCAAATTGCTGGTCACCGGCGGCCAGCCCGGCTCAGAGATCGCCGAGTTCACGCGCGAAAACGGCGTCAGCCTGCTGGTCGTCGCCTGGCGCGGGCGCTGGGAAGTGGAGCACGCGGAGACCCTTAAGGTGATCATCCGCCGCTCCGGCTGCCCCGTGCTGCTGGTGTATGCGGGCGGCGAATCCCCCTGCCAGGAGGAAGGCCGATGACAGTGGAGTTGGGGCGCTTCGAAGCGGCGGTCTTCGACCTGGACGGCGTAATCACCTTCACTGCGCGGGTGCATGCCGCCGCCTGGAAAGAGCTCTTCGACCAGTACCTGCGCCTGCGCGCGGACCGCCTGGGCGAGCCGTTCCGGCCCTTCGAGCAGTCCGATTACCAGAAATACGTCGATGGAAAACCGCGTTATGACGGCGTGGCGTCGTTTCTGCAGTCGCGCGATATTCATCTCCCGCGGGGCACGCCGACCGATTCGCCCGAGCAGGAGACCATCTGTGGGCTGGGCAACCGCAAGAACCTTCTGTTCAATGCCAAGGTGCGGGAGATGGGAGTGGACGTTGATTGGGAAGCCGTGCGCTTCGTGCGTGAATTGCGCACGCGCGGCGCCCGCGTGGGATTGGCCTCTTCCAGCAAGAACGCCATTCCCGTCCTCGAGCGCGCCGGTTTATCCGACCTTTTCCAGGCTACCGTTGACGGAGTGGACAGCGAGCGCTTCGGGCTGCGCGGAAAACCCCAGCCCGACATCTTCCTGTTCTGCCTGAAAAAACTTCTGGACCGCGCTTTCACTCCGGCAGAGGCAGCGGCGGCGCTTGCCCGCGGCCCCGTTGTCAGCGAGGCGCGCCACGCCATGGTGGTAGAGGATGCCATTGCCGGCGTGCAGGCGGGACATCGCGGCGGCTTCGGCCTGGTGCTGGGCGTCGATCGCGAACACCACGCCGCCGCCCTGCAGGAAAACGGCGCCGACATGGTGATCCGCGACTTCCGCGAAATTTCCGCCGAGCGGGTGCTCGAATACTTCCGCTCGCGTGCCCGCGTGGCATGAACGCACAGCTCTCGCCGCCGGCAGGCTGTTCTCTGCTAAGATTTTCAGTTCAACTTCGAGAGCACAAGGAGCCTCGGCAAGCTATGGCAACTTTTGGATTAATCGAATACCGCGACGCGAGCCCGGAGGTACGCGCCGTCTACGACGACATCATGGCCACCCGCAAGACGGATTGGATCAACAATTTCTGGAAAGCCATCGCGCACGACCCGGCCACGCTGAAGCGAACCTGGGAGAGCCTAAAGCAGATCATGGTACCCGGCGCGCTTGATCCCCTCACCAAGGAGTTGATCTACGTGGCCGTTAGCGTCACCAACCAGTGCGGCTACTGCGTCGCCTCGCACACCATCGGCGCCCGCGGCCGGGGAATGACCGACGCCATGTTCAAGGAGCTGCAGGCGGTCATCGGCATGGCGAATGAAACCAACAAGCTGGTGACCGGCTACCAGGTGGAAATTGACGAGCAGTACAAGGCGCCACTACGTTGATGACTTCAGATTTTTGATTTCAAATTGCGTAAGAGCATTGCCGTCCATTGTTGGCCGGCTGTCGGAATCGCAGCATTCGTTCGGGTCATCAAATTCTTAAATCTAAAATATGAAAGGAATCGAGGAAGCTTAATGTCGCAGAACGCACCTGTGTGGTTGATTACCGGATGTTCCACCGGCTTTGGCCGGGAGCTGTCGAAGGTTGTGCTGGGGCGGGGCTGGCGCGCGGCGGTGACGGCGCGCGACCCGCAGTCGTTGACCGGCCTGGTGGCCGAAAACGAAGCCCGGGCGCTGGCGCTCAAGCTTGATGTGACCAAACCGGACGAGGTTTCCGAAGCGGTGAAGAAGACGGAGGCCAAATTCGGCAGCATCGACGCCCTGGTTAACAATGCCGGCTACGGCTATCTGTCCGGGGCTGAGGAGGGCGAAGACGAGGAAGTTCGGGCCATGTTCGAAGCCAATTTCTTCGGCCTGGCGGCCATGACCCGGGCGGTACTGCCCGGCATGAGAAAACAGCGGCGCGGACACATCGTCAACATCTCCTCGATCGGCGGCTTTGTCGGCTTCCCCGGGGTCAGCTACTACAACGCCACCAAGTTCGCCGTCGAGGGGTTCTCGGAGGGCCTGGCGCAGGAGGTTGCGCCGCTGGGAATCAAGGTGCTGATTGTCGAGCCGGGGCCGTTCCGCACCGACTGGGCGGGGCGCTCGCTCAAGCAGACCCGCCATCCAATCGCGGATTACGCCAACACCTCCGCCGCCCGGCGGCAGGCCATCGCCGGCGGAAGCGGCAAGCAGGCTGGCGATCCGGTGCGCGCCGCCGAGGCCATTATCAAGGCCGTCGAGTCATCGACGCCACCGCTGCGGCTGCTGCTGGGCCGCTACGCTCTTGAAGCCGGCCGCAAAAAACTGGACGCGGTGCGCCGCGATTTCGACGCCTGGGAAAAAACAACCCTCGCCGCCGACTACCCGGAAGCCCGGGCCGCCAAATGAACCAATCCCGCTCTCCCGTCCGGGCCGCCGGCGATCCGGCAGACGCCGCAACCGCGCCCGGTGGCGCAGGCGAGAGCGTGCTTGTGCTGCGCGAAATGCATAAAGTCTACGGCGACAAGGTCGCCGTAGACGGCGTCTCCTTTGCAGTGAATCGCAACGAGATCGTCGGACTGCTGGGCCCCAACGGGGCGGGCAAGACCACCATCATCAACATGGTCCTCGGCGTTCTGCAGTCAAGCTCGGGGACCATTCGCATCGAAGGAGTGGATCTGGCGGCCCACCGCTCGCAGGCCCTCATGCGCACCAACTTCACCGCGGTTTACGCTCCCCTTCCAGGCAACCTGACGGTGTGGCAGAACCTGCGCATCTTCGGCATGATTTACGGAGTCAAGCGGCTGACACAACGCATCGAGGCGGTGCTCGAGCAGTTCGAATTGCAGCGCTTTCGCGATGTCAAGTGCGGCGTGCTCTCTTCCGGCGAGCAAACCCGGGCCGCCCTGGCCAAGGCCATGTTGAACAACCCACGCCTGCTGCTGCTGGACGAGCCTACCGTCTCGCTTGATCCCGCCAGCGCGCGCGAGATGCGTGGCCAGATTCGCGAGTTCGCCGCCCGGGGCACCGGAGCCGTGCTGTGGACCTCGCACAACATGCACGAAGTCGAGGAGGTCTGCGACCGCGTGCTGTTTCTCTCGCGCGGCAAGATTCTGCTGGAAGGCAACCCTAAGACCCTGCCGGGCGAGCACGGCAAACAGACATTGGAGGACCTGTTCATAACCGTGGCCCGGGAACCGCTTACGCTCGGATAACACGCTCCGCGCTTCGGCGCGAGAGGCCATCGCTTTCCGGGATGGGAAGCAGACATGCCATGAACTTCAATCGCATCTTCGCCGTGGTGTTGCGCCAGCTCTACCTCATGCGCGGAAGCGTCTCGCGCGTGCTGCCGCTGTTCGTGTGGGTGGGCCTCGACATGGTTCTGTGGGGCTTCATGACAAGATACCTCAACAGCATCACCGCCGCGCGCTTCAACTTCGTGCCGTCGCTGCTGGGGGCCGTGCTGCTGTGGGATTTTTTCATCCGCGTCATGCAGGGAGTGACGATGGCCTTCTTCGAGGATGTGTGGTCGCGCAACTTTCTGAACTTTTTTGCCACCCCGCTGTGTATCTCGGAGTATCTCGCCGGCCTGGTGCTGTCCAGCATCTTCACCAGCCTCGCCGGGCTGCTGGTGATGCTGGCGCTGGCGACCACGGCATTCGGCCTCTCGTTCGCCATCTACGGCATTCTGCTGGTGCCTTTTCTCCTGGTACTTTTTCTCTTCGGCATCGCGCTGGGGGTGTTCGGCAGCGGCCTGGTTCTGCGGCTCGGGCCGGCGGCGGAATGGTTCGTCTGGCCGATTCCGGCCATGCTCTCGCCGTTCGCCGGGGTCTTTTATCCTCTGGCCACGCTGCCGGCATGGATGCGCGGCGTCTCGCCTCTGCTGCCGCCGGCGTATGTCTTTGAAGGCATGCGCGCCATCATTGCCGGCAAGGGCATCTCCGGCGCCGCGCTGCTCGGGGGCGCATGCCTCGCCCTCGGCTACATTCTGCTTGCCTGCTGGTTTTTCGTGGGCATGTATCGACACGCGGTGCGCACCGGCCTGATTGTGCGCTACAGCGCCGAAACCCTGAGCTAGCAGCGCCCCCGGAATTCGGTTGTCGGAAACGGCAATGCGCACCCGGCCATTCCCTACCGTAAAATGCAGCGGCTGCGTGATCCTTTATCCGCACCTGCTGGTTGTTCCGCACGGTCAGAACAGGCGGGAACGACATCTTGGATCGACACTTGACGAAGCAGGTCAAGAAAGAACCAAGCACTTAAGCAAAATCCGAACTCCTGCTCGGTTATGTGCGGATTTGTAGAACATGACACGAATACCCCACATGCCAGCCCCTAAGCGAAAAGAGAGCTGGCAGCGGACCGGCCCTCTTCCACTTCCACATCCAATGCTTCCTAAAGCGTGTTTCAAAAATGGTTTGTCTCAGGGCACGGCTTCCAGCCGTGCCGCTCCTGGCCGCATAAATATTGGGCATTAGCCCCTAAGGTTCCGGCAGTCATTCGCCAAAAGGCATTGTTGAAACAAGCTCTAGCAGGCTGCTGAAAAACCACTCGTAATCCACAGGACGGACATGTTACGAGAAGGTATGCGAGGCACGGATCATCAGCAGAGCCAGATGTTCAGTTATTTGTCACCGGAGACGCGAGTGCGGAGGGATCATCCGCTGCGCGCCATCCGCACTATGGTCGACGAAGTCCTCGGCACGCTGTCGCCACAGTTCGACCGCATGTATGCCAGCGAGGGCCGCCCGTCGATTGCGCCGGAAAAGCTGCTGCGGGCGCAGTTGTTGCAGATGCTGTACTCGGTTCGTAGTGAGCGTCTGCTGATGGAAGAGATCGACTACAGCATGTTGTTCCGCTGGTTTGTGGGACTGAACTTGGATGAAGAGGTGTGGGATGCGACCACCTTCACCAAGAACCGGGACCGACTACTGGAGGCGGAGGTTGCCAAACTGTTTCTGGCACAAGTAGTGGCGCAGGCGCGGACGAAAGGCTTGACCTCGGATGAGCACTTCACCGTAGACGGTACCTTGCTGGAAGCGTGGGCGGGGATCAAGAGTTATCAGCGGAAGGACGGAAAGAACCCGCCGCCGAGCGATGACGATCCCGGCAATCCGACGGTGAACTTTCATGGCGAGCAGCGGTCGAACCGGACGCATGAATCGACGACCGATGCGGAGGCGAAGCTGGCGCGCAAGGGCGATGGCAAAGAGGCCAAGTTGAGCTACAGTGGCAATCTGCTGGTGGAGAATCGCAACGGGTTGATCGTGAATGCCATGGCGTGGGAGGCCAACGGGACGGCCGAGCGCGATGCGGCGCTGCTCATGCTGGAGCAGATTCCGGGCCAACAACGATTGACGGTGGGCGGGGACAAGGGCTTTGACACGGCGAACTTCGTGGCCGAGTGCCGACACATGCAGGTAACACCGCATGTCGCGCGGAATGACAAACGGCGTGGCGGCAGTGCCATCGACCAGCGAACGACGCGACATGAAAGCTATCGCCTCAGTCAAAAGAAGCGGAAGCGGATCGAAGAATGCTTCGGATGGCTAAAGACGATAGCCCTGCTGCGCAAAGTTCGGCATCGTGGGCTGTACAAGGTGGACTGGGTGTTCACCTTTGCATGCGCGGCTTACAATCTGGTGCGCCTGCGGAACCTGTCCGTTCAACCGGCGTAGTTCAAGGCCGAAGTGTGTCTGCTAGCGGGTAAAGAAGTTCACCGGCCAGCAGACATGAGCGAAAACAAACCCTATCCCAACAAACTCGAAGGCAAACTGGGACAGAGTTCATTGCGGATTAGCAGCTTTTTCAGCAGCCTGCTAGCTTCGTGATTAGCCGGCGCCGGCTCCCATCAAGCCGGTGGCAACTGGTGAAAGGCCGGCTCGGGAGTCCAGCTAGTCACATTACGAAATGGCTCTCCCATCCAGGAATAGCCGCTTGTACCAAGTCTCGCAGTTCACTCCAGGGGTCGCCATTTCACCTCTGAGATTCTGAATTCCGCTACTGGTTCTGATCAAGTGAAGAACTATGCCCGGTTCCACCTCGTCGTTCACGAATATGCCGCCAATCATGCGATCACCGTCAAACACCAGTCTTCGATACTTTTCCTTGTGGCGATATACAACATCTTGCGCTCCCTTCAGCTTCCCGATGGTGTAGGCGCGATTTCCGAAGAATTTGAAGGCATTCACATCGACTGAGCCGGCATACTTCACCGCTTTTCCTGCCATATTGAAGCCCGCTATCATGCCCTGCTTCTGCGCACTCGGCTCGATAGGGCTCAGCATGTTGTCCCCCCAAAAATCCTTGGCTTCCGCTATGTCTCCGGCGGCATAAATATCTCGCACGTTTGTCCGCATTCGCTCATCAACCAAAATCCCATTGCGGCACTTTATTTCCGTTCCTTGCACCAATTCAGTGCGGGGGCTAACACCTGTGCCCATTAACACAAAGCCGCCGTCGATCTGGCGTCCGTTACCAAGATGGACGCTTAATTGTTCGCCGCTCCTGCTAATTTCCCTTACTGTAACTCCGGTGCAGATCTCAATCCCTTTGCTTTCAAAGACTGCCTGAACGATTGAGGCTGCAATCGAATCGAAATTCTGGGGCAGAACCTGCGGCAGCATCTCTACCACCGTGACTCGTAATCCCTTCTTTCGCAGTACTTCCGCAGCATGCATGGAGACAAGACCCGCACCGATAACGATCACGCTCCGTTTAGTTTCAGACAGTTTTGCTATTTTCAGAGCATCTTCTACTATTCTGAGCGAGCACACTTCCGCAAAATCGGCCCCCGGTATCTTTGGAACTAAGGGCCGTGCACCGGTGGCGATCAGCAATTTGTCGAATTCAACCGGCCCTCCGGCGTCCGTAGTAACTATCCTCTTGCCTGTGTCGACGGCGACAGCTTTTCTTCCGAGGGTCAGGGTTACTCTAAGGTCCCGGAAGAACTCGCCGTCTCTCAGGCCCAGCTTTTGGGAATCAATAACTCCCTCGATGAGATAGGGAAGGACCATAGGACTGTAGGGCATGTGCTTTTCTTTGGCGATCAGCGATATGCTGCCTTCGTGGTCCACTTTCCGAATCGCCTCAATAGCACTGACTGCAGCCGGCCCAGCACCAAGAACAGTGTATTTTGTCATTTGTCTCTCGCGCGTAGTGATGGCGGCCTCCTAACTAAGCGAACTACTCGCCGATTTCCTGTTGCCTAACACCATGAAGCCTTTACCCAATGCAATCTTGCCTTTGACGGACTCCATGACGTCATGGGCCCGGCCGAAGGTGATGGCACGCGGCACACAATTACGGCTGCACTCCGGCTGTTCTCCATTCTTCACCCTGTCGATGCAGAAATCGCACTTTACGACTTGCCTTTTATCGGCATGGTACTTGGGCCCGCCGTAGGGGCACACCAGGCGACATAGCTCACACCCGATGCATTTGTCGCGATCGTGAACGACAAATCCATCTTCGTCCTTATGGTATGCATTGAGCGGACAAACATTCATACATGCGGGATCTTCACAATGGGCGCATCGCACGGGAAAGTTGTATAGGATCGATTTCTCGTCGCTCTCCGGCGTAATCTGCACAACCGGCGTTAACCGCGGCAGTTCCGCATGCCCCTCGACCAACAGGCACGCCACTTCGCACCCATGACAGTCGATGCACCTGTCAATGTCGATAGCCATTACCATGCTGTCTGGATGCAGCTCGTTAAGTTCCGATTGATCCCTCTTCCGAAGATGCCGTCCGCAATAAATAATGCTCATGCGTCCGCCTCCTGTGCGAGCTTTGTCACCTCGACAAGGCAGGTGTAATAACAGGCGTTATCTCCCATATCGCTCAAGTAGTCCGCTGTAAGCACGTTTACCGTCCCATCCGCCAGATTCCAGCCGAAAGGTATCGCCACTGCCCCTCTCTTGATGCGGTGTTCGACTCTCGCGTGGATAGTCAGCTTTCCCCTTCCATTTTCTACCAGGACCATATCTCCATCCTGGATCCCTCTAGCGGCCGCATCCGCCGGATTGATATCCACAACCGGTCTGGGATTGATCTTTCGCAGAATCGGGTTCTTGTAGTCCATGCTGGACATACTGAAGCGAGAATGCTTGGATATCAAAGAAAGCGGGTATTTGGCCGCCAGTTCCGGCGTCCTGACGACGCTTTCCTTAGGCTCTTCGAAGTCCGGCAGAGGGTTACACCCGACCTTCATGAGGCGCTCACAATAGAGTTCCACCTTGCCCGAAGGCGTCGGGAACTTTCTGTCCGCCCAAACAATCTTGGGAGCATTTATGTGCATCGCTCCCTCTCTAAGTTTCTCCACTGTTACATGCTCCACAATGGAGTAGCCGGGCTTGTGATTAATTGCCTGCCTCACAAACTCCTTCGCATCATCCCTGAAGTACTCTCCGAACCCCATGCGATTTGCCAGCTCACGCAGGATCTCGATGTCTGTCTTTGCCCCCTCAAGCGGTGGGACTACCTGTTGCATGATTTGGATGTAGTAGTGCCAGTAGGATACGCCAACGTCATCTTGTTCCAGGAATGTACATCCCGGCAAGACAACGTCCATCAAGTTCACTGTGTCTGTCATGAACGGATCAATGACGACGCTGAATTCCAGGTCCTTGCTCTTCAGGGCCTTGATGACATTGTTTGTGTCTGGATTTTGATTGACCGGGTTTCCCGCCCAGATAAACAGCCCCTTGATTGGCTTCGGCTTCCCGCTCAGCATGCACTCGGCCATCTTTGGGTACGGGATCGTTGTCTTATTTATATTCTTTTCGTCGAGCTTTAGCGCTAGGTTGTGGGACCTGGGATAGGTGAACCTGGAAGTAGGAAAGCCCAGGCCTCCGCCCGATATACCCAGGTTCCCACAAATCGCCGCCAGAGAGGCAATCGCCCGGAAAGTCTGGCCGCCGGTCGTATGCCGCTGCAAACCCATTCCGACCTCAATGCGGGCGGGTTTTGTGGTTGCATATTCGACGGCAAGGCGCACGATATCGTCCCTGAGTATGGTGGTAATTTGCTCGACGTACTCGGGCGTGTACTTCTTTACCAGCTCGCTTAACTGCTCGAATCCTACCGTGTAATTGCTAACGAACTCTTCATCGTACAGACGCCTCTCAATGATTACATGCATTAACCCCAGCGCCAGGGCGCCGTCCGTACCTGGTCTCGGTTGCAAATACCAGTCCGATTTCCCGCCGATTTCGGTTAATCTCGGGTCTATTGTCACCAGCTTCGCCGAGTTCTTCTCGACCGCTTCGCATATGAAGCTAAGGGCGTGAATGTTGGTCGTGCTATGATTCTTACCCCATACGAGCAGATACTTCGTGTTAACCATGTCCTCCGGATCATGGCCCAGCGACTCGCCGTAGGTGTACGCTACGGCCGTATGACCGGCATTTGCGCACAGACTTCCCCTCATGTTCGTGGCGCCGCCCATCAGGTTGAAGAAGCGGAAAGGCACGATTCCGTAATGCAGCGCCAGGTGCCCGCCGGTCCCCCATAGGTAAAGAATGGAATCGGAGCCATATTTGTCCTTGAGACCGAGCAGCTTTTCTGCAACCAGGTCGAGGGCTTCGGTCCAGGACATCTTTTCCCACTTTCCTTCGCCCCTCTCGCCGACTCTCCTGAGGGGATACTTCAGCCGGCTTTCATGGTAGACCCATGGAACGAAAGCTTTAGCTTTTGGGCAAAGGATGCCTTGGGTGATTGCAGTGTTATCTCCATCTACCGATACTATTCTGCCGTTTTCCACTGTAGCCAGGATGCTACACTGGTCGCAACAGTTTCTTGGACATGCAGTACGTATGACCTGCCTACTTGTCTGTACCATTGTTATCGCTTTCCACCAAGAAAGTTCTACCTTTCTGCTCTTGGGTTTCAGCCTTGACTATGTCGCCTGATATCGGCCGCCTTCACCTGCGTCGCCTGCCCAGTTTTACTTTCCAACAGGACCCGCTCACGCCGAACCCAGTTAGCGCTAAACTCCCTCGGCCCGGTTCTTCTCCTCGAAAGGTACATCGTGATCTGAGCAGCGAACATATGCATGTATTTCGAATAAGGGATCATAGCGATGAACCAGAATGCGAGGAGAAAATGAATGACCCACACCCCCCTGTGTAACGCCATCAGCGGCGCGCCTGTGAATGCACCTTTGAACAGCAATGCGAAAACCCACCCAATGGGAGACCAATCGGCCGCGTCGGGATTAGTCGCAGCCAGCCGCAATCCCTCGACACAAAAGCCCGACAGTAAAATCATGAACAGAACCACCAGCAAGCCGCAATCCCTCGGCTTGGAAAAACTCTTGTCTGACTTCGCTGTATATTTCCGCACCAAGTAGAAACCTGTACCCACGAGAAGCAAACCGCCGCCTATATCTAGCACCAGCGAGAAGATAAGCCAGACGCGCCCACTCAGGAAACCTGTGATCCAGTAGTCAATGCCGCGTCCTATGGTGCCCAACAGAAGAACGAAAAAACTCAGAACTACGCAGGAGAGCATGACTCCCCTGAAACCGCTCACCCGAAATACCCTCTTGGCAAACAGCGAGTCGGAGGAGAACAATTTTCCGCAGCTAAGGAGCAAAAGGCCGAGTGGCCCCTTATCCTGAAGCTCCTCATCTATGTCGGCACCCATTCCCCATAACCTTAACCGACGCCACAGGCCAATGCCAAAGACACATACGGTTATAATCGCGAGTGCGTAGAAGGCCACTTGCAATCCATGAGGTATATTCCAGTACTCCTGCACCATGACCTGCCCCTTTGTGTGCACACTATTGCGTGAATACGTTAAGCTTGCCTTCTAATAATCCTTTTTACGACAAACGGCACGTACCGGCAGTCTTTACATGGTTCGCCGAAGTCATTCGTGCCGGTACAATCATTTCCGCTACCGTAGTTCATCCTCAACTTATCTCCATCCTTGATTAGCTTGTCATATGGATGGAAAAACATAAGATCAAGGATCTCCCTTTCCTCCGCCGACGCATTATCCAGGTTCGCTCTGCATACTTGCATATCTACACCTCACAATAGCGCTGCCAGGTACTGGCAAATGTCGTTTACCTTAAGAGCGTCGGCAGCCTTTCTCCACTCCTCGGTCGTGGCGTTAGGCGCGACGTGCGTGCGAGGGCCAAGGTTTAGATAGCAGACTGGACAGCTTGTCAATATCGTATCGGCTCCGCTCCTTTGGCCCTCAGCGTAGAGGTTCCTTGCAATATTGGCCGATGTGTCTGAATGAAGCGCCCTCATTCCGGCCGAGCCGCCACAGCATCTGCTCAAGGTGCCGTGCCTGTCCATCTCAACCAGTTCAAGTCCCGGCACGGACTTCAATAGCCTTCGGGGTAATTCCGTCATTGGAGGCCCAATAAGAGGTCGCGCCATGGCACATGGATCTTGATAGGTTACTTTCTCCTCTGGTCTCTTGCGAAATTTCAGTTTGCCTTCATCAACCCACTCTGCGAGGAGTTCCGTTATCATCAGGCACTCGAAGGGCAGTTGCTTTCCGTAGAAGTATGGCCAGAGATACTTGATAATGTCCAGGCACATAGGGCACGATAGTACGAAGCGTTTTATTCCCCTTGCCGTGATGGCGTTAACCATATGCTGGACAAGCTCCTCCACGATAGACCAGTCGCCACCGCCATTCACTTGCGGAAAACCGCAGCACCACGACTCGTCCGGAGGCAACATAGTGAAGGGCTCTACCGAACTGAGCAGCCTTACGGCCCCTTCAGCCATCTGCGGCGCATCCCATGTGCACCCACAACCCTCGTAGTAGCCAAGTTCGGCCTTGTCGGCTACTTTTATTTCGTCAGGCATCCATATCCGGTAACGGTTCGTAAGGGGAAAAGGAAATGGAGATCGATACTTCCTATAATTAGCAACCGCGCCCATCTGTAGTGGCTTTGGACAGCCTGCGGGTGACTCAGCTAACTTCCTTCTGAGACTCCACCATAGTTTCTTTGCATCGATTCCAACCGTGCAGACTTCTCCGCAGGTGCCGCAGAGTACGCAATGCCACATGGCTTCCTTCGACGCTTCCAGCTCTTCGTCGGTCACGCCTCTTAGACCGCCAAGCGCAAAGACCCGGTCAATGTAGTTTTTGTAATTGAATATTCTTGCCGGAGGCGATATCTCGGGTTTGTTTACGACCTCCTGGACAGGGCACCACGTTATGCACTCATTGCACCGGGTACACGCATCCAACTGGATGATTTCTTTCTTGGTTAAGTCTTTTAGTAACTCCGCGGGCGTTATACTCATTCCACTCTGTCCTTTAGGATTCATATTTTGTTGTAGTGCAGCAGCAAACCTGCGTATTTCCCAAGATAGCATCCCTAACTACTCGGTTGCTCTAGCTGCCAGCCGACGCCGATTTGGCACGGTTCGCCGCGGAAGTATCGGCGGCATCTTTCGTTGCGGGCCTAATTACAAAGAAACCTAGAAGAGAGCCTAGAACAGCAATTGCACTCAGCAGCGCTAACCCGAAATAAAGGCTGCCAAAATGAGTTCTCGCCCATCCGAGGAAAGTCGGACTTGTAAATGATCCGAATAGCCCAAGACTACTAATCAAGGCAATACCGCTGGCCTTTGAGTCGCCTGTAACCAAAACTGGCGGGATCGTCCAAAACAGGGCGAAGGAGCCGTACGAGGCCGCGGCTGCCACGCAAAGTACAGCAACTGCGACAGGTAAACTGTGAGCTACCCGTGGCAAGAGAGCAAAACTCGCAGCCATAAGAATGCAGCTAGTGGTGAGGTGCCAGCGCCTTTCTTTCATGCGATCAGAGCTGAACCCAAAAAGGTAAGTACCCGCCGCTGCACACAGAAACACAATGCAACAAATAAGGCCATTGGTAATCAAATCTTTTACACCGAAATCTTTTACGATAGTTGGAGTCCAGAACCCTAGCGCATTGAAGGGCATGAGGATGCAAAAGTACATGGCGATGCCGACATATACTTTTGGATTAGCCAGTGCGTCGCGGAATCCGTGCCCGCTCCGACCTAGCTTCTTCTCCTCTTTCGCCAAGCTGTCGAGGACGATCGTTTTCTCCCGGTCCGTCATCCAGGCCGCTTCCTGAGGCTTGTCGGTAAGGAAAAAGAATGCAATAAACCCAAGTATGACAGTGGGTATGCCTTCGGTCAAAAACATCCATTGCCAACCTCTTATGCTAAAGATACCGGCCATATGAACCATAATCCACGCAGATACAGGGCCACTAACAACCCCTGCGATTGCGGGGCCGGCGACGAAATAGCCCATTGCGCGCCCGCGGTGCGTCGAGGAAAACCAAAATGTTAAGTAAAATACTATGCCCGGGACGAAGCCACCTTCAGCGCAGCCCAGCAAGAACCGCATTACATAGAACTGCGTGGGAGTCCGTACGAACATCATCGCGCTAGATATCAAGCCCCACAGAATCATTATGCGCATCAAGGTGCGGCGTGCTCCGATGCGCTGCATGAGCAAGTTGCTCGGAACCTCTAATCCTAGGTAGCCAATAAAGAAGATGCCCGCACCCAATCCATATGCGGCATCACTGAAGTTCAGGTCCCTTATAAACTGAAGTTTGGCAAAACTGATATTCGCGCGATCGAGATACGATATGAAATAGCAGAAAGTGAGAAACGGGAGCAGCCGTATCATCACCTTATGGAATGTTTGCTTGGCTTCCTCGGCAGAATATTCTTCTGTCGCTATTGCGTTCGTTTGAGAGATGTTCATTAGTTCCTCACGAAGCTCCCGATCCCCCGCCGGCAGGCGACAGCTCGGGGAGGGAACCTAACTGCGGACGTAGCCTTCCGAGATACCTGGCTAATAATTCTGAATTGTTGATCTAGAATTTCAGGCGAATGTAAAGGCGAGAATAGCGCAAACTTTATTACTCCAGTTGGCGGACGCGTAATGATAGCGGGTCTCGCTGCATGGTGAGCCGCATTGGGGTCTTCCACCTGATAGCCTCCTGCGCCCGTGTCTCGACCGGTTAGGCAAACTTCCGGTTTCAGGTCACCCCCACACAGTTCAACCCTAGTGGCCCGTTGTTTTGTCACGCGTCACGCCAGACATAGCCCGAACGGACACTTTTTGTAGCCAGCATTTCGCCTTAATTCATACGCTGCTATCGCTGGTCTTTCGTTCCCAGAGTCAATCGGTTGTAAATTGTATTGCACGTCAAATGCCGTTTGTGGTTCGAGCTGCATTCCGGAACAACTGATCGCCAGAGGGTACGCTATTCCTCCACTTTTGGGGTGGGCAACGCATTTGGGGACGTCACCCACTCCTGCCTTTCGGCCTCACCGAAGACGCTGTAATCCTTAATATTGCTTGCTATTGCACCATTTTCGAATCGTTCCTCTGTTCGCGAAAGTCTGTTGGAAAGCGGACACCATGAAGACGGTTCGAACCGTTCTCGTGGTGTCAGGAAAATTCTACATGTCCGACTTACAAGAATCGAGAGCCGTTGCCCATTATCTGTTGGGCAGCAACGAAACGACCTCTTTTTTCTAGAGCATGGGCTAAGTAGATAGAAGGTGGTCGCCGTTTTGGCTACATATATGTCCGGATACCCTTACACTGGCTATTTAGGGCAGTTACCGTGAAAAAGGGTCTAAGATTTCCGTCCTAGTAAAGCAGCAAGTCAGGCCGAGTTGCTTCCACAAAGTGCTCGCCTGACGCGGTAATTCACCATGCCGAAACCGACGCTGCAGCTGCGGGTGGCACAGGAATTACCGAGCACTCCATGTATTGGGTGTCAAGGCCGCTTGAAGATTCCCCCCAAATCGCCGGAATAAAATTTCCACCCCCAAGAACGTAGGAGAGGGTTTCGTTGCTCCGGCGTTAGCGGGGCTCAGCCCCGCTTTGCGGCACGCTTCTGTCGGAGTGGAGACTGAGGCGCGGCCTAGCTATTACTTTCTGCTACGACCGCTTCGTCGGCGCTGATCCCCAGGACCTCACCCATCTCCCGGTAAAGAAATCCTTCGCCCTTGCGATAGGGCTGAATCCAAACACCGTCGATAACAAACTGCGGGATTGCACGTTTACCAACGTGGCGGATTACTTCCTCAGCCGCTCCCGGCGTGGTCTCGATATCAATTTCTCGGTAACGAATATTGTGGCTATCGAGAAAATGCTTGGCCACACGACAATCACGGCACCAGGAGGCAGAATACACTATGAGTTCCATACGAGCGAAAACCTTCCTTTCACATTCTGGAATATTCAGCTCTCGCTTAGCCGCATTCTACCGCTCATAGATATGTTTGCAAGGCTAAAATCTGCTTGCACGTCTAAGGTGGGCATTCCGGTGAAGGTGAACGCCTATTCCGGAGGGAAGCTGAACGGCGTTCCGGTGTGAAGATGAACAGCAGTCGGAGCGAAGCGACGCTGGCGTAGTGATTGTGCAGGAAGTGTTCGGCATCGTCAAGATCATCCGTGAGCCAGGTTATCCGGAGCGAAGCGGAGGTGTGGTTGCGGTGGGGATTGGGGTGCAAGGGAAAGGGGCGGCAGCCCCTTTGCCCCTGCTTAGCTGCGGCTAAGACTTATCATTCCCTTTTTCGTTCCGTGGTGGGTTCGAACGTTTGCGCATTGACTCGCCACGCATTTCCAGGCGATGGGCATTGTGAACCAGGCGGTCCAAGATGCCGTCGGCGATGGTGGGATCGCCGATTTGCTCGTGCCCCGAGGGAATCTGCGTGGCCTCCCACCCTCCGCCAAGGGCCTTGATCAATTGGACGCTGGCCACCATTTCCTGCATTCTGAAGTTCACAGCTGTCTGCTGAGCATTCAACAGAGCGGTTTGTGCGTTAATTACAGTTAGATATGGGTCGAGGCCAGCTTTGTATCGAGCACTAGCCTCCTGCAAACTTCGGGTGGCGGCCTCGGCGGCACCGTCCTGTCGCTCAATAACAATGGACAAGATTCTT
This sequence comes from uncultured Acidobacteriota bacterium, assembly GCA_963832785.1. Classification (GTDB taxonomy): domain Bacteria; phylum Acidobacteriota; class Terriglobia; order Terriglobales; family Acidobacteriaceae; genus CAWBRT01. Next base: position 2,259,114 of record CAWHVF010000005.1, read on the forward strand.
AAAGCGGCCAGGTTGTCCTCAACTTCCTGAAAGGCAGTTAGCACCGCCTGCCGATAGTTGGCGACCGTCTGGTCGTAGGTGGCGCGGTACTGTTCGACCGTAGCTCGGCGCAGTCCGGCGTCAAAAATGGTTTCAGCGAGGCTTGGACCGACTGACCAGAAACGGCTGGGCCAAGTGAACCAACTTCCGATCGAAGAGTTTCCGAAGCCGCCTGCGGCACTTAGCTGGACAGTGGGGAAAAAGGCTGCCCTAGCGATGCCAATCTTGGCATTTGCCTGCGCCACTTCCCGTTCGGCAGCAGCTACATCGGGTCGTCGTTCAAGAAGGTCTGACGGGATTCCAATCGGAATCCTCGGTGGATTGATCGTGAGCGGCCGCTTTGCAATGGAAAACGTGGATGCGGGTTCACCTATCAGAACGGCGATTGCGTGTTCGTATTGCGCGCGCAGAATTCCTAAGTTCGCCGCCTGTGCTTGAGCGGCTTTGAGCTGAGCCTCTGCCTGAGCCACCGCTTCATCAGTGCCGAGACCAGCTCGATAGAGACTTTGGTTGAGGTCCAGTGCGTTTTGGTAGGCAGTTACGGTGGAGTCGTACAGTTCCTGGAGAGAATCCTGGGCACGCAATTCATAATAGTCGACCGCAAGTTCCGCTTGTACGCTGAGGCGAACATTTTCCAGATTGGCAGCGCTCGCCTGAGCAGCAAAGGTGCTCGCTTTTACGCTGTTGCGAACATTGCCCCAAAAATCGGGCTCCCAGGACGCATCGAACGGTAAAGAATAGTTTGTATACGACTTCGCTGTCAACGCAGAACCGGAGGTCAGGCCGCCAAATTGCCCCGGTGACGGTCGCGAATTCATGACGCTGGGACCGGTGGTTAGGTTTGGGAAATATTGCGAGCGCACCTCTCGGACCAAGGCACGCGCCGCAAGGAAATTAGCTGCAGCCGCGGCAACGTTCTGATTAGATACGGCAGCCTTTTCCTCAAGCCTATTTAACTCAGGGTCGTTGAACGATATCCACCATCTGCCCCGAATTACCTCGTCGCTCGGATGCGCGACCTTCCACTCCGCGGTGTTGGCTTGTTCGGTCTCTTTGAAGGCGGGCGGAACTGGAACAGCCGGTCGTGTGTATTTCGGAGCGAGGCATCCGCTCGAGAATAACAGCAACGTCATCAATCCAGCCAGCGGCAGGCTTCTGGCCGAACAGCGCCGATGCTTCAGCGATTTCGCTTCCTTACTCACCGATGTAAACATCGACCAATTCTCCCGGGTACAAATTCACGTCTTTTGGTTTTTCGACTTTGAAGATAATTGGTAATACCCGGACGTCTACGAGTTCCTGCCTATTGTTGGAGAGCTCAATCTTTGGGGAGACGTAGGGCTGCATTCTTACAAATTGAAGTGGAACTGTAACTTTGGAGCCGCGAACGGACATCTGGGCTTTGATCTTCGACGAAGGAGGCAGGCGAGGCACAAGAATTTCATCGACATAGCACCGTACATGAAGACTGTTTTGCGGTGTACCCAAAATCAGCACCGGCGTCATTGCCTGGCTATAGCTTTCGTAAGCCCCCTGAGGCGACACGTACGCTCCGACGATGGCCGTAATCGCCAGCACAACCCCATCCGTTGGTGCACGCAGAGTGTATTTCGAGAGGAGCGCTTTCGAAGATAGATAAGCCTTTTCGAGCGCGTTGTACTGTTCTTCCTGGTTGCGTATGTCGAAGATCCAGGCGCCAGCTTTGGTGAGGTCGCGTTGCTTCCGTGCAACTTCGAGATTCGTTTCGGCGACCCGTTCAGCGTTGATTGCGTTGTCCAAGGCGTCTCTACTAACCGATCTAGGATCTATCTCGTAAGCTAACTGCTGCTTTTTTCGTTCATCAGTGGCGGTTTTTAGAGAGGCTTCCGCGGCGGCAACCTGCGCCTCGTTGACTTCAAGGGTTTCCTTTCTCGGTTCCGCTTTCAACTCTTCGAGCACGGCATGGGAAGCCCTGGCAGCCGATCTCTGCTGCTCTGTCGTAGCTCTCTGAACAGAAGCATCGATCAGCACAAGTGGTGTTCCCTTCCGCATTTCTTGACCTTCGGCAACCAGAATTTCTTTAACCGTACCCGCGACTTCGGGATAAATGTTGATATTCTCGCCACTCGACTGAACGCTTTCTACAATGCCCACCGTGTAGATGCCGTTGACGTACGGATTCGAAGCTGGACTAAACACAGGAGGGAGCGCCGGCTCGGTGCGGCTAAACAAGTAAGCAGCTACACCGCCGGCCAGGATGCCCACAAAAGATATTGAGAATAGCCATTTGCTTTTCATGCTGCACTCTTTTCCGCTCCGATGAGCCGACCATCCTCCATCTTCAGTATCCGGTTCGCGAATTCATAGATTCTGCTGTCATGTGTGACAACCACAATGCAACGACTGCTGCTTAAAATGTTCTCGCGAACAAATTTCAGGATGGACTGCCCGGTGTCGCCGTCCAACGATGCTGTGGGTTCATCCATAATCAGGATGTCCGGCTGACCCACCATGGCTCTCGCTATTGCAACCCGCTGCTGTTCTCCTCCGCTCAGTTTCACTGGAGGAAGGTCCGCTCGCCCCTTAAGGCCGACGATCTCCAAGTATTTGGTCGCCTCCTGAATTGAAGTGTCCCAATCCTTCCTCCTCAGAACCAGCGGAATCGCCACGTTTTCAGCGGTGTTTAAACGCGGAAACAGATGGTAGTCCTGGAACACAAACCCAATCTTGTTCAAGCGAAACTCGGCGAGCCGATCGGCGTCGAGCCCCCAGATGTCGATTCCTTCCACGGATACCTTACCGGAGTTTGGTTTCAGGATCCCAGAGAGCACGCTCAAGAGTGTGGTTTTTCCGCTACCCGAGGGGCCAACAATGTAGACCATTTCACCAAACTCGGCTGTGAGATCTACACCGCGCAAGGCCATTGTTCTAGCTTCTCCTTCCCCAAACCACTTGTTCAGACCGTTCGCTTTAATTGCTATACCCGGCATATCACCCCCGGAAGATATCGAAAGGTTCGATCCGCAGAACCTTTCTGATTCCTAAATAACTCGACATGACTGCAATAATGATGACCATTACGAAAGCAAACAGAAGATTCGTGTAGGTTTCCATGGCGGCGTAGCTTGGAAGCCTTAGCTTGGCAAGCGACACTAACAACGTGCACAGGCCGACACCAAGGCCATACCCAGTCATGGATGTGAAAGTGGCCTGAAACAAAATCATGGCCACCAGATCTCGGCTCTTCGTGCCAATGGCTTTTAAGGCTCCGAATCTCTCAAGATTTTCGAGAATGAAGGTGTAAAACGTTTGGGCGGAGATGGAGAGACCGACGATAAAACTCATCACGGTCATGATCAACATGTTGGTACCGCCGCCGGTCTGGTATACAAAGAAGTCCGACGTTTGTTTCATGAATTCTTGTTTCGCTAGGGCGCGATAGCCAAGCGCCGCCACTTGCTGCTTAATCTGTGCTATGTCGCCTGGACTTTTAGGCTCTACCAAGACGTAGGAAATCGTGTAGCGGGGATTGGGAATGTATTGAACGGCCCGCGCATAAGTCGTGTACAAAGTGGGTATCCCGTAAAGCCCCGAGGTCGATACCCTGGCAATCCCCACGATTACGCCGCGGTGATCATTGAGTTCGAACTGCGAACCCATGTGAGGATTCTCAAGTTTCGCAAATTCAGCGTCCTTGACAACGATGAAGCCATTTTCCGCATAAATATCTTCGATCTTGCCTTGGATCAGTTCGGGACGGCCAAGCAGACTTGCGTCATCTAAACCCACTACGGTGACAGATTGATAGGTGCCATCGGAAAGCTTGACCAGCGCACCGCCGGAATAAATCGGTACTGCGTATTTGACACCCTGCATACTTCGTACGGCATCAAGAACGTAATTCGGCATTCCGATCGAGTTCGTAATACTTTGACCCGCGGGGTCCATCACCCAGATGGCGGCTCCGATATTGATTACAGTCGAAGAGGCGTGGTTCAACACGCCGGCAAACATCGACGTGACAAACATCATTAGGAACACAGCGAAGGTGATACCGACGAGCAGAGCGGTGAATTTCGCCTTGTCATTAACGAGGAGCTTGTATGCGAGTTTGAGAATTCCGTTCACCTTAAATGAACGGAGCCGATTCGGGGTTTCCAATCGTGTCATTTCGTTCTCAACCCGGTTGTTCATCCGGTGAATCCACTATCGACAAAGCAATCGCCGTGCCACTTGCGCGATTTCGCGCTAACCCACTAGCATCACGGATATAACTTGCAATTGTGGAATGCTTTATGCTAAAGGTGCGCGTACGAGCGATGACGAGTGGCGACATTTCACCACGCAAATGCTTACCGCGTCTCATGGCAGGAATTCGATGTGTCGCCGGCAAGCCTATAGACTTGGGGTTGAGCTGATGCGCCAATGATCCGGGGTGGCAAAAAAAGGCGCCAACCACTGCCCCATGGGTACCGGAATTCCTGGCCGCTGCAGTTGAGAAACGCGCTCTTGTGCCACTTCACCCATTTTCTATTGGGCTAGTACCGGATATCACAGATAGTAATGGCGAATAGACCTGAGTTCGCTATCAAGCTCCTGCACTAGTGGCGCCCCTGTAGGGATTTCGAGATTGGCCACCTCATGGTCTGAGAAGTTTTCGAGATGCTTAACGAGGGCTCGCAGACTATTACCGTGAGCTACAATTAGTATCTGGTTTACTGCGCGAATGCTCGGGACGATCAGTTCATACCAACATGGCAGAAAGTGCGTCACGGTGTCCTTGAGGCTTTCAGTTAACGGAAGTTGTTGCTTGTCTAGGTCCCTGTAGTGAGGATCTCTGCCCGGATAGCGTGGGTCGGTTGTGTTCAGCGCCGGCGGGCGGACTTCATGGCTTCAGTGATAATGGCAGTTTCCTTAGCCCGCACATCGGCCCGTATTATCTCGATGTAGGAGTCTATGCTTGTTCCCTGCGCTTGGGCTTCGGATCGGCCGAGTAGCAACAAACTTCCTACAGTTACGTAGAGAAGTGCAAGCACTGCTGATTTTCTGACCATAAAACGAGACTTCCCCTTAATTATTGTGCACTGCTCAACTGCGAATCAGCCGAGTCCCCATATCGCGCCATGATGAGCGCTGCTATGGGTTCACGCACGTCGCCAAGATGACTAAGGCGGTATCGCTGCTCGATCGTCCGGATGTCGGAGGCCAGGAGATGATCGTAGAAAACGTTCGCGATCCATCGCGAAAAGTCTCCGCGGCCCGCGTGTTCGCCAACTGAACTGCGCGGATATCCCTGTAATAACGCAGCAAACTGTTTCAAGGATCGGGCGGGAGAGCCAATCGGCTTGCCGTTGTCCGTGAATACGAATTCTTGCCCGTGAACGACCTCAAAATCGAAATACTTTGCTCTGTGGCGAACATGTGCGGTCAGGCGAGGCAACAGCCTGAATCGCCGAAGTTGTCCTTGGCTTTCTTTAGCAGCGACTACAGCTTCATCTGTGGATAACTCGCCGAAAAAGGCTGCGTTTGCCGGTTCCATGTTTCTGGCCTTGGCCATTGCCAGCAATGTCTCTACATCGTGAGGGTTGGTCAGTCGTTTCGCAACTACTATCTCGACCGCTTCGCGGACGTAGGGGTGCAAGTCGGAGGGACGATAGGTGACGATCGTGTATGCACCCAACTCCATATCCAGCAGTTGCTTGATATTCGGCTCATGAAGGAAGTAATGAGCTTCGTCTACTACGATCCGATGGGGCAGGCCCGTAGTGCGGCGGAGGGACGCCAGCATCGGCAGCACGGCCTTCAAATACTTGGTCTTTTCCTGGAGCTGTACGTGCGACAGATCCACCACAACGCTCAAGTCGAAATGCCGGAGAGCGTGAGTCACGTCTGTGATCGCAGGCGGCTGGTCGGCAGCTCGCAACACCACAACGCCAGGCAGCGACTCCAGCCCTCCATAGTCGCCTTCCGGATCGATGACACAAAGGCTGTAGCCCTGGATGATCATTTGCTCGCAAAGGAGGCCAGTCGCCCAAGACTTGCCTGATTGCGGTTCTCCGACGATCAGGACGTTTCTGCCTCGGATTGGGATGGTGAGCGGCCGCCCGTCCTGCTCTTCGCCCATCGTGAGCTGGTGTCGACCAATTCGGCCAGCAGGTAATCTCATCTGCGTTGTCGCCCGCCGAATGTAAGTAGCGACAGCGCTCGGGCCATCCCCGTTCACCACTTCATCGGCTTCAGATTTCAGGGTTGCGCTACCCCAGCCAACGGCAGCAGCCAGCTCGCATTCCGCGAGAAGGTCGTGGTCATTTTCTGCATCTCCAATGGCAATCGCGTTGTGCGGCGAGAGACGAAGGATGTTCAGCGCGTTTCGCAGACCGGTGCCCTTGCTGACCGCTTGTGGAAGGATCATAAGGCGTCCGCGATTGAACAGAATCACGAGCGGCAGTTGCAGCTCTCTGATCGCAGCGAGGATTGCGGGCGCGGCGGAGGCATCTGCCTCCACGACGCACTGGCCCGACTTGAACGCCACTCCGCGGCGCCGCAGATCATCAAAGAAGACTTGCGGCGGAAGATGACCAAGGATTCGGGTCTGGCCGTTGCGCAACGCCAGAACGGCGCCATTTTCGGCAACGACGGCGTCGACGAAATTGAGACCTCCCGCGGCATGCTGCAGATCCGAGAGGATTCGACCCGTTACGATGATGACGACTATCCCGCTGGCCCGCGCCTCGGCAATGGCAGACTTGACGTCGGGAGATAGCACGCCCTCTCGTGCAATCGTGCCATCATAATCGAGTGCCAACACGCTATATTTCATGATGATCTCGGGCTTTGCTGCAGCCGATCAACCATTCGCAGTAGGAATTATTATAGTGATTGGGACGCTGCACCTATACGCACGATCAGCACCGGGCAACTGGCAAGCCGCACGACTTCCTCCGCCACCGATCCAAAGGCCAAATGCCGCCATCCGGTCGTTCCGTGAGTGGCGATCACGATAAGGTCCGCATCCTCAGCTTTAGCAACGCGCACGATCTCCTCAGCCGCATTGCCGTGGACGACGGCGGCATGGGCCCTTATACCCTTCGCAGTGAGAGGGTCAATGGCTTTGCGCAATTTGTTATCGGCTTCAGAAGAGAGCAGCCGCTCGGCTCCGATAACATCTGCCTCCGGCTCCCACTCGGGCGCTCCCGGATGAGTCGGCAGCACATGAGTGAGATAAAGCTCGGCTTGGAAATGCAAAGCTAACTCCGTTGCGCGCGTCAGAGCTTCGAGCGAGCCCTCGCTGAAGTCGGTAGGAGAAACAATTTTCTTCCAGGGGAACATGATCGGCCTCCTTTTCCGAGAACTAATCGGCCAACCGCAACTTACCTTGATCGGAATCCCCGGTACCGGACCGGAATACATGCTGATTGCTCGCCGCTGATCTGTGCTTGCAGAAGCGGCGGGCCTTCAGGTGTTTTCGAACTCGGCTGACATAAAACAAAGCGTTCCTCCCCAACTGGGACGTCATTGCTCAGCGTTCTCCATACGGACTGTCAACACCGGGCATACTGCACCGCAAATGACGTTGTATGCAGTGGACCAAGGCAGATGTGAGATCGTGTCAAAGTGGCTTCTGCACCTCAACCCCATGATTATGATCTCGGCATGAAGGACTCGGGCCGCCCGCAAGATTCCTTGGGCCGACTCGCCGAAATCAGCTATGAATGTCGGCTCAACTGCCAAATCGATATTTGCGAGCAAGTCGTGTAGGCGCTTCCGCGCGGCCACTTCCGCTGCCGCTCGCATCTCCACAACATCGTTGGGCATATACCAACGATTACCTTCCACCTGTGGGACCGGGGAGAGCATATGAAGTAGCACCAGTTTGGTTCTGCGCAGGTTTGCAAGCGATGCGGCATGGGGCAGCGCTCTAAGGGAGGCTTCGCTGAAGTCCGTAGCGAACAGCAGCGGTCGAGGGGCCCCGTCTGGCGCTAGGCGCGCATCGGGCGGTGAACAAGGACCTACGGTAAGAACACGGCAACAGGCATGCCGGAATATTTGTTCAGCCACAGATCCCAGAACTAGCCGTCTCCACCCTGTTCGGCCATGTGTGCCGATGACCAACAGGTCGATACCCTCTTTTCTAATCACTGTTTGCAATTCGTTCCATACATCGCCCTGGCGTACGATCACCCTATGGCGGATACCGCCTAGTGCTCCACTGGCAACCAGCTGTCTTTCAGTCGCAGTCGCATCCCGCAACGCAAGTATGGTCGCTTGAGCAATCGCATCTGGACCGGCTACGTTCAGCCCCACAGAAGACACCACGTGCGTAACGTATAGCTTTGAGTTGTAGTATCGAGCGATTGAAAGTGCATGGCGGAGAGCTTTGTCAGAAGCCGAAGAGAAGTCGGTAGCAACCAGGACTGATCTAATTTGAACGTCTGTCGCAATGTTCGTGTAACGGTTTTGCTGCAGCTCGGCCATAGTCGTCATCACGCCCTCAATTCTGGTTCTGCGGCGCTTCTGCGTCTCAGCGGCCTCACTGACACTTCTCCACTCGGCCCGACGGTAGGCTCGAGAAGCACCGAACAGGAGTTGCAGATCCAGACACACGAAAAGTACCGCGGTTCCTGTTGTGTGCTGGCGCTAGCCTGTCGGGCTCGGCTGCCCTCGAAACAGAAAAGCTTCCCGTCATGCAGGTAACGGAATTGCGCAGAACACTTCGGGTTTATGCATTTTGTCAGCATCGGATCTCCTGGTTGTTCGTCCGGCGAATCCGCTATCGATGGAGCAATTGTCGTGCCACTTGCGCCATGCCGCCCGCGCTCCTAGATCGGGGGCTGTACCTTGCAATTGTGGAATGCTTTATGCTGCAGGTGGGCGTACGAGCGATGACGAGTGGCGACATTTCATCACACCGGCGCGTACCGCGTCTCAAGGCATGAATTTGAATGTGTTGCCGGCAACCCTGTAGGCTTAGGTTTGAGCTGATGTACCGACGAGCCGGGGTGGCGGAAAACATCATTTACACGCATCCCGCATGGTCTTGCGGTGCCGTAATGCAGGGGAGCGGCAATGAGAAGCTTGGCATTTGTTCGGCTGCTGGCGATAGTCCTAGTAAGTGGCCAGCTTGCCGTATCACAATCGAAGCTTGACTTGCTACGATTCTTCCAGCAAGACATCAGGTTTAGTCAGGATCAGATCGAAGCTATTCAGAACGGACAGCCGGTAGCGAAAGTGCTGCCATCGCGCACGCCTGATGAGATTTTCCTGTTTGGCGCCATCTTTGTTCATGCGACCCCGGCAAGCTATTTCGCCTTCGCCACCGACTTTGCGCGCATGCGTAACCTGCCCGGCACTCTGGCGTTCGGGGTGTTCAGCGATTCGCCGCAGTTGTCCGACCTGCGCGAGTTCGCTTTCGACAACGATGAACTGCAAGCATTGAGAACATGCAGGCCGGGCGACTGCCTGATCCAGATGCCCATCAGTTCGATCGAGGCGCTGCAGCGGTTCGTTGATTGGTCCTCCCCGGACGCAGGCGAACGCGTCAACCAATTGCTACAGCAGACCGCTCTGGAGCGTCTGCTCGCCTACAAGCGTGCCGGAAACCTGGCCTTGGGAACATACGACGACAAGAAACATTCGACCGACGTAGCCGGACAATTCGAATACATGCTTAGCTACAGCAAGGCCTTGCCCGCCCGCTTGCCTCAGTTCTACAGGTATCTGGTCGATTATCCGAACTTTAAGCCAGCGAATGTTGACGACGCGTTCTACTGGGCGCGCGTCAAATTCGGCCTAAAGCCCACGCTGCGAGTGGTGCATATGCTGACCTGGCGTGGAACTGATTCCGATCCGGTTGCTTACGTCGTTGCCCATAAACAGCTATACGCGAGCCACTACTTCGATACCGCGCTTGACCTCTCATTCTGCATTCGCGCCAGCGATCCGAAAGAGCGCGGCTTCTACCTGGTAATGGCGATGGGCTCCGAACAGCGAGGACTGACTGGAGTCAAAGGTTCACTCGTGCGAGAAGCAGCACATGCCCGATCTGTTGTCAGGCTGCAAAGCGCATTGCTGAGCATCAAGAACCAATTGGAGACAGCCCAGTAACACTCGCGTGATTCGCTCAGTTCAGAGGCCTGAACGCGATTTTTCGTATAACCAACTTCAGCGTGCGCAAGCTGGGTATCTTCCGCTCAAACGCATAGTGACTCGTGGCGAAATCTCGCCACTCGCAACATTCAGCCTCAGAATCACCGTTACACACCATGCCGCACTTCTTCTGTCCTCCTTGCCTTAGGCCACGGAATTCACCCAACGCAGTGGCGTTAAACGTGCTGCTAGCCAGGGCAGAGCCTGAATCCGGAGGCCGGCATGAAAGCACTGCATCAAGCACTGGATTGGTTGATTGGCCTTCTTTGCGGTCGTCACCATGAGGCGTTAAGTCGCGTGTTCACGATTAACCGTCGCACGAAGGTCTGCCTGCGACGGCGGTTCGAATGCTCATGGCAAACCATGGGCGTGATCTCACCCCAGCCGAGACCATGCTATGTGGTCAGCGAGGTCGATGATGATTCTTCTGGTAACCCCTAAAAAGGGCGGCATGGCCTGCGCCGGGGTGCTGCAACAGGCGTTGGTGGAGCCGGTTACACTCGCTAGAAGCCTTGCCCAGGCAACCGCCCGACTGCGCAAGGCGGAGTACAGGGCGATGATCCTGGACGCGGCCATGGTCGAGGCTGACCCGGAGGGCTTGGACGTCCCATTAAGTGCCTGCGGCACGGCCGCTCCCGTGTATATCAACATGGCGATCAGCAATGCAGAACGGGTAAAGCGTGAGGTTGGCTACGCGCTGCGCCGCCAGGCGGAGGCGCAAACCTCAGCGATGAGGACCGCCAAGGCGAAGCTCGGCAGCGAGCTGCGTGACGCCCTGACCGGCATTCTGCTTTCAGTCGGACTGCTTCTGAGCGCGCCGGATCTATCGGCTGCGACGGTCAAAAAGTTGCACACAATCTGTCGCCTTGCGGAGCAGATCCGTCATCGCCTGGACGGCCGAGCCGGCAGCCGCGCAGGCCCGCATGAACCGGCGCCGTTGTGAGGGATCAGCATGGTACGCATTACTACTGAAGCTCAAGACGATTGTATTGTATTGCGCGTGGAAGGCAGTCTCCGCGGGCTATGGGTAGATGAGTTGGAGCGAATCTGGCGGAGTAATCGCCATCGGGGCAAGCATGTGCGCCTCAACTTGGTAGATGTTTTGTACGTGGACGATGCCGCCAAGGCCTTGCTGACCCGCATGTTCCAGGACGGGACAGAGCTCTCGGCCAGCGGCATGATGATGAAGGCAATCGTGCGCGAAATCGTGGATAGTGAGTGAGCTTAAGCAACCAAACAAACCCGATCTAAAGGAGACACGACATGACATCGCATAAGACCACCGGATTAGCGACGAGGCCACTCGATGTGGATCTTCTCTTTCCGGAGCATCCATTGCTGCAACAGTTCCAGCAGCTACAGCGCGAGATCGAGCGGCGCGCCTATGAGATCTTTAAGAACAGCGGATTCACTGATGGCCATGATTTGGATGATTGGCTAAAAGCGGAATCAGAATTCCTGCACCCGGCGCCGCTGGACATCGCAGAAACGGATGTCGGATATGTAGCGCGCCTGGAGGTGCCCGGTTTCAAGGAGAATGAAATAGAAATCGCTGCTGATGCTGACCAGATCGCTATAAGCGCCCAGCACACGTCGGCGAAGGAGCAGAAGGAAGGAAAGGTCGTCAATAGCGAACAGCAGCAGAAGACGATCTTCAGGTTGCTTTCGCTTCCTTCCAAGATCGACCCTCACAAGATCAGCAAACAGCTGAAGGACGGTGTTCTGCAAATCACAATTGCCAAGGCGGCTGCTGAGCAAGCCAAAGCCGCAGGCGCATGATCGTGCTTGATGAAGGAGCCAAAAGACGGAACTGCGGCCGGTGGGCGCAACGTTTCACTACGGGCGGAGCGACCACGTTCTCGGTGATGCACATCACAGCTCTCGGAGGTGTTACCAGATAGGATTGCGCGCCGATAGAGTTGCCAATGGCGCCCCCCGACGGTATTCGCGCTACCAGTGATCTGACGCAAAGGCGGGATCTTCTGGCCGAGGTGTCCCGGCTGGTCTCTTACCGCTACGACCTGCCGGAAACATTTGACGGTCTCGTGCTGCAACTGCGCCGCGCGCTTGACGTGGACCTGCTGACCCTGGGGCTACCAGATGAGCAAAAGCATACGATGCGACTGCGCTATTCGCGGGTAAGCGACGTCGTGCGCGTGGACTTACCCGTCGAATTCCCCCTTGATGACAGCCCTTCGGGAACGGCCTGGTCGACCCAGGAAATCGTCACTGTTAACGATGTAGCCAATGACCGGCGCTGGCCAACAGTGATGAAGGAGCTACTTAGCGCCGGCATCGGAACCTATTGCTCGGTTCCACTGACGGCAGGAGACCGGCGGATTGGCGCGCTGGGTCTTGGTAGCCTCAAGCCCCATGCCTTCGGCGACGATGATCTTGAACTCTTACGTCAAATCGCCATCCCGGTTGCCATGGCGGTGGAAAACGAACTCATTCGTGAGTACGCCGACCGCTACAAGAGCGAGCAGAAGCGTGCTGAGGCCGCTTTGCGGGACCAGGCAAATCTGCTCAACCTCACGCATGATACCGTTTTTGTCATGGATACGGAGGGGGTGATCACGTACTGGAATCGTGGCGCCGAAGAGCGGTACGGCTGGTCTGCGGAGCAAGCCCTGGGCAGAGTTGTTCACGACCTGTTGAAAACAGTATTTCCCGCGCCGCTGAAGCAAATCACAGCGGGACTGATGCATACAGGCCGCTGGGAAGGCGAGATTCTGCACACTAAGAAGGACGGGACACAGGTGACGGTGGCGAGCCGTTGGGCTTTGCAGCGAGATGAGCAGGGCGTGCCGGTCGCAATCCTGGAGACCAATAATGACATCACCGAACGCAAGCGGGCGGAGCAAATTCTGCGGCAGAGTGAGGCGTACCTGGCGGAAGCGGAAAGGCTGAACCACTGCGGCAGCTGGGCTTTGGACTTGGCCAGCGACAAGTATGTCTACGTTTCGGACGAAGACCTCCGGATTTGGGGATTCGATCCGCAACAGGATCTACCTAGCAAAGAGGCAGTTTTCCGACGAATACACCCGGAGGACCGGAACAGGTGGAAGGAGAAGTTTGAGAACTCGCTCCACGAAAAAACAGATAGCTTCGATGAGTACAGGATCGTGCTGCCCGACGGAACGGTCAGAGATATCTATACGATCAGACACCCTGTCCTGAATAGCGCAGGAGATGTCGTTCAATTGTTCGGCACCACCATGGATATCACGGAACGCAAGCGCGCCGAGGACGAGCTGCGGAGAAGCGAGGCTCAGTTGGCGCACGAGCGCGACCGGCTCAGCCTGTTGCTGGAGATCAACAATCTCATTGTCAGCAAGCTGGAAGCGAACGAACTGTTCCAAGCTGTCGCAGCATCGATGCGCAAGCACTTCGGCAACGATCTCACCTCATTGTGGCTTCTTAATAAGCAGACAGGCTGTTTGGAACGTAAATATCTCGATTTCCCGATGGGCAAGGGCTTTCTGGAGAAGGCCGGCGTCGTGATGTTCGGTAACTTGGAGAAAGAATTTTTCCGCGTTGGCAAACCGCAAATTTACTCAGAGGAGATGGTGGGTCTACCTGAGGTCATCCGCAAGGCGGCTCGAGCTGAGTCGGTCGTTTCGGCCGCCATTATGCCGCTGGTGGGCGCCGACGGCCCCTTGGGACTGTTGGCCATGAGCAGCCGAAAGGCGAATGCTTTCAGCGAGGCGGACCGCAATCTGCTGTCGCAAATCGGCACGCAGATATCTTTGGTACTGGACAATGCTCTGGCCTATGGACGGCTCCGGGCATCGCGCGACGATCTGGAGGATCAGCGGCTGTATCTGGAATCTGAAATTCGCGCGGAATACAACTTCGAGGAGATGGTTGGGGGCAGTCCTGCTTGGCGCCGCGTTCTCCATCAGATCACTACCGTAGCCCCAACTGATGCAGGCGTTCTCCTGTTAGGAGAAACCGGAACGGGCAAGGAATTGATTGCACGAGCGATACACAGCCGAAGTCAACGGCGTGAACGTACGCTTGTGAAGTTGAGCTGCGCTGCGGTGCCGATGGGCTTGCTCGAAAGCGAACTGTTTGGTCACGAAAAAGGCGCCTTTACCGGCGCATTGACAAAGCAAATCGGGCGTTTCGAATTGGCTAACAAGGGGACTCTTTTCCTTGATGAAGTCGGCGATATACCACTTGAGGTTCAGACGAAGCTGTTGCGGGCGCTACAGGAGCAGGAATTCGAGCGTCTCGGCAACCCGCACACGATCAAGGTCGACGTGAGAGTGATCGCAGCAACGAATCGTGACCTCTCGCAAATGGTCAAGGACCGGACATTCCGTCAAGACCTCTATTATCGGCTGAATGTTTTTCCGATAGTAGTGCCGCCGCTCCGCGAAAGAATCGGTGACATAGAACTACTCGTTCGATTCTTTGTGGCGAAGTACGCTGCCCGAATGCGCAAACCAATCGAAAGCATACCGGCTGCTACGATGAAGGTGTTGCGCCACTATCATTGGCCCGGCAATATCCGCGAGTTGGAGCACTTCGTCGAACGCGCCGTTATACTCAGCCCCGCTAATGTGCTCCACGTTCCGGTAGAGGAACTCCTGACGGGGGCGGCCGGCATGAAGATACCGACCCTCGAGGAAGGTGAGCGTGAGCAGATCCTGCAGGCACTCCGAGCCTGCGGCGGCGTGATTGGTGGTCCAACAGGCGCCGCCGCCCGACTGGCTATGAACCGCAGCACCTTGAACTCCAGAATGCGCAAGCTGGGCATCACCCGTGCAGATTTCTGAGCATCGGGGCCGTTGTTCACAACGCCAGTAACAAGTTACACGGCGATCCGTGCTGGCGATCCTAGATCGGAACCTTACTTAGGAACCCTCCTCTGGAGCCGGCCTCTCCGTTGCCCAGGCACCAGACCAGACCTATCGCCGGAAGTGGCGAAATCTCGCCACTTCAACAGCGAAATGTAATGGCCCGCCCGGCATATCCAAGGCCAAGACTCTGAGTCCTACCGGTTTACGTGAACAGTTGCGGCCTCGATGCGGCTCCAAGTTGGCATCCCGAATGCACTACCCCGTGTTAGGCCCCTAGGCCAAGTAGCGGCTTACTGAAGACGCGGGACGAGGAAATACACCATGACGGCAACCATCATTTCCATTGAAGAAGCTCATTACCTAGTTTCAGCAGGTTTGAGATTGAACGGTTCACCACGCGGAAAAGCTGTCTCAGATCCTTCGGTTGCGACCACCCTACTCCGAGATGAGGGCGTGGTCATGATTGAGGTCTGCCCATACTGCGGCGGAACCGAGTGTGAGGATGACGGCGGCATTCCTGCGCGCTGCTTGAAAGTGCAGGGAGACGATGCTGCGGCAAACCGAAAGCGGTGTGGGGTACGGACTGAAAGGCCGCGAGCAGCGGTGATGATGCGCAACGTCAATAGAAGGGTTATGCAAGTCTGGCTCGATAAATGAGCGGCAACTGTGTCTAGCGCCCCGATCACCCAATAGGCCACGGACATAACGAACGTCGAAGGAGCACAACTTGAACGCACAGAGCGCGGTGACCAAGTCATGCGAGCAGAAGATGAGTGCTGATAGGTTACAACATGTGAACGCTCAGTTACAGGGATTTTCGGCCCGTGCCAAGGCCAAGATGGAGCAGGCAGAGATTGGCGCCCTCGGTCCCCTTAAGATCAAGAGGCGTGGGATCGAAGCAAGATATCAAGAGCGGAAGACAGTTGCCTACGCAAGCATTGAAAAAATCCATGCAGAAATTGACGCGGTAATGGTCGAGTTGAAAAGCTCATTGGAGCAGCTTGCCATTAGCCTCAAGAATGCGAGCTGAGTACCGCTACCGGAACAGAGACGGTCCTGGGGCTCAGTTGTTCAGCAAGAATAGCTCAGGTTCCGACATCGGATGATCACTAGCAATACCGACGCCCTGCGACTTTGCGGGTTTGGCAGAGCGCCAAACTGAAACGCATGGAAGGAGTAGAACAATGACCAACGTGTCTGATTTGTTTGTCGCCGGAATTGAGGAAGTCAGAAAAACCTGGGGCTGGTTTCTTGTATTCGGCATTCTGCTAATGGCTCTGGGCGGAGTTTGCGTTGTGAAAGCGCAGACCGCGACCACCTTTTCAATTCTAGCCTGGGCTGGGTCTTGGTATTCAGCGCAGTTATGTGGTTCGTGAGCACCTTTCATTCTCGGGGCTGGGGCGGATTCTTCTTCTACCTGTTGAACGCGGTCATCCGCAGAGTAACCGGGTACCTTCTGATCCGTCACCCGGACGCTGGTGCGGCAGTCGTGACCATGTTACTCGCTGCAATTTTTCTCGTAGGAGGGCTGTTCCGCGCCGCTGCGGCCAGTGTTCTCTGCTTTCCAGGACGGGGATGGATGATGCTTTCGGGGTTGGTCTCAGTGGCCCTTGGCATGTTGCTTATGGTCAGTTGGCCTGCAGCTAGTACCTATTTTGTGGGTCTAGCGGTCGGCATTGACCTTATCTTCGACGGCGGAGCCCTCGTCGGATTCGCAGCTGCAATTCACAGCTTGCCGGGGATAGAGTCCTATAGGCGAGATACAGCCGCTTGACGTCTGGCGGGAGATAGGATAAAGGCAGGAGGCAGCCATGGGGGGCATGATCCCGATATCGGATGCATCTCGACGACCTGCACATTGGCCGTTTGTCACAAGAGCGATCATCGTCGCGAACGCACTTGTCTTCCTGCTAGAACTGACGGGCGGTGATGCCTTCGTAAGACAGTGGTCGGCGATCCCCGCCGATCTGACTGCGGGCCACCGCTGGATTACGATCCTAACTGCCATGTTTCTGCATGGTAGCTGGTTACACATTATCGGCAACATGATTTTCCTCTGGGCGTTTGGTCCGGAAATCGAAGACGCAATGGGCCGGTTGCGCTACCTGGTTTTTTATCTAGCGGGCGGGGTAGTCGCCATGGCATGCCAAGTTGCCGCCGTACCCAACTCTACGGTCCCGAACCTGGGCGCAAGTGGCGCAATTGCTGCCGTGATGGGCGCTTTTCTGGTCACGTACCCCCGCGACCGGATTAAATCTATTTTTATTATCGGCTGGTTTGTAAGCATCAGGTTCATCCCAGCTGCCCTCTTGATCGGGCTATGGTTCGTCATCCAGCTCTTCAGTCAAGTCGGCACGGTGGCAAATGCGCAAGGGGGCGGAATCGCATATGCTGCTCACGTGGGCGGCTTCATCTTTGGAATAATTGGCGCACGAAGATTTGAACATTTCAGGCGGGTGACCAGAGGGGGGATTTAGCCGTGTCAACCACTGCCAACGCTACTCAGGTGACGATTGCCGGCCTAACGGCGCAAGAAGCTGAAGCGCGGCTGGAGCGGTTCGGGCCCAATGAGCCAACGGCGGCAAAGCGTCACTCTTTTCTCTCCGATGTTCTACATTTTTTCATGAATCCGCTGGTCTTGATACTGCTCATCGCGGCAGCGGCGTCCGCATTCCTGGGCGAGGCTGTCGATGCGGCAATTATCGCCATCATTGTTTTGCTGAGCGCGGCTATCGACGTAAGTCAGACCTATCACTCACAACGCGCCATCAAACAACTCCGGGAACGAGTTGCACCTACGGCAACAGTGTTACGTGACGGAGAGTGGAAAGAAGTTCGGCGACGTGAGGTAGTACCGGGAGATATCGTCCGGCTCTCCGCTGGAGATTTGGTACCCGCGGACGGGCGCCTGCTGATCGCGCGTGATCTGTATGTGCAGCAAGCAGCCCTGACCGGCGAATCGCTGCCCGTAGAAAAGCAAGCGACCGGAGATCTCGCCTCAGCCAAAGCCGATGCGTCTAACATGGTGTTTTTAGGCACATCCATCGTCAGCGGAACGGCAACCGCAGAGGCAGTCGCTACCGGCTCCCAGACCGCTTTTGGCGATATCGCGGCTCGCCTAGCGTCAAATCCAGAGGAGACGGCCTTTGATCGCGGCCTGAAAGACTTCAGCCATCTGCTTGCGCGAACGGTTCTCTTCCTCGTCCTTTTCCTGATTGCCGTCAGCGTCGTGCGCCACCGTGATGCATTTCAATCCCTGCTGTTTGCCGTTGCGTTGGCAGTCGGATTGACGCCGGAATTCCTTCCCATGATCACCTCGGTGACGCTCTCGAAAGGCGCCATCGCCATGGCACGCAAGAAGGTCATTGTCAAGCATCTCTCGGCTATTGAGAATCTCGGCAGCCTCGATGTGCTTTGCAGCGACAAAACCGGGACACTCACCAGCGGAACGATGTCGCTTGACCAATCACTCGATCCCTTCGGGAATCGATCTCCGCGCGCCTTAGAGCTTGCCTATCTCAACAGTAAGTTCCAGACAGGTATCCGCAGCCCGCTCGACGAGGTCATCCTTCATCAGTTTCCGCCAAACAAGGATAGTTATGTCAAGCGTGATGAAATTCCGTTTGACTTCGAGCGGAGACGGCTCTCGGTCGTAGTAGAGTGGCAGTCCCGACGGGTTCTTATCACGAAAGGCGCTCCCGAAGGAATTCTTCCGTTGCTCTCGGGTTACGAAATCCAAGGCAGAACGGAACCCATCAACGAGGAGGTTACCGGGCGTTTGCAACAGATCAGCAAAGAGCTGAACGACCAGGGATTTCGCTCGCTGGCGGTTGCCTACGTCGAAGTTCCTGCACAGGCGAATTACTCAGTCCGGGACGAGCGCAATCTGATTCTGGCCGGCTTCCTGACTTTTTCAGATGCGCCGCTGGCGGACGCTGCCCAAGTTCTGGCTTCCTTGAGGCAGGATGGTGTTGACGTCAAGGTGATCTCCGGTGATAACGACCGCGTAACCTGCCACGTTTGCGCACAGGTAGGAATCGAGTCTGGCCAAGTCATGACAGGCGACGAGCTAGCGCGGGTCACAGATCCGGCACTGGCACACGCCGCTGAAAATATCCACGTATTCGCGCGCGTTTCCCCGGCGCAGAAGAACCAGATTCTGCTCGCCCTCAAACACCAAGGGCATGCAGTGGGATTCATGGGAGATGGTATCAACGATGCGCCTTCACTTCACGCGGCCGATGTTGGCATTTCAGTGCCCAGCGCTGCTGACGTGGCCCGCGAGGCCGCCGACGTGATTTTAGTTGAGCCCGGCTTGCGAGTCCTCCATGACGGCATTATCGAGGGGCGGAAAGCCTTTGGCAATGTAATGAAGTATCTCCTGATGGGCACAAGTTCGAACTTTGGCAATGTATTCAGCATGGCAGGCGCTTCGCTGTTCCTGCCCTTCCTGCCGATGCTGCCGACGCAGATCCTGCTGAATAACCTCCTTTACGACTTAGCCCAACTTACGATTCCCACGGATACGGTAGACGAGACTTATCTTCAGAAGCCCCAGCACTGGGATATTAGCCTGATCCGCAATTTCATGGTATTTATCGGGCCCATCAGTTCCGTATTCGATTTTTTGACCTTCTACGTGTTACTGCACGTCTTTCACACCAGTGAAGCGCAATTTCACACCGGCTGGTTTGTGGAATCGTTAGCAACGCAAACGCTGGTGCTGTTCGTCATTCGTACATCGAAAAACCCGCTGCGCAGCCGCCCTAGTGGCCCCTTGTTTGCAGCATGTCTTACGGTTGTGGCAATCGGGATTTATCTGCCGTTCAGTCCTCTGGCAGGCATGCTCGGCTTCACGCCGCTGCCTGCAAGATACTTTGCTTTTCTTGCCGCCGCCACTGCAGCCTATCTTGTAATGGTGGAAGCCGCCAAACGGCGCCTCCTTCGTAAGGGAAGGCTTGCGGTGAGTGACGCATCATCAGTGACACCGTATTCCCCTGGGCAAGGGCTTGCCTCAGAATAAAACCAAGCTGGAGGTCAGTATGCCTGACACGAGACCATCTACCCAAAAACCGCGGCCCGATAAGGATAAGAAGAAGCAAGAAGACAGCCAGCGTCAAGCCCGGTTCAGCATCGGGTACCTGATATCGAGCTTGTTGTTTCTCTGGCTGTTTCAAACGTTGATTATTACACCATTTGTGAATCGCAACACGGAACTCGCCTACAGCGACTTCAAGAAGAAACTGGCCGATCATCAAATTGTGGAAATAACCATCGGCGATAAGATCATTGATGGTGTGATGAAGACTACAAAGCCTGATGGATCTTCTACAACTGTGCCGTTTAACAGCGTATTTGCACCTGGCAGCGACCCCCAACTGATCGAGGAGCTGCAGAAAGCGAACATTTCCTACAAGTTCCAACGGCCGCCAAACCCGGTCGGCAGCATGCTGTTGTCGTATTTTCTACCCCTCTTAGTGCTTGGTGCTTTCTGGTACATGGCATACAAGCGAGCGGGGGGAGCTGCTGGTGCTGCGGGAGGACTTGGCGGCGTCTTTGGAGTTGGCAAAAGCAAAGCTACTGAAGTCAAGCCCGAAGACGTTAAGGTGACGTACGCGGACGTCGGCGGAGTAGATGAGGCAATCACCGAGCTGCAAGAAATCATTCAATTCCTCAAGCAACCGGAGCGGTTCGCGACTCTTGGCGGACGTATTCCGAAAGGCGTGCTGCTGGTTGGACCGCCTGGCACCGGCAAGACTCTGCTCGCCAAAGCCACCGCCGGGGAGGCGCAGGTGGCCTTCTTCGAAACCAGCGGCTCGGAGTTTGTCGAGATGTTCGTAGGTGTGGGGGCAGCACGAGTGCGGGACTTGTTCGAGCACGCCCGCAAATCAGCTCCTGCAATTGTGTTCATCGACGAGATTGACGCTATTGGCCAAAGCCGCGGCGGCGCCATTCGCCTGGGGAGCAATGACGAACGCGAGCAGACGCTCAACCAACTGCTGGCCGAGATCGACGGCTTCAAGACTGATGCGAGCGCCCCAGTCATCATCATGGCTGCTACCAATCGTCCGGAGGTCCTTGATCCGGCGCTGCTGCGGGCAGGCCGCTTCGATCGCCAGATTGCCATTGGCAATCCGGATCTCGTAGGCCGGCTCCAAATTCTGAGAATCCATAGCAGGAACATAAAGCTGGCAGCGGATTTCGACATGGACCGGGCCGCTCGTGTGACTGCTGGATTCAGTGGCGCCGACCTGGCAAATGCCATGAACGAAGCAGCGCTGTTGGCTGCCCGCCGGAACGGTGTCGCGGTCACCTTGAGCGACTTCGAAACGGCCATCGAACACGTAATTGCGGGCTCTGAAAAGAAGAGCCGGGTGATGAATGAGCAGGAACGAAAGAGGGTTGCATACCACGAATCGGGCCATGCACTGGTGGCCGAGTTGGTGCCGCACGGCCAGCCGGTGAGCAAGATTACTATCGTTCCACACAGCCGCGGCGCTTTGGGATACACCATGCAAATGCCGACGGAGGATCGCTATCTGCTCACGACTGAGGAATTGCAGGATCAAATCGCTGTGATGCTTGGCGGACGCGCCGCCGAGATGGTGGAGTTCAAAGACATCAGCACTGGAGCGAGCGACGATATTAGCCGGGCCACTAATTTGGCGCGCCGAATGATCGCCGAATTTGGTATGAGCGAAAAGCTCGGCTCGGTGCGCTATGCAGGGCAGCAACTCCAGTACCTGGGCGGATCAGTCGAGGACAATAGCCAGATCAGTCCGGAGACGCGCGAAATAATAGACAAAGAGGTCCAGCGCATTGTCACCGAGCAATATAGTCGAGCCCAGACGCTGCTGGCGCAGCATCATTCGGCTTTGCATGCGCTCGCGCAACAACTGCTGGAGCACGAAACCGTCGACGGCAGCGCAGTTCGCGGCGCCTTAGAAGGTACGGCAGCCGGCGGTCCCCGAGCCAGTAGTGCCCCAGGATAGTTCATTGTTGTCCATTGCTGTCGCTACATGTCAGAAGGCGTGCGTCGCAGGCACATTCCTATTCAGCGGAGGTATACCATGAAAGGACCGGAACGTGAGCGTGAGGTTAAGCTCCATAACATTCTGTTCGCAACGGATTTTTCGCTCGCCTCAGAAGCTGGATTTTCGTATGCAGTAGCGATCGCTGATCGTTACCACTCGGACCTGTACATTGCCCATGTGATCAATTCTGAAATACTCGGCCTTATAGCTGAGGAGTCGGGTCCTACCATACTGAAGCAGGCGCACGAACTGTCACATCAGAGAATGGACCGTCTACTGCAAGGACGGCACATGCAGCCCGATCGTTTTCATCCCATCATCGCTGAAGGAGATGTCGCGGAAGTTCTTGTAGACCTCCTCCGGCAGAACCATATTGATTTAGCAGTCCTTGGGACACACGGGCGTCGAGCATTCAAGAAGCTCTTATTAGGCTCGATAGCAGAAGAAGTTTTTCGCACTGCTCCCTGTCCAGTCCTGACTGTTGGACCTTGCGCGACGGCAGCGCCCACCAGAGTCGAGCTACGACATATTCTCTATCCGGTGGAGTTCGCACCGGATTCAAGTGAGGCGGCGAGGTATGCAGTTTCCCTAGCCGAGCGTTATGCTGCGCGTTTAACAGTATTGAACGTAGCTGAAGATATGCCATCATCCGCAAACAAGCGGCAGGGGATCACCGAACCAGTCGAGCGCTGGATGGGGGAGCACGTTCCCGATGGCTCCGGCCTTCGCGGCAGAGTTCGCTTCGAGGGAGTATTCGGCTCGGCAGCCCAAGCCATTCTAGATTTCGCGACCAATGCTGGAGTTGACCTGATTGTCATGTCCGTGCGCCGCATTGATCCGGTCATTTCGGCACACCTGCCTAAGCAGGACACAGCTTTCGAGGTGGTCAGCCGCGCGACTTGCCCCGTGCTCACTGTTGGTGAGAAACGAGACAGCTAGAGGGCCTCTAAAGAGCTTGCGCATGAAAAGGCGTGTACTTTTTACGCTTACGCTGATCGCACTCGCGACGGCTTCACCCGCCGCGGATGATGTTCGCACTATCATTGAACGCTCAATGGCTGCCAATGTCGTGAATTGGAAGGCCGCTCCGGAGTATGGCTACTTCGAACGAGACCTGCTGCCGGGGGGAAAGAGCAAAACTTACCAGGAACTTATGATTATGGGCTCGCCCTACGAACGACTGGTCGCGCTAAACGACAAACCGCTCTCTGCAGAACAGGAGTTACGGGAGCAGCAGAAGTTGGAAGCGGCTGTTGCCCAACGGCAACACGAAACAGAGCAGGAAAGGGCGGAACGCATCGCGAAATACGAAAAAGATCGTAAACGTGATCGCCTCTTTATGGAGCAGTTGACAAAAGCCTTTGACTTTGTGCTGGCAAGCGAAGAAAAGGTGGATGCTTTTGACGTCTGGGTCTTGAAAGCCACGCCTCGACCCGGCTACCGGCCGCCGAGCATCGTAGCCGAGGTGCTCAGAGGGATGCAGGGCACCCTTTGGATCGACAAGAAAACGTTCCAGTGGGTAAAGGCTCAAGCTCAGGTCATACGACCGGTTTCGATTGAGGGGTTTCTTGCGCGAGTGGAGCCAGGCACGGGATTCGAGCTGGAGCTGCGGCCGGTAGAGGGTGGCGTCTGGCTGCCGAGTCACTTTGCTATGAAATCGCGGGTTAAAGTCCTCTTTGTCTTTCCTCGCAACTCGCAGATTGACGAGACGTACTACGGCTATGGCAAGAATGCACCGGTTCAGCCATAAGACCGCAAAAGGTGAGCTATCTTGGAGCAAGCCGCGATCATCGGCGCCCGATGGGTGCTGATTTCTTGGACAGGCTAGCATTAACCATCTCGACGGACAGACTGAACGATCAATAAAGGGCTTGGGGAAAGAAGAGGTGCAGAAGAAGTGCCACAAAAAGTGGAAAAGCTCTAGGCAATACCGGACTGTGCTGGCGTTGACGGCAGGCCGTCGGGTGTTCGGGATGAAAGTTTACCGCAATTGACCTCGAAGCAGGCGAAATGAGCGTACAATTTCTACCATTTTAGAAGTAAAGGAAGATTTCAGATGAATACGCAAAGCCAAACTACTGGTGGTGTGCCGCGAATCTCGCAAATTCTCGTCGCAACAGATTTTTCGCATCAGGCCAGCCAAGCTTTGGAATGGGCGCGGTCTCTCTCGGATGCATTCGGGGCAACACTGATTCTGCTTCACGTTGTCGACGTATTCAGCATGGCGGTAACAGGTGGCGTGAAAGGTGGTATGGATCCTCTCTATATATTGCGCGAGGCGGCTCATAAATGCATGGCGGAGTTGAAGGCGTTAATACCCAATGCGCAGACTGTTGTTCGTGAAGCTTCACCGCCTCCCGCGATTGTCGACGCTGCGCTGGAAATGAATTGCCAAATGATCGTAATGGGTACCCACGGTCGCTCCGGAGTGAAGCATCTGCTTCTAGGCAGCGTTGCCGAGCACGTCGTGCGAAACAGCAAAGTTCCCGTGCTTACTGTCCGTGGAGATTGACCGGTTGCCTTTCACGAAGCCAAGACGCGTGCGCTGCAAATCACTGCGAAATGAATAACAATCGTCTATTGCCGCGAAACATTGTGAGGAGGTTAACTTCGCGCTACGCGCCAGAACGGCACCATTGGCCAGAGCACCATGAAGATCGCTGAGCACAAGGGAGAGCCGCATGCTTCGCCGAATTTGTGGCGACCGTTGCGGCTGCCAACATTTCGCAATCTGTTGGCCGCAAACGTCGTTTCCGACATCGGCACCTTCATGCAGAACGTCGGCGCGGCATGGCTGATGATTTCGTTTGGTGCTGGCCCGCTGTATGTCGCGCTGACTCAAACGGCGTCCGCGCTCCCATTTTTTCTCTTAGCGCTTCCGGCCGGTTCCGTCGGGGATATTGTTGACCGCCGCAAGCTGATTCTATTTACAGAAAGTTGGATGGCCATCGTGGCCGTCGCGATCGCGGCTCTGACCATTAGCGGCCTGATGTCTCCCTGGCTGCTGCTGGTGCTGACCTTCGCGCTCTCGGCCGGAGACGCCTTCGAAGCACCGACGTGGCGAGCAATCCTGCCTGAATTGGTGGAGAAGGAAGACCTGGCAGCAGCTTCAGCGCTCAACGGGATAGAATTCAATTTCGCTCGCGCGGTGGGCCCCGCATTGGCAGGATTGGTGATTGCAGCTGCCAACGTGGCCACCGCTTTTGTAGTGAACGTTGTCTCGTTCTTCGGCGTCATTTTCGTAATTGCGCGATGGAAACGACCGATTCGCGCACGAACCACCCCGGCAGAAACCTTGACCGGTGCAACAGTAGCGGCAATCCGCTACATCCGCTATTCACCTGCAATTCGGGCGGTCCTACTGCGCCAAGGCGCGACAATGTTCTTTGCGAGTGCGTTGCTGGCGCTCCTTCCCACGGTTGCCCGCAGCGTGAGCCAGAGTGCAACGAGTTACGGCCTCTTGCTCGGATTATTCGGCGCCGGCGCGGTGCTGGGTGCACTCATCCTCCAGCCTGCACGCTCCCGGTTTCCATTGGACACAGTTGTAACAAGCGGTGTAGTGGTGGTCGGAATGGCAACGATTGCGACCGGGCGCCTACAAGCAATGAGCGCGCTCGGCGTGGTCATGCTAATGGCGGGTGCAGCCTGGATCATTTTCGTTTCGCTTGTCAATGCGCTGATGCAGACTCTTGCGCCTGATTGGGTACGGGCTCGCGTGCTGGCGGTATTTTTGCTGGTGTTTCAGGGAAGTATCGCTGCTGGAAGCGCGACATGGGGTTTTGTAGGCCAGCATCTAGGTTTCCGCACCGCTCTTCTTTATGCCGGCCTGGGAGCAATCGCCTCGGTGGCGCTGAGGTTGGGGTTCGCACTTCCGGACGCGACCTCAGACATGAGCCCATGGTATCACTGGCGCACGCCGGCGATGCTTAAGGAGATTGGGTTAGAGTCGGACGAGGGCCCGGTGCTGGTTACCGTCGAATACGTGGTGGCCCGTCAGCCCAGCGCCGAGTTTGTAAAATTGATCCATAAGTACAGCCGCATCCGGCGCCGTGATGGTGCTTCGCGGTGGGGCATATTTCGTGACACGGCGGACGAAACCCGCTACTTCGAGGTATTCCTGGTGCAGTCGTGGGCAGAGCACTTGCGCCAGCACGAGCGACTGACACAAGCCGATCGCGAGTTGCAGAAACGACTTGGTAGTGTCCAGAAATTTTCGCACTTTCTTTGAATGAACTCTGTTGATGTTGAGGTTGGGGAAGAGGGCTGGCCCGCGGGGCAGCCCTCTTCCAGCTTAGGCGACCGCGCTATGCGCCAGTCGCGTCATATTCAGATACCGCTTCGTTCCCCAGCGCGTACCAGCCACGTAACGCAGGCGGGCGGCCACCAGCATCAGCGCCGAGCGACCGTCTGGAAACGCGCCAACCACGCGCGTCCTACGCCGGATCTCTCGCATCACCCGTTCCAGGGGATTGTTGGTTCTCAGACACCGCCAGTGTTCTCGCGGGAAATCGAAATAGCTCAGCGTCTCCTCGATCCCCGCGCTTAGCAGTTCCGCCGCATCGCGCAGCTTCATCGCCGCCAGCTTCTCGACCACTTGCCGAGCCTTCTCCCGGGCCGCCGCCCGGTCCTCCTGCGCGTGAATGGCCTTCAGCATCGCCGCCACTTCCTTGACCTTCCCGCTCGGGACCTTCGTCCACACGTTGCGATAGAAATGCACCACGCAGCGCTGCCACTTGGCCTCCGGGTAGAACTCGCCAAGGTTCTCCACCAGGCCCAGGCATTTGTCGCTGACGAAGAGCTGAACTCCGGTGAGACCGCGCTCTTTCAGCTCGCGCAGAAACGCCGTCCAGCTTTCTTTGTCCTCTTTGGCGCCTTCGCTGACGCCCAGAACATCGCGGAATCCCTCGGCATCGACGCCGATTGCCACCAGCACGCTGACGTTGCGCACCTCGCCGCCCCAACTCCTCTTCAGCCATAGGCCGTCCAGGTACACATACGCATACCGGCCCTCGATCTTGCGGCGTCGCCACTCCTCGATCTGGCCATAGATCTTCTGGTTCAACTCGCTGACCGTGGACGGCGACACCCGCGTGCCCCACAGCGCCTCGGTAATGTCCTCCACCCGCCGAACGCTCACGCCTGCCAGATACATCTCGATTAGCGCCTCTTCAACCGAAGACTCGCGCCGTTGATACCGCTCGATAATGGCCGTCTCAAACGGCAGATGGCGCAGTTTTGGCACTTTCAGACTGACTTCGCCGGCCTTGGTCTGAAGCTGCCGTTGGTAGGTCCCGGCACGCGTATCCCGGCGTTCGGCGCTGCGCTCATAGCGCCGAGCCCCGCAGAGTTGGTCCGCCTCGGCGTCCAGCAGCCCGTTCAGCGTCTCCTCCACCGTACTGCGAACCACCTCGTCCAAATGCTGTTGAATCCGTCCCTCGTCGATCTGAACCACCTGGTTCAGGCTTCGTGCACCTTCTCCCGGCTTATTCGGTTCCATCTGGCTTCCGTTCTGGGGTTTAGCAGCTACCCCTGTTCTATCAGCCAGAGTTCCTCAACTCAAATGTGCGAAAGATAGCGTACGTTATCACGACTTCGCAGACTGCGTGGAAGGCGACCCGATAGTGCATCACCTGATCTACGCTCGTTCCCGGGAGTAAGTATCCTCCGGCTGAATTCCCAATTTGGAAGTTTCGCAGTGGAGGGCCGGAGGACGAATTCCATCGGGATAGGATTTCTTCGACATCGAACGGAAATAGGCACCTGATCCCCTGGCTTTTGCCCAGGTGCTCGATGGCAGACGTTGAGTGTCAGCAACTTATTTTCAACAAGTTAGACAACAAGGTAGAACTGGCGTGTGGCTGTCAAATCATCCCAATTCCACAGATTTCAATAATCTGCGTGCGATCCGAATGATGCACCAGACAGCAAATCGCTTATGTGCTGCGACAGCAACCGTCAGCAAAAACCGTCACTGCACCCTCATCCTGGCGTAGGAAGGCTACTTCATTTCTATTTGCTCCAAGGTCATGCCTTTTGTCTCGTATCCCATCGTCCAGATCAATACGATAATTATCAGGTAAATCGACGACATGATCGTTATCGCGGTTGTAATGCTTGTCATATCGGCTATGACCCCAACCACGAGCGGACCGCAAGTGGACCCGAATCGACCTATACCTACGCAAATACCCATGCCCGAAGCGCGGAGCGCCGTAGGCCAGAGTTCAGCACCATAGACTGCATATCCGCCGAAGTAACCCATCGAGGCGCCCAGGATGAAACCGGAGATCCCCATGAGCATGTGGTTTGCGGTCACAAAGTTGGCAAATATCGGAGCGAAGATCATTGCGACCAACCAGTAGACGGTAAAGGCCGGCCTTCTGCCCGCTCGATCTGCCAACATTCCGAAGGCCAGATAGCCGACGATTCCGCCGATATTTATGACAATGAACCACATGCTTGATGCGAGCATCGTCATACCTTTCTCGGCCCTTAGCATCGACGGAATCCAGGTCATGGTACAGTAAAAAGCGATGTTGCCGATAAGGTACAGCAAGGTGAACATAATAGTTCTTTTCACGTATTTAGCTGAGTAGATGCCGACCCAAGAGACTCTTTTGCCAGCATCCTTATTCCGCTGGAATGAACCGGATTCCTTGACCGTAAGCCGAATCAGCAAAATCAGGATTCCGGGGAAGATACCGGCAAGAAACACCTTTCGCCATCCCCAGTGCGGCGCTACAAGGGCATAGACGATCGAAGCCATAATCGCGCCGAACGGCCAGCCAGTCTGCATCACACCCATCACCCTGCCACGGTACTTCTCCGGCCACGTTTCGCCCAGCAATGCTGCGCCGGCAGCCCACTCTCCCCCGGCAAAGAACCCCATCACGAACCGGAAGACAACCAGGGAAACACCGCTCCATGCGAGGGACGTAAGGCCGGTAAAGGCGACATAGCCGCTCACGGTAAGAAGCATGACCCTGACCCGGCCGATTCTATCCGCCATTGGCCCCCAAAACACCGAGCCGAACGCCGAGCCCATGAACGAGAGGGTCATCACCCACCCGGAACCTAGAAAATTGAAGCTGAACTCCTTCTTTATGTCCATCAGCGTGTTGCTGTACAGCATCATTTCAAGCGCGTCAAAAGCGTAGCCGGCAAAGCAAATGAGCAATACGGTCCACATGTATGGAGTAATTGCTATTTTCGATTCCAGCTTATCCTGTACCTGCGCGACCTGTTGCATGTCCCTCGTTCCTCCTTTGCATCTGACGTCCATAGGAGCCCATTCGCACTTCTTCTTAAAGTTCAGCACTGCACAACCCGTACACCCCATCCCGCCACCGAGCCATGGGCACCAGCCGCCGCCGGCCTAACCACAGAGGAGGTGCGCCGCCACCTTCGCATAAACACGACTTGCAACTTCAAGATCCTCGACCACAACGTATTCATCTTTCGCGTGAGCAGTTCGCCATGTTCCCGGCCCATAAGCCACGGCTGCAATCCCTTTCCGAGCAAAGAAAGCTGCTTCCGTGGCAGCACAAGAAATAGAAAGTGAAGGGGAGCGTCCCGTCACTTGTGAAACCGCCCCTTTGAACGCCTTAATGAGAGGCGAATTTTCGCTGGCCGCATAGGTGGGAAATTGCGACGCCACTTGCAAGTCAAAATCAAGATCGGGGATCTCTGTCTTTAAAAAAGCTAGAAAGGACCGAAAATCATCGAGCAAGCGGTGGTCGCGATCTTCCGGAATAGTTCGTAAATCAAAAGACGCACTTACCATGTCTGGAACGGCTGAGCGGCCGACATTGCTTCCGTGCACCATGCCACCAATGGTGACTGTCGGAGAATCGTACTCAGGCGGGATGAATTTGTAAGAACTCTTGTTGGCAAGTAGCCGAGGCTTGAAACTGTCTTCCACCTTCACCGCCACTCTCGCCAGCTTTTCGAAAGCATTGATTCCGGCCAGAGGTTGGCTGGCATGCGCCGCTTTTCCCTTAACTTTCAAATCGCCCCAAATTCCTCCCTTCATCCCGACGAAAAGATTATCGATTCCGGAAAACTCTCCCACTACTGCAAAGTCGGCAGAGATTTTTCCTTTGGAGAAAAGGTAGGTAATGTTCGCCTTGGTCGCGAACTCTTCATCCGGAGAAGCCAGAAAAACGACTTTTCCGGCTGGTGGGCCGTCCGCTTTGGCAAGGGCCTTCATGGCCATCATCATGGAGGCCAGGCCGCCCTTCATGTCAGATGCTCCCAGGCCCCAGAGCTTTCGGCCATCGTTCTCCGCCCGGAAGGGTGACTTTGTCCAATCACCTACGGCGGCTATAGTGTCGTAATGGCCTTGAAAATAGAGAGTCGGGCCAGTACCTTTCCCTTCCAGGAAAGCTTCAAAAAACATCCGCGGGCCGCGGCACTGTTCAGGTAATAGCGAAGAGAGCTCTCGCTCTTCAATGCACGTAACTTGGCAGTTGATTTGTTCTTTAGAAAACCACTGGCGCAAAAAGTCAACAAACTGCCGGTAGCCATCCCCCGGAGGATTTGGGGTAGGAATGTTTACCAGCGAACAGCAAAGGTCCGCGACTTCACCCCGGCTCGCGTTTAGGATTCCGTCGACCTTTTCTTCGAAAGTCATCCGCTTGCCCTTATAATCTGGATCTCAGGATCGGCGTGTGTAATTACCTCCGGCCCGTCTTTTCGTATTACCGCGATATCCTCGTAGGCAAAAATCTCCCCCGTACCGAGATAGTTGTTCTGCTCGACGCAGATGACCATCCCTTCACGCATCTTCCAGCCTCCATGAAGAGCTTTGCCAAGCATCCCGCCAAACGGCGGCTCGATGGCGTCCAGCCCGATTCCGTGGAAATGACAGGTGAGGCTGTTGAAGTAGCATCCAGGCCTAAGCCTGCCGATGTTCTCATCTACAAGCTGCCTGGTCTTTCTCCATTCCTCGCGCTGCCGCGTCGTGGCCTCACCTACCACTCCGGCCCGGGAAAAATCAGAACAATATCCCTTGTAGACGGCGCCGCCGTCCATGTGGACGACGTCGCCTTTCTCCAACCGTTTGCTGGTTGGAATCGGAGGATTGCCCGCCGGGTGATTGGCATCAAGGATTACCAGGGAGCTGGGGCCGGGTTTTCCACGAAATGGAATATCGGCGCCCAGCAGGGCCATATGGCTCGTGAACAGCGCCGCCATTTCCGCTTCCTGCATTCCCGCTTTTGCATCAGCAAAGGTCCTTCTATACGCCTCGCTGGTGATCGCCGCCGCTTTCTTCAAGCAATCGATCTCCGCCTCGGTTTTGATTACCCGCAGTTCCCAGAGAAGGCTGGAGGCATCGCAAAACTCGATCTCGGAGAGGCTCCTTTTTCATTCGTTCGAATTCGCCCCATTGCATGGCGGAGTGGAAGGCCCCAAAGATTCGGTCGTCACACTCCACTCCCAGCCTTTTTACCTTGCGCGACCGGATAGCATCAGCAACAACGCCAAAGGAAAAAGGCAGCGGGTAGTCGCGAACGTCGGAGATTGAGGTTATGAATTTCGCCGTCTTGGCGCCAAACTCAGAGACAATTACTACCGGATCTCCATGGAGCGAGAGGAGAACGAAGGTTGGCCGGTTCTTGGTGGGAGGCCTGTCTCCGGTAAAGTATCGGTAGTTCTTTTCGTCTCCGACCAGGATCGCGTCAAGCTGGTGCTGCGCCAGCAGATCCCGCGCCTTTGCGAAACGGAGCCCGTATTCCTCTTTACCGAATTCGTGGAACTCCAATACCATGCCAGCCTCCGCCCTCCCCAAAACTACCTACCTCTTCCCATCAGGTTAGAAGTCAATAAGAAGATCCTTGATTACCTTTTTCTTGTTGATGGGATCGATGGTCATATCGCCTTCGGCCAGCTCCGCACAAGCCAGCTTCGGCTTGCCATTGACGTTCACCATGCATCCCTTGCACACTCCCAGGCGGCACGAGCAGTAGTGAGACAGTCCCCCGTCATAAGTCTCATTGATATATTGAAGGACGTTGTAAATCGACATACCCGTGGTGATCGGAACTTCATAGGTCTCGTACCTTGAGGCGGAGTCCGTCGCGGGATTGTGCCGGTAGACTTTGACTTTGATGTTCCTTGCCTTCATCTCGCACTCCTTGC
Organism: uncultured Acidobacteriota bacterium; assembly: GCA_963832785.1. Classification (GTDB taxonomy): domain Bacteria; phylum Acidobacteriota; class Terriglobia; order Terriglobales; family Acidobacteriaceae; genus CAWBRT01. The sequence continues at coordinate 2,291,260 of CAWHVF010000005.1, forward strand.
CATAGGATCGTAGGAAGTCATCGTGATCGGGACGGCCTCCAGTTCCATCTTCCCTGCGACATTCTTGATCACGACATTCTTCAACCAGTTTTCGTTGTCAGTCTCAGGGAAGTCCCTCCGGTAATGAGCGCCCCGGCTGTCCTGCCTCGTCAGGCCGCTTCGGCAGATACCCTCCAGCAGGGTGAGGAGGTTCCTGACCTGGATCGCCTCGATCCATTCCTTGTTGTACTGGTAGCTTTTCGCTTTGACCGCGATCTGCCTGGCTTCCGCCTGCATGGACGTAATCGTCTGGAGGGCCTCAAGCAACAGATCTTTGCTCCGGAGGACGCCCACCTTCTCCTGCGCCAGCGCCTGAATGCTCTTGCGCATGGCAAAAGCCGACGGACCTTCCGTGTTTTTCATAAACGCACGGTACTCATCCTCGAAAGCCTTGGCCTGGTCCAGGTCGACCTTCGATTCTGCAATGCCGCGCACTTCGGCGGCCGCATTTTCGCCCGCCCGGTAACCTTGAACAAGAATCTGCGTGCAGGCATTTCCAGTCAGGCGATTGGCGCCGTGAGTCCCGCCGGCGACCTCCCCGGCAGCATAGAGGCCGGGCACGGAGGTGTGGCAGTCGGCATCGATTCTGATTCCGCCCATGAAGAAATGGCTGGCGGGGCCGACCTCTGACGCGTAGCCTCTCTTCATCTCTTCCATCAGGCCCTTGAGCTTGAACCCTTTGAATTCCCACTCCGGCGTCAGGTAGGGCTCGTTCCGCCAAACCGGGAAGTAGTCAATCAAGTTGTCAGGAAGGTGCTTCAAGGAGTAATACACGCCGCCCGCAGGACTACCTCTTCCCTCCACTACCTCGGTCATGACTCCGATTGCCAGGACATCGCGCGTAGTTCGCTCGACATGGACGGGGTCCCATTTCGCCATGAAGCGCGTGCCGAACTTGTTCAGCAGCCAGGCATCGACGCCACCGACCCCCGGGCCCATGAAGAACGGAAAGGTGATTCCCGCCCATGCCGGCGGGTTAATAAAGCAGCAGGGCAGGAACTGGACCATCTCCATATCCACCAAGTCTGTTCCTGCGCGCCATGCCATGGCTTGGCCGTCACCGGTGAGTTCCTCGGGAGCGGTAGTCACGGGAAAGACGCGCATTCCACCGCCCGTAGCCAGGATGACGGTCTTGGCTCCGATGGTGAAAAATTCGCCCTTGCGGAGATCGAGGCAAAGAACTCCATTTACCCTGCCATCTCTCTTCAGGAGTTCCAGCACCATCGCATCTTCCATGACCTCGATCTTGCGGGCCAGCACTTGCCCCTTCAGGGCCTTCATGAGCTCGCCACCCGAGGAGTAGACGCCGCGCGGATAACGATGGCCCGGGCCATGCAGAAAGCCCACCACCTTCATACCCCAGTCAACGACTTCCTTGATGCGCTGCGGAGCATCCGCGACATGCCGTTCCACCAGCTTTTGGTTGTTAATGAATTTGCCGGCCTCCACCATGTCCTCGAAGAAAATCTCTGGCGAGTCCTCGGGATTTCCAGCAAGCCCGAGAAGCTTTTTGGCGCTCCTGGAATCCATGTCGATGTCCATGCCGGCCGTGATGGTCGCGCCCGAGCGAGCCATTCTTCCCTTGGTCACGATCAAGACCTTGGCGCCGCGGTCATGTGCCTGAATCGCGGCCCTGGCACCCGCTCCCTCACTTCCGATGATTAATACATCCGCGTTTTTCATCTTTGACGAAATGCTCCTTTTCGAGATGGCGCTTCGATACCGTCGATAGCAAAAATCAGGTGATGTAGTGCTCCGAAGTGACATACCGATCGCCGCGATCGGGCAGAATGGTTACGACATTGGCTTCCTTCCCCAGCTCTTGCGCCACATTCAGGGCGGCGCATACGTTGGCTCCCGCCGAGACGCCGACAAACAGCCCCTCTTCCAGCGTCAATCGCCGGCTCATGCAGACTGCTTCCTGGTCTGGGAGCCTGACAATCTTGTCGACCAATTTGCTGTCCAAGATGTCCTTCAAGATGCCGCCGGTCACCCCTTCGATGACTTTGAAATTGGTCAATGTGACATATGGGCAGTCGGCCGGCTCAACGGCAATGATTTGGACACGCGGGATCTTCTGCTTAAGAACTTTGGCCACGCCGAAAAGGGTTCCGCCCGTTCCTATGGAAGCCACAAAGGCATCGATCCGGCCGCCTGACTGGGTCAATATCTCTTCGCCCAATCGCTCATGTGCTTTGTAATTCGAAGGGTTGCTGAACTGCCGCGCCCACCATACCTGAGGTGTGCTCGCCTCCATCTCCTTACACATGATCCGGCCGGGAACCTCGACGTAAGATCCGTGGACCGAGGTCCCTTTCACATCCTCCCCGGTCTTAACCAATCTGATCTCCGCTCCATAGCGCTTTATCATCGCCACTTTTTCGTTCGCCATGATTGCGGGCATGAAAATGACGACCTTGTATCCCTTTTGGCGGCCAACAAAGCTGAGCGCAATGGCCGTATTCCCGCTGCTCGATTCAATGATTGTGTAGTCTGGTTTCAGCTCGCCGCTGGCTTCGGCATCCTTAATCATCTGCAGGGCTATTCTGTCCTTGATACTTCCGCTGGGGTTTAGCTGCTCCAATTTAGCCCATACATTAAGGCCGAGGCCCTTAGTGATGCTGTCGAGCCTCTTTATGGGCGTATTGCCGATCAAATCGAGCATACTTTGGACTACTTTCATCCAGGTCCCTCTCTCACAGTCCACGTAAAATATGCCTCGCGCCTTTTCATGGCAGCGGGGGCCAGTTACTCGATCCTGCCGGTTGTGCGCTTGGCAGTAACAGATTCCTTATGATTCTTCTTGCCCACCGGCCTATCGGCATGGGACAACTTCTCCGTTTCCCGGTTTCGCTAATTCAGCCCGGGGCGTTCCACGTAATGCCCGATCTCCAGGCCAGCAGGAGGCCTTCCGAATGTGAGTGGCTCCCATTGTGTTGCCGACAATCGGCTATGTCCAATATTTAATTGCAACACAATTTATATTTATAGCGTATAATTCTGCCGCAATAGAAAGCTACGTCGAGAACTTCCCTGAAGGAAAAGTGGCAAAGAATGAGCAACTTAGAAATGCGTCATCTTGAATCCTTCCTGGCGGTCGCGGAGGAAGGCAACTTCACCCGGGCGGCGGTTCGGCTGCATATAACGCAGCCGCCCCTTAGCATGCGCATCCGTGAGCTGGAGGCCATTCTGAAGCTGACGTTGTTCGATCGTACGACCAGGCGGGTACGCTTGACCCCGGCGGGGCGGACATTCCTGGCGAAGCTGCAAGTTTCCCTGCAGGCGCTCAATATGGCAGTTGCCGCCGCCCGCCAGGTAGATCATGGCGTCACGGGAAGCTTGCGCGTAGGATACACCAGTATCGCGAGCGATTCGGTATTGCCGAAGCTCATCTGTCGATTCCACACCTTGCACCCAAAAGTCGCCCTGGACATCGTCGGCCCCTTGACGACCGGCAACCTGGTATCGTCATTGATAAATAACGACATTGATTGCGCGCTTTGCTTTTTGCCTTTGGCAAGTAAGCGCCTCGTCGCGCACACGCTTATCGCCACGGAACTGGCACTGGTGCTGCCGAATAAGCACCCGCTGGCGAGTGCCAAAAGACTTTGTTTAAAGGACCTCGCGGAGGAGCCGTTCGTCGCATTCCCGGCGAACGTAGGCTCCCGCCTGCGCGCCGCGGTCGATGCGGAGTGGGCGCGCGCGCGGCTGCGGCCACGCATCGTCAAGGAATCAAGCTGGTCCCAAACACTACTCTGTCTGGTGGCGGCCGGAACCGGCGTAGCCATGTTACCTAAAGAATTGCAAAAGCGCGGAACTGAAGGGATCGAGTTCGTGGATCTACAGCCACCTCAAGCGCCATTACATCTCGGCATCGCCTGGAGAGAAGGCGACGGCAATCTGTTTGTCAATAATTTCCTGGCGGTAGCCCGGGAGTGCTTCCCATAAATGTGCGCGATCATCTTGAAAATCGAGCAGAGGCGTGCAAAATCGGCAGCGTCATGGCTGGCAAGTCCCAGGATCGGAATTTTGGGACCTATGGGCGAGTCAAGTATGTTATTTCCCAAATTAAGACACTACACTCCGGCCGTTAGATATACCCTAGCCATTTCTAAGCAGGAACCGATCAGGCAGACGCAAACTCAGAAAACCGGGCCAGATAATCGCGGTGAATTGTTGCGAAACGCCACAGGGTGGAATCAACGACCCGGATATCTTCGTTCAAGAAAGACGCTATACATTGGCAAAATTCATCTACCCGAACGAAACCAGCAGATGCCGCTAAACGAACCAGATGCCTGTCAGGTTTTGCCACCCTGACGCCAATGTTTTTCGCGAGGTGATATGCCGTAATTGGCCCAATATACGGGAATACTTGAAGTTGTTCAATTGGGTCCAGAAGCACTGCTTCCCTAATACGCTCAAACGAAGAGGAAACGATAATCCCAGCCGCTACTGCTATGGCACGAATTTTCCCCGGGTGCCGAAAGTGACAGAGGCCTGCCTCAACACATTGAGCCGCATGGCTGGCAATACAGCGAGCAGATTCCCAGTAAAAAAAACTCCTTGCCACTTCGGGGAATTTATTCCGCACCACAGCTTCGCTCATTCCACCCGACATTACCACCCACGCAAGCTCCCGCAGAAAATGAGACTCGGAAATCTCTTGCGGGTTTGGCAATTTCTGTAAGAGCTCCGCCCCGTAAGGAGATCGCAGCACTTCTCTCTTAGCATATAGGTATGATTTGGCAATCAGCGCCTCATTTCGTCCAGTCACTAATCGCTCTCCTGGTTGAGAATCCGAGTCCACTTCTCCACTGACTGCGTAGCATTGGCATTCTTGATCCGACGTGATATGCGATCCAAGTTCTGCGCCATCAGCTTGCGCGACGAACTGTTCTTTCCCCCCGCATATCCGTCGACGTGAACAGATTGCCCAGTCTTGTCTCGAATAGGCAATAAGACCCGTTCCTTCGCGAAGTCGAAAAAGTGCTCAACCATTGCCTTCGTATTTTGATGACCGGAATAAGATGTGAATGCCTCAATTGCCAAAGACTCTATATGGTAGCCGGTAAGCTTCTGGGTTTCGGGGAATGTATCGTTGATTCCTTTCACGATCTTTATTGTGGGCACCACCTTATTTCCATTGCGTTCGTTAACCTGAGATAATTTTGCAAAGAAAGCCTCTGGCTTAATTCTTGACCAGGCCCGCCCGGATGCCGATGGAATGTGTAGATTTCCCTCTTTCCGAATTGCTGGCAAGAGTTGGAGTTTAAGGCCCTCTCGCTCGACTGTCACAGCCATACGATCGCGCTCGACAGGTGAGTCAGGAAACCGTTCCCTGATTTTCTGTTCAAAGTAATCGAGTACTTCCTCCGGTGACAAATCGCGCAAGCTCTCACCCCTCAGCACTAACAATGAATCAACGTCACTGAGGCCATCAACGTACGTATGCTTCCGGACAGAACCCCCAAATACCGGGGTGATGGAGCCATCTTCAATATCAGCTTCGAGAGTTTTCTTGACTTGCTCCAGAGCACGACGAACCGCATCTACATCTCGCTCGTTGTATTCAGAAAGGAGGTCACCTATTTCAGCGGCGACTTGGGTTTCATAAATTTGATTCTCGGTGGCCTGCTCCTGTTGACGCAACGCACTCTTGACGTCGTCGGGCGTTTCATGCCTGAAATAACCGCCGCCTCCTGACCCGCCCATAGCTCCCTCCTAGCTCAACAGCCGCGATTCGAGCTGATGAAATGCTCCTTCGACCTGATCGCCAATAAACTCGAAGCACTTATAATCCTTAGTTCGCACGAAGTTTCGCATCTGATCTCTCAGCGATTCGAGGTAGTAATAATTGTCTTTCCACATCGCGTGTGAGAGCTCCCGTGCATTCTTTAGAATTCCATTCGGAGCAGAGATTGCCCCGTAATTCTGGATATAAATGGTCTGGCCCTTATGGAAACCAAACCTCAGCCATGTAAGCCCATCAAAAATCTCAGCTCCGGAAGCAAAATAAAGTGGTGTGGATAACGTATCAAGGCTGCCAAAAATATGGATAGGGCTTGAGATACCCGCGTCATCGAGCAGGCGCCGCGCATACGCAATTTTTTCCATTCTTCCGATAAGCTTGGAATCCAGCTCTCGCTCGGTGAACCCTATGATTGGGAACTCTTTCAGGTCTCCGATGATTTGTTTTATTCGGTCTATGTTTAACAACTCATTTTTGCGCTCTGGCTTGATGAGAAATTCATGAATAAACAGAGGGAATCGCTGTTTTAACTCTAGTGCGGCCGCGGCTTGCCGCTCTATCCCTGAAAGGCGCGTCGGACTGTCAAAACTGACCACCACGGTCGCGATCTCAGAGTTCCATCCCGCCAGAATGTCACGATGGTACTCGGCAGTCCATTTATCGGGCTTATAGTCATGTCCGTACGCCTCTGACAAATCGTGCTCGACCCTTGCTTCGTAACCGCCACTATCAAGAAAAATGACAGATGGAAAGGTCAGTTGTCTTGTCTTGAAGTGCTCATAATGCGCGTCATAAGCGCTCACCAAAACCGCATCCGTAAGAAATTCGCTCATGACGGAGATAATTTTTCTTAATTCCGGAAACCCCTTACTTGAGAACGAAGGGACCAGCAAAGGGGTCCGGAATACGTTTCTGCCGTTGTGGCTGACGATGCTCTCACGCGCGAGCAATAAGCAGCTCCTTATCTCGACACGAGAGACATTTTCCGCAGGCCTTGCTGCTGCTCGCCTCACAACTCCAAGTCAATTCTGTTGGCACACCATACTGCCTGCAATAAGACCAAATCTGAGGCTTAGCCCATGTCAAAAACGGCACTCCAAGTTGCACGCGCCCATCGGTGTAACCAGCCAAGAACACGGAACAGGCTTGGACGAAATCAGGGTTACAGTCGAAATATCTTGTTCCCGCATGGATTCCGAGGCCAATGAGGTTGGCCTTTATACCGGCCCGCATTAGTGCAACTGAGATGAGGAAGAGATTCCGCCCCGTGATTTCTCCTGCTGTCGGTATTTTAAAGCCAGCCACAGTAATCTTGGACAGCTTTAGTTTGTAGAACTTGGCTATTGATTCAGCGCTCTTGAATTCGGCCGACTCAGCCGGTTGTCCGAAGGCAACAAAAAGGGGCCGCACCGCGTATTTCCGTTGAAGATAGAAATGAGTGCAAGCGGTAGAATCGATTCCGCCGCTCAACAACACGCAGACGACTGGCCGCTCAACTCTTTTCATCAGGAGTATGAACCCCAGACTGAATTCTTTTTCGTGCCTTCTCAAAGGCCCAATCTTGGGTCGGTGGGGCTATACGAACCAGATCGTTATATCGGTCGTGCAAACATTTGACCGATGCAGCGAGCGCCTCCGGCGAGGTAGCCCTTGCCAGTTCGCGTATAGCAAACGCATCATGCTTCATTACCGTGAACGCCTTCGCGGCACTCAAGTGTTCGAAGTAGGCCTGCTGCGGGTTCATCACCGTCCCGATTGCCGTCACGACAGCTGATATGACCGCCAGAACCCCAACCCACATAGGCACAACGCGCCCGACTGCGAGAGTACCCATGATAGCGCTGGCAACCGCCGGTATTAGTTGAAGTAATCTGTACCAGAGCTGCTGGCGTTTTGCCATGATGTGGTGCGTCTCAGCCGAATACGTTGAGTTCTCCTGAACCTGGCTGCACTGTTTCTGGTGCGCATCTAGCATTTTGAGCCCGAATTTTATTCTCTATGACCCGCGCGGGCAACAGAAAGATTCTCCCGCCGGTTCACTAGACTGATTACTTGGCAGGAAACTGCCTAGTTGGTATTGGAGGATTTCAGTATCTACAGTTTTATCTACAGGCGATTTTTGGCAGGTCGAAAACGGCTTGTAAGTTATTGAAAATATTGGTCGGGGAGAGAGGATTTGAACCTCCGACCCCCTGGTCCCGAACCCGATCCCATAAGTTATTGAAAACTATGGAATTCTGTGGTTTCTAAGTGATTGTTGTTGAACCTGTTGCGGCCTCCTTAGTTGAACGCTGGTGAAGTCTGTTGCTTCTGGGTGCTCTCACCGCCACAAAATCGCCCACAGCCACCTGGGGTGACCCCCTCTCCTGAGACAATTTCCGTTTCGACACTTAGCAGACCTTCATTTTGTGAACCCATCCCGTGAGACAATTTGGTCTTTCACACTTAACGACACTGCTTACCTCCAGAACTCATCTCGTTGACTTTCAGCAGGGTAGGGGTCTGGGGAAGGGACGGCGTTTGAGTCCCTTCCCCGGTCATCTCTGTCGAAGAATCCTCCCCCGGCTCAGCCAAGAAACTCACTGTAGCACCGAGTGTTGTCGTCGTTTCGTGCTCTCGCCGGACTTGCTCTTCGAATTCCTCTGGAGAGCGGTAGCCTAAAGCGGAATGCAACCGCTTCCGATTGTAATAGCGCTCAATGAACTCCTCGAGGTTGTCTCTCAGCTGTTCCAGTTCCTCGTACTCGTTGGCATAAATCTCTTCCCGCTTCAGCGTCTTGATGAAGCTCTCGCAGCTGGCATTGTCGTACGGGTTGGCGGGCCGGCTCATGCTGGGGACCATGCCGTACTTGTTCAGAATCGCGACGTACTCTCCAGAAGCGTACTGGATGCCGCGATCGGAATGGTGCACCAAGCCTGGCTGTGGCTGCCGTTTCCCGATGGCCATCTCCAGTGCCTCGGTTGCCAACCGGCTCGCCAAGGTGCGGTCCAGCTTCCATCCCACAACTTTGCGGGAGAAGGCGTCGAGAATGAGCGCCAGGTAAACAAACTCGGCCTTCAGCCGGATGTAGGTAATGTCCGCGATCCATAGCTGATCCATGCCCGTCAGCGTCATCCGCCGCGCCAAGTTCACATAGATCTCCAGTCCGTGACTGGAATCCGTGGTCCGCACGAAGCGCTTGGGCTGCACCGCGAGCAGATTATCCTCTCGCATGATGGCCGCCACCCGCTTGCGATTGACCACCATCCCGCGGCGCCTCAGCTCCTTCGTTACCCGCCGATATCCATAACGTCGCTTATGTTCCAGGGCAATCTGCTGGATCGCCGACCGTACCTCCATGCTTTCTTCCACCGGCACCTGTTCCTGCAGCAACCGATAGAAGCCAGCACGGCTGACCCGTGCCAATGTACACATGCGCTCGATACCCAGGCCGCCTTGCATCGGCATCATTTCTCGGATTTGGTCGTAGATGCCGTCGCGCCAGTACCGCTGTCTTTCTGGCGTCGAGCCTCGACTTTTTGCAAGGCACCTTTGAAAAAATCCACTTCCAACGCCTTCTCCGCCAGTACGCGCTTCAAATCGCGAATTTCTTTGCGAAGCTCACGCACCGGAGAGGCGGCCGTCATTCCCGCTTCGCCTGGGGCCAGATCCCGCCAGTGATACAAAACCGTGCGATCTACCCCCAGTTCCTGGGCCAGAGCCGATACGTTATCGCAGGTCCGCATCCGCTCCAAAGCCATCTGCCGGAACGCCTTCGGGTATTTGTTGACTCGCCTTTTGGCCACTCAGCAGCTCCTTTCCCTGCCAAGTGTCGCAAACCGGAGTGTCTCATCCTAGGGGGTCAGTCCATAAGTATCTCCCCAATGTCTGGCCATTCGTAAAGCCTACTAGCGCTTCCTCTTTGAACTGCTGTGGTTGTGCACTTTCACAAATGTGCAGTTCGAATGGACGGGCAGTTTCCTTGGTTTTCCGTGACCCATCGAATGACCCCGGCTGAGTTCCCAGAACCAGACTTCGGGACCGCATCGCTGGTGAGATGGGCGTTTGTCGGTACTGATCCGGGCAGCTCTCGCATTGGCTCCGGATTGCCCCACGACTAGCCTCAGTTGCAGTACCCACCGAAGCTGCCAACTTCCTAGAACCGGACTTCGGGCCCGCGGCGCTCCATAACTTCCAAATTGCCCGTCATCCACCAGGATCGGCTCTCTCCTGATCGCGTGTTACCGTTCAGGCGGCTTTCTCGCTGCCACGCTGGCATCGAGTGACGGGCCAGATGAGTGCCACGGCGTCGGTTCAGCGCAGGTTTACCTACGCCGCCGTGCTTTGTTTGCCGTAGGCCTTGGAGATTTGGCCGCCAAGGGTATCGTTGGATTCTGTACGACGCTGACATTGTAGCCGTCCTTCTTCAGGATCTTGTAGATGCTCTCCCAGCCAGAGCCGTCCACAAAGCCACCGTGGACCAGGACGATGTTGTTCATTGCTCGCAACCTCCTTCTGATCTGATCCAGGGTTTGATGCCGGCTTACGCGATTAAGGTGCTCCTAGCGCCTCGATTCCACGATTGCTGGTAACGTTCCACGGGCTGCTCCGAATCCACGTACTCGGATCGCACAGCATGGAAGTGATCTTGAAAGTCGCGTAGAACTTAGTACACACCGAATACTCTTTCATGCTCCATCGGCATCTATAGCAGCGGACCGCGATGGCGCAAGAACCTCAACAAGGACGTCTTCTGCCGGGGCTGCTATACCTTTTCACTGCTGTTACTGGACTTGTCGATGCAGCCAGCTACATTGCCCTCGGTCATGTCTTCACTGCCAATATGACCGGGAATATCGTCTTTCTTGGTTTCGCGTTTGCGGGTGTGCCAGGCCTTTCGATCGCGCGCTCCCTAGCGGCTCTTGCCGCTTTCTTGGTTGGTGCCTTAATTGGCGGCTGTATCGCAGCGTCGCTAGCCCCAACCTCCAGCCATAGGTGGATGGCAACGGCGTTTGCTGTCGAGGCGGTCCTACTGCTCGGGGCAACACTGGTTTCGATCGGCTATCGCTCATTGCCCGATGGCTCGATACATTTGTACACCGTGATTGTCCTCACGGCGGTGGCAATGGGCATCAGAAACACCACGGTTCGAAAGATCGGTGTGCCAGACATGACGACAACGGTTTTGACACTGACCATTACGGGGCTCGCAGCCGACTCATCGCTGGCGGGCGGCAGCAATCCGCGATGGAAAAGACGACTCCTGTCAATCGTCCTGATGTTAGCTGGAGCAGCGTTTGGTGCACTGCTCCTGAGATACTCGCTTGCCCTGACGCTTGGGGTGGCTACGCTTTCTGCTGTATGTGGTGTTGCAGTGTTGTTCGGAAAACGTGAGGCGCTCACGGCGGAAACGGACACGCAAGGTCGCACAAGAGCTGCTTAGCTCCTGAAGCCCCCAACATGAATTCGGCACGGCCGGCTGGGTTAGTGACTGCCACTCCAGCAGCAAGTCCGAGCAACCAAGCGGGTTGATCGTGGAATCCCGGTTGAATTTGAAAGCGTCATACAGTCTTTGGAGGAGTCACGTAATGAAGTTAGGCAAGCGACAACTCGGGAATAGCGGGCTTGAAATCACCACCGTTGGATTTGGATCGTGGGCAATCGGCGGCGGCGGATGGTCATTTGGCTGGGGACCGCAAGACGACAAAGCGTCGGCAAATACGATGCGCCACGCAATTGAACTGGGCATCAATTGGATTGATACAGCCGCAGTTTACGGGCTGGGACATTCCGAGCAGGTGGTCGGCCACTTCCTCCGCTCATTGCCCGCTTCTGAGCGACCCTTCATCTTTACCAAATGCGGCCTGATCTGGGACGAACGGAATCAGATGCAGGAGCCCAAGCGAGTTCTCAAGCCGGAATCCATTCGCGCCGAGTGCGAGGCGTCTCTGCGCCGGCTCGGAATTGAGCGCATTGATTTATACCAATTCCATTGGCCTGACGAGACCGGCACGCGTGTCGAGGATTCGTGGGCGGAAATGTTGCTGTTAATCGATGAAGGCAAAGTGAGGCTCGGTGGAGTGTCAAACTTCGATGTCGGTTTGCTCGAACGTTGCGCCGCCATTCGGCGCGTGGATTCGCTCCAGCCGCCGTTCTCGTTGATTCACCGCGAAGTTGCCGCGCGCGAGATTCCGTGGTGTGAGGCGCATCGAACCGGCGTGATCTGCTACAGCCCGATGCAGTCCGGCTTGCTCACCGATGGTTTCAGCGCCGAGAGAGTCGCCCGCATGGCGAACGACGACTGGCGACGCCGCTCTTCTGACTTCAAGTCACCCAACCTGGAACGCAATCTTACACTGCGTGATGCGTTGCGGCCGATTGCGCAGCGGCATGACACAGCGGTCTCATCGATTGCAATCGCGTGGGTACTTAGCTGGCCTGGAGTTACTGCCGCGATCGTAGGAGCTCGAAGCCCTGAACAGGTGGATGGCTGGATCAACGCCGCCAATCTGCGGTTGACTCCGGCTGACCTCGACGAAATCGACCGCGCTATCAAGCGAACCGGTGCCGGCACAGGCCCCTCTAGGTCGAGTGTGGAACGGCCAACGACGGCTGTAGATGGGAAGGTCGCCTAACCTGTACGAGAGACAGTGAAACGCACGGTCGACCGAATGCCGAAATAGGGTCTGGATAGAACAAAGCGGTCTATCCCGCTCTGTAGGTAGGAAGGAGATGACCGATATGACCAAGAGGTTTCTTGCTGCAGACCAGACAAGTCTTGGGTTTATTGGCATGGGCGCAATGGGCAGCCGCATCGCACGGCGTCTGCGCGATCACCGATACAAAGTGGCCGTTTACGATCGCAAACGTGATAAAGCGGAGGCGCTCGTGCCGTACGGTGCGTCGGTGGCTGGGACTCTGGCGGAGTTGGCTGCAAGAGCCGATGTAATCCTCTCCTGCTTGACCGACGACGAAGCAGTTCGTAGCGTCTATTTAACAGGTAACGGCGTCTTGGCGAGTTCGCAGCCGGGTAGTGTGGTGCTGGAAATGAGCACGATTTCGCCGAGCACCTCCCGCGAACTCCACGCGGCAGCGGTCAAACACGGCGTCAATTTCATGGATGTTGCCATCTCTGGCAGCACTCCTGCGGTCGAAACCGGCACCGTCACGCTGCTCGCCGGCGGTAATGCCGAGCTGTTTGAGGCTGCAAAGCCGATTTTCCAGGCGCTCGCAAGCCACTCGTTCCTGATGGGGCCGCCAGGGTCGGGTACGAGTATGAAGCTGGTGGTGAACACCCTTCTTGGCGTCGAGATGCAGGCGATCGCAGAGGCAGTGGCGCTCGGCGAGGCAGCTGGCATCGACCGTGACCGGTTGCTGGATATCTTGTCTCAGACAGCTGTCGTGGCTCCCGCTCATTTGGGAAAACTGGAGAGAGCAAAGCACGACGATTATAGTTCGCAGTTTGGCGTTGGATTGATGAACAAAGATTTTCAACTGATCCTCGCAACAGCCAAGTCGTCGAACCTTGTTCTGCCTGTAACAGTCGCGGCATTCGAAGTGAACTCCGCCGCAATGAAGGAAGATCCTGATGCTGATTTCTCTTCCGTCATTCGGCAGATGGAGAAGTCCGTGGCAAACAAAGTTTCCCTGAACGAGCCCTCTGAAGCGGCGTAGGCACTGATGGAAAATAACGCTGGCTTCGCACGAATCCTTATCTTTACGTTCCTTAAAGTCGGCCAGCGTTTAACTATGCGCCAGATCCGGATGGTCTACGGGCAACTGGGTGCCTCCGGCGGCGGCATCGTTACTGGCCAGAGATGTCCAACCGCCGCAGGCTGATGGAGACGCAAACTCGGGGTAGTGTCCAGAAATTTTCGCACTTTCTTTGAATGAACTCTGTTGATGTTGAGGTTGGGGAAGAGGGCTGGCCCGCGGGGCAGCCCTCTTCCAGCTTAGGCGACCGCGCTATGCGCCAGTCGCGTCATATTCAGATACCGCTTCGTTCCCCAGCGCGTACCAGCCACGTAACGCAGGCGGGCGGCCACCAGCATCAGCGCCGAGCGACCGTCTGGAAACGCGCCAACCACGCGCGTCCTACGCCGGATCTCTCGCATCACCCGTTCCAGGGGATTGTTGGTTCTCAGACACCGCCAGTGTTCTCGCGGGAAATCGAAATAGCTCAGCGTCTCCTCGATCCCCGCGCTTAGCAGTTCCGCCGCATCGCGCAGCTTCATCGCCGCCAGCTTCTCGACCACTTGCCGAGCCTTCTCCCGGGCCGCCGCCCGGTCCTCCTGCGCGTGAATGGCCTTCAGCATCGCCGCCACTTCCTTGACCTTCCCGCTCGGGACCTTCGTCCACACGTTGCGATAGAAATGCACCACGCAGCGCTGCCACTTGGCCTCCGGGTAGAACTCGCCAAGGTTCTCCACCAGGCCCAGGCATTTGTCGCTGACGAAGAGCTGAACTCCGGTGAGACCGCGCTCTTTCAGCTCGCGCAGAAACGCCGTCCAGCTTTCTTTGTCCTCTTTGGCGCCTTCGCTGACGCCCAGAACATCGCGGAATCCCTCGGCATCGACGCCGATTGCCACCAGCACGCTGACGTTGCGCACCTCGCCGCCCCAACTCCTCTTCAGCCATAGGCCGTCCAGGTACACATACGCATACCGGCCCTCGATCTTGCGGCGTCGCCACTCCTCGATCTGGCCATAGATCTTCTGGTTCAACTCGCTGACCGTGGACGGCGACACCCGCGTGCCCCACAGCGCCTCGGTAATGTCCTCCACCCGCCGAACGCTCACGCCTGCCAGATACATCTCGATTAGCGCCTCTTCAACCGAAGACTCGCGCCGTTGATACCGCTCGATAATGGCCGTCTCAAACGGCAGATGGCGCAGTTTTGGCACTTTCAGACTGACTTCGCCGGCCTTGGTCTGAAGCTGCCGTTGGTAGGTCCCGGCACGCGTATCCCGGCGTTCGGCGCTGCGCTCATAGCGCCGAGCCCCGCAGAGTTGGTCCGCCTCGGCGTCCAGCAGCCCGTTCAGCGTCTCCTCCACCGTACTGCGAACCACCTCGTCCAAATGCTGTTGAATCCGTCCCTCGTCGATCTGAACCACCTGGTTCAGGCTTCGTGCACCTTCTCCCGGCTTATTCGGTTCCATCTGGCTTCCGTTCTGGGGTTTAGCAGCTACCCCTGTTCTATCAGCCAGAGTTCCTCAACTCAAATGTGCGAAAGATAGCGTACGTTATCAAACTCGGCACTTTGACGCAGAGTCGACTTTTCGAAGACCTTGGGTGTAACGTCAGTAGAGCGTAATCGATGACCTGCTGTTGCTCTTGGTTCATCCAGCCGGCAACAGCGATGAGTAAGAAACGGAGAGGATCGAGGGTACTTGGCATCCGTGCAGCTTATCACCCTCGCTATCACGCTGGTCCGCCGTGCAGCATATGCCTGCACTTTCAATCAGATCGAGTTTTTGGACACTACGAGCGCCGCCAGAGTCACTCCACCGCCCGCGTACGTCACCAAAATCCTCCGCCGCAGATCGTCGGAAAAAGCTCGTGCCATCAGTTTGTATGCGCAGAGACGCCAGCATCAGCAGCTTACGTCCAAAACTCAGTGGAGGGTATACCTACTTTGGAACCGCTCTAAAGTGTAGCAATCGCGAGTGTCTCAATTTTGGGGGTCACTCCATGCCTCACCCTGCTCTCGCGCCCAAATTATGACTAAGCGAGAGAATCGCGATAGGTTAGTGGCAAAAGAATACCCACGCCGATGGGTTAAGCAACATTCTTTAGAGGGACGTCGGGTTTGACGAACAGCCATCCCGTTGCCCCAAAGACACAAATCATTGCAGTTAAAAGAATCCCGGCCCGCCAACTGTAGTGGGTAGCTATCCAAGCGATGAGCACAGGACCAACACAACCGCCGATACCCTGGCCCCAGCCCTGCATCCACCCTGATACCGTTCCAGCGAACCTACCTCCTATGTCTTGAGCGGAAGCCCATTGCGAATTAAAGGAAATCCCCATACACATTAGGGAAAAGGACAGACACCACACCGTCGCCCATCGATCTGTGACAGTCGCAGTCAGGTATAACCCGCCGGTACATAGCAACAAAGCAAGACATCCCAAGTAAGCGCGGACTCGTGCGCTGCCCCACCCCTTACGAACCACAGTATCGGCGATAACGCCGCCAACTACGCCACCGATTGCAGGACCAGCGAAAACCAAAGCCGCAGCATAACCCATTGTTTTTAGAGAAAAATGGCGGGCCTCTAGGAGGTATAACGGCAACCAGGCAATGAAAACCATATTGGTGAAATTCGTCGCTATAGCAGGGGCAGCAATAGCCCAGAACTGGCTGGATTTAAGAAGAGAACTCCATGGTGCGCTTCCTCTTTTCGTTCCAGAACTGTCTTGTCCATCAACGATATACTTGAGTTCCGCCGCATTTACAAAACTACTTTCGCTTGGATGCGTCCTAAGCAACACATAATAAGCAATCGCGCAAATAATACCCGCCGCGCCGAAGATAATAAATATCGCACGCCAGCCCCAGTGAACCATGATTATCACCGACAGTGGAAGCCCAACGATTTGTCCGAAACAAGAGCCTGAGACTATACCTATGCTCGCCGTTCCTCGTTCTTGCCTTGGAAACCACCGTGAGAAAGCATAATTGAGACCTGGACAAATAGGAGACTCGCCAAATCCAAACATCGCCCGCACAAAGAACCACGAGGAAAACTTCGTACACATTGTGGTCAAGGCTGTAAAGACTGACCACCAGACAACTGCGAGAGTAACTACAAGCCGATGTCCCCAACGTTCCGCCGCCATACCAGATGGTATTTGAAACAATGCAAAGGGAATATAAAATGCTGTCGACAACATTCCAATTTGAACCATCGAGAAGTGAAATTCCTTGATTATCGAAGGGGTAGCGATCGACAAGTTCACTCTGTCCATGAACGACATAAACATCATGAGAAGCGCGAAAAACAACATCATCCACCGGTAATTAGATCGTTTTTGTAAAAGCGCATTCCTGTCGCTAGAAGTTGGCGTGCTTGAGCCATAAGCCGCATTTGTTAGTGTGCTTGAGCTACGAATCGCCATATTTGTTCCTTTTTCTCAATAGTTTGTAGATCGCACATCACTTTAGCCCCGAGCCCTGTGCACCCCACAAATGAAAGGCGTCTTACGTTGTAACCCAACTATGCGAAAAGGTCCGCAGCTGAGGCCGACCTACATGCCGCCCGACACACTCTGATTACCAACGAAGTTGACGGCAACCTCACCGATCGATCTGGGCCACGTCGTCAGCATGACGATACTTTCATTGTCGTCACTTCTCCAGATGCGTCGAAACGAAACCTCATCGTAATACTGTATGGCTCCCAATGCGTCACAGCTCCCCTATCGTTGTTATAACGATAAAAACGGTCATATCGCTCTGCCTGAACTGTCTTATAACGACAGCCACTAGCAATTATTGATCTGAAATTAACTCCTTCCCGTCGTATTCAAGCAGATAATCTGGAGGGCGGTGAGAGAACGGCTTTTCCCGTACTTTATCTTCGAACACATGTGCCACGATTCCAAAGATTCGGCTAGCGGCGAAAATTCCTTTGCCGACTCGATAGTCGAAGCCCATCTCACTCAGAACAGCTGCCACGCCTCCATCGACATTCAGCGGAAGATTGCGACCTAACACTTCTTTACTGTGCTTGGCGATTGATTCCGCGAGACGGCAGCACTTACCGTAAAGCCCATACTTCTCTGCCAGCTCAAAAAGTCTAATAGTTCTCGGATCCCGCGGGTGGAGAGGGTGCCCATAGCCCGGAAGTCGAGCATTACGCTGTTTGAAGTCTCCTAGAATCCCCAAAGCTACCTGATCCGTATCGCCTCCTCCTTTAATTAAGGCCAGCCCCTCTTCAAAGAGGTGCATTGCATGTTCGATCGCGCCCCCGTGCGAATCACCAAGCGCAAGAATTCCCCCGGCAACACAGGCCTGAAACTGAACGCCGCCGCTGGCAATCTGCCTCGCCGCTTCAATCGATGGCGGTTTGACGCCGTGCTCGGTACAAGCAACAAGGATAGCGTCCAGCATTTTCTGTTCGCTCTCGCTGGGCATTACACCTTTGACCAGCAGATAGCACATACCTGCGAGTGACAGGTTCCCGATCAGCGATCGCAACGAATAGCCGCGGATTATCACGTCATCGGGCGTCGCATAGGATATCGCTGTTCGGTAAAGCACTACCTTCTTTTGTGAATTGTCCATTATCATTCCCTGCGTACTGTTCTTAAGCCACTAGCTGTTTAAGTATAAATATAATATCGTCGTACTCATTTGCCACTTTAACTCCAGCTCTTGCTAACCGTTGCTTAATTTCGGCGGCTGAGCGGCCTCTTTCCAAAATTGCGCCGGCGTGTCCGAATTTGGCCTGACTGTTAATCTGCTCCCGGAATCCACCAGCGACATAGGCGATTACTGGCTTCTTAATCGATCCGCTTTGTATGAGCTCAGCCAACTCTTCCTCGTAGCTCGTGCCGGGCTCACAGAAGAGAACCATAGCCTTGGTATCCGTGTCGGCTTCAAACAACTTAGCCAACTCGGCGAAGGAAGCGCCGATCAAATAATCGCCGCCGCAACTGATAGACGTACTGCAACCAAAGCCGGCTTTCTTTACCATCCAAGAGGTTTCGGCAGTCATCCCGCCGCTGCGAGAAATCACGCCAATTGCACCAGGAGTGAAACATCGACTCGCTTTGGAGCCGCCGATGGTTCCGATCCTGGCTTTTCCTGGGCTAATTATTCCAAGACTATTGGGACCAATCACGAGCGCGCCATTGTCACGTGCTATAGAAAGAGCTTCGCACGCCTCATGAAGAGGAATGCGTTCGGTAATGACAACGATCAATTTAATCCCCGTGTCGACCGCTTCGATAATCGCATCGGCAGCGCCTGCCGGGGGAACATATATCAGAGCCGCGTCGACCTTATGATCTCTGTTTGCCGCTTTCATACTGTTGTAGACGGGAATATCTTCGACAAATTCACCCCCGCGCCCAGGATTAGTTCCGGCAACGACCTTCGTACCGTAGTCCCGCATCAGGCGGGCGGCCACCTGCCCCTCACGTCCAGTTACGCCCGAAATGAGTACGCGAGTGTTTTGGTCAACGAGAATGCTCATCTTGCGGTTATTCCTTTTTTCTGCGAATTAACTACCTTCTCATTCTCTTTCATCAACTCAATAAGCTTTTTTCCTGCTTGAACCATGGTGTACTCCTCGCCGAAGCACGTGATCCCGGCTCCTTCCAATATTTTGCGAGCCTCGTCGTCATTAAGGCCGGCTGCACGCACCACCATCGGGACCTTCTTGGGATCAATTCCGAGCTCTTGGACGGCTTTGACGAGGGCGCGTGCAACTACGTCCACTTGTGTGTTGCTCGTAATGTTACCTACCCGCAAAAAACCCCTTAAGCCTGGCTGCGACAGTACCGTTTTAGCCAGTCCTACCATTTTTCTCTCCGTAGGATTTCCGCCCATCTCCGTGTAGTTCAGCGGTCGGCCGTGGTATCTGGTCAAAGTGTCCATCATGAGCAGGCTGCCTCCGCCGCCGCCGCACATAAACCCAATATCGCCCTGCCCACCCAACTCGACATAGCGCGCCGTGCCACGGTACGGATCCAGTTGGTCGATGCGAATCATTTCTTCTTCGCGCGGGGTAGCTGGACGGCCGAAGTTTTCCACTCCATATTCAACCATGTCCGCTAATATGGGGTTCGTCTTCGCTCCTTCATCGTCGACGATCAAAACGGCATCTGCAGCTACGAATTTGTCGTCGGAGGTTTTAAGAAGGGGGTTGATCTCGATCAACTTGACACTGCATTCACGAAATAGGCGGTATAACTTCTCCAGTACCTCCCCAGCAGTCCGTAGAATCTTGCCAGAAATGCCAACCTGCTCCCACATCTCACGGGCGGCAAAACCTCGCAGACCTCTGCAGATGTCGACTGGAAATTTCTTTGGCGCTGACGCGGCTTCCTCAACCTCGATTCCGCCCTGGGCGCTGAGAATAATTACTGGACCTCTACTGTGTGAGTCAAAGGTAATGCTGGTGTAATACTCGGCCTCGGCTGGGATAAATTCTTCCACTAATACCTGATTGCATGGCCACAATTTTATTTCATGACGGAACAGTTCGTTGCTACGTACGACCGCCTCATCAGTGGTCTCGGCAAACTTGATGGCGCCAATCTTACCCCTTCCGCCAACGGGCACCAAGGCCTTTACGACAACCTTCTTATGAATTGTGTCCGCGGCCTTCCGCACATCCTCTTCAGAGTTGCAGGCATAATACGCCGGGACAGCAATACCATACTGCCTGAATAATTCTTTGGCTCTATGCTCTAAAATTCTTGCCATAGTTGTCCACCTTACATCGAGTCCATACTTGCGTCACAGTGCGATATCGCCAGCGCCGGCGTTACGATCACGATTCCGTCAATACGGTCTTGCCAATACCGCAAGCGTATACGCCCCCGCCATTCCCAACCCAATTCCGAGCACAGTTAAGAGAGTTGCGGCAGCATTTACGATTGGTTTCGGCAATAGATCTTTCAGCACAACGAAAAGACCATACAAACCGTGGAGCAATGCCGTAAATAAGAGGCTGTAGTCTACCAACATAATGGGCGACGTACCAAGCCGATGGTTCACAGTCGAGAAATGTACGGCCTCTGTCGGACTTACAAAATGCGTGACCACTAGATGCACAGCCAATAGGCCCAGCAAGAGCACTCCGCTCACTCTCTGCGCCAACCACCACCACTTGTCCATATTTATTTTCCCTTCTTCTATGTTGGGTTGTTGCAATACTGAGACAGGAAGCTAGAGACGACCCACGATCACCGGAATGCAAATGATCGCAGCCAGGGCGAACACAACGGCACTTACAGCAACGGCCCACCAGAACATCAACCCTTGCTTCCTGGGCTGCATTCCCAGGTCGATCAGCAACAGGCGTATCCCATTGAATCCATGGAAGATAACGGCCAGCAGAAGCAGCATTTCTAGGCTTAAGAAAAACGGAGTGTGCAGTTTTTCCATCACCGAATCAAAGCCGATTCGACTCTTGGCTGCTGTAGCAATAACCGCGATATGCGCAATCAAGTAAAGCGCGAGCGCCACCCCCGCAACACGGTTTGCCAAGAATGCGAAAGTCCCAGCGCTCCACGGTATCCTCGTTCCAGCCTTTCCTTTTGGCGCCATTCTAGTCTCCCAAAATTAATTTTCCGTGTAGGTTATCTCGTCTAACATTGCTCTTCACATGCTTCACCGACTGTGATTTGCAAGCCGGCCTGTGTCTTCACTCTCCAGTGAATCCTTTGACAAGTCCGAGACGAAGATTTGCGATGAACTCCACTGGGGCAACGTCCCAAGGGCAAGCATCAACACAAGCAAACGCGCCATGGCATCCCCACACTCCATCCTGTCCGCCCATCACTTTTAGTCGCTCGGGCTTTATGCTGTCTCGAGGATCCACGTTCATCCTACAGCCGTCCATCAATGGCATTGGACCAAGGTATGTATGTTTCTGAGCGGCTTCCGGGCAGGCCGCAAAACATGCGGCGCAAAGGATGCAGGAGTAAAACTTTTCAAATAGGTCGCTTGTATCCTTTTTGATTACCATATCCTTCGCGGTAGGTTTTTCGACGAGCCAAGGCATTACCTTCTTGTAGGCATCCCACAGCAGCTTCATATCCACAACCAGGTCTTTAATTACAGGCAGGCCGCGCAATGGTTCTATGACAACCGCATCTCCCTTTAGTCCTCCGATTTTGGTCAAACACGCCAACCTTGGGCGGCCATTGATCCACATGGCGCATGATCCGCATACAGAACTTCGGCATGCAAATCTGTATGTTAATGTGGGATCCTGCTCAGCCCGAATCGTTTGGAGTCCGTCAAGAACACAATCCTGTTGCTTCGGCTCGAGGCAATATTCCTTCCACCTTTTTCCTTCCGAGGGCGAATAGCGAAGTATCTTAAAGACTTTCATGTGCCTTCACCTCAATAGGTCCGGTCCGCTAACTTGTAGCGAGAAGAGACAACTGGCTTATGGGCTAACTGCAACACATTCTTCTGATCAAGAGAAACCATTGTGTGTTTGTGCCAATCGATATCGTTTCTTCTTGGATAGTCACGACGGTAATGAGCTCCTCTGCTCTCCTGTCTTGCCAATGCTGACGCGGCAATGACCTCAGATATCGTTAACAGGGCGTCCAACTCGAACTTGTCTACCAATTCCAAATTGAACAATGTATCGGTTTGAGTAGAGGCGATTCGCATGGACCGTTCTCTGAGTTCAGGCAGAACTTTAAGGGCTTCTTGGAGGCTGGTGGCATCCCGGAAAATGCCAACCTTATCAAACATCAGTCGCCCCAGTTCGCTCTTGAGTTGGAGAGCGTTTTCCTTTCCCGTCCGCCGCAGCATAGAATCGATTCTTGCTGTTTCTTGCTTTAAAACGCTCTCTGACGGGGCATTTGGCCAGCCTTTCGCTACTGCTTCCCGCGCGGCATGTGCGCCAACGCGTTTACCGAAAACAATGGTCTCCAACAGAGAATTCCCACCGAGCCGATTAGCACCCTGGACGCTTACGCAAGCCGCCTCTCCTGCGGCCAATAGCCCCTCAACTGCGGTATTGCCATCCACCGTGACCTCGATCCCTCCCATCGAATAGTGCTGAGATGGCTGAATCGGAACGGGCGTGTCGATCATATCGACTCCCGCGAACCTGAGCGCCAATTCCCGATTCTTCGGCAGAAAGGTCATGACCTTCTCCCGTCCAAAGTGGCGTACATCCAGGTACTCATAGTCTTCTCCGTTTACTCCTCGGCCTTCGATGATTTCCTGCTGGATGCCACGGGATACGACATCTCTGGTCGCCAAGTCAATCTTCTGGGGCGCATACTTGCGCATAAATCTTTCGCCTTGGCCATTAATGAGATAGGCTCCGCATGTTCTGGCGGATTCGCTTATCAGGATCCCGCTGCCGCGCAGCGAGGTAGGATGGAACTGCACGAATTCCATGTCCTGCAGGCGGGCACCCGCCTTTAGAGCAAGGGCCATTCCGTCACCGGTGGTGTTTAGAGCGTTTGTCGAGCGGGGGTAATATACCTGTCCGTAGCCCCCGGTGCACATTATGATCGACTTAGCAGCTACAAAGTAGGTTTTGCCACTTTTTAGATCAAGTGCGGTAACACCAAGAACAGACCTATTGTCCACGACAATCGAGGTGACATACCATTCATCGTAAATGGGCATTTCGCGTCTAAGTGCGTAGCCGTACAGGGTGCGCACGATGGTGTGTCCGGTGCGGTCGGCTGTAAAGATGCTTCGCGCAAAATCCTGGCCACCACTGCCATGCGATTTCTGTAAATATTCTCCTTCTTCAGTTCGGCTGTAGAGGATGCCAAACCGTTCGAGTTCCACTATGTCGCTCATACCGTCACGACAGAGGATCTCGATTCCATCCTCGTCACCTAAATAATCGCTGCCCTTGAGCGTGTCGAACATATGCGCTTCCCAGCTGTCGCCGGATCGAAAGGCCGCATTCAGTGCAGTCGCCATGGCAGACTGGCACCGCATCGGGTGCACCTTGCTTATGATGGCGACATCGCTTGAGATTGACCTTGCCTCGGCGGCTGCCCGTAACCCGGTAGCGCCTGCACCGATAACTAGAACTTCGTGCCGAATAAATTCCATATCATTCTCCGCCTCCCGTTTTCGCGAGACTTTCCAAAACTTCTTTGGTTCCGGACAGCGCTGGAGGCCAGTATATATACCGATACTCTATATCTCTGATCCCTAATTGTTGGTAGCAGCCCGGCAGCCTACTCTTAGCCTCTAGCATCACCGACGAGTACAACGTATTACCTTTACAATCGATGGCGACAACACACGCTCCAAAGTCCACTACCTCTAACTCCCAAACCGCTTCTGCCAATCCAATATCGGGCCAGTGGAGATTTATCACGCGCTTTACCTTCCGTGCATACACGCCGGCGCAGCCGCCGGTAGCAGACAAGAAAACTGCGCCTTCCTTGCAGATGGCCTCTACCGCCTTATGTCCCATCCCGCCTTTACCGATCAGAGTCTTGACGCCGAATTCTCGCAACAATCGTGGAGTTTCGTTTGTCAACCGAAAACTAGTGGTGGGTCCTGCGGCCGTTAGCTCCCATGCGCCGTTGGCGGTCTGACGGGAAACAGGACCGCAATGCCAGATTGTGCTGCCCGCCAGATTGAATGGTGGCTTTTTGCCAGCGTCTGCGTCCTCAAACAACTTCTCGTGAGCGCGGTCACGGGCGGTAAAGACCGTACCTGTTAGGTAGACCACATCACCGACCCGCAGTTTGTTAATCTGTTCTTGTGGCACTGGCGAAGTCAGGTGGTAAATCTTGCTGTTCATTGAGTACCTCCGTGACGAGTGATCCATTGGACCTTGCCGACGGAATCAATACGTGCCGTGGCAAAGCGGTTAGCATGGCAGCTAAACGCAACTGCGACAGTAAGGCTCGCAATGTGGCCGCCGAAATAATCGAGATGCACACCCAAGGTCGTAGTATCTCCTCCTAAGCCCATTGGCCCGATGCCTGTTGAGTTGATCGCCTCAAAAAGCTGGCGTTCCAACTTTGCCATGTCCGGTTCGGGGTTAGGAGAGCAGACTGGCAGTCGCCGCAAAGCCTTAAAGGCAAGTCTCATGGCATTGTCCGGATTGGCGCCTATACCTACCCCAATGACTGTTGGCGGACACGGTATTCCGCCAGCCATCGTGACTTGATCGAGCACTATTTTCTTGATGCCCTCTGGCCGCGGAGCTGTCGGCGCCAGCGAATAAACCATTGAACGAAACGCGGAGCCGCCCCCCCTAAGCTGGGCAGCGATTTCCAGGAAATCTTCCCCAAACAGGTAGTCGTAGTTGATGATCGGCAGGCCGTAGCCAGTGTTGGTGGTGGTGTTTTTCATTGTAAGCGGATGAATGAGGTTCTGCCGCAGAGGAATGGACCGGGTAGCGTTTGCGGTGGCATCGGTCAGAAGCTTCTTCAGGTCGAAGTCGAACGGAAACTTCGAACCTACTGTCACGTCAAAAGAGATCATTCCGGGGTCCTGGCAAATACTGCTATGCTGTTCCCGTGACACGTTAACGTTCTCCAGGATCGTCAGCAGGTGGGCTTTTGCCCCTGTCGATCTTTCTCGTTCTTCCGCACGTTTAAGTGCCTCCACCATCCCTTCCGGCAAATCGGTGGCGGCCTTCATGAGCAACTCGTCGGCTAGTTCCCTGACTGCTCTTTGCATATCAAGCTGTGACAATTGCACTCCCACCTCCTCGCGGGATTTTTTTCGGAGTATCAGATGTTCTTTGTCCGAATGGCGCAATATTAATTACGGATTGGCCGTAAGAAAAGATAAAAGTTGCTTTTGCTCTAGAGTAAGATTAAGTTTCCCTTCAACCGGGAGGATAACGACAATGCTCAACCTCGGACGGCTCCGAATGCTGTACCAACTGTCAGTGCTCGGTACGATTTCAGCAGTGGCTGCTAACCTTAAAGTAACCAGGCCGGCAGTATCCCAACAGCTCGGACGATTGGAAGAGGAGATTGGCACGGTGCTTTTCGAGCGGAGTGGTCGAAGCCTTCAACTTACTCCGGCGGGCCGGCGTCTCGTGGCGCACGCTTCCGTACTGTTTCGAATGGTCGAGCAGGTTGAAGCAGAACTGGCTGCTTCAAGTCGAACGGTATCGGGGGTGGTGAGGGTGGCGGGCTTCGGTTCAACGGCGATGAGTCTCGTTCCCGACCTTTACAGCGGTCTCAGTCGCACCCATTCTCAGCTAGACCTCTTGTTCACTGAAATGAAGGCTGCCGATGCGCTGCACGCGGCAGCAGCTAGACAAGTCGATTTGGCAATAGTGGACGATCAGGTCAGCGTCGACCCTGTGATGGGCGCCCTGGAATTTCACCCATTGTGCGTGGATCACTATAGAGCTGTGCTGCCCGCTAATCACCCACTCGCCGGTAAGCGCTCGATTCAGCTTTCCGAAATGGCGCATGAGCGCTGGGCGACTGGACAAGATGGCACCGCCCATTACAGATTTGTGATGAATGCGTGCTATGCATCTGGGTTTACGCCCCACGTAGTCAGCAAGTGCATGAACATGGCAGCCCGATTGGAATTGGTAAAAACCGGGACAGCCGTGACAATCCTGCCGTGGCTTGCGTTACGTGTGCTGGCGCTGGTTTCGGATTTCAGGCTGATTCCAGTACTACCAAAGCTCACCCGGCAGATTTTTGCCGTGCTGCCTCAGGGAAGCTCGCGTCGCCCGGCGATTGAGGCAGTGCTCCAGCTGTTGCAACGAATCGCAAGAGAGATGGAGATGGATGTGGGGTCAGCGCCTAAGCGTCACGGTGTGGCTCCACCTCAACCACGGCATAAGGGAAACTTGCGCGGTAGATAAAAACAGTCTTCCGCGTCCGTCCCCTTAGCTAGAGCGACATAGATGCTGCCAAACAACAGTTTGGCGAGGAAACCAATTGGGCTTACACGTGATCAGGAGTCATGGAGCTACTCACACATAGATCGATCCTGATTTTAACGCGTTGTCCCCGGACAAAGTATTTGCGCACCACACAGACCCTTGCTGTGCTCGAGGCAGCAATATGGCAAAACTGCCCTAAGTCGATCAGGCTATACAGAGGGCCTCTCAGCTTGCAGGTTAGAGCAAAGTGAATGGCCTATCTTTTCGCCGGGGCAATCTTCGTCTTGATTTGCGCGGCCAGCTTCTCGCAGCCACGGGCTAAGACTCCCACGTCGCTGCCCACCGCAATGAACGTGAAGTCCATCTCCAGGTAGCGGACGATCTCCTCGGGGTCGCTCGTAAGCATACCCGCCGCTTTACCCGCGCCGCGAATGCGTTTGCACCCGTCGGTGATGGCTGCTTGCACCTCGGGATGCTTGGTACTCGCCAGATGACCGAAATCTGCTGCCAAATCACTGGGGCCAATGAAGACACCATCGATGCCGTCGACGGCGGCGATGGCAGCTTGGAGAGTTTCACGCCGGACGTTCGGGACAACTTCAGCGCGGATTGTGCGCTGGTCACGGTCCAGCAGCCCTTGCACCGCAGTCTTGCCGGGAGATACGTCACCGCGTTCGCGTTCGGAGCGAATCTGCTGCATAAGAAGCTTGCGGCCCTTGTGCATATTGATGGCCTTGCCACCGATGAGGGTCTCGTCAACTTCGATTTCTCCACCATTGCCGCCCATCTTGGGGTTAGATCACGCACCGGAGAGGCGGCCGTCATTCCCGCTTCGCCTGGGGCCAGATCCCGCCAGTGATACAAAACCGTGCGATCTACCCCCAGTTCCTGGGCCAGAGCCGATACGTTATCGCAGGTCCGCATCCGCTCCAAAGCCATCTGCCGGAACGCCTTCGGGTATTTGTTGACTCGCCTTTTGGCCACTCAGCAGCTCCTTTCCCTGCCAAGTGTCGCAAACCGGAGTGTCTCATCCTAGGGGGTCAGTCCATTATGGCTTCTTCGTCACAGCGGTGAAAGACACTCTCGTTGTAGGCTTCCCTGGTGCTGAGCAGATGGTAAACAATCCGAGCGAGCTTGTGAGCCGTGGCGGTGATTGCTTGGGGTTTGCCGAGTTTCCGAGTGATGCGCCGAAAAAACTCCCCGAGATAATCTTTTGCATGATGCAGTGAGTTGGCGGCCATGCGTAGCGCAGTGGCAACGCGGCTCCTGACGCGGCGACTCTTCGTATAGAGCACCTTGCCACCACTGATCTTGTTTTCAGGGCAGAGTCCTAACCAGGATGCAAAGGCGGAAGCATTGCGGAACCGGGACACATCTGTGCCGATCTCGCAGAGGATGGTTTGGGCTGTAATCGCGCTGATACCAGGCACATTGGTGAGATCGACTCCGAAGATTCGATACAGCTCACCGCGGAGGTCGAACGTCTTCGGCTCATACCGGCGGCGTTGATACGCGGAAGCCTTGGTTCGTTTGGGTACTGACGGCTCCGCTGTTGTCGCTGTCTCCAGACTGCCGAGTTGACCTTGAATCTCCTGATCCGCTTCGACGACCAGGTGTTGGTAGTAGTGGAATGCAGCCAGCGACTGTCGGAGCGCGAACAAGTGCTCTGGACGGTAGTCCCCCTCAAGCGATTTCGCGATTGTGTCCTCACTGCTCTTCACGCCACCATGACAGAGCCGAGCTAAGGTTACGGGATCTCGTTCGCCAGCGAGGATTGCGTCCAGTATCCGGAGGCCGCTCATTCCGGTGATGTCGTTCAGGACACGGTGAATCTGGAGATTCATCTGATCAAGCGCTTTATGCATGTGCAGCACATGCTCTGCCGCCATCTGGATCAGACTGCTGCGGTGTCTCCAGAGAGAGCGAATAGCACAGATGAAGCCAGGAGGACGGAAACTGGCACGCAACAGACCCACAGAATGGAGATACTGAAGCCACTGGCAGTCGGACACGTCGGTCTTCCTGCCGGGAACATTCTTTACGTGCTGCGCATTAACGAGGCACACCTCTAGCCCGCGGGACTCGAGGATCTGATACACGGGAATCCAGTACACACTCGTTGACTCCATTGCCACTGAGCGAATCCCGCACTGCTGTAGCCAGTCCGCAAGTGCATTTAGATCGCGAGTAAAGGTTGGGAATCTGCGGACAGGTTGGGGATCACGATCAGCGCCGATTGCGACATACAACTCGCTCGCGCCTACATCGATGCCCGCCGCATCCGGGTGCAAGATGGGCAATTCTTCGCACCGTTTCTTGGATCTCTTCGCCATTGGCTCCTCCGAGTACCGGCCGGATGCCCAAGGCGCGAATCAAAGGCAAACTCCCAATCGAGATCGTCGTCAGAGCTGACGAGCGTCATCACACGTCTGTACGCAAACCTCGGACCCACGCTTCACCGTCGGGCTTGAACATCGAGCACCAATGTCGGCGCGGGCTGTAGCTGTCATCCGACCGGCACCCAGCATCATCTCTCTCTCCGCGTTCCTTTACATCCTGTCTGGCAAACGCCAGTTGCACGCTTCCCGTTACTAATCGAAGAGTCGCTTCGGGTCCTTTCCTGAGATTTTCGGAGCGACGCCACTCGGCGGGCATTACGAGTGGTCCCGGCCCGTAGACGACCTCCTGCGAAACCGACCAGCTCTCACAGCTGTGACAAACACCGGTCCGGCACGATCAACGGATCGGAACATCACACCCTCGGCTAGTTCCAAATTGCTCTCGGTTGTGAGCCGCCGGGTGCTGGCCAGTTCTCGCGTTTCAGAGCCGCTCTAAGCGTTAGCCCCGTGCCGGCCGTCGAGCGTACATCACGGCGAACGCAGATAACATCTTTAGCTACCAGCCTCCGGAAACATTTGTTTCGATCGGTGATTTCGACAAGCCGTTGCGGCGGGTCCGGGCTACATTTGGGGACTCAGACCGCTCGGGCATTTGGATGGTGGCTGAGTATTTTAAGCTCGGGTCGCCGCGACACGGAGGCCGATCCTCAGGGGCCGAATTCCCGGCCCATCCGTCGGATACCAGAAATGAGCACTGTATCGGAACTGGAGTCGTCAATGAGCAGCAGCGTACAAATCGAACAGAAGACCTACGAGATGCCCCCGCGAGAGGGGATCAGCATCGCGCATTTCCTCACCGTCGCCGACATCGAGCGATCGGCTCGCTTCTATGAAAAGGTCTTCGGCGCTCGCATTCTGAGCCTGGGTGACGGCAACGCGCCTGGGTACCTTCAGCTTGCGAATATCTGGATGATTCTGAACATTGGAGGCGGGCCGACCCCGGATAAGCCCACGGTAACGCTCAGCGTCCCCGACCCGAATCACATCAACAGCTTTATGAATTTCCGCGTTGCGGATATTCAAGCGTGCTATGAATTATGGAAAAGTCGAGGAGCGGAGTTCATCACTGAACCGATCCCCAAGTACGGCGAGACGCGCTGCTACATCCGCGATCCTGATGGTTACATTATCGAGGTCGGCCAGAGCACTACCCTTACGTACGGTTAACGCACGGGGTGAGTGGCTTTCGGACAATGCGCGACTCCCGTCGCGATCCTCTATTCGCGCGCTCGCCTTCTAACCAAGTACTTTAAGAAGGATGATGAAGACATGCCAGAAGCCACCTGGAAGCCTCACGAGAAACACGGACATCTGACGAGTCAGAGCGACTTACCTGACAGCGTCTACGCTTTTCCGAAGCAGCGTAAAGAACCACTGACTGACGCACAACATGTGCGTAACGCGGTCGCGCGCTTCGATCAGGTTATCGACGTCTCGGATGCCGACCGTGCTTTGGCGTTCGCCAACATCGAGAAAGCTGCGAACTACTATGGCGTCAACCTCACGGAAACGTCATGGCACGGCCTGGGCATTCATCCTCACAAGAATAGAAGAGGGGCTCCGCCAAAGACGCTCTGACGCGCGAGCGGCGACCGGCGATGTGGCTCTTCCGGCAAACTTGTGTCAGAGGGTGGAGCTTGCGGCAGAGGACACTTCACGAGGAGATGAAATATGAAAGCAGTTGTTGTCCACCAATATGGCGGTCCTGAAGTACTCAAGTACGAGGAATACCCTGACCCGGTTCCGGGTTCGGGCGAAGTGCTGGTGCGGGTCGCCGCCACGAGCGTTAATCCGATCGACTACAAGCGGCGTGCTGGATTAACGAAGGATTTTTATCCCATCCGGTTCCCGGGCCTCATAGGAGTCGATATCGCGGGGACGGTGGTCAAGATTGGGCCGGGAGTGGAAGGCTTTTCCATCGGCGACCAGGTGTTCGCTATGGCGGACAATACTTACGCCGAACTTTGCGTTGTGAAAACCGCGATTCTGGCGAAAGTTCCCAAGGGACTCGATTTGATCCAGGCGGCGGCGCTGCCACTGGTGACGACCACTGGCAACCAACTCATTTCCGCTACCGGCATCAGAGCGGGCCAGACGGTTCTCGTCGTAGGTGCTGCTGGAAATGTCGGACGTTCGGCGGTATTCACTGCAAAGCAACGCGGGGCGACTGTGATCGCGGGAGTTTTGAAGAGGCAGATGGATGAGGCGAAGACTGTCGGCGCGGATCAGGTTGTTGCAACCGACGACGACGCTGCGATTGCGAACCTTCCGATGCTCGATGTCGTAGCTGATACAGTCAACGGCAAGACTGCTGAAAAATTGATCGCCAAGGTCAAGCCGGGAGGAGTGTTTGCTTCGGTTCTCGGGGCACCGCAGAACGCCGCGAGGTATCCATCTGTAAAGGTGGTGCCAGTATTCTCGAAATTCGACAGGAAAACGCTCGAGTTCATGGCCGAAGCGGTGCGAGATGGTAAGCTAGTAATCCCGATTAGCCAGACCCTACCACTCAGTGAAGCGGCCGAGGCTCAAGCAGCGGCAGAAAAGGGCGGTATCGGGAAGATCTTGCTGGTGGCTTGACATTATTTTGCGAACAGAGGACACGAGAGGAAAATCGGAAATGAAAAAGGGTCTGCGCGGAATCAACCCCGCTTCGAAGCCGCGTGGCGATGGGTGTATGGAATGCCTGGCGTCACCGAAAGGTTGGTGGTTTCATCTCCGTCGCTGTGCGGAGTGTGGGCACATCGGATGCTGTGACAGTTCTCCGAGTCAGCATGCATCAAAGCATGCGGCGGCAACAGGGCATCCGATCATAGCCAGCTTTGAGCCGGGTGAGGATTGGTTCTTCGATTACGAGAAGCGGGGGATGATCAAAGGTGTGGAATTGCTTCCGCCGCAGGCGCATCCCGAAAGTCAGCCCGCACCTGGACCCGCAGGAAGGGTGCCAGCCAACTGGGAATCGCTCCTAATCTAGCTGCCCGTTATAGGGTAGCCCGCAGATGAAACGCTTCATTTAGACCGTAGGTGTTTCCGGCCGCATCCTAATGGATGTCTGTTCTCGACAATTACGCTGCAAACCACAAATGGCGGTGTCGTTAGCGAATTCTCGCGCCTCGAGATTATGTGTCCATCCGTTCGACCCATTGAGCGCGCCATGCGGGAGCCACGAATGGATCCGCAAAGTACTGCGTTTCCCGCGCAACCTTGTCGTCCCTGAACTCCATGATGCCCACGGTGTAGGACGGCTTGCCGTCATATGCCAGGATGAATTCGGTGATCCAAAGATCACCGCCGCCAATGATTCGTCGGACATCAAACCGCTTTTTGCTCGGCTGACTAGCGCGTTGGCTCTGTATGTTGCGTCGACCACGGGTTCGCTCGCCTGACTGCGGGTATTCCAGCACCGCATCCTCGTGATAGATGCGGTGCTCCGTTTCAAACTCGTTGGCATCGGACGCCGCCCAATGCTGATCCAGTGCCGCACGGATCTCTTGATCCCGCGCTCCAGAATACTGCTCCTTCTTTTGTTGATCGTTCATCTTGAGCCCTCAATTTGACAGGAAGCTAAATGCTTTAGCGGACCCCAATGCGGGTATTTTGCCTGCTCCTCCGCTAAGCGGCAGCTCGCGGTATCTGAGGTTGTCGGATTGCTTCATGATCTTCCCCCTCGTCACTATCGAAACTCATGCGGCCTTGAGGGCCTCGCTCCTTGTCAGCGGGAACTCGATCTCTCCACGTGTCCCCGCTAGAGGTCGAGTTCGACATCCCCTTGCGGCTGTGCGCAGCATACGAGAACATTTCCCTCCGACGGTGGATCGAGCGGGTCAGGTTGGTAGCTGACGGCCCCGCCAATCAAAGCACATTCGCACGTATGGCAGACGCCGGTTCGACAGGACCACCTCACCGGCACGTCGCACGCTTCGGCCAATTCCAGCAGGCTTTGGTAACGCAAAGCCCAGAAAACCGTCAGGCCGCTTCGTGCAAATGCCACCCTCGGTCCCTCTTCAGTCGTCGCTGGCGGCTGGTGCGGTATCCGCGAAGGCCCTGCTTTTAATCCAGGTGTTATCGGCGGCAACGAACCAAATACCTCTGAGTGGATTCGAGGCGCAGGAACCCCTTTGGCCAGCAGGCCTGAGCTCAAGTCCTCCATAAACGTGGGCGGGCCACACAAATAAAAATGTGCGCTGTCGGGAATACCGAGCCTCGCTATATCGGCGATGGTGAGCCGGCCGGACGCATCAAAATCCGAGCCGAGTCTGTCGTCGTGGCCGGGCAGGCTGTACTTTATGTAGCTCTTCGCACCGGGCAAAATGTTTACGAGCCTGCGGGCTTCCGCCGCAAATGGGTGATCTTCACGATTGCGAGCCCCGAACAGCCACCAAACCGGGCGGGTTGTCCCAGCGGACGCCAGAGCGTGGAGCATCGCCAGGACTGGAGTCGCCCCGACGCCAGCACTTAATAGCACGACCGGATCATCATCCTGTTGGAGTATAAAGCTCCCTCGCGGTGCGCTAATCTCCAACACATCGCCGACATGTACCCTTCTCTTCAGATAACCGCTGACTGCACCGTGCAATTCTTCCTTCACGCTCACCCTATAGTGATCTGTGCTGGGAGCATCCGATAAGGAGTAGCTGCGGAATAATGGTGGGGAATCGGGTTTAGTGCGGACTCTCAAGACCACGAACTGTCCCGGACGCGCCACGGCCAGCGGTTTGCCATCCGCTGAGGCCAAAAACAAGGAGAAAACAGTTTTGCTTTCCTCCGTGACGGCCGAAACTCGTACCTTACGGAATCCGGGCCACGCCGGAGGCGGACCAGAATCCAGCGCGAGACCGGGATTTCCCTTCAGCGGTATTCCACCCTGCTCCTGTTCGAGAAGCGCCCTAAAAGAAGCCTGCCAACCAGCGGGCAATGCGGGAATTTTCAGCGCACGCTGCAGCCGCTCGCGCGAATGTCCGGGCAGGTATAACAGGGCATCAATCTCAACTACCGTCATTTGCTCGGGGCCCGCGTTGACCTTCGCGATCTCATCGCCAGCCCCGATGTCACCTTCCTGGAGTACTCGCAAATAGAAGCCGGGCCGGTGGTGGGCCACGAGCAGAGATGCCATGCGGGGCTCATCCATGCAGATGCCAACTCGGTAGCAGGTAACGCGTGGCTGGGTTACTTCCAACAAGGCTCCGCCGATTTGATAGCGGTCACCTATGCATACTTCATTGTCCGGCAGGCCGTCGACGGTCAGGTTCTCACCAAACTGCCCATAGGCTGGAAACTTTCTGCCGAAGTAGCGCTCCCAATAACGATAAGAATCGATCTGGTACACCATCACGGCGCGATGTTCGCCGCCGTGGCCTGCAAGATCCCCCTGGCCGTCACCGTCGATATTCAGGCGCCTCACGGTCCGACGACCTTGCACGGGATCTTTCCAGATAGCGGTGCGTACGGTTTTCCCGCGCCAGTCAATATCCTTAGGCAGGCCGACGTTAACTGATAGTAAGCGGGGAAGCATTGTGGTTATCCTTAATGACTTGCACGGGTCAAGCAGCCAGCGTGGCATTCGGGGCCATACTCGTCAGGGGCTTCAATTCTCCGAGAATTGTTGGCATCAGTTCAGCAACGGTGGGATGAATATGCATGGCACGCTGCATCACCGTGTACGGCGCCTTCGCATACATCAGGTCCAGAAGACAATGGATTACTTCGTCGCCGCCCGTGCCAAGGATTGCAGCTCCCAATATCTGCTTGCTGTCGCCATCCACGAGAATCTTTATAAAACCGTTCGTCTCGCCTTTTTCCACTGCGCGTAGCACTCTGGTCATAGGGCGTTGGCCGATTAGCAGATTCCTAGTTGACTTGCGTGCCTCGGTTTCTGTAAGACCAGCACGGCCCAAGGGTGGATCGGTGTAAAGGTTGTAGGCGGTGATCCGGTCGCTAACACGGCGCGAGTCGCCATCGAGCAGATTCGCCGCCACGATCTCATAATCGTTGTATGCGGTGTGCGTGAAAGCTCCTCTGCCGTTGCAATCGCCGAGTGCCCAGATGCCGGGAACGTTGGTTCGTAGTTGTTCATCCACGACAATGTAGCCCCGGTGGTCTGTCGCTACGCCCGCTTTTTCGAGACCAAGATCGTCTGTGTTTGGCCTCCGGCCGACCGCCAGCAGAACATGGCTCCCAATCACCTCCGGCGGGCCTTCATCACAATCGGCTGTCACTCTCACTCCATCCGAATGCGGGCTAAACCCGATGCATTTGCTGTTCAGGCGGACGTCAATCCCTTCCTGACCCATGATCTCTTCAATCGCTTTGGAAATATCCTCATCTTCACGCCCGATCAGATGAGGCCCCATCTCCAGAATTGTTACCTCGCTTCCAAAACGGCGGAACATCTGTCCGAACTCCAGACCAACGTAACTCCCCCCGACGATCACCAGGTGCCGCGGCAAGAAATCAACATCCATCATGGAAGAATTTGTAAGGTAAGGAATCTCGTTCACACCCGGCAGAGACGGCACCACAGCACGGCCACCCACATTTATAAAAATGCGGTCCGCACTGAGCAGTTCGCTCCCCACGCGGACCTCTTTCTTCGACTCAAACCGTGCATGGCCTTCATACACCGTGCAGTTCTGCATGCTCTTCAGCCAGGTTTCAAGCCCAATGCGCGATTTACCGGCAATGGCATCTTTCCGCGCCTTGACTGCTTTCATGTCTGTGCTGATTGCGCCGCTTACCATGACTCCGTATTCCGCGGCGCGATGCGTCAGGTGGGCCGCGTTAGCGCTGGCGACCATGGCCTTGGTCGGGGTGCAGCCGGTGTTCACGCAGGTGCCACCGAACAATTTCCGCTCGATAATGACGACCTTCATGCCGGCCCCAGCCAGACGTCCCGCTAGAGATGGTCCTGCCTGGCCGGTTCCAATGATGATGGCATCACAGTTTGTCATACCCTGTACCTCACACGCGGTGAACGATCACATCGTAGTCGTTCATTGCGGCAGCTCTTCGCCGGCTCGATCACCATGTACTCGGCTTACCAGTTAGCGGGCCAATCTGCGTTGCGCTCTGGCCAATGCAGAGCGGCGTGAAAATGAGATTCGGGATGAATCACATGTCCGGCGGCTACTAACGGCCAGCGTGAGAACCACCGTCGACATGAATTATCTCGCCGGTTACTTGCCCTGCTCGTGATAGATAGAGAACTGCGTCGACAATGTCTTTTACCTCCGTAATCGTCTTCATTGGCTGCCCTGCCGTAAGAGATTCCTTGGGAACATCCTTGTGCATTGGTGTGTCCACCGTGCCGGGGGCTACGGCGTTGAAGCGAATACCTTCTTTTGCGTACTCGATTGCGAGACTCCGGGTCACAGCGTTCAAGCCCCCTTTTGTAATCATCGAAACTGAGGCATTTACACCGGCGATCGGCTGATCCGCGAGTGCCGCTGTGATGCTCACAACGTTCCCTGATTTCTGCTTTAGCATCTGCTTCACAGCGAGCTGAGTGATATAGAGGAATCCCAACAGGTTCACTGACACTAAAGCGTTGAAATCCTCGGCCGTAAAGTCCGTGAAGGGCTTGGTAAGGTAGATTCCGGCATTATTGACGAGAACATCGATGGTTCCGAAGTGTTGGATCGCTGCCTCGACAACTTTGGCAGCCGTCTCCTGCCTCCCGACGTCCCCATCGACAAAAACCAGACCGAGCGAGGCAGCCAGCGATTGCCTAGTATTTCGAGACGTCGCAACCACGTTATAACCCTCCTTTCGGAAGGCCTCAACCAAACCGGAACCTATACCTCCCGATGCTCCCGTGACGATTGCCGTTTGTTTGGGTGACATAACACGCCTTTTCTCTCGTGCTGCTTTTATTTCGCGGGTGCCTCAGCCATGGCGCCACGACACGCAGGCCTGCCGAACAGAACCGACAACCTTAAGCACCAAGCCGCAAACGACGGCCAAGGAACCGGCCGCCGCAACCGATGAAGCGAGCTCACGCGTGAACCGGAATCGTGCTTTAAGCCGCCTTTTCCGCAGCCATCAGCTTCATAAGCGCCTGGGCTGCAGAGGTCGACGATGCGGGATTCTGTCCGGTGATCAGGCGACCGTCAGTGATAGAAAAAGGCTGCCAGTTGGCCAACTTCTCGAAGACGGCACCGAGCCTCAGCAGTTCATCCTCGACAAGGAACGGCACAACCTTGGTCAGCTTCATCTCTTCTTCCTCGCCATTCGTAAAGCCGGTTACATGCTTCCCCTTTACCAGAGGCTCGCCCTTGTATTTGACATGACGGAGCACACCAGGCGAGTGACAGACCAACGCTATCGGCTTGCCGGAGTTGTAGAAAGACTCGAGCAACGCGATCGAAACAGGACTCTCGGCCAGGTCCCACATGGGGCCGTGCCCGCCCGGATAGAAGACCGTGTCGAAATCTTCCGCTTTCACATCCGCCAGCCGCACGGTATGAGCGAACGCTTTCTGCGCCGCCTCATCCTTCTTGAAGCGGGCCATGGCAGGGGTTTGGTTCTCCGGCAGATCGCTCTTGGGATCCATCGGCGGCTGCCCGCCTTTCGGAGAGGCGAGCGTCAACTGGACGCCGGCATCTCTGAAAACGAAGTAGGGAGCCGCACCCTCCTCCAGCCAGAAACCGGTCTTGCGGCCAGTGTTGCCCAATTGGTCGTGCGACGTTAGCACCATCAAGATTTTCATGTTCCTTCTCCTTTGTTCGCTGCGTTGATTGCGATTGAATTGGGCCCACACCCGACGATGCGATGGGAACAAGTTGCGATAGGTGCCGCGCATGTGCGAAAGCGGCGTGATGTACGAACCTCCGCGCAGTGCCAACTGGTTGCACATGAATTTTCGAGCCTACGATGCAGCCCTACAGTTTTGCGTCTCGGACAGAATGGGAATCAGGCCGCATGCTCAACCCATGGTACCCGCCACGCCGGAGCCTCGAAGGGCTCGGCGAAGTACTGAGTCTCGTGGGCGACCTTTTCATTCCGAAATTCCATAATGCTCACTGTCTGGAAAGGCTTGTTGCCTTCGTAGTTGATGGTGTACTCCGTTACCCACAGCTCCCCCGCTCCCACAATGCGGCGAACATCGAAGCCGCTAGGCTTTCCTGGATGATGTCCCCGCAACGCTTGCAAGTTGCGGCGGCCACGAATCCTCTCGCCCGACTGTGGATATTCACAGATCACGTTCTCGTCGTAAATGTCGTGTTCTGCTACCACGTCCCCCGCGGCGGATGCGGCCCAGTGCTGCTCCAATAGCGCTTTAATTCCACCTATCGTCACGTTCTGCCCCCCATCTGCCGGCCACCTCAATCGGCTCAGGTTCAAACTCACCGAACCCCGAGATCAGTCCGATCTCGCAGGTCTGACATGCTCCCGCTCAAGAGCCGCAATGCCGGGTAGTAGGTATTTTCGATGTTGATTCCCACCCTACCGAAAGCGTTGCCCGGCTTGTGTGCGGTAGTCGGTGTTTTCGATTGCGATTTGCTCCTGAATACTGAATGAGTGCTGGGTCCAGACCGCGAGGCGCCATGCAGGCCAGAAGTCGGCTTGTGGGAGATGTGGCCGGATTAGTAACTGGAAACGCCCTTCGCTGAATCGAATCCCAATCTGGGTTACAAGTTCCCGTCTCCGGATTTCGCATTTGCTTCTGGAGATCGGGAACCTGGAACGCGGGCGGCGCGCTCATCCGAGATACTTTTCGTACCATGCAAAGATGTGTTTCCATCCGTCCTGCGCAGCCAAGGGGCGGTAGTCGACACGGTCGGTTGCAAAGATGGAGTGCCCGGCATTGTCATACGAATGGAATTCGTGCGTCTTGCCAAGTTTCGTGAGTTCGGCTTCCATTTTGGCCACATGTTCCTGTGAGGGGCGCTTGTCTTCCTTGCCGAAGATCCCCATCAGCGGGCAGCTCATGTCCTTGGTGAGGTCGAGCGGGTCCACAGGTTGGTTCGGCGTCAGCCCCGCATTGCCCGCGCCCACACCGCCGGGGTAGCAAGCCACCGCGGCGTCGATTCCCTTCAGCGTGCAGGCGGCCAGGTAGACCTGCCGGCCTCCGGAGCAGTAGCCGATGATCCCAACCTTGCCGTTGAGATTGCGCATGGCGCGGAGGTGCCGGATGGCGCCTTCGATATCGCCCATAGCGCTGGCATCCGCCGGCCCACCGGCCTCGCGCATGGCGGCGGAGTTGGCCTCGGGCGTCGCGTTGCCCGCCCGGAAATGCAGGTTCGGGCAGATCGCGGTATAGCCGTGCTGGGCAAACCTGCGCGTGATCTCGATGGTTGGCTCGTCCCAGCCGGGCATGTGATGGACAACCACCACCCCGGGGTGCTTACCCTTTCCCAGCGGGCGCGCCAGGTAGGCATCGATCGTGTCGTCATGAAACCCGCGCATCTGCACGGTCTCGCCCGAAATGGCGCTGTAAAAAACTCTGCCCGCCGGCGGCACCGCCGCGTGCTGCGACGGCGCCGGGGATTGTTGCCCTTGTGTGGTTTCGGCCGCTCCCATCGTCAATATCCCCAACACTCCTGTGGTAGTCCCGGCAAAGAAATCTCTTCGGTTGATGGCCTTCTGCAAGCCCTCTTCGGAATGCATGATGGTTTCTCCTTTCCAGCCACACACAGATTAGCCCACCCCGTCAAGACGTCAGGCAGCACTTCTTAAATTTGCGGCCGCTTCCACAGGGGCAGGGGTCGTTGCGCCCTGCCTTCGGTAGCGCCCTGGCTTTCTCAGCACGGAGTTGCTCCATCAGCAATTCCGGCGATTGCCCGTTCCACAGCAGCGCCGCCATTTTGAGGGTGTAGGGACGGCAGTGCGTGAAGAAGCGCCGATAGCCGGCGCAGAGGTAGTTCAGGCCCGGCTCGCCAGCGGACGTCTGGACGATGCGATCTTTCGGGCAGCCCCCGTTGCACATTTCCAGAACCTCGCAGGCCTGGCAAGTACGCGGCAGTTTCTCCTGCTTGGCTCGACCGAAGGCTTCTTGTGCCGGGTTGTCGAGAAGTTCCGCAAGCGGGGTTTCGCGAAGGTTGCCCAGCCGGTGCTCGGGGGTAACGAAGTGATCGCACTGGTAGAAATCGCCGTTGTGCTCGATCACCGGCACATCCCCGCAGGTGGGACGGAAGACACACAGCGAATGGCCCAACCCGTAGGCCGGCCTCGCCGCTTCTTCGAAGCTCTGGACGATGATCCGCCCCATATCGTGCCGGACCCACTCGTCGAAGATGGCGCAGAGAAAATTGCCAAAGGCCTCGGCTGGCACGGTGCGCTCGCTCACACCGTCCGGGGACTCCGGCTGCGGCTCCACCAGCGGAATAAAGCTCAGGTACTGGGCCCCGATCTCCTTAAAGAAGCGATAGACGTCCAGGGGATGCCGTACATTCTGCGCATGAACCACACAGAGAAGATCGACGGGGATCTTATGCCGTCGCAACAGGCAATAGGCCTGCATCACCTGCCGGTGCGTAGGGCCCTGGTTTTTGGCCACGCGATAAGCGTCATGAAGCGCGCTCAGACCGTCGAGGCTGAGGCCGACGCTAAAGTTCTCAGCAGCGAAAAAACTGCACCACTCGTCTGTCAGGAGAACGCCATTGGTTTGGATGTTGTTAGCGATGTGTTTGCCAACGGGGCAGTGTTTGCGCTGGAGTTCCACAATCCGGCGAAAATAGTCCAGCCCGAGAATCGTCGGTTCTCCGCCGTGCCAAGAGAAAAGGACCTCGCTCCCCGGGACAATGGCAATTTGCTGAACAATGTACTCCTCCAGAAGATCGTCGGGCATCCGAAACGTACTGCTTCCGGGGTATAGTAGTTCTTTTTTCAGGTAGTAACAGTACTGGCAATCCAGGTTGCAGAGAGCCCCGGCAGGCTTAGCAAAAATCTGAAATTCACGGGAAAGCTTAACCATGCTCTCGTTTCCTCAATGCTCGATGTTACTTCCGGTTCCCCTCTAATTTAACTCACGCCGTCACAGACAGTAGTGACTTGCCTTTTACCAGAGGGTGTCCGTCGCCTCGGCATTCGCATCGGGAGCTGGCTTACGGCCGAAGAGGGCCGCCGCCTATTGTCCGGCGCTGGCAATGCCAGTCCGCGAGAACGCCGGTATTAGGCCATGCTGGCAGCCCTCATCGGCTGTGGTCTGCGCCGGGCAGAAGCGGCCGCACTGAAAATGGAGGACCTACAACTCCGGGAGGAACATTGGATTATTGCCGACCTGAACGGTAAGGGCGGACACATTCGAACCGTACCAGTGCCGGATTGTGTCAAGGCGGCGAACGACCACTGGGCGATCCCGGCGCGCGTCACCTCTGGGGCGTTGTTTCGATCGATCAACAAGGGAGGCCGTGTCTGGGGCGACGGCTTCACGCCAAAAGTAATCTGGTCCATTATCAAACAGGCAGCGTCAAATTGCTTTCTTTCAGCCGTAACGCCCACGATCTTCGGCGAACCGGCGCTCGGTTGTGCCACCAAGCTGGTGGCGAACTGGAGCAGATCCGGTTCTTGCTTGGCCATGTTTCGGTCCAAACGGCGGCGCGTTACCTGGGATGCAAACAGCGCTTCCGCAATGCGGTCAACGAACATATCGGCCTGGAGCCGGGCCTTTCGTGATCGCGGCCGTTCATAATTCCAAGCCGACTTCCCATTATCCGTGGAGCGTGGTTTGGATTACTTCCGAGTTGTCGACTATTCTGGAAATTTGCGTTGTAACAGTGTGAAAAGGTCGCCACTGTCAGGAATAATGGGGAAAGCAGAAATCAAGGAGGTACTGTTCATAGCGCCTAGCCCAGTCGCGCCTAGACGTGGAAAGCCTAACGCTCCAGGCGGATAATCTTCTTGGAGAGCTTCGGGGGCGGGTATTCCTCTCCGAAGATTGACTCTTCCTTCTTCATCTGGTCCATTGGATGCAATTTTGTGTCAGCGATTCACGGTTTTTTCTGGCCGGCCCGGTTTTCCGACCAAACAGCGCTTCCGCGATGCCGTCAACGATCACATCGGTCTGGAGCCAGGCGCAGCGTGAGCGCCGCAGTCCATTATTCCAGGCCGACTTGTCAAGACTTATCTCGTGATGGGCCAGATTGCTTCTTGTTTCCGTATTGGTTACACGGAACTTGGACGTGGGGAGTTGTCTGCAGGTTCCAATTTTCGGTTAGCAGACCACTCAGGAATGCAATCCAAGCGAAGCCAGTTTCGCGCACGTGGACCTATATTCCGTGTGAAGAATGCTGTGAATCCCCAAACCTTCCGCAACCTGGACGAACATCGGGGTGTTTTCGATATAGACTGTCTGCCGGGCTGGCGCCTGAGCGTTGTCCAGCGCAAGCCGAAAAATGTCTGCGTCGGGCTTGCGGATATGGACGAAGCAGGAGGAAATAAAAGAATCCACAAACCCGTCCAGCTTGAATTTGCGAATCCGATACGCATTCAGTTCGCGTCCTTCGTTGCTGACCACGGCAATCTTCAACCCGTGCCGGACCTTGAGCCGAGCGACTAGTTCGATCATTTCGGGATAAGGCTTCGATTGTGCGAACATGAAGCGCCGAAACTGAACACGGGTGAACGGTCGCTTTTGGTAGAAGACCACCCGATCTAAATACTCTTCCAGCGTGAGCTTTCCCTCCTCGTAGGTGTCGAAGGTCAGACGATGCCGATCCTCCATCTCGGCCAACTCCAGCTTGAAGCTCGCCGCTGCCCGTTTACGGGCCCGATGATCCCACCCGTTGGTGAGCAGGACACCGCCGATATCCAGAAACATGCAAGTGATTGCAGCCGCTTTTTTCATCGTCTTTTCCGTCGATCGGATCATCCCTGCCACAGGATTCGCGCGTCTTCCAATGGAATAACAACGCCGTCGCACTGCGGTATCACTCTTGCCGTATAGTCCGTTAGTGGGCGGGCCGCAGACACAGTGGCACTGTAAACGTAGATGCCGGGCACGCCGGCCAGTTGGCGAACGCGCTTCATCTCCTGCTGCACGGGATCACGGTCCATGACGCCGTCAGCGTAAAGCTCTAACCGCACCTCATTGGGGTCGAGGTCATTGAGACAGACCTGAACCTCAAATACGTGCTGCTCGCCGCGAGTTTCAACCTTCACTTCGCCGAAGTGCAGCGTGGCCCATTTCTGCTCTAGACTGTGCTGCCAATCGACCATTTGCCTGCTGATTGCGCCTTGATTGGCACTGCGTAAATGGTACGCGGTAGCAGCCGGGAGGTAGTATTGCTCGGTATATTCGCGCACTGTGCGGTTGGCGGAGAACTGCGGTGTCAACCGCGCCATGCTTTCCCGCATCCGCTTGACCCATGCGGTGGGAATGCCGCTCTCGTCTCGGGTATAAAACTCCGGAATAACCTCCCGCTCGAGCAGGTCGTAGAGCGCGTCGGCTTCGACAACGTCCCAAGCGGGATCGTCGCCACGATCTTTGCCATCACCGATGGCCCACCCAACCTCCGCCGAATAGGCTTCGGCCCACCATCCGTCTAACTCGGACAGGTTCAGGCCGCCGTTCGCTAGTACCTTCATACCGCTCGTGCCGCTCGCTTCCATAGGACGGCGGGGCGTATTGATCCAAACGTCCACCCCCGCGACCAGCTCCTGCGTCAGTCGCATGTCATAGTCAGCAAGAAAGACCGCATGATCTCGCACTTCGCTGCGGCGCATGAATTCATTCCACTTCTTAATCATGGCCTGTCCGCCCCAATCCTGCGGATGAGCTTTTCCGGCGATGATAAGTTGTGCGGGGCGCTCCGGGTTGGTCAGAATGCGAATCAGCCGCTCCGGATCGTGCAGGAGCATATCGGGGCGCTTATACGTCGCGAATCGGCGCGCAAACCCCAGCGTCAGCCGCCGCTCGTCAAAAATAGCGGAGGCTTCCTCTATCTCCTGCCGCGGTGCTCCCTGGTATGCCCGCTGAAGGGCAACCCTCTGCCGCGTGAACTGAACCAGAGATTTGCGGGCTGTCGAGCGCAGTCGCCAAAGATCTTCATCATCCGCCGAATGTATCTGCTCTTCGACCTGCTCCAAGGAATCCCGCCACCGACGTTTGCCACAGCGTCTTGTCCACAGCGAATCCGCTTCCGCTAAATCCCACGTCGGAACGTGAATTCCGTTCGTCACGTACCCGACCGGAACCTCAGCTTCCGGCCAACGCGGGAACAGGCCCTGAAACAGGCGCCGGCTGACCTCCCCATGCAGGCGGCTGACTCCGTTGACCGCGCCACTGCCGCGAATAGCCAGATATGCCATGTTGAAAGGCTCGGAATCATCATCGGGATTGCGGCGTCCCAGAGCGAGCAAGTCGCGCAGTGAAATCTTAAGCCGTTGTTCCGCGTACCATTTGAAGTACTTCTTCATCAGCTCCGGGGAGAAGCGATCGAAACCGGCTTCGACTGGCGTGTGGGTGGTGAACAGATTGCCGGCGCGGGTCGCCGCCAGAGCCACATCAAACGGTTGATTGTGCTCTTCC
This sequence comes from uncultured Acidobacteriota bacterium, assembly GCA_963832785.1. GTDB lineage: Bacteria > Acidobacteriota > Terriglobia > Terriglobales > Acidobacteriaceae > CAWBRT01. The sequence continues at coordinate 2,335,438 of CAWHVF010000005.1, forward strand.
ATAAATGCTCGCGCCCTTTCCAGCACGGCGAACGCGGCGTGGCCTTCGTTCAGATGACAGACCTCGGGCTGAATGCCGAGTGTTCGCAGCAGGCGCCAGCCAGCGATGCCGAGCACCGCCTCTTGACGCAAGCGCACCTCTGGTCCCCCGCCATAAAGCTCGGCGGTGAGGCCTCGATAGGAGGGCAAATTTGCAGGATCATTCGTATCCAACAAGTACAGCTTCCTGCGGCCTACCTGCGCTTCCCACGTTCGGATCCATAAGGCATAGCCCGGCAACAAAACCTTGAGCCTTAGCCAGTCGCCGTTCTGATTACGCAACGGCCGGACGGGCAACTGGCCGGGATCATTGAACGGATAGAGCGCTAGTTGTGCACCCGTGGAATCAATCTCCTGACGAAAATAACCTTGCTGATACAACAAGCCAATCCCGATCACGGGGACGCCGAGGTCGCTCGCTGCTTTGAGCTGATCACCAGCCACGTTCCCCAGACCTCCCGAATAAATCGGCAGCGCTTCGCTCAGCATGTATTCCATGCTGAAGAAAGCTACAGCCTTGAGCGGCGAATCAGGGTGAGTTCTCTGGAACCAAGTGTCTGACGCTTCCAGTTCGCGTTTTTTCTCGAGCTGCTCGTCAACCCGTGCCCGGAAAGCCTCGTCAGATAAGAGCTGCTGCAACTTGTCGTGGGATACGGCCTGTAAGATCAGCCAGGGATTCTCTGTGTGTTCCCAGAGTTCCGGATCCAGTTCGCGCCACAGCTCGTCGGTCGAGTGGTTCCAGGTCCAACTTAGATTCAACGCCAGTTCCGCGATTGGATCGGCAACCGTTTCGGCAGGCACATTCGTATAAACAGGGTTGCTCATGGTACTCGTTTCAACCTTTCGATGCGCTCAAGGCCCGGGCGACGATCTCCTGTGCCTCTTTCTGGATGCGCCGGAGGTGTTGCTCGCCGAGGAAGCTTTCGGCGTAGACTTTATAGATTTCCTCAGTGCCGGACGGGCGCGCAGCGAACCAACCGTTCTCCGACATGACCTTCACCCCGCCGATTGCGTTCCCATCGCCAGGCGCGCGGGTTAGGACTTTTCGGATTGGCTCGCCAGCGAGCTCAGTCGACTGGATGTCTTGCGGCGATAGCTTGCCCAAAATAGCCTTTTGCGCGCTGTCCGCCGGCGCATCCGTGCGTTCATAGAGGGGGTTGCCGAAACGGCGCGTATGCTCGGCGTAGACTTCCCCCGGGTCCCGCCCGAGACGGGCAGTGATCTCGGCTGAAAGCAGCGCTGCGATCAATCCATCCTTGTCGGTTGTCCAGACCGTGCCATCGCGGCGCAGGAACGACGCGCCAGCGCTCTCTTCACCACCGAAACCGAGCCAGCCATTCACCAGTCCATCCACGAAGAACTTAAAGCCGACCGGCACCTCGTAGAGCCTGCGGCTCAAATCCGCCGTGACACGATCAATCATACTGCTACTGACCACGGTCTTGCCGACTGCTGCCGTGGCGTCCCACCTCGGCCGGTGCGAGTATAGGTAGTGAACGCAGGCAGACAGATAGTGGTTCGGCTGCATGAGACCGGGGCCCCTGGTTACGATGCCGTGCCGGTCGTGGTCGGTATCACAGGCGAACGCAATGTCGAACTTGTCTTTGAGCGCGACCAGGTTCGCCATGGCGAACGGTGAAGACGGATCCATCCGTATTTTTCCATCCCAGTCGACGCTCATGAAACGGAAAGTCGGGTCGACCTCCTTGTTAACAATCGTCAGGTCGAGCCGATAACGCTCCGCAATCGGCCCCCAGTAATGCACCCCGGCACCGCCGAGCGGGTCAACACCCAGCCTCAGGCCTGCTCCCCGGATTGCTTCCATATCGAGCACGTTTCCGAGGTCGCTCACGTATGCCGCGACGTAATCGTGGCGGTGCGTCGTGGGCGCGCGCAGCGCTTGCTCGTATGGCACTCGCTTGACATCGCTGAGTCCGGATTCCAAGAACGCATTTGCCTGATGCTGAATAGAACTTGTGATGTCGGATCCCGCGGGGCCACCGTGCGGCGGGTTGTACTTGAAACCACCGTCGTCGGGTGGGTTATGCGATGGTGTGATGACGACGCCGTCCGCCATTCCCTGCCTGCGATTCCGGTTGTAGGTCAAAATCGCGTGTGAGATGGCGGGCGTCGGCGTGTATTCATCCCGCATGGAAACTATCGTCTCCACACCGTTGGCTGCAAGCACTTCCATGGCACTGGCAAACGCCGGTTGGGACAGCGCGTGAGTATCAAAGCCGATAAACAGTGGGCCGTCGATTCCTTGACTCGCGCGGTAAACACAGATGGCTTGCGTGATGGCAAGGATGTGGGCCTCATTGAACGACCGGATAAACGAAGAGCCGCGATGTCCTGAGGTGCCAAAGCTGACGCGTTCGGCAGCAATCTTTGGGTCCGGCTTTTCGTTGTAATAAGCCGCCAGTAATTTCGAGACATCGACCAGAACTGAATCGGGAGCCGGTTTGCCGGCCAATGAGCTTACATTCATCACTGTCCTCCGGCCGTAAAGATGCGGTCATGAAGAATATATTGTAAGGAGAGAAGGGCGTGTGTCACTCCTCTTCGGTTCGCCGCCTAAGCTCTCGATTTCCACCAGCATCCCAACAGCTAAAGGTGCGGGTGGAACGCAGGGCCTCGCGCAGAGGCTCAAACTTACCCTTTGCGAAACTTGGGCGCACAAAAAGCCCGCGTAGAATCACGGCGCTTCCGCCCCGGCAGCGATCGCAACAAGTGCTAGGCAAACCGGAAGTTGGCCGGGCCTGGGCCGACTTGTCAGGACAAATCTATCGGTACCGAGAAACGCCCCAGGGTCTTGGAATCGTCGGCTGGATTTAGCAGTCGACGTTTCTTGGTTCGGGGTGTATGGTCGGCAATCCGGAAGTTGGGCCTCGCTGTATGAGAAAGTGGAGCTTGGACAACCCTGTCCGTAAGATCAAGTCAAGCTAATACAGCACTATGTGGTTAGCTTCTTTATTTCCTACGCCACCTCGCGCCGTTTGAACTCGCGCACCTTGGGACGCGAGTTGCCATTGCCCGGAGCCGAGATAATCTCCTTGCCGTTGGCGGGAGCCGGGACGGCCTCCTGGCGCCCCACGCTGAAATAGGAGAAGCCCGCCTGCTCCATCTCCGCGCGCGAATACAGGTTGCGGCCGTCGATCAGGATGGGATGGTTCATCACCTGGCGCAGGCGCTTGAAGTCGAGCGCGGCGAACTCTTCCCAGTCGGTCAGAATCAGCAGGGCATCGGATTTTTCCGCCGCCTCGTAGGCGCTTTCGGCGAAGGTGATGGCGGCGTCGGCGGGGTCCCCGGCACGCCCGTCTTTGGCGTGCTGGGGTGGGGCGAACTCGCGGCGCGCGCGCTCAGCGGCCGCCGGATCGTAGGCCACGATTTCGCAGCGCTCCTTCAGCAGCATGCGGATGACGGCGATGGCCGGCGACTCGCGAATATCATCGGTTCCTCCCTTGAAAGCCAATCCCAGCACTGCCAGGCGCTTGCCTTTCAGGGTCCAGAGCGCGCTGCGCACTTTGCGCAAAAACATGTGCCGCTGCTCTTCGTTGATGCGCATGACCTCCTCCAGCAGGCGGAAGTCGTAACCGTACTCGTGCGCCACGGCGCGGAATGCGGCCAGGTCCTTGGGGAAGCATGAGCCACCGTAACCGATGCCCGGACGCATGAAGCGCGTGCCAATGCGCTGGTCGGCGCCTATGCCCTCGCAGACCTCCTGGATATCGGCGCCGGCCGGCTCGCAGATGTTGGAGATGGCGTTTATGAAGGAAACCTTCATTGCCAGAAAGGCGTTGGCAGCGTGCTTGATCAGCTCGGCGCTGTTGGCGCCGGTGACGATCAGTTGCGCCGGTATTATGGCCTCGTCGGGAACCGGAACGGCGTCCTGGCCGCGGGCGTAAGTGCCATCGGTGAGCGGCTCGTAAACTTGCCGCAGGATGGAAGTGCAGCGCTCGCCGCCGCTGCCCAAAATGATGCGGTCGGGGTAGAGGAAATCGGTGACGCCGCGGCCTTCGCGCAGGAACTCCGGATTGGAGGCCACCTCGAACGATCCCAGGGGCGCGCCATAGCGCACCAGAATCCGCTGTATCCACTGGTTGGTGCCGACCGGGACCGTGCTCTTGACGACGATCAGCTTGAAGGAATCGATCTGCCGCGCCACGTCGCGGCACACCGCCTCCAGCCAGGAAAGATCGGGCTCGCCGCTTTCGCACGAAGGCGTTCCCACGGCAATAAACACCACTTGGCTGGCGCGAACAGCTCCGGCCAGGTTGGTGGTGAATGCCAGCCGTTTATCGGGATCGCCGCCGGCACGCGCACGGTTGCGGGTCAACAGCTCCGGCAGGAACTCCTCGTGGATTACGGTTTCGCCGGCCTGCAGCGCGGCGATCTTACGGGCGTCGTTGTCGACGCAAATTACTTCGTGTCCGATTTCCGCCAGGCACGCGCCGGCCACCAGCCCGACGTAGCCTGCTCCAACCATTGCGATCTTCATTTGCCTATCGCCGGTTCTCCCGGAGCCGCCTTGCCCTTAATTTCATACCGCCTTCGGCAACTGCCGAAAGCCTGCTCTAACTCATACGAGAAAAGACCGCGCAGCGCTGAGGCCGAAGCCAATCCAAATCGGCTTTAATCGCCGGCCCGCGCGGGGCTTTTCTCCCGTTCCTGCTCACCCACGCTCTCCAGTTGCTCCAGCGGCAGCGGCCGTTGCTCCTGGATATCGCTGTAATCCTGGCCGCCAAATGTAGAGGTGTAATGCCGGTAAGCGCGCTCCCAAGCCATGTCATCAGGCAGGGTGCCGAAGGTCTGCACATACAGAGGGCTTCCCGGAAACGGGAACATCGGCACCGGCTCGCTCACCCAGACACCGCGCGCCTTCAAGCGCTCCTGCCAGCGGCGAATTTCCTCTTTGTCGTCGTGCGGCGTGAGAATCAGGTTCGCCTGCACCCAGGGAATGCGCTGCTTGGCATAGATGAGCAGCTCGGTGATACGCTCGGTGCTCATGCGGCAGTTCTTGTTGAGTTGGTTGCGTCCGGCTTCGCTGATGGACTCGACTCCGCACTCCACCGATATGGTGTGAGCGCGCCACAGCAGATCGAGCGTCTCTTCGTTCCACAGGTCGATGCGCGTCTGGAAACCGATTTGCACGTTGCGTTCCGCCAGGCCCTCCAGCAGGCGGCGAACGTTCTTGCCTACGCCGAAAATTTCATCGATGAAGTAAACGTAATCGACGCCCCGGCTCACCAGCAGGTCAACCTCGCACAGCACGTCATCGACTTTGCGCTCGCGGAATTTGTTGCGGAACAGCGTCTTGTTGCAGAAATTGCAGGCCCACGGGCAGCCGCGTGCGAACTCCAGCTCGGCCCCGCGGCCTTCTCCCCAAAAAACGTGGTGACGATGGCTGTGCGCCTCCACCGGGTAGTCGTGAAAATCGAGCGCGCCAAGCGTGCTCATATCCACCACGGCGAGGCTCGGGCTCATGTGTCCGCCGGCTAAGGCGTGATCACTGTTCGCCGGAGAACCCGCGCCGCCTTCGTCGCGCCAGCAGCAACCGTCGATCAGCTCCCACGGTTTCGACACCAGCTCGGCGATGGCCTGGTCGGGCTCGCCGCGCAGCACGATGTCGGCGCCGGCCTTGCGCATGGCTGCCGCCGGAGTGGCGGAAGCGTGTGGACCGATCAGCACCTTGCGCGCGCTGCCGCCGAGGCCGGCGAACCATTCCTGCGGTATGCGCAGCTCCGGAGGCGGGCAGCGCCAGAACAGATAAGAGGGCGCGGACGGAATCACCAGGAAGTCAGGCGCAAAGCGGCGCAGCCGCGAACGAGCCTCCTCGATGGTCAGGCCGCTGGTCTGGGCATCGATCACCAGGGCTTCGTGACCTGCTTGCCGCACCCTGGCGTCGGCAAACAGCAGTTCGAGCGGCGTATGCGGTTCGCGGCAGCCGAAGTACGTCGATCCGCTGAAATCCCAATTCGGATTGAGCAAGGCAAACTTCATCAGGCAACCTGCTCCATTCCGGGCGCCGGCGGCGGCGTATGTGTAACCACCGGCTGCGCCGAAGTCTTCCTGATGCCGGCCAGAATTGCCCGGTTATCGCCGAACCAGCGCTGCAAGCTTTTCAGGATTTCGCCCACGCTGGTGCGGGGCCGCCAGCCGGTGTCGCGCGTCAGCTTGGAGTGGTCGGTGACGTAGACGAGCTGGTCGCCCGGGCGGGGGCGCTCGAATTCGCAGTCGAGACGGACGCCGGTCAGCTCCGCGATGCGCTCGACGAGTTCCAGCAGCGAGATGGCGTTGCCTGGGCCGCCGCCAACGTTGTATATCTGGCCGGCGGTTGCGGACTGGCGCGCGCGTGCGCACTCGAAGGCGTCCAGCAGATCGCCGACCGCCAGCGCATCCCGCACCTGCCGGCCATCGCCATAGATGGTGACCGGAGCACCCAGCATGGCCGAGTAAAGAAAGTGCGCCACCCAGCCCTGGTCTTCGTTGCCGAACTGGCCCGGACCGGCAATGCAGGACATGCGGAAGACCACCGTGGGCAGGCCGTAAATGCGCGCGTAGTCGTGCACGTACTGGTCGGCGGCGCCCTTCGAGCAGCCATACGGAGAATGAAAATCCAAGGCTTGCAGCTCGGAGACGCCGGTTGCGCTCTCAGGAATCAGGTACCTTTTTCCTTCCAGCCGGGCGCGCCCCCGGGAGAACTCTCCGTAGACTTTATTGGTGGAAGTAAAGAGTAAGAACGGCCGACGGCCGCAAGCGCGTGCCGCCTCAAGAATGTTGAAGGTTCCTCCCAGGTTGACCTCGAAGTCGAGCCTGGGATCGGCAATGGAGGTGGTCACGGCCACCTGGGCGGCGAAGTTATATATCTCCGTGGCCGGCTCGACCGCCCGCTGGACTTTGACCGGGTCGCGAACGTCAGCCAGAGTGAACTGCAGGCGGCCAGAGCGGGCGGCAAGCTTGCGCAGCCCTTCCAAATTGTGTCGCGAGCCTGGACGAGCCAAGCTGTCATAGACATGCACCCTGGCCTGGGTGGTTTCCAGAAGCCGGCGCGCCCAATTCGAACCGATGAAGCCTGCTCCGCCGAAGATCAGCACTGAGCGGAACGCCTCTTTATTGGCCATTTAGTGGATCTCCCAACCCTACAGCTAAACTTGTTGGTCAGAGGAAAGTAGATGCGACGAGAATGCTGTCGTGTTTGCTCCCAATTGCGTAGAATCAAAGGTTTGCAGAGATATTTTTTTAGATAGGGACGCGCTACGAGGCAACCCGAAGACAAAGAGCTACCCTGGAGAAGCGCGCCCAACCGGGATTCTCCAGCAATAGCTGCTTTAGATGCTGGGGTGGACACGGGTGGCAGGCTGACACCTGCCCTGCGCTCAACCGGCCGCCCTCGGAGGCCGCGGTTGGGAAAACGTAGTCATCACGGAATAACTTTGGCGGGAGCTCATGTTCAGGCCAGAAGAGATTGACTCCTACACCGATCATTATTTCCTCAACTCACGCCTCGCCTGCCAGCGGGCGGGCAACAATCGGCGCGTGCTCTACCAGGTTTTCCAGCGCTCCCACGCGCTGCTCTGCGGGGTTCGCCATGTCTTGGAACTCCTGCGGCACCTTTCTCCCGAGGTGCAGGTCCATGGCCTGGAAGACGGCAGCCGGATCGCGCCGATGGAAAGCGTTCTGCACATCTCGGGACCGATAACCGAGCTGCTGGAAGCTGAGACCGTCTACCTGGGGCTGCTGTCGCGCATGACCAAGGTGGCAACCAACGTGCGCGCAGCGGTAGAGGCAGCCAAGGGCAAGCCGCTGATGTTCTTTGCCGCCCGCTTCGACGTTCCTGAAGCTCAGGAGTACGACGGCTACGCCGCCAAGGTCGGAGGAGCCACAGGCGCGTCCACCGAAGCCGAGGCGCGCGCCTTTGCCGCTCCCGCGCTGGGCACCATGCCTCACGCCCTGATCGCCGCCTGCAAAGGCGACACCGTCGCGGCCTCGCTCGCCCTGGCCGAGGCCCTGCCGCAGGAGACCATCTGGGCGCTGGTGGATTTCGAGAACGACTCGGCCCGCACCGCCGTCGAGGTCTTTCGCGCTTTTCAGCAGCGCGGGCTCAAGTTGTCCGGCGTGCGCGTGGACACCGCCCAGGACCTGACCGACAGAACCCTGGCAAGAATGGGAGTCGAGAAAACGGGGGTGAACGTCGAATTGGTCAGTGAGCTTCGCCGCGCTCTCGATGAGGCTGGCGCGCGGGCGGTTAAAATCGCCGTCAGCGGCGGATTCACGGCGGCGAAAATAGCCAGCTTCGAGGCCGCCGGCGCGCCGGTGGACGCCTACGGGGTGGGCGAGTTTTTCTTCACCGGCTCTTTCCCGTTCACGTCCGACATTGTCGGCTACTACGAAGGCGAACAGCTTGTGCCCTGCGCCAAAGTCGGCCGCGAATTCAAGCCTAACCCGCGCTTCAAGCGGCTGAGGTGATCGAAATGTAGCCGCCAACAGGGTGCCCAAGTCCGGCGTCGCGTGGGTTCGGCGCTGACCTGGGGCATTTGCGCAGCTGCCCCCGGCTGCCCACCGTCGCTATCTTATCGCCCCGGCCAGCGCCTGCGCCCAGGCTCCCGAGCCGAGCAGCGAGACGCCGCCGTCGCAGGGTACGACGGCGCCGGTAATGTATTTGGCCGCATCGCTGGCGAGAAATAACGCCAGCTCGGCGATCTCTTTTTTTTCGCCATAGCGCCGCAGGGGGACTGCGCCAGCTAGCGAAGCGGCCATCTCGGGGGTTGGCGTAAGCCGCTTCATTCCTTCGGTTCCGGCAATCGGTCCGGGAGCAATTGCGTTCACTCTCATGCCCAGCGGCCCCCATTCGATAGCCAAGGTGCGGGTGATCATGTCCACTCCCGCCTTGCCAGCGCAAACGTGCGACTGATAAGCCATCGGCAGGCTGGCTTGCGGGGCAGAGATGTTGATCACCGCGCCTCCAGGCTTGCGCAAGTGCTCGAAAGCGGCGCGGCAGGCATTGAAGGTGCCAAGCAGGTCTATGTCGACCACCGCCTTAAAGCCGCTGGCCGACATGCCGGTGGCCAGCGCCGGGAAGTTTCCGGCCGCCCCGCAGATCAGGATGTCGAAGAGGCCGAGTTCGCCGGCGATTTTCTTCAGCGCCGCGCTAAGGTCCTCATACTCGCGCACATCGGCAGCCGCCGCCACCGCCTTTCCGCCCAGGTTGCCAATTTCTGCCACGGCGGCGTCGAGCCGCGCCTGCCGCCGGCCAATCAGGCCGAGCCTGGCCCCGTGCCGCGCGAAAACGCGACCGATTTCCAGGTTTATGCCGCTACCCCCGCCGGTAATTACCGCGACCTTGCCGGCCAACAGGTCTGGCTGAAAAACGTAGCTCATGGCTTGCCACCTTAATTAACCACAGAGTTCACAGAGTTGCACAGAGCAGGGCCTGTATTTCTCTGTGTCCTATGTGGTTAATTATTCGACACTTCATTATTCAACGCTTCAAGGTTTCAAGGCTTCAGGGTCGCCCCCTGAGTTTCGCTACCTCGAAACCTTCTCCTAGCGCCGGCTGGCCGGAGGAATCATGCCGTTCATGCGGAAGTAGACGACCATCTGTCCGTAATGGTCCCGCTGATCGGCCATCAGGAGAATGGCCATGCCCAGGCGCGTCGACTTGCCGCCGCCGAACGCGATCGGCTCGATCAAGTTCTTGTCGGTTACGGCGCCGAACGCCTTACGGAGGTAGGCAAAAGATTCGCCGAGGAGCTTTACGATCTCGTCCTTGGTCTTGGCATTGGCAACGCCGTCGAAGGCAGCCGGCGGCTTTTCTCCCAGCATCGCGGCGGCAATGCGGTAGTTCACCGTGGTCACGTGCGTGACCTGCTGGGCGAAGGTGCGCACGCCTTTGAACTCGCCATTGGTGGGAGCGAAATCGAACTTGGCTGCCGGCATCTCGTTGGCCATCGGCAGGAAATCTTTCTCTATGCGCGAGAGCTGCTGGTCCAAAACGGTGGACACCGTGGGCGCACCGGTCGTTGCCGGCGTCATCTGCTGAGCTGCGGCCAGGGCCGGCAGCAACATCAAAGCCAAAACCAGAAACTTGTTCCGCATCCTGTCCTCCTTACGGACTGGCTTCGTGCATCGCCCGCCGCCGAGGGTGGCGGCGCTACTTTGGGAATATAGCAGTTCCGAGTTTATCCGGCGCGGCGCTGAGTGCCCGCCGAGGGCTCCTCCGGCGCGGTTGGCGCTGGCGCAAACGGCCAGTGCCGCAGGCGCGAGGCGCGCCACAGGTAAATCACTAGCCCGGCGAGCAGCAGCAGGGTTCCGTAGCGGACCTCGCGCAGAAAATCCGGCCGCGAAACCAGCACGAAGACGAAGCCAGCGATGGCCAGCAGGACCGGCACAGGATATAGCCACATGCGATAGGGGCGGGGAAAATCGGGGCGGGTGGCGCGCAGCAGCAGCAGCCCCACGGCCTGTACCAGAAATTGCATCATTATCCTGATGACCACCAGGGCGGCAATCAGGTCGGCCAATCTCAGCAGGCAGGCCAGCGACGACGCCACGCCAAGGGCAATCAGCGACACGCTCGGCAGCCGCCGCTTGGCATCGAGCCGGGAAAACGCGCGGAAGTAGTTGCCGTCCAGCGCGGCCGCGTAGGGCACGCGCGAATAGCCCAGCAGCAGCGAGAACACCGAAGCAAAGGCGGTCAACATGATCAGCCAGCTAGCCACCTGCGCCGCCACCGGCCCGTAGACGCGCTGCATCAGCAGGGAAACCACGTAGTAGCGCGCTGGTTCGCCTCCCGGGCCCACAGAGCGCGCGGTATTTGCCAGCTCCCGCCACGGCAGCACGCCGAGCACGCTGATGTTCATCAGCAGGTAGAGCACGGCGACGCCGCCAATCGAGAGAATGACGGCGCGGGGGACAGTGCGGCCCGGATTGGCGACTTCGCCGGCCACGAAGCAGACGTTGTAGTAGCCCCAGTAATCGTACGTGGCCACCAGCATCGCCGAGCCCAGGCCGGCAAAAAACGAGGCGCCGGGATGAAGGGCGCCGGCGGGGAAATCGAAGGCGCGCGCGGCGTCAAAGTGCGTAACGCCGGCGAAGATCACCCACAAAACGGTTCCGGCAACCGCCGCCCACAACAGTTGCGAGAGCTTGCCAACCGCTTTGATGGGCCGATAGAGCAGTGCGACGGCGGCGACGCAGGCGGAAATGGCCACCAGCGTCGCCGGCCCGGCATTGACGGCGACGCGCAGCGGCCCGATCACGGGCACGGCCAGCGCCAGCTCCCGCGTCCACCACATCCGCGCCAGATAAGGCCAGAGGTAGGCTGCATACTGCGACAGGCCGACGCATCCCGAGGCGATGGAAAGCGGCGCGCTGAAGGAAAGCTGCCAGATAAATAAAAAGGACAACATGCGGCCCAGGCGCTCCCGCCCGTAGATCTCGCGCAGGTAGCGGTAAGAGCCTCCGGAGGTAGGCATGGCCGCGCCCAACTCGGCCCACACCAGGCCGTCGCACATGGCGAACAGCGCCCCCAGAATCCAGCCCAGCATGGCCTGCGGCCCGCCCATGGCAGCGATGATCAGCGGCATGGTAATGAAGGGACCCACGCCGATCATGTCGATCATGTTCAGCGCGGTGGCGCTGCCCAGTCCCAGGCCGCGCGACAAAGCTGGCCGCGAGCTCTCCGGCTCGGCGCTGGCTGGCGTCATCGGTTGTGCCCCGCACTAACCAGATTCACAAACAGGCGGACCGCCCCCGGAACTCCGCTGGGCAACTGGCGGAAGAATGACAGCCCGGTGTAGATGTAAGTGCCTTGGCCATAAGAGCAGCGCAGCAGGCTGCCGGCCAGGGAGGCCTCGCCGGGATCGTTCATGGCCAGCAGCGGACGGCAGGGGCCCGGAGATGTGACCGGTGCGTTGGCCGCTGTGGCCTGCCCTTCCCAGGAGTGCATGAAGTAGAGCCCGCGCTCCTGTATCCAGCCCTCAAAGTCGCGGGCGCCGATGCGGTTGGGAGAGCGGAGTATCCCGTCACCCGGCGCCAGCAGTTTAACCGGCGAATGCTCGGCGGTTACGCGCTCGCGCCCCAGCGTCATGGCGTATGGAGTGTAATGCCCGTTGTTGAAGTCGGCCACCCCGGAGTTGTATTGCACGATGAGGGTGCCGCCCCGGCGCACGAAATCAAGCAGTCGGCCATTGTACTGGCGCACATCGGAACGCACGTCATAGGCGCGAATGCCGAGGATTATGGTCGCATAGCGGCCCAGCTCGCCCCGCGCCAACTCTTCGGCGGAGATCAGGTTCACCTTTAGGCCGACCTGCTTGAGCACGGTTGGAACTTCGTCGCCGGCGCCCATGATGTATCCCACCGCGAGCCGCGGCACTTTGACGCCGATCAGCGTGAGCTCCGCCTCCGCCGGCTGGTAGTAGTAGAGGGAGCCGAGATCCGGGCGCGTGATGAGAGAAACCGCCTGATGGTAGCGTTCGCCTGCCGCAGTCAACGACGCCTTCAACTTGTAGCGCCCCGGCTCAGCCCTGGCAGGGATCACATGGAAATAGAAAACGTTGTTATTCGCCCCGGCTGCCGGCTTCTCCGAAGATGACGATGCTGAATCCTGGGCCGGCAGATTGATCGGCTGGCTGGCGGGTACGACCTTCCATCCGGCTGGCGCCTGGATTTGCAGCCGGCCGCGCAGCTCTGCCACATGGCTCTGCACGGTGACAGCCACCTTAACCGGCGCCACGCCACGAAGCGCAACTGCGCCGCTCGCCGCAGAGCCCGATTTCTCATGCCTGGAGAGCGGGACAACCTGGATCGCCGGCTCGATCGTGACCGAAGCCGCCGGCGCCGCCGCCAGCGGCAGCGTGCGCTCTTCTGCCGTCGCGGAGGCGTTTGCCGCCTCAGGCATGATGCGCACTTTGGCCTCCACCACGCGCGTAAACTCCACCACTCCTTGAGGGAAGCTGCATCGGACTCTCACCCGCACGGGCCAAGGCGTGATCGGGAGCGTGGCGAATTCGGGACGGTCAATCAAGTAGATCGCTTGCTGCGGCGAGTCGCGATGGTAATAAGGACGCGTTAGCGCCGCGTTCCGCGGCACCGATATGAGAAACTTGGCCGCGCTCACCCGGACGCCCTGCTTCTCCGGCATAGCTGAGGGTTCCTTCGCCGGCCCAGATGCCGGCGCGGCAGGACTGGTATCTGCATTAAAGCTCCATCCCGGAGGAAGCTGCGGCTCGATGCCGACTACCTTGGCGGCGGAAGCATTGGGAACTTCAACCTGTACGATGATCGGCACGGTCGATCCTGGAATGACCGATGCTGAGCTGGCGGAACTGCCAGCACCGTCGAGCCAGGCATGGATTTCTATACCGCTTGCCAGTTGAATGGCGTGGCGGAACTGCTCCGCCTTGGTCGCCAGGCTCACCAGCAAATCCTGCCTGGCCGCGGCCTGGAGCTGGGCTGCCTGCACACGCGCTGCGACCGACTTCAAAAGCTCGTAACCTTCGAGCAAGGGCGCCAACGCATGCTCCATTTGAGCGTTCGCAAACTGGGGGTTTGCTGGGGATTCCTGGGTGGAACCGCCGTTGATGACCACGTTAGCCTTCTCGATGAAACCGGCAATTGTGCCGAGGTGTTGTTGCAGGCCAGGCAACTTTGCCTGCTCCGGGCCAAGGCGCGACGCCAGTGCCGGCAGCGAGGTATCGATTCCGTCGAAAAAGTCCTGCTCCTTGCCCGTGGGGACGGTTGCATTGGCTGAATCGACCAGCTTGTAATAATGCTTTCCGGCACGCATCGTCCAGGTGGCCGCGCCTTGCGACAACTGATGCCGCAGCCCCTGCATGGCGAACTGCTGGTAGCTCATCCCCAGCGCCGGGTCCACCGCTGAGGTATCGAGGGCCAGGGTATAGTCCTCATCTTTGCCGCGGTTGTCGACGTAAAGTTTTTTGGCCTGCCATGGAGCCAGGCCGGCGGCTATCTGCTCGGGAAACGCCTTGGGATCTGCTGCGGCGCGGAACGCCTCCCGCGTCAGTATGGCCGCCGCCTGGTGGTGCCCGTGGCCATCACGCGGAGTGCCTTCAAAGCGGGAGACGATCACATCCGGACGAAAAGTACGTATCACGCGCACCACGTCCGCCAAAATGGGGGCCTCCGACAGACGCGGGTTTTGCGCCTGTTGGAACCCGCCCCACTTCTGCAGGCTCTCTTCCGCTGTCTTGGAAAAGCCGAAATCGACGGCGCGGGTAAAGCGCTGCCGCACGGAATAATAACGGTCCGAGGCAAGCAGTTCGAGGGTGCGCAGCGCGCCCAGCTCGTCGAACAGGTTGCTGCCCAGCCGGTTCTGCCCGCCCTCGCCGCGCGTCAGGGTGAGCAGCTCGGCGGTTACGCCGCGGCCGCGCGATTCCAGCGTCAGCAGGCCGCCGTCCTCGTCGTCGGGATGGGCGGTCGTATGCAGCAGGCGGGCGGTGGTCCCCAGGCGCAGCAGCTCGGCTTTGAGGCCGGCCAGTCCGGCATCCTGCGGCAGCGGCGGCTCTGTGCTCGCTGCATCCGGATTGCACAGTTGGGTTGAAGGCCACGGCTCTGGAGCTTGTGCGTCCGGTGCGCCAGCTCTGGCGATGACGCCGCCCGCAAACAGAATCAAAAGCGCAAGCAGAAGGCGCGCGGCAGTGCCGCCGAAGCTTGTGCCTGGGGCCGGGGCGGCAGCGCTTCGTCTGCATTGCCGGCTGCAACAGGCGTAGCCTTCGCGCCGTTTGACCGCCATATTGTGGTTGGCAGAAAGCATTTGCGTTGGAGCACTCTTCTTCTATCGTGATCCGCATGGCGAAGGCAAGTGGCGCAGAAATGAGCGCTTCGCTGCGTAGTGGGTCAGTTTGAAGGGGCCCCAGGTTCCGCGCCGCGCTTTTCGGCGCTAACCTGGGTGAATTAGCCCCACGTCAGCCCAACAGCAGGGCGGGACGTGGGGCACCCAATCTTAATTCAAGTTCAAACTGACCCACTACCCTTCGCTGGACGGAAGAGGCTGCTTAGGTAGAATAGGCTCATAATCGCAAATTTGCCCCACGGCACGAGAACATGCGTGGAGCCACCCCCTGCAAATGCCACCGGGGTTCCCAGCCGATGCTTTTTATATGCTGGGTAAGAACGACGGCATGTGCCGGGCATTTGAACATGGAGCCAAGAGGATGCAAACCCCCAAACCGCAAACGGCCACAGGCGCGCCGCACGCCGCCGAAAACTGGAATGCCTACGTGGAAGATTTCGCCAAGGCTGCGCACCAGGCGGTCGACTGGATTGCCGGCTATCTCAAGCAGACGCGCCGCTACCCGGTTCTGCCGGCGGTCAAGCCGGGCGAGTTGATCGACGCGCTGCCGGCGCATGCGCCCGAGCAGGGCGAGGCGTACTCGGCGCTATTGCGCGATTTCGATCGCCAGATCATGCCCGCCGTGACTCACTGGAACCATCCCGGCTTCATGGCGTACTTCGGCACTACCGGCTCGACGCCGGCCATTCTGGGCGAGATGCTGGCGGCGGCCCTGAACACCAACGGCCTGCACTGGAAGACCTCGCCCGCGGTCGCCGAGCTGGAACACGTGGCCCTGGGATGGCTGCGCGAATGGATCGGCCTGCCGCCGGAGTTTTTCGGCATCATCTTCGATACCGCCTCCACCAGCAGCATGCACGCGCTGGTGGCGGCGCGGCAGTTCGTCGTGCCCGGAGGCGCGGGTCGAGGGCTTCTCCAGCGGCATGACCGTTTACACCTCCGAGCAGTCGCACTCCTCCATCGAAAAGGGCGCCATCGCCATCGGCGTCGGGCAGAAGAACGTGCGCAAGGTGCCGGTCGACAGTGAATTTCGCATGCGCCCGGACGCGCTGGCGCAACTGATCGAAGATGACGTGCGCGCCGGCCGCAAGCCCATGTGCGTGGTGGCGACGGTGGGCACGACCTCGACCACCAGCGTCGATCCGGTGGCGGAGATCGTCGCCATCTGCGAGCGGCATGGCGCCTGGCTGCACATCGACGCCGCTTATGCCGGCTCGGCGGCCATTCTCCCCGAATACCGGCACATCCTGCGCGGCGCCGAGCGCGCCCACTCGCTGGTCATGAACCCGCATAAGTGGATGCTCACCCCCATCGACTGCAGCGTGTTCTACACCCGCTACCCGGACACCTTCCGCCAGGCATTTTCGCTGGTTCCGGAATACCTGCGCGCCTCGGAAGACCCGCGCGCCATCCACCTGATGGACTACGGCGTGCCGCTGGGCCATCGCTTCCGCTCGCTCAAGCTGTGGTTTGTGATGCGCTACTTCGGACGCCAGGGGGTGGAGCGCATTCTGCGCGCGCACATCGCCATGGCACAGCAGTTTGCTGCCTGGGTAGACGCCGATTCCCGCTTCGAGCGGGTCGCTCCCGCTCCCTTCTCGGTCGTCTGCTTCCGTTACCGCGGCACGGACGAGCAGAACCAGCGCCTGATGGAGATGGTGAACGCCAGCGGCAAGGTCTTCCTCTCGCACACGGCGCTCAATGGCAGGCTTGTGTTGCGCGTGGCCATCGGCAACCTGGGGACCGACGCCGAAGACGTCAAGCTCCTCTGGGAGCTGCTGGGCAAGGCGGCGGAAACGGTTGCCGGGTAGAAATCCGTTTCGCGCTTCTCTGCCCTGCTGAGAACGGGAAACGCGAAACGGAGCGGGAACGGTCTTCTCTATTTCGCGTATTTCAGCGCCTCGCGCAGTTGCTTGAGGGCCTCGTCAATTGCCCGGATGGCTTGCACGCGATGGCCGCCGAAGTCGTGCGCGGCCGTCTGCAGCTCGTGCTTCGCCTGCTCCAATTCGGTGATGGCGGCGCGGATATGCGGATGCCGCTCGGCCGGCGGCAGAAAGTGGTTGACGCCGGCCGCCGGCGGATTGCTCTGAGTAAACACCGGCGCGCACAGCGCCCCGAGTAGCACAGTGGTGAAAACAAGCCTGGAAATCCTCATTTTTTCTTCCTTTTGCGGTACATGCCTTGCCATAAGCCGGCGCAAGTCGTGGGAAACAACCTGCCGCGCGGCCCCGGACGCAAGTAGCTCGCCCGCCGGCGGCGCGGCCGCCGGTAGAAGCCTGCGGGAACAGATCAGAACGTTGCCGTTCACGGGCTAGGGCATGCCGTGGCCGTGATCCCTCTCGTACATGCGGCAGTTTTCGCGCTGGCGTTCAAGCTCGCGCCGGCGCTTCTCGACGTTCTTGCCGCGCTCCCCGTGGCGCTCGATTTCGCGTTGCAGGTTCTGCTCGGCCTTGCGAATGCGCTTTTCGCAATCTTTCCGTGCATCGGCCATGGCGGGCAGAGCGCCTGTAACCAGCAGGGCTCCGCCCAGGACTACCGCGACTGTTGTCTTTCCAAACATAGGCTCTGGCTCCCATTTCGGGTGAATTCGCTGCCGCAGATTCGGCAAAACGCTCTGGACTAAGATGTCGTTGCCTCCCCGAGTTCTGCCCCGCCGGCCGGGGATTGCCCCAGCTCAAAGCCGGAGTCCCAGGTGCTGATCTGGCCAGCACGGAAAAGAGCAGATCGTGCGGAGTCCGGTGGTGAATCAGTGGTCGGTCGGGCAGGCGAAAACCATTGGGCGCCGGTGCAGAGATGCCCCGATGCTACGCCGGCGGCTACTGCCTGTACAGAATGGCTTTTCTTATGGCGTCCACAATTTCGGCAAGGTAGTCGTGGTCGCGGCTGGTGAAGGCGTGGACCTCGCCGGAGGCGCTGTCGAGCACAATCACGAATTTCGGCTTGGCAAAGACAGTGAGGAGGACTCCCACCATAAACAGAATCAGGCCCAGGCGGTAAAGCCGGGCAAGAAATGCCGCCAATCCGAAGAAATACAGCAGGGTGGGCCAGGGCGTTCTGGAACCGGTCCGTTCCAGCCTCACGCCTCTCACCTCGGACATGGCGAAGGTGCGCCCCGGCACGGTGAAGTGAAGGTTGGTAACGGTGACGGAGCCGTCTTTGTAAAACGTTCTCTCCGCCTCCGGCGGCAGCAGTACGGGCTTCACGGCTGGACCGGAGCCATCCGCTGTCTTGCTCTTGCCGCAAGCGCGGCAGTAATCGCCCTCGTCGGTGAGCTGGGCACCGCAATAGACACAGTACTGTGCCATACGCCCCGATGATAGCTGAATTCTCAGCCGGCCTCGAATTTTTTGCTCTCGCCAGTGGAAGCTCCGCCGAAGCTGTCGCCTCTCCATTGAGGCGCGACCAAAAATCAGGCCGTCCTCGCGGACGGCCTGTTGGCTGATTGGGCTTAGGCGCTCAAGGCGCAACCGTAATATAGACTGGGGAACTGCTGGTCACGCCGTTCATGCTGGCGCTCACCGTGGTGCTGCCCAAGCCGGTTTTTATCCGGCTTTATCCAATGCAGCCGGCGGAGCTCCATGCTGGGGTTGCACACCCGGCTGCGAATCCGGAACGAAGCCGTCTCCGGCGTTGACGCCCGGCCCTCGCAAGGCCGTCTCGCCGGTTGCTCCGCTGCTCCGCAGCCAGGCGACTTCGAGACGGTCACCTTCCCGGGTTCCCGTGCGGTAGATGGTATGCGCCGGCAATTCGAGCACGCTGTAGGCCTTCAGCGACACCGACGAAACACGGAAGGGGCGCACATACTCTTCCACGCGAACCACCTGTTTTTCCTTGTTGAGGAAGACCAGGTCGATGGGAAACATCATCCCGATGGTGTGAACAGCGTGGCAGGGAACAATCCACAGGCCGCGTCCGGACCGGGACCACCGTTTCGTCTTTCCCAGCAGTCCTATCAATCGACGCAGGTAGGTGTTGGCAACGCTTACCTCGGTGCCCAGAAATGCTTCCCGGGTTTTGTTGTAAACGTAAACCAAGCGGCCTTGAATGCCATTCCTCATGGGTCCACCACGCCTCTACGCACCGCGGTTAGTCGTGCGCAATCGTGCGACAGTGCTGCCTGCCGTGCTTATTCGAGCGCCTTGTGTCTGCGGCGCACAACAATGATGGCCAGAACCACGGCCGCCAGAATGCCCGATACCACCCGAATCATCATCACGCTGTCCATTTTTTCTCCTTTCAACAGCTCGAGTTAGTTGTCAAATGCGCCTGCCTACTTCAAGACAGGCATCAACTGCTTAAGTATGCTGAGTACCGCCGGGCCCAGGATCACAACCATCAAAGCGGGAAAGATAAAAAACACCAGCGCCGGCACCATCTTGACGCTGGTCTTGGCGCCGGCTTCCTCGGCGCGCTGCCGCCGCTTCATGCGCATATCATCGGCGTGCACGCGCAACGACTGGGCGACGCTAGTGCCGAAGCGGTCCGTCTGGATCAGCATGGCGACCAGCGCCTTGATGTCATCCAGGCCGGTTCTCCGGGCCAGCTCACGCAGCGCTTCCAGCCGGGTCTTACCCACGCGCATTTCCAGGTTCACAAACTGCAGTTCGTCGCTAAGCTCAGGATGGGTGACATGCAGTTCCTGCGACACTCGCAAAAGAGCCTGGTCCAGGCCGAGGCCGGCTTCGACGCAGATGACCAGCAGGTCCAGGCAATCGGGAAGGCCGCGGCGCAGCCGATGCTGACGCACGCGGACCCGCCAGACCAGCCAGAACTCCGGCAAAATATAGCCGGCAATTAACGCGAACATCAAAAACAGGTATGGGTTGGTGCGGTAAAGCCCAGAGGCAAAAACCAGCGCGGCAAAGGCGACCGGCAGCAGCAGCTTCACGCCCTTCATGGCCAGGATGGCATTGGGGTTGCGATATCCCGCGCGAACCATGAGTAGCTGCGAGGATTCCTTGGGCGAACCCGCCGGCAGATATTTGCCCAGCGAAGCCAGGGTGGCCCTGGTGCGCGCCTTCTGCCTCTCGGCAAACCCGGTTTTGGCATCCGGCTCCCCGGCAGGGCGCAGTAAGCGCGATACCCTTCCCCCGACGTTTGCTCCCCCGGGGTGGAAGGCATAGAGCAAGGCCGCGCCGATGCCGGTGACAGCCAGAAACGTGATTGCTGTTATGCTCCATATCATGTTCGTCTCTCCTGCCTTCCTAGACCTCGATCCTGATGATCTTCCAGATGAGCGCCGTGCCCATAAGCTGGGCCAACGCGGCTATGGCCAAAACCATCGGCCCCCTCGGGTCTTCGAACAACACCCGCATGTATGACGGGTTGATCATTCCGAGCAGGCAGCCCATGACCGGCGGCAGGGCGATTAGAATCGCGGCCGTCAGTCTTCCCTGCGCGGTCTTGATGCGCACTTCGCGCTGAATCCGGAAGCGGTCGCGGATCACGTGCGCCAGCCCGTCAAGAACCTCCGCCAAGTTGCCGCCGGTTTCTCTCTGCACCAGCAGGGCGGTGACAAAGAAGCGGACGTCGACCAGAGGAACCCTCTCGGCGAGGTTGATCAGCGCATCGCGCAGCGGAATTCCGAAATTCTGCTCATCGAAGGTCTTGCGGAATTCGCCGGCGATGGGCTCGGTTGCCTCCTTGCCGATCATTTCCAGGCCGGTGGTGAAGGCGTGGCCGGCGCGCACCGCGCGGCCCAGCAGATCCAGGGCCTCGGGAAAGTGCTCCTCGAACTGCCGCATGCGCCGGCGGCGCTTCCAGGCCGCCACGGCGAACGGAATAGCGCCGGCGGCCACACCCGCGACGACCGGCAGCCAGGGCACCCTGACAACCGCCTGCAAGGGATTGATCCGTTGCGGCGTGATCGCGTAGGCTGCCATGCCCAGCACGCCGCATATCAGCAGGAACTTGCCGGTTCTGATCGTCATGCCGGCTTGCGTCAGCAAGCTCTGCACCCTTCCCGACCAGGACCACTGCGCCATCCAGCGATGCAGCAGAGGAACGCTGCTGAGCATTTCGTCGCGCAGCAGCTTCAGCCCGAGCGTAGTGCCCTCGCGCCGTTCCACCTTGCGCACCGCTTCCAGCCGATGCAGGATCACTTTCTGCCGGCTTTCGGTGGTGGCCAGCAGAACCACCATAACAACCACCGTGCCCACGGCCAGGAAGGTAAGAATCGCAATCAGCAGCGCCATTTCGAACTCCTTTTAATCGATACCGGCATAACGCCCCCTAATGAATGGTGGGCGGTTCGAACATGGTTGAGGGCAACTGCACGCCGGCAACCAGCAAGCGTTCCGCGAACTTGGGGCGGATTCCGGTGGCGGCAAACTCGCCCATCACTTCTCCGCTCTCCCGTATGCCGCGCTTCTGGAAAACGAAGATGTCCTGCATGGTTACAATGTCCCTTTCCATTCCGGTGATCTCCGCCAGGTTTACCATCTTGCGCGTGCCGTCGCTGAGGCGGCTGATCTGGATGACCAAGTCGATGGCCGAGGCAATCTGGCGGCGAATGGCGCTGGCGGGGATGCTCAGGTTCGACATCGCCACCATGGTTTCCAGCCGGCTTAGAGCGTCGCGGGGAGAATTCGAGTGCACGGTGGTCAGCGAGCCGTCGTGCCCGGTGTTCATGGCCTGCAGCATGTCCAGCGCCTCCTCGCCGCGCACCTCGCCGACGATGATGCGGTCGGGACGCATACGCAGGGCGTTGATCATGAGCTGGCGCTGCTGGATGCCGCCTCTGCCCTCGATGTTGGCCGGCCGCGTCTCCAGGCGAACCACGTGATCCTGCTGGAGCTGCAGTTCGGCCGCGTCCTCGATGGTCACAATGCGCTCGCGGTTCGAGATGAACGACGAGAGGACGTTCAGCAGCGTTGTTTTGCCGGCACCGGTGCCGCCGGAAATGAGCACGTTCAGCCGGGCTTTTACGCATCCCTGCAGCAGTTCCAGCATGGACTGGGTCAGGGAATTGTTTGCCACCAGATCCTCGCCGGTCAGCCGGTCGCGCGCGAAGCGGCGTATGGAAAGACAGGGGCCATCGACGGCCAGCGGCGGAATGATGGCGTTGACGCGCGAGCCGTCGGCCAGGCGGGCGTCCACCATGGGCGAGGACTCGTCCACACGCCGTCCAATGGCGGAGACAATGCGCTCGATGATGCTCAACAGGTGGGCATTATCGCGGAACTGCACGCCCGTCAGCTCCAGGATTCCCCGGCGCTCTATGTAAACCTGGTCGTAGGTATTGACCAGGATGTCGGAGATGGTGGGATCGGCCAGCAGCGGCTCCAGCGGCCCCAAGCCGAAGACCTCGTCGAGCACTTCCTGCGCCAGCCGCTCCCGCTCCTGCAAGTTCATCGGCGTCGACTCGCCCACGATAATGGCTTCCAGGATGGGGCCCACTTCGCGGCGAACGTCTTCCTGCTTGATTTCATTCAGGCGGTCGAGGTTGAGTTTCTGGATAAGCTTGCGGTGCACCGCGGCTTTTACCGCGGTGAAATCGGTTCTTGCGCCTAGCATGTCAATCGAGGCCATCTATGCCACCTTTCCCGAGAACGAAAAAAGCCCGGCAAAACTGTTTTTTCTGGACGCCGCCGGAACCGCCTCTACGCCGGCTACGCTGGCCGCGAGCTGGCGATAGCGGCTGTTGAGCGCGTCGTTGCGGCCGTCCACAAAGGGCACGCCGTGGTTCACGGCCGCGCTGATCTTGCGATAGTCGTTAGGCAGGCAGGCCAGAAGCGGACGGCTGGACCCTTTGGAAATCGTTTGCAGCGCCTCTTCGTCGCCTTTGTGCCAGCGATTGATGATGATGCGGGTCCGCTCCGGCTCAATGCCGAAGCCTTTCATGGCGGTCAGGCGGCGTTCCAGGTTCCAGAGCGCCGGCACATTGGCTTCGGTCACGACCAGGATCATGGCCGCCAGCCGCAGCACCGCGCCCCACTCCGAGGAGAACTGCGAACCGATATCCGCCAGCACGAAATCGAAGTTGTTTTGCGCTACGCTTACCACGCGATCCAGGGGAGAAACGGGGATGGTATCCCATTCCTCCGGCTGCATGCTTCCGCCAAGAATTTCCAGGCCGGTTTTGTGGCGGGTCAGCAGCCCGGCGAAGAAATGGCTGTCCAGCCGTTCCCGGTTGGCTACCGCGTCGCGCAGGCCAAAGCCCGGTTTCAGGTCCAGCAAGAGATGCGCGTTGCCGAGCGGGCGCGCCAGATCGAGCAGGACCACGCGTTTGCGGGCGAAAGAAGACAAATGAACGCCTAAATTCACCGTCACGGTGGTGGCGCCGACTCCGCCCTTGGTGCCCATAACGGCAACGAACTTGTTTTTGACGGGAAGCTGGCGGCTGCCGATCTCGCGCGCCAGCCGGGTGAGCATTTCCTTCAGCGCGCTCAGCGTGACCGGTTTGGGCAAAAAGTCCTGCACCCCGCTGTGCATCGCCTCCAGCAGAAGCTGCTGGCTGGGGGCGGACGAAGCCGAGCAAGCCACCAGCCTTATCGCCGGAGCCAGACGCCGAAGCTGGGCGCCGAATGCGAAACACGGCTCCGGGTCCCGTCCCAGGTCCAGGAAAACGACATCAGGCAGCATCTCGGCCGACTCGGGAATCCTGTCGCCGGGAACTGTCCACTGCCTGATTGATTTCACCAACCCGGTCTGTTCCAGACTGGCCAGTAACTGCGCCGAACTGCTGGCGTCGCCACTTGCTATTGCCGCTGCTAGCATGGGTCGATTACCTGCTCCCTTGGGATCAATTCATTTCCAGCGTCTTTACTTCTTCTTGGCCGGCGACTTAGGCTCTTCCGGCTTGGCCGGGCCCAGGAATGGCACCGGGAACACCGGGTTAGCGGGCATATTTGCGGCCGTAACCGGCTGCACTACGCGCGGCGTGACCACCACCAGCAGCTCGCTATTGCTCTTGCTAATCGAACGGCTCTGGAAGAGCTTGCCCAGGATCGGAATGTCTCCGATACCGGGAATCTTGTTCAGTTGCTGAGTCACGCGGTTGTCCATCAGGCCGGCGATGGCAAAGCTCTGCCCATCGCCCAGATCCATCTCTGATTGCACCCGCCGCGTCGACAGGGCCGGAATGACGAAGCCCTGAAGGGTGAGCGCATTGGTGAAGTCCAGAGAGCTGACCTCCGGCTGCACTTTGAGGTGGATCAGCCCGTCCGCGGTAAGAGTCGGAGTGAAGTTCAAGCGAACGCCGAATTCCTTGAACTGGATCGTGATTCCATAGTTGCTGCCGCCGGTCCCACCCTGCAACACCGGGAATGGGAACTCGCCGCCGGCCAGGAAGGTGGCTTCCTTGCCCGAAGCAGTCAGCAGGTTGGGCTCCGCCAGGATCTGCAGAACGTTGTTATCCTGCAGCGCCTGGATCGTGGCCCCCAGGTTTATGTCCGGACGGAAAATAAAGATGTTCAGCAAATTGTCGAGACCGAGGGTGCTGCCCGGCCCATTTTGCGAGTTGGCAAGCTGGGGAGGGCCATATTGCTGGGTCGAAATCGTGCCTATGTTCTTCGCCCCGGGAGTACTTAACAGATTGAACCCAAACTGGCTGAGGGCAGTGCGGTCGACTTCGGCGAAGCGTACCTGCAGCAGAATTTGCCCGGCCGGGGCACTCGGGCCTTGCATGAAGTTGGTGACTTTGGGGTAGACGCTCTTGGCCAGTTGCAAGATTTTGTCGGCCACGAGGGGCGACGAGACCCGCCCGGACAGCACCACGACATCCTTGGCGGTCTCCACCTTGACCGGCTCGGCGGGGAACAGGGCATGTATCTTCTGACTCAATCCCAGAACGTCGGCATCCACTACTAGGTCAAACGCCTGGCTCTGGTTCGCCTCGTCCCACAACAGAAGCGAAACCCCGCCGGGAGTTTTGCCATTGACCACAACCTGGTTAGGGCTGACGACCACCGCTTCGGCGATGCTGGGATCGGCGATAGAGACCCGCTTGATCCGCGTCGGCGAAGTGATCACCAGCGAGCGTCCGACCAGCAGGTGCAAGGTCTGCGCCTCTGGATCCGACGGTTGATTCATGGTTGAGCCCGGACCAGAGCGCAGTTCCTGCGTCATATCTGCCCGTACATTGGCCGCAGCTATCTGCTGCTCAGCCGCGTATAACGGCGCACCAAGCAGAAGACCGAGAAGAACAGGTCCGAGCCACGTCAGATGAGATTTTGCGTATTTTGCGAACATTTCTTACCTTCGCTTTAAGCTCTTACTGGTTGACAAAAGTCTTGCTTTCGCGCTTGGTGCCGGAGATAACTTCGACGGCGTAGGGGGCCGGCGCTTGGTGTGCCGCAGCTACATGCTTGGCCTCGACGTGACCGCCGGAAAACAGCGTCGCCTCAAGCACAGCCGGCGGGTTGGTTACTTTGTTGTCGATGGTGTTGCGCAGGGCCAATTGGATCTTCCCCTGGGTGGCGGCCATGGCCAGTTTGGTCGCCTCATCGGGCGTGACCAGCAAAGTTATGACCGGCACCGTCTGCGGCTTGCCGTCGCGGTCCTGCGCGACCTTCTGTCCGGCGGCCAGAACGCGGATGTTCTCCAGAATGGTGCGGGTGACATTGGCGTTCTGCGAAGAATTGTCGACGATCCTGCCGGTCACCAGCACATCCACCATGGTTCCGGGAATGACGAACCCGGCCACCCCGATGACGTCGTTGACGGCGACCGAAAGCGCCCGCAGTCCTTCCGGAATCGTGGCCGGCAACCCGGCTCCCGCCTGCCGCGGCGCCAGTTTGCTTTCGATGATGAGCTCGTTGGCCGCTACCGGGGTAATCACGGCGCGGCCGGTGCAGTCTTCAATCCGGGTGAACGCACCGTCCACCGGAGCATTGTCCGGCCAGGGAATGAGCCGCAGGTTTTCCGGTCCCAAGCGGGTGCCCAACTGCAGCGGCGCGGAGGCCACCACAATTTGCTGCATCGCCACCGGCTTGGGCGCCATGGCCGCCTGCTTGAATTGGCGATACACAAACACGCTCATCAAGGCCGCGATTACCACGGCAGCCGATAATCCGACGATCAGCCGATTTCGATTCATGAAATCCAATCTCCTTCGCGCCAGCGTTTAGAAGCGCCACTGGGTTGCGCAACAAATCACGACGGCAATGGCAGCCGCCACGCCAAACGGTAGCTTCACAAGTTTGGGGTTATCCAACGAAATTCGCGGATTGGGCCGCATGCCGAACGAGAAAAAGCCGCGGACCAGCACCGCCAGGTTGCGCAAGGTGTCCATAAAACGCCCCAGGCGCACCAGGTGCACATAAGCCATCAGCCCGGAAACAATAGCGCTGACCAGTAAAGCCTTGAGCAAGCCAAACGGGCCCAGAAAGGCGCCGATGGCTCCCATCAGCTTCCAGTCGCCCGCTCCGAGTCCACGCATCAACACCAAGGGAAGCAGCAGAACCAGCGCCAGGCCAGCCCCTTCCAGCGACGCTTTGGCGCCGGGCCAGCCGAACGCAATGGTGTTCATGCCAAGACCCAGAAGCAGTCCGGGAACGGTAAGCCAGTTGGGAATCCGCCGCTGGCGCCAGTCGGTCCAGGCAGCCAACAGGACGACCGCGACGGTAAAGATCCAAATTGTTTGCGCCGTATTCATGCGAAAATCGATCTCCTGGCTAGCGATGCCCAATCCGCTGCTGGTGACCACGCCTGGCCCTGCTGCCGGACAAAGCAGCGCTGGCTTTGCAAGCTTGTTGAGGCGATCTGGTCGCCGATAACGCTCTTCCAAGCCACGTGAACTGCGCTGCGGGAAATTGCTGTGGCCCGTTTTGCTGGCGTTGATTCAATAAATCCTTGCCGGTTCGTTGCCACTTCCACGCCAGGACGGGAGGGTTAAGGCCGCCAGAAGTTCCGCCTCGAGGCGGCCCTGTAGTTATCGCGCTTGCCAAACACGGCCAAGCGAACAGCTAGCTGGAGCTGCTGCTCAGCGAGGTGCCGGCGTTGGTAAACGCGGTGGTGATAGAACCTGCCAAAGCGTTCATAGCTCCGACAGCGCCTAATGCAACCAGCGCCAGGAGCAAGGCGTACTCGACCAGGTCTTGGCCTTCCTCTTCGTTCCACAGTCTCGTAAGGATGTTCTTCATCTTTTTTGTTCCCATGGCTATGTGAGCTGAATTAGGTGCGACGAAAACCATCGTCGCCAGCTTTGTTGCGCTGATCCTGTAATTGCCTGCCAGTTCGCCGCCGAGCGCCGCACCAGGAGGAAAGGATCAAGGCCGCCGGAAGTTCCCCAAGCGGCCTGTGGCGATCAGGCCTAGCTAACCCCGGCCAGCCGGAAGTAGCAGTTAGCTGCTGGCGTAGGTGTCAAGCTTGCCACCGACAGTGGTGAACGCCGTGCCGATGTTACCTGCCAAGCCTTGCATTGCGGTGACAGCGCCCAGCGCGATCAGAGCCACGAGCAGAGCGTATTCGACCAGATCCTGGCCTTCTTCTTCGTTCCAAAGTCTAACCAGAAGGTTCTTCATCTTTAGTCCTCTCAGTGATGTGGGTTAAGCGGCATGTTCTGCCGCCCCGCTTCTGATAGCACCTGAGCAGCCACTCTGCCGGCAACGGACTTGGCTAAGCCAAGTGCAAGGAAAATGGGGGGTTGCGGCGTATAACAAAACCGCTTCCGCCAATCCCGGCCAGTCGCGCGAATAAAGCGTGACTGATTGGTGACAGCAATCTCAGCGGCACGCTTCGCTTTGGTTACACCGGCAGGCAGAGCGGAAGGCGGATAGGAAATAGAAGTGAGAATGCTACTGGAAACTACAGACGCAGCCGGAAGCTAGAGCCATCGAGCCAAGATATCCTGGAAGAGCTGCACCAGCCATCCGTAGACTTCCCAGCGGCCGTGAAAGATATATGCGAACAGCAGGATATCTAGAAGCGCCCCAAGAATGGCGACCATCACCCCCAAGCGCGCGACCATAACTACCAGCAAGATCGCGAAGCCAAACAGAGCAACGAACTTGTAGGCGGGATTGGCAAACAGGAAGGCAATGATCAAGGCGGCGGCGGCGTTGAGCAGCAGTCCAACCAGGGTCCGAGCCACTGGATGAGCGCGCCCTTCGGAAGAGCGAATGCTGTCCACTGAGAACTGGTCGCCAGTTGACATTTCCAGACTCCGAGTGCTTTGCAGGCCAGGCCAGGCCAGGGATCCCTCAGGGGCTAAAGCCCGCATTTTTATTGCCCCTGGACGGCACGGCTGAAGCCGTGCCCTTTCAAAAACGATTTACGAGATGCCAGATGGCTTCTAGTGAGCTATGACCATCTCCGATGTGCTCGACAGCGTCAGCGCCCCGCTAGGCCTTCCTATTTCGTCAACCGGAGCAGAATGTCCCGGGCAACTGTATCGAAAGCCGCGTTCAGATCAGCCACGCACGTAGTCCCCGGGCAATAAGACGCGATGATGGCTATCCCCTGTGGCGTGCTGGAATTGTAGGTGGGGCTGGCGGGGTCGTTGGCAATCTGCTGCAGGAAGGTGGTGCTGACCTTGTCACCGAGCCCGATAGCGTAAATGACTACGTTATTGCTGCGCATGGTGTTGGCCAACTGAATGGCGCGGTACATGGCGTCGTTGGCGATATTGGCTTGCCCGGTGCTGGTGGGCGTTAGCTGCCCCGAGTTCCCGGGCTGCTGCGCGGGGAACTTGGTGGAATTGCAGGAGGGATACTGGGACGGATAGGGATTGGTGGGGTACCAGAAGCTGATGCCGCTGCACCAGCCGACGGCAGCTTCGGGAGGAGCGCAGCCGCCATAATTGATCGGATTGGGAGAGCAGCTCAACACGTCGAGGTTGGTGTTGGCCCAGCCATCGGTAAAGAACACCACCACTTTCAACATGCTCGATGAAGCCGTGTTCTCCTGGCTTTGCGCCAACAACAGCCCGCCCTGGGCATACGTCCCGCCGGTGTAGTTGAAGCCGCTGACCGTGCTGTTAATGGTGGAGGTGAAGTTGTGCTGCATGCTCACATCGAGCTTAGAGTCAGAGGCGAAACTGGCCAGGGCCACCTGGTCGAGCGTGTCGCTGAAATTTGACAGGAAGGTCTGGACGGCGGTGGGCAGCGCCTGGTATCCACCGTTCAGTTTCATCGAACCCGAGCGGTCCAGGACCAGTGTCATAGCCACGTTGGCGCGCGTTGCCTGGGCCGTGTCGCTGACCGCCAGGGTCGTGAACTGCGGAAGAATCTTGGCAAAAAACGTGTTGACGGCGGTCGATGCGGTGACGTTGATCTGCATGAGGCCGGTGGTGGGGTCCGTCTGCCAGGTAATGGTGGGGACGGGCATGCTGACATCGCGGCCTGACGACTTGTAGTTGGCGGTAAAGGTGCTCAAAGCGATGTTCGCCGCCGCTGCCTGCCCCTGAGGAAGGTTGCGCATGCCCGCCAGGGCCGCGGCATCCACTGCCTTGGAGAGGTTCGCCTTGGTAACGTAGGCATAGCCCAGGTCAATTGCCAGGGCGGAGAACAGGATAAGAATCAGCATCGATGCCGCCAGCATCGGCAGCACCTGCCCGTGTTCGTTCCGGCTGCTTTTTCCTCTGCGAAAATCCTTCACTTCACTTCTCCTGCTCAGAAATACGCCGCGTCATACAACTGCGACGGCATGACAAAATTCAACAGCGCTCCGATGGGTGTAACCGGCTGGAACGAATAGAAAATCTCCGTGACATACAGTGTCTGGTTCGGCTGGGGGATGGGCGGCGTGGTTACCGGCAGAGTGACGGTTTTCCCGTTCATCTGCCCCACCAGGCTGCTGGCAGTAATACTGCATTGCGACGCCTGGGCGGTGATCTTGTTGGCGCCCGCGGTGTTCTGGACCGAGGTAATGATCACGCACCCGGAGGTGTTCAAATTTAAAGTGGAAGATGCCGCAACCACCTGGCTGGCGGCAGTCGCCAAGGCGACACCCCGGGAGGCCATGTTCGAGCCTTCCCGGGCAAGATGTGACATCGTCTGTTTGGCGTAAATGGCGCGAGCGAAATCGATCACTCCAAAGGCGAAGATCATCAGCAGCGTCGCCCCCAGGGCGAACTCCACCAGCGCCTGGCCAGATGCCCCCCGCAGCCGGCAAAAACCGCCGGCCTTACCTGTTAAATCATTTCGCCGTGATGCTGACATCCAGTCTCCTCTAGTTTGTGTTTGCCGGCGGGAAAGGTTCATTCATGAAGGTGGAGCTGACCGTAAAGTTATATGTGCCGTTGGGGAAAAAACGCCCAATGATCGGAGTTATCAACTGCATGCTGGTGGAGAGTGAGACGGTTACAATATCCCCCGGCCCTCCGGCATTGCCGCTGCCTCCGTGCTGGCTCGAAATGCTGATGCCGCTGAAGTTGACCCCCGGCGCCGCTTGCTCCGCCGCCTGGATGATCGAAGCCACCCGGGAAAGATTCTGCCCGGGGTTGTTCGGATCTGGCGCGTGGTTCCCCGTCACCGCGTACCGCCCGGCCTGCTGCACCGCGTTCTGCAACATCATCTGCAGATAGAACAGGTGCCCGAAATCGACGACCGCGAAGATCAGCATCAACACCACGGGCAGGACAAAAGCAAATTCCAGCAGGGTTTGCCCGCGCATGGACTTGAACCTGCCCCGCGGAATGAGCGCCAGGCCGGTTTTTTCTCTTCCTAGATGCTGCCCGCATGGTTTCCCAGCTTTGTTGCCGTCGCCTGTTGCAGAGCCAGTGAGCGACCGTGACTCCGCTTGCGAAAGACCTGGCACGTTCATAGAGTCCATCATCCTTACCCGTGGTCCGTGGACCGGCATGGTGTGCACAGTCGGATACACCTCAAGCCGTTTTCCCGCCCGCATGAGTGGTTTCGTGCAGGTTGAGTTCCAAATCGCACGCGGGCTCAACCAAATGGCTGAAGTCATCGAGGACGGCGAATGGCGTGCGCACGCTGGCGATGCTTTCCCCAAACTGTTGGATCTTGTCTGGCTGGATGTGTCCGAGCAGGCTTCCCGCCTGCAGAAGATATCTGACCTTTTCGGGACGCAACCCCATGACGCGACAGCAGGTAGCGTCAACGGCAACCGGGTCGTCGCCCATAATCAATACCCCGGGAGCCTTGGGCTCTCCCTGCACCGGGCCGTTCCCCTCCATGCCGATGATTCCATCGACTATGGCGAAGTCCGGCCTTACCGTGCCGTTGATATCCAGGATGGAGTTGTCGATACCGGCCCAATGCAAAATATTCTTCGGCCACCCATAGCAACTACCCGGCACCACGCCGAACATGTTCTTCAGGGAAAGAGTCACGCCCACCCAATGGTGCGTCTTGAGCTTGGGCATGGAGATCACGAAGTCGGCCCCGAGAAGCGTTTTGGGAAGATAAAGCTCGCGCAAGCGGGAGGCGCGTGTCTTTAAGACCACCTTCGACACGTCGTCGACGTTCAGATCCACGAAGACATCCCTCAGGCGGCCGATGTGCTGGCGCATACGCACGGATTCGAGGATTGCCTCCGTATCGCGGTCGGTAAAAGGGCCGTCGCCGATAAGCACCGACGCCGCGCCCAGGCGTAAAAGGCTCTCCCGCGTGGCAGCGATGACGGCGGGGTGGGTATTCGTCATACCGAGCGGATCAAGCCCGCAGAGGTTGGGCTTGAGCAACACCGTCTTGCCGCGCACAGGAAGCGCGAACTCGCGCAGGGTTTCGTAGACCAGCGTCATCAGGTCCTGTTCATAGCTGGCAGCTCGCCGTATGGCCACCCGCGCATCGGGGCGTTGAAACGACGGCAGCAGTGCGGCTTCAGTTCGCATGGTCAAGCGGCCTCCCTGGAATCGGCGAGCCACCGCCGGTTGGAACTGGCCGCCAGGCACACCCAGGCGGTTACCGGAATGTTCTCCAGGAGCTGAGTGCCACCGTGCAGCTCCTCGGCCCGGGGCGCCGCTGCCGGCCAGGCGCGGCCATAGGCTTCCAGGCAGAGTTGCGCCAGGGCTAGCGATGCGCGGCCGCGCACTCCCGGGAGGCTGTTTGCCAGCCAATCCAGGCTCAGCAGGTTCTCCGGGCGCCGGGCATGCTCTCTCAGGGCAAGCAGCGCCCAAACGGTCGGGATCACCAGCGGCACCCCGGCGGCCCCGTACACCAGCGGGTTGCCGGAGTTCCACCCTCCACCCGGACACATGCGGTCGTAAAGCATTGCCTCGGCGGATTGGCGGCGCCGAGTGATTTCCGGCGGAAGCAGCTCCGGCGGAGATTGATTCAGGACAATGAGCGCGATGGCGGTAGGCTCGACCCAACTGGCGGTATCCGGCGTCCATCCCCAGCCGATGAGGGAGTCGTCTTGCTGGGAGACGCGGCGGGCGGCGAACAGGCGGCCCAGCCAGCTCCGCCACCAGGCGCCAGCGCGAGGCCGGTCCTGGACCAGCCAGCGCAGGCCGGCGGCAAGTTCGTCGCGGGAATTTTTGTTGGCGAGCAAAGCCCAGCAGGCAAGCGAAGTGACGAAGCAGCCGGTTGTCTGGCCCGGCGCCGCTGGCCAGGAGCCGTCCAGCAGTTGCGCCGCGCGCAGGAACTGGAAGCCCCGCCGGCAGCTTTCGCCGGAGACTTGCGGGGGAACCTTGGCAAGCGGCCTGATTGCCGGCGTCGGCGGAGCCCAATTCAGCAGCGCCTGCAGCGCCCAGCATGTCGGTTCCACCCGGCTCTCGCAGCCGAAGCGAAATCCCCATCCGCCGTCGTGATTTTGCGCGTTGCGCAAAGCGGGAAGGCAAACCGTTTCCACCAGGCTGGCGCGCGACTGGCCGGCCACGTCCGAGGCCGGCTTTTCCGGCGCGGTCAGGCGCGCACCGGCGGCGCCCACATCAGAAGAGCCACCCAGCATAGCCACATGCTCCTTTACACCACCATCCGCGTTTTTACGGGCTCGTCCATCTCCTCCAACGAGAAAGTTTCGTCCCGGCCGCGGATCTCCAGTTGCTTGATGAGGCGATGCAGGTATCCGCGCGCCACGCCCAGCCGGCGAGCCGTCTCGGCGATGTTCCAACCGGATGCCTGCAAGCTGCGCAAGACCAGCCGGCTCTTGAACTGGCGAACTTCTTCCTCGTAGAAGTTGCTGGCGGTGGCACTTACGCTCTCATCGCTGCGCAGGGCGACCGGGAAATGCTCGCAGGTGATCGTCGAGCCTTCCGACAAGACCACGGCGCGCTGCACCACGTTTTCCAGTTCGCGCACGTTGCCGGGCCAGCGGTACTCCTCCAAAGCCTGCAGCGCCAGGCGGGAAAATCTCTTCGTGCTCTTGCCGAATTTGCCGGCGAACATCTGCAGGAAATGATGCGCCAGCAGCGGAATGTCCTCGCGGCGCTCGCGCAGCGCCGGCAGGTGCATGTGGACGACGTTGAGCCGGTAGAAAAGATCCTCGCGGAACTTGCCCTGCCGAACCATCTCCTCCAGATTGCGGTTGGTGGCGCTGACCACGCGTATGTTGACGTTGACGGTGGTGTTGCTGCCCAGGCGCTCGAAGCTGTGCAGTTGCAGCACGCGCAGCAGCTTGGGTTGCAGGCTCAGGCCGATATCGCCAACTTCGTCGAGGAAGACGGTTCCCTGGTCGGCAGCTTCCAGGCGTCCGCGGCGGTTGCCGGCGGCGCCGGTGAAGGCGCCTTTTTCGTGGCCGAAAAGCTCGTCTTCGATCAGGCTCTCCGGCAGATTGGCGCAGGAGAAGGCCACCAGCGGGCCGGCACTGCGCGAGCTCATGTGATGAATGGCACGCGCCAGCAGCTCCTTGCCGGTTCCGCTTTCGCCGGTAATGAGCACGGTCACGTCGCAGGCGGCGACTTTCTTCGCCAGGGCAAACAGCTCCTGCATGCTGGGGGCCGCGCCTATGATTCCCGGCACTCGGCCGTCGCCGGCGATGAGGCTCAGGCGTTTGAGCTGCTTTTCCGCCGACTGGGCGTGGCAGGCGCGCCGCAGGATGCGCCGCAGCTCGACAATGTTCGGCGGGTTGGGAATGGTGTCGCAGGCCCCGTGGTCCAGCACTTGGGTGATCAGGCCGCGGTCGCCTTCATCGCACAAAGCGACGATTGCCGGATCGGCATCGCTTTGCCGGATGGCGTCGATGGTTTGCAGTCCGCTCTCGGCGTCAAGGCCGGCGGTGTGCAGATCCAGAAGCACAACGTCACAGGCCTCCGGCAAAGCCGGCGTTTGCCCACACTGCCAATTGGCATGATGAGCAACAAAGCCGGCGCCCAGGGTGCGGGCAATGGCATCGGCAAGGCCAGGGTCGTTCCCAACCAGACACACGTGTATTGTCGACTGCTCGGACATCAGCACTCCAAAATCGCCAAATTGTCTTCGCTAAAAACTCCCACTGCGGAAGAGCTTGTGGCGCGGTTCGGACTTTCCACCCGGCCCCCACCTGCCGGGATTACTTATGCTGGATCGCCCGCCGGTCCTAGGGTTATGTGTACTCCGGAACTGACGGTGTAGACACCTTTGCACATGAGAAGCCAGACTCTAGGCCCGGTGGCGATATCGTCTAAATCCAGAGTTCCTGTGGGTTTGGCTTCAGGCCGGCGCGGCGCGGCGTCGTGTTAAGAGGGGTTAAGTGGCGGGCGGGAGCCCTTGAAAGTCAATATTGTGCTAAAGGTTGGTATCGAAATTCACACTAAAAAGCGCCGACAGATAGCTTCGAAGTAACGGAGTCAGCAACACCTTTGTGGCAGTCTGAAGCGCCCCCTAGTTGGCGATCAAAGACGGAATGCCGACAAGGATTTCCACTGCCACCGGCTTCCCGCCCTGCAGGGCGGGCGCGAACTTCCAGCGGTTGAAGGCAGACCAGGCGAGTTCATCCACCTCGTTTGCCATCCCCTGGTAAACCTGCAGGTTAGCGACCGAACCATCGGCCGCGATCGAGCCCTTGAGGATGATGTTCTTAGGGGCTTTGCCGTCGCTGGTTGGCAGGCGGCGAAAGTCGAACTTTTCCATCGGGCTGGGTGGAACCAGCGGCTCTTCGATCTGGATCATGGTCGTCCTGCCGGAAGCGGCGATGTGCCGGCTGCCCGGCTGGCCGGACGAACAGTATTGCAATATCCAATTCGCCACCGGCATAGGCAAAAAGACGGTGTAAATCCTGGCGCATGGCAGGGCCTGGTAGACTCCCAACCCGCCCCCGCCCACCGGCCCGGAGGAGATGATCATGGCGTTCTTGCGGACATGAGGGGCGTTGACGGATACGGCATATATCAGCTTGTCATAACCTTCGGCTGCCGTGACCGGGCCTTTCAGGCTGACGGCCGTGGCTACTCCCGAATCTCCACCTCCGCCTCCACTGCCGCCGGGTCCGATTCCGCTGCTGCCGTCTCCGCCGGCGCTGATGCCAGTGCTTTCCCCACCAATGGAAGTCGCGCCGGTCCCGCTCGGCGAACCATATTGAGTGCCCGCCGGTGAAATGGAAAATTCACCAAACCTGTTGCCGGGCGGCACGACGATTTGCGCCGAGCCGGGCGCTGGGTCCGTGCTCAGCGAGAGCAGGTTCTTGCCAGGATAGCCAACCGCCGCTATTTTTGCCTCGGCCGTGGTTGCTTCAGGCGCCCGCCCTGGGGCTGGTGCCGCACCCGCGGAGGCGGCAGGCTCTGGCCGTTCGGCCTCCGGAGCCAGCTGGGCCGGCGCGGGCGGCGGTGCCGGCAGGACCGGCCGCTCGACGGCAGGCAGTAGCGCAATCTTGATGTCCGAAACCGGCAGCGGCACAACCGGAGCAGCGATCTCCTTGGCCGCTTGCGAGGGCATCGGCCGCGGAGCCCTGGCGGAAAGATCAATAGTCTTCAGGACCGGCACCAGCGGGCTGCCGATGACGACGTTCGGGATTTTTATATCCTCTACAAGGTGGAGCTCCGGAGGAGAGCTTGGCTGGAGTATGGTCTGGTGGCTGTTGTCCGGGTGGACGGGGTTGGAAACGGCAGTGAGGCCGCCAAGGCGTGTAGTGCTCCCCAGCGCAGGTTTTTGCGGCACCGTGCCCCGGCCCGGCTCCCCGCCCGGTCCCGGCGGCGATATCCGGGCGTAAACCACGGAGCTTTTCTCGATCGGAACAACGTAGTAATTCCTGGGCCTGGTCAGAGATGGGCCTTGCAGGAGTTTAAACACTTGTAGTTGGGGGAGCAGCCCGAGCGTTACCAGCGTGGCAACATGTATCAGGAAAGAGGCAGGTATGGCAGTGCGGTAAGGATGGATCTCAAGCTGGAGGAAATGCGGCTCTTCGTTTTGCATTTAAGCCTTTGCAGCAGTTGGGGGAGGGTATTGCAATCCCCGGCCCGCTCCGGTTTGAGCCTGCCGGGGTCGGCGCAAAGCATCTCTGCGGCGCGGGCGCTTTGTTGCAGACGCCGAACGCCGCGTGCTTTGCGGCTGATACTGGATTTCCAAAGAGCCTGGAGCATGTTGCGAGGAACAAGCTCTAGCCATCTCCGCCGGAATTTGCAGCACGTCGTCTGCCAAGCCGGCTCTGCTGGCAAAATCAAGCAATCAATGACTGCAGCGGCCACGGCCAGCAGCCGATGTCACCAAATGAGGACGCTTGGGCTCTCCGAGTGAAATGTTTTGGTCACGGCCGAATAGCCCCGGCGACGGCGGAAGCTGGAATCCCCTTCGCAACCGCAACGCATCTACAAACGCAACGCCGTTGTTACGCCAGCAAGGGCAAAAGGCGCTGGCAGCCGCACTGACGGAAGGTCCCGATGAACAGCTCTACTACGCCCGTTCGCGAAAACTGGCCGGCACTGCCCCTCGAGGAATGGCAGGACACCTATGCCACCCTGCACATGTGGACGCAAATCGTAGGCAAGGTGCGCATGCACCTGAGTACCCCGATCAACCACTGGTGGCACGTGGCGTTCTATGTAGACGCGCGCGGGCTGACCACGCCGCCCATGCGCATGGGCTCAGATTGGTTCGCCATCCGCTTCGACTTCCTTGACCATCGCCTGGTGCTGGAGGCCAGCTCCGGCGGGCGGCGCACGTTGCCGCTCAAGCCGCAGTCGGTGGCCGAGTTCTATCGCGATTTCACCCGGCTGCTGAAAAGAACCGGCATCGAGGTGAACGTCGACCCCATGCCGGTCGAGGTACGAAACCCGATTCCGCACACCGAAGACACAGTCCACGCCAGCTACGACCGCGAATATGCGCAGCGGTTCTGGCGCACCCTTCTGGCGGTAGCCGGCGTTTTGCAGGAGTTTCGCGGGCGCTTTCTGGGCAAGTGCAGTCCGGTGCATTTCTTCTGGGGCAGTTTTGATCTGGCGGTGACGAGGTTTTCCGGGCGGCAGGCGCCGGAGCGGCCGGGCGCCGACCCCATCACCCGCGAAGCGTATTCTTGCGAGTGCAGCAGCGCCGGGTGGTGGCCCGGAGGCGAAACCCTCAGCGGTGTGACCGTGCCGGGAGCGGCATTTTATTCGTACATGTCGCCGGAGCCGGCGGGATACCCGGAGGTGAGAGTGCGGCCGGAGGCGGCGCACTACGACCGCAGCCTCGGCGAGTTTCTGCTTATGTACGACGATGTGCGGCGCCAGGCGTCCCCGCGTCTGGCGTTGCTCGACTTCCTGCAGACGACTTATGAGACCGGGGCCGAATTGGCTCATTGGAACCGCACGGCGCTGGAACAGCCCGAGTCCTGGCTTCGCCAGGCAGGACCGTATGCCGCGTAGACGGATTCAGACTAACCATGGCTACGCTCAGCAATGAAAAGTGTGTCGCCTGCCGCCGCGACGCCCCGCAGGTGACCGAGGCGGAGATGCAGGAACTGCTCCCGCTGGTGCCGAACTGGACGCGAGTCGAGCGCGATGGCATCCAGCGCCTGGAACGTACTTTTCGCTTTGTCAATTTTGCCGAGGCGCTGAAATTTACCAACCGCGTTGGCTCGCTGGCGGAGGCGGAGGGACATCACCCGGCGATCCTCACCGAATGGGGCCAGGTCACGGTTACGCTGTGGACACACAAGATCCGCGGCCTACACCGCAACGACTTCATCATGGCGGCAAAGATCGACGCGCTTCCGCCCCCGGGAATGCAATAACGGCACCTGCCGTGAAAGTGGCTTGCGCGCTGAAATTCGCATGAAAAAGCAGATCCCTCGGGGCCCAAGCCCGCGAGGGATCGCATAGCAATGAGTTGTTCATCTGGAAGCTCCGGGCTGAAGCCCAGCGCCTCCAGCTTTTGCCGCACCGGGTACGGAGCTACGTCCCGCTGCTGGGCTTAGAGACGGAAACCAATAGCGTTGCCTTTTTCGCGCCCTTGGGGGTGGTGGCATAGACGGACTCGATATTGAGGCCCTTCTTCGCCAATTTCCCGGTCACCTCCGCCAATGCCCCGGGCTTGTTGATCATCTCGAACTCTTCCAGTGTCCCTTCCGTAAATGACAACCCCGCTTTTTGCAGAACCTTTTTGGCTATACTGGTCTGATCCACGACCAACTGCGCCGAGCCCTGTGACCCAGCGGTGCTGCCCAGAAGAGCCACCACGTTAATCTTCGCGCCCGCCAGCAGCTGCGCCAGTTCGGCCAGTGCTCCGGGCCGGTTCTCCAGAGAAACTGTCAGTTGCTTAACCTTTGCCATTCGGTCTTACCCTCCACAGCCGGCCGCCTGAGGCAGTTTTCAAAACGGCCTTCATTGAAGCAGCGGCGGGCTGCAGCCGAAATTGTGCACGGAAGAGAGGCGGTTGGCAAGCAGGTTGTTAGAGCACTTCCTGAGAAAGCGGAGCACTTCCTGAGAAGGCGTACCCGGAAATCAGGAGTCACCCTGAGCCAAGGATCTGCTGTTTTCCGCAGCTAAAAGCGGATCCTTCGGTTCGCCTGCGCTCCGCCTCAGGCTGGCATCTGAAAGGACAGGCTTTAGGCCGCACGGCGGATCTTGCGATTCTTCTCCAGGATCTTGGGCGAGCGCGTGCCGCCGCTGTTGGCGCCGGCGTTCGGCGCGGCCGCTATCTCATCACGATCGATTTCCTCTTCTTGCACTCCCCGGCGGTTCATGGGGCGTCCGCCGGTGCTAGGTCTATCCTCGATGTTCATGGAGCGGCGGCGCATGTCTTCTTCATCATTA
Organism: uncultured Acidobacteriota bacterium; assembly: GCA_963832785.1. Taxonomy (GTDB): domain Bacteria; phylum Acidobacteriota; class Terriglobia; order Terriglobales; family Acidobacteriaceae; genus CAWBRT01. The sequence goes on from CAWHVF010000005.1 coordinate 2,374,280, forward strand.
GTGGAATTCGGCATGTAACCTCATGGCCGGGGAAGCCCCGGGCAAGAATTTATCTCCGAACAGCGCAGGCGGGAGCGGTTGCGGGAGCACGGCTCTGGGCTTGCTTTTTCGCGGCCTGTTAGTCATTTAGTTGCCCGGCTGCGGCAGGGTGGTTGCCACTCGTAAGCACCGTCGCCGCCTCCTTGGCGCGGAGGCCGGCTCCGTCGCCGGCTGGCGTTTTGGAATTTCACCGTATGGGCCGTGTTTGTTACAATCACAGGGCCGTTCTCTTGTTCTCCAGTCGTTAACTTTATTAACCGCAAACCTGCCACATCCTTCGCCCTCATCCTCAAAGCGAACGGCAGAACTGAATGCGAGGCCGCCCAGTGAAAAACATTTATGTAGGAAACCTGAAATTCGATGCGACTGAAGAGCAGGTGCGCTCGATGTTCGAGCCCTTTGGTCAAGTTGACAGGGTCAGCATCGTGACTGACCGCGACACCGGCCAGCCGAGGGGATTCGCCTTTGTCGAAATGCCGGACGACGAATCAGCCGCCAAGGCCATGGAGGCCTTGAACGGGAAGAACCTGGGAGGCCGCAACCTGACGGTGAACGAGGCGCGGCCGCGGGAGAGCCGCCCACGTCAAAACAATGGCGCGCGCGGCGGCTTTGGCCGTGGTGGCCGCGGCGGTGGCGGACGCGACCGCTGGTAAACGCCTGTTTCCTAAGTTTTGCTCAGCCTCAAGGCCGGCGTCTTCAGGCTGCGGTGGAGCTGTAAGCCGCAGCCTGTTTGCCGGTGGTCTTTTTTGTCCCGCCGCTTTGCTTTACCCTGGTAGTGCTGATCCACTTAATTTCTAGGGTTTACCATGAGCGACAAGAACGACTCTGCTACGCCTGCGGCTTTGCCACACTCCCCACAAGCCCCGGCCCGGCCGGCCGAGGCAGACTCAAAGTTTGCCGAAACGACCCGCCTGCTGCACGCGGGCAGCGATCCGCTGCGCTTCAACGGCGCGGTCAACCCGCCCGTCTACCATGCCTCGACGTTGGTTTCCGCCACCCTGGCCGAGTTGCAGCGCAAACGCCGCCTGCACGCCAGCGGCGAGCGCGCCGACAATTACGGGCGCTTCGGGACCCCCACCACCTACGCCTTCGAAGACGCGGTGGCGGAGCTGGAGTGCGGATACCGCAGCCTGGTCTTCCCTTCCGGCCTGGCCGCCTGCACCTGCGCGCTGGCCGCCTTCGTAGGCAAAGACGATCACGTGCTGCTGCCCACCTCCGCCTACTTTCCCCTGCGCAACTTCGCCCTGAATACGCTGTCGCGCTTCGGCGTGGAATCCGAGTTCTACGACCCGGTGGATGTGCCCGGAACCATCGCCCGCATCCGGCCGAACACGCGCGTGCTCTACCTGGAGTCGCCCGGCTCGATCACCTTCGAAGTGCAGGATGTGCCGGCTCTGGCCGCCGCCGCTCACCGCCGCAATGTGACGGTGCTGATGGACAATACCTGGGCGACGCCGCTTTATTTCAAGCCGCTCATGCACGGGGTTGATGTCTCCATTCAAGCGGCCACCAAGTACCTGGTGGGGCACTCCGATGCGTTTCTCGGCGTCGTCACGGCGACGCAGGAGGCCTGGGGACGCTTGCAGGCGACGGCCTGGCAGTTCGGCCAGACCGCCGGACCAGACGATCTCTACCTGGCGCTGCGCGGCCTGCGAACACTGCCGGTGCGCATGGAACGGCACTGGAAAAACGGGGTCGAACTGGTAAGCTGGCTGGCCACCCAGCCTTTGGTCAGGCGGGTCATCCACCCCGCCTTGCCTTCGTGCCCGGGCCACGAACTTTGGAAGCGCGACTTCGCCGGCGCCAGCGGGCTGTTCGCCTTTCAACTGGCGCCCGTTTCCGAAGAGGCTCTAGCCGGCTTCTTCGACCACCTCGAGCTGTTCCGCATGGGCTATTCCTGGGGAGGGTACGAGAGCCTGATCATGCTTTACCGCAACGTCGAGGCCGCGCTGGTCTCGCGCGCAGCCGGAGATGCTGCGGAAGCCAACCGCGCCCCCGGCAGCCCCGGTCCTTCCACCTCGCCAGTGGCGGAACCGGCCTCTCCTGACTCCGGCCCTTTGGTGCGCGTGCACGCCGGGCTGGAGGACGTGCGGGACTTGCGCGCCGACCTGGAGGCCGCTTTCGAACGAATGAACGCGCAGTCGCACCTGTGAAGTATGCCCAATTTTGCGCTAAGCAGCCTGATGCTCGTCCTCGGCGAAGGCGTGCAGTGGCCTCCGCCCGGTCCCAGGGAGTGGGGGCAACAGCCGGCTGCGCATAGCCGCCAGGAGTTGTTCCATGCGGTAGCGTTGGCTGATCAGCCTGCGCTCACGCTCTCGCATGCTGTTGCTCTGCTGGACCACGTCTTCAGCTTTTTTGAATTTTGGGTTCGCCATACCTATTGAGACGCCAGAATCCCGGCGGCACGTTGGGTGCGATAGGAAAAGAAGAATTAGGGGACAGGGATGAGGGGTTAGGGAAGGTGTTCTTTGCCGCAAAAGGTCCTGAGGCCACGCAAAAGCAGCGCGGCCTCAGGATGACACCTCTTGGCGCTTTTTCAGCAGCCTCCTAGGCCCGGCGCAGCGCGGCGGCCTGCTTGGGAGAGGCATTCCGGACTAGAACGCCTTGCGCCAAGGCCCGGTTCACCGCTGCCAGAATGGCGTCGAGCGAGGCGGTGACGATGTTCTTGTGCATGCCAACGCCGAACACAGAGGCCTCGCCGCCGTTGCGGATCTCGACAAACGAAACCGCCGTGGCGTCGGCGCCATTGCCCAAGGCATGCTCCTGGTAGTCGACCAGGCGGAAGTTGACGCCAAAGCCCTTGCGGACGGCGTCCACAAAGGCATCGATGGGGCCGCTTCCCTCGCCCTGGATGGTATGCTCGATGTTTCCTTCCCACACCTTCACGGTAATCTTGCTGCTGGTTTCGGTGCTGGAGTCCTGCCAATGGCGACGATAGGCCAGAGGCGATTGCCGGTCGATGTATTCGGCATTGAAGGTGGACCAAATATCGTGGGAACTGATCTCTCCGCCGGTCTTTTCGGTGATGCGCTGGACCAGCCGGCTGAACTCGATTTGCAGCTTGCGCGGCAGCTTGATGCCGTAATCGCGCTCCAGCAGGTAGGCCACGCCGCCCTTGCCGGACTGGCTGTTGATGCGGATGACGGCCTCGTAGTTGCGGCCGATATCGCGCGGGTCGATGAGCAGATAAGGAACCGCCCACTTTTCTCCGCTCTGGGCGTCGAATCCCTTCTTGATGGCATCCTGGTGCGATCCGGAAAAGGCGGTGAAGACCAGCTCGCCGGCGTAGGGATGACGGGCATGCACCGGCAACTGGTTGCAGTACTCGGCGCACTCGATGGCCTCGCTGATGTTGGAAAAGTCCAGCTTCGGATCGACGCCCTGGGCGTAAAGGTTCAGCGCCAGGGTAACTATATCCACGTTGCCGGTGCGCTCGCCGTTGCCGAACAGGGTGCCCTCCACCCGGTCGGCTCCGGCCATCATGGCCAGCTCGGCCGCCGCCACGCCCGTGCCACGGTCGTTGTGCGGGTGCACGCTGAGCACGATTGAATCCCGCTGCCTGATGTTGCGGCTCACCCACTCGATCTGGTCGGCGTAGACGTTGGGAGTGGCCAGCTCCACCGTGGAAGGCAGGTTCAAGATCACCTTCTTCTCCGGGGTGGGCTGCCAGACGTCCATCACCGCCTCGCAGACCTCGACCGCGTAGTCCACCTCGGTTCCGGTGAAGCTTTCCGGCGAGTACTCGAACATCCACTCGGTCTCCGGATACTGCGCCGCATAGTCGCGCAGCAGGCGGGCGCCATTCACCGCGATCTCTTTGATGGCCGGTTTGTCCATGCGGAAAACCACGTCGCGCTGCAGGATGGAAGTGGAGTTATAGACGTGCACGATGGCCCGGTGCACGCCCTTGATGGCCTCAAAAGTAGGCCGCATCAGGTGCTCGCGCGCCTGCACCAGCACCTGCAAGGTAACATCCTGCGGGATCAGCTTCTTCTCCACCAGCTCGCGGCAAAAATCGAAGTCGGTTTGCGAGGCCGCGGGGAAGCCGATCTCGATTTCCTTGAAGCCCAGCCGCGCCAGCATCTCGAACATGCGCAGCTTGCGGGCAGGATCCATGGGCTCGATCAGAGCCTGATTGCCGTCGCGCAAATCCACCGCGCACCAGATCGGCGGGCTATCGACCACCTTCGACGGCCAGCGGCGGTCGGGCAAATGAACAAAAGGAGCGCTTGGATACTTGGTCGCGGGATTCTTTACCATGGTTCCTTCCGCAAAATAGATTGTTTGTCGTTCTTATGATAATTGAATTTCCCATAAGGTAACGTAATGACGACCCAATTTTTCGTAACACCCGCCCGGCGGGCGAAATCGAAGCCGGCTCACTTTTTTTGTGAATTGAGTTGCAGATGCGCGCCGCCCGGCGGATGCCGCATGGCGGCGATGATTCCGCAACCCGGCGAAGGCGGACCGGGCAAATAGGCCAAATACTCGGTTGCGGCGCGTGGCATTATCCGCTATAAAAACCAGATACTAACTGCGCTCCCGTAGTGGGCGCGGTCGGCGGGCGGCGGTGGCGGCTCCGGCTAGAGCGGATTAGAACCCGCGTCTCCGTGAGGCCCTGGCTTCGTATCAGCGCGCAGTAGCGCATGCCGGCGGCCGCTCAGGATGCTACCTGGCGGCAACGAATCCATGTCAGGCCGTCACCAGGGAGCCGACCTTCTCGCCCAGCACCACGCGGCGGATGTTTCCCGGGACGTTCAGATTGAAGACGATGATGGGAAGATTGTTCTCGCGGCAGAGGCTGATGGCGGTAGCGTCCATCACCCGCAGCCCCAGCCTCAGCATCTCCAGGTAGCTGATCTGCTCGAAGCGGGTGGCGTCCTTTACCAGCACCGGGTCGGCATCGTAGATGCCGTCCACCTTGGTCGCCTTCATAATGACGTCAGCCTTGATCTCCATGGCCCGCAGCGAGGCGGCGGTGTCGGTGGAAAAGTACGGATTGCCGGTGCCGGCGCCAAAGATGACCAGGCGGCCTTTCTCCAGGTGGCGAATGGCGCGGCGGCGGATGAACGGCTCGGCCACCTGGTTCATCTCGATGGCGGCCATCACCCGCGTAAACACCTGCTGCTTCTCCAGCGCATCCTGCAGTGCAAGGGCGTTAATCATGGTGGCCAGCATGCCCATGTGGTCGGCGGAGACGCGATCCATATTCTGCGCCTGCTCGGCGACGCCGCGGAAGAAGTTTCCCCCACCGACTACAATGCCGACCTGCACGCCGAGCTGGTGAACCTGGCGCAGCTCGCCGGCGATTTCGTTCACCCGCTGTTGATCGACGCCGAAGCCCTGCTTGCCGGCCAGCGCTTCTCCGGAGAGCTTGAGCAGAATTCTCTGATAGAGCGGTTTTGTCATACCAGGGTTAGTGTAACCGATCAGGTAAAGCAGGGGCGTTTCACGTTTCAAGTTTCACGTTTCACGGCTGGCGGGTGGCCCATTCAAGCGCTGCAGTTGCGCTTGAGTGGGGCAGTTCGCCGTCGAGAGAAGCAACTACCCTACACAAGCAAAAAAAGACCTACGCTGGGCGATAGAGCGACTGAGAGGCGGGCGCACGTGGCGGGCCCGCCGGCGAGGACGCCGGCGCTACGCAAAACAAACAGGGCGGAGTCGTCTCCGCCCTGGATCGAAATCGCAAATCAAAAATCAGAAATGTCTCACTTGGCCACTGCCGGTTCGGCTTCGGCCGCCAGCTTGGAGATGGCGATGGTCTCGCCCACGTCGCCGACCTTGAAGCGGGCGAAGCGGCGCACGGAAATGTTTTCGCCCAGCTTGCCGATGACGCCGGCGATCAGTTGAGCAATGGTGATGGACTGGTCCTTGATGAAGGGCTGCTCGTAGAGGCAGACCTCCTCGTAGAATTTAGCCATCTTGCCTTCGACGATTCGCTCGATCACGTTGGCCGGCTTGCCGGTCTGCGCCGCCTGCGCGCGATAGATGTCCTTTTCGCGCTCGTAGGCTTCCGGAGTCACGTCCTGCTTGCGCACGAACTTGGGGTCGACGGCGGCGATGTGCATGGCCAGATCGTGCACCAGGTTCTGAAAATCGGCCGTGCGCGCCACGAAGTCGCTCTCGCAGTTCACCTCCAGCAGCACGCCGATCTTGCCGCCGGCGTGAATGTAACTGGCTACCGTGCCTTCGCTGGTGGTGCGCGCCGCCTTCCTGGCCGCCGTGGCCATGCCTTTCTTGCGCAGCAGCACGAATGCCTGTTCCATATCGCCCTTGGACTCGGCCAGAGCGTTCTTGCAATCCATCATGGGAGCGCCGGATTTTTCCCGCAGCTCCTTTACCATCGCGGCGGTAATGTTTGGAGAAGTGCCCATTCTTGATATTCCTGAAAACCTTTCCTGTTCTTAAACAGGGATCAGGGTTCAGGGATTAGCCGAAACTGCCGTGCGCGGAATCCCAAAACCCTGGTTCCTATTCTCTAACCCTTTGCTTACCGGCTCTCAACCTGCGGGATGTCGTTGTCGCTGATCTCCGGCTCCGGCTGCTTGCGCACGCCTTTGCCCAGCAGGTCTTCCATGCTGACGTCTTCCGCGACGGGAGCGGCGCTTTCAGCGCCCTCGGCTGCAGCGGCGCCCGCTTCGGCGGCCGCGGCGGAAACGCCGGCGGCCAGTTCAGCCGACTGCTTGTCGGTAGCGAACTGAGCGCCCTCGACAACCGAGTCCGCCACCTTGGAGGCGAAAAGGCGAATGGCGCGCAGGGCATCGTCGTTGCCCGGGATAACGTAGTCGACCTCGCTCGGGTCGCAGTTGGTGTCGACCACGGCGACCACCGGTATGCCCAACTTGCGCGCCTCGCGCACCGCGATCTGCTCCTTGTTGGAGTCGATCACGAACAGCGCGTCCGGCAGCCGATTAAGATTCTTGATTCCGGCCAGGTTGGCCTGAAGATGTTTGCGCTCGCGCTCCAGTTTGACGACTTCCTTCTTGGGCAGCAGCTCGTAACGGCCGTCGGTGGCCATCTCGTCGAGTTCCTTGAGCCGCTTTACCGATTTCTGCACGGTGACCCAGTTGGTCAGCAGGCCGCCCAGCCAGCGCTGATTGATATAGAACATGCCGCAGCGCCCGGCTTCTTCGGCAATGGCATCCTGCGCCTGCCGCTTGGTTCCGACAAACAGCACGAGTTTGTTGTCGGAGGCCAGATCCTGCACGAACTTCGACGCTTCCTTGAACATCTTCAGCGTCTTCTGCAGGTCGATGATGTAAATCCCGTTGCGCTCACCGAAGATGTATTCCTTCATCTTCGGATTCCAGCGCTTGGTCTGGTGCCCGAAGTGAACGCCAGCTTCGAGCAACTCCTTCATGGTGATGTTAGCCAAGTAACCTCCTAAGTGGATTGCATCCTCCAGCCCGGACAAGCGGCCAAGGGATTACATTCCCGTGCCCGCCCCGTTGCATTGCTGAACAGCGGGTGCGGGAAGATTTGGGTTCCGCATAGCCAACTCCCGGCGCGCCGCCGGAACCACCGGTCGCGCCGGCAAAACCTGATCCTGCCGTATAGGGCAGCCACGCTCGGCTGCCTGGGCGGGCGAACGCCTCGCCCCTACGCTCACCCCAACGAGCAAAGCTCGTTGCGGCCCCGGAATAAAGCTCCGGGAGTGAACCTTCTGTCCTAGCGCTTGGAGAACTGGAAGCGCTTGCGGGCACCTTTCTGGCCGTACTTCTTGCGCTCTTTCACGCGCGAATCGCGGCTCAGGAAGCCCTCGCCTTTGAGCTTGGCGCGCAGCTCGGGATTGAACTCCTGCAGGGCGCGGGCCAGGGCCATGCGCACGGCGCCGGACTGGGCGCTTACGCCGCCGCCGCCGCAGGTGATCACCACGTTGAAGCTGCCGGCGGTCTCGGTCATCACCAGCGGCTGCCGGGCCACGATGCGCTGCGCGTCCGTCACAAAATACTTTTCAAAAGGACGGCCGTTGACCGTCGCTTCTCCCGTGCCCGGGCGGAGGAAAACACGGGCCACGCTCGCCTTGCGGCGTCCCGTTCCGTAGTATTGAACTGTTTCAGCCATTTCGCCTCTGAGCGCGAGCGCTCGTCAATCCTTCTCTGGTATCTAACCGGGTCCCGGCGAATACCGCTTCTCCGGGGTGAAAGCTTTGGCCTCTCTCGTCGAGCGCTCCGGATGCGGGCTGGCAGCAGCAAGCCACACCGGAGCTGCTCCGGGTCGAGGAGGCGATTACTGTTTGGCCGCCGGCGACGGCAGCGCTTCCGGTTTTTGCGCGACGTGCGGATGCTTGTCGCCGCGGTAAACCTTCAGCTTGCTGGCCATGGCGCGGCCGAGCTTGTTTTTGGGCAGCATGCCCGTGATGGCGTCCTGCACCACCGCCTCCGGCCGGCGCTCCATACGCTGGCGATACTGTTCCTGGCGCAGGCCGCCGGGATATCCCGTGTAGCGGCTGTAGACCTTCTTTTCCGCTTTCAGCCCGGTCAATTTTACCTTGGCAGCGTTGATCACGATGACATGATCGCCGGTGTCAAGGAAGGGCGTATAACGAGGGTTGTTCTTGCCGCTCAGGATGCGAGCCACCCGGCCGGCCAAGCGGCCCAGGGTCTGGCCCTCCGCATCGACAACGTACCACTTGCGCGCAATTTCCCCCTTGGGGAAATACGTGGACATTACCATCTCTCCCAGATTGAAAAAACGCTGAGGAGCCCGCAGGGCGCCCCTCAAACCGGATTCCCGGCGGATGCCATTTTGCATTCGCTGGGACCTTAGAAGGCGGCTCCCATTGACCCAGGGACAACCGAACCCCCGGCAGGCACGAAAAACTCGACCGGGAGGCCCTCTTCCGAACGGTCCAGCTAACCGGAAGCGGAGCTCGTTTTCCACCGGCAGAACACCTCTGCGGCAGAGACCGTCAGGCGGGCAACGCAGGACAGCCGAAAAAATAACGTTACCTGAGTCAATACTGGTTGTCAATGCGGAGGACGCTGGATCCGCACCATATCGGGACCCCCGGACATTCAGGATACACTTCGATGGCAGCCCGGAAATGCTTGCAACCAGAGGCTTATGGCACAGATCAGTCGCGCGGTGAAGACCGGCTTCCATCTACGCCCGGAGGGTCTGCGTGCGCGCCTACTGCAGAGCCGGCCGAAACCTCCGCAAGGCTGCGCCGGCCGGAACGCGCTTTCTGTTTCCTTATTACCTGGGCGACATCAGCGTCCACATCGACACCACCTACAAAATGGAAAGGATCAAGCACCATACGGACCGGCCACTGCCGCAAGGCAATAAGTTTCAAAGTTTCGGATCTTGAAGATTCCCATCTCCTCAATCTCCTTAACTCCTTGAAACTCGGAAACCTTGAAAACGTTGCGACCTCCGCCATCAGGCGTAGATGCCGCGCTGCCGGATGACAAAGGCCACGCGGTCGATGGCCAGCATGTAAGCGGCAATGCGGTTGTCCACCCCGTGCATCTCGGCGTAGCGGACCACGTCCTGGAAGGACTCGATCATGATGTGGTCAAGCCGCTCGTTGACCGTGGCCTCCGGCCAGAAGTAGCCCTGGCGATCCTGCACCCACTCGAAGTAAGAGGTGGTTACGCCTCCAGCGTTGGCCAGGATGTCGGGAACGATGAAAACGCCCTTGGCCGCCAGGATCTCGTCCGCCTTGGCGGTGGTGGGGCCGTTGGCGCCTTCCACCAGGATCTTGGCCCTTACAAGGTCGGCATTCTGGCTGGTGATGACGTTCTCGATGGCCGCCGGAATCAGCACTTCGCAATCGGCCAGCAGCAGTTGCTTGGAATCGTACGGCTCGGCCCCGGGGAAGCCGTGTATGGTGCCTTGCCTGGCCCGGTATTCCCACAAGGCGTCCATGTCGATTCCGTGCTTGTTATACAGGCCGCCATCCCACTCGGCGATGCCGACAATGGTGTACCCTCGCTGGAACATCAGGTGGGCGGCATTGGAGCCGACGTTGCCAAAGCCCTGCACAACCACGCGGGTGGAGTCGCGCTCCATGCCCAGTTTTTTCAGCGCCTGATCGGTCACCACCATGACGCCGCGGCCGGTGGCCTCGCGCCGTCCGCGCGAGCCGCCGATATCCACCGGCTTGCCGGTCACGCAGGCGGTGACCGTCTGCCGCATGTGCATGGAGATGGTATCCATCATCCAGGCCATGATCTGCTCGTTGGTGTTCACATCGGGCGCGGGAACGTCCTTTTCGGGCCCGAAGACCTCGATCAGCTCCGCCGTGTAGCGCCGGGTCAGGCGCTCCAGCTCGCCCCGGGAAAGCTTTTTGGGATCGCAGATCACCCCGCCCTTGGCGCCGCCGAAGGGAATATTCACCACCGCGCACTTCCAGGTCATCCAGGCGGCCAGGGCGCGCACCTCATCGAGGTTGACTTCGAGGGCATAGCGGATTCCGCCCTTGGCCGGTCCGCGCGCGGTCGAGTGCTGGACGCGGTAGCCGGTAAAAACCTCGATCCGGCCGTCATCCATCTGTACCGGAATGTGAACCGTAATCTCCCGGCTGGGCTGGCTGAGAATCTTCCACAGCCCGGGGTCGAGCTTGAGCTTGGCGGCGGCAAAGTCGAAGCGCGCTGCCTGAGCTTCCCAAGGATTTGTTTCCGACCGTTTCTCTTCCAGTGCGGTAGTCATGCCATCCTCCAGAATAGTGCGGTCAATTCCCCTTGCGCGCTGCCGCCGCAACCGCCGGCGCCCAGCCGGGCGGCTGGGAGGCAGCTAACCAAGGCACAATCGGGGCTTCCGGCCATTGCCGGATGAAAGTACCTGGCTGACAAAGTATATGTACAGTTTGGAAGTCTGACAACCGGGTTGAGGTGGGGCGGTTCCGACTGACCCTGGCAAACCTGCTTTCGGGGTTGCTCGGAAAAGCTTACAGCTTGTTTCATAAATGATTTCGAATGGTTTCGGCTTTAGGAAAGAGGGGCTATCGTGGAAGCCCACGGCTTTAGCCGTGGGGACCAAGGCATCAGTCTAAAGCGGCTTTAGCCGCCGTGGCGACCTATCCACAGCGCCTAAAGGCGTTCTCTATTGAACGTTGTTTCCCACGCCTGAAGGCGTGGGCTTCCACCGGCCAATTTCGCCTTTTCCGCAGCCTGTCAGAGTTGCAGCACCATGCCCTCGGTGGCGGCGCTGACCCGGGGAAAAAATTGCTGTGCCTGCTGCAGCAGTTGATCGATGCAGGCGTCGGAGCGATCGGGATCATGGTGAAACAGCACCAGGTGCCCGACCTGGCACTGGTGGGCGATGGCTACCCCTTCGCGCCAGTGGCCGTGCCCCCAGCCGCGATGGCTGGCAAACTCCTCCGGCAGGTACTGGGCATCGTAGATCAGCACGTCGGCTCCCTGCGCCAGCTTGCGCAGGGCCTGGTCGAAGGCCGGCTCGCCCGGCTCGTTGTCGGTCGCATAAACCAGGACGGAGTTGCCGGCCTCCACCCGGAAGCCCAGGCATCCCTGCGGATGATTCAGCCACACTGACTCGACGACGCAATCCTCCAGCTCCGTGCGGCCCTCGGCAATGGTATGGAAGCGGCGACGCGCCGCCATCTTCGTCATGTTCACTGGGAAGAACGGATCGGCCATGTGGTGCTCCAGCGTCGCCCGCAGACCGCCGGCGCGGTCGCTGGAGTGGAAGACGAAAGAACTGTTGCCATCGTAGAGCGGAGCGAAAAACGGGACTCCCTGGATGTGGTCCCAGTGGAAATGCGAGAGGAAAACATGGGCCTGGACGGGAGCGCCGGCAAATTCGCGCGCCAACTCCTTGCCGAGAATGCGAAAGCCAGTGCCGCAGTCGAAGACGTGGATGCGGCCGTTTACCCGCACCTCCACGCAAGGCGTGTTGCCGCCATAGCGTAGGTTTTCCACCTGCGGAGTGGGAGTGGACCCGCGTACGCCCCAGAATTTGATCTGCATCGCCATGTTACGGGGTCCCGGGAATGGCCGCTTCCGCCATTGCGTGACGACACTGGTTGCCGCCAGTTGCTGCCGCAAACAGCTCCGGCTAGAAACAGCTTACCTTAATGCGGCAAAAATCCATCCCCAATAAAACGCGTAGATATTAATACCACTATCCAGGTTCGCGTCAATAAAGACCCAACTAAAGTCTTCGCCTGTGTTCACCGGAGGTATCAGATTGAATTCCGGAGAGTACCGCCTCACTGCCGCCGGCCAGCGGTTCGGCCGGACGGAGCACATGCGCGCCTCTTCGCCTGCCTCTTCCGCGCGAACCGGAATTCTAAATCGATCATCAAAAAAGAATATGGAAGGGCTTCTAAGCTGGCGCGGCGCCGGCAACAACGAGACTGGCCGGGTGCGCTCCGATGCCTTCGTCTTTTTTGGCGCGAGCGGGGACCTGGCTTACAAAAAAATCTTTCCCGCCCTGCATCGAATGGTTGAACACGGCGTTCTCGATGTTCCCATCATCGGGGTTGCCAAGTCGGGCTGGACCCTAGAGAAGCTGAAACAACACGCCCGCGACAGCATTAAGAGTCATAGCCAGGTGGATGGGCCGGCACTCGAGCGGTTACTTCAACTGCTGCGTTACATAGACGGCGACTATGCCGATCCGGGCACTTTTCGCCAGCTCCGCAAAGAACTCGGAGAAGCGAAGTCTCCGGTGCACTATCTGGCCATTCCGCCAAGCATGTTCGCCCCGGTGGTACAAGGGCTGGCAGCTTCCGATAGCGCCCGGGGAGCCCGCATCATGGTCGAAAAACCGTTTGGCAGGGATTTGGCTTCGGCGCAGCAGTTGAACCGAATCATTCACTCCGTCTTTGACGAGTCGGATGTATTCCGCATCGACCACTACCTGGGCAAGGAAGCGGTCGAAAACCTGCTGATGTTCCGCTTCGCCAACACCTTTCTGGAGCCGATCTGGAACCGCAATTACATCGACAACGTGCAAATCACCATGGCCGAGGAGTTCGGCGTCGCCGGACGCGGCAAGTTTTACGAAGAAGCCGGCGCCATCCGCGACGTGGTGCAGAGCCACTTGCTGGAAGTGCTCGCCTTCCTGGCCATGGAACCGCCCTCGTCGCTGTACTGGGAGTCGGTGCGGGACGAGCAGGTAAAGGTTTTTCGCAGCATTCTGCCGCTGGAAGCGGCGAACGTCGTGCGGGGACAGTTTCTCGGTTACCGGCAGGAGCCCGGCGTAGCTCCCAATTCGCATGTTGAAACCTTTGCCGCCGTGAAGCTTTGCCTGGAGTCGTGGCGCTGGGCCGGTGTTCCCTTCCTGATACGCGCCGGCAAGTGCCTGCCCCTCACGACTACGGAAGTATTCGTCAGGCTGCGGCGCCCGCCGCTGGCCATGCTCACGCCCGGGCAGACAAATTATTTCCGCTTCCGCCTGGGGCCGGAGATTTCGATCAGCGTGGGCGCGCAGGTGAAAGAGCCGGGGCCGCATATGCAGGCCATGCCGGCCGAACTCTCGTTCGTGCGCACGGAAGCCGCGCAGGAATACGGCGCCTACGAACGGCTGCTCAGGGCCGCCATGCGCGGCGACCCGCAACTGTTCGTGCGCCAGGATGCGGTGGAAGCCTCCTGGGCCATCGTGGATCCGGTGCTGGGAGACCGCGCCCCGCTGGGGTTCTACGAGCCGGGAACCTGGGGTCCGCCGGCCGCCGACCGGCTGGCGGAACCCATCGGCGGGTGGCACAACCCTGTTCCGGAACAAGACATAGCCAGGCAGAAAGTGGCCTGAGCTTTTCTGGCGGCCGCCAGGATTGTCCCAGGCGGCCGTTCCCGCACTGCCCAGGCGCTGGTCTGAACTTCCCGAGGCAGATGGCCCAGGCAAGGTTTTCAGGTATATCGCAATACGATGTGTGTTCCTGTTTGAGGCAACGTTTTGCTACCCGCCGCCCTCACCATTTGTAGAGGCTCCAGAGGAGTGCAGCGTAGTCGGCGATCCGCCGTTTGGGTCGGCAAGGACGGAGTTGCGGGCGTCCGGCTCCTCTTGAACCCCTTCAGAAAAGGAGTGAGGCAATGAGTAGCAATCCGGTAAGTCCAATTCGTCAAACGCCTGAACAAGTTGTGGAGCAGCCGCGGGCGCAGATCTCGCTGCAGCCCATCGCGGCCCCGTCAATTCTGGGCCTGTACGGGTTTGCAGGCGCTACCTTCATGGTCGCAGCCCACATGGCGCACTGGTTCGGCACAGCCCAGACGGATATGGTGCTTTGGCCGTTCGCGGCGTTTTTTGGCGGACTGGCGCAATTTCTGGCCGGCATGTGGTCGTACAGGGCGCGCGATGGCGTGGCCACCGCCATGCATGGCATGTGGGGCGCATTCTGGATGGCCTATGGAACGCTGATGGTGCTGGTGTCCATTGGCAAGGTAACCATTCCTGCCAATGGCGGGGCATTTCTCGCCCTGGGCTTTTGGTTCATCGTCCTGGCGGCGATCACCTGGGCGGGCACCGTGGCCGCTGCGGCAGAGTCTTCGGTGGTGACCACCGTGCTTGCGTTTCTGGCCGCAGGATCGACCATCGCCGCAATCGCCGAACTAATTGGCATTGAGGGCCTGCGCATCCTGGCGGGCTGGCTGTTTATCATCTCGGCCATCATCGCCTGGTACGCCGCCACAGCCCTCATGGTGAATTCGGCATACGGCCGCGAGATCCTGAGCCTGGGCTCCAAGCGGAAAGGATCACTTGAGATGCAAAGCGGCCTGGGCGAGCCCGGAGTCCTGCACGGACAATAGCGGCAGGACTAAGCCCTCGGTGCGAATTAGCAGGTGCGCTTTTGGCCCTGGCCGGTCCAGGCCGGGCAGCACCTAAGGCCAGGGAGGAACATGTATGCTCAATGGAAGAGATGGTGCCGGGTGTACCTGGCTGAAAACTGCGGACCAAAGCTCGAAGCCTGAACCGCCCGCCTACTCTCTGGACGCGATTATTGCTTTGCAGAAAGCGCTGGAAGAAGGCATTCCCGAGGGATTTACCGATAATGCTTCTTCTTGTCGCTTGCTGCACGACGCCAAAACGCCGCGCCCATCGATTGCGGGAAAAAGTCCGGCCGTTCCCGGCAGGGCCTCTTTCCTGAATAGAGTGCTGCGGCGGGCCTTGGCGGCGATGAAGGGCTCGGCGCGGACCCTGGGAAATGGCAATAGCTGGTAGCGCTTCCGAGATGCGGCGGCGTGCTGACGCGAAACAATAAGCGCCGGCCTGGAAAGCGGGTCCGAGAAGCAGTGGGTTACGCCACGGCATGGCCGAACAGGCTGAAGAGCAAAACAGTCAACACAAACAGGGTCACCGCGACGTAGAGCGCGTCTTTTTCAAAGGCGAAAGCGACCGCCGAAAAGATGACCCTCGAAACGGGCGTGGCAATCAGAAGCAGTAACCCCAGTTCGATAATAGCGCGGCTGTGCAATCCCAGCACCCCGGAAACGATGGCGCTTGGGTTATAGGGCTGATCGGTGCCATGGAAGGCCCTGTAGTTCGGCACCGGCACCCCGCCGTAGCGCACCAGATAGAGCACTCCCCCGAGCAGCACCACGGCCGCAGCCAGCAGGACACCGACGCGCAGCAGTATCCCTATGGTGACCTCAATCTGGTGGTCCTCAAGCTGGTGGCGGGTGCTGTTGGTGACGCTCATAAACCTCCCGTGAATCCTTTCCAGATCATCTCGATCGCCAGCGCCAGGATGACCGCGCTGAATAGGCGTCGCAAGAGGCTCGTCTTGGCTTTGACCAGAACCTTGGCCCCAAGCAGCGAGCCGGCCAGAACCCCAAGCATGACGGGCATGGCGAGTCCCGGCTCGATATAGCCGCGGCTCAGGTAGACGCCGGCGCTGGCCGCGGCAGTGACGCCAATCATGAAATTACTGGTGGTGGTGGAGACCTTGAAGGGCAGCCGCATGGCCTGATCCATGGCCAGCACTTTGACCGCGCCGGAGCCGATGCCGAGCAGCCCGGACAAGGCGCCGGCGCCAAACATCAGACTGAATCCGGCAGGCACCCTGGTGGCAGCGTATTCCTGCCGCCCCGCCGGGGTCGGATAGGAGCCGGTCAGCCGCAGCGGCTTCGCCAAGCCATCGGGCTTCAAATTGATGGCGTGGTCCGGCTGCGCGCGGGAGGAGAGGTACGCTGAGTAAAGCAGAGTGAAGCCGAAGATTATGGCGATGGCGCTGGCCGAGGCCATGGTCGCCAGTATCGCCCCCAACACCGCTCCCATGGTTGTCGCCACCTCCAGGAACATGCCGATGCGGATGTTGGAATAGCCTTCGCGCACATAGGCGGCGGCCGCTCCCGACGAGGTGGCGATCACCGACACCAGCGAAGCGCCCACGGCATAGCGGATATCAACTCCGAAGACAATTGCCAGCAGCGGCACCAGCACCACTCCGCCGCCCAGCCCGGTAAGCGCACCGAGCAGCCCGGCAAAGAAGGAGCCGAGTCCCACCAGCAAAGTGAAAACCAGAGTTGTCATTGGCACGTGCAATTTTCGACCGCTGGATCACAGTTCATGCAGCTCGGATCTTTAAGCAACACGGCCCCCCGCCGCGCTGCTTAAAAGACGGCGCCCTCACCTTATTTTGCCAAAACGCCTGCAGCCACGCCTGGGCGTTGCCCACTGGCCTGCCGAGCCGCGTCCGGCCGCGCTCGCCGCCGCTATTCCTCCTGGTTGACCGGGGTGCGCAGCGTCAGGGTAAGCAGCGAAGCCACCAGCAGGCACGAAATCATAAAGATGAAGGAACTGTTGAAGCTTCCTTTCGACAGATCGACGAGATAACCGATAATTGTAGGCGAGACCAGTCCCGCCAACTGCCCCCCTGTATTAAAGATGCCCACTGCCCGGCCGGTGATCTTTTTGGAAACCGAACTGACCGGCAGCGCCCAGGTGGCGGCCAGCATGGCGCTCAGGAAAAAGCCGGCAAGCGTCTGATAGATCATCAGCAGCACCATTGAGGCCACGGTGAACATCAGGTAGAACAGCAGGGCGGTGAGCAGTTGGAAGATGATCACCGGAACCTTGCGGTTGTTCTTAAAAGCCCCATCCGACAGCCAGCCGCCGAACAGATAACCTACCACGCCGGCGAAAAACGGAATGGAAGCGGCAATTCCCATCGTCTTCATGTCCATGTGCCGGGCGATGACCAGGTACCCCGGCAGCCAGGACTTGAATCCCCAGCCGGCGATGTTGGCCACAAAGAACATGACCGTGGCTTTCCAGACCAGGGGCTCCTTCAGCACTTGCCAGAAGGAATACTGGGCCACCTCCGGCTTAGGCGTGGCCGGCGCCGAGGGCCGACCCTTGGTGGCGCGCGGATCGTCGGTGACGTAGAGGGCGATGAGAACGGCCACCAAGATTCCCGGCAGGACAAGGCTGTAGAAGGTGCCGCGCCAGCCCCAATGCGCCATGATGGCCACCGCCAGCAGCGGGGCGATGGCCGGTCCCAGGGCGTTCGAGGACAGGATTATGGAGGTCGCCGTGGCCCGCTTGCTGGGCTCGAACCACAGGGCAATGCTCTTCATGGAGGCCGCGGGAAAGGGAGCCTCGCCGATTCCGAAAACGACGCGGGCGGCCAGCAACTGCACAAAATTGACGATCATGCCGGTGACGCCGGTGAAAATCGACCACACGGTGAAGGCAATCGTCATGATCAGGCGCGGGCCGAACTTGTCGACCACAATGCCGCCGGGAATCTGAAATGCCGTATAGCCCACGAAGAAGGCGCTCATCACCATGCCCATGGCCGTCTTGGACAGGTGCAAATCCTTGCCGATATAAGGAATGCAGGTGGACATCACCATGCGATCGACGTAGCAGAACAGATAGGCGACGAAGATCAATCCGAGGACGAACGCCCGCCTGCCGGCGTTTGTGGTGCTGCCCGCCGGCGCTTCGGCGCTTTCGACCACCCGGGTACTCATACTACTTTTCTCCCTCTTCGCATGCTTCCGCGTGCGGACGCTCCCAGATTGGTGGTATAGAACGGCCAGGTACCAACTTGTATAGGGCCCGCATTGCTTCATGAATTGCAATGGCGGCCTCTCTGATATCTGCAATACCCACCGTATCAACCGAGACCTTCAGGGTTCCCCGAGCACTGCCAACCGCCATGTGGACTGAGGCTGTCTGCTCGTCCATGTGCATACCATTATGGATATAGCGGTTTCGTGCCGTCTGTGCTGTTTTGAGTTTGCTGACGACCGTCTTGTATTCCTTAAGCGTGGGGCGGTCATGCGCTAGCTGCTCGCATAGCGTACCGAACATGTCAAGCCGCTGACGGAAGGAAGCGTGAGTCAACAATATGAATGGCCTAGGGTCACTTACCTCGTTGAAACCAGCTAGCTTTCCTAGACAAACATTCAAGAAAGATTCGAGGCTGGCCCAAACCGCAGCAACCCGTCCCAACTCGATTAGGTAGTCGCTTGGCAGGGGCCAGTTATCAAGATTCATAGACCGTATTTCGGTTGCATTCATCGTTACCGCCATTTTGGGCAAGAGCCGCAGGCAGTTAGGTTAACAGCGTAGCGCCCTTCTTGACCCAGCCAGAGTAAGAGTCTGTCACTAGCCGTGGCTTATTCATGTGAAGCGCGCACCTGCCATGCCAGTACGCCATCGCAAACTCAGATGCTTGCTGCTCGTCAAAGCCGTATTCCTTAAGTCTTGCGTGTATGTCAAAACTATCCCATCCGATGCGCCGTTGATGCGCAAATGCGATGAAGCGATAGAATCTCTTCCAATCGCGTGAATGGAGCGAGCTCTTATTCGCGAGACTTGAGAACCGCCACAGCTCGTACGCCACTGTGCCTTCCTTGGGCTTCGGATTGTTTGGGCCGATGGAATACGAGTGACGCATGTTATTCAATCAGTGAAGATTATGATCT
Organism: uncultured Acidobacteriota bacterium; assembly: GCA_963832785.1. GTDB lineage: Bacteria > Acidobacteriota > Terriglobia > Terriglobales > Acidobacteriaceae > CAWBRT01. Next base: position 2,393,161 of record CAWHVF010000005.1, read on the forward strand.
TGCTCAGTCTGCTGAGCCTGTACTTCTTCTGCCGTAATGAGCAAAGTCTTCTATGCTTGCCGGCACGTGTCCATCCGGCAGCAGCACCCGTTCGACGATGGCCTCGCTGTGCAGCGCCCAGGGCAGAATGACCGCCGAGTGTCCGCCACGGCCGCCCGCCACCACCACCTCGATATCCTGCGGCATGCGGGTTACCGGCATCGGATGCCGGTTGGCGAAGCTGGGCGGACGGACCGGCACCAGGCCGCGGTTACGCACCATCGGAGTCTGATGATACGCGTAGGTGTGGATGTGCTCGCGGATCTTCTCCTTGTCCCAGCCGTCGCGCGCCAGCAGCCAGGCGTGGTCGCGAGTGCAAACCACGATCAGCGGGCCGGGCATGAACGAGTTGTTCGAGCCCAAGGTGGTGCAGCAGTCGGTGATGCCGTCCAGCAAATCGCCGCCGGTCATGCTGAGGAAGTCGATGATGTCGTGCGGAGGCTCGGCCTTCAGCACGTAAACCACCGTGGTTTTCTCATCGAAGCGTTCCCGGTTGATGGTCTTCCAGGGAGTCAGCGCCGGATCTTCGGCAAAGCAATAGGTCAACTCCGCTTGCGAGGAGATGCAGACCAGGTCGGAGAATGCGGGAACAGACCGGCAATTGTTGATAAGCACAAGATTGACCGCCCGCCCTATGGTCATGTTGGCGTGAAAGCCGGGGCCGATGCAGCCGGCGCCGCCGTGAATGCCAAGTTCCTGCGCCAGCGGGCCGCTGACCAGCACCAGATTTCCGCCGGGATGCGAGGTGGTGACCGATTGCAGGAAGTTGTAATTCTTGTGCGACATGGCGCGGAAGGCCGCGATCAGTATGGGCATGTAGCGCGGCTTGCAGCCGGCCATGACGGCGGCCATGGCCACGTCCTTGACGGTAATGTCCTTGCCGCTGGGGCCAACTTCCTTGGCCAGAGGCAGGTCCTTGCCATAAGGACAATAGGAGAGCATTTTCTCCAGGCGGGCCGGGGTCGGCGGAATGATGGGCAAACCGTCGCTCAGGTGGAGTTCGTTGAACAGATCGTTGATCTCCTCGATGCCGGCGGCCGGCTGGGCGGCGGCCAATTCATCGAGCGCCAGCTTGTGCGGCAGAATGCCGTCCGCGGCGGGCTTCACTTTGTCCAGGGCAAAATCCGGCGTGGCCCGCTGGGCGATCTGCTCCGGCGGCAGGGTAAGAAAGTCGTAGATGAGGCCCATGGCCGTATCCACCTTCTTGTCGATGTCCTCGATGGTGCTTCCCTGGTAGATGTCGATGGGGCAGACCGCCAGCCGGCCGGCGCGGTAGTACACCACGCCTTTGACCAGGTCGCTTCCCGGAGGCGCGGTGATATAGACGGTGGGAATTCCCAGCTCCTCCATGCGAATTGTCATGATGGTGGTCGCCGGGCTGACGCCCACATCGCCCAGCGCGAACACCGCCGCCACCGGTTTGTACTCGGCCAGCCTTTCGGAAAACTTTCGCAGATCGTCAGTGGATTTACCTCGGCAGGTCTCCCGGTGCTCGACGATGTTGGTAATGCCGTCTTTGGCGAAGTTGGCCTTCAGCCGCTTGAAGATCTCGATGTAGTGGCAGAAATCGAGCTTGGTATTGTTGAACAAAAGCACGGGGCCTTTTTTGAGTGCTTCGATCGTGACCCGTGGCGCCAGCTTGAGAAGCGGCCTCTTCTGCTCGCCTCGCGGGTCCAGAATAGGTGCGACGACTCCCGCCTGAACTTTACCTGCTGCCATTAGTGATGATTGCCTCCGTATGATTTGCGACCAAGCGCCCTTCCCCGCTGGCGCGCCGTCTTCCCGATTGCATGGCAAGCCCCCTGGTTTGTCAACCCTGAATTCGCTCTGCAAGCGATTCGCCCTGAAGGGTGTCCACACACAACGCCCCGCCGGCGCTGACGCATGCGCTGTGATCTCAAGCATTGACAGGAACACAGTATCCGGTAGCATTTTCCAAGAGAAATCCCTCAGGTTCACACCACAAAATTGCCACTGGCTCTCACGGCAAGGAGGAAGGCGGATGGCGACCAGCACGACTACCGAGGATCGACCACCCCGGCAGGCGCAACCCGTGCGCTTGTCAGGGACCGCAGTCGTGGCGGAGAGTCCCGTGGGCCAGTCGGTGGTGCGGGCCGACGGCCTGGAGAAGGTGCGCGGTGAGCCCGTCTATTACGGTGATTTCAGCTTGCCGAACATGCTTTATGGGCGGGTGTTGCGCAGCCGTTATCCTCATGCCCGCATCTTGAGCATCGACACCGCGCGCGCCCAGGCTCTGCCGGGCGTGGCCGCGGTTGCCGTGGCTGCCGATATTCCGGGCGCCCGGAAGATCGGAACCAGGGCGCGGCCCGGCGATCAGCCCATTCTCTGCGAAGACAAGGTTCGCTATATCGGGGACGGCGTTGCTCTGGTGGCCGCCGAAAGCCTGGAGATCGCCAGCCAGGCACTCGAGTTGATCGACGTGCAGTACGAGGAGCTTCCTCCCCTGCTCGATGCCAAAGAAGCCATGCTGCCCACCGCGCCCCGCGTGCACGAGGACCGCAGCAACATCGTTCATCATTTCAAGCTGCGCAAGGGAGACGTCGAAGAGGCGTTCGCGGGCTGCGACGTGATAGTCGAGAACGTCTACGAAACGCCGCTGGTCGAGCACGCCTACCTGGAGGTGGAAGGTTGTGTGGCCGACAAGAGCGGCGACATGATGACCGTCTGGACGCCGACGCAGTACGGTTTCGTCATCCGCGAGCAGGTGGCCGCCATGCTCAACTGTCCGTCCGAAGCGGTGCGTGTAATCACCACCAACGCCGGCGGCGGTTTTGGCGGAAAAGAAGACGCCTGCTCCGATACCGCCTGCCGCGCCGCCCTGCTGGCGTATCTCACCGGACGCCCGGTGAAACTGGTCTACAGCCGCGACGAGTCCATCATCAGCTCCTCCAAGCGCCACGCGGTGCGCATCGAGTACAAGACCGGCGCCAGCCAGGATGGCCGGCTGCTGGCCATCGAGGCCCGCGCCTATCTGAACAAAGGCGCTTACGCCAGCGTGGGAGTGCTTACGCCTCCGGCCGGCGGCCTCACCGCCAAGAGCGGCTTTCACCTGCCCGGCCCGTACGACATTCCCAACGTGCGCGTGGATGTCTACAACGTTTACACCAACCTGCCTTTTGGCGGCGCCATGCGCGGGCTGGGCGTGCCGCAGATGGTTTTTGCCCATGAGTCGCAAATTGACGAACTCGCCCACCGCCTGGGCATGGACCCGGTCGAGATCCGCCTGCTAAACGGACTCGAAGCCGGCAAGCGGACGGCTTTTGGTCAACTGCTCGAGCACAGCGTCGGGCTGAAGGAGACGATTCGCCGCGCCTCGGAGCGGGCGGGATGGTCGCGCTTTCAGCAGGAGAAACACCAGGCCTCGGGCAACATCCGGCGCGGCATGGGGATGGCCTCGTTCATCTTTCCCACCGCTCTGGGCGCCTGGCCGGAGTACGCCAACGCGCTCATGGAGGTCGATGCCAGCGCCCGCATCGTGGTGCGCACCGGCATCGATGAACTTGGCCAGGGCTCGCGCACCGCGCTGGGACAAATTGCCGCGCAGGCGCTGGAGGTTCCGCTCGACCGCATCTTTATGGCCAGGCGCGGCGATACCGCCCTGGATCGCGAGAGTCAGCTTACCGTGGCCTCGCGGGGAACGGTGATGGCCGGCAACGCCATCATCGCCGCCGCCAAAGAAGCCCGCCAGACCATGCTGGAGATGGCTGCTCACTACTTCGACCTGGCGCCCGAACAGATGGTGTTCGTCGACGGCGAGTTCCACCAGATCGACGGCCCGGCTCACCTCGCGCTGCCGGAAGTTTTGCAGTACTGCTTCCGTTGCGGGCGGCGGCTGCTGGGCAAAGGCTGGTGGTGCGTGCCCAAGGTGAAAGTCGACCCGGAGACGAACCTGGGCAATCCGTATCACGCTTACGCTTTTGGCACGCAGATCGCCGAAGTCGAGGTCAACATCAGAACCGGCGCGGTCAAGGTCAAGCGCGTGGTCTGCGCTCAAGACGTGGGCAAGGCGATCAATCCGGCGCTGGTGGAAGCGCAGATGCAAGGCGGAGTTTCGATGGGGCTGGGCTTCGCCCTGAGCGAGGAAGTGATGCTCAGCAAGGGCCGCGTTCTCAACCCCTCGCTGGCCAACTACCTGATTCCCACGGCCGCCGATACGCCGGAGATCGTCTCGATCATCGTCGAAGACCCGTACCCGGCGGGTCCGTTCGGCGCCAAGGGAGTCGGCGAGCCGGGCACGGTGCCCACGGCGGGCGCCATAGCCAATGCCGTCTACGACGCCATCGGCGTGCGCGTCACCCGCCTGCCTATTACCGCCGAGCGGGTCTGGAGAGCATTGCAGGCGCGGAAGAAGAGCGCCGCCAGCGGACAGTGATCCGCGTCGGAAGCCGCTTGCTGGAGGGATGCATGATATTGCCGGAGTTCCAATACCTGGCGCCGCAAACGCTGGAGGAAGCCTGCCTGTTGCTGGGCCGCCACGGAGTGCAGGCGCAAGTGCTGGCCGGCGGCACCGACTTGCTCGTCAAGATGAAGAGCGGGCTGCTGAAGCCCTTGTATCTCGTCTCATTGAAGCGCATCGGCGAGCTCAAAGGCATCCATCACCAGCCGGGAGTGGGCGTGGTGATCGGCGCCCGCACCACCCATAATGAACTGGTTTCCAGCCCGGTTCTGGCCTCCAGGTTCCGCTCGGTGTGTTCGGCGGCGGCGAGCATGGCCGGCTACCAGATTCGCAACAGCGGGACGGTTGGCGGCAACCTGGTAAATGCCGTTCCCTCGGCCGATCTGCCGCCCATCCTGATTGCCTTGGGGGCGAAGGTTCGCCTGGTCGGCCCCGGCGGCGAGCGCACGCTGGAGCTGGAGGAGTTCTTTGTCGGTCCGGGCAAGACCATGCTGCTGCCGGGCGAGATTTTGGCCTCGGTCATCATTCCGGAACAGGCGACCACCGGCAGCAACTACCAGAAGTTCGGATTGCGCCAGGCGGAGGCGTTGGCCGTTGCCGGCGTGGCCAGCGCGGTGACCATGCAGGGCGACATCATGCAGGAGGTGCGCATTGCCATGGGCGCGGTGGCGCCCACCCCCATGCGCGCCCGCCAGGCGGAAACGCTGCTGCGTGGGCAGAAGGTGAATGAGAAGCTGATTGCCATGGCGAGCGGATTCGCCGCCGCGGTCTCGCGCCCGATCAGCGACATCCGGGGCAGCGCCGAGTATCGGCAGCACCTGGTCGAGGTCCTCACCCGGGATTCAATCCACGCGGCCATCGAGAAGGGACACAGCTAAACCACCCCAACAAGCGCAACAGCGGCGCTTGTCGGGGACCCCGGCACTGAGAGGTCAAAGATGATTGCGGAGAGTAAGATTCAGACCGATTTTCAATTGAAGCTCAACGTGGTCGACGCGAAGCTTCACAGCGTGCGGCTGATGGTGAACGGCGAGCCGCGCGCGGCGCGGGTCAAAGCCAACCTTACCCTGCTGGAGCTGCTGCGCGATCACTTCGGGCTGATGGGGACCAAGGTCGGCTGCGAGACCGGCGACTGCGGCGCCTGCACGGTGCTGCTGGAGGGAGATCCGGTCAACTCCTGCCTGATGCTGGCGGTCGAAGCCGACGGGCGCAGCATCACCACCATCGAAGGCCTGGAGCGCGAGGGCCGCCTGGACGCGGTTCAGCAGGCCTTCCTCGATCACGGCGCGGTGCAGTGCGGATACTGCTCGCCGGGGATGATCCTCTCCGGGCGGGCCCTGCTGGATCGCAATCCTCACCCCACCGCCGAGGAAGTGCGCGAGGCAATTTCCGGCAATCTCTGCCGCTGCACCGGCTACGTCAAAATCGTGGAGGCTATCCTGGCTGCCGCCCGTGCCGAAACCAAGGCGTAGAAGCTAAACCACAGAGTTGCACAGAGCAGATCAAGCTCGACTTGTGGCACCTGCATTCTCTGTGTCCCTCTGTGTCCTCTGTGGTTAATTCTCCGGCCCGCGAAGAACATTTGCTATGCTTTTTAATGCAGAACTACAGTAGGTGTATCCCAACAGACGAACGTCATCCCGACCGGAGCAAAGCGGAGTGGAGGGATCTTGCGTTGCTTGACAAGACACAGGATTCCTCGACTCGCGACGCCAGCGTCGCTCGCTCGGAATGACGCCCATTTCTTGGCATACAGCAACTCTGGTTCTGCTGTAAAAGCGCCGCCACCGCGGCCGGAGCTCTAAATGGCTATTCGTGACCTGCTGCTTCCTGAATTCGACCAGGAGATGGCAAACACCCGCAAACTTCTCGAACGCGTTCCCGAAGACGATTTCGCGTTCAGGCCTCATCCCAAGTCGATGGCCCTCGGCCGCCTTGCCGGTCACGTCGCCGAGCTGCCGGGCTGGGTTGTGCCCATCGCGCAAAGCCAAATGCTGGAGCTCGACCCCGGCACGTACAAGCCCTACACCCCGCAATCGGTGAAGGAGCTGCTGGAGTCGTTCGACAACAAAGTGCGCGAGGCGCGCGCCGCGCTGGCGGGGGTTACCGACGAGCAATTTGGCGTTGCCTGGACCCTGAAATTTGGCGGCAAGACGATATTCACCCTGCCCAGGGTTGCCGCCTATCGCGCCATGGTGATGAGCCACATGATTCATCATCGCGCTCAGCTCGGAGTCTACCTGCGCGTGACCGAGGTAGAGATTCCCGGCATGTACGGCCCTTCGGCTGACGACGTGAAGCGCTAGGCTCGCGTTCCACGGTTGCGAAAATTTCCATCGACCCTGGCTGGGCAGGCGCCGCTCTGGCGTCTGCCGCGGAGCTTGCAACCAGCAATTACGGCGCGGCTTCCAGCAAAGCGGAGCCATCTTCGCCGGCTGCCGTGCCGGTTGCGCCCGCCAGGAGCTTCTCGATTGCCCGGCTGCGCTTCCGATGCGAAGACGGCAAATCTGCCGCGCGCGGATTACGGCGTAAAACTTTTCTCTTCTGTTTCCCATTTCGGTACCAAATTGCCCCAGAAATGTCACTTAAGTGCCGGACGGACAAAAAATCACACTGGTTTGTGACTCTCGTCATGGCCTAGAATGTGCTCTGAATAAGAAAGTATCTAGTCCTGAGCGAAACAAGTGTGCCAACAACCAAGTTTCGTCAGGAGTATCCGTATCTGTACTGTGTCGAAGCTGAAGTTGTTGTTGTTTGGAAATTCCCCGAAAGGTTTTGGAGAGGAAATGAGGAGAATAATTGCTGGAACGCTCGCACTCACAGTGTTGAGTTCGACCTGGCTGCTGGCCGCTGAAGGCGCCACGAAGGCTATGCCGAAGCCCAAGAAGGCTCCGGCGAAGGCTGCGAAGATGGTCAAGAAAGCTCCGCCGCCGGTCTCCGCGCAGATGCAGCAGATGAAGGATCAGCTCAACCAACAGCAGCAACAGATCAACCAGTTGCAACAGCAACTTCAACAGAGCAATCAGCAGTTGCAGGCGACGCAGCAGTCGATGCAGGCCAATGTGCAGAAGGCCTCTATGGACGCGGCTGCAGCGCAGCAGGCTGCCGCATCCGCGCAGCAGTCCGCCAACAGCCTGAACTCGTCTGTTGCCGATCTGAAGACCACCACCGCCACCATGTCGCAGACGCTGGCCGCAACGCAGAAAGACGTAAAAGAGCTGCTGAGCCCGCTGGCGATCCGTTACAAGGGCATTACCATCACCCCCAACGGGTTCATGGATCTGGGCGCCGTTTATGCTGTTCACAACATGAACAGCGACATCAACGCCAATTTCGCCGCCGCGCCGCTGAGCGGCACGGTCAACACTGCCATGCATCAGTTCCGCATGTCTTCCCGCATCTCGCAGGTGGGCTTCCTGGCTCAGGGCAATGCCGGCAATGCCAAGCTGTCCGGCTTCTGGCAGATCGACTTTGAGCAGCAGGGAACTTCAACGAACTTCAACTCCAGCAATAGCTTCGTACCGCGCATCCGCCAGGCGTGGGGACGCGTTGAGCTGCCGAGCGGCTGGGTAATTTCCGCCGGCCAGATGTACACCCTGAACTCACTCAACCGGAAACTCGCTTATAACCTGACGGAATGGACTGCGACTAACGAAGACCAGGCGACGGATGTTGGTGCAGACACTACCAACCGCGTGCCGAGCATTCGTTTCATGAAGGTCTTCGCGAATGGCAAGCAGGCCATCGCGTTCTCGGTTGACCAGCCCGACTACAGTAGCACTACAGCTCCGGCTGCGGTGCAGGGTCCAAAGACAACTGCCGCCGCTGCCAGCGGCACAAACTATATTGCCCAACAGGACCCGGTCACCATTGCCCCGGATCTGTGGCTGAAGTATGCCGTAGACACCAAGCATGGACACTTTGCAGTTAGGGGTGTGACCCGCTTCTTCCAGGACTACCTCACGCCGGCTACGGCAGTTTGCACACTGGCTTCAGGTGTATCACCCGCACAAACGGCGGGCGCCTGCACCGGCAATGCCACTGGCGGCAAAACCAACACCTCCATCGGCTACGGCTTCGGCTTTGAAGCCGGCGTTCCGGTCACCAAGAAGGTTGACTACATGTTCACCGGCTTGGCTGGCCGCGGCATTGGCCGCTACCTGAACGCCACCAACAGCAACGACGTAACCTTCAACCCCACCTATGCGCTCGTGCCGATCAAAGCGGTCGGCGTCACTACCGGGTTCGAATTCCACCCGGCGCCGAAGTATGATGTCAACGTGTACGTCGGCACCGAGTACTACGCTCGCACCGCGTACGGCACATCCGGCTACGGCGTTGCCGCCGCTGGCACCGTACCGACGGACAACAAGAACATCGACTGGGTGCTGGGCAACATTATTTACCGCTGGTACCGGGGCGCCTATGGCACCTTCCAGACCGGCGTCTACTGGGAGTACTTCAAACGGCAGACCTGGGCAGGCACGTTGGCCGCGGGTAATTGCACTACCGGCGGTATCAGCTACGTGTTCGACAACTGCACCGCCAAGGGTTGGAACAGTGTCGGTTGGCTCTCCATCCGGTACGTTCTGCCATAACCATTTTTTCAACTTGAACCCTGGCTGCCGGCTACCCCGGCAGCCTTTTTATTTACAGCTTGTTTCGTAAATGGTTTTGAATGGTTTCGACTTTAGGAGAGAGGGGTTATCGTGGAAGCCCACGGCTTTAAAGCGGTTCCAGAGTTGATGTACTCACTAACCGTGGAAGCGCCGGGCTTTAGCCCGGCGAACCGCAGTCGGAAAGGAATCGGCTTTAGCCGCGGTGTTGGACCGCAGGGGCTGAAGCCCCTTAAATTAAGGTGGGCCTATTCACCGGGCTAAAGCCCGGTGCTTCCACCTGGGTACAGCAACTATAAATTTGCTTTAGCCGTGGGGACCAAGGCATCAGTCTAAAGCGGCTTTAGCCGCCGTGGCGATCTATGCACAGTGATTTCATGACGAGATCGGCTCCTGGCCGAGTACATTGGTTGTCGCTGAACAAGACCAAGGCTCGGGGACAGGAGCCGACATGTTGATTATAGGCTGCGATTATCACCCGAGGTTTCAGCAAATCGCATTTGTGAATACGGAGACAGGAGAATGCGGTGAGCGGCGGTTGGAACACAACGGGGAGGCGGAGCAGTTCTACCGTTCACTGGCGGGCCAGGTGGTGCGGGTTGGGATGGAAGCCAGTGGGCACTCGCGTTGGTTCGAGCGCTTACTGGCGGAGTTGGGACAGGAGTTATGGGTTGGCGATCCGGCCAAGATTCGGGCGGCCGCCACGCGCAAGCAGAAGACCGACCGGCGGGATGCCGAGCATATCTTGCAGCTGTTGCTCAGCGGGCAGTTTGCCCAGCCTGCGCATCTGGGTACCGACAGCGGCGCAGCGCGACGCACGGCAGTTGGTGATACACCGGCACCGCTTAGTGCAGATGCGGACGCGGGTGAAGAACCAGTTGCGGGCGATTGCGCTGAACGAAGGCCTGGGGCGCAGGCCAGGGCTGTGGAGCAAGCCGGGGCAGGAGCAGTTTCGGGCGCTGGTGTTGCCGGCGTGGACGGCGCAACGGCGGCAGGACAATCTGGAACTGCTGGCCGAGCTAGAACGGCGCACCACCCCGCTGGACCAGGCGGTGGAGCAGGAAGGGGCGCGGCGGCCGGAGGTGGCACGCTTGCAGACGCATCCCGGAGTCGGTCCGATCACGGCGCTGGCCTTCGTGCTGACGATCGGCGATCCGACGCGCTTCCGCTGCGGCAAGCAGGTGGCCAGCTACCTCGGCCTGACCCCCGCCGAGGACAGCTCGGGCGGGCGGCAACGGCTGGGGCACATCAGCAAGCAAGGCAACGCCTTGTTGCGGGGGCTGCTGGTCGAGGCGGCGCATGCGACCGCCCAGCACGAGCCCGAGTTGGGGCGGTGCTACCGGAGACTGGCGATGAAGAAGAACCGCGCCATTGCCGCCGTAGCCGTGGCCCGCAAGCTGGCGGTGCGGTTGTGGTGGATGTGGAATCGCGGAGTAGGCTATGAAAGCTTCGCGAATTCCGGTTCGCATGCAGGGGGAAGTCCGGTTTAGCCGGTGGGGTGAAGTTGATCCCCGACACAGTGATTGGACACCCTGCCTCCCTTGAGAGCAAGGGAGTTTGAAACAGGAATCATGGTACCCGCGCGGCGGGATCGAATACATGGCTGGTGGGACCGGGTCGTCCCACACAACGATCACGAGGCGAGCCTTGGTCGGCAAAGCAAAAGCAACAGCAACACCAAAACCAAAACCGCTGGGGAAGAGGAAAAACAAAACCCCACCCCCGCGCCAAGGTGTGCTTGACAGCGGAGATCTCGTCATACAAGCGCCTAAAGGCGTTATTGTTAAGCCCATTGTTTCCCACGCCTGAAGGCGTGGGCTTCCACCGCGCTCTAGGCAATTATTCACTTCAAGTTAGAGGAGCGCCATTCCGGCCGCAGCCGCGCAATCGCGATCCCTTTCCGACTGCGGTTCGCCGGGCTATTGAGGCCTGCAAAAGTAATGCCCCAGGCTTCTGATGGATGACCGATGTGTCTAGATCAAAATATTGAGAACGTCATTCCGGCCGAAGCCGTGCGCGGCGCGGCGGAGTGGAAGAATCTTGTGTTTTGCCGCGAAAACACAAGATGACTCGACTCCGGCGACTACGCGCCTCCGCTCGCCATGACGTCTCTTTCTTAGATACACGATCACTGTAATGGGATCCTAATCACATCGAACATGTGCTGCCCCTGGGAGATAACATATGCGGCAATCAATAAAGCCCGGCGCTTCCACGGTTAGTGAGTACATCAACTCTGGAACCGCTCTAACTCGCCATGACGCTTTTTGCTTGGAGGCATTACCGCTGGATCCGCTGCCTGGAGATTGTTAGCTGGTGCCGGGAGGGGGAGTTGAACCCCCACGAGGGGTGAACCTCGGCGGATTTTGAGTCCGCTGCGTCTGCCAGTTCCGCCATCCCGGCGATCGGTTGGCATTTCCAATCTAGCACACTTCGGAAGCAGCTCCCAATCTCCGGCGTATGGGGTCCGGCGGCGTCAGAACCTTTCGTTCCAGAAGAGCCGCAACAGGCGCCTGACCGCTATCAAGCGAGCAATTCTTTGCGACGCGCGTTCGCAGGCGGGTGGCTCACATCTGCGCGCTTTTCGCAGATGTTGGATTTTATTTCATCCGCATCCGTCAAAATCAGGCAGATGTGGAGCGCCTCGCCCTAAGCTCCAGGCAGAAGCGCAATGTCATTGGCGCCGGCGCTGGCGTTCGGGTAATCGGGCAGGCCCAACAGATGGACGATGGTGTGGAGCACATCCTGAAACTGGTAGACATTGCTGGTAGTCGAGCCCTTGATCACCTTCGGCCCGATCATGACCAGCGCCACGTGCCCGCCGCAGCCGCTGGACTGGGTTGGAGAACAGGAGTTATCCGCGGTAGTGTCGCCCGACTCGCCGACCACATCGCCTTCGTCGAAGACGATGATCAGAATGCCGTCGCCTCCCGCCTGGAATGGAGGGCTGGCGAGCAGCGGGCCGAAGACATTTGTGTTCAGCCAGTTATCGGCCGTGGCCAGCAACACGCCGGGACTGGTGGCGTCGGGCATGTCGGCGTCGTCGAGGACGTTGGGCACGATGAGGCTGAAATTTTGAAAGGCGTTGGCGCCCGCATCGGTGGCAAACTGGCCGAAGCCGTACATGTTCATTTGCTGGCTGACGTCGTTGGCCACATCGGAATACCACGGGAACGGGTTATGGTGCAGCACGTAATTGCCCGTATCCCCGCCCATGTATCCCTGGGCCGGCATGCCCTCGAAATATCCGCGCCAGGTCTTGCCGGCGGCGGTCAGGGCACGCACCAGATTGTCGCCGGTTATCACCGCGGAGCAGGCAGCGCCGCTGCAGGAATTGGGGCTGGCTGTCCAGGCGGAACCCGAGGTCAGGTAGAGGTAGTCCCGCAGCGAGCCGTGGGCGTTGGCGTAGACGTTCAGCGCCAGGCCATTGGCGGACGCCAGGTTGCAGAGATTGGGCATGCCCGAGGTCGCGCAGTTGGTGGCCGTGCCGGAAGGAAATACCTGGGAAAAGCTCTGGTTCTCCTCCATCACCAGGAAAACGTGCGCCGAGCTGGGGAAGGCCGGCGGCGCCGCCGTAACGGTTACGGTCGCGTTCGCCGACTTGGTGTTGTCGGCCACGCTGGTAGCGGTGACGGTGTGCGAGCCGGAGGTTGCCGGCGCGGTATAGAGGCCGGCGGCGCTGATGCTGCCTGCGGTGGCGTCGCCGCCCACCATGGCGTCCACCGCCCAGGTCACGCTGGCGTCGGTTGCGTTCTGCACCGTGGCGGTGAACTGCTGCGTCGCGTTCTCCGCAACCGATACCGAGGCCGGAGACACCGAGACGGTTACCGGTAGCGGAGTGACGGTCACCGTCGCACTGGCGAACTTGCTGTTGTCGGCCATGCTGGTAACGGTCACCGTGTGCGTTCCCGGCGTCGCCGGAGCATGATAAGTAACGGTGGTTCCGCTTCCGCTAATCGTTCCCGCGGCGCTGCTGCCGTTAAGAGCGCCGTCCACGGTCCAGGCCACGTTGGTGTTCTGCGTATTCAGAACGGTTGCGGTGAACTGCTGGGAGCCACCGGCCTGGAGGCTGGCAGCGCTCGGGCTGATGGTGACAGCCACCGCCAAGGTGACGGTTACAACCGTGCTTGCCAACTTGGTAGGGTCGGCCACGCTGGTGGCGGTCACGGTGTACGATCCGGCAGTTGCCGGCGCCGTGTAGATGGCGGTGGCGCCGCCCGCCGCGACTATCGTTCCCACGTTGCTGTTGCCGCTGGCTCCGGTTACCGTCCAGGTCACGGAAGTATCGGACGCGTTCTGAACCGAGGCGGTGAATTGCTGCGTGCCGTTCGGGGCCAGGATGGCCGTCTGCGGGGTGAGACTGATGGTGACGGCCGGCGCCGTGGTCACGCTGGTAGTGCTGGTGTTCGCGCCGCTGGAACTCGGAGACGATCCCGAGCCACAAGCCCAGAGAAAGAACGTCAGCAGGAAAACCAGCAGGGGAGCAGGCTTCACACTACGCACGAGATCCTCACCTAAGCCCACGCCCGGAAAACAAGATTACGCAGTGGTAATCGGATCTCGGACCATGGAAGTAGAATGGGCAACACTGCCGCAGGGTGTGATGCCCCTGCTCTGGGCGAAGTTGCTCAAATCTGCTCCGGCGGGAAGCGCGCAAGCCACACGGCGCTGCCTGACCACTGTTCAAGCCGCCACGCCGGAACTACTTACCAGGGGCTTGCATACTTTCTACCCCAGGGCAGCTCCCCGCCCCGGGGCGTTCATACCCGATAAAAACCGGCCGGGCCCGCCTTTCCAGAGTAGTTCGATTTCCTGTAAGGTGTGCGCTCACTTGTTTGGTTTGGCTCTTGACTCTAAGGTTGATTTCGTCGTGCGCGGCTTCTCCCGAAAGCCGGTGGGATTGGCGTCGGAAACGAACCGAGGGGCGAGCCTGCGCGGATCATCACTCAACGCCAGCAGCTAAGCCGCAAAGGAACTTCATGTCCGCAACTCGAGTGTGCGCTATTACATGCGATTGTTATCCGGAAGACCCCCTGGTGAGGCGAACGGCTGAGGCGGCGGCGAGCGCGGGCTTCGAGTATCACGTAATCTGCTCCATGCGCGAGGGCCAAAGCGCGTACGAGTTGTTCAATGGGGTCCACGTTCATCGTATCTACATTCGCGGGAGCAAGGGAAAGCCGCTGGGCAGAATCACGGCGCAGCCATTGGGAATGACGCTGTTCCTGTGGTCTCTTTTCGCCCTTTTGGCCTTCCGGAAAGTGACGCGCCTGCACTCCAAACTGAATTTCGATGTTGTGCACGTTCACAACCTGCCCGATTTTCTTGTGTTTGCGGCGCTCATCCCCAAGCTCCGCGGGGCCCAGGTCATTCTGCATGTGCAGGATGTCATGCCCGAGCTGATGGCGGTGAAGACGAAGGGCCTTTTGCGGGATATAGCCGTTCCGCTAACCAAATTTCAGGAACGCGTTTCCACCGCTTTTGCCGATCATGTGGTTACCGTCGGCTGGCCCTTTGAAGAACGGCTGTTGCAGCGCGGCGTGCCCCGGGAAAAACTGAGCAGCATTCTCAACAGCGCCGATCCCATGGTGTTCCCGGCGGAAAAGCGAACAGCGCCCTTCCTGGGAGAGGCTACGGCCGAGCGTCCGCTGGTCCTCATCTATTACGGCACATTCGCCGAGCGCTGCGGGCTCGACGTAGGCATTCGCGCCTTTGCCAAGGCGCGCGCCGCCGCGCCGCACTTGCGCCTGCGGTTCAAGGGCAGCGGAGAACCCCTGCCCCGGTTGCGGCGGTTGGCGCAGGCCCTGGGGGTTGGCGACTACGTCGAGTTCTCTCCCGGCGTCCCGGTGCATGAAGTGGTCGATTTCGTGGCCCAGGGCGACATCAGCATCATTCCCTATCGCGCCGACGGTTTCATGAACCTGGTGCTGCCGACCAAGGCGTACGAGTGCGCCTTGATGCGCCGCCCCATGATTGCCTCGGACACCCTCGCCATGCGCTCCATGTTCCGCCCCAGTTCGGTAATGTTCTGCGAGCCGGCGAGCGTGGACAGTTTCGCCGAGGCCATCATCGGTCTCTACCGGAACCCGCAGAAGCGGGCCCAGTTGGCCGCCAACGCCGAGCAGGATTACGCGCAGTATCGATGGGAGCTGGTAGCCGAGCAGTACCGGCAACTGCTTGCATCTTTGGCCGCCAAGAGCAAAAAAAGAGCGCCTGCCCGGTGGCAAACCGCCGCCTGACAGACGCTCTTTGTCTAGCTTTGATAGAAACGGCTTACGTTAGATTTTTTAGTCTCTGCTAGAAACGCCACCTTTCCCACGCTCGGTTAGCCAGCGCCCGGCGCACGCTCAGCTCATAAGGCTGACCCGGCGACCAGGTCCCTGAGTAGTGGAACCCGATACAGCTCCAGAAGACGTAGCCCCATCCATGTTGCGCGGCGATCTGATCTACGGTCTGGCCGCCGTAGAGCCAGCTTCCACCGTCGTAGAAATCGCCGTCGTAACAGGAGCGTATACGGGCCGCGTACCAGTCGGCCACCAGCGCCGTGGACTCGGTTGTAGCCGGATAACCGCCGTGTACGGCCGCGCCTGAACAGTCCTTGTTCTTGATCTGGAGAATGCCGTAGGAAGCCTCGCCCGGCTGGCCGCAAACATCGCTGACATAGCTCATGCGCCAGGATGATTCCTCGACGGCCGCCGCCCGGATCGTATCCTCGTCGATGCCCCACTTGCAGGCGGCCCATTGAATTATCTCGGAAGTCGTGCCGGTGAAGTTGCCGCTGACCTTTGCCAGCTTGGCCCCCCAGGCGGCAAAGCCATCATTTTTTATTGCCCAGCCGAACGGCGGTTGGAGAACGGTGTGGTTGGCACGATAGTTGTCCTGCCGGGGCTCCCAGGAATTGCGCACCACACGCGCCGCGCAGTAAGCGTCCGAACGCGGCAGGTAGGCGGCGTGCGGCGGCTCCGTGCCGAAGTAGGTGGTCGGCTGGGAGTCGCCAGACGCCCACACATGCCAGCGCAGCTTTGGCCCAAAGTCGGTGAAGCCGATTACGGCAGCAAACACAAGCAACCCGGCAATGGCGAACAAAAACGTAAAGCCGCGATGGCCTAGTTTTCGGAGCATGAAATTCCTTGGGAAGCGCTTTGGAGCCGGAAACACAAGGAGCTTCGACTCGCTTCGCTCGCTCGGCATGACGCCGTGATGGGGTACGCTGGCATGGAACCGTTCGCGCGCCTTTCGCAGCCGCTCATGCTACCAGAGGTTTTGCCTGGGCCGTTGTTTCCACCCGGTAGACGATGCGTTCTCCATCCAGGGCGGCGTAGGCGATCCTGGCGCGCTCGGCGCCCTCGCCTTGGATTTCCCAGCCGCCGCGGCCGCGCGCCAGCGTCATTTGCGCCCGCTGCCTCCACCACCTGTTCACCTCCTTGGGCAGCGTAATCCAGGCCGCCGCTTGCGCCCGCAAGCCGGAGAGGTGAGCCAGCAACTCGGTATAGCAATTTCTGGCGCGCCGCTCGATCAGGTAGTCGGGGTGAGTGCAAAAGGCGATCAGGCCGTGCGCCCGCATAAGCGCATCGATCTGCGACTTCCACAGATCGGCCGAGTACTGCTTCAGGATGTGGAACAAAGAATAATCCTGGGTCATGGTGACCGGAATTTCCAGCATCTCGCCGATGAAGTACGGCAGAACCGTGCAGCAACCGCCGGGCTGCGACTCCAGGTGCCCGGCATTGGGAACCGACATGTCGTAATCAAAATCCAGTTCGCCGTACCACTCTAAATTCCGGTACAGCGCGCCTGAGCGGAAACCGGCGGCGCCGAAGGCCTTGCCGTAGAGATTGATTCGGGCCACGCGCCGCTTGAACTCGGCATGATCGCGATAGAGGTGGCCGTCATGGTTCAAGTCATGAATGTTGATCTCGCAACCGCCGTCGCGAATGCTTGCCAGAAACGTGTCCGTCACCGGATATCGTGATTCGGGAATAACCTGGAAAGACGAGAAAATGCCGTGCGCGCGGTCCAAGTCCATCAGGGCTTGGCAGAAATTACGGCCGGCGAGCGTCTCCACGTCGTGCGTCATGAGCACGCAGCTCTGATGGCCCTCGGGCCAGAACCATATGAACGGAATCTCTGCCACGCCCCGCGCCTGCAACGAGAGCAGCAGCAGGCGTTCCATGAGGCGGTCGACCGTGGTGTCGACGGGCCACGCGGGAAACGGCGCCGTTCGGGAGCTTTTAAGCCTAATCCGCTGCAGATGCTTGCGAACTGCGACTGGCAGGAACTTGCGGACCATGTAGTAGGCGGCGCGGACGCCGGCCTTTGACGTCAGCCGCCCCTGGTAGTGCGCGCAACTGTTTACGTATTTTTCCTGGCGCAGGTTGCCGGCTACTTCGTCGAGAGCGAACGGGAGTTCGAGCGCGCCTTTATCCCGCTTGACCAGCGGCAGCGCATCATCGAGGACCGTCGGCGGCTGAAATACCGGCTGCGCGGCGGCGGAGCACCGGCCGTAACAAAGCAGGTTTTCGCCGAAGCGGAAGAAGCCCGGCTCGCCGCGCGGTTCGGCGACCGTAACGGAGGCCGCCAGCTCCGCCGGAAGGCGATAGTAATTGAGCAGTGGATCGTTGATGCTGGTCATTGAGAGATCAAATTCGCGGGTTGTTATAGGCCTGTCGAACAACGAGACTGAAAGCTATTTCGCCAGCACCATGAGCTGCTCGAGGTAGCTGCCGTCCTGGTATGGCCGTTCGGGGTTCAGCAGGGACGCGTTGGCATTCATTTTCCTCCTCTCTGCGCCGGCTCGGTGGCCAGCTTAAAAGGCCTGCGCGGGCTCGGAAATGGCTGATTTTGCCTGGCGCGCGGCCTGGTGAAGCGTCCGCCGCGCAATCGCTCTCGCCACCGTTTGCGAGGCGAACTTGGTGCCGGCGACGAAGCGCATCAGCGGCCCGTAGCTCCACGCCGCCGCCGCCCCGATAAAGTGCAGCCCCGGCGCGGACGACTCGAAAGCGCGGTCGAGCCGCGGAAAACCGTTCACGCGCGCGATGCGCTCCAGCAGCGAAGTCGACAGGAACGGATAGCCGGAGATGTTCACCTGGTAGCCGGTGCCGAGCAGTACGTGGTCCACTACGCGCTCGCTACCGTCATTGAAACGCACGCACAGGCGCTCTCCCCGAGCGCGCGCGCTTTCCACGACGCAGCCGGTGTAAATCTGGACTTGACCCAATCTCTCTTTCACCCAGGCCGAGGCCCCGGGGCAGATGCTGCGCACTCCCCACTTGTCCTGAACCGAACGCGGCAGACGGCGAAACATGCTCGGCCGCTCCGCCAACTGGCTGACGAGCGCGGGGCCGACGTCCGAGGGTCCGTACAACATCCAGCCGAGCATGCCTGTATGCATCCACGGCTTCTGCCAGAACCAGCGCACCTGCGGCTCGCGCACCGCCACCGTGACGCGAACGCCGGCCTCGTGGCACAAGGCCGCTCCTTCCAGCGCGCTCTGTCCACCGCCGACGATGAGCACCTCCTTGTCGCGAAACTGTCCGAGGTCTGTCACCTCCGAAGTGTGGGAGACCAGCGTCCTGGGCAGCCCCGCAAAGACCTGCGGCTTGCAGGCGAATGGTTTCACCCCTCCGGCTACAACGACCCTGCGCGCCATCAGGGTCTCGCCATGATCGAGAGTCAGACGATATCCAGCCGGGTCGGGCTCAATTCGCTCGATCATTCGGGGGTCGATGGGCAGATCGGCCTGGCGGGCGAACCAATGGCCGTAATCGATGAAATCCTCCACCGGCAGTCTTTCTGACATCATCTTCAGGGACCAATCACCGGTCACCGCTGGCGGCGGAATGGCCCCGAGGCGCCTGCCCACCGCGCTCTGGAAAGCTTCGATGGAAAGCGCGGAGTCCGGATCGCTAAGATGCGAGGCCACGCGCGGAGAGCGCAGCACCATGCCCTTCGGCATGTGGTTCGACCAGAAAGACATCACTTCCCCGAAGACCCGTATCTCCAGGCCCTTTACGCGGCGCAGATGAGCGGCGCAGGAGAGGCCGTACGGCCCAGCGCCCAAAACAACCACATCGCACTTTTCCATGATTCCGACTCCTTGCTTGTCGATCTTGTGAAACTGTCAAGCCCGCCATTGCCGGGTGCGCCCTTTGGCTAGGGACCGAAATGGCTGCGAGCTCTGCGCCAGGCGCGCCTGGCAACCAGGTATGTCAGCAGAGGAACTTCCAGCAGGCCGGGAAGCGGATCGTCGCCGGCGAAAATCGGCGAGTCCTGTGCTCCGAAGAAACACTTGATATAGGCCCTCCACGAAAGCGTGCCGCGCAGGAGCTGCTGCAAGGCGACAGGGAAATCGGTGCTCAGGCGCATCCAGGAGACGCCCGGGGCTGCCTGCACCCGGGGAACCGGTTCGCCTTGGGCGAGCAGCCACAGCAGATAGGGAAAATCCACGCCCGCCCGCGCGCCCAGCGTGTGCCATCCCCATACCCGCGGATTTACGTCGAGGAGCCTGTACCTGCCGGCGGGATCGCGCTTGAACTCCACCTCGACCAGGCCGGTCATTCGGACTGCAGCCAGCAAGCGCGTGGCAGGAGCGCGCAGGCCGGGGTCGTGAATGGTTTCGACGAAGGTGCTTGCCCGCCCGAAGTCGCTGGGAAACTGCCGCGTGCGGCGGGCAGCCACCGAAGCCAGTTCGCGCCCATCACAGCACAGCGCCGCATAGGAAAACTGCGCCTCGCCGCCGCCGGGCACGATCTCCTGAACCATGACCAGTTCGCCGGGCAGGAAGCTGGTTGCTTCCCGGTAGCGGGCCAGCAGCTCCTGGCGGCTGTTGGCCACCCAGGCCTTTGCCGAGGTAAAGGGGTTCGAAGCTTCGCGGCGCGCCGGCTTCAGAATGACCGGAAACTGGCAGTCGAGCTTTTCCAGTTCCTGAGAGTCCCTGGGGCAGAACGTCCATGGCTGATCGATGCCCAAGCTCTGCGCGAGCCTGTGCAGGGCGAGCTTGTCACAAACCTGCTCGAGGGTTTCCCAGGGCGGCGTCGTCAGCGTGTAGTGCGCGGCCAGCGCATCATGGGAGCGCGCTACCAGGCCGACCGTATCGTCCGCGGTG
Organism: uncultured Acidobacteriota bacterium; assembly: GCA_963832785.1. Lineage (GTDB taxonomy): Bacteria > Acidobacteriota > Terriglobia > Terriglobales > Acidobacteriaceae > CAWBRT01. Next base: position 2,413,334 of record CAWHVF010000005.1, read on the forward strand.
GGAACCAGCAACCAGCCGTGCAGCTTCTCCCTTTCCGCCAGACGCAGCAGGGAAGCGGCATCGTCAGCGCCTTCCGGCCAATGCACCACGCGGCTGGCGTAGCGCGAGAGGGCGGCAAGGTTGTGCTCGCCGCGCTGCAGCAGCACGATGGGAATTCCGCGCCGTCCCAAACTGCGCACCACTCCCAGCCCGCGGTAGTCGGCGCCCATGACAACTACGCCGCCAGGTTTCGTATGTCTATGAAGGCCGCCCAGGAGTGCGGCTGCGGTGACGGCGATTCCTGCTTGCAAATCCGTGCTCACGATTCCTCTGCCACGGCGCGCGCCGTGCGTTGCCAACTCCGCCTTCGGCGCTACTAGCCGATGTGCCTGTAGAGCAGGCTTCCGGTGGCGGTCAACCAGGCGTCAGGCAGGCGCGAAAAGATTCGCTTTGCCATGCTCATCTTCCAGCCGGCCCGGGCCGGCGCGGCGGAAAGCGCGGGATACCTCCAGTAGCTGACGGTGGTGCGCTTGGCGCCAAGCCGGTCCTTGAACTGCACCAGCCCCTCGTTGTCCCAGTCCGAGCGCCCCAGGTCCAACTCCAATATCCCTTCACTTTTGGCTTCCTGCACAGCTTTCCAGAACAGCAACGGCATGCCGCCGAGGTTGCTGAAAGCTTTGTCCGAACAGCCGTACTTGTAGACCATGGTTCGGCGGAAGCGCAGAGTTAGCATGCTGGCAACCGGCTGGGCGCCTTTTGAAACCACGCGCACCTTGCTGTTTTCGCCCATGCAGTCGACCAGGTTTTGAAACCAGGCCAACGGCTGCGGCGCCAGCTCCTGCCGGCGGCGCGTAATCACCAGCAAATCGTAAAATTTCCGCAGGAGCGCGGGAGAACGGCCTTCTTCGTATGTCAGGCCTTCGCGCTCGGCGCGGTGCACCTTTCTCTGAATGCAATCTTTATGAAAGCCGCTGAACAGCTCGGCCGCCGTGGGGCTCAGATCCAGCTTATGCAGGCAAAAGCTTTCCGAACTCTCCAAACCGTTTTCCTGCCCGGGAAGCGAATTTAGCGGCCGCAACTCTACGTACTTGCGCTTGTTCCGCGCCGCCTCCTGCTTCAGTTCGGCCAGCAGACGCGCGAAATCATGGCTGCCGTTCACCAGCGGTTCGCAGTGGTCGGAAAAAGGCAGGGACACCAGCCGCCGGCCGGTTAGCCAGCTATTAACCCGGCATATCGCGAAGCCTTCGGCAAGCTCTTGACCCGGCGAGGAAGCTGTCAGAACAAAAGGTTCGTAGCCATAGGTTCGCCGCAGCGCTTCCAGCCACTGGGGCGTGTGAAACACGCTGGCTGCCGGATGCCTGGCCAGCAACTCATTCCATCGAGGATCCCGCAAGGGATCGACCTGGTACAAGATAAGTTCTCCTTAAATAAGCTTTCCAATGCCGGCAATCCAGAGTACCCGGATGTGCATGTGATGCGGGCTGGAAGAGGAATGTTGGAACCGGTCAACGGGATTAAGCCTGATTAAGCGTTAGTGCAGCCGAAAACTCTTCGGCTCTCATGCCAGCCCGGGCTTTGATCGGGAAAAATTCCGTGTTGCTGGCCTGTGTTCCCTGGCCAAGTGGCCCGTGTCCGTTGGTTCATGTGAAAAGAGTTAGCCCTCGGCCTACCGAACATGCTCAGGTCAGACTCCTCCTCACCCTACTACTTCTTTCGTAGTCCGCTAGTGGTAAGCACTGATTCGTGGTGTTAGGGCTTCCGAACTAAGCTGACTCTCGCGAATGCGCCGCATTCGCACTATTCCCCTGGCCAAATTGGTCCGCGAGGTGTCATTCGATGAGAAGGTCTGGTGGTGGCTTTTATCTTTTTCTGGCGATTTTCGTGCTCCTGATGGCGTGCGCGCTCCTGCTTTCCGCCTGCGGAGGGTCGCAAGCGCAAACCGCAACTTCTTCCACGGCCTCACAATCGACTAATGGGACTACGGCCGCCGCCGTAACCTCACTGAATGTAAACCCGGTGACCCTCACGCTTGCCTCCGGAGCCGTTCAGCAGTTTACGGTCACCGCGACCTACAGCGACGGCACCAGAGGAGACGTGACCAGCTCGGTTACCTGGACCAGCTCAAAGCCTTCGATCGTAGCCATCACCAGCAAGGGACTGGCGACGGCCGTGGCAAGCGGCAGCAGCACCATAACTGCCAGCATCAGCGGAGCCAACGGCAGCACCGTTACCGGAACGGTAACGGTGACAGTCAGCGCCACGGCTTCATCCGGTTCTGGCTCGTCCGGCTCTGGCTCGTCTGGTTCGGGTTCCTCGGGCTCGGGTTCCTCGGGCTCGGGTTCTTCTGGCTCTGGTTCGTCCGGTTCTGGCTCGTCTGGTTCGGGCTCGTCTGGTTCCGGCTCCACGCCGCCGACCGCTGGCGGTTCTAGCGGATCGACCACCTACTTCTCGACCGAGCCTTCACATGCCACCGATGTGCCGCACACCGATGCCTACTGCGCTTCGATGGTCGTTCCCAACTCGTCGGAGCCGCGTCCGAGCAACACTCAGGCCAACCATACAGTTCTTGCCGCGCCCTTTGGTTTCATCAACAATGACAGTTCCGCTGCCTGGGGGACTAAGTTGGCGCAGGTCACCGGCAACTTCACCGGCACGACTACCGAGATCATTCAGTGGGCCGCCTGTAAGTGGGGCATTGACGAGGACTCGATCCGGGCCGCCGCCGTCAATGAATCGAATTGGTACCAGAACGAAGTGGGCGACAACTGCGGCACCACGGGAGAGGCTTCCTACGGCATACTGCAGATCAAGAATAAAGATTGCTCAGGCGCGGTGATTCACGGCGGCTATCCGGATACTACGGAAGCTACGGCCCTGGTTGTCGATTGGTACGCCGCCCGCATGCGTTCCTGCTACGACGGGGATTTCTCCTGGCTCTACCCCAGCGGCCAGACCGTCGACCAGATCGCAGCCGCTAACGGCTGGCAATACGTCTTCCAGGGATGTATCGGATTCCATTACTCCGGAGACTGGAACCCTACCCAGCAGTACGTGCAGTCGTGGGAGCAATACCTTTCCAGCAAGCCTTGGCTGCAGCCGGGCTTCTGAGGAAGAAACGCCAAGTGGCGAAGAAGGAAAATAGGGCGGAAGAATTAACCACAGAGAACACAGAGGAACACAGAGAAATGCAGGCCCCGGCGAGCCTTATCTGCTCTGTGCAACTCTGCGAACTCTGTGGTTAGTTTTCCGCCGCTCCGCTCCGCCGCGAGCGGGCAACAACCTGCTCATCTGCTCTCTTCGCAGGAAGGCGACAAACTCAGGAGGCACCATCCGCTTGCCGCCGACGTGTGCCACGAGAAATCCTGCGAACCGTGCCGCCGCTCCCACAACGTAAGGCGTCCAGAAAATCCTTCTAGCCACTTTTACGAGCTCGAACACAGGATGGCTGCCGAGGGCAAAGTCCATGAATCCTTCACGGTAGCAGTAATGTAACTTGCGGATTGCCGTTCCCAGCCTGCGGTTGTGGCGGACCTTCAAATCGGAAAACGATTGCACCCGCCAGCCGCGCAACCGGGCCATAACCTCCGCGTACCAGTCTTCGCCGCCGTACTCGATGGGCAGCATGCCGCCTACTTCCTGGTAGCACTCGCGGCGGAACATCTGCATCGAACCGGGCACGGAATTTGGGCTGTTTCCGCGAGAGTCGCGAAATTCGCCTCTACTTTTTTCCAGGCACCACCCGCCGCCAATGCCCAGTTTGGGATCTTCCTCGAATTTCTTCAGCAGGTCGCGGAAGTAGAAAGGGTCCGGCGACATGTCGGCATCCAGGTGGCCGACGAACGGGGCCGTCTCGGAGGCGACAGCCTGCCATCCGGCGCGCAGGGCAAACACCTTCGAGGCGAAGCGGCGGTTCTCATCCTTCTCCCGGCGGACCAGTCGTATGAAGGCGTGGCGCTGAGCATACTGCTTAACTATTTCGTCGGTGCGGTCCGTAGAACCGTCGCTGACGATCACCCAGACCTTGGGGCGAAGCTCCTGCGCCACCACCGACCTGATCGTCTCCTCGATGTACGCTTCTTCGTTATGAGCCGCCGTCAGCAGCACATACTCGGGATTATTCGGTGCGGTTCCGTTCATTTCACATTGCCCTGGCCGGCATCTGCGGGGCTGGCAGGCTGGCCTCGTCGATGGCGCTGAACGCCGGCGTGAATTCCAGGACGGCCTTGATGACGCGCTGCTGCTGCTCCGCCTGCAACTGCGGGAACATCGGCAGTGACAGGATTCTGGAGGCCAGGCGCTCGGTCACGGGGAAATCGCCGCGCCGATACCCAAGCCGCTTGTAGGCCTCCTGCAGGTGCAACGGCACGGGATAGTGAATGCCGGTGCCGATGTTCAGGGAAGCAAGGTGCTCCCGCAAGCGCTCGCGATCGGGAACGGAAATCACGTACAGGTGGTAGACGGAGCTGGTGTTAAACAGCTCGCGGATCGGCCCCAGGCGGTCGGCGGCGGCGGCAAAGGCCTCGTGGTAGCGCTTGGCGATAGCGCGCCGCTGGCGGTTCCACTCGTCCAGGTAGGGCAGTTTGACGCTGAGGAATCCCGCCTGCATGGCGTCCAGGCGGCCGTTGTAGCCCTCCAGCCGGTGATAGTATTTTTTCTCCTGGCCGTGATCGCGCAGCATGCGGATCTTGTGCGCCAGCTCTTCGTCATTGGTGGTGACCGCGCCGCCCTCGCCGCAGGCTCCCAGGTTCTTGCCGGGATAAAAACTGAAGGCGGCGGCGCGTCCCAGGCTGCCGGCTTTGAGCCAGCGTCCCTGCTTCTTGGAGAAATACGCTGCTCCGTGGGCCTGGCAGGCGTCCTCGATGACCGCCAGCCCGTAGTGCTGGGCCAGCTCCAGTATGGGATCCATGTCCGCCGGCTGCCCGTAAAGGTGCACCGGCACGACCGCCTTTACCCGCAAACCTTTATCGCGGGTCCTGAGCATGCCTTGCGAATCCGGGGCGCACTGGGTGGCGAGAAATTCCTGTAGCTTTTGCGGATCGAGGTTGCACGTCTCCTCGCTGACATCTACGAAAACCGGCTGCGCTCCCGCCTGCGAAATGGCTTCAGTGGTGGCGATGAAAGTGTTGCAGACGGTGATCACGGCATTGCCGGGCTCCACCCCGATTGCCATCAGGGCGAAGCGCAGCGCGTCCGTGCCGCTGTTTACCCCCACGCAGTAGCGGGTTTCGCAGTAGCCGGCGTAGGCCGCTTCGAAGTCCTCGACCATGGGCCCGCCAATGAATCCGGCCGTGGATAAGACGCGCTTTACCACGGAAAGCAGACGCTCTTCCAGCTCGGCGTGTGGAGCGACCAGGTCCACGAAAGGAACGGCGTTCTTGTGATCATTCGCCATGGCTATGCGACCTCCGCTTTGGCGGCGATATACCGCACCAGCCGGGCGGGATTTCCGGCCACGATGCTGTTGGCCGGCACGTCCCGGGTTACCACGCTGCCGGCGCCGACGATGGCGTTTTCGCCAATCACCACGTTGGAGAGAATAGTGGCGCCGGAACCGATCGAGGCCCCTCTCTTCACCGTCGTCCGTTCCACCTTCCAGTCGGCTTCGGTCTGCAGTTCGCCCGAGGTGTTGGTGGCTCGCGGGTAGGAATCGTTGATAAACATTACGCCGTGACCGATAAACACCTCGTCTTCGATGGTCACTCCCTCGCAGATGAAGCTATGGCTGGAGATCTTGCAGCTTTTGCCGATGTGCGCGTTCTTTTGCACTTCCACAAAGGCGCCGATCCTGGAGTTATCGCCGATCTCGCAACCGTAGAGATTGATGAATTTGCCCAGCTTGACATTGCTGCCAAGCTTCACGTCAGGAGCAACTAATTGATGTTCATTCATGGCCGTTACACATCCTTCCGAGTAATTTTGTTTTATGCCGCCCGCATTATTTCCGTGCGGCTTCCGGTGGAGGCGAGCAATACCGCTTCTCCCCGGGATTTGATCGATCGGCAGGCGGCTTCCACCAGCCGCACCACCCGCCAGCCGGCTATACCGTCGTTGATGGGGTGCCTGCCGTGGACGATACAGTCGTGAAAATAGCTGAGCTCTTCTTTGAGCGCCTCGGTGGCTTCGATTTTGGGCGCCCACATGTCACCGGAACGGTAGCTGACAAGCAGCTTGTGCACCCCCTCGGCGCTGTTTATCTCGACGCCTTTGTCGTACACCTTGATTTTTTCGTCGGCTTCCAGGTCGTTCCAGACCAGCATCTTCTTTTCGCCGCCGATGAGCGTGGTCCGTACCTTGACCGGTGAGAGCCAGTTCACATTCAGGTGGGCGATGATGCGGTGCGGGTAAAACACCGTAATGTAAGCCATGTCTTCGTGCCCGTTGATGTGCCTTTCGCCGGCCGCCATGATGGCCTCCGGCTCTTCGTTTATCAGGTACTCCATGATGGACAGATCATGGGGGGCGAGGTCCCAGATGACGTTCACGTCGTGCTGGAACAGGCCCAGATTGACCCGCTGGGAATCGTAGTAATAGAGATCGCCCAGAACGGCGCCGTCAATCAGTTCGCGAATCTTGCGGACAGCGCCGGTAAACAGGAACGTATGATCGACCATTATCAGCCGATGCTGGCGGTCGGCCAGTTCGATCAGCTCCTCGGCCTGGGCCGTGCTGGAGGTGAACGGTTTCTCGACGAAGACGTGCTTGCCGTTCTGCAGCGCGGCTTTAGCCAGCTCGTAATGAGTCCAGACGGGAGTAACTACGGCTACCACATCTATCTGTGCGGAGCCGGTGATGGTGGCAGCGTCGCAGGTAACCTCTACTGCGGGATGTGCCTGCTTTGCCCGCCGCAACGCTTGTGGGTCCTGGTCGCACACTGCCACGACCTGAAAGCCTTCATGCGCACTGAAATTCCTAACCACGTTAGGGCCCCAGTACCCGTATCCGATTACGCCAACTTTAATCATTTCCCTCAACCGTGATGCTCAAAACGTAATTCCATGGTGATGTTAAAAAGCGCGCGGCTTCCGCTTTTGCCGGGGGCGGCGGTGAAGCTCAGTAAGCCCCTTCGCCGGAGATGACCGCGCCGGGTGTTTTCAGCAGCAGTTTCAGGTCCAGCCAGACCGACCACTGCCGAAGGTAGCGAAGATCGAGACGGACGGTTTCATCGAAATTGGTTCGGCTGCGGCCGTAGACCTGCCACATGCCGGTAATTCCGGGCTTGGCCTCCAGCACGCGCCGCCAATGCCAGGGGCTGTAGAGCACCACTTCATACGGCAATGGTGGCCGCGGGCCGACCAGAGACATTTCGCCTTTCAATACGTTGAAGAACTGGGGAAGCTCATCCAGGCTGCTGCGACGCAAAAGCCTTCCCACCGGAGTGACTCGCGGATCGTTCACGACCTTGTAAACTTCCGCCGCTTTGCCGTCGCGTTGGGCCACATTCCGCCCTTCGATCATGCGCGTCACGTATTCCCGGTGCACACTGTTATCGCTGTTGTGGCGCATGGAGCGGAACTTGTAAAACACAAATACCCGGCCGCCCTCGCCTACCCGCTTCTGCCGGAACAGCGCCGGCCCCGGAGATGTCAGCTTGATGGCCAGCGTGATCAGCAGCAGCAAGGGCGCCAGCACGATCAATGCCAGCAGGCTGCCGGCAATGTCCATGCCGCGCTTTACCATGCGGGCCGCCCTGCTCTCGCCTGGCATGGTTTCGCGGTAGAGAATGGGATCGCCGGGGCCGCCATTACTATCCGGAAACAGGTGGTAGCTGATGCGAATGCCTTCCGCCGCCGCGTCGCCGGCCACCGCGGCGCACAGCGCCCGGTGCAGCCGCAAATCGATGCTGGCCTGGGGATCGCCCTCGGAAATCCGTAACTCGGTAAAAATGACGCCGAAGCTCTCACCGCTCTTGTACCAGCCCGCGGTGTCGGTCTCGCGAATTACCGCGCAGACGGAATCGGTGACCGTCTTAGTGGAGCGGCCATTGCGCTGCTTCCACTGCGACTCGTCGAAGTGCAGCAAAGCGAGAATAAAGGCGTGTCCGGAACGCTCGCTGCGCCGCTTTTCCCAGGCGAGGCTGTTTTGAAATTCATCTTCCGGAAACAGTTCGCGGTTGCGGCGGCGCACCGCCGCTATGGCCGCGTCTATGGGTGCTGTCTGGCTTTCCGACATTCGGGTATCCTGGGCCGCTAAATCCGGGTGACTGGTTGTGCTTGGATCGGGCATGGTTGTGTGGTCGTAAACGGGTGCGCCGGCGGCGTTATTACGGCTGCACCGCGCCCGGCCTGGGCGAGAGTATCTGACGCACCAGCGGGCGCGCCGAACGCAGCATTCGTCCCCACAATCCCGCCGCCTCGGCGAATTGCAGATAGAGGCCTACTCGCCGCGCCGTGTGGCGCGGCATGATTTCTATTCGGGCGCAGAGCATGGGGTCGGTGCTGGGTGTAACTACACCCTTGTAGGTCGTAAAGGCCAGAGGGAAAGTTTGCGAAACCACCCGCCGAACGGTTCGGTTGTGCTCGCCGAAAGGATAGGCAAAGCTCACCACCGGCGCGCCGGTAACGTTGGCCAGCTCATCATGCGATGGCGCTATCTCCCGCCGCAGCTCGGATTCCCCCAGCGTGGTCAGGTCGTAATGCCGGCAGCTATGACTGCCGAACTCTATGCCGCATGCCGCCCAGGCGCGAATCTGGTCCGCGTCCATCAACGGCAGCGCCCGCCACTTGGGCGTGTCCCACTCGTTGGTGCGGCCGATCAGGCTGGTCACCACAAATACCGTGGCCCTGAAGCCATAGGACTTCAGTACGGGAAGGGCGTGCTCGGCGATGCTGGCATAGGCGTCGTCGAAGGTGATTACGACGGGCTTTCCGCTAACTGCCTCTCGGCGGCCCTCGCCCTGGAGGCAGTCGCGGGCCGAAACGCCGGTGTAGCCGTGGTCAGCGAGCCACGCCACGATCTCCCGGAACCGCTCAGGAGTGATGGTGATGTTCGGGGCCTTGCCCGTTGCCTCAGGAGAGACGTCGTGGAACAGCAGAACTGGAATTTTCATTGTTGCTTGTGACACTTCGTAAAGCTGGCTTCCTGGCGCGGCTTATTGAGCTTGCCGGCCGGCAGGCTGCGGAAACAGCGCCGGAAGGACGTGGTCTTGAGCTGCCGGGCCTGGCAGGCTTGGCGGCGCCAGGGCCGCAAACAGCCGGCGGATATTGGCTTCGCTGTCGTAAAGCTTGCGGAACTGCTCATGGGCGCGGAGGGCCATTTGCTCGCCCAGGTTTTGGTTGTCCATTAGCTCGGCGACGGCGGCGGCAAAATCCTGCGGCGTATCCGCCACGCGAACGTGCTCCTGATCGGCGAAGCCGCTGCCTTCATTGCCCACCGAGGTCGACACCACCGGAATGCCCCGCTCAATGGCGTGGACGCTCTTCAGTTTGACCCCGGCTCCTCTTCGCATCGGGTTGACGAATACCGCGCACTGCTCGTAAAGCGGCCCCAGGTCTTCCACGTCAAGGTGAACGGCGCAGCGTGTTTCCCGCTCGATCTGTTTGCCAAACAACGCTGCCGCGGGGCGCCCTTGCGTGCTTCCGGCAATCACCAGCTCGTAGCCGGGATGATGGATGAGGCGCGGATGAACTTCATTCAAGTACCAGCGTATGGCTTCCTGGTTCAGGGAAATGTGAAAGCTGCCCACGAACAGCACCCGCTTCGAGCCAATGGCATTCCGCCGGGGCGCCTGGCCGGAGGCAATCGAAGGCGGCAACCACACCGCCTTGGCCGCGGCCTCCGGCTGTGCCGCCAGGAATTTCCGGCATTCGCTTTGCGAAATGAACCACAGCGAGTCGGCGCGGCGATAAGCGTATCGGGAATATGGCGCCAGGCGCAGAGCTTCCAGGCGCAGGAACTGCCTGCGCAGAAAGCCGCGGGCCGTCCTTGCCAGCTCCCGCATGTATTCGGTTTCGTCGTTGTGTATTCGCAAAACGCGCAGCCTTGTGCGCAGCCGCGGATTGTCAAAAATCGGGACGACGTCTTCTCCCTCCGCCACTACCGCGTCATATTCTCCGGTCAAGGGGAACTCTTTCAGCAGGTAGTTGCGGCTGGCCAGCGTCGGGGCAATGGTGGCCAGGCACTTGCGCAGCGGACGGCGCTCAACCAAGTGGAGACTGCTGGCTGTGGCGCGCAGCTCGTCCACATGGCGCGCTTCCGGCGACAGCTTCTGCTTCATCACCAGGACATCAATGCTGAACCCCAAGCGGCTCATGGCGCGAAGGCGGTCCCACATATCCGCCCGCATGCCGTTGTCGGGCGGGCAAGGGAACTCCGGCATTACATGCAAAACCTTCATTTACGGACCACCACCAGCGTTAATGCGGTTGCTTACCTGAGGGAACGCAGCGAATCAGGCGCCAGCGTCAGGGAGTGCGAGGCACGCCACGCGGTCTGTTGCTGAGCGTCAAAAGCCAGGCTGGCGTTTGCCGCCCGCTGCCGGCTCACTGCCAGGGAGGCGACGATTATGGCGAACATGAGTGACGGGAACGCGCCTCTGGTCAAAATTCCGCTTTCCACTACGTTGTGCGCCAGGTAGAAGCACAGATAGGAGACCGGCCACAGGCCGATCGGGCTCTGTTCCAACCTGATGTAGCGGACCGCCTTGCGGAAGGCGAAGGCGAAGATGTACAGGAACGCGGCCGCTCCAACCACGCCGAGGCCGAGGCAGAGATCGATATAGCCGTTGTCGGCCGCCGGGGCCAACCAGCCGATGGCGATCCGGGCATTGAGCACCTCGCCTTTCAAACCGATCCAGAAGGTGTCGTATCCATACCCGAGCATGGGCTGCTTAAGAATTGCCGGCCATACCGCGGTCCACAATTGTCTCCGCCCGGTCAGAGTTGCGTCGCGCCCCAGCGCGTGGAGCAAGGAACCGGCATGGCTGATAGCGAAATACGTTGCCGCCGATAACACGATTAGCGAGATGGTGCACACCAGCAGGCGCTGCCGGCGGTTGAGGCGGGCCCACTTCCAGAACGGCATGAGGGCAAGCGTGAGGGCGCAGCAAGCGAGCGCGCCCGCCGAGCGCGACAGCACCAGCAGCAGGGCGGCGCTGGCGATGAACACATATCGCAGCCAGCCAAAGCGGCGGAACCTGACCAGCAGCAGGAGTATTACCGCCACTGCCATGAATTCGCCAAAGCTGTTCTTGTACGCCGACAACCCTTTCCATGCGCCGTTGTCGTCCCCTGAGGCGATCACGTATGCAGGTGCGAAAAAGTAGAAGGCATATACGGCGGCAATCATCAGGCACATGGCTTGCGCCAGCAGACGCGCGAACTTATCGATCGAATAGCGCTCACCCAGATAAATAGCGAACAGAGTCGAGATGAAGAGCAGCAAGCTTCGCCGCAAGGTTATTGCCGGATCGGTGCTCCAGGCTGCCGACAGCGCCGCCAGCCCGGCCAGTGCCAGCAGCGGCCACGCCGCCCGGGCGGCGCGCAGCACCCGCTTCAGGCGCAACAGGATGAGCAGGGCGCCGGCGGCATCGATACCTGCTTCCCCCACAACGGCGGACATGTGCACCGCGGTCGAAGCCACGTCCTGGGGGTCCTCCGCCTGCTGAGGATGTGTGAGCCCCATGAAAACGTGCATGCTGGAGAAGAGCAGCACGACGGCAAACAGCCACTCGTAAAAGCGGAATATCACTCTTACTCTCCCCCGGCGGCGAATGCCGGCCGCGGCTTGCGGGCTTGGCCGGCCATGCGAAAGAGGGCTTTGTCCCACAGCCGCACTGCCGACCACTTGCCGTTCAGCAACCACATCCGGGCGCGTTTAGCAAAACGCCAGCCAAATAGCGCCTTGATCCAGGAGTACTTCCAGGACAGGCGCGGGGAAACAAGCTGTCCGCCCAGACACCGGGCCATCTCGTTGGCCTCTTTAACGATGTCGGGGCGCTCCGGATAAAAACTGGGCAGCCAGTGTTGCAGGTAGCGCACGCAGGCGTTGCGAACTCTCTCGCTGTCTTCCAGCGACCGCAGATAGCCGATATGGAGCTGCATGGAGAGCCACTGGGCCTCGCGTTTTCGCTCTGAGCATCCGATGTGGCTGAGGCTGCCGAATCCCGAAAAACGGTAGTAAAGTCTCGCCTCCGGGATAAACCGGACGCCACCATCGCTCGCCAGCAGCACGCGACAGAAGTATTCGCCATCATCATCCACCAACATCCTGGTATCCCAGGGGCCGGCGACTTCGGTCAATTCACGGCTGACCAGCCAGGTGGAAGTGGGCATGAACAGGTGCTGCCCCATCTTGCGTATCAACCATTCGAGCGGAGGCAGGTCGCACCACAATGCGGTGGGAATTAATTTTGCTCGATCATAGCGATACATGAACCATCCCCAACTGCAAGAAGCAATTGTCCGGCGGGTGGCGGAGCGCTGCAAAGCCGCGACCTGAAGGGCAAGCTTGTCGGGTGCCATGAGGTCATCGGCGTCCAGCCACTGCAGGTAATCGCCCTGGCTCAGGCTGAAGGCCTGGTTGCGCGCCGCCGCCGCGCCCTGGTTATCCTGCGCGACCACCTTCAGGCAGTTCGATTCGAAGCGCCGCGCAATGCTCAGGGTATGGTCGGTCGAGCCATCGTCGACGACGATGATCTCCTTCCGCTGCCAGCTCTGCGCCAGCGCTGACCGAAGCGTCTCGGCAATCCATTCCTGCGAGTTATACGTCGGGATCAGAATTGATACCAAAGGCTGCAACACACCGCGTCTCCATAAACTTTTCAGGCAATGCCAAGTCGAAATGCCGCAAAATGGCGAGATCTCCGCAGCTTCCGAATACGCGAAAGAGCGCTTCTATTTCTCATCGGTGGCAAGGATAGGCTGTGCCGCGGGCGCCGCCTGGCACGGCCGCTCGCGCCGCAGGTGCCAGCGAATTATCAGGTAAAGCAGCAGCAGCAGCAGCGAATTGATTATCAGGCTGGACCAAGCGGCGCCTCGCCAGGCGTAAGCGCGGATAATCCACAGGTTGAAGAACACGCTGAAAATGGCAATGACGATGTCCAGCAACGAGCGCTGCCACTGGTAGTTGGCCCCGGTCAAGGAGTCGCTGAGGAATGTCCGCACGCTATAGACCATCGGCAGCAGGCAAAGCCAGCGCAGCGCCACCACGCTCTCCGCATACGCCCTGCCGAAAATGAGCGGTACCGCCCCCGCCGCCAGAAACAGCGCGATGCTGGCCCCTAGTCCATATAGGAACGAGTGGCGGCAGATGCGCTTGGCGAAGGCGAAACCCGAGGTCACGCCCTGCTCGCCCTGGCGAAAGAATTCGGGATAGGTGGCCATGGCGAGGGAACGAACCGGCAGCATGATGGGCTCGATAAAGCGGCACGCTACCGCGTAGATGGCCGCCGACTCGACCGTGCTCAGCCGCGCCAGCATGGTCTTGTCGATGTCGCTGTAAATCGATTGCGATGCCATCGAAACCGAAAAGTGGAAGCCCTCGCGCACCGACGGCGCCAGCAGGCTCAGTTGCAGGCGCGGCGAACCGCACCAGCGGATGGCCGCCGCCAGCGCGGCAAAGGTGGCAACCACCGCCCCGGCCGCATACAGATGCGCCCAATGCACGGGCGTCGCTGCGGTAGCCGCCAGGACCAGCGCCGCAATCAATCGGCATATGGTGGACAGCACCACAATCTGCGAGTATCGGCGTAGCTGCCCGATGGCGGCAAAGGCGTGCAGGCAGGTATCGATGACCGGCAGCCCAAGCAGGTCGGCGACGGCCACGGCCAGCAGCATTCCGAAGGTGGCGGAAGGGGGAAGCACCCTGGGCCGGATCAGCAGCGCCAACACCGTCAGCAGCGAGCCGGAGGCAATGGTTACCAAAAGCGCGTTGCCCAGGTAAACCGGCAGGCGATTCCGGTCGCGGGCCACGTACTTGATCAGCACGTCTCCGGTGCCCCAGGAGGCGAACGGCGACATGGCCGCTACCAGGGCGGTACAGGCCACGAAGGAACCGTACCCGGCAGGGCCCAGCACATGGGCTACGATGACGAAGTAGACCATGCGCCCGGCCAGTCTCAGGCCGTTGCCGCTCAGCATCCAGGCCGCATTACGCGCTAGGCCGGAGGCCAGGCGGCGGCGCACTAACTGCCCTAACCGGCCAGACCAGACGCCGCCTGGCGCCACGTTCCCATTAGGGGATGACGCCATAAATGGCAGCGCTCCCCGCCGACTGGACCACGCTCTGCGAGGCGCGCACGGCGTCTTTCAGCCGGCTATTCGGCACGAACAGAATATCGTTGGCATGCAGCTCGATATCGGGCTCCTGGCCGCGCGCAATTTTGCCGACGTGCAGCTTGTTCGGCGCATAGCTCCCGCTATCCGATTTCGTAAGTAAAACGGCTTTGTTGATCGAGGCCGATGCGCTTGTCCCTCCGGCTTCCGCCAGCGCCTGCAGCAGCGAAATCTTGCCGCCGTTCTGCATGACGAATCCTCCCGGCCGGTTCACGTTACCCAGCACGTAGACGATTCCGGCGCGCGGCACCACCACCAGGTCTCCGGGAAAGACTTGAACGTCATTGGCCAACGAGCTCAGGGCGTCGTTGCTGTTCATTTTGGCGTTAACGTTCTCCTGCGTTCCGGAGCGGCGCTTGATGGTGATCTTGTTGCCATCAGCATAGTTGGTGAGGCCGCCCGCCATGGAAAGCACATCCAGCAGGGTGCGCGGGCCCAGCACCTGGTAAACGCCGGGATGCTGCACTTCTCCGGTAATGGAAACGCCTTTGCTGGCGAACTCCTTGATCAACACGTTAACCTGCGGATGCAGCAGGAAGTGGCGGTCGCGCAGTTCGCTGGCGATCAGGTCCGCCGCTTCCTGTCCGGTCAATCCGCCCAGCATGGTGCTGCCGAGCAGCGCCAGTTGCGCCTGGCCGTCGGCGCCTACGCGTACCTGCTGCGTCAGCTCGGGGGAGTCGAAGACGGAAATCTCCAGCAAGTCGCCGGCCGCGATCTGCACCGGCACGGCGGCCATCTTCCCCGGACCGGAGGCAGCGGGCGCGGTTGGCGGAGGCGGCGACGCCGCGGGTGTTTGAGCCGCCCAGCCGGCCAGCGCCAGCATCAGGACAAGCACAATCAGGAGGCAAACGGATTTTTCTGCTCGATTTCGCATCATGCTCTTTCCTCCTTGGGGTCCAGCGGCGAGGACGGGGGAATTACCACCGCCGCTTTGCCGGAGCCGTTGGAGCCGTAGCCGCCATAGCCGTAGGCTCCGGAATAGTGGTGGTAATCCGCCGAATGAACATCCATGGCGTTTACCACCACCCCCAGACACTCGGCCTGGGCGTTTTGCAGCACGCGGATGGTTCGCAACATTGACTGGCGATTGGTGACGGCGAAGCGGACCACCATGAGCACGCCGTCCACGTTGGGCGAGAGAACGACCGCGTCGGTGACCGGAATAACCGGGGGAGTGTCAATCACCACGTAACTGAATTGCTCGCGCCAAAGCTTGATCAGTTCGGCCATGCGCTGCGATCCGAGCAACTCAGACGGAGACTCCGGGCAGGGTCCGGCCGGCATGAATACCAGGCCGGGAATTTCCTCGACCTGCCGGTAGGCGGGAGCGTCCGGGCTACCCTGCAAAATATGGCTCAAGCCTATGCCGGTACAGCGCTTCATAACCTTGCTCAGACTTCCGAGGCGCAGGTCGGCGTCGACCAGCAGAACCCGGCCGCCGTTCTGCGCCAGCACCGAGGCCAGGTTCAAGGCGGAAAAGCTCTTCCCTTCCTGCGGCAGGCTGCTGGTTATCATGACAACCTTGGCGGGAACGCCGGATGAGGACAGCAGCAAGGAAGTACGCACGGCGCGAAAAGCCTCCGCCACCGGCGAATTGCTGAGACCTACCAGACGGGCGCGGGCTTCCTGCGTAGCGCCACCGAGGCAGTGCTGGCCATTTCCTTTGGGCAGGGCCTTGCGGTCCCCGGCCACCAGTTCGGCCTGCGGAATTATTCCCAGCACCGGTACATGGGTGGCGGCCTCGACCTCATCCGGATCGCGTACCGTGCGGTCGGCGGCGTCGACGATAAATGCGCAGGCCACACCGAGCGTCAGACCGGCCAGCAGGCCAAAGGCCAGGTATAGCTTCACTTTGGGCTTGGACGGACGAGCTGGAACTGCCGCCTGGTCGACGACGTTGGGCTCGCTGGAACGCAAGCCGGCCAATACGCCGGCCTCTTTGAGCTTCTGCAACAGGTTGTCATAGAGCGTGCGGTTGGAATCGGCCTCGTGCTTGGCGATGGTGAAATCGACGGCCTTGTTGTTCATATCAGCCGCGGCCGCCTTCTGCTGGGCAAACGCCTTTTTGGCGGAAGCTTCGCGCGTGGCCGCCAGCTCGTACTCGCTCTTGGCTTGATCGGCGACCCGGCGCAGCTCTTTCTGGATGGAACCGCGCAGCGCCTCCAGCCGCTGCTGCATCTCGATCAGCCGGGGATAAGCCGGGCCGTACTTGGTGGAGGCATCCGCGATCTGCGAATTGAGCTGGGCCTCCTGCTGGTGCAGGTTATTGATGAGGGAAAGCGAATTGACCGTGTCGGTGGCGGTCGCCCCGGGCGCGCCTCCCAGCAGCCCGGCGATCAGCTCCGGGTTGCCGTTGTGGGCAAGGTTGTAAATGGTTTGCTTCACCACCCGGTTCGACTCGGCGGCGGTTACCTCGTTGTTGAGTTGCTCCAGCCTGGTGATGATGATGTTGTGGTGCTCGTCCTCGCCGAATATCCCGGAATCCTTCTCCAACTCAACCGCGCGCGCCTGTGATTTCTCCACCTCGGACTTCAGGTCCACCAGTTGGCGGCGCAAGAAGTCGGTGGCCTGGTTGGTGGCGTTGTAGCGCACCTGAAAGTTGTGCTCGACGAAATCCTTCAGTAACTGGTTGACGATTCTGGCAGCCATTGCCGGGTCAGGATGGGTGTAGCTGACCCGAATCAGGCGCGTGCCGGAAAGGACATCGACATTGAGATTCGATTGGAACTGGCGAACGGCCGCCGCGCGCTTCAGCGGCGACTGATCGAAGGGCAACTCCATCTGGCGCCGCACTTCGTCGTTCCTGATGAGCGGAGGGTGATAGCTGAACTCCGGGGTGTCGGCCAGGTCCAGCTCCTTGACGACCTGCAAGGCGAGAGCGTCGGCTTGCAGGGCGGCCGCCTGCGTCTGCAGGGTGAGGGTGAAATCCAGCGTATCACTGTAGGTGTTGCCGCCGTTCTTGTCGCCCACCGCTATTCCGCCCGTGTCCTGCTTGAGCAGTTGCAGTTGCGAAACCGCCGTGTAGCGCGGGGTCATTAACAGGCAAACCAGCGCCGCCGCCAGCAGCGCGGCTGCCGTGCAACCCAAGATCCAGCGCCGGCGCCTGAGCAGAACGCGAATGGCCGCAACCATGTCGACGTCCGGCTCCTCGCTTGACGCCGGGGGCGTGTACCTGCCGGACGGCAGCAGGCGAACGTTGGTTGAGACTTTCTGGAGTTCGTTTCTTGGTTGCAACAGCTTGTACTTCTTGGTCATCGGTTACATTCCTCATTTTTGTGCGGTCTGTGTTGCCGCCACCCCGCCGTGGCACCCGGCCTGGCTCGGCCTCATTGGCGTGATGGCCGGCCGGGAGTAACTTCCAGCCTTCATCGAGAGATCGTCGAAGTTGAATCAGAGCGGTTCCAGCTTGTATCCGTCGGCCGCAATCGAGATCGAGCGCTGGAGCGGCTCGATCGAAACCACCAGCTTCCGTTCCCCCGGCTCGGAGACGAGAACGCACTCGACGCCTTCCAGGCATCCGCCGCGAATGCGTACCCGGTCACCGGCTTTCAGAAACGGGTAAGGCGAGCAGGCGACCGAGTTGTTGACTATCTGGCGCACGGCTTCTATCTGCGCGTCGGGGATCGGGCATGGCCGGCCGTTGAAAGCCAGCCAGCGGAACACGCCCGGGATCCGCAGCACCCTGAGGTAGAGTTGCTCGTCCAGCGCCGCCTGGACGAAGGCGTAGCAGGAGAACAGGGCGGCATCTATGACTTTGCGCCGGTCGCTCCAGCGCCGCACTTCGCGCATGGTGGGAACGAAGGCGGTCACGCCCTTCATGCTCAGCTCAGAGGCAATCTTCTTCTCGTGCTTGGCCCGCGTCTGGATGGCGAACCACTGCGGCCGCCCGCCCGCCAGCACAGCCAGGGGCGCGGCAACTCTCATCGCCATCGTTTCTGAGTTCGAAGCTTCAATCATGCTGATGTACCCGCCTCCAGCCGCCCGCCCGGGCTTCAGTGGAGGTCAATTCTGAAATATGTTTCCGCCGCAAAGCTCGCCAGCTTGCCTTGCGGAGTTTCCCGGCGGACGATTTTCCCTTCTCCCTTCAGGGTCGTCCCCGGAGTCCTTCCTTCCGCTGTTGGCAGCACCAGCGTGATGTTCAGCCGCGTGCCAAGCGGGGGACAGGAATCGGGCACGCACGAGACACAAATCCCATGCGTGCTTATGTTCTCGGTGCATCCGTCCTTTGCGCACTGCTCCTGCCCGCTGGGCCAGGCAAAGAGCACCGGAATACGTAGGCTGTAGCGAGTGTGTTTGCGGCGTTCCACCAAGGACTCGAATCGGTTATTGGCGCGAGTTGAAGAGAAGTGGGAGGGCAAGACGTGCCATCCAATTAAACTGCTGAAAAATAAACATTTACGCCCTTATCCTGCAGGCTTTCCCGGGGCTGCCGAAAGCGCTACGACGGGTATGGCTCCGCCCTCAAAGTCACATCCGCACTGCGGTCAGCGCAGCTCCGGCGTGTGACAACGTCCAAAGTACCTTTGGCATCCAATCCCCACAAGTGAGCAAGCGAATTGCAGACTAACGCATCGCTTTTCTGTCAGTTGTCCCATCGGCTCGTCCCATATACGAGCGCATCACACAGGCAGTCGGGGTAGGGGAGAAAGTATGGAGCCCTCGGGGGTACGGGTCATGGTCGTTGATTCCAGCCGAATGAACGGCCAAGCCATTTCCGCCGCGCTGGAGAACCATCAGTTCCAGGTAGTTTATGCGGGTTGCAATGCGGCGGAAGCGGCCGCCGAGGCGGGGCGCCAGCAGATCGACGTGGCGCTGATCGGCGAGAACCTCGACGGCCACCATGGCGCCGGCTTCGAGCTCACGGAAAAGATGCGGAACACGCGCGGCAGACCGCCGGTGGTGATGATTCTCGACCGCTCCGACGGCGACTCGGTCACGCGCGCCTTTCGCGCCGGCGCCAGAGGCATCTTCAGCCGAAACAGCTCGCTGGAAACACTGCCCAAGTGCATCGTCTGCGTCAGTCAAGGCCAGCTCTGGGCCAGCAGTGCGGAGCTGGAGCATCTGCTGGAGGCCCTCAAGATGCCTCTGCGCCTGGTCAATGCCAGCGGGGCTGAGCTGCTATCCAAACGGGAGCGCGAGGTTGTTCAGCAGGTTTCGGAAGGATTGACCAACCGCGAAATCGCCGACCTGCTCGGCTTGAGCGAGAACACGATAAAAAACTACATCTACCGCATCTTCGACAAGCTCGGCATCTCCAGCCGGGTGGAGCTGGTTCTCTACGCCGCCAGCCAGTTCATGCAGCGCAACTCTCAATGCCAGCACTGCCAGAATCCGCTCGACAACCCCGGCCAGGAAGCGACTATGTTCAGTTGGTACTGCAAGGCGGTGGAGAGATTTACGCTCTTCCAGTTCCTTCTGGGAGAGCTGTACCGTGAAGGACGCGGCGTCCCGCCCGATCCCAAGGCGGCTTACATGTGGTTCCGCATCGCCGAGAAACTGAGCATGGCCATGAAGGACCGCAGCCACGAGGCGCAGGTCGAGCTGGAACGGCAGTTGACGGAAAAGCAGCTTGCCGACGCCGCTCAGGAAGCAACCAACTGGGTTCGCCGGCAGCAACACCTGTGCTGCCCCAAGCTGCGGGAAAACAAGCCCCTGGTAGCCTAGAGCGGAACTACAGTAGGTGTACCCCATAAGATAACGTCATCCGACCGCAGCGAAGCGTGGCCCCGGCAGATGTGCCTTTGCATCTGCCGAAGCAGCGGGGCGGAGTGGAGCGGTTGGAAGCTAACCACAGAGTTCGCAGAGTCGCACAGAGCAGATAAGGCTCGCTGGGGACCTGCATTTCTCGGTGCCCCTCTGTGTTCTCGGTGGTTAATTCTTCTGCAGCAATACACCAGATTCTTCCGACTCGCGCCCAGACCACCCCAGCAAAACGCAACCGCATCGCCCGCGCACAAAAACAATGCAAGTTTGAGCGTCCGGTGTGATAAAAGTTGCCAGTGGCCCCTGGCCAGCGCCAGCTTGCGCTTGTGCCGGGGCAACAGTCCTTATTCAACCTGGAGCGTGCTTGATGCCGGTCGAAGCAAAGTGGAAATCGGAATCGTGGTGGACGAGCAGTCTGAATTTCCTTCCCGAGGTCCGGGCGCAGTTTGCTCTGCCCGACGAAGTCCAGATTCATGACGCGACTCTGCGGGACGGCGAGCAGACTCCCGGAGTCGTCCTGCGGAAAGACGACAAGATCAGGATCGCGGAGATGCTGGACGACATGGGCGTTCACCGGATCGAGGCGGGAATGCCGGCGGTCTCGGCCGAGGACGCGGAGGCGATCAGGGTCATCTCCCGGCGAGTGAAGAAGGCCAAGCCGTACGCCTTCGTGCGGGCCATGGAGAAGGACATCGACGTTGCCCACGAATGCGGCGCCAGCGGCGTGGTCATTGAAGTGCCGGTGGGACAGCCCAAGCTGGAGATGCAGTTCAAGTGGACCCTGGACCACGTGCTGGCGCAAAGCGTGAAGGCCATCAGGCGCTCCAAGCAGCTCGGGCTCTACACCGTCTACTTCCCTTACGACACCACGCGCGCCGTGGTGGCCGATTTCAAGAGCATACTGGGCCGGCTCATGCAGGAGGCGCCGCCCGACTCCATCGGCGTGATCGACACCGTCGGCTGCGCCATTCCCGCCGCCATCAAATATCTGGTGACCATGGTCAGGCAGACTACCAGGCTGCCGGTCGAGATCCATACCCACAACGACATCGGCATGGCGGTGGCCAACGAAATGGCGGCCGTCGAGGCAGGCGCCGCCGTGGTGCACACCTGCATCAACGGACTGGGCGAACGCACCGGCAACGCCGCCCTGGAAGAGGTAGTAGTGGCGCTGCGAACCCTGTACGGCTACGACTGGGGCTTCAAATACGAAAAGCTGGCGGAGCTGTCCGCCCTCACTCAGCAGTTGACCGGCTTTGCCATGGCGCCCAACAAGCCGATTGTGGGCTCGGGGAACTTCACCCGCGAATCCGGAATCGGCATTGACTCGGTTTTGCATCAGCCCCTGGCAATGTTTTCCCTGAACCCGCCTTTTGTGGGACAGCGCCCCAAAGCAGTCCTGGGCAAGAAGAGCGGCTACCCTTCGGTGACCACCAAGGTCAAAGAGCTGGGGCTGGATTATCCGGAAGACAAGGAGAAGTTCGAGCTCGTCCTGCAGAAGATCAAGCAGCTTGGCACCTCCAAGAAGGGGCTGGTAACCGACGAGGAGTTCAAGGCGATTCTCAAGGAAGTCTTCAGCGCCGCAGTCGGCAAGTAGCTTCACCCCAGCCACATCAACTCCGGCCCATCAACGCCGCACGGCGTTTGATGGGCCGCGGAAAACACTAGCTCCGCAGTGTCCCAAGCTGCTTCATCTTTATGTGCTGGGTCACCTTTCCCGATAGGGAAGCGAGAAAGTTTTTGAATGTCAGATCGGTAGCGGGTTCCGTGAATTTGCCCTTTGGGCCATCAGTTCTGTTGGACGTCAAGAACGCGCTTGCCGTGTAGAGGCGTTCCAGCACCAGCTTGCGGCAGAACAGTTCGTACCGCTTCGCATAAGATACGCCCATCGGCTTTGATCCTTGGACATAGGATCCGTCCCGGAACTCGGGCCGGACCGAAAAGTGCGGCTCGCATAACCGCACCGGGCCACGCGATTCAGGACAGTCTTCCAACAACATCAGGTAGCCCGCCCACGGCTCTTGCGAAGGCGCAAATACGCCTTCGCTGTAGGCTTTCCATAGATCGGTTGCGTTTCCCAGTGCCTCTTCAACCCGGTTGTTAAAGTTATTGCCAAATGACGGTCCAACTTGCGACTTCAGCTCAAGGACGGCAAGCAAGCGCCCATCAGCCACCACGATCCAATCCCAATTCTTTTCGGCCCGGTAGAAGCCCGGGAGTTCGCTGGCACGCCTGCCATTAAACATCTGAGCTTTGTCGAGCCCGAGTTCATGGAGAAAGTCCACGACAATACCGGCAAACTCATCCATCTGCTTCCCGCCGGTAACATCCGCCCGCGCGCCATAGTCATGAATTCCGCTCGAAGCGCCCTGCTTTGCTTTTTGAGTCTGCCGGGTTGTCCAGTAATACTTGACGGCGCTGGAAATCCGTTTGTCGAGGTTCATTGTTCGTTCTGCTGAAGGTAAACTTGAACCCTGGCCGTCGGGAACAGCTCAGAGGTCCCATTGCCGAGGAGTCGCTGATGGGATAACTCAAAATAATGGGAATCAATTTCGATCCCGATACTGTTTCGACCCCATCTTGAGGCCGCCAAGTTCGTGGTCCCTGTCCCCATGAAGGGGTCCAACACCGTATCACCAACAAAACTGAACATCCGAATAAGACGCTCGGCCAGCTCAAGCGGGTAAGGCGCCGGGTGATCTCTTGTCGATGCCCCGGTGACTCCATCCCAGATTTGCTGAAACCATTCCTGATGTTTCTCGGCTGGAATCAAGCTCATAATTCGTGTGGAGAGGGACGGTGCCCTATACCCTCCGGGCTTGCGCTCCATCAAAATAAATTCGATGTCATTCTTGATCACCGCGTTCGGTTCATATGGCTTGCCAAGGAATCGAGACCCGTTCTCCACCTCGTAGTTGGCATTTGCAATCTTGTGCCAAATGATCGGGGCCAGATTGTCGAACCCGAGCGCCCGGCAACGCTCCTGGATGGAAGCGTGCAGCGGAACGACTGTGTGGCGGCCAGCATTCTTGCGCCGCGACAAGCAAACATCGCCGACAACGCAAATGAGCCGCCCGCCAGGAACTAGAGCATGGAAACAGTGCTGCCAAACCTTGTCTAACTCGGCGAGAAACACGGAGTAGTCAGCAATAAAGCCCAACTGACCGGGGGAACGTCTGTATTCCTTGAGAGTCCAATAAGGAGGCGACGTCAACACGAGGTGGACGCTGTTCGCCCGCAGCTTCCCGGACTCCCTTGCGTCACCGTGGTGGAGCTGGTGTGCTGTCGAGATACGGCGCACCGCATTTTCTATTGCTTCTGTGAGTTTGCGATCCTTCGCAATTCTTGGCAGGTCGGTCTGATGATCGCTGATTTCCAGACACTCGGCAGGTAGGAATGTGCTCAAGTCTGGGGTTGAATCACGCACCGCCGTATCCGGTTGACGAGCCATTTCCGTTTGCGCAAGTTCGACTAAATGTATCACTTGGCTGGGAGAACTGCTACACCCGTCGGCCCGCCGGCGCCTGCCAGTGGTGGCGCATGGCGGCCTTGAGGTTATAATCGATTTAACCTACGCGTCTTACTTCTTGCCGTCCAGCTGCAAGAAAATTGCGGTGTCAGGCAGGCCGGGTCTCCGCGCAAGGGCTGTTTTGCACTTGCGGGACGGAATCCGGGGCGCAACTGTGGCGCTGGCTGAAGGGTGGCCGCCGGCAGTCCAGGCAAGAGAGTTGCGGCCTTTGGCGTTTGCCAACGCTCTTTCCGCAACGTCTTTGGCGGCGGTGCGACTTATATAAATCTATTTGCGTTTGGAACGCAGGCCGGAATGATACACGCATGGTCACACTAGAACAGGTCAAACAAGCGCGCGAGCGCATAGCGGATTCCGTTTTCGTCTCGCCGTGCTCACATTCGGAGACGTTTTCACGGCTGACCGACAACAAGGTTTTCCTGAAGCTGGAGAACCTGCAAATGACCGGGTCATACAAGGAGCGCGGCGCGCTCAACAAGATTCTGACCCTGACCAACGGCGACCGGGAGCGCGGGCTGATTGCCGCCTCAGCCGGCAACCACGCCCAGGCGGTCTCATACCACGCCAGCAAGCGGAACATCGCCGCGCAGATCTGCATGCCGCTGGCCACTCCCCTGAACAAGGTGATGGCGACCCGGCGTTATGGCGCCGAGGTGATCCTGCACGGCGCCAACTACGACGAAGCCTGCGAGGAGGCCAAACGCCGCTGCGCCCAGGAATCGCTGACTTTCATCCACCCGTTCGACGACAACGCGGTCATCGCCGGCCAGGGAACCGTCGGGCTGGAGCTGCTGGAGCAGATGCCGGACGTTGAAGTGGTCATCACCGCCATTGGCGGTGGCGGTCTCATCAGCGGCATGAGCTGCGCGCTGAAGGAGCTGAATCCCAAGATTCGCGTCATCGGAGTGCAGACCGCCCGCCTGCCCTCGATGCGCGCGGCGCTGGCTGCCGGCCAGCCGGTGGTTTTGCCCGTGGCCTCGACGCTGGCCGACGGCATCGCGGTGCGCCGCTGCGGCGACCGCACCCTCGAGATGGTGCAGAAATATGTCGACGACATCGTGACGGTCGAGGAGGAAGAGATCGCCAACGCCATCCTCCTGCTCCTGGAAAACGAAAAGACGCTGGCCGAAGGCGCGGGCGCGGCGCCGGTGGCCGCCCTGCTGCAGCACAAGATCTCCTGCATCGGCAAGAAGATCGTCGCCATCATCTCCGGGGGAAACCTCGATGTCTCCATCCTTTCGCGCATCATCGAGCGCGGGCTGGTGAAAGACGGACGCCTGATTCGCCTGCGCATCCATCTGCCGGATTATCCGGGCGCTCTGCACAAGCTCACCGGGGTGCTGGCCCGCATGCGCGCCAACATCGTCGAGACCTCCTACGACCGCACCTACTACGGCGTTAACCTTGGCGATACCGCCATCGACCTGACCATGGAAACACGCGGCTCGGAGCACGTCGAGGAACTGCTCGCCGCCTTGCAGGCGGAAAACTACGACTACGAGCGGATTCAATAGAGAAAACCGATCTCGCAGCCCGGCCCGCCCTAATCCCTGGCAGGGCGAAGCCGGCGGCGGTGCAAGCCACCTATTCCGCGGCTAATGTTTACATCTTAAGTGCCTTGGCAGCGATCTGGCGCAGGCGATAACGATCTGACGGAAACCGTTCCGGACCGCCGGGCCCCCGCCCGGCGCGGGTTTCCGCCCGCGAGGAGTGTAAGCCGGACTTGCCGACAGGCGCCCGTTTGCGCGCGCCGGCGGGTTCATAATTTACGGCATATGGTGATCACCACTGGTATCATGATGGTTACTCCGGCTCAGGATTCTTAGTTCGAGGCTGTAGCGATCATGCCCCTTTTTAATCCCATGCTTTCGTTTTTCAGGTCGATTTTCCATGCCCCCGGCCAACGCCCCAGCTTCATGCGCCTGCTGGTGGTGATCGCGGTGACGCCGGCTCTCATTCTGGCCGGCTGCGGCAACTCGATTGGCAAGTCCAACGGGCGCTCGGGAATGGCTCCGCAGGCAGTGGCTGTGACCGTGGCCGCCGCCGAAAAGCGCGACATACCTTACTACCTGATGGGGTTGGGCAACGTCACCGCCTTCAACACCGTGACCGTCAAGACCCGGGTGGATGGGCAACTGGTTCAAGTGGCCTTCAAAGAAGGACAGGAAGTCAAAAGGGGCGACCTGCTGGTGCTGATTGATCCCCGTCCTTACGAGGTGGCGCTCAGCCAGGCGCAGGCGACCCTGTTCCGCGACCAGGCGCAACTGCGAGACGCGCGCATCAACCTGGAGCGTTACGCCGGCCTGTTTGCCGCCAAGATCATTCCGCAACAGCAACTCGATACC
The DNA here is from genome assembly GCA_963832785.1 of uncultured Acidobacteriota bacterium. Lineage (GTDB taxonomy): Bacteria > Acidobacteriota > Terriglobia > Terriglobales > Acidobacteriaceae > CAWBRT01. The sequence goes on from CAWHVF010000005.1 coordinate 2,439,160, forward strand.
CAGCGCGCCACGGTTGACCAGTTGGAGGGCGCGGTGCGGGCCGATCAGGCGCAGATCGACAACGCCAAGCTGAACCTGGTCTACTGCCGCATCACCTCGCCGATCAGCGGACGCGTAGGACTGCGGTTGGTCGATTCCGGGAACATGGTTCATGCCGCCGACACGAACGGCCTGCTGGTGATCACCCAGCTTCAACCCATCGCGGTTCTGTTCACCCTGCCCCAGGACCTGCTGCCAACGGTGCACAAGGCCATGTCGAAGGCGCAGCTCACGGTGCTGGCGTACAGCCGCGACGACCAGACCAAGCTGGCCACCGGCAAGCTGCTCACCATAGATAATCAGATCGATCCCACCACCGGCACCGCCAAGCTGAAAGCCGTCTTTGAAAACAATGAGCGGGTGCTTTGGCCCAACCAGTTCGTCAACGTGAAGCTGCTGCTGGAGACGCGAAAAGATAACACCATAGTTCCCGCCTCGGCCGTGCAAAACGGCCCGAAAGGCAACTTTACCTACGTGGTGAAGACGGACAAGACGGTTGAACTGCGTCCCGTGCAAGTCTCCTTTACCCAGGGCAGCGTCAGCTCGATTACCTCCGGGCTGAGCCCCGGCGAACAGGTGGTCACCGAGGGGCAGGACAAGCTGCAATCCGGCAGCCGGGTGGAAGTTCATGGCACGCCCGCCGCGGCTCCGGCGCAGAATGCGAGTGTATCCCGGCCATGAGTCCCTCGCGGCTGTTCATTCTTCGGCCGGTCGCGACCTCTCTGCTGATGGTTGCGATCCTGCTGGTGGGCTTCGTGGCCTACCGGGAGTTGCCGGTCTCGGCGCTGCCCCAGGTGGACTATCCCACCATCGAGGTGGTTACGTTTTATCCGGGCGCCAGCCCGGACGTCATGGCGTCTTCGGTGACCGCGCCGCTGGAGCGCCAGTTCGGCCAGGTTCCCGGACTGACGCAGATGACCTCCACCAGCTCGTTTGGCAGCTCGCTCATCACCCTGCAATTCAGCCTGGAGCAGAACATTGACGTGGAAGAGCAGCAGGTGCAGGCGGCCATCAACGCGGCCTCCAGCTACCTGCCGCCGAACCTGCCCAACCCGCCGATCTACAGCAAGGTGAATCCGGCGGATGCGCCCATCCTCACCCTGGCGCTCACTTCCGATTCGCTGCCGCTCACCAAGGTTGAGGACCTGGCCGATACCACGCTGGCGCAGAAGATTTCGCAGGTGCCCGGAGTCGGCCTGGTCTCCATCAGCGGCGGGCAGAAGCCGGCGGTCCGCATCCAGGCCAACCCGACGGCGCTGGCTTCCTACGGCCTGAGCCTGGAAGACCTGCGCACGGCCCTCACCCAGGCCAACGTTGATCAGGCCAAGGGAACCATCGATGGAGCGCGCCAGTCGTTCACCATCGGCGCCGACGACCAGTTGCTCTCCAGCAAGGGATATCGGCAGGTCATCGTGACCTATCGTAATGGCGCTCCGGTTCGCCTGAGCGACATAGCCACGGTGGTCGATGACGCCGAGAACGTGCAGCAGGCAGCCTGGATGAACGAGCGGCCGGCGGTGATCGTCAACATCCAGCGCCAGCCCGGGGCCAACATCATCGGCGTGGTGGACCACATCAAGGCCATTCTGCCGCAGTTGCAGGCGGCGCTGCCCGCCTCGGTTAAGGTTTCGATACTGACTGACCGCACGCAGACGATCCGCGCCTCGGTCGACGACGTGCAGTACGAGCTGATGCTGACCGTGGTGCTGGTGGTGCTGGTGATGTTCCTGTTCCTGCGGAATTTCTCGGCCACCATCATCCCCAGCTTTGCCGTGCCGCTCTCGCTGATCGGAACCTTTGGCGTGATGTATCTGCTGGGCTACAGCCTGAACAATCTCTCGCTGATGGCGCTGACCATTTCCACCGGGTTCGTGGTCGACGACGCCATCGTGATGATCGAGAACATCGCCCGCTACCTCGAAGCCGGAGACTCTCCGCTGGAGGCGGCGCTCAAGGGCTCCGGGCAGATCGGCTTCACCATTGTCTCGCTGACCGTGTCGCTGATCGCGGTGCTGATTCCGCTGTTGTTCATGGGTGACATCGTCGGCCGGCTCTTCCGCGAGTTTGCCGTCACCCTGGCCGTGACCATTCTGGTTTCCGCCGTGGTTTCCCTCACCCTGACGCCCATGATGTGCGCCAAGCTGCTCAAGCATAAGGAGGTCTCGCAGCAGAGCCGCTTCTACCATGCTTCTGAGCGCTTTTATAACCTGGTGATTGAGAAGTACGGCGTCACCTTGCAGTGGGTGCTGCGGCACCAGACCGCGACCCTGCTGGTTACGGTGGGTACCCTGGTGATGACCCTGGCGCTTTACGTCTTCGTGCCTAAAGGGTTTTTCCCCGTGCAGGACACGGGCATCATCCTCGGCGTCTCCGACGCCCCGCAGACGATCTCGTTCGCGGCCATGGCCGAACGCCAGCAGCAACTGGCGCGCGTGATTCTGCAGGACCCCGACGTGGTCAGCCTGTCGTCTTTCATCGGCATCGACGGCATCAACACCACGCAGAACAGCGGGCGCATTCAGATCAACCTGAAGCCGCGCAACCAGCGCGCCGCCACAGCCTCGGAGATCATCCGCCGCCTGCAGCCCAAGCTGGACCCGATTGCCGGCATCACCCTCTACATGCAGCCGGTGCAGGACCTCACGGTTGAGAGCAAGGTCAGCCGCACGCAGTTCCAGTACTCCCTGGAGGACGCCGACGCCAACGAGCTCGGGCAATGGGCCCCGCGCCTGCTGGAAAAGCTGAAGGTCATGCCGGAGCTGCGTGACGTGGCCACCGACCAGCTCACCGGCGGGCTGAATGCCGACCTGGTGATCGACCGCGACACCGCTTCGCGCTTCGGCATCCTGCCGCAGAACATCGACGACACGCTTTACGACGCCTTCGGCCAGCGCCAGGTTTCGACCATCTTCACCCAACTGAACCAGTACCACGTAATCCTGGAGGTCAATCCGCAATTCCAGCAGGATCCGGAGGCGCTCAACCGGCTTTACGTGCGCTCGCAGAGCGGAACCCAGGTTCCACTGATGTCGTTTGCCAGGCTGCAGCGCAACAACGCCCCGCTGGCGGTGAGCCACCTGGGACAGTTCCCCTCGGTGACGCTCTCCTTCAACCTCGCTCCCGGCGTCTCCCTGGGCGAAGCTACGAAGGTAATCGAACAGGCCAAGCACGAGATGCACATGCCGGCCAGCATTCAGACCAGCTTCCAGGGAACCGCGGCCGCCTTCCAGAAGTCGCTGTCCAGCGAGCCCTGGCTGATCGTGGCGGCGGTCATCACCGTGTACATCGTGCTGGGAGTGCTCTATGAGAGCTACATTCATCCCATCACGATTCTCTCTACGCTTCCCTCGGCGGGTGTGGGCGCCATCCTGGCCCTGTTGATCACCGGCAATGACCTGAACGTGATCGGGCTGATAGGCATCATCCTGCTGATCGGCATCGTGAAGAAGAACGCCATCATGATGATCGACTTCGCGCTGGAGGCGGAACGGCAGGAGCATAAGCCGCCGGAGGTGGCCATCTACCAGGCCTGCCTGCTGCGCTTCCGCCCCATCATGATGACCACCATGGCCGCGCTGCTGGGCGGATTGCCGCTGGCCCTGGGCACCGGAACCGGCAGCGAGTTGCGCCGGCCGCTGGGCATCACCATCGTCGGCGGCCTGCTGCTTAGCCAGTTGCTCACCCTTTACACCACGCCGGTGGTGTACCTGTGGTTCGACCGCCTGGCACAGCGTTTTTCGCGCTTCCGAATCGGCAACCGGATGGAGGAGCCGGTGGCGGCGGAGTAGCCGATGAATATCTCCGAGCTATTCATAAAACGGCCGATCGGAACCTCGCTGCTGGCACTGGCGGTGTTGCTGGCGGGGGCGCTTGCCTTCAACCTGCTCCCCGCCGCCCCGCTGCCGCAAGTTGAATTCCCCATAATTTACGTTCAGGCCTCGCTGCCCGGCGCCAGTCCGGAGACGATGGCCTCGTCGGTGGCCACCCCGCTGGAGCGGCAGTTCGGCCGCATCGCCGGCATCAGCGACATGACCTCGACCAGCCAGTTGGGTTCGACGGCCATCGTTCTGCAATTCGACCTCAATCGCAACATCGACGCCGCCGCCCGCGACGTGCAGGCGGCCATCAACTCGGCCCGCGGCAACCTGCCCAGCAACCTGCCGCAGAACCCAACCTACCGCAAGGTCAACCCGGCGGACGCGCCCATTCTGATCCTGGCGCTCACCTCCGATTCGCTGCGCAAGCCGGAGATTTACGACGCCGCCGACTCCATCCTGGCGCAGAAGCTGGCCCAGGTGGAGGGCGTGGGCCAGGTCTTTGTGGGCGGCGGTTCGCAGCCGGCGGTGCGGGCCGAGTTGAACCCGACGCAGTTGAACAACATGGGCGTCGGCCTCGACCAGGTTCGCATTGCCCTGGCCACAGCCAATGCCAACCGCCCCAAGGGCTCCTTCTCCAGCAAGCAAGCGGCGGTCACCATTACCGCCAACGACCAGATGTTCAAGGCCGAGCAGTACAAGAACCTGATCGTTGCCTATAACAATGGAGCGCCGGTCCGGCTTTCGGACGTGGCCGACGTGCAGGATTCCATGGCCGACCTGCGCGCCGCCGGCTATGCCAATGGAAAAGCCGCGATTGTCATGATCGTCTTCCGCCAGCCGGGAGCCAACATCATAGACACCGTCGATCGGGTCTACGCGCTGCTGCCGCAGTTGCGGGCCTCAATTTCTCCGGCTATAAACATTTCCGTTCTCATGGACCGCACCACCACGATTCGCGCTTCGGTGCGTGATATCGAGCGGACGCTGATCATCTCCGTCATCCTGGTCATCTTTGTGGTCTTTGCCTTCCTGCGCAACCTGTGGACAACGGTAATCCCCAGCGTGGCGGTGCCGCTTTCGCTGATTGGAACCTTCGGGGCCATGTACCTGCTGGGGTACAGCCTGGACAACCTGTCGCTAATGGCGCTGGCCATTTCCACCGGCTTCGTGGTCGACGATGCCATCGTCGTCATTGAAAACATCATGCGCTACCTGGAGCAGGGCTACGGGCCGGTGCAGGCCGCCTACAAGGGCTCGCGCGAAATCAGCTTTACCGTGCTCTCGATGAGCCTTTCGCTGGTGGCCGTATTCATCCCCCTGCTGCTGATGGGCGGCATTGTCGGGCGCCTGTTCCGCGAGTTCGCCGTGACCTTGAGCGTTGCCATCGGCGTTTCGCTGGTGGTTTCCCTAACCACCACGCCGATGATGTGCGCCAAGTTTCTCCGCCCGGTGGAAAAGCAGAAGCACGGCCGGCTTTACCGCTCCAGCGAACGGGCGTTCGACTATATTCTGGAGACCTACAGCCGCTGGCTGGGTTGGGTGTTGCGGCACCAGCGGCTGACCCTGCTGGTCACCATCGGCACCATCTGCCTGAGCGTCTCGCTTTACATCGTCGTGCCCAAGGGCTTTTTCCCGCAGCAGGATACGGGGCGCATTGCGGGCAGCATCCAGGCCTCGCAGGATATCTCCTTCCTGGCCTTGCGAAAGAAGATGGCCCAGTACAGCGCCATCGTGCAGCAGGACCCGGCCGTCGACCAGGTGATGGTTTTCTCCGGCGGCCGGGGACTGCAGAACAGCAGCAGCATGTTCATCAGCCTGAAGCCGCTGAACGAGCGCCCGGGAAGAGTGACCTCGGACCAGGTGATCGGGCGCCTGCGCCAGAAGCTGGCGGTGATCCCGGGGGCGACGCTCTACCTGCAATCCGCCCAGGACCTGACCATCGGAGGCCGGCAATCGGCTTCGCAATTCCAGTGGGCGCTGCAATCGGAGAACCTGCAGGAGCTGAACACCTGGGCGCCGCAGATGATGGCCAAGCTGAGCGCGCTGCCGGAACTGCGCGACGTCTCCACCAACCAGCAGGACAAGGGCCTGGAAGCCCACGTAGATATCGACCGCGACACGGCGTCGCGCTTGGGGGTGACGGCCTCCGCCATCGACGCCGCCCTTTACGACGCCTTCGGCCAGCGCCAGGTTTCGATCATCTACCGGCCGTTGAACGAATACCGCGTGGTTCTGGAAGTCGACCCCGCCTTCAGCGCCGACCCCGGAACGCTGAACTATATTTATGCCCGCTCCAGCAACGGGAACGAGGTGCCGCTGGCGTCGTTCGCGCGTTTTTCGCCTAACAACACCGCCCTCGGCGTCAACCATCAGGGGCAGTTCCCCTCGGTCACCCTGTCGTTCAACCTGGCCCCTGGCGTCTCGCTGGGACAGGCCACGACAGCCATCCAGCAGGTGCAGCGGGAAATCGGCATGCCCTCCAGCATCCAGGCAAGCTTCGCCGGCACGGCCGCGGCCTTCCAAGCCTCGCTAGCCAACCAGCCCATCCTGATCATGGCCGCCCTGGCCACTGTCTACATCGTTCTGGGAGTGCTCTACGAAAGCTACATCCATCCCATCACCATCCTGTCCACTTTGCCCTCGGCCGGAGTGGGCGCATTGCTGGCGCTGCTGATTACGCGAACCGATCTCTCGGTGATTGGGATGATCGGAATAATTCTGCTGATCGGGATCGTGAAGAAGAACGCCATCATGATGATCGATTTTGCCCTCGACGCCGAGCGCCGCGAAGGCAAGCGTCCGCAGGAGGCAATTTACCAGGCGTGCCTGCTGCGCTTCCGCCCCATCATGATGACCACCATGGCCGCCCTGCTCGGCGGCCTGCCGCTCGCCCTGGGCACCGGCACCGGCAGCGAGCTTCGCCGTCCTCTCGGCATTACCATCGTGGGCGGCCTGATCGTGAGCCAGATGCTGACCCTGTTCACCACCCCGGTGATCTATCTCTACATGGATCGAATCCGCTTCTGGGCGGCCCGGCGCAAGGCGGCGAAGATCGGCAAGCTGCTGCCCAAGACAAGCAGCGCCGACTAGATCACCTGAGCTGTTCTACATGCGAACATTGCTCATCAAAGTTTCAATTTCCGCCTTGGTGGCCGCATCCACCGGCAGCCAGGGGAGGCGGCTGTTGCCGCCGTAGTAGCCGTTGAGGTCCATCGCATATTTCAGGGCCGGAATTCCCAGCTCATCCACGATGCGGGCCGCCGCCCGGGCGATTCGCTCCTGCTTTTCCGCGGCCAGTTCGAGGTCGCCATCTTTGAAGGCGGCATAAACCTCGTAGCACGCGGTAGGCGCGGCGCCGGCAAAAGCAACCATGGCGCCGCCGGCTCCGGCCTGCAACGACTGGAGCAACTGTTGCGCCGCTCCCGCCAGCACCTGGAAGCCGACTGCCTTCTGCCGGATTCGCAACTTGCCGATCGCCTGCACGGCGCTGGAGGAAGGCTTCGGCGCGGCCAGCTCCGCCGCCGGAATCAAGTTGCCGCCCTCACTGGCGGTCGCTGCACTGGCTGTTGCGCTTGCCTGGGCGGCCATCCGCCGCGTAAGAGGCTCGAAGCGTTCGGTCACGCTGACGGTACGCTGTACGCCGCGAGTTGCTTCGACCATCGCCCGCAGCTTGTCCGCAGCTCCGCTGCCATCCGCGATTCCTATGATGTTCGGATGGCGGGCAAGTTCGCCCACCAGCTCCGCCGGAATGTCATAGCCGGTCGCCAGGGGAGCGTTTTCAATCAGCACGGGCAGCGGCGAACGGTCGGCTACGAAGCGGTAGAAGGCCAGCATGTTGACCGGCCGCATCTGCCGCCGGTAAACGTAAGGGGTGCTCACGCCGGCTACGTCATAGCCCAGAGCGGCGGCATGCTCAGCCAGGCGCAGAGTTTCCGCGGCGGATTCCAGCCCCGCGCCGGCGATCATAACCTTCTCCGGCGCGGCGCCGGCTATGGCGACCTTCAAGACGCTTCGCCGCTCTTCGTCGCTCAACAGCCAGGGCTCGCCGACGGAGGCGAGCACCGCCATTCCGGATGCCGGGCTGCGCGAGTAGCGCTCGACATTGTGTTCCAGTTTCTTGTAATAGACATCGCCAGCGGGGTAGAAAGGAGTGGTAATCGGCAGCAGGATTCCGTTCAGTAGCATCTGTCTAAGAGGCTGCGGAAAAACAGGTTTCAGATATGGCAAGGCTACAAGGTCTTGTTTGCTGCTCTTATAGTGCCACATTCCATAGCGCCTCGCTTGTTGCTTCGGCGCATTTTTCCGCAGCCTGCAAAACGCGATAGCGCAATATAACCGGGGCCGCGCCCTTTCAAGCCCAGCATACACCTGTGCACGGGCTGCGTGCGTGCCTGAAGCGCGCCCGGATGGATACAATAATTGCGGAGGGATGATTATGAAAGTTGGCATTCTGACCGGTGGCGGCGACTGCCCCGGCCTCAACGCCGTAATCCGCGCCATTGTTCGCAAGGGTACTTTCCAGTACAACGACCAGTTCGTGGGCTTTCTCGAGGGCTGGCGCGGAGTTCTGGAAAACAAGTATGTAGCGCTGGACCTGCAAGCGGTGGCTGACATTATGCCCCGCGGGGGAACGATTCTTCGCACCTCCCGCACCAATCCCGCCAAGCGCGAGGGCGGCCTCGAGCAGTGCCTGCGCAACCTTGAACAGAACAAGCTGGACGCGCTGGTGGCCATCGGCGGCGACGATACCATGGGCGTGGCCTTGAAGCTGAACGAGCGCGGCTTCAAGATAGTCGGCTGCCCCAAGACCATCGACAACGACCTGGCCGGCACCGACCTGTGCTTCGGATTCGACACCGCGGTCATGATCGCCACCGAGGCCATCGACCGCCTGCACACCACCGCCGAATCGCACAACCGCGCCATCGTGGTCGAGGTCATGGGCCGCAACGCCGGCTGGATCGCCATTTATTCCGGAATTGCCGGCTCCGCGGACGTGATCCTCATCCCGGAGAAGCCCTTCGATATCGATGAAGTGGTGGCCAGCCTGAAGAGGCAACACAGCCAGGGACGCCGCTACAGCATCCTGGTGGTTGCCGAAGGCGCCAAGTTCGCCGAAACCGGACACGGCCCGGTCGTCCAGGCCGCCGGCCGCGACGAGTTCGGGCACGAGCGGCTGGGCGGCATCGGACAGGTGCTGGCGCAGGAGGTCGAAAAGCGTACCGGCTTTGAAACCCGCGCCGTGGTGCTGGGGCATACCCAGCGCGGCGGCACGCCTACGGCCTTCGATCGCGTGCTGGGAACACGGTACGGCGCCGGCGCCATCGACCTGGTGCACAAAGGCGACTTCGGCAAGATGGTGGCCCTGCACGGCACCGAAATCGTCTCCGTTCCCCTGGCGGCGGCGCTGAGCGTCAACCGCACGGTGGACCAGAAGCTGATCGCCATGGCTGAAAGCCTGCTGGCTCCCTCGCCGCAGACGGTGGGTAAATCTCAATAACCGTTTCGCGATACACAGAAAAGCCCCACATCTGCGGCGCAGATGTGGGGCATCTTCTTCTGCAATCTACTCTTCGCTCGCCTTGAGCTTGGAAATTACGCCGAAGTCTTCCAGCGTCGTAGTATCGCCCTTCACGTCTCCGTGAGTGGCCAGTTCGCGCAGCAGACGGCGCATGATCTTTCCCGAGCGCGTCTTGGGAAGGAACTCGGTAAAGCGTATATCGTCCGGCTTGGCCATGGCGCCGATCTCCCTGGCCACCCACTGCCGCAGCTCCTCCTTCAGTTGTGCGGAAGGCGTGTTGCCTGATTCCAGGGTGACGAAGGCGGCCACCGCCTGGCCCTTGAGGCTGTCGGGGCGCCCCACCACCGCGGCCTCGGCCACCTTGTCGTGGGCCACCAGTGCGGACTCTATTTCCATGGTCGAAAGCCGGTGGCCGCTGACGTTGAGCACGTCATCGACCCGGCCCATGATCCAGAAGTAGCCGTCCTTGTCCTCGCGGGCGCCGTCGCCGGTGAAGTAGACGCCGGGAATGTCGCTCCAGTACTGCCTGACGTAGCGGTCGGGATCGCCCCAGATGGTGCGCAGCATGGCTGGCCAGGGCCGCTTGAGGATCAGGTAGCCGCCCGAGCCGAGCGGCACCTTTTCGCCGCCGCGCGTAACCACCTCCGGCACCACTCCGGGGAAGGGGCTCGTAGCCGAGCCGGGCTTGGTGGCGATGGCTCCGGGAAGAGGCGTGATCATGATCATGCCGGTCTCGGTTTGCCACCAGGTATCGACGATCGGGCAGCGGTTCTTGCCGATCACCTCGCGATACCACATCCAGGCCTCGGGGTTGATGGGCTCGCCCACGGTCCCCAGCAGCCGCAGGCTGCTCAGGTCGTGCCGGTTGGGATACTGTTCGCCCCACTTGATGAAGGTGCGGATGGCGGTGGGCGCGGTATAGAAGATGTTGACCTTGTGCTTGGCGATGATGGCCCAGAAACGGTCCAGGTCGGGCCAGTTCGGGGCGCCCTCGTACATTACCGAGGTGGCGCCCGCGGGAGGTAAGGAAAATAACGGAACAAAACAATATTGGAAGCAGCCGGAGGCATTCGGGATGTGTGAGCTGCACGCCCGAGCTACTTTTTTGCCCGGCATCGGGTCGGGAGAAAATTTCCTCCGGAGACGAAGGCGCGGCCGCCCTCGGGTTTTTCACCGGGAACGCGGCCTGAGACTCATTCGGGAATCGCCGACGACCGGGCGAGGACGCACGAAATGGTTGAATATTAGCCACTTGCGGGTTATAAATGGGAATGGCGCGGGCCCTTTTATGCCCTGCTTTTTCGGCCGCCGAACTTTTTGCCGGAAGTTGTCCACGGGAAATTTCACTGTCACAGCGATCTTGTGATATAAATCACTTTTAGGCAGCTTGCGACAGATCGACCGCAAACGGGCGAGCGGCTGGCAAAGGCTGCCGGGAATTCAGAGTGGCTCCGGACACGCCGGCGCGCCAAGTTCGACGGCGCGGTGAAATGGCGGCGGTATCCCGGAAGCTAAGGTGAAGCATCGACGGTAATGCCTGGGAGGGAAGAGTGGGTTCACCGTATGGCCTCGAGCTGGTTGAGAATTGCGTAATCTGCAAATTGCGGTGCGACAGTTTCTTCTGCGGCCTGCCCAAGACATCGCTGGAAGCATTCGAGAAGATAAAATTCACCGCCGCCTATCCGGCCGGCGCCGTACTGTTCGTTGAAGGCCAGGTGCCGCGCGGCATCTACATGCTCTGCAAAGGGCGAGTCAAGCTGTCAACCACCTCCAGCGACGGCAAGACGCTCATTCTGAAGATCACCCACCCCGGCGAGGTCCTCGGACTGCACGCCACCGTTTCCGGCACTCCCTACGAAATCACCGCCGAGACCGCCCAGCCCTGCCAGTTGAACTTCATCAAGCGGGACGATTTCCTGCGCTTTCTCCAGCAGCACGGCGATGCCTGCCTGAAGGCCGCCCAGCACCTCAGCCGTGACTGCCAGTCGGCCTACCAGCAGATTCGCTCTCTGGGTCTCTCGCACGGTGCTCCCGAACGCCTGGCCCGCCTCCTGCTGGAATGGTCGCACGGAGAGGGAGCCGACGCCGAAGGCACCCGCGTCAAGGTCGCCCTTACCCACGAGGAAATTGCCCAGATCATCGGCACCTCGCGCGAGACGGTCACCCGTACCCTGGCGGCTTTCCGCAAGAAGCAAATCGCCATTCTCAAAGGCTCAACCCTGCTGATCAAGAACCGGCCTGTTCTGGAGCGATTGGTCGGCGCTTAGCGGGTCGGTGCGAGCGGAACCAGCGGGCTATCCCCAACCCGGCACTCTCCTTAAATTAAGAAGCAGCTGATTTTGTCTCAAATTGCTGTTTATTTTCTCAACATACACCAAATAATCCAGAGCAATTACTCACGATCAAATTCTTTTTGAGTTTTTGTAAAGTTGCAATTCGCAACATTTCGAATTTTTCGTCTCACAGCCCATAGTCTTATCACTCACGCTCTGAGGTGATTTACATCACCGCCGAAGTTTTCTCGCAGCCCCAGACTACATAGTTAGTTGATCAGCTAAAAAACCCGGCGGCGAAGACCGCGATGTGGCGTTTTTCAGGTCTTCCTGGCAACCGGGGTTCGCGGCAGGCGCTGAACTCACCCGTGCCGTCGAAGACCCGGCTTCCGCGCACCGAGTTTGCGGTTGCTGAGGCAGTTTATTTGGCGGGCCCGGCCTTGAAGTGGAGAACTCATGGGTAAGTCGCTTTTGTATGACAACACGCTGTGTATCGGCTGCAAGCAGTGCGAGGCGGGCTGCGCGGAGCAGAATCACCTGCCATACGATGAACGTATCGCCGCCGAAGAAGTTACCTCCGACCACAAGTTCACCGCCGTGGTTGCCAAAGGCGACAAGTACATGCGTCGGTTGTGCATGCATTGCCAGGATCCAGCCTGCGTTTCCGTCTGCCCGGTAGGGGCTTTGCAAAAGACCGCGGCCGGGCCGGTCGTTTACGAGGAAGCGCGCTGCATGGGATGCCGCTACTGCATGGCCGCCTGCCCGTTCGGCGTGCCCAAGTACGAGTGGTCGAAGGTGCTCCCCAAGGTGCGGAAGTGCATCATGTGCCCCGACCGGCTGGCGGCCGGCAAGCCGACCGCGTGCGCGGAAGCCTGCCCCACCGGCGCTACCAAGTTCGGCGAGCGCGATGAGCTGATTCGCGAAGCCCAGGAGAGAATCCGCGCCAATCCTTCCAAGTACACGCCGCACGTCTTCGGGATAAACGAAGTCGGTGGAACATCGGTGCTGCTGCTCTCCAGCCTGCCCTTTGAGCAGTGGGGGCTGCGGCTGGCGGAGCTGCCCAAGGACCCGCTGCCGCTTTACACCTACCGGGTCCTGTCGCGCATTCCGGACTTCGTTCCCCTGGGCGGGGTGGTGCTGGGCGGCATCTGGTGGATCACCCATCGGCGCGACGAGGTGGCCGAAGCCGAGGCGCGTGAACGCGAGGAAAAGGAAGCGCGGCGGCGGGGAGGCGCGCAATGAGATTCAGGTTCACCTTCTGGAAGCTGGTTTTCGCCGTCATCATGGTGCTGGGCGGCTATGCCACGGTCATTCGCTTCACCCAGGGCCTGGGCGCCTCCACCAACATGAACGACCAATATCCCTGGGGGCTGTGGATCGGCTTTGACGTGCTGTGCGGGGTGATGCTGGCCGCCGGCGGCTTTACCCTGACCGGGGCGGTGCACATCTTCAACGTGAAACGGCTGGAGCCGATCGTGCGCCCGACGGTGCTGACCGCCTTTGCCGGCTACCTGCTGGTGAGCACGGCGCTGATTTACGATCTGGGGCGTCCCTACCGCATCTGGCATCCGCTGATCATGCGCAATCCCCACTCGGTGATGTTCGAAGTGGCCATGTGCGTGATGCTGTACACCACGGTGCTGGCGCTGGAGTTTTCCCCCATCGTGCTGGAGCGTTTTCACCTGCACAAGCCGCTGAAGTTCGTCAAGGCGGCGCTGGTTCCGCTGGTCATCCTGGGGTGTATTCTTTCCACGTTGCACCAGTCGTCGCTGGGGACGATGTATCTGATCATGCCGGAGAAGCTGCACCCATTCTGGTACAGCCCGCTGCTGCCGGTCTTCTTCTTTATCTCCGCGATCGCGGTGGGGCTGGCCATGACCATCTACGAGTCGTCGCTCAGCTCGCGGGTGTTTGGCCGGCAACTGGAGCTGCCCATCCTGCAGGAGCTGGGACGGATTCTGCTGGTGGTGCTTTGGGTTTATGCTGTTCTGCGCTTTGAAGACTTGCTGCACCGCGGCGTGCTGGCGCAGGTGATCGTTCCCCAATACGAAACCTTTTACTTCTGGCTGGAAAACCTGCTGGCCGTAATCGTTCCGCTGGTTCTGCTCTCGATGCGCAAGGTCAGGACTTCTCCCCTGGGGCTGTACGTGAGCGCGGTGGCGGTGGTGCTGGGCTTCATCACCAACCGGCTGAATGTCAGCATTACCGGGCTGGAGCACTGGGCCGGACGCCATTACCTGCCGAGCTGGCTGGAGTTTTCGGTGACGGCCGCCATGGTGGCCGGCGGCTTCGCCCTGTTCGGGCTGGCCGTCGAACACCTGCCGATCTTCGAGGATGAGCGCAAGCACAAAGCTGTAGAGTCGGCCGCCCCGGACGCCGTCATAGGCTCTGCGGAGGTGGTCACCAATGCCGGAGATTGATCCCAAGTCGGGCGGCGAAGGCACGGAATGGAAGCGCGAGGCCTTCGCCGAAACGGAGGCCCATCCGGACCGGCACGGCCCGTGGCCGGCGGTGCGTCATCTCAGCACCAAGCTGATTCTGCTGCTGATGCCGGCCCTGGTGATTACCTTCGGGCTGCTGGGATTCCTGAACATCAGCCTGCATCGCCATCATCTGGAGGGAGCCACGCTGGCCAGCGCCGAACGCCTGAACGACGTCATAAAGCGCAGCACCACCTATTACATGCTGGGCAACGACCGCGAGTCGCTGCACCGCACCATCAATACCTTCGCGGAAGAGCGGGGAGTGGTGCGCATCCGCGTGATCAACCCGCAAGGGATGATCAGCTTCTCGACCTCGGGCGAGACCGGACAGTTGGTCGACAAGCGCGCCGAGCAGTGTTATGCCTGCCATCGCGAGTCGCAGCCGCTCTCCCGGCTGAACCAGACCGAGCGTTACCGCTTTTACCGGGCGGGCGGGCAGCGCGTGGTAGCCATCATCACGCCCATCGAAAACCAGCCCGCCTGCAGCAACGCCGCCTGCCATGCCCACCCCGCCAACCAGAAGGTGCTGGGAGTGCTGGACACGCACCTTTCCCTGGCTGAGGCCGATGCCAATGTGCACGAGGGCACCATCAAGATGCTGTGGTACACCGCCGGGGCGGCCCTGATCATCATGGTGGTGAGCTGGATATTCGTCTGGCGCATGGTGCGCATTCCGCTGCGGCGGGTGGAATCGGCGACGCAGAAGCTGATGGCGGGAGAGCTGGGCTACCAGACCTGCGTCGCCTCCAACGACGAGGCCGGCAGCCTGGCGCGCTCTTTTAACCAGATGAGCTTGGAGTTGCGGCAGGCGCGCGAGGAGGTCACCTCCTGGGCGCGCACCCTGGAAGAACGGGTGGCGGAGAAGACCCGCGAGCTGCGTCGCGCGCATGAGCAGATGATCCGGGTGGAGAAGATGGTGGCCATCGGCAAGATGGCCGCCGTGGTGGCGCACGAGGTCAACAATCCCCTGGCCGGCATCCTGACCTACGCCAAGCTGATAAAGAAATGGGTGAAGCGCGGCCTGGTCGACGAGGCGCAGAAGCAGGAGGCAGGCGAGTGCCTGGACCTGATCGCCAGCGAAAGCCGCCGCTGTGGCGAGCTGGTGAAGAACCTGCTGGCCTTTTCGCGCACCGCGCCCATGAACCTGGAGAAGCACAACGTCAACGAGATCATCTCGCGCTGCGTGCGCCTCATTGAGCACAAGGCCGGGCTCGGCGGCATACAGCTCCAGGTGGATGCCGACCCGGCGCTCCCGGTGATCTATTGCGACGCCGCCCAAATAGAACAGGTGCTGCTGGCGCTGACCATGAACGCCATCGACGCCATGCCCAAAGGCGGCAATCTCTGGATCAGCAGCCGCCCGCTGCCCGACGACGAAATTGAGCTGCAGGTGCGTGACGATGGCGTGGGCATTCCTCCCGACCTGCTGCCCAAGCTGTTCGAGCCCTTCCTGACTACCAAGGAGGTGGGCAAAGGAGTGGGACTCGGGCTGGCCGTCAGCAAGGGAATTGTCGAGCGCCACGGCGGACGGATCGAGTTGCAATCCCAGGTGGGAGTCGGGACCACGTTCCGCGTGATTCTTCCGCTGGATGCCCGCGTCTCCCCAGAGGGCCAGGCTTTAACCAAGACCGCGGCCGGCCAGTAGCGGCCAAGGTGGCGCTGAGCGCGGCGCCGGACAACAAGAGCGAAGAGGAAGTGCCAATGACGGAAATCAAAGGACGCATGCTGATCGTGGACGACGAGCTGAGCGTGCGCGATTCGCTTAGCAAGTGGTTTCGCGAGGAAGGCTACGAGGTGGGAACGGCCGAAGACGCCGCCCAGGCGCTGCTGCTGCTGGGCCAGCAGAGTTGGGACGTCGCCCTGATCGACATCAAGATGCACGGCACCGACGGCATCGAGCTGCAGCGCCGCATGCACGAGATCGATCCCAGCCTGGTGGCCATCATCATGACCGGCTATGCCTCGGTGGAAACCGCCGTGGCCGCCATGAAGAACGGCGCGCACGACTACGTCACCAAGCCGCTCGACCCGGAAGAGATCACGCTCAAGGTGAGCAAGGCCCTGGCGCAACGGCGCACCGAGCAGGAAAAAGTCCGCCTGGAACGGGAGAACGTGCGCCTGGACGAGGAGAACGCGCGCCTGCGCGAAGAGCAGGAGAAGTCGGCCCGGCCCAGCGAGATCATCGGCAACAGCGCGGTGATGCGGCGCGTCTTCGAGGCCATCAAGACCGTCGGCCCCACCGAGACAACCGTGCTGATTACCGGCGAGAGCGGGACCGGCAAGGAGCTGGTGGCGCGCGCCATCCACTACGCCAGCCCGCGGCGCTATCTTCCCATGGTGGTCATCCATTGCGGCGCCCTGACGGAAACCTTGCTGGAAAGCGAGCTTTTCGGGCACGAGAAAGGCGCCTTCACCGGCGCGCAATACCGCAAGAAAGGTAAATTCGAGATCGCCGAGGGCGGCACGGTCTTTCTTGACGAGATTGGCGACATCAGCCTGAAGACCCAGACCGACCTGCTGCGCGTGCTGCAGGAGCGCGAGATCTGCCGGGTGGGCGGCAACCAGCAGATCAAGGTGGATTTCCGCTGCGTGGCAGCCACCAACAAGCCGCTGGAAAAACTGGTCGAGGAGGGCCGCTTCCGCCCGGACCTGTTCTATCGCCTGAACGTCTTTCGCATCGAGCTGCCGCCGCTGCGCGAGCGCCGGGAAGATATTCCCGCCCTGGCCGACCACTTCATGCGCAAGTTTTCCAGGGAGATGAACAAGCGCCTGGTGCGCATCTCGCCGGCGGCCATGGCGCTGCTGCAGCAGCAGAGCTGGCCCGGCAATATCCGCGAGCTGGAGAACGCCATCGAGCGCGCCATGGTGGTGGCCCGCGAGCCGGAGCTGCGCGAGCAGGACTTCACCCTGGCCAAGGGAGCCGGGCCAATCATAAACGGCCTCGAGGGCCGCACCCTGGAGGAGATCGAGAAGGCGCACATCTTGAAGGTGCTGGAAGAGTGCGGTGGCAACCAGACCAAGGCGGCCGAGGTTCTCGACATCGACCGCGTCACCCTGCACCACAAGCTGAAGAAGTACGGCTGGTCCAAGAACGCCATGTCGGTCGACCAAGGACGATGAAGTTCCTGCAACTGGTTCCAATCGGGACGCCGGAATTCGAACTGCTCGACTGGCTGCGCCGGGAACTGAGCGAGGGCTTCCGCATACCCTGCGGAATCGAGCCGCCGCTGGACCCGGCCTTCGCTTACCATTCCGAACGCGGGCAACATCACTCCAGCGAACTGCTCTCCGCCTTGCAGCAGCGATATGTTAGGCGCCGGAGCTGGCGCCTGCTGGGCGTCACCGAAGTTGACCTCTATATCCCCATTCTGACCTTCGTATTCGGCGAGGCCCAGATGGGAGGCCCTTGCTCGGTGGTTTCCTACCACCGCTTGCGGCAGGAGTATTACGGCCTACCCGCCGACCGCGACCTGCTGGCGCGCCGCTTGCTGACCGAATCGATGCATGAGCTGGGCCACACCCTTCAACTCACTCACTGCCAGGACTACGAGTGCGTCATGGCCTCGTCCCACGCCGTGGAATGGATCGACCTGAAAGGCTGGACCTTCTGCCGCGCCTGTGCCGCCAAGGCACAGGAAAATTACTGACCGTCTGCTGGTTCTCCGTTAGCGGAAAAGTAGTCCGTCTCCTTCAGCGCCAAGCGTCCCTCGCCCGTGCCCACGAATTCATCCCAAAGATAAAATGGCCGGCATGATGGCGCGGCGCCGAAGAACTTTCAGATTTTCAGCTCCACCACGGTTGCTCCCGCGCCGCCTTCCTGCTGCGGCGGCTCGCTGATGGAAGCCACCTGGGGATGGTTCTGCAAATATTGGCGCAGGGCGCGGCGCAGGATGCCCATGCCCGAACCATGCACCACGCGCACGCGCTGCAGTCCGGCCAGAAAGGCGCGATCGAGAAATTTCTCCAGCGCGCGGGTGGCGTCGTCCACGTTCTGGCCGATGACGTTAAGCTCCGACGCCGCGGCCTCGTCTTCGTCGCGCAGGCTGACGCTGATGCCCTTCTGCCGCGCCGCCGCCACCGGGTTGCTGGCCGCGCGGGCCAGCACCTCGGCCACATCGTCCAGCGGGATGCGCATCTTCATGGGGCCGACTTGCACCTCAATGGCATCGTCGGCCAGCTTGCGCGTGACCTTGCCGGTGCGGCCCAGGGATTTCAGCCGCACAGTGTCTCCCTCGCTGACCTGCTGCACGCGATGCGGCTGCGCGTTGGGATCGTCGCGGTCGGCGCCGCTGGCGTGCGCCACCACCGCCTGGTTGAACTGCTCGCGAAACTCGCGCCGCGCCTTAGCAATGCGCCGCTCGGCCTCGCGGCTCAGCTTCATCGACTCCGCCCTGTCCTGCACGGCGTTGACCGCCTCGCGGGCATGGTACTCAAAGTCGTGCAGCAGGCTCTCCAGCTTGCGCTCCAGTTGGCGAACCTTCTCGCGCTGCTCTTTCAGGCCCTCGCGCTCCAGGCGGCGGCGCTCTTCGGCCAGTTCCTGCTCGCGCGCGGCCAGGCCGGCGCGCTCGGCGTCAAGCTGGCGCAGCTCGCGGTGCAGCCGGTCAAGAAAGCGTGAGACATCCTGGACTTGGCTGCCGATGCGCGCCCGCGCCGCGGCAACAATCTCCGGGTTCAACCCCAGCCGCCGGGCGATGTTGATGCCCGCCGAAGCCCCCGGCACGCCCACGCGCAATTCAAAGGTGGGCGCCAGCGTATGCTCGTCGAAGCCGACGGCGCCGTTGAGCACCCCCGGCGTGTTTTCGGCGTAGACCTTGAGCGAGGTGTGATGGGTGGAGACGATGCAGACCGGTCCCTGGCCGAGGTCCGGACGGCGGAAGTAGTCGGCGATGGCCACGGCCAGGGCGGCGCCCTCCTCGGGATCGGTGGCCGAGCCCAGCTCGTCGAGCAGCACCAGCGAGTCGGGCGTCGCTGTGTGCGAGATGAAGTCGATGTTGGTGACGTGCGCGGAAAAGGTCGACAGGTTCTGCTCGATCGACTGGTAATCGCCGATATCGGCCAGCACGGCGTCAAAAACGGGAAACTCGGCGCGCTCGGCGGGCACGGGAATTCCCGACTGCGCCATCAGGGCGAGCAGGCCGATGGTCTTCAGCGCCACCGTCTTTCCGCCGGTGTTGGGGCCGCTGATCACCAGTTGGCGGTGCCCGCGGTCGAGCTCCAGCGAGATGGGAACAATGGGCCGCGACTTGGCGCGCAGGGTGCGCTCCAGCAGCGGATGGCGCGCGCGTCGCAGAATGAAGACATCCTCGCCCGAGTCGCCGGAAGGCCCAGCCGTCTCTGGCTGTGTACCAGCCGCTACGGGCGATGTAGGCCCATCCGCCCTCGGCTGGGCAACCAGCTCTTCCCTTTCTGCGGCAGAAGCAACGATTGAGCCAGCCTCGGCCGCCAGAAACCGCACCGGGACGCACTCGTAGTCTTCGGCAAAGCGGGCCTTGGCGAACTGCAGTTCGATCTCGGCGACGGTTTCCGCGCCGCCGGCGATGGCGTAACTCTCCTCGCCGATGCGGGCGGTCATCTCGCGCAGAATGCGCTGGATCTCGGCCTGCTCTTCCTCCAGCAGGCGAACCAGTTCGTTGTTCTGCTCGATGGTCTCCAGCGGTTCGACAAAGACGGTCTGTCCGCTGGAGCTGGCGCCATGCACCACTCCCTGCACCCGGCGCTTGTGCTCGGATTTGACGGGAATGACGAAGCGCTCGCCGCGGATGGTGATCAGCTCTTCCTGCAGCAGGCCGCCTTCGCCCAGCCTCCGCAAGTAGCCCCGCAGCGACTCCTGTATGAGCCGGCGCTGGCGCTCGATTTCGCGCCGTATGCCGCCCAGGGCGGCCGAAGCGCGATCGTCGAGCGTGCTGTCGGGCAGCAGCTTGCCGCGGAAAAAACGCAACAACGGCGTGAAATCGGCGATCTGCGAGGAAAGCTCTTCAATGCCCGGCCAGGCCCCTTTGAGGGCAGTCGGGGGATGCAGCACGATTTCGCGCCACTCGGCCACGCGATCCACCAGGGTGAGCAGGCCGCGCAGCTCCGAGACCTCCAGCATGGCTCCCTGGATGCGCGATTTTTCCAGCGCCTTGCGGGGATCGCTGAGCCCGGCGAAGTCGAAACGCCGGCCGCTGCGAATATACTGGCGAATCTCCGAGGTAAGCTGCTGCTGGCGCTCGATCCAGCCGCGGTCGGCGGTGGCGGCCAGCGCCTCTATGCGCGCCTGCCCGAGCTCCGACTGGCCGTAGCCGCGCAGCAACTCGCGAAGCCGGTCGAACTCTAGAACCAGACTGCTGTTGTGGAGCAAGGGCGTGGGCATCTCTGTTTCAGATCAAAATGGCAATTTAAGATTGAACGCGCCGTTCCCAGAATAAGCCATCTTAAACGTTCGATCTGGAAATCTGAAATGGGAACCGCAGTAGGAGTGGTGCAGTTCGGATTTCCACCGGGGGTTAATTCTGTTGGGCGGCTGGTGGCGGGGTGGGCGGCTCTTCTGCCTGCTCATGCCTATATGAACTCAGGTGTTCTTCGGCTTCGGAAACAAGCTGCCGATGCTCTTGGAGTTCAGCTTCTTCGAATTCCTCGATCACTGGTACGCCACGCTCATCGAGCCTCAGGGTCATCAACTGGATAGGATCGGCTACCCCGCCAGGATTGGTCTTAATTGCATGTATTAGGCTCCACATCGTAGCGAAAATTCCTTCTGAAACAGCTGGTGCATGATCCCGCCAAAATACACGCCGAATAAAGGCCAAGAATGGATCAGCTAGGTTCTGACCACTGCCTATTGCCACAAAGGGAAGATCACTGGTTGCTTCTTCTGGACTACCGGTGTGATCGAATTGATATAAGCGCAGTGTATGATAAACGGGAACTGCTAACACTGTAGCCGATAAGGCTGCTGGATTTGCCGCCTGAGGACCGATGAGCCTGGCGGCATTGGTTGCATAGCGGATTTCCTCGTCCAGCATTGGACCGATGGCTTGGCGAATCATGTTCATAACTTCAAATGACTCACCGCGGAAACGACGCTGTTCCCAGAGATTATTAATAATTCCGCCAATCCGTTGGCTAAGACCGCCAGGCCCAGAGACCCCCATTACAGCGGCATTAGCGATTTTGGTCAGCTTCTTGACTGGTTGCAGGATTGTATTCTGGCCAAGAGCGCCAAGCGTAGCCGCACCATCGGCACCCATAACAATACCGTCGGAGCAGAGGACGCCAATTATAAGAGTCACTTAGTATTGGAAAACGCTATTACGGCGATAATCAGGATATTTAGCGTAAATCGCTCGTACTAAAGCAGAGAAGCTTTGCCTTCGCGTCCAACCGACAACCTGACTGAGATAAGCAGACGCTCGTGGAGAGAATTCGTTCTCAATATCACGCACTCGGTGCCGTCCACCATCGGTAATGATGTACTGTGAATACGTTTTGCGTGGTTCGATTGTCAGCAAACCGCGCTCCGCTAACTGCTTAGCATCAACGTAAATCTCTCTAGAAAACGGACCGTAATTGTGAGGGATGAAGTCGTAGAAATCGGGACCGACCTCCCGACGCATTTCTGCACCAAGCAGAAAGAGTGACTTCTGAATCTGCACGGGGGATAGACCGTGCTCTTGCGCGTAATGAAGCGCCAACAGAAGCCAATCTTCTCTTTGCACACTCTGAGTGTAACATTTCTGGGGCATATACAAGAGAATTGATACCTAATGTTTTCAGTGACTTAGTTGAGTCATGGGCATCTCGACCCATGTCCCGCTCTGACGTGGGGCTAATTTTCCAGGCTAGCGCGAACAGCACGGCACGGAACCTGAGGCGCCCTTCAAACTACCCATACCACCCATACCTACTACCGCGCCGTTTTGGCGAGCTAGCCGCTTTGCGATAGACTTTTCTTGTTATGGCCTTTCCCGCGAATCGTTTACGTCGCCTGCGGAGCAGCGAGACCCTGCGCTCGATGGTGCGCGAGACCCGTCTTTCTCCCCAGGGCTTCATCTATCCGCTATTTATTTGCCCGGGCGAAGGCGTGCGCCGGGAGATCGGCTCCATGCCCGGCGTCTGCAACCTTTCGGTTGACGAAGCGGTCAAGGAATGCGCCGAGGTGAAGAGTCTGGGGATTCCGGCGGTCATGCTCTTCGGCCTGCCGGAGAGCAAGGACGAGCTGGCCACCGGCGCCTGGTCCGATGACGGCATCGTGCAGCGGGCGGCGCGCGCCATCAAGCGCGAGGTGC
This sequence comes from uncultured Acidobacteriota bacterium, assembly GCA_963832785.1. Taxonomy (GTDB): domain Bacteria; phylum Acidobacteriota; class Terriglobia; order Terriglobales; family Acidobacteriaceae; genus CAWBRT01. Next base: position 2,461,561 of record CAWHVF010000005.1, read on the forward strand.
GCGAGCTGCTCATCTTCGGCGACGTCTGCCTGTGCGAGTACATGTCGCATGGCCATTGCGGGATCGTGAAGAAGTCGGAAGCGCATCCTGCCCCGGTTTCCGCCGAGAGCGGTCTGGCGGCGGCCAAGGCGGTCGAACCGGAGTACGAGATCGTCAATGACGCCACCCTCGAGCTGCTGGCCAAGACCGCGGTTTCGCAGGTGCGCGCCGGCATCGACGTGATTGCTCCCTCCGACATGATGGACGGCCGGGTGGCGGCCATTCGCGCCGCGCTGGATGCCGGCGGCTTGGTGAACACGCCCATCCTGTCCTACGCCGCCAAGTTCGCCTCCGGCTTCTATGGCCCGTTCCGCGAGGCCGCCGATTCTACGCCGCAGTTCGGCGACCGGCGCTCCTACCAGATGGACCCGGCCAACCTGCGCGAAGCCATGCGCGAAATCGAGCTCGACCTGGCCGAAGGCGCCGACATGATCATGGTGAAACCGGCGCTGGCCTACCTGGACGTGATCGCCGAGGCCCGCCGCCGCTTCGATGTGCCCATGGCCGCCTACCAGGTCAGCGGCGAATACGCCATGATAAAGGCGGCGGCGCAGATGAACTGGATCGACCACGACCGCATCATGCTGGAAACCCTGACCAGCATCCAGCGCGCCGGGGCCTCCATTATCCTGACGTACTTCGCCAAGGATGTCGCCCGCCTGCTGGGGTAGTGAGGCGCTGGTTTCTCCGTGCGTGCCCCGCATCTGCTGTAGCCGGCAGATGCGGGAACTTTCTAAGACAGTGATCGCCGTTCTCCATCTCGGGCTCATCGATTACGGCACCGCCCTGCGCCTGCAGGAGACCCTGGCCGGACTGCGCAAGCAGGAGCGCATTCCCGACGTGCTGTTGCTGCTGGAGCATCCGCCGGTCATCACCCTGGGACGCAACGCCAGGCAAGCCAACGTAGTCGCCCCTCGCGAGCTGCTGGCGGCCAAAGGCGTCGAGCTCTTCGAAATCAATCGCGGCGGCGACGTCACCTTTCACGGCCCGGGACAACTGGTGGGATATCCCATCTTCGACCTGCGCGGCTTCAGCCCCAAGCTGGGCGCGGTGGATTACGTACGCAAGCTGGAAGAGGTGCTGATGCGCACCTGCGCGCACTATGGCATCCCTACGCAGCGCATTAAAGGCATGACCGGGGTATGGACCGAGCCCGGGGGCACGCAGCCGCCGCCGTCGTCTTCGCGCCTGCCGAATAACGAAAAACCAGAAGAGCGCAAGATCGCCGCCATTGGCGTGCACATCTCGCGCGGCGTCACCTCGCACGGCTTCGCCCTTAACGTGACCACCGATCTCGAGCACTTCAAGCTGATCGTGCCTTGCGGGCTCAGCAAGCCTGTGACCTCGATTGCCCTGGAAACCGGGGTGAGCGTGCCGGTCGACGAGGTGGTTCCGGTGGTGGCGCAACACTTCGGCGCGGTTTTTGGCGCCGAAACCGCATGGGTGGAGACACTCGACGAGCTGCTGCCGGCCGAGGCTCAACCGCAGGACACGCCCGCCAAGGCTCCGGAAGAACTCCGCCGGCTGCGCGGCGAAGACACGCACCTGGCGTGACTTGTTGCACCTCGGCAAACGTGACAGCGTTGCCGCCGGCCTGCCGCTCCGTGCACGGGCACGGATTTCTGTTTACAATCGAGAGTTCACCGGCTGTGCGTCGCATGGCGAGGCACAGGCGCCGTGAGAATCCGGTGGGGCGCAATAAGGCAGTGCCGGTTTGGTGGAGGGACTGCGATGCGTGGATTCATTACTGGCGTGCTGCTTACCATCGTAGCTATTGTGGCTGGAATCTACTTTGTTCTCGATCAGGGGAAATTTCCCATCGGGGCCGACAATCCGCCGGGCGCCATCGAGCGCTGGCTGGCCAACATGGCCGTGGACCAGTACGTCGAGCGTAACGCCCCGAAGCAGGCCAACCCGATGCCGCCCACCGTGCCGAACCTGATCGCCGGGGCGCGCACCTACGAGCAGAACTGCTCGTTTTGCCACGGCGGAGCGGCGCACCGCATCAGCCCCATGCGGACCAAGTTCAATCCGCCGGTGCCGCAAATTCTTCAGCACATTCCCGGCGATCCGGACTCGCATCTGTTCTGGATGGTCAAGCACGGCATCAGGCTTAGCGGAATGCCCACCTGGGATGGAATTCTGAACGACACCCAGATCTGGCAGATCGTCGCCTTCATCAAGAACTCCGGCAAGCTGCCGCCCGAGGTGCAGGACGCCTGGCGGCAGGCCGCCACTCCCGCCAGCGTGCCTTCCAACCAGGCGTCTCCGGCCTGGGTGGCACCGAGCGCGCCACCCCGGAAGTGAGCGAAGCTAGATCCCAGGCCGGACGTGTGCCGGGCCGGATGCGCTGAAGGTGGATTCAGGTCATCAGCCAGTGAGTGACACACGGGTTTCGGCTACGATTCAAGGGCGAACGCAGTCAACCAGGGCTACCATTCCAAGTTCCTGAATCTCAGGCCCCTGATTCCTAATCCCTAGTAGTTGGGCAAGTGTGCGCATCACATCTGCTGTTGCTCCGGCAAATGCTATCGGTGGTGGTTGCCGGAGACTTCGTGGAAGGTGAACCAATGCCGACCGAAGTGGTCATGCCCCAGATGGGAGAATCGGTTTTCGAGGGCACCGTAACCAGGTGGCTCAAGCAGCCGGGTGAGCGGGTCGAGCGCGATCAGCCGCTGCTGGAGATATCGACCGATAAGGTTGACACGGAAATTCCGGCTCCCGCCAGTGGGATTCTCAAGGAAATCAAGGCGCCGGCGGGCGCCACCGTGCAGGTTAACGCGGTGGTTGGAGTGATAGACGAGTCGGCCACATCGGCCGAAGCAAAGACGGCATCCGCCGCGCGCCCCGGCACGTCGGCCAAGCCGCCGGCCGCAGCTCCCGTTCCGGCTTCAGCGCCTGCTCCAGCCCCGCCGCCTGTTCCGGCGGCGGCTGCGCCGGCTTCGCCACCTAAGGCAAGCATGGAAGCTGTCGCCAGCACAGCCTCCACTGAGGTTGTCATGCCGCAGATGGGAGAATCGATCTTTGAAGGCACGATCACCCGCTGGATGAAAAACGTGGGCGACCGCGTCGGGCGCGATGAGCCGCTGTTCGAGATTTCGACCGACAAAGTCGATGCCGAAATTCCCTCTCCCGCCGCCGGCGTGCTGCGGGAAATCAAGGCCCCGGCGGGAAAGACCGTGCAGGTCAACCAAGTGGTGGCGGTGATTGCCGCCGAAGCTGCCGCTCCGGTTCAAGCTCCGCCCGCCCGCGCCACTGCGCAAGCGCCCGCCGCGGCAGAGGCGGAAGAGGTTCGTTCTTCTCCGCTGGTCCGCCGCCTGGCGCAGGAGCACGGGGTCGATCTTCGCCAGGTTGCCGGCGGCGGCGGCGGCGGACGCATCACCAAGGAAGACATTCTCGCCTTTGTGGAACGCGCCAAGGCCGCGCCGGGGCCGGAGGCCGGGGTCTCCGGTGCGCCTGTGGTAGGCGCGCCAGGGTGGCAGACCACTCCGAGCGCGCCTGCCGCTGCGCCGACTCCCGCCAGCAAGTTCGCCGGCGTGCCCGGAACCGTCGAGCCGATGTCGCCCATGCGCAAGCGCATTGCCGACCACATGGTGTTCTCCAAGCGCACCAGCGCGCACGTGCACGGGGTCTTTGAAGTCGACTTCACGCGCATCGTGAAGTTGCGCGAGAAAATGAAGGACCGCTTTCAGGAGGCCACCGGGCTCAAGCTTACCTACACACCCTTTTTCGCCCGCGCCGTTGCCCATGGGCTGCGCGCCTGGCCCATCGTCAACTCCTCGGTCGAGGGCGAGAGCATCCACTACAAGCGCGAGATCAACCTGGGCATTGCCGTCGCGCTCGACTGGGGACTGATTGTTCCCATCGTCAAAAATGCCGACGAGCTGAGCTTTGTCGGCCTGCAACGCGCCATCACCGACCTCGGCGAGCGCGCCCGCAGCAAGCGTCTGAAGCCGGAAGAGGTGCAGGGAGGCACGTTCACCATCACCAACCCCGGCATCTTCGGCGCCAAATTCGGCATGCCCATCATCAACCAGCCGCAGGTTGCCATCCTGGGCGTGGGCGCTATCTACAAGACTCCCGCGGTCATCACCGACCAGGACGGCAACGACAGCATCGGCATCCGCTCGGTTTGCCACCTCTCCATCGGCTATGACCACCGCGTCATCGACGGCGCGGTGGCCGATCAGTTCATGGTGGTAGTCAAGAAGTACCTGGAAAACTGGAAAGAACCGCTGCTGTAAGAGGTGGCCCAACTCAAACGTATTTTGCTGATTGGGGCAGTTCACGGCTCTGCTGCCGTGATTGGCGCACGCCTTCATAACCACCCCACTCAAGCCAACAGCGGGCTTGAATGGGGCACCCGGCTTTGTCACGCCTGTGGTTTGAGGCTGATGTTCATCAGCACGCCGCCGCCCATAATCAGTGAGCTGCCGGTGTCGTGCTGATGCAGGCACACCAGGATCGCGCCGATCACGATCAGCATCAGGCCGTAGATGTTGGAATGGATGGAATTGATCTTTTCCAGCACGCGTGTCTCCTGCCGCTTACTGCCCCACAGCCCCCCCGGCCGCCGTCGTCGAGTCAGAGGTCCCGGCAGATGCCGCGGTTGCCGGCGCCGGGGCGGAGGATTTGCCGAATTCCCCGAAGAGGTTCTTCAAGCTGACCACGCTATCGATCAGCGGGCTGACCGCGTTCAGCGCCGCCGCAATTGCCTCTGCCGGGGCGCCGGTGGCGGTCGCGGCCACGCTCAGGCCGCTGCCGATTATCTGCATGGCGGCGGCTTTCTTAGTCGAACCGGGAGCGCCGCCCAGCAACGTCTCGACCGAGCTCACCGTGTTGTTGACGAATGGAAGAACGCCTTCCACAATTCCGAGTCCTTTGGTCAAACCGTTCAGAAAGCTCATTCAGTCTCCTTGTGAAGCTGTAGTTTCCGCCGCGGCCGCAGGTGTTTTGTCAATCGCCTGCAGCTCGAAGCGGCGGTAAATCGCCAGGATTTTGTCGGCGTAAGCAGGGTCGGTGGCCCAGTGCGCGGCCAGGGCGCGGGCAAACTGTTCGGGATCGTGCCTGGCCACCCGCGCCTCGGAATACAGCGCGCCGCCGGCGATCAGCCGGTCGCGCGCCAGGAAGCACTCGCTCATCGAGGGAAAGCGCGCGAACCAGGCCGTCACCGCCTTGCGTACCCCGTCTTCCACCTCGAAGGTCGGCATGGCTATGCGGTCGTATTTGGCCAGCGCCTTGATTCCGAAATAATTGCTGGCCTCGCGCGAAAGCCGCGACTGCCCCCAGGCGCTCTCCAGCGCGGCCTGGGCGACGGTAATGCCCGCGGGAAATCCGCTGCCGGCCGAAGCCGCCGTCGCCGCCGCTACCGCTTGCCGCAAAAAATCGTTGCGCGTCATCGCTGACCCACTTTCAGGTAATCAAAGGCCAGATGAGCCAGGGTAATCAGGCCGCCTATGGCTATGCCGAGTCCCATCACCTTTTGCAGGAATGCTTCCTGGCGCGTGAGGCGCCGTTCCAGTTGCTGAATCTTGCCTTCGTTGCCGTTGCCCACAATCCAGCGCATGTGCGCCTTCAACTCCGAAAGATCGCGCAAGACCTGTTCCTCGAACTGTGTCATGGTTTCATCATTTGCCGGCCGAGGGCGGCCGGGCCTCCGCAAAGGCAGCCCGCGGCTGCCCGCCGTTTCGCGTAGGGGCAACCGCCCTCGGCTGCCCGAATTTTGTCTAGTAATTCACGTGCAGCAAGGTGGCGAAGCGGGAATACTTCGGCGGCGTGCTGCCGTCGTACATGCGCAGGAAGTAGCTCTGCGGTTTTGCCGGTTTGGGCACGGTGAAGATTTCGCTGGTAAAGCGGCCGATGAGATTGCGATCCACGTCCGCTCCCCAGCCGGCGTCCTGCAAGCGCACCTCGAAGCCGCCGCCCGCCACCGGCGCCATTCCGGCGTCGATCAGCACGGTGTCGGATTGAACAGCGGTGACCTCCGCGTGCGGCAGGCATGCCAGCCACGGACCCGGCAATTTGACAGCGTAGCTTATGGCCGGTTTCTGCTTGCTGGCTTGCAGGCTGAAGCTTAGAGACTGCGCGGCGTCATTGGCGAAGCTGATGGCATAGCGGGAGCAATCGTTCTCCGGGCTGACCAGTTCGATCTTCACCTCGCGCACCGTGGCCTGGGCCTGCAATGAGCGGCTCGGCAGCGCGATCTGGACGGCATCGCCCGGCCACACGTCTGCGGGGTTGACCTGCTGCAGCCAGTCGCTCCAGCACTGGTACTGTCCCGCGCACGGCGTGGCGGCCGTATCTTCCAGCAGCGTGGCGGCCGCGCTCTGGCACTCGTCGGTGGTGCGGGCCAGCGGCGAGTGCAGCCGCAGCACCGCGCTGCGCAGGCCGCTGTCTCCCGGTTTCGCCAAGGCGGCTACAGACGCCTGGTTCTGCGCCCGCTCCTGCGCCTGGCCGGCGTCGCGATAGCTGACGCGCACCAGGTCGCCCAACCCCGGCAGCCCGTAACTGTAAAACACCGCCTCCGGGGTCGAGCCGGAAAAGATTTCGCAGGCTGCTCCATCGATTTTTTCGCCCACGATCTTGGAATTGCTGGTGGTCGAGCCGCTCGGGGTTACGCGCACCTCCGCCGGCGCGCTTCTCTCTATCTTCGTATAGCCGACATTGCAGTGAAGGCTGGCCGAGTTGACGAGGGCATAGCTGGCGAAGGCGGGAGCGTTGGCAATCACGCCGTCGAACAGCACGGTCGGCGCCGCCACCAGGCTGCCGGCGTAGTTCGGATCGACGTCGCGCAGCTCCATAACCACATTGAGATCGGCGGCGATGGTGGCGCCGCCCGCTCCGCTGCCGCCCGGGTGCAGCCCCGAGTGGAAAAGCTGCTGCGTGCGGAATGGCTCGGAGCAATAGAAGCGCGTGATCAGCACGTAGCGGTGCCCGCTCACGGTCGTAATGGCCGACCCTACGAGGCTGCCGTTTACCAAGGCTTGAATGACGGTGGCGCTTCCGTTGGATGAGATCGAGAACCCCGCCAGGCACGCCGCGGCGCTGATGCTTCCCGCGTACAGCCCGCCGATTATGCCCTGTCCGAGCGCCTGAAAGCTCACCTCACCGTGCTGCAGCATCACCGTGCCGCCCAGTTCCAGCTTCTGCGCCATCGCCAGAGTGGTCTGGCCGTCGACCCCGGTTCCGCCGTTAACTGCCAGGCTGCCAGCCCCCGACTGAATGGCGTGCGCCGGGTCCACCAGGCTCCACGCCTGGGCCGCAAGCTGGCCGGTATAGTCTTCCAGCAGCAGGGTCCCGGTCGAATTCGCAAATGGGCTCTGCGCCAGGAAGAAGCTGTAAGTGAGCCCGTCTCCCTGGAAGTAGTCCTTTACGTAGCGCTGCGGCTCCTGCTCGCCGAGCAGGGTGACGTCATTGACGATGTCGTGCGGCTGCTCCAGGCTGAGCGCGGCTTCGTCGAAGCCGGGCGTCTGCTCGCCGAGCTGCAACGTCTGCCAGCCGGCCGGGGCAAAGACCAGCTTGCCGTCGTGAATGCGATAAGCGGCGCGGCAGAGCAGGCCGAGCTCGGCCGCGTGCTGCGACCAACTCAGCTCGGGATTGACGCTGAATGGGGCAAGCATCTCCATGGCCTGCACTCCGTCGACGTTCAACCCCGGAGCCAGCTCGGCGGCCAGCGCCTTCAGAACTGTGTCTCCGCTGGCGCCCACGATGGGAGCCCTGGCGGCAAGCACCTGGCGGTCCAGCGCGTACTCCTCGCCCACGGCTTGCAGCAGCCAGCGGCTGAGCAGCCCATCCTCTCCCCAGCCCAGCGGCTCCTGCTGCGGGGCCTGCGAGAGATAGCCGGCGAACAGCGCGCTGCCATCCTGCTTGCGCAGCGCCACCTTTGCCCCCAGCTTAGGAACGGTGAACCCGTCCTGACCCGCCGTCAGCCACGCCTGCATTTCGGCGGGCCGGTTCAGTCGCCTGGTGATCTTGGGAAGCCGGGCGGCGTCCAGGAAGCTGCTGTAGTCGACCGGTCCGCTTCCGCTGAGATTGTCGATGGTGAGGTTCATGCGCGCGCCTTAATAGAGAGCCGCTCTGGGCGGAGGGAAGTAAATGCGGTAGCAATAGACCATTTCTCCGTCGTTCGCGTCTGGCGCGGCCATGGCCGCGAACTGGGCGTGCAAGGTGGTGGCGCGCAACGGCTCGCCGAGCTTGACCGCACCCTCGCGCGGCGAGCCGGCCGCCTGCAGCAGAGGATAGTAGAAGCAGATTCTGCCGCCCGAGCTTTCAGGCAGCACGAACAGCGCCGACCACTCCTGGAAGAAGTTGCCGCCTTCGCGGTCGACGAAGGCCACCACCTTCTGCACCCGCGCCGCGGCGGCCGGCACGCCTCCCAGCAGCGGGCGTTCGAGCTGCAGGGAATGATCGGTAACGGCGGCCACCCGCTCCACGTTAAAGGTGACACGGCGGACGTAGTCCGCTTGCAGGCTGGCCGCCTGCGCGCAGGAGACGTAGGCGGCGGCAATGCCGCTTCCGACGTAGCCGGTCTGCTGCGCGTAATCGATATCGACGGCGACGATGTCTCCGGCCTGGAAGCCGGAAACCGCCGCGCCCAGCATCAGCTCCTGCGCGGTCGATCCGGGCTGGAGCGAAATCGCCGGCTGCGCGGCTCCGCCGGAGGCGGACGAGCCAGCTACGCCGCTCGTGGCCAGCACGTTCATGTGCTGCGCCCCGCCGGCCAGCGCCATCTGCAGCTTGCCCCACTCGCGAAACTCCAGCTCGACGGTGGCTCCCTGATTGACGCGAAACTGCCGGCTGGCCGCCGAGGCCGGCCCCAGGCGCGCCGCTTCCACCTTGGTTTGCGGCGTGCGCGTGAACTTGTCCGCCCAGCCGGCGTCGATCCACGGTGCCGGCGGATTGTCCGGATCGAAGGCCGGCGCGGCCGCCGGATCGAAGATGCTGGGCGTTTGGCTGCCGCGGGCGACCGGCGCGAAGTATGCCCGCACGCCTTCGCTCAGCGGCTGCATCAGGCCGCGAATCGAGCTGCTTGCGCTCATGCGCCCTCCGCAAAGAAGTAGATTTCGAGGCTGGCCCGGCGGGCCAGCAGCTTGCCATCGCTTTTGGCCGCCGCCAGCTTCGGCCGGCTCCAGCAAATCGTCGTCCCCAGCGCCACCGCTGGAGACTGCGTGTAGTCGCACTTGGGGGCGGATGGCGGCAGGGCGATGCTAAGCAGCTCGGCATCCATGGCGGTCAACTGCCGGCCGCGATCGGCGTTGTCGTAGTCATCGCTGCCCTGCACGCGGTAATCGATGGCGCAACTGAGCGAGCGCAACTCCGGCTGCGCGCCGGGAGTGGTGATGGCCGACTCGTCGCCCCAGCTAAGACAGAAGACGTCGGTCAGCAGGGCGTCCAGTCCGGGCCGCTCGTTTTCGCAGACCAGGATGCCGGGACGCTGGTTGCCGTCTATGCTCACCACGCGCGCCGGATTCAGTACGGCCAGCCGGTCGCGCAGGGCGATGTAAAAGCTGTCCTTGGCGAATTGCATCGCTTACTCCGTCACCTGCAAGCGGTACAGGTACTCGCTTCCGCCGAACAGCTCGCCGGCGATCTTGCCCACGCGGAAGCTGCGGTCTTGCCAGCCGATGGTGTCCACCAGCGCCATCAGGCCGGCGACGTCGCTGGCGCCGCGCGACTCCGCCAGCGCCTTCAGGGTGGTGGCCGCAATCACCAGTTCGAATCCGCCGGCAAACGGCGCCGTCGACTGCGGCTTGCGCACCAGCACGGGCGCAATCGCCACCTCTTCCATGGCCGGCGGTTGCGTTCCCAGTTGAGTTGCGTCCGTGGCAGTCGCAGACGCCACCGGAAAGCGAAACTGCACCGTGGCTGCGCCCAGCACGCGCAGCAACGACTCGGCGCAGCGCGCCGCCGCCAGCGCCGGAGTTGCCACTCCCGCCCATCCTGATTCCGGCATCTCAACCCACCTTCTGCGCCACGTAGGGCGCCAGCAGTTGCCGCACGCTGTCGTCCAGCAGCGAACTGGAGAAGTATTCGAGCTGCATCTGGTCGAGCCTGGCCAGGCGGACGTTCAGCGCCGGCGTGGCCTGGGCATTACGGATCAGCGCCGCGCAGGCATGTTTGACGGCTTCGCTGATCTCGGCCAGCCCGGCCGTGTAGGTGATCTCCAGCTCGTTGAAGGGCAGCCACAACAGGCCGCCGGCCAGGCTGACTTCGCCGCTGTCGCTGTCGAAATCCAGGCCGGCGGTCGAGACCGTGGCCCACTGCCCCGGTAAGCCGAAGGCACTGGCCATCTCGATAATCAGCTCCTGCTGCGGCGAACACGCCAAAGGCACCTCGTCGCCGCGCCTGGGCTGCGCGTAGCGGCCGCGGACCGCGACGATGGGCGAAGTGGCCGGCGCAATGGCCGTGAGCGGCAGATAAGTGAGCCGCACCGTACTCGACTCCGGCATCAGCCGCAGCCGTTCGGTGTACTGCGCCGGCGCCAGGGTGGGCCGCCGGCAATGGGCATCGATCAGCGCCGATGCCGCCCCCACCAGCGCCGCAGGCGTCGCCAGATCCACGCCGTAGCTCTCGAACTCCGAGGCGCTCAAATAAACCATTGCGTTCTCCGCTGCTTAACGTTTCAGGTTTCTCGTTTCACGTTTCACGTTTGAGTAGCGCCGCCGCCCGCGGCGGCGGGTCGCAGTGGAATGCCGAAAAAGCGAGCCCGCCGACGAGGTCGCTGGCGCTACCCGTCTTGCTTGTGTGCAACGTGAAACGTGAAACGAATTTGCCTACCGAGTGACGTTCACCAGGAAGTGCGCGTAGCTGGCGCCCTTGACCACCACGGCGCCGAACTTCACCACCATCAACTGGTGGGCCAGCGTGCCGGTGAGGCCCAACTGGAAGACGCGCGGGTTGGCGTCGGTCAGCCAGTGGTACTCGATCAGGTCTTCGGTGACGATGTAGGCCGGCAGCACCGCCGTGCCGCTGCCCGGCGTTCCCGTGTAGGGCAGGCACCACTCCGGAATCAGCGGCAGCTCGCCGGCCTGGGTGGAGAGCGTCTTGACCGTCAGGCCGCTGGTGATCTCCTTGCTGGAGAGCACGACGTTGAACTCCGCCTTCATCTCGCGGTCGATCAGGTCCAGCAGGACCGGATTGGCGTAGATGGCGGTGGGGCGCACCTCGAAGTTGGAGTTGGCCACCATCTCCGCGATGGTGGACTTCAGCCCGTCGACAATGCTGGCGTTGTTGGCGATGGTGGCGACGTTGCCGCCCGCCTGAATCTGGCCGCAGGCGCCGAAGTACTGCAGCGACGTGGGGGCGCTCAGCGAGGTGTCGTTGCCGTTCCACAGGGCCACGTCGTGGGTGCGCATCAGGCCGTCGACCGAGTCGGCCAGGTCCTTGGCCTGCAGGTAGGCGAACTGGCTCTGCTGCGAGCCCACCTCGATGTCGAACAGGTTGTAGTTGATCTGCGAAACCAGCGCCTTCAGCGGCACGCTGCGCTCCACCCGGGTGGGCGCGCCGACCGTGGCTACGATGTTGCGCGGATCGACGAAGCCGTTGGCGGCCGAAGGCGAGTTGATGGCCGTTTGCTCGAAGTAACGCGACGGATGCCCCGTCGCCGGCACCTGCTTGACCCGTCTGCCCGAAGACTCCGCGGCGGCGAACGATGTCGCAGATCTCCGTCTGGTAGCGGTCTATCTCTACCGCGCCGGGGCCCATAAAGTCGGCCGCGGCGTGTAAGTCAACAAATTGTGCGTTCATTCTTTTCCCCTTCAAAAGGAAAGCCCGCGGCTTACGGGACGCGGGCAAAGTTCCGACTATTTATGTATGGCCACGCTTGGCGAGTGGCCCACTCAAGCTTCTTCGCTTGAGTGGGGCAGTTAACAACCCCAACTCAAGCCAACCGCGGGGCTTGAATGGGACACCCGGCCTTGCTGGGGTGGGTTCCGGGGTCCCCGCCAAGCGCGGCTTTTGCGCTTGGTGGGGTGGCCTACAGCAGGCCGGCGCGCGCCATCTCGGCTTTGACCGCGATACGCTGCTCCACGCTGAGCGAGCGCAGCGCCTGTTCCAGCGCTCCTGCCTCGACCGTCTGCCCGTCGTCGGCGCCGCTTTTGGCCAGCAGCGCCAGGGTGGCGCCGGAAAGCGTCTTGCGGCGGGCACGCTGCGCCTCCGCTTTCAGCTCGGCGTTTTCCTTCTCCAGCTCCTGCGCACGCTTCTCCGCCGGCGACTCCACTGCGGCGGCGGCCTCGGTGCCAGCCGGCGCTTCTACGCCGGCCGGTGCCATGGCGGTGCTGGCGCTGGCGGCCTCGTCGATGGCCGCCACGATGCGGTCAACCTTGCGGTTGAGCGCCTCCATCTGCTGCCCCATCTTCTCCAGCAGCGCGTGCAACTGTTCGGCGGCCGTGGCCATTCGTTCCGTGCTTGCCGCCAGGGTCGTGCCGGCGGCCTGGTTCTGTTCCATCTCTGTCTCCTGGAAGATCAGTTCTTCGTTCTTCGTTGCCCGTTCACGTTTCACAAATAGGCCGCACGCGCAGGCCCGCTGACGATTGCGCCGGCGCTACGAATCCTGGGCGCGGGCAACATGAACTTGAAGCGAGCTGTTACTGAGAAGCGGGAACCGGGAACGGAGAACTGTCTTTCTCGATTTCAATCCACGTGTTCTGATAGGCCGCTTTGCTTTTCAGCAGGACGGCGGCCCCGGTGAAGGTGAACTTGGTGACCTCCCAGACCGGGGCGTCGATGTCGGCCACGTGCACCTCGGCGATCTCGTAGGACATGCCCAGCTCACCCCGTCCCTTGGCCCGCATCTGGCCGACAACCTCGGGAAAGTCCTTGGCGAAGATGTATCCGCTCACCTTCAACTGCTGCATGCGGCTGTGCAGCAGCAGGACGCGGCCTCTACGCTGTGGGCGCCGCACGCCGCGCGACGGTCCTGTCGCATTGTCGGCAAGCGAGGTCCCCGGCAAGCGCCGCGGTTGCGCTTGCTGGGGTGTAAGTTCCGCCGAGGTGATGACGCCGATCTTGGCCTGGGCGTCGTGCCCGTCCAGCGTCGGCGTGTAGTCCACCGCCATGCCCAGCAGCGACGGAATGGCCTCCTCGACCGCCTGGCCGGTCAGCAGCACGCGATGCCCGCGCGAACCGCTGGGCGGCTTGTCGGAGGGCGCATCCACCACGGTCAAAACGCCGTGGAAGCGCAGGCGGTTGGGATGCCCTTCGACCGCCGGCATCTCCAGCGCCATCGATTCCAGCGTCACCCCGGCGCGCAAAAAAGGCGCGACTGCCGGGGTGAAATCGGGCCGCATATCGACGCTCATCTTGCCACCTCCGACTCGCCCGGCGCCGAACCCGACGCTTCGCTTCTGCCGGCCGCGCCCATCACCTGGGGAAACGAGGCCGGCTTGCCGACCAGCAGAACCTCTTCTTGCTGCTCGGTGGCCGTCTCCGGCGTCCCCGGAATGCGTCGTGATTCACTTTGTTGCGGTGGAAGCGGCGGCAACCCGCGGCGGCGGCGCGCCTCGTCGATGGTCAGCACGCCGTTGCGCAGCAGGATCTCCTCCAGTTGCGCCAGCCCCAGCTCGTCCGGCGCCTCCAGTTCGGTAAAGACGAACTCCAGATCGTCCCAGCCCAGCTTCTTGGCAATAATGTCGCGCGTCAGGTGCTCGGCCAGCAGCCGCGCGGTGGGAACGACGGCGGTCTGGAAGACCACCTGGTTCAGCTCGCGGGCGGTGGCGCGGTTCACGTCCGACTCCAGCCCCAGCAGCATGGGCGGCAGATCGAAGGCATCGGCGATGACACGGATGAGAAATTCCTGCCACTGTAGCCGCAGGTCGGCGTCGGTGCCGGCGCCGAAGCGCAACACCTCGGGCTTGTTGTCGGCCGTGAGTATCGGAACCTTGCCCGTGCCCTCGACCTCGTCCTGCCACCAGCGGATCAGGCGCTCGTGCTGGGGCGCGTTCAGCCCCTGCAACCACAAGGCATACTGCACCACCGAGTTGCTGGCCATGCGAGCGGCATAACGGTGGGCGGAGAGAAAGTGATGGATGGTCTCGAAGGCTACTTCCAGCCGTCCCAGGCCGAAGGGGGTATGGGTGCGCGGGTTCAGGCGCACGTAACACAGCTCGTCGTCGCGGAGGGTGATCTGCTCCCGGGCGCCGAAGCGTCCGGTCTCCTGCACGTAGCGCGGCGAATCCGGCCGGCCGTTCCAGTCGGCCCGCACCCGTATGGTGGCGCCGTCGACCGGCCACAGCGTCAGCGGCTTGCCCGGCTCGCCCGTGGCCACGGTTTCAATGGCGCCGAAGCCGCCGACAATCACGTCCTCCAGAACCTGCTCGGCCAGCGAGCGGAAGGAGTCGTCGGGGTTGGGCTGTTCGAAATTGCCGGTCAGCAGGGCGATGCGCTCCTCGCCCTGCGCCAGCTCTTGCAGGTCGCGCCCATGCCGCGGCTGTATCCTCCAGCCCATGCCCGCCACCCGGTCCTTGACCGTGTTGATCGCCTTGCGCGCCACCGGCGTCTCGGCGAAGCGCCGCAGGTTGGCCGGCGTCCGCTTGGGCAGAGCGTTGTTGGCCGGCGCGTAGGCGGTGAAGATCGAGGGCAGCGCCAGCGTGCGCCGCCTTGCGGCGGGGTCCCCAACAGGCGCCGCTTTTGCGCCGGTTGGGGTAGAGGCGGGGTCCCCGGCGAGCGCCGCAATTGCGCTCGCTGGGGCAGAGGCTTCGCCGGAATGTCGCCAGCTCCGCGCCAGGCCTTGCAATCTTTGCTTTATGCTCATCCGCTTCCTCGGAACACAAAAAAGGCCCCCTCGCGGGAGCCAGGACTATTTACGATTTTTGATTTCTGATTTCTGGTTTTTGATTTTTGATTAAAGGCAAAGGCCCGGTTGTGGTTTATCCAATCTGAAATCAAAAATCAAAAATGAAAAATTACAGGTGCAGCTCGATCCTCGCCCGCTCGGCCAGCGCCGGCATCTGGGCCAGACTGGCCACCATAATCTCCTGCTCTTCGAGGGTGGCCAGGGCAAAGGCTATGCCGTCATCGCCACGGTCGAGATCGTCTTCCACCACCGCGGTCAACTGCGCTTCCGCCTCTTCCGCCCGGCGAATGCCGGCGCGCACCTGGGGAAAGCTGAAGGCCAGCAGCTTGGCGGTGTTTATCTCCGCCTGCAACGAGATGGCGTGGAACAGCCTGACTCGCGCGCCGTTGCCGTTGCGTGGCGGGGCGGGCGCCCCGGCAAGCCCGATTTCAGGCTTGCTGGGGAGCCCGTAGGCGCAGTCGATCCTCAGCGGATCTCCGCGATGGGTGTACTCGGCGGCGGCGATGTTCTTGCGCATGAAGCGCCACACCCCCTGCTGCTCGAACTGCTCGCGCATGGCGGCAAAGACCACCTGCCGCCCGCCGGCCGCCCGCCGCGCCCGGGGAGAGCGCTCCAGGTAGAACGCCGCCAGGCTCTCCAGCTCCGCCTGCGGCGACTCGGCCAGCACCGCCTTGTACGGCCCCAGGCGCAGGCAGCCGGAAAACGAGTCCTCCATCCTGTGCAACAGCCACTGGCGGTTGGCGGCGTCTTCGGCCAGGCGCTCGCGTATCTCCCGCTCCAGCGCCTCCAGCATCTCCACGTCCACGTCCGGGTCCAGGCAGCGCACCCGCCGCCAGTCGCGGGTAAAGCGCACGTCGGCAAAAACCGTCCCGGGTCGCTCGCCGCCGGCAGCGCTTTCCAAAAGGACCACGCCCACATTCACAAACTCGTCCTTGACCGCGTCCGGCACATATCGCAGCAGGAAGAACTCGCATTGTCGGCGCTCCGTCATATTTGCACTTAACGGTAGATTTTTGATTTCGGATTTCAGATTGAAAAGCCAAGAACCCGCATTCAATCTGAAATCGAAAATCTGAAATCTTAAATAATTTTCTCCTTCCAGTTGGGAAACGGCGTCCGGCTGGAATTCTTAAAAGCCAGGATCAGCTCCGGCAGGCGCTCCCGCCGTTTCAGCAGGGCCTCCACCAGCGATTCCATCTGCGCCGTCTCCCCGTACCACTCCACCGGAACCTGCTCGGCACAGGCCCACAGCGCGCTGGCATCCAGCGCCAGGATGCGCGACAGCCATGGCTCGAAGCTCTCCCAGCCGGCCACCTGCCGGTAGACCTCGTTGCGCCCGTAGACGCCGCGCAGCGGCGAATCCGGAAACGTCCACTCCCCGGCGTTGAAGCAGTATCCCTGGTCGATGAACGCCACCGTGAACTTGCGCTCGCGCAGCCGCCGCCAGAAGGCCGCCTGCCGTCCATTGGCGTTGCAGGTCCACTTGTCAAGGGCCAGGATACCGGCAAAAGCTTCCAGGTTGCGCACCCGCTCCAGCATCTGCTCCGGCAGATAATCGAAGACCATGCCCTGGGCCGGCGGTACCACGTAACGCGATCCGAACTGCAGCCCGGCCTGGCAGGGCACGCTTCCCCGCCCGCTCTCCATGACCAGCTCCGGGGTATGCGCGATCAGCCAGCCGCTGACCTCGACCACCTCGGAGGCCGGCACCGGCAAACCCACCGCCTCGGCCAGCCGCGTGGCCAGCAACTCGTTAGCCAGAACCCGCGGATGCTGCGGGTTGTTCTGGAACTTGACGACGTAAAAAAAGCCGTCCGCGCAGCGCATGAGGTGGCTCTGTGCCCCGCCCCTCATCCTTCTTACGTGTTGCACGGCCGCAATCGCCAATCTTTTTTATCATGGCCCCGACCCTTGTTCCGCTTTCGGGCACCATTCCTTTTTTGATCTTTCTGCCGCCCATTATGGCACGCGGATCGGATTTAAGATTTCAGATTTTCGATTTCAGATTGAAAAGCACCCATCTGCGCTATTTGTTCAAATCTTAAATCTGAAATCAAAAATCTTAAATCGCCTTGCGCGCGGCCAGCGCGATGGCCATGGCCATTACCGTATCGTCATGGCTGCCCCGCTCCGCCTCGGCCCGGCCATCCGGGCGGCGCACGAAGGTGCGGCACTGTTCGAGCAGTCGCCGGCTGTTAAACAGCCGCGGATTGCGCGACAGCACGGCCGCCAGCTCTTCCAGCATGGGCGGGCGGTTTACCCGGGTGGTAAGCCAGCCCGGCTTGTCGCCGGCCGGAAACAGGTTGGAGTAGGCGTGCACGGTCAGCATCTGCGCGATCAACGCGTGCCCGTGGTTGTTGCGCTCCACCACCACCAGGGCGTCGTTGTAGCGGCGGGCCAGCGCCGCCAGCCGGGCGGCCAGCTCCCGCGGATCGAAATGGCCGTGCAGCTCGGCGCACTGCAGCGCCGTCTCCCGGTCCAGCACCTGGGAGCAGGAGTAGTCGCCGCCGGCGTTGCCCTCAGCGGGGTCTACACCGATCAGGTACCTTTTGCCCGGCAGTGGCGGCAGCCAGACCTGCAGGCAACCGTTGTCGGCGCTCTCGGCCGGTTCAGCCAGTTCGCACAGCCTTTGTTCGATGGCCGCCAGCTCGAAGACACACTCGCCGCTGGCCAAAAAGCAGGTAACCGGGTCTTCCGGAAATTCCTCGGCAAACCGGCTTCCGAAGTCGGCCCGCATCTCCCGGCGGAAGGCGATCTGCTCGCCGTTCAACCCAAAGCGCCGCGCCAGCACCGCTTCCTCATCGTTCAGCGCCGGCCCGATCGCCGGCCGCCGGTATTCGTGCTCCCACCACCAGGGGAAGAAGTGGCGGATGTAACCGGTCTCCGGCGCCCGCTGCCATTCCTCATAGAATGCCCCGGCCGCGCCGTTGGCGGTCGACTCCAGCACGATCTCTCCCTGCGGCGGCACGGCCGCGCGCAGCCCGGCCAGGGTTTCGGACACCTCGCCGGGCCAGCGCGCCACCTCGGAGCAGTGCAGGTTCTGGATGGTCATGCCGCGCCCGGCGTTGCGGTCCGCCGCCGTCTCCACGCGATACTCGCTGTCGAGGCGCGGGAAGACGATCTGGCGCACGTTGGCGCGCGAGGTGCACAAGGCCCCCGCCCGCAACCCCTCCGGCAAGTGCTCCACGAAGCGGTGTACGATGCGGAAGATCTCCTCGGCCGCCTGCTGCTCGTGCGCCACCTGCACGCTCAGCGTCCCCGGCCGGGTGATGGTGTGCACCAGAAAGCGCGCCGCCACGTAGGTCGTGATCCCCAACTGCCTGGCCTTCAAGACGATGTTCTTGCGCCCGCAGCGGCTTTCGAACTCTTTTTGCGCCGCATTCGGGCGCAGCCCACACAGCTCGCCCTGCCGGGTGCGTATGCGCAGCAACTCCTCGATCAGCATCTCCCGCACGGTTCTTCCGGCCAGGCGCTTGGGCCGGTTGTCCAGACGCTTCCCCAGCCGGCGCAGCAGCTCCAGATCCAGCGCCCCTGCCGCTTCCAGCCCCATACCAGTGCCTCTGAAAAAAGTTTCCAGTTTCGAGTTTCAAGCTTGAGCACTGCCGTGAATGGAGGTTACATCTGCCTGCGGCTTCAGTTGCGCCGGCTGCGCTGCGGCAAGCTCGGCCGGCGTCTATGCCGGCAGCGGCGTGTTGCCCGCCGCCAGCCACTGCTGATACTCCTGATAATCGACATTACGCGGATCGCAAGGAATCACCGCGCCGTCGGCAACCCGCAGCACAGCTTCGGTAGAGATCTGTCCCGTTTTGGGGTCTCTGATCTGCTGATACATGGTCTATAGCTCCGCGCTGGCGGTGAAGTGAGTGCCGATGATATTGCCTGCCGCATCGCCAGCGACCTGCGGATTACCAATCGACAAGCCGATGTCGCCGACCGAACCTACGGCAGAGTTAGTCGTAGCCGAGGCAGAGTCAGCCCCCTGGGTGTAATTGCGCCACTTAAAGGAGATACCCCCCGAAGCTGGGTTGGCAAACGTGATGGTGGGCGTAGCACGCATGACAACGGGAAATCTGACCGTCTCGGACCACCCGCTAGTCGTGCCAGTTACTTGCACGTAGTAGATTATTGCGCCGGCCCACCCCACATTGTTGCTGGAGCAGATCACAGTCTGCGGGCAAGTCTTGTAGAAGTACCGCTGGCAAAGTATCAGCTCTTCGGTCAACGAACGGCGTTCCCACGGAGTAGCCTGAGTGCCCAACTCCAGTTGCGCGTTGCCGATGGTCCAGGTGCCGGAGGTCTGCGCCCCGACGCTGAACACGACTTCGATTCCGGTGGTCGCCGCCGCCGGAATGTTAAGCTGCGCGCTGTAGCGGGCAATCGTGCTGCTGATGGTCCAGGTGCCGGTGGCAATCTGCGTCCGCGTCGGGCTGGCCAGCGTGCCAAAAGTATCGGTGGTGTTGGCATAGTATGCCGTCCAAGTCACGGTGGTGAGGAGAGAATTCGCCAGTTCGGCGGAGAGCGTCGCCGTCTGACCCCCCAGGTCAAAACTGTTGGCCGTCTCGATGCGCTGCCCGAAGCCTACGGCGGTGACGCCGCTCGCGCCCGTGAATTGGTAACGATAACGAACTGCGCCCGAGCCGGTGATCCTTTGCCCGGTGACATTGGCCCCGGTCGAGTAGGCGTACCAGCGATCGATGGCATACGCCAGGGCCGCGCCCGCGGTGATGGTTTGCGCCGCCCCGGCATTGCGCTGATCGATACCCTGGCCCTCGGCGTTGATAAGGCGGTTGCGGAAGCCGTTCAGCGAAGCCATCGACAGGCCGCTATCCTGGATCACCGTGCCGCTGGTACCGCTGAACGCCGCCAGGTCGCCGTCCACCGAACTGCCGGGGCCGCTGAGGTTGCCGGCGCCAGCCGGAGTGGCCCAAGTGCCATCACCACGCCAGTAAGTCGAGGAGCCGGCGTTTGTGCCCGAATTAAGGCGGCCGACGGAAAGATTGCCGCTGGAAATATTGGCGGCATTAGTGGTGTCGGTGGTCGCCGAAGGTGCGAAAGCGACCCCGTTCGTTTTCGTGATCGTCAGGGCGCCGCTGGCGGCTAGCGTGCCGTCGCCGCTGAGCGACACCACGCCAAAGGCCGTTCCCCCGGAGTTACCAACATAAATCTGCCCGGCGGCCGGCGTGGTGTTAGGCACGATCGCCGCCTTCGTCTGCGCGTCGTTGGTGACATTGCCCAAAGAGATGTCGGAAGCGGTCAGCGAAATGTTGCCCGAGAGGGCGTGCCCGTTGACCGTGGTCGAGGCCGGAACCGTGGTCGAGGCCGGAACCTTGGTGGAGTCGTAAACCGTGCAACTGGAGCCCAGCGCGCAGGTCTGCCCGTTGACCGTGGTCGCGGCGTTGGCGGCGGCGAAGTCGGCCGGCTTTTTGCCCGAATCCATCAGGTAGCGGTTGGCGTCGAACGATGCGAAGTTGCCGCTGACGGCGCTGGCGGGAAGCGGTTCCTTGCTGGCGTCGGATATCCCGACCGTGCCGTCGGCGTTGACGCCCACGTAGCCGCCCGGCTGGTTTTTGGCGGAAGCCGATACTTTGCCGCCGAGTCCCGCGTCCACGTACCCCTTGTTGGCTACATCCGTGGATTGCTGCGGCGTGGGCGACGCCGGCGGACTCTGAAAGGTCTTGACCCCGGAAATCTGCTGATCTCCGCTCAGGCTCACCGCCCCGGCAAAAGCGGTGGCGATGGCCGAATCCACGTAGTCGCGGCCCACGTACTGCACGGCCTGCGCACGCGGCATCAGCTTGGAGCGCAGCGGAGCGATGGTGGTCTGCGCGGTTTGCGGCACCACCCAGTACTCGGTGCTGCGCCCGTCGTCTAACTCCAGGACGACCGTATAATACGTGCCCTGCGGGGTCGATCCCGCGTTGGGGAACAGAGAGATGCTTACCGAGCCGTCCGCCGCCAGGCTTGCGCTCAGCGATCCGGCCGCGATGGCCTGCCCGTCGACGGTGGTGAAGGCGGGCCATGATATCAAAAGCGTGCCCTGAGCGGGCGTGCCGTCGGCGTGATAAAGAACGTCCTGGATCAGGGTCTTGCTGGTGACCGTCTGCGCCGGGAGCGTGCCCGCCACAATCATGACCAGCATGAACCAGCAAAAAAACAGCCGCCCCAGGGGGCGGCCCGTGTCCATTCTCATTTTTTTGTCCTGATGCCTTGCCGTACGAATTTAACATTTAAGATTTCTGATTTTTGATTTCAGATTGAGGAAGGGCAGGTTGTTTCCCGTCGTTCAATCTAAAATCAAAAATCAGAAATCTTAAATGTTCAATGCCTTATCCGGCTGCCTGGCCGGAAAACTCCTTCATAAAATCCTCGACGCTGCGCACATAGACATCGGCGAAGTCCACCACCTGGCGCTTATCCGCAATCAACTGTTTCGCCGGCTCGAGCCGGTGCCCCAGGGCGCGCATGATGGCCAGTGCCATCATGGGCGCGCGGTGAACCCCCGCCGCGCAGTGGATGTACAGTCTGGCGTCGCTGTTCTCCAGCGTCCGCAAGGCGAACTCGACGCCGCGCTGAAACACCCCCGCCGGCTTCGGCTGGAAATCGTCATCCACCGGGTTCCACAGCACCTCGATCCCGTACGGCTCGGCCAGGGGCGTGTCGTCAAACTCCATCTGCATGTCAATGATGTGAGTGATTCCGGCAGCGGCAACCTGGGCCATCTTCTCGTCGACCCAAATTCCTCCCCCGATTGCGATCTGATCGGTGACCCACGTGATGTCCATGGTGGAAACCCGTCCTGCGGCCAACAGCGCCGTTGAAAAAAATAGGATAAGGCACTACTCCACTGCCGCCCGGCAACGCCGCAGTGCCAACCTAGTTAAAGATGACGATTACCTGCTCACGTTTGCCTCGCCGTCGCTTCTATGAGCATACCAGCCGGGTTCGGCGGCAACCGCCGCTGCTGCCGGCGCAGAACTCCCGGCAGGCGCCTCCTTCGACTCCGCCACGGCAAAAGCACCGGGGGTGCCCGCACCCAGGCCTTCTACGCGCTGGTGCACGGACCCGAGTGCGGCGGCATCGAGCCGGCGCAGCAGCAACTCCGCCAGCAGTTTGCCCTCGCCGGCAGCGCTCTCTTCGCCGCCGCTTGCCTCCACCCCGGCGAAGTCGAAGAGAAACTTGGCGTGCTGGCAGCTTCCGCCCTTCGCCTTCACGATCAGGCCGTCAACGATGTTCTTCATCTCGAGCATGACCTGTTGCGCGCACTCTTGCTTCACTTGCCAGGCCGGTTTTTGCTCGTTCCCGCCGGGCTGCTGGTCCGCTTCCCGGTCCTGGGCCGAAGCCGGTGCTCCTCCACCCGCCCGGACCTTCTTTTTCGAATGCCTTGCTGCCCGGCTGGCTTTCTCTTTGGCTTCGAGCCTTTTCCGTTTCGTTCTCGCCTTGTCTGCTTTGTGCGGTTGCATGTCGCCCGTTCGGTGAGTTTGCCCGCGGTCCCGGCAAAACAAGGCAGCGCCTCTGCCCCGGCAAACGCAGCCTCGACGCTTGCCGGGGCCCGGAAAACTTCCCTCCTATTTTCAGAATATCAATTCCGGCGGGGGCAATGTGACATGCCCGCCGAAAATCTATTCGGCGCGTTTCCAGACACTTGGCTTTTCGCGGTCGCTTCCGCCCTCTTGACAACAAAAAAACGTCGTGCGCGGCGCAAAAAAAAGCGGCCGGAAAGGCCGCGAAGAATGCCGGCACGCGCATGGGCTACAACTTGCCGTGCTTAGTTTTGTCTACCGCACCCCGACCAGTCATGGTGACTTCCGCAATACATGGCCGGTCAGCCTGGCCACGATGGCCCGCCGCGGTTCATCGCATTTACCTCCCAGGTCTGCCCGCCGCACCGAAGCCGCGGGCTTCTTCGGAGGCAGCCTGAGCTGCGCCACGGTCGGTTGCGGCGCGTCCTGCGACGATGCGTCTTCGGCTCGCCAGTCGCCGCCGGCGGTGAAGGCCGGATTGCGCAAACAGACTCGCAATCGGGCTCCTGCAGGCTGGAGTGCGAGGCGCGTATCAGTCCTGTAACCAGCAGCCGGCGCGACAATTCGTCCAGGGCGGCCGCGTATCGCCGCGCCACCTGCCGGCGGGAAAGCCCCAGCGCGGCTGCCGCCTCTTCCTGCGACTGGTCGAGAAAGACGATGGCCGCGATGGTCTCCAGCAACTCCGGCGCCAACTGCTCCAGGCGCCTCTCCATGTCGTGCACGAAGATCACGAAATCCTCGAAGGTGTGCGGCCGGATTGAGCTGATGCGGGCGCGAAACGCCTCTCCGCCCAGCAGCGAAGGCAGCCGCCCCAGGCCCAGCGAAAGATAAAAATATCGCCGCAACATGCGTTCGGTTTCACCGCGGTACAGCGGAAGCACGCCTTCGCCTTCCAGAAACTCGCATTCGCGGTTTCCGCCAGCGTGGCATGCCCGCGGCAACGGCACACTCTGCTTATCGGTCGTCATAGCTGGATCGCTCCCATCGACAGCTCCGCCTGGCTGACATCAACCCTGGGACGCGCCATAACAGCGTGTCCCGAACGCTCCGGCGGAACCGTCCGTTGCGCGGCATTCGCCGGGCCCTCCGCGAAATCCGCGGCGGACGCCTTTTTTGCGTTCCGCAGGGCCAGAGGATGGCTCCTTGCCCTCCACAATTGCGTAAGCCGCCCCTCCTCGGCGACGCACTTGCGGCAGCGGGCTTCAACCTGTCCGCGCCGCCGTATCCACAGTTCGCCGCAGCGTTCGCAATACTTCAGCTCCAGCTTGATGAACTGCTCTTCACGGGCGTTACTGCTTCTCCTGCCTGTA
The DNA here is from genome assembly GCA_963832785.1 of uncultured Acidobacteriota bacterium. Taxonomy (GTDB): domain Bacteria; phylum Acidobacteriota; class Terriglobia; order Terriglobales; family Acidobacteriaceae; genus CAWBRT01. The sequence continues at coordinate 2,485,221 of CAWHVF010000005.1, forward strand.
TCTTTGCCACTGTTCACTTCTCCTCCCAGAGTTCACAACGTTTTACCTGAATAAACAGCTCGCCTCCTCCATGCCGGCTGCTGCCGGCCGGGGCGAAGGGCCGCCCGGCGGCGGAACTACCCGCGCCGCGCACGCCCACCGCAACCGCCGGCAAACGCCTATCTGCGCCTTTGCCGGCTGCGCGTCGAAACGGTCGCGGCGTGAGATCCCCGGAAGTGCCGAACTTAAGAGACCCGGCTCCCTCTGGTCAATAAGAAAAATATCTATAAGATATTTTTTTGTACGAGTGCTATAGCTTCAAGCTATAAGTTTCCCAATATGGATTTCCTAACTTTGCAAAATGCCCTGCGCGAGTGCGTTATCCACAAAATCGTGCGCGGTGAACTGACCGGCACCGCCCTGGCCGAGACCGCCGGTTTTCGCCAGGCGCACATCTCCAACTTTCTCAACCGCCGGCGCGGCCTCAGCGTCGAGGCCATGGACCGCATCTTGAACGTTCTCGGCATCACCGTCATCGACCTCATCGATCCCATCGCCTTGCGCGCTAGCTTGCCCGTGCCGCCGGAGAACGACTATGACGACGTCTTTCTCGTCTCCGCTGTGGCCGCCATCTCCCAGCCGGTGATCGTGCGCTCCGCCGTGGCGCAAATTCTCAAGTTCAAAAAGAGCTTCCTGCGCCGCCTGCGGCCCGAAATGGCCAGCGCCCGCGCCGGATGGACGCGTTTCGTTTTGGTCAAGGCGGATTCCGGAAATGGATTGGCCATGCAGCCGCGCATGAGCCCCAGCGCCACTCTGCTGATCGACCGCCAGTACAACTCGCTGCGTCCCTACCGCCGCCGCGAGCCGAACATGTACGCCGTCGACAAAGGCGGCAGCCTGCTGGTCCGCTACGTGGAACTGCAGGATTCGCAGCTTCTGCTCCGCCCTCACAATCAGCAGGCGACGCTGGCTTCAGTCGCCATCAGGCCCGGCAAGACCTTCGCCGACTACATCGTCGGCCGCGTTTGCCACGTGGCCTTCGAGGCCTGAGTCGCGAAAAATGGAATGCCGCTCAGAGGAGATGGCCAGCAGAATCCAACTGCCAAGCCCGGGCTTGGTGCCGCAGGATGCTAATTCAGCAATAGGGGAATCTAATTCGGGAAAGGGTCCAATTTGGAACAACAAACGGCCAAAGCTGGCCCCGCCAGCGCGATGCAGAAGGACAGGTGGAAGCACCGGGCTTAGAGCGGAACTACAGTAGGTGTATCCCAAAAAGACAACGTCATCCTGACCGGAGCGAAGCCCCGGGGTCCCCAGCGGATGCGCTTTCACATCTGCTGGGGTGGCACGCGGAGCGGAGGGATCTTGCGTTGCCCGGCAAAACACAGGATTCCTCGACTCGCGCTCCAAGCGGCGCTCGCTCGGAATGACGCCCATTTCTTGGCATACAACAACTCTGGCCTGCTTTGCCCGCGAGCGAAGCGCTCAGATGTCGAGGTTCTTGACGTCGAGGGCGTTGTCTTCGATGAACTTGCGGCGGGCCTCGACGTCTTCTCCCATCAAGGTGGAGAAGATGGCTTCGGTTTCGGCCAGGTCCTCCAGCTTTACCGACAGCAGCGTGCGGCGCTCCGGGTCCATAGTGGTTTGCCAGAGCTGCTCGGCGGTCATTTCGCCCAGGCCTTTGTATCGCTGCACGATATATTCCTTGCGGCCCTCGTTCAGCATGTAATCGAACAGCTCGCGCACCGAGGTCTTTTCCACTGTCTCCGGCTCGCCCGCCTTGCGCTTGGCGGCGCGCACGTTCTTGGCCTCGGCCTTGGCCTGGTCGGCCTTTTCCGCGTCGCTCAACTCGTCCTCGGCCTGCCCGTTGCTGCGGACCACCGTATCAACCGCGAAGGGCGGCTGCATGAACTCGGCTATGGTCTTGTACTTGGAGACCATCTGCCGGTACTCGGGGGTGGATGCCAGCTCCCAGTTGAGCAGGTGCTGGGCGCCCTGGGCGTTGACGAAGCGCACGTACCACAGCTCGTGCTCCTCGTCGAACTTCAGCTCGACCTCTTTCAGCCCTTTTTGTTTGGCCATGGCACGGAGCTGGGCTTCCAGTTGCTTCAGCTTCTCCGGCGGGGCAGAGCCCTCGAAATCGGCGCGCTTGGCGAAGAACTGCAGCCGGGGCAGCAGCTCGGTGATCTGCTCGTCGCGAATGCGCTTGTCGACCTTGTCGAAGAACGACAGGTAGTCGTTGAGCGTAGTCATGAAGCGGGTAAGCTGCGCGCCCTCCAGGCGTTTCGCATACTCTCCGTAGAGAACCACCATGCCGTCGGCGGCGCGCTTCACCATCGCCCGCACGAACTCGGCGTCGTTCTTGATGTACTGCTCGAATTTACCTTTCTTGATCCGGTACAGAGGCGGCTGGGCTATGTAGACCTTCCCCTTTTCGACCAGTTGCTTCATCTGGCGGAAGAAAAAGGTGAGTAGCAAGGTACGGATATGCGAGCCGTCCACGTCAGCGTCTGTCATCAGGATGATCTTGTCGTAGCGCAGGCGGGAGATGTCGAAGTCTTCCGTGCCGATGCCGGTGCCCAGGGCGGTGATCATGGCGCGGATTTCTTCGTGGCCGAGCATCTTGTCGTAGCGCGCCTTCTCCACGTTCAGGATCTTGCCCTTGAGCGGCAGGATGGCCTGGAAGCGGCGGTCGCGGCCCTGCTTGGCGGTGCCGCCGGCGCTTTCGCCCTCGACCAGGTAAATCTCGCAGCGTTCGGGCTGGCGCTCGGAGCAGTCGGCCAGTTTGCCGGGCAGGCCGCCGCCGTCGAGCGCGCCCTTGCGCCGCGTCAGGTCGCGGGCCTTGCGCGCGGCTTCGCGGGCGCGCGCGGCTTCGATGGCCTTGTTGATGATCTTGCGGGCCACCGTCTGGTTCTGCTCGAAAAACGCCCCCAGGCGCTCGTTGACGAAGGCCTGCACGATGCCGGCGATGTCGGAGTTGAGCTTGCCCTTGGTCTGCCCTTCGAACTGCGGCTGCGACAGCTTGACCGAGATCACCGCCACCAGCCCCTCGCGCACGTCGTCGCCGGTTAGATTTTCCTTGTCCTTGAACAACGCGAGCTGCTGGCCGGCGTAGTTGATGGTGCGCGTCAGCGCGGTGCGAAAGCCGGAGAGATGGCTGCCACCATCGACGGTGTTGATGTTGTTGGCGAAGCTGAAGACGGTTTCCGAGTAGCCGTCGTTGTACTGCAGCCCGATCTCCATGGCCACGCCGTCGCGTTCGGCTTCCATGTAGATGGGTTTGTCGTGCAGCACGTTTTTGCCGCGATTCAGGTGCTTGATGAACTCGGCGATGCCGCCGTTGTATTTGAACTCGGAGCGCTTGGGTTCGCCCGTCTTGGGGTCGGTGGTGCGCTCGTCGGTGAGGGTAATCAGCAGGCCCTTGTTGAGAAAGGCCAACTCGCGCAAGCGCTGCGCCAGCGTGTCTTGGTTGTACTCGGTGGCGGTGAAGATTTCGCGGTCGGGTTTGAAGGTAACCGAGGTGCCGCGCTTGCGGGTAGCGCCGGTGCGCTTCAACTTGTCTTGCGGTTCGCCCTTGGAGTAGTTCTGCTCCCAGGTGTAGCCGTCGCGCCAGATTTCCAGCTTGAGCTCGTGCGAGAGCGCGTTGACGACACTAACTCCCACGCCGTGCAGCCCGCCGGAAACCTTGTAAGTATTGCTGTCGAACTTGCCGCCGGCGTGCAGCACGGTCATCACCACCTGCGCGGCCGGCAGGCGCTCGCCGTCGACCTCCATCTCGTCGACCGGGATGCCGCGGCCATTGTCGATCACGGTGATGGAGTTGTCGATGTGGATGGTGACATCGATCTTGTCGGCGAACCCGGCCAGAGCCTCGTCCACCGAATTGTCCACTACCTCGTAAACCAGATGATGGAGGCCCAGTTCGCCAGTGGAGCCAATGTACATGGCGGGACGCTTGCGCACCGCCTCCATGCCGCCCAGCACCTTGATAGACTCGGCCGTGTACTCGCCGTTGCCGTTGGCCTTGGAGACCTGGGTTTCGAGCTCGGCTTCCGCCTGCGAGCCCGACTTCGTTTTATCAATCAGTGTTTGAATCTGCTTGGAGGACATCCTGCTCCGTTCAATTTCGGGTACTCAACGCGCGCCGGTGGCCGCGCCTGTCGAGATGCAACCCCGGGTTCAGCACAGGCGAAATCACCGTAGCCTTATGGCTGAAATCGGAAATCGCGCCCACGTCCAATTTGCTCCGCCGCGGCCTGTAGACGCCACCTCAAGAGACCGCCGTTCCGAGCCTCGCCGCCGGTTTCCGCAAAGCAACTTTAAAGCTTAAAATCCAGTCACTTAGAGCCAAACCGACCTATGAAGATTTTACCATGCGCAGCCCTCGTCCGGCGCGCCTTTTGGTGCCTGTAAGTAACTGATATGGTGCGGGTTAGGCCGAACAGACGAAGGGCGTTTCGGGCTATTTGAAAAGCGTAGACTCGCGCCTAAAGGCGGGCGCTCGCTCGGGCTGACGAGTCTTTGGTGAGAGAAGCGCCGCTTAAGCCAAACCACTGCCGCTTACGGGCTGAGCGCCACTCAGATCCGCATCGGCATGACCACGTAGCGATACTTGTACTGCGCGTCCGGCGCCTCCGGGCGGAGCTGGCCGGCCGACTGCGCGTCCTTGAATTCCAGGCGAATCTCCTCGACGTCGGTGGCCTTGAAGAACTCCAGCAGGTACTGCGAATTGAAGCCGATGGTCATCGTCTCGCCCGCGTAAGCTGTCTCGATGGAGTCTTCCGACTCGCCGGTTTCGGTCGAGGAGGAGGAAATCTTGATCTCGTTCTTCTCCAGGCGCAGGCGGATGGCGCCGGAACGCTCGTCGGCGAACTGAGCCACGCGCTGAATGGCGGCGGCAATCTCGCCGCTGCGCACCACCACCGAGTGGGTGTTTTCCTTGGGCAGCACCGCTTCGTAGTTGGGGAATTGTCCGGTGAGCTGGCGCGAGGTCAGCAGCCGCCCGCCGATGCGGAAGAACAGCGTGTTCTCGTCCTTGGCAAACTCTACTGTCTCGCTCTCGCCCGTCATCAGCAGCCCCAGCAACTCGCCCATAGCCTTCTTGGGAATGAGCGTCTTCATTTCGCCTGAGACCTCAAGCGGGGTGTTGCCTCGCTCGATATGCGCCAGCCGATGCCCGTCGGTGGCCACCATGACAATCGACTCCGGCTTCAGCACCATCAGCGCGCCGTTCAGGGTATAGCGCGACTCCTCGTTAGAGATGGCAAAAATGGTCTTGGCAATCGACTGCCGCAGCGCCTCGGCCGGGATCGTCACCACCCCGGCGGCGGGAAATGCCGGCAGGCTGGGGAAATTGGAGCGCGCCATTCCGACCATCTTGGTATTGGAGCGGCCGGAGCGGATGTTGACCCAATGGTTCTCCAGCAGCTTGATGGCGATGTCGCCATCGGGCAGCAGCTTGACGTAGTCGTAGAGCTTGCGGGCCGGAATCGTGCACGAGCCCTCTTTTTTGGTCCGCGCCGGGCACCAGGTGCGCAGGCTCAGGTCCAGGTCGGTGGCGGTGATCGACAGCTTCTCCCCGGCAGCTTCAAACAGGAAATTGGAAAGGATCGGGATCGTCGTCTTCCGCTCCACCACGCCCTGGGTGGCGGCCAGCTCTTTCAGCAGGTCGAACTTGCTAACTGTGATTTCCATTGCCGTTCCTTGCGCCATGCCTATTTCTGCCATGTGTGTACCCTCGGGTTCCCAGCCGGCGCCGTGGTTACGCCCGCCGGGGTGGACGAGCACTATTAATGCTTTGTCTTATATCAGATATAAGCGCCGATGGCTAAGAAAACTACACCACGGGAAACCAGAAGGGAAGCCGCCCGAATTTCCACCCCGTCAGAAGAGGCTGCGGAAAAACAGATTTAGGGGCGGATGCTACTACAAGATCTTCTTAGCGATTGTCATAGTAGCCACTGCCCATGGTGCCTCGCTTGTTGCTTCGGCGCGTTTTTCCGCAGCCTGTGAGACCCGGCTTCCGCGTCTGCCCGCGGCGGCGGCGTTTGGCAATATTGAGGACAACGCTCACCCGAGGCCGCGAGCAGGTTAGCTGCTCAGGGTTTCGGTGAGCTTGTTCAGCATCCGGTTCAGGTCCTTGTCGCCCTTGCGCTGTTCTCCGATCTTCTCGATCGAGTGCAACACCGTAGTATGGTGTTTGCCCCCGAACTGGCGGCCGATCTCGGGCAGCGAAGCGTCGGTCAGTTGCTTGGCCAGGAACATGGCGATCTGCCGCGGGAAAACGATCTGGCGCGAGTTGTTTTTGGCCTTGATCTCCGGCAGGCGCAGCCCGAACTGCTCGGCCACGGCTTTCTGAATGGCCTCGATGGTGATCTTGCGCGATTGCTGGTCGATGAAGTTCTTGAGCACCTGCTGCGCGGTGCTCAGATTGATGGAGATGCCGGTGAGCGAGGCGTAGGCGACCAGCCGGATCAGCGCTCCCTCCAGCTCGCGCACGTTGCTGCGTATGTTCTGGGCGATGTAGGCGGTCACCTCATCTGGCAGGTGCACGTTCTCGGTCTCCGCCTTCTTCTGCAGGATGGCGATCTTGGTCTCCAGGTCGGGCGGCTGGATGTCGGCGATCAGTCCCCACTCGAAACGGCTGCGCAGCCGGTCCTCGATCTCGGCCAGCTCCTTGGGCGGGCGGTCGCTGGCGATGACGATCTGCTTCATCGACTCGTGCAGGGCGTTGAAGGTGTGGAAGAACTCCTCCTGGGTGCGCTCCTTCTGCGCCAGAAACTGGATGTCGTCGATCAGCAGCACGTCCACCGTGCGGAAGCGGTCGCGGAAGCTGCTCATGCGATCGTGCTTGATGCAGTTGATCATCTCGTTGGTGAACTTCTCGGTCGAGAGATAGCAGATCGCGGAATCGGGCAGGTGGCGCTTGACTTCGTGGCCGATGGCCTGCATCAGGTGGGTCTTGCCCATGCCCACCCCGCCGTACAGGAATAGCGGGTTGTAAGCCTTGGAGGGCCGCTCGGCCACGGCCAGGGAGGCGGCGTGGGCAAACTGATTGCCGCTGCCGATGACGAAGGCGTCAAAGGTGTACTTGGGGTTCAGCTGCGCGGCGCCATCGAAGTCAAAACGCGACTGCTGCGGGCCGGCGGGCGGCACCGCGATGAAGCCGCCGTTGTGGCGCAGCGTGGTGGGCGGCGCCGACGCGGCCTCGGCAATGACGAACTGCACGTCCTTGAACTCCAAGCCGAGGTTCTCGATGGCCTCCTGGATAAGATCGGCATAGCGCTCGCCCATTTCGCGGAACTCGGCCGACGGCACGCGTATAAACAGCGTCATTCCCTGGCTGTGGCTGTAGCGCAGCGGCTTGAGCCAGGTGTCGTACGAGTGGCGATTGACCTTCTTCTCCAGCGCGTCCAGGATGCGTGACCATGGATTCGGAGAGCTTACGCTTGTGCCTGTTGAAGCGGACATGGCAAACCAAACTGCCGGAGAGACGCACGGCCGGAAAACGTTATACTTCTGCCCCGCGAGATGAATGACGAATCCTCTCAGGCTGTGCCACGAAACTGTTGCATCTGCACAGCGAGTCTCGGTTCAGTCAAACTCTCATGGAACTCCGGTGCATACTAGCACGACTGAGGTGAGTTGAGCAGTGCTCGCAGAAGAGTTTTTTGAGTGATTTTTTGATCGTGTCCATCCGTGTTCTTTCTCCATGGTTTGCAGTGCAGGCGCTGTTTTTATACGGCCGTTGATGCTCCGTCTGCTGTGCAGAAAGCGTCTTGACGGCTTGCCGGGGGAATGTTCCCCAAGACGAGGTCCTCCGGCTGGAGCCTTAGTCGCGCTTGCCGGGTTAAAGGCACGACACCAGGGCGGGAGGCGCGGCAGAGTCGTTGGCCGTGGAGAAATTTACCCGCCCGGCCACCTGGTGTGGCAGCCGTTTGCCGCGCCTTCGGAAGTTCATTTATACTTTGCTTTTGCTCATCGTTGATTTTTCTCAGTCAGGAGCGCCGTTTTCAATGCCGAAGCGCACATTCCAGCCAAACCGTCGCCGCCGCTCGAAGACGCACGGATTTCGCAGCCGTATGAAGACCAAGGGCGGACAAGCCGTGCTCTCGCGTCGTCGCGCCAAGGGCCGCAAGCGCGTCTCTGTTGCACCTGGCTATCGTGATTGATCGCATTTTCTGGAGAGCGTGTGGCTCGCTCTTGCGACGGGCACTTGCTGGAACCGGCTTCCCGGCCAATGCCGCCTCCGCACTCCCGGAGGGGCAGAGCCAGAGGGCGCTCCCGTCTGCCGGAGATTGAGTTGTGAGTAGCACGCCGGGGGGCACTTTCCCGAAATCGGCTCACCTGCTCAAGCACGCCGATTTTCGCCGCGTTTACGAGCAGGGGAAACGCCATTTTTCCGGGAACATGACTTTCTTTTACCTTGTCGGGCCGCTGGCGGCGGCAACATCGGCCGTGCGCATCGGCTTTACGGTTCCCCGGGCGCTGGGCGGCGCGGTCGAGCGCAATCGCATCCGACGCCGTACGCGTGAAGCCGTGCGCCACAACTATCAGGCGTTGCTGGCCGGGCCGGGCGCGGCCATGGACGTAGTGATCAACCCCCGGAAGTCTGTGCTGAAGGCCGATTTCGCCAAGTTGTCCCGGGAGGTGGCGGGGGCTTTCGTCGTGCTGCGGCGCAGCGCCGCTCATGGCGGCGCGGTTGGCGCCGGAAGCGGGCAAGGCGATGCCCGGGCTGAAGCGAGAGGAAGGTCATGAGGTGGTTGGCCGTCCAACTGATCGGTTTCTATAAGCGCTGGCTCTCGCCTGCCCTGCCGGTGGCGTGCCGCTTTCAGCCCACCTGCTCGGAATATGCCATGGAGGCCATCGAGCGGCACGGAATCCTGGGCGGCGCCATGCTGGCGCTGGCGCGCCTGGCGCGTTGCCATCCGCTGGGGAGCAGCGGTTATGACCCCGTTCCAGGAGATTTACGATTTAAGATTTTTTATTCCAGATTGAAAAACCAGGGCAGCCGTTCAATCTGAATGTCCAGTGTCAGGAGATAGTAAGCTTTCAAAAGTTTAGATTGAAGAAATTTTCAGATTGCAGAAGCGAAAGCGTCGTGGTTATCGTTCAATCTGAAATCAAAAATCAAATATTTTTGTCGCGCCGGGTCTGGGCCAGCCCCGGACGCTGAAATGGCAGAAACTTGACCGAGTATCACAATCCACAGTATTCATCCGGCGGCGGCGGCCAGAAGAACATTCTTCTGGTAATAGGCGTAACGGTTGTCTTCCTGCTGCTGGCGCAGCAGTATTTTTTCAAGCAGCCTCCACCGGAAACCAAGCCCGCCGCACCCCCGCCGGCCGCCACCCAGCCGAGCGCGCCTCCCGCGCCCCCGCCCATGCCGGCGGCAAGGGCCGGGCGGACACGGGTTAGCACCAAACAGGCCAGCAGTCAATCCACCACCGTGGTGGAGAACGATCTCTACCGTATTACTTTCTCCAACCGCGGCGGAGTGGCTACTTCCTGGATCCTGAAAAAATATAAGGACAGCGGTGGCAAGCCGCTGAACCTGGTCAACGAAGCGGCGGCCGGCGAGTGGGGCTATCCGCTCTCCTTGTGGAATTGGGACGAAGGCCTGCGCAACAAGCTCAACTCGGCCCTGTACGTGCCGAGCGCCACTGGGACGCTCAACGCGCCCGGCGAGCTGACCTTTGAGTACGCCGATGGCGACCTCACCGTGCGCAAGAGCTTCCATTTCGATTCCAGCTATGTCGTTCGGGTGGAAACCTCCGTGGCGCGCGGCGGCAATTATCAGACGGCGCTGCCTGCCTGGCCGGCCGGCTTTGGCGACGCCGCGGCTTCGGCGTCCTACGCCGCGCAGACCATCAATTACTCCAACGGCGAGAAGATCGAGCGCCTCAAGCCCGACAAGAAGGGCAAAGAGATCAGCAACGGCAAGATTTTGCAAGGCGTCTTCGAGTGGGGCGGCCCGGTTGACCAGTACTTTGCCGCCATCTTCCTGCCCGACCGTCCGCAGCATACGGTGCTGGCAACCCTGCGCAATTTCATCGTCGTTCCCAAGGACCCCAACAAGCCGAACGACACCGAGAAGCACGAGGTGCTGGGCACGGCCGTCGGCGCGAGCAACGGGGTTACCAGCGAGCGCCTCTTTGTCGGCCCCAAAGCCGACGACGTGCTGAAGTCGGTCCACGCCAACACCATCAACGGCCAGCCCAACGGCGCCGACCTGAGCGGGCTGATCGACTGGGGCTTCTTTTCCATCATCGCCAAGCCGCTGTTCGCCTGGCTGAAGTGGACGCACGAGCATTGGGTGTCCAATTGGGGCTGGGACATCATCATCCTCACCCTGGTCATCAACGCTGCCATGCTGCCGCTCCGCCTCTACCAGATGAAGTCGGCGCTGGAGATGCAGCGGCTCCAGCCGCAAATACAGGCCATACAGGCCAAGTACAAGAAGTACCCCATGCGCGACCCGCGGCGGGCGGAGATGAACCAGGAGGTCTCGGCCCTCTACCGGGAACACAAGGTGAACCCGGCCAGCGGATGTTTGCCGCTAGTGATTCAGTTGCCGTTCCTGTGGGCGTTCTACCGCATGCTGGCCGAGGTCATCGAGCTGCGGCAGGCGCAGTTCTACTGGCTGCACGATCTGTCCGCTCCCGACCACCTGCTGGTCCTGCCCATCCTGATCGTGGTGAGCACCCTGGTCATGCAGAAGATGACCCCGCAGGCCGGCATCAGCAAGGAGCAGCAGCGCATGATGAACATCATGATGCCGCTCATGCTCGGCTTCTTTAGCTGGTCAGTGGCCTCCGGACTGGGACTCTACTGGGTGGTGGGCACCCTGGTGGGCATTGTTCAGCAGTGGGTCATGAACCGCACCAAGCTCGGCAAGGAGATCCATTCTCTGGCCGAAAAACGGGCCCGCAAGCAGGCAGGAACCGGGGTTGAAAGCGGTGGAAAGGTTCTGCGCCGCTGACTCGCGGCATACGGAGTGGAGCACCAGCGGGTGTGAATAGACAGAAGATGCCGATAGCCGACAAAATCGCCACCGCCAAACGCATCAGCGAGCTGTTGAACACCATCATCAAGCTCGGTGACATCCGCCTGAGATACAAGATCACGGTCGACCCGCCGCTGCCCGAAGAGCGCGACTGGGAGCGCCCGGTCATCCTGGTCGAGCTGTCGGGCCGGGACACGCCCTTGCTCATGGAGCGCAACGCCGAATTGCTGCGCGCCCTCGAGTACCTGGTTTTGGAGTCGCTGCGGGTGGGCTCGGAAGATCACGAGAAGGTGGCCTTCGACGCCCTCGGCTACCGCGCGGCCCGCTTCGAAGAGCTGCGCATGGCCGCCAATGTCGCCGCCGAGAAGGTGCGCCGTACCGGAGCGCCTTACGCTTTTACCCCCATGTCCTCGCGCGAGCGCCGCATCGTTCACCTGGCGTTGCGCGATGCCGACGACCTGCGCACCGAGAGCCAGGGTGAAGGCACGCAAAGGCACCTCGTCGTCTATCCCAAAGACTTCAAGGGCAAGCCGCAGCCTGCCACACCCATGCGGCGCGGCCGGCGGTAAAGCAGTTTCAACTTCCGAGAAGAGCGCTAATGAAGCGCCGGGGTGCCCCACACCTGCCGCAGTTGGCAGATGTGGGAGCGGAGAGCTAGGACACCGCCACTGCCGTTTGCCTGGCGGCGGCCTTCTTTGCCTTCATCAGCTCAGCGGCCTTGTGCGCGATGTGCTCGGCCGTGACCTCGAACTCCTTCACCAACTCCCAGGGTGCGCCGGAGTCGCCGAAGCGGTCGTTTACGCCGATGTAGCCGGCGATGACCGGCGACTTGAGAGACTCCACATCTTCCATGATTAGTCCGGCGACGCGCCATCCGAGGGCGCCAATCTGGTGCTCTTCGGCGGTGACGATGACCCGCGTCTCGCGGGCGGCGCGCAGGACGGCTTCGCGGTCGATCGGTTTCAAGGTGTGCAGGTTAAGGATGCGGCTCTGGTAGCCGAATTCGCGCTGGAGAATCCAGGCGGCGCGCATGGCCTCGGGAACCATGGGACCGCAGGCAATGATGCTCAGGTCCTCCTGCTCGTCGCGATAATCGCTTGCCAGGCAGGTCTGGAAGGCGTCGATGAAGCGCGGACGCTCGCCGCGGAAGCGTATGACGTTGGCTTTGCCGAAGACAAACGGCGTCTGCTCGGTGCTGATTATAGGCGTGGCCTCGCGGGCGAAGCGGATATATTTCGGCCCGCACACGTCCAGCAGCAGCCGTTGCGTGGCTTTCATCGTCTCTATGGAGTCGCAGGGGACGACCACGTTCATGTTGGGCAAACTGCATACGGCGAACAGGTCCTCCAGGGCCTGGTGAGTGGCGCCGTCCGGACCGACCGAAACCCCGCCGTGCGCCCCCGCCACCAGCACGTTGAAGTTGCCGTAGCAGACGGAGACCCGCAGTTGATCCAGGTTGCGGGCGGCGGCAAAGGTGGCGTAGGTTCCAATCACCGGCAGCTTACCTTCCTTGGCCAGCCCGGCGGCCACGCAGGTGGCCGATTGCTCGGCAATGCCCATGCTCAACCAGCGCTCGGCCCGATCCGCATGGCCCTCGTAAAACTCGCTGATGGTGATCGAGCCGGAAATGTCCAGGCCCAGGCAAACCACGCGCGGATCGCGGCCCTCTAGCGCCAATGCTTTGCCGAAGCCTTTGCGCGTGGGCTCCATGTCGACCTTCATCGTCTCGCCCGCATTCCACCAGTAGTCGCGGCTGAAGCGCGGCATCTTCGCTTCCAGGGAAGCGTCGATGCCCTGCTGGTATTTGCGCGCCCGCGCGAACATCTCCTCGACCGGAACCTGGCCGGCAACGCCTAGGCATTCCAGCGCCTTGTCCAGCTCCTGGCGGTTGGGCGATTTGCCATGCCAGCCGGCGACGTTTTCCATGAAGCTGACGCCCTTGCCCTTGACGGTCTCGGCCAGGATGAGCACAGGCTTGCCGGTGGCATTCTGCTTGGCGCGCTCCAGCGCCTCGACCAGTCGTGGCATGTCGTGTCCATCGACCGGCACCACCTGCCAGCCAAACGATTCGTACTTGGCCGCGATCGGCTCTATGCTCATCACCTTATCGGTCTTGCCGTCAATCTGCAGGTGATTGTTGTCGAGTATGGCGATCACATTGCCGAGCTTGTAGTGGGCCGCCTCCATGGCGGCCTCCCAGACCTGCCCTTCCTGCTGCTCGCCGTCGCCCATTATGCAGAAGACGCGGTAGTCGCGGCCGTCCAGGCGGCCGGCCAGGGCGCAGCCGTTGGCCATGCTCAGGCCCTGGCCCAGCGAGCCTGACGAGCATTCGATCCCCGGCAGCTTCAGCCAGTGCGGATGCCCCTGCAGGGGAGAGCGCAGGCGCCGCAGCAGCGCCAGATCGAGCTTGTCGAAATAGCCGGAGAAAGCCAGCCCGGCATAGAGTGCCGGCGCCTTGTGCCCCACCGACCAGAAAATTCGGTCGCGGCCGGGCCAGGAAGGATTGCTGGGATCGTGATTGGCAACCCGAAGATAGAGGGCCGCCGCCACATCCATTATGGAAAGAGTGCCGCCGCTGTGGCCCGAACCGGCGCAGCAGAGCGCCGTTAGAATGTAGCCGCGCATCAGGGCAGCCGTCTGCTGCAGCTCCGCAACTGGGTACTCCCGCAAAACACGTCCCGTCTTCGAATCCACCATCGGCATGGCCGCTCTTCCTTTCGCCTCTGCGCGCAGTCCCCGGCCCACCAGCTCCGAGTCCGGTCAGATGATTGGAGAATCGCAAAAAGGGCATAGACTACCCGGCCCCGTTAAAGCCTATGTGTTGCCGAACCCCGCTTCAGTGACCAACGGGCAGGGCGGCTGTGACATTGGACACGGTTTACGCCGGCGTAGAAGGACCGGGGATGCAAGCGGCAGCCAGCTCCGGCCCCGGGTGGCACCCGGCGGTTTCGTCTTTCAGCGGAGGGACACGGCTAGCAGGCTGGGCAAAACGCGCCGAAACAACGCTCTGCCCTAACGGGAGAAGTTATTTTGCTGGTTTAGCTGGTTCTGAAGCTGCAACTGCTGTTGCTGCTGTTGCTGAAGTTTCTGCAGTTCCTGCAGCATCTGCTCGGGGGTCCTGACCTGCCCGGCAGGCTGCCCCGGCATTTGGCCAGGCTGCGATGAGGTACCCGGCTGTGTCGCGCCCGGTGGCGTGCCTGGCTGTGTCGTGCCCGGCGGCGCGGGCATGTTCGTCTCTTGCCCGGGTTGATTCGGTTGCTGCGGCGGGCCGTGGTTCACCCCCACCGGCCGGTTGGGAAACACGCGCTCGGGAGTTTCAGAGGAGGTGGTATCGACTTCAGGTTTGGGCGTGGGCACGGGGCGCGCTGGCGAAGAGGCGGCAGCGGTCACCGGCGTTGCCTTGCGGATGGTCAGCATGATACGGGTCAGCGCCTGGGGCTCCTGCGCCGAACCAAGCAGGATGTAATCGTACGGCGAGCCGTTCAGCAGCGCTGCCATCACATCGCGAGGCTCCCCCGGTCCGCCGCTGAAGAAAACCCGGTCGTTGGAAGGCGCGGGAACCTCGACGGTGGCGCCCGTCGCCCGCTGCACCGCGGCCAGAACGTCGCTGAAAGTCGAATTATCGGCATGGATGGTGAGCAGTCCATCCGTCATGCTCACCTGCGGCGGCTTGGCCGGAGTCGAGGGTTGCGGTGCGCTTGTTGGCGGCCTATCCGCGGCAGACGCGGCCGGCGGAGTTGCCGGAGGCGGCCCGGGCACGGTGGCTGGAGTTGCCGGACGCGGCAATGGCGCGGTCTCCGCAGCTCCCTCACGCGGCCGCGGCGCCACCCGCCTCTGCCCCAGCAGAGCAGGGGCCGCCAGCATCAGGCCGAGCAACAACCACGCAACCTGTACTTGAGCTTTCATAAGCGCTGCCGGCAATTTTACACCTGTTCCCAGTTGCCGTTCTTAGTTCATATTTCCGGGTTCTTTGCTGCTGATCAACCCCCGCCATTGCCAAGCTGCGAACAAAGAACGAAGGGCTATGACAGAATCAGGTAGTGGGTCAATTTGAAGGGTGCCCCAGGTTCCGCGCCGCGCTTTTCGGCGCTAACCTGGGGAAATGGCCCCACGTCAGCCCAAAAGCAGGGCGGGACGTGGGGCACCCGTTGTTGTGGAAATTCAAAATTGACCCACTACTCAGAATCAACACCGTGTACGCCCGAACTACTCGCCCAAAACGTGGAAGCCCCGACTTTAGCCCGGCGAAAGTATCGTATGTGAACCGCGGCAGACGGCAGACGGCGGAGTATCATCAGGCAAGGACGCCCGTGTCCGCAGCAATGACCAACTCACGCCTGGCGCAGCAACTCTCTTTCATTCTCGAAATCGACAAGCTCAAGACCGTCCTGCGGCAGACGCTGCTCACCGACGCCTCGCGCCGCGAGAACTCCGCCGAGCACTCCTGGCACCTGGCCATAATGGCTTCGCTGCTGGCCGAATACGCCACCGCGCCGGTCGACGTTTGCCGGGTGATGAAGATGCTGCTGGTGCACGATCTGGTGGAAATCGATGCCGGCGACACCTTCGCCTACGACGCCGCCGGCAACGCCAGCCGCCAGGCGCGCGAGTTGCAATGCGCCGAGCGCATCTTCGGACTGCTTCCCCGGGAACAGGGGCGGGAGCTGCGCGGCCTGTGGGAGGAGTTCGAGGCGGCCGGGACCGCCGAATCAAAGTACGCCAACGCCCTCGACCGCCTGCAGCCGCTGCTGCACAATTCGCGCACCGAGGGCGGCACCTGGCGCATACACTCGGTCAGCCTCGACCAGGTCCACCGCCGCATGGAGCCCATCCGCACCGTCCTGCCCGGGCTCTGGCCGGTGGTCACCCGCATCATCGAAGACGCGCGTCAACACGGCTGGATAGCGCCGTAACCGATCGTTTCACGCAAATCCAGTTTCAAGTTTCGCGCAAAAGCTCGCTCTTCAGCACAGATATCCCGCGCACCCCGCGAAACGAGAAACTTGAAACTCGAAACTGCCTTCAGAACCTGAACAGGATTCCCCCGGTAAAATTTCCCCGCTGCTGGAAGTTGTGTTGCCGCACCAGGAAGCAGTTGCCGAAGAAATCGCACGCCAGTCCGTTGGTGGTATTGGCGTAGGTAGGCATGTAGCGGAGGTCGCCGCGCAGTCCGAAGTGCTTCGACACGTAATATCTCACCCCGCCGCCCAGGTTGAAGGCAAAGGCTGTGCGGTTGGGGTTGCCCAGGTTGTTGGATTCGTGGGAGAAGCCCAGACCGCCGGCGACGAACGGCTGAAACTTGTTCTCCTCGCCATAAAAGCCGCTGCGGCGGAACGCGTAAAGCAGCCCGAACTCCACCTGGTCGAGGTTGGAGTCAAAGACCTTGCTCCACAGCCCGGTGGTGAAATCGTGCTGGCTGTAGGTGGTCTGGTTGCGGGCCCAGAGCGCCTCCAGGTCCAGGCTTTGGGCAACCTTGAAGTCAAAGAAGCCGCCGAAGCTCAGCGCGCTGTCCACGCGCAACTGGTCGATGTTCGGGTTTGCCGTATTCACCACCGGGTAGCTGCCCGAGCTCTCCCAGCCGACGAAGGGAGAGATTTCGATTTTTCCCTTCTGCGCCGAAGCCGTCAAAACCAGCACAAAAACCGCAGAAAGCACCAAGCAGAAGCCGCGCAGGTTCATCTTTCCTCCTCACCGCGCCACCAAGTACTTTGATGCGAAGCAGTTGACCGGCGACACGCAGCTCGGTTATGGCGGACGCAGCCGGATAGCCGCCATCAACCCGGAGCCGGCGTTTTAGTTGTGGCGCACCAATCCGCCAATATCGACAGAGGGCAGATGTCGGGCACCACGGCGTTTCAGGTTTTGTGATCTGGATGGACCAGAAAACCTGAGTTTTCCACATAACTTCACAAGTTAGTTATGATTCCAACAGCAATAGTCACAAGATATTAGCTCTGCACCTCCGGCTTGGCTCCGCAGAATGGCACGATGGTTCAGAGTTCCTTTATGGTCGCGATGGCCGGGTCCGGAGATTTTGCCCAGACACTCAAGCAGCAGGCCGACATCGTCCGCATTGTGGGCGAGTATGTGCGCCTGAAGCGCGCCGGTGCGCAGAACTACACCGGGCTGTGCCCTTTTCACGGCGAGAAGACGCCTTCCTTCTCCGTACATGCCACCCGCCAGTTCTTCCACTGTTTCGGCTGCAGCGAGTCGGGCGACGTTTACAAGTTCCTGCAGAAAATTGAGAACATTTCCTTTCCCGAGGCGGTGCGGCTGCTGGCGCAAAAGCTCGGCGTGCCCATGCCGAAGGTGCAATTCGACAGTCCCGCCGAGGCCCGCGAGGCGCGGCTGCGCGGCGTGCTGCTCGATCTGCATGAGGCTGCCTGCCAGTTCTTCCAGCGCCAACTGCAGCGGCCCGAGGCGGCCCACGCGCGCGAATACCTGAAAGGCCGCGGCCTGAACGAGGAGGCGATTGCGCGCTTTCGCATCGGCTACGCCCCGGAGTCGGGCTTCCTGCTGCGCGACGCGCTGCAAGGCCAGGCGGATGAGGCTGTGCTGCGCGAGTCCGGCCTGTTTTCCTGGAAGGAATTTCCGGCCGAAGCCGGCCCGCCTGCCTCGCCCCAGGCGAACGGCGAAAATGCGTACACGCAAGCCGGCGCGGCTCGCGGGCAACGCTCGGCGCTTTACTCCAGGTTCCGCAATCGCGTGCTGTTCCCCATCTGCAATGAGCCAGGCAAGGTGATAGCCTTCACCGGACGGACTCTGAGCGCGGACGAGAAATCCGGCCCCAAGTACCTGAACTCGCCGGAGACGCCCATCTACCAGAAGTCGCGCGTGCTCTACAACTTGAATCTGGCCAGGCAGGCCGTTCGCGAGCTCGATTACGCCATCCTGGTGGAAGGCCAGATGGACTGCATCTCGGTCTTCAACGCCGGCCTGCACAACGTCATTGCCAGCTCCGGCACCGCCTTTACCGAAATCCAGGCCAGGTTGCTCAGCCGCTTCAGCCGGAAGATCGTGGTCAACTTCGATCCCGACGCCGCCGGGGTGGCAGCCGCCGAGCGCTCGCTCGCCCTGCTGGTGAGCGAAGACTTCGAAATCCGCGTGCTGACCCTGGAGCAGGGCTTCGACCCTGACCTGTTCATCCGGCGCAAGGGCGTGGACGCCTACAAGCAGGCGCTGCGCCACTCGCAGAAATATTTCGACTACCTCATCGAGCGCGCCCGCCGGCAGTTCCCGGTGCGGACGGCCGAAGGCAAGGTGAAGGCCGTCAACTACCTGCTGCCGCATATCCAGCGGGTGAGCAGCCGCATTGCCCGCGACGAGATCGCCGCCGAGCTGGCGCAGAAGCTGCAAATCGATTCCGCCGTGCTACGCCAGGAGCTGCGTCACGTGGCCGGCGCCCGCGCCGCCACCCGGGTGGCGAGCGCCTCAATCGTCGAACTTACCGACGCCGAACGGGTGCTGATCCGCGCCTTGTCAGGCAAGGCAGCGGAGAACGAGGCGTCCGGGAATGAGGGTGCTTCCCGTAGCCGTTCCGCAGAGCGCCGCGGCCCGGCCGCCCGCGAGGGCGACGATCCCGAGTTTGATCCCCAGCGCCAGGCGCACTTCGCCCTGACCTCGGAGCGCCTGCACATCGGCCTAACGGCTGAAGCCCTGCTGGAGAGCCTGCGCGCCGCCTTCGAGCAAGGTCAGGACCCGCTTAACCTGGAGCTGCCGGAGGCTGAGCGGCGGCGGCTGGTCATGGCGCTGATGGAGGAGCAGGAGCGGCTTACCCCCGAGTTGCTGCACGCCACCCTGGAGGCCTTGCGCCGGCGCCGGCTGGGGCAGCGCCAGAGAGAGCTGAAGGCCCTCATTGCCGAGGCCGAGCAGAAGGAAGATTCCGCCGTGCTCGGGCAGCTTTTGCGGGAAAAGCTGGAAATCGACAAAGTTCTCCGTGACAACGAGGCTGGTTCCCGAGTCTAACCTGCAGGCGGTCCCGGCCGCGAATTGGTGCCGGCTGGTGCTTAAGGTCACGCCGGGGAGAGAGGCGGTAGGTGTTTTCGGGTAGCCGGAGCTCGTAGCCTCTGCTTCTTCAAAGGGTTACGGCCTGCCCACCGCTCGATATAAAGAGGCAGGAACTCGAAACCATAGACGGGACCGGGCATCTAAAAACTAAGGTGGGTGGTAATCGCAGACTTTCGTGATAAAATACGAAAGTTTCTGCCTGCTTTCGATACAAACTATCGACCCCCCGAAGTGTGCAAACAAATTGGCGGCTCGCTACCGGCTGCCGCAAAGGGTATCGGCTTTGGCTCTTGAAGACAAGTTTGACGACATTAAAAAACTGATCGATGCAGGCAAGGAAAAGGGCTACCTCACCTACAACGAGGTCAACGACCTGCTCCCCAACGACCTGCACTCGCCCGAGGACCTTGAAGACCTGCTCGACACCATCGGCACGCAGGGCATCAACATTCTCGACGAGCCGAAGCTGCCCTCCACCGCGCTGGAAAAGAAATACGACCAGGAGATCGAGGCCGGCGAGGACGTCGAGCTCGATCTGACTCCCGGCGCGCTGGAAAAGACCAACGACCCGGTGCGCATGTATCTGCGCGAGATGGGCACGGTTCCGCTGCTCACCCGCGAGGGCGAAGTCGAGATCGCCAAGCGCATCGAACGCGGCCAGATTCGCGTGCTGAAGGCGCTTTCGCGCTCTCCCATAGTGATCCGCGAGATTCTTGCCACCGGCGAGGACCTGAAGCGCGGCGTGCGCTCCATCAAGGAAGTGGTGGTCTTCGACGACGAGGAGATCACCGACGAGGTGCTGCTCAACCGCCTGAAAGACATCACCGGTCGCATAGACGAACTGCAGAAGCATTACAAGCGGGCGCAGCAACTGGCCGTCAAGCTCGCCGAGGTGCCGGCCAAGGACCGCAAGCGGGCGCGCGAGTATCGCAAGCTGCGCTGGGGGCTGGGCCGCGAGCAGGTTGGAGTTTCGCGCATCATCCGCCAGTTGGGTTTCACCAACAGCGAGCGCAAGCACCTCATCGACCGTGTCAACAAGACCGTCGACAGCATGAAGGCGCTGGACAAGCAGATCCAGAACATGGAGAACCGCGTCGCCGCCAGCCGCTCCGAGGAGCAGAAGAAGGAACTGCGCCGCCAGAGCCGCGCCCTGCGTTCCGACATGGAGCGCATCGAGCAGGAGGCCGGCAGCAGCTTCAACGACATGCGGCGCACGCAGCGCGAGATCATACAGGGCGACATGGAGGCCGAGTACGCCAAGCGCGAACTAATCGAGGCCAATCTGCGCCTGGTGGTCTCCATCGCCAAGAAGTACACCAACCGCGGCCTGCAGTTCCTCGATCTCATCCAGGAAGGCAACATCGGCCTGATGAAGGCCGTTGACAAGTTCGAATACCGCCGCGGCTACAAGTTCTCCACCTATGCCACCTGGTGGATTCGCCAGGCCATCACCCGCGCCATCGCCGACCAGGCCCGCACCATCCGCATCCCGGTGCACATGATAGAGACCATCAACAAGCTGATCCGCACCTCACGCCAGTTGGTGCAGGAGTTGGGACGCGAACCCACCTCGGAAGAAATCGCCAAGCGCATGGACATCCCGGTAGCCAAGGTGCGCAAGGTGCTTAAGATCGCCCAGGAGCCGATCTCGCTGGAGACGCCCATCGGCGAGGAAGAAGACTCTCACCTGGGCGATTTCATCGAGGACCGTGCCGTGGTCTCGCCGGCCGAGGCGGTAATTAACGTCAACCTCAAGGACCAGACGGCGCAGGTGCTGCGCACGCTGACCGCGCGCGAAGAGAAAGTCATCAAGATGCGCTTCGGGCTGGAGGACGGCAGCGAGCACACCCTGGAAGAGGTTGGCCAGTCATTTGCCGTTACCCGCGAGCGCATCCGCCAAATCGAGGCCAAGGCGCTGCGCAAACTGCGCCACCCCTCGCGCTCGCGCAAGCTGCGCGCCTTCATGGACGGCGTACACGAATAGCGGGCTTTTCTAAAGCGGTTCCAGAGTTGATGTACTCACTAACCGTGGAAGCGCCGGGCTTTAGCCCGGCGAACCGCAGTCGGAAAGGAACCGGCTTTAGCCGCGGTGTTGGACCGCAGGGGCTGAAGCCCCTTAAATTTAGGTGGGCTTATTCACCGGGCTAAAGCCCGGTGCTTCCACCTGGGTACAGCAACTATAAATTTGCTCTAAAAAATTAACCACAGAGAACGCAGAGGAGCACAGAGAATGCAAGTACCAGCCGGCCTTATCTGCTCTGTGCAACTCTGTGCTCTCTGTGGTTAGCGTCCAGTCCGCCTTAAATCTCGAAGGCCGCGCCGGTATCGGCGCTGGTTACGTGCTGGGCGTAGCGCGCCAGCCATCCCCGTTTCACCTTGGGCTCGAACGGCGGGAGGGCGGCCAGCCGCTTCTGGATTTCATCGTCGTTCACCTTCAGCTCCAGGCGGCGGGTCCGGGCGTTAATGTAGATGCGGTCGCCGGGACGGATGGCTGCAATGGGCCCTCCGGCAGCCGCTTCCGGCGATATGTGGCCTACGCAGAGGCCGCGCGATCCGCCGGAGAAGCGCCCGTCGGTGATCAGCGCGCAGCGGATGCCGGCGCCCACGATGGCCGCCGTGGGCGAGAGCATCTCCTGCATGCCCGGACCGCCGCGCGGTCCCTCGTAGCGGACCACCACCACGTCTCCGTCCTTCACCTTGCCGTGCAGAATCCCGTCCAGCGCCTCTTCCTGAGACTCGAAGATGCGGGCCGTGCCTTCGTACTCCATCATGTCGGCATCCACGCCGGCCACCTTGACCACCGCACCCTTGGGCGCCAGGTTGCCGAACAGGATGGCCAGGCCGCCGCTCTGGCTGAAAGCCTTCGAGACCGGCCGGATGACGTCGCCGTCCGGATCGGGCGCGCAGGCCACCGCGTCGGACAGCTTCCCGGCCACCGTGGGAACGTCCAGGTTCAGGCCGCGCACCCGGTGGCGATTGACTTCCTTGAGGATGGCGGGAATTCCGCCGTGCGCGGTGAACGTGTTCGACGTGCACCTCGGGGCGGCTGGGTGAAATCTTGCAGATGTGCGGCGTGCTCTCGGAAATTGCATTCAGCCGGTTGAGGTCGAAAGGAATGCCGGCGGCATGCGCCAGGGCGAGGGTGTGCAGAATGGTGTTGGTCGAGCCGCCCATCGCCATGTCGAGAATGAAGGAGTTGACGATAGCCTGCTCGGTGATGATATCGAGCGGGCGGACATTCTTCTCCAGGCAGCGTTTGAGCGCGTGCGCCGCCTGGCGGGTGAGTGACAGGCGCTCGGGATTGGGTTCGGTCTTGCGGAAGGTGTTGTCCACCCAGCGCTCGGCGGGGATGGTTCCGTTGCCGGGCAGCGCCACCCCCAGGGCCTCGCCCAGGCAGTTCATGGAGTTGGCGGTGAACATGCCGGCGCAACTGCCGCAGCCGGGGCAGGCGGTCTCCGCCAGCTTCCGCAGTTCGCCGTCGGTCATCTTGCCCACGCTGTGCTTGCCCACGGCCTCAAAGACGGTGATCAGGTCCGTGTTGCCCGGCCCGGCCAGCATCGGTCCGCCGCTGAGATAGACGGCGGGGATATTGATGCGGGCCATGGCGTTGTACATGGCGGGAACGATCTTGTCGCAATTGGCGATGCCGATCCAGGCGTCGCAGGGGTGGGCTCCGATGATGGTCTCAATCTGGTCGGCGATCAGCTCGCGCGAGGCCAGCGAGTACTTCATGCCGAAATGCCCCATGGCGATGCCGTCGCAGACGGCGGCGCCCACGTTGACGTACCAGACGTTGAAGCCCAGGGCCTTGAGTTCGTCGCGCACGATGGCGCCAATCTTGTCCAGGTGCGCGTGTCCGGGAATCTGGTTGGAGTAGGAGTTGATGACGGTGACGAACGGCCGCTTCAGATCGTCGAGTGAGCTGATCACTCCCTCGGCCATCATCAGTGAGGCCGCCGGCAGCATGTGCGCGCCTTCGGCGACGATCCGGCTGCCGCGCTTGCGGATGTTCTCGATGCCTGGATTCATGGCACAGATTCTACATTATGCAGATTTCAGAGGTTCAAAGTTTCAGGGCAAATCGAATTTAGGAAATACCGAAAGCGGCATGGTGCCCCATATCTCGCCGGCGTTTGGGCGGGATGTGGGAGCGGCGGGTGCCCCAGGTTCCGCGCCGCGCCGTTCGGCGCTAACCTGGGGAATTATTGGCCGCCTGGACCGGCGGCAGATCGCGCAGTAAGAAAACCACTATCAGGGCGATGACCAGCAGCACGCCGACCGCGCCCACCACGCCCGGCCAGCCGTAGGCGCTCCAAAATGTCCCGGAATAGGTTCCGACGATGCCCGAGCCCATGTAATACGAAAACAGATAGAAAGACGAGGCCACCGCCTTGGCGCGCCGGGCGCGATAGCCCACCCAGGCGCTTACCACCGCATGAGCCGCGTAAAAGCCGAAAGTCATGGCAGTCAAGCCGGCCAGCACCGCCCAGGAAGGACGCGCCAGGGTGGTGGCCACGCCGACGAACATCAGCAGCACCATCGCCATCAGCACCGGGCGTCGGCCACGACGCACCGCCAGGTCGCCGGCCCAGGCGGAGCTGAACATCCCTACGGCATAGATCGTGAACAAAAAGCCGACGGTGGTTTGCGAAAAGTTGTACGGCGGCGCCATCAGCCGGAAGCCGAGATAGTTGTAGACCGAGACGAAGGTCCCCATCAGCAAAAAGCCCATCGAGAACAGCAGCGGCAGCCCCGGGTCTTTGAAGTGTCCGAACAGAGAGAGCTTGAGCTCGGCCAAATCGGGCGAGCGCGGGGTGAAGTGGCGCGAAGGCGGCAGCAGCAGCAGAAACAGCGCGCTGCCGATAAGCCCCAGTCCTCCAATGATCCCGATCGCCCAGCGCCAGTTGAGCAAATCGGTCAGCACGCCGGTGAGCAGCCGGCCGCTCATGCCGCCGAAGGCGTTGCCGGCGATGTACAAGCCCATGGCCAGCCCGCCGGATCGGGGATCAATCTCCTCGCTGACATAGGCCATGGCTACGGCCGGCACGCCGCAGATGGCTAGCCCGGTAAGCAGGCGCGTAGTCAGCAACAGGTGCCAGTTGGGGGCGAAGGCGGTGGCGATGGCGAGGCTGGCCGAAATCAACAGCGAAGTCGCCATCAGCGATTTGCGGCGCAGCATCTCCGAGCCCAGGCCGGAGAAGAGCATGCCCACCGCCAGCAGGCCGGTGGTGACCGAGAGCGACAGGCTGCTCTGCGCCGGGCTGACGTGAAATACCGACGCCAGCAGCGGCATCAGCGGCTGCACGCAATAGATGAGGGCGAAGGTGCAGAAGGCCGCCGCCACCAGCGCGATATTGACGCGCCAGAACTGCCGCGTGCCCGCCTCGATGTAGCCGGACACGGCGCTGGCTGCCACCTGGCGCGCCAGCTCTGCGTCGGGAGGCTGCAAAGCCAGTTGCATCGGGTCGGGACTCCCGATCCCGCCCGCGGAAGGTTGAGGTTTGTCCATCGCTTCGTTTTTGATGACGCGAAAGTTCGAGAATAGCCGCCCAGAGAGTGAAAAGCAAAGCCAGAGGCGGCGGTAGTGGGTTAGTTTGAAAGTGCCCCAGGTTCCGCGCCGCGCTTTTCGGCGCTAACCTGGGGGAATGGGCCCCACGTCAGCCCAACAGCAGGGCGGGACGTGGGGCACCCAATCCTGCTTCGAGTTCAAACTGACCCAGTACGGCGGCGGCACATTTCTGTCTGCCAAACCAGCCGCAAGCATCGGAGGCTATAAAATTGCCCTAGCCGGGCCCGCCGATCCCGATTCAGTAGCTCTTACTTGAGGCAAACCATGAATAAACTTGAAGAAATAGCCGCCACGCGCAAACGGGCACATGGCCGGATGCAGGCCCTCAAATCGAAAGTCTATGAAGCCTTTCTGGCGATGGAAAAGGCCGCCTATGCCGACGGGGCGCTACCGAAGAAGCAAAAAGAGCTGATCGCCGTCGGCATCTCGGTGGTCAACGACTGCGAGTCGTGCATGCAGTGGCACATCGAGCAGGCTGCCGCCGCCGGAGCCTCCTTTCAGGAAATCTGGGAGGCCGTCGAGGTTGCCATCGAGATGGGCGGCGGTCCGGCCACGGTCTCAGCCAGGTTCGCCCTGGAGGTGATGGATAATCTCAAATCCAAGGCAGCAGGACCGGGAGCGGAAACGGCCGCGGAGGCAAGCAGCTAGCCCGATTGGGTAGACTGAGTAAAGGCTCCGGATTCATGGTGAATGGCCGGCAGCCTGTGTGGAGGAGATGCATGACACAGAGCACGAATGCGAGCGCGCGCGGCGGCAACTGGACCAGCGCCCAAGCCTACGTGCTGGCCACAATCTGCCTGGTGGTGGGGATCGCCGTCGGTTATCTGCTGCGCGGATCGGGCGACGGCGTTAGCCAGCCGCAGCCAGTGCCGGCCGCCGCTGCTCCCGCCCCGGAGCCATCGACCGCCGAGCCCACCCCCGAGCAGATGAAGCGCATGGCCGACACCCAGGCGGCGCCGGTTCTGGCAAAGCTCCGCAGCTCGCCGGAAGATCCCACCCTGCTGGCTGAAGCCGGCAACATCTACTACGACGCCCAGCAATACAGGCAAGCCATCGATTATTACAGCCGCGCCCTCAAGGTGCAGCCGAGAAATCCCGATGTGCGCACGGACATGGGCACGGCCTACTTTTACATCGGCGACGCCGACCGGGCGCTGAAGGAGTTCGATGAGGCGTTGCGGGAAGATCCACGCCACGGCCAGACCATGTTCAACAAGGGCATGGTGCTCTGGCAGGGCAAAAACGATCCCAAGGCGGCGGTGGCCACCTGGGAAAAGCTGCTGAAAACCTTGCCCGATTACCCCGACCGCGGCAAGGTGGAAGAGGCAATCGCCAAGGCCAAGCAGCATACCGATCTGAATCTGGGAACCAAAGCCAACAAACCTTCCTCATAGGCGTAATCTACAGCGCGACTCTTCGCTGCGCGGCGCTCATATTAAGCCGCTAAGCGTGGAGTCTGTGGCCAGCGATTCCTGGCAGCGCTTATCCATGCGATTGGAACTCAGATAACCTTTTCCGCCCTGGATAATCATGCCAACGCCCAATACCGCCAGGGCGACGTCAAAAATGCTCCACGGCGAAGGGCCGAAGTAGCGGAGAAGGGCCAGCCCCAGCACCAGGATCGCCAGCCCGGTGCGGGTCAGGGCCAGAAATGTTCTGCCGCGGGCCAGATGAGTGCGCTGCAGCGACAACCGGGTACGGGCAACCGCCCAGCGGGTGCGGGTTTCCGCCAGCTCATTGCGCAGTTGGGCCAGTTCGGTACGGCGCTGCGACAGGGATGTGCGCTCGGCGGCCATGACGTTGCGCTGATGGGCCAGCCTGGTGCGATGCACCGCCAGGCTGGTTCGTTCCCGGGCCAGCTCGGTGCGGAATATGGCAACGTCGGTGCGTTGCTCGGCCAGCGCCGAGCGCTCGCGTGACAAGTCGGTGCGAATCTGCGCCAGCTCGGTGCTGCGCGTCGAGAGCCGCGTCTGCGCCCGCGTGAGCGAAGTCCTCTCCCGCGCCATAGCCGTCTGATCTTCGGTGAACCGGGCGGTGGCCGAGGAGTATTGCAACAAGTTGTGGGTTGTTTCGGTACGCTGGCGGGCCATCTCGTTCTGCTCGGCCAGAAGTTGGACTTGCTTCTCCTCGTGCCGTGCGGTCTCCTCCAGACACTCCTTCAGCGTTCCCAGAACTTCATCGTGCTCGGCAGTGGGTTGTGCTGGGCTCATTTAACTCACCTCCTGGTGTGCAAGCTGCAGCTCGAAATCCTGCGAATAGCCTTCCGTGTAGCGAACCTCACGCACCTCCGGGACGCTATTGGCAATCTCCAAAACGGCGGCTGAATCCTCCGCCTCCAGGTACGGGCCTTGCAGGTCGACGCGGCCGTCGCTGGCTGTCGCTCCGATATCCAGCTCGGCCGTTCTGGAGTCGGAAATCAGCGCCGCCAGAACCTTGGTGGCAAGATAACTGTTCTCGACCTTGATCAGAGACTCGGCCGTGGGCTGAAACTCGGGCTGCTCGCCCAGGCGCAACAGCAGCGCGCAGGCGCCGCAGGGGGTCAGCCGGTCGAGGTTGATGCAGAGGTCGAAATGGCTGGGATCGGTCAGGTTCTTGCCATAGACGAAGCGCGCCCAGCGGCTGCGCTCTTCGTCTTCGCGGCGTATCTGCTCGCGCGCCTTCTCGGAGGCGATGTTCTTGCGGATCATCAGGCGCGCCACCCGCGACTCCGTGGGCACGATGATGCGCGCCCGGATGATGTGCGCCGGCACCGGGTGCAGCAGCAGATGGCCCGAATATCCGAAGTAGGCCGCGTTTCCCTGGCGCACATATTCGAGCAGCGCCAGCCGCATCAGGATCTTGTAAGGCTTGCGCAGGGCGCTGAACTGGGCGTAGTTCTGCGACGCCTGGTAAAGACCGGCGATCGCCCGGTTGGCGATTTCGCCGTGGGCGTTTACCGCGTCGATCAGGTTCTCGCGGGTCAAACAGGTCAGCCCTTGCTGCCCCAGGCAATCGGCAATGAGCTGCCCGCCGGAATACGAACCTCTCGAAATGAGCAGTACAGGCATGGGATTCCTCCTCTTCGATACGTCTGCTGTTGGCGCAAGAACGCTAGATTAGCCGCAGAGTGAGGGAGGGGGCCGGCGCCAGAGGGCGGAAAAACTTAAAACAACAGGCCTGACGATGGCTTCTTGGGGAATGAAATTGCCGGACAACTTCCCGGCTGCCAGGGTGAGCGCGGAACCGGGGCCTGCTTCGAGGACCGGCGCGAACGCCAAGCCAGCTCCGGCTTGGCGCGATTGGAACGCATCTGCCGTGGAACTCTTAGAGATGCGGGACGCCCGCTTGAGCGGCTTCCGCGACGCAGTTCGCTGGCTGGCTTCGGAGGTTGAGAGCTTCAGAGCGCGTATGGCCAGCGCCTGATTTGCAGATCGCAGGAACTCCCAGGTGATCTTGGCATTGCAGGCCAGCACCAGGACGGCAAAGATGAGAAAAACATGGAACGCTCGCCGCCAGTCGCCGTGATCACGCAAAAGCAACAAAGGGGAATTCTCCGTCACGCCGGAAGGCCGAAGCCAGCCCGGCGCTCAAACAGGGGCTAGGCCCCTTTCATTCCCCACATTTGGCCGGACCCCATTCCCGGTAAACGGCGTTGTCGCGTTTGCCCGGCAACAAGCTAAAGCCCGGCTTTGCCACTATTGCGCAACCGTGGGATACAAACCCCAGAGCAGGTATCCCGCCGATATGCTCATCGCCAATTAGCCAAAGTAATTGGCATGATTGGGGAAAATTATACTCCAGCTATCAGCCCCGGCGGGAGCGAAATCGAAGGAGACGCAAATCTCGCCCTTGAGCCGGCGGTCTTGATTTGTGACATTTGTCATAGCTCGTCAAAGCCCGCGAATGCGAAGATTAATCCAGGCGTTGCAAGGAGCTGCATGGCGGTAAAGGAATTGTGGTCTAAGTTTTACACGACGCTGTCATCAGTGCGTAATGGGATCGTTCTGCTGTTGCTGGTGGTGATCTTCTCCGCCCTGGGCACGGTGGTTTTGCAGCGTCCGGCCACGGACCCGGTCGAAATCGAGCGCGCTTACTCTCCGGCAACCCTGTTCTGGC
Organism: uncultured Acidobacteriota bacterium; assembly: GCA_963832785.1. Classification (GTDB taxonomy): domain Bacteria; phylum Acidobacteriota; class Terriglobia; order Terriglobales; family Acidobacteriaceae; genus CAWBRT01. The sequence goes on from CAWHVF010000005.1 coordinate 2,513,876, forward strand.
TCGATCGCCTGGGACTCACCGACATCTACCATGCCTGGTGGTTTGCCGGCTTGCTGGGTCTGGTCAGCCTGAGCATCATCTTTGCCTCGCTGGAGCGCTGGCCGAAAGCCTGGAAGTTCTACGCGCAGCCTACCCGCCGGCCGGAAGAGCCGTTTCGCGCCTCGCTCAAAGATTGCCGCGAGTTCAAGATTAGCGACGCCGCCGGCGCCCTGGAGGCTGCCGGGCGCGCCCTGCGCAAGCTGGGGCTCAGGCCGCAGCGCGTCGAGGAAAACGGCGAAGTCTCGTTGTATGCCGAGCGCCACCGCTTGTCGGTGCTGGCGGTTTTCATCGTCCACCTCAGCTTGCTATTAATTTTCGCCGGCTACCTGGTCGATGCCATTTACAGCTATCGCGGCGAGCTTGCGCTTACCAAGGGCGAGAGCAGCCATAGCATCACTGTGCACCGCCGCGGCGCGGACCGGCAAAAGCTGCTGCCGTTTACCATTCGCTGTGACGGCCTCGGGCAGGAGAATTACGCCGACGGCAGCCCCAAGCGCTGGTGGTCGGACCTGGTCGTTTTGCAAAATGGCCGCGAAGTCGAGCGCAAACAGATCGCGGTGAACGACCCGTTGACCTACCAGGGCATCCGCTTCTACCAGGCGAACTTCGGCACCAGCGGCAAGCTGGAAGCCGTCGAGCTCCAGGTGAGAGCGGCCGGCAGCGATCCCAGGACGATCAACCTCGCGCCAGCCAAGCCGGTGCAATTGGACGCAGAAAACACGGTCACGCTGGGGCGCTTTGTCCCTGACTACTATCTGCAGGACGGCGAGGTCTACCAGCGTTCCGACAACCCGGAGAATCCGGCGATCGAACTGCTAGTTAACGGCAAGGGCGGACAGCACAGGGTATGGCTTTTTCCCCGCACCAGTTTCGGCGCGCAGGACCAGCGCAGCGGATATTCCTTCGAGCTAAGGGATTTGCGGTTGGCCTACTTTACCGGGCTCGAAGTCTCTTATCATCCCGGGCAGTGGTCGGTGTGGGCCGGGGTGGTGCTGATCGCGCTGGGCCTGGGTATCGCCTTCTACCTGGTTCACATGCGCTTCTGGGTTATGACGATGGTGGACGCCCAGCAGGGGCCATTGCTGTGGGTCGGCGGCGCCTGCAACAAGAACCGTGACCGCTTCGAGCGGGGCTTTGCGCAGTTGACGCAGGCAATCGAAGACGAGTTGCGCAACAGTGCGCAGTTAGCGGATAAGCAGCAGGAAACGCCCGCGCAAGAAAGAAAAATGGGCGCAAGCGTAGCCGGATCGTAGCGTGGAAGCGCCGGGGGCCCAGCAAGCCGATTGCGGGCTTGCTGGGGTGCCCATTAGCCCGGTGAAGAGGTTCCCTTTACGAGTAAGAGGAGCTTTATTGAGTGCTGCAAAAATAATGTCCTACCAAAATACGAATTGTCATTCCGACCGGAGCCGCGCACCGCGCGGCGGAGTGGAGGAACCTTGCGTTTGGTGCCGGAGAACACAAGGCGGCTCGACTGCGGCGCTGCGCGCCATGACAACTTTTCAGTGGGTACCTCATTGCGGTGTAGGACATTACATATGCAGCCCTCAATAGCCCCCCACGTTGAACATATGGGCTGAAGCCCAGCGCATCAATAGAGAGGTTTCGAGCCAATGTCGCGTGTCACAGCAGAGCAAAGGACAACCAGCGGCAACACATTGCTGGTAATGGTCGGCCTGGGAATGCTGGTTCTGTTGATTACGGCGCTCCTGGGTGTTGCCAAGGCCCACTCCGGCCCCATCTATGCCGAGGGCAACATGCTTTACCTGGCGCTTGTCTTCTATGCCGGAGCGGGCGCGCTGTACCTGGGTTTCGGCGTCACCGGCATCGAGCGCTACGTGAAGTTCGCTTCCATCTCGACCGCGCTGGGTTTTGCGGCCAACACCATAGCCGCCGCGCATCGCTGGTACCTGGCCGGCCACCCGCCGTTTTCAACCCTGTACGAGATGCTGCTGAGCTTTGTCTGGACGCTGGCGCTGCTCACCCTGGTTGCCGAGCGCCACTATAAGGTTAGGATCATCGGCAGCGTCACCATGCCGCTGGCGGTGGTCAGCGTGGTGCTGATGCAGTTGCTGCCCTCCGAGGTTCGTCCGCTGGTTCCGGCGCTGCAGTCGACCTGGCTGCACATCCACGTATCGCTGGCCATGCTCTCCTATGCGGCCTGCGCCGTAAGCTTTGCCCTGGCATTGATGTTTCTCATCCAGGATCACATGCAAACCGAATCGTTCCAGGCGTTGACCTCGCTGGGAATGGTGGCCGTCTATGCCAGCCTGGTGTTGCTGCGCTTCCATGCCGGCGGGCTGGCGGTGGTGGCCTGGGACCCGGCGCAGAAGTCGGAACAATTCCTGGCCCGGGGAATGCGCCTGTTCGTCACCATTCCCGACCTGGGATGGCTGTTCCTGCTGGTTCTGCTGTCGGCGCTGGCCCCGACCGTGCTTTACCTGCTGGGACGCATGGGGCAAAACGAGGCTCTTTACGATCATGCCAACCGGGCGATGTTCGTCAGCATTTTGCTGCAGACGGTCGGCCTGCTGGCCTTCGTGTTGCGCGCGCAGCGCGGCGCATACGCTTCGCCCGACGCCGACGGCCTGTTTACGACTTCGCTGGCGGCCAGCCCGTTCATCCTCTCCGGCATCATCGGCGCAATCTTCGCCGGACTGCTCTACCTTTTGCTGTTGTGGCGGCGCGAAGGTCTGCAGCGCCTGCTGCCTTCCGCCGACGCCCTGGATCAGCTCACCTATAAGACCATCTGCGTGGCCTTTCCCCTGCTGACGCTCATGATCGCCGTCGGCGCCTACTGGGCAAACCAGACCTGGGGCTCATACTGGAGCTGGGACCCGAAGGAGACCTGGGCGGCCATCACCTGGCTGGTCTATGCCGGCTACCTGCATATGCGCATCACCCGCGGCTGGCGTGGGCGCCGCGCGGCTTACTTTGCCATTCTGGGCTTCGCCGTGGTCATCTTCACCTTCTTCGGGGTGACCTACCTGCTGCCCGGACTGCACGCCTACGCCTGAAGCTGGAGCACCGGCATAGTGCCCCGATAGTCATCCAAACCAAAGAAACGTCATGGCGAGTGCAGGCGCGTAGGCGAAGCCGCTGTTTTTGGCCATTATTGGGGTGGGGAGCGCCGGAGCCGAGCCATCTTGCGTTTCTGCCGCAGAACACAAGATTCCTCCACTTCGCCGCGCGCTGGGGTAAGGCGAATGCGCTCCTTGTCTTCTCCAGGGTAACGGCGCGCGGCTTTGGTCGGAGTGACGTTCCTTTAATTTGATTTGGATACACCATCCCAATCAGATTCCTACGACTTACACACAAATAAACAGCACTATCTTGTGAGACCGTATCGGCTGTCAACAGCATCTCTATCTCTATGGGGAGTTCTGCGGACCGCCAAAGTGGTGGGCCTTGCCCCAAATAACCGCAGGAGCTTACATGTCCGAGAATAACGCCGGCAAAAAGGCGGTTGAGCCAGCCTCGGCAGGCGCGGCAGTGGAATCTGTCAGGCCCACCAACCCGCTCGCGGAAGAGCTGCGCCAGGGCCGCACGCCGAGCCCGGGCGAGCTGGCCTGGGCCGAGCAGACCCTGACTCCCATGCTCGAAAAATCGCCGGAAAAGCCCATCGGCGCGCCCACGGGAACGAATCTTGACCGGCAGGGGAGGGCTCGCTTCACCACCATTTCCGGAAAACCTGTGCGCCGGCTCTACACCCCGGCGGACCTTCCACCCGGCTGGGAGCCCGAGCGCGACCTCGGCTATCCCGGACAGCCTCCCTACACCCGCGGCATTCATCCCAGCGGTTACCGCGGCAAGCTCTGGACCATGCGCCAATTCTCCGGCTTCGCCTCGCCGGAGGAGACCAACCGGCGATACAAGTACCTGCTGGCTCAAGGCGGCGGCGGGCTCTCGGTTGCCTTCGACATGCCCACGCTCATGGGATACGACAGTGATCACGCCTTCAGCGAGGGCGAGGTGGGCAAGTGCGGCGTAGCCATCGACTCGCTCGAAGACATGGAAGCCCTGTTCGACGGCATTGACCTGGAAAAGACCACCATCTCGATGACCATCAACTCGCCGGCTTCCATCCTGTGGGCCATGTACCTGGTGGCCGCCGAGAAGCAGGGCGCCGACTGGGCGAGGCTCTCGGGCACGCTGCAGAACGACATCCTCAAAGAGTACCTGGCGCAGAAGGAATACATCTATCCGCCCGCGCCCTCCATGCGGCTGGTGGTGGACACCTTCGAGTTCGGCGCGAAGTTCACTCCCCGCTTCAACACCATCTCCATCAGCGGATACCACATCCGCGAGGCCGGCTCGACGGCGCAGCAGGAGCTGGCCTTCACCCTCTACGACGGCATCGAATACGTGGAGTGGGCACGGCGGCGGGGGCTCGACGTCGACGAGTTCGCTCCGCGCCTGAGCTTCTTCTTTAACGCCCACAACGACTTCTTCGAGGAGATTGCCAAGTATCGCGCTGCCCGCAAGCTCTGGTACCGGGTGATGAAGGAGCGCTTCGGCGCGCGCAGCCAGCGCTCGTGGCTAATGCGCTTCCATGCGCAGACGGCGGGCGTCTCGCTCACCGCGCAACAGCCTCAGATCAACATTGCCCGCGTGGCCCTGCAGGCGCTGGCGGCGGTGCTGGGCGGCGCCCAGTCGCTGCATACCGACTCCTTCGACGAGGCGCTGGCCCTGCCTACGGCCGAGGCGGCGCGCATCGCCCTGCGCACGCAGCAGATCATCGCCTACGAGTCCGGCGTGGCCAATACGGTCGATCCGCTGGGCGGCTCCTACTTCCTGGAGCGGCTGACGCTCGATATGGAAAACGAGGCCAGTGTCTACTTCGACAAGTTAGACGCGCTGGGCGGCATGGTGCGCGCCATCGAGAAGGGATACCCGCAGAAGGAAATCGCCGAGGCCAGCTACCAGTTCCAGCGCGCGGCCGAGGCGCGGGAGAAGATCATCGTTGGGGCCAACGATTTCGCCATCGAGGAAGAGCCGCCCGAAATCCTGTACATCGATGAGACCGTGGCCGCGCGGCAAACGGCTAAGCTGCGCCGGCTCCGCCAGCAGCGCAACAACGACGAGGTGCGGCGTTCACTCGAGACGCTCAAGCGAGCCGCCACCCGCGAGCCCAAGCCGCAGTCGGGCGGGCGCCTCTCGCCAGATAACACCATGCCGCACATCATCGCCGCCGTGCGCGCCTACGCCACGGTGGGCGAAATCTGCGACGCCCTGCGCGAGGTCTATGGAACGTATGCGGAGAGCACAGCGGCGTGAGCGCAGGTTTCAAGGTTTCAAAAGTCTTGTCCAAATGAGTCCGCGAACCTTGAAACCTTGAAACTCTAAAACTTTGAAACCGGGCTCTTATGAGGAACGACGGAATGTTGGTTGACCGCAAAACACGCGTACTGATTGCCAAGCCCGGCATGGACGGGCACGACCGCGGAGTCAAAGTCATTGCCCGGGCGCTGCGCGATGCCGGCATGGAGGTGATCTACGCCGGCCTGCGCCAGACTCCGGAGATGATCGTCAACGCCGCTTTGCAGGAAGACGTGGACGTGATCGGACTGTCCATCCTGAGCGGCGCCCACAATGCCATCGTGCCGCGCGTCATGGAACTGCTGCGCCAGAACCAGATGAGCGACGTCATGGTGCTGGTGGGCGGCATCATCCCCGGCCAGGACGTCGAGCCGCTCAAGCAGAAGGGCGTGGCCGCCGTCTTTCCTCCGGGAACGCCGATGGATGACATCGTGCGCTTTATCCGCCAGAACGTGCGCGGGCGCAGCCTGGCGGCCTGACGCGACTCCCGTGTTTCTCGGAATGAAACCAAGGACCCATGGCGTCCTGGCCGGGGCGCCTCCCGGGGGCTGTTGTTCTTTTTTGCAACCACGGGAGGCAAGGACGTAAGTTTCTTATTGACAATAATCGCACCTGCACACAAAATATGGTACTAGTAGTGGTGAGTATCCAATTTACGGGTACTCATATCGGCCCCCGGGGTGGCCGGCAACGGGCACCCCCCAAATCAAAACCTTCAAGGGAGAAGGTTTTCAGGAGGCAATACCATGCCGGCAAAGAAAAAGGCCGTGAAGAAAGCCGCGCCGAAGAAAAAGAAGTAAACAGAACGCGAGGGCAACTCGCGTAGCAGTTGGGCTAAAGCGAAAAGTCTCCGCCGCCCGGCGGAGGCTTTTTTTTGCCTGCGCCTCCGGCAGCGCGCCTGTTGAACCGCGTGGAAGTCGCGGCCGCGCACACGTATTTTGCTGGAGCCTGGCATCAGTTACACTGTTTCCACCACGGGCGTTGAATTGACGCCACGATGACTCCGGCGACGGCGGCACCGTGGCTGGACAACGCGCAGAGTCTTCGGCAAACATTACGGGAAAACGGTCAAGCTGCTTCAGGGACACGTCATGGCCACTACCCGGAAGAAGAACAAAAAGCCCGATCTTCCACCCGGCAAAAGGCAGCGACGACATTCGTCGGCGGCCCCGGATGTCGTGGTCGTTCCCGATAAACTTTACTTTCGTATCGGCGAGGTCTCGCGCCTTTGCCGTTTGCCCAGCTACGTATTGCGCTTTTGGGAGACGGAGTTTCCGCAACTGAAGCCCGCCAAGAGCGGAAGCGGGCAACGAATGTACCGCCGCCGGGACGTGGAATTAGTGCTGCAGATCAAGAAGCTGCTGTACGAAGAGGGCTACACGATCGCCGGCGCGCGGGAAAAACTGAAATCGGATATGCGCTCCGGAAAGTTGCAAGCCGGCCTGCCATTCCCGGCTCTGCCCCGCACCGATCAGCTTAAGGCGGTCCGCCAGGAGCTGCAGGAGTTGGCGTCCATGCTGGCGCCCAAGCGGCGCAAATGAAGTTCGCTTCCAGCTACAAACGAATTTGATCTGGAGACCGGCTTACGAGCCGCGCTGCTTGCCGAGCTCGCGCACGATTTCGGCGACGATCAGCGGCCGGTAACGATCCATGGCGTGCTGCACCGCGGCCGTAACCAGCGCGGTATCGATCGCCGGACGCTCGTGCCGCGCGGCTTCATGACGTTCCGCTTCAGGACTTATGGCGGCGGGGGCGGGTGGCGGAGCGCCGACGGCGCGCGGCTGCCCATCGGACAGCTCCGGAAAACTCATCGCCGCCGTAGCCTCCAGCATCATGGGAGCGGAAACAGCCAGGCCAGCGGTCGGCTTTTCCGCGGCAGCAGGGGCGGCTATGGGCACGGCCGCACTTGCCACTGGCGGCGTCTGCGAGAGGGGGGAATCGATGGGCGGCGCGGGAGCCTGCCGGGGCGGTGCCGCGCCAGCGGTGCGAGCTGCCTGATTCGAACTCGGAGTTTCTTCCGGCTCGAGTTCGGGCAGAAGGTCAATCGAGAAATCGTTGTCCGTGCTCGCCGGCGTGGCGGCCGTGGGTGGCTGGGGTGATGGCGATCTGACTTCGATACGCCACTTGGAGGTGAATGCGGCAGGTGTATCAAGCCGAACCGCTTCCGCCGGGCTTTGCGCGGGTACGGCGGAGGCAAGCGGGGGCAAACCAGCCGCCAGAAAATCGTCTTCAGAAAGAGCCGCGCCAGCCGCGGCCGGACGTGTCGCCGGCGTCGGCATTGTCGCTGGCATTGCTTGCGTTGGCATGAAAACCGGCGTCCCCGAATCGAGATCAAAGACCGGTTTCGCCGCCAGCTCGGGGCCGCGATCTGCCGGATGCTCTTCAAACGCTACAGGCAACGGATGCCCCTGCGGTTGCTCGCGCAGCAGATCGGCGCCAGAGGCTATGCTTTTCGCAGCGGCAACAGGCGCGGGCAACGGAGCGGCGGCGGGCGGCGGGGCGGGCTCGGCGCGATAAGCAGGCCCGACCGTGGTTGCCGCGGGTTGCGCCTGAGGCTCCGGCCCCAGCAGGTCTATGGCAAAAGGCGCGGCCGCTGCCTGCGGCCTTGCGCCAAAATCCGCAGCGGCGGGGCGGCCCGGCGTTTCCAGCGGCTGGAGAGGAGCGCCTGGCGGTGCCCCGGGTTGGTTTGAAGCTTCCTGGTAAATCTCGCGACCCAACGGAGTCTCGCTGGCAAGCGCGGGGAAAGCCGGCGCAAACGCCGCATCGGTAATGCTAACCGTGGACTCGGGCCTCGCCTCGGCGGGTTTTGCCGGCGTGGCGGGCTGCTCCCAGCCCCGGTTAAAGTCCGAAGCCGGCGCCGGATAGTTCTCATACGCCGAAACAGGAGCGGCGGGAATCTCCATCGGCGCTGCCGGAGCCTCTTCTGACACGCCTCCGCCCGGCATGACTTTTTCCACGGTAGCGAGCAGCTCGGTAGCCTCGAATGGCTTGACGATTACGCCGTTGGCCCGCACCGCCAAGGCATCTTCCTCGCGGTAAGGCTCCAGCTTGCCTACTGAAAGCAGCACCGGAGTATGGGCCGAGGCGCGCTTCACGCGCTCGCAGACCTCGAAGCCGCTATAGCCGGGCATGTAAATATCCAGGATGATCAGGCCGGGAGCGGTTTCCGCGATTTTCTTCAGCGCCGCCGCGCCGTTGCTGACCGTGACCACATCGTAGCCGGCCTCGGACAGAATCTTTCTTGCCATGTTCTGGGCGGTCATGCTGTCATCGGCAAGCAAGATTTTCAAGGGCACGGAGAATACCGCCTTATCAGTAAGGCACTGACGTTACTGCTTTCCGCAAGCGCCGTCAATGCATTGATTCACTGAGGTACCTAGATACCGGTCCCTTGGGTTAGCCGTAAAATCCGGCCCGCGAAATGAGCCACGCCGGGCGGCCTTGCCTTTGCTTGGCGGGTTGTGCTCTATCTTACTTCAGCCGCTCTGCCGCTGGCCGACTCAGAAAGGAATCAACTTTCGTAATCCCTGCTTCTTCTTCTGCTTGCTGGACGAACCTGCCTGGAAATCTTCGCCCTGGCCCTGGCTGGAGTCAGCCGGCGGCTTCGCCTCGTTGACCTGTGGCGGCGCGGACGCGGGGGTGTCAGAAGCCTGCTTCTGCTCCGGATCATTCGATCGTGGTATCGGCTGGTTCTGCTCGGGAACGTCCTTTACCGCCTGAACCGTCACCTTGTTGCCCTTGCCTTTCGCCGGCGGGACGGCTTTGGAACCGCCAACGATCTCGTTCACCTGTTGCACGAGCCTGGCCGCATCGGTTTCCGGAGGATCGACCAGGGTAGGCTGGCCCACGTCTGTGGCCGGCCGAAGATCCGGACGCCGGTGAACACTCATAATGAACTTGCCCTTGAAGCCGGCCGCGCTGCGGCTTGCCTGCTCGCGCTTGTTCAGCTCGATGGCTTCCGGGGCCGCCTTCGGCACCGGGCGATTCATCGCCTGCAGACGCTTGGCGGCGTCGGAGGCGCGCGCCATGACCGGGTAGCGGGTAAGAATGCGGGAATAAGCCGCCACCGCGTTGTCGGTATATTCGCGCACGAGACGCGCTTTTACTGCCGGGTCGGCCTTCAACGTCTTCGCCCGCTGCGCCAAGTGCTCGTAGGAATCACCCAGCATAAACAGCGCGTCGTCGGCCCGGCTGAACAAAGGATAGGTATCGGCCAGCGTCTTCAGGCGCGCCACGGACGCAATCCAGTTCTCGCGCAGGTGGTAGAAGCGCCCGATAAAATATTCGCGTTCCGCCAGAATCTCCTGCACCTGCAGGAGCTTGACCCGCGCCGGCTCGGACAGCTTGGAATCGGGATACTGCAGCAGCACCTGGCGGTACTCCTGCTCGGCGCGCTTGGCGTGGGCGTAATCGCGATCGGGCTTGCTGATCTGCCGGAAATGGATGTCGGCGATTTTCATCTGCGCCTCGGCCGCCTCCGGCATGTTGGGGAAGAAGGTGATGAAGTCCTTGTACTCGCTCTCGGCCTGGGTCAGCGCCGCCGCGCCGCCTTCGCCCAACCAGGCGTCGCCGATCCCCATTTTGGCGCGGGCAATATATTCGGAATCGGGATAGGTGTTGATCAGCGCCTGCAGGTTCAGGCGCGCGGTTTCCCACTTATGGCGGCTCATGGCGTCCATGGCTTTGTCGAACAGCACCTTTTCCGGCTGTTTGGTGTCGATCTGGGCCAGCGGGTTGCCGGTTTTTTTCTTCTTGTGGGAGCACGCCATCCCCGAGAACAGTAGCAACCCGATCAGGACGACCACGGTTGTGCGACGAAACATCCCTGACACCTCTAAGAAGCGGGTACCGGATCGGTGGCCGGGCTGCAAACCGGCTATACCCGCTGAACTGTAGCCTGTCTGGCCGCGTGCAGCAGCTGTTCTGCATTGCGGCGAATGTCGCCGCCGCCAAAAACCGCGTGGCCGGCGACCAGTATTTCCGCTCCCGCCCGCACCACGTCACCGATGGTATCCAGGGCGATGCCGCCATCCACCTCAATGCGGAAGCCGTAGCCCCGCGCCGCCCGCATCATGGCCAACTGGCGAATCTTCTCCAGCGAGTGGGGAATGAACTCCTGCCCGCCGAAGCCCGGATCCACCGACATCACCAGTACGTAATCGACCATGTGCAGCACCGCTTCCAGGGTACCGACCGGCGTGCCCGGGTTAATCACCACGCCCGCCAGGGCGCCATGGGACTTGATGTGCTCCAAGGTGCGGTGCAGGTGAATAACACCCTCCTGGTGGACCGAGATCCAGTTTGCCCCCGCCTTGACGAAGGCGGGAATGTACTCGTCCGGATTCTCGATCATCAGATGGCAATCCAGCGGTACCCCAACCTCTTTGCGCAGGGCGGAAACCGTTGTCGGCCCGACCGTCAGGTTGGGGACAAAGTGGCCGTCCATCACGTCAACATGGAGCAGGGTGGCCCCTCCTTCCAGCGCAGGATGCACCTGCTCGGCCAGACGGGCAAAATCTGCCGACAAAATTGACGGGGCTAACTCAATCAAAAGGCTCACTCGCGAGTCACTGTCCCGATTTTAGCATGCGTCCTGGCCGTCCGTAAGCCGCCGCTGCCTCTGCCGGCCGGCCACGAATGCCTCCCATACGGTTGAACACTGCTTCCCGGCACTCCACTTGGCGGGATTAGGCATCCAATTAAGAATGCAGGCGTTATTGCGGGGCTGGCTGGTTGTTGTGATAGCGATTGCAGCCATAGCTGCCGCTGCTTCCGGCTCTGCCGCCCGGTCTCAGGCGAATAAGTTGCCGTCGAAGGCGTATGCCGGGCAGCAGCGGTTGGTGTTTGCCCAGGCGGAACAGGACGATCCTGATCCTGAAGGCGACCCGGACGCAGATCCGGACGTGGCAGCGCTCAGCCTGGAGAGATACGGCCCGGCGGCCACGGCACGCGAGGCGCGGGAAAGCTTGATCGCCGCCGCCCTGCCCGACCCCAAGATTTGGACTTTCCTGGTCGTTCTTATCCTGCTGCTGCGGGCCCGGCTGTCGCGCAAATTGGTGCGCCACGGGCAGCCTTTCCCCACCCAGACAGAATCGAATGAGTTTATCAGGCCAGCAGCTTGACGCCTGAACAGCTTTTAGCGCGCGGAAAACAGGTTCTCGGAGAAAAGCAGTTCCGAGGGCCTTTTTCTTTGCCGGGACCCCGATTTTAGAGCAATGCTATCGTTGCTATATTCTGGTGGAAGCACCGGGCATTAGCCCCGGCGCTGGAAGCAACCCTCAACCGTGAATATTCGGGCTCTGCGGAGGGTTTCGGCGGGGGCGGGTGGGGCGAACCACCTTCACGTCGAAGGCGAACTCCGCCGTGCGCGGGGGAAAGCACTGCCGGTCAGTGCACGCCTGATACCTCAATACGGCGCGCACACGATAGGTGCCGGGAGAAATGGCATTGGTGGTCTTCAACAGGCCGCCTATTTGAAAGGCTCCCGAATACACACTCAGCTTCTCCTCCGGCATGAACGGCAACTGCATCAGCTCTCCCGCGGGATATTCGAATCTGCCGACCAGAATGTCGGCGGGCGGGCTCAGCTTGAGGCTGGTAGGAATCAATATCTGCTGGAACGGCTTGTGGGAGTTGATGTGGAAACCGTCCCTGATTCGGAAGTTGAGCCTGATAACGGCGGATTTGCCCGGCTGGACGGTAACCGGTTCGACCGGCAACACTACCACTTCGCCAAGGCCGATGCTCTGCGTCAGGGCGGCGGGCACAAGCAATGCCAGCAACACGAGATGCAGCAGGAGGCGAGCTCTCATAGCGCTTCGGCTGATGCCAGCGCGACGCCGGCGGTATTTGCCGCTACCGGCCCGGCGGGGGCATGCGCCGCCGGGCTACTGCTGCTGGCGTTACGGCTGGGAGCGGAAAGCGCCTGCTTAACCGTCTCCTCGATGCTCCTGCGATCAATCAAACCCTGCACGTGCCTCACAATCTTGCCGTCCCGTCCAATGTAGAAGGTATCAGGCAGGAACTGTACGTTGCCGTAGGCGTTGGCCACCGATTCCTTGCCCAACAACACAGGATAATTGACGCCCATGCGCTCGGCAAACGAGCCGATCGCCTGGCGGTCGCCATCGTCCATGGCAATTCCGAGCACCTGCAGTCCCTGGGCGCCGTAGCGCTGCTGCAAATCTACGAACCACGGCATCTCCTCCTTGCATGGAGGACACCAGGTGGCCCAGAAGTTCAACAGTACAACCTTGCCTTGATAGTCAGACAGACGAATGCTTTTGCCCTGCAAATCCTTAAGTTCGAATGGAGGAGCAGGCTGACCTTTGAAGTCTCCGCCCGCGTTTCCCTGGTACAGGGAGCCATTGGCCGCCGAGCGGTTTGCCAGGTAACGCCCGCCAAAGAACATGGCGGCCACCACCACAATCAACAGCACCAGGGTGGGAACGCTAATTTTCATGCCGGCCTCCAAACAGCCTGCGGGGAAACGCAGCCGATTACCAGCCGAGTAGCTGCGCTAATACTTACGACGTCCTAGAGCGAGAATCGATTCAGAAAACCCAGGTAACCCGACAGTATGGTAAAGCGCCCGAGCGCGATCAAGGCCCCGAAGATGATCAGCAGAACTCCGCTAACCACTTCCACCTTATGTAGATGCCGCCGGAAGCGCGCATAGAAGGCCAGAAAGCGATTGACCCCAAGCGAGGTAAGCAAAAACGGAACAGCCAGGCCCAGCGAATAAATGCCCAGCAACAGGATTCCCTTTAGCACGGTGTTCTGCGAGCCCGCCAGCACCAGGATGCCGGCCAGAATCGGCCCGATGCAGGGCGTCCAGCCAAAAGCGAAGGCAAAGCCGACCAGGAAGGCGCCGGCCGGTCCGCCGCCGCCCATCCGGTGCAGACGCTTGTCGGCATACAGGGCCTTGATCTTGAGAAGCCCGGTCAGGTGTAGTCCAAAGACTATGATGACCACTCCGGCAATAATTGCCAGTTCGCGGTGAAATTGTCGCGTCAACTGGCCTACGGTAGTGGCGACAGCGCCCAAGGCAATGAAGACCAAGCTGAAGCCGGCGATGAACAGGCACGAATTCAACATGAGCGGGCGCAGCACACTTTGGGCAGGCTGGGATGGGCTGGGCCCGTTCGCCGCCTGCAGATGCCCGGCGCTGGCCCCGGAAATCAGGGATACGTAGCCCGGCACCAGCGGCAGTACGCAGGGCGAAAGAAAGGAAAGCAGCCCTGCCAGGAAAGCGGCCAGGGGCAGTGGTAACGCCGACATAAGAGTATTTTAATCGTTGCGCGTTTCTGGTTTCATGTTTTACGACGCAACATCGTATGGCGGTTCAACCGGGAAGCGCGCCGGCTATTTTCTCAATCCCATCCAGGTTTCTGCCGCAACAATCGAGTTGCCGGGGCTGTGCGGGTCATACTTCACGCTGGTGGGAAGGCCAAGCCGGCAGGAGTGCAGGTTGATGAACGGGCGCAGGTCGGTGACCTCCTGCGAGCACTCATACTCGACGCCGCCGACGTCGTAGGTGTAGATCAGGAATTGCTGCTGCCAGCCGCTGCTTTCGGTCTCGCGGACGTCCAGGACCGTGCCATCGGTAATGCGGCCGGTGGCGCTGATCTTGGCCCGCCGCTCACGTTCGCGCTGCGCCGGGCTCTTGCGATTCCGGCCAAAAAAGTAGGCTATTGTCCCCGTCACGAAAGCCAAACTGCCGGCCACAAAAAGTTGCCGAAAAGAACTCATGAGTTGACCCACACGCACAGGCTGTCAAGCCGCGTCCCTGCAAAAAGCCGAAAAGGCCGCGGCTCTCCAAGTTACTCGCCGACGATCGGATTACGCAGCGTGCCGACGCCTTCGACGATTACTTCCACCGTATCGCCAACATTCATCGGGCCGACCCCGGCGGGAGTGCCGGTGGCGATGATGTCGCCCGGCACCAGCGTCATTACCTCGGCAATGTAGCGTATCAGGTAGTCGATATTAAAAATCAGGTCGCGGGTGTTGCCATCCTGCCGCACCTGGCCGTTCACCAGCCCCTGCACGCCCAGGTCGGAGGTGTCCAATCCGGTGGCGATGAGCGGGCCGACCGGACAGAACGTGTCGAAGCCCTTGCCGCGGGTAAACTGCACGTCCTTGCGTTGAATGTCGCGCGCGGTCACGTCATTGACGCAAGTGTAGCCCAGAATGTAATCGCTCACGTCGGCGTTCGGCGCAAGCTTGTGGCAGGTGCGGCCAATCACCACGCCCAGTTCGGCTTCGTGGTCAAGCCGGCTGGTGATTTTGGGCTTGACGATGTTCCCGCCGGAGGGCAGCAGCGACGAGGGAGGCTTCAGGAAGAGCAGCGGCTCGGGAGGAACCGGGTTCTGCAGCTCCTTGGCGTGCTCGATGTAGTTGCGCCCGATGGCGACCACCTTGGTGACCAGAGGCAAGGGAATCAGCAGCTTTGCCGTATTCAGGGGAATGGGGCTGGGCCAGCGCTGGGCTTTGGAGGTGTCTGGCAGCAGAATTCCTCCAGGCATTCCCGAAGCGTCTATCTCCAGGTGCGGGCCGGTCATGCAGGCGGTGATCACGTCCTGCCCGTTGGCGGTTTCGACCAGGCCATAGTGAACTCCATCTCTGTCAACAAAGCGGCAGAAACGCATAAGCAAAACCTCTCTAGGGTAGCGGTATGGATTCGGTTGCGGGTGCGGAGTGCGGACTCTGGTTGCCGCGCTCGTCCACGGCGCTGACGCTGTATATGTAGCTGTGCCCGGCGACGACGTTCTCGTCGCGGAAGGCCGGGGCCTTCACCAGCTCCTTGTTGATCTGCTCCGGCGCGGTCCCCGGCTCGGCGCGGAAAACATTGTAACCGGCCAGATCGGGTTCGGTGTTGGGAGCCCAGGTCAGGTCGATAAACGGCTTCTGCCCGGTCCCGGAAAAGACCGCTTGCAGCCCGGCCGGCGTCGCCGGCGGGAAGATATCGTGCGGCATCACTTCGACGACCGGCGAATCTTCGCTCTCGAACTCCATAGGCTCGCGGCCGGCCAGTTGCACCCGGTTCACGCCCGTCACTTTGTACTGGTAAGAATGTTCCCATTCGAAGCTGCGGTCGGGGAAGCTCTCCGCGCCGCCGTTCAGCGGGACCTCACCCAGAAGCGTATAGGTCGCCGCCTCGGGTGGCTTGCGGTATACGCGAAAGAAGTAGCTCATGTTGGCGAAGCTGCCGGGCCGCGGCGGGGCAGTCCAGCGCAGCAGCACCGCATCAGGCGTCACTCCGGCCCGCAGCTCCTTTACCGGCGGCAATGCCGGAGCCAGCGGAATCGGCGCCTGGTTGGACAGGCCCGCGCTTTTGCCGTGAGGGTTCAGGACCTCAACGGCGTAGACGCCAAACTGGGTGGCGCTTTGCATGGCGGCCGGCAACGCGTCTTCAAAGGTCGCCTGCGCCGGTCGTCCCGCCCGCGCCGGCGTCCAGTGCAACTCCGCGGCACTCAGTTTTTTCACCGGCTGGCCGCAATTCCTCATCGGATACTCGCCGACCGCGCGGCAGACAAGCGTGGGCCCGGGGCGGCGAATGTTCTGGTGCTCGGTGGTCGATACCGGCTGGCTCCAGCTCAGAAGCACGCGGTCGCCCTTGCGCACCGCCGTCAGATCGTTCACCGGGCGCGGCAACTCCAGCGAGGGCGGCATCGGCGCCCCAGGAGTGCCGCAGCCGGCGGCCAGGCACAACAGAAATGACAGCAACAATAATGATAGACGAGTCCGCATCGTCAGGGGAGGCCGCCGATGCCGTGTTGGCATGCGGCGGTGGCAAGACAATTCAGCCTATCAGAATGCAGACGGTACAAACCACGAGAAAATCAGCCGCCCCTTGGCCCGCGAGATTTGGCGCGCCAGAGAAAGCCTCTTCAGGCGGCCTCCGGTCTCAGGCGCTCCCGGTAGGTGGAGTAGTCCGGGACAAGCCGTTCGTATGATGTGGTCATCAGCGGCGAAGAGATCATGAAGTCCGCCGAGGCGCGGTTGCAGGCCACCGGGATGTTCCACACCACCGCAATACGCAGCAGGGCCTTGATGTCGGGATCGTGCGGCAGCGGCTCCAGCGGGTCCCAGAAGAAGATGACGAAGTCAATCCTCAACTCCGTGATTTTGGCACCGATCTGCTGATCACCGCCCAGGGGGCCGCTTTCCAGTTTCTGAACGTTGATCTCCAGCTCCTTCTCCAGAACCTCTCCGGTGGTGCCGGTGGCATACAACTCGTGTTCGGCCAGGGAATCGCGGTTGAAGGCGGCCCACTCCAACAGATCGCGTTTCTTGTTGTCATGAGCAACCAGGGCAATGTTCTTGCGCGGCGCCATGGGCAGCGCCCGGTAAATCATTTCGCTCATTGTCTCCTCATTGGCAACTACCCTTATTGGATGCGCGTGCGGCTGCTGCTGGTGCGAGGTTGTACTCTTCCCTCCGGCGAACGCCGTGCGTGGACAGCCTGTAGAATGAGTGTTTAGGAGATATTCATGGCCCCCGATGCACCCCGGCAGAGGCCGCGAGCGGGCTCCTCGCAGGACCCGGTTGCCGCTGCCGCGCGCGCTGCGCGCGCCGCCGCCCGGGTGCTGGCCACTGCCGGCACGGAGCAGAAAAATGCCGCCCTGGCCGCCATTGCAGACGCGCTGCAAGCGGCGTGGCCCAAGCTGCAGGCGGCCAACGCGCTCGATGTGGTTGCGGCGGAAAAAGCTGTTGCCGCGGGACGGCTCAAAAAATCTCTAGTGGATCGGCTGCGGCTCAGCAAAGACAAATTGCAGCAGATGGTGACCAGCGTTGCCGAGGTCCAGGCCTTGCCCGATCCGGTCGGCCAGCTTCGCCTGCACACGCTTCTGGATGATGGCCTGGAACTGAAGAAGATCAGCTTCCCCTTCGGCGTGATTGCCGCCATAGTGGAAGCGCGTCCGGACGCGGTAGTGCAGCTCTCGGCGCTGGCCCTGAAGTCGGGAAACGCGTTGCTGATCAAGGCCGGGGCCGAGGCGGCGCACACCTCGGAATGCCTGTTGCAGCTCATGTCGCAGGCCATTGCCGCAGCCGGCATCCCGGCCACGGCGCTGGTCTTGGTCAAGGACCGCGCGGGCGTGCGGCAACTTCTGCGCATGGACCAGTACATAGACCTGGTGGTGCCCCGCGGAGGCGCCGAACTGGTGCGCTACGTCATGCAGAACTCGACCATTCCGGTGCTGAGCCATGCCGATGGCATCTGCCACATCTATATCGACCGCCACGCCGACCGGAAAATGGCGACGGAGATCGTGCTCGACGCCAAAACCCAGGCGCCCAGCGTTTGCAACGCCGTCGAAACAGTACTGGTGGACGAAGCCATGGCGGCGGATTTCCTGCCGGAACTGGTTTGCCGCCTCAAGCAGGCCGGTGTAACTGTTCTGGGATGCGAGCGCACCGTGGCCTTGGCCAAGGGAGAGGTTACGCAGATTCCGCCGGATGCCTGGCACACCGAGTATGGCGACCTGATCCTGGCGATGCGCGTGGTGCGCGGGGTCGAGGAGGCGATCGAGCACATCGAAAACTTCGGCTCGCGGCATACCGATTGCATCATCACCAACCACCAGCCGACGGCCGAGCGCTTCCTGAACTCGGTGGATTCGGCCAACGTGTTCCACAACGTTTCCACCCGTTTTTCCGACGGATTCCGCTACGGCTTCGGGGCCGAAGTCGGCATCAGTACCGGCAAGCTGCACGCGCGCGGCCCGGTGGGACTCGACGGACTGGTCACCTATCGCTATCAACTTACCGGCAACGGGCAGTGCGTCCGCCAATACGTCGGCCCCGAAGCCAGGCGATTCAAGCATGTCCGCCTCGCGGACGGATTAAAATAAACACAACGCTCATCGGAAGAAGATTTTTATCCCTTGAAGAAGACTGACCGTACTGTTTCAGCCAAAGCGAACCAGACCAGCCATACTCATAAGCCGGCCAGCGACGCTCCTCCCATCATCGAAATGCGGCGGGTTTCCGTGGCCCGCGCCGGGCAGGTGGTGCTGCACGACTTGAACCTGCGCATAGAGGCGGGCGAGCACGTCGCCATCATGGGCCCCAACGGCTCGGGCAAATCGACGCTGATCAAGACCATCACGCGCGAGCTCTACCCCATGCAGCAGGAGGGCTCCTACATGAGCCTGTTCGGGCGGGAGGCCTGGGACGTCTCCGAACTGCGCTCGATGCTCGGCATCGTCAACAACGAGGTGGCGCCGTTCCACTCGCGTCCCATCACCGGGCGCGACGCGGTGCTCTCCGGCTTTTTCAGCAGCATCGGCCTGTGGCGGCACCAGAAGATCATGCCGGAGATGCGGGAGAAGACGCGGGAGCTGATGGAGTGGCTAGAGATCTCGCACATCGCCGACCGCATAGTCAAGGAAATGTCGTCCGGCGAGCTGCGGCGGGTGATGATCGCCCGCGCCCTGGTGCACGACGCCCGCGCCCTGCTGCTCGACGAGCCCAGCAACAGCCTGGATGTGGCGGCGCAAATCGAGCTGCGGCAGACCCTCAGCAAGCTGGCGCAGTCCGGCATTGCGCTGCTGATGGTCACCCACCACCTGCCCGATGTCATACCCGACATCGAGCGCGTCATCTTCCTGCGCGAGGGCCGCATAGCGGGCGACGGCCCCAAGAGCAAACTCCTGACCCCCGCCAGCCTGGCCGCGCTGTTCGGCTGCCCGGTACACGTCGTCAAGCAGGACGGGTACTACCATCTGGTGTCCTGAATCATTTCTGATTTTTGATTGTTGATTTTTGATTTCGGATTGAACGCAAACGAACCTCCCCCGAAGCGTCGCACGCCACTTTGGGGTTTTTCAATCTGAAATGAAAAATCAAAAATCTGAAATGGAGAGTACTGCCGCTCCGCGAATGGCGTCGTTCTTAAGGGCGTTTAGCGCGCGATTGGCCTCGGCGAGGGGATAGATCTGCACCTGCGTCTTGATGGGGATCTCCGCCGCGATGCGCAGAAAGTCGTTTCCGTCCTGGCGGGTATTGTTGGCCACGCTGTGCACCACGCGCTCCTGGTACAGCAGGTTGTAATCGAGCGGCGGGATGGGGCTCATGTGAATGCCGCCCAGGGCGAGCACTCCGCCTTTGCGCAGCGCTTTCAGCGCCGCCGGAACGATCTCCCCGGCGGGGGCGAAGATGATGGCGCTGTCCAGCTTGACCGGCGGCGGCTCGACGGTTCCACCCGCCCATGCGGCCCCCAACTCCAGCGCTAACTGTTGATGCCGCTTGTCCCGGGTGCAGGCGTAAACCTCCACGCCCCAGTGGCGGGCGACCTGGATGGCGACGTGAGCGGCGGCGCCAAAACCGTACAAACCTAGCCGGCCTCCGGGCTTGATCTCCGAGAGGCGCAGCGAGCGAAAGCCGATGATGCCGGCGCAGAGCAGCGGCGCCGCCTGCTCGTCGGCAAAGCCTTCCGGGATGGGGTAGATCCAATCCTCGGGAGCGACCGCGAACTCGGCATAACCGCCGTCCACCGTGTAGCCGGTGAATGATGGATTGTCGCAGAGGTTCTCCATGCCTCGACGGCAGTATTCGCAGGTCTGGTCCGTATGGTGCAGCCAGGCGATGCCGACCCGCGTCCCGGGCGGAAAGCGGTGCGCACCTTCGCCCAGGCGTTCGATTACGCCGACGATCTGGTGTCCGGGAATCAGCGGAAGCTTGCGCGGCGGCAGCTCGCCTTCGATCACATGCAGATCAGTGCGGCAGACGGCGCAGGCCCGCACACGCACCAGCACCTCGCCTGGGGCCGGCTGTGGCGTTGAGGTTTCAGTGAAGACGAGGGGATTGGTTTCAACGTGGGCAATCGAACGCAGCAGACAGGCTTTCATGGCGCTTCGAGCAGCAGCAGAAAATGCTCAACCCAAAATTTAATCACAAAAAACAGGGTTCAGGGATTAGGGAATAGGAGTCCTCGGACACCGCGGCGGCGGAGTGGAACGACCGGAAGCTAACCACAGAGTTCGCAGAGTTGCACAGAGCAGGTAAAGCTTGCTGGAGACCTCAATTTCTCTGTGCCCCTCTGTGTCCTCTGTGGTTAAGTCTTCTGTGGTTAATTTTTCCCTCGCTACTTGTAAATCTCCGGGAAGAGCTTCCGCAGGTTGGTGACCTTGGGTGCGTCGTAGATCATGATGTAGGGCTGGTGCGGGTGGTTGTCGGCGTAGTCCTGGTGATAGCTCTCGGCGGGGTAGAAACCGCGCAGCGGAATCACCTGGGTGACGATGGGCTGCGCGAAGGCCTGAGCCCGGTCAAGCTGCGCGATGTAGGCGTCAGCGATGCGCTGCTGCTCTTCGTCGGCGTAGAAGATGGCCGAGCGGTATTGGCTGCCTGAGTCGGGGCCCTGCCGGTTCAATTCCGTAGGATCGTGCGCCACCGAGAAGAAGATTCGGAGCAGTTCGCCGTAGGTCAGCTTCGAGGCGTCGTAGGTGATCTTCACCGACTCGGCGTGGCCGGTATCTCCGGAGCAGACGCGCTCGTAATTGGCGGTCTCGGCCGAGCCTCCCGAATACCCCGAAACGGCGCTGGTCACGCCCTTCACATGCTCAAAGACGGCCTGTATTCCCCAGAAGCAGCCGCCGGCCACCACGACTGTCTTCTCGACCGGTGAAGCGGCCAGTTTGGCATCCAGCTCGGGTGCGGGCAGGGCGGCGCTGGTGGCATTTGCCGAGTTGCAGGCGAAGAAACTCGCTATCGGCAGCAACAGGCACAGAATGGCAACGGTGGACAATGACAGGCTTGGCATAAAACCCTCTTTCTTCCCGGCAGGCCCAAGCCACGCAACTGTTGGCGGCCGGAGCCGGTGGACCCTGGCGAAAAACCCCGCTTTCTGTTAGGAGTATCAAGGCAGGCGAAGGTTGCAAGATTTTGTCGGGAACGCCGCCAGGGCTATACTCTGCTTACAATTCTCCACATCAGTGGGCGAACACCATTCGAAAATAAAATCGCCGCAAAGGGAAGACGCCAATGAGCGCTGAAACCAGGGGAACGCGAATGAGCGCCGACGATGCCAAAAGGAAGCCGGTACCACTGACGGCCTACGTGGCCGACTTCATCACCTCCACCAAGTTATCCGATATCCCACAGGACGTGCTGCAGCTTGGCAAAAAATCCATTCTGGATGGGCTGGGATTGGCCCTGGCAGGCTCGGTGGCCAAAAGCGGCGAGATCGTACGTCGGCATTTGCAGAGCCTGGGCTTCAGCGGCGGGCCGAGCAGCGTGATTGGCTCCGAGCTGCGCGTGCCTCCGCGCTTTGCCGCCTTCGCCAATGGCACCGCCAGCCACGCCGACGACTACGACGACACCCAGCTCGCGGTGGCCAAGGACCGGGTCTATGGCCTGCTCACCCACCCCACCTCGCCGGTGCTTCCCGCCGTGCTGGCCGTGGCCGAGCGCGACGGGCGCTCGGGACGCGACCTGCTGCAGGCCTATGAGGTCGGGGTCGAGGTCGAGTGCAAGATCGCCGAGGCGATCAACCCGCGCCATTACCAGGAAGGCTTTCACAGCACCGCGACCTGCGGCACCTTCGGATCTGCCGCGGCGCTGGCCAACCTGTTGGGGCTCTCGGCGGAGGCGACGCGCGTCGCCCTCAGCATTGCCGGCAGCCAGTCGGCTGGGCTGCGGGAGAACTTTGGCACCATGGTCAAGCCCTTCCACGCCGGACGGGCGGCGGAGAGCGGAGTAGTGGCGGTTGAGTTCGCGCAAATGGGCTTTACCGCCGCGCCCTGCATCCTGGAGGCGCCGCGCGGCTTCTTCCGCGCCGCCGGCGGCGGCTACGACGAAAACGCCATCCGCGCCAAGCTGGGCAAGCCCTGGACCTTCGCCGACCCGGGCGTTTCCATCAAGCCGCATCCATCCGGATCGCTTACTCACCCCGGCATGACCCTTATGCGCTCGCTCATCAAGCAGCACGCCATCAGGCCGGAACAGGTGGAGCAGGTGAAGGTGGGGACCAACCAGAACATGCCCAACGCCCTCATACATCACCGGCCCACGACCGAATTGCAGGCCAAGTTCAGCATGGAATTCTGCATGGCCATCCTGCTGCTCCGGGGACGCGCCGGCCTGCCGGAGTTTACCGATGAAATCGTCAACCAGCCGGAGGTCCAGGCGATGATCCGCAAGGTGGACTTCGGCGTTCACCCGGTGGCCGAAGCGGCCGGGTACGACAAAATGACCACCATTATCGAAATCACACTCAAGGACGGACGCAAGATCTCAGGGCAGGCCGACTTCGGAAAGGGCAGCCCGGCCAATCCTATGAGCTACGGTGAAGTGGCGGACAAGTTCCGGGAGTGCGCCACCTTCAGCCGCTGGCCGTCGTCGAAAGCCGAGCGGGTGATTGCCCTGGCGGAAAAGCTGGAGGAGCTTCCCAAGGTCTCCGAACTCACCGCGCTGATGGCGCGGTAGCCACTGAAGTGGGTGGAGGGCCGGCCGCATTTCCAGTTGCTTGCTATTAAGAAACGGATCATGATTACGGGAAACCGTTTCAAGTTTTCTGGAACAGGCCGCTGCAGGGCCCTCTAAGCCGCATCCCAGGCCGTCCGGGTCGTACTAATTTCGCCCGGGCGCGTTGGCAGCGGAGTGAGTGACAACAGACCAAAAGGATTAATCATGGAACCTCAACGGAAAAAGACAGGATGGGCACGCTGGTACATTTTGAGCTTGATTGGCTTGATGTACATGATCACTTATCTGGACCGGGTGAACATATCCGCTGCCGCGCCTCTGATCATGAAGGAATTCCATTTCAGTAAGCTCGCCATGGGGCTTATCTTCAGCGCCTTTGTCTGGTCTTACGCATTGTTCCAGGTGCCTGGGGGCTGGATGGGCGACCGCTTCGGCCCGCACAAAATGTTAGGCTGTATCGTCACCTATTGGTCGCTGATGACCATAGCCACGGCTAAGGCTTTCAGCTTAGCTTCCTTCTGGATCGTTCGATTCTTTTTCGGAATCGGCGAGGCAGGAGCGTTTCCGACCGCTACGCGCGCCATGCAGCTCTGGCATCCGCGCGAGGAACGCGGCTTCGTGCAGGGCATTACGCATAGTGCCAGCCGCTTCGGGGCGGCCATCGCGCCCCCGATTTCTGTCGCCCTGATGATTCGCTACGGATGGGAGTCGGTCTTCATCGTCTTCGGCTTCGTCGGCTTGGCTTGGTCCCTGTTGTGGTTCATCAGCTACCGCAACATGCCCGAGGAACACAAATTCGTGAGCAAGGCGGAGCTTGCCTATATTCGCGGAACCGATGAGAAGGGCAATATCAAGCAGCTCAGCCTGAAAAGGAAGCCCACCGTACCCTGGGGCATGCTGCTCAAATCTCCCAACATGTGGGCGATCATGTGCGGCTACTTCACCTACGTCTATTGCCTGTGGATCTTCCTCACCTGGCTGCCGTCGTACTTGGTGGAGTACCGTCATTTCACCCTCATCAAGATGGGTTACTTCGCCTCCCTGCCGCTGTTCGCTGGTGTCATTGGCGACACCGTGGGCGGCTGGGCGACCGACTACATCATGGTGAAGACCGGCAAGACGAACTTCTCCCGCCGGGTTGTGGCGATCACCGGCCAGTTGGGCTGCGTTGCTTGTATTGTGCCCGCGGCGCTGACCAGCAACGCCTACGTCGCTATCTACTGTCTAACCGGAGCAATGTTCTTCCTGGAGTGCATCATCGGCCCGTCCTGGGCGGTTCCCATGGACGTGGGAGGCGAGTACTCCGGAACTGTTTCCGGAATGATGAACATGGCGGGAAACATCGGCGGTGCGCTTTCGCCCACAGTGTTCGGCATCCTGGTTACGTTCGGTTCCTGGGTCGCTCCCTTCATCGTGGCGGCAGCGCTGCTCATCTTCGGCGCTCTGGTCTGGGCGTTCTGGCTGAAGCCGGATGTCTCGGTCATCGAGAAGGGCGTCATTGCCGGCCAGCCAAGAATCGCTGGCGCGAAGTAAACACCAGGGCTTAGGGAACAGGGGTTAGGGAATAGACGGAAACAGGTTGCAGATGACGAGTGCAATCCTGATCCCTGACTCCAGCCCCCTAACCCCTTTTTAGTAACCACCGCGCTTTAGTAAACACCGCTATTGAGGAGAACCCATGAAGCATCGCCCCGGCCGTCACTTCCTGCAAATTCCTGGGCCGACCAATGTTCCGGACCGTGTGTTGCGCGCCCTGGCGCGCCCGACCATCGACCACCGCGGACCTGAGTTCGCCAGGTTGGGCAAGGAGGTTCTGGAAGGATGCCGCGCCATCTTTCAATGCGCCGGACCGGTCGTGATCTTTCCTTCTTCGGGCACGGGAGCCTGGGAGGCCGCCATCGTCAACACGCTCTCGCCCGGCGATCGCGTGCTGATGTACGAGACCGGGCAATTCGCCGTGCTGTGGCAGCAAATGGCCAAGCGGCTCGGGCTACAGGTGGAGTTCGTGCCCACCGACTGGCGTCATGGCGTCGACCCGGATGACGTGGAAAAGCGGCTCGGCGAAGACCGCGCGCACTCTTTCAAGGCGGTGATGGTCGTTCACAACGAGACTTCGACGGGGGTGACCAGCCGGGTAGCGGAGATTCGCAATGCCATCGACAAGACGAAGCATCCCGCCCTGTTCATGGTGGATACGATCTCCTCGCTGGCCTCGATCGACTACCGGCACGACGCCTGGGGAATCGACGTGACCGTCTCGTGCTCGCAGAAGGGGCTGATGCTGCCTCCGGGGCTGGGCTTCAATGCCGTTTCCGAAAAAGCGCTGGCCGCCAGCAAATCCAACCGCATGCCGCGCTCCTATTGGTCTTGGGAGGAGATGCTGAAACCCAACGCCAGCGGCTTCTTCCCCTATACCCCCGCCACCAACCTGCTCTACGGCCTGCGCGAGGCCATAGCGATGCTGCTGGAAGAGGGGCTGGAGAATATCTTCGCCCGGCATGACCGCCATGCGGCCGCCACCCGGGCCGCAGTGCAGACCTGGGGCCTGGAGGTGCTCGCCCTCGATCCGCGCGAGTACTCCAGCACGGTCACGGCGGTGCTTATGCCGGCCGGCTACGACGCGGATGTCTTTCGCCAGGTGGCGCTGGACAAGTTCGACATCTCCCTGGGCACCGGCCTGGGCAAGGTAAAGGGCAAAATCTTCCGCATCGGCCACCTGGGCGATTTCAACGATCTCATGCTGGTGGGCACGCTGGCGGGAGTGGAAATGGGACTGCGCGCCGCGACCGTGCCGCACCGCGACGGCGGCGTGCAGGCGGCTATGGACGTATTGAGCAAGGCCTCCGCTGGCGTCGAACAGCCGGCGGGTGCCGGCACGCGCTAGCTCGTCGCGGAGAGCATGTCGCTGTAGCTAGAGGCGCACACAAGCGTCGCGCAAGTGGCAAAGAAGAAAAAACAGAAATTCAGCGCTACCAAGGCGGTGAAAGCTGCCGCCCGGGAGCGCCTGGGAATGCCTTCCCCGACCAGGGTGGTTCCCGATGCCAAAACCACGGCCGCGCGAAAGCTGAAGAAACGCAAACCCTCGTTGCAGGAGCTTTTGTCGGAGCAAGGCGAGTGAAGCTCAGGCCCCAGGTAGAGCAGGCGCTCTTACGGAACAGCGGAACCGGAGCGGGCGGCGCGAGTGGGCGCTGAAGCGGGAATCGAGAGGGTGATCGAGGGTGATGCGTAATAGCCCAGGCCTACCCGCATGTGGTGCGTAATGCTGTCCGGCGTGCTGGTGGCGATGGCCGTGCCAAGCAGGGCGTGGGCTATGGCAAGCGGCCAGAGATTGCGATAACGGGCGAAGGCCGCGCAGAACACCAGGCCCGCCAGCAAGGTAAGCATCATCAAAAACGCATTCGGTAGGTGGGCCAGGGAAAAAGCCAGGGCCGAGAGCGCTATGGCTCGCCGCGTGCCTGCCACCTTTTCCAGGTTGAGAAACAAAAACGAATTGAGGATGAACTCCTGCTCCACGGACCAGAGCGGATAGCCCAAAACCTGCCAGAGGCTGATCGAGTGATTGGCGAAGCCGTGCTGTAAATGCGCGGCAGCCGCCGTGACGGCCAGCACGGCGGCGATCAGCGCCAGCCAGCTCGACTGGCGAAAGCCGCGCCGTCCCAGCCCCAGCATGTTCCATGAGCGGCGCTGCAGCAAGGTGCAGCCCGCAATCCAGCACATAGCAGCGATGGTGAATCCGCGCTGCGCCGTGCCCGCTGTCCAGAGCCCGCCCTCAACCAGCAGGTAAGCGCCTGCGGCCGCCAGCACGGCAAAAAGCTTGCTGGTGCTGAACCAGGCCGGCGCTCCGCGGGAAAAAGCCGGCTGATGCGGAGGGGAGCCCTCTATGTCCGCATGCGCGCTCATCGAGTTCTCCGATGCAATTTTAAGGGAAGATTACTGCCATGATCGCCGGCTATTGCTCCCGCCGCAATAAAAAGCGCCGCCTGGAAAGGCGACGCCACCTTCGTGTGTTGAACCCGGCTTTACAGGGCGTCGCAGACAGCTTCGGTCACCTGCTTGGTATTTGCCTTGCCACCCAGGTCGGCGGTAAGCGCCACTCCGGCGCCGGTTACGCGCTCGATGGCCCGCATCAGGCGTGCTCCAGCTTCCTTTTCGCCCAGATGCTCCAGCATCATGACAGCCGTCCAGAAGGTGCCAATGGGGTTGGCAATGCCTTTTCCGGCGATGTCAAAGGCCGAGCCATGGATGGGTTCGAACATCGAGGGGAACTGGCGCGGAGGATTCAGGTTGGCGGTGGGAGCGATTCCCAGGCTGCCGGCCAGCGCCGCCGCCAGGTCGCTCAGAATATCGGCGTGCAGGTTGGTGGCGACGATGACATCCAGAGACTTGGGCTTGCCGACCATGCGAGTGGTGATGGCGTCCACCAGCATCTTGTCGACCTTTACGTCCGGAAACTCGCGGCCTACCTCGGCGGCGATCTGGTCCCACAGCACCATGCCATGGCGCTGGGCGTTGGATTTGGTCACCACCGTGAGCTGTTTGCGCGGACGCGAGCGCGCCAGCTCGTGGGCAAACCTCATGATGCGTGTCACGCCAGCGCGGGTGAAGATAGCGGTCTCGGTGGCCACCTCTTCCGGCAAGCCGACGTGGCTGCGTCCGCCCTGGCCGGCGTACTCGCCCTCGCTGTTCTCGCGCACGATGACCCAGTCGAAATCGCCCGGCTTGACGTCGCGCAACGGGCTGGTGACGCCGGGCAGCACCCGCGTGGGGCGGACATTGGCGTACTGGTCGAAGCCCTGGCAGATTTTCAGGCGCAGCCCCCAGAGGGTGATGTGGTCCGGGATCTCGGGATCGCCTACGGCCCCGAAAAAGATGGCGTCGAAGGGCTTGAGCGTCGGCAGCGCGTCGTCGGGCAGCATCTGGCCGGTCTTGCGGTAGAAATCCGAGCCCCAGGGAAAGCACTCGAAGCTCATGCGAAAGTCCCGCGAAAGCTCCTGCAGCCGCTGCAACACGGTTACTCCGGCGGGGATTACTTCCTTGCCGATGCCGTCGCCGGGCATGACTGCGATCTTGTATTCACGCATCTTTTTCCCCCTCAATCTGCTGAAGAATTTAGATTTTGATCCCAGATTTCAGATTGAACAACGTCACTAGCCGCCGTACTTTTCAATCTGGACATACAAATCCTAAATCTTCAAATCCCGGGTAAGAAGAGATAATTTCTGATTTTGATTTTCGAGTTCAGATTGAAAAGCGAGGGCTTTAAGGGGTGCGGAGATTTCAGATTGAAGGGCGAAAACGTCTATGCCTTCAATCTGAAATCTAAAATCGAAAATGTTCAGCGACCGCCGGGAATGGGCTTTTCCACCCCCAGTTCATAAGGGGCGGTCAAGGCGGCGCTGTCCGGGTTCAACAAGCCGTCATGGCTGGGGCCGAGCCCGAGCTTGATGAGCGCCCTGGAATCCGGGGTGATCTTGGTCTGCCAGCCGTTGTCCGCCTGGTAGCGAGTCAAAGCGTCCTTGGTGCGCTGGTCCCAGGCCCCGCTGGGCTCGCCGTCAAGGTAATGTTCCCGGATCAGCGCTCCCTGGATCTGTCGGGTACGGTCGGAGCTTATGATTTGCTGGCCGCGCGGGCCTTTCGCCTGCCTTTTGCCGGTAGCGTTACGCCGATGCCTGATGGAAGCCTTGGCCCGCCCTTTATGCGAAGAAGCCAGTCGGCGCGCGGAGGGATGCTTGGTTTGCGGGCTCCTGCGCGTGGTGGTGTCGGCCGCCAATGGAGCGCAGCCCAGGAGGAAAAGCAAAATCGCGATGCAGACCCTTGCACAAGCCTTTCTTATAAAAGCTGTCTCCAGGCTCAAGAAGCACCTCGGGAGAAAAAAATTGGGCAGGCCCGATCCTGGTTGTGAGTATCGCCGGCAAACGCTACGGCGATCGCGGGAAACTCCGGAGCGCGCCTGCTCCGCTCCCCGGTGCCTTCACAACCCGGCACAAGCCCAGCATCCATCCCGTTAATCAGGGTACGGCCCGCCGGCAGCATTATCTTTGGCCGGTGCTGGACATGATGCCATACTCAGATGCCTCAGCACCAGCCAGAAGATTGCTGCCCCCCGTTACGGAAGAGTGCCGGCCACGAATACGTTGGAGCCGGTACGGCCCTGTCCAGCCGGACGAACCAGGAAAACAACGTCCTGGCCGGACTTCAGCTCCGACTGGACCTTGTTGAAGGCGGTGATGTCGGGGATGGGCCTACGGTTGATCTGCAAGATCACGTCGCCGCGGTTCAAATTGACGGAATCGGCAAAACCCCCGGGCTTCACGTCCTGTACCATTACTCCCTGGCCTTTGGGCAGGTTGAGACGCTGGGCCAGCTCCGGCGGGACGCCGCGCACGGTCATGTCGAGCTTGCTTTGCTGCGGCTGTTCATTCTCGCTGGGCTCTTCTACCAGCCCAAGCTGCCGGCCAAAAAGCTTCTCGCGGTCGGCAATGAGCACGTTCACGTCCTTTTCCTTGCCGGCGCGAATAATGGTCAGCCGCACTTTGGAGCCCGGCTTGCGGCTGGAGATTTCGTTGACCAGGTCGTCGCCGGTCTTCACCGGCCGGCCGTCGGCCTGGATAATGGTGTCGCCCGGCTGCAAGCCGGCTTGCGCTGCCGGCCCGCTGGGCTCGACGTCGCTGATGGTCACCCCGCCGTTGACCCCGTAAACACGGGCTACGGCCGGGTCAGGCGTGGCGTTGAAGATAACCCCGATGGAGCCGCGCACCACCTTGTGCTCGGGGCCGATCAGTTGGTTGTAGACCCTGGCCACGGTGTCCGACGGCATGGCGAAACCGACGCCCTGGTAACCGGAGCTTTCCGTGTAGATGGCGGTGTTGATGCCGATCACCTGTCCGGCCAGGTTGACCAGCGGGCCACCCGAGTTGCCGGGATTGATGGCGGCATCGGTCTGGATGAAGGACTGGAACTGGCGCTGGGGCACGATATTGTTGCGCCCGATGGCGGAGATGATGCCGGCGGTCACCGTCTGGTTCAGTCCGAACGGGCTGCCCACCGCCAGCACCCAGTCGCCAACCTGCATCTGCTGCGAATTGCCGAGCTTGGCGGCCGGCAAGCTGTGGCCGACATCGATCTTCAGCACCGCCAGGTCGGTTTCGCGGTCGGTGCCGATCACCTTGGCGTTATAGCTCACGCTGGGCGGATCGCCCATCAGGTTGACGCGTATACGGTCGGCTTTGTCGACCACGTGGAAGTTGGTCACTATGTAACCGCGCGGATCGACGATCACGCCCGAGCCCAGGGAGCGCTGGCGCATCCCTTCCGGCGGCATGCCGGGATTCTGCCCGCCAAAGAAGCGGTCGAAGAAATCCTGGAAAGGATTGTCGCCTTGACCGCCTTGACCGCCCTGGTCCTGGTCATCGTCACCGGGCGGCGTGCCCCGGCGGAAGCGGCGGTGCGGGTTCTTGATGGTGGACTCGGTGTTGATGTTGACCACGGTCGGCTCAATCTGCTTGGCAACCTGCCGGAAGGCGCTCGATAGCTGCTGGGGACTTACGTCGCCGAGCTGCAGCGGGGTAGCGTCGCTGGAATCAACTGTCTTGCCCTTGACGCCGATGGTGACGACAGTCCCGATCAGAATCCCCAGCGCCAGGGTGGCTGCAATCACGAGTGTGGATGCGAAACGAGTTGTTTTCATTGCAAAAAACGTCTCCGTTCAGCGATGCATTTATCCGGTTCTCGGCAGAGACCAGACCTGCTGCCCGGTAACCCCCGGCCGGCACCCAAACGGCGCCCGCCGCCTGCGAGCATTATAGTCGGGGCAGCAGAGGTGTAAAAAACGAGCCAAGCCGGGCTCCGGCAAGCCAGAGTACTTTATGGCAGGCACTTGCTCCGAATCTTTAGACGCGCGCACTCGCACATCCGTTACCAGGAGAGGCTCAGCCCCACCTATCCTTTTGACCAGCACAGCCGGGGGGCCGGGATTGAAATCGGCGACTTTCTAGCCCCGTGTCCCTAATTCCCGGACGCCTAATTCCTCTGCCGGTTCCCGCACATGGCCGCGCAGTTCGCTTATCAGCACGCCGGCCAGGATCAAGCTCGCCCCGGCCGCGCCCCTCATTCCCAGCCGCTCGCCGGTAAGCAGATACGAGGTGGCCCAGGCGAAGACCGGTTCCAGCGAGAAGATCAAAGCCGTGTGGCTCGGCGGCGTGAACTGCTGGGCCCAGCCCTGGGCGGCGAATCCGGCTACCGTCGAGACAAAACAGGTGATGCCCAGCGCCCACAGAACCGTCGGGGAAACCAGGATGCGCGGCTGCTCCAAAAGGGCGGCAAAGATCATCAGCACCGCGCAAGTCCCGATTTCAACCACCACGATCTGCCGGAAAACATGCTTCTGGATCACCCGCCCCAGCACGATAATCTGCAAGGCGAAAGCCGCCGCGCACCCCAGGGTGAGCAAGTCTCCCAGGTTGATGCCGTCCAATCCGCCCTGTCCGCCGGCCGTAGCCGGCACCGTCAGCAGATATAACCCTAAAAAAGCCGCCGCCACTCCCAGCAGGGTCCAGCGATTGATTTTTCGTCCCCAACCCAGGGTAAGGAAGACGGGAACCAGCACCACCGAAACGCCGGTGAGAAATGCCGACTTGGAAGGCGTGGTCAGGCGCAGCCCGGCATTTTGAAACATGTAGCCGGCACCCAGGAATACTCCCACCAGCATGCCCGCCGCGATGGTGCCGCGGGAGATGCCGGCCAGGCGGCGCCGGTACAGCAGCGCCAGAACAAGCGTCGCCAGCGAGAAACGGATGGCATTGAACAACTGCGGCGTGCAATCGAGCAGGGCGTCCTTGACCAAGACGAAAGTCGAGCCCCAGACGAATGCCATTCCTACCAGCAGGGCGTGCGCTTTGAGTGAGCGGGAAAAAGACATTTTTGATTTAAGATTTCAGATTTCCGATTGAAAAGCGATTGCTCGCAGTGCAGTTCAATCTTAAATCCGAAATCAGAAATCAAAAATTTAGAACCCGCGGCGGCGCTGCTGGCTGTAGCGTTCCAGGGCGTCCTGGATGACCGGATAAGCGCTGGCCGGCGGCTGCAGCTCGTCGACTTCGACCTTCTTGCCCTCAAGCTGCTTGTAGTCCTGGAAGAAGCGCCGCAGCATGGCCAGGCGGTGCGTCGGCATTTGGTGGAACTGGCTGTAGCTGTTGAATTCCGGGTCCTTGGTTGCCACGGAGATGATCTTATGGTCTTTTTTGCCGGCGTCGATCATGGTCATCAGCCCGATGGTGCGCGCCTCGATCAGGGTGAGAGGCACGACCGGCTCCTGGCAGAACACCAGCACGTCGAGAGGATCGTCGTCTTCGGCCAGCGTCTGCGGGATGAACCCGTAGTTGGCCGGGTAATAAACAGCCGAGTACAAGACACGGTCCAGCCTGATGAGCCCGCTTGCCTTGTCCAGCTCGTACTTGACGCTGGAGCCAAAGGGAATCTCGATGACGCTGAGGAATTCGCTTGGCAGGTGCTCGCCCGGTGTGATGTCGTGCCAGGGATGGACCATGGCATTTCAGATTTAAGATTTGCGATTTAAGATTGCTGCTTCTTGGATTATTTGTGCCCCAGAGTGTGTTAACACTATCGAAGCCCCCGGTTCAGGGTCGCAAGCGACAAAGCACCGTGACCGCATGTCATGCTGAGCGACTCCGCAGGAGGCGCGAAGTATCCCCTGGACCTGCCCCAAATCCGTGCCGCTCGGGGCTTTCTTGTAAAAAATCTTTGCCCCCTTCCCTTCTAATGCCAGCCGGACGGAGATGCTTTGCTGCACCACCCAGCAGACGCCAAAACCGCGCCTGCTGGGGCCCGGCTCCGCTCAGCATGACAGCTCGAAGCTGTTCCTGTCAGCGTGCTTTCCGAATAATCGCGGATAACGCCAATTAATCGCGCCGATAGTTCCCCCGGCTGGCACAGCTACGAAGCTTGCCGGGGACCCCCGTCCTCCAAGCCCGGAAGCGCAGCCCCGCGCCTGCCCGCTTCCGGGCCGCGTTCCGGCCGGATTTATCGCAAAACGATAGTTTTGGCCAATGGCTTGCTGGTGGCCGCCTATGGGGAATCTACCCGGTTCAAAACGGGAACAACAATTCTGAATCGCCGCGCCGATTTGAAGATCAATACAACGGAGGTAAGTAGCTGCGCATCTGTTTGATTTGGTTCCCCAGATGTCTCCCCGGACGCGCAGCTCCCGACGCCCGAGCGACGCACGTTGGCGGGCGCCGGCCAGTGGGGTGAGGTTGCGGGGACAAGCGGGACCGGTTCCTCGGGCAAGCAGACCACGGAGCCCTGCGGTGCGTTTTACGCGAAGCTGAAGGGCGCCACCTCTCGAGCGGCAATTCACAGCGGGTAAACGTAATACATGGCCCAGATCTTTCATCGCAGCGCCAACACCATCGCGCGCGTCACCATTTTAGGAACCGTACTTGTGGTTGCCGGGTTGCTGTGGGCAGCGCTGCAACTGCAGCGGTCGCCGTACTATACCTATGCCGGCGTCAACCGCCTGCAGCCGGTGCCGTTCAGCCACCAGCATCACAACTCCGGGCTGGGTATCGACTGCCGTTACTGCCACACCTCGGTCGAAGCTTCCAGCTTTGCCGGCATCCCGCCCACCAAAACCTGCATGAACTGCCACTCCCAGATGTGGACCAGCGCGCCCATCCTGGAGCCGGTTCGCGAGAGCTACCGCACCGGGCGTTCGCTGGTCTGGACGCGCGCCAACGCGCTGCCCGATTTTGTCTATTTCGATCACAGCATCCACATCAACAAGGGCATCGGCTGCAACGACTGCCACGGGCCGGTGGACAAGATGCCGCTCATGTACAACCAGCAGAGCTGGCAGATGGAGGCCTGTCTCGACTGCCACCGCGACCCGGCGAAGCACATCCGGCCGCACCAGGTTATGGCGCGCGCCGGCGATCCCAAGAGCGAGATGGACCAGGTCTTCAACATGACTTACCAGCAGCCGACAAAGCTCAAGCCGGTGGTTCTGCCGGACGGCAAAACGTTTACCGACCAGCCGTCCCTGGGCGCCTACCTGGTGAAGCAGTACCACCTGCGCAGTGAACGGGACATTACCAGTTGCAATACCTGCCACCGGTAGGCGGCGGGAGCGCGGCCCGGCGGGCCGCTGTCATTGTCGGCGAAGGCAAACAGAAAGTTTAGATGGGCAAATTTAGATGGGCAAATAAAGAGATGGAAAAAGAGCCAAAGACCCCGGCAAAGGATGTTTGTCCCGGCAAACGCGGCAAGCTGGACCTGAGCACGGCGCGGGAGAAGCTCTCCGAGGCGCGCGGCCCGCACTATTGGCGCAGCCTGGAAGAGCTGGCCAACACGCCGGAATTCGAGGAGATGCTGCACCGCGAGTTTCCGCGCCACGCCTCGGAGTGGACCGACACCAACTCGCGCCGGAACTTCCTCAAGATCATGGGCGCCTCGCTGGCGCTGGCCGGCCTGAGCGCCTGCACCAAGATGCCGCTGGAACCCATCGTGCCTTACGTGCGGCAGCCGGACAATCTCGTGCTCGGCAAGCCGCTGTTTTTTGCCACCACCATGCCGCTAGGGGCATACGGCTATCCCATGCTGGTGGAAAGCCACGAAGGGCGTCCCACCAAGATTGAAGGCAATCCGCAGCACCCGGCCACCCTGGGCGGGACCGACCCGTTCATGCAGGCCAGCGTGCTGGGGCTATATGATCCTGACCGTTCCCAGGTGGTGACGTACCTGGGCGAGCCCAGCGTTTGGGGACAGTTCTCCAATGCCATGCGCGGTCCGCTGCTGGCCCAGAAGGCGCTCGGCGGCGCCGGCATTCGCCTGCTCACCCCGCCCACCAGCTCGCCCACTTTGACCGCCCAGATTGAACAGGTGCTCAAGACCTTCCCCCAGGCCAAGTGGTATCAATGGGCGCCGGTGAATCAGGACAACGCCATGGCCGCCGCCCAGGCCAGCTTCGGCCAGCCGCTGCAGACGCAGTTCAATTTCGAAAAGGCCAGGGTCGTGCTCTCGCTGGATGGCGACTTCCTCTCCCCTGGATGTCCGGGATTTCATCGCAATGCCAGGCAATTCTCCGCCCGGCGCCGGCCCGCCCTGCGGCAGGAAATGCTGCGCTTCTACGCGGTCGAGAGCACGCCGACCAACACCGGCGGAAAAGCCGATCACAGGCTTCCCATGCGGGCCAGCCAGATCGAGGGCTTTGCGCGCTCACTGGCGGCGCAGTTGAACGGCGGAAGCGGGCGGCAGTTTCCCGCTGAGCAGCAGAAGTTTGCCGCCGCCGTGTTCAAAGAGCTGCGGGCCAACCGCGGGCGCTCGATCATCGTGGCCGGCGAGAACCAGCCTCCCGCCGTGCACATGCTGGCCTACGCCATGAACCAGGCGCTGGGAAACGTGGGGCAGACGGTCTTCTATACCGACTGGATCGAGGCCCATGCAGTCAACAAGCAGGACTCGCTCCGCCAGTTGACCGCCGAGATGTGGAGCGGCAAGATCGACATGCTGTTCCTCATCGGCGTCAACCCGCTATACGATGCCCCCGCCGATCTGAATTTTTCCGGGGCCATGCAAAAGGTGGGGCTGCGCATCCATCACGGCCTCTACCAGGACGAGACCGCGCGCCTTTGCCATTGGCACATCAACGCCACTCATTACCTGGAGCAGTGGGGCGACTGCCGCTCCTTTGACGGCACCACCAGCCTCATACAGCCGCTGATCGCTCCGCTTTACGGCGGACGCTCCGAGTACGAGATGGCGGCCGCCCTGCTGGGCGAGTACGACGCCAATTCCTACGAAATCGTGCAGAGATACTGGCAGGCGCAGTACAAGGGCGCCGACTTTGCC
The DNA here is from genome assembly GCA_963832785.1 of uncultured Acidobacteriota bacterium. GTDB lineage: Bacteria > Acidobacteriota > Terriglobia > Terriglobales > Acidobacteriaceae > CAWBRT01. Next base: position 2,549,525 of record CAWHVF010000005.1, read on the forward strand.
GGTTTCTGGCGCCAGGCGCTGCACGATGGCTTCGTGGCCAACACCGCCTCAGCTCCCAAGCAGGTCTCGGCGCGCGCGGGAGCGGAAGTCCAGCCGAGGGCGGCTGGGCCTGCACCGGCCGGCGGTGGCCTGGAGATCATGTTCCGCTACGACCCCGGCCTTTACGACGGCCGCTTTGCCAATAACGGCTGGTTGCAGGAGCTGCCCAAGCCCATCACCCAGATCACCTGGGACAACGCGGTCATGATGAGCGTCAACACCGGCAACAAGCTCGGCATCAAGACCGACGATCTGGTTGAGCTGGAGCTCGGCGGCAAGAAAGTATCAGGCGGGGTCTGGCTTACGCCGGGACATCCCGACGACTCAGTAACGGTTTCACTCGGCTATGGCCGGGAGCGCTGTGGCCGTGTCGGCTCCGGGGTTGGATTCAATGCCTACAAGCTTCGCCCAGGCGCGGCCACGTGGTTTGCGGCCGGGGCGAAGCTCAGGAAAACCGGCCAGCACCACGGCTTGGCTTCCACCCAGGGACGGCAGGTGATGGAAGGGCGTCCGCTGGCCCGCGCCGCCAGCCTGGAGGACTTCCTCAAGAACCCCGGCTTTGCCCATGAGATGGCGGAGGCGCCGGCCCCCGGACTTACCCTCTACAAGCCTTACGACTACAGCAAGGTCAACAAGTGGGGCATGGCCATCGATCTGAACTCGTGCATCGGTTGCAACGCCTGCGTGGTGGCGTGCGTCGCCGAAAACAATATCCCCGTGGTCGGCAAGGCAGAGGTCAAGCGCGGGCGCTACATGCACTGGCTGCGCATCGACAACTACTTTGAAGGCTCGCCGGCCAACCCCAGGACCTATTACCAGCCGGTGCCGTGCCAGCAATGCGAGAATGCGCCCTGTGAAGTGGTCTGCCCGGTGGGTGCCACCGTACACAGCACCGAAGGCCTCAATGACATGATCTACAACCGCTGCGTGGGCACCCGCTACTGCTCCAATAACTGCCCATACAAGGTGAGGCGCTTCAACTTCCTGCTTTACTCCGATTACAACACCGCACAATTCAAGTTCGTGCACAACCCCGATGTCACCGTGCGCAGCCGGGGAGTGATGGAAAAGTGCACCTACTGCGTGCAGCGCATCACCCACGGACGCATCCGGGCCGAAAAAGAAGGCCGCAACGTTCGCGACGGCGAAATCATGACCGCCTGCCAGCAGGCGTGTCCGGCGGACGCGATCATCTTCGGAGATATCAACGACCCTAACAGCCGCGTCGCCAAGCTGAAAGCCGACGAGCGCAACTACGGCCTGCTGGAAAACCTGAATACGCGCCCGCGGACGACCTACCTGGCCGCCGTGCTGAACACCAACCCCGAAATCGGAAGCGGTGAGGAAGTTTAGGGAAGCATGGAACAAGGTCCTGAAAAAACCACAATCGCCGAGGAACAGCTACTGCCGGGCCAGCCGCCGGTTCTGACTCCGGGGCACACCTTTGGCAGCGTCACCGACAAGGTGGGCGACATTGTACTCCGGCGCCCCTTCACGCTTGGCTGGACGGCCGGCGTGGCGCTGTTCGGCACGCTGACCATGGTGTTGCTGTTCGCCGCCACCTGGCTGTTTTACCGCGGGGTCGGCATCTTCGGAATCACCATTCCGATTGCCTGGGGCTTCGCTATCGTCAACTTCGTCTGGTGGATCGGCATCGGCCACGCCGGCACGCTGATTTCGGCTATCCTGCTGCTGCTCAAGCAGAGCTGGCGCAACTCCATCAACCGCTTCGCCGAGGCCATGACGCTGTTCGCCGTGGCCTGCGCCGGCATGTTCCCGATATTTCACCTCGGGCGCCCCTGGCTGGCCTACTGGCTGTTTCCCTATCCCAACACCATGGGCGTATGGCCGCAGTTCCGCAGCCCGCTGGTATGGGACGTGTTCGCCGTTTCGACCTACTTCACCATCTCCCTGGTGTTCTGGTTTATCGGCTTGATTCCCGACCTCGGGACCATGCGCGACAAGGCCCGCAGCCTTTGGACCAAGCGCATTTTCGGCATTCTGGCCATGGGTTGGCGCGGCTCGGTGCGTCACTGGAAGCGCTACGAGACCGCCTACCTGCTGCTGGCCGGACTGGCGACCCCCCTGGTGCTCTCCGTGCACACCGTAGTGAGCTTCGATTTCGCCATTTCCATTCTTCCCGGCTGGCACACGACGATTTTCCCGCCCTACTTCGTGGCCGGGGCCATCTACTCCGGCTTTGCCATGGTGCTTGTCCTGGCGATTCCCATCCGCCGCTTCTACGGATTGAAGGACATGATCACCATGCGCCACATCGACAACTGCGCCAAGCTCATGCTGGCCACGGGGCTGATCGTTGCCTACGGCTACGCCATGGAGGCTTTTTACGCCTTCTACAGCGGCGATTTCTTCGAGCGCTCCCAGTCGCTGAACCGCTGGTTTGGTCCCTATGGAGGCTTTTACTGGCTGCTCATCACCTGCAATCTCCTGATCCCGCAGGTGCTGTGGTTCCGGCGCGTGCGCACCAACACCATTTTGCTGTTCCTGGTCTCGATCGACGTGCTGTGGGGCATGTGGCTGGAGCGCTTCGTAATCGTGGTCGTCAGCCTGTCGCGCGACTTCCTGCCCTCCTCGTGGGGCTTTTACATACCGACCCGCTGGGATTTTGCCATCTTCTTCGGAACCATAGGGTTCTTCTTCGTCTCCATGTTCATTTTCATCCGTCTGATGCCCATGATCCCGATTTTTGAAGTCAAGACGCTGCTGCCGGAGTCGGCCCTGAAAGAGGAGGTGGCTGCGCATGATTGAGACCCCTGTTTACGGCGTCATGGCCGAGTTCGACAACCCCACGGACCTGATGAAAGCAGCCAGGGCGACCTATGCGGCAGGCTATCGCAACATCGACGCTTACACGCCGTATCCGATCGAGGAACTGGCCGAGGTGATCGGCTTCCACCAGACGCGCGTGCCGCTGGTTTGCCTGGTAGGCGGCATTTTGGGCGGGCTATCGGGATATCTGTTGCAGTACTGGATTAACAACATCAGTTACCCGCTGAACATCGGCGGACGGCCGTTCCATTCGTGGCCGTCGTTCATCGTCGTGACCTTCGAGATGACGATTCTGTTCGGCGGGCTGGCGGCCGCCATCGGCATGCTGGGGCTCAACGGCCTGCCGGCGCCTTATCACCCAGTTTTCAACAACCCGCGCTTCAGCTCGGTGACCCGCGACCGCTTTTTCCTGTGCATTGAGGCCGCCGACCCGCAGTTCGATCCGGAAACAGCGCGGCAGTTCCTCGCGGGCTTCAATACCGTCGATATCGCGGAGGTGTCGGAGTAGGCATGAAATCGCTCTTCCATCTGCCACCCCAACGCGCCAAAACCGGGCACTCTGGGGACCCCGGTCTCCGTAAGAAGCTGCTGCTGACGGGCGGGTTACTAGCAGCGGCCATGCTGCTGGCCGGCTGCGGCATCCGCCTCGACATGCATGAGCAGCCCAAGTTCAAGCCGCTGCGGGAAAACGATTTCTACGCCGACAAGCGCGCCTCGCGCCCGCTCATTGGCGGCACGGTAGCCCGCGGCCAGCTTGACGCCGACACCTATTTCTACACCGGAATGATCAACGGCAAGGAAGGCGAACTGATGCCGTTCCCAGTCACTGCGGCCGTGCTGGAGCGCGGGCGTGAGCGCTTCAACATCTACTGCTCGCCCTGCCACTCGCAGTTGGGCGACGGCAACGGCATGATCGTGCAGCGGGGTTTCAAGCACCCGCCGTCCTATCACATCGACCGCCTGCGCAAGGCCCCCATCGGCCATTTCTTTCACGTAATGACGGCCGGCTACGGCGCCATGAGCGACTACGCGGCGCAGGTCTCCGAGCGCGACCGCTGGGCCATCGCCGCCTACATCCGCGCCCTGCAGCTCAGCCAGAACGCCACCCGGGCCGATGTTCCGCCGGGGGTGATGATCGCCTCGCACCCGCCCCAGATCAATACCAACTGGCCGCCGCCGCCGATCAATCCCAAGGCCACCCACGGCGAGGGCGGCGGAGACATACAGCGTGAAGGGAGCAACCAATGACAGGCGCAGCCGACATTTCGACGCGAGATTTTGCTCCCCCAACGGCCGCCCTGGCGCGCTGGCGCCAGCGCGCTTTGATCATAGGAATCGTGGCTGGAATCCTGTCCATTCTGGGCGCGATTGTTTCCACCGATGAGTTTCTGCGCGGCTACCTGATGGGTTTCATGCTGTGCCTCGGTTTCACGCTTGGCGCCCTGGCCTGGCTCATGACCGGTCATCTTACCGGCGGCAACTGGTGGATGATCAGCCGGCGCGTATTCGAGGCCGCGGCCAAGACGCTGCCGCTGGTAACGGTCATGTTCCTGCCCATCGGCATAGGCATGCACCGTCTTTACCTGTGGACGCACCCCGGCATGGTGGCCGGGGACAAGACCCTGCTGGCCAAGCAGTTCTATCTCAATACCCCGACCTGGATTTTGCGCGCGGTCATCTACTTCGCGCTGTGGAATGTGATCGTCTACCTGCTGGCACGCTGGTCGGCGCGGCAGGACACCGACGCTTCGCCCGGCGTGTGGCGCTTCCTGAAAACCGTTTCCGGGCCGGGGCTGGTGCTTTACGGTTTCAGCGTCAACTTCGCCGCCACCGATTGGGTGATGTCGCTGGACCCGCACTGGTTTTCCACGATTTACGGGCTGATCTTCATCGCCCAGCACGGGCTCTCGACCATGGCTCTGACCATCTGCCTGGTGGTGCTGCTGGCGCAATTCCCGCCGCTCAATGAGGTGCTGCGTCCGGACCGCTTGCAGGACTTGGGCAAGCTGGCGCTGGCGCTCACCATGGTCTGGGCCTATTTCTCGTTTTCGCAGTGGCTGATCATCTGGGAAGGCAACCTGCCTGACGAGATCTTCTGGTATCTGGCGCGCATCAAGAACGGCTGGCAGGTGCCGGCGCTGATGCTGGCCTTCCTGCAATTCGGCCTGCCTTTCGTGCTGCTGCTTTCGCGCAACCTCAAGCGCAATGCCCGCAAGCTTGTTCCCGTCGCCCTGCTGTTGCTGGCCATGCGCTGCGTCGAGATCTTCTGGCTGGTGGCGCCGAACCCGATGCCGGGGCCCAAGCACGAGCACATTTACCTGCACTGGACCTACATCGTCGTGCCGCTCGCGCTCTTCGGGCTCTGGTTCGCCTGCTTTGCCTGGAACCTCAGCCGGCGGCCACTGCTGGTGAGAAACGAACCGCAACTGCCCAGGCTTTGGGAGAGCAGCCATGCCCACTGACCCCAACCAGCACGAGCCGCGCCAGGAGCCGCTCAGCAATCCCGAGGTCTCGTTTGAGAGACGCGACCTGGGGGCACGCGGCATTCTGCTGTTCTTCGTCATCCTGTTCCTCTGCGGCGCTGCCATACACCTGGTGATCTGGGGGGTGTACGAAGGGTTCCTGAAGACCAGCGAACAGCATGCACCGGAGGTATCGCCGGTTGCGCCACCGCAGTCGGCGCCGCCGCCGAGCCTGCTGCAGAACACGCCCTCGGTAAACCTGGAGCGCTTTCCCGAGCCACGTTTGCAAACCGATGACGAGACCGACATGAGCCGGTTTCTCTGGCGGGAAAGCCAGCTTCTGAATGCCGGCCCCTGGCAGGACCAGGCCGGCGCCGTGCACATTCCGATCGAGATGTCGATGCGAATCATCGCCCAGCGGGGGCTGCCGGCGCGGCCGGCGCCGCCGCCGCAATCAGAGGCGCCCATGGACCAGACCGATTCCGGCAACGTGGCCTTGAGCGAACTGCAAAAGGCCGGCGATGCCGTTTCGATTCCCGGGGCTCCGGTCGGGTATGACACCGAGGCCTCGGAAGGGGAGAAAGAAGCGCCCATACCCGGAGTGCGTCCCCGGCAGCCGCACACGGTTACCGGCAGCGCCCCCGGCATACCGGATTACGTGCCGCAACCGGCCCAAAAATAGGTTAAGGAGACTAGCTGTGATCTCTAGCGCACCAAAACGAGCTTTGATCGGCATGGCAATGTTGCTGCTCGGCGGCACCTTCGCCTTCGCGCAAATGCTTGGAGCGGGGGAGCCGACCGTGAAGGGAAACCTGCCCCCGGCCCTCAGCAAGGTGGGTATAGATCAGCGCCTGAATGAGCAGGTCCCTCTTGATCTGCAATTCACCGACGAGCAGGGGCGGGCGGTGAGGCTGGGCGACTACTTCCACTCCGGCCGGCCGGTCGTCGTCTCGCTGGTCTATTACGACTGCCCGATGCTGTGCGGGGAAGTGATGCAGGGCATGGCGTCCACCTTCAAGGCGTTGCAGTTCACGCCCGGCAAGGAATTTGAAGTGGTTACCCTGAGTATCGATCCGCGCGAAAAGTCCGCGCTGGCGGCGGCCAAGAAGAAAACCTTCATCGGGGTGCTGGGCCGTCCCGAGGCCGCCAACGGCTGGCACTTTCTCACCGGCGAGCGGCCGCAGATCGATGCTCTGGCCAATGCCCTCGGCTGGCATTACCACTACGACCCCAAGCTGGATCAGTTCGCCCACCCCGCCGGCATCATGCTGCTCACCCCGCAAGGCAAAATCTCGCAGTACTACTACGGCATCGAGTACTCGGCCCGCGACATGCGCCTAGGAATCGTCCAGGCCTCGCAGAACAAGATCGGCTCGCTCGCCGACCAGGTGTTGCTGTACTGCTACCACTACGATCCGCGCTCGGGCAAATACGGGCCGGTGGTGATGAACATTGTGCGGCTGGCGGGCGGCGTCACCGTGCTGGTGCTGGGCGGCTTTCTGGTGTTGATGTTCCGCCTCCCCGGCAAACGCAACGGCGGCCGCGGCGCCAAGCCAGAGACAGGACGGAATTAAGCAATCATGTGGTCGAACTTTCCATTGTTTCCGCCGACGGCGTCAACCATCGCGCACAAGGTAGATGCCCTGTACTTTTTCCTGGTCGGCCTGACTCTGTTCTTCACTGTCCTGATTGCCGTTCTGATTTGCGTCTTCGCCCTGCGCTATCGCCGGAAGCGCCATCCCACGGCCCAGCAGATCGAGGGCTCGAACACGCTGGAGCTGGCCTGGACGCTGATTCCCACCGGCATTGCCTTGGTGATTTTCGTCTGGGCGGCCTCCATTTACTTCACCGAATCGCGCCCCCCGCGCAATGCCCTGGAGATCTACGTTGTCGGCAAGCAATGGATGTGGAAGATCCAGCACACCGGAGGACAGCGGGAGATAAACGAGTTGCACGTTCCCGTGGGCCGGCCGGTACGCCTGATCATGACCTCGCAGGACGTGATTCATGACTTTTTCGTCCCCGCATTCCGGGTCAAGGCGGATGTCATTCCGGGGCGGTATACCTCGACCTGGTTTACCGCCGATAAGCCGGGGAGCTACCACCTGTTCTGCGCCCAGTACTGCGGCACGCAGCACTCGGGAATGATCGGCACCGTGTTTGTCATGGAACCGGCGGCCTATGAGCAATGGGTGTCGCAGGGCGCCGAAGGCTCGCTGGCCGCCACCGGGGAAAAGAACTTTCAGCAATACGGCTGCAGCATGTGCCACCGCTCCGACTACCAGGGCCGCGGCCCGAACCTGGTCGGGCTGTACGGCAAACCCGTGCTCCTGGACGATGGCCGCACGGTTATCGCCGACGAGTCTTACATTCGCGAATCGATCCTCTTTCCGGGGGCGAAGATCGCTTCCGGCTTCAAGAACATCATGCCCAACTTCCAGGGGCAGATCGACGAAGACGACGTGATCTCCCTGGTGGCTTATATCAAGAGCCTGGGCAGCGGACAGCATCCGCCGGCCAGCATGACCGAACCCACCGGCGTCTATCCAGTAAGCCCACAGCCGGAGAGGTCGCAGGCCAGCCCGAGCGGAAAGTAAAACGGGGCGGAGTAGAGGAACCATGGCAACCGCTGTACAACCCGTCGAACGCACCAATTACTTGAATGCCGACTATGGCATCAAGTCGTGGCTGCTCACCACCGACCACAAGCGCATCGCCATCCTGTACCTGATCTCCATCACGGCGATGTTCTTCATCGGCGGCTTCTACGCCATGCTGATTCGCCTGGAGTTGCTCACCCCGGCCGGTGACCTGTTGCAGGCTGACACCTACAACAAGATGTTCACCATGCACGGCATCACCATGGTGTTCTTCTTCCTGATTCCCTCGGTGCCGGCGGTGCTGGGCAATTTCCTGGTGCCGCTGATGGTGGGCGCCAAAGATCTGGCCTTTCCCCGCATCAACCTGCTGAGCTGGTATCTGTATATCGCCGCCGGCTCGCTGTGGATCTATTGCATGGTCACCGGCGGAATCGATACCGGCTGGACTTTTTACACCCCGCTCAGCACATCTTTTCTGAACACTCACGTGGTAACCGGCGGGCTGGCGGTGTTCATTGCCGGCTTCTCCTCCATCTTCACCGGCCTGAATTTCATCGTAACCATCCACCGCATGCGCGCGCCGGGAATGACCTGGACGCGCCTGCCGCTGTTTCTGTGGTCCAACTACGCAGCCGCCGTGATCATGGTCCTGGGCACGCCGGTGCTGGCCATAACTCTGCTGCTGGTGGTGCTGGAGCGGGTGTTCAATCTGGGGATTTTCAATCCGCAGTTGGGCGGCGACCCGGTGCTGTTCCAGCACCTCTTCTGGTTCTATTCGCACCCGGCGGTTTACATCATGATCCTGCCCGGCATGGGCGTGATCAGCGAAGTTGTCACCTGCTTCTCGCGCAAGCGCGTCTTCGGCTACAACTTCGTGGCCCTGGCCAGCATTGCCATCGCCGTGCTCGGCTTTTTGGTGTGGGCCCACCACATGTTCGTGGCCGGCATTTCGATCTATGCGGCCATGGTCTTCTCCATCCTGAGCTTCCTGGTGGCGATTCCCTCGGCCATCAAGGTGTTCAACTGGACGGCCACCATGTACAAGGGCTCGATCCGCTTCGATACGCCCATGCTCTACGCCTTCGGCTTCATCGGGCTGTTTACCATGGGCGGGCTGACCGGGCTGTTTCTCGCCTCTCTCGGGCTGGATGTGCACGTGCATGACACCTACTTCATCATCGCCCACTTCCACTACATCATGGTGGGCGGCATGGTGATGGCCTACATGGGCGGGCTGCACTTCTGGTGGCCGAAGATCAGCGGCAAGCTCTATCCGGAAGCCTGGGCCAAGCTTTCTGCGCTCTTCGTTTTCGTGGGCTTCAATCTCACCTTCTTTCCCCAGTTCCTGCTGGGATACATGGGGATGCCGCGCCGCTACCACTCTTACCCGCCGGAGTTCCAGGTGCTGAACGTGCTCTCCACCGCCGGCGCCTCGGTGCTGGCCGTGGGCTACGTGCTGCCGATGATCTATTTCGTCTGGTCGCTACGCTATGGCCAGAACGCCGGCGCCAATCCCTGGAACGCCGCCGGCTTGGAGTGGATGGCGCCCTCCCCGCCGCCAACCTACAACTTCGAGGTCACGCCGATCGTTACCTGGGAGGCTTACAACTACGACGAACTGAACAAGCGCGAGGAGGCCCCGGTTGCAAGCTAACCCGACAGCAATCACCCAGGGCACGGTCCACCAGACCGCCACCCACGAACTCCGGCACCACTTTGCCGACATGGAGCAGCAGCGCACCACCGCCGCCTTCGGCATGTGGATCTTCCTCATCACCGAGGTCATGTTCTTCGGCGGCCTGTTCTGCTCCTATCTCATCTACCGCTTCCTGTACCCGACCGCCTTCCTCGAAGGCAGCGCGCACATGAGCCTGTGGATAGGGGCCACCAACACCGCAGTTCTGATCTGCAGCTCCCTGACCATGGTGCTGGCGGTGCACTCCGCCAAGGTGAACCGGCGCAAGGCGCTGATCATATTCCTGCTGTTTACCATGCTGCTGGGGATGGTGTTCCTGGGACTGAAGGGGGTGGAGTACCACGAGCACTGGGTAAGGGGCGAGTTTCCCGGGCCGGCGTTTCAGTTCGAGGGCACCGACGTGCGGCACGTCGAAATCTTCTTCGTGCTCTACTTCGTCATGACCGGCCTGCACGCCCTGCACATGGTCATAGGCTGCGGCATGGTGTTGTTCCTGATCTACCATGCCTACCACGGGCAGTACAACTCCCAGTATTACAACCCGGTCGAGATGGGCGGGCTCTACTGGCACTTCGTGGACATCGTGTGGATTTTCCTGTTCCCGCTGCTCTACTTGATCAGCCACTACCACGTCTGAGGACCGCCATGTCTGAACCGCTGACTTCCGTCAGAACCTTTGTCACTATCTGGATACTGCTGCTGATCTTAACCGGCACTACGGTCGGTGTCGCCTATCTCAACCTGGGCGACTTCAGCGTGGCGGTGGCGCTCATCATCGCCGTCCTTAAGGCCAGCCTGGTGGCCCTGTTCTTCATGGAAATCCGCTACTCGCACAAGATGACCAAGATCGTGCTCGTCGGCGGCATAGTCTGGCTGATGATCCTGCTGCTTCTGAGCATGACCGACTATGCCAGCCGCGCTTGGAGCGCCGGGGGATAATAACCGCTGTTGTCTTGCCCCTAGCGCTTGGGGGCGTAATAGCCGCGGCGGCAGCGGACGCGCAATCCCTTGCGCAATGATTCGATGGAGATGGCGCGGAAGCGCCCGTCGGCCACCAAATTGGCCGGGCGGTAGGACACCGCATACTGGCTGCGCAGCTCGGCCTCGATTTGCCGGAAAGCGGTAGCCACGTCATCCAGCTTGAGGGGAAAGAAGACCCGCCCGCCGGTGGCGTTGGCAAAGTACTCCAGCACCTTGTCGCCGCGCGTCTTTATGCCGCTGATGTTGGTGCTGATGGCGTAGACGATGACTTCGGTGCGCTGCGCCTCCTGGACCGCCTGCTCGCGCGTGAAGCGGCTCTGGTTGTCTTCGCCATCGCTCAGCAGGATGATGGCCCGGCGCATGGTGCCGGCGCTTCGGGCGCGCGCCAGCCGCTCGTGGCAGGCGCTGTAGAGCGCGTCATAGAGGGCCGTGCCGCCGCCCGGCCGCAGCATGTGGATGCCGTGCGCCAGCCGGTCGGTGTCGTCGGTGAAGTCCTGCGTCACCTCGGCGACCGAATCAAAGCCCAGCACAAAAGCCTGGTCGGAGCGCGGCCGCACGATCTGGTTGAGAAACTCGATGGCCGCCTCCTGCTCGAACTTGAAGCGGTCGCGGATGGAGCTGCTGGCATCGATCAGCAGCCCGACGCGCAGCGGCAGATCGGTTTCGCTGCGGAAACTGGAGACGGCCGCCGCCGGCTTGTTGTCGTCCAGGATCTTGAAGTCTTCCCTCTTCAGGTTGTTGACGAAGCGGCCGTGCTTGTCGGTCACCGTGAATACCACGTTGACCTCGTTGACGGTCTTGACGATGGTTGTGGCCGCGTCCTGGTCCACGCCCGCGGGCGTCGCTTGCGCGTCCGCCGAAGTCCCCTGGCCGGCCGCCAGCAGTGACAGAAACAAGGCAAGTAGAAGAGATTTACAGAGTCTCATGATCGGTGCCCAATTATAAACAGTTCTTAATTGTTAGTTGTTCGTTCTTCAATTGCCCGGCTGTTCCGGGTTCCGCCTTAACCGGAATGCCGCAAGGTCGACAGAAACTGCTCCAGCTCGGCCGGTAACGAGGACTCGAAGCGCATACGCTTGCCCGAGCGCGGATGGCTAAACTCGAGCTCCGCGGCGTGCAGAAAATTTCTCGTCAAGGCCAGCGCCGTCAGGGCCGCAGCCGGCTGAGGTTGGCGCGGGCTTTGTGGCGACAGCAGGCGTGGCGCCCCGTAGAGCGTGTCGCCGACCACGGGGTGTCCGATGGATGAAAGGTGGACCCTTATCTGGTGGGTGCGGCCGGTCTCAATCTTAACCTCCAGCAGGGCAAAGCGCCCGTAGGGCGAAAGCAGGCGTTCCAGCACCTTGAAATGTGAGACAGCCGTGCGGCCGCCGCGCAGCCGGGTCGTCATGCGGGTGCGGCGCAGGCGGTCGCGGCTGATGGCGGCTGAGACGGTGCCAGTCTCCTGGCGTGGCCAGCCGTGCACCAGGGCGAGGTAGCGCTTGCTGACTTGGCGGCCGGCGAACTGCGCGGCCAGCCGGCGGTGTGCCGGGTCGTTCTTGGCGACGACGATCAGCCCGCTGGTGTCCTTGTCGAGCCGGTGTACGATGCCCGGGCGCAGCTCCCCGCCCGCCTGCGAGAGCGCGCCGAAGCGGTGCAGCAGGGCATTGACCAGGGTGCCGCGCGCCGCCTCGCCGCTGCCGGCGCCGGCGTGTACCCGCATTCCCGCAGGCTTGTCGATTACCGCCAGATCGCCGTCCTCATAGACCACCGCCAGAGGGATATCTTCCGCCATCGCGCGCAAGGGCTCCGGTTGCACGCGCCCGAGGATCGCCAGGTGCTCGCCGCCCTTCAGCCTGGCCGAGGGCTTGGCCGGCTTGCCATTCAGCAGGATCTGCTGCCGCTCCAGCAACTGCCGCACACGCACGCGGCTCACCTCCGGCAGGCTGGCGGCCAAAAATTGGTCGAGGCGCACCCCGGCCTGCCCCGGCGCAACCGTGAGCTGCGAAGGAAAAGCAGCTTCGGCAAGCTCGGCGCTTGCTGCGGCCGAAGACCTCTTCTCATCCTCCGGCGGGGTGCCGGTTAGTTGTGGTTTGTCCATGGAGAGAAATTAAAGAAGTGCGGGGCGGGAGGCAATTAAAAACGTTTAGTGCCGCAATAGTAGTGCCGATGCGCTGGTGCCCTCGCCGGCGGACTCTTTTAGGCGGCCAGGCTCGCCGCTGAGCGCGGCGGCGCCGTTAACGCGTGACCGTCGCAACCGCTTTGCGGGAGGGGCCCTTTCCAGATGGTTTCTTGGCGGCCGGTGGATTCTTGAGGGGAACGCGCACCGTCCAGAGCACGCCGCCGACCACCACCAGCAGCAGGGCTACCAGTTGGGTCTCGGTCATATAGCCGCCGAAGACCTCGCCCCGGCCCGGGTCGCCACGATAGAACTCTATGAAGTAGCGGGCCGCGCCGTAAAGAATCATGTAAAGCCCGATCACCTGGCCTTCGAATTTCTTGCGCCGCACCAGCCAGAAGAGAATCACGAAGTTGATGGCCTCGACCACCATCTCATAGAGTTCGGTCGGGTGCAGCTTTACTCCCAGGGGCGTTCCCACCCACTGCTGCGCCAGGGGATTGGTGAAGGTAACTCCCCAGGGCTCGGTGGTGGGCTTGCCGTAACAACATCCGGCGGCAAAGCAGCCTATGCGTCCGATGGAGTGGGCTATGGCCACTCCCGGAGCAAAGGTGTCGCAGGTGCGCAGGAAAGGAAGCCGATGCTTGCGAACGTACCAGAAAGCGACAGCGATGGCCCCCAGGAGGCCGCCCGAGAAGACTCCGCCTGATTGCAATGTCGAAAGGCTGAAGATCTCGGCCGGGTGTCGCGTATAGTAGCCCAAGTCCACCAGCACCATCATGACTTTGGCGCCCAGCAGGCCGGTAAAAACGACCAGCGCGCCCAGGTTCCACATCTGGTCGGGGTTGAGTCCCTGCTGGCGGGCGACTTTGAAAACTACCAGCAGACCGACAATAACGCCCAGGGAAACCAGGAAGCCGTAGCTGGGAAAGCTGAATCCGTGAAACTCAAAAAGGCGGGGAAACACACCATCTCTCCTGCACTATCACTTTCATTCTACTTGATCGGGGCCGCGGCGTGCTCGGGACTAGCATCTGCGGCGGCGGGAAATTCCAGCTCGCTTTTGCGGAGTGGAAGAAGGCTTTCCGCTTGGCCTCTGCGGAATGGAGTTCAGGCAGGCAAAACAAAGCCGACCCGCTTGGCCGTGTGCGTGGGATACCTGTGAACCCGTCTCACGACGTGGGTGCCCTCCGTGGTCCATTAGGCTTGTCCGACTGGGGACTGGCACACCGGACCATCATTCGAGTCGGGCTCCCGTTCACAAGAATTAACGGTTCAGCAAAGGATTACCACCCATCACAAACTTTGCAGGCCGGCCCTTGTGGCATTAGATGCTACGAAAGAGAGGTGAGGAGTACAAGGGGTCACTTGCAAAACCATTGATTTTGTTGGAAACCAAAGTGCTATAGGTCGGCTGAGGCAGAATCCGGTCAGGGAGCAGGAAGGTGGCGGATTCCGCCGGCCCATGGTTTAGCGGCCGGCGAAGCGGACTGCGATGTCGGCGTTCATGGCCATCACCGCGTCGAGCGGCTTGCGGATCGGCAATTCGCCTTTGTTCACGCGCTGGCCGAGGGCTTCCAGCGCCAGCTCGGTAGGAATGTTCCCAACCAGATTGTCCTGCGCGAAGGGGCAGCCCCCAAGGCCGCCGACGGCGCAGTCAAAGCGGCGGCATCCGGCGTCGTAAGCGGCCAGAATCTTCTCCCGGGCGTCGCTGCGGCGGCTGTGCAGGTGTGCGCCCAAGTCGAGCCACGCGAACTTCTCCCTGACCATCCCGATCAGCTCCGCCACCTGCGGTGGCGTGGCCAGCCCAACCGTGTCGGCCAGCGATACTGAGCGGATATCCATGTCGGCCATCATGCCAACCGCCTCCAGCATCTCGCCGGGCGTCCACGGATCGCCGTAAGGGTTGCCGAACGCCATGGAAATGTAGACGACCACGTCAAGCCCGGCGGAAAAGGCGCTCTCGGCGACCTTCTCCAGCAGCTCGAAGTTCTCCTCCGGCGTCTGGTTCTGGTTCCTCTTCAGGAAGGCCTCGGAGATCGAGTACGGAAACCCCAGGGTGCGTACGGCCTGGGTGGCAATGGCCCGCTCCACGCCTTTTTCGTTCACCACGATGGCGATGACCTCCACGTCATCCGGAGGATCGAGCTGCCGCAGCACCTCCTCGCTGTCGGCCATCTGGGGAACGGTCTTGGGCGAGACAAAAGAAACGGAATCCAGATGCTTGAAGCCGGCTCCAATCAGCCCCCGCAGATATTGCACCTTGACCTCGGCCGGAATGTGGCCCGGCAGCCCTTGCCAGGCATCGCGCGGACACTCGATGAGCTTGAGGTCAGGCATGTTTAGCTCGATCTGATATGTTTCGACGCTTGATTTTATGTTATGTACCCTGATGGTGTCATTGGCGAGCGGAGCGAAGCGGAGTCGAGCCACCTTATGTTGTCATAAATCCTATGAACTCTGACCATTGGTACTACGTCTACATTATGCAGAGCCCCTCGCGACACGCGCGCTCTACATAGGATTCACTGGCAATATTCAGCACCGCGTGTACCAGCACAAGCAGCATCTGCTCAAAGGTTTTTCCAGTACCTACAACACCACCAGGCTTGTCTACTACGAACGATTCCGCGATGTCCATTTGGCAATCGAACGCGAAACCCAATTGAAGCATTGGCGCCGCAGCAAGAAAGAGTGGCTGATCGCGCAGATGAACCCAAACTGGATAGACTTGGCTGAAGATTGGGGCAGCAGTTCCGGCCCAGCACAGCAAAAACGCAAGGTGGCTCGACTCCGCTTCGCTCCGCTCGCCATGACACATCAAACTAATGGAAACAGCCCTGTTTTACATCGCAACACGGTACCGAAGCACAAGGTCCCTCGACTCGTATTATCGTTGCAAAGTAACGTATCGATGGCTCCTACGTCTGCACAATTCCCACGTTGAACTTCGGCAGTTCGGGATTGTGTGAAGCCGCATCGAGGGCGGCGATCAGGGCGTCGCGCGTCTCCGCCGGGTCGATGATCTTGTCCAGCCAGAGGCGGGCGGCGCCGTAGCGCGGGTCGGTCTGCCGGTCGTAGGTTTGCTTGATGCTCTCGTAGAGCTGCTTGATCTCTTGTTCGCTCAGCTTGCGGCCTTCGCGCTCCAGTTGCTTGACCTTGATCTCCACCAGGGTTGCGGCGGCCGAGTCGCCGCTCATCACCGAGTAGCGCGCCGTCGGCCAGGCAAAGATGAAGCGCGGATCGTAGGCCTTGCCGCACATGGCATAGTGTCCGGCGCCGAAGGAACCGCCTATGATCACCGCGATCTTGGGCACCACGGAGTTGGAGACGGCGCTCACCATCTTGGCTCCGGCGCGGATTATGCCGCTCCACTCGGCGTCGCGTCCCACCATGAAGCCGTTCACGTCGTGCAGGAAGACCAGCGGGATCACGTTCTGATTGCAGTCCATGATGAAGCGCGCCGCCTTTTCCGCGCTTTCGCTGTAGATGACGCCACCGAACTCGATGCGCCGGTTGCCGTGGTGGTCGGTCTGGCGCACGTGCAGCTTCTGGTTGGCCACGATACCGACGGCGTAGCCGCCGATGCGCGCGTAGCCGCACAGCAGCGTCTGCCCGTACTCGGCCTTGTACTCGTCGAAGCGGCTGCCGTCGACAATGCGCGCCAGCACCTCTTTCATGTCATACGGCCGGGAAGGATCGCTCTGGTAGATTCCGTAAAGATCTTCCGGAGCGTAGAGCGGGTTCTCAGGCTGGGCGCGATGAAAGGGCGCGCTCTGAGCGCGGTAGCCCATCTTTTCCACCAGCGAGCGGATGCGCCGGATGCAACTCTCGTCATCCGGCTCGCGGAAGTCGACCGTGCCGCTGATGGCGGCATGAACGCGGGCCCCGCCCAGCTCCTCCGCCGAACTCTTCTGCCCGATGGCCGCCTGCACCAGCGCCGGCCCGGCCAGGAACAGGCCGCTGCCCTCGGTCATCAGGATGTGGTCGCACATCACCGGCAGGTAAGCGCCGCCGGCCACGCACATGCCCATGATGGCGGTGATCTGCGGGATTCCCTTGGCCGACATGACCGCGTTGTTGCGAAAGACGCGCCCGAAATCGTCCTGGTCGGGGAAGACATCTTCCTGCAAAGGCAGAAAAATGCCGGCGGAGTCCACCAGGTAGATGGTGGGAATGTGGTTTTCCAGGGCGATGTTCTGGGCTCGGATCACTTTCTTGGCCGTCATGGGAAAGAAGGCGCCGGCTTTGACCGTGGCGTCGTTGGCGATCAGCATGAACAGGCGATCGTGAATGCGGCCCAGGCCGGTGACCACGCCGGCGGCCGGGGCCCCGCCCCATTCCTCGTACATCTCCCAGGCGGCATAGGCGCCCAACTCGAACAGGCCGGTTCCGGCATCGATCAGCAGCGCGATGCGCTCGCGCGCGGTCAGCCGGCCCTTGTTGTGCTGGGCCTCGATGGCCCGGCTCCGCCGCCTTCGGCGATCTGCTGCTCCTGGTTGCGGATTTCCGCCACCAGCCGCGCCATCTCCCGCATGTTCTTCTCGTAGCCAGGCTGGCCGCTGTCAAGCTGTGTGGCCAGAACGTTGCTGGAACCCCCGGATGTCTTCAAATCGGCCATGGTCCACCTGTCGAAACGGCCTGATTAGCTTAAAGATACTGTATTCAGCCGGACAACGCCTCAAGACGGGCACCACCCCATAGGATGAAGGCATGCTATGCTGTTGCTGCCCTGCTCCGCATCTGTAAATGAAAGCTGTTACTTCAGAGGCTTCCGGCCACCGCACGGCGCGACAAAAGCTGATCAGCCGTCTGCTCTTTGCCGCCATGGTGGTGATCGTCGCCGCCATCGGCGCCTTTAGCGGCATGCTGCTGGTTTACTCCACCGATCTGCCTCAGGTAAGCGAACTGGAGCGTTACCGCCCCGGCTCCATCACCGAACTTTACGATATCAAGGGCCGGGTGATCGGTTCCTTCGCCTTGCAGCACCGTATTATCGCCTCATATGACGACTATCCCAAGGTGCTGCGCGACGCCATTATCTCCATCGAAGACAAGGGATTCGAACGGCACTGGGGGATCGATCTCTGGCGAATTCTGGGCGCCGCCTACCACGACATCGTTTCCGGCAGCCGGGTTCAGGGAGCCTCCACCCTGACCATGCAGCTTTCGCGCAACCTGTTCCTCTCCCCCGACCGCACCTTCAGCCGCAAGCTGCAGGAGGCCATGCTGGCCATGCAGATCGAGCGGCGCTTCACCAAACAGCAGATCTTCACCCTTTACGCCAATCAGATATTTCTCGGGCACGGAGTCTATGGCTTTGAAGCCGGAGCGCAGTTCTACTTCGGCAAGCACGCCAAGGAGCTTACCACCGAAGAAGCGGCGTTGCTGGCGGGCCTGCCCAAAGCGCCGAACTACTACTCCCCGATCAACAGCCTGGAGCGCGCCCTGCGCCGCCGCAACATGGTGCTCAACGCCATGATGGAAGACGGCAAGATCACGGCCCAGGAGGCGCACCGCGCCAAACTGGCTCCCATCGTGCTGAAAGTGCAGAACGATCCCAACTTCGTCGCTCCCTACTTCGTCGAAGAAGTCCGCCGCTACCTGGAAAAGAAATACGGCACGGCCGAGGTGCATGAGCGCGGCCTGAAGATCTATACGACCCTGGACATGGATCTGCAGCAGGCGGCCAACCGGGCGGTGCTGCAGGGATTGGCCAGCTACGAGCGCCGCCGCGGCTGGGTGGGTAACCTTCCCAACGTGGTGGCCTCGGGCGGCGACCTGGAGCACTACGACCACCCGGACTGGCGCGCACCTCTGCAGGTTGGCAGCTATTGTCACGGCCTGGTGATCCAGGTCTTGCCGAATGCCGCCGTGGTCCGCCTGGGCCGTGTCACCGGTACCATCGAAGCGGCGGCGATGAAGTGGACCGGGCATCGCACGCCCAGCGAAATATTGGCCCCCGGCGACGTCGTCTACGTGCGCGTTCTCGCCCTGAATGACAACCGCGCGCAGCTTGCCCTGGAACAGGATTCGGGTGCGCAGGGGGCGCTGCTGGCGGTCGATAACCAGAGCGGTGAAATCCGCGCCATGGTTGGCGGACGCGACTTCGAAGACTCCAAGTTCAACCGCGCCACCCAGGCCCTGCGGCAGACGGGATCGTCTTTCAAGCCTTACGTCTATACCGCCGCCATCGACCAGGGAGCCTCTCCGGAAGACACGATAGTGGACGCCCCGGTTACCTTCACGACCGTCTCCGGGCCGTACACGCCCCACAACTACGACAACCGCTTCGAGGGCAGAATCACCTTGCGGCGGGCCCTGGCGCAGTCGCGCAATATTCCCGCTCTCAAGCTGGCGGAGAAGGTGGGAATGCACACCGTAATCGAGTACGCGCGTCGCTTCGGCATTACCTCGCCGATTCAGCCTTACCTGCCGGTGGCGCTGGGCGCGGCCGAGGTAACGCTGCTGGAGCACACCGCCGCCTTCTCGGCCTTTCCTAATGGCGGCGTGCGGGTGGCGCCGCACACCATCCGCAAGGTGGCCGACTACGACGGACGCGTGCTGGAAGAGAGCCTGCCGGAGATTCGCGACGTGGTAAGCGCGCACACGGCGCGGGTTATGACTTCAATGTTGCGCGAGGTGGTGCAGCACGGCACGGCCGTTCAGGCCCTCAAGCTTAATCATCCCCTGGCGGGAAAAACGGGAACCACCAACGACTTCACCGACGCCTGGTTCATGGGGTTCTCGCCCTCGATAACCTGCGGCGTGTGGATCGGCTTCGACGAGAAAAAGACCCTGGGCGACAAGGAAACCGGCAGCCTGGCCGCCCTGCCGATCTGGATCGATTTTATGCGGGCGGCGATCAGCGGCCATGAGCAGGAGCAGTTTGCCGAACCGGATGCCGCCGAAACCCCTGAGCGCGCGCTGGCCAAGACACAGACCACGTCCGCCAAGGCTGACACGGCCCGGTGATTTAAGATTTTTTGATTTCAGGTTGAAGACAGCCGTGCATAGTAGCAGTAGAGACGAGGGCGTCGATTTCAGAAATGCAGATCCTTCGACTCCCTCCGGCCAACGACAGGCCTTCGGTCGCTCAGGATGACACCTCGTTTGGGCAGCTCATCTCAGGAGGCATGATGCGCATTTTCCGAGGGCTTCTTTATGGCCTGATACTGGTTCTGGTTGGCCTGGCTTCGGCGCTGACGGCGATGCGTTTCGCCATCCACGGGCGTGAAGTGACCGTGCCCAAGGTAGTGGGACTCACTCCGGAAGAGGGGCAACGCCTGGCGGGTGAAAGCGGCTTGCAATTCTCGCGCGAGCAGCGCTTCTA
Source organism: uncultured Acidobacteriota bacterium (assembly GCA_963832785.1). Classification (GTDB taxonomy): domain Bacteria; phylum Acidobacteriota; class Terriglobia; order Terriglobales; family Acidobacteriaceae; genus CAWBRT01. The sequence goes on from CAWHVF010000005.1 coordinate 2,569,521, forward strand.
CAGCAGCGAAGTCGCGCCAGGCCGCATTGTTTCGCAGCTTCCCGCCGCCGGCACGCGGGTTCGCGCCGGCTTTCGCCTGCGCGTGGCCGAAAGCCTCGGCCCGCAGAAGGCGGAAATTCCCAGCCTGCTGGGGCAATCGCCGCGCTCGGCCGAGTTGAACCTTCGCCGGCGCGGGCTGGAGTTGGGAACGGTGGCGCAACTGGCCACCGCCGATTCCGCCCCGGAGCAGGTTGTTGCCCAGAGCCCCACGCCCGATGCACAGCAGGTCTCGACTCCGGCGGTAAGCGTGCTGGTGAGCGCGCCGCCGCCTCCGGAGCAGTTCGTCATGCCGGACTTCGTTGGCTCAAACCTCTCCGAGACGACCGCCACGGTGCGTGGCGCCGGACTTGTAGTGGGTCCGATTTCCAGCGCGCCGGTTGCTTCCGCCCCTGCCATCGGCCTCGCCGCTTCCAGCGCCGCTCAGCACTCCTCCGACGCCGTAATCACGCGCCAGACACCTGCAGCCGGACAACGCGTTACAGCCGGCACCACCGTGACCTTCGAAGTCGCCTCGCGCTGAGCTCCCGCGCAATCTGTGGCAACTGCACGAGGGAAATCGTAGCGAGTCCGTAACGCAGTATTGGCGGAAGCCGAACTGAACTGGCATAATGAGGTCATTCATCATAATTTTGGAGCATTTATGTTGCGCGTTGGATTTGTAGGCTGGAGAGGCATGGTCGGCAGCGTCCTCATGCAGAGGATGCGGGACGAGGGCGACCTGAAAGGGCTGGAGTCCGTTTTTTTCACCACCTCGAACGTGGGTGGCGCCGCTCCCCAGGAGGCCGGCGCCGGCGCCCGCCTGATTGATGCCCGCGACCTCAAGCAACTGGCCTCATGCCAGGCACTGGTGAGTTGCCAGGGCGGCGATTACACCACCGAAATCTATGGGCCGCTGCGCCAGAGCGGCTGGAAGGGCTACTGGATCGATGCCGCCTCCACCCTGCGGCAAGCCGATGAGGCAATCATCATTCTCGATCCGGTCAATGGCGACATCATCGCCAATGGCCTCGCCAAGGGCGGGCGGGCCTTCGTCGGCGGCAACTGCACCGTCAGCCTCATGCTGATGGCCGTGGCATCGCTGTTCAAGGCGGGAATGGTCGAGTGGATGACCACCATGACTTACCAGGCCGCTTCCGGAGCGGGCGCGGCCAAGATGCTGGAGCTGGTGCAGCAGATGGCCTGCCTGACCGATCCGGTGAGCAAGTCGCCCTCGGAGAATGCGCTGGAAGTCGATCGCATGGTGATCGAGGCGCAGCGTTCGCCTGCCCTGCCGGCGTCGGAATTCGGCGTGCCTCTGGCCGGCAGCCTGATCCCCTGGATCGACAAAGAAATGCCCGGCGGGCAGACGCGCGAAGAATGGAAGGGCATGGCTGAAACCAACAAGATCATGGGACTGAACCCGCCGGTGCCGGTCGATGGCATCTGCGTGCGCGTCGGCACCATGCGCTGCCACAGCCAGGGTCTATGCGTCAAGCTGACCAAAGATGTTCCCCTCGGCGAGATCGAAGCCATGCTGGCCGGCGGCAACCAGTGGGTGCGGGTAATTCCCAACAATAAGGATGCCAGCATCCGCTGCCTGACCCCGACGGCGGTCTCCGGCACCCTGACCGTGCCCATTGGACGCTTGCACAAGCTGAAGCTCGGCCCGCAGTACCTGGGCGCCTTTACCGTGGGCGACCAACTGCTCTGGGGCGCAGCCGAGCCGTTGCGCAGAATGCTGAACATCCTGCGCGCGCACCTGGGAGCCTGACAATTTTTTGAGGTGTATTGCAGCGAATACTACTGGGACCAAGGGACCGATTTGCACAAATATCTTAGTGATCGCAGGCGGGCGAAACTCGGGGACCGAAAACACGCGAAAGCGTCGCCGGTAAATCCTACAGCTTCCAATGCCAGTGCAACCCGGCGGATGCAGCATCAGCATTCGCCGGAGGCTCCGGTTTCCAAGCCGCATAGGCGGGCAGCCGAACCAGTTGGGATGGACTGTCCAGCTTGCGGCAAACCGAGGCTTTTCCGCTCCCATCGAAGGGGCATAATTGATTGGCTGCGGTCGTTTGTCGACCAGGTTCCGTTCCGCTGCCATGCCTGTGGAAAGCGCTTATTTCGATATATCGATCCGCGAGATGCCTAGAGAAAGCTTGGCTGAGCCGGACATTTAGGTCAAGCGCTCGCAAAATTTCGTTTGCGCCGCTTGCGATGGGATCGGCCAGTTGTGCGAATCGGGGTTTTCCCTTATCTTGTTCACGCGGCGGCGATATTGAATAAGCAGCACCCGTCCGTTTGCGTTCACAAGCAAAATGGTTGAGGCGGCAAGGATGGAAAATTCCTCCCCTGTAATTGCGTTTCTTTTCCCCGGCCAGGGCTCGCAGACGGCGGGCATGGGTAAAGGTCTGGCAGAGGCTTATCCCGCAGCGCGACAGGTTTTCGAGGAGGCCGACGAGGCGCTCGGGTACAAGCTCTCCCAAGTCTGTTTCGAGGGGCCGGACGAGCAGTTGCGCCTTACCGAGATAACGCAACCGGCCGTATTGACGGTTTCGGTGGCGGCCTACCGCGTGCTGGAATCGCTGGGAATCACTCCCAGCTTCGTTGCCGGACACAGCCTGGGCGAGTATTCCGCGCACGTGGCGGCGGGAACCCTCGCCTTTGCCGACGCCGTGCGCACCGTGCGCAATCGCGGCAGGTACATGCAGGAAGCGGTTCCGGTGGGCGAGGGGGCCATGGCGGCCATTCTGGCGCTGCCTCTGGAGCAGATCGATGCCGTTTGCCGGGAGGCCGCGCAAGGGCTGGTATGCCAGCCGGCCAACATAAATTCTCCCGACCAGGTCGTCATTGCCGGGGCCAAGGCGGCGGTGGAGCGGGCCGCCGAACTGTGCAAGCAGAAGGGCGCCAAGCGCGCCGTCATGTTGCCGGTGAGCGCCCCTTTCCACTGCGCCATGTTGCAGCCGGCGCAGGACCGCCTGGAACAGGACCTGCGGCAGCTATCGGCGCGGACGCCGCGCCTTCCGGTGGTCTGCAACGTGGACGCGGCCATGGTCACCACCGCCGAAGCCGGCATCGATGCCCTGGTGCGGCAGGTAACCGGAGCGGTGCAATGGGAACGCTCGATGCGCAAGCTGGTAGAAGCGGGCGTCGAGTTGTTCGTCGAGGTCGGGCCCGGCAAGGTGCTTACCGGCTTGATGCGGCAGATCGACCGCTCGAAAACGGCCCTGAACGTCGAAGACGAAAGCTCCCTAGATAAATTGAAGAAGCACCTGGAGCCCAGCCTGTCGCCAGCCGCGGCGAAGTAAGGAAAAGCGTCGCGGAAGCCTTAAAAAAATGAAAAAGCCGGTCAACCCCTTGCGGCTGACCGGCTTTTGCCACAGTTCGGCGACGCTGCTAGCGGCGCCCTGATCCTCTATCTTCCGGCTTCTTCCTGCAACAGGCCTTTCTCCAGCTTCTCCTGGCAGGCGATGCAGTAACGCGCCCAGGGCACGGCGTTGAGGCGCTTGGGGTTGATCTCGTTGCCGCAGGAGATGCACTCGCCGTAGACGCCCACGCGGATGCGCTCCAGCGCGTTTTCCACCATTTGCAGCAACTGTCGGTCATTGTTGCTCTGGTGGAAGAGAAACTCCTTCTGGTAGGAACTGGAGGCGCGGTCGGCGATGTCCTGCGCCGCGTCACCGGCGTCGGCGGCGCGGCCGTCCTGTTCAGTTCGCGCCACGCTCTCGCGCAGCACGCGCTGACGTTCTTCCAAAACTTTTCTGAACTGCTCTGATTGTCTTTTCTCCATAGCCTGTCCGGTCCAAAACGCCCGTCGTTCTCCCAGGGCGTTTACCCCCTTGCGCGAAATGGGAATCATATGCGTCAGTGCAACGAGGAGTCAACTTCACTGTCGAATTTTGCGCCGCTAAATTTTTCCATTCCGTCTCTGGCAGGCGTCTCGGTCTTAAGCTCCCGGAAGGTGCCAAGCGGCTGGGCCAGTCCGGCGGCCAAGCACAAAGCACCGATCCGAACCGGCCAGATGTTGCACGAACTCTGCAGCCTCAGCGTCTTTTGGCGAGACACCAGCTTTGTTGCCGCCCACCGTAACGCCTGCTGGGTGAGGATATTGATGCTCCACAGCGGTAGACGGCTTCGCTGGCCAAAAGTCTCCTTTCATAGCGAAGTTTTCTTTGCGCTGGGACGAATTTACCTGGTGGCGGCCGGGCCGCGCTCCCCGTTCTGGGTCCCTTAGTCTTTAACCCCCAATTTTTCAATTGCTTGCCAAATACCTGGCGGCCGGTAGTTTTGGTATCAGAACTGTAGTTAGTGCAGGCCGGAGCGCCTACAAGTTTACCCGAAGCTGTGTGGTGGCGGAAACGCGGGGCTCCCGGCAGATGCCGTTTTTTCATCTGCCCGGATGCCATTCGGGAGTAGGCGAGAACAAGCCGGACGCCGGGATTGAAGATTTCCGGCCCTGGGCCGCCAGATCACCTAATCGGGAGGATTTCTCAATGTTCAGTCGTTTTTTACTGCTGTTCCCCCTGGCAGCCACGCTGGTTGTACCGGGATTGGCGCAATCGAACTATTCCGCGGGGCAGCAGGATAACAATGCTCCTGCCGCGCAGCCCGGCCAGACCAGCATAACCGTGCAGGCCTCCAGCAGCCAGGCCGGCGATGAGCTGGGGCCGCACCAGCCGCTGCAGCCGGAAACCCGCCAGGGGTTCTGGGGGCGGGTGAATCCATTTGCCCGCAAGAAGTATGTCCAGAACCAGCTTGCTCCCATTCGCAACCGGGTAAATGAACTGGACGAGCTGACGGCCAGCAATTCGCGCATGCTGAAGGACGTGGATGCGCGCGCCACCGAGGGTATTCGTCAGGCCACCACGCTGGCTAATCAGGCTGACCAGCACGCCGTAGATGCCGGCAATCGCGCCCAGCAGGCGAACACGACCGCGCAACAGGCCAGCACGCGCTTGCAGGCTGTCGAGCAGGTGGTCGGCAACCTCGACCAGTATCAGGCAGCCGACCAGTTGGAGCTGCGCTTGCGCCCCGGACAGACCACGCTGAGCGCACGCGACCGGCAAGCGCTCGATAAGATTGCCGCCGAACTGAAACCGCAGAAGGGCTACATCATCGAAGTGCAGGCGTTCTCGCCCGGGCGCGGCGAGGCGGCTGTCCGCAACTCGCAAAAAATGGCCGATACGGTGGTGCGCTACCTGGTTCTGAAGCATGAGATCCCGGTGTACCGCATTTACGAGCTCGGCATGGGTGGCGCACGTGCGCAGAATACCGCGGGTAGTCACATTACCAACCGGGTCGAGGTGACGGTGCTGAAAAACGGCGTCGATCAGCTTGCCCAGGCTTCGGCGTCGCCGCAGTACCGTTAGCGTCGCCAGCGGAAAACCGTGGTAAAGAAAAAGCCTCTCGCCAGCGAGAGGCTTTTTGCTTGCGCGCCTGCCGCCGGCGCACAGCAATGCGCTGGCCAGCGGGTATAATGCAGCTTCCGGATTATTCATCTCTGCTTTTCACAGGAGCCACTATGCAGTCACTCAACGGACGGGTTGCCCTGGTCACCGGCGCTGCCCAAGGCATTGGCAAGGCGTGCTCACTGGTGCTCGCCCAGGATGGGGCCACGGTCGCCATGGCGGACATCCAGGAAGCGAATTTGCAGGCAGCGGCCGCGGAGATTACCGCCGGCGGCGGCAAGGCCGTCGCCTACAAAATGGATGTGAGTTCCGAAGACGACATCAAGGCAGTCATTAAACGAATCGTCGCCGAGCAGGGCAAGGTGGACATTCTGGTGAACAACGCGGGCATCACCCGCGACCAACTGGTTATGCGCATGAAGCGCGGCGACTGGGACGCCGTGCTCAATATCGATCTCACCGCCCCCTTCCTTTTGATCCAGGCGGTAATCAGCTCCATGCTCAAGCAGCGCTGGGGACGCATCATCAACATCAGCAGCGTCATCGGACGCATGGGACAAGTTGGACAGGCCAATTACGCCTCCGCCAAGGCCGGCCTGATAGGTCTCACCATGGCCGTGGCGCGCGAGGTCGCTTCCAGAAATATCACCGTCAACTGCGTAGCCCCCGGCTTTATTGAAAGCGCCATGACCGCCGCCATGGCTCCGGAGATGCGCGAAAGCCTTCTCAAGATGGTGCCGATGCAACGTGCGGGACAGGGTATGGACGTGGCGCAAGCGGTACGATTTTTCGCCTCGGAGGAAGCCAGCTACGTTACCGGAGACGTTCTGAACGTGAACGGCGGCATGCTGATGGGGTAATGGCTGTCTCCAGCCACAGCAAGAGCTGGTAAAGCGCTCTATCTGGTGCAGCCGCTGCAGATTTGAGCGCCGCACTTCCGACGGGGCGCGCTGCGAAACGCGCCGAGGCCGCAGCCTTGCCCTGGCCTAGGGTATTTCTCTCACACGCATCCATATCGCCGGCTCGGGTGGAACCACAAAATGTACCGAAATGCACCTCCTGCCGATCCCGGTGAAAATTATCCTTGCATCCAGCTTCAAAGAATCATTACCATGCAGCTAACCTTGGGCTTAGAAACTTTAGCCAGAAGATAACCATACCCATGAACATAGGCGAAACTATTCGCAGTTTCCGGCTCCAGAAAGGAATGTCGCAGGGCGACATTGAAAAGCGTACGGGACTGTTACGCTGCTATCTGTCGCGGGTGGAGAACGGCCACACCATACCCTCTCTGGACACGCTGGCCAAGATTGCTTCGGCGATGGATGTTCAGTTGGGCCAATTCTTCGCCGACAACTCCGCTGATGCCGCAAGCCGAGCCGCCATGCAAATGAACGAGGAGGAAGTTCGGTTCCTCTCCCAGATCCGGCGATATTCCTCAAACCTTAACGACAGCGATCGCAAGCTGGTGCTCGCCATGGTAAAAAAGATGGCGGCGACCGCCAAATAACCGGCTTTCGGTTCCGGGATTTATTACGGCCATTAAATCCAAGGCGCCCGCAGAGGGCGCCTTTTGGTTTGAGGGCGGACCTTCAATCGCTGCCGGGTGCCGGGCGCCCCACCTACTTCTTTTGCCAGGGTTGGGGAGTTGCGGATGCCCCTGTAATTCTCGAACCCCGAGAGCTGTTGCCGCGCGCCTTGTCGCGCTACCCGGCCGGCCAGGCCCCCAGGAGCCGGCGAATCACTATCAGCTCGCCCAGATGATGCGAGCCATGGTTGACCACCAGCAAGGCTTCACGCAGCAGGTTCTGCCCCTCGCCCCAGGGAAATGGTTCGAAGAGATCGTTGTCCGGGTCACTGACCAGCCGTATCATCTCGTCGCGGCCCCGCCCGATGGCGCGAACCGACTCCTGCCAGCTCTTTGGCGACGGCGGCTGCGGAGACTCGGGCCAGTAATCTTGCGGCCACTTCAGCGGGCGGTAGGGCGCGGCCCGCCGGCGCGCCTTTGCGTCTGCTGCGCTGGCGGCGCGGTTCATGCTGAAGCGCACAATATCGTCCTGCGCTATGCGAATGTGCTCCAACACCTGCCAGGCCGAATACGGCAGTCCGGACGGAACTACGCCGCGCAGCTTCGGGGGAAAATTCTTTACCACCTCCTCAAAGCGCGCATGGGCCTGCCCGCCGCGGAGGAACTCGGCCAACTGCTTGCGTATTGCCTTGTCATCTGTCGGCATCGGCTGGTAGATGCCGATAATGCGCCCGCTGTTGCCGCCTCCGGAGCTGGCCGCTTCGATTTATGATCCGGGTATAGTACTGTCCCAATGTTGAGATTTAATTTCCTGGTAACCGTGCCACAGCATGGGACTTACGAGGAAATTGTCGCATAATCGATTTGAATTTTCGGTACTCTGGCGTCCTTGCCACATGATTGGCGCGAGGACGCATGAATACTGGTCGAACTGTGTTTGCGCAGTTGATGGACTTCCTTCCGCTGCACGACTTCCGCTGCTGCGTGGAGCGGTATCGTGGCGATTACAAAGTGCAAAGCTTCTCCTGCCTGGATCAGTTTCTCTGTCTCGCCTTCGCCCAACTCACCTATCGCGAAAGCCTGCGCGACATCGAAGCCTGCCTGCGCGCTCAACAATCCAAGCTCTACCACATGGGGCTTCGCGGCGGTGTCTCACGCAACAATCTTGCCCATGCCAACGAGCACCGCGACTGGCGCATCTTTGCCGACTTCGCCCAAGGACTCATTGCCACCGCTCGCCAACTCTACCGCAATGAACCGTTCGCCGTGGAACTGGACGATACCGTTTACGCCCTCGATTCCACTACCATCGATCTCTGCTTGTCGCTGTTTCCCTGGGCCCAGTTCCGCCGTCACAAGAGCGCCGTCAAACTGCATACCCTGCTCGACCTCCGAGGCAGCGTCCCAGCCAATGTTTACGTCACCTCCGGCGCTATTCACGATGTCAACCTGCTCGACCAACTGCTGCCCGAGCCCGGAGCGTTTTACCTGCTCGACCGCGGTTATCTCGACTTCGCTCGCCTGTACGTGCTCACCAAGGCCTGCGCCTATTTCGTTACCCGCGCCAAACAAAACACCCAGTATTATCGGCGGGCCTGGCGTCCCGTGGACCGCTCAGCCGGGCTGCGCTGCGATCAGTCGATTCGCCTCATGGGTCCCAAGACCGCCCGTCTCTACCCCGACCTGCTGCGCCGCATTCACTACATCGACCATGAGCAGGGCTCCGACCTGGTCTTTCTCACCAACAACTTCCTGCTCAACGCCCTTACCATCACCCAACTCTATCGCGCTCGCTGGCAAGTGGAACTGTTCTTCCGCTGGATCAAACAGCACCTGCGCATCAAAGCCTTTTATGGCACTTCGGAGAACGCCGTTCGCACCCAAGTCTGGGTCGCGCTGTCGGTCTACGTACTGGTCGCCATTGTCAAGAAGCAACTTCATCTCGACCTGAGTTTGTACAAAATCCTGCAGATCTTGAGCATCACTCTTTTCGAGAAAAGCCCGCTTTTACAGACTTTTTCTCAGTCCAATCACTCCTCCGACACCACCGATGCCAGTAAACAGCTGTGCCTACTCGACTTATAATGGGACAGTACTGATCCGGGTATAGTAATTGATTGCGCGCGGAGGATGGATTGCATGAAGGTTACCGTGGTCGTCGACAATGCCGTGCCGATTGGCATGAGACACCCTTTCCTGGCGGAGCATGGCCTTTCGCTGCTGATCGAGCATGCCGGCAAGAAGCTGCTTCTTGACGCCGGCCAGTCGTCGGCGGCCGTTTCCAACTTGAGCCTGCTTGGAGTTCAGGCCTCGGCTCTCGACCTGCTGGCCATCAGCCACGGCCACTACGATCACACCGGCGGGCTTTTTCACGTCTTGCAGCACGCGCGCAAGCAGATTCCCGTCTATGCCCACCAGCGCGTCTTCGACGCACATTATTCGGTGGCGCGTGGCGAGCGCCGGTTCATAGGGATTCCGCACGCCAAGCCGTTGCTGACGGCGCTGGGAGCCGATTGGCGCTTGGCCGATCAGCCCACGGAAATCCTGCCCCGGCTGTGGATGAGCGGCCAGATACCCCGCACCACTGCTTACGAAACGGGTGACGCCCACCTGGTGACCTGTGGCGCGGACGGCTCGGACTGCAAAGATGAAATTGCGGATGACTCCTCGCTCTTCTACGCCGGCCCGCGCGGGCTGGTAGTGATTGGCGGCTGCACCCACGCCGGACTGGTCAACACCGTGCAGTGGGGGCTTAAGGTCACCGGCGCTTCGCGATTGGCCGCCTGGATTGGAGGAACGCATCTGGGGCCGCTCGCCAAAGAGCAGCAGGAAAAAACCCTGGCGCAACTTGTGTCGTTCGGTCCCGACCTGGTCGCGGCCAATCACTGCACGGGGTTCGCCATGATGGCACAACTGTACGAGCGATTTGGCAAGAAGTTTATCCCTGCCTTCGTCAGCACGGCGATGGAGGTGTAGAGCAGAACTGGGGCAAGCGTATGCCGTCCTTTGATGGGGCACGAAGTATTTTTTGTGTTTTTGAGCAGCGTTTCAGCGGCGCCGAATACCCGGAGGTAACACATGTCCACTGTGTTCACGCTCAGACCAATAGGATTTGTAAAAAGCCCTTACGCCACCACCGCGGAGATCCCGAAAGGGTTGGGCGCCAAGCACGAGGCCGAAGGCGTGCTCGAACTGCTGCCCGAATTCGGGCCCGGACTGACGGACATCGAGGGGTTCTCTCACCTTTTCGTTATTTGGGCATTCGATCGCTCTGAGGGATTCGACTTGCTCGGAACGCCGCCCAGCGACACCCGGGCGCACGGCGTTTTCGCCACGCGCTCGCCCAGGCGTCCAAACCCGCTGGGCCTCACGGTGGTCGAACTCCTTGGGCGTGATGGCTCGCGGCTGCGCGTCCGCGGCGTCGATATGCTCGATGGAACCCCCATCTTGGACATCAAGCCTTACCTCTCGGCAGTGCCGCAGGAGAAGCTGCGGCGAGGATGGCTGGCGGAAGCCGAAGCGCGCCAGAGCCACTGATCCTGCCTTTCCCGGCCGTTCGAAGAGCGGCTTCCAGCCCGGCGAGTCGCCCGCGTCAGCGCCATACAAGAGTTCCTGAGCACGGCTGCAGTTCTGTCCGGCAGCAGCGCCGGCTATGCCGCACATGACCAGCCGGACCGCAAAACGGGGCGGAGGCTGACAACCCGGCAGCCTGTGATAACATTCTCCAAATCTGGATGAGATGGCACTTTTAGGTAGTACAATTCAATCCGTTTCGGATTTGCTACAAGAAACAGCAGCGCGGAGGCAAGGCGCTCTGGCTGGTGAATTGATTACTTCCATAACCCAAAAGGAGTGAGCGATGACAACCTCACAGACAGGCGCGCCGTCTGGCGTGCGGACTTCGGCGGCGGCACGTCTTGAGCGGCTTCCCATTAGCTCGTTTCACAAGATGACGATGTGGCTGGTGGCTTACGTGTTCTTTTTCGAACTGGGAGACCTGAACACCTTCGCTTTTGCCGCCCCGGCGCTGCGCCAACAATGGCATTTGTCGATTGCTTCCATCGGTTTCATTACCTCCGCGGCATTCATCGGCATGTTCGTTGGCGCCACCAGCGGCGGCTGGTTTTCCGACAAGGTCGGACGCAAGAAGGCGCTGCTGCTTACGACCTTCTGGTATTCGATTTTTTCCTTGCTGAACGCCTTTGTCTGGAACGAGGCGGGGCTCCTTGTAACCCGCTTCCTCACCGGCGTGGGACTTTCGGCGATGACCGTCATTGCCATTACCTACATCAGCGAGGTATTCCCGGCCAAGAAGCGCGGTACCTACCAGGGATGGATCATGGTGATTGGCCTGTTCGGAATCCCCATCACCGCCCGTGTCGCCGAGGAACTGATTCCCATGTTTACCTATGGATGGCGGCTGGTGTTCATCTGGGGCTCGCTGGGCATGCTGGCTCTGCTGTTCGCGAAAAAAATGGAGGAGTCTCCGCGCTGGTATGAAAACCATGGCAGGTTTGCCGAAGCCGATGCCGTGCTGGATCGAATAGAACAGCGCACCAGGGCTGATTTCGGCTCTCTTCCGCCAGTGGGCGAAAATCCTCCCCTGCCCGGCAAGCGGGGCGCGTTCAGCGATCTGTTTGCCCCCGCGTATCGCGGGCGGACGGCGATTCTAATCTGCGCCTGGATATTCCAGACCCTTGGCTTCTACGGCTTCATGGCCTGGGTGCCCACGCTGCTGGCGGCTCACGGCTTCCCGCTGGTGAAGTCGCTGTTGTGGGTCTCGATCATGCACTTTGGCGCGCCCCTGGGGGCGGTGATCGCGGCGCTGATCTCCGACAAGTGGGAGCGCAAGTACCTGATTACGGCGGTCTCGCTGGTGATTGCTTTCTGTGGCCTGATGTACGGCCTCAGCTTCAAGATGCTGCCGATTATCATCTTCGGCTTCTGCGTCTCCATGTTTATTCAGACCTTTGCGCCGCTGCTTTACGCCTATACGCCGGAGTGTTACCCCACGGAAATCCGCAACTCCGGCTCCGGGATTGGCTACGGCATTGGGCGGCTGGCGAATGGCTTCGGCCCGCTGATCGTGGCTTTCCTGTTTACCAATTACGGCTACAAAAGTGTGTTTGTGTATATAGCGGCCACCTGGCTGGCGGTGGCGTTCGTAATCGCGGCTTTCGGGCCAAAGACGCGAGGCCGGGTTCTGGTTTAGAAAACGCGACCGCAACGGCCACGATCACCCGCCCCGGGATCAGGATAGCTCTTCGGCATTCCTGAAACCGGGGCCCAATCCATGCTTGTTCTTGTCCAGCTTCTCATCCGCCCTGTGGCCCGCATTACGCGGTTACGTGTTGCACATCACTGCGAAACCCCTCTGTTCACATAAGAATAAAATTACCCTCAAATGGAAACCGCTGCTGCTGCCATGCCAATCGCGCGCATTGAAGCGCTGTCGCACACGCAACTGGCCAAGTGTTACCAGTGCGGCAAGTGCACGGCCGGGTGTCCGGCGGCGGCGCACATGGAACTGCCGCCGAACCAGATCATCCGCCTGCTGCAACTGGGCTTCGTGGATGTGGTGCTGGCTAATCCCTCGATTTGGAGCTGTCTTTCCTGCCTCACCTGCTCGGCGCGCTGTCCCAAGCAGGTGGATTGCGCCGCGGTTCTGGATGCGCTGCGCGAGGTGTCGTTGCGGCAGGGAAAAGCCAGTCCGGAAGCGCAAATCGTGGTTGCCTTTCAGCAGGCGTTCCTGGATAACGTGAAGCGCAACGGCCGATTGAACGAGCTGGAGTTGATCGCCCGCTTCAAGCTGGCGGCTGCTCTGCGCATGCGGCAGCTCCCCATCCTGTTCAAGGACGCCGGCTTGGCTCCCCAGCTTAGCCAGCGCAAAAAGCTGCACCTTCGCTCCGAGCGCGCGCGCGACCTGGAAGTGGTCGGCCGCATTTACGCCCGCTGCCAGGAGGCCGACGAGCAATGAATATCGGCTACTACCCCGGATGCGCGCTGCACGGCTCCTCCAACGACTACGACCAGTCGCTGAAGGCCTGCCTGGGCGCGCTGGGCGTCAGTCTGCGCGAGGTCAACGATTGGATCTGCTGCGGCGCTACCGCCGCGCACTCGTTGAACCACAAGCTGGCCATGGCACTGCCGGCGCGCAATCTGGCGCTGGCCGAACGCGATGGCTTCACCGAGGTTTTTGCCCCCTGCCCGCTGTGCTCGATGCAACTGCTGAAGGTTCGCAAGGCCGTCGAGGACCAAGCCGTGCGCCAGCAACTCTCGGAGATCGTAGAGGCGGAGATTCGCGGCAAGGCCAAGGTGCTGAACGCCATCCAGCTATTCGAGAGTGTCGGGCTGGACAAGCTCAAGGCTGCGGTAAAAAACCCGCTGCAATCGCTCACGGCCGCCTGCTATTACGGCTGCCTGCTGCTGCGTCCGCCGGACGTGGTGCAGTTTGACGATTTCGAGCAGCCCAAGTCGATGGAAGCCCTGCTGGCGGCGCTCGGCGCCAAGACCGTCGAATGGAATTACAAGACCGAGTGCTGCGGCGCCGGCATGACCATGGCGAGCGAGGAGATGGTGCTGGAGCTGGCCAACAAGATTCTGAGCAACGCCCTCGAGCACGGCGCCAATTGCCTGGTGGTGGCCTGCCCCATGTGCCACGTCAACCTGGACATGAAGCAGGCGGCAGTGGAACGCAAGTACGGCAAGCGCATCAGCTTGCCCGTCTATTACCTCTCCGATGTAGTGGGGATGGCTTTGGGCTTGAAGGGCGAGCAGTTGGGCGTCAACCGGCATTTCGTCACCTCCGCTCCGGTGGTGAAGGCGAGTGCGGAACCCGCCGCCCGCCCGGGAGCTACGCCCAAGCCCGCGCCAAAACCTCCGGGAACGCCTGGGCCCGCGCCCCAGCAAGCGCAAGCGGAGCCGGCCAGCCCGGGATCGGAACATTGATATGTCCAGAATCGGCGTATTTACCTGCTGGTGCGGTGAGAACATAGCGCGCACGGTAGACGTGGACGAGGTCAGCAAGCGGGTAGCGGCCCTTCCAGGCGTCGTCTGTTCGGTCAATTACAAATACCTGTGCTCCGATCCGGGACAGAACATCGTCAGGGAGAAGATCGCCTCCGAGCACCTGGATGGCGTGGTGGTGGCTTCCTGCTCGCCGCACATGCACCTGAAGACCTTTCGCAAGGCCGCCCAGACTGCCGGTTTGAATCCCTACCTGGTGGAGATGGCCAACATTCGCGAGCACTGCTCCTGGGTGCACCACGACCGCGCGGCCGCCACCGGCAAGGCTGCCCAGATCATCGGCATGACGGTGCAGAAGGTGCGCAACAACCGCGCCCTGGCTCCCATCAAGGTTCCGGTGACGCGGCGCGCCATGGTCATCGGCGCCGGGGTGGCCGGCATCCAGGCGGCGCTCGACATCGCCGATGCCGGTTACGAAGTGGTGCTGGTGGAGCGCGAGCCCTCGGTCGGCGGCAAGATGGCCGGGCTGTCGGAAACCTTCCCCACGCTCGACTGCTCGCAGTGCATCCTGACGCCGCGCATGGTGGAAGTGGGGCAGCATCCCCGCATCAAGCTCTACAGCTACTCCGAGGTCGAGGCGGTCGAAGGTTTCATCGGCAATTTCAAGGTCAAGATCCGGCAGAAGCCGCGCTACGTCGACATGAGCAAGTGCACGGGCTGCGGCGACTGCTGGAACAACTGTCCTTTCAAGAAGAACCCAAGCGAATTCGATTTCGGAATGGGTTACCGCTCCACCATCTATATCCCGTTCCCCCAGGCAGTGCCGGCCCGGCCGGTGATCGACGCCGAGAACTGCACCCGGCTGAAGCGCGGCAAGGGCTGCGAAATCTGCGCCAAGAAGTGCAAGGCCGAGGCCATCAACTTCAACGACCAGGAAAAGTTCGCGGAAGAGAGCGTGGGCGCTATCGTCGTGGCCACCGGCTACACGCTCTACAAGATCACCAAGGAGCAGGACAAGGCCTCGCTGAGCGGCTACGGCGAGTACGGCTACGGCAAGTACAAAGACGTGATCGACTCGCTGCAGTTTGAGCGCCTGGTCTCCGCCTCCGGCCCCACCAGCGGCGTGCTCAAGCGGCCCTCCGACGGCGCCATTCCCAAGAGCGTGGTCTTCATCGCCTGCGTGGGCTCGCGCGACAACGCCAAGGGCGTCGCTTACTGCTCCAAGATTCTGTTGCATGTACACCGCCAAGCACACCATGCTCTACAAGCACAAGGTGCACGAGGGGCAGGCGCACGTCTTCTACATGGACATCCGCGCCGGCGGCAAAGGCTACGACGAGTTTGTGCGCCGCGCCATCGAGCAGGACGGCGCCAAGTACTACCGCGGCCGCGTCTCCAAGATCACCCAGGAAAACGGCAAGCTGGTGGTGCGCGGGGCCGACACGCTGGCGGGAACTCCGATCACCGTCGAGGCGGACCTGGTGGTGCTGGCGGCGGCCATGCGCCCCGCGCCCGGCGTGGAAGAGCTGGCGCGCAAACTGAACGTGGGCTATGACGAGCACGGCTTCCTGATGGAATCGCACCCCAAGCTGCGTCCGGTGGAGACCAACTCGGCCGGCGTATTCATCGCCGGCGCGGCGCACGCGCCCAAGGACATTCCCGAGTCGGTGGCCCAAGCCTCGGCGGCGGCCAGCAAGGTGCAGGTGACGTTGGCCTCCGACAACCTGTTCCGCGAGCCCGAGATCGCCGCCGTTGGCGAGCAGACCTGCGCCGCCTGCTACGCCTGTCTGCGCGCCTGCCCATATCACGCCATCGAGCGGGCCGAGGTGCGCACGCCGCGAGGAGTTTTCATCAAGCACACGGCGCGCGTCAATCAGGGCCTGTGCATGGGCTGCGGCACCTGCGTCTCCGTCTGCCCCTCGAAGAGCGTTGAGCTGCAGGGCTTCACCGAGCAGCAGATTTACTCCATGGTCGAGAGCCTGGCATGAACGATGCGACCCAATTCGAGCCCAAGATTCTGGCCTACGTCTGCAACTGGTGCACTTACCTGGGGGCCGATCTGGCCGGAACGACGCGGCTGGAGTATCCGCCCAACATCCGCATCGTTCGCCTGCCCTGCACCGGCCGGATTGACTTTAACCTGCTGATCAAGGCCTTCGAGATAGGCGCCGACGCCATCCTGGTCTCCGGCTGCCATCCCGGCGATTGCCACTACACCTCCGGCAACTATCACGCCCGCCGCCGCTGGATTCTCTTCCGCGAGCTGCTCGACCTGCTCGGCTTCGACCTGGAGCGCATCCACTTCACCTGGATCTCCGCCGCCGAGGGCAAGAAGTTCCAGCAGGTGGTAACCGAGATCACGGAGAAGACGCGCAAGCTGGGGCCGTACACGGAACTTTACGCCGCCGCCAAGATCAAGGACTTCCCCCAGCCGAAGCGGGAACCGGCCGCGTTCAAGAGCTTCGCCACCGAAGCTCAGATGCGCGCCGAGGCCCGCCGGCTGTTGACCGAAGGCGCGGTGAAAGTGGTCATCGGCTACGGCCAGCGCGGACCCATCCTGGTCACGCGCCCCGAGGAGACCGACCGCCTGTTGTGGAATAATCGCTGCACCGCCAACCTGGTGACGTATCTGAAGCGCAAGGAAGTCAAGGCGCTTGGCCGGCCAGCCATTGTCGTCAAGGCATGCGACGAGCGTGCCCTGGTGGTGCTGGAGAAGGAGTCGCAGTTCGAGCGCAAGGACCTGCACGTGATTGGCATGGCCTGCGAGGGCATGGAACAGCCGCGTTGCACCAACTGTGCGGTGCGCACCCCGCGTTTTGCCGATACGGCCATCGGCGAGGTCCCGGCCCAGACCCCCGCGCTGAAACCCGGCAAGGTGGAAGCCTTGCTGGAGATGCCGCGCGCCGAGCGCATGGCCTTCTGGGTGCAGGAGTTCGAGCGCTGCGTAAAGTGCTATGCCTGCCGCCAGGTATGCCCCATGTGCTACTGCGAACGCTGCCTAGTGGACAAGAACCAGCCCATCAGCATCGATCCGGCGCCCAGCACCAAGGGCAACTTCGCCTGGCACATTGCGCGCGCCTTTCACCTGGCGGGCCGCTGCATAGGCTGCGGCGCCTGCGGCCAGGCCTGTCCGGTGGGAATTGAGCTCGGGCTCCTCAACATACAACTGGCCAAGGCGGCCAAGAAGCACTTCGACTATCAGGCGGGAGTCGATCCCTCGGTGGAGCTGCTGATCGGGTCGTTTTCGCAACAGGATAAAGAGGAGTTCATCGGGTGAGCGAGATCATTCGAAACACCACGCTACGGCAGCTTGCGGCCGAGTGGATGAGCGGCGGCAAGCAAGTCATCGGCCCCACCCAGGTCAAGGACCGCGTGCTCTACGCGCCCCTGGCAACTCCCGAATCCCTGCTGCTCGACGGCCCCGTGTTTCCACCCCATCAAGCCAAAAGCGGACTTGCTGGGGGCCCGGTACGCCCGGCAAACTCGATCAAGGAGTTCTTCTTCCCCAAGCAGGAAACCCTTTATCAGTACCGCATACAGGGACGCGAGATTCAGTTGCTTGAGCCTGCCGGGAATGGCGCCGAGCAGATCATCCTGGGCGCGCGGCTCTGCGATGCAGCCGCCCTGCCCATCCTGGACCACGTTTTCAACTGGGACTTCGTGGACGATCTTTACAACCAGCGGCGCGCCGCCAGCACGGTCGTGACCATTGCCTGCGCGAACTCCGATGAAGCCTGCTTCTGCACCTCGGTGGGGCTCGGCCCGGAAGATCAGCGCGGTAGCGATGCCATTCTGCTGGCGCTCGGCGACGGGCGCTACGAACTGCGCTGCGTCACGGAAAAAGGAAAGCGGTTGTTCGCCGGCAAGAGCGAGAGTTCCACGGAGACGGCCAAAGCCGCGCCGGCTCCCGCGCGCAAGTTCGACCCGGCCAAGGTTCGCGCCTTCGCCAGCGCTCATTTCGAGGACCCGTTCTGGGCGGAGCACGGACGCACCTGCCTGGCCTGCGGCGTGTGCGCCTTCTCCTGTCCCACCTGCCACTGTTTCGACATCGTGGATGCCGGGCCAACAGCGGGCAACCAACGCGTCCGCACCTGGGACACGTGCCAGTTCCCAACCTTCACCCTGCACGCCTCCGGGCACAATCCCCGGGGAGCGCAACCGGCGCGGCAGCGGCAGCGCATTCTGCACAAGTTCTCCATTTACCCGGAGAAGTTCGGCGAGATTCTCTGCACCGGTTGCGGCAACTGCGTGCGGAACTGCCCGGTCGGCATGGGCGTGCTCAGCCTGCTGACAGAGATTCAAAATGGCCAACATCTATAAACCCGAACTGATGGAAGTGATCTCCGTCCGCCAGCAGACGTCGGACGTGAAGTCGGTTGCTTTGCGCTTTCTTGACGCGGAGCGCGCCAAGAGCTTCTCGTTCCAGGTGGGACAGTTCGGGATTTTCTCGGTATTTGGCTACGGCGAATCGACCTTCAACATCTGTTCCAGCTCGAACTGGAAAGACCGCATAGAGTTCTGCTTCCGCAAGGTCGGCCGCGTGACCGAGGCCATGTGGAAGGTCGAGCCCGGAGACGTGATCGGCTTCCGCGGCCCCTACGGAAACGGCTACCCGATGGAGGTGTGGAAGGGGCACGATCTGATCTTCCTGGGCGGTGGCATCGCCATGCCGCCGATCCGTTGCGCCATCTGGTACGCCCTGGAGAAGCGCGCCGACTTCGGCGACATCACGGTCGTCTACGGCGCGCGCACCGTCGGCGACCTGGTTTACGTCGACGAGCTGGCGGAGTGGGCCAAGCACGAGCGCGTGCGCGTGGTGCAGTGCGTCGACCCCGGCGGCGAGACGCCGGACTGGAAGGGCGAAATCGGCTTCGTGCCCACCGTCTTCGAACGCGCCCAGGTGGCGGCCAAGGACCCGATCGTGCTGGTCATCGGGCCGCCGATCATGATCAAGAATACCCTGCCGGTTCTGCAAAAGATGGCGGTCAAGCCGGCTTCGGTCTATACCAGCCTGGAAAACCGCATGAAATGCGGCGTGGGCAAATGCGGCCGCTGCAACGTCGGCTCGCATTACGTTTGCAAGGAAGGCCCGGTGCTCACCATGGAGCACCTGCAAAAGTTGCCGCTGGATTATTAGAATCGATTGCAAAAGGTTCTTTGCAAGAGCATAGCTTTAAGCCATGCCGTCCAGAGGCAATAAAAATGCTGGCTTTAGCCCCTGAGGAAATTGTCTCTTTTGGGGAAAAGAAAAGGCCAAGCAAGTCTGTGCTCAGCGACTAACTTCATCACCTTTTTCGTTACTTTCTCTCCGGCACTTGCTTAGTAAACATTGGCGGTTGCGCCGCCAGCTGCAACGTGCTAGGCTTGGCGAACAAAAGGCGAATGCAGGTCGCCCTCTCCGGGGCGGCATATTTCGCTTTTGAGCGCATCGAGGAGGACTCGCGTGAACGCCTTGCAGCACGCATTCGTCCTGCCCCCGGGCACCCAGCATGAGCCGGCCGGCGGACTTGTCCGAAACACGCTTGACATCGTTCATGACGCCCTGCACAGGCTGGTGGCGCACCATGACGGCGATGAGGTGCTGACCGCGCTGCAGCACATTCCGGCGCGCGAGGCGCAATTCCGGCCCATGCCTGGCTGGGTAAACAGCGAGCTGGCAGCGGTCTACCGCGCCAAAGGAATCGAGCGGCTGTATTCGCACCAGCAGGCCGCGGCCGAGCTGGCGCATGCCGGCAAGAACGTCGTGGTGGTGACGCCCACCGCTTCCGGAAAAACCCTCTGCTACAACCTGCCGATCCTAAACGCGGTGCTGGAGAACCCCGACACCCGCGCACTTTACCTTTTTCCCACCAAGGCGCTGGCGCAGGACCAGTTGGCGGAGCTGCACGATCTCTCCCGCCGCCTGGCCGACCGCTTCGGGGCGTTCACCTACGACGGCGATACGCCCACCGACGCGCGCAAGGCCATACGGGAGCGCGGCCATGTGGTCCTATCCAATCCGGACATGCTGCACTCCGGCATTCTTCCGCACCATACCCGCTGGACGCGGCTGTTCGAGAACCTGCGCTACATCGTGCTCGACGAATTGCACACCTACCGCGGGGTCTTCGGCAGCCATCTGGCCAACGTCCTGCGGCGGCTGACGCGCATTGCCCGCTTCTACGGCTCGAATCCGCAGTACATCTGCTGCTCGGCGACCATCGCCAACCCCGGTGAGCTGGCCGCGCAATTGATTGGCAGCGAAACCGCCGTGGTGGAGGAGAACGGCGCGCCGGCGGCAGAAAAGCTGTTCGTTTTTTATAACCCGCCCATGGTGGACCGGAATCTCGGCATCCGCCGAAGCTACCTGAACGAAAGCACGCGGGTGGCCAAAGAGCTGCTGGCGCATAAGCTGCAGACCATTGTCTTTGCCAACAGCCGGCTGCACACGGAGGTCCTGCTGACCTACCTGCAGCGGGCATTTCCCTCGCGGCTGGGCGAGCCGGGGAAAACGTCAAAGGCTGGTGCTGCGCTTGATGGGGTAAAAGATGGGCCGGTGCGCGGCTATCGCGGCGGATACTTGCCGCGCGAGCGGCGCGAGATCGAGCGCGGACTGCGCGACGGCCGCATTCGCGGCGTGGTGGCCACCAGCGCCCTTGAGTTGGGCATCGACATCGGCTCGCTCGATGCCTGCGTCATGGCAGGCTACGCCGGCTCCATCGCCTCCACCTGGCAGCGCGCCGGCCGCGCCGGGCGTCGCAGCGGAATCTCCTGCGCCGTGCTGGTAGCCTCTTCAGCGCCGATCGACCAGTTTATCGTCCAGCACCCGGAATATTTTTTCGACAGCTCGCCGGAGCACGCCTACATCAAGCCCGACAATCTGGAAATTCTGGTGAACCACCTGAAATGCGCCGCCTTCGAGCTGCCGATCTCTCCCGACGAACGTTTTGGCGAAGTGGATGTGCCCGAACTGTGCGCCTGCCTGGCCGAGGCCGGCTTTCTGCACCACAGCGGCGGCCACTGGCACTGGGTCGAGCAGGCGTATCCGGCGGATACGATCAGCTTGCGGGCGGTTACCTCCGACAACTTCGTGATCATCGATACCGCCAGCGAGGAGAACGGCAAGCCGCGAGTGATCGGCGAAGTGGACTTTTCCTCCGCCCTCACGACGCTGCATCCTAAGGCCATTTATCTTCACCAGGGCCAGCAGTACCACGTCGACCGGCTCGATTTCGAGCAGCGGAAAGCCTACGTGCGCCCGGTGAAGGTGGATTATTTCACTGACGCGATCCGCTACACGCAGGTAAAAATTCTGGAAATTGCGGAAGAAGAACCGATCGCCGCACTGGCAGTGAATCCAGGCGTCGAGGCCGCACCTTCCGCCGCGCGCGGGCACGGCGATGTGCTGGTGCGCTCGCAGGTGGTCGGCTTCAAGAAAATCAAATTCTTCACTAACGAAAACGTCGGCTCGGGAAAGCTGGAACTGCCGGAAAACGAGATGCACACCACGGCCTTTTGGCTTACCCTCGAGCACGAACTGCTGGCCAGGCTACCCTTCTCGGTTTCCGAGCGGCAGAGCGGCATCTTCGGTTTGCTCTACGCCTTGCAGTCAATGGCGACGCTGCTGCTCATGTGCGACCGCCGCGACCTGGGCACCGCTATCGGAGAGCGTCCGCCGGCCGCCGGCACCGGACATTTGACCACCGCGCTGGTCGATTCGCCCGACTTCACAACCCGCGGCAAAGATTACCTTCGGGAAGCCCAGACGGTGGAGTTTTTCTCTCCCAACCTGTATTTCTATGACGCCTATCCTGGTGGCATTGGCTTCAGCGAACCGCTTTACCAAATTTACGGCGCATTGCTGCGGCGCACGCGGGAGCTCATTGCCGGATGCTCGTGCAAGCAGGGCTGCCCCTCTTGCGTCGGGCCGGCGGGCGAGAACAGCGAACACACGAAAGAAACTACCCTGGCAATCCTGGAGCGGCTTTGCTGAGGATGTGCTCCAGCCTATGGCTTTGTCGGTCTAAGCTGCGCTGCTCGTTGATATGGGCCTGATGACACCAACCCGATTTCGCGGACTCAAGGCGTTGCAACGCCCGGCCGCTCTGACAGCGTTTCGCCAGGAACCGGAGGGACTGCCCGATACCGCCAAATCCGAGAACATAGGGCCGGAGCCTCCCGAATGCTGTGATTGGCTGGCGCAGTTGCTGGGCGGCGAGCTGAAGCGAAATCGCTTTGGCGAATTTCTTTCTGTGCGGCGCTGGTTCGCCGAGCCCGGCGGGATCGAGTCAGACGAGGCGGCGCTGCGTTTGCTTTCGCCCGAGGCGCCGGAGGCAGCGGCCGATCCCCGGCAGTGGCTGTTTCTCGATACCGAGACTACCGGGCTGGCGGGCGGGACCGGCACTTACGCATTCCTGGTCGGGATGGCGTGGTGGGACGGCGGCGGACTCGAAGTCGAACAGTTTTTCATGCGCGACCTGGACGAGGAGTGGCCGCTGCTGGCAGCGCTGGCGGAGAGGCTGGAGGAGCGTCGCGTGCTGGTCACGTTCAATGGCAAGTCATTCGACTGGCCGCTGTTGGAGACACGCTACCGCATGACGCGCACGATTGCCGCGCCGAAGCCGCGGGCACATTTGGACTTCCTTCATCCGGCGCGGCATCTCTGGCGGTTGCGGCTGGGGTCGGTGCGGCTGGCGGAGCTGGAGCGCAAGGTCCTGGGGTGGGACCGCGGCCCCGACCTGATGTCGGAGCTGATTCCGCGCCTCTACCTCGATTTTGTGCACGGAGGAGCTGCCGAGCCGCTGCTTCAGGTCTTCCGGCACAACCAGATGGACCTGCGCGGCTTGGCCGCGCTTTCCTCCCGCGTGCTGTCGCTGCTTGCCGGCGGCGATGCCTGTGCTCCTGACGCGCTGGAGTTGTATGGGGTCTCGCGCCTATGCGAGCGGCGCGGCGAACGGAAGCGCGCGCGCAAGCTCTACCAGCAGTCGCTCGCCTCCCCGCTGCCCGCCGAGGCCGAGCGCGCCGCCCGCCGGTCGCTGGCGCGGCTGGCCAAAAGCGAAGGAGATTACACTCTCGCCTGCGGGCTTTGGGAAAAGATGTTGGGAAGCTCGCGGGAAGGCATCGAGGCCTACGAGCAGTTGGCCATCTACTACGAGCATCACGTTCGCCTGCCGCAACGCGCCGCTGAAATAGCGCGCCAGGCGCTGGCCGAGCTTCGCCGCGCCCATCGCCTGGGCACAATCGCAGCCGCAGCATATCGCCAGGGCATAGCCAGATTTGAGCATCGCCTGGCCAGGCTCGAACGCAAAACCGGCCTGATGCTGCTCGATGCGGAGTGCCTCAGGCTGCCCGTTTCGCCGGAGACGAGCCCAGTTCGGCCCGCGCTTGAAGCACTCGCAGGAGATGGTCCCGTTAGATGATTTCTTCCGCATGCCCGCGGGAAACCACTCGCAACTGATTCACGTTCTCCCGCGCCATTGTTTCGGGCGCGCCGCCCTGCCGCTGGATCGGCGAAGGTGCGCGTTCAACCCAGCAAGGAGGCCGCTCCCGCCAGGGCACCGATTGCAAGCACAATGGCAGGGTGCCATCGCAGGCGGACCAGCAGCAGCACGCTAACAAGACTTAGGGCGTAGCCTTGCCAGGAGCGAAGCGCCTCCCGGGAAAGCAGAACCGCAGCCGCGAGAATAAGTCCGATCACCGCCGGAACCACGCCCGCGAGAAAGTCCTGCACCTTCGCGCTGCTCTTCATTCGTTCGTATTGGTGGCACAAAACAAACATCAGGACCGCGGCCGGCAGGAACAGAGCCGCCGTGGCAATCAGTGCTCCGGTGATTCCCAGCACGCGATAGCCGGCAAAGGTCGCCAGGACTGAAATCGGTCCCGGCGTGAGGTTGCTGATGGCGATGCCGTCAATGAATTCCTGAGCATTCAGCCAGTGCAAGTTCACTACCAGAGTCTGGTGCAGAACAGGTATGAGGACAAAACCGCCACCGAAGAAAACCAGGCCGACCTTGAGGAAAACCACGCCGAGTTGCGAAAGCGAGGCGGCGCCGACTGTGCTCAGTCCTTGAGCGCTCAAGGCCCAGGCTGCAGCCCCGGATCGGGTAGTTTGTTTCTCTTGCGGTGGCGGCTGGGATTGGCCGCCCTTGCCCGGCTTGCCTCTGCCCAGCCGCCGCTTTCCCAGGGCCACGCCAGCCACGCCGGCCATGACCAGCACCGTTACCGCGCTGACTCTGAACAAGCTGGCAGCGGTGGCCAGCACAACCAGAACAACAGCGGGCCATGAGCGCAGCGCCTTTCTGCCCATCGTCCAGGCCGCACTCACGATCAGGGCGATAACCACCGGGCCCAGGCCGGCAACCACGCCCTGCAAGGCTGGAAGGGCGTGGTAAGCGAAGTAGAGCCAGGAAAAGAAAATAGTCAGGACAAATGAAGGCAGCATAAACGAGCAGGCCGAAAGCAGCCCTCCGAGGGCTCCCTGTTCCCGGTATCCGATAAAGAACGCGGTGTTCACCGCGAAGGGTCCCAGAAGTTGGCCCAGCCCGACCCCGTGCAGGAATTCCTCAGACTTAATTACCTGGCGCTTGCTCACGAACTCGTGCTCCATGAGCGCGATCATGGCCATGCCTCCGCCGAAGCCTATGCTGCCGAGCTTCAAAAACGTGAGCGCAAGATCACGGCAGGAGACAACTTGTCTGCTGGAGTGAATTTCACCGGACATTGATGTGCCGTCGGCAGCCATATTCAGAAAGCGGGAGTTGGTACTTTGCCCCAGGCGGTTTCCACCGGCAAACTTTTCGCTTCAAGGACACGCAACGTATGTACGTCGACGTCGATCATGAATTCCGGGATACGAACGGCGTCGATAGCGAACAGCTCCGAAGGTTTAGCGGCGGGCTCATTCCCGATGCGCACGAAAATCAGCCGCCGTACCGTGGTTGATCCCATGCTGTTTTCGGCGCCGCCCGCGCCACCGTGCATGGCATGATGCCCTCCCGCAAGGTGGCCAAAGGGGTGGATTATGAAATCGGTAATCATGCTCATGGTGTGATGTTGCTTGTATAGCTGCCAGTCGCCGCCGGTATCGCCAATCAGGCCTTGCATAACATAGTCCTTCGGCAGGAAATAGACGAGGTAGGCCTGATTGCTGCTCAACTTCGATTTGACCTCTTCGAGCTGAAGTATGTCTCCCATGCGATGCTCCAGCATCGGTTCATCCCCGGACGAGATGGGCAACACGGCCACGTTCGCCTCCGTCCACAACGGCAGATGGCTTACGGTGTAGCCGCGCAAAAGGAAGGCGCCGCCCAGGGCGAAGGTGGAAATCAGCACGAAAAGCACCAGCCGGCCAATAACCGTGGAAAAGCCGAAAGTCTGTTCGATGCTCTTGGGCAGGAACATGCCCGACCGGTCCATATATTGCCTGTAAGGTTCGGGAAATTGCTTGAGCATGCGACGCTCTTCGTCTTTGGCCAGCAAGTAGTAAACCAGCACCATGGCAATCCAGAGAACCACCACCAGGAACCTCGGCCACATGATGGCCAGCCCGATCCCGGCAACGGCCAGACTGAGATATTGCGGATGCCGGATGACGGAATACAGCCCCTTCAAGGCTGGCCCCCGTTTAAGTAACTTGCTGGCATAAACCTGGAAGGCGCATACCAGGAATACTACCAGTCCGGTGATGAAGAGGGCAGAGCCCATGATACGGATGAACTTCAGAAAATCGTCCGGCGGGACCACCAGGTGAACAAAGAAGAAGGAACTTAGCCATTTGGTCGCCAGGTACTTCGCCAGTTCGAGAAGCACGGGATTAAACGCCGAATAGAAAAAGCCGGCAAAGGGGCTAATCATGATCAGAATTTCCAGGCAGATTACGAAGTATAGGGCAATCGCGCCGCCAAAAACCGCTTTAGCCTTGCCCATGAGGTCGCCTCCGCTTCGCTCCCGATTCTAAAAGCTCATGTTTCCAACTTATCACCGCGGCGCCGGCCCTGCCCTTTGCATCGGCGACCGGCCACGTCGCCAAAACATCATAAACATAGACGAGAATCAAGCCTCCTGGTTTACGCGGGTTCGCGCGGTTACTCTCAAAGCGCTCACGCAGGCTTCCATAAAAGCGCTCGCCGCAAAAGCAAGCCGAGGTGGATACCAGGACTTTGCTTCGTCGACGCAAGTTCTCCTATCCCTCGCTGCGTCAACTGGCGACTCACGCGTCTTAGGTCGAAAGGCTCTTACAGGGCGCTCAAATGTAGTGGCAGGTTAACCGCAATTCCGCCGTCCGGCACACTCGAGGTCGGGCGGCGGGTGAATATGCTGCGGCGCAAAGGAAACGAAATCATTAATTTGGCCGGCGGGCGGCCAACTCCCGGTCCGGAGTGCTTGGCGCACCCCATCCAGGTTCCTCCCGAACGGAACATTTTGGGCCACCCGGCCGGCGAAATTGACCTGCGCCAGGCGACCGCGGCTAAACTCCGGCGGGAACAGCAACTCGTCTACGACCCCGAGACCGAAGTTGTGGTAACTATAGGGGCAAAACAGTCTGTCTACACTTCTCTCCTCGCTTTGATTGACCCGGGCGGGGAAGTTCTCATTCTCGATCCCTGCTGGGTAACCTATGATCCGGCCATTCAATTAGCCGGAGGTGTGCCGGTAAGCGGGCCTGTGGAGCTGCCCACCGTGGTTGCAGATCGAAAGGGGATATTGATTTCCAGCCAAGAGGCGGTTATTGTAGGTCACAAAACGAGGCGTTCTCCTCCGAAAAAAGGATTGCATACATCGCGGCCGGCTGCGATCGCTCAGGGTTATGGTATCCAAAACAGATGCAGAGGCGACAGGACAGGCAGGCGCAATCGCGGCTCTTCAGCCAACCATCGACAGCCGCGATTGGCTTATGCCGCTGGTGTTGTATTCCCTGGGACATTTCTGCGTTGATTTGTATCAGGGCGGTTTAGGTGCTCTCCTGCCTGTTATACAGAGCCAATTCAGCCTTAGCTTTACCCGGGCCGGCTTGCTGGGCGGCGCGCTTGCCTGCTCTTCATCGCTGGTTCAGCCGCTATACGGATACCTTTCAGACCGTTTCGAGTCGCGACTGCTTTCGGCGCTCGGACCGGTTATAGCCGCCGGATTCATGTCCTCGCTCGTCTGGTGTCATGGATTCGGCGGACTCCTGCTGATGGTCACTGCCAGCGGAGTGGGAGTCGCCGCGTTTCATCCTCAAGCTGCGGCTAACGCAGTAGCCGGAATCACCAGTAACCGCGGCCGGGCAATGTCTTTTTTTCTGGTTTCCGGAACACTGGGCCTGGCAGGCGGGCCAATTTTATTTTCCGTCCTGCTTAACCATGGCGGCCTGAGCTTCGCTCGTGCAGGCATTGTGCCGGGAGCTTTCGTGTCGCTTCTCATGCTGGTTCTGCTGAAGCCGCCCGGCACTCGCCTGCAACCACGAACCAGCTTTGACTGGACAGCGCTACGAGTGGTCTGGAAACCTATGACCATCCTGTTTCTGATGGTGCTGATTAGATCAATCGTGCAGGCCACCTTTGCTCAATTTCTGCCGTTATATCTGCGTGATGCAAAGCATTACACGCTTTCGCAAGCCAGCCTGAGCCTTTCACTATATCTGGCTGCCGGCGCCATTGGTGGACTGGCCGGCGGCAGTTTGGCCGACCGTTTTGGCGGAAGGCTCGTCATACTTGTTTCGATGATTGCTTCGGTGCCGTTTTTTGTGCTCTTCTTGCTGGCCGGCGGAGCCTGGTCGCTGGCGGGTCTGTTCCTCGGGGGATTGGTACTGTTGTTCACCGTGCCGGTGAACATCGTAATGGCGCAGAGACTGGCGCCCACGCAGTCCGGAACGGTTTCGGCCTTGATGATGGGATTTGCCTGGGGTAGCGCAGGTCTGATTTTTATTCCTTTAACCGGGTGGATCGCCGACGTCTGGTCGATGCAGTGGGCCTTTGCCGGGCTGATCGCCTTCCCAGTGCTAGGATTTCTCCTCGGACTGAAACTGCCACGCCAACTCAGCGCGTAGCGCCCGGCATCTTTCTGCTACGCCGCGATAAAGGAGCTGAATTTTTGCACCTGTTCGGCGCGGCCGAATACGCAGACCACGTCACCCGCAATGGGGTTGTCACAAGCCTATGCCAAATCTTACCAGGTAGATCGTCATAGCCAGCCCGAGCAGCGCGATGGACACGGCGATCGTCACGGACTGGATCCAAAGGCGCGACCGCGCTGGGGCTTCTGCTTCCAAGGCCAAGCGAACGTGATTTCGAGCGGAAAACACAATGGCAACGATTCCTGCGGCAATAAGCGCAACTCCGAACCACGGTGAAATGCCCACCGCCTCCGCCGGCGGCGCCTGCTCTATGATTTTCAGCCGCTGCAGAAAAAGATCGAAACGGGCTACTACGAAGCCGAATGCCATTAAAGCTATACCGGCGCGGATCCAAACCAGCAAAGTCCGGTCGTCCGCGAGCTGATCCCGCACGTCAGCGCCCGGCTTCATCTCTGCTGGTGTTTCCATGCTAGCCCGGCCTCGAAGGTGCCCAGAGGGAGTAAATGTTTCATAACATTTCTCCCTGGGTAGTACCTTACGAAACGTCTGTTACAGGAGTGTTAAAAACCGGTATTCGAGGCTGGGTAATGATGAAACCACGTCTAGCTGCCGAATTTTCCGGGGTGTCGGATTGCGATTCTCTCGACGGCGTGATCCACTACGCGCTCCAGTTCGGCGGCGAACCGCTGCGGGCGGGCTTGGCGTAATCTCCGCTTCGCCTTGGCCGGTGAAAACCACGTGGGATCGCGGTGGAACTCCAGCGGTGCCTCCAGCTCCGCCACCTGGCAAAGATACGCTTCCACCGCTACTACCCTGGGACGATGCCGAAGTAAGCCGTTGCTCTTCACGTGCAGGTAGCGTGTGAACGACGACTGCTCGATGCGGCCGCGAACCCCGGCCTCTTCAAATGCCTCGCGGGCGGCGGCCGCGGCTCGGCTGGCATCGCCGTCCACGCCGCCTTTAGGAAAAGTCCAGCGCCCGGCGGCGGTGCGAACCAGAAGAAACTCTACTTCGCCATCGGCATCCAGGCGGTAGCAAATGGCCGCCACTTTCGCGGCAACCGGTTTCCAGCGGAAATGCTGAACGGCAGTTCTGGTGAAGCCAGAGTGGTTATGGGCGGTAGCGAGCACCGGGGTCCCCTGGGATGGTTTCGTTGCCCCGCGCGCATACGTATGGCATCCGGGTGCGCGGAGGCGAACATGCCAGCATACGGTGAATACATTGAAGCAAAATGAAGGTACCGTTAACACAATGTGAAATGCCTTGTGAACCAGGATCGTCAATGGACATGCGGGTCCTATGCCGCGCCCAGGGCCTATTTTCTTTCGTTTTTTATTAGCTATTTATCACATATTCAATAGCCATAAGCATAATGAAGGCATGTCGTATGTCTCTTGCGACACCCTGATCCTCTCCGACCTGCACCTGGGCTCAGAACTGAGCCGTGCGCGCGACGCCCTGGATTTATTGCGGTCCGCGCAATACCGGCGGCTGATTCTTCTGGGCGACATATTCTCCGACCTGAACTTCCGCCGGCTGACCAAGGAGCACTGGAGATTTCTCTCTTACATCCGCAAGCTCTCGAACCCGAAGCGCAAGGTGGAAGTGGTTTGGGTCGAGGGCAATCATGACCGTGGACTGTCGACCGTGATGTCGCACCTCGTCGGCGTGCCCGTGTACCGGCGGTTTGTCTGGGAGTACGCCGGCAAAAGGCACCTGGCGGTGCATGGACACCAGTTCGACCGCTTCGTTACCCGCAACCTGCTGCTAAGCCGCTTCGGAGAGCTCCTGCACCGCGAGATTCAAAAGATCGATGGCCGCTCGAAAACCTTCTCACGCTTCCTCGACCGGTTGAATACGCGCTGGCTGCGCCTCTCGACGAAGGTCGCCGCCGGCGCCATTGCCCACGCGCGCCAGGGCCGCATCGACCGCGTCTTCTGCGGGCATACGCACGTCGCCATGCACGCCGAACAGAATGGCGTCGCCTACTACAACACCGGCTGCTGGGTCGACACACACCCAAGCTACATCACCATCGGCGAAGAAGGAGTTCGCATCCATGTCTACACCCGAGCTGACGATAGTTATTCCGGCGAAGAACGAAGTCCGGAACCTGCCGTTGCTGCTGGTTTCGCTCAGCCGGCAGGACTACCCGCTGTTGCCGCTTACGAAAGTCTTGGTGGCTGACGCAGGCTCGACGGACGGCACGGCAGAGCTGGCCATGCTGTTTGCCGACGAGTTGAGAATTTCGGTGATTCCTGGCGGATTGCCCGCCGTAGGTCGCAACCGGGGCGCTAACCTGGCTACTACGCCTTACGTCCTGTTTATCGACGCCGATATCGAGCTCGCGGACAAAACCCTGCTGCGGCGCGCCATGGAGACGATGAAACGGCGCCGCCTCCACTGCCTCACCACCAACATCCGCTGTTCTGAAGGCAGAGTGCTGGATGGCCTGCTGTTCGCCGGCAACAATCTGGTTCAGCGGACGGCCTCCTGGGTAAAGCCATTCGCCACCGGAATGTTCATGCTGTTCGACCGGGCGAAGTTCGATGAGCTGGGCGGCTTCGACGAGCGGGCCATGTATGCCGAAGACTACCTGCTCAGCAAGCGGATAAGCCCGCGCCGCTTCGGCATCCTGCCCGGCCATGTGCGCACCACCAACCGGCGCTTCAAGAAGATGGGACACCTGAAGGTCACGCGCATGTTTCTTAACACCGCGCTGCACACCTTCGACTACCGGTACTTCTTGCGCGATCAGAACTACTGGGCCGAGCAGCCGCCGGCCAAATCAGCACCGGCGGCGAATCCGGTGTTGGATTCGCTGGATGGCCCCGCAAGGTTGCAGCACGAAGTCAACTAGTTGCTGCAGGGGACGGGCGGGTCGGAGAACCTGCTGAGCTGCTCGTCACTCAACCCGTTCTGCCGCACGATATCGCGGTACAAGGCGGCGCTCGCACGTGGGCGCCGCGCTTGCGTTTCCGGGTCCAATTCGTACAGGCCGAAGCGCAAGGTCCATCCCTCGTTCCACTCGAAGTTGTCCACCACGCTCCAGTGGAAGTACCCGCGCACATCGATGCCGCGCGCGACCGCTTCGTGCACGCGGCGCAGGCTTTGCACGATCAGCCACGGGCGTATGCGGTCGCGGCGGTCGGGGACACCGTTTTCGGTGATATAGAGCGGCACGCCCAGTTGCGCATACTCGGTGGCGGCGCTGGAGATCGCTTCCGGGCAGGCCTCGCCATAAGGGAGTTCGACGCCGGCGTCGCCCTGCGGCGCCCGGCTTGGGACGTGAAGCCCGCCAGTGCGCCGCGAAGCTTCATTCCAGGGCGCGCGCACGTGCAGCCGGTTGTAGACGTTAAGCCCGATGAAGTCGGTCTTCTGCATCACTTCGGGGGCTTCCGGCGCCAGCGCGCCAAAGGGGAATTGCAGGTTCCCGCAGGTAAACAACTGCAGCGAGGCGCGGTTGAACACAGCATCGTAAGTGTAGGCCGTGAGTCGATCGGCCGGAGAAGCGCTGGCCGGACGGAAGTTCACCCAGTTGGTCGCCAGCCCGACGGCGGCATCCGCCTGCAGCGCGTGGATGCGCTCGTAGGCCAAGGCATGGGCGCGGTGCAGGTTTGTCATTACCCGTGCGGCCTCCTGAAGCTTATAGCGCAGGCCGGGCGGGAACTCGCCGAAGATGTAGCCGAAGACGGCGTACACGTTCGGTTCGTTGAAGGTCAGCCAGTCGCGGCAGAACTCGCCCAACCCGTCCACCAGCCGTTCGGCGAATCGCGCGAATTTGGCAACCGCCTCGATGGCGCAAAATCCGCCTGCGGCCTCCAGCCAGAGCGGGTGGGTGAAGTGATGCAGGGTGACGAACGGGCGCAGGCCGCGCTCAGAGGCGGCGCGCAGCAGGGCGCGGTATCGCGCCACGGCGCGCTGGTCCCACTCGCCTTCACGGGGCTCGATACGTCCCCAATCGACGGAAATCCGCAGCGCGTTCAGGCCCAGATCGCGGCAGCGGTCCAGGTCTGCCTCCGCCTGGCGCCACCAGTCGCATGCCGTCCCGCAGGCGTCTCCCGAACGGATGCGGCCCTGCAGCTCCCACGCGGCCCATTGGTTGTGAATGTTGCCGCCTTCGAATTGATGAGCAGAGGTGGAGACGCCCCAGAGAAAGTCGCGCCCGAAGCTTAGCACCGGCGGAACGGGACGTCTGCTTGGCGAAGTTGCTGAATCCGGAACTTCGATATATCGACCAGGCTTGAGCTACCGGCCAGCATGATCAGTTACTTTACCCAAAATCAGTTGAGTCCGGGTTAATGCCGTGTTAAAAGGGATCGGCCGAAACACAAAGCGGGATCAAGAAGGCTGAATTGCCTGCCCGGCGCGCTCCGGCCTCCAGCCGGTGCTTCCCTCCTTATGAACCAACGAATGTGCAGCAGCAGTATTCATCCTGCTGTCGCGCCATTGTAATGAAGCGTTCATCTTCATCTGGCATTGTGTTGCCGCCGGAAAGATGAAGGCATCACAAGCTCATCTGATTTCGCTTCCATCAGGATGCGCAAGCTGAACGAAGAGGATATGTGTGAGCAATATTTGCAGTCGATCTGCTTTCGATCTCCAGCCAGCCGGGATTTCAACCCCCACGAGCTTGCGGCAGGTTTCGCGGATCAGGCACCAAGCCGCCGATAGCGGTCAAACCGAGCCAGGCCCAGTCCCCGCCGTTCAGGTAACCGGTCTGAACAAGACCTTTAGCTCAGGACGCAAAGCGCTCAGCGGCCTCACCTTTAAGGTTGAGCCGGCTCAGATGGTGGCGCTGATCGGCGCTTCCGGATCGGGCAAATCAACCTTGCTCCGTCATCTGGCGGGGCTCACTACCGGAGACCGCAATTCGGGGGAAGTCCGGGTGCTGGGCCGGGCGGTGCAACGCAGGGGCATTCTGGCTGGGGACATCCGCCAGGTTCGCAGCCGTATCGGCTTCGTCTTTCAGCAGTTCAACCTGGTTGGCCGCTTGTCCCTGCTTACCAACGCCCTGGCCGGAACACTGGGCCGTGTGCCGCTCTGGCGCGGCACCATCCGCTGGTTTACTCAAGCCGAAAAGAAGCTGGCTATGGATGCTCTGGAGTTGGTGGGGATGGCCGAGTATGCCGGCCAGCGCGCCAGTACGCTCTCCGGCGGACAGCAACAACGGGCTGCCATCGCCAGGGCCCTGGTCCAGCAAGCGGAAATCATCCTGGCCGATGAGCCAATTGCATCGCTCGACCCCGAGGCCTCGATGCGAGTGATGGAAATTCTCTCTCAGATCAATCGCGAAAAAGGTATCAGCGTAATCGTTTCGCTGCACCAGGTGGAGTTTGCGTTGAAGTACTGCCCTCGGGTGGTTGGTCTGCGGGATGGAATGATCGTCTACGACGGCTCCAATGCTGACCTGACGCCATGTTTGCTTGCGGAAATCTACTGCTGCCGGGGCTCGCAGTCGCGGAGCACGCCATTGAAGCCGGATTTACTGCCGCTGAATAATGCCGACCTCGACTCCGTCACGGGGCCCCCCTCAGGCGCCAGGGCGTTTGATGGCATCGAGGCAAGCGATCTCGGCTGAGCACGAGGGCCTTGCAACTTCTCCGGAAGCCCGGAAAAAGCAAGTGGGGGTAATCGATCGGCGGTTTGCGCGATAGAACCGTTACTTCAGAGGAGAATTCATCATGCGATTTGGAAAACTGGCTCGCACTCTATTTGCAGTTTCGTTACTAGCGGCGATGCTGATAGCTGCGGCGCCGGCAAAGGCCCAGCAGGTCACGGAATTGAATTTCGGCGTCATTCCCGCCGAACTGGCGCCAAACGTCAAGAAGGATTGGCAGCCATTCGTCGACGACATGTCCAAGGCGCTGGGCCTGAAGGTGAATGCATTTTTCGCCAGCGACTATGCCACGGTGATCGAGGGAATGCGCTTCAACAAGGTTCAGATTGCCTGGTTCGGCAATAAATCAGCCATGGAAGCCGTGGACCGCGCCAATGGAGAAGTTTTTGCCCGGACGATGACTTTGGATGGCAATCCCGGTTACTGGTCGCTCCTGATCACGCACAAAGACAGCGGCATCAACAGCGTTGACGACATCATCAAGAATGGCAAGAAGTATATCTTCGGCAACGGCGATCCGAACTCCACCTCGGGTTTTCTGGTTCCCGCCTACTACATATTCGCGGCCAACAAGATTGATCCCAAAACTTATTTCAAGAGGGTCCGCAACGCCAGTCATGAGGCAAACCTGCTAGCAGTGGCAAGCAAGCAGGTGGACTTCGCCACCAACAACACCATGGATCTGGCGAGGTTCCAGAAAGAGCAGCCGGCAAAAGCGGCGCTGATCAAGGTCTTCTGGAAATCGCCTCTCATTCCTAATGATCCGCTGGTCTGGCGCAAGGACCTTCCGCCGGATATGAAAGCCAAGATCAAAGCCTTCATTCTTGGTTACGGCAAGAACGGTCCGAACGCTGAGCGGCAGCGCCAGGTGCTGGCCCATCTGGCTCAGGGATGGCTGCCATTCCGTGAGTCCAGCAATGCGCAACTTATCCCGATCCGCCAGCTCGAGCTGGCCAAACAGAAGATGACCATCGAAAGCAGCCAGACTATCGCGCCGCAAGAGAAGCAGGCGCAACTGGCCGCCATCAATGCCAAGCTGGCTGACCTGGAAATGCAAGCGAAAGCGCAGAGACCGTCCAAGTAACTCCGGAGAAGCATCAGATTCCGGAATCTGATGCTTTCTCCTGCTTACAGGTGTCCTATGTCCGACGAGTTGCACCTGGAAACGCTTGACCGCGCACGGACGGGCGCTCCCAAGAGAACGGTCTTGCAGGCCCTGGCCTGGGGCACGGCGATTGCCGTGCTGGCCTGGGCCTGGCGTGGCGCGGAGATGCGCCCCATGCTCCTGGTTAAAGACGCGGGAAACATGGTCAAGTTTGCCCTGGACTTTTTCCCGCCCGATTTCCGCGAGTGGAAGTACTACCTCGAGGAAATGGCAGTCACCATCCAGATCGCTATCTGGGGAACCCTTCTCGCCATGGTCCTGGCCGTTCCTTTCGGCCTGCTGGCATCGAAAAACATCGCCCCGTGGTGGATATATCAGCCGGTGCGCCGGGCCCTGGACGCGGCGCGCGCCATCAATGAAATGATGTTCGCCATGCTGTTTGTGGTGGTGGTAGGCATGGGGCCGTTCGCCGGGGTCCTGGCGCTTTTTGTTCACACCACCGGCATACTCGCCAAGCTCTTTTCCGAAGCCGTGGAGGCGATCGATCCGCGCCCGGTGGAGGGCATTCGCGTCACCGGGGCAAGCGTCCTGGAGGAAATTGCCTTTGGCGTCATTCCGCAGGTGTTGCCTCTCTGGGTTTCCTATTCGCTTTACCGATTCGAGTCGAATGTCCGTTCCGCGAGCGTGGTGGGGATGGTCGGCGCCGGCGGCGTCGGGATGGTGCTCTGGGAAATCATTCAAGCTTTCCAATTTCGCCAGACGTGTGCTGTGATCCTGATTGTGATCGCCGCCTGCAGCCTGATCGATATGGGATCGGCGCACGTGCGGCGGGTCATGGTATAACGTCAAGCGCCTCTCGAAGCTGCGCTTGAGTTGTCGTTTGGTCTGGAAAGGAAATTGAGTTCATAAATTCAGGAGAGCCCATGCATTCACAGACTCTAAATAGCGGTGTGCGTGCCGTGATATTCGACATTTCCGGCACGGTCCTCGACTACGGAAGCCGAGGTCCGGTGGTCGCCTTCGTCGAGCTTTTCGCGCGCCATGGCGTGACCGTCTCGGAGCAAGAAGCGCGCCGGCCAATGGGCGCCCACAAGAAAGACCATCTCTGGGCGATGCTCACCGACCCGGCAATCTGCGCTCGCTGGACTAAGGCCAATGGCCGGCAACCGACCCGCGAGCTCCTGGACGAGCTTTACGAAGAATTCCCGGCCATTATGAAGCAAGCTGTGGAGACGCCGCCTCACTGTGATCTCATTCCTGGGGTCATCGAGGTCACAAAGGAATTGCGGCGCCGCGGAATTCCCTTTGCCAATACCACCGGCTTCGACGCCGGCATGATGGACAACCTAAAAAAGAAGGCTGTAGAAGCCGGGTATTCCCCAAATCTTTGGGTTACCCCGGACTTGGTGGGCCAGGGAAGGCCTTACCCTTGGATGGCGTTCTATGCCGCGCGCCATCTTGGCGTCTATCCGATGAGTTCCTTTGTCAAAGTGGGCGACACCATAGTCGACGTCGAAGAGGGCCACAACGCCGGCATGTGGACGGTTTCCATCCTTCGTTCCGGCAATGAAGTCGGACTTTCGGAGAAACAGTTGGAAGCTTTGCCTCACGCGGAACGGGACCGCCTGCTGGCGGCTGCCCGGCAGCGCCTGGAAGCCGCCGGCCCGCACTACATAATCGACACCGTGTTCGACCTGATGCCGGTGATCGACACGATCTCGTCCCGCATCGGTCGCGGCGAGCGTCCATAGGCGGAGGCGGAACATGATAAGTAAAGCAATGGTCTTTACCGGTGTCGGCCGCCCTCTGGAAATGCGGGAGTATCAGGTCGTTCCCCCCGTGCCGGGAGGAATCCTGGTGAAGGTGACGATGTCGAGCATCTGCGGATCCGATCTGCATACCACGCTGGGAGCACGCCCGGCTCCGGTCCCCACCATTCTCGGCCATGAAATCATCGGAACAATCGTAGCCCTGGGCAAAGGCGTAACTGCCGATACCTTGGGGCGGCCACTCAAAGAAGGCGACCGCATTACCTGGACGATCTTCGCCAGTTGCGGAAACTGTTACTTTTGCAGAATCAAGTCCCTTCCCATGAAGTGCGTGAAGCTCTTCAAGTATGGACACGAAAGCTGCGCCGCCGCCCCGCACCTGAATGGCGGATATGCCGAGTACTGTTATGTCATTCCCGGCACATCCGTATTCAAGCTTCCTGAAACCGTATCCGATGAAGAGGCTGTGCCGGCAAATTGCGGCCTGGCAACAGTAATGCAAGCCTACGACGGAACCGGGATTCAGCCGGAAGATCAGGTTGTGATTCAGGGAGCGGGTTTGCTGGGAATATACGCCGCGGCAGTAGCCAAGGATCGTGGCGCGGGAAAGGTGCTGATCCTCGACGTTGTGCCGGAGCGTTTGGAGATGGCCAGGAAGTTCGGCGCTGACATCGCCCTGGACATCCGGGAACTTGCAGATGCCGACATAATTTCCTTCGTCATGGACCACACGGGCGGTTGGGGCGCCGACCTGGTTCTGGAGTTGGCTGGAACTCCCAAGGTTCTTGCAGCGGGGCTGAAGATGCTGCGCAAAGGGGGCCAGTACTGCTGGCAGGGAAACGTGTTTCCCGGAGCCAAGGTGGAAGTCGATGCCTGCGAGGTAATCACCCGTTGGCTCACCATACGCGGCTTCCATAACTACGACGCCCTGCAACTGGCCGAGGCGGTTGGGTTCATCGAAAGAACCAGGGAGAAATATCCTTTTTCGGAAATCGTAAGCCATAAGTTCCCTTTGGCCGATCTGGCCAAGGGGCTGAAACTGGCGGAAGAGCGGAAGGCGGTACGAGCGGCGGTTTGTCCCTGAGAACTCGCCCCCAGCCGCGGGGTTCAGCCAACAATTACCGGCCTGAGGCCCGCTCGGCAGCGAGCTCGCTCAACCCCTTATTTTTCAGTCAATTCATCTGCATCTCACGACTCTGAAACTCAGGCCGGGTTTACTTAATATTGGGAGTACAGATGAAATACAAGAAAGTACCAATGGAAACGTGCAAGCGCATTGCGCTGATTGCGCATGACCACAAGAAGGACGACCTGCTCGAATGGGCCAAGTTCAACCGTGAATTGCTTGCTGCCCACCATTTGTATGGAACCGGCACTACCGGGGCCGTGCTGGAAAAAGAACTCGGCCTGCCCATCGAAAAGCTCGAGAGCGGCCCGCTGGGCGGCGATCAGCAGATCGGCGCCAAAATCTCCGGCGGAGAGATAGATTTCGTAATCTTCTTCTGGGACCCGCTGCAAGCCCTGCCGCATGACCCGGATATTAAGGCCTTGCTGCGAGTAGCTGTCGTATGGAACATTCCCGTGGCGTGCAACCGCGCCAGCGCCGATTTCATGATCTCCTCTCCCTTGATCTCCGGCAAATACGAGCGCCTGGTCAACGATTACACCAATTACCGCACGCGCATCTCGGCCGCAGCTTCATGACGGCGCCAAATCTTTTCACAGATAGACCGCCGGCCGGGCCGGCCTGAGAGCGCCTCAGGCGATCTTTTGCAGCAAGGGGTGCCAAGGCGCGGTGTGGGTCAGGTTGATTCCGTTTAATTTTGGGTGCCCCACGTCCCTCCCTGCTTTTAGGCTGACGTGGGGCAAATCGCTCCAGGTTAGCGCCGAAAAACGCGGCGCGGAACCTGGGGCACCCTTCACTGACTGAAAGCAGAAAGAAGCTCGCGATATTCCGCGAGCTTCCTGGTTTGGTAACGCGACTCTGTCTACCGTGGCCTAGGACACGTTAGCGACAATCGCGAAGATGCCGGCATAGTTCAGAACCGCCCAGACGCTGTTATCGGCGGAGTTGTAGCCGTAGGTTCCGGGAGTAGTGTAGCTGTTACTCCAGGGGCCGTTCACGAACTGCTTGCTGCCGCCGTAGTTGTTGTTGACTGCGTTGGTCCAGTTGCCATTGGAATCCAGGCTGGCGATAGCGCATTTGGAGTTCAGGGCGGCGCTGCCGCCGGGCTTCATGTAGAGAACGTAGGTGTCGGCCTGTGTCGCGCCCTGGTAGGAATTGATGCCCCACAGAGCCAGAATGTCGCTGAGACTGCCGTTTGCGGCCGGAGCCCAGCCGCTGCTTACCACCTTGACGCATGGCACCTGACACGCATCCACCACGGTGCTGTTGTTCGTACCGTACAGGATCTTGGCGGTCGTCGCGGTCGAGGAGGCGTCCTGAACCTGTCCTGCAGCCGCCGCGGCCGGGAAGAACGGGACCGCGCCGCTGGCATACGAGGCGCCCTGCGGTACCTTGAACTGCTTGCCGTTTAGGCCGTAACCAAAAGTCTCGCGCTTGGTGAAGTTGAGACCGTGGGCCGTGGCCGTTATCACTTCGCTCGCGCTGGAGGTATAGGTATTCACGTCCGCCGCATAGTAATCGACGGTGACGTTTGCGCCATCGACGGTAAAGATGTAATAGCCGACCGTGAAGAGGTCCTGGGTGACCGGTGTCCGGCGTGGCGGGTTGTCGTAATAAGCGTCATTGGTCGAGCCCTGGATGATAGTGCCGTTTGCTCCCGATGCGCCCGAACCCTTGTAGTTGGTGCCCGAGCCCGCCGGTACGTAGAACTTCGCGCTGTCGGAAGCGGTAAGGATGGTCGTGATTGTGCATGACCCGTCGGGGCTGGCGATCAACGCACGATCGTACATATGGTCGTGGCCGTTGAGGTAATAGCCAACCTTGTTGGCGGCCAGGCTGTTGATGAAAGTAGTCTGCGAAGGGGCGCCGTTCACTACAGTATTTGTCGCAGGATTACTGCCAAACAGGCCGTCGGCATGCTGGCAGGTGATCAGGCCCTTATGGGTGAGTACGAAGGCGTGGCTGTTGGCCGCCCGGCCGGAAAGCCGCGAGCTGATCCACGACTGCTGGTTGCCGATGGTGGTTGGGCTGCCCGACCCATAGGCTGCGTCCCACGTCAAGCCGTCGGCGGTGGTGGTCCCATTGACACATCCGACAGGAGTAAATTGATCGAGCAGAACAAAGCGGACATTCTGATAGTCGAACGAGTACGACAAGCCGGCCAGGCCGTTGCTGTAAGCAGGGGGACTGCTGAAATTGGAACCTACGGTAAATGGGCTGCCGGCCTTGGTCGGCGAGGGCTGTGTTGCCGCGTCGGGATTCGTCATCGACAGAACGTTAGAGGGCGTAGCGTTGTGGATGCCTGCATTGGCCGCAACTGCGCCCGTCTGTGGATAGATGCGCTGGAATTCGGCGCCATCTCCGGCTTGGTCGTCGTGGTTGCCGCGCAGCGGGAAGAAGCCGATTCCGGCGTTATACAGCGGCTGCGCGAACAGCGCGCGCACATCCTCGCCGGCAGTCGACCCGTCGTCGCACAAGTCGCCGGCATGCAGCACCAGCTTTACTCCGGCATTGATAAACTCCTGCTGGATCTGGCGTGCAACGTCAACCGCGCTGGTATTCGGGTTGTAGGTGTCGTCCCCCGGAGGGCTGGTCCATTGCGTGTCCGACATAACGCCGAACCTCCACGCCGTGGAGGACAGGTTCTGAGCGTTGAGGCTGGAAAGCGGGGTGGTACCCGAGCTTCCACAGGCTCCCAACACGGTGGTTGCCGCGATGGCGCCGGCGCCGGCCGCCACGCGAGTTATGAACTGCCGCCTGGATACGCCGTTCGGTTGTGGCGTGCCCTTCCCATCACTGTTCGGAACTTCGTTCTTTGCCATGAGTGTTTCTCTCCCTGTAAGCACGGGGTTGTAGGGCTCTCCCGCTATCCGAAGCCAAAGGCACACAAGAGCACTAACCCGACGTGAAGACAAACTCGGGCATCCCAGCCAACTTGGGTTCGAATCCGGGAACTAAGAATTACAACTATCCTGATACCAGGAGATTGTGACGGTAGAGTGAAGCAGCAATGAAGATCAAATAAAAAGCGGCCCTAATGAGGGGGCAATATAGAACGCCACCTCGGGCGCTCCAAGCATACAAATAACTTCCGCGTTAAACCGCTTCGGGAAGCGCGAGGCTCAAGCCTCGATCCAGCGCTTTAGCAGCCGCGTCACAGTGCCCGGCTGCTCGAGGGGAGTGAAATGGGCTGCATTGTCGATAAGCACCAGCTCGAAACCAGGGATTTCATGCGCTAATGCCTTGTGAGCTGCCGGCGTGGTGCGACGATCTTCTCGGCCGCCCACTATGAGGGTTTTACAAGCAATTTGGTCGAGGCCGGAGAAAGGGGAGGTGATGGTGAGCAGCGCCCGCATCTGCCGCATGCCAGCGCCCTCGCCCACCGCATACGCCATGTCCATAAAAGCGCGTTTCAGAATCGGGTCTTCGGCCCGGCAGGCAGCGACATAGGTCGGATACGCCGCGTCAAGATACTCCTGGAAGCCGCCCCGTTCGATAGTGGTTATAGCCTGTCGAATCGCGGCTTCTACCGGAGGGAGCAATCCGCCATGTGTAGCACTTAACAAGGCAAGCTTTTGAACGCGGTCTTTCGTAGCCCGAATGATTTCAAGTGCCACTTGGCTGCCTAGAGAAAACCCGGCGAGAGAAAAGCGCTCAGGAGACCTTTGGAGAACCACCTCGGCCATCTCGGCAATGGTCGATTGCTCTGTTATTTTGGGGACGATGATATCCGCGCAGTCCCTAAGACCTTCTATCTGGTCGGCCCAGAGTGTCTTATCGCAAAGCAATCCCGGGATGAGAACCAGTGGGGCCATACGGAATTTAGAGGCGGCCAAAGCCTCGAGCGCACGACTTTATTATGATGACGGGCAAGGCATCCACGCCGGCCCAATATTGATTGCTCGGTTAGGCGCACCATAGCTTCAACGAGTTGCGATCCTCGTTAGAACCGTCCTGAGCAGGCGGAGAGGGGCCGTCGGAGGGGGACCGGCCAGGGTATAGCAATGTTTTTCCCGGCCTGGAAGCTGGCGCACTGCCCCGCGTGGAAGTCACCGGTGAAGATCGTCAGAGTATCTAGATTTAATGATCGAGAAACATTAATAGCCTTAAAAGCACGAGGAAGGCCGTGTCTCCTACACGCAGTTTCCGGGTTGCTATTTACGCGGTCAGCTCTCCACCTTCCAGCAAAGCCCGTTTTGCCTCAGCCAGCGACAGCTCGCATCGGCGCCGTATCGGGGCCAAGACCCTTTACGAAGGCGGATTTCGATGGTCGGCCACACGATTCAAGGAGGCGTCTCCAAGCTGAGCCTCCCCTCAGGCACTGGACGCTAAAAACATCTTTAAGGGCGGCCTTCGTAGCGAAGCCTGAAGGGCTATTGGGTAAGCTGCTCGGAGAAAACGCATTTAGGGCTTGCCGAGCCAATCCGCGCCAGCCGCCGGTCTTCCAGCCAAAACCAGGTTTGCCGGGAACCCTTGGTGGGCACGGTCGAGCAGAAATTAGATCGAAACCGGAACTGGAACTAACACGCAGCCCCTTGACATTCCCAAATCCAATGGGATAATGCCGGATCACAGATTTTCGGAGCGACGGCCCCCTTTAGCAACAAACTCTTAATCAAAAACCCTTGTGCGTGCAGTGTTGTTGTGCCGAGGCGCAGCGCGAGGCGGAGGTCGGGCTATAGGCGTTAAACAATTCCCAACGAAGGAAGAAGGAGGCTTGCTATGTGCTTTTCGAGAAGGTCTTTAGCTGTCATGTTCGGGATATTTGTTCTGCTGGCGCTGTCCTCTTACGCTTTGGCGGCGGACAACATTCGCATGGGTGTGCTGGCACCCCTGACCGGGAACATTGCCACGTTCGGTCAGGAGCAGCTCAACGCTACCAAGATGGCCGTGGAGGAAATCAACGCTGCGGGCGGCATTCTCGGCCGGAAGATTGAGATCTTCGCCGTGGATGACGAGAACAAACCGGACCAGGCGGCCGCCGCAACTCTGAAGCTGATTAACGACAACAAGGTCACGGTGATCATCGGCGGCATGTCCAGTTCCTCCACCATGGCTGCGGCCCCAATTGCGCAGCGGGCTGGCGTAATCATGATCTCGCCGTGGTCCACCAACCCGAAGGCTACGGCTGCCGGCGACTACATCTTCCGGGCCTGCTTCTCCGACGACTTTCAGGGAAGCGTGCAGGCGGGTTACGCCGTGAAGGTGCTGGGCAAAAAGAGAATTGCCCAGTTGCTGGACGTTTCCAACGACGGTTCCAAGGGACAGGGAGAGGTCTTCCAGAAGGCTGCCAAGGCCCTAGGCGCCCAACTGGTCGCCGTGGAGTCATATTCGGGCGGCGACCGGGACTTCAAGAGCCAGCTCACCAAGATCAAGGCAACTAACCCTGACCTGATCGATCTGCCCAACTACTACGCCGAAGACGCCCTGATCATGAACCAGGAGAAAGAACTCGGCCTCAACGTTCCCAACATCGGCGGCGACGGCAACGACTCGCCCGACTTGGTCAAGATCGGTGGACGCGGCGTAGAGGGCTTCTACTTCACCAACCACTATTCGCCCGACGATCCGCGCCCCGAAGTGAAAAAGTTCCGCGCGGAGTATCAGCGCCGCTACAAGGAGATCCCCGGGGCCGGCGCGGCGCTCTCTTATGACGCCGTAATGCTGTACAAGAAGGGCGCGGAAGCAGCCAAGTCGGTGGACAGCGCCAAAGTGAAGGACTCCCTCAAGAAACTGAAGAACATCACCGGCCTGGTGACGGCGAGTACGTTCACCTTTGACGAAAACCGCAACGGCATCAAGAATGCAGTCATTCTGCAGGTGCAAAACGGAAAGGTCGTCTTCAAGGATTCGGTTAAGCCTTAACGGCTAGGACCGCGACGGCCTGAGGCGGCCGTTCAGCATGCGTGAGAACCTAAATTTGTTTCTCCTCCGGGCACTTCAAGAATGAGGAGGCAGATAATCCGTTCTGACGCATGCTGTTCTGCCCCCGTTTGACACAGAACCCCTTAAACACCGGCAATAGGGCAAACAATCAGATGGAAATATTCGTTCAGCAATTGATAAACGCGCTTCAGGTTGGAACCGTGTACGCGCTAGTCGCATTGGGATACACCATGGTTTACGGTGTGCTCAAGCTGATCAATTTTGCACACGGCGACATCTACATGCTAGGCGCCTACCTGGGGTATTTTTCCGCACAGAGCTTCGGTCTTTCCTTCTTGCCTTCAGTGCTCATCGCCATGGCGGGGGCGGCGCTGATGGGAGTCACGATCGAGCGAATCGCTTACCGGCCGCTCCGCCGCGCACCCCGGCTGAGTGCCCTGATCACGGCAATCGGTGTCAGCCTTTTTCTGGAAAATGGCACCCGCGCGGTGGTAGGTCCATCCTATCTCCCGTTTCCCGCCATGGTGGACAAGCAGGTCTACCAGTGGGGCGGTGTCTTTCTCACCAACACCACGCTTATCATTCTCGGGACGGCGTTGATACTGC
The DNA here is from genome assembly GCA_963832785.1 of uncultured Acidobacteriota bacterium. Classification (GTDB taxonomy): domain Bacteria; phylum Acidobacteriota; class Terriglobia; order Terriglobales; family Acidobacteriaceae; genus CAWBRT01. The sequence goes on from CAWHVF010000005.1 coordinate 2,613,585, forward strand.
TGGGGCTCCTTTACTACATTGTCAACCGGACAATCGTCGGCAAGGCCATGCGGGCGATTTCCTACGATCGGGAAGCGGCCCAGCTAATGGGCATTGATCTCAATCGTATCGTTTCCGTCACCTTTGCCATCGGCTCAGCCGCGGCTGCCGCCGCCGGGGTCATGGTCGGCATGGTCTGGCCCATGATCGATCCATATATGGGGCTGCTGATCGGTATCAAGGCGTTTGTAGCTGCTGTTCTGGGAGGGATCGGCTCCATTCCGGGCGCCATGCTGGGCGGCTATCTGCTCGGCACCATAGAAACGGGCGCCTCCGCCTTTCTGCCTTCCTCGTTCCGCGACACCATCGCCTTCGCATTACTTGTGGTGATGCTCTTGTTCCGGCCCGCCGGCATTTTCAAAGTGGGCTCTGCGGAAAAGGTCTAGCGAATGAAAAGAAACTTATTAACTTGGGCCGTTTTTGTGCTGCTGCCGCCGATGGTGGTGCTGGCTCTGCAGTCCCGGGATCTCATGAACGGGTACTACTACGAAGTTATCATGATGGTAGGAATCAATGCCATCATGGCAATGAGTCTGAACCTAGTCAATGGATTCAACGGCCAGTTTTCGCTGGGCCATGCGGGACTCATGGGCATCGGGGCGTACACGGCTGCTGTTTTGACCAGCCGTCTTACCGACTGGCCGTTTCTCCCGGCTACTTTGGCCGGCGGCCTGGCCTCCGCGCTCGTTGCTTACCTGGTCGGCTATCCATCCTTCCGCACCCGGGGCGATTATCTGGCGGTTATCACGTTGGGCCTCAACATGATCATCGTGAACCTGGCCAACAACATCGACTACATTGGCGGGCCGAGGGGATTTCCAGGGATCATTCCCTATACCAATTTCATATGGATCTGGGGCTGGGTAGTAGTTTGCGTAGTGGTTATCCGCAACCTGATACTCTCCGGTCACGGCCGGGCCATAATATCCGTGCGGGAAAGCGAGGTGGCCGCGGAGCTGGGCGGCATTCCAACCTTGCGGTACAAGCTGCTGGCTTTTTCCCTGTCGGGCTTTTTCGCGGGGGTGGCCGGCAGCCTCAGCGCTCACATGCTGCAGTTCATAGCCCCGCAGAACTTCAGCATTTTCCGGTCCTTCGACGTTCTCATCATGCTCTATCTCGGCGGAGTAGGCAGCACCACAGGCTCGTTCATCGGCGCCGGACTGTGGACAGTCCTGTTGGAGGTGCTGCGGCCACTGGGCGTTTGGCGGCTGGTTCTCGGACCGCTGCTCCTGATCGCGCTCATGCTGCTCCGGCGCACCGGCATTTTCGGACAACGCGAAATCGGGATTCTGGCCAATCCGCTGGATCCCCAAAGTGGGCGGAGTTCCGGCCGGGAAGAACCGCGGCGCAAATCCGCCAGCGCCCAGTAGGCTGCGCAGATCATGGGAGAAAAACCGCTGAATACTATCCTTGAGATTGAGAGCCTCAGCCACCAATTTGGGGGGCTGAAAGTTCTGACGGACTTCCGCCTGTCATTGGGCTCCTTCGAGCTGATTGGCTTGATCGGCCCAAACGGCTCCGGCAAGACCACGGTCTTCAACATGATCACGGGAGTTTACCAGCCTGACCGTGGCAGCATCCGCTACAACGGGAAGAACCTGGTTGGACTTCCTCCGCACCGCATCGCGCAATCGGGTTTGGCGCGTACCTTTCAGACCATTCGTCTGTACTCGCAGCTCTCCGCCTTGGAGAACGTTTGTCTGGGTGCGCACAACGACTTGAATTACGGCGTCTTTGAATCGGTCCTGCGGCTGCCAAGTTACTACCGAAAGGAAAAGGCCGTTCAAGCGCATGCCTGGGAGCTGCTGGAGCGTTTCGGGCTAAAAGATCATGGCCTGGACCGGGCCGGTTCCCTGCCCTACGGCGACCAGCGCCGGCTGGAAATCTGCCGGGCATTAGCTTCGAATCCGAAGGTGCTCCTGCTGGACGAACCGGCCGCCGGTATGAACGACACGGAAGGCGTACAACTGGTGCAACTCATACGCTGGGTCCAAACCACTTACCATATTTCAATTGTCCTGATCGAGCACCACATGGATGTGGTCTCCGGAGCCTGCGATCGGGTGGTGGCGATCGAATCTGGCGAGATCATCGCCGAAGGGTCTCCCGCTCAAGTGCAGTCCGACCCCAAGGTGATCGAAGCTTACTTGGGCGCCGTCGACGGAGGAGATGCGTAATGCTGACTGTAACTGACCTGGAAGTCTCTTACGGCGGCATCCGCGCCCTGCGCGGCATATCGTTTACCGTCGCTGAAAAAGAGATTGTCACGCTCATTGGCGCCAACGGCGCCGGCAAGAGCACCACGCTTCGCGTCCTCTCCGGACTGGTGCCGGAGGCCACCGGAAAGGTTACCTTTGCCGGCCGCGACCTGCTGGGACTTTCCCCTCACAAGATGGTGGAAATGGGAATTGCTCACGTGCCGGAGGGCCGGCGGATATTCGCCAACTTGACTGTGAAAGAAAACCTGGAGTTGGGCGGGTACTTGCGCATTCTCAAAAAGCAGCGGCAGGCCGTGATGTCAGAGATGGAGCGCGTGTTTGCCTTGTTCGGGCGGCTTAAGGAGAGGCAGTCGCAGGTGGCCGGGACGCTTTCCGGGGGAGAACAGCAGATGCTGGCCATTGGGCGGGCACTCATGACCGGCGCCCAACTGCTTTTGCTGGATGAGCCTTCGATGGGTCTGGCGCCCCTGCTGGTCAAAGAGATCTCCCGCGTGGTCCAGGAAGTGAACCGGGCCGGCACGACCATCCTGCTGGTCGAACAAAACGCCAAAATGGCCCTGAAGATCGCCCACCGGGCTTACGTGCTGCAGACTGGCGAAGTGGTGCTCTCCGGTTCCGCCTCCGAGGTTGCGGAGGACGAACGTGTACGCAAGGCCTATCTCGGTGGGGCGTAACAAGTAATGCCCGGGGCCCCCGATTCGGCCGTTAACCTCTTTAGGCCCCATCGCTCTTGAGAAGGGAGATAAAGATATGTTTGAGCATCTGCAAATCTGGATGAATGGAAAACTGGTGCCGTGGAACGAGGCGACCGTGCATGTCCTCTCCCATGGATTCAGCCGCGCATCGGCAATCTTCGAGGTCTTCGGGGTCCATCCCAGTCCGAGTGGCACCGTGGCCTTCAGGATGGACAAACATATTGATCGTCTGTTCCGGACCGCTGAACTTCTAGAAATGCAAATGGGCTATAGCAAGGACCAGCTAATAGAAGGCATTAAGGAATCGGTTAAGGCGAACAAGGTCACCCGGGGCCTCGTGAAGATAATGGCCTTCTATGGCGAGCAGGCTGTCCTGTCCCTGGTTTTGGACTCGAAGCTCGACCTTGCCATATGTCCGGTCCCCGGCGAGGGATTGGGGTTGGATGATACGACCCCAATCGACCTATGCTTCGCCAAGTGGCGCAAGATTCACCCGGCGACGGTGCCGGTCGAGGCAAAGGCATGCTCCAATTACCTGAACAGCATGCTGGCTATGAAAGATGCCAAGAACCGCGGATTTGACCTGGGCGTCCTGCTCACCACCGACGGCTACGTGGCCGAAGGTTCTATCGAATCGATCTTTATGGTGAAAGACGGCGTTCTCAAGACTTCACAATGCGGAAACATTCTGCGCAGCATTACTAGGTTATCCATTCTTGAAGCGGCGCCCAGCATCGGCATCAAGACCTCCGAGGAGCGGATCACCCGCGATGACCTGATGGCCGCGGATGAAATATTTGTCTCCCACTCGGGGGTAAAGGTACGCTTCGTGAAGAAGTTGGAAGACAGGGTTCTCGCTCAAGTCCCGGGACCGGTTACGCAGCGTGTGCGCCAGCTTATGGACGATATCTGCAATGGCCGCAATAAACGCTTCGCAGACTGGCTCCAGCCGGTCGAAAATCTTCAGCGCCAGGGCGTTCCTGCCCGATGAACTGAGGTTTTGACGGGGGCCGTGCGATACCAGGGTTTTATACAGCAAGAAAGCTACTGTGCCGCGCGTGGTGTCAGGGCCCGGCTTGAGTTGCGGGCGGCAAGGGTCAAAATCGAACGGCCTTCAGGCCCCGCGCTGGCGCCCTCAGTGGCTAAAGCCGGGGCCTCAAGGCGTCCATGCGGCACACCTCTACTCCAGCCCGCCAAAAATCACGCGTTCTGGGGGCCCCCGGTTGAGCGAAACGCCAGGATCAGGTGAACTGCCGCGCCGGCATACTGGATTCTTGCCAGGAACGAGGCTGCGTCTGATTTTGGCGAAAGACACGCATTGGAGCGCGCGGTAGGAGAGGCTGCCGTCAGATTACGGGCTGCAGCCTGAATTCTAACGCCGTTTTACGATACTGGCGGGGAGCAAGATGGAAGAAAGAACGAACAGGAGTGAGCCTCTTTTGCAAGGGCGCCCCACGTGGGCGGAAGTTTCTCTATCCGTACTCCGGCACAATTACAGGGCGATTGTCGAGCGGGTCGCCCCTGCGACAGTGTGCGCCGTCATTAAGTGCAATGCGTATGGGCACGGTGTTGTGGAGTGCGGCCGTGCGCTGGCAGCCGAGGGAGCTACGTGGCTCGGGATTACCTCCGCCGAGGAGGGCGCGCGCCTGCGCGACGCCGGCATAGGTTGCCGAATTCTGGTTATGGCGGGGATGTGGCGAGGCGAAGAGGACACTGTCATTGGCCACCAGCTTACGCCTATCGTCTGGCTGAGCGAGCATATAGAAAGGCTGGATCGTGCGGCGCGGGAACAGCGTTGCCAAAAGAAATTGCCGGTGCATCTGAAGGTGGACACGGGCATGGGCAGGCTGGGAGTGCCTTTTGCCGAGGTTGAAAGCATGGCCCGGCGCATCGCGGCTTCCGAATGCCTGCGCCTGGAGGGAGTCTGCACGCACATGGCCTCCTCGGAGTTGTTGGATAACGAGGACGCTCACGCCCAGGTCGCGCGCTTCCGCCAGGTTTTAGAAGCCCTCCGCACGGCCGGTATCGAGCCAAGCTGCCGGCACATGGCGAACACAGCCGCAATAGATGGCCGTCCGAGTACATGGAACAATTTTGTTCGACCCGGGCTGGCGCTTTATGGTTACAAACCTCCGCTAGTCGGCAACGGCCAATCGTGCGAACAGGCTCCTCCCGCTCCGTTACCTGTAGCTCCTGTGCTCACGTGGAAGACCCGCATCATCTCTCTGAGACAATTCCCTCCCGGCCAGCCCATCGGGTACGGCGGCAGTTATGTAACCAATGCCCCCTCGCGGATCGCGGTACTGGCAGTCGGATATGGGGATGGGTTTCGCCGCGCAATCTCCAACAAGGGGCGTGTCATCGTTTCCGACCACTATGCATCCGTTGTCGGCACTGTCTCGATGGACCTGACCACCATCGACGTGTCGCTCATTCCCGGCGTGGAGGTCGGAGACGAGGTGATCTTGATCGGCCATTCGGAGCACTGCAGCGTTACCGCGGAAGATCACGCACAATGGGCCGGGACCATTCCTTACGAAATAACATGCGGCATTTCGCCCCGCGTACCGCGTATCTATAGCTGAGGAGGCGTGGCGCGGCCGGTTGAGCAGGGGCCAGCACACGTTGAGTTACCAGGTTAGCTCATCACCACCGCCAAGGCGGAAACGCCCGCTCACCGGACAGATTGCCGCAAACCTGGGGAGAAATTAAATAGAAAGCCCGTTGGAAAAACGCGAGGTTTCCCTTCCACAGTTTAGGATTTGCATTTCCGGTGTGTGGGGCTACAATTCTCCCGATTTCATAGCCCAATCTCTACTCCGAGGCATGAGGTACGGATGGCGGCACATTTTGAATAGGAGGACTCTGCCCTTGATTCAAAACTTTGCCGTAGATACTTGTGCAAACCCAGACTGCCAAGCAGAATTCAAGCGTTTGGGTGAAGGAAAGCTCGCGGTATTCCGAATCAATCGTCCTGAGCTTTGGGGGCTGCCTCCAGGTACTAAGCAAAAAGCCGTATGGCTGTGCAGCCGGTGCTCGTTAACACTATACGTACGGGCAGATCGCCTCCACCACGTCATTCGACTACTTCGTAAGAAGCGAGATAAGTCCATGGCTTAAACGCTCTCCGTCGTCACGTCCGCGTTAGGCAAACCGCCGCCCAACATTGCCGGTCCGTCACTAAACGGGTGGAGACCTCGGTCGGTGGGGTGCTGGCTGCCGGTTTCGACGATCGGGGCGGCCGAGCGGAATTGCAGTCGAATGAATCTTTATTGCTTGACAGAGTTCGCCGTTTTTTTCCTAAACTGTATTGAGGAGAAGAAATCGGCGGCAGCAATGGTGAGAAGATGGTTGTCAACAGCGGGCAGCACCGTGCCGTCAGCGCTGATGGGCTCTGACGGGCATATGGGAGATAGGTTATGAGTTCCGGTTTTGGACCTGCTCCGGATATTTCTTCAACGCTTCAGAGTGTGACCCAGGAACTTCGGCGGCTGGAGCAGTTACTTCTGTCGGCAGAGAAGCCCGACCCTCGCATACTCACTGAGTTCAGGGATGCAGTAAACCGAATTCGCCAGGCCGCGTGGACGCTGTACCAATACGGCGAGGTTATTGCTGATCAAACCTCCTTGAACCCCGTCGCCTCAATTTTGGCTAGAGAACGTATCCGAACGGTATGCCAGCTTTGCAAACTCATTGAGGCAGACCTGCAGAACCCGGAAATAAATTTTCTAGAGGGCCAACTGGAGGGGCTTTGCGACACACTGTCACGACTGGCATACCGTTTGACTGGACACACCGAGAGCTAGCCGGGCAGATGACATCGGCGGCTTCAACCCAAGCCGCCAGGTACCTTCTCGAAGGCGCGATAGACCTCCTCGCGCTCCCCGAACCAGCGCCCCCGTGCCTCTTCCTGCATAGCATAGCGCCCGCGCGTTCCCACCACTCTTCGTATTCGACGGCGCGAGCACGATAGTAGTCGATCGTCTCGCCCAGCACTTCCCCCTCAACTGGGGTTCGGTTTCTCATCGTTCTCCCCGTGGCCGGCCCCCAGGTGCCTATGGGGCCATGCATTACATTCCCCCTCGCGTCGGGTTAGCTTCCAGTTCGGCGTTCTCCTATTTACAGTACGACGCGGCGGCAAGATCTTCTACTTTTTTATAGTCCGACACAGACCCATAAATAAATTGGAACTCCCCCTGCCAGAGCTGAATCAGACAAACAGGAACTGGACTTCCGTTTGAGCCGGTTTCGCGGAGGTAAATCTGATGACTACAATCTGCATAGCCGGGTCCGTATTCCTCGTTGCCCTTGCCACTGGTTGGATACTTTCTCCGGCTGCTCCCAGGCCGCAACAATCGAGTCCGGCCAAGACCGACGAGGCCGCTTCGACAGGAACCGCGGCCTAATCGCCTAAACTGGCGCTTTCACGCGCTCTCCTGCAAGAATCCCACCCGCGAGAATCCGGCTAACGCTCACGCCCCCGCTCGAACAGCTCCTCCCCTCCGATCCGTTGGCTGTAGCCCATGTTCCGGATCTTCAACTAGCTCGTAGGCTACGCGACAATCGAATCCACGCACCGCCTGTGCTCGCCCATCTGGGGCCAATCTGCGGAAGACTTGGTTCGTTAGTTAGACCCGCTTTCGAGGATGTACTCCAGGGAGAGGCGCCCCTTGGGTAAAAGTCTATAAGGAAGGATATTCAACCCGAACATAAAGCTGTCCGGGTCATCTGCAGTCACTAAACATAACTCTGGAGCTTAGAACCGAGGCCGCTTTCCGTTGCCTCTCCGCAATTCTTGTGAGCATGTCAAGGTTAACCATTGAGATCAGTGTAAGGCCTGCCTCTAAGCTATCAAGTGGGATTGCCCGCAGCATGGAGTTCCTTGAATCAAATCTGTGTTTCCTACCTTATATTAGCTTTTTACAATGGTACAAAAGCGTCAGGTCTTTTAGGCTGGCACTCTTTGGTAGCTACCGCGCGGTGCCTTAGATACTTTAGTCCTTACTGCGAATGGCCTGAAGGTACTCAGAGTTTCCCTATAACGCAGTTGATCAAGTTCGATATGAAATGACAGTCTTACATCCTCTCGTAATTTGACATGACCATACAACAATGGTACGAATAAGTACCCTCGGTCTTCGGTCCTATAGAGTACCTAGTTTCAGAAGTACCTCAAATCCCCTGGTGGTTATTAGCCGGCGCTCTCGAATTGGCAAGCAACTATGAGCTTGGTTCATGATCCATAACCTGAGCCGCGGCTCCGAACAAGCAGTTTACTACCGCGCACCTAACTAATTTAAGTGCTTCCCACAGGCCCCGACTCTAAACCTAGGAGACCTTAAGGCGAAGCCGTTCTACAACACGAAACTCCACCACGTCTAACTACCTGTTAGCGCTAAAGCGCTGAAGCTCAAAGACTCTGATTAGGGAGGTCAAGAATAAGAAGTCAAACTGAACTACCAAGTTTCATTTGGCCAGTTCGCCGAAAGATAAAGGAGGCCAATGATGATACGCTGTTGGAAGAGCAGTTTGGTTACATTGCGAGGACTGTCCGCCGGGTTGTGCGCGGCCATGCTCCTTTCTTTATTTGCGGTGTCGGCCCACGGACAGCAACTGGCGACACGGCACATGCGCGAGCCGGTTCAAAGCGGCCAGACGCAGTTCATTGGCGCACCCTCAACGGACCAAATCCTTCGCCTTGTCCTGGTTTTGCCACTCCGCAATCAAGCTGTGTTAGATAAGTTCCTGGAGGGAGTCTACGATCCTTTCAGCCCGTCTTGGCGCCAGTTTCTCACGGTGGAGCAGTTCACCGCGATGTTTGGCCCCACACCGGAGGATTATGACGCGGTCATTCGTTTTGCGGAAGCAAGCGGCCTTACGGTGGTCGGTACTTCTCGCAACCGGGTGAACGTGGTTGTTACCGGGACGGTACGAAGCGTTGAGAATGCATTCCATTTGATCATGGGCCTGTATAAGCATCCCACGGAAGACCGTACCTTCTACGCCCCAGATCGTGAGCCCACGGCGGACCTGCCGTTCCAGCTCTGGCGCATCGCGGGTTTGGACAACTATTCGATTCCCCGCCCCGCAGGCCTGCAGAAAAGGCAGGTTGCGCAGCCTAACGCCACTGTTGGTTCTGGCCCGTCGGGCTCGTTTCTGGGCAGCGATATGCGGGCGGCATACTACGGTGGTACTGCTCTCAATGGCAGCGGCCAGTCACTCGGGTTGTTGGAGTACTACGGCACCAACTTGAGTGACCTGAATACCTACTTCACGAACGTTGGTCAAAAGAACAATGTCCCCATCACTCTCGTTTCCACGGACGGCACCGGCACGAAATGCGTCTATCCTGGCTGCGATGATACTGAGCAGACCCTGGATATGACTCAAGCGCTCGGCATGGCTCCGGGCCTGTCCAGTTTGGTGGTGTATGTGGGATCTTCTGATGCCGCCATTTTCAACGCTATGGCAACGGCCAATCCGCTAAATGCGCAGTTGAGCTCTTCCTGGACCTGGAGCCCGGCAGATCCCAGCGTGGATGCTCCCTACTTCAAGGAGTTTGCGGCGCAAGGACAGAATCTGTTTCAAGCGGCCGGCGACAGTGGTGTATGGCGTTCTTCCTCTGCAATTTTTCCAGCGGATGATGTCTACGTCACATCCGTCGGTGGCACGGACCTGGTGACCAGCAGCGCCGCCGGTCCCTGGAGCTCGGAAACGGCGTGGGCTTCCGGCGGAGGCGGCATCTCGCCGAACCGGTTTGCGATTCCTTCCTGGCAGACATCCGCGGCAAACGCGTGCTACAGTTGCTCCAAAACATATCGCAATGCCCCGGACGTTTCGGCCAATGCAAATTTCACGTTTTATGTCTGCGCCAATCAAACTACATGTACAGCCAACTATTATGGGGGAACCAGTTTTGCGGCGCCGATGTGGGCTGGATACCTGGCGCTGGCCAATCAGCAGTCAGTTGCCAACGGTCATTCGCCGGTCGGGTTTATCAACCCGAGTCTTTATGCGATTGGCATGGGCTCGAGCTATGGTTCCGACTTCCACGACATCACCAGCGGAAGCAATGGCTCTTCGGCAACCACAGCCTACGATCTGGCCACTGGCTGGGGGAGCCCGAATGGCAGCGGGTTGATCAATGCGCTTGCCTCGGCAACGGCAAATTTCAGCTTGTCCGCCTCGCCCGCGAGCATGACAGTCACGCGAGGAGGCTCGGGCAGCACGACGATTACCGTCAATCCAGTTAATGGCTTAGCCGGCAGTGTCACGCTATCGGCTTCGGGCCTGCCGTCGGGCGTCACCGCTACGTTCGGCACGAACCCGGCGACGTCCACGAGCCTTCTCACGTTGACGGCAAGCAGCACGGCCGCCACGGGCACAGTCACCGTGACCATCACGGGAGTCTCCGGCAACCTGAATAACTCGACCACGATCCAGACTGACTGTGAACTCTTCTACATCGGGTAATTTCAGCTTGTCGGCTTCGCCGACCAGCCTCACGGTCAGGCGGGGTTCGCGCGGTTCCAGCACCATTACGATCCGGCCCTCCGGTGGCTTCACGGCCGCCGTGACGCTTTCCGCGAGAGGCATGGGCAGCGGTACGACAGCTTCGTTCGGCACGAACCCGGCGACGACCACGAGTGCCCTTACCTTCAGCGTGAGCAGCTCGGCCACGACTGGGACGTTCACGGTTACGGTGACCGGAGTGTCCGGAAGTCTGACTCATACAACCGCGATCAGTCTCATAGTCAGCCGCTGACACTTGACCGTCTCGGCCAGCGCGGCGCCCAATTCTTTCTCGGGAACCGCGCTGGTTTTTCTGTCTAGGGGTGCTACATCGGAATTCTACGTCAGGTTGAAGTGGCCGCCACTGCGCCGGCGCTGATCGGAGTAGTTATCGGTTTGACAGGGCGGTAGGAGGACGGATTGTTTGTTCTGGCGGGGATTGTTATGTCGGCGGCAGTGGCCGGAAACACTCGCGAACCGCAGCTAGAAACCGTGCCAAGACAGGATTTACGTCATTCTTTCGGTACACCATTAGAAGGTCGATCGTGGGAGTGGTAGTGAGCGCAAGCGCCCTGCACACGATCATTTTGGGTTCCCATTCCGAAAACTGAGGAAGTAAGCTGAATCCATGACCGGCCGCTACGGCGGCGAGCGTGCCAAACATGTGTTCCGTCTCCATTACCGGACGAAACTGTACGCCCGCTTGCGCAGCCAACGCATCCAGAACCTCGTTGAGCCCAGGGGATACTTCTCGATTGGGGCGAACCAGTGGCAACTTCGCCAACTTCGACAAGGGCACTCGCCTCAATCTGGCCAACTCATGGCGCGCAGGGAGAACGGCAATGATCTTGTCCCTGTGAATGGCCTCGAAGCTTAATTCCGGGTCAGATATCGGATGGCGCAGGAATCCCGCATTGATGGTGCGGTTCTGCAACGCCGTGATTTGTTCGTTGTGGGTCAGGATGCGTAAAAGAATCTGCAGGTCCGGGTGCTGGGAGCGCAAATACGGCAGCAATCTGGGAAGTACCCTCCATTCCGCGGCCGGGAAAAAGCCTATCGTCAGCCGGCCAGCCTCCAATTGGGCAACGCGCCGCACCCGATCGAAAATGAAATCGAAGTCCTGGAGTAATTTCTTTGCATCATCCACCAAGGTCCGTCCAGCGTCGGTCAATTCCAGGTGATGTCCATGACGGCAGAGAAGCCGAATCCCGAAGATTTTCTCTAATTGGCTGATTTGGCGGCTGAGTGAAGGCCGAACCGTATGGAGGCGTTCGGCTGCCCGCGTCAGATTCAGTTCTTCGCCTACCGCAACGAAATAGCGAAGATGCCGTAGTTCAACGTTCGTGTTGGCCAACGGAGTGTACCCGCCAAGATTGATTTGTTTTTCAGGGAAAAAGTACTTCACTTCGGTGAATAACGCAAGAATGCTTATACCCATGGCGGACCCCGGCGCAGAGCTCCTCTTCCAGGTGATCGCCGAGCGGCAGAAAAGGCCGCCGTCATCCTGGCGGCGAATTTACCGTTTTCAGAGTGGACACAGCTCATCCCGAGCCCGCGGCTATGCAAGGCGGAAACGGTAGCTATCCGTGCCGGTCTCGATGATGCGTGCCCGATCTGTGATTCGGTCCAACAGCGGCGAACGGTGGAGAAAGGCAGAGTCAAGAAGGCGGCTGACGGGGCGCCTCGCTGGGTCTCCGATTTGGTGAGTATATGAGGAATTCGCCCATAGCTTAGGTACTGCGCAGGCGACCGCCCGTTATGCTCTCCTTTCCGCATTCGGTTTGAATGTCAGTGCACCTGTACCGAACCTTTGAAGTGCGATTTCGTGCTAATAAAGTACTTGCTTCCGCTAGCCGCCAAAAAGTAACTTTCGGAGCCATCACAGCCGAGAGTTGAATAACTGGAACCGCAATTTAGCGCAAAGGTGGTAAGAAGATGACCAAAGTACTGGTAATCGGGGCAGGCGTCATGGGCCATGGTATTGCTCAGGCGTTTGCGCAACGAAATATTCGTGTAGCACTCGTGGACACAGAACAAGCTGCCTTGGAGAATGCCTGTAAGCTGATCACCACCAGCCTTAAGACGCTCCGGGACGAACAATTCTTAGATTTTTCCGTGTCGGACGCCCTGGCCAACATCAGTTTCTCCCGCTCTTTAGAGGATTCAGTACAAGACGCCGACATCGCAATCGAAGCCATCACCGAGAATGTCGCCGCCAAGAAACTGCTCTTCAGCCAGTTGGACAAGTTATGCCCGGCAAAAACTATTCTGTGCAGCAATACGTCATATCTGAATGTTTTCAGCTTCGTTGAGACCGGCAGGCCGGACAAAATCCTGATTACTCACTGGTACACACCGCCGCAACTTATTCCGTTAGTCGACGTGGTCGGAGGGAAGGAGACGAGCCCGGAGTCCATTGCCTTCGCCATGGAACTGCTGCAAAAGATTGGCAAAAGACCGATTCCAATGAAGAAATTTATCTCCGGTTATGCCATAAATCGGATCCAGCATGCATTTAATCGGGAAATTCACTACTTGATGGACAACGGTTATGTAACGCCAGATCAATTGGATGAGGCGGCACGGGTGGGGCTGGCCGTTAGAATGATGGTCTTTGGCGTCGTTGGCAAGATAGATTTTGCGGGTTTACATCTGCGGTCACATCCTGTCGGCTTTGAAGAGGTGCCGCTCGATTATGAATATAAGTCTCTGAAACGGTTGGTTGAGAAAGGCTATCTCGGAGTCAAATCAGGCCGCGGCTTTTACGATTACACGGACCGGCCGAGAGAAGAGGTATATCGCGAAAGAGACATCAGGTTAATACGTATGCTGAAGGCGCTCGAAGCACTCGAGGCGCGGGGACCACTCGCCAGTAAGACGTGTCTGGAAGAAGTCCTGGACCGTGATAAATCGTAACCCGCCGCTGGATTGAGGACAGTAATCAGGTCTTTCAGCAAGCCTGACTCGGCTCGGGCTGGAGCCAGGTGGGATAACTACAAGGTCAGAACTTCACCGTTGGAGTGGGCGGGAGAAAGGATCATTCTGTGGCACACACGTAAAACTGGTGATGATGGGATGTCCGGTCACCACGAATCGGGGGATGTTTGGAATTCCTTCGATTGTACTAATCCAGGGCCGCTTCACTACGCTCTACGATGTCGGCTAACATTCAACCAAGCATCAATTGCTCGCTGGGTTAAAGGAGCACGGTGTCGTGCCGGGAGGTGTAGACAAGGTCATCCTTTCTCCACCTCCACTGGGGTCATACGCTCTATATGGTCCCGTTCCGGGGTGCTGAGGTTATCGTCAGTTCCGACGAGTACGCCCAAGCCAGTGACGGACGGTACAAATACGCTGAACTGGGCATTTATTCCTGCAAGGTGGTAGCGGCATCTTCACGCCCCAGCGAAAGAGCTTAGAATTGGAGCCGCACAACAAGTCCGCCGAGTAGGCGCCGAACTGCTAAAATCGATTTGGTTGTCGGCAAAGTTTCTACATTTGTTTGCTGCTGATTATCTGGGGACGGTTGACTCCCCATGGCGGTGGCGGTCCTGGCGGGCTAGACCTGAGAGAGAAAGGGTAAGTAATGACTAAATCGCTTAAGGGTTTTGAGTACATAGCTAATATCTTACAACAATATGGCGTTACGCATTTGTTCTATATGGAAGCGATGTTGCGGATGGTATTGCGGGAACTGGAGCAAATTGGCGTCAAGGGAATATTGGCCCATACGGAAAATGCGGCCGGCTATATGGCAGATGGTTATGCCCGTATTTCGGGCCGACCTGGTCTCTGCATGTGTCAGTCCATAGGAGCGGCCAATTTGACCGGCGGAATTCAAGACGCCTGGTTCGCCAATGCGCCGGTCATTGCCTTCACCGGAAAAAAGACGGCGCCATTTCAGTATAAACATTCCTATCAAGAAGCCGATCACCGGTTACTCTACGAATCAATAACCAAGTTTAACGCCGATCTAACTCAGCCTGACCAGTTGCCGTTCTTACTGCGGCAATGTTTTCGCGAAGCGGTTAGCGGAAAACCCCGTCCCGTTCATCTGGATATACCAAATGAAGTGGGCCGGGTTGCGGAATTGGCCGTGATGAATGAGCCGCTATGCGTTGAGGAAACCTACAAGAAGTACCCGGCCTTCAGACCCGCGGCCGGGCAGCATCACATTGAAGAAGCGGCAGAGATCATTAACCAAGCCCATCGCCCGGTAATAGTCGCCGGCCGGGGCGCCAGGATCTCCGACGCGGATGGCGAGATATATCAGCTTGCGCAAAGAGGCGATATTCCGGTTGTCACTACCCCCGACGGCAAGACATTGATCAATGAGGACGACTCTCTTTGGGCTGGCATAGCCGGAAACTATGGCATGGCGTGTGCCAATAAAGCATTAAGTAAGGCGGACCTCGTCATCTTCATAGGCACGCAGACGAACGATCAAACGACACTCAACTGGACGGCGCCCTTGCCGGATGTGAAAGTGGTACAAATTGACATTGAAGCGGCTGAACTTGGCAGGAATTACCCCAATTCGGTAGGTCTACTCGGCGATGCCAAAACCGTCACGGCCCAGTTGGTGAACAAGATTGCCAAAAATAATCACCCTCAATGGCGCGAAGAGGTAACGGCCTATGTGTGCGCAACCCTGGCTGAATACGAACAGCGTCTGACCTGTGACAGTGTTCCTGTGAGGCCGGAACGGCTATGCCTGGAAATAGGCAAAGTACTGCCTGATGATGCTGTGCTGGTCGCCGATACTGGATATTCGGCAATTTGGACAGCGACGATGCTTAGAATGCGCACAACTCAGAGATATCTCAGGGCGGCAGGATCGCTGGGTTGGGCATTTCCGGCATCACTGGGCGTTAAATGTGGTGCTCCCGAAAGACCGGTTGTATGTTTTGCCGGCGACGGCGCTATTTTTTATCACCTCAGTGAAATGGAAACGGCCTGCCGCCATGGAATCAACACAGTTACGATCATCAACAATAACCGGGTGCTTGGGCAATGTCGGAAATCCTACAGGAAGCTATTTGAGGACGATCCGGAAAGAGCCGATGCCTGCATCACTTTTACCCCGGTAAATCTCAGCAGGATTGCTCAAGAGTTTGGCTGTTTTGCTGTCCGGGTGGAAAGACCCGAGGATATCGGACCGGCGGTAAAACAGGCTTTGGCCGCCGGGAAACCCGCGGTGGTGGAGGTAATAACCGACAAAACCGCCATTACGCCCGAACCCAGGTAAATCGGTACCGCTCGCTGGCCCAGGCCTCATCGGGTTGGCGAGGCAGTGAAGGTGTAGCGCCGGCCAACATGCAGGCGGACGCGGCGTAGGTTATGGTGTTCTATGGGCGTGGCGTCACCCATATAATTAGAATGAGACCAGCATAGGGAGTTTGCTCAGTGCCAAGCACCCGGTTCTACACGGGGCGGGGTTGATGAAGCGGCATGCCTTGGTGTATCAGGGGCATCTCGGAGGCGTGCAGGTATTCAGCGGGATGTGTAGGCACGACGAAGTTACGGCAAAGCTCCCCATGCCAGTTTGACGGGGGGTAGCAGAGGCGCTCATCAGGCTCAACGGCGCACGCCGTTGCCATCCTCACCCCACATACTGCGACGTGCGCCGTCTGCCTTTGGAGCGCACCTTGCGTTCTAGCCGGAGAGGGGTGGCGATCCGGATTTCCGGCACTGGCATCGGTCTCTTCCAGACACTTGCGGCTGAACTGGATTTTTCGTATTTTGGCGTCTACCGAATATTCAGCCGTTCGCTTTCTATGGTTCGGCGACCCCGTAACGAATCAGCCCACATTTTAGCCACAAAGGCCGAAGATCAATCTTCGACTCAAAGCCGTTTCCAAAAGGAGGTATTTCATGCCAACACGACACAACACGAGCGCACTGCACCCAGTCAACCCGCCCGGAGTCGCGAGCATGGCGAATGCGGAATCCCCTTTCGAGCGTAGCATCCGGGAGTTCCAGGATGCGATTACCCGACGTGCTCGCGAGCTTTGGGGAGGACAGTGGCTATGCATCAGGGCACGATCTTGAGAACTGGCTTCGTGCTGAGTTGGAAGTCGTTCACTTTGCTCCAGTAGAGATCGCGGACAACGAGGATGAACTGCACGTCAATGCCGAAGTGCCGGGCTTCAACGCACGAGACATCGACATCTACTTGGAGCCGAGGCGGGCAATCATTCGCGGCCAGACCGAGCAGACCAGGGAAAGAACAAAAGGGCACATCTGTTATAGCGAAAGAGAGGGTAACCAAATCTTCCGAGCGGTGAATCTGCCTACCGAGGTAGACCCGGACAAAGCATCAGCCGAAGTGCGTGACGGTGTTCTCGAACTCACCTTGCCGAAATCCGGGAACGCACAAGCAACGCGAGTTCACGTCAAAGTGGCGTAAGAGCGCCTCAGGTTCAATCCAACCCTGCCCTCAAAGGCAGGCTTTTCTTTTGAGCGCATTTGCTTAGCAGTCCGCTCGAATCGGTACGTTCTACCCTCGACCTCAGCGCACAACGTGACCGCGCCCATCCCGCATTTCATTGCCCCGGAAATGGGCTATGTGACGGGTGTCCCGGTCGGGTCGCTCGCCGCGTTGCGGCAAGGGGCCCCGATAACCGTGATCGGAACGAAAATGGTTATCGACGTGGCCGTGGAAGTGAGCCGGACCATGAAACCACGGACCGACGCCAATAAAGACGCCATTAGGGAACCATTCCGGGCCATAGTAGCCATACGGAGCACAGGCATACGGCGGGAAATCGTAATAACCGTAAGGACAATCGGGCGGCGGTCCGATCTGCACGCTTACCTGAGCGGTCGCGCTGCACGCCATCAGTACGAAGCACACTGCCACAACGGCAGCTAGCGCCGGGTGCTTGATTCTACTCATAAAGGTTACCTTCTCTAATATTTGATGTGCTTGTTCAATTGGCGGTGGTCGGCCCGGAAGACGTGCATGGAAGGCTTAGCCAGCGGTTCGCTTGACATTTGATGCTCCTCGGGGATGTACCGGATTAATTGGGATTTTGTCCTCCATGCCGGTGACTTACGTGGTCAATGGAGAAACAGAGCGCGATCACTGCCCCGAGCAGTAGCAGGAAGTCCATAGGGCCGCCTACGTGAAACACGCCCCAGGCGAGTATCCACGCTGCGAGTAAAAGGACGAAGAGAATGGTGTAGATGCACAAAGACCACCCCTCGACCTACATTCGTCTATTCAGTAAGAAGCGCGAGGGTGCGCGGCGGGTTGGCTTGTCCTGAGCAGGCACGGCCCGCCCCGATTCCGGACATCCGTAGGTACCGACAGACGGGCACGGACTCCTCCCGTCCCGAGGGCGCTGCCGACGTAGACGTAGTACCCCGGCTGGAGCAGCAGGCTCCCAAGCCGCCCGACCTGGATAAGGGCGTCTGTTGATGACGAGAGCAGCAGGGCGTAGGTGCCGGGGTTGGGTTGAATGAGGTCAGGTGCACTGCCCGGGTTTTTCATCGGCAAAATTTGGGAGAGCTACACAGGATATGTCGTAACATTCTCCTATATAGGGGGCCAATCATGAAAACAACAACTCTGTCTCTGGCTCTTGTTTTGGCTTTGGCATTGGCACTGGTCGTTGCTGCTCCAGCACCAGCTTTGGCCCAAGCTCGCGGTGGTGCCCATTTCGGCGGATTCCATGGCGGCGGATTCCATGGCGGCGGATACTGGGGCGGATATTGGGGTGGTCCGTGGTGGCCGTGGTGGGGGCTTTATGGCGCAGCGATATACTACGGTGCCTATGCGCCGTATTACTACGGGTATCCGTACTATTATGGGTATCCCTACTATACGTACCCGCCAGCACCTGCTTATGCCCCTTCACCGGAAGCACCTCCAACAAAATGTTACGCCGCAATGGTCGACCAAAATGGGAGGGTGATTACAAGACCGGATTACTCAAAGCCGGTTCTTTGCCCAAAGAGTTAGTGACTTTTCACGGGGAATGCAGACAAGACTTCCAAAGATGTAAGCGTGTGCTCACCAAAATCTGACGCAAGCACCTTTTCGGGGTGGCCGGTGTCGCTACTTACTGTAATTCTGCTCCCGCTAGTGGTCGCGTTGTTGGTTCTCGGCAGCCAGTTGTTGCTGAACATTGCTCGCCGGTACCGGTGCCCCGAACTACCGGCAGCACGCCACTCGTTGATCATTAGCGTTCGGGATGTTTTCAAGCCGGAGACGGCGATGCTTTGGGCACCGAGCATTATTCTTTTACGGGCACTCGGCTCACCCCCGAGCTGGCGCAGTGAAAGTTCACTCGTACCTCTTTACCGTGACCTCACAGCTTCGTATCCCGAACTGTTCGAGAATATACGGTTAACCCTTTACCTAGCCTTTCTTGTCAAGGCCCAGCTAATCACTCGTTGCAGTGGACGAGTGTGCCTGAGCGGCGCAGGTTCCGAGTTCTTGGCAATTGCTGATCTGGACGAGTGTGCCTGAGCGGCGCAGGTTCCGAGTTCTTGGCATTTGTGGTTCGGTTCCATGATTCTCCTAATGACAGACATCACTGCGATACTACTTGGGTTTCACGATAGCGATTCGCGTCTCTGAGCCGGTGGTGCCGACAGCGATCACTTTGGTTTCCCGACCACTGTTGATTGCGATGATCTGCTGGCCCTCGACCTCTGTCACAGTCGCATTGGGATAGCGTTGCTTGTAGTAGCTGATAACCGCATTAACGGGGTCGGAGGTGCTATAAACTTCTGTCGATACCGGAACGCCAATATTCGGAAGCTCTACATCAACCTTGATTGGTTCCGAGCCGGGATAGCGGTCCGAGCTAGACGCAACGTCCGTTGACGACGAAGCCTCAGGTGGCGAGGAACTAGGCGCACCCTCCGCGACGACTTGTCCAGGAGAAGTTTGCGGGCGGTCGTTGGGAGTGGGGGGCAATTGCTGCCGCACGGGATGGTCAGCGTTTTGAGGGTTGACCGGTTGCGAGCCAGGGTGATGTCCCAAGCCCGACGAAGCGCCTGCTCGCGCTGGCGGATGCTGCGGTTGTGGAGTAGGCGGGGCTTCGGTCGTGGACTGAGCGGGGGTGGTTGGCGGATTGACGGATGATCCAGACGGCGGCTGTACAGGAACGGTGTTTCCTTTGCCCCGTTCCGAATTTCCCAAATGGCTGACAACCACACCCGTACTAATGAGAAGGAGCACTGCAAGGGCTACTGAGATCAGGCGCATTTCTGAGCGACGGCGGCGCATTTCGGCAGCTATGGCCGCAATGGCGTCCGGTGCGACTGGCGCTCCGCAAGCAGCACAGAATCGTTTCCCCGCCGTTGGCTCTCCGCAGTGGGAACAGTATGGCATTCGCCCTTAGGATAGCGCAGCGGCAAAAAGCCATCCAGGTATTTTCGGGCCTTGTGTAGAGCGTCCATGACTTTGCCCGTGCCCGATCCTTCAAGATTTACTGCGGGCAAGCCAACAGCAATCAAAACCGGCTGAACAGTTGGCTAAAGATCAGGAATCGCAACTACAGCCAATGGGTCGGACGGGAGGAATTGTTCGAGCGTGAGCGGGGCGGCGATCCCAATGAAAATTCACGGTTTGGGGGGCGTGAAAGCCTGCGAAGATGCCAATCACTCAACCTTGTGAGAGATATGACGCAACTCGGCTCATTTGCAGCAGTGAAGCTGCGGCTCGCGCTCTTAGCTCGCACGCCGTCTATTTTCGCGACAACATCCACCCGATGAGTCCGCCGACGAAAAGCCCCAGCGTGAACGTTGCCGCCATGGTTTCTACCGGATGACGCTTCACCCGCAGGGTTGTATCGTCCATCAGTTCCTCAGCCAAATCGCCGCTCCGCTTGACGGCAAGCTTGATGGCACCGACACCCTCGTCGATAGCCTCCGCCATCGCAGAGGCGGCGCGGGAAACCTTGCGGACGGATTCCGCCACCTGCGCGTCAGCTTTTTCCAAGATGTTTTCTGCCATGAGACATTTACCTCTTCACAAATTTCCCTCGGCGGCAAGCCTGCCAAAGTGAATTCGCCATTAAGCGATAGTTGCAGAGCGCCCTGCTTCGGATCAGTGGCAATTCAAGCAGTATTTCTACCGGCCACACGATTTAACGGCGAGTACCTCGTTATTGCGGTCGCCAGTTCAGTTCCACCAATACTGAACCCCAGTGCTTTGATCCAACCGCGCTTGGCGAAAAGCCCAATCGCGATACCCGCGCTGGCAATCATGAACCTGACTGTTTGGTCTTTCCCACCGACATTACGCTTCATCACTGACCTCCAGATCATCATCGATGCCGAGTGTGAGTTGGCGGTTTGCTGCCTGCCGGTTCAGCCCACCAGTTGGCTCAAAATTCGGAACCGCAATTACAGCCAATGGGTCGGGCGGGAGGAGTTGTTCGAGCGGGAACGGGCGGTGAAGGCATGAATCTGCCGTTATGCGGCGTTCGCGGAGGCGGTCGCCGCCCCCATTTGGCCGTCGGCAACTTTTCAGCAGCCTATTAGCAAAGAAATCCCCCCTCTTCCATGTTGCCTGTTTCCAATCGGTTACAACAGGGCTGCGGGTATTGCTTTCGCAACTTCCATCAAAGCTGTGAGAAAAGACAGCGTGCGTGAGGCTTTGAACATAATGTGTGTGCTGGTCGTTTGAACCGTTCTTCGCGCTGAAAGGCCGGGAGTCCGTTATCGGGTGGCCGCAAATGACAGAACGGCTGGCTTTGTGATGCTTTGAGGTTTTGATGCTGCAGTAGGCGGGTAAGGTGTACTCGGAGGCCATTGTGAGGGCTTTTTAGACAGCTTCTAGATGGTTTCAAAGGTGGTGTCAAATGTAGTTTCAGCTACGCTAGATTTGCAACCCAGATTTGCGGGTATATAAGCTGCTCGCAAACTTAAAGAGGGGCCATGTCTCGTTTACACCGACTGGTGTTCTTTGTGTTGATCATCGCAGTGGGAAGTTTGTCGGCCTCGCGCTCTCCAGCTCCTACGGCGTCTTTACTGGCGAACCCGACTAGTATTCAGCAGGGTCAGTCATCCACACTTTCCTGGAAAACTAAGAACGCTACGTCGGCTACCTTGAACGGGAGCAGTGTCGGATTATCCGGTTCAGAAGTGGTTTCCCCTTCCACAACTACAAGCTACACCTTAGTAGCTAAAGGCAAGGGCGGAACGAAACAGATAACCACGACGGTGACCGTAACTATCCCAGCACCGCCGCCACCTCCTCCTCCGCAACCGCCCCCACCAACTGGGACGCATTTTATAACAGAGCCGTCGCACTCCACCTATTTGCCGCGGTCTGACGCGTATTGTGCAGCGGCCATTACGCCGACCAGTTGGGAGCCTCGACCGGATAACACTCAGGCCAACAATACCGTGGTAACCCCGCAGTGGGTGAACGATAGTGAAAGCTATTGGTCTCTCTGGGTGGCGAAACGAAATAAGGTAACCGGCAATTTCAAAGGCACCACCACGGAGATTTTGCAGTGGGCTGCATGCAAGTGGGGTATTGATGAGGATTTGATTCGCGCCGATGCTGTACAGGAATCCAACTGGCATCAGAATGAGCTGGGTGACGTGTGCGGTCCGGTAGGCGAGGCGTCTTATGGTATTCTGCAGATCAAGAACCTGGGTTGCTCGGGTTCACCTGTTCATGGCGGTTACCCGCAAACGCAACAGTCCACGGCTTTGAACGCCGATTGGTGGGCCGCTCATATCCGTTCCTGCTACGACGGCGACTTTTACGGTGGTGGGTCTTGGCTATACAATGGCCAAACGGTCGATCAGATCGCAGCCGTAAATGGCTGGAATTACGTTCTCTGGGGCTGTATCGGGTTCCATTTCTCGGGTGATTGGAACCCAACCCAACAATACGTGCAGCAGGTCCAGCAGATACTTGCAGCGAAGCCCTGGACGCAGCCGGGGTTTTAGGGCAATTTGCCTTGCTGGCCAGAGCTGAATGGCGACCTGCTCAACGGCAGCCCGTAGCCAGAGCTTCCGCAGAAAGAAAAAGAGCAGGTGTCAAGTCCCGGCTCTGTGCAGTTTGTGTTTTTTACCTGGCTATCCACCAGCCTGCATCTTCTGGGAGCCACTGCTACTGGGCCGTAGCTACTTTACCGCCGTCATCCAACCTTGTTCTTGTTCCTAGGCCGCGCATTCTGTACTGCTGAAGCGGCTTACGCTTTCATTTAGTCCTGCTAAAGGCCCGTCTAGACTAGAGCCTGTTATTAACTTCGGCACCCAGGAGTAAAGAAGCTCGCGAGATTGATCCAGAGTCACTCAATATGAGCGCATGGGAAATCGAGGCGGAGTTGGGTATCCGAGCGATGTGAGCGATGATGAGTGGGCGTTCGTAGCGCCGTATCTAACCTTGTGCCGGGAAGATGCCAAACAGCGGGAGTACCCGTTGCGAGCCGTATTCAATGCGGTGCGCTGGCTGGTGCGCTCGGGCGCACACTGGCGCATGATGCCGAATGATTTGCCTCCGTGGCCGGTGGTGTACCAGCAGACCCAGCGTTGGATCCGAGCCGGTTGCTTCGAAATGATGGTCGCAGACCTACGTTGGCTGCTGCGCGAGTTTGCCGGGCGTAACCCCCAGCCGAGTGCGATGGTTCTCGACAGCCGCACCCTGCAGTCGACCCCGGAGTCGGGGGCTCGGGGTGGATATGACGGAGCGAAACGACGCAAAGGATCGAAGGTGCATGCGGCGGTTGACACACTGGGCCATTTGCTGGCGCGGCATGTGACGGCGGCCAATGAGCAGGATCGAGCGCAGGTGGAGGAATTGGCCAAGCAGGTCCAACAGATCACGGGAGACACGGTAGAGTTGGCCTATGTCGACCAAGGATATACGGGAGAAACCGCAGAACAGGCAGCGGCCGAGCACGGGATTCAACTGGAGGTAGTCAAACATAGTGAGGCTAAACGCGGCTTCGTCTTGCTGCCGCGAAGGTGGGTCGTGGAGAGGAGCTTTGCCTGGGCGGCACGCTTCCGGCGATTGGCGCGGGACTACGAGCGACTTTCCCCAACCCTGGCTGCCTTCCATTACCTGGCCTTCGCTTGCCTCATGCTGGCCAGCTTACTTAGATTACTCGGCCCAAGTTAATAACAGGCTCTAAGGGCATTATCAGATCACGCTGTGCGTGCTGTCGTTGGCGGCGTCGAGGCCTCAACGCTCGGCTAATCCTAGCTGCCGGTGTAAACAACCGGGGAGTTCGGCGGGTTACCAAACCCACCTGGGTAGCCACCGGGAGGAGGTCCGCCCATACCAACGTTACGACTGCCGCCTAATTTTCCGGAATGTGAAACCAGTTCAAGTCCTTCTCGGCATCGACCGACGCACTACCCCGCCGAACTGCGGTGCCGGTCGGCGGTGCTGGATGGCAAGATCGTGTGCCTGGACCGCCAAGTGGAAGTTTGCGCCGTACCTGCCGGACCGGCCGGCCAGTTGGTTGAAGATCAGGAATCGCTCATACTCTCAGTGGGTCGGGCGGGAAGAGTTGTTCGAGCGGGAACGGGCGGTGATCCGGATTTTTATGGATGGGATTCGTGCGCGAGGGCGTGTGCTGCGATCCGAGATGTTCCCACTCAGCGACCGAAGATGCCAATCAGTCCAACCAGTATTAAATAGATCGCCACAATATAGTTGAGGAGGCGGGGAATAAGTAGGATCAGGATACCGGCTAATAACGCAATGAAAGGTGAAATGATGGTGTAGCGTATTGTTACTGACCCGCCACTAGTCTGAGCGAGCGCCGAGCTTGTCGCCAAGCAGCTAATCCCAACAAAAATGATGAGAAACGCAAGCCAGTGTCTCAATTTCACAACCCACTCCCGTGGCATCAGACAAATGCAGAGCGCCTGCCATGTACCATTGATGCCGAGCGCCGAATCTACGCCGCCCCTTCGGAGAGAGAATCGACCTTTGCTGCCATGATGAAGTCGTTCCGGTGCAGACCACGAATCTTGTGCGTCCAGAAAGTCACGGTCACCCTGCCCCATTCCGTGAGAATCGCCGGATGATGGCGTTTTGCTTCGGCCAGAGCGCCGACTCGATTCGTAAAGCGTAGGGGCTTCAGGCAGTTGTCTTGTTTGCACGAAACTTCTACTGCGAACTCCATGTGAAAAGAGCCGCTCAGGCGGTTCAAAGCTCGACAGTGTGACCAGCCGCCGGAACCGCAGATACTTGCGTCTGAATTGGTTCTTTTATATTGGGCGCTACCGAAGATTCCGCCGCTGCTCCCAGCACACTCTGCTCCGGAAATCAGATTGTTGGGGCGTTCTGCTCAATGGGCCGTGACGAGTTTGATGGATGGCCGGATCGATTTTTGCTGCCCGTCTTGAGGATTGGATATTCGGGGGTGGTGAAGGCGGGAATTCCTGACTCACGCCGATTTTCTCTGTTCACGATCCATGAGTTCTTCGTCAATGAACTCGACTACCGAGAGTGCATCTGCTCGACTCTCCAGTGTATCGCCTTGGCCAGCAAGGTCGGCGCAAAGGGACCGAAGATTGAGTAATTGCTGAGTACTGTAATCCTCAAACATAAAGCAACCCCAAGATAAACGAACCAATTATGTAATGATCAAAGAACCGGTGTCTGTCTGGAATCAGACCTATACGGTGTATTAAATTTTGCGAACACACCCATAGACCGGAAGCAGCCCAAGGCGCTGAAATTCATTGCTGCTGGACCGGAGGAGCCGAAGACCGCCTCTGCTCGCCCCGAACTAACCTTAGACCGCCCGGCGAACTATCCTGTACGCTTGACGAGAAAGGTCGAAGGTCAGCTCGAATTCGTTGGCGCAAGCATCGCAAAGCCAAATCACTTTTGCCGTGGGCGGTTGGCATTGGCTGCGGGGGGCTGAATGAACAATTTGCCCTCGGTCAGCCGCTTGAACTCGGCTTCGCACCTCGGATTGGCGCAGTGGGATACTGATACTTCCGGTTGGCGCATTGGTTCGCCCCTTAGCGGGTTGCTTCACTCTGGCATTGATGTGATTAGAGATGTATGGCGCTAGGCCGGAGTTTGCCACTCCAGTCCAGCGGATTCGCTATTGCCGTGCCTCCACAGCAAGCACAACCGCCCTGTCGTTGACCCCAAAGCGTCATTAAAACGCGACTACTGCCGAATCGCAGGCGATGATGCAGGCGGTGGATCAAGCAGAGCCCCGTTCTCCCTGCTTGTCCACGCCCGACAGCAGAGCGAATAATAGGCGGAAGTCACGTCTCGCAGAGGCAGGCTCTGCTGACCTAAGCCATCAGGCCGCGGTCTTCGTAGATGTGGCCTTTCCGCTTTTGCTCCGACCTGATTGTTGCCGCCTGGGAGCAGCGGGGGAAAGTGTCCAACCTGTGACAAGAGCAACGAGGAACACGACTACAGCTATGACGATAGACATGGCGTTCACCCCAAACGCGATGCGATGCTGGGTATCGTCTTGCTTTCAAAAGCTGGTCTTGCGGAAACCCCGAATGGTCGGGTCTGCCACCCCAACAGAACCGATGCCGAGCATTGTCTCGCAATCCAAACGAATGTCAAGCATGAAAATCTGCGCGTGTACGCCGCGCCTAGACGTATATGGAAGCCCGGCCCGTACCTGCCGGAGCAGCGGGGCAAGTTGGCTGAAGATTAGGAACCGCAACTACTCAGTGTGTCGGGCGGGAGGAACTGTTTGAGCGGGAAAGGGGCGGCGATCCCGACTTCCGGAACCGCTTGAAATCCAGCTCGGAACTCGTAAACTTCCAATATGGCAACACTTGAGCCACTCAATATACGATGGCTCGAACCTCCCATCCACCTGACCGCCGAATGCCCGCTGTGCGGTCGGCATATAACTATTTCAAGAATCTTGAATAAGGCAAAAACTCGAAGGGAACTCCAACTTGAGTTCGAGTACCATCTGGAATCCAAGCACAAGCAGATGGCAGTAACGCAGCATTAAGGAACACCTACACCGCCCAAACGGCTCTTTTTGGGTGCCGGGTGGGCGGTGGCGGATCGATTAGCCGGGTACGCAGGAGGACAAAATCCTGCAAAGAAGCAATAATTGCCTCTATGTCAGCCCGATCTTCCCATTCTGAACCTACGCTCAAAAGCATGGGAGAAATTGGCGAAAGATCGGAAATTCGGTGCGGTTCTGCTGCCCGTGATCGTGCTGGCTGAGGGTGATGAGCACCGACTGACTTCCCAGCCGATTACACCTGAGGAGCGGGATGCGATGCTCGATGTCTTGGCGGGCACCGTGTTAATGATCTACCAATATTTCCGTGACGAGCTAAGGCCGGTGAAGGCTGCACGCAAGCCGAAGAAGCGGACGCGGGTACAGTAATGCAGACATGGTGCTGTTCTGCGGAACCTTTGGCAGTTGCCGGACGACATTATTCCTGCCCGGACGCTCCCTGAAAAAGAACAGGTGCGACTCGCAATCGCAATCTGAAGACCCGAACCCCACCATCGGCACCGATGCACCGGGCATCAGGCCGAAGCGCCTTGCCCATTGGCACTCTCTGGACGTATGGTCGTAGCAGACCCAAGCCCCTTCGAGCGCCGTCTTCGCCCTGAGGTAGTCGATATGCCAGTGGGGGCGTTCGGCTGATCGCATGTGATGCGCCAGACGGGCACGGACTCCTCCCGACCCGAGTGCGCTGCCGATGTAAACATAGTACCCCGGCCGGAGCCGCAGGCTCCCGAGCCGCCCGACCTGGATCACGGCATCCGTTGCTGACGAAAGCAGGAGGGCGTAGGTGCCACGATCAGGCGAGACATTAATGAAGAAGGTCTGCTGGTTCACGTCTGTTTTCTTCCCTCTCTTTTGCCCCGGCGAAATCGCAGACCGTAAATAATAAGGTTGACAATCACCACCACCAAAGCGGCGTCAGTGAGTAGTATAGGCGGAATATCCGGATAAACGAGCTTGTCCAGATAGTGCAGCAAGAAGCCGCCCTGGTACGAATTGAGTCCGGCCCGAAACTCAAGCCATTTTTCTACAAATGTCAGCGGGCACGGCCAAGGCAGGACTTCAACTAACAAACTCCAGAGGAATGAGGCGATGTGTAGCCAACGCAAAAGCGGACGGCGTCGGGTGAAAGCCGCGCCGAAGATGACCCACGCGATGAACGAGGCGTGGACAGCCATTACCACGCAGGCGAGCACATAATAGAGGCTCATATCGAGTACCGATAAGAATTTTACGTCGGCGAGAGACCAGCGCAAGCGGCGGTCCGTCGCTACGCTTCAACCGTATCCGTCCGTGGCCCACGTTCGCCGTACTGCCGCCTTGCACCATCATGCTCGGCGAACGCCGCCCCGGCGGCTGTGTTGGGTGCCGGTGCCGGGCGGTGGCGGATTGATTGGCCGAGGACGAATCGGGGCAGTCTTTAGAACTGCCGTTGCCGTGATCACCCAGAATTGGTTAGACTGCTATCTGATTCGTATGCAAAATCCAACGTGGCGGTGCTCTATGCCCCAATACGAATTCTTTTGCAAAGCTTGCAAGAAGGCATTTTCCAAGATTTTGACGTTAGCCGAATACGAGAAGGGCAAGTTCAAGTGTCCGAAATGCCACGGGAGCAAGGTAGAGCAACGATTTTTTCCGTTTTATGCTGTGACCTCCAAGAAGAGTTGAGAAACACAAGCACGCCTCCGTGGGCATCTTCAACCCAAGAAATGGCAAACCCCAACCCGAAAGTTGGGGTTTCTTGTTGGTGAGTTAAGCCCGAAGACGTTGGCAGAGATTGGAATACATCGAAGGAGCAAATCAAGCTCAGTAACAAGCACACTATGCTCTTGTGGCTTCGGTCGCACAAGTTACGCAGGTAATGTCAACAATGGGCACTCACTTTCTGGCGCATTCCACCGGAATCGAAGGCTCCGCACAAATCAGGTCGTCATTCTTGACCAGATTCACCCGGCTGCTGACCTCGTGCCGGCGCACAGGGCGGAGTCGAACGGCTTCAGCAGGTCGCAGATTGTGTTCGCCGTCTGAAATCACGGGTCTCGATCTTCCCATAGACAGTAAAGGCATAAAGCCAGCCAAGCGGATTACTGCTTATGGCGAGTAGCCTTCGTCGTCCTCTTCGTTTTCGTCATCGTCTTCTTCGCCGTCGTCCTCTTCCTCTTCTTCGTCGCCTGGCTCTTCTCGAAGGGAGACACCGGCAGCAGCAAGGTCCGGGACAAGATATTCGGGGTGCATTTTGCTCATGCCTAATGGTACGCCTCGCTCACGTCAACCTCCGCAAGTCCGCGAACACTGGGTGACCGAAATCTTCGGGGACTACGATCCCGAGAGCATGCTGATCCGTTTGAACGCCAGGTAAAGGCTGCCTGAAGACTCACTGGAATTTGCTCTGTCAGCAACTGCAAGCCACTGGCCAGCATCAACTCCGGTCTCAGACCTTGGGCCGCAATGGGCCAATGTCCTGGATGGGAGACTTGATGGAGACCCTGGATTACTACGAATTTCTTCAAATAAGTCCAAGCGCGGAGCCAGAAACAATCAGTCGCGTCACTGGGGAAAGATCGTTCTTGGAACGTTCCGTGGAACGCCGGGAAGGAATTCTCGGATTTGCGGAGCTTTTTGAACTCTGGCGGAGAGGGGGGGATTCGAACCCCCGGTACAGCTTTTGACCGTACAACGGTTTAGCAAACCGCCGCCTTCAGCCACTCGGCCACCTCTCCGCGGCGGGTTTTCACTAATTTATCACATGCCCGTCAATTCTGCTGCTGGCCGCTACCAATCTTGCCGGTATTGTCTTCCGTCAAAAACCCACCTGCGAGTTTCGGGAATGGTCGCGGAACTTACACACTCTCCATTTACGGAGAACGTCAGCCGAAAAAGCGCTCACCCGGGAACCGGCGTCACCCCAGCATCCGGAAAGAATTCGTCTATTAAGAACGGCTAAACTCACAACTGTCGTTTTCACTCATTTTGCCAGGACCCGGTGCTCACGAAGAATCTGGATGGTCTTGTCCAGTGGCAGCGCTTCAATGGTGTGCCCGGCACCGGTTACAGTGGTGGCACGGAATAGCGAATTGTAGGTTGCTTCTTCGGTGGCCTCGATTACCGCCTCAAACAGCGGCGACATTGCGTCGTTGGCTACAAGCGCGATCTGGGCCGGGACCGCAGGCGCCATCGGCCGCACCCGCAACTCCGGTGCGGTGGAAAACGCGATGGCATAATCGCCGCTGCCATTCGATCCGGCGGCGCCAGCTCGTGCCAATCCCATGATTGCCCGGGCCGCCATGCGCCGCAGGTTGCGCGCATCTACCGGCGCATCAGTGGCGACAACCATGATGATGGAGCCATCGGCGCCCGGCGGCTCAGGGTTCAGCCCGGGCGAGTTGTTGAGAGCTGCTCCTGCCTGCTGCAACTCCTGTTTCAGGTAGTACTGGCCCAGCTCTTGTCCCACCGGCGCGCCCGCTATGCTCAATACTCCGCCAAAATTGCTCTGCACCAGCACGCCAATGGTGTAGCCCCCCATGGCTTTGGGCAAGCGCCGCGAGGAGGTGCCGATTCCGCCTTTCCAGCCGAAGGCGACGGTCCCGGTGCCAGCCCCGACGGCGCCTTCCTCGACCGGGCCGTCATGCGCGCCACGGATAGCCGC
Source organism: uncultured Acidobacteriota bacterium (assembly GCA_963832785.1). Classification (GTDB taxonomy): domain Bacteria; phylum Acidobacteriota; class Terriglobia; order Terriglobales; family Acidobacteriaceae; genus CAWBRT01. Next base: position 2,643,643 of record CAWHVF010000005.1, read on the forward strand.
CAGCACGTCGTCGCGCGTGATGTGCCGTCCGCGAATATCGTTCAGGTACCCGTCATTGGTCTCAGCCACCAGCGGGTTGACGGAGCGCACGTCCTCGTTGCCCGGCAGCGCCAGCATGTAATCAAGCAGCGCGTCGGCCACCCGCGGCACGGCCAGAGTGGAGGTCAGCAGGATGGGTGTTTCGATCTCGCCGAGCTCATATACCTGGGTGGAGCCCATTAGCTTGCCAAACCCATTGCCGACAAAGACCGCTCCCGGCACCTTTTCGCGAAACAGGTTGCCGGCATGCGGCAGGATGGCGGTCACTCCAGTCCTGATGTTGTCGCCTCTTATGACCGTCGTGTGGCCAACGCGCACGCCCGCCACGTCAGTGATGGCATTCAGCGGCCCGGGCGGCAACACCCCGACGGTTAGGCCGATGTCACGTGTTCGCGGACGAGTTGGCGACATACCCGGTTTGGACGCCTGCGGCCACGCCGATGGCGCAGCCACCAGCAGCAGCATTAGCAGTGCAATCATACCTGCTAATCTGGCCACACGCCATTTTCCCCACGTTGCTTTTGCAGCATACCGCAGCTTGAAAAGCTGAGCGTTTGACAATGAACAGTCAAGACCATGCGACATATAACTGCCTCCTCTTCGTCTTTTTAAGAGACCCTCTGCGTTGGTACCCACCATTTCCCACCTCGCGGCCACTCTGTCAAGCAAGAAGTACTATGCTTCAATTCAGGGGCATAGCAGGGACGTTTTTGGGGTATTTGCACCCTCTTCGCGGGGATGTCGACCCAGTTGCTGGCAGCGAGCCAACGCCGTAGCCTTCCACCGGACTAAGCACGTGCCTTCCACGCCGGCATGTGGCAAAATCTGCAGGCGCGGCTAACATTACCGCTCGGAGGGTGTATGGCGGGCAGGCAGTCCGGAAGCTACCCGACGACAGCGCGAGCGAACCGCTGGCTAGCGCTGGCCGCCTCGCTGGCAGGTGGAGCGGCGTTCTTCGCCTTGTGGTTCTGGCTGCTGCCGGGCTGGCTAGGATTTCGTGTGGAAACGGCGGAAGCGGCGCCTTGGCGATGGCTGCCGGCAATTCCGTCCGTTATGGGATTCGCGGTCGCGCTGCGGTGCGTTTGGGACTTCGGGTGGACGGGGCTTGGTACACCTGCGCCCATCGCCCCGCCGAAGCGGCTGGTCGTGGTCGGCTTCTACCGCCACGTGCGTAACCCCATGTACCTAGGCTTCGGTGCCGGCTGGGTCGGGTTGTGGATCGTGTTTGGACACGCCAGCCTACCAGCGATTATCGTCGCGGCGGCGGTCGCGGTAGGCGTACACCTGTTCGTCATTTTTTATGAGGAGCCGGTCTTGCGCAAGAAGTTCGGTGCGGAGTACGAAGAGTACTGCCGAAACGTATGCCGCTGGCGGCCGCGGCTGCGGGGCTGGAATAAGCCCGAATGAGCGAGGCGCATCTTCGATGCTGGCGGTTTGAAGCTAGGTGGTTGGGCTCTTTTCGTTCGCGGTGGGCTTTATTTCCGGCGGCTTGTCTTGAGGAGTGCTGTCGAGCGAAATACTGTTTTCCAGCTCTTCGCGTATGCGGGTCAGCGGCTCCAGCGCCTCTCTGAGGTTGACGGTGGAGGACGGCATCAGGTCCCGGGTCTCCGCTTCAAGCTGCTGAAACTCGGCTGTCAGCTTGCTTTTCAGCTCGTTGCCGAGGTTTTTGAATTGGGCGATCTTGCGCGCTACCTCGGGGATCTTCTTAGGCCCGAACAGGAGCAGGGCCAAGACGAGAATGAACATCATGTCCGGCATAATTGAGGAAGCCTCAGCGCCCGCGCGTCCCTCGGCATTGGAAACCCGGTTTCCGCCCTTTGAGGGCTTGGTTCCTGCGGCGGGCGAACCATAAAATCCTAGGCCAGGTCGCGGCGCAAGACAAGCATCAGGCAAAAAATAGAGAACGGCCCCCCAGATTGGAGGTCATTTTCAGGCCGAGCCGGGGAATATTTGCCGAAGCGGCACACCCTAATCTGGTGCGCCTTGCTTCAAACGCTGCTCAAATGAAATCTTCGCCGCAGAATTCCGTGGCCGGCAGAGTTTGACCGGTGCTGACGTGGCCGCCTGCTCACGGGGGAGACGATTCGTGTAGAATGAGGGCACCCCTCCGGCGCGCCTGCGCCGGGCAATCAAGTCGGGACGTGGCTCAGCCTGGTAGAGCACTCGCTTGGGGTGCGAGGGGTCGGCAGTTCAAATCTGCCCGTCCCGACCAGCATTGTCCAGCCATGGTGGAGATGGCCCCTTCATAGCGTTGCTTTTCAGGATTTCACGTGCGGGCTGCGACCGCTCCCTGGCTTTTGGCCTGCCATGAGCGAGCCAAGCGAGCCGAAGGGCCCGCAAGACGGCGCAGGTTAAAATTTTCTCGCCCGGACAAGTCCCCAGAAGAATTGCTCGGCCCGGATACCCACATCCGCCCGATCGGCGAATGTGGGGCGCGTAAGAGTCCTTCACCGCAAAAGGCGCGGCGACATGGACCCAGCCCTTTGAGGAAGCTGCTGCCGTTGAGTGCGGCTGCCGGCGTGCTGGAATTTGCCACCGAGTCCTGCGGAGATGGGCAGCGCGGACTTATAATACGTAGGTTTGCGAATGCCTGACCCAGCGCCGGTTCAGTACGCTGTTGTCGCTTATCTGAGAGGGGAGCTCGCCGAGTTCGTCGAGGCCCTCAGGCGGGAGGTGCATCCCCAGCATGCTCACCTGCCGGCGCACATCACCATTCTGCCTCCCCGCCCTCTGCAAGGCAGCGAAGGCAGCGCGCTGGAGTGGTTGGTCGAGCGCTGCCGCCCGGTGCTGCCCTTCGAGGTGGTGATGGGCGACATTGAAAGCTTTGTCCCCACCACCCCAACGGTGTTCATCAGGGTGGCGCATGCCGCCTACAAGATCCGCGAACTCCATGACCTGCTCAACGCCGGCCCTTTCGCATTTAACGAATGCCTGCTTTTTATGCCGCATCTGACCGTCGCCAAGCTGGAGAACATCGAGCAGGCGCGACAGGTCTACGACATTGCCCGCGATCGCTGGGACCGCTATGAAGGCTCGCACCGCGCGCGCATCGAGCACCTGAGCTTTGTGCGCGGCAACGAAGCCAGATGGACCGACATCTCCCCGGTGACCTTGCGGGAAAAAACACCGGCCGGCTAAGGCGCGGGGCGGAACGAATTTCCGCCCCAGGGCCGAGTGCTAAAATCATCGGTGTCCCGGAAAAGCCGCGTGTCGCGGGGCTGCTTGCCAGATGGAACCTGCCCGTCCCACATTGCAGAAGCTGCTGGCTGATATTCTCAACCGCTTCCCTGCCGAGCAGGTTCCGCTTGAAGCCTGGCCGTTCGTCTGTGGCAGGCAGGTTGCCCGGCGGACGCAGGCCGTGAGCTTCGCCGCTGGTGTCTTGCGGGTCGAGGTGCCGGACGCCGGTTGGCGGGCGCAACTGCAGGAGCTGAGCGGAGAATACCTGGCGGGACTGAATCGATATGGTGCGGTCGAACGCATTGAATTTGTGCTGGCCGGCAAGGCTGTGTCTCAGGAGAGACATAAGCAGCCTCCGCCGGTGCGGCGCGCGAGAGCTTCACGCAACAGGAAGAACAATGGCGGAAACCAGAGTAACCGAGAGTGACGTGCTGTACGTGGCCGATCTGGCCAACCTCGAGCTTACGGCCGAGGAGAAGGGCCGCATGGTGCGCGACCTGAACTCCATCCTCGAATACGCCGAGATGCTGAATGAGCTTGACACTTCCAAGGTGCCGCCGCTGGCCGAGGTGGTGAGCATGTTTGCCGGAACCCAACTTCCTCCGGGCGAGCGCTTCGGCTATGCCATGCGCGCGGACGAAGTGCGTCCAGGGCTGCCGCACCAGGCAGCGCTGGCCAACTCCCCGGAAAAGGATGAGACGTATTTCAAGGTTCCCAAGGTGATCGAGAGATAAACGCGTGCGGCGTCTTGAAGCATTGCGTTCGCCGGACGCACCAGGGATGTCCCAGGTAGAGGTATCTGTTCTTGAGCTGTCATGCTGAGCGAACCGGGGCCCCCGGCAAAGGCAGAATTTGCGTTTGCCGGGGTGGTTAAGCGAAGCGTCCCAGCACTGCTTGCAGCAGGAACGGAGTTGAAGGGTTTCTATGGACAAGGCCCCAGACCGCGCGGAGTGGGACAGTGCTATGGGATGCTTCGCGTCTCCTTCGGAGCCGCTCAGCATGAAACTCGAAATGCTATGTTGGAGTTCCGCGGGATACCCTTCAAGAGCGCTGAGGTGCTGTTAGACAAAGTCCATGAACACCGATCTGCTGACCATTGATTCGGCGCGCGAGCTGGTGGCGCGCAAACAGAGCAGCGCCACTGCCCTGGCCGAGGCTTTTTATGGCCGTATCGCGGCTCAAGACGAAAAGATAGGCGCCTTCCTCACCCTGTCGCGCGAGCGGGCGCTGGCCAAGGCCGCCGAGATCGACCGCCGGGCCGAGCGGGGCGATCCGCTGCCGCCGCTGGCGGGCGTGCCGGTGGCCATGAAAGACGTTCTGATGATGCGCGGCGTGCGTACCACTGCCGCCTCCAAAATCCTGGACAACTTCATAGCCCCCTATGACTGCACGGCGGTGGCACGCATGGAGGCCGCCGGAGCGGTGGTGCTGGGCAAGGCGAACTGCGATGAGTTCGCCATGGGCTCCTCGAACGAAAATTCCGGTTACAAGCCGGTGCACAATCCGCGCGACCTGACGCGTGTTCCGGGTGGCTCCTCGGGCGGGTCGGCGGCGGCAGTGGCCGCTGGCATGGCCGTCGCCGCGCTCGGCTCCGATACCGGCGGCTCCATACGCCAGCCGGCGGCTTTCTGCGGGGTGGTCGGCTTGCTGCCCACTTACGGGCGCGTTTCGCGCTATGGGCTGATCGCCTTCGGATCTTCGCTCGATCACATCGGGCCGCTGACCAAAACGGTGAAGGACGCGGCCATTATCCTGCAGATCATCGCCGGGCGCGACCCGCTGGACTCGACCTCCGCCGACGTGCCCGTAGATGACTACGTGGGCGCAGTTGACCGGCCAGTCAAAGGCCTCAAGATCGGCATACCGGAGGAATATTTCGGCGAAGGCCTCGACCCGGAAATCCGCGCGGCCATCGAGCGCGTGCTGGAGCGGCTTCAGGGCGCGGGCTGCGAAACGGTGCGGCTCTCGCTGCCTCACACCAGGTACGCGGTGCCTACCTATTATCTGGTGGCGACCGCCGAAGCTTCCTCCAACCTGGCCCGCTTCGACGGCGTGCGTTACGGGCACCGCGCCCGCGCCGCCCAGAGCCTCTCGGAGATGTACCGGCGCAGCCGCAACGAAGGCTTCGGCACCGAGGTCAAGCGGCGCATCATGCTCGGCACTTACGCCCTCAGCGCCGGCTACTACGATGCTTACTACCTGAAGGCGCAGCAGGTGCGCACGCTGCTGACGCGCGACTTCCAGCAGGCTTTCGCCCGGGTGGACGCCATCGTCACCCCGGTCACCCCGACCCCCGCTTTCCGCCTGGGAGAAAAGACGGCCGACCCGGTGGAAATGTACCTGAGCGACATTTTCACCGTCACCGCCAACCTGGTGGGTGTGCCGGGAATTTCGGTGCCCTGCGGAGTGAACCGCGAAGGGCTGCCCATCGGGGTGCAGATAATGGCCCGGCATTTTGACGAAAGCACAATGCTGCGCATCGCCCATGCCGTCGAAGAGACGCAATCGCGGTAACTGCTGAACCGCCCTCGCTTCGACCAGACGCGCGACGGACGCCGCGCGCCACCCGATCATTTCCGAAGGAAGCTGGCCAGGCGTTCAAGCCCGAGGCGAAGCTTGTCGTGATCGGCGGCATAGCACCAGCGCAGCCAGCCTTCGCCCTCCGGGCCAAAGGCCCTGCCCGGGGCCAGGCCAAGCCCGGCTTTATCGACCAGCAGCTTTGCCAACTGCAGCGAATCGGCGTGTCCCGCCAGGCGCAGGAAGACGTACATCGCCCCGTCGGATTCGGGGACCTCGATGCCGGGCAGAGCGCGCAGCCCGTCGGTCAGAAACCGTTTTGCTGCAATCAGCTCCGCTCGCAGGCGCGCCACGTGCGGTTCGCCATCGCGCAAGGCGACCGTGGCGGCGCGCTGCACAAACTCGGGAATGCAGGAGGTGTTGTACTCGATAAGCGGGCTCAGGTAGCGCACCACGCCGGGCGGCACCACCATCCAGCCGATGCGCCATCCGGTCATGCGCCAGGCTTTGGAGAAGCTGTTGACCCCGATTACCCGGTCGTCTTCGGCGACCAGCGTCAGGAAGGAAGGCGCCGTGCTCAGCCCATCGCGGTAGATCAGGCGCTCGTAGACGTCATCGGCAATAATCCAGATTCCGTGACGGCGGCAGTGCTCGAACACTATGCATTGTTCCTCGCGGGTGATCGCCCACCCGGTGGGATTGTTGGGCGAGCTGACATACAACGCGCGGGTGCCGGGCGTGAGCGTGTCCAGCAGTTTTTCCAGCGGCAGGTGCCAGCGGCCGGCGCGGACTTCCAGCGGAACGCAGGTGACCTTGGCGCTCAGGATTTGTGGCATCTGCACGAGGTTCGGCCAGATCGGGGTTACGAGCACGGCACGATCGCCCGGCTCCAGAACGAGCTGGCTGGCCAGCATCAGCGCCGAATCGCCGGATGACGTCATGGCAATTCGACCCGCGCCTATCGGCTTCTGATGCAGTTCGCTCAGGTAAGCCGAGACCTGCTCGCGCAGATAGGAGCGGCCGAGGTTCTCGGTGTAGAAGGTTTCGCCCTTCTGCAGGGAAGCGATGGCGGCCTCGCGGATAAAGGCGGGCGTCGACTGGTCGGACTCGCCGAACCAGAAAGGCAAGACATCTTCCCGGCCCATGGCGGCGTTGGCGACTTCGCGTATCAGCGAGGCGGAGAGCGCCCGCACCTCCCGGCGCGCCGGCGGTTCTTCCCGCTGCAGTAAAACTTCCGGTTCTTTATGCAATGGATTCCCCTGCTGATTTTTTAACACAGTTGCCAGCAGCAGAGAAGTGAAACAGCGCGCCAGCGCCGTAGGCGCGTCTGTTCGGCGGCTGCGGTTGCGGATGCCCCCGTTCCCTACGCGCGCAGCTTACGGCGCGGCTGATAAAATCTGAAGTTTCGTGTGGTGTAGATATTAAGGAGCATGCAATGAAGCTACTGCGTTATGGCCCGCCCGGCCAGGAGCGGCCGGGTTTGCTGGACTCGCGAGGAAGAATCCGCGACCTCGCTTGCCTCATCGGCGATCTCACTGCCGAGCGGCTTTCGCCGGCAGGCCTGGAGGCGTTAGCTACCGTCAATCCTGACAAGTTGCCGCTGGTCGAGGGGGCGCCCCGGCTGGGAATCCCGTATCTAGGGATGGGAAAATTTGTCGCCGTAGGCCTGAACTTCAGCGATCACGCCAAGGAGGCGAACCAGCCAGTTCCTTCCGAGCCCATGCTTTTTCTCAAAGCCAATAGTTGCCTCAACGGGCCGTACGATGACATCGTCCTTCCCAAGAATTCCCGGAAGGCGGACTGGGAGGTCGAGCTCGGGGTGGTCATCGGCAGCAAGGCGCAGTACGTCAGCGAGCAGGAGGCGTTCAGTTACGTGGCCGGCTATTGCCTGGTGAACGACGTCTCGGAGCGCGAATTTCAGAACGAGCGCAACGGCACCATCGACAAGGGCAAGGGCTGCGACACCTTCGGCCCGGTCGGACCGTGGCTGGTTACCGCCGATGAGGTGGGCGATCCGCAGTCGCTGGACATGTGGCTGGAGGTGAACGGCAAGCGCATGCAGACGGGAAACACGCGCACCATGATCTTCGGCGTGGCCAGGCTGGTCAGCTACATCAGCCACTTCATGAGCCTAAACCCGGGCGATCTGCTCACCACCGGCACCCCGCCGGGCGTGGGCTTCGCCAGAAAGCCGCCGGTTTTTTTGCAGCCGGGAGACGTAATTCACGCCGGCATAAGCAAACTGGGTGAGCAGCGGCAGAAGGTGGTTGCCTGGCCGGGGTAACCGTTACGCAGCGAGCCGCCTGTTCGCCGCGGCGAGATTGCGGGGCGGCTTCGCCGGCCGGAGTGGATTTCTGTTTCACTTCGAGACGGCAAGCGCCCCGGAATTTTTTTTTAAGGGGATTTCAGCGCGGAGGTTTGTCAGTGAGTCTCTGCCTGCTTCTTCAAACGATGCATTTTCAAGGGCATGAATGATCACTGCGAGGGTTGCCCAATTCTTCGTCATTCACTGATCAGGTACTTTACAAAGACTGAGATCATTCGTACCATCTGTTCCTCACGTCGTGTAACACAACCGTAAAATTTCGTTTCATTCGCGTCGTTTTTGAGATTGCGGCGAAATGCCGAGACCCTGAGTCGCGCCTGTCGGGCATCTGTAAGGCGGGTGACCGGACTGACGACCATGAAAGTCAAAAAAACGATCCTCTGCGTCGATGACCACGAACAAGCGCTCTCCATCCGCAGGCTGATGCTTGAGACCTGGGGCTACCGGGTGATCGTTTGCACCACCGGCGAGGCGGCGCTGGAGATTTTTTCCCGCGGCGGAATCGATCTGGTGCTGACCGACCTGATAATGCCGGGCATGGACGGCAACGACGTAGTCAGGCACATCAAGCAACGCTCGCCGCAGACGCCGGTCATCCTTTTTTCCGGCAAGGTCAAAATCTACGATCAGGACACGCAGGCCGACGTGTTCTTGCCCAAGGGCATGTATGCCCCCGCCGAACTGCTGGAGCGCATCCGCCTGCTGCTGGTGCGCAAGCGCGGACCCAAGAGCGTCACCCGTGTCGCCGCCCTGGCAGCCTCGGTGCGCGCCAGCGGATGAACCCTCCCCCTCCGGAAGCTACTCGCCGTGTAGAATCAAAGATTAATGCCCGCGATCATTGAAGTCGAAAGCGTTTATAAGACCTTCCGCATTGGCAAGGTGAAAGTGCCGGCGGTACGGGGTGTCTCGATGACGGTTGAACGGGGAGAGTTTGTCAGTCTGGTGGGTCCTTCGGGCAGCGGCAAATCCACCCTGTTCTATCTGCTGGGCGGCCTCACGCAGGCCGATTCGGGGCGCATCGTGGTGGACGGGGCCGATTTTGCCCGGCTCTCCGATGCCGAGCGCACCCGGCTGCGAAGAAGCAAAATCGGCTTCGTATTCCAGAAGTTCAACCTGCTGCCCACGCTCGATGCCCGCGCCAACATCGAAATTGCCCGGGAGATCGCCGGCAACGGAACGAAGGATCGGGAATACTTCGACCACGTCACCACATTGCTCGGCATCGAACAGCGGCTGCACCACCGCCCCTCGGAGTTGAGCGGCGGCGAGCAGCAGCGCGTCGCCCTGGCCCGGGCCCTGATCAACAAGCCCGCCATCGTGCTGGCCGACGAACCCACCGGCAACCTGGACACCCAGAATTCCGAGGCGGTGCTCTCCATGCTGCGCCGCTCCAACCAGGAGCTGGGGCAAACGGTGCTGATGATCACCCATAACCCGGAGGCGGCCGCCTACGCTCATCGCATCATGCACATGCGTGACGGGCAGTTGGTGAGCGCTTCCCTGGACCCGCAATGGAACCCGGGAGCAAGCGGTCGCTGAGCCGGGTGGCGGCTCTCTGGGTTTGACGCTCAAGCCGCAGGGCCACTATAATCAAGCTCGCCGAGCGGGAGTAACTCAGCGGTAGAGTGCGACCTTGCCAAGGTCGAAGTCGCGGGTTCAAATCCCGTCTCCCGCTCCATTGCTTTTCAGTTAGTTGCTGGCATTCGCTTCTTACCTTACAGGCACATTAATGCACGAGGCCGCCTGCTCCTCCATCGGGAAAATCCGGCAATGCGGTGTGCGGATTGACACCGCGGCGAGAGCCGCTCCATCGGGCGCACCCTCTTGATCGGGCTAAGCCCGGTGCCTGCCACGCAGTTGGCCGACACCAACGCAGCCATGCAAGGAGAGGTTTCGATGAAATTGAACAAACGGAAGCTGGGATCCAGCGGACTGGAAATCACCCGGGTTGGCTTTGGAAGCTGGGCTGCCGGCGGGGGCGGCTGGGCGTTCGGCTGGGGGCCGCAGGAGGATGAAGCCTCTGTTGCCGCCATCCGGCGCGCCCTCGCCCACGGCGTGAACTGGATCGACACGGCCGCCATTTACGGCCTGGGACACTCGGAAGAGGTGGTGCGCCGGGCGCTGGCAGAGGTTCCGCCTGCGGAAAGGCCGCTGATCTTCACCAAGTGCGGGTCGGTTGCCGATACTTCCCGTCCATTCGAGCTGCCGCAGCGCATTCTGCGTCCCGAATCCATTCGCCGGGAAGTGGAAGCATCGCTGAAGCGCCTGGGCACGGAGCGAATCGACCTTTACCAGTTCCACTGGCCCGACGCGGTCGGCACTCCGATGGAAGACTCCTGGGGCGAGATGGTGCGCCTGGTCGATGAAGGCAAGGTGCGGGCGGCCGGCGTCTCCAACTTCAATGTGGATCTGCTGGAGCGTTGCGAGCGTATCCGGCACGTGGACTCGCTCCAGCCGCCATTCTCGCTCATCCGTCGGCAGGCGGCGGCGGACGTGATCCCGTGGTGCGCGGCGCATGGTACCGGCGTCATCGTCTACAGCCCGATGCAGTCGGGCCTGCTGAACGACTCGTTTTCCCCCGAACGCGTGGCCAGACTTGCCGAAGACGACTGGCGGCGCCGCAATCCCGAGTTTCGCGAACCCAATCTCAGCCGCAACATCGCCCTGCGCGACGCCCTCAAGCCCATCGCCCAATGGCACGGCACCACCGTTGCCGTCGTTGCCATAGCCTGGACACTGACTTGGCCGGGCGTAACCGGGGCGATTGCGGGCGCCCGCTCGGCCGGCCAGGTGGACGGCTGGATCCAGGCCGGCGCAATCGAGTTGACCAGAGACGATCTGGCCGAGATTGCCCATGCCATCGAAAAAACCGGCGCCGGCTCAGGACCGGCCATGCCAGCCTGATTACAAGGAGAAACAATGGACTACGTTAACCTCGGTAAAACCGGCCTCAAGGTTTCTCGTATCTGCCTCGGCTGCATGACTTACGGAGAGCCGGCAAAAGGCGAACTCAAGGCAGGCAGGCAGGCGTGGGCTCTCAATGAAGAAGAGAGCCGGCCCTTCTTTCGCCAGGCGCTTGATTTAGGGATCAACTTCTTCGACACTGCCAACGTTTACTCGAGCGGCGTCAGCGAGGATGTGCTGGGGCGGTTCCTGAAGGCCAATGCCCGGCGGGAAGCCGTGGTGATTGCCACCAAAGTTCATGGCGTGATGCGCGAGGAGCCCAATGGCAGCGGGCTCTCCCGCAAAGCCATCTTTTACGAACTCGACCAGAGCTTGCGCCGTTTGCAGACTGATTATGTCGACCTGTACCAGATACACCGCTGGGACTACGAAACCCCGATCGAAGAGACCCTGGAGGCGCTGCACGACGTGGTGAAGGCCGGCAAGGTGCGCTATATCGGCGCTTCTTCCATGTACGCCTGGCAATTCGCCAAGTCGCTTTATCTGGCCGACCTGCACGGGTGGCAGCGTTTTGTTTCCATGCAGAACCATTACAACCTGCTCTATCGGGAAGAAGAGCGAGAGATGATTCCGCTCTGCCAGTCGGAAGGCGTCGGCGTGATTCCCTGGAGCCCTCTGGCGCGCGGACGCCTGACTCGCGCCTGGCAAAGCGGGCAAACCAAGCGCTTTGAAACCGACCAGTTCGGCAAGAGCATGTACTCGCAGACCGAGGAAGCCGACCGCAGAGTTGTGGAAGCTCTCGGCAAAGTGGCGGAAAAGCGTGGGGTTCCACGCGCCCAGCTTGCCTTGGCGTGGCTCCTCAGTAAGCCGGGAATCACCGCGCCCATTGTCGGCGCAACCAAACCGCATCATCTGCAGGACGCTGTGGCGGCTCTCTCGTTGCGCCTGACGGAAGACGAGATTGCTTCGCTTGAAGAACCATACGTGCCGCATCCAATCCTTGGCTTCAAGTGAGGCTGGCGCGGCTTGCGCCCCTTCCTGTCAGATCCGCCATCGGTGGGGCCATTACTTTCGAGACGTTGACGTTTGTCTCTGCTCTCCGTAGCTTTTTCAAGTACGGCAACCAGGAATACTCCTAGGGGAGCCGATGGGTCCATCCTGGCGATGACAGGGAGAAGACGATCGAGTCCACGGAAGCACATGAGCCAATCCGCGAAGCGGGCTCCCCGGCCAACGCCGTGGTCGCGCGCGATCGGGCGGAGCGTTCTCCGGCCAGCGTGTTTTTGGCCGTAAGCTCCCGTGTGTGCTTTGGCGGGCTGGTGCTGCTGACCTGCTTTTATTCACTGTTCGTCTATCTGCCCCTGACGTATTACACCCTCATCCAGCACACCTTCCTGCGCTGGCTGGAGATATTTGTCGAAATTCATCCCTACCTGTATTGGGCCTGCCTTTTGCCGTTGCTGCTTTCGCTCCGCCGCGAGCTATCCATGGCGCAGGTGCGTCCGCTGGTGCTCGGCTTTGCCGCGGTGCACGGGCTGCTGGGGATCATGCTCTTCAAGCTGCCGCGCCTCGACTGCCTGCCGCACGACTTCCGCGCGCTGGTGTGGAGCATGCTGATGCCGGCCTCGCTCCTCTGGCTGGGAACGATCGACCACCTCTGGTTCGCGGAAGCCGGCGGGTGGCGGCACTCGGCACCGGCCAAGAGCTTTTGCTGGCGCATGGTGCTGCCGGCGGGGCTGCTGGTAGGCGGACCGTACGCCCTGACGGCCGCGCTTCGCTGGAGCAGCGGGGGCGGAGAGCCGGCCGCGCTGGCTGCCGCGATCTGGCATCCGCTCTTCTCGCACCTGCTGTTCGCCGTGTTTACCTTTTCCGTGCTCAGCTTGCTTTCCGAAGCGGCCACGCGCAGTGGCTGGTCGAACCGCGGCCAGTTTTATGCCTTCACGGCTCTGCTGGGCGTGTGGGGCGGCCTGTTGCTGTTGCGGTTGATGTCGCCCAGCCTGGGCCTGCAAGCGGCCGCGGCGCTGGCCTTCTGCGCCATCGTCAGCCTGGAAACCGCCGCCTTTATCAGCGGGCTGAATCTGCGCTGGCAAGGGCCGGAACGGGCGCGCGACGGTCTGTCGCTGGCGCTCCATGTCTTTGCGCCGTTGCCAAGTGGCCGCCGGCTGCGCCGCTGGCAGTGGGCTGGCGTCTCGGCGGCGATATTCCTGCTGAGCTGGGGCGGCGCCACGGTGTTGGAGTACCGCGATTGGGAGGCATTGCTGCAGCGGCTGCTGGCGCTTCTTCTTTGGACCATCGTCATCGCCCTGGCGGCAGCTTCGGCAGCAGGCAAACGCCAGGCGGAGCGCGGCTCGCTCCTGGTCCCGTTGGCGCTTGTGGTGGTAAGCATCGCCGGGCTGCGGCTGCTCGCCCGCCAGGCGCTTCCGGCGGCCGATGGCGGCGGAAACCGCCTGGCAAGCGTGCTGGAGCAATACGGCCAGTTCGACGCTTCGGCCAAGGCCATTCGCGACATCTTTTCTCCCGCGGCGGAGGCGAACGGCGATCGCGCCCTGCTGGAGCTGCTGCAGCGCTCCACCAATATCGCCGCCCCGGTCGCGCCGGTTAACATCAGTTTGCAAAAAACCGATCAAAAGCGGCCCACCGCGAACCGCAACATTTTCATATTCGTCATCGACAGCCTGCGGCAGGATTACGTGGCGCCTTACAATCCGGCGGTGGACTTCACGCCCCAGATCGCGGCCTTCGCCGCCGACAGCGTGGTCTACCGCAACGCCTTTACCCGCTACGGCGGCACCGCGCTGGCTGAGCCTTCCATCTGGGCGGGAGCCATGCAGCCGCACAAGCAGTATGTGCAGCCTTTTCATCCCATGAACGCGCTGGAAAAACTGCTGGACGCGGCCGGGTACGAGCGCTACCTGTCGATGGACCCGGTGCTGCAGGCCATCCTCAAGCCTTCTCCCGACAGCGTCATTCTCAGCCAGGGAGTGCCTTTCCACGAGCTGGACCTCTGCCGCGTTCTTGAGGAGCTGAAGCAAAAACTCATTTCCCGCCAGGACAAGCAGCGGCCGGTGTTCGTCTACACCCAGCCGGCAAACGTGCACACCAACGGCTTGAAGTTCGGCAAGAGCCACCTGCGCCCGAAGCCGCACAACCCGAATTTCGAACCGGACTACGCCACCGAACTAGAGCGGGTCGACACCGCCCTGGGAGAGTTCTTCCGCTTTCTGAAAGAGCAGGGATTATATGACGACTCGCTCATCGTCATAACCTCAGACCACGGCGAAGCTCTGGGAGAATTTGGCCGCATCGGGCACAGCGGCATGCTCTATCCCGAAGTGCTGCGAATTCCGCTGATCGTGCACTTCCCCAAGCGCGACCGGCCTTCCCTGGTTACCGATCCCGGCCAGATCGCCTTCAATATCGACATAACGCCCACCATCTATTCGCTGCTGGGCTACGCGGAGCTGCAGCCGCGGGAGCTGTTCGGACGCCCGCTGTTTGCCCGCAGCCGGCAGGAGCTCGACTCTTATCTTCAGCGTGATTACCTGGTGGCATCCAGCTATGCCACCGTTTATGGGCTGTTGAGCGACAATGGACAGCGTCTCTTCGTGCTCGATGCCATGACCGGCGCCAGCTATTTCTACGATCTTGCCCACGATCCCATGGGACTGCACAACAACGTAACCGTGCCTATTCTGAAGAGTGCCGAAGAGAAGATCCGCGACCGGGTCCTCCACCTCAACGAGTTTTATCACCTGAGCTTGTAGAAGGCGCCCAGCACTGCTCTAGCGCCAACTGCGGGCGCGAGGGTGGGGCACCACACCTTCGCTCGCCTGCGGGATATGCCAACCGTGAATCGATATTAGGACGGGCCCCTACGTTGCGCCTTGCGGTTGCATCTATGTAAGGGTGTTCGTCTGGCCGGCTTCGCCCGCGCGGGCAGCCTTGCCAGACCAATTCAGTCGGGATAAGACACATGATGCAACCGCGGGTGCTGGACGCCTTTCGCTCCGTGCTCGGCCACGGCGGCATGATCACAGACCCTACGCAACTCAAAACCTACGAGTGCGACGGGCTGACCAACTTCCGTGTGGTGCCGGCGGCTGTGCTGCTGCCGGAGGCCGCCGAGCAGGTGCAGGCGGTGGTGCGCATCTGCCATGAACACAAGATTCCCTTTGTGGCGCGCGGCTCCGGCACCGGCCTGAGCGGCGGAGCCTTGCCGGTCGCCGAAGGCGTGGTGCTGAGCCTGGCGCGCATGAACCGCATTCTCGAAGTCGACCTAGCCAACCAGCGGGTAGTCGTCGAGCCGGGCGTGATCAATGCCTTCATCACCCAGCGGATCGCCCCGCACGGATATTTCTACGCCCCCGACCCTTCCTCGCAGCAGGTTTGCTCGATTGGCGGCAACGTGGCGGAGAACTCCGGCGGCGCGCATTGTCTCAAGTACGGCTTTACCACTACGCACGTGCTGGGTGTGGACGTGGTTCTGCCGAACGGCGAACTGGCGCAACTGGGCGGGCCCACGGTGGATTCTCCCGGATACGACCTGGCCGGCGTGTTTGTCGGCTCCGAAGGCACCCTCGGCGTGGTAACGCGGGTGATTCTGCGCATCGTCAAGCGCCCGGAGGTCATCTGCACGCTGCTGGCCGCTTTCAACTCCACCAACGAGGCCGGCGAGGCGGTCAGCGAGGTCATCGCTTCCGGCGTGCTGCCGGCGGCCATCGAGATGATGGACAACCTCGCCATTCAGGCCGCCGAAGCCAGCGTGCATGCCGGTTATCCCAATGCCGGAGGCTTGCTGCTGGTCGAGCTGGATGGCACCGCCAGCGAGGTCGAATCATTGACAGAGCAGGTGAAGCAGATCTGCACCCGCTGCGGCGCCTGGGAGATGCGGCTGGCGCATTCGGAGGCGGAGCGCATGGTGGTGTGGAAGGGACGTAAGGCCGCCTTCGCCGCCATGGGACGCATTTCGCCCAGCTACATCGTTCAGGATGGAGTTATCCCGCGCACCGCGTTGCCGAGGGTGATGGACGACATCGCGCGCATCAGCCGCGAGTCGGGCCTGCGCGTGGCTAACGTCTTTCACGCCGGCGACGGCAACCTGCATCCCCTTGTACTGTACGACGAGCGCATTCCAGGTCAGCAGAAGCTCGCTGAGGCGGTGGCGGGCGACATCCTGCGGCTGTGCATCCGGGCGGGCGGCTCCATTACCGGCGAGCACGGCGTGGGCGAAGAGAAGAAGGCATTCATGGCCGAGATGTTCGCCGAGCCCGACCTCGACACCATGCAACTGGTGCGCTGCGCCTTCGACCCCGAACACCTGGCTAATCCCGGCAAGATATTTCCGCGGCTGCGGCTCTGCGCCGAAAAGACCGGCCCCTACACGCCTCATCCGCTGGAAGTGGCCGGCGTGGCGGAGTTTTTCTGATGGCGGGAGTGACTACGCATTCGCCGCGCTGGAGCGAACTGGAGACGATCGCTCCCGCCGCCCCAGCCACCGCTGAAGATTGCGTCTGTGGACGACAGCCCGAGCGCGTGGTCGAGCCTGACAGCCAGGAACAGGTGGCCTCCATTCTGCACTGGGCCAATGAGAATGCGGTGGCCGTGATGCCGCGGGGTCACGGCACCAAGAGCGGCTGGGGAGTGCAGCCTGCGGCGCTGGATCTGGTGGTCTGGTTGCGGCGCATGAATCGCGTGCTCGAACACGTCTCCGGCGACATGACCGCCACCGTCGAGCCCGGCTGCACGGTGGCCGACTTGCAGCGCCGGCTGGCCGAACACGGGCAGCGGCTGGCGGCAGACCCGCTCTTTCCCGAGCGGGCGACCGTAGGCGGCATTCTGGCCTGCAACGACTCCGGCTCGCTGCGTGTGCGCTTCGGCTCCTTGCGCGACCTGCTCATCGGTGTCACCCTCGCCCTGCCGGACGGCACTCTGGCGCGCAGCGGCGGCAAAGTGGTCAAAAACGTCGCCGGTTACGATCTGCCCAAGCTGGCCATCGGCTCACTTGGAACTTTGGGGATCATTACCCAGGCCATCTTTCGCCTGCACCCCTTGCCGAAGTCGGAGCAGACGATCAGCTTTGAATTTCCGAGCGTCGCGGCGGCCAATCGCGGCCTGCTGGCGCTGCTGGATTCCGTGCTCACCTTCACCGGGCTGCAGCTTCGTTGTCCTGGAATGCGGAACGCAGGGTCCCGGGGTGCAGCGTCCAGCGATTCCGCTTGTTTGCTGGATGTGCGCTTTGAGGGCGTGCCCGTATCCGTCGAAGACCAGGCGCGGCGGGCCGAGCGCATCCTGCGCGGTATGCCAGAGGGCAGCAGAGAAATTCATTTGAGCCCCGGCGATGCCTACGCCGGGCCGCCAGCAGTCAGCGCCTGGCGCGCCGCCAGCGACCTCTGGCAGGGTGCTCCGGCTTGCATCTGCAAGTTCGCGGTGCTGCCCACCGAGATTGGCTCCTTTCTGGAGCGCGCGCGTTCGCAGTCGGAGTCGCTGGGCTTGACGGCGCCCGCCGTAGCCCAGGCGGTTGGAGCCGGCCTGCTGCGGCTGGACGGCCCAGACGGGGAAATTGCGCATCTGATCCGCGATCTCCGCGCAGCAATCGCGCCGCTACGCGGCTCCCTCGCCCTGCTGCATGGCTCAGAGGCGCTGCGGCAGCAGGTCGATCCCTGGGGCGAGGTGGGCACGGCGTTCGCTCTCATGCGCCGCATGAAAGAGCAGTTCGATCCGAAAGGCATCCTTAATCGCGGACGCTTTGTGGGAGGAATCTGATGAGCCGGACTGACTCCAGCACACCAGCGGTGGGAAACGCGGGCTCAACTCCCGCCGAACCTGTCACCGCGTCGGCCCGAGAGCCCCAGCCCGCGCCCACTTCCTCGGTGCCCGCTGCGGCCGAACCTCCAGCAAACGCCGCCGTTCACGTCGCCGGCGCGCCGTGGCTCAGCAAGGTCTTCGACCAGCATCATCCGCCGCCGGACGAGTTGATTCACGAATGTGTTCACTGCGGCTTTTGCCTTCCGACCTGCCCCACCTACACGCTCTGGCACGAGGAGATGGATTCGCCGCGCGGCCGCATTTACCTGATGAAGATGGGCCTCGAAGGGCAGCTCGAAGGCATGGACGATACTTATGTTCGGCACTTCGACCAGTGCCTGGGCTGCATGGCTTGCGTTTCGGCATGCCCGTCGGGAGTCAGGTACGACCGGCTGATCGAGTCCACGCGCGCCCAGGTGGAGCGGCACTACTCGCGTCCGCTGGCGGACAGGCTATTTCGCGCACTCATATTTTCCATATTTCCCTACCCGGCAAGGCTCCGGGCGCTGCTGCTGCCCATGTGGCTCTACCAGCGCTCCGGGCTGCGCTGGCTGCTGCGCCGCGCGGGCCTGCTGAAGCTGCTTCCCGCGCGGCTGCAAGCCATGGAAGCGCTGCTGCCCGAGGTGTCGTTGCAGATGATCTTTTCCGCCCCGCTGCCGGCGAGGGTTCCGCCCCGGCCGGTGCAAACACCGCGCCTGAAGGTCGGACTCATCCTGGGCTGCGTGCAGCGCACCATGTTTGCCGAGGTGAACGCAGCCACCGTGCGGGTGCTGGCCGCCGAAGGCTGCGAGGTGGTCATTCCGCGGATGCAGGGCTGTTGCGGCGCCTTGAGCATGCACGCCGGACGCGAGCAGGAGGCGCTGCGCTTCGCCCGCAAAATGATCAGGGTTTTCGAGCGCGAGCAGGTGGACGTGATCGCGGTGAATGCCGCCGGCTGCGGCTCCAACCTGAAGGACTACGGCGTGCTGCTGCGCGACGATGCGCGTTACGCCGAACGCGCCCGCCGCTTCTCCGAAAAGTGCAAGGACATTACCGAGATTCTGGCCGGACTGGAGCCGCGTGCCACCCGCCACCCGCTTGCCCTGCGCGTGGCCTACCACGATTCCTGCCACCTGCAGCACGCCATGGGAGTGCGAAGCGAACCTCGGAAGCTGCTCGCCGGCATTCCCGGGCTGGAGGTGCTGGAAGTTGCCGAAGCCGCCATCTGCTGCGGCTCGGCCGGCATTTACAACCTGGTCGAGCCGGGGCCGGCCGGGGAGCTGGGCGAGCGCAAGGCGCGAAACATCTCGGCCACCAAACCCGACCTGGTCGTCTCCGGCAATCCCGGCTGCCTGCTGCAACTGGAAAGCTCGCTGAACAAGATAGGAGAGCCGATCCCTGCCATGCACACAGTGCAGTTGCTGGACGCTTCCATCAGTGGAAATAGGATGGAGAAGGCGGGTTAGGCTTAGAACATGCCAAATGTCGCGGGGCATATTCGCGTGTAAGCGTCATTCAAGCGTAGCGACGCATGTAGAAAGCTTGGTTTCACGGTATTGTTTCCCATGCCGGAACTGCTCCGATATCTGTACGGTCCTGGGCGCCGCGAGCAGAGGAATCTTGTGTTGTCTTCCCGCAAACACGAGATCCCTCCGCGCCGCTCGCCTATCCGGCTCGCTCTGGTCGGGATGACGTCTTTGATAAGGATGACGTCTTTGAAACTCTGAAACCTTGGCACTCTGAAACCTCTAACTTCCCCGCAGCAGCAACTGCTGTCCCGGCGTGAAGGCGTGCTGGCGGATGAGAGTCGTGCTGATCAGGCAGGTCACGCCCGAGGCGGCAAACATCATGGCAATCACCACGAACTGGTAGATGGCCGCATACAGCGGCGGCGAGCCGGAGAGCAGCATGCCGGTCATCAGGCCGGGAATCCATACAATGCCCAAGGTACGCAGGTTATTGAGCGGCGGAATGAGGCTGGCGCGATAGGAGGTTTGCACGAAGCGGGCCACAGCGGCCGGCGGCGAGGCGCCCAGCGCCAGCGCCGACTCGATTTCCCCGACGTGCGACTGCACCTCGGCGCGAAAGCGGTCCAGCGCCAGGGCATTGGCGTTCATGGCGGCGGCGATCAGCATGCTTCCCACCGGCACCAGCGTGGTAATCGAACGGGCGATGATTCCGCTCAGCACCATGATGGCCACCACCAGCCCGGCGCCGACTGCGATCGCCACCAGCGACGCCTGAAAGGCCCCGGGAATCCGCTGGGCGCGCCGGGCCGAAGTGGCGGCAGCCAGCACCATCATCAGCGCCAGAATCAACCCGCCGATCCACTGCGGCCCTCGCAGCAGCACGATCAGCACCGAACCAACGGCGATAATCTGCGCCAGCCCGCGCACCAGCGCAACCACGGTTTCCCGCTCCACATGGATCTCGCGGCGGCGCGCCAGCAGCATGACCGCCAAAGACATGACGGCGGCCAGCCCGGCCTGCGCCAGCCCCAGAAATAAATGGTTAAGGCTGCCTTGCAACATAGCGACCCCTTTTGCATGGTTCAAGGTTTCAGAGTTTCAGAGTTTCAAGGTTTCAAGGTCAATTCCCGTGGACTATCCCACCTCTGCCAAGAAAAGGCAGATGGTGGGGCGCAAGTAATCAACCTTGAAACTCTGAAACCTTGAAACCTTAATTAGACCCGGCGTTCGCTACCCAGAATTTCCCTGGTCAGCCCCACGCGCACCAGCCTACCCGATTCAAGCATGGCCACTCGTTCGGCGAGCCGGCCGGCCTGCTGCAGGTCGTGAGTAACGATCACGCAGGTGAGGCGATGCGACTGGACAATTCCGCGGATAAGGGCTTCGATTCCCAGCTTAGCGGTCTCGTCGAGGGCTGAGGTGGGCTCATCCATCAGCAGCACGGAGGGCGAATTCGCCAGGGCGCGGGCCAGTGCCACCCGCTGCGCTTCGCCTCCGGAAAGCTTGTTGACCTCGCGCTGATCGAATCCCTCCAGCCCCACTTGCGTCAGCAGGCTGGCAACGGCATCATCGGAGAGCCGCTGGCCGCGCTGGACCGGTCCGAAGCGAACATTTTCGGCCGCCGTTCCGGGGAAGAGAAATGCCGTCTGCATCACCATGCCGACACGGCGGCGCAGCTCGGCGGGCGGCAGCGTGCGGTAATCAACCCCTTCCAGCCGCACCGTGCCGCCGGTGGGCTCGTCGAGCCGGTTCAGCAGCCGCAGCAACGAGCTTTTTCCCGCTCCGCTGGGCCCCACGATGGCGACAACATCTCCTCGCGCGATTTCCAGGTTGATATCGTGCAGAATGCGCTTGCCGTCGGCATCGCGCCCGAGATGCTCGGTCTGGAGGATAGGGATGGCGTTCACTTGAAGTTTCGAGTTTCAAGTTTCCAGTTTCAGATTCATGCTTAACCACAGAGTACACAGAGTACACAGAGGTGAAACATTTACTCGTGATCTTCCGCTTACTCTGTGTTCTCTGGGTACTCTGTGGTTAAGTTTCGAGTTTCATTTTGCTGCCCGGCAACTTGAAACTGGAAACTTAAAACTTTTCTAAATTCCTCCGCCCATGCTGACGTACTCGGAAGCCTGCCGCTGGGCGTCGCGGTATTGTTCGCGCTCCTCGTCCTCGGCGGCCAGGGCGCGCACCGCGTCCAATTCGCGCGTTGCCTGCACCACCTGGCCGTCCAGCCGCTCCAGGCGCGCCTCCAGATCCTTGACCTCTTTGGCCAGCGCCACGATGACGCCGGAAAGCGGATCTTTCACCTGGTGCGGGTCGGTGATCAGTACGCGCTTGCCTTCCCGGTAGATGATGTGCGCCGGGTTGCCGACCACGGTGGAATTGGGAGGAACGTCATGCAGCACCACCGATCCCGCGCCCACGCGCGAGTTTTCGCCCACGGTAATGTTACCCAGGATGTTGGAGCCGTTGCCGACGAAGATGCCATCGCGCAGCGTGGGATGGCGCTTGCCCTTCTCCTTGCCGGTGCCGCCCAGGGTCACATTCTGGTAGAGAGTGACGTCGTTGCCGATGATCGAGGTTTCGCCAATGACCACGCCCATGCCGTGGTCGATGAACAGCCGGCGTCCGATCTGCGCTCCGGGATGAATTTCGATTCCCGTCCAGAAGCGCGCCGCCTGCGAGAGGAAGCGGGCCAGCAGTTTGCGGTTCTTGCGCCACAGCCAATGATTCAGCCGGTGAAACCATACGGCGTGCAGGCCCGGATAGCAAAGCAGCACGCTGATGGTTGAGGTGGCGGCCGGGTCGCGGTCGAATACGCTGTCTATGTCCTCGCGGACGGTCTGCCAGAATCCCATGCTCTAGTTTACCCGTCCGCGGCTTACCGCTCCAAGCGAGCGGCCGGCTAACGGTTTACCGGCGAGCGTCGTGGTTGTTCTTGCCGTGCAGCAGCTCTGCCTTGGCCGTTTGCAACTCCTGCCGCGCCTGCGGGCTGACCTTTGGGTAAGAGAGCTTCAATTGCTTAAGCGCATCCACCACCGCCATCGACACAACCAGCCGCGCGTACCACTTACTGTTGGCGGGAACCACGAACCAGGGCGCATGCTCGGCCGCGGTGTGGCGAATCATCTCCTCGTAAGCCCGCTGGTAGTCGTTCCAGAAGCGGCGCTCGCGAATGTCGGCGGCGGAAAACTTCCAGTTCTTTTCGGGCTCCTCCAGGCGCTTGAGGAAACGCGCCCGCTGCTCCTGCTTCGAGATGTGCAGGAAGAACTTGCGGATGACGATTCCATTGCGGCTCAGATAGCGCTCGAAGCTGGTGATGTCCTCAAAACGGTGCTCCCAGATTTTTGGGGTAATCAATTCCTCAGGGATGCGCTGGTTGCGCAGCAACTCGCTGATGCACGCGCACCACCAGCACCTCCTCGTAATAAGAACGATTGAAGATGCCGATGCGGCCGCGTTGCGGCAGGCAACGCGAGGTGCGCCAGAGGAAATCGTGCTCCAGCTCCTCGGCCGAGGGCGCCTTGAAGGAGTAGACCTGGCAGCCTTGCGGGTTGACCCCGGACATGACGTGCTTGATGGTGCTGTCCTTGCCGCCGGCGTCCATGGCTTGAAAGATCAGCAGCAGCGCCCAGTGGTTCTGGGCGTAGAGCATGTCCTGGAGATCGGCTAGCCGACGGGTCTGTTCGAGCAGCAATCGTTGCGCTTCGGGCTTAAAGTCGGCGTCAAAGCCGTTGGTGTCGTCCGGCGGATAATCGGCAAGACGGAATCGCTTGCCGTCTTCAATCCGGTAGCGCTTCAGAATGCGCGCGATTCTCTTTTCCGCGTTCATGGCAGGCTCTCCACGGCAGTTTCGAGTTGCGAAATATAGCGGGCTTCTACGGCTTCGCTTGTCGCCTCCCTGCCGCTTCCGACAGTGTACCCGAGGGGTTAGCAAACAGAGCACTGGTTTTCGACGCCGACGAAGTCGCCATGCGCGTTTCCCCCTGAGCATCTAAAATTATCCCGTGCACATGATAGACCGCTCTCCCAAGTTCGAGTTCCACGTCTCCCGAGCGGCGCGGGAGCGCTACCGCTTCGTCGACGAGCTATTCTCGCTCTCCGGCAACGTGGTTTTTGCCAATCTGGCCACCACCAGGGAATTTGCCCAGCGCATGAACCAGGTGCGAGACGCGGCCCGGCATCCGGAGCTGACGGTCAACCCGGGCGCAATCAATGCCATGGGTTTGATTGACGAGGTCATGCACTTCGTCTATGCGCTCTATCGCCGGCAGCGGGACCCGCGCAACCTGCTGGACGCGCTAGCCTGGTTCGAGGCGCGACTGGGAGAGCCGGCCCTGGAAGCCACACTGCTGGCCTTTGTCGATGAGTTCCCGCCGCTGACGGTGTATCGCGGCGAGCAGGGTGCCGCGGAGTGGCTGGGCGGCGCCACTGGCGGGGTTCCGCATCGGGCGGTTGCCCTGGAAGAGCTGATGATGCTCTGGCTGGCGAACCTGAATCCGGCATTCAAGCCGCTGCAGGAGCTCTTCGACGACCAGCGGCTGGCCCGTTCCACCGCCTACATTAAGCTCACCTCCGGGCTGCGCGAATACTTCGAAACCCGCCCGCGCTTCGCAGAGCAGAACCTGGTGGACCTGCTGCGGGCGCCAGCGCTGGCCTCGCCCGACTCGCTGGAGGGCCAGCTCGCCTTCATCCGCGAACGTTGGGCCGGCCTCCTGGGTGACATGCTGCGGCGCATGCTGGTGGCTCTGGATGTGCTCAAAGAAGAGCAGGTCGCCATCTGGATGCGCTTTCATCCTCCCGAGCACCGCGGCGGCATGGGCGTCACCTTCGGCGACTCCAGCGCCGCCGCCATCCCGCATTTCCGCGACCGCGAGTTCGAGTACGAGCGCTTCAGCCAGGACGTCGAGTGGATGCCGCGCACAGTGATGATTGCCAAGAGCATCTACGTCTGGCTCGACCAGCTTGCGAACATCTACCGCCGCCCGGTGCACACGCTCGACCAGATTCCGGACGAGGAGCTGAACACGCTGGCCCGCCGCGGCTTCAACGCTCTCTGGCTGATCGGAGTATGGGAACGCAGCCGCGCCTCGCAGTTGATCAAGCGGCTCACCGGCAATCCGGAGGCGGCGGCTTCGGCCTACTCACTACTCGATTACACCATCGCCGACGACCTCGGCGGAGAAGCCGCCTATATCAACCTGCGCAACCGCGCCGCCGCCCGCGGCATTCGCCTGGCCAGCGACATGGTGCCCAACCACATGGGTATCGATTCGCGCTGGGTCATCCAGCATCCCGACTGGTTCGTGCAGTTGCCTTATTCGCCCTTTCCGTCCTACAGCTTCGAGGGGCCGGACCTGTCGAACGACGGGCGCGTGGAAATCAAAATCGACGACCACTACTACAACCGCAGCGATGCCGCCGTGGTCTTCCGCCGCCGCGACCGCTGGAGCGGCGTTACGCGCTACCTCTACCACGGCAACGACGGCACCAGCTTTCCCTGGAACGACACGGCGCAGCTCAATTACCTGATTCCCGAGGTGCGCGAGGCCGTTATACAGACCATCCTGCACGTGGCGCGGCTGTTTCCCATCATCCGCTTCGACGCCGCCATGACCCTTACCAAGCAGCACTACCAGCGCCTGTGGTTTCCGGTTCCTGGCACCGGCGGCGCCATTCCCTCGCGCGCCGAGCACGGCATGAGCAAGGCGGAGTTCGATGCCGCCATGCCCCACGAATTCTGGCGCGAACTGGTCGACCGCGTGGCCGCCGAAGTTCCCGGCACCCTGCTGCTGGCCGAGGCCTTCTGGCTGCTGGAGGGATACTTCGTCCGCACCCTGGGCATGCACCGGGTCTACAACTCGGCCTTCATGAACATGCTGCGCGACGAGGAGAACGCCAACTACCGCAGCGTCATCAAGAACACCCTGGAGTTCGATCCCGAGGTGCTCAAGCGTTACGTCAACTTCATGAACAACCCCGACGAACGCACCGCCGTGGACCAGTTCGGCAAGGGCGACAAATATTTCGGCGTCTGCACCATGATGGCCACCCTTCCCGGCCTGCCCATGTTCGGACACGGGCAGATCGAGGGCTTCACCGAGCGCTATGGCATGGAGTACCGCAAGGCTTACAACCCGGAGACGGCGGACGAGTGGCTGGTGGCGCGCCACGAGCGCGAAATCTCTCCCCTGCTGCATCGGCGCGCCCTGTTCGCCGAGGTGCAGGAGTTCCTGCTCTACGACTTCTATACCGAGCAGGGACACGTAAACGAAGATGTCTTTGTCTACTCCAACCGGCGCGGCCAGGAACGGGCGCTGGTCATATACCACAACCGCTACGCCGAGACGCGCGGCTGGGTGCGCATGTCTTGCGCGTACGCGCAGAAGACGCCCGACGGCGGCAAGCATCTGCGCCAGCGCACGCTGGGCGAAGCCTTGGGGCTGACGCACGATCCCGCCATGTTTCTGGCCTGCCGCGACAACCTCAGCGGGCTCGAATACCTGCACCGCGCCAGCCACATTGCCGAGCGTGGCATGTACGTCGAGCTGGGCGCTTACAAGCACTACGTCTTTCTGGATTGGCGGGATCTGCGCGAGGACGAGGGTCATCCCTGGGGCGCGCTGTGCGAGATGCTGGGGGGGCGGGGCGTCTCCAGCCTCGATGACGCGCTACGCGACCTGCGTCTGCGGCCGGTGCACGACGGGCTGCGGGCGTTGCTGGCGCCGGTAGTTGTCGCCACGCTCACCGGACCGCGGCGCGCGCCAGAAACCGCGCCACCGGCCCCGGAGGATAAGGCAGCCACTGCGTGGCCGCTGCTGGAGCGCGTGCGCAGCTTGCTTGAGCAGGTCCAGGCGATCACTTCCATGGAGGGCTACCGCAACCTGCGGGTGCAGCGGAGTACGGACACGGCGCGCGGCATGGAGTCGGTGGTGGAGGAATTCGCCAGCGCAATCGGCGCGGCGCAGAAAATCCCGCAAGTGGCACGGCTTTTCTCCAAGCCTTGGCCCGAAGAGGCGCGCCAAGTCCTGCCCTCTGTCGAGTCGGCGGACAATGCCCTTGCCATCTGGGGCACGGTGGTGGCCTGGGCCGGGTTGCGCGCCGTCGGCAGTCTGCTGCGGCCCGGCGCCCCTGAGCGCGGAGCCGCCGAGGTATTCGATCAACTGCGCCTGCGCGAGCCCATGGCCGAGTCCTTCCGCGAACTCGGCTGGCAGGGCGAGCAGCGCTGGCAGGCCGCCGCCCGCGTGCGCGCCACCTTCGCCCATGCCTATTTTGCCGATGGATCAGGCAAAGGCACGGCCGTTTCCGGCGGGCCTTTCAGTTGGCTGCACGACCCGGATGTGGCTTGGCTGATCGGCGTGCATCGCTACAATGACGAGCAGTTCTTCGTTAAGGAGCCGTTCGAGCGCTTCCTGTGGTGGATGGCGCTGCCCTCGCTTTTGCGCCTGGCCCAGGCACCAATCACAGACCGCGAGGCGGTCGGCGCGCTGGAGCGTCGGCTCGAAAGCTGTTTGCTAGCGGCTGTGGAAGCGGGATACCGCGTTGAAGCGCTGCTCTCTCTCCCCAGTCTAAGCTGACGGATAGCCTCATTTGTGGGCACAACAGGAAGTGCTCTAGTGACGTGGTCGAAGTCTATGTGGTTATAAATTAAGGAGATAATTACGTCTCCGAGGCACTCGACGGCCCGCTCTGTCGCCCTTCCGGCGTAAAGATCGCAGATTTTCTCCGCCCGTGAGTTCCACCCCGCCAGCCTGGACACGGTTTCCGTTCACCTCGGCCCCCCGGGCGGGCTACAATATTCCTTCGGCAAAAATCCTAATCAATCGGGAGTCATCCTGTTATGCCTGAAACCAAAGTCGCTGTTCCCGTAATTACTCCGGTAAAGCCGCCCAAGCGGTTGCTGTACGGCCCCGGACCATCGCAGGTGGAAGCGCGCGTCTACAAAGCCATGGCCATGCCGGTTGTGGGTCATCTTGATCCTTATTTCTTCAAGGTCTTCGAGGAAATGGTGCAGATGCTGAGGCTCGTCTTCGGCACCCAGAATCCCATGACCTTCGCCATTTCGGGCACCGGCAGCTCCGGGATGGAAACCGCGGTGGCGAACTTTGTCGAGCCCGGAGCCAAGGTGGCCGTGTTCGCCAATGGCTACTTCTGCGACCGCATCAGCGAAATGGTCCGGCGCCAGGGCGCACAGTTGGTCCGGCTGGAAAAGCCCTGGGGAGAGGTCTGCAGCGACGATGAGGCTTACGCGTTCATCCAGCGCGAAAGGCCACAGGTGGTGGCTTACGTGAACGCCGAAACCTCGACGGGAGCGCTGCAAAAGGGCAAGGCCATCTGCGATGCGGCCCATGCGGTGGACGCGCTGGTAATCGCCGACTGCGTCACCTCGCTGGGCGCCATGCCGGTCAAGGTCGATGAGACCGGCATCGACATCGCCTACAGTTGCTCGCAGAAGGGCCTGAGCTGCACCCCCGGACTGGCGCCGATCACCGTCTCGCTGCGGGCCTGGGAGCGGCTCAAGATGCGCAAGGCAACCGCTGCCTGGTATCTCGATCTGAAGTTGCTGAACGAGTACTACTTCCAGACGCCGCACAAGTACCACCACACGGCCTCGGCTACGCTGCTCTACGGCTTGCATGAGGCGCTGCTGGCGATCATGCAGGAGGGCCTGGAAAAGCGCTGGGAGCGCCATCAGCAGGCGCACCTGGCATTCGTGAAAGGCATCGAGGCCATGGGCCTGCGCATGCAAGTGAGCGAGGGAAATCGCATCTGGAACCTGAACACGCCATGCGTTCCCGAGGGCGTCAATGACGCCGCGGTGCGCAACATGCTGCTGGAGCAGAACGGCATCGAGATTGCCGGCGGCTTCGGCCCGCTTGCCGGAAAGATCTTCCGCATCGGCCTGATGGGGCCGCTGGCTACCTCAGCCAGCGTGCGCTCGCTGCTGCGGATCTTCGCCAAGGCCCTGGCGGCAAACGGTTTCAAAACCAAGGCGGCCTCGGCGGGCAAGAGCTAGACGGTAGTCCGCAACCGGTGTATCTCCGCGAGGGCTTCGCATCTGGGAAGCGCCGGGCTTCGGCCCGGCACTTCCATCCTTGCAAGCCAGAACTCCCAGCCTATCCAAGTTCCATTTCCATAGCCCCCTTCGGTTCCTTAACCCGCACTGGCCAGAGTGGCCCGGGACTGCTAAACTGCCCTCAAAATCCCGGCAACGGTTGCTCTTTGACCCCAGCTAGCGCAACTGCGGCTGCTGGAGAGTCCGGAACCGTTGCGGAGCCGAGCCATGAGAGCCATCTGCGCCGCCCTGGCGTGCCTGCTGTTGTGTAGCCAATGCACTTCGCCTCCAGCCAAGCAGTCGGAAAGTTCGCCGCCGCCGAAGCCGGCGGAGCCCCAGGCGGTGCAACCGGAAGCTCCGCCCAAGCCGGCGAAAAAACCGGCAGCCGTCGAACCGCCTCCCAAGACCATGACCAGGCTGGTGGTCCGGCTGGAAAGCGCCGAGATGAAGACGGGAAGCTTCGCCGCCCAGCCGAAGACCTTCTACCGCGCTGGGGCGCGCTATTGCCGCGTCGAGGAGCCCGATGACCCGGATAACTATATCCGTGGCTTGGTCATCATGAACGAGCCGGACGTCTGGATGGTGAACCTGGCCGCCAGGCAAGGGCGGCACCTGGTCAGCCCCGGAGCGGCACGCTGCCGCCTGCCGATCTTCACCCTGGAGGAAGTCAAGTCGGCGCCGGACCTGAAGCAGCCACTGCTGGACCTGGAGTTCGGACGCGAGCTGCAGTTCTTCAAAAAGAAAGCCGGGCAGCCGCAAGCTGGTCCTGTGCTGCAAGGCAAACCCACCAACAGCTACACCGTCAAGCTCGGCGATGCGGAGTTGCTCCTGTTCAGCAGTGGCACTCCCGAAGTCCCGCTGGCGGTCATCCTGAAGAAGGGCGTGGCCGAGTATACCTACGCGTACGATTCGTACCAGCAGCTCCCGTTTGACGCCAAGCTCTTTTCCAAGCCGAAGGACGTGAAGATTCGCGAGGCCGCCAAGGCCAAGCCTAAAGCCGGCAAAACCAAGAAGGCGAACGAGACAGGTTCGGATAGCAAAAAGCCCGGCGACAAAACGCCGCCGGCAGGAGAACCGAAAGCGTAGGCCCGACCACCCTTGGCTGGGCGAGTAGCTTTACCCAAGTCAGCGCCGGCCGGGGCCCCCGGCAAACGCCGCTGTTGCGCTTGCTGGGGTGGTAGACCGGGGTTCCCGGCAAAGGTCATGAGTCGCAGTCCCGAGGCTCGCTCAGGCCAGGGCGACGGCGTCGATTTCCACCAGGCTGTCCTTGGGCAGGCGCGCCGCTGCCACGGTGGTCCGCGCCGGCGGATTGTGGCGGAAAAACCTGCCGTAGACCTCGTTCATGGCCGCGAAGTCGTTCATGTCCTTCAGGAAAACCACGCAGCGCATTACATTTTCCAGGCTGGAGCCGGCGGCGGTAAGAATCGCCTGCAGGTTCAGCAGCACGCGCTCGGTCTGCTCGGCAACGCCGCCCGAAACCAGTTGCTGAGTGGCTGGATCGAGCGCAATCTGCCCGCTCAGGAAGACAAATCCATTGGCCTTCACCGCTTGCGAATAAGGCCCCAGGGCCTTGGGCGCCTTGTCGGTAGCAATAATCTGACGCATCGTTCCTCCGCACTGAAACCATCAGGAAAGCTAAAACATCATCAAAGATACTGTATCCTCTGCTGCCCGTGTCCCGCGAGGAGGCTTGCGTAGGCTATGCCGCAGGGGGCAGAACCGCCTTTGCCGGATAACTTTTCCACTCACATCTGATTCCAAGTTGAAGTGCTGCTGAATTTCCTCAAGTCTCTGGTCGCCGTAGTCAGCGGAAACGTTGTCTATTTCTTTGTTCTGGGGCCGCTGCTGCCGGTCAAAGCCCACCACACCCCCTTACATCTGGATCTTGGGCTGATACTGGACGCCTGGATTTGCCTGGTTATGTACGGCCTTATCGAGTGGGGGATGCGCCGCAGGAAGCGCCAGGCAAGGCGGTCCTAACTCTCGCCTGCGTTGATCTCACCTGCATTAGCGCGTGAATTACAATCAAAGGCCATGTTAGTGCTTGCCTCGGCTTCGCCGCGAAGGGCGGAACTGCTGCGCAAAGCGGAGATCAGGTTTCGCGTGCATGCGACTGAGATCCCCGAGACGCGGCGCGCGGGCGAATCGCCGCGCCGGTTCGCCATGCGCCTGGCCAGCGAAAAGGCGGCCCGGATCGCGGCCCTGGAGCCGGAGAACTTGGTGCTGGCGGCCGATACCGTGGTGGTTGTCGGCAGCCGCGTGCTGGGCAAGCCGCGTGACGCCGCCGAAGCCAGGCGCATGTTGCGCCTGCTCTCCGGACGCGCCCACGAGGTCATAACCGGAGTCTGCCTCCGTGGACCCGATTCCGGCGGGCAGCCGTTTACCGACACGCGGCTGGAGTCCACCGAGGTGCGTTTCGAAGCCCTGACGGACCAGGAGATTGAAGAGTATGTGGCCAGCGGCGAGCCGTTCGATAAGGCCGGCGCCTACGCCATACAGGGCCGGGCCTCGCGTTGGATCAGCGGCATTCGCGGCGACTATTGCAACGTGGTGGGCTTGCCAGTCGCGCTCCTCTACCGCATGCTGCGCGAGCATGGCTGCCTGACCTTGGCTCAGTGGCGGCCGGCTTCCGCCTCCAGCAAACGCCGCTTGCGGTCCGTTCCCCAGCGGTAGCCCGCCAACCCGCCATCGCCGCGCACCACCCGATGACAGGGGATGACGACGGCAACCCGGTTGGAGGCGCAGGCGCCGGCCACGGCGCGCACCGCTTCCGGCTTGCGCACCGCCCGCGCCACCTCGGTATAGCTCCGCGTCTGGCCGGCGGGAATCCTCTGCAACTGCTGCCAGACAAGCTGCTGGAAGGCGGTACCGCGAATATCGAGCGGAACGCGTTGCGCTGGTTTCTGCCCGCGAATAAGCTCGGCAACCGCCGCTGCCCAGGGCTCCAACCCGGCATCGTCGCGGCTGAACTCGGCCCGCGGATATTCGCCGCGCAGGCGCTCCTCGGCCGCTTCCTTGTCCAGGAACTGCACGCCGCAGACGCCGGCCGCGCTGGCTGCCAGCAGAACCTCTCCCAGTTCGCTGGCAAAGGTGGTGAAGCGCAGATGCTCGCGCGGCGCTCCGGCGCCGAACTGCCGCGGTGGCATGCCGAGCTTGCGGCTGGCAGTTTCATAGACCCGGCTGGGCGAGCTGTAGCCGCTCTCGACCAGCGCCTGCGTAACCGTGCCCCGGCGCAAGCCGCGCTTGAAGCGAGAGAAACGGAAAGACTCCAGGTACTGCCGCGGGGAGATTCCCATTTCCCGCTTGAAGCGGCGCTGCAGATGGAAGGCGCTCATGCTCGCCACCTTGCTCAGGGCGGCCAGCGTGACCTTTTCTTCGCAATGGACTTCGAGGTAGCGGCAGATGCGCTCAATCAGCGATCCTGCTTCCGCCTGCCGGTCCGGCCGGCAACGCAGGCAGGCGCGCAGCCCGGCCTTCTCGGCCGCTTGCGGAGAATCGAAGAACCGGACGCGGTCTCGCCTGGGCCGCTTGGCCGGGCATGAAGGCCGGCAATAAACCCCGGTGCTGGTTACGCCAAAGACAAACTTGCCGTCGGCGGCCGCGTCTCTGTGCAGAACCGCCTGCCAGCGCGCGTCCATGCCGGTTTCAGCCGGGGAGCCCGGGGGAACCAGGCTCATGTTTTGCGGCGTGTTCGCAGCTTTTTCCATGTTTGCAACCGTCATTTCTCCACCTCCGGGGTCGGCGGCAAGCGCCGCACGTTCCGGGCGATTGCGGTGGATGAAGTTCCTTGGTGGCGCATCGGCCAAATCGGCCGTCAAGCAACTCCATCCATTCATTCACCCGCTTGGGGCAAAGATACCGACCCATCGGTGGTGCTGCTATCCGAAGCTTGCGCTCAAAGCAGATTATCAGGGAAATCTTTAGAACAGCATTATCAATGGAATGGACCACCCAGCTCCGGGGCACCGCTCTCGTCTGAACGACAAATAGCCTGGTAATCAAGGCAGCAACGAGAATTGCCAACTTGTTTCTATTTAGTTATGAGTAAAATTTCGGGGTTTTCACTTATTGCTTTTCGGCAGCTCTGGATTCAAACTTTTCCGGACATCTAAAGATATTATTAAGCGCGCAAGGGAGGGCGGGCCGGTGGGCTCGGCTGAGAGATTGCGCGTTTTGTTTTTCTGGCGTGTTTCCGAGCTGCTACTCCTTCTGAGCGCCGTCGCCCTGCCTTGCGGGACGGTTGCACCGCTGATCCCGATCATGCATGCTTAAGCCAGGAGTCAGGGAACGCCCCATGCGCTATATCCTGCGCTTTTTGTGGAACGCAACTCGCGGCCATCGCTTTGCTCCCTGGCGGAGCCCATATCTGCGCTGGCGCATGGAAGCCTACTCAGGGGTCAGGATGGACCGCATCGGCTTCATCGAGTTCTGGGGGTTTGCCTGGCGGGAGCGCGTGCCGTTGTTCCGTTTCCTGCGATGGACCGGCAGCATGGAAAGGTACGCCCCGGGTGAAGCCGAGAAATCCTTAACCCCGTCCGCAGAATGCAAGCTGCGCCGGCAACTCACCCGAAACTTAGGGCCACTTCCGTTCCCGGAGCGGCATTCAGCAGGCGCGCCGCCGAGCCGCGGTTGCACACCAGTTCCAGGTAGCCGGTCGAGCCTACGATGGCGAAGACCTCTCCGGGGGTTCCATCGGCGAACGTGCTGCGCAAGGTGCTGATCTGCCGTCCGGAGATTTCGACGCGGAAGGGCGGCACCGGCTGGCTCGCGAATTGGGGAAACTCCACGATTGAGAAATTGGTTATCAGGTTGCCGAACTTGTCGGCCTTCAAGATGATTCCGCGCGCCAGCGAGTCGTTCACCACCTGCGGATTGAGGGCGAAGCGGCGGTAGTCGCCGATCTCCGGTCCGAAGTTCGAGGCCTCTATGCCCTTGGAGACCCAGGCGGCAATCGGGGAAAAGATGTCGCGGCCGTGAAAGGTACGGCTGACCGGTTGTAGGAAGTAGTGCTCGGCCGTGATCTGGCGCACCAACAGACGTTCTTCCCGCTCGTAAATGAACGAGAACACGCCGTTGTCGGGCCCCACGAAAAAATACTTCGCCGTCTGCACCAGCAATGCCCGCCGCTCGGTGCCCACGCCCGGGTCCACCACCACCAGGTGCACCGTCCCACCAGGGAAAAACTGGTAGGCGTGGCCGATAGTGAAAGCCGCGTCGATGATGCTGTAAGTGGCGACTTCATGAGAGATGTCGACCAGCACAGCGGCGGGGTTTATGTTCAGAAGCACGCCTTTCATGCTGCCCACGAAGTGGTCACGCGTGCCGTAGTCGGTGGTCAGGCTGATCAGGCTTTGCGCCGGCAATGTCAATCTCCTGCCCAACCCCGGCTCTGGCCGGGATGCGGGTGCACATAGCTTTGCAGAGTAGTGTAATCCAAGCGCCAAAAACGGCAGCTTCTTTTCGACAACGAGGCCTCGAAGATTCACCGGGCCGGCGCGACGTTTTCCGGGGACCGTTGCAACCTTGCAACCTTGAAAACCTCTTGCTTTCCCGAGCTTGGCGGTGCTATTTGCCAGAGGGGTGCAGGCCCGGACCGCGCCGATGCTAGAATTTTCTCCCATGTTCACCTTCGTTCTGCTGCGCGTGCTGGCAGTGTTGCTGCTGGTGGCGGCCAACGCCTTCTTCGTGGCCGCCGAATTCGCGCTGGTCAGCATACGCGACACTCGCATCGAGCAGTTGGTCGAGGCTCGGCGCATCGGCGCGCGCACCGTGCGCAAGCTGCACGGCAAGCTGGGCGAGATGCTCAACGGCGTCCAGCTTGGGATAACCATGGCCAGCCTCGCCCTGGGGTGGTTGGGGGAAAACGCCCTGGCCCGGGTGCTGGAGCATCCGCTGGCCCGGGTGGCGCACGCTTCCTTGTACGCTCATGGCGCGGCCGTGGCCCTGGCGTTTGGGCTTATTACCTACTTTCACGTGATCCTCGGCGAGGTGGTGCCCAAGTCAATTTCGTTGCAGCAGTCGGAGCGGGTGGCGCTGGCCGTCGCCGGGCCGCTGGACGTATTCATGACGGTTTTCGGGCCATTTCTGAAGTTCATGGCGCGTTCCAGCCGCCTCGTTCTGCGCCTGTTCGGCAGCCGCGAGGTGCGCGCCGCCGGGGTGCACTCGCCCGAGGAACTCAAGCTGATCGTCACCGCCAGCCGCCGCTTCGGCCTGATTCCACCGCTGCAGGAGGAGATGATCCACCGCGCCCTCGAGCTGGAGACGGTCACGGTGCGCGAAATCATGGTGCCGCGCGTCGACATCTTCTCGCTTTCGGCCGAAATGTCCCTGGACGAGGCGTTAAAGCGCGTGGTGGAGGAGCAGCACTCGCGGGTGCCGGTCTACGACCCGCAGCGCGGGCCGGAAGCCATCATAGGCGTGCTCTATGCCAAGGACATGATGCGCGCCATGATTCACAGCCGGGCAGAGGCCACCGGCGATGCTGCGCGGGCTCCGGCCGGCGACGAGCGCTTCCGCCGATCCCACCTGCGGGTGCGCCACATCATGCGCGACGTGCTGGTGGTGCCGGAGACCAAGCCATTGCCCGACCTGCTGGAGGAATTCAAGCGGCGCAAACGGCATCTGGCGGTGGTAGTGGACGAGTTCGGCTCGACCGCCGGCGTGGTTACTGCGGAGGATGTACTGGAGCAACTGGTGGGAGAAATCGAAGACGAGTACGATATCCCGCCGCAGGCCCTGCTTGCCGGACCAAATATCATGGTGCTGGAGGGTTCCACCAGTATTCGCGACCTGGAAACGCAGCACCAGTTGCGCCTGCCGCGCGATGAGGGATTCGAGACCTTGGCCGGCTTCGTAATGACCACCTTGCAGCGAATTCCGGCGGCCGGCGACTCGTTCGAGTTCGAAGGCCGCCGCTACACGGTGGAACGCATGGACGGCCATCGCGTTGAGGCGGTCCGAATCGAGCAGCTTGAGACAGTGCGCGAGAAATAGTTACTAGTTGTTTGTTCTTCGTTTTTCGTTCTGGGCGTTCGCTCCTGGCCGCTTCTCGCCAGCGAACAACTAAGAACGATGAACTAAGAACTTGCTTTGAAGATATGAACACAGAGGCAAATCCGAAGGTCCGCCGCTGGCTGGAGAGACTCGCTGCTGCGTCACCTGGCCACCCGCCTGCTGTACATGCTTCCGGTGCTCTGGCTGGTGGTGAGCGTGGTTTTCCTGCTGATTCACATAGTGCCTGGCGATCCCATTCAGCAGATGCTGGGAGAAGGCGCGGCCAGCACCGACCTGCGAAGCGGCCCGGCATGCCTACGGGCTGGATCTCCCGCTGGGGCGGCAGTACCTGAATTACTGGAGCGGCGTGCTGCACGGCAACCTTGGCCGCTCGCTGCGCTTTGACCAGAGCGTAATCCAGGTGATCGTGCGCGCCTATCCGGCGACCATCGCGCTGACCGTGTGCGCGCTGCTGGTTGCCGTGGCGCTGTCGATCCCCGCCGGCGTGCGCTCGGCTTTGCGGCGCAACCGCTGGGACGATCGCCTGCTGAGCTTCGTCAGCCTGCTGGGGTTGTCGTTTCCGAACTTCGCCCTGGGGCCGATCCTGATCCTGTTCTTCGCCGTTAATCTGGGATTGCTGCCCGTCTCCGGCGCCGGTAGCTGGAAGCACCTGGTCTTGCCGTCGATAACCCTGGGCGGGGCGCTGGCCGCCATCCTGACCCGCATGGTGCGCACTTCCATGCTGGAGGAGCTCAGCCAGGACTATGTGCGCACGGCGCGCGCCAAGGGGCTGCCGGAGCGCCAGGTGGTTTATGGACACGCCCTGCGCAATGCCATGATCCCGATCGTCACCGTTCTGGGGTTGCAGTTTGGGGCGCTGCTGGCCGGCGCCATTGTCACCGAGACCATCTTTTCCTGGCCCGGCGTCGGCCGCCTCACCATCCAGGCGATCACCAGCCGCGATTATTACCTGGTGCAGGGATGCATCCTCTGCATCGGGCTGACCTATGTGGCGGTGAATTTCCTCACCGACATGCTTTATTCGGCGCTCGATCCGAGGATCAGGCAATGAATTGTTAGTGGTTAGGGGCTAGGGATTAGGGAATAGGGGACAGGGGATGGGCTGCCAAGCGTAAGCAGGGAATGAGCGCGTTCACACAACCCGTAGCGGGCGGCACGCTGAGCCAGAGGCGCGCGTTCGGGGCGGTGGTGCGGGGCAATCCGCTGGCCGTCAGTGGCGTCGTGCTTGTCTGCATTTTCGCTTTATGCGCGCTGTTTGCCCCCTGGATTGCGCCGCGCGACCCGGCGTTCATCGACCTGCCGGCGCGCCTGAGCGGCCCTTCGGTCGCGCACTGGTTCGGCACGGACGAGCTGGGGCGCGACATTCTCTCGCGCATCATCTATGGAGCGCGCATCTCGATGCTGGTCGGCTGCAGCGTGGTCGCGGGCTCGCTGGCTTTGGGCCTGCTTATCGGCTCGCTGGCCGGCTACTACGGAGGAAAAGCCGACCGCTTCGTCAACCTGGTGCTGATGAACGCTTTTCTCTCGTTTCCCGGCATTCTGCTGGCCATTGCCTTCGTCGCCTTCCTGGGGCCGGGGCTGGTGAACCTGATCCTTGCGCTCGTCATTGGCGGCTGGGTCGGCTACGCCCGGCTGGTGCGCGCCCAAGTGCTGGCCGTCCGCGAGCGCGAGTACGTCGTGGCTGCGCGCGGGCTAGGTGCCAGCGATCTGCGCATCATTGTCCGCCACATCCTGCCCAATATCGTGCAGCCGGTGATCGTGCAGGCGGCCATCGGCATGGCGGGCGCCGTGCTGGCCGAGGCGACCATGAGCTTCTTGGGATTAGGCGTCCCCCCGCCAATCGCAAGCTGGGGCTCGATGCTCAACGACGGACGATCTCACCTGTTCGACGCGCCCCACCTGGTACTTTTCCCCGCCGGGGCGGTGATGCTGGCCGTGCTGTCGTTCAACTTTATCGGCGATGCGCTGCGCGACTACCTCGACCCGCGCGCGCGCATGGAGACGGGAATCTGAGAAGTATTGCAGATTGAAGATTGCAGATTTCAGATTGAACAAGAGTGTGCACAGCGGGTGCCCCATCAAGCTTCCTTTGCTTGAGTGGGGTAGTTCTACCTTGGAAAGTTATCTCGAATCACTTTGCCAAATCTTCAATCTGAAATCTTCAATCACCTTTGAGGCGGGATGAAGTCTGCCTGCTCGTGGGCGTGGTAGCTGGAGCGCACCAGCGGGCCGCTCTCGACGTGGCGAAAGCCCATGCGCAGCGCCTCTTCGCGCAACTGGCGGAACTCCTGCGGGGTGTACATGCGCTTGACCGGCAGGTGGTCGCGCGAAGGGGCAAGGTATTGGCCAACGGTCAGAATGTCCACCTTGCGCTCGGCCAAGTCGCGGAAGACCTGAAGCAGCTCTTCCATGTCCTCGCCAATGCCGACCATCAGGCCGCTTTTGGTGACCGTCTGCGGATCGATTTCCTTGGCCCGGCGCAGCAATTCCAGGCTGCGCGGGTAGCGCGCGCCGGAGCGCGCCACGCGGTAGAGGCGGGGAACGGTTTCGGTGTTGTGGTTGAGGATGTCGGGCCTAGCTTCCAGCACCACGCGCAGGCAGTCTTCGTGGCCCTGGAAGTCGGGAATCAGGACCTCGACCCGGCATTGTGGCACGCGGGCGCGAATCTCGCGGATGGTCTGGGCGAAGACCTGGGCGCCGCCAAGGTTGTCGTCGTCGCGGTTGACGCTGGTCACCACCGCAAAGCGCAGACCCAGGCTGGCGACGGCTTCGGCGACCCGGCGCGGCTCGTCGAAATCTATGGCCGCTGGTTTGCCCTTGGGCACGGCGCAGAAGCCGCAGCGCCGCGTGCAGACGTCACCCAGCAGCATGAAGGTCGCGGTGCGGTGGTTCCAGCACTCGCCGATATTCGGGCACTGGGCCGACTCGCACACCGTATGCAGCTCCAGGCCGCGGGCCAACTGCTTCAGGCTGTGGTAGTTCTCGCCTACCGGCGCGCGCGCCTTCAGCCACTCCGGTTTACGCACCGGCCGGCGCGGCGACAAATCGATCTGCACCAACTGGGAAGCTGCCATGGGTCCAAACCGCCGACATGCACGGCGGGCACAAACTTATTTTACGCGATCAGCAAGCAGGGAAGGCTCTGGCCGGCCGCTGAGGGCTTTGCCCCAGACACCTCAGAGCGTCTTCAGGTACGCCAGCAGCTCCTGGAGCTGGCGCTGGTCGAGCGTCTTGCCGAAGGACGGCATCTTGGCTTTTCCCAGCAGGATGACGTCTTCCAGCCGCTCGTCGTTGACCGGCATGCCGCTGGGTAGGTAGGGCTTTTTGTAGAGGTTCTTGAGGCTGGGTCCATGCACTCCGAAGCGGCTATAAGGCTCGTGGCAGCGGATGCAGTGCTGATCGTAAATGCTGCGCCCGCGCGCCTGCTCGGGTTTTAAACCAAGCTCGGCGTCGGATTTGCGCCGCTCCGTCTGGCAGCCCAAGCCCAGGAGCAGGCACAACCCCAGCGCCGGAAGAAACAATTTGCCTGGCATGCGAACCGGGTTGGCGGGTTCTGTTCAAAGCAACCCGTCCAGAGGTAACATCATAGCCGATGAGCGTGCGCATCAAACGCGCCTACGAGCCAGCCGACTCCAGCGACGGCGCGCGCGTCCTGGTGGACCGGCTCTGGCCGCGCGGGATAGACAAGCAGAGGGCGGCCCTGACCTGCTGGCTGCGGGCCCTGGCTCCCAGCAATGAACTGCGCAAGTGGTTCCATGCCCATCGGGCCATGTGGGAGCAGTTTCGCTCCCGCTACATGAAGGAGCTGGCAGCCCCGGAGGCTTCGGCCGAGTTGAATAAGCTCTATGAGCTGGCGACGGCCAACCGCACGCTGACGCTGGTGTACTCCGCCCGCGATGAGGAGCACAACAATGCCGTGGTGCTGCGCGATCTGCTGAATGGCGCGCGCAAGCCGCCTTCCAGTTCGGGCCCGCCGAAGGCGGCAGCGCAAGCCAAACGGGCCCGGGCACGACGCTAGGGAGGCCGCTAAGAGGGCATGGGCCGGCCGGCGGTGGCGCCGGCGCTACGGCACCGAATTCCTGGAGGTGAGATGGTTCTCCGCAACGAGGATGAGCGCTCAGAGCAGCCGGCAGATCAGGTTCTGCCCGCCTGGGACGCGGTAGCCTCGGTGCAACGCCAGGATCGCCTTCCCTGCTGGTTCGTGACCCAGCCGGATCATGCCCATGTCTCCGGCGTGATCGCCGCCAACTTCGACCGCGTGCGCTTTCCCCTGCTGACGAACGAGGTAATCCAGGCCATCGGCCTCCATGACGAAGGCTGGGAAATCTTCGATGGCAGCAGCCCGGAGCCGCGCCCGGTGATCCTGGCCGAAGGCGGACGCGCCCTGCCCTTCATGGCTTTGCCGCCCGATTGCTACCTGCGCGCCTGGAGAGGCTCGATTGCCCGCGCTGAACGGCTCGGTCCGCTGGCCGGCCTGGTGGTTTCGCGGCACTTCCAGGCCCTGGGAAAGTTCGGGCTGGAGCGGCTCAAAGCGCTGCCGGCAGCGGCCGACCAGGTAAAGCAATTTCTGGAAGAGGAGCAGCGGCGGGAGAGCCGCCTGGAGAGCGCTGGTAATCTAGACCCGGAGGCGGTGCGGGTGTCGCTGGCGGTGCTGCAGTTCTGCGACCTGCTTTCGCTGCATCTCTGCTCCAACGCGCCGCAGCCGGTGGAGTTTCCGCAGGACTTCGGCGCCGGGCGCATCACCCTGCGTCGCCAGCAATCGTGCGTGACGCTTTCCCCAAGCCCCCTGGCCGGGCCGGTAACGCTTCGCTTCTCGGCTTTCCTGGCCGAGACCAACCGCACCGTCCGCCGGCTCCGCTCGGTGGAACTGCAGTTGAATTGAATGTCAAACCACAGAAGACACAGAGGAAAAACCATAGCATCGGGTTTTTCGCAGCGAACCCGCGGGAGTTCAGGCTCGTCCAGCATTGAACTACCCCACTCGAGCAAAAGAAGCTTGAGCGGGGCACTCGCCGTTCACATTCTTGTTCAATCTAAAAATCTGCAATCTTCAATCTGAAACAATAGAAGTACTATCAAAGTCATGCTGGAGCTAGGCACGCCGGTCCAGTTCGTGAAGGGGATCGGTCCAAAGATTGCCGAGATGCTGGCCGCCAAGGGCATCTCGGTAGTCGAGGACCTGCTGTATTACCTGCCCTTCCGCTACGAGGACCGCATCAACCCGCGCGGCATTGCCGAGCTGCGTCCGGGGGAGATGGCCAGCGTGATCGCCGAAGTGCGCACCAGCGCCCTGTTCCGCACCCGGCGCATGCCCATGATGGAGATGACCGCCGGCCAGGGGCGCAACACCCTCAAGTGCCTGTGGTTCCATGGCAGCTATTTGAAAGACCGTTTCCAGCCGGGGCAGTTGGTGGCGCTCTATGGCAAGGTCGAACAGGACGAGCGCAGCCATCGCCTGACGATGATCCAGCCGCAGTTCGAGATCCTTAATGAAACGGAAAACGCCGGCGAAGATGGCGACGCCAAGAAATGGCATTCGCTGGAGGTGGGCCGCATCGTGCCCATCTACGAAGCCACCGGGCGGCTGACCGCGCGCTGGTTTCGCCGGGTAATCTATGGCGCGCTGGAGGCGCTGGACGCCAGCTCGGCCGCAGCCGAGGCGCCGGCATCGGTTGGGGACGCGGTTTTCCCCGACGCCATTCCGGCGGCCATTCGCCAGCGCCTGGGGCTGATCCCGCGGCGCCAAGCCTTCTGGCGCGCGCACTGGCCCGATGCCGGCGAGAGCTTCGCCGATCTGCAATCGGCGCGCACGCCGGCGCACGTGCGCCTGATCTTCGAGGAACTGTTTTTCCTGGAACTGGGTCTGGAGCTGAAGCGCCGCCGCATGCGCGGACGCTCTGGCATCGCTTTTGCCATCGACGAGCGCGTGCGCACCGCCCTGAAACGCATTCTGCCCTTCCATCCCACCGAAGCGCAGAAGCGGGTGTTGAAAGAAATTGCCGGCGACATGCAGCCGGGTGCGCCCATGCGGCGGCTGCTGCAGGGCGATGTCGGCTCGGGCAAGACCATCGTGGCCTTCGAGGCGGCCATCATCGCCATCGAAAACGGCTACCAGGTGGCCATGATGGCGCCCACGGAAATCCTGGCCACCCAGCACTACTTTTCCGCGCGCCGCATCCTGGAGAAGGCCGGATACCGCATCGTGCTGCTGACCGGGTCGGTCGAGCAGGCGCGCAAATCCGACATCCGGCGCCACATCGCCCAGGGCAGCGCCCAGCTTGTGATCGGCACTCACGCCCTGCTGGAAGAGAATGTGCAATTCGAGAAGCTGGGCCTGGTGATCGTCGATGAGCAGCACCGCTTCGGCGTGTTGCAGCGCATGAAGCTGATGAAGAAGAGCGGGCAAGGCGATCCCGACGTGCTGGTGATGACCGCCACGCCCATTCCGCGCACCCTGGCCCTGACTCTCTACGGCGATCTCGATGTCAGCGTGATCGACGAGCTTCCGCCGGGCCGCACCCCGATCGTCACCCGGCGCGTGCCCGACGAGCGCGCCGCCGAAGTCTGGGCCTTCGTGCGCAAGCTGGCCAACGACCGGGCAGCAGGCTTACGTGGTTTACCCGGTGATTGAGGAAGGCTCGCAATCGGGCGAAGGCGAGCTCAAGGCCGCGCTCAGCATGTTCGAGAAGCTGCGCAGCC
Organism: uncultured Acidobacteriota bacterium; assembly: GCA_963832785.1. Classification (GTDB taxonomy): domain Bacteria; phylum Acidobacteriota; class Terriglobia; order Terriglobales; family Acidobacteriaceae; genus CAWBRT01. The sequence goes on from CAWHVF010000005.1 coordinate 2,685,626, forward strand.
GAATCCTGCCCGATCTGCACGTCGGCCTGCTGCACGGCCGCCTTCCCACCGAGGAGAAAGAGGCGGTGATGCGGCGCTTCCTGGCCGGGGAAATCGATGTCCTGGTCAGCACCACGGTGATAGAGGTCGGCGTCGACGTGGCCAACGCCACGCTCATGGTGATCGAGCATGCCGAGCGCTTCGGACTCTCGCAACTGCACCAACTGCGCGGGCGCATCGGCCGCGGCAGCGCCAAATCGTATTGTGTGCTTATGACCGGCAAGAAAGTTACCGAGGAGGCCGAGCAGCGGCTCGATACCATGGTGCGCACCGGCGACGGTTTCGAGATCGCGGAAAAAGACCTGGAGCTGCGCGGCCCCGGCGAGTTCTTCGGCACCCGGCAGGCGGGCATGCCCAGCCTGCGGGTGGCCAACCTGATCCGCGACCGCAAGCTGCTGGAGTTGGCCAAGCAGGAGGCCGCCGCGCTGGCTGCGCGGATCAGCGCGGGCGTCTCCGAGCAGGAGACGGCGCTGGCCATCAAGCATCTGCAGAGCCACTGGAACCGCCGTTACGGGCTGGTGGAGGCGGGGTAGAACTGATATATGTGTCAGTGTTGAACTATCCACATCTGCCAACAGAAGGCAGATATGGGGCACCAGAGCTCTGCTCTAGCCGCAGCATACTTTGCGGTGTCATCCTGAGTGAAGCGAAGGATCTGCTTTTCTATGTAAACGCTATCATTGCGTTTACCGGCTCAAAGCCTGAAACTATCTCACGTGGAAAGCGCTTCTCAGTCTGAACTGTTTCGGCTGCTGCCCCCGGTTGATGAGCTGTTGCGCAACCAGGCCATAAGCCCGCTAATTGCCGCTTATGGCCATGCGGCCGTGGTCGATGCCTGCCGCGCGGCGCTGGACAAAGTGCGGCGCTCGATTTCGAGTGGCTCGGCGGCGCCCAGTAGAGAGGGCGTAGAGTCCGCCATCGCCTTGCTTCCCAGCGAGGTCTCTGCACAACTCGCCGACAGTTCGCGTTTCTCTTTACGCCGGGTAGTCAATGCCACCGGGGTTGTCCTGCACACCAATCTCGGGCGCGCGCCGCTGGCCGAGGGCGCGCTCCGGCACGCGCTGGAAGTGGCGCGCGGTTACAGCAACCTGGAGTTCGACCTGGCCGCCGGCGAGCGCGGCGAGCGCGACACCCATGTAGACCGGCTGTTCCGGGCGTTGTTTGCGGAGATCGAAGCGCAGGCGGGCAGCGCCTCCGCGGCTCCGGTGCGTTTCCGCACGGTGGTGGTAAACAACAATGCCGCGGCGGTGCTGCTGGCGCTGAACACACTGGCCGAAGGCGGCGAGGTCATTGTGTCGCGTGGCGAGCTGGTCGAAATCGGCGGCTCGTTCCGCATCCCCGAGGTGATGGCCAAGTCGGGGGCAATCCTGCGCGAGGTCGGAACCACCAACCGCACGCGCCTGGCCGACTATGAGCAGGCCATCGGCGAGCGTACGCGGCTGCTGCTGCGCGTGCACCGCTCCAACTTCAAGATCATAGGCTTCACCGAGCAGCCGCCGCTGGAAGCGCTGGTTGAGCTCGGCCGCCGCCGGCAGATTCCGGTAATGGAGGACCTGGGCAGCGGCGCTCTGGTCCCCTCGGAGGCGATGGGCGGGGTGGCCGAACCCACGGTGAGCGCCCGGCTGAGCGCGGGCGTGGATGTTGTGACCTTCAGCGGCGACAAGCTGCTGGGCGGCCCGCAGGCCGGCATCCTGACCGGCAGGGCGGAGCTGATTGGGCGCATTCGCTCCAATCCGCTCTTCCGGGCACTGAGGGTCGATAAGCTGATCTACTCGGTTCTGGAAGCCACGCTGCTTGCCTATGTGCGGCAGCAGTTCGAGGCCGTTCCCGCCCTGCGCATGCTCCAGCTTTCAGCCGGAGAGCTTCTGGCTCGCGCGCAGGGGCTGGCCGCGCAAGTGACCGCAATCGGCCAGGACAGGCTACAGGCGGAAGTTGTCGGCTGCGAGTCGGTAGTCGGCGGCGGCGCGGCCCCGGGCTGGGAGCTGCCAAGCTACGGCTTGGCGGTGACGATCCCGGGACTCGGCGCGGATGAGCTGCTTGCCCGTTTGCGCGGCCACCAGCCTCCGATAATTGCCCGCGTCGAGCATGGCCGTGTCCTGCTGGACGTGCGCACGCTTCTGCCCGGCGACGAGGGTGAGATTGTAGCGGCCCTGAAGAGCGCGCTTGGGACTGGCTGAAAAGGGCAGACGGGCCTCCACCTTTGGTGGTGGCGCTAAAGTGGTTGTTCATTATCCCTCAAATGTGATTCGGAAGCGACTTTCTGGGAGGAGAGATGATTGTCGGCCTGGGCATAGACATGGCGGAGGTAGACCGCATCGAGGCCGCCATTCGGCGCTATGGCGAGCGCTTCCTGAGGCGCGTCTATACCGAGGCGGAAATTTCCTACTGCCAGTCCAAGAGCAACCGCTTCGAGCGTTTTGCCGGGCGCTTTGCCGCCAAGGAAGCGGCCATGAAGGCCATCGGCACCGGCTGGAAGCGCGGCGTCACCTGGCGCGACTTCGAGGTGACGCGCGAAGCCTCGGGAAGGCCCGGGATTCGTCTCAGCGGGGTTGCCGCGCAGGTCGCCGGGCGGCTCAGAGCCAAGCGCGCGCTGCTTTCCATTACCCATAGCAATAGCGTGGCCATCGCGCAGGTGATCCTGGAAGACTTGTAGCGCCGCCATGGCCGCGCAGCTCCGGCAGCGCGGACGATGGCGCGAGAGCGGTTCCCGGCATCGAAAAAAGGTTCACCCAACTGCATCGCCGGGTGAGCACTGACTACAAGCGCTCAGGTTTGTTATGATTCGAAGCCTATAAACTGCTCCGCTGAGAGCACAGGCGTGCTTCTTTGGGGGGAAGGTGCCGAGCCAGAAAGAGTTGCAGTGGGCACAACTTCGCGTCGGGGTAACGGTGATTTTCGCCAGCGTTATCCTGGCTGTGCTCATCTTCCTGATGACCGGCACCGTTGGCCTGTTTACCAAAAAGCTGACGCTGTACACCTACGTTGCCGATGCCAGCGGATTGCGCAGCGGGGCCCCGGTACGCCTGCAGAACGTCGATATAGGCAATGTGGAGGACATTCAGATTGTCCCCGGCCGCCCGGCTGCACCGGTAAAGATCACCATGCGCGTGGGCGGCAAGGCGCTTGGTTTCCTGAAAAAAGACTCGGTCGTCATGCTCACCACCGCCGGCGTGCTGGGCGAAACATTCATCAACATCGACAGCACCGGGGCCAAGCAGGGACCGGTGCAGGACGACGACACTCTGGCCTCGCGCGACGTTCCCGACTTTCAGGACGTGGTCCGCTCCTCGCAATCGACGCTGCAGAACATCGACGTGCTGGTGCACCGCGCCGACCGCATCGTGGCCGCCATCGAAAACGCCCAGGGCTCCGCCGGCCAGTTCATTTACGACAAGGCGTTGTACAACAACCTGAACAAATCCGTGGTGCAGGTGCAGCAGATTATCAACGACGTGAATTCCGGCAAAGGCAGCATCGGAATGCTGCTGAAGAACGACGAGATGTACAACAAGCTGAACGAGTCGATCGACAAGCTCAACCGCCTGACCGACAACCTGAACGCCGGCCACGGCACCATAGGCAAGCTGGTGCAAGACCCCACGCTCTATAACAACGCCAACCAGACCATAAGCAAAGCGAACCAGTTGATCGATAACATCAATTCCGGCAAGGGCGCGCTGGGCAAGTTCGCCGCCGACCCCGAGTTCGCAAAAAAGCTGCAGAACATCGTCGACCGCCTCTCCGACATCACTGATCGCCTGGATCGCGGCGAGGGCTCGGCCGGATTGCTGCTGCGCGATCGCGCGGTTTTCGACAACGCCAACCGCTTGCTGCAGGAGTCGCGAGAGCTGGTACAGGCGATCCGGCAGAACCCCAAGCGCTACCTCTCAATTCGCTTGAAGATTTTCTAGAAGGGTTTCCCCAAGGCCTCCCGAAAACGGGCCGGGCCTTCCAATCTCAGCGAGATTACCGGCAGCGTAATCTCGGAATTCCCCGAATCGGCTGCCGTTTGCCGCACACGCCGGCGGAAAACAGAATGGATTATGAGAACTGAAATCAAAGACTGGTTCCTTCTCTCCGCGCTGCTGTTCGTGGCAGCCCTTGCCGTTCCTGCGCTCAGTTCAGCGCAAACGCACGCGCCGGCCAGGCCGCAGCAGAAGCAAACGGCCCGGCAGCCGGGAACTCCGGCTTCGCAGGCGGGGATGCCCGCCGCCGAGGCCCAGCCCAAGCCACTCAAGGCCTTCGACCTCTCTCTGCTGGACCGCTCGGTCGATCCCTGCACAGACTTTTATCGCTTTGCTTGCGGCGGCTGGGTAGCGCGCAACCCCATTCCGCCCGATCAAGCCGTCTGGAGCCGCTTCCATGAATTGGCGGAGAACAACCTGATCATCGAGCGCCAGATCCTGGAGAAGGCGGCCGCAGCCCAGGCCAAACAAGGCTCGAACCAGCAAAAGATCGGCGACTATTACGCCTCCTGCATGGACGAGGCAGCCATCGAAAAAAGGGGCTTGCAGCCGCTGCAGTTGGAGCTGGAGCGGATCGCCAGCCTGCAGAGCAAGGCCGAGTTGCCCGCCTACCTGGCGCACGCCCACAGTCTGGGCAGCAACGCTTTTTTTGAGTTCAGCTCGCAGCCCGATTTCAAAGATGCGACGCTGGAGATAGCCGAAACCGATCAGTCCGGCCTGGGTTTGCCGGACCGCGGCTACTATCTCCGCACCGACGACAAGTCGGTCGAGTTGCGCCAGCAGTACCTCCAGCACATCCAGCGCATGTTCGTGCTGGCGGGCGACAAACCGGCGGAGGCCGCCGCCAAATCCAAAGCCGTGCTGGTCATTGAAACCGCCCTGGCCAAGGCCTCACTGGATCGGGTCAGCCGCCGCGACCCCGCCCGCTTGTATAACCCCGTGACCGTGGCGGAATTGGATAAGCTCAGTCCGGCCTTCGATTGGGGCCGGTACTTCAGTGAAACCGGCGCGCCCAAGTTCGCCACCCTCAACGTCACGGTTCCCGATTTTGTGAAGGGTCTCAACCAGGTCATCGCTGATACTGATCTGAAAGATATCCAGACGTATTTGACCTGGCGGCTGCTCTCGCGGGCCGCACCCCTGCTGCCCAAAGCGTTCGTCGACCAGAATTTCGACTTCTTTGGCAAAACTCTGACCGGGACGAAACAACTGCAAGCGCGCTGGAAACGCTGCGTCCGGCGCGTCAACGGCGACATGGGAGAGGCCGTCGGCCAGTTCTATGTGGCGGAAAATTTTCCCCCGGAGGCCAAGCAGCGCGTGCTGCAAATGGTGCGCGCCATCGAGGAGGCGCTGCACAACGATATTCAGGACCTTTCCTGGATGACGGAAGCGACCAGGAAGCAGGCCCTGGTGAAACTGGCGGCCGTGCAAAACAAAATCGGCTATCCCGAGAAGTGGCGCGATTACAGCGCCTTGATCATCCTGCGCGGAGACGCCCTGGGCGACGCCCTGCGCTCCACCCAGTTTGAGAACCTGCGCGAGCTGATGAAGATCGGCCAGCCGGCGGACCGGAACGAATGGAGCATGAGTCCTCCGACGGTCAACGCCTACTACAACCCGCAGGAGAACAACATCAACTTCCCGGCCGGCATTCTGCAGCCGCCCTTCTTCGATATGCGCGCCAACCAGGCGGTGAACCTGGGCGGCATCGGCGCCATCATCGGCCACGAGCTTACGCACGGCTTCGACGACGAGGGCCGGCAGTTCGACGCCCTGGGCAATCTGCGCAACTGGTGGACCGAACAGGACGCCAAAGCTTTTCAGGAACGGACGCAGTGCTTCGTGGACGAATACAGCCGCTTCGTTGCCCTGGATAACCTTCACCTGAATGGCAAGCTAACCCTGGGCGAGAACACGGCCGACAACGGCGGCGTCCGCCTGTCGCTGATGGCGCTGGCTGCCAGCGGAGGACTGTCGCAGGCAAATTCGGCCACCGCCAGCAGCCCCGGCGCAGCCGCTGCCCCCGGCAACGCGGATGGCTTTACGCCGGAGCAGCAGTTTTTCGTCAGTTTCGGGCAGATATGGTGCACGAACATCACGGCGGAGGCGGAGCGGTTGCAGGTCATGGTCGATCCGCACTCGCCCAACCAGTTCCGCGTCACTGGCGTGCTTTCCAACATGCCAGAGTTCGGGAAAGTCTTCGCCTGCCGGCCCGGCTCGCCGATGGTCCGGGAAAATCCGTGCCGCGTCTGGTGACTCGCGGCTTGGCATCGAGAAGCTCAAAGCGGGGCGATGGTAACCATCAAACTAGCCTAGCGGTACAATTCTGCTAGGTCTTTGTATGCATCAATGCGGTGAGCGAGAGCACTCCATGAAAAACCGAGTAAGAAAGGCCGTCTTTCCCGCTGCCGGGCTGGGCACGCGGTTTTTGCCGGCCACCAAGGCGCAGCCCAAAGAGATGCTGCCGCTGGTCGACAAGCCCATCATCCAGTACGGGGTGGAAGAGGCGCTGGCCTCCGGCTGCGACCAGATCATCATCGTCACCGGCCGCGGCAAGAGTGCCATCGAAGATCATTTCGACGTAAGCTACGAGCTGGAAAAGCAGCTCGAAGAGAAGAACAAGCACGACCTGCTGGCCATCGTGCGCCACATCTCGGACATGATTCACGTTGCCTACACGCGGCAAAAGGAGGCACTCGGCTTAGGACATGCCGTGCTCGTTGCCCGGGAACTGGTGGGCAACGAGCCCTTTGCCGTACTGCTGGCCGACGACGTGGTCGACGCGGAAACGCCCTGCCTGAAGCAAATGATCGATATCTACGAGGAGGTGCAGTGCTCGGTCATCGCCACTCAGGTGGTCGAGGGCGAAGCTATCTCCGCCTACGGCGTGCTGGATGCCAGGCCGGTGCCCGGCTACGATGGCAAGCTGTTCGAAATCCGCAACCTGGTAGAGAAGCCACGCCCCAGGGAAGCGCCCTCCAAGCAGGCCATCATCGGCCGTTATATCCTGACGCCACGCGTCTTCGAGTGCCTGGAAAACATCGCCCCCGGCGCCATCGGCGAACTGCAATTGACCGACGGCATGCGGGCTCTGCTCAAATACGAGAAGATCTACGGCTATCAATTTGAAGGCAAACGCCACGATACCGGCGACAAACTCGGCTTCCTGAAGGCAACCGTTGAGTTTGCCCTCAAGCGCCAGGACCTGGGTCCGGGATTGCGCCAATGGCTGCGGCAGCAGAACTTCTGAATTTGAGATTTAAGACTGCAGATTACCTGCAGATTGAAGATTGATCAAGCGCGCTCAACGCCGGGCCTGCCGGCTCCGCTCCCTGCGGTCGCGTCTGCAATCTGAAATCTTCAATCTGAAATCGGCTACCGCAGCGCCGGGCTGTACAGCACGTCGTGCGGCCAATCGCTGACGAAGCAGGCCTGGCGCAGCGCGGTGGCGATCTGTGCCCAGTGACGAATGCCGTGAATCAGCGAATGCGTCAGGATCTTGCGCTTGCTGGCCGTGACGTCGCGGTTGTAGGTGGCGGACCTGACCGTCAAAATGCGGTCCATTTCCTCCGGGCTGGTGTTTGCCACCCAGGCTTCCAGCCGGCGGCGGGCGGTGCCATAGATGGTCCAGATTTCATCGAGCGTCCGCGGCTTGAAGGCTTCATTTGGGGTCGGCTGCTCGCCCACCAGGTGCTGCCCCCAGCGAGATTCGCTGGCGAAAACATGGGTGATCAGCCCGCGCACGTCGCTGTGCCGGCCGCCGATAGGGGTTTCCAGGGCTTTGGGATTCTTTGCGAAATACTCTCGCCAGCGGCGGGTCTCCTCGTCGGTATAGGCGAGCAACTCGACGTAGCTGAGCGCGGGGACAATGGACATCGCAAAGGCCTTCTTCGAGCCAATCACTATACCAGACCCAGAATGCGCTAAGGCATTCACTTTCGTCGCCAGTAGTCGGTCAATCTGGGGCCCGCGTGCGCAATTTCACCCCAGCAAACGCAACAACGGCATTTGCTGGGGCCCGGCTGGGCGCTGAACTAGGGCATGATCCCACGTCAGCCCCAAATGGTCTTCCCAATTCGGGAATCACACTACCAGTTTTCCTAAGAAAGCTCCTAAATACGTTGACATGCAATACGTAATTTTGTCTCCATTTGATCGACACTGTTCTGCTGTGGCTAATTGGGAGGAGTTTACCTATGGAGCAGATACTCTCAGTTGCTTTCCATCATTATCTAAGGCGTGGAATGCTGTTGGTAACTTTTGTGTTTTTGGTTGGATACTGTTGCTTCGCACAAACGGGCCAGGTGAGCACAACGGATTTGACGCAGCCTAGACAAGCGATTGGAAATCTCGTCAAGCTGAGAATTAAAGCGGCGCTCGTTGACAATGACCTTAATGTTAAACCAATACCAAAACTTAAGCTCCTGCTAATTTCCACACTGCCCCAGTCCAACGAGATAGTTGTGACTACCAACTTCGACGGAGTTGTCGAGGTTAATATCGCTGCAGGAAGCTACGACCTAAAAACAGCACAGCCAGTTCAATTTCAAGGACGGCAATATTCGTGGGTGATGACTATTAGCGTGCCTCCTCAAGGCGCCACGTTTGATCTCAGCGTGGACAACGCCCATATTGAGCAAGTCGCGGCGCCTAGCGTGTCGAGAAAAACCGATGAGCTGACTACCCTGTTCCAGCGCTTCCAATCTAGCGTTGTAACCGTATGGAGCGAATTCGGCCACGGCACCGGGTTCCTCGTCGATCAGGCTGGACTCTTTCTGACTAACCAGCATGTCATCGGTCCATCCGAATATATCGCGGTCCAAATCGATTCAAAGCGTAAACTCGCAGCGACACTCCTCTACGCCGACTCAGACAAGGATGTGGCAGTGCTCTGGGCAAACCTGTCGGACATCAATGATTTGGTCCTTGCGCCAATCGCTAAGACCGGAGGATCAGAGCCAACGGTGGTTGAAGGTGAGAGGGTTTTCACGATTGGCAGCCCGCTTAATCAGCGGAAAATTATGACCACTGGTATCGTTAGCAAGGTGGAAAAACGCGCCATCATCTCCGACATAAACATCAATCCTGGGAATTCCGGAGGACCACTCTTCAATTCTCTGGGTTTTGTGGTCGGGTTAACCACATTTGGCGAATCTACCAAGCAGGGACCGGGGATTTCAGGCATCATCCGGATTGAGGAAGCACTTCCTGTACTTGAGGCGGCACGGCAGAAAATGTCAGGCCGGAATCCGCCATCACCCGCCCTGTTACCAGTGGAACCGGAAGGTGACTTCCCTCTCTATGCCATTAAGGCGTCCCTTCAACAGTCCATAGAGCAAAAGCACTTCTACGAAGAAGTGATTAAACCAAACTATATACTCGATGCTGGTGACTATAATGTTGCGATAATCACACCCCCTGTCAAGTATTACATGCTAGAACAAAACAAGCTTGCTGCGGCAAGAGAAAAGGCGAAGCGGACCGGCAGGCAAAGAGGAGCAGTCCAAGGTACGTTTCAGCCGCTCGACGATCTGAAGAACTGGGCAGAATACGCTGGCCAGTACAAGCCGGTACTAGAGATTCGCGCGCAACCAAAACTGCGCGAAACCGCAGGGTCAGCATGGAGCCGCGCCCTCATCAGCCCGTATTTACAGGCGAAGGTCCGCTTCAAAACCGACTTTTACAAAATGACGCTAAAATGCGGCAGCAGGGACATTCAGCCGATTCACCCTGGCAAAATCGCAAATATAGTAAACGTGCAGAACAGGTTTATCAATGCGACCGATGCCACATATGAGGGATACTACATATACCCGGCTAATGCCATTTCTTCTGACTGCCAAACGGTCACATTGGAATTGTTTTCGGAAAAGAAGCCTGACAAAGCCAAGATCGTGAATTTAGAATCTAGGTCGGTGGAACGCGTGGTGGAGGATTTCGCACCCTACAACAAGAAATAGGAAGCGCAGATCAGGGGGGTGTTCAATCTCTGCGTCTATTGTTTTAAAGCCTGTTATTAATGTTTTAAGGCGTGTTATTAACTTGTCTGGTAATTTGAGTTAACTGCCCAGCATGAGGCAAGCGAAGGCTATGTAGTGAGAAGGAAGCTGAGACTTCAGCAACCAAAGGGAACAATTGATCGCTCCTGGTCTCTGTCATCATCAAAAGCTGCCAAAGCGAAGAACCATGCATCTCTGATCGGAGCAGCAGGCCGAAGTGTTCCGCTGCGGATCTGTCGCGTCCAAGCGTATCCTTCAAAAGGGGTTTGACACTGGATTCCGGGAAACACTAACCTTTGAGCACCGCTGATTTTCGATTTCCTGCGGCGAGACCTAATGAGATGAAGATCCTCGTATTGGGCAGCGGAGGCCGTGAGCATGCCTTGGTGTGGAAGTTGCGCCAGTCAAGGCAGGCCACAGAGGTTTACTGCGCACCCGGCAACGGCGGCATCGCCCGCGACGCCACCTGCGTTCCCTGTGATCTGAAGAGCCTGGACTCGATCATGGCGGTGGCCAACCGCATCCACCCAGACCTTACCGTGGTTGGCCCCGAACTGCCGCTGATGCTGGGCGTGGTGGACGAGTTTCGCCGCCGCGGACTGCCCATCTTCGGACCCACCCAGGCTGCCGCCCAACTGGAAGGCAGCAAGAGCTTCGCCAAGTCGTTCATGCAGCGCTACCACATTCCAACCGCTCGTTACGCGCTCTGCGCCACGCTGGAAGAGGTCAAAGACGCCCTCGGCCACCTGCACACACCGGTGGTGGTCAAGGCGGACGGACTGGCCGCCGGCAAAGGGGTGGTGATCTCCGACTCCAAGGAGCACGCCCTGGCCACCGCCGGCGACATGCTCAGCGGCAAGATGCTGGGCGAGGCGGGACGGCGGCTGGTGCTGGAGGAGTGCCTGGAGGGCGAGGAGCTTTCTTTCCTGGTGGTGACCGATGGCGAGCGCATCGCTCCGCTGGTAGCCGCCCAGGACCACAAGCGCGTAGGCGACGGCGATACCGGCCCCAACACCGGCGGCATGGGCGCTTACTCCTGCTCGCGGATCATCGACGAGGGTATGCGCGACTGGCTAGTCGGCCACGTAGCCCGTCCGGTGATAGATGGCATGCGGCAGGAAGGCACGCCTTACACCGGCGTGCTCTACTGCGGCCTCATGATGACGGCCCGCGGGCCCATGGTGCTGGAGTTTAATTGCCGCTTCGGCGATCCGGAGACGCAGCCCATGCTGGTGCGGCTGGAGAGCGACCTAGCCGACGCTTTTATGGCCAGCATCGAAGGACGGGTGAGCGACGGAGACTTCAAGTGGTCGCCTGAAGCGGCCGCTTGCGTGGTGATCGCCTCGGGAGGATACCCGGGAGGCTATGAAGTCGGCAAACCGATCGACGGACTGGCGGAGGCCGGCGCCGTGCCGGGAGTGGAAATCTTCCACGCCGGCACCAGCCTCCAGGAGGGGCGCTACTACACCGCTGGCGGGCGGGTGCTGGGCGTGACCGCGCGCGGAGCCAGCCTGCAGGAGGCAGTCGGGCGTGCCTATGAAGCCGCCGGCATGATCCGCTTCGAGGGCATGCACTACCGCAAGGACATCGCCCACCGCGGACTGCGCCAGCCGGCGAAATAGCCTGTAAAGCCGGCGGTCCCGCATGAATTCCCATCGTGAAAGGGAAAGGAAATGAGCAACCCCCTGGTTTCCGTCGTGATGGGCAGCGATTCAGATCTTGAGGTGATGAACGAGGCCGTCAAGGCGCTGGAACAGTTCGGCATCGCCTATGAAATCGACATCCTCTCGGCCCATCGCTCTCCGCAGCGCACCAGCGAGTACGCCCGCGAAGCCGCCGGACGCGGCCTCAAGGTCGTCATCGCCGGCGCGGGCGGCGCCGCCCACCTGGCCGGGGTGATCGCCGCCGAGACCACCCTGCCTGTGATCGGCGTGCCCATCGCCTCGACCGCGCTGAACGGAATGGACTCGCTGCTGGCCACGGTGCAGATGCCCGCCGGAATTCCCGTCGCCACGGTTGCCATCGGCAAGCCCGGCGCCGCCAATGCCGGCATCCTCGCCGCCCAGATGCTGGCCCTGGCCGACTCGGCGCTGGCCCACAAACTGGAAGAGCACAAGCGCAAACTGGCCGAAGGCGTCGCGGCCAAATCACGCAAGCTGCGCGGACGGTAACAGTTAAAACTAAAGATTTGAGATTTTTTGATTTCAGATTGAAGAAATCAGAATGTGCCCGAGCAAGTTTGTTTCTACTCGGGCATTTCTTCGTAGTGTCATCCTGAGGCGAAGCGTAAGCGTAGCTGAAGGGATCTGCTTTGGGCCGCGGGAACAGCAGATCCTTTCGCTTCGCTCAGGATTACACCTGAAAGCGTGCGACGGCTAGGGCAAGTCCTATGCCCGTTTCAGAGATGCTGTATCCAGAAAGATGAGCGTCATTCCGCGCGAGCGACGCCTGTGTCGCGAGCCGAGGAATCTTGCGTCAAACGCTCGAGCGCTCTCGAAAAGGCGAGACTCGAAACTGTACCGAGAATCCTTCGCGTAGCTCGGATTCCTTGCAGCAAGAGATCCCTCGCGTTGCTCGGGATTTCGCCTGCTGGCTCCCGGTCGGCTATGCCTCCCTCACGCCCGCAAAGCGGCTCAACTTGAAACCGCTACTTGATCACCAGCACCTGTCCGGGGCGGAGGTTGGTGGCCAGCTTGCCGTTGTCGCGTTTGAGAGCGGCGACGGTAGTGTTGTAACTGCTGGCGATGCTGTGCAGCGTCTCGCCGCGCTTCACCGTGTGAGTGCGATACTTCGCGATGGTGGTGGATCGCGTGCCGGTCTTTGTGGCGACGGTGGTTGAGCCCCGCTTTGCCGTCGGCGCGGAACTCCTGGCGCTTGCCGCCGTGCGCGTGCCCGTCTGCCGTCTTGCCGCCGTCGAGGGGGAGCGGCGCGAGCCGGAAGCGGCAACCTCATGCTGCTCGCCGCCGGCAACCGGCCGGTGAATGCGCAAGGTCTGGCCTACGCGCAGGTGATTGCCCTGCAGGCGATTCCATTTGCGCAGTTGGCTTTCCGGAACGCCGTAATCGTCGGCGACGGAAAGCGCGGTCTCGCCCTTGCGCACCTTGTGCAGCGTGACCCGGCGCGAGTAGGTGAATCCCTGGCCTTCGCTGGCGGCGCGGCGCGAGGGAGTGACCGGGATGATCAGCCTGGCGTCCTGTTGCAGAATCGCGTCCGGTTCCAGGTTGTTGACCTCGGCGATGGCGCGGGCGGTGGTGCGGTAGCGCTGCGCCACCTGGGAGAGCGTCTCGCCGGCCTCCACCTGGTGATACCGCCATTGCGTCCGCATCTCCACCGGGATGGCGGCAATGGCTGCCTGGAAGCGCACGGCGCTGCCGGCCGGCAGCTTGAGATCGAACTCGGCGTCGTTGGGGGTGGTCATGCGCAGCAGGCTGGGGTTCAGGTCCTGCAAGGTGGCAACCGAGCTGCCGATGCAGTCGGCCACCAGGCGCAGATCAACCGCATAGTTGACTCTGACCGTGTCGACGGCAGGTGGACTCTCAGGGACGATGAGGTCCAAGCCGTACTGCGATGGGTTCTTGGCGACGATGGTTACGGCCAGGATGATGGGAACGTAGTTGCGGGTCTCGCGCGGCAGCACGTTGCGGCGATACAGCTCCCAGAAGTCGGCGTAGCCGGTGCGCTCGACCGCGTGCTGCACGGTTCCGGGACCGGAGTTGTAAGCGGCCATGGCCAGGTACCAGTCGCCGAACTGGTTGTAGAGATCACGCAGATGCTGGGCCGCGGCCCGGGTCGCTTTTTCCGGGTCCTGGCGTTCGTCCACCCACCAGGTGCGCTGCAGCCCATAGCCGGTGGCGCGGCCGGCCATGAACTGCCAGATGCCCCTCGCCCCGGCACGGGACAAAGCCAGCGGGTGGAAGCCCGACTCGGCCTGCGCCAGGTAAATCAGGTCCTGGGGAACGCCCTCTTCGCGCAGGATGCGCGCGATCATCTCATGGTAGCGGCCGGCGCGGACCAGGGCGCGCTCCAGTACTCCCCGGCCTTTGCCGGCCGAGAAGTAATTGACAAAGCTGGCGACCTGATCGTTCATCACCAAGGGCAGATCGGAGTGGGTCCGGCGCATCTCGGCTTCCGCTTTCGCCCGCACCGCCGGGTCCACCGGAAACGTGACTTCGTTGGCTTCGTCGATGGGGGCGGGCTCGCTTTGCTGGGCGGTGAAGCCGTCGCCTTCCTTTAGTGCCGCCATTTCCAGCCGGCTGATGCGCTCCACCAGGCGGTCGAATTCGTGCTCCAGGCGCTCGTCGGAGTGGACCGCGACCGGGCCGGTCAGCAGCCGGTCAAAGGCGCGGTTGAAGCTTTCCTTGGCGGCTTCAAGGTGCCCGGCCCGGCAACTGGCTTCACCTTTGGCATATTCGTCCTCCACCTGCTTGATCAGCTCCGGAACGGGATCGGGCTTGGGCTGGGCCGCTTGCTCTACCTTAGGCGGGGGAGCCGGATCGGCTGGCTTGCCGAGGGTGGGCGCCACGGCTTCGGCAGGAGGCTGGGCGGCGGGCTGGTGTACCTCCTCCGTTTTGCAACCCGCGATGACAACCATCGCGCCCAATAAGGGAACCGCCAAGAAACGAAAAATCTTCATAGCCCTCGAATCGCTGGCGAAAAAGCGCCCGCCACGCACACTCTCACCTCCGGAACCAGAGGAGCGGTCCGGTCCGGGTATTTACACCCAAGTTTATGAAATTACAGTGAAATTAGAGTGCCAGTCAATCCGTCAAATTACTTGGAGAAGAATGCCTCAGGCAACTGCGTGTTGGCGAAAAAGGTACAACTGAGCGCCAACCCCAGCAAACGCCGTGGCGGCGTTGCTGGGGTTGAGCGGGGTGATCATGACGGATTCCGCAGGACGGTGCAGACCGAAGCGCAGAGGGCTCCGCCGATGTTGAAGGTGGCCGCCATGCGCGCGTCTTTCTTCTGCATACCCTGGGGTGCCTTGCCTTTGAGCTGCCAGAAGCAGCTTCCGATCATGGCGACGCCGGTTGCCCCGATCGGATGCCCCTTGGCGATCAGCCCGCCCGAGAGGTTGATGCCGCACTCGCCGTCCACCGCGGCCTTGCCGTCGAGCCAGTAACGTGCGCCTTTGCCAGCTGCGGCTTTGCCGACGACTTCGGTTCCCAGAGCCGCGGCTACAGTGAAACAGTCGTGAACCTCCGCCACATTCACGTCTTTGGACGAAACTCCGGCCATCTGGTAAGCCTTTTGCATGGCCTTGTAAGCCCCGGCGGGGTGCAGGACGTCGCGGCCGCCCTTGGCTACCGTGTCGGTCGCCTGGTAGTAGCCGGCTATCTCGACCGCGTCGGCCTTGGCCACGCCCAGCTTCTTCAGCCCGGCTTCGGTGGCAATGATCAGGGCGGCGTAGCCGTCGGTGATCTGCGAGCAGTCGTAGGTCTTCAACGGCAGCCCTTCGACCACATAGCGGTTGATGCCCTCGATCTTCATGGCCTGTTCAAGGGTGATCTGGACCTTATTCATCTGAGCCCAGGGGTTGTACTTGGCATTGGCGTATTCGTTGACGGCGATCTGTGCCAGATCGGCTTCGGTGGCGCCATGCACCTGCAGGTAGCACTGCATGATTTCGGCAAATAAGTGCGGGAAAACAAAGACTTTGCCGACGCGCTCGTCGGGATGAGAGAAGTAGCCGAGGGCCTCCCCGATCAGCTTGCCGTCCATTTTGCCTTCGTTATCGCGCATTTTCTCGTAGCCGATGGCGATGCCCACGTCGCCCAGGCCGCCCAGGAGCTTGTAAATGACCGACAGCACCGCCTGGCCGCCGGAGGCGCAGGCGTTCTCGACCGATTCGATGGGCTTGCCTTCCATGCCGGGCACGGTTGCCACCAGCCCGGACAAAAGCCCCTGTTTGCTCAGACTGATGTTGCAGGCCGAACCCACCGAGCCCACATCCAGCACGGAGGGAGGTACGTTGATCTGCGCGCAAACCTCGGTGGTTGCCCGCGCGAGGATCTCAGGAACCGCCATGGCCATCAACTTGCCAAACTTCGACTGGCTATAAGCTGCTATGTATACAGGCTGCATGTGCCACCTCCTCTTGGTAGCAGATTACCGGCAAACTTGACCTGTGCAACACACTCATTCTGTGATATAAATCCCGGCGACAGGACCCCAACATCACACGACTTTCGGCAGTAGCATTATTACGGTAGCAAAAATCACAGGGCGCACACGAGATATTTATCAGGAAAATTCATACTTAAATAAGAGGTGCTGCTGATGCAACAGAAGGCGATCAGCTGTACACGCGCCGTCGAGCTAATCCCCGACGGCGCTTCGCTTATGATCGGTGGGTTCCTGGGCGTGGGCTCTCCCCACCGGATTATCGACGAACTGGTTCGGCAGGGGCGTAAAAACCTGACCGTAATAGCCAACGACACCGGCAGACCCGAGCTGGGCATCGGCAAGCTGATCGTGGCCAAGGCCGTGCGCAAGGCCATCGTCAGTCATATCGGAACTAATCCCGAGACCGGCCGCCAGATGATAGCCGGCGAGACGGAAGTGGAGCTTGTTCCCCAGGGCACGCTGGCGGAACGCATCCGGGCAGCCGGCTTCGGCCTGGGAGGCGTACTGACGCCTACCGGTCTGGGCACGCCGGTAGCCGATGGCAAGAGGACCATCGAAATTGATGGCAAGCTGTACCTGCTGGAACTGCCGTTGCATGCCGATTTCGCTCTGCTGGCTTGCCACCGCGCCGATTATCGCGGCAACCTGGAATACTCGCTCACCGCCCGCAACTTCAACATGGTTATGGCGCCGGCAGCCGACGTCGTCATCGCCGAACCGGAACACATCGTGCCCGTCGGCATGATCACTCCGGACGCGGTGGCCACTCCATTTCCTGTGGTGGACTACCTGATCGAAAGGGGGCAGGCGGCATATGGAAGATAAAGTCGTCATCGCCAAGCGAGTAGCTCTGGAACTGAAGGACGGAGACCTGGTTAACCTCGGCATCGGCCTGCCAACCCTGGTGCCTAAATACCTGCCTCCGGAAATGGAAGTCTATTTCCAGTCGGAGAACGGCATTATCGGCATGGCCCCGGTTCCCCGCCAGGGCATGGAAGATCCTTCCCTGACCGATGCGGGCGGAGGCTATGTGGGCGCGATTCCGGGTGCGGCCAGCATCGATAGCTGCCTTTCCTTTGGGCTGATTCGCGGCGGCCACCTGGATATCACCGTGCTGGGCGGGCTGGAAGTCGACCAGGGCGGGCAGTTGGCCAACTGGATCGTGCCCGGCAAGATGGTGCCCGGCATGGGCGGCGCCATGGACCTGGTGACGGGCGCCAAGCGCGTCATTGTCGCCATGACCCACACGGCCAAAGGCAAGTCGAAAATCATCAAGAAATGCAGCCTGCCGCTTACCTCGGTGCGCCGGGTCAACCTGGTGGTAACCGAGTTGGCCGTCCTGGAGCCAACCGACGCGGGCCTGGTGCTGCGCGAATTAGCGCCGGGCGTAACCGTGGATCAGGTCAAGGCCGCCACCGAGGCTTCGTTGATTATTCCCGATCAGGTGCCGGTGATGTCGATCAGCGAAGATCCGTCCCTGGTGCAGGCGGCAGGGAAATAGTTTCGGTCCTCTTGCATTTTTGTCGCTTGCGCGGGCTTCGTCAGTCTGAGGCGGGCGTCCTTTTTGTTCGGCCCCGTATTTGCACTACAGGTCCCCTTCAAGCGTAAGCGCGCCATTAAGTCGCTGTAGACGGGCTGGAGTCTCCGGCTGCCGCCGCCGGCAGCGGCCGGCAAACGTGGGGGATCAGTTTGCCGCCGCCTTCCGGTGAGCACGGCGCGGGGACGTCTGCAGAAAGTTGCCGTTGCCCGCCTGAGTTCGCCGCGATTGCGGTTTCGTAAGCCATGATTTCTGTAAAAACCCGGGGCGCGGGAGCTTTGCGCGCTGGCACACGGAGCCCGGCCCCGAGCGGAGAGGAGATTACTGATGCTCAAGGGACGTGTGGCACTTGTGACCGGCTCGACCAGCGGCATCGGCTTGGGTGTTGCGCGCGCGCTGGCCAGGGAAGGTTGCAACGTCATGATGAACGGCTTCGGCGATCCCTGCGAGATCGAGAAGCTGCGCGCCGGCCTGGAAAACGAGTTCCAGGTGACGGCCGCCTACAATGGCGCCGACCTCTCCAAGGGAGAGCAGTGCGCGCAACTGGTGGCCGACGCTCAAAGGCGCTTCGGCAAGGTCGATATCCTGGTCAACAACGCCGGAATCCAGCATGTTGCGCCCATTGAGCAGTTTCCCGTAGACCGCTGGGACGCCATCATCGCCGTCAATTTATGTTCGTCCTTTCATACCATTCGCGCGGCCCTGCCGGGGATGAAAGCCGCGGGCTGGGGGCGGCTGATCAATATTGCCTCAACCCATGGGTTGGTGGCTTCGGTAAACAAGGTGGGCTATGTCGCGGCCAAGCACGGGCTGATGGGACTGACCAAGGTCGTCGCCCTGGAAACCGCGGGCACCGGCGTCACCTGCAACGCCATCTGCCCGGGCTGGGTGCTGACCCCATTGGTGCAGAAGCAGATCGACATGAGGGCGGAAAAACAGCGCATCTCGGTGAAGCAAGCCGAGCGCGAACTGCTCATCGAGAAGGAGCCCTCGGGACAATTCACCAGCATTGAAGAAATCGCCGCTATTGCCGTCTTCCTCTGCAGCGATGCGGCGAAGAACATGACCGGCGTTCCGGTTGTGAACGACGGTGGATGGACGGCCCAATAGGTCGTTTGCTGTACAAGCCGTAACTCTGCCACCCGCCAATCCACCCGGCAGGCGCGCACAGCGCGTTTCCGGGAACTCCGATTGCGGGCGGTATTCGCAATTAGCGAAGTGGCACTCGGAAGGAGGGCAGTGACATGGCTCAGCATCCTACTCCGGCGTTGTCCACCGGGGTTAAAGAACAAACTCACTACGTCAAGGTGGCGTTTGCCAGCTTGATCGGCACTTCCATAGAGTGGTACGACTTCTTTCTGTACGGCACCGCCGCGGCGCTGGTTTTCAACCGGCTGTTCTTCCCCAAGTTCGATCCCCTGGTGGGCACGCTGCTGGCATTTACCACCTACACCATCGGCTTTATTGCCCGGCCGATCGCCGGCGTCATCTTCGGCCATTTCGGCGACCGCATCGGCCGCAAGCAGATGCTGTACATCACCCTGCTGTTCATGGGCGTCTCCTCGACCCTGATCGGCGTTCTGCCGACCTATGCCACGGCCGGAGTCTGGGCGCCCATTCTGCTGACCGTGATGCGCATCTGCCAGGGCATCGGCCTGGGCGGCGAGTGGGGCGGAGCGGTGTTGATGGCCGTCGAGCACGCCCCGGCCAACCGCCGCGGTTTCTTTGGCTCGTTCCCGCAGACCGGCGTCATGGTGGGCGGCCTGCTGTCGGTTTTCGCCTTCTGGATGTGCGCCCGGCTGCCGGACGCGCAGTTTATCTCCTGGGGCTGGCGCCTGCCCTTCCTGTTCAGCATTGTTCTGGTGGTGATCGGCATCTGGGTGCGGATGGCCATCGCCGAATCTCCGGCCTTCGAGAAGATTAAGGCGCAGAAGGCCGAAGAAAAAATGCCGGTCATGGTGGCTCTCAAGCAGCACCCCAAGAATTTGCTGGTGGCCATGGGTATGCGCTTTGCCGAGAACGGCCTGTATTACATCATTACCGTGTTCTCGCTCAGCTATGCAGTCACGGTGCTGAAAATGAGCCGGCCGGCGCTGCTGCCGGGCCTGACGATCAGCTACGCCATCGGCTTGGCGTCGATACCGTTCTACGGCTGGATTTCAGACAAGATTGGCCGGCGGGCGATTTACATGTGGGGCGCCTGCGTGTGCGGCGTGCTCTCATTCCCGTTCTTCTGGATGCTGGACAAAGCCCCTGGGAACGTAGTCTGGGGCTGGCTGGCCATCATCCTCATCGGCCAGCTTGGCCACGCGGCCATGTACGGACCCCAGGCCAGCTTCTTCGCCGAACTGTTTCCGGCCAATGTTCGCTACAGCGGCGCATCGCTGGGCTACCAGTTCGCTTCCATCTTCGCCGGCGGCATGGCGCTTCCAGTGGCCACCGCGCTGGTGGCATGGGCCAACAACAAGACGTGGCCGGTATCTTTGTACATGATTTCGTTCGTAATCATCACCGTGATCTCGGTGATTTTTGCGGAGGAAACGTACAAGAAGGCCGACGTCGGCTAACAGACGCACCGCTACCTGATCCGGGTGGAAGCCCAGTCCCCAGCGCGCCGCTGCCGGGCGCGCCGGGGTGCAGCGCGTGCTGTATTCGATAGGGGCCGAAGCCTGGTGCTTCGAATCGGGGACAGGTTTTCAGTTTGGCCTGGAGGATATCGCCCGGGGCTGGGCGCCGCTGCGATCGATCTTCGAGAGTCTTACCCTGACTGTGTCGCCAGTGACCTCGACTTTGACGTCCAGCTCCGCGGCGCAGCGCGAGCAGAGCCAGAGGTCCGTCGTCTCCCGCCGGCACTTGCCGGCCTTGCTGCCGACATCAATCTCTACCCGAAACAGCTTCCCCGTGTGGTTGTAAGGAGTAGCCGAGCACCAGCTGTTTGCACACTTTCCGACCATCATTACGCCCTTGCTTCTTTCATCTCTAAACTCGGCCCGAAGCCTGGAGGTTCGAGGGAAAAGGGTGGTTTTGTTCAACCCTAATAGCCAGCGGTGTTCCGCTTCTGTAACTGGTGACCCTCGCGGGAGTGAGGTGGCTCACACTTGGGCCATACCAAGCATGGAAAAAGGCGAGTATGACCGCCGCCGGAGTACCTGGCTGGAGTTGCCGGCCCGTGCTTGCGCCTGTCAGCTAGCGTACGTTGACGGTGATGAGCTGCTGGCCGGCCACAACATAGTTCAGCGCCGTGGAAGCTTCGTTGACCGACGACTCGGCGGTGATCACCATCTCCTGCGTGCCGCGCATGCCCTCCATCACGTTCATTACCGACAGTGGCAGGGCCGGCATCACCTTGTCCTGCACGGTGGCCTGCGGGTTGGCCTCCAGCAGCGAGACATACAGGCGGTCGTTGGCATGCTTTTTGTTCAGCATGGCGATGGTCTCGGCCAGGTCGCAGTTGCGCCCGGGCGCCACGTCCTGGCGCTGCAGGCGATCCAGGGTTTCGCCGTCGCTAACCAGGATGCGCAGCGTGCCCCGCGGCGCCGAGGTGGGAATGCGAATCGGGATCTGCCGCACCAGGCGCTCGCCGCGGTATGGGCGCAGCACGGTTTCCACCGTGATCTCATCGCCCGGGCGGACTTCGGTCACGTCCGTGCGGGCGGTTTCCAGCCGCGCGAAACGGCGTTCCCGCATCATCTGCAGGTTTAGCTCGACGCCGGTAATCTCGGGCCGCTGGTAAGGGTTTTCCGAAATGCGCGAAAAGCGCTCACCCAGCGCCATGGCGATCAGAACGGCGGTCGGCTGGCCGCCATCGGAGGGCGCGTACATGTTGTTGAGCGTCAGCCTGGGAAAGCCGGTGACGGCGATGCTGCCGTTCACGCGGAAGGTGGTGTCGTCGCCGTACTCGTTGGTGGCCTGGATGGCGTTGTAAACCGTAGCCATCATCGCCACCGGGGTAATGCGCGGCTGGTTCAGCACTTCAAAGTGATAGCTGTGGGTCCGCGTCGGGCCGCTGATGTTTACGGTGACGGGAATCATGCGCGACTGTTTGCCAAAGCGCCCGAGAATGCCGTCGTGACGGTCCTGCACGAAGGCGCCGACGGGCTCGGTGGCTACGGCAATTTTGAAGGAGTTCGCCGGCGAGGGCAGGGTAGCCAGCACCTGTGACTTCGTCATAGGCATGTCGACCATGCCGCTGGCCATCAGTTGATGGCCGCAGGCCAGCAGGCGATTGGCGTCCACGTAGGTCACGGTGCAAGTGGCGGTGATGTCCATGTCTCCGCGCACCATCACCGCGCTTACCGAAGAGCCCGGCTGGATGGGGGCCGGGTCCTTAAGCTGCGGATCGGCGGAGCCGGCGCCCATCACCGGCATGATGCCGGCCTGGGCAAACTGCGCCGCAAAACGCTGCAGCGTCTCCTGGCGGAAGCCATTGAACACCAGCGGAGTATCGATCGGCTGCAGATAGCTGGCCAGGGTGGCGATGGGCGGGGCCGTGCCCGGCCCGGAGGTGCGCACGACTTCGGTAGCCGGGGCCTTGCCGGGAGAGCTATCGGCGGCCGGGCTGGTGTCCAGTTCGTTGATCTCCAGCATCGAGGCAATGGGAGTGACGCCGGCAATGGGTTCCTTGGAGAACTGGCCGATGCGGAAGGCCAGCGCCCCGACCAGTTTGCCGTCGATATAGACCGGGCTGCCGCTCATGCCGGCAACCACGCCCGTGTACTCGGGTTTGTCTCCGTGCAGGCGAACCAGGATGACGTCGCCCTTGGGCCCGCTCATGTTGCGCAGAATGCCCAGCACCTCCACCTGCATGGGCTCCGGCTGGTTGCCTTCAAAGACGGTGTAGGCGGTGCCGTGCATGCCAGCTTTCACGTCCTCCAAGGGCATGATGGGAACGCTCAGCTTTGGTTCGAGAGCAAAAGCGGGGATCGCCAAAACTAGCGCTATCAGGCAAGCGGCCGCCGCCAGCGCGGGGCGCAACTTTATGCTGGCCCGTCCGGCTGGCTGCGGGTTTGCGATGAAAACATTTTGCATTCTGTCCTGCTTCTCCACCGGCAGACGCGACTGGAACCTGCCGGGCACCCGGTACTGCAGCAGCTCACGTTAGTCTTAGTCCGCTACAACCACCCAGGAATGACAGGGGTAAACATTGAAAACCTGTGATTATCGAGAGCTATACTAGCAGACAGTCTGGCCTGAGAGCGGCAGCATGAGCCTTAGAAGCCTTAGGAAATTGCTTAACGCGAGGCGAGCACTCTTAGTACTGATCTTCGTAGCGCTCTTCGCGTGGACGCTCCTGAGGCCATCAAGCCGGACCGTGGCGCAGCCGCCGGCCACCGCTCAGCAAACGCCGCCGGGAATTGAAACTCCGCCCGAAGCAGGCAGACCGCAAGGCGACCTCGGCCCGCTGGCAATACCCAAGAAGAAAGAAGCGCCAGCACCTCCTCCGCCCAAAGGTCCGGAAACCGTGCCGGGCTATTCTCTGACCGTGAACGTGCCGGAGGTGACGGTGGACGCCGCCGTACTCTCAAGGGAAGGGCAGTTCATCCCCGGCTTGAAGAAGGAAAATTTCCGGGTGAGCGAAGACGGCGTGCCGCAGCAGATTACCGACTTCAACCAGGCGCAAGCGCCGATCACCGCCGTCATGCTGATCGAGTTTGCGAACAGCAACTACACCAGCGCTTTCCTGAGCGACGCCTTGCGCGCCGCCTACGCCTTTGCCGACGGCCTGAGAAAGGATGACTGGGTGGCGCTGGTCGAGTACGACATGCACCCGAACATCCTGCTCGATTTCACCCAGGACAAGGCCGCCCTTTACGCTGCTTTGAACAAGCTGCGCGTTCCCGGCTTCAGCGAGCGCAACCTCTTCGACGCCCTTTACGATACCCTGGACCGGGTCGACCACATCAAAGGCCGCAAGGTGATCGTGGTGGTCGGAACCGGCATCGACACATTCAGCCGTACCAGCTACGACCAGGTGCTGAAGCGCATAAGGCAAACGCAGAATGTAAGAATCTTTACCGTCAGCACCGGACGGGCCTTCAACGACTGGTTCGACGCGCACTACGGCATGACCATGCGCGGGCAGGTGCGCTCGCTGGATTATCTGCAGGCCGACAACCAGATGAATACCTTTGCCAGGCTGACCGGCGGACGCTGGTATAATCCGCACTTTGAGGCGGAGTTCCCCGGCATATTTCGCGACATCTCCGGCGCGGTGCGCAACCAGTACACGCTCAGCTACAAGCCCTCCAACCAGAAGCTGGATGGCACCTACCGTAAGCTGAAGGTCGAACTGGTTGACCCGGAGACCGGCAAGCCGCTCATCATTCGCGACCAGAAGAACAAGGAAGTGAAATACAGCATAGTGGCCCGCGAAGGCTATACCGCGCACCGGCCGGTCGAGTGATCTGCAGTCAAGGAATACTGATTTCGGAAAGGGAGCACCAGGGCACTTATGGTTTACCTATTCATCTTCAACGACTCTCCATATGGCACGCAACGCACCTACAACGGGCTTCGGCTGGCCGTGAGCTTGGCCAAATCGGCCGCTGACAAACTGCTGGTCTTTTTGCTGGGCGATGGCGTCTTGACCGGCCTGGGCCAGCCCGCGCCCATGAACGCCTTTTACAACTCCCCGGAGTTGCTGAAGCAGCTCTTGCAGCGCGGAGCGCGCATTGGCGCCTGCCGTACCTGCCTGGAGGCGCGCGGAATCGGCGACGAAATGCTGCTCGAAGGCGTGCAGCGCAGTACCTTGGACGATCTCACCGCCTGGACCGAAGAGGCCGACAAGGTGCTCAGCTTCTGAGCGCTACGCCGTCTCGAACTTACAAGTAAGTCGCTTAATCGGGAAAAGCCCCACATCTGCCAAAAGCGGGCGGATGTGGGGCACCGGCACCGACGCTACGACGCGAAGTTTCCGGATTCGGTATGCTGAAGTATGTCGCTCGCGCGCTTTCTGCTGATGCTTTCGCTGGTGGTTTGGCTGGGCGGAATCGTTTTCTTTGCCTTTGTGCTGGCGCCCACGGTCTTTGCCGTGCTTCCCACCCATGAACTGGCGGGCATGGTGGTAAACCGCTCGCTCGGGCTGCTGCATTGGATCGGACTGTTCTCCGGCGTGGTTTACCTGGTTTGCAGCACGATTCTGTCGCGCCGGAATGGCGGCCCGCCTCTACCGCTGGCCCGGCATGCGCTGGTGGTGCTGATGATGCTGCTGGTGCTGGTCTCGCAGTTTGGCATCACTTCCAGAATGAACGCGCTGCGCGCGGAGATGGGCGTGATCGACAACGTCGCGCCTGGCGATTCGCGGCGAGTGGCCTTCAATCGCCTGCATGGCTGGTCCGAAGGCGTTGAAGGCGCCACCCTGGTGCTGGGGCTGGCCGTCCTGTTTCTTAGTAGCCGGCGTCCATCATGATCGGGTTTTGCCGTGGGCGGCCGAGGACGGCCGCCCCTACGCAGTTCTGTTTCTCCCGACCGGCGTATATCATAGAGTTCGGCTGCTTCGCATCATCCCTGGAATCTGAATTAGGTGCGGGTGCGCGGGCCTCGGCCGACGCCGATTGCGTCCGCCGGGTGGACAGCGCGCCTGCCTGATGATGGTCATGAGAACTGGAATCATCGGCCTGCCGCAGGTGGGCAAAACTTCGTTATTCAAAATCCTGACCAGGTCGGAGGCGGCGGCGCACGCCCGCGTGAACCCGCGCGAGGCGCATATAGGCGTGGCTACGGTTCCCGATGACCGCCTCGACCGGCTCGCCAAGCTTTACAACCCGCGCAAGCTGGTGCACGCCCACGTGGAATACGCCGACGTGGCCGCCATCGGGCAGGAGGCACTGAAAGAGACCACTTTCCTGACGAACCTGCGCACGGTGGACGCCCTGGCTCACGTCGTCCGCGCCTTTGCGGACCCTGCCATCCCGCACGCCGGCGAGATCGACCCGCTGCGCGACATCAAGAACGTCGACTTCGACCTCATCGTCAGCGACCTGGGGCAGGTGGAAGCCCGCCTCGAACGCATGCAGAAGGACCTGAAGAAGAAAAAAAGCCCCGAGCTGGAACACGAAAACGAGCTGCTCCTCCGGGCCAAGGCCCACCTGGAAAGCGAGCGCCCGCTGCGCGAGATGGAGATGGGCAGGGAGGAAAAGAAAATTTTCCGGGGATTCGGGTTCCTCAGCGAGAAGCCCATTCTCTACGTGCTCAACATCGGCGAAAGCTCGCAGCTCGGCGCAGACCTGGAGAGCGCCGTCGACAAGTACAAGGCGCGCGAGATGGCTTCGCGCCCGAACGCCGGCGCCACCGCCATCTGCGGCAAAGTCGAGGCGGAGTTGGCGGAGATGAGCAACGAGGAGGCCGCCGAGTTTCTTTCCAGCTACGGCCTGGCCGAGAGCGGGCTGAGCCGTTTGATTCGCACCAGCTACCAATTGCTCGGGCTGATTTCCTTTTTCACCGTGGGCGAAGACGAATGCCGCGCCTGGACCATCGAGAAGAACACGCGCGCGATGAATGCCGCCGGAGCCATCCACACCGACCTGGAGAAGCACTTCATCCGCGCCGAGGTCATCCGCTGGGACGCCCTGCTGGAACTGGGCTCGGAAGCGGCCGCGCGCGCTGCCGGCAAACTGCGGCTGGAAGGCAAGGACTACATCGTCCAGGACGGTGACGTGGTGCACATCAGGCACAGCGGGTAGTTGTTATTCGTTGTTACCGAATCTCCGGTTGGCAGCTATTGAGCTTTAGGAAATAATACTTGTATCCGCTACGAGGGCGTGAATGCCATGAAGATGGAAATTGTCTTCCAGGGATTTCCGGGCAAGCTGGCCAGAGGCTACATGGGCTGGAGCTCGGTGGTGTACGTCGAGACTGCCGGCGTCAAGATTCTCTTTGATACCGGGGGGCCGGGCAAACGCAGCGATCTGCGGGCTCGTCTGCAGGAGTGCGGCATCAGGCCGGAAGAGATCGACATCCTGGTTCTGAGCCACTTCCATGATGATCACGTCTACAACTGGGACTATTTCCCCAAGGCCAGGATTCTGCTTCATCGTGAGGAATCGAAATGGGTCCTGAGTGACCCGGATTTCTTCGCCATCCCGAAATTCCTCTACCCGGTCATGCTGAACAGCGGCCGGCTGGAGCTGATCGAGAAGGATATGGAGATCGCGCCCGGCGTGCAGACCTTGTTCACCCCGGGGCACACTCCCGGGTGCATGTCACTGGTCCTGCGTGATAAGGACATGCCCGTCACCGTGCTGGCTGGAGATGCGGTAAAGAACCTTGCCGAACTGGCTACCGGCAAGGTGGCTTTGAGCTGGAACAATGACCGCAGCGCGCAGTCGATTGTCAAGATTCGCAGCCTGGCGCAGGTCGTGGTCGCCGGCCATGACCGGCTCTTGCAGGTTTGCCCGGACAAAATTTCAGCCGTCGGCACTGCTTACGAAAAGATAGTCATACCGCCAGGGGTGGCCGAGCGCGACCAGCCCAAGTACCTGGAGCTCAAAATAGAGGCCAGCTCACTCCCCATAAGTTGAGCGCAGGCGAGAAGCTCAGGTTGTTGCTAAGGAGTTGTTGCATACTCGTAGTTCAACAAAACGCCGTACCAGAGGTTTACAAAAGGAGAACCACATGCCATTCGTACAAATAGAGATGCTTGAGGGCCGCACGGTCGAGCAGAAACGCAAGATGGTGAAAGGCATTACGGAGGCGATCTCCACGTCGCTGTCGGTTCCGGAAACCGCAGTCACCATTATCATCAGAGATATGCCTAAGACGAACCTGGCCAAGGCCGGCAAACTGCGTTGCGACGAAGTTGCCGAGCCTCAGCTCGCCCGCAAGTGAACTCCGCTTAACCGGGCCGCATTGTATATAGTGATAGGACAGGCCGCCGTGGCTTCTTGGCGGCCTCGCCGCCGCTGACGGTTGGCGCTACTTAATGCCATAGCATTACGCTGCGTCCGGCGCTATGGCCGGCAGGTGTTCAAGTAACTGAAGGGAAGAGGTAAACAGTATGGAATTAAAAGGTGTTTATCCGGCAATGGTAACTCCGCTTACGCCGGACGAAAACGTAGACAAGGCCGGCATGCGCAAGGTGGTGCGCTTCTGCCTGGAGGCAGGCGTACACGGCGTGGTGGCGCTGGGAAGCACGGGCGAGTTTCCGGCAATGACCGACGCTATGCGCCAGGATGCCATTGAAACGGTGCTGGACGAGGTAAACGGAAAAGTTCCGGTGCTGATCGGCTGCGGCGATACGTCCACCAAAAAGACAATTCAGCAGGTACGGGTGGCCTCGCAAACCAAAGCCGATGGCGTGCTGGTGGCGCTGCCCTATTATTTCCCGCTGGATCAGGGCGGGGTGTTGCGGCACTTCCAGATGGTGGCCGATGCATCCACCAAGCCGATGGTCGTCTACAACTTTCCCCAGATGACCAAGATTCCGATCGCGCCCGATACCTTGGCCAAGCTATCTGCCCATCCGAACATCGTAGGCGTGAAAGACAGCGCCAACGACTTTCTCAATCTGCAGCGTTTTCTCGACGTAACCGGCCCCCGCTTCGCGGTTATGTCCGGCAGCCCCGCCTTCGGCCTCTCGGGCTACCAGCTAGGCACCAAGGGCGGCATTTACGCCGGCGCCAGCCTGGTTCCTAAGCTCTGCGCCGATGTCTACGAAGCCTGGCTTCGGGGCGACATGAAGAACGCGGTTGCTCTGCAGCAAAAAGCTTCACGCATTCCGCTTATGGCACAATTCGGCAGCAATCCTGCGGTAATTAAATTTGTGCTCAGTGTTATGGGAATCTGTGGTCCAACCGCCGCGGCTCCTCTGGCCTTGAACCCGGGCCAGGAGGAGAAGATCTTCGCCTGGATGCGCACGCTGGGGGTTGAGGTAGGCGAGAAGGCCGCGAAAGCATAAGACGCGTCTTCTGAAACTCCCGTCGTCATATTGACGGCCGGGGAACAACCATCTAATCTCCAAGTTACCAGCAAGCGCCATCTTAGTGCTTGTCGGCCTGGAAAGGTACCCCAGCAGGTCTGAACGGACTTGCTGGGGATAGATAAAGCATAATGCCTTGGCTTGCGCTTACTCTTCCTGCGCCAGCCAATAAATTACAGTCTGGAAGTCCCGGCCCGGTTTTGCGCAGCGCCCCTGTTCCACAGTAGAATCTCTTTGTTTATCTTTGTTGGTTCCGGAACCATAGGTGGGTTTAGCTTGCAGCATAGCTAGCGCCGATTCTCAAAAGGAGACCGAATGGATACAAGAAGCATTCTTTCCCAACTTCGCGTCGAGCGCGACCGCATTAACCAGGCGATCGCCGCGCTGCAAACTCTGGATGGCACGGCGGGTGGAGTTCGTCGTCGCGGCGCCGGTGCGCCCGCCAAGCAGGCAGCGCCTGTCGTCAGGCGTCGCCGCCGCATGAGCGCCGCCGCCCGCAAGCGCTTGTCGGAGATGATGAAGAAGCGCTGGGCTGCAAGAAAGAGGGCTAAAGGCTAGTAGGCTTTCGAATCACCGGGAAAGAGGTTTGGACGGCGCGGCAGGCTGCCCCAAAGTTATAGCGGCCAGGTTTCGTCCGTCCCCGGCGAGTAGCTTCAGTATCTTCCACCGAAGAGGCTCAAGCGGCTCGCTCCAGGGGAGCGAAGTGTAAAGCTACGGCAATTGTCGTTAGCTGCACTGGCCAGATATGAAGGGTGTTCCAGCAGGGTTATCACGTTACCGCCGTAACTTGCACGGCAGCTTAGCCGGGACTATGTTGTGCTTGGGTACGAACAGCCTATCCGGTAGTCAAGCCGATATCTGTTGGGGGGAGGGTAGCGGCTTGCAACGGTCTTTCCGAAAAGATCTCGCCTTTAGCTGCAGTCTCCACCAACCTATCCCCCCTACTCCTTCCTGCCTCGAACCTGTAATGATTTTCGGCCAACCCAGGGCGCTTTAGGCTTCGCTCTAACCACATCACACTCGCAGGTGTCATCCTGAGCAAAACCAGGAACCTGCCGTTTCTCTGGCTAAAGCAGTTTAGGAATTAGTGTGGCCGGACAAGCGTATCTGTTTGAGCTGTCATGCTGAGAGGAGCCGGCCAGCAAACGCTGCGGTTGCGTTTGTTGGGGTGGCGGAACGAAGCATCCCCGCACTGCCGGGAGGAAACCGGAGCTGAAGATTTCTTATAGAAAAGCTGAACCGAACGTGTTGGGGCGGTTCCAGGGGATGCTTCGCGCCTCCTGGCGGAGGTGCTCAGCATGACACCCAAATAATTCACGACTACACCAAAACCTAATTAGCTCTAAAGAGCAGACCCTTGGGCTCCACTCGCGCTCCGTGTCAGGATGAGTTTGGCGGGTGCGGCAAAGAGCTTGTCATAAGGATTCACCCGTTAACGCAGATGCCTGATTGCCAGATCGAATTAGAACCAAAAAATGTCATCCGGAGTTCCCCCAACCTGCGGGCGGCCGATATCTGTTGCACCTGAACCGCGCCTTATTGTTTCACTGCCGGCTTTGCGCTGCCGTAGATAGAAGTCTCCGGGGTAAACAGTTGCAAACGCCCGGTATTTATTACCTCAGTAATCTTGCGGGGGCTCTCTAGTTGCTTACTATTGCATACTGCCCGTGGCATTGCCTTCTGGAGCGAAAGGCCTGACTGGTAGTTATAACAGATGGCAGGCTCCGCAGGGCGGCGGGACGACGACAATGATGGTAACGGTGTGCCAGGAAGCTTCGCATATGTGTACAGGTATATGCCGGCCGCGCACCGGGTAGCCAGGTGCAGGCGGTAAAGGACAGGCAAAGGGGGCGGCTCGAAGCCGCCGAGAGAACAATGACGGAGAACAACAAAGCAGTTCTTACTTCATGGTCTATCCGGAAGAAGTTACTGCTTTTGTTGCTGCTCATCTTCCTGCCCGCCTTCGGCATCATTCTGGCCTCAGGGTTGAAGCAGCGCCGCGATGAGATAGACAAGGCGAAAAACAACGCCTTGCTTCTGGGTCAGAGCCTAGCCGCGCAGCAGGAGCAGATTGCCAATTCGACCAAGGTCCTGCTTCGCGCCCTGGAGCAATTACCCGCACTGCAGCATCGCGACGCTGAAGCCTGCAACAAGATATTCACGGAATTGAATCAGCTTTTTCCGCTTCACACCTCGGTACTGGCTGCCACCACGCCGGATGGGAACGTGTTTGCCGCTTCCAAGCCGTTCATGCCCGGCATGGTGAACCTCTCGGACCGCAAGTATTTACGGGAGGCGATCGCGAACCGCGATTTTTCCGTCGGCGAATACATGACCGGAAGGCTCAGCGGGCGCCAATCGCTCAACTATGCCTACCCCGTGCATGATGCCACCCGCAACCTCATCGCCGTCACCATCGCGGGCTTCGACCTGAGCGAGTATGCCCGGCTGGTATCGCAAGTCAAGGTGCCGGCGGGATACTCCGTAACCATTGCGGACTGGAAAGGCATCCGCCTGTTCCGGTCTCCCGAAGACGGCGCCGCGGCCGTGGGTGCGCCACTAACAGAAGCGTCGATGAAGTTGATTTCCGGCGGCGCGGAGGAAGGATTTTTCGAGGAGCGGAGCGGCGACGGTCAGGACCGCATTTATGCCTTCCGCAAGGTGCGTCTGGCGGAGAACTCGCAGCCCTACATGTACATCCTGGTCGGTGCCCCCAAGAGCCAGATCCTGGGCCAGGCCAACGTGCAGGTGCTCGCCAACCTTTTCATGCTCGGCGTTGCCGCGCTGGCGGCCATGTGCCTGGCATGGGCTTTCGGCGAGTACGTTTTCCTGAACCCTATCAGGCGCCTGCTGCGGGCAACCCAGCAGTTGGGCAAAGGCGAGATGAACATCCACACCGAGCTGCGCCACTCCTCCGATGAGCTGGGCCAGTTGGCCAAGTCGTTTGACGGCATGGCGGCATTGCTGGAGATGAGGAACAGCGAACGGCAGAGGGCGGAGGACGCCCTGAGCCAGGCCAACGCCGAACTCGAGCTGCGGGTGCGAGAACGCACGGCGGAGCTCTCCGCGCTCAACCAGGCGCTGACGCTGGAAGTCGCCGAACGCAAGCACGCCGAACAGCAATTGACCGAGAGCAGAAGGCGGCTGCAGGCCGCGATGGACGCCGCCCAACTGGGCGTCTGGGCGCGCGCCCTGGCCACCGGCGAGCTGGTTTGCGATGAGCGCGCCAGGACCATCATCGGGGCCGAAGCGGAGGCCGGCATTACCTATGAGGAGTTGTTGAGCCGGGTGGCGGAAGATCGCGATTCGTTCCGCGATCTGTTCGAGGGGCGTTGCGAGGAACAGGCCGGCAACATCAACGTCGAGTACCGCATTCAGTCGCCGGGCCGCGGTACCCGCTGGGTCCATTTGTGCGGAAGCGTTATGCGCGACAGCTCGGGCACGCCGCAGCGCGTCACCGGCATCGTCATGGACATCACCGCGCGCAAACGGGCGGAGCAGGAGATGCGTTCGCTGGAGGAACAGTTCCGCCATTCGCAGAAGATGGAGGCCGTGGGCCGGCTGGCCGGCGGCATCGCCCACGATTTCAATAATCTGCTGCAAGTTATCAACGGGCATTCCGAACTTATCGCCGACGCCGCCGGCCCGGACAGCCCGGTGGCCCGCCAGGCAAATGCTATTCACCAGGCAGGACTACGGGCCGCCCAACTTACCAGCCACCTGCTGGCCTTCAGCCGCCACCAGGTTGCCGAGACGAAAATCTTCGAAATCGACCAGGCAGTCTCCGGCTTCGAGAAGATCGTGCGCCGCGTGATCCCCGAAGACATCGAGCTGCGAACCAGGCTCAAGGCCGGCCAGGCATGCGCGAAGATCGCCCCCGTCCAACTGGAACAGGTGATCATGAACCTGGTGGTCAACGCGCGGGACGCCATGGCGGCAGGCGGCCGGCTTACGATTGCGACCAGTTGCGAAAAACTCGACGGCACGGCGTCCAGGAAAGGCGGCGGCCTGACGCCCGGCGACTATGTGGTTCTCAGCGTCACCGATTCGGGCCATGGCATCGAGCTGGCCTTGCGCGACCGCGTCTTCGAGCCGTTTTTCACCACCAAGCCGCTGGGCAAGGGAACCGGCCTGGGCCTGTCCACCGTGTACGGCATATTGCGGCAGAGCGGAGGCGGAGTTCATGTCCGCAGCAAGCCGGAAAAAGGGTCGATGTTCAAGGTCTATCTTCCGCTATGCGGCGAAGCGGTTCGGGAAAAAGTCCAGGCTCCTCTGGCCCCGCCGCCTGCCGGCCTGGAGACCGTGCTCCTGGCCGAAGACGAGGGCGCCGTGCGCACCCTGCTGCACGAACATCTGCAGGAGCTCGGCTACCGCGTCCTGGAGGCAGCCAACGGCATGCAGGCGCTGGAAATCGCCCGGCAGCACATTAACCAGATCGATATCGTGGTGACCGATGTCGTAATGCCGAAGATGGGAGGGCGCGAACTGTCCGCCCAGTTGCGGCTGCTGCGGCCGGAGATCAAGATCGTGCTGATGACAGGTTACACGGAGGCCACGGTATGCGACGAGCTTCGCGCCGCCGGGCTGGAATTGCTCGCCAAACCGTTTTCACGCCGCGCCCTGGCCGGCAAACTCCGCGAGATGCTGGATTCCCACCAGCCGGCACGGCCGGCGGCGGCAGAGACGCTTCCGATTAGCGAAAATCGAATAGTCTAGACGCCGTAACGCTTCCATAGCCGGAACCAGGGATTGGCGGCATAGGTTTCGTCGTGTTTCCGGTTCGCGGCCTTCCAATCCGCCATCTGGAGCTTTCTTGGGTCAGGCAGGGACAGCATTTGCTCCAGCAGCTCTATTTCGGCGATGATCCTCTCGACATCCATGGTCTTCGAATACAGATGCCGGACCGTTAGGGCCGGATTCCTCCACCCCGACAGCGGCCAAGCCGGCCCTAGTCATGGATAGGCATTGACTTAGGCCTAGACCCCAGCCGGCCGGAGCCGGTTGCGTTAAACTGTTATGCCGGGAGGCTCGCCATGAGCAAGCACGCAGGCCTCGGGGCCGTTCTTGTAGGCGCCGCCTTGCTGGCCTCATTCACCTTCGTGGGCGACTCCGCGCCGGCAAACGCAAAAACCGCCTCTGCCGGGCGCCCCGCATCAGTCAAGGCCCCTGACCCCAGTTCACAAGGAGGTCATACCATGCCATTTGCCTTGAAGACAACAGCATTCCAGGAGGGCGGTTCAATTCCCAAGAAGTTTACCTGTGATGGCGCCGATGTTTCTCCGGCCCTGAGCTGGCAGGATGCTCCGGCGGGAACGCAGTCATTCGCTCTGATTGCCGATGACCCTGACGCGCCGGTGGGCACCTGGACACATTGGACCATCTGGAACATACCGGCCAAGACGTCGGCCTTGCCGGAGGCTGTGCCCAAGACGGAGGAGTCCACCGACGGCACGCGTCAAGGCCGGAACGACTTCAAGCGAATCGGCTACGGCGGCCCGTGTCCGCCTCCGGGCAAGCCGCATCGCTACTTCTTTAAGCTGTACGCTCTTGGGGCCAGGCTCGACGTGTCCGCTGGCGCCGGCAGGAACGAGCTGGAACGCGCCATGAAAGGGCGCATCCTGTCACAGGCGGAGATCATGGGCAAGTACGGGCGTTGAGCGGATATTTTACAGTCCGGTTACAACCCCTCCTGCCAACTCCGCAGCCTGTCGGGCTTTTCCCTAAGCTGCGCTGCTAAATTGGCATCTGCAAACATACTTATCAAGCAGGCTCCGGCACTTCAGGGCCGTTTTGTCCGCAAGCTAATTCATGCCTGGGTCAGACCGCCGGCTTTTCCTCCAGCAGTGATTACTTTCGGAATCATTACTTTTAGGAGTGTGCGCCTGCACATTAGGGCACTCACCAACGAGGGTATCTACATACACAAGTAGTCTTGCATTTCCAGAGTAGGTGCCTAATACTCGCCAAAGAGTACTTTCCTCCCCAGGGACTACCTTCCTTCGGAGAAACACTTGTTTCTCCCGGAGTGAGCTGTGGGATGTAGGCTTTTTATTTTTCGCGGCAGCACGCAAGCCGCATTGCAGTTGTTGAGGAAGAGAGGAAGAGATGAACAATCTGCAAGGAAGCGTACTTTTCCTGCCCTTACCTGTTCCGCGGAGCCGTCTGGGATATTTTGTCACCAGTTTCGGCACGCAGACGATTGCGCTTGTCCTGCTGGGAACTCTGACTCTGACCGCTCCCAAGGTACAAAAGCATTTCGAATACGTTGACCTGGTGGCGCCCTCGGTGCCGCCACCGGTGAGCCATTCGGTGCCGGCCAAGCCGGCTCCCATGGTGGTGAAGCCCGCCCCGCGCGTACAGGCGCGCGTTGAGGCGCCTGCGCTTCCGCAGGTGGCTCCTCCTCCCGCGCTGCCCCATCAGGAAATCGCAGTTAAGGCGCCGGTACCGGCCGCGCCGCTGCCGCGCTTCGATACGGCTGAGCAACCCATAGCGCCTCGTCAGGTGCAGCGGCCGGTGCAGACCAATGTCTTCGTAGGCAGCTCAGCGGCGCCGACTCTGCCCAAGATGGCGGCCAGCAAGGTGCAGACCGGCGGCTTTGGCGATCCCAATGGGGTGGCGGTGAACCCTGGGGCTAAAGGCAAGGGAAATATCGCCGCTGTTGGCAGCTTCGATCTGCCCTCCGGCCCGGGCTATGGCAACGGCACTGGCGGGGCGCGCGGCAAGCCGGGGGTGATCGCCAGCGCCGGTTTCGGAAATGGCGTGGCGGAGGCTCCGCGGCCCAGCGCTCCGTCAGG
The DNA here is from genome assembly GCA_963832785.1 of uncultured Acidobacteriota bacterium. Classification (GTDB taxonomy): domain Bacteria; phylum Acidobacteriota; class Terriglobia; order Terriglobales; family Acidobacteriaceae; genus CAWBRT01. Next base: position 2,721,001 of record CAWHVF010000005.1, read on the forward strand.
CAAGGTACAAGCCGTCAACTTTGATCTTGCGCCCGCGGAGGAGCCGAAGAAGGCGCAGCGCCAGGTGCACCTGGCGCTGCTGCCGGTTTCCATCCGGGAAAAGCCGGCTCCGGAATACACCAGCGAGGCGCGCCGCCTGCGGGTGGAAGGGGAAGTATTGTTGCAGGTGATGTTTGCCGCCACGGGAGAGGTCCGGGTGCTGCGCGTGCTGCGCGGACTGGGCCATGGGCTGGACGAAGCGGCGGTACGCGCCGCCGAGAAGATACGCTTCTCTCCGGCTCAGCGCGACGGTCAGCCAGTGGACTCAACCGCAACGCTTCATGTGGTTTTCCAGTTGTCTTAGGCCGAGTTGCAATCGGCCGGGAGGGGATCATGTTACGAAAAGCGCTTTGCATTTTGCCGTTACTGCTCGTCTTTGCCACCTGGCTGGTTGCCGACCCCGGGCCTGCTCAGCCGATTTCTTTCGAGCAGGCGGTGGAACGCATTACCAGCCGCGAAGCCGAAAACTTCCAGGCCCTGCAGAAATTTTCCCCCATGGTCGAGACCTACATCCAGGAGCTGCGGCCGGACAGGGAAATGGGCATGGTTCCGGCGGGCGATCACTACTACCTGGGACGCGCCAGCTTCAGGGGCTACGTGCGCGACGACAACTTCCTGGAGGAAAAAAAGACGAAGCCCGGGGCGGCTGGAATCGCTGGCAAGGCTGGCAAGATAGTCCGCGGCATTCCCGGACCGCGCCGCTCCGAGTTCCTCCCGGCGGGGTTCGCCCAGATGGCGGTAATCGACAGCAGCGGCTTCGATGCCGCGCATTATGACTTCAAGTTCATCCGCCGCGAATTTTTGGGTGAGGTGCGCTGCCTGGTCTTCGACATTTCTCCCAGGCCGAAAGCCGGCAATGGCCGTTTCGTCGGCCGCATCTGGGTTGAGGATCAGGATTACCACATCGTGCGCACAAACGGCACCTTTTCCGGAAACAGCTCCAAGGGCCGCTATCTGCACTTCGATACCTGGCGCCTGAACCTGCAGCCCGGGCTGTGGCTTCCGGTTTACGCCTACAGCGAAGAGTCGGACATTCGCGTCAGCATGACCCGCAACACTGCCTTCCGGTCGCAGACGCGGTTCTGGGGCTACAATCTCGGCCGCGACTCCTCGGAAGAGAGCTTTACGCAAATCCTGGTCGACCCCGATGCCGTGAAGGACCAGAGCGAGACCCGGCAGGATCTGTCGCCGGTGGCCGCCGAGCGCGCCTGGCAGCGGCAGGCCGAAGAAAACGTCCTGGACCGCATGCAGAGCGTCGGCCTGATTGCGCCCCCGGGAGAAGTGGAGAAGGTGCTGCAGACGGTGGTGGACAACCTGATCATCACCAACAACCTCACCTTGGAGCCGGAGGTCCGCTGCCGCATCCTGGCGACCAGTCCGCTGGAGAGCTTCACCGTAGGACACACCATCGTCGTCAGCCGGGGACTGCTGGATGTGCTGCCGGATGAAGCTAGCCTGGCGGCGGTGCTGGCCCACGAGTTGAGCCACCTGGTGCTAGGCCACGGGCTCGACACCAAGTACGCCTTCAGCGATCGCATGATCTTCCCCGACGACCGCACGCTGCAGAACATTGCCGTGATGCGCACCACCGATGAGCAACAGGCGGCCGACAAGAAGAGCCTGGAGCTTCTGCTGAATTCTCCTTACAAAGACAAGCTGGCCGGCGTGGGGCTGTTCCTGCGCCAGTTGCAACAGAGCCGGGCCGCGCTGCCGCAGCTCATACGCAGCCAGATGGGCAACTCCCTGGTGCTCGGCGCCAACTCGCGCCTGACCGAGCTGATGACGGGCGCGCCGCAACTGCAGCCCGCCAAGCTCGACCAGCTCGCGGCTCTGCCGCTGGGCGGGCGCGTCAAGATCGACTCCTGGACCGGCCGCATAGAACTCAGCAAGTCACGGCCTGTCGCTATTCTCAATCCGCGGGAGAAAAAGCCGTTTGAGGTCACACCCGTATTCCCGTACCTTACCAGACTGCAAAACAGCCACCCTGAAACCCCCAGCGTACCGGCACCTCAGAGCGCCCGTAGCAACGGCGCTCAGTAGGCGCAAACACTCTCCTCTCAAGGTCCGCTCCGGCGGACCTTATTTTTATGCCGGCGCTTGCCAGCGCGGCTTGCACAGGCTGCGGAAAAACGCGCCGAAGCAACAAGCGAGGCGCTATGGAATGTGGGCACTGTGAGAGCAGCAGACAAGATCCTGTAGTCCAGCCAGATCTGAAAGCTGTTTTTCCGCAGCCTCTTGCAGGCGGGCGCACCCGGCCCGGCTCGCCTGCATCTCTTATGGGGCAACAGCCTCCCGCCTGCCGGACAGTGCGCCCGGTTCTGGTGCGCTGGGGCGTAGAGGTAATTGCCCGTCGTCAGCGTCTCGCCGCGATCAAGGAACAAACATTTGTGACTGAACAGCCCAGTCGAGCATCTGTTGCAGGTGGAGATGTAGAAGAGAAAGGAAAGAAAGAATGGCCTTTGAAGTTCCCGCCTTGCCGTACGCCTATGAGGCTCTCGAGCCGTACATCGACGCGCAAACGATGCACCTGCATCACGATAAACACCATCAGGCTTACGTCGACAATTTCAATGCCGCCCTGGAAAAAGCCCCGGAGCTGAAAAACAAGACGCCCGAAGAGATTCTCAAGAACATCAACAGCGTGCCGGAAGCGATCCGCACCGCCGTCCGCAACCATGGCGGCGGGCACGTCAATCACTCCATGTTCTGGACCATCATGGGGCCCAAGGCCGGTGGGCCGCCCACCGGGCCGATCGCCGATGCCATTAAAAAAGTGTTTGGCGACTTCGCCGCCTTCCAGGAGAAGTTCAACGATGCCGGCGCCAAGCAGTTCGGTAGCGGCTGGGCTTGGCTGGTCAGCGGGCCAGGGGGCTTGCAGGTTATAAGCACTCCGAACCAGGACAGCCCGCTCATGCAGGGCCTGTATCCCATCATGGGCAACGACGTTTGGGAGCACGCCTACTATCTCAAGTACCAGAACCGCCGCGTCGAGTACCTCAAGGCATGGTGGAACGTGGTGAATTGGGCCGAGGTCAACAAGCGCTTCGAAAAAGCCCCCAAGTAAAAGTTCAGCAGAACTTGCCAGGGCGGCCGAGACCGCCCCTGGCAAGGCTCAACTTTCGAATTTCCAGCTCCAAGCGGCGATACCTCAACAACTTGAAGCGGGAAACTTGAAACTGCTGTTTGGTTGTGGGTCAATTTGAAGGGTGCCCCAGGTTCCGCGCCGCGCTTTTCGGCGCTAACCTGGGAAATTGGCCCCACGTCAGCCCAAAAGCAGGGCGGGACGTGGGGCACCCGTTGTTGTGGAAATTCAAATTGACCCACTAGTTGCTGATTGGCTCTTTTGATCTAAGCTGCTGCTTGGCTTAATATTGTCTTTTACTGCCTTGAGCCGCGCCGTGGTTGGGGTGATAGTGCGCGCTGCCGGCCGTGAAAGGGCGCCTGCAGCCATTAAGGGGTGAGCGCAGTCTGGGAGCGGCAATCGCGACGGCAGTAGGGAGAAGGATCAGGATGGCACCAGAGCCGGAAATGGGCGCTCCCAGGATTCCGCTTACCATCAGCAAGAACCTGCGTACCCTGGCGCACGATTTGAGCAATTCCATCGAGACCATCATGCAAGCTTCTTACTTGCTGAGCCAGGCCAAGCTGGACGACACCAACAAGAAGTGGGTCGAGCTCATCGATAACGCTTCGCGAGAGGCGGCCCGCATTAACCGTGAGATCCGCGAAATCCTGCGCTCGCAGAGCGAAACCAGCTAGCTTGCTTCTGAACGTCGTACCCCGAACCAACGCTGGGCCGCTGCCCTGAACCACCGCCACAACCAGAGCAGGCGCCACCGTGCCCGGGATTGAGAGACTGCCAGAGTGGACTCTGCCATGTTTCTAATGACTTAGCAGCTCTTAGCCGAAAACTCTCGTACTAATTTCACCCATTCGATGCCATCGTAATCCCGTGGTTCAAGTTCCCATATGTGTTCGTCGAAGTATCGTTTGGCAATATTCGTAAATGTAGAGGTGGTCGCAAGAATGGCTTTACTGGCCTGTTGGTTGAGCCTGACGCCGTAGAGTGCTCGGACAATCGCAATGTCCACTTTGCGACTCGGCTCGTAGCGCTTGCATTCGATCAAAAAGCGTACGTCCGCTTCAGCTTTCTTGATCGCACAAATATCGAAGCCGCCATCCCTAGTGTGCTTTGTAAGTTCAACCTTGTATCCGAATCTACTCCATATTTCTGCTATAAATTCCTCAAATTGACGGGGAGTGAGTTCTAATAATTCCTTTTGACTAGGCGGACCCTTCTGGATGAGATGCTGGAAATGATGACCAACGTCAAGCACCTCAGGAGTCCACAACACCCTTCCTTAGTCTTCGTCGAATAACGGGACCACCTCCCCAGCAATACGGCGCCCCCCACCTCCTCTTCCAGCCAGGATGCACGTGACGCCTATAGTGCTCAAAGCGCATCACCCGACTCCTTGGAATTGATCTTGCGCGGTATCATACCTTGAGAGTCTTTTGCAACAAACAAGTTTTTGTTACCGACGAGATCGCTTGCTTGGACCTCCATGGCCGCTCTCAGTTTAAGCATCCCAACATGGTCTATGCCAAAAGCGGGGCTGAAGGGTTTCTATGGAAAACTCCAAACGGCGAGTAGCGAAGGCAGTCCCATGGGATGCTTCGCTCCTCCTTCGGAGTCACTCAGCATGACAAACCGACGGGCGCAGACTTAGCTCGAAACTGGAAGCTCGCTCACCGCAGCTCGTCGACTTCCCGCATCCAATCGGGACGCTTGAGCACCTCGCGCGGCTTGGGGCCGTCGGCGGCGCCGACCAGCCCGTCTTCCTCCATGAGGTCGATCAGGTGGGCGGCGCGTCCGTAGCCTATGCGCAGGCGACGCTGCAGCAGGGATGTCGATGCCTTGCCGGCTTCCAAAACCACCCGCACCGCATCCTCGTAGAGCTCGTCGTTGTCATCGGTTGACTCTTCCTCGTCGGAAGCATCCACGAACGAAACGCTGCTCTTCTCTTCCTGCGGAGCCTCCAGAAACTGCTCGTCATATTGCGCCGTGGACTGCGCTTTCCAGAACTCGACCACGGCGGCGATCTCCTTTTCGGTGACGAACGGAGCGTGCACGCGGTGCACCCGTGAGGAGCCGGAGGGCAGGTAGAGCATGTCGCCCTTGCCGAGCAGTTGCTCGGCGCCATTGGCGTCGAGGATGGTGCGGGAGTCGACCTTGGTGGCTACCCGGAACGACATGCGCGCCGGAAAATTCGCCTTGATGAGCCCGGTTATCACGTCGACCGAGGGCCGCTGTGTCGCCAGCACCAGGTGGATGCCGATGGCGCGCGCCATCTGCGCCAGGCGGGTGATGGATTCTTCGACGTTCACGCCGTCCACCACCATCAGGTCGGCCAACTCGTCAATGATGATAAGGATGTAGGGCAGGGGCGTCTCTTCCGTGCCGTCGTCGAACAGGCTGGGAGTGGTGCCCTCCTCGAAGAGCCGGTTGTACTGCTCGATATTGCGCACCCCCCGGGCGGCCAGCAGCTTGAGGCGGCGCTCCATCTCGCGTACGGCGTTGCGCAGCGCGTTGGAGGCCAGCTTCGGCTCGGTGATGATGGGGGTATAGAGATGCGGCACGCCTTCGTAAACGCCCAGCTCCAGCCGCTTCGGATCGACCAGAATCAGCCGCACCTGGTCGGGAGTGGACTTGTAGAGCACAGACATGATGAAGGCATTGATGGCCACCGATTTGCCCGAACCGGTCGAGCCGGCGATCAGCAGGTGGGGCATGGTGTTGAGCTCGGCAATGACGATGCGGCCGTTGATGTCCTTGCCCATCGAGAGCGTGGTTCGCGACCTGCATTCGGCGAACTCGCGCGACTCGATGATCTCGCGCAACCAGATGATCTCGCGATTGGCGTTAGGCACCTGCACGCCCACGGTGGATTTGCCCGCCATGCGCTCGATCAGCACGCTCTCCGCCTTCAGGGCCAGTGAGATATCTTCATTCAGGCTGGTGATGCGGGAGAGCTTGATGCCGGCCTCGGGACGGAATTCAAAGGTGGTGACCACGGGCCCGGGATTGATCTGCGTCACCTGGCCGTGGACTTCAAACTCGGCGCACTTGGCGGTCAGCGTCTGGGCGATGCGCTGCAGATCATCCTCGTCGAACTCGCTGCGGGCGTCGGGACGGTGCAGCAGGGAGGTGGAAGGCAGCTTGTAGCCGCCCTGCCGGTGCGGCAGGGTAGTTTTGGGCTTGTGCTCCTGGTCGGCGCGAGTGGTTACCTCGGGTGCAGGAGCCGGGCCTGGGGTTCCTGTAAACGCTGCTGTCGTGCTTGTTGGGGTGGAAGAATCGAATTCGCCTTCTTCCAGGGCGCGTTCGATCCCGCTCTTGTGCGGCTGTTGCTCGGCGGCGGCCACGGCTTCAGCCGGCAGCGGCAGAGCGGCCGGGACGGGCTCGGCAGTCCGGCGGGCGGCGATTTGCGCCTCGGCAGCCGCGATTTTTGCCTGCTTACGCTTCTCCACCTCTTTCTGTGCCCTGGCCTTGGCCCGGGCCGCTCGCCAGTCGTGATAACGGTCAGCCAGCGCGTGCATAAAGCTGAAGCGGGTGCGCAACCAGAGCCGCAACGCGCCAAATGAAAACCTGGTAGCCAGATAGAGCCCAACGGCAATGAGCGCCAGGCATACGATGTAGGCGCCGCTGGGATTCAGGTAACGAACCAGGGCGTCGGCCAGGATGCGTCCCGAGAGCCCTTCTACCGGGATGGCGTGCAGCCAGAGCCAGTGCCAGGGCAGCAGCCCCAACAGCGCCGAGGCGAATAGAAACAGAAAGACCATGCCCAGCGACTTGGCCCCCGGACCATCGATCTTCAGCGAGCAAAACCAGCGCCACCCCAGCAGCGCCAGGTAAACAGGAAAAAGAAACACCGCCAGGCCGCCGCCCTGCAACAGCAGATCGCCGAGCATGGCGCCGACTACTCCAACAAAGTTGTGCGCCGGGTGACCGGCGGAGACCGAACTGGCGGTGTTCAGCGAGGGGTCGAGCGGAGAATACGACGCCAGGGCGAGGAAGAGGAGGCCCGCGGCCACAAAGTACAAGAAACCAACCAACTCATTGAGGCGCCGGTTGGAGGTCGGGGTGTAGAGCCGTGACAGAGTTTTCATGGGCGTGTGGCGGGCAGAAACAGACCAACCGCTCGGGGAATCGACACCCCGCTTTTCCGCCGCCTGCTTACGCCAGAGCCATATGATTATGCCAAAAAGAAAACCCTCCGGCCGAGGAAAAACCCCCGAGAAGCTGGTTCGTAACTACGCTACGGGGCGATACGGAGAGTAACGGCTATCCAAGCTGGGCGGCCGCCCCTACATCGGCTGCGCCTACCTCCAGCGCCCTACGTAGGCCCGACGCCAGGCCGGGCAAAAGCTTATCCGCGTATTGCCAGGTACAGCACCCAGCCTCCGACCAGAATCCGATAGATGGCAAATGGGGCAAAGCCATGCCGCCTGACCCAGTGCAGAAACCACTCCACCACCACCAGGGCCACAAAAAATGAAACGATAAATCCGATGGCCAGCACGATCCAGTTCTGTGCCGTCATGACCAGTGGCGTCAGCGTGTCCCCGGCGGCGTGCTTGGGAAAGAGGGCCTTCACCAGTGAATAGCCGGTGGCGGCCAGCATGGTGGGGATCGAGAGCACGAAGCTGAATTCGAGCGCGGCCGGGCGGCTCATGCTCACTATCTGCCCGGCGGCAATGGTTGACATCGACCGCGAGGTCCCGGGGATAACCGCCGAAGTCACCTGGCAAAGTCCTATCCAGATCGCCTGCCCCAGCGACATATCTTCCATGCTGTTCGTAGATGGCTCATGGCGCGAGCTGGCGCTGTCCACCAGCCACATGATGACGCCCCCGATAATCAGCGCCAGCGACATCACCTTCAAGTTCTCCAGGTTGCTGCCGATCACCTTGATCATCAGCAACGACGGAATGGAGGTACATACGAAGGCCGCGAAGGTCAGCGACACCGGATGGCTCCATATGGTCTTCCTTCCGTCTTCGCCTTCGGGGAAGGTGCGGAAGAAATAAACGATGCGCGGCAAAAACAGCAGCAGCAGCGCCAGAATGGCCCCCAGTTGAATCACGATCGTGTACATCTTCCAATAGGGGTCGTCAAGCGAGAGGTGCATTAACCGCTCGGCGATTCGCAGATGAGCGGTCGAGCTGACCGGCAGGAACTCGGTCAAGCCTTCCACCACGCCGAGCACGACAGAGAGCAGATATTGATTCAACGTGCCTCCAACCACTAACAAGAACGGCGAACCCTTAAAAATATTACCTTGTCTCACCCTGAGCGAAGTGAAGCAGATTCTTGGCCGCGAAAGGCAGCGCGGCCTCCGGATGACACCTCTTCGTCTTTCCGCAGCCTGCGCCCGCGCCTCCGGCTCCAGTTACGAACGTGCCTGGTCGTTTACTAGCCGGCAAACGCCGGCTCTCTTTACGCTTGCCGGGATGGCACGGCCACGGATATGGAGGCGGCATCCCGCAGCAGCTCTGATATAAAGTGTACAAGCTTCAGCTTGTCCCACAACGAGGGCGAGCTACTAATATCAAGATGGCTTAGAACCGGCGAAATCAGTATTTGGCGCAGGCATCCCGCCGGCAGGTCGCGTTGCAGCCACTCGCTTTCGGTCCAGGGAATAATGTTGTCGCCGGCGCCGTGCAGCAGATAAACCGGGGCGCGCAACCCGCCCAGATGGCCGCTGGGCGAGACGGCGGCAAACTCGCCCTGGTACTTACGAATTCCCCGCAAAATCTCCGGTGCCAGCACGTCCATGCGATGAGCAAACAGCAAATCCATCAGCCGCCGGCCCTGGGGACTGAGGCGCTCGGCGTCGGCCTTCGCCTTATCTACCTGCTCCCATAGCAGGCTTTTGAGCGCGGCGCGCGCCGCGGGGATATTGCCGGGCGAGAAGAACTCCTGCGGGTAATCGTATACGGCAATCAGCGGGCCGTACTCATGCGCCTGCAGGTGAAACACCTTGCCTGAAGGCGTTTCGATCTGGTTGGTAGCGAAAAACTCCAGCACCCGTTGCAGGCTGTCGTAAGCGCCAACGGCCACTACCATTCCGATATCGTTTTGCCACTCGGGGCGCGCCGACGCCATCAGGGCCAGACCTCCGGCGAAGCTCAAGCCGATGATCACCGCCGGCTTGCTCATACTCTGCCGCACGTAGCGCGCGCACTGCCCAATGGTTGTAATTGTGCCGGTGGTTACGCGGTAGTCCGCCAGATCCTGCAGTTCGGGGGTAATCACCAGGAAGCCGCGCGAGGAGAGCGCCCGGGCGAAGGCCACCAGCCGCGGCTCGTCTATCCCGAGGTGGTGCACTCCGTGCAAGACGATCATCACCGGCGCGCTCTTGACACCCTGCGGATAGTAGAACCGGGCCTCGATGGGAGTGGCCGCCGGGATGGTGGCGTTCTCGACCCGTACCGGGTTGGCGCCAAGTTCCGCCAGCCAACCGGTCGCCTGCGGATTCTCCAGACGCCAGAGCACGGCGGCTGCCCGTAGGCACTGTCTCAGCGGCACGAAAAAAACCGCAAAAAGCAGAATCAAAACGAGAGCCAGCCACCTGGCGACGCGCACGATCGGTGAGCGCTTGCCGGCTCCGCGATGGGCGAAGGCGTGCATATCAGTGATTGTGGCTTACGGGCCAATATTGGGCAAGCGATGGTTGCCCTTAAAGGATGGCAGATCCCTCGCTTCGCACAGGATGACGCAACCAGGTGGGCTACGGCAAAGCCTAGGACGTAACCGGATCAGATCTCCAGGATCACCGGCATGATCAGCGGGCGGCGCTGCGTGTTCTTGTTTATAAACCGCTTCAAATCGAGGCGGATTTTTTCCTTGATGACGCCGTAGTCGCTCATCTCTTCGTGGGTGGAGTTCTCCAGCGTGTCGAGCACCACCCGCTTGGCCTGCTCGACGAAGCCGTTGTCGGCGGGGGCTCCGGCAAAGCCGCGCATAACGATCTCGGGCGGATTCTCCACTTGGCCGGTCAGCTTGTTGATGGCCAAGATCGGCAGCACGAAGCCATCCTCGCTCAAGTGGCGGCGGTCGCGGATGATGAGTTCCTCGACCACGTCGCCGGTCGAGCCGGAGTCGATGCAGACGCGTCCCACCGGCACGGTTCCCGCCTTGCGCGCCCCCAGCTCGTCGAACTCCAGAATCTCGCCGCTCTCCAGCAGGAAGATATTGCCCACGGCGCCGCGCATCTCGCCGGCCAGGGCGGCATGCAGCTTCAGTTGCCTGTATTCGCCGTGGATGGGGATGAAATACTGCGGTCGCACCAGGTTGATGATGAGCTTCAGCTCTTCCTGGCTGGCGTGCCCGCTGACGTGCAGTGGAGGCTTGGTCCCGTCTTCATAGAGCACCTTGGCGTTGCGGCGGAAGAGGTGATCGATTACCCGGTAGATGGCCTTCTCGTTGCCAGGAATGATGCGGGAGGAGAGCATGACCGTATCGCCGGGCTCGATTTTGGCGTGGCGGTGGTTGTCGACCGCGGCGCGCGACAGCGAGGACATGGGCTCGCCCTGGGTGCCGCTGATCAGAACTGCCACCTGCTTGGGAGCGTAATCCTTTAGCTGGCCGGGGTTGATGATGAGTCCGGGAGGCGCATCGATATAACCCAAATCTTGCGCGATCTCGGCCGACTCCGCCATGGAGCGTCCCACCAGCGCCACCTTGCGGTTATTCAGCGCCGCCAGCTCCAGCGCCAGCTTGATGCGGTGTATGGAGGAAGAAAAGCACGAGATAAAGACGCGGCCCTCGGCCGTCGAGAAAACATGCTCGAAGCGCGCGCGCACCGCCCGCTCGCTGGGGGTGTAGCCCGGCCGCTCCACGTTGGTCGAGTCCTGGAACAGCGCCAGCACGCCACGCTTGCCGTACTCGGCGAAGGCGTGGAGATCGAAGAGGCGGTTGTCGCTGGGGGTGGGATCGACCTTGAAGTCGCCGGTGTGGATCAGGATTCCCAGCGGCGTGTGAATTGCCAGCGAGACGCAATCCACCAGGCTGTGCGTCACCTGGATGGGCTCGATGGTAAACGGCCCCAGGCGGAAGGCCCGTCCGGGACGAATCTCGTTCAGCACGGCATTGTCGAGCAGTCCGTGCTCGTCGAGTTTCTCTTCGACGTAGGCCAGGGTGAACTCGGTGCCGTAAACCGGGACGTTCAACTCCGAAAGCAGCCAGGGAATCGCCCCGATGTGGTCCTCGTGTCCGTGGGTCAGCACCAGGCCGCGCACGTGCTCGCGGTTCTGAATGAGGTAGCTGATATCCGGCACCACGATGTCCACCCCAAGCAACTCCGCTTCGGGAAACATCAGGCCGGCGTCGATTACGATGATGTCGTCACCCCAGCGCACGGCCATGCAGTTCATGCCAAATTCGCCGAGGCCGCCTAGGGGAACTACGTGGAGCTTTCCATTGGGCATGCTTCTAAGATGCTAGCACAGAGCCAAATACGCAATTTGTTTGGCCGCCAAGCCTGTGCCTGGCCGGTTTCTTCCCATTTTGAAATAGTAAAGCCTTGGCGCTGCCTGACGCCCACATCTGCGCAGCAGTTTTGGGCGGATGTTGGATTTCCCTGCCGAAATTTCGTCAGCATTCGCGTGAACTATTTACGTGCGCGAAATCAAGGCAGCGACGGGTAGTGGGTCAATTTGAAGGGTGCCCAAGGCGCGCCGCGCTTTTCGGCGCTAACCTGGGGAAATGGCCCACGTCAGCCCAAAAGCAGGGCGGGACGTGGGCACCCGTTGTCGTGGAAATTCAAATTGACTCACTACTCAGCGACGGGACACCTTACATGGCGCACGCCATCTAACTATACTGTCGTAGAGAACGGATTGAGGCGTCATGGCTGAACCAAACCGGGACAAATCGTGGCTGCTGGTGCAAGTCGAGAGCGCGGTGCGCGCCGGCCTGACCCGCGCTTACGAGCGCATCCGGGTGGAACCGGATGAATTTCTCTTTCATTTGCGCGCCGCCCACGGGCTGCCGGTGGAGACCTACGATGGCCTTTTCTCGGTTGCCGTTGACCGGCTGGATGACATCGCCCAGCAGACGATACGCGCCGGCATGAAGCTGGCGGCGGCCGAGGGCGCCGGCTTGGGTGTGGGCGGCTTTTTGACCATCGTGCCCGACCTGGGCATACTGGCCGCCATCACCATGCGCACCCTGCAGAAGTTGAGCCTGATCTACGGCTTCCAGTTCTCAACCGACGAAGAGGTGGCCGAGCTGTGGATCGCCGCGGCTACCGCCGCCGGGGTCGACGTCAGCCGCGATCTGCTCGAGCGGGGCGTGCTGAGCCGCTTTGTGCCCAAGGTAATTCAGCGCATTGCGGTTTCCGCCAGCGCCGACCTTGTGGAGAAGTGGTCGGCGCGACTGATTCCGGTGGTGAGTTCAGGGATTGGCGCGGCCTTCAACTACTACTTCGTGCGCGTCTGGGGCAGGCGGGCGCTGACCCATTTCCGGGCAAGACATCTGGCGGCTCGCGAACGGCGCGAGAAGGGCACCATTCTATTGCCTCCAGTACCGGAGGGAGCCCAGAGCCAACTTTAACCAGGCGAATCGACCGCCGACTAACCACAGGGGCTGGAACCCGCCTCATTTCGGCGGCAATTTCGCCGAGCTAAAAGCCCGGCGCTTCCACGGTTGACCTGATAGGTCATTCCCGCTCTGCTCTAGGGCGTGTTCACACTATTCAACGGGCTACACGATTGTGTCCAAGGCCAGCACGCTGACATGAACAGTTTCGAGCTGTCATGCTGAGCGGAGCCGGGCCCCAGCAGGCGCGGTTTTGGCGTCTGCTGGGTGGTGCAGCGAAGCATCCCCGTCCGGCTGGCATTAGAAGGGGGCTAAAGATTTTTTACAAGAAAGCCCCGAGCGGCATGGATTGGGGCAGGTCCAGGGGATGCTTCGCGCCTCCTGCGGAGTCGCTCAGCATGACATTGCAGTCATGGCGCTTTTGTCGCCTGCGGCCCTGAACCGGGAGCTTAGATAGTGTTAACACGCTCTAGCGGGACTCTCCGCCCTCTTTCTTGCTCCGCTGCAATTTGCGGTAGACCTCGCTCTTGCTGACGCCCAGCTCTTTGGCCACGCGCTTCATGGCGTCGCGCTCATCCAGGCCCTCTTTCTGCATCAGCTCGCGCACCCGCGCCCGGGCATTCTTCTGCGGCACCGCCGGCTGGCCCTGCTCTTCCGCCTTGCCGATGAGCAAGGTGATCTCGCCGCGTATTTCGCCGCGCAGCTTCAGCTCGGCAAGCAGGTCGGCGGCCTGGCCGCGCAGAAATTCTTCATGCAGCTTGGTTACCTCGCGGGCGATGACCACGTGGCGGCGCGCTCCGAGCGCCTCCACCACGTCTTCCAGCGCTTCAAGCAGACGGTGCGGCGCCTCGTAGAAAATCTGGGTGCGGGGAGAGTTTTTTATGCTCTCCAGCGCCGCCCGCCTTTGGCCGCTTTTGGCCGGCAGGAAGCCGCCGAAGCGAAACGAGTCCGTAGGCAGGCCGCTGGCCACCAGCGCCGCCAAAAACGCCGCCGGCCCGGGGATAGGTACCACCGGGACGTGGTGCCGGATGGCCAGGGAAATCAGCCTGTAGCCGGGATCGCTGACCCCGGGAGTGCCGGCGTCGCTGACCATGGCGATCGACTCGCCTTGCTCCAGATGCATGATCAGCTCGGCTGCCCGCGTTAGCTCGTTGTGCTCGTGATAGCTGACGGTGCGCTTCTCGATGCCGTAGTGGTTCAGCAGTTTTTGCGTCTGGCGCGTGTCTTCGCAGGCGATGAGGTTGACTTCCTTCAGCACGCGCAGCGCCCTCAGGCTGATGTCCTCCAGGTTGCCGATGGGGGTGCCTACCAGGTACAAGGTCCCGGGATGGTTGCCGTTGGCTGAACGCGGGTTGGAGGGTTGCGCCACTGGTTATCCTGTATCAAAGCGATTCTACAGTGAGTGTCTCTCATGGCGAAGACAAAGGGGCAAATCCTATAATCGTTCCATGTCCGAGACCGGCCGGCAGTTGCAAGAGCGCGTGCGGGAGCTGCGCGAGCAGATTCGCCATCACGAGCACCGCTATTACGTGCTGGACGCCCCCGAGATCAGCGACGCCGCCTACGATGCCCTGATGAACGAGTTGAAGGCGCTGGAGCGGGCGCACCCGGAACTGATCACGCCCGATTCTCCTACCCGGCGCGTGGGCGGCCAGCCGCGCGAAGGCTTCGTCAAGGTGCCGCACTCGACCCCCATGCTCTCACTCGACAACGCCTACAACGAGCAGGAGCTGCGCGACTGGGCGCGGCGTGCCTCTGAACTGGCGGGCGCCGCCGAGCTGGAATTCGTCTGCGAGCTCAAGCTGGACGGGCTTTCCATGGCGCTGCGCTATTCCACCCCAACCAGCGCAACTGCGGCGCTTGTCGGGGGCCCCGGGTACGCGCCCGACGCGGCCACGCCCGGCCAATCCCGTTTCGTGCAGGCCATCACCCGTGGCGATGGCAATGTTGGCGAAGACGTCACCCCCAACTTGCAAACCGTGCGTTCGCTGCCGCTCTCGATTCCCCCCAAAACCTTGCAGCGGGCGCGCCTGCCGGAGAGCTTCGAAGTGCGCGGCGAGGTCATCATGCCCACCGCCGCCTTCGAGCGCCTGAATGACGAGCGCGAGCGCCAGGGACAGCCGAAATTCGCCAATCCGCGCAACGCCGCCGCCGGCGCCGTGCGCGTGCTCGACCCCAACATCACCGCCCAGCGCCGCCTCGACTTCTACGCCTACTTCCTGCTTCAGGATGGGCAGACGCCATCCGAGGAGCAGTGGCAGGCGCTGGATGCGCTGGAAAAGGCCGGATTCAAAGTCAATCCGCACCGCCGGCGGGTCCGCGGCATAGACGCTGTCTGGCAGTTCATCAGCGAGATGGAGCCTAAACGCGAGACCTTGCCCTACGAGATCGATGGCGTAGTGGTGAAAGTGAACCGCACGGCGCTCTGGCCGCGTCTGGGGTACACCGGCAAGGCGCCGCGCTGGGCCATGGCCTACAAATACGCGGCGCGCTCAGGCGTAACTCAGATCGAGGGCATAAGCGTGCAGGTCGGACGCACCGGCAAGCTGACACCGGTGGCCATGCTGCGTCCGGTGCCCATCGGCGGCACAACGGTTTCGCGGGCAACGCTGCACAACATGGATTTCATCGACAACCTGGGCGTCCGGATCGGCGACTGGGTCACGGTCGAGCGCGGCGGCGACGTCATCCCCAAAGTCGTGAAGGTTGTGGAAGACCGGGAGCATCCGCGCGGCCACCGCCATTTCCACATGCCGGCCACCTGCCCGGTCTGCGGCGGAGGCGTGGTGCGCGCCGAAGGCGAAGCCGACTTCCGCTGCGTCAATGCCAACTGCCCGGCCAAGCTGAGGGAAACCATTCTGCACTTCGCCTCGCGCGGGGTGATGAACATCGACGGCATGGGAGACGCGCTGGTCGATCAACTGGTCGAGCGCGGCCTGGTGAAGGATGTGGCCGACATCTACCGGCTGCAAAAGCAGGACCTGCTCTCACTGGAACGCATGGGTGACAAGTCGGCGCAAAACGTGCTCGACGAGATAGCCAATTCCAAGCGGCTGCCGCTGGAGCGGGTGCTCTTTGGCTTGGGGATACGTTTTGTCGGCGAGCGCACGGCCGAATTCCTGGCCCAGCACTTCGGCTCCATGGACGCGCTGATCGAGGCCGCCACCCAACCCGATGCCGAAGCCAGCCTGGCCGAGCTGCAGCAGGTGGAGGAGGTGGGGCCGCGCATAGCCGCCAGCATTCGCGAGTTCTTTTGCGAGGAAAAGAACCTGCAACTCATACAGCGCCTCAAGGGCGACAACTCCAAGGAAGGGCTGGAGGCGTTGTGGAAGAAGCGCGCCAAGAAGCAGCGCGGCACGGCGCTGGCCGGCCAGACCTTTGTGCTCACCGGCACCCTGGACAAATACCCGCGCGAGCAGGCTAAGCGCATGATAGAAGACGCCGGCGGCAAGGTCTCCGGCTCGGTCAGCAAGAAGACCAGCTACGTCGTCGCCGGCGCCGACCCCGGCTCCAAGCTCGACAAGGCGCGTGAACTGGGGGTGCAGGTTCTGAGCGAGCAGGAGTTCGAGAAGTTGCTGGGCAGATCTAGCATTGACGATTGAATATCTTAACTTAAGAAGATAAAGAGGTTTGCTGGCAGGAGGTATCGTGGCAAAGCATAAAGGCAAATTCCTGAATGAACATTATGGGAGGAGCCAAGCAGGCCAGATACCGGGAAAATGGCGTCTGGTATCATCCGCTTACCCAATTTCCTGCCGACTTGTATGATGGGAGTGGGGTCGTTCGGTCCGATTCTGAAAAGCACTATCAAAAATATATTCGCGTTGGGCCGGACTCAAATTCCACTCATGCCGATGTCGTCGGGAAGGGGATTGCGGCGATTCCTGGATACACGAAGCTCAATCCTGCCCCATCTACTTTGGTGTAAAGCAGTTGTCGTGACGTAGTATTGAAAGAAGTGTCATGGCGAGCGGAGACGCATAGCGCCGTAGCCGAGCCACCTTTTGTTTCCGCTCCAAGAAACAAAAGGTTCCTCCGCTCCGCCGCGCTTTGCGCGGCTCCAGTCGGGATGACACTCCGTGCTTTCTGAGAGGAGTTCTTACGAGCTACAGGCTGAGCAAAATCACCACCCGGACAGGCGACGAGGGAAAGACCTCTCTGGCCGATGGCACGCGCGTCAAGAAGGACAGCGTCTACATGGAAGCCATTGGCGCCGTCGACGAGCTCAATAGCGCCCTTGGGATGCTGGCCGCCAGGCCGCTTGCCGCGCCTGTGCAGGAACTGCTGCGCCAGGTGCAGAACGATTTGTTCGACGTGGGCGCGGAGCTCAGCTATCCGGGGTACAGGTGCCTGGCCGCGCAATCGCTGGAACGGCTGGATGCGGCCATCGCCGAATTGAACGGCCGCTTGCCGCCGCTGCAGGAATTCGTCCTTCCCGGCGGCAGCGAGACGGGCGCCCTCTGCCACTTCGTGCGCGCCGCCTGCCGCGCGGCCGAGCGCCGCGTGGTGAGTTGGCAGGAGGCAAACTCCGCCGCCCCAGCAGGCGCAAAGACGGCACCTGGTGGCGACCCCGACAAGCCCGATCTCAAAACGCCCTATCTGAACCGGCTCTCCGACCTGCTGTTCGTGCTGGCGCGCACCATCAATCGCGATGCCGGCGCGAAAGAAACCTGCTGGATCTCTCCCGCCTCGCGGGAGAAAAAGGAAGGATAAAAGGCGAAAAGCCGGACCGAAGTCCGGCTTTCTCTGTGTTTCCGCATTGAACGCCTGCCAAACGTCCTAGGTGGCGCCGGCGCCCCCGCCGCAAGCGAAAAAGCCTGGCCCGCCGTCAAGGCTATGCAGAGAGCGAGCGGGCCGCTTTGCCTTTCAGCATTTCCGCCACTGCCGGAACGCCGAAGAACACGGCGGTGAACAGCAGGTCCGAGGCCGCGGTGTTGCGGAAGAACAGAATCGCCGCAGTGTAGCAGGCCAGCAGACCATTGAGCGTCCGCGGATACATCTCCCAGGCCGCCCACACCACCAAGTTGCTCAGCAGGAAAAACGACACCGACGCCGCCAGCGAAGCGCCGGCAATGCGCAGGCACGCCAGCCCGGCCCTGCAGCAGGCTGCCCAGCAGAACGATGGCCAGATACCAGGCCCAAGTTACCGCCTGGTCGGCGCGCAGCGGATAGCCGTACACGTGCAGCGTCAGCACCATATCGCTGAGCATCAAGGCGGCCACCGGCACCCACGCCTGGCGGCGCGGCATGCGCGAGCCGAAGAACAGCAACGAAGCCGCCACCGGGGCAAAATTCAAAGCCGAAGCCTTAAGCAGCAGGCGGAACACTACGGCGAACAGCACGAACAGGTACGCCAACATGGTCACCTCTTCTCTTTATTCTGGCGACTAGCAGCCGAACGGCTCTGGCACGGACTGGCCCGCCGCTCGTCGCCAAGCAGCGGTGTGTATGATTCTTGCGCCGCGCGCGCCTGCCGTCAAGTGCGTCACCGGTGAGTCAACAGCAACAACGCCTCGAGCGCTGTCAACGAAGCAGCCACAGCATTCGCCCCGGGGTGGCGCTCACCGCTTTTCATCGGCCAAAGGCATGGCGTTGGCTAGCCCGGTCGATAACTGACCTCGCTGGCCGAAGCCGCTCTGCTCGACCTGCAGGGTCGGCGAAAGCAAGACATAGGCCGCCAGCACCGCGTGTCGCGAATCCGGATACATGAAGCGCAGGTCGCGAAAGCGCACCAGATAGCCCGGCTCGTTCCCCGCCGGGCGCTCGGTTTCCACCAGCGGATACTGCGCCCAGTCCAGGTACACCTGCCCCACCCGGGTACTGCTCGCAGCCTGGCTGGCCGGGGTCGGCTCGGGTTTCAGGTAAATGCGCGCCCGCTCTTGCGGGTTAGCCGCTGGCGCCGACAAATCCAATTGCATGGCCGTGTAGCTCTTGCCGGTTTCCGCCAGCCCGTACCAGAGGAATGGGTTCACCATGTACGGGAACGCGGAGATGCGTACGGGAGCGCCTGCGCGATATTGCATCGCCGCCAGGGCGTGCACTGCCTGGCGATGCTCGTGGTCCCGCAGCGTCCACAGCGCCGCCATCAGCACCAGCGCCATGATGGCGCCCAGGCGCCCGCGCGGCGCTTGCTGCCCCACCCCACTCTCCCGGCTGCCGAGAGCAAACAAACCGGGCAGAGTGAGGCCTCCGATCAAAAACACCAGCAGCAGCGGCTCCACGATAAAGACGATGTCCCAGGAGTACCATTTCGGCCACCAGGGCCAGAGCGGACGCACGCCATAGCTGTTGGTGTAATCCAGCAGCAGGTGGCTGTATCCGGCGATGCAGGCGAAAAGGTAAAGCAATCCCCAGCGCGGCCGGGGCCCGGCAGGCGCGGTTTTCCCGTTCTCTTGGCGAGGAGATCCGCGTGGACTCCGGCGCGGCCAGAACCTATGCACGGTGAACACCACGGCAATCACCAGCGCCGCCACCAGCGGAATGCCCCAGATGGTATGCGTCGCCCCGCGATGGCAGGCAAAGCCCGTGACCGATCCCTTGGCATAGGCCGCGAAGTCGATATCTGGGGCCTCCGCCGCCAGGATCATGGTGATGGTGGCCAGCGGCGTCTTGCGGTTGAACCCGGCGCGCGACAGACAAGCTCCGGTCAGACAGTGCGTAACTGGTTCCATGTTGTAAGAGCAGGCATTAGGGACGGGGCATATTCAGAGTTGCTGTCGGTGTCAACGGTTGCGATACATCAATTCTGGTTTTGCCCTCAGGAAGCCTGCTCCCGAGCGCACTATTTCCTGTTCCCTAATCCCCTAACCCCTATTCCCTGCTTTAGATGGCATCAGCAGGGTGAGCGCTTGCGGCACGATTGCGATCTCGGCCGGCAGGCCCTTCAGCACCTCGCCATCCGCCTGCGCCCGGATGCCGGTGCTCGAAACGCCTGGCAGGGGGCGGCAACGAACGCGTAGCGCGCGAATGAATTCGACCCTGGCCGCCCGTGTTACCGCTTCCGTCGCCGTGCCGCGCACGATGGCGGAAACCGCGTAGCGAAACAGCGACCAGCGGCTGCACGGCTTTATGGTGATGAGTTGCAGGTAATCGCACTCCAGCGCTCCCCCCGGACGCCAGCGGCTCAGCCATCTTCCGAACGAGCGGACGCGCATGGCGACCAACTCCAACACCTGCTCGCAGCGCGCCGAGCCGTCCGGCAGGGCAATCTCGATGCCGAAGGGAACAAACTCGTGCAGGAACAGCCGCGAAAACCCGGCGACGTAGTAAGTGGCGAAGCCGCCATGCCGCTTGCTGCGTGCGCTGGCGTCATAGATCAGTCCGGCATGAGCGCCAATTCCCGCGGCGACCGAGAAATAGGTGGGTTGCCCGCTGGGCCACGCGAGTTGCCCGGCGGCCAGGCGGCGCGGCACAAAGCCGAGGGCCGCGCGGGCCGCGGCCTGCACGTCATTGGGAAGCCCCAGATCGTTGGCCAGAACGTTGGCCGTTCCCAACGGCAGCACGCCCAGGGCAACCTGTTCCGGGCCGTGCACCATGCCTTGCAGCACGTCGTAAACCGTGCCATCGCCGCCGCAGGCGAAAATGGCGTCGAAGCCGCGGGCCATGGCAGCCTGCGCTTGCCTTCCTCCCTCTCCCGGAGCGCGCGTGGCCTCCAGCTCAACCTCGACCCCGGCCGCACGAAACACTTGCCCGGCCCCCAGCAGCTCCGATTGCTGCCGCTGGTGGACGCGCCCGGCCTTCGGGTTGTACAGCAGCAACGCTTTGCGAAAGGATGGCATCAGGCGAAGTGCGCGGTCTGGCCGCGCAGCAAATCGAGGGCATGCAGCAGAACGCCAATCACGGCGGAGAGAGATTCGACCGCCCCTTTGGGGCTGCCCGGCACGTTCAGAATCAGCGACTGCCCGCGAATGCCGCAGATGCCGCGGCTGAGGGCGGCCAGCGGAGTTTTCTTCGCACCTTCGGCACGCATGCGCTCAGAGATGCCATCGACCAGGCGCGCGCAGACGCCGCGCGTAGCCTCCGGGGTCACGTCGCGCGCGGCAATGCCGGTGCCCCCCGTAGTCACCACTAACTCAGCCGCGGCGCAGTGCCGGATCAGCATCGCCTGTATCTGGTCGATCTCGTCCGGCACGATCTCCACGGCCACCACTTGGAAGCCGTTGGTCTCCAGAAATTGCCGCACCGCCGGACCGCTCGAATCCACGCTCTCGCCGCGCGAGCAGCGATCGCTGACGGTGATCACCGCTGCCTTAGGCATCTGTTTACTTGCTCCGTGGCGGCCGCTCCAGCGAGCGCCGGCGCCTATAGCTGCCGCTCTTGCCACCCGTCTTGCTCTCCAGCGCCACTTCGCGGATTTCGATCCCCTTGTCCAGGGCCTTGCACATGTCGTAGACGGTAAGCGCGGCGATGGACGCCGCCGTCATGGCCTCCATCTCCACCCCGGTCACGTCGGTGGTGCTGGCCGAAGCGCGAATGCGCACGCCATTCTCGCATAGCTCAATATCGACGGCAACGTGCGAGAGGGGAATCGGATGGCACATCGGCACCAGCTCGGCGGTGCGCTTGGCGGCCATGATTCCCGCCACCCGCGCCACCTCCAGAGGATCGCCCTTGGGGTTGCGCGGCAGCGCCGCCAGCACCTTCGGGCTCATCCGAACCATGGCCGTGGCCACCGCCGTGCGCTTGCTGGCAGATTTGCCGGAGACATCCACCATGCGCGCCCGGCCACGGCCATCGTAGTGGGAGAGTTTCTGCGTCATGCAACCAGTTTCAAGTTGAGCCGCTTTGCGGGCGCGAGGAAGGCATTGCCGACCGGGAGCCCGCAGGCGAAATCCCGAGCAACGCGAGGGATCTCTCGGTACAGTTTCAAGTTTCGAGTTTCGAGTTTCAAGCTAAAACTCCCTTCACCACACCCCCGTGCCGGGAATCAGGATACTCACCTCTTCGCCGGTGCCGATCTGTTCCCGGTCGGGAGGAACAACCAGAAAGCAATTAGCCAGCGAGTTGGCCACCACGTCGCCCGAGCCCTGCCACTTCAACAGCTCCACCTCGACCAGGCCGGGCCCGCCGCTGAATCTTGCCGGCAGGAATCGCGTCAGTCCCGTAGCGGTGCGCATGGGCGATTTCATCCGGGCGGTGGCAAAGCGCGCGGCAACCGCTTCGCCCCCGGCCAGGGCGCGCAGAATGGGAGTGACGAACAGCTCGAAGGTCACCATGGTCGAAACCGGGTTGCCGGGAAGGCCGAAAAACGGCACCCGGCGCGCGCCTCTCCCGGTTCTGCGCGAAGCCGTTTGACTGTGCTTGCGATTGAGCGCCGCGCCGCGCCCTGTCGCGCTTTTTCCAGGCACGGGGGCGTCGCCAAAGACCAGGGGCCGGCCGGGCTGAATCCTGACGCCGGTGAAAAAGAATTCGGCGTTAAGTTCCTGCAACATCTCCTCGACGAGGTCGTATTTGCCGATGGAAACCCCGCCGGTCAGCAGCGCCAGGTCATATTGCAGCGCGGCGGCGATCAGTTCGCGCAGCCGCCGCGGCTGATCGGGCGCCACCGGCAGCGGCACCGCCTCGCCGCCCGCCAGCTCAATCTGCGCGGACAGCGAGTACTGGTTGGAGTTGCGAATCTGCGTAGCCCCCGGGAAGCTGTGCACGGGCACGATCTCGTCGCCGGTGGTGAGCACCGCCACCTGCGGACGCCGGTAGACGCTCAGGTTGGCGCCGCCCACCGTGGCCGCAACCGCCAGCCGGGCGGGCGTCAGGCGCTCGCCGGGACGCAGCAATACCTGACTTTCCACGGCCTCAGCGCCCCTGGGAACGATGTTCTCGCCGGCCGCCAGCGAACGCGACACCTCAATGAGGTCCTCGCCGATCTGCGTCGTGTACTCCTGCATCAGCACCGCGTCGGCATCCGCGGGAACGGGAGCCCCGGTCATGATGGCCACGGCTTCGCCGGGAAGCAACTTGTGCGCGACGGCCTCCGGCGGGGCCCCGGCCTTGACTTCGCCCACAACCTTCAGCCGCGCCGGAACTTCGGCCAGATCGGCAGCGCGTACGGCGAAGCCGTCGCGGGTGGCGCGCGAGAAGGGCGGCAGATCGCGATCGGCACAAACCGGCGCCGCCAGGAAGCGCGCCAGCGCCCGGGTGAGTGAAACCTTCTCTGTCCGGCCGGTGTCCCCCGCAGATACCGCCTTTGCCTCTGCCGCACTGACAGCGCCCGGCCGGAGCCGGTTGGCATAGCTCTCGACCACGGCGCGCGCCTCTGCGAACGAGAGCACGCTTTGCCCGCCAGCGGGCAGGCTGGTGGGCAAAGCCGCAGTTTCGTTAATGGATGTTTTCATGCTCGCCCTATCCGGCTCCTTCGGTTTCGCCCGCAGCCCGCGCCTCGTATGGTATAGGGTCCTCAATGCCGACAGCGGCGAAGGCGCGCAGCCTCAGAATACAACTGTCGCATTTCCCGCACGCCCGGCTGTGGCCGCTGTAGCAGGACCACGTCAGCTCGAACGGCGCTCCCAGCTCCGCGCCAAGACGCACAATCTCAGCTTTGCGCATGGCAATCAGCGGGGTGACAATGCGGATCGTGCCCTCCCTGGTACCGGCGCGAATGACGCGGTTGAACGCCTCATAGTATTCGGGACGGCAGTCGGGATAGCCGGAGCTGTCCTGTTCGACGGCGCCGATGTGTATGGTTTCCGCGCCGATTACCTCGGCCCAGCTCACCGCCACGGAAAGGAAATGGGCGTTACGAAAGGGAACATAGGTTATCGGAATCTGCTGCCCCGGGGTTCCTGGCGCGCCCGCGAGTGGCGCCGTGGGGTGCTGACCTAGTTGCGGTCCAGCGGTGGGCACGGCCAGAGCCGCATCGGTCAACGCCGAGCCGCCAATCTCGGCCAGCGCCTGGTTGCGTACCACCAGCCGCCGGGCGATGCCCAGCCGGTCGCAGATCTCGCCAAACGCCCGCCGCTCCCGCTCTTCCGTCCGCTGCCCATAGCTGACATGCAAGGCGGCCACCTGCTTGGCCCCGAAATCGCGCACCGCCAGGGCCGCGCAGACACAGGAGTCCATGCCACCGCTCAGCACCACTACCGCTTGCTTCCGCTCAGGATTGTTCATATCGATGCGAGTATCGAATTAGGGCCTGTTAACACTATCAGTTAACTGTTTCCGAGTTGTCATGCTGAGCGCCTCGGTGGCGCGAAGCATCCCTGGCAGCTGTCCAAATCGGCGCGGCCTGCAGCTTTTCTATAAAAGTCCTTCAACTTCCTTTTCGGCTGCCCGCCGTGCCGGGATGCTTCGCTCACCACCCCAACAACGGCAACCGCAGCCATTGCTGAGGCCCCGGTATCGCTCAGCATGACAGGCGCAAACGGAATACCGACTCGCCCAGTGCCTTTCATCACCACGCCACAATGGAGTCTTAGTTTTCTGCAGTCGTTCAACCTCGCCGCAATAATTAAGAGCGCTCCGGTAGTGTGAACACGCCTTAGAGCGTATTCAGGGATTCCTCGCTGCCGGCCATAGGCCGGCACTACGCCGAACGCTACACGCCCTTCAGCGATGGGTCCCAGATCAGCTTATGTATCTGCAATCCCAGGCGCACCGGCAGCCCGTCTTCCAGAATCCAGCCGGCCAGCTCGCGCGGGTCGACCAGACAATGCGAGACGTCCCGCGAGCCCTTGGCCAGCTTGTCGAAGGCGGGCGAGAAGATGATGTTGCCGACTTTGCCGGCCAGCCGGTTGCCCACGGTGAACTCGCGCGCAAACTCGTAGTCGGCGCGAGAGGCGATCACGAACTTGATCTCATCGCGGCCGCCGATGTACTGCAGGTTGTCCAGCCGGAAGCTGCCGCCTTCGCCCGAATCCGGGCACTTCACATCGACGATCTTGAACACCGCCGGGGGTACGCTGGCCAGCGGGCGCTCGCCGCTGGTCTCCAGCAGCAGCGTGTAGCCGCTTTCGATCAGGCGCTTCATCAGCGGTACCAGCTCGCGCTCCTGCAGCAGCGGCTCGCCGCCGGTAATCTCGACCAGACCGCGCTCCGGCAGCAGGCGATGAACCTCCTCGGCCACCTGCTCCTCGGACATCTTCTCTCCGCCCTTGAAGGTGTACTCGCTGTCGCACCAGTGGCAGCGCAGGTTGCAGCCCGCCAGCCGCACGAAAACGCAGGGCAGCCCGGTGAACGACGACTCGCCTTGCAGCGACTTGTAGATCTCTATGATCTGCATGACAGCGGCAGAAACATTTAAGATTTAAGATTGCAGATTTAGAACTGCAGACGCAGTCTGTGCGTGCCTCAATCTGAAATCTGCAATCTTAAATCTTCAATTCCTTTTCTCTCACTCGTAATAGGTCGCGATCGAGGTATCCGTCTCCCAGACGGTGACCCGCTTGACCTCGACCCGCCCGCCGGTATCGGCCTTCAGACGCCCGTTGGCCTGTTCGAAGAAGTATTTTGCCAGGTTCTCGGCGGAAGGGTTCAGGACGGTGAAGGGCTCCAGGTCGTTGATCATGCGGTGATCGAGGTAGTCGATCACGTCTTTCATAACCCGCTTCAGATCCTTAAAGTCCAGCAGCAGACCGGCCCCATCCAGCTCGCGCCCGGCCAGGGTCAGGCGCACGCGATAATTGTGCCCGTGCGGATGCTCGCACTTGCCCTTGTAATTGCGCAGGTAATGCCCCGCCGCAAACGTTTCCTCGACCGTTACTTCGTACATGATCTTTACCCCGCCAGACGCAGCCGCGGCGTTTGCCGGGAACCCCATTTCTAAGCAGCCGCCATGCCGTCTCGCTTATGCTGCCGACGACTGCAAATATCTATCTTAACGCGGCAGTAAATAGGCGTGCCTCGCGCACAGCTTAAGCACCCCGACGGCCCTGTAGTGCCGCCGCCCCGGCGGCTGGCCCCCTGCTGAAGGAAGCCGGCCCGCCGGCGCCAAAGGGTATCACTCGCACCCAAAGAACTCGGCCACGCGGCGCAACTCGGTGGCGCGACCGTAGTTGGGCAGGCTGTTGAGGAAGACCCGCCCATACTGCTTCTTGAGGATGCGGTTATCCAGCAGCACCAGCACGCCGCGGTCGTGCAGCGAGCGAATCAGCCGGCCAAAGCCCTGCTTAAGGGCGATGACCGCTGCCGGCACCTGGTACTGGAAGAAGGCGTTGCCACCAGCCTCGTCCACGGCGCGAATGCGGGCCGCCACTACCGGATCGTTGGGCACGGCGAACGGCAGCCGGTCGATGATGACGCAGCTCAACTGCTCGCCCTGCACGTCCACCCCCTGCCAGAAGCTGGAGGTGGCGAACAGCACCGCGTTGGGGCTGGCGCGGAACTCCTCCAGCAGCGCGTTTTTGGGGGCGCTTCCCTGGAGCAGCAGTTTGTACTCCAGCTCCCCGCGCAGACGGTCGTGTATCTGGTTCATCTGGGCATGGCTGGTGAACAGGCAAAAGGCGCGCCCGCGGGTGATCTCCAGTACCTGGCGAATGCGCGCGGCCGCCTGCTCGGCGAAGCCGGGCTCGCGCGGATCGGGCAGGTCCGGCGGAACGTAAAGCAACGCCTGATTCTCGTAATCGAAGTGCGAGGGCACGATCAGCTCGCGCGCGTTCTCGACTCCCAGGCGCTGACAAACGTAGTCGAAGCCGCCGCTCACCGCCAGCGTAGCCGAAGTCAGCACCACGGTTTCAATCGGCTCGAAAACCGTCTGCCGCAGAATCTGCGAGACATCGATGGGAGTGGCTTGAAGAAAGACGTGCTGCCAGCGCCCGCCGTGGCGGGCGCTGGCGGTTTTCACCCCATCATGGGCGGCAGCGGTGCGTGGCCCGGCGCGGCGCTCGATCCAATAAACCGTGTTGCGCTCGCTCGACTCCAGCAGGAAACCGAGCTGCACCCGCAACTCCTCCGCCCGGCGAACCAGCCGGAAAACCTCGTCCGGCTTGTTCTTCAGCCCCTGCAGTTCCAGCCCAAGCTGCGCCAGCCCGGCCTGCAGAGCGATAAACTCGTCGCCGCTTTCTTCCAGAAATTCGCGGCGATTCTGGAACTCGAAGCGCCCTTCGCCCGGCGGCAGAACGGAAAAGAACAACTGCGCCCGCTCGCGCACCCGCCGGCTGGCCGCCGCCAGCGAGGGCGAGCCGATGGCATGGCGCTGCAGCGTCAGCTCCACATCGCGCAGCAGGTCTTCCACCCGCAGATTGCTTACGGTGATGCCGAAATAGCCGCTGGCCACGTCTTCCAGCTCATGTGCCTCGTCGAAGATGACCACCCCGGCCTCGGGGAGAACGCCGGCATCGGGGGCGTCTTCGGCGGCCTGCTTCACCGCCAGGTCGGCGAAGAACAGGTGGTGATTGACGATGACCACGTCGCTTTCCGCCGCCCGCCGCCGCATCTCGGTTATGAAACAGCGCTCCCACTGCTGGCACTTGGCGCCCAGACAGTTTTCCGAGCGGGCGTCCAGCCGCGGCCACAGTTGACTGCTCTCGGGCAGCCGCGCCAGCTCGGCGCGGTCTCCGGTGCCGGTGGTCTTTTCCCATTCGCTGATGGCGCGATAGTGATCAACCTCCTCCAAGCCGGTCAGAATGGGCGCGTTGGCCAGCTCGTAGAGCTTCTTGCGGCAGAGATAGTTGGCGCGGCCCTTCATGTAGCAGACACGCAGACCGGGCGGCGCACTGCCGGATAGCTGCGCCGGGCGTTTGCGGCCGGAGGCGGAAGCTGTCCCAGCCGGCGAACGAAACAGCGCCTCTTCCAGGAATGGGACATCCTTGAAAAAAAGCTGTTCCTGCAAGGTCTTGGTGCCGGTCGAGATAATCACCCGCTTGCCCGAGCGCAGCACGGGAACCAGGTAGGCCAGCGTCTTGCCGGTGCCGGTGCCGGCCTCGACGATCAGGTGGCGCCGCTCGGCCAGCGCCTGCTCGATGGCCTGCGCCATGGCAAGCTGTCCGCGGCGGAACTCGTAAGCCGGATGCGTGCGCGAAAGCACCCCACCGGGGCCGAAGAAGCTGTGCAGCGTCTCCCCGGACAAGCCAGCGGATTGGGATGAGGTGGTCAAGAGAGTCTGGTTGATGATAACGCGAGCAGTTAGACTGGATAGAGATTATGTTCAAGGCAAAACGTTGATCAACCCTGACCCATTGCCGCTGGTGGTAATTGTCGGCCGGCCGAATGTCGGCAAGTCCACGCTGTTCAATCGCATGGTGGGCAGGCGCCGGGCCATCGTCGGCAACGAACCAGGGATCACCCGCGACCGCCTCTACGGCGAAGCCCATTGGCGCGGACGCCGCTTTCGCGTGGCCGATACCGGCGGCATTATCCCGGAGGAAAAGGAGCTGATTCCCGCCGAAATCTTTCGCCAGGCGCGTTTGGCGCTGGAGGAAGCCGCGGCGGTGGTGATGGTGGTGGACGCGCGCACCGAACTGGCCGCTCCGGACATGGAACTGGCACGCCTGCTGCTGCGTACCGGCAAGCCGCTTTTCCTGGCGGTCAATAAGATCGACTCGCCCAAACAGGAGCCCGAAGCCGCGGAGTTTCGCCGTCTCGGCATACGCAATCTCCTGCCGGTCTCGTCCGAGCACGGCGACGGCGTGGCGGAGCTGCTGGATGCGATCCTGGAGATCATCCCCGCCGTGCCGGAGAAGCCGGAAGGCGCTTCGCTCAAGCCTGCTCCTTCCCAGGCGAAACGCGGGCCCGCGCCGGCCTCCTCTCAGGAGGGCCGTCCTGAGGAGCGCACCGATGAAGAATCTGACTTTCCATTGGAAGCGGGGCAGGACGCCAGCGGGACTGGCCGCTCAGGCCGTCGAGAGGATTCCGGCGAAATCAGGGTGGCGATCATCGGCCGGCCGAACGTAGGCAAGTCGACGCTGCTCAATCAACTGGCGGGAAGCCAACGAGCCATCGTCTCGCCGGTTGCGGGAACCACCCGCGACGCGGTTGACGAGGTGGTCGAACGCAACGGCAAGAAGTATCGTTTCATCGACACCGCCGGCATTCGCCGCAAGGGTAAAACCAAGCTGATGGCCGAAAAGCTGTCGGTGGTCATGGCGCGCAAGCACCTGGAGGCGGCCGATGTGGTGCTGATGATTATCGACGCCCCGGAAGGAGTCTCCGCCCTGGATGCCACCATCGCCGGTTATGCCCACGAAGCCGGGCGTTCCGTGATCCTGGTGGTCAACAAGTGGGACCTGCTCACCACTGCCCGCCCGGCATCCACCACGCCAAAGGTAGCACCGGCGTTTGCTGGGGAGCCCGACGGCCAGCCGTCGGCCGACAGCCGCATCTTCGAGCAGCAAGCGCGACGCGTATTGAAGTTTCTCGACTACGCCCCCATGCTGTTTATCTCAGCCAGCAGCGGCCGCAATGTCGAGAAGGTTTTCCCCATGATCGAGCTGGTGGCGCGCGAGCGCCGCAAAAGGATCTCCACCGGCGAGATGAACCGCTTCCTGCGCCAGATCGATTTCGAGCGCGCTTCGGTCCCGGCGGCGCGCAAGGTCAAAATTTATTACATGACGCAGGCGGCCGTCGCCCCGCCGACCTTCGTGCTCTTCACCGACAAGCAGGTGAAGCTGCACTTTTCCTACGAGCGCTTTCTACAAAACCAGATACGCAGCCGGTTCAAGTTCGTGGGCACGCCCATCTGGATCAAGACCCGCCCGCACAAACGCCAGTAAGTCGTTTTTGATTTTTGATTTCAGATTGAAAAAAAGCTGAACCACAGAGTACACCGAGTACACAGGGGCAATAGTAGTGGAATTTTATCTGAGGGAATTGGAAAACGTGACCGGTTGTGATCCCGCGCCTTTACTTTGTGTTCCTCTGTGTCCTCCGTGGTTCCGCAGTTGCTTTCTCGAAAATTAAAAATCGGAAATGGTTCAGTTGATCTGGTCGGGCTTGGCGCGGGCGATGCGCTCGTCGATGGGCTTGCGTCCGGCGTAGCCTTCTTCTAGGCCATGCCAGTGGGTGATGCTGGGTTCGCCCAGCTTCCAGCACAGCAGCACGATCTCGCCGCTCTCTACCTTGCAGGGAAAGTCGAGCAGCCCCTGGTCGAGGTCTTTCACCTGCACCCCGATGGCGTTGATCTCGGCCAGAGCGTCCTTGGCCTTTTGCAGCGCCTTGTCGCGCTCGGCCCGGCGCTGGGCCCAGTACTTGACGTCGAGCATGGTGCCGCCGTTGAGGAAAACGCGCTCCTGCTGGGCTTGCAACTCGGCTTCGACCTGCTCGATCTTCTGCTTGGCGTCCATGGAGGCGCGCAGCAGCGATTCCAGGATGGGCAGCATGGCTTGAGCTTCGTGCAGCGAGAAAGTGCGCATAGGGCGTCCTGCTTTTATTGTAAACCGGGGCGCCAAGCACGGGCGCTGCCGGGTTTTCCCGGTTTGGAGCGGGATAGGCACCGGGCGCTCCTCCCCGGCAAAAGCTTTTCCCAACGGCTGGTGTTTACTAATACAATCAGCTTTTCAGGGGGAAGTTCATGACCAGGCGCATTGCCTTCATGGCGATCTGCGGGCTGCTCGGACTGATGCTCGTGCTGAGCGCCTGTAACGGTTTCTTCGTCTCGCCCACTTCGGTGGGAAGCATATCCGTGAGCCCGACCTCGTCGTTGCTCCTTGTCGGCGGCACCCCCCAGCCACTGGCCGTGACCGCAACCCTGGTGAACGGCAATTCCGGCGGTGACGTGACCAGTTCATCGACCTGCACCAGCTCCAATAAGAACGTTATAGTTCTCGACTCCAGCATTGCTTGTCAGTTCGACGCCGTCGGCGCTGGCTCGGCCTATGTAACCATTAGCCATAGCGGAGCGACCTCGGTCACGGTGCCCTTTGTCGTGGTCACCAACCAAATCACCACCATTACCCTGACCGCGGCATCGTCCACGATAAGTACCTCCGGGAGTACCTACCCAAGCACGGCGCAACTAGCTGCTGTGGCGGAGAACCAAAATATAACCAGCTTTGTCACTTGGAATGCCAGCGGCGGCGGCCTGAGCGTAAGCTCCTCCGGCGTTCTTTCCGCCTCCACCACCCTGACGCAGACTAATGGCACCGTATACGCGTCGCTGAACAACAGCGCCACCGGCGGCACGGCGGTCAACTCGAACACCCTTACCATAACCGTAAACCCGTAGAAGGTACCCCCCAATAAATTGCTGCGGGGCTTCAATCGTCGGCGGAGTTCTCCCTCCGATTCCGTGGAAGCCCACGCCTTTAGGCGTGGGAATCGGGAGCAAATCTGAACCGGCTTTAGCCGCTGTGCCAAAGAGAAACGCAGATCCACAGCGCCTAAAGGCGCTCTCTCTGTCGAGAGTTATCCCACGCCTAAAGGCGTGGGCTTCCACAATAGGCGCTGAAACCATTTGCACTTGCAAAGATGGAATTAAAAAATCGTTGGTGCCCCACACCAGCTTCTTCCCAAACGACGGGCTTGAATGAACCACCAGCCTTCTGTTTGAACGTGCCAGCCTCAATCGTCGGCAGCGGCCTGCGAGGGGCGGGGTTTGAGCTGGTCCAGCCGCGACAGGTCCAACTCCATGGCGCCTCCCAGGTTGCGGAACATGGGAGCGAAGCTGGCGCCCCAGATCACCTCGCGCGCCACGTAGGACGACCGGCTGTGCACCGCCTGGGCAAAGGTCTCGTCGGTGGCGGTCAACAGGATGAGGAACTCGGCTTGGGCGGCCAGCAGTTGCTCTTCCGTCCAGCCGAAGAGCGGGCTGTCGCCGTCGATAGGATGCACCACGGTCCAGTTCAAAGGCAGGAAGGTCACCCCCTCGCGCTCCAGCGTAAGCAACGAAAACACGCGCTGGCGGCGGCCGCGCACGGTCTCAAAGCGGCTGAAGACCACCCGGGCGCGGACCTCGATCAACTGGTTTTCGCGCGCGTTCACGATGCGGAACTCGAAGGCGGTGATGTCACGGTAGGGAGCGATGAGGGCGTGGCTGGAATAAGCGATATCGGCCACCGGGCGCGAAAAGCGGGCGAACAATAGTCCGGCAGCCATGGCGAAGCCGAGCAGTCCGACCAGGGCTTCCAGCCCCACCACCGCGTTCGCCGCCAAGCTGACCGGAGCGACATTGCCGTAGCCGATGGTGGCCAGAGAATAGACGCTGAAAAAGAAGTCGCGCAGGAACTCCGAGGTGTGAATCTCGCCTGAGAGCGCCTGCGGTCCCAGCAGGAAGTAGAAGCAGGCGAAGAGCAGGTTAGTGGTCAGATAGCCCGCCAGCAGAATGGCAAAGAACTTTGGCCACGAGATGGTGAGCATGCGATGATAGCCGGCCAGCGATTGCAACCAGCGCACGGCCGGCTTCACCACGTTGAATGAACCGTCGCGATTGAGCAGACGGAAACCGGGCTCGTTGGAGACCACCGAGCCAAACCCTAGATCGCTGCCCTCCTGGAGAAACAGGTAGCCGTCCTGCTGCTTCGGCAATTGTTCTGGCATTCTCGCCTACCTCCATCAAATGGGTTCGATAAGAACCTGACAGATTGGATGACGGTGGAAGAGGTGGAGATCACGCCGGCGGAAGCAGGCCCGGCGGGCCGTTCAGTAAGTGGCTTCGAAGATAACGATGTTGTTCCTGGTGACCAGAACACCGGCCTTGGCGCGGTTAGCCGTTTTGCCGGCAGCGGCATCCTCGCTGGCGTGGTTGGCGATGCCGCGGGCGAACTCACGCCCATCCTGGTCGGCGATGCTGATGACATCCAGCGGCTTGAAGCGGCGCTCGACCTTTACCACTCCGGACCAGAGCAGGCTGGCCTTGCCGTGCAGAATGGCTTCGCGGGCGCCGGCATTGACCACCACGCGGCCGCGAACGTCGGCCGCGTAGGCGATCCAGCGCCGTTTGGCCGGCATGCGCCCGGAGGGGATAAAGGCGGTTCCCGCCGCTTCGCCGCCAAAGATACCGTCCACGATGCCGGCCTGGCGGCCGTCGGCAATGATCACGATGCCGCCGGCGCGGGTGGCGATCTCGGCGGCCTCCAGTTTGGTCAGCATGCCTCCGCGCCCGCCCTGCGACGGCCCCATGGCCAGGGCTTTCAATTCGGGCGTAATCTCGGCGACCAGCGGAATCAGGCTCGGTTGGGCCGGAGCGGCATGAGCGGATTTGTCCCGCAACTGCAGCAAGCCTTCCACGTTGCTCAGCAGGATTAGCGCCTGGGCGTCGATCTTGCTGGCCACCAGCCCGGCCAGCCGGTCATTGTCGCTGAAGACGCGAGTGCGGCTGCCTTCCGGCAGATACTCCAGCTCGGCGGTCGAGACCGTGTCGTTCTCGTTGACGATGGGAACCACGCCCAGCTTCAGCAGCTTCTCCATGGTGCAGCGCAGGTTGGAGGAGCGGCGGCGGTCGATGAAGTCGTCTTCGGTCAGCAGCACCTGCGCAATCTTCATCCCGTGCGCTCCGAACATCAGCTCGTAAGCGTGCATGAGCTGCGCCTGCCCCACCGCCGCACAGGCCTGCTTGGTGACTACGTCCTGAGTGCGAGTGCTGTGCAGTCCGAGCAATCCCCGGCCCAGGCCCACGGCGCCGGAGGAGACCAGCACGATTTGCCTGCCGGCCTGCTTCAGCCGGGCGAAACGAAGCCACCAGCGGCTCCAGGCGCGAGACGCAGAGGCCGCCCTCGGGCTCGGCCACAACGTTGGTGCCGAGCTTGAAGACGATGCGACGCGCGCTACGCAACAGCTTGGCGCGCTCGTCGGTTGCTTTTTGCCCGCCGGACTTGAGCGAATGCATGTGGGTGTTACAAAGGTGCCGCGATCTCCCGGAAGTTTCGCTAGCAGCAGTGTATAACAGCCCGGGTAGCGGGAGGCGGGGGTGGCCTGGACGTAGGCGCAGTCGCCTCGGCTGGGCAGGCCTATACACGCCTATCGCCGTACCACGAAGGGCTGGAGTCAGCGGAGGCAAAAACCCACCCTAGCCGCAAAAGCAGCGGCTAGGATGGAGCGCCCGCGCGAAAATCAAAGTCATGCAGCGATTTTCTCCTTCGGCAGAGGCATGGTTTCGCCCGGCTCGCGCTTCGGACGCCTGGCAATTAACGGCAGCGCCAGCGAGCACACCATCACGATGGCGATGACCATAATGGCCGTCTGGTAAGTTCCGGTGGTTTGCCGTACTCGGGCGATCAAGATGGGAGAAGGAATGGCTGCCGCGCCCCAGGCAAGCAGGATCCAGCCATAGATTCCGCCCATGAACTTCGGGCCGAAGAAGTCGGCGGTGAATGACGGCATGGTGCCGAATCCGCCGCCGTAGCACAGCCCGACCGCAGCCACCGCCACTGTAAACAGCGTGGCCGAGTGCAGGTGCGGCAGCGAAAAGAACACCACGATCTGGATCAGGTAGAGCAGGAAGTACACCCGGGCGCGACCGAGGAAGTCGGAAACCGCCGCCCAGAATACGCGTCCCAGGCCGTTGAAGATCGAGATCACGCCGACGATGCCGGCGGCGCTGACGGCGGAAAGACCCACCAGTTGCTGCGCCATGGGCGAGGCTTGGCTGATGATCATGATGCCGGCGGAAACGTTGAGGAACAACATGATCCAGAGCAGCCAGAACTGCCAGGTCTGCATTGCTTCCTTGACGCTGAAATCATAGGTGGTTGCCGCCCGGGAAACCGCCGAGCGCGGCTCCCAGCCCGCCGGCCGCCAGCCCTGCGGCGGGTTGCGATAGAACTGGGCGGTGATCACCACCAGGATCAGGTAGGCAATTCCCAGATAGAGGAAAGTAGGCGGAACGCCTACGGCGAGAATGGAGCGGGCGGCGATAGGGCTCATCACCAGCGCGCCTGCGCCGTAGCCGCACACGGCCACGCCGGTCATCAGTCCGCGCCGGTCCGGAAACCACTTAACCAGGGTAGCCACGGGGCATATGTAACCCATGCCCATGCCGATGCCGGACAGCACGCCGTATCCCAAGTACAAGCCGACGAGTGAATGTCTGGCGCTGGCCAGCGACGCCACCATGTATCCGGCGCCGTAAAGAACGCCAGCGACGCTGGCCACCAGGCGCGGCCCGACACGGTCCTGCCAGAGCCCGCCGATTACGGTTCCCACTCCGAGGAACACAATGGCAAGGGTGAAGTTCAGTGAAACCTGGGTGAGCGTCCAGTGTTCGCGGCTGATCAGCGGCTTGACGAAGACGCTCCAGCCGTACACTGCGCCCAGGCACAACTGCATGATGACCGCTGCAACGGCAATTCCCCAGCGGTTCGGGAGACGATCTGTGGCCATGGTCCTTCTCCAACTAATGAAATACGAAGCCCTAAGAAAAGCATGGCCGCTGCTTTTCGCGGGTCGCCGACCACTGCCTTGCATTCGCGGGCCAGTGATCCGGCGCGCGCGAGTTCATCTCCTGCCTGCCTGCTGTTTCACCTCCCAGTGCGCATTTAGCGCTCTTCACTACGTGCCCGTCGCGCGGCTGTCCAGCCCTTCTTGCTGTAACTGTGCCGTGAGCCGTTGTGCCCCAGAGTAGATAACGAAGCGGCGCCCGCGCAAAAAACCGATCAGGGTCATGCCGAACTCCCGCGCCAGCTTCACCGCCAGGTCGGAAGGGGCTGACACCGAAGCCAAAACCGGAACGCCCGCCACCAGAGCCTTTTGCACGATTTCGAAGCCGCCGCGTCCGCTGACCATCAGCACGGCCTCGCGCAGCGGCAGGCGATCGTTCATCAGCGCCCAGCCGATCACCTTGTCCACGGCGTTGTGCCGGCCCACGTCCTCGCGCAACACGATCAACTCGCCCTCCGGGCTGAACAGCCCGGCGGCGTGCAGCCCGCCGGTGCGGCCGAAGATGGGCTGCGCCGAGCGCAGCCGGTCCGGCAGCCGGCAGAGCACTTCGGGATCGAGGGTAAAATCCGGGTTGACCGGCTTGAGGTGGCGCACACGCAGCGCCTCGATTGAAGCTTTGCCACAGACCCCGCAGCTTGAAGCCGTATAAAAGTTGCGGCGGGCGGCCTCCATATCGAGAGCCACGCCGCCAGCAAGCTCCACCCGTACCCGGTTGGCTGCGTTCTGCCTGCTTCCGGCTTCGTGCCGGATGGCCGTAATCTGCGCCCGCCCCAAGATCAGGCCCTCGGTGAAAAGAAAGCCGGCCGCCAATTCCAGATCGTGTCCCGGGGTGCGCATGGTGACGCTAAGCGGCCTCTCGCCGACCCGAATCTCCAGCGGCTCTTCGCCCACCAGGCAATCGTCAACCGGACGCAGCTTCCCCTCTTGCCACTCCTTGACGCCGGTGATGGAAACCACGCGCGGAATCACTCTCTGCCCCTTACTTCGACGCACCAGCGCCGGAAACGTATTCCGGAATTAGAACCGCGGCACATGGCGCCGGAATTGCGAAGCGACGGGTGCCCTGCGGCAGGGCTTGCCGGATAAACCGGGGAGGAAGGAAGAGCCCGGGCGACAAAGTGGCAGGGTTTCTGGTTCCTCTGCCGGCTTATGTATGTCGCCTCACGAGACGTTAGGAAGCGGACTGACGGGAAAATGGTTTTCCGCTTCAAGCGAGTTATAACCGTAGAAACGGACCTGAGCAGCCATGTCAGCCGTGTTTGGCGAGGTGAGTCACTCCGGAATCAGAAAATTCGACACTTTTCGGATGAGCGATTCCGGCGCATCTACTTCCAGTTCCGCGGCTCCGTCAGCATAGTGCCGGGCCACTATGCGCGAGCCGCCCTCCAGCATGGCCAGAACCTTTCCTTGCGCCTGGGGGAGGCGCAGGCGCACCCGGCGGATGGGGTCGTCCTGCAAATGGCGGTCGATGGCCTCGCGCAGGGCGCCCAGGTTGATGCCCTTGGCCGCCGAGACATGAATCGTGTGCTCGTCGTCTACCAGCGTCTCGCGCTGCCCGGCAGGCAGCAGGTCGATTTTGTTAAGCACCAGCAGGCGCGGCTTGTGTTCGCTCTCCAGCTCGCGCAGCACTGCTTCAACCTGCTGCATCTGCTCGGCAGCGGTCTGGCTGCTGGCATCGGCCACGTGCAAGATCAGGGCGGCCCGTTGCACCTCCTCCAGGGTGGCGCGGAAGGCGGAAATCAGGGTGTGCGGCAGGTTGCGGATGAAACCCACGGTATCGGAGAGCAGCGCCTGCCGGCGCGAGGGCAAGGTGAGCGACCGCAGGGTCGGGTCGAGGGTAGCGAACATGCGCGCCGAGGCCAGCACGTCAGCATTGGTCAGGGCGTTGAATAGCGTCGACTTGCCGGCATTGGTGTAGCCCACCAGGGCGACAGTGGCTACCGGAACGCTGAGCCGGCGTTGCCGCTGCTGGGCCCGGGTGCGGCGCACCTCTTCCAGTTGGCCCTTAACGTGGCGAATGCGGCGGTAAATTCTGCGCCGGTCGGTTTCCAGTTGAGTTTCACCCGGACCGCGGGTGCCGATGCCGCCGCCGAGCTGCGACATCTGCACGCCGCGTCCGGCCAGCCGCGGCAGCAGGTACTGCAACTGCGCCAATTCCACCTGCAACTGGCCCTCGCGGGTGCGGGCGTGGCGGGCAAAGATGTCCAGGATCAGTTGCGTTCGATCGATCACGCGGCAGCCGAATTCGCGCTCCAGGTTGCGTTGCTGCGAGGAAGTCAACTCGTGGTCGAAGATAATCAGCTCGGCTGCCGCCATGCGGGCTGCCGCCGCCAGCTCTTCCAGCTTGCCGCGGCCAATCAGGGTTGCCGGGTCGGGGCGGTCGCGCTTCTGCAGCGACTGCCCGGCGATGACCGCGCCGGCGCCGGCCGCTAACTCGCCAAGCTCTTTGAGCGACTCTTCGGGGGTGAAGGCGACCAGGTGTTCGCCCGCATTCTGCCGCGCCTGCAACGCCTGGCGCGCCTGGCGCGCGGCAGGCGGCACCGCTCCGCCCGGCAGGTGCCGTTCTGGTGTTTGCTGGAGTTGGATGGATTGCCGCCCGGCATCGTCGGTGGCGGCCGGTGACCCCGCTGGCCTGGCGGTATCCGCGCGGCGCGAACGGTGTTCGATGCCGACGAGAAAGGCGCGTTCGCCTCCGGAACGATGCTCCGCCTCGGCAAGCCCGCGCCGCACAGGATTGCGATACTCCGGACCGACTGTGATGTTCTACCCCTCCGTGGGCGGAGAGCCCGGAGCCGCCGGGCCCGTGCTGCCGGCTGGCGCGGGTGCAGAAGCAGGTGGCGCGGCCGGCGAGGCAGGGCGAACATCTGCGCGCTCTCCAAGATGCGTCCCGCGAGCCATGACAACGGTGGAAATGGCGTGCTTGAAGATGAGTTGCTCCTGGTTGTTAGTCTCCAACACTACCGAATACTTGTCGAAAGACCGAATCCGCCCGGACAGCTTGACGCCGCTCAACAGGTAAATCGTGATCACCGCCTTGTCTTTGCGGGCGGTGTTAAGAAACGAATCCTGGATGTTCTGCGCCGGCTTGTTATCCATGTTTACTTTCTCCTTTTGAGCCATACACAGCAGAAGACAACGATCAAAACTGACAGCCAAAACAGCCACCACAAAAAATGCAAATAACCATCCGGGGCCGTTGCCGACCACAACTACGATACAGGCGGCTGGGATTGAAATTCAACTGCTTCGCAGGTGCGCCGAAGGGAAAACGCGGGCCACAGCCGCAGGCGGAAAACCTGCTTGCGCCGGCAGCCCCTCTGCGAGCGGCGCCGTGAGAGCGCTCGCTTATGCCACCTTCCGAACCGCCGTGGATGCTTTGCGACCGGGGTCCGCAGCAAACGCCGCGGTCGCGTTTGACGGGGCGGCTAGGGCAGCGGAAATACGGCCAAGGCTCCTGGCGTAGCCGCGATAGCGCTGGAAGTCGCGCCATAGCAGCGGCTCGTCCGCCGTGCCGGCGCTGGCCAGGGCAGCCATTTTGCACCAGCCGAAGCGGAAAGCCACATACGCCTTCAGGTATCCGGGCAGCCGCCGGCGCGCGTCGTCGCCGCTGGCGCGACGATATTGTTCGAGAAAGTATTCCTGCTCCGGCCTCTGCAGGTTCCACTCGACGATGGTGCCAGCCAGGTCCCAAGCGATGTCGCACGGGCCGGGGAAGAAATGGTCGTCGCCGTGCGCCACTCCGTCCAGCTTCAGCAGCCTGCCGTAGGGCAAGACCAACCACTTGTGTGGCATCATGCGGGCATCGCAGAACACCCGGTGTTCCACCTCCAGCGCCCGGTCGTCAGCCGTGGAGCCGAACTCGAGCGACCAGTTCCAGGAAGCCATTTCGTTGAGAGCGCTGGGCTGGGAGTCGTCAGCCGGAAAGTGGCGCAGGCGAAAAGCGCAATACTCTGCCAGGTGCTTCAGCAGCTCCCGGATTGGAAGCTTCGCTGGGCGCAAGTGCCGCCCGGCGCTAATTCGATACATGCCGAAGCCCGCTCTGCTGCCGAGATAATCCGGCCCTAGCCCGGCCTCGGCCAGCACCCTGGCGCGCTGCCCGATCTCGCCTCCAAAGTGTCCGAAGCCCTCGAACTTGTAAAAAAGCTTCCGATCAGCCGACAGGAACTTGGCCATCTCCAGTTGCGTCCAGGCGGCAGGTCTGGGTTCGTCAGGGGCCAGAAGCTCATCTCGCCACTGACCGCCGCCGATGGCAATGGCGGCACCCTCCGGAACATAGGGAGCAGATGCCAGGCAGGAGAAGCGGAAGCGACTCCAGCGTTGCTCGGCATTGGGTGCGCGCAACTGCGCTGGGTCCGGCTGGCGGCTGCCGATAAGCCGAATGTTTTCCGCTTGTATGCCGGCCTCGGTCAGCGCCTCGGCCACCGCCAGAAACGACGAACCGCTGAGCCCAGGACCTTCATCGATGACCAGGAACCGGGCTTGCCGGCCCCGGCTCCGAATCCACGATTTCTGTTCATCGGAAAGGGTTAGCCGGCGCTCGTAGGGATGTCCGGCTGGCCGGACGGTGATGCGACTGGCCTCCGACCCTCGGCGCTTGAGCGCCGCCGCCAGCACGGCGCTGAGGGGCACCCCGATGCTGCGTATGCCCAGCACTGCCGCTTTGGGCGGCACAGCCAGCGTGTC
Organism: uncultured Acidobacteriota bacterium; assembly: GCA_963832785.1. Classification (GTDB taxonomy): domain Bacteria; phylum Acidobacteriota; class Terriglobia; order Terriglobales; family Acidobacteriaceae; genus CAWBRT01. The sequence continues at coordinate 2,760,563 of CAWHVF010000005.1, forward strand.
GAGCAGGTCCACAATCTTCAGGGGATGCAGAGCGTAATAGGCGAAGCCTTCGTGCACCGAAACTTGGAGCTGGGCGGGCGGGCAAATCGAGTCCAGCCTGGCCAGCAGCTCCCGCGGCGTAACCAAAATCCCTTTAGAGCCCTGCACTTCCTTGCCGGCCGCGGAGTAGAGCAGCAGTTCGGCCAAGGCATCGGTCAGCCATGCGGCAGCCGCTTCGCCCCTGGCGCCTGCTTCCGTCGGAGAGCAACCGGCATCGGCCAGCGCGCATTCCAGTTCGCCGGCGGCTATCAGCGCGTCCAGAATGTGGTCCTGTGCCGGGCAACTCTCCCAGGAAAGAGCGCGCAGCGCCGCCTCTAGCTGCCAGACGAGTCTCTGCCCGGGTAGAATCCGGCGGCCGTCCCGAAAGACGTACATGTTCCAACCTGAATTGGCCATGAGAGCTCAGGCGGCAGTGCGCTTTTTCGTCCCTCTCGGAGAGCGTGACACGTCGCCTTCCTTGTCAATGAAGTAGAGATACTGGTTGTCCCGCTGCACCGCGTTTTCCACCAGCACCTTGGCGTCCCCGTCGCCCGACTTGGGCTTTTGACATACGTTGCCGTTGCCGTCGATGAAGTACAGGAAGTTCTTGTAATCTCGTTCGAGATTCAGCTTCTTCACCTTCTCTGCCATGCAAGCCCTCCCGTCGATCCCAATCTATTGATTCCAAGCGGGGCTCGGCGGATGGCTCGGCAGGAGGGCCAGAAGCAGGGATGGCAGCCCTCATCTGCGCGTCTTTTGCGATGCGGGATTCCAAGACGCACATCCGCCAGAACCGGGCAGATGTGGGGCCACTCCAGCTTCTGGTGTAAAGGATTGGCGCTTAACGATGCCGGCCGGCGGCCTTGCGGGCGTGCTTGCGCTCTTTGTGAACCTGGGCAAGTTTCTGCGCCTCTTCGCCCGGCGCCAGCACGCGTTTTACCAGCGGCCCGGCAAGCCGGTAGGTACGCTGGCCCACGCTACCGTCCTCGATTCTGCAGCCGTAAGGTGAAGACGGGCAGGGTTCCCTCTTTGTCGAAGCTGCGCGTAGCCACGGTCGCCGGCAAAAAGCCTATGATGTTGCGCTCGCGATAGGCGGTCTCATAGCGGTGCCGGCGCAGGTTCCAGGTGAAGACGCGGAAGGCGTTGAAGTCGAACGGGGAGCCGTCTTTGGGAGGGGTCATCAGCAGCAGATACTGCGCTACCTGCTGATCGCCGTCGCTCACGCGATTGAGCACGAAGCAAGCCTGTATCCGCTGGCCCTCCGCATACTGAGCAACTTCGATAGGCACATCTATGTCGATCATTCTTGCCAGCACCCAGCCCACATGGCCCTGCTTGTCCCTGATCAGCCACCAGTCGTCCATCGGCTTCGGTTTCGCTGGCTCTGCCGAAGGCGGAGCCCCGGCATTTACCGGCTCTGCTTGAGGCTTGCCGGCAGTGTCAGGCTTAGCGGCTGACTTGGCGGGAGTCCGGGTGCGCGCCTCTCCGTTGGACCGGTCGCCGATGCTGGTCGCTCTGGCCGCACTCTCACCCGGTGTCGCTTTCTCGGTGGTGGCGCGCTTCAGGATGTCGACTTTGTCGCCCTCGGCCAATTGGTAGAGCTTTTCCGCATCACGCGCCGCGGCCGCGTGGATGTTCAATTCCGCCCGGGCCGTGCCCTTGGCCTGGGCCGGCGCCGTGGCGTTGTCCTTGGCCAGTTTCTCGAATTCCGCGAACGTCTCCTGCCCGATCAGATACCGCTGCTCGATCCAGCCCTCTTCGTTCGAGGCAGTACGTACCCTGGCAAAGCGTTTTTGCCGCTCCAGTATTTCGACCTTGTCGCCGCTGCGCACGCTTCCCACTTTGTTGTAAATGGCGGCTACGCGGTCGCGGAGCACGGCTTGCGGCACGGCCACGTATCCGACTTCACCGGAGCGCATGGGGTTGCGCCTGCAGGCGAGCGAGAACAACAGCATCAGCGCCAGCGCCAGCCCGATACAGCGCCGCAGCAGACGTATAACTGCGGCCCCCGCCGGATATTCCAGAGCCGAGATGCTGAAGTGATTAGACACGCAGATCAATCCGCCAAAATTGTAGTGCAGCTCACCTCCGCCGCAACACATTAAAAGACGGCAACAGAGCCCCTAGGTTACTGCCAGGGAACGCTTAGAGCAGAGCAGTGGGTAAATTTCAATGCGTTACACTAGCGTTTAACACGTAATGGCGGGCGCTCTCGCCTGCGCCTGAGCAGCGGCGCCTGCCTGCGGATGCCGGGAAGAAACTGCCGGATGAAATAAATGCCCATTTTTGCCGCGGTAGATATCGGCGCCAATTCGGTTCGTCTGAAAATCGCCAAGCTCGTCAACCATCGCCTGTCGGTTGTCCACCAGGACCGCGAGGTGACGCGGCTGGGCGAATCGGTCTTCCGCTCAGGCACGCTCGACCCGGCGGCCATTGCCCTGACCGTCAAGGTCCTTTCCCGCTTTTACAAGGCGGTACAGACCCATGGAGCGCAGAGCGTGCGCGTGGTGGCGACCAGCCCCCTGCGCGACAGCAGCAACGGCTCCGCCTTTACCGCCTGGGTCAAGGCGGCCACCGGCTGGCGGGTGGAAACCGTTACCGGCCCGGAAGAAGGGCGGCTCATCCATCTGGGAGTGATCTCCGGCATGCGGCTTCCGCCGGGACGCATGCTGCTCATAGATCTTGGCGGCGGCAGTTGCGAGCTCACCCTCTCTCTGCACGGCCAGATCGAAAGCATTCACAGCCTGCCGCTGGGGGCGGTGCGGCTGACCCGGGCCTTCCTGCAGCATGACCCCGCCAAGAAGCGCGAGCTGCAGCAGATGAAGGCGTTTATCGGGGAAGAGATGGGGCGGGTGGAGAGCGAACTGGCCGCCGCGCCGGTGCAAATGACGGTTGCCACCTCGGGCACAGCCGCGGCGCTGGCCGATATGTGGGCGGCCCGGACGAAAAAGCGCGTCACCGCTGTTCCCCGTGAAGTGCTGGTAGAGCTGGCCCGGCAACTGGGCAAGATGGATGTCGAACAGCGCCGGGCGCTGAAGGGAATCGGGCCGCGGCGGGCGGAGATCATCACCGCCGGGGCGACGGTGTACTCCGAGCTTCTCAGCCGCCTGCACCTGCCGGAGTTTCGTTATTCGCCGCTGGGACTGTGCGACGGCATCCTGGCGCAACTGGCTTCCGAGTACGACGTCAGCCCCGGCGCGCGCAAGCGCATCGAATCCGAGCGCGAGAACACGCTGCTCAGAATGGCCCGGCAGTACCACATTGATCTGCGTTTTGCCGAGCGGGTGCGCCGGCATGCCGCCGTGCTGTTTGAAGAGCTGCGTCCGCTGCACCGCCTGCCGGACGAGTACGCCGACTGGCTGGCCGCCGCCTGCATGCTGCAGGAAATCGGCTCCTTCATCAACCGCACCGGCCGGCGCCGGCACACCTACTACGTGATCGCCCATTCCGAGATGTTCGGCTACACCGTTCGCCAGCGCCTTACCATCGCCGCCATCGCCCGTTACATCAGCGCGTCGCCTCCGCTCATGGGAAGCAAGCCCATGCGCGTCCTGGCCGCGGCCGACCGGCCGCTGGTGGCCAAGGCGGTCGGTTTGTTGCGTCTGGCGCGGGCCCTGGAGCAGGGCCGGCGCGGCACTGTTACAGGAGTTCGGGTGCGGGTGGAGACTCGCCGGGTGATTCTGCTTTTGCAGGCCAAAAGGCCGGGCCCGGAGCTGGAACTCTGGGCGCTGAACAACGAGCGGCCCTATTTTCGCGAGGTCTTCGGCCGCGAGCTGGCCGCCTTCGAGTCCGACTGAGCAGCCCGGGCAACTTTGGGAGTGACCAGCCAGCCCAATACCGGAGCCGGGGCCCCCGACAAGCGTCGCATCTGCGCTTGTTGGGGTGGAAGCTGCTTGCCCTGGTATTCCACGCGGGCGACGGCGCCCTTCTTCATATCCATGGCCGTGGCCGATGCGCCGCCGGTCACCAGCAGCGAAAGAAACTGGCTGAGCGAGGGATTGTGTCCGACCACCATGATCGCTTCCTGCTTGGCGTAACGGCGCAAGAGCTGGCGGAAGTCATCGAAGGAAGCACTCGGCGCCAGTGCCGGGTCGAGCAGCAGCTTGGAGTCATACCCGATCTCTTCCGCTACTAGTGCGGCCGTCTGCGTGGCCCGCTCTAAAGGGCTGGAGATAATGGCGTCGAGCTGAACCTCCAGCGCGCTCAGCAGCCGCCCCACGTCGTGGCACTGCTCCACTCCGGTGTTGTCGAGCGGCCGCTTGGCATCCTCGGCCGGATCGTCGACGCTTTGTCCGGCACTGGCATGGCGTAAAAAGTAGACGAGCATTTTATTAATTTACACGTTGCCGATGGAGGCGGCCAATTGTCCAGTTTCAAGGTTCCAGTTTCGAGTTTCAGGACACCACGGCCCGGCAACTCGAAACTGGAAACTGGTCACTCAGTTCGGCTTGTCGGCCGCGGCTGCCGTCGCCGGAGCGGCCGCGCGCACCAGCAGCGGCATGCGCGGAAAGGCGAACTGTCCCCCGGCATCGTCGATGACGTTCACCTGGCAGGTGTACCAGCCGGGCTGCAGTTGCGCGGCGGGCACCTCCAGCGAGAAGGCGGCGGCCCGTCGTTCGGGACGGTTCAACTCCGCCGCTTCGACCACCGGGGTTTCGTACACCTTCACCTTGCCGCGGAAAAACTGCAGGCTGGTCAACAGGTGTATGGAGTTCTTGGCGTCGCCTTTGGCCGGGACCCCCGGCAAGCCCGATTCTGGCTTGCTGGAGTGGTTGGCCTTGGCCGGATCGTACACCTCGTAGTAGAAGAGCATCGGCTGGTTGGGGGCGAAGACGTGGGCGATGTTGGGAATGATCTCCGAGTCCTCGTACACCAGCGGGTTCGGCGACTTCTTGTGCGGCGAGACCACGCGCTGGCTGGCCAGCACCACCGAGCTCATCTTCAGCGGAGCTTTGCTCAGGTCGGGAACAGCGAAATCGGTCTCGAAGGAGCCCAGCTTGCCGTTCTGGTTCTCACGCACCACGAACTTCAGATGATACGTTCCGGGAGGAAGCAGGAATCCGCTGCTGTACTGGACGTTCTTGCGCCGGCCGCCAGCCGCGTTTTCCATCACCAGCGTAACCGTCTGTTGGACGTTGCCCAGGGGGAACTTGGTTTTGGCATCACGAATTATTCCCAGCACATCGAGGGAAGCGCGGCTGCTGCCGGCGGGAATGGCCGATCCCGGAACCACGGTTGAAACCAGCACGTAGTAGCGGTCCGATTCGGTGCGGAAAAACTGGGTCGAGAGGTACACCGGCAGATCGGTGTTAGGCAGCTCGGAGTTCATCTCCTCCTGCATCTGCCGGTCGCGGTCCTCGCGGGTGAAGTGGCGGAAGTCGCGCGGGCCGTAGTAGCCGCGGCGGTATTCCAGCTTCACGTCTGGACGGTTTACCTTCACGGTGATTCTGCGGTAGCGGCCGTCGGTCGAGAGATTGCTGCTGCGATAGCCGAGCACGTAGTAGGTCTCCGAGTCGGCCTGCACCTTGCTGAAAGCCTTGCTGAAATCGTTGCTGTCGAGGAAGGCTTTGCCACCGGTGTCGGCGGCGAGCGTTACCAGCGTCTCCTGCGTCTGGAAATTGGAGTCGTAGGCCGACAGCACCGCTTTACCGCTATAGCCCGCCTGGCCGTGCAGGCTGGCCGACTGCGCGCTGCCGCCGGGCACAATGGCTTCCAGCCCGCGCGAGTCCACCGGGTAGATGGAGACATTCGCCTTCACCGCCACGTTGATGGCGGCGCGCAACTGCGACTGGTTCTCGTTGCCGGTGTCGCGGTCCATGCCGCTGCTGAAGTAGAGCACCGATTTTTTCTGGTCGATTCCCGACATCGCCTTGGCCAGCGAGGCAATGGCCTGCAGCCGCCGGTCGGTGTTGAAGATGTTGTACTCGGTGTCGTCTTCGGTATAGGCCTGGCCCTGGTCGGGCTGGCCCTCGGCGGTGCCGGTTGTTCCCGTCTCCAGCCCCTGGCCCTCTATTCCCTGCATACGGCGCAGGGCCTGCAGCAGCAGGTTGTGATCGGAGGTGAAGTCCTGCGCCACTTCCAGGGAATTGCTGAGGGTCACTATGGCGACCAGGTCGGCTGAGGTCATCTGCTTGTTGACGAAATTTTCGGCGCTGCGGGCGGCGCGGTTAAGCTCGTCGGGCTGCATGTTGATGAAGTCGAACATCAGCACGATCAGGCGGCGGTCGCGGACGGTGACCGGCTTGGCGCCGGGGGCCGGCAGCACGCTTACCTGCGGAGCGCCTTGGGTCTCCACTTGCTCGGGACCGCCCTGGGCGAACTGCTGCACGTCTTCCACATCGAAGGAGCGCAGGCGCTGCGGCTTGCCGTCTTCGAAGACGCTGAAATCGCTTTCCTTGAGCCCGCGGACGGGGTTGCCGCGCTTGTCGCGTACGCTCACGCTGACCAGCACCAGGTCGGTATTGACTCTGATCCGGTACTCGGAGCCGCCGGTGGTCTCGACCGGCCGCGAATCCTGCGCCGGCAGCAGAAATGAAGACAGCAGCAGCGCGGCCATGACCAGCGCCACGCCGGAGCGTGTTTCAGAAACACTTCTTTGAAAGGGCATGGCTTTAACCATGCCGTCCAGGAGCAGAAAATACGCGGGCTTTAGCCCCCGCGCGACCAGCCCTGCCTTCGAGAATAAGTTTTTGAAACAAGCTCTAATCATTCATCAATTCCCTGGCAGATGTTCCGTATTGTGCGCCGGAACTGCCCCACATCTGCCAAAGGGAAGCAGATATGGGGCACCTGCTACGCTCAGCATGACATACCTGAATGCTGGGCGCATCTCCGCAAACAACCCCCTAGAAGCGGAACCGCGAAGAAAACAGCAGTTGCCGCATATTGCCCGCCGAAATCAGGCGGCCGAAGGTCGGCGAATTCACATTCATGTCCACCCCCGTGTAGTTAGGATGATTGAAAACGTTATTGGCGGTCACGCGAAACTCCAGCGACTTGGTGTCCTTGAACGGGATCGTCTTGGCCATGCTCATGTTGAACAGTATGGTGCCCGGGCCAATGATGATGTTACGTCCGGCATTGCCATATTGTCCGACGGGTGGCGTAACGAAAGCCGCCGGGTTGAACCACAGCCCGGGGCTGAGGTTCACCGGGTAGAGCGGCAGCCCGGTGAGGTCGGGGCGCAGGCTTCCGCTGCTGCCGCGCGCCACGTCGGCGATACTGTTCAGGACGTAAGGGGTGAGCGGCGTCCCGGAGGCGATGGTAAAGCTGCCGCTCCAGGTCCAGTTGCCGAAGACCCGGGCCATGGGACCGCTCGCCGAGAGCCAGCGCTTGTTGGTGCCAAAGGGCAGCTCGTAAAGGAAGTCGCCGGTGAACTTGTGCCGCTGGTCGAAGCTGGAAAGCCCGCGCTCGGCCGCCAGGTTGAGCGGGTTCTGTGCCACCATAACCGCCCCGCCGCCGATCGAAGAGGCGTTGTCGATCGATTTCGAGAATACGTAAGTGCCGCCCACCGACAGCCCGTGCGACAGGCGCTTGCGCACCCGTAGCGACCCGGCATGCAGGATCGACGACCCGCCAGAAACCAGATACTGGAACGGCTGCACGCTGCTCAGCAACAGGCCGGTGGGCGTGCGGTTGGGCATGGTCACTATGTCCAGATCGGTTCCCTTGCTGCCGTTGTAGCCGACATTCACCACCAGCGAGTTGCCGAATTCGTGCTGCACGTTCAGGTTCCATATCTGCACATAGGGCAGCTTGAGGTTCGGGCTGACGGCGTAGCTGTTGGTGATGCTGCCGGCAAGGGGAGCGGGGAAGCCGTTCTGCAAAGTCAGCGCTCCCGGCGTGGCCGCTATCGGGGTCAGCGCTGTCGAGAAGGGCGGCTGGTAGGCGAGCTGGGTAATGATTGTGCTGTATTCCGAGACGTTGTAGTTGATGCCGTATCCGCCACGCACCACGGTATTGGATTGCACCTTCCAGGCAAAGCCCACGCGCGGGCCGAAGTTGTTGCGGTCGGGCTGAATCAGCCCCGAGCCGGTCACCGGAACCACGCACGATTGCGGACTGGGCCCGGCGGCGCACGCGTTCAGGTCCGGCGCCACAATCAGGTTCGCCATGCGGTTGTTCTGTTCCGTGTAAGGCGCAATGTACTCGTAGCGCAGGCCGAGCTGCAGGGTAAAGTTCGAGCGCACGCGCCAATCGTCTGTCACGAAAAGATCATAGCTGTTGGTGCTGAAGGAATACGGGGTGGAGCTGTATTGCAGGGCGGTCGATTGCGGATAGCCCAGCAGAAAATCGGCAAAAGCGTTGCCGGTGGCAAATCCGGTAAAGGTGAAAGTGCCGCGCGGGTCGGCGTTGCTGCGCAGCGTCGTCCACAGGCGGCGGAAGTCGCCGCCGAAGCGGACGTTGTGCTTGTTCTTGGTCCAGACCGCCATCTCGCTGAACTGCAGGGTGGAATCGTTGCGGTAGACGGGCGCGATGTCGGTCAGCCCGGTGAAGCCGGCGATGGATAAATTGGGCAGCCCGGAGTCCAGAGGATTGGTGGAAGCGCCGTAGATTCCCAGGTTCTGCTCGAAATTGGGAATTCCTGCATAGAGATTGGTGGTATCCACGCGCTGGCGATTGAAATTGACGCGCAGCGTGTTGTTCCAGTTCCCTTTTCCCGCCGCCCACCCCACCCCGGTGTTAAAGGAGCTGGTATTGGTGGTGCCGCCCACCGTGGGGAAGGAAGTCTGCGCTTGGTTTTCCGCGCGCAGCCAATTGAAGTTGAAGTTCAAATTGTTGCGCGAGCGGCGGCTGCCGCGGCCTCCGCCCGGCCCGCCCCCGAAGGGGCCGAAGCCGCCGCCGCCGAAGTTGTGCGTCAGGCGCAGAAACAGATTGTCAGTGTTGTTCTCCAGCGAGTTGGCGTAGCGGTAGTTGAACAATCCGGTCTGGTTTGGCTGCGGAATGTAATTGTTGTTCAGCAGGGCCAGCGCGGCTGGACTGGTCATGGCTTGAATCTGCGCCGGGGTGAGCTGTGCGCCGGGGGCGCAGGCCGTCGATCCTGCGGGGCAGTACACCGGCGTGGAAAAGATCCCGTTGCGCTCGTCCAGGGTGGGCACATTCGAATACGCCACGTATGGCGTGTTGACGCGCGTGCCGGTGTATCCGCCGAAGAAGAATGTCTTGTCATCCTTCACCACGTGCGGAATGTTGAGCGGCCCGCCGATGAGTCCGCCGAAGCGGTTAGAGCTGCCTGCAGGGTTCACGCCGCTGGCGCCGTTTATGGAATAAGGCATGGCGTCGAACAGGGAGTTGCCGGCGGAGTAATAGAAGGTTCCATGCGGCTTGTTGACATCGAAGCCGTGGCTGCGGATGACAAAGGGGCCACCCGCGCCCAAACCGCCCGGCGGCCCGCCCGGTCCCGGCCCGCCTCCGGCAAAGTTGCGCTGGTCGCGCATCTCCTGCATGCGCTCGCGCAGCTCTTCCGAAGTGCGGGCGCCGCCGAACGGACCGCCCAGCGTGCCCAGTTGCCCGCCGGCGGTAACCGACTGGTTGGTGGCATCGGCGCTGCCGGCCAGCCCGGCCAGCGAGCCCAGAGAGGCTTCGCCGCCGTTGTCCCCGGTGCCGGCGGCGGAGAGGCCGGATTCGTCGGCAATCACGTTGAGCTGCTGCGGGCCTCGACCTGTACGGGCCAGCGTACCGTTCGCCGGCGTGCCGGCCGGCGACTGCTCCGGCTTGGGGGCGCGCGAAAGCAGCACAAGCGAGAAGTTGGCCTGCTGCTTCGGCGTGCTGGCGTTCAGTATGACCTCCTGTGTGACCGGCGCGAAGGAAGTCATCTCCGCGCGCACGACGTAACGGCCTCGGGCCGTAAGCTCCAGCGCGTAGGAGCCGTCCACGCCGGTGGAGGTAATCGTCTTTTTGCCGGTGAGCGTGTTGGCCGCGGTCACGGTCACGCCGGGAATGGGGGTGTTCCCCGATTTGACCACGCCGGAGATGTAGAACGACTGCCGCTGTTCGGCGGCAGATTGTGGCGGCTCGGCTGCCGTGACGCCAGGCTGCGTTTGCCCCTGAAGCGGAAGAAATGCCGCCATTGCCATGACAATACAGGCAAGCGCGCGCAGCCGGGGCGCGGGCAACTGCGGTTCCATCTAGCGCCCTTTCCCGTCCGCCGGACCAGGCTGCTGCCGGGGCCCGCTACCGGCGTTTCCGCCGTCCGGAGGAGGAAAGCCGGCGCCCATGCCGCCAAAGTTCCCCACATTCAGCACGCGGGGGATGAAGGTTCCGTTCTTCACCTCTCCGCGTCCGAAGACGCGGTCGCCGGCCTTGATGTCGGCCAGCGTAATGCTCTCGCGCTTCTGGTTGCGGAACGAGGTGTTTTCATCGACCTCGATGACCTGAGTTTGGCCATCGGGCCGCAAGATGGTCAGCTTGGTTCCATCGATGTTCTTGACCTCGCCGGCGATTAAGCGCCGCCCGAGTTCCTGCTGGAACGCCGTCGTGTCCGGCTGGCGAATGGCCTTGGCCAGCCAAACGCCATCCTTCTGCTCGCCAGAAACAACGACGGCCTCGCCAACTTTGAGGTCGGAAGCCTTGGCCGGCTGCTGTCCGCGAAGGAAAACCGTTCCGCTGCTGATCTGTACCGTCGCAGTTTGTCCCTGGAATGTCTTGAGCGTGAGCGTCTGGCCATCGATCGCGGTTAAGGTGCCGGCAATACCCGGCATGCGTTGCATTTGGCCGTGTCCGGCGGCTTGGGCGTGCAGAACGGCAGCGCAGAAGAACATCAAGAAAGCGAAAGCAAGCAGGCGGCGAAGCATTTTACACACTCCAACCCGTGGCAAAACTGGCACATGCGCCGGCTTACCTTCAACGCCTGCAATAGCGGCGAGAGCAATAGCGGCAGGGCTCAGGTGCCGAATCCAGTAGCTTTATAAACCCGTAGCTTGAGACAGAGTTCTTGCGCATCTTAACCCAGAGCTGTGCCTCATTGATAGACGAGCCGGCAGGCGTCGCGATTACACAACTATTACGAAGCTGAGCTGAAAGCGCCCATATCTTAAAAGGGTACGAGTAATCCGGATGCAACAATCCGGATTGCTGGCGACTGCTCGGTGATTCCCTCTCGCAGCCGCCCCGGAGGCCCCTTGAACATCGCCCAGGATCGCGACCAAGTTAACTGGGGAACGGCCATGGTGATGGCCGTCCTTCACATAGGGGCCGTTGTCGCCCTGTTTAATTTTGCCTGGAAGCCCTTCTGGCTGGCAGTCTTCCTGTGGTGGGTCTCCGGCAGCCTGGGCATCGGCATGGGGTACCACCGGCTGCTGACGCACCGCGGATACACGTGCCCGAAGTGGGTCGAATACTTCCTGGCAGTGTGCGGCACGCTGGCGCTGGAGGGCGGACCGATCTTCTGGGTGGGCGTGCACCGCATCCATCATCAATTGACCGACCGGCCCGGCGATCCGCACTCACCGCGCGACGGCAAATGGTGGTCGCACATGGGATGGGTGCTCATGGGCAAGAGCCTGCACCAGAACACCAAGAATCTGGCGCCCTACGTGCCCGACCTGCGCAAAGACCGCTTCTATGTGCTGCTGAGCAAGTGGCATTGGGTGCCGCCGGCCCTGCTGGCCGCGATAGTGTTCGTCTGCGGCGGCTGGAATTACGTGCTCTGGGGCGGTTTTCTGCGCACCGTGATCGGACTGCACTTTACCTGGATGGTCAACTCCGCCACCCACCTCTGGGGCTCGCAGCGTTTCGCCACCAGCGACGACTCGCGCAACAACTTCCTGGTCGCATTGCTTACCTTCGGCGAAGGCTGGCACAACAACCACCACGCCCACCCCAGCTCGGCCCGCCACGGGCTGAAGTGGTGGGAGATCGACCTGAACTGGTACGGCATCCTGACGCTGCGCCGACTGGGGCTGGCTACAGGCATCAAACTGCCGCGCGCCGACGCGCGCATTAAGTCCTGTGTTAATGCCGGAAGTGCCGGACTCCGGTGAAGACCATGGCGAGCCCCAGGCGGTCGGCGGCGGCGATGACCTCCTGGTCGCGCACCGAGCCGCCCGGCTGGATGATGGCCGTCGAGCCTGCCTTGGCAATTTCTTCGACTCCGTCGGGGAAGGGGAAAAAGGCATCCGAAGCGGCGACCGTGCCGGCCAGCGGAAGCACGGCCTTCATGGCTCCAATTTTGGCCGAATCGACGCGGCTCATCTGCCCGGCGCCCACTCCGACACTCTGCCCGTCGCGCGCGTAAAGGATGGCGTTTGACTTGACGTGCTTGCAGACCTTCCAGGCAAACAGCAGAGTGCGCATCTCCTCGGCCGTGGGCGGGCGCTTGGTGACCACCTTCAACTCCTCCGGCCGGAGCACGCGCAGGTCGTTTTCCTGCATGAGCGCGCCGCCGGAGACGCTCTTCAGCTTCCACGCCTGCCGCACGTGAGCTACCTCGACCAGGCGAAGATTCTTTTTGCCGGCAAAGATTTCGCGCGCCTCCTGCTCGAAGCGCGGCGCGGCAATCACCTCCAGGAAGAGCTTTGCCATATCGCTAGCGGTCTCGCGGTCCACCGGGCGGTTGACGCCGATTACTCCCCCGAACGCGGAGACCGGATCGCACTCCAGGGCGCGCCGGTAGGCTTCGGCCAGCGTGGCGCCGGTGGCCGTGCCGCACGGATTGGTGTGCTTGATGATGGCGCAAACCGGCTCCTGGAACTCCTGCGCCAGCTCCCAGGCGGCCTCCAGATCGACAATGTTGTTGTAGGAAAGCTCCTTGCCCTGCAGTTGCGCGGCGTTGGCTACGCCTTTGCCCGAACCATCGCTGTAGAGGGCGGCGCGCTGGTGCGGGTTCTCGCCATAGCGCAGGTCGAAGGCCTTGCCGAAGCTCAGGCGAAGCGTCTGCGGCAAAGTTTCCGCCGTCAGCGCGGAAGTGTCAAAGCGGCCGTCCGGCGCCGGGGCGGGCACGCGCTCCAGGGCGGAGGCGATGGCCGCATCGTAAGCGGCGGTGACGGCGAAGGCGCGCTGCGCCAGGCGCCAGCGCGTGGCCAGCGATAGCGAACCGCCGCTGGCGCGCATCTCCGCGATGATATCGCCGTAGTCGGCGGGCGAGGTGACAATGGCGACGTCCTGGAAGTTTTTGGCCGCCGAGCGCACCATCGACGGCCCGCCAATGTCGATGTTTTCAATCAGCTCCGCAAATGGCACGCCGGGCCGGGCGGCGGTTTTCTCAAAGGCGTAGAGGTTCACCACCACCATGTCGATCGGCTGGATGCCGTGCTGCGCCACCGCTGCCCGATGCTCGGGATTGCCGCGAACGTGCAGGATGCCTCCGTGAACCTTGGGGTGCAGGGTCTTGACCCGGCCATCGAGCATCTCGGGAAAGCCGGTCAACTCGGAGATGTCCTTGACGGCGATGCCCGCCTCGCGCAGCGCGCGCGCCGTGCCTCCGGTCGAAACCAGCTCGACGCCCATCTGCGCCAACTGCCGCGCAAAATCTACAATTCCAGTCTTGTCGGTAACGCTGAGAATAGCCCGATGAATATTGGACATGCATCCTCGCAGATACAACGGCTAGAAGCTAACCACGGAGTCCACAGAGTTGCACAGAGCAGGTGAGGTTCGGAGGGAACCTAAATTTCTCTGTGTGCCTCTGTGTCCTCTGTGTTAAATCTTCCGCCCTATTTCATGCCTGGTGTTCGTTTTGTGGTTTGAATTGTGTTCAGATGCCGGGACTCGAAACTTGAAACTGCCTTTATTTTCCGGGCTTGGCCTTGATCCGCACCCGCCCGTCCTTTACCTGAACAGTGTACCTGACGGCGGCGCAGGCGTAGCGTTCCTGGAGCTGCTTGGTCTTGGCGCGCAGAAAAGCAGCGAATGCCTCCAGCGACTCGTGGCCCGGCACGCGATCGGAGTCCGCGCCGGCGCTGCCCAGCATCTCATAAAGCTGGCGAATGCTCTCCAGCTCATCCGAGTCCGCAAACCTCAGCACGGCCGAGCGGCTTTTCGGCGGCTGGTCGGGATGGAACTCCCGCAGTCCCTGTATGCCCAGCAAAGCATCCTGAGGACGGCGGTAGCCCTCCTCCCGGATGCGCACCTTCTGCCGCCACAGATCGCTGTAGATGGCATAGCGCTCCACCATGGTGTTGTAGTGAAAGCGCTGCGAGACGGTAAGCTTCTGGCTGTCGGAAAATTTCTTGATGAGCGAGCGCACCCGCCATTCCAGCTCAACAGGAGCTTTCTTGGAGCCGCCGCCGAAGTAGATGTCATACTCCACCTTCAGGCGGCGAATATCGTCTTCCAGACGGGCCAGCTCTTCGTCGGTGGTCACGTTTCTCGGCCAAGCAAGCCCGCAGTACACAGGGCCGGGCGAGTCGGAATATATCACAGGTTTATTTGTACGGCTTCACCCCGCGCGGGCATTGACCGCGCGGGGGCACTCGAATTTCCGCTGTGATTATTAACTATATGGTAAACTAGAGACTGCGGGAGATCGTTGTTATGGATGCAACTAAGATCCGCATTGTCATAGCGGACGACCATGCCGTCCTGCGGGAGTCTCTGGCGGCCCTGCTGGAGACCCAGGCGGATTTTCACGTGGTCGGGAAGGCAGCCAACGGCGACGATGCCTTGGAGCTGCTGCGGCGGGAAGAGCCCGATGTGCTTGTGCTAGATCTTTTCATGCCCGGAACCGACGGCTTCGAGGTGCTGCGGGCGCTGGAAAGGGCGGGGCTGCGGGTGGCGTCGGTCGTGCTGACGGCCTCGGAGAACCATCCCGATTACGTTCATGTGGTGCGTTTGGGCGCCCGCGGGCTGGTGCTGAAGGGCGATAGCCCGGACAAGCTGTTTGCCGCCATACGTAGCGTGGCGAATGGAGAGCTGGCCTTCGCCGACGAAGTGGCGCAAAGCGTGCTTACGGCCATGTCGCAGGAGACCCATGTGGAGCGGGCTTCCAACCTGCAGCGCCTCTCCGAACGCGAGCGCCAGATCGCTTACCTGGTGGCCCGGGGAATGAAAAATCGCGACATCGCGGAGCAGCTTTCCATCAGCGAAAACACCGTCAAGCGGCACCTGCAGAGCATCTTTAGCAAGACCGGGGCCAAGGACCGCCTGGAACTGGCGGTGATCGCCCTCAGCGAAGTCGGCAGCGCCGCGTAGGCTCAGTTTAACGCCCCTGGCGGGCGCCGAAGATCAAAACAGGCGAGCCGAAGGCTCGCCCGCCTAGCCGAGGGTGGCTGGGCCGGCGTTGTTAGCTGCCGTTTTCGTCAAGCCTCCTAAACAGAAAAAGGCCCGCGTTAGAGCGCGGGCCCTCTGCCATCAAAATCTCAAACTACGCGGATCATTGCACCAGCGCAATACGGGTGAGTTCGCGCTGGATGGCTTCCAGCGAGCACCCCGGGACGACCCGGCTTACCGCGTCGCGGGCCTCATCGCGCGACACCCCGTAGCCTCTGCCGGCCAGGAATAGTTGGAGCAGCTCAGCCGCCGACAGCACATCCAGGCCTTCAGTAAGCAGGCTGTTTCGCAACACCGCCAGTTCTGGTGTGGAAAACTCGCTCTCCGCCATAGGTCACCTCCTGACCCTACTACGGTACTAAGTTAGACGACATATCAGTTCAGATAGTTGCAGCTCTAATGACGCCCGCAAGAAATCTACAACTACTTACAAATCTGTCGCTTACCAACCTGAGTCCGGGGGCGGCGGCTCCGGCTGGTGCCGGGAGCCCCGAAGTGCGCCATCCCAACGCTGTTAACCCGGGAGCGCGGCGCGGGTTGCGGGGCGGACAATGCGGCTGGTGCTGCGAAGTTGCCTCCGCGTCGCATAGACTTAGCCGGTAAACTAAAAGGTTCTTATTCCTAAGACTTTGTTCGCGGAGAAAGGTGGCCGAAGTGGCGGGAACAATCACGCCGGTTCCCGGCTGAGTTGGCCCGCTTACCATTGCCATGCTGATGGTAAATACCGCCAAAGCGGCCAGGCTGCACCGCGGCGGACGGTACGGGTTGTGAAAAGTTTCAAAGTTGCGATGGAAATAAGACCTTGAAACTTTGAAGCTTTTTAGGAGGCGGTTGTGCTGCGCGTAGGGCTGACGGGCGGTGTCGCTTGCGGCAAGACGGCGGTGGCGCAGATGCTGCGTGCCCGCGGGGCGCACATACTCTTCGCCGACAAGCTGGCGCACGAGCTGATGGCGCCCGGCGAGCCGGTCTATCGCCGCGTGGTCGAACATTTCGGGCGCGACATTCTCAATGAGGACGGCAGCATAAGCCGTCCCAAGCTGGCCGAGCGGGCCTTCGCCGGCCGCATCCAGGAATTGAACGCGCTGGTGCATCCGGCGGTGCTGGCGGCCGAAGATCGCTGGATGGACGAGATTGGCCGCCACCAGCCTCAAGCCATAACCGTCTGCGAGGCGGCGCTGCTTTACGAAGCCGGAGGCGCCGGGCGCTTCGATCGCATTATCGCCGTGACCTGTTCGGCGCCGTGCAAGTTGCAGCGCTTCGCCCGCCGGCTGGGCCTGACTCTCGAGCAGGCCCGCGCCGACCTGGAGCGGCGCATGAGCGCGCAGTGGCCCGACGAAGCCAAGGCCGAGCGCGCCGACTACGTGATCGAAAACTCAGGCACCTTGGCCGAGACCGAAGTGCAGGTGGAACAGGTTTGGCAGCAACTGCTGGCGGCCGAGCGGCGGTCGGCGGCGGGGCATCTATAATCGTCCGGTACGCCGGAAAAGCTATGAAACGACCGATTCTGATTGGCTTGGTTCTCGCCGCTGCTTTTTGCTATTACACCTCGCATTACTCGGGCCTGCCGTTCCAGATCGGGCCGGATCGTGCGGTGCACGTTACCCAGGCCGCCGCCCCGGAACTCGACCCGGAGGAACAGAACAACATTGAAATCTACAAGCGAGTCTCGGCCTCGGTCGTGAACATCACCTCTACCCAGATGGCCTTCGACTTCTTCTATGGCCCCGTGCCCCAGGAGGGCGCCGGCTCGGGATTCATCATCGACAAAGAAGGCTACATACTGACCAACTACCACGTGGTGGCCAATGCGCAGCGGCTGGAGGTGACGCTGGCCAACAAGAAGAAATACCAGGCGCGGAGCGTGGGAGTAGACCCCGCGCACGACCTGGCGGTGATCCAGATCAAGGCGCCGGACCTGCAACCGGTGGTGCTGGGCGACTCGCACGGGCTGCAGGTGGGCCAGAAGGTGTTTGCCATAGGCAACCCATTCGGCATTTTCGCCGGCACCATGACTCGCGGCATTGTCAGCTCTCTGCGCTCGGTGCAGACGCCGGATGGCGTCTTCATCGACGAGGCCATCCAGACCGATGCCGCCATCAACCCGGGAAATTCCGGCGGGCCGCTGCTGAATTCCAAGGGCCAGGTCATCGGCATCAACACCCTGATTGCCTCGCAGGTTGGCCAGAGTGCGGGCATCGGCTTCGCCATTCCCATCAATGCCGCCAAGGCCGCCATCAACGACCTGGTGCAGTACGGCCGGGTGCGCCGTCCCTCGCTGGGCATCCGTTCGTTGCCTATCGACCCTGAACTGGCGCAGCAAATCGGCCTGCCGGCCGACTACGGCGTGCTTATCGTCTCGATGCTTCCCGACGGCGCCGCCGCCAAAGCCGGCCTGCGCGGCGGCTCCCAGCGGGCCTACCTGGGCAATACGCCCATCCTGCTGGGGGGCGACCTTATCATCGCCATAGACGGCCAGCCCATCGCCGACCAGCAGGACCTTGCCCACGTCATGAATAATCACAAGACGGGAGACATCGTTACCGTAACCATCTTCCGGGGAAAACAGAAGATGGACGTGAAGGTCACGCTGCAGGAGGCACGCACTACCCGCGAAGGCGGCGTGTAAGGAGTTCATGGACCGCCAATTCATTCGCAACTTCGCCATCATTGCCCATATCGACCACGGCAAGACGACGCTCTCCGACCGTCTGCTGGAGCTGACCGGCTCGCTCTCCGCGCGCGAGATGCAGGGGCACGAGCAGGTGCTGGATGCGATGGAGTTGGAGCGCGAGCGCGGCATCACCATCAAGGCGCATGCCGTGCGCATGAACTACGCGGCCAGGGACGGCAATACTTACCAGTTGAACCTGATCGATACTCCCGGGCACGTGGATTTTTCCTACGAGGTTTCGCGCTCGCTGGCCTCCTGCGAGGGGGCGCTGCTGGTGGTCGACGCTTCCCAGGGAGTGGAGGCGCAGACCCTGGCCAACAGCTACATCGCCATCAACCACGGAATGGAGATCATCCCGGTCATCAACAAAATCGATCTGCCCAGCGCCGACATCGCCCGCACCAAGGAGATGATCGAGGGCGCGGTGGGCCTGGATGCCAGCCAGGCGCTGGCCATCAGCGCCAAAACCGGCCAGGGCGTGCCGGAGGTCCTGGAAAGCATCGTGCACCGCATTCCTCCGCCCAAAGGAGAGATCGAGGCCCCGCTGCAGGCGCTGATCTTCGATTCCTGGTTCGACTCCTATCGTGGCGTAGGCGTGCTGGCGCGGGTGGTCAATGGGCGCATGAAAATGGGCCAGCAGATCCGGCTCATGTCCAACGACAAGGCATTCCAGGTGGAGAGCATGGGCGTGCTTACGCCCAAAGCGGTCGAGATCGAAGAGCTGACCGCCGGCGAGGTCGGCTTCTTCTTCGCCACTATGAAGAACGTGCAGGATACCAAGGTGGGTGACACCATCACCGACGACAAGCGCCCGGCGCCTGCGCCCTTGCCCGGCTTTGAAGACATTAAGCCCATGGTCTTCGCCGGCCTTTACCCGGTGGACGCGCACGAGCACGAGCTGTTGCGCGACGCGCTGGAGAAACTGCGGCTGAACGATTCTTCGTTCTTTTTCGAGCCGGAAAGCTCGACGGCGCTGGGCTTCGGCTTCCGCTGCGGCTTTCTCGGCCTGCTGCACATGGACATCGTGCAGCAGCGCCTGGAGCGCGAGTTCAACCTGGAGCTGATCATTACTGCTCCCAGCGTCCGCTATCGCGTAACCCTGAGCGACGGCACGGTGGTCGACGTCGACAACCCCTCGAAATGGCCCGAGCAGACACTGATCGGCAAGATCGAGGAGCCGGTCATCACCGCCACTATCCTCAGCAACGAGGAATACGTGGGCGGAATCTTCAAGCTGGTGGAGGAGAAGCGCGGCAAGCAAAAGAACTTCGAGTACGTGGCCGCCAATCGGGTGATGCTCACCTATGAGCTGCCGCTGAACGAAATCGTGCTCGATTTCTACGACCGCCTGAAGACGGTGTCGCGCGGCTACGCCTCGCTCGATTACCACCTTTCCGGCTGGTGGGAATCGCCCATGGTGAAACTCGACATCCTGGTGGCCGGCGATCCCGTCGATGCCCTGTCCATAATCGTCCACAAAGACAACGCCTACGAGCGCGGACGCGCGCTGGTCACCCGCATGCGCCAGCTCATCCCGCGGCAGATGTTCGAGGTGGCTATCCAGGCGGCCATCGGCTCCAAGGTCATCGCCCGGGAAAGCATCGCCGCCCTGCGCAAGAACGTGCTGGCCAAGTGCTACGGCGGCGACATTACCCGCAAGCGCAAGCTGCTAGAGAAGCAAAAAGAGGGCAAGCGCCGCATGAAGCGGGTGGGCAAGGTCGATATCCCGCAGGAAGCTTTCCTGGCCGTGCTGAAGGTCGGCGGAGAAGCCGGCGAGCGCTGAACGGCACGGCTCATTTTCCGGTTTTGCATGGCTTGGGAGAAAATACGCGTCACGCTTGTCGCCCGCCATTGCCCAGTTTCCGGGCGTCTGCAATCCGGCTTCGCGCCGGTATGTAAGCTACTGTGTCGGCGTTACTTTTATGGTTCCAACGAAACGGACGCTGACTTGCTGCTGATGCCAAGTGTGCAAAACTCAATTTTCCGGCCACTCCTTGGAAGGTTACCCACGGATGCCCAGCACAGGCCCGGGTACTCCGTGCAAATAGATGACGTGAAAGCACTTGCATAGTAACCCGATATTAATGTTGCCCTTCCGATAAAGGCCCCGCGGCTGGTGTTTCACAGCCCTCCCCTGATTTCTCCACAGAATTTTCCACAGGAGCGCCATTTTGTGCTCCCGTGCGAAAGCGATGTTTGGCATTGCGGATGCGCTTGTGGCCGAGTTAGGCCAAGCTGCCGGCTAGTAAGTCGGCGTAACTTTAAGCATAAGCAATTCGCGAACGAATTTGATCCATCCGATAACCTATTCTCCGTCACAGATTTGTCGGCAATGGCCATTTTGCCGCGAGCGCCCGGGCCGGAATGATCGCCGGTAAATTACAGCCATGAACCCTCATTTGGTAAGCTAGAGTGGTGTCAGCTACCTCGGCCTCTCCGACCCCAGAGAAAAGTCTAAGCACAGACCTATGGCGGCGCTGGAGTTCGCTTCTGGAGCACCGCGAGGAGCAGGTGTTTGTGGCCCTGTCGCTGCTCATCGGCGCCCTGGTCGGATTGGCGGTGGTAGCCTTCATTGTGCTGACCGAACGCCTGGGAATGCGGCTTTACCCGGTCGGCAGCGCTGCCTGGAGGCGGGTGCTGATACCCGTGGCCGGATCTCTGACCATGGGCTACCTGCTCTACCGTTATTTTCCCTATGCGCGCGGCAGCGGCGTGCCGCAGGCCAAGGCGGCGCTTTTCGCCCGCGACGGCTTCATCTCGCTGCGCACGGTGCTGGGCAAGTTCGGATGCACGGCCGCCACCCTCGCCAGCGGAATTCCCCTCGGCCGTGAAGGGCCGTCCGTGCAGGTGGGAGCCGGAATCGCCTCCCTGCTGGGACGGCACCTGAGGCTGCGTCCGGAAAAGGTAAAGGCCCTGCTGCCGGTAGGCGCCTCGGCGGCCATTGCCGCCGCCTTCAACACACCCATGGCGGCGGTGTTGTTCGCCCTGGAAGAGGTCATGGGCGATATGCACGCGCCCATCCTGGGATCGGTGGTGCTGGCCTCGGCTACCTCGTGGGCGATGTTGCGCCTGCTGCTCGGCAATGACCCGCTGTTCAAGGTGCCGCAGTACGAGCTGGTGCATCCCCTGGAATTTGCCATCTACGCCATACTTGGCATACTCGGGGGCTTTCTCTCGGTAGCCTTCACCAAGCTTCTGCTGGGAATGCGCCGGCGCTTTCTGCGGCTGCCCAAAAGAACCGCGTGGTGGCATCCGGTGACCGGCGGCTTGTTGGTGGGCTTGATGGGGTGGGCAGCGCCGCAAGCCCTCGGCGTTGGCTACAGCTACGTGGGCGAGGCCCTGAACGGCAGCATGGCATTCAAGCTGATGGCTGTGCTGGTGGTGCTCAAGCTCTTCGGCGTCACCGTCAGCTATGCCTCCGGCAATGCCGGCGGAATCTTTGGTCCGAGCCTGTTCCTGGGCGCCATGCTGGGTGGGGCACTGGGTAGCGTGGCCCATCATTTGCTCCCGCTTCACACCGCCACTCCGGGGGCGTACGCACTGGTTGGCATGGGGGCGCTGTTTGCCGGCATCGTGCGCGCTCCCATGACCTCGGTTCTGATGATCTTCGAGATGACCCGCGATTACGCCGTTATCGTGCCGCTGATGATCGCCAACCTGACCAGCCTTTTCATCTCCAGGCGCTTCCAGAAGCAACCGATCTACGAGGCTTTGGCGCATCAGGACGGCATTCATCTGCCCAAGCGGCAGGAGGAGTCCAACCACCGCCGGGTCGGGCAGGTGATGTGCGGCGCCACCGAGACCCTGCCCGCATCTCTGACGGTGCGGGAGGCGCTGGAACGCACCCGCTCCAGTCGATTCCATGCCTGGCCGGTGATGGATGAAGACGGCGTAGTTGGCGTGCTGCGCCGGCCGGCGCTGGAGAGCGCGGCCGATGCCGGAAGGGCAGAAGACAAGCTCACGGACCTGCTGGACAGCATCGATTTCCCGCACGTGCACCCCGACCATCCCTTGCACCTGGCGCTGGAACGCATGAGCGTTACCCAAGTGGACATTCTGCCGGTGGTCAGCCGGGCGGATGCCCACAAGCTGGAAGGCGTCGTAACCTTGCGCGACGTGCTCGATTCCTACGGTGTAGACCCCAGCGGCTCAGCCTAGCCAGCCAGTTCGATGCTCCCACGCCGTCACGCCTGCCCAGTGTGGTGATACATTTTCCCTATGCTGAAAGTAAAGCTGCTGCGGCCGGGGGCGAAGGCGCCGACCATCGCCCATCCCGGCGAAGACCTCGGCTACGACATCTATGCCGCGGAAAACGTCACCATCGCCGCCCGCGGACACGCACTGGTACCGACCGCCATTGCCATCGAACTGACCGGGCCGGGTGGCGAGGCCATGGGCGCGCTGCTGCGCGACAAATCGTCGCTAGCCGCCCGCCGTCTGGCGCTCACCGGCGGCGTCATCGACGCCGGCTACCGCGGCGAGATCAAGGTGCTGATCGAGAACCTCGCTGACAGCGCCGCCGACATCCATGCCGGCGACAAGCTGGCAAACCTCATACCATATCCGGTGCTGACCACGCCGGTAGAAGTCGTCGCGGAGCTGAGCCAGACCAGCCGCAACGATGGCGGCTTCGGCTCATCGGGGAGGAAATAAGAGCAAGCTAGAGATGAGTAGAAGTAAGCTAAACACGAAGGGCACGGAGCAGCATAAAGACTAGGAAAGCGCGAAGAAGTTGCATTTGGCATTCTCCGCAGCCGCACCTCACATAAGCCGGAGCCCGCAAACGGTAGGCTGCTCCAATGCTGGCGGCGATCAGGTGATAAATTTGATTGCAGGAACGGTCTCAAGATAAACCCGTTTGTCGACCACGTGTCCTTTTGCGCAAAGCTTTTGCACTAAGGGCTCGAAGTGAAGATACCCGCAGATTACTAGCGTGGTTCCCGAAGCGAACTTAAGCAGCTTCTCAACCCAAGCTTCTTCTCTAATATCGTCCGAAGGAATCCGACAGGTGATCGCCTCTTGAAACTTGTCGGGGCGGTTTAATTGTTCGTCCAATATGCCCGCCTTGTATTTTTCTTCTGTACTCATGTCGAGGTTATACCATTGCACCTGCCGTTCTTTTGCAAGCCGCTGGGCAATGGATGTAGCGCCAATGGCTTCGTGGTATTCCTCGGCAATGGCTGTGAGAGGCTCTAGATATCGTTGGTCTAGCCATGCGCGTAGGAGTGCTTCAAAACCCAATTCAGAATGTTGCATTCTGTGATCTGTACCGATTACCACAAAGTTCATCGTATTTCCTTCCCTGCGGCTTTGATTTCATTCTACCGAGATTCGGTGTTTGGAAGGTAAACGTGGCCCGCTTATTGTTCTCTGTAGCCCTCTGTGTCCTCTGTGTCCTCTGTGGTTGAGTAGTCAGTGCCGGTCCCCAAAGCTCTCTCGTATAATCGAGCCATATGGCTTTCCCTCCGGTAGATGAGCAAGTTGGATATCTGCGCAAGGGCGCGGTGGATCTAATCCGCGAATCCGACCTGCGCGAACGGCTGCAAGAGTCGATCAACTCGGGCCGTCCCATGCGCGTCAAGCTGGGCATGGACCCGACCGCCCCCGACCTTCACCTGGGCCACACGGTGATCATGCGCAAGCTGAAACACTTTCAGGACATGGGACACACGGTAATCTTCCTGATCGGCGACGGCACCGGGCTGATCGGCGATCCCACCGGGCGCAATGCCACCCGCCCGCCGCTCTCGCGCGAGGAGATCAACGCCAACGCCGAAACCTACAAGGCCCAGGCCTTCAAGCTGCTGGAGCCGGCCAAGACCGAGATACGTTTCAACAGCGAGTGGCTCTTCGCCCTTGGCTTTGAGGGCTTCATACGGCTGGCCGCCAAGTTCACCGTCTCGCAGATGCTGGAGCGCGAGGACTTTCACCAGCGCTTCCAGGAGGAGAAGCCGATTTCGGTGCATGAGCTGCTGTATCCGCTGGCCCAGGGATACGACTCGGTCGCGCTGCATGCCGACGTCGAGCTCGGGGGCACCGACCAGAAGTTCAACCTGCTGGTGGGACGCGAGCTGCAGCGCCAATACGGCCAGCCCTCGCAGATCGTGCTTACCACGCCGCTGCTGGAGGGGCTCGACGGCGTGCAGAAAATGTCGAAGTCCTATGGTAACTATGTGGGCATAACCGAGCCGCCGGGGGTGATGTTCGGCAAGCTGATGTCGATCTCCGACGACTTGATGTGGCGCTACTACGAGCTGCTGACCGACCTGACCATGGCCGAGATCGGCACCCTGCGGCGGCGCGTGCAGTCGGGGCAGGCGCACCCCATGCAGGCCAAGAAAGAGCTGGCGGCAAGAATCATCACCGATTTCCATTCGGCCGCCCAGGCCCGGGAAGCCGAGGAGAACTGGACGCGCCAGTTCCAGCGCGACGAGGTGCCGCAAGACATCCGGGAGGTGAGCCTGCGCGCCAGCGAGTTCGGTGCCGACGGCCATACGGCCCAGCAGGCCAGCAAGCCCGCCGGCGATTCCGGCCGCGCTTCACTCAAGTTGGACAAGCTCCTGGTGAAAGCGGGCCTGGCCGCCTCCGCCACCGACGCCCAGCGAAAGATCAAGGCCGGCTCGGTGCGCGTCGATGGCCAGCAGACCCGCGAGCTCTACCTGCACACCGCGCTTCCCGCCCAGCTCATCATCCGGGTGGGCAGGCTGATGAAGCGAATAGCGCTCAGCTAATTTGGTTAGGGGCGTGGCTTGCTGGGTTTGCTTCCCTTGACGGCGGTCGCAGGCGCATTCTGGCCGGCTGCCGGCAAGAACACGGCATCTCCCGGGGAAGTAAGCTCCTCAGGTGGGGGCGGCACGATGCCCTGGCGCATGGGGTTGGCGTTGGCCGCCGTGCCCGAGACGCGATCGCCTGTCTCCGGAACACCTCCATAAAACAAGGGCGCTGGCGGAACCTGGTACCCGCTCTGACCGGTCAGAAGCTGGTTCTGGTTAGGGCTGAAACTTGGGCTGTTGATGGTATTCTGCTGCGCCAGACACCAGCCGCTGACAAGCAACAGTGCTGCCGCGAACAAGAAATTCTTCACTCCTGCGCCTCCTTGCCGTCACTGCCGGCCTGGATGTTGGAGTAGCGGCCCAGCGACAAAGGTTTTCCGCTGAGGACTCACCGGCTTTGTGACGCGTTTGAACCCGCGCAAGTTAAACCTGCATGAATTGTTTCCTGGTTTTGTCTTGTCCCTGCCTGGCAGCAGTTCGGCGACTTTCGAACACGACAGGTTCGGCTGGCGTTCTGCGGCTTCGGCCGGCGGAAGCTGCGGCTATAAGGAGGCGCGGGCGCTGAACGTTTTTGGCGTGGGCGCGCCTGCCTCCAGCGGCGCTTCGATCTTCCACTCGCGCATCCAGATCAGCAGGACCAGCAGTCCCCACAGGTGATAGCCGTAGTTGGCGCGCCGCTCGAGGTGGTCGCGGAGCAGGCGCTCCACCGCGGGCCAGCGGAAAAGCCGGCTGCGCTCGACCGTCTCTTCCGAGATTACATCCAGCAGCAGCGGCCGCAGGACGGTGCGAAACCAGTCATGAATAGGAATATCGAAGCCAATTTTGGGCCGGCGCAAGACCGATTGCGGCAGCTTGTCCTGCATGAGCCGCCGCAGCACGTACTTGGTAGTAGAGCCGTGCAGCTTGAAGCCATCGGGTAGCGAGGCGGCGAAGTCAACCACCCGCGGATCGAGAAATGGAGGCCGCACCTCGAGCGAATGCGCCATGCTCATGCGGTCCACTTTGTAAAGAATGTCGTCGGGCAGGTAGTAGCGCTGATCGTAGTCAAGGTAGCGCTGCAACCCGTCGCCGGGAGGCATCTGTCGCAGGATTGCCGCCAGTGGCGCTGCGTCGGTGTACAGGAAAAGCTGCTGCTTCTCTTCTTCGGAGAAGGTGCCGTTCCAGAATACGTGCGCCGCTTCGGGCGACAGCAGACTGCCTTGCAGGAATCGCTTCAGCTTGTACTCGAAGCTGATCTTGTCGTTGGAGACGGGCAGCAGCGAAGCCCCCGCCAGGGCCGCCTTGCGCAAGGCGGCGGGAACCCGACGGGCGATGTTGTTATACCGGTCGGCCTTGTGCATCAGGTAGCCGGCAAACAGTTCGTCGGCGCCTTCACCGCCCAGCACCACGGTCACGTCCTGGCGGGTGCGCTGGGCGAGAAACCAGGCCGGCACCGCGCCCGCATCGGCGCTGGGCTCGTCGGAGTAGTAGGCGATGCGCTCGATGGCTCCGGCCAGGTCGCAACTTTCGTTCAGGTCCAACTCGGTGTGAATGGTGCCGTAGTGCGCGGTGACCTCCTGTATGTACCTGCTCTCGTCGAAGGAGCGGCCATGGAAGGTCATGGAGAAGGTGCGCAGCGGCGTCCCCTGCGCCTGAGCGGCATAGTGCAGGATGGTGGAAGAGTCCAGCCCGCCGCTCAGCCAGATGCCCACCGGCACGTCGGAAACCAGCTCTTCGCTTACCGCCTCCCGAAGCAGGGTGTCGAGTTGCGCGCAGGCATCTTCGATGCGGCGCGGCGCGGGCTGTGGCGCAGACGGCTGCAGGTAGGAGCGAATCTGGCACTGGCCCTGGCGCCACTCCAGCACGTGCGCCGGCATGAGCTTCAGGATGCCGTCGACCAGCGTGAGCGGCCCGGGGACGTAGTTCAGGCTGAGAAAACAATTCAGGCCGGCGGTGCAGATGCGCCGCGGCACCTCGGGATGCGCCAGAATGCACTTGAGCTCGGAGCCGAAGTAGATTTCGCCGCCATCCAGGTGGTAGTAAAGCGGCTTGATGCCCATGCGGTCGCGCGCCAGTATCAGGCGGCGTTCCGACTCGACCCAGATGGCCACGGCGAACATGCCCCGCAGCCGCGACAGGCAGGCCGTGTCCCAGCGCAGGAAGGCGTGCAGCACTACTTCCGTATCGCAATCCGTATGCAGGTTGATGCCCTCGCGCTGCAGCTCGGCGCGAATCTCGCGGTAATTGAAGATCTCGCCGTTGAAGACGACAACCACGTTGCGATCGGGGCTGAAGACCGGCTGATCGCCTCTTTCAATGTCGAGAATGCGCAGGCGGGCGGCGCCGAGGGCTACCTGCTGGGAGACATATCGTCCCTGGTAGTCGGGACCGCGGTGCGCCAGCGATTGCAAGGCGCGTTCCAGCACCCCTGGCGGCAGCCGCTTCTCATGAGACGAATAGCCGAGAATTCCACACATGGCCCGTACCTTGGGGCGAGAACCTCTACCTGCGCAAGCGAAGTAGTGGAACACCCGTCGCCAGGGGAACTGAAATTCCCACTGAACCGAAACCAGCTAAGTGATTTCCAGAATCTTAGGATAACATGCAGTCGCCGCGCCAGTCTGCGGCTGGCGCTCAGCATCTGCGAAAGGCGCACAGATGTGAGGCACCGCGGCGAAGAAATCAATAAGGTGTCATCCTGAGGTCGCGCCGCAATTGCGCGGCCGCAGGATCGGCTTTACCGAGAACCAGCGGATTCTTGGCTGCGTTCAGGATCACACTCAGGCGGGGGCTTCGCTGCGGCACTGCGGGGGAGGGTGCGCCGCCTCTCTACTAAATCTTCTCCAGCTTGCCGTTGCGCAGGCGGAAGCTTTCGCCTCGCCACACGACGGTTTGGCCGGCAAAGCTGGCGATCCATACCAGCAGGGCTGTCAGGTCTCGCAACGGCAGCAGCCAAAGGTCCGAATGTTTATCGTGCAGGGTGCTCTGGCAAAGCGCCGCCACGGCCAGACGAAGCAAAGCCACCGCCGCCAGCAGCCCCAGGCTCCAGGATGCAAACCCCGCGCAGAGCGACGCCAAAAGCGCCCAGGGGACGGCGTGGGTTATACCGAGTCCGATGTAGCCTCGCAGGCGGCGGTCGCGAATGGTTCTGGCCCAGCGTAACTGGTGCTGAAACATTTCCCCAAAGCCGGCGCCCGGCAGCGCCGTTTCCACCACCACGGTGGAAAGCGCCACCTCGAAGCCGGCGCGTGGCATGCGATTTCCCACCTCGTAGTCGTCCGCCAGGTAATTGAGCAGCGGGCCCAATCCGCCGATGGCCGCCAGCGCCTCGCGGCGGACAGCCAACGTAGAGCCCAGGCCGAAGTTCAGCTTGCGCTCCAGTGCCCAGGCGGCCAGAACGCTGCCGATAAAGTCGGTCGCTATGCTCAGCGCCTCCAGGCGCGAGGCCAGGCTCGGTCCCGGGCGGGCGCGGTAGAGCGCCGTCACCAGGCCGACAGGTCCCGCCGCCGTGCCTCCGCTGTCGAAGCCGGCGGCGATCTGACGCAAATAGCCGGGCGGGACCAGGATGTCGCTGTCGTTTACCAGGATCAGCTCGTGCCGGGCGGCGGGCAGCAGTTGCACCAGCGCGCTCACCTTGCGGTTGGTCCCCAGCACCTGGGGGCAGACGATCAACTCTATGCGCCGCTGCGGAAACTCCTGCCGCAACCGCTGCACCTCGGCGGCAGCCGGATCGTCTGCATCGTTCACGCCGAAGATCAGCTCGAACTCGGGATAGTCCTGCAGGCAATGGCTGCAAAAAGCCTCGTACATGTGCGGATCGCTTCCCCGCAATGGCTTCAGAATGGAAATCGGCGGCAATCGCTTCGCCGTGCCTGGGAGGAAAGCTTGCTGTTTGCGCAACCGGCGAAACTTGGCAATTCCGGCCATCACCAGGAACTGATAGCCGAATCCACACAATGCCAGGGCGGCAAAGGCCCATGCCAAAAGCGCAAGCAAAAGGTGCATCGCCCGCAGCTTAACAGATCGGGCAAGGCGGCTTCCGTGATGGCGTTGGCAGTCCGCGCCAGCCAGGCTCTGCGGTTCGGCCCAACTTCGAACCGTTTTATCGGAAGTTCGCCCGTGGTACCGCCGAGTCTGCGCTAGCGTGCCACATGATCGCGATATGGGTCACACAGAGACTTTTTCCCGCGAATCAGGTCTATACTAAACAGGAGCCATGTCTCACCCGCTCACCGATGATCGGAGCGAGATTCCCGCCGCAGTGCGCCGCCGGCACGATCTCGTGTTACCCACCCTTTTCGGCGAAGACTATGGCATTTACGAGGTCCGCAAGATCTCATTTGTCCTTTCTTATCTGCTGAATACGCTGATTGCGGCAGCGATTCTGGCGATCGGCAGTTGGGTCGCCAGTCATCCCGCCCAGGTTCAGAACCAGGTGACCTCGCTGGTCACCGATATCAGCCCCTACGTCCTCAGCCCTTCAAACAAGCCGGCTGGTGGTGGAGGCGGAGGCGGAGAGCATGGCAAGCTGCCGGCCAGCAAGGGCGCATTGCCCAAGGCGTCGCTGAAGGAACAGCTTACCCCACCCGAGGTGATAGTGCGCAACGAGGCCCCGAAACTGCCGGCCGAGCCCACCGTGGTAGTGCCACCGGAAGTCAAGCTCCCGCAAGGGAGCCTGTTGGGCGATCCGCTGGCGAAGGCGATTGCCAGCCTGCCGTCCAGCGGCCCGGGGTTGGGCGGCGGCATTGGCAGCGGCACCGGGACCGGCGTGGGAAGCGGCAAAGGTCCGGGAGTGGGGCCGGGCAGCGGCGGCGGCATCGGCGGTGGGGTTTACCGCGTTGGCGGCGGAGTCACGCCTCCCCGGGTGCTGTACGATCCCGACCCGGATTACTCCGAGGAAGCGCGCAAAGCCAAGTTTCAGGGGACGGTGGTGCTGTGGGTGATCGTCGGGCCGGATGGACGGCCGCGCGACATCACCGTGCAGCGCTCGCTAGGCATGGGTCTGGATGAAAAAGCCGTGGAAGCGGTCCGCAACTGGAAATTCGAACCCGCCAGAAAAGACGGCCAGGCCGTGGCCGTGCAAATCGCCATCGAAGTCAACTTCCGGCTGTACTGATCGTTTCTCGTTTCACGAACAAAATTCCTTTTCCAGCAATAATCGTGAAACGTGCAACGTGAAGTTCTCGTCACTCCACTACGCGCCATTCTCCCAGCAGCGGGAAATACAAGCCCATCCGGATAGGGCGCGAGTCGATCGCGGCCATCGCCTGGCGGTAGCGATACAGATCAGGGCGAAACTTCTCCACCTGCGCGTCGACAAACGCCGCCGCGTCGCCGCGGCCAACTTCGCTGGTCTTGTAGTCGATGATCCAGCGCGTTCCCTGTTCATCGATGAACGTGCGGTCGATCTTCATGCGCGCGAAGCCGCCCGCGCACGCCACCGAAAGCTCCAATTCGCAGGCGGCGTTTTCGTGGCGGCCGAGGATCCACCGCCCTTGAGGGTCAGCTAGGGTCTTTTCCAGGGCGCGCCGCACCAGTTCCACGGCCTCGTCGGCCTCGTACTCGGCCACGCCCAATTGCAGCAGCAGGCTGCGCACGTCGAGGCGGCGAACTCGCGCCGCGTCCCACTGCTCCAGGCCTTCACGGCCAATCTGCTGCAGCAGACGATGGGTGGCGGTCCCGACATGCCGCAACTTCTGGCTCGCCCAATCGAAGGTGTGCGGCTCGGCGGCTCCGGCGGCGGGCGCAGGCTTGGCTTCCCAATCCAGAGGCGGCGGAGGCGCCGGGCACTGCCATTCCAGCGGCAGGCGGCGGAGCACCCCCGGAGCCGTTTGCGGCTGGGCATCGCCTTGCACGCGGCCGGCAAACGGCTCGATCTGCGCACGTATTCCATCCAGGCCCCAGAGAAGCGAGAGCACCGAGTCCGCGGCCGGAGCCTTCCCTTCATCGGGCAACTCCGTTATCAGGTAGAGGCCGGTGCGGGCGCGCGTGCAGGCCACGTAGAGCAGGCGCTTCAGCTCCTCGCGGGCGCGATCGGAGGAGAGCCGGCGCAGGTATTTCTTTACGCTATTGTCGTCGGCGCCGGCGGTTGCATTTGCCGGGGCGGCTGCCGACTCAATCGGCGCCAGCAGGAGATGCTTCTCGCCGGCGCTGACGAACTCACGCCAGTAGAGCAGTTGTTCCTCGTCGCGCCGCGGCGTGCGCGCCAGGCCGGGTACAATCACCGTGTCCCACTGCAGTCCCTTGGCGGCGTGGATGGTCATGACCTCGACCGTGCCAGCGGTTTGTGTCGCCGGCGCGGGGCCGGGAGGTGCGTACAACTGCTGCAGCCTGCGCTCGAACTCCGACGGGTCAGCCAACTCGCCTCCGCGCTCGCATTGCTGCAGCAGATCGAAAAATGCCGCCGCCTCGCGCAGGTCGCGCTCCTGGTCGGCCGACGCCGCCAGCCCGCCCAGCGCCATCCAGGAGCGCTCGACGATCTGGCGCAGGCCGCTCCGCCCGCGCCAGCTCATGGCTTCCGCCAGCACGGCCAGCAGACGGTCGCAGCGTTGCCGCGCCTCGGCCGGCAAGCGCTCACGCCGCGATTGCAGCAGCTCCGGCAGTGGGCTGTCCCTGTCCTCCCGGCAAAGCTCCAGTAGATCCGCCAGCGTAAGCCCGCACAGAGGCGAGCGCAGCAGCGCCAGCCAGGCAATGCGCTTGGCAGGATGGGTAATGGCCAGCAGCAGGGCATGAAGGTCGCGAACGATCTGGCGATCGCCCAGCGGCTCGATATCGACGGCGCGAAATGGAATTCGCGACGCCTGCAACGCCCGCACCACTTCCGACAGATGCCCGCGGGCGCGAACCAGTATGGCGATGCGCTCCTGCGGGCGATGACGCAGAACGCGCTCGGCGATGGAGGCCACGCAAGCGGCTTCCGCTTGCCGGTCGCCAGCCGGCACGCCGTAAAGGTGTACGCCGTCCAACTCATCGGGTGCCCCACCCAAGCTTCTTTCGCTTGAGCGGGGCAGCTCCGGTGCGGCCTGGGCGGGCGCGTAGTTCACCGCGCCGGTGACCTGGTTGGACTCGCGCAGCAGTTGGCAGAAGACGCGGTTGTACCAGTCCACCAGGGCCGCACTCGATCGGAAATTTACGACGAGTTCGCGGGCCGCCAGCGGCGGCAGCGAGGCGCGCCCCTGGCGGGCATCTTCGAACAGTGTGACCTCGGCCTTGCGAAAGCCGTAGATCGACTGCATGGGGTCGCCCACCAAAAAGAGCGTGTTCCCGGCGGCGTCGGAGGATGGGTCAGTTGCCGGTGGCGCTGTGGTCCAGTCCGCGGTGAGGCTCTTGAGCAGCTCCACCTGCGCCACCGACGTGTCCTGAAACTCGTCAACCAGGATATGGTGGATGCCGCTGCCCAGCGGCGACGGCGCTTGCCGGGGCGCAAGAGCGAGCTGGGCCGCCTGGGCGACTTCTATGAAGTCGCAGGCGCCCTGCTCGGCGAAGATCGTCTTCAACTCGTTCACGGCCAGCGGTAGCGCCACAAAAAGGGCGTGCACGCACTCCCACTGCTGATCCGTATAAGTGACCGGCGGCAGGTAGCGCACACGCCTAAGCGCCGCGGCCAGCGCTTCCGCTTGCGTCCCGCCGCGAACGGACACCAAGAGCTGCTGGCAAGCTTCCTTCGATGACTTGCCCACCGCGCTCGGCGGGAAGCCTTCATTCACCGTCAGGCGCGACCTGAAGCCGTCGCCCTTGGTCAGAAAGAAATCCCGCACCCCAAGCCACATTGCGGTCTGTTCAGGCTCGTCGCTGGGGAAGTCCTGGATAGAGGCCAGCAGCGCCACCCGGCTGTCGGTGGCGGACTCGCGCAGGTTGCCGGCGGCGTAGCGGGCCAGGCGAAGGAACTCGGATTTTTGGGTGGGGTTGAGCGAAGCCGCGACGGTGGCGCTAATCTCCGCCAGCTCCGAGCGCACGGCGCGCGCCAAGCCGGCTTCCAACCGCTGCCGGAATGTGGCCAACTCGCCCAAGGCGGAAGCAAATGCCATTGTGGCGTTGGCTGGCAAGATATCGCCGCAACCGACCAGGGGCATCCACTGGTCGCGCCGCTTCAGCATGTCGACCAGCAGCGCCTGCGCCCGGGTCAAATTGTTATCCAGGTGGAGCAGCAGGGTCTCCAATGCTGCCGCGACCTCCGCAGGCGAGTCGGCCAGCCGGCGCAATGTTTGCTCAGCCGCCTGGCGGTAAAGCGCCTCGACGTCCTCGCTGATGCTCGCGCCCGGCAGAAATCGCGCCAGAAGCGGCATCTGCCTGACCACCGACTCGCAGAAGGAATCCACCGTGCGCACCTGCAGCCGCGATGGGTTTTCCAGGATGCCCCATCCCTGCCGGCGGTCGCGCGCCAGTGCGGCGGCGGCCAGGCTGGCGGTCAAATGCGAACTTGAATCAGGCTCCGGCGCGGAAGCCGAGGCGGCGCCAGTCAACGCCGGCTTCGCGCCTGTCGCCGTGCAAGCGGCCTGCTCCAAGGCGGCCAGGATGCGATTGCGCATCTCGTTGGCGGCCTTGCGCGTGAAGGTGATGGCGAGAATCGACTCCGGCTCCGCGATCTCGGCATGGGCCAGCAGGTTGAGGAAGCGCTGGATGAGCAGCTCCGTCTTGCCGGAGCCGGCCGGCGCCTGCACGATGAACGAGCGGCCATGGTCGATTACCGCCCGCCGCGCGGCGGCATCGGGCACGTCGCGCCTCGGTGCGGCGCTACCCGGAGGCATCGCCCTGCTCCTCCATGGTTTCGGCGGAGAAGTCAAGCTCCGCCAAGCGGCATACGGCGTGCAAGTGGCAGTAAGTATCCTGGCAGGTGGAGATGCACCTGGGGGCTATGCGCGCGTCGCCGCCGAAGAAATCGCGCGCGAGGGATTCCAGCTCTGGCCGCCAGCTTGCCAGAGATTGCTTCAAGTCTTCGCCGTGCGAACCTTTATTCTTGCCCAGAATCTCCGGCCGCTGGCCGATGCCGGCCATGCGGCAGCCGCCGCGCTTTACCAGCGCAAACGCCACTCCGGCGATTTGCGCCCCGGCAAAGGCGGCCTCGGTAGCGGATCCTAGTGCGACCGCGTACGACGGCAATTGCGTACGCGCCGGCCGCGGCACCTGCCACTGGCTGGGCCCGTATGACTGCTGTCCGGTTTTGTAATCGATGATCACCAGCGAGCCGTCGCGCAGCCGATCCAGGCGGTCCAGGCGTCCGCGCAACTGCACTCCAGCCAGTTGCAGTTGTATGTCATGCTGATGGCCAACCACCTCGAACTCCTCCCGGCTGCGCTCGACCTCGAGCCACTCCCGCACCAGTGCACTCAGACGCTGGCGCTCTAGGGCGAAGTAACGCATTTCCCAAGCGTCGCCCGGCTGCAGGTCGCCAAGAGCATCGTCCACCGCCGAGCTAATGATCTCCTCCAGGCGGGCCTGCGCTGCAGTTTTCCAGCGTGAACCTGTCTCCCAACTGCTCCCACACGCGTTGCAAAGCGCGCTCGACCAGTTTGCCGCGCTCGCTGGCCGCCAGCCCCATCTCCCGCTGCGGCTCCACCTGGGCCAGCAGGCGCAGCTCGACAAAAGCGCGGAAGGGGCAGTTCGACTGCTGCTCCAGGAGGCGTACGCCGTGCGAGCGCAGCTCGCCGGCCGCAACCGCGGGAGCCCGGTCGTCAGGCACCAATTCCAAAGTGACCGGAGGAAACAGTTCGGCAACAGTTTTCGCCGGTGAAAGCCGCGCCGCCTGAATTGCGTCTGCCGGAATGGCAAGAGTGTGATCACCGGCAAACACTTCTTTTGCGTTTGCTGGGGTAGTAATCAGCGGTGAAGGCCGCAGCTCGCGATCCTCCTCGGCCGCCGGCCAACTCACAACCACCTCCGGCGCGCTGGCCAGCAGGCGCGCGGTTACCGAGCGCGCGAACGCCAGCTCCGCCGCCGCGGAGCAATGAGGCGTGTTGTACTCATATTGCAGCGCCAGCGGAATCAGCGGATTGGGCGCGTGGCGGCGAGGCCAATCGGCATCGCTCCAGCCGGCGATCCAAAGCGCGTCGAAGGCGCTGCCGGCGGCCTCCAGTTCGCCCATCACCTGGACCGGGGCGCTCTGGTTCTGCGGCTTGAAGATCTTGGCCGAGGCGGCTGCCACCAGGCGCTCGATCACTTGCCTCAACTCCATGTGCGGCTCTACCAGCTCCAGGCCGCCGACTTCGGAAAGCAGGTCCTCCCACGCCTCCCGCGTCTGGTACTCCTCGCTGGTCAGGTTTATGCCGCCGCCATCGCCGGGCCAGCCGGCGGCGGCCAGCGCCTTCGAGATTTTATCTAGCCAAAGACCGGGCCGCAGCCCGGACACGGTTGACTTTGCACTTGCCGGACTCGATACTCGCTTTGCCAATTCGACGGCAGACCGCAGTCGCCGAAGCAGCTCGATTGCTGCCGGCGTTTGCCTCTCGCGTGCGGCCTGGGTGATGGCATCGAGGGTAACGCTTGGCCGGAGCGCCTGGGCCAGCGATTGCTCCAGCACAGCGCGCGCATAACCCCGGCCGCCAAGCGCGCCAAAGTAGGGCGAACGCAACCAGGCGGAGAACTCCCCCAGCGATATCGGTCCCATCAGCAGCCGCAGGTATGTAAGCGCGCTATGGATGATCGGATAATCCGCCAGAGGGTGGCCAAGCGAGATATCGAAGGCCGGTTGAGAGATGTCGCGAACAGCGAAGAACTGTTCGGGATGGAGAATAGCGGAGAAAATCTGCTCCGCCTGTCCGCGTAGTTCGGCGAGCCCGGCAACAACCACCCCGACCTGTATCCCAGGATCGCGCTCCAGGTGAGCGCGGACCCAGGCCGCCGCGCTGCGCAACTCGGCGGAGCGGTCGGCCAGCTTGAGGGCCGGCCCTTGCCAGAACGTGGCTGGCGAGACCGCCATCTCCGGGCCGGGCGCGACGCCCACGGCGGCCAACTCCACGCCTTGCGATGCCAGAGTCGACATCAGCCGGCGCTGCTGCGGGGTGAAAGCGTCAAAGCCGACGAACACCATTTGCTTCGGCAACCACCGCTTCAGCGCGGGAAGGGCCGGCAGCAGCAAATCGATTTCCAGCGCCGGGTCTGCCCACCCCTTGGCTGCCAGGTGATCGCCATAAGCGGCCGCCCAGGAAGCAAACGATGCCGCCTCGGCCGTACCCGAGAACTGCCGCGAGCGCAGAGGAATGCCATAGGCGCGCACGGTTTCCCAAGCTTGGATCGCAAGCTGGGCCAGCCCATTGTCGCCTGCCAGTGCGGTGGAAGGCACTCCGCCGGCGACGATCCGCGTCCAGAGCGCCTGTTGCTGGGGGGGCGCAAGCAAGGTGAGATTGAGCGCGCCGCAGACCTGGGCGGTGCGCCAAAGCTCGTTGAGCCAGGCATTCAGCGGCAGTATCGAGGGCGTTAGCCAGGCGCCTGCGCTTCCGGCGCGGCGGCGATCACACTGGCACAGCAGGTAGCGGGAGGCGCGCGTATTCGCCGTCACCACCGTCGCGCCGTCCAGGGCGCCGGCAACTGCCTGCTGAAGCTGAATGCGATAGGGTTCCGCCATCGGAGGCCGGCCCGCAGGCCGATGGCTGACGTTACCACCAGCTTACCTGGGGGACAATAAGCAGTTTGGCGGGGAACCAGAAATGGTTCGGCGGAGGTACGAGACGTCCGCACCTGCAGCCGGCCTGGAGGCCGGCGCTAGGCAGCCTCGCTTACCGCACCAGCACCGGTCCGGCGTTAGGGATAATTGGTTGCTCGGGATTGTCGAGCAGCTCCCGGCGCGCCTGCTGTAAATCGCTGACGATGGAGGTGAGATGTCCTTCGCGGAGGACCAGCACCTGGTCGCATTTCTCCAGCGTGCTCAGGCGGTGGGCGATCATGAAGCTCGTCCGCCCGCGCATAAGTTTTTCCAGGGCGCTGATGATAAGCCCCTCGGCCTTGATGTCGATGGCGTTGGTGGGCTCGTCGAGAATCAGCACGGGCGCGTCCTTCAGGAAGGCGCGGGCGATGGCCAGCCGCTGCCGCTCTCCGCCTGAGAGGTGGGCTCCGCGTTCGCCGATGGGGGTATCGTAGTCCCGCGGCAGCCGCATGATGAACTCATGCGCTCCGGCCAGCTTGGCGGCTTCTATCACCTCCGACCGTTTGGCGTCGGCCCGGGCGTAGGCAATATTGGCGGCCACCGTGGTGGAAAACAGCATCGGCTCCTGCATCACGATGGAAAATTGCTGCCGCAGATCGGCCAGCTTGTAGTTGCGCAGATCGATCCCGTCCAGCAGGATGCAGCCTTCCACCGGATCGTAGAACCTGGTCAGCATGTGCACCAGGGTGGTCTTGCCCGACCCGCTGGGGCCGACAATACCCACGCACGCGCCCGCCTCGATCTCGAAGGAAAGGTCGTGCAGCGCGCGGCGCCCGGCGGTGTACTGAAAGCAGACGTTGCGAAAAACGAAATTCCCCTGGATGTGCCCGGGGGCAATGCTGGGCGAGGGTTGGCCCAGCTCCGGAATCTCGTCGAACAAAGAGAACGCCCGGCGCACGCTGGTAATGGCGCCCTGCAGCTCGGGGATCTTGCTGCTGACGTTGCGCAGC
Organism: uncultured Acidobacteriota bacterium; assembly: GCA_963832785.1. GTDB lineage: Bacteria > Acidobacteriota > Terriglobia > Terriglobales > Acidobacteriaceae > CAWBRT01. Next base: position 2,797,799 of record CAWHVF010000005.1, read on the forward strand.
GGCTCGTACAGTTGCGCCATGTAGGCCATCACCAGCAGCAGTTCACCGACGGTGATGGCGCCGGCCAGCACCTGCCCGACTCCGACCAGCAGGGCCGCCGCCGTGCCTACAGCGATAGTCAGGCCCATCAGCACGTGGAAGCTGGCCTGGATGGAGGCCAGCCGGATCTGTTCCATCATTCGCTGCCGCGACTTGCGGCGGAAGAGCTCGTCTTCGTGATCTTCGCGGCCGAAGGCCTTGACCGCACGCACCGAGGCCAGCGCCTCGTGCAACACCAGCATGGCGGAGCTGTCCAGCTCCCGCACCTCGTCATAGCCGCTGCGGACCTTGTTGCTGGACTTGCGCGCCAGGAGCCAGAGAACCGGCGAGAGCGTCAAGGCTACCAGGGCCAGGCGCCAGTTGATGCGGGCGGTGACGTAGAGCATCGCCGCAAAGGCGAAAGCCGAGCTGGCGATGGGCACCACCCCCTGGATAAGCACGTTTTGAATGGCGGAGGCGTCGTATTGAATGCGGTAAGCGGTATCGTTGGTCCCGCGCCGGTCATGAAAGGCCAGGCTCAGGCGCTGCACGTGCCATAGCAGTTGCGAGCGCAGATTGTGAACCAGCTTTTCGCCGGTGTAGGTTTGCAGCAGCCAACTGGCCAGCGACTGCAGGCTGCTGATCAGTGCTATGACCAGCAATAGCACCGCCGCCAGCACCAGGCAGGTGGTGCGCGAAGCGCCCGCCGGAATCAGAAACCAAAGCCAGTGCGGAACCGGTTCGTGGCCGAGCACCGAGTCGACGGCGATCTTCAGCGGCAGCGGGGCGAGCAGGGCAATGGGCGTGGAGACGATGCTCAGCCCAAGAATGCCCACCAAATGAGGCCAGCAGTCGCGGGCAGACATTCCCACTCGCTGCCATAACTTGTAATTTCTTCGCCGCAGCCTTAAGCGCACCTGTGCCCTCTATGGACCCAGCGAGAGCATACGGAGGAAATTTACCACTCACAATGGGAAGGAACTTTTAGTCCTCGCCATACGCACCTTAATTCCTTGAAACCGAAAACCTTAGGGAGTTTAGCGGCGCGATGGCGCGGCTTGGGATGGGCTTACAGCCCGGCGCGTCTGAGCTGGGCGGCGCGCCGCTCCACGGCCAGCATGAACGCGGCGCGGGAAGAGCTGATGTTCCAGGCGCTGGCCGCCTCCGCCACCTGCGTCCGCAACCTTCTGGCGTATTGCCGCAGCAAGGCCCGCGTGCGCGCCTCCGGCATGGCGAAGGTCTGCGAACCGGCGGCGGCTAGCAGGACCGGCCCGCAACGCACCAGCAGTTCCGGAATAATCTCGACGCCCTGGCTCGCCAGGCGCGCCTTGGCCTCGTAGCTGACGCAGTCGGGAACGCACTCGACGATCATGCGGGTCCGCACCGCGTCCACATTTCCGGCGGTGATTTGCATGGGCGCCTGCAGAATCAGCAGATCGCATTGGCAGCGCGGCAGGTCGGCGCCATAGGCGTGCTCGCCTCCGGTGTAGCCAAACAGCACACGCTCGCGCGCCAGATGCGCCTGCAGCCGCGCCAGGTCCAGCCCGGCTTCATTCAGCACCGCCCCTGAGGAATCGGACATCATGATGACTTGCACGCCGCCGGAAGCAAAGAAGATCCCCGGGCTCTTTGAAGTTGTGCCCGCCGGGCCGGCTGAGAGGGCATGCGCCGTAGCCATGCCCAAACCGGCACATCCTTGAATGGCGCAGGTGCGAATCTCCCCGTAGCCGGAGCTTCCGGCAGAGGCCGAATCTGCTTTTGCCTGGATGGAATCGGCGAACACGCGCGTCAACTCCACGATCCACCTGCCCAGGCGCTCCCACTGCCTGTCCACCTGATCCACGGCGGCGCCGTGGCCGAATGGCCGCAGATCATTGCCCAGCCACCCATGAATGGCCGGATTGCCGCCGTAAATGCGAGAGACCGAAAAGCAACCGGGCAGGATGCGCTGCGCGGTCTCGGCGTAGCGCCGCAACAGCCGCCGAGTCTCGCGCTCCGGGTATTGCGAGGGATCAAAGGTGAGGCCGGCGGCGGCCCCGCGCCAGTTCAGCCGCAAAAGCGCACAGCACAGGTCATTGAGGAAAGCCGCCGCCCGCACCTGGTTGAGATAGGTATCCGGTCCGATGGCCAACTCGACGATCGCCGCCGAAGCCGGATCGTACAAACATTGCAGCGCGCTGAAGCCGGCGGCGGCGCCGTCGGCACGCGTGCCCGCCAGGTGAATAGTCGTCTCCAGCTCGGCGTGGCGCATCTGCTCCAGCGTCGACTCTTCCACATCGAGCGCCCGGGCCGCACGCTCCAGCTCGAGCATGCGCAGCAGATACGGATCAAACGCCTGCTCCGCATCCTGATCAACCGGCGGTAAAAGTCCCTGCTGGTTCATGGCATTGGTTACAGGTTAGGGAGTTGCTGAGCATCGTCTCCCACGCCTGAAGCGTGGGCTTCCACCTCCCAATTCCGTCGGGCTGCAAAAATACGCAGCCAGCAAAACCGCTTTCTATTCCCTAGCCCCTAACTCCTCATCCCTAATCACTTGTCTTTCACGCTTCGGCCGGAGCCTCAACCCAAGCAACGCGCGGCAATGCTTCGCGTTTGGGAACGATGTCCAGGTAAATCACTGCCTGGCGAAAGGCGACCACGCCGGCCGTCAACACCGCCACGGTCAAGGCAAGCTCGGGCCACTTGGGCACGTAGCGGGCGCCGGTCATGGCATCGATGGCGGTAATCGAGACGTTCAGGCGATTACACATGAAGCCCATGGTTACGACGGCGCAGGTCCAGTAAAGTAGCTGCGGGTTGTGCCGGACCCGCGACTGGCTCAGCAGCGCCAGCGGCAGGATCACCAGCAGAACGATTTCCGTCCAGAAGTACAGGCTTTCCGCCCGCGGCGCGAACAGATACGGCAAGGCCCCGTTGCGCGCCAGGTCGAAGGCGCGGAAGACGCCATAAATTGCCAGCAGAATCGCCATCACGCGGCTCAGCTCTTCCAGGATGGCGTACTCGATGCTTGCGTTCAGCGAACGCACGCACAGGTAAAGGGCGATGATCAGCAGCGCGATTCCGGCCGGCAGCGCCGAGAGGTAGAACAGAGTCGTCAGGTACGGGCTATACCAGAGCGGATATACCTTGCCTTTGGCGATAAGGAACAATGCTCCCAGGTAAGACTGATGCATGGAGGAGAGCAAAGTGCCCGCCAGAACCAGCGCGATGGTCAGCCGATGATGCCAGTGCGAATAAAACTCGCGAAAGCGCGGGAACGGCAGCTTCTCCACCAGTGAAGGCGAAAACTCCAGGGCCAGCACGCTGGTATAGCACATGACGCACAGGGCAACGTCGAAGAGCACCGAATGGACGTTCCAGAAGACGATCGGGTGCCAGATGCGCCAGGGCAGCCCCAGTTCGTAGATCATGCCCACGCACACGGTCGAGTAGCCCAGAAACGAGAGCAGGATGGCGCTCTTCAGCACCGGCCGGTAGCGCTCCATGCCGAGCAGATAAACGGCGGCCGCGATGGCGAATCCGCCGGCCGAGAGTCCGACCCCGCAGAGTGTGCCGAAGCCGACCCATAGTCCCCAGGGCTGTGCATCGGTAAGATTGGTGCTCGCTTGCCAGCCGCGGAAGAAACGCAGGTACGCCGCGTAGATTCCCAGGGTGAAAATAATGGCCGTTAGCCCTTGCCAGAACGTTATCCTCTTCGCCTCGGATGCCATAAATCAGTCCCTTCCCTTGCCGTGCTGTTCTTCCTGGCTTTCGGCCAGCGCCACCAGCTTGCGCCGCTGGGTGATCCAGTAGAGCGCCGAAAGCATCGATCCGCCCACCAGGACCACCATCGGGCTTTCGCTCAGAGCGGCGGCCGAGAGCGTCGGCAGAGGCTGGTTCCCGACCGGCGGCGGCACGAAGCCGAGTTTCTCAAAGGGCACATCGGAGAGGTAAAGAACCGAAGTCCCTCCGAACTCCTGCGAGCCGTAAATGCGCGGCACGTAAGCAGAATCGCTGCGAATGCGGCTCCAGGCCTCGTTCAGCAGGGCTTCGCGGTCGCCGAATACGCTGGCCTCGACCGGGCAGGCCTCGACGCAGGCGGGCTTGCCGCCGCTGCCGATGCGGGCCGCGCACATGTCGCACTTCTTGACGTAAGGCGCCAGCTTGGACCACTGGTAACGCGGAACCCCCTGCGGGCAGGCGATCATGCAATAGCGGCAACCCATGCACTTCTTATCGTCGTAGGTGACCGGCCCGAGCGCGGTCTTCTGCAGCGCCCCTACCAGGCAAGCCGAAGCGCACGCCGGCTGCTCGCAGTGCAGGCACAGGCGGCGCACAGACTTCTCTCCTCTCTGCTCGACGAAAGTGAGCGCCACCTCCGACAACTGCGCCGGGTGCTGCTTAGGAAACTGATGTATCTCCTGACACGCCTGCTCACAAGCCTGGCAGCCGATGCAGCGCTTGATGTCCACCAGAATTGCCTTGCCGTTTGCCATGTGTTCGTCCCCTTTTTCCTGTGCCCGGAGCCCGGCAATATCCGCTGCGCCGCCCAGCCCGCGGGCGGCCGGGCCTGCGCCAGGCCCACCGCTGCTACGTCAAGAAGAATTCGTGAATGATCCGGCGCTGCGAGCCGGGATCCAGTTGTGCCATCATGCCGGCGATTGGAACCCCGCCGTCCTGGGCCAGGGCGGGAGCCATGCGCGCCGCCATGGCGGAAAGGCGGGCGATGCTGTTCTGCATCCAGGAAGCCACCAGCGGCCCTTGCACCAGGTTTCGCAGGTTGATGGCCACCTCTGGCGATTTCACCACGCAAATCCATCCGCTCTGGTACGGGTCAGCCAGCGCCAGGTTCGGGTCCTTCATGACTTCATGGTTGACCGAGGTGATCACGCCTTCGATGGGCGACAGCATCTCGAAGGTCAAGCCCTCGCGCTTGATGGTCACCAGCGTTTGTCCCTGCCGCACCCAGCGATTCAGGCCCACAACCTCGATGCCGTCAACCCTGCCCAGCAGCTTGCCGGTGAAAGCGTCGAAGCCGACCCGCGTGTTCTGCCGGCCTTCGTCGAAGACCCACATGTGGCCGGGGTGGAAACAGTAGCCCCGGGGAATTTCAAACCCCAGTTCGACAGCCATCTTCGGAGCTGCCGGTCGCGGCCAAGTCTCGGCGCGCAGCGGAACGCCGGCGCGCTGCTCCGGCCGCCGCAAAAAGTAGGTGATCGAGATGACCAGCAGAAACGTTAGAAGCACGAACAGGATAGACATAATTGCCTCCGCCCTCACCATTCCAAAGCAAGACTCGGGGCGCGAACTGGCGGACCAATGCCTGTGACTGGCGATAGCTGCTGATTTGTAATGCAATCGGGGTACAAATCCGGCAAAAACACTAAACTGTTCGTTTTTATACACTTACAGGGACGGTGGTGAGGGACGGGGCGGTTAAACGCGTTGCGTTTTGCGATGTTTGCTGCGTTTTGCAGTGGCGCAAGGCGAAATCGGCGGCTATTTCAGCCTGGCGCCCGGCGGAACGTCTTCCAGGAAGCCCGCCAGCACCGGCTGCCCATCGCCCAGGGTGGCGGCCAGCAGCATGCCCTTGGATTCCAGGCCGCGCAGTTTGCGTGGGGCCAGGTTGGCCACCACCACGATCTTGCGTCCGATGAGCTGTTCCGGCGTGTATGCCTTGGCGATGCCGGCCACGATCTGCCGGCTCTCACCGCCCATATCGATTTCCAGGCGCAGCAGCTTATCCGCGCCTTTGACGCGCTCGGCGAATTTCACCTGCGCCACCCGCAGGTCGATCTTCATGAAGTCGTCGATGGTGATAGTGGGCGACTCGCTTGCTCCTGTGGCCGCCGCCGGCGTTGTCGCTTGCGCAGCGGGAGCGGTGGCAGGTTGTTCAGCAACGGCGGGAGCGGCCGCGGGTTGTGGTCTGCCTTCTTGTTCCAATTGTTGCATTCTTTCGATGACGCTCTTGTCCGCCCGCGGAAAGACCGCCTCTACCTTGCCCAACTTAGTTCCGATACCTAGCTGGCCCCACTTCAACTCTCCGAGCCGCAGCTTGCAGATGTCTCCCAGGCCGAGCTGCGACCAGATGCGCGCCGTGGAGTCGGGAATCACCGGATGGGCCAGCGCGGTGACGATGCGCAGCGCCTCGGCCGAAGTGTAAAGAATGGTGGCCAGCCGCGCCCGGCTCTCTTCGTCCTGCCGCTCGGCCACCGCCCAGGGCTCGTTTTCGACAATGTATTTGTCGACCGCGCTGACCAGTCCCCAGGCGCTTTCCAGGGCGCGCGAGAACTGGAAGCTGTCAAATAACTCGGCGAACTCGGCGATGGTTTTGGAAGCCAACTGTTCGATGGCCTCGTCGGCCGACCGGCGCGCGGCCGTGCGCGACGGATACGGCACCTCGCCGTTAAAGTAACGGGTAATCATGGCCAGGGTGCGGCTGGCGAGATTGCCCAGTCCGTTCGCCAGGTCGGCGTTGTAGCGTTGTACCAGCGCGTCAAAGCTGAACGAGCCGTCCTGGCCGAAGACGATCTCGCGCATCAGGAAGTAGCGCAGGGCGTCGGCGCCGAGCACGTCGAGAATGGTCTCGCTACGCACGATGTTGCCGCGCGACTTCGACATCTTGCTCTCTTCAAACAGCAGCCAGCCGTGGGCCACAATGCCTTTGGGCAGCGGCAGCCCGGCGGCCAGCAGGAACGCCGGCCAGTAAACGCAGTGGAAGCGGACGATTTCCTTGCCCACCATGTGCACATCCGCCGGCCAATAGCGCTTCAAGCGCGCTTGGTCTTTGGCGTCCGGCGAGCCGAAGCCCATGGCGGTGATGTAGTTGCACAGCGCATCCAGCCAGACGTAGATGACGTGCGCGGGATCGCCGGGGACCGGGATGCCCCACTTGAAGGTGGTGCGCGAGACGGAAAGATCGCGCAATCCGCCGCGCACGAAGGCGATGACCTCGTTACGCCGCGTCTCCGGGCGGATGAAGTCAGGGTTCTCGGCATAGAGCTTCAGCAGCGGCTCTTCCATGGCCGAGAGCTTGAAGAAGTAGTTCTCCTCGCGCACCGTCTCGGTCGGGTGGCCGCACTCGGGGCAGGGCGCGCCCGGGGTGTCGGTGTCGACGTAGAGTTCGTCAATGACGCAGTATTGCCCGCTGTAAGAGCCTTTGTAGATGTATCCGCGCTGCTGCAGCAGCCTGAACATCTCCTGCGTGCCGCGCTTGTGCTCCTCGCTGGTGGTGCGGATGAACTTGTCGTAGGTTATCCCCAGCCGGTCCCACAGCGAGCGGAACTCGCCGGAAATCTCGTCGGCGAACTGCTGCGGTGACTTGCCGGCGGCCGCGGCCGAGCGCTCGACCTTCTGCCCGTGCTCGTCGGTGCCGGTGAGAAAGAAGGTGTCCTTGCCGAGCAGCCGCTGGCGGCGCGCGATGGCGTCACAGGCCATGGTGGTGTAGGTGTGCCCGATGTGCGGACGCGCATTGACGTAGTAAATGGGAGTCGTAATGTAAAACTTCGCGGGCTTGGTGTTTTCCATCAAATCTTTCCGATCTTCCAGGAAGACGTCATCCCGACCGGAGCGAAGCGAAGTGGAGGGATCTTGCGTTTTCCTGACTCAACAAAGCAACTCAAGATTCCTCGACTCGCGACGCCAAGCGTCGCTCGCTCGGAATGACGTTCACCTTTTGCGATACAGCATCTCCGAACGGCCACCACTCCTACTCAGGCCAAAACTAATCCTCGCTACCTGCTAACCCCTATCCCCTATCCTCTGAACCCTGTTTCCTGATGCCTGACCAATAGCTGCGCAGCGCCTCCTGCATCACCTGCTTGAGCGGCACCTTGTGTTCGGTTGCCAGGCGGCGGCAGTCCTCGAACTCCGGGGCGGCGTTGCAGTCGGCGGCGCCCTTCATGCTGCCGATCTTTATGCGCACCTCGCCCCAGGGCGTGGCCACGGTCACATGCCGGCGGTCGAGGGCGTAGCGCCGATCCTGCCGCATGCGCAGGCCAAGAGTGGTAGTCTCGGCAAAGATCAGCTTCGACATGCGCGCCGCATCTTCATTGCGCGCCAGCACCGTAAGCAGCAGCCCGGGACGGCTCTTCTTCATCTGCACTGGCGTGGCGTAAGCGTCCAGCGCCCCCGCCTGCAGCAGCCGCTCCAGCACATAGCCGAACAGTTGCGGGCTCATGTCGTCCAGGTTGGCCTCGATCACGGTGACCGTGGTTTGCTCCGCCGGCTCGTCCTCACGCTCGCCGACGGTGAGGCGGGTGACATTCGGCATGCCGGGGATATTGCGCGACCCGGCACCGTACCCAACCGCCTGTACCGCCATGGCCGGGAAGTCGCCATAGGCGGAAACCAAGGTGCGCAGGATGGCCGCGCCGGTGGGCGTGACCAGCTCTTTCTGAATGCCCGAAGAATAAACGGGCGCCCCTTGCAGCAGCTCGAGGGTGGCCGGCGCGGGAACCGGCAGCATACCGTGCTCGCAGCGCACCATCCCGCCGCCCAGGTTGAGCGGAGAGCATATCCAGCGCTCGACCCCCAGCGCCTCGGCCCCGACCGCCGCGCAGGTGATATCGACAATGGCATCGGCCGAGCCCACCTCGTGGAAGCAGATCTCCTCCACATCCTGGTGGTGGATCTTGGCCTCGGCTTCGCCCAGCGCCTGGAAGATGGCGATGGCCGTCTCTTTGGCGGTCGCCGAAATGGCCGCCCGGCGAATGATTTCCCGTATCTCCTTCAGCCCGCGGTGCGGTTGCGCCTGTGGCCGGTGCGCCTGCTCGTGCTCATGCGGGTGCGAATGCGGATGCTCATGAACGTGCCTGCCGTGCGCATGCGGATGGACCTCCACCCCAGCAGACGCAACAACGGCGTCTGCTGGGGACCCCGGGACGTGCGCTTCTTCCGCATGCTTCTTGCTAAAAAACTCTTCGCGCGGCAGATCTTTTTCTCCATCGACCAGCACGTCGACCTTGGTGGCGGATATTCCGTTGCGCTCGACGCCGGCAATTTCCAGGGCCGCTCCGACGTCCAGGGCACGAACCGTCTGGCGCAGCAGCTCGGCCGAGACGCCGGCCGAAACCAGAGCGCCCAGAAACATGTCGCCGCTGATGCCTGAGAAGCAGTCCAGATACGCTATTCGCATGAGTTCGTCCGCCGAAGCCAACCCCGTGACACGGAAGCCAGTCGCCCGCTCCGCGCAGGGGGTACAAAAACTTCATCATAGGGAGTCGCGGCTTCAGGGTCAAACGGCAACCGGCAGCCAAGCTTTATAATCAGCTTTTCTCCCGGATGGCTTGGTTCGTCTAACGGAGGCTCGTCCCGCTGAGATTCTCGAGGAGTAGGATAGGAACCCCTTGTACCGCCAGTTACAACGCCGCTTGGTCGAACACATTCGCGAATTTCTGCGCCGCAAGTATCAGCTTGAAATAGAGAGCATTGTCGTCGAGCAGCCGCCCCGGCCGGAGATGGGCGAGTATGCGCTGCCGCTGTCGTTCGAGCTGGCCCGGCGCCTGCGCCGGCCGCCGCGCAAGATCGCCGAGGAGATCGTGGCCGAGCTGCCGCCGCTGGCCGGTTTTGCCGGCTTCGAGGTCGCCGGCGGAGGCTATATCAATGCCTGCATCGACCGGGCGGAGGCCGCTCGCCAGATCATAGGCGGCCAGGAGGAGACGGTCCGGCAGCGGCACCCCGGAAAAATCCTGGTCGAGCATACCTCCATCAATCCCAACAAGGCGGCGCACATCGGGCATCTGCGCAATGCCATCCTGGGCGACGCCTTTGTTCGACTGCTGCGCGCCGCTGGCCGCCAGGTGGACGTGCAGAACTACATCGACAACACTGGCGTGCAGGTGGCCGACGTGGTGGTGGGCTTCGTCCGGCTGGAAGGCAAGTCCAAGGCCGATATCGCCCGGCTGATCGCTTCCGGGGAACGCTTCGATTACTACTGCTGGGACCTCTACGCGCGCGTCTCGCAGTGGTATGAACAGGACAAAGCCAACCTGCTGGCACGGCTCGATACCCTGCACGCCATCGAGCGCGGCGGCAACGAATTGGCCGAAATCGCCGAGCTGGTCTCGACCGCCGTGCTGCGCCGCCACCTGGAAACCATGGAGCGGCTCGGCATCGAGTACGACTTCCTGCCGCGCGAGAGCGAGATCCTGCGCCTGCACTTCTGGGACCTCGCCTTCGAGCAGTTGAAGCAGAAAAAAGTCCTTTACTTCGAGACCGAGGGCAAGAACCAGGGCTGCTGGGTGATGGCCCGGCCGGCGCCGAAAGCGACCGCTGCTAATGCCGGCTTGGGTGCTGGGACGAAAAAATCGATTGCCAAGGACGCACCCTCAACGCAGTCAGGCGAACAAGAAAAGGAGCAGCCGGAAGGCCCGGACGAGGACGCCAAGGTGATCGTGCGCTCCAACGGTACGGTCGGTTACGTCGGCAAAGACATCGCCTACCACCTGTGGAAGTTCGGCCTGCTGGGGCGCGACTTCGGATATCGCAAGTTCTTCCGCTACCCTAACCAGCATGACGTCTGGATCTCTTCCCGGCAGGGCGAAGCGGAGCATCCGCACTTTGGCGGCGTAGCCGAGATTTACAACGTCATAGACGCCCGCCAGGCGGAGCCGCAGAACACAGTCATAGAGGCGCTGCGGCTGCTCGGCTACACCGACCAGGCGGAGCACTACACGCACTTTTCCTACGAGATGGTGGCGCTCACCCCGCGCTGTGCCCTGGAACTCGGTTACGAGGTCAGCGAAGAGGACCGGCAGCGGGCGTACATAGAAGTTTCCGGGCGCAAGGGCTTCGGCGTGAAGGCCGACGACCTGATCGACAAGCTGATTGCCGCCGCCGCCCGCGAGGTCGACACCCGCCACCCCGAGCTGGCGCCGCAAGAGCGTCTGGCCATCGGCACGCAGATCGCCCTGGGGGCGTTGCGCTACTTCATGCTGAAGTTCACCAAGCAGGCGGTCATCGCCTTCGACTTCCGCGAGGCTTTGGCCTTTGAGGGCGAAACCGGCCCCTACGCGCAGTACGCCGTGGTGCGCGCCCGCAACATCTTCCGCAAAGGCAACACCTCGGCGGAAGAGGCCCTGGCCGACGCCGCCGGCCTGGACTTCGCGCCCTACTTCGAGGGCGAGACCGGCACCGAAATCTGGCAGCTATGGCTGCTGGCGGGACAGCTTTCCCACTTCATCGACCAGGCTATTGCCGCCACCGAGCCCGCCCACCTGGCCAAGTACGCCTTCCAGTTGGCGCAGCAGTTCAACAACTTCTATCACCGTCACCACATCCTCACCGAACCCGACCCTGGCCGGAAACGTTTTCTGCTGGCGACGGCGGCGGTTGTGCAGCGCGGCCTGGTCCGCGCACTCGAAGTGATGGGCATCGACGCGCCGCAGGTAATGTGAGAATTTAGTGCAATGGCCAGGCATCAGGGCGAGAGCAGTTCTGTATTGCCGTACCCGAGTGGAAGCACCAGGCTTTAGCACGGTGTAGAGGCTGCGCCTGATCAGCAGCTTTAGCCGCGGCGCTCAAATCACAGGCCGGCAGAAGCTATACTCATGGGAATGGCAGGCCGCTGCCAGCGGAATGCCTGAAAACGACCCGCTCAAGGCAGCGCGGCCTTGTAGCTGCGCCGCCGGGGGTGAACCGGGTCATCAGGGGGAGCTTGCGTAATGGCGAAGGCAAAGGAGTTCACGGTCACCATAGAAGACAAGCCGGGCGCGCTGGGGCGGTGCTGCCTGGCCCTGGCGGAGCGCGGGGTGAATATCCTGGCTTTCCAATCCTACGTAGAGGAGGGCGAGAGCCTGGCGCGCTTCCTGGTGGACGACCCGCCCGCGGCCAAGGCGGTGCTGGGCAGCCTGCGCATGAACTTCGAGGAAGTGGATGTGGCGGTCGTGCGGCTGCCGCATCGGCCGGGTGAACTGGGGTGCGCCGCCGCGCATCTGGGCGCCAACCGCATCAACATTGATTATTCATATTGCGGGTTGGAGCCGGGATCGTCGCTGCTGCTGCTGATCTTCGGAGTCGACAACCTCAGCCGGGCGGCGGCCCTGCTGGATGAGCTCGCCGCCACCGCCGCCTAGGAGCGGTTGGAAGCTAACCACAGAGTTCGCAGAGTTGCACAGAGCAGATAAGGCTCGCCGGGGACCTGCAATTCTCTGTGCCCCTCTGTGGTTAATTCTTCCGCCTTATTTTCCTTTTTCGCCACCCGACGTTTTAGCCAAATACTTCACACGAGACGCAACGGCTGGAAGCTAGAGCAAATTTATAGTTGCTGTACCCAGGTGGAAGCACCGGGCTTTAGCCCGGTGAATAGGTCCACCTAAATTTAAGGGGCTTTTAAAGCCGGTTCCTTTCCGACTGCGGTTCGCCGGGCTATTGAGGCCTGCAAAAGTGATGTCCCAGGCTTCTGGTGGATGACCGATGTGTCTAGATCAAAATATTGAGAACGTCATTCCGACCGAAGCCGTGCGCAGCGCGGCGGAGTGGAGGAATCTTGTGTTTTGCCGCGAAAACACAAGATGACTCGACTCCGGCGCTACGCGCCTCCGCTCGCCATGACGTCTCTTTCTTGGAGACACGATCACTGTAATGGGGCCCTAATCACATCGAACATGTGCTGTCCCTGGGACATAACATATACAGCAATTACAGCAATCAATAAAGCCCGGCGCTTCCACGGTTAGTGAGTACATCAACTCTGGAACCGCTCTAACCACAGAGTTCACAGAGTCGCACAAGGCAGATAAGGCTCGCCGGGGGCCTGCATTTCTCTGTGTCCTCTGTGGTTAACTCTTCCGTCTTTTTTTTATTCTTCGCTCTAAATGAACTCGCAGCCCTTCTCTTTCAGCGCCTGGTCCACCCAGCGGCGGTCCAGGGTTCCGGCCTGTATTTTGGCGAAGGTATCGCGTTCCTTGTCGTTGTGCGCCTTGGTTTTCTTGGCGAGCTCGGGAGCGTCGTGCGGATCGATGAAGACCACGCCGTCCTCGTCGCCTACCACGATGCAGCCGGGCGCCACCATGGCACCGCCGCAAGAGATGGGAACGTTGATCTCCCCCGGGCCGTTCTTGTACGGGCCCATGGGGCTGACGCCCCGGGCGTATACCGGAAAACTCAGCTCCCTGAGCGCGGCGCAGTCACGGATGGTGCCGTCGACCACGAAGCCGGCCAGGCCGCGGCTCATGGCGTGGCGCACCATGATCTCGCCGCACAGCGAGTGCACTTTCTCGCCCTGGCCGTCGACCACCAGCACGTCGCCGGGCTCGGCCATGTCGATGGCCTTGTGGAACATCAGGTTGTCGCCGGCAGGAACCCTGACGGTGAAGGCCGGCCCCAGCAGCCGGGCGGCGTTGAAGGGCCTGATCTCCGGACAAACGCAAAACATTCTCCCCATGTTGTCGGCTATGTTGGACACGGGAAAGGCGGCGAACGTCTGCATTAGTTCCTTCGGTGGACGGTTGATCTTGGAGCAGATACGGAACCCGATGTTCGGCATGTAAATACCTCTAGGATTTGAGATTTTTGATTTTTGATTTCAGATTGAAAAGGCAACAACAACCGCCTAACCGCAGACTGCACAGCGGACACAGAGGAAAGGCGTAGATCACAGCCGGCCAGGTTCAGGTACGTTCAATGAACTCGGCTATTCTACTCTGTTTGCTCTGTGGTTAAAGCTTCTCAATCTGAAATCTAAAATCAAAAATATTTCTTACGACGTTGCATGGCTCGCTGCCCGCTTCAGCAGGCGGTTGACCATGTTCTTATCGCGGTCGAACTGCAACGCAGTCGGCTGCAGCGCTATCTCGAGGTTGCTCCGCCCCTTCAGCTCGGGCAGCAGCGCTTCGGAGACGTAGAGATTCTCCAGGTGCAGCGTGCAGGGAATTATCATCATGCGCAGCTTGCGGGGGTCCGTCATGCCCAGGCTCTTGACGGCCATCTGGATCGCTTCCTGTTCGGTCGGGAAGTGCAGCGGCAGGAAACCTCTTTGGGCAAATCCCGTCGTCATGATGTTCAGATAGGTGTTGTGCAGATCGATTTTGGCGGCCAGCTTGTCGGTGATCACGTCGGCCAGGCCCACGCCGTTGGCATTGCCGTGGGAGGCTTCGGAGAGGTCCAGCACCACAATGCGGCGAATGACGGGCTTCTCCGGCTCCGCCTCGCCTTGTATGCGGAAGCGCCCGATGACGTTGGTATCCATGCCGGTTCCGCTGTAGTTCTTGCCCATCTCTTCAACGATCAGCACGTCGAGTTTTTCCGCCGGCAGCGACGGCATCAGCTCACTGGCCACCCGCAGCAGCCGCACATCTTCCTCGATGAAGCGGCTGCCTTCCACACCGACGATATGCGCGGTCTCCTCGTATCCGTTCTCGACGATTGCCAGCCCGCCCACGATCGGCTTCTTGGCGATCAGGATGGAGCCTATGTCGCGCAGGCACGCCGGCAATTCCTTGATTCCCAGACTGTGGAACTGCTCCGCGCCGCTGGGGCCGCCCAGGCCGACGACACACGCTTTGGTCAGGCCGCTATGCATATCACCCAGCAAGGCGGTGTGGAGCTTGACGCGGTTGATCACCACGATGCCGTCGAGGTCGGCCACGTGCTTGTTGATGTAAGCGACCAAGCCGCTGGCCGTCTTACCCACCTCCACCGTCTCCGCCCCGGTCAGTATCGGCACCTGCATTGATTCGGGGGTGAATCCCAGGCTGGTAAGGACCTCGCGCTGGCCCTCGGCGGTGCCTCCGCCGTGGCTGCCCATGGCGGCCACCAGCACCGGCTGAAATCCCTGTGCCTTCAAATACTCGATGGTGGTGCGGGTGATGCTGACAATGTTGTTGATCCCGCGGCTGCCGGCCGTCACCGCTACCTTCGCTCCCTTGGGCAGCTTCCGCTGAAGCTGGAGCTTTCCGAGTTCCTCGCGCACCGTCGCCTGGATGTCGTTCAGCCGCGGACGTGGAAACTTTTGCCGTGCTAGATAAAAATCGGGGAACATAGCGTAGCCTCCAGCTTTTCGGGATTGAGAATTTAACAGTTTGTCATCAAAGCAGCCGCTTTGGGAATTCACTATTTAATAAATAAGGTACCGCAAATGCGGACTGCGCAGGTGGGCGAAGTTGCCGCTCCGGTTTTTTCCCTCAGCTTGGGTGCGCGAGGCCGGCCGCGCCTGCCTCTTTGCCTCAGTGCGGCACTTGCTATGGAAGCGAGGCTCGCAGGAGCTCCCATAGGCGCGCCGGCAGTCTCACGCCGGGCAGCGCCGAGATCCAGGAACTCGCGCGGGAAAATAAGTCCGCTGGGGCGGGCGAGGACAAGGCGACCGGCTCCGGCATGTCATCGGCCGGAAGGATCGGCGCGCTCGGCTCCGGCGTCCAGATGACCCGCATCCGCTCCCAGTCGTACCGAAAGCGTTTGGCGCAGTCCAGGCATACGACGTAAGCAGGAGCCTGCCTGCCCGTCTCGAGGCTTTTCCGCCTGGCGCTCATGGGAAAAGTGTAGTGGCTGTGCCGGCAAGAGCCCGCCAGCAGCCTGCCCAAAGACCCAAAGACATCAATTCTCATTTCAATAATTGCCGGGACCTTCTGCGCCTGCACATAAGGGCAGTATTCAAGGCAGGAGGGTTTACTGCGGCTTATTGCAATGGTGACACAGACCAGCTACCTCGTTCAACACGGGAGTGAGTTCCTCAATCTACGGAGGGTGCCCCAATTTCGTGAGCCTGGGGCACCCTTCGGATTGAGCCATTTCTGCTGCTGGCCAGGCTTATGCTTTGCGCCTGGCTTGTGCTGCCTGCGCCACGGCGGCGGCGCTGGGGAGCTTCTCTATGTTCCAGCAGGCGTCCATCAGGCGGCGCACCTGCGCCGGCGGCAGGATGCCTTCGGCCAGGTCGCTGAACTTCGTCTCCAGGGCTTGGTCGCTCATGGGCACTTCCACGCTGCCGACGGCATGCTGGATGAACTTGTTCAGCTTGCGGCCGTCCTTCAGCACCACCGTCATGTCGACCTGCTCCGGCTTTATCGACTTGTCGACCACAGGCATTACCTTGCCGCGCAAGGCCACCACCACCGGATCGCGCACCGCCCGGTCGCTGAACTGCTTTTCGCCGCCGGCGCCCTCGATGATGGCAATCGCCACCGAGTGGTAGATGCTGAACTTGCCTTCCAGCCCTTCTCGGGGCGTTTTCTTGCCGGTCAGCTCCAGCACCAGCGGATTCACCCGCAGGTCGATATGGTCGATCTGCTCCGGCTTCAGCTTGTACTGGTTGCGCAACTGAATGGCGGCATCGATGGCCGGGTGCAGCACGATTCCGCAGGCGAACGGCTTGTAGGTATTCAGCGCCGCTTCGTAGTGCTGGCCCAGGCCCTCAGTGATCTCCCGGTAATCGCGCTTGTCGCTGATGGTGTTGGCCCAGCCGCGTTTGGCCTCGATCATCTGGTCGGAGCTGGTGTAGTTTTTGCTCGCCAGGATGGCAGCGGTCATGCCGTTATTGGCCGCCCGGCCCACATTGAAGCTCTTGGTCATCGAGCCGAATGATTCGCGGAAGCCCACCGGCTGCGAGGCCGCGATTCCCAGCGCCCAGACCATTTGCTGTTCCGTCAGGCCGAGCAGCTTGCCCGTAGCCGCGGCCGACCCGAAGACTCCCGCCGTGCCGGTGATGTGCCATCCACGGTCGTAGTGGTCCGGGTAAACGGCGTTGCCGATGCGGCATTCCGTCTCCACTCCCAGCACCACCGCGTTGAGGAAGTCCTTGCCTGAAACAGGATGATATTCCGAGAGCGCCAGCATCGCCGAGACCACCGGGCCGGCGGGGTGGATGATGGTCTTCAGGTGAGTGTCGTCATAGTCGAAGATATGCGAGCTGATGCCGTTAATCATGGCGGCATTCAGGATGTCGAAGCGCTCGCGCCGGCCGAGAATGCCGGCCTGCGGCGGCCCCGAGAAGGGCTTCATGGCGGCGATGGCGTCGTCCACCGTGGGATGATGCGAGCCGCCCACGGCTACCCCTACCCAGTTCAGCAACGTGCGCGTGGCTTCCTTGCGTACGGCCGGCGGCAGGTCTTCATATTTTGCGCTGATGATATAGTGCGCCAGGGTCTTCGTAACCCCAGTAGCCGCGGGCGCACGCGCGGCACCGGCCCCGGAAGGCTTTTGTGGCGCGCTCTGCGCCGATGCCAGCAACGGGCTGGACGCGCCAGCCGCGGCCAGCGAGGCAGCCGTGGCCGTGCACAGGAAAGAACGGCGATTTAACTCAGACATGATGTGCACCCCCACACTTGATTCCAGAATGGAAAACGGAGCCAATTCTTATCAGATTGCCGCGCCGAAGACAACAGGAACTCGGCGCGGGACCAGTGAAGGTTTTTGGAGGAAGGCCAGGCGCACTAGAAAGCCGGGCGCGACCCGGCACGAGCCAGGACTATTAGGGATGCTTCGCGCCTCCTTCCGGAGCCGCTCAGTATCACAGCCGGAATAATGCGGTCAGGCTGAGGCCCGCTTGGCAAATGATTTGCCGGCGTCTCTGGCGGGTAAAAACACGGAAAACGCGGTGCCTTTGCCCTGGCGGCTGCGCATGCGAATGAATCCACCGTGTTTTTTCACTATTTCACTGGTCACCCACAGGCCAAGGCCGGTGCCGACGTCCTGCTTGGTGGTAAAGAACGGCTCGAAGATGCGCTTCAGGTGCTCCGGGGCGATTCCCACGCCGTTGTCGGCGATGGTCAGCCGAACCGCTCCCCCGTCCTTTTTGGCCGCGCGCAACAACGGTGAGAGGCGGATTGCCAGCCTGCCGCCTTCACCTAGCGCGTCGATACCGTTGGCGACCAGGTTGGCGATTACCTGCCGCAGTTCGCCCGCCACCGCGTGAATGCTGACCTCGCCCCCGGCATAGTCGCGTTGCACCTTTATGTCCTTGTCCTTGAGCTTGCGGGCGTACAGCTCCAGCACTCCGTCCACCAGCTCGGCCAGTTGCACCGGGCTGGGGGTGGCGTTTTCGCGGTAAAACCCCAGTGTCTGCCGGGTGATATGGGCAACCTGCGCCAGCTCCTGTTGCGCCATGCGCAAGCTGGCCTGGGCGCGATGCGAGAGCGACGGGTCAGTACAGGCAATGAAGACCAGGTTGGTGATGGCTTCCAGCGGGTTGTTGATCTCGTGCGCGACGGTAGCCGCCATGCGGCCCACCGAGGCCAGCTTCTCGGTGCGAATCAGCACCTGCTCGGCCTGCTTGCGCTCGGTGGCGTCCATGACGATGCCGGCGAAGCGCAGCAGGCGTCCGTTGTCGTCGCGCACCGGGCGCCCACGCGTCAGCAGCCAACGCTCCCCGCCGCCTGCCGCCACGCGGAATTCCAGGCTAAGCTCGCTGGCGGTGCGGGCGGCTTCGGCGGTAATACGGTCGGCCATGGCGCGGTCTTGCGGGTGTACCTGGCGCAGCCAGTTCTCGTGGGAAGGCTCGAAGCTGTGCGGTTCCACGCCGTACAGCGCCCAGACTTCATCCGACCACACGTTTTTGCCGGTTTCGAGGTCCCATTCCCAGGTGCCGGACTTGGCGGCTTCAAGCGCCATACGCAGGCGCGCCTGGTTCGCCCGCAGCGTACCGGCAAGCGCCTCCCGCTCAGCCAAAGAGTGCGCCAGCTTGACGTTGCTGTAGCTGAGCTTGGAGATCATATCGGCCAGCTTGGTGAAATACTTCATGCCGGAGGTCAATGCCTCGTGGCTGAGCCGTGGCACGCGCTCCAGCGCCGCCAGGTACGCGCTTTCATCGAATCCGAATTGCCTGGCCTGGGCGCGGAACGCTTCCCGGTCCGGCGACTCGTCGTCGAAGAGGAACTGGCTGATGAAGATATTGCCGACGTGTTTGCCGCCGACCACCAGGGGCGTGACCACGTCCCACATGTTGTTCTTGCATTTGTAGAGTTTGAACTCGCCGGCTCGGACGCCCTTGGAAAGCTCAAGATTGCTCTCCAGGCAGTGCTTGCAGCTTTCCGGGTTGACACGGTGGAACCTGGTGCAGATATCCTGCCAGCCCGCGCCCACCAGCCTGTTACCTTTCAGGTCTGTTATGCTAACGGGAATGCCAGCCACTTCATAGAACTGCTCCATAAGCGATTGCAGCGCCGGAACATCGATGATGTCGGCCAGTTCCAGCACGCCGATGTCGCCTTCGGGCGACAGGATACTGTCGAGCTTCAGTCGTACGCGCTGCTCACTGTCGCGCAAGGCCTGCTGGGCGCGTCGGCGCTCGGTAACATCGTGGAAGACCAGCACCACGCCCAGGATGTTGTTGTGCGTGTCCCAAATGGGCGCCGCGCTGTCCTCTATCGGAATGCTGCGGCCGGCTTTAGTCAGCAGGCAGGTATTGTTCGCCAGGACCGCGCTGCGTTTCTCCCGGAGCACCTGCTCTACCAGGTCCGGGGCCGGGTGGCCCGTCGGTTCGTTGATGATGCGGAAAATGCACTCCACCGGCTGTCCCAGTGCATCCTGCGTGCTCCAGCCGGTGAGCGCTTCGGCGACCGGGTTCAGAAACGTCACCCGCCCCTGCGCATCGGTGGTCATTACACCGTCGCCGATGCTGGTCAGGGTCACCCGCAGCCACTCCTGGCTCTCCCGCAACTCCTGCTGAGCGGCGCCCAGCGCCGCGATATGGGCCTCGCGTTGCGCCAGCAGACTGGCTGTTCTCCAGCACTACCGACCGTAGCTTGGCCACGATCAACACCCCGATGGCGGAGATCGAGAACTGCGCTAACAGACGAAAAAACTGGCTGGCATTCTTGAGCGCGAAGCTGTACTGGGGAGGAAGCAGGAAGTACAGGGCTTCCACGAAGGAAAGGGCGCAAGCGAAAAACCCAACCCGCAGCCCGCCTATCCAGGCCGCCGCCCAGACCGCCAGGAAGAAGAAGCCAAAGACCGGGCTGGCGTTGCTGTAAGGGAGCACGTAGGCCAGAGCGGTTGCGCACGCCGTAGCCGCGGCCGCCAGCCCGTAGCGTGTGACCGGCCTAAGATTGCGCGGCGGCAGCCAGCGGTATTCGCGACCCTCATCGCTTTTGCCCATGCTTCCCGGCTATCCCTTACGTGTTTGCGCTCGCCGCCCATGCTTCGGCAACTGAAGGCAAACCGTTGTTACTGCTCTCTTTGCGGCGCGATACAAGATGCAGATGTGACTGCTGAACGGGACTCCCGCCCCCTTACTTGAGGGCGAGCGGATTGTGAGTGTCTGGTCAGGTCAAAACCCGGTGCCGATTTGTGCCACCGTTTCGATATAAAACGGTGGCGTTTTAAGCATCTCTTACCACCAGCACTGCTGCCGTGAGCCAAGTCACCAGCGCCTGTGATGTACCGGAACCGATGGCTGACCGGACCGCCCTGAACTTACCCGCATCAGCCAAAGGAAGGCAAATGCGGTGCGCCGGCAGCAGCCGACTTTATTGTTGTTGCAGGAATTCGCCCAGGCTGGAGAAGTTGTTCCTGTTCAGGATTCTCACCAGCCCCGCGTTAATTCGTTTTACGAGGGCCGGCCCGTTGTAGATCAGGCCGGTGTGCAACTGCACCAGGGTCGCGCCCAGCTTGAGATATTCCCACACGGTCTCCGCGGGCTCCTTGGCCGGATCGCAACCGATTCCGCCGACGGCGATGATCGGCTTGCGGGCGACCTTTTTCCGGACCGTGTCAACCATCGCCTGGGCATAACCGATCAGCGGCAATCCACTCAGACCGCCCCGCCCGAAATTCCTCAGAACCGAAGCCGGCGTCTTGAGGCGTTCCCGCCGGGTGGTTGTGTTGGCTATGACGTAACCGCTGATCTCCTCGCGCTCGGTAATTTCCAGAATGCAGCTCAGCGTCGCCTCGTCCAAATCCGGCGAGAGTTTTACCAGCACGGGCTTTCTCGGCCCGGCGACGCAAATCTCGCTCTCTTTCTGCCTTAGCCTTTGGAGAAATGGCGCCAGCGTCTCCGGCTCCTCGAATGTCTTGCCGTCGGCCGAGTTGGGGCAGCTCACGTTCAAGGTGATGAAGTCCGCCACGCCGTAAAACATGGCGAAATTCGCGACGAAATCTTCGATCGCCTCCTCGCCGGCAATTTTGGGGTCGGCGGTCTTGACCAGGCTCACTCCGACCGGAAGACGCGTAGCGCTGCTCCGCAGGCGGGCTGATACCAGTTCGGCGCCAATGCTGTTCAGCCCCAGGCGGTTGATCAAAGCATGGTCCTGCGGCAGGCGAAGCAGCGTGGGAGACGGATTGCCGGGCCAGGGCCGCAAGCTGACCGATCCGATCTCCACGTGTCCGAAGCCGAGATCGGGGAGCAGGGAGTGTATTTCGGCGTGCTTGTCGAAACCGGCGGCCAAGCCAACCGGATTGCGAAAGTGCAGCCCAAAGGCGGTCACCTCCAGTTCCTTGAACTGAACGTCATACAGGCTGCGCAAACAGCGATGCGCCGCTTCAAAGCCGGAAATCCAGTGCGCGAAGCGGAGCGTGTTCCGATGGACCGTCTCCGGAGGGATGCTGAAGAGAACGGGTCTTACAAAATTCGAGTAAAACACGCTAAATCTTTCAGCCAACAGGATGAGGTAATTGTAATGATTCCAGCCCGGGCAAAAAAGCGGATTGCGTGAGGCCGCATCTGCCGCCGCCGGCCATTTTCCATGAACGCTGCCAGGCCCCTGTGATAATTGCACTAGCAACACGCACGCCATATCTGAATAATCAGAAGAATACAGCTAAACTAAGCTGATCTGACACGAGGACAAGAGAACTCATGCGGCTTTTCGAACATGAAGGCAGAGAGATTTTTGCCAAGTTCGGCATAAGTGTTCCGAAGGCGGCGTTGGCGCGCTCTGTGGAAGAAGCCTTGCGCGCGGTGGAAACGCTCGGCTACCCGGTGGTGGTCAAGGCGCAGATGCTGAGCGGCGGGCGCGGCAAGGCCGGCGGCGTCAAGGTGGCCAACAACCAGGCCGAGTTGGTCGAGCACGTCGGGCGGATTCTCGGCCTGGTCGTTCGCGGAGAAAAAACCGAGAGCGTGCTGCTGAGCCAGAAGACCGCCATCGCGCGCGAGCTCTACGCCGGCGTCACCTTCGATCCGCAGAACGGCCTGCCGGCGTTGATGTTCTCCACCAGCGGCGGCATGGATATCGAGGAAGTGGCCAGAACCACGCCGGAGAAGGTCCTGACCATGCATATGCCGCCCACCCGGCCGGTCAGGGGATTCCGGATCATCGACCTGCTCAGGCGCGCGGAACTGCCCTCGGAGCTGCTGCCCAAGCTGGCGGCGGTCTTGCAAAAGCTGATCGAGGTCTTTGAGCAGAGCGATGCCACTACCGCCGAAATCAATCCGCTGGTCGTCACCCCCGAGGGAGAGATCGTCGCCATCGATTCCAAAGTGGTGATTGACGACTCTTCGCTCGGCCGGCAGCACATCACGCCGCGCTTCGAGGTCAGCACGCCGCTGGAGGTGCGCGCCAAGGCCGCGGGCCTGAACTACGTGCAGTTGGAGGGCGACATCGCCGTGCTGGGCAGCGGCGCCGGACTGGCCATGGCGACCATGGACCTCATACAGCATTACGGCGCCAGGCCCGCCTGCTTCCTGGATACCGGCGGCGGCATTCAAAGCGACAAGATGGCCGAAGCCTTTCGCATCTGCCTGGCTACTCCCGGCGTAGAAGGCGTTCTGGTAAACGCCTTTGGCGGCATCAACAACTGCGAATGGATGGGCCGGGGGCTGGCCAACGTCATTGACCAAGACAAGCCCACCGCCAAGATTCTGGTCAAGATGCGCGGCCATTCCCAGGATGAAGGCTGGAAGCTGCTGGAAGACCGCAACATCCCCATCGTGAAATTTGGAACTACCGAAGAGGCGGTCCAGCAGATGGTGAAGCTGGTTGCACCCCGGCAGGCAAAAAACGCGGCTGCCGGGGAGCCGCGGTGAGAAAGGGCGCATGAGATGGCGATTCTGATCAACAAAAAAACCAAGGTGCTGTTGCAGGGAATCACCGGAAAGATGGGCGGGCTGCACACCCGGTACATGCTCGATTACGGCGTCGACCTGGTGGCCGGCATTTCCCCGGGCAAGGGCGGGACGGATGTCTTCGGCGTGCCCGTATACAACACCGTCCCGGAGGCGCTGGAGCACACGCCCATTGACGCGACCCTGGTGCTGGTGCCGTCGCTGGCGGTAAAAAACAGCGCCATCGAAGCCATCGAAAGCGGCATCAAGCTGGCCGTCGTCATCACCGAGTTCGTTCCCGTGCACGATACCGCTTATATCAAGCAACTGGCCATCGAGCGCGGCACCAGGATCGTGGGGCCGAACACCATCGGCGTGATCAGCCCCGGCAAAACCAAGGTCGGCATCATGCCCGGCTCGATCTACTGCGAAGGCCCGGTCGGCATCGTCGGCCGCAGCGGAACCCTCATTCACGACCTTGGGGCCACGCTGACGGAGATGCACATCGGGCAAACCACCTGCGTGGGAATCGGCGGCGATCCCATCCGCGGCATGGATTTCATCGACGTGCTGAAGGAGTTTGCCGAAGACGATGAGACCAAAGTCGTGGTGATGATCGGCGAGATCGGCGGCATGGGCGAAGAACAGGCGGCGGCATATCTGGAGGGCGGCTATCCCAAACCGGTAATCGCCTTCATCGCCGGCCAGACGGCGCCCGCCGGCAAGCAGATGGGTCATGCCGGGGCAATCATATCGGCGGGAGGCGGCTCAACCGAGTCCAAGTACGCGGCCCTGGCCAGAGCCAACGCCAGGGTCACCAAGACCTTCAGCGAACTGATTGCCGCTGTGCGCGAGGAGCTTGCATTGCCGCAGGCACAACGGTGCCTCCCCGGAGCGGCGGGCGGAACCGGCAGGGATTCCATGGCCAAGCGCCAGGTTGCCGGCACCCGGAAATAGCGCCACGGGGTTCTGGAAAGGAGTTTTGAATTGCAGAAGACAGCCAAACTGATGCAGGGCAATCAGGCGATTGCAGAAGGCGCCTTCTATGCCGGGGCGCGCTTCTACGCCGGTTATCCGATCACGCCTTCCTCGGAAATTGCCGACATCGCTTCCCGCCAGTTGCCCAGGCTGGGCGGCATTTACATGCAGATGGAAGACGAAATCGCCAGCATCGCGGCGGTGATCGGCGCCTCGCTGGCCGGCAAGAAAGCCTTTACCGCGACCAGCGGCCCGGGCTTCTCTTTGATGCAGGAAAACCTAGGGGTCGCCATCATGGGCGAAGTGCCATGCGTGGTCGTCGATGTGCAGCGCTCCGGCCCCAGCACCGGCCTGGCCACCAAGCCGGCGCAGTCGGACTTCATGCAGATACGCTGGGGGCGCCACGGCGACCAGACCATCATCGCCCTCTCGCCGGCCTCAGTGGCCGAGTGCTTTACGCTGGCCGTGCAGGCCTTCAACCTGGCGGAGAAGTTTCGCACGCCGGTGGTTCTGGCGGGTGATGAGATTGTCGGCCACATGCGCGAGAATTTCGTGTCTCCCGAACCCGGCGAACTGCCGGTCATCGACCGCCTCAAGCCCGCCGTCCCGCCGGACCAGTACCTGCCCTTCAATTTCGACGGCGATGGCGCCGTGCCGCTGGCCTCTTTTGGCAGCGAGTACGCCTTTCACATCACTACCACCATGCACAGCGTGAACGGCTTCGCCAGCACCGATCCGGCCAATGCCACCAGGCGCATCGCCCACCTGCACCGCAAGATCGAGGCCAATCGCGATGAGATCGTTCTCACCAAGTCCTTCGCCGTCGACGACTGCGATGTGCTGATCATCACCGCCGGGGCGGTAACCCGCACGGCGCGCGCAGCAGCGCAACGGGCGCGCCTGGCCGGGGTGAAGGCCGGCGTGCTGCAACTGGTTACCATCTGGCCCTTCGCGGACAAGGAGATCGTGGAGGCGGCGCGCCGGGCCAAGCATATCGTGGTGGCCGAGATGAACTATAGCGGCCAATTGGCCGGCGAAGTTCTGAAGCTGGTCGGAAATGCGGTGAAGCTGACCAGGGTAAACACCTTCAATGGCGAGGTCATGTTCCCGCAGGCGGTGCTGCAAGCTGTCCTTGGCGCCGGCGGCCTGGCCGCCACGGCTGGTTAAGAGGCGAATGTTATGGCTGTTTCTACCGGAATCAAATATCTGAAGAAGAATGCACTTCCTCACCAGTGGTGCTCGGGCTGTGGAGACGGCATTGCCCTGCGCGCAATGCTGCGCGCCTTCGAAGAGCTCGACTATCAGCCCAACCAGGTGGTGGTGGTCACCGGCATCGGATGCTGGGGCAAGACCGACAATTATCTGTTGACCAGCGCTCTGCACGTGACCCATGGCCGCGCGCTGGCCTATGCCACCGGAATCAAGGCGGCCAACCCGGAGCTGCACGTCGTCGCGCTGATGGGCGATGGCGACGGGGCGACCATCGGCGGCAATCACCTCATTCATTCCGCACGCCGCAACATCGATCTCACGGCGGTGGTCGTGAACAATCTTAACTACGGCATGACCGGCGGACAGCAGTCGGCCATGACGCCCTCGGACCGCATTACCAGCACCACCAGCTACGGCAACCCGGAGCGCGCCTTCGATATCTGCGCCCTGGCCGCGGCTGCCGGGGCCAATTACGTCGCCCGCGAAACCATCTACAACGGCCTGGCGCTGAAAAACCGCATCCGCGAGGCGCTGGTCAAGAAAGGGTTTTCGCTGGTCGAGGTGGTCAGCCCGTGCACCACGCTCTACGGTCCCAACAACAAAATGAAGGAACCCACGGACATGCTGCGCTGGCTGCGGGAGAAGGGCGTGCCGGCGGCCAAGTACGAAAAGCTGGCGAACCCTGAAGCCGACGGCTACTTCCTCACCGGCAAGCTGGTGGATAGAAACGTTCCCGATTTCAGCACCCGGTATCGCGAGATTCAGATTCGGCTGCAGGCCGGATCGGCCGCGAGCTCTCCAGGCGCCGCATCTGCGCCTGCCCGGGCGGAGGCAAAACAAAAGTGAAGCAGAGATACGAAATTATTCTGGCGGGATCGGGCGGCCAGGGACTGGTGCTCAGCGGCCGCGTGCTGGGGCTGGCCGCAATTCTGGAGGGAAAGAATGTCGCCCAGACGCAGTCGGTGCTGGGCGATGCCCAGCGCGGCGGCCTGAGCACGGCGGAGGTGGTGATCGATACCGAGGAGATCACCTTCCAGCAGGTGGAGCATCCGGATGTGATCCTGGCGCTTGGCGACATGGCCATAAAGAAGTTTGCCACGGCGACCCCGCGCATCGCCCTGCTCTACGAGAGCGGCCTGGCCGATCTTGGCGAGCGCAGCGGCCTGTACGCGTTTCCATTCGCCGAGTTGTCCGCGCGCCACGGGTATGCCTCCAACATGATCGCCCTGGGCTCGATCATCGCCCTGGCCGGGCCGGTCAGCCTGGCGAGCATGGAGAAAGCCATCCGGCAGAGCTTTTCCGGGGCCGCGGCCGGGAAAAACCTGGAGGCGGTTCGCTTCGGCATGGAGCTGGCGCACACGCTCCAGCCGGCGCGAGCGGGCGCAGCGGAGACGCCGGTAACGGGAGGGCAGAGGCTATGAGCGAGGCCAGGAAAAAACGCTTCAGACCGGAAGTGAATTCGGCGCTGTGCAAGGAATGCCTCTACTGCTGCGAGGTCTGCGAACCGGGGGTCTTCGAGAACTCGGGGCTGTTTAACAAGGCCGGATACCGTTACATCGTTACCAGGCACCCGGAGAAGTGCACCGGCTGCATGAAATGCTTTACCATCTGTCCGGACTTCGCCGTTACGGTCGAGGAGGTAATGGGCATTCTGGCAGAGCCCGCCGAGGCCGCCGATAATGTTCCAGCCGCAAAACAGGCTGTTGCCGGAGACGCAGGCAACGCGCCCTGATCAGGTCCGGGGGCGCCTGCGGTTCTATCCGGCGCAACCGCGCATCCGAAGGGACCTCTCGGAAATCGAGTTAGCGCCTGCCGCCGGAGCGGGGTAGCCGGCGAAGACCGTGGCCGCGTTTGCCGCCATGAAGATCACAGCATCAGAATTGCCCCTTGAGGAGAAGACAGAGTGAATTTTTCGGCCAGCCGTATTCGAGAACAGATTGTTGCCATTCTTACCGCCTGGAAGATGAACCCCAAGCTGATCGACGTCACCGCCGAGGTGATGGTGGATACCGACTTGGCCGGCGTGGACTCGCACGGCGTGTCTATGCTCATCCTGTACGAGGAGAGATATCTGGCGGGAACAATTGACCTCAAGGGAGAGCCCCGGGTGGTGCGCGAAAACGCGGTGACGGCGCTGATCGATGCCGCCGGAGGACTGGGACATTATGCTTCCGTGATGGCCATGCGGCTGGCAATCGACAAAGCGGTGGCCAACGGAATCGGAGCGGTGTCGGTGACCAACTCCAACCACTTCGGCGCGGCTGGAAATTACGCCAAGTTGGCGGCCCAGCGCGGCTTTATCGGCCTGGTGACCAGCAATGCACGAACCCCTTGCGTGGTGCCTACGCGCTCTTCCAAGGCGCTCTTCGGCACCAATCCCATAGCCATCGCCGTGCCGGCGCGCCGCAACCACCCTTTCCTGCTGGATATGGCCACCAGCACCGTGGCTGCCAACAAGGTCCGGGTTTACGAATTTCATCGCAAGCCGCTGCCCGACGGCTGGGTGCTCGACGAGAATGGGCGCTCGGTGAACGATTCTTCGCTGGGCATGGACTACATCTTCCATCGCGACCGCGGCGGGCTGACTCCCATCGGCGGCATTCCGGAGATGAGCAGCCACAAAGGCTACGGCCTCGCCATGGTGGCGCAGATACTCGGGGCCACGCTCTGCGGCGCCGACTTCTGGGCCCTCAACAATGAGCGCGGCGTCAAAGGCAAGCGGCCCGACAATCTCGGGCACTTCTTCCTGGCTCTGGACCCCAAGGCGTTCCGCACCGGCGGCTCGTTTGAAGACGAGATGGACGACATGATCGACCTGCTGCATGCCGCCCCGCCGATTGATCCGGCGCTGCCGGTGCTGGTCCCCGGCGACCCCGAGGTGCAGGCCCGTGAGCGCCGTTTGAAAGAGGGTATTCCGATGCCGTCCGCCCTGATTGAAAAAATCCGCGGCATCTGCCAGCGCAGCGGCGCGGCTTTCCTGCTGGATTCGGCCAGCGCCGTGGGGAGCGGAAAATAGAACATAGGGGTTAGCGCTTAACCAGCGGCGCTAGCCCTTTAGCCACAACTTTCCCCTTGCGCGCGCCACCACGCGAGCCCCATAATTCTGACCAGGAAGTTGTGGAAAAGCTCTTGTGAATGCCTTCGCTAGAGCAGATGTACTTCGAATCCTGCGCATCAGCTCGCACCAGTTGAGCGGCTGGCAAAAAGCCGGGTTGATCGCCCGCGGGGATCTTTTTTCGTTTTTCGACCTCCTGCAACTGAGAAAGGTGCGCGACCTGCGGGCCCGCAAGGTTCGTCCGACGGTGATCCGCCAGTCTCTGCTCGCCATGCAGCAGCAGGTGGCGGGGATGGAAAACCCGCTGCTGGAAGCCGGAACCCTGCCGGTGGGTTCGCGCGTGGTGTTTCGCCATGAAGGCAAGGCCCTGGACCCCATCGCCGGGCAGTTCTACATGCAGTTTGACGGGGCCGGCAAGGTGCTTCCGGCGCGCGGCGTAAGGCCGATCGCGGTGGTGCAGACGGCGGCCGAGTACTTCGCCCGCGGCCTGATCCTGGAAGAAGACCCCAAGAGCCTGGACCAGGCGGTGGAGGCCTACCAGACCGTCCTGGAGCTCAGCCCGGAATATGCGCCCGCGCACATCAACCTGGGCACTCTCTACTACAATCAGGAGGATTTCGCCCGGGCCGAGCACCACTACCGCAAGGCCATCGAGTGCGATCAGCGCTACGCTCTCGCCTGGTTCGACCTGGGCAACGTCCTGGACGAGACCGGCCGCGTCGCCGAGGCAATCAAGACCTACCAGACGGCCATCCGCCTGGCTCCCACCTACGCCGACGCCCACTACAACCTTGCCCTGGCCTTCGAAAAAAACCGCGAGCCGCGAAAGGCGCTGGCCCGCTGGCGTTATTACCTCAAGCTGGACCCGCAGAGCCCCTGGGCGGTGCATGCGCGCAACCAGGTGAAGCGCATCCTCAAATCGGACAATCTCAAGCTCGTCTACCGCGGCTGACTGGCGGGCCGATTTCCGTATTCAATAGACACGTTGGTCGCAGGCCGAGGCTGGCTGCGCCCGCGCTGCGCGCCTGAAATCCGCCCCGCTAGATTTTCCGGTTCCCTGCCCGCCTGCACTGCCGCTATACTTTGAGAATCAAAAATCAGGATTTTTGCCAATGATTGTCATGAAATTCGGCGGCACGTCGGTCATGGACGCGGCCGCTATACAACGTGCGTGCAGTATTGTGCAGGAGCGGATCGAGCGCAAGCCCCTGGTCGTGGTCAGCGCCATGGCCAAGGTGACCGATCAGCTTCTGGCCATGGGGCGGGCGGCCGGAAGCGGCAGCCGCGAGCGGGCCCTGGAGATGTCCCAAGGGCTGCGGGGGCGGCATTACGACACCGCCCGCCAGTTGCTCGGCCCGGCCCGCTATGAGCGTTTTCACTCCGCCCTGGAGCAGGAGTTCGATACCCTTGATGAGCTTCTGCGCGGCATCGCCGCCGTCGGCGAGCTTACCCCCAGAACCTCGGACTATGTGGTCAGCTACGGCGAGCGGCTGTCGAGCAAGATCGTGACCGCCGCTTTCGGAGCCCTGGGGCTGAGCTCCGCCCTGGTCGATGCCCGCGAAGTCATGATCACCGACGGGCAGCACGCCAAGGCCGTTCCCCTGGTGGAGGAAGTCGACTGCCGCTCGCAGAAGGTCATCGCTCCGCTGCTGGAAGCCGGGCGCGTGCCGGTGGTCGGCGGCTTTATCGGCGCGACCAAGGATAAGGTGCAGACCACCATCGGCCGGGGCGGATCGGACTTTTCGGCGGCGCTGTTCGGCGCGGCCCTCAATGCCGAAGTCATCGAGATCTGGACCGACGTCGACGGCATGATGACCACCGATCCCAACATCTGCCCCGACGCTCACCGCATAAAGGTCATCAGCTTTGAAGAAGCGGCGGAACTGGCCTACTTCGGTGCCAAGGTGCTCCATCCTGCCACCGTGCTTCCGGCGGTTCGGAAGAACATTCCCGTGCGCGTGCTCAACTCGCGCAACCCGAAGAACGAGGGCACGCTGATCGTCTCGCAGGCGCCGCACTCCAGGTCTACCTTCAAGGCCATCGCCGCCAAGAAAGGCATCACCATAATCGACATCGTCGCCACCCGCATGCTGATGGCGCACGGCTTTCTGCGGCAGATTTTCGAAGTCTTCGACCGCCATCGCTGCTCGGTGGACGTGGTGGCGACCTCCGAGGTCAGCGTCTCGGTCACGGTTGACTCCAACGGGGTGATTCCGCAGATCATGTCCGAGCTGAAAAGCATGGCCGAGGTGCACGCCAAGGAGCGCAACGCCATCGTCTGCCTGGTGGGCGAGAATATCCGCGAGACGGCGGGCATCGCCGCCCAGGTCTTTACCGCGCTGGGCAACATCAACGTGCGCATGATTTCGCAGGGGGCATCGGAGATCAACGTCACCTTCGTGATCGACGAAGAACAGGTGCCGGAGGCCATTCGCCGGCTGCACAAGCACTTTTTCGCCGCGCCCGATCCGGATATTTTTGACTGACCAGCAGCGGTTCGGATTAGGAAGTAGCGCCAACGCCCTCGGTGGCGGGCCCCAAAGCGACAGGAAATTCCGCCCGCCAGCGAGGAGGCCGGCGCTACGGGGTCGTGGCTTACTCAACGAGGTGGAGAGATGAAACTGTTTCTGCTTGGCGGGGCCGGCAAGACCGGCGCGGTAGTGGCCCAGGTCGCCCGCGAGCGCGGCCATGAGCTGCGCATCCTGGAGATCGACGAAAACCGGGATGGCGCCGCTCTGAGCCGCTCCTCCATGGCCGGCGTGGATGCGGTGATCGATTTCACTGCTCCCTCGGCTGTGCTGGCCAACATCAACGCCTGCGTGCGCGCCGGGACCAACATGGTGGTGGGCACCACCGGCTGGTACGAGCACATTCCGGAGGTGCGCCGCGCCGTCGAGCAGGCCGGCACGGGGCTGATCTTCGCCTCCAACTTTTCCGTCGGCGTAAACGTCTTCTTCAAGACCATCGCTACCGCCGCCGTTGCCTTGAAGCACGGTTATCAGGGCGAAATCCTGGAGCGCCACCACATTCACAAAAAGGACGCTCCCTCGGGAACGGCGGTGACCATGCAGAAAATCATCGAGAGCGTCTCCGGCCGCAAGCTGCCGGTGCGCTCGGAGCGCGAGGGCGAAGTGGTCGGCCTGCACCAGCTTACGCTCAGCTCGCAAGGCGACAGCATCGTCCTTATCCACGACGCCAAAAGCCGTCGCGGCTTTGCCGAAGGCGCGGTGCTGGCAGCCGAGTGGATTAGCGGCAAAAAGGGCTTCTACGAGTTCAAGGACATCTTCGATCAGCTATAAGGCCAAGGCGGCTCCTAAAAAATGGGAGTCATGCTGAGCGGAGCCGGGGTGGCGGAGCGAAGCATCCCGGCACCGCTGGCAGCAAAAACGGAGGCTCAAGGCCTTCTAGGAAAAGCCCTGGACGGCACGGGGTGGGACAGTATCAAGGGATGCTTCGCGCCTCCTCCGGAGTCGTTCAGCATGACATCCGAAAATTATGTTTGGATTTCCTGGAGGCACGTTTTTGGGTACTGTCCTAATCTGCAAATTAGGACAGTACCCGTTTTTGAGGTCTCCTTTTTTATTTGCTCCTGAGAACGTAAAATGGCTACGAACGTTTTCATTCGCAAGGGAGGGAGACAATGAATCTGCGTGGATGCGGCACAGCTCTGGTCACGCCCTTCAAGAGCAACGGCGCGGTCGATGAGGCTGCGGTGCGGGCCCTGGTCGCCTGGCAGGTGGAATCGAAGATTGATTTTCTCGTCCCTTGCGGCACCACCGGCGAGACTCCGACCCTCACCCGGGAGGAATGGCTGCGCGTAATCGAGATCACGATCGAAGTGGTGGCCGGACGGGTTCCCATTGTCGCCGGCGCCACCTCCAACTCCACGGCTGACGCGGTGGAGAAGGCGAGAACGGTGGCCCGAATCAAGGGCGTGGACGCCATCCTCACGGCCTCGCCTTACTACAACAAGCCAACCCAGGAAGGCCAGTACCAGCACTTCAAAGCCATCGCCGAAGCCGTCGACAAGCCGCTGGTGCTCTACAACGTCCCGGGGCGCACCGGCGCCAACGTCGAGCCGGCGACCGCCGCGCGCCTGGCCAAGATCGGCAACATCATCGCCATCAAGGAAGCCAGCGGCAATATCAACCAGATGGCCGACCTGCTGAACGCGGTGCCGGAAAGCTTCCTGGTCCTCTCGGGCGACGATGCCGTCACTCTGCCGCTGATCGCCCTGGGTGGGGTCGGGGTGATCTCGGTGGTCTCCAACCAAATTCCGCGGGAGATGTCCGAGCTGACCCGGGCGGCCCTGAACAATGATTGGGCAACCGCGCGCAAGCTGCAGCGCAAGTATCTGCCATTGATGCAGGCGAACTTCATCGAGTCCAACCCCATGCCGGTGAAAGCCGTGCTGGCCATGATGGGCAGAATTGAAGAGAACTACCGCTTGCCCATGGTGCGGGTAAAGCCGGAGACGCGCGCCAAGTTGGAGAAGATCGCCGCCGAAGCCGGATTGCTCGTGCCGGCGGCGGCCAGCCGATAGCGCTCCTCGACGACCGAATAGAACCGCTGGTAGTCATTGGCCATGCGTGAGGCCGAAAAACGTGCCTCGACGTGTGCCCGGCATTGCCGCGCGTCGATGCGATCGGCCTCACCGATCGCGCCCGCCATCTCGTCCACATCCTTAACCAGGAAGCCGGTCGTGCCGTGGGCGACCACTTCCGGCAGCGCCCCGTTGGCGAAGGCCAACACGGGAGTACCGCAGGCCATGGCCTCCATTGCTACCAACGAACTGGTTTCCGGGGCGAGCGTCGGAATCAGCACCGCGCGCGCCCCACGCAGCAGCTCCAGCTTGCGCGCAAACGGCGGCGCTTCCACCAACTCCGCCATTTTTCCGGCAGCTTGCAGGCGCGGCCACACCTCGCGCTCGAAATATTGCCGGTGCCAGGAAAACGGGTAGACGGCGCCGGCGATGATGAGTTTCATCCCGGCCCGGCGGGCAACATCCAGCGCCAGGTGCGTTCCCTTCTCCGGGCAGATGCGCCCCATACACAGCAGGTAGTCGCGCTTCGAGCACGGCAGACCATCTCTCCAGGTAAACCGCTCCAGGGCGATCCCGTTCGGAACTACGCCGACGAGGTTTGGCAGGTCTCGAAACGACTCGGCCTGTGATTCCGAGACGCAGTTGAAGAAAACATTCGGCGGCACGGACTCGAACAGCCCGGCGGGGTAAAAGCCGCGTGGCAGGTGTAGGGTGGCGAGCACCGGAGCGGCCACCGCTGAGGCGTGAGGCCAGAAGTGCCCGCTCTTGTCGTGCACAAGGGGGAAATTCCGCTGGCGGCAAAGCTCAAGCACCGCCTGGCTGTGTTCGCTGGCGCGGCCCTCGAACTGGTCAGGCTCGCAGGGCGCGGCGCCGGTGACCAGCAACTCACCCTGCACGCGCGAGCCGGCACAGGCCGCCACCGCCGTCCTCATCCCGCGCAAAGCCAGCTCGCGCTCCAGCGACCACAACATCTGCTCGGCGCCGCCGCAACTCGAGTCCGAGACGGGCAGCATAGGATAGGCCACAAACAGGATGGACTGGCCACGGGGCATAGTAGGGCTTATCGTGAGATGTCCAGCCGGCATCGCGAGTTGCTGGGCGGAGGAATGCAGCGCCGGTCTCCAGACCAGCCGCTCAGGCTGCTCGCTCCGGGTGACCCTTCTATTGACTCAGCGAGGCTGCTCGAAAGCCCTCAGGAACTCGCTGAAGGCGGCACAGACCTGCTGGCCGGTCATGGGCCACCGCCAGTGCTCGTAATTCAGCTTACCCGGATGCGGAGGCTGCGAGTAATCATAGGCCGGCAAAGGGCGCACGGCCTCCACCTCGGGCGAGAAGAA
This sequence comes from uncultured Acidobacteriota bacterium, assembly GCA_963832785.1. Lineage (GTDB taxonomy): Bacteria > Acidobacteriota > Terriglobia > Terriglobales > Acidobacteriaceae > CAWBRT01. Next base: position 2,831,830 of record CAWHVF010000005.1, read on the forward strand.
GCGCAGGAAGTCTCCCTGCGAACTGTAAGCCTTCCACATCTCCCGCTTGCGGGCGACCTCCGCCGGGGTGGGCCTGACGTCGATCTCGGTCCCGTTCTTCCGTATGAACCTCTGCGGCTGCGGACGGTCGGAGTCGGAGTGGCGCGCGCGGCTGTAGATTGGAGCCTCCCAAGCCGGCAGGGCGAAGGTGCGGGCGGCGAGCGCCGCCAGCAGGTTGCAACTGTCATGGTCGGGATGGCCGCCTTCGTAGGCCAGGGTCAGCAGCGCCTGCGGCCGCAGCCGCTGGATGGCGCCGCTCAGTTCCTGCCAGGCCGCCGGTAGCACCCGAAACAGCTCCTGGTCCACCAGCACCTCGGAGGCGGCACCATTGCCGTTGCTGGCGGCAAACTGCACCCGGCAAACCCCTACCAGGCCCAGCGCCTGCCGCGCCTCGCGCTGCCGCAGGCTGGCGTAAGCCTCGCGCGAGCCGTAGCGCTTCCAGAAGTAAGGATCGCGCGGGGCACCATCAGTCAGGAAAAGCACCGCGGGATCAGCCATTCTCTGCAACAGCGCGCCGAAGGTCACGCACTCGTCGTCGGGATGCGCCAGCACGACCAGCGATGTCCCAAGCAGGGAAGACAGCGCGTCCATGAACAATTAGGATGCGGATGGCAGCCAAAAGTGCCCCATTCTTCGTTGTTCGTCGCCTGGGAGTCCTGGCGCCGATGGCGGCGCCACCCTCTCTTTTGCCGACAAAGATACGTTTCCCGCCCGCCGCTTCACCGCCAAGGACGGCATACACATGCTCCCCGACGGCTCGTCGGGGCGGCAAGGGGGCGTATCCGCCGGAGGGAGCGCGCGGCGGGCCGCGCTGTCACCGACCTTTGTGACTTCCTTGTTCTGAGGCGCGCCGCTCGCGTATCATTCGGCCAGCCCTAGCTTGCAAGGATACGGACCGTGAGCAATCGTTTTCCACATCTACGCGAAAAAGCGCAACTGATGTCCGCCTCGGAAATCGAGCGGACCCTGGTCCGGCTGGCGCACGAGATCGTCGAGAAGAACAACGGCGTGGCCAACCTCGGACTGGTCGGCATCAAACGGCGAGGCATTCCTATTGCCGAGCGCCTGTCACGCTATATCGACCGCATCGAAAAGGCCTCGGTTCCGGTGGGCACCCTCGACATTACCCTCTACCGCGACGACCTTTCCACGGTTGGGCCGAAGCCGGTGGTGCTGCAGCGCCCGCTGGAGTTCGACATTGTCGGCAAGGACATAGTGCTTTGCGACGACGTGCTCTACACCGGACGCACCGTGCGCGCCGCCCTGGATGCGCTCTTCGATCATGGCCGCCCGCGCCGGGTGCAGTTGCTGGCGTTGATCGACCGCGGCCACCGCGAACTGCCCGTCGAGGCCACTTTCGTCGGGCGCCGGGTGCAGACCTCCGAAGCGGAAATGATCGAGGTGAAGCTGCAGGAGACCGACCAGATGGAAAAAGTGCTGCTGGTTGAGCGCGAGCCGGACTCGTAGCCGTCCCCTGGGCCCGGCCGGCCGCAGTTGCCGTCCGGGTGGCGTGACACTGTAGCAGTGGCAAATGCGGTTGCCGGCCATGCGCGGCGCTGCCCGGTGAATGAAAAAATCTCGTTCGCCCGGGCGCCCGGCCGCTTCGCCGGGTAACCACCGGATGTGCGCGGAGCACCATGAAACCAACACCTATGAAGTCGCTGCTGGCGATTGAACCGCTTGCGCCCGAGCAGATTGCCGGCTTATTGCAGGCCGCCCGGCGCATGGACCCGCACCGGCCGCGCCCCGTGCTGAAGGGACGCCGCGTGGCGCTGCTGTTCTACGAGCCCTCAACCCGCACGCGCGTTTCCTTCGAGATTGCCGCCAAGACGCTGGGCGCTTACACCACCGTTATCACCACCGCAGCCTCCAGCATCGAGAAAGGCGAGTCGCTGATCGATACCGGCCGCACCCTGTGCGCCATCGGCGCCGACCTGATCGTCATTCGCCATCCCAGCTCGGGAGCCCCGCAGCCTGCTGGCCCGCGATCTCGATATCTCCATCGTCAACGCCGGCGATGGCATGCACGAGCATCCCTCGCAGGCCCTGCTGGACGCTTTCACCATCCTGCAGCACAAGCGCAGCCTGAAGGGCCTGAACATCGTCACCGTGGGCGATATTTATCACAGCCGCGTGGCCCGCAGCGACGTGCACCTGTTCACCAAGATGGGAGCCAACGTCACCCTCTGCGGTCCCGAGCCGCTGCTGCCCAAGACGGCGCACGCCCTGGCGCCCGGCGTTCGCCTGGAACACAACATGGACAAGGCCATAGCCGGCGCCGACGTGGTCATGATGCTGCGGGTGCAGAAAGAGCGGCTGGCGGGGCTGGAGATCGAGACCGGCGAGTACATCGGCCGCTACCAGCTCACCGCCGAGCGCCTGCGCCAGGCCAAAAAGGACGCCCTTGTCATGCACCCCGGCCCCATGATTCGCGGCATGGAGCTGACCGACGAGGCGGCCGACGGGGCGCAATCGGTCGTCACCGAACAGGTGGCAAACGGGGTGAAGGTGCGTATGGCACTGCTCTCGCTGTTGCTCGGAGGCCGCCATGAGTAAGGCAGAGTCACTGGCTATTGTCGGCGCGACCGTCATTGATCCCTCGCAAGAGCTCGAGGCGGCGCGCGATGTGCTGATCGAGGGCGGCCGCATCGCCCAACTGGCCGAACCCGGCAAGCTGGCTGGCGCGGCCCAGACCATCGTCGCCAAGGGCCTGATAGTGGCGCCGGGATTCGTCGATATGCATGTGCACCTGCGCGAGCCGGGACAGGCGCATAAGGAGACCATAGCTTCCGGCACGGCGGCGGCGGCAGTGGGCGGATTCACCTCCGTCTGCGCCATGCCCAATACCACCCCGGTGAACGATCTGCCGGCCATCACCCGCTGGATGCGGGACCCGGAGCGCGGCGCGCTGGTCAACGTCTTTCCCATTGCCGCCGCCACCCGCGGCAGCCAGGGAGAGAAGCTCACCAACTACGCCGAACTGAAGCGGGCCGGCGCCGTGGCCGTCAGCGACGATGGCCGCCCGGTGCTGGACGACCACGTCATGCGCCAGGCGCTGGAAATGGCCAAGCGGCTCGATATTCCCGTCATCCAGCATGCCGAAGATACGCGCATCAGCCACAACAATCCCGTGCACGAAGGCGAGGTGGCGTTTCGCCTGGGGCTGCGCGGCCAGCCGCTGGAGGGCGAGTGGCGTCTGGTGGAACGCGACCTGACCCTGGCCCGCCAGACCGAAGGCCACCTGCACGTGGCGCATGTCACCACGGCCATGACCCTGGATATGATTCGCCACGCGCGCCGCGACGGCGTCCCGGTCACCTGCGAGGTGACGCCGCACCACTTTACTTTTACCGACGCCAAGCTTGAGGATTACGACACCAACTTCAAAATGAACCCTCCGCTGCGCGGCGAGCAGGAGCGCGTGGCCCTGATCGAGGGCCTGCTGGATGGCACCGTCGACTGCATCGTCACCGATCATGCGCCGCACGCCCGCTTCGAAAAATATGTCGAGTTCGACCGCGCCGCCTTTGGCGTCACCGGGCTGGAGATCGCCTTCGGTGTCGCCTGCACGGCGCTACACCATGAGCGCGGCATGCCGCTGGCACACCTGGTCAGGCTGTTTTCCACTAATCCGGCAAAGATAGTGCACCTGGAAAGCCGGGGCACGCTGGCGCCGGGGGCGCATGGCGACGTCACCATCTTCGATCCGAAGAAGCGCTGGAAATACGATTTGGCCAAGAGCCGCTCCAAGTCGCGCAATGCGCCCTGGGACGGCACAGTGATGAGGGGATGCGTGACCCACACCATCGTCGGCGGGCGGCTGGTGTATCAAAGCGGCTCTTAGAGCGTTTTGCAGTGTATTCTTTTTCGGATTGTCATTCTGAGCGAAGCGAAGAATCCCGGCACGGCTTGCGTCAAAATGGAGCGAGGTTTTCTATAGAAGAAACTCGCACGGGCGGATTGGGGACGCTTCCGCGGGATGCTTCGCGCCTCCTGTCGGAGTCGCTCAGCATGACATCCGAATAACGCTATACCAAGACCCGCTACACTTATTGAATCTCCCTCTCATTCCCCACGCGTCTGGTGACGTGCTCGCGGTCGAAGTATTCGAGCAAGGGGATGGCGTATTTGCGGGTCACGCCGGTCATGTCCTTGAAGCGCGAGATATCGATCCTGGCCGAGGTCTTTTTCATCTCCATCAGCTTGGCCCTCAGCTCTTCCAGCGCCCGGCGGTGAAAGACGAGTTCTTCGTTCACCTTGACCAGGGTGCGGTCGCGCAGCAGCAGGGTGACGATCTGCTGCGCCCGCGCGCGGTCGAGTTTGAGCGAGGCGAGCACGTCCTTGAGCGCCGGCACCTGCAGGCCGGCCTTCAGGAAGGCCTCTTCGATACGCTGCCGCGACTCAGCCTCGTCGCTCTGCATGGCGACGCCCCGCCCGGCCTTGCGGATCAGCTCGCCCTGCAACTCGACCTGGTTCTCGCGCGTCAGCGAGTCTACGACACCGGCGAACACGGTGGAGCCCAGACCTAGCTGGTCGCGCAGCTCCTCGCGGTTCATGCCAGCCACCAGGCGGTTGGTATCGTGAAACGAGCTGAGCCGTGCCAGCAGCTCCCGGCGCGCATTCTGGAAGGCTTCGGCATCGACCAGCAGCTCGCGCAGGGCGACAATTTGTTTGCTCTGCACGGCGGAAGCCACCAGCGGCGCCAGCCATTCCGCCGGCCAGCCGGTTTCGGCCACGGCGGCGACCAGGGAGAGCCCGCGCGCCTGGCGCCGCGCCACCCGTGCCAGCAGCACTCGCTCCCGCGAGCCCTCGCGCAGGCGCCGCAGAAATTCCACGTGCTGCTCCGGCGGCAGGCGGCGGGCGGAAGGGGCCGCGTCGAGCACCACTCCACCGCCGATGGTGACCACGGGCGAAAACTGCCGCAGGATAAAGCGGTCATCCGGCAGCAGCGGCATGGCCTCGGCCAGCCGCAACTGCGCCAGGGCGCTTTCCCCGGGCCGAGGCTCCTTTTGCCCCAGCAGCGCGACCTCGGCCACGGTCTCCGCCGTGTAAGCGTGCAGGTGGACGCGCGCGCGGTCCTTCAGCGGACGCGCTGACGCCAGCAGCGTCAGCTCGACATCCACGCGGTTGGCGGCGCGAAACAGCCCCGCGCCCGCCAGCATCATGCCGCGCGCCAGCTCTTCCGGCGATACCCCGGCCAGGTTGACGGCCGTCCGCTGCCCGGCGACCGCCTGTTCGGCGGGCTCGTTGTGGTTCTGAATTCCGCGCACCCGCACCCGGCGATGTCCCGGCAGCACCTCGACCTCTTCTTCCTTGTGCAGCGTGCCCGTGATGAGCGTGCCGGTGGCCACCGTGCCGAAGCCCTTGATGGTGAACACGCGGTCGATAGGCAGGCGCAGCGCCGCCTGCGCATCGCGCGCCGGCGCCCTGCAGGCCACCCGCGCCAGTTCCTGCTTCAGCCGCTCCAGCCCGAGTCCGGTGACGGCGCTGACGGGAACCACCGGCGCGTGGGCGGCATCGAGAAACGAGCCACGCAGGTATTCCTCTACTTCTAGGCGCACCACTTCCAGTGTGTCGGAATCGACCAGGTCCGCTTTGGTGAGCACGGTAAGGCCGCGGCGGATGTTGAGCATGCGGCAGATGTCGAAGTGCTCGCGGGTCTGCGGCTTGATCGATTCGTCGGCGGCGATTACCAGCATGACCACGTCTATGCCGCCCACGCCGGCCAGCATGTTGCGCACGAAGCGCTCGTGTCCGGGCACGTCGACAAATCCCAGGCGCAGCGGCTGGCCGTCAATGCCGGGCAGCTCCAGGTGGGCGAAGCCGAGGTCGATGGTAATTCCGCGCCGCTTCTCTTCTTCCAGGCGGTCTGGATCTATGCCGGTCAGCGCGCGCACCAGCGTGCTCTTGCCATGATCGATATGCCCGGCGGTGCCGACGATCACTGAACGCATAAATCCATTTCAGATTTTTGATTTCAGATTGAGAAGGCGGCTGCTCGCTTTTGCTTTTTCAATCTGAAATCTGAAATCGAAAATCAAAATCTACTTCACGTACCGGTTCCGCTTGCGGTCCTGGTGGCGTTCCAGCCCGAGCTGGATCAGGCGGTCGATCAGCTCCGGGTACTCGATGCCGGAGGCCGCCCACAGCTTGGGATACATGCTGATCGAGGTGAAGCCCGGCATGGTATTCACCTCGTTGATGTAAATCTTCTCCGAGACTGGGTCCATGAGGAAGTCCACCCGCGCCAGGCCGCAACAGTCGCAAGCCAGGAAGCCGCGCACGGCCATCTCCTGCACCTGCCTGTGCTGGGCGCGGCTCAGCCCGGCGGGAATCAGCAGCTTGGAACCCTCGTCGATGTACTTGGCGTCGTAGTCGTAGAACTCTTTGGCCGGAATGATCTCGCCGCAGACCGAGGCTCGCGGCTCGTCGTTGCCGAGCACCGAGCACTCGATCTCGCGCGCCTTGTGTTTTTTCCCGCCGACTGCCTGCTCGATGACGATCTTGCGGTCGTAGCGGGCAGCCTCTTCGATGGCGGGTCCAAGCCCGCCCGGATCATGGACCTTGGTGATGCCCACCGAGCTGCCGAGATTGGCGGGCTTGACGAACATCGGATATCTCAGCGCGCCCTCGATGCGCTGGCGCGCCTTTTTCGGCTCGTCCTCCCATTGTTTACGCAGGATGGTCACGTGCTTGACCAGCGGCAGCCCGGCATCGCGGAACAGGCGCTTCATCACGTCCTTGTCCATGCCGGCGGCCGAGCCCAACACGCCCGAGCCAACGTAGGCGATCTCGGCCAGATCGAGCAGTCCCTGAATCGTGCCGTCCTCGCCAAATGTTCCGTGCAGCACCGGGAAAATGATGTCGACGTCGATGGCCGCCTTCGGCCTTGCCGCCGGCTTGGCGGTATCAAAGGGAATGATCGACGACTGGCCGCCGGAACTGGCCGGGATCGGCGGCACCAGCACCGATTCGCCGTGCTCCAGCACGGCGGCGCCGGGCGTGGCCTCAGGATCGCCCGCCCGCAGATGATGAGTTTCCTTGTACTTGCCGCTCAGCAGCCGCTCGGCATGCAGGTCGGTCAGCCAGCGGCCTTCCTTGGTGATGCCGATGGGCACCACTTCGTACTTTTTGCGGTCAATGGCTTTGAAGATGGATGCCGCCGACAGCAGCGAGACCTCGTGCTCGCCGCTGCGCCCGCCAAACAGGATGCCGACACGCAGACGCTTCATAATTCATTCCCGGGTTTCCAGTTCTTTACAAAATCGTGAAGTGTCATTCTGAGCGACTCCACCGGAGGCGCGAAGAATCCCACGGCATTGTCCAACTCAGCGCCGTGTGGGGCTTTGCTATAGAACACCTTCAACTCCGCTTTGCGCACAAGCAGTACTGGGATGCTTCGCTTCGCTCAGCATGACAGCTTCTATTACAAGTATGCCCCGTAAGAAGCTGTCCGAGACAGTCTAGAGTATTTTCTTGCCGAACGCGCTGCAGGCCAGCTCCACCGCCAGCTTCGCCGTGCGGTTGTGCTCGTCGATGACGGGATTGACCTCGACCAGGTCGAAGCCCAACATGCGCCCATGATCGGCGATGATCTCCATGGCCAGGTGCGCTTCGCGGTAGGTGGCACCGCCGGGCACAGGCGTGCCCACGCCGGGCGCGTCTTCCGGATCGATGAAATCCATGTCGACCGAGACGTGGTAGCCCACGGTGCCGCGTCCGGCGATGCGTAGCGCGTCCTCCATGACGGCACGCATGCCCCGCTCGTCGATGTCGCGCATGGTGAAGGCCTCAACTCCGGCGCGGCGGATGTTCTCTTTTTCCGGCAGATCGACATCGCGCAGCCCCACCAGCACGCAGTTGTCGGGCGCCACCTTCGGAGACCATCCGTAAATGTCGGCCAGCTCCTTGGGTCCCAGGCCCAGAATGGCGCCCAGCGGCATGCCGTGAACGTTGCCGGTGACGGAGGTCTCCGGGGTGTTGATGTCGGAGTGCGCGTCCAGCCAGATCAGCCCCACCCGCTGCTGGCGCTGGCGGTGGAACTCGGCTAGGCCGGAGACCGAGCCCACGGCCATGGAGTGATCGCCGCCGATGGAGAGCGGCACGGCGCCTTCCTTCAGCGTTTCGCAAACCAGGTCGGCATGCTTTTGGCAGGTGGCCGTAATTTCCTTGACGTAGCGCGCGCGCAGCTCGCCCGGGTTTTTCTGCTCGGCCAGAACCACGGCCACGTTGCCGGCGTCCTCGACCACGTGTCCCAGGGCTTCCAGCTTGGATTCGAGTTCGGCCACGCGCACCGCCGAGGGGCCCATGTCCACCCCGCGGCGCTGCTGCCCCAGGTCGAGCGGCACGCCGATCACGCGGATGGTGCGGGTGAGAATGCTGCCGAAGGATGCGGGAACGCTTGTCATCAGAAAACCTGAGCGTCTACTCAGTTTTCATGCTTAACCGCTGCGGCTTTCCTTCTGCCGCGCTTTCCATTTTGCTGGATCCACGCCGTGAGTTCGTTCCAGGGGACCACGAAGAAGAACTCGTGATCGCTAGGTTTCCAGCCTATTTCGTTCTGCCATACCCCTAACTCACCGTGTTTGTTGCCACCACTGCGTCGGGTAATTCGAACACCGATTTTTTCTATGTTGCCAACGGGCAATTCGTATTTAACCGAAGTGGCCATGCTTCCTCCTCCGTAGCAATACTGGATTTTACAGTGAGAAAATGCCCTCCTAAACTATTGTATGGAATGCTGGACGTATCAGCTCGTAGCGATGCTGGAATTTCTGATGAGTACAATTCGTGTACCACGCGCGTTATTTCGTAACTACGGATACATTTTGTGCAGCATGCGCGGAAACGGAATAGTCTCGCGCACGTGTTCCAGGCCGCAGATCCAGGCCACCACGCGCTCGATTCCCATGCCGAAGCCGGCATGCGGCACGCCACCGAACTTGCGCAGGTCCAGATACCACTTGAAAGCCTCTTCCGGAAGCTGATGCTCGCGGATGCGCTTGAGCAGCAGCTCGTAGCTGTCCAGGCGCTGCGAGCCGCCGACGATCTCGCCGTAGCCCTCGGGGGCGAGCACGTCCACGCATAGGGCTTTGCTGGGATCGTTCGGGTCGGGCTCCATGTAGAAGGCCTTCACCGCCGCCGGGTAGCGATGCACCATCACCGGACGCTCGAATCTGGCGGAAAGATAAGTTTCGTCCGGCGAGCCGAAGTCGTTGCCGTACTCGAACGGATTCTCCAGTTCGCCCTTGGCGTGCGCCTCTTTCAGCATGGCCGCCGCCTCGTCATAGCTGATGCGCGGGAACGGCGTGTCGACCTTCTCCAGTTTGGCGATGTCGCGCCCCATGGTTTCCAGGTCGGCGCGGCGGCGCTCCAGGCAGCGCTTGACGATGGCGGTGACCAGGTTTTCCGCCAGCTCCATGGCGTCGTCGAGGGTGGCGTAGGCGACCTCGGGCTCGACCATCCAGAACTCGGTCAGGTGGCGCCGCGTCTTGGATTTTTCCGCGCGGAAGGTCGGCCCGAAGCTGTACACTTTGCCCAGAGCCATGCACATGGCCTCGGCGTAAAGCTGCCCGGACTGCGTCAGGTAGGCCTGCTCATCGAAGTAGTCGACCGGGAACAGCGTGCTGGTGCCTTCGCAGGCCGCCGGGGTAAGGATGGGCGGATCGGTCAGCACATAGCCGTTCTGGTTGAGGTAGTCGCGGGTGGCGTTGATGATCTCGGCGCGGGTGCGCAGAATGGCCGCCTGGCGCGGCGAGCGCACCCAGAGATGGCGGTGCTCCATCAGGAAGTCGACCCCGTGCTCCTTGAGCGAGATGGGATACGGCTCGTCTTCGGGAACGCGCTGCACCACTTCGGCGGTTTCGATCTCGATCTCGTAGCCGCCCGGGGCGCGCTTGTCGGCCCGCACCTGGCCGCTGACCACCAGCGCCGACTCCTGCGTCAGCCCCTTGAGCGCGTCCCACACCTCGGGCGCGACTTTGTTTTTGACGACCACGCCCTGCAGCAGTCCGGTGCCGTCGCGCAGAATGGGGAAGAGCAGCTTTCCGCTCTCCCGCAGATTGTAGAGCCAGCCGCGAATGGTGACCGCCTGGCCAACGTGGCTGGCAAGCTGAGAAATGGTGACCACTGGAGATTGAGTCTGCATAGTGTTTAGAAATGCGGTTGCGGTTGATGTGTAGGCCCAGCCGCCCTGGGCAGGGCGAAAGAACGGGCCGCTTCACCAACCGGCTATTGTAGCGGGAACGGGCTGAGCAGGGCGAGAAGATCAGTCGGAGTCCGGTTCCTTGAAGCGGAATTGGCCTCTGCCTGCTGCCTTGTCTTCCGGAACGGTCATCATGGTTCCACTGGCGCGGGCCACCAGCCGGCCCTCGCCGTCGTGGAGGTCGCAATCCAGCAGGCTGAGCAGCTTGCCGCGCTTGACCATGCGCGCATGCGCCCGCAGCTCGGTGTGCCAGACGGGGCGAAGATAGTTGATTTTCATCTCGACGGTGGTCGCCGTCTCGTGCTCCCGCAGCGTTGCCAGGTGCGCTAGGCCGATGGCGGTGTCGGCGAGGGTGAAGAGGACTCCGCCGTGGGTGTAGCCGACGATGTTCTCGTGGCGCTCGTCGGTGCGCACGACCACCACCGCCTCGCCTTCACGGAGCAGTTCTACCGATAATCCGACGGCCGCGGCGAAGGGCATCAGCGATGGATCGGCCAGCACCCCGCGTTTAAGACGCTCCAACAGCGGCCCGCGACTGATGGAGTCGGACGATTCGTCCGCCTTGACCGGCTTGCGCGAAGCCGCGGCGCCGGTTTGACCAGATTGAGTCATGCGCCATGATTGCACACCGAGTCAGGCAGCCGCGAGAGGTTTTTGCCCAGCGACCGGAAAGCCGCACTGAACTACAAGCAGGCGGAGGTGCCCCATATCTGCCTTCTTTTGGCAGATGTGGGTCGGGTGGCCCATTCAAGCCTTCTGTTGGCTTGAGTGGGGCAGTTGCTTCGAGGGTGGAGCATCCGGGGGGCACCGCCGCCCTTACAGGAATTCAGTAACCCGCCGAATGCATTCCTGTTGCACCTGCTCATCGTCGCCAAAGCCGGCGAGCCAGCAGACCTCGGGCTCGCGCCGGAACCAGGTCATCTGGCGCTTGGCGTAATTGCGATGTCCCTGCTGGGCAGCGGCTATAGCCTGCTCGCGGCTCAGCTCGCCGCTGAGTAATTGCGCCGCCTGGCGATAGCCGAGCGAACTGAGCGGCGGTGGTGCGGTGGCGGATGCGTAGCGCGCCAGCAGGTCGCGGGTTTCCTCGACCAATCCTTCGTCGAACATGCGCCGGGCGCGCTGGTTGATGCGCTCATAGAGCAGGCTGCGCTCCGGGTTGAGCCCCAGGCGAAGCACGCAGAAGCCGCGCAACGGTTCGCGTCCGCGCTGCCAGAGTTCGCTCATGGGCCGGCGGGCCAGCAGGCAGACCTCTATGGCGCGGATCAGCTTGGGGGCGTCGTTGGGATGAATAGCGGAGGCAGCCTGCGCATCCAGCCGCGTCAGCAGCTTGTGCAGATGCCCCGATCCGCGTTGCCTAAGCCGCTGGCGCAGTCGTTGACGCAACACTTCCGAGCGCTGCGGGCCCGGGAACAGGCCCTCCAGCAACGCCCGCAGGTAGAGTCCCGTTCCGCCGGCCACGATTGGCAAACGCCCTCGCGCCGTAATTTCATGCAGTGCCTGGCGGGCAAGACGGGCGTAATCACCGGCGGTGAATGGCTCATCGGGTGCCACCAGGTCGAGCATGTGATGCGGCACGCGCTGGCGCTCCTCCGGCTCCGGCTTGGCTGTGCCGGCCACCAGGTCGCGGTAGATGGAAACCGAATCGCAACTGACGATCTCGCCGGCAAAGCGCTCGGCCAGGGCCAGCGAAAGCGCGGTCTTGCCGCTGGCGGTCGGGCCGAGAATCACAATCAGCGGAGAGTTGGCAGCGGACTCCGGCTCGGCATTCATCGCGCGCTCCAGGGAATGCGCCCCCAGAAGCGCCGGATGGTGAACAGCAGGATCAGCAGGGCGATCAGCACCAGCCCGTAGATGCGCCGGGTCCCCAACAACGGCCGCTTTTGCCGTCGTTGGGGTGCTGGCCGGGCGTTGCCGGGATGAAGGCGAGGGGGCACGCCGAAATTGTAATGCAGCCAGCCGCCGGGCGTTGCCCCCAAGCAAACGCCGTGGCTGCACTGTGGGCGAAATTGATTGCGCCTCTGCTATTTGCCCTTTATTGCCGACAGGCACTGGCCGTAGAGTTGCAGCAGGTGCCTGGCGTGGTCCTCCTCCGCCTTGCTGCCGGCGGCGCTCTGAAAGCCGGCGCCGGCCGAACTGGCCTTTCCGTAATTGGTGGTGACGGCGATGAATTTCATCAGGTCAAGCGCGATGTCTTCATCGCGCCGCGAGCCCATGAGCATCGGCGTGCCTTCGTTCATTGCAGCAAGTGCCTCCACAGGTGTTGGTAAGGGTTGGGGGTTCTTCGGGAACTCCGGCGAGTCACTCGGCAACGTGACAGTTTGCGTTGTCGGCCGGAGCCACAATCCCAAGGAGGGATCGGCAAGCATCGATCATAGCAGGAACAGCGGCGGCCAGGCACAGGCGCCAGAACACTTCGCAGTAAAATAGACGCATGGGTGACCTGGGCAAACTCCTGATCGGCATCGGCGGGCTGCTGGTTGTGCTCGGGCTGGTGCTGCTGGCGGCCGGCAAGCTGAATCTGCCCCTGGGCCGCCTGCCCGGCGACATCACCTGGCGCGGCAAGCACAGCGTCGTCTACTTCCCCATTGTCACCTGCATCGTGCTCAGCGCCCTGCTCTCGGTGATCTTCTGGCTGGTGGGCCAGTTCCGGCGCTGACGATGTATCCTTAACCGCTCGAACTGCCGCCGGAAAAAACCGAGCTGTAGAGTTTCCAACCTGCTGATCGCCTTTGGCGTCTAGATCAAAATGAGCTGGCTGTTGCAGGCGATTTCTGTGGCCGGGAACTTTCTGTTCATCGGCGCCCTGGTGCTCTACGGTTTTACGCTGTTTGCCGAGTACCACGCCAAAGGCAAATGGGCCAAGAACATCACCGGCCTGCTTGCCGGTTTGGGCATGCTGACGCTGGCCTTTGCCCTGGTGCTCACGCC
>CAWHVF010000005.1:2850000-2916282 GCA_963832785.1 uncultured Acidobacteriota bacterium
CGAGCGAAATCGGAATAGCCCAAACCTAGTTCACCTTCGGGTGCGTTAGGGGTTGTAGGGCCCGCAATAGTAGAGTTACCAATCCATTGCTTAGTCGAATCCCTCTGGAAAGGGGAGCCACAGGGCGTGATAGCCGCGTAGGCGAAAAGCAATGGACTCGAAGCGGGTACCTGAGTACCGCGGGGCACGTGGAACCCTGCGGGAATCTACGGGGACCATCCCGTAAGGCTAAATACTAGCTTCTGACCGATAGTGAACCAGTACCGTGAGGGAAAGGTGAAAAGAACCCCTGCGAGGGGAGTGAAATAGTACCTGAAACCGTGTGCCTACAAGCAGTGGGAGGGCTATGCCGCGCAAGCGGAATGCCTGACCGCGTGCCTATTGCATAATGAGCCGGCTAGTTATTCTTGTCAGCAAGGTTAAGCGGAAGCGAGCCGCAGCGAAAGCGAGTCCTAATAGGGCGTTCAGTTGGCAGGAATAGACGCGAAGCGGGATGATCTACCCTTGGCCAGGATGAAAGTGGGGTAACACCCACTGGAGGTCCGAACCGGTGTTTGTTGAAAAAAGCTCGGATGAGCTGAGGGTAGGGGTGAAAGGCTAATCAAATTCCGTGATAGCTCGTTCTCTCCGAAATAGCTTTAGGGCTAGCCTCGCGTGATTTGCAGTGGTGGTAGAGATCTGGATGGACTAGGGGGCTTTCCAGCTTACTGAATCCAACCAAACTTCGAATGCCATGAACAACCAGCGCGGGAGTCAGACGGCGGGGGCTAAGCTTCGTCGTCGAGAGGAAAACAGTCCAGATCGCCAGCTAAGGTCCCTAAGTTCCGGTTAAGTGGGAAAGGATGTCGGAACGCCCAGACAGCCAGGAGGTTGGCTTAGAAGCAGCCATCCTTTAAAGAAAGCGTAATAGCTCACTGGTCAAGCGGTCCGGTGCCGACAATTCAACGGGGCTCAAACCGGACACCGAAGCTGCGGATGCATGGCGCAAGCCATGCGTGGTAGGAGAGCATTCTCAACAGTTCGAAGCGGGATCGGAAGGACCCGTAGACGGTTGAGAAGAGACCCTGCCGGCATAAGTAGCGATAACGGAGGTGAGAACCCTCCGCGCCGAAAGTCTAAGGTTTCCTGAGAAAGGTTAATCCGCTCAGGGTTAGTCGGTCCCTAAGGCGAGGCCGAAAGGCGTAGCCGATGGATATCCGGTTAATATTCCGGAACTCCCTTGGGTTCGTTATCACGATGGGGTAACGCAGAAGGATAGGCGGGCCCTCCTATGGCTATGGGGGTCGATGCGTGCCAGCCGTCTCCGGCAGGCAAATCCGCCGGGGAGTTATCGGTGAGACGCAAAGCAGTAAGCCGTATGGCCGAAAGCCGCCGATTTCACGCTGCCAAGAAAAACCTCTAAGGAGAACGTAAGGGAACCGTACCTCAAACCGACACAGGTAGACGAGGAGAATATCCAAAGGCGCTCGAGAGAACACTCGTTCAGGAACTCGGCAAATTAACCCCGTAACTTCGGGAGAAGGGGTGCCCCGGTAGGGTTCATAGCCCGAGGGGGCCGCAGTGAAACGCGTACGGCGACTGTTTAACAAAAACACAGGTCTCTGCAAAGTCGAAAACGACGTATAGGGGCTGACGCCTGCCCGGTGCCGGAAGGTTAAAGGGAGAGGTCAGCCGCAAGGCGAAGCTTCGAACTGAAGCCCCGGTGAACGGCGGCCGTAACTATAACGGTCCTAAGGTAGCGAAATTCCTTGTCGGGTAAGTTCCGACCTGCACGAATGGCGTAACGATCGTACGACTGTCTTAACGAGTGACTCGGCGAACTTGTAGTACCGGTGAAGATGCCGGTTTCCCGCATCTAGACGGAAAGACCCCGTGCACCTTTACTATACCTTCACTATGAACTATGGCACTTGCTGCGCAGGATAGGTGGGAGGCTTTGAACCCAGGCTTTCGGGCTTGGGGGAGCCAACGGTGAGATACCACCCTGTGAGTGCTGTGGTTCTAACCTGCTCCCGTAATCCGGGAGAGGGACATAGTGAGGCGGGTAGTTTGACTGGGGCGGTCGCCTCCTAAACGGTAACGGAGGCGCACGAAGCTACGCTCAGGCTGTTTGGAAATCAGCCGCCGAGTGCAAAGGCATAAGCGTGGTTTACTGCGAGACCTACAAGTCGAGCAGTTGCGAAAGCAGGTCTTAGTGATCCGGTGGTTCTGTATGGAAGGGCCATCGCTCAACGGATAAAAGGTACGCCGGGGATAACAGGCTGATCGGAGCCAAGAGTTCATATCGACGCTCCGGTTTGGCACCTCGATGTCGGTTCATCGCATCCTGGAGCTGTAGAAGGTTCCAAGGGTTTGGCTGTTCGCCAATTAAAGCGGTACGTGAACTGGGTTCAGAACGTCGCGAGACAGTTCGGTCCCTATCTGGTGTGGGCGTAGGAGATTTGAGAGGACCTGTCCTTAGTACGAGAGGACCGGGATGGACGAACCTCTTGTGTTCCAGCTGTCGTGCCAACGGCATGGCTGGGTAGCGAAGTTCGGTTGTGATAACCGCTGAATGCATATAAGCGGGAAGCACTCCTCAAGATGAGATCTCCCAACCCGTAAGGGTAAAGAAGGGCACAGGAAGACCACCTGTTTGATAGGCTGGATGTGCAAGCGCAGTAATGCGTGTAGCTTACCAGTACTAATCGCCCGTTCGGCTTGACCATAAAATTTACTGGGCGCACCCACGATTTCGGTCCGGGCCAACCAGCCCGTACTCGCGGAGTAGAACCTGACTCCGCGACCCAATGCTATTCGGCATCGTCCTTATCAAGTTCTTTCAGCTTGGCGTTGCGTGAGAGGTTGAGGCGTTTTCAAGGCGTGAGGCGCGAAGCGCCGGGAGCCTTGAGGCGAAATCCTGAGCCGCCTTGCGGCGAAGGATCTCCTGCAACCTCGGCAGGCCCAGCGGCCTGCTAGACGCCACCCGTTTCCGGTGATCATACCGCGGGGGAAACACCCGTTCCCATCTCGAACACGGAAGTTAAGCCCCGCCGGGCCGATTGTACTGCACGCGAAAGTGTGTGGGAGAGTAGGTCATCGCCGGAATAACGTCCCCGACAGCCTTTGCTGTCGGGGGCTCCACAAAGGCCAGTTACCTGACGGTAGCTGGCCTTTTCCGTTTTCCGGCGAAACGAGTCGAAAGACCCGCAAGACAGCAGATCCCTCGCCTTCGGCTCGGGATTTCGGCTGCGGGCTCCCACTCGGCTGCGCCTCGCTCACGCCCGCAAAGCGCCGAAATTTGCTACATTCAATAGCAGGATGGCTGCTGCCGATTCACTTTTCATACGCGCTTGCCACAAGCTTCCGACCGAGGCTACTCCGGTCTGGTTCATGCGCCAGGCGGGGCGTTACATGTCGGAGTACCGTGAGGTGCGCAAGCACCATTCGCTGGTAGAAATCTGCAAGAAGCCGGCGCTGGCCGCCGAGGTGACCATCACCGCCGCCGAGGCGCTGGGCGTGGACGCCGCCATCATCTTCGCCGACCTGCTGCTGCCGCTGGAGGTCATGGGCCTGCCCTTCCGCTTCACCGCCGGCGAAGGCCCCGTCATCGAGCGGCCTCTGCGCGAAGCGTCCGGCATCCAGGCCCTGCGCACCGACCGCGCCAAGGACCTGATGTACGTCTCTGAAGCCATCGCCATGGTGGCCAGGCATTTCAGCGGACGCTTGCCGGTGATCGGCTTCTGCGGCGCGCCTTTCACCCTGGCCAGCTACATGGTCGAAGGCGGCGGCTCGCGCAACTACGCGGAAGTGAAGAAGCTGATGTACCGCTCGCCCGAACTTTGGGACGAGCTGTTGGCCAAGCTGGTCGAGGTTGCTGGCCGAGTATGCCGTCGACCAAGTGCGGCATGGGGCCGACGCGCTGCAGGTCTTCGACAGTTGGGTGGGATGCCTGGGCGTGGACGACTATCGCCGCTACGCCCTGCCGCGCACCGCCGAATTGATCGCGCGCCTACGCCGCACCGGCGCCCCGGTGATCTACTTCGCCACCGACAGCGCCACTCTGCTGCCGTCGATGCTCGAGACCGGCGCCGAGGTCATCGGCGTGGACTGGCGCATCCCGCTCGACCAGGCGTGGCGGAGCATGGGATACAAACCCGCAATTCAGGGAAATCTCGATCCGGTGGCGCTGTTCGCCCCAGGGGAGGAATTGCGGCAGCGAGCGGAAACCATCTTACGCCAAGCGGGCGGGCGTCCCGGACACATCTTCAACCTAGGTCACGGAATTCTGCCGCACACCCCGGTCGAGCGGGTAAAAGAGCTGGCCCACTTCGTCAAGGAACAGAGTGCCGCTCTGCGGGCGGAGGCTGCGAGGTCGAGATGACAGATCAGGATCATGCCGCTGGCAAAGATGGTATCCGCCAACCTAGCCGCCAGGCCATTCTGCTGCTGGCGCACGGCAGTCCCGACCGGGTGGAGGAGATTCCCGAATACCTGCGCAACGTAACAGGCGGGCGGCCGCTGGCCGAGGAAGTCGTGCGCGAGGTCGAGCACCGCTACCGGCTGATCGGCCACTCTCCGCTTACGGAAATCACCCTGCGGCAGGCGGCGGCGGTGGCCGGCGAAAGCGCTCTGCCCGTATACGTGGGCATGCGCAACTGGCGGCCGTACATCCGCGAGGCGGTCCGCCGGATGGCCGCCGACGGCATTACTCATGCCGTGGTGATTTGCCTGGCGCCGCACAATTCGCGCACCAGCGTGGGGCTTTATCGCCGGGCGCTGGCCTCGGCGGAAGGCGGGCTTCCCTTCACCGTCGACTTCGTAGAGAGCTGGCACGATCATCCGCTGCTCATCGCGGCCTTTGCCGAACGCTTGCGCCAGGGATGGACGGGGGCGTGCACTGAAGCCGGCGCGCCGCTCCCGGTAATCTTCACCGCCCACTCCGTCCCCGTGCGCACCATCGCAGAGGGCGATCCCTACGAGCAGCAGGCGCGCGAGACCGCCGCGCTGGTGGCCGCCGTGGCTCCCGAGATTTTCGCCTACGCTTCAAACCCAGGCTGGCGCTTCGCCTTCCAGAGTCAGGGCATGTCCGGTGGAGAATGGCTGGGGCCAACCGTGGAAGAGACCATCCTGGCGCTGAAGGCGGCGGGGCACACGGGAGTTTTTCTGCAGCCGATCGGCTTTGTCTGCGATCATGTCGAAATCCTTTACGACATCGACATTGCTTTTCGCCAGTTCGCCGGGCAGAACGGCATGCGCCTGTGGCGGGCCGAGTCGCTGAACGACAGCGCAGCTTTCGCCCGCGCCGTGGCTGCGGTTGCCGCCTCGCGGCTGAGCATTACGACGGATGAAAAAGCAAATTGCCAGCATTTGCCGAAGGAAGGCGAATGTGGGACACCAGCGCCGGCGCCTGCCGATGCGGGCGATCCTGGAGCCGGGCGGCGATGATGCGCATCGCCATCGTGGGCGCGGGTGTCTCCGGCCTGAGCGCCGCCCTGGCGCTGGAGAACGCGCGCGCCCGGGGCGCCGATCTCGATTACGTGCTGTTTGAAAGCGCGCCGCACGTAGGCGGCTCGCTGCTTTCCGAACACATCGAAGATTGCCTGGTGGAGGCCGGGCCGGATTCGTTTCTGAGCGAAAAGCCGTGGGCGGCCGTACTCTGCCGCGAACTCGGCCTGGGCGACCAGCTCATTGGTTCGAACGATCATCTGCGCAAGACCTACATCGTGGTGCGCAACCGGCTCGTCGCCATGCCCGATGGGCTGCAGTTCATGGTGCCCACCCGCATTCTGCCCACCGCGCTCTCGCCGCTATTTTCCTGGAGTACCAAGATCAGAATGCTCCGCGAACTACTGCATTCGCCCCGGCTCGCCATCCACGAGGAGACGGTGGCGGAGATGGTGGCGCGCCACTTCGGAAACCAGATGGTCGAGCGGCTGGCCGACCCGCTGCTTTCCGGAGTCTATGGCGGCCACGCCGCCGGGCTCAGCGCCCGCGCCGTGCTGCCACGATTCGTCGAGATGGAGGAGAAATACGGCAGCCTGAGCCTCGGTATGCTGGCGGCACGCAAGCGCATGAAAGCCTCGCCCCGGCCGGCAGCGCCGCTCTTCACTTCGCTAGCCGGCGGAATGCAGCAGCTCGTGAACGCCATCATGGCGCGCCTGACGCCTGGCAACGTCCGCACGTCAACGCCGGTAAATGCAGTGGCAAGAGCATATCAGCAGTGGCAGGTCTTCAGCACGGGAGGTTCGGAGTTGTATGACGGCTTGATACTGGCGACCCCGGCCTGGGCGGCGGCGGAGCTGATCTCCGCGGTCGATCCCCTGCTGGCCGGCGAGTTGGCGGCCATTCCCTACAGCTCTTCAATCACGGTCACCATGGGCTACGCCCAGGAGCAGCTTCGCCCGTTGCCGCCCGGTTTCGGTTTTCTGGTGCCGCGCAGCGAAGGCCGCCGGCTGCTGGCCTGCACCTTTGTGCACAACAAGTTTCCGCATCGCGCACCCGCCGGCAAGGGGCTGCTGCGCTGCTTCCTGGGAGGTGCAACGGACGAGGCCGCGCTGGCGCTCGGCGACGGCGAGTTGGAAAAGATTGCGCGCCAGGAGCTGAAGGAAATTCTGGGGCTGGATGCCGAGCCGCTGTTTGTGCGCATCTATCGCTGGCCCAGGGCCATGGCGCAGTACAGCGTGGGCCATATCAGCCGCGTCGCCCGCATCGAAACCGCCGCGCGCGCCCTGCCCGACTTTGCTCTGGCCGGAAACGCCTTCCACGGCATAGGCGTGCCGGACTGCATTCGCTCCGGCCAGGAAGCCGCAGCCGCGGTGGCCAAGCTCGCCAGCCAGCAGCCGGCGTAAAAAGCGCGGTGAAATATATCCAGCGTTGGTGCACCCCGCTAAAAACACCTTCTCCCAAATTTAGCTGACCCGAAACACGCCAAGCCGGGTTTTCCCAATGTAGACCATACCCAACAGAGTACCTCGGAACGCTCGAATACGTCCGGGGGCAACAAGTTTCCATCCGGGCCCCTTCCTTACTCTTTCACCACGTTTCACTTTGGTTTTGAGCACCGTCGTTTTCTTTGCCATCACGGTTGAGTTCCCCTCGTATACCAGCATTTGACTACATATTTCTTATATGGAATCTCTCTGTAATTTCTTCATGCTGGATTCAAGCAGCATTTCCGAAGGTTGCCAATCACGACTTTGCGAGGGTTTTTCCGCCCCATGAGCCGTGGTGATCAGTAACCACACGCGTCGTGCAATATTGTCTTGTATTGCGTCAAATCGCGAACGTCAAATTCAAATACCACAGGATTGTCTGCGAGTGGCCGGGCTTCAAGTAAGAGCACCTTCACATCATCTTTTAGGAGGGCGTCCACAAAGCGTTTTGGTTTTTGGGCGAACAGTTTGCTAGGATCTGCACCCTTAACCCATTCTTCACGCCTCGGCTTTTGCTGATCAAAGCGCATACGTACTGGCGACAACCACATGCCCGAATGTTTAGAAAATAAACCACCAAGTTGCCCTTTGTGCTCTGAATCATTCACATTGCCGCTCGTGACCAATGCGGAGCCTGTGCTGAACACAATCTCCAGCCCATCTTTTTTTGTGCACTGAATAGCAAATCCGGGCTTTTCGGAAGCCTGGCCGGTCCGTATCGCTACCGGTGCGGCCTCCAAGATAATCCCCGAATTGTCATCCATTGGAGAGTTGACGCGTGATAACTTCCAACCGGTTTGAGCAAAAACTGAAGTACAAAAAATCAGCAAGATGGTAGAAAGAGGGAAGAATTGGCAATGCATTTCCGACCTCCTGTACTCAGGCTGAGGATTGTAGAGGAGAGGATTTGAAATGTAAATAAATCCTGCAACATGTCCCCACCGGTTCAGCCATCAATCTGCACTCTGAAATCTTCAATATGGCCGCTGGTCCTGCGTGGGAAAGGTGCGGGTGATGCGGTCGTGCCAGCAGAGGGAGTCCTCGTCCACCAGCGCCCAGGCAAAGCCCAGCCCGAGCGAGAGCAGCGAAAACAGCATCGAGTACACCCGGCGGCGGCGCTGCGGCCGCGTGGGCGCTTGGCCGTCGAAGCCGCGCAGCGAGACGTTCGCCATCTCCATGCCCGCCGTCTTTCTGCCATAGACCAGCATCAGGTAGTGGTAGATGGCCCAGAAAAACAGCACCGTGCCGGCCAGCGCCACCAGCGCTGAGCGGCCTTGCGGCAATCGCGGAAGCAGCTTCCAGGGGAGCGCGCAAAACAGCGCCGAAGCCGCCAGCACTACCAGCCAATCCACCAGCGCGGCGAAGATGCGCTGCGACAGAAATGCCACCGGCAACGGCAATTCGATGGGCGACGGGGCCGCCGCGGGCGATTCTTCGCGCGTTTTTTCCGAATCCAGGCTGATGTCGGCAAAAAGCGGGCCTTCAATGGTGGGAATGATGGCCTCGGGAACATCCATAATGCGCGGCGGAGAGGAGACGGGCTCGGCCAGTTGGCCGTAGGGCGGCACCGGGAGCATGGGAGGTTCCACCGGCAGGCGGATGGCCGGCTTGGGGAAATAGATCAGCTTGCCATCCTGCTTCCCTTCGCGCGCCCCGGCCGCTGCCGGCTCCGGCTCGCGTGGAGACTCCACAGCATCGGCAGACGCGGCGGGCACCGGAGACCGCTCCCGGTCAAAATCGAAATCGGGATCGTATTCCGAAGCCTGCAGTTCAGGGCCGGAAGGCCCCTCCTCTGCCGCCGGATCGGCGGCGCGCTCGGCTTCGGAAATTTCCGGCGCGGGCTCCGCATCCGGCGTTGCTGAGCCGTAAGGCGCCGCACTCAGATCACCGACTGCAGCCTCGGGCTCTGCGCCATCGGCCGCCTGCATGGCGGCCTCAGCGTTGGCGCGGCGATAGAAATTGGTGTCGCAGAACGGCCTGGATGGGCGCGGCGTCGAGCCCGGTTCGCCGAGGGCAGCACCTGGCTGGCTCTCGGCATTCGTCTTTGCCCGCGGGTTCTGAGGAGTCGTGGGCTCCCCCGCCTCCCCGAAGTCGAACGACAGCGAGGCATTATCGCCTGCTTTCTTTTTCCGGCGGGCGCGATAGCGGTCGAGGCGCGAGGCCACCTCACGCCGCCACTGCTCGTCAGCGCCGTCCCCATCCACCTGCGGCAAGTCGTCATCGACCGAATGCATAGACCCATCCCGGAACCGAGCCGGGGCACACCACGGCGCTCGTCGGAGGGAGCCGCGTTAGAGGGCGGTGCTGGAGAAGCCAGAGCAAGCCTGGAATCCTGAGTGCCAGTTTCGGCCGGCTACGGCACGGGCGCGCGCGATGCTGTTTTCGCCGGCCCGGGAATCCGAACTGGCCTAGAAGCCCAATGCCGTGCTAACTTGCATTCTGGTTTCCCGGTCAATACAAACTAGGCGGTGACCCGGAACCAGTTTGCCGGATGGAACTGGCGCTCAATGACTCCACGCATTCGATTGATTATCACATTGGCACTCGCAAGTCATGTGCTTCCGCTGGTACCGCTAGTAACCAGCCAGTTACCGCCAGAGAAAGAGAGAGAGCCCTTTTCCAGCCGCGTTACCGGCTCCGCCGCCACATCATCGGACGAGGTGGTGATCCGGGCGCGGCAGCAGGAAAAGGCAGGCGACATTTACAAGCTTCGCGGCGACGTCGAGATCATCTACCGCAGCTACACCCTGCGCGCGGCCGACGTGATCTACGACGCCAAAACCGGCCAGGCGCACGCCCAGGGAGGCGTTACCCTGGACGGCGGCCCGCGCGACGAGCATATTACGGCTACCCACGCCGATTACAACGTCAACAGCGAATCAGGAACCTTTTTTGACGTGATCGGGCTGGTCGGCGCCGTCTATCACGGGCATAGCATGGTGCTGACGTCAACCAACCCCTTTCTGTTTACCGGCCGCCGGGTGGAAAAGATCGGGCTGCGCTATATCGTCTACCACGGCACCATTACCTCCTGCGCTCTGCCGCATCCGAAGTGGAAGTTCGAGGCCGTGAAAATCGATGTGGTGGCCGGCGGCGAGGCCAAGCTCTATCGCAGCAACTTCGACCTGTTCGGCCTGCCGTTGTTCTATTTCCCGTTTGTCGAACATCCGGTCGACAACCTGGGGCGGCACAGCGGTTTGTTGCTGCCGTCGCTAGGGGAATCCAATAAAAAGGGATTCATCCTCGGCGACGCGGTCTATTGGGCGATCAACCGCAGCATGGACCTGACGGCGGGCGCGGAATACTTTTCGCGGCGCGGCTGGTCACAAAACGTCGAATTTCGCGCCCGGCCCTCGGAGACGGCCAGTCTGAACCTGAAATACTTCGGCGTGCTCGACCGCGGCGACCCCACCACCGGCCAGGACCAGGGCGGCCAGGACGTGAAGCTCGACGGCGAATGGCAGCGCGCCGGCTGGCGCGGAGTGGCCAGCATCGACTACCTCAGCTCGTTCCTGTTCCGCCTGGCCTGGTCGCCAACCTTCACCCAGGCCATTGACTCCGAGGTCCATTCCAACGGCTTTTTGTCGCGTAACTTTGATGGCTACTCGTTTGGCGTTCTGGCCGCGCGCTACCAGAACTTCCAGAGCATCCTGGCCGGGGACCAGATCAAAATCCTGCACGTGCCCTCGGCGGCCTTCTCCAGCGTGGATCGTCCGCTGCCATCGACTCCGCTCACCTGGGGCTTTGAAACCAGCGTGGATGGCCTCTCCCGCTCGGAGCCGGATTTCCGTAGCGGCACTCTGGCCGGGCGCTTCGACGCGCGGCCCCGCGCCGCGCTGCCTCTCCACTTCCATGATTGGTCGCTGCGCTCCGAGGTGGCAGTGCACGAGACCTACTACAGCGAGCAGGTAACCCCCGGCGCGCCCGGCACCGGCATGCTGGGGACGCTGGTCAAACAGGGATTGAACCGGCAGGACGTGGAAGTCTCGGTCGAACTACGGCCGCCCGCGCTGACGCGCGTCTTCGACCGGGAGCTGTTGGGAAGCCGACTCAAGCACGTTATCGAGCCGCGCATCACTTACAACCGGGTCGCCGGAGTGAGCAACTTCGAGAAAGTGATTCGCTTCGACGCTGCCGACATACTTAGCGATACCAACGAGGTGGAATTCGGCATCGTCAACCGGCTCTACGGCAAGCGCAAACTGCCTCGCGCAGACGCCGGATGCGAGCTGCCGACCACGGGCGGCCAGAGCCCTCAGGGCCGGACTGGAATTGGCAGAACGCCATCACTGCTGCCCGGCACTACCATTCCCGCCAGAAGGTGCGAAGACCAGGGCTCAACCACGCGCGAGTTGCTGCGCTGGGAGTTGAAACAGAAGTACTTTTTCGATCCCTCCTTCGGCAACGCCATTATCCCCGGCCAGCGGAATGTAATCACCAGCAGCGCGGATTTCGCCGGCATCGCCTTCCTTACCGAGCCGCGCCGCTGGTCTCCCATCGTCTCCAAGCTGCGCCTGCAGCCGACAGCCAACATCGACGTGCAATGG
The DNA here is from genome assembly GCA_963832785.1 of uncultured Acidobacteriota bacterium. GTDB lineage: Bacteria > Acidobacteriota > Terriglobia > Terriglobales > Acidobacteriaceae > CAWBRT01. The sequence continues at coordinate 2,861,462 of CAWHVF010000005.1, forward strand.
GAGCTCGACTACGACAACACCAAGGGACAGATCAACGCCAGCACCGCTTTCATCGATTACCGGATCGGAAGCGTCTTCATCGGCGGAAGCCAGGCGTTCTTTCGCATTCCGGGCGAGATTGTCGCGCCCACGGCCATTACGCCGCCGCCGGACTTCAACCAGTTCCGCGTCCTGCTCGGCTACGGCCACCCTAACAAGCGCGGGCTGAGCTCGGGCATCACCTTGGGCCTGGACCAGCACTTCGAATATTTGCAGTATGCAGCCGCGCAGGCCACCTACAACTGGGACTGCTGCGGGCTCAGCTTCGAGTACCGCCGCTTCACCCTGGGGTCGGCAACCATCGGCTCGGTGCGCAACGAAAATCAGTTCCGCTTTAGCCTGACGCTGGCAAACGTCGGCACCTTCGGCAACCTGCGCCGGCAGGAGAGCCTGTTCTGAGAGGGATTAGGGGTTGCTGCTGAAGCTGGCTAATACACGATAAGAAATTGGATAGCTGCCTGCCGTTCTATGCATGCGACAAGGAGGTCAAGGGGCTGGCAATGCAACTCCGAATCGGGTCAGGAACTGCCCCCTGGCCCTGACCTCTTAAATCCTACTTACGCCTTGACGACCTTGCCCGAGCGCAGGCAGCTTGTGCAGACGTGCATCTTCTTGCTGTTGCCGCCCTGGACCTTTACCTTTACCGGGCGAAGATTGACGTTCCAGCGGCGCTTGGTCACGTTGTGCGCGTGCGAGATGTTGTTTCCGAATTGCGGGCCTTTGCCGCAGACTTCACAAACCCGGGCCATAGAATTCTCCAGAGTTTCAGATGTATGGGAGCTTGAGCGGGGTCCCCAGCAAACCCGATGTCACACACCTTTCGCTGGGAAGGCAAAATGGCTGGCACCCAAAGATAAATTTTAGCGGAAGTCTCACGCATTCCGCAACCCGCGCAAGCCGCTCCGCTTGTCCCCAAATGTGCGTTTACGAGGTTGAGCCGCCCGAAATGTACGCGCATCCATTCCCGGACCTTTGTTTCCAGAAAACCAAAAACCGTAGCCCAAGGTTAGCGACGGTTTAGATTGGCAGAAGCGTTTCTGCACTTTGCTCATCGTGCAATTTTGAGATGTCAAGATACATCATCTTGTTTCTGATCAGCCTATAGGGGTGCTCTTCGTCATTCGGGTAGAGATTTTTCCAAAGCTCTCCCGACTCGGCCGCCCCCTCAACACGTGCAAATGCTTTGCCCGGTTCTTGCGTCGGCACATCTACGAACGAAAGGTTTACTTCGGCTTCATCAAGCGGATCTTCGAAAATGAAATATACACGGATCATCCTGCCCTCTTGAGTTTCTCGATCAGAGTCGTAACCTGAGCCCTATCGGGCCTAGGACACGCCCCATTTGAATGGCCGCAGCGCCAACCATTAACAGCGCACTCAATAAGGCTCGCCTCGCCGAATCGTCGACGAAGGGTTGCCGAACGGAGGTGCGCCTACCATTGATCGTTACCCCAACTAACCAGCCACCTGCCCAAATAAAGTCGGCTACTGTAGCGTGTTCTAGTTGAGCATGGCAGTTTGGGCAGACGAGTAGGAGGTTACTTGGGTGATGGCCAATTTCGGGGTCGAGATGGTGTACTTCGAAGTACGGCTCTCCATTTCGTTTTTCAAAAGTGAAAGAACAAAGCTGACACTTGCCACCGTGCAGTTCACGAAGTAAAACGCGAATTCCTGAGGGTGTACTTTCGTGGTGCAGGGTACTGGCCGCAGATACTCTTGGCCGTGGTCGCCGTGTCAACTCCTGTACAATGCGCAAGAGTTCCTGCTGGGCCAACTGCCGAGGGCGCTTTTTAGTCAACCGCACTAGCGTGCTTAATTCTCGATCCGCCTGCGAATCGCTTTCAGCGTCCTTAAGCATTTGTCGAGCATGTTCCTCTTGCCGCTCGCGAAGATAGCGGTCCAGCACAATTCGGTATAATCTCCCCACATTTTCGATCGTTATTGAGATGAGATCTCCCTCGCGTACATGTCTCTTCGTGAACCAGTTTCGGAGGCCGAATATCCTGCTCTCTTTTACCGTGCGATCATAAGGATGAAACGTCACTGTCCGTGACCGCTGCTCATCGTCAAAAACGATTTCGATTTGACCTTTCTCACCAGGAAACCAGTCTTTGAATTTTTGTGGGACAGCGAGCAGGCCTTTGTCCAAGCGGCTTGCAGATGCCCGGATTGTGAAATGTTGCTTTTCGGTATTCACAATCGTGATGCCCCTATCCCCGTGCAGCTCACGTGCCATTTTCCGTCTTGAACGCAACGGTTTTGTCGAGTTGGACCTGGATCTTTGGTTTCGGATCGGAACTAATTCTAAAGCAGTTCCGGAGAAGATGTAACATCAGTCAAACTAACCCGACTGGCAAACGGAGAGAAACACAGAACTGCTCCAGATGGGACACGCTGCACCCTGGCCGCGAGTGGGCCGGACGTCTACCGCCTAATCCATTGTCTGCCAGGCATTTGCGCCAGATGGTCACAGATTTCTTCGCCGGGCGACCAGTTGCTACGATCCCAACAGAGGAAGCTGTAACTGGCGAGGAAGGCTAACTTCCCCCATCACAGTCGCCGCGCAGAAGAACCATTCCTAAAAGAAACTTCAGAACGTGTATCTGGCCCCGAACTGTACCTGGCGTTCGCGGTAGAGGTCGCTGCCAGCCTGCGTGATCTGCCCGAAGCCGGAGTATCCACCAGTAGTGGTCTGGTAGGTCAGCGTGGGGCTCAGAGGGTAGGGATTGCTTGGGTAGCCCATGTAATACATCGTGGTGCTCAGGCCGGTGACCTGCGTACGGTTCAGCAGGTTGAAAGCCTCGGCCATTATGTGCAGCCGCTGGCGCTCGGTGAGGCGGAAGCTGCGTGAAAGCCGCAGGTCGATATTGACCAGCGGCGGATAGCGGAAGTAGTTCCTGGGAAAAATGGTCGCCAAGCGGTTTCCGCCGGCGTTGTTCAGTCCGCCGTCGAGCACCGGGATGCCGCTGGCAGCGGCGGCGTAGTTGTAGATATCGCCGCTGACGTATTCCGAGTATGGCCTGCCGGTGCTCACCTGCACCACCGGGGCCACGGTCCAGCCATTCAGCAGCTTTTTGCGCAATGTGCCGCTGTTGCGGAAGTACGGCGGCTGCCAGATGATGCTGGCCGCGAAGCGCTGGCGGATATCGTAGTCCGAGGTGCCGTAATCCAGATGCCGGTAGGGATCGTAGACCGAGGAGATGGGAGTGGTCGGGGCCAGCGTCTGCGAGTTCTGGCCGTTGTCAAAGGCGTGCGACCAGGTGTAGCTCATCAGCACCTGCAGTCCGTGGCTCATGCGCCGGCTCAACTGCAACACCATGGCGTTGTACGACGAGTTGACATTGCTGGTCACGGCCATCATCGAGCCGAAAGCGTTGTTCAGGCGGGCGGTGTATACGGGAACGGTTATCGAGCTCACCGTCGGCAGGGGAGTGCCGCCGCTGAATCTGAAAGTGATGTTCTGGATGGAGTTGGGATCGAGATTGGTGTCGATGAAGTTGGGCAGCTCGCGGCCAAAGGTTCCCAGGTAGGCGATAGAGACTACGGTGTTACGCGCGATCTCGCGTTCCAGGATCAGGTCCACCTGATGGATCTGCGGGTTCTGCAGGTGGGAGGAGAGATAGGCAATGTTGGGCTGGCCGCAGGCCGGGGCCGAGGTCAGAACGGCGGGGAACAGCGGCGCGCACGTGGGAGTATATCTGGTCGAGATGGCGTAGTTTATCTGGCTGCCCGGCGCGCCCGTCTCCAGCATCGCCGCGCCCAGCAACCCGTTGTTGATGCGGCCATAGTAGAGGCCGTAGCCGCCGCGCAGGGCGGTCTTGCCATTGCCGAAAATGTCCCAGGCAAAGCCGAAGCGCGGGCCAAGGTTGTTCTTGTCCGAAGGCACGTTCCCGGTCTGCCAGACGGCCAGGTTGGGGAACTGCGGGGCGGGCAGTTGCTCGTATTCGTAGCGCAGGCCGAAGTTCAGGGTCAGATGCCGCTTGACCTTCCAGTCATCCTGGATGAAGCCGGCGTAGTCCCAGGTGTGGTACTTCACGCTGGCCGCGCCAAAGCTCTGGTAGTAGGTGCTGTACCTGTCCTGGCTGGGCAGCGTGTTGATGCCGTACATGGCGCCGATCAGGTCGGAGATGAAGCTTATGCGATTGCCGTAGACATACTCGCCGCCGCCTTCGTACAGGTTGCTGTAATAGTCATTGTTGCGAATGAGGTCGACGCCGAACTTCACCAGATGGTGTCCATGCATCCAGCTAGTGATGTTGGCGAACTGGTTGCGGGTCTCGTTCGGGTAGGCGTCGCGCTCCAGGATGTAGGGGCGCCCCATGGCGAAGGTGCCGCCGCTGAAGTACATCTGCGGCGCGCGCGGTTGTCCGGGAGTGAGAAAGGAGGTCACCAGCGTCGGGCAAGGCTCGCCGGTGATTCCCATCACGGCACAGGGATTCTGCTCGGCCAGCGAAGGCGGCTGGCTCTTTTCATACTCGAAGTCGCGTCCCCATTGGTAGCGGAATTCGTTGATGAAGTTATTTGAGACCGTCGAGGTCCAGCGCGCCATGAGCATGTCGGTCTTGACGAAATCATTGCCGAAGCTGGCGATGCCGTCCGCGTTGGTGGGCTGTGTCTGCACGCCGGCGGGCGAGTTCCAGCGCACACTGTTATAGCTGGCGCTGAAGGTGTTCTTGCCGTTGATGATCCAATCCAGCTTGGGAAAGAAAGTGTCCTGGCTGGCCTGGCGCGGAACCTGGCCGGTTTCCGCCTGCAGGAAGGCCAAGCCCTGGTTGAAGTAGGTTTGCAGCATGGGATTGGTGGGATTTACGCGCAAGTTCGTAGCCAGGGTGCTCATCTCCGAGCTGCTCGCCGGGCCCAGGAACCCCGGCGTGCTGGGAATGCCCATGCCGGGAAAATTCCGCCGCAGGCCCTCGTAGTTGATGAAGAAAAACAGCTTATCCTGCTTGATTGCGCCGCCCAGGTTGCCGCCGAACTGCTGGCGCACGTCCTCGGCCTTGTAGGGCACCGGCACATAGCCGCCCGAGGGGCTGGCGACGTAATCCGTGCTGAGCGGATTGGTCGCCCCCAGGGCGTTATCGCGGAGGAAATAGAAGCCTTCGCCGTGCAGCTTGTTCGAGCCGCTCTTGGTAACCGTATTGATGACGCCGCCGGCGGCGCGCCCGTATTCAGCCGAAAAATTGGAGACGTTGACCTGGAATTCGCGAACCGCCGCCTGGCTGACCGAATAAGCCGCGCGCGTGCGTCCGCGTTCCTCGGAGAAGAAGGCCTGATTGTTGTCGCCGCCATCGACCGTATGGTTGTTGAGCAGGCCGCTAATGCCGCGGAAGCTGATCAGGCCGAAGGTTCCGTCCGGGGTCGCGCCCGGAGCCAGCAAGGCAAAGCGCGACCAGCGGCGCCCGTTGATCGGCAGATTGTCGACCGCCTCCTGGTTGATGTTGGTGGCGAAATCCGGCTGCGCGGTGTTGACCGCCGGGGCGGCGCTGCTGACCTGCACGGTTTCCACCACGCGCTCGACCTTTAAGGCGATATCCAGTTCGGTGACACGGCCGAGCTCCAACAACCACCCCGGTGATTCTGTAGAAGGCGAACGAAGATGCCAGGATCGTAAGTTCGTAGTAGCCGGAACGGAGGGCAATGATGCGGAATTTTCCGGAGTTGTCGGTAATGACGACCTTTTTCTCGTGAGTTTCCGGATTCACAATCGTCACGGTGGCGCCGGGGACAACCGCCCGGGACTGGTCGGTAACTGTCCCGCCAATCGAGCCCGTGGTCGACTGGGCCAGGACGGTCGCCGGCGCCAGAATGCAGAGAAACAGCGCCAGCGCCGCTGAAGAGCCTGCTTGCGTTTTCCGGGGTGAAGGAAGCGGGCAGCGTGCGCCCTTAGCCGACCCCATACTATTGCTCTCCTGAATCCCCACTGCCGATCGGGGCCGCCAATGGCTTTTCACAGTTCGCGCTGGCAAGTGGCGACGGCATCGCGACCGGCAGGTCGTGGTCACAAGTCTGGGAAAGGCACTGAAATTTAGGCTGCGACTCATCACAACATGCCAAGGCCTTAGCTCCTAGTGTCAACTGGGGTACTTACACAAAACTGGTAGCGCTGGGCTACACTCCGGTGGGTAGCGTCAGCCGGAGACCGACGCTACGCCTGACGGCCAACTGCATGGACTTGGGCAGCAGCTATCCCCGGTTCGGTGCCGGGCTGCCGGGTTTCCGCCTTTGTTGGCCTGGGTTGGCCAGAGCGGGGTTCACGAGCTGCAGAAGAGTTGGGCGTTTTCCGCGCCACGGCCTCGAAAAAGCCGGGGGCGCTGGCGCTCAGCTTTGAATCAAACATGCAAGGCAAGCTGAAGAAGCGCTCCGGGCGCCGGTTTCCGGAAACCGGAAGGAGAAAGAGCCTGGATCGCGGGAAACAGAGGCGGCTGCGGTGCTAACTTAGGGTGATTTTGCTGTGAAGTTAGCGGGAAAACCGTCCTGGAACATAGGAGGTCTCCTGTCTAAGTTCGTTTAGAATCATTGATAGAGTACAGCGCGCTCAATGAGTTGCGCGGCCGGCCTGGAGGCGGGCGCGGACCACTCCTGTGGCAGGCGCAACCGAGGCATTTTTGTGAGCCGGTGGGCTCTGGGCGATGCGACAGCGGCAATTGCCCGGCCCTGTAATGGCAGCAAAGCACGTATGGGAAACGGTTCAGAAAGTCAGGCGAAAGCGGTTGAGATTCTCCGCCATGCGATCTCGCGGCACGTGCGCTATACCCTGGTGCGCCGCGAGGAGGAGCTGACGGCCAGCGAGTTCGTGGTTCCAGTCTCGCTCGCCGTGCGCGATCAGCTTGTGCAACGCATGCTGCAGACCGAGACCCGTTACCGCCGCGCCCACGCCAAGCACCTCTACTATCTTTCAATGGAATTTCTGATGGGCCGGCTGCTGGGCGACACGCTGTGCAATCTGCGCCTGACCGAGCTCACCCGCCAGGCTTTGCGCGAGATGGGCCGCGATCTGGACAAGGTGCTGGAGAGCGAGCCCGACGCCGGCCTGGGCAACGGCGGGCTGGGGCGGCTGGCCGCCTGCTTCCTGGAATCGCTGGCGACCATGGGAATGCCGGGCTACGGCTACGGCATCGATTACGAGTATGGGTTGTTCAAGCAGGAGATCGTCAACGGCTTTCAGCGCGAGAAGCCCGACCGCTGGAAAGTCAACGGAACGCCCTTCGAGATTCCGCGTCCGGAGCAGGCCCTGCTGATTCCCTTGTACGGCCGCGTGAATCCCCTGCGCAATCCGGAAACCGATTATCGCCAGGACTGGACCGATTACAAGGTCGTGCTCGGCGTCCCCAACGACATGCCGGTGGCCGGCTACAACGGTGAAGCCGTCAACTTCCTGCGCCTGTTCACGGCCCGCGCCTCGGAAGATTTCGACATAGAGATTTTCAACCGCGGCGACTACATTCGCGCCGTGGAACAGAAGATCGGAACCGAGAACATCTCCCGCGTGCTCTATCCTTCCGACTCGGTGGTTGCCGGCAAAGAGCTGCGGCTGCTGCAGGAATACTTCCTGGTGGCCTGCGCCGTGCACGACATCGTTCGCCGCTACCTGGGAGAGTACGAGAACTTCGACCAGTTCGGCGAAAAAGTCGCCATCCAGATGAACGACACTCATCCGGCGCTGGCGGTGGCCGAGCTGATGCGGATTTTTATCGACGATCACGGTCTGGAGTGGGACAACGCCTGGGAGCTGACGCAAAAAACTCTCGCCTACACCAACCATACCTTGCTGCCGGAAGCCCTGGAGAAGTGGAGCTTGCCGCTGCTGGAGCACGTGCTGCCCCGCCACACGCAGATCATCTTCAGCATCAATCATCACTTCCTGCGCGGCCTCTCCGGCGATTACCTGGGTGGATGGCGAGAAGCTGGGAAAGATGTCCATCATCGAAGAGGGATTCGAGAAGCAGGTGCGCATGTCGCACCTGGCGATAGTCGGCTCCCACGCCGTTAATGGCGTCTCCGCCCTGCACACCGAGCTGCTGCGCTCGACCCTGGTGCCGGAATTCGCCCGCTTGTGGCCGGAAATGTTCAGCAACAAGACCAATGGGGTGGCGCCACGCCGCTGGCTGCTTAAGGCCAACCCGGCCCTGGCGCGGCTGCTTTGCGACACCATAGGCGACGCCTGGATCACCGAGCTGGAGGAGCTGCGCAAGCTGGAAAAGTACGCCGACTCGGCCGACTTTCAGCAGCGCTTCGCGGAAGTCAAGCATGGCAACAAGATCCGCCTGGGCAAGCTCATCCAGGAACTGTCGGGCGTGCTGGTCGACCCGGCCTCGATGTTCGACGTCCAGATCAAGCGCATCCACGAGTACAAGCGCCAGTTGCTGAACATCCTGCGGGTGATCGACGAGTATCTGGGCATGGTGGAGGACGGACGGGAACCGGCCTTGCCGCGCACCATGATTTTTGCCGGCAAGGCGGCGCCCGGCTACTGGGCAGCCAAGCAGATCATCAAGCTAATCCACAACGTGGCCGACACGGTGAACCGCGACCCGCGGGTTAAGGACCGGCTGAAAATCGCCTTCCTGCCCGACTACCGGGTCTCCCTGGCCGAGGCCATCATCCCGGCGGCCGATTTGAGCGAGCAGATTTCGACCGCGGGAATGGAAGCTTCCGGCACCGGCAACATGAAGCTCATGATGAACGGGGCCTTGACGGTGGCCACCTACGACGGCGCCAACGTCGAAATCCTGGAAGAAGTAGGCGAAGAGAATATCTATATCTTTGGCTTGCGGACGGAGCAGATTCACCTGATGCAGCAGCAGGGGCTGTATCGTCCGCGCGAAATTTACGAGCGCGATGCGCGCATAAAGCGCGTGCTGGATTGCTTCCTCAACGACCGCTTTTCTCCCCAGGAACCCGGCCTGTTCCGCTGGATATTCGACGAACTGGTGAACCGCGACCGCTTCTTCCACCTCGCCGACCTGCCCGCCTACATCGAGATCAACCGGCGCATCGACCAGGACTTCCAGCAGCCGGCGGTATGGAACCGCAAGGCGGTTTTGAACACGGCGCGCTCGCCCAAGTTCAGCAGCGACCGTACCATCCGCGAATACGCCCGCGACATCTGGAACCTACAGAGCTTCCCCCCGGAATGGGTCCCATTTCCCTTGCCGCAACTCTACACCACCGACGAGGACGAGGCGCTAGGAGCCGGGCCGGAGGCCGCGTCATCGGCGACCGAGCCGGCGCCGCCGGCCACCGCTCCGGCCCCGGCAACCTCCCGAACCCCCTAGCTCCCGCAAGCCCGGCCGGCGCGGATTACGAAAAAGTTATTGAAATCAACGGCAATGCTTCCAACTTGCCCCTTGCAAGCTTGCATCATACTCAAAACAGCAACACGGGGGAGCAGTTACTCGAAATGATAATCAGCGATTCCCGGCCGGCCCGAAAGCCTGAAATCAACATTCTGCTGTTGCATGCCGAAAGCATGGCGAGCGAGCTTCTGTTGCGCGCCCTGAAACGGCAGGCGCGGTTCAGGGTGACGGTGTGCGCTCCGGGAGCGGAAGCCGCCGATCTGGCAAAGAGTTCGAAACCGGACATCGCCCTGGTCGAGGCCGACGCGAACCAGGCCGCGCCCGGCGGCTTTCATTGCCTGCGTCAGCTAAGGGCTCAGGCCCCGGGGACCCGCTGTATCGTGCTGCTGAACCTGCCCGACAAGCAGGCTGCCATAGATGCCTTCCGGGCCGGCGCCCGCGGCGTGTTTTGCCCTTCGCAGTCGGATTTCAGGATGTTGTGCAAGTGCATCGACCGGGTCTTCGCCGGCCAGGTTTGGATTCGGAACAACGAACTGGAGCACCTGATCGAGGCACTGACGCAATGCCCGCCCGCCCGCCTGTTGCACCGCCCCGAGCTTCAGCTTCTCAGCAATCGCGAGAGGCAGGTCGTGAGCCTGCTGGCAGAAGGGCTGACCAACCGCGAAATCGCGCGCGAGCTCTCGCTGAGCGAGCACACGGTGAAGAACTATCTGTTCAAGATCTTCGACAAGGTCGCGGTATCGAGCCGGGTCGAGCTGGTGCTCTTCGCCATGAAATGCGCCGATCAGTTGGAGTCGCCGGCCGCCGCTCCGCAGCCACAGTCGGACCAGGTGGCAGCCTGAGGAAGAGCCGTCAACCTGTGCCTCAGGATAGCTCTGCCGTACGCGTCAAGACCTTGTCGAATTCCACAGTTCCCAGGCCGCGCGCGGCCGCCATTTTCAGATAGGGCAACGACCTGCTGTCCAGGTTCCAATAGGCCCTGGCCACCCAGGCATCAAGCGCCACCGGATCGGTTCCGGCCAGCACCGTCTTTTTCAGCGCCACGTCCTGCGGATCGCCGCCGGTGGGGCCGTTGCTCATCAGCACCCGGTAGCAATCGATGATGGTCAGCGTCGGGCGCATGAAATCCGCCAGATCGGCCAGGCTTTCGTTGATGCGCTGGTGCAGTTGGTGGCGCGGCCCGCCCAGAATGCCGTACCAGTTCTTCATGCCCAGGGTGGCGCCGCTGAGGCTGTGATGTTTGGCGATGGGAATATTGATGACCTTGTCGGCGCTGAGAAATGTATCCAGCACCGGCCAGCTTTGCAGCACTTCTCCGCCCAGGTTCACCTCTTTGAAGCGGGCGGGATCGGGCAGGACGACCTCCGCGCCCGCCTCCCGGGCCGCTGCCGCTATGCCGGAGCGTTGAAAGCAGCGCCGGGCGTCGTTGCAGCTCACGTCGCTGACGATGACGCGCTTTGCGCCCGCCTCCAGGCACTGGCGCGCCACCTCGGCAACAACCGCGGGATTGGTATTGGCGGCCAGCTCCGGAGTGCGGTCCCAGCCGATGTTGGGCTTGACCACCACCACCTCGCCGCGCGATACGAAGCGGCGAATTCCTCCCAGCTCCTGCAGGGCGCGGCGGGCCAGCAGCGCGGGATCTTCGCCACCGTGGACGATCGCCATCTGCGGCAACGCCGCGTCGGCGGCAACCGCGTGGCTGCGCTTGACGTTTGCCGCCAGCACCTGCTGCGGGCGCGAGCTTCGTTTATCGAGCCACAGGCCGAGGGCGGCGCTTCCCGCACCCAACCCGCCCAGCCGAAGCAGCTTCAGCATTGCCTCGCGACGATCCATAATCAGACCTCAACCATGACAATCACTTCCGCCGTGGACGCCCGGCGCCGTATCGTCGTATCCCGGGGAAACGTGAACTGCGCCGCAACACTCACCGCATAAACGCTCCTGATCAACTCGGTCTCTTTTTCCCGCGGTCGAGCAGGATCTGATTAGCCGGCGAGCGGCTCTCGCCGACGCTGGTCACGTAAATCGCCGGCCGGTCCAGCACCGGGCAGGCGAATTCGCAAGCGCCGCAGCCGACGCAGCGCCCAGGATCAAGATATGGCCGCTTCACCTGCTTGAGGTTGCCGGAAGAATCCGCCACCTCGGCCGGGCGCAGATAGATTGCCTTGGGCGAAGTAGGGCACCACTCTTCACAGACAATGCATTCGGTGGCCATGGCCCACGGCAGGCAGCGCCCACGATCGTAGAAGGCGATTCCCAGCTTTATGGGCTTGTTGTCGCCCGCCGGTTTCGCCGCCCAGCCCTTTTCCTCGGGTGTGATCTCCCAAATGGCGCCCGTGGGACACACCTGCGAGCACAATACGCAACTGGGTTCGCAATAGCCGACGCGCGGCACCAGCACCGGCGTCCACAAGCCCTCCAGGCCGGCTTCGACCAGGGTGGGATGCAGGGCGTTGTTGGGACAGACTTTCATGCACTCGCCGCAGCGCACGCAACGCGCCAGAAAATGCGCCTCGTCGACTGCGCCCGGCGGACGCAGCAGCCGTTCGTGCCGCTCGACCGCGTAGCCGGTCGTGCTGCGCGCCAGCGGCACAACGGCCACGCCGGCGGCCAGGCTGGCCAGCAGCTTGCGCCGCTGCAGGTTGGCGCCGACGATGGTCTTCTCTTCCGAGAAAAAGCGAAAGGCCAGCGCCTTGTCCGGGCAATCTTCGACGCAGTTGAGGCAGAGATGGCACTCCGCCTTTCGCCAGGGGCTTCCGCCGATAGGATCGTCGCCGCCCTGGCAGTGCATCAGGCAACGGTTGCAATCGTCGCAGTGCTCGGGTTTCTTTGCCAGCCCGAGAATCGACCAGCGCGAGAGCAGGCCGAGCAAGGCCCCCAAGGGACACAGGGCGCGGCACCAGAAGCGCGAGACGCGCAGATTGAGCACCAGCAGAAAAAGGAAGATCAGGCCGAGAAAAATGCCTTGACGAAAGTACGGCTGCTTGAAGCTGAGCAGCAGCGCGCCAAAGATAAAGTGCAACACGCTGCCGGCCGTCTGCGCCAGCCCGGAGCTGCTGCGCTCCAGTAAGCTGCAGCCCGGCGCCCAGCGCGTAATTGACTCCGGGCAGGATGGACAACGCCAGCGAGCGCACCAGCAGCGAAATGGGATCGAACCACCCGGCCACGCCGCTGCCGAAAACGGCGGCCGCCAGCACTACCAGCAGAAGGTAATATTTCGCGGTTTGCCAGCGCTTGTAGCGGTTCGACTCAATCAACTGCCGGCCGCGCTTGCGCTCCGACTTCAAGCTGCTCAGGAAATGGTTGAGCGAGCCCATGGGGCAGATCCAACCGCAAAAAAAGCGCCCCAGAAACAGGGTAGGGATGATGATCGCCAGGCTCCACAGCAGTCCGTGGTAGAGGGCATGGCTGCCCAGCGCGTTGAGCACCGCTACCAGCGGATCGATTTGGAAAAACCAGCGGACCGGGTAGGGCAGGCGAAGGTCGCCGGCGGCATGCAGGGAACCGCGCAACTCCGTGCGCAGCAGCAGGAAGAGGAAGAGCGCGAAAAAAACGATCTGCGAGATCAGGCGCAGTCTGGCCGCTTTCAAAAAACGCACCCCGGTGCTCCTTCGTTCGTCCACCCCGGACCTGGGCCCTCGCTGCCGCCCACAAAGGCAACGGCAGCCTGTGCTGGAGCCGTCTCCAGATAGGTGCGCTGTTTATGTTGCAGGAAGCAGGCCGCCGGTTTCTGTGAGCACTGTCACTGTTCAGTGCCTGCCAGCCGGCATCCTGCGGGGAGCGGAAGCGGAGCCGATAGGATCTGCGCCATCCAGAGCCGTTCTATAGTTGCTGTGCCCGCGTGGAAGCACCGGGCTTTAGCCTGGTGTAGAGGGCCAGCCCAGGCTAAATCAGCCGAATCTTTACGCCGCGTGCTGCACCGCCTGGGCCAACTGCGAAAGCGAAGCCTTGGCGTCTCCGTAGAGCATGGTGGTTACCGGCTTGAAGAACAGCGGGTTTTCCAGCCCGGAGAAGCCGCGTCCCTGTCCGCGTTTAAGCACGATGACCGACTTGGCGCGGTCGACCTCCAGGATGGGCATGCCGGCGATGGGGCTCTTGGGATTGTCGCGCGCGTCCGGGTTAACCACGTCGTTGGCGCCGATCACCACGGCCACGTCGGTGCTGGGAAATTCCGGGTTGATCTGCTCCATCTCGTACAACTCCGAATACGGAACATTAGCCTCGGCCAGCAGCACGTTCATGTGACCGGGCATGCGTCCGGCGACCGGATGGATGGCGTATTTGACGGTGACGCCGCGCGCCTCCAGTTGATCGGCCAGTTCACGCACCGCGTGCTGCGCCTGCGCCGTAGCCAAGCCGTAGCCGGGGACGAAGATGACCCGTCCGGCATAGGCTAATTGCACGGCAGCGTCCTCCAGTTGAATCTCGCGCATGGTTCCGCCTGCATCCGCCGCGGCCGCGTGCACCGCCCCGAATCCGCCAAACAGCACGTTACTGATCGAGCGGTTCATGGCCCGGCACATCAGGATGGAAAGGATCAGGCCCGAGAAGCCATCCAGGGTGCCGGCAATTATCAGCAAGCTGTTGGAGAGCACGAAGCCGGTGGCGGCAGCCGCCAATCCGGCATAGGAGTTCAGCAGCGACATGACGACCGGCATGTCGGCCGAGCCGATCGGAATCACCAGCATGACGCCGAAGATGGTCGCCAGCCCCGCCATCAGGTAGAACGCGACGGCGGCTTCCGGATGCAGTATCAGGTAAATAAAGCTGCCGATGGTGGCGCCGAACAGCAGCAGGTTGAGCAGATGCTGTCCCTTGAACTGTATGGGCATGCCACGCACCACGCCCTGGAGCTTGCCGGCGGCGATCAGGCTTCCCGTGGTGGTCAGCGCGCCCAGCATGACTTCGAAGCCCAGAGCGCCCAGGGTAAAGCGCCCCATGCTTGCGCCGTGAATTGTGTATTCGGCTATGCCGACCAGGGCGGCAGCCAGCGCGCCGAAGGCGTGCGAGAGCGCCGTCCGCTGCGGCATGGCCGTCATGGGCACCCAGATGGCCATCAGCGCGCCGACAATCGAGCCGATCACCAGCCCGGCAATGATCCACTCGAAGCTGACGATTTCCTTATGCATCAGCGTGCCGATGATGCCCGCCAGCATTCCCGCTTCGGCGTAGAACATGCCGCGGCGCGCGCTCTCGGGGTGGCTCATGGCCTTCAGCCCGAGCACGAAGAGCACCGACGCCAGCAGGTAAGTGGCTTCGATGAAGTAGGTCGCCGGCGTCACTTGCGCACCGCCTTTTCCGGGGTCCCCGGTAAAGGCGGCTGTTGCATTTGCCGGGGTGGCGTCCGCCGTTGCTGGAACATCTTCAGCATGCGGTCGGTGATGCCGAACCCGCCAACGACGTTAATAGTCGAGGCGGTCACCGCCAGGAATCCCAGAATGGTGCTCAGCCGGGTGTAGTGCGCCCCGGCGATCACCAGCGAGCCGATCAGCGAAATGCCGGAAATGGCATTGGTGGCCGACATAAGCGGCGTGTGCAGCAGCGGGGGCACACGCGATATGACCTGATAGCCCAGAAAGGCCGCCAGCACGAAGACGTACAGAGAAACGATTAGCAACTGTGAGTTCACGTGGCCTCCTGACTTTCAACGTAGCGGTGGCCGCCCCTGGCCGCCCAGAGCAGGCTTCAAGCCGCCTGCAGGCAGACGCGCTTGTTCACCGCTTCGCCCTGGTGCGCGACACACGAGTCGCGAATGATTTCGTCGTTCCAGTCGAGGTTGAGAGCGCCGCCGGAGCCCTCGGCTAACGCCGCGTTAGCTGGCGCGTAATTGCGCATCAGCAGTTGCAGGAAATTGCTGAGATTGCGCGAATACAACTGGCTGGCGTGCACCGGGACGCTGGCGGGAAGATTCGCCGGCCCCAGGATAGTGACGCCGTTGTGATCCACCTCTTCACCCAGCCGCGTCAGCTCGCAATTGCCGCCGGTCGGCGCGGCCAGATCGACCACCACCGAACCCGGCCTCATCTGTTCGACCGAGGCGCGCGAGAGCAGCCGGGGAGCACGCTTGCCGGGAACCTGCGCGGTGGTAATCACCACGTCCGAGGTGCGGGCGTTGGTGGCAATCAGCTCGCGCCCGCGTGCCAGCGCCTCTTCGCTCAGCTCTTTGGCGTATCCGCCCTTATCTTCGGTCTCGATGCCGCCCAGATCGACTTCCAGGAACTTGGCCCCCAGCGAGCGCACCTGCTCTCCGGCCGCCGCCCGGACGTCGTAGGCGCTCACCACCGCGCCCAGCCGGCGGGCGGTGGCGATGGCCTGCAGCCCGGCAACCCCGGCGCCCAGCACCAGCACGCGCGCCGGCGGAATGGTGCCGGCGGCGGTCATAAGCAGGGGAAACATGCGCGGCAGGCGCTCGGCGGCCAGCAGCACCGCCTTGTAGCCGGCCACGGTGGCCATCGAGGAAAGAGCGTCCATGGCCTGAGCCCGGGTAATACGCGGCACCAGCTCCATGGCGAATAAGGTGGCCCCGCCCTCCAGCGCAGGCTGCAGCGATGCCGGCGCGTCCAGCGGCCGCAGGAAACCGATGATGACCGCGCCGGACTTGATCTGGCGCAAATCGGCTGGCGCGGGGCAATTTACCACCGGCAGCACATCGGCGGCAGCCAGCAGCCGCTGGCGATCAGAGCTGATCGAGGCTCCAGCCTGGCGATAATCTTCATCCCCGGCCCCAGCCGCAGCTCCGCTGCCGGCCTCAACCGCAACTTCAAATCCTTTGGCGACGAGCCCGCGCACCGCCTCGGGCAACAAGGCCACACGGTTCTCACCCGGCGACAACTCCCGCAGAATCGCAATCTGCAAAGCGGCCCCTCCTCGCTATAGGTATTTTCGATTTCAGATATTTTTAATTTCAGATTGGAAGGCAGTGGACCGGAATAAAGCCTGAAATCCCCCCACACCCACCTACACCATAAAGGATGCAAAAGGCAGGAAAACGGCTTCTCTCTTTTTGGCGCAGGATCGTGCCAGAAACCGGAGAATAGCCGGAAAACGCCCCGCCGGCGCTGGGATTTCAGCCGGGACACCACCCAATCGCTGCTGGGAGCGCGGCGGCGGGGCCGGAATGTTGGAAAGCTAGGCGCTTTGGCGCGGCGCCATCCAGTCGAGGGCGCGCGTGATGTAGTCTTTCAGCTCGCGGCGGTGCACCACCGCGTCCAGCATGCCGTGCTGCAGCAGGAACTCGGAGCGCTGGAAGCCCTCGGGCAGCTTCTGCCGGATGGTCTGCTCGATGACGCGCGGGCCGGCAAAGCCGATCAGCGCTCCCGGCTCGGCAATATTCAGGTCGCCGAGCATGGCGAACGAGGCATTGGTGCCGCCGGTGGTGGGATCGGTCAGCACCGAGATGAAGGGAACCTTGGCATCGTCAAGTTTGGCCAGCGCGGCTGAGACCTTCGCCATGGTCATCAGGCTGACCACGCCTTCCATCATGCGGGCGCCCCCGGAGGCGGAGACGGTAATCACCGGTGTATGCTCCGCCTGGCCCGCCTCGATGGCCCGGGTAATGGCCTCGCCGACCACCGCGCCCATGCTCCCGCCGATAAAGCCATACGCCATGGCGCTCACGATAACCGGCCGTCCCTTGAGCAGCCCGCGCGCGTTAATGACGGCATCGGTAAGTCCCGTATCCTTGCGCGCCTGTTCGAGGCGCCCGGCATAGGGCTTCAGGTCGGTGAATTTCAGCGGGTCGGTGGAAACCAGATTGTTGCTGAACTCCTGGTAGCGGCCCTCGTCCAGCAAATGCGCCAGGCGCTGGCGCGCATCGATGCGGAAATGCTTGTTGCACTTGGGACAGACGTGCAGATTCTCTTCCAACTCCTTTTTCCAGATAATCTGCCGGCACTGCTCACACTTGACCCACAGGCCTTCGGTCTTGACCTTTTTCTCGCCGGCCGCATCTACCGGCTCTGACGCCTGCCGCTTAAACCAGCTCATAACGAAGAAAAGAATATCAAACCCACGGCCGTTATACTACGCGTTGCGACTTGGCAGGCAAGGGCCTCGCCGGGTGAACCCGAAACTTGAAACTGCTTCTTTCAGTGTCCGCAGTGATAGGGGTGGCCTTTCAGGATGGTGAATGCCCGGTAAAGCTGCTCGGCCAGCACCGCCTGGGCCAGCTCGTGCGGCAGAGTGATGGGCCCGAAGGAAAGCTTGAAGTCGGCGGCGGTAAGCGCCGCGTGGCTCCAGCCGTCGGCCGGGCCGACGGCAAAAACAAGCTCCTGTGTGCCGCCCTCCTGGTAATCGCGGATCAGCTCGGCAATGCGCTCGCTGTCGAGCTGCTTGCCCTGCCGCTCCAGGACCACCAGGACCGGCGGTACGCGTGAGCTCTTTCCCGGCGACTTCAGCAGCGCCTCTTCAGAGGCATACTCTATGCTCTCGGCCACGATGTATCCGCGCAAGCGCCGCAGGTACTCGCTGGTCAGTGCCTCGATTGACGGGTCTTTGGTCTTGCCTATCCAGGCGATGCGCAGTTTCACTGGTTTAGCCGCCTCTCAGCAATCACGGCCATGGGCGGCATGGCACAGCCGACGCCCTCACTTGCGGGCGCGCTTGCGGGCGGCTCTGGCACGCTTGGGCGCTTTGGCAATGGTTTTGGGCGCGATTTTCCCGCGGGCCGCCGGACGGGCTCGCGCCGGAGCCTTGAGATCGCTCTCGGTGACGTGCCTGGCCGATTTCCACAGCCGCTCCAGGTCGTAAAAGCCGCGCGATTTGAGGGAGAAGACATGCACCACGAAATCGACGTAGTCGAGCAGGATCCATTCCGCCTGCTCGTAGCCCTCGCGGTGATTGGGCTCGAAGCCCTCCGCCGAGAGCTTCTCGTCGATTTCATCGGCTATCGCCTGCACCTGGCGCGGGTTGCCGCCGCTGCAGATGAGAAAGTAGTCGGTAAAGGCGCTGGACTGCTGGCCGAGCTCCAGGATGGTGATTTCCTCGGCCTTCTTGGACTGGGCGGCCGAAAGAGCGATCAAAACCTGCTGCCTGATGTCGTTTCTTTTCATCGTATGTGGTCCCGGCGCGTCTTTGCCGCGCGCCGGGTGGGGTTCTGGTATCTGTACAACGGCCCGCGTCCGCAGTCAATGCCAATCGTCAACCGGCTGCAGAGCGCTGCGGTTATTGATTGCTGCATATGTTATGTCCTAGGGGCAGCACATGTTCGATGTGATTAGGGTCCCATTACAGTGATCGTGTATCCAAGAAAGAGATGTCATGGCGAGCGGAGGCGCGTAGCGCCGGAGTCGAGTCATCTTGTGTTTTCGCGGCAAAACACAAGATTCCTCCACTCCGCCGCGCTGCGCACGGCTTTGGTCGGAATGACGTTCTCAATATTTTGATCTAGACACATCGGTCATCTATCAGAAGCCTGGGACATTACTTTTGCAGGCCTCAATAAAGTAAAACCCAAAAACTTTAATACGGCGAGAAGCTCAGCGTCTTGCTCCCCTTTTCCACCCAGATGTGCGCCTTTTCCGGACGCTGGTTCACGGTGACCACCACCACCACGCCGCTGCTGTCCCCCTTGACCGGAGGCACCGCCGAGCCGTCGATGTGGTAGCTCTGAATGATGCCATATTCGCCCGCCGGCCCCCAGTCCTGATAGAAAGCCGCAAAAGGATAACGCGCATACTGCTGGGTGTGCTGCTTCCACTCAGGGTCGTTCATCCAGACCGCGTAAGCCTGCTCGTAGTTTTTTGCCTGCAGGGCGGCGAAGAAGCGGTCCACGCGGTGCTCCTCGGGCCAATAGCGGAACAACCAGCCGAGCACGGCGATGATCAGCAGCAGGACCAAGCCGCCGATGAGGCGCAGGCGCTTGCGGCGCTCACTGGCCGGGTCGTAGGGCTGGTGTTCGAACAGGGTAGTGGCCATCACGGTTTCACCGTTGCCGTTGTTTCACTATAACTCCGTTGGCGCTTACTTGCCGAGCCCGCCGAGTGCAACGGTAGTGTCCTAATTTGGATTCTGGCGTGTCCGTTAAGTGTTGTAGTTATACCCAGGAGGCCCGCCAATGCGGAATCCGGGCGGATTGAGTACCGTCCCATCCGGAGATTCTATTACGCCTCCCCTGCGGGGATAGTAGAGAGCGCAAACCTGAGTGGTTCCCTTGCGTTTGAAAGCATCCTCATACTCAATACGCCCATAAGCACAGAAAACGACATTACCCGATACGGTCAATGCCATTTGTTCTACGAGGTTGCCAGAGCCGTTTTCAAGCGGAATAGAAACCGCATATTTATATCCGGGCGGGAAAACAATTTGTCTATCAATAGAATTCGTGTTCGGCAAATATACAGGAATTGGCTCAAGTTCAGGCTTGGGTGGAAATGCCGTATTGTCAACTGGTATAGTGCGGCACCTATACTTCTCACTTATGATCCGGGCGGGAGTATTTCCAGCAACTTGTATTTGCCAAACGATACCAGGAATGATGCCTTCTTCGATAACACTTTTGGTAAGCGGCTCTTTGGGCTGGCCGACAACGCTTGCAAGCACCCAAGCGCGATCTGCGTCCATTTGGGCGTTGGCTTGCTTTTCAATAGCCTTGAGTGTGCGTAGCGCAAGACAGACACCGCCCACGCCCACTGTGGCAAGAATTAGCGAAAAAAGCCAGCTCGTGTAATCTATCCAGTTCTTCGGAATGTCGGCACGCACATCGAGAGGCTTGGCGGCGGAAACAGAGACACTTGTCTCTTTGGGCGCTTGCGCGGACAACTGCGCGACCGACAGAAGCAGAGCCAATATCAGCGTTCTCATAGCGAGGAAATATTAGCAGGATTTCGTTAAACCGCGTGATTCAACGGTAAGAGCGTCAAAATGGGACACAACCAGTGCAACTGCCCCGCTTCAAGCAAAAAAGCTCGGGTGGTTCACCCCGGCAAACGCAGCGGTTGCGCTGGCGAGGGTGGTTACAGCGTGCGCTTGAACAGCACGGTGGCGAGCAGCAGCATTGATATTCCAAAGACCGCCAGGAAAATCGCGTCCGGCAGGATGGCCAGCAATCCCGCCTCTTTCAGCAGCACGTCCTTGAAGCCGCGCACGGCATAGGTAAAGGGATCGAAGCGGGCGATCGCCCGCAGCCACCCCGGAAAGGCGTTGATCGGGTAGATGGCGCCGCTGGGGAAGAACAGCAGCGTGTTGAGGATGCCGAACATGGCGCGCGGCACCAGCGGGTCTTCCACTCGCACCATCATCAGGAACATCATGGCATTGAAGGCGACCGAGGTGCAGACGATCATCAGCAACAGTTGCAGTCCGCTCCAGGGATCGAAGATGGTGCCCACCCCGGCCAGCAGCGCTCCGATGACGGTGATCACCACCCCGGACATTATGGCCTTGATGGAGCCGGCGATGTTCAGCCCCAGAACCAGCTCCAGCTTGGTGATGGGGGTGACCAGAAATCCCTCGTGCACGCCGCGCGCCTTGTCGTCGATGTAGAGCATGCCGCCGCCGATCATCACCGATACGAACATAGCCAGGGTAATCGAGCCCGGCAGCAGGAACTTCATGTACTCGATGTACGGGTAGAGCTCGACAATCTCCAGCGCGATCTGCTGGGGAATGCGCGGGGACGCAGTGGGCTGGTTAAGCGCGTCGGTCAGCTCCTGCATCTTCTGTTCGAGGCTGCTGCTCATGAACTGGTCGGTGTTGTCCACCACCAGGCCCAGGCGGGGATGGTTCTGCTCGTAGAACTTGCTGGAAAACTGCGGCGGAATGATGACCGCCCCGTCCAGCTTGCCGGTGCGCACGTCCTCCTGCGCCCGCTTGTCGTCGTCGTAGTAGATAGGCTTGAAGGTGGCTACGTTGGCGGCGATGGAATCGAAGGCCTCGCGAATGCGCAGCGCCTGCGTGCCGTGGTCATGATCGACCACGCCCATGCGGGCATCGCGAATCTTGCCGCCAAAGGCATTGCCCAGAATAACGAGCTGCACCAGCGGAAACACCATCGAAGCCAGCATCAGCGCCGGCGAACGGAAGAATTTGCGCAGTTCGCGCTCCACGATGGCCAGGGCCCGATTCATGGCCGCGCCCCCGGCCGCTCCGGCATCACGAAGCCGTAGGCCTTGACTTGCTCATCCCGCAGTTGCCGTCCGGTGTAGTGAACGAAAACGTCGTCCAGAGTGGTGTTCTGCACGCTCAGCGACTTGATTTCGACCCCGGCCTCGGCCGCCATGGCAACCAGGTGAGTAGTGGTGTTCGAGCCGTTGTTGGAAAGTATGCGGTACATGCCGGCGCTGAGCGACTGCACGCTGGTGACCTGCGGCAGGGCGCGCAGGCGCTCTTCCCAATCCGCCAGAGCCTTGGCGAAATGCGCCTCGATGACATGCGCCCCGGGAACGCTCTCCTTGAGGGCCAGTGGCGTATTCAGCGCCACCAGCTTGCCGTGATCGACGATGGCAATGCGGTCGCACAGCCGGTCGGCCTCGTCCATGTAATGCGTGGTGATCAGCATGGTGAGCTGGCGCTCGCCTTTCAGTTTGTTCAGCATCTCCCAGACGGCGACGCGCGAAACCGGGTCGAGGCCGGTGGTAGGCTCGTCCAGGAAAAAAATCTTCGGGCTGTGCACCAGGCCGCGCGCAATCTCCAACCGTCGCCGCATGCCGCCGGAAAGAGTCTTGGTCTGCGCCCCGCGCCATTTCGCCAGGTCCACCGCTTCCAGCAGCTCATCGACGCTCTGCTTGCGCTTGGCCCCGGGAACGCCGTACAGCTTGGCGTAGATATTCAGGTTTTCCTCCACCGTCAGATCGAGATCGCTGGTCAGGGCCTGGGGAATCACGCCCATGGAGCGGCGTGCCGCGTCGGGATCGGCTTCGACGTCGAAGCCGTTGATGAACGCCTTGCCGGAGGTGATCGGAATCAGGGTGGTCATCATGCGAATCAGCGTGCTCTTGCCGGCGCCGTTGGGGCCGAGCAGGCCAAAAATCTCGCCGTCCTTCACCGCGAACGAGACCGTGTCAACCGCGGTGAAGTCGCCATACTTCTTGGTGATGTTTTCCACCACGATGGCCTCCTGGCGTTTGCGCTTGCCGTGGCCATGCGCCGCCCGCTGGAAGATTGAAGTCATGTCACTCCTCAGGCACGAGGGTCCGTTTTAACTTTGGGTGCCCCAGGTTCCGCGCCGCGTTTTCCGGCGCTAACCTGGGCAGATTCGCCCCACATCAGCCCTAAAGCAGGGTCGAACCCGGTGTACCCTCAAATTCCCACTGCCCCCTAATCTTTAATCTTGCTCTTGGACAGCAGCACTTCGGCCGTCATGCCGGGAACGTACCGCATGCCCGGATTGTCGATCAGCAGCTTGATTTGCACCGTTTTGATGTCGCGCTTACGGCGGCTGACGTCGCGCTGGGTGGCGAAGTCGCCCTCGGCGGCCTTGGCTATCACCTTGCCCGGAAGCTGCGCGCCGCTGGGCATGCGCACGGTTAGCGTGTCGCCCACCTGGATGGCATCCGCGTAGGTTTCCGGCACGGCGGCGTAAACCCAGGTCTGAGTCAGATCGACGACGGTGGCAATGGGCGTGCCCACGTTGACCACCTCGCCCTGGCGGGCGGCAAGAACGTTCACTTTGCCGCTGATCGGAGCAAATATTTTGGTGTAGCCAAGCTGCACCTCGGCCTGCGCAAGTTGCGCCTGGGCCATTGCCGCCTGCTGGCGCGTGTCGGCCACCGTCTGGGTGGCCGCCTCTCCCTGGTTGGTGCGCGCCACCGCCGCCTGCAGGGCCGCTTCGGCGGCGTTGGCCTGGTCGGTGGCGGCCTGCACCTGCGCCTGCTGTGCCCGCAAGGCGTTGACCGCGCGATCACGGTCCTGCTGCGACATCACCCCCTGCTCGGCCAGGGCTACAGTCCGCCGTGTATCGGCCTCCTGCAGATCGCGGTTGGCGATGGCAGCCTTGAGCGAGGCCTGGGCGGCGCGGAAGGTGGCCCGCGCATTGGCCACCTGGTTGGCGGTATCGCCCTACGGTGCTCGCCGCCGTGGCGCTGGTGGAGGCTACTCTTTTGCGCAAGCTCGCCAGGGTGGCTTCGGCGGCGCGACGTTGCGCCTGGAACTCGGCGCTGTCCACCGTAGCCACCAGTTCGCCCGCCTTCACATCCTGGCCCTCCTGCACGTTCAAGCTGTCGAGCCGTCCCACCACCTTGGAGCTGACAATCACCTGGTTGGCGTCCACCGTGCCAATCAGAACCAAATCCGGGCTGCGGTCGGTGGACAGCAGGTAATAGGTCAGCGCAATGGCAAACAAGCCGCCCAGCACAATGGCGAACTTTCTTTTGGGGTTCACTGTCGCTTGCCTCGAATCAATGCCTTGGCGCCCGCTCCCGTATTCGGGCCGAAGGCGCGCGGAAGCGCCGCGCTTGCCGCCGCCAAAGTTTGCCGCTGCGGCCTGGCCTTGTGCGCCGCTTCGGCAACGATGCGGGCGGCCAGGCGAATGCCTTCCTCGCGCTGGTTGAATATGGAGGCGGCGATGAAGTCCAGCGTGGCAGCGCGGCGCGCGGCAATCAGGCTGCTGGCGTGCGTTCCTGCCACCGCCATGCCCCTGAGTACGGGAGCGCTGAGCACATGAAAAACGTTTACCCCGATTATGGAAAGCACCAGATGCAGGGGATCGACCGGCCGCAGCCGACGCTCGGCAATTCCCTGGCGGATGATTTTGGTCACGCGTTCCATCATGGGGCGGAAGTAAGCCTTCACCAGACGCGGCAGGTGCCGGGAGTTGCCGCGGGCGGCGCGCATCATCTCGTACTGCACCAGCCGCGGAAAATGATCCTCGCCGGAAACGTAGTCGAAATGCTGGCGGGCGAAACGCAGAATCTTTTCCTCTGCCGGCAGTTCGCTGTCCAGAATCGAGCCCAGAACCTGGAAGCGGCTGGCGAAAACGTCGTCGAGCACGGCGCCGTAAAGCGTCTCCTTGTCGGTGAAGTAGTAATAGAGCAGCGCCTTGTTGACGCCGGCGGCGCGGGCAATCGATTCGGTGCGGGCGCCGTCCACTCCCAGCTCGCCGAACTCCTTCTTGGCGGCCTCCAGTATGGCGCGGCGGCTTTGTTCCGCTTTCCGGGGTGTGTGTGCTTGCAGCAGCTCTGTCTCTCTCATCGTATTTAACTAACTGGTTAGTTAGTTTAACGTCCCGGGCGATGGCGACGCAAGTAGGACCAGAGTGGTGGAGCTTTTCCGCGCGGCCAGGGCTGGCAGAGGCGGGCCGCCCGTGGGTGGCGATTTTTGTCCGCAACCGGCTGTGCGCCTAAGCAAAACTGCTGAATTTTGGGCGTTAGGGCTTTACCTTACCAGGGTAGAACGCCAGAGAAGCTCGCCGTTAGATGTAGATAACCTGCGCGTCGCTCCAAAGCCGGGTTCCGGAAAGCGTGGCCAGGGTGATCTACCCTCAAAATGGATATATTTGTGCCATTTTTCGGAACTGGGCTACAATACTATTATCGGTTTTTGGCATCTAAATACCGAAATTGCGACGCGGACCTGCTACGGCGGGTACGCTCTTGTCTGCCGGTTAAACCGCAAGCTGAATAACCAGCAGTTATATCTCAGTAAACGGCTGCTTGAGAGCTGGTTTGGCCCGGCTGCCGGTGGCGAGTTCCACCCCATCCAGGGCAAAACCAGCGTTCGCTGGCAGCCGACGTTCAGGCCTGAGTTGCCGTTTACTCAAGTGGTTGTTATCCGGGAGGACCTTCTGGGATGTTAACCGCCCCCAAGACCAGAGTGCTCGTAGTAGTGGACGACAACGCCATGGCGAAGTTTCTGAGCTCCCACCTGGCGCGGCGCGACTTCGATGTTTCCACGGCGAGCACCGGGGAAGAAGCGATCCGCGTTTTTCGGGTTTACGATCCCGGCCTGGTGCTGCTTGATTTGTCCGTCCAGGGCATGGATGGCATAGACACCCTGGAGCGCATCAAGCAGATCAAGCCGGAGGTCGCGGTCATTATGTTGTCCGGCCAGACCAACCCGGAGGTCATTTTCCGCGCCTCCAAGCTGGGGGCCGATGACTATCTCAGCAAACCCCTCGAACCGCGCGAACTCGATGTGCGCATCAACCGGCTGATGGACCGCCAACGCCTCAGCAGCGAAGTCACCCAGCTTCGCGACCAGGTGCGCAAGCAGAACGATTTCACCATGCTGTACGGCACCAGCCCCAAGATGGAAGACGTCAAGAACACCATCGAGCACGTGGCCGACACCAACGCCACCGTGCTTATCCGGGGTGAAAGCGGCACCGGCAAGGAAGTGGTGGCGCGCATGGTTTACGCCCAGTCTTCCCGCCGCGATAAACCCTTCGTCAAAGTCAACTGCGCGGCCATTCCTTACGAACTGCTGGAGAGCGAGCTGTTCGGCTACGAACCGGGCGCCTTTACCGGGGCCAACCGGCAGAAGCTGGGCAAGTTCGACCAGGCCCATAACGCTACCCTGTTTCTGGACGAGATCAGCGAGATGCATCCCGCCCTGCAGGCCAAGCTGCTGCACGTGCTGCAGGATGGCGTGTTCTCACGCCTGGGCGGCAAGCGCGACATCGCGGTAGATGTGCGCGTGCTGGCCGCCACCAATAAGCCCATCGAGCGCGCCGTCGAAGAGGGCCTGTTCCGCGAAGACCTCTTCTATCGCCTGAACGTGGTCACCATTCACATCCCGCCGTTGCGCGAGCGCCGGCAGGAGATTCCGTTGTTTCTGGACCTCTTCCTGCGCAAGTACAGCGAATATTACGGCAAGCAGCCGCCCCCCTTCAGCGAGTACGCGTTGGGCCGCATGATGGAATACACTTGGCCGGGCAATATCCGGGAGCTGGAAAACCTGGTGAAGCGCTACGTCATTGTAGGCAACGAGGCGCAGATCATCCGCGAGCTTTCCACTCATAAGCCTATTGTTTCGTCGATTTCCGGAAACTGGGGCGGCAAAGACAATGGCGTGGCGGCTGGGGGTTCCGGAAATGGCAGCTCGCTGCCGCCGGCGCCTCCGGTGGCTCCGCTCAACCCCAGGACCGAGCAGGAATCGCCCTCTTTGCTGGAGATCGGCAAGCGGGCGGCCATGCTGGCCGAGCGCGAAGCCATCAAGCGCGTGCTGGCACAAACCCGATGGAACCGACGGCAGGCGGCCAAGATCTTAAAGGTCAGCTATAAGGCGCTGCTGAACAAATTGAAAGCCATCGAGGAGCAGGATCAGGCCGAAGATCGGAACCGAGTTGCTCAGTAGTGGAATTTAAGTCCTACATTTGTCCATCATAAATCCGCAAGCAGCTACACTGTATTGCCTTGAAATTTACTCTTGATTATAGATAAGGTTAATATTTTCATGAGGTTGACGATTTTTCCTCAGGTTTGCCGAGCGCTGCGGATGGTTTGGACGCCCAAGTGCAACTTAGGTTGGCAATAAAGAGGCCGCAGAAAATGAGTTGGATTCTCTTCCAGTTGTGTCGACTTCTCTCTGGACGTTCCAAATGGAACGGCACCATTTATCGCCTTCCCTGAGTTTCCCTCCCTCCCTTGCCTCTTTGGAGCGACTTCCTAACGGAAGTCGCTTTTTTCGTGCCAGGAAAAAACTTCTCGCCGGGTGGCGTTTTGTTCGTAGGTATCGGTTTTCTCCGAGGAGCCAGCCACAATCCTCAAGCTTCCAGCCGGCCGGCACGTGACCGCAAGGCACTGGTGGCCCTAGGAGGCTGGGGAAAAACAGGCTCAGATATGGCGAGGCTACAAGATCTTGTTTGCTGCTCTTAATAGTGCCCATATTCCATAGCGCCCCGCTTGTTGTTTCGGCGCGTTTTTCCGCAGCCTGTTAGCCGCGCCTTCTACCCACGTTCAATCAGCCGGCGGTGCTGCTCAAGGATGAAGTTGTCGGTCATGCCGGCGATGTAGTCACAGACGACCCGCGCAATAGAGGGGCCTCCCTCGGCCGTGAATGCCGTGGGCCCGGGCGCGATTTTTTCCTGGTAGCTGCGCGGCAGCCGCGAAGGATGCTCGATCCAATAATCGAACAATTCCGTAACCACTTGCTGCGCGTTCGTTTTCTCCGGTTTCAAATTCGGGCTGTCGTAGAGCATTTCGTACAGGAACTGCTTCAGTTCACTGCGCTCGGCGTCCGCCTCGGGGCTGAAGGCGGCCAGCCGCTGCGGGCGGTTGCGAATGTCGTCCAGAGTCTGGATTCCGGTCTGGCGGAGCCGTCCGGCGGTGGTCTCGATCAGGTCGGTGACCAGGCGGTCGAGCATGCGCTTGAGCGCTTCATTGAATTTGAGCTTGGCTGGCGCCTGCGGATGCTTCCGCTCCAGTTCGCGGTAGAAGCCTTCAAACAGGCGCACCCGCTCGCGGATCTGACCTACGTGCAGCAGCTCGGACTCCAGGCCGTCGTCCAAGTCGGCGGTGTTGTAGGCGATCTCGTCGGTCAAATCGATCAACTGTGCTTCCAGCGGCGGCCGCAGGTGGAGCAGGTATTCGGCCAGCTCGGGGTAGAGCGCCAGATCGTAGTCGCGCGAGTGCTTGACGATGCCCTCACGGACCTCGAAGGTGAGATTGAGCCCGGCAAAGTTCAGGTAGCGCGACTCGAAGCTCTCGACGATGCGCAGCGCCTGCAGATTGTGGTCGAAGCGCCCGCCGTGCCGGCGCATGACGGCGTCCAGGGCGGCCTCGCCGGCGTGGCCGAATGGAGGGTGGCCGATGTCGTGCGCCAGGGCCAGGGCTTCCACCAGGTTGCAATTCAGGCAAAGGCGCGCGGCTATGGTGCGCGAGATCTGCGC
Organism: uncultured Acidobacteriota bacterium; assembly: GCA_963832785.1. Taxonomy (GTDB): domain Bacteria; phylum Acidobacteriota; class Terriglobia; order Terriglobales; family Acidobacteriaceae; genus CAWBRT01. The sequence goes on from CAWHVF010000005.1 coordinate 2,889,560, forward strand.
CACCTCTATGGTGTGCGTCAGCCGCGTGCGGAAGTGGTCGGAGACGCGGCGGGTAAAGACCTGCGTCTTGTTCTCCAGGCGGCGAAAGGCGCGAGCATGAATGATGCGGTCGCGGTCCCGCTGAAAGGCGGAGCGGTAAGGATGCTCGGGCTCAGCATGGCGCCGTCCGCGCGAGAGCTCGGCATGGGCGGCATATTCGGCGAGCATGGCTAGAGTTTAGAACAAATCAGGCTGATTGAGCTGCGGTTCGAAGCGAAACAAGCTGGCTTTGAGGTATTCTTCCACTAACTCTGAGGCAATCCAGCGCCGGTCCACATCCTCTGAAACCCAACCGGTAGTGTTGGAGCCGGCGAAGGGGTCAAGGACTAGGTCGTTAGGCCGAGTAAGAAGCTTTACAAAAAATCGGGGCAACGCCGCCGGGAAACGCGCCGGGTGAAGTCTAATGCCGCTTTCCTTGCATTTCTGTGTGTATAAATCGTTAGCGGCGTTATTACCCATTTTAAGCATACTTTCAGGGAGATCTTCTTCTATCACGTTGGCGGGAATTGAGCCGCCGGCTTCAATTTTGTCAAAACTGCCTCTAATCACGTGACCGGACGGTCGCACGGTTTGGCGAACTCCGTTTCGGTTAAGCCGGATCATGTCCTCGCTATATTCCTTCAACACTGCGAGATTGCTTGCCTTGGGCCATGGGGTCTTCGACAACCACCAGACGTACTCCACCGAGTCCCGGACCCGAATACGCCGTACAGTTACCCATTCCGCCGGCATAGGCATTTTGGCTGGGTTGTACCAAAAACACTCCTGGGCTAGGTAAAATCCGACTTCCTCGACCAAGGCCACTAAAAGCTTGAAATGGTAAACCGACCGGGTGGGCGTCCCCTGGTTGTAGCTGCCGCCAATGTTCAAAACGAAGCTACCGTCATCGGTGAGCACCCGAAGAATCTCAGTCGCAAACGGCAGAAACCATTTAACATAATCCTGTTTCGGAACATTGCCATATTCTTTCTGGAAGTGCAGCGCGTATGGCGGCGAGGTGACGACCAAGTTGACGGAAGCTGTCGGCAACGCTCGGAGAAGGTCGAGGGAATCCGTGAGATAGGCAGCTCCCCGACGCGTTGCGTAGTAGGGTTCTCGCGGCATGAGCAACTGGCTGGGGTGATCCACCAGTAGATCAGCAACTGACTGGCTTCCGGTGATGGCTGCCACCCCGACCAGAGACGGCGAGTTTTTGTGAGATTCCTGGGTCTGTTTCTTGCGCATTCTGGTGCCCATATATTACGACTCCGGTCAATTTAACAAAATGGGTTTACATTGTCAACCTATTTATCACAGAAACGATTAAAGCGGCAAGACTGGATCTCCCAAGCTGAGGCGGCACGTATCCGAGGCGTCTCACGCCAGGCCATTGCTCGTCTAGTAAAAAAGGGCCGGTTTCAGACTTTTGAGATCGGAGGGCGCGTACTGCTCAGTCGTTCTGAGGTGGAGTGCTACAAGCCGGACACCCCAGGAAGGCCGATTAAATGAGCAAAGTCACCGAGAACATCAAACAACTAATTGAGCAGTGCTCGGAAGCGGAGAAGCTAGCCATTTTCGAGTACCTGAGGGCACGTCTACCGCAACATCCGCTGGAGCGGGAGTGGGGTATTACCTCCGATATTATCTTAACCGCTATCGCCAGATCCTCGGACCTGACCCAACGCGGCGTCAGAGGTGTCATTGCCGAAGCGGTGTTTGAAGCTCAAACCCTGCCCCGCCTTAGGGGATGGAACGCAACGGGCTTTACGGGCGACCTCCCCTACGACTTTCTGATCGAAGACAACTCAAAGCCGCCAAAGAAAATCCGTATCCAGGTCAAACTCCAGCGCATGAAGTACATCGCCCCATGCTGGCGCGGGAGGGTAATAAGCTTTACCCAACGGACATGTACACAGTTGAAGTTCAAAAAACGCGCGGCGGCGTTGATCCAGCGACTAAGGAAGACACGCGACCGTACCGGTTTGGTGAGTTCGACATTTTGGCGGTCAACATGCAGCCATCTACCCAGGATTGGAACCGCTTTATGTTTACGGTTAGCGACTGGCTGGTCGCCCGACCGGATGACCTAACTCTCATTGCCAAGTTCCAGCCAGTCTCTCAAACGCCAAACGAGTTCTGGACTGACCGCCTAGACACCTGCATAACATGGTTCTTCGACGGAAAAAATAAAAGGCTCTTTGACATTGAGGCAGCCATTCGCAACTACGCTTCAGGCAAGAAAAAACTCTGACGGGAGTAGATCTGTTCGGTTATTCCTTCTGCTGGGCCAGGCGGGTCTTGGCGCTCTCCAGTTTCTTCTGCACCTTGGCTATTTCGGCATTGTCCTTTTCCGCCGGGATCGTGCGGTTCCACTCCGTCAGCGAACGTTCCCAGTGGGCCACGGCCAGCTTCAGCCGGCCTGTCTTCTGGTAAACGTCGGCCAGGTGGTCGTGAACAGTTGGATCGTTGCCGATGCGCTCGCTGGCCTTGCGCAGATTTTCCTCGGCCAGCTCGAAGTTCCCCATTTTGTAATAGACCCAGCCGAGCGAGTCGAGATAGGCTCCGTTTTGCGGGTCGATGACCAGGGCGCGGCGCACGTAGCCCAGCGCCTCGTCCAGCCGCGTGCCGCGCTCGGCCAGCATGTAGCCCAGGTAGTTCAGGGCGACGGCGTTGCGCGGGTCTTCGCCCACCACCTTGCGGAAGGCCTCTTCTGCCTGGTCGTATTTCTTCTGGCGCTCGTAAATGGAGCCGGTGACGAACAGCGCGTACAACTTGTCCTCCGGCTTGGTGGAAAGCTGGGCGGCGCGCCCGATGGCGTCCTGGGCCTCCTTCCAGCGCTTCAGGCGGCTGTACATCTGCGCCAGGGCGGTCCACACCTCGCGGTCCTCGGGGCCGCCGCTGAGCATGGCCTTGACGCTGGCAATGGCCTCGTCAGGATTTCCCATGTCCGCCTGCTGGCTGGCGTAGATGAGCTTCAGCGTGCGGTCCTTGGGCAGGCGTTTGGTGGCTTCCTCGGCCACCGCCGTGGCTTGCGACCACTGCCGGGCATCGCGATAGGTTTCAACCAACTCCTGGTAGCCGCGCGAGGCGCTCTCATCGCCCAGCGCTATCATGCGGCGGAAGGTGTCCACCGCCGGCTGCGTCTTGTTCTGCTCGCGATACACCGTTCCTAGCCGCTCCAGGAAAATGGAACGGTTGTTGCGCTCGGCCGTGCCGTAGACGTCATCGGGCTTCTCGGTGCGTTTCAGCAGGTCCTGCAGGAGCTGGACGGCGTCGTCGAAGCGTCCCATGCTTTCGTAAACCGCCGCCATGTTGTAGGGAACTTCAAAGGAATCCTCGACGATCGACTGGGCCTTTTTCAGCACCGCCAAAGCGTCGTCGAACTTGCCGTCGCGCCGGTAGATCTCGGCTATGCGCATGTAGCTCTGCGCGTCCTGCGGATCGGCTTCGATGATCTGCTTGTACTGGTCGAGCGCGGCCGTCGGTCTGGTTGTCGTTGAACAGGTTCTGGGCCAGCCCGCGCATGGCGTCCAGGTTGTCGTGGTCGACGCTAACTGCCTTCGTGTAAGCCTGGATGGCGCTCTTATAGTCCTTCTTCTGCTCGTAAGTATAGCCCAGTGCCGCCCACAGCTTGGAACTGCGGCGCGCCTCCGGCACGCTCTCCAGGATGTCCAGCGCGTGCGAGAAATCACCCTCTTCGTTATAGAGATAGGCCAGGGTCGAGATAGCCTCTTCCGAGTCCGGCTGCAGCTTGACCGCCGTGCGGAACTCTTCTTCGGCTTTTAGCATCTCGTTGTTCAGCCGGTAGAGGCGGCCCAGCAGCAGACGGTCCTCCAGCGCTTTCGGATCGCGCTTGACTATCTCCTGGTACTGCTCGATGGCCAGCAGCAGCATGTTCTGCGACTGCGCCCCGTTGCGCGTGTCTCCCAGGGAACGCAGGTAGATGCGCCCCAGCAGCCGCCGCGCGTCCAGGTTATTGGGGTCGCGCTTCAGGATGTCCTGCGCCTCGGAGACCGCGTCCCGAATCCTTCCCGTCTTCAGATACAGTTCGGCCAGCCCGGCATTCAGATAGGCGGAGTTGGGATCGTTCTGCAGCGCCAGCCGGTACTCTTCCACCGCGCGGTTGGCGTAGTCGGCCCGCCCGGTGATCGCCATCATCTCCTCGTACATGTGGGCCAGGGAGTAGTGATAGTACGACTGCGCCCGGTCGGCTTTGCGCTCTGGCGGATTCTCCGGGTTGGCGCTGGGCACAGCCGCGCTCTCCTGCGGGCCCTTTGGAACCGCAAGCGGCGGGGGATTCATGACCCCTGGCGGGGTGCTCTGCTCCTGCGCCACGGTCCACAGCGATATGCTGAGGATCAACGCAAAGGGGGCGATCTTTTTGTAAATAATCATCGGGAAAAACCAGCCATTTAGGTTGGATGCAGCCCAACCCCGAAAGGCCCGCACCACCATTCTATAGAGTTTCCGACCCGAGCGCCCTTGCCAAGTTGCGCAAAAAAGAGTTCCAGCTCGGGTTCACCAGCCGCAGAAACACGCTTTTTGAGTCTGGTCCGGTGGGCTATGGCTCAAGAGATGGAGTTAGGCATTTCCGTGAGACCCGCTTGCCGACAGTCGCGTATGGGCTGCACAAGTAACTATGGACCACGCTGGTGGCTGAAGGGGTTCCCGATTAGAACGCTGGAACGCTCTGCAACGCCCGCACCTTCCAACTGGTTTCTGCCGGAGACATGAGGGCGACGTAGTATAAGGTTGCCTGTTCACGGTGCACGACCTTATTGCCGTCCAGCAACTGGATTTCGATGCTGGCGGTGTCATGCATCTCGATGGCCGAGCCGTCTGCGGAATAGAACACCACCTGGACCCTGTGCCCGTGGTCTATGTAGCGCCGCCTCAGGCCGCTGCGGGCCTGGTCGCTGACGGCCTGCCTCAGCTTGTCGCGAGCTATGCCGACGAATGCGGCATTAAGCAGCTCGGGACGGTTTTCCTCCAGAGCTCGGGACATCGTCCGCCAAGCCAGCCCGTAGTCACGTTGCAGGGCGGCCACGGTGGTCTCCTCGACCTGCCGGGGCTGGGCATGGGAGGCGTCGACGGTCACCGAAGGCGCGTTTTCAGCCGCCCGCAGCAACCGTGGAAGAGCAGCCGCCAGCATGCCTGCCAGCAGCGCCGGCAGCAGTAATTTCCGGCCAGTGCGCAGCCGCATCAGCGTCCACCTCCCCAGCGAATTTCATTCCCCACCACCACCCCGGAAGCCACCGAAATGCTGGCGCTGGCCGAGCCCGGCAATTCAGCCTGGGCCGTTCCGCGCTTGATGCGGGCATCCACGGTGTTGCGCCCGCCGGCGTCGACGGAGGTGAAGGTAACGATGGTGCCATCGGGAACCGGATTGCCGGCGCAATCGCGGATGGGGTCGGTTTGCACCAGGATTTTGCCGCCATTGCCGCGCTGCGCGTGCATGCGGATGGTGCACGGCTCGCCGGCGACCTCCTGCACCACGCGACGCACCGAAGCCTCGCCCGAGCTGACCACAAACTGCGCCGCGCCGGCGCGCCGGCTGGAATCAAGGCGCGTCCAGGCAACGCCGCCGCGGGACTGCTCCGTGCGCCGCATCTCGGGCGCTCCAGGAACCGCCAGCGTAAAGGTTACCGATTGCGGGGAGAGGACAAGGTTCTGGTTGCGATCAAGCAGGAAGGCGGTGCCGCTTACCACGTCCGGCCTGGCCGCCGGCACGCGCGAGGGGCGCGCGATGAAAGCCAGACTGGAGACAGGCCCCGGGGAGACAAAGAAGCTTTTCGAGGCGCCATCCAGCACCAGCACATAGCGTCCGGCAGTAGCCACTTCGTCGCCCTCGATATTAACGGCCGTTCCCAGCCTGACCGTGCGCTTCGCGGCCGTGGCCGGGCCGAACAGGTACAGGGCCGAGGTGCCGCTGCCGCTGGTTTGAATTGAGAATCCCTGTGCCGCCGTCACCTGCTGCGGAAGCTCGAAGCTCGCCGCCGCCAGCCAGCATGAGCATCCGATGACGAGGGCGGCAAGTAAAACCGGTCGCCTCATTACTGCCTCCCGGCGATACTCGAATTCAGGCTGAACTGGTTCACGGTGACGCGGTAGCTGTGGACCTTGTCCACCAGTTCGGCGGGCAGATCCACGGAAAACGGCAACGGCGTCTGGGGCATGAGGGCGTAGCTCACGTAGCCGTCGGAGACCCAGATTACGCGGCCGCCGTTGTCGTAGTAGGTGGCAAGCACGTGGGGAATATTGACAATCTCGCCGCTCTGGTTGATGAGCTCGCCTTTCAGGACCGGGTGCCCGCGCAGGTCCTTACCCAGCTCCTGGTGTAACACGCCGATTACCGGGTCGGCAGCCGCCGGCACCAGCAGCGAAGTCGGTTGCATGCGGACCGACTTGACGCTAGAGAGCTTCACGTCGGGAAAATCGATGCGGAAGGGAGAGACTTCCTTCGGCAGCAGCGTGTGCGACACCTTGTCGAAGCTTTCTTCCTGCCCCAGGACCTTGCCGTCTTTCGCCAGCAGGGTGGCGCTAACGGTAATGAAGCCGGGAACAGTGTCCTCGTTGACGATCTCGCCCATCACGATGGTGGCGCCGTCGCGCTCGATGGCGTTCATGGAGACGATTCGCACCCGCGGCGGGTCTACGTTCTGCGCACCCCAGTCATCGCTTGTCCCGCGGGTAATGACGTCCCAGCGCAGGTAGTTCACCGGAATCACCTGCGGCGGCACCCTGGGCTGCCTGGTCACGGGCCACAGCACTTTCCAGCTATTGTCCTCGGGCAGCACCTGCAGGTCGCGCGTCTCGTAGAGGGCGCCGACCGCCGAGGACCACTGCAGGCTGGCGCGCACCATGGCCTGTTGGTCGGTGCTGTGCAGCACCTTGACCTCGACTTTCTGCAGCGACGAGTAAGTACGCAGAGAGGCGTTGCTGCCACGCAGGTTGCGGGCGAAGGAATCGAAGTCCACCCCGCTCTGCCTGGCGACGTAGGAGTAGGCCCCGCGCATGTCTTTCGTCTTGACGTGCTGGAACAGCGACTCTACCGCCCCCGCCGGAGTGGTGGCGGGAGCGAGCGTGGTCTGGTGAATGGTTCCGGCGGCGACCAGCGCGCCAGCCAGCACGGCAAGCGCAATAGGCAGAATCCGTTTCATCTACTTGGCCTCCCGCAGAGCGACTTCCGCCGGCGCCACCGTCGGGAATTGCAGGGCCGGCTGGGCGCGCCGCCGGTCGGGCAGGAACATCACGATGGCGAACGAGAGAAAGCTGGTGCCGATGGGAAGGATTCCCCACATAATGCCCTGCCAGCGCGGCGGCACCCAGCCGCCGAAGTCAAGCGGGCGCGCCGGGGGAACGTCGTCTTTGGTCCACAGCGTGACCAGGCCGTCGTCGTAGGTTTCGGCCCGCCGCCAGCCGGCGAAGGCCAGCAGCGGGTCGTAGTAGCGGTCGCGGACGAAGATGTAGCGCAGCCCGTACTGATCGGCGTGCTTGAGCACGGCGCGCAGAGCTTCCATACCCGGAGTGCCGAAATACTTGGAGTTGTGCAGTTGCGCGGCGCCGTAGGCGGTCATCTCCGGCAGCAGGCGGGCGGCGTTATATTCGCCGTCGATGCTGTCGGCTTTAGCCAGGGCCGATAACCTGGGGAACTGGTTGGCGAAGCCAAGCGTGATGTAGCGAAACTTGGCATGGTCGTCGCGATTGAGAAAAGTGATCATCGGCTGGACATCGAAGACGCCGGCATTGATGGGACTGAAATTCACCCAGCCCACGGCCATGCCGCAGGTAGCCACGCCAGCCATCCACAGCCCGGCGATGGCTTTGCGGTCGTAGCGCTCGATCAGCCAATCGGCCAGCAGTCCCACGAAGGGCAGGGCCATCAGCGTCGCCCAGAAGGTAAAGCGCTCGTAGGTCAAAATTTCGTAGGCGCGCCCCAGCAGCCATTTGCCCACCGGAGTGGTGCCGCCCAAGCCAAGCAGGGTGGTGATATACCAGCCGAAGAGCAGCGGACGCAGGCGGCGCTCGGCCGAGCCCTTGACGAGAATGTACGGGATGGCCAGCATAAGCGCGCCCATCGGTATCAGCCAGAAGTTGGCGCCGCTATGCGGAACCAGGATGTAATTGTCGCGGCTGGGGTGCGGAATGGGCATCTCCGCGATCGGGTTGTGCAGCAGGCCGAGGAAATACGGCAGCAACACTATCAGCGAACCCAGGGCATTCAGCACGGCAAAGATCAGCGCCCGCGAGATAACGCCGCCGGCCGCGGCATCGGCATCTTGCTTGCGGTCGATCACCGACAGCCAAACTACGGGCAAGGCAAACAGTATGGCGCCAAACAGGAAGGTGACGTGATGCGCCGCCGCCGCCGCCAGGCTCAGCACCACTCCCTTGAGCAGGTCGCTTATGCTTCCCCGCCGGTTCCAGTCATGAAAAAAGGGTAAGGCATTTAGGGTCAGCGCCGCCGCGGCGGTGGTCGGCAACTGGCCGGACTGGTAGACCAGCAGCGCCAGCGAACCTAAAAACACGGAACCGATCGCCGCATAGCTGGCGGCCCGCTCATTTACCCACAGAGAGGCGTAGCGAAAGACGCCCACCACCAAAAGCAGCACGAAGACCAACTGCACCACCATGTAGGCCATAGTCAGCCCCATCAGGTGCGAGAACAGCGCAATCCATTGGTGGACCAGCGGGGGATACGTGGTCTGGGAAAAGCCGCCAAACCATTTCTGGTTCCAGGGATTGAACCAGCTCTTGGCATAGTGCGCCGCGAAGAAGATGTGGGTATTGGCGTCAAAAGAGTTGGCCGGCAACTGCAATAGCAGCAACGGTCCATGCACTGCCAAGGCCAGCAAAACGATCGCGATCAGCGGAATGGGACGCCGCGCGGCGGCCGATGCAGACTTCTGGATCAAGGGGGGAACCTCCCGGCTTTGCCTCGAGCAGTTTTGATTCGGTTAGTTACCCGATGGTTTGCTTGTGAGTACACGAATTCCCCGGTTGGCCACGGCCGGCGCCTCTGGCCGGAACTTCACGACAGGCCCGGCTCTCGGCGAATTTTGCGGTCAGCGCATCCGCCCGCCTAAGGTTTCAAAAAGCTGCCGCCAGCCGTAACCCGGCACGGCAGTGAATCAAATTTCACCCTCATGAGAGTTCCCGAACAGCCGTTCTCCCATGAAATGCATCGCAGTTTAAAGCAAGTTGCGGGCTTCACCGCGAACGCCCAACCCGAGACTGCCGTGAAGAAAACCTTCAGCGCTCTAGCTTTTTGTTTTCTGCTAGCCGCCAGCTCCGTAAGTCCTGCTTCCGCCCAAACTTTTGAACTGGGCGGCAGCAGCGATCAGCCGGCCGCGGCACCGGCGCCGGGCGCCGGCAGGAGGAAGGCTGCGCCGGAAGCTTCCTCCGGCGGCCAAATCGGTTGGGGCAGCAGCATCGAAGTCGGGCGCATGGCCAGGGCAGCCAGCGACGCCCTCAAGCGCGGACAGCCCTCGGCGGCCGCCGATTTTGCCGCCCGCGCCGTCAAGGCCGCGCCGCAGGATGTCAAGCTGTGGTTTCTGCTGGGATACACCAGCCGCCTGGCTGGGCAGCTCGACCAATCCCTTCAGGCGTATCAGGAAGGCCTGAGAAGACAACCCGGCTCGCCGGACGGACTCTCCGGCATGGCACAGACCTACGCGCGCATGGGGAACACCGAGGAGGCCAAGAAACTGCTGCTGCAGGTAATCAACAGCAACCCGCGCCGCGAGAACGATCTGTTGCTGGCCGGCGAGCTGTTCATCCGCTCCAAGCAGACGCAGGAGGGAGTTAACCTGCTGTCGCGCGCCGAAGCCATTCATCCCAGCGCGCACGCCGAAGTCATGTTGGCGGTCGCCTACATGAACCTGAAGCAACCGCAGCGGGCGCGGGAACTGCTCGACATGGCCAAGCAGCGCGATCCCCGCAATCCCTCCGTCTTCCGCGCCGTCGCCAACTATTACCGCGAGCAGCACGATTACAGTTCCGCCATTTCCACCTTGAAGAGCTCGCCGGTATTCAACTCCGATGTGCTGGCCGATCTTGCCTACACTTATGAGCTCAACGGCGACAAGCAGGAAGCCGCCGACGCCTACAGCCGGGCTGCCAGGCTCAGTTCCGGGCAGGTCGGCCTGCAACTGAGCGCGGCCTCCGCCTACCTGCGGGCCGGCGATCCGGCCAAGGCGCGCGACTATCTTGGCCGCGCCGAGCAGCTCGACCCTAACCACTACCGCTTGCACGCGCTGCGCGCGCAGTTGGCCAGGAGCGAAGACCGTAACGACGTTGCCATCACCGAGTATCGCGCGGCCATCGCCGCCCTGCCCCCGGGGGTACCGCCCGAGGGACAGCTCTATCCCATCCTGCTGCGGCTTAATCTGGCGGAGTTATACACCGCCTCGGGCGAGGCCGCCAGCGCCCAGCGCGAGGTTGCCGCCGCCGGGCAGATGATCAACCAGCTCCAGATCGAAGGCACCGGCCGCGCCGAGTTCCTGCGGGTGCGGGCTTCCGTCGAAACCGCTGGCCAGGACTACAAAAGCGCCGAGCGTGATCTGCTCGAGGCGGGCAAGCTCGATCCCGACAATCTGAACATCAACCTCCAGTACGCTGCGCTGCTCTGGAAAATGGGCCGCAAGAAGGAATCGGGAGCGGCCTACGCGGAGGTCTTGCGCAGAGACCCGAAGAACCGGCTAGCCATGGAGGGTCTGGGCTACCTGGCCCGTGACGTGGGCGACAACCAGACCGCCGAACGCTACTTCAGCATGTACGCCCAATACTATCCGGATGAATACGCGCCGTACCTGGAGCTGGGCGATCTGTACACGGCCACGCGCGACTTCACCAAGGCCCAGTTGAATTACCAGAAGGCCCACAAGCTGGCCCCCAACAACGCCGTCATCATCGCCAACGGCGCCAACGCCGCCATCGAGGCGCGGCAGATTCCTCTGGCCGGCGAGTGGCTGGCGCGGGCCAGCGGCAAGACGCTGGACGACCCGCGGGTGATGCGCGAGCGGGAGCGCTACCTGTTCCACACCGGCAAGTATCAGGAGTCGGCCCAGCTCGGATATAAGGTGCTGCGCCAGTTGCCCAAGGACCGCAACGCCTCGGTCTACCTGGTCTATGCCTTGTATAACCTGGGGCGCTTCGATGAAGTGTTCAGCCTGGCGGCGCGCTACCAGAGCATTCTGCCCGGGGAGGCCAATTTCCCGTTGATGATGGGCCATATCCGCAAGCAGAGCGGCCTGCTGGCCGAGGCCGTCGGGGACTACTCGCGCGCCCTGGAGCGCGATCCGCGCATGGTAGACGCCATGATCAACCGCGGCTACGTGCGCAACGACATGCAGGATGCCACGGACGCGGCCCGGGACTTCGAAGCGGCGCTGAAGCTGGCGCCCAACAATGGCGTAGCCCACCTCGGCTTTGCCTTTTCGCAGTTGCAGTTGCGCCACGGCAAACTGGCGCTGCAGCAGGTGGAGCTGGCCGAGAAGCAGTTGGGCGAGTCCGGAGCCACCCACCTGGTGCGCGCCACCGCCTTCCGCCAGCAGCGCCTCATGGGACAGGCGGAAGCAGAATACCGCCTGGCCCTGAAGTTTGCGCCCGACGATCTGAAGCTGCACCTGGCCCTGGCCGATACCCAGGACCGCGCGCGGCATTACAACGACGCCATCCAGACGCTGAACGCCGCCCTGCGCCTCTCACCCGACGATCCGATCATCTACGCCTCGCTGGCGCACGCCTACGCGCACCTGCACGATCGCGAGCGGACGCTGCGCTACGTGACGGCGGCCGAAAAGCTCGGGCCCAACGAATCGGCCATTCTGCTGAACACCGGCGATGCGCTGCTGACCTTGGGAGACTACCGCGGCGCCATGGATCGCTTTTTCCGCGCCCTGCAGGCGCCCGACGGCAACCGTGTGGAAGCCCGCCTGGCCATGGCCAAACTGTTCGAGCGCGAAGGCAAGAAAGAGGACGCGCGCCAGCAGATTGCGCTGGCGTTTGCCGAATCGCGCATCGGCGAGGCCGCCCCGGTCACGGCCGACAATCTCGTAGAAGCCGCCAACGTGCTGCTGGCGATGAACGACTTCGACCTGGCCGCCAAATATTTCCAGCACGCCAAGGCCGCCGGCGCGGCCGACGAAGTGGTCGCCCTGGGCATCGCCAATACTTTCCTGGCGCAGGGAGACGCGCGGCAGGCGCAAGGCGCGCTGGCCAGCCTGAGCAATCTGGACGCGCTCAAGGACAACTACGATTACGCTCTCACCCTGGGCAATATCTACCGCCAGCAGCATGAGACCAGCCGCGCCATGTTCGCCTACGCCCGCGCCAATGAATCGGGCGGCGGCGACGAAATCGCCCAACGCGCCATGCAGGAGACCGCCGGCCAAATGGGTATGCCTATAACCGAGAAGGTCAGCGTGAGCAGCGATTTCGATATGCATGCGCTGGTGGACGACCAGACCATCTTCAACCTCGATCGCCAGGCGTTGGGCGCCGGCCCCGGCCAGTTGCCCTCGCCCCGCAGCTCGCTGGAAAGCGTCTGGACCAATTCCTTCCGCGTGCGCCAGCCGGGAATGCCGTTGATAAGCGGATTTTTCCAGGTGCGCAACGCGCGCGGCCAGTTTGCCTTCCCCAACGAGTCGCTGGTCTTCAACCGCGACACTTACGACACCAACTTCAACGGCGCCCTGAACCCGGTGTTGCATCTGGGGCGCAATACCTTTGCCTTCAATACCGGCCTGCAATTCACTATCCGGCGCGATAAAGAACAGCCGGTGCAGATGAACCAGGATCTGATACGGCAGTTCGTCTTTTTCTCCTCCAACTCGATGGGCAACTGGCTTTCCATGCAGGGAAGCGCTTTTCACGAAGCCGGACCCTTCGACCTGCAGAACCTCAGCTCCAGCGAGAAAGGCGCCCGCGTGCAGTTCGCGGTGGGACGGCCCTGGGGCCACACCCGCCTGATTACTGGTTACTCGATTCGCGATCTGCAGTTCAGCCCGGTCGGCAAAGAGTTCTTTTCCACCGTGGCCTCGGGAGGCTTGCAGCACGACTTCGGCAAGAAACTAAAAGTGGCGGTGCTGGCCGATTACATCCGCGCCTGGCGCTCGGAGCCGGCCAGCCTGACGGCGGGGCCGAACTTTTTTATCGCCCAGGCGCTCAGGCCGGCAACCGAAGTTCATTACAAGGTCAACAACCGCTGGAGCGTGGACGGCGACTTCGTGTTCTCGCGGGGTCAAGGTTTTCACGCCTATGACAACGTACAGAACTCTTTCTTCATCTCTTATACGAAGCCGTTCCGCCGCTCTATGGAAGATGGAAACGGCACTGTTCCGGTTGAGTATCCCATCCGACTCTCTTTCGGGATTGAGACCGCTGATTACTTCAACTTTACTGGCAACGGCCATACCGTCGTTCTACCGCTTGTGCGTCTGACCGTGTTTTAGAGCCAGGGGGCCCCATGAAGATCTGTCTGGTGAGCGCCTTTCCGCCGAGCAGGCGCGGGCTGAACGAGTACGGGTACCACATCGCCAAGGAGCTCCAGCAGGACCTCCTGATCAGCCTTACCATACTGGCGGACAAGCTGGATTCGCCGCAACCGGAGCTCCGCGACTTCGACGTATTGCGATGCTGGTCCTTCGACGCCATCTCCAACCCCCTCCATCTGTGGAAGACGGTGCATGAACTCAAGCCGGACGTGGTGTGGTTCAACCTGCTGTTTTCCACCTTCGGCAACAACCCGGTAGCCGCCTTCGCCGGGCTCACCGCTCCCGCCATGATGCGACTTTCCGGCTGCTATACCCATGTGACGCTGCATCACCTGATGGACAACGTCGACCTGGGACACGCGGGAGTGCGCTTTCCGCGCCTCTACCGCAGCGCCGGGTACCTGGCCACGCGCGCGCTGCTGATGGCCAATTCGGTTTCCGTGCTGCTGCCCGCCTACCGCCGCACGCTGATCGAAAAATACGGCGGCGATAACGTTCACTTTCGTGCCCACGGCATCCTCTCGGCCCGTCCCGAGGCCCCCGACTTCAGCCTGCGCGGCAATCCCTGCCATCGCATCCTGGCCTTCGGAAAATGGGGAACTTACAAGCGGCTGGAACTGCTCATCGCCTCCTTTGCCAAGCTGCAGGAGCGCATCCCGGAGGCGCGGCTGATCATTGCCGGGGGCAATCATCCCACGACCCCGGGTTACGTGGAGTCGGTGGCGGCGCGCTTTGGTGACAATCCATATATCACCTTCACCGGCTATGCGGCGGAAGAAGAAATTCCCGGCCTGTTTCGCACCGCCTCGGTCATGGTGATGCCTTACTCCTCGGCCACCGGCTCCAGCGGAGTAGCTCACCTGGCGTGCGAATACGGCCTACCTATCGTCAGCGCCGACATCGCCGATTTCCGCGAGATGGCGGAGAACGAGCAACTCGCCATCCAGTTCTACAAAACCGGGGATGCGGACAGCCTGACCGAGTCTCTTTGCAATCTAATCTGCGATGGTTCGTTGATGCGCGAAATGGCGGAGCAAAATTTTTCCGCGGCGCTTCGCATGACCATGCCGCAGATCATTCGCCAGTACTTGCGCTCCTTCGACGTCAGTAAGCGACAGCGGGCACTGGAGCCGTTGGCGCGCTTTCGACGAATTCCGGGATGGGTGCCGTCGCGTTCGGTTCTCTTCCGGGCTGCTACTCCGAGGTGGGCGCCATGGATGTAAGAGCAATTATTTTTGTCGGGGACCGGAGGGAAAGCTCAGCCGCCCAGGTGGGCGGCGTGCCGCTGGCCATGTTGGATATGCTGGGGGCTAGCCTGGTCAGCCGCGTGGCCCATCGCCTGCAGCAGCAGGGGGTGGGCACGATTGCGGTGCTCTCGGAAGTCAGCCAGATTCCCGAGCGCAATCTTAGTCCCGAGCTTTGCTGGTACAAGGCCGGCCGCGAGCAGCTTTGGCGCTACGCCGAGGCCCTGTTCAACGACTTTGCCCAGAGCGGGGCCGAACTGGTGGTGGTCATGCGCCTCGGGTCCTATATCAACCAGGACTTCGAGCCGCTGCTGCAGTTTCACCTCGACCATCACGGCCGCGTCACCCGGGTGCACGGCCGCTTCGGCAATCCCCTGGACCTGATGGTGATCAGCGCCTCGCGGCGCAACGACGCCGCCTTCATGTTCCGCAACATGCTCACCGCCTTTCGCCTGCCGCCGGAGATATACCAGGCCGGCGGTTATGAGAACCCGTTGGAGACGGTGGCCGACCTGCGGCGCCTGGCCCTGGATTCGCTGGCCGGCCAAACCGGCCTGCAGCCGCTGGGGACGGAAGTTAAGCCGGGCGTTTGGATCGGGCAGCACGCGCGCATCAACAGCCGGGCGCGGGTGCTGGCGCCGGCCTACATCGGTGCCTACTCCCGCATCGGCCCCATGGCGGTCATCACCCGCGGCAGCGTCATCGAGCGCCACTGCCACATTGACTGCGGCACGGTGATTGAAGACTCCACGGTTCTGCCCTTCAGCCGTGTCGGCGCCGGTCTCGACGTCAATTTTGCCGTGGTGGGCTTCCGCCGTATCGCCCACCTGGGACGGCAGGTTGACATTGAAATCGCCGATGAACGTCTGCTGGGCATGGCTCCCCTCAGCGCGCCGCTGCGGATGCTGAACGACGTGCTGGGCCTGACACTGTCCATGCCCAAGGCTCTGCTCTCCGGCTGGCGCGCCAGCAAACAGAAAGAATCCGGCCACCTTACCCGAGGTGATTCAGGCCCCTTCGCCTGCCCTCTCGGCCGCGACCATGGACCAACAGGATCGCGCAGATCGTCATTTTGCAACCGAGTTGATGGCAGCGAGGAGATATGGCAACGAGTAGGCCGGTGGTAGTGAAGCGTGTTCCCGAGCGGCTGGATTTGCGGGAAGCACGCGAATTCATGCGTTCGGTGACGCCGCTGCTGCGCTCGGATCGTCCCCAGCTTGTCTTTGATCTGTCCAACGTGCGCCGCCTGGATTCGGCGGGCGTCGATATGCTACTGCGCTGCCTGCGCGAAGCCATGAAGCACGATGGCGACGTCAAGCTGGCGGCGCCCTCGCCGGAAGCCCTGGTCGTTCTGGAGTTGACGCGCACCGGCCGCCTGTTCGAAATCTACGAAAATGCCACCGACGCGGCGCGCAGTTACAGCAGCTTCCTGCCCAACGTCATGCGCCAGTTCGCTCCCCATGAAACTCCTCTGCTGTCGTTTCCCGGCAAAGCTCCCCAAGCGGCGGCAAAAGAGGGCAAGGATGCGGCATGAGCACCAAGCAGCAGGTATTTCTGGGTCACAGCGAGCGCAGCGCCAGTTTCGCCAGACGCTTCCTTGAATTCCAATCGCAACAACAGGTCTTGACCGGCAGCGTCATCATGCTGATCGGCTCCGGCCTGGTCAGCCTAGCCAACTTCGGCTACAACCTGGCCGTGGCGCACCTGCTGGGCCCGGAGGATTTCGGCCATGCGGCGGCGGCCGTGACCTTACTCATGCTGGCCTCGTGCATCAACCTGGCCTTTCAGCTGGTGACCGCCAAGTTCATCGCCCGCAACCAGGAGGGCGGCCGGGCGAAGGTCTACCGCTCGCTGCGAAACCGCGCCTGGAGCGTGGGTCTGGGACTCAGCCTGGTGCTGCTGATCCTGAGCGACAGCATTGCCGCTTATCTGCGCCTGCCTTCGCCACACCTGATCGAAGTGCTTGCCCTGGGCATGTTGTTTTACATCCCTCTGGGCGTGCGCCGCGGCTGGCTGCAGGGCACCTGCCGGTTTCTCCAGCTCAGCCTGAACCTGGCGGTTGAGGCGGCGGTGAAGCTGGCTGGGGCGTTCGTGCTCATCATGTTTCTGCACGCCGGGGTCATGGGAGCGGTGGGCAGCATCGCCCTTTCCGTGTTCGCAGCCTATGCCATGCCTTGCCAGGACGCCACTCTGCGTGATGAGTCGGACCTGGCGCAGCCGGCCACCTTCGGCGAAGGCATGCAGGCGATCCTCTTCTTCATCGGCCAGGTAGTCATCAACAACATCGACATTCTCATGGTGAAGCATTACTTTGCCCCGAGCGAGGCGGGCCTGTACGCGGCCGTGGCCCTGGTCGGGCGCCTGCTCTATTTCGCCACCTGGTCGGTGACCAGCGCCATGTTTCCCATCTCGGCCGGCGCGCACGTGGAAAGAGAAGGCCGCAAGACCATCATCGTGCCGCTGTGCTTCATCATCGGGCTGTCGATTCTTTTCGTGCTGGTCCTGGCCGCTTTTCCCGAGCTGATCATACGCGTGCTGTTTGGCAGTGGCTTCCACCACCAAGGGCTGCAATTGCTGTTGACCATGAACGCCGTTGCCACCGGAACCTACGCCCTGAGCGTCGTGCTGATCGCCTACGAGATGTCGCGTCGCATTGCCAACACCGGCTGGCTGCAACTGGCGTTCAGCGGCTTGCTGGTGGTGGGTGTGGCCGCCTTTCACGCTTCCTTACTGGAAATCGTCCTGGTCCAGCAGGTGCTGCGCGCGGCGCTGCTGATTGCCGTTTCCATTCCTTTTTTGGCGCGCGCCAAGCCTGCCATCGCGGAGGTCGCATGAGGAAGCTGCGCCCGATTGCCGAGGCGGAAGTTATAGCCGAATTCCTGCGCAACGAGTTCTATCAGGACGAGTTTCACCATGACCGCCAGCGCTTCGAGCGTCTGGTATTGCAGGCCGATACCGGCAATGAGGCGGAAAACGCCTTGCGCCGGGCGCTGCTGTTTCGCCGCCGCGGCCATATGTGGCGCGAGCTTCCGACGGACACCCAGTGGTGGGAGGCCGAGATCGAAAACCGCGACCTCGACTTGATTCACGTCTTTCCGCGCGCCCCCTGGCGCCAGTTGGCCGACCCCAGCTTCCAGATCCGGGAAATCGTCAATCGCATTCGGGCCAAGAGGTTTGCCAACGGCAGCAGCGATTTTGTCGCCAAGGTGCAAGCCCTCAGCTATCGGCTGCGCATCGAACAGAGCAGCAGCTCCGTGCTGCTGATAGGCGTTGATGAGCACCAGCCGCTCACCATCCTGGAAGGCAATCACCGCCTGACGGCGGCGCTTCTGGTGGGCGAAAGCCTGTTACGCAGCCGTTTCCGCGTGCTGGTGGGTTTTTCGCCCCGGATGACCGAGTCGTGCTGGTATGAAACGAACCTGCGCAACCTTTGGCGCTACGGCAAAAACCGGCTGAAGAACCTGGTGTACGACAAAGACGCCGACGTCGAGCGCGTGCTGCGGGCTGTATACGGAATCGGCACGCAGACGCTGGAAAACAGCGTGCCCGCCCCCAAGGCGGTCCCGGAATCAAAGTAAGCGCGGCTCCGGTCCAGGCTTTGCTCCGGCAGCGTTCGGCGGCATCGGAAGGCTGGTTTTCTCGCGGAAAAGGAGTATTTGTCATGCAAATGCGGAGGGCTATCAGCAGGACCCTGATCCTGGCGGTTATGCTGGCTCTTGGCGGCGCGCCCGAAGTTGTTCAAGCCTGGCAGCAGCCGGGGCAGAACCCGGAGAGTGAGTCCCCGCCGGCCATCAATGGGACCACAGTCAATCCAGCGCAAGGTCCGCTGACGCCGGTTCCTGCCGCACCTGAGCCGCAGTCCACGGCACCGGGGCAGCCGCCTGCTGCCACGCCCTCAACACAGATGGGGCAGAAGCAGGTCGCGCCCGAGCAGGAGCCGCTGGGCACGGCTGCGGCCGGACAAGTGCCAACCAATGGTGGCGCCGCCTCGCGTCCGGCCGGAGCGGCGATTGCTCCCGCCAAGCAGCACCAGAAGCGCGCGCTATTGCTCAAGTTGGGAGCGGTAGCGGCCGCCGGCATTGCCATAGGGACGGTGGCTGGCCTGTCAAAGGGCACCTCCAGCACTCCCTCGGGCGCTCGCGCCGCCGCCGTTCGCTAGATTCGCCAGGCATGCCCGGCCGCCTCTTCAAGCCGGGCGCGCCCAGGTCCGTGGACCTGTTTTCGTAATGGCTTTCTTGAAGAGGGATGGCCCGCGCGTCAGGTTGACGCGTAGGCTTCGCCACAGGAACCGAACCATGACCGCGGAGAAAGGGTCTCCGGCAAGTACCGCCGCCGGAGCTGAAAATCGGCGCAGCCGGCCCATCCTGGTTTCATTCTCGGGGCTGGATGGCTGCGGTAAGACAACTCAAATCCAGAATTTGCGGGCGCTCCTGGCTCGCCTGGGGATGAGCGATCGGCTGCTGACGTTCTGGGACGACGTGGTCGTGCTGGCGCGCTATCGCGAGGGGTTTGTCCACGTGGTCTATGGCAGCGAACGCGGAATTGGCTCGCCCGACCGGCCCGTCAACCGCCGCGACAAGAACGTGCGCGCCGGTTATCTCACCTTCATGCGCCACCTGCTCTACTTTCTGGACGCCATCCATCTGCGCCTGATTGTCTGGCGGGCCAAGCGCCTGCGCTGCGATGCCATCATCTTCGACCGCTACATTTATGACGAGTGGGCCAACCTGCCGCTGAACAATTCCCTGACACGCATCTACCTGGTGGCGATGAAGATGCTGGCGCCGCAGCCCGATCTGGCGCTGCTGCTCGATGCCGATCCGGACGAGGCGCGCGCCCGCAAGCCGGAATATCCGCTGGAATTCATGCACAAGTGCCGCCGCGCCTACTTCGAGCTGGCGCGCATTCTGCACAACCTTGCAGCCGTCCCGCCGCTGCCGCTGCCTGAAGCCACGCGCGAAGTGGAGCTGCTGTTCAGGCAGGCCCTGCAGGCCAGGAAGTCCGAGCAAACCGCCCCGGACGCGGCTTCTGCCGCATAGCGCTTTACCCCGCGATGAGCGTCATTCCGAGCGAGCGACGCTCGCGTCGCGAGCCGAGGAATTTTGTGTCGCTTTTTGTCAAAGCAAAACGCAAGATCCCTCCACTCGCTTGCCTATCCGGCTCGCTTCGGTCGGGATGACGCTAGCTTCAATTCCTTTTTCGATAAAGAACGCCCTACCGTGTCGAAACCACGGTGTTGGCCTCGCGGGCCGCTTCGGCGGGGCGAATGTCGTGCAGCTCGACCCAATCGGTCGGATACTTGCCGGTATAGCAGGAGGTGCAGAAAGAGCTCGGCTCATCCAGGTTTTCGCCGCAGGCTACGCGCAAGCCGTTCAATGACAGATAGGCCAGCGAATCGGCCCCGATGAAGTCGCGAATCTGCTCCACGCTCTTGCTGGAGGCAATCAACTGCTCGCGCGTGGGAGTGTCCACGCCGTAGTAGCAAGGCGAGATGGTAGGCGGGCAGGAAATGCGCATATGCACTTCCCGGGCGCCGGCATCGCGGATCATGCGCACGATCTTGCGGCTGGTGGTGCCGCGCACGATGGAGTCGTCAAACAACACCACGCGCTTGTCCTGGAGCAGGCTGCGCACCGGGTTCAGCTTGAGCTTAACGCCAAAATCGCGCACCCTTTGCTCCGGCTCGATGAAGGTCCGCCCGACGTAGTGATTGCGGATGAGGCCGAATTGCAGCGGGATGCCGCTCTCGAACGAGTAGCCCATGGCGGCGGTCACTCCCGAGTCCGGCACCGGCACCACGATATCGGCGGCGGCCGGCGCCTCGCGCGCCAGTTGGCGGCCCATGGCCTCGCGCGCGTTCTGCACCGGAACCCCGCCGAAAATGCGGCTGTCGGGGCGCGAAAAGTAGACGTGTTCGAAGATGCATTTGGCCTGCGGCAGCGGCGGCGCATAGTGGTGCGAGTACACGCCGGAGTCGTTGACCACCACCAGCTCGCCGGGGTTCACGTCGCGCACGTAGCTGACGCCGATCAGGTCGAAGGCGCAGGTTTCCGAAGCAAAAGCGATCACTTCGCCCCCGCCCGGCGCCGGCATGCGGCCCATGCACAGCGGGCGGAAGCCGCGCGGATCACGCGCGGCAAAGATGGTGTCGGGAGTGATCAGGACCACCGAAAAAGCGCCTTCAATGCGGCGCAAAGCATCGCTGATGGCCTCCACCAGGCTCTGCTCCAGCGAGTGCGCTATCAGGTGCAGAATGATCTCGCTGTCGCTGGTGGTCTGGAAGATGGAGCCCTGGCGCTCGAAGCGCTTGCGGATATCGGCGGCGTTCACCAGGTTGCCGTTGTGCGCCAGGGCAATGCGTCCCTTGTTGCACTCTACGCGGATGGGCTGCGCGTTCAGCAGCGCCGAGTCGCCGGTGGTGGAGTAACGGGTGTGGCCGATGGCCAGGTTTCCGGGCACGCGCGCCAGCGTCTCATCGTTGAAGATGTCGGCCACCAGGCCCATGGCCTTGTGAAGCAGAACGCGCTGGCCGTCGGAGGAGGCGATTCCAGCCGATTCCTGGCCGCGGTGCTGCAAAGCGTGCAGCCCGAGATAGGCCAGGGTGGAGGCCTCCGGGTGGCCCCAGATGGCAACCACTCCGCACTCTTCCCGAAACTTGTCAAACCCGCCGTTGGACATCTCTCACCATTATTTCAGATTTAAGATTTCAAATTGAAAACCAGGACCCAATCTTAAATCCGCAATCTGCAATCTTAAATCTTCAATTGCATTTCTTCCGTCTGCGCGTGCAAACCGTGCTGGCCGCCTCGCCGATGGTGAACGCGCGGGCCCAAATCATCGCCGGAAACCAGAACTGGTCGCCCGACGAAATCTGATCGGCGTCAATACCAACTACCTGACGGTCCGCAACTGGCAGATCGAAAAGGGCGATTATTTCACCGCCGCCGACGTCCACTCCGCCGCCAAGGTCTGCGTCATCGGCAAGACCGTGGTGGACAACCTGTTCCAGAGCGCAAGATTGCGTCGGCACGACGATCCGCATCAAGAACATCCCCTTCCGCGTGATCGGCGTGCTGGAGCCGAAGGGGGCCAACCTCTTCGGCCAGGACCAGGACAACATCGTGTTGGCCCCTTACACGACGATCAAGAAGCGGCGTCAGCGGCTCCACCTACAACAACGTCGACGCGATCTTCGTCTCGGCCCGCTCGGCCCGACCGGATGCAGGACGCCGAAGACGAGATCAACGACTGCTCCTGCGCAGCGGCACCGCATCCGCCACGGCGATGCCGGACGATTTCACCGTCCACAACACCTCGGAAATCGCCAACGTGCTGCGGCATCATCACCATGGTCATGACGCTGCTGCTGGGCTCGGTCGCCAGCGTGTCGCTGGTCGTGGGCGGCGTGGGCATCATGAACATCATGCTCGTCTCGGTCACCGAGCGGACCCGCGAGATCGGCATCCGCCTGGCCGTCGGCGCGCGCGTCGCGCGACATCCTGCGGCAGTTCCTCGTCGAGGCGATCGTGCTCTCCACGCTCGGGCGGGGCCATCGGCGTGGCCGTGGGCATCGGCCTCCGCCGTGGGCACCACGTACGCCGTGAACATCTTCTTGACGCGGCACGCGCTGGCCGTTGACGATCTCCCCGAGGCGATCTCTGATCGCCTTGGCGTTTTGCCGCGTCGGTGGGCATGTTCTTCGGCTACTATCCCGGCCGCAAGGCCAGCCGGCTCGACCCGATCGAATCGCTGCGCTATGAGTGAGAGAGAAGGGGGAAGGCGAATAGGGGGAAGAAGGCGAGCCGGAGGCGTAAGCCTCCGGGTGGTGTGTATGTATCCTTGGTTGTTTCCCTCTTGCTTTGCTTGAGAAGTTGGCTACGATCTGCCTCCTCATCAGTGCAGGCAATCGCCAGCGGCTCTTCCAGGAGGCGAGCTACCATGTCGCCAACACGGTTCCCACATGTCGTTCGTGGCTGCCGCTGCAAGGAACTCCCGGCCGGTTCGCTTGGGTAATTTTCACGGCGGTCCTGGCTATTGCCGCCGATCGCCTCCACAGCCGCCGCTCAAGATGGAACGCTGCAAACCATTCGGCAGGATGTTCGCGAACGTGCGCTACGCAAGCCCAAACAGCTACGGCACCGCAAGAGGGCTCTCACAATCCGTCGGGCAACAATTACGTCCCCACCCAGCCCGACAACCCCGACGCCGACGCAGCCCTCGGCACGGCCGCCGTGTTGGGGGCCGCTGTTGCGGTTGCCGGCCCGTTTGTTGTACCGATGAAATTGCCAGATGGATATATCACCGAGAATGGCCACTTCTTTCTCTTATCCCTACGTACCCGGCGGGCGGCGACAGCTATATCATGCAGAATGCCATGCCGGGGTTGACTCGCCCCTGGTCTGCCCGGCTGGACGTGGAATGACGTCAAGACATTCGACAGTCTCGACAACATGGGCGGGCATCTGCTGCTGGACACGGCCTGCGCATCGGGCTGGAGGCGTCGCTCGGAGCATCTGGAAGAAAGCTTTCCGGCGGCGGCCGCGATGGAATGAGCATCGGCGATTGGAACCTCGTCTGGCGTTTTGCCCAAGGCACATGGGGCGAATTCCATGCCGGCTTTGGCATGAACTGGCTGAATGATTCCGGCGGCACCAACGCGGGCTTCGCAAGCTTCACCTGCGGACGCCGAAGCATCTTCCCCCGTAAAACCGTGGTTTCATCATCTCTCCCACGACTCTCGACATGGGCACGCTCGGCCACGCCGGCCTGTACGCTTCCGGAGCACCGTGGGCCCTGGAGCTAGCGGGAGACGAAACCTAAGTCGGCTAGTGAGTCCACCAACTCGGTTGCGGACACCGGAATGGGCTACCGGCGAGCCTACGATTCTGGGTCTGGCGCGTCCGAGGCCGCCTTAAAGGTCGCAGCCTGCAAGCTAGGAATCCACAATCCCCAATCCCTAATCCCTAATCCCTAATCCCTAGTCCCTAATCCCTAATCGCCTTCAAACTCCTTCCCCGTCAGCCGCTCGAAGGCCTCGACGTATTTCGCCCGGGTCTTGGCCACGATCTCGTCCGGCAGGGCAGGCGGCGGACTGTTCTTGTCCCAGCCGCTGGCCGAGAGCCAGTCGCGGACGAACTGCTTGTCGAACGACGGCTGGCCGCGGCCCGGCGCGTACTGGTCGGCCGGCCAGAAGCGGGAGCTGTCGGGCGTGAGCACCTCGTCGATGAGGATGAGTCCGGCCGTCGATCGGCCCCACTCGAATTTCGTGTCGGCGATGATGATGCCCCGCTGCCGGGCGTACTCGGCGCCGCGCGGAAGATGTCCAGGCTGCGGCGCCGCAACTCCTCGGCCAGGTCGCGGCCCACCAGCTCGACCATCCGCTCGAAGGAGATGTTCTCGTCGTGGCCCGCTGGCCGCCTTGGTCGACGGGCGTGAAGATCGGCTCGCGGCAGCCGGCGCTTTCGGTCAGCCCGGCGGCAGGCGGATGCCGCAGACCGTGCCGCTCTGCTGGTATTCCTTCCAGCCGGAGCCGGCCAGGTAGCCGCGGACCACGCACTCGATCGGCACGACCTCGGTCTTGCGGCAGAGGGTGCGAGCGGCCGGCCAACATGCGGCGGTCCGCGCCCGGCGGCAGGTCCATCCGGTCCACGTCGGTGGTGATCAGGTGGTTCGGCTCGCCCAGCTGCTCGAACCAGAAGGCGGCGATCTGCGTCAGCACGCGGCCCTTGTCGGGGATGCCGGTGGGCAGCACCCAATCGAAGGCGCTGAGCCGGTCGGTGCTGACCAGCAGGAGCCGATCGCCCAGGTCGTAAATGTCGCGCACTTTGCCCCGCCGCACCGGCAGGCCGGGCAGCGACGTTTCCAAGACAACGGCAGTGGTCATAGGCTCGAGTTGTCCCTATGGAAAGCGGCGAAGATGTCCAATGAGCGGATAGTTCCAAGTGTCCAAGGACCGGCATATGCCCAAGGCCGGACGTCCCGTACCGCGGGCAGCGTTGTCCCGCGCGCAGGCCGTCTGACAAACCCAATATAGCCTAGCCGAGCGGCCAGCGGCCGACATCTCTTCTCGCCAGCTCCAGAGACTGCCAGGCGGCTTGATCGCAGAAAGCCGCAGCTCCGCTAAACTGGCCAGCGGCCATGGGGGATGTCACCGAGCGAGGTTTCCATTCCATGGGCCTGATGCGATTTCTCGTCGTCCCGCCCGCATCGCATCGCGGAAGAAACGCTCTCCGCAGGCCTATCTGTCGGGCATCGACCGCACGCCCTGGCCGGTGCGGGCCAGCCGTCGAAGGGCGACCTGCTGCTGCTGGAGCGGGAGGTCTCCGAATCGGCCAACGTCCACGTGCCTTGGCGGGTCGAGGGCCACGGCCTGTTGGCCCTCTCCACCGGCACGCTGATGGAGCAGCCGGCCGCCTACCTGCTGCCGGTGGAACTCGCCCGCGGGACGATCAACCAGCTTCGCAACCAATTGTCCGATTGGCAGATGATCGGCCTGGTGGTCGCCGCCGGGCGTGAGCGAGAAGCTGGCCGAGGCGATCGGGCAGTTCAGTTGGGCGGTCGTGCGGCAGGACGAGCCGGCCGAGGCGGCGGCGCTGAGCCAGCAGGCGCTGCGCGCGGCCCTGGACGCCTCGCAGTTGTTGGCCAACGCCTACGCCGAGCAGGCCATCGCCGTCCGCCGCCGCGCGCGGCAAGCTCGCCGTCCCTGCTGGGCGGCGACCTGGGAACCTCGCTGCTGGACAACTGCGGCGGCCAAGCAGTTCCTGGCGACTTTCAACATGGCGGTCGTGCCCATCTGCTGGCGCGAGGTCGAGGCCAGCGAAGGGGAGTTTTCCTGGACCGTCTGCGACACGCAGATCCAGTGGTGCCGTCGCCACGGGCTGAGGGTCTGCGCCGGCCCGCTGGTCCAGCTCGACGCCCGCAGCCTGCCCGACTGGATCTATCTCTGGGAAGACGACTTCGACAACCTGCTGGCCTCGGTCAGGGAGTTCATCCACGCGGCGGTCGCGCCGCTATCGGGGCAAGGTCGATCTCTGGCAATGCGCGGGCCGGGTCAACACGGCCGAGATCCTCTCGCTCTCGGAAGAAGAGAAGCTGCAATTGGCGGCCGCGGCCGATCGAGCTGGTCCGCGACGCTCGATCCCGACGCGCCGGCGGTGCTCTCGCTCGATCAGCCGTGGGGCGAGTACATGGGCCGCCGGGAGGTGGACTTCCCGCCGCTGCACTTCGCCGACGCCCTGGTCCGCGCCGGCCTGGAGCTGAAGGGGCTGGTGCTGGAGGTGAACCTGGGCTACGGCCCCGGCTGCACGCTGCCGCGGACGCCCCTGGAATTCAGCCGGCAACTGGACTACTGGAGCCTGCTGGGCCTGCCGCTGTACGTGGCGATGACGGTGCCCAGCGGCGACGGGCGAAGACCCGCTGGCCGCAGCGGCAGGCCCGCTGCCGGCCGGGAAGCTGGACGCCGCAGAGCGCAACAGGCCTGGATCGCCCGCTACGTGCCGCTGATCCTGGCCAAGCCGGCGGTGCAGGGGATCATTTGGAACCAACTCCGCGACGGCGTGCCCCACGATTTTCCCCACGGCGGCCTGTTGGACGAGCGCGGCCAGGCCAAGCCGGCGCTGCGGACGCTGGCGCTGATCCGGCAGACGCTGCTGAAGTAGCACTTTTCTCTAGCCCAGGCGTTTACGCCTCGTTGTTACACACAAGTTGCGGATGGTCACTGTGATCCTGCCCCGAAGGGGCATTCGATGGTAGCCCAGCGATTTATCGCTGGGTTTCGGATTGCGAAATCGTGCCTGGAGTCCCGTAGGGACGATTGAGAATGTAGCCGAAAAAAGACCTTCGGTCGTCCCTACGGGACTTATGACATTTCTCACCTTGCCCATCTCCCCAGCAGTGAACTGCTGGGCTAATATGGCCGTCCCTTCGGGACGGGCAGAGCCTCGACTTACTTGTGTGTAACAACGAG
>CAWHVF010000006.1:0-421939 GCA_963832785.1 uncultured Acidobacteriota bacterium
TTATAACATATCAAAGGGTACTGGCAGCAATGGGGGCACAACTGGAAATGCTACCGTTGGCGAGCATAACTTTACGCAGTGTGCAAGCGGTGTATCCGGCGGCGGCAGGATATATATAAGCTGGTGGTCGTATGACCATACCAGTCCTAATAGTAATCCGGGTAATTCCAATAAAATAATACGACTTACCGACAGTTCCTTTTATGATGATGGTGTAACTGTTCTTGTAGATCCTGGATCAAATGGCGGTCAGATGTATATATACAGTAATGCTACGGGATATGATCAAAAGGGAAATTCATATCCAAATATATGGCAAAGCGCAGGTGTATGGGCTAGAAATGAAGTTCTTGTAGACAATACCGCATCACCTAATCCAGTAATAGATTACTGGGTGAATCATGCTTTGTCGTATAAAGATCAGGCTGTTACTAATTTACCAGGACAGATTACTGGCATTTTTACTCTTGGTGCTGACTGGACCAATGCTCAGAATAATCCTATTCCTCAACAGGACTGGGGGGAAATATACGTTGACTGTACTCCCCAGAGGGTTGAGATAGGTAATGCTTCAACGTGGTCTGCCTGTACCCACACTGAAATACAGATACCGACAGCATGGACAGACAACGGCACAACGGCATCGGCAACGGTGACAGTTAACCAAGGATCGTTCGCTAATGGCTCAACTGCTTATCTCTATGTGGTAGATGGAACAAATACAGCTAATTCAACCGGCCAAGCAATTACTTTTGGATCGGGAAGCGTGGTTGGTACAACACCTCCTGCAGTCCCCACGGGTGTTACAGTACAAATTATTCAATAGAAAATATACTGATGGATATTATATGATGATACATAAAACGCATCAGGACATATTGTACAGCGGTTTATCCATTGTCCCGCCAAAAAATTATAGCAGGAGGATATCAATGCGGCAATGGTTGTAATTTTGAAGTGATACATACGATCACTAAGCTACGGGATGATGGATATAAAGCCCTTGGACTGATCCACTCCGGGCATACTATTATCTATGGGTATTGTATACGGATGCTGTATGTAGAAATGTTGTTGAAGCTCTTATTAGTGGGGTTAATCACGTCGGGTTAATTCCTTGCAGCTTGCTGCGGAGACTGGCGCCCAGTAATAGGCAACAGTCTCGAAATCTATAATAGTTAGAACAACGATAATGTCAGCTCAAAGTTGATCATTCCGGTATAATATGATATTAATATCTGAGTGTCATGACATTTCATCTGTGATTCCCTCCATGACACCAAAGTAAAACGAGAGTAAATTATGCACTCCATACTACTTAAATATATAGCAAATTTGCGTCGTATAATCGTCGTATAATATAGTGCAAGAGTGCAATATCATTGTTAGGCCCCAAAGAAAGGATAGCACAGCATGGACATTCGCAGGGCATGCTTCAATTTCTATTGGAAGGCACAAAAGATAATCGCTCCATCTCTAAAGTATTCACAGACGATTTATGAAGAAGTTCTTTTCTCGCACTCAAACAACATTAGTAAGTGGCTCGACCTAGGTTGTGGGCATCAACTGCTCCCCCCATGGCGTATTGACCATGAACGTTTGCTCGTTGCAAGACCGCATCTCCTTGTCGGGCTTGACTATGATTACAATTCTCTCCGAAATCACAAGACAATAAAGCATCTCATTCGGGGCGATATTTCGCGCCTTCCTTTCACGTCGGATTCTTTCGACCTCGTCACATCCAATATGGTGTTTGAGCATTTGAGTGACCCAGAAAGCCAGCTAAGAGAGATATTTCGAGTTTTGAAGCCAAGCGGTTCCCTCGTTTTTCATACCCCTAATTCTATGAGCTATAGCGTGATCCTCGCCAAAGCAATACCCGAAACGCTGAAAGCTGAGTTTATATGGTTCCTCCAGCACCGTAAGGAAGAGGACGTTTTCCCAGTATATTACCGAGTCAACACGGAGAGGACTGTCCAGAAACTAGCGGAGCGCGTAGGCTTTGAGGTTGCTACATTACGTCTAATCGTATCAAGTGCGCAGTTTGTGATGATTCCACCGCTTGTAATTGTCGAGCTTCTTCTAATTCGACTCCTAATGATGCCTTTTGCGCGTCGCTTCAGAACCAACATCATCGCTGTTCTCACAAAGACTAACAAGGGCAACCACGCGGACGGCTACAGCCTTCGGCTTCCAGCTGCCGGTGGTGATGCCCATCGTTGAATGAAGCTATTGCATGGCTGAAACAGTCGATTGAAAAGGGATTCCCCAATTGGGATCTGATTAAAAAGGACCCTGAACTTACAAACATCAGGGATACAGCATTTGTGAATAAATTGATTAAGGACCATGATAACTTATAACAGGAAATGGTAAATTATAAATATCTGAAATAGCTGAGGGCTTTCATAATACCTTATTATTGATGTTATATTTAGAGGATGGTATGAAGCAATCGCCAAATTTTCTGCAGTATATCGAGTGCCTTCACATACTCCTGCTGGTTAGAATAAACGAGCACTAACCCATGCATGCAGAACATAATTCGGTTGAGTCAAACTTCACTTCTCTCAATTTGGGATTTATCCCTTGCAACAAATGATATAAACCCCTTAATTCTTGGGCAAATGATGATATAAAATGTTATTTGACTACTTAATCCAGTTTGTATAAATGTATTATCTATGATGAAAGAAGTAATAATTGAAAAATGTGAAGATTATTCACTGAATAAAATCAATAGTGTTTTATCAAAATTTGAAAAATTATTTTTGGATAATATTCATAAAGGAGATTCTGTAGTTATTAAAAAACTGCCCGAGTCCCGGATGACTTTTTTTCGCCACATCGGCATCGTCTTGCGCTGTGTGGGCGTTGGCCTGCTAGTGGTGGCGCTCGCGCGGCCCCAGAAAGGCACCTCCGAAGAGGAGGTGACTTCCGAGGGTGTTGACATCATGCTTGTGCTGGACGTATCGTACAGCATGCGCTCTCTGGACTTCCAACCCAAAAACCGGCTCTTCGTGGCCAAGGAAACACTTAAGGACTTTACAGTTCGGAATACCAGCCGAACTGACCGCCCTTCTGGGATGGCGTTCCCCCAGCCGGAGTGCCGGGAGCCTTCTCTTCTTTTGTTTCCGCCATACTGCGTTTCTCCGTTAAGCCAAATCAGCTCGGTCTCGACGTGAACATCCGGCAGCCAAGCTTCAGAGTTCCCGCACGGTTGTGGGGAAAATCCTCTGGTAGGCCTCAGCGTGCGTAATCTTGCGCTCGGTGCGCCGCCGCGCGATGTTACCGCGCTGCTCGGCCACGTTTTTGTAGTAGGGCCACATGGCGGTCTGCGAGGGAACGCACTGCATGGCCTTCCATTTCAGGTCCCAAACTTCGGTGATGTCGAGAAGGGTGTCGGGCTTGAAGCTGCACATCTCGGTCTGATGCGGCTCGAAGCAATAAACCTGCGGAGCGGCGATGTGCTTTCCGCCAGGCCGCCCCGGGGCCTGCGCGACCATGCGCGCCTCGAGCGCCAAACGGCAGGTCGTAACATGATCAAAATTGGCGGCGTCGATTTCCGGATGGGTCAGGACAAACAGCGGCCGGACTTCACGATAGATGTCGACCAGCTTTTCCAGAACTTCCGGCGTCGGGCGGAAGAGATAATCCTGCTGATCGAGGAAGCGCACTTCGGCCCCGAGAACCTCGGCCGCTTTGACGGCCTCGGCTTTGCGGCGCTCACGAACGGCGGCGGCGGTGATTCCGGGTTCGGCGGAGTAGACCTCGTTGGACTCGCCGCGCTCGCCACCGGTCAGGCAGACCACAACCGCGCGATAGCCATGAACCTTGGCATGGAGAGCAATTGCTCCCCCGGCGCGCCATACGAAATCAGCGGCATGGGCGCTGACGACAAGCAATGATTTAGCTTCTGAATTCATCTGATCCTCGTGCTCAAAAGGAAAGAATGCGTCGTTGGTAAACAAGATTCCGCCCGCCGAACGCACAGGCGGCAGAACGAAAATGCCGCACCTATGCAATCCTCGGGAGAAGCGGTTATGCCGCTCATCATAGCATGCATGTGTCTGGGTCCCAGGATTCAGGCCGGAAGGTCAGAGAGACATGGTTTCGCCGTTCTATTGGGCAGAATGCGGGCCATTCTCTAACTGTTCATTTGTGGCAGCGATGTCTTCAGGCGTGGGCCTCCACTTAGTCCGGCAGCGATTTTCCGCGGGTCTCCAGGCCGAAGGGGATCAGCAGCAGTCCGATGCCGAAGACTACGGCAGTCAGCGCGACCGGCTTGCCCAGGGTTCCCATATTGCGTACCAGCGCTCCCAGCGCGAAATTTACTCCTGCGCCGATGAAGCGGCCGAACGAAGTAGCGAAAGCAAAGGCAGTGGCGCGGACCGAGGTGCCGTATTGCTCGGGCAGCCACAGGCTGAACATGGTGAAGTTTCCGCCAAAGAATCCGAGTAGGAACAGCAGCGCGATAAACGGATACAGTCCCTGCGGCAGATAGAAGGCCCAGCCAAAGGTAAGCAATATGGCGGTTCCCATCCCCGCGAAATAGATCGCCAGAGTAGGCTTTCGTCCCAGACGCTCCGCCAGCGGCGGCAATGCCAGGCATCCGAGAATGGTGCCGATCGATAGCAGGCCCGTGCCTAGAGAAACCAGCCGCACGGCATGGGGCAGCGAGGAGCCCGCCTTGCGCGCCAGGGTGATGATCGCGGTCGGCTCGTAGACGGCGGCCGCCCACAGGCCGACAATGGCTACTGTCAGCAGCGCCGTATTCACCAAGGTGCGACGCAGATAGCGCTCGCGGAAGATATCGCCTAAAGGAGAGCGTCGCCGCAGCGGCTCAACCTTGACGGAGCGCTCCCAGCGTTCGGGTTCCTTCACGCGCCGGAGGATCAGCAACGAGAGCGCCACGGGCGCCAAGCCGCAGAGGAACATGGCACGCCAGCCAAAACGGGCGCCAACGGTGTAGTTCAGCGCGGCGGCGAGAAAGAATCCCGCGTAGTAGCCGGTTTGCAGATAACCGGCTCCCATCTTGCGGCGATCCTCCGGCCAGGCTTCGGCGACGTAGGTTCCCGCCAGTGCCCACTCGCCGCCGATACCAATTCCGGCCAGCAGACGGAAGATGGCCAACTGCCATACGTTCTGCGAGAGCGCCGCGGCGCCGGTGAAGACCGCATAGACGAAGATAGTGGCGGCCAGCACCCATGTGCGTCCGAAACGGTCGGCGATCGGTCCCCAGATGAATGAGAGTCCCCAACCGATCAGGAACAGCCCAAAGAGGGTCGAGCCGACCAGGGCGACATTGGGCGCGCTATTGGACATTCCCGACTTGGGCAGAAGTTCGGTGAGAGCCGGACTAAGCACGAGGGCGTAGATGACGGAATCCATGCCGTCCAATGTCCACCCTGTCCAGGCTGCCCAGAAGCCTGTGATCTGTTGGCGCGTGAGCTTGGTAGAAACCGGCTGCGAAGGGAACGGGAGTGCTCGTTCTGCCACAAAGCCTCCTAAAGAAAACTGCTGGGATGCCTTGCGAGATGCCGGGGTTCCGGTTGGTGTTGCTCCTTTTGCGCAGAAGCAAAAGGGTGAGCTTGGGCGAGTTCTGAAGAAAGCTGCGGCCCACCAAGAAGTGGCGGAGTTCCAGCTTGCACCGAATCTTCCGAATCAAGCTGGCCGATGGCCGCTGACAATGGAGCCGGCGTTGCGGTCGAGCTTGAAGAAATCGAGTACAGCCGTCAACGCAATGGCCGCGATGAGGAAGAAAGCCAGATGAAAATCGCCGACCTGCAGAGCCGTCGTGTCCCGGCCATGGACCAGGGCAGCCATGTGCAGCGCCACTGCGCCGACGCCGATTCCCATGCCCATGGTCATCTGCATCATCGTGCTGGCGAAGGTGTTGGCCCCGGTCATTCTTTCGGCGGGGACGTCGGCAAAGGCGAGGCTGTTGAGACTGGTGAACTGCATCGAACGGCAGAGGCCGCTGAAGAAGAGCACGGCGGCCATCAGCGCCTTGGGCATGGCAGGAACCAGCAATCCACAGACGAAGATGGAAACCGCCGCCAGCATTCCGTTGGTGATCAGCACGGGACGGAAGCCGAAGCGCCGTAGCACGGGAGTGGTCACAGTTTTCATGCCGAGGTTGCCGGCGAAGAGCGCCAGCATCAGCAAGCCGGAGGCAAAGGCGTTCATGCCGAATCCGACCTGAAACAGCATGGGCAACAGAAAGGGCGCCGTGCCGATGGCGATGCGGAACAACGAGCCGCCGAAGATCATCACCGCGAAACTCGGGAATGCGCAGCGCCGAGAGATCGATGATCGGATGAGGATGACGCCGGGCCTGCAATACGGCCAGCACCGCGCACAGCGCGCTGAAGCCCCACAGCAGGCTGACATCCCTCCAGGGAATCTGCCGCTGCCCCATGAAATCCAAGCCGTACATCAGGGAGAAGCAGGAGAGGCCGCTCAACAGGAATCCCAGCCAATCCAGCGGCTGCTGCTCGCCGGCACGATGGTTGGGCACTAGCGCGACGGCGGCCAGAATGCCGAGCACGCCGAGCGGCACATTGAGAAAGAAGATCCAGCGCCAGGAGGCGTAGGTGGTGATGAAGCCGCCGAGCGGCGGGCCCAGAATCGGCGCCACCAGTCCCGGCCAGGTGATGTAGGCGATGGAGTCAATGAGATCCTTCTTTTCCGTGTTACGCAGCACCACCAGGCGGCCGACCGGCACCATCATCGAGCCGCCAATTCCCTGCAGGACGCGGGCCGCCGTGAACTGCCACAGGCGCGAGCTGAAGCCGCAGAGCATGGAGGAAAGCGTGAATATGGCGATGGCGAGACAAAATATCGTTCGCGCGCCGAAGCGGTCGGCAATCCACCCGCTCATGGGAATGAAGACCGCCAGCGTCAGCATGTAAGCGCTCATGCCCGTGCTGAGGGCAATGGCGGTGGTGCGGAGCGACGGCGCCATCTGCGGCAGGGCAGTGGCAATCACTGTGCCGTCGAGATTCTCCATGAAAAAGGCGCTGGCTACGAGCAGGGCGATGAGAACGAAATTCGGGCGTCGGAGCTCCGTCATCGGGTGATCATGCCGTTCTTTGGGGTGTCCGAGCACAATTCTACATTGAACGGCTACTCTCGCTCAGCGGCTGGGCGCTCAGTCCCTCAGGATTTGCCCCCGCCGTTATAAACTCGCGCCGCAGACTGATCAGGTTTCCGCTGCGCCAGTCTAAAGCAGTGGTCGTTTGCCATGTCCACTCGACGGCAGCGGCCGACTGGGAGCGGATCTAGGGCGTACCTTAGAAGTCGGGTCAGGTGAACTGCGCATGCCACTGCACCGATACAGCAGCTATCCTCACCGTTAGTGTCGTGACACAATTGATGGCCGCAAGGCGTGGTCCGCTGACAGCGGCTCGCTTGCGTCCGACGGGGTGCAAGCAAGGCGGACTCTCTGATCAGATGAAGTCGAAACCCAGGGAATCAGGTACTCAAAGCGCCGGCGAAGGCGAGACCGTCTCTCCCATTACCGCCGAGGGTGTGGGCGATATGGCTGAGGCCGGGGTGTCACCGCGGAACCAGCGGCGGGCGTCGATTCAATTCAGGCTCGCCTGGCTTGTCTTCGCCTGTGTATTGCCTATTTGGATTGCCGCTGGATTCCTCGTCTACTACGGCTATCAGAGCAAGCGCCGCCTGACCGAACAGCGCATGCTGGAAACAGCGCGGGCGCTCACGCTGGTGGTTGACCGCGAGCTATCTAATGCGCAAGCCAGCCTGACCGTTCTGGTAGCTTCGCCGGCACTTGCCTCAGGGGATCTGGCCTCTGTTTACAGCGGGGCGCGAGCAATCATGGAGGCTTCTTCCGGAAGCCGTATCTTCCTTGCCGACGCGACCGGCCGGGAACTCTTCAATACCTTCTTTCCATTTGGCACCCAACTGCCTAAGCACACCCTCCCGGATTCGGTTTACCGAGTCTTTGCCACCGGCAGGCCGTTCATTAGCGGCGTTTTCACCGGAGTATTTGACGGACGGCTTCTGGTTACCGTCCACGTTCCGGTGTTTCGCGATGGCCGGGTCGTCTATGACCTCGCCATGAATATACCCGCCGACCGTTTCGGTGCGGTCCTGCGGCAGCAACAGCTCCCGCCGGAGTGGCTTGGAGGAATCGTCGACGCCGATCAAGTGCTTGTCGCGCGGACCCATTTGGCAGATGAGTTTATCGGGAAACCAATCAATGCCACCCTGGGAAGGCGGATGAGAGATGCCGTTGAGGCGACGACAGAGGCTGTCAACCTTGAAGGCGTCCGCATGGTCAGCAGCTTCAGCCGCTCGGCGACATCCGGCTGGACGGTATCGATCGGCGTACCCAGGTCCGTCATGATGGCGGATATCTGGCGCTGGTTGTGGTGGACCATTGCCGGCACGGCCCTGCTGTCGCTGATAGGAATCGTGACAGCTCTGCGCATGGCGCGGCGCATCGCTGTTTCCATACAGGCTTTGGTGCCTCCAGCTCTTGCCTTGGGGCGCGGAGAACCGATAGCGGTCGGGCACCTCGACCTGGCGGAAACCAGTGAAGTCGGCGAATCGCTGGTAAAGGCATCGCGGCTCATTCAGCAACGCGCCGCCGAACGCGAGCGCACGGAAGCGGCGCGTCGCGAAACCGAAGAAGTGAAGCGGTTCAACGCCGAGCTGGAGCGCAGCGAAGCCGAAGCGCGCGCCCGAGCCATGGAACTGTCCGCCATTATGGAAGCCGTGCCGGCAATCATGTTCATTGCCCATGATCCCGAGTGCCGTCGAATGACCAGCAACCGCACCGGGTACAAGCTCCTGCGTCTGCCTCCGGGAACTAACACCTCCAAATCGGCGCCGGAAGGCGAGCGGCCGACGAACTACCGTTTGATTAGAGACGGACGGGAGCTTGCCCCCGAGGAGCTGCCGGTGCAGTGTGCTGCCGCGGGACACGAGGTGCGCGATTGCGAGTATACGGTTACTTTTGCAGAGGGAGGTGCACGAAGCATCTTCGGTAACGCCGTGCCATTGACCGATGAGACGGGCAAGGTCCAGGGCGCGGTGGGAGCGTTCATCGATATCACCGAGCGGAAGCAGGCCGAGGCGGCCCTGGAGGAACGCGAACAGCATTTGCGGACGATTTTGCAGACGACACAGGAAGCGTTCTACCTCGTGGATGCGCAGGGCAAGATTCTCGACGTCAACGACGCTTACTGCGTCCTGTCCGGCTACACCCGCGAGGAACTTCTGCGGCTGGGTGTGCGGGACCTGGAGTGCGCGGAAAGCGAACAAGATGTCGCGGAGCACATGCAGCGGATCATTCGCCAGGGACGTGACCGCTTCGAAACGCGCCACCGCCGCAAAGACGGCCAGGTTCTCGATATCGAGTCCAGCGTAACGTTCCAGAACCTCGGCGGCGGACGATTTGTCTGTTTCCTGCGGGATATCACCGGGCGCAAGCGCGCCGAGGAGCAGCGGGAGAAGCTCGAGCAGCAGCTTCGCCAGTCGCAGAAGATGGAGGCCGTCGGCCAGCTGGCCGGCGGGGTGGCGCACGACTTCAACAACCTGCTGACGGTCATCAGCGGCTACGCCGAGCTGCTGCAGGACGCAGCTCGAGCCCGGGCGACAACTCGCAGCAGTACCTGAGCAGATACTGAAGGCGCCGACAGCGGGCCGCCAGCCTGACCCGCCAGCTGCTGGCCTTCAGCCGCAAGCAGGTGCTGGAACCTCGCGTCCTCGATCTCGAATGCGACTGATCGTGGAGACCGCCAAGATGCTCCGGCGGCTGATCGGCGAGGACATCGAACTGGTAGTTCCGGCCGCGGAAGCCGCTGCTCCTGGATGGAGGCCGACCCCGGCCAGATCGAGCAGGTGCTCCTGAACCTGGCCGTCAACGCCCGCGATGCCATGCCGCGCGGTGGAGAGATCAGGATTGCGACGATGAATGCCGAGGTGGATCCCGCCGATGGCCTCCCTGCATCCAGGATTGGCCCCGGGCAAGTACGTGGCGCTGACGGTAGAGGATACCGGGGTCGGAATCACGAAGGAGGTTCAGGAGCGTATCTTCGAGCCGTTCTTCACCACCAAGCCCGCCGGGCAGGGAACAGGGCTGGGGTTGTCCACGGTTTACGGCGTCGTGAAGCAAAGCAACGGATACATCTGGGTGGAAAGCGAACCTGGCCAGGGAACCTCATTCAAGCTCTTATTCCCGGCAACCGAAAAGCAGCTCGGCCAGGCGAAGACGACCTTCACCCAGACCGCGGGCCGAGGAGAGACGATTCTGCTGGTCGAGGACCAGGATGGGTTGCGGGCCGCCATCTGTGAACACCTCCGGCAGATCGGCTATGCCGTGCTTGAGGCGGCAAACGGCGAAAGGGCGCTCCAGGCCGCAGAAGCGCACGCCGGGCCCATCCATGTTTTGCTAACCGACGTAGTCATGCCCAAAATGAGCGGAGCGGAGTTGGCCGCCAAACTGGGCAGCATGCCCAACCGGCAAAATGTGCTGACCATCTACATGACCGGCTATACGGATGACGGCATCGTCAGTCACGGAGTTTTGCAGCCTGGGAAGGTGCTGATCCAGAAGCCATTCTCGCTGGCAACGCTGGCGCAGAAATTGCGCGAAGTGCTGGACGGCGGGGCGGCGACTGCGCAAGCCACCACCGCCGACTGACGTCCCGGCGCCCTTCAGCCTTTATCGCCGCATCTATGTTGTTGGTCATGGTGCCAATTGGACTGATGGGACCATATTCATAATATCGCCTTCAGCGTCCCGCAAAAGCCAAACGGCTTACAGATTCGGGATCTGTAAGCCGTTCGGTTTGAATCAGTGAGCGACCCGACTCACTGGTATGATTTCTCTCATAACCGAGGAACTCGGTGAGTGTAGCTAGGAAAGGGACTGAACCTAAATGGAATACCGGGAACTCATCGCAACGGCTGAAGCGAATCTCAAGGCCAAGGGCATCATCAAGAGTTATTCGGTGGATGAAGGATTTAACGTACGCTCTGGGGCAGAGACCAATTTTGTCAATCTCTCCATACGCCAATGTTTTGACCAGTTCGCGTTCAAATTCAGGCTGATCGACTCCGGGGAAGCGTCCACTGAGACGACCCTGTTCAACCGACAATTCAAGACCCCCATCGTGAGCGCAGCGGTCTCAGGCATGAACGACATTACCGACAAGCCTTTGGTGAAAATCGCCTCAGGCATAAAAGATGCCGGTTCAATGATGTGGCTTGGAGTCGTCTCCTTCGAACAATTCAAAGATGTGGCTGAAACTGGAGTTCCTACAGTCAGAATCGTAAAACCCTTCCGCGATACCCAAGCGATGATTAAAGAGTTGAAAGAGGCAGAGCGAGGGGGAGCGATTGCGGTCGGCACCGACATTGACTTTTTCTACGGGGCAAAGCGAGGGGATAAACCGGCTGCTCCGAAGACCATGGGGGCGAAGACTCTTGACGAACTGAAGATGTTGGTTGGCGTTACGAAACTCCCGTTCATCCTGAAGGGCGTATTGAGCGGCGAGGATGCAGAGAAAGCCTTGGCCATCGGCGCTGGGGGAATCGTCGTTTCCAACCACGCGGGCGTGATAATCGATTATGCCGCCCATCCCCTTGAGGTCTTGCCGGAGATTAAGAAGGTGATCGAAAATCGGATGCCCATTTTTGCGGACAGCGGATTCCGGCGCGGCTCTGACGTGATGAAGGCTTTGGCTTTGGGGGCGGATGCTGTCCTTGTCGGCTGGCCTCTGGTGATGGGCTTGGCCGCAAACGGCAGCCAAGGCGTGGCAGAAATGGTCGATATCATGACCGCCGAACTTCAGCGGATCATGAGCGTGACAGGATGCAGACGGGTGTCAGATATCGACAATCGAGTTCTGGTGGCACGGCACCATTTCATCGGGCGCTGACGGGCGGTGCGACGTTTGCCTTTATTCGTTGGGTCGGTCAACACGGGAGGGGTGGGACTGGAAGTCAATTTTGGGGCAAACAACCCCAAAACCAGCCCTCCCGGACTCCCCCAGAACCCCGCAGCAGCCGATTACAGCCGCCGCGCCGGTCGAATGGTGCCGTCGCCTAGTCCGGGGTTCCAGAACCTGTCGTTAAGTCTATTGATGTCGGCGGGAAGAGTTGAGGTCTTCAGTAGTTCCTCGTAATCAATCTCCTGCGAGTCGGAGTTGAGTTTGTCAGGCTTCATGCACGAGTCTTACCTCGAGGTTCCAGCATAATTAAGGATGCCGAGCAAATAGCAGAATCCCAGCCACACAACTTAGAAACGTGAAATCAACTTCGGAGGTCGCAAGCCCCAAACAAGGTCCACCATGCCGTGACCGAAGTTGGCGGTTTTCGCAATGTGTTTTACTGCTTCAAGCACTCCGATTATTTGACCATTCAAACGCCCGTTCTGCCGAATGTGCGCCAAAACCTGCCCAAAGGTCGCGGCAGGCATACCGAATCTCACCTTGGCAATGGACTCCAGAGCGTCAAATGCATTCGAACAGGCATCGCGATCTCTGCGTGGTCTAGCGTCGAATGCTTCGCTCGCGGCTTCGGAAGAGCCGTCTTGCGGGTTCAAACTGTGGCTGATTAAGTTCCGCCAATACAGACTCAACCTGTTCCACCACCGGAGCGGGCATAACGCGGTGCAGGTGTCCGTCAGGTCCAAGCTCCCAGACAACGCCATAACCTGCTAGAACCCTGTTTACACTTGCACGATAGATTTCATTGAAGACCGAGTCTTTGAAACTCCGGCCAGAGTCTGGCGATGAGGTCGTATACTCTCGGCCACTCCGTCTCCGCAATATCGCGGCCAACTCGCTGGCGTCTTCCGGCTTGTGGATTGCCAGCAGCTTGAACTCCCAAGCTTTGTTCAATAATGAAATAAAGGTCTCGGTCCGCGTCGAGCCGCCCGTGGTCTCATTTGCAATCAGATAGAAGGTGTCAATGAGTTCTTGGCGCATGCGTTCAGGGGCGGCATGATATCGCCGTTTCTTACTGGAGGCAAGTGACCTTCACGAGCACCAAAATCCCGCACCCAATTCATGTCTGGAATCCTCCCTCCCGGGCAAAAAGGGCGCCGCCCCAAAATCCACCCTTCGATCTCGTTGACCGCCTTGCTCGAAGGCTCTCCACTCGTCCTTTTATCCAGAACGACCTCCCCTCGACCGCTTAGGACGAAGTACGCTTCTTCGTTATCATGCCGATGGTGGACTATCTGTTCCCTGGGATTCAGATAGCAGATCGACGTACCCAGGGACGAGTCGCGTCTTCACGACCCAGAAAACTGTTGCTTGCGGCGGTGTCGAGGTCAGCCCGGACGAAGTTGTTTTCGGCGACCTCGATGGTGTGATCGTTCTCTCCGACAGCGAACTTCGCTCTCTCGTTCCTAAGGCAGAAGAGATTCAGGGTAAAGAAGAGAAGGCATTGGTGAGGATGGCAAACGGAGAGTCACTGTTGACGATGCTTAATTTCGCAGAGCACTATGAGAATCGCAAGGCCGGACGTGATTCGGCTCTTCAGTTCAAGATTAGGTAATCCAGAAGGGCAGCAGAGCATGCGGGCCCGGATTTGAAATAAGGTTAGAGTTCACTGGCCCAGCCGCAGCACGGTTAGAGGATGCCCGAACGATAGACAAACCACCAACTCACCAACAGTGACAAGAACATCTCCGCCACGCCCCAGCCAAAAGGCAAGAACCAGCCGCCAAGGCTCAACACTGTGAACAGAAGCCAGAACAGTTTACGGTCTGAAGAGTCAGCGCCCACGTCCAGCCATGATACAAGACCTCAGGCACCACAGCTTGCGCTTTTGCCCCGCAGCGACTCGTCTAAACAGCGGCGATGGCAGCGGTTTGACTTAACACTCTTAGAGCATTCCTCCCGTCCTGAGGGTTAAGTCATTTAGCGCCAACTCTAGCTTTTCTATGGCTTGCTCCAATTCTGGGTGTTTGTCCAGCCTCTCACTAAGTCGTTTCAGCAGGCTGTGGGCTTCCGTCAGATGTTGGACGGCGGGTATTGGCGGCTGCTTTTGAGTTGATTCTGGATTTTCTCGGGCCATATAGCCTCCTTGCAGCAGAGTCCGCTACTGACAATCGGCGGATCATTGCGCACTGAAAGTAGTGGGGCTGAATTATTTCTCCGAAGCTGGCTCCCTGCGAAGCTTCTTCCTGGCACGCTTACGTGCTAAGACCGATTTCAGTCGGCGTTTCTCCCCCGGCTTCAAATAGTAGGAGTGACGCTTCACTTCCTTGATGATGTCTTCCGTCTGAACCTTACGCTTAAAACGGCGCCGGGCTTTTTCTATCGATTCGCCCTCCTGCACTCTGATTTCCGCCCAAGTTCACCCCCTAAGCGCCCCAAGCTTACCGCATCACGAAATGGGAGTAAAATGAAGCAGACTCAGGGGCGCAATCTGGGGGTGCCATGTCCAAACTAAACGGGGATAAAGCTCGGTTCAACCGTGTACGAAAGCAGAACATTCGTCGCCGCGAACGGATTCGGAAATTTCACGAAGCGTTAGGGAAAAGAGACAATGGGATCAAAAGCGGCACAGGAGTGTAAGCCCACAAGCTCGGAGGCCTTTCCCCAACTCCGAATCAGCTCTAGCTCAAAAGCTTCAATGGTCCCGCGACGGCCTATGCTCCCGCGGCCTTGGACGCGCCCAGGTCCACCCGCTCGGCGGTGAGCGCGGCTTGAATTGCCGCCACCCGCACCTCGCGCGGTTGCACGCCGTGCTCGACCGCGTAGGCTGCGGCCAGCGCTGCGGCTTCGGCGGTGATGGCGCATACCGGAAGGTTCCTGGTCGAGCCGAAAGCTATCTCGTCGACGGAGATGCATCTGCCGGCGAGCAGAAGGCCGTCCACTCCCTTCGGTATCAGGCAGCGGAAGGGCACGCCATAGCCGGCGCCAACGCTGTCCATGATCGCCCGCTCGCCGCCCGGCTCGTGCACGTCTACCGGACAGTTAGACAACCCGATGGCATCGGCGAAGCGCGTCTCGCCTCTTACGTCCTTTTCGGTGAGAATGTACTCGCCGACGATTCTCCGCGTCTCCCGTATGCCAAGCTTGGGAGCGACCTCAAGGAAGATAGCGTTTTCGAATCCGCGAACGTACTTCTTCAGGAAGTCGAAGACGTTGTAGGCTTGCTTGCGGATTTCCATGGTCGCCTTGGTCAACGTGCGCTCGTCCAGCGCGTTGCCGTGGAAGCGGGTGACGTTCAGGCTGACTTCGCCGGGAATCAGGCCGGCTTTGAAGGTGATGTGGTTCTTGGGAATGATCCACTTGAACCCATCCTTCTTGGCCTGCTCGATGCGCTTGGTGAGGCCGGTGGCGAAGAACACCAGGGCATGATCTTCGTTGGTGGCGTTCTCTTTCTTGGGGACGTTCAGCTCCCACATGTCGTCCTTGTGTTCCTGGAAATCTTTGGCCACCGCGGGAAAATCGACGTTGACGAGGCGGACGTAGGAGGTAATGGGCTGCGTCAGCCCGTCTCCTTTTCGCCCGACCATGTACTCCGCTCCGGCCAGGTAGGCCAGATCACCGTCGCCCGAGCAATCGATGAACACCTTTCCCAGGATGAGCTTGGGGCCGGATTTTGCCTGGACCTTGATGCCGGTGAGCGCGCTTGCCTTCCTTGATCGCCTCGGTCACGGGAGCATAGAGCAGCAGCTCCACGCCGCTTTCCTCGACGGCTTCGACAATCACCCGCTGCATGACTTCAGCGTCGAACTGGCCGGTATACTTGCCCCAGTACGAGCTTCGGATCTCGGGGTCGGCGCCCTTGTACTGCACGCAACGATTCAGCAGCTCCTGGAAAATGCCGCCGTTGACCAGGCCCGTCGACTTGGTCTGCCGGCCGCCGGTGATGAGGCCGCCGAGAACGCCGCTGCCTTCGACCAGCAGGGTCTTGGCTCCCTCGCGCTTGGCCTTGATGGCGGCACACACTCCCGAAATGCCCGCCCCTACCACTACGACATCGTAAGTGCCGAAAATCTGCATTGAATCCTCCTCGCGTTGATACTTCTGCGCCGTCATGCATTCGCCTCAGTGCATGAGGCCGATAGCTTGCCAATAAGGGACGCTGACCATGAATCCGACCAGGGCAACCACCGTATAGGCAGCCGAAAGCTTGATCATCTGGCGGTGCTCAACCATCTCGCCGCCAACCGCATAGAAAGCCAGCAGGTAAAACGAGTTTTGGAAGAAGAAGAACCAGATGTTGGAAGCCGCGAAAGATACGAAGGCAATGATCCATGGGTGCATGCCGTGAGTTACCACCAGCGGGCTCAGGACAATGGTAAATATAACCGCCGTAGCCAGCATGGATATGATGACCAGGCGGCACACCAGGACCGCCAGGACAAGGGCAATCACGAAGAGATAGCTGTTCGACAAAAATGAAGCAACTATGGGTTGCAGTGCGTGTCCGAGCCACAAATTGATTTTCAAGGCTGCAAATACGGCGCCGATGTTCAGAATGCAGCCGACATAGACGATGGCGGCCCAGTCGATGCCTTTACGGAAATCCTCGCGGTTCATGACATTCAGGGCCAGCAATACGCATATGCTCAGGACAGCCACCTCGCCCGAGGAAATCTTGTGCAGGGACTCTGTCATCCACAGCAGCAGGGTGACAACCAGGACAACCGCGGTAATCTTCTCGTCGCGCCCCATCGGCCCCAGCCGCGCCAATTCG
Organism: uncultured Acidobacteriota bacterium; assembly: GCA_963832785.1. Classification (GTDB taxonomy): domain Bacteria; phylum Acidobacteriota; class Terriglobia; order Terriglobales; family Acidobacteriaceae; genus CAWBRT01. The sequence continues at coordinate 16,699 of CAWHVF010000006.1, forward strand.
GCGGCAACAACATCCCTGGACAATCCCGCCTTCTGCGCCGGCTTATAGAGAAGATAGGTGACCGCGCCGGTGCCGATGAACGCCACCACCAGCCAGGGCAGGGCATAGATCAGCCACGAAGTCCAGGTGACGTTCTGGTATCCGGCCGGAAACAGTCCCAGGGTCGCATAGTTGGTAAACGATCCGCTGAGGAAGGCGGGCGAGCCCAGGACGCAAAAGCCGACAAACATCGCCCCGAAAAGACCGCCGGCCCCGTCGCTTTTGCGCTCGTACTTCAGCGAATCGCTGATCGCCAAGGCCACCGGCGCGGCGATGGCTCCTCTGGCGTTGGCGCTCGGGATCAGGGGAGAGACAATGGTTCCGGCCCCCAGCAACCCGAGAGTCTGGCCGATGAAAGTCGGCGGGAACAATTTCAGCACGAACAGCGAAATACGCCGCAGAAGGCCGCACTTGGTGGCGGCCACGCCGAGACCGAAGGCGCCCACCATGATCCACCAACTGGAGGTGGAAAAACTCGCGAAAGCCTTGCCAAACGAGACCACCCTGATCATCGCCCAAAGGGTGCACATCACCAGGCCGGTGATGTACTCAGGGAAGACTTCCAGGATCCAGAAAGACACCGCCCAGACCAGAATTCCGGAAGCGCGCATGGCCGCTACCGTCAAGCCTTCAGGCGGCTGGTGAAAAGCAACATAGAAGCTGAGGGCGATACTGAGTATTGCCCCTGCCAGGGTTATCGACTTACGGAGGCGAGATTTTTCTGATTTAGGCGGCGCTTTGGCTACACTCGGCCCCTGGGACATTGGGAAACCTCCTTTGATACACAATGCTAGCGCGCGCCGGCGGCTTCTGCCGGAACGCCCAATACGACGCCGGCCGCGCGCAGTCTTTCCTGGACAAACTCCACCGAAACCTTAGGCGTCGGCGCGTCGTGCCTGGCGCAATAGGCTGCCGCCACCCCGGCGGCATCGCCCGTCATGGCGCATGCCGGGAGGTTACGTGTGGACCCGAAGGCGGTGGTATCCACGGAAATGCAGCGGCCGGCCACAAACAGGCCCTCGACCTTCTCCGGGACGATGCAGCGCAAGGGAAGGGCATAGCCGGTGCCGACATTTTCCATAGTGGCCCGGACTCCGCCCGGTTCATGAATATCGACCGGCGAGTTGCACAGGCCGATGGCATCCTGGAAGCGGGCCCGGCCGCGAACGTCCGCCCCGGTGAGAACGTAGCGGCACTTGATCCGCCGCGTCTCGCGCACCCCGAGCTTGGGAGCAACCTCCAGGAACACCGCCTTCTCGAACCCCTTCACATAGCGCTTCAGAAACTCGAAGGCGCAGTAAGCCTGCTTCCTCACCTCAAACTCGGCCCGGCTGATGGTGCGGAAGTCGAGGGCGTTGCCGTGGACCCGGGTGACGTTCACAATTATCTCGCCGGGAATGACGCCGGCCTTCAGGCTCATGTGGTCCTTGGGCACGGTCCAGTTGAAGCCCTCTTTTTTCGCCTCCTGGATGCGCTTGGTGAAACCGGTGGTGAAGAACACCAGGATGTAGTCTTCGTTGCACTTTCCGTTTTCCGGGATTGTCAGCTCCCACATGTCGTCCATGTGGGCCTTGCAGTCTTCAACCAGCGCGGGGATGTTGACGTTGAGCACGCGGAGATAGGAGGTAATCGGCTGGGTGAGCCCGTCGCGCTCCCTGCCGAGCATGAACTCGGCGCCGGCGAGCGCCGCCAGATCGCCATCTCCGGTGGCGTCCACGAAAACCTTGCCCAGGACGAGCTTTCTCCCGCTCTTGGTCTGCACCTCGACCGCGCGGAGCGTGCTGCCATCCTTGATGGCCTCGACCACCGGAGCATGCAGCAAGACCTCGACTCCAGCCTCCTCGATGGCCTCCATCATGACCCGCTCCATGGTCTGGGCGTCGAATGCCCCGGTGTAGGCGCCCCAGAACGACTCTCTCGGAACAGGGTCCGCGCCCTCGTAGGCGACGCAGCGATTCAGCAGCTCCCGGAAGCTCCCGCCGTTGATAACGCCGGTCGGCTTCGTCTGCCGGCCGCCGGTGACCAGGCCTCCGAGGAATCCGCTGGCTTCCAGCAGCATGGTCTTGGCCCCTTCACGGGCAGACCGCAGCGCCGCCACCACTCCGGCAATTCCGGCGCCGGCCACAACCACGTCATAACTGCCGACTAATTCCATAACATCCTCCTCATATAACGGAGATAAGTTTGCCCGTTCCGCTCAGTAGTCGTTCCCGGAGCTGATCAAACGTTGGTCAGGTCTGGTGGCAGGAGCGGAACAAAATCTGGGGCTGGCAGGTCCCCCAATGTGCGCGCCTTCGTCGGATATGGGCGCCGCCCGATATCTACGCGCTTTTCGCTGATGTGGAGCTCTAATGCAGAACTACAGTAGGTGTATCCCAACAGACGAACGTCATCCCGACCGGAGCAAAGCGGAGTGGAGGGATCTTGCGTTGCTTGACAAGACACAAGATTCCTCGACTCGCGACGCAGCGTCGCTCGCTCGGAATGACGCCCATTTCTTGGCATACAGCAGCTCTGGTTCTGCTCTAGAAGCTATATATCATAATGAACCACGAATATAAAATACGGGTCCCTACAGGGCTAAACCCCGTATTTCTATTGCCCCGGGACGGCGCGGCTGAACAGGCTGCGTCGATTCGCGAGATAGCTTTTAGCTCCCACATTTGCCTAAATCAGGCGGATGTGGACGTTATCTTCTCACGCTACTGCGTCACCGCCGCCTGCATGGCGGCGAAAAATTCGGCGCCGTTTTGCAAAACCGTTTCGTCCAGGTCAAAGCAGTTGCTGTGGTGGCCGCCGCCGATGGGCGTCCCCAGCAGCACTTCCATGGCCTTGCCACCGCGCTGCTGCACGGTTTGCATCAGCAGGCACATGTCTTCGGAGCCGTTGGTCGAGCAGACGGGCACAACCTCCTTTACCGAGGGCAGCGACTTGGCGATCCTGGTCCCGAGCTCGATCAACTCGGGCGAGTTGGTGGCGGCCACCGTGCTGGTTGCCGGCACCACCTCCAGTCCCAGGTCGTGCATCTTGGCCGCGCCTCGCAGCACATCCATTGAGCGGTCCACCATGTACTGGTTGATTTCGTTGCTGACGCCGCGCGTTTCCATGCGGAAGTAAGCCTTTTCCGGAATGATGTTCCAGGTAGTGCCGGCCTGCATCACTCCCACGTTCACGCGCGAAGCTCCCGTGCCATGCCTGGAGATTGCATACAGGTTGGTGATGGCCACGCAGGCGCCGAGCAGGGCGTTGCGGCCCAGGTCGGGGCGGATGGCGGCGTGCGCCGCCCGGCCGGTGTAGGTCACCTCAAAGCGGTTCATGGCCAGCCAGTCGATCACGTTCAGCCCGATCTGACCGGTTTCCTTCAGCGTGATGCCGACATGGGCGCCGAACAGGTAGTCCACATCGTCGACCACGCCCATGGGAACCATGGTCGCCGCGCCTCCGAGGTTTTCCTCGTTCGGCTGAAAAATCAATTTAACCTTTCCCCGGATGGCGGCGCGGTTCTCGGCGAAGCAGCGCGCCAGCAGCAGGCCGAGCGCGGTGTGAGCGTCATGCCCGCACATGTGCGCATAGCCTGGATTCTGGGAAGCGAATCCTTGAGCTGCGGGCCGGTGCGCGGGGTCGCCGGATTCGGTGATCTCCAGCGAATCGATGTCGAAGCGGAAGGCCACGGTCGGACCCGGCTGGCCGCCTTCAAGCACGGCGACCGCGCCGGTGAATCCGCCCCTGGCCGGGGCGATGAACTCCTCCTTGATGCCGGCCCGCAGCGCCCGCTGGTATTCGGCTTCGAGCGTCTGCTGGTCGGGAACAACCAGCCGCTTTTCCCCGGCGATGATCTCTTTCCCCAGCGATACCTTGTAGCCCCAGCTCGACAGCTTCTCCGCCACTAGCCCGGTGGAATAAAACTCCAGCCAGGCCGGCTGGGGATTGCGATGGAGCTGCCGCCGCCACTGCACCGCCTCGTCGAAGTGAGCTGCGATTCCCGCAGCCATGGTGCTTGTCGCTTGCGTCATGTCGATACCTGTTTCAGCTAAAACCTGCCGCTGCTCTGTGCGGGAGGGGCAGGCCTGACCAGCCTGTCCTCCCGCGCGGAATTCTTAAACCGCCGCAGATGTAGTCTCTTCGGCGAGAGCACGGGCTTTCTGTTCCATCCCGGCCGGCGTGCTGGTAGCCAGGCTGAGGACCAGGAACACCGTCATGTTGGCGACCAGCGCCACGAAACCGGCGTTGAGGTGAAGCCCCAGCACAGCGAGGGGATCAAGTTTGTTGAGAATTAGGTAGAACACCAGGAACTCGCCCACAATCAACCCGGCAAAAGACGCGATCTTGGTCGCCCTCTTCCAGAACACACCCAGGAAAATCATGGGGAAGAACTGCGTCACGCCGGAGTAGCCGGTGAGCAGCAGGTTCACCAGCATATTCGGGAGATAGATGGCGCTCGCCAGTGCAACACCTGTAAGCACGAGAACAACGATTTTGGCGAGCCTCGCCTGGGACTGCTGAGGTATTTCCTTGCCGGCCAGCTTGCAAACGATGTTGCGGGTGAAAATCATCGATGTGGACAGGATGAGGTCGGCGGCCGGAATCATGCAGGCCAGCGCGCCGGCGCCGCCCACAACGCCCAATGTCCAACCGGGAAGTACCTGGCGAACGATGGTCATGAACGCCATGTCGGGCACTTTCAGCATCGGAGTAAGCACCAGCAGAGCGGTAAACCCGATCAGTATCGGGAACAGCATGCAGATCTGGTAAAGCGGCAAAAATACGGCATTGTGCCGCAGCACGTTCGGATTCTTGGCGCTGAAACTGTTGGCGTAGAAGTGGGGCCACATGTAAAAGCCGAGGGCGGTCAGCATCAGGGTGGACATCATCCAGCTCACATCCAGGGTCTTGGTGCCGCCCGGCAGCGTCAGGAAGCCGGGCTTGGCGGCATCCAGGGCCTGGAACATCCCGCCCACGCTGCCGAAGAAATGGATCGGCAGGTAGATGCCGAAAAAGGCCACCGCCAGAATCATGACTATGTCCTTTATCACGGCGGTGGCGGCAACTCCCTTGAGGCCGCTCAGGTAAACGAACGTGGCAACCATGGTGAAGGCGATGAGCATGGCCGGGACCCTGGTGATAATCCCATAGGAGCAGGTCTCGATGATCAAGCCAAGGCCGGTAAGCTGAAGCTGCAGATAGGGCACAAGAAAGGTGACGCCGACAAAGGCCGTCAGAATTCCCAGGTTGCGGCTCGCGTACATATGCTCGACCAGATCGGGTTGAGTCATCAGCCCGTGGCGCCGGCCCACGGGGGACATGGCCGGCAACAAATAGTAGCCAACCACGTAGGCGAGCGAGCAGTACCCCAATATATAGAAGGTCGGACCGCCGCGGGCGTACGCCCAGCCGCTGCCGCCGAGAAAAGCGAAAGCGGTGTAGATCTCACCCGCCAGGATGAACCAGTTCAGCCAGCGGCCAAAGTTGCGGCCACCTACGGCCCATTGTTCCAGGGTCATCTTCTGCTTCATGCCTGGAACCATGCCGACGATGGTGGCGCCGATGACGAAGAGAAAAATCACCGCGAGAGCAATAGTTTGGTTTGTCATAGTCGCGATCCTTCTCCTACTTAGAGCCGCCGTTATGCTTGGAATCGATCTTGTAGAGGATGGAAAGGCAAATGAAAGTCACGGGTATGCCAAGCACCAGCCAGAAGGCCAGTAAAGGCAGGCCCATAAGAATCGGTCTGACCCGGTTGACGAACGGCATCATCCCCACGATCCATATGAATGGAAGCAGGGTCAACACAACTCTCACTGAATTCATAGTCTCACCTCAGTTGCCAGGCTATGCTTTTCTTCAAGCTGGAACGCGTCTTTGGGCAGCTCCATGATCTTCAAGTACCCGGCCGCGTATCCGGCAATGCTTTGTTCCATGTAATCTGTCCGTAGTTTCTCCAGCGGCGTATGGATCAGTTGTTCCTGAGCCGCCGAGTAGCCGATTGCCGGCTTGCCGTCTTCGGCGACCACCTTCGACAGGTCGGTGCCGAAGTACCAGTAACGATACCTGACCTCCTGGCCGACAGCTTGCAACCCCGCGGCCATGGCGCGCACGAAGGGATGCTCTTTCGGGGTCTTCCAGGCCTTCTTCTTGTTCGCGATCTTGACCGACTTGCCGGTGTAGAACTTCTGCACCACCTCGGCAATTCGTACCTCTGCCTTGAACTGCGGATCTTCCTTGGATAACTCGTCGATGATGTCCTGGATTTCCTGGATGCAGCTTTCGGGAGTCTCGCCGGGCACGAACCTGCGATCAAAGTTCATCTCGCAGCGCTCGGGAACAATGCACAGCTCTCCGGGGCTGGCTTTGATTATCGTCAAAGCGATGCTGGATCTGCCCAAGTCCGGGTCCGACGGGAACTTGCCGGGCAGCTCGCTGGCGATCTTGTCGATCACTTTGCTAGCTTTGTAGACGGCATTGATGCCAAGCCACGGCGCGCTCCCGTGACTGATCTTGCCGTGCACGGTGACCACCGGCTCGACCCGGCCGCGATGTCCCAGGGCGATATCCAGGGAGCTTGGCTCGCAGGAGATAACGCCATCGTAGTCCCAGCCCATTTTTCTGAAAGTGTCGTCGATCAACTGAATGGTGCCAACCTGGTCTCCCGGTTCTTCCAGGCACACCGCCGTGACCACGTACCTGCCCTTGATTGCAACCCCCTGCTTGCGCAGCTCCAGCAGAAGCTTGCCGGCGTAGATCACGCACGCCAGGGTGCCCTTTACATCGCCGGCGCCGCGTCCGTGGAGCACCTCGACGCGCTCTTTCCTGCCGGCAGTCCGGTCGTCGACTTCGGCCACATCCACGGCCCCGCCGTAGGGATCGTAGCCTTCCCAAAGCGAGAGGTCTCCAGGGGGAACATGATCGAGATGACCGTTATAAAGAATGGTCGGGCCGGGTTGCTGGCCGTTGATGACACCGATGACGTTTCCCCAGTCATCCCGAAAAACCTGGTCATAACCGATCGTTTGCATCTCAGCGAGGCAAGCGTCAGCCGCGCCCTTCTCTTGCCCTCCCGGGGAAGGGCAACGCACCAGGCGCTGGGCAAAGGCAACCGCTTGCGGCCGCAATTGAGTTGCAAGGCGAGTTACTTCTTCATAAAGCGCCACTTTTTCCCTCCTCTCGCCTGAGCTTCGGCCTCCCGGGCCAAAAGAGGCTCCGGTAGCTTGTGACGGTAGCAAGGGTACGCGCGATTGCGGAATAGTAAACGCTCAAACGTGCTAAATCAACGGTTTAGTTCATCAAGAAGTGCGCGGGCGCCGATAAAAGGGAGCGCCGGAGCCGGCGGGAACGGCATGAGAACAGAGCTGCGGGCCGCGACTAAGAGCTAACCCGCACCCGGTTGGAGAATCAAGCGGCCGGCACTACACTTGTCATGACTTCTCTGTCATAGACTGAGAGCTGCCGGAAGAGGGGTTTGGGAAACGGCGTTTTTATTCCGGGAGGTGGAGAGAACGTTCATGCTGCTGCCGCAAGCATCGCAGATTTCGTCTTTTTTCTCCTCTTTCGGAACGTTTTCGCTGGTGGCGTTCAGCTCGATCTTTTTTCTGGTCGATCCTTTTGCCGCGATTCCGGCTTTTCTGGCGATGACCGCCGGCCATGGCAGGTCTGCCCGCCGCCGGATGGCGCGCCGTGCCGCCTGGACTTGCTTTTGCGTGCTGTCGCTGTTTGCCTTCACCGGCCGATTGATATTTCGCCTGTTCGGCATCACGCTGGCGGCCTTCGAAATAGCCGGCGGCCTGATTCTGTTGCTGATTGGAATCGAGATGCTGCAGGCGCGCCGCTCGGCCACCCAGGAGCACACCAGCGAAACCCAGGAAGGCGCCGCCAAAGAAGACATTGGCATCACGCCATTGGGCGTGCCGATGCTGGCCGGACCGGGCGCCATCTCAACGGTTATAGTGCTGACCGGGGCCTCGCCTCGCTGGTTCCACGTGACCGTGGTTTTCCTGGCAGTCGCGGTCACCTCCATTGCCTCGTACGTGATTTTGGCTGGCGCCGATCAGATTCGCCGCCGCCTGGGCGAGACCGGAATCAGAATCATGATGCGAATGATGGGCTTGCTGCTGATGGCTATCGCCGTGCAGTTTATCATCAACGGCTTGGCGCTGCTGGGGCTCGTTCCGAGCGCAGGATGAGATAGGTGCTCTGTGCTCCCGATCAGTGCCGGCTGCGGACTAAGCAAAGGCTTTGGACAGTGTTCAAGAGCTTGTAGGCTCAATCTGGTTGATCTTGTTTTTAGTAGCCACCCAGGGCCTGTTAACACTATCAGTTAACTGTTTCCGAGCTGTCATGCTCGAACACGCCCTAGTGAGCTGCCATGGAATTGTCCGAGCGGGAGTGCCTGGGCCTCTGCATAATCGGAACAAGCAAGATGCACGCCAGGAACAGCAGCGCCATGATCTTGAAGGCTTCCACGAAGCTTAGCATGGAAGCCTGCTGCTGAACCGCCTGGTAGATTGTCGCCAGTCCCCGCCGGGCGGCCGTGCTGGGGTCGGTCCCGGCCTTCTCCATTAACTCCTCGGCGCTTCCCAGAAAACTGCGAAAGGCCTGGTCGTAGGGCGTGGTGTGGGCCACCAGCAGGGCCTGATGGAATTGCCCGCGGCGCGCCAGGAAGGTGGTAACAAAAGAAATCCCGACGCTGGAGCCGATGTTGCGCATGACGCTAAACAGGCTGGTGGCATACCCTGTCTGTTCGCGCGGGATCGGCTCCATGGTGAGCGTGGTCAGCGGCACAAACACGCAGCTCATGCCGGCGCCCTGCAAAAGCTGATACCAGAAGATGTCCCAGGTGCCGGAGTTCAGGTCCATGGTCGAATAGCCGAAGAAGGCGATGCTGGTCACGGCAAAGCCGATGATGAGCAGAGCGCGGGCGTCGATCTTCTTGCCCAGCAGCCAGCCGACAAAAGGCATACATAGGCCGGTGCCGATGCCGCGCGGGCTGGTCCACAGACCCGCTGTTTGCGCCGTCCAACCCAAAAGGGTTTGCATGAACAGCGGCAGCAGGACCAGGGTTCCGTAGAGCACGAATCCGAGCATCCAGGCCAGTACCACTCCCGAGGTGAAGGTGCGATAGCGCAGCAGGCTGAAGCGCACCAGGGGGTCGGGAACGTATAACTCCCGGATCACGAAGGCCGTCAGCCCGAGTACCGCCAACACGGCCAACGTCACGATGAACCGCGAACCGAACCAGTCTTCCTCCTGCCCCTTATCGAGCATGATCTGCAGCGAGCCCATGCCGACGGCCAGCATGGCCAGCCCGAGCGCATCCAGGCGAAGCGTGCCGCGCTTGATGTATGGCGGGTCCAAGACAAACAGCGAGATCATGATCAGGCTGAAGATGCCGACGGGCAGATTGATGTAGAAGACCCAGCGCCACGAGTATGTGTCGGTGATCCACCCGCCAAGAGTAGGTCCCAGGATCGGGGCAGTGATGATGCCCATCGCCCAGAACGCCATTGCCTTGCCGCGCTCCTCGGGCGGAAACTCCTCCAACAGCACCGCCTGGGAAATCGGCTGCAGGCCGCCGCCGGTGGTGCCCTGCAGCACCCGGAAGAAAACCAGCAGAGGCAGGTTCGGCGCCAGACCGCAAAGCACACTGGAGATCGTGAACCCGCTGACCACCGTGATCAGCAGCCGCTTGCGTCCGAAGTAATTCGCCAGCCAGCCCGTGATCGGCAGGATGACCGCATTGGCGACGATGTATGACGTCAAAACCCAGGTGGCTTCGTCAACGGTTGCCGACAGGCTGCCGGCGATGTGGGGCAGGCTGACGTTCACCACCGAGGTGTCCAGAACCTCCATGACGGCGCTGGACATTACCGCTATCGCAATCAGCCAGCGATTTGCCGAAGGGCGCTCCATGATAGCTCATCGAGAATCATAAACGTTGCCGCCTCGCCGGTGTGAGCGCCGGCCGGCCCCGAACCGGTGAGTCCTCCGGCTAGAGGTGGGCGGGAGCTATTCAGCAGTAGTTTGCGGATAGGGATTTGTTTTTTATGATTGCCGCATCGAGCCTTTCAGCTCGATGCGGCGTTATAGGGACTACGCGCAACATAGATATGGATTGGGGAACGCCCGTTTCGGACCGGCTGGGCTCTCCCGATACACCATCGCCTCTGACAGGCCATTTCCGCCGTGGCGCCGGAGACGCAATATCCTCTACCGACCGTAATGATGCGCCGCACGGGGCCGGAACAAAACTGCTTCCCAACCTGACCACAGTTTCCGGCGGAATGGCCGTTGTCGACGGCGGTGCCGTCGGGTTCGGCTTATAACGTCCGTTCTTCTGATATGTGGCAGGCTCCGCGCCGCCGAGTCTGCCAGCTCTTCAATAACAAAACTCCTGCTTACGCCGTCTGCGTGGCCGCCATATTGTCGTCAGTGATGCCTTTGCCCCCGAACCTCTGGAGCAGCAGGGCGGCGGTTGTGTTACCGAACACATTGACCGTAGTGCGGCCCATATCCATGAATCGATCCACTCCGGCGACAATCGCAATAGCTTCCACCGGAAGGTTAATCGATGTCAGGATGACGGCCAGAATAACCAGTGAGGCCGCGGCTACGTTGGCGGTGCCCTTGTTTGCGATCAGGGTAGTGATCAAAATCGTGATGATCGAGGCAAAATCAAGGTGCAGGCCGTAAGCTTCCGCCAGGAAGCATACCGTCAGAGACTGGTAAAGTGCTGAACCATCCAGGTTGAAGCTGTATCCCAAAGGCAGAACGAACGATACCACCTTATTGGGAATACCCGCATTTTCCAGAATCTGCATGTGCACCGGAAGGGTTACTTCCGAGGAGCAGGTCGTAAAGGCCAGCAGCAGCGGTTCAGCGACCTTCTTGATGGTGGCAAACGGGGGTAATCCAAGCAGGGCCACGATGATGCAGAAGACGATTCCGACCACCACCAGCCCGATATACATCACCCCGATCAACTTAGCCATGGCGAAGAGCATCGCGCCGCCCTGGGTGGCAAACACCCAGGCCATGATGCCGGCAACCGCTATGGGTGAATACGCCACAATGCCTTGAGTCAGCTTGAACATCGCCTGCATGATGCCTTCGAGCACTTTGACCACAGGCTCGGTAACCTTGCCCGCTTTGCCCAGGGAAAGGCCAAAACAAATGGCAAAAAACAAGGTTGGAATTATCATCTGCTGAGAGGCAGCCCAAACTATGTTGTCGGGAATGATATCCAGCAGAAACTTTACCCAATTAATTGAATGGGCAAGATTAGCTGGAATGTTCCCGGTGGCCTTAAGCGCCACTCCCGCTCCGGGATGGAATATCGCGTTCAGCACTATGCCCAGCACGACGGACATGCCGGTGGCAAAGTAAAACCAGCCGAAAGCCAGCCCGGCTAGTCTTCCCAACGTCTTAAAATCAGCGCTCATCTTATAGATACCCAGGGTGACTGCCGAAAACACCAGGGGTATTACGATCATCTTGATGGCTTTGATGAACGCCGTCCCAAACGGCTGTAAAGCTGCACCGAACTTTGGCCACAAGGCGCCGATCACGCAGCCTAGGATCAGGCCTATGACGATCTGAATCCACAAGGGAACTCGTTTAGGTTTCGAAACTCTCTCTGTCGCGTTTTCCGTAGTCATAAATTGTTCCTCTCGGTCGTTTGCTTTGCTTGCATACTTTACTCCCCGCGAGCCCGGCAGCCAAAAAGAAGCCGGCGCTTGGCGCTTCTCAGCTTGGAGCACGGGGAGCCGGATCGGAACGGCGCGGGCGACTTCGCGATAGAAGCGGCCTTGCGCCGCAGTTAAGCCCAACTAAATCATGGACTTGGCCGGTTGCCCCTGTACTGGAGAGAACCCCACGAGGTGGCCTCACCGTTTTCCACTTCAATAAAGATGTAGCCATTACGTGATGCTTTATTTTGTGAGGAATATCCGAGCCTGTCAAAGGAAATTATTACCCTGCCGAGCCATTCGGCCGCGCCGAACTGCGGAAGGGAGCCCCCCGCCCCTTTTCAAATTATTTGCACCAAAAACGGTGCAGGCGAGTGAATGGTCCTCGTCGCTGAGTGATTTCAATGTCCAGAAAGCCACGGGAATCTGGGCGGTAGCACGGACCAGCCTAAGTCGCTAGAGGACTACCCGTCGGCAGCAGGCACACCAAGGCTGCTGGTAGTGGGTCAATTTGAAGGGTGCCCCAGGTTCCGCGCCGCGCTTTTCGGCGCTAACCTGGAGGATTGGCCCCACGTAAGCCCAAAAGCAGGGCGGGACGTGGGGCACCCGTCGTTGTGGAAATTCAAATTGATCCACTACTAGGCTGCTTCATCCCTTGACAGCGCCCATGGTCAGTCCCTTGACGACGTATTTCTGGAAGATCATGGTCAGGATAATGGCCGGCGCCATGATCGCCACCGCCGCTGCCATTACGCCGCCCCAATCGACCTCGGCATAGGAAACGAAGTTGTAGACCGCGATGGGCAGTGTCTTCGTCTTTTCCATGCTAAGTACCTGCGAGAACATGAAGTTGTTCCAGGAAAAGATGAATGACAGCGTGGTCGCCGTGATGATACCCGGCCCAGACAGCGGCAGGATGATTGCCCAGAAGGCGTACTGCCGGGTTGCGCCGTCAACCATTGCCGACTCCTCCATCTCGCGCGGGATGGAGTTGAAGTAGGTTGACATGATCCACACCACGATGGGCAAGGAGATCAGAATGTGACTGAGAATCAGGGCGACGTAGCTGTCCATCAGGTTCAGGCGGGAAAAGACGATGTACCACGGCATCAGAAAAGAGATTCCCGGCATCAGGCGCGCCAGCAGTATGAACACTGCCAGCTTCTTCTGGGCATAGCGCGAGATGGAATACGCCGCCGGCAGCCCGAGGATGAGCGACACGCCGACGGCAACCGAGCCGACGATGGTCGAGTTCACAAAATATTTCAGGAAATCCTGCTCTCCGAAGACCTTCTGGTAATTTTGCAGCGTCGGGGAAAAGATGAATTTCGGCGGCCAGGAAATGATGTCGACCTGCGTCTTGAAGGACGAAGCCAGCATCCAGAGGAACGGGAACAGGACGGCCAGGGCAATCGCCACGACCAGAAGGTAAAAGAAGATATTGGTAATGACTTTCCTGTTCATCGGCGACTCCAGAAGCGATTCACCCGGCTCAAATCTCTGACGAAGCCCGCAGCTTCATGATTCCCAGGCTGCACAAAAAGACAACCAGAAAAAGGGCGACGAGAATGACTGAGGACTGCCCCATGCGGAAATACTCGAAGCTGTACTTGAAGCCCATGATATTGAGCGTTTCCGAGGCATAGCCCGGCCCGCCGCCGGTCATGGCAAAAATGATGTCGAAGGTCTTCAGCGCGTCGATGAGCCGAAGGATCACGGCCGTCAGGATGACCGGCATCACCATGGGAATGGTGACATACCTCAGGATCTGCCATTCGCTTGCGCCATCGACGCGCGCCGCCTCGACGGGTTCCTCAGAGAGACTTGCCAGACCAGCCAGCACGATCAGCGTAATCATCGGCGTCCACTGCCAGACGTCGACCAGGATCAGCGACGGAATTACCGATCCGGCGCTGGAAACCCAGAGCCCCTGCGGCAATCCCAGCGACTTGAGAACAAAGTTGGCCAAGCCCGATGGTCGGATCGTAGAAAAGATTGAAAACGATGCCCACAGCGACCGGCGTGGCGACCAGCGGCAAAAGCAGCAGCAGCTTGGCAACGCTCTTACCGACAAACGCCCGGTTGAGAATGAGCGCGATGACCACGCCGAGAAAGCTCTCGATCACCACCGCCAAAAAAGTGAAAGAGAACGTTCTGCCAACCGCATCCCGAAAACGCGGCTCGGCAAGCACCCGCAGGTAACTGTTGATGCCATTGAAAGAAAACGGCATTCCGGAGGTGAGGTTCCAGTTGGTAAAGCTCAGGAACAACGTGTAGAGAACGGGGAAGATCATCAGCAAGGCGACAAAAATGATTGCCGGAAGCGGGAACAGTATTCGCAGCTTGCGTTCGGCAGAGCTCGACTGAATCATGAGGCGCCCCTGATTTCAAACATCCTGGACGAAAAAGACCACTCCGCGAATACCGGCCACCGGTCTAAGGTCAAGCAGCCCGGCAAGCGCCGCAACAGCGCTCGCCGGGTAACCTCATGGCCCGCACTCGATTACAGGACAACATCGGCCGCTACATCGCCGTGCCGCAAGCCGCTACTGGCCGAATTCCCCGGTTTCCTTGAGGATTTCGTTCACCTTGGTGGCCTTTTGCTTGGCCATCTTTTCCAGATTCGGCGACTGACCCTTGGTATTGATCGATTCGATAACCAGCTCGCCGATCAGATCACGTGCTTCGCCGACTGCGCTCATGTATGGCCGATCCAGCGGATTGCCGTGCATTGCGGCATAGGCGCGGGTCTGGACTAGCCCCGGATTGATCTTGGCCAGTCACCGCCTTGTCTCCCCACACGGACGAACGCGCCATAGTGATGTTGGTAAGCATCGCCTTGGTGGCCAGTTCCTTGCTCGTCGCCCACTCCAGGAAGCGCATTGCCTCAGCCTTGTTCTTCGATTGCTTACTGACCGCCATGCCCCACGAGCACACGATAAACGGCGAGTTCATCTTGGGGCCGGCCGGGAAGTTGGCGATGCCGACGTTGCCGGCTCCGACTTGCGTCTTGGCCGGATCGACGATCTCACCGTAGAACACGGAAGCATCCGTCCACATGGCGATCTTGCCAGCCTGGAACAGCGGCATGATGTTCTCCCACGACATCGACGTCACGCCCTTGGGACCATAGTTGCCCAGCAGCTTGCCGTAGAAGCGAATGGCGTCGACCGCGGGTTTGGAGTCAAAAACAGCCATGCCCTTGTCAAGATAAAGTCCGCCGTAGTTGTAGACATAGCTCGACAATTGGGTCACAGCGGCTGCGCCTTTGCCGCGCGAGGCAATTCCGGCAACGCTGTCCGAATTGAGCTTCTTGGCAGCGGCTTCCAGTTCGGCAAAGTTGGTGGGAACCTTGAGGCCGGCCTTCTGGAAAAGATCTTTCCGGTAATAAAGCACCTGCCATTCCGTCACCAGGGGGACGAGGTAGGGTTTGCCGCCCGAAGGTAGCGACGCTCATGACGTTCTTCGGATAATCGGCAAAGCTCATGTTGAGCGGCTCGTACCAGCCGTTCTTGTAGAACATCTTTCCTTCCTGCAGGGGACGGGTCATGAACACGTCGATAGACGACGCATGGGTGGCAAACTCGGTCGTCAGTTTCTGGGTGAGCTGGCTTTCCTGCAGTTGTTCGATCCTGACCCGGATGCCAGTAGCTTTTTCAAAACCTGGGATGGCGGTCTTCAGCAGATCGCCGTAAGGATGGTTAGCCAGCAGGACGCGAATCTCCTTGGTCTGAGCCAGGGCGCCCGTTGACAGGCAGAACAAGAGCAGAATAACCAGTGTTGTAACCACTATCTTTTTCATCAACTTCCTCCACGCATCGATGGAATACACATCGGAAATATCTAGGTTGCAGACAAGATTTGTCCGGACAACCTGTTCCGGGCATGGCCAAAAACTTTTTTCCGCTTGAAACGTGCAGTCTTTCCTTTCACGTAGGCGGCTGAAAAACGCGCCGAAGCAGCAAGCGAGGCGCCAGGTAATGCTGGTATCGCAAGAGCAGCGCACAAAAGCTTGTAAGCTCAACCCGCTTGGACCCTGTTTTTCAGCAGCCTGCTAGACGACGGCTTGCATGGTCTCCTTGTCAAAGACATGACTCTTCAGCATCTTCAAATCGAGCTGCAGGGTCTGCCCAACGCTCAATGGCTGCTCGGGAATCTCCAGCCGGGCAACCAGCGAATGTGGGCCGCAAACAAGATGGACAAAAAGCTCCGATCCCAGGGTTTCGACAACCTCTGCCCGCGCTGCCATGGTTCTTTCTTCGCTGGCATCGCTTGCCGGGTCGTGCAAAGCGAGATCCTCGGGGCGTATGCCAAAAAGAACCTGTTTGCCGGCGTAAGGCACAAGGCGGGGGCAAAATTTTTCCGGCACTCTGGCCCGGAAACTGCCTGCATCGACCAGCAGGGCGCCATCCTGCGCCACCAGTGTCGCATCCATGAAATTCATCGCCGGCGAACCTATGAAACCTGCCACAAAACGGTTGGCCGGCTGCGAGTAAACCTCCATCGGGGCGCCGCTTTGTTGCAGGAGGCCTTTGTTCATGATGAAGATCCGGTCGGCCATCGTCATCGCCTCGACCTGATCGTGAGTCACATAGATGATGGTGGCGCCGAGCCGCCGGTGCAGTTTACTGATCTCGGCCCGCATGGCTACCCGCAGCTTGGCATCCAGATTGGAGAGCGGTTCGTCGAAAAGGAACACCTTGGGTTTGCGGACGATGGCCCGGCCAACCGCCACGCGCTGACGCTGCCCGCCGGAAAGCTCCTTGGGCTTCCTGTCCAGCAACTCGTGGATATTGAGGATATCCGCCGCCTCCCGCACCCGCGAATCGATCTCCTCTTTGCTGAATTTGCGGATCTTGAGTCCGAAACCCATGTTGTCCCGGACATTCATGTGCGGGTAAAGCGCATAGTTCTGAAACACCATGGCGATATCGCGGTCCTTGGGCTCCAGCTCGTTGACCCGTGTATCGCCGATGTAAATGTCGCCGGAAGTCGCCCTTTCCAGGCCGGCGATCATGCGCAAAGCCGTGGTTTTTCCGCATCCGGAGGGGCCAACCAGAACGGCAAATTCCTCGTTCTGAATCTCGATCGACAGGTTATCCACCGCCGTGACCGAGCCAAACCGCTTAACCACGTTCTTCATGATCACACTGGACATCAGCACAAGCCTTTCAGGCGGAACGAACGGAAAAGAACAAAGAACCCGACTTTGGCCTTCACTTTGACTCCATTGCAGATTTTCATCGCCCGGAACCCATGGCAGATTCCGTTCGGCCACCCGGATAAGCGGCCTCGACTTTCGAGTCGGTGCTCATGTCTTGGCGGTTCGCTCAATACGGCAGGGCTGCCTCGCAGCGATGCCTCAGACCGTATAAGCGTTTTGTTACCAGCAATATGTAGTAAAAATGCTATAACCGGAAGAAAGAAGCAAGCTTAAAATTTGGCTTCCCGCCAGCGGCTGCGGAAAAACGCAAAATTATATCTTCTGGGGATCGTCCTGCGCGAAACGAATTATCGGCTGTTCTTCCGCCTCAGCCGGGCGTAATCAATCAATCGACTTTCTCTTCTCCCAACCCTGCCGGAACAATGGCAGCCAGTTTCCCACCTTATACGGGTACTTGGAGATTTCTTCGAAGTTCAAGCCGGTGCCCAACCCCGGGGATTCCGGAGGCTGGATAAAGCCGTTTTCCACTCGCATGGGATTGGTCAACAGCCGCTCTTCCCAGGGCTCGTTAAATTCGTCGAAGATCTCGTGGATAAAAAAGTTCGGCGTAGCCATATTGAGGTGAGCGCAGACGATGGAGCAAATGGGGCCTTGAGCGCTGTGCGGGGCGGTGACGCCGTTGGCCGCGTGCACCATGCCGGCAATTTGTTTGGCGGCGGAAAGACCCAAAAATTGAGGCTCGAGTTGAATGATATGAACAGCATCGTGACTCAGTAATTCCAGGAACTGTTCGCGGCAGTAGTAGTCCTCGCCATAAGCTATGGGAACGGGGCTGCGTTTGGCAACCTCTACTATGGAGGACATTCTTTGCGGAGGCACCGGGGCTTCAAACCATGTGGGCCGATAGCAGGCCATCGCCTCGGCAAACCGTAACGCCGTATGGACGCTAAACCGATTATGCCCCTCCACCATGATGTCGACCGCCGGGCCGACGGCCTCGCGCACCGCCTTGATGATCTCGATCGCCAGATCGAAATCGGCCAGCTCGACGGTTCGCCAGGCGTTGCCGAATGGGTCGAACTTAAGCGCCGTGTATCCTTTGGCCTTCACCAGCTTGGCCTTCTCATAATAGCTTTCCGGCGTACGCGGCCCGCGATACCAGCCGTTGGCGTATACCCGCAACTTCTCGTGGTTGCGCCCGCCAATCAGCTTGTACAGCGGTTTGCCGCAAACCTTGCCGACGATGTCCCAGCAGGCCGTTTCAATGGCGGCCAGCGCCGAGCCCTGAATTTGGCCGCCGTCGGAGTAAACATCGCGGAACAATTTCAACGCCAAAGTCTCGCTGTCAAACGGGTCATGCCCGATTACCAGATGGCTCAGCTCATGAACGGCCGCTTCCACGGTCTTGGCGAAACCGTTCAGCGTTCCTTCACCGATTCCGTGGACGCCTTCGTTGGTGCCGACCTTGACAAACAACCAGTTCTTCCACGGATTGCCCACGATAAATGTCTCAATGCTTGTGATTCTCATGTCATTGTTCCTTGGCCGGGAGCGCCCGCCTCCGCAGTCCGCTCCGGGCAGGCTCTGACCGCCTGTCGTGATTCTCTGAAGCAGAGGAGAACCGGGCCGATGTCCAACCGATTGTATCGCCAGTCGCTGCTACACCCTGAAAACGTAGTGTCCGGGGCAGTGGGCAGACGCCAGCTCGACCAGTTTTTCCCGCAAGCCAAGTCCGTGTTCGCCGAGCGCCAGGATTCCCGGCACGGTGCGCTCCTGCAGGTGGCCGCCCGGAAGCAGGCCGTTCATCAACTCAGCGGCGTCGCGCGCCAGTTGCTCCTGTTTGCGCAGTTCGGCGCGGGCAGCCCGTCCGGCCAGCCGCTGCAACTGGTATTGCATCTTGCGTCCGGCCTTCTCGGCGGCCGGGGCGAGCGTCGCATCGAGGTCCTTGAGCAACCCCGTCAATCCATTCACCGACTTTTCGACGCTTTGCGCGGACTGCTCAAATTGCTCGCGCAGTGCCGGCGGCAGCACGCGGCTGGCGATCTTTTCCCGCAGCTTTGTCTCCCCCGCGAACAGGTCCGGCAGTTGCAGCCCATAGCGGTCAAGCAGGCGCTGCATGTGGCGGTTGACCACGGTTGCGCTCAAGCGCGGCAGCACCGGGGTCACGCGCCCGAGCAGCCTTTGGTAGACCACGCCGGCCTGGGCAAAATAGGCGATCTCGGCCGGGCCGCCGAAGTAAGCCACCGTCGGCAGCAGGTAGTCCTGCACTACCGGACGCAGCAAAACGTTCGGGCTGAACTGCCCGGGGTCTTCCTGCAGCCGGCGGAAAACCTCGGCGCGCGAGAGCCGCTGCGCGCCCACCAGGAAGTCGTCTCCGGCCGTATGCATCACCGTGCGATCGCCGTCCTGCAAAACGAAAAGCAGGGTGGAGGAAGCCGTGACCTTCACCTGCTCGTGATAACCCGCGTTGCGCAATTGCCGGCCACGCCTCAGCAACTCCTGATCCAGCTCCTGCGCCGACTGCGCCGCCTGCAACAGCAGGGGAGCGGCCAGCGCGTGCACCTCGCGGTCGAGCGGCTGCAGCAGTATCAGTCCGGTTCCGGCGAACAGCTTACTGAACAGGCGGCCAAAGGCGCTGCCAAAGCTCTCTCCCGGGCGGTAACTGGAGCGCAGCATGGCGCCGATTTCCGGGCTGAGAAGCTGACAGGTCCGCTCCACCAGCGGCTCGACTTCGGGGCCGAAACGCACCTGCCCGACGGGCAGGTGGGCGGCGCTGTCAGTTCGCCCTGCACTTTCTCCCGTTGGAGCCAGTGACAGAGTCGCGTTCTCAAAGCGGCCATCCGGTCCAGGCAGGGCCACCTGGTTGACCTCTGCCAGGTCGTGATCCTCGGTCGCCAGCCAGAAGACAGGCACGGCGTCGATGCCGCGGGCCGAGAGCTCGGCTGCCAGTTGCAGGGCCGCGGCGGCCTTCAGGATGGAGTACAACGGCCCGCCCAACAACCCGACCTGCTGGCCGCTGACCACCGCCACCGCGCCCGCCCGGAAGCGCGCGATGGACTCGAATGTTGCCGGCGAGCCCTCCCATTGCCGGTTCTGGCGCTCCAGCACCTCCGCCACTGCCCGCCTCCGCTGCCCGTCGAAGCGCAGCGAACCCGCATATTCGGCCACGGCGGAGATGGTGTGCGACGCGTAATAGGAAGCCTGCGCGGGAGCATGGGCAAGAAAGTCGAGAAACAGCTTCGACGAATGCGGGACCTGATCGAAACGAATACAGTCGGTGTTCACTGAGCGAGTCTCATCTTCGGTTTTGACCTGATCTCAAAACAAACTTCCGCTTTGCAATTTGCCGGATGCTTCAAGGCTTTGGATGAAGGAAACACATTTAGGGTTCAACCCAGCCCGAACCGGCACAAAGCGGCATCGGTCGTGGGCTCGGCAAGGCGTCAGCCACAACCATTGTATACGGCTGTATGCGGCGAATTCCCACAGTCAGGCTGGCCGGAGATAGCTTTAAGGTAGCGCCACACCCGCAGGCCGGAAAAAGCACCGCCTGCACTGCCTCTTAGTGGCCATGCGAAAGCTCTGGACGCCGCTATCGAGTTTGGGATATTACAAAGATAATAAAACCATTCAGGCTGAAATCATTCATGAGCAAAAAACGGATTCTCATAGTCGGAGGGGTGGCCGGTGGCGCGTCTTGCGCGGCGCGCGCGCGCCGCTTGGACGAGACCGCCGAGATCGTCGTCTTTGAGCGCGGTCCCTATGTTTCTTTCGCCAACTGCGGGCTGCCCTACTACGTGGGCGATGTGATCCAGGACGAGAAAAAGCTCCTGCTGTCTTCCCCCGAGCAGTTCCGGGAACGCTTCAACATCGACGTGCGCGTGGAAAACGAAGTGGTGGCCATCGACCGCGCCGCCGGTGAAGTCGAGGTCAAGCGGCTGGCCACCGGCCAGCTCTACCGCGAACGCTACGACGCGCTGGTTCTGGCCCCGGGGGCGGCGCCGATCCGTCCGCCGTTGCCGGGAATCGAGTTGCCGGGCGTATTTGTTCTGCGCACCGTGCCCGACAGCCGCGCCATCCGGCAGTGGATTGCCGAGCGCCGCGCCAAGAGCGCGGTGGTGGTTGGCGCCGGCTTCATCGGGCTGGAAGCGGCGGAAAACTTGGCTAAGCTCGGCATGAAGATCACCATTATCGAAATGCTGGACCAGGTCATGCCCCCCTTGGACCCGGAGATGGCCGAGTTCGTCTATCAGCACCTGGTGGAGAAGCAGGCCGAGGTTCGACTTAGCGACGCCGTTGCCGGATTCGCGCAGAACAAAGATGGAAGCTTGGCCGTAAGCACCCGCTCGGGAGCGCGCTTCGATGCCGACTTGGTAATTCTCTCGGTGGGCGTGCGGCCGGAGACTGGCCTGGCCCGGGCGGCGGGGTTGGCCATCGGCGAAAGCGGCGGCATCAGGGTCGACGCGCAGATGCGCACCTCCGACCCGCGAATCTGGGCCGTCGGCGACGCCGTCGAGAGCCTGGACACGGTGACCGGCGCATATGCGGTCGTGCCCCTCGCCGGTCCGGCCAACCGCCAGGGACGCATTGCCGCCGACACCATCTGCGGGCGCAACTCGCGCTTCCGCGGCGTGCAGGCCACGGCCGTCTGCGGCGCGCTGGGACTCACCATCGCCAGCACCGGCGCCAGCGAAAAAACGCTGCGCCGCTGCGGCATCACCGAGTACGAGAAGATCTACACCCACCCCGAGAACCACGCCGGCTACTACCCGGGCGCGTCACGCATACACCTGAAGCTGCTGTTTTCCCCCAAGGACGGCCGAATCCTGGGGGCGCAGGCCGTCGGCGGCGAGGGCGCGGAGAAGCGCATCGACGTGATCGCCATGGCCATGCAGATGCGCGCCACCGTCTTCGACCTGGAAGAGGCGGAGCTTTGCTACGCGCCGCAGTTCGGCTCGGCCAAGGATGCGGTCAACATGGCCGGCATGGCCGCCGCCAACGTGCTCCGCGGAGACGTGCAACTGGCGCCGTGGCTTGGACTGGCCGACTCGCCTGCCCTGATTGTGGACGTGCGCGAGCCGAAGGAGTTCGAGAAGAAACACATCGAGGGCGCCGTCAACCTGCCGCTGTCGCAGTTGCGCCAGCGCCTGCACGAACTGCCTAAGGACCGCGACATCTTTGTCTATTGTGTTGTTGGACAGCGCTCGTATAACGCCTCGCGCATCCTGCGACAAAACGGATATCGCGTCCGCAACCTGCCAGGCGGGATTTCTACCTATTTGGGTATGCCGCGGCGCATGCTGAGTAAAAGCGTCGGGACCGGCGCCTGACAAGTAGCGCCCTCAGCTTGTGCGTGAGAAGAAGTGCTTGAGTGGGCGGTTTGAATACGCTAAGCAGCGGCCCTGAGTGCGCAAACGAAAGCCACATCAGGTTGCAGCTTGGCAGGCGCATAACGGTTGGTGCGAAAGGGGGGACTCGAACCCCCACGGGTTTCCCCGCCAGATCCTAAGTCTGGTGCGTCTGCCAATTCCGCCACTTTCGCATGTGTGTTCAACTTGCCTGCACCATTTTCGGTGCAAGCAAATTCAAGGGGGTTGAAGAGACTGAAATGCAACTTTCGGCTTTTCCTGATTTCTCCTGATTCTGCTTCCCCAGGCTGCTTCAGCCGCTTCCGGCCCCCTCTTCGGCCATCGATTCCACCGACGACCATTGTACCGCCACTCGGGAGCTTCGGATATGACTCCTGCGCGACAGCCGTCTCCATGGCTCGCTTCAACGCCTATTCCAGCATGGCTGCCAGTCGCCTGGCTGCCGACGACAACATGATCAATAACGAAGTCATTGCCGATCAGGCTGTTCAGGCCAGGCCTGCAGATATGCAATTCCTGGCCCGCAGCCAACGCATTCTCATCAGGCGTGGAATGTGAAAGCAAAGCCTGATCGCTAGCCCTAATCCCTAGTCCCTAAACTGAGTTAACATCTATTCATGGCAAAGAACGATTCCAAAAAGGCTTCGTCCTATGAAGTTGTTTGCCCGTGCTGCGAGGCGGTGCTGAAGATCGACTCCGGCACGCGCTCGGTGATAGCCCATACGGCGAAAGCGAAGCCCAAGACCTTCAGCGACTTCGAGGAAGCCGCGCGTTCCATGAAGGAACAGGAGAGCCGCAAGGAGTCGATTTTCCGGCAATCGGTCGAGGCGGAGAAGAACAAGGCCGACGTGCTGGAGAAGAAATTTCAGGAGGCATTGCGGCGCGCCAAAGAGGCTCCCGCCGAGCCGGGCAAGCCTTTGCGCGATTTTGACCTCGATTGAAGAAGGCGGCCAGCAGCAGCGTCCCCTGCTGCTCGGCCACCGCGGCAGCCGCCGGGAGGTGGCGGAGAACACCTTCGCCGCTTTCGACAAGGCCTTGCGCGACGGCTGCGATGGCTTTGAATTCGATCTCCGCCTGAGCGCCGACTGCCGCCTGGTGGTTTGCCACGATCCCCAACTGCAAGGCTTGGAAATTGCTAGTGCAAGCTTTGCCCAGCTCTCCTCCGCATCTCCGCAAAAATTACCTTGCCTGGAAGAAGTGCTGGCCAAATACGGGCAGCGCGCGTTCCTGGATATCGAGCTCAAAGTCGCGGGCCTGGAGCAGGCCACGCTCGAGCTGCTGCGGCAACATACGGGCTTTTGCCTCGGGGCAGCCGCTCCCGCCTGCCCAGGCGTGGTGATCTCTTCCTTCCTTCCCGAGGTGCTGCACACGCTGGCGCAACTTCAGCCGCAGGAATGCCCGCCAAGCGCGCCCTCTGCCACAAGCCCCGCTTTGGGGGAAAGCTCAGGTACAGGTCTTCCGCAGGGGTTCATCTTCTCCAGCCGTGAAAAACTGCGCGGCTGGGAACGGCTGCCCGTCTCTCACCTGATGCCGCGCTGTGATCTGCTCGACCGGGCGTTGCTGAGCGAGTTCCAGGCCGCCGGCAAACGCGTCTTTGCCTGGACCGTCAATGGCGAGCGCGAGATGCGCAGGCTGGCAGAGATGGGAGTGGATGGCTTGATCTCCGACGACACACAATTGTTGGCCCGGTGCAAAACCTGGTTTGACCGGCAACTGTGAGGGGCATAGCTTCAGGGCTTTGTAAACTACCACAGGCGTCATCCTGCGGGCACGCCGCTTTGGCGTGGCCGAAGGATCTGCTATTTTGCGCTGCCGCCGCGCTCGTTTACATTAAATCCATGGAGCGAACAGGCGAACGTTTCGAGCGCGCCGTGGCCATAATGACCAGGCTGCGCGCCCCGGGAGGCTGCCCCTGGGACCGGGAGCAGACCTTCGACACCATCAAGCAATACACCCTGGAAGAAACCTACGAGGTGCTGGAGGCCATTGAAAAGCGC
Source organism: uncultured Acidobacteriota bacterium (assembly GCA_963832785.1). GTDB lineage: Bacteria > Acidobacteriota > Terriglobia > Terriglobales > Acidobacteriaceae > CAWBRT01. Next base: position 40,946 of record CAWHVF010000006.1, read on the forward strand.
GACTGGTCCGAGCTTCCGGCCGAACTGGGAGACCTGCTGCTGCAGGTTCTTTTCTATGCCGAAATGGCGCAGGAGGAAGGCCGCTTTTCCATCGACGACGTGCTCGACCAGCTTGCCGAGAAGCTGGTGGCGCGCCATCCGCACGTCTTCGGCGACGTCAAGGCGGAAACCTCCGCCCAGGTGCTGCGCAACTGGGAAGCCATCAAGCAGCAGGAGCGCAAAAATAAGGCCGGCGAGCAGCCTGAAGATGAGGTTCCCAAGTCCATCCTCGACGGCGTTTCCCGCGCTATGCCGGCGCTGGCGGAGGCCCTGAAGCTCAGCAACAAGGCCGCCCATGTCGGCTTCGACTGGCCCAACATCGAGGGCCTGTTCGACAAGCTGCACGAGGAGGTCGAGGAGCTAAGAAGCGAGATCAAGCGCATTCCGCCGCCGGGACCGTCGCCGCTCGGACGCGGCATCGCCGGCGCCCGAGGGCAGGTGCTGCCTGAGGAACTGAAGCAGCGGTTGGAAGATGAAACCGGAGACCTGCTGTTCGTGCTGGTGAATATTGCCCGCTACCTCAATGTCGACCCCGAGTCGGCGCTGCGCAAGACCAATCGCAAGTTCCGTCGGCGCTTCCGCCACGTCGAAGAGGCCCTGCGCCAGGCAGGCAAGAAACCGGAGGAGGCTTCGCTGGATGAGATGGAGTTTCACTGGCAGCGCTCGAAAGGCGAGGAAGAGTAACGGGCCGGATACGCTGCCTCGCCCCGCCGGTGTATCTAACTCAAATCACAGGAACGTCATTCCAACCGCAGCCGCGCGCAGCGCGGCGGAGTGGAGGAATCTTGTGTTTTGCGGCGAAAACGCAAGATGGCTCGACTTCGGCGCTCCTCCACCCCGGCAACAGCAAAAACCGCTGTTGCTGGGGACCCCGGCTACGCGCCTGCGCTCGCCATGACATTTATGTTTTGGGGTACCCCCTCATTGGGATAAATTCTGCTAGGGCATTACATACAGCAATCAATAAGGCCATGCCCTTTCTTGAAAACAAGCTCTAATCGGCGGGAATTGCGCCTTTAGCCAGCTTGCACTCGGCAGCCGCACGATTGACCAGCTTCATCAGGGTCGAAATGTTCTTGAAATCGGCCGCGCTCACTTCCGCATTATGCAGCCCCGGACTGCGCACCGCAGCCCGGTCCGCCGGCGGAGCCGGGGGCGCCAGCGGCTGTGTAATGTCATTCTTGAACCGCCAGGCCTGGATTTTTCCATCTGGCGCTAGGCGCAGCAGCACCTTGTGATCGGCCCACTGGACGGTGTTCGCCGCCCATTCCTCGGTCGCGATGGCGTCGATCTCGCCATCGAAGTTGTCTGAGGCCATGTGCAAGAAAATTATGCCCATGTTGTCTATGGCCCAGTGGAGGTGTTCGCGCTTTAATTGCTTGCCGTCTTTGGGGTAATCGGCTGGGGGAGGGTTGTCTCGTTCCATCGGATAGGGGCCGATCACAAAAGCCATGTAGTCGACTTGGCCATCGCCATTGCGGTCGAAGATGTATGCCCAGTCCTTCACATCGCCATAACCGGGCTTCATGGCCGGTCCACTCTTTGGGAAAAGTAACAGCGGGTTGAATGAGATCCGCCTGGCGGGGTCGGAGAGCTTCGTTCTGGTAAAAGCAACCAGGATTGGGCGTTTATCCCCGGCGGCCAAAAGCGAGACGAAGGTATCGTCAAGCTTTTTCTGGCAGACGATGGAAAGAGAATCCGCCGCCGGTGGCGCGGCAGTGCGGGCAACGGCCTTCGGATACGAGGTTAGGATGTCCTGCGCAGGTGAGGTTACCGCCAAAAGCAAAATCGCCAGCACAATTGCGCGTGCAGCCATAAGCCCATCCAGCAAAACTTGAAGTTTTTTCCCTAAGTACCAGTTTACATGGTGCCAGTCGCGGCTGGCTTTATGCCGGCGCTGAAGGCATGGCTTCACGAAGTAGGGTTCGCTGGGGGAATATTACTGACTGCTTGCGTTGTTGGAGGTTGGGCCGTTGTCGTGGGCGATTTCGTCGCCGCTCTGCCGCAAGGTGTTGAGCGCCTGCTGCACGGTCATGCTGGGGACCAGCTGAAAATCCCAGTCGTGTTCAATTTCCTCTATGTGCAGGGGCTTTATCATCAGCACTTTGCCGTCGAAACGCAAGTGCATGCGCACGGTGTCCCAGTAGCCGTTGGCCAACTGCGCCTGTTGCACCATAAAGCGCCCGCCCTTGTTGAGTCGGCCAAGAATGCCCCAGCCGAAGTTGACGTCGCGGAACAAGGCCCCGTCGATCTTGGCCAGCCGCATCGCCTGGGTATCGATCCACACCTGGCCCTCCATTCCCTGAAACACCTGGGTTTCGCGGTTGGGAGGATTGAAGTTTGGATTGGGAGTAAAGTTCAGCCTTACAATCTGGTGTCCCTGGGGCGAGGTTTCCGTTCCCGCGTACTTATAGATGAAGGCGTCGGGCAGGGCGCGGAGCAGCCGCAGGCTGTGCTGCTCATCTTCCTTCTGGCTTTTGGCCTTGTCGCGCATCTTGGCAGGGTCCAGGAGCTGTTGCAGGCGCTGATCGTCCTGTTTGCGCTGCTCCGGCGACAGGGGCTTGTCATTGATGGCCAGCAACCGCGCGACGGTCCCCTCCGGCGTCTGGATCAAGCGCTTGGTTTCCGATCCTTTGGGCTTCTGCACGCGCTCCAGCCACATGAAATAACGGCCGTCGTTCTCGCCCTGTACCTGATTGTTCACCGCCTTGCGCACCAGCTCGTCCGGGGGCTCCGGAGGCATCTGCGCTGTGGCCCCAGGCGGTAGAAGCCAGGCAGCCGAAGATATCAGCAGCAGAGCTGAATGCAGAAAACGGGGAATATGGACTCTCATACCCTGAGATAACCCGCAAAATGCCGTTTCGGTACGGTCCTTAAGCTGTAGTTAGACGTGCAAACCAGACCTTCTGTTGTACGGAGCTGCACGCTGCTCGCAGGGAGGGTCCTTCCGGCTCCAGTTAAAAGCAAAAACATGCCGAAGCAAACAGCGAGGCGACGCCTCGGCGGCTGGGCGGCTAAGCCCCTGAAGAGGGGGCTCTTTGGTGCTCTGCGGCATAGCCGAGGGCCGCCGCCAATTCCTGTGGTGAATCGATCAGCACGTCGGGAGGGTCGGCCTTGAGGCCATCTGGTGAAAAGCCGTAGGTTACACCGACCGACCACATCCCCGCATTGCGCGCCGTGAGCACGTCGTTTTGCGAGTCGCCGATCATTACGGCCTCGGCGGGCAGGCTGCCGGTCTCGCGCAGCAGCGTCAGGGCGCCGAGCGGGTCTGGCTTCTTGGTTTCGAAGCTGTTGCCGCCGTAGACGCGCACAAAAAGCTCGCTCATTCCCAAGCCGTTGACAATGCTCTCGGAAGGGCGCACCGGCTTGTTGGTCAGCACCGCCATCTGCAGGCGGCCGTTGCCGGCGGCGCGGATGGTCCGCAGGGCGTCAATTACACCAGGATAAGCGTGGGTGTTGTCGAGGGCATGCTCGCGGTAGAACTTAACGAATACGTCATAGGCTTGGCGGACGAAGTTTTCGTCCTGCGGGTCGCCCAGCGCGCGCCGCACCAGCATATTGGCGCCATCGCCGATGTAGCCGGCAACGATCTTGACCGGAAGTTCCGGACGGCCGTACTGGCGCAGCATGTGGTTTATGGCGTTGGCCAGGTCTACCTTGCTGTCTACCAGGGTACCGTCCAGGTCGAATACCAGCAGTTTGATCTGCCGAGTTGGTATCGCTTTGTGCTTGCGAATCATCTATCCCAGTATAGGGTATACGCCCTCCGGCAAGCCTGACGCCGGGCTTGCTGGCGGTTTGGAATGCGGGCGTTTACCCGGTGACATAGGATGTGGCGCCGGCCCTCGCCGGCGGCGGTCGCGTAAATGGGCAAGTGATGGTTTAGGTCGATCCTGTGCAATAGAGGAAGCGAATGGCAACGACCAAAGCTGAAGTGCCGGCGATTACCAACCAAGAGAAAACCTACGAAGGGCTGAGTTCCGCCCGGCTGGTCGAGATGTACCGGCTCATGTACCTCTCGCGCCGGCTTGACGACCGGGAAATCCTGCTCAAGCGCCAGCAGAAAATTTTCTTTCAGATTTCCGGCGCCGGCCATGAAGCTTTGCTGGTGGCCGCGGCCTTTGCCTTGAAGCCGCGCTACGACTGGTTTTATCCCTACTATCGCGACCGCGCCCTGTGTCTGGCCCTGGGCATGACGCCGCTGGAGCAACTGCTGGGCGCGGTGGGCGCCGACGACGATCCCAACTCCGGCGGACGCCAGATGCCCTCTCACTGGGGCGATCCCAAGCTGAACATCGTCACCGGCTCTTCGCCCACCGGCACGCAATTTCTCCAGGCGGTGGGCTGCGCCGAGGCCGGACGCTACTTCAATCGCCATCCCGAGGCGGCGCAAACCGGCCAGACGCCCGGCGACTATCGCCAATTCAAGCAGGTGCGGCATCAACCCGACGAGGTGGTCTACGTCTCCAGCGGGGAAGGGGCCACTTCCGAAGGCGAGTTCTGGGAGGCCATGAACGCCGCCGCCAACCTGCGCCTGCCCATGCTCTTCCTTATAGAAGACAACGAGTACGCCATCTCCGTTCCGGTCGAGGTGCAGACGGCCGGCGGCAACATCAGCCGGCTGGTGGCCGGTTTCCCGAACTTCCATTTCGAAGAGTGCGACGGCTGCGATCCGCTGGCCAGCTATGCCGCCCTGCGCCGGGCGGTCGACATATATCCGTGCCGGCCACGGTCCGGCCTTCGTACACGGCCACGTTACCCGGCCGTATTCGCACTCGCTTTCCGACGACGAGAAGCTCTACCGGCCGGAGAGCGAGCGCCTTCGGCAGTCGGCGCGCGATCCGATTCCCGCCTTCCAGCTTTTCCTGATGCGCGAGCGCATACTCGACGAGCAATCGCTCGGCGAGCTGGAGAGCGCCGTGGACGCCGAGGTGCAAGAGGCCGCCGAGCAGGCCTTGCGGGCCGCCATCCCGGCCAAGGACAGCTACACGAAGTTCATCTATTCGCCGGACCTCGATGCAACTTCGGCCGCGTTCGAAGCCCAGCCCCGTTTCGAAATGGCGCAGGAAGGCTTGTCGCGGGCCCCGGCCGAGAAGACCATGGCCGAGCTCATAAACCTTTGCCTGAGCGACGAAATGAAGCGCGATCCCCGGATCGTAGTCTTCGGCGAAGACGTGGCCGACTGCTCGCGCGAGCACTACCTGGCGGAAAAACTGGTGAAAGGCAAAGGCGGCGTCTTCAAGCTTACCGCCGGGCTTGCAATGCAGCTACGGCACCGAGCGGGTCTTCAACTCGCCGCTGGCCGAAGCCAGCATCGTTGGCCGGGCCATCGGAATGGCCACGCGCGGCCTCAAGCCGGTGGTCGAAATCCAGTTCTTCGACTACATCTGGCCGGCCATGAACCAGCTTCGCAACGAGCTGCCGCTCGATCCGCTGGCGCTCCAACGGCGGCTTCTCCTGCCCGCTGGTGGTGCGGGTGGCCATCGGTGGATACCTCACCGGAGGCTCCATCTATCACTCGCAAAGCGGCGAGAGCATCTTTACCCACACCCCCGGCATGAGGGTCGTTTTTCCTTCAAACGCTCTGGATGCCGCCGGCCTGCTGCGCACTGCCATCCGTTGCGACGACCCGGTGATGTTCCTGGAACATAAGCGGCTCTACCGCGAATCCTTTGGCCGCGTCCGTCTATCCCGGCCCCGATTACATGATTCCGTTCGGCAAAGCCCGGATAGCCAGGGAAGGCAGCGACCTCACGGTGATCACCTACGGCGCCACCCTGCCACGCTCGCTGCAGGCGGCGCAGGAGCTGGAGCGCCAGCACGGAGCCAAGGCGGAGGTCATCGACCTGCGCACCTTGTCTCCCTACGACTGGGAGGCCATAGCGGCTTCGGTGGGCAAGACCAGCCGCGCCCTGGTCGTCTACGAGGACATGCTGAGCTGGGGATATGGAGCTGAGATCGCCGCCCGCATCGCCGACGAGCTGTTCGACCAGCTCGATGCTCCGGTGCGGCGGCTAGCCGCCAAAGATAGCTTCGTTGCCTACCAGCCGGAGCTGGAGAACGTAATCCTGCCGCAGACGGCAGATATCCTGCAGGCGATGCTGGAGCTGGCGCGCTACTGACGTCTAGCGCAAGGCCGCCCGCCGGCGTTCGTTGCGATCTCCGCCAAACATCCAATCCGCGGCGATTGGGCCGGCGCCAAGCAGCAACAGGACCAGGGAGATTACCGCCAGCACCATGGGAAACTCGAATCCGGCCTTGCCCGGCCCCGCCCCCGTCAGTCCATTCGGCAGATGCACCTTGAAGATGGCCACCAGCATGTCAATCAGGATGACTAGGCTCGCCAGCCGCGTCAGCAGGCCAACTACCACGAGAAGGCCGCCGCCGAGCTCGGCCGCCACCGAAGCGTAGGCGAGCCAGCCGGGCATGCCGAGCGACTGCACAAACTGCACATGATGTGAAACGCCATGGTGAATCTTCGCCCAGCCGTGCGCGATCATCACGCTGCCTATCGCCAACCTGAGCAGAAGCATGGCTGTTGCGTAAGCTACGTTTCGCTGCTGCAATTATCGCCTCCGCTTCCTGTCGGATGCCGGCTCTTCCTCCCTGCCGTCCGGCACCGTCGAGCGTCGCCCAATTCTAATGCCGCAACGGCCATTTGAGCGAGAAACCGCCACGTCTGGACAAAGTGGGCTGTTTACCCGCATCAGGCAACTAATCCATGCAATCGGCGGCAATCCGAAACCTGCAATCTTCGATCGGAACTGGGGTTCCTACCCCATGGCCAGTTCGTCGGCGGACTCCAGCGGAGTTCCGCAGCGGCGGCAGATTACGGCCGAGCAGTCGCCGCAAACCAGCGGGTCTTCTACCTTGCAGGAGCAGGTTGGGCAATAGAACAGGTTGGCCTTTTCGGGCGGCGAGGGGCGTTCCGCGTCTTGAGCCATAACGTGGATGACTATAGCATTAAAGAATTGCGGGTTGTCGATTCCAGATTGCGGGTGAGAACACAGCTATGTCCGGCGAGCAAGACGAGAAGCTACGGCAGGAATTCAACGAGTGGGCAGTGGCGGGACGGGGCCCCGAGATGGAGCGCCATCATCTCAGCATCGCCGAGCAGGCCATTCGCCGCATGGCATTGCGTGCTGGCGAGCGCGTGCTGGACCTGGGCTGCGGCACCGGCTGGGCGTCCAGGCTGATGGCCCGCCTGGTGGCGGAAGGGCCTCCGAGCTTCGGGCAGGTGGTCGGGCTGGATATCTCCGACGAGATGATCGCGCGGGCCCGCGAAGCTTCCCGCGATTTCGATAACCTGCTGTTCGTCTGGGGCTCGGCCGGGCAGATCCCCTGGGGGGAAAACTACTTCGACAAGGTGCTCTCCATCGAGGCCTTTTACTATTATCCCGACCAGGACGAGGTGCTGGGCGAGCTGTTTCGGGTCATGGCCCCCAAAGGAAAGCTGTTTATTCTCATCAATCTTTACCGCGACAATCCCTATTCGCTGCGCTGGGCAGGGAAGCTCAAGGTGCCGGTCCACATTCGCTCCGGAGAGGAATACGCGGCCATACTCCGGAGTCACGCCTTTGAGGAGGTGGAAATCGATCACGTTCCGGAGGAGGCGCCCACGCCGGACGACTACAAAAGCGACCTCTTCACCGCCCAGGAGATGCGCGAGATGAGGCGCATCGGCGCCCTGCTGCTTACCGCGCGCAAGCCGAACCTGCGCACCCCGCCGCTAGCCGCGCCACGGTACTGAGTAGCGGAAAAGCCGCCTGTCCGCCGGTCGAGAAGGGCGAAAACACGTTGTGACGCATGTCACAGCGACATGGTCAACCGGTGGGCGAAACTAGCATTGATCTCCCAGATTCGCGGATCGGGACTCCAGAGAGAAGTCGAGCGGCAAAGCCGGGCGGCGCTCTTGCGGCTACCGGCTCCGCCAAGGTTAAAGGGGTCAGAGGCTGGCATGGGCTGGATTGAGAACAAGTTCGAAAAGAATTTCGTGGTGACAACGGTCGATTACGTCTTCAACTGGGCGCGCAAGTCGGCGATCTGGCCGATGACGTTCGGGCTGGCCTGTTGCGCCATCGAGATGATCGCCGCCTCGGCGGCCCGCTATGATATTGCCCGCTTCGGCTCCGAAGTGTTTCGTCCCAGCCCGCGCCAGAGCGACCTGATGATAGTGGCCGGCACTGTCAGCCTGAAGATGGCGCCGGTGGTGAAGCGCATTTACGACCAGATGCCGGACCCGAAGTGGGTGATCGCCATGGGCGCCTGCGCCTCGGTCGGCGGCCCATTTAACACCTACGCTGTCCTGCAGGGCGTCGACCGGATTGTTCCGGTCGATGTTTACGCCGTCGGCTGCCCTCCCCGCCCGGAAAACCTGTTTTACGCGCTGCTCAAACTGCAGGACAAGATCGACACCATGACCATCGCCCGGCGCCCCACCCAGGTGCGGCTTAGCGAAGGCATGGTGGAAGACTTCAAGCGCAACGTCTCCGTCACCCAGGCGCAGCCTAAATAATCGTTTCACGTTCACGAAAGAACGTGCCCCACATCCTCGGTTTGGTGTATCCCGGCGCTCGAAGCCAGCGTCATCCTGACCGAAGCGAGCCGGTAGGCAAGCGGAGTGGAGGGATCTCGTGTTTGTCATGGCAGAAAGCGACGCAAGGTTCCTCGACTCGCGGCGCCAGCGCCGCTCGCTCGGAATGGCGTTCATTTTTTGGGATACAGCATCTCTGAAACGAGCAGGTGCCCCACATCTGCCTTCAGTTGGCAGATGTGGGTCTTTGTCCACGCACAAAAAGATTTTGCCTTCCCTTCAACTTTCACCAACGTGAAACGTGAAACGGCTGTATCAATGAACCATGTCGAAGTGGGTGCGTCCCTGGTTGAGGCGGTGGTTGAGCAGGGCCGCGATCTGGTCGATATCGGAAGGGAAGAGGTTGCATGTCAGGCCATCGCGCAGGAAGCGCGGGCGCACCGGGCTGGCGTCAGCCGCCGGCGGCGCGATGGCGGCCACGGCGTCGCGGCGAACCTGCAGGATAAGCGCGTGCACCGGCTCGGGATCGAGCTTGGAAGGCGTCAGGTTGACGATGGTGGTCAGGGATTCGCCCACCGACATGGCCCGCCGGTAGGGACGGTCGGTGGTCATGGCATCGAAGGTATCGGCCAGGGCGATGATCTTCACCTCGGGACGCATCTCGCCGAGCGGCAGCCCGTCGGGATAGCCGGTGCCGTCGGCGCGCTCATGGTGGGAGCGCACAACCTCCGGAATGCCCGACCAGGGGAACTCGACTTCCTTGACGATCTCGTAGCCCAGCACGGTATGGTCGGCGATCTGGCGGAATTCGGCCGCATCCAGCGCATCCGGCTTGCCGAACAGGTGGCGATCCACCGCCACCTTGCCGATGTCGTGCAAATAACCGGCGGCGCGTACCCCGGCTATGTCGTTCTCGTTCATCTCCAGGGCCTGAGCGATGCCTGCCGAGTAGGCGCCCACGCACAGCGAATGGCCGTGGATATTGACGTCCTTCATGTCGATGGCAGCGGCCAGCACCTCGAGGGTGGAGTCGTAGAAAGAGTGAACGCTGCTCAGCAGCTTCAGATTGTCGCGAATCCGCGCCGCCAGCGTTTCGGAAAGATGATTGTTATGTACCGCCAGGGCGCAGTAGTGCGTTACCAGTTCCAGCGAGCGCATCTCCTCGGCGGAGTACTCCGCCTGTTCCACCGGCCCGCCCAGGCCGAATAGCCCGACCAGCTTGCGCCCCATGCGCAACGGTATGACCCACTCCAGCAGCGAAGGATTGAAGTTGCCGTCGATGGAAAACAACTGGGCCCGCTTCTCGGCGTCCAGGCGCAGGGGAGTGCGCAGCCGGCCGAGGGCGTAGCCGTGCCGCGGCAGCAGCGGAATCACTACGTCCTGGGAGAAATTGGCGAATCCGGTGGAGGCCAGCGAGACCAGCATCAGGGGCTTGTCGTTGAACTCGAAGAGAACGGCGGCACGGCTGCGCACCAAATCCATTGCCATGCCGAGGATGCGGCGAGCCACTTCACGGAAATCCAAACTCGAAGTCAGTGCCGGCCCCAGATCGCTAATCACCTGGAGCGCGCGCTGCAATCGCTGCGATTCATCGCTCATTTGATTGGCCCAATGCAGAGTAGCTCCTGCAGCACTAGCATGGGCAACTGCTTACGCATGCCTTTTAGGTAACGATTTAGGTTCTTTTTAGGGCGATTTACCCACGAATCTCAGAAAACCCGGCACAGCTCGCTGAAACTTTCCAGCTCCAGCAGCCGCCCGGGCTTGTCCGGCCGGGCCAGCGGCTCGTTCTCCAGTATCCAGGTGTCGGCGTGCGGCACGAAGACCGCCCGCAACCCGGCTTCCAGGGCGGGATTGATGTCGGACTTGGGGCTGTTGCCGACCATCCAGGTGGCATCGCGCCGCAGCCCGTATTTTTCGACGATGCCGTGGTAGGTGGACGAATCTTTTTCGGCAACGATTTCGACGGCCGTGAAATAGCGCTTCAGTCCCGAGCGCTCGATCTTGCCGAGCTGTTCCACGATGTTGCCCTTGGTCATCAGCATCAGGCGATGGCGCGGCTGCAGGTAGCCGAGGGTGGGCTCCACCTCGGCGATCAGCTCCAGCGGCTGCTCGGCGATGGCGTGGGCAAAGCCGCAGATGGTGTCGTGCAGGCCGGGAGTGAGCGGCTCCACCGAGAGCCTTTCGAAGGTCCCCACCAGCGCCTGCATGAAGCTGTGCAGCCCATAGCCGTGGGTGACGATGTTCTCCCGTTCGACTTCATTCAGAACCCGGCGCACTTCCGCCGGGGTGAACTCGCGATGCTTGAGGAAAGAGATGAAATTGGCAATGGCGCGCTCGAAGTAGACGTTGTTCTCCCACAGGGTATCGTCCGCGTCGATCAGCAACGTTTGCGGAGCCTTCTTGGGATCCTGCTGCAACTGCATCTTGCGCCGATGTCCTCGAACTAGACTGCCACCTCGCCAGCCCAGTCCAGCTTTGCCGGGCAGGGAATGATGCCGTGCTCATGGCCCATGGCCAGCAGCCGGGCGACGGCGGCGCGCCCGTCTTCGCCATAGTCGAGGGTGCGCTCGTTGACGTACATGCCCACGAACTTGTCGGCCGTCTGGTTATCCAGGCCGCGGGCAAACTGCAGGGCGTATTCCAGCGCCTGCTCGCGATGGCCCAGGGCGTACTGAATGCTGTCGCGCAGGGCCTTGCAGGCGGCCGCCATCAGCTCCGGCCCCAGATCGCGCTTGACGGCGTTGCCGCCCAGCGGCAAGGGAAGTCCGGTCAGCTCGTGCCACCACCTGCCCATGTCGAGCACGCGATTCAGCCCGCTGTCGGCGTAGGTCAACTGCCCTTCGTGGATGATCAGCCCGGCCTCGAAGTTGCCGGCCAGCACCTGCGGAATGATCTGATCGAAAGGCACAACCTGGCTCTCGGCCTCGGGAGCAAACAGCTTCAGCAGCAGGTACGCTGTCGTCAGGGTGCCGGGAATGGCGATGCGGACCCGCTTCACATCCTCCGGCCGCAAGGGCTTGGTGGCGACGATCATGGGGCCGTAGCCCTCACCCAAGCTGCCACCGCTGGGCATCAGCGCGTAGCGCTCCTGAACGTAAGGATAGGCGTGAAAGGAAATGGCGGTGACGTCGTAAAAGGCTTCGTCGATAGCCTTGCGGTTCAGGGTTTCGATGTCGCACAGGGTATGGGTGAACTTGAGCCCGGAGACGCGCACCTTGTTCGTGGCCAGTCCGTAGAACATGAAGGCGTCATCCGAATCCGGGCTGTGCGCGATCTTGATTTCTCGTGTTTGGCCAGAGACAGATGTCATAAGTCCTTATCCAAGTGCCGCCTAACCGGCGGCGAAAACCCGGGCGCGCTGTCGTTGCGGCTCGTTCAGCCGTGCCCTCGGGCCAAGGAACCGGTTCCATCTCCCGTCCCAGACCAGGCTCGGGGCTCTGCATAAATCCATATAGTTTGCGCCTGCAATCCTGGCGTAGATGAAAACCGCTGGAGGGTGGCTTACCTGCGCTGCGCCTGCCCGGAGGTGAGCTGTTGGCCTTGCCCGGGGCCGCCACCCGCGTTTTCCGAAGGCGGCGGGGCAGTGCCGGAGCCGGCGCTTTCAGCCATTGCCGCCGTGGAGGCCGACATATGCCTCCGCACCCGGCAATAGATAGCCACCACGACTCCCACGACCACAATAGTCGACAACACCAACACCACGTACAGGAGCTTGATCACAGGAATCTAGCATACAGCATTTCAGATTTTCGATTTTGGATTTTTGATTTCAGAAGCACCGCAGTAAAGACGAACCACAGAGTGCACAGAGGTGCACGGAGAATCGATGCCCGCCCTCGCTCTGTGCAACTCTGTGTACTCGGTGGTTTGAGTCTTAGGCCGCGACAGTCAAAAATCGAAAATCAAAATTGGTTTTGCTCGCAGCGGCGCTTCAACGCCTGGTTCATGGCGTTGAAGCCTTGCGACAGCTGCGGCGAAAGCTTGTTCCACACCAAGCCGACCAGCACCCCGCGAAACTGCTCGGATTGGATCAGGCGGGTGTGCGACTGATCCAGAGCGTCCAGCTCGAATTCGTGCTCGCCGCTGAAGATTTCCGGGAAAAGCAACGCTTCCCGCCACGCCAGCTTGCGGCCGGGATCGACGGCCACGATTCGCGGATGAACCCTGATCGTGTGCCCGCCCAACTTGATGGCAATGGTGATTTCCTGGCCTGGCGCCAGGGTGCCGGCGGCGGAGGTGAGAAACGGGTTCCAGGATTTGTAGTCGTTGAGGCCGGTGAGCACGTCCCATACCCGGTTGGCGGGCGCGTCGATGGTGACGATGGTGAACAGCGAGCGCACCTGGTGGTAGGGGCTGCGCCAGAAAGCGTATCCGGCCAGCGCCAGCAGGGCGATCAGAATTAAAACCAGACGTGTGCGCATATGGCCCGCTCCCATTGCCGAATATCAGTCTTTTCCCCATTTTGACAGGGAGAGCATTTCTCCCATGAGGTACAAGTCGAAACAATGGCAAAATGCACCATTACTGATGTTTCGCAATTTCACGGCAACGGTTTTATCCAAGTTTATGGGGCGTGGTGGGCGCAATGAATTGAAAGAGTGTTTAGAAAAAAGTACACGATAACTTGGATCTCCGGAGAGCTCTTTCGTCGCAGCTTGGAGGCGGGTTGCAACATTCAGGGCTCGTCCAATATATTCAAGCTGCTGGTTCATCTCTATTTTAATCAAGTCACCCGCATCAACTCCAAACGTCAGTCCCACAGGTGAGGGTGGTCGTTGGAGTAGATCGCGTATCGGTGAATCAACGCCCATTTCGAAGCAAAGTGAAACGTCTACCAAAAAACCGAGTAGGTCTTTCTGAGAGATGTCGAGCGGCAATAGAAGGATCCAACCATCCCCAATAAATTTATAAATCTGCACCCCAATTTTACAGCCTCTTTCCAATATGTAATCTTTCAAGCGAATAAGCAGATTGCGCCATTCCGCGAGATGGTCGGTCTGCTTTAGATCTTCGAGGATAGTAGTCGAGGAGCAAATATCGAATACAACCACCAATTTTCGTTCAATCGTTAGAACGTCATTCTCTCTTGTCATCAGGCATTACACTCCCACCGGGAACGGCTTGGCGCGCCGCTCCGGGTTGGAACGCACCAGGGTGTCGAAGCGTCCCTGCAGTAGCGACATCAGCCCCGTGTACCAGTAGCCGAAGACGAACAGCACCAGGAAGGGGACGGTGATGTAATTCTCGTTCTGCATGGCGTAAAGGATGGTCATGGCGAAGTAGCCGCCGATGACGAGCTCGATCCAGGGAACGATGCCCAGGCGCCGACGGTACTTCTTGGCCGCAACCGAGCGGTCGCTCTTGTTCTGCACCCGGTACTTCGGAGTGCGGGCGAAGGCCGTCTGCTTGCCCAGCAGGGCCTCGATGACTGCCTTGGAGTTGGTGATGGTCAGGCCAATGCCTAAAGCCATCAGGCACGGCAGGAACAGGAAGGTGCGATACCAGCGCCCCGGAAAAAGCTCCTTCTGCGAGACCAGGTAAAAGCTGGAGATGCTGAAGGTCGAAGCCAGGAACAGGGGCACATCGATGTAAAGCATCTGGAACCAGCCCTGGTAGAAGCGAATGATCATGGCCGGCAGCAGCAGCACCGAGAGTGCGATCATCAGCGGGTAGCTGATGTTGGCCGTCAGGTGGTAGCAGGCCTCGATCTTCTCCCGGCGGTTCACCTTCGCGCGCAGCACCCGCGGCAGGTCTTTGAGCGCGCACTGGATCAGGCCCTTGGCCCAGCGCGCCTGCTGCGTCTTGAAGGCAGTCATCTCGATGGGCAGTTCGGCCGGGCACTCCACCTGCTGCAGGTAAGCGAACTTCCACCCCTTCAACTGCGCGCGATAGCTGAGGTCGGTGTCTTCCGTCAGGGTATCGTGCTGCCATCCCCCGGCCTCTTCGATGGCGCGGATGCGCCACATGCCGGCGGTACCGTTGAAATTGAAGAACACGCCGGCGCGGGAGCGTCCGCCGTGCTCCAGCACGAAGTGGCCGTCCAGCAGGATGGCCTCGACTTCGGTCAGGAACGAATAGTTGCGGTTGATGTGCGTCCAGCGCGTCTGCACCATGCCGACCTGGGGATCGGCGAAGTGGTGGACCACCCGCATCAGCCAGTCGGGCGAGGGCGTGAAGTCGGCGTCGAAGATAGCTACGAGCTCGCCCCGGGCGCTCTTCAGCCCTTCCTGCAGCGCTCCCGCCTTGAAGCCGTGGCGGTTGGTGCGATGGTGATAGCTCACCGGATAGCCGAGCGCCGCGTAGCGCTCGACCACCGCCCGCGCCGTTTCCACGGTCTCGTCGGTGGAGTCGTCCAGCACCTGGATGTCGAGCTTTTCGCGCGGATACTCCACCTTGCATACCGCATCCACCAGCCGGTCGATAACGAACTGTTCGTTGAAGATCGGCAACTGGATGGTTACCCGCGGCAGCTCCTGAAAGCGGAACTTGGGTTCGCCCGTGGCATGCTTGCGGTTGCGGTAGTACATCCAGACCAGTTGGTAGCGATGAAAGCCGTACGCGGCAAGAATGATGAGCACGATGAAGTACGGGACCAACAACATCATGTCGAAGCCGTTGGCCTCATAAAGCCCTTTGAACGCCGGGTTCGTCTGTTTCTGCAAAAACTCGATGACCGGGTTCGGGCGGGCTTGAAAAAACGAAAATGCCGCCAGATAAAAGCTCAAGGCAGAGTCCAATTCATAATGCCGGTGGGACCGGACAAGGCGATTGTACCCGAATTGCACCGGCAGATAACAGGGCTGGCTACAGGTATCGCTGTTCGAAACCGTATATATTCCCACGCCCACAAAGGAATAAGACGAAGCGCCGGAGACGGCAAAGAGATCAGGCGAGGCTTATGGCCTGCCCGCTTAAGCGCTCGCAGGCTTCAGGGTAGACGCTTTCGATTCCCAGCCGCAGCGGGATCGTCGACTTCCAGCCCAGCGAACTCAGCAGGGAAACATCCAGCAGTTTGCGCGGAGTGCCGTCGGGCTTGGAGCTGTCAAATACCAGTTTGCCGGAGAAGCCGGTAACCTCGGCGATCAGAACCGCCAACTCGCGGATGGTGAGGTCGTGGCCGCAGCCGACGTTCACCAGGGGAGCGCCCGAGCCGGTCAGGCGCTGGAACTGCTCCTCCGGAAGCGACATCAGGAACACGCAGGCGTCGGCCATATCGTCGCTGTGCAAAAACTCCCGGCGCACGTTGCCCGTTCCCCAAACCTCGACCTCGGCTTGGCCGCTCAGTTTGGCCAAATGCATCTTGCGCAGCAGCGCCGGCAGCACGTGCGCGCGCCGCGGATCGTAATTGTCGTTGGGGCCGTAGAGGTTGGTGGGCATGACTGCCAGGTATTGCGTGCCGTACTGCCGGTTGTAGGCGCGGCACATCTCGATTCCGGCCAGTTTGGCAACCGCGTAGGCCTGGTTGGTGGGCTCCAAAGGCCCGCTCAGCAAATAGGACTCTTTGATCGGCTGCGGGCACTCGCGGGGATAGATACAACTGGAGCCAAGAAACAGCAGCCGCTTTACCCGGTGGCGGTGAGCGGCGGCGATGACGTTGGTCTGAATGGCAAGGTTCTGGTAAATGAACTCGGCCGGCTCGCTTTCGTTGGCCAGAATGCCGCCGACCCTGGCGGCGCACAGAAAAACGAACTCCGGCCGCTCAGCGGCAAAAAACGCTTCCACCGCGTTGGCGTCGGTCAGCTCAAGCTCGGCATGGGTGCGGGTGATCAGCTTTGCGCCCTCTTCAACCTGCAGGCGCCGCAGGATGGCCGAACCCGCCAGCCCGCAGTGGCCGGCGACGAAGATGCGGGCGCCTTGCCAGGCACTAGTCATGATAGTTTTTCGCCCTGTGCCCGTTCTGGCTGATTAAGTGGTCGCGCTTGGCGGATGCCAGATCTGCCTGCACCATCTCCGTCACCAGCTCGCGGAAGCTGGTTTTGGACCGCCAGCCCAGCTTTTCCCGCGCCTTGGCCGCGTCGCCCAGCAGCGTTTCCACCTCCGAGGGGCGGAAGTAGCGCGGAGAAACGGCGACGATCACCTGGCCGGTGGCGTCGGTGCCCTTTTCTTCGACCTCCGATCCGCTCCAACTGATCTGCATTCCCAGCTCCGCCGCCGCGCATTCCACGAATTCACGCACGCTGTGCTGTTCGCCGGTGGCGATCACGAAATCTTCCGGCGCCTCCTGCTGCAGCATTAGCCACATCATCTCGGCATAATCGGCGGCGTGTCCCCAGTCGCGCCTGGCATCCAGATTACCCAGCCAGAGGCAGCTTTGCAGCCCCAGCTTGATCCGCGCCAGGCCGCGGGTGATCTTGCGGGTGACGAAGGTTTCGCCGCGCACCGGCGATTCGTGATTGAACAGGATACCGTTGCAGGCGTAGATGCCATAGGCTTCGCGGTAGTTGACGGTGATCCAGTAAGCGTAGAGTTTCGAGACCGCGTAGGGAGAGCGCGGATAGAAAGGCGTCTTTTCCGTCTGCGGCATCTGTTGAACCAGGCCGAAAAGCTCGGAGGTGGAAGCCTGGTAAAAGCGTGTTTTGCGTTCCAGGCCCAGGCTGCGGATGGCCTCCAGGAAGCGCAGCGTGCCGATGGCGTTGACGTCGGAGGTATACTCCGGCTGCTCGAAGGAAACCGCCACATGGCTTTGCGCCGCCAGGTTGTAGATCTCATCCGGCTGCACCTTCTGCACGATGTGTACCAGGCTGCTGGAGTCGGTCATATCGCCGTGGTGCAGGATCATCCGGCGGTCGGGAAGATGGGGATCTTCGTAAAGGTGGTCGATGCGCTCGGTGTTGAAAAGCGAGGTGCGCCGCTTGACGCCGTGGACAATGTACCCTTTGCCCAGCAGAAACTCGGCCAGGTAAGCGCCGTCCTGCCCGGTGATGCCTGAGATGAGAGCGATTTTCGCCGGCATGGAAGAGATCGATCACTCCTTCTGGGAGTATCGGCAAAGCTTATTTCAACCCGTGCAACATTTTACAACGCTGCCTGAAGCTGCTGCAGGCCGTAGCTGGCGGATTCAGGTTGGAGCTGCATTTGCCGGCGCTTCCGAATGCGAGCTTCCGGTTGCGGATACAATAATCGTTTGAGTTGTTTGCGGTTTGACGGAGACACGCGGGGGAAGTCCGGGCCATGAGCCTCAGTAAGCAACAAGCCTTGGAGATGTTTCGCTCCGACGATCTGATCGGCATCGGCATGGAAGCCGACGCCGTGCGCCGCCGCCTGCATCCTGACGGCATCGTCACTTACATCATCGACCGCAACATCAACTACACCAATTTCTGCACCGAGTATTGCAGCTTCTGCGCCTTCTATCGTCCGCTGAAAGGCAAGCTCGCGGCCGAGGGCTACATCCTCGACTTCGAGACCATTTACGAGAAGATCCGCGAGACCGTCGAGCTGGGCGGCACCGGCGTGCTCATGCAGGGCGGGCTGCATCCCGACCTCAAGATCGATTATTTCGAGCGTATGCTGAGCGGCATCAAGCAGCGCTTCCCCCAGGTTCACATGCACTGCTTCTCGGCCTCGGAGATTCTGGCCATCGCCGAATACAGCCAGCTCGGCGTGGAGGAGACCATCAAGCGCCTGCGCGCCGCGGGGCTGGACTCGATTCCCGGCGGCGGTGCCGAAATCCTCGACGACGAAGTGCGGCGGCGCGTCGCCCGCCTCAAGTGCCTGACCGACGACTGGCTGCTGGTGCACCGCACCGCTCACCGCCTGGGCATGAAGACCACCGCTACCATGATGTTCGGCGTGGGCGAAACCTGCGAGCACCGCGTCAACCACTTCCAGCGAATCTACGACCTGCAGGAAGAGACCGGCGGCTTCACCGCCTTCATTCCCTGGTCTTTTCAGCCGCACAACACCGCCCTGGGCGGGCGCGGCTGGGACGAGGCCACCGCCGTGGACTACCTCAAAACTTTGGCCATTTCCCGGGTCTTTCTCTCCAACTTCCCCAATGTGCAGTCGAGTTGGGTGACACAGGGGCTGAAGATCTGCCAGATCGGGCTGCGCTTCGGCGGCAACGACGTCGGCTCGGTCATGATCGAGGAGAACGTGGTGGCCTCGGCCGGCGTGCGCAACTGCACCAGCGAAGAAGAGCTGCGCCATATCATTCGCGATGCCGGCTTCCGCCCGGTGCAGCGCGATACGCTCTACCGGACGTACTTCCTCAACTGACAGCTTGCGCACGAGTCTCTGAGGCGAGACACGGTGAAGCGCTGAACAACCGTGTTTCGCCCTGTCGGGCCCAGAACGTAAGTAGCTGATTTTGCGTGGGTTATTTCTCGTCTTTTGGCTGTGCAATGTCTTTTGTTGTCTCTACGGGGTGCTGGATGTGGACGGCGCCTGTTTTTCCCCTGCCTATTTGACGGGAACGGCGAATTTAGTTAGAACGAGTGAAGCGCTGCCCCAGCGGTTTCGCCGGGCGCTCAAGCCGTAGGAATGCGGGCGGGTCCTCCTCCCATCCATTCTTCCCGAGGCGAGGAGGCCTGTTGATCAACATGACTGCAGGGAAGCCAGTTGCGCCGATCGCGCTTTTTGTCTACAACCGCCCCTGGCATGCCAGGCAAACCGTGGAGGCGCTGCAGCGCAACTCCCTGGCCGGGCAGAGCGACCTGTTCATATTCTCCGACGCGCCCAAGCGTCCAGATGCGGCCGAGGCCGTGCGGCAGGTCCGCGACTACATAAGAACCATCTCCGGATTCAAGTCGCTCCAGATCATCGAGCGCCCGCACAACTTCGGCCTCGCCAAATCGATCATCGAGGGCGCTACCTGCTTGAGTGAACAATTCGGCCGGTTCATCGTCCTTGAAGACGACATCGTAACTTCTCCGCATTTCCTCGCCTACATGAACGACGCCCTGGAGCGCTACGCCGACGATGAGCGCGTGATCAGCATTCATGCCTATGTCTACCCGGTCGCTCGGGCGCTGCCGGAGGCCTTTTTCCTGCCCGGCGCGGATTGCTGGGGATGGGCAAGCTGGCGGCGCGGATGGAAGCTGTTCAATCCCGATGGACAATTTCTGCTGGACGAGCTGCGGCGGAGAAAGCTGACTGGCGCTTTCGATTTCAACGGGGCCTATCCGTATTCGAAGATGCTGGAAGGCCAGATCAAAGGCACCAACGACTCCTGGGCGGTGCGCTGGTACGCCTCGGCCTTTCTGGCCGGCAAGCTGACTCTCTATCCCGGGCGCAGCCTGGTGAACAACATAGGAAACGACAGCAGCGGCACTCATTGCGGGGATTCTCACAGCTTCGATGCCGCGCTGAGCAAGACGCCCATTGACCTCAGCTCGATCAACGTTGAAGCTTCCGCGCCGGCGAGAGAGGCGTTCGAAGATTATTTCAAGCAAAGTAACGGAGGACGGTGGTGGCGCTGGCTGGGGAAGCTGGGGGCCTTTTCAAGGCGGGAGCGGCGATGAGCTCACTACGAGACTTGGCGCGCGATTGGTCGCCCCCGGCCGTGCGCCGCTTGGCCCAGCGGATTCGCGGCGGCGGCATACGTTTCGAGGGTGAGTTCGCCACCTGGGGAGATGCCTGCGCGCATTCCGCCGGCTACCAGTCGAAAGATATTCTTGCCAAAGTGCTGGCGGCAACGCTCAAGGTAAAGCGCGGAGAAGCGGTGTTTGAACGGGATTCGGTCCTCTTCGGCGAAGTCGAATACGCCTGGCCGGTGCTGGCGGGCTTGCTATGGGTCGCCGCGCAGAATGCTGGACGGTTGAACGTGCTGGATTTTGGCGGCGCGCTGGGAAGCAGCTACTTCCAGCACCGGGAGTTCCTCAAGGGCCTTCCATCGCTTCGCTGGAACGTGGTCGAGCAGCCGCATTATGTCGAAGCCGGGCAGGCCCACATTCAGGACGAAGAACTGCGCTTTTACCACTCGATTCAAGAATGCCTGGCGGAGAATGCGCCCAACGCCGTCTTGTTATCGAGCGTGTTGCAGTACCTGCCGGAGCCGGCAAGCGTCTTTCCTTCCTTGCTACAGACAGGGGCGGATGCGGTGATCATCGATCGCACCATCATCAATCACTCTGGCTCCGACCGCATATACGTGCAGCATGTTCCATCTTCTATTTATGCCGCATCCTATCCCTGCCGCTCGTTGTCGGAACCAGGCTTGCTCGCCGCCGCGCGCGCCTGCTATCGGCTCGATACTGATTTCCCGAGCCTCAACTTTCCTGTTTTGGAATCTATCGACTCCGAGTTCAAAGGATATCTGCTCAAGAGGATACCCTAGAGGATAAGCAGACATGAACGGTTATGGAAACAAGCGGATTTTGATCACCGGCGGTCTCGGCTTCATCGGCTCCAACCTGGCGCGGGCGCTGGTTGCCCAGGGGGCGGATGTAACCTTGGCCGATAGCCTCATTCCCCAATATGGCGGAAACCTTTTTAACGTGGCCGATATTCGCGATAAGGTTACGGTGAATGTCTGCGACGTGCGCGACCCGTTCGCCATTGCTTATCTGCTCCAGGGCAAGGACTACCTGTTCAACCTGGCGGGGCAGACCAGTCATCTGGACTCGATGGCCGACCCGCAGACGGACCTCAACATCAATGCCGTGGCGCAGCTTTCAATCCTGGAGGCTTGCCGCAAGGTCAACCCCGGCATCAAGATTGTCTTCGCCAGCACCCGCCAGCTTTATGGCAAGCCTGCGTATCTTCCGGTGGACGAGAAGCACCCCATCAATCCGGTGGATGTCAACGGGATTAACAAGCTGGCCGGGGAGTGGTATCACCTGCTCTATAACAATGTTTACGGCATACGCGCCTGCGCCCTGCGGCTGACGAATACCTATGGCCCCGGCATGCGCGTGAAGGATGCCCGGCAGACATTCCTTGGCATCTGGGTGCGGTTGCTGGTTGAAGGTAAACCGATAAAGGTTTTTGGCGACGGGCTGCAGTTAAGGGACTTTAATTACGTCGATGACTGTGTCGAGGCGCTGCTGCTTGCAGGGGCGAGCCAGAGCGCCGATGGCAAGGTCTACAACCTGGGCAGCGCAGAAGTAATTTGCCTGAAAGCTCTGGCGCAAATGATGGTGCAACTGGTGCCGGGAGGCGCTTTCGAACTGGTCCCCTTCCCGCCGGAGCGAAAGGCAATTGACATAGGCGATTACTATAGCGATTTTTCTCTCATCAGGGGCGAACTTGGCTGGCAGCCCAAGGTGAGCCTGCGCAAAGGGCTCGAACGGACAATAGCGTATTACCAGGCGCATCGCCGCAATTACTGGGACGACAATCTATGATCTTAATGAACGATTTCAAGGCGGAGCCGGCGGAGTTGCGCGAAGCCATGCTAAGCGCGGCCAGCCGCGTCTTCCAATCCGGCTGGTACATATTGGGTAATGAGGTTTCCGCCTTTGAAAAGAAATGGGCGGCGGCCTGCGGCCTGGCTCACGGAGTTGGCACCGGCAACGGCATGGATGCCATCGAGATCGCTCTGCGCGCCGCCGGCATCGGTCCGGGAGATGAGGTGATTACCACGCCGATGACGGCTTTCGCCACCGTGCTGGCTGTCATTCGGGCTGGGGCAACGCCGGTGCTGGCCGACATCGACTCGTCTACGGCGCTGTTATCTGTCGAGAGCGCGCAGCGCTGCCTTAGCCGGGCGACCAAGGCGGTATTGCTGGTGCACCTTTACGGGCAGGTGCGTGCCATGGATGAGTGGACCGCCTTCTGCGCCGGGCATCGTCTCACCCTGGTTGAAGATTGCGCTCAGTCGCATGGCGCCGCATGGCGCGGGAAGGTGGCCGGCAGCTTTGGCGCGGCCGGGGCATACAGTTTCTATCCCACCAAGAACCTGGGCGCGCTGGGCGACGCCGGTATGCTGGTGACGGACGATGAAGCCTTGGCGCAACGCGCTGCCTGCTTGCGCAACTACGGTCAAAAGGATCGCTACCATCATCCCGTGGCCGGTCTCAACAGCCGCCTTGACGAGCTTCACGCCGCCATTCTGGCCGAACGGCTCAACTGGCTGCCGCGGTTCAACCAGCGGCGCCGGGAAATCGCCAGTGCCTATCGCAGCGGAATCCGGAACCCGCGGATATCGCTCCTGGCGGAGCCGCAGGAGCCCGGCGCGCACGTTTACCACCTTTTCGTTGTTACCTGCGAGCAACGCGACGCTTTGCAACAGCACTTGAAGGCGCATTCGGTGCAATCGCTGATTCACTATCCCATTCCGGCTCATGGGCAAGAGCCGTGCCGGCAAATTGCCCGCGACCCTCAGGGCCTGGTCAACGCCGAGCGGCACGCGGCAACTTGCCTGTCGCTACCGTGTCATCCGCAGATGAAGGACGCCGATATTACCGCCGTAGTAGAGGCGGTAAATGCATTCCAAGAGGCATGATGGAACACTATGTCACGGTCTTCGATAGCTTGTTTCTCCCTCAGGGCCTGGCGCTGCATATGTCTATGGATCGGCACGCCCGGCCGTACACGCTATGGATGCTGTGCGTAGATGATGCGGCTTATGAGGCGCTGCAACGCCTCGGCCTGCCTAATGTCCGCCTGCTTCAACTCAACCAGTTGGAAACACCCGAGCTCAAGCGCGTGCGGCCGGCACGCACCGCCGGCGAATACTGCTGGACGGTGACCTCCTTCGCTCCCCGCTTCGTTTTTGAAGCCGACACGACGGTCGCGCGGGTAACTTATCTGGACGCCGATCTGTGGTTCAGAGGCAACCCCGCGCCTATCTTCCGCGAATTCGACTCTTCCGGTAAGCACGTTCTCATTACCGATCATGCCTACGCGCCGGAATATGACCAGACGGCCACCTCCGGGCGATACTGCGTCCAGTTCATGACGTTCAGCCGGCAGGGAGGCGAGCTGGTAAGGAAGTGGTGGGAAGAGCGCTGCATCGAGTGGTGTTATGCGCGCTGTGAGGACGGAAAGTTCGGAGACCAGAAATACCTGGATGACTGGCCTGAGCGCTTCGCTTGCCAAGTGCACGTCTTGTCCGACAAAGAACTCATCCTTGCGCCTTGGAACGCAACCCGTTTCCCCTATGGGCGGTCGATCTGCTGGCATTTTCATGCCCTGCGAATCGTTAATGGAGCGTCCGCAAATGGCTACGCAGTCAAATGTGAAGGCTATCCTTTGCCGCCCGCTACCATACGATACGTGTACCTGGAATACCTGAAGGACCTGCGCTCTGCCATAACAAAGATAAAGGCTATCGGCTTGGAGGCCAGGGCGCAGAAGAAGCGCACGCTTAAAGGCAGGGTAAAAGCTTTCGTGGCAGGTCTTATAGGTCAGCGATGGCGCACCAGGTTTGATATTTATTTGCCTTTGTAACTACAGCTTGTTTCATAAATGGTTTTGAGTAGTTTTGGCTTTAGGAGAGGGGGTTATCGTGGAAGCCCACGGCTTTAGCCGTGGGGACCAAGGCATCAGTCTAAGCGGCTTTAGCCGCCGTGGCGATCTATCCATAGCGCCTAAAGGCGTTCTCTATTGAGCATTGTTTCCCACGCCTGAAGGCGTGGGCTTCCACCGGCTAATTCCATTCATGAAACACGCTCTACATAGGACCAGATGCAGGAGAGGTGGTAAATAATGCGGGGCATAATTCTTGCCGGCGGGTCCGGGGCCAGGCTGCATCCGGCGACGCTGCCGATCAGCAAGCAACTGATTCCGGTCTACGATAAGCCGATGATTTACTACCCTCTCAGCATGCTCATGCTGGCGGGAATTCGCGACATACTGGTTATTTCCACGCCTCTGGACATACCCAGGTTCCAGCAACTGCTCGGTGACGGGTCAAGCTGGGGGCTCTGTTTCCAGTACGCGGTCCAGCCCAGCCCCGATGGACTGGCACAGGCTTTTCTGATAGGAGAGAGTTTCATTCAGTCGGGGTCCTGCGCCCTGGTACTCGGCGACAACATGATTTACAGTAACTCTCTTTCCGAGATACTGGGCCAGGCAGCGCAACTGAAGGAGGGAGCCGAAGTATTCGCCTCCGCAGTTGCCGATCCTTCCGCTTATGGCGTCGTCGAGTTCGATCATGCCGGCAAAGCTATCAGCCTGGAAGAAAAACCGCGTAACCCCAAATCGCGATACGCGGTCCCGGGACTGTATTTTTACGATAACCAGGTGGTGAAGCACGCCAAGAGCTTGCGTCCCTCTGCCCGGGGCGAACTCGAGATAACCGACCTGAATAGAATCTATCTCAAAGCCGGAAAGCTGAAGGTAACCGTCCTAGGCCGGGGAAGCGCGTGGCTGGATATGGGAACTCCGGACTCCATGCTTGAGGCGGCGAACTTCGTAGCCATACTGGAAAGAGTACAGGGCCTGAAGATTGCCGCGCCGGAAGAGATTGCCTACCGCAAGGGTTTCATAAGCGCCGCACAGCTTGAAGTCTTGGCCAGCGGCCTGAAGAAGAGCGCCTACGGCAAGTACTTGATGAATATTCTCCGGGAAGAGCGCGGAACATAGGCCGTCACGCGCGAAAACCCAATCGAAAACCCAATGTTCGACTGCTCAGATTACGGGGCGGCCTTTACTTGCCTGAATATCACCGTACTCATTGTTTTTGCCACCATGACGTAGTTTTCTTTGGCCAGAAGCTGGCACGCCGGATGTGCTAGCGCGTCTGTAATGGTTTGCGCCCCGAAGCATTCCACCAGGACGTATTCCGGCCTGAAGCGGCTCCAGTCATTCGAACACAATACCTCGTAATCGAGTCCTTCGGTATCTATGCTTAGAACGTCGATATTTACTCCCTGAGGAAGGTAGGTATCGAGCAGCTCAGATAGTGGAATGGTGCGGATCATCATCTCCCGCACTATGCGGTACTGCCCCACCGCTTCTTTGCGCGCCAGCTCCTTATCGAAGGTGTTGAGAGCCGGCTCATTGAACACATAGAAGGTAAGCTCCTTGCCGCCCGCGCCAATGGCGGCTTCGACGTTTATGTCCCTTGGCCGCACTTGCCGGAAGTTCGACATGGAGCCGGGAGTCGCATCTACGTTCAGTCCTCTCCAGCCCCGAAGGTACAGCAGGTAGGTATTCGAAAACCGCTTGGGATGATGGGCGCCGATATCTACATAAAAGCCGGTCTGCCTATCCTCCAGAAAGCGCTCCAATACGATGTCCTCGCCCTCCTGCGAGTAAGCCCTCCGGGCGTAGGCTTTCAGGTAATCACGAAAGTAGAGAATAGCGTTTCCCAGCGATGCGATGGTCTTACGCAATGATGCAGGAGACATGGACTTTCCGCCATAGCATATTTTTACTTAGTCACTGACACGCACTGATCTGAGCCCGCCCACAGACGGCCGAGTTCGGCATCCATGCTTTCCGGTTTGAACCCAATACGGCCGGCATTGGGATAAAAGGTGAGTTCGCCAAACATTGGCTGGCCGTTGACGTTGTAAAGGTCGACTCTCACAAACGGGAAGGGAGCGCCCAGGCGCTCGACGCCCTGAATCAGTTGCGCCAGATTGTGCGGGCGGGGCACTTCCTCTTTGCCGCCAGGACATACGTATTCGAAATGCTGGCGATTCCAGTTGATGTCGTAAAAATACTGCTCGTGAAATTGCAGGACGCCTAAGTCCACCTGGATGAATGCGGTTTTGCCCCCAAATACCCAGAACTTGTAATCTATCGGCGCAACTTTTTCCACGCCCAGGAAGGGTTCCACCAGCAGCCGTGGTCTCATCTGCGAATAGCACCACTCCAGCGACCGCCTGCCGTAAACCGTTCGAAGCCATTGGCTGGTTGTCTTTTCAATCAGGTCCCAGTTCTGATCCTCCGGAGAAAACACGAAGATGTTCCATCCGCAGCCGTGGGATGCCTTCAGCACGTACGGCATGGGCCAGTTTCGTTGGTTGCGCGGCGGAAGTTGTTCGCCCGACCAAAAATTCGGGATTACCCACTCCGCCCCGAGCGTCTCAGCGACATACTCTTTTGCCGCTACTTTGTCGGCCAAGCGCGCCATGCGCGGATCGTGACAATAGACCTTTCTATATACGACTTTTTCATTAAATGTGAGCGGAGGATCTAAGTGAGGTGACCGTTTATGACACCAACGGAATTCATATTTGATTGCCGCCCGTGGAGGTAACACTAATAGCAAACTTTCCTTAATCCATCGCCACCAAGCCAGAACTGGCGGCGGTAACACGGACTTCAGCCAGGACTTGAACACCAGCAGCCTCCTAACCCGGATTATTCATGAAACAGGAACGTCATTCTGAGCGACGCGCCCGCGTTGTCGTGCGATCCGCATTTGTTGCGGGTCGGCGGGCGCGGAGTCGAAGAATCTTGCGTTTTGCATCTCTGCAGAGCGAAGGAAAACGCAAGATCCCTCGACTCGAACCGGTTGCGCCAAAAGCAGGCGCGGCCCGGTTCTCGCTCGGGATGACGCCTTTGGGTTGTTGGCAATCATGAATAATCCACGCTAATGGTTGTACTTCTGTAGTAGCGATGCTCTTGCTCCGGGGAATAACTTCAGACCGCTCGGCGATAGCGCCGGTCGTTCCCGAGCAGATGCTATTATAAAACGGGCTGTTTTGGTGGCCGGGTTATCATCTCCGTGCCTTGAACGACGCACTGCCCAGGCGATATCGTGGAGCTGAAACGTCCCGCTCTTCCATACCGATACAACCCGCTCGCATCAGCCCGCTCGAGATACAGAGGATGAAGTCGCAGGGGACCAGGCGATGAACGCCAAGTGGCATAGATACCTGCCCGGGATGTTGCGCGGCGCGCTGGATGGCCGCGCCGAACTCCAGGCGGTACTCGGCAACATTGGCTGGTTGTCGGTCGATAAATTCGTTCGCCTGGGCCTGGGACTTTTCATCGGCGCCTGGGTGGCGCGATATCTTGGCCCCGGCCAATTCGGTCTGCTGAATTTTTCCATTGCCTTCGCCGCCTTGTTCGGCGCCATCGCCACATTGGGGTTGGACAGCATCGTGGTGCGCGAGCTGGTCAGAACCCCGGAAAGGCAAAACGCCCTGCTGGGGAGCGCCTTCGCGCTCAAGCTCGGCGGCGCCGCCGTCACCCTGCTGCTTTCTCTCGCCAGCATCGCCTTTATGCGCGCCGGCGACACCCTTATGTTCTGGCTGGTGGCGCTTTCGGCAACCGGGTTCGTTTTTCAAGCGCTCAATGTCATCGACTTTTATTTCCAGGCAAAGGTGCAGTCCCGGTATACCGTAATCGCCGCCAATGCCGCGTTTGTACTGATCACGCTGCTGAAAATCTACCTGCTGCTGTCCTCCGCGTCCCTCATCGCCTTTGGCGCCGCCGGCCTCGGCGAGGCCGCTTTGACCGCCATCTTTCTGGTTGTCGCTTACCGGACCAACCACCACAACATGCGAGACTGGCGATTCGAGACCGGGGTGGCGCGCGAGCTGCTCCGGGATAGCTGGCCGCTCCTGATTGCCGGCCTGGCGGTAATTCTTTACATGCGCCTGGATGTGGTCATGCTGCAACAACTGGCCGGCGAGCGCGAGGTCGGCATCTACGCGGCCGCCACCAGGGTTTCCGAGGTCTGGTACTTCCTGCCGCTGGTAGTTACCTCCTCGGTCTCGCCCTCGATCATCAAATCTCACGCTATCGACAACGCTTTATACCTCAAAAGGCTCAAACGGCTGTATTTCTACATGGCGTGGCTGGCGATAGGCCTGTCATTGCCGACTGCGCTGGCCTCCGGCTGGATTACCAGAATTCTCTATGGTGTCCAGTTCAAGCAGGCCGGCCCGGTGCTGGCCGTTCACCTGTGGGCGAGCATAGCGGTCTTTATGGGCGTGGCCAGCGGCCCGTTCATGGTGATCGAGCAACTGCAGAAGATATCGCTTTACCGAACCCTGATAGGCATGGCGTGCAACGTCGCGCTCAACATCGTGCTGATACCCAAGATTGGAGCGATGGGAGCCGCCATTGCAACTGTCGTGTCTTATTTTGTGGCTACATTTTCCATCGTTTTCTTCAAGCAGACGCGGGCGCATTCGTACCATCTGATGACAGCCCCCTTTACCCGGCCCTAGATCCCGGAAGGGCAGGAGCGGCGGACGGGCAGCGCTGAATCCGGACCGCAGCCTGCAAAACCGCCTCCGCCGGAATGTCGCCGGCGCAGGAGAATCCCGGCTGGCAAAGGCAGTCAACCGAGATACAATGAATTCGCGAGTAGAAGGCTTGGGCCGGGTGCAATCTATGCGGATAGCGGTGATAGGCAGTGGGTACGTTGGGCTGGTTGCGGGAGCGTGCCTGGCGGAAATCGGGCACAGCGTCGTGCTGGTGGACAATGACCCGGAGAAGTATGCTGCCCTCAGCCGGCAAGAGGTTCCCATTCACGAGCGGCATCTCCCGGAGCTGCTGGCGCGGCTGCGCGGCGGCCGGCTTCGCTTTTCCGACAACGTGGTCGAGGCCGTGCGGCAGAGCGAGGTGGTGTTTATAGCGGTTGGCACTCCTCCCGCCGGCGACGGCGACGCGGACCTCTCGCACATTGAAAGCGTGGCGCGCGAGATCGCGGCGGCGCTGGCCGAAGCCCGGCAGTACAAGGTCATAATCGAGAAGAGCACCGTTCCCGTCTACACCAGCGAATGGATAGGCAAGGTCATGCTGCTGAACGGGGCGCGGCGGGAGATGTTCGACGTGGCTTCCAACCCGGAGTTCCTGCGTGAAGGAACGGCGGTCACGGATTTCCTATATCCCGATCGAATAGTCCTGGGCGCGGATACGGAGCGCTGCATCGACATATTGCGCCAGGTTTACCAGCCCCTTTCCGATGGCACCTACGTCAGATCGGCCAATGCCGTTCCGTTTCCCGGGAAAGGACAGGCTGCGCCTCCCCGGCTTATAGTGACCAGCGCGCGCAGCGCCGAACTTATCAAGCACGCCTCCAACGCCTTCCTGGCAATGAAGATTTCCTTCATCAACGCCGTCGCTAACATCTGCGAATCGGCGGGCGCGGACATCGAGCAGGTGCGCCTGGGAATCGGCTCGGACAAGCGAATCGGAACCGACTTCCTCAACCCCGGCATCGGCTATGGCGGCTCGTGCTTCCCCAAAGACACGGCCGCGTTTCTGGCGGCTGCCCGGCAACTGGGGTACGACTTCCGCCTGCTGGAGGAAGTGATAAAGATCAATGAGGAGCAGCGCCGGCGTTTCCTGCGCAAAATTCGCTCCTCCCTGTGGACGCTAAAGGGCAAGCGTTTGGCGGTGCTGGGCCTGGCCTTCAAGGGCGGAACCGACGACATTCGCGAGTCGCCGGCGCTGGCCATTGTGGAATCGCTGCTGGCGGAGGGCTGTT
This sequence comes from uncultured Acidobacteriota bacterium, assembly GCA_963832785.1. GTDB lineage: Bacteria > Acidobacteriota > Terriglobia > Terriglobales > Acidobacteriaceae > CAWBRT01. The sequence goes on from CAWHVF010000006.1 coordinate 70,804, forward strand.
CGATCTCGGCTTACGATCCGGCCGCCACGGAGCGGGCCAGAGAAGTTCTGCGCAGGGAGAACGTCAGCTTTGCCGCATCGGCCTACGCCGCCGCCGAAGGGGCCGACGCGCTGCTGGTGCTGACCGAATGGGAAGAGTTCAGGCATCTAGACCTGGGCCGCATTCGTAGCTGCCTGCGCTATCCGATCGTGATTGACGGGCGCAATCTATTCTCGCCGGAGGAGATGGAAAAGGCGGGATTCCAGTATGTGAGCATTGGCCGGGCGGAAAGAATGCCAGCCAGCTTCGGGCGGCAACGGCAGGAGCAGCCGGCGGCAGTGAATGAGTCCAATGACTAGAAGCTATCTCACAAATCGTTTTTTGAAAGGGCACGGCTTCAGCCGTGCCGTCCAGGAGCAATAAAAATGCGGGCTTTATTGAGGGCTGCATATGTAATGTCCTACACCCTGTAATCAGGTGCCCACTGGAAAGTTGTCATGGCGAGAGGAGGCGCAGCGCCGCAGTCGAGCCACCTTGTGTTTTCCGGCACCAAACACAAGGTTCCTCCACTCCGCCGCGCGGTGCGCGGTTCCGGTCGGAATGACAATTCATATTTTGGGAGGACATTATTTTTGCAGTACTCAATAGCCCCTGAGGGAAGCCGTATTTATATTCGTGGTTCATTATGAGATAGCTTCTAGCTTGAGAGGCGCAAGCGCCGCAGAGGCCCGCCGCCGATCTTGCGTGCATTTTTTTGCCGCCGCTGCCTGCCTGAAAATTCGAGAGACAGCAAGGGCGATCAAGTCACTATGAATTTGCTGTTTCGTTCGTTCCTCATAGCGGTTGCGGGTATTTGCCTGTCGTCGGTCGGCATGGCCCAGGACACCCCTTCGCCTCGGAACGAAACTACAGTCCAGCAGCCAGATCAGCAGCCGGAGCAGAAGCAAGCCGAGCAAACGCCGGCTAAAGCCCAGGGCCGGCGCTTCCCGCTGGCAGACCGCCATCCCGAAGTGTGGACGCTGAAGAACCTCCTCTACGACCAGGAGGCTATCTGGACCAGCCCGCGGAAGGTGCGCACCAAGGACGCCATCTGGATGGTGCCCTTCTTCGGCGGAAGCGCCGCCTTCATCGCCTACGACCGCGACCTGGAGCGCCAGCTACCCGGCAACTCTGCCAAGACCATCAGCCGGGCAAACTCGTTGTCGAATGCCGGGCTGGCTGGAATGCTGGGCATCGGCGGCGCTTTTTACGTGGCCGGCCGCTGGAAGCACAATCCGCGCGCCCTGGAAACCGGACTGCTGGCCGGGGAGGCGGTGATCGACGGCCTGGCAATCAACCTGACGGCGCAAAACATTACCAACCGCGAGCGTCCAAACTCGACTACCAATCCGCAGGCGTGGTGGAAGTCCGGTAGCGCCTTTCCCTCCGATCACTCCATGGCTTCCTGGGCGGTGGCCTCGGTCGTGGCCGAAGAATACCCGGGAATCCTGACCAAACTGCTGGCCTACGGCGGCGCCAGCTCGGTTTCGCTCTCCCGGCTCATCGCCCGCCAGCATTCGGCTTCGGACACCTTCGTGGGCATGGGCATTGGCGTGCTGATGGGCCGATACGTCTACCACGCGCACCACAATCCCGACCTGGACAGCGGCAACATCGGAACCATAGAAAAACCGGCGAAGCCGGAAAAGCCGGCGCCGCAACCGCCGCCCGGGGCCGCGACCGTTCCGCTTGAGCAGCTTCCCACTTTCACCGGCAGCGGCCCTTTTGGCTCGACCTATATATCGCTCGATAATTGGATTTATCCGGCTTTCGATCGCCTGCACGCCCTGGGCTACGCCGATACGGCTTATCTGGGACTGCGCCCGTGGACGCGCCTGGCCTGTCTGCACATCCTCCAACGTACGTCCGAGAAGCTTGATAAAGCTCCACGAGACCTGGAAGCGCGGCGAATCTTCAACGCCTTGGCCAAGGAATTCCGCGATGAGGTAGAGGGCTACGACCATGGCAAATCCGCCGCCCACGCGGAGCTGGACTCGGTCTACGGTCGCGCCATGGGCGTCAGCGGAACGCCAATCAACGACTCGTATCACTTCGGCCAGACCATCATCAACGACTACGGGCGTCCTTACCAGGAGGGCTTCAACGCCATAACCGGTTTCAGCGCCCGCGCCGAGGACATGCGCTTTTCCGTGGCTCTGCGGGGCGAGTATCAGCACGCACCGGGCCGGGCTGCCTACCCTGATTCCGTGCGCGCCGCCATCGGGCACATGGACGAGAATCCCGAACTGCCGCCCACCCCGGTCCCGGTAAGCAACAACTTCAGCTTGCTGGATGCCAATGCTTCCATGCACCTGGCAAACCACGAGATTTCGGTGGGCAAGAGCGAGGAGTGGTGGGGGCCGGGACAGGGCGGCGCCATGGCATTCAGCAACAACGCCGAGCCCATCTACGCCCTGCGCATCAACCGCGTGGAGCCGCTGCGGATTCCAGGGCTCTCAAAGCTGGTCGGGCCGGCTCGCTATGAGCTTCTGTTCGGCGACCTCAAGGGGCACACCTTCCCCAACCAGCAATTCCCCTGTTTTTTTAACGGCACGCCGGTAACGTGCGCTCCGAACGAACCCTGGCTTCACGCCCAGAAGATCAGCTTCAAGCCGACGCCCGACTTCGAGTTCGGCTTTTCCCGCGTGGTCGTCTTTGCCGGCGCAGGCCATGTGCCGCTGACCTTCGGCTCGTTTTGGAACAGCTTCAGCAGCATCTCGAACATCAGCCCGGCGCAGAAATTCTCCAGAAACGACCCCGGCGCCAGGCACTCCCAGTTCGACTTCAGCTACCGGCTCCCCTGGCTGCGGAAATGGGTGACCCTCTACGCGGATTCCATCGTGCACGACGATACTTCGCCGATAGACGCTCCCCGCCGGGCGGCAATCAACCCGGGGCTTTACCTTTCGCACTTTCCCAAGCTGTCCAAACTGGACCTGCGGGTGGAGGCGGTCTCCACCGATCCGCCCTCGGCCGGAGGGCATTGCTGTGGCACGTTTTTCTATTGGGAAACCGCGTACCATGACCTGTACACCAACAAGGGCAATCTTATGGGTAGCTGGATCGGGCGCGAGGCCAAGGGCGGCCAAGTCTGGCTTACCTATTGGCTGAGCCCCAAGCAGAGCATTCAGTTCGCCTATAGAAACGTAAAAGCGTCGCAACAGTTTGTTCCCGGCGGCACCACGCAGAACGATTTTTCCGTGCGGGCGATCATCCGCCTTAAACCGCAACTGGAGCTCAATGCTTTCGAGCAGGTGGAGCTGTGGAAGGCGCCGCTGCTTACCGGCGGGCTCCCTAACCTGCAGAAGGACTTCACCACTGCCGTTCAACTTACTTACTACCCGAACCTAAAGTGGCGACGGCATGGATATTGATTTTGGCGGAGGCTTGGCGCACTGTTAGACAACGGGTAAGAAGTGGCGGCTGAACCTGCGGCGTTAGCAGGCTGCTGAAAAACGCGCCGAAGCAACAAGCGAGGCGCTAGGTAATGCGGGTGCCGCAAGCGCAGTCCACAAGAGCTTGTAGACTCAACCCGCTTGAAATCTGTTTTTCAGCAGCCTCTTAGGGGTTAACGATGGCGGAGTGGAAATCAGGCAGGAACCGTCAAATTTTCGCGGCCTGGGCTGTGTTTGTATACTTGGCAAGCAGTTTTCATTGGGAGCGGCAGATCCGGTCTGAGGATTGCTGGGTTTCTATATCTATATGAAACGCTATTGCTGCCTGTTATTTACGTTGGTTTGTTTGAGCGTTTGGGTGGTTGCGCAAACCGGCGCGGAGTCGTCGCTGGGCGGAGCTTCGAGTGAGCAGTCCGGCCCAAGCGCGGCCGATTGCATGGGCAATCCCGGGCTTGCCGGTTGCGGCGGCGCAGAGGATATCACGGTACAGCGCCCGGATATCGACGTCCATCCGCCCACCATACAGCGCTACGACAAGCCCGAAGCGGTGGCTGCCGAACCGGAGGCAACAGCCCAGGGCTCCCCGGCTGCGCCCGAGACGCTCACGGCATTTCAGCGTTTTGTGCTCGAAGACACCGGGGCGAGGCTGCCGATCTTCGGCAACCGCCTTTTCCAGAATGTGCCCAGCACCTTCGCGCCGGTTAGCAGTATGCCCGTCCCGTCCGACTACGTGCTCGGGCCTGGCGACGAGCTGCTGATTCGCTCCTGGGGGCAGCTCAACGCCGAACTGCGCACCACCATCGACCGCTCCGGGCAGATCTATTTCCCGAAGGTCGGCTCGATTACGCTGGTCGGAGTTAAGTACTCCGACGTGGCGGCCGTGCTCAAGGCCGAGGTGGGCAAGTTTTATAAGAATTTCGACCTGACGGTCAGCATGGGCCGCCTGCGCTCGATGCAGATTTTCGTGGTCGGCTATGCCCGGCGCCCGGGCAGTTACACCATCAGTTCGCTGAGCAGCCTGCTGAATGCGCTATTTGCTTCAGGCGGGCCGAGCCTGCAAGGCTCGTTGCGCAACATCCAGCTCAAGCGGAATGACAAGGTCCTGACCAATTTCGACCTGTACGAATTCCTGCTGAAGGGCGACAAGTCCAAGGACGTGCAACTGCAGCCCGGGGATGTGATCTTCATCCCTCCGATCGGGCCGGTGGTGGCCATTACCGGCTCGGTCCATCTGCCGGCGATTTACGAACTGAAGGACCGGACCACGCTTGGCGACGCCCTGGAGCTGGTGGGCGGCCTGGATACGATAGCCGACGCGCAGAAGGTGACAGTCGAGCGCATCGACCAGCATAGGGTTCGCAGCATACGGGAGTTTCCGCTGGACCAGCCGGGGCTGGCGCAAGAGCTGAAAGATGGCGACATCGTGCAGGTGATCTCCATCGTGCCGAAGTTCGAAAATGCGGTCACCATCCGCGGCAACGTGGCCAATCCCGGCCGCTATCCCTGGCACCCGGGGATGAAACTGCGCGAGTTGATTCCCAACCGCGAGTTTTTGCTCACCCGCGAGTATTGGCGCAACCAGAACTTACTGGGACGCCCCATGCCCGAGACTGCCCCCCGGCCGCAGCCGCAGCCGGTGGCGCCAGCGGCCAGGCAGCCGGTGACGGCGCCCCAGCAGCAACAACCGGCCACCACAGCTCAACCCGCCGCCACGGCTGCGCCCCAGGCTGGGATTGGGGTTGTTCCGGGCGCGCAATCGTTGGGCGCGGCCACGGCCTCCCCCGAGCTGGCGCCCGGCAACCAACCTGTACCGCCGCCGCCGGAATCAACACTAAGCAAGAGCCAGGCCGGCGCCGTCACCACTACGCGTGGCACCGAGGAAATTACTACCGAGGTAAAGCGTAGCGCTCCTGATATCAACTGGGACTATGCGGTCATTCAAAGACTGAATCCCCAGGATCTTTCGGCGCAGCTTCTGCCCTTTGACCTGGGCCGTCTGGTGCTGGAGAAAGATGAATCGCAGAACCTGGTGCTGCAGCCGGGAGATATTGTCACCATCTTCTCGCAGAGGGACCTCAAGGTACCCATAGCGCGGCGGACCAAGTTCATTCGCCTGGAGGGAGAAGTTCATTCTCCGGGCGTGTACAAGGTTGAACCGGGCGACAACCTGCGGACCATGGTGGAGCGCGCCGGGGGCTTGACTCCGGGGGCTTACCTGTTCGGCAGCGATTTCACCCGCGAGTCTCTGCGCGCCGAACAGCAGCGCGGCCTGGATTCGACGGTTCGCAGCATGGTATTGGAGCTGGCACCGATGGGGGTTTCCGGCAATCTGCTTATCACCCGGTTGCGCCAGATGCGGGCTACCGGGCGCATGGTGCTGGAGCTGCATCCGTCGGATATGGGCATAAACGCCATTCCCGATGTGCAGCTCGAGGATGGCGACCGCCTGGCAATTCCCTATAAGCCGAGCACGGTCAATGTGGTGGGCGCGGTATACAACCAGAGTTCGTATATCTACCGTCCGGGCAAGCGGGTGGGCGATTACCTGCAAATGGCGGGGCGGGGCACCAGGCAGGCGGACCGCAAGCACACGTTCGTGATGCGCGCCGACGGCTCGGTAATCAGCAAAAACACCGGCGCGTCATTATGGAGCGGCGGGCTGGAATCGGTGCACGTTCTTCCCGGAGACATCATTGTGGTGCCGTTCAAGCTCATCGGGGCAAACCGCATGCAGATGATCCAGCAATGGTCCCAGTTGTTCTCCCAATTCGCACTGGGGGCGGCCAGCCTGGCAGTAGTAACCGGACACTAACCGGGCGGACCGATCTTTAGCAGTCGGGGAATCGGCTTATGGTGCGTGGAAGCGACAAAATCATCGACCCGGCGGAGCCACTTCTTGGCGAACCCGCCAGCGTGCGGTCCAAGGGAGACGTAAATCTCCTGAAGCTTTTGACAACGCTGGCCGGGCGCAAAAAGACTATCGCCAGGTTCACCATTGCGGTCACGCTGCTGACCGTGGTCATCAGCTTGGTTCTGCCTGTCCGATATGCCGGCACCACCGTCATTCTGCCTCCGCAGCAAGGCCAGTCGCTGGCCAATTTAATGATGGGGCAGCTCGGGGCACTTGCCGGCCTTGGAAGGGAGCTGGGGGTAAAGAGCAACATCGAGCTATACGCCGCCATGCTGCGCAGCGAATCGGTGCAGTACGGCCTGGTCCGCCAGTTCAAACTGATGGAACTCTACCATTCCAAGACGATGCTGGACGCCCGCAAGGAACTGGATGACCGCACCAGCTTGAAAGTGCAGCCAAAGCAGGGCTTGATCCAGCTTTCCGTCACCGATAGAGATCCTAAGCGGGCCGCCGACCTGGCCAACGGCTACGTCGCGCAATTGCACGACTTGAACCAGCGGATCGCGTTCACCGACAACTCGCAGCGCCGGATGTTCTTCGAAGATCAGCTCCGGCAGGCCAAGGATAACCTGGTGGACGCTGAACAGAAGATGAAGCAGACGCAGGAAAAGACCGGCATGCTGCAACTGGACGCGCAGTCGCGCGCCATCATTCAGACCGTCGCCAATCTCAAGGCGCAGATTGCCGGCAAGCAAGTTCAATTGCAGGCCATGCGCTCTTACGCCACCGGCAGGAACCCGGATTACGTCATCGCCGAACAGCAACTGGCCGGCTTGCAGGAGCAACTGGCCAAGCTTCTGCACAACCAGAATCTCTCCGAAGGCGACATCGAGATTCCCACCAGCAAGGTGCCGGAAGCGGGGTTGGCCTACCTGCATGCCTATCGCAACCTGCGCTATTACGAGGCAATTTACGAGGTTATCGCCAAGCAGTACGAGGCGGCTAAGCTCGACGAGGCCAAGAGCGTATCTTTCGCTCAGGTTATCGATCCGGCCACGGTTCCGGAGAAAAAGTCTTTTCCCAAGCGCACCATTATCGTCATCTGCGCGTTCCTGGCGGCCCTGGTGCTCAGTTCGACGTATGTCATCCTGCAGGAGGCCTATAGCAGGTTCGTGGCCGATCCGGCCAATCGCGCGCAAATGGATGTGTTGAAAGCCAGTCTCTGGAGCCGCCGCTTTGTGAAGTAACAGCAGCGCTTGCCATGCACCCACTCGCGCTCCGGGGCGGGTGCAGTAAGGCCTGATTCAGCGAGAACAGCAGGCATGGAACTCACTTACGACAAGACGATCGTCGGCGTGGAAGAGCAATTCTCGCTGCGAAAGTTCCTGTATTACACCACCCTGGCCTCGCTCTTCTCGGAAGCGCTTATGCTCAATCTGGGCGCTTTCCGGCTGCAGTTCTCGTATCTGCTGTTGTTCTTCAACCTCCTAATGATGCTGCTGTTGGGCCAGTTCTCCATCCCCAAAAAGCTGCTGATGTTGTGCCTTTACCTGGGGGCGAGCAGCGCCATCGGGATCGCCAACGACACCGACACGCTGGCTTTGGCCGGCAAGCAGCTTGCCGGAATTCCCATCAGCGCCTTCTATTTCTACAACTTCTTTCAACTGCAGGAGAACCGCTTCGAGCGGGCCTTTCGCGACTACGCCGTGGCCGCCTACTGGGTTGCCATCGTGGGCTTCTGCATGTTGCCGCTGCAGTGGGCGTTCCATATAACCTCTTACTCCAGGTTCACCAGCATCCTGCCGGAGCCGGCCCATTATGCGACGGTGTGCATCCCGGCCCTGTATTTCTTCGCCGATCAATGGCTGAGCTATCGCCGCTACGGACGGCAACTGGCCGTCATGCTGCTGTCGTTTGTCTTTTCCCTGTCAGCCGTTGCCTACCTGGGAATTGGCGCTGGCATTGCTCTGCTGCTGTGGCGCTACAGGTTTTACGTGCTGATAGCGCCGTTGCTGATTGGGGTTATGTTTGTCGGGCTGTTCCTGGGCTCGGAGGGGTTCCGCGAACGGGTGGTGGATACGGCGGGGGCTCTTCAGGAATCCAGCGTCGAAGGCACCAATCTCAGCACCTTCGCACTGGTTGCGAACATGTTTGTCACCGAGCAGGTCTTCGAGGAGAGTCCGTGGCTGGGCAATGGCCTCGGTTCTCATGCTCTATCGCACGAGAAATTCCTGGACCAGATACCGGGTATTAGAGAGTTCCTGGGCGAAGATTTGGAGAAACTGAACGCCGAAGACGCCGCCTCGCTGTTGCTGCGGGTCATCTCTGAACTGGGTTTGGTAGGACTGTTCGGCGTTTTGGCTTTCATGTGGTATTTTCGGGTTTCCGGGCAGGGCCCGCGGGCGCAGATCAGCTACGCGATCTTGTTGTATTTTTTCCTCAAGCTGCTGCGCCACGGACATTACTTCAGCCCCGAGCAGTTCTTCTTTATCCTCATCTACATCTTGAACTACAAGAGCGCCAAGAGTGCCTATGCAGAACGATCTCAGCTCCTCTAGCAGTCGGAGTTCGGGTGAGACTTGGGATGAGCCTTCGGCGGAGGCAAGCGTTTACTCTGACGGCGGTGCCGGCCGTGGGCTCAAGCCCCGGATCAAGGCTTTCTTACTCAAAGCCCTGCCGGCGGTTGATCTAGTAATTGCCCCGCTTGTGTTTCTCAGCGGATGCGTTCTCTACGCCCTGCGCCGAGCCGGCATCGAGCGCTTCCGCCTGGGCAGGCGGATACTGGCCGCCATCGGTGTTTTCCCGGTCCGAGATCACTATTACGAGCCTTTGACGAACCCTAAACATCTGTGGCGCGACCTGGCGGAAGAACGTGAGTTGCCGGGCATCGATCTTAATGAGTCCGGTCAACTGGAGTGGCTGAGGCAGCTTGTCTATGGGGCCGAATTGCTGGCAGCGCCCGCGGAAAAAGGCTTGTCTGCCCGCTTCCGGCTGGGGAACATGGCCTTCGAGTCGGGCGATGCCGAATACTGGTACAACGTCGTCCGTTGCCTGAAGCCGCGCCAGATTTTTGAAATCGGCAGCGGCTATTCGACCCTGCTGGCTACCGCGGCGTTAGCAAAAAACCTCCAGGAAGACCCCGATTACCGCTGCCGGCACGTTTGCATCGAACCCTACGAACAGCCGTGGCTGGAGCAGTCGGGGCCGGAGATTATCAGGTCGAGGGTCGAATTGTTGCCGCCTGAGTTTTTTATGCAACTGGAGGCCAATGATATTCTCTTCATCGACTCGTCGCATGTGATTCGCCCGCAAGGAGACGTGCTCTTCGAGTTTTTGCAAATCATGCCGCGCTTGCACTCGAAGGTGCTCGTTCATATTCACGATATCTTCACTCCCCGGGACTACCCGGAAGAGTGGATCAAGAACAAAGTTATGCTGTGGAATGAGCAGTACCTGCTGGAAGCCTTTCTGACCGGAAATAAGGAATGGCAGGTGAAGGGCGCTCTTAACTTCCTGCATCATCATCATTACGATAAGTTAAAGCTGGTTTGCCCATTCCTTACCGGGGACCGGGAGCCAGGGTCTTTTTATATCCAGAAGCTGTAAGCCGGAGCGGGCAAAAACTCGTCATAACAATGCAAAGCTTCGATGGCAATGACGAACGGCTGAACCGCCGCAACGGCCCCTGCACGGGGGCGAGTGTGGCGACTGCGGCGCGCGGAGGCACAAGGCTGGCGGGAAAGTCCCGGCAATCGCAGCCGGGGCAGCCGCTGGTGTCGGTCATCGTCGCCGTGTTGAATGGCGCCAAAAGCATCGAGACGACTATCGGCAGCGTGCTGGAGCAAACTTACCCGAACGTCGAGTTGATAGTCGTTGATGGCGGCTCGACGGACGGCACAGTGGAGGTTCTGCGCCGCCTTAACGATCGCATCGATTACTGGATCAGCGAGCCCGATACCGGCATCTACGATGCTTGGAACAAAGGTGTAAAGTTAACCGCCGGCGATTGGATCGCCTTTCTCGGCAGCGATGACCACTATCAGTGCGATGCCTTGATGCGCTACGTGGAGTTCATTAGCGGCTGCGGCCGGCCGCTGGATTATGTATCTTCCCGAGTATCGGTGCAGTGCGCCAATGGCATACGGCGGAGCCGTGGAACCGCCTGGGAATGGGAGACCTTCCGCGTCTACATGAACGTCGCGCACCCCGGCTCGCTGCACCATCGCCGCCTGTTCGAGCGCTTCGGCGAGTTCGATTCGAGCTATCACAGCAGCGGCGACTACGAGTTTTTGTTGCGTGCCGGGGCCGAACTGCGCGCCGGCTTCATTGATCTGATAACTGCCGAAGTTCTAAGGGGCGGTGTCAGCGACTCCGTGCGCGCTCTCGATGAGGCATTGCGGGCCAAGATCACTACCGGAGGCCGAGCGCCAGCGGCAGCGCGGTTTGAACACTATTGGGCCCGCCTCAAGTTTGCGATCCGCAAAGCCCTGGGATTTTGAGTGGTTGCCAAGCAGATGAGCACAGAAGAGAGCAAACCCGATCCTATCCCAGATTCTCCGCTGGTTAGCTTGCCCATGGACAAGAGTTTCAGGGTGCTAATCACCGGCGGCTCGGGGTTCATCGGCACCAATCTGGTGGAAGCGTATAAAACGCAGGGATGCCGGGTTCTGAGCATCGACAAGAGGCCACCGCGCAACCCGGCCCACTCCGGCTTGTGGCTTCAGGTTGACATCATGGATCGCGCCCGGCTGGAGAGTGCGGTTCGCGACTTCGACCCTGATTACATCTTTCATCTCGCCGCCCGCACCGACCTCGACGGGGCGACGGTCGAAGATTACGCCGAGAACTTCACCGGCACCGAGAACCTGATCGAAGCGGCTTCGGCGCTGCAGAAGCTGAGGCGGATCATCTTCGCCTCCACGCGCCTGGTCTGCCGCATCGGATACCAACCCAAGAGCGACACCGATTACTGTCCTACGACCCCCTACGGCGAGAGCAAGATCAGGATGGAAATTATGCTGCGCCAGAGCGCGCGCATCCCTTGCTCCTGGGCCATGGTGAGGCCCACCTCGATCTGGGGGCCATGGTTCGATGTTCCTTACAAGACGTTCTTCACCACGATTGCCAGGGGCTACTACTTTCACCCGGGCACGACGCGGGTGCGCAAGTCGTTCGGCTTTGCCGGCAACACCGTCTTTCAATTGCAGCGTCTTAGCTTAGCGCAGCAGGAGTGCGTGCAGGGCCGCATGTTCTACCTGGCTGACTATGAGCCGATTGAAGTACACGAGATGGCCGGACTGATCCAAAAAACGATGGGAGTGCGTGAAATCCGGACGGTCCCGATCCCGCTTTTGCGCGCCGCCGCCGTGGCGGGCGATATGGCCAGGAAGCTGGGCTGGCGGAATCCTCCGCTCACCAGCTTCAGGCTGGACAATTTGCTTACGAATATGGTCCATGACCTGGAACCGCTGCGCCAGGTGGCGGGGCCGCTGCCATATTCCTGGCAGGAGGGCGTGACCGCGACCGTGGCCTGGATGCGGGAGACAGGCGAGCTCTGATCGTCGCCGTGAATGCTGTTAGATTATTCAAAGCTGGTCTTATTTGAAAACCACGCATGATTATTCTCGGAATTAGTGCCTACCACGCTGATGTTTCCGCCGCCCTGATCAAGGATGGCGCGCTGGTCTGCGCCATCGAGGAAGAGCGTTTCCGGCGCATAAAGCACGTTGCCGGCTATCCGGCGCAGGCCATGCGGGCCTGCCTTGAGATGGCGGGCATTAAAGCCGCCGAGGTGGACCATTTCGCCGTATCGCACAACCCCAGGGCGCATCTCTGGCGCAAGGTCCTGTTTACGCTGCGCAAGCGTCCGCATGGCGCGCTGCTGCGGACGCGCCTGAAGAACGCTGTTTCCCAGCTCGGCTTGGCCGCGCGCATCGCCGAGACGCTTGGCTTGGAGACAGCGCAGCTCCGCCGCCGGGTGCACTGGGTCGAACATCATCCCGCGCATCTGAGCAGCGCGTTTTTTGTCTCGCCCTTCCAGGAGGCTGCCGTCTGTTCCATCGACGGCTTTGGCGACTTCGTCAGCACCTCCGTCGCAATCGGGCGCGGCCCCAGGTTGGATATCATCGAGCGGGTCTTCTATCCGCACTCGCTGGGGCTCCTGTACCTGGCCATCACGCAGTATCTGGGCTTCATGAAATACGGCGACGAATACAAGGTCATGGGGCTGGCGCCTTACGGAAAGCCCAGCTATTGCGACCAGCTACGGCGCCTGCTGCGCTTGAAACCCAACGGTCGGTTCGAGCTGAACCTGGATTATTTCAGCTTCTGGTCAGGCAGCACTCCGTTGACCTGGGAAGACGGCGAGCCGGCGCTGGGGCCGGTTTATTCCGCCAAGCTCGAAGAGCTGCTGGGTCCGGCGCGGAAATACAACGATCCGCTGGAGCCGCGGCACGAGGACCTGGCGGCCTCGCTGCAGGTGGTTTACGAAGAAGCCGCCTTCCGCTTGTTGAACGAGGTCCATCGCCGCACCCGGATGCCCAACCTCTGCCTCGCCGGCGGCTGCGCCATGAACAGCGTGGCCAACGGAAAAGTACGGGAGAACACGCCTTTTCAGCAGGTCTACATACAGCCGGCAGCGGCCGATAACGGCACCTCGCTGGGCGCCGCCTTTTACGTGTGGAACAACATCCTGGGGCAAGCCCGCAGCTTCCAGATGCAGCACGCCCTCTGGGGACCCGAGTTTGACGATGCTGCGATAGTGGCGGCGCTGGCCAGGAGGCAGGCTGACCTGCAGGCGCAGAGGTGTGAGCACCGCGTGATCGCCGACGAAAACGCGCTGTGCTGCTGGACGGCGCAGCGCGTCTCCGAGGGCGCCGTCGTGGGCTGGTTCCAGGGCAAAATGGAGTGGGGCGCCCGCGCCCTCGGCAATCGCAGCATCGTCGCCGACCCCAGGCGGGCCGACATGCGCGAGATCATCAATACCAAAATCAAGTTCCGGGAAAAGTTCCGTCCTTTCGCGCCGTCCATCGCCGAGGAAGCGCTAAACGACTTCTTCGTGGGCGGCTGCCTCGATCCGTTCATGATCCAGGTGTACCCGGTACGGCCGGAGAAGCGCCAGGTCATTCCCGCCGTGACGCACGTCGACGGCTCCGGGCGGCTGCAGACGGTGAGCGCTGGCACCAACCCGCGCTATTACAAGCTCATTAAGAGCTTCGAGTCCATAACCGGTGTGCCGGTGCTGCTCAATACCTCTTTCAACGAGAACGAGCCCATCGTGCATACCCCGGACCAGGCCCTGGATTGCTTCCTGCGCACGCGCATGGACCACATAGTGCTCGGCAATCACACGGTTTCCAAGGGAGCCTAAGGCCGGTTGATAGATCAGCTTTGCAGCAGAGATTCGAGGGCGGCGACGAGGTCCCGCGCCACCTTGCGCACGGCGAAGCGCCGGGCGAAGCATTGGCGCGCCCTCTCCCGCATTGCTTCTTTTTCATCCTGCGGAAGGGCTGTCCAGCGCCGCAGCAATCCGGCGAGGGAAGCGGCGTCGTCGTTGGCGGCCAAGCCGGCCCCGTCGGCCACAACCTCGCGCCAGATATTTACCTTGTCGGAGATGAGAACGGGTAATCCGCGCGCCAGGGCTTCGACCGCGGCCATCCCAAAGCTCTCGTGGTGGGAAGGCAGGACCAACACCTCAGCCGAGTGGAAGGCGCCCTCTTTCAAGTCGCCGTCGAGCATGCCGGTCCAGGTCACCCGCTGAGCGATTCCGGTTTCGGCGGCCAATCGCATCAGCGCCGGTTTCAGGGCCGCCTGGTCCGGGCCAGCGATTACCAGCCGCCAATTCGGGTCGCCTCCCACGGCGGAGGCAAAGGCGCGGATGAGGTCATCGCAGGCCTTGATGGGGTGTATCCGGCCCAGGAACAGGGCCACGCGCGCCGGCGCGAGCTCGGGAAACCGGCCCAGGAAGCAGTCTCGCTGGGCGCCGCTCTCGGGGCTGGGGGCGGGGGCGCCGAAGGGAATAACAATCTCGCGAGCCCGGTAGAGCCAGAATGAACGTCTCGCTTCCAGCTTTTCCTGCTCGGAAGCGAAGATAACTGCCCGGGCGTCGCGCAATACCCGATACTCTCCCCAGGGCCAGTACAGCCATTTTTTGGCGTGCTTGAGAGGATAAGTACGCTTGAACCATGCGGCCAACATGCCGTGGGCGAAGACGACGTACGGCGTTCCGCTATGCCGCAAGGCGCGCCGGGCGGCGAAGCCGGGATATTGCCAGCATCCATGTACGGCAACGCAGTCGTAGCTGGCGGCCTGGGCCCGCAGCCAAGGCACCAGCCGCGGGCAATATCCGTAGGTTCCGGCGCCGGGGCCCAGGGCGTGGGTTCTCAGCGGCAGCGTCCGTATCCAGGGATCGTCGGGGCGATCCAGACAGGCGAGTTCGGTTGGCGTACCCAGTTCGACCAAAGCCTGCGAAAGCTGCAGCACCGCCGCGCTGGTCCCGCCCAGCTTCGGATTCAATGATCGGATCAGTTGGAGAATTCGCATTCCGTCGAGAGCTGTTGCCGCAGTTAGCCCTGTCCAGGGTAGCGCAATAAGTCGCATGTTTTCAATGAAATAAGTGAGTGCCTTATGGCAAGTTCTGGTCAGCTTGCGCGGTGAATCTTCGTGAGCTTGCCTTTTGTCTCGGACGGGGATAAAAATGAGCAATCCCACGGCCGCGGTTCTCTATCTCACTCAGGCGATAGTGAACTAGCCCGCGGGCAAAGCCGTTGCACCTTTGGCCTCGGAAAGCCCTTTCCTGCGGACTGGACAAGATCATGGCCCTTAGCCTAACAACGCTCTCGGACTAATGGCCGGGGCCGGGTCGCCCGCTGGTAGCAGATGGCTATAGGGCGGTTGATAGTGTACGGCTAGGGTGTTTGCCTTGGAAGCTGCTTTCATGTAACGTAGGCGAGATGGCAAGAGATGGGTAGACCACCCCGGGGGAACGACTTTGCCGAACCCCTGAGGAAAGACCTGCCTGTTGCGAGTGATCTTTCCGGTTGGATTCAAGCGTGGACCAGGCGCGGAGACGGTTCTGGTCATGTGATCTTTGTTGCAGTGCGCCGTTTAACTTTCGGAGGAGCGAATGTCGTCGCGCTTGCTGGGAGAGGTCGCATCAACCACTCACGGTGCTGAACAAAGCCGGGCAGCCGAATTCCAGGTCTTGCCGACGTCTTACCGGCCCCATCCGTGGCGATTGCAGGTCTGGTACCCGGTCCGGGACTGCATAACCATCTACCTGACCGTACTTGCATGCTTCCTGCTCTTCGCCTCCACGGCCTGGACGGTTGACGCCTTCCGCTCAGCCGCCCTGATTTTCCTGAAGTCCGGCCTCTTCGGATACTCGTTCGCCTACTCGATTTTTCTTGTGCTCGCGCTGAAGCGCGCCTGCTACTACATCCCCCTGCCGGTCAACTCGCTGTTCGACGAATCGATTTTGGTTTTCAAGTCGATAGCCTTCTCGGTCATGGCGCTTTTCAGCGCCCTGTATATCGGTGGCTACAGCGTCCACGGCTCCAGGTGGCTGTTCGCCGGCACTGTCCTGAATGCCGCCTGGCTGGTCACGGCCAGGGTAATGCGCAGTTCCGACCTGGCCCGGGGGGTTGCCGCCGGTTCACTGGCGCGTAACGCCCTCATCATCGGCAACAGTGAAGTGGGGAGGGCGCTGGCCAACCATCTGGAGAAAAACCCCAACCTAGGGTACGTGGTCAAGGGCTTCCTGGATGACCAGGATGATAAAGACCCGCTCTGTTTGGGCAAGCATGCCGATCTCTACCGTGTGATTCAGCGGCACTTCATCGACGAAGTCTTCATTACCACGCTGATGCAGCGCGACCTGATCAAGCGGCTCACCCTGCAAGCGCCCGAGTATCGGGTGAACGTGACCGTCGTCCCCGACCTCTATGACGGCATCGGCTGGCATACTCCCGTCAGCCGCATCGGGCACCTGCCGGTGATGATCCTTCACCGCGAGGACGTGCACTACTTCCAGTTGTTCCTGAAACGGGTTATGGACCTTGTCGGGGCCGCGGTTGGCCTGGTTCTGCTGAGTCCCCTGATGCTGACTATTGCGGCGGCCATCAAATTGAACTCTCCCGGCCCCGTCCTGTACCGCGCGCGCCGTGTGGGCAAGAAGGGGATGATGTTCGATTGCCTGAAATTCCGCACCATGCAGGACGGAGCGGATAAACTGCTCGACAAGCTGGCCCATTTGAACGAACGCGAGGGGCCGCTGTTCAAGGCCGCCAACGATCCTCGCGTGACCGCGTTGGGACGCTTCCTGCGCCGTTACAGCCTCGATGAATTGCCGCAATTCTTTAACGTGCTTAAGGGCGAAATGAGCCTGGTAGGCCCGCGCCCGCCGGCGCTGCAGGAGTACATGCAGTACCGCCTGGAGCATCTGCGCAAGCTCGAAGTCATGCCCGGCATGACCGGCTTGTGGCAAATCTGCTCGCGCCAGGACCCGTCGTTCGAAAGCTACATCAAGTGCGATCTGGAATACATCGAGAACTGGTCGGTATGGATGGACCTGATGATCCTGGGGCGTACTATACCGGTGGTTTTCTCCGGCACCGGAAGCTGAATCGGCAGGCCCGCTTCAGGGCCGGCATCGAGACGAGGAAAGTTTTTGCCAGAGTTTGCGCTCTGCAAAGCTGCTGTTAAACAGAGGTCGTAACAGGCGCATGCCTACCACCAGCGCTGCCGTAGACGACGTTCCCGTGCGCTGTATTCTGGGCTTGAAATTCTTCACCGGCGGTGCTCCCGCCGCCGTCGAACGCATGATGCGGCAGGGCGGACTGCTCGTCGTGCCCGCGGCGCCTGCCCTCAAGGACATGGTTACGAACATCGCCTATCGCGAGGCTCTGATCGGCGCCGATCTCGCCATCCCCGACAGCGCCTTTATGGTTCTGCTTTGGAACTTGCTCGAAAAGGATTCGATCCGGAGGCTCTCGGGGTTTGAATACCTTAACGAGCTGCTGCGGCAACCGGTGTTTCGCCGGCAACACAGCAGTTTCTGGGTTATGGCCAGTGCTGCCAGTGCCCAGCGTAACCTGGAGTGGCTGAGGAAGCAGGGCATCGGGCTGGATACGGATGATACCTATATAGCGCCGATTTACGGGGATGAGCTTGAGGACAGGGAGCTGCTCGCGCAGGTGCAACGGCACCGCCCTCCTCATGTGGTGATCACCATCGGCGGCGGCACGCAAGAGCGCTTGGGGCTCTATCTCAAGCGAAGCCTTGACTACCGGCCGGCCATCCACTGCATCGGCGCGGCCATCGGCTTCCTCAGCGGCGACCAGGTGAAGCTCCCTGTCTGGGCGGACAAGCTGTACCTTGGCTGGTTGTTCCGGTGCGTCTGGGACCCTGCACGCTACCTTCCCCGCTACTGGGGCGCCCGCAAGTTGGCCCCCCTTCTGTTTAAGTTTCGCGGGCGCCCGCCGGTCTCCGACCCTTAGCTACTGTGAATAAGAGCAGGCGAAACACGCAATCATGAGAACTTTTGCGGGATGAAGAAGCATAGCCCCGGGAATGGCCGGAAATGCCGCCGGCGCGCCAGGTGATGAATCTTGAATTTCCCGTTCTTTTCGTTGTACTTGCAGTTGCCACGGTATGGTATCGTAAGTGAAAAGTAGGAGAGTTCAACGTTGCCAAGGCATCTTATACCTGCGAGTTTCGCTTCGATGAACGATAAAGTTCTTCTTGACCATGCGGTCAAAGCTACGGAGAGCAATAAGTGAAGCGGGCACTGGTTGCGGGCGCAGGTGGTTTCATTGGCAGTCACTTGGTCCACCGGCTCAAGGACGAGGGTTTCTGGGTACGCGGCGCGGACTTGAAGTATCCCGAGTTCAGCGCCACGGTGGCGGACGACTTTATTATTGGGGATCTGCGTGACGTTGGAACAACCGCCCGGGCGCTCGCGGGGGTGCAGGACGTTTACCAGCTCGCGGCCGACATGGGCGGGGCCGGATACATCTTTACCGGAGAGCATGACGCGGCCGTCATGCACAATTCCGCCACTATCAACCTCAACATCCTGCATGAGGGAGTCAAGGCTGGCGTAAAGCGGTTTTTCTACTCCTCTTCGGCCTGCGTCTACCCGCAATCCAACCAGCTCGATCCCCGGAATCCCATCTGCTCGGAAGATTCCGCATATCCGGCGGCGCCGGACAGCGAGTACGGATGGGAGAAGCTGTTCAGCGAGCGCCTCTATTTCGCCTTCGCCCGCAATACCGGTGTAGAAGTGCGCGTGGCGCGCTTCCACAACATATTCGGCCCGCGCGGCACATGGTGCGGAGGACGCGAGAAAGCCCCGGCCGCGCTTTGCCGCAAGGTCGCCGAAGCGCCGGATGGCGGGGAAATCGAGATTTGGGGAGACGGTAATCAGACCCGGTCGTTTCTGTACATCGATGAGTGCCTCGAAGGCGTGCGACGCTTCATGGAATCCGATTTTCCCGGGCCCTTGAACATAGGGTCGGAGGAGATGGTCGCCATCAACCAGTTGGCGCAGATGATTATGACCGTGGCCAACAAGCAACTCGCGATCAGGAACATCCCCGGTCCGCTCGGGGTCCGCGGACGCAACTCGGACAATCGCTTGATCCGGGAAAAACTCGGCTGGGCTCCCTCGACCCCGCTTTTGCAGGGATTGCGGGAAACCTACCGCTGGATCGCCGAGCAGGTTCATTCAGCCAAAGCGCCAGTCGCCATCTAAAGCGCGCCTGGCCTCGAGCTCATCATCCAGCGCCAATAATTCTGGGGGAAGCCGGAAACACACTATGCCCGATTGCATTCTCGTTACCGGCGGGGCGGGCTTCATCGGATCCAATTTCGTGCTGGAGTGGATTCGCTGCGGCTGCGGCCAGGTAATCAATTTCGACCAGCTCACCTATGCCGGCAATCTGAAGAACCTGGGTTCCCTTAAGGACGATCCCCGCCACATCTTCATTCGCGGCGACATCAACAACGTCGAGCTGGTTCGCGACACCTTGCGCAACCACCAGCCGGACGCGGTTGTCCACCTGGCCGCCGAAAGCCATGTCGACCGCTCGATCCTCGGGCCCAACGAATTCATAACCACCAACGTCCAGGGCACCTTTCACTTGCTGGAAGAGGTGCTGGGTTACTGGAAGCAGTTGCCTGGCCCGCAGCGCGAGCGCTTCCGCTTCGTTCACGTCTCCACCGACGAGGTGTATGGGTCGCTCGCACCCGCCGACCCGCCGTTTACCGAGCGGACGCCTTATTCTCCCAACAGCCCATACGCCGCTTCCAAGGCCGCCTCCGACTATTTCGTACGGGCCTATCACGCCACCTACGGCTTGCCGGCCATCATCACCAACTGCTCAAACAATTTCGGGCCGTTTCAATTTCCCGAGAAGCTGATTCCCCTAATGGTCGTCAACGCGCTCGCGGGCAAGCCGCTGCCGGTTTACGGTGACGGCCTGAACGTTCGCGACTGGCTTTACGTGACCGATCACTGCCAGGCGCTGCGGACCGTGCTGGCCAAGGGCAAGCCCGGCGAGACCTACAATATCGGCGGCCACAACGAAAAGAACAACCTTGAGCTGGTGCGGAGCCTGTGCCGGCTGCTGAACGAGCTGGCGCCGAATCGCGCCATCGGCGACTACTCGTCGCTGCTTACCTTTGTCGAAGACCGGCCCGGCCATGATCGCCGCTATGCCATCGACAGCGGCAAGATCCGCCGGGAGCTGGCGTGGGAGCCGCGGGAAAGCTTCAACGCCGCATTGCGCAAGACCGTCCTCTGGTACCTGGAAAACCAGTCTTGGGTGCGGGATGTTCAGTCGGGCGCCTACCAGGAGTGGATTCGCCTCAACTACGGCGACCGGAGCCCTTCGAGCGGGGCGTGAGTTGGCTTCCGGCTATGCGGCTTGCAATTACCCACAATTCTGAAAAGCTGCGCCAGCGGCGAGAGAAGGTAGCCCCAGGCGCCAGCCTGGGGAAGGCAAAGGTAATCAAAGCACCAAGCCCGCGTAAGCGGGCGTAAGAAGAGTCCGATAGATACTTCTTGCGCCCCCTGCGGGGGCTTAGGCCTATACTGCACCCGTTCCACAGACTCACGCCTGTGG
Organism: uncultured Acidobacteriota bacterium; assembly: GCA_963832785.1. Classification (GTDB taxonomy): domain Bacteria; phylum Acidobacteriota; class Terriglobia; order Terriglobales; family Acidobacteriaceae; genus CAWBRT01. The sequence continues at coordinate 91,191 of CAWHVF010000006.1, forward strand.
CTACCCTCTGCCGCCGCTGTCGCGGCTCAGGCATTTGTAGGTAATTGCAAGGCTATGCGGGGGCGTACACGCCCGCTGCCTTGGCGCCGAACGCTGAAACACAAGTTGCCTGCTGACCTATTTGTAAGGATAGAGAACGAAGAACAGCAGTGACAGCGCTGCCAGCAGCCATAGCCCGGGGCGAATCTCGCGCGGCTTTCCCGCCACCAGCTTGCATAACGGATAAAGCACGAACCCCGCCGTTATTCCCACCGCGATGTTGAAGGTGAACGACATCAGCGCCACCACCGCGAAGGCCGGAACCGACTCCGAGTAATCGTCAAAGTTGATGTTGCGCACCGGCGATAGCATGAACAGCCCCACCACGATCAGCGCCGGTCCGTAGGCCTGGGCGGGAATGGCGGCTACGAACGGCGAAATGAAGCTCGAGAGGGCAAAGCAAATCGCCACCACCAGCGTGCTCAGGCCCGTCCTGCCACCGGCTTCGATGCCCGTCGCCGACTCCACGAACACTCCCGAGGTCGTGGTTCCCAGCATGGGCGCAACCGTGGTGGCGATGGCATCCACCAACATCGGTTTTTCGATCTGCGGCAGGTTGCCGGATTCGTCGAGAAATCCCGCGCGCGCCGAAACCCCGATCAGGGTCCCCATCGTGTCCACGAAGGCCATGACGAAGATCGTCAGCACGATGGGGAACGCTCCCCAGGTAAGCGCGCCGCGCAGGTCCATCTGCATCAGGATGGGGCTTACGCTGGGCGGCATGCTGAAGAAATGGTGGGGCGCCGGGGCCACGCCAACGCCATAGGCGAGGAAGGCGGTAATCACGATTCCCAGCAGGATGGCGCCGCGTATCTTGCGAATTACCAGGATGGCAGTCAGCACGAAGCCGAAGATGGCCACCAGCACCGGCGGAGAAGTCAGCGCCCCGGCGTGTACGGGCGCGCCCGGAACCCCCGGCACCACGATCCCGGTCTGGTTGAGCCCGATGAAGGTCACGAAAAGCCCGATGCCGACGGCAAAGCTATAGCGCAAAGAGGTCGGTATGCTCTCCACCAGCCAACTGCGCAGCCGCAGCAGCGTCAGTACGACAAAGATAACGCCGGCCAGAAAAACCGCCGCCAGCGCGGTCTGCCATTTGTAGCCGAGAACGCCGCAGACGGTGAAGGCGACAAAGGCGTTCTCGCCCATGTAAGGCGCGATGGCAAACGGCCGATTGGCGTAAAGCGCCATCAGCAGGCAACCGAAGACCGAGGCCAGAATGGTGGCCATCATCGACGGCTCGGCCGGAATCCCCGCGGCCTTGAGAATGGCGGGGTTGACGACCACGATGTACGACATGGTGGTGAACGTCGTCAGCCCGGCAACGATCTCGCGGCCGACGCTGCTGCCGTGCTGGTCGAGCTTAAAGAAGCGCCGCAGGCCTCCGCCAGCGGTCGGCGCAGCGGAATCACGCGGGTGCTGGCTGGACTGCGTGGGAGCGGGCACTGGTTTGTCCCCCGGCTTGATCTTTTCTTCCCTGTCCATTGCGTACCAGAAAAGATAAACACCCCCGAGGCCGGCGTCAAAGGGAATAGCGTTATACTCCGGACTTGAATCCCTCTATGCCTGACCGATCCCGTGCCCGAGAACTGGCCGCGCGTTTCAACGCCGGCGGCGATCCTTGCGGCTGGTTCGAACCTCTGTACCGTGAGGCCGAAGCCGGCAAGAGCGAGGTCCCCTGGGCGGATTTGCGCCCTAACCCGCATCTGCTGAGCTGGTGGAGCGCCCGGCGATGGCTGGCGTCGGGCCAGGCGGCGCTGGTGGTGGGCAGCGGGCTCGGGGACGACGCCGAGCAACTCGCATCCTGGGGTTTCCATACCACCGCCTTCGACATCGCGGAAACCGCCATCGCCATCACCCGGCAGCGCTTTCCGGCCAGCACCGTCGAATATGTCACGGCGGACCTTTTCGCGCCGCCGCCCTCCTGGCTGGGCCGCTTCGACTTCGTGCTGGAGGCCTACACGCTGCAGGTCTTTCCCACTGAAGTCAGGCGGAAAATGATGGAAAGCATTGCGCGCTTCGTGCGTCCGGCGCGGCAGGCGCAAGATTCAACGGTCCCGGGAGGCCTGCTGCTGGTGATTGCCCGCGGGCGCGAGCCGGCCGAACCAGAAGGGAAGATGCCATGGCCGCTGACGCGCGCCGAACTGAGCGAATTCACGCGCTTCGGCCTGGAGCAACGGAGCTTTGAGGAATTCTTCGATCCGCACGAGCCGGGCGTGCGCCGCTTTCGCGCTCTCTATCAGCGCACGTAGTGGCAGCCGCCCCCGGCTGCCCTCCCGGCCGAGGGCCAAGCCTAAGTTTTTGCCGGCTCGGGCCGTTGCTTGGGTGCCAGCTCGATGGCTTGCCGCAAGGCTTCCAGCAGGCTGCGCTCGTCCGCTTTGCCGGTTCCGGCAATATCGAAGGCTGTGCCGTGATCGACCGAGGTGCGCACCACCGGCAGTCCTACGGTGATGTTCACCCCGGCCTCGATTCCCAACACCTTGACCGGCCCGTGTCCCTGGTCGTGGTACATGGCCACCACGCAGTCGAAGTCGCCGCGCGAGGCACGGAAAAACAGGGTGTCCGCCGGCAGCGGGCCTTCCACCCGCCAGCCGCGCTTGACGCACGCCCGGATCGCCGGCTCGATCTTTTGCTCCTCCTCGCCGTGCCCGAAGAGCCCGTGCTCGCCGGCGTGCGGATTGATAGCGCAGACCCCAATGCGCGGATTGCCGATGCCGGCTTTGACCAGGGTGTCGTGGGCGCGGGCGATGGTGCGCTCCACCAGGCCGGGGTTGATCTTGGCGATGGCGTCCAGCAGTCCGGTGTGCGTGGTCACGTGAATCACCCGCAGCTTGGGCGTCACCAGCATCATCGAGACCTCCGGCGTTCCGGTCAGGTGCGCCAGCAGTTCGGTGTGGCCGGGAAACTTATGCCCGGCGGCGTGCAGGGCTTCCTTGTTTAGCGGGGCCGTGCAGATGGCGTCCGCCTCGCCCGCCGTCACCAGTTGCGCGGCCTTCTCGATGAAACGAAACGCGGCCTCGCCGCCGGCAGCCGACACCTTGCCGAAGGGGAGGTCGCGCGGCACGACCGCCAGATCGATCACATCGACCGTGCCCGCTTGGTACTTGCCATCGGCAGGCGAGCGTACGGGGTTCACCGCAAGCTTGACGCCCACGATCCTGCCGGCTTGGCGCAGGCGCTCGGCGTCGCCGCTGACCAGCGGGCGACAGCGCTGGTAGAGCTCGGCATGGGCCAGGCTCTTCATGATGACTTCGGGGCCGATCCCGGCAGGATCGCCCATGGTGATTACCACAATCGGGCGTGACATAGACATGTCCTCAGCGCGGCGCAGCCGCTCCAGGCTGCGGCGCAGCGTATGCGCATCGCCGAAAGCTCCGGCTTTGCTGACCAGCGGAATTGTAATTGCCCCCAGCGTTATTCCCAGCGGCACGCCCGGCTCGACTTCCTCCAGCAGGCGAATGCCATGAACGTCGAACCGGGAGAGCAAGGCATACAGCGTATCGCCCCCGGTCGCTACCAGGGCGCCGAAGGGCAGGCGCGATTGCTGCGGAAAGCTGACGGCGTTGGCGGCGAACTCGGCCAAACGATCTGCCATGGCGGCGCCGCGCGAGAGATCGGGGTGAGCCTCCTGCTCCAGCTCCAAAAGCACGTCCTTGCCGGCCGCAAGAAGTTCGGCCAGGCGCTGTGCGCCGGCCTGCCATGCAGGCGCGCACGGGCCGGCGAATAAGGTCGCGGGAGAGATGGGAACCCGCTCCACCGGGCCGGCCTCGATGATGGTCTTGGTCTGCAGGCGCGAGGCTTCGGCCAGCGAGCCGACCACGACGAGAATATTTTTCGCCGCGCCCGCTGGCCAGGTTATCCCCGCCTGCGGTGATGAGAATTCCTCGCCGGGCGCTTCCAGCGCGGCCAGCGATGCGGCCAGCCCCGCCGATCCCACCCAAATCACATCCTCTGCCATGGCGAATGAGGCCGCGGCCAGCGCCGCCAGATGAGCTTCACTGCTGGCATCACAGACCACGGCGGCCGTGCCGCGCCGCAGCGCGCTCTGCAGGCGCACCTCGATAGCGCCGGCTCCCTGCGACACCACTTCCAGCGGAATGATCTCGGCGCTTAAGCCTGCGCTGCCGAGAATCCCCGGCAGCTTGGCGCTGGCATAGGTGTGATCGCGCGCCCAGAGCGGGGTCTGCTCCAGCGGGACTCCTCCCAGCAGGACGCTTCCGTTGACGGTGATCCGGCCGGTAGCGGGAAAAGCGGGCGCGACGATGGCCAGCCGCGAGCGGCCGGCGCGCCGAGCCGGCGGAAAGGCCAGCAGCGCGGCCAACTCCGCCGCCGGCTGTCCGCGCAAGGTCGAGTCGATCTTCTTGTAGAGGCGCAGGCCCGGCCGGTAGTGCGCGGCCAAGACCTCGAGCTGCCGCTGCGCCGCCTGCGGAGCCGTCAATTGCCGGCTGGCAGCGTCAACCGCCAGGACCTGCGTCTGGCCGGCCTGTGCGTGCCGCTCCCAGGCCACCACCGATTCTATGCCGCGTTTGCCGAAAGCTATGGCACAGTCGGCGGCTCCGGTCAGGTCGTCGGCAATGATCAGCCAACGGGAGTGCATCCGCCGCTCCACCATCCGCCGGCACGGGCAATCTGCTTAACATCCATCCAGTCATTTTGACGCATTTGGCAGCCATGTCCAATCTAAACCCCGCGCCAGAGTTGCGGGAAAATTTTGTTCGACCGTAATTCCAGCAGACCGCCGACGCTTTTTCTGCATCGTAAAGTGAGGTTCTGTGAACCCAGCCTTAACCCGCAAAACCGCCACGCCCGTTTGTTAGCCACGGGCTCGCATAGAAAACTAGCAGGAAATCCCCAGGAGGTAGCAATGCGTTGTTTGCTGAAGGTTTCCATTCCCACCGATATTGGCAATGAGCGGATTGCCGACGGCAGCCTGTCCCACACCATCGAATCGATCCTCAACGACATCAAGCCCGAGGCGGCCTACTTTGCCGAAGAGCAGGGCTTGCGCACCGGTTTCATCTTTTGCAACGTGCAGAAGGAATCGGATATACCGGCGATAGCCGAACCGTGGTTTTTGGCTTTCGACGCCCGCGTGGAATTTCATCCGGCCATGACCGTGGCCGATTTGAAAAATGCCGCCCCGGGTTTCGAAAAATCCGTCAGGAACTATGCCGGCCGGATGAAGCGGGCGGCGTAAACCAGTTAAGCCTGTTTCAGATTTGTCGCATCCGCGTGGTGCTTCATTGTGGAAGCGCTGGGCTTTAGCCCAGCGAATTGCAGACGGAAAACGAGAGGGCTTTAGCCCCTGTGTTTGAGCACAGGGGCTGAAGCCCCTTATCCTCAGACAAGTTCATTCAGCGGGCTAAAGCCCGCTGCTTCCACCCGGATATAGCAACTGTAAAATTGTTCTAGTTAGACCCGTTTCAAACTGGTTGTATCCACTTGGTGGCCCGCCCTCGCCGCCCAGGTTTGGGCGGTTAGGGTGGGGGTTTTGGTCGTGATGGACCGTTTTCACACCCTAAATCGCGCCAAAGGAAGGCACGATGAGGGTGGCACCACGCAGCGCTACTCTAGAGGCGCGATGTTGTACAGAGTCGCTAAGCGCTGGCGTGTGGGATGCCGTACTGCTTGATCCTCGCGTACAGCGTGCTGCGTGACATTCCCAGCCGCAAGGCCGCCGCCCCGACCTTGCCGTTTACCTGCTCGAGGGCGCGCTCGATGTGCGCGCGTTCGAGCTGTTCGATGGTAATCTCAGCCACATCTTGCGCCGGGGGCTGGTATGGCACCCTGGTCCTGAATCGCAGGTCGCCGGCACGAATCACGCCACGCTCGCAAACCAGTGCCGCCCGCTCCAGCACATTGCGCAGCTCGCGGATGTTTCCCGGCCAGTCGTACGCCTCGAGCACGGCGAAGGCCTGATCGTCGATGCGCAATCCGCCACGGCCGAAGCCGACCGACAGGCGGGCCCGGAACCACTCGACCAGGACAGGGATGTCTTCCCGCCTTTCGCGCAAAGGCGGGATGCGCAGCGGAAGTGTGCTTACCCGGAAATAAAGATCGGCGCGAAAATGCTGCACGGCCACCAGTTCGTTCAAGTCGCGGTTGGTGGCGGCGATCAGGTGGATGTCGATAGCGCATTCGCGAACGCCGCCCAGACGGCGAAACTGCTTCTCCTCCAGGACCTTCAGCAGCTTGGGCTGGATGGCCAGGTCCATGTCGCCGATCTCATCCAGAAACACCGTGCCGCGATGGGCGAGCTCCAGGATTCCGGTCTTTCTGGCCAGCGCCCCGGTGAATGCCCCCCGCTCGTGCCCGAACAACTCGTTTTCCAGCAACTCGCGGTTCAGGCCGGCGCAATTCAAATCCACAAAGGCCTGCTCGGCGCGCGGGCCGCGCTGGTGCAGCCACAGGGCGAGAACGCCTTTTCCGGTGCCGGTTTCGCCCTCGATCAGAATGGGGCAATTGCTTCCCAGCAGCCGTGCCGCTGCCTCAGACAGATTGCGAATAGCGGGCGAGCTTCCGAGAAAAGGGTCGGCTTTGGAGCTGCTGCGGGGAGCCGTCAGCGTATTCGGGGAGCTGTCGCGGTTCGCCAGGGCTTCGGCCAGCACGCTGAAGAGTAGTGAGGGCTCTATCGGCTTAACCAGGAATTGCTCGGCGCCTTCCTTAATAGCGTGAACCGCCAGGTCGATGCTCCCGTGCGCCGTCATGACGATTACGGGAATATCGGCATCAAATGCCTGCACCTCCCGCAGCAACGCCAGGGCGTCGCTGTGCGGCGGATTGTGTTCGGCCAGCACGGCGTCCGGGCGGTGAACCTGCAGGGCGCGGCAGACATGCGGCCCCGTTTTTTGCTTCCCGTACAAACCATCCTTCCTGCTCCAGGCAGCAGCGGAGCGATCGGCGAGCGAGGTCATCGTTGTCGACAATCAGGATTGTGTGTTCCGCCATAGAAAAAGATCCCTTGGGTCGAGCCCGCATGACGACAGCCAAGCTGCGGGAGGCACGCCAGAACGACCGCTTGAGGCTTTGATTGCGCCGGCGCAATCAGGCCCCGCTGCGGTACGTGCTGGATGCGCAGGAGTGCGCCCGCCAGGCTCAGGTCGGTAATCGGGCACTCCCCCCGAGCCTATATCGGCAGCTACGCCTGGAGACTTTAAGAGAAGCCATGCGAGGCGCAATGGATTTGAACGGAAAGGAAGGGGGAATAACTACCAGTGCTGGCGCCATGCGGAAAGCGCGCAACTACAGAACTGCAGATCCTTCGACTCCCTCCGGCCACAAGCCGGCCTTCGGTCGCTCAGGATGACACCTCATCGGCGGACGCACTTTCTTAGAGCTTGTTTCATAAATGGCTTTGAAGGTGCATTATCGTGAAAGCCCACGGCTTTAACCGTGGGGGCAAAGGACCGAGGAAACCGGCTTTAGTCGCTGTGACGGCGTATCCACAGCGCCTGAAGGCGTTATTGTTAAGCCCATTGTTTCCCACGCCTAAAGGCGTGGGCTTCCACCAGGTTCCATTTATGAAACAAGCTATAGTAGGCGTTCTAGGTGACTTTTTGAATCGCCTGCAGGAGCCTGCCCAGCGAGCTTCGTTCCTCGTCGGTGGAGAACTCGAAGATGAGCCCGCAGCAATCCTGGTCGTAATATCCCAGCCGCGCTGCGACGGCAAGCGACTCGCCCCAGAAAGACATCTCTAACCGCATGATGCTACCGACCGGGACGTGCCGGTCCAGTTTAGCCTTCATACCCTCGGCGCTGATGTCAAGGCAGCGTCCGCGCAGAGGACTGCCTGGGGTGAGGTAAAAGGTTAGCGGCACATTTACCTCGAATCGCGGATTTCTATATTGAAATCTTTGCATCGCACCTTATACCAGGGCTCGTAGTTGTTTTCCCAGGGTAGTTATTTAATCGTTCCAGTTAAACGGCAGTGCTTTGTTCGATATTGCCTTTCTTGATGTCCGCCTAAAATGCATTGCATTTCGCCCGCCTCTGCGCCAAGAATTACTCATTACCAAAGTGCGCAGAAGAATCAAGCTGGGCACGGGACTTCAGGGCCATGTAGCGGAAGTACTATCGGCCATATTGGTGCGAACCTTAGGGGCTAGGGGGGCTGAGCTGTGAACTTCCTGGGATCAGAAAGTAGGCCGCGGGATCAGGGGCTTTCGGATAATTCAGGGCTAAGATTATTCAATCCGGAATTAACCTTTCATATCCTGGTCGTCGAAGACAACCGGCCACTGACGAACTTCCTGCGACGGCAGTTGGAAGCCGCCTCCTATCAGGTCGATGTTTCCTACGATGGCGAAAGCGCCAATCAGGCTCTTGCCGACAACAAGTACGACCTTGTCATACTTGATCTCACCCTGCCGAAATTGGATGGGGTGTCGGTATTAAAAAGCCTGCGTCCCAAAAACCCCGAACTGCCGGTGCTGGTGCTGACAGCCAGGAGCCGGGTTGAAGATCGCGTCCTGTGCCTGGATACCGGCGCCGACGATTGCCTGATCAAGCCGTTCTCGGTCGCCGAGCTACTGGCCAGGGTTCGGGTGCTGTTGCGGCGAAGTTCCAGCCCGGCGCAAGAAATGCTCGCCGTAGGCGACCTGACACTGGACCGCAGGGAGTGGAAGGTGGAGCGCAAAGGGAGACTGATCGACCTTACGCCGCGCGAGTTCGCCGTCCTGGAATTCTTGATGCGAAATGCCGGCCGGCCGGTCTCCCGCGCCAGGGTGATGGAAGAGGTCTGGAATACGCCCTTTGATCCTTCAACCAATGTCGTGGATGTGTACGTCAAATATGTACGTGACAAGGTCGATGGTGAGGGCGAGAAGAAACTGATCCGCACCATCCGGGGAGTCGGGTATGTCCTCGCAAGCGAGTGACTTTGCGGCTCCCGGCAGCGTTCCTCCCAGCTTCCTGCAAGCGTTGGCGGAGGGCATGCATGCCATGGCGCAGCCGCTGACGGTTGTCCAGGCCGGCTTGGAGGCGATCCTTTTCCGAGGGGCAACCCTGGAAGACTACAAGCAGGCTACCGAGGACTGGCTTTTCGACATGTCCCGGAGCATTGAGCTGCTTGCCTATGTTCGCGAACTGATCCGCATACACTCCGCTGCGGAGGCGGTAAAGCCGGTGCCGCTAGGGGCTTCCATCGACGCCGCCGTGGAAGACCTGAGAAAGGTTTTTGACGATAAGCAGGTGCGACTATGGTCGCGTATGGCCGATCGCGACGTAGCTGTGGCCGGCTCGCCGCAACGCGTGCGCCAGGTATTCTTCTACATCTTGCAGGCGGCGCAGTCGTGCGCCAATGCCGGCGACGTCATATCACTGCAGGCTTACTGCTTGCTGGACCGCCAGTTCGTCGAGGCAAAAGTTAAGATCACCGCCGCCGCCGGCGCAAAACAGGCTTCGGTTGACGATCCTGGTCTCGGCATTCAAAAAACAGGGGCAAAAGATGCGTTAACGCAACCCGTTCAGCCGCAGGTCGTGCGCAGCCTGGCTCTGGCCGAGGCCATTGTTTTCCGCCAGCGCGGAGAGCTTGAATGGGGCAGGGCTCCTTTCGCCGTACGTTTGCGTTTGCCGATTGCAGATGGAGAAAACAACGGCCGGATTAGCCGGCTTCCGTCCCAGCAAGCGCAAACGCGATGCCTGTCCGGGAGCCAATGATTTCCATCCCGGCAAACGCAGCTTGGCGTCTGCCGGCGGCCGGCGATTTTAATGTGACGTTAATAGAGCTTCCAAGAGCACGCTTATGAGCACTCAGAGCTCTCTCCAGCTTCGCGACAGTACCGCTAATACCATCGGAGTCGTAGTAGTCAGCCCCAACGAAAGCTTGCGCCGGGAACTGGTTGGGAAACTGCGGTCGCCCCACTGGCGCTTGACCGAGGCCGAGGGTGGCGCCGACGCGCTGGACAAGCTGGGCTCTTACGAAACCGATGTGCTGCTTCTCGACCCGCGCCTGCCCGACCTGGACTCCAATGAATTCAACGCCCTGGTGCGCTCGCAGTTTCCCGACGTTCAGATCGTAACGGTTAACTCGCACACCGGGCAGCCGCTGCTGAGGTCTTCCTCGCCAACGCCATTGGCAGTTCACGTGGTGGAGGTGCTGGAGCGCAGCGGCGCCCTGCAGACCAGCACGACCACGCCCATCCAGACTGACGGCGTGGAGGCGGACTCCGGCTTGCCGGGCATGGTTGGCAGCTCGGAGCCGATGCAGCGCGTCTACGCGGTGACCCGTCTGGTGGCTCGCCGGGACACGACCGTGCTGATAACCGGCGAGAGCGGCACCGGCAAAGACCTGGTCGCCCGGGCCGTCCACCTGCTCAGCCCCCGCCGCTCGAATCCCTTTGTAGTAATCAACTGCGCCGCCATCCCCGAGCCGCTGCTGGAGGCCGAACTGTTCGGCTACGTAAAGGGGGCGTTCACCGGCGCGGTGCAGTCGCGCATAGGGCGGATTCATGCCGCCCAGGGCGGCACATTATTTTTGGATGAGATTGGGGATATGCCGCTGGCCCTGCAGTCCAAGCTCTTGCGTTTTCTGGAGCAGGGCGAGGTGCAACGCCTGGGCAGCACAGACAATTTCCGCGTCGATGTGCGCGTCATCGCCGCCACCAATGCCGAGCTGCGTAAGCTGGTGGAACAGCACATCTTCCGCGAAGATCTCTACTATCGGCTGGCGGTCTTTCCCATCAAGCTGCCGCCGCTGCGCGAACGCGTCGCCGACGTGTCCGTCCTGGCTGCGGCCTTCACCCGCCGTTTCTGCGTTTCCGGCGCTAGTCTAACCAGCGAAGCGCTCAATATCCTGCAGCAACATCTGTGGCCGGGAAACGTCCGCGAGCTGCGCAACGTGATCGAGCGCGCGGGAATTCTCCTGGGCGATGGCCGCGACGTCACTCCGGAACACATAATTCTCTAACCGACCCCAGCCAAGCAAGGGGCCGAACCATCCGCTGTCGTGGGCGGTCCTGTTCATCTGCGCAGGGCAAGTTTGGTTCTCTAATCGGCAAGGCTGCCAGTCTGGCACGCCTCGTGCAAGGGAAGTAGGCATATGTTGCCTAGTTCTCATCTCGCTCCAATAAACTCCGCCGCCAGGGCGCAAACCGAGGCGCTGCTGGCGGACGCTTTCACGGAGTTTATCGGCTCGGCGGCCCGGCTCGAAGATTCTTACCGGGCGTTGCAGGGCGAGGTGGCGCAACTGCGGGCGCAACTGGAAGACCGTAATGCCGCTCTGCAATCGAGCATGGCCGAAACCGAGCGCATGCGCTCGGCGCTGCAACGCATCCTGGATTCGCTGCCCTGCGGCGTCATCGTCCTGGATCATCCCAGCGAAGGCAAAAGTTGCCGGCCTGGACCACGGCTCGAACGTACACGCACCATCGCGTCCCGGAGAATTCTGCCGCAGCGTTTGGCCCCGATTCGCCTGCTGAACCCGGAGGCGGTCAGACTGCTCGGGCTCTCATCCACCCCCGCGGATTGCAACGAGATTCCGGGCGAGGCTGGTGAGAGCTTGCGCGCGGCCTACCAAAGCATTGGCGGCGATTCCACTCCGACAAGCGCGATAGCGGCGCAGGCCACGGCCTCAGTTGACGCGGAACAGGAGTTCAGCATCGCTACCGGCAACGGCAGGCGCTGGCTCTCCATTCGCCACCGCCAGCTTGATAATCCAAATAATAAAGATAGTGTGCACGGTCAGGCCGTGCTGATTCTGCGCGACATCACCCTGCACAAGAAGCTGGAAGAAGAGCGGGAGGCGGCGCGCAACCAGATCGCCCTGGCGCAAATGGCGACCATCCTGGCGCACGAAATCAGAAATCCGCTGGCCAGCATGGAATTGTTCTCCGACCTGATTGAAGAGCGCGAGGGAGAACAGGGCGAGTGGATTTCACATCTGAAGGCCGGCATCCGCACCCTTGCCGGAATCGTGAACAACGTCTTGTGCTTCAACAGCCCGGCCACGCCGCGCGTGGCCCGGTTGCAGCTCTCTGCGGTATTGCGCAGCGGCCTTGACTTTGTCCAGCCGATAGCCAAGCAGTCCGGCGTGACCGTCTCTCTGCATGAGAATCTCGGCGGCCTGGAGATCAGGGCCGACGAGAGCGCGCTTCGGCAGGTCATCATGAACCTGGCCTGCAATGCCTTCCGGCACACGCCCGCCGGCGGCAAGCTCACGGTTACGGCCAGCCGGCAGCCTAACGGCTCCGGAGCTCGCGCCGTCATTGAATTTTCCGACACCGGCTCGGGCATTGCGCCTGAGTACGTGGAACGTATCTTCGAGCCGGGCTTCAGCGTGAGCGGGCACACTCCCGGGCTGGGCCTGGCAGTTTGCCAAAAGATTGTTGAACAGCACGCGGGCAGCATCAGCGTGATAAGCCGACCTCGCGAGGGGACAACTTTCCGCCTGGAGTTTCCGGCCCAATGACTTACGAGCCAAACCAATCCGTGTTAGTGGTCGATGACGAGCCCTCGATGCGCGCTGCCCTGCGCGCCAACTTCCAGCGCCAGGGGTGGACGGTTGAGACCGCCTCGGGAGCGGAGGAGGCATTTCGCAAATTCGAGCACGCTCCCTTTCCGCTGGTGGTGACCGATATCCGCATGCCGGATGGCGACGGACTGGAGCTGATGCGCGCCGTGCGCAAGGCTTCACCGGCAACTGCCGTGATCCTGCTGACCGCCTTTGGATCGGTTCCCGAGGCCGTGCATGCGGTTCGCAACGGAGCCTGCGATTACCTGACCAAGCCGATCTCCTTTGACCAGTTGCTGGCCACCGTGGACCGCCTGATGCTGGCGGGCAGCAACGGCAATCATGCGGAAGCCAAAGCTTTTGGGACAGAGATTGTGGGCCGGGCGCCGGCGCTGGTCCAGGCGCTGGAGCGTGCCCGGGCCGCGGCCCGGACTGACGCCGATGTGTTGATCGAGGCTGAAAGCGGCACCGGCAAAGAGCTGTTCGCGCGCTATATCCACGAAACCAGCGGCCGCTCCGCGCAGCCGTTCGTGGCCATCAACTGCGCCGCCGTTCCCGAGCACCTGCTGGAGAGCGAGCTGTTCGGACATGCGCGCGGCGCCTTCACCGGAGCCACCAATCCTAAGCCCGGCAAGTTCGAGCTGGCCAACGCCGGCACGCTGCTGCTGGATGAAATCGGAGAGATGCCCCTGCACCTGCAGCCCAAGCTGCTGCGTGTTCTGCAGGAGCGGGAATTTGAAAGGCTGGGCGAGACGCGAGCAGTGCGGGTCAATATCCGCGTGATCGCCACCACCAACGTCTCTCTGCGGGCCAGGGTCAATGAAGGCAAGTTCCGCACCGACCTGTACTACCGCCTGAACGTGATTCCGTTGACCATTCCGCCGTTGCGCCAGCGCCGCGAGGATATTCCCCTGCTGGCCGAATTCTTTGCCGCACACGCCGCGGCCCAGTGCGGGCGCGCCGCGCCCAGGCTAGGGGACGATTTTATCGAGGCCATTCAGAACGCCAACTGGCCGGGAAACGTGCGCGAACTGCATAACTTCATACGCCGCGTCGTCGCCTTGTATGACCGGGATTACATAAGCATCGACTGCCTGGAGTCGGAGGCCTGTTTGCTGAAAGCCTTGCCCTCGGCTGGTCCGGCGGACACGGAAACCGCGGTTGCGATTTTGCCGGCCGCGGCGGATGCGACCGGGCAGGCGGTCGGTTTCATACCCGCCGCCCCGCCGCGCAGGTTGCCGGAGGCGCACATTATTCCCGGAACCCCGATTCGCGACTTTGAGCGCCAGTTGCTGGAGAAGACGCTGGCCATGACCAACGGCAACCGCACCCGGACCGCCGAGCTGCTGGGGGTGAGTCTTCGCACCATCCGCAACCGCATCCGCGAATACGGCTTGCCGCCACGGAGGTACGCCTAGATGAGTTCCGTGCCCCTGATTCCGCTGCTGGAGCGGTACCTGCAGCTTACCTCCAAGCGCCAGGAGCTGCTGGTCGGCAACATGGCGAACGTGGATACTCCCGGCTACCAGACGCGCGACATCGACTTCCAGGGAGAGTTGCGGCACGCCATGGACAACCAGGGCGCGAACCTGACGCCAGTGACGCACAATGTGCGCGGCCTGTTGCAGCGTCCGGATGGCAACAACGTCGACCTGGAGCGCGAAGGCATGATGGTGGCCGAAAACCAGATGCAGTACCGCATCGGCATCGAGATTTTGCGCAGCGAATTTCATCGCCTGCTGACGGCGATCAAGGAAGGAAATGGATCATGAGCCTGTTTTCCATGCTCGAAGCCAGCGCCTCCGCGCTTTCGGCGGAGCGCCAGCGGGCGGAAGTGGTCGCCACCAACATGGCGAATGCGGAAACTACCAACACTCCCGCCGGCGGTCCCTACCGCCGCAAACAGGTGGTCTTTACCGGCCGGCCGAACAATTCTTTTCGCTTCATTCTGGCCGGCTTCCATCGCCTGACGCAACGGCGGCCGGAGGCGGTTCGGGTGACCCGCGTGGTGGAAGATCCAACTCCCCCGGTCATGCGCTACGAGCCGGGACACCCCGACGCGGGCAAGGATGGTTACGTGGCCTATCCGTCCATTAACCCGGTGGCGGAGATGGTCGACCTGATGGGCGCCATGCGCGCCTACCAGCTCAATGCTTCGGCGGTCAGCGCTTCCAAGCAGATGATCGTCCAGGCCCTGGAACTTCTGAAGTAGCGGGAGCGATGGAACATGAGCAACGTAATCTCCGGCAGCTCGCTGTTTCCGCCGATTCAGCAACCGGTTCAGCAACCCGCGGCGCCGGCGTCGGATGTCGAGCAGGAGGGATTCGGCGACGTGCTGAGGAAGGCGATCAGCCAGGTCGAGGGGGTGCACACCGACGCCCAGCAGCAGGCCGCGGCGCTGCTGCGCGGCGACAACTCCGACATCCACAACGTGATGGTTGCGGTGGAGAAGGCCGACATCGCCTTCCAGTTGATGATGCAGGTCCGCAACAAAATTGTGAACGCTTACCAAGACATCTCGAAGATGCAGTTTTAGAGCGCGTGAATGACTATGGCTACGCTATCCAGGCACGTTGATCAACTTAAGCAGTTCTGGACCGGTCTCAGCGGCGGGCAGCGGTTGGGCTTGTTCGGCGGGGCGGCGATGACGATTGCCATCTTGCTGGTCTTTGTGCGCCTGATTGCGGTGCCGGAGTACAAGCCGCTGTTTACCAACCTGGAGACCGCCGACGCGCAATCCCTGGCGGCGCAACTGGTGGCCAAGAATATTCCCCACAAACTCAGCACCGACGGCAAGACGATCAGCGTTCCCGCCAGCCAGGTGGACGCGGCCCGGCTCGAGGTGGCCTCCGCCGGCATGCCGCGCAGCGGGCGGCTGGGATTTGAGCTGTTCGACAAGGTTTCCTGGGGACAGACCGAATTCGACGAAAAGGTTAACTATCAGCGGGCGCTGGAAGGAGAGCTGGAACGGACCATCCAGACCTTGCGCGACGTGGAAGCGGCGCGCGTACATCTGGTCATGCCCGCCGACTCGGTGTTCATCAACCGCGAGCGCTCCGCCAAGGCTTCGGTCATTCTCAAGCTGCGCCGCGGCGCCCTTTCCGAGGAGACGCAAAGAGCCATCAGCCGGCTGGTCTCCGGAGCGGTGGACAAGCTGCCGCCGGAGAATGTCACAGTCGTCGACGCGGATACGAATCGCCCCCTCGGCCACTGGCGCGCCGATTCCATGACCGGCGGCGACCTGGAAAAAGAGCTCACCCAGAAACTTCTCGCCACCCTGGAACCGGTGGCCGGCCCGCAGAAAATACGCGCCAGCGTAAACGTCGAGTACGACCCGACCAGCGCTGAGCAGAGCGTCGAGAAATACGATCCCGCCACCACCGTGGCTCTCTCCACCCAGCGCTCGGAGGAGCAGGTCGGCGGCAGCTCGGTTATCGGCGGAATCCCCGGGACAGCCAGCAATGTGCCCAGCGCAACCGCGGGCGCGCAGCGGGTCAGCCGGTCGGAGGATGGCGCGCAATCGTCTAAAACCGAGAGCACCACTTATGCAGTGAACAAGATCGTCCGCCGCACGATCGAGCCCGCCGGCCGCATTCGCCGCATCAGCGCCGCCTTGCTGGTGGATGATGTGCCGGAAACCAAGATGGAAAACGGCAAGCAGGTTACCACGCGCCGCAAGCGTTCGCCGGAGGAGCTGCAGCAACTGGAAGAGCTGGCCAAGGCGGCCATCGGCCTCGACCCTTCCCGTGGCGATGTCATCAGCGTGAGCAATCTTTCCTTCGATGTGCCGCCTCCGGAGGTCATGCCCGCGCCCACGCGCCTGCAACGCGTGCAGACGCTGCTGACCCAGTGGTCCGCGGCGGTCCGCTACGGCGTGCTGATAGTGCTGTTCCTGCTGGTTTACGCGCTCCTGTTGCGGCCGATCAAGCGGCAGGCGCTGAAGACGATGGACGAGCTTCCGGCACGGCAGAAGGCCATAGCCCAGGCGCAGGCGGCTGAGGCGCTGGGCGGGGAGAATCAGACGGCCCTTCTCAAGAAGCACATAACCGAAAAGACGCGCCAGGACCCGGCAGCTTCGGGCCGGCTGATACAAGCCTGGCTGCGCGAGGATGCCTAGATGCCTGCCCAGCGGAGTACCGGAGCTATGAGCGGAGGCCGCAAGGCTGCCATCCTGATAACCCTGCTTGGCGAAGAGCTGGCATCGGCTGTGCTCAAGCACCTTCCCGAGCGGGATATTCGCTGCATCGCCCAGGAACTGGCCGTGCTGGGCCCGGTTCCCCTGGAAGCCGCCCAGCAAATTGTCGAGGAGTACCACCAGTTGGAGCTTACACAAAAATACCTCGCTACCGGCGGCGTCGAATACGCGACCAGAGTTCTGGTCAAGTCGCTGGGAGAGCAGGGCGCCCAGAGCCTACTGGACAAAGTAGTACGTCCGCAGGAGCTCAGCGCCGGCAATGTGGAATCGCTGCGGCGGGCGGACCCGCAACAGCTCGCCAAGTTTCTGGAGTCGGAGCATCCGCAGACCATAGCGCTGATACTCGGGCACCTGGAGACCAGGCAAGCTTCCAACCTGCTGCTGAAGCTGCCCGAAGAGAGGCGCGCCGAGGTGGTGAAACGCCTGGCCAATCTGCGCCAGTTTTCGCCGGAAATGGCGGAAAAGATTTCCACCGCTCTCAATCGCAGGCTGCTGTCTTTGGGCGAAGACAGCCGTACGACCTACTCCGGATTCAAGAGCGTTGCCGATCTCATGAATCGGCTTGACGCCTCCACGGCCCAGGCGATCCTCGAAGCGGTCGAGCGCGACGAGCCGACCCTGGCCATCAACATCCGCGACCAGATGTTCACCTTTGAAGATTTTCTCGAAGTTCCCGATATCTCGCTGCGCGAGCTGATGGGGCACCTGGACCGCAAGATTCTCACTTTGGCCCTGAAGGGAGCGACCGAGGACCTGAGAATCCGCTTCTTCCGCACCATGTCGTCGCGCGCGGTGGAAATGTTGAAGGAAGACATGGACATGCTGGGCCCGGTGCGCTCCCGGGATGTCGCCAAGGCGCAACAGGAGATGATCGCCATCGCCAGAAAACTGGAATCGGAAGGCAAACTGGTGTTGAAGAGCGAGGGAGACGATGAGTACGTCGTTTAATGGCGACCTGGGCGATTGCAACACGTCGCCGGTGGTGTCGCTGGAATACAGGAACATTCGCGCCCTGTCGGCGGCGGATGCGTCGATGCACGCCGGCGGCGCTTCGGCCGAGAGCGGCAACCAGGTGTTGATTTCATTGACCGAGGAAGATCTCCAGCAGCGGCTGCGGCAGGCGCACAGCCAGGGCGCCGCCGAAGCAGTCGAACACCTGCGCCAGGAGCATGAAGCCAACCTGACCAAGGCGAAAGCGGCCATCCTGGAGGCGGTGGCCGGCTTCCAGCGGGAAAGAAGCAACTATTACTCCCGCGTGGAGACCGAGCTGGTTCACCTGTCGCTCTCTATCGCCGCCAAAGTTCTGCACAGAGAGGCCCAGGTGGATCGGACGGTGCTGGCCGGCCTGGTCAAAGTGGCCATCGAAAACCTGCAGCATCGCACCAACATCGCCATCCGGGTGAGACCGGAAGAAGGGGAGCGTTGGCGCGCCTATCTTGCCCAGAATCTGCCCGACATCAAGGTTCAGGTGCTGGAAGATTCCACCGTCACGGAAAACAACTGCACCCTGGAAACCGAGCTTGGCACCGCCGAGGTCGGCGTGGAGGCGCAGTTAAAAGAAATTGAACGCGGCTTCTTCGACCTGCTGGCGCAGCGTCCGGATCGGCAATGAGCACCGCCACTCTCTCTCCATACGCGCACTGGCTGCGGACCTGCTCGACTCTGCGTTGGGAAGGCAGAGTGATGCAGGTACAGGGCAATCTCATCGAATCGGCCGGCCCGTTCTGCTCGGTAGGCGAGTCGTGCGAGATCATCAGCTCGAGCGGCGCCAGTTATTCCGGGGAGATCGTAGGCTTCCGCGGCTCCACTATTCTGTCCATGGCATTGCAGAAACCTCAGGGCATCCGCTTCGGCGACCGCATTGTGACCTGGGGCACCAGGCCCTCTCTGCGCGTCGGGCCGGATCTGCTGGGGCGCACCATCGACGCCAGCGGCTCTCCGCTGGACGGCAAGGAAGACTATCGCGCCGCCAAGAAGGTGCTGGTGGACGGCTCCGCTCCGCTGCCGCTGGAGAGAGTCCCCATCCGCGAACCCCTCGGCTGCGGCATTCGCGCCATCGACGGCTTTCTGACCTGCGGCCGCGGGCAGCGTCTGGGAATCTTCGGCGGCAGCGGCGTCGGCAAGAGCACCTTGATCGGCATGATGGCGCGCGGAACCGCAGCCGATCTGACCGTGCTCGCCCTGGTCGGCGAACGCGGACGCGAAGTTGGCGAATTCCTGGAATTGCTCGGCGAAGAGGGCCGGCGGCGCTCGGTGGTGGTGGTTTCCACCTCCGATCAATCGCCGCTGCTGCGCATCCGGGCTGCCCTGGCGGCAACCGCGGTGGCCGAATACTTTTGCAGCCTGGGAAATAACGTGCTGCTGGTGGTAGATTCCATCACGCGATTTGCCATGGCCCAGCGCGAGATCGGCCTGGCAGCGGGCGAGCCGCCCACCGCCAAGGGCTACACCCCCTCGGTGCTGAACATGCTGGCCCGCCTGGTGGAGCGCGCCGGGCGGTATTCAAAAGGAAGCATCACCGCCTTCTACACCGTCCTGATGGAGGGGGACGACCAGCAGGACCCGGTAGTGGATACCTTGCGCTCGCTGCTCGACGGCCACATCATGCTGGATCGCGACTTGGCCACGCGCAACCATTATCCGCCGATCTCGGTTCTCGACAGCCTGAGCCGTCTCATGCCCAGCGTTGCCAAGCCGGCGCACATCGAAAAGGCGCGGGCGCTGCGCATGCTGCTGGCCGCCTACACTCATTCCGAAGACCTCGTCCGCATTGGCGCCTATACCAAAGGCGCGGACCCGGTTCTCGATAATGCCATTGAAACCCTTCCCACCCTCAATAAATTCCTGCAGCAGCGCGCGGATGAGCTCTGTCCGCTGGAAACCGCGCTGCAACTGCTCGCCGCCCTGCCCAGCTAGTCATGTCTTTCAAGTTCTCCTTCGCCGCCGTCCTTCGTTTTCGTCAGACCCTCGAGGAGCGCGACAAGCTGGCCCTCGAACGCATCCAGCATGAGATCGCCCGCCTCACCCGCCTGCTGGAGCAGGTCGAGATCGAGAAGGCTAAGGATGCGCGGACCCGCGAGCTGGAGCTGAGCGGCGGAATTCCGGCAGCCCACATTCTGGCCATCGAGGCCGCGCGGCAGCGGCTGCAGCAAAGTAAAAAACAGCTCGAGCAGCAACTGGGCAAGCTGCGCGCCGAGCGCGAGAAAAAACTGCTGGCATACAACACCTCGCGCCGTAACCGCGAGATGTTGAGCGAACTGCGCCAGCAGCAGTGGGAAGAGTATGAGAGCCAGGAGGCGCGGCGCCAGCAGAAAATTATGGACGATCTCTTTTTGTCGCGCAGACAAAAGTGGGCACGCTTTACCTAGCGCCCCTAGGCAAAGCGTGCCAAACCGGCAAAAGCTGCCGAAGAGGGTGTGCGATACAACCAAACATTCGTACCTATCGGCACTTCGGCCCAATACTTTAACGGCAATAAAGCTTACTGGATCCGGGGGGAAGCGCCGGGCTTTGGCCCGGCGACCATGACCGCTCGGTCTCGGGGCTTTGGCTGCCGTATCCAAGCCACAGCGGCCAAACCGCGAAAAATTATTCCTTGAGTGTCATCCGGAGCGAAGCGAAGGATCTGCTTTTGTTGAAAGCAAAGCAGATCCTTCGGCCGGGCATAAAAGCGCAACCGCAGGATGACGCCACTTGCTGTTCCTGCAGCAGCCTCTAAAGCACACATTGTTTTATGTCTCCGATTTCGCCGGGCGGATGCTTGTTAAGTAGACGTTCAGCCGTAGCTCCCAACGTTAACCAAGCGAGATGGAAGTTCTGGCCGCGGCGGCGCGGGCTGTTTGGCCAGGTGCGTGCTACACGAAGGACGTCATGCCCGCTGTAATTCCATCGCGGATGCTGGCCAGCGCGACCCCGGCGAACGGGAAGGGCGGACTGGCCGCTCTCGCAGGCGACTCCGGAGCGTACGGCGAAACCACACCTTCAGTCTCCTTTAAGCAAGTCTGCCAGAACGCCGCCGCAGGCGCCGACATGGCGTCGCTGCAAGCAGCGCTCGGCCTGACCGGCGTCGACAGCCGGAGCGCAAAGAGCGGCAGCCGCGATGAAAAAGAAAAAGATTCGGGCCCAACGGATTCCAGCCAGGGGCAGACGGCAATAGTTGCACTCTTAGCCTTTCAGCAGCCGGTGCCATGGCAGCCTGTGGTTCTTCCCGCTCCCGACCGCGAGGCGAGCACTGCCGTTGGACAGGACGAGAGTGAGAATCAATCGTCCCCGTGGACATCGGCCCAGCCCGTCTCCGCTCCAGTCGCCGCCAGCGCCGCAACTGCTGGCGCTCCCGTCTTTGCCCAAGCAGATTGGCAAACCGTAAGCGATGCAGTCAGGCAAGCGGCAGATGCTGTCGGGGACCGGCCTAAGCCGGGCGGCGGCGCGAAAACATCGGAGGCGGCAAATGCCGGCGCGGCTCCCGCGGCGGACGTCAGCGGCGCTGACGCGCGTCCGGCGAATGCGCACGCCGATGCTGCCGGCGAGCCGGCGCCCGCAATCAGCAGCGATCAGGCCGTCCTCAACGGGCAAGCGGCGGCCCCACAGATCTCCCAAACAACGGCCACGCAAACACCTGCCAGCACGAAATTTACGCCAGCTATTACTTTCGATCGTTCAGCCATGGAAGCGTCGGTAGGCAAAGAGTTGCCCAAGCCGCCGTCGGTTTCGGCAGCCGGCGCGAGCAACACAATTTCCAAGTCTTCATCCGCTGCCGATAGCCAATCGCGCCCCGCCGCATCGCAAGCAAAAACCGACCAGGGAACAGGCAAAGGAGAGCGCGGTTCTTCCCAATCGGACGGCGATCATACGTCGTCGCCGCCGCCGGCTAATCCGGCCGCGGGCGATGCCGTCCGCGCGGCGATGGAAGCGGCGACCGGGCAGCCGCCCGTCCATGCGGCCGCCACGGCCGGGGCATCGCCGGATGGCAATCAGAAGGATAGCGAAAATGCAGGTACTCTTGCCGGCAGCATCCGCGCGGCCACGGATGGCAACAACCTTCCGCAGGCGGCCATCAACACCGCCCAGTTGATCCAGCGCATGAGCGAATCGGAGCTGCGAGTCGGCCTGCACAGCGATGAATTCGGCAACATAGGCATACGGACATCGCTGGGCCACGACCAGTTGGCCGCGCAAATCACGGTCGAGCGCAGTGACCTTGGCCGGGCCCTTTCCGATCAGGTTCCCGCTCTGCAGGACAAGCTGGCAAGCGAACACGGCGTCAATACGAAGATTTTGATCCAGGACCACAGCGCCGGATTTTCCGGAGGGCTCGACCAGGGCTCGCGCAACCAGCAACAGGGGGCGTGGCAATCGCAGCCGGCGCAGAATCTGGCACCGGCAGGCGACTCCGCCGACCCATACCCGGCGGCGGCACAGCCAGCGGCAATGGCGCTGGCGCCGTCAACGGATACCCGGCTCGACATAAGAGTTTAGGCCCAACGAATTTATCGAAGGCAGGAGAAAGCAATGTCAGTCAGTGCCGTTTCATCAAATCAGTCCTCCAGCACCTCGGCTACCGCTTCGACTGACTCCAGCGGCGCCCTCGGAAGCATGGACACCACCTTCTTGAGCCTGCTGGCGACGGAGCTGCAATGCCAGGACCCCACCTCGCCAGTCGATCCGACCGCGATGGTCGGCCAGATGATCTCGCTCAATCAACTTGACCAGTTGATATCTATCAATCAAATCCTGCAGAACAGCCAACTGGCATCGTCGGCCAGCATGTCTGCCACGAATGGAGGAAACTAAATGCCGCAATTTTCAATTCCACTCTCAGGGCTCAATGCCAGCTCGCAGGCTCTGTCGATCATCTCGAACAACCTGGCTAACCTGAATACCGACGGCTATAAAGGCCAGGACGTGTCCTTCGCCGACGTCTTCTACCAGACGATGGGCACCGCGGGCAGCGGCAGCCTTCTTCAAGTTGGCAACGGCACCAGCGTCAACGCCATCACCACCAACTTCAACGACGGCAGCCCGACCACCACCGGCGTGCCTACCGACCTGGCTATCTCGGGAAGCGGCTTCTTTGTTACCCAGGATGCCAGCGGGCAGACGGAGTACACGCGCGCGGGAAATTTCGCCGTCAACAATGCCGGGCAGCTCACCACGCAGGACGGCCAACTGGTGATGGGATATGCGGCGGTGAACGGAACGGTCAGCCAGGGCGGCGGCGCTCTGGTTCCGCTGCAGGTGGGCTCTTCGGTAACCAATTCGGCCTCGGCTACCACCCAGATGCAGGTCGTTTCCAATCTGAATGCAAGTTCAGACGTGGGCACGGTATTCAATGCTCCGGTAACCGTCTACGACTCCCTTGGGGCCGCCCACAACCTGAATATCGCGTTTACCAAGACCGACGCCAACACCTGGAGCTACAGCATCACAATTCCGGCGGCAGACCTGTCGAACGGCGGCAACACCGTGCTGGCGACCGGAAGCATGAGCTTTAACGGCAACGGAGTGCTCACCTCTCCGTCCGCCGATGTGTCGTTCAGCATCGACGGCCTGGCCGATAAGGCGTCGACGATGTCCGTCTCCTGGCAGTTGCTGGACAGCTCCGGCAATCCCGTGATCACCCAGTCGGCCTCGACCAGTGCCACCTCCGGCACCACCCAGGACGGATACGCCAGCGGCACACTGCAAAGCTTCAGCGTAGATTCGGACGGGGTAATTCAAGGCGTGTTCAGCAATGGCCAGAACATGGCCATCGGGCAGGTTGCCCTGGCCACATTTGCCGACCTCCAGGGACTTCAGCGGGCGGGCGACAACTCGTATTTCGCGACCATGTCCTCCGGCGCCGCCGTGGTCGGCGCACCCAATAGCGGAGGTCTCGGCACCATCACGGGCGGAGCGCTGGAGCTCTCCAACGTCGATGTCGCGACCGAGTTTTCCGACCTGATCATTGCCCAGCGGGGCTACGAAGCCAACGCCAAGGTGGTCACAACCATGAACACGATCACCCAGGACACCATTAACTTGATTCAGCAATAGCGCCATCTGATCCCGCCCGGCAGGCGCGTGGCGGCGTTTGCCGGGAACCGGGCGCAGCCCAATTTTTAGGACGAGATTAAAGTATTCCGCGGCGCGGCAAACCAGCCGCGCCCCGGCGCCCATCGCCGCCCGCGCATTCTCATGGGCATCTCACTCGTGTCGGTGGCATTTTGCCGCTGTCGCAAAAGCTAAAGTCTTTGGCAGCCGTTAAATAACTACTTTCGGCGACTGTTTCCCGCATTCCTCTCTCCGTGGCCCATCAATTGCTCAACCTTAATCCAGCATTTCAAGAATTACCGCTGCCAGCCAGCTCCGGGCTCTGAGTTGTACCCGAGCTGCCGGCGAGGTCGAAATGAGCCCGAGCGACAACAGTAGAGCAACTGCCAGGATGCCCGCGCCCGCCAGCGATGGGGCGGCGACGACGGATGGAATTGAAATGTTCGGCTGGCTTCCTTGCCAACTGACGCTGGAAATCCCGGCGGCCGGCTTTACCATCGGCGACCTGATCAAGCTGGAGAAGGGCTCGGTGGTGGAAACCGCTTTTCACCACAGCAGCGATATTCCCCTGCGGGTAAACAAACAACTCATCGCCTGGACAGAATTCGAAGTCGTCGGCGACAACCTCGCCGTGCGTGTAACGGAGCTTGCATGAGCCGGATCAAGCGTCAGTCCATCCCGGTAAGCGCAACCGCGGCACTGGCCCGGGAGCCCGGTAAAAAAATGGCGCGGGCAGCCGTCTGCACCTTCCCAGCGCAAAAGAGCGCCAAGGCAAAGCGCGTGCGCCAGCCGCTTGCGCAACACCGGCTGCTGCTGGATTGGATATCGGCGGCCTGCCGGAATTGCGCGGCCGGAGCGCGGCACTGGCTGCGCTGGCTCCAGGCGCGACGGCGGGCGCAGTTGGCTGCCAGGCGCCTGCGCCTGTGCGAAACGCTTTCCCTGGGCGACAAGAGATTTGTGGCCATTGTGCAAGTGGATGGGCAGCAGTTCCTGCTGGGCGGGGCGGCGGAACGGGTCTCGCTGCTGGCCCAACTGGACTCCGAGCTGCGGTTCGCGACGGTGTTGCAGGAAAGCAATGTCCCGCAACGGACTCAGGAATGAACCGATCATTTATTGGGAGAAGCGTGCTTGTGCTGGCGGCAGCGCTGCTGCTGACGGCAACCAGCGCGCTTGCGGCTGAGCTATCCGCCCCGGCAAGCGCAAACACGGCGTCTACCGGGGCGTCCGCCGCCGTCTCTCCAACGCCGGTTCAGGGCGCGCAATCCGCGTTGCTGACGGCCCCCGGCGAGCACGAAATCCGCATCACGGGCCTGGGCAGCGGTTCCACGTCGTGGACAATTGTCATCCTGCTTACCTTCCTGACGCTGATTCCCTCGCTGCTGCTGTGCATGACGCCGTTCGCCCGGCTGCTGATTGTTTTTCATTTCCTGCGGCAGGCGCTCGGCCTGCAAACCACACCCTCGAACCAGACGCTGATCGGCCTCTCGCTGGTGCTCACCTTCTTCCTGATGCAGCCGGTGGGAACAACCATCTATCACGACTCCATCAAGCCGCTGCAGGATGGCCGCATCGATGGCATGGACGCGGTCGTCCGCGCCACCCCTCCCCTCAGGCGCTTCATGGTGAATTACGTGCGCGAGAAAGACCTGGCGCTGTTCGTCGATCTGGCCAAGGAGCCGCGCCCGCGCACGCCCGACGACCTCTCCATGCGGGTGCTGTTGCCCGCCTACATCGTTTCCGAACTGAAGGCGGGCTTCCAGATCGGCGCGGTGCTGTTTCTGCCCTTCCTGGTGATCGACATGGTGATCGCCTCGATTACGACTTCGGTGGGCATGATGCAACTGCCGCCGGTGGTGATTTCGACGCCGTTGAAGCTGTTGTTGTTCGTTCTGGTGGACGGTTGGAACCTGCTGATTGGTTCCTTAATGAGGAGCTTTAGCTGATGCCGGTGGATCAAGCGGTGGAACTGGGGCGCGTGACGTTGCAGGAGGTCGTATTGCTGGCGGTTCCCATCCTGGGGATCACGGTGGCGATAAGCCTGCTGGTGAACGTGGTGCAAGTGCTCACCTCGCTGCAGGAAATTACCGTCTCGACGGTTCCGCGCCTCCTGGCGGCCGGGTTGAGCGCTTTTTTTCTGATGCCGTGGATGTGGCGGCACCTGGTGCAGTTCACGCTGCGGCTGTTTTCGGATTTTCATCCGTATTTGCGGTGACACGATGACTATAGCCGTGCCCATGGCCGAGATGCTCAGCGCCCTGCTCATGATCGGGGTGCGTGTCTCCGGCCTGATGCTGTTCGCGCCGTTTCTGGGCAGCGCCTCTATACCTCCACGGATCAAGGCGGTGCTGGCTATAGCCTTTACCGCTCTTCTCTATCCGGCTCGCGCCCGGCTTGGAGTGGTGAGCGCGAGCCAGTGGCCGTTGCTGGTCGGCACCGAACTTCTACTGGGCATCGGCCTGGGCATCGCCGCCAGCCTGGTGTTCGACGCCGTGCAGTTGGCCGGCCAGGTGCTCAGCGTTCAGGTGGGCTACTCGCTGGTGAACATCCTCGATCCGCAAACCGAGGTGGAATCCACGGTGTTGGCCCTCTTTCACCAGACCATTGCCATGCTGATCTTCCTGCGCCTCGACGTGCACTACTGGATTTTGCGCGCCGTGGCCAACAGCTTCGCTTATCTGCCTCCGGGGACGGTGAGCATCAACCATGCTTTCACGGCCGCGATTTTGCGGGTTGGGGCCAGCGTGTTTGAAGTGGGAATACAGATCGCCGCTCCGGTGCTTTCCGCGACGCTGGTTGCCGACGTGGTGCTGGGCCTGCTTGGCAAGGCGTCGCCGCAGCTTGGGGTGATGCTCTTGGGCCCGGCGGTCAAAAGTATGCTGGGCCTGACTTTGCTGGTAGCGGTTTTGCGGTACTGGCCGCCCATGTTTGAGCGGCTTTTTGTGCAATCGACTTCAATGATGGAACGCCTGCTGTACCTGGCGAGATAACCATGGCGGAAAACAAGTCCGAACAACCGACACCGCGACGGCGGCAAAAGGCGCGAGAGAAAGGGCAAATCGCGCGCTCGCGCGAGCTGTCCGGCGCGCTCGCCATGGCCGGCGTCTTCGCCATGGTCGTCTGGCAAGGCCAGGACCTGTTGCGCCAGTGGGCGGGAACATTTCGCCATTCCATGGATCTGGCCGTCAGCGAGCAGTTCACCGCCACCGGTCCGGTAATGTTCTGGAACTCGCTGGAGGTGTTGCGCTCGCTGACGCCCATCCTGGGAACCGGGCTGGTACTGTCGGTGGCTTGCGGAGTGGCGCAGGGCGGGCTCGTCTTCGCGCCCGAAGCACTCTCACCCAAGTTCGAGAGGATCAGCCCGGCCGCGAAGCTGAAACAGATGTTCTCGCTGGTGGGTTTGAGCGGCATGCTGAAGTCGCTGCTGCCTTTTACCGCCATCGCCTACATTGGCGTCTCGGTCTTGCAACGGCACTGGGGAGAGATGGCGGGGGCTTCCTATCTGGGGGCCAGCCAGCTTTTCCGCTTCCTGCAGGCTCTCCTGGTGGAGGTCGGCTGGAAGAGCGGCGTGGTGCTGCTGGTGTGGGCAGGGGTCGATTACTTTCTCAACTGGCGCAAGCTGGAGAGCGACCTGCGCATGACGCAGCAGGAAATTCGCGACGAAGTAAAGGAGACCGACGGCAACCCGGCCAACAAGGGACGGGTGCGTAAACTGCAGCGCGAGCTGCGGCGAAAGCAGCAGTTACGCGCCGCCGCTACGGCCACGGTAGTGGTCACCAATCCTACGCACTTCGCCGTGGCGCTGCGCTACGAGCTGGACATGGAAGCGCCATTGGTGGTGGCCAAGGGCCGCGACCTGCTGGCGGAAAAGATCAAGGAAATCGCGCGCTGGGAGGGAATTCCCATCATGGAGAATCCTCCGCTGGCGCAGGCGCTCTACCGCGCGGTTGAGGTGGGGCAGGCGATTCCGGCCAAGCTGTACGCGGCTGTCGCCGAGATTCTGGTAGTGGTATTTCGCGCCCAGGCGGAGACTCGCCAGCGGGAGGCGCAGAGACGGAAGAATTCTGAAGCAGCACGGGAGCAGGGATGAAAGCCAAATCAAAATCCAAACTGGCGGGGTTTCTGAGCGGAGCGGGCACGGACTGGCTGCTGCCCACCATCGCCGTATGCATGGTCTTCGTCATGCTCGTGCCCCTGCCCGCTTTCCTGCTGGATATTCTTCTGGCCCTCAGCATAACCGCCTCGGTGCTGGTGCTGCTTACCTCCATTCAGATCCTGAAGCCGGTGCAATTTTCGGTATTCCCCAGCCTGCTGCTTCTGCTCACGCTGTTCCGGCTGTCGCTGAACCTGGCCAGCAGCCGGCGCATTCTTCTGCATGGCAATGAAGGCTCGGCGGCGGCGGGCGCGGTGATCGAGGCGTTTGGCCAATTCGTCGTCGGCGGAAATTATGTGGTGGGTTTCGTACTGTTCCTGGCCCTGATCGCCATTCAATTCCTGGTGGTCAGCCACGGCGCGGTGCGCACCGCCGAAGTCACGGCGCGCTTCACCCTGGACGCCATGCCCGGCAAGCAGATGGCAATCGACGCCGATCTCAACGCCGGCCTCATCGACCAGAACCAGGCGCGCAAGCGGCGCGAGCAGATTGCCCGCGAGGCCGAATTCTACGGCGCCATGGACGGCTCCGCCCGCTTCAATCAGCGCGACTCGATGGCCACCATCCTTATTACCGCCATCAACATCATCGCCGGTTTTCTCATCGGAGTCTTTCAGCAGGGAGTTCCTTTCCAGGAAGCGCTGAAGACCTACACCATCCTGACGGTCGGCGACGGCCTGGTGACCATGATTCCCTCGCTGCTGGTTACGGTGGCCGGCGGCATGGTGCTCACCCGCGCCAGTTCCGACACTCCGCTGGGTGCCGATCTGGAGAGGCAACTGTTCGGCAACCGGCGCCCGATTTGGATCGCCGCCGGCGTAATGCTGGCGCTGGCGCTGATCCCCGGCCTGCCCAAGCTGTCGTTTGTGTCCATCGCCGCCGGTCTGGCGTTCTTTGCCCGCCGCAAGAAGAAAACGGAAAGCGCGGAAGCCGAAGCTCCGGCCATCGCCGCCGCCGGCGTGCCTATTCCGGAGAAAGGCGCCCCGGCAGGCGATCCTATGGAAGCTGCCCTGAAGCTCGACGAGCTGATGCTGGAAGTGGGCGTGGGACTGGTTCCGCTGGTGGACAGCAAGCAGGGCGGACAACTGCTTTTGAAGGTGCGCGCTCTGCGCAAGCACCTGGCGTCGCAGCTTGGCTTCCTGGTCCCCTCCATTCACATAACCGACAATCTCTCGCTGAAGGACCGCGAGTACGTTGTCTATCTCCGCGGGGTCGAAATTGCCCGCTGGGAGGTACGCCGCGAGTGCCTGCTGGCCATCAGTTCGCAAACCGATCCTCCGCCGCTTGATGGCGAAGAGACGCGCGAGCCCGCCTTCAACGTGGCCGCCAAGTGGATCGCTCCCGACCAGCAGGCCCGGGCCATAGCCGCCGGCTACGCCGTGGCCAATCCGACCTCGGTGCTGGCTACTCATCTGGGCGAAATCATCAAGCAGAACGCGCACGAGTTGCTGGCCCGCCAGGAGACCAAGCGGCTCATCGACCGCCTAAGCGAGTCCCATCCCAAGCTGGTGGAGGAGTTGATCCCCAAGCTGATGACGCTGGGCGAAGTCCAGAAAGTGCTGCAACAGCTTTTGCGCGAACAGGTCTCCATACGCGACCTGGGCCTGGTACTGGAGACCTTGATCGAAGCGGCCGCAGTCAGCAAGAACACGATCACGCTGGTGGAAAGTGTGCGCCATGCCCTGGGACGGGCGCTGGTTCGTCCGCTGCTGAACGAAAAAGGCGAGCTGAAGGTGGTTACGCTCGACAACAAGATCGAAGAAGAATGCAACCGGGCGGCCAGCATGCAGCCGGCGGTGGCGGCCTCCGGCGCGCTGCAGCTTTCCGTGGCCCGCAAGGTGCTCGAAGGTCTGCGCAGCATGTTTGGCGACCAGGTGGTGATGGCGCCGCCGGTGCTGTTGTGCACATCGCCGGGAAGGTTTTACCTGCGGCGGCTGCTGGAGCCTTTTCTGCCCAAGATCGTAGTCGTCGCCCCCAACGAGATTCCGCCGGTGATTCCGGTGCAGTCGGTTGGACTGGTGCGTTAGCCCCTGGGCCGGCGCCGCAGCCGCGTCCCCGGGACAGGAGATTTGGTTTTTGGTTTTGAGAGTTTGAGGTGAATATGACAACAGCCGAGGCAGCTTACAGCACGAGCGAACAACTGGACGAGCGCAATCGCCTCATCATGCAGGAGCTTCCGCAGGTGTATTACATCGCGGCCCGCATTCGCGAGCGATTGCCCCGACACGTGCCCCTGGAAGACCTGGTGAACGCCGGGGTTCTGGGGCTGCTGGCCGCGTTCCGCAACTACGACGCCTCCAAGTGGGTGCAATTCACAACCTTTGCCAAGTTTCGCATTCGCGGGGCGATTATCGACAGCCTGCGCGAGATGGATTGGGGCTCGCGCCCGCTGCGCCGCAAAGGCCGCCAGATCGACGAGGCCATCGCCAAGCTGGAATCCGCGCTTGGCCGGCAGCCGACGGAGAGCGAGATTGCCGCCGAACTGGGCATCACGGTCGAGCGCTTCCGCAAGCTGGCGGCCCAGATCGATGGCCTGAACCTGGTGGGGCAGGAGGTGGCGGCCAGCTACGACCGTTCGGAAAGCCATGACGTCATCGAGTCGGCGCCGGCCCGGGACGATGAAAATCCCTTCGAGCTTTGTCTGCGAGGCGAACTCAAACATCAGCTTGCCCAGGCCATCGCCGAGCTTCCGGAGCGCGAGCAGATGGTCATTTCTCTCTACTACCGTGAAGAACTGACCATGAAGGAAATCGCCGCCGTCCTGAAGGTGGCCGAATCGCGGGTTTCGCAGTTGCACTCGCTGGCCATCGGCAAACTGCGAGCGGCGCTCCGCCCCGCGGGCGCCGGGGAAAAACCAGCCCGGGTGCGGGCGACGAGGTTTTAAGCGATGGATGGACACGTCAAGCAACAAGCAAACGGCGCAGATCGGCGCAGCCGGACGGAGAAATCAAAGGCGCGGCAGCGGCAGATAGAACTCTGCAACTTCCGCACCGCCAGCCAGCTTTCCAGCGAGAATGCTGGCGCCATCAGCTCCCTGCACGAGGGCTTTGCGCGGGCAGTGACTAACTCCCTGAGCGCCTATCTGCGGGTCGGTTTCGAGATGACGCTCTCTTCCCTGGAACAGCTTACCTATCGCGAATATCTCAGCGCCGCGCAGGACGCCGGCTATCTGCTTCCTTTCCGGCTGAGCCCGCTGGATAAATCGGGTCTGTTGCAGGTCGATGGCGCACTCGCTTTCGCCATCATCGACGTTCTGCTGGGGGGCAGCGGGACGGCCGGAAGCGCTCCCCGGGAAATGACCGAAATCGATGAGGACGTCATGGCGGGAGTGGCGCGTATTGTCGGCAGCCAGTTGCAAACCGCCTGGCAGGCGCTTGCGGTGGATGTTGTCCTCGAGCGCTGCCAGAAGCTGGTTGAGGTGCAGGAGACGCTGCCGGCCAACGAAAGAATCCTGTTGCTGGCCTTTGCCATTACCATGGGCGAAACCGGCGGGACGCTGCGCCTGGTTTTTCCGGCCACATTTGCCGGCGCGCTTCTGCGCAAGGCTCCGGGGGACACTGCGCGTCGCCGCCCGGGCGTGCGCTACCTGCCGGGCCCGGACATGCGCCAGCGTTTGCTCAACTGCGATTTTGACGCGGCGCTGGGCATTTCCCGCTTGCGGGTCAAGGTTCGCGACCTCATCTCGCTCAAGCCGGGCGACGTTCTGCCGTTTCCGGTGCCGGTTACGACTCCGGCGTCGCTGCTGCTCGGCGGGCGTGAAATCTTCGGCGCGGCCCCAGTCCGCAACGGCAACAAGCGGGCAGGGCAGCTCCTCCAACCAGTTCAACCATCACCACAGCCGCAGGACCAATTGGCATGAACAAAGAACAGATGACGGAAATTCTGCACCCCTTCCTGACCGCGCTGGCGCAATCGCTGGGCGATGTGTTTTCACAATTTACCGGCTCCGAATGGAAGCTCGCGCTTTCACCCGGGCAGCCACTGGAACGGCATCTGCCGGACGGCGCAGCGGAAAATGCAGCACCCGCCGGCTTCGTTTTTTACAAGCTGCATTTCACCGGTGGTATGGACGGCAGGCTCACGCTCCAACTGTCTCGCGAGCAGGCGGTCGGCCTGGCGGCGCAGATCCTGGGAGAAGCGGCGGAAACCGCCCTGCAGGATTTCGACGCCAAGAGGTCGGAAGCGTTGCTGGAGGCGGTCCGGGCGGCGCTGAAAAAGTGCGCTGCCTCGCTCGCCCTCGAGCGCGGGACGGTGAGCGTCAAGGCCGGCAGCAGCGAGGAGCTAAAGGATTCCCCGGCGGCGTATTCATTCAACGTCAGCGAAGGGGGCTCTGCCAGGCCGGATATAACCGTCTATTTCTCGTCCCAGCTCGTCGATTCCCTGGCCAAGGCGTCTGAACCTCCTGCCACGCAGGAACCTGCTCCGCCGGAAAACCCGGAGAGCGAGCCAGCCATGCCGGTTGAGAGTTCAACGCCTCCGGCGGCCGCCAGCCGGACGCTGGACGAGGGGCAGCTAAATTTGATCATGGACGTGGAGCTTAACGTCACGCTGCGCTTCGGCCAGCGCCAGCTCTCGCTGCGGGAGATCATGGAACTGACCAGCGGATCGGTGGTCGAGCTCGACCGGCAGGTGGATGAACCGGTCGAACTGCTGCTGGACGGCAAAGTGATCGCGCGTGGCGAAGCGGTGATCGTCGACGGAAATTACGGGCTCCGGGTTACGGAGATTCTGCAGCCGATGCAGCCGGCTTTGATGAACTGAAAGGAGCGTTGCCAGATGAGTGTTTTCACTGTCCCGGCATTCCCGAAACTGGCGGCCAGCGTCAGGAGCCTGGTCCCGCGTTGCGCCAACCCGGCTTGCAAGTCGGTCAGCTTTCTCCACGGGTTTATTGCCCGCAGTACTCCTGGCGCCCGCATCGAGGAGAACTGGTATTGCAGTCCCAACTGCTTCGAAACGGCCATCAACGAGCATTTGCGGCGGCTTATTACCGGCGCCGGCGCTGGCGCCGGGCAGCATCGCTCGCGCATGTCGCTCGGCCTGACCTTGCTGGCGCGCGGCACCATCAGCCACGAGCAGTTCAGGTCGGCGGCCCGCGAACAGCGCAACTCGGGAAGGAAACTGGAGGAAATCCTGGTCGAAAAAGGATTCGCCACCGAGGAGCAGATCACGGCGGCAGTGGCCAGCCAATGGGGCGCGCCAATTTTTCCGCTGGGATCCAGGTACTACGACATGCAGGTGCGCATTCCGTACCCGCTGCTGGAAATCTACTCCCTGCTGCCGGTACACTTCGGAGCCAAAGCCAACAAGCTGTTGATCGGATTTGTTCATGCCATCGAGCACCGCCTGCTGAGTGCGATCGAGCATGTGCTGGGCTGCACCACGGCCCCGTGTTTCATTACCGCGACGGACTACCAGCGGCGGCTCCCCATGCTCGCCGCCGAGCAGCCCGTCGAGGCGGTTTTCGAGCGGCCTTCGCCCATCCCGGATATAGCGAAAATCGTGCGCAATTACGCTATTCAAACCGGCGCCGATGAAGCCCGCTTCGGCCACTGCCTCGATTACCTGTGGGCTCGGCTGCAGGGATCTCGCCGGGAGGTCGATCTGCTGTTTCGTCTGTCCGCGGCCTGCTAACCCGGACGCCTGCGCGCAAGCCGTCGCGCTTGTTTTCGGACCGGCGTACCAGCGCCGTGTTTCGAGTCCGGCCAGCCCAACGCGTGTAGAACTACCCCACCTTAGCCCGCTGCGTTCGTGAAGGTGGGGCACCCGCAGCGGCATCTATAAGAATCCAGTCTTAAGTTGCAGGGGTCAACTGCCGATAGATAGCTCCGGCAGGCAGAACCTCATGCTTCCAGAAACCAATGAAAATGCGCATCCGGTGTGGGTGATTCCATGGCATGACGCCAAGGCTGGCATCGTCTCAAACGAAGAAAAGTCCGGGACCGATGCCGGCCCGGCGATGCCAATCCCGTTCGGCCTTCCGGTTGTGCCGGCCCTGGCGGGTTCGTTGGCGCGGCTGGAGCTGATGCTGCACGAACCGGTGCTCGATCTGCGGGCGATCTCGGACCTGGTGCGCAGCGATCTCGGCCTGACCATACAGACACTGCGGCTCATCGGCGCTGAGTTCAGCCGCTACGGACGCACTCCGAGCCGCGTCGAGGATTGCATCGTGCATCTTGGCCGAAGCGCGCTGTTGCCGGCCGCGCCCGAACTGAAGCAGGCTCTTCACCGCGTCAATCAGACGGTTCTATACGAACTCTGGAGTCACTCAAGGTTGGTGGCCTGCTGGGCGGAATATCTGGCACGCGCCATCGGCGGGATCGATCCGCAAAAGGCCTATCTGGCCGGGCTGCTGCACGAGCTGGGCAGCTTGCCGGGCCTGCTGCGCTGGCACCTGCCGGGGGTGGATCTTCGTGATCGGGTGGTGCTGGGATGCGCGCTCGCCAAGCTGTGGCGATTTCCTTATTTCATCTCCCAAAGCATTCGCCACCAGGACGCTCCGTCAAAGAGCGCGCCGATCCTGACCCGCATTGTGGCGGCGGCCCATGAACTGGCCGGCGCCTTCACCGGTAAACGCCGGACACCATCTGCTTCCTCATCTTTGCCCCGCGCTTCCGGCAATCATCCCAGCCACGCCGGCATTGTCTAATGCGCCTCTAATTTACGGCTGCTAAAGCGGGCTATTTCCCAGGGATATGGGCAAGCTCTGCCCATCGCGTATGGCACTCGCCGTGCAAGTAACAAGGCGAGGCTTTATGGACAGTGGATTCTACGCCGCGTGCACAGCACTGATGTCGAGTACAGATGCATTGGATACGGTGGCCAGCAATCTGGCCAACGTGAGCACCTCGGGCTACCGGGCGCAGCACAACATCTTCCGCTCGGTTCTGGCAGACACCTCGGGGCGGCCAATCTCGGAGCTCAACCAGGCCATGAATGACTACGGCGTGCTCGGTGGAACCCGCTTTGATCTTTCCCAGGGGGCGCTGGAGAAAACCGGCAACGACCTGGATCTCGGAATTCAAGGCCCTGGATTTTTCGTCGTGCAGACGCCGGCGGGCCGCGTATACACGCGCAATGGCCACTTTCAGGTTTCCACCACCGGGCAGTTGGTCACCGCGCAAGGCGATCCGGCGCTGGGCGAGCAGGGAATCATCCCCATCGTGGGCGGGCCGGTATCGGTCAGCGATGATGGCACCATCTCGGTCAACGAAGCCATTGTCGGCAAACTGAAACTGGTTGACCTGGCCCCCGACGCCGACCTGCAGATGCTCGGCAAGAGCTACTATACGGCCTCGGCCAAATACGAAAAACCGGCCACCGAGGCGCGCATTCAGCAGAGAACGCTGGAGGGCTCCAACGTGAACCCGGTCACCAGCGTGGTCAGTTTAATCAGCGTGCAGCGCACCGCGGAGATGATGCGGCATGCGCTCTCGATGTTCAACTCGCAGATGGATCGCACCGCGACCCAGGAGCTGCCACAGATCAATTCCTAAGGAGTGTAGAACAATGTTTCGCTCGTTATACACGGCCGCCAGCGGCATGACCGCCCAGCAGCTCAATCTCGACAATATTGCCAACAACCTGGCCAACTCCAGCACCTCGGGCTTTCAGCGGCGCCGGGTTCAGTTTTCCGATCTGCTCTACCAGAACATGGTGTCACCCGGTTCGGCCTCGACCCAGCAGACCACCCAGGCCGCCGGACTGCAGGTTGGTCTGGGAGCTCGTCCGGGGGCGTCGGAGATCATACAGACCCAGGGCGACTTAACCACCACCAATAACCAGTTGGACCTGGCGATCCAGGGGCAGGGCTTCTTCCAGATCACGCTGACCAACGGCCAGATCGCCTACACGCGTTCCGGCAGCTTCCATACGGATTCGCAGGGCAACCTGGTAACTGCCGACGGCAACGCCATGACCCCGGCCATCACCATTCCTTCGACGGCCACGGCCGTCACCATCGGCTCCGACGGCACGGTTTCAATCACCCAGTCCGGGCAGACGCAGAACCAGCAGATCGGACAGATTCAGTTGGCCATGTTCGTCAATCCCGGCGGGCTCAACAGCGTCGGCAACAACCTTTATCTGGCCACTACCGCCTCGGGCGACCCCATCACCGGCAACCCGGGAGGAGCCGAAGGACTGGGCACGCTGCTGCAAGGACAACTGGAGCAATCCAACGTCAACGTGGTTGACGAGTTCATCCAGATGATTCTGGCGCAGCGCTCCTACGAATCGAACTCGCGCGTGGTCAAGGCGGCCGACGAGATGTTCCAGCAGGTTAACCAGTTAAACCAGTAGCTCAGCGGGGGCGCACATGCGATGGTTATCGGTTATCACGGCGGCAATCGGTTTGGCAAGCGCCGGCATTCCCGCCAGGGCGGCAGCAGCGGTTGCCATTACCGCGCCGCAGGTGGCCGCAGCGATACGGGAGGTCGGGCTCTCCGTTGGCGCAGAGCAGGTCCGGTTGCTTTCGCCGGCGGTTGCCGCCGAAGCGAGTCCCGAGTTGCAGGCGGTGCGGGCGGAGTTATGGGGAGACACTCAGGCGCTGGTGCAGATGCGCTGCCGCGACAGTGCGCAGTGCCTTCCTTTTTATGTTGCCCTGAAGTGGCCGAGCGCGACGGCGGCGGCGCTGGCCCTGCGAAATTGCAATCTGCCGTACGGGCAGGCGGGGGTCGCGTCCAGTCCGCGGCCCTCGAACTCCCGCACCCCGGGCGCAGCAGTTGTGGTGAAGCGAGGAGAGGCTGCCACCCTGGTGATCGAAGGCCAGCGTCTGCGCATGGAACTGCCCGTCGTCTGCATGCAAAATGGCAGCCTCGGCGCCAGCATACTGGTGCGTAGCCCCGACAGCAGGAAAACCTATATGGCGGTAGTCGTCGGCGCGAAGCTGTTGAAAGCCGGTATCTGAGGTTACATCGAAAATGGCCACGGCAAAATTACCTGTCACGCTCGCTGCTTTTCTCCTGCTGTGCCTGCCGGCGGCGATGGCCAAGACGAAGCAGAAGAAGCCCGAGCCCGTCGACCCGCGCGCCGACTACGTCGCCCGGCTGCAGCGGCAAACCGCTTCCCAGACGGATACGCGCACCCTGGGCAGCTTGTGGACGCCCAACACTTCTTTTGCCGACCTCTCGTCCGATTACAGAGCGCGGGTACTCAACGACAGCATCATCGTTCGCGTAGCGGTGCAGACCGCGGCCACGGCCACCGGCAACCTGACCAGCCAGCGCAGCTTCCAGGCGCAGTCCGGCATAAGCGGGCTGGCCGGCGATGTCGCCACCAAGGGAATCAATCCGCTGCTTAACGCCCAGTCGGGCGAACAGTTGAAGGGCACCGGGCAGACGGCCAACAATTCCAGCCTCACCACCAACCTCACCGGACGCGTGATCGCCGTCCTGGCCAACGGCGAGCTGGTGGTGGAGGCGCAGCGGCAGATCTTCATGAACAGGGAACACGAGACCATGATTGTGCGCGGCGTGGTTCGCCCCAACGATATCGCCACCGACAATTCGGTGTCCTCCACGCAACTGGGCAACCTGGAGATCGAGCTGAAGGGCAAAGGAGTTATCACCGACAGTACGCGGCCGCCCAATCCGCTCACCCGGATGATCTTGAAGATTTTTGGGTTCTGATACTATGCATTGCGCAGCTCCAATCCGTATTACCCTCGCCGCCGCCGGCAACCGCGGCCAGTGGCGAGGGCTTGCCTGCCAGGTTGTGCTTCTCTGCCTGGTCTTGCTGCTTGCCGCCGGCGCCCAGGGGAAAGAAAACGACCGCAAGGTTTTGATCCGCGACATCACTACCGTCGCCGGCGTGCGCGACAATCAACTGGTCGGCTACGGCATTGTCGCGGGACTCAACCGCACCGGAGACAGCAACCAGACGGTATTCTCCACGCAGTCGCTGGCTAACGCCATGCGGCGCATGGGCGTGCAGATCAATCCTACCCTGATTCGCACCAACAACGTGGCGTCGGTCTTTGTGACCGCCTCGCTGCCCGCCTTCGCGCGGCCGGGGATGACGCTCGACGTGACGGTTTCGTCCATCGGCGATGCCAAGAGCCTGGAAGGCGGAGTGCTGCTGCTGACGCCGCTGCACGGCCCGGACGGCCTGATTTACGCCAATGCGCAGGGTCCGCTAACCCTGGGCGGATACACCGTCTCGGCCAATGCCAATTCGAAGATGGTCAACCACGCCACCGTAGGCAGGGTTCCTGAGGGCGCCATCGTGGAGCGCGATACCTCGGTCGATCTCAGCCACATGGCCACGGTTTCTCTGATGCTGCGCGAACTCGACTTCACCGCGGCGCGGGAGATTGCCGACGAAATCAACCACGACTTCCGCAAGAACGTGGCCGTCCCGATTGACAGCCGCCGCGTGGATATCACCGTAGCCGACACCGGAATCGCGTCCCTGCCCGTCCTCATCTCGCGCGTGCAAAACCTGGCCATCAGGATTCAACCGCCGGCCAAGGTGGTGGTCAACGAAAGAACCGGGACGATCGTCATGGGTGGAGATGTAAAGCTCTCTGCCGTCTCGGTTCTGCATGGCAACTTATCCATCGAAGTCAGCACTACTTTCAATGTGTCGCAGCCGGCGCCGTTCTCGAAGACGGGCCAGACGGTAGTGGTTCCCGATACGACGGTGCGCGCCACCGAGGCTCCCGCCAAGCGAATCAAGCTGGCCGAGGGGGCCAATGTCGAGGATCTGATCAACGGCCTGCACGCCATCGGGGCGACGGCGCGCGATATTGTGGCCATTCTCCAGGCCATCAAGGCGGCCGGCGGATTGCAAGCCGAACTGGAGGTCTTGTAATGGCCGAGTTCCCGATTATGCCGGTTTCAACCTATGCCCCGGATGCCCTGCAAGTGCGGGAAGCGGAGCTGGTCAAGCAGACCTCCGCCCAGGGCAAGGTCGACCTCCAGAAGCTGGACAAGGCCGCCACCGATTTCGAGGCCATCCTTCTGGGCCAGTGGTTGAACCAGGCCCAGCAATCATTTTCGAGCGTGCCCGGGAGCGACGGCGAGCATGATGATCCGGGCTACTCGCAGTGGCAAAGCCTTGGCATGCAAGAGCTTGCAAAGTCTGTGGCGGCGGCCGGCGGGCTCGGCATCGCCAAGATGATCAGGCAGCATTACAGCCGGGCGGCAGACGGCGGAGAAGGCCAGGAAGCCCTCGCGGGGGCAGGGAACGCATCTCCGCAACCCGGCCAGGCCGGACTCAAAAATGGCAACGATAAATGAGGTTTTTTATTAAAGTTCTGTCGGAATATTGCCGATAGCTCCTCACGAAAGGGCACGGACGCGTTATGAGAGTTAACTTGAGCGGGCCAGTGGCAGGCCAGATCGCTTCGGAGAAAGACTCGAAGCAAGTTTCTGGCGAGAACCGGGTGACCAACTTGAGCATATCCCAGGATAGGACCACCTTGTCTTCCGATACGGTCGCGGTCAGCTCCCTGGCCAGCAAGGCCATGGAGACGGCTCCCATCCGGCAGGAAAAAGTTGATTCTCTGCGGCAGGCGGTTGACTCGGGGCAATACAAGCTCGAGCCCGATAAGATCGCCGAGGCCATGCTGCAGGAGTACGGCGAATAAGCCTGAAACGGTTTCGCGCAGGCCTTAGCGGCGCCTGCTGGCGA
This sequence comes from uncultured Acidobacteriota bacterium, assembly GCA_963832785.1. Taxonomy (GTDB): domain Bacteria; phylum Acidobacteriota; class Terriglobia; order Terriglobales; family Acidobacteriaceae; genus CAWBRT01. The sequence goes on from CAWHVF010000006.1 coordinate 130,683, forward strand.
CCGCGGCTGCGCGCGGAGGCTTCCCGGGCGCGTTTTCCGCAACCCCGGAAATACGGGCGTTTTCCCACGCGCCGGGAAGCCTCGGAATGGACGGCAGCGTGCACCCTGTCACCCTTGAGCGGCGGTTGGAAGAACAATACCTTGCCGCGCTTCGCGACCTGTGCCTCGCCACGGAAGAGGCAATCGCCTGTCTGGCCGTTAATTCCCCGGAGGGATTATGGCAGGCCATAGCCAGGCAGGAGTCCCTCGCCGCCCGCCTGCAGGAGATGATCAACAGCTCGTCATTGGTTCGCCTTGCCTTGAGTTCGCCTCCCCACGCGGGCGGAGCGGATACGCTCCCCCGCGAAATCTTTTCCCTGCACCGGAAGCTGGCAATCCTGAACCGCCGCTATGCGGCGCTGCTGGGCCGTCTGAAGAGATCGGTGGAACTGTCGCTGGCGGTTTGCCGGAGCTGCGGCGGCGGCTTCGAAAGAAGTTCGCCCGCGCCGGCTTATCGCACCTGGTCTTGCGAGGTTTGATCTGATGTCCGGCTTGAGTACTTCTCTATCGATCGCTGTCCAGGCGCTCAATGCCCAGCAGGGGGCGCTGCAGGGCACGACAAACAATATCGCCAACGTGAACACCGCTGGCTACTCGCGCCAGGTGCCGGAACTGGTCGAGGCCGCCTCGCCGCAGGGCTCGACCCTGGACGCCGGCGGCGGGGTCACGCTCGCTGGCTTCCAGAGCATTCGCGACCAGGTGCTGGAGCTGCAAATCCAGGAACAGACGCAGCAGCAGAGCAGCGCCAATACGCAATCCGATGCGGCGCAGCTTATCGAACCCCTGTTCGAATCTTCCTCCGGGCAGGATATCGGAAGCCAGATGTCCGCCTATTTCAACAGCCTTTCGGCTTTGTCGGCCAGCCCGTCCGACAGCACCTTGCGCCAGGGCGTGTTGATTGCCGGCCAGAATCTGGCGAATTCCTTCCAGACCACGTCCGCCGGCCTTACCCAGGTCCAGGCCAACATGAACCAGGCGGTGCCCCAGGATGTGGCGCAGATCAACCAGCTCACCCAGCAGATCGCTAGTCTTAACGGGCAGATCAGCGCACAGCCGAGCGACGGGGCGCTCCAGGATCAACTCAACAATTTGACCCTGAAACTTTCCGGCCTGATCGACGTCTCGACGATCCAGACCGAGCACGGAGTTACTCTGACCACTGGCAATGGGACAGTTCTGGTTGCCGGTGAACAAAGCTTCGCACTGACCACCACCACGGGCAGCGACGGCATGCAGCACGTAATGGCCCAGGGTCAGGACATCACCTCTTCCATCTCCGGTGGCTCCCTGGGCGGTGAGCTGCAAATGCGCGACCAGACGATCCCGGGACTGCTCGGCCAGTTGGACACGCTGGCCAGCACGCTTGCCACCAGCGTCAACGCCGTCAGCACCTCGGGCTACGATTTGAACGGGAACGCGGGACAGGATTTCTTTACCTTGCCGTCCACCGCGGCCTGGTCTTCCGGGTCAGTGGCCAGCGCCAGCACATCCTTGTCGGCCGGCAGCTTTACTTTGCAGCCGGTTTCAGGCACGGCGACCACAATCCAGGTGGGCGGAAGCAGCGGTATCGACACCCTCAGCGATCTCGCCGATTACATCAACAACAACAGTTCCAGCCTAGGGGTGACAGCCAGCGTGGCCACCGACTCCTCCGGCGCGCACTTGACAATTGCCGGCAGCAACGGCGGCTGCTTCACCATCACCAGCGACAGCACCAATCTGGGCTTATATACTTCCGGGGCGGCCGCGCAGATGGGTGTGGCAATCACCGACGTTTCCCAGATCGCCGCCAGCTCGGACGGTTCGGCCGGCAGCAACGGCAACCTGACACCGTGGATGGCGCTGCAGAACAACCTGTATTCAGGGCAAAACCCGACCACCGCCTATTCCACCCTGGTGGCCAACGTGGGATTTGCCTCCGCCAACGCGCAAGCCGAGGCGGACGCCAGCAGCCAGATGCTGCAGCAGCTCAACGATCAGCGCTCCAGCATCTCCGGCGTTTCCATCGACGAGGAAACCACCAACATGCTGCGCTATCAGCAGGCCTATGAGGCCGCGGCCCGGGTAGTAACCACCATAAATCAACTCACCGAAGTTCTTCTCAACATGGACACTGGCAACGGGAGCTATTAAGAACTATGCGCGTAAATCCTAATCCTGTTCCGGACATCCTGTCCGCCATATCGCAAAGCCAGCAGCAGGAGCAGACGGCGTTGCTGGAGATGTCTACGGGAAAGCGGGTGAATTCGCCCTCCGACGACCCGGTGGCCGCCGCCGCCGAGGTCCAGAACCAGACGCTTTCCGACTCCGTGGACCAGTACACCGCCAACACCACCACGGTGCTCGGCATGGTGCAGACCGCCGATAGCTCCCTGAGTTCCGTGGTTACCCAGTTGACGCAGGCGGTCACGCTCGGCACCGAGGCGGCAAGCGGGACGGTAACCACGTCGCAGCAGCAAACCATATTGCAGCAGGTGCAGGGCATCATACAGAACGTGGTGTCGGAGGCCAACACTTCCTACCACGGCCTCTATCTCTTTGCGGGAACCAACACCACCTCGGCGCCGTTCGCGGCGGACTCGTCCGACTCTTCGGGCTACAAGTACAACGGCAACGACGGGGTCAACAGCGTGGAAATTGGCGAGGGCCTCAACATTAGCGTGAACGTCCCCGGGGACCAGATCTTCCAAAACGCCAACGGCAGCGTGTTGGGTTCGCTACAGCAGTTGGCAACCGCCCTGCAAAACGGCTCGTCAAGCGACATCGCCACCGCCACCAGCGCGGTCAATACCGCTCTGAACGTGGTCTCGCAAAAGCAGGCTTTGTACGGCAGTACCGAATCGCAACTCACTTCCCAGCAGACGGCGCTGCAGCAACAGAGCACTAATCTGACGACGGAAGAAACTAATCTGGTTGGGGCCGACCTGGCCCAGACAACCGTGCTATTTACGCAAGCTACGCTTGCCAACCAGGCCGCCCTGGCCGCCGCCGCCCGGGTGCTGCCCGAGACGCTGCTGGACTACCTGAAATAACTTCAGCCGGAGTCCGCGCGGGATCCTTTCGTCCGTTCGCCATTCAACATAAAAAGGGCGCTCCGTAGAGCGCCCCGCTGGCAGAAGGGAACTGCTCTCAGGCCGACCAGCTCGAGGTGGCGCGCTCTTCGCCCAAGCCGCCGTACCGGCCCTGGTTGAGCGGAGCGTCGGCGGCGCGCGACGAGTCCGCGGTCGGGCTGTCCGCCCGGTTCCAGGCCTGGCGCAGACTCACCAGCATCTCAATTTGCCGCGCCAGGATCTCCGGGCTGAGCTTCATTTGCGCTTCCAGCAGCTTGCCGCGGATGTGGCCGTAAATCCGGGAGAGAGCTCGCGCGGTCTCGCCGCCGTTGACCATGTCCAATGAGCCTTCCAGGTGCTGCAGCACTTGGAAGGCGTGATTGGCCGCTTTGCAGCGCCCTTCGATATCGTTTTTCCGGATTGCCTGGCTGGCGCTGTTCAGGTCGGTGACCAGCCTGTCGTACAGCAAAATTACCAGTCCGATCGGGCCCGCGCTCTGCACGGCGGCGCTCTGGTAACTCAACTCGGGTTGTTTCGGTTCCATGGTTCGTTATCCGTTTGAATTATTGTTGTTATTGCCCAGCAGCACGTTCAACTGGTTTTGCGTCTGCGCCAGTGATTCCAGCGCGATTTCCGCCTGGCTGTATTCGGCCTGATAGATGGCCTGCTGGCTGGTAATGTAGTTGGTTTCGAAATCGTTGATCTGGTTGGTCAAGTCCGTGTATTCGCTGCTTAAGCTGGAAAGGTCCACGGTGAAAGCGCCGCTGCCGGACTGGGTAAAGTTGGACAACTGGGTTTGAAGTGTATTGGCGAACCCGTTGTCCGTGGTGCCCTGGAAGAAATTCTGGACCGTGCTGAAGTTGTTTTGCACCATGTTGCTCAGGGTGGCATCGTCGATGCTCAGAGTGCCGTCGTTATTCATGGTGATGCCGAGCGTGGCCAGGGTGGTGCTGTCGGAGGCCTGGTATGCGCCGGCGCCCAGCAGGATGCTCTGGAAACTTTCCAGCACGCTATCGCCCGAGAGCGGGCCCTGCGAAGAGCTGGTTGAGCCGTCGGAATTGGTCGTGGTGGTAACCGCGAACTGGGTGTTGACCTGGCCGACGAGCGTGTTGTAATCGTTCACGAAAGACTGGATGGCGCTGGCGATAACAGCGGTGTTGGGCGCGATGGTGATGGTCGCCGGCGTTCCCTTGGCGCTGCTCAGCAGGTTCAGGGTGATGCCGTTTAGCGCTCCGGTAACGGTGTTGGTTGCGCTGGAAAACGGGACGCCATCGACGGTGATGGAGGCATCCTGGCCTTGAGCGGCCTCGGTGAGGCTGAGGCCGGTGTCGCCGCTGGAATCGGCACTGCTGATGGTGAGCGTGGGCAGATCCTGGCCGTCGCTGGAGCCGGTCAGCGGAGTGATCGAGATGTTGCCCGCTGCTCCGGAAGAGGTGCTGGCTATGGCCAGCCGCGACCCGCTAGAATCGGTCACCACGCTGGCGCTAACGCCGGAGACCTTACTATTTATGTCACTGGCAAGCTGGCTCAAGGTCTCGCCGGCGGTGACGGTGATCGTCTGCGCCGAACTCGAATCGCTTCCCACCTGAATGGAAAATTGTCCCGCGCTCAGTCCGCCGGAGACCTGGTTGGAGTACCACGAGCCGGTCGAGGCCAGGTTATTGACCACCACGGTGTGCGTTCCGGAAGCGGTGGCATTGGCGGCCGTAGCGCTCACGATGCTCGGCTGCGAAGAGCTTGCAGTCATGGAGCTCAGCGAGCCGGTGTAGCTGTCGAGAGCGGACAGATCGTTTTCCACGCTGGTGGTTACGGAATTCAGGCTCTGGAGTGCCGACTGCTGGGTTGAAATCACGGCCTGCTGGGCCTGCCACTGTCTTTCCGGGGCGCGGGCCGCGTAGACCGCCGCGCTGACCGCGGAGTTGACATCGATGCCCACGCTGCTGGTGCCGTAGACGGCCTGCAGGATTGAGCTCAGGTCAGTCGAGGAAGATGACGAGGAGGTGCCCAACAAAGCACTCAAGGCTGAAGATGCGGAACTCATGGCGTTTGCTGACTCCCTGTGCGGCAACCTGCTTGCGTCTGTCTGAAGTTGACAGTGCGGTAGCCCCGGCTGACAAAAGCGCGGTGAGACCGCGAGGTCTCACCGCCATTGTTAAGGGCCTACTGGAGCAGCTTCAAAACCGACTGCTGGGCCTGGTTGGCCTGCGATAAGGCGGCCATGCCGGTCTGCTCCAGCACGTTGTACTTGGTCATGTTGGCGACCGTTGACGCCACGTCGGCATCGGTGATGCCGCCGGAGGCGCTGGTCAGGTTCTGGACCTGGGTGTTGATGACGTTGCTGGCTGCTTGCAACTGGTTGACGTAAGCGCCAATGTGGCCGCGCATGCTGGAAACGGTGTTGATGGCGGCATTGACGGCGTTCAGTGCGTTCGCGGCGTCGGACGAGTTCAGCAAGTCGGCGCTACCCGTGCCACCCGAGAAGGTGCCGGCGTTGCTCCAACTTACGACGGCGGTGCCGCTGCTGCCGGCGCCAACCGCGATGTGGTTGCCGGTGCCCGATCCCGCGCTGCCGGCACCCGCACTGGCGGCGGTAAAGGTAATCGAGGTGGCGCTGACGTTGGTGGCCTTGGCAAAGGCGTTCGCCGTCGTGTTCGCACTATAGGCGGAGCCTGCGCCCGGGCCGCCGTTCACGGCATTGGCCAGGTTTTGCAACGTTTGTGCCAAGGTGCTGCCTACGGCAACCTGGTTGCCGGCGGCAGTCGGAGCAGACGTTGTAAACGTGTAGACTGTGGTTCCGATGGTAACTGTGTCGCCGTTGGCCACGTTGGCGGCAGTAGCATCGTTGAGAGTATCGGTAGCAAAGCCGCCGATATTCAGGCCGGTGGTGCTCAGCGTGCCGACCGCCATGCTCGTGCCCGTTCCCAGCAGGTTGCTGCCGGTGGAGCCGTCGGACAAGAACGGTGTCATCGCCGAAGCGGTGAAAACCGGGCTGCCGTTGAACATGGTGCCGGAGGTGGTGTTACCGATGCTGTTGATCTGGGTCAGAATGGACTGAAACTCAGAGTCGAGCGCGCTGCTCTGCGAGTTGGTGAGCCCCTGGCTGGAGGCTTCAGTGGCCAGCGTAACAGCGCGGTTGAGCAGAGAGGTTACCTGTGACAGTGCCCCATCGGCGGTTTGCAGCAGGCCGATGCCGTTGGTGGCGTTCTGCCCAGACTGCGTTAAGGCGGCGATGTTGGCCTGCATGCCATTGGCAATGGAAAGGCCGGCCGCATCATCGGCGCCGGAGTTGATCTTCGATCCGGAGGACAACTGCGTCAATGTCTTCTGCAGGTTTGCCTGCGTGATGGACAGTTGATTATCAGCTGTCAACGCGGAAATGTTATTCAGGATGCTGAGTGCCATGGTTAAAAGCTCCTTTGTTCACATTCCGCCTGCACCGAACCATGCGCGTCTTGCCAAATCGCTAACCGCCACGCGGGGCAGGTGGCTTCTTTGTGACGGCCTACATATCGGCAGTTCCGGCAGCAACTTTAGCGCCTGCGCAAGAATTGTTGCCGGAGCTGGCTGAATTCGGTCGCCATCCGGGTTTTGGATTTCCGCCCCCTGCGGAGCCGGCCTGATCACCCCCTGCCGAAAAAGCTGAATTGTTACTGATGGACCAGGCGAAAGCTGCCGATAGTAGAGGATGCGCAGTGGCATGCCTGCTTTGGGGGGCAAGGTGATTCGGCTGACGCGTCTGAACAATCAGCCCCTGGCGATCAACTCCGACCTGATCAAGTGGGTGGAGAGCGCGCCCGACAGCGTGATCACGCTGCTCAACGGGGAGAAGGTTGTCGTCAGGGAGACGGTCGAACAGATCATTCAAGCGATCGTAGCCTTCCGGCGTGCGCTTCTGGCCGGCCGTCTGCCGGCCGTCAATGGCGCAACCCCGGATGGGGCGGGGAAGCCGGGCGGCAAGGGCGAGGATTCTTCGCCAGGGGGCTGGCGTGGATAAGAGTACCTTTTTGGGAATCTTCCTGGCGGCTGCCGGGATCATCGTTGGCCTGCTGCTGGAAGGCGGCAAACTGGCGCAGATCATCCAGCCCACGGCGGCGATGATCGTCTTCGGCGGCACCATCGGCGCCGTCATGGTGCAATTCCCGCTGCCGCTGGTTCGCCAGGCCGGCCTACGCCTCGGGCATGTCTTTTTCCAGAAAACGCCGGCCTCGGCGCAACTGGTAACCGCCCTTGTCGGCTACGCCAACCAGGCCCGCCGGCAGGGAATTGTCTCTCTCGATGCCGAGCTGCCCAAAATCCAGGACCCATTCTTGAAGAGGAGCCTCACCCTGGCGGTCGACGGGACCGAGCCACACGAGCTGCGCAAGATCATGGAACTGGAGCTCGACAATCAGGCCGAGCAGGAAGAGCACATTCCGCGCGTCTTCGAATCGGCCGGCGGATTCGCGCCCACCATCGGCATCATCGGCGCGGTCCTGGGGCTTATCCAGGTGATGCAGCACCTGGAAAACATCAACGAGGTCGGAAAGGGCATCGCCGTGGCTTTCGTGGCCACCATTTACGGCGTCGGCTCGGCCAACCTGCTGTTTCTGCCCGCCGCCGGCAAGCTCAGGATCCGTTTGCGCGAAGAGCAGATACTGCGGGAGATGACCATCGAAGGCGTGGTTTCGATCCTGGAAGGCATGAACCCGCGCATGGTTGAATCCAAACTGCTTAGCTTCCTCACCGAACACAAGCAAACGATGGAGAAAAAATGAGCCGCCGAAAAAGAGCGACGGAACGGCCGAACCACGATCGCTGGCTGGTCTCCTATGCCGACTTGATCACTCTTTTGTTCGCTTTTTTCGTAGTCCTGTACTCCACAACCCAGATGGATAATAAAAAGGTTGCGCGCATTGCCGCCGCCATTCAGAGCGCCTTCCGGCAGTTGGGCGTCTTCTCGGGCAACGCGCCGCTTCCGTCGGAAAGCGCCGAAACGCCGCTATCGGCCATTGTGCAATCGGCCAATCCGGAGAATGTGCGCAGCGAGGTCAAGCTGATGGAAGCCGCGCCCCGGCCGCGCGCCGATGCTTACTCCCGCGCCGGAATCAATGTCGACGAGTTAAACCGCGAGCTGAAAAAAGCCCTGGGAAAAGAGCTGGACAAACAGGAAGTGGATATGCGGTTGCAGCCCGACGGGCTGGTGATCAGCTTGCGGGAAAACGGCTTTTTCAAGAGCGGCGATACCACCCTCTTGCCGGGAGCGCAGGCTACGCTGACGCGAATCGCCAAGATACTGAGCGATCATGGCTACGAAATACGCGTTGAAGGCCACACCGACAACAAACCTATTCGCAGCACGCGCTTCCAATCCAATTGGGAGCTGTCGGCCGCGCGGGCGACCGAGGTGGTCTTGCTGCTGATTGACCGGTATGGCTTCGATCCCAGGAAAATCTCGGTGGCGGGATACTCCGAATACCGTCCGATTGCCTCCAACGACAGCGAAGAAGGCCGAAGGATGAACCGGAGAGTGGACCTGGTGGTCGTCGCCATGGCGCCACGGGAGGGCCCAGCGCCACCGGCGTCGCCGGCTCCATAGCGCACCTTAATTATTAGAGCGTGTTTCATAAATGGAATCAGCCGGTGGAAGCCCACGCCTTCAGGCGTGGGAAACAATGCTCAATAGAGAACGCCTTTAGGCGTGTGGATAGATCGCCACAGCGCTAAAGCCGCTTTAGACTGATGCCTTGGTCCCCCACGGCTAAAGCCGTGGGCCTCCACCATAACCCCTCTCTCCTAAAGCCGAAACCATTCGAAACCATTTCTGAAACAAGCTGTAGTAGATTCCGGCGGCCGTCAAGCCAGGGCAACCACGTTGTTCACCCAGCGGACCGCTTCCAGGTAGGCGCTGGCGGCGTGTATGGGAGAGCGGTTCAGCGCCAGGCACTGTTCCTGAAAGGCGTTCCAGTTGCCGGCGCAGTAGGAGAGCACGAGTTCAAGGTGCGTTTTGACCCGGTTGGATTCTCCCAGCAGCGCCTGCCTGACCACCGGCGAAAACTCCACTTGGCTAAGGATCTTTGGCAGGGGCATGCGAAGTATGACGTCCATCATGGAAAACAGGCCGGCCATGAACAGGTCATAAGGCTGGCATCCGCTGGCCGGCGAGAGCAACTCGCAGAAGCGCGCCCGCAGCAGCGCCGTCGCCATCAGCTCGAGCGTTCTCCCTCCGCACACCTGGGTGACGGCGCTCACGGCTATCCAGCGGCGAACGATGACTTCGCCCAGCAGCACCAGCGCCTGGCGCAGGGAGGTGATCTGGGCTCCCATGCAAAAGGCAACGGAGTTCAGGTAACGAAGCAGTTTGTAACACATGGCCGCGTCGGATTTGACGATCTGCTCGATCTCGGCGAAGTCCATCGTCTCCCGGCAACTGGCGGCCAGCAGCCGGCCATGGGTGGCCTGCAAAGAATGCACATCCGGCGTCTCCATGATAGCCGGCCGGGCGAAAAAGTAACCCTGGAAAAGCGAGCAGCCCATTTCGCGCGCCGCCTGGTACTCTTCGCGCGTCTCGATTTTCTCCGCCAGGGCGATGGCTTGCGTGCAGTACGTCTTGACGAATTCGGCGCAAAGGTGCAGCGGCGTTGCCCGGAAGTCGATCTTGATGATATCGGCCAGTTCCAGCAGCGGCAGAGTGTGCTCGCCGGGAAGAAAATCATCGAGGGCAATCCGGAACCCTGCGGCCTTGAGCTCTCTCAGGCTGTGCAGCAGGGCGTCATCAGGCTGTATGGTCTCCAGAACCTCGATCACCACCGGCCGGGGCAGCAGGCTCACTCCCTTGTCGCTGAGAAGCTCGTAGCTGCAGTTGAGGAAAAGCTGCCGGCCGCCGGAGATTTCGTCGCAGCCAAACACCAGTAAATCGTCCAGCACGGTTTGCGAGGCGACATTGCCGTCGGAAATGCGCGCGTAGGACTCGGCGGCCGCCCGGTAAAGCAGTTCGTAGCCATAGGTTCGCTCCCGCGCGTCCAGAATCGGCTGCCTGGCCATGTAGCCCATGGGTGCTCTCAACGAAAAATGAGTGTCCGCCGCTGTAAATATCGGCAGGTAAAGAACACAACTTCATTAACGGCTTTATCGGGCAGAGTTATTCCGGACGCCGCCGCAACCGGCGCCGGCTTAGGAATGAACCTCAGGAGAAAACTTTTTGCGTGCCAACGCTAAAGTTCGGGCGCACTTCTACCGATAAAGTTTTGGGCCAATCACGGCTCGGGAGCTGTTGCCGAACATGTTCGTACTAATTGGGATCGTGATTGTCTTTGGCGCCATAGCTGCAGGCTACATCCTGGAGCATGGGCATATCCGCGTGCTGCTGCAGCCGGCCGAACTTTTGATCATCGGCGGAGCGGCTTGCGGCACCGTGTTGATAAGCAACCCTCTGCACGTACTGAAGAAAATTGCGGCAGGCATAAAGGATGTAATCAAGAGTTCGCACCTCTCCAAAGAGCAGTACCTGAACTCCCTGAAGATGATGTACGAAATTTTCCAGAAGGCGCGTAAGGAAGGCCTGGTAGCCCTGGAAGACGACATCGAAGCGCCGGAGAAGAGCCCGCTGTTCAAGAAATATAAGGCTTTTCTCGACGATGACGGGGTATGCGGCTTTGTATGCGACACCATCCGCATGGCTTTGACCGGCGGAGTGGAGGCCTTTGACATCGACCAGATGATGGAGCTTGACATGGAAGTCCACCACCACGAGGCCCGCCAGCCGGTTACGGCGTTGAGCTCGATGGCCGACTCCATGCCGGGCTTCGGAATCGTAGCGGCCGTGCTCGGCGTGGTCATCACCATGAGCTCGCTCGGCGGGCCGCCGGAAGAGATCGGAGAAAAAGTAGCCGCCGCCCTGGTGGGCACCTTCCTGGGGATTCTCCTCTGCTACGGCCTGGTCGGACCACTGGCGGCCAACATGGCGAAGATCGCCGACGACAGGCACGCGCAGTATTACGTTCTGCGCGTCATGATACTGGCGTTCATCAAGGGAACTTCACCGCTGATGGCGATCGAAATCGGGCGGCGCGCCATTCCGGCTCGTGTCCGCCCGGCTTTTCAGGAGGTCGAGAAAGCCTGCCGAGCTACCAACAGCAGCGCGGCCAGCACAGCCAGCGCGGACGCGGCCGCCGCCGCCAACGGCCCGGTACCGGCCACAACTGCCACCGACACGGCGGCGGCCAGCTAAATTGGAGGCCGTCTTCTTATGGCCCAATCCACGCCCATCGTCATCAAGCGCAAAGGCCGGCACGACGACTATCATGGCGGGGCCTGGAAGGTGGCTTACGCCGATTTCGTCACCGCCATGATGGCCCTGTTCATCGTCCTTTGGATGATGAACGCCAGCAAGCAAATCCAAGTCGCGGTGGGCGGCTACTTCAAGGACCCGACCGGCACGACCAAGAAAGTCGGCACCGACAAGAGTGGCACCGGCGAGAACGTGTCCTTGACCAAAGATGACATGAAAAAGCTGAAGGACGAGCTGGAGCAGGAGGTGCGCAAGCTGGCCGACTTCAAAAAGCTGCAGAATCACATTGAAATGACCATCACCTCCGAGGGCCTGAGAATCGAGTTAATGGAGTCGGAGACGGGAACTTTTTTCGATACCGGCAAACTGGAGCCTAACGCCCAGGGAAGGGAGCTGCTTATTCTGCTGGCGCACGAATTGGGAAAACTTCCCAACGTCATCTCCATCGAGGGGCATACCGACTCGCGGCCATACGCCGCTGGCCGCGACTACGGTAACTGGGAGTTGTCGGCCGACCGCGCCAACGCCGCCCGCCGGCTGATGCAGCAGGAGGGTTTGCGGCAAAACCAGGTATCACAGGTGCGCGGCTTCGCCGACCAGAGGCCGCGCACCCCGGCCAGCCCGGAAGACCCGGCGAACCGCCGCATTTCCGTGATAGTGCAGCACCTGAAATTGGATTCGAAGTAACCGCTTCCATGACTGAGCTTGGCGCCGACGATTTGATTCAGGTCCGTCTCTTGCCCGGCGACGATTCCGCGCCTCGGCCGCAGGATTCAGGTCGCTCACAGTCTGGCTTTCGTCAGAGAGGTCCGGGGCGACAAGCTTGTGCTGGCGCTGGCCAACGGCGCCCACCTGCCGGGATACATCTGCGTGGGAGCCATGATTCTCGTAGAGAAGCCGGACGGAGGCAGCATTCTTATGCGCAGGGCTGTCGTTACTGCTGTTGGCATGGAGGCTCCCCCGCGCATTGTCATCAGAACTCTTACCGCAGGCGAGCAGGTTCAACGCCGCGCCTTCCTGCGTGTTCCCGTTGATATCGAAGTGCGTTATCAGGCCGCCGGCGGCTCGAATTGGCTCCCCGCCAGGTTGCGAGATCTGTCCGAGGCCGGGGCCTGCTGCCTGGTTCGCGAAAGGCAGGAGCCTGGGGACTCTCTCACCCTGGAATTGCCGGCTGCGCCCCAGGCGGTCTGCGTTAAGGGCGTGGTGCGCCACTGCTGGACCGAGAAGAGTCCGGAAGGTGCCGCCACGCTTGTCGGATTAGATTTTCTGGATATGAAGGAAAGCCTGCGGGACCGCATCAGAAGGATGGTCTTCGAGCACCAGCTCAAGATGTGCAGGCAAAAAGCCGAGTTGCGGGCGGATGCCCGGTAAGCGCTCCCTACAGATACGTGGCGGCGGCTGGCTTCAGCACCCGAATCCCCTTTTTATCGGCAGTTCAGGCCGGCAACTTTAGCCGGAACGTGGAATACGCCGATTGAAGTGTCTTTCCCCAATTGCCGATGAATTTCGTGCGCCTGCGCAGCAGGTTCTGACGTCCCATCGGAATGAGGAAAGAATGCCGCCTCGTAGATCAGCTTTACGCCATGAGTGCAGCCCCGGAGCCAAGCTGCGCGTATTGTGCGTAGATGACGAGCCGGCTCTGAAAGAAATTATCGCCACCATTCTGGAGAGCGAAGGGTTTGAGGCGGTCACCGCCGGCACTGTCACTGAAGCTCTCGCCTGCATCAACGGCCAACACTTTGATTTGCTCGTCTCCGATATGAATCTGGGCGAGTTGAGTGATGGCTTTACGGTGGTAAGCGCCATGAAGCGCTCGCAGCCGCACTGCCGCACGTTGATCCTCACCGGCTATCCCGATTATGACGCGGCGCTGGCGCATCTGCGCAGCCAGGCCGACAGGTTCCTCACCAAGCCGGTGCGAAGGCAGGCGCTGCTGGAGGCCGTAAGATCGCTGTTCACGGCCGCCCCCGCCGCCTCCGGCACTCGCGCTCGGCTTTCCGTCATCGTCAGGCAGAATAAAGAAGAGCTGATGCGGCGCTGGCAGAGAGAGATGAACTCGCGCAGCGCTCCGGCGCAGCTTGCGCCGGCGGAGAACGGCGGAGCCGGCGAGCTGCCGATGGTGATCGACGAAATTGTCAACGCCCTGGAAAGCGGCCAGCAAGAGCCGGAAGGCGATTATCAGTTTTGCCAGGACACGTTGCCCAGCGCCATCAGGCATGGCTACCTGCGCAGGAAACAAGGCTGTCCGCTGGAGCTTATGCTGCTTGAAACTCGAATCCTGCAACGGGAAATGTTTCGACTGATCTTCGAGCACCTCCTCGACCTGGACATGAGCCATATTTTCCGCGAGCTGGCGATTGCGGCCGATGCCATTGCCGCACTGGCCGCCGGCTCCATTGCCGCATATATAGATACCCGGGATAAAACGTCATAGAACTGGTTTCAAAAATAGTTCTTTGAAAGGGCATGGCTTCAGCCATGCCGTCCAGAACCAGAAAGAATGCGGGCTTTATTGAGGTTTGCATATGTAATGTCCTACACCGCAATGAGGTACCCACTGAAAAGTTGTCATAGCGAGCGAAGGCGCGCAGCGCCGCAGTCGAGCCACCTTGTGCTTTCCGGCACCAAACACAAGGTTCCTCCACTCCGCCGCGCGGTGCGCGGCTCCGGTCGGAATGACAATTCGTTTTTTGGTAGGACATTATTTTTGCAGCACTCACTAGCCCCTGCGGCAATTTTCGGACTCTCCAAAATCGATTTTGCAACCAGTTCTAGCCGGATACACTTCGCAATTTCTCTTCAGCATAAGGACGCATCGGGCCTCGTGTATTGCCACGGGCTAGCTGGCATCCGAGCACGGCTCGCCACGGCGGCAGCCCTTAAAGTTTCGCGCTTGATATGACGATAAAGCAGTGCGCGATCATTTTGCTTACAGGTTGACCATTGGCGCGCATGAGGCCTGCCAAAATATGGGTATGCGACGAGAATTGCGTTTGTATCTTGCGCTGAACGTGCATGTGTCAGGCATGGATATCTATGGCCAGCCGTTCGCGCAAGAGGCCACAACCATAGACGTAACCGGAGTCGGGGCGCGCATCAAAGGAATTACACGTGCGCTGCAGAGGGGATGCGTCATCTGGCTTCATTGCCGCGGCAACAAGGGAAGATTCGGCGTGAGATGGATAGGAAAGCCGGGAACTGCCTCGCACGGACACGTCGGGCTGCAATTTCTTGACCAGGGCAAATTCAACTGGGGGCGCACCATCCCCAAAATCCCGGGAGATGCATTTCCCAGCCACGAAACTGATCGGAAGAGCGGTTCCACATACCTGCGGTAGCACAGCATGCAGCCAGAATAAAATTTAGGATCCTACCCGCAAAGCCCCATACAGCACGGGTTGCGACAACTTCGCCGGATGCTTCGCTAATCTTTACTGAGCCGCTCGACATGACGCCGGCCTGGTGGCCTGGCGGGCGCCGCACATCATTTAATTAGCTTAGGATTTAATTAGCTTAGGTTGCTGGCAGCCCGGTGTAGAGCGCATCGCCGGCAGCGGATGCGGCTGGCGGCGGGAAGGAGATGCCCCAGAGGCTTTCAGAGCTCTCCAGTTCTATCCCGTATCTTCCTTCGGAAGCGGCTCCGTCCCAGACGACTCGCGCCTGGGCGAACTTGCCGGTTGCAGGTATGGTGATGCAGATTGGCGTGCCGGACGGCAATCCCGGAATAGTGGCGATCAAGGCGCCGTGTTCGTGTACGACCAAGGTCTTTCCCGCGGCCTGGAACCTGGCGCCGCTCTGCGGGTGCGTTCCGCTGACCAGGAACCGGACGAACAGCGGAATGCGGGAGCTGCGCCGGCTCTCATGTGGCCTGGACAACGGTTCGGATTGCCTTGGAATCAGCATACGCCACGTTTCATTCAAACAAGAGCTCAACTTCTGTGCTGCTACTGCCGTGAGGTATATCGGCAGGAACCGGGAGTTTCTTTATGGCCGCCATCCTGCCGCGCGGGGCACGTTTAGCGGGCTGCGGAAAAGCGCACCGAAGCAACCGCCCGGCACCGGTTGGTAGTGGGTCAGTTTCAACTCGAATTAACACAGGGTGCCCCACGTCCCGCCCTGCTGTTGGGCTGACGTGGGACCAATTTCCCCAGGTTAGCGCCGAAAAGCGCGGCGCGGAACCTGGGGCACCTTCAAACTGACCCACTACGCGCCGGTTTGATTGATTGCGGGCAAATGATAAAATCAAAACACCTGGGCGCTTAACTCAGCGGTAGAGTGCCATCTTCACACGGTGGAAGTCACAGGTTCGAATCCTGTAGCGCCCACCATTAACTTGTTGAAAGTTAATGGGTCACTACCTGCCGAGGGGCTAATCTGTCCCTCCAAGGGAAGGGCCATCCTCACAATCGAAGAGGCATTAGGGAAAACCATCACGCAATTGCGGGTGGAAAAACGGATGACGCAGGAAGAACTGGCGGACAGGCTTGGCTACCACCTCAGCTATATCGGATTGCTGGAACGCGGCAAGAAGAGCTGCTTGTCGATAAGATCAGCTCAGCCCTTACGTAGTATCCGACGTATCTTGTTATCCGGAAACATCTTGTTAGCGACCGACAGAAAGTTCGCGACGAAGGGACTCGTGTCGCACCTTCTCCATGCAAGACCATAAGGAAACGGCAATTGAGGCGGATACAAAGCCCTAAAGGTGACACCATCAATTCTACGTGCTTGCTGATCCTTGGGAAGAATGGCTACTCCCACGCCGGCGGCAACCAGGCACAGCAAAGTTTGGGATGAAAGCGATTCCTTCACCACTCTTGGTCTGAAGCCAGCTCGGGCACACTCCGCATCAATTGCGGCACGCAAATGAAACCCTCCGCTCGCAGGATAAGAAACGAAGGGCTCATGCGCCATATCATGCAAAAAAAGCCTTTTGGTGCGCGCCAAGGGGTGCCTGCTAGGCAGCACGAGCGCCAGCTCAACAAGAGTCAGTTTGCGCGACTCGATACGCTCGTCTGCGAGCGGCAGGAAACAGAGAGCAACATCGATCTCCTCTTTGAGCAGACATTCACCCAAATAACCTGAGGCGCAAGGTCCGACAAGGTCCAGCACAATTTTCGGGTGAAGTGAGCCGAACTCGCTAATCAGTCTGGGCAAAAGCAAATCGCTGGCAATCAACGTGTAGCCAACGCGCAGGTGGCCCACGACTCCCTGCTCTGCCTGTCGCGAGGCCTCAACGGCCGCGTGCAAGGACTGCATCGTCACCTGGATTTTTTCCAGAAAGATTTGCCCTGCTGCCGTCAGCCGCACGTGCTTGGTCGTACGATCAAATAACCTCACCTCCATCATCGCCTCCAACTCTTTGATACGGAGACTAAGCGGAGGCTGAGATATGTGCAGCCTGAGAGCAGCCCGGGTGAAGCTTCCTTCCTCGGCGACTGCGAGGAAGGACTCCAGATGGCGCAATTCCAAATCACTCATTTTGGTTACCGATTATACACGATGCGTATAAATCGATCTTCTGAAAAATATTGGACTTCAGCCCCCCCCAACGTGACAATGCAGGCTAATTTTCCATGCAGGATTCGCAACCGGTTCCACACACCGAGTAGACAGCAGCAACGGGCATAGCGGAGGAGCCGGACTACGGGCTTGGCATTCCCGCTCGGCCGAGATCGAGATGCGGCCGAGAATTGTTGCACAAACAAGAATGTACATTTAACCAAAACCGTCGAAATTCCGATGGTGCAATTATTTTCATTTCTTCAATGCTGTTATCGAATGGAGGCTTGTCATGCATGACCTGAGTGGGCGAGTAGCTTTCGTTACAGGAGTCGGCTCTTGTGGCCCCGGCTGGGGTAACGGGCGGGCGACGGCTACGCTGCTGGCGCGACAGGGAGCTAAGATTTTTGGTGTAGATATTAACGATTCGGCCGCGTGTACAACCCGCGACCTCATCCAGAAAGAAAATGGAGTCTGTGTCGTCCATCACTGCAATGTCATGGTATCGGGAGAACTAAAAGCCGCGGTTGACAAGTGCCTGCAGGAGTTCGGGCGGATCGACATCCTCATCAACAACGTCGGCGGATCCGTTCCAGGCAACCCGGTGACGATGAGCGAAGAAGCGTGGGATAACCAGATTGACTACAACTTGAAGACCGCGTTTCTCGGCTGTAAGTACGTGCTTCCCGGAATGGAAAAGCAGGGATCGGGCGTAATTATCAATATTGCCTCGATCGCAGGGATGCGCCACCACGTTGCTGGCCGAACCTACATCGGCTACACCGCGTCTAAGGGTGGATTGATCGCTTTCAGCCAAGCCACAGCCATGGCATACGTGAAAAAGGGTATTCGTTGCAATACCGTCGTCGTCGGCACCATGCACACGCCCTTAGTAGAAAGCCGTGTTGTCAATCAAATTGCTGGCGGTGATTTGGCTGCATTAATAGCCAAGCGGAATGCCGGTATCCCTATGGGCCGGATGGGCGACGCCTGGGACGTGGCTAACGCCGTACTCTTCTTGGTCTCTGATGAGGCTCGCTATATCACTGGAACGGAGCTTATCGTCGACGGTGGTGTATCGGCTGCCAGGCCCTGAGCCATTGGGGACGGGGCAACGCTGACGATTTGGCAATGGTGCTGGAGATTGAAGCGGCCCTGGCCAGTTGATCAGCAGGTTGAGTACGTGTGCTGGGGCTGTGTTGGAAGTATTGCCAGAAATACGAGGGCTCCGCGCCAGCACTGTGGGCGCGTGAAGAGCAGGTAATGATAGACGGTCCAGTAGGCATGACCAAGTGAACTGTGGGGACCGGGCCAGGAGGAATTGAGGCGGGCCAACTCGTTAGCCTTCTTTGCTTTTGGGCCAAGATATCTGATCTCGTGCAGCTTGGAGGTAGGGTATGGATTCGCAATCTAAGACTTTTCTAAAGGTCGAGTCGCAAGCGCCAGCAGCAGCTCTACCTCAGAAACCCACAAGAATGCGGCTGTGGTTGATCGTCATTCTATTCACTACACTCTTTGTAGCGTATTTGGACCGAGTCAATATTTCCATTCTCATCGCCAGCCCGCGGTTTTTGCAGGATATGGGGCTGATCCGCAATCCTGTGGGACAGGGATTATTGATGACTTTTTTCCTAATCGCCTATGGGATTGGGAATGTGGTGCTTAGTCCGATAGGGGACTGGCTGGGACCCCGCAAGGCTATGAGTATCGCGCTAATTGCCTGGACAGTGCCGGTTGTTATGGCAGCTACAGCGAAGACACTCGTAGTTCTTTATGCGTCACGTGTCTTATTAGGCCTAGGCGAAGCCCTTCATTATCCTATGCTGGTGACATTCGTGAAGAACTGGTTTCCCTTTCAGGAAAGAGGGAGAGCCAACTCAGCATGGATTCTTGCGCAGATGACCGGAATCGCCTCCTCCATGCAGATTCTTTCGATGATTGTTACCGGCTATGGCTGGCGGGCCGTTTTCTGGGTCTGCGCCATTTTTGGCGCGGTTCTCATCCCAATCGTATGGTTTTTTACTGCGGATCGGCCCGAGCAGAGTAAGTGGACCAACCGGGCCGAGGTGGAACACATCGTCAAAGGGCAAAAGGCAGAGGCTGCCCGGGTAGAAAAGAACATTCCGATAGGCACCGCCTGGAATAACTGCATTGCCTTAGTCAAGAACTTCGATTTTTGTTGCTCCGCACTGTCCTATTATTCGGCGGTCGCTGCCTGGTGGGGCTTGTTGACGTGGCTACCCCAATATCTGAGAATTGCCCGCGGCTTTTCATGGGCCAAAATGGGAGCGCTGGCTGCCTTGCCATTTTTGGTCGGAACTGTCGGCATAGTTCTTACCGGATTTCTCGCCGATAAGTCCAAGAGGTCCGCTCCCTTGATTTGTATTGGCCTCGCCGGAACAGGGCTGTTCCTGCTGTTTGGTGCAATCGTTCACAGCCCCTATCTCAGCGTATTCATGATTTGCCTGGCCATGTTCTTTAAAGGTCTTGCTCAACCTCTGGCATGGTCAATAGTGCAGGCTATCGCCCCTGCCAAAATGGTCGGGCAGGCAACTGGACTTCAAAATGGATCGGCGATGGTTATAGGAGCAATTTCGCCTGTAATTATCGGATTCTTAATCTCCATTACTGGCACCTACACTGCTGGGCTGATGTACCTAGTGGGCTTTTTGGCAGTCGGGACCGGGGCCACCTATGTCCTCGTGCGCAGGGGCTATTAGTGGCGGACAAAATATCTTCAAAGGTCGCCGGAGGCTATGGCTAATGCCGCGACCGTCCCGGATGACACCATTTCCGGATTGGGCCGAGAGAGAAACAACGACCGATAAAGTTTAATTGGCCGCTGTTTTAAGAGAGGAATCATGCAACCACATAATGAATTTCGCTTTCATCCCCAAGTCATTCAAATCGGTTGCTATTGGCACGGAGAAGGTCACACTGAACTTTACCTGCTCGAAGGCGATACCCTTGCCATCATCGACACCGGAGTCAGCGACACCCCTTCAAAATATATCGCGCCCGCCCTGGAAGCCTACGGCCGCACTCTAGCCGACGTAGATATTATCTTGAATACCCACGGACATCACGATCATACCGGCGGGAACGGTGAATTGGTGGATGCCTCGGGCGCCAGGGTGTACGTTCATGAGGCTGATGCCAATATCGCTGAAGATCCTGATTGCCAGTTCGATACTTGTTTTGCCTATCGTCCAGTGGTTATTGGACATCCGGAACGCCTGGACGCCTACCGGGCCGATATTAAAGCTAGTGCTGGGCGGCCTACCAAGGTCGACAGGAGGCTAAGAGATGGCGACCAGGTGGATCTGGGCAAGGGTATTCGGTTGAGAGTGGTTCATACCCCCGGGCACTCGCGTGGGTCGGTTTGCTATTACTGGGAAGAGGCTGGATTAGCTTTTGCTGGTGATTCCCTTCAGGGGCTTCCTCCTCGTGGTGGTGGTCTGCCGCTCATCTATTTTCCCGACGACATGGAACGCACGCTCGACCTTATGCTGGCACTGGACATTTCTGTTCTCGCGCTTGGCCACCACTATCGAACGCCAGCCTTGCCAAGGGACTCGATTCACTTTGGCGATAACGTCAAAGCCTATGCGCGCGAATGCCGCAAGATCGCGCAATTGGTAAAGGCGGCGATGTCCCAGGCGGTATCGTTGCGGCCGCAAGCTGGATTTCTAGAAGTGGCGCGGATGGCGACCGACCTGCTTTCCACGCAGATTCCCATTACCAAAAACCAGGATGGGCTCGCTCAGTTCGGAGCGGTGGATACCCTATACGCCCACTGGCAGATCTTAAAGCAAGCCGCGTCATAGGCGAATTGAAATTCGGTTGGGCGCAAATCGTGTTTCGGGCCAGCCTGGAGGAAGGCATGGAGTTACAATCCTCTAAAGCCTCTTTCGGTATGGCGGTGTCGCGAGTACCAGATACAACAACTCAACACTAAAAACCTTTCGGAGTGCGCTGGTGTTGCTCAGAGTGCTTATCTAAATGCATGCCTTATTTCTGCGGCCATGTTTTTCAAATGCCTAATGCAGCCGTTGTCCTGGTCAGTAGTGCTAGCAATCGCCCCTGCCAAAGATAGCCGGACAAGCGACTGGCCTGCAAAACGGATCGGCACAGATTATTGCCGCCATGGGACCGGCAATTATGGGTTTCCTCATCTCCGCTTCCTGCTCGTTGAGACTGCAGCATCAGTCGTGCTTGTCCGGAAGGGATTTTAGCAATATGAGTATTGAACCTTCAACCTCGGCTGGTTACAATTCGACCCATTCTTAACGGACTGACGGCTCATTTGCGAGCACCTATTTACAGTCAATATAAGTGAATGCGCCAATAAGTATTGGAACTGCGCAACACAGTCGATCATAATGCTACCAACGTTAATGTTCGACCGGTCACCATGGGCTGGGCAACAGAGATGGATCTTATATGAGTTTCATTGAAATTCAACCTGAAGTCCGGCGGACCCGCGCAGCCGTACATAACAGCCCGCTCTTATATGAAAGGATTGTGGTTTATGCCGATTAAGATGTTGACGCGGAAGGATCATGAAAGGATCTATTACTACCTTTATCTGACACGCTACACCGACGAAGTGAGCGTCAAGAAATATCTCCAAGGTAGGCTGGAAGAGAACGTCCACTCCTGCATGGGTGAGGAAGCGATCGCAATCGGCAGCGGCATTCAGCTCAGGCCCGATGATTACGTGTTACCTTCCTTGCGTGCTAGGGGATATTTCTTTGCAAAAGGCGTCTCGTCAAGAGTAATGATGGCGGGCATGTACGGCAAAGCCGCTGGCCCTGCCAATGGCAAGAATACGTCACACCACATGGGAGATATTAAACGGGGTGTGCTTTGTGGCACGGGCATTGTGGCCGGCTCACTCCCGTTGGCTGTCGGTGCTGCACTGGGCATCAAGATGTCCGGTCGCGACAGTGTGGTCATGGTGTCGTTTGGCGATGGTGCTACCAGCCGAGGCGATTTTCACGAATCTTTGAATATGGCCGCTGTGTGGAAACTGCCAGTCGTGTTTGTGTGCGAGAACAATGGCTGGGCGCAAGGCAACGCGGCTGCTAAGGAACGGGCGGTTGATAAGTTGTCACTCAGGGCGTGCGGGTACGGGATGCCGGGTGTAACCATCGACGGCGACGATATTTTGGCGGTATATGACGCTGCCGAAGAGGCGATCGCCCGCGCTCGCCGTGGGGATGGCCCGACGCTGCTTGAATGTATGACTCATCGCTGGGCCGGCCATTCGGCGAAGGATGCCGACAAGTACCGTGATCGGGAGGAAGTACAGGGTTATAAGCAGCACTGCCCGGTTGCGAGGTATCGCAAGTACCTGCTGGAGCAAGGTGTCCTTACGTCGGAAGAGATTGCGTTGATCGAACAAGCAGCAAAGAAAGAGGTGGATGAGGCAGTTGAATTTGCCGAAGCCAGCGAGTTCCCCATGCCGGAAAACGTTGCCACCAACGTATATGCATAATAATTCAGGCGGGCGGTACGATAATAGGAGGCAGATACCGTGAGCGTGCTATCCGTTAGGGAAGCTCTCAAGCTAGCGCTAAAAGAAGAACTCAGACGAGACGAGAAAGTATTCCTTATCGGCGAGAGTGTAGCCGATTATGGCGGATGTTTCAAAATCACGGAGGGGTTACTGGCGGAGTTTGGCGCGGAGAGGATTAGAGATACGCCATTGTCGGAATCGGCCATTATGGGGTGCGGAGTTGGAGCCGCCATGATGGGCTACAAGCCAATTGTGGAGTTGATGTTCGCTGATTTCATAACAGTAGGTGGGGACCAATTGATCAACAGCGCTGCTAAAATGCGCTATATGCATGATGGAGAACTTGAACTCTCACTAGTTCTGCGCATGCCGCAGGGCGGCGGCGCTACGTTAGGTCCCCATCATTCTCAGTGCGTCGAATCTTGGTTGATGAATGTCCCTGGCCTGAAGATTGTCACCCATTCCAATGCACATGATGCCAAGGGCCTGCTGAAAAGCGCCGTGCGCGACCCTAATCCAGTGGTATTTCTGGAGCACAAGCTATTATACAACGACAAGGGTGAGGTACCCGAAGGTGATTACACTGTTCCACTAGGGAAAGCAAAGGTCGTGAAACAGGGCAAAGATTTATCCATCATCAGCTATTCCTACATGATTAAGAAATCCCTAGCCGCGGCGGCGATTCTTGCAGAAAACGGCATAGATACCGAGGTGGTGGATGTACGGTCTTTGCGCCCAATCGATATCGAAACACTTGTCGATTCTGTGCGGAAGACACGGAAGGCAGTGATAGTTCATGAGGCTCCAGTCTTTGGAGGAGCCGGGGCGGAAATTGCGGCAGCGCTTCACAAGGAAGCTTTTGATTACTTAGATGCACCGATCGAAAGGGTCGGGGCGTTAGAAACGCCGGTACCGTACTCCAGCGTCCTGGAACAAGCCTACTTGCCCGACGAGCGGCGAATTGTCGATTCCGTTGCCGGAATGCTGGGTCAGGAAATCGCATATGCAACAGGTGCTGGGAAATAGAGAAAGGAGTCGATCCATTGCCAGCTGAACTGTTAATGCCGAGAGTTAGCCCTGCTATGCAGGAAGCGACTGTGGTGGAATGGCGAAAGAAGGAAGGAGATTCCATCCGCAAAGATGAAGTTGTTGTTACGATCGAATCCGAGAAGGCTTCGCAGGATGTTGAAGCCCTCGTGGACGGCGTACTATATAAGATCATTGCGAAGGTTGGCGAGACTGTGCTGGTTAACAAGCCTTTGGCAATCATACGCCTACCCCAAGACACGACAGAGGACTTGCGACTATACGATGCACCTGGGCCTATCCCCACCCTGGAATCGGAGATTAAACCGGCGGTATCCAATCCAGCTCCCAAAACAACTGGCGTGATCAAGAGTTCGCCGCTGGCAAGGAAAATCGCTGCGAGCCGAGGTGTCGACCTGACAGCAATCCCGAAGGGCAGTGGCCCCGGTGGTCGCATCGTCGAGCAGGATGTATTGGCATTTTGCGAGTCAATTGCTCGCACCTCTGGCCTGCAGAAGGCCGAGCCAGAAGACAGGCGCATTCCGTTGACTAGTGTCCGTAAGCACACAATCAACAGGTTGCAGCAAAGCAAGGAAAATACCATCCCCGTCACATCAGTAACGGAAATCGACTTGACGGATTTAGTTTCGCTTTACGCGCAGATTAAACCAGCCTGGCTGGCTGCACACCAGGTTACTCTTACTTTGAATGCTTTCTTTGTTAAAGCTGTGGCTTTGTCGCTGCGCAAGCATGAACTTTTGAATTCGATACTATCAGAAAACGACATCGTGGTGAAAAGTAGAATTAACATCGGGGTCGCCATGCATGTCGATGATGGGCTATATGTTCCGGTTATCCGAAACGCTGATTCCTTATCCGTCTTTGCTATTGCCCGAGCAATTTCTGAGTTTGTTCAAAAGATCAAGCAGAAGTGCTTGACGACTGAAGATATGGCCGATGGCTCATTTACGATTACGAATGTCGGGCCGTTCGATGTGCTCTTTTCTACGCCTATCATTGTCTATCCCCAAGTGGCAATTCTTGGGATAGGAAAGATTGTTGAACGTCCAGTATTCGTGGAAGACGCGATAGCCAAACGGCACCTGTGCCATTTTGCGCTTACTTATGACCACCGTGTCGTCGATGGCGTGCCTGCCGCTCTGTTCAGGGCGACGCTAAGACAGTTACTAGAGAACCCGATGAACTTGCTTGCCTAATCCGGGTGAACTTATATTTGACCTGTCTTGCGTCTACAAGTTTTTCAAGATAAACTTCCGCAGGGGAAAAGTATCCAAAGGGTGGCGTTTGCTGCCCGAAACTTTTAAGGACCGGCATTCAATTTTATACAGCAGGTATATAAGTCCCTTCTGCAAAAAATATTGGACTTGGAAGCCTCTCGGCAGCACAATGCAGTCGATTCTTGCATAGGATGCTCGGCCCAGCCCCACACAACAAACCTGACAGCAGCACGGGTTGCAGTGTGAGTTTAGTTGTGATGTCTCCTGCCACAAGTCCGGCTTGTGTAGAACGCACTGTGTTCTGCGGCTTGGGTTGCCACACAGGCGAGCCGGCGGCGTCTCCATTTGGTTCTGCGACCGCAAGGAGGATGCAATGCTCGATTTAAGTGGGAAGATAGCTTTCGTTTCGGGTGCTGGATCGGTCGGTCCCGGCTGGGGTAATGGAAAGGCTACTGCTGTGCTTCTGGCACGACAAGGCGCAAAAGTTTTCGGGACTGATATAAACGACGAAGCGGCGTGCGTAACACGCGAGATCATCCAGAAGGAAGGCGGCGTTTGTGTCACGCATCATGCCAACATGATGGTTGCCGACGAAGTGAAAGCCTCAGTTGACGCCTGTGTGAAGCAGTTTGGTCGAATCGACATACTCGTCAACATTGTTGGCGGCTCATTCCCCGGAGATCCCGCTGGGGACCCAATCACTATGAGAGAAGATGTCTGGGACAGATGCATCGGCCTGAATTTGAAGACGGCCTTCCTGACCTGTAAGTATGTGCTGCCTATAATGAAAAGCCACAAGGCCGGTGCGATCGTAAACATCTCTTCCATAGCCGCCGTGCGACACCATGTAGGGGGGAAGCCGGACACTTCTTACAACCCTGCTTACGCCGCCGCAAAATTAGGAGTCATCTCGCTCTCCGAAAAAATAGCTATGACATACGTCAAAGATGGAATCCGCTGCAACACCATTATAGTCGGCACGATGCATACGCCGCTGGTGGAAGCTCGCTTGGTTAAGCAGCTTGCTAAGGGGGATTCTGCTGCGCTGCTTGCTCGTAGGGATGCGCAGGTGCCTATGGGCCGTATGGGTGACGCCTGGGACGTCGCTCATGCTGTTCTTTTCATGGCGTCGGATGAAGCGCGTTACATCACCGGCACGGAACTCATAGTTGATGGCGGCATCTCGGCAGCTCGGCTTTGAGTGCTCCTGAAGGGAAGGGTACGTTGGCAGTCTTGCGATAAGAGATCGACTTAAGAGTTCGCTCTACGGGAAACATGCAGCCGCGTAAACAATTTAGAATGAATTTGGGCCCCCCATTTTGGGCTTTGGGTGCTTTATTACCACCAACCGCCAATCAAAAACCAAGTTACGCGCGAAGCAGTAATTGTCGTGCATAATAGGAGGGAGAAGACGAATGCCTAATCCTGAGGATAGTGCCAGCGCTGCGCGGAACGAGCCTAAGCGTCCGCGGTTCCCCCAGTTAACCATGGGAGAATTGAACGAACAACAAAGGGCGCTTGCCGAAAAGATGATGAAAGTAACAAGTGCCGGAATGGGTGGACCAGTCAACCTCTTCCTGCGTAGTCCGGAAATGGCAACCAGAAGATCTCACTTTATGAGATACCTGCGCTTTGAGACTTCGGTGCCTCTACCTCTCAATGAGCTTGCGGTTCTTATACAAGCAAGACTCGCTAATGCGCAGTATGAATTTTGGGCGCACTACCGCCATGCACTAAAGGCGGGTCTTCCTCCGGCTGTCGCGGACGCACTGAAGAATGGACAGCGCCCAACTGCCATGTCGGCGGAAGAGGGGGCTGTATATCAATTCTGCGTCGAGTTATCTTTAGAGCATCGAGTTAGCGACGCGACTTTCGACGCGCTGAGAAAGCTATTTAGCGAACAGCAAATTGTGGATTTGATCGTTATCAGCGGAGAGTATTCCTGCGTAGCTATGTTGTTGAACGCTGCAGAAGTGGAAATTCCGAACAGGGAATCTGAGCCTCTGAAGCCGATGAGCTATGCCGAGTTGTGTGCCGGGCTGCTACCAATGGCATCTAAAAAGAGCGCATGATATTGGGAAACAGCAGCAGCTACTTTCTACAAGAGAGAGGAGGAGATGAATGCCTGATCCAAATAGCCGAGCCGCCGCCGCTCAGAGACACTCAAAGCGTCCGCGGTTCCCACAGTTGACCATGGAAGAGTTGAACGAGCAACAGAAAACTTTGGCCAAGGAGATACTGAAAATATCTAGCGCTGGATTAGGAGGACCGTTCAGTGTTCTTCTGCGCAGTCCGGAAATGGCTTCCAGGCGATTCAGTCTGACACATTATTTGCGTTTCGAAACTTCGGTACCGCTGAATCTGAACGAGTTCGCGATTCTTATACAGGCGCGGATCGCCACCGCCCAATATGAATGGTGGGCGCATTATCCTCATGCACTGAAGGCCGGCCTTCCGCAGGCGATTGCCGACGCATTGAAAGAAGGCAAACGCCCCACTTCGATGTCCGCGACGGAGGAGGCAGTATATCAGTTCTGCGTCGAGTTGTCGCTGACTCATAGAGTTAGCGATGCCACTTTTGACCGATTAAGCGCCATTTTTAGCGAGCAGCAGGTTGTGGATTTAATTGTCATCAGCGGCGAATATTCCTGCACGTCAATGCTGCTGAACGCCGCAGAAGCGGTAATCCCGAAGGATGGGGTTGAGCCTCTGAAGGCCATGACTGATGCTGAATTACGTGCTGGACTGCTACCTGGGTTTTGAATTTTTTCTGGGATTATAAATTTTTGATTCACTCCCCTCCAGGGAAACGAGGTATGAATGGTGTGTGTTTTCGCCTTTCCTTAGCGAAAACCTATGATGTGCAGTTCTGCAAGGAGAATCGCGATAGCGTGCCCAATTTGGTGGCAACGGTTGGCATGTCACAGCGGGGGCAATGGTAGCTATGATGATCGGCTGCTTGACTTAAGTACAAGTGTGCTTTGCTTCGCCTTGTGCGCTGACAACCACGTTTGGCTCCGTTCACGGTTCGCCAGCCCCGAAAGACGCGAACTACGGCGACAGCTCGTGGAGAACTTTGTCCATCATTGTCCGGATAGTACGCAGTGGATGTTCTTTCTGCACTCGCGTCACCGGCAATAAATAGCTAATATTTCACTCTGCTGATGATCCGTTCCGCGCATGCTTCTCGCTAGCACAAGCGGCCTGTCAAGGTAGTGTCCAGAAATTTTCGCACTTTCTTTGAATGAACTCTGTTGATGTTGAGGTTGGGGAAGAGGGCTGGCCCGCGGGGCAGCCCTCTTCCAGCTTAGGCGACCGCGCTATGCGCCAGTCGCGTCATATTCAGATACCGCTTCGTTCCCCAGCGCGTACCAGCCACGTAACGCAGGCGGGCGGCCACCAGCATCAGCGCCGAGCGACCGTCTGGAAACGCGCCAACCACGCGCGTCCTACGCCGGATCTCTCGCATCACCCGTTCCAGGGGATTGTTGGTTCTCAGACACCGCCAGTGTTCTCGCGGGAAATCGAAATAGCTCAGCGTCTCCTCGATCCCCGCGCTTAGCAGTTCCGCCGCATCGCGCAGCTTCATCGCCGCCAGCTTCTCGACCACTTGCCGAGCCTTCTCCCGGGCCGCCGCCCGGTCCTCCTGCGCGTGAATGGCCTTCAGCATCGCCGCCACTTCCTTGACCTTCCCGCTCGGGACCTTCGTCCACACGTTGCGATAGAAATGCACCACGCAGCGCTGCCACTTGGCCTCCGGGTAGAACTCGCCAAGGTTCTCCACCAGGCCCAGGCATTTGTCGCTGACGAAGAGCTGAACTCCGGTGAGACCGCGCTCTTTCAGCTCGCGCAGAAACGCCGTCCAGCTTTCTTTGTCCTCTTTGGCGCCTTCGCTGACGCCCAGAACATCGCGGAATCCCTCGGCATCGACGCCGATTGCCACCAGCACGCTGACGTTGCGCACCTCGCCGCCCCAACTCCTCTTCAGCCATAGGCCGTCCAGGTACACATACGCATACCGGCCCTCGATCTTGCGGCGTCGCCACTCCTCGATCTGGCCATAGATCTTCTGGTTCAACTCGCTGACCGTGGACGGCGACACCCGCGTGCCCCACAGCGCCTCGGTAATGTCCTCCACCCGCCGAACGCTCACGCCTGCCAGATACATCTCGATTAGCGCCTCTTCAACCGAAGACTCGCGCCGTTGATACCGCTCGATAATGGCCGTCTCAAACGGCAGATGGCGCAGTTTTGGCACTTTCAGACTGACTTCGCCGGCCTTGGTCTGAAGCTGCCGTTGGTAGGTCCCGGCACGCGTATCCCGGCGTTCGGCGCTGCGCTCATAGCGCCGAGCCCCGCAGAGTTGGTCCGCCTCGGCGTCCAGCAGCCCGTTCAGCGTCTCCTCCACCGTACTGCGAACCACCTCGTCCAAATGCTGTTGAATCCGTCCCTCGTCGATCTGAACCACCTGGTTCAGGCTTCGTGCACCTTCTCCCGGCTTATTCGGTTCCATCTGGCTTCCGTTCTGGGGTTTAGCAGCTACCCCTGTTCTATCAGCCAGAGTTCCTCAACTCAAATGTGCGAAAGATAGCGTACGTTATCCCTGTCAATTGGGAGTAGTTTTTCAGCAGCCTGCTGGCCGCCTAGATCATCAGGCACCGATATATGCCGCGATTACTTTGGGATCACTCCTCACTTCAGATATGTCCCCATTGGCGATAAGCAAGCCCATGTCCAAAACGCTGACCTTACGGCATACGTTATTTATCAAATCAAAGTGATGCTCACACAGTATGACCACTAGGCCGAAGGTCTCGGTTATTTCCAAAAGCATTTTACCGAAGTCTTTTACCTCTTCTTCGTTCATTCCCGCAGCCGGCTCGTCAAGTAATAAGACTGCTGGATCGAGAGCCAGGCAACGTGCTAGCTCCAGCAAACGCTTCTGCCCGTACGACAGCTCTCCAGCAAGGCTTGTGGCCTTTCGGTCCAACCCGACCAGCTTCAGCAGCGACATTGCTCTGGCCCGGGATTCACGCGAATTGTTATAGGAGCGACTGAACATGTGCCAAGAAACTGGGCTGCCTTTGTGTAGCTTCGCCGCATGTGCCAGCAAGAGGTTGTCGAGAACTGTCAGGGAGCTAAATACCTGGTGCAGCTGAAAAGTACGGGCTATGCCATGTCGCGCGGCAATTCGCGGCGATAAATCACCGAGCGCCCGCCCGTTGATTGAAACTGCCCCCTCATCCGCACGGTAAAAACCACTGACAACATTAATCAGCGTCGTTTTTCCTGAACCATTCGGCCCAATGAGGCCGTGAATTCCTTGTTCCAAGAAGTCGATTGTGACCCTGTCCAAGGCCCTTATGCCGGAGAAATCCTTGGTCACCTTTTCGACTGATAATTTAATTGGCGGCTTCGGACCACGGAGATGAAAAGCGTAGGTCGGCAATGGGTCTAGCTTGGTGTTTCCCGGTATTCCCGGCCGCGCCAGACGTGCCGCACAACTTTCAAGAAATCCCACAATGCCCTGCGGCATAATAATAAGAATCGCAAGGGTCAACGCACCGTAAATTCCGATTTGCCAGTCTGTGAACTCACGAACAAGCTGGGGCAGCAAAGTCAGAACCATGGAGCCCACGATCGGGCCACCCTGGGTGCCACGACCTCCCACAATAACCATAAGGAGCAGCATAATTGATAACTGGAGTGAAAAAGTCTCGGGGCTTATAAAGTTGTCGTGATATGCCAACAGCGCACCAGCCAGGCCCGACAGCATACCACTGAGGGTAAAAGCAAGTAGGCGAAAAATACCTGTGTTCACACCTAGTGATAAAGCCGCTATATCACTATCTTTTACAGCAATAATCGTTCGGCCCCAATAGCAGCGAAGAATAAGGTTGACGGCTAGAACCGCCACGGCCAAAATCAGGAGGTAAATGACGTACTCAAGCTTTGGCGAGAACGTCAACCCCCAAAAACTGAGAGCGGGAATATTCCCGATACCTTCCGGGCCTCCGGTTATACTTTCGGCGTTGTTGGTAATCTCATAGACGACGATGGAAAAACCGAGCGTGAGAACTACAAGGTAAGCTCCCTTTACGCGTAATGCCGGAAGCCCGATCACTATGGAGACCAGCGCGGTGGCTAAGCAGGCTAGGATAAGCCCCAGGCCGGTCGAAATGTGTAGGGTCGTGGTGCTAATCGCAGCAATATAGGCACCTACTCCGAAGAGTCCGCCTTGACCCAATGACAGTTCGCCATGAAAACCAGCCCAGATATTTAATCCAACTGCACTAATCGCATAAATGACAATGAGTGCAAATAGGCTTAACACATAGTAATTATCGAGCAGGAGAGGGATGGCTAATACGGCAAAAATCCCTAGCCATAGTCCCACTGCAAATTTTCGCTGCATGATTAATCCATCCCGAAAAGGACCTAGTCAAATCATCAAGTGAGACAAAACCTCCTCGGAGCGCAGGAGGTCTTCTTTGCTACAATTCACTTGTACGCGGCCATTTACAAGGATGTATGCCCTATCAGCGATTTGCAACGCGTGCCGCGCCATTTGCTCAACTATTAGTATGGTGACGCCATCTTCCCTAAGGGAGTGCAGAGTTTCGAAAAGCTGCTGGACAAGAATCGGAGCAAGGCCGAGTGATGGCTCATCGAGCACCAGAAGCTTGGGGCAGGCGAGTAGGGCGCGTGCGATGGCGAGCATTTGCTGTTCGCCCCCGCTCAGTGTGGAAGCAATTCTTCCAGCCTTGGTCCGCAGCACTGGGAACTTTGGGTAAATACGCATTTCTAGGTCGCGCAGACTATCGATCTGTTTTCTGCGATGGGCTCCAAGCATTAAATTGTCTAGCACGGTTTGATCCTGAAATATGCCCTTTGATTCGAGGACCTGGATCAAACCTTTTGCTGCACGCACTGCCGGGCGCGAGTGCTCGATTTGCTGTTGCAGGAATTCTATGCGTCCCTTGTAGATAGGGATGAGGCCCGAGATTGCTCTTAAAAGAGTCGTCTTGCCCGCCCCGTTTCGGCCGAGGATTGCGACGCATTCTCCACTCTGCACTTCAAGATCGATATCGTGCAGGACAATTCCTCCACCGTAACCAGCGGAGAGATTGCTCACTTTTAGAAGCTCACTAGGCATGAAAAACTAAACCCGCCTTTCGGTCGGCTTGCCAAAAAGGCCAAAAGGCCTGATGAGTAACACAACTACCAGGGTAAAAAGAACGAATGTCTCTCTGTACATAATGCTGACGTAGGTCCCCAGTAGAAATTCCATAATGCCAAGAAAAAGTCCCCCGGCAAGCGGACCCCATAAGGTATCCACTCCGCCAATAATCAGCGCAATGAAGGAATTAATTCCGAGGCGAAACGCCATTTGAACGGAGGCACCCGTGATCGGACCAACCAGAACGCCCCCGAGGCCAGCCAAGCCAGCACCAAGTAGCCAGGCAAAGAGGATAATATTCCGTTGCTCAATGCCGAGTACCGCACATGCATCCCGGTCCCACGACACGGCACGTATTTTACGGCCAATCATCGTCGTGCCGAACATTCTAGCAATGACGATAGACAAGATGACCAATACGACAACGATGACAATTTGCTGCGTGTTCAGGTGCACTGAGCCTAGGCTTATATTGTTGTTGGCGTTTGGCACCAAAGGAATTTTAATCGCCGGTACGCCCAGCTCGTAGTCGCCCCAAATCTTGCGGCTGACATTTTCGAGAATAAGGCCCCACGCAAATGTCGCAACGATCCAGGCATAAGGTGTTCCCTTTCGTTCGGTCGGTACTATGATTCCAAACTCCGTTACGGCCCCAAGCAAGCCAGTAGCAACCATGATTGTCAAGGCGGCACATATCCAGGGCCATTCGAGTTTTGCAAGCAAGGTGGATCCCAACAAGGCGCCAACCATTACGACTTGGCCTTGTGCAAAATTGATTATCTTTGTCGGGCCATGAACAACGCTATAGCCATAAGCTACAATACTGTAGATAGCCCCCATCGCCAAACCACTTGCGATTGTTTGTAAAAGTAGTCCCATCCCTCAGGCCTCGCTTGATGATCCAGCACCTCCCGGATCATTCGATGAGCGCTAGCTTCTGATTGCGATACTGGAAAAGATGCAGGACGTCAGGGCCAAGACCTTCGTGATTGAATTTGCTGAAATTTATCGTGCCAGACAGGCCCTTGAAGCCAGTTATCCCTTCCAGGGCATTCCGCACCGCCGTAGAATCTGTGGAGCGAGCAGTTTCTATAGCTTTGACCAAAACGTAAATCGCATCATAAGACTGAACGATTCCGCCTCCAACTGTGGAAAAACCGTAGCGGAACTCCTTGTTGAGCAATTCATATTTTTTGAAAAAAGCGTCTATCCTTGGC
Source organism: uncultured Acidobacteriota bacterium (assembly GCA_963832785.1). Classification (GTDB taxonomy): domain Bacteria; phylum Acidobacteriota; class Terriglobia; order Terriglobales; family Acidobacteriaceae; genus CAWBRT01. The sequence goes on from CAWHVF010000006.1 coordinate 163,722, forward strand.
GCCTTTGCAACATTATAAGAATCAACGTTGTTTACGACATAGAAGCCGTCCACCAACTCTCTAGCTATGTTTACGAAGGCAAGACTTGCTTCCGACGAAGGCCCAATCATGACTGGAAAGTAACCGATCTGCGCGGCCGCCCGGCGAATGCTAGCAGCATCAGCAGCTACGGAAGTAAGTAAGAGTGCTTCAGCTCTCGCTTCCTTCAGCTTAGTTAACTGCACAGTCATATCATTGTCAAACATCTTGTAGCTCTGATCACTCACCGGGGTAATCTTACGTTTTCTCAGCTCTTCCAAAACCCATTTGTTGCCATCCATCCCATAGGGGCCATTATCGTGGATCAACCCTATATTCGTTTTACCGAGTTTTCCGACAGCATACTCGATCATCTTAGCGGCTTGCATTTTGCTGCTCGGACGAATACCGAATGAGAAAGGCGATACCGGATCATCTATTGAGGTACCCAGCGACTCTGACGTAATGAGCACAACGTGACGCTTTTCGGCAACCTGTTTTATTGCCAATGCGGACGCGGTGGCATTACTACCAATCAATGCAATGACCTTTTCGTTAGAAATTAACTCGTTGGCAGCTTGAATGCCTTTGGTGGGATCACTTTGATCATCACGTACCACCAAGTCCAGTTTTCTGCCAAACACGCCACCGCGTGCGTTGATCTCAGCGACGGCAATTTCAGCTCCATAGCGTTGTTCCATGCCTATGGGGGCATTAGCACCGGATAAGGTGCTGATACTACCAATCTTGATGGAAGAGTTATCGGCGGCTGAGGAAGTAATAGGCCCGCACAGCACAAGCAAACAGATCGCAAAAAGCGCTGTAACAGAGATCCATGAGCGTCCCCGCATAGGGTTCATCCTCCTTCGCTAATGTGTTTCGGGAACCAGACATGCCTCGGGTCTATTGTGATTGAAAACGAGCACATCCAGGTCCTTTTAAGTTTTCTTGCCCAGAATCCATTATTCTTCAAACATATACTGCATGCCTTTTGGTACAGTCGCGGTAACTCAAACTGCTAGGTCGCACAAGTCATCCAATTACCGAGCGGCCGCTTCGCCCGATACTCTCAAGTTTGCCATAAGTTCGGATATGTCCCTCACCAGTTCTAGTTGCTGCAGGATACGGATCGCGGCGCTCTGGCGTGCACCGGATAGAACTCCCCTGCTGCACTCAACGAACTTCTCCGTTAGCTCCTGGTCTGTCAGTGGAACATCAACGGAGCCTTTCGGTCGGTCAACCCTGTTTCTCAAGACCTGACCATCCGCCATTTTAACCGTTACCTCAGTAAAACGCCGGTCCGTACCATCGGAGTCGGTAATGGATAGAGTCGGATCTTCTACTTTGGTAATTTTTCCCATTAAAGAACGGATAGCCTTTCTTGTGACCATCTCATCCGTGAAGCTATTGATATTGACACGACCGTCGACGAATGCTGCCGCAACGGCATACTGCATGCTAAACTTGCCCTCCAACCCGGTTGTTGGCGAGTCATGAATTAAAGCCGTAAAAGATTGCGCGGGGGCCATGCAGGTAACACTAAGGATTTGTCTTAGGTCAAGTAACGGAAACTGTGATCTGATGTTAAAAACAGCATCCAAAGCACGATGTGTTGCGAAGCAACATGGATAGCGCTTTACGTGAAGCCCCGGGGCGACTACCGCGAAGGGTGCACCAAATGACGGAATCGGCGTTGGGGCAACATTTTTGGCCAGTACTTCCATGTAGTTGATTTTTCCGGAAAAGATGTCCTCTGAGGCCGTAAACCCGTCAGATGCCAGCATCGCTGCCATAATTCCCGACTGCGCAGCCCATCCAACATGCAATGGTTTTGTCATCGTTCCGAAATTCTTTTGCAATCCTCCAGCCAGCGATGCTGCAATACTCAGTGCCGTTCGCAGTTGTTGCTCCGGAAGCTTCAGGAGCTTGCCTGTTGCAACAGCAGCTCCCAATACACCGAGCGTGCTCGTGGTATGCCAGCCTCTCTCATACTGTGCGAAAGCGACGAGCGATCCAATTTTGTCTATTGCCTCAAGTCCGGCCAAATAACCGCATATAACCTCAGCGCCGGAGCTTTTAAGAGTTTCTCCAATAGCCAGCACAGCCGGCACTAATACTGCGCTTGGGTGAGATTCGTGCTTGTGAGCACATCATCGTAATCCAGTGCATGGGCCATGGCGCCGTTGACCAATGCGGAAGACTGGGGCGAGGAACGAAGGCTAGTGGCAACAATCGTAGCCGGCCCAGTCCCTCGTTCCTTTGTTTGGTAATTCAGAAGTTTGTTAGTTACTGGCTCATTCACTCCGGACAACATGGTTGCTATAGTGTCAAGAATCGCGTTCCTCGTGTTAGAGACAGCGATTTTCGGTATGCTGTTATACTTCAGCTGACATACCCATTCGACATAATGTCGTAACATTGTCACTTGCATCACCTCGTTAATAAAGTGTCGGTCGATCCAACACGATCCATCTTTTACTCTTTAGCCCTTCTCGCATCACTTTTCGTTTAGATATTTGAGTGGTGATGCCAATTTCGGGGCGAGGACTGGACCCAAATACCAAGAGCATTCTTCTCCATCCGGAATTTGAGAAGCTGAAACGTACACCTTTAGCAAATCCAATCCCCTGCAAGAGATTTTCTGGCTATTTTGCTAACGCAGTGCTCAAAGCCTCGCTGCTGAGATACCGCCATCAACAATCAGTCCTGTCCCGGTAATGTAGCGGGCCTCGTCCGATGCCAGAAATAGCACGGCATGAGCCACGTCCCATGCCTCACTCATATGCCCCACCGGCACCAGCGGACCGGCGCCGGAAACAATCGCAGCCTTTCCGGCCAGATTACGCATCGCGTTTCATTCCCAGAATAAGTGTTAAAACTGATATGGAGCATACGAGCAATAATATCGGCCTAATTGCCCGTCTCGGAAGACCGTAGTGAGTGCCTCCTGAAAAAGTACAATTAAAGTGCCAATAAAAGGGCTTCCACACCTCGGCGATGTCGTGGCGCCCAGTGAGTGATAAATCGGCACCATGTGCTGCCCGTTTATTTCCGGGCTCAGTAGCCAAACCGAGAATGCTGCAGGAACGGGCGCCATTCTATGTCTGACGGACTTCAGTGTCTAATTTTATTTTGAGCAGCGAATTATATGATTACTATATAAATGTGATATCAGCAGATTTTGTCGAAGTGTCTAGTGGAGTGGGTAATTCTGCGGGAAATGCCAGACGGCGTCAAGACCGCCCCGAGCAGGCTTGCCTCATCGTGTGGCCTGACCCGCGGGGCTGTCTCGAAGCTCATCGACCGACTACTGCACAAAGGCTTGGTGAGCCGCGCCGGGCTTGATGAAGACCGGCGCTTTCAAGAAACGAAGCTTACCGTTGCCGGACGCGCGCTCGTACCAAAGCTTGCGGCGCTGGCCTAGCTATGGAGCGAATCATGCTGCGATTCTGTTTCCCAGCCGTTGTCCTGGCCCTTCTGGCGTTGCTGCCATGTGCAAATGCGGAGTCTTTGATTCAAACAGAACTGCGAATTCCCACTGCTAAGTCTGGTCCAAAGGGCTTGGCAGCGGTAATGGTTCGTCCCAATGAACCGGGGCCGCACCCTCTCGCTGTTATTACTCATGGCAGGTCTCGCAGCAATGACGACTTTCCGAATATGACTCCTTTTTCGTTTTTGCCACAGGCAGTGGAGTTTGCCCGCAGAGGTTGGACAGCGGTTGTAGTTGTGCGCCGGGGCTACGGAGATTCAGGAGGCAGAAATGCAGAGTATAGCGGCCAGTGCTCGCATCCCTTCTATAAGGATGTCGGCCTGAATGGGGCCGGCGATCTTCGGGCGGCAATTGAGTACTTGGCAAAGCTCCCTGAGGTTGACGCTGCCCGCATTATCGTTATTGGCCGTTCGGTCGGAGGCCTGGCCACAGTCGCACTCTCGGCCGATCCGCCCAGCGGCGTGCTGGCGGCCATCAACTTCGCAGGTGGATCAGGTTCGATTGAGCCAGACAATGTGTGCGCGCCAGAGGCGCTGGTGAACGCATTTAGTTTCTTCGGCCAGCGGTCGAGAGTTCCGATGTTGTGGGTCTACTCCGAAAACGACCGGTATTTTTCTCCCCAGCTTGCCCGGCAGTTTTATGAAGCCTTCATTGCGGGAGGTGGTAAGGCTTTGTTAGTTGTTGCACCCCCGTTCGATGTTGATGGCCATGCCCTGTTTTCACGTAAAGGAATTCCGGTCTGGACACCAATTGTGGATGAATTCCTGAAGGCGCAAAATCTTGCTCTGCGAACGACGCTTCTGCCCGTAGATCTGCCGCAAATTTCCCCTCCCTCCCAACTTTCAGCCCGAGGCAAAGAGGATTTTCGCGACTACCTTGCCAGTCCACCACACAAGGCATTCGCCGTGAGCGCCACTGGGCACTATGGTTACAGTTCAACGCGTCGGACGGATAAAGATGCGATAGACCGAGCCTTGTTCAATTGCCGGCGTTTTGCAGGCGAGAAAGCCCAATGCACGCTGGTGATGCTGGGTGATCAGAAAGCAAAAGACTGACTACGTTGCGGCGGGCAATACGTAACGGCCGGAGCCACACTCTCACAGCATCGGCAAGTTCCGCGGGCGCGGGCCGCGGGGAAAAGCCTGGTCGATCATTGCCAGCTCGGCGTCGCTCAGCTTAAGCTCCCCGGCTCCCGCGTTCTCCTCCGTGTGCGCCGGGGTTGACGCCTTGGGGATAGTGAACAGTGACGGCCGCCGCAGCAGGAAGCGGAGCGCCACCTGCCGGGGCGTGGCCCCGTGCGCGTCCGCAATCTTGCGCAGCAGCGCTCCTCCGGCTGTGCGCGGGCCGGGAAAGCTGGCATGTCCGAAAGGGCTGTAGCCGATTACGGCGACTCCATGCTGCTCGCACCAAGGCAGCACGGCGTGCTCGATTGCCCTCTCCTGAAGATGGTAGAGAACCTGGTTGCAGGCGATGCGGTCCTCGCCGGACACGGCCAGCGCCTCATCTAGTTCAGGCACATCGAAATTGCTTACGCCCCAGGCGAGGGTTTTTCCCGCCTTCCTGAGTTCTTCAAAGGCGGCGAAGGTCTCCTGAAAAGGGTGGCTGCCGGGCCAGTGCAGCAGGTAGCAGTTCAGATGATCGGTGCGCAGCCGCGCCAGCGAGCGCTCGCAGGCGGCGATGGTTCCGCGGCGGCTGGCATTGCCGGGGAGCACCTTCGATACCAGGAAAACTTCCTGGCGGCGGCCGGCGATGGCCTCGCCCACAAGCTCTTCGGCCGCGCCCGAGCCGTACATCTCGGCGGTGTCGATATGCGTGGCTCCCAGATCGATTCCGCGACGCAGGGCGGCTATGGCCGCGGCGCGATCGCCGGTGTCGAGGTACCACGTGCCCTGGCCGATGACCGCTACTTGCCGGCGCGCCGGCCCAAATTGACGTTTTTCCATCTTTTTCCTCGCCTGCCGGCGCTTTTACATTTCGCGTGATGGCCCCCGAATCCGCGCTCATGCCAGATTAGATACGGCGTGCATCTCCCCAGCAAGGGGCAGCATCTACTCGTACTGCCGGCAAGGCCGCTGATAACGATAGCAAACCCGCCCAAGCCGGAGTAGCAGGGAAAAACAAAAAATATGTTGGGCCTGGACCACCTGTGGCGCTTGCTGGCGGTGGATATTGTTCGAGCAGTTGTCCTGCTGCCCGCTTTGATCATAGGGGCGGCGGTTGTGCTCCCGAAAATAATGCAGCATAGGGCATCCAAGCGGCTGCTGGCTGACGCAACCCGGAACGAATCCCCAGGTTGGCGGTGAGGAAATTCCGCTGCGACGCCTGCGCCCCTGCCGCCGCAAGTGGTAGAATATTTTCGCAAGCGTCTCGCCGGGCCGAGCTAAGCTGTACTTCGGCCCCGTGCCAGCCGGAAACCGTATAGGCAGGTTTTTCTCTCCGATTTACGGTCAGCGCAACTGTTTTCGACTTGCATCCAACTAAACCGGAAGCTACTATTGAGCATCTTCCGGTCCGCACATTCCGTGCGGCATTGCCCAGCGCTGTAGGGCACAGAGGCAATCCTGAAATTGGATTGCCGGCCCCGCGTTCCGGAGCGCAAGCGGACAGAGAATTGGTTCCCTAGACACGGCCGGCCATCCCGCTCGGCTTGGCCTTCGGCGGACGCAAACATCGACGATCTTGATTTGCAGTAAAAAGAGAAACCGACAATATGAATAGTGGACCCAACCATCCTGCCGGGGGTTCCGGAGGAAGAGGGCGCAAACGGCGTCGGGGCCGCGGAAATCAGCCGTCCCCGGGAGCACACCCTGCTCAGGCGCGCCAGCAACGGCACGGCGCCGCTCACGTTCGTGGCGGCCGCGCCCGCTCCAGCCCCAGATTCCAGGACTCCCATCTGTACACCGCCCCCATGGATCACAGCTATCGCACGGCGGCAAACGGCAATGGCGCCAGGAACGGCGGCGGCGCGCGCTTCCGCCATCCGGAGCTGGAAGCGCTGCCGGCCGCACACAATGGAGCGCCGCGCATCTTCGCCTTCGTCGACGACCTGTTCTTCCTGGCCAAAATCCAGGAAACGGCGCGCAAGCTGAACGTCAAGGTGCAGTTCGTGAAGAGCGAAAAGGAGGTCTTGGATTCCATCGCCGAGAGCGAACAGGCACCCTCGCTGATCATCATGGATCTCAACAACTCCTCGGTGAAGCCGATCTCCGCCATCAGCAAGCTGAAATCCAAGCTCAAGAAACAGAGCAGCATCATCGGCTTCCTCTCGCACGTTCAGGGAGACCTCAAGCTCAAGGCGCAGGAAGCCGGCTGCGACATGGTGCTGCCGCGCTCGGCCTTCTCGCAGAACCTGCCGCAATTGCTGCGCCGTCATGGCTCCTCCGCCGAGCCGCCGGCGACAGGCGCTTAAGAAGCGGCGAAAGACTGGTTCCAAGAATGATTCTTTGAAAGGGCATTGGCTTTAGCCATGCCGTTCAGAACCAGAAAAATGCGGGCTTTACAGGCTGCGGAAGAACGCGCCGAAGCAACAAGCGAGGCGCTATGGAATGTAGGCACTACAAGAGCCGCTAACCAGATCTTGTAGTCCCACCCGATCCGAAACCTGTTTTTCCGCAGTCCGTTTAGCCCCTGAGGAATCGCCTTCTCCTCATGAAAAAAACCTTGAACCTGTAATAGAAGCTTCAGAGCGGAATTATTTACGTTGTGTCCTTCGCGCCAGCGAAAACGCAGCCCCTGGGCGGCGGCAACGGAATCCGAACCAGGGGAATCCAAATACACTGGCTTGGACTCTCCCGGACACGGCTGCCATGTCTCTGACGCGCGCCTTCGAAGAGGAAGAAGTTGGGCCAGAAATACGGCGCATCTTCTCTGAAATTCGCGCCAACTTCGATCTGCCTTTCGTGCCGACGCCGTTCAAGGCTCTGGCCGGGGCTCCCGAATACCTGCGGCTGATCTGGCATGACTTGAGCCACGTGGCCTGCTCGCGTGAGTTCCGTTCCGCCGCCGCCACGTTGCAGGAAGTCGTGCGCTCGGAAGCCATTGCCGCCGGCTGGCGCTTCAGCAACCAGGAGCGCACCCTGGCCGAACAGAAGATTTCCCCCGAGGACACGCTGGTGCTTTCCGGCGTAATCGGCGTTTTCAACCGCGCCTTTCCGGCGCTGACCCTGTTCATGCGGCTGGTGCAGCTTGGATACTCGGGCGGGCAAAACGGGCGCGTCTCGGCCGCCAGGCTCGCCCCGGCGCTCTCCCGGCTGGTTACGCTGAATATTCCCAACGAGCGCGAAGCCGGCCTGCGCGTGTGGCTGCTTTACGGAGAAATCAAGCGCACCACCGGCGACAAGCATGTCCCCGACATGTTTCGCGCGCTGTCTCCCTTTCCCGGCTACCTGGCTTCGGCCTGGATGGACATCAAGCGCCTGCTGGTCGACAGCGGCTTCCAGCAGGCCCGCGAGCAGGTGGCGCGCCGCGCCGCCTCGCTGGTGACCGGCATCCCGGTGCGCGAGCATCGCAAATCCGGCAGGCATGTCGCCTTGCAGCGCTGGCCGGAGGTCGAGGAGATCGTCGACAACTACGTTCGCCTGCTCCCCCAGTACGCCCTGCTCACCGCCGTCTGGAGACGCTCGTTCGCCATCGAGCGGGGCACCCTCCACGCCGCTTCCTGATCGAACTCTGTAGCTGTTTGGGGAAAATGTTGGGGAAAAACTGGTAGGAGCGGCAGGACTCGAACTTGAGCCGCCTTGCGGGCGTGAGGAGCGAAGCGAGGGGAGCCCGCAGGCGAAATCCTGAGCGCAGCGAAGGACCGCTGTCTCTGAGAGAGTTTAGAAAAGGATGGTAGGAGCGGCTGGACTCGAACCAGCGACCCTCTGCTTAGAAGGCAGATGCTCTATCCACCTGAGCTACGCTCCCACGCCTATGATTCTACCGCACTACGCCGGGCGGGCTCAGTACCTTAAAGGTTTCCAAAGTTTCAGGGTTCAAAGCCTATCGAACTGCCTCGGCATTCTGCATCATTGAAACTCTGAAACCTTGAAACTTTGAAACCTCGCAACATTGAAACAGACCCTCAGGCACGAAGCAGACCCTTCGCAATCCCTACTTGTCCCCAAGTATCAGCTTGGCGATGGTGGCAAGCTGCATGTTCGAGGTGCCTTCGTAGATTGTTCCGATCTTGGAGTCGCGGAAGAGTTTCTCCACCGGATAATCTTTGGTGAAGCCGCAGCCGCCAAGGATTTCCACCGCCTGCGAGGCCACGTGCTCGGCCACCTGCGAGCAGAAGAGCTTGGCCATGGCTGCTTCCTTGATGAAGTTCATGCCGGCGTCCTTCATGCGGGCGGCGTTGTAGGCCATCATGCGCGCCGCGGTGATCTGGGTAGCCATCTGCGCCAGTTGGAACTGGATGGCCTGGAAGCTGGAGATCGTGCGGCCGAACTGGCGGCGCTCCTGCGCGTACTTGATGGCGTGCTCGAAGGCGCCCTGCGCCAGGCCCAGCATCTGGGCGCCTATTCCGATGCGTCCCTCGTTCAGGGTTTCAATGGCTATCTTGTAGCCTTTGCCGGCCTCGCCCAGCAGGTTCTGCTTGGGCACGCGGCAGTCTTCCAGGATCAACTCGCAGGTGGAAGAGGCGCGGATGCCGAGCTTGTCCTCTTTTTTCCCCACGGAGAAGCCGGGGAAATCTTTTTCCACCAGGAAGGCGGTCACTCCGCGGTATCCGGCCGCGGGATCGAGTGTTGCCATGAGGACGAACAGCCCGGCCTCTTTGGCGTTGGTGATCCACAGCTTCTGGCCGTTGAGCAGCCAGTGGTCGCCCTTATCCTGGGCGCGGCACTGTAGGGCGAAGGCGTCGGAGCCGGCGCCGGCCTCGCTGAGCGCGTAGGCCCCCACCCACTCGGAAGCCAGCTTGGGAAAGTACCTTTGCTTCTGCTCATCGCTGCCCCAACGCGAGATGGCGTTGTTTACCAGCGTATTGTGCACGTCCACGATGACGCCGGCCGAGGGATCGACCCGCGACAGCTCTTCGACCGCGAGAATGGCCTCGAAAAAGCTGCCGCCTCCGCCGCCGTACTGCTCGGGGACCCCGATGCCCATCAGCCCCAGGGCGAAGAACTGCTCGATCAGCGAGTGCTCAAAAGCGCCTTTCTCATCCATTTCCCGGGCCAGCGGGCGGACCGCTTCTTCGGCGAATTTGCGTACGCTGTCACGGAACAACTGCTCATCTTCGCTCAGCGCCAGCAGGGGCTGCGGTGCCGCTGAAATTGCCGGAAGTGTGGCCATCACTCACCTCGTAGCGAGTTCGATATCACGACTTCGATATCAAGGAAAGTAAGATGCTGAAAGCGCACGAAACGGCCGAAGCAGGAACCGCCCCGCTCAAGCAAAAAGTTTGAGTGAGCTATCCCCTCAAGCAGAAAAAATTATAGCAATCCACGCGGGGTTGAAGAAGTGCAGATTGAAGATTGCAGATTGAATAGCCAGGAACCCTTCAATCTGCAATCTCAAATCTCAAATCTTAAATCTCAAATTTCCGCTACTGCGGCTCGCCGGCGGGCTTGGCGCTAGCCGGTTCGGGGTCGCGCAGGACCTCGGTATGAGAAGAGGGAATCAGGATGCGCACCAGCTTCTGGTTGCTGTCGAGCCAAAGATCCCAATCGTCGGCGTCTTCGGCGGTCAGGCGGAAGTGGTTTAATTCGAGCTGTTGCCCGTTAAGCGCCAGGCGGTCGTGTCCGACGTACTCGATGGAGACCATGCCCGAGGTGTGCTGGCGCGGAATCACCACTCCGAACTGCGATTTCTGCGTGGCGCATTGCATCTGGCCGCTGGCCGGCCGGCAGACCAGGGCCAGGTAGCGCCAGAGGAGAATCTCGCGGTGGGAGAAAAAGAAATCGTCCAGCACCTGGCCGGAAGGCGGCATGAGGAAGGGCTGCTCGACGGGCTTTTCATTCTCGCTGGTAATGCGCTCCACCAGAAATTCGTCCTGCGGCTCGAGCACGATCTGCGCTTTGCCGGGCAGCAGCTCGCGCCACTCGTATCGCCGCAACTCTCCGGTGAGGCTCAGGCGCAACTCGCTGGTCTGGCGCGCCTTGCTCTCGCCCTCCTCAATCCTGATCTCCGAAGAGGCCACGCTGCCGTCGGCCGACTGCCGGATGCTGAAGGTCTCAGTGCCGATCTTGTGGCCGGCAATCAGGATGCTGAAGGTGCCGGCATCGACCACGCTGGCCACGTGCTCGGACCCCTTCTGCTTGGAGCGGGCGCTCAGCGGGAAGGCCGCCAGTTGCAAAACCAGCAGCGCCAATATGACAGATCTCATTGCCACTCTTGTTCTCGCAGCCATGCCGCCACTTCTCCGACCACCTCGGCCACCGATTTGCCGGTTGTGTCCGTGCGGAAATGGGCTTGCAGGTAGGCGGATTCCCGCTGCTGAAAGAGCTTTTCCAGCAGCTCGCGGCTGGCGGCCAGCGGCCGCGCACCGCCCGCCGTTGCTATTCTCTGCAACGCCTCCTCGAATGATACCTGCAGGAACACCACCCGCCCGGCGCAGCGGGCAATGCGCTCGCGGTTGACCGCTTGGATGAAGGCGCCGCCGCCCAGCGCAACCACGCAATTGGATTCGCCGGTGAGCACTTCGTCCAGCGCCTCCGCTTCCAGCTTGCGGAAGGCGGGCTCGCCTTGAGTCCTGAATATCTCCGCGACCGGCTTGCCGGCCCGGCGTTCCACCACCGCGTCCAGGTCGATGAAATCACACCGCAACTCGTGCGCCAGAGCGTGGCCCACACTGGACTTGCCCGCGCCCATGAAGCCCACCAGAAGAATAGGCGCTGCCCGCTCACGGCGTAACGACTTTGCCTGCTTGTACACGCGAAGTGGCCTGATTTTAGCATGAGAGAGCTGCGCCACCCCAGCAAAGCGGGGCAATAGTAGTGGGTCAATTTGAATTTACACAACAACGGGTGCCCCACGTCCCGCCCTGCTTTTGGGCTGACGCGGGGCCAATTTCCCAGGTTAGCGCCGAAAAGCGCGGCGCGGAACCTGGGGCACCCTTCAAATTCACCCACTACCGGGGCAAAGCCTAACTAATCAACCCCAATGCCGCGGGGCTGGTTTGTATGCCGGGTATGGGTGTGTTGGGAGTGGGGATCTTCTGGCAGCCGGAATAAAAAGCCCATCCCGGCATCGCGCATACGCGACGCCGGGTGAGGGATTCGTGCCGGGCCGCCGGCTGTGGCAGCTAAAGGCGAACCAGGTGAACGGCCACGCCTAGCAAGAAGAGGCAGCCAGCATAAAATCCGAGCATGCCTTTGCGGGCGGACTTGACCAGACCTTCGCGCTCGACCGATTTTTGAATGCTTTCCCAAACGCGCGGGCTGGGGTCCTGCATCGGAACCAGCAGCTTGGCTTGCTCGGCGATATAGCGGAGGTCGGCCACCAGATCGCCGCACACTTTACAGGTTTTCAGGTGCTCTTCTTCCTCCGCGCTGCCGCCCGTCTCGATGATGAAGGGCAGGACGCTCTGGAATTCCGCACAAGTCATCTTTATTCTCTCCCCGATGTTCAACGCAACGGCTTCCCCAAGCCGCTTTCATCCCGCGCTCCGCTAACGCCTGGCAGCCTTTTCGGCCCGGCTGGTCCGCAGGAGATCGCGCAATTTCATCCGCGCTTTGTGAAGCTGAGACTTGCTGTTTCCAATCGAGCAGCCCATCATCTCAGCGATTTCATTATGCTCATAGCCCTCGATATCGTGAAGGACGAAAATTATGCGGTAGCCGGGAGGCAGGCTCTCAATCGCCCTCTCCAGGTTTACCCGGTCGATGGATCCGGCCAGCACGTTATCGCGGGCCCCGATATCCTTCTTCGGCCCGTCTTCTTCTTGCGGTTCCAGCGACTCCTGCAGCGAGACCTCCGGCAGGCCCTTTTTGCGCAGGTGCATGAGCACCACGTTTACCGCCAGCCGGTGCAGCCAGGTGGAGAAAGCCGATTCCCCGCGAAAGGTGGCAATCTTGCGGTAGAGCTGCAGGAAAGCCTCCTGCGTAAGGTCTTCGGCTTCCGCCGTATTGCCGGTCATGCGCAGGCACAGAGAGTAGACGCGGCGCTTGTGGAACCCATAAAGCACCTCGAAACACTGTCCGTCGCCTTGTTTGGCGCGCTCAATCGCTTCCGCTTCTGAGATCCCGGAAGCCAGAATTTTTTTCGCCTGTGTCAAAGTTCGCTTCTTCAGACTGCCCGCTTCTACTCCCGGCAAAGTGGCTCCATTCGCGACGGCTCTCTGGGTTTGCATCAGAACTCAACACCTTCGGCCCTCTGGCTTGGGATCGTACGCCAGGAAACAACTCTCTGCCAGCCCTATGTCCCTTATTTGCCTATACAACCAAGAACCTGGACCGGTTGGGACCTGCTTACACAGAAGGTTTCCCCGGGCGTTTGGTTGCCTGGCTACCCTGACGCGGAGCGATTCTACCTCCAGCCAGAGGAGCTTGAGTGTGGTGTTCCTCCGCTGCGGCGGGCCGATTTATTCGTGGCTCCGGCGTGGCCCGCCGCCGGGGATGCCGGCGCTACTGGCGTTTTTGCAGATCGGGCTCGGCGCTTGCCGGGTGCCCGGGCTGTGCCCGCCACACGCCGGAATTCTCCGGGGCCGAGCCGTTTATGCCGAAGTCCCAGACGTAGACGTTCATTTCCTTGGGCCCGAGCATCTCGATCAGGGCATATTCGCCCTGCGCCAGGGGTTGCGCGGGCGTAAGCTTCACCCACTCGCCGGGCATCTTCTCGACCGTATTGGGAATATACGACTCCTGCTGGCTGACCTTTCCGATGATGCCGATCTTCAGCGTGCCGATCACGCGGACGTCCTTCTTCACCTCCAGCCGAACGATGCGGAAGCGCTCGGTCAGCGGCAGCGGTTTGCTGGCCGGGTCGGGCTCGTCCAGATCGATATAAATCACCGGCTCCGCCCAGTGCGCCTGCACCCGGGCATGCTCGCCCTTGAGCTCGATCGACTGCCGCGCCGAGGCGATGGGGTTGATGGCGGCGCGCAGAATGTTCTTCCCCATGCGGCGATTCACGTCTCCGCTTTCCTGCGCCAGCGGCGCCAGTTGCGGCTGCCCCTGGTAGCGGTCGAGCAGGTAGACCCCGCCGGAGCTGGGAAGCTGCAGTCCGGGGGCGGCCATGGGCGCAGCCTCCAGCTCGGCCTCGGACTCCTCCTCCTGCTGCGCTTGCCTGAGCTCCTGGCTGCGCTGCAACTCGCTCTTCTGGTTGTAGTTATTGGTGGCGTTCCAGTTCACCAGGGAAACGGGAAGCTCCTCCCACTCGTGGCGCTCGCTGCTGAAGTAGCGGACGCGTTCGCCCCGGATCTCCCATTGACTGGTCAGTTGATAGCTGCCGTCCTTCAGAATCAGCCGCTTGGCCGTCTGCGCCGCCACAAGCGGGCAGAGCAATAGCAGCACCAGCGCCAGCAGAAAAGGAATTGGCGGTCTGCGATACATTGGCTGCTACTCCGGCATCTGAAGCGGCGCCGCAGGCGGCCCGCATAAAAATTCTACTGCAAGCCCGGCAGGCCGATAGTAGTGGGTCAATTTGAATTTCCACAACAACGGGTGCCCCACGTCCCGCCCTGCTTTTGGGCTGACGTGGGGCCAATTCCCCAGGTTAGCGCCAAAAGCGCGGCGCGGAACCTGGGGCACCCTTCAAATTGACCCACCACCAGGCCGATCTGCTTCTTGCCGAAGTCGTCAATTCCGTTCATAATTGGTCGTGCACCCCTTTGGAAGCCGCCGGAGAGCGTCAGATTACGCGGGGTGGGGTTTCTCCGCTTTGTTCGCCAGTCTCCCGGTCGCTTGCAGTCCCCAGCCATACAAATCTCCCACATCACAGAGGTTGTCATGCCGGCAAAGTACATCTTTGTGACAGGCGGCGTCGTCTCGTCGCTCGGTAAAGGCTTGGCAGCGGCCTCCATGGGCTGCCTGCTGGAAGCCCACGGCCTGAAGGTGACGCTGCAGAAGATGGACCCCTATCTCAACGTCGATCCGGGAACCATGTCGCCCTTTCAGCACGGCGAAGTTTTCGTCACCGACGACGGCGCCGAAACCGACCTCGACCTTGGCCACTACGAGCGCTTCACCCATGCCCGGCTGGGACGCGACAACAACTGGACCACCGGCAAAATCTACGAGCAGATCATCGCCAAGGAGCGCCGCGGCGACTACCTGGGCAAGACCGTGCAGGTCATCCCCCACGTCACCAACGAAATCAAGGCGGCCATGAAGAAGGTCTCGCATGACGTCGACGTGGTGCTGGTCGAGATTGGCGGCACCGTCGGCGACATCGAATCTTTGCCGTTCCTGGAAGCCGTGCGCCAGATGCGCCAGGAGCTGGGACGCGAGAACACCGTCTTCGTGCACGTTACCCTGGTGCCGTACATCGCCGCCGCCGCCGAGCTCAAGACCAAGCCGACGCAGCACTCGGTCAAGGAGCTGCTCTCCATCGGCATTCAGCCGGACATCCTGCTTTGCCGCACCGACCGCTTCCTGTCCAAGGACCTCAAGGCCAAGATCGCGCTCTTCTGCAACGTCGAGAACGAGGCCGTCATCACCGCCAAGGATGTGGCCTCCATTTACGAGGTGCCGCTTAACTTCGCCCACGAAGGCGTGGACCGCCTGCTGATGAAGTACCTGCATCTGGGGTCGGGCGAACCCGACCTGCGGCAGTGGGAGGCGCTGGTGCATCGCGCCTACAACCCCAGCGACGAGGTGGTGATCGGCATCGTCGGCAAGTACGTCGAGTACGAGGATTCCTACAAGTCGCTCAAGGAAGCGCTGGTGCACGCCGCCCTGCACTTCAATCTCAAGCTCAAGGCGCAGTGGATCGAGGCCGAAGGCCTGGAGACCAAGGACGACAGCTACAAGGCGCAGATGGAAGGCTTCGACGGCATCCTGGTGCCGGGAGGCTTCGGCAAGCGCGGCATCGCCGGCATGCTCAACGGCATCCGCTACGCGCGCGAGAACAAGGTGCCATATTTCGGCATCTGCCTGGGCATGCAGACTGCCTGCATCGAGTTCGCCCGCAACGTCTGCGGCCTGGAGAACGCCGACTCCAGCGAGTTTGACCCGGCCACCCCGCACCGCGTCATCTACAAGCTGCGCGAGCTGCGCGGGGTGGAAGAGATGGGCGGCACCATGCGCCTGGGCGCCTGGATCTGCAGGCTGGAACCGGGCTCCTTCGCCCACCGCGCCTACGGCACCTCTGAGATCAGCGAACGCCATCGCCACCGTTACGAGTTCAATCGCGAATACGAGCAGTTGCTCACCGGCGCCGGACTGAAAATTACCGGCGCCACCCCCGACGGCACCTACGTCGAGATCGTCGAGATCGAAGACCACCCGTACTTCTTAGGCTGCCAGTTCCATCCCGAATTCAAGTCCAAGCCGCTGGAGCCGCACCCGCTGTTCGTCTCCTTCATCAAGGCATCGTATGAAAACCGCCAGCAGCGGCTGAACCAAAGCAAGACGGCTACGGAGGAGCTGTTCCTGCGTCCGGAAAAGGCGGGAAGAAGGTAGGAGTGGAAGCACCGGCGCTTTAGCCCCGGTGATAGGTTGTCTGAAAAATCGGGGCTTTATAGCAGTGTAGGAATTAGTGTGGCCGGACAAGCGTATCTGTTTGAGCTGTCATGCTGAGAGGAGCCGGGGCCCCAGCAAACGCTGCGGTGGCGTTTGCTGGGGTGGCGGAACGAAGCATCCCCGCACTGCCGGGAGGAAAACAGAGCTGAAGATTTCTTATAGAAAAGCTCTGAACCGAACGTGTTGGGGCGGTTCCATGGGATGCTTCGCGCCTCCTGGCGGAGGTGCTCAGCATGACACCCAAATAATTCACGACTACACCAAAACCTAATTGGCTCTAGCCCCGGTATTTTAGCCCACCGAACTCATTGCCGCTCGGTACTGCGCAGCAGCCCTATCGCCTGTTGCGCGTTCAGCGGTGGCACCGGGCGGAAGCTCCACGCCGTTTCCAGCATGTCTATGCGCAGCGGCTTCACCAACAGTATTTTTCCCTTGACCATCAACTGCATGCGAGTGATGTCCCAGTGCCCCTTGGCGACCTCGTCCTGCTCCAGCAGGATGTGGCCGCCTTTGTCCAGGCGCCCGACAATCCCCAGGCCGAAGGTTACGTCCTTGAACAGCGTGCCGTCGAGTCTGACGATCCGCATAACGGTGGTGTCGATCCAGAGCTGGCCCTTCATTCCCCGGTACAACTGGGTGTCGTAACTCGGAGGGGCGAAGCGCGCATTGGGCTGGAACTCCAGCTTCACGATGTGGTGGCCGCCGGCGGTGGTTTCGCTGGCGCTGTACTGGTAAGCGAGGGCGTCGGGGAGAGCTTGAAACAGGCGTTCGAGCCGCTGCCGGTCGTCGCTTTGCCGCCGCGTCTTCTCGCGCATGCGGGCCGAATCCAGCAAGAGCTGCAGGCGCTCATCGTCCTGCCGGCGCTGTTCGGCGGTCAGCGGCTTGTCGTTGATGGCGACGGTGCGGGCGATCAGGCCTTCGGAGGTCGCCACCATGTGCTTGGTCACGGAGCCGCCCGGCTTCTGCACCCGGTCCAGCCAGCTAAACCGGTCGCCGCCTTTCAAGCTGCGCAGTTCATTGGCGACGGCGCTTCGGACAAGCTCGTCCGCAGATGCCGCAATCGCCACCTCGGTAGAAGCCGCTATGACCGGCGAGACATTCAGGATCCATAGCAGGACGCCTAAGCACCACGCCGCGCGCACGCCGTAACCACGACCCGTATGCACCACCGATGATCCTAAACAGAAACTTTGTCCTAGATATGTTTGTTAACAGGGGACTTTGCGGCTTGTCAATCTCTGCTGCCGCCTGCCCATAAGTGCCGCCACGCGCCACGTAACTTTGGGGAAGCCCCAAAATCCCACTTGCTCCCGCCAAAGAGTAGTCCTGGCCTTGACCTTCGGGTATCACCAGGCCGAAGCTGCCGAGGTTAAGATCGAAAGAGGTAAGTCTCTACGGGGTTCCGCGGCAAAGGGGCCTTTGCCGAAAACGTTGCATGCGAGGTGCGGAGATGATTCGACAGACGGTTACTTGCGACATCTGCGGCATACACAAGTTCGAGGCAAACCACTGGTTCATGGCAGTCGAGAACAAGGGCACCCTCAAGATAAGCCCATGGGGAGTGCTGAACAGCGTGCGTCCCCGCATGAAGCACCTCTGCGGGCAGAAGTGCCTGCATCAGTTTGTGGACGACTTCCTGGCCGGGCATCCGGGTAGCACGGCGGCAAAAGTGAATCTGGAGACCGATGTCAGCTCTGATGAAAGCTCGGCCAAACTGCTTCCCGTGGGCGGCCAGCGCCCAGTGCGCAGCGCATGACGCGTCCGTGCACATACGCGGGACGCCGCTAACCCGCAATACTCACCAAGAATTGCCGTCTTGAACCACGCGCCTGCCTGGCGGTTCGGGCCCCGCGTTTTTGCCGGAAGCGAACGTTCTGAAGTTCTTGCCAGATCCGCACCG
This sequence comes from uncultured Acidobacteriota bacterium, assembly GCA_963832785.1. Lineage (GTDB taxonomy): Bacteria > Acidobacteriota > Terriglobia > Terriglobales > Acidobacteriaceae > CAWBRT01. Next base: position 181,729 of record CAWHVF010000006.1, read on the forward strand.
CAGCGTTCGCCAGGTGCAGCCCGCGGCGGTCAATGAGCCCGGCAGGCAAAACCTGCGCGCCGTACGGCCGCGTTACTCGTGGCCATGTACTTCCGTGTAGAGTGTTCGCCTGGGAGCTGCGGTTCGTAAGGTTCTTCGAGGTAAGTAGATTGGGGCCTCGGCTTAGAGTGCGCTTCTGCCTGGCACTGGGTGGATTCATTAAGGCCAGTAAGGCGCTTGCCCGAACGCGTTTCGCGGCCAACTGACATACCTTCCTCATGCAAACGCTCCCGCCGTGTTCGGCCATTCTGGCACGACTCGGTTTGGCAAGATGGCATGAGAAAGATATTGGTGGTTTTGGTGGTGGTAGTTGGCCTCGTGTGGAGCGCCGCAGCGCAGGATGCGGCCGCCACGGGCGCAAACACAGGAGCCGCAAACAAGGAAGTTCGTGTGGGTTCACCCCTGGTTGCGGAAAAGGCGCAGGCGGACTTGGTGCCGGCTTCCTGGCCTGCCCCGCCGGGCCTCGGTTCGCCTCAGCCGCTGCTTGGTCCGGCGGCGCCCATGCCTATCACCCCTATGATCGCTCCCAGGCGGGCCCCGCTTCCCGCGGAGAAAGTCACTCACCGTTTTTTTGATAAAGAGAACCTGGCAATTTTCGCCGCTCTGGCAGGGGCGCGGACCTTGGACATGTTCTCGACTTGGCAGTTCCGGCGTAACGGACTGCACGAGGGCGAGCTATCCGACGGCTTTGTGGACAACAAGCCGCTATTCGCCGCCTACTCGGGATCGCTGGTGGCGGGACAGATTGCAACCTGCTACGTCTTCCATCGTATGCGATGGCACAAGCTTGAGCGCATTACCGCCCTGGTGCACACCGGCGCGGTGACCGAAGCGGTGATTCACAATTACCGTCTCAAGCCAGCGCACTGATCAGGCTGTGAGCAATCCCCAAGGCTGCTCTGGCGTTATACCGCCTTTTGGGCGGGCGATGTTTTGGGCGCCTTGGGAGCATGGTGAAGCTTCTGGTTCTGCGCCTTGGCGTCCTGGTGGGTGACCAGCAGCGCCTCGATCTGGCGAAGCAGGTCGTGGGTATTGACGGGTTTGACCAGCAGGGATTGCGCTCCCCGGGCCTGCCACTCCGTGCCCAGGGAAGGATAAGCGGTGAGGATGGCGGTCGCAGGATCGTACTTCTGCTGGCGGGCGGCGTGGATGACATCGTAGCCGGAGGTTTCCTCCTCCATGCGCATGTCCGTGATCACCATGTCGTATTCCGAGCGGCTGAGCTTCTGTTTGGCTTCGCTCGCCGAAGCGGCGGTCTCGACTTCAAAACCGTTCATCTCCAGAATGGCCTTCAGCGTCAAAAGAATCGCCAGTTCATCGTCGACCAGCAGAATGCGACGTTTCATTAGCAGCTCCAGGGATTACAGCAGGTTCTTGGTTGCGCTTTTGCGTTGCAGGTGCGGCTCCCGCGAGCCATGGTCGAACCTGTTCCACCCCCGGAACAGGTGCAGATATTTATAATACTCCGGTGGGCACCTTCTTCGTGGAAAACTTCGGCTGCCGCGCTACTCAGGCCGATGGCGCCGCCATAGAACGCGATCTGCTGCAGAAGGGCCTTACCCGCGCCCCGGCAACTGCCCAGGCCGAGTTCGTGGTCCTGAACACCTGCACCGTGACCACCTCGGCCGACCATGATGCCCGCGCCAGCATTCGCCGCATTCACCGCGAAAACCCACAAGCCAAGATTATCGTCACCGGCTGCTACGCGCAACGCGCGCCGCAAGAGCTGGCCGCGCTTCCCGGCGTATCGCTGGTGGTGGGAAACTCGCACAAGCCGCGGCTGGCTGAATTCGCCCTGGAGCATCACGCCACCGCCACCGCTTTTGCGCCGCTCTCTGCTCTGGCAGAAGGTTCGCGCTCCGGCACCGGCAGACCGGCTGAGATCATCATCGGCGACATCTTCGCCCATACCGAGCTGACTGCCGCTCCCGTCTTCGAGGCCGACACCTCCAGCGAAAAGACCCGCCCCAATTTGAAGGTGCAGGATGGCTGCAACAATCGCTGCTCCTTCTGCATAATTCCCTTCGTGCGCGGCCGCAGCCGTTCGCTGAAGCTGGACGAGGTGCTGGCCAGCGTGCGCCAACTGGTGGCCGGCGGCTACCGCGAGATCGTGCTCTCCGGCATCAACCTGGGCTGCTGGGGAAGGGACCTGGCACCCCAGCAAACGCAACTGCGGCGTTTGCCGGGGACCCCGCTTGCACCCCAGCAAACGCAACTGCGGCGTTTGCCGGGGACCCCGCTTGCACCCCAGCAAACGCAACTGCGGTCGCCAGAGGTGGAACCTGCATCAGCTCTCAAGCAGCGTCTGCGCTTTGCCGATCTGCTGTGCGCCATCCTGGAAGAAACAGCGGTGGAGAAAATCCGCATCAGCTCGGTCGAGCCGATGGACTGGTGCGATGAGCTGATCGCATTGGTGGCCGCCTCGCCGCGCATCTGCAAGCACGCGCACGTGCCGCTGCAATCGGCCAGCGATGGCGTCTTGCGCTCCATGCACCGGCGCTATCGCCCGTGGCACTACGCCGACCGCCTGCGCAAAATCCGCCAGGCCATGCCGCAGGCGGCCATCGGGGCCGACGTGATGGTTGGCTTTCCGGGCGAGAGCGACGACGATTTCGAGCAGACGCGGGCGTTCATCGAAGCCCTGCCGTTCACCTACCTGCACGTGTTTACCTACTCGTCGCGCCCGGGGACACTCTCGGCCGCCATGCCGGAGCAGGTGCGCAGCGAGGCGGCGCACCTGCGCAACCGCATCCTGCGCGAGCTGGCGGCGCGCAAGAAGCGCGAGTTCCAGCAGGGATTGGTTGGCGGCACGCTGGAAGCCATCACCCTTACCCACGTCGAGAACGGGCGGACAGAGGCGCTGACCGACAACTATCAGAAGCTCTGGCTGCCAGGTGTTCACCCCTCGAACCAGGCCGTGCGCGCGCGAATTGTGGGGATCGAGGGCGACGCGCTGGTAGGGCAGGTGGAAGGCCCTTAATTGTCAGAGCGCTTTCAGGAACTCTTCTTTGGAATGTGCAAGGCTTTTGATCCGTGGCTTTAAGTTTTTGAAGGGGCATGGCTTTAGCCATGCCGCCCAGAGCCAAAAAGGATTCGGGGCTTTAGCCCCTGAGGGGATTCCTACTTCTCAGTAGTCCCTGAATGGCAGAGAACATATCCCTCGCGGGCTGAAGCCCGCTGGGAATATTCAACAAGTGGTATCCTACGGCGCGGCTAAAGCCGGGCCAGCGACTACTGGCGCCGCTCACAGGCCACGGTTCCCTTTGCCGGAGAGACAAGATAGGATGGACAGCAGCATCGGGGAGGCAGCTCAGGGAACTTCTACAGTGCTGCGCGAGGGACGGCGCCCGCAAGTACGTCGATCGCGTAACGTCCGGGGCCGAGGGTGCGACGACTTGAGAGCGCCTTGGATTGACAAGGGTAGGCATATGAATTTCGAGCTTGAGACCTATCATCGGAACATCCCGGACAGCGAACTAGTCACTGACCTTCAGCGTGTTGCGTCGGAATTGAGGGAGAGGGCTTATCTTCAGCATGTCGCGCCGGAATTGAGGAAAAAATCTGTCACCGCGCGCGAGTACGATGAGATGGGAACTTTTTGTAGCTCGGCGTTGGCACGGAGGTTCGGAAGTTGGAACGCCGCGCTGGAGAAAGCTGGACTACAAGAGACAGGAAGAGCAAAGGTCATTCCCGACGAGGAACTTTTTAGGAATTTGGAAGAAATATGGACCCGGCTTGGACGCCAACCACGATGCGACGAACTCACTAATAAGGTTTCGACCTACAGCAAAGGAACATACGTAGGCCGCTTCGGCGGTTGGAGAAAAGCTCTTGAGGCATTCATTTCTTACGTTAACAACGAAGAGCGTGCTGCGGCCAATGACGAGATTGAAAGCCTGAAAGTCGAACCGATACCGACGCGCAAGACTCCGAGGACAATCAAAGGTGGGAAAGCTTCTTTATCAAGCGGATCGGCTGAAAGCAGGCAGCAAGGCCCAAGGAACATTAACTGGCGACTACGCTTCATAGTAATGAGACGTGACGCCTTTAAGTGCAAGGTTTGCGGTAGAACTCCAGCAACAGACTCGACGGTCATTCTTCACGTCGATCACATTGAAGCATGGTCGAAGGGTGGCAGAACGGTCCTCGAAAACCTTCAAACACTTTGCTCCATTTGCAACATCGGGAAAAGCGATCTTGAGTTCAAAGAAGCGAGGTAATTTATATGTCGCAGCCAAAAGCGCATGCAACGTACGCTCACTTGACCACGCCAACGCGCCTCACCGGCGCCGAGATTCTGTGGGCGACACTAGTCGGCGAGGGTGTGACCGATGTCTTCGGTTATCCGGGCGGCGCCATTCTGCCTGCGTACGACGCGCTGCGCAAGTTTCCCATCCGCCACATTGGCAAAGCCGGCGCCGTTTCTCAAAGCGACAGCTAGGCTTAAAAATCACGGTTTCGGCATAGCCTTGGCAGCCTTGCCGCTTTAACCGTTACGCGAGCTGCTCTTCCGCCTTTTCACCTGCTTGCAACATGTTATAATCGCTAAGCTTCGTATACATTGGAGGACTGTATCGACAAGCGTTTCGTCCGTACGAATGAGCGCATCCGGGCCCGGGAAATTCGAGTAATCGACGACCAGGGACAGCAGATCGGCATTATGCCTCCTTTCGAGGCGCTCAGGCTGGCAAAAGAAAAAGCACTGGATCTGGTGGAGATTTCGCCGACGGCGCAGCCGCCGGTGTGCCGCATCATGGATTACGGCAAGTTTCTCTACCAGCAGGAAAAGAAAGAGCGCGAGGCCAAGAAACACCAGAAGCAGATCGTCATCAAGGAAGTCAAGTTCCGCATCAACGTCGACGATCACGACTACGAGACCAAGAAGAACCACGTAGTCCGCTTCCTGGAAGAAGGCGACAAGGTGAAGGCCACCATCTTCTTCCGCGGCCGCGAAATGACAAGGCAGAGCCTGGGCCGCGGGATTCTGGAAAGGCTTATCAGCGATCTCGGCGACAAGGCCGTCGTCGAGTTCCGGCCACGGCAGGAAGGCAATACCCTGCACCTGATCCTGGCTCCTCCAAAGCAGAAGTAAGGAGCGGCGGGCAGAGCACGGCGGCGGAGCTTCGCGCCGGGCGCTTCTGCCGGCTCAGGCTGGCGACGTGCTGTGCGCATTTTGTGCAGCCTGTTTAGCACACAACTTTCACGCGAGAACCGCCGCACTCCGGCCGCGACTTGGCGGAAAGGCTTCTCTCGTGTTTTTATGGAAAGCAGGAATCGGTTATGCCCAAATTGAAGACTCATAGCGGCGCCGCCAAGCGATTCAAGAAGACAGCCTCCGGCAAGGTCAAGCGCGGACACGCGTTCCAGCGCCACATCCTGACCTCCAAGGGCACCAAGCGCAAGCGCCAGCTCGATATGCCCGGCATGGTTTCAGCCGCTGACCTGCCCAAGGTCAAGCGGATGATTCCGTATTAACAAGAACCTGGCGCCCCAGCTCCCGCCCGGCCTTTGGGCTGGCCTGGGGCTCCAAGAGCGTGTGAAGAGGCTACCGCGGCAGGCGCAATAGCGCCGGCCGGTACGGCTCCTGCCTCCAGCCGCTTAGTGAACCCGATGGGCGCCGCGGCGCCTGCCGGAAGTCCCGAACAGGGAAGAAAAAGGAGAATCGAATGCCTCGTGTCAAACGCGGACCCAAACGCCGCCAGCGCCGCAAGAAGATCCTGGAGCGCGCGGAAGGCTATTTCCTAACCAAGTCGAAGCTATTCCAGGCCGCCTCCGAGCAGGTGCAGCGCGGGTTGAAGACCGCTTTTGTCGGGCGCCGCTTGAAGAAGCGCCAGTACCGCTCGCTGTGGATCGTGCGCATCAACGCCGCCTGCGTTCTGAACGGCATCAGCTACAGCAAGTTCATCAGCGGCCTGAAAAAAGCCGGCCTGGAGCTGGACCGCAAGATTCTGGCCGACCTGGCGGTGAACGATGCCGCCGGCTTCCGCTCGCTGGTCGAGCAGGCCAAGGCCGCGGTCGCGGCGTGATGGTGGGTTGCAAGGATGTATGGGCGGCCGCGTGCCGCCTATTGTGTTTGCTGTAAGTCAGGGGGTCATGTGCAGCGCCGGTGCCCTCCATTCGGTGTCATGCTGAGAGGAGTGCAACGGAGCGAAGCATCCCGGGGCGGCGCATAGCAAATTTGAAGCTTGCAGCTTTTCCAGAGGCTGGAGCCAAAGTTGAAAGCTATGACGGCATAGGCAAGGAAGCAGTGCGGGGATCCTTCGCTTTGCTCAGGATGACAGTCTTAAATAAACAGGATGACATTCTTAAATAAAACGGGGTGGCATTAAATAAGTTTAATAAGCAGGGACATTCTATATTTGAAATCGCTGGCCATGTACACCGTCCCCAACCTCGAAGGCTACTCGCCCGAGGCGCTCGATAAGGCTTCGCGGGAGTTGCTCGCCGCGCTCGACGCGGAAGCCGCGGCCGTTGGCAACGATGCCGAGTGGAAAGCCTGGCGCGACCGCTGGATGGCGCGCAAAAGCGGCATCCTGACCCAGATCAACGAGCGCTGGCTGAAGGCCGCGCCCGCTGCCGGCAAGCGCGAGGTCGGCCAGCGCGTAAATCAGCTCAAGCAGCAGGTGGAGCAGGCGATCGAGGCGGCGCAGCAGCGCATCGCCGAAGCCGGGACCGAGCTCAAGCTGGAATCCGAGCGCCTCGATGTCACTCTGCCCGGCACTCGCCGCGAGCTGGGCGTGCGCCATCCGGTGTTGCGCACCATGGACGAAATTGTCGCCGTCTTCACCGCCATGGGCTACTCGATTGCCGAGGGGCCCGAGGTCGAGAGCGACTATTACAACTTCGAGGCGCTGAACTTCCCGCCCGACCATCCTGCGCGCGACACCCAAGACACGCTGTTCGTCGCCGGCCAGGAGCGGCGCCCGCAGCGCGACCGCCTGCTGCTGCGCACCCACACCTCGCCGGTGCAGATTCGCGCCATGGAGGGCATGCAGCCGCCGGTGCGGGTGATCTGCCCCGGCAAGGTGCACCGCAACGACGCCCCGGATGCGACCCACTCGCCCGTCTTCCATCAGCTCGAAGGCCTGTGCGTCGACATCAACATCACCATGGCCGACCTGAAGGGCACGCTCGACCACGCCATGAAGGCCATGTTCGGCTCGGCGGTAAAGACCAGCTTCCGGCCCTCGTTCTTCCCCTTCACCGAGCCCAGCGCCGAGGTCTCGATCTCCTGCCCCTTCTGCGGCCAGAAGGGCTGCAACAAATGCAAGGGCAGCGGCTGGATCGAACTGCTCGGATCGGGGATGGTAGATCCGGCAGTGTACGGCTTCGTCGGCTACGATGCGGCCAAGTACAGCGGCTTCGCCTTCGGCATGGGAATCGAGCGCATGGCCATGCTGCGCTATAACATCGATGATATTCAGCAGTTCTTCCTGGGAGACATGCGCTTTTTGGAGCAGTTCGGGTAATGAAGATCTCTCCGCACTGGATTCGCGATTTTGTTTCCCCGCCGGTCGATGACCACAAAATGGCCGACGAGCTGACCGCCACCGGCACCGCCATCGAGGGCTTCTCCGGTGAAGGCCAGGACCTGGTCTACGAGGCCGAGGTCACCACCAACCGCGTCGATGCCATGAACCACTACGGCATAGCGCGCGAGGTCTCCGCCATCTATGACGTGGATTTGCGGTCGGTCGTTCCCAAGTTCCAGGGCGAGCAGGCGGCCTACCACCCCAACAAACCAAAAGCGGGCTTGTCGGGGACCCCGGCCTCGAAGTTCAAGATCGAAATTGAAGACGGGCAAGGCTGCGCGCGGTACACGGCGCGCATCGTGCGCGGGGTCAAGGTGGGGCCTTCGCCGGAGCACATCGTACACCGGCTGGAGCTGATCGACCAGCGCTCCATCAGCAACGTGACCGACGCCACCAACTACGTGCTCAACGAGCTCGGCCAGCCGACCCACGCTTTCGACCTGGACAAGCTGGAAGGCGGCAAGATCGTGGTGCGCCGCGCCCGCGAAGGCGAATTGCTTAAGACCCTGGACGGCGTAGAGCGCAAGCTTACAAAGCAGGACCTGGTGATCGCCGATGCCGTCAAAGCGGTGGCGCTGGCCGGCGTAATGGGCGGCTATGACACCATGATCACCGAGCAGACGCGCAACGTGCTGATCGAGTCGGCCTGGTTCGACCCGGCTTCGATTCGCCGCACCTCGCGCCGCCTGGGGCTGCACACCGACGCCTCGCACCGCTTCGAGCGCGGCGACGACTTCGGCAACACGCCGCTGGCCTGCGCCCGCGTGGCCGAGCTGATCCAGCAGACCGCCGGGGGAGAGGTCGAGCAGGAGATTGACGCCGTGGCCCGCGTCGTCGGGCGTCCGCGAATCGAGCTGAGGCGCGGCGAGGTACGCAGAATTCTCGGCGTCGAAATTCCCGATCAGGAGATTGCCCGCATCCTGCGCCGGCTGGGCTTCGGCGTGACGCCAGGGCGCCCGGCTCCGGACTCGGCCACAATGGCCGTCAGCGGCCCGGCATCGACCGGCGTGGCCGCGGCCATAGCCGAGCAGGCTCCCGACTTCCTGGTTGAGGTTCCCACCTGGCGCCTGGACGTGGAGCGCGAGATCGACCTGATTGAGGAGATCGCCCGCATCCACGGCTATCTGAAGCTGCCCAACACGCTGCCGGCCTTTGCCGGGGCGGTGGTTCCGCTGCCCAATGCGGAAAAGCATGCGCTGCTGCGCCAGCGCCTGCTGGCGCTTGGCTATAACGAGTCGGTCGCGACTACCTTTATCGCCGCCGACGAGGCGCGCGCCTTCTCCGCCGGCGAACCGGTGCGGCTGGAGAATCCGGTGAGCGAAGAGGCGGCCTGCCTGCGCAGCTCGCTGCTGCCGGGCATCACGGCGCAGGTGAACTACAACCTGAACCGCGGCAACAACGACGTGCGGCTGTTCGAGTGCGGCGACATCTTCGCCGCCGTCGGCGACCGGGTTGAAGAGAAGCGTAGCGTCGTCTTTGCCGCCACCGGGGCCATCGCCACCGCTGGTGCCCATGGCCGGCCCCCGGCGTACGGCTTCTACGACATGAAAGGCGACATGGAGGCGCTGCTGGCGGAGTTCGAGCACCGCAGCCTGTACTTCGATGCCCACGTGCCGGAATACCTCCACCCCGGACGCGCGGCGCGCGCGGTAATGGACGGGGCGACGGTGGCGCGCTTCGGGCAGTTGCATCCGGAGCTGGCCGCCCGGCGCAAGCTGCGCCAGGAGGTATACGTCGCCGAAGTGCTGGTTGACCGGCTCTTCCAGGGCCCGCTGCGCCAGCCCAGCTACCAGCCGGTGTCGCGCTTCCCGGCGGTCGAACGCGACTTCTCGTTCCTGTTCGCGTCAGGGGTATTGTTCGAGCGCATACGGCAGAATGTGGAGTCGCTGCAAATTCCCGAACTGCGGGAATTCAAGCCGGTGGAGATCTTCCACGGCGGCGCCAAGGGAACAAGCCTGCAGGCGGGGAAATATGCCATCCTGCTGAGGGCGCGCTTCCAGGCTTCCGACCGCACCCTGCGCGACGACGAGGTGGCGGCCTGGGCCCAGCAGATCATTCATTCGCTGCAGGCGATCGGCGGCACGCTGCGCGCCTGAAATTCCTCCTCAACTGCGGAAAGAACCACCCTTAGCTGCCGAAGGCGGCGGCAGGTGGTAGCCCGCGGCGCAAGCAGCGGGTGCAAAGCGTCGAGCATTGTGAGCCCCCGAGGGGGCGACAGAACCGGTCTATCGCCCGTGTTGCGGGCTCTTCGGAATTTGCGCTCCACACCCATGGCTGACGCCATGGGCTACCATCTTTCCCCGCTTCGCGGGGTTAGTGCGAAATGCGGATACATTGCACCAGGTAGGTTTGGGCCGCCTTCAACCTCGAAGCTTCCACAGTCCCGGCTGCGCTATACTTCACCCAGATCTTGCTCCCGAGGTATTCAACCATGTCCCCCCAAGCTGGACCCGAACTTACCTTTGATGGTACCGGCAACGAATTTATTTCTTTGGAAGAGAAAATCTACCGCACAATTGAACTGCTGAAGCACGCGCGCGAGGGCAAGGCCGCCGCCGAGCGTGACGTGGCCCGGCTGCGCGAGCAGGTGGAGAGCCGCGAAGAAGAGATCGACGCCCTCAAGGCCGAGCTTCTGACGCTGAAGAAAGAGCGGGAAGAGGTGCGGGCGCGGGTAGAAAAGATGCTATCCCGCATGGACGCGCTGATCGATGAAGATGGCGCCTGAACCGCACCCAGCAACTGCGGAGGAGTTGGTGAGCCAAACAAACGGCAGCGTGCGAGTCGATATCTACGACCAGAGCTACAACCTGCGCGGATCGGACGCGGAGCAGATTCGCCGCCTCGCTCAATTCGTGGACAGCAAGATGCGTGCCGTGGCCGAGCGCACGGCCACCGCCGATTCGCTGCGGGTGGCGGTGCTGGCGGCCCTCAACATCGCCGACGAGTACGTGGCATTGCGGGAGAAGTACGACCACATCGCCAGCGAGTATACGCAGCGCGCCTGTCATTTGCGCAATGCCCTGGATTCGGCGCTCGACGAAGTCATGCAAGAAAACAGGCGAGCCGGCTGATGTCCCCAGGCCCGGCAGCCGGGAAGCCAGTGGCCAGCGAGACGACGCTCCGGGTCCGCTATGCCGAAACCGACCAGATGGGCGTGGTTTATTACTCCAACTACTTCATCTGGTTCGAAGTGGGACGGGTCGAACTGCTTCGCCAGGCAGGTTTCTCTTACCGCGACCTGGAACAAGACCACTACGGCCTTCCCGTGGTGGAGGCCCGCTGCCGCTACAAAATCCCCACGCTTTATGACGATGTTATTGTCGTTCGCAGCCGCGTGAGCAGGCTGCGGCCCTCAATGATCAAGTTCGGCTATGAGTATCGTTCGCCAAAGCGACGGCGCTCTGCTGGCCGAAGGGGAAACCGCTCACTTCGTGATCGGACCGGATAAAAAGAAAGCCCCGCTGCCGGCCAAGTATCTGGAGGCCCTGCGGCGCACCATGGACGGCGCTTAAACAGAAGTTTGAATGTGGCGCTGCCGCCCTCGGCGTGGGACCAAAGCTCTATGTTTTATTGCGTCCACCGAAGGTGTGCCGTTCGTAGTGGTTCCGTGGCGGCCACCCAATCAGGACGTCATGCCAGCCTGGAGTATAACCACAGAGTTGCACAGAGCAGATACGGCTCGCTGGGGACCGGCATTTCTCTGTGTCCCTCCGGGTTTCTCTGTGGTTAATTATTTTGCCCGCTTGGCACCGGCTTTAGCGTACCGGAGTTCCGGGCACTTGAAACTCGAAACTGGAAACTATCTTTTTATGAGCCACATGACCCAGCCGGCCATGATCACCCCGCCCACGAACAGCAGGAAGCAGTAAGCGCCGTAACGCAGCATGTCACGCGGCGTGTTGCGCTGGGTGATGCCGAAGACCACCGAGGCGCAGAGCGCGAACAGGAGAACGGCGCTGAAATGAGAGAGTTCCAGGGTCATGGTTTTTTCCCGATGGCGATGTGGTAGGCATCGATGGCGCTGACAATGTTCAGCAGGCCGGCCACGATCATGAATTTGGTGCCGTAGTCGGCGGTTGCCCGGTACACCGCTCCCTGTCCCAGGTCCATCATGCGCGAGCCAACGTAGAGCACACCGGCGCCGAGATCGCCGAAGAAGCCCAGAATATCAAGCAAATCGCCGGTGTTGAAGCCGTAGAGCTTTCCCTGCAGGCCAAGCCCGGCGATGAAGAGCGCCACCACCGCCAGCAGCAACAGCAAGCCCCGCCCCCATCGCCTCTGGATCAGGTGGCCGGCTCCGGGAATCAGCCAGCCGGCCACGGGCGCGGCCACGGCCATGGCACTTTGCCGCTGGGCGGCGGGCGTTTGCACCTTCGATTCGTCCATGTTAGCCATCAAATCAGCACAAGTTCTTTCTGCACGCGCCCGGTTACTTCGGCGGCGCCGTCACTCACCAGCATATCAATTTCGCTGCGTATCCCAAACTCCGGCAGGTAGATGCCGGGCTCTATGGAAAACAGCGTATGGGCAATGATCTCACGTTCGTCGCGCGTCTCCAGGTTGTCGAGGTTGGCGCCGTTGCCGTGGACTTCGGTGCCGATCGAGTGCCCGGTGCGATGCAGGAAGGCTTCTCCGAAGCCCTTCCGCTCTATCAGCCCGCGCACGGCCGCATCCACCTGCCAGCCGCAAAGCCGGGTTCCCGATGCCACCGCTTGCTGCACCAGGGCGATGCCGGCGTCGCGGGCGTCGCGCACCACCTGGAAGACCTCCTGCATCCGCTCGGAAGGCGCTTGGCCGGCAAAGCCGGTCCAGGTAATGTCGTAATAGACCGCCTCCGGCTGGCGCTTCTTGGCCCACATGTCGATCAGCACAAGATCGCCCGGGCCGATCGGGCTCGATTTATCGGCCGTCGGCGAATAATGCGGATTGCCGCTGTGGGCGTTAACAGCGACAATCGGCAGATCGTCCGTGACCAGCTCTTCGCGCTGGAAAGCTTCGGCGAGCCACTGCTGCACGGCGAATTCGTGGGTGCCGCCGGCGCGCACGCGTTCGCCGATCCAGCGGAAGCAGGCTTCCATGATGCGGTCCATGGCGTCACGGGCGGCGAAGTGGCTGGCGATCTGCGCCGGGCTCAGCGTGGCCTCGAAGCGGGCGATCAGGTCCGCCGCCGAGACCACCTCCACGCCGAAGCCGCGGATCAGCTCCAGCGTGCCGCCATCGACCAGGGAGACGTACATGATCTGGTTGTTGGGCGAGTACTGCATGGCCACGCGCTTGTATGGCCGCAGCATACGGCGCAACTGCTCCCACATCTCGGTCCAGGCACCGTAGTGGCGCTGCTCGCCCGGAAGCGCCTGCAGGTGCAGCGGCTCGATGCGGTGATTCAGCTTTTGCGGCTGGCCTTCGCCCGGCATCAGGTAATACCAGCGGCGGGTCACATGCAAATCCGGCGGCAATCCGAGTATGCGGTAGGCGATGGGATCGCGATGATGATGATCGCAGAACAGCCAGGCGTCGATGCCGCGCTCGCGCAACGCCGCCTGAATGGCCGCCAGATCCATAGTGGCTATTGTACTGGAGCAGGCGGGCGGAAGATTCGATCAAATCCCGAGCCGCTGGCGCACAGTTTCGGCACTGAGCCCGGCGATGCGCACCACCTTGTTGCGGCTGCCGGCGCCGCTGACGATTTCCACCGCCGCGCGGGAAACGCCCAGCAGCCGCGCCAGGAACTCGATGCAGGCCGCGTTAGCCCGCCCCTCCACCGGCGGCGCGCTCAGCGCCAGTTTGAGCGCCTCGCCGGCCGCGCCCGCGACGGCGTCCTGCTTGGCGCGCGGATGCACCCGAACGGCAAAGCTGCACCCGGCGGCGTTCTCGCGAATGGGGATCATTTCAAATTGCCATTAGGCCGGCGAGAGAAGCGGGAGGGCCGGCGTAGAGGGCTCTTGTGAGTCATCTATGATCGTGCGGCAGCCCGCCTCCCAGGTACGCGGGCATCTCCACCACGATCGAGCGGCACATCCGCTTGCCCTCTACGGTTTCGTAGGTCACGCTCACCACATCGCCGACCTTCGGATTGCCCTTCATCGGGATCTTTCCCATGGCGCAGGTAAATCTCTGCTTCTTTTTCGCCAGCGTGATCTCTTTTGCCGGATCGTATTTGACGACCATCCCGGTAAATTTCTTGAGGCCATCGCCCGGTTTCTGCTCCGCCGCCCGCGCCGTTGTCAGCGACAGGGCGATAGCGAACGTGACCAGCAGCGCAAGAATGGGTTTCATGGGGCCCTCCGCAAATCCTCTATCGGTGTTGCTCTTGCTCGAAACCGGCAACATTTTACACCGGTCCGGCGGCAGGATGCGCTTAGCCCGGCTTAGCGGTAGCGGGTCAGTTTGAACTCAAATTAACGTTGGGTGCCCCATGTCCCGCCCTGCTTTTGGGCTGACGTGGGCCAATTACCCCAGGTTAGCGCCGAAAAGCGCGGCGCGGAACCGGGGGCACCCTTCAAATTAACTCACTACCAGGGCGAGCCCTTAATTGTGCTTTTGCGACCCGGCCTTGGCAGCGTTGGCAGGCTCCCGGCTGGGCTTGGATCGGAGCTCAGGGTAAAAGTCGCGGCTGCACTCCGGGCAGATACCGTGAGAGAAGTCGACCCCTATGTGCTCGTGGAAATAGCGGTCGACGTTCTGCCAGTATTGCTGGTCGCTGCGGATTTTCTTGCACTTCAGGCAGATCGGGATGATGTCCCGCAACGTGGTTGCCTCGGTAATGTCCTCGACGATCAGCAGCGCCAGGTTCGGCATGCCGGGCAGCGGACTCGCCGTTATCAGCAGCTCCGCCCGCTTCTGTTCCGGCATGGGCAGGAACTCCATTTTCATGCGCGCGCGGCTGACCGTTTGTCCTTGCAGGCACTTGGCCACGGAATTGCGAATCACGCATTGCCGGCAGGCGGGCCCTCTTCCGCATCCTTCCGGAACATCCTTCGAGTGCAGGCAGTGAAGGATGTCGCCTCCACGCTGCTGCAGCAATCCCGCTTTTTCCGTGGCGCAGAGCTTGACCGCGACCTCATTCAGGTCGGCAACCCGCACGTCGTCGTCCACCACGAAGATTGGAATCGGAATGGCGTCCAATAGCATTCGGTAGAGCGCATCGCCGTGCAGTTCCATCCCAACACCTCTTAACTGATAGGCCGGCAGATCATGCGTTCGCGGTTCAAGACGAACTGGTTGAGCCCGTTGACGACAAACTCGGCGAAGTAAGACGACTTGGTGTGGGCCTCGAAGGCGGCCATGTCCGCGTACTGCTCGTAAAAGGCAAGCTGCGCCGGATCATCGACCGACTGATGGGCCACGTACATCAGGCAGCCCGGCTCGCGCCGCGTATGCTCTTCCATGGTGCGCATGTAGCGCTTGCACTGCTCTTCGCTTCCCGGCTTGACGCGAAGCTTCACGATGAGTACGACCATTGGTCCTCCTGTCGCCGCCTTCACTGGCGGGTGATGTGCTTCAGGGCGGCGGCGAACTCCTCGATAACGATCGTCTGGTTCCGCTCCGGCCCGGTGAAGACCATGGCAACTTTCGCCAGCGATTCTTTTTCGATGAAGCGCAGATACTCCTGCGCCTTCTGCGGCAGCTTGTCCATGGCGGTGATGCCCACCGTCGACTGGCGCCAGCCGGCCAGCCGGGCATAGACCGGCTCGATCTTGTGGAAGCCGCAGTCCTGCGGCGGAACCTCCTCGGTCGGCTTGCCGTCGATCTTGTAGCCCACGCACACCGGGAGCTCGGCCAGTTCGTCCAGAACGTCCAGCTTAGTCACCACCAGCCACTCCGTGCTGTTGATCAGGCTGGAGTAGCGCAGCAGCGGCAGGTCGATCCAGCCGCAGCGCCGCGGGCGTCCGGTGACCGAGCCGTACTCGTTGCCGCGTTTGCGGATGGCATCGCCCAACTCGTCGTGCGCTTCGGCGGGGAAGGGGCCTCCGCCCACGCGTGTGCAGTAGGCCTTGGTGACGCCGATTACCGTGCCAATGCAGAGCGGCCCGACGCCGGTGCCGGTCAGCGCGCCCCCGGCGGTGGCGCTGGACGAGGTGACGAAGGGATAGGTGCCGTGATCGATGTCCAGCATGGTGCCCTGCGCGCCTTCGAACATCACCGACTTGCCCTGGCGAATCGAGAGGTTCAGCAGCCGGCCGGTGTCGGTGACGAAGGGCGCCACTTCGCAGGCAATCTGCTGGTACTCCTCGAACATCTTCTGCGGCTCCAGCGGCTCGGAGTTGAACAAGGCCTGGGCGATGGTGTTCTTCTCCCGGCAGGCGTTCTCGATGTGAGTCTTCAGCAGTTGCCCATCCAGCAGGTCAGCCACGCGCAGTCCGCGGCGGCCCATCTTGTCTTCGTAGGTCGGCCCGATGCCGCGCGAGGTGGTACCGATCTTCACCCGTCCCGGAGCGTTCTCCGAGGCCAGCTCGATCATGCGATGGTAGGGAAGTATGACGTGCGCGCGGTTGCTGACAAACAGGTTGGGCTGCGAGCCACTGCCCGGCCCCTCGACGCGAACCCCGGCGGCCCGCAGGTTGCGGACCTCCTTCATCAGCGCCATCGGGTCCACCACCAAGCCGTTGCCGATCACCGCCTGGCAGCCTTGGCGAAAGATGCCGGAGGGAATCAGTTGCAGTATGAACTTCGTCTTTCCGATGGCAACTGTGTGTCCGGCATTGTGGCCGCCGCCATAGCGCGCCACCATGTCAAAATTGTCGGAGAGCACGTCGACTACTTTGCCCTTGCCCTCGTCGCCCCACTGGGCGCCCACCACGATCGCGGTTTTAGCGCTCTTCACTTTGTGACTCCAGGGACGCAGCCGCGTTCTGGGCGGCGGTTCGCCTTCCCGGACGCTGAGCTGCGCATTGGAATCCCCGGCAGGCGTCGATTTTGCCCGCACCGGGGTGACATCCGCACACAGAACGACCCGTACCTATGCCGAGCCTGGGAAAAGAGTTTCTGGCAAGACAGAACTGTGTACATGGAATTCTAACCTGATTGACGACGGAGTGAAAGCACAAGCTTTTGGGATAGTGGATTGTTCTGAATATTAATCAGGCGTGCCCCGCTCCCGCCCGGTTTTTGGCCCGGAGTGAGGCTATTCAGCCGCTCCGGATTTTTGCAGCCCTGGCCGCCCTGGCGGCATCAGTTCGCGGTGGAGGGTCATATGTACGTTGTCACAGGTGCGAGCGGCAATACCGGCAGCGGGGTTGCCGGAGAATTACTGGCCCAGGGCCAGAAAGTGCGGGTGATCGGCAGGGACAAGGGCCGCCTGCGGTCCTTCGAGGCCAAGGGTGCCGAACCGTTCATCGCCGA
Organism: uncultured Acidobacteriota bacterium; assembly: GCA_963832785.1. Lineage (GTDB taxonomy): Bacteria > Acidobacteriota > Terriglobia > Terriglobales > Acidobacteriaceae > CAWBRT01. The sequence continues at coordinate 198,642 of CAWHVF010000006.1, forward strand.
CCTGGCGGACGCCGAGACGCTGACCAAGGCTTTCAGCGGCGCCCAGGCCGTCTACTTGGTGATTCCGCCGAATATCCACAGCCAGGATGTTCGCAGCTACCAGAACCAGATCAGCGATGCCCTGGCCCGGGCAGTCGAGCGGGCCGGGATCAGCCATGCCGTTTCGCTGAGCAGCATCGGGGCCGACAAACCGGAGCGCACCGGCCCGGTCATCGGTTTGCACGAGTTCGAGCAAAAGCTGGACCGGATTTCGGGGCTGAACGTCCTGCATCTGCGGGCCGGGTACTTCATGGAAAACACCTTTTTCCAAGCCGGCTTGATTCATACCTTCGGCATGACCGCCGGCCCGCTCGATCCCGAGCTGAAAATTCCCATGATCGCCACCCGCGACATCGGCATGGTTGCCGCCGCCGCCCTGAGCGCGCTGGATTTTTCCGGCCAGCAGAGACGCGAGCTGCCGGGCCAGCGCGACCTCACCATGAGGGAGGCCACCGGCATAATCGCCCGCGCCATCGGCGCCGAAAAGCTCGAGTACCATCGCGCCCCCGACGAACAAGTGCGCAAAGGCATGCTGCAGTCCGGCATGTCGGAAAATATGGCTGACCTGCTGCTGGAAATGAGCGCCGCCATGAACTCCGGCTACATGCGCCCACTGGAACAGCGCTCCGCCCGCAACACCACGCCCACCACCTACGAAACCTTTGTCGCCGAAGAATTCGTGCCGCTGTACCAGAAATATAAGTCCGCCGCCTGACGGCGCAGGCATGCTGGGCTTATAGAGCGAACGAAGGCTAGCTTCGCCCATGAAAAGCCCTACATCTGCTGCCCAGATGTGGGGCTCACTGTCTTTCGCTACGCGTGGCAGTTTGCCTGGCGTAAACTGGAAGTAATGCCCGAGCTTCCGGAAGTGGAGACCATTGCGCGCGGCCTGCAGAAGCGGGTCGCCGGCGACGTCATCGAGTCCGTCTGGATTGGGAACAAGACTAATTTCCTGAAATCTCCGGCGCAGGCGGTTGCCCGCACCCTCACCGGGGCCCGCATCGAGCGCGTGCAGCGCGAAGGCAAGCATCTGGTTATCGACTTATCGAGAAACGCGGAGCGCGCAAGCAAGCGCTCGTCCGCCGTGGCGCAGGCACGAAACTCGCAGGCGCAGTGGATCGTTCACCTGGGCATGACCGGACGCATGCTGGTTTGCCAGCCCGACGATCCGCGGGCCAAGCATACGCATCTGGTGGCTGAGCTGGCTTCCGGCCGCGAGCTGCGCTTTGTCGATCCGCGGCGCTTCGGCAGGGTGCAGGTGGCCGCGGGTTCCGGCTTCCGGGCGCCCGGCAGCGAACCGATCGGCGCCGACCGGGGCGAGTTCGCCGCCCTGTTCCAGGGACGCAAGACGCCGATCAAGAGCGCCTTGTTGAACCAGAAGCTGCTGAGCGGGGTGGGCAACATCTACGCCGACGAGTCGCTGTTCCGCGCCGGGGTGCGCCCGCGCCGCCGCGCCGCCTCGCTCACCCGGGCCGAGCTGATGCGGCTCTATGACGCCCTCCAGCGCGTGCTGGCCGAGGCCATCGCCGCCGGCGGCTCCTCCATCTCCGACTACGTGGACGCCTCCGGCGAGGCCGGCCTCTTTCAGCTTCAGCATCGCGTTTATGGCCGCGAAGGCAAGCCATGCCTGGCCTGCCGGACGCCGGTAAAGCGCGTCGTCATCGGCGGCCGCAGCAGCCACTACTGCCCCAAGTGCCAAAAATGAAGTTTCCAGTTTCGAGTTTCGAGTGGCAGGTTTCAAGCATTTCGGAATGTCATGCTGAGCGCCGCCGCGAGGAGGCGCGAAGCACCCCTACGTAGCCGCTTTAATTATTGATGTTTAAAGTCTTTTCAAACGACCTTCACCTCTCTTTTACTACCACCAGCGCGGGGATGCTTCGCTTCGCTCAGCATGACAGCTCCAGAAAGAAATGCCAGCCACACGACAGGGATCACTCGCTTCGCTCATTCCCGCAAAGTGGCTCAACTTAGAACTCGAAACTTGAAACCGGAAACTGTTACCCTGAAACTCGCAGTTCTCGATTGCGCATCGAAAGGCAAGTAATGCCCCCTTATGCCATAGCAGTCGATCTGGGCGGCACCAATCTTCGCATCGCCGTCGTGGACGAGCGTGGGCAGTTGCTGGAGAAGCTCACCACCGGAACGCAGGTGGCGCGCGGGCGGGACTTCGTCATTGACGAGATGACGCGCGCGATTCGCCTGGTGATGGAGCGCTTCAAAGGGCAAGGCGAGCTGCGCGGCATCGGCATCGGCGTGCCCGGCATCATCGACATGGACACCGGCATGTTGCGCGAATCGCCCAACCTTCCCGGCTGGAGCGAGTTTCCGGTGCACGCCGAAATCGAGCGCCGGCTGGGAGCCCCAGTCATCCTGGAAAACGATGCCAACGCGGCGGCGCTGGGCGAGCACTGGCTTGGGGCTGCCCGGCAGTATCCCAGCATGGGCATGCTCACCCTGGGCACGGGCGTGGGCGGCGGGATCGTGCTCGACGGCAAAATCTGGCGCGGGCTGAACGGCATGGCCGGCGAGCTGGGACATATAAACGTGGAGCCCGAAGGCCATCCCTGCGGCTGCGGCAGCCGCGGCTGCCTGGAGCAGTACGCCTCGGCTACGGCAGTGGTGCGCATGGCGCGCGAGGTCATCGCCGCCGGCCAGACTCAGGCAACCGGGCTGGCGCGCTTGGCCGAATCCACGGGCGAGAAGTTCACCTCGCGCATGGTCTATGAACTGGCGGCTCGGGGAGACGCGGGCGCGCGGCAGGTCTTCGAGCGCATGGGACGCGCGCTGGGAATCACGCTCGCCGGCCTGGTGAACGCCCTTAACTTGCCGATTTACGTCCTCGGCGGCGGCGCGGCCAATGCCTGGGAAGCCTTTGCCCCTACCATGATGGCGGAGCTGCGCCGGCGTTCCTTCGTCTATGCGGCCACGGTTCCCCAGATGCCACGCGCCGGAGTTGCAGGTGATGAGCCGCAAACATCCCCGGCCGCGAGCGGCAGTAAGAGTACGGTCATCGGCTTGGCCCAGCTTGGCGGCGACGCCGGTCTCTATGGCGCCGCGCGGCTTCCATTACAGCGGGGATGAAACTCACTTTCCCGCAGGTCTTCCGCCGTGCCGATGGTGTGCCTTCCTGGTTCTTCCTGGGATAGGCCCTTTTTGTGCCGGTTGCGTTGGGTACTGACGCAGGGCGGCCACTTCGCTCGGCTTCAGAAAGCGCCACTTCCCCGGTTCAAGATCCAGTTCGAGCGGGCCGTAGCGGATGCGCTTGATCTTCTCGACGTGATGTCCGATCTGCTCGAACATGCGGCGGATCTGCCGGTTGCGGCCTTCCAGCAGCGTGACCCGGTACCAGGGATTTTCCTGCTCGCGCATCAGTTCGATTCTGGCCGGCTGCGTGCGCACCGCCGCGGAGCGCCGCGCTATCCCCGGACGCGTGCCGCCCATGGTGCCCGCCCGCGAGCGCTCGGAAGGCAGATAAATGCCGGCGCGGAGCTTCTCGATCTGCTCTTCGGCGGGCACGCCGCTGATCTTGACCATGTAAGTCTTGGGCACATGCGAGGCGGCGTTGGTGAGGTGCTGCATCAGCTCGCCGTCATTGGTGAGCAGCAACAGGCCCTCGCTGGCGTAGTCGAGCCGGCCAACCGGAAAGACGCGCTGCTCCATCCCGTGCAGCAGGTCCATAACCGTTGGGCGGCCCTCGGGGTCGGAGACCGTGGTGACGTACCCTTTGGGCTTGTAGAGCGCGATGTAGACGTGACGCTGGCGACCGCGCAGCAGTTGGCCGTCGACGCGAATCTCGTCCACACGCGGGTCGGCCTTCGATCCCAGCGCGGTAACCTTCTCGCCGTTTACGCTGACGCGTCCCGCCGTGATCAGCTCTTCCGCCTTGCGCCGCGAAGCCAGGCCGGCGGCGGCCAGAATCTTCTGCAGACGTTCCTGTGCCATGGCTTTCAATATACAGTTCAAGTAGTGCCGCCGTCCTCGGCAGCGGGCACTGGCGAGGCAGAGGCTTGCATCAGTTGATGCAAACCGGAATCTTTGCTTTTACAACGGGACTCCGGATTCGGGTTAAGACTCGCCAGTCACATCGCCGGCCGCAGATGTCTCCGCCTGGGGCGCTGGCTCGCCGGCAGCATTGTCGGAGGCGGAATCTGCCGGAGGCTCACCCGCCGGCGCGGGAGCAGCCGCATCAACGGCCTCCCCGGCTGGTGCCGCCGATTCCTCTGCCGGAGTGGCGGCGAACAGTTCCACCTGGCCGTCGAGCGCCAGCTTCTCGAACTCCTCCATGCTGGGCAGCTCGCTCAGTTCGTTCAGCCCGAAGCGCAGCAGGAACTCTTTGCTGGTTTTGTAAAGAATGGGCCGCCCGATCACCTGTTTGCGTCCGGCGGTGGTGATGAGCTTGCGGTCGAGCAGGGTTCCGATGACCCCGGCAGCTTCCACCCCGCGTATCTCGCTGATTTCGGGAATGGTGACCGGCTGCTTGTAGGCGATGACGGCGAGCGTCTCCAGGGCAGGGATGGAGAGCCGCAGCGGAGGCTTCAGGCTGCGGGCAAAGGCCCGCACCACCTCATGATGCTCGGCCTTGGTGGCCATGCGAAAACCGCCCGCCACCTGGCGAATCTCGATGCCGCGCTCGTCGCGCGCGTAGTCGGCGATGAGTTCCTCGACCAGCGCGCGCACCCGCAGCTTTATGCGCGCCTCGTCCGCGGCCGGCGGCGGTGCCTCCGAACCAGCGTCTTCGGCAGTGACCTCCTCGGCCGGAATAGTGCTGCCCACCAGCGCCGCAATCTGCTCCAGAGTGACCGGCTCTTCGGCCGCGTAGATGATCGCTTCGATTTTTGCCTTCAATCCCATTTCCGATTTTTGATTTCTGATTTTTGATTTTAGATTGAAAAGCCAAAAGCTTCAGACTGAAAACGCAAAATCACCGAATTAGGCGCAGCCGTTTGCCATTCAATCAAAAATCGAAAATCAGAAATCGTAAATTACTTCCAGTCGTCCCGCACCCCGCCCGGATCGGCGAAGACCTTCTCGAAATTCGTGTGCTTCTTCAGCACGATGTCGCCGAAGACGGCGTCCTGCCTTGCCAGCACGGCCTGCAGCCGCACCAGCTCCAGCATGGCCAGGAAAGCGCATATAAGGCTCTGCCGGCTATGCAGATGCTGAAGCAGTTGCCGCAGCCGGATGGGGCGGTCTTCCGACAGCAGGCGCTGCCGCACGAACTCGATCATCTGGCCGATGGTGACCGAATCCTCTTCCAGCTTCAGCACCGGACGGTTGCGGGCGCGCTCCAGGATCTGCTGGAAAGCCCTCACCAGATCAACCACGTCCGCCGCCAGCTCCGGCTCCGTGCCGGCGTCGTTGCGGAACTCCTTCAGCGCCGGGTTGGTCAGCACCGCCTCTTCGAGCTGCTGTTTTTGCAGCAGCATCTGCGCCGCCGTCTTGAAGCGCTCGTGTTCGAGCAGCCGGTTCACCAGCTCGGCTCGCGGGTCTTCCACCCCCGGCGGCGCGTCCGGGTCTTTGCGGCAGCAGCATCTTCGACTTGATGTGGATCAGCAGGGAAGCCATGTAGATGAACTCGGCCGCCACATTCACGTCGAGCTGCTTGATGTGCTCCACGTAGGCCAGGTACTGCGCCGTGATCTTGGCTATGGGGATGTCGTAGATGTCGATGTCCTGCTTGCGGATGAGGTCGAGCAGCAAATCCAGCGGGCCATCGTAGACCTCGGCCACGCTCACCGAGAAGGGAAACTCGTCCTGCGCGGCTGGCTTGTGCTGCTCCGGCATCTACAGCTTGCTCCCCGAGGTTTCCGGCAAGGCTGCTTTGGGCTTGCTGGGGTGGTCTGTGGAGCTGGCCCGCGGCAGCTCGTAATTGTGCGAAATCTGCATGGCCTCGCGCGTTTTCTCGATGGTCTCCTGCGCCGCCAGCCGCGCCCGGGCCGATCCGGCTTCCAGCACCTCCCAGGCCAGCTTGGGATTCTCCTCGTAAGGACGCCGCCGCTGCTGGATGGGGCCGAGCACCTTCATGATGTTATCCGCCACCCAGCCTTTGCACTCGATGCACCCGATGCCCGCGCTGCGGCAACCCTGGTAAACATTGGCCATAGTTTGCCGGTCGCTGAAGATTTTGTGCAGATCGCCCACCGGGCAAACGTCCGGATCGCCGGGATCGGTGCGCTTCACCCGCCTGGGATCGGTCACCATGGTCTTCAGCTTCTGCCGGATCACCGGCTCGGGGTCGCTGAGGTTGATGGTGTTGCCGTAGGACTTCGACATCTTGCGCCCGTCGGTTCCCGGCAGCTTGGCGGCCGGCGTCAGCAGCGGCTGCGGCTCGGGAAAAACGAAAGCGCGCTTGGCCTCCGGCACCTCGGCCCCGCGCAGCAGGCGCCCGCTGCGCGTCCTGGAAGGTAGCCAGTAGAACTGGTTGAAGCGGCGCGCCACCTCGCGCGTAAGCTCGACGTGCGCCACCTGGTCCTGCCCGACCGGAACGAAATCGGCCAGGTACATCAGAATGTCGGCTGCCTGCAGCAGCGGGTATCCGAGAAATCCGTATGTGCCCAGGCTCTTGTCCGCCAGGTTTTCCTGCTGCTCTTTGTAGCTGGGTACGCGCTCCAGCCAGCCCAGGGGCGTAATCATCGAGAACAGCAGATGCAACTCGGCGTGCTGCGGCACGAGCGATTGCAAAAACAGCACGCTGCGCTCCGGGTCCAGGCCCGCCGCCAGCCAGTCGGTCACCACCTCTATTGTGTTGCTCTTGACGGCGGAAGTGTCCGCGTAATCGGTGGTCAGGGCGTGCCAGTCGGCAACGAAAAAGTGGCACTCGTATTTATCCTGCATCCCGACCCAGTTCTGCAGCGCGCCCACGTAATTGCCCAGGTGCAGTTTGCCCGTAGGGCGCATGCCGCTGAGCACGCGGCCCTTGGAAGTAGAGTTATTTTCAGTTTTCTTGTCTTCGGGTTGAGGCATCAGATTCTCGCCAGGATTTCGTTGAAAAAGCGCACCACCGGAAACATCACCGCGCCCAGGAATCTGCCGCCAAAGAACAGCAGCAGCACCAGGCCGATGGTGCCCACCCGGTCATAGAAGCGCAGCGCCTCCCCGGAAAGGAAGTGGCGCACAACGTGGCTGCCGTCCAGCGGCGGGATGGGAATCAGGTTGAAGATTCCCAGCAGTATGCTGATGAACATCAACTGGTAAAGCATGAGCGCCAGCGGGGTAACCGCCGAGACGTCCAGTATCATGCCGCTTCTGGCCACTGTCCGCACCACCAGGTGCGCCGCCGGCGAGGTCAGGGAAAGCAGTCCCAGCGCCATCACCGTCAGCAGCACCACCAGGAAATTGCTGGCCGGCCCGGCCAGGGAAGTCAGTATGTCGTCTCTCACCGGATTCCGGAAGTTGCGCGGGTTCACCGGCGTCGGCTTGGCCCAGCCGATCATGGGAAAACCGGTGAACAGCGCGATGGCGGGCAGCAGGATTGTCCCCACCGGATCGATATGCTTGAGCGGGTTCAGCGTGATCCGCCCCAACATGCGCGCCGTGGGGTCGCCGCAGCGCGACGCCATCCAGGCGTGCGCCGATTCATGAATGCTGATCGCAAAAAGAAAGGCAATCAGTTGAAAAAAAAGAATTATGTGCCGCAATTCCATGCCGGAGAGGGACCTCCCAAGGACGCCTTCTCCATGCCCGGGGCTCCCGCGAACATCGTAGCTGCGGGGCAAAGGCCGGGTGGAACCTCGATAGTATCACGGAGCCCCAGGGGCGCCCGGTCACTCAATAAGCTTATCGCTTATGACCATGGCCGGATAATCATTGAACAGGGCATTGGCTGCCTCGTCCCCAATCAGCCTCTCGACAGCCACCCGGGCCGGCGAGAGCACTGGCGTTCGCCACTGGTCGTCGTGGGCATCGCTGGCCACGATGCGGGCCAGTCCCTCGGCAATCATCCGCTCGGCGCTGCTTTGCGCCACCTTTCCCCAGTGGCCGGTTATGGAGTTGGCGGTAAGCTGGAGCAGGCAGCCCATATCGGCGAGCTGGCGCAGCACCTCAAACTTGCGGCTGAGGCTCGGAACGCGCTCGGGATGGGTGAGGATGGTACGCACTCCCCCGGTGTGCAGCCGATAGACCGCCTCCAGCACAACCCGGGGAGACATGAAGTCGGAGACCTCGATCAGCAGGTAGCGGGTGTCGCCGATGGCGAACCGCTTGGGCTCCCGCAGCACGTCCTCGAAATGATCGATGTGCATGTCGCAGCCCAGGATCAGCTTGGGCTCCGGCGCTTGCTGCTGCAGCTCGGCCAGGCGCGCCAGATGGGCTTCGCGATCGTATTCGTAGGCAAAGTTGGCATGCGGCGTGGCCACCAGATGCGTGACCCCATCCTCGTGCGACATCCGGCACATGGCAATCGCCATCTCCCACGACTTGGCTCCGTCATCGACCAGCGGAAGCACGTGACTGTGAATGTCGATCATGATCCATCGGCTATTCTAACCCGCACCAAAGAAGTGCATTGTTTTTCCCTTGGCATTTCCGGCCCGGCTTTTTCATAATCGTTTACTTGGCAGTGAGGCGATGGAAGCGCTCGGACGGCATTAGCGACCGGGGAAAAGCAGGGTTTCGTGCTTTTGGTGGAAGCCCACGCCTTCAGGCGTGGGAATCAGAAGCTCGAACGGAAGCCGGCTTTAGCCGTGCTCGGCACCGGGGCTTTCACCCGGATGCAGCAACCGGCTAATTTGTCACGCAGGCGCACAAAAATCAACGGAGGATGGCAAGCAATGAGCACCACACCAAAAGCGAAGACCGCGACCGTCGCCCAGGCCATAGCGGAAGCGTTGCGGCGGGTTGGCGTACCCTATGTCTTCGGGCTTCCCGGAGGCGAAGTGGTCGAGCTCATGAACGCCATCCGCGAGGCCGGCATTCCCTTTTTCCTCACCAAGCATGAAAACACCGCCGCCTTTGCCGCCGGCGTGACCGGGCAGATACTGGGCATTCCTGGCGTCTGCATCGCCACCATCGGCCCCGGCGCCACCAACATGGCCACCGGCATCGCCAACGCTTGGATGGACCGCGATCCGGTGATCGCCTTCACCGGACAGATCACCTCTCCCCGCTACGCGACCGCCACCCATCAGGTGATGGATTCGGTGGCCTTCTACCGGCCGATAACCAAGTGGAGCACGGGCATTCACCCCGGATCGGCGGCCGAGACCATGCACAAGGCCATTCGCGTCGCCACCAGCGAGCGCCCCGGGCCGGTGCATATTGCCCTGCCCAGCGATCTGCCGCGAGCCGAGGCCGGCGGAGCATCTCCCGCTTCCTCTCCCGTCCGAACCCTCGTTGGCCTGGGCACGCCGTGCCCGGAATCCCTGGTGAAGGCCCGCGAGCTAATTGCCTCCGCCGCCCATCCCATCATCTTTGCCGGACTCGGGCTGGTGCGCGCCGAAGCCGGCCCCGCCCTGACCGCCTTGGCGGAAAGGCTGGGCGCGCCGGTCATCGTGATGCCCAAGGCGAAGGGCATCATTGCCGAAGATCATCCTTTGTTTGCCGGCGTCTTCGAGATGCTGGGCGACAAGCTGGTGCTCGATCTGGGCGCCAAGGCCGACCTGATCATCGCCTGCGGCCTCGACGTGGTCGAGTTCGACAAGCCCTGGATCTTCCAGGCGCCGGTCGTCCATGTTGACGCCCTGCCCAATAGCGACGAGTTCTATCCGGCCGAGGTGGAACTGATCGGCCATCCTCGAACTGCCATGGCCGCGCTCAGCGGACAGTTGCCGCTGCGGCAGGCGTGGCCAGCGGAGGAGATTGCCCGCCATCGCCGGGATTTGCTGGCGCTGATTACCCGCCCCGGCAATGGCCTGGCTTCGCACCAGGTGGTGGCCGCCGCCCGGAAAATACTGCCCCGGGAAGCCATCGCCACCTGCGATGTCGGCGCGCATAAGTTCCTGGTGGGCCAGTTATGGACGACCTACGCGCCCAAGTCATTTTTCATGTCGAACGGGCTGTCGGGAATGGGCTACGGATTTCCCGCCGCCATCGCTGCCCAGTTGGCATGGCCTGAGCGGCCGGTGGTGGCCTTCCTGGGCGACGGCGGATTCGGCATGTACATGGCGGAGCTGGAAACTGCCAGTCGCCTGCGCCTGCCGCTGATCGTGGTGGTGCTGTGCGACGGCGTGCTGTCGCTGATAGGCATGTCGCAGGAGCGCCGCGGCTTGCCCTCCCACGGCGTGCACTTCAGCAATCCCGACCTGGCCAAAGTGGCGGCCGCCTTTGGCGTCGATAGCGCAGTGTGCGCCAGCGTCGCCGAGACCGAACGGGCAATCGCTTCCGCCTTCGCCAGCCGCCGGCTCACCCTGATTCAGGCTATGGTCGATCCCGCGCCCTACCGGATATAGCGCATTCTGCCGGCCGCGAACTCACATGCTGCGCGGGCCAGCACAGAACCAGAGATGTGGCGGGGTGACGAGAGGCACTTTGGGAGTCGGTATTCCGTTTGCACCTGTCATGCTGAGCGATACCGGGGCCTCAGCAACGGCCGCGGTTGCCGTTGCTGGGGTGGTGAGCGAAGCATCCCGGCACGGTGGGCAGCCGAAAACGAAGTTGAAAGGCTTTTATAGAAAAGCTGCAGGCAGCGCTGGTTGGGACAATTGCCAGGGATGCTTCGCGCCACCGAGGCGCTCAGCATGGCAACTCGGAAAACAGTTAACTGATAGTGTTAACAGGCCCTAGCCCTAGCTGCAGCCCGGCTTTTAGATAAGCATCTCCGCGCCTGAGAGCAGATGAACCTGGACCTCGTCGCCGGGAGAGAATGAAGTGCGGTTGGCAGGCAGATGCGCCAGCGCGCTGGCTTTCAGGCTAGTAGTCAGCATTCCGGTGTGCTGGTTGCCGGCGCTGTAAGCCAGGTATCTGCCGTTCACCAGCTTCAGCGCCACCCGCAGGAAGTTGATCTTTCCCGCCTTCTTGCGCACTTCGTCCTGCAAAACGGCGGTGATGAAAGGCTTCAGTACCCGCGTGTGCCCCATCATCTTCAGCAGCGCGGGGCGCACGAACTCCTCGAAGGTGATCAAGGCGGCCACCGGATTGCCGGGAAGGGAAAACACCGGCCGTCCGGCGCGCGTGCCGAAGGCCATCGGCCCGCCCGGGCTTATGGCCACTCGCCAGAACAGTTGCCGCACGCCCAGCTCCAGTAGCGTGTCGCGCACCAGGTCGTGCTGTCCGGCGGAGACGCCGGCGGAGGTGATCAGGGCGTCGGCCTGCAGTCCTTCGCTGATTTTGGCACGATGGCTGGCCTCGTCGTCGCGCGCGGCTCCCAGCGGCAGAGGCACAGCCCCGGCCTCGCGGACCGCGGCCGCCAGCGAAAGGGAATTACTGTCCACAACCTTGCCGGGCGTGGGACACTCGCCGGGCGCGATCAGCTCGTCGCCGGTCGAGAGTATGGCAATCTGCGGCCTGCGGTAGACCATGACGCTCAGCTTGCCGGCCGAGGCCAGCATGCTTATCTCAGGCGGACGGATAAGCGTCCCGCAGCGCATGACGATTTCTCCGCGCCTGACGTCTTCTCCGGCGAAGCGCAGGTGCTGACCAGCCTTGACCCGTCCCTTGATGTGCACCTTGAACTCCGTCGTCGCGGTGGCGCTGGTCATCTTGAGCGCCGCCTTCTCCGGGTTCAGGTTGAATTCCTCAGCTTCTTCGAGGGGCACGATGGCATCGCAACCCGGGGGGACGGGCGCGCCGGTCATCACCTTTATCGTGCAGCCGGGAGCAACGGCATCCGGCGCCACGCCTCCGGCGGGAACGTAGCCCACCAGGCGAAGCTCGGACCCCGGCTGGCAGTCGAGCGCGCGCACGGCGTAGCCGTCCATGGCGGAGTTGTCGCAGATCGGCATCTCCCAGGGCGCGGTCACGTCCTGGGCCAGCACGCGTCCGGGAGATTCCGCAATGTCCACCGGTTCGCCGGCCAGCGGAACGATGTGATCGAGGATCAGTTGACGTGCATCTTCGAAACTGACCATGTTGCGCCTTCCGCCTTGCCGTCGCGTTCGGAGGGGGCTGCGGGCTGCCGGGCTTCGCCGGGCGCGCTGGTGGTGGTTTCCAACCTTCCCTCCAGCAGCCGGATGAGCTTGCCGTTCAGCCGCTGACCGGCAAACTGGTCGTGGGTGGACATGACCACGGTGGTGCCCCGCGCCGGCAGCGAGGCGATAACCGTTTCCAGAACCCCGGTGCTCGCCTTGTCCACGCTTGCCAAGGGCTCGTCGATCAGCAAGACCTCGGGATTCAGCGCCAGCGCCCTAGCCAGGGCCACTCTCTGGGCTTCGCCGCCGGAGAGTTGCTTGATATTGCGCTGCTCGAAGCCGGCCAGCCCCACCAGCCGCAGGGCCTCGCTCACCGCTTGCCGCAACTTTTCCCGCTTGATCTCCCGGGCCTTGAGCCCAAACGCCACGTTGCCGAAGACGCTGCCGCCGAATAGATACGGCGCCTGGTGCAGGAGCGTTACCCGGCGGCGCAGCAGAAACAGCTCTTCGTTTTTCCAGGTGACCGGGTTGCCGGCAAAGGCGACCTCGCCACCGTCCGGCTTCATGAGAAAGGCCAGGATATTCAGCAGCGTGCTCTTGCCCGAGCCGTTGGGACCGCTCAGGATGTAAAGCCGGCCGGGGAACAGCGTCAGCTCGTCAATGTCCAAGGCGAGCCTGCTGCCGTAAGACTTGCGCAGCGCGGCCAGCTTGTATTGCGGGGTCACGGTTGCCTGCCTTGCTGCAGCACGCTCAACAGCACGTTTACCAGAAGCGTTACGGCCATCAGGATAATCCCCAGGGCCACGCCCGTGGCATATTCGCCCTTGCTGGTTTCCAGGGCGATGGCGGTAGTCATTGTCCGGGTGTAAAGGCGAATGTTTCCGCCCACCATCATGGCGGCGCCGACTTCGGAGATTACCCGGCCAAAACCGGCGACCACCGCGGCCATCACCCCAAAGCGGGCCTCGCGCAGCAGTTGCGTCATGCTCTGCCGGCGCCCGGCGCCCAGAGTCATGGCTGTCGGCAGAATGCGGGGGTCGGCGTCCTTGATGGCGGTCACGGCGTAGTTGGCCACCACCGGGATGGCCAGCAGCGTCTGGCCGATGATCATCGCCTTGGGGGTGAAAAGAAATCCGTAGCCGCCCAGCGGACCGCGCCGGCTCAGAAAGCTGTAAACCAGGATGCCGATGACGACGGTCGGCATGCCCATGAGGGTATTCATCACGGTCATAACCGCCCGCTTCAGCGGAAACTCGCGTAACCCTACCGCCACGCCCACCGGAATGCCCAGCAGTGCGGCAAAGCTTATGGACCAGCCGGCTACGCTGAGCGAGGTCCAGACCGCGCTAAACACCTCCCCGTCCAGGGAAACGATCAGCGCCAGCGCGGTCTTCACGGATTCCGTGATAAAGCCCAAGCGTTACCGCTCCTTGTAGGTGAAGAACACCGGCTCGCCGCTGATCTTGTAGCCGGCAATAATCGCCTGCCCCTCCGGGCCGGTGACGAAGTCTACGAACTTCATCGCCAGATCGTAATTCACATGAGGATACTTGCGCGGATTGACGGCAATCACCCCATAGGGATTAAACAGGCCCTTTTCGCCCTGAAAGACGATCTGCAAATCGGTCTTGCCGTGCTTAAAGGCGTTATAGGTGCCGCGGTCGGCCAGCGTGTAGGCGCGCTCCTCGGTGGCCATCATTATGACCTCGCCCATGCCCTGTCCCACCGACCGGTACCACTTCCCCTCGGGCTTGATGCCGGCGGCGGCCCAAATCTCCCGCTCCTTCTGGTGGGTGCCCGATTCATCTCCCCGGGAGATGAATATCTGCCGGGCCTGCGCGATTCGCCGGAAAGCCTCGGCCGCGGTCTTGGCGCTCTTCAGCCCCGCCGGATCGCTGGCCGGACCGATGATGACAAAGTCGTTGTACATCACGTCGCGGCGGTTGATACCGTAACCGGAAGCCACGAACTTGTCTTCCAAACTGCGTGCGTGGACGAAGACCACGTCCACATCTCCCGCTTCGCCAAGCTTCAAAGACCTGCCGGTTCCCACCGCAATCACGTCCACATGGCAGTTGTATTTCTTCTCGAACGGCGGCAGCAGGACATTGAGCAGTCCAGAGTTGTCGGTAGAGGTGGTGGTTGACATTCGGAGACGCTGCTGCGCCGTCGCGCAAGGAACTGCCGCGACCGCCAAAAGCAGCGCCAAGGCTATAGCATAGGTGCGGTTCATAGAATTTGGTTACTCCAATGATAGCAGTGCTCGTTCCGCGATTCAGAGACGGTTTCAAGAGGCCGACAGGCTGCTGAAAAAGGCGCCGAAGCAACAACCACCTGGAACCCGATCTCTAATCCCTGGCCCTGGTTGTTCTGCGGTAGAGCAGCGAATAATGCCGGAACCTGGCCGGCATGTGCGATCCCACCCCTGCCAGCGCCACCACCGCCAGAAGCATTGGGACGCGATAGTTCCAGGCGAATGGTATAGCGGCCAGCAGCGCCAGCTTGAGCAGCAATAACACTCCCCAGCCTTCGAAGATGAAGTGCAGCGAGGGGGAGGCTTCCAGCACGATCAGGCCAGCGCCGCTGGCGATGGCCAGGTAAAGCCACGGCCGCAAATCGCCGGTGGGCGCGTTGAAGGCATGCCCGCCCAGCAGCATGCCGGCGGCCATCAAGTGCGCCGTGCGCAGCGCGATCTTGCAGGCGCGGCCATAAGGAATCTCCGGCGGCGTCGCCGGTTCAAACCATCGCTGAAGCCATCTTTGCTTGCGCACTGTGAGCTCTCGAGTCCCCGCCCGCGTATTCCCCGCCATTTGTGCCAACACAAAAGTACAATGGCCGACCAGTCGGCGATACCGCCCCAGTAGTGGCCGCTTCTGTGCCTGCTACGGGGGGAACAGTATCAAAACACCAGGAAAATCCAAAGCCAGCCGCTCAGTCGCCCGAAAATACTGCTTTGCCAAGGTGCTTTCCAGTACAGGCTATACCGCATTTCGGACAAATTACCAAAGTTTCCCCCGTGTGACCCCCGTCACAAAACGCTTTGCGCAATGCCTCATAAGCTGTGCAGGAAGAGGGCATTTTCGTGGAGGTTGCTAAGAAGAGCCTTTATGCGCAGTTGTCTCCGGCGCAGCTTGCGGGCGCTTATCTGCTCGCCGCGCTGGCCTGGCTCTTTGCCTCCGATCGAATTTTCGGCGTCTTCAGGCTGGATGCAACACAACTGGTCTGTTTCTCGGTAGCGAACGGTTTTTGCTTTGTCGGCCTGACTGCGCTGTTATTTTACCGGCTGCTGGCCCGGGCGCATGACCGGGCGGAAGCCGAGGTCCGCAAGCAGGAAGCCTATGCGGACGAGCTGTTTGCGGCGGCACCGGAAGCTGCCTGCCTGATCGACCCCGATACCCGGATCCTGCGGGTAAACGAGCGGTTCACGTGCATGTTCGGCTACAGCAACCAGGAGGCAGCCGGCCGCCGCCTGGACGAGCTGATTGTGCCTGCCGGAATGTCGGTTTCCGAGCAGCTCGAAGAAGGAACGCGCATGCGCAAGGATGGCACCTGCCTGGAAGTCTCCATGGCGGCCACTCCGGCCAGAGTCAATGGTCGGCCGGCGTTGTGCATCGTTTACCGCGACCTGACCGAGCGCCGGCGCGTCGAGCAGCAGTACAAGGTGGCCGCCGAGCGGCTCAAGGCCATCCTGGAAAATGCGCGAGTCGGAATCGTGCTGACGGACTTCAAGGGGCACCTGCTGGAAAGCAACGCCGCACTGCAGCAGTTGCTGGGATACACCGCCGACGAGCTGAGTGCCATGTCCTTCGTCGACTACACCCATCCTGACGATGTGCAACGAAACCTGGAGCTGTTCCAGCAGCTTCGGGCGGGCAAGGTACAGTCCTACCAGTTGGAGAAGCGCTTTTTCCGCAAGGATGGAACGGTTGTCTGGGGGCGGGCCGTAGCCGTCAGGCTGGGGGGCGAGCTGGCGCTTAGCATGATCGAGGACATCACCGCGCGCAAGCAGATGGAGCAGCAACTTCAGGCTACGGTGCAAAGGCTCACGGCCATTTTGAATCGCGCTCCGGTTGGCATTGATGTGTCCAACGACGAAGGCGGTTTCCTGGAGGTCAACCCCGCCTTCGAACGCATTACCGGCTACTCGGCCGAAGAGTTGAAGGGCATGACCTTCTACCAGCTCACCCACCCCGACGAGCACGCGCGCAACCGGGAGCTGGTGGCCGAGCTCAAGGCCGGCAAGGTGCCTTCCTATGAAATGGAGAAGCGCTACCGGCGCAAGGATGGCAAGACCATCTGGGTGCGGGTGACCGGCTCCAGGGTGGATGCCGAGCACACCATGGGAATTGTCGAAGACATCACCGAGCGCAAGGAAGCGGCGGCGCAACTGCAGGCCACGGCGGAAAGACTGCAGGCCATCCTGGAACACGCTCCCGTGGGCATTGTAGTCACCGATCGCGAAGGCCGTCTGGTTGAATTTAATGCCGCCCATCAGCGCATGTGCGGCTACTCGGCGGAGGAACTTAGAGGAGCCAGTTTCACTCAGTACACTCACCCGGACGACATTGCCAAGAACATGGAACTGTTCAGTCAAACTGCCAGCGGCGCGCGGCCATCGGTCGAGATTGAAAAACGTTTCGTGCGCAAGGATGGACAGGTCATCTGGGTTCGGGTCATTTCTTCCCGCCTGAACAAGGACTACATGATCGGGATCGTGGAAGACGTCACCGCCCACCAGCAGGCCGAGGAGCAGCTTCGGGCCACGGCGGAGAGGTTGCAGGCCATCCTGGAGAATGCGCCGCTGGGGATCAGCATCACCGACCCGCGCGACGGCCACGTGCTGGAGAGCAACGCCGCCTTCCAGCGCCTGGTTGGCTACTCCGCCGAAGAGCTGAAGGGCATGTCGCTAAAGGACTATACCCATCCTGACGATATGCCTTACAACCTGAAGCTTCTGGAAGAACTCAAGCAGGGCAAGTCGCAGCGTTACGAACTGGAAAAACGCTATCTCCGCCGCGATGGCAAGACGGTCTGGGTACGGGCCCGGCGTTCACGGCTGAGCGGCGAGCACAGCATCGGAATCGTCGAGGACATCACCGAGCACAAGGAGGCGCTCGAGCAGCTCCGGCGCAGCGAGGCGCGCTTCCGCAACCTGATCGAGTCCAGCATAATCGGCATCTTCGTCGGCGGCGCCGACGGCCGCGTTTCTTACGCCAATGACGCCTTTCTCGCCATCACCGGCTACACCGCCGAAGACATTGCGGCCGGAGTGCAATGGCGCGACCTGAATCCGCCCGAATACAGGCCGCTGATGGAGCAGAAAGCGGATGACATCCGCCGCACCGGTAAGTTCCACCCCTACGAAAAGGAATACCTGCGCAAGGACGGCTCGCGCGTGCCGGTGATGGTCGGAGGCGCACTGGCCGAGGGCGGGGGCGTGGTGGTTTTTGTCGTCGATCTGACCGAACGGCAGCAGCAGCAGCTCGAACTGGAGCGGCTGGCGCGAATTGTGGAATCGGCCGATGACGCCATCGTCTCGCTTTCGCTGGACAGCATCATCCTGAGCTGGAACCAGGGCGCGGAGCGCCTGCTGGGGTATTCCAAGGCCGAGATGATCGGCGCCTCCGAGGAAGTTCTGCTGCCGCCGGACAGCGGCCAGGAATTGGAGCAGGTCAGGCAGGTGGTGGCCGGAGGCAAGGCCCTGGATTACTTCAAGACCGTGCGCATCGCCAAATCGGGCGAGGAAAAGCCGGTATGGGTGAGAATCAACCCTATCCGCGATGCCGGCGGGAAGGTCATCGGCATCTCCAAGATCGCCCGCGACCGCTCGCAGGTGATCAAGAACCAGCAACTGGAAGAGCAGTTGCGGCAGGCGCAGAAGCTGGAGTCGCTGGGGCGCCTGGCCGGCGGCGTGGCCCACGATTTCAATAACCTCCTAATGGTGATCAGCAGCTACGGGGAGATGTTGCAGGAGCGCTTGCGCCTGGACAGCGACGCGCAGAAGTATACGCAGCAGATTCTGCACGCCTCCGAGCGCGCCGCCAGCCTCACCCAGCAGATGCTGGCCTTCAGCCGCAAGCAGGTGCTGGCTCCGCGGGTGATCGACCTCAATGCCACCGTCGAGGAAACCGCCAAGATGATGAAGCGGCTGATCGGCGAGGACATCGAGCTGGTGTTCCGGCCGGGCAAGCCGCTGGCCTCGATCGAAGCCGATCCCAGCCAGATCACCCAGGTCCTGCTCAACCTTGGCGTGAACGCCCGCGACGCCATGCCCCGGGGCGGCACCATTACCATCGCCACCCAGAACGCCGAAGCCGATGCCTCCATGGTGGCGCGCCATCCCGGGTTTGCGGCCGGCAATTATGTCATGTTGACGGTCACCGATACCGGCGTGGGCATGACCAAAGAGGTTCAGGAGCGCATCTTCGAGCCGTTCTTTACCACCAAGCCTACTGGGCAGGGAACGGGGCTGGGACTCTCAACCGTTTATGGAATCGTAAGGCAGAGCAACGGTTACATCTGGGTCTACAGCGAGCCAGGCCACGGAACTTCCTTCAAGCTGTACTTCCACGCCAGTGACAAGCAGGCCGCCGAGGTGGCTCCCAGCTCCAGGCAAAAGGAAGGCGAGGGCGAGACGATTTTGGTGGTGGAAGACGAGGAAGCCTTGCGGCGCGCCGTCTGCGAGCACCTGAAAACCCACGGCTATCGCGTTCTGGAGGCCTGCCGGGGCCAGAACGCGCTGGCGGTCGCCCAGCAGCATCCCGGTCCCATACACCTCCTGCTGACGGACGTGATCATGCCCGGCATGAGCGGGCCGGAAACCGCCGCGCAGCTACGTAAACTGCCCACCCGCCAAGACGTGCGGACACTCTACATGTCCGGCTACCCGGACGATGCCGTCATCAACCACGGCGTCTCCCAGGCCGGCGTAGGCTTGATTCAGAAGCCGTTTTCGCTGGCCAGCTTGACCCACAAGCTGCGCGAACTGCTGGCCGCCAGCGCCGGGGGGCCGGCATAGGTCGGTCGTTTCAGCTTTCACCTTTCGAAATCCTTCACGTGAAACGAGAAAGTGAAACAGGCACTCAGCTTCCCGTTACGCCGGCGCGGTGCCCTCGCCGATAACCGTTACCCACTTGCGCACCCGCCAGGATTTGATCAGGCCATTGACCACGTAGGGGTCCGCCTGGGCGAAGCTTTCGGCAACTTGCGGGGTCGCTCCCCGGAAAACCAGCACTGCGCCATCTACCGGTTCAGCCAGGGCGCCGCCCAGGATCAGCTCTCCGCGCTCGAACGCCTGGCGTGAGTATTTCAGGTGCTGCTCGCGAAACGGGGCCCGCTTCTCGATGTAGCCATCCACGAGGTCGTAAAATAGCAGATAGTGCATGAGTCGCTCTCCAGGCTGATTATAGCGGCATGGAATGGGCGGCAAGCCGAAGACGGCAACTCCCGCGAACTGCGAGCGGAGCGATTCACGAGAGTGCCGGAGTCCTTATTTGTTTTCGCGCCAGAGCGCAGGCGTGCTCTGGGTGCCTTTAATACTCCTGTAACATCGCCCCGCTAAACTGTAAGTTGATGAGTACTTTGAAGGTAAGCCGCTCAGAACCGATGCGCCCAGATGGGGCAGCGGTAGCCCCCTTCCCCAAGGTGCTCAAGCGGGAGCTGGGCCGGGGCGCGCGCTGGGCCGATGGCCTCTTCCGCGGCCTTACCCTGGCGTGCTCGCTATCGGTGCTGGCAATCGTGGTCCTGATTGTCATCGAGCTGGTGCTGCAATCGCGCTTGACCTTGCACCAGTTCGGGTGGAAGTTCTTCGTCTCCGAGAATTGGGATCCGGTATCGGGCCAATTTGGTGCCCTGGCCTTTATCTACGGCACGCTCGTCTCATCTATTCTGGCGCTGGTGATTGCCGTCCCGCTATCGCTCGGGCTGGCCATCTTCAACACGGAAATGTGCCCTCGCCCGCTGCGCGCCCCGCTCTCATTCGTCACCGACTTGCTGGCGGCCATTCCCAGCGTGATTTACGGCCTGTGGGCCATATTCGTGCTGGTGCCGCTGCTGCGCGTGTACGTGGAGCCCTGGCTGGCGACCCACTTTGGCTGGACGGGACTGTTCGAGGGGCCGCCCTACGGCATCGGCATGCTGGCGGCCGGAATCATTCTGGCCATCATGATCCTTCCCGTGATCACCTCGATCAGTCGCGAAGTCATGAGCAGCGTTCCGCGGAACCAGCGAGAGGCGGCCTTGGCTCTGGGCGCCACCCGCTGGGAGATGATCCGCATTGGCGTGATCCGCAACGCCCGCGCCGGCATCGCCGGAGCCATTATCCTCGGCCTGGGGCGGGCGCTGGGTGAAACCATGGCGGTCACCATGGTGATCGGCAACCGGCCGGAGATCTCCAAGTCGCTGCTCGCGCCCGGTTATACCATGGCCAGTGTCATCGCCAACGAGTTCACCGAGGCCACCGGTAACCTGGCTATAAGCGCCCTCATCGAGGTTGGGTTGGTGCTGCTGCTGTTGACCCTGGTAGTGAACGCGCTGGCGCGTGTGCTGGTGTGGACGGCCACGCGTGGTGCGCCCGCGGAAATCAATGCCTGAGAATCGGCTACAACGGGTAATCGCGGTGAAGCGGATGGTCGTAGACCGTCTGGCTACCTTGGCCGCCGCCGGCGCCGCCGTGATCGTGCTGGCGCCGTTGGTGGCCATCTTCGCTTACCTGATAGTTCGTGGCATGGGCGCCATCAGCATTTCCTTTTTGACCCAGGCGCCGAAACCGGTGGGCGAAGTCGGCGGGGGCATCGGCAACGCCATTGTCGGATCGGCGTTGATACTGGCGGTTGCCTGCGCCGTGGGCGTGCCGCTGGGCGTCGGCGCCGGCATCTACCTGGCCGAATATGGCCGCGGGCAACTGGCGCGGCTGGTGCGTTTCGTAGCCGACGTGCTCAACGGCGTGCCTTCCATCGTGGTCGGCATTGCCGTTTACGCCCTGATCGTAGTCCGGCAAAGGCACTTCTCCGCCTTCTCCGGCGGCATCGCCCTGGGAATCATGATGATTCCGGTCATCACCCGCACCACCGAACAGGTTCTGCTCATGGTTCCGCGGGCGGTGCGCGAGGCTGCCCTGGGCCTGGGCATCGCCGAGTGGCGCACCGTGCTCTCGGTGGTTTTGCGCACGGCCAGCGCCGGGGTAATCACCGGCGGCATGCTGGCCTTCGCGCGCGTGGCGGGTGAGACGGCGCCGCTGCTGTTTACCGCCTTCGGCAACCAGTTCTGGAGTTTGCGCCTGGATCAGCCCATAGCCGCCCTGCCGCTGCAGATCTTCATCTACGCCATTTCCCCCTACGAGGAGTGGCACCGGGCCGCCTGGGCCGGCGCCCTGGTGCTGATTGCTTTGATCGTTGGCGTCGTATTCGTCGTCCGCCTGACGAACCGGCGCTCCATCAAGGGAGCCGCTTGAGCATGAGCACGGCCATTGCGGTAAACAACCTCAACGCCTGGTTCGGCAACACGCAAGCGCTGCAGGACGTTTCGCTGGACATTCCCGGCAATCACGTGACCGCCATCATCGGGCCCTCCGGCTGCGGCAAGTCGACCTTCGTGCGCTGCCTGAACCGCATGCACGAAACCATTCCCGGCACCCGGGTCAGCGGCGCGGTCCGCATCGGCAAACTCGACGTCTATGCCCCCGGAACCTCGCCGGTCCAGGTGCGGCGGCGGGTGGGCATGGTCTTCCAGAAGCCCAACCCGTTCCCCAGCATGTCCATTTACGACAACGTGGCCGCCGGCCTCAAGCTAAGCGGATTCTACAGCCGCCATGAACTGGACGAGGTGGTCGAGCACGCGCTGCGCATGGCCGCCTTGTGGGACGAGGTGAAGGACCAGTTGCGCAAGAAATCCGGCGCCAGCCTCTCCGGCGGGCAGCAGCAGCGGCTGTGCATCGCCCGTGCCCTGGCCGTGCAGCCCGAGGTGCTGCTGATGGACGAGCCGGCCTCGGCCTTGGACCCGATCTCCACCGCCAAGATCGAAGAGCTTATCTTCCAGCTCAAGACGCAGTACACTATCGTGATCGTTACGCACAACATGCAGCAGGCGGCGCGCGTGGCCGAAAGCACCGGGTTTTTCCTGCTGGGCAAACTTGTCGAGTACGATCGCACTCATAAGATATTTACCACCCCGGCCGACAAGCGGACGGAAGACTACATCACGGGAAGATTCGGATGACCACGCGCACCCGCTTTCACGAAGCCCTGGACGAGTTGAAGGGCAAACTGCTGGCCATGGGCGGAATGGCCGAGAACGCCGTCGAGCAATCCATTCGCGCCTATCGCGAGCGCGTTCCCGAGCTCTGCCAGAAGGTCTTCGAAAACGAAGCCCACATCAACCTGGCCGAGCGCGAGATCGACGAGCTGGCCCTGGACCTGCTCGCCATGCAGCAGCCCATGGCCGTCGACCTGCGTTTCATACTGGCCATCATCAAGAGCAATGCCGACCTGGAGCGCGTGGGCGACCAGGCAGTCAACATCGCCCAGCGCGTCATGGGGTTGATCGAGCTGCCGCCGGCCGAATTGGCCGTCGACATCCCGCAGATGGCCGCCGTGGCCTCGGAGATGATCCGCCAGGCGCTGCAGGCTTTCGTCTCCGCCGACGCCGACCTCGCCCAGCGCGTCCTGGAGCGCGACGACGAGGTCGACCGCATGAACCAGGACGTCTTCACCTCCATGAGTCAGACCATGGAAAGCTCTCCGCAGCTCATTCGCCAGGCGCTGCACACGCTGATCATCTCCCGCAACCTGGAGCGCGTCGCCGACCACGCCACCAACATCGCCGAGGACGTTATCTTCTGGGTGCGCGGCGCCGACGTGCGCCACCACTTTGGAATGACTACGCATCCCTGAGGCTGAGAATCCAACGTGCCGTAGCGCCGGCGCCCCGTAGGAATAACAAAAGCATGGCCCCGCCACCGAGGCGGCGGGGCTACAGCGCAACTTCCTTGTGCAACCACACCGCCGGACTTATCATAAAAATCTTGAACTCACTTCATAGAGACCATATATGCAGCCTGCTTACGTCCGCGTACACCCCAGCGACAATGTCGCTGTCATCGCCAATGCCGGCGGCGTCGCGCAAGGCGCCTGCTTCGCCTGCGGCCTGATGGCGCTGGAAGCCATTCCTCAAGCCAACAAGATCGCCCTGCGCGATCTGGCCGAGGGCGAGCCGATCATACGCTATGGCGAGGTGATCGGCCACGCCAGCCGCGCCATCCTCCGGGGCTCCTGGGTGCACGAGGACTGCGTCACCCTGCCGCCCGCGCCGGAACTCGACCAGCTTCCCCTGGCCACGGCGACCCCCGCTCCGTTGCCGGCGCTGGAGGGCTTTACCTTCGAGGGCTATCGCAACCCGGACGGCAGTGTCGGCACCAAAAACATTCTCGGCATCACGACGACCGTGCAATGCGCCGCCCCGACAGTGGAGTACGCCGTGCGCCGCATCAAGGCGGAGATTCTGCCGCATTACCCGGCCATCGACGATGTCGTGGCTATCACCCACGCCTATGGTTGCGGGGTGGCCATTGCCGCTCCGGCCGCCTACATTCCCATTCGCACGCTGCGCAACATCAGCCTCAATCCGAATCTTGGCGGAGAGGTGCTGGCCGTCAGCCTGGGCTGCGAGAAGCTGCAGCCCTCGGTTCTTTTCCCGGACGAAACCCTGCCGGTGTTGCGCGACGAGCCCTGGGTGGTGCGGCTGCAGGACGAAGAGCATCATTGCTTCGGCGACATGATCGCCGCCATCATGCGCCTGGCCGAGACGAGGCTGCAGCGGCTCAATCGCCGCGCGCGCGTTACCTGCCCGGCCTCGGCGCTTAGCGTTGGCTTGCAGTGCGGGGGCAGCGATGCCTTTTCCGGGGTCACTGCCAATCCCGCCGTCGGCTACGCCGCCGACCTGCTGGTGCGCGCCGGAGCCACGGTCATGTTCTCCGAGGTGACCGAGGTTCGCGACGCCGCTCACCTGGTCACCCGCCGCGCCATCAACCCTGAAGTGGCGCGCGCTTTCAGCCGCGAGATGGGCTGGTACGACGAATACCTTCGCCTGGGAGGCGCGGACCGCAGCGCCAATCCCAGCCCCGGCAACAAGCGCGGAGGGCTGGCCAACGTGGTGGAAAAGGCGCTGGGCTCGGTGGCCAAAGCCGGCACCACCGCGCTGGTGGCCGTCGCCGGTCCGGGAGAACGCGTCACCAGCAAGGGGCTGGTCTTCGCCGCCACTCCCGCCAGCGACTTCGTCTGCGGAACCCTGCAGACCGCCGCCGGCATGAACATGCACGTCTTCACCACCGGCGAGGGGACGCCTTACGGTTTGGCCATGGTCCCGGTCATCAAGGTCGCCTCACGCACCGCCCTGGCCGAGCGCTGGCGCGACCTCATCGACGTTGACGCCGGGCGCATTTCCACCGGAGGCGCCAGCATCGAACAGGTCGGCGAGGAAATCTTCCGCTTGATTCTCGACGTGGCCAGCGGGCGCAAGCAAACCTGGGCCGATCACTGGGGCCTGCACCATGAGCTGGCATTGTTCAACCCGGCTCCGGTTACTTAGTATTTTTGATTTTTGATTGAACATCGAAGAGTACCCTTGCCTTTCAATCTGAAATCAAAAATCAGAAATCAAAAATAGCCCCGATTTCTTGGCGGCGACGTCAGGCCATCGTTTAGCATCTCACATGGAGCGGTTAGAAAGGTTGTGGCATGCGCGTACTGGTGACCGGGGCGGCGGGCTTTCTGGGATCGCACCTGTGCGACGCGCTGCTGGGCGCGGGCCACTCGGTCCTGGGTATCGACAACCTGGTTACCGGCAGCCCGGATAACCTCTGCCATCTCGAGCGCGAGCCGCGCTTTGACTTCGTCCGTCACGACATTTGCCAACCGTTTGATTTCGGACGCATCGACTTTCTCTTCGAGTTCGCCTCCCCGGCCAGCCCGGTGCATTACCAGAAGCTCGGCATCGAGACCTTGCTCACCGGCTCGCAGGGCGCGCTGAACTCGCTCGAACTGGCCAGGAAGTATGAGGCCGGCTTCCTGCTGGCCTCGACTTCGGAGTGCTATGGCGACCCGCTGGTGCATCCCCAGCCGGAATCCTATTGGGGAAACGTCAACCCGGTCGGCCCGCGCTCGGTTTACGACGAGGCCAAGCGCTTTGCCGAAGCCCTCACCATGGCCTACCACCGCTACTACCGGCTGAACACGCGCATCGTGCGCATCTTCAACACCTATGGCCCCAGGCTGCAGCCCGACGACGGGCGCGTCATCTCCAATCTGCTGATGCAGGCCCTGCGAGGCGAGGAACTGACCGTCTACGGTGACGGCAGCCAGACCCGCAGCTTCTGCTACGTCAGCGACCAGATCGACGGCATCCTGCGCCTGGCCGCCAGCCAGGAGCATCTCCCGGTGAACATCGGCAACCCGGTGGAATTCACCGTGCTGGAGTGCGCCCGGCTGGTGCTCAAGATTACCGGCTCGCCATCGCGCATACGCTTTGCTCCGCTCCCGCAGGACGATCCCAAGCAGCGCTGGCCGGACATCACCCGGGCCAGGCAACTGCTCGGCTGGGAGCCAAAGGTCGATCTGGAAACCGGGCTGCGGCTCTCGCTGGAATACTTCCGCCAGAAGCTCCCGGCGCAGGATGGCAGCTTAGTTGACCAGGGTAGGCAATAGGAAACAGGGTTTTTCCATTTTTGATTTTTGATTGAACAACAAAGAGGAATATTGTCTTTCAATCTGAAATCTAAAATCTGAAATCAAAAATGAAGAATCTCCAACCGTAGCGCGCAAAACCCCGCTACTCTACAATGTACCCGTGACCTTGCCCCAGGAACCTTTCGACGGCAGTCCAGGCCCGGAGCCGGCGTCCAGCCCCGGGGCGATCGATAATCTACCTTCGGAACCGCCGGGACGCTTTCCCGCCTGGGGTGCGCGCGACCTGCTGTGGGTTCTGATGGTGCTGGTTCTCGCTCTTTTCTTCATCGATACCGCGGCCGTGCTGATCGCCAATTGGGTGGCGGCCGGGCGCGGGTTGGAGGCGCAGGACTTCGCCACCGACCCGCGGGTGGTGGTTCCGGCGCAGACCGTGGCTTACCTGCTGACGGTCGGGTTTATCGTGCGCATGATCCGCCGGCACTACCGCCTGCGCTTTTTCCCGGCGGTACACTGGCGTGTGCCTGAGCGCTGGCTGAAGTTCATCATCGCCGGCATGCTTTTGGCCATCGTGGTGCAAATACTTTCGGCCAAGCTGCCCATTCCCAAGCAGTTGCCCATCGAGCAGTACTTTCGTTCGCCGCCGAGTGCCTGGCTTATGGCCGGCTTCGGCATCCTGGTGGCGCCGTTCTGCGAAGAGCTGTTCTTTCGCGGGCTGCTTTATCCGGTGCTGCGCCAGCGCCTGGGAATGGTTCTGGCGGTGGTGCTGACCTCGGGGTTGTTCGCCGTCATTCACGCCTCCCAACTGGGACACGCGTGGGCGGCCGTGAGCGTGCTCTTTGTGGTGGGCGTGGTGCTTACCCTGATCCGGGCCATGACCGATTCCCTGGCCGCTTCGGTGCTGGTTCACACCGGCTATAACTTTGCCCTGTTTGCCCTGGTGTTCATAAGCACCGCCGGTTTCAGCAATTTCAAGTCCCTGGCGCACTAGCCACGATCGGCGCGGTTTCCGCCCGGGAGAGCTACTTGCCAGGGGCCGGCCAGCCCCACCGGGCGGCGGGGCTCGTCGCAAATGAGTTTCTGGGCGGGCGGCAGTTGGTGTATCTTACATTCGTTCACCATGGAAGACTCTCGCCATCATTTGCTAAGCCTGCTTGCATACCTGTCGTTCAAACTGGGCCATTTCAAGCTCTCCGCCGGCGGCACCACCGACTACTACCTGGACTGCCGCCTGACGACGCTGCACGCCGAAGGCGCCCGTCTCACCGCCCGCGTGGTGCTGGATGAGATCAGGCGGCGCGGCTGGAATCCGCGCGCCATCGGGGGAATGACTTTGGGCGCCGATCCCATTGTGGCTGCCGTGGCCATGCTCTCCGCCCAGGAGCGACTGCGCCGTGCCGAGCGCGCCGGAACCGACGACGTCGAAGGGCTGCCCACCGCCGAAGACCCCCGCACCGCCGGCTTTGGACTTATTCACGGTTTTCTGGTGCGCAAGGCGGAGAAGGCGCACGGCATGGAGCAGCGGGTCGAGGGCTATCGCGAGCCCGGCGCGCGGGCAATCATCGTGGAAGATGTGTGCACCACCGGGGCTTCAACTATCTCCGCCATCAGGGCGGCACGCGCTGTCGGCTTCGAGATAATGGCCGTCATTTGCCTGGTCGAGCGGGAGGACGCCAATGGCCGTCCGGCGGTTGAACAGGCGGCCGCGCCAGCCCCGTTTATCAGCCTGTTTACCGCCGAAGAGGTACGCCAGGAACATAAGCGGCAACTGGCGGCGGCTGGCCGCGCGACCTAGAACCCGGGGCGGCCGCGTAATAGCGAGGTTCAGATTTTTTCTGGAGAATTTTCAATGAGAATTGGCAAGCTCGGGCTCATCATGATTGTTGTGAAAGAGATGGAGCGCAGCGTCGCCTTTTACCGCGACGTGCTCGGCCTCAATCTGCTTTTTCATCAGAGCAACTGGAGCCAGTTTGACGCCGGCAACATCCTCATCGGCCTTCACCCGGAAGGCGAGGAGGTCAAGGTGAGTCCCACCTCCGGCTGCACCTTCGGGATTTACGTAGATGACATCATGAAAGCCGTCTCGGAGCTGAAGCGCCGCGGCGGGCACTTCGGGATCGAACCTCGCCCCGAGCCCTTCGGGCGCTGGGCCTTGCTGCGCGATCCCGACGGCTACGGCATACAGATCATCGAAATGGCCCGCGGCTACCGTGAGTTGCACAAGCTGGATTAAGCAGGACCAGGGAATAATGAATAGGGGTTAGCAGGCCTGGTGAAAGGCCATATCCTGGCTTCGCGCTGCCGAACGAACTGAGGGCGTCAGAACTTACTAGCCCCTAAGCCCTAATTCCTGTTTTTGCATCTTCGTGGTCGCCGGTGAGCATCTCACAACTTAGGCTACGGGACAGGCCGTCGGCGCTGCCTGGCGCGCGAGGTGATCTCATGAATGGCTCTCCTTTCAGTTTGTCTGCATTCCCCTGGCGCGGCATTCGCGGCCGGGGCCGCGGTTGCTTTTCCCGGGGGGCATGGCGACTTCTAGCCGCGCTGCTGCTGTTGGCCGTGCCGGTGGTGGCGCAGACGTGCCAGGAGGCCGGGGAGATCGACCCGGCAACGCGTGCCGCCATTGAAGGCGCGGCCAGAAGTTACCAGCAGATGTCGGCGCGGGGGGATGTCGCCGGACTGCGCGCCTCTTCCATTCCGGGCGTCGCCGCTAACTTCGGCGGCATCCAGCAGGCGGTGCTTGACAACCAGAAGGGCTTGAACGGCACGGCTGTCATCCGCAAGACCTACTTGCTGGAAGAACCCGGCAACACGCCCGGCGCGCGCGCCGAATTTTTCTGTGGCGTCTTTGGCGCCAACGGCAACACCGCCACCAGCGCCGGCTTCGTCCTTCCCAACCTAGCCCCCGGCCGCTATGCGCTGGTCATCATGGACATCAGCGGGTCCAAGCCGCCCTATATGCTCTCTTTGGTGTTACAGCAGATGGACGGCGCCTGGAAGCTGGCCGGCTACTACGCCAAGCCTACCCAGATCGCCGGACACGACAGCGACTGGTATGTCCAGAAAGCGCGCGAGTTCAAGCAGAAGGGGCAACTCCACAACGCCTGGTTCTACTTCTGGCAGGCGCGCGAGATGGAAGCGGCCGTGCCCTTCATGAGCACCCTCAAGCTCGATAAGCTCTACGAAGAAGCAGGACAGGTACGGCCGGCCGATCTGCCCACCAATGGCCCGGTGGAGGCTTCATTGGCCGGGCACAGCTTCAAGCTGACGGCCGCTTTTCCCGTGGTGGTCAGCGATCAGCTTGATCTGGTGGTCAAGTATCAGTCCGCCGATATCTCCAACACCGCCCAGACTTTCCAGGACAACACGGCGCTGATGCGCGGCCTGGTGGCGAAATACCCTGAGCTGCGCGAAGGCTTCAGCGCCATCGTGGTGCGGGCGGTCGCCCCCAATGGCCAGGACTACGGCACGCTGCTGGCCATGAAGGACATCAAGTAATTTTTGATTTCAGATTTTTGATTTTCGAATTATTGGATTGGCGCACCTTCAGCCCAAACTGCCGCTTTTCAATCTGAAATCAAAAATCTTAAATCGACAATCCCTCCGCCCCTGTTACAATCCGCTTTGGAATCCCCTAAAATGTCCCGACCACGCGCCAAGAAAATCAAACTGCTCATTCTCGATGTCGATGGCGTCATGACTGACGGCAAAATTTTCTACGTCCCGGTCTCCGGGGTAGGGAAGCCGCCGGGCGGCAAGCGCCAGACAAGGCCAGCCTCTAGCGGAAGCTATACCATCTCTAGTGATGTCATCTTCGAGGCCAAGGCCTTTCACGCTCACGACGGCATAGGCATCTCGCTGGCGCGGCTGGGCGGCCTGAAGACGGCGGTCATTACCAAGCGAGTCTCGGAGACGGTGCGCGTGCGCTGCCGCGACCTGCGCATCGATCACGTTTACCAGGGTATCGCCGATAAGCTCGCCGTGCTGCACGAGATCCTGCGCAAGGAGCGGTTGAAGCCGGAGCAGGCTGCCTATCTCGGCGACGACGTGATCGACCTGACGGCCATGCGCGCCTGCGGGCTCGCCATCGCCGTGGCCAACGCCCGCGACTCGATCAAGAAAATTGCCCACTTCGTCACCGAGCACGCCGGCGGAGAGGGCGCGGTGCGCGATGCCATCGAGTACATTTTGCAGGCGCAGGGCAGCCTCGACCGCGTGGTAACTGCCTATACTCTCTCGAACAGTCCCCGCGACACCACTCCCGAAACCTGATGGTGGCCCACATCTGCCTGATGTTGGCAGATGTGGGCCACCTGCGATTTGTCTGGTGCCGGGTGCGGGCGCCCCACACAAGCTTCTTTTGCTTGTGTGGGGTAGTTGCTTTTTCTCTAACGAGACTTTTGCGCGTTTACTGTTTAGGCTGCGCCTGCCAGGCGGCCATTTTTTCGCGCGCCTCTTGGGCGTCGGGTGCGTCGGGAGCAAGTTCGAGATAGTGCCGCATGCAATTGGCGGCGCCCGGGTAGTAATTTTGCTGGGCGTAGAGCAGTCCCAAAACGTACCAGCCTTCCGGCCACATGGGCTGGATTTCCAGCACCTTCTCATAGCCTTCGACGGCGGCGTCGAGATTCTGGTCGGCCAGCGCTTTTTCCGCCACCGCCTTCAGGCGTTCGGCCTCAGGGCTGAGCGGCGGCTTATCCGGATTCTCGCGCCAGGCTTTGGCGGCAGCGCTGAAGGCAGCAAAATCTTCCTGATGATAAGCGGCATAGACCAGCCGGTTGAAGGCATCGCAAAAACTCTGCGCCGCCGCCTCGGTCAGCCAGGAAAGCGACATAGAGGCTATGGTGGCGCGCACCGGGTTGGGCACAAATCCGACGATGTAGAGCGTCTTCGGGTAAAAGTTGGTTTTGGGCTCGGTTTCATTCAGCGTCAGCACCTGCAGGTAGTCTGCCTGGCTGAAATTGATGGCGACCTTGCCTCCCTCGGCCTGTGATCTTTTCATGTTGCCCGGCACAAATCCTGTCCATCTATAGGAACCCGGCGCGAAAAAGCTGAAGTCGGCGGAGCGGACGCGCAGGTCAACCGCCGTCGAAAGCGTGTGCTCCATGCACGCCTTCAGTCCCAGCGCCCCGCCGCAGGCGCTTATCTTTCCCGTGTACCGTTTGGTAATGGCTTCTCGCAGCACGGCGCGCGCCTGGACCACGGAAAGTTTCATGGCGTTGCCGGGCGGCGGATCGCCCTTCTTCACCGAGACCGCCGGGGCTGCGCTGGGACTTGGTTCCGGCGCAGGTTTGGCTTCCGCCGGTGGCGTTTTGGGGGTCTGTTTGGCCACTATCGGGCAGGCGGCACCAATCAACAGCAGCGCGGCCAACGTGTACCGAAGCTTCTTGCTGCGCATTAGATCCTCCGCCGGAATTTCAAATTTTTGATTTTTGATTTCAGATTTAAGAATTTCAGATTGCAGACGAGCAATAAGAGTACCGGTTCTTCCTACAATCAAAAATCGTAAGTTATGAATCTTAAATCAAAAATCAAAAATCAAAATTAACCCGGCTATCGCTGGCCCGGCTGGTTTTCGGCAGTGTCTTTCTCGCCGCTGCCCTTGAAGACTCCGAACACTTTGCCGAAGAAGCCCTTCTTTTTCTCCGGCTCGGTTCTGGCGGGAGGCGATGGGACCGGCCTGGGGGGCGGCTGCTGCTGGGCGCGGTCGGCCGGGGGGATGATTTTTGCCGGGCCGTTCACCGGAGGCGGGGGGCTGGGTTTGCCGATGCCGAGAATGCGCTGCAGGACGTTGCGGTTATCGTACTGGTCGCAGGTAGTCTTGGGCTCGGTGCCGGCGACAAAGGCGATGCTGTAGCTGTCCGGGCAGGTGCTGGTAGACAGCAGGTTGGTGGCCTTGTCCAGGCGCACGTCGACCACGCCGGCCGGCTCCTGGAACTCCCCGGCGTTCTGGTACGGCGGCAGCGTCACGGCGCGTTTCATGAACTCGGCCCAGATGGGCGCTGCGGTAGCGCTGCCCGACAGTCTCAGATCGCTGTAGTCGTCGTATCCCACCCACACGATGCAGAGCAGGTTGGTGGTGTAGCCGGCGAACCAGGCATCGTGCGAGGTGCCGGTTTTGCCGGCCGCCGGAGCGGTGAAACCGCGCGCACGCACGCTGTAGCCGGTGCCGTTATTGATCACGCCCTGCATCATGGTGGTCATCACGTAAGCCACCCGGGGATCGAGCACCGGCCGGCTGTCGGAGCCGAAGTCCTGGACCGGGTCGCCGTTGCGGTCGCGCACCGAGCGGATGGCCACGGGCGAA
Organism: uncultured Acidobacteriota bacterium; assembly: GCA_963832785.1. GTDB lineage: Bacteria > Acidobacteriota > Terriglobia > Terriglobales > Acidobacteriaceae > CAWBRT01. Next base: position 230,663 of record CAWHVF010000006.1, read on the forward strand.
ACCCGCACGCCGGAATTGGCAAAGACGGTGTATGCTCCCGCCATCTCCAGCGGGCTGGCATCGTAAGCGCCCAGGGCGATGGCCGGAGTGGCCTTGACCGAAGCGATGCCCGCGGCGCGCGCCAAGTCGGCTACCTTGTCGTATCCCACCATCTCCGCCAGTCGCACGGTGGCGTTGTTGAGCGACTGCGAGAGGGCATAGCGGGCGGTCACCTGCCCGTGATACTCGTTCTTATAATTGCGCGGTTCGTAGATCTGGTCGCCGTAGGTGAAAGTGGTGGGCGAGTCGTCGATCAGGGTAGCCGGGGTCAGGATTTTATCGGGCGAGCCGGCGATAGCCGTGTTCACTGCCGCCGCGTACACGAAAGGCTTGAAGATCGAGCCCGTCGGGCGCTTGGCCACGGCGTGGTTGAGCTGGCTGAATCCGTAATTGCGTCCGCCCACCAGCGCCAGCACCTCTCCGCTGTGCGGGTCCAGGGCCACCAGGGCCACCTGCGGCTGCGGTCCCGGCTCTTCCCGGACTTCGTAGTGCGCGGTCTTGCCCTGGCCGATTTTTACCCGGCGGGTGCGCTGCTGCTTAACCTGCGCGTCCACCAGCTTGATGCCAATGCCCACCGCCTCGGCCGCCGCCTGCTGCAACTGCTGGTCGATGGTGGTGTAGATCCTGTACGCCTGCTCGTTGAGGTCGTGCTCGCCCAGCGTGTTTTGTACCGTGTCCTTGACCAGGTCAACGAAGTACGGAGCGTCGCTGGACTCCACGTTCATGGGAGCGAGCTTCAGTGGGGTGGCCTTGGCGCGGTCGGCCTCGTCGCGGGTGATGGCACCGATATCAACCATCGCTTCCAGCACCAGGTTGCGGCGTTCGCTGGCGCGCTCGGGGTGGCGATAGGGGTTCAGGTAGCTGGGCCTTTGAATAAGCCCGGCCAGCAGTGCCGCCTCGGGCAGGGTCAGGTCCTTGACGTCCTTGGCAAAGTAAGCCCGGGCACCCTCGCCGAAGCCGCTGATGGTGTACGAGCCGCGCTGTCCCAGGTCAACCTGGTTGGCGTACATCTCGAAAATCTGCTGCTTGCTCAGCTTCTGTTCCAGCTCGATGGCGATCAGCATCTCGATCAGCTTGCGCTTGATGCGCTTCTCCGGCGTCAGGAAGAAGCCGCGCGAGAGCTGCATGGTGATGGTCGATCCGCCCTGGGTTTTACCGCCGGACCGCAGATCGATCAGCGCCGCCTGCGCCAGCCGCCAGTAGTTCACCCCGCTGTGCTGGAAGAAGCGCCGGTCCTCGATGGCGATGACCGCGTTGACCAGGTTCTTGGGCAGGTCGGAGAACTGGACCAGTTTGCGTTTGGTGCGCTGCTCGCCCTCGAAGAGCTGGGTGAGCATCTCTGGCTCCAGTTCGTAACCGTCCAGCGTCTGCCCGGCATTGCTGCCCACGCCGGTAATGTTCTCGACGGCGTCCCCACTGACCCGAATCACGGCGGCGTCGGCGCTGTGGTAGGACAACGCCCCAGGGTGTATCTCGATGGCCGCCGGCAGCAACCGGAAGGTCCCCATGCCGGCGGCACCATCCTCCGGCGCCTGGAGTCCGCGCTGTTCCTGGTAGCCCGCGCGGCGCAGATGGCGAGCGATCTCGTCCGGGCTGATGCGGTTCCCCTGGTGTATCACCTGCGGGCGCGCGTAAATGGTGGCGGAGCTGGCGAAAATCGGCCCATTGATGCGCCGGGCGATGATGCGGTCGTACTTTATGTAGTAGTATGCGAAGACGCCGAACATCACGGTGCAGAGGATTATGAAGACGGCGACCGCGGTGCGCACCACCGGATCGCTGGCGTGCTGTCCGAGAGAGCTCCGGAACCACCGGTCACCGGCGCGGGCGATGCGGGCTCTCGCTTTCCTGTACGGGACTCTGATCTTTATGGCCACAGTATGAGGGCAGATGCCGCTGCCTTACGTATTGGTCTCCTCGCTTCTTGCGCCCCGGCAACCGTCAAAACGGCCGTACCGGGAACCCCGCCTTCGCCCCACCCTGGGGAGCAGCTCGCCATTATTGTAAATCGTGCCTGACACGGAGCACTCGGCAAATGGCTTCGAGCGGGCCGGGTTTCCGCGGCACGACTTCAGTCATAACAACGCTACCGCGCATTCAGAGTTGCTGTTTGGCCTTTTATATCGGGCCACTCTTCAGCCGCGCCGCCAGACCCGGCGGAATCTGCCGCTCCATGCCGACTTGTGCATAGCCGACGCTTGCTGGCTTGCAGCCGCGCTCAGATTCTCCGATTCTTGGTGCTGGGGTGGAACTTCACCTCGAACGGATAGACCGGAAGCTCGATTTGGACGGTATACTCCGCGGAAATGACAAGCTGGCTGCCGATGCGCTGCACGCGTATCTGCTCGGGCCGCAGCGGGATTCCGTATCCCTGCGCCCGGCTGGCGATGATCTGCTGTATCTCCCCTTCCGTCCGGGTGGAGTAGGACTCCGTCACTGCGATCTGCTCCAGGTCGCTCTGGAACTGATAATTCGCATACCAGACCGGCACCACCCGGAAAGCTACGTACATGGCGGACACCAGCACCAGCAGCCAGATCAGCGCTTTCAGCCGTGTGCTCATGTACATACTCCCGGGGCCTCTTGCTCCATTCCCTCGAGCCCGATGCCGGTGCTTGAGGGGGCCCCATTCACCTCGCGGACCGGGTCAATTCACTTAGCAGCCTGACCGCCTCGGAAATTGTTACATCCTGGCTTTGCCGCGTCGACCGGGTAATCACCTCAACTTTACCATCGGAGAGCTTCCTGCCCACATTAATTCGGAAGGGTATTCCCACCAGGTCGGCGTCCTTGAACTTCACCCCCGGACGCTCGTCGCGGTCGTCCAGGATCACCTCCACTCCCGCCTTTTCCAGCTCCCCGGCGAGTTGGCCGGCGGCGTCCGCCAGCTTCGCATCGGCCACGTTGGTGGGTACCACCACCACCTGGAAAGGCGCAATGTTGGGCGGCAGCCAGAAGCCGTTCTCGTCATGGTTCTGCTCGATGACGGCCGTCAGAATGCGCTCGATGCCGATGCCGTAACTGCCCATGATCGGCGTCACTTCCTTGCCGTCCTTGTCCAGCACCCGCGCGCCCATCGACTCCGAATACTTGTACCCCAGCTTGAAGATGTGGCCGATCTCGACCGCCTTGGCCAGCTTGAGCGGGTGCCCGCACTTCGGACAGCCTTCGCCCTCCTGTACGCTGCGCAGGTCGGCATAGGCAGTGCGCTGGAAGTTAACCTCCGGCGTCAGATTACGGAGGTGATGGTTCTCTTTATTGGCTCCCCCGACCATGTTCCTGCGCCCGCGCAGCACTTCGTCCAGCAGGACTATGAACGCGTCCGCATCGCCAGCATAGGCGCGCTTGCCCCCGCTTTCCACAGGCTGGGCGACCTTCAGCCCTGCCGGACCGAGGTAGCCCGCCGGCGTGCCGAAGAAGCTCACTATCTCGTCTTCGCGCATGGGACGGAACTCGCGTCCGCCAAGGGCGGCCATGAGCTTGGCTTCGTGCAACTGGTCATTGCCGCGCATCAGCACCAGCAGCGGCCGCCAGAGCTGGCTGCCGCCGGCGCCGTCCAGAACCATGTAGGCCAGCGACTTCAGATTGTTGTTCACCGGCACGCCGAGAAAAGCGGAAACCTCGTCGATGGTCTTGGTTCCGGGGGTATGCACCAGCTCGGGCCTCCGTCGCCGCTGGCGGGCAGCTCCTGGACCGGCTCCAGCCGCGAGGTCGCCTTCTCCAGGTTGGCGGCATAGCCGCACTTCGCGCAGCTTGCCACCAGGTCCTCGCCGGCCTCGGTGTGCACCATGAACTCGTGCGACTGCGATCCGCCCATGGCGCCCGAAGTGCGCCTCCACCACCACGTACTTCAGCCCGCAGCGGTCGAAAATGCGGCAATAGACGTCGTAGTGCTTCTTGTAGCTCACGTCCAGCCCGGCGGCGTCCAGGTCGAAGGAGTAGGAGTCCTTCATGGTGAACTGGCGCACGCGCAGCAGGCCCGACTTGGGGCGCGGCTCGTCGCGGAACTTGGTCTGGATCTGGTACCAGATCTGCGGCAGCTGCTTGTAGCTGCGCAGCTCCTTGCGGGCGATGTCGGTCATGACCTCTTCGTGGGTCATGCCCAGGCAGAGATCGGCGCCCTTGCGGTCCTTGAGGCGGAACATGTTGTCGCCCATCTCGCGCCAGCGCCCGCTGGCCTCCCAGATCTCGCGCGGATTCAGCGCCGGCAGGTAAAACTCCTGCCCGATGGTGTCCATCTCCTGGCGCACGATGTTGCTGATCTTGAGAATCGACCGCTGGCCCAGCAGCAGGTAGCTGTAAATGCCGGCAGCAAGCTGTCGCATGTAGCCGGCGCGGACCAGGAACTTGTGGCTGGCGACTTCGGCGTCAGCCGGAGCTTCACGAAGCGTGGGAATAAACAGTTGCGACCAACGATGCATTTTTATGAAACCGCCCTTTTCGGATTCCGTATCAGGGCTCCCGGCGAACCCGCCTTTGATTCTTCAGGGCGGACCGTCGAGGTAAGCGGAATAGAGAATTGTAACAAGAGAGCGGATTTTGCAGGTAGCTGCTGTGGGAACTAAGTAGATGCCCGCGGCCGGCTGAAAATGGACGGAACCCACGCTGCTGTTGTCATCGTTTCGCGTTTACTGGTATTCCAACCACACCGGCCAATCGCTGACGAAAATCCTCCCAATCGTCCCCCTTGCGCGCAAGAATTTCAGTGACATCAAACCAGTGATTCGTTGTTGGCGATTCGTTTTGTAGCTTGTATAATTGCACCCCTTGCTTGGAAATGACGGTCCAGAATTCTGGGAACCCTATTTTCTTTGCTTTTTGGTGCGATTTTTCGGCTTCGCCAGCACGGTTGTGCGCGTTACTAACATCAGTGCCACCCTTTACCTCAATGGCGACCTTGTGGTGAACGCGCTCGCCCATCAATTCTTGGATACACACGTCGGGATCATGTGAAAGCGATATGACCACGGTTCGACCAGCAGAATTTCTCAATTTCAGTCTCGTTTCAGTTCGTTCAATTACAGACCTTTCCACAATTTTGGCGATTACCAAGAAGACTTCCCTCATGGCCTTTTTCCCAATCAGCGTATTGTTGGAGCCCTGCAATTGGGAGCCGTAGGTCAACAGCGGCAGTTCGCGTAATTCGCGGTCAGTAATATTAGGAATCTGCTTAATCAGCTCCGACAGCGGTTTAGCCATTGCCAGGCAGAATGCAGGCAGATATGGTTTCTGCCTTTCCGTCATTGTGTCGTTCTCTTCCATGCTCTTAAAACGACCCATTCCCGTTGCGCCCTTGTAAAAGCTCTTCTGCGGCGCCCCGAGCAGGAGTCGATAGTAGCCGACAAGCGATGGCTTCTGTTCAAGCACAACCGGCACGGGAAAAACAAATTCGTCTCGCAGCCCCGCTGCCGCAAGCAGTTTCTGAGAGGATTCCGGTACAAACTTTCCAACCTGTTCCTTTACTGTCTTTTGCTGTAGTTGACCGAGCGCCTCCGACAGAGCATCTGTGAGCCACTGTTTGCGTGCGCCGACCAGCAGTTGATAGAACTGCACCTGGCGCGCGGGACTTGGCGGAGTCAAAGTTATCTTGAAGATCGCCTCAGCAGGTTTGGGTTCGCTTTCTTTTGCGGTCACGGTTGCGGTTTTACTCACATTTCTTGGATTTGCGGAAGATAAGCCAGTAACAGTGCTGCCGTCTGCTGTGATGCGCTTTTTTCCACCTCGGGTCAATTATTGGCCCTTTGCGGATTTTCACAATGCAGTCACAGGGCATGAATCCGGATTCACGCGCCGCATTGATTAGCTCGATATGAGCCCACTGATAGCGATGATGGTGAACGTAATCGGTAATCTTGCAAAATAGAACGCCCTCATCTCTTAGTACCCGATACGCCTCGCGCAAGAATGGCGGGAACGTGTGCGTAAAAGTGTAGTGATTCTCTTTCGATGAGCGCAGTACCAGCCCAAACCGCGTGTTGAAATCCTTCTGTTTGTCCCTGCCCTGGTTCGGAATGTGCGGAGGGTCATAGACTACTACATCAAACATGCTGTCTCGGAACGGCATGTTTGTGTTGTCGCCCACAACATCGGGATGATGGTCTGGGTCAATATCCATCCCGATTACGGGCCGGCTGCTTCCCTTCCAAAAGCGGCCTCCATTAACTGTAGCGTCGAGAATCTTACGGGGAGTTTTTCGCGGATAAAAACTAAGTAGGCGCTCCAATAACTCAGAGTCTTCGCCATACCAGACCGAGGCCAGTGGCGTGTATTCAGAATTTGTCGCTCCGTCCGTTTCTTTTCCCTTGGCGAGACGGAGGGGGAGTTGTAAACCGATAACCATGAGTGTTCCTTTTGTACATCTGTCGTTCCGCTGTCGCAATAGAGAATCGGGGCCACCTGTGGAAAAATTACCGGTCTCGTTGGTCAAGTTTGTCACAAGTCAGGGTGGGGCTGGTGGCCCACATTGCCGTCCTTTGGCAAATGTGGTGGAAGCCCACGCCTTCAGGCGTGGGAATCAGCGCCGACGGCTTGCGGCAGCAGTCGCCCATATCTCACTGCCCTTAGGGCAGATGTGGGGCACCCCCAGCAATGCGGGCCCGCCGCCGGGGGCGGCAGCGCTACTTCAAGCCTGTGCTACATTGGCGGCATGGCCGACATGTTCCGCGACATTCTCCGCCAGATTCGCCGCATTCCGCGCGGCAAGGTGGCGACCTATGGCGATGTGGCCTACGCCGCCGGGTATCCGGGGGCGGCGCGGCAGGTGGCCTGGGCGCTGCACGGCTGCGGCAGAAGCGTGCCCTGGCAGCGCGTCATCGGCGCCGGCGGAAAGATTCTTTGTACCGGAGAGCTTGGCCTCGAACAGCGCTTCCTGCTGCGGGCCGAAGGCGTCGAGTTCAGCGGCCTGAGCGTGCCTCTCAACAGATTTCGCTTTCACTTCTTCACCCCTGAGCGCAGCCGCCAGCGGCGTCCGCCAACCTCCGGCAAACGAAAAGCGGCGCGCAAAAGCGCTAAAGCGCTCTAGGACTGGTTTCAAAATAGATTTCGGAAAGCCTCCAAATTGCCGCAGGGGCTATTGAGGGCTGCATATGTAATGTCCTAGGCAGCATATGGTCGATGGGATTAGAGCCCGTTAGAGTGATCATGTATCCAAGAAAGAGGCGTCATGGCGAGCGGAGGCGCGTAGCGCCGGAGTCGAGCCATCTTGTGTTTTCGCGGCAAAACACAAGATTCCTCCACTCCGCCGCGCTGCGCACGGCTTCGGTCGGAATGACATTCTCAATATTTTGATTTAGACACTTATTTTTGCAGTACTCAATAAACCCGCATTCTTTCCGGCTCTGGACGGCATGGCTCCCACCCCAGCGCGAAAAACCCTCGCGCTAGGGACCCCGACTGCTGAAGCCATGCCCTTTCAAAGAACTATTTTTGAAACCAGTTCTAACCGAGCGACAAATCTTTCTGCGGGGCCGGGCCGCTGCCGTGTATGGTGCGGGCCTTTTCGTAGACTTTGATATACTCGCGCGCCGAAACCGCCCAGGAGAAGTCTCGCGTCATGCCATTACGCATCAGCTTACGCCAGGCGGGCTGGTCGCGAAAGGCGGCGAGCGCGGCGCGCAGCGTCTCCAGCATGGCTTCGCCGCTGGCTTCGGAGAACTTGAAGCCGGTACCTTTGCCCGTGGCCGGGTCCCAGGGCTCGACCGTGTCGTCCAGGCCGCCGGTGGCGCGCACCACCGGCACCGTGCCGTAACGCAGGCTATAGATCTGGTTCAGCCCGCAAGGCTCGTAGTGCGAAGGCAGCAGGAACATGTCCGCGCCCGCCTCGATCTTGTGGGCCAGCTCCTCGTCGTAGGCGATGCGCAGCAGAAACTTGCTGGGAAACTGCCGGTTGAGCCGCCGCCACATCTCTTCGTAAGGCCGGTCGCCGTTGCCCAGAACAACAAAGACCACCTCCTCGTGCGCCAGCCGGTCGGCCACGTGCGAAATCAGGTCGAAGCCCTTTTGCGCGGCGAAGCGCGATATCATGCCCACCACCGGCAGCTCCGGCCGCGCCGCGCCGCCGAATTGCTCCAGCAGGTCGCGCTTGCACGCCGCCTTGTTCTCGGGCGCGTCGGCGCTGTAGTGCGCTGTCAGGTAAGGGTCCGTCTCCGGGTTCCACTGCTCGTAATCCACGCCGTTCAGGATGCCGGCGACGGTGCCGGAGCGGTTGCGCAGCACCCCTTCCAGGCCGAAACCATACTCGGAGGTCTGGATCTCCTGGCTGTACCTGCGGCTCACGGTGGTGATGAAGTCGGAGTAGACCAGCGCGCCCTTCAGCAGATTCACCTTGCCGAAGAATTCCAGTTTGCTGATGGTGAACAGGTCCCAGGGAAGCATCAGCAGCGGCAGGGTCTCGGGCGGAAACAGGCCCTGGTAGCCGATGTTGTGGATAGTGAAGACGATGGACACGCGCAGGGCGGGATCGTCCTGATAGAGGGTGCGCAGCAGGACGGGAACCAGCGCCGTCTGCCAGTCGTGGCAGTGGAACAGGTCGGGCGTTCCCAGCACCTTGCTGCCTTCGATCACCGCCCGGCAGAATAGGGCGAAGCGCTCGGCATTATCGTGATAATCGCCCAGCGTGGTGCCATAAAGTCCTTCGCGGTCGAAGAACGGCGGATAATCGATAAAATAGAACTGCACGTTGCGGTGCGTGCCGCCGTCCAGAATGGAGCAGAAGCGGTAACGGTCGTCAAACGGCACGGTGATGCTGCGCACCAGGCAGCGTGGGTTTTCGAGCCGGGTCTGGCGATACTTGGGAAGGAAGACGCTGACGCGATGTCCCAGGGCAGCCAAAGCGGGCGGAAGCGAGGCTATGACGTCGGCCAGTCCGCCGGTCTTGGAAAACGGAGCGCACTCCGATGCGGCAAACGCAATGTGCATCTGCGATCTCCAACTGCTCAAGCATACGCCGGCGATGCGCTGGCCGGGCTGAACTGCTCCCCGCCAGGCTGCACCTGTAGCGTTGAGGTGGCGAATCCCCGCAACCGCAAAACAGGGATGCACTGAAGTTATCGCACAGATGGCCGGCATGTCACCCGCGCGGCAGCCGGCAGGGTTTACTACAAGGGTTTCAGACAGCGCTCGCCTTCAGCGCGGGAAGAAAGGCGGTAAAAATGTCCAAGAGCGGGCTCGATACGCAGCCGCATGCCGCACGCAAGCCGAAGCTCGGCCAGCATTTCCTGGTGGACCAGCAGGCCAGGCACAGGATCGTGGAGGCGCTGGGCGATGTCTCTCAGCTCACCGTCGTGGAGATTGGCCCCGGCCGCGGCGCCCTGACCGACCTGCTGGCCGTGCGCGCCGGACACCTGGTGGCCGTCGAGTTCGACCGCCTGCTGGCGGCGCAACTGCGCATGAAGTTTGCCCGCCTGCCGCACGTCGAGATCATCGAAGCCGACATTCTGACCGTCGACATTCGCACCATGATCGGCCACCGCAAAGGGCCGTTGCGCGACCTGCGCCCCAGCGAGCAGCCCAAGGCCAGGGTTGTCGGCAACCTGCCGTACTACATCACCTCGGACATTTTGCTGCGGCTGCTCGCCGAGCGCGATTATTTCGAGCGCATCGTGATCATGGTGCAACTGGAGGTGGCCGAGCGCCTGGCCGCCGTTCCCGGCAGCCGCGACTATGGCCTGCTCTCGGCCACCGCCCAGCTCTCGGGCCGGGTCGAGAAGCTGTTCAGCCTGCCGCCGGGCGCCTTCAACCCGCCACCGGCGGTGGATTCGGCGGTGGTGCGCATCGACATCGCACCGCGTTTTTCCGAGTTGCAGGTGGACGAGCCCGGATTCATGGAATTCCTGAAGCGCAGCTTCGCCCACAAGCGCAAGATGCTGTCGAGCAACTTACGCGAGCACTTCGGCCCGGCTGTCCTGCGGCAGGCTTTGGCGGCGGCCGGCATCGAGCCTGGAGCCAGGGCCGAGGCCGTTTCCCTGGAGCAAATGGCCGCGCTGTACAAGGGGTTACATTTTTGATTTCTGATTTCTGATTTTTGATTGAACAACTTAAAGACCATTTTGCCTTTAAATCGAAAATCAAAAATCAGAAATGGCTCAAGGAGGACCTCATGAGCTCTCCGATTCGGCACCCCGCGGTCGCGGGGCAGTTTTACCCCGCGAATCCGGAGACGCTGCGGCGGGAACTGGACAAATTTCTCCGCTCCAGCCAGCCGGCCGCAACCATGACGCCTGGCGCTACCGGTGCAGCCGCTGCGGAGGAGGCAAGGGTGGCTGCCGGGCCGGGCGTGTTTCCGGAAAAGGTTCGCGCCTTGGGATGCGTGGTTCCGCATGCCGGCTACATGTACTCCGGACACGTTGCCGGGGCGGTTTACGCCCGCCTGCAAATGCCCCGGCGCTTCCTGATGCTTTGCCCGAACCACACCGGAATGGGCGGGCCGCTGGCCATCGTGGGCGGCGGAAGCTGGCTCACGCCGCTGGGCGAGGCGGCCATCGACAGCGAACTGGCCGGGCAGCTCAAGCGCGAGTTCCCGGCGTTGCGCGAGGACCCGAGCGCCCACGCCCGCGAGCACGCGCTGGAGGTGCAGATTCCGTTCCTGCAGAAGCTGCTGCCGGAGTTCGCCTTTGTGCCCATCGCCGTCGGCACCGGCCGGCTTGAGCTGCTGACCGAGTTGGGCGCGAAGATTGCCGGCGTCCTGCGCGCGCGTCCGGAAAGGGAGGTTTTGGTCATCGCCTCCAGCGACATGAATCACTACGAGGACGACACGCGTACCCGCGTAAAAGATCGCATGGCGATAGATAAAATGCTGGCGCTGGATCCCGCCGGTCTCTGGCAGACGGTGCAGCGCGAGCAGATCAGCATGTGCGGATTCGGGCCGGCGGTGGCCATGCTTGAGGCCGCTCGCCAACTGGGCGCCAGCCGGGCGGAACTGGTAAAGTACGCCACCTCGGGCGACATCTCCGGCGACCGCGACCTGGTGGTCGGCTACGCCGGAATCGTGGTGAGTTAAAGCGAGTTCTTATACGAGTATCCCGCTAACCGGCCCGAGCGGCTGGGCTTGCGCCCTCCAAAGCGGCCGTTCTGCGCGTGCTAGAATCAAAGTGCCCGCCCGTGAGATTCCCCCAAAGAGACCGTGGTAGAGCCACTATTACGTTCTTCCGGCCGGGCAGTGGAAATCAGCAACCTCAGGAGACGACATGGCAAAGATTGCGAAGACGGCGGATCGGAAGAAGGTTATGGACACCGCCAAGAGCACCGACTGCCCCAAGTGCGGCAAGCCGACCCGGATTGTGAAGCGTGTCAAGGACCGCGAAAGAAATATAGCTGGCGGGGTTTACATTTCCTGCTCGGCCTGCGAGTTCTACGAAAAGCTGTGAACTCAGTTTCAAGTTTCCAGTTTCAAGTTCAAGAAGTCGGTGGCATTTCAAAGTATCAGCTGCATTTCTCGAAACTTGAAACTCAGAACCTCCCCTCCGGGAAAATAAGCAGACGCTCTACTTGGCGGCTGCTAACTCTTCATAAATCTTCCGCGCGGCTGCGGCGGGATCTGCCGCAGCGGTGATCGGGCGGCCGACGACGATGTGCGTGGCGCCGGCCTCGATGGCCTGTCGCGGCGTCATGACCCGCGCCTGGTCTGCCTTGTCCTCTCCCGCCGGGCGAACCCCGGGCGTGACAATGGCGAAGCCCGCGCCCAGTTCGCGCCGCAGCAGGCTGGTTTCCAGGGGAGAGGCCACAATCCCTCCGCAACCGGCGCGCAGGGCCAGGGAGGCCAGGCGCAGCACCTGCGTCTCAATCGTGCCGCTTACGCCTGTTTCCGCCAAATCCTGCTCGCTCATGGAGGTCAGCACGGTTACGCCCAGGACCAGCGGCCGGGACGGCGACTGGGCGGCGGCTTCGGCGGCCGCCTTCAGCATCTGCCGGCCGCCGGCGGCGTGCACGGTCAGCATGGAGACGTTAAGCTTGGCAGCTTCGCGCACAGCGGCGGCCACCGTGTTTGGGATGTCGTGAAACTTCAAGTCTAGAAAGACCTTACGGCCGGAGGCCACCAGCTCGCGCACCACCGCCGGACCCTCGGCGGTAAAAAGCTGTTTCCCAACCTTGAACATCGGCGCTGGCATGCCCACAGCACTGACTATGGCTTGGGCCTGGCGGGCGGTCGAAACGTCCAGGGCAACGATAAGCCGTTCTTGCATGCAGCTAGTCTAGCCTACCCGGCAACTGCAACCTGTGCCTAAATATAGGTATCGACCGCGTAATTGTTTATCGGGTTAATAGGGTAAAGCAGAGTACCTTTTACAATTTAAGCCTGATATGCCGTAAGAAGCCTAGCGTAGTACAAAGGAACTCCCCCGTGGAATATGCCCATGTATATTGCCAAACAGTCGGCTAAGCAGCTCTACAACGAGAGGGAAGCCGCCGAGGCGCTAGGAATCTCCTTGCCGCTGTTGCACGCTATCCTCGACGAAAATATCTTCAACCAGGGCACCCCGCGTCCGGAGAGTATCGAGTTCACGGCGTCGGACCTGCTGCTGCTAGGCTATTGGGTCGAGACTGCGACCAAGCAGGCACAGCAGAAAGTTGGCGTGGCTGCGAGCAGCTAGCCGCCATGGTCCCAAGCGGACGCCGCCGTTGCCTCTGACCGGATCGGAAGACCTCGCACTACCCCTCTCGCCGGGCATCGCCAGCGCCGGCTCCCGGCGGGGCTGGTGAGCCTGTAGCGCCAATTTGCCCGGAAGTTCTTGCTGCCAGCCGGAAAATTCTGCCATGTCCCTGCGCCTTTCCAGCTCTGCCAGGGGGGCGGAAATGAGCCGCAATCAGGCCAAATCGGGCCCTTCAGCCGCCTTCCGCGATTTGGCATGCCGCTTGCCATGTGACTATCTGGCGTGGTTCCCGGAGAGGCCATGTTCCCAGGAACAGAACGGCGCTTGCCGGGGCACGAGGAGGCGAGAGATGCCGGAGGGGGCGCGGGAGGTATCGCACGATTTTTGGCGGCCGGCGCAGGCGCCGCGGGCCGGGCTGGAGTCGGTGTTTTCGGCGGCGTACTGTGGCAACTGCGGAACGGAATTCGCCGTCGGCGCGCGTTTTTGCCATGTCTGTGGCTCCATGCGGGAGCCTTTGCCGGAGACAGGTTCTCGCCTGGGCCGCTGGGCCGACCTAGCCCGCGTCGTCCGCACCGACCTCAACCGGATTCTGCTCGGCTTCACCCATGCGCGGGAGAGGCTTGGGCTGAATCTGGCTTCCTTTATCCTGCTATTGCTCGCCTGCGGCTGCGCTCTAGGGGCGCTGCTGGCCGAGCCCATCTACCGGCCGACAAACGTGATGGGGTGGCAGGCGGTACAGATGTGGCGCATCGAGTGGATGCTGGGCGCCATTGCCGCCTTGCTGGCCGCACTGCTGCTGCGGGAACCGCTGTCGTGATGGCGTCTCCGGGCGGAAGCGCCGGGCAAACCTCTATTGAGTGGCGGTTTCGGTTGCCGGCTTGGTAATCGAGATCGATCTGGCGCTATAGCCGTGGCCGTCGAATTCCGCGGTGAGGGCTACGGTCGCCCCGATCCGCAACTGCTCACGATCTATCGCAGCGCCTATGAAGGTGATTTCGTAATTCCTGCCATCGCTTTCGTTGTCAACGGCCAGCAACCCCGTGCGCAAGTTGACGTTGGTGATGCGTCCGGCGAAGTCGTAACTCTTGCCGGGGACGGCGACAATATTGATGTCCTGTGCCAGCCCACCTTTGTGCCCGGGGAGGAAGACCACAGACAGCAGGGTGCCGGGGAGCAAGTCACCGGTTGCCGCCGGGTCGTTTTTCTGGTGAATTTTGGTGCGGCCGGAAAGCGAGAAGCTGACCAGGTTGGAGGTCAGGGTGTCGCGCATCTCGGCCACCTGCTGGCGGGCATCGAAACGCACCAGTTGACCGCTGACCTGCGCCGGTCCGGAGGCGGTTTCGACGCGGATGGTGCGGGCGAAGATCTTATTGTTGAGCTCCATCGTGTCGGCGTAGACCCGGTCGCCACGATGGATGCCGGTTACGGTTACGGCCGCTCCGTCGCGATAAATGTGGGAGCGCTCGTCGAACCAGACCAGCGCCGGCGCGCCTCCGCCGAAGGGCTGAACCAGCAGGCGGTTGCGGATCATGTCAACGCGCTTGGCCACGCCGCCAATCAGCGTCAGCGGCTTGTTGGGCAGCGGCCCCGGATCAAGTATGGGGTCCACGTCGGGAGTGGCGGATTCGGGAAACATCTCCGTCTGCGGCTTGGATTGCGCGCTGGCGCCGTCCTCCGGCGGGGAGCCCGGCTGGAAAGCCTGCGCTTGCGCCGCTACCAGCCAAAGCACAAGCAGACAAAACACAGGAAAGAGTTTTTTCATCAGGTCCTCGCGACGGCCATGGCACGCGGCCAGAGCGTGAGGATCTCTGGCTTTTGATTGGATGCCGCCCGGCGAACAACCGTTTTAAGGGGCTGGGGGTTAGGGAGTAGGGAATAAGGGGTGGAACAACAAAACCCTTCTTTTCTCCATCCAATGATGAAGCAGCCGCTCAGCCTGGAGCTGCTCGCACCCCCGGAGGTCTGATGTTTTCTCTGCAAGCGCACCGTTCCGCGCGTCTTTGCCGCCGGCAGCGCCTCGCCCGCCGGTGCCGTGGAGCAAACATAGCGCTGGCTCTGCTGCTGGGCGCCGCGACGTGCTTTGCCGGGAGCCTGCGCATCCCGCTGCCCAAGGCTTCCAAGCTGACGCCGGTGCAGAAGCTCAACCAGCAAGGCGTGCAGGCCATCGACAAGCACGATTACGCCAAGGCCAAAAAGCTGTTCTACAAGGCATACCTCATTGACCCAGACGATCCGTTCACGCTCAACAACCTCGGCTACATCTCCGAGCTGGCTGGCGATCTCGACAGCGCGCAGCGTTTCTATGCCTTGGCGGCGGAACACCCGTCCCAGGCGCTGGTGGTCAAGTCCACCGACGAGCACGCCCTCGGCAAGCCGGTCGACAAGGTGGCCGGCAGCGCGTCGGATGAGCGCATACAAGTCAACCGCTTGAACGTGCAGGCCATGAGCCTGATCGCAAAAGACCGCGCGCCGGAGGCGGACCTGGTCTTGCAGAAGGCGCTGGCGCTAGAGCCACGTAATCCATTTACCCTGAACAATCTTGGCTACGCCAGGGAGAAGGAAGGAGAGCTGGAGCAGGCCATAGATTTCTATTCGCAGGCTGCGGCCACCGGCTCGAACCAGCTCATCGTGGTGGCAATCAACAAGAAGTGGCGCGGACAGAGCATAAACTCCGTGGCCGCGGAAAACGCGAAAAAGGCTGAACAGGCGCTGCGGCGGGAAGACCGTGAGGGGGCCGACGCCAAGGTTGCGCGGCTGAACCTGCGCGGCGTCTCGGCGGAAAACCGCAACCAGCGCAAGCTGGCCCGGCAGTTCTTCAGCCAGGCCTACAAGCTGGACCCCGATAACGCTTTCACCCTGAACAACATGGGCTATCTCGCCGAACTCGATGGAGACCGCGAGACGGCGGACTTCTTCTACGCCAAGGCGCTGCAGGCCCGCCAGGCAAACAGCAAGGTGGCAGTGGCTACCCGCAAGGATATGGAGGGAGAGCCTTTGTCGTCGGTGGCCAGCATCAGTGACCAGGCCATAGATTCTGCCCAGAAAGCTGCCCAGGAGATGCGTCGGCGCGAGGCCAACGGGCCGCCCACGCTGCTCCGGCGCGACAATACCCCGGTCATAGATCCGTCTCAGCCACCGCCGCCGCTGGAGCGTCCACGGGCCTCTGCTTCCCAGCCCGGCTCCGGCAACGCCGCGGCTCCGCCTCCTCCACCGGCCACGGCAGTCGAAAACGGTGTGGTGCAGGACGTGATCCCGCCTCTGCCGGATTCCGAGCAGCCGGCCAACGCCGCGCCGGGACAGGCTACGGCTCCGGACAATGGGGTCGAAAATGGCCCGGTGCAGCAGGTCATCCCGCCGTTGCCGGATTCAGAGCAGCCGAAATAGAGCTTGGAAGCGTGAGGGCTCGCGCTGTTTCCAAGTGACAATTTCCCACCCTAATCGCGTTGTCGGCGCTGAGCCTGCTGAGAACTCGGCGCCCCCTGGCGTCACAAAAGCGCGTCCGCGAGTCGAGGCGAATCGCGCGGCTCGCGTTGACCTTTCAGCCGCTTGCCGTATAATGAAATTCGGGTCCGGGGTGGTAGTTCAGTTGGTTAGAATGCAGCCCTGTCACGGCTGAGGTCGCGGGTTCGAGTCCCGTCCACCCCGCCAGCTTCTGCTGGCGTTTTCTTTTTTGAGGTCCTTCGGCTTCGCCTCAGAATTTCGCCTGCGGGTTCCCGTCGCTGCGCTCTTCACGTCCGCAAAACGGCTCAAGCTCGAGTCCTGTCCACCCCGCCAGCTTTAACTCTCGCCGGTTCAGTCGCTAACCGTAGCTCCCAACTCCAGTTCCCCATGTCTCGCTGCCACTGCCGCTGCCGCCACTGCTGCGATTTGGGCTCTGGCCGGCATCCGTGCTTAAATCTACACGGGAACTCAACCCCACAATGGAAACCGGAAAGAGAGCCGAACTGAAATGGAATATCGGGAGCTGATCGCCACGGCCGAATCGAATCTGAAGGCCAAAGGCATTCTTAAGAACTATTCGGTAGAGGAAGGGATCAACGTCAGGTCGGGGGCAGAGACGAATTTTGTCAACCTGTCCATTCGCCAGTGTTTTGACCAGTACGCATTCAAATTCAGACTGATCGACTCGGCGGAGGCGTCCACCGAGACGGCGCTGTTCAATCGGACATTCAAGACCCCGGTCCTGAGTGCTGCCGTTTCAGGGATGAACGACGTGACCGATAAGCCCTTAATCAAGATTGCCTCGGGGATCAGAGACGCCGGGTCGATGATGTGGCTGGGCGTGGTCTCCATCGAGCAATTCAAAGAAGTGGCCGAGACCGGGGTTCCCACCGTCAGGATCGTGAAGCCGTTTCGCGATACGCAAGCAATGATCAAGGAACTGAAAGAGGCGGAGCAGGCGGGAGCGGTCGCGGTGGGAACCGACATCGACTTTTTCTACGGAGCAAAGCGGGGAGACAAGCCGGCTGCTCCGAAGACCATGGGGCCGAAGACCCTTGACGAACTGAAGATGTTGGCCGGAGTTACCAGGCTTCCATTCATCCTGAAAGGCGTTTTGAGCGCCGAAGATGCGGAGAAAGCCCTGGCCATCGGCGCCGGGGGAATCGTCGTGTCCAACCACGCCGGCGTGGTGATCGACTATGCGGCGCATCCGCTGGAAGTCTTGCCGGAGATCAAGCAGGTCATCGGGGGCCGGATGCCAATTTTCGCGGACAGCGGATTCCGCCGCGGCTCCGATGTGATTAAGGCTTTGGCTCTGGGGGCGGATGCCGTGCTTGTCGGCTGGCCCCTGGCGATGGGCTTGGCGGCCAACGGCAGCCAGGGAGTGACGGAAATGGTCGAAATCATGACCGCCGAACTGCAGCGGATCATGAGCGTGACCGGGTGCCGTCGGGTTTCAGACATCGACCGTGGAGTGCTGGTGGCACGGCACCACTTCGGCGGACGCTGATACGGCAATCTTGTTCTAGCTGGTCCAGAAAGAAGATGCCATGGTGTCCGCCTGAGCGTAGCACGGTTATCGCGGTGGAGGTTGGGTAGCCGGAGGCGAAGCGGGCGCTGGAGGCTGCGGCGGCTGTTCCTCTCCCGGTCCAGGATAGTTCGGCTGAACGGAAGCCGGTGGTTGGGCCTGTCCCAGCGGCGGGACCGCAGGCGAAACCGGTGCCGGGGGATTGGGGTTCCTGGTAACGTCGGGCGTCAGCGGCAGATGGGAAATACTGCCGGTCCGGGCATCGGCGACCAGGATGCTGTTGTGCTCCAGGGTGCGCGACATTACCTGGTCAAAGTTCACGCGCGACTTGGCATAAGCGATCTTAGCCGCCAGCAGGTTTTCGTCCGCCGTGGCAACGTTGGTCTCCTGCTGGAAGACCAGGTAGCTGGTGGAAGCTCCAAGCCGGTATTTCTTTTGCTCCGCCACCAGGCTTTCCCTGGCGAAGCGCAGCGCCTCGACCGCGGCATCCACCCGGGCCTTGTTCTGCTGCAGGGCGAACTGCGCGTTGCGCACCAGGATGGCAACCTGGTTCTCAAGCTGCTGCAGACGCACTTGCGCCTGCCGCAACTCCAGCACCGAGCGTGCCTGCACCGACTGCGCCTGGCGATTGCGGATCGGAATCGTCAACTGCAGTGCCACGCCCTTGTCCGGGGCGCTGCTGTTGTACAGGTTGGTGAAAGCCGTGCCGTAACCGGTAGGGGTGGGCAGCGGCGACGGGCATGGCAAGCTGGTAATCGCGCACACTTGAGAATTAAACGTTCCTGCAATCGAAGATGCTCCGTAGAAGCCGACCAGATCCAATGCCGGCAGCAGTCCGTTGGCCGCGGCCCGGACATTGAGCTCGCGGTTTTTTAGGTCCAGGCGGGCCTGCGAGAGCGTAGGGTTTTTCTGCACGGCTTCGGTTACAAGGCCCTCGACAGGCACGGCCGGTTCGGTGGTGGGGATCACCATGGTATCGGTCGGCACCACCGGGGCTAGACGCACGTTCGGCGCCTGGACGTTGCGGGTCAGGGCGTTAGTCATGAGCAGTTGCTCAAGCTGCAGATTGGTTTCCGAGACGATCACGTTCTGCCGCGCGGTGGCGACTTGCGACTCGGCATTCACCACATCGATTGGCGCCATGCTGCCCACTGCAAGTTGCTTCTTGTTGTCGGCCAGCGTGCGCTCGGCAAAAGCCAGCGTCTCCCGCTTCACCCGCAGGTCTTCGTAAGCACTCACCAGGTCCCAGTAAATGTTCTGAATTTGCGCCACTGTGGCAATGATCTGCGCCCGGAAGGACTCGTCGGTGATGGCGCGATTGTTCTTGGAGATGGTGATAAAGCGATTGTTCACCGCCCAACTGCGTCCCTGCAAAAGGTGCTGGGTGAGGGTGAAGCGGAAATTCGAGGCCAGTAGCGGATTGTATGTGGTATAGATGCTGTTGCTGGTGATCCGCGAATTGTCGAAGACCACGCCCAGGTTGGTGCCCGTCGCGAACCCCTGAAGATAAGTAAAGTTGCCGGTGGTGGTGTTCTGGTCTATGGCCAGTAGTCCCGCCGAGGCGCTGGTCTGCGGCAATATGGCGCGCTCGATCTGCAGGGTGCCGATCACCGATGGGTCGAACTGCGGCGGAGTTGGTCCGGCGCCCAGAGAAGACAGAACCAGGCCGGAGGTGCCGGCGCCCACGCCGCCCGTGCCGGCGGTGGTGCCGCCGGCGCCGGTGCTGGTCGAAGTCAGGGCGCCGCCGGTGACGCCGGCCCCGCTTCCTCCCGGAGTGCCTTGCACGATGCCGGTGGCCACGCCCAGCGGCGTCCCCCCGCCCTTGGTGCGCAAGATGTCCGTATCTGCTATCGGCAGATTGTAGCGCGCGATGTCCACGTCGAGGTTGTCTTGCAGCGCGACGGCTATGGCGTCGCTCATCGAGAGCATGATGACACCGTTTTTCATCAGGCTCTCCAGCCGAGGCGAGTTCATGAGGTTCACCGGCGGCACTTGCCGCTGGGTGTAGGGTCCGACAACACTCAGCACGCTTTTAGGCCGGGAGTAGTTCTGCAGAACCGCCTGATTAGTCGGGGCATTGGGCAGTGCGCTGCCAGACCCTTGATCGGAGGTTTGCCCGGCGCTGGCCTGGGTGGATGGCTGCTGTGCTGCCAGCAGTAGCGGCGCAAACAGGGCTAGCATCAGAGCGGGCACGAACAAAATTACCGCCGTGGTAAACGGGCGAGCGGAACGTGACATCGCTTTTCTCCTGAATGTGACTACGTGATTCGATTAAAGATGATTCTCGAGAGATTGTCGATTGGGTCCTGCTTGATTCTTATCCTTAAAACACCGGCTAGCGTGCGTTACTCCGGGCGGCAGCGGATCTAATCTCCTCGTACCGGCGTATCTCCGGAAACAGCCACGACCAGAATGCAACGACGATCAGCGTCGCCGCTCCGCCCAGCACCACTGCCGGGATCGTGCCAAACCATTGCGCCGTGATTCCGGACTCGAATTGCCCGAATTGGTTGGAGGCGCCTACAAAAAGCGAGTTTACGGCTGTGACGCGACCACGCATTTCATCCGGCGTGTTCGTTTGTAACAGAGTGTGACGGACGATCATGCTCACCATGTCGGTTGCGCCCAGCAAGAACAGTGCCACCAGTGAGAATGCCAGACTACGCGATAGCCCGAAAATAATCGTAAATATGCCATATCCAGCCACACACCATAGCATCGCTAGCCCCGCACGGCGCGCCCGCCAGTGCGCCACCACCACTGCCGTGAGCACCGCTCCCATGCCGGGGGCGCTCCTAAGTATCCCGAGCCCCATTGGGCCTGTGTGAAACACTTCGACGGCATACACTGGCAGTAGCGCTGTTGCCCCGCCCAAAAGCACAGCAAAAAGGTCTAAAGTTGTTGCCCCAAGGATCACCTTTTGCTGCCACGTGTACCGCAGCCCCGCCAGTACGGACTTTAGGCTTACTGCTGTCTGTGTGCCGCCTTCGAGCAATGGTTTTACCCGCGTTAGCGCAACTGCAGCCGCTGCACAGAACGCCATGGAGATTCCGTAAACCGCCGCCGGGCCTTTCATTGAGGCGTAAATCACTCCCCCAATTGCCGGGCCGGTTATGTTTGCGGCTTGAATAAGGCTTGCCTGCCATGCAACCGCGCTGGGGAAATGCTCCCGCGGTACCAATTGAGGCGTGAACGCTTTCCCCGTGGGATTCTCGAAGGCGCGGACAACTCCGATCAGAAGCAGGGTGAGGTAAATGAGAGGAATACTGGGCGCACCCCGAACTGTCATCGCCACCAGAAGTGCGGAGCAGGCAAAATAGCCAGCGTAACAGCACGACAAAACTCGCCCCCGGCGGAACCTATCAGCCGCCTGCCCTGCCGGTAAAAATAGAGCGAATGCAGGCAAAAACTGCAGCAATCCAACCAACCCCAAATCCAAAGGCCTCCTGGTAATGGCGTAAATCTGCCAACTGATGGCGATTGACTGCATTTCCAGAGCGAGTATCGTCAGAAAACGTGCCGTCTGCAGCAGCGTGAAGCCTTTATAGGCGAATACTGAACTTGCGCTCGACTTCTCTTCTTTTCTGGCCTTGAACACTGTTCTCCTCCAAATAGGGCGAGCTGAACCGTCATTTCTTCAAGTTTTCGTCAGGTTCGGCTGGCTATCCGGATGGCGGAGTGAAGAACCGGAACGGTTGCTTTCTTGCGTAACGGTGGATCAAACGGGTTCCTTGGCCAGTACGTGCATCGAAATAGGTTTTTCCGGGGTAAATGAAGCGGAAAGCGGAAAGAAACGGTGTGAAAGGCACAGTCGGCTCCAGGGGACACAAAATCTTTGCCGACTTTGCCTTCTGGGATTTTTGCCGTCAGGTGCGGGCCGTTACCGGCCCTCTGTGGCGCTCGGACCGGCTGCAGGCCGGACCCCTAGCCACCTAGTTCCGTCGTGCCATCAGATTGCAGAATAAAGTCGCAAATGTCAAGTCGCGAGTATTGCCCCGGTGCAGCGAACGGTTCGGCCAATCTCACGCGGCGGATATGGCCGTCGATGTCGAACCGTGCCGGCTACCGCTCACCCTGATCTCAGCGCGATCTCTGTGTCTCGCGTGCCAGTTCGATCTCGATAGCTGAGCAGGGAACCTATCGCGACCGAGTGCAGCAACTACTCAAGACGGCATATGAGAGCGTCAGAGTGACGGCGGTTCCGACCATGATCATCGGGCGGCTGCGGCTTGAGGGACTTTATCCGGCAGATAGTGAAATACCAGCTTCCAAAATCTTCCTCATCGCAGCTATTGCTCAAGCCATGACAGATGCGGTCCGGCCGGCGCTGCACAGCCGCCTGAACGCAACCAGGCGGCCGGGAAATCCGCGCCCATGCGATAAACTCACAGGCCTCTGCCGGTAGAGGTGATCACCAGCTTTCCGTGTTTGACCCCGCGCATGCTCAGCATGTGATCGGCGAGCTGCTTCACGTCTCCGCTGAGCCCCTTCATAATTACGACTTCCAGGCAGTTGTCGTGGTCTAAGTGCACATGCGTTGCCGCCAGCACGTTCCGGTGCGCGTGGTGCTGGATTTCATTGAGCTTGTTAGAAAGATCGTGGCGGTGGTGGTCGTAAACCATGGAAAGGGTGGCCACAACCAGCCGGTTTTGTTCTATGTCCTCGTCGATCAGGCTCTCGCGGATCAGGTCGCGCAGCGCCTCGGAGCGGTTCCTGTAGCCGCGTTTGGTGATGAAGCGATCGAATTTATCGAGCAGCTCCGGTTCAATAGAAACCCCTGTTCTGGTCACATCTGCCATCTAGTCCTGACCTCCAAAACGAAGGCGAATCCGCGGGATTCCGCCTTCACTAAGAGTAGTGCGACGGTAACACAGTTTACCCCAATCGTGTCACATGCGACAGTGATGAAGGTGGTAGCACGTTTCCATGTATCGTGTTACGCTCGCAGTTCGGGATTCCGGGACAAACTGGGCATGGAGAGAAAGAAGCGGGTTCGCCTGTTGTTTTTCTGCATTTTAGCGATTTTGCCGGCGGCCAAGGCCCAAGACGCCGCTGCCGGCCGCGTGGTGAGCGGAGTTGTCATAAATGAGCGGTCAGAGGTTGTGGTGGGCGCGGCGGTTTCGGCCCGCTGGCCGAGCGGAAGCCGCACAGCCACCACTGACGGACAGGGCTCGTTCTCAATGCGGGTACCCCCCGGAGCGGCCACGTTGAGCGTTTCCGGACAATACATCGCTCCCTTCAAGCAAACGCTGGCCGCCGATGCCCCTTCCAAGGGATTACGGCTGCAGATTCATTATCTGATTCCCAAGGCGGAAACGAGCCTGGTGATCACGGCCACGGCTGCGGACCCGGCAATCGACCGGCGCAACGACACCGTCTACAAGGACACTCTTTTCCTGCGCGACGATCAGCTCATGGAAACGCTCGGCAGCGGCATCAATGCCGGCCAGCACGAGGGCGGCGGCAAGTCCCTGGAAATCCGCCGCTTCGGCTTTAATCTGGACCATGGCGGCCTAAACGGCGGGCTGAAGGTGCTGATCGATGACGTTCCGCAGAATCAGGCAACCCAGGCCCACGGACAGGGCTATCTGGGATGGCTCAAAGCCCTCAGCCCTGAGCTCGTCAAAGACGTGGACATCATTAACGGCCCCTTCAGCCCGGAGTACGGAGATTTCTCCGCCCTCGGCGTGGTGCACATACGCCTCAAAGAGAGTCTGGACAATACGTGGACCTTGCGCGCCCAGGGTGGAAGCTTTGACAGCTACCGCACATTCGCAGCATGGAGTCCCAGATTCAAAAACGCAGACAGCTTCCTTTCCTGGGAACACGCCTACACGGACGGGCCATTCAAGAATCCGTTGCACTACGTCCGTGATAACTTCACCGGCAATTACACCTTCAAGCTCGACGGCGCGCAGACGCTTGGCTTCAGGTTCAACGCCGGGCGCAATGATTTCGATTCATCAGGGCAGATTCCGCTGGACCTGGTAGCGTCAGGCCAGCTCAGCCGTTTCGGCTACATGGACCCGAGCGACGGTGGCAAGGTTCGGAACGGAACGGGCAGTGTTTACTATAAAAAAGATCTAAGCGCCAACGACACGCTACGCATTGACGGCTTTGTCACGCGCTCCCTCTTCGATCTGTATTCGAATTTCACGTTCTTCCTGAATGATCCGGTGCATGGGGATGGCATTCAGCAGCATGACTCCCGCCTCCAGGAAGGCGCAAGTTCGCAATACTTGCGCGCCGGCAAGCTCTTTGGCCGTCCGGCGCTGTTCATGGCTGGCGCGAGCGTAACTGACGGTTGGATTAATGTGGGCCTGTTTCACATCCAGAACCGGCAGATCATCGCTCCGGTGCCGGGAAATCCCTGGACGGAAGACAACGTGCACATTACCAATCCTGCGGTCTATGCGCAGCAAGGCATTGACTTCCCCCATGTGCATATCGATCTGGGGCTGCGGTTCGATGCCTTCCGCTTCAATCTGACGGACCGGCTTGTGGCGGCGAACAGCGGACTGAATTACGCAACCGGCGCACAGCCCAAGGTTAGCATCGTGTACACGCCCTCGCCGCGGGCGCCTGTTTCCATCCATTTGAATTATGGGCGTGCCGTCACCAGCCAGGACGCGCGCGGAATGGCGCTCGATCCGGCGGCGCCCAAGGTGGCGGCAACCAATTTCTACATGATTGGCACATCGCACCACCTGAAGTGGTTCGCGGCCAGCACGGATATGTTCCTGATCGACCGGCAACACGAAGACGTCTATAACCCCGACAACGGAACCATGCAGTTCCAGGGGCCAAGCCGCTCCTACGGCTGGGAAGTGAAGACCTCCCTGCAACTGACCCGCCGCCTGAGCTGGAACGCCGGCATCACCCAGGTCATGAATGCGTTTTACCTGGGAACCTCGCCGCGGCAGTACGTGGACAGCGCGCCTCACACGGTTGCCAACTCCGGCCTGACGCTCAACGGCTGGCGCGGCTGGATCGCTTCGCTGCGCTATCGCCACGTTGGGCATTATCTGCTGGTCAATCCTGACAGCACTGCGGTCCCGCCGGCGCCGCCCTATACCAACTCCGCGTATGCCTTGGCCAGCGGACTGGATGTTGTCGATTTAGCGGTGACAAGGAAGTTCAAACACGGGCTGGAGTGGAATTTGTCTATCGACAATCTGACTAACAAGCACTACTACGAGACGCAGAACTTCTTCGACTCGCGCATCAGCCCAACAGCTCCGGTGGAAGCGCGCGTGCATGGAACGCCCGGGTACCCATTCGGGTTTACGACCGGATTCACCTGGCGGTTTCAATAGCGCTGGGCGGTGGTTTCTGAGCGTTTAGCCCTCCTGCCCCACCCGTCCTCTGAGGGGCAAAGTCAGCGGGATCGTCGCCAGGATGACCGCCGAAATAATCATCACCGTGGTTCTTATCCCGGTAGCATCACTGACCAATCCGTAAATGGCGG
The DNA here is from genome assembly GCA_963832785.1 of uncultured Acidobacteriota bacterium. Lineage (GTDB taxonomy): Bacteria > Acidobacteriota > Terriglobia > Terriglobales > Acidobacteriaceae > CAWBRT01. The sequence continues at coordinate 255,726 of CAWHVF010000006.1, forward strand.
GAGAGATAGCTCCGGCTCCAACTGTGCAGGTGTAGAAGAAGGCGAATGCTTCCTTCCGCACGTCCTCTGCCACCAGCTCCGGGACCGATCCGTAAAGGACGGAAGATGTGCCGTTTAAGGCAATGCCGACCAGAGGACACAAAACCAGAGACAATTTTAGTGGTAGTCCGATAATGCCGTAGATTAGTCCCGCTGTTGCCAGCTCCGTGAAAATGACCGTGCCCAGCACGCCAACCCGGGTGGCGATAACCCCGCACACAAATTTGCCGACCGCTCCTCCGGCAAAAATAAGGCTCAGAGCCAAACCGATGGTGGTTACTCCGGCGCCCTTGTCGCGAAGAAGAAATGGAAGGAACGTCAGGAACCCCATGCGCGTGCCGCTATCTAGAATGCCGATGGCAGACAAGGATGCAAACGGCAGAAACTCGCGGAGCCGCCGGAGAGAAAAGCCCTGAAAGGCTGTCCCTTTCTTTACATCCCGCTCCAAGGGCACATTCCTTAAAGCGATTAAAATCGCTGCCGCAGAGAGCAGCCCGGCAACACCAACCAGGCTAATGGCTCTGCGCCAGCCGGCAAAGGCAATCAGCAGGGCGGCGCTGGCGGGAATTATCAGCTTGCCGACATCGCCGAAAAAGTTGTACGTGCTAAGCGCGACCCGCGATGCCTTTCCCCGATAGCTGTTGGCAATTGCCGACGAAGCCAGGGGATGCTGGGTGCTGGAGCCCATGCCGCCCAAAAACAAAATCAGACCGAGCACGATAGGAGACCCGGCAAAGCCGGCGGCTATCGCTGAAGCGCACGTCACCACCGTCCCCAGGCATAGGATTTTGAGTATTCCCGCCCTCCTGGCCAGCATCCCGGAGGGAAGCTGGAAGCCGGACATCGCTCCGGAGAACAACGCTTTCAAAAGCCCGATTTGCGCGAATGTCAGGCGGAATGTCTGTTGCCAGACGGGGAAAAAGACGTACAACATGTCGGTGAAGCCATCATGGGTGGCATGCGCCAAGCATCCGGCAAAAAGAACTCGCCAACTCTTCTGTGAAACCGTCGAACCGGCTTCTTCGAGAACAACCTGTCCCGCCATGAAAGGCCTCTTTCCCTAGGAATTGCGTATTATCGCATGAGGCCGCGCCGCGGCTTGCTGATCGAGTTCAGCCGTGGCAAATCAGTAAAGCATTTGCTGCCCGCGACGCCGCCGCCATTGGCTTGCATGCTGATTTCGGCAGCAGCATAATCGCACAGGCCGGATCTTGCCGACAACCGTCGAACAACCAGGAAAAACAGCGACTCAAAGCCCGCTGAAAACTGCTTTCGAATGCTGAAGTCGCCGGAGACGGCTTTCTGGTGTCAACCGGTTGCCGGTCGGTTGCCGGGTTTCGGACCACGATGAGAACGCAATGTTGACCGACGCTCCACCACGCAACGCTGATCGCGCCGGCTTTCTGGAAAGCGACCGGCTCAGGACGCTCGAGTTGCCGCAGAACGATCGCTTGCTCGCCATTGCGAAATCCATCGAGTCCGCCATGCAGGGCGGGAAAACCGCAGATGTCCGTCGCGCTTGCGCGGAGTTTCTGGCGGAAATCTCGGGCTTTTATCGAATCCCGGCCTGCGGCGTCCGCGTGCTCGCCGCCCGGCCGCTGCGGGTCCGCGAACACTGGGTGACCGAGCTATTCGGGGACTATGATCCCGGGAGCATGCTGATCCGGCTGTGGATGCGGACGGCGGTGCGCAAGGAAGTCACATCGTTCGGAACGTTTCTAAACACCCTCTGCCATGAATTCTGCCACCACCTTGACCTTCGTCGTTTCGGTTTCCGCGACACGTGGCACACCCGCGGATTTTTCGAGCGAACTGCCGCCCTCTACCATCATGCCCGGGGGACGCCGCCCAAGCGGCTGTTCTGGGTGCCTGTAGCTGGCGGTCGCTTGCGAATTGACTGGCCGCGGACTAATCGCGGTGTGTGAGCCGGGGGTGTCGGCGGGTTCGTTTGGCAGTAGGCGATGGGCGCCCGCCCGTTCATTTATCACTTCTCCCAATCGTTCAGGAACTCGACCCCCATCACTTCTCCTTCGCGGTGGCGCACCAGGACGCGCGCGCGAATCCACTCCGCCTGCGGCTGCAGTCGGTAGCGCAGATCGAGCTCGGCGCCCACCGGAAACTGACGCGGGCCGCTGAAAGCGAGTCCGCCGGCGCTGTGATTCCATCCCTGGCCTTCGGAGAGGTGCCGCCCGAGTCCGTAGCGCACCTCGAACTGCGCCGCCGCGCGCGGGCTCTGGCGCCGCTCCTCCGGGTACGGCGAGGACGGCATCGTGGTGGTCTCCAGCTTGCCGATCAGTACCATGCTATCGCGCTCGGCGAAATCGGGGCAGGGAACCAGGCGCTGCGAGCATAGCGATGAGACAAGCTGCTGCTGGCTTGCGCTCAGCACCTGCTGCGAGAGCACGGTGAAATTGCGGAAAATCCAGATCAACCGCAGCCGCTCCAGCAACGAAGGCTTTACGTAGTGGGTGCCCTCGTCGGTGAAAACCTCAATAAACCCGCGGCTTAGTTTCGCTCGAAACATGTCCGCATCCTTAGTGCTGCCATCCCCGGCGGTACTCAGGCCCTCGGGGATACCACGGAAGCTGTAAGTAACAGCGAAAGGAGCATAGCGGCAGAGCGCCGTCTCTCAGAAGATTACGGAGGTTCGCGACTGCCTGGGCATGGGCGCGCCTTCCACTGGCGGGGGGCCAGCCGACTTCAGTAATCTCGGGCGGCGCCAGGTCGGCGCCGAACTGCCAGGAGATTCATTAGCTCAACTCGGAGCGTCCGCCCAAGCTGAGCGGCTTTTCTCCAGCCATTTCCCGCTGCGCGAGCTGCGCTCCAGCCCTTGTTAAATTCTGTGGGGCCGTGACTTAAGTCATCTACGGCTTCGGTGTGCGTTGCTACTTTGAACTTGTAGTTGCCCCGGCAGACAAAAAAGCCGGAACCAGGAGCAAGCGATGAGTGAACTGATCGATAACCGGGCCCAGCGGATTCGCACTCTTAAGGAAATCATTCGGCACCTGCACTCCGGCGCGCCCGCCGAGCAGGTCAAAAACCAGTTGCGGCAGATCGTAAAGCAGACCGACGCCGGCGAGATCATGGCCATGGAGCAGGAACTCCTGGCCGAAGGCATGACGGTCGACCAGGTGCGCTCGATGTGCGACCTGCACTCGCAGGTCACGCGCGAGGTGCTGGTGCAAATCTCCTCGCCGCAGCTCGCCCCCGGACATCCGGTGGATACCTTCCGGCGGGAGAACGAAGCCCTCCAGCAGGTCCTTACCAGGATGCGCGCGGCTGTGGTTGAGCTGCGCGCTCTGGCTGGCGGTAGCGTTGCCCCGGCCGCGGCGGGCGACGCCAGCGCGCCGCTGGTCCAGTGGCGCCAGGCATATAACGACATAATGGACGTGGAAAAGCACTACCAGCGCAAGGAGCACGCGCTGTTTCCGTTCCTGGAAAAGCACGGCATCGCCGGGCCTTCAAAGGTAATGTGGGCCAAGGACGACGAAATCCGTGGCATGCTCAAACAGTTGGGCGAAGCGGGTGAGTCCGCGAGCCGGGCCGGCTATCCCACGGCAGCTCTCTGCGCCCTCGCGCTGGACGCGGCCGGCGCGGTCGAGGAAATGATCTTCAAGGAAGAGCAGATTCTCCTGCCGCTGTCGCTGAACACCCTGACGGAAGAGGAGTGGGGCGAAGTCTGGGCGTCATCGCCCCGGTACGGATGGTGCCTGGTCGAGCCGCGGCAGGGCTACGCGCCGCCGGCGGGCACGGCGGGCGAGGCGAATGTGCCGTCCACGGGAGCGCTGGTGCTGCCCAGCGGCCACCTCAGCGTCGAACAACTGGCGGCCATCTTCTCCGCCCTGCCGCTGGACTTGACCTTCGTTGACGCCGACGACCGCGTCGCCTTCTTTACCGAAGGGCCGGATCGCATCTTCGCCCGCAGCCAGGCCATCATCGGGCGCAAGGTGCAGAACTGCCATCCGCCGAGCAGCGTGGCCGTGGTGGAGCGCATTCTCTCCGATTTTCGCGCCGGACGGCAGAACGTGGCCGAGTTCTGGCTCTCGAACTTCCAGGGCAAGTACGTGCACATCCGCTACTTCGCCGTGCGCGACCCGCAAGGCAAATATCTCGGCACGCTGGAGCTTACCCAGGATATAAAGCCGCTGCGCGAAATCCAGGGCGACCGCCGTCTGCTGGAGTACGAGACGGCGAAGGCGTAATCGTTTCACGCTCGCAACTGATTAATCCAGCTTGGTGCCGGGCGAAGGCGGGTCTGTTCAGTCCTCAGCCGTGCCTGCGGCTCTGGCCGCCTCTTTCGCCGGCGCCAGCCGCAGTTTCTGGTACATGCGCATGGGAACCAGCAGGAACCAGAAGGGGATCATGTACATGGCCGCGACCAGCGGCTCGATTACGCCAAAAAACTGGGCGCTGAAGATCATCGCCAGAACGTTATTCACCAGCCCGAAACTGATCAGGAAGGTGAGCTGCTCGCGCACCGGCATGCGGCAGGAGAACAAAAGCCCCGCCAGCAAGTAAAGCGCGGCCAGAACCACGGAAACGGCCACGGCAATCGCAATCATAGAAGGCTGCTGGTGAAAAGCGGCGGAGTAGCCGGAGAAGATACCGAGCATCTGCAGGCTGATGATCAGCAACGACGCCCCATTGCGGATGGCGAGCATGCGCCTGGCGGCCGGCGGCGAGCAGCGCTTCAATACCTCCGCCGCGATGAACGGAATGAAAACCATCAGCGTCAGGGTGTGCATCATGGCGGCCAGCGAGATGACCATGGTCTGGCCGGCAAGAATTTTTACCAGCGCCGGCAGCGTGAAGGGAATCAGGAACGAGCTGGTAACGACTCCCACCACCACAAACGGAGCATTGGCCGCGAGCATTTCGGCAAACATCGGGGAGATGACCGCCGGCGTGATTCCGGTCAGCAGCAGCGCCGCCAGCGCGTGGCTCGGGAAGAAGCGCTCGAACAGCAAAAACACCGCCACCGGAAGCACGATCATCTTGGTAACGACCAGGTAGACGATTGCGCCCGGCGAGCGGCGGATGAATTGCCACACCGAGCTGACCGGAATCGAGAGGAAACTGAGAAACAGCAGCCCCATCATCCCGGGCAAAGGAACGCCGCGGAACCAGGAACCGAAGCCGGGAAACAGGACGCCCCCCGCCATGGAAGAGAAGACCACGAGGAGCAGAATTATGTCCTGAACGCGAAGCATGGGACCTAGAGGTAACAGATGGCATTGTATCAGGGGCCGTTCAGGAAGTGAGCCGGTTTGCCGCGGCTGCAGTCGCGCTTTTTCGCGAGCTTATGGCTGTGCTTCGAATGGGGACTATCCGTGATGCGGAAAAAGGGTGGTGGCTGTAAGCATGACCGCAGAGTTCGCAGAGTTGCACAGAGCAGATAAGGCTCATTGGGACCTGCACTTCTCTGTGTTCCTCTGTGTCCTCGGCGGCTAATTCTTCTGCCTTATTTTCATTCCTCATTGCCCAACGTTCCTGGTCCGATACTTCACACGAGACACAAAGACGTTAAGCTAACCGCAGAGTTCGCAGAGTTGCACAGAGCAGATAAGGCTCGTTGGGGGCCTGTACTTCTCTGTGTTCCTCTGTGTCCTCTGTGGTTAATTCTTCCGCAGCCGGAGCTCTAATGTCCGCCGGCACCGCCGCCACCGACATCGGCGCCGCCTCCGGGACTGCAGGGCCCATTTAACTCAACCGATGTGCAGTTGCTTGGCCGGGTATTGTTGGAGCTCGCACTTTCCTTCCGGGAATACTGCGAGTTGCTGCTGCTTGAGCTGTTTGTCATTGAGGAGCCGTTCTGTGAATCGTACGTGCCGCTCCCGTTTTGAGAGTTACCGTGAGTGCCGGTTCCGGAATCCATGGTTGAAGGGGAAGTGCCGGTGCCTTGTCCCGAGGAACCGGCAGCCGCTTGCGCGCTGGCGATCCCAACTGACATGAGCGCTGCCGTCGCTATCGCCAAAAGCTTTTTATTCATACATCTCTCCATTGCCCTGCGTGATCCCATGCCGCCGCTTTACGATCTGCGGCAAAAGGGTGCGAAATTGGTGATTTCTATAAACTCTGGGATGCCATCGGCGCACGGAGCGGTTTTCTCATGCCGCTGCGTGGCTTGATTTTCTCCAGCGTGGAGCTGGATTCAAAGCAGTCGCATGTGGCTGCCGCGCCTTATACAATGCGTATGCACCCCGTCGAACGCTGATTTGTGCGTTTGCCTAGGCTGGGAGCACGCCGTACCCCGATACGCACAAAATAAGAGAAAGCGCGTGTCGCGGGCGTGCTTGCGCCAGCCGCCGCTTCGGGTTGTGTATGCTACTTTCGCGGGAGATCTCATGTTCAAAGCCATATACCTGACCAAGGAAAACGGCCAGTTCTCCGCCGAGTTGAAGAGTCTGGACGAGGCGCAACTGTCTGAGGGCGACGTCCTGGTACGCATCGAGTATTCCAGCATTAATTACAAAGACGGGCTGGCGATCACCAACAAGTCTCCGGTTGTGCGCAAGTGGCCGATGGTGCCGGGCCTCGATTGCTCCGGCGTGATCGAAAGCAGCGGTAATCCCGAGTTCAAGCCGGGCGAGCGCTTCGCGGTTACCGGCTACGGGCTCGGCGAGCTGCACTGGGGAGGGTTGGCGCAGAAAGCCAGGCTCAACTCGGAATGGCTGGTGCGCCTGCCCGCCGGAGTGGACAGCAAACACGCCATGGGAATCGGCACGGCCGGCTACACCGCCATGCTTTGCGTCATGGCGCTGGAGAAACACGGCCTCAAGCCGGGAAGCGGAGACATCCTGGTGACCGGCGCCACGGGAGGCGTCGGCAGCGTGGCGGTCGCCCTGCTGCGCAAGTTGGGATACCGGGTGATAGCTTCCACCGGCAAGCTGGCGGAGAGCGATTATCTGAAATCGCTGGGCGCGGCGGAGGTGATCGACCGCGCCATATTCAGCGCGCCGGGCGGCCGTCCACTGCAGAAAGAACGCTTTGCCGGAGTGGTGGACTCGGTCGGCAGCCACACGCTGGCGAATGCCTGCGCTCAAACCAAGTTCGATGGAGCGGTGGCCGCCTGCGGGCTGGCCCAGGGAATGGATTTTCCGGTGACGGTTGCGCCGTTCATTTTGCGCGGGGTTACGCTTTACGGCATAAATTCGGGGTTCTCGTCCAAACCGCTGCGGGAAGAAGCCTGGCGGCGGCTGGCGTGCGATCTCGATATGGCCAAGCTCGATGCCATGATGCAGGAAATCTCGCTGCCGCAGGCGCTGGCCGCGGCCGAGGAGATCGTAGCCGGCCGGGTGCGCGGACGCCTGGTGGTGAACGTCAACGCCGGCTGAGATGCTCGCTCTAAGATGGGGTGCCCGGCTGCATTTCTTTTTTCTGAGGCGCCGGGGTGGCGCGCAGGCAGAAAAGGGCTCCCAGCGCGGACAGGCAGAGGCCGGCGGAGACAATGATGGCCGATTTGCCCATGCGGTCAAGCAAGAGCCCGAAGACAAACGGGGCGATCGCCTGCACGGCCCGGGCGGGAGCGCCCAGCAGGCCGGTGCGCTCGCCGTAGCTGCCTGAACCGAAGATGGCCAGCGGTACCGTGCCGCGGGCAATCGTCAGCAGGCCGTTACCGGCGCCGTAGAGCGAAGCAAATGCAGCCGCCGCGCCCGGGCCAACCAGAGCCAATACGGCAGCGCCCAGTGGATGCAGGGTGGCGGCGATTCTGGCCGAGATCAGCGGATGCACCCGGCGCAGCACTAAGAACTCAAACAGGCGCGCTACTACCTGCGCCGGTCCCACCAGTGATGCGGCGGCGATGGCTTGAAAAGGCGTCGCCCCCGCCATTTGCAGTAGCCTGGGCAGGTGTGCCGCCATCGAGCCGGTGACGAACCAGGCGGCGGAAAAGATGAAGGCAAGAAGAAACATCTCTCTGTACGGCTTCCAACTGACCGGAGTCGCCGGCGGCCGCTGCGCATGCTCGGGGTGTGCTGGCAGCGGCAGCAGGAAGCGATTGAGGGGAGCGCCGATCACCAGGTTGAGCGCCGCCCATATAAAGCAGGTCTCGCGCCAGCCCAGTGTATTGTTGAGCAGCGAGGACAAGGGCCAGCTAACCGTCGAGGCGAAGCCGGCGAACAGCGTTATGCCGGTGATTGCTCCGCCTGCCTTAACGCCGTAAAAAGTGGTTAGGGCGGCGAACGCCGAGTCGTAAAGTCCCAGCGCCATGCCGATGCCGAGGATTGCCCAGGCGCCGAAGAGGCCGATGGGCCCGGTGGCGGCCCCCAGCGCGACCAGGCCGGCAGCCAGCACGAAGTTGGAGGCTGTCAGAACGCCCCGTCCGCCGCGGCGATCGATGATCCGCCCTACGTACGGCCCGGCAAAAGCGGCAATAAACAGCGATCCCGAAAACGCGGCGAATACCCAGGTGCGCGGTACGCCGGTTGCCTTGCCCATAGGATCGGCCAGCACCGCCGGCAGGTAGTAGCTCGAAGCCCAGGCCAGGGTCTGCGCAATGCCAAGCGCTGTCACCACGACAGGCTGCGAGCGGGTGAGAGACGGCGAGGCGTGATTTTCAGCCACGCGGCCCACCCCCGCCGATGGCGTGGCTCGCCGGCCCGTGTTGGCGGATGTCGGTGGGCAGCGTGCCATCGCCGGCGCCCAGGGCGCGCTGCATCAACACGCTATCGACCCAGCGTCCGAACTTGAAGCCAACCGACCGCAAAGTTCCGACCATACGAAAGCCAAAATGCCGGTGCAATTCGATTGATGCGGCATTGTTGCTGTCGCCGATTACCGCGATCATCTGCCGCCACTGGCCGGCTTCGCAACGGGCAATCAGTTCCGCAAGCAACGCCTGCCCGATGCCGCGGCGGCTCAGGCGGTGATCTACGTAAACCGAGTTCTCGACGCTGTAGCGGTAAGCCGGGCGGGAGCGATATGGCATGGCATAGCTGTAGCCGGCCACCTGGCCGTCCAATTCGGCGACCAGATAGGGCAGGCCGCGGCTGATGGCTTCGGCGCGGCGCCGCAGCAGTTCATCAAGCGAGGGCGGCTCTTCCTCGAACGAGGCGCTGCCGTGCAGCACGTGATAGCTGTAGATGGAGTGAACATGCGGCATGTCGTCGGTGCTTGAGTCCCGAATCAGGCAATTCATCGTGCAGTCCTTCTCAGCGAAGTGTGCCACGTATCGGGCGAACGCAAATTCCCGGAAAGTGCCTTATAGCGGAAAAGCCGCTGCAAATCAAGCTGGCCGGACCGCGTCCGCGGATGCATGGCCTGCGTGCCGGGCAAGTCTGCAGGCGGAACTTGCCGCCTCGCAGCACGATACTATTTAGGCTCAAGCGATCTTTTCTTATTGCAAGTGCAGCGTGTGGGAGTAATATTGCTGGCGCACTCCATGCAAATTGATCACCTATTTCCGCCGTCTGAAGTAACCATGAAGATGGCAATTTCCCTGGGCGTAGGCTGCCTGGTGGGACTCGAGCGCGAGTGGGCGCACAAGGACGTCGGGGTGCGCACCTTTGCCGTCACCTCGCTGCTGGGCATGCTGGGCACGCTGCTGGGGCCGCAATTCGCGGTGCTGGCCGTGATTGGCTGCCTGGTGTTCGTCGTGTTCATCAATTTGCGCGCCATCCTGGTTAATCGCTCGCCGGAGATCACCACTTCCGTATCGCTGATGGTGGTCTGCTTCCTCGGCATTCTGACCGGGCTGGGACATCTGTTCACGCCGGTGGCTTCGGCCATCATTCTCACCATGCTGCTGACCTGGAAGGCCGAGTTCACGCGCTTTGCCGGCGGGCTTACGCCGCAGGAAATTCGCAGCGCGGTCCTGCTCGGGCTCCTGGGACTGGTCATTTACCCCCTGCTGCCGAACCGTTTCATCGACCGATGGAACTTGCTGAACCCGCGCGAGGCCTGGGTCACGGTGGTGGTGCTGGCGGGCATCGGTTTCGTGAACTACGTGCTGTTGCGGCTGTACAGCAACCGTGGGCTGTACTACGGGGCGATCTTGGGCGGACTGGTGAACAGTACGGCGGCGGTAGCCCAACTGGCGCAGTGGGTGCGCTCGCTGGAAAAGCAGTTCGTATCGTTGCCTCTGGGCCTGATTCTGCTGACGCGCACGGCAATGTTCATTAGAAACCTGGCCATACTGATTATCTTTGCGCCGGCAGTTGCAGTCCTGGGTGTATGGCCGCTGCTCTCAATGGCCTCCGCCGCTGCCCTGATCGCCTGGATCGGCCACCGCCAGAACCAGGCGCCGGAGCAGCAGATGCAGATTTCCTCTCCTGTCTCGTTGCGGCGTGTATTTTTCATGGGAGGAATATTCCTCGTCATCCAGATCATCAGCCGGCTGGCCGAACGCCATACCGGGCGCCTGGGCTTCCTGATCGTGAGCTTTATCGGCGGGCTGGTGAGCAGCGCCAGCACTACGGCCAGCGCGGCGCTGATGAACGCGCGCGGCGAAATCGACGCTCCCGTGGCCGCAGCCGCGGTCGTGCTGGCCTCGGTTTCCAGCGCCCTCTCCAATCTTCCGATCATTTACCAGCAGACCCGCAACAAGACGCTGAGCCGGGTGGTAGCGCTCGTTTCATTCGCGGTGGTTCTGCTCGGGCTTGGGGTGCTGGGCATGACCAGGAAAGTCCTGCAGTAATTACACACGCAAACGTATCCGGGTACGCGACACTCGCTGATGGGCTGCCTTCACCGGCCCGGCTGGCGGTCCACCCTCACCGCCCCGCTTTTGAGCGGTTAGGGTGGGGATTTTGACGAACTGACAATTCCCCCACCTAATCACCAAAGTAAAGATGCGATGAGGGCGAGGCGCTAAGCACCCAGCCAAACTACCCCACTCAGACAGGATGCTTGAGTGGGGCGCCCATGGCGCCGATTAGTAAATTCTCCGCTGCCTGCGAATTGTGCTACTGCAAAATGCAGCGGTCCCTAGCAAATCGCATCCTTTGGCTTGATGCCGGCGCCGTGGATTCAGAGCTAAGCCGTTGATTCTAAGCCTTCGCAGGAGGAGACGCATTTGCGCCCAAATTGCAGGAATAGAACTAACAAAACCTAGGTATTTAACTCTACGGCTTTGGCCAGAAAGGAAAACCATGGCCACCGTTGCCCCTGCACCCTCTCGAGTTTTGAATTCCACCCTTGTGAAGCGTCTGATGAGCGGCGAGGAGGCCGCGCAGTTGGTCAGCCCCGGCGCCCGGATCGGCATGAGTGGATTTACCGGTTCAGGCTATCCCAAGTCGGTACCGGTGGCGCTGGCCAAGCGAATTACCGATGCCCAACAGCGGGGCCAGAAGTTTCAGGTGAGCATCTTGACCGGGGCCTCCACCGGCCCGGAGGTGGATGGCGCGCTGGGAGGGGCCGGGGCAATCGAACGCCGGCTGCCGTATCAGTCCGATCCGGAGACCCGCAAGCGCATCAATTCGGGCGAAATAGCGTACACCGATATCCATCTCAGCCACGTTGCCCAATGCGTCGAGTATGGGGTGCTGGGATTGGATGTGGCGGTCATAGAGGTGACGGCGATACTGGAGGATGGCCGCTTGGTCCCCAGCTCCTCGATCGGCGTCAACCGGACGTGGCTGGAACGCGCGGAAAAGGTAATTCTGGAGGTCAATACCTGGCAGCCCGCGGAACTGGAAGGCATGCACGATGTTTACTACGGACTAGGCATGCCGCCGCACAGGCAGCCCCTCCCGCTGGTGAACCCGGGGCAGCGCATAGGCACGCCGTACTTCAAGGTTCCGCTGGACAAGATAGTCGCCGTCGTTCTGACCGACTCTCCCGACCGCAACAGCCCCTATAAGCCGCCCGACGAGACCTCGAATCGCATCGCCGCCAACATCCTGGAGTTTCTCGGCTGGGAGGTGAAGAAGGGGCGCATACCATCAACGCTCTTCCCCTTGCAGTCAGGAGTCGGCAACATCGCCAATGCGGTCCTGTTCGGCCTGCTGCAAGCGCCCTTCGATGGCATGGCCGGCTTCACCGAGGTCCTGCAGGACGGCATGGTGAAGCTGCTGCAAGCCGGCAAGCTGGCAAGCTGCTCCGCCACCGCCTTGTCGTTGAGTCCGCAGTGCTGCGAAGAGTTCCTGGCCGACATAGACGATCTCCGCAAGCGCATCGTGCTGCGTTCGCAGGACATTTCCAACCATCCGGAGATCATCCGCCGGCTGGGCGTGATCGCCATGAATGCCATGATCGAGGGTGACATCTACGGCAACGTCAACTCGACCCACATCATGGGCACGCGCATGCAGAACGGCATCGGCGGCTCCGGCGACTTTGCCCGCAACAGCTACCTGTCGATTTTCATGGCTCCGTCAACCGCGCAGTCCGGGAATATTTCCACGATCGTTCCTATGGTCTCCCACGTCGATCACACCGAGCATGACGTGCAGGCCGTGGTGACCGAGCAAGGGCTGGCGGATCTGCGCGGTCTGGCTCCGCGGGAGCGCGCCATGCTGATAATCGAAAAGTGCTCCCACCCGGACTATCGTCCCTTGCTGCGCGATTACTTTAAGCGCGCGGAGAAGCTTTCCCCAGGCAAACACACGCCGCACCTGCTCAACGAGTGCCTGAACTGGCACGGTCTGTACATGAGTTCCGGCAGCATGCGCCCGGCCAAGCCTTCCTAGTTGCCTGACTTGAAAACCCCACATCTGCCACGCAGATGTGGGGCGCCATCTGCCTTCCTGAAACGTGTGCCGCATTAACGTAGTGCCGGTACGTACATGTTTTCTCGCTCGGGTGGTCCCCTCATGCTCCTTTTGCTCGAGTGGGGCAGTTGATGCAGAGTCAAACACTCCTCGTGTGTTCAGGCCGACAACCCCACCCTAGCAAAAGAAGCTAGGGTGGGGCACCCGCACCCGCAGCTTGGTTTTCGGTTGACGGGGAGGGGAATTCAGACTAAAAAGTTGGAGCAAAGCCGAGACACACATGCAATAGTGCAGCGAAATTTCCGCCAAGGACAATACTATGAAATCAAGGTACTGGATAGTTGGGGCTCTGGTCCTGTTGATCGCATCCGCATTGATCATCTTCGGCTGCGCCAAGACGCCGCCTGAGGCCGCCAAGGAAGCAGTTATATCCGCCAGTCATCAACCCTGTGTCCACGCGCTGCCCACCTACATGGCCATGACCAAGGGCTGGGACAAGGCGGAGGGGTTGAAGATCGATTACCAGTTCTACGCTTCCGGCCCGCCGCAGAACGAAGCGCTGGCTTCCAATAAATGGGAGGTCGGGGCCGAAGGCGCGGTTCCCGCCATGCTGGCGGCCATTCGTTATGGCGCGTACATTATCGCCATCTCCAATGACGAGTCCGAAACCAACGATCTCTGGGTGCGGCCCAACAGTCCAATTCTCAAGGTGAAGGGCGCCAACCCGAAATATCCCGACATTTACGGCTCGGCCGCGACCGTCAAAGGCAAGACCATCCTGTTGACCACCGCCTCGACCGGGCACTACGCCGTGATTGCCACTCTTAAGGCCCTCGGCCTGAACGAGCAGGACGTCAAGCTGGTGCACATGGAGCAGTCTCAGGCGATGGCTGCCTTCGAGGCCGGCCAAGGCGACATCGTTCAGCTTTGGGCGCCTTTCGACTATATCGGCGAGAGCAAGGGCTGGAAGAAGATGTCTTCCGGCAAGCGCGCCGGTGTGGGTCATTCCCGGAGCGGTTTTGGTCAGCAAGAAAGCGGCGGATGAGCATCCGGAGAAGGTGGCCAAGTGGCTCAAGCTCTACATGCGTGGCATCAGCGAGATGAAGAGCAACCCCACCGAGTCGGCCAAGCTGCTGAAGGCCTATTACAACGAGCACGGCCTTACGCTGGACGACAAAGCCCTGGCGCAGGAGTTCTCGCTGCGGCCCCTGTTCGACACCAAGGAGCAGTTGGCGCTGTTTGCCAAGAAGGACGGCGCTCCCAGCCAGGTGGAGAAGTGGATGTCAGACCTGGCCGACTTCTTCGTGCAACAGGGACGCATAACCCCGGCGGAAAAAGAGAAGTTCATGAAGGGCAATTACATTACCGACAAGTTTCTGAAGATGCTATGAGTGCCGGGATTCACCCGCCGCCGTCTCCGGGCGGGTGAATCTCACTTCCGCAGGCGCAACCACTGTTACCGGGCCGGCACGCAACTCTCTGCGAGCGCCGGCCCTGGCCCATTCATTTCGCGGTAAATCCACCATCCACGAAGATCGTCTGGCCGGTTATGTAGCGGGAGGCTTCCGAGGCAAGGAAGATCACCGTTCCATAGAGGTCGGCCAGTTCTCCATTGCGGCCGACGGCGGTCTGGGCAGCGGCGTGAGCCGCGCGCGCCGGGTCGTCGAACACGGGCGCCGTAAGTTGGGTCGGGAAAAAACCCGGCGCAATGGCGTTGCAGGTGATGCCCTTCGGCGACCACTCCTCGGCAATGGCGCGCGTCAGTTGGATTACTCCGCCCTTGGCGGCTCCGTACGGCGCGGAGTTGGGAAAAGCGCGGACCGATTGCAAGGAGGCGATATTGATGATCCTCCCCCAACCGCGTTCCGCCATCGCCGGAGCCAAAAGCTGCGTTAGCCGAAAAGGCGCCCGCAGGTTGACAGCCGTGTGCGAATCGAATGCTTCCGTCGTGACCTGCATGAACGGCTGGCGCAGGTTGACGCCGGCGCAGTTTACCAGGATGTCCACCTTCATCCCGCGCCGGCTCAAGGCTTTCGCCAACCGGTCCAACTCGGAGGGTACCGCCAAGTCGGCGGGCAGCGCCGTTGCCTCGATACCATCGACGGTCAGGGCGCGGACGACGGCATTAAGTTCATTCTCTCTGCGGGCGACCAGCACGACGCCCGCGCCCTGCATCCCCAAGGCCTTGGCGAGCGCGGGACCTATCCCGGAGCTGCCGCCGGTGACCAGCGCAGTCCGCCCGGCAAGCGAAAACAGCTCATCGAGCCGCCCCATCTACCCCTCCACCGGGGCACCGAGTTCGGCAGGCACGCCTGGAAAGTACTTGCGCAGCCTGTCGTCGCAAGTGCGGGCGTGGGCTTCCATGCCTTCCAGCCGCGAGATGCGCGCCGAAACTTCGCCGATTGCCCGGCTGGCATTGCGGTTCATCTTCTGCCAAGTGAGCGGCTTCAGAAACTTGTGGACCGAGAGCCCGGCCGAATACCGTGACGCCATCTTGGTGGGAAGAATGTGATTGGGGCCGGAGGCCTTATCTCCATAGGCGACCGTCGTCTCTTCACCCAGGAAAAGCGAGCCGTAATTGGAGAGCTTCGCCGGCCACCAGTCCAGGTCAGTGCAATGGACCTCCAGGTGCTCGCTGGCATAGCGGTCTGAGACCTCTACCATCTCCTCGCGTGTTTGGCAAAGGACGACCTCGCCGTAGTCGCGCCAGGCGGCGCCGGCGGCGTCGCGAGCGGCGGAGGGCAGTTTGGCGATCAGCTCGGGAACCATGCGCATAACGGCTTCGGCCAGGGTTCGCGAGGAGGTTATCAGCCAGGCGGGGCTTTCGTGCCCGTGCTCGGCTTGGCCGACAAGGTCGGCGGCAACCATGGCTGCGTCGGCGGAGTCGTCGGCGATGATGGCAATCTCGGATGGCCCGGCGAAGACATCAATGCCGACCTTCCCAAACAGCATTCTCTTGGCCTCGGCGACGTACTTGTTCCCCGGGCCGATGATGATGTCCGCCGGCTTGCCGCTAAACAGGCCGAAGGCCAGCGAAGCGATGGCCTGCACTCCGCCGAGCGTGAGAATGACATCGGCTCCGGCGACCTTCATGGCATACAGCACGTAGGGATGAATTCCCTTGCCCTGGAACGGCGTGGAGCAGGCCACCACGGTTCCCACCCCGGCCGCCTTGGCGGTGACGATCGACATGTAGGCCGAGGCGATATGGGCATAGCGTCCGGTGGGCACATAGCAGCCGGCAACGTTGCAGGGCACCAGCTTCTGGCCGGCCCACAGCCCGGGCACAACCTCTATGGAAAAATCCTGCACCGAGCGGCGCTGCGCTTCGGCAAAGCGGCGAACATTTTCCACCGCGTAGGTGATGTCCTGGCGCGCGCTCTCGGGAACCGAGGCGGCGCAGCGGGAAATTTCTTCCGGCGTGACCGCAATGGGGCCGGACCAGTGATCGAGTTCCAAGGCGTAGCGCCGCACCGCCTCTTCGCCATGTGCCTCGATCTCGGCCAGCATCTTGGAAACAACCTGACGGGCGGCTTCGCTCTCCGTCTCCGGCGTCTTGCCGGCTTTTTTCAGGTACGCGATGGCCATCGGCTATCCTCCAGAGTTTTTTCAGAAGCAAAGCGGAAATTGAATGACAGCAATATTTCGTTGTTGGTAGCGACTCAGGGCTACCGCAAAATGGCAGGCCCACTATGGTTTACCGATGGTTACGATCCCGGCCTTTCCGTCAACTTCCACCCAATCTCCATTGCGAATCTCGGTGATCGGGTCCGGCTCGACGTTGTCCACGATGGGCAGCGGCGCGTGATACAGCTTGTCGGCCAGAATTCCGCCGCTGGCCAGAATGCCTTCCGTCCGCCGGTTGATGATGGCCGCGGGAGCGTTCCCGCAGCGGACTAACTCAAGAATTACGGCCGCGCCCACGGTCGATCCGCGGCCTTCGGGAAAGACGAATACCTTGCCCTTGATGTTCTGGCCGTGGAGTTCATGCCGCTGGTCGATGATGGTTCCGCTGGCCGGATCCACTCCTCCCCAGAAGCCGAACATTTGATTGGTCACCAGCGCCGTTCCGGACTTTTTGCCGCCAGCTACGCCTCTGCCTTTCAATGTCTTCACCCTCGCCTCCTATACCCGGCCGCTGACGGCGGCTTCGACGCATTCGGCCGTGCTGCCGAAGACTACGTCGGTCTTGCACTGCATGGGAGCGTAGTACGCGCATTTGCCGGAGTCCGTCATTAAGGTCTTGAAGCCCCAGGTTTCCACCGGGGAAATCAGCATGCAGGTTTCCGTGGCGATCTTGACGCCCAGGGCAGCCAGTTCGGCGTAACATCCCATGCGCTCGGCCAGATCTCTGACTTGCTTGGTGGTGTAGATCCAGAACTCGGTGCCGGCGGCCACTTTTCTGCCGGCCAGCAACCGAATCACCTCCTGAATCTCGGCAATACTGTAGTGCGGGCATCCGACCGCCACCAGGTCGATCTTGCCGCCGGGGACCGTGCACATCTCGGCGCGCGTCGCCTGCAGCGTTTCTTCGGTGACCGCGATGGTCCTGGCCGGTGAGTTCGGGCCGAAAGCCTCGGCGCGGGTCCTGGCCTCCGGCGTGATCCCGACAATGTGCAGCAGGGCCAGCGGCCCGGAAGCCGCCGCGGCTGCCAGCATCGACTTGAGCTGGTCCATCTTCGGCGTGCCGACAAAGCCCTCGACTACGCCAATGTCGCCGCCCAGCGACTTGCCCAGGAAATAGCCGAGCACGGGATACTCCCAGGGTTGCAGCTCGCGGCCGCCGATCTGCATTTCCACCAAAACCGTTCCGAAACGATTCTTTGTGAGGTGCAAACCGTATTCAGGCGTTCTGCCGGTCAGGCCGATGCAGACATCGAGCACCGCCGTCTCGCGGTTGGAGCGCGCGCCCAGCACGGAATTGATGAAGGCAACCGCCGAAGATTCCGTCCAGCCGACGTGCTCGCCGAAGCGGGGAGCATTGCCGGTGAAGTGTGGCAGGCAAGTCCAGCTCATGACCGCGCCCATCTGCTCGTAAGCCTTTTTCACCCGGAGCTGCTTGGCGGCGTAAGCCTCCGGGGTCTTGAAGGCGCGCCAGTCCTGGGTGTCCATGCCGCTGGGATCGAGCGTGGTCAGCACTTTGAACTTGGCGCCCATGGCGGCGAACTTCTCGCAGACCTCGACCCCGGCCTCGTAGATGCTCTTGTACATGGCCAGCACGATGTGCGCGCTGGAGACGGGGACAAAACGTTCCGCCCCAAGTTTGTCGCCTACTTCAACCAGAATCTCCATGGCCAGCTTGCGGGCTTCGCCTTCTTCGCCGGCAAGCATTGCTTGTTCCGCTTTCGTCAGTAACATGATTTCTCCGCTCAGAGCCGGGAGAACGCGGGCTTCAGGCGTGGGGAAGCCGCTGTTCCCTAAAAATGGTACTTTGGCAAACACTCCGTGGATTGATCGCAACAGAATCCCGTATAGCCGAACTAGTGTCTAGTCTAGCGCTCACGCGCTAATGTGACGTAAGGCACAGCTCGGAATTGCGCGCTGAACGAGGCAAAAGATGCAGTGGCCTGGCGCGGTTCAGATTGAAACTGAAGTTGTGGCGAGCGGTGTAATCGCGCGACGCGCAGCGCCAGACTTCTTCTCGCAGCGCAGACGAAAAACCCCACCCTGGAGCGTGTTTCATAAATGGAATTAGCCGGTGGAAGCCCACGCCTTCAGGCGTGGGAAACAATGCTCAATAGAGAACGCCTTTAGGCGCTGTGGATAGATCGCCACGGCGGCTAAAGCCGCTTTCGACTAATGCCTTGGTCCCCACGGCTAAAGCCGTGGGCTTCCACAATAACCCCTCTCTCCTAAAGCCAAAATCATTCAAAACCATTTATGAAACAAGCTGTAGCAAAAAAAGTTAGGGCGGGGCACCCGGCAACGGGTGAAATCCCGAGCGTAGCGAGGGACCTCAGTCAGAAAAAATCACGTGAGAGAAATGGTGGGCAGTGCAGGACTCGAACCTGCGACCTCCTGCTTGTAAGGTGTATTTGGAAGATTTCACTAGATTTCTTCCGGTATCTTTAGTTATTACAAAATCGTGGGTTAGGGCCACTTCCGGCCCGCCCGCGATTTCTTTGTTTTTCACCCATTTTCTTTCAGGGGTCCCCGCTATTTTAACCACACCTCAAGTTTGACGTTTGTTCACAATCGCGCTTCAATGTCACGAGGATTTAACGCTATGGCAAATGAACCAATCAATGATTTGTTATCGCCCGAAGGTCTCCAACTCCTGCAGCAGCTTCAAAGCATATTTATGCCCCACTATAGGAGGCGGCAGCAAGCTGCGATCGACAATAAATTGAGATTGGTCCACTACACGTCAGCCGAGGCGGCGGTGAGTATCATAAGGACGAAATGTCTCTGGATGCGCAACACGACCTGCATGTCCGATTATCGTGAAGTGCAGTACGGCTTTGAAATAATTAACTCGCTGTTTTTGTCCAACAAGAACACGAGAGATCAGTTTGTGGCTGCGCTTGACAGCGGTGCTCCTGGTGCCGCATTGGGAGGGTTCAAGCTGTTTGATGAGTGGTGGAATGACATCCAGCTCAGCAGCTATGTTTTTTCATTGTCGGAGCACGACCGCAAAGAAGACAGACATGGACGTTTATCTATGTGGCGTGCTTTTGGGGAGGGTGCTCGGGTCGCAATCGTCTGTAACATTCCCTGGGAGTCTGCGGCGGGTGTTCCATTGAATCTAATGTTCAGTCCGGTTGCTTACTTCACTGCGGAGGAGATTCGCGCGGAGATTGAGCAGGTTATAGAAAACATCAAGGCCAGTAGTGGGTTTCTATGTTCCGTTAATCGTGCTCACGTTGTGGCGTGTGTTTTTGCTATGCTCATGGCCGGCGTTCTGTGCCTTAAACATGAAGGCTTCCACGAGGAACGCGAATGGCGGGCAATCTATGCGCCTAAGAGGCTTCCTTCAGTCCTTATGGAACACTCCACGGAAGTTATTCGTGGAGTTCCACAGCTTGTGTACAAAGCCCCGCTTGATAAAAAGATTGCACCTTCCCTTGCTGATCTGGACCTGTCAAGCCTACTTGATCACGTAATAATCGGTCCCTCCGAGTATCCATGGGCGATGTATGAAGCCTTCGTGGAGGAACTCAAGGTTGCTGGTGTTCCAGACGCGAAGGACCGCGTACTTGTTTCCGGCATTCCCATTCGTACATGAAATTCTTTCTGCGTACTCAGCGGAGGGTTGCTGGTTGCGATCCCGGCTGTTTTTGCGGCCCTTCGCATCGTTCTACGTAAGACTCTGGGGGAAATACAGGGGCGGCCCCGCGCAAGAGCCGCCCCCTGGGGGCGTGCACAGAGAACACACCACCATGGCGGGCGTCGAGCGTGCATACAGTCCACGTCGGCGCCGATATGGACGGGCCGCCCGTGAGCGGAGCGGCCCGCTGCCGCTACTCCCCCTGAGGCAATCGGGTAAGGAGCAACTGCCCGGAATTTTCCCCAGAGGACAAGGCTGGTTTCGGAGCGGGTCGCGCTAACTGATTGATTTAATTGGTGGGCAGTGCAGGACTCGAACCTGCGACCTCCTGCTTGTAAGGCAGGCGCTCTAACCAACTGAGCTAACCGCCCGCGCTGCGGCTTGACAGCAGTATATCGCAGCAGCGGCAGCTTGCTTTCATTCTGTTGAGAGAGCCATGACTCTAGGCCGTCGCCAGCCGTGCCGGCGGCTGCTCGGTCCCCAGGCGCACGGAGACTATCTTCGAGACCCCCGGCTCCTGCATCGTCACCCCGTACATCAGCGGCGCCACCGACATGGTTTTCTTGCTGTGGGTGATGATGATGAACTGCGTCTGCAGGCTCATCTCGCGCACCAGTTCGGTGAAGCGGTCGATGTTGGAGTCGTCCAGCGGTGCGTCCACCTCGTCCAGTATGCAGAACGGGCTCGGCTGGTGCTGGAAGATGCCGATCAGCAGCGCCAGTGCGGTCAGCGCCTTTTCTCCGCCCGATAGCAGCAGCACGTTCTGCAGCTTCTTGCCGGGAGGCGAGGCCACGATGTCGATGCCGCTTTCGGCCGAATTCTCCTCGTCGGTCAGCTTCATCAGGGCCAGCCCGCCGCCGAACAACTTGGTGAACGTCTTCTGGAAGTTTTCGTTGATGGCGGCGAAAGCCTCGTCGAACTTCTGCCGGGTGACGGCGTCGATCTCCTTGATGGTGCGCTGCGTGTTCTCGATGGAATCCCACAGGTCCTTGCGCTGCCCCTCCAGGAACT
The DNA here is from genome assembly GCA_963832785.1 of uncultured Acidobacteriota bacterium. Lineage (GTDB taxonomy): Bacteria > Acidobacteriota > Terriglobia > Terriglobales > Acidobacteriaceae > CAWBRT01. The sequence continues at coordinate 276,690 of CAWHVF010000006.1, forward strand.
CGTGGCGCTGGGCCGTTTCCTTGTACTCCTCCAGGGCCATCATGTTCACCGGGCCCATGGAGTCGAGCTTGGTGCGCATCTCGTGGTAGGCCGCATCCTCGGCCGCCAGGGCTTCGCCGCTGAGCCGGGCCAACTGCTCGTCGGCCAGCAACTGCTCGCGTGTCGAGGAAAGCTCCTGCAGGCAGGTCTCGGACATGTGTTCCAAGTCGGACTGCAGCTTGGCCGCCGCGGCTCCCAACTCGGCGCGGCGGTCGCGCGTCTGGTCGAGCTCGCTGCGCGCCGCCTTCAGCGCCTCCTCAATTTCCAGCAGCCGGGCGCGTATGCCCTCCGACTCCGCCCGCAGGCGAACTTCGTCGGCCTCGATACGCCCGCGCTCCTCGGTCCATTCCAGCAACTGCGCGGCGATGCGCTCGTTCTCTTCAGCGCGCTGCTTCTGCTCGGCCGCCGCCGCTTCCAGTTGGAAGCGCAGGCTGTGAATGCGGCGATTGACTTCGCCGGCCATGGACTGAATGCGCGCCAGGGAAGAAGCGGCCGCGCGGCGCCGCTCTTCCAGGGTGGCCACCAGGGCCAGAGCCTGGGAAGCCGCCTGCGCGGCCTGGTCGCGGGCCTCGCGCAGTCGCTCCAAGCTCGTCCTGACCAAGCTTCATCTGCGTTTCCAGTTGGCTGCGACGCTCCTCCTGCGCCGCCAGCTCCTGCTGCTGCCCGGCAATGAACTGCCGCCGCTCCTCGCTCTCCCGCGCCACCCGTTGTTCTTCGCGCTCGTAGGTGTCCAGACGCTCGCGCACGCGCGCCATCTCGCTGTCGAGCTGGCGCAGGGTGTGGCCGCTGGTCATGGCCTGCTTCTCCGCCTCGCGGCGCTCGTTCTCCAGCTTTTCGAGCAAGCGTGGCCAGCTCGCCGATCTCGCGGCCCAGCAGCGCCACCCTGGCCTGCTGATCGGCCAGCGCTCGTTCCAGCTCGGCCATCTGCCGCAGCACGTCGCGCAGCTCGCGCTTGAGCGAGAGCGGACCTTCGCTTCGCTGCCGGCCGCCGGTGACCATCACGTTGTGGAAGCACTCGCCGGATTGGGAGAGGAAGAACGCCTCCGGATTTTCCAGCGCCAGCGAGCGTCCGGTGCCGGAGTTGGCGACGATGTAGCCATTGCCCAGCTTGGGCAGTATCACCTCCAGCGATTTGCCGAAGCCGTTCAGCACGCGTATGCAGTTCTTCAGCGGAGTGACCTGTTCGGACGGCATCTGCGGGCGCGCGCTCTCGTCCAGTACGAAGGAGAACTTGGCCTGTGCATCATCGGGATGCACCAGGAAAGTGGCGCGGCCGTCCACGTCGCTGCGCAGCAGGCGCAGGCCTTCGTCGGCGGCGTCCCAGGATTTGACGACGATGTAATTGAGCTCCTCGCGCAGGAACTCGTCCACCACGCCCTCGTAGCGGTCCTCGACTTCCAGGAAGTCGGCGAGCACGCCCACCGGCGCCATGCCTCCCTGCAGCGCCTGCGAGCGGAAAAGCTTGCGCACGGATTCGCTGGAATAGCCGTGCTCGGCGATCACCGATTCCAGCGAAGCGCGCTGGCCTTGCAAGGTGGCGAACTCGGCGCGCATGCCGATCGAGCGAGCGCTTGCCCTCGGTCTCGGCCTGCCGTTTCTCTTCCAACTGGCGGCGCGTCTCGGCGATTTGCGCGGCTACGCTCGCGGTCCTCTGCTGCGCCGACTCGAATTCCAGGCTGATCTGCCCGCGCTGGCCGCCGAAGACCTCGGCCTGCTGATTGGCGGTGGCGATCTCCTTTTGCAAGCGCTGCGCCTCGCGCTCGAGCGCGGCGATGTGCTCCTCGGCCTGGGTGACGCGGTTGCGCACGGTCGAGGCGGCGGCGATGGCGTCCATGATCGAGCGCCGATGCTGCTCCTGCTCGCGTTCGACCTGCTGCAGGGCGGCGGCGGCATCCTGCGCCTGCTGCTGCCGCGCGCGCAGCTCCGCCTGGGCGGCGGCCACCTCGGCGGCGGCCGACTCCAGCACCTGCTGGTTGCCGGCCAGCTCTTCCTGGAGGCGCGCCAGCTGCTCGCTGGTCTGGCCGATTTCGGCTTCGGCGGCGGCCGAGCGCGCGGCCAGCTCGGCGCAGCGCTCGTCGTTGGTGCGGCTGCGGGTGGCGGAACGATCCATCTCCAGGTTGAGCTGACTGAGACGCTCGCGTGCCTGCCGCGCTTCGTTATCGATGGCGTAGCCGCGCTGCGCGCGTTCGCCGTGCTCGGACTCCAACTGCTGCGCCGCCCGGCTGCGGGCGGCCAACTCCTCGCCCAGCTTGTTTAGTTCCGATTCCAGGCCGGAAGCCTGCTGCTGCAAGTCGGTGAAGCGGCTGGCCAGCACCAGGCGAAGCTTGCCGCGCATCTCGTCGCGTAGGCGGCCATAACGCTCGGCCTTGGCGGCCTGGCGCTTGAGCGAATTCATCTGCCGCGTCACTTCGTCGAAGATGTCGTTGATGCGCGCCAGGTTCTGGCGGGCGTCTTCCAGCCGCGCCTCGGCCAGACGTTTGCGGGCCTTGAAGCGAGTGATCCCGGCGGCCTCTTCGATGATGTTGCGGCGGTCGGTCGGCTTGCTGCTCAGTATCTGGCCGATGCGTCCCTGCTCGATCAGGGCATAGGATTCCGGGCCCAGGCCGGTGCCCATGAAGATATCCTGAATGTCGCGCAGGCGGCAGAACTTGCCGTTGAGCTGATACTCGCTCTCTCCGGAGCGGAACAGGCGGCGCGTGACCACGATCTCGCCCTTGCCATAATTCGTTCTGAACTTGCGGCGGCGAATCTTCAGCACTACTTGAGGCCCGGCGGCAGAAGCAGCCGCGGCATTTTGCTGGATGCTAATGGCGGCTGTGTCCGAGGCGGCTGGCGATTGTGCGCCACTTACGCTGGCGGCCGAATTCGCATTCGCCACGCCAACAGCCGGGGCCTCTTCCGTCTGTCCCGGACGTACGGCTTCTATATACTCCTCGGCTTCTTCGGCTTTTGCTTGAACCAGGGCGGCCTCGTCCCAGTCGGCGGCCGGCATGTCGTCGCGGATTTCGATTTCCGGCACGACGACCGGTGTGCCGTCGTAGGTTTCGGGATCGACCAGGTGCAGCGTGACTTCGGCCATGCCGGTGGGCTTGCGTTCGCGCGTGCCGGCAAAGATGACGTCTTCCATGCGCGCGCCGCGCAGCGACTTGGCCGATTGCTCGCCCAGCACCCATGCTATGGCGTCGGAGATGTTCGATTTCCCGCAACCGTTGGGGCCGACGATGGCGGCCACGCCTTCGCCGTTGAACTTCAGTTCAGTGCGGTCGCAAAAGGACTTAAAGCCCAGGATCTGGAGCTTCTTGAGTTTAAGCAAGTTCAACTCCTTGCGTGCTCACGCCTGCCTCTAGCCACCCAGCGAAGCGTAGCTGCGCGCTTCGCCCGGATGTGGCAAAAAGCTGCCGGTCTGTGAACCACAACTGCCGTTAATGCCTGCTTCAGCGCATGGAAATTCAGATGTCCAAAGCGCTGCAGCGGCCCTGGCGCCCGCGCCATTTTCCGGCGGGCGCGTACAGCATGGCGAGCGGTTGGCTGGTGTGTGCGAACGCCGCTGCCATGCCCGGGGTTCGACCACCATCCCGGCGCCAACTCGAAGCTGCAGGGCAATCGCATCTCCCCGAAGGGAGCCGCCTCGCAAGTTGAGCTCACTTTATCCGGGTTGCCGGGTGGGGTCAAGTATGTAAACTCTATATATGGGCAGAAGATTTCCACAGCCCAATATCTTGGGTTGAGAGTGTACGATTTCTTGTTTGGGAATCCGGCCTTTGCCGGGCTGGTGCTAAAACTGCACAGATTTGAGTGCAATCCCCGGGCACGGCAGAATTTCAACTTCGCCCCTGGCGGGACACGTAGAGAAAAGCTCCTGGCTCGCGGACAGGTATTCCTCCACCCGTAAACACTTAACAGGCGCACAGCGAATCACTCTGTGAAAGGAAGCCGCAGAACCAGAGACGAACCCAGCATACGCCTGAACAGGGGTAATTACAATGTCACCATCAAGCCCGGCAGTGATTATCTTGGTTTCAGCGGGACATACCGCCACAAGAAAGACCCCCGCCCTGGCAAAAAAAGCGAGGGTGGGGCACCCGGCATCCTGGGTGCTTGTAGACGTGAGCCGCTAGCGTCTTGAGCCGCGAATTTGTAAAATTTTTGTCATTTCCGCCCTAAATGTGCATACATCACGGATTCTGGGGCAGTTTCTTCTTAGGATTTAAGCATGATTTCGACGTTCGGCGACACGATTCAACCTCATCCCAAGGGAGTACAGGCCCGAGTTCTGTTCAGTTCCGTTTTCGGTCCCTACGCGCAGGATGACGACTTTGGCAGCCGCGCCATCAATCCCATGGAGCTTTACCACAACCAGGTAACGCGCGGACAGGGCGCCTTCTCGCTGCGCATGTTTCACCGCTCCTGGGGCTTGATGATGATCCAGCACAACATCTCCGCCCCCTGCACGCTGCTGGATTTCCCCACCCTGGAGCGTTTCGACCGGGAGCTGACCGAGTACGAGTACGACATCGTGGGCATCTCCTCGATCATTCCCAACCTGGGCAAGGTGCAGGAGATGTGCCGACGCGTGCGGCGGCTTTCGCCCAAGTCGGTAGTGATCGTGGGCGGACACGTGGCCGCCATTCCTGAAATCGAGTCGCTGGTTGACGCCGATTACATCGTCAGGGGCGAGGGCATCGCCTGGATGCGGCAATACCTGGGCGAAGACCCGCATGCGCCCATCGAGCACCCGGAGATCCTCTCCGGTTTTGGCATGCGGGTGCTGGGCATGCATGTGCCCGAGTCGACCAAGGACACGGCGGCGACCATCATCCCGTCGGTCGGCTGCCCGCTCGGGTGCAATTTCTGCACCACCTCTTCCTTCTTTGGCGGCAAAGGAAAGGCGCATCACTTCTTCGAGTCGGGAGAGGAACTCTTTGGCGTGATGGAGCACATGGAGCACGCCATGGGCGTCAGCTCGTTCTTCGTCATGGACGAAAACTTCCTGCTCAATCGCCCGCGCGCCCTGCAGCTCCTGGAGCTGATGAAGCAGAAAGGGAAGAGCTGGGCGCTGTACGTCTTCTCCTCAGTGAATGCCATCCGCAAGTACACCATGCAGGAGCTGGTGGAGCTGGGCATCTCCTGGATATGGGTAGGGCTGGAATCGCCCAACTCGAGCTACTCGAAGCTGAAGAATTCCGACACCCAGGCGCTGGCGGCGGAGCTGCGCCAGCACGGCATCAAGATGCTGGGCTCGACCATCGTCGGCCTGGAGCACCATACCCCGGAGAACATTCGCCGGGAAATCGAATACGCCGTCAACCACCGCACCGATTTCCATCAGTTCATGCTCTACACCCCGGTGCCGGGCACGCCGTTGTATTTCCAGATGCAGCAGGAAAATCGCATGCTGGACGTGGACCTGGCCGACATCCACGGCCAGTTCAAGTTCAACTTCAAACACGCGGCCATCTCGCGCGACGACTCCCAGCGCTTCCTCGACTGGGCCTTCAAGTTCGATTTCGACAAGAACGGACCCAGCCTGTACCGCATCTGCGAAACCATGTTCCAGGGCTGGAAGCGCTACAAGAACTACCCCGACTTCCGCGTGCGCGCGCGCTTCCTGGCCGAAGGGGCAAAGCTCAAAGGCACCTACAACGCGGCGCTGTGGGCCATGGAAAAGCATCTGCGCAAAACCAATGCCGCCGTGGCGCAGAAGATCCACGTGCTGCGCCGGCAGATCGAAGACGAGTTCGGACTCGTGGCGCGCGTGGTGCGCTGGGTCACCGGGCCGCTGCTGCTGTGGAGCTCCAGGAGGGAAGAGAAGCGGCTGGCGCGCGGCATCGCCTACGAACCGCCTACCTTTGTCGATCGTCACAACTGGCAGGGAGTGTAACGCCGGCGACTAGCTTTGCCCGAAGTGAATGCCGGCGTGATAGATTGACTGGGTGAACGTTCCTGCCCGCTCCGACAACCGCCTGCCGGACCAGATGCGTCCGGTGAAACTCACGCTCGATTTCATACGCACGGCCGAAGGCTCCTGCCTGGTGGAGTTCGGCCACACCCGCGTCATCTGCACGGCCTCCATCGAGGAAACCGTTCCTGCCTGGATGCGCAACCTGGGGCGCGGCTGGATCACCAGCGAGTACGGCATGCTGCCGCGCTCGACCCTGACGCGCACGCCGCGCGAGAGCAGCCGCGGGCGCATCGGCGGACGCACGCACGAGATTCAACGGCTGATTGGACGCTCCATGCGCGCGGTGATCGACCTGGAAAAGCTCGGCGAGCGCACCCTGTGGATAGATTGCGACGTCATCCAGGCCGACGGCGGCACGCGCACCGCTGCCATCACCGGCGGCTTTGTCGCCCTGGCCTCGGCGTTGCGCAAGCTGGTCGCCGCCGGCACCCTAAAACGCCTGCCGCTGCGCGACCAGGTGGCTGCCGTCTCGGTGGGAATCGTGCACGGCCAGGCCATGCTCGACCTCTCCTACGAGGAAGACTCGCAGGCCGAGGTGGACACAAACTTCGTCATGACCGGCTCCGACCGCTTTGTCGAGCTACAGGCCACCGCCGAGCAAAAGCCCTTCACCGACGCCCAACTGGCGCAGATGACCAGCTTGGCGCGCAAGGGCCTGGGAGAACTGCTCGCCTTGCAAAAAACTGTGTTGGGACTCTGAAGCGACGGCTGGCGCGATGCTAATGCAGCATCAGCCCGAAGACGGCGAACACTATTCCTATCACCGCCGACACTATCCCCATTCCCCAGAAGAAGCGTTTTCGCGTGAGCAGCGTAATCGAGGTTACGACGATTCCGACCTCCAGAAAACTTTCTCCGAGGTCAAACCGGTCCGCGCGCCGGCGTTCCAGGTCGACTTCGCGTTCGAGCTTGCGCGCCTCCGCATCGATCTCCTTCTGCTGGTCGGCGTACTTTGAAATCGATTCCTGATACTTCTTTTTCAGGGCTTCGGCCTTTTTCTGGTCCCTGAACTCGGAAAGCCCCAGCAGGTCGAGAAACAACTCGTAGTTCTGGCGGCGGATGTTCTTGGCCTGGTAGTAGGCCCACTGGTCGGTGACGCGGTTTTGCAGGATGATCTCTTCCGTGTGCGCGCGATGTCCGAGCACCGATATGCCGGCTACCAGCACGGCCAGCACGGCCATGGTCAAGCTTACCGGCGCAAGCCGCGATTCATGAGCGGCGTGCTCGGCGGATTCCTGCAGCTCCTGTGTCTTCTCTGCGGAAGAAGCTCATGCTCCCCTCCGGGGTGGTTTGCGTTCTCATGATAACGGCGACCGCCCCGGACTGGGAAGCAGCTTTGTTCGTTTCAACTTCCCATTTCCGGTTATCAGCGCCGGGTTAATCGAAAGTGCCGGTTGTGATTGCCAGCAGAGCTACCAGCGCAGCAGAACCAGCTCGGAGCAGAATCCCGGCCCCATGGCAGCCAGCAGGCCGTAGCTGCCCGGAGCCGGGCGGCGCTGGTACAGGAACTGCTCCAGGACCAGCAGCACCGAAGCGGAGGAGAGGTTGCCCACATTGCGCAGGCACTCCCAGGAGGCGTCCAGCGCGCCCGCAGGCAGGCGCAGGGCCTCGGCGGTAGCCTCCAGGATCTTCGGCCCGCCGGTATGCATGATCCAGTGGGCGATGTCGTCGTGCCGCAGCCCGTTCTCGGTCAGAAAGGCATCTACGTCGCGCGCCAAGTACTCGTAGACCATTTGCGGGACACGGGTCGAGAGAACGATGGAGAAGCCCTTTTCCGAAATCTTCCATCCCATGACATCTTCCGTATCGGGATAGAACGAGGAGCGCGAGTTCAGGATGCGCGGCCAGGCGGAGAGCGCCCCATAGCTGCCTTGGTTTGGCGGAGGCGGGATGTTTTTGCCGCTCACGCCAGCCGAGTCAAAAGCCTGTGCCACCTGCTCTCCGGCGATGATGACGGCGGCGGCGCCGTCGCCAAACAGGCCGCTGGAGATGATGTTAGCGGGCGAAAGATCGTCTCTCTGCCAGGTAAGCGAGCACAGTTCCACCGCCACCAGCGCCGCACAGTGGCCGGGATAAGCGCGCACGTAGTCGGCGGCGCGGGCCACGCCCGCGGCTCCCGCCACGCAGCCCAGGCCAAAGATGGGAATGCGCTTGATGGCCGGGGAAAGGCGCATGCGGTTTACCAGGCGCGCGTCGATGGAAGGACTGGCAATGCCGGTTACGGAAACAAAAAAGATCGCCGCCAGCTCGCCGGCGGAGAGTTGGGCGCGCGCCAGGGCGCGGCACAGAGACTGCTCGGCCAGCTCTTCGGCAATTTCGATCCAGGCGTCATTGGCCCTGCCCCAGGCGGTCAGCTCGTCGTAGCCCTCGATGGGCAGGGCGAGATAGCGTCCGCCGACGCCTACGCGGGCGAGCAGGCGGCCGGCGGCTTCCGGATCGGCCAGCTTGTCACCCCAGTGCGTCTGCAGCGCCGCCGTGATCTGTTGCTGGCTGTAATAGTGGCCGGGAAAGGCGCTGGCCACGCCGGCAATACGCATCTTCGCACCTTCGCAGAGGCTAGCTGGCGACGCCAACCCTATGCTGCGCCTTGACCGCCATCGCCTGCAAAATCAGCTCGACCGCCAGGTCATATCCGCAGTCGGTGTTGAGCATCATGTCGTAGAGATCACGGCACGGCCAATCTTTGCCGAAGTAGCGCTTGACGAAGGCGGCTCGTTCGGCGTCTATGGTGTCGACCAGGCGCGTGGCTTCTTCTTGCGATTTATGCTGCGCCATGGCGCGGCTGATCTTCAATTCGCGGGGGGCGAAGAGGAAGACGGAAAAGCGGTCGTTGCGCTGGCGTAGGATGTAGGGCGCGCCGCGTCCCACGATGACACAACGCCCGCGCTGGCCGGCTTCGGTGATCAGCCGCTGCGCCACCGAGACCAGGGTATCGGTGTCGAAGACGCGGCCCTCCGGAATCTCCAGCATGGGCTCGTAACTGCCGCGCCAGAAAACCTTGGCCAGACGGTAGAGGAGCGGATCGCAGTGCTCGTCGCACTGGGCCACCGCTCTCGGATCCACCTTGGCCACGCGGGCGATCTCGGCCGTCAACTCGGTGTCGTACAACTTCCAGCCGAGATGCTGGGCTAGCCTGGCGGCAATCACGCTGCCGCCGGCCCCATACTCGCGCTCGATGATGAGCACGTTGTACATAGGTATAGTCGCCTCGCTGGGGCACGAATCCACCCTCAGTAACCCCCGGTCAAGCATGATGCAACGATTTGCCAGCAGGTTGCAATGGGGCGGCAGCTCGCGCCGGCGGGCGCTCCGGCCGCGAGCTTCATCTCTGCCTGCCGGCCAACGCCAGGCATTATTCGCTCATCAGAATGACGAACCCCTTAGCCAGGCGGCAGACGGAGACGGTTGCGTATTGCCGCTGCCGAGGACCGTGCACGGAGCTGCAACCGCAAATGGGAGGAGCGCGGCTGCCGTGCCAAGCGCAACCTGAAGAAAGGAGTGCCCGATGAAAAACAAACTTCTGGCGATCGCCACGGCCAGCCTGTTCATGGTAGGGATTGCCGCCGCTCAGAGCAGCAGTAGCAGCAGCACAAGCCAAAACCCGTCATCAGGCTACGGCCAGTCCAATATGGACAAGTCAAGTGGCCAGTCCAACTCGATGGGCAACAACACCGAGTCCAGCACCAGCCAGTCAACCACCAGCCAGACCACCACTACCACCGAGCGCAAACACAAAAAGAAGCACAAGAAGCCTCCGGCGAGCGAGAGCACACCCTCCGGCACCTCGCAGAATCCGTCCTCCAGCAACGAAAGCTCCGGGAGCGGGATGAGTGGCTCGAGTTCAGGCTCGTACGGCACCTCAAAGTAGACTTCTGATTTAGCCAGACCGGCCGCAACCATGGTTGCGGCCTTTTTTCGCAAGCCGGCGGCGGCGCTTCCCTGGGTTCTTCAATCACTGAACCCTGCAACCTTGGAACTTTGAACCCTTCATCCTTTGAAACCTTCTTGCGCCGAGACGCGCCTCCAGCGTACTCTCGACGTGCCGCCCCGGCGGGCGCTCCAAATGCGACTTGTAGAGGCAAGCGATTCTTCGTTGCTGGCGGTCTTCGGCGATGTGATTTCGCCGGAGCTGAACCGCCAGGTGATTCAGCTATTCCACAAGCTGCAGCAGAGCCCTGATCCGCGCATTCTCAACTTGCACCCGGCCTACGCCACCCTGCTGATCGATTTCGATCCGCTGCGCCTGCCGGTCAGTGAATTGCAAGCGCGCGTGCTGGAGTTGACCGAAGCAGGAGGCGCAACCTCTGTGGAAACCGGTCGCACGCCGGTGACGATTCCGGTCTGTTACGGCGATGAACTTGGGCCCGACCTCGGCGATGTCGCCCAGCACTGCGGCCTGACGCCGGAGCAGGTAATCGAACGGCATAGCGGGACGGTGTACACGGTTTACTTCATAGGCTTCTCGCCGGGCTTCCCGTACATGGGTGGCTTGCCGGAATCGCTGGCCACGCCGCGGTTGAAGACGCCGCGCACCTCTGTTCCCGCCGGCAGCGTGGGCATCGGTGGCAGCCAGACCGGCTTGTATCCTATGCAGTGGTCGGGCGGCTGGCGACTGCTGGGCCGCACTCCGCTGCGCATGTTCGACCCGGCGGCCAATCCTCCTTCCAGGCTGCAACCGGGAGATTTGGCGAAGTTTGAACCGATTACGCGGGAAACTTTCGACGCCATGCTGGCCGGCAAAACTCCATGACCCTCAGAATCATCAATCCCGGGCTGATGACCACCGTGCAAGACCTGGGGCGGTTCGGCTACGCTCACTTCGGCGTCACTTCCGCCGGTGCGGCCGACGCCCTTGCCTTGCGCGTGGCCAACCTGCTGCTTGGCAATGCGGAAAACGAAGCCGGGCTGGAAATGACGCTGCTGGGCGCGACCATCGAGTTCGAGCGCGCCGCCATCGTGGCTCTCACCGGGGCGGACATCGAGTGCCGGTTGGCGCTAGCTCCAACTGAAGGAAAGGAAGCGCCGGGCCCGGCACGGGCAAGAGCGCCGATGTGGAAGCCGTTTCCCGTGTTGCCGGGCGCGGTTCTCCAATGCGGCGCCATCATCGGCGGAGCGCGAAGCTACTTGGCGGTGCAGGGCGGCTTCGATATCGCGCCGGTGATGGGCAGTGCCTCGACCCTGCGCTCGGCCCACTTCGGCGGGCTCAACGGCCGGGAGCTGCGGGCCGGCGACCGCCTGGCGGTAAAGCACGCGGCCTCCACCGCGGTCCGTAACCTGTGGCCGGAGGCGCGCGCTTTCCTCAAGCCTCGGCGCGAGCTGCGCTTGACGACCGGCCCGCAGGCCTCCTGGTTCGGGAAAGAAGGACTGGCCACGCTGGAGCGCTGTCCTTATGTCGTGCTTGGCGATTCTGACCGCCGTGGCGTGCGCCTGAAGGGAGAGGCGCTGACGCTTCCGCCCAAATCGCAACTGGTTACCGAAGGCATTTCACTCGGAGCCATGCAGGTTCCCCCGGATGGGCAACCGATCATCCTGTTCGTGGATCAGCAGACAACGGGCGGCTATCCGAAGGCGGCCAATGTCATCGCCGCCGATCTGCGGCACCTGGCGCAACTGCGTCCGCGCGATGAGGTGCGCTTCCGCATGATCAGCGTGGAGGAGGCCGTCAAGCATCTCCGGGAACAGGAGAAGTGGCTGAAGACAGCTTTTTCGGATTGAAGATTGAAGATTGAAGATTGAAGATTGAAAGACCTGAGAGGGGAATCTGACTTCAGGTTGAGCAGAAACGAATAGTTTCAATTCGCCGCAGTTTTGCTTTTAAATCTTAAATCTGTAATCTTCAATCTTAATTTGCACAGGATCAAGACCATGCCAGCAAAAACCATCGACATCAATTCCGACATCGGCGAATCGCCGGAGGCCATAGCCGACGGCACGGAAGAAAAGATCATGCGCCAGCTAACCTCGGCCAACATCGCCTGCGGCGGCCATGCCGGCGACGAGCAGACGATGGAGACCACGGTTCGTCTGGCCAAGCAGCTTGGGGTCAACGTGGGGGCGCATCCCGGCTATCCCGACCGCGCCAACTTCGGACGCGAGGAGTTGAAGATGGCGCCGGAGGCGCTGGAAGCCTCGGTGCGCGAGCAGATCATCGCGCTGCAGAAGGTGGCCCGGCGCCACGGCGTCCCCGTGGTGCACGTCAAGCCGCATGGCGCTCTCTACCACGCCGCCAACAGCAAGCCGGTGGCCGAGGCCATTGGCCGTGCCGTGCGCGCCTGCGATCCTAACCTGATCATGGTGGCGCTGCCCAATTCGGCCGCCCAGCGCTGGTACACCGAAATGGGTTTCGCCTGCGTCACCGAAGCCTTCGCCGACCGCGCCTATGAGGTTAACGGCTCGCTGCGCAGCCGCAAGCTCCCCGGGGCGCTGATGCAGCCGTCCGAGCGCGCCGCCGAACAAGGCGTGGGAATCGCTACGCGCGGAGAAATTACCACCTACGACGGCAAAAAAATCTCGGTGACGGCGCAGACCATCTGTCTGCACTCGGATACGCCCGGCGCGCCCGAGACCGCGCGCTTGCTGCGCGAGAAGTTGCAGGCAGCCGGCGTAATCGTGCAGCCGCTCAGGCCGCCGGCCAGGAAGTAATCCCGTCAGCGCCGGCGTCCTCCGGGGTGCCCCTTTGCTAGATTTCGGCAGATGTGGGCCACCCCCATGACCAGGTCCGAATAATTTTCTATTCCTTGTCCCTTACCCTTAATACATTGTAAGTCTCGATTTCAATTATAGTTACGCGAAAGAGCGTTTTCTCTTTTGATTCTTGAATCTCACATGCGGAAAGTACCATCTAAAATCTTGACAATGTCAGACTCAACTCTTATCATGAGTGGGTTATAAAGCAGAGTCACGGGGCATAGGGGTCCCGCAGGAGGGCAGAAGCAATGGCGAAGATTATCGGTATTGACTTGGGTACCACCAACTCGGTGGTAGCGGTCATGGAGGGTGGCGAGCCCAAGGTCATTGCCAACGAGGAAGGCGGCCGGACCACGCCTTCGGTGGTGGCCTTTACCAAGACCGGCGAACGGCTGGTCGGGCAGGTGGCCAAGCGGCAGGCGATTACCAATCCGGAGAACACCGTTTACTCCATCAAGCGCTTCATGGGCCGCCGCTTCAACGAAGTGAGCGAAGAGATGAAGATGGTCCCCTATAAAGTGGTGCAGTCGGGCGACCACGTAGCCGTGGTGGCGCAGGGCAAGGAGTACACCCCGCCGCAGATTTCGGCCATGATTCTGCAGAAGCTGAAGAAGGCCGCGGAAGATTATCTGGGCGAGACGGTCACCGAAGCGGTGATTACCGTGCCCGCCTACTTCAACGATGCGCAGCGGCAGGCCACCAAGGATGCCGGCAAGATCGCCGGGTTGGACGTCAAGCGCATCATCAACGAGCCCACGGCGGCGGCGCTGGCTTACGGCCTCGACAAAAAGAAGGACGAGACTATTGCCGTCTACGACTTCGGCGGCGGCACATTCGACATTTCGGTTCTGGAAGTGGGCGAAGGCGTAATCGAGGTTAAGTCCACCAACGGCGACACTCACCTGGGCGGCGACAACCTCGACCAGCGGCTGGTCGATTGGCTGATTGAAGAGTTCAAGAAGGACGAAGGGCTCGACCTGCGCGGCAAAGGCAACGAGATGGCGCTGCAGCGTCTGCGCGACGCCGCCGAGCGCGCCAAGATCGAGCTCTCGACCACCATGCAGACCGAGATCAACCTGCCCTTCATCACCGCCGACGCCAGCGGCCCCAAGCACCTGGTGAAGACCTTGACGAGGGCCAAGCTGGAAGAGATGGTGCGCGACATCGTCGAGCGTTCAGTGGCGCCCTGCCGGCAGGCCATGAAGGACGCCGGCGTCACCGCCGAGAAGATCGACGAGGTGGTGCTGGTGGGCGGCCAGACCAGAATGCCCTTCATCCAGAACCTGGTGAAGGACCTGTTCGGCAAGGAACCGCACAAGGGCGTGAACCCGGACGAGGTGGTCGCCGTGGGCGCAGCCATTCAGGGCGGCGTGCTCAAGGGCGAGGTCAAGGATCTGCTGCTGCTGGATGTAACGCCGCTGACCTTGTCGATTGAGACCCTGGGCGGGGTGGCGACGCCGATGATTCCGCGCAACACCACCATTCCAACCCGCAAGACGGAGACCTTCTCTACCGCGGCCGACAACCAGACTTCGGTGGAGATTCACGTCCTGCAGGGCGAGCGTCCCATGGCGGGGCAGAACCGCACCCTGGGCAAATTCCATCTGACGGGCATTCCCATGGCGCCGCGCGGGGTGCCGCAGATCGAGGTCACCTTCGACATCGACGCCAACGGCATTCTCAACGTTACTGCCAAGGACATGGCAACACAGAAGGACCAGAAGATCACCATCACGTCTTCTTCCGGCCTGAGCAAGGAAGAGGTGGAGCGCATGGCCAAGGAGGCCGAGTCGCACTCCACCGAAGACAAGCAGAAGCGCGAGGAGATTGAGACCCGCAACCAGCTCGACGGCATGGTCTACCAGGTGGAGAAGATGCTGCGCGAGCACGGCGACAAGATCTCGGGCTCCGAACGCGGCGACGTGGAAAACGCCGTGGCCGACGCCAAAAAGGCGCTGGAAGGCGGCGACCTGCACGCCATGAGCACGGCCCGCGACCGCCTGCAGCAGGCTTCGCACAAACTGGCCGAAGCCATGTACAAGGCCACCTCCAGCCAGGCGCAGCCGGGGGCAGGCGCCGGTCCGCAACCCGGCGCGGACGGGGGCGCGGCGTCAGGCGAGAAGAAGAAGGATGAAGGAGTTATCGACGCCGAGTACGTCGACGTCGACGAGAAGAAAAACTGACGAACCCGGCGAAACCGGGAGTAGTTGGAAGTTGGACCGGGGGCGTCGAGGGCGCCCCTTTGGTTTTAGGGAAAACGCAGAAAGCGGTAGGGGAAAACAATGCAATTCGAAATACAGGGACAGGATTATTTTTTGCGGTTCCATCCGGGAGAGGGTCGGTGGTATTTATTAAAGCCGACAATCCATGGCATCACCGGCATGGCGGTGCTGGACGATGAGGGGCCGCCGAGAGGGGTGGTGTCGCTTCCGGACGAGGAAGACGAAAAAAAGAGCGTCGTGAATTGAGTGGCGGACTAGGCCGGGAATGCCCATGTGATGCTCGCCCCTACTAGCACTCTCTTGTTGAATGTCATGCTGAGCGAAGCCGGGGTCCCCGCCAGATGCCGCTGTTGCATCTGGTGGGGTGGTGGAGCGAAGCATCCCCGGTGAGTTCAGGGCAACAGCGAGGCTGGGAGCTTCAATCGAGAATGCGTAAGTTTTGGACTTACATTGTCGCCAGCAAAAGTGGGACGCTGTATGTCGGTGTTACTAACAATCTCGATCGGCGGGTGTTTCAGCACAAGAACAAGCTTCTCGAAGGCTTCAGCAGCAAGTATGATTGCGACCGGCTGGTGTGGTACGAGCAATATAGCGGCCCGCTGCAAGGGATTCGGCGGGAAAAGCAGATCAAGGGGCGGACGCGAGCGAAAAAGATAGCATTGATAGAGCAATCTAATCCACGCTGGGTGGACTTGGCGGAGACATGGGGCCGGCGGATTTTATCGCCAAACCAACGGGGCGACGAACTGGTTGAAAAAGCTGAAGCTATAGTAGGCAAGAAACGGTAATGGGATGCTTCGCTTCGCTCAGCATGACAAAACCACAGCCGGGTGGGACCCGTTGAGGGAAGTTGATACCTGGCGTGACCGCGTTCATTAGGCTGTAAAGTATTCGAATAATCTAGGTTCGAAATGGCCACCACGACTGACAAGAAGGACTATTACGCGACTCTGGGGGTGAAGAAGAACGCCTCGGCGGAGGAGATTCGCAAGGCGTTCCGCAAGCTGGCGCGCAAGCACCATCCCGATGTTAATCCCGGAGACAAGGCATCCGAGGAGAAGTTCAAGGTCATTTCCGAGGCCAACGACGTTCTAAGCGACCCCAAGAAGCGCAAGATTTACGATCAGCTCGGCTTCTACTCGGACAACATAGACCCCGCGGCGGCCGAGGCTTACGTCCGCGCCGGCGGCGGCACCGGAGCCGGCTACGGCGGCTTTCCCGGGGGATTTCCGGGCGGCGCACAGGGTGGCGGCAATGCGCGCGAGGCGCACTTCGACTTCGGCAACTTCGATTTTGGAGGCCAGGCCGGCGGCCAGCGCGGCGCCAGCTTCCGCGACATCTTCTCCAGCCTGTTTGGCGGCGCCGCCGCGCCCGAGAGCGCTCCCCTCGGCGGCACCGATCTGGAATACCAGGTCACGGTGCCGTTCTGGACGGCCATTCGCGGCGGCAGCCTCAAGCTGAACATCCAGCGGCCCGACCAGCGCGGGCACATGGCCAGCGAGCCGGTCGAGTTCCGCATCAAGCCGGGCACGCGCGACGGCCAACGCATACGGCTGGCAGGCAAGGGCAATCCGGGAGCGCGCAGCGCTGCCCCGGGCGACCTCTATCTGGTGGTACACATCGAGCCCCACCCGGTCTTCCGCCGCGAGGGCGACGACATTTACATTACCCTGCCGGTGATGCCCTGGGAAGCGGCCCAGGGCGCGCGGGTGGAGGTGCCGACCATCGACGGCCGGGCGCAGTTGCGCATTCCTCCCGGAACGCAGAGCGGGCAGAAACTGCGCATGCGCGGCCGCGGCGTCCCCAGCGCCACCCGCGAGGGCGCCACCGGCGACGAGATTGTGGAGATCAAGATCGTCGTCCCCGAGGTGCAGGACGTGCGCGCCAAGGAAGTCTGGCAGCAGTTGCAGAAGATGTATCCGGAAGACCCGCGCCGGGAGCTGTGGAGCAAGATTTAACGGGGAACCCTGAGCGCAGCGAAGGATCGCAATGACCAAACGCAAGAGCAGGGGCGCTTACACGATCTCGGTGGTGGCCGAGATGTTGAGCCGCTTTGCGGGCGTGAGCGCAGCGGCGCAAGCGGGAGCCCGCAGGCGAAATCCTGAGCGCAGCGAAGGATCGCAATGACCAAACGCAAGAGCAAAGGCGCTTACATGATTTCGGTGGTGGCCGAGATGTACGACGTGCATCCGCAGACGCTGCGGCTGTACGAGCGCGAAGGCCTGCTGAAGCCTTCGCGCAGCGAGGGCAACACGCGCCTCTACACTGAAGACGACCTCAAGCGCCTGGAGTTCATTCTTTCCCTGGCCCGCGACCTGGGCGTAAACATCGCCGGCATCGCCATAATCCTGAACATGCGCGAGCGAATAGAGAACATGCAGCGCCAGATGCAGGACTTCGTGCATTACGTGCAGCAGGAGGTCATGAGGCGCGCACAGTCGAACCCCCCGCCGGACGCGCTGGTGCCGGTGCGCCGCCCGGTGGTGATTCCTCCAGCAGCATCCGCAAGCAGAAAAAAATAGGGCACTTCCTGAGAAGGTATATCCGCAAATAAGGCGTACAGCATCTCTGGTTATGCTCTATGGCGGTTCCAGAGTTGATGTACCCGCGCCAGGCTTCACTGTGGAAGCGCTGGGCTTTAGCCCAGCGAATTGCGACGAAAAACTAGAGGGCTTTAGCCCTTGTGTTTGAGCACAGGGGCTGAAGCCCCTTATCTCCGACGGGTTCATTCAGCGGGCTAAAGCCCGCTGCTTCCACCCGGGTACAGCAACTGTAAAATTGCTCTAAATCTAGATACCTCGACGCTGCGTAACCGGCGCTAGCGAGTTGCTCGGGAGAAGGCGCTACCAGGCCGGACTGGAAGCCAGCGCTGCCAAGCTCGGGCTGAAGGCCAGTGTGAGCAGGAATGTAAGAATTTCCGGCCAGCAGCGGGAGCCCGGTTTCTGTCCGGAGCGGACGGATTCGATGGCGATGCGGCGGGAGCTGTTGTGGGCGGCGACCTCAAGTATGCCGCTGGCGGCGTGGTTAGCCTCTGGCCGGGCTTCCTGATGAATGTCGAAGCGGCGCGGCGGGAGCGCCAGCTTGCACTGAGGCCTGGCAAGCTTGGAAGCAGACGTCATATTCGTCTTCCTAAGCGGAACAGCCGGCAGCGGCGGGAGCAGGAGGAACCCCTTCGCCGGATGCCGGCCCTGTGGAACTCGCCGTTCGGCCGCTGCCTCGGCCGATCATCGGCACCTGTTCCTGACGCCTCCAAGCTTAGGCACGAGAAATGCTCAACGCAGTGAGCGTGGTCACAGTTTCAGGTGACTGCGCATCTGCGCGGCAACATCCGGCGCGCCGTGCCCGTGGAGATTCTTTCCGGGCAAGCCGTCTGCCGGCAGCCCCGGTGGTTGCCCGAGCGTGCCGTCGGCGGCCTGATTGGGGGCACCCCCCCGAAAGTCTGTTGCAGGCGAAGCGGGGTTTGAGAAATAATGCGATGCTGCTCTTCAGGCTGAGACGAGACTCGTGCACTGGCCGCGTTTTTATCGGTATCTGACCAGGCTGGGAGCGCCGATCTCGGACGTCGATAGTCTGCAGATTGAGCGCGTACTCGGCTGTGCCCGCGCCATGCTGTCGCTGCTGGTGCTGCTGGGGGTCTATGTCGACTCCAGCCGCAATCCCAACACCACCTCGCTGGTTTACCTGATTCTCGCCCCCTGGCTGCTGTATAGCTGCTGTCTCCTTATCTGGCTCTATTCCCGCGAAAGCGCGCCGCCCATGTGGCTGCTGCACGCCATAGACCTTTTCTGGATGATGTTGATCACGCTGATGATCCAGGCGGGTCCGCTGACCACGCTTTTTATTTTCAACCTGGTAGCCGCCGGCTTTCGCTGGGGATTTCCGGAGACGCTGGCGACGGCCGTGTTTAATGCCGCGGTTTTGGTGCTGGAATCCGCCATCGTGGGCGCGAGTGCTTCGTTTCACGATGTATTGCAGGGCCCCTTCGAGATGAATCGCCTGATCGTGCGTTGCGCGGTGAACCTGGTTCTGGGGCTGCTGCTCGGGATGGGGGCCGAGATCGCCAAGGAAAGCCGCGCGGAAACCGCCATGGCGAACCGTCTGCTGCACGCCGTGCGTCCGGAAGCCGGGCTGGCCAGCAGCCTGCAGATCGTGTTGTCGGAGTTCATGCGCCTGTTTTCGGCCAAGGGCGCTTATGTAATCATCAAGGAGCTGCTGACCGACAGGGCCTTGGTGTGGCAGCTTGAAGCCAGTGCGGCGGTCGATTCCATGCCGCGGTGGCGCGAGATTCCAGCCCAGGAGGCCGACCGTTACCTGTTGCCGGATCTGCCTGGTACGGTTTACTGCCACGCCAATAGGGGCGCGGTCCACATGCTTTCGCTGCTGGGAGGTACGCTAAGCAGCCGCGAGCTGCCGGAGATGCCGAAGGTGGAGCTGGCACCCCAGGCTCCCGCCTCCATGCTGTGCGTAGGCAGCGAGATTGGCAGCGGCTGGCTGGCGCGGCTGGTGTTGCTGGAGGCGCATCTGGGGCCCAGCCGCGAGCGCGAACTGAGGTTCGCCGAGAGCCTTGCCCGGCAGGCGACCTCGGCGCTGTACAGCGTCTTCCTCATGCGCCGCCTGCGCTCGCGGGCCGGGGCGATGGAACGAGCGCGGGTGGCCCGCGAACTCCACGACGGGGCCATCCAGAGCCTCATCTCCGCCGAGATGCGGGTCGATGTACTGCGCCGGGGGGCGGAGCGAATAAAGTCCGAGGCGGCGCCGGAGTTGTCCGAGCTGCAACACCTGCTGCGCACCGAAGTCCTCAACCTGCGCGAACTGATGCAGCACATGCGGCCGGTCGACCTCACTCCCGAGCAACTGCTCGACTACGTGGCCGAGAGCGTGGACCGCTTCCGCCGCGACACCGGCATCGAGGCCAGCTTCGTCTCCGACCTGCAGGAGGTGGACCTGAGCCCGCATATCTGCCGCGAACTGGTGCGCATCGTGCAGGAGGGACTGGTCAATATCCGCAAGCACGCCCAGGCCACTCATGCCGTGGTAACAATTACCCGTGGGCCGGGCGGCGCGCTGTCGCTTACCATTTCCGATGATGGCCGGGGGTTCGATTTCCAAGGGCGAATCCTGCCCCAGGAACTTACCTCGACCAGCAAGGGACCGACTATCATTAAGGAGCGGGTCCGCGGCATTGGCGGGCAGTTGAGCATAGAGTCGATGCCCGGCCACGGCTCCCGGTTGGAAATCACCCTACCACCGAAAGGAAAGTCCGCTCATGGATAACAACAACCACAAGATTCGAATCGCCATCGCCGATGATCACGCCATCTTTCGCGATGGCCTGCGTCGTCTGCTGGAGTCGGAGCCTGAATTCGAGGTGGCGGGCGAAGCCGCTGACGGCACGGAGGCCCTGACCCTGGTGCCGCAGGTCCGGCCCGACATCCTGCTGCTCGATTTAGCCATGCCGCGCATGCCCGGGCTGGAGACACTGCGCGAGATGGCGACCCAGCATAGCGGCGTGCGCGTCATCCTGCTGGCGGCAGTGGTGGAAAACCGGCAGATGATCGAAGCCCTGCAGATCGGCGCCCGCGGCGTGGTCATGAAGGAGGCGGCCACCCAGATCCTGCTGAAGGCGATCCGCACCGTCATGGCCGGCCAGTATTGGGTGGGGCGCGAGCCGGTCACCGACATGCAGCAGTATCTGCGCGTCCACGCCTCCGGCCAGCAGCATGCCAAGGCAAAGAGCTATGGCCTGACGCGGCGGGAAATCGAGATCCTCTCGACCATCGTCTCCGGCCTCAGCAACAAGGAGATCGCGCAGAAGTTTTCGCTTAGCGAGGATACGGTGAAGCACCACCTCACCAACATCTTCGATAAGCTGGGGGTCTCCAGCCGCCTGGAGCTGGCGCTGTTTGCCATCAACAATCGGCTGATCGACACGGTCTGAGCCGCCGGGGCAGCTTCGAGTTACGCGCAGCGAGCCGGGAACCTGAAACTTGAAACCGCCGCCACTGAGGAGAATTTTCTCCGGCGCGGCCCCTCCATGCCCGGCTCGCCGGCTGTTGTGCGGCTGAGCCATTCCCGATCCGGTACCGGCAGGGCCGATTCTGCCGGATCGATGCTGCTTTTCCGGTGCAAACAACGTCTAAGCAAGCCATGGGTCCGGTTTCCATCCCCGGCAGGCGCGACCGAGCGCTTGCCGCGGAAACCGTGAGTTTGCCCGCCGGAAAATCATGAAAAAGCCATTCATCAGCCTCACCCCATGCGAGGCGCTGCACGTTGCCATCTTTATCGAGGAGCGCAATGCGGAGCTGTATCACCGCTTCGCCGAGATGTTCGCCGAATTCCGCGACCTGCACTCGCTGGAGGTCGCCAGCGTCTTCTGGGAGATGGCGGCCGAAGAGCGCCGTCACAGCACCCAATTGCAGCAGCAGTACATGGAACGCTACGGCAACGCCTCATGCGCCCTCACCGAGGACGACTTGCAGGAAATGGTCGAGGTGCCGCGGCTGGAGACCAGCGAACTGTTCGACGACCCCGGCGACCCGAAAAAGCCGGGCATGCGCGAGCGGGCCCTGCAGGTGGCGCTGGCGGCCGAGATCGGCGCTCGCCACTTCTACGCCGAACTGGCCGGCATGACCAGCGATTACGGTTTGCGAACGCTCTACCGCGAGCTGGCGGAATTCGAAGACGACCACGTCTGCTGGCTGGAGAAAAAAATTGCCCAAAGCTCGGCAAAATAAGACCGTTCTTAGCTATTAGTGTCATTAGTTCTTCGTTGTTCGTCTTCGCTCACGGGAACTGCACGGGTTTAGGGCATCTGTAACAGGAACTAAGAACGAAGAACTAACAACTAATGAGGGTGCTATACTCTCCCGTTCACGCCGTTGCATCCGGCACCGCAATCAATAGCCCAACCCGCAGTGGCAACCGGTTACAGTTCTGCCCGGAAAGGACAACGTCATGGCCTCAGCCGCCGTCAACTTTGCCAAGCAAAATCAGCAGAGGTTTCTTGAAGAGCTTAAGGAGCTGATACGCATTCCCAGCGTGAGCACCCTGCCCGAGCACAAGCAGGACGTGCGGCGCGGCGCCGAGTTTGTGGCGGCGGAGCTGAAGCGCATCGGCTTCGAGCACGTCGAGGTCATACGGACCGACGGGCACCCATTGGTCTACGCCGACTGGCGGCACGCTCCCGGCAAGCCCACCGTACTGGCTTACGCGCACTACGATGTGCAGCCGGCCGATCCGCTGGACGAGTGGCTGTCTCCGCCCTTCGAGCCGACCGAGCGGGACGGCAATCTCTACGCCCGCGGCGCGGCCGACGACAAGGGCCAGCTCTGGATCCAGGTCAAGGCCTTCGAAGCGCTCTTCCAGGCCAACCAGGGAAAGCTGCCCATTAACGTGCGCGTGCTTTATGAGGGAGAAGAGGAGGTCGGGGGAGAGTCGGTGGAGAAATACGTGCGCGCCAATCCCAAGGCGCTGCCGGCCGACTTCGCGCTGGTCTGCGACACCGAGATGTTCGCACCCGGCCTGCCGACCATCTGCGTGGGGCTGCGCGGGCTGCTCTATACCGAACTGGAGTGCCAGGGCGCGGCCAGCGATCTGCACTCGGGAACCTACGGCGGAGCGGCGCCCAACCCGCTGTTCGCGCTCAGCCAGATCATCGCCAAACTGAAGGACGAAAACGGCAAGATACTGATCCCCGGCTTCTACGACGCGGTGAAGGCCCCCAGCGCCGCTGAACTGAAGGCCTGGCAGGCGCTTCCCTTCGACGAAGAGCAGTATCGCCAGAGCGAGGTGGGTTCGGTCGCGCTCACCGGTGAGCCTGGCTTCCCCGTGCTCTACCGCACCTGGGCGCGTCCCACGCTGGAGGTTCATGGCATGCCCGGCGGCTACACCGGCAGCGGGGCCAAGACGGTCATCCCGGCGCGCGCCTCCGCCAAAGTCTCCATGCGGCTGGTGCCCGAGCAGGATGCGGACGATATCCTGGCCAAGTACACAAAATACGTGAATGCGATCGCGCCCAAAGGAGTGCAGCTCAAGATCAAGGTGCACAGTAAAGGGCCGGCGTCGGTGGTCAGCACCGACAACGACTTCATCCGCGCCGCCGAGCGGGCGTTGCAGGAGGTCTACGGCAAGCCGACCGTATATATCCGCGCCGGCGGTTCGATTCCGATCGTTGCCCAGTTCCAGAATTACTTGAAGATTCCCAGCGTAATGCTGGGCTTCGCGCTGCCGAATGACAATAACCACGCGCCCAACGAAAAATTCCAGATTGCGAATTTTTATAGCGGAATCGAGTCGCTGATTCGCTTCTTCGCCGCCCTGGGCGGGTAACAGGCTTCTGGGAAACCGAGACGGAGGCGCCCCACATCTGCCAAGGCAGATATGGGGCACCGGTCCTGTTGGGATTGGGGCCTTAGTGGGGTAAGAGGCCTTTGCCCGTTCTGGGACTGGATTTTGCACCTAGTTGCAAATAGCTGTTGCCATCCGGCCGGAATTATGATCAAGCGAATCTCCCATTCCGTCTCAAGTAGAGAAATTTGCGGGTGGCAAGGGACAATAGAAAGATCCGCGCCAGGACTGGATTTACGCGCTTTTGCCTGAATTCTTGGCTGGGCCGGAAGGAATTCCGGGACAGCCGTATTGCCTGGAATGAAGATAGATTGACAAAATGAAACTGCTTTTTAACAATTTTCGACGAACCACTTCATTACCATGAGCACGAAAACGGAAAACAAATTCCTCCTCCGCACCGACTTTCCCGGGCTAAAGCTTTATGCCAGCGGGAAGGTACGCGACGTTTACCAGGTGGACGACGAGCATTTGCTGATCGTGGCCACCGATCGCATATCGGCGTTCGATTACATCCTGGCCAGCGGCATCCCGCTGAAGGGGCGCGTGCTGACCCAGCTTTCGCTCTTCTGGTTCGACTTCCTGCGCGACGTTACGGCCAATCACCTGATCACGGCGGACGTGGACCGCTACCCCGAGGCGGCGCGCCAGTATGCTGGGGAACTGCGCGGGCGTTCGATGCTGGTGACCAAGGCGGAAATGTTCACCGTCGAATGCGTAGTGCGCGGCTACCTGTCGGGCTCGGCCTGGAAGGAGTACCAGAGCACGGGGGCCATTTCCGACATCAAGCTGCCCGCCGGGCTGAGGGAGAGCGACAAGCTGCCGCAGCCGGTCTTTACCCCGGCCACCAAGGCCGCCAGCGGCCACGACGAGAACATCTCGTTCGACCGCATGGTCAAAATGGCCGGCGGCGAGAACAGCGAAACACTGCGCACCCTGAGCCTGGCCATCTACAAAAAGGCCGCCGATTACGCCGCCCAGCGCGGCATCATCATCGCCGACACCAAGTTCGAGTTCGGCCGCACACGTCAGGGCCTGATACTGGCGGACGAGGTTCTGACGCCGGATTCTTCACGCTTCTGGCCGGCCGATAAGTATGAGCCGGGCCGGGCGCAGCAGTCCTACGATAAGCAGTACGTGCGCGATTACCTGGAGTCGATCCGCTGGAACAAGCAGCCGCCGGCGCCCGGGTTGCCGTCAGAGGTGGCCGCCAACACCAGCGCCAAGTACGTGCAGGCTTACCGGCTGTTGACCGGGCGGGAGCTGCCGCTGGACTAGGAGTCCGATGTGACCGGGCTGGACTGGCTGATTGTGGCCATCCTGGCGCTTTCCGTGCTATTGGCCACGGCGCACGGATTTTTGTACGAGCTGTTTGTGCTGGCCGGCAGTGTGCTCGGCTATGTGCTGGCCGCTTGGAATTACAAGCGTCTGGGAGCCTGGTTCTTGTCCTACGCCAAGAACGAGTGGATCGCCCAGGGCGCGGCTTTTTTGGCGATTTTTGTGGGCATGTTGTTTCTTGCCGGGGCGGCGGGCAGGATCGCGCGATGGGCGGCGCAGGGCGTGGGACTGCGTTGGTTCGACCGCCTGCTGGGCGCCGCCTTCGGCATGGTACGGGGAGGCCTGATCGTCATGGTCCTGGTAATGACCATGGCGGCCTTCGGCGACGGGTTGCGCCTGTTGGCCGAGTCCAGGTTGGGCCCGTATTTTTTACTGATGGGCCGGGGCGCTTCGTGGGCGGCGCCGGCGGAATTGCGCGCCCGGTTCAGGGACGGCCTTCACCGGCTGAGCGACCTGCGCGATGGCAAACAGCAGGCCGCCGGCAATAGCAGCACTCAGAAATAGACAAGCAAGCGGTTGGCCAAGGCGGCATTCAAGGAGACAGGCTTGCGGAGCGAAGTATTGATTGATGTTTTATTGATTCATTTCGGGGAAAGCGAGGCGTACCGTGAAGGACCAGCTGGAAGCACTCGTGATGCAGATGTACAAAAGCGGAATCTTTTATAGCGAAGCCGTACGCGAGTTCAAGAAGCTGTTCATAATCACCGTGCTGGAGGAGAACAACGGTAACCAGTGCAAGGCTGCCCGCCAGTTGGGAATGCATCGCAATACTCTGAGCCGCACCATCGCCGAATTGAAGGTCGATGTTCGCGCCCTGCGCAGCGGAGCGCGCCGGCCGCCACGCGGGGAGCGTCCCGTGTTGGAAAAGAAAATGGCGCGCTAACGCCAATCACAAGCGCAGTAAGCTTCTCCGGGCACGCGGGGCACCGGTGTTTCGCCTGTCGGGTGGCAGGAAAACGCGGGTGCTTCAGTGGTCTTCTTCAGGCAGAACCTCTTCCAGAACCCAGCGTATGCGCTCGACCCTCGCCTTAGCTGGCTGAGGTGCAAGCACAGCCGGTCCTTGGCGGCTCGACGCTCAGGGCGGCGCCATGAGGTGTTGCCCCGCCACATTCCCGAAGCTACGGCCGTGTTCCGGGGCGGGGGAGCAGTTGGCCGTCGCTCATGCGCATCAGAAACGGATTGGGAATGTAACTGCTAGGCACTCCCTGGACGGTAATCTGCGTGCCCGGCTTAGGCGTGCGTCCCGGGGCCGGCGGGCTGGTCAGCAGCAGTTCGACGTCCGCCTTGTTCTGCTGAATGTCGTCCGCGCTGGCTGCCAGTTGCACGCTGTTGCCGGAGAGGGAGATCACCTGCGCCACCATCCTGATGGGCTTGCCTTTTATGGCTTCCCAGACTTGGTCGGCCGCCTGCTGGTTGCCGGAGCTGAGGATGAACTGCCAGTCGGCGAACTCCATATCCTCGGGCTTGGTCTTCTGCAGCATCAGACTGGCCTGCTCTGCCGGCGAAGGCGCGGGGGTTATGTTGAAGTTAGCCGGCAGCACGGGCGAGGTCCTCGCCTCGGCCAGCAGTTGGTCCCAACCCTGATCGGAACCGTGGAAGCGCAGGTACTTGTTGCGGCCGTACCGCCGAATGGTCTCCAACTGTGCCGGGGGCATCTGCGGCGGAGCCAGGGCGACGGCGCGGGCGATCCAGAACAGCCCCTGCGGAAGCGGCGGATTCGGCTCCAGATAGGACAGAGCCAGCAGATAGACGTTGGTGAAATTGTTGGGATCGGCCGCCACTACCTCCTGCAAATCCTTTTGCGCGGTGGGATAATCCCTGCTCTGCCAGGCGGCATGGCCGATGGTGCCCAGGAAAATAAGGCGGAAACTGGCCTTTAACTGGGCCCATTGCTCGTCGGTGTAGCCTTCCGGCTTGCTCTGCATGGAAAGCTGTTGCAAGCCGCGCTCGGCGTACTCCCGGCCCTGCTGCAGCATTTGCCCGGAGTTGGCGCCGCCTCCCTGGGCCAGGGCACGATCCAGATAGCTCAGCAGCGCCAGCGCGGTCAGGTTGTTGGGATTGATCTGCAGCAGCCGCTGGCCCGTTTCCATGACCTTCTGCGTGTACTTCTGCGGGTCGGTCGAGAGCAATTGGTCGTAGGTCTTCAGCAGCAGCTCGGTGGCATCTTCCTTCATCACCGAGTTGGGATAGGTCTGCAGGAACGATTCCAGTAAGGTCACCTTCAGCTCGGGGGGCGTCGCCTGAATAGCCGCGATGTAGGCGCTATACTCGGCCGGGTCGGTGATGGTCTTCTGTTTCACGGCCGGCGCGGCTCCTGGTTTGGCCTGGGCGCCAGCCTGGGCCGGCGGCGCCGGTTGCTGGGCAAATGCAACGGCCGCGACTAGCAGCAATAACACGACGAGCGACTTCTTCATTCGGTGGTTCTCCTTCCCACGGCGAAAACTCCGTGTTCCCGGACCGGGCCCCGAAAGCGCCCCTCTGTGGGCGCGGGCCGCACCGCAAATTCCGCGAAATAACTTCTTCTACCCTTTAGACTCGGATACCAGAGACTTGGCAGCGATTATAGGGACCAAGCCGGGACTGGCGCAATTTCCAGCAAAGGTCGGCGACGCACTGAAGCCACGCAGAAGTTGGATGCAGAACTGCTCAATCCGGGTTTCTGCACCGCCGCTGGCGCCCCGCCAGCCGGAAAAATTAGTTATCATCACCTTATGTCCGGCATTCAAAGCGCGTTGCAGGAACAAGTCGCGGTCGTGACCGGCGGCGGGCACGGCATCGGAGCTGGCATCGCCCGCCAGTTGGCCGCCATGGGAGCAAGAGTCGTCATCGCTGGCCGGAACCGTCAGAAGCTGGATGAAACCGCCGGGCAACTGCGCGAGGACGGCGGCAAGTGTGAGCCCTTTGCCTGCGATGTGGCTTCGCTTCCCGATTTGGAACGCTTGGCCGGGCACGTCGAGCGGACCTGGGGACGGATTGACATTCTGGTCAATAACGCCGGCGTGGGAGGCCCGCCCGGGCCGCTTCACCAGTTGCCGCCGGAGGAGTGGGAACGGGTGATGCAGACCAACCTGCGGGGCGTTTACTACGCCATCCGCGCATTCGCTCCCATGATGATAAAGGCCAGGGCTGGGCACATCATCAACATCTCTTCGCTGGCATCGAAGGGCCCGCTACCGAACGGTGCCGTCTATGCGGCCTCAAAGTGGGGGCTCAACGGCCTCACCTATTCGGTTGCCGAGGAGCTTAGGCCATACCACATACGGGTGGCGGTGGTGTGTCCGGGCTCTACCGATTCCGGCTTCGCCAGGCATGGGGGCAAGGAGACCTCCAGGATGCTTCAGCCCGAAGACATAGCGCAGGCGGTAGCCATGCTGGTGACGCAGGCGCCCCGGGCTTTTGTCAGCGAGGTGCTGATCCGGCCTACGGTGAAGCCTTAACGGGTTGCCGCCGACGCCCGCCGCGCGGATGCGGTATTCTACTTTACACAAGCAGCCGCGGGCGCGCGGCTGAGTGGTGGATCAACTTGAATTTTCCGAAAAGGCGCCCTGCAAGTTGAAACACCGGTAGATGGGCTATTCCGATTTCACTTTTCACGATTCGAGTGCTACCATCCGGTGTTCTTGAGATGAGGAGGAATTTATGGCTGACGATACTGGCAATGGAATCCTTTGGTTTTTGGCGGGCCTGGGGTTAGGAGCGGCGCTGGGCGTGCTGTACGCGCCGAAAGCGGGCCAGGAGACGCGCGAGGCGATTCTGTCCGCAGCGGAAGATGGAACCGACACGGTGCGGGAGCATACGCGCCGCTACCGCGAGCAGGCCGAACAGGCCGTGAACCGGGGACGCGAGTACGTGAATCAGCAGACGGACCAGTTGCGCTCGGCCTTTGAGGCGGGCCGCCAGGCATACCGGGAAGCGACCTCAACCCCCACCCCTGAAGGAGGCGCACCCAAGCCGTAACCATTCCCGGCAAAGGGCGCAAGCTCTTTAAGATAACGCCAGACCGCCAGCGCCGGGACCGGGATTCCCATTACGCGCCGTTTGCGCGTGGTGAGGTGTAAGGCCGGCGGCTGCGCTAGCGGGGAGCAAAAATATGAACGAAACTCTGCTAGCAGTGTTCGTAGCCATCACGGCGGTTGCCATCATCCTCCAGATGGGGGTGCTGATCGCCCTGTATGCCTCTTCCAGGAAGGCCCGCGAGAGCCTGCAATCGGTGTCGCGCCAGATGGAAGAGAATGTGCTGCCGCTGTTTCGCGACCTGCGAATGCTGCTGAGCGAAACTGGCCCCAAGTTGCGGGATACGGTGGACAACCTGAGCGTCACCAGCGCGACCGTTCGCCAGCAAACGGAAAAGCTGGGCGCTGCCGCCGACGAAATCACCAACCGCGTTCGCCTGCAAGCCACGCGGCTGGACGAAATATTTAGTCGCACCCTCGACCGGGTAGAACATACCGGCGAGACTGTGCAGCATGCCATCCGCTCGCCCGCCCGGCAAATCTCCGGCGTGCTGACCGGAGTGGCGGCGGCGCTGGCCGAGTTGCGCGGCAGCCGCAAATGGCAGCGGCAGAAAAACGCCATGCCGCGCGACGAGATGTTTATCTGAGCGCGAGACGTGGTCGCGCGCAAAGTGGAAGGATCGGGATTAACCCGGTGGAGTTGCAACAATATTTAGCGCCGGTGTCCTCGCCGGCGCTATGTCTCTTATATGCCAGCTTCAAGCCTTATAGCTGGGTGCCCCAGGTTCCGCGCCGCGCAGTTTGGCGTTAACCTGGGGAAGTTCTCTTTGTCGTTCCGGGCCGCAAGATGCTCCATCTTCGCGTCGCGCTGTTCGACGCTAAGGTGGGAAGTCTAGCAAATCCACCCGCCGCCCACGACTGTATCTCCATCGTAGAAGACGGTCGCCTGCCCAGGCGTGATTGAGCGTTGCGGCTGGTCAAAGGTGACCAAGACCTCATCTTCGCCTGCCGGCTCGACCGTCGCCGCCGCCGGCACGTGCTTGTGGCGAATCTTGGCCTCCACCCGGATCGGCTCGCCAAGCCGCTCGAAGGCAATCCAGTTCATGCGCCGGGCGCGCAAAGTGCGGGAAAGCAAATCCTCGCCCGAGCCGACCACCACCTGTCGCTGGTCGCCCCGGATGGCAACCACGTAAAGCGGAGCGCCGGTGGCCACGCCCAGTCCCTTGCGCTGGCCGATGGTGAAGTTGTGAATGCCGTTGTGATGCCCAAGCACTTCGCCGCTGGTGGTCACCAATTCTCCGGAGGTATCCGGCAAGGCCTCGCCCTGCTCCGCCAGGTAGGCGTCGAGAAAGCGTTTGTAATCGCCGCCGGGAACGAAACAGATCTCCTGTGAATCGGGCTTATCGGCCAGCACGGTCAATCCCTGCTGCCGCGCCTGCTCGCGCACCTCCGGCTTGCACATCTCGCCCAGGGGGAACAGGGTGCGGCTCAACTGCTCCTGGGTGAGTCCGAAGAGAAAGTACGTCTGGTCCTTGGCGCGGTCCGCCGGACGCTTCAGCAGCCAACGCTGGCGTTCCGGATCGTACTGGTTGCGGGCGTAGTGGCCGGTGGCGATGTACTCGGCGCCGATCTGGCGTGCGGTCAGCAGCAGTTGATCGAACTTGAGGTGGTTGTTACACAGGCTGCACGGAATGGGCGTGCGGCCGGAAAGATAGTCGGCCACGAACGGCCGCACCACGTCCTGCTCGAAACGCGACTCCTGGTTGACCACGTAATGCGGAATGCCAAGCCGCTCGGCCACCCGGCGCGCGTCGTAAACGTCGTCCAGCGAGCAGCAGCGGCCCCGGATCGCTTCCGGCATGCCTTCGCGCCCGGGGTCCCCAGCACGCGCCGTCTTCGCGTGTGATGGGGTGCTCGCGGCCAGCCGGCGCTGGTTCCAGAGCTGCATGGTGAGGCCGATGACCGTGTGCCCTTCGGCGCACAACATCGCCGCCACGGTGGAGGAATCAACTCCGCCGGACATGGCCACGGCAATGGTGCGCTTGGTCATTCTCGTTGCTGTTGCTTCTCGAAGTGTCATCCTGAGGCCGCACAGATTTTCGTGCGGCCGAAGGATCTGCTTTGCCGCTCAGCTGACAGCAGATCCTTCGCTTCGCCCAGGATGACCAAAAATGTTCTTCAACCTGCAATCTTAAATCTGCAATGTGGAAGCCTTCTTCCACATCGGGCTCAGCTCCCTGAGTTTGGCCACCGCCGCCGGCACCTGGGCGAGAACGAAGTCCAGGTCGTCCTCGGTGGTTTGCTTGCCTAGGCTGAAGCGAATGGAGCCGCGGGCCTGGGCGTCGCTGAGGCCCATGGCAGTCAGCACGTGCGAGGGCTCAACCGCTCCCGAGGAGCAGGCTGCTCCGGTGGAGACAGAGATTCCTTTCAGGTCGAGCGCGATCACCAGGGCCTCGCCTTCTACGCACTCGAAGACGATGTTCGAAGTGTTGGGGGTGCGCGTGGCCTTGCCGGAGTTGCACCCGGCGAGCTCCACCTCGCTCAGGATGCGCTGCTCGAAGCGGTCGCGCATGGCGGCCATCTTTTCCGCCCCGCCGCTGGCAAGCCATTCGCTGGCCAGGCTGGCGGCTTTGCCCAGGCCGACGATTCCCGGCAGGTTCTCCGTCCCGGCGCGACGGCCGCGCTCATGCCGTCCGCCGTAGAGAAGCGGCTGCAGCAAAACTCCCTTGCGCACGAACAGCGCGCCCACGCCTTGCGGCCCGTGCAGCTTGTGGGCGGAGATGCTGAGCAGGTCGCAGCCTATGCGTGCGACGTCGATCGGCAGCTTGCCGGCGGCCTGCACGGCATCGGTGTGGAAGCGGACGCCGGTCTCGGCGGCAATGCGGCCAATCTCCTCCACCGGCTGCACGGCGCCGGTCTCGTTGTTGGCCATCATCACCGAAATCAGGCGCGTGTTGGGCCGCAGGGCGGCGCGGACCTGGCCAGGATCGACCACGCCCTGCCCGTCGACCGGCAGGTATGTGACTTCTATGCCCAGCGCCTCGGCGCGCTTGCAGGAGTTCAAAACCGCGTGGTGCTCGACCGCGCTGGTAATGATGTGATCGCCCGGCCCGACCAGGCCAAATATGGCCAGATTATCGCCTTCGGTGCCGCCGCTAGTAAAGACGATCTCGGCCGGACGGGCGCCCAGCAACTCCGCGACGCTGTCTCGCGCCTGCTCCACGGCGGCCCGCGCCTGCTGTCCCCTCTGGTGAATCGAAGAGGCGTTGCCGAACTTCTCCAGGAAGTAGGGCTGCATGGCCTCGAAGACCTCGGGCAACAGGGGCGTGGTGGCATTGTTATCGAGATAAACCCTGCGCATACGACTCCTAAAAATATTCTACAGACTTTGACTGTAGTACTGGGTTTCAAGGTTTCAAAGTTTCAAGGTTTCAGAGTTGTAAGCTCTCAGAGCCTGAAGAGCTGCAGGATCATGGACATCTGCGGAACACTTTGAAACTTGAAACTCTGACACTTTGAAACCTTCTTTCAATGCGCCTGCGCCTGGGCTACACTCGCACGGGGTCCCCAGCAACGGCCGTTTTTGCCGCTGCTGGGGTAAGAACATGCGAGTAATGGGGATCGATTGCGGCAGCGAGTACACCGGTTTCGGTGTGATCGAACACCGCGTTCCCGCCGAATACAAAACCCGCAGCGGCCCGAGATCCCACGCGGCGGAGCTGCACTGCCTGGCCATGGGCGCCATTCGACTCTCCACCCGCGAGCCGCTGGAAGTCCGGCTGCATCGTATCTTCCAGGAACTCTCCCGCCTGATTGCCGAGCACCATCCCGAGGTGGTCGCCATCGAAGATGTTTTTCACGCGGCCAACGCCAAATCGGCGCTCCGGCTGGGCCATGTACGTGGAGTGGCCATGCTGGCGGCGGCGGCAGCCGGGTTGCCGGTGGTGGCCTACGCTCCATTGGTCGTGAAGTCGGCCGTGGTCGGCTACGGAAGGGCCGATAAGACGCAAGTGCAGATAATGGTTGCCCGTCTGCTTCGGTTGGATGCTCCTCCCCAGCCGTCGGATGCGGCCGACGCCTTGGCTATAGCCATCTGCCACGCACATACGGCTGCCACCCTGTCGCGCACCGCCGGTGTCAGCGACTAAGTCCAATAATCCACATCTGCTGCGCAGATGTAGAGACCTTTGCTGCCACATAGCTGCCTCACGGTCGCAGATGCGGCCACCGTCGGGCAGCCGAGGGCGGCTGCCCCTACGCGCGTCACGCCTCAGCGTATGAACAAATGCCTACCGCAGCTCTTCCATTATTTTGCGTAGCGCTTCGCGCCCGGGCCGCACCTGCTGCTCGGGCAACGTGGCCAGCGGTTCGTCGGCCAGGTTGAGCAGCTCGATAAAGCTCGGCTGGTGGGTGTTGACGTAGAAGATGCCGGTCAGCGCCTCGTTGGCCTCGCGTGCCTGCATCAGGCGCCGTACGGCCGCGACCCGGTCGGTGGGATCGTAATCCTGCTCCAGCTTGCGCAGACGCAGGCGGGAGCCGTCGTGCATGGTGACCTCGATGCTGGTGCTGGGGTCGTAATCCACGTCGATCTCCTGGAACGCGGGGATGAAATCGGCGTCGGTGAGCGGCTCCTCGTGGTCCTTCATGTACTTGTAAGACTTGGTCGAGCCCTCGTGGTCGTTGAAGGTGACGCAGGGCGAGATGACGTCCAGCATCGCCGTGCCGCGATGGGCGATGGCCGCCTTAAGCATGGTGTGCAATTGCTTCTTGTCTCCGGAAAAGGAGCGGCCGACCAAGGTTGCGCCCATCTCGACCGCCAGCAGGCAGGTGTCCACGGGCGGCAGATTGTTGACTACGCCGGTTTTCAGTGTGCTGCCGCGATCGGCGGTAGCCGAGAACTGTCCCTTGGTGAGCCCGTAGACGCCGTTGTTTTCGATGATGTAGATGATGGGCAGATTGCGGCGCATGAGGTGCACGAACTGGCCGATGCCGATGGAAGCCGTATCGCCGTCGCCGCTGACGCCCAGCGCCAGCAACCGCCGGTTGGCCAGCGCCGCTCCGGTGGCCACCGAGGGCATGCGTCCATGCAGGGCGTTGAAGCTGTGCGAGCGGCCCATGAAATACGCCGGGCTCTTGGAAGAGCAGCCGATGCCGGAGAGCTTGATCACGCGCTCCGGCGCTACGCCCATTTCGAAAAAGGCTTCGATAATGCGCTCGGAGATGACGTTGTGCCCGCAACCGGCGCAGAGGGTGGTCCGGCTGCCGCGGTAGTCGAGCACGGTCAGCCCTATACGGTTTGCCCACTCACGCGGCGAGTTGGGACTGCTCGCCATCTTTGCCACCCTCCTGCAATGCGATTTCGTCGGTAATGGAACGCGCGTCGACCGGCAGCCCGTTGTAATGGCGCACGCTGCGCAGCTTCACGATCTCTCCGGCTGGCAGGTCCAGCCTGAGCAATTGCAGCATCTGCGCGTCGCGATTCTGGTCTACCACGTAGACTCGGCGGTGGCGTGCGATGAAATGCCGGACTTCCTCGGCAAACGGATAGGCGCGGACGCGCAGGTAATCGCAGCGTGTGTGGTACTCGCGCTCGAGCTGCCGCAGCGATTCGACGGCCGCCCAGTGCGAGCTGCCGTAAGCCAGCAGCGCCAGTTCGTGCCCGCTTTCGACGATCTCCGGCGCGGGCAGAAGCGCGCGGGCATTCTCGAACTTGCGGGCCAGGCGGTCCATGTTGCGCACGTAGTCGTCGGGACGCTCGCTGTACTGGCCGGCTTCGTTGTGGCCGCTGCCGCGCGCGAACCACGCCGCCGCGGGATGATCCGTGCCCGGCAAGGTGCGATAGGGGATGGCGTCGCCATCCACGTCCTGGTAGCGGCCAAAGCTCCCCAGCCGCTCCAGGTCCTTTTGCGAGAGAATTTTCCCCCGGTTCAGCGGCTTTTCCGGATATGCAAAAGGCGCGCTCATCCAGTTGTTCATGGCGAGGTCCAGATCGCTCATCACGAACACCGGGGTTTGCAACTGCTCGGCGAAATCGAAGGCCTCGGCTCCCATGCTGAAGCACTCGGCGACCGAGGCCGGAAACAGCATGGGATGGCGGGTATCGCCGTGCGAGAGCGCTGCCACCGCCAGCAGGTCGCCTTGCGCCGTGCGGGTCGGAAGCCCGGTGGATGGGCCCAGCCGCTGCACGTCCCATATGACGGCGGGAATCTCGGCGTAATAGGCCAGCCCGGCAAACTCCGACATCAGCGAGATGCCGGGCCCGGAGGTGGCCGTCATGGCCCGCGCGCCGGCCCAGCTTGCGCCTACCACCATGCCGATGGCGGCGAGCTCGTCTTCCGCCTGCACGATGGCAAAAGCGGCTTTTCCATCAGCACGAAGGCGGTATTCTTTCATGTAATCGATTAACTGCTCGACGAGCGATGACGACGGGGTGATCGGGTACCAGGTAACCACCGTGGCCCCGCCAAACATGGCCCCCAGCGCGGCCGCGGCATTGCCATCGATGATGATCTTGCCGGCGGTGGCGTTCATGCGCTCCACCCGGAACGGGTCTGCCTTGGTGAGCGAGGCGGCGGCGTAGTCGTAACCCGCCTTGGCGGCGCTCCAGTTCAGTTGGGCCGCCTTCGGCTTGCTGCCGAACTGCCGACGGATGGCCTTTTCAATCTCCTGCAGGTCCAGCGAGAGCAGCCAGCCCGCCACCCCGACGTAGATCATGTTCTTGACCAGCTTGCGCAGCTTGGCCTCGGGGCAAACGGCGGCCACCAGCTTGTCGAACGGGATCGAGTAGAAGGTCAGGTCGTTGCGCAACGGGCGCAGATTTAGCGGTTCGTCATAGAGCACGGCGGCGCCGGCAGCCAGCGAGAGCACGTCCTCGCGCGCGCGCTCCGGGTTCATGGCTACCAGGAAGTCGATCTCCTTCTTGCGGGCAATGTGGCCGTCTTTGCTGGCGCGAATGGTGTACCAGGTCGGCAGGCCGGCAATGTTGGAGGGAAACAGGTTCTTGCCGCTCACCGGCACGCCCATCTGGAAGATGGCACGCAGCAGCACGGTGTTGGCCGACTGCGAGCCGGAGCCGTTGACCGTGGCCACCTGGATGCTGAAGTCGTTTACGATCGGGACTGTGCCACCCGCCGCGCCCGCGTGCGGGGCGACTTCTGTGCTTGCCATTTAGTTTCCAGTTCTTAGTTCTTCGTTGTTAGTTCCTGGTTCTTAGTTTCTGAACCACAATTAGCCCCAGCCAACGAAGAACTAAGAACTAACAACGAACGACGTTCCCATAGGGCTGATGAGAAGCTGTTCACTTGGGTTGCAAAAAAGCTGTTCTTCGTTCTTGGTTCTTAAAGCGGTTCCAGAGTTGATGTACTCACTAACCGTGGAAGCGCCGGGCTTTAGCCCGGCGAACCGCAGTCGGAAAGGAACCGGCTTTAGCCGCGGTGTTGGACCGCAGGGGCTGAAGCCCCTTAAATTTAGGTGGGCCTATTCACCGGGCTAAAGCCCGGTGCTTCCACCTGGGTACAGCAACTATAAATTTGCTCTAGTTGTTCGTTCTTTCCGGGGAAGGAACTTGGTTTTTGGGGTTGGCAGAAACCGTGTTCAAGGGATAATCTCCGTCCCAATCAGCCATGGAACGGAGAACTAAAAACCAAGAACTAAGAACGCACGAGGGTCACCACCAGCATCAACGTCAGGACGATCATGATGACCGTGGTGGCCCAGGCGATCCAGTTGAAGGCGCGGGAGTTGACGTGTTTGCCCATCAGTTCGCGCTTATTGATGAGCACCAGCATGGCGATCAGCACAAAGGGCAGCACGGCGCCGTTCACCACCTGGGAAAGGATGCTGATCTTCACCAGGGGAACGCCGGGCAGCAGGATGACCGCCGCCCCGGCTCCTAGCAGGACCGTATATAGCCAATAGAATGCCGGCGCCTCCTGGAATTTCTTGTCCACCCCGGACTCGAACCCCAGGGCCTCGCAAACCGTGTAGGCGGTCGAGATGGGCAGAATGGAAGCGGCGAACAGGGAAGCGTTGAACAGCCCGGCGGCGAACAACAGGTAGGCGTAATCGCCGGCCAGTGGCCGCAGCGCCTGGGCGGCGTCGGCGGCGTCCTTGATGTCGCGCAGGCCGTGCGTGTACAGGGTGGCGGCGCAGGCCACCACGATGAACCAGGCAACGATGTCGGTAAAAAAGCAGCCGGTGATCACGTCGATGCGCGAGGCTCCATACTGCCGCTCTTCAATCCCTTTCTCCACCACCGAAGATTGCAGGTAAAACTGCATCCAGGGAGCGATGGTGGTGCCCACCACGCCAATGACCATGTAGAGATAGCTGTAGCTCTTCAAGTTTGCCGCCCGCGGCGGCTTGAAGGTGGCCACCAGGGCCTCGCGCCAGGCCGGCCCGGCCAGCACTCCGGCGATGATGTAGGCAAAATAAAAGAACGAAGCCGCCAGAAAGACCTTTTCCACGCTCTTGTAGTCGCCCTTCACCACCAGGAACCAGACGAACAGCGCCGCCAGCGGCACGCTTATGAAGCGCGAGACGTGGAACAGCTCCAGGCTGGAGGCAATGCCGGCAAACTCGGCCACCACGTTGCCAAAGTTGCATATCACCAGGCCCAACATCATCAGGAAAGTGATGCGAAAGCCGAACTCCTCGCGGATCAGGTCGCTTAGCCCCTTGCCGGTCACCGCCCCCATGCGGGCGCACATCTCCTGCACCACCACCAGCGCCAGGGTCATGGGGACCATGGTCCAAAGCAGGGAATAGCCGAACTGCGCCCCGGCCGCCGAATAGGTGTAAATGCCGCCGGCATCGTTGTCGACGTTGGCGGTGATGAAGCCCGGGCCGACGACTGCTAGGATCACGAGCAGTTGCGTCTTCCAGTGCTTTAGCCTGCGCATGCGTGCAAACCGGATGCTTTAGGGGATTCTGGCCCGAAAGGGGCCACAGGTCAGGATAACTGCTGCTTCACGTTTTGGGGAATAAAGTTTGAAGAAAAGGTTTCAGAGTTTCAAGGTTTCAATGCTTCAAAGACCGGACTCCTGAGCTAATGGGTGTCAGATTACCCACTGGGACTGTGCTTGGCCTGGCGACCTGACCTACGCTAGAAAAAGGAGTGAATACCGGGGAAAAACTTGAAAGTTTAGTGCTGGAAACCCTGAAGCCTTGAAACTCTGAAACTTTGAAACGTCTCTTAGAATCTGTCCAAAAACTAAGTAGCGCGGCGCAGCAGCAGATGAGCGAAAGCGATGTAGATCATAGCTTCTGCCGAGGTGTGCCGCAGTTCGTAATCTTTACTGAGGCGGCGGGACCAGTTCAACCAAGCCAAGGTGCGCTCCACAATCCAGCGCTTGGGCAGAACCCGGAAGCGGTGCATCTCATTGCGCTTGACCACCTCAACCTGGTAGCCGAACATCTGCTTGGCCCAGTCAATCAATTTGCCCGCATAACCACCATCCACCAACACCTTGCGCAGAGTATCGAAACGACAAAACAGCCGCATTAACACCGCCCGCGCCCCCACTCGGTCCTGGATGCCGGCCGAGTGTACCACTACCGTCAGCAGATTGCCTTGCGTGTCTACCGCGATGTGCCGCTTGCGTCCCTTGATCTTTTTGCCCGCATCGTAGCCACGCTGCCCCCTTTTAACACCGTCTTCGCCGATTGCGAATCGAGGATCGCCACCGTGGGCACCGCCTGGCGTCCCCCGGACTTGCGGCCCTGCTCACGCAAGCTCTTGCTCACCCGCTCCCACATCCCCTCATCCCGCCACGCCCGGAACTGCTCATGCACCGACTTCCACGGCGGAAAGTCGCTGGGTAACTGCCGCCACTGACAGCCCGTCTTGACCACATACAGAAGGGCATCCACCACCCGGCGCAGTTCATACTTGCGCGGCCTGCCTCCGGCATGACGATTCTGGCGAGGTTGGCACAGCAAAGGCTCCAGTCTCCTCCACTGCTGCTCCGTCAAGTCGCTCGGGTACATGCCTCCAAGCTATGGCTATCGGCCTGCCTCGCATATTCCTTCTCAGGTTCCTTTACGAGTTTCTGGACAGATTCTTAGAGCTTTGCCCGCAGAATGCTGATCACATCGTCGGCCGTGATCACGCCGGTCAGGGCGCCGGTTTCCTCCTCCACCACGGGAAGGGTGAGCAGGTTGTACTTATCGAACATCTCGGCGACCTCGCGCTCGTCGGTGCCAGGGCGGCAGGAGATCAGTGGCTCGACGGTCAACGAGGATAGGGGCGCTTCCGGCGCGGCCAGGGCCAGGCGCACCAACGGAACCGCGCCCACCAGCTTCTCGCCTTCGCCGACCAGGAAAATGGTGCTCATGCTCTCCAGTCCACCCTCGAACTTGCGCAGCATCTCGATGGCGTCGCGCACCTTGGCCTGGGGGCTGAGCGCCATGTACTCGGTGGTCATGCGGCCGGCGGCGGTGTCTTCGGGAAATTCGAGCAGCTCCTGGACTTCCTTCCGCTCCTCCGGCTGCATCTCGTGCAGGATCTCCTCCGAGCGCTCGGGCGTGAGGTCGCCCAACAGGTCGGCGGCGGCATCCGGGTCCATCTCCTCGACGATGTCGGCGGCGCGGTCGGAATCGAGGGCGTTGACGATGGAGACCTGCAGCTTGGGGTCGACCTCCTCCAGCGCCTGGGCGGCGGTTTCCTCGTCCAGCGTCTGGAAGACGGCATCGCGCTCGGCGGGCGCCAGGTCTTCGATGATGTCGGCCAAGTCCGCCGGATGCAGCTTGGTCAGCCACTCCGAGGAGATCTTCAGCCGCACGCGGCGCGCCGGGTCGGTTTCGATCAGGCTGACGAACTCCCAGGGGATCGGCTTGGCCGGAATCTTCTCCAGCAGGCGCCGCAGCGCTCCCGCCGGCACCAGGTTCTTCAGCAGGCGGCGGACGGCGCCGCGCGCGCCCACGTCCACCGCGCCCACCTTGAGAAGCAGGTTGCCATTGCGCTGCTCGGGCTGCAGGTTGACATCGTTGACGCGCACTACCTTGCGGCCATTCACGTCGATGATCTGCTGGTCGAGCAGGTCGCGATCCAGCAGCAGCATGCCCTCGGAGCCGCTGAAAGTCGCCCACTCCACCAGCGAAGCCGAGCTGCGCACACCGCCATTGATGGAGCGGACCATGCGCATGGCCAGCAGGCGGTCGCCAACCGCGGTGCGCACCACCAGCAAGGCCACGTGATTGGCGTCTTCCTGCGGCACCATGGCCAGTTCGCGCACCCGGCCAACCTGGGCGCCGGCGGCGTCGTAAACTGGCTGTCCGAGCAGTTGCGATAAGGCGAGCATCGAGCTTCAGCATACCTCCCGGCGCTAACGGAGCCAAGCGAAACACGGCCGCAGGT
Organism: uncultured Acidobacteriota bacterium; assembly: GCA_963832785.1. Classification (GTDB taxonomy): domain Bacteria; phylum Acidobacteriota; class Terriglobia; order Terriglobales; family Acidobacteriaceae; genus CAWBRT01. Next base: position 316,593 of record CAWHVF010000006.1, read on the forward strand.
TGCGAAAATATTGCAGCGTTAAATTGAATTCCATTAACAATGGGTGCCCTGCCGCTCCCGCCCCGTTTTTTGTGGCAAACGTGGGGCCGATTTCCCCGGCCGGAGACCCCGCCAAGACCATACTCGCTGGCGCTTTGAGCCGCGCCCCAAGGTCCCGCCGGCCCGGAGACGGCACTACGGCGCACTTCGCCCCTGTAAAATGAGTTATGAATGGGAAGCATCGAATGCAGCGCGGTGTTGTTCGACCTGGACGGCGTGCTGGTGGATTCCACCCCCTGCGTGGCCCGCGTCTGGCGCGGCTGGGCCCTCGAGCATGGCTTTGATCCCGCCGAGGTGATCAGGCTGGCGCACGGACGGCGCGCCATCGAGACCGTCCAGATACTGGCGCCGCACCTGGACAGCGCGGCCGAACTGCGCGAGCTCGAGCGCCGCGAGCTGGCCGATACCGACGGGTTGACGCGGATCGAAGGCGCCGACAGGCTGCTGGACTCGCTTCCGCCGGATCGCTGGGCGGTGGTAACCTCGGGGACGCGTCGGCTGGCCGGCAAGCGTCTGCGGGTGGCCGGGCTGCCGCTGCCCGCGAAGATGGTTTCCGCCGATGAGGTCACGCTCGGCAAGCCGAACCCGGCGCCTTTCCTCCGTGGCGCCGAGTTGCTAGGCGTGGCCCCGGAGCAATGCATTGTCATCGAAGACGCGCCCTCAGGCATTGAGGCCGCGCACCGGGCCGGCATGAAGGCTCTGGCCGTCCCCACAACTTACCCGCGGACCGAGTTGAGACAGGCGGATGGGCTGCTGGAATCTCTCGCCCAGCTTCGGGCCGCTACCATCCACAACGGCGGCGGAGAAAACCTGATTCAACTTCGCTGGTGAATTCATCCAACCCTGGAGATTTGACATCCAACCAGATTGAAAGCTCGTCAACCCCGGGGAAGGTAAGATGCCGGACGGCAAGGAGGCTTGCAACTGAGTATGAGAACCAGCACGCGCCAGATAAGCGAAGTCACCATTGTCGATCTGAGCGGAAGCATCACTCAGGCGGAGGGCAGCGCCGAGCTGCGCCAGGAGATCAAGCGGCTGGCTGGCGAAGGACGCAGGAAGATCCTGCTCAACCTGAGCCAGGTCAGCGCCATCGACCCCGCCGGCTTGGGCGAACTGGTCAACGCCTTCAGTACCCTGCGCAGCCAGGGCGGAGAACTGAAGCTTCTGCACCTGAGCGAGAGCGCCAAGGACCTGATCCGCGTGACCAAACTGCACAAGGTCTTCGACGTGCGCGACGACGAGGCCGCCGCCATCCAGGATTTCAGCAAGTCGGCATAGAATTCCGGACTTAGCGGATACAAGAAACTTGCGAATTGGTGATGAATGCATTCTTTTGAACTGTCATGCTGAGTGACGGGCCCCAGCCAGCGCCGCAGTTGCGCTTGCGGGGTGGCGAAGCGAAGCATCCCGGTGCTGGCGGGAATAAAACGGATTAGAACAGTTTCATGGGGATGCTTCGCGCCTACTTCGGAGTCGTTCAGCATGACATCCCCATAAGGCGCAGCCAGTTGACCGCCTGATCAGCTCCAGCCGGGCTAGTTTCAAGCTTCAATGGGTCCGGATTCGTCCTATTCTTTGCCCGGGCTGGGGTTCTGAAGCAGAACCCGCCTTGTTCCTCCGGCGAACGGTATAATCGAATTCTCGTATGAGCTATACGGTTCTGGCCCGCAAGTACCGTCCGCAGCGTTTCTCCGAGGTGATCGGGCAGGAGCACGTCACCCGCACCCTGAGTAACGCCCTGGCGCAGCAGCGTATTGCGCACGGCTACATTTTCAGCGGGCACCGTGGCATCGGAAAGACCACCGTTGCCCGCATTCTGGCCATGGCGTTGAACTGCCGTTCGGCCGCTCAGCCGGTCACCGAACCCTGCGGGGTTTGCGACTCCTGCCGCGAAATTCGCGAAGGCTCGGTGGGCACGATGGATGTCATCGAGATCGACGCCGCCACCAACCGCGGCATCGACGAGGTGCGCGGGCTGATTGCCACCGCCAGCGCCGAACCGGCGCGCGACCGCTACCGCATTTTCATCCTCGATGAGGCGCACCAGGTCACCGACGCCGCCTTTAACGCCTTGCTGAAGACGCTGGAAGAGCCCCCGCCGTGGGTGGTTTTCATGCTGGCCACAACCCAGCCGGAGGACATTCCGCAAACCATCCGCTCGCGCTGCCAGCACTTCAGCTTTCACGCCGTGCTCTTTCAGGACATCGTAGAGCAATTGCGCGCCATCGCCGCCAAGGAAGGCTTGCAGGTCGATGAAGACGCCCTGGCGCTGCTGGCCGAGGCAGGCGACGGTTCCATGCGCGACGCGCTCTCCATCATGGACCAGGCCATTGCCTGCTGCGGCACCACGCTTACCGCCGAGGTGGTGCGCGGGCTGGTGGGCACAGTGCATTCCGGCGTGCTGGAAGAGGTGATGGCCGCCGTGCACGCCAACAGCAGTGAGCAGGTGCTGCGCATCCTCGACAAGCTGCTGGCCGAAGGGCAGAGCCCGGTGCACTTCGCGCGGCAGATGATTCGCTTCCTGCGCAATGCCGTGGTGGCCAGGGTGGCCGGCGCCGACTCGCCGCTGCTGCAGATCTCCGCCGACGAGAAAGCCCGCGTGACCAACATCGCCGGCCTGTTCAGCGAAGAGGACCTGACCCGTTTCCTGCAGATCATGCTGCGCACGCACGCCGAGGTGAGCTACAAGCAGGAGCAGCGCTTCCATCTGGAGCTGGGGGTTTTGAAGCTGGTGCACGCGCAGCGTTTGCTGCCGTTGGAACGGCTGCTCAGCGACTCCGGCATCACTCCGCCCCAGCAAACCAAGGGAACGTTTGCCGGAGGCTCCGGCGCGGGCGAAAGCGGTCGCGGAGCCGCATCAGCCCGTGCCAGCCAGCCGCCTGCCCGCTCCGCGAATTTGGGATCGCCCGCCAAGCGGAGCGAGCCGCCCGCCGGCCCCTTTGGCTCCGCTGCTGCCCAGCCTTCGCCCTTCGACCTCGACCGCAGCCGCAAGGCCGTGAACGGCAAGCCGGGGATAGCTTCCACCGCAACCTCCGCGCCTGAGCCCCGGCGGCCAGTCGGCATGGAGGCGGCAGCCGGTGGAGCAGCGGCGGCAGTGGCACTGGAGAAAAGCGCGCCGCCGGCCAGCGCCGGAGGAATCCGCGACCAGGCTGCCAGACATCCGGTGGTGCGGCGCATGACGGAAAAATTCGGCGCCGAGCTGCGTACCGTGCTCGACAGTGAGGTTAGCTCCCCCGCGCGCACATCGCGCCCGGGATTCCAGACGGAAGAAAAATGAACCCGAAACAGTTGCAGGACATGATGGCCAAGGCGCAAGAGATGCAGCGCCAGATGCAGCAGAAGATGCAGGAGTTGGTGGTCGACGCCTCGGCCGGCGGCGGCAGCGTCAGCGTGCGCATGAACGGCGCCAAGCAGGTGCTTTCCGTCAAAATCGAGCCTGAACTGATGCAGAGCGGCGACCTGGAAATGCTGCAGGACCTGGTAACCGCCGCCTTTAACGAGGCGGGAAGGCGAATCGACCAGGCGCTGCAATCGCAACTGGGCGGCATGCTCGGCGGACTGGGCCTGCCCCCGGGAATGTTTTAACTGCAGTTTCAAGTTTCGAGTTTCAAGTCAGGCCTAAGCCTCAACCTGCGCCAGGGCCGCTGTCCAGAAGCTCGAAACTTGAAACTCGAAACTTGAAACTCTCATGAGCCGATTTGCCGAGCCTATGGCTCGCCTGATTGAAGAGCTGAAGAAGCTGCCGGGAGTGGGCGGCAAGAGCGCGCAGCGGCTTGCCTTTCACATTTTGCGCGCCAGCGATGAGGACGCCGCCGCCCTGGCCGAGGCGATTCGCGACGTCAAGGCCCGCCTGCGCCTCTGCTCACGCTGCAACAATATTACCGACGTCGACCCCTGCGCCTATTGCAGCAGCCCCACCCGCAACCAGCGGCTGATCTGCGTGGTGGAGGAGCCGACCAACATCGCCGCCATCGAGAAGACCCGCAACTATAACGGCGTTTATCACGTGCTGCACGGCACGCTCTCGCCCATCCACGGCGTCGGCCCCGAGCACCTGCGCATAGCCAACCTGCTGCGCCGCCTGGAAAACAATGGCGCCGATGAAGTCATCCTGGCCACCAATCCCACCTTGGAAGGGGAGGCCACCGCCGTCTACCTGGCGCGCCTGATGAAAGACACGGGAGTGCGCGTCACCCGCATCGCCACCGGCATCCCCGCCGGCAGCGACATCGAGTATGCCGACGAAGTCACCATGCAGAAGGCGATCGAGGGCAGGCGTGAGCTGTAGGAAATGCAAATTGAAGATTGCAGATTGAAGATTGAAGATTTTTGATTTCAACAATCGCAATCGATCCTAGCAACCACACCTCACCCTAAATCTGAAATCAAAAATCCTAAATCTTATTTGAAAGCCGCGGCCCGCCAGAGTATATCTGGAAAATGTGCATACCATTGGGTCCCCGGCTAACGCCGCAATTGCGCGTGCAGCGGGTGGAATAACAGCAGATCCTTCGCTTCGCTCAGGATGACACTTCTAGAGCAAATTTATAATTGCTGTACCCGGGTGGAAGCACCGGGCTTTAGCCCGGTGAATAGGCCCACCTAAATTTAAGGGGCTTCAGCCCCTGCGGTCCAACACCGCGGCTAAAGCCGGTTCCTTTCCGACTGCGGTTCGCCGGGCTAAAGCCCGGCGCTTCCACGGTTAGTGAGTACATCAACTCTGGAACCGCTCTAGAAGTGCATGAGCGCCGGGAAACCGCGCACTAGCAGAACTGCCTGCAGCGGTGTTTTTCCCTCTGCAATCAAAAAATCGAAAATCTTTTTCAAAATGAAAAAGGCGCTAGCCCCTGAGTTTTGCCAGCAGGTCTTGCGGGTGGACGGGCTTGGCCAGGATCTCGAATTCGTGCCCTTGGGCGCGGGCGCTTTCCAGCAGGTCGGCGGTGGCGGCCTGGCCGGAGAAGAGCAGGATCTTGCAACCCGGCAGGAAGCGGCGGATATGAATGGCGGCCTCGATGCCATTCATGTCGGGCATGATGACGTCGCTGATAATCAGATCGGGACGAAGCGCCCGGGCCTGCTCCACTGCTCCCGTACCGGTGTAGACGGCCAGGGCGTCGAAGCCATTCTGGTTCAGGATGATGGCTAGCGTGTCGGCGATCACGCGCTCATCGTCAACCACGAGCACTTTAGGCTTGTGTCTGGTTTCCATTTCAGCTCCGGCCAAAGCTTTAGACAGGCGACAACCCTCAGCGCCTTCCCCTCTCCACCCGGCAAGCGCGGGGACCCAACCGGCTCGTCTACATCACCTCTGAGTATAAATGAAGAGCTCGCGTCGCGCGCGGCCGGGCTCACCATTGGGCAACAGCCTTGCGCCGGGCGGCCATGACGCGCGGAATGCCCGCCAAGTCAGGCACAGTGTGCACTTCATCCCAGCCGGCCAGCAGCTCCGCCACGCTGGGCGCCATGGTAAAGCCGATCTCGAAGATGAGATGGCCGCCAGGATGCAGCACCGCGGCCGCCTGCGGAATGAGGCGCCGGATGACGTCGAGCCCGTGCTCGCCGGCGAAGACGGCCATCTTGGGCTCGAATTTCTTGACCACGTCCTGCACCTTGTCGGCCTCGCTCAGGGCCACGTAGGGCGGGTTGGATAGCACGAAATCGAAGCTCGGCACTGGCGGAAGGCTCTCAAGAACGTCGCTCTGCAAAAAGCGCACCCGCTGATCCAGTTGCAGGCGCGCGGCGTTGGCGCGGGCGATCTCCAGCGCCTCGGCGGAGAGGTCCAGGCCGTAGATTTCCGCCTGCGGCAGCTCTTTCGCCAATGCCAGCGCGATGGCGCCCGAGCCGGTGCCAACGTCCACCAGTCTGGGCCCGCTGTGCCAGGACTGCGCGCGCGCCAGCTCCAGCGCGGTTTCGACCACATGCTCGGTCTCCGGACGCGGGATCAGCACCGCCGGAGTGACGATCAGGTCCAGTCCCCAGAACTCCTGGTGGCCGGTGATGTACTGCGCCGGATAGCCGGAGGCGCGCAGAGCGATCAGATTTTCATAGCGTGCCTGCAAATCGAGATTGAGCTCGCGCTCGGGATGAGCGTAGAGATACGCCCGGTCGCAGTCGAGGATGAACATCAGCAGGGTTTCGGCATTGCGCCGGGGCGAACCGATGCCTTCCGCATCCAGCCGGTGAACCGCTTCCGTCAATGCCTGCCGCAGTTGCATAAAGTTTGCGGTCGCGCCGGCCCGCCAAGGCTGCTGCGCCGCCTAACGCCAGAACTCAGGTCTTCCCGAAGAAAACCTAAGAGAGTAGCTCGATTTCCTCTCTCCAGCTACTCAGATTAAATGAGAATAGCTGGTTTTCTTTCCATGTTCCGTCTCGATTATCTATCCTGCGCCCTGACGATCCTGTCAACGGTTCTGGTCTCCCGCCGCCTGTGGCAAGGGTGGGTGGTGGCCTCGGCGAACAGCGTCATTATCTGTATTATCGGCATTCGCACCGCACAGCTCGGCTTTGTTCCCGCCAATATTTTCTGCCTGGCGCTTTATGTGCATGCCATATACAAGTGGAAGGGCCTGGCCCGGCATACGGCTTCGCGGGCTGAAACGGCGTCTCATATTACCAGGCGGCGCAGCCTGGGCCACACTCGATGGAGACGGAAGGCCACGGTTGCCGTTGTCCGCGCCGCCCGTGCCGCGGGCATGAATCGCGCTCACTCATAGCATCAGGTTGGGCCACGTCATCCCTGTAAGCACTGTAGACGAGAAAGCATGTCCGCGCTGCTATACATGGCCAACCACCGGCACGAGGTGGCGACGCTCGCCACCGAGCACTTCTGGCTCGTGCTGATCTCCATGTTTCTGGCGGTGGCCATTGGGGTTCCGCTGGGCATTCTGCTCACCCGCCGGCCGGCATGGAAGGCCGTAGTCCTGGGCACGAACAACGTCATCCAGACCATCCCCAGCCTGGCCCTGTTCGGCTTGCTGCTGCCCATGCCCTGGCTGGGAGTGCGCGCCGGTCGCCTGGCGGTTGCGGCGCTCACGCTCTACGCCCTGCTGCCGATTGTGCGCAACACCTACACGGGAATTGCCGGCGTCAGCCCGGCAACGCGCGAGGCGGGCCTGGCCATGGGACTGACCTCAACGCAACTGCTTTGGCACCTGGAACTGCCGCTGGCGTTCCCGGTCATGCTGGCCGGCATCCGCGTAGCGACGGTGATCACCGTGGGCGTGGCCACCATAGCCGCCGCCATCGGCGCCGGCGGCCTGGGAGAATTCATCTTTCGCGGCCTGGCCATGGTCGACAACAACGTGATACTCGCCGGAGCCGTTCCCGCCGCCGCCATGGCCTTGGCCGCCGATCTGGCGCTGGGCGCACTGGAACGGCTGGTGGTCAAACGCCGCCGCGCGCAGGCGGTCACTTTGCCTGAGTTGGCCGGCCGGGCGCGCGGCCGATGAATCGCCGCGCCTTCCTGGCCAGTTTTCCGCTGCTGTTGGCCGCCTGCGCCTCCGGCCATCGTCCGGCCGTCGGCTCCAAGAATTTTACCGAGCAGCTCATCCTGGGCGAACTGCTGGCCCAGGCGATAGAGGCGGCCATGCACACCGCCGTCGACCGCCGCTTTTACCTGGCCGGCACTTACATCTGCCACCAGGCGCTGCTGGCGGGACGCATCGACGTCTACGTCGAGTACACGGGCACCGCCCTGGCAGCCGTGCTGAAGCTGCCGGCTACCGGTGGAGCTTCCGGCGATCACCGCCAGGTTTACGAGCAGGTCAAACAGGAGTATGCGCGGCGTTTCAATCTTACGGTCATGCCGTCGCTGGGCTTCGACAACAGCTTTGCCATGGTCATGCGCGGCCAGGACGCCCGCCGCATGGGCATCAGCAAGCTTTCGCAGTTGGCGCCATTCGCGCCGCGCATGCGCCTGGGAGTGGGCTACGAGTTCCTGGAGCGGCCGGACGGATACCCGGGGCTGGCCCGCGCCTACGGCCTGAAATTTGCCGCTGCGCCGCGGGTCATGGACCTGGGCCTGCTCTATCGCGCGCTCGAAAGCCGCCAGGTCGACCTCATCGCCGGAAACAATACCGACGGCCTCATCGCCGCCTTGCGCCTGGTGGTTCTGGCGGATGACCGGCATTATTTCCCGCCCTACGACGCCGTTCCCATCGCCCGCGCGCAGAGCCTGCAACGGTATCCCGCTATGCGCTCCGCCCTGGAACAACTGGCCGGACGCATCGACGCCCAGCAAATGCGCGAGATGAACTACGCGGTCGATGGGGAGAAGCGCGATGCCGCGCAGGTGGCGCAGGAGTTTCTGCGTCGGCAAAAGCTGCTGGCCGCCGGAGGTATCTCGCGAGATGCTTTGCCGATTAACATTGGTTAGAATCTCTGTGCAGCACATCACCCCCTGAAAGCTGCGTGCCTGATGTTCAAGCTGGCACCTGCGCATTAAGGCCCCACACCATGTAAACTGGGTTTTTGTACAACCTCTTTGCTTTCCGCGGGCAGTCAGATATCATCAATCGCCATGAACACTAATGCCATACTTGCTCAACTGAAAACCGAACGGGACCAAATCGATAAAGCTATAGCCGCGCTGGAAGCCGTTGGAGGAGTAGCCGCAGCAGCAACGGCCAAAGCTCCGCGCCGGGGACGCCGAAGAATGAGCGCGGCAGCAAGGAAGAGACTCTCTCAATTGGCGAAGCAGCGTTGGGCGGCACGTAAGAAGGCTGGCAAGAAGAGGCTCTAGCCAGGAGTACCGGCTCGGAGGAGCGCAGAGCGGAACCGAATCAGCGCTACGCTGCGCGTAAGCATTACTGATTTGCGGCTGCGTCAGGAGACAGGGATCACACATGAAAACCCCCGATTGGGTCAAGTCCAGCTTCGGCTACGGCCGCAACCTGGCCGGCTCTGGCTGGGAAGGATTGCGTTTGGCGGAAAGAGCGGCCCTGGGCGGTGCGTCCGTGGGCTCGGTTCTGGCCGCCGCTCTGCGCGAGTCGTGGTTGCCGGCTGCGGTCGGCGCCTACGTCGGCGCGCTCGGCGCGGCCCTGGGACACAGGCGCAAACCCAACTACGGCGCCTTGGCGGGCGCGACCTTGCTTGGAGGAGTCATCGGCCTCACCACGGGAATGGCCTGGGGCACACGCCGGCTAACCGGCGACATGGCCCGTGGAGCGCGCCGGAACATAAATGCGGCCCGCGATGCGCACTGGCTGGAAAAGCACCCGATCCCTTATGGATAAGCGGCTGCGGGCGCGCTGAGCTTCTGTGCTTATGGCTGCGCATCGTGTGGAGTCTACCTGTTTCAAAATTGCCCGGCCGATGGCGGCTGGGCCTACGTGTATTTATCGATAAGCCATCGCAGCCATTTCGAGCTACTACCACTGGCACGCCCGGCTGTGCTTCCATTCCAAATCGTCCAGCCGAGAGCAGCCGCGCCGGCACACAGCTTTAGTCGCCGAGGGGCTGCGCCGAAGGCGTCCCCAGTATGTGCGCGCTGGCGTGAAACATCGCTGGTATATATATTTCTGAGCGGAGGCGGGGCGTGCGCATTGTTCCCAGTTGCGACGCCGGATCTCGCCTGAACCGCTAAAGGAAAGGAAGGAATGACGATGAGGCTAAAGGGAAAGTCCATTTGCATGCCGGTAACGAATGAATTCGAGGATTTAGAGCTGCTGTTCCCGCTGTTGCGCCTCTCCGAAGAAGGGGCGCGCATGGTCATTGGCACCTACCAGGCCAGCTTCAGCGCCCGGCCCTACATCGGCAAGATGAAGCCCATCACCGGCCGCTTCGGCTACCCGATTCCGCCGGTGCCGATGGTGGAAGGCCGCCGCTTTCAGGTGGCCGACATGCTCACACTGAAGCCGGAGGACTTCGATGCGGTGGTCATTCCCGGCGGTTTCTCTCCCGATATCCTGCGGCGCGAGCCATATATCCTCGATTTCATCCGCCGCGCCGATGCCGCCGGCAAGCCGATTGCCGCCATCTGCCATGCTCCCTGGCTGCTGATCTCCGCCCGTATCGTGAAAGGACGCCGGGTAACCAGTTGGGTCAGCATAAAGGACGACCTGGTAAATGCCGGTGCGCTGTGGGAAGACAGCGTGGTGGTTGTAGACCGCAACCTCATCACCAGCCGTTGCCCCGATGATCTGCCGGAATTCTGCCTGGCCGTTATCGATGCCTTGGCCCAGAGCAAGCGCGGGGAGGCCGCCGGGTGAGAATCGGCATTGACTTGGGTGGCACGAAGATTGAGGCCATTGCGCTCGCCGATAACGTCGGTGGGGCTGGCGCCACCCTCTTGCGGCATCGTGTGCCGACGCCAGCCGGAGACTACGCCGGAATCCTGAAGGCCGTGGCCGGGCTGGTCGTCTTCACGGAGAGCAAGACCGGCCAAAGCGGGACGGTGGGCATCGCCACGCCCGGGGCAATCTCGCCCGCTACCGGCCTGCTGAAGAACTCGAACAGTACCGCTCTGAACGGCAAGCCGCTCGACCGCGATCTGGAGGCCTGCCTGGGGCGGCAAATACGAATGGAGAACGATGCCAACTGCCTTGCGCTTTCGGAGGCCGCTGACGGCGCCGCCGCCAACGCACACGTCGTTTTCGGTGTGATTCTCGGGACTGGTGTAGGCGGCGGTGTTGTTATAGACCGCCAGATCCATGTTGGACGCAACAAGATCGCCGGCGAATGGGGACACAATCCGCTTCCCTGGGCGCGGGCGGACGAGCTGCCCGGCCCACATTGTTACTGCGGAAAGCGAGGCTGCATCGAAACCTTCTTGTCGGGCTCCGGGTTAGCGCGCGACTACCTCGCCCGCAGCGGCCGGCAGAAAACGGTCGTGGCCGTTGCCGAGGCGGCCGCAGCGGGCGATCCGCTGGCCAAACAGTGTCTCGATCTGTATCAGGACCGGCTGGCGCGCAGTCTGGCCTCGATCATCAATGTGCTCGATCCTGACGTGATTGTGCTTGGGGGCGGACTTTCCAACCTGGCGTGCCTCTACCCCGGCCTGCCCGCGCTCCTGAACTCCTACACCTTTTCCGCCGATGCCGGCACACCCATCGTGCAAGCTATGCATGGGGATTCCAGCGGCGTTCGCGGAGCCGCCTGGTTGTGGCCGGCATAGTCTAGCGGAAAGTAAGCAGTTGGCTGGAGCAGGCGCTAGCGCGCTGCTCCATTCTTCCATGTACGACTCCTCCATGTACGACGCGGGAAAAGCTTACCCGCGGGTCATGGTTCCGTCCCAGGTGCTGATCTTCGCCGGAATCTCCTTGCCGGTAAACCAGGTGGTGGTCACGTTCTTGGTTTCCGTGTAGAAGATGAAGCCGTCGCGCCCCATGCAGTGCAGATCGCCGAAGAACGACTGCTTGTGTCCGGTAAATCCGAAGACGCCTAGCGGAACCGGGATGCCGACGTTGATGCCGACCATGCCGCCGTCGGTGCGCCTGGCGAACTCGCGCGCGAACTGGCCGTTTTCGGTGTAGATCACCGAGCCGTTGGCGAAGCGGCTGTTGTTCATGATCTGCAGCCCCTCTTCAAAGCTGTCCACGCGCTTGATGCAGAGCACCGGACCAAAGATCTCCTCGCGGCCGCACGACATCTCTTCGGTGACATGGTCGAAGATAGTCGGCCCGATGAAGTAGCCCTTCTCGCATCCCGCCGGTACCTTGGGCTTGCGCCCGTCGAGAATGAGCTTGGCGCCCTCTTTGATTGCGGTTTCAATCCAGTTGAGGACGAAGTCCTTGTGTCCCTGGTTCACCACCGGGCCCATGCCGGTGCCCTTGTCGTAAGCCGGGCCGAGGTTGATCTGCTTCGCCATTCGCACGAGGGCTTCCACCAACTGGTCGGCGATGGCGTTCTCCGACCACCACGACCGGCAGCGCCATGCAGCGCTCGCCGGCGCATCCGCAGAAAGAGTTGATGATGCCCTGCGCCGTGCGCTCGATGACCGCGTCGCTCATCACCAGCGCGTGGTTCTTGGCTTCGGTCAGCGCCTGTACACGCTTGCCGTTGGACGGCGGCGGTGGCATAGACGTGCAAGCCCACGCTGGTGGAGCCGACGAAGGTCACCCCGCTGGATGGCCGGGTGCTTGAGGAAAATCTCCGCTTCGTTGCGGCTGGTGGTGACGATGTTGAGCACACCGCCAGGCAGGCCGGCTTCCTTCCACAGCTCGGTGATGCGCATGCGCCGATTGCGGCGCGAAGCTGGCCGCCTTCAGCACCATGCAGTTTCCGGCGACGATGCAGATGGGCACCATCCAGCCCTGCGGGAATCATGGCCGGGAAGTTCCAGGGCGCGATACCGGCGAAAACGCCGAGCGGCTCGCGGAACTGCACGGTGTCATAGCCGGCAGAGACGTTCATCAGCGACTCACCCTTCATCATCTGTGGTGCGCCGCAGGCGAACTCGACCACCTCGATGACCTTCAGAACGTCGCCCATGGCCTCGTCCCACTTCTTCCCGTTCTCCTGCGCCAACAGATACGTCAACTCATCGAGATGCTCGTCCAGCAGTTGCTTCATCTTGAAGAGCACCTGGATGCGCTTGGCAACCGGGGTATCGCGCCATGCGGGAAAGGCCTTGGCGGCAGTGCTGATGGCCTCCTCGACCTCAGCCGCGGTGCACTGCGGCGCATAAGCGATGACCGCCCCGGTGGAAGGGTCGTAGCAAGGCATGTACTTCGCGGTCTTGGATTCTTTCCAAACGCCTCCGACTCCATATTTCAGTTTTTTGGGACGCAGACCGCTTATCGGATCGGGCGCCGCATCGTTCGGCAGGTAATAATAGCGACCATCGCTTACGGTTACGGGTACTGCACTCGAAGTAGTCATAACGATCCTTTCGCGACACAGCCGTCGAACACGACCAATCCGACAGATCCTGTTGTCAATTATGAATAAAAGAACCCGGGGAAACTTGATTCTGCTTCGGCACCACTGGACTGTCAAGCCGAAAAAGGCTGCACTCATAAATGGCTCCTGCCCGCAAACCACTGTGTGCCGCTTCGCAGCGGGGATTCGTCAGATGGCAAACGAGTACTTTATAATGGAGCACTAATTTAGCCTGAAGCTTGAGTATGGATACTCGCGCCGGCGGGTGATGCCGCCCGAATTTTGCCAGTCGCGAGCGGGCCTCACACGCGGTCAATCTTGGGGTCTCCACGCAGAAAAGCAGAGTGGGAATGCATGATTACAGGAACACAGGAAACAAGCCAACGTTTTCGGCCGGAATGCGCCCTTGACTACATGCCTGAAGCCGAGCTGCGGCAGGTGCAGTTCAATCGCCTGCGGGCCGTGGTGCAACGGGCCTGGGACCGGGTGCCATTGTTTCGTTCGCGCATGAACCAGCGCGGCTTGCTGCCGGAGAACATTCGTTCGCTAAGCGATGTCGCCAAGTTGCCGTTTACGGTGAAAGCCGACCTGCGCGACACCTATCCCTTCGGCCTTTTTGCCAGTCCGATGCGCGAGGTCGTCCGCCTGCATGCCTCCAGCGGCACCACGGGCAAACCGATCGTGGTCGCCTACACGCAGGAAGACCTGGAGATATGGACTTCGGTGATGGCACGCGCCCTGGCCACCTGCGGCGTTCAGGAAGGCGACATTGTGCAGAACGCCTTCAACTACGGACTGTTCACCGGAGGCCTGGGCTACCACTACGGCGCCGAGCGCCTGGGCGCTACCGTGATTCCGGCTTCCGGCGGCAATACCGACCGGCAGATTATGATCATGCGGGACTTCGGGCCGACCGTCGTGTTCAGCACGCCCACCTACTTTCTGCACATCCTGGACCGCGCCGAGGAGCTGAAGGTGGACCTGCGGGAGCTGCCGGTGCGCCTGGGCTTTTTCGGCGCCGAGCCGTGGACCGAATCGATGCGCCGCCGCATCGAGCAGGCTGCCGGCATCAAGGCTTACGACCTGTACGGCCTGTCGGAAATCGTCGGCCCCGGGGTCTCGGTGGAGTGCCCGCAGCAAGACGGTTCGCACATCTTCGAGGACCACTTCCTGGCTGAAATCATAGATCCGGAGACGGAACAGGTGCTGCCCGAAGGCGAGGAGGGCGAACTGGTCCTGACCACCCTGAGCAAGCGCGCCATGCCGCTGATCCGCTATCGCACGCGCGACATTACGGCGCTCATGCCCGGCACTTGCGCCTGCGGCCGCACCATCGGGCGCATGCGGCGAGTGGAGCGGCGCAGCGACGATATGTTGATAATCCGCGGCGTCAACGTCTATCCCTCGCAGGTCGAGGCGGTCCTGCTGGAGTTCGACGGAACCCAGCCCCACTATCAGATTATCCTCACCCGCGAACGCGGCCTGGATGAGATGGAAATCCAGGTGGAGGTAACGCCCGCCATCTTCAGCGACAAAGTGGCCGCCATGGAAATCTTGCAGAAGAAGCTCTCGGACACCATGCGGCACGTACTGCAGACCAGGGTGCAGGTTACCCTGGTGGCCCCCAGCACCATTCAACGCAGTGAAGGCAAAGCCAAGCGAGTCATTGACAGGCGGAAGATATGAAGATCACGCAACTGTCCGTTTTCGCCGAGAACAAACCCGGCTACGTCATTGCTCCCTGCCGCCGGCTGGCCGATGCCGGGGTGCAGATCCGGGCGATTTCCCTGGCCGAAACTCAGCGTTTTGGCGTGCTGCGCATAATCGTCTCCGAGTGGCAATACGCGGCCAAACTGCTGCAGGAAGCCGGCTTCGTTGTCAAGCCGACCGAGGTGCTGGCCATCGAGGTTCCGGGCGGTCCGCACGGCCTCTCCGAGCTGCTGGCGGCGGTCGAGAACACCGCTCTCAATATCGAATACATGTACGCCTTTCCCTATGGCCACGACGAAAGGGCCATCCTGGTCTTTCAGTTTGCCGACCTGGATGCCGCCATCGAGCGCTTGCAGGCGGCTGGGGTCAACCTGGTGTCGCGCGAGGAACTCCAGGAAAGCAAGTGACCGCGTGGGTCAGTTTGAACTCGGAATTAGCACTGGGTGCCCCACGTCCCGCCCTGCTGTTGGGCTGACGTGGGGCCATTTCCCCAGGTTAGCGCCGAAAAGCGCGGCGCGGAACCTGGGGCACCTTCAAATTGACCCACTACTCTAGGTTATTCCCGCGTGCTTTCCGAGCGCCTTATGTGCGAGAATAGTCCAATTTTTCCAGACATCGCGGCCGATTCAGTTTCAGTGAAAGGGCAGATATGAGCTCCAGGGCATCCGAGGGCGGCGCCGGGGTCAGCGCCCGGTCAGAGCTGCAAGCTTCAGCAAACCTTTGGGATCGAGTGGCAGGCAGCCAGCAGTTCGCGGCCCTGATCAAGGCCAAGAAGCGCTGTATCGTTCCGCTGTTCCTGCTCTTCGCCGCCTATTACCTGCTTTTGCCTCTCCTGACCGGCTATGCCCCGCAACTGCTGGCCTGGAAGATCGCCGGCATGAGCGTGGCCTACGTCTTCGGACTTTCGCTGATCTTCCTGGCTTGGGGAATTGTCTGGCTGTACGTCAAAGCCGCAGCCAAGTTCGACGCCATGGCGAAGGACATTGCCTCCCAGGCAGAGCGGCGCGTGGGGGGGGTGAGGCATGTCTAATTCCGTCACATTCTTCCTGATATTCATCGCCCTCACCCTGGCCATTACTTATTGGGCCTCCAAGCGCGCGACCGGCTCGGCGGTTTACTTCGCTGCCGGCCGGCGCATCATGGGATGGCAAAACGGGCTGGCAATCGCCGGCGACTTCATGAGCGCCGCCTCGTTCCTCGGTGTCGTGGGACTGATTTCGCTCTTTGGAATTGACGGCTTTGTCTTTGCCACCGGCGGCCTGGTCGCCTTCATGGCCATCCTGCTGATGATCGCGGAACCGCTGCGCAACGTGGGAAAGTACACCATGGCCGACGTGTTGGCCTACCGCCACCGCGTCCGGCCAGTCACCATCATGGCGTCGGCCAGCACGCTGATAGTAAGCACTATCTACATGATCACCCAGATGGTCGGAGCGGGTGCGCTGATGTCGCTGTTACTGAGGGACGTGGGCATCAGCTACCGTACCGCCGTTATCGGGGTGGGAATTCTGATGACTGTCTATGTCGTCTTTGGCGGAATGCTGGGGACCACCTGGGTGCAGATCGTCAAGGCTGTCCTGCTCATGGCATGTACCGTCGTGCTGACCATCCTGGTGCTGCGGCATTTTCATTTCAGCTTGGGCAGCCTGCTGGCAGCCACCTCGCATGTCGGCTTCCATGTGAAAGGCCAGGAGGTGGTGAGGGATTTCCTGCTTCCGGGAGTGCGTTTCAGGCCTCCTTACGGCGCCTTCGAATTGCTCTCTCTTTCACTGGTGTATCTGTTCGGGACGGCCGGATTACCTCACATTCTTTCCCGGTTCTATACGGTGCCGGACGCTGCCACGGCGCGCTCCAGCGTAGTCTGGGCCATGGTCCTGATAGGCGCTTTTTTCATCATGACGTCCATCCTTGGATTTGGCGCCGCCACCATTCTCGGCCCCGATTACATCATGGCTAACGGCGGCACTAACATGAGCACGCCGCTGCTGGCCCGGCTGGTCGGGGGAGAAATATTCTTCGCCTTCGTGACGGCAGTAGCCTTCGCGACAATTCTTGCCGTGGTGGCCGGACTGACGATCAGCGCCTCCACCTCCTTCGCGCACGATTTCTGGACCAACGTGATTCATCGCGGAGTGGAACGCAAGGCTGGAGAAACCGTACTGGTGGCGCGAATTGCCGCCCTCATAGTGGCGGCGGCCGCCATCGTGGTTGCCATTCTGCTGGGGCCAACCGCCAACGTAACCGTGCTGGCCACCCTGGCCATGGCGGTCGGCGGCTCGGCTAATTTTCCGGTGATCGTGCTATCGCTCTTCTGGCGGCGCTTCAACACGGCCGGGGCGCTCAGCGGGCTCATCGTCGGCTTGGTAGCTTCCGTCGGGCTGATTCTGATCAGCCCAACCGTGATGACTGTCGATGCGCCTACGGTCGCCGCCAATGCCCGTCACATGATCCAGTCAGCTCCCTGGTTCCCGCTGGAAAACCCGGCCATAGTAAGTATCCCGCTGGGATTTCTGGCGGCTTTTGTTGGCACGTTGCTAAGCAAGGACACGACTTCGACCGTGAAATTTAACGAGCTGCTGGTGCGATCGAATATCGGCTTGGGCGCGGAGAAAGCGGTAGCCAAGCCCTGAGTACCTATCGCGGCCCTGTTTGCCTGATTCAGCTCCGGCCTGGACTTCCAACGGGACCCGGTTGGTTACTGAACGGACAACCCGGCGTCCTGCAAGACTGCAGCGCCGCTGATAGCCTGGCTCCTGTCTGACCCCTGACTTTTATTCTTACTTAAGACCGCTGCTACTGGCGTTACCGGCGTACCCACTGTGTCGGGGACGTTCTTGAGGGGCGCCCAGCGGGCTCGGACCATTTTTGCTCCGCCGCGATTCGCTGGCCGAAGAAGCTCTGACGGCAAGCGAGCCTTGACAGGCAGCGAAATGCGCCCTCAGGATATGCAGGGATTTGACTTTCCGTGAGATACGAGTTGGTGTCGCTCGTAATCCTCTTTGGGAAATTTCGCATCAATAGGCAGCCAAACGATATCCTGGCCATCTCGCCCTGGTAGTTTTATGGCAAAATCAACCTTCTCACCGCTCGTTGGCTTTATCGCAACGTTCTGAGCGTATTGCGCAGAGGTGAGCACTTGTTCGAGTAGGCTGCCCAACTGCACCTCGCCCCACGACCCGCGAGTCCTCACATTTGTGAGTACGCGCTTTAGGTCGCCAACGCCATTTGCGAGCGCGTGCATCTCTCCGAGCCCTTGGTGAACCTGCTCCAGACGCTCGCTTACCTGCTTGAAAGATTCGCCTAGCCTTTTCTCAAGAGTACCCTGCAACTTCTCGTCTACCGTTTGCCTCATCTCCTCAAGCTTTGCGGCGTTCTCTGACTGAAGCTGCATGAGCTTGGCCTCTACCCCGCTTCGGAGTTCGTCAGCTTTCTTTTCGCTTCTTTCTACCAAGTTCCCCAACTGCACACCAAATGAATCAAACTGCTGCTTCTGCAGGCTTGCCATATCGGCCATTTGTTTTTGCAAAGAATCTTTGAAGTCCTTCAGCACTGTAGAGAGCTCGGTTCGCGCCTGCGTAGCGGCTTCTTGACTTGTCTGACTGAACTCCGCGAGACGTCGAGCAAAGGATTCGAACTGCTGCACGAGTGCTTCTGTTGAATTCCTTAGCGAGGCTTGAACCTCTGTACGCAGGCCCCGAGCTTGTTCCCCTGATTCTTGCCGATTGCGCGCGATCTCCTCTTTTACGCCCCGTTCGGTACGCTCTTGTGATTTCTCCAGCAAATCAAGGTGAGCAATCACTGATGAAAAGTCAGTGCCCGCACGGCGGCGAAGTAGAAATCCAATCATTATGGCAATAGCGAGAAGAAAGAGAAGCTCAATGATCATTACGCCAAGAGTCATACCTTATCGGGCGCATTACAACGACCGCAAGATCACGAAGTGGAACATTTTCCATTACGTTTACGCCCTGCTGCATCACCCCGAGTACCGAGAACGCTACGCCGCCAATCTCAAGCGCGAATTGCCGCGCATTCCATACGCGCCGGATTTCTGGGGCTTCGCCAAGGCCGGGGAGTGCTTGGCCGAGTTGCATGTCAATTACGAGAAGCAGCCGGAATACCCGCTGGAGCGCATCGAGAACACGAACGAGAAGATCAGCTATCGCGTGGAAAAGATGCGCCTAGGACGCGACAAAACCTCACTGTTCTATAACTCGTTCCTCACCCTGAGCGGCATTCCGCCAGAGGTTTACGAATACCGGCTCGGCAACCGCTCCGCTCTGGAGTGGGTGATCGATCAGTATCAGGTATCAACCGACAAGCGCAGCGGCATCACCAACGACCCAAACCGCGAGGACGACCCCGAGTACATCCTCCGTCTCATCGGCCAGGTCATCCACGTCAGCCTCGAAACCGTGAAGATCGTGAAGTGCCTACCGACGCTGGGATTGCCACAATGAGCGAGTCCCCTAAGCCCAAGATGAGCGAGCAGGACGCGGAAGAATTGGCAAACGCGATCGCCTCGAAAACGAGCGTTATCTTTCGCGCCTGGGCTAAACCTCTACCCGAAGAGAAAGTAACAGTTGCCGAACTCATTAGACTTGGCGCAATGTTTTACGCCATATACAACGAGAGCTTCCGCGACCAGTCTCTTAAGGACCGTAATCGGCAATTCTTGTCAAAAATCATTGAATCGCTGCACACTCCTGAGGCGCTTCAAGTGTTCTTATACGAGCAGTTCATGGAGCACGGAAGAGCCGAAGCTGCCGATGTTCAGCAAGCAATTGCAGACGTAAAGAAGTTGGCGCTCTCTCCCAAGATCATCAAGGATGCGCTCAAGGAGATTGTTCCGAAGGCTTCGCCAGGGAAGCCCACACAATGCAGGAGCAAGGAAGACCAAGATGCTTTCTTGGCTGAAGCGCAAGCACTGACTGCGACGTGCTCACTCTTCATTGACACGCATAGACGATTAACGAAGACGACTCCCGAAGAGGTTTTGAGATTCCTAAAGCCGGAAGACCCTCAACACATTCCGATTCTGCTGGAGAGTGTCCCATTTATCAAAGAGACACTGGGGTGCGCTGCCTTCAAGTGCCTGAAGGGTGCTGGAACAAGGGCACGTAACCCGGCTCTAGGAGTAAGCGGCAACAGGCGTTTTGGATGGTCTACTCTCTCGCATTCTTGCTTTCAACGGTCGGGGTAACGCCGCGTGCGCAGAAGTGCTCGCGCACCATCTTGCTATGCGCGGCTTGTATGCGCGCCTGCCTAGACCTACTGAGGCAATCAGGACCAGCCGGATTCGGCGAGCGGCTCCAAAGTGCGCATACAGCCGTTTTGGACCAATCCAAGGGGCCTGTCAACCCAACTCCCGGCGATTCACACGCTCACGAGGTGGCGCAATGAAGGGCAAAAAGAAACCCGCAGGGGAAGGCTATGCCTTCACTTTTCACGGTTCGTACAGCGAAAAGAATAAAGCAGAACGCAAAGCGAGAAAGCGCGGGGGATTCCTCATCAGCCGCGTGCCGCGCGGCATGAGCAAGCGGCGGTACATCGTGCTGACAGAAAGGACGCCATTCTAAGGAGGCTCTGATTTAGTTCTCTGCTTTCCACAGCTACTCAGGTTAAAGTGCGAGTGAGTAGGTGGATTGAGAAGATGAGGCAGAGGACACTGGCGATGATGACCGGCTTTGAGCGGTACACCAAGAAGACGCGGCGTGCGCAGTTTCTGGAAGAGATGGAACAGGTAGTGCCGTGGAGCAAGCTGTGCGCGTTGATCGAGCCGCATTATCCCCAGCCGGGCAATGGCCGTCCGCCGGTTGGCGTGGAGCGGATGCTGCGCATTTACTTTCTGCAGCAGTGGTTCAACCTGTCGGACCCGGCGGTGGAAGAGGCGCTGTACGACTCAGTGGTGATGCGGCAGTTCGTGGGCATTGACCTGGGCCGGGAGCCGGTGCCGGACGAGACCACGGTCTGCAAGTTCCGCCATCGATTGGAAGAGCACAGCCTGGGCGGGCAGATGCTGGAGGCGGTGAACTTGCATTTGCAGAGCAGGGGCGTACGGATCACGAGGGGGACGATCGTGGACGCGACCATCATTCATGCGCCGTCGTCGACCAAGAACGGCGAGCAGAAGCGTGACCCGGAGATGCACCAGACGAAAAAAGGCAAGCAGTGGTACTTCGGAATGAAGGCGCACGTCGGAGTGGACAGCAAGACGAAGCTGGTCCACTCGGCCGTGGCGACGGCGGCCAACGTGGCCGACAGCACGGTATTGCCGGAGTTGCTGCACGGGGAAGAAACGAAGGTCTGGGGCGATCAAGCCTATGGCGGGCAGACGGAGGCGATCCGGGAAGTCGCGCCTGCGGCTCAGGACATGACCAACAAGCGTTATCGCTATAAGGATCGGATCGACGAAGTTGAGCGTGCCAAGAACCGGACGAAGTCGCGGGTGCGCTCGAAAGTGGAACATGTGTTCGGGGTCCTGAAGCTGAAGTTCGGATTCGTGAAGGTGCGCTATCGAGGTTTGATGAAGAACGCCAACCGGTTGTTCGCCGCCTTCGCCCTGGTGAACCTATTCCTGGTGCGCAGGAAGCTGTTGTACGCGGCGGCGTAGTGTCTGCGGACACCGCCGACAAGCTGCGGCAAGGGGCCGCAGGGCAAGGAAATCAGCATTCATAACCGAGATGCAATTGGGAACCTACAGCTTCTCGATCACTGAAGGTTCTTGTTCAGAGGTTCCCTAATGCGCTTCTTCAATCATCGTCGGCACGGCCATATCATCGGCTCGGTCTATCTGGTGCATTTCGCAAGGCCCCACCACGGCGCACAGCACTACATGGGATTCAGTACCAACGTCCCGGAGCGCGTAAAGGCGCACCGGGCGGGCCAGGGTGCTCCTTTACTGGCTGCGGTCACCAGGCGCGGTATTCCGTGGCGCGTGGTGCGCATCTGGCGGGGTAAGGATGGCTTTTTCGAACAGCGCCTGAAGCGCAGCTTTGCCCTGCGCGATCTGTGCCCAGCGTGCTCCGGGCCACACGCGCACAACAGGGGGAAATCGCGGTGAGCGAACTTGGGGGCGGGATGCGGTGCGTTTCTCAAATCCGGGCAGACGGGGTCGCGCCCGTTCCGGTGGCTGATGCGTGCCTATACTCCCTAAAGAGCGGGCCGAACACCCGCCGCCCCCGCCAAATTCCCCGCGTAGCGGTGAGCCATCAGCCTAAAAACGCGCGAAGGTCCAGGAGGCGGAGCCTCCTGGGGGCTCGCGAAGCGAGCCCTATGCTGCGGAGCGAAGCGGAGCAGCAGGTTTCTTCACTTGACCCCTATACGAATAATCGAAACACAGAGGAGATTGATCTCTACACTCGACCGGTTGGACGTGGCAAGCATTGTGGAAAGTTTTCGATCAAAGGTCGAGACTCGAAAAACAATTTGGTTCGTTATCGGCGGCTTAACTGCGGTTCATGGTCTTGCTCGTATTGCGGGCCACGCAAAGCGAAGCTTGCCAAGCGCGCAATTCGCCAACAGGCAGAGGAGTTAGGATTGCGGTATTTCTTAACTCTGACCCTCGACACGTCGAAATTGGCTGAGGGAGAAGACGCTTCGCGTCACCTCCAGCGCGCATTCGATAAGTTTCGAACATACCTCCGAAGAAGATTCAAAAAGCCTCCTGTTTTTATCAAGGTGGTCGAGTTCACGAAGAAGGGCTTCCCACACTATCACATCCTCATTGACCGCTATATCGAACAGCAATGGATCAGCCATACGTGGGACCAACTCGGTGGCGGAAGGGTTGTTTGGATTAGGCGAGCCAAAATCCGGCACGTATCCCGGTATTTAGGAAAGTATCTGACAAAAGACTTGCTGCTTTCGGCCCCTAAAGGGACACGGAGAATCACTACCGCTCGTGCGATTCGATTGTTTCCGAAATTCAGACCGGAAATCTTCTGGGCGCTTGTTCGGAGTTCAATCTGGTTTCTTTTAGCGGTTCACCGTGACGCTGCAACGGAACGGCAACGCGAAATGTTTCAGGTTGTCGGGATTGAACTCGACGAAGAGAGCTATCTCCGAGCCTTCGCGGTTCCGATTGGAGGCTCGCCGTGAGGGGTTCTCTCAAATCCAACCGGTTGTTATCCGGTTTTAAGCGGTTGGCAGACGTAAATTGCTCCGGCAATTCGATTCCATTGAATGGGACCAGTTTCGATTGGGTAATCGGAGGGGCGCAACTCGCAAATTGAGGTTAATACCGACACTGATGGAGCGGTGATTTACTTGAAATCGATTCACAACATGTTCAGGTCAGAGGTTTCCGATTGTTGTGGATCGAAGTGCGCCCCTGATGTGCAACAAGCGCCAGATAGCGCCCTGCTCTGCGTTGCTGAAGTCGCTAAACTGCTCGTGGTTTCCGAATGTTGGGTAAGACGCCACATCGCAGAGCTGCCCGTCATTCGTGTTGGCCGCCTGATTCGCTTCAATTCTTCGTTGATACATCGTCAATTTTCCGGCAAAATACCGAACGGGAAATCGTTGAGACCGGAAAGGAAGCTTATGACTTCCCGGTATCAACGGGGTTACGTGTATCAATCAGGTCGCAAAGTGAAAGTGTGGTACGGGATGTTTCGGGAGGATGTTCGGAAGCCAGATGGCCAGATCGAGAGGCGGCAGCGCAATATCCGTCTTGGCACCTTGGCCGAACTTCCAACGAAAAACGCGGCTCGAAATCGGCTGTCAGACATTTTGAGAAATTCAAATTCGGCCACGGATATGACTTTTGAAGAACTGACAGAACGATGGCGAAAGGCAGAGGGGCCGACCATGAAGCCAAGCACCTTGAGCCATTACGAAAACGCATTACGAGCCTATGTTGTGCCAACATTCGGGAGTCGGAAAATCTCGACTATCAATCGCGAGGACATACAGATATTTCTGGCCGAACGGGCCAAGAAATACAGCGAAAGCACTCTCCGCAGTATGAGGGTCGTTCTCGGTCTCACGCTCGGTTGGGCGAAGGCGTGCGAATGGCTCCAAATCAACCCTTGTGCCGACATAAAGCTGCCCCGGGAAACGGGTGGCAGAAAAGTCGTTCGCACGGTTTTAACGGCTGAGCAGGTCAACGCGATTACCGAAGAATTGGAGGAACCCTACGCGACTCTGGTGCTGTTCTTGGCGGCATCCGGTTTGCGTATCGGCGAGGCCATCGCAGTTAAGGACACTGATTTTGACGGCAACGTGCTACACGTCACCCGGCGAATTTATGACGGGGATGAGGACGCCGTGAAATCCGAGCATTCGAAACGCAAGCTGCCGATTGACTCGGAGTTGCTGTCGCGAATGCGCGCACTCGGTGTGGGCGAGTGGATTTTCCGTTCGCGGGAAGGAACACCTGTCAACCCGGGAAACGCTCTAAAGCGTTACGTGAGACCGGCTGCGAAGAAACTCGGAATCGAGATCGGTGGATGGCACGATTTTCGCCACAGTCTGACAACCCACATGCGCCGGAATGGGGCTCATCCGAAGGTGATATCTGGCATTCTGGGCCATTCAAAAGTGGACTTGGCCATGAACACCTACGATCACGCGGATGTAGAAGATTTCCGGCAACCGCTGGCCGTCGTATCCGGCCAGTTGTTACGAGATGTTACGAAGAATGCGGCAACAGCGTAAGGCAGTGTTGAAAACAAAGGGGTTGGTGAGCGCGGCAGGAATCGAACCTGCAACCTACTGATTAAGAGTCAGTTGCTCTGCCAGTTGAGCTACGCGCCCGCGAGGACTTCGAGGAACAGATTGGGAACAGGCAGCAGAAGCTCTGACCAGATCCTGGCACCGCGGCCCTTTGCAGCAGCTTCTTACTTCTTCCTGCTCTTCGACAATGATTCTAAAGAGGAAACGTTCATTCTGTCCAGTGCGAGTTTTCAGGAAGTTCAATACGGACCCTCGTGCTCTTGCTCGGAATTATGCCAGCCCGGGAGTAAACTCAGAAAACGTCCAGGTTCAGCGTGGGAGGGTCACATGAGTTCGGAATTCGCCGTCATCGGCAGGCGGCAACCCCGGGTAGATGCTTTTGAAAAGGTCAGCGGACGCGCCCAGTTTACGGCGGACGTCTCGCTGCCCGGGATGCTTCACCTGAAAATCCTGCGCAGTCCCTATCCGCATGCGCGCGTCCTCAGCATGGACACCTCCAAGGCACGGGCGCTGCCTGGGGTCAAGGCGGTGCTGACCTACAAAGACATGCCGGCGTTCCGCTGGCATGCCGCCATGCCAATCCTCACCGACGTGGCCCGATTCGTGGGAGATGACATTGCGGTAGTCGCCGCCGAGAGCGAGGAGATCGCCAGCGAAGCTCTGGGCCTGATCAAAGTGGACTACCAGACGTTGCCCTTCATTCTCGACCCGGAAGAAGCGCTGAAGCCGGCTGCTCCCAAGCTGTTCCCTGAGGGCAACGTAGTTATGGGCGCGCCCTCCGTGGTCAACCGAGGCGACGTCGGCAAAGGCTTTGCCGAGGCTGACCTGGTGTACGCAGGACGATACCAGACCCCGTTTCTGCAACATGCCACCGCGGAGAGCCGGGTTTCGCTGGCGCGCTGGGAAGCCGGCGAGCTGACCGTCTGGGAATCCACCCAGGGCCCGTTCGAAGTGCAGAAGGGAGTGGCCAAATTCCTCAAGATCCCGATGAGCAAGGTGCGCGTCATAAGCGAGTGCACCGGGGGCGGCTTCGGGGACAAGGGCTCGCCCGGACGGCAGACCTTCCTGGCCGCCATGATCGCCCGCAAGACGGGGCGCCCGGCGCGCATCGAACTCGACCGCGACGAAATCTATTTCGCCGCCAGCCACCGCTACCCGACCATTTGCCACCTCAAATACGGAGTGAAAAAGGACGGCACGCTGACCGCCATCCAGGCCAAGGTAATTGCCGACGGCGGAGCTTACTCGCTGACCGGGGCGGCGGCGCTCGGGACCATGGAATGCATGATGTCGATCTACCACTGTCCGAACATGCAAGGCGAGGGCTGGACGGTTCACACCAATAATCCGCCCACCGGCGCCATGCGCTGTGTCGGCCACCCGCAGGGGACCTTCGCCCAGGAAGTTCACATGGACATCATCGCCGAGAAACTGGGGATGGACCCGGTCGAATTCAGATTGAAAAACTACGCCCGCCTCGAAGATGGCGACCAGTTCAAGAAGATTCCATTCACCAGCAATGGCATGAGGGAGTGCATCGAGCGCGCCGCCGAAACCTTTGGCTGGAAGCGGCAGCCATCGGCCTCCGCCGCTGTGCCGGTCAAAAAAGGAGTAGGAATGGCCGTGCATGCCTGCCGTCATGGCGGCATGTCTCCGGGAAGGCCGTTGTCCGGCACGGTGCGGGTGAATGCCGATGGCACGGTGAACGTGATGACGGGCGCGAGCGAGATCGGCGGGGGGCAGAAGACCACCATGGCCATGATCGCCGCCGAAGAACTCGGCGTGCCGCTGGAAACGGTATCGGTCATCGCGGCCGATACCGGCATGACCACCGACACCGGCGTCACCGGCGGCAGCCGTCAGACAATCGCCGGCGGCACCGGAGCCAAACTGGCCGCCGCAGATGCAAAGAATCAGTTGCTCGAGGTGGCCGCCGCCGAGTTGAAAGCGGACAAAAAAGATCTGGCCATCCGCAACGGCATGATCTACGCGGCCGGTTCGGAAAAAGGCACGCCAGCCTCGAGCAGATTGCCTCCAAGGCGCCCGGCGGGGTCATTTTTGGCCGGGGCGTCATGAAGATTCCCACCAATCTCTTTTTCCATAGCTTTGCCGCGCACTTCGCCGAGGTCGAAGTCGACACCCGGACCGGCAAGGTCAAAGTCCTGCGGCTGGTGGCGGCGCACGATCTGGGCAGGGCGATCAACGTGCTCACCGCGGAAAATCAAATCGAGGGAGGAGCCATTCAGGGCATGGCGTTTGGCCTGACGGAAGAGCAGCTCATTGACAAGTCCACCGGTATTTCCGTCAATCCCAACCACCTCAATTACAAGCTGCCCAGCATTAAGGATGTTCCGGAGATCGTGCCGATCCTGGTGGAATCGGTCGACAAGATTGGCCCGTTCGGCGCCAAGGGCATTGGCGAACCGCCTTACAGCCCGCCCGCGCCGGCCATTGCCAACGCAATCTACAACGCTGTGGGGGTACGCGTTACCGCCCTGCCCATCACCCCGCGTGCCATCCTGGCCGGCTTAAAGGCCGCGAAGGGATAAGGCAGGCTGTACGCGGGTGGAAGACACCGGGCTTGGCCCCGGCGCTCAAAAACGAGGGCCATTGCACACTGCAAGGGTAATGTCCCAGGACCCCGAGGCGGCGGAGCTGATGTTTCCCAATCAAATTTGAGGCACGCCATTCCGACCGCAGTCGTGCAACCGGGGTCCCGGCAAGCGCCGTATTGGCGCTGGCTGGGGTGAAAAGCGCGGCGGAGCGCAGGAATCTTGCGTCGGGCTGGAACGCGGTCTTGACCTGCTGGGGCGAGTGTTATATACCTGCCTTCCTACAGCTACACGTTAACGGCAAAGGAGAAATCCAATGGCGAGCAGAGTCACAACTCCGCAACCGGCAACCTTGCCCTGGTGGAAAGAACCGACCGCCGATCAATGGAAAACCCTGCTGGCTACCTGGGCCGGCTGGTGCCTGGACGTATTCGATTATTTTCTCCTGGTGCTGGTGCTGGGCGAGATCAGTAAGACCTTCGGGGTGTCGCTGGTGGCGATGGGCACGGTGATTACCGGCACGCTGATTTGCCGGCTATTCGGGGGCGTGATCTTTGGGACCTGGGGCGACCGGGTTGGACGCAAGCTGCCGCTGATGATATCGATTCTGACCTTCTCGATATTCTCGGCCTTGAGCGGCTTGGCGCCCAGCTTTACGTGGTTTTTCATCTTCCGCCTGCTGTTTGGTTTAGGCATGGGCGGCGAATGGGCCGCCGGCACTCCGCTGGCAATGGAAAGCTGGCCCCAGCGGTCGCGCGGCGTGGCTTCGGGGATTTTGCAGGGAGGCTATCCGTGCGGATACTTTCTTGCCACGGTCGTTTTCTTCTTCATCTTCCCCATCTGGGGTTGGCGGGCGCTGTTTCTGGTCGGCTTCCTGCCCGCGCTGCTGTTGCTGTACATACGTTCAGGAGTAAAGGAGTCGCCGGTCTTTGAAGCCCGGCGGGCGGCGCTGCAAAAGGCGGGCAAGGCGGAAACCGGCATTTCTGTAATTCGGCTGCTCAAGCCGGACATGCTGGGCACCAGCCTGCATGCCTTCCTGGTAATGATCGGCGCCATGCTCTCGCAATTCTGCCTGGCCTCCCTGTGGCCCACCTATCTGACCAGGGAGCTTCACCTCACCATCGGCCAGAGAACACAGTTCCTGATTCTGCTGAACCTGGGAAGCCTGATCGGCTATTGGTGCGCCGGGGCCTTGTCGGAAAAGACGGGCCGTCGGGTAGCGCTGTCGGCGTTCGCCATAATGGGCGCTCTGCTCATCCCGTTGTATTGCCTCACAAACAACTATTATCTCGTTATGTTGGGCGGGACACTGGAGGGCTTCTTTTCGGTCGGATTCTGGGGCGTGATTCCGGCGTACCTGGCCGAAAGATTTCCGACCAGCGTGCGTGGCGTCGGGCCGGGAACATCGTTCAGTGTGGGGGCCGCAGTCGGCTCTTTCGGCCCGACCGTGCAAACGCTGATGGTGCAAAAAGCCGGCTTCACCCTCGGCCAGGCTATTGCCCTGGGCACGGCGGTGGCGCTGGTGATCGTCAGTGTGGTTACATTCCTTGGCCCGGAGCCGAAAGGCCGCGCCTTTACCGCGGAGAATTAGGTCAGGCACGCGGAGGTGCGCTTACAACTAGAGACGCACGATGGGAGAACCCAAGCAAATCGTGGTTGTCTGTACGCTGGACACCAAAGGCGAGCACGCCAGCCTGGTCAAAGAGGTCATCGAAAAGCGGGGGCATCAGCCGGTCCTGATTGACATAGGCGTGCTGAACCCGCCGGCCATTCCAGCAACCGTGCCGCGGGAAGAGGTAGCTCGCGCCGGGGGAGCAGACCTCCCGAGCTTGGTCGCGGCTAAGGATCGCGGCAAGGCCTTGGACGTAATGGCAGCGGGGTTGACGGTCATCCTGGCAGAGCTCCAACGGGAGAAACGCCTGGACGCAGTTATTGGCTTGGGCGGGGGCGGCGGAACGGCCGTGGCCTGCGCCGCCATGCGCGCGCTGCCCACCGGGGTGCCAAAGGTAATGGTTTCCACCATGGCCGCCAGCGCCAAGGGTGCGGCTTACGTCGGCACGCGCGATATAGCCATGTTCAATACCATCACCGACCTGATTGGCATGAACCCGATTCTGCGCAGCGTAGTGGCTAACGCGGCGGCGGCGGCCTGCGGCATGGCGGAAAGCGGCGTGACGGCCGTCAGCCCTGGCGAAGTACGAGGCCGCCCAACGGTTGCCGTTACTGCCTTCGGGGTCACCACGAAAGCGGCGATGCGCTGCCATGAGTTGCTGACCCAGGCAGGCTTCGAGGTGCTCGTGTTTCATGCCAACGGCACCGGCGGCCGGGCCATGGAAGAACTGGTCGAAGAGGGAATCGTTCATGCGGTGCTGGACCTGACCACGACCGAGCTGCCCGATGAGCTGTGCGGAGGGTTTCTCAGCGCCGGTCCGCGCCGGCTGGAGGCCGCCGGGGCACGCGGCATCCCTCAGGTGGTCTTACCCGGCGCCATGGACATGGTCAACTTCACCACTCCGGAGACGGTTCCGTCCAAGTATGCCAGACGGCGCTTGTGCCGGCACAGCCCGTATACCACGCTGATGCGGACTACCGTAGAAGAGAACAAGGTTCTGGGCCGCTGGGTCGGGGAGAAGCTGGGCAAAGCCAGAATGAGACCGGTGTTAATCCTGCCGCTGCGCGGCTTCTCCGAGTATGACAAAGAAGGCGGAGTTTTCTACGATCCCGAAGCCGATCGGGCTTTCATCGATGCTGCCGTCGCGGCGCTTGCGGGCCGCGGCGACATCGTCCGCCTGGAGGCTCACATTAACGATCCGGTCTGCGCGGAAACGGCCGTGGCGCGGCTGATCGGCCTGCTTGGCGCGGACAGGGCCCGGGCGGAAAATACCGCCTGATGGCATTTGCCGGAGCTTGTTTCAAAAAAACCATTTTCGAAGATAGGCTGATTCATCAGGGGCCATTGAGGGCTGCATATGTAATGTCCTACACCTTGCAATCAGGTGCCCACTGGAAAGTTGTCATGGCGAGCGGAGGCGCGCAGCGCCGCAGTCGAGCCACCTTGTGTTTTCCGGCACCAAACACAAGGTTCCTCCACTCCGCCGCGCGGTGCGCGGCTCCGATCGGAATGACAATTCATATTTTGGGAGGACATTATTTTTGCAGTACTCAATAAAGCCTGTATTTCTGCTCTCGGACGGCATGGCTGAAGCCATGCCCTTTCAAAAAAAGTATTCTTTAAACAAGTTCTGCGCAATTCTCAGGAGACACTTATGGCAAAGAGGTACACGCGGCAAGAGGTGGCTGATCGCCTGCAAGCGGCGCTTGCGGCCGGCAATGCGATCATGATGGCCGGCGCCGGTAGCGGCTTGTCGGCCAAGTGCGCCGAACTCGGCGGCATCGATCTCATCGTGATCTATAACAGCGGGAAGTTCCGCATGGACGGGCTGCCCTCCATCGCCGGCCTGATGCCGTACGGAAACGCCAATGACATCGTGGTTGAACTGGGAGAACGCCACGTTTTTCCGGCGGTCAAGCAAACGCCGGTGCTGGCCGGCATCTGCGGAACCGACCCAACCCGCAACATGAAACGCTTCCTTGAGCAGGTGCGCGATATCGGATTTTCCGGGGTGATCAACTACCCGACTATCATCCGGTTCGATGGCAACATCCGGCGGGACCTGGAGTCGGTAGGTCTGGGTTTCACCCGCGAGTTGGAGATGATCGCCATGGCGCGCCAAGCCGATCTATACACCACCTGCTATGTGCGCACCCCCGAGGAGAGCCGGCAGATGGCGCAAGCAGGCGTGGACTTGATTGTTCCGCATGTTGGTTTGACGACGGGCGGCACCATCGGCGCCGGCCACTCGCTCTCGATGGACGAGGCGGTGCGGGCGACGCAGGAGATGATCGACGCCGCCCGCGCGGTAAATCCCAGCGTGATCGTGCTGGCACACGGCGGCCCCTTCGAAGGGCCGAAAGAGGTGGCCTACGTGCTCGAACACAGCGATGCGCAGGGGTTCGTAGGAGCCTCAAGCTTCGAGCGCTTACCCGTGGAACAGGCGATCGTAGGTTTGGTGAGGAAATTCAAGGAGCTGCGAATATCCAAGTCGAAGACCGCCGGCAGCTCCAACCGTGCCCGCTGACGTTCACTGCTCCAGCGTTCGATTGAAAGGACGAGCTTATTTCACTTGCCGGCCGAGCATACGCAGGCGGCAAATGCCTTCGTCGTTCGATTCGCGAGCGTGCAGACGTAGAGCGGCCAGTAGGGTTTGAGTTCGGAAGAGCGGTCGCCCACATAGTAATTACGAATGTATGCCCGGCTGGTTTCGGAATCTGCCGCACGATCGTGTTCAAAGCCGGCAATCAATTCCCGCAGCGCCGCCGGCGAGAATTGCGCCTCATGGTAAGTCTGGGCGTAGTCGTACTCGCTGGACCAGGCAGTGCCGATGCCGGTCTGATTTGAAGCGGCAATCACCTCGTAGTCCTGCAGGGCCGCCGAAGATGGGTCGATACGGGCAATTGTGAATGACGGGTTGTTGCCGTCTACCGGCGAGATCGAGGGAACCACCTTGACCGCGACCATGTGCGCGGCGGCTGGGGCGCTGCCCGGCGGCTTCAGCAGGCGCACTTCATCCATGTGGGTGTGAGCGAATATTCCCAGCCGGACGACATCGGAATACTCGATCAGCAGATCGGCCAGATTGTCCGAGGAGAGAAATTTTTCCGGCGGCTCGTTCCCGCAGATGTTTTTGAGCTTTACCGTGGTCGAGTAGGGATCGATGCCCGGTGGGATGTGGCCCAGGACCCAGACCCGTTCGTGCAGCCGCCGCGCCTGCGCCAGTTGTGCCTGCAACCACGTCATTTCGGCCGCCGCCGGCGCCGGGTCTGGCTGGCCGGCGCAGGTGCTGTATTTGGTGGAGAGAAAAATGTCGTTGACCACGATGAGGCGTGTGTCGCGCATGGGCGCTGCCATCGTGAGGCTGTAGTATCCGCCCTTGGCGAAAACCTTGAGCACCTGTTGCCGCTGAGATAAGGGCAAAACCTTGGCCAGCAGCCTGCCGGTCTGCGCCAGAAACTCGCTTCCGGCATCGAGCCGATAGTCGTCGCAGGCGGTGTCGTTATTGCCGAGGGCGACATAGATCGGTATGTGGGGAAAGGCCGCGCGCAACTCTTCCAGAACAAAGCTAATGGTGTTAAGGACGAAAGCCTGATAGTCGCTGTGCGTCGAGCCGGGAACAAGCGCCGCATACCTGCAGTAGAAGCCATGGGCGATCAGGTCGCCGCCGACCATGATGAATTTTGCGTCGGGCTGCTGGGAGCGCATGGCCTGCACGCTGGAGCGCAGCAGGGCATAAGGCGTGTCGACGCCGCGCGCACCACATCTCTGCTGCAGCGCGGTAAAGGCCGGCTGCTGATTCGGCGAAGGCGGCGCAGCCAGAATTGCGCTCCACCGGCTCAGGGGAGCAACGGCCAGCTGCCGCACCTTGACGGGGTCGTGAAAGGGATCGAAGTGTATGTCACTGACCATCAGGGCGGGGAAGGTGTGGCCCTCGGTTCGCGCGGAATTAGCGTCGGGGCGCTGTTCATGGGGCGCGGGAGCCGGTTGCGCTTGGCCGCTGCCGGCCAGTGCCGCAATCAGAAGCCAAACCCCAAAAACAATTTGCGGCCGCCAGAGCTTGCGAAGCAATGTCAACGACGCTCCTTTTGCCGGAGATGTCAATCAAAGGTTGCAGTATATCGCGCATCTTCCGGGAGCGGAGCACAATTTGCGAATCCTATGGTGTACTAACTACGATTAAACTAGGGACTGAAATGGGCAAACAGGTAGCTGTCGTGCTTTACGTGGTGGCTATGGCAGCCGTCATAGTCGGAGTAGATTTCGTGTTCTTCAGAAACCGATTCTGGGAACGGCTGGCAGTGAATATTGGAATCGTCTTGGTGTTCGCAGCTTTCTACTTGAGATTCCTGAGGCGTCCATGAACAAGGCGCGAGAGCGCCCTTGTCTCATAAAACGCCGGAGGAGGATTTTGCTGCAGGCTAACTGCACCAGGCCGAGGAAATTGTCGGCGTGATATTCCCAACGGCGGAAATTGTGACTAACTTGTCAAAAGATTGTGACTAGACGCTGCCTTGTATCAGGGCACGACTTTCAGTCGTGCCAAAAATGGCAGACCCTGGCCTGGCCGGTGTGGCCGATCCGTCTGTGCGCTATTTCGCGCACTGGAGCGAATCAGGTTGGCAAAGAGATAATGGTGCGATGGGAAGCGCCGCCGCTACGCCTGTTCCAGCCGACTGGGGAGGTGCGGCACTGGCGGCATTGAAAACAGGCGCATTCCGCCGCGGCTGGGAGCGGCCGTCAGCCAGGTAAGCCGCTGCAACAACCCCTTCGGCGGCCGGCCGTATTAGCGCCAGCGGCACAACGTACTTCTTCAGTATGGCTTCCAGAACGCCCTCGGCCGACTCGCTGCGCCGCAAACTGCCCGGCAGCTGCGGGATAACGAACGTAGAGCTCAACAGTTCAGGATGATGCCGGGAATAGCCGGCCAACGACTTCGCCACCTGCTTGGGCGTTGTCAGGCCGACGTCGGTGAAATAACTGCGATGGATGGAGTGAGGGTAGTAGAAATTCAAAACCACGCGGGCAAAGTCGGCGCAGTTATGGAATAAGAGGTTGTAGCGGCTTTCATTCTGCTGCCGGTTGAGCCATTCGATTAGAGCATCGTCTTGTTCAGGGGATGTTTTTATCCGATAGCCATAGATTTTTCGGTCGTATGCCGAGCCGGCCAGTTGGATCCAGTTGCCTTCCGGCGCGCGTCCTTTGGAGTCGCTGGGTGCGATGGCGAGCAAGTGGGCGCGGCGATAGGCGTCCCTGAGCGCCGCGACCGCTTCGGCATCGGCGGAGCGGGGAACATCCTGAGGGTTCTCGACCGCATACAGGTAGGGGACCAGCGGAACGGCAAGCCAATCATAGCCGGCAATTTTGTGATAGCGGCTGATGACCACGCCGGCTTCGCCGGCCGCGCAGCGGCGCAACCGGGTGGGCGAAGCGGCGCAGACCCGCGTCAGGTAGAGCGCCACATGGCCGGTGGGGTTTATGTCGCCCATTTTCCCGAACGGCTCCTCCAAAAGCAGCGCGGCCTCGGCGCGCGCTTGGGCGATGGCTGCGAGAATGAAAACGAAGACGAGAGCCGCCAGTCTGCTTCGCATTGTGGTGATTGTGATTAGCTCGTCCTGCCGATGGTTGTCTCCGGCTGCGGGCTAAACTGCCGGTGGCGGGAATTGAAATCACGTCAAGCGATACAGCTACGCACTCATGCGGCAAGGGCGCAAACCCGGCCTTTAGGCTCCCACATCTGCCAAAGAAGGCAGATTGTGGCAGGCACCGCAACCCAAGCCTGCCAATGAGGGTAGCCAACGGGGCGTTTGCGAGCGGCATCTTAACTCGCCGTGATCCGGACTCGCACCATGGCCGCCAAGACCCTTAGCCTCATCTCGCTGCTCGCCGTTTTGCTTTGGACCGGTTGCGGAAGGGGTCACAAAACCGCGTCCATGGCCAGCGGCAGCTTTCTGTTGGCCGTCGACCCGGCGGGGCGAAATCTTTTCGTGGATAGCATCGCGACCGATGGCGCTCCTTCCGCCCAAACCCTGGCCGGCACTTTCCTGCAGCCGACCAAGGTGCTCACCCTGGGCGACAATATCTACGCCCTGAATACGGGCTCGAATTCCATCAGCCAGTTTTCGATCTCCCCCAGTGGGTCGGTCTCCGTCGGCGCCATAATCCTCACCGGAAATAATCCGGTGCAGTTCGTCTTCGACCCGACGGGCAAGTTCCTGGTGGTTGCCAACCAGGCGGCGAAGTCGCTGTCCCTTTACGCTGTTGCCGCCGATGGGAGTCTGCAGTCCCTAAACAATGGCTTTCCGCTGGCGATTTCGCCTACCTCGCTGGCCTTCGCGGGAGACCTGCTGTACGCGGCCAGCAGCACCACCATTACCGGCCTGCGGCTCGACCGTACCACGGGGCTGTTGACCGTCTTATCGAACTTCTCGCTGGCCGGCGCGAACTTTTCTTATCTGCTGGCAGATAACTCGGCAACTCACCTGTTTGCCACCGATCTGGCCACCAACTCGGTCTACGGTTTCTCTATCAACTTCAGTAGCGGGATACTGACGCAGCTTCCCGCGACGCCTACCGGTACCGGGCCGGTAATCATGACCTTCGATCCTGCAGGCAAGTTCCTGTATGTCGTCAACGACGTTAGCAATGATGTCTGGGTCTTTAGCCTCGATGCCAGCACGGGCACGCTCACTCCTGTTGCCGGCTCTCCGTTCCCGACCCTGCTCGCCAGCGCCAACTGCGTCGCCCTGGACGCCAATGACGGCTTTCTCTTCGTGGGCAGCACCGCGGGCAAGCAGGTGGCAGTATTGCAGGTAGACCTCACCACAGGCTTGCTTGCGCCGGTTCTCGGTTCGCCCTTTGCGGTTACCTTTGCTCCGGCAGCGCTGGCCGTAATTCATCCGCAGTAGTGCCTGGCACGCGGGCTAAGGGGGAGGGAAGGGGGAGGTGGGTTCAATGACTGCGGCAACCTTGAGAAGCTGTTGCCGCCGCGCGCCGGCCAGCGCCTATTGGATCGCCGAACTGGTCGCCGTGGCGGCTCCGCCTATGTTGTAAGTGATGACATCAGTGCCGTCGGTATAGAACTGCTTTATACCGGTCGAGCCAATATTCGCCGGCGTTCCAGTGAGCGTATAGCCAACGGTGGAATTGGGCGTATAGGTAAAGTAATAACCGCTCTTGGCGGTGGTCGCGGCGGTGGCGGCTGCCAGGGTGTTGTCGATCAGGCAGGCGGCGGTTGAAGTCGGCGCGCTGCAACTGGTGCCGGCCAGCGCGACCAGCGTCGCCGAGTAACCGGTCGCGGGATAAGTCGACGCGTAGGTAACCTCGGCGGTGTTGATGGTGCGCATCGAGCCCACGGCGGAAGCCTCATTCGCCGAAATGCGGGCGCGCAGTAAGTTGGGAATGGCGATGGCGGCAATTATCAGAATGATGGCCACCACGATCAACAACTCAATCAGGGAAAACCCCTCCTCTTTCGACATGTGCTCCTCCTGCGGGCAAATCTTAGCCCATGTTAACCCGGCACTTCCGGGCTAGTTTCTAGGCAAAAGGACAATGACGATTACGAAGGTTGCACGGACTGGAATGCCCGATCCTGGCCAACTTAGGCGCATTCGCCATGCGGAGGCGCCCTCATTGGCGGGGCGGTAGTGGGTCAATTTGAAGGGTGCCCCAGGTTCCGCGCCGCGCTTTTCGGCGCTAACCTGGGAAAATTGGCCCCCACGTCAGCCCAAAAGCAGGGCGGGACGTGGGGCACCTGATTTTCGATTCGCGGGTGCGGAACAGAGCGCCAGACGCCAACTCCTCGCGCAATGGCGAGGAGTTAACGGCGGAAAGCTTAACTTGTGAAAATTCCCCGGAAAGAGCTTGCCGAAACAATACAGCACCGGTTGGCTTTGCCTGTGCTGGGGCAGAGTTCAGTGATTTTGCCATAACCGGCTCCCCAACAGCAGCTCCGGTTGAGGTGCCCGCAAGCCCGGCTACTTGTTGGCGGTGACTACGGCCGCCGTTTCTTCCTGGTGAAGTTTGGCTGCGCCGATAGTGCCGTCCTTGGTGAGCATTTCAAGATTCTGGCCCTTGGGCTCGATGCCCAACCAGATGGTAGCCAGGCCGGCGACCAGGGAGCCCGCGCCCAAGAATAGCCAGCACTCGGTCATCATGCCAGCGCCAAAGCAATAGCCGATCACATAACTGCCTATAGCCCCGCCGATGCGGCCCAGCCCCATGGCGGTCGAGGCTCCCAGCACGCGGATGTGCAGCGGGTAAACCTCAGGCACATAGATCGTGCTGCCGCACAGCCCCATCTCCATGAAGAACTGGTACCAGGCAGCGAACCAGAAGAAAGCGGCCGCCGTGTGAACCCCAATCAGCGGAAACAGCAAAATGCCCGCCATGGAGAATCCCAGGGTGATGAAGAACTTGCGGCCCACCTTCTCGCTGAGGAAGTACACCAGGAAGCGCCCGGCGATGGAGAAGAAGGAGATATACAACATGTTCTTGACGGCCTGCTGTAGTGGCAGCCCATAGGACTTGACGAACAACTGCGGGATCCAGAAGTTCATTCCCCAAGAGGCCATCAGCGGCAGCACCCAAAGCATCCAGGTGTGGATAGTGCGACGGCGCATCTCGGGCGTGAACAGATCGCGGAAAACCGCCGGGGGAAGCATCGGCAGCGGCGGCTCGTTCTGCACGGCAATGCGCGACCGTTCAATCGCGTCATCTTTAATGTCGAGGTAATGGAGCGCTTTCCTGGCCTCCTCAAAGCGCCCGCGATTGGCCAGCCAGCGGGGAGATTCAGGCACGTTGCGCCGAATCCAGAAGACCAGCAGGGCCGGCACGACGCCCACAAAAAATAGTCCCCGCCAACCATATCTCGGAAGCACTACCAGGGCGACTGTGGAGGCAATAAAAGTCGAGACGGGCCAGGCGATGGGCAATGCGCCGTTGGAATAACCGCGTATGCGGGCGGGAGCAAACTCGGCCAAAATGGAGGCGTCAACGGGGATCGACCCGCCGATTCCTAGCCCCATGCAGAAGCGCGCGCCGAACAGAAAGCCGATCGAGGGAGCCAGACCGCACACACCGCAAAGAACAGAGAACATCAAGAGGGTCAAGGTAAATGCTGGTTTGCGGCCAAACTTGTCGGCGATCCAGCCCCACATGAACGACCCAAGGCACATGCCCAGCAAAGTAAAGGAGCCGATTAACCCCAGTTGCGCCGGCTTGGCGCCGAACTCTTTGGCGATGCCCGGTATGGCGAACCCGTACAGGTAGGCGTCTCCGGCATCGAACAACGATGCCAGGGCAGCGATAACAATTACCCCGACCAATGGGCGCGTGATCGGCGAGGAGTCAATGGCATGCCCGACGATGCGAAAGCTAAGCTTCTCGGGAGCAACGCCTGGTTTCTCAGTCTGCATAACTTCCCCTTTATCGAAGCATCGAACCCGGTCCGCCTGGGTTTGTGCGTGTGGTTCACTTATGTCTTGCGCCAGCAGGGATATCTGAGCTTGCCACCGTAGCAGCGGATCGCAAGCTCTGCCGTTCCACTTGAAAAGATATCGCCGGGAAACCAGCCTCTCGGCTCATAAGTGCGGTGCGGATCGCTCCCCTCATGAGAATGGCCGAGCGTAGCACGGGTGTCCTAGTGATCGAGTCCAGCCGCCTCTTCTACCATGGAAGCGCCGCTGTACTAATGAGTTAGCCAACTCGAATGAAAGAGGGCCGAGCATAACCCAAGTTCCACGCACCATCAAGGTGACTACATAGTAACTATAACTTGCCGGCAACGCAATAACGGCCGCTCAGCCCGCCGCGTGCTCCGGCGGCGCCGATGAAAGCGCAAATGCAAACGGCCTGCCGGTTGCGTCTCCCCCGGAAAGCCGCAGCGGCAGTGCCGGGTGCAACCGAGCAGGCCGTGATCGTGAGCCCTGCGCGCGGCCAAGGTCAAACCTTGAGCTGTTGCCGCATGAACTTCCGTGCCTTGGCGTCGGTATTCGGGTTGATTTCGGCGACCTTGAACTTCACCTCCTGGCCGCTGTTGAGCCTGATGTAGTTGAGTATGGCCGGATGCTTGTAAATGTCGCCCGGGTTGAAGTCGAAGAATTCCGGCACCTGGTCGGCATCCAGGTTCCAGACGTACTTCAGGAAGCCGCGGTTGCGAACGGTGCGTTGCCTCTGTATATCCCACAAGGTCCCGGGACCCAGAGCCGGAAGAGCGACTTCCTTCGGCGTCATGGTATCGCGCGTGTACATCAGGAACGCATAGGCGAACAGTTCGTGGGCCAGCAGGTTCTCCGAGGCGAAAACCGGGGCCGACGATGGCTCGACAACATGGCCCACATCCGGCCCGATCAGGGTCTGCACCCGCCGGCCCGCCGTGGCTGTAAGCCTCAGCCTCGACTTTATCTCCGGAACCTCGTTGATCTCCTCGTACATGGCCTGGTAGTTTGCGCCGCCCTGGTGGACCAGCCTGCGGCTGTCTTCCCGCAGGAATCCAACCCCGATCTTCAGGCCGGAGCTGAAGTCCGCCAGCATATGCGATGACAACCGCGGGGCATAGATGATGTGATCCACTTCATTGACGAATGAGGTGACGCGCAGCGGCTCTTTCCAGTGATGCTCACCTTTGGGGAGGGTTTGGATGTAAGCGTCGTAGCCGCGCTCCTCGAAAAAGACCGGGGTGGCACCGTTCTTCTCAATCACCTCGAGAATGCCGGATGTCTTGGCAAACTCCCGCGAGGAACCCCGGACCTGCCCCTTGTCGTTCCAGAAGACAAAGCGTACACCCGACTGGTCGCCGACAAAAACCTTAGTGGCACCGTGCTCCTTCAAGACCTTGAGCAGGCAGTCAAGAGACCACGGGTCGGTAGTCGCCGGGCTGGGATTGCCCGAGTTAAGGGCAAGCTTGACCAGAATCCTGTCGTTCTTGTGCAGCCACGAGAAGTCCGTGGCGTTTTCCAGCATCTGCTTGTAGAGCGTGTAAGACGTGTCACCCTTGGACAACCAGGCCACGCTCACCTTTGCGTTCTTAACCATAATCGAAGTCATTGCCTTCTTATCTTTCTCAGAAGCTAAGCTAACGCCTCCCAGGAGCGGGTGCGGGTTGAGAGTACATCAACTCCGGCGAATTTGCAGCACAATCAGATTGCAGGTTGATGAACGTTCCTCAATCTGCAATCTTAAATGTGTTACGGCAGGACCTTGCCGGGGTTCATGATTCCCAGCGGGTCGAGTGCGGCCTTTATGCGCCGCATGGTGTCCAGCTCCGCGCCCCCGCGCCATCTCTCCATCATGTAAGGCTTGATCTGCCCGATGCCGTGTTCGGCGCTGAAGCTGCCGTCGAACTCGCGTATGACCTCCATCACCACCTCCATCACGTCGTGAGACTGTTTTTTGAAGACCTCGTGATCGGCGCCGATAGGAGGAGTGAGGTTGAAATGGATGTTGCCGTCGCCCATGTGGCCGTAGGGGACAACGCGAATTCCCGGGAAATGCCGCTCGCACTCCGCCTTGGCCCGGACTATGAACTCCGGGCTCTTGGAGACCGGCACGGTGACGTCGTTTTTGATCGACGGGCCCTCGCGCGCCTGCGCCTCGACCACGGTTTCGCGCAACTGCCACACCGCCAGCCGTTCGGCGGCGCTGCCCGCGATCACGCCATCCAGAATCAGCCCGGCGTTCATGCCCTTTTCCAGAACGTCTTCCAGCTTCTGGCGCAGCCCGGAATCCGCCGCCACGTCGGCCAGCTCGACCATCGCGTAGTGATCGTAGGACTGCTCCAAGGGAAGCCGGGTGTCGGGCACGTTCTTGAGCACCAGGTCCATGATGGCGCGGTGCATGTACTCGAAGGCCTGAATCTTGTCGTGGTGGTGCTGCCGGAACAATACGAACAGGTCGAGCGCCGCCTGCACGGAAGGGACAGCGCAGAATCCCAGCACCACCTCGCGTGCCCGCGGCACCAGCTTGAGCGCCGCCCCGGTGATGATGCCGAGCGTTCCCTCCGAACCGACAAAGAGCTGGCGCAGACAGTAACCGGTATTGTCTTTGCGCAGGCGCCGCAGCCCGTTCCAGATCTGGCCGTCGGGCAAAACCACTTCCAGTCCCAGCACGAAGTCGCGGGCATTGCCGAAGCGCACCGTATTGTTTCCGCCGGCATTGGTGGCAAAAACGCCGCCGATCTGCGCCGAGCCCTCCGATCCCATCGACAGCGGCACGGTGCAGTCCTTGGCTGCCGCCGCATCCTGGGCGGCCTTGAGCGTCACCCCGGCGTCGACGGTCATGGTCATGTCGACCGGGTCGAGGTCGCGAATCCGGTTCATGCGGCCCAGCGCCAGCACCAACTCGGTGCCCTCGGGGCTGGGCACGCACCCGCCCATCATTCCGGTATTGCCGCCCTGCGGCACAATCGGTATGCGCCGGCGGGCACAGAGCCGAACCACCTCGGCCACCTCCTCGGTGGTGGCGGGACGCACAACTGCGGGCGTGCGGCCGCGATAGAGATGCCGGTAATCTTCACAGTAGGGCGCGAGTTCCTGGGAGTCGACGATCAGCCCTTTCTCGCCGACAATCGCCGTCAGCGCCGAGTAGAGCTCCGTCCATTCACCTGATGCAGCCGTGCCAGCCATTAGGGGTCCTTTCGCGGGGCTTAGGTTTCTCGTTCAAGTTTCGCGTTTCACGAGCTAATGCAGAACTACAGTAGGTGTATCCCAACAGACGAACGTCATCCCGACAGGAGCAAAGCGGAGTGGAGGGATCTAGCGTTGCTTGACAAGACACAAGATTCCTCGACTCGCGACGCCAGCGTCGCTCGCTCGGAATGACGCCCATTTCTTGGCATACAGCAACTCTGGTTCTGCTGTAAGTTTCAAGTTTCACGAATACACGAGTGTATATCCAACGTGAAACGAAATCTTCAATCTGCAATCTTCAATCTGAAATTTTCAGTAGCGTCCAGCTATGCCCGCCGTCGCTGGTGTCCCAGGTGGTGCCGTCGCCGACCTCGACCGTGCCGTGGAGAGCGTCATCGAACTTGATGCGCGTGATGGTGGCAGAAACGCGTCCAGGGAGAGCGACCTTCTCCCAGTGCGCTCCGCCGTCGCTGGAGTGGAACAAACTCGCCTGCGAGCCGCCCGCCCACACGTTTGCGCCCACCAACGCGACCGTCTGCAGGCGCACATTGGCGGGGATGAGCACGCTCTGCCATTCTCCGCCCGCCACCGCGCGCTGCAACTCGCCGTTGGCAGAGATTCGCCAGCGGGCGGGACCGGCTCCGATGCGGGCTGTAGGCTGCTTCTGCGCCGGCCGTGCCGGTTCCAACGCCGAATCGGCCTTCTGGGCCGCAAGCGCGTTCTGTTCTTCCGGAGCTTGCGACAAGCGGCGCTGCATGGCGGGTGCGCCGGCGTACGGTGCGGCTTTCGCCTTTAGCCTGGCGGGAGCGGAAGGAAGCTCCGCCCGGGGCGCTGGTGTAGCGGGCGCTACTGGCTCGCGCGGCATGAACAGCGGCCGCACGGCTGTTTTTCTCTCGGCGGCAGCCGTTGTATCGGAGGACCGAACAGGCGCTTTAGCTGCAGACGGAGCCGGCTTGGCCTGTTCTGTCGCGACATTGGCAGTCGGAGGCAGCGCCGCCGGCGGCGTAGACGCGACCGCTGCCGCCCGCGCCTGCTGGCGCGCGGCGTCGATCCTGGCTTGCTGCGCCACGTGCATCTGGACTCTGTAGATGATTCCCACGCTTCCCACCACGGTGATGGTGGCCACCACGGACGCCCAAGAGAGCCAGCGTGTCCCGCCCAACCCCGGAGCAAGGGCTCGCTTCCACCAAGGCGCCGGCGCAGTTTGCTGAAGCTGCGGAAGCTGTGGAGTTTCCGCCGGCGGAAGCGCCAGGCGTGCCACCTCGCGGCAGGTCGGGCAGACAGCCAGGTGCGCCAGCAAGCGTTCGCGCTCGCTGGAGGTGACCACGCCTTCGCGGAAGGCCGTTAGCAGGTCTGCATCTGGATGCGGCGTGCTCCCCGCTTCCGCCTGGGCTTTGGCCAGCGCCTGTTTTACCGAATTTGGCAATTGCTCCGTCACGGTTTGCCGTCGTCTCCTTTATAGAACGGACGCAGGAGATTTTCTTGCCCTAAACTTTCTTTGACATCAATTCTGAGATCGCGGACGTCGGCCTGCTGCAGGCATTCGTCGGCCTGCGCGGGGCTCATGCCTTGCGCCAGCAGTTGCCGGCGAATGC
This sequence comes from uncultured Acidobacteriota bacterium, assembly GCA_963832785.1. Taxonomy (GTDB): domain Bacteria; phylum Acidobacteriota; class Terriglobia; order Terriglobales; family Acidobacteriaceae; genus CAWBRT01. The sequence goes on from CAWHVF010000006.1 coordinate 359,227, forward strand.
CCTTGCGCAGCCCGTGGGTAATCCGCTCGAGCTTGCGGCTGATGGTGGACTCGTGCACGCGCAGTTGCCGGCCAAGCTCGGCCAAGGTTTGTCCATCCAGGAAATACGCCACCAGCAGGAACTTCTCCTCGGCGGCGAGGGTGGCGAGCACCGACGCGGTAGCCTTCTCGAGTCGAGCGTCGGGCGCCGGCGCGGCTGCCGCTGACGAGGCGGCGAAGCTGGCGCCGGCCTCCATCTGCTCCTCCAGGCTCACCGTACGCTTCTGCGCGCGATAGCGGTCCACGTAAGCCTGGGCGAGCACCGTCCGCAGCCACCCCTCCAGCGAGCCGCGTCCCATATAGGAGGCCAGCTTGCTGGCGCGCACGCCGCTGGTCGAAGGCAGCCCGTAGAGCTCGGCATAGAGTCCGTCAGCCAACTCGCGCGCGCTGGCTTCGTCGTGGGCGATGCCCAAGGCGGCCTCGTAAAGCTTGGCGCGGTAGCGGTTCAGGAATTCGTCCCAGGCGGCCGCGTTTCCGGCGGAGCAGGCCCGCGCCAGCACCAGTTCCTCGACCCGCAGCAGGCCCAGGAGTTCGAGCGCCTCCGCCTCGCCTGTGCCGGCGTGATCGGAGCCTACAGTAAACGCCGCTTTTGCGTTTGCGGCAGTGGCTTTTGATATCACCTCGGCCAGAATCCTCAGGAATCGCTCAGGCGAAATGCCAAAGCGCGCGGCATTCGCCTGCCGATACAACCGCTTGGCGGCTTCCTCCATTGCCGGGGAGAGCGCCGCGGCGGGGGATGCACTCTCCGGATTGGCCTCCGCTGGCATGATCTCGGATGCTATCAAATCAAGCCCCCGGCAAACGCCGATTTTGCGTTGGCCGGGACAAAAATCGGGGCCACCGGTCGGCGCTGACCCGCGGGAACGGCCCCACGTCAGCCCAAAAACATGGGCGGGACGTGGGGCACCCACTGCATGAAGTTTCAAACCGATCCAATCACTCTATGTAGCGTTGGCGTGGATAGAAAATTTTCTGCAAGAAACCAGCGTGGGCGCGTTCTTTGGCTGAAGGCGCCCAGCGAGTGCCAGACAGTCCGCTCGCCGGGGCCCCGAGCCAAAGGAGGCTCATATGACACGGCGAACGGCATTGCTTGCGACTTTACTGCTGATTGCAATTACCTCTATTCAGGCCCAACACCGCATTCTCGCCAACCCGGAGCAGGGCCCGGTTTCCGCCGAGAACAAGAGTTACAGCTCACCCGGCGGCTACACGGTATTGGAGCCAATTACCAGCGGAAATCTCACCATCTTTCCGGTGGCGGCAGCCATCAGCCACGACACCTCACAGTTCATTACCCTTGACGAAGGCATCCGCGCCGGGACCGTGATCATAACCGAGCAGGGGCAAACCGCGGGCGGCATGGTTCGTCCCGGAACGAGGCTGCCTCTGGGCGGGGCTGAAGTCAACCGGCTGGCGCTGTACAACAAGTCCGGCCGTCCGCTGCTGTTGCTGGCGGGAGAGATTGTCACCGGCGGCAAGCAGGACCGCGTAATTGCCGCCGACAGAATCGTGCCGGCCGGCGCCGAGGCGGTCGACCTCGGTGTCTTCTGCGTGGAGCCCGGCCGCTGGGTCGCCACCGGCTCGGGCTTCGGCTCGATGAAGTCGCAGATGGCCCAGCCCAGCGTGCGGCGCCCGGCCATGGCCGCTAAAAATCAACAGATGGTGTGGAACGAGGTGCGCGAATCCGCCCGCAGCATGAGAACTATACTCCCAAAAACCGCCGCTCCCGCCCTCAGCGGCACGACCTCCTATGCCCAGGTGATGGACAACGATGCCGTGCAGAAGACCGTGGACGCGGTGGCGGCTCCCATCATTCAGAACCACGAGCAGGTGCTGCGCTACCTCAAGCAAAAGAAGGCGGTGGGCGTGGTGGTGGCCGTCAATGGCGAAGTAACGTGGGCTGACATCTTCGGCAGCACTCAATTGCTGGAAAAATACTGGCCCAAGCTGGTGCGCTCCTACGCCGCCGAAGCGGTTACCACCGGCACTGCCAAGAACACGACAGCCAGCGCCAAGGACGCGCAGCAATTCATCGGCAAACTGGACGGCGGCAAAGAAGTCTCCGAGACCGAGCCTGGCATCTTCCGCCGGGTGGACGTGACCGGCGACGGCTACCGCGTCTTCACGCTTACCTCGCTGCTTCCCAAAACCAATTTTGATGTGCACATCACCAAAATGCAGCAGGCACCGGCGGCGACGAGCGCACAGAAATGGATTGAGTAGAAAACAAGTTTCAAGTTTCACCCCACACCTGCGCGGCAGATGTGGGTTTTTTGTTAACCCCAGCAAGCACAAAAATGGCGCTTGCTGGGGGCCCCGGATTTCACCCCGGCAACCGCAAAAGTGGCGCTTGCTGGGGACCCCAGGCGCTTCCACCCCAGCCACCGCAAAGGCACGCTCGCTGTGGGATCACGCGTGTGGCGCTATTTCGTTTACCATAGGCCCATGGCGGCGACGCACACTCAACTCATTCGCCCGGCGGCGCTGCGCCAGGGCGACACGGTGGGCATCATAGCCCCGTGCAGTCCGGTCGAGCCCGAGGCGCTGGAGGCCGGCTGCGGGCGCTTGCGCGCGCTTGGCTACCGGCCCTACTACCTGCCGTCCATCTTCGACCGCGACCTCTATTTTGCCGGCAGCATCGAGCGGCGCGTGCGCGAGCTGCACGAAATGTTCGCCCGCCCGGAGGTGCGCGCCATCGTGTGCGCGCGCGGCGGTTACGGCTGCAACTACCTGCTGCCCCATCTCGACGCCGGCTTGGTTCGCGCCAATCCCAAAATTTTTGTCGGCTACAGCGACCTGACCTGGATACTGACGTGGCTGAACAGCCTGGGGCAGGTCGCCTACCACGGACCGATGGCCGCCAGAGGCTTTGCCAAAGCAGATGGTGTGCACCTGGACTCCTGGCGCGCCGTCCTGGGCGGAGAGCCCTGCTCGTTTCGTTTCGTCCCGGCGGCTCCTGATGGCCCTGCCAACGTGGCCGGCCAAGCCGAGAACGGCTGGGCCCACGTCGCCGTCAAGCCGCTCATCGAAGGCAGCGCTGTGGGGATTCTCGCGGGCGGATGTCTCTCGATTCTCACCGCTTCGCTCGGCACGTCTTACGAACTAGAGACCGCCGGGCGCATACTTTTCCTGGAAGATGTCTCCGCCAAGCCCTATCAGATCGATCGGATGCTGATGCAGTTGAAATTTGCCGGCAAGCTGCAAGGCATTCGCGGAATCATCTTCGGCGAGATGCTGGATTGCGTGCAGCCCGGCGGCCAGGACTATTCGCTGCAGCAGATTGTGGCGCCCATCGTCGAAGACCTCGGCGTGCCGGTGGCTTACGGCCTGCCGTCCGGACACGTGGCGGGCGAGAACGTGACTCTGCCGTTCGGCGTCGAGGTGGAATTGAGCGTGGGCGCGGAGGCGGTCGAGCTGCATATCGAAAGCGCCGCCACTCCCGGCGCACAAAGCCAGGGCGCGGGCACATCCCTGACAGGAAGCTCGGGCCGGCCATGAAGGCGCGTCACATACACCTGATAGGCATCTGCGGCACCGCCATGGCCTCGCTGGCCGGCATGCTAAAACAGCAGGGCTTACGCATCACCGGCTCCGACGCCGCCGCTTACCCGCCGATGTCGGATTTTCTTGCCGGCCTTGGCATTCCAGTCTGCCAGCCCTTCGCCGAGACAAATCTTCAGCCCCATCCGGACCTGGTGGTGGTAGGCAATGCGTTCTCGCGCGGCAACCCGGAAGTCGAGTACATGCTCGACCAGCGCCTGTCCTTTACCTCGATGCCGGCGCTCCTGCGCGAGGAGTTTCTGCGCGGCCGGGAAGTGCTGGCCGTGGCCGGCACACATGGCAAAACCACGACCACCTCGATGTTGTCATGGATCTTCCACGTGGCCGGCCGCGAGCCTTCGTTTCTGATCGGCGGCATCGCCGAGAATTTTGCCTCCAGCTTCGCCGTCAGCGCTGGCCGCGAGTTCATTCTCGAAGCCGACGAATACGACACCGCCTTCTTCGACAAGGGTCCGAAGTTCATGCACTACTTCCCGGACGGCCTCATCCTGACCGCCGTCGAGTTCGACCATGCCGACATCTACCGCGGGCTGGATGAAGTGAAGACGGCCTTCAAGCGGCTGGTGAACCTGGTGCCGCGGCGCGGGCGCATCATCGCCTGGGACGGATTCTGTGCCGCCACGTCAGGCGCGGCCGCTCAGGTTTCAAGTTCCGGCTCCAACGTGAGCGAGTGCGTGAGCCGGGCCTTCTGCACCGTCGAGCGTTACGGCTTTGGCGAGAACTCCGATTGGCGCATCTGCGACGTGCGCTACCAGCCCGAGCGCACCCGCTGGCGCGTGGAACGCCAGGCTAAGCCGTGGGCGGAGTTCGAATTCGCTCTGGCCGGCGAGTACAACGTGCTGAACGCCACGGCGGCGGCGGCCATGGCGGCCGGATACGGTATTTCGACCGGCACCATTGGCGAGGCGTTGCGCAGCTTTCGCAGTGTCAAGCGCCGCCTGGAGATCAAGTGCGAGATCGCGGGAATCACCATCATCGATGACTTTGCCCACCATCCGACGGCCATCGCCGCCACCCTGCAGGCGTTGCGCGCGCGCTTCAATGGACGCCGCCTGTGGGCGGTGCTGGAGCCGCGTTCCAATACCCTGCGGCGCAACGTCTTTCAGCGCGAGCTGGTCGACAGCTTAGCCAAAGCGGACGAGGTGGTGGTGGCGTCGGTGTTCTTCAAGCCAACCGATGTCCTGCAGCCCGAAGAGCGGCTGAACGTCGAGCAGGTGGTCGCCGACCTGCGCGCTCGCGCCATCTCCGCCCGCCAGTTGGCGACCGTGGACGAAATCGTGGCCGAACTCGCCCCCGCGCTGCGTCCCGGAGACGTGGTGGCCATCCTTTCCAATGGCGGCTTCGGCGGAATCTATGACAAGCTGCCGGCGCGCCTGCGCGAGTTAAACAGGGGTTAGGGGTTGGGGATAGGGAATAGGAGCGTAGCGCCGGCGCCCTCGTCGGTGGGTTCCCTTTTCTCTTTGCAGGTGCCCAATATCTGCATTTGGCAGATGTGGGGCAGTTCTTGAATCGGCATCACTCTTAAACTGTGAACAGACCCACATCTGCGCCTTACATCGGCGCAGATGTGGGGCACCACTGCGAAACTGCAATACGAGCGGGGACGGACGCTACTATTCTGGCGCAGCCGTTGAGCTTGGCTGTTCAATCCCGGCGCGGAGAATCTCCCGCGCATTCTCCAGTTGTTTGCGTACCACGATAGCGGCCAGCACCAGGACCGCCGCCGCCGCCGCCATCAGCACCAGCACACCGTAATACTGCCGCGGATGCAGCAGCGCCCGTACGAACTGGCGGCCATAGCTGGAGGCGATGGCGGCGATGGCGGCGTAGCGCGCGGCCCGGCACAGGCTTACTACCAGCACGAACTTGCGCGTCGGGTAGTTCAGCACGCCCGAGGCGGCAAAGAAGGCGGCGGTGGGGGATGGAATGGGCACAGCCGTGGATAGGGCCAGCGCGCTGGTTCCCCAGCGCTCGAACAAAGCCAGCAGCTTGGTCACACGGCGCTGGCCGAACTTGGCTCGCAGGTAGTCGGCCCCGGCCCGGCGGGCCATGCGGAATGTGATGAAGGCCCCCAGTACCGAACCGGCCGTGGCCACGCCCGCGTAGTAGTACCAGGGTTCGGCACGGCGGGCCGCTAGAATGGCTGTCAGGATATCCGTGCCGCCGAAGGTCGGGAAGGGAGAGCTGTCCAGCACGGCCAGGGCGAACAGGCCAACCCCGCCCAGATGCCGCAGGATAGACATGTAGCTGCTTGCCTGCCGCCGGGCAGCACGCTGCAGGAAAGCCGCCGCTAGAATCCAAGGTCGCACTGCTCTTACTTTAACAGCACAGGACGGAGAAAGATGCGCGGGGTTGCCGTTGTTGTACTACTTCTTTTCCAGCAGGCGGGCACTGAGCACGACGCCGTCGCGGCCATCGTGCAGCTTGATGGGAAAGGCCAGCACGTTCCAGTTCCAGTGCGGCGTGGTGGAAGGCAGGTGCGGAAACCCGCGCTGGCCGCGGCGGTCGATATAGGTTTCGCGGGTATCGGCCACGGTGCGCACGATCTCGCGAAATTCATCGCCCAGCTCCGGATAGTGCTCAAACAGATTCTTGCCGGGAAACCAGGATCGCTTCTTGTCGTTCACTGAAGCGAAGTAGTCGTTGACATACTGCCAGTTGCCGTCGCGGTCCAGGATTTCCAGGGCCACGTCGTCGCCCATGGCCATGCTGATGCGCGAATAGAAGAAGTCGCGGGCATCGACCACCACCGGCCGGCCGCGCTGCTTGGCCTCGAAGGTGCGCAGGGCGCTGACCAGGTCGTCGACCGAACTGTAGCCCTTCAGCAGGTGCATGTCGGCGATCCCGCCGAACTTCCTCTCCAGGGTGGCCGAGAGAATGATTATCGGCACCTGGGGCCGTTTCTGTCGCAGGCTTTCGGCGACCTCGGTGCCGAACTTGCCCTGGCCGAGGTTGTAGTCGAGCACCGCGATATCGATGTCCTCGAGCTTGGACTCGGCCTCTTCGATTGACATCGAGGTGACAACCTCGTAGCCCTTCTGCCGCAGAATGGCCGAGCGCACCAGCAGATTGTCCTCGCGGTCATCCAGCAGCAGAACGCGGATGGGAGCGCGCGACTCGCCGTCTTTGCCGATAACCTCCCGATCTTGCTGATCCATGCTCCTGTATCTCTCCGGCGGCTTCCATCTTTTTCGCCGGCACTCCGTGTACGGCCTGCCATCGGCCGACTTAGGATGCCGCCACGCCCCGGCTCAACCGCTGGTGAGCTTGCGGATCGCCTTGGCCAGCTCCGGCAGCTTGGCGAAGGCGGCCACGGCGCGCAACCAAAGCCGGTGCTCGATGGCCGGAGAGCCGCTCACCATGGTGTTGGCGGGCACGTCGTTGGGCACACCGCTCTGGGCCGTCACAATCACGTTGTCGCCGATCAGGCAATGGCCCACTACCCCGACCTGGCCGGCGAGAGTCACATTGTTGCCGATGTGGGAGGAACCTGCAAGCCCTACCTGCGCGCAGAGCAGGCTATTTTTGCCTACTTTCGATCCGTGTCCCACCTGCGCCAGGTTGTCGATTTTGACACCGTCGCCGATGCGTGTCTCGCCCAGGGTGGCGCGGTCGACGCAGGCATTGGCCTGCACCTCGACGCCGCTGCCGATTACGGCGGTGCCCGACTGCACGATCTTGTGCCAGCCCTCGCCCTCGCGCGCAAACCCGTAGCCGTCGGCGCCGATGACCACCCCGTTTTGCAGGATGACACTGTCGCCCAGGCGGCAGAATTCGCGTACCACGGCATGGGCGTGAGCAAAAAAATTGTCGCCGATGCGCGCTCCGCGGTAGATCACCACGTGCGGCAGGATGGTGCAGTTGGCGCCGATCTCGGCCTCTTCGCCGATAACGGCATACGCCCCGATCGAGGCATTTGGGCCGATCCGGGCGGAAGGCGCGATCACTGCCGTGGGATGAATTCCAGCAGCGTAGCGTGGAGGAGTGTAAAACAGCTCCAACGCCTTGGCATAGGCAAGCTGAGGGTCGCGGCTGCGCAGCAGCGGACGCCCGTTGGCCGGGAAATCGGGGCTGACGATGAGGGCCGCCGCCCGGGTGGTGGCCGCCTGCGGCGTATACCTGGGATTGCTCAGGAAACTGAGCTCGGTCGCTCCAGCCTCCTCGAGGGTGGCCACGCCGGTGATTTCCAGCTCGGCCGGCACGTTCTCGGCGGCGGCTCCGATGCGCTGCGCAATGTCTAAGAGGTTCATTCTCCGGAGTTACAGCCGCAGCCCTTCAACAGAGTTCGTGAAGAGACCTTGTGGCTAGTGGATCAGTTTAACAGGCATCGGCCAAAGCTTCACGATCCGGCGTTGCTCGGTAGTGGGTCAGTTTATTCCATTTAATTTCGGGTGCCCCACGTCCTGCCCTGCTTTTGGACTGACGTGGGGCGAATCGCCCCAGGGTTAGCGCCGAAAAACGCGGCGCGGAACCTGGGGCACCCTTCAAATCCACTACCCGTTGCCCCGCTCGCTACCGGAGTCCGCAGCAGAGGCGGTTTTTGCGTCCGCCACGTCGCCGAAGAGCGGCGCCTGGCGGGTATCGGCTTCGGCTGGGCGGCGCCGTGCCTGGCTGCCGATCACGGCCAGCACCGTCACCTCGCTTACCGCCGAGCGGGGTACGAAGATGCGCTGGGTGTTGGCGCGCGTATCCGGCGGATTGACGAAGAAGCCTTCGGGCGTGATCTGCGTCAGGTCGTTGGGCATGAGCCCTTCCAGCGTCTCGCCGTCGCGAAAGCGTATGCGCAGCCACAGGCCCTCGGTCCGGGGGCGGCTGGTGAAGGTTTTGCGCGGCAGGACCTCGGAGTCGCCAAACTCGCGCACGAAGAAAACCCCTTTGACCTCGTCCAACTGGATGCGTATACCGGTGCCGGCGGTATTGATAAGCTCCAGTTTTCCATCGGAGATGAAGTTGCTTGGCGGCAGGTAGCCCTGGACTGAATCCCGGTCAAACTTGCGCACCACTACTTTTTTATGAGTCGACGACATTTGCTCTACCATCCCCGCAAACGCTGTGCGGGGGACCGGCTTCATAAACTAAACCCGCAGCCTGGGCGAGAGTTTGCCCGATAGGAAGCCCAAAAGCCCTTTGCGGCCACGGGGTTGCCGGAAATTGCTCAGAAGTGCTCAGCGCTGATTCTGCGGGCACGCCTATTGCCCTTAGACCCGCTTGCTCTGGTCGCTAACTGATTGTCGCATCTTTTTGTCTAAAAAGGGGATGTCCGTTTTCTGGTGTAGCCAAACGGTAAAGGGTTATGTTATTGTCTAGCTTTGTTGCAGGATCGTGGCAACTGGCGTGTAAGTATTTGCCTGTTAGAGACTTAGGACGGAGGTAGGTGGCGGGGCTCCCAGCCGACGCCGCGCTTGCGTGTGCTGGGGAGCCCGGCGGGTCCCCGGCAAACGCCGCTAATGCCTTTGCCGAGCGCCTGATCCTGGTACGACACCTCTTTTAACGCCAATGGCTGACTACATTTACACGATGGAAATCCGGCTCACGCCTGATCAGCTCAAGGTGGTGAGCCTGGTGCAGGAAGGGGCCCGCGCTCATGGCATGAACGTGTACCTGACCGGCGGGGCCATTCGCGACATCCTGACCGGATTCCCCATCCGTGATCTGGATTTCACGGTCCAGGGTAATGCCCTCAAGTTGCAGAAAGAAGTTGAACTCGCCGGCGGGCGCGTGGAGATCGTCAGCGAGGAGACCAAGACGCTGCACGCCGTGCTGCCGGGAATGGTGCGCGTGGAAATCAGCATGGCGCGCTCCGAGAGCTACGACAAGCCCGGCACTCCGCCGCGAATTTCCCCCGCCACTATCAATGAAGACCTGCGCCGCCGCGACTTTACCGTCAACGCCATGGCATTGTCGCTCAATCCCGGCTCGCGCGGCCTGCTGCTGGACCCGTTCAACGGTTCAGCCGACGTTGAGGCCAAGCTGATCCGCGTACTGCACAACTACGCTTTCCTGGAAGAGCCCTCACGCCTGATTCGCGCTACCCGCTTCGCCGGCCGCTTCCACTGGGAGCTGGAAGAGCGCACCAAGGCCCGCTACGACTCCGCCAAGGAGAACAACTACATCGAGTACATCACTCCGGCGGCCGTCGGCTACGAAATCGAGCAGATCGCCTTCGAGGAGAACCCGCTGCACATCATGCAGCTTCTCGAAAAAGAAGGCTGGCTCAAGGTGCTGAGCCCGCACTGGTCGGCGGCCAAAGTCGACCAGAGCGAAATTTCGCAGTGGATGAAGACCCGCCAGTTGCTGCAGGAAACGGGCAAGACACTCGATGCCGCCCCCTTGGCGATGTACTTCCTCACCCGCCGGCTGAATGAAAAGGAAATCGAGCGCCTGCAACGGCTTATACCGCACCGGGAGTTCGTGGAGGCATGGAAGGCGGTCGAGGAAAACGGCAAGGAGCTGGCCAAGAAGCTGACCAGCAAAGAGGCGGCAACGCCTTCGCGGGCGTGGCGAATACTGGCTTCCGCCAAGCCGGAGGCGGTGCTGTTTCTCGACGTGACCTCGCGCCAGCAGGGGGTCTCGGACAAGATCAAGAATTACTTCGGGAAATGGCGGCAAACGCAACAGAGACTGCCGCTGCCGGAGATGGCGGAGTTGCGCATCACCCCGCAATTGCCGGAGTACCCGAAGATCGCCGAAGAGGCTTTTCTGCTGCTGCTCGACGGCAAGCTGCGCAACCACGCGGAAGTCATAAAGTTCCTGAAGCCCTATGAGCCTCCGCCCCCGCCCCCGCCGCAGCCGGCGCGGCGCGGACGCGCTGCCAAAGCGGTGGCCGGCGCGGCATCCGCACCCGCTGCCGCAGCCTCCGCCGGCAAGCGCGGACGCAAGCCCAAAGAGGCTAAAGAGGCCACCGCTGCGGCGGCAACGCCAGCTCCAGCGCCGCCACAGCGCGGGGTCGCGGAGCCCAAAAAGGTGGCTGGCGAGGCCGAGAAGAAAAAGGCGCCCGCCAAGCCTCCGGCGAAGCCTGCCAAGGTTGAAGCGAAGAAAGCGGCCAAGCCGGCAGCGGTGAAAAAGGCCGCCAAGCCAGCCGCGCCCGCAAAAGCGACTGCCAAGCCCGCTCCAGCGAAAAAGGCCGCCGAGCCAGCCGCGCCCGCAAAAGCGACTGCCAAGCCCGCTCCAGCGAAAAAGGCCGCCGAGCCAGCCGCGCCCGCAAAAGCGACTGCCGAGCCCGCTCCAGTGAAAAAGGCCGCCAAGCCAGCAGCGCCCGCAAAAGCGACTGCCAAGCCCGCTCCAGCGAAAAAGGCCGTCGAGCCAGCCGCGCCCGCAAAGGCGGTTGCTAAGCCCGCTCCAGCGAAAAAAGCTGCCGCCAAGCCGGCGCCGGCGAGAAAGCCGACCAAACCGGCGGCGAAATCCGCCAAGGGCAAAAAATAGTTCTTCGCTGTTAGTTCTTGCCGACGAAATGTGTGGCGGTTGGTGGCTCTCCCTCACCACCCCGATTTTGGGCTGTTAGGGTGGGAATTTTGAGGATCGCTGGTGAATGCCTCCCCGCATTGCGCCAGAGAAATGCGCGACAAAGCTGATCGCCCGGCGCACTAAGAACTAACAACTAAGAACGAAGAACTAAGAACCGGGGTCCAGAAATTCTGCAGCGAAGCAGCGCCTGCCGTTAAAATGAAGTGATCTCCTTGTTATCAGGATTCAATGGCGCCCGAGTTCGTACATCTGCATCTGCATAGCGACTACTCCATGCTCGACGGCGCGTGCGACGTCAGCCAGCTCTGCCGGCACGTCAAATCGCTCGGCATGCCGGCAGTTGCCATGACCGATCACGGCAACATCTTTGGCGCGGTACATTTTTTCAATGCCGCCAAAGACGAAGGCATCAAACCCATCCTCGGCTGCGAGCTGTACATCTGCAAGAAGCCGGACCACCGCGCCCCGCCGGAGGGCGATAGCTACAATCACCTGATCGTGCTGGCCGAGAACGAAGAAGGTTATCGCAACCTGGTCAAGATAACCTCTGAAGCGTCGCTTCATGGTTTTTATTACAAGCCACGGATTTCAAAAGCTTTTTTGGCTGAGCATTCGAGGGGGCTGATCGGTCTTTCCGGCTGCCTGAAGGGAGAGATTCCAGAGACCCTGCTGGCGGCCAACTTCGAAGCTGCCCGCGCCGCCGCCGCCCACTTCCGGGACATCTTCGGCCGCGGCAACTTCTTCCTGGAGATTCAGGACCAGGGCCTGGCCGAGGAAAAACGCATCCACGGCGATCTGTTCCGCCTGGAGCGCGAGCTGGGCATTCCGCTGGTGGCCACCAACGACAGTCACTACCTCTGCCAGGAAGATTCGCAGGCGCAGGACGTGATGGTCTGCATTCAGACCGGCAAGTCCATTCACGAGCCCAACCGGCTGAAGTTTCAGACCGACCAGTTTTTCGTCAAGAGCGCGGAGGAGATGCTGCGGCTCTTCGACGGGGCGGAACCGCTTTTGCGCCGCACGTTGGAGATTGCCGAGCGCTGCAACCTCAAGCTGGAGAAGATCGGCAGTCCCTTTCCCCGCTTCGAGGTTCCCGCTGGACACACCGCCGACAGCTACTTCGAACACGTAGCCCGCGAGGGCTTTGCCCGCCGCCTGAACTGGCTGCGCGAGCTGCAGGCGGGCAAACGCCTGCGCAAAAGCTTGAGCGAATATGAGGAGCGCCTGAACCGCGAGATCCACATCATCCAGCAGATGCAGTTTTCCGGATATTTCCTTATCGTTTGGGACTTTATTCGTTACGCCAGGGAGCAGGGCATTCCCGTCGGGCCGGGGCGCGGCTCGGCCGCCGGATCGCTGGTCGCTTACTCGATGGGCATTACCGACATCGATCCGTTGCAGAATGAGCTGCTCTTCGAGCGCTTCCTAAATCCCGAGCGCGTCTCGCTGCCCGACATCGACGTCGATTTCTGCATGAACCGGCGCGGCGAAGTCATCGACTACGTCACCCGCAAGTATGGGCGCGAGCAGGTGGCGCAGATCATCACCTTCGGCACCATGGCGGCCAAGGCGGCCATCAAGGACGTGGGGCGCGTGCTCGACATGCCCTACGCCGAGGTGGACCGCATCGCCAAGATGATCCCCGCCGCTATCGGAATGACCATCGACAAGGCCATGGCCGAGGGGCCGCAACTGCGGGAGGTCTACGAGCGCGAGTCGCAGGTCAAGGAGCTGATCGATACCGCCAAAAAGCTGGAAGGCATGGTGCGCAATGCCGGCGTGCACGCCGCCGGCGTGGTGATTTCGCCGGTTCCGCTGGATGAGCTGGTGCCGCTCTACAAGACCAAGAACGAGGAAATCGTCACCGCCTACGACATGAAGGCGGTGGAAAAGATGGGCCTGCTGAAGATGGATTTCCTCGGGCTCACCACGCTGACGATCATCGACGACACGCTCAAACTCGTGCGGCAGACTCGCGGCCAGAAACTCGAACTGGAGCGGCTCCCGCTGGACGATGCCGAGACCTACGAAAAGGTCTTCCACACCGCTTACACCTCGGGCGTCTTCCAGTTTGAATCCGACGGCATGCGCGACGTGCTGCGCCGCTACAAGCCTAGTACGGTCGAGGACCTTACCGCCTTGAACGCCCTCTATCGCCCCGGCCCCATCCAGGGCGGCATGATCGACGACTTCATCGAGCGCAAGTGGGGGCGCAAGCGGGTCGAGTACGAGCTGCCGGAGCTGGAAAAGATTCTGCAGGAAACCCTGGGCGTCATCGTCTACCAGGAACAGGTCATGCAGATTGCCAACGCCCTGGCCGGCTACTCGCTGGGTGAAGCCGACCTGCTGCGCCGGGCCATGGGCAAGAAAGATCCGGAGGAAATGGCCAAGCAGCGCGACCGCTTCGTTTCCGGGGCGCTGAAGAGAGGGTTCCCGAGGGAAAAAGTAGAGACGATCTTCGACCTGATGGCGCAGTTTGCCGGCTACGGTTTCAACAAGTCGCATTCGGCCGCCTATGCCTTGCTCGCCTATCACACCGCCTATCTCAAGACGCACTATTCGGTGGAGTTCATGGCGGCGCTGCTGACCTCGGTCACGGGAAAGACCGACGACGTGGTGAAGTACATCAAAGAGTGCCGCGAAATGCAGATTCCGGTCGAGGCGCCCGACATCAACGTCAGCGAAGCCGGCTTCACCCCGCACGGCAACGCCATCCGCTTCGGCCTGGCGGCGGTGAAAAACCTCGGGCACAACGCCATTCAGTCGATTCTGGAAGCTCGCGGCAAGGTCGGGCGCTTCCGCTCGATTTACCAGTTCTGCGAGGAATCCGATCTGCGCCTGCTGAACAAGCGCGTACTGGAATCGCTGATCAAGAGCGGCGCCATGGACCCGCTGGGCGGGCGGGCGCAGTTGATGGCCGTTCTCGACAAGGCTATCGATCAGGCGCAAAAGGCGCATCGCGACTCGCAAGCCGGACAGCACGGCCTCTTCGGAGTCTTTGACGACCAGCCCTCGGCCGCCAACGACCGCCTGCCGGAGACGCCGGAGTGGGACGAGAGCACGCGCCTGCAGAACGAGAAAGAGGTGCTGGGATTCTTCATCTCCGGCCATCCGCTGGAAAAATACGCCGGCAAGCTGGAAGATCTGCACGCCCTCAGCACCGCCGATATCAATGCCATAAAGCGCTCGACGGCCAAAGGAGAAGAGGTCTCCGCCGCCGGCGTTCTGGGCGGGCTGCGCGTGCTGAAATCGCGCAAGGGCGACCTCTACGCCAACGCCGCACTGGAAGACACGGAGGGGAGGATCGAGGTCTTGATCTTTCCCGAGGCGTTTCGGCGCTTGGGGGAAAAGGTGAAGCTGGAAGTTCCCGTGCTGGTGACTGGGGGCATTCGCGTGGAAGAGGGCGCGGCGCCGCGCATGGCGGTTTCAGAAATCATTCCCCTGGACGAAGCCCAGCCGAAGCTGGCCCGGGCGTTGCGCCTGCGCATCTCGCTGGCCGCCGCCACCGTCGATACCATTGACGAGCTGCACGCCATATTCTCAGCCAGCCGCGGCCAGGCCAAGGTGATGTTCGAGTTGGAGGCGCCGGGCGAGTTCGTGGCCGTAATGGAGGCCGAAGGATATAATGTGCTGCCGGACCGGGCCTTCATCCGCCAGGTGGAAAGCCTGTGTGGGCGGGGCAGCGTGGTCGTGATCGATTAGCCTGAGAAAGCCAACATGGAAGCGCCATCCAAAGCCCAGCACGAACTGGAACGAATCGAGCAGCAGATAGCGCAGCTTGAGGCCGCGGCCGCCGAGAATCCCGATGTCCAGCGTCAGCTCAAGGAGCTGGAAGAGCGCGTAGCCAGTCTGCGGCAGCAGGTCACGGCCGCCATGAATGCCTGGCAGAAGACCGAGCTGGCCCGCCATCCGCAGCGTCCCTATACCCTTGACTACGCCAGCCTGATCTTCACCGACTTCGACGAGATCCACGGTGACCGCCGCTTCGGCGACGATCCGGCAATGATCTGCGGCATGGCCCGGCTGAACGGCGAGCCGGTGCTGCTGGTGGGCCAGCAGAAGGGCCGGGACGTAAAGCAGCGCGTCTACCGCAACTTCGGCCAGCCCAATCCGGAGGGCTACCGCAAGGCCCTGCGCGCCATGCGCCTGGCAGAGAAATTCGGGCGTCCCATCCTGACCTTCGTCGACACGCCCGGAGCTTATCCCGGCCTGGGCGCCGAAGAGCGTGGGCAGGCGGAGGCCATCGCCTACAACCTGCGCGAGATGTCACGCCTCAAGGTTCCGGTGATCGTAACCATCACCGGCGAGGGAGGCAGCGGCGGCGCCCTGGGCATCGCCATCGGCGACCGCGTGCTGATGCTGGAAAACAGCATCTACTCGGTAATCTCGCCCGAGGGCTGCGCCTCGATCATGTGGCGCGACGCCGGCAAGCGCGAGCTGGCTGCCGAGGCCCTGCGCATCACCGCCCAGGACATGATGGAACTCGGGATAATCGATGTGCTGGTGCCGGAGCCGCCGGGCGGGGCGCACACCGATCATAAGGCCGCCGCCGAGCTGCTCTCGGCCGAACTGCAACGGCAGTTGCAGGAGCTGAAGCGGATTCCGCTCGATCAGTTGCTGGCCGCCCGCTACCAGAAGTTCCGCAAGATGGCGCAGTTCTTCACGGAAGAGAAGTAAGGCAGTTGTTTCCGACTGCCCCGCCCGGCCGAGGGCGGCGGGCTTACACAAAATTTCTTGAGTGTCATGTCGAGCGGAGTGAAACGAAGCGAAACATCCCCATGCTGCCGCGATCATCCGAACAAGCCTGCAGCTTTACCATCCGAACGCTTACCACGGAGTCTTGGAAGAAGGGATAAACGGAAGCTTTGAAGCCAGCTTCCTGGGGATTCTTCACTCGCGCAAAAACAGCGCGAGTTCAGAATGACATCTCTAAAAATATCGAGACCCTAAGCCAATGTGCCACAGCATGGCCCACTCAGGCTTCTTGCCGACGCTGGTGGCCCACTTAAGCCCGCATTTGGCTTGAGTGGGGTGGTTCCTCTGCCAGAAAGAACAACGCTGCTCTACACCGGCTGGATGATTCCTCCCAAGCTGCGCGAGTGCTCTGTCTGCCGCGGCGTTCTGCTCCACCCGGCAGGGCGCAGCGACGGATGCTCGGCGTAGAGCGGTCCCAGCAGCTCCGCGTCGATCGTGGAAAGAATTTGCGTCGCAGCCTTTTGATAGGCGGCGCAATCTTCCGCCGCGCAACTGCTCTCCGCTAAAACTACGGATTGCCGGATACGGTCGGAGAGATCGAGCATCAGGTTGCTTATCTGCTTGGCGAACTTTGCGTCTTTGATCATGCGTTAGTTCCGTGAGGTTTCCTGATCCCAGCTTCCTAACCCCTGATTCTCAACAGCGCCCGTGCCCGACGGAAGTATGGCCGCTCGCGGCGGCGCTGGAAGCCGGGCATGCCGGCGCGTTTGGCCAGAATTCGCTCCGCCCACTGCCGCGCTTCAGCCTTATGGCCCTGCGAGGCCAGGAACTCGGCGTAGTGAAGCTGCGTTTCGGTAAGCGTAGAAACCTGCATCAACCGGGCAAACAGAGCGCCAGCCCGCCCGGTATCGCCAACGCGCGCGTAGGCCCAGGCGAGCAATCCGGCGGCGCGATGGATGTCGTAGTCGGGCCGCATTTTTACCACCGGCTCCAGGTCGCGCACCGCCGCCGCGAAATCGCCAAGCTGCAGCTCGGCCAGGGCGCGGCGATAAAAAGGATCAAGCGAGTCTTTGCGCTGGGCGAGCGCGTGATCGAAGCACTCGCGGGCCTTGGCCCACTGACCCGCGTCCAGGTAAAGTTGGCCCAGCTCCTCGTAGTTGCCAGCCGAAGGGTTCTGGCTAACCTCGAACTCCAGCTCGCGGATACGGCTCCTGCGCCCGACAAACTCGAAGGCCCCCGGGTCGTGCAGTTCGGGAAGCGCCTGCGTCGCCAGGTAGATGAGCGAGCCAAGCGGGCCCAGCAGGAGAATGATCCACAGCCAATAGGAATCAGGGCGGCGGCGGATAAAGTGAATGAGCGCCAGCGCCATCAGGACCGTGGACAGTCCGAAGTGGTAGAAGCCAAACATTCCAGAGTAAATAGTAGCAGCATAAGGCCGATTCCATAGTTGCCAGGTGCCCCCACCCTCAGCGCGCCTTCTTTTGGCACGATTAGGGTGGGCGATCTGCACCGCCTGCCCCCAAATCCCACCTTAACCGCTCAAGAGCGGGGCGGTGAAGGTGACGCACCAAACTTTTAAGCTGGCCAGTATTGCCTGCTTTGCGAGGAGCTTGAGCCCGAGCTGCGGCAGTGTAAAATCGAGGAGGATGCAACCGATTCGCCTGGTAGCCATTGACATCGATGGAACGCTGCTGAACTCCAGCTTTCAGGTTTCCGCCGCTGACGTTGGGGCGCTGCTTGCCGCCCACCAGCGCGGCGTGGAAATCGTGCTGGTGACCGGCAGGCGTCACCAGTTCGCGCTGCCGGTGGCCGCATCGCTTGGCTTCAGCGTCACCCTGATCAGCTCCAACGGGGCCATGATCCGCACCAGCGAAGGCACTCTGATGCATCGCAATCTTCTGCCGGTGGAGACCGCCCGCGAGGTGGTCACGCAGATGGCCGCCTTTCGCGAAAACATAGTGCTGACCTTCGACCGAGAGCGCAAGGGGGCGCTGGTGGTCGAGACCACCGAGTTCCTCGACGTGGCCCTGCGCCGCTGGATGGAAAAAAATTCCGAGTACCTGGACATCGTCAAGCCGCTGGAAGCGGCGCTCACCGAAGCGCCCGTGCAGGCCACCTTTTGCGGCCCCGTCCGGCGCATGCAGGAGGCGCAGCAGCAACTGGTGGACGCCGGACTGGCGCCGCGCATCACGGTTTTGCGCACCCAGTACGACGCGCGCGATCTGTGCATCGTGGATGTGCTGAACCGGGGCTGCACCAAGGGCGACGCCCTGCGCCGCTGGGCCGAGCATCGCGGCATCCAGCGCCAGCAGGTCATGGCCATCGGCGACAATTACAACGATATCGAGATGCTGGAATTTGCCGGCGTGCCGGTGATCATGGGCAACGCCTGTGACGAGTTGAAACAGAACGGATGGATGGTCACCCTGGAAAACAATCAGAACGGCGTGGCCCACGCCCTGCAAACGGTGTTGGGAGCGTGAACCGCCCCGGCAGTCTAAATCCGCGCCTGCTGCGGCTCCCGGCGCGCTGGGGGCTTTTGCTGCTGGGGCTCTGTTGGTGCGCCTTCAGCCTGCAGGCGGCGGAGCTGGCCCGGCTGAGCAACGGCTTCAGCCTGCGCTGCCAGCGCCACGAGCAAGTGGGCGAGAACACGCGTCTCTACCTGGGCGAAGGCGGCGCCGGCTTTATCGATGTTCCCACGGCGAACATCTCCGGCTTCGAGCCGGTGATTGATATGCCTGCGCCGGCGGCCGGCATTCAGGAGAACATCATCCGGGTGGGCTCGCAAACCGGCATCGATCCGGATTTCATTCACAGCGTGGTCAAGGCGGAGAGCGGCTACAACCCGCAAGCGGTTTCGCCCAAGGGAGCGCAGGGATTGATGCAACTGATGCCGGCCACGGCCTCGCGCCTGGGCGTCAGTGACAGCCTCGATCCGGCCGCCAACCTCGACGGCGGCAGCCGCTACCTGCGCGAATTGCTGATGCGCTACAACGGCGACGCGCAGAAGGCCCTGGCCGCCTACAATGCCGGGCCGGAGCGCGTGGAAAAATATAAGGGCGTTCCGCCTTACCCGGAGACGCGAAACTATGTCACGCGCGTGATCAACGAATTCAATCGCCGCAAGCTGGCGGCGGGAGTCTCGAAGAAAGCCGCAGCCGCACCCGCCGCACCGCCAGGCGCTTCGCCGCAAGCCGGCCAAAAACAGCGCCAGCCGGAGAGCCGGCGGGCTACGAACGGCTCCAGACGCACGAACCAGAAGACATCACGCGCAGCCAAGCCGGTTAAGCCGCGGCAGGACACCTCAGCATATGCCAAGACGGGGACTGCCGCTCCCGCCCCGAGCGCCTCGGCGAATGCCAAAGCGGTGGCCGGCAGTCCCTCGCCATGAAACGGAAGCATGCCCTCACCACCGCCGTCGTTCTGGCGATCCTGGTTGCACTGATCTATTCGCAATTCCGGCACTGGCGCAGCTTCGACTGGCAGCAGTTCTGGAGCGTGACCCGGGAAGTGAATCTGTGGAGGGTTCTGGCCGGCGTGGGCTTGATTTACCTTACCCACCTGCTGCGCGCCGTGCGCTGGAAGATTTTTTTGCGCCCCACCTGCCACACTACGGTTGCGCGCCTGCTCCCGGCGCAGTTTATCGGCTTCACCGGGCTGGCCTTGCTGGGGCGTCCGGGGGAGCTGGTGCGGCCCTTCTTGATCGCCCGCAAAGAGAGCCTGACGTTCTCCTCTCAGCTTGCCGTCTGGGCCGTGGAGCGGGTCTTCGACATGTCTGCCGTGGCCGTTCTGATGGGCATCACCCTGGCCGTCTGGGGAGAAAAGTACCGGGCTTACCCCTTCGTGCAAATGGCGGGTTACGCCCTGCTGGGTATAGCGGCAGGTATGGCGATAATCGTCTTCTTCCTGTGGTGGAGAAGCGAGCAGATCGCCAGTCTCTTTGAAAGCATGTTGAAGCCGCGCTTCCCCAGAGCGGGGGACGCGGTCTGCCGCCGGCTGCTTGCCTTTGGCCAGGGCCTGCACACCATCCAGGACCTGAAATCGTTTGTGCTGATCGTGCTGCTGTCGCTGGGGGTGTGGGTGCTGATAGCGCGCTCCTACATCGAGGTGATGCACGCCTATCCGGTGAGCACGGTTGCCGTGCAGGCCGACTCGGGCAGGAACGGCGCGAATACCTCCGCGCCCCTGGAAATCCGCACCGTACGCCTGCACCACATCAAGATCGAAGACGCCATGCTGGTCATGGGGGCAAGCATTACCGGCTCGATGGTGCAGTTGCCGGGGGTGGGCGGAGGCTCGCAACTGGCGGTCATCGACATGCTTTCCAGGCTGTACGGCCAAGAACCCTATAACGTCACCCGCGAGCTGGCGGTCAGTTGCGGAATGCTGCTTTGGCTGGTGACGTTTATGGCCGTGATTCCGACGGGGCTAATCTTGGCGCACCGGGAGCGTGTCTCACTGCGCGTTCTGACGCGTGAGAGTGAAATGGCGGCCACCCGCGCGGGAAATGCGTGAAGCGTAGGAGCGGGCGCCCTCGCCCGCCCAGGGCAGCCCTAGCCATCTTCCTGATAGAATCGTGTTTGCTGGTCCAATCTTCTTGCCCCCGGCAAACGGCTTCAGCCGGGGACTCCGGTCAGCTCATGAAATGTCCATTTTGCGGCTTCGAACAGGATAAGGTAGTCGACTCGCGCGAGAGCAAGGAAGGCGAGGCCATACGCCGCCGCCGCGAATGCCTGCGCTGCGAGAAGCGCTACACCACCTACGAGCGCATCGACGAGCTTCCCTACATGGTGGTCAAAAAGGACGGCCGGCGGGAGAAGTTCGAGCGCCAGAAGGTGCTCAACGGCCTGCTGCGGGCCTGCGAGAAGCGTCCGGTCTCGATCAGCAAGCTGGAGCAGATCGTCAACGAAGCCGAGAGCTTCGTGGTTGATTCTCCCGAGCGCGAGCGCAAGACCAGCGAAATCGGCGAGCTTATCATGCATCGCCTGCGCAATCTCGACAAGGTGGCTTACGTGCGCTTCGCCTCAGTTTACCTGGATTTCAAGGATGTCCAGGAGTTCATGGCCGAACTGCAAGACCTGCTCAAGTCAAAGGACAACGGGAAACCCGGCGCCACGGTAAAAACCAAAAGCGGACAATAAATTTCGTACCCAGGGGAAAGGCGAATGGCCTACAAGATCACGCTCATTCCCGGTGACGGCATCGGCCCCGAGGTGACCGGCGCGGCGCTGCGCGTCCTGGCGGCCACCGGCCTCAAATTCGAATGGGAACCCTACGCCGCCGGCGCCGACGCCTACGAGAAGTACCACGAATACCTGCCCAAGGAACTGCTCGACTCCATCGAGCGCACCCGCATCGCGCTGAAAGGACCGGTCACCACTCCGGTGGCCGGCGGCTTCGGCAGCATCAACGTCCAACTGCGCAAGCACTTCGAGCTGTTCTGCAACTTCCGCCCCATCCATAATCTTCCCAACCCGTCGGCCCGCTATCCGGACGTGGACCTCATCATCGTGCGCGAGAACACCGAAGGGCTCTATTCCGGCATCGAGCACGAGGTCGTTCCCGGGGTGGTCGAAAGCCTGAAGATCATTACTGAAAAGGCCTGCCTGCGCATCTCGCGCTGGGCCTTCGAATACGCACGGCGCCTGGGGCGCAAGAAGGTGCACGCCATCCACAAGGCCAACATCATGAAGCTCTCCGACGGGCTTTTCCTGCAATGCTCGCGCCGCATAGCCAAGGAATACCCGGAGATCGTCTACGGCGAGCACATTGTGGACAACACCTGCATGCAACTGGTCACTAACCCGTACCAGTACGACGTGCTGCTGATGGAAAACCTCTACGGCGACATCATCAGCGATCTCTGCGCCGGATTCGTTGGCGGGCTGGGCATAGTTCCGGGGGCCAACTTCGGCGAGCATTGCGCCATCTTCGAGGCGGTTCACGGCACCGCGCCCGACATTGCCGGCAAGGGCCTGGCTAATCCGACGGCCCTGCTGCGCTCCTCCGAGCTTATGCTGGAGCACCTGGGAGAACGCCAGGCAGCGGCCCGCATTCATCATGCTCTGGACGCTGTCTACTCGGAGCGGAAGCACCTGACGCGGGACATGGGCGGCACCGCCTCGACCGGCGAGTTCGCCGATGCCCTCATCGCCGCGCTGGAGACGGCGCCGGCGGAAACGAAAGTCTCAGCGTAAGCGAGAGAATGTAGCGCCGGCCTCCAGGCCGGCTGTCCGGCAGGCGTTCCCGCTGCCGCAGAGCCAAGTACGGACGCCTTCGTGCAGCCGGTTCGGGGATCTGCTAGGGCTTGTACACCGTCCAATTGCGCTCGCGGGCTATCTTCTCCATCGCGGTTGTGGGGTTGATGACGAACGGGTGCGGCGTCATCTCCAGCATTGCCAGGTCGTGGATGGAGTTGCCGAAGGCGGCGTCGACCGGGCGGCGGACGACCTCGCCGATGGCCGTGGCTTTCAACTCGTCGGTTGGCACCCGCAGCAGGCGCTGGCTGGCGCAACCATTGACGATTTCCACGCACGCCGCCAGCACGTGATCGGTGGCGATGGCAAAGCGCACCACCGCCTCTTCGATCACCCAGTTGTTGGTCGAAGAGACTGCCCAGACATCGCAACCGCCCTCGGCCAGCCGCCGCGTCAGCTCCTGCATTTCAGGAAAGATTCGCGGCTCGACCACGGCGCTGAAGAACTCGTGCGCCAGCGAGCGGATCGCCGCTTCGGCGACGCCGTCGTGCATGGTGACCATGTCGCCGCAGATGGTCAGCTCGTCGACTGTGCCGGCCAGGTAGCCGTCATAGCGAGCTAGCGCCCAGCGCGCCATCTCGGGCGTTACCAGCCCGCGCTCAAGCTCGAAATAGAAAAAATCGGCGCCGGCATCGCCCGCCCACAGCGTGCCGTCGCAATCGAAGACGGCGACCTTGGGCTGCAAGGCCAGCACCCGGTCGATAAACCTCCGGGCAGACTCGGTCAAGCTCACACGGGCAGACGGCATTTTTTCTCCGCGATGGTGGATTGCCGGCTCCTCAGGTATTTTCCACGGTGAGCCGCTCGTAGTCTTCCTGCGTATCTATGTTGAGGGCCACCCGCGCATCTTCCACCGGCACGTAACAGACGCGCTGTTGATGGGCGTGCAGAATATCGCGAGCGGTGGCGGTCAGGGGGGCGCGGAGCATGGCTTCGATCATCTCGCGCGACAGCAGCGCTGGATGCCCGTGGCGTCCATCATGCTCGGGCACAACCGCCCAGAAGTCCTGCTCGATTGCGTTAAGGAAAGCCGAGTGCAGCCCCGATAGCGTTGCCGGCTGCACCGGCGGGCGATCAACCAGGGCGACTGCGGCCGAGTCGCGTCCGTGGTTCAGCACCTCCTGCAGTCCCAGCTTTAGCGAGCTGAACTGGCCCAACTCGGGAGCGCGGTTTTGCACCAGGGAGGCGCCCAGCGAGTACACCACCGGAGCCAGGTTGGGGCTGTTCTTGCCGCCAACCACGATCACCATCTCCGTCTGTGCTTGAAATAGCCGTATCCAGGCGCCCAGGAAGGTGTCGCGGGTCCCTCCCGAAGCGCCCGGCGGCCAGGGTAGGAGGGCCTTGTCCCGGCCCATGCGGAGCGACGAACCGGCAGCCAGAATGATGCCGCAAATCGAGGGAGAACGCGCCATGAGCGAAAGATAGCAGAAGCGGGGCAGAGAAGCTATGAGTTCGGTGACGCTAGCGCCACCCCGGGTGAGCCTGCCGGCGAGGGCGCCGACGCTATGCCAAAGCTGCCTAGCGCGCCGCCAGGTCTGTACTCGCGGCGGCCTGAGAGTTGGCCTCGGCCGGCGGCGGAGCGTCGGAGCCGGGCGGCAGTTGTTTGAGGATCAGCAGCTTCGAGCGGCTCTCCTCTCCCCCGGGAATGTAGATGAGGCTGGTATCGGGATCGAAGGCCAGGATGTGTCCTTTCACGTCAACCGCAAGCTGTTCTTGAAGGCTGAGCTGGTCGCCGGCCTGCATCGTCAGCACGCTCCCGTTGGAAGCGGCGAACAGTGTACGGCTGGAGGCGTCCAGCCAGAGCTGGTCTACGCCGGTGGGTGCCGAGACGCGGCCCACTTCCGAGCCCGTTTGGGCGTCCAGCGCCAGCACGGCCCCGCGGACAGCCACGTAGATGCGGTCAAGCTGGCGGTCGTAAACGATCCCGGTGGGCAGCGCCCCGCTCAGGTCGAAGCTGGTGACCGGCTTCAACTCGCTGTCGAAAACCTGGATCTTTTTCTGGTCCTGGAGGGCGACATAGAGCAGTTGCCGTCCGGGGTCGTAGGCCAGGTCTTCCGGAAGCGCCTGCATCTCCACCACGTGTGTTGCCGTTCCCAATCGCGGGTCGACGCTGAGCAGCCGCTGGGCGCTGGTGCAGCTTACGTAAAGCAGCTTGGTTTGCGGAACATAGATCAGCTTTTCCGGGGAGAACGGCAGGGCGATGGTGCGTTGCACCTGAAAATCGGGGGCGAGCACCACGATATTGTTCGCCCCGGAGTTGGCGACATACGCGCGTCCGCTCTCATCGACGGCGATGCCTTTGGGCTGCGCCATATTATTCACTTTGCCGGCCAGCCGCCGCAGCTTGGCGTTGAAGATATCCACCGTGCCGGTGGCAGCATGGGAAAGCAGCAGCATTCCATTGACGAAGCCCAGGCCATCGAAGCCGGGCGCGCCCGGCAGGTCGACCATTCCCACCTGCCTGATGTTCGAGCCCCAGGCGCAAGCGCCCAGCAACAGCCACGGAAGAAGAAACTTAAGCTTATGCATCCAGAATCCCGTGAAGTACTTCCACCTTGCTTGTGCAGCCGTGCCTGGCCCGCGCCTTCCTGCAGGCCTTTGATCTAGCGCACGACGGAGGCGCTGCCGCTTTCCGGAACATCCGCCTGCGCGGTTTTGCAGGCCGTTCCCCGCTCGATGGCCGTGCCCTCTTCGTAGTCGTTCCAGGTAACGATCAGCAGAAAAGGCAGCGGATGCTCGGGCGGATAATAGCGCCGGAAGACGCGCAACGAATCCTCGAAGGTGCGCCCGCAGCGCGGATCCATGCGGCGGTTCAGCCCCCAGGAAGCGCGGGCGTCGTTGAAGCCCGGCCAAGCCGCGCCCACTGCCAGCTTGTCGGGATACTGCCGGTTCATGGTGACGTAGAAGTGCTCCAGGTACTCCTCGCCCCAGTTGCTGCCGTCCGCCTTCCAGCCGGGCTTCCCCGGAGAAACCCAGGCATAGAAGCCGTCAAAATCCTTGGCAAACTTGTTGTACGGGTCCTTGTAGATCAGCAGTGGCGAATCTTCCCAGCCGTTTACGGCGGCGCGCACCCGGTTCCAATCTGTATGCCGTTGCTTGGGGAAGATGAAGATCACCGGATGCCCCTGGTAGCGGAGATAGGAGCCGGTGGGAACACCAGCGCGCGGGCCGATATAGTGATCGTAGGCGTATTGCAGGTCGTTGATGACCGCGCCGGTGGTGTCTCCCGCGCTGCTCTCGTCCTCGTCGTACATGATGGCCACCTTGAAGGCGTGATCGCCGGCCAGCCGCTGCATCAGGGCATAGCTCTGGTTTTCGAAGTGGTGGCTTTGCCCGTACCAGTTGACGACGAATCCGGAAATGCCCAGTCCCTTGGCCTCCTCGATCTGGCGTTCGAGCACGGTGCGATCCTGCGAGGAATAGCCCACGTCGATGTGTCCGGGGCGCCCAAACCACGGCTGGTAGGCGGCCAGCACCACCGGACCGCCTTGGGCGGCTTGCAGGCCGGTCTGGCGCAACGTCTTCTGCATATCCGCCTTGCCGCAGGCAATTTGCAAAAGCAGCGCTGCCGCGGCCAGCGCCAGAAATCCCAAGCGGCTGGCACTGAGATTCCGGGTTCCCGGCAAGCGCCATCTTTGTGTTTGCCGGTAGCCGGTGGAGAAGCCCGTTTTCGCATTGGTTGTGGGCATACGTGAAAATCCAATGTGGTTGGATGTCGCGAGTAGCAGCAGCGTTGGTTGCCGATAGCGCGCATCTAACAGATTGTCAGATTGTCCGGCGCGGCTCGCCCGTAACTCCGGCCTCAGGCGCGGTCTGGCCAGCGGAAGTCTGGCGCTGGCAGCCAGGTGTCTGCCACACAGCAACCAAAAAGGAGAGAGCCATGCCAAAGCCCATTCCTGACGGATACCACACGGCAACCCCTTACCTGATAGTGAGCGACGCGGCCAAAGCCATCGACTTCTACAAGCGGGCCTTCGGCGCGACTGAGTTGACGCGTATGCCCGGTCCCAACGGGCGGGTAGCGCACGCCGAGATCAAGATCGGTGACTCGATCATCATGCTGGGCGAGGAGAATCCGAAGGTCGGCATTCGCGGCCCGCAGTCGCTGGGCGGCTCGCCGGCATTCCTGTATCTCTATGTCGAGGATTGCGACCGGGCCTTCAACCGGGCCGTCGAGGCGGGAGCAAGCACCGTCAACTCGCTCAAAGACCAGATGTGGGGCGACCGCAGCGGCAGCGTCAAAGACCCGTTCGGACACTCCTGGTGGATCGCCACCCACAAAGAAGACGTCTCGATGGACGAGATGCGCCGCCGCATGGCCGCCTAGCAAACTACCCCACCCTACGCAAAAAAGCGGCGTAGGGTGGGCCACCCGCCAACTGCTTCGAGAACTCTAGGATTCAGAGTCATCTCAATTGCCGCTCAATTGCCGCAACGGATCTCATGGGGATCTACACGCACAGACTCAAAACCCCTTGCAGGCCTTCTCAATTCTGTCGATCTTGTCCAGGTTGAAGGTAAGTAATTCTGCCACTTGCGCCCTCTCAAGTTCAGCCATGCGACGTGCCGCCTGTCCCATTTCAGCGCGTGTAGCAGTCTCGGGCTTAACAGACTGAAGCATATCGAGCTCCGTTCCCTTCAACTGGATGTAGCTGCCGAGGTGCGGAAAAAGCGCATCTATGCCTTCTCTACATTCTACTGGGACCAATCGTTGCGCCTTTTCTAAGGCCCATGTTCTCTCAAACTGCTCAAAGCGTGTTCTCAAATCTTCATGAGATGGTCGCGTCGAAAGTAGCTGTCTGCGACACTCCGTGAATGCTTTAACTGGGTCATCATCGTCTTTTAGTCCAGCACTGCCGGGTACGCATGCGGCGTTCATTTGTTCTATATCCGCACCAATGCGTACGAGAACAAACTCTATATCGGATTTTGTGGTGGGCGTCCCTGGATGTAAGACGTCATTCAATCGTGGGAAGAATCTCTCGACGAAAGACGGAAACGACACTAGAACTATGACGATTACGCCAATCGCCGCACCGACGAAACGAAGCTTCCAACCAACGCGGAAAAGTTTCGATCTTGTGGGACTGGCCGAAAATGAGCTATGGCAATAATTACACGACTGGGCGGCCGTCTCTATGGGGGAACCACATTTGGGACAGGTTTTCATGGGCGCGCCTTTTCATCTGCGACTACCCAATGCAGACATTCCGAACCGGACGCAGTTTACCGCCGTTTAGTAAATTATCCTAGAACCAGCTATTGGCAGTAGTGGGTCAGTTTAGAATCCGCTTTCTCCCCTGCGGTGTTATTTGGTGCGAGCCCTTCTCCAGCCATTTGAGATCTCCTATCTGGCACAAATTGGAAATATGACTCCGAACCGCATTGTGATAGGCGTGCTGATGGCCGTGAAGAGGTCGTAGATGGTGAGGCTTGAGATCCCTGAACTTCTTAATCGTTTCGTAGATTTCCTCGTTCGTGGCGCGGCCATTCGGGTGGTCAGCAAATGAGCGAAGAATGTCAGTTTCCCAAGTTGGTTTCAATGCACCCTCCGTTGCCTCCAGGTATAAAAGGCGTACACGGCGACAGAGTAGCACAGCCGCTTGGCCATGATGCCAGGGGTCGAACTGCTCGAAAAGGGTTCGCACCCGTGAAAAAACCTTGGTGCTCGCACGCCCTGGGGCTTTGGCACTGACACTAACTATCGTATGCTGAGAAAGTAGGGAGGCGGCCGCAGGCTGACGCCCGCGGCCGGAATGAGCCAAGTAAATGGACACTGAGTTAATGGACACCGATTCTGACATCCATTATCAGAACGGAATATCCTCGTCAGTAATTTCCGTTCCCTTGGCCGCGCCTGCCGTCCCGGTCGTGTTGGCCGGGGTGCGCTGATCGAAGTCGTTGCCGGCGGCCGCTCCGCGCGAGCCGGAGGAGCTGGACTCATCGCTCGGCTCGCCGCGCCCGCCGCCACCCAGCAACACCAGATCGTGGGCGACGATGTTGGTCTGGTAGCGCTTCTGTCCGGTCTGCTTGTCGTCCCAGGAGTCGGTGCGCAGGCTGCCCTCGATGTAGACCGACCGTCCCTTCTTGAGGTACTCGCCGGCGATCTCCGCCAACCGCGCCCAGCAGGTAATGTTGTGCCACTCGGTGCGGTCCTGCCACTCTCCGTTTTTGTCTTTGAAGCGCTCGTTGGTCGCCAGGCTGAACTTGGCCACGGCGGTTCCCTGGGGGGTGTATTTCACCTCGGGGTCTTTTCCGAGATTGCCGATCAGAATGACCTTGTTGACACTTTTTGCCATGTCCTGGTCCTCAAAGATGAAAATGAATGCAGTGAAAGCTCAAGTTTAGCAGCAAAACAGCAGGTTTTGAGTTTCAAGTTTGCGCTGTTTTGTCGATTGATGGCTTCGGCTACAGCAGAACCAGAGTTGCTGTATGCCAGGAAATGGGCGTCATTCCGAGCGAGCGACGCTGGCGTCGCGAGTCGAGGAACCTTGTGTCTTGTCAAGCAACGCAAGATCCCTCCACTCCGCTTTGCTCCGGTCGGGATGACGTTCGTCTGTTGGGATACACCTACTGTAGTTCTGCATTAAGAGGCTTCCTGATTTGAAACTCGAAACTTGAAACTCGAAACTGCGGTTACGCAAATATCTTATACAGCATCACGTATATCACCACGCCGGTGATGCTGACGTACATCCACAGAGGAAAGGTCCAGCGGGCGATGGCCCGGTGCAGGCGGTAGCGGGCGCGCAGGGCGCGCGTGAGCGTCACCACCACCAGCGGCACAATCACCGCCGCCAGCACGGTGTGGCTCAGCAGGATGGAAAAATAAAGCGGGCGCGACCAGCCTTGTCCGGGGAAGTGAACCGAGCCCACATGGGCGTGGTAATAGAGATAGGAGCACAGGAAGGCGAGCGAGGTGCACAGCGCAGCCAGCATCACCATCTTATGGGCCCGCATTTGTTTGCGGCGAATCAGCGTGCGCCCGGCCAGCAGCAGCACGGCGCTGGCGCCGTTCAGTAAGGCGTTCAGGGCCGGCAGCGAAGCCAGTGCGGGTGTCAGTTGCATACTCAATCTTGCCTGTGGTTACCGTTCTAACGCAAACTTGGTGGAAGCCCACGCCTTCAGGCGCGGGGTAAACGGACTTCTCAGGCGGCCGGCTTCCTGCTCCGCCGGTTGGCCATGATAAAGGCCAGCAGGAACATAAGCGCGGTAAACAGGGCCAGGATCACGAGGTTCGTCGCCACCGAAATCCCGCCCGCCGAACCCGGGAACAACAGCGCGCGTAATGCCTCGGTGCCGTAAGTCAGGGGATTGGCGCGCATCAGCACGCGCAGCCACAGCGAAGCGCCGCTCAACGGGAACAGCGACCCGGAAAGCAGCCACAGCGGGATCAGAAACAGGTTGACCACGGCGTGGAATCCGGAGGTCGAGTCCATGGGCCAGGCAATGGTAAAGCCCAGCGCGGTCAGCGCGAATGCCATCAGGAAGACATCGAGTACCACCAGCAGGAAGCCCGCCAGCCCCAGGTGCACGCCCAGCAGCGGGGCAAACACCAGAAACAGCAATCCCTGCAGCGTGGCCAGCGTGGTGCCGCCCAGAACCTTGCCCAGCACGATCACCGAACGATGCACCGGCGCCACCAGCACCGAAAGCAAAAAGCCTTCATTGCGGTCCTCGATCAGCGACATCATGGCGAAGATCGAGGTAAACAGCACGATCATGATCAGCGCGCCGGGAAAGAAGAAATCCAGGTAATGCTGGTTGCTTACGCCGTTGCGGAACGAGGTGCCGAAGCCGGAGCCGATCACGATCCAGAACAGCAGGGGCGAGGCCAGCACCCCCACCACGCGGCTGAGGTTGCGGTAAAAGCGCACCACCTCCCGTTGCCAAAGAGAGAAAGCCGGAATCAGGCTGAAGGTCGGAGCTTGTTTTACATTCGCCGGAATTGCGAGCGGGGTCGCCACGAGTGCTCCTGGTCAAAAATTTTGATTTTTGATTGGTGATTTTTGATTTGAACAATAAGCAAAGCCGTTGCTTTTCTCTCAATCAAAAATCAAAAATCAGAAATCGAACTAATGCTTGCTTTTCTCGCTCTTGGCCGCTTCGGCCTGTCTGCTCTCTTCGTCTTCGTTCCAGAAGCGATGGCCGGTGCGCCGTATGAAGACGTCCTCAAGCGTCGGCTTGCTGACGGAAATGGCGGTGATGCCGCCGGGAAACGCCTCCACCAGTTCGGGGACGAAGCGATGTCCGGCCTCGCGCTCGATCCTGATCTGGCCATTTAGCACGGTGGCTTCCACGCCGAAGCGGGAGCGGATCTGCCGCGCCATCAGCGCCTTGGGCTCGGAGGTGTCCAGCAAAATTATGTCGTCGCCGATCTCCTGCTTCAGCTCGGCGGGCGTGCCCAGTGCCACCAGGTTCCCGTGGCTGAGAATGGCTAGCCGGTCGCAGCGTTCGGCCTCTTCCATCAGGTGGGTGGTGACCAGCACGGTCACGCCCTCCTCGTCGCGCAGAATGCGCAGGTACTGCCACAGGTCGCGGCGCGCGCCCGGATCGAGGCCGGTGGTGGGCTCGTCCAGCAGCAGCACCGAGGGATGGTGAAGCAGCCCTTTGGCCAGCTCCAGCCGGCGCTGCATGCCGCCGGAAAAGGTTTCGGCGCGGTCGCGGGCGCGCTCGGCCAGCCCCACGCGGTTCAGCATCTCCAGCACGCGATGCTTCAGGGCGGCGCCGCGCAGCCCGTAAAGATGACCCACGTGGCGCAGGTTCTCTTCGGCAGTCAGCTTGAGGTCGATGCTGCGCGCCTGGAAAACCACTCCGATGTGCCGCCGCAGCCCGGCCGGATCACGGGCCGCATCGTGCCCCATGACAATCGCGGTGCCTGCCGAAGGCAGCATCAGGGTGGACAGGATGCGGAACATCGTGGTCTTGCCGCTGCCGTTCGGCCCCAGCAAGCCGAAGATCTCCGCCGCCTGCACCGTGAACGACACGCCCTTGAGCGCGGGACGGCCATCGTAGTCGTGACGCAAGTCCTCGATCCGGATGACCGGGGCCGCCTGCGCCGCCGAGTGCTCGATCAGGTCCAACTCGCTTCTCGGATTTTCAGCATTAACCCTATGCAATGCTCTGTTCTCCCGCTAGAGATCCGGAACCCTCGATTCGCCGCCTAATAGCTCACGCTGTTGATCATCATAAGGGCGAACAACAGCGGCAGATAAAGCACAGTAGCCTGTAGCAGTTGCCGCGCCATGGTCTTGGCCCGGAGCTGTGAAGGCGCCAGGCGCGCCCACCAGATGCGCAGGCAAAACCAGAACAGCGTCAGTCCCAGCGCCAGGGCGCCAAGAAAATACAGGCGCCCGGAGATTCCCATCAGAAACGGCGCCACCGTCACCGGAATCAGTCCCAGCCCATAGACCACTATAGCTTGCGCCGTGGAAACCCCGCTGGGCTCGACCACCGGCAGCATGCGTACGCCGGCGCGCTCGTAGTCTTCGCGGTAGAGCAGGGCAATCGAGTGGAAGTGCGGAAACTGCCAGAAGAACAGGATGGCGAATAGCACAAACGCCTCCCACTCCAGCCGCCCGCGAATCGCCGTCCAGCCCAGCACCGGCGGCATGGCTCCCGGAAACGCGCCCACGAAGGTGCACAGTGGCGAAACCTTCTTGAGCGGCGTGTAGGCCAGCAGATACACGGCCGAAGTCAAAAAAGTTAGCGCTGCTGTCAGCAGGTTGGTGGCAATCGCCAGGTAGAGTGTTCCGCCCAGGATCATGGCGCTGGCAATGGCCGCCGCCTGCGCCACTCCCATGCTGTGCCTCACCAGCGGACGCAGCGCGGTGCGCCGCATGAGGGCGTCGATGTCCCTTTCCACCACCTCGTTCATGGCCGCCGTGCCGCCGGAGACCAGTCCGATCCCCAGCAGGGCATGCAGCAGCATCCAGGAAAGCGAGCTTGCTCCCGATTTGGCCGCGCCCAGGTAGAAGCCGCACCAGGCCGCCATTACGATCAGGGTCGTGACCCGCGCCTTGACCAACTCCGCGTAGTCCCGGGCAACGGTGCTGCCGCGTGGAATGGCCAAAGCGTCCGTGCCGGGCTGCGGCGGCAGAGCCTGGATGACCGAACTCATGCGGCCACCGTTTCGTCGCTAATGCGCACAGTTTGCTCCTCAGTTGCGGTGAATCTGCGGGATTGAATTGCCAGAATCACGGCTGCCGCCAGCAGCAGCGCGCCCACGGCCACGTGCGGCACGGTAGTCAGAACCATGCCCGGCCCGCCTTCCGGGCGCCCCTCGCCCCATTTGACCCGCGTCAAGTAGGCCGCAAAGCCGAGCGCCAGCTGTAGAGACAACAGGCCCAGCAGCGCCATCGCCAGACGCCGCAACTGCGGCACCTGCCCGTATCGCGTTATCGTACGCAAGCCGGTCCACAGCAGGACGCCAGTCACCACCACGGCGCTAATCAGGTGCGGCAAAAGCTTCATGCCCGAGTGGCGGAACCCAGCTCCCAGAATGAGTTGCACGTAAACCGCGGCGACGGCCAGCAGGCTGAGCGTGGCCAGCCGTGGCCGTGCCTGATCAGGCAATGCTACGGGCGCTTCTTCCACCCAGCCGCGTCCGGTAAACAGCGCCATGCTAACCACGATGCAGAAGAAGCTCTGGGCGAGGGTGGCATGGGCGGTCGAAACCGCCGGCGGAAGCCCGAACAGGACGGTAATGCCGCCCAGAATGCCTTGCGCCACCACGATGGCCAGGGCCGCCCAGCCAAGGGCGCGCATCCAGGCGCGGCCCTCCCGGCGCTGGGTCCAAACTGCCAGCACGATGGTCAGCAAGCCGACAAACTGGGCCAGCATGCGGTGACCGTGCTCGAACTGCACCCCGCCTACCATGGGCGGAATGCGGTAAAGCGAGCCGAACGAGGTGGGCCAGTCGGGGACCGAGAGGCCGGCATCATTGCTGGTCACAGCGGCTCCGGCCAGGATCAGAAGAAAGGTGCACAGCGCCACGAAAACCGCGAAACGGTGATGTGCTCGATTGAATTGCGTGCGCGAAGCATGTATCACGGTTCTAAGCTCCAGAGGGATGAGAGGTTTTCCCGTGAGAGTTTCTCGCTGGGTTCACGGCACAGCCGAGGCGCCGTGCCGCCCGCGACCATGAAGCACCGGGACAGAAATACTCGCTCAAAAGAGGAGATGCCGTTTAGGAACAATTGGTTACAGAAGAATTTCCCATTTGCGCGCCGGATTCCCGCTTTGAACCTTAGTCCTTCGAGCGAGAAGAGCGTGGTTACCTCTCAGTGGCGCCTGATCCGGGCCCGCTGGCGCCCAGGACGGTTCGCAGCGCGTCGACTGCCAACTGGGCCGCGTGCTGCGAGGCAGCGGGCAGTCCGCCCAGCGACTCTATGATGGCTTGGCGCGGAATGGAAAGCGCCTCGGCCACCGGCTTGCCCTGGACCATCTCGGTAAGCCGCGAGGTGCAGGCGACGGTGGGGACGCACCCCTGGGCGCGAAAGCCGATGGCGGCAATGATGCCTTGCTCGATCCTCACGCTCAGTTCCAGGATGTCGCCGCAGGCTGGATTCTCGACGGTGGCGCTGCGGGTGGGCTGCGGCAGTTCACCGCTGTTGCGCGGATGCTCAAAATGATCCAGAACAAGTGGCGAATACATGGCAAAATTTTACTTTGAATGCGTGCCCCAGGTCCCGCGCCGTTAGGCGCCTGGCCTCGGGGCTATTGAATGCTGCAATATTTAGTTCCCAGGCAATGTACACAGTGATAATGTTTCCAAACGAAAAAACGCCATGGCGAGCGAAGGCGCGTAGCCGGGGTCCCCAGCAACGGCTGTATCTGCCGTCGCTGGGGTGGAGTACCCGGGGCCCCCGCAACGGCGGTTTTTGCCGTGACGGGGTGGAGGAGCGCCGAAGTCGAGCCATCTTGTGTTTCCGCACGAAACACAAGATTCCTCCACTCCGCCGCGCTTTCGACCCCCGCAAGCGCGAATGCGGCGCTTGCCGGGGCCCCCGTTACGCGGCTGCGGGACGGAATGACGTTGCTCTGATTTAATGCTCTAACTGGTTTGATTTATGACAAAGGCTCTTGGGGTCTCATGAAGCGGGTGGTAGCGGGACTCTTGCTGCGCCGGGCGCCTGGCGCTACAGGCATCGGAGCCGGCGAATTGCTCATCTGCCAGCGCCGGGCGGACCAGTTCATGCCCTTCAAATGGGAGTTTCCCGGCGGCAAGATCGAGCCCGGAGAATCGCCCGAGGCGGCCCTGCGGCGCGAGTTGCAAGAGGAACTCGGCGTGGAAGCGCAGGTCGGGCGCAAGGCGGCCACGGTGCGGCACCTCTACCCGAACGGCGGCGAGCTGGAGTTGCAATTCTTCGTGGTGGAAGAATACGCCGGAGAGATCACCAACCTGATCTTCCAGGAGGTACGCTGGGAAAAGCTGGGGAATCTGCCGCAGTATGAGTTTCTGGAGGCGGACCGGCGGCTGGTTAGCGATCTGGCTGCCGGAAGGCTGCTTTGAAAACAGTTCTTCGTTGTTAGTTCTTCGTTTTCTGCCTTCTTGCCGCTCCAAGTGCTAAATTGAGAAGCGACAACTAGAGCTTGTAAATGGAACCTGGTGGAAGCCCACGCCTTCAGGGGTGGGAAACAATGGGCTTAACAATAACGCCTTTAGGCGCTGTAGATACGCCGTCACACGGCTAAAGCCGGTTTCCTCGGTCCTTTGCCCCCACGGCTAAAGCCGTGGGCTTCCACGATAATGCACCTTCAAAGCCATTTAGGAAACAAGCTGTAGCAAGTAAGAACTAAGAACGAAGAACGGTACCGATGACTGAGCGCCTCTACTACGAAAACGCATTTCTCTTCGACTTTGTCGCCGCGCTGCTGGCCGTTCGCCGGCTGGGCGACGGGCGCGCTGCGCTGGTTCTGGATCGCACGGCGTTTTACCCCACCAGCGGCGGGCAGAGCTTCGATACCGGATGGATCGAGTTGAAGAGCTTGGACCAGGGGCCGGCGCTGGACGCCAAGCTGCGCGTCAGCGAGGTCACGGAAGACGAAGCCAGCGGCGAGGTGCTGCATATAGTCGAAGGCGCCCCAGATCTGCCTGCTTTTGGCAGATGTGGGGCAGAAGCGTCAAATCAAAGCAATACGACCGGCCCTGGCCTGTCCGCCGGGGAGGTTCCGGGATCGGTGCGCGTGCGCGGATTCATCGACGTGGAGCGGCGGCGCGATCATATGCAGCAGCATTCCGGCCAGCATCTGCTTTCTGCGGCTTTTGTCGAGCTGTTCGGGTTGGAGACCGTTTCGTTTCACATGGGCGAGGAGAGTTGCACCATCGATCTGGACGGCAAGTCGCTGTCCTCCGACCAGGTGCGCCGCGCCGAGCAGCGCGCCAACGGAATAATCTTCGAAGGCCGGGTGGTGAGCGTGCGCTTTGTCAGCCACCAAGAGGCGGGCGGGCTGGGACTGCGCAAGCTTCCGCCCGAGGGCCGCCAGAGGCTGCGGCTGGTGGAAATCGACAACTACGATCTTTGCGCCTGCGGAGGCACGCACCTGCGCAACACCGGGCAAGTGGGGACGATCCTGCTGCGCAAGGTAGAGAAGGTAAAGCAGGGCGTGCGCGTGGAATTTGTTTGCGGCGAACGGGCACTGCGCCATGCGCGTCGCGACTATGAAACGCTGGGCGAAGCGGCGGCCTTGTATTCGTCGCACCTGTGGTCGCTGCCGGAGCAGGTGCGCAAGTCGCTGGAGGAGCTGAAGGCGGCGGGCAAAATTCAGCACAAGCTGCTGGAGGAGGTCGCCGAACTGCGCGCCGACGCTATGCTGGCCGAGAGCGCGCCGGTGAACGGCGTTCAGATTGTGGCGCAGGTTTTGCCTGACCGCGACCTGGTATTCACCAAGATGCTGGCGCAGAAGATCGCCGGAGCGTCGTCTGCCGTCGCCTTGCTCGGTTGTGGCGCCGGCCAGCCGGCCATCGTCTTTGCCCAGTCGCGCGGCGGCCCATTCGATATGGGCGCGCTGATGAAGCAGGAGATGACACGGTTGGGCAGCCGCGGCGGAGGCTCGCGCGAGTTGGCGCAGGGCGGAGTGGCTTCACCGGAGCAGGCGCAAGACGCCATCGAGCGCACCAAAGCCGCTATACTGCAGGGGTTATAGCAATTTAGGAATTAGTGTGGCCGGACAAGCGTATCTGTTTGAGCTGTCATGCTGAGAGGAGCCGGGGCCCCAGCAAACGCTGTGGTTGCGTTTGCCGGGGTGGCGGAACGAAGCATCCCCGCACTGCCGGGAGGAAAACGGAGCTGAAGATTTCTTATAGAAAAGCTCTGAACCGAACGTGTTGGGACGGGTTCCAGGGGATGCTTCGCGCCTGCTGGCGGAGGCATTCAGCATGACACCCGAATAATTCATTA
This sequence comes from uncultured Acidobacteriota bacterium, assembly GCA_963832785.1. Classification (GTDB taxonomy): domain Bacteria; phylum Acidobacteriota; class Terriglobia; order Terriglobales; family Acidobacteriaceae; genus CAWBRT01. Next base: position 395,644 of record CAWHVF010000006.1, read on the forward strand.
GCTCTAGGGTTTAGGGGTTAGGAGTACGATTTTTGATTTCTGATTTTTGATTTTTGATTGAATGACAAGCGACAGTCTCTTTTCATTCTGAAATCAACAATTTCAGTCTTAAATCAAAAATCACAAATCAAAAATCAGAAATGTAAAGCCTTTGGATCAAGGACTCATTCTCATCACGCTGTTGATCGAGCTGGGCGTTGCCGCCGCGGTCAGCAGTGTGCTTTCGCGCGGGCGGCGCTTCCGCATGCTGCTGTTCCGCGAGGAGCGCAGCCTTTCCGAGAGCCTGGAAATGGTGCTCCTCATCGGCATCCCGTTCGCCCTTGGGGTGGTGGTGCGGGCCAAGGTGAGGAACTTCATGGCCGCCGACCTGGCCCTGGAGAGCGCCATTCTCATGGGCGTCATCACCGGACGCTGCGGCGGGACGGTGGGCGGCCTGCTGGTCTCCCTGCCCTCTTTATTTCTGCACGAGTGGGGAAACCTGCCGCTCAATGTGGGGGCCGGGCTGGCGGCCGGCTTCCTGCGCAACCTGGCGCAGGACAAGGAAGCTATCTGGTCTTTCTCGCCGCTGCTGGATCTGAACATCTATCGCTGGATCCGGCGCACCATTCGCAAATCGCTCATCGACTGGCAAACCTCGTTCTTCTTCATGATTCTGGGGATCGCCGTGTTGCGGCACGAGCTGCGGAGCATCTTCGGCCATCTCGTCTACGGGCTGGACACCCCCAACTGGCTGACTACGGCGGCCAGTTATATCACCTCGATCATGTGCGTGGCCATCGCCCTGAAATCGTTCAACACCGTGCGCATCGAGATGAAGCTGGAAGAGCAGGAGCGCCTGCTGCTGCAGGCGCGCATGGAAGCCCTGCAGAGCCAGATCAATCCCCACTTCCTCTTCAATACCCTTAACACCGTTTCTTCCCTGGTGCGCTTCGATCCCGACAAGGCGCGCGAGATGATCGTCAAGCTGTCCAGCATCCTGCGCCGCCTGCTGCGCACCAGCGACTCGTTCGTGCCGCTCAAGCACGAACTGGAGTTCATCGACGACTACCTGGATATCGAGGTGGTGCGCTTCGGCCCGGAAAAGCTGCGCATCCGGAAGGAGGTGCAGCAAGAAAGCCTGGAAGTGGCGGTGCCCAGCGTGATCCTGCAGCCGCTGGTGGAGAACTCGATCAAGCACGGCCTTTCCGCCAAGGTCGATGGCGGCACCATTTTTCTGCGGGCGCGCCTGACCACTCCGGGAGCCGCCAAGTCTGCCGCCGACCCCGGCGGGCGGCTGGTGATCGAGGTGGAAGACGACGGCGTAGGCATGGAGAGCGCCGGCCACAGCGGCACCGGAATCGGCCTGGCCAACATCCGCGAGCGCCTGCAGGTGCTCTACGGAGACAGCGCCCGCCTGGAAATCAACAGCCAGCGCGGGCACGGAACCCTGGTGCGGCTGGTTCTGCCCGTTCCCCTGTCAGACGACTTTTCAACCGCTATCTACGACGCCCGCTCCAGCACGCCGCGATAGAAATCCACGTAGTGAGGAATGATCTTGGTGCTGCAGAAGCGCTTGTGGGCCTCCTGCCGCGCCCTCTGGCCGGTCTCCCGCAGCTTCGATTCATTCGCCAGCGCCTCGATGGCGTAGCGGGCCATGGTTTCAACATCGCCCACGTCGGCCATGAAGCCGGTAACGCCGTGGTCGACGACTTCGGGAATTCCGCCCACGTTGGTAGCGATCGGAACCACCTCGCAGGCCATGGCTTCCAGCGCTGCCAGGCCGAACGATTCCAGTTCGCTGGGCAGGAGCATCACGTCGGCCACGGCCAGCTTCTCGTGCACGCGGTTCTGCTTGCCCAGGAACAGCACCTGCTTGTGGATTCCCTTTTTCAGGGCCAGCCATTCCGCCTGCGAACGCTCGGGGCCGTCGCCGATCATCAGCAGCTTGGCCGGCATCTCCTTGAGCACGCGGGCGAATATCTCGATCACGTCGGTGACGCGCTTGACCGGGCGGAAGTTGGACAGATGCACCAGCACGCGCTCTTCGCGCGCGGCGTATTCGCCGCGGCGCATCAGCCAGTTCGGGTCGCGGCGGTAGAGATCGCAGTTCACGAAGTTGGGTATGACCTCGATGTGGCCGGTGCCGAACCGCTCCAGCGTCTTCTGCCTGAGATACTCGGAGATGGCGGTCACGCCGTTGCTCTGCTCGATGGAAAAGCGGGTGATCGGCAGATAGGAGGGGTCGGTGCCCACCAGGGTTATGTCGGTGCCGTGCAGGGTGGTGACGTAAGGCAGACGGCGCGATTTGCGTCCCGTTCCGCAGGCCAGCATCTGCCGCGCCAGCATGGCGCTGACCGAATGTGGAATGGCGTAGTGCACGTGCAGCAGGTCGAGGTCATAGAGTTCTGCTACCTCGGCCATGCTGGTGGCCAGCGCCAGGTCGTAGGGCGGATACTCGAACAGCGGATAGCGCGAGACCTCGACCTCGTGATAGTGAATGTTGGGATGCGGCTCGGTCAGGCGGATCGGCTGCGAGTAGGTGATGAAGTGGACCTGGTGCCCGCGCTCGGCCAGCTCGATTCCCAGCTCCGTTGCCACCACCCCGCTGCCGCCGTAGGTCGGGTAACAGGTAATTCCGATTCGCAGATGTTCACGCTGGTGTTGGCTCATGGTCTCCGTTCCCGCCCGGTGGCGCGTCCGTGTTCAGTGGGGTTTAGCTGCTTGATTAGAGCATCCGTCCTTTACGTGGGACGCAGGTTCCCGGTCCGGTTGGCCGCGCTTCATGGCTGCCAGCCCGGCAAAGGACTCCAGTTCTATGCCGTTGTGCTCAAGCGCGCGCCTGGTGGAATCGGCGGTGAGGGCCTGCATCTCGGTTTCCCGCGAGGCCAGCAGACGCGTGCCCGCCTGCCGCAGTTGCGCATCGTTGTAGCCCGGATGGCAGACCAGCTCCCAAATTCCCTCCCGCATGCGCGCCAGCATGGCCGCCAGATTGCCAGCATTCAGGCGGCCGGTTGCTACCAGCCCGAGGCTGCCATCGGTGGTGCGCAGCCCGTAAGCGGCAACCGTCGCCTGGAACCTGGCGCGGAAAGCGCGTAGTGCCAGTACTTCGGCGTAGCGCACCGGCAGACGGAGCAGGCCGGGAATCGGCATGGAGAACACCGGCTCGAATGGGTTTCGCAGGGCGGGAACACCGCATTCGGCTGCTGCCTGCAGCAGTGGTTCCAGGATGGAGGGAAGGATGTGGACGTGCTTGTGCGCGTCGAAGTGCGAGATGCGGATGCCGCTGGCCTGCATTTTGCGAAATTGCGCGCTGGCCTCGGCATGGACTTCCTCTCGCCGCACCTGCCCGCCGAGGGCTCGCCGGGCCAGTTGCTGAAATGAACGGTAAAAGCGCTTTGTCCCCGGCGCCAGCAGGGAAGGCACCTCCGCCGGCGGCAGCGCCGGTTCGCCATCCACCAGCAGAACGTGGCAGCCGACGCTCAAGTCTTCGCCGATCTCCGCCAGGCAGGCGAGCGCGTCGGCGAACTCCGGGCCGTTGGCCATCAGCGTGGTCGAGGTCAGAATGCCGCGCCGCCAGCACTCGACGATGCCGCGGTTGACTCCGCGCGTCAAGCCGAGGTCGTCGCCGTTGACGATCAGCCGCTTCACCGGCCAAGTGTATCAGGCTGAGGAAAAACGCGCCGAATAAGGCCAAAGGGACGCCCCAAGACGTCCCTTTGTTAACAGATGGTGAATGAAGGCCGCTAAGCCGTGCGCAAGGATTCGGCGGATTCGCTCTCCCCGAGGTATTGCTTGATTTTCTCCAGCAGCGCGGGGAAGAGCTCTTCTTTCTGCAGGCACGCGTTCACGTCTTTGCCGCCGTCGATTGGGCCGTAGCCGGTAACGATGATTACCGGCACGCTGGGGTCCTTCAGGTGCACCTGTCTGGCCAGCTCCAGGCCATTCATGCCTTCCATGCGGAAGTCTGTGACCAGGATGTCGAACTTTTCTTTCTGGAATTTCTCCAGCGCATCGGCGGCGCTGTAGGCGGAAACTGCCCGGTAGCCCTGCATCTCCAGAATTTCGCAACTCAAGCGCGCCAGCACTTCGTGGTCGTCTACAAACAGGATTGCCTTCATAAGATCACCTGTGCTTTGCGGAAATAATCAGCGCTAACCTTTTAGATACGATTTCAAACGCCCTGGAAAAGATGCCCGGCGCTCGAAATATACAGCCGGCACCTGCTTTGCTGCTCCGTATGAGCCGGCCACGGTCCTGGCCGGCGCCTGGCAGCCGAGCCCCTACTCCAAATGATGGTATCGCAAAGCCGGGTTTCCCACCAGCGGCCCCCGGCGGTGCCGGCTGCGGGGCGGAGGGCCGGCGGCGACATGCTTGACGCGATAAGATAGCACCAGCGGAAGGAGGTCTTTGCATGCAGAAGAGAACGCTTGGCCGGGACGGTTTGACCGTAAGCGCCCTGGGATTGGGGTGCATGGGAATGTCGGATTTTTACGGCCCTCGTGACGACAACGAGTCCATTGCCACCATTCACCGCGCCCTGGAGCTGGGCATTAACTTCCTGGATACGGCCGACATGTATGGGCCGCACAAGAACGAGGAATTGGTCGCCCGCGCAATCAAGGGCAGACGCCAGAATGTGATCCTGGCGACCAAGTTCGGCAACGTGCGCGACCCCAAGACCGGGCAGTTCCTGCGCATCGACGGGCGTCCGGAATGGGTGCGCGAGGCCTGCGAGGGCAGCCTGCGCCGCCTGCAGGTCGATGTCATAGACCTCTATTACCAGCATCGCGTCGATCCCAAAACACCGATCGAGGAGACGGTGGGCGCCATGAAGCGCCTGGTCGAGGAAGGCAAAGTCCGTTACCTGGGTCTTTCTGAAGCCGGCCCGCAGACCGTGCGCCGCGCCTGCAAGGTGCATCCCATAGCCGCCCTGCAGACGGAGTATTCGTTGTGGTCGCGCGAGCCGGAGCAGGAAATCCTCGCCACCTGCCGACAGCTTGGAGTCGGCTTTGTGGCCTACAGCCCGCTCGGCCGGGGCTTCCTCACCGGGCAGTTCAAGCGCTTTGAAGACCTGCCGGAAGGCGACTTCCGGCGCAACGCCCCGCGCTTCCAGGGGGAAAATTTCCAGAAAAACCTCGAGCTGGTGAAGAAGGTCGAAGAGATTGCCAAAGAGAAACATTGCACTTCCGCGCAACTGGCGCTGGCCTGGGTGCTGGCCCAGGGTGAGGACATTGTTCCCATTCCCGGCACCAAGCGCCGCAAGTATCTGGAGGACAACGTGGGCGCCCTCAACATGAAGCTCACGGCCGACGATCTGCGGCTCATAAACGACGTCTTCCCGCCCGATGCCGCCGCCGGCCTGCGCTATCCGGAGGCCGCCATGCAGCACCTGGGAAGATAGCAGTCCTGCGCATTATCGAAGTTGGCGCCGCTTGCTGACGCCAGCGATGCAAGGCGCGTCCCCATCCCGCGCCGATGTTTTGATCGATGGGGTAGGAGAAAACCCATGCAGCATCGCATCGAGCGTGTGCGGGAGCGCCTGGACAGGCTGGCTGAAAGTGCGCCGGGCACGGACGGGGGCGTCACCCGCCTTTCCTACACGCCCGCTTACAAGCGGGGAATGGAGCTGGTCCGAGGCTTCATGCAGCAGGCCGGGATGGCGGTCCGCGTCGATCCGCTGGGGAACATCTTCGGCCGCTACCCCGGCCAGGACGAATCGCTAGCCGCCGTTCTGGCCGGATCGCACCTGGACAGCGTGCCTAACGGCGGCCGCTTTGACGGCGCCCTGGGCTTGATGGCGGCCATCGAGTGCGTCAACGCCTGGCACGACGCCGGCTGGCGTCCGCGGCGTCCCGTCGAAGTCGTCGCCATGCTGGAGGAGGAGGGCACGCAGTTCGGCGTGGTGATGTTTGGCAGCCAGGTTCTGACCGGCGGCATGAAGGCCGAGAGCCCGGCGCAAATCATCAACGCCGAAGGCAAGTCCGTGGCGGCCATGCTGCAGGAGTGGGGCCTGGACAAGAATGCCTTCCAGAGCGCCTGCCTGGACCCGGCAAAGTTCCGCTGCTACCTCGAAATGCACATCGAGCAGGGCGAGGAACTGCACCGACACCGCATTCCCTGCGGGCTGGTGACCGACATTGTCGGCATCTACCGCTGCTGGATCACCATCACCGGCAAGGCCAATCATGCCGGAACCACCCGCATGGAGCGCCGCAAGGACGCGCTGGTGGCCGCCTCCCACCTGATTCAGAAGAGCTTCGAGGCGGCACTGCAGTCCAGCGATCGTTACGTGGCCACGGTCGGCCGGCTGGAGGTGTCGCCGGGAGTGATCAACATCGTGCCCGGCGAGGTTTCCATGCCCATCGAGATACGCTCGATTACGCGCACCGAAATCGAAGTGGCCGAGGAATGGCTGGCCGCCGAATTTCGCACCATCGACGCTAAATATGGGGTGAAGACCGAGATCGCCAAGACCTCCTTCGTGCCGCCCACGCATCTCGACGAAGGCATCGTCGCGGTGCTGCGCCGGGCGGCCGAAGCGGCCCAGGTCAAATACCTGGAGATGCCAAGCTGGGCGGGGCATGACGCGCAAGTTATGGCCTCAGCGATGCCTGCGGCGATGATCTTCGTGCCCAGCATCGATGGCGTCAGCCACGCGCCGCAGGAAAACACCAGTTGGGAAGACATCGACCTCGGCCTGCGCGTATATCTCGGGGCGCTGACCGAGCTGGCGGGAAGCTAGAGAGCTGCACCTCTGTACCTTCGTCTGCACGGGATCGCTTTACTCACGTGTCATGCTGAGCGACTCCGCAGGAGGCGCGAAGCATCCCATGGGTTTGCCCCAATCCCTATGCCGCCCCAGGTTTTCTATCGGAAATTCTTAGACGCCGTCCTGCCTGCAAGCTGTGCGGGGATGCTTCGCTGTGCTCAGCATGACAGCTCCTGAAGTGAAGTTGGTCTTCTTGTTTCGGGAACTTGCCCCCGCTTTGATCTCCGCCGGGAAAGGCTCTTTCCGGACCCAGTGCATGATGGCCTCCACCACGGGTCCTTCCACGCCGTAATAACCGTGGGCGCTGAACGGCTCGCACTCGCCCGAAGCCGCCGGGCGTCCGCCTTCGACGGTTATCAGCGCGAACTGCGGCGAGAATCCCTTGACGCCGCCATAGGGACACTCGCGGCAGCGGTCGAAGCGGTGATGAACAAACAGCACCGGCTTGCCGATTTTCTTGATGTTGTTTGTGCCTTTGCCTTGCACTGTCGAGGTCAGCACAACTCCGTCGATGCGGTCTTTAAGGTAATAGCCGACAGACGAGGCGGAGATGGTGCCGCGGCTGGTGCCGACCAGAAAGACTCGCGCCGCCGGCCAGCGCCTCTTCAGGTCGTCCATGACAAAACCGATGTCGGTCGCGTGCTTGTTGCCCATGCGAAAGCCGTCGCTGATGCCGTCCCGGTTGTCCGAGGGGGCATCGACGACCGCGGTGGCTGCTCCCAGATCGACGAACCGCTGCCTTTCGCGCACCAGGAAATTACTTTCGCCGAACTTGACCTGGCCGTCGATGCGGCGGAGGTTTATGTTGCCGAATGCTCCGGGGAAGAGGATCAGCACCACATCAGGGCTGGCCTTGTCCGGAGTGGTGAGCACGAAAGATTGGGTCACACCCGGGCGAGTGGGAACCGTAACCATCTCCTCGGCGGCGAACAGAGCCGGCGAGAAAACGAGAACGGCCGCTAACAGAAGATGCCGCATGCCTGCTCCATGGGGAAGAATCTTTGGTACGTCGGGGCAGTCGCCCCCCGACCGCCCGTCCTTATTTCTTGCGAGTAATCGTCATGGCGCTCCAGCTTTGGCAGACCGGCATGACTTCGATGGCATTGATGTTGACGCGCGGCGGGCGGCTGACGGCCCAGTAGACGGCGTCGGCGATATCCTCCGGCAGCAGCGGGTCGGCGCCGTCGTAGTTCTTTTGCGCGCGCGCCGCGTCACCGTGGAAGCGCACGGTGGAGAACTCGGTCCCGGCCACCATGCCCGGGGCTATATCGGTCACGCGCACTGCCGTGCCCTGGAGATCACATCTAAGGTTGCGCGAGAACTGCTGCACGAAGGCCTTGGACGCCCCATAGACGTTTCCGCCCGGATATGGGTAGTTGCCGGCAACCGAGCTGATGTTGACGATGTGCCCGTGGTTCCTCTGCACCATGCAGGGCAGGACCGCGCGGGTGAGGAAGATCACGCCCTTGATGTTGGTGTCGACCATGGTCTCCCACTCGTCGAGGCTGGCGCGCGCCGCCGGTTCCAGGCCGAGCGCCAGGCCGGCATTATTGACCAGCACGTCAATGGCGGATAACTCGGCGGGCAGTTCCTGAATGGCCCGCTCGACCGCCTGGCGGTTGCGCACGTCCAGCGTCAGGCAGTGGACGTTTCCCGCTCCCAGCTCCTGTCTTAACTTCGTCAGCCGTTCGCCGCGGCGTCCGGCGGCAATGACCTTGACGCCTTCCTTGACGAAGCGACGTACGGTGGCTTCGCCAAATCCGGCGGTAGCTCCTGTCACAAGTGCGATCATTTTTCCTCACCTGTCGCGTTTAAAATTTCTTAATCCCGAGTCAGAGTTGAAGGCCTGCCACAAGACAGCGGCAATTAGCCTCGAAACCTGAATCTTAATCCGCAATTGAAAGTAGCAGTTCTCTATTGTTACCAAACCAAGTGGCGTCGACACCAGACTTTTCGGTAGTGGTTCAATTTGAAGGGTGCCCCAGGTTCCGCGCCGCGTTTTCCGGCGCTAACCTGGGGAAATGGCCCCACATCAGCCCAAAAGCAGGGCGGTACGCGAAGCGCCCAAAATTAGAACGGAATCAAATTGACCCACTTCTGTTTCTCGCTCGCCAGCCATGATTTTTGGGCCGGGAACGCGCTGCAGGGGGCGAAGCTCAGGCGTAAAATAGAGAGTAATAGCGCACTTGCGAGGGAGATTGGACTATGTGCCTGGCCGTTCCGGGTAAGGTTCTGGACTGCGAGGAGAAGGACGGCATTCGCGAAGGCCGGGTGCAGTTCGGAGGTATCGTGCGGCGCGTGCGCCTGGATTTTGTGCCCGAGGCGCAGGCCGGCGACTACGTCATCGTCCATGTTGGTTTCGCCATCAGCCGGGTTGACGCCGAGGAGGCCGAGCGCACCTATCAGCTCTTGTCCGAAATGGGAGCCCTGGACGAGGAACTCGGGCTGAGCGCGCAGGCGGAAGATGGGGAGCAAGCCAACGACCTCGACCCAGAACGCCGTTAGCATTCAGCGATCACTATTGTGAAGTATATCGACGAGTATCGGGATGGGCGCATTGCGCAGGCGCTGGCGGCGGAGATTCGCCAGCGAGCCACGCGCCGCTGGGTGCTGATGGAGATCTGCGGCGGACATACCCACACCATCATGCGCTATGGCCTGGATGAGCTGCTCGGCGACAAGATCGAGCTGGTTCACGGTCCGGGCTGCCCGGTCTGCGTCACGCCGCTGGAAACCATCGACAAGGCTATCGCGCTGGCCTTGCTGCCGGATGTCATCCTGGTTTCCTACGGAGACATGTTGCGCGTTCCCGGCTCGCGCTCCGATCTGTTCCAGGCCCGGGGCAAGGGCGCGGACGTTCGCGTGGCCTACACGCCGATGGAGGCCATTAAGATCGCGCACGCGCATCCCGAACGGCGGGTGGTCTTTCTCGGCATCGGCTTTGAAACCACCGCCCCCGCCAATGCCATGGCCGTCCGGCAGGCGCGGCAGGACGGGCTGCGTAACTTCTCCATGCTGGTTTCGCACGTGCTGGTGCCGCCCGCCATACGGGCGCTGATGAGCGTGCCGGAGAACCGCGTGCAGGGCTTCATCGCGCCCGGTCATGTCTGCACGGTGATGGGCTGCGAGGAATACGAAGCGCTCGCCGGCGAATACCGCGTGCCCATCGTGGTTGCCGGATTCGAGCCGGTCGACCTGCTGCAGGCGGTGCTGATGCTGGTCAAGCAGCTTGAGGCGGGCACGGCGAAGCTGGGAAACCAGTACGCGCGCTCAGTCCAGCCCGCCGGCAATGTTGCCGCGCGCCGCATCATCGACGAGGTTTTCGAGGTTGCCGACCAGAAATGGCGCGGCATAGGTATGATTCCCGCCAGCGGTCTGCGTCTGCGCGAAAGCTATGCCGCCTGGGACGCAAACCGGGTTTTCGCTTTGAGCGAGATCACCTCCGACGAGCCGGCCGAGTGCATCAGCGCCCAGGTTCTGCGGGGCTTGCGGCGGCCGACCGACTGTCCGGCATTTGGCGTGCGCTGCACGCCGGAGCAGCCGCTGGGTGCGCCCATGGTCTCGGCCGAGGGCGCCTGCGCCGCTTATTATCGATACCGGCGCCACGCGAGTGATCGTGCGTAAGCCCAGCCGTCCCGGCTGGGCTGGGGTGCGAAGCGCGCCTATTTGGTAAGGATCAGGAGAGAGGAACGTGGAAGACGCCAAGACGCTTGCCGGATTCGCCTGCCCCGCGCCCTTGCCCGCCAGGGGCGCCGTGGTGCTTGGTCATGGCAGCGGCGGTACGCTGACGGCCGAGCTGATTCGCTCCATTTTCCTTCCCGCCTTCCAGAATCCGCTGCTGGCCAAGCTCAACGACCAGGCGGTGCTGAGCATTAACGGCGCGCGACTGGCTTTCACCACCGATTCCTTTGTCGTCAAGCCTCTGTTTTTTCCCGGCGGGGACATCGGTTCCCTCGCAGTGCATGGCACGGTAAACGATCTGGCGATGGGCGGCGCGCGCCCACTTTATCTGAGCGTGGCCTTCATCTTGGAGGAGGGGTTTTCGCTGGAGCTGCTGCGCAAAGTGGTGGCCTCTCTGGCGGGCGCCGCGGCCGAGGCCGGCGTGCAGGTGGTGACCGGCGATACCAAGGTCGTGGAGAAGGGAAGCGGCGACCAGCTTTTCATCAACACCACGGGTATCGGGGTTGTTGCGGAAGGCATCGAACTGTCTGCCGAGCGTGCCCGTCCCGGTGACAAGGTTCTGCTGAACGGATACCTCGGCGATCACGGCATCGCCATTCTGGCGCAGCGCGAGGGATTGGAGCTCGACTCTCCCATCCGCAGCGACAGCGCCGCCCTGCATGAGCTGGTGACGGAGATGCTGGCAGCGGGCGGGGGAGAAATTCGTTGCCTGCGCGATCCTACTCGCGGCGGGCTCTCCAGTGCGCTGAATGAAATCGCCGGACAATCGCGGGTCGGCATCCAGTTGGACGAGAGCGCCATTCCCGTGCGCGAAGAGGTGCGCGGCGCCTGCGAGCTGTTGGGGCTCGATCCGCTTTACGTGGCCAACGAAGGCAAACTGATCGCCATCGTCGCACCGCAGGCGGCGGAGCGGATACTTGAGGCCATGCGGCGCCACCCGCTCGGCCTTGACGCCCGCCAGATCGGTACCGTGACGGAGGACCGCAGCGGCCTGGTGACCATGCGCACTGCCTTGGGCACCACGCGCATCGTCGATATGCTGGCCGGCGATCAGTTGCCACGTATTTGCTAGGTCAGAGGTTATGCACGAACTGGGAATTGCCAGCTCGATCCTGCAAGCGGTGGCCAGCGAGGCCCGGCGCCATCCCGGCAGCCGTCCGGTGCGGGTGGGAGTAAAAATTGGCGAGCTGGCGGCCATCGACGTTGATTCCCTGCGCTTCGCCTTCGAGGTGCTGGTGCAGGACAGCGAGCACAAAGAGCTGCAACTGGAGATCGAGCGCGTCCCGCGCAAGCACTCCTGCCCGGCCTGCGGCCAGCAGTTCGTGGTGCGCGACTATGATTTCGAATGCCCGCGCTGCCATGCGGTTTGCGTAGATTTTGCGGGCGGAGACGAATTGGATTTAGCTTTCCTGGAGTTGGAAGAAAATGGATCGAGTGCCGTTGGAACGAAAAGTACTGAGTGAGAACGACAAGCTGGCAGCCGCGCTGCGCGCGCGCTTCCGGGAACACGGTTTGCTGTGCCTGAACCTGATCAGCTCGCCCGGCTCGGGCAAGACCAGCCTGCTGGAGCGCACGCTGGAAAGCCTGCCGCGTGACACCCGCGTGGCCGTGCTGACTGGCGACATCCAGACGGAGAACGACGCCAATCGCCTGCGGCGCGCCGGCTTCCCGGTCAAGCAGATCACCACCGGCGGCACCTGTCATCTGGATGCGCGCATGATCGACAAGCACCTGGCCGACTGGCGGCTGGAAGAGATCGACCTGCTGTTCATCGAGAACGTCGGCAATCTCGTCTGCCCCTCCAGCTACGACCTGGGCGAGGCCGCCAAGGTGGTGCTGCTGAGTGTCACCGAGGGCGAAGACAAGCCGCTGAAGTATCCCTCAATTTTCTTCAAATCGGAGCTGCTGGTGGTCAACAAGGTTGATCTGCTGCCCTATGTCCCGTTCGACATGGCGGCGGCGGAGGAAAACGCGCGCAAGGTGCATCCCGGCATGGAGATCGTGCGCGTCTCCTGCACCACGCGCCAGGGTCTGGACGCCTGGCTGGCCTGGCTGGAAAAGCGCCGCCAGGCGCGGGCGGCAACCATTTAACCATTTCGTGGTTTTCAGTTTTGATTTTTGATTGGGCTCGTAGTTCTTAGTTTGTGCGTAGAGTTTGATCCAAATCCGAAATTATTGCAGATATGTCGTACTCTAGCCATTAACGGTGGCTGTTTGTCGAATAGATGTGGAGGTGCATGGACATGAATCGTCATCGACTCGTGATCCTGATTACGACTCTTTTGCTGTTCGGCACCCTCGGTTATGGACAGGTGAAAGACCTACCGAGCCAGGCAGAGCTCGACCCGATTCTGGAGAATCTCAATACAAAGCTGAAAGACTTCGCCGCTACCCTCACCGACTTTAAGCCCGAGGCTACTACCCTCGACAGAGATCGACTGACCGAGGACTTGGAATCGATCAAACGCCTTCAGGAAATGGTTCGTGTGACCCACAGTGGTCGCCAAGGCAATCAGAATGGCCTCAACATGCGGCGATTGGTGGGGCTTCTCTCAGGTGTAGACGACATGGCGATTGAAGCGTCGATTTGGAAGAACTTGGCGGAGTTGAAAATGTCGATGGAGGTAATTTCGCATCGAGATCCCCAGCGGTATTCTGCGTTCGCAGTTCGGCTTAACACGAATCTTCAACTGCTGCGTGAAGTCGGCGCGCAGTTGTTTCACCCCACGTTTCGGCTTGCAGTTGCTGCAGATGAAGTCATAAGCACAGTGGCTGATAGGGCTTCACAACAGAAGTAGCTGGGTGCCCCACGTCCCGCGCCATGCTGTTCGGCGCTGACCTGGGGAGACGACGACGCGTTAGCGCTGGTACGAGATGGTTGTCCGCAAGCGGATCGATATTCAAGGCATTGTTCAGGGCGTGGGCTTTCGCCCCTATGTCTTTCGTCTGGCCAGCGAGCGCGGCCTGGCCGGAACGATCAGTAACACCGGCTCCGGCGTAACCGTCGAGATCGAGGGCGCAAGCGATGCGGTGGACGACTTCATTGCCCGGCTGCCGGCCGAGGCGCCGCCGCTGGCGCGCATCACGCAATGCGACGTCACCGTCATTGCCTGCCGTGGCGAGCGCGTGTTCCAAATCCTGCCCAGCCGCCGGGACGAGCACGTACAGACTCTGATCTCCGCCGACATCGCCACCTGTCCTGACTGCCTGCGCGAACTCTTCGATCCCGCCGACCGCCGCTACGGCTATCCGTTCATCAACTGCACCAATTGTGGCCCGCGCTTCACCATCGTGCGCGATATCCCTTATGACCGGCCCTACACCTCCATGGCGCCCTTCCGCATGTGCCCCGAGTGCCAGCGGGAGTACGACGATCCTCTGAACCGGCGCTTTCACGCCCAGCCCAACGCCTGCTGGCGTTGCGGGCCGCAGTTGGAGCTGTGGCGCGTGGACGGCAGCCGCATCGAGTGCTCCGATCCGATAGCCGCCACTGCCGAGGCCATCGCCCGCGGGCGGGTGGCGGCCATCAAGGGCCTGGGCGGATTTCATCTGGCGGTCGACGCTACCAACGCCGAGGCGGTGGCGCGCCTGCGCGAGCGCAAACGCCGCGTGGAAAAGCCTTTCGCCGTCATGGTGCGCGACCTGGCAGCTGCAGGCGAGTTTTGTGAAATTGACCAGATCTCCGCGCAGATATTGCAGACGCCGCAGCGGCCCATCGTCTTGTTGCCATGGAAGGAGCTAGGTCAAAGTCCCTCGCTGGCCGGAATCGCCTGCCATGTAGCTCCCGGCAATCGCTACTTGGGCCTCTTCCTGCCGTACACGCCGGTGCATCACCTTTTGTTGGCCAAGTGCGCCTCGCCGGCCCTGGTGATGACCAGCGCCAACCTCAGCGAGGAGCCGATAGTCATCGACAACCGCGAGGCAGTCGAGCGGCTCAGCGGCTTGGCCGACTGTCTGCTGGTGCACAACCGCGAGATTCTGCTGCGCTGCGACGACTCGGTGGTGCGCGTCAGCCGCGTTTACACCCCGACAAACGCAAAAACGACGCTTGCCGGGGACCCCGTCTTCACCCCGGCAGGCACAAAAACGGCGCTCGCCGGGGGGGCCGCTTACCGCGTGCGCCAGCTCCGCCGCTCGCGCGGCTTTGTCCCGGTGCCGGTGTTTTTGCGCGAAGAGGTGCCGTCGGTTCTGGCCGTCGGCGGCGAACTGAAGAACACCGTCTGCCTCACCAAGGGCAAGCACGCCTTCCTGAGCCAGCACATCGGCGACCTGGAGAATCTCGAGTCGTACCAGTTCTTCGAGCAGGCAATTGCGCACCTGCGCAAGATCCTGGAGATCGAGCCCACCATCCTGGCGCACGATCTGCACCCCGATTACTTCTCCACCCGCTGGGCCCTGCGGCAGCAGTTGCCCGAGCAGGAGCAACCGGCGCCCTCAGCCAATAGCGATTCGGCATTTGCTAGGGTGGAACAACGGCTCCTACCGGGGACCCCGAAGATGGAGCTGGTGGGGGTGCAGCATCACCATGCGCACATTGCCAGTTGCATGGCGGAGCATCACCTGGAAGGCCGTGTGATTGGCTTCGCCTTGGACGGCACCGGCTACGGCAGCGATGGGCGAATCTGGGGCGGCGAGGTGCTGGTGGCCGGCTACGAAGATTTCGCGCGCGCGGCGCACTTCAATTACGTGCGGCTGCCCGGCGGCGATGCCGCCGTGCGCGAGCCCTGGCGCATGGCCGTCAGCTATCTCGCCCATCACTTCGGCCGCCAGTGCGCCGAACTCGATATTCCCTTGGTCCGCGGGCTTGAGAAACGCAAGCTGAAGCTATTGCTCGATGTCATCGAGCGCGGCGTCAACTCGCCGCTCACCTCCAGTTGCGGGCGCCTGTTCGACGCGGTTGCGGCCCTGGCGGGTGTGCGCCAGGCGGTGAACTACGAGGCGCAGGCGGCAATCGAGCTGGAGATGAGCATCGCCGGGCCGCTTCCGGCGCGAGGCTACAGCTTCGATCTGCTGCGGCATGAGCCCGGGCCCTGGATCATCGATACGCGGCCCCTGTTCAGCGAATTGATCGCCGACCTTCGGCACTCCGTCCCGGTCGCGCAGATCAGCGCGAAGTTCCACCTCGGCCTGGTAGAGATATTCAGCCGCATCGCCCGCGAGCTGCGGGAACGTAATAGCCTGAACCGCGTCTGCCTCAGCGGCGGGACGTTTCAGAATCGCTTCCTGGCGGAGCATCTGGAAGAGAAGCTGGCCGATGATTCCTTCGAGGTGTTTTCTCATTCCGAGGTGCCTGCCGGCGATGGTGGTCTTAGCCTAGGACAGGCCATGGTGGCCGTGCACCGCAAACGGCAGAGATGATTTCTGGCTGTCCAACAACTGCCTGTGGTTGGCAGATGGGCTAGGAAAATAGTAAAACCCCGCTCAACCTACTAAAGCCTGGTGCAGCGTTTCATAAACCAATTGACCGGAACCCGCCAGGGTGGCGATTGCCTCCGCTGTTTTGCTGGCGGTTGCGCGCACCTCGGCGCTGATCTCGTCGCCATGCTCGAAGCTGCGCGCGCTGGCGGTGATCAGGGCGGCGGCTGGAGCTTTCCCATAGACAGCCTTGGCCAGTGCCAGAAGCGTCCCCGGCTCGAAGTGGTGGGTCGCGCCAGAGGGCCCGATATCGCGCGGCTCGACTGAAGTTACCTGGAGAGCTCCCGGCTCGTTTCCCTCGGTGGCGTCGAGAAAAACGGCGAAACGCGCCTCGGCCAGCCAAGCCGCCAGCTCCGGGTTCAGTTGGTGCGAGGCGATGACCTCCAGCCCCTGAATTTGACGCGCTTCCAACAGGCGGGCGGCGAGTTGGCCAAAGCCGTCGTCGCCCCGCAGCGTATTGCCATAGCCGATTACCACGATAGGCTGCAAATTCGCACCTTCCTGGCCAGGGCACATTATCCCACGCCGGCTGCGACGGAGCAGGCGAAAGAGGCCCAGCCTTGAAATAAGCACGATACGTCCTCCAGGTAATTGCTTATTATGGAATTGCCTTGATCTCAGTTTGCTTCCTTTTCCGGCATTGCCGGGCGGCGGATACGCCAGGACGAGTTAACCTGTAGCGACTTGGGTGAAACTAACAAAAAATGAGTAGCGCAACAGCCCGTCGATGGCCCGGTCGTGTGCTGGCGTTGGCGTGGCGTTGCTGCCTGCTCCTGGTTGTGTGTTCCTGCTTTGCTTCCGCCCAGATAACCGCGGCGGACGCATGGCCAATCTTGCGTATTGGGTTGAGCGCACACAGCGTCGGCAAGCGCGCGGCAGCCGTCAATGCTCTGGGTTTGCTGCGCGATGACGAGCAGGCGGCGACCGCCGCGGAAAAGGCGCTGCAAGATCCCAAGCCTGAGGTGCGCAAGGCCGCGGCCACAGCCCTGGGGCTAATGCGCGCGCGCTCGGCGATCCCCGGTTTGCAAAAAGCGCTCAACGATAAAGACATCGGAGTGGTGCTGGCCGCCGCCGCTTCGCTCAAGCTGATGGGCGATGCCTCCGCCTACGAGGTCTATTACGAGCTGCTGGTGGGCGAGCGCAAGAGCAAGGAAGGTTTGCTGGCCGAGCAGCAGAAGCGGCTGCACGATCCCAAGCAGCTGGCGCAACTGGGCGTGTCGGAGGGCCTCGGCTTCGTGCCCTTTGGCAGCCTCGGATACAGCGCCATCAAGACGCTGTTGAAAGACAAAAGCTCGGCCGTGCGAGCCGCCGCCGCCAAGGCGCTGGCGCAAGATGCGGACCCGCGCAGCGCCGATGCCCTGACGCGCGCCACTTCCGACAAGAGCTGGGTGGTGCGGGCGGCAGCCCTGGATGCCATCGCCGAGCGCGGCGAGCCGCGCTTGCTGCCCGTCGTGGTCGAGGCCCTGACCGACGACAAGGACAGCGTGCGCTTTACCGCTGCGGCTACCGTCATACGGCTTTCCTCCATTAAACCCGAACAAACGAAAAACAGGTAAGCACGCGCCTTCCGTGCGGAAGAGGCAACCGGGCCGTCTCTCGCTTCCACTAATACAGGCGGGGACGGGGTTTCCCCGGAACTGGGGATGCGCTCGCCGGGCTGAAACGCAGCCGCCGCCGCGATTGACTGAAGCGCGCATTTCCAGCGGGCACAAAAAAGCCCCGCATTGTGCGACGTATCGGCCTCACGGTGCGGAGCGGAGTTATTGTTGTTTGGAAAGCAGAATCATCTCTGCTGCGAAACAGCTTATCAATGCTCGTGCCATCGGGCAAGAGGGCAAATGCGAGTTGCCGATATCGTCATTGGACTGCAGCGCTCGAGGGTTGAGCCGTTGCACCTTAGGCGGCTACACCTTAGATGGGGCCGGGAGCTTTTCGCCTGCCGGTGAATGGCACGTGGCGCCGTTTTTCCGGCCGGCGTAACCGAGCCCGGCAAAAAACTATGCTTTGCAAGCCAAGGTATTAGTGGTATTACTGCTCTACTGAAAATCTCTGTCTTCAGCGTACCCAGGGCAAGCCTGGAAACTGGCGAAGCCATAGCCAAACATAGGAGTTCGATATGAGCGTCCGGTTTAACATCTTCTTGCTCGTGCTGATTCCAACTGTTGTCGGCAGTTTCTTTGCGATTACGGGGCATGCGATGAATGCCGCCGTGGTCGCCGTGCTGGGCACGGTGATGATATGGTTTGCCTACAACTTTTATGCTCGCCGCATGGACCGTGACATCATCCAGCCAGATGCGAAGCGAGCGACGCCGGCCAAGATGTACATGGACGGCGTAGATTTCATGCCCACCAACCGCAATATCCTTTACGGCTATCATTTCAAGTCGATCGCTGCTGCCGGGCCCATCGTGGGACCGATCGCGGCAGTCACCCTTTGGGGGTGGATGCCCTCCCTTATCTGGCTGACGGTGGGGGTGGCCCTGATCGGCTGGGTCAGCGACTACTCCGCCATCGTGGTGGCGGTGCGCAATGACGGCAACTCGCTTTCGGTGATCGCCCACAAGCTGATTGCCCCGCGCACGCGCATGATCCTGTTTCTCTTTATTTTCTTCTACCTGCTGCTGATTGCCGGTGCCTTCGTGGGCATTCTGGCCGGCATTTTCGATCCCCGCGCCGATGTTCCCTTCGGCATTCTGATGCTGGCGGTGATCGGCCTGCTGACCGGGCAGGCGCTGTATCGCTGGAAGATGAATTTGACCCTGATCACCTTTCTGGCGGTCGCCCTCACGCTGTTCTCCATAGCTATTGGCGCGGTGGGCATGAAGATTGAGAAGGGAGTTACACCAGCCGGCCAGCCGGCTGCCGCCCTTACTTTTGCCGGCCCGGTTAACTCGATTGTGGAAAAGGTGGGCGACGGCATAAACGCTCTGACCGGGCAGCAGGCGCTCTACACGGTGACCGATCCTACCAAGGCCGATCCGCGCCTGGGGGCCACCCACCTGCGTGATGGCAAGGTGGTGCCCAAGTACCTGAACTCGACCGGGGAAATCAAGATGTTGCCCTCGTTCATTTTCTGGTGCCTGTTCGTCTTTGCCTTCTCGTATGTGAGCACCAGCTTGCCCATCTGGCGCTTCGCTCAGCCGGTGAACTACATCGGCTTCTGGGTGACGTTCCTTACTATTGCCATGTCGGCACTAGGCGCGCTTCTGGGGGCGGTGCGCGGAATTTTTGGCGACGCCGTGGCCATGCAGGCGGTGACCTTCCAGAGCAAGTTCTTCGTCTCCTGGATGCCCGTGGTGCAGTTGAAAGACGCGGCCGGGCACATCCTGCAGGCGGCGCCTGCCATCCAGCCGATCTGGCCGATGCTGTTTGTGACCATCGCTTGCGGCGCTATCTCGGGATGGCACGCGCTGGTGGGCTCCATCGGCACCGCTCGCCAGCTCGAATATGAGACCGACGCGCTGCCGGTCGGCGGCGGAGCCATGTTTACCGAGAACGCCCTCGGGCTGCTCTCGTTGATCGCCATCTCCATCGCGGGCGGCGGCGGGGCGGGCGCTTTCGCCGGTGGCGTGGGCAAGCTGCTGAATCTGTCAACTTTCGGCCTGATGGCGGTGCCTTACGGCACGGCCCTGGGCTTCGGCGTCTTCGTGGTCATCGTGCTGACGGTGGTGCAACTGGTCTTTCGCGTCATGCGCGTCACCCTCGGCGAGTGGCTGGGCGACATCTGGATGGGCTTCAAGAACGTGCACGTCGCCTCGATCATCTCCATGGGCCTGACGCTGCTCCTGGTACTGAGCGGCACCTGGATCTATCTCTGGCAGTTGTTTGGCGCATCCAACCAGTTGCTGGCCGCGCTCTCGCTGCTCATCGTGAGCCTCTGGCTGAAGAAGGACGGCCGCAACCCGGCCTTTGCCCTGTACCCCATGCTCTTCATGTACATAACCACGATGGCGGCCACCCTGATTACGGCTTACAACCTGTACGCCAGCATTCTGTCGAACCCGCAGATCGCGGCCCAGCCCATGAACAGCATCGGGGCGGTTGGCATGATCATCATCGACCTGCTGCTGTTTGTGGCGTCGGTTTTGATCGCCTGGGATTCCTGGCATGCCTGGCGGCGGTTGTCGGAAGCGCCTCCGGCGAAGACCAAGCCGGTCATGGCGCCGCGATAGTGTCCAGCCGGCTAGCGCCCAGGCGGTGTTCGCCAGCAGGTCGCGGATACGGTATAGCCAGCTTTCAGAATTCGTTTCACGTTGGCGCCGGCAAGCGTGCGGCGTGAAACGAACTGAATGGCTGCGGGGCGGGAGCGCTTCTAGCGGGTTTTCGACAGGCTGAGCGGCACCTGGCGGATAGCCTCCATGAGCGTCCGTGCGTGCACGTTTTGGAGGTCGCTGAGGCGCCAATGTACTTCCAGGTTGGGTTCGCTGCGGCGTATGGCCAGCCGCAGTGGCTGGCAACCAGCGGGGGCGAGAGCTTGTAGCAGGTCGGCAGCGGGCGGCGGGTTACCGGCTGCGTAGGCGACCAGTGGAGGCGGCATCACCGCGATCGGGTTCCAGTTGCGGAAGCGGAGCTTAGCCTCAACCCCACGCGCGCTCCAGGTGTTCGGATCGAAAACCTCGAACTCGGTTCCCGGAGCCGCGCGCAACTGGCCGCGCACGATCAGCATGTCGCGGCGCCCGCGCAGGCGGTAGAACCACCACAAAAAGGGTACGTCGCGCGGTTCGAGCACGATGACAACTTCGGCCTGCCGGAAGGGCTCCTTGGCGTTCTGGATCTTCAATTCGACCGCGGCGGTGCCCAGCCAGCGCAGGCTGGTCCTGTCACCCAGCAACTTGAGGCCGTCCTGCAGCCAGGCCAGCGTTTTTTTGCCCTTGTGCAGATTAAACTGGGTGCCGATGGCAAACCAGCCCACTACCAGGACGGATACGGCAACGAAAATGGTCAGTTCGGTCGATGACATGAGACGGTAAGCAGCAGCCCGCTGCATTATAGTTTAGGAGATGGCGATTCGGGGATAGGGATCAGGTTTCAGGGTTTTCAAGGGTTCAGAGCTTCAGCGGGCATCCTAAACTTTGAAACCTTGAAACTCGGAAACCTTGAAACCTCAGATCGCTTCCGGCGAAAGGACAAGATGTCGAAAGAGCGGTTCTCCAGCGCGATGCGTGACTTTATTTACGGCATGACCGGCTTCGAGTTTGTCATGCAGGCGCGCGAGTTGCGCGGCTCGCTGGAGTCGGTGTTCATGGCTATTACCCTGGGCGATTTGATGGGCATCCCGGTGATTCCGCCTATCTTTGCCTTGCGCATACTGCCGTACGTGGTGCCGAACATCGAGGCCTGGAAGCGCCGCTTCGCGCGCGAGCGCGAAATATCGGATAACGAGGAGTTTCATTTGCACGGTTTGTGAGCCAGCGGCCCGGCGCTGGTGCCACGGGCGCGGCTTTTATGGCGGGCCTTTGCCGGGCGTACAATTTATTTATCGGCACTGTTTTGCAAGGTCCCGGCAACAGTTACTTTGCGTTGCCGTGGGGAGTTAAAGCTGTGGGAGCGTGTGCGGCGTACCTTGGCTGGCGTCGTATCCTGGCTGAGGGCTGGCGCACGTGGCAACAAGGTAAAGTCGGTGCCGCCCTTCCGGGCGGAGTCTCTGGCAAGCGGTAACTGATTTGTCCAACCTCAGGCCGAGAAAGGGAGAAAAATGAGCAAGGAAGAGCAGCCAAAGAAGAAGGGCTTCTTCAGCAAGTTCAGAGAGGTGGCGTACGGGATGGGAGCGCACGACATGTCGCGCTACGCCATCCGCACCCGGGCCAGCATGGAGCACCTGTTCATACTGATTACCATGGGAGACCTTATCGGCGTTCCCATTTTGCCGCCATACTATTCGTTGCGCCTGCTGCCCTACGCCGTCCCCAACATCGCCACCTGGAAGCGGCGCATGTTGCGGGAGAAGGATATCTCTGACGCCATGTTCTGAGCGGCCTCTGTCCCGGCGAACCCAGTCCGGTAACCGGCCAGGAAATCGGCGGAGGCACGTGCGGCGGTCCAGCCGCCCCGGCAAAGCCGGCAACGGCCTTGGCGGGGGATTAAAGAAGATCAGACGTTAGCGCGGTTTCAACACCCATCGAGGACTGACCAATGTCACTCAAAGAGGTTTTTGAAGCTAATAAAGACCGGCGTTACATCATGTTTGGCGGCAAGGGGGGACTGGGCAAGACCACCTTCTCGGCCGCCACCGCTTTCTGGCTGGCGCAGCAGGGCCACAAGGTCCTGGTGTTTTCCGTCGACCCGCAGGCTTCGCTCAGCGACATCTTCCAGAAAGACATCTTCGGCAAGGGCGCGGTGCAGATCATGGATAACCTCTACGCCCAGGAGATCAACGCCGACTCGCACATCAAGGAGTACCAGCAGGAGATCCGCCAGAAGATACTCGACATGTACGGCTTCGAGCAGGTGCCGGACGAAATCGAGAGCTACATCCAGTCGGCTTCGGCCGAGCCTGCCATGGAGGAGTCGGCCATCTTCGACGCCGTGGTCGATATCGTGGTGAAAGGCGATTACGACTATTACATCTACGACCTGGTGCCGCTGGGCCACGCGCTCTATTACCTGTCGATGGCCAAGGTCTACGACGAGTGGATCAACCGCATCACCAAGCTGCGCGAGGAGATGCGCGAGCACGAGGAGATGGTGGCCCGCATCAAGCGCGAGACCACTACCGAGGAAGACCACATCCTGAGCGAGCTGCAGTACATCAAGAACCGCATCAACCAGTCCTCCAGCATCCTTACCGATAAGGAGAAGACGGCCTTCTTCTTCGTGGTGGTGCCGGAAGAGATGATCATCCTGGACACGCAGAAGGCGGCGCAGCTGTTCGCCAAGTTCGACGTGCCCATCGCCGGCTACGTGGTCAACCGCGTGCTGCCCAAGGAGCTGCTGCAGCAGCAGGTGCCCGCCTACCTGCAGAACCGGCTCAAGATGCAGGACAGCTACCTGCAGAAGATCGGCAGCACCTTCGGCAGGGAGGTGGTCGGGTACGTTCCCGAGCTGGAACGCGACGTAACTGGACTGAAGATGATCGAAAAACTGGCCGGCTTGATGTACGGCAACGGAAAGCGGTGAGGGCGCTATGGGCGAAATTCAACAATCTTTCAGCGAATACATTGCGGCTCATCCCAACCTGAAATTCAGCTTCTTCGGCGGCAAGGGCGGCGTGGGCAAGACCGTCATGGCCGGCGTCAGCGCGCTTGCACCTGGCGCAGACGGGCAAGCGCACCATGCTGGCCTCCACCAACCCGGTGCACAGCTTGAGCGGCCTGCTGGACCAGAACGTCTACGGCAAGCCGACCCCGGTTACCGGCGTCGCCAACCTGTGGGCGTACGAGATCGACACCAAGGAGACCATCGAGCGCTCCAAGCAGGACATCAAGCAGAAGATCCGCTGGTTCCTGAAGTTCGCCGAGATCTCCACCCAGGCCGACGCCTTCGTCGAGAGCGCCACCATGAACCCGGCGTTTGAAGAATCGGCCATGTTCGAGAACATGGTCGACCTCATGCTCAAGAACGAGTACGACGCCTATGTCTTCGACACCGCGCCTACGGCCAACGCCCGCCGCCTGCTGGGCATGAGCAAGGTCTACTCGCTGTGGGTCAACAAGATGCTCAAGTCGCGCGAGGAGGCGCAGTCGCTGCGCGAGCTGCTGTCGTTCACCAAGAAGAAGGAAGAAGACCCGCTGATGGATTACCTGGTCGGCTTCCGCGAGCGCATCGGCAAGGCGCGCGAGCTGCTAACCGACGAGGCGCTGACCGCCTTCTTCTTCGTCACCCTGCCGGAGGCGCTGCCCATCGCGGTCATCAAGCGCTTCATCAACTGGTTCCACGATTTCGGCATCCCGGTGGGCGGGGTGATCGTCAACATGCTGATCCAGAAAGACCAGGTCAACGAGAGCTCGCCGGAGTTCGTGCGCAACCGGGTGGCCATGCAGGACGCTTACATGGAGGAGATCTGGCGCGACTTCGCCGCCACCGGCGTGCGCGCGGTGGTGCCGCTGTTCGATAACGAAGTGCGCGGCGTCGATGGGCTCAAGTTGCTGCTCAATTACGCCTTCACCGGGGCCAAGCCGGTAGGGGCAAAGTAAAAACAGGTCGTTTTCGCGTTGCTCGCTTTACACGGGTAGCGGGTGCCCTACCTTAGCTTCTTTTGCTAGGGTGGGGTTGTTTTTGCGGCCACGCGAGAGCTGCCAGGGCTTGAGGCGACATGCCGAATCAGATATGCTTGATTTGCCGATAGCAGGCGATGTAGAGCGATTGCCGCCGGGCAATCGCCACTTTCAACTTAGGCGCCCGTAGCTCAGATGGATAGAGCGATTGCCTCCGGAGCAATAGGTCGGGAGTTCGAATCTCTCCGGGCGCGCCAGTTGCATTCCCTCTAAACTCACCTGTTGTGCTGTCTAATCTCAATTTGATCCGGGCAGGCAGGATAGCTGCAACTCTCGCCCTTACTCTCCTACGCTGGCGGGAGCACGGCTGCCTTGGCGCCAGGGTCGATCTTGGACCTCCAACGCGGTGGTTCTTCCCCGTGGTCTGCTGATCATGACGGCGCGCCGAGCTTGGCCGAGTGCGCCAGCGCCGCGTTCGTTTTTGTTGCGGGTGGACCAGGACGGGAAAACGATTACCCCAGTAACCTGCTTGTCGGCTTGTCGCAGTTACAGCGTCAGGGTATAACAGTAGCGGCCCCACCCCGGCGGTCGCAAAGGAGGCAGAGTTGTCGGCGGCAAGCAAAGGTCCGGCGGAGAAAGGCAGCCAGTCGCGGCGCGACATCGAGCTCCCGGTTCGCATCTGGGGGATGGATGCCTCCGGCCGTCCCTTCATGCAGACGGCGCGCACCGTTCGTGCCGGGCCGCTGCGGGCCTATATCGCCGGCGTCAAGCACGAGCTGCTGGCAGGCGAGATTATCGGCGTCGGCTACCAGGACCGCAAGGGCCGTTTCGCCGTGGTTTCGGTCGGCGAGGGCGGAACTCCGGAAGCCGGCAAAATTGAAGTCCGTCCCCTTGACCTGGTTCAGGATTTCTGGAAGCTGGACTTCGGCCCATCTCAAGGGAAGCGGCCGAACGAGCGCCGCGGCGCCGCGCGCTTTTCCTGCCGCGGCTCCATATCCTTCCGCCAAGGGGAGGGAAGTCGCGGCTCAATGTCCGCCCCGGTGACCGACATCAGTTTGACCGGCTGCTACGTCGAGCTGCTGACCACGCTGCGGGTCGGCACCATCATTACCGCCTTGCTGCACATCGAGGAGCTTACCTTCGGTTGCACCGCCGAGGTCCGCACCTCGCATCCGGGGGTGGGCATGGGGATCAAATTTCTGCAGATAGATGAAGCGGAGCAGGCTACGTTGCGGCAGCTTGTGGGCCGCCTCGCCAAACGTTCGTCTACAGCCAAATCATAGAGGACCAGGAAGATAGCGCCATCTCTTTGGTGAGTTCAGCAACCAGCACCCGGCAATTAGCATCCTGAGCGCTGACGGGCGGAGTTCAGCCTGTAACGGCTGCAGGCAGGCTCGCGATTGTGGCCACCGGCCGCATGTCTTAGGTCGAGTAATCCGCGTTGATGTGCACGTAATCGACCGTCAGGTCGCAGCTCAGATAGGTGAGCGACGCTTTGCCCCGCCCGAGCCGCACCGTGATTTCGTATTCGCGCTGTTGCATGTGCTCGTGGGCGGCGGCCTTGTCGTAGGCGACCGCCTGCCCCGCCCGGCAAACCTGGTGCGGACCGATGAAGACGCTGATGCGCTCCATGTCACAGGCTACCGGCGAATTGCCGATGGCGCAAAGAATCCTGCCCCAGTTGGGATCGCAACCCGCCCAGGCGGTTTTCACCAGCGGAGAATTGGCGATGGCGCGCCCGATAATGCGCGCCTCCTCCATCGACTTGGCCTGCTCGATGCGCAGGCGCACCAGGTGCCTGGCGCCCTCGCCGTCGCCCGCCACTTGCGCCGCCAGCGAGCCGCAAACCTGCGCCAGCGCAAGCTGAAACTGCTTCTTCACACCCGGCTGGCTGAGCTTGACGCCCGACTTGCCGCTGGCCAGCAGCAGCACGGTGTCGTTGGTCGAGGTGTCGCCGTCGACGGAGATGCAATTGAAGCTGGCGTCGACGGCCGGCCGCAGGGCCGCCTGCAGCGCTGCGGCGCTGGCCTCCAGGTCCGTAAACAGGTACACCAGCATGGTGGCCATCCGGGGATGGATCATGCCGGAACCCTTGGCCGCGCCTGCCAGGCTCACTTCCTTGCCGCGCACGCGGAAGCGGGCGGCGGCGATCTTGCGCGCGGTGTCGGTGGTCATGATCGCCTCGGCGAAGCTCAACAGCGCCGCCGGTGAATCCGAGCGGCCGGCCAGCGCCGCCGGCAGAGCGCGCACCAGTTTTTCGGCAGGCAGGGGAACACCTATGATTCCCGTCGACGAGG
>CAWHVF010000007.1:0-418424 GCA_963832785.1 uncultured Acidobacteriota bacterium
GGACCGATCTTTATTCCGTTCTTTATCGTGCCCAAGATGGATTGGCTTTTCTGGGGATGGTTCAAAGCCTTTCTCGGCTTCAGCTTCTACCAAGTGGTGGCCGCTGCGTTCATCTTCATCTTCTCGAAGGTGCTGCTCGGCATGCTGGCCGTCATCGGCCCACTGTCGCTCTCGAATGCCTTCACCATCCTGCCCGCGTTGCTGGTCACGCTGTTCGTCTGCATCTACGGGCTAATCAAAATCCCAGAGCTGACGGCGGCGATCCTCGGGGGATGGGCGGGTACCTGGGTAAATCCACTGGGGTAAGCGAAGATGACAAAAACTCGAGATGTACTCCCGATCACCGAAGCTGGCCAGAGATTCTTGGAACTCTATGCCGAGCCGGTTGTGACCAACACGTATCTGAAGATTGCGATCCTCGTACTGGCGGCAGTTTCGTCTGTCTCGCTCTACCTTTTGTATAAAGCGCAAACCGCCGCGCTACAACTCAAGCCCCTCATCATCTCGGTCACCAACTCGGGGCGCGGACAGGTCATGCGCTATGACGACTTCCGTGCGATTCCCATCGAGCGCGTCAGCAAGTATTACCTAGCGCGCTGGGCCGAGTTGTACTACGGGCGCAATCACTCCACTCTGCATCGCGATTTCGCCGAGTCCTTGAATTTCTTCTCCAACGATTTGCAGGGCGCAACACTCGCCCAGGTCCGTAAGGCCAACATACTCGATTCATTCCTGCTAGACCCCAGCCAGCCGAACGTGGACATCGAGATCAAGGCCGTGGTGCTGGAGGACACGCGCCAAGCCCCGTATCGTGCCCACGTCGAATTCGAGAAAGTCTTCCGTGCCATTGGCGATCAGCAGGAGCAGCGCCGCGAACGCTGGACCGCCAACGTGGTCTACGGATTCCGGGACGAGGTTCCTAACCAAATGCTGCTGTCGAATCCGCTTGGGTTGGTCATCAGCTACTGCCGCGAGGACCAAGCGTTCGGGAACTCATGATGGCAGCCCCGCCCAACGCTTACACGAGCTTCTGGCCACGGCACCCGGCATCTTTTCGGCGCCGAGCCGTCGCCTCGGAGTCATCCTTTGCCGCCCCACTACGGGCCGAAAGCACACACGGCAACGGTGCGGGCGAGTTCGACGAGGCTTTTCTTGCTGGACGAGCGAGCGAGAACGGACCTGTTGTTGGCTGTGCGGTTTCAGTCGTGTCCGCCCTCAGCACTTGGCCGGAATGTGTTTTTGCATATCGAGTGCTATTCCTCCAGGTTTGTCCTGTCACTCCCTCGGCCACCCCGCTCGGTGCTTCTCCCGCGCCCGGCGGGAACTACGCGGCTCTGCTTTTCCGGTTCCTTCCACAACAAATCTCCCGCGCAGAGGGCGCGCGGCTGCGGCCCTGGAAGGCGAGATTTCTTGTGGGTCCTTCCCCAAAAGCGCCGCTTGCCCTTGGGAGCGGGGCACACTTCACCCCAACGCGTGAAAAACGCACGCGCCGGGGACCCCGAATCTTGCGTCGCTTCGCGAAAGGGTGTCCCGAGTGAGATTCGGGCCAAACCAATACGGAGGAAACAACAATGGCACTCTACGAAAACAACATCCGACTCAAGGGCTTTGTCGGCAAGGACGCTGAAACCAAATCGACCGCCAACAGCAACCTGCTCACCACCTTCTCGCTGGCCACCAAGTCCAGCTACAAGGACAAGCAGTCTGGCGAGTGGATCGCGCGCACCGACTGGCACCGTATCGTCTGCTTCGGTAAGTCCGCCGAGCTTGCGAAGACGTTCAAGAAAGGCGACTACGCCGAGGTCGAAGGCGAGTTGCGCAGCTCCGAGTACGAAGCCGAGTCCGGCAATGGCAATAAGCGCCGTAGTTGGGAAGTGCGGGCCAGCATCGTCCGCAAGCCGGAACGCCCAGCGAGTTCCGGCGCCGAGTCGGCTCCCGTGGGTAATGCCGCGTGAGCGGCTTCGCCTGACAGCAGGGCGGGGAGTCCCGGACTCCTCGCCTTTGCTCTGATCCTTGCCGCGCTGGTCGCGGCAGAAAGGAACACAGTGTTTGCCAACGCTGTCTTTGTCGCCACCTTAATCTTCCTTGCGCTCGGCATCTGGTTGAGCGGCGAGCTGCGTTTCCTGACGCCCTGGCGCAGCCTCATTGTGCATCAGTACCTTGGCGCGATTGCTGTCTACTGCGCGCTGCTGTTCGCCAATATCCTCGGCCTCACGATCTGGGTTGAGCGCAAGTTCTTCCTCCGCGATACCGGCCGCAAACTCAAGCACCTAGACCAGGAGATTCATAGTGGGCACAGCGAACTCTCAGAGGAGATCACCGCGCAATTCCAAGAGGAATGAAAAAGGAGACCTTATGAGCAATGACAGGCCGCGCCACATACCTGTAACCGACCTTGATCACGAGCAGTACCTCGACCACTCCATCGATCTGGTGGCGCGCGTGCGCGCAGCCAAGCAGGCCGCGCAGCGCGAAATGGAAACCTTTGGCGATGTCTCCGAATACGAGATCAGGAAGATCTACGGGCAAAAGACTGAATTGCCCTATCCCGATCACGACCAAAACGCTCAAGCGTCAGCGGAAAGATCTCGTTCTCGGGAAACGGATGCCAACGCTGGCAGGCCAGAGCCGCTCAAGGAGCGTGCCATGAACGAGTGCCAGGGAACGCTGGAATTCCAGGTAGACGCCGCCAGCTATGAGCCGCCTGCCAAGGAGGAGTGATGCAGTTTGAGCTTCCCCATGAAATGCCACGCAGGAGGCAGCCGCAGACCGAAAACTCGCCACTCGAACCCTCGCCGGTCGAGTGGCGTAGGGAGCAACTCACGGCACGCGCGGCAGAAAACCGTGGCCCGCAGGCACCGCTGCCGCGACGGGAACAGCCGCTGAAAATAGAACAGCCCCGCAAAGGCCACAATCGTGCGCCAGTCCAAGATCGTTTCATAGACCGGCGGCCCCGGCGCGAGAGCCTGCCCTTGCAGACCTTGCACTTGGCACTCCGGGATGAGGAGCAGCGAGTCCTCGCGGAACTTGGCCGCTTCCGGGTGATCGCCACGCGAGATCTGGCCGAGACCATCTACGACGGACGCAAGGCACGCATGGAGCGCGACCTTGCTTTCCTCCGCCAGCAGGGCTTGATTGCCGTCAACGCCGTGAACGCCCGCCGTGACGGACGCGGCGGGCGCGTCGAACACCTGGAAGTTGCGACCTTGACCAATGCCGGTCGCGATCTGGTTCAGCAGATGGCAGCACTCCCGGATGGCCAGAAACTGTATGCCGGACTGGTCAAACCCCGCGAGGTCGAGCACGACACTCAAATCTATCGCGCCTATCTGAAGGAAGCCGAGCGCATCGAGCGCGCGGGAGGTAAGAACCTTCGCGTCCGGTTGGACTTCGAGTTGAAATCACAGATACAGAAGGCCATCTACGCCGAACGCAAGGCCGCACCCGAGCGTGACCTCAACGAAATCAAGCAGCAGGTGGCGCAGCAGTTCGACCT
The DNA here is from genome assembly GCA_963832785.1 of uncultured Acidobacteriota bacterium. GTDB lineage: Bacteria > Acidobacteriota > Terriglobia > Terriglobales > Acidobacteriaceae > CAWBRT01. Next base: position 3,497 of record CAWHVF010000007.1, read on the forward strand.
TCCGTTCGTGAACAACGGCATTCAAATTCCTGATGCCCGTATCGAGTATGATCTCGCCGGCAAAGGCGAGCAGGATATGGGTCAGGGCTCCCGCACCGGACATCAGGACATCGAGGTCCTAACCGCTGCCTACCACCCTGGCCATCTCCGCAACAAAGCCCAGGCTGGCTTTCACGTGTACGCGTCCGCGGCCGACCGCTCCACGTTGACCGCAAAGGTCGAGGATGATCACCATTTGCTCGACCACATTTTGGAGTTGTAGGCCATGACTGTCGATCCCGTTGTCGCGCTGGAATCACTCGGCTATACGGAGCGCGAAGCCTCGTTCCTTTACCTCGTTGCGGTGCATTCCGGGTACTTCCTTCGCCGGCAGTTCAACTTCTTCATAGACCGGCAGAAGGGCTATCTCGCTCATCGCTTCCTCGAAAAAGCTCGCATGGCCGGCCACATCGAAGTCATCGACTATGGCCAGGGACGGTACGTGTACCACCTGTTCGCCAAGCCGATCTACCGGCTACTCGGCTCCCCGGACTCGCAGAACCGGCGCCGTAAAGGTGACGGCCAGATTCGAGCACGTCTTATGGCGCTAGACTACGTTCTTGAAAACAGCGATGAGCATTACCTGGAGACCGAGGAGGCCAAACTCGATTTCTTCACTCAAGTTCGCGGAGTCAATCCAGATCTCTTCACGGACGGATACGGGCGGCTGCATCCGTTCGTGAGCAGTTTTCCTGTTTCCATTGTGGATCACTCGCACCCGGCAATCTCTATCGTGCGCTTCCCGTTCATGGACGAAGGGCTGCTCTCTACCAAAAAGTTCTCCCGCTTTCTCTCGGAGATGCTGCCGCTGCTGTGTACCCTCGGAAACTTCGAAGTGATTTACACCGGTATTTGCGAGCTTAATTTTGTTGCCGCCGAGGAAGCGTTCCGCCGCGCTCTCGCTACAACCATCGCCCCCAAACAGCAGATACTGGAAGATTGTGGCTCCGCTTCCGCGGCGCCACATTTGATAAACCGTCCACCGCTGCGGCCCCGGTTCACCACACTACTTTTCCAGTACAGCTATCCCAGCCTCTTGCGTAGTGAACCTCGGGGGTCTGTACAGAGGTCCGCCGTTGAGTCTGTACATCAAGAGGAAATCGCTTGAACACCATGAAGATGCAAGTTCCACAGGGTCACTATCAGGGCAAACCGGGGGCGGGAGCGACCCCGCCCTGCCGGGCTGCCGCTGGCGCTGGTCGCTCCCGCCCCCAAACTCGCTTGGGCTCGCGTGGAACAAACCGATATCCACGGCGCATACACAACCGATCTGTCTTTGTATCGGCAACGCATACGTGACCGAACCGTCTTTGCCCGTGGGCAGAGCCGGCATTCGATGCAACCAAAGCCGTAGAACCAACAGGAGATATGACATGAGCAAACTAAAAATCGAGCACGGTGTCAGTCGCGTCAAGCGCGCCAAGCTCCAGACCTATATCGACCAAACAATCGCGGATGACATCGCGTTGATGGCTGATTCGACGAATAACGAACAAAATTACATCGTGAACGAACTGCTGCGCTTCGCCCTCTCGCAGTCCGAGGAGTTTCAGATGCTCAAGGCCCAGCGTGGACCGAAAGGCTCGCGGATTCTTGGCGATGCGAAACCCCTCCCTCTTCGATCCACCATCATTCCCGATCAGGTTCTGCCGCTATCCAAAAGCTCACCTGTAATCGCGGCGAAACCGGGTACCACAGCAACTGAGATGACCAGGCAGGAATAAAGTACGGAGCACGTCCCATGCATATCCCGAAAGCCCTTCAGAAACTCACCCGGCGATTGATCGCACACCGTCTACTGCTCTCCGTCGGGCTGAGCGCCGCCTGTGGAATTGTGCTTCAGAGCGTTTTCCCCGTACACCCATCCGACCCTGTTCTTCGGTTGATCGCCCTCGAACGGCCCGCGATCTATCACGAGCTGGTATGGGGCTACACGCTATTTTTGTTCAGCACACCCTACCTCGCCCTCTCCATTCTGTTCTCGCTGGCTTACGTCCACTGTTACACGCCGGATGTCAAGAGGATCGCAGGACAGTTACCGGAATACCCCGATCCACGATCCCGGCACGACCTGTTCCTGATCGTCGGCGAATTTCATCAGCAGATCAAGCCTGAGCCTTCGCCGGACCCGTCCTGGCTGGCGATTCCGGAGCGCGGTCTTTACACCGGGATTGCGGTGATCGGTGCAATCGGCTCTGGCAAGACCCAGGCCCTCATCTTGCCGGCCATGCGCCAGCTCTTCGCCTATCGGGCCGGCGATCCCGAACGGAGGTTATCGGGAATCGTTCTTGAGGTCAAAGGTGACCTTTGCCGTCAAGTGCGGAAGATTCTCCAGCGCTGTGGGCGCGCGGACGACTACATCGAGGTCGCGCTCGACGGCAACATCCGCTACAACCCGCTCAACAACGATCTCGACCCCTACGCCCAGGCTTTCAACATTGCTTCGATCATCACCGCCATTTGGGGCAAAGGCAAGGAGCCGTTCTGGCAGCAGTCGTATACGGACCTGGTTCGGTACGTAATTCTGCTACATCGTGTCCGTGACGGATATGTAACTTTGCTCGATGTCTTCCGAACTGTTATCAGCGCCGGCGCCCTGGAAAAGATGTTGATTGAAGTTGGCCGGACTTTCACCGCCGTGGCGTTCCTCGGATTGGCCAAGGCTGCATATTCAAGGTACGAGTCGATGCTCAAGTCGTTCAACTTTGAGTGGAACCCCGTCGTCGGCCAGTACGTATCCAGATGGAGCTCAGAACTGGAGTCGATTCTGCTACGCGACACGGGTATCGAGGCCACTTTATATATGCGCAAGATGGGTGACGGGAACGCCCGCGCACGCTTCGAAAGCATCCATTACTGGTACTGGGAACACTGGAAATTCTTCCGCTCCGAGGTCAAGACCTCGATCATCCAGGGAATCGCCGTCTTCCTATCGCTATTCGAGACCGATCCGGATGTGCGCCGCATCTTCTGCCCACCAAAAGAAATGTACGAGGGCAAGCGGTGCGACGACGATCCGCAGGGGTGCGTCTTGCCGCCCTTCGACGACCTGATCGAATCCGGTAAAGTTGTCGGCCTGAACTTTCCCGTCGCGCTGAACCCGGCCCTCGCCAAGATCATCGGCACCATGATGAAGATCGACTATCAACGGGCCGTGCAGTTGCGCATCCCGAAGATGGACGCCCAGCCAGGCCGCCATTTCCGGCCTACCGTATTCATCTGTGACGAGTACCAGAACTATGCCACGGTCGGCGGCGACAATCCCACGGGCGACGAGCGGTTCCTCTCCATCTCGCGCCAGCCGAAGTGCATTCCGATTGTGGCTACACAGAGCATTTCGTCCTTGAAGGAAGCCTTGCCAAATGAAGGGGTTAAGACCTTGCTGCAGGCGTTCCGTACCAAGGTGTTTCTTTCCACCTCCGATCCGGACACTGCGCGATTCGCATCGGAGATTTGTGGCAAGACGGATCGCACGCGGATCAGCTACACGGTCTCTGAATCCAGCGCCAACGCCAACGTCGGCTGGCTCAGTGGCCGCACATCATCCAGCAAAGGCTCGGTCTCGGCCTCCAAGCAATATCAAAAACACAAGGAGCCACTCTTTGAGGAGCGCGTGTTCTTCGAGCTAAAGAACGCCCAAGCCATTGTTGCTGCCTTCGACGGCGTCAGCCCGCAGCCTGCGACCTACTGCTATTTGAAGTCCGACTTCCTGCCCATCGAGATGACCTGGTTCGAGCAGGAGCGCATCGGCTTCGATCCTGAAAGATGTAACGATGAGTTTTGAGGTAATTTTGCCGTTCTTGACACCCATCAGGCATCTGCTGGAGGCAGAGACGATCTCCGAGATCATGATCAATCCCGATTCCTCCGTCTGGATCGAGGAAGACGGCAAGATCCAGCCGCTGCCAGCCATACGATTTGAGGATGGTGCTCTGCTGACCAGCCTGGAAGTCATCGCCAACCGCTTCGGCAAGAAACTCGACGCCGATTCGCCCATCATGAACCTGCGGCTGCCGGACGGCAGCCGTATGGCCGCCCTGATTCCTCCCGTGGTCAATCCACGTCCCATGATGACCATCCGCAAGTTCACCTCACGGGAATTTACCGTGGATGATCTGATCGAACGCCGGATGCTGACCGAGCAACAGGCCGAAACCCTTGCCACCGCCGTCCAGCGCGGCGACAACCTGCTGATCTCGGGCGGTACCGGCTCAGGAAAGACTACGCTCTTGAACGTCTTGGCTGGATTCATTCCGGCCCAGGATCGTATTCTCGTCCTCGAAGACACGGCCGAGCTATACATCAGGAAGCCGCACGTCATCTCCGCTGAAGCCCAGCTCGATACTCACAAAAGCCAAGTCAGCTTCGCCGACCTGCTCAAGGCCGCACTCCGCCACCGGCCTGACCGGATCATCGTCGGGGAGATTCGCGGAACGGAAGCTCGCGTCTTCTTGGACGCGCTGAATACCGGCCATCGAGGATCACTGACCACGATCCACGCCAACGGCGCGCATGACGCATTGCGCCGTCTGTCCCAGCTTGCCATGCGCAGTTCAGGGAATATACATCTGCGGGATATCGAAGAGGAATGCCGGCGTTCCATTGACATCATTGTCCATATTGCCAGGGTAGGCGGGAGACGCACTATTAGAGAGATCGTCACGACTGGCGAAAAAGGCGGTTAGCACATCCACCCATGGGTGCATGTCGAAGGGCGCGGTTTCAACAATCGAAATCGAACAGTTCTTTGACTTTGAGATGAAGGGCCGCAGCAATTCGCTCCAGGTTCTCAAACGATGGTGAATTAATCCCCCGTTCGATCAAGCTGAGAAAATCAACCGAAATGTTTGCAGCTTCGGCGAGTTGCTCCTGCGTCAACTCGTTCCTCAATCGCAGACTTCTGAGACGGCGTCCGAATTTTATTCTCAAACTGGCCACGTTCTTTGCAATTTACGGAGCCAGTTTCTCGTAATATGATTACGGGCAACACCGAGCCAGATTACGGGTCCATCTTAGAAGCTCGCCAGCAGCCTACGCCCGGAATATACCGACCCGCAAAATGCGTTCGGGCCGACTGCCGAGAGGGCCAAGAGAGATTTCCGCCATGTGTGTTAACCGTAAAGGATTGATATTTGTTGTCGATGATGAACCTGCGGTCATTGAGGTTCTCAGTGTCGGTCTGGTCGACGCCGGCTTCCGCGTCAAGCAGTTCAGCAATGGCCGGGCCGCCCTCGACTTCGCCCAGGTCCAAGAACCCGATGCCGTGATCAGCGATGTGCACATGCCTCAACTGGATGGCTTCTCTCTGGCAAGACAAATCCGCAACAGATACCCGCGTTGCAAAGTCCTTCTAATGTCGGGAGCCGCCACCTCTGAACGTGATTTCAAGGTACTGCAGAAGCCGGTCAGTCTCGCGGCGCTGCTAAGGGCTCTTGCCAAGAAGACCGAGTAACGGCAGAGCACACACGGCCCATCGCGCAGACCGCCAGGATTACTACGCAGCCGCCCTTGCCCGCTGAAGCTGCGAGGCGAGGAAATGCGTAATGTCATGAAGCGCTCCGTGCAGCAATTCCCGCTTTGCAAACAGCACGGTCTCGATCTGCAGGAATCGGTCCGTCACGGTCTTGAAGACAACACCAGCCCGCGAAAGCCGCGCGGCAGAGTTTGGCAGCAACGCGATTCCGAAGCCGTGCACTACAATCTCAACGGCGTGCGTTATCGAACGAACCTCATGGTAGACGGGCCGCGCACCCGCGCTTTCAATGTATTCGACCGTCCGGTCATAGAAGTCCGGATGCGTGTCACGTGGAATCCAGAACAGTGGCTGAGCATGCAAGTCACGTACTGCCACCGTCTGCCGCTGGGCCAAGGGATGACCTTTCGGGAGACAGATGCAATACGGCTCCCGTGCCAGCAGCTCAACCCAGAGTCCGCGAGCTTGGATGGGATGAACACCGAGGGCGGCATGGAGCCTTCCCCGCAGAACACGTTCTACCAATTCAGGCGTTGTGCTGTTCTCCAAGATGATGCGCGGCTCGGGGGCATCTGCCGACCCGACCCGTTGCGCCTCAAATTCCGCGAGGTCCAGCCGATGCAGAATTCGCACCAAGGCGTCGTTGGTATACGGGGAGTATCCGAGTCGAATGGGGCCATGCATCAGCCGGCCATAGTAACGGGCCAATTCCCACGCCCGTTCCGAGTGGCGTAGCGCATGTTGAATTTCGGGCAGTACAACGCGTCCGACGGGCGTCAGTTCAACGTTGCGGGTGGATCGCTCGAAGAATCTGACCTTGAGATTTCTTTCGACCGTCGCGACTCGCCGGGTCAGAGCGGAGGGAGATGTGTGCAATTTCCGCGCGGCGCGCGAGAAGTTACCTTCCTCCGCAATCACCGCAACAAAGACCTGTGCTTGCAGCATACTTGGGGCCAACATCGTGCACCCCCTTCGGTTGGGCCAAGTCTGCGCGAAAGGGCGGTCCAGGCTCGCCCAGCCGACTACTTGATTATATATCGTATATCGATATACGAACCATTACGAATTGGCAGGTGTGTACCGAACAGGCATCCTGCACGAATTCGCTCCCGCGTATGAATATACTCTTTCCGTATGATTGCTCATAAACTGCTATTAAATTAACAGCTAAGCTTTGCTGTGCGACGGCTAGGGTTTGGCGAACGAGCTGCCGGTTAAAGTCGAATCGTGATGCTGACGAAAGTGTTGTGCTCAGCCTGGCCCGAAGTTACCTGCTTTCGATTTACGACACCGCTTATCTTTAGCGGGCGCAGAGGAAATCTGCCGCTGGCGACTCTGGATAATGCGCTGATCAATGCCGCCCCGGCACATGCATCTCGGCGATCACCAGCGCCGGCGAGTGTTGCGCCCACCTTTCCAGTGCCCACGAGCCAGCAGCGGCCGAAATCGTTCTGTAGCCTTCCTCCTGAAACCAGAACTCGATCAGCCACCGCTGGTTGGCATCGACGTCGACAATCAGAATGGGGGCATTCGGCCGCATTTCAAATCACTACCGGATATTCCACGAGAACGTCCTTTCCGTTCCAGCGACATCCTTTATTGTGAGCGTGATTGAGTTCGGTTTTGAGGCAGGCGCCTGAAAGGTAAGCACACCCCGCCTGTGATGTCCCCCCGGAGAAGTGCCGTCCCAACCTGTCGGCGTATAGGTATTGCCTTTGTCATCCGTTAGCACAGTGGCCTTGGTAAGGTCCTGATCCAAGCTGCCGCTGTGGGTAGTCAGAGCGACACGGAAACTCCAGGTGGCGGAAGTGAGGTCAACCGGTTGAACCGTGATCCAAATGCCCCCTCCAGAGGTATCCTTCTCTGGCCACTGTGACTGAGACTGTGTGCTTGCTTTCCGGGTTGCGGCAAAAATGAACAGCCCGACGGCAAGGGCGGCTATTGTGAAGATGCTAAAGCGCTTCATGTGTGTACCTCCGGATTCGGCTTACGACGTAATAGATGCCGAATAAATTGAATGCCAGTCCAACCCAGAAAAACTGGACTTGATAGGCGGCGACCGCGGTTAGGATCCCCGTCACTCCGAGTATCGGCAGGATGTTGACCAGGTAGTGGGCGCAACAGGAGACCATGGCGGCGGTCGAAGTCGTGCCGCTTACCGCGACTACTTTGCGCGACGCATCCTTGCGGCCGATGAGCTGTTTCAGGTAGGAATAACACCCGAGTTGAATTCCAAACCCCATGGACAAACTCACCAGGAAGTACCAGTACTGGGAGAACTGCTCAAGCGTAAACCCCCATCCCGATATCAAAGTAAGGATGGAAAAATAGACACCAAGTAAGACGAGGGCTCCGATCATTCCTATTGAAACTGGGCGAAGGAAACTCCTGTTCCCGGATTCGATGGCTGTACTCGCTGTACCGCTCACTGTGGTGCCTACCTTTCAGTTGCCATGGGGTAAACCGTTGCTTCCTTAACCCAACTATTTAGCTGGCCAAGAAAAACACGGTCCACACCGATTCGCTACTGGGGTCTAGCCGTATTTGAAAGCCCGCACCGTTCAGGATTGCGCTTGATGAACATGCGCCTGCGGCTCGTCTCGCCGTGCTTCCGGACTCTCTTCCGGCTTTTGACGATGCCCGGCATGACTGCCATGTCCGCCACAGCAGCCATGGCCCGTTAAATGCATTGCAACGAATCCCACGATAAACAGAATCCACAACCAGTTCGCCGCCAGGAAATTCATAACTCGCCTCCAGTATTGCTGGTGTAATGATGATTACTACGCCGCTTGGCAATTGACATTTGGGGTTCTCGCGTCGACGGGCAGCGCGGCTTCCGCGCAAAACTCGTCCTCGACGCTGAGTAGAACCTGCCCAACCTTCAGATCAAGCTCCCGGAGCAGCAAGCGCAATTCGCCGTTTTGATTGGGAGTGTCCCAGAGATCATGTGTCAGCGCCGTAATGACTGTGCTGTCCGCTGCTGTTTCCTTCACAACAATATTGAAGGGCATGAACAGGCCGGCTTCGCGTCCGCTAAGTACGACGTGCGGTGCATCCATTGGGCTCCAAACAACAAGAACCCTGTATTTCGACCACCTGATGCCGCTGGCCTCTTCGAGCCGTTCTTCAAACGGCAGTTCAGCGAGAACCTGCAGGTGCTCTTCTCCGAGCGCTTTGCGAAGCGCTTCGACTGTTCCTTCAAAACCGAGTCCAGTTTCAATCGACCTAGTCATATTACGCATTGCGTTTTTCATGCTTTCCGCTCCTCGCCTCACACTTATGCACTCGCGCTGCCATACCAGCGAGTTCTCATATCTGCTTGTTCAGGAAGTAGTTATTTGAAACTCACCGCACAGGCGACGAGCCGCTGCTGTTGCTTTTAAGACAGCCGTTGTGCGCATTCAGGCAGAGGCGAACGCCTTTGCGAGGATAGCTTTGGTGGGTGATGTAATTTCGTGTGTGTACGAAGCAGGAGGTGTAAGTTGGCCTGAACGAGTTAAAGCTGCGACCATTGGGCGCGAATCTTATTTGCAAGCACGACCGGTATCTCCATGGTTGTTTCTGTCGTGCTTCGGCACATCAAGCCGCGGGTCGCAAACCGGGGATGTAGGGAACAGAGCAGTGAACGTACTGCCATTGGCAGGAGCGCTTTGCACCCTGATCGTGCCCCCATGCGCACGCACGATGCCTAAAGTGGCGGCCAGTCCCAAGCCTCGCCCCATTGATTTGGTGGAGAAAAACGGGTCAAAGATCATGGCCCTTGTGCTCTCATCCATTCCTCCGCCGGTATCCTGAACCTCCAGAAAGAGATACTTGCCAGCCGGTACGTCGTCCTCAGCTCCGTGCTGGTGAGCAGTTTCTCCACCGAGATCCACTATGCCAGTTCTGACGGTCACTGCTCCAGCATCGGTTCCGATAGCCTCGACTCCATTGACCACCAAGTTCATAACCAATCGCTCCAATTGCGCCATATCGGCCTGCATAGAGGGCAAACCATCGGCGAACTCGAAGCGGAGGAGAACGCCCGCCGGAACTGCCGCCAGAATCAGATCCTCCTTTGCGCCAATCACTTCTGACAGATTCACCAACTCAACCACAAACTTTCCCTGCCCGGAGTAGGCCAGCATTCTGCGCGTCAATTCGGCAGCACGGTCACCTGCCTGGCGGATTATCTTGATCTGCTCCTGCACCGGACTGGAAGACGGCAGAGAACCGGAAGCCAAGTGGGCGTATCCGAGGATGACGGTCAGGAGGTTGTTGAAATTGTGTGCGATGCCCCCGGCTAGGCTTTTCAACGTCTCGTGCGCCCGGCTCAGCTCATCCATCGCTACCTGCAGCTCTTTGCTGCGCTGCCGCTCGCGGTCGGCCATGATCCCGGTGATTGCGCTTACCGTCAGCAGCATGAAGACTGCCGCATACTGGACCATCACGTAGTCTGTGGGGTACCCTTCCGGCGACGCCAACAGATGCGGGATGTACCCGACGGAGGCCAGCGCCGCCACTGCCAGCCCAATCCGCAAGCCGAAGCGGATTGCCACATAGAGGACAGGCAAGTAGTAGATCCACTGGAAGAAGTTGTGCCAGAGCAGGCGTGTATGCGGTATGAACTCGTGTACCGCATTGATCGCAATTACGCTCCCAAAAACCAGGGACAAGCGGACGAGATTGGGCCCGCGTCTGCGCCAGAACCCCAGCAACGCCTCCGCCATGCTGAGAGGCCTCTCATTCATTCGAAACCTCACTCCCGGTGGCCCAACCCCCTTTGTCTCTAGCAGCAGCCGCCGTGATGCCTATGGCCAGCGTACCTCGGAGGCCTGGAATCGGTCCCAGTTCTCTCTTCCTCAGCTTCGCTATGGTCCTGGCTCGCATTTCCGCGATCCTCACCGCTTTGTCCGCGGTCATCGTAATTTACCTCCTGGCCGCGTCGGGTACTCTGGCCCTGCCGGAATACGTAAAAACCAACCAAGGCCAGAATAACGAGAATCCAATACCAGTTTGTTGCCATGAAATTCATGTTCGTCTCCTTCCTGGCCGGGCGGCTTTGTGTTTGCAAGTGGCTGTGCTCGGCCTTCACAGGACTTATTGCACGCAGTTTGCCAAAGGCGTTCCTCCGACTTTGCCGTATGCGCGAAGGCGCCCAGCCATAAACGGTGATTCCGAGTGTTTGTTTTGAGGCACAGCAGGCCGAAAAAATACAGGGAAGGCTTTCAAGATGCGGCAGCCCTGTGGAACTGGCTCCGGTTGAGCGTTACCACTTCAACTTCCCCTCGGAGTCCGACAACCAGCGTCATCGTCGCGGCACACTGGTGACAGAGCCAAAAGTGTTCCACGTTTCGCGAAGACTTCTTCTCTCCAACCAGATACGGGCCAGCGCTCGCCAAGCGGTTTAGTTCGAAGTTGAACAGGCGGCCTTCCCGCAGATATCGAAATCGGGCGCCGCAGGCAAGATTGGCGCACTTGGATACCATGAGACTCCTCGCCCTTGTTCCCGGCTACTGCAGCCGAACTTTTCTCTTGCTGCGAAACCAGTGCAGGCGGCTGTAAATCGTTGTCCGACGTGTTACGCTGCTGCCGATCTCCCTTCACCGCACGTTCCTCCGCTGGATGGCTGCTAACCAGCCTGGAACCGCCGGTAGAGAAAGTTGTGGATTGGAACGAAAACAAAGCCGATATAAGCGCCCCACAGAAAACTCTCGATCAGTCCGAGGAAGAATCCGCCCCAGGTAAGCCACCGAAAGCCCGGAAGCACCACCTCAAGGAAATTGTGCATGTGCAGCGTTGCGGGCGTGACCAGCCCCCAGATGACGCACAGCACAAACGAGAGTGCTGTGAAGATTCCCAGTGACCAACTCCATAGTTTTATGTTCAGCATAGTAATGACTCCTTTTCCCCTTGCGTATCTGAGCTGATGCCTTCCTTGTCGCTGGCTGCCGAGCGCAACCCAGGAGAGCCAAGTCATTAATGGCGGTCGCCGTGCGCCAGCTCTTTCTCCCGTTCACCTTCGTATTCGCGCTCTTGCCCTTCAGCCCGGTCGGGTGGCGGATCGCCGCGGCGCCCGTGTCGATGGCCGCCGTGACCGAAAAAGTGCATGCCAAAGCAGCAAAGCATCATGAGAATCACGAAAGGCCAAATCCAATTCATACAAATTCCTCCGTCGGCACTGAGCCACTTTCGGCATGCGGAACGCCACGGTCGCTAAGCGGCTTTGGGTGGACCGGGCGCCCACTCTACACAGTAATCTTCGCGATGCCGTCCGGCGCCGGACTGATTCATCAATGCTCGGTCGCCCCGGACTCCATCGCGAACGCGGATCGCATCGGTTACCTCAGCGACAAAAATCATGCCGTCGCCCTCGCCGCCTGAATGCGCCACCCGCTCGATCACTGCGACAAGGCGCTCCACATCTTTGTCGCTGCAGACGACCTCCAGCTTCACAATCCGCAAATAGCTGTAGCGCTTGAAGGCGTCCTCAACCCTTTGCTCAAAGCAGTTGGGCTCATAGCCATAGCCCACCGGATGAATTTCTACGACCGTGATTCCCGGGGCTCCAGCCTGCTCCAGTTCATCCACAACCTTATTGACGCAACAGCGGCCGATGTACGCTTTGATTTCCCTCATTGGGCACCTCCTTTTTGCGCCCTTCAACTTCTGTTCACGTGCAACATTCGGGGCTTGCGAAACCCCAATGTGAATTACCGTGGCCGACCGCTGCTCTCGCTTGCATCTGAAAGCGCCGGCGCGACCGCTCAATCTTTCTTCGGACGGCAGCCGCCGTCACTGGCACCTCGCGAAGTATGGGCAAGGCTAAGGTGGTGTGCGTCGCTGGATCGTTGAACAAGACCAAGTCAGGAACGCCTGATGCCGCTGATCCTAACTGAATACCCCGATACTCACCTCCACCGGCGACAATCACATCCCGGCTCGGTTCGTGCGCGTAAAGCTGACACACAGTTTTTGGCTCGTATTGACTGCGAACGGGCAGCGGAGCCGTGATGATCAGACGATTCTCAATCTCAATGCTCATGTTCGGGTTCCTGCTGTTGGCTAAAGCATGAGGGTTGCCAAACCTTCCCGAGCGCGAATAAAAACGATAAGCGCCTGAATTGATAGAAGTTCCTGGAAGTCCATGGGATTCTAAAAGTGATGGAGCCGGTTGGGTTTTTGTCTGTTCTGCGCCAGTTGTTGGCTGATTTCAAACGCCACTTCATGATGCAATCGGAGGGTGAGCCCGAGGATCGGCAGTGATTGCTCCAGCTTTTGCAGGTGATCATCTGCTAAAGGAAGAATCGTGGCGTGCACCCAGTCCGGCAGCATAAGAACGGGATAAAGATCGGTCCCAGCAGCACGCACACCGCGGGTGACGGTATCCGTTCTCTCAAAAAAGCATGCGTGAGCGCGAGAGCAAGCCTGCTGATAATTCAGCGGCCAAGACGCACCCCTAACCCAAGGCATAACCGAATCCCAGCACGGGAACTTGCCCGGTCCGGGCGACGCTATCCTGTAATCAGTAGCCCAAGTGGTGCAGATAACCTACGACCCCGGCAGCCAGAAGGCAGTAGATTCCGAAAAGATACCAACGTCCGGCTTCAAGCCATCGACTGAGCCACCGCAATGCAACAAGTCCAGCGAGAAAGGAGAGCCCTGCGCCAAGCAAGCTGGCAAATACGGCGGACGCTAATGTCGCCGCTCCATTGGCGTGCCCAACCCGTATAAGCCGCATGGTTTCGCGTGCCACAACCGGTGGAGTCAAAACCACGGCCAGCGCAAAACTGAACGCCTCGGCACGCGATTTCACCATTCCCATAAGGATTCCTGCGGAGATTGTTGCTCCAGAGCGTGAAAACCCTCGAAACGGCAAGCAGAGCCCTTGCACAGCTCCGATGATGCCGGCTTGCTTCATATTGAGATCATTCGTTCCTGCCAATACCGTTGGATTTCGTCTCTCGTACATGCCAGCGATCAGTATCAGGACTCCTACCACGGCAAGCGCCGGAGCAATAAGCTCCAAATGGCCGAACAAATCTTCGATCTCCGCATGCGGGCTGCCTCGAAACAAAGTTCTTTCAATGATTTTGATGATGGCTTCGCCTATCAATCCAGTGAGTGCGGTTGAGACAACGACAAGTCGAGCAATCTGCTTGAAAGTAGCCACACTCTGGAAATACGCGCTTTGCCACTGCTTCCAAAAATACACAATCACGGCAAACATGGTGCCAGTGTGGAGCATGACCAAAAGCAGTGTCATGGGCGGAGAAGAAGGATCGAGCCCAAGGAGTTTCTCGGTTACAACAACGTGAGCCGAACTCGATACTGGGAGCAGTTCCGCCATTCCCTGCACGACGGCAAGAACCATGATATCCAAGAGTGACATACGCCAAATTCTAATGGAGCGGCGTGCCGGATGGACAGCGACTCCGCCCTAACGCGAATCTCCTTCGCATCAATTCCTGACGGGGATGGACTTCTGATTGCTGACCCCATAAGCCCCTGGCGCACATGAAATGGCAGCGAATTGCAGCACCGCCCGCGCCCGCTTCATTGCGCCTCTCTCGACTATTGTGAATCTTACCAGCTCAGCGTGGTCAACATCGAAATTCCGCCGCTACGCGAGCGGCCCGAAGATATTCCCCTGCTCGCTTGGCATTTCCTGAAGAAATTCCTGGAACGCGGGCACTTGCTGGATATTCAGCTCGGCGACGATGCCCTGGCGCTGCTCGAACGCTATCCGTGGGCTTGATGTCGGCCACGGCGACCTCTTCGTCGCCGTCCGATGCTATTGGTTAACCGCTTTCTTCACACCCTTTTTCTTCACATCTTTCGGCCACTGCAGCACGGCGGCAGGCTTAGGCAAAACGGAGTGCAGCCGAGGGATGAAAGCCGGAACAAAGGCGGCGTACTGCTTATAAACTTCTCCAAATTCTGTCAATGCTTCGCGCTCCTCGTGCCGGGCTAGGCGAATGTACATGCAAATCAGAAGAGGAAACATGATCAGCGTCAGCAGGGTGGGCCACTGTAGGAGAAACCCGCTCATGATCAAAATGAATCCCAGGTACTGGGGATGCCTCAGGTGAGCATAGGGGCCGATTACTGCCAGCCTGTGCTCGCGTTGCGATTTGTAAAGCACGTTCCAGGCTCTGGCAAGCAGAACGAAGCCAGCAAGAATCAAAACATTACCCAGCAGGTGCACCGGGTCCGAGCGTGCGTTTCCCCGAAGGCCCAGCAATGTGTGCCAGAGGTGTCCGGCATTGGGCGAGTACAGATCTGCAGCCGGAATCCGATGACTCAGCCAGCCCGAGAGCAAGTAAATCGTCAACGGGAAGCCATACATCTCGGTGAATAGCGTGAGGATGAATGCCGAAAAGGCACCGAACGACCGCCACTCCCGCCTCGTGCGAGGCTGCACAAAGCTGAACGCAAAAAAGATAAAAACCGTGGCGTTGATAATTACCAAGCTCCACAGACCATATGCCGACATTTGCTGATCCATGGTGACCCCCGAATACATTTCGGCAACCCTCGCCCGCAGCTCAGTGACAGGCCAGAGTACCGGATTTTCTTTCCGACTTGTCGCTCGCTGGAGATTCTGCGTCACCGGTTGGTACTTTCGCCCCAGTCTTTGCGGGCCGAGCGTGCCCGCCGCCGCAGCCGCCGTGGCCGAGTAGATACATGCCGAAGAAGGCGATCATAAGTGCGAAGATGAACCAACTCCATGTCATGGCTTGTTCCTCTTTCCTGTTTGCGCTTTCCTTGCGATCTTATTGGCCGGGCGTTTGCCGCGCCCGTTCTCGCCACTGCTAAAAGCACGTCAGTTGCCGTGATGCCTGGTTCGCTATGTTCAAGAGAATTAACGAATTAATGAATCCACTGAGCTTGATGGACCAGTCCCGACCAACTGATTTCAGACACTACTGTCTATTACAGTGCAGCAAACCCGCCGGGGCGCAGTGTTGGATCGCTGTGGCCGTCAGCTCGGCTGATGATCGTCCGCTCTGTTCACCTCGGAAGAGGGTCACTCGACGGCCCAGTCACCGGTGCTAGAATTGGCTTGGGAATTGTTAGGTGGATTGGAAACGGTTAATGCGTGCCGCCTTTGTGCTGGCGGCCATTTTCGTAGTATCACTGCTTCACTACCACACTCCCACTACTCACCTATATCTGCATCCACTGCTGCAGCGCGCATACTACGTCCCGTTGCTGTTGATGGCCTTATGGTACGGTTGGCGGGGCGGCGTTCTGGCCGCTTTAGTTGCTGCTGTCCTCTACATTCCGTTTATCCAAAAGGCTTGGCATTTGCACCCCGAGTACCAGGCTGCCCAGGAAGTTGAAATCGGCATGTTCTTCGTCATCGCCGTGCTGACCGGGATCCTGGCCGAGCATGAGCGCCTGCAGCGTCACCGGGCGGAAGAGATGGCGCGCCAGTTGGCTCAGGCGAACACCCAGTTGCAAGCTACTTTTACCCAACTGCGGCGCGCCGATCGGCTTTCCGCCATGGGCGAACTATCGGCAGGGTTGGCCCATGAGATTGGCAATCCTCTGGGTGGGATCAAGGGCGCGGTGCAAATCCTTGGGCGGCCGCAACTGGCGGACGAGAGCAGGCGAAAATTCAGCGAGCTGGCCGAACGCGAGTTGGAGCGTCTCAATGGAATCGTCAAGCAGTTTCTGGACTTTGCCCGGCCGCGGGAGCCGCGCCGGCTGGCTACCGATCCCATGCTGCTGCTACAGTCCGTGGCTGGATTGGCGGGCGAAACCGCCAAGATGAATGGCATACAGATCAAGGTTGCAAGCAATGGCCACGTGCCGGAAATCCTGGTTGACCCGGAGCAAATCAGGCAAGTACTGCTGAATCTCGTCCTCAACGCCATTCAGGCCATGCCCGGCGGGGGCGAAATTGTCCTGCGCGCCATCGTGGATGATAATGAGATTCACCTCGCCGTCGAGGACCAGGGTGTCGGCATTGCGCCGGAGAATGTGGACCGTATCTTCGATCCGTTTTTCACTACCAAGCAGGAGGGCACAGGCCTGGGCTTGTCGATCGCGGGGCGCATCATCGCACAACATGGCGGCCATATCGAACCGCGCCGCAATGCGGATCGTGGAATGACCTTCAGTGTGAATTTGCCGCGAGCTCAATCTCAACCGGCCCATTCTTTGTCGGTGGAGGCCCTATGAAGACCAAGAGGCCAATCCTGATCGTCGATGACGATACCAGCCAACGGTCTCTGATCGAGTTCTGGCTGCAAGAGGACGGATTTACGACGTTGACGGCCAAGGATGGAACAGAGGGGTTTCAGTTATACGAACAGCACGCGCCATCGCTGGTCATCACCGATATGAGAATGCCCGGCATGAGCGGCCTGGATATGCTTAGCCGAATTAAGGTCGTTAATCCGGACACTCCGGTCATTGTGATCACCGCTTTCGGCACCGTCGACGATGCGGTGCAGGCGATGAAGCTGGGAGCGGCAGATTATGTCTCCAAGCCGCTCAACGGCGAGGAACTAAAGCTCAACGTTCGCCGCGCGCTGGAACGCCAGCAACTGGTAGATGAGAACCGCTATCTGCGGGACCTCACGGCCAGCACCCTGGGATTTGAGAACATCATTGCACAGTCGCGCAAAATGCGGAATGTGCTTGAGGTCGCAGCACAAGTCGCGCCACGGGATTCGACCGTGCTGCTCACGGGAGAATCGGGCACAGGCAAGGAGCTGTTGGCCAGAGCCATCCATCAGAACAGCCTGCGCGCAGGCAAGCCCTTTATTCCGGTCAACTGTGCGGCGCTGCCAGAGACGCTGGCCGAATCCGAGCTGTTCGGGCACCGCAAAGGTTCATTTACCGGCGCCACCGCCGACCGCGCCGGAAAGTTCGAAGCCGCCAACGAAGGCACTATCTTCCTGGACGAAATTGGAGATCTGCCTCTCAGTATGCAGGTGAAATTGCTGCGCGTGATCCAGGAACGGGAGATCGACAAAATCGGCGATCCCCGCCCCGTCAAGGTCAATGTGCGCATCCTGGCGGCAACTAACCGCAATCTGAAGAACCGAATCGCAGACGGCGATTTCCGCGAAGATCTTTACTACCGGCTGAGCGTCGTTACTATCGAAATTCCACCGTTGCGCGAGCACCGCGAAGACATCCTGCTGCTTTTGCAACACTTCCTGGACAAGTTTCAGAAACGTCATGGCGTGCCGCATCTTGCGATAGCGGAAGATGCAAGGCACCGGCTCTTGCAGTACAACTGGCCGGGCAACGTCCGTGAACTGGAGAACGTAATTGAACGCCTCGTAGTACTTGCCCGCAGTGAAAGCATTACCGAAGCGGATTTGCCAGCCGAGGTTCGCGCGTCGGAGTCGCGCATTGCGGCGTTAAACCTGCAACTCCCCGAGGAAGGCATAAGCTTAGAGAATCTGGAGAAAGAGGTGTTGCAGCGCGCCCTTGAGAAACACGGCTGGAACCAGACGCACGCCGCTAGATATCTCGACATCACCCGCAGCACGCTTCTCTATCGTATGGAGAAGTATGGCTTGCGGTCGCCTGGCGATGTGGCCGAACCGAAAACCGGCACAGCACCCTCACGATGAATTCTCCGATTTTCCCGCTGCGGTGATCGGTTTTTTTGCTTGTGATTCCGGGTTGCTGCTGGAACCTTTCCGATTGCAGTGCCCCCGAACTGCCGCATAGCGTGCAGCAGTGTTTGATTTCAGACAACAGGGGTGGCCCCGGCGCTCCAGCCCGATGCGCCAACTGTTGATAACTCACGTCTTAAGAAACAATGCAAATGGCGAGGGAGTTGCTTATATCGTCAGTGAGCGCGGGGAGATCAAACTACGTCCTCCCGCCAAGACAAGCTCAAAGGCAAAGGAGATCTTATATGAAACGTTTCAAGCTGGTCGCTGTGCTACTTACGTTGGTAGCCATCGCGTCGATTGCTTACGCGGCGCAGAAGTCTTCCACAGCATCACAGACAGCGCAGAATCCTTCCACCGCCACCGCCCAGGGTGGGGGATGGACTTGCCCCATGTGGGGATGGGGGCAGGCTCCAGGAAACCAGGCGAAAGGTTCCACGGCACCTTACGGGCCAATGGGTCCGGGAATGATGTACGGCCAGTCGATCTCTGGCGAGTACGTCCCGATGGGGCCGGGAATGATGTATTACTACTACGGCCCGGCGAATCCGCCCCAGAACCAGTCGGGCAATGGCAACTCCGGTCCGAGCGCACAGCAGCCCCAATCGGCTCCATAGGTAAATCAGAAGATTGGAGCCGCGAATGCCCGTTAGATCAATGAGCGCATTCAGGCAACAGCGACCAATCGCAATCTGAAGAGCCCGCAATCGCGACCGGCCAATTTTCCCTCGGCGTGGGCGACTACTGTGCCTGCGCCGAGGGAAAGCAACATAGAATGAGCCCGGAAGCTCTGACGTACAAGGAATCATGATTAGGATCAATTGGAACCCGATGCCGCACATCGGCCCTGTGCCGATCAACTGGTATGGTTTGACGTTCGCTCTGGCATTTGTGGTTGGCGGCTGGCTGGTCTGGCGATGGGCCGCGCACCTTCCCGAGCTGCGTGCCAAGCTCGAACCACTGATGTGCTGGATAGTCGGCGGAACCGTGATTGGCGCGCGGCTGTACTACGTCGCCCAGAATGACATCATGCAGTACCTGTTGCACCCGTGGCGAATCCTGGCCGTCTGGGAAGGCGGCCTGGCGTACTTCGGCGGGCTGTTCGGCGCGCTGCTGGCATCATTCATCTATCTACGCTGGCAGCGGATCAGCTTCTGGAAGGTGGCCGACGTCTTCGCCCCCGCCATAGCCATCGGCTCCGCCATTGGCCGGATCAGTTGCGGGCTCGCCGGCATGGACTACGGCACGCCGACCACGCTGCCGTGGGGTGTCGTTTACACCAATGCGAACAGCTATGCGCCGCTGGATGGCGTGGCCCGCCACCCAGATCAGTACTATGAGCTTTTCGGCGATCTGCTGATCGCCTCGGCGTTGTTGAAGCTGCAGGGAAAAGTTCCCGATGGGGTGCTGTTCTTCATGTATCTACTGCTGTTCGGCACGTTGCGATTTCTGGTGTTCTTCGTCCGCGGGAACGTGTCCGCGGTGGCGTTCGGCCTCAAGAACGCGCAATGGACAGCTCTGGCAATACTGGCCGTCGCGATACCGGCATTGGTCTGGAGGTTACGATCGGGGCACAGGCATCGGGCCGAGGCAGCCGTCTAGCCGCGCGGCTCCGGCTCGGTCCTCGCCAGAGGCATCCACCTCAGAGTCGCACCTTCATGTAGCTCGGGGAAAATATTAATGTGACCAATATCACACATGCCTGTGATGCGCGATAATGCCCTGACCGTTCTCGTTGGGCGATGGTGTCTGGAAGCGTTCGATTGACTCGGGCGCAGAGGGATGCCCGGGATGGCCGTCGAGCCAATAGCTCCCACGAGTTTCACCCCAGTAGAGGATGGCGAAAAAATGAAGTTGACACATCTGCAACCAAGTCGCCGGTTTCGGCCGGTGGGACGAATCATTTGCACGGCATCGGTCATCACCCTGCTCGCGGCTCTTGCCGGTTGCGGCGGTGGTGGCGGCGGCAGTACCGCTCAGGCCGCCACGCCCGGCTCTAGCGCCCCAGGAACAACCGGCGCCCAGGCGGGCACCACCCAGCTACAGGTAAGTATGGGCGATGCGCCAGCCGACCAGTTGCTGGCTTTCTCGATGACCATCAACTCGATGTCGCTAACGGGCGGCAGCAGTCCGGTCAATCTGATCACCTCGCCGATGCCGTTCGAAATGATGCATGTGATGGGAATCATGCAGCCAATTACCATGCTCGGGGTACCGCAGGGATCCTACACAGGCGCAACCATGACCATCGGTTCCGCCTTGGTGACCTATATGAACCCGACGACAAGGACGGCCGTCCAGAAAACCGTCTCCGGCCCGATTACGTCGCCGATCACTTTCAGTTCTCCCTTGACGGTTGGGACCACACCAATGGCGCTCGGGTTCGACATGGACATGGCTCATTAGGTCTCCATTGACGCCAGCGGGAATGTGACCATGATGCCCACGTTCCGCGTCAGCATGAGTACACAGGGCACGGGCAATCCTCTGGACCCGGCCAATGGCGGGGTTCAGCACATGGTGGGGACGATCTCGGGCATCTCCGGAAACAGCTTCACCATGAACATGCTGCAAGGCGCCCAGCCGTTCACCTTCCAGACGAACGCCTCGACTAATTTCCAGGGTGGCGTCAGCGGCATGGGGATGATGTCCGGCAACATGGTCACGCTAGTGGATGCCACGCTGCAACCGGATGGAACACTGCTTGCCCAGCGAGTGCAGTCGCTGATGAATGCCGGCGGGATGATGGGTGAAGGCGTGATGACCGCTATAACCGGCACACCCGCAACACAGCTCACGATGCTGATGCGCAATGGAGTTGGGGCCGGGATGATGTCGTCGTTTTTCGCCAACAACGCCACCGTGAACGTCGGCAGCGGCACCGTCTACCGCATGGACACGGACGATATGCCAGCCATGACAGGGCTTCCCTTCACTCCAGCCTTTGACGGAAGCCATATCTTCCCTGTTCAGAATGTGCAGGCGCTTAGCGCGAACGCCATGATGGCCGGTGGTGGAATGATGGGCGGCGGCATGATGGCTGGTACCATCTCGGCCTCAGAGGTTGACCTGGAACAGCAGGGGTTCAGCGGTACGGTTTCCAGCTTCACCCCGAATGGCTCAGCAGCGACTTTCACCATGACACCTGCAGCCGACTCGGCATTTACCAGCATGACAGGGGCGACCAGCATGACCGTGTTCCAGCAGTCTGGAACAACGCTTTCCGGACTGACCTCGATTGCCAATGGTGCAAGCGTTCAGGTTCGTGGCATGCTGTTCCAGGACGCGGGAACGTGGAAGCTGGTGGCAAGCCGAATCACAGCGCCCTGATTCGGGATCAGGAGCTCTGCCCAGAGCTGCCCCTTGAGAATCAATAGGATACGGCGACCAGGTTGTTGAACCTGATGGGTTCTTAGGGCTTTGACCGGTACAAATTCGTGTACAGGCACTTGGATTGCTCCCGCCACACAGCCACAAGCGATTATTTTCAGTAGATTAGGACGGTCTATTCATTGAGCCGACCACCTGGGTTTGCACCAGGGGCTCTACAATCGAGGCGAGATCACGCCTTCACTTCCGCGAACGCAGTTTTGGGCTCCGGAGGTGGTCTGCCGTGCTTTGAGGGTCAATAGCTGGTCGCCGAACATCTACTTTAGCCAAGCGACGATTTCGTCAGTCGAAGGAATCCGGCCCGCCACTTTGATTTCACCGTTGATGCTTACCGCGGGCGTGCTTAGAACTCCCGCCTTCGCCATTTCTGCGAAGTCTGTGGCTTTGGTCACAACAACGTTGACCCCAGCTTGTTCGACGACGTGACGCACTCGCCGCTCGGTTTCTTTGCACCTGGCGCACCCAGGACCGTATACCGTGATGTTGAGCATAATTCCTCCACTTACATGATCAGATTGAACAGGTATCCAACTATCAAGATTCCGGTCGCCACCACGCCAATGAAGACGGCGATCAACTGTGGCCGCAGCACTTTGCGCAGAATGATCGTTTCTGGAAGCGATAGTCCGATCACCGACATCATGAACGCTAATGCCGTACCCAGTGCGGCACCCTTAGCAAGCAGCACCTGCACTACTGGGATGATCCCTGCTGCGTTCGAATACAGGGGCACACCAATGGCGACCGCGAGCGGCACCGACCACCAAGCACTCTTACCCATGATCGAGGCCATAAAGTTCTCTGGCACGTACCCGTGGATACCGGCGCCGACAGCAATGCCGGCAAGGACGTAGGGCCAGACTTTGCCAACAATGTCGCGGACAGCTTCGCCTGCCATGCGAATCCGATCTGACCAAGACATCTTGCGGTCGGAAGCGGCCTCCGCGCCGAACTGGGTGTCGTAAACCCACGGCTCGACGTATCCCTCCAGCTTCAACCGGCCGATTGTCCATCCGGCAACGATGGCGATCAGAAGCCCGGTTCCGGCATAGATTGCGGCGATGCGCCAGCCGAAGAGAGCAAACAGCAGCACGAGCGCGACCTCGTTGACCATTGGGGCAGAGATGAGAAACGAGAGCGTGACTCCCAGCGGGATACCTGTAGTCACAAACGCAATAAACAGGGGCACGGCCGAACATGAGCAGAACGGAGTCACGATGCCGAGCAGTGCCGCCAACACGTTCCCAGCCGACTCGCGCTTTCCTGCCAGCATTGTCCGCGTGCGCTGTGGGGTAAAAAACGACCTGACAATGCCAATGCCGAAGACGGCGATGGTCATCAACATTAGGACCTTTGGCGCATCGAACAGAAAGAATTCAATCGTCGAGCCAAGGTGCCCGCCTGGTTTGAGTTGCAGGACCGAGTATGTGATCCAGGCTGCTGCCGGCTGGAGTTGCCGGTAGAGAAACCACCAAGCCAGCAGCAAGGCCGCCCCGAGCAGCCAGGTGCGAAGCGAGATTCCCAAAGGGGTTGACCCAGGAACCGCCTCTGGCTTGTTGCAACATGAAGCGATTGGCTCAGGTGACGGTTGCGGCTTAGCGCAGCACGGTTGATCTAATATCGGCAGTTTGATCTGGTTCGCCATTTCATTCACCTTGCGCTGACGACTCTGTCTATTGGGGTCGGGGCGGGGGCACGCTGCAGGACAAATTTCTCTGGTGTACAGCAGGCTTTCTGGAGCACCGCCAGGTCGCGTTGCATTCGCGGATCTTCCCCAAGAATTGCGAGAACCTGGTTGAGCAGGCGGGCGGTGAAGGAATTCCTTGGCTGCACGATCCGGTACAGCATCCAGTAGCCTTCACGGCGGGTTGCCACGATTCCCGCTCGGCGAAGATATGCAAGATGCCGTGAAACCTTTGGTTGCGGTGACTTTAGAACTGCAACCAGGAAACAAACGCAGACCTCCCGCTCTCGCATAAGATTCAGCAGCCGCAATCTGGTTCGATCCGCCAGTGCCTTCAGCAAGCGATCGAGCTCCATTAGGCCTCCTAAGTATATTCGCCTTAACAAATACATTGTCTCGGAACTATATTCGCCTTGTCAAATATAAATTCATACCGGAAAGGTCGGGCCCAAGATGCCGCCGGAGTGATCGAAGCCATGGCGCTAAAACGCGGGCCAGCGTGAGGAAGGTCGGGAATGCGCCTTACTGCCGGGCCAGAGCTGTTGGGTTTCTTTGGCTGAAGGACCCGGTGCTCCAACACGCTGAGCTGCAAGGAATATACGGGCAAGGCTGCCGAAATTGCGGCCCATATCATTGCCAAACCGGGTGCCGACGACGGCACCTTGGACAAGGCTACGCGCTAGACCCGCGCAGCGGGCGTCCGGCCACTATCGTTACTGCCAGTGAATCGGGCATCCCCATTTGGTTACAGCCTGAATTTCCCGATACGAAAAATAGCCGCTTCATGGCCATAAAATCGCTTCCGTTATCTGTCACGTGGACGTGTGATGTTTGTCACGGCGCACATGGGGGAGCTGGTTCACAGTAACTACGAAACTAGTTGTATCGATTAGGGTTTTCGGCTGTTCCCTTGCAGTTGTAGCGGTTACAGTAGACCGCTGATCGCAATTTCCGATGTTCGCATTGGTGGGGTAGTCTATACTCCCTAACAGCGCGGTTCACGCGCGAGCCGACTTGACGAGTGCGTAAACAAGATGCCATTCGGATGCAGGTTGCAGCAGTCGCACCAGTGAGGTGCACACCGAAAGAATGCCGCACAATTGGAAAGAAAGCAGTCGAGTCTCATCCTGTGTTGAAGGACCCCGCAATTCTTGCCGAGCGAGCCAAAGTCTTCCACGCATTTGGAAACGAAGTGCGGTTAAGGATTATCGGCTTGTTCGCCGAGCAGGAGTTATGCTTTTGCGATATTGTGGCAGCCATGCGGGTCGCGGCTTCGACCCTGATCCACCACCTCCGAATGCTCGAAGATGCCGGTGTGATAACGAGCAGGAAACAAGGGAAGTTCACGCTGTACTCCCTTAACATCGAACTCCTGAAAAAGCATCGAGTCTTCGAATAGCAAGAATATAAAGGTTTGGTTCGTAAACTGGCTCCGGGCGGGACTGAGTGCGGATCTTAGCGGCTTGATTCTTGGCATCGGCGCGTTTGTTTACCTTGAGTAATGATGCCGCGTAGGAAGCGCAGACACGTAAGGCTGACGACACGGATAATCCCAATACCGTAAGTGGGAGTAGTGGTGGTGTCCTCACCACTCGTTACAAAGGAACAATTATTTGAGGAGGCGTACTCCATGACAGATCGTGAGTCTGTTCGGATAGACACACCGGACTCGGCTTCGACAGGTGTTAAGGATAAGAGAGAATTCCTGGCGCAATGCGCCGTCGCTGTTTTCGGTGGCGTGGTGGCCGGATCGCTGCCCGCCTTTGGCGCGGAGAGCGGGAGTCCTTCCGGAGTTCCAATTGCGCCCTTGCCGGATATCCCTGCCGGCGTCAACGGAGATCAGGACCCGATTGTTCAAATGATGGGCGACGTGAGGAAGGCTTTGAAGAAACCGGTCGAGCAGCGCCGCTGGGCGCTGGCCATCGACCTTCGCAAGTGCGTCGGATGCCAAGGCTGCACAATCGCATGCATCACCGAGAACAAACTTCCACCTGGTGTCGTCTATCGCCCGGTGATCGAGGAAACTCACGGCAGCTATCCGAATGTCGCGAGGCAGTTCCTGCCACGCCCGTGTCTGCAATGTGACAAACCTCCGTGCGTTCCCGTCTGCCCGGTCTCCGCGACCAAAAAGCAGCCGGATGGAATCGTTACCATCGACTACGACGTGTGCATCGGGTGCCGGTACTGCCTCGCAGCGTGTCCTTACAATGCCAGAACATTCGATTTCGGCGAGTTCTACGGTACTGAGGACCGAGGCGCGCCGGCTGAGTACGAGAAGGTTCCGAGCCTTGAGTACGGAAAGGTGTGGCACCGCAAAGGCAGCGCCTCTCCAATCGGAAATGCCCGCAAATGCCAGTTCTGCCTGCACCGGGTCTCGCAGGGATTATTGCCCGCGTGTGTGCTCTCGTGTATGGGACGGGCCGGGTTCTTCGGCGATCTCAGCGACCCGGACAGCTTGATCGCGAAGCTCGCCGGAAGCCCTAATATTATGCGCCTGCGTGAAGAACTCGGAACCGAGCCGGTGGTTTTCTATCTCGTTTGAAAGGGGAGGTCATGAAAGCGAAACCAAAGACAGCATTTTATGTGTGGCTGGTTCTGTTCGCCTGGGGCTTCATCGCCCTGGTGCGGTGGTTCGTGGCTGGCCATGTCCCCACAAACTACGGCAGCTACGTCCCTTGGGGCCTGTGGGTAGCGGCCTACGTTTATCTGGCAGGTCTGTCCGCCGGTTGTTTCCTAATATCGGCTCTTGTGTATGCGTTCGGGGTTAAATGGTTGAAGCCGATCGGCAGGCTGTCGCTTTTCACCGCGCTGGTCGCAATCGTAATGGCGCTTGTATGCATATTCTTCGATCTCGGGCATTCGTTCCGCGCCTGGGAAGTCATCACGCGGCCAAACTTCCACTCAGTGATGGCCTGGATGATCTGGCTTTACACGGCATACATGGCGCTGCTTGCATGGCAGTTCTATCTCTCTGTCAAGCATGACCTTCCGGCACGAACCGTCGCTGGTCATTCTGCTGGTGCAACGGGGAACGTGACACACGGGGGTGCAGAGTTCGACCAGGATGCCCGGCGTATCCGCCTGTTGTCGTTTATCGGAATTCCATTGGCGGTCGCGTTCTGTGGAGGCGTGGGGGCGCTTTTCGGGACCGTCGTTGGCCTGCCGCTATGGCACAGCCCACTTTACCCGATCTTGTTCTTAATCGGAGGATTGCTCTCCGGCAGTGCGCTGCTCACCGCAGTAGTCGCGCTCGGCTGGGGGCGCGAAGATATGGGATGGAATGATCTGGTCCATCTCCTCGGGCGCGCTACGCTCATACTCATTGCCATCTATTTCCTGCTGGAGTGGGCGGAGTTCTCGGTGCCGATGTGGTATGCAATCGGTCCCGAATACACCCAGCTTACCGGTGTCCTGTTCGGTCCGTTCTGGTACGTCTTTTGGATCTTCCACCTGGTATTGGGGATGATCGTGCCTGCCTATCTGCTATTGAGGCGGCCCGACAAGCCGGTCGCCGTAGCAGCGGCGGCGATACTGGCCGTCATCAATTTCTTCGCGGTCCGGCTGAACCTCGTCATCCCCGCACAGGTCACACCACGGCTGCGCGGGCTGGAGTGGAGCTATCGCGATATGCGGCTCTCATTTGAATACCTGCCTAGCCTCTTTGAATGGCAGTTGCTTGTGTTCGTACTCGCGGTCGGTGCCGCGCTGCTTTATGCGGGTTTCCGGCTGCTGCCGCTCACCGGATCGGGTGCGGAGAAGGGGGTGCAGTTGTGAAAGAACTCACACGTCGCTCGATGCTGAAGTTGGCAACCGCCGGAACGGGCGGTCTCCTTCTGGGTGGCTGCACACAGTCTCCTTTCCGCAAGGTGGACTCGCAAGAAGCGGCCCGTCTGCTCGCCTCGGAGCAGAAGTTCGTCTATACGGCCGATGTTATGTGCCCGGCTGAGTGCGGCATGGCGGTTAACGTGATTGATGGCGTTGCCTCTTCGATCTACGGTAACCCGCACGTGCCCTATAGCGCCGGGACTGCTTGCGCTAAAGGCTGCGCCGGGTTGCAACTCGTATATGGCGCAGAGCGCATCAAGTACCCGATGATCCGCGTCGGCGAGCGCGGCGAAGGCAAATTCAAGCGTGCTTCCTGGGACGAGGCGATCAAATACATTGCTGACAAGCTCACGGCCATCAAAAAAGCGTATGGGCCGGAGTCGGTAATCATGGATTGTGGCGATGTCACCGACCGCGACCCCTATTGGCGTGTGTTTCTCGCCTATGGCACTCCCCACGTCACCGAGCATGGCGCCATCTGCGATACGCCGCGCCGCCACGGGCCGAAGCTAATTTTCGGTGGTAAGCGTATCGAGCCGGACATCATGCGGCCGGTTCTCGTTCGTCAGAGCGACGGCTCGCTGCAGAACGATTATTCGTACAAAACGAAGCTGATCATTTACGCTGGCTGGAATCCATTCACCGCCACACGCATCAACTATGAATCGCGAGGCACGGTGGAGGCGAAGCTCTTGGGCGCCAAGATCATTGTCATCGATCCGGCATTCAGCAACACCGCATCGAAGGCGGATCAGTGGCTTCCGATTCGGCCCGGCACCGATCCCGACCTGTTTGCGTTTATCCTTCGTTTTATCCTCGAACATCATTCCGATACTGACCCGAATCGCCGTTACATTGACTGGTCCTTCAAAGAGAACAGCGTAGGTTGGGAGGATTTCGAGGCGGCCTTCCGCTCCTGGTGGAGCAAGACCGACCCGGTCAACGGCCTGCATTACTTCAGCGCCGAGTGGGCGGTAAACCGTACAGGGCTCCAGCGTAAGCAGATTGAGGATCTCGCTCATCTTTTTGGGTCGACAAAACCCGCCGCGCTGATCTGGGGAATGTGTGGGACCGGTCATCATTTCAACGGCTATACGGCTTCGATCTTGGGCACGGTTCTCAACGTCATCACCGGCAATTTCGATACGCCGGGAGGCGTGGTCGATACCGAGTTAACCAAGTCGGATAAAGGCGGCAAGGCAACCGGCAAAGATGCTCTGGGACGCAAGGTGAAGCGCACCATCGACGGCAAAGAAGTCGAGGGTAAACAGGAAGAGCTTCACATGGACAGCTACGGGGACTGGCCATCGGCATGGGACGATGTAATTGGAGATTATCCGCGGCGCTTCATGGAAGGCGTGACCCTGCGTCAAGGCCCGTTCCGGGGGCACTCCTACCCCATTAAGGCGTACTTCCTGCGTACCGGAAATTGCGTTATGACGGGCGGCGCCACCTACAAGTGGCAGCAGGCACTCACGGCAAAGGACGCAAAAGGCAATTACAAAGTTGAGCTCTTCGTCTACGCTGATACTCCATTCCTGGAGTCGGGACTGTACGCCGATGTGCTCCTGCCGGAAGCCTCCTATCTGGAGCGGATGAGCCTGGCCGATGTCTATCCGTCTCATGCTGTCCTTTGGATAAGAGACTTCGTCATCGCGAAGCAGTACGAATCCAAGACGCCGTATGACATCATGCAATTGCTGGCCAAGGCGCTGGCCGACCGCGGCGACCCGGATATCAAGGCAAGCGACTTCTGGGAAAAATACAAGGATGAAGAGGCATACTGGACCGAAGCCTTGGCCGGTGCACCGGGCAGACCGAATGTCGGCGAGCCGTTGCCGTATCCCAAGCTTCCCGCCGGTTATAAATTGATCGGCACGCCAGATTCTCTTGACGCTGGCCGCGTCACGATCGACAACGAGAAAAAGGAAATCAAGGGCGAACCCGTCACTATCAAATGGATGCGTGAGCATCATGGGGTTGCCGTCTGGCCGATGTCGTGGCAACGTTACAAGGGCGGCGGCATCCTGAAGACCAGCTCCAAGAAGATCGAATTCAAATGGGACTGGAACGAGGTGCAGAAAGGCGAGAAGAAGCGGCTGGGCCAGTACTCCAAGTACAATAAGCTGATTGAGGAGAGCGGCTCGATACCGCCGGGCATCAAGGCCCTTGGCTGGCAAAGCTATCCGGCGACCTTCTATTGGTTTGAAACCAAGTGGAACCCCTACACCAATCCGGCCTATAGCAAGTATAAGGAGCAGTATCCATTCCAGCTTATTTGTGGGCGCATTCATCAGACAATGACCGGGACCCAGGAGGTGGAATGGCTGAGTCGCATATCCGAGGAGGATCTCTGGGCTCCACTCGGCGGGGCGATCGAGTATGAACCGGTTGTGATGGGCCAAAATGGTCCCGAAAAAACCGGACGCAAGGTCCGCGTCCGCGATGGGCAGGTTTCGGTGGGCACTATCCAGATGAATCGTGTGGACGGTGAAAAGCTTGGCCTGAAGACGGGTGACCTCATTGTGCTTGAGAACCCACACGGGAAACAGCAGAAGGGGCCTGTGCTGCTCTGCGAAACCATCCGTCCGGGAGTAGTCCGTGTGCCGTTTGGCGGAGGTGGGCGATTCAGTCCTGGCGCCGGCAAGCTGTTCCATTATCGTGATCGAACTGTGAACCCGAACGAACTAATCGACCCCGAAGCGTTCTCCCCGATTATGGGGATGCCTGCGTACGTGGACATCCTCGTGAAAATAAGGAAGGCCTGATGGATTTCATCCGGCCCCTGCCAGACCGGGCGGTGCTGTACCCGCTGCTTTATCGCGCATTTAGTCGCGCCCCCGATGAGGAGCTCTTGGGGGCGCTTATTTCTGCGCAGGTGGAGGATTCCGAACTACAGCGACTGCTTGAGGGTCTTCGCGCCACAGTGACGCAGGTAGCTGACAAGCGGGCGTGGCTTGGTGATCTCGAAGTCGAGTATACCCGCCTCTTTGAAGGCCCCGGCGTGCCGTTGGCACCGCCTTACGCTTCGTATTATTTAAGTAGCGGTGTTCTGGTAGGCCCGGAAACGCTCGCTGTGCGCCGAGCTTACATCGAACGCGGACTCGCACCCATCGACATGGGCCGCATCCCCGACGATCATGTCTCGCTGGAGCTGGCGTTTCTGGCACACGTGACCGCTGATGCACTCGACGCTTTTGAGCGTGCCGATCAGAAAGTCTGCAAAGCATCGTTAGCTGCGGAAGCGGCGTTCGTCGATGCGCATCTTGAGAGTTGGATGCCGAGATTCTGTGATCGCATCAAGGACGGCTCCGACGACCAATTCTTTCACTCACTCGCGAATATCACCTGTACGTTGATCGAGCTCGTGCTCTAGCACTTAGCTGCAGGACTAGCTGCACACGCCAGTTGCGTTCTACGAGTAACTGGTCGCACTCGGCCGTGTCGATGTTTTCAGTAGAGTGCGCGGAGACCGCCGGTTGCAAAAAAATGCTGCCCGCTTTCCCTCACGCTACTGATGCTGCCAGACCTTGACGGCTGATATCAACAGGATGGCAGAGAGAATAGGCAGCAATACCGCAGCGGGAACGATGCCCAGCAGATGGCCACCAATGGCCGCTCCGATCAGCGAACCGGCTGCCATGACCGCTACAAAACGCCAGTTTTGCTTCAAGACAATGAAGCTGCTGTCCCTGCTGTAACGTGAAAATCCTACGACCATTGTGGGCAGGCTCACGGCTAAAGAAAGACTGCCAGCTAGCTTAATGTTTGCCCCGAACAGCAGGATCAGTGTCGGGATTAGCAACTCCCCTCCGGCTACGCCCATCAGGGCGGCGACAACGCCTATGCCAAAGCCGGCAATCACCCCCGCAATCCATCGCATCCAGCCGGTTAGCAGCGCGTGGCCGTCATATTGATGGTGACCGAATATTAGCACTACGGCGATGAATAGCAGCAGAATGGAGAGCACGCGATTGAGCGTCCGGCTCTTCATGCGCATAGCCCAGCCAGCCCCCGAACCAAACTCCCAACAGGCTACCGGCCAGTAGATTCACGACGATGGGCCAGTGTGCGACTATTTCCTCTCCGGGCACCACCCTAGTGCGAAACACCAGCGCTGAAGCCACAACCACAAGGCTCATAGCCTTGTTCAAAATGACGGCGGGCAGCGCCACAAATCCGAAGAGTGCGATTAACAGGGGAAGGCGAAACTCGGCACCACCCAGCCCAATCAGACCACCCAGAATCCCGATAAGGATACCGCAGGCCAAAGCAAGTGCTAATTTGGCGGCACTGTTTGCCGTAGAAGCCCGCACTTCTCGGTCTTCTAACGTCGCTTGTTCTATCTGTGAAATTGGCATATCGCTACGAGTTCTTAAATCCGCAGGCTCGCTCGTAGTGTGGGGAAGGCAATAATTGCCTGCAATACGAGCCCAACTAAGAATCCCCACATGAGATTGGTTGTAAGCAAAGCGACCACGCCCACGGAGGCTGCAATCAGCAGGAACGGTAATCGCTTAACGATGTCCCTTAAATAAAGCGCATGTTGAACTCCGACGTAGATCAGAAAGACGCCCAGTATGGCAATAGGAATCAGGCGCAGCACAGCAACAGCCGCTGCCCCGATGGCGGCGAGTAGGAGACAGACCGCACCAATGACGTAGTTCGATTTTGGTGTGCGAGCGCCAAACTTGAAGTGCGCCGTTATTCCTCCCGAGCCGTGGCACAAGGGAGAAGCCAGTATCGCGGCGCTCGCTACATTCATTACGGCAATACTCCCAGCGAGCCCACGGATGGTTACCCGGTTCGCCTGATCACCGTAGAGAATCCGTGCCGTGTTTTCGCTAGCGACAATTGAGTTGCCGAATGTCAGGGCAAACTGCGGGATGACGAGCAATGGCAGTACTCGCCATAGCTCTTGCGCGTTGAGGCGGATGAACGTTAGCGGAATAGGACGCCATTCCAGATTACGCAGTCCAGCGACGTAGGCACATAGCCCAATGGCAACGCCGAATCCTAAAAGCAACAAACCTGCCGGGAAGCGTTCCGACTTAATAAATAAAGTCAGAATGATGGCCGCGACCAGTGCGAGTTCCCAGCCCACGAGCGACCAATTGTTCCACAGCAAAGTTGCTTGTTTCGCGAAGACAAGCCTGATTCCCTCGCGCAGCAGCAACAATCCCAACCCCAACTGGATGCCGCGCACGACAGGCACCGTGAATAAGCGGGCGAGAAGGCCGCCAAGATTGGTGACCGCGATCACTGCAAGCAGAACCCCGATCAAGAGACCCGCGCTGGCAATTTCCTGAGGTGAAAGTCCAAGGGCGAGAGAAATTGCTGCAACAGCTTTGAATGGCTGAACAGCCATCGGCACGCGGAAGTACCATCCTCCCACGATGTACGCCAGCCCTGCAGCAAGGAATACGGAAGTGGCATTGAGGTGGTTCAGTGTGATTAGCGCGATTGCTATTGGGAAAAGTATGCCAATGTCGCCAAATGCCCCAGCAACATCGAAGCGAGAGATGGGCCAAGAAACTCTCGCAGGGGCGGTGGCTGCCACGGTTCTCATCGGGGTTCATGTCTCCCATGCGTTATGGTATTTAGGCTATAGCGCAACGTTATGGTGTTTAGGCTATAACGCATCTCGCAATGAGTCAACATGAAAAAATGGGAGAGCTACCGGACCAGCCGGAGCAGCGCGTCCAATTCGGCCTTGGCCGAGCTATTCACTCGTGTTTCAAGCGCGATGTAGCGTTCAACAAGTTGTTTGCCGAGAACGGTGAGGGTCGTACCGCCCCCGCCTTTCCCGCCTGTCGTGGTTTTGACCACCGGACGATGAAAGCCCTGATTTAATGAGTCGATCAACAGCCAAGCACGTTTGTAAGTCATGCCCAGTGCTCGCGCTGCCGCGCTGATTGAGTACGTCTCGTCCACCTTGCGTAGCAGGTCGATCTTGCCGGGGCCGATGTTGAGCGACTCAGCGAGGTACAGACGCGGACGGATCACAGCGGCTGGAATGGAGCTTCTGAATTTCATCAAGTTAAGCTTGCCAGATTGTAAGACCGGCAATGCGCGGTTGATTGTAGCAGAGCATGAACGTGGCCCCGAATTGCATTGGAGCTTGAAGTTCACGAAATTGTGCATCGTTGGTGCCAAACTGTTTTCGCTCCAACGGAGTGGTCAGTTGATGAGCCACGGACAACCCAGAGACTACCCGTCTGTTCGAACTGCACATTGGAAAAGTGCACAACCACAGGAGTTCAGATAGGGGGAGCAAGTAAGCTTATGAGCGTCACGGACTGGGCGTCGCCGGCGAGACACCCCAGGCACTTGTACACGATTTTGTACCGGTCAGAGCGTCCGACATCAACAGACTTCACCAGCATTTAACGAGTGACGCGCAAACGGTTAAATACAAAGCAGTTACGAACAGCAGATTTTAACAGATTTCCATAATTGCCTGAAACTGATTCGGAAACAGTGCACGGGAGCCGGCGGCCCAGTGGCCGCCAGCTCTGATCTGGCCGAGTCAAGGATGACTCCAGTTCCAGTTGTTACGGCAGAATGAACGACACGTCCGCCTCATAAGGGACTTTGCATCTCCTGCTACTCATTTCCGTCAACCCTGTTCTTTTACCGCCATTCCGGCGATCTGTGGGCTAACCACAGGTACTGGAACTCTGAAGCGCGAATAGTCAACTTGAGCGAAGCCGGCGTGCTCCAGTGCCATCCACGTCTCACGATCAGGATGGCAATTCTCCCCGAGTCGCCTCCAGGCCGGTTTGATCCAGGTCTGAAAACTTCGGAGCCATGTGCCGCGCGGCGCGGCAACGTGTTCAATGAAGATCAGACGCCCGCCTGGCTTCAACACGCGCAATACTTCCGAGAGCGATTTTGAAAGATTGCTGACAGAGCACAAGACAAGGGTGCTGACCACCGCATCGGCACAGCAATCTGGCATCGGCAAACCCTCGGCAGTGCCGCGCCGTATCTCGATTGGCATTCCAAGCACATTTGCGCGCTTCTGGAGGTACCGATCCATGTACGGATTCGGTTCCACGCCAATCCAGCGGATGGTGCGCGAAAAATAAGGAAGGTTGGCCCCGGCGCCTGGACCGATTTCGACGACTGTTCCGGAAAGATCCAAAAACAGGGTTCGTTTCGTATCAGCCAGTCTCGTTTCGTACTTGCCGTTGAGATGCGCCAGTGCCCAGGCAAACAAACGCTGGCGCCAGCATGCTATGAGTTCGTATGCACGCTTCAAAATTCGTTACCTAAAGGCACAACAAGGACGCCGACCTCAAAGCGGTTCACTATTTCCAGCGGCCAGGGTTCAGCGCCGCAAGTCACTGAGCCGGCGCTCGTACTCTTCTTTGTCGATCTCGCCGCTCGCGTAGCGACGCTTGAGGATTTGTTCCGGCGAGTCCTGGCGTTCTCCCATCTGTGTCCTGCCCGAAATTCCCCGTGCAAGCGCCCACACGACAGCCACGATGACGACTATCCAAAACAGCCACATGAATCCCATATGCCACCACCATCCATTCCAGCCATTCCAGTACCAATGCATTTGTCACCTCTCTATCGGCGAACTTCTTGATCACGGCAATCTATCGCGGACCAGTCGCTTACAGCTTGCGGCCAGCGATAGCGTCAGGCTCGCGCGTTAGGGAGCTGCTACTAGGTCTATCGCGGCCGTCAAAAACTCCCTCTGATCGCCCTGCCACACTGCTGACTTCCACAAGTTGCAAACGATCCCCAGAGCGCGGGCAAAAACCGTCTCGCTTTGAACCGGTCGGCTTCACGGAGAGGGTTAGTCCTGACACGCTGTTGATCACAACCCTCTCCGCAGGCATGAGGGATGTTCGTTTTTCAGTTTCTGCTTGCCAAATCTCGTCTTTCCAGACT
The DNA here is from genome assembly GCA_963832785.1 of uncultured Acidobacteriota bacterium. Classification (GTDB taxonomy): domain Bacteria; phylum Acidobacteriota; class Terriglobia; order Terriglobales; family Acidobacteriaceae; genus CAWBRT01. Next base: position 38,439 of record CAWHVF010000007.1, read on the forward strand.
ACCTGCCCGGAATCGTTTGCCCAGTTAAGAACCTCTGCCATTGATCCGATCATCTGCTCGCGTCCGCTGCGCACAGGAAGGTGCATGGAGCCCATCATCAGCCAATCAAAGAACAAGGACGCGCCCGTAAGCGCGAGATAAGGCGGGAGGGCCTCCTGCCACGGGTAGATGTGAAACAACACCAGGCCCAGCAACGGAAGACCCATGAGTATCCCCATCCAAATCATAGGCGCACTCTGCGCAGCCGTAAGGCGTTGCTGACTACGGAAACCGAACTGAAACTCATGGCTGCCGCCGCAATCATGGGGCTCAGCAATATACCGAAGAACGGATACAGAATGCCTGCCGCGATGGGCACTCCGACCGAGTTGTAGACAAAAGCGAAAAACAGGTTCTGTTTAATATTGCGCATGGTGGCGCGGCTGAGCAGGCGGGCGCGCACAATGCCCCGCAGGTCGCCTTTGACAAGCGTCACTCCGGCGCTCTCCATGGCGACATCGGTTCCCGTGCCCATAGCGATGCCCACCTGCGCCTGCGCCAAGGCAGGCGCATCATTGATGCCATCGCCCGCCATGGCGACAAACCGCCCTTCGCCTTGGAGCCTCTTCACATGCTTGGCCTTGTCCTCGGGCAGAACCTCGGCGATCACTTCGTCGATCCCTAACTTCCTGGCCACAGCTTCCGCGGTCGTGCGGCTGTCGCCCGTAAGCATCACCACCCGAATCCCTTCCTCGTGCAACTGACGAATGGCTTCCGGCGTGGTTTTCTTGACCGGGTCAGCAACGCCGATCAGCCCGGCCACGCGGCCGCCCACGGCAAGAAACATCACCGTCTCGCCATCCGAGCGCATAGCCTCGGCCTTACTCGCTACCGCTCCGGCGTCAATTCCACTATCATCAAGCAGCTTGCGATTCCCGAGCGTGACAGAGAGCCCATCGACCTGCGCCTTTACACCCTTACCCGTAGCCGAAAGAAAATCGTGTATAGGCAGGAACGTTATCCCGTCCGCTTGGGCGCCCGCAACGATGGCCGCGGCCAGCGGATGTTCGCTGGCGCGCTCCAGACTGGCTGCTAACGCAAGTACCTGCCGGCGATCAAATCCCGGCGCGGGCTCGACGCTCGCCAATTTCGGTTTACCCTCGGTCAGTGTGCCGGTCTTGTCCACCACCAGCGTGTCAACTTTGCGCATGAACTCGATAGCTTCGGCATTTTTGAACAGCACTCCCATGGTCGCGCCCTTGCCGGTGGCCACCATAATCGACATGGGCGTGGCCAAGCCAAGCGCACATGGGCAGGCAATAATGAGAACGGCAACGGCGTTGATCAGCGCGTAGGCCATGGCGGGCGCGGGTCCAAATAGTGCCCAGACAATGAAGGTGACGACGCTGATGCCAACCACGATGGGCACGAAGTAGCCCGCGACCAAATCGGCCAATTTCTGAATGGGAGCGCGGCTGCGTTGCGCCTCGGCGACCATACGCACGATCTGCGCCAACAAGGTTTCGGAACCCACGCGTTGCGCTTCCATCACCAGCGAACCCGTGCCGTTTACCGTCGCGCCGGTAACTTTGGCGCCCGGTTGTTTCTCGATCGGAATTGGTTCGCCGGTGATCATGGATTCGTCTACACTGCTGCTTCCCTCGACCACCACACCATCCACCGGGATCTTTTCGCCCGGACGCACGCGCAGCCGATCACCGGGCTTGACCTGATCGAGCGGGACATCAATCTCCGCTCCATCCGGCCGGACCAAACGGGCAGTCTTGGGCGCAAGTCCAAGCAGCGCCTTAATAGCCGCGCCGGTCTGGCTGCGGGCTCGCAATTCGAGCACTTGGCCCAGCAACACCAGCGTTACGATCACTGCTGCAGCCTCAAAGTACACGTCCACCTGGCCGCTCGCGCCACGAAACGAGGATGGGAAAATGCCCGGAAAAATAGTAGCAACCAAGCTGTAAACGTACGCCACGGCGATCCCGAGCCCGATCAGCGTAAACATATTCAAGGCCCGGTTCTTAATTGATCGCACGCCGCGCACGAAAAAGGGCCATCCGCCCCAGAGAATCACCGGCGTGGCGATGAGCAACTCCAGCCAGTTCTGCACCTGCTTGCCGATCCAGCGGCCAACCGGCCAGCCAGGGAGGTACTCACCCATCGCCAAAGCCAATACGGGAATAGTCAAGACCAGGCTCACCCAGAAGCGTCGCCTCATCTCCCGCAATTCGGGATTCTCTTCTTCTGCAGCGGAAATCGTGCGCGGCTCCAACGCCATGCCACAGATTGGGCAGCTACCCGGTTCGCTGCGAACAATTTCCGGATGCATCGGGCAGGTGTATTCAACCCTCTCCGCAACCAGTGCGGGAGCAACTGGCTCCAGGGCCATGCCGCACTTCGGGCATGCGCCCGGGCCAATCTGTCGCACCTCGGGATGCATGGGGCAGGTGTACTCCGCACGGGCGCTCCCCGCTGGTTGAGACACAGCCTGTGGGCGGTCGGGCAAGTATTTGGCCGGCTCCGATTGAAACTTCTCCTGGCAATGTGCACTGCAGAAGTAGATTTCTCGCCCTTCGTATTCTTGCCGAGTATAGGCAGTCTCCGGGCTGATCTCCATCCCGCAGACCGGATCAACGAATTTCTCTGCCCTAAGAATCGGTTTCGTATGCGCCATGTGAATACCTCCATCCCACTCATCAGCCGAGTCTCTATTAGAAGCAATGCCAGAGATTAGAAGCAATGCCAGAGCTGGCTTGCGGGCCAGGTTTGTTGTCCGGGAGCTTTTTTTGCGATGCGGCGAAAGCTCTCTGCGCTTCATTTCTGCCTGGCCGTACTTCGAACACCGCGCTCTCTCAGGCGGCGCTGGGTCGTGCTTCGAGCGCCATGCCGCACTTGGGACATTTTCCTGGTCCGCTCTGAACCACTTCCGGATGCATCGGGCAAGCATATTCGCGTGCTGAGGCTACATACTTCGTTGGATCAGCGGTGAACCGATCCTGGCAGTGCGGACTGCAAAAGTAGTAGGTCGTTCCGCCATGTGTCTGCCGCGAGGCCTGCTGCCTATCTACGCTCATGCCGCATACAGGGTCCTTCACGCTTGCTTGACCTGAACTGCTCATGTTGTGCTTCATCACAACCTCCATGATGGGTTTGTCCTCAGCGTGTGCTGAGGTGTTGCGTTGTTTCAGTTGGAGGAGCCAAAGAGAACCGCGGGGTGAAGGCGGGAGTAACGGTCGCATAGCGTTCATACGCGAGGCCGAAATCCGCTACAGCCGCGCGTTCCTCGCGACGGGCCAGCTTCACGTACATTACTACCAGCACGGGGAACATGGCCAGTGTGAGTAACGTCGGCCACTGCAGCAGCAGGCCGAACATGATCAGAACGAAGGCGTCATACTGGGGGTGACGCACGCGCGCATAGATGCCAGTCGTGGCCAGGCCATGGTTGCGCTGGGCCTTGTACAGCACTTCCCACGCAGCGTAAAGCAGAATGAATCCGCCGAAGATGAACACACTGCTCAGGATGTGGAACACGTCAAAATGAGCGTCCCCTTTTAACCCGAACAGGGTATGCCAGAGATGTCCTGCGTCGTGGGAGTAGAGGTTCACCCCTGGATAACGGCCGCCCAGCCAGCCGGATAGTAAGTAGATCGTCAGCGGGAAGCCATACATTTCCGTGAACAGCGCCACGAGAAAAGCTGAAAAGGCGCTAAACGATCGCCAATCACGCTTGGTACTCGGATGCGTAAAGCTGAAGGCGAAGATGATGAAGATGGCGGAATTGCTGATAACTAGTAGCCAATGACCGTAAGCCGATATGCTTTCGTGAGTCATGGGGGTGACCCTCCTTGTTCCTCTTGAAAGCGGCGCTCGATTCGTTCCGAGCATCCGCCGTGCGTGATACGAGGTGCAAGTTCTATGCCAATCGGCGGCTCGCCCTGGCTAGCCGCAAACTGCTTGTCATGAGTGGCGTTCTTCAGTTCTGTCAACATTGGTCAGATTTACAACTGTCTGTTTTGAGGCACTGCAGGCTGAAATGGCACAGAAAGAAGTTTCAAAACACTTTACGGTAGGTGGCGTAAAAAATGGGGTCATAGCTCAGATGCCGACGCGGTTGGTACATGGGAGATATTCGACAACCGACTCTCACAGCGACTTTGTAGAGAAAGAAGACTGGTACGGAGAAAGAACTTCCATTTTGACCAGAACTTCAGGAATCCAGCAAAACTCCCTACCCCGTTTCCGCATCTCCGTTGACGGTCATATTTTGACTGCCTTCATATAATGACATAAAATGAATGTATGCCAATGACTTCTCTGAACATCTCGCTACCTGAAGTTCTGAAATCTTATGTTGAAGGCCAAGTTGCATCCGGAGATTGGGGCACGCCGAGCGAATATATCCGAGAGTTGATTCGTCAAGATAAAGAACGCCGCATGGCCAGCCTGGAGCAGGAGTTGCTTGCCGGAGCAAGGGGACCAAAGATTGAAGTGTCAATTACCGAAATTCGCAAGAAGGGCCTGATCACGGCTCTACGCGAACGGGTTCGACGTCCGTGAAGACGCGTCAAATTACTCTTAGCGAACTGGCGGTTGCGGACATCTTGGAGCAGGCTGACTGGTACGAGGCCCACGCGGGTCAGAAACTGGCCAGGCGATGGGAAAAGGCGGTCACTTCCACCCTGTCGCGTATATCCCAGGGACCGAATGCCGGGTCACCCTGTCGGTTTGATGCAATCGAGCTTCGCAACACTCGCCGCGCGACGATTGCCGGGTTTCCCAAGCACCTTATTTTCTATCAGTTCAAGGAAGCTAAGATTCTCGTTTTACGGGTAGTTCACGGTGCTCGCGATCTTGAAAGCCTGTTTTCCGGCTAAATGTGGTCTTCTTGCGAGCCCTATTCGGGGTGCTGCTAATCGCCTGCCTTGTAACGAAAGGACTACGCTGTTCGCTTTATACGCTATGGGACATGAAAAAACGCAGACCTTACCAATGACCTCCTGCGCGGTAAAAATGGGAACAAATGCCATTTTCTGGGAACAGGATGGGAACAATAACCTGGTTTTAGGTGGCTTACAGGGCTTTTGGGAGCGACCAGGGCCTTGTAAATCAATCAGTTGCCAAAGCTCCAAATTTTGACACGGTAGAGGTCTGGGGTTCGAGTCCCCACGTGCCTACCATCTTTTTCCTTCTAAGTCATTGAATCTGCGTAGTAGGCATCCGCAGCTCCTGCTTCTTAACTCTGAACTCGTCACCATTCGTCACCAAAACGTCCAGCTTTTCGACCACCTCGCGACGCCGCGCGTCGATTGGAATCGTGTAGACCTCCAGCGTGGTCGACATCTTGGCATGCCCGAGCTGCGCCTGGGCATCGCGCAGCGACCCGACCCGCCAAACAGCCCGTTCACAGAATCCCCGGCGAGCAAGACCGTTTAACCATCTGGGCCGTTCTTTTGGTTTTCGGTTCTGCAGGTCCAGCCATCCCATTTGGCTGTTACGATTACTCTGTAATAGGTCAAGTGAAGAAGGCGGGCGCGCTTCGCGCGCCAAAACCGTGGGGCTCCGCCCCACACCCCGCGCGTTTTTAGGCCGATGATCCCCGTGCTGCAAGCTCTTCAATGGAGTTGCAGACCACGTCGTAGTCGCCGGGCTTCGCTTTAGCCGCCTTTTCCACATCGCCGTATTCAAGCGGCCGGTAAATGAAACCGGTTTTGAACCCCAACGTCCGGGCAGCATTGAGGTCGTACGTGTGTGCCGCTGCGAGCATGAACTCTTCCGGCTTAAGGTTAAGTAATCCGGCGGCCGACAAATAGACCTCAGGGTCCGGCTTATAATGCTTCGGCAAGTCGGCGCCGAAAATCCAATCCCAAGGCAATCCAGAATTCTTGGCCATTCTGGTATGCAGCGCTACGTTACCGTTCGAACACGGGCTGATGATGTATTTCTTTTTCAGGCGGGTAAGCCCGGGAACTGCATCTGGCCAAGGCTTCAGACGATGCCAGGCTTGATTCCATCGATCTCTTTCTTCCGCCGTGAAGTCCGTGACACCGAATTCTCTGAGAACGTCGTCCAGTGCCATGCGGTTCAGCTCATCAACCGTCTTCCAGGGGTACACGCCTTTGCGGACCTTGTCCATGTTCGGCTTGTAATGGTCACGCCAGCGGTCCGCAAAACGAATCCAATCCACCTTCGCAATGTTCTTAGCTCTGCCCCAAGCCGCGCTTTCCTCTGCGATGGAGCCGCGCCAGACGCCCCAGACGCTCACTAATCGTGTGCAGCCGGTTGCTGGCGGCGCTCTGGGCACTTTGAACCAAATTCGCCAGCGCGTACTTTCGTAAATGTTTTCGTGGCTGGCCGTCGCGTTCAAGAGGTTAAATTGCGAACGGGGCGAATCGCCCCGTTCGCTCTTGAGTACATTCCGAAGCTACGTTGTCCACGCTGCGCTGCCAGGAGTCGGCGTGGGTGCTATCTGGTGCGGACCATTTCCTGAATCCTCGTTACGATATCAGGATTCGCCAGCGTAGTTATGTCGCCGGTTTCCTTGCGATTGGAAATGGCGGACAATACCCGACGCATCAGCTTGCCGGATCGAGTCTTTGGCATATCCGGAACGATGGTCACGCTTCTCGGCCGTGCGATCTTGCCGATCATGGTTTCCAGGGCCGCAATTACCTTGTTCGAGATCTCCTGGCTAGGCTCAATACCTGGCTTGAGCGACACATACACGTCAGGCACTTTGCCTTTGATCTCGTCCGCCACGGGTATAACCGCCGCCTCCGCTACCTCATCGACCGTAAGGCACGCCGACTCGAGCTCCTTCGTTCCCAGGCGATGGCCAGCTACGTTGATGACGTCGTCGACCCTGCCCAAGATGCGGAAGTACCCGTCAGCCGCCAGCACCGCGCCATCGGCTGCAAAATAGGGCCAATCCTGCCAGCGCTTGCTGTTGCGGTCGCGGCAATACCTGGCGTAGTACTGCCGGACGAAGCGGTCGGGGTCGCCCCAAATCGTCTGCATGATGCCCGGCCAAGGATTCCTGATACAGATATTGCCGGCTTTGCCACAACCTGCCTTTAGCTCGTTGCCGTCTTCGTCGTAAATGGCCGGATAGATGCCCGGCATTCCCGGCCCAGCGCTGCCCGGCTTCATGGGATCCAAGGCTGGCTTGGTGCTGCAGAGGAAGCCGCCATTTTCCGTCTGCCACCAGGTATCGACAATCACGGCTTCGCCTTTGCCGACGGTTTGGTAATACCAGTGCCAGACGGTCGGCTCGATGGGCTCGCCCACCGTGGTCATGTGCTTGAAGTGATAGTTGTACTTCTTGGGCTCGTCCGGTCCCGCCTTGCGCAGCATGCGAATGGCGGTGGGTGAGGTGTGGAAGATGTTAACGTTCAGGCGTTCGGCGATGCGCCACACCCGGCCAGCGTCGGGATACGTCGGGACGCCCTCATAGATCACGCTGCTGGCGGCCAGCGCCAGGGGGCCGTACACGATATAGGAGTGGCCGGTGATCCAGCCAATGTCGGCCATGCACCAGTAAACGTCCTCCGGATGGATGTCCTGAATGTACTTCGAGGTACCGGTAACATAGGCCAGGTAGCCGCCGGTGCGATGCTGACAGCCCTTCGGTTTTCCGGTGGTGCCGCTGGTGTACATCAGGAACAGAGGAGCTTCCGCGTCCATGGATACCGGTTCGACCCGCTTGCCTCGGAAGTCATTTAGCACTTCGTTGATGAAGTAGTCGCGGCCCGGGACCATAGCTGCCGAAGAAGAATTTCTCCCCGCGTAGCGTTGCCAGACCAGAACCTTGCCAACTTGATGCCCATCTTCGCGAGAGGCATTCAGCGCGGCCTCGACGGTGGCGGACTTATGGTCGATCAGGTTGCCGTTGCGGTAGTAGCCATCCATCGTAATCAGGACGTGGCTGGCGGAGTCCGCGGCCCTTCGCCCGCAGGCTTCTCCGCTGAAACCACCGAATACAACCGAGTGCACCACGCCCAGGCGGGCGCAGGCCAGCATCGTGATCGGCAGCTCCGGGGTCATGGGCAGGTGGATGGTCACGCGATCGCCGGTCTTCAGCCCGGCAAAATCACGCAGCAAGGCCGCCATTTCGTTTACCCGGACCCACAGCTCCTGGTACGTGACTACCACGGGAGCGTCACCCTCGGGTTCGGGCACGAAGATAATGGCAGCCTTGTTCTTGTGCTTGTCCAGATGCCGGTCAATGCAGTTATAGCTGACGTTGAGTTTGCCGCCCACGAACCATTTCCAGAACGGCGGATTGCTGGTGTCGAGCGTGGTTTCCCAGTATCTGTCCCAAGTCAGCAAATCAGCGTATTCCCGGAAACATTCCGGGAAGTTCTCCTCGCGGAAGCGTTGAACGATCGAAGCATCCGTCAGGTTTGCCTGGCCAATGAATCTTGTCGGCGGATAGATGAAAGCTTCTTCTTTCCAGTGGACCGCTATTTCGGCTTCCGCAGCTTGGGCCGCTTGAATTTCAGTAGCTTGGACGGCTGCCGCCTGGTTGCGAGAAGCATTTCCCATATCAACGAACTCAGTCGCCATGGTCACAGTCTCCTTATTTCTTTGAATTCTCGACCGCAGAGAATCACACGCGGACGGCTGCCGAGCTATCTACCCGGCAGCAAGTCAGCCATGATTCGGGTTGAAAGCAGGTTTGCGAGATCATCCAGCAGCGGTACGCGGCTGAGTCATCAAGCCAGGTTTATCTTTGGGCACAGTGGGTCGTTTAGCCAGCATTTCGCAGAGCAGGGCCACTGCGGCCAGCGCGGCAGCCCACATGAACGCGCTCCTATAGCTGTGAGTCTGGGTGTAAAAATAGCCGCCAATGCGCGGGCCAATGATGCCAGCCACACCCCAGGCAGTGAACAGCAGACCGTAGTTGATGCCGGCGTTCTTGGTTCCCCAGAAGTCCGAGCAGGCTGCGCCGTTCACCGACAACTGCGTGCCGTAGCACCAGTAAACCACGAACACCACCAGGAACAGGGCGGCGACATTGCTGCCCACCAGGTAGAGAATGGGCATGGCGATCATGGAAATGGCGATCATCAGGCGCAGCACGTTGATGCGCCCCAGCGCGTCCGACATCCAGCCCGACAAAATGCGTCCAGAGGCATTGCCCGCCGCGCCCACCACCAAACCCATAGCCGCCAACGAGGCGCTGGGAATCCCAACACTCGAGGCAAAAGGCACCAATTGGCTGATCACCATCAGACCGGCTGAGCAGCCCAGTGCGTAGGCTACCCACATCAAGTAGAACGTCGGGGTCCGCACCATCTCGCCCGGCGTGAACTCATGGACGGTGGCGGCTGACTTCGAAGCCGTCACCGGCATCCAACCAGCCGGACGGTAGCCTGCAGGTGGATTCTTCAGCAGAAAGGCCCCAAAGACCGTCATCCCCAGGAAGATCACACCCAGAATCTGGAAGCTTGCCCGCCAGCCATACGCCGGCAGCAGATAACTGGCCGCCAGCGGACCAAAAATGGCAGAACCTCCGCCATAGCCGGCCACGGCAAGACCCACCGCCAAGCCGCGGCGGTCCGGGAACCACTTGGCCATTACCGGGATTGGCGTAGCGTAGCCAAAGCCATTGCCCAGTCCGCCAATTACGCCGAAGCTGATGAACAGGTACGTGAGACTGGAAGTGTAGGCGCACAGGAAGAATCCCATGCTGACCAGGACTCCCCCCGTCAAGGAGATGGGAAAGGGGCCAATTTTGTCCTGGAGCCGTCCTGCCAGAATGAACGAAAGGGCAAACACCACCACCGCAATGGTGAAGACGGTGGAGGTATCGGCGCGCTTCCATCCAAATTCTTTTTCCAACGGCCCGACGAACACGCTCCAGGCATAAAGGCTGCCAAGGGCCAGGTTCATCGAGAGTCCGCCCAGGACCCGCCACCATCTACTGATGCCGAGTTGTGCTGCGAATTGTACTTTGCTGGTTGCCAAGGCTGATCTCCTTTTCGTTCCTTTTTGCACTTTATAAACGCTTGCGCGTGCTCATGATGGAACAGCCACACATCGATCTGGGCTGCGCGCATCCCCGATGAATGCAATAATGCGAACGATCAGCTTGCGCTAACCAGCAAACAGGCAAAAGTATCCCTCCGGCGGAACAATGCCGGTCAAAAGGACACGTTGATCAAAATGGCGCGGTTAAAACCCCACTAGGGTTTCCGGAACACGAGCAATACAGGCTGGGTGCCTGCAACAGCTTTCTCGCAGTCAAATTGCGACTGCAGTCGTTGTCCGGCCTACTGCCACCCCAAAGCAGTGTTGCGGATTGTGGTTTACCTGGTTACATGCGCGCAGTGATATGCGTCACTCTGCCACGTGATAAGTGGGGTTCATGCTCGTCCCGCCGTCGGCCAGAACGGGGAGACGCATCTACGCCTTCGGGCCGCCACGGCTCGCATGAATTACCGAGATACGCCCCAGCATCCGGCCAAGCATGGCCCGCGTTTGCTTTCGGAAAGCTTGCGCGATGCCGACTTCCGGGGACTGATCGGGGCGCTGTAACTATTTGGATTTCTTTCCAGTGGCCGACCACTCGGAAAGTACTCCCTTGCTGCAGGAAGAAGACGTCCCAGCTTAGACGGACAGCACGGGTCTGCCCCTTTGCGCAATGACAACATAGTTAGTCGCGCAATCTGCCAACGGAACGCATGGGCGGCAGCAAACCTCTGACACATCACACTAGGTTATGCGCTACGTCACAAGGGGCCATGATTTAGCCGCGCTATATTGACGCCACTATTTTTCGCCCAATTCAATGGGTGTGTGGGGGAATCTGCGTGAGAAAGACATAGGCCGGCCGAGGCCGTGCTGTGTCCACACGGGGTGTCTGCAGCTCACTATGGCAAACCTAAAAAATGTAAGTCACCTCCTCCGGTTGGCAGCCGTCTTCCTGTTGGGGCTTATCGTGTTCCTCTTGCTGCGCGGGGTCCTCATTCCGCGCTCTTTTGGACGATACGGACATTATCGTGGAGAAGCCATCGCCGAGATCTCAGCTCGACCGATTTTCTTTGCCGGCCACCAGACTTGTGAGAGCTGTCATTCCGACGTTCTGGAAATGAAAGTAAAGGGAAAGCACAAAGGGGTCGCGTGCGAGGCCTGTCATGGAGCGCTCGCCAAGCATGCGGAAGATCCCACCGCGCTCCAGCCAGCGAAGATAGACACTGCCGTGCTTTGCGCCCGCTGTCACGAAGCTAACATCGCCAAACCTGCGGGCTTCCCGCAGGTCGCCACCGCGGATCACTCCGCCGGGCTCGCCTGCAATACGTGCCATCAGCCGCATAGCCCGGTGATCAAGTCGGGAGCTGCCAAGTGAACTTCACACGCCGTCAACTACTCATTCTGTTGCCCGCCGCCGCCGTCGCGTGGAAGTACGTACTCGCAGGAACCCCCGAGGCATCGCCGAACTACAACAAGGCGGAACACTGGTGGGGCATGTTGGTCGACATTAACAAGTGCATCGGCTGCGGCACGTGTGTTCGCGCCTGTCAGGCGGAGAACGAGGTGCCTGACGGCTATTTTCGCACCTGGGTCGAACGCTACCACGTCTCAGACGTGAGCATTGAAAATCCCATCGTGGATTCTCCCGATGGAGGCAAGAACGGTTTCCCCCCGGCTCCCTACGCTGGCGGAAAGAACTTCTTCGTTCCCAAAATGTGCAACCACTGCGCTGATTCGCCGTGCACGCAGGTCTGTCCCGTGGGGGCCACGTTTGTCAGCCCCGACGGTGTCGTGCTGGTGGACGGAAAGTACTGCCTGGGCTGCCGTTATTGTATCCAGGCGTGCCCTTATGGGTGCCGCTTTCTGAATCCAGAGAAGAAAACAGCGGAAAAGTGCACGTTGTGCTATCACCGCATCACGAAGGGTCTCACGACGGCCTGCTGCGAAGTCTGCCCCACTGGGGCTCGCCAGTTGGCAGACCTGAAGAATCCCAAGGACCCGATTCATGAATTCCTCAAGACCCACAGCGTGCAGGTTTTGAAGCCACACTTGGCGACCAGGTCAAAGCTCTACTACAACGGCTTGGATGGTTCGGTGCGATAAGGAGAGCGGTAAATGATACCCGTCGATGGATTCATGTACCCGAATGAAATAGAACTCCAGTGGAGCGTACTGATCGTCCTTTATCCGTACCTTACTGGGCTGGTGGCTGGCGCATTCATTTTGGCGTCGCTGGAACGTGTCTTCAATGTTGAAGCAGTCAGGCCCACATATCGACTGGCGTTACTGACGGCGCTGGCTTTCTTACTGGTGGCGCCTCTGCCACTGCAGTTGCACCTCGGGCACCCTGAACGTTCCTTTGAGATGTATCTTACGCCGCACACATCTTCGGCCATGGCTATGTTCGGCTTCGTATATCTCTGGTATTTGCTCGCCGTTCTGGTCGTCGAAATCTGGCTCGATTACCGTCGCGACATCGTGCTGCTGTCTCAGTCCACTAGCGGTTGGAAGCGTCTTGTCTATCGCGTGCTGACCCTCGGCTCTGACAATATTAGCGAGGGGGCGCTGCGGATTGATGACAAGGTAGGCCGCATTGTCACCATCATCGGTATTCCTTCGGCTTTTCTACTGCACGGTTACGTGGGCTTCATCTTTGGCTCGGTGAAAGCTAACCCCTGGTGGTCTTCACCGCTGATGCCCGTCGTTTTTCTGTTCTCCGCCATGGTTTCCGGCATTGCGATGGTGCTGCTGCTCTACATGCTGATCAGCCGTCTTCGCCGCGTGACGATAGACATCCCCTGTGTGGACACCATTGCAAAGTATCTCTTCTATACATTCATTATCGACTTCGCTCTCGAAATGCTGGACCTGGTTCACCGCATCTATGAGGCCGACGAATCGTTCCGCAGCCTCGACTTCATGGTTCATACGCGCCTTTATCTGTCGCACGTGGTTATTCAGATCCTGCTCGGTACCGTAGCTCCGATTGCGTTACTGGCTCTCACTCAGGTTTTCAGTTTGCCGGTCATAGTGCGAAAGCGCCTCTATGTGCTTTCGGGATGCCTCAGCCAGATCGGTATCTTCGCCATGCGCTGGAACGTCGTTATCGGCGGACAGCTTTTCTCCAAGAGCTTTCTTGGTTACACCACCTACAAAATGGGTTTCGTCGCGCGAGAGGGATTGTTGGCTGCAATACTGCTTACAATTCTCCCTTTTTTCATCTTGTGGGTGCTGGTGCAACTCCTTCCGCCGTGGCATACAAAACAGGAAGCCGCGCCTCCGCCGCTTGCGGTTTCGGCCCCGAGCGGAAAGGAATAGCGATTTAGCGATTGGTTTCTTGCATTTTCGGCTGCCACGAGAGTGACCGCTTATGCCTCAGACGTTTTCTCCATTAGCGAGGCTTGAGAACAACGACAGCGTCGCTATCGTCGGCGGCGGGCCGGCAGGCTCGTTCTTTGCTATCACTCTTCTCCGGGAAGCCCGGCGCCTCGGCCTACACATCGACGTTGTCATCGTCGAGAAGCGTCGTCCGGTCGGCCAAGAGACCGGCAGCTTCCACTGCAAGGGATGCAACTTCTGCGCGGGCGTTATCTCCCCGAGGATGAATGAGGTACTCGACCAGTTAGGTCTCGTCATTCGAGACGAGATCATCGAGGAGCACATCGAGTACGTCTGGATACAGGGCCAGTGGAAGAACTTCCGGCTGCGGGTTCCCAAAGACATGAAGATGTACTCGGTGTTCAGGGGCTCGTTGCCTGGCAGAAGGATCGGCGAGTGCGGCGGATTCGATGCGTTTCTGCTTGGTGAGGCGGTCAAGGAGGGCGCGCGCATTCTGCTCGGCGACGCTCAGGCTGTTGCCTATGGTGCCTCAAGCAAACCCATCTTGACGGTGCGAACGGAAGCGGGAGAGAGGGTGTTGCTCGACGCCAGCTTTGTAACCTTCGCTACAGGAATCAATGCGCACCATGGCGTCGATTATGGTGACGATGGCCTGGCCGCTTCGATCAAGCAGTTGAATCCGGCGTTCGTTCCAAGCGGATCCCGAAAGGCCTTCATCTTCGAACTAGAAGTGGGCGAGGACTATCTCCAGCGAAACATGCACCGAGAAGTACACTTCATCGAGTACGGCTCCAAGCGCCTTGAGGTGGAGCACGCCGCGATTCTCCCTAAGGGCAAGTTTCTGACCGTAGCCATGATTGGCAGGTGTATCGACCAAGCGGTGTTGCCACGAAATAGCCAGCAGATGGTCTATGATTTTTTGACCCTGCCGCAAATCGCCCGCATTTTGCCAGACATCGAGGGAGCTCCCATCGCCTGTGCGTGTGCTCCCAGAATGACGGCGATCACTGCTAAATCTCCCTTCGGAGATCGGTTTGCGATTATCGGCGATGCGGCGGGGTCGCGCTTGAATAAGGACGGTCTGTTCTCGGCCTACGTGACGGCCAGTCAACTGGCGCACGTCATATTCCATGATGGGATAGACAAACAATCTCTCGCGCGAGGATACGGGAAGACCATCAAGTGGCTCGCGACAGACAACCGCTTCGGACGGTTGGTGCTCGGGATGAGCCGCGTGGCGTTCACCAGGTCGATGGTCAGCCGCATTACCTACCAGGCCTTTGCCACCGAACAGAAGGTGCGAGATGAGCGTAGGCGGCCCTTGAGCGTGGTGCTCTGGAAAATCGCCAGTGGCACGGCTGAGTATCGAGAAGTTCTGCGGGAGATGTTCAGCTACAGCGTGCTGCGGTCGCTTCTCACCGGTATGGCCGTGACGGTGAGGAACGTGTTGTGCGAGGCCTTCTTTGGACTCAAATGGGGACAATACGGACGATACCCGACAGTGATCTTGAAGGAGAAGCGCGAGTGGCTCAAGCTGGGCTTAGCATCAAGCCTGGAAATGGAGGTTGGCGGTTCGCCTGAGTTCGAGCGGATGTATGTGATCAAAATCCGCGGTTCTCCAGAAGAGATCATGGAGGAATTGGCTTCCTTAGGCAAGCCTAACGCGAGCTTCGTAAACCTACGGTTCTTAGAGGTTCGACAGATCCAGGGGGAACCCAATCAGGTCGGATCAGTAATCCGATACAGGATTTCGCTAGCCGGATTATGTGCGGAAATGCGGCTAACCAAGAGGGTCGGTACCGAGACCTTGATGTATCAGGTCAGCGAAGAGTTTGTGGATGATGGGAAATTGATCTTCAACCTCGCACCAACCAAGGACAGAAACATCAAACTGTCCATCTATACTGCATTCGACTACAAACGGGGCAAGAGGCCCGCAAGTCGGATTCTATGGCGGATTGTAAAAGCGTTGTTTCCAGGATTCGTGCACGATGTCGTCTGGAACCATGCCCTGTGCACGATCAAGGAGGAAGTCGAGCAGAAGCACGACTACACGCCCAAGCGACGTCCGTAGAGCATAAGCGATCACGCTCTCGGGATTGGTAACGGGAGTGGCCAGGGTCCCCAGGAACCGCGTTCGAGGAAGTGAAGCTGATTTCCCAGAACGCGACTTCGGGCCCGGCTTGGTGAGTTCAATGTTGCGGTACGGGTGCAAGGCGCTCAAACGGTGCCATGCAGCCCTAAGCAATAGAATTGTTTCCCGTTGTGGGTGATCCCAAGCACGACAGGTATCACCGATATATTCTGGATTCAGGAAACGCCCGACTAACGTGATCCCACGGTGCCCGCGGTTTTGGCCGAAGCTGTGTCCGCAACGGCGGGCACGGTCTTCTGGAGTCTTACGGCAAAGACGGTGACAATCGCTCCCATAAACGTCATGAGTGCAAGTGCGTAAAGCCCACCGGAAAAACTGTTCGTCATCCGCTTGGCAACACCCACCATGTACGGACCGGCAAAACCACCCAGATTGCCCAGCGAGTTGATGAAAGCAATTCCCGCGGCGGCCCCGGCGCCGGTCAGATACGCCGACGGGATTGGCCAGAATGGCCCTTTTGCCCCCATGATGCCGATGGTCGCAAACGAGATCGCCACGATTGCACCGACGTTGTTACCGAGGAAGCCGGCGGTTCCCAGTCCAACGGCCATCATCAGAAGGCAGCCGATCACGTGCCATTTGCGCTCCTTAAAGCGGTCGGAAAGATAACCAATACCGAGCATCCCGGCGCAGCCGGTAATATAGGGAATCGATGAAATAAATCCGGTTTGCATCGTCGAGAATCCCTGCGCCTTGATGATCTGCGGCAGGAACATCGATAATCCCAGATTGGCGCCGGTATCGGCGAAATAGATGAAGCCTAGCGCCAGGATGACCGGATTAGTGAAAACCTTGGCGATGGTGCCCGTGGGCTTCGTCAGCGCTACCTTTTCGTGGTCCTGCTCCAACTCCCGTTGCAGCCAGTTCTTTTCGCTTTCGCTGAGCCAGGACGCTTTCGACGGGTTATCGGGCAAGAGCGTGAGCACCGCAATCGGCAGCAACGCTGCCGGCAGTCCCTCCAGGATGTAGAGCCACTGCCACCCGTGCAATCCAAGCGTGCCGTCCAGTTGCAGCAGCCAGGTCGAAACCGGCGCGCCCACGGCCAGCGAAATAGGGATCGACAGCATGAAGCGCGAAATGATCCGGGCGCGGTAGCGTGCAGGAAACCAGTAGGTTAGGTAGAGGATCACTCCCGGGAAAAAGCCTGCCTCGGCCACGCCAAGGGTGAATCGCATCGTCAGAAAACTCTTTGGCCCTTGGACCCAAGCCATCGCACAGGCGCACAGGCCCCAGGTGAACAGAATCCGGGCGATCCACCTGCGAGCGCCGACGCGAACCAACATCAAGTTGCTGGGAATCTCGAAGACGCAGTATCCGATGAAGAAAATGCCCGCTCCCAGGCCATAAGCGTATGCACTCAACCCGATCTGCTTGTTCATGGTCAGGGCGGCGAAGCTGACGTTGACCCGGTCGAGGTACGAGGCAATGTAGAGCAGCGTCAGCAGCGGCACCAGCCTCAGGAAGAGCTTTCGCATTATTTTCTGTTCTATGACTTGGTCCATTGTTGCCTTCCGATCCCACTATAAGCGGGAGTCCCCCTCAAAGAGGGCCCTGCGTTAGCTGCTATGAATTCGTGCGACTCCGCTCCAGCAAAGTTTCGGCAACGCCACGCGGAAAGGCTGGAACTCCGTTACTGGGACATCGTGTGTCACCATGGATAATCATGTTTTGTTGAGCAAATGTTGTCACGCATTTACACAACTATCAAGCAGTATTGTACCTTTGCGCTACATTACAGCTCTCGGGGGCGTGCCCCTGGCCGCAAGAGTGGCCAATCATCTCCGCGGACCCGAAACCGCGTTCTGGGAAGTCAGAGTTGTGATTCTGGCGAGGAAGCGTTAAGCCGGAAGTGATCTGGGCCGTTCTGACGGATTAGTAATGGAAAGTTGGCATGCCGTCACGGAACCTGGGCCGTTCTTCGATGGAGCCGCAATAGCCGCCCCCATGGGCGTTTGTTGGTACGAATCCCGAAAACCGACAGCCAACTTCCGTATTTGCCCGTCATACGCCCGGAATAGCGCAGGGCGCCTAGAACGCGACATGATTCAAGAGGAGGAATCGCATGCGAGACAAACGGGCCAGAAACCGGTTCGTTTCGACGTGAGTCAACCGATCTGCACGTGGAGAACATGTAGGCCAGCCTTCTATATGGAGTGGATCTTTTTCGGGTTGGGTGCGAGGTGGCACGCCAACCGGTGTTCCACGAGGTCGGTCCTGGCGCGCATCATATCCACCTGTTTCCTGGCCGCAAGTTCAGTGCTAACCCGATAGAAGGGGGCAGCGCAGGCGTCGGCATAGCCGGTGCGCCTAAGTTCAAACGTTCGGATGAGATCGTTGCACTGTAAGCAGTCCATGAGCATCCCTCCGGCAGTTCCTGTTTGCAGCACGAGTTGGAGGTGATGGTCTTCCCCTAGCGGTGCTGGTTGAGGATTTGCTGCTCGGCTGTGAGCCAATCCTGCTGGTCTTGGCCGTCTTGACCACCGCGGCGTTCGTATAACTGATAGGCCCGTGCTCTGATCTGGTCCTGGCATGGGGCCGGGGCGGAGATGGCTGTCGTTTCTCGAAGCATGCTTTTCGTGCCTGCGAGAGTCTTGGGCTTCGGGTGGTTGGATGCCTTGGAATGAAACACGTCGACCTCCTGTTTCTGGAGCCGACTAAGAAGGGAGTACTTCAGATGAACTGACTTAGTTCAGAGGATCTGAAAGAGGATAGTAGTTGGTCTCTCAAGTTTGAGACTACTCTGCTCTCTCACTGGAGTCAACAGCAATCCCAGGACCTGCTCCAAGACTCAATGTGCTTGTGAGGCAGCGAGCGGTCGGCCATCCGGGCGTGGCGAAGCATGGTTTTTCCCTCGATCTGCTTATCCGACTTCAACCAGCGTCGATCAGTACCGACAAGTCGGCTTGTGGCGAGGTTTTCCCGACGGCTCTGCGCTGTTCCGGTCGGATCACGAGCAAACCGGAACTTGACAACTGCACGGCATTTGACACTCACGACTTCAAGGGACAGCATGGCGGGCATTTTCAAATTTCGGCTACTACACCTCCGTGTTCTCTGTGTCCTCTGTGGTTAATTCTTCCGCCCCGCCGGCCTGAACCAAGACAGTAAACGCCACCCATAGTAGTTGCCAAAACGACACCCCAGACGCCCGGTCGCCTTTACTGGAAACGCAAAAAATATTTGGCGAAATGAAAAAAAATGATTGACAGACAACCATTTAGCGGTAGGATGTGGTCAAAAGTGGTATTAAGTGGAGTATTATGGAATACGAGCGGAGCATCAGATTCGGGTTTTCGGCTGGGCCATCACTCCGCTCGCGTTCCGCTTTCCGTTTTCGGGCTCCTTTCTCGCCGCCGGGGCGGTGAGTGAGCGGCTATCCGGTCCTGAGGGGGGCCGGCAAAGATGTTTCGTGGCAGCCATATAACGCGCGTCGACGACAAGGGACGGGTCAAGGTTCCGGCCGACTTCAAGCGCGAAATCGACGAAAAATATGGCGCCCAATTCTACATCACCAGCACCGACGGAAAAATTGCCCAGATATATCCCCTGGAAGTTTGGGAGCGCAAAGAGCAGAAGATTGCCGCCCAGCCCTCCATGCACTCCAGGGTGAAGAAGTTTCTCGACATCACCAGCTACTGGGGCCAGGTGATGGAAATGGACGGGCAGGGCAGGCTGCTGCTTCCCAGCCTGTTGCGGGAAAAGGCCGGCCTGAAGGACGAAGTGTTCGTGGTAGGCAAACTCGAGCGCCTGGACGTCAGGGTGGCCGAGGAGTATCGCAAGCAGGTCGAGGAGAACCCGATCACGCCCGAGGATGAAGACGCACTGGCGCAGCTTGGTATCTAGTGGCGGATGGTTCGCAGTTCGGCAGCAACAGCGTCCCGGGGGGCGCGCATGGCGGAGAAGAGTTTGGCCATGTTCCCGTTCTTTTAAAACCGGCAATCGACTTCCTGGCTATCCGGCGCGGTGGGACCTATGTCGACGCGACCGTGGGCCTGGGCGGGCACAGCTTCGAAATCGCAAAACGCCTGGGCGCACAGGGTCATTTGATTGGCCTCGATAAGGACCCCCAGGCGCTGGCCATAGCCCGCGAGAGGCTGGGCCAGGCTCCCGCCGGTCTCGAGCATGACTGGCCGAAGATCACCCTGGCGCACGATTCCTTCGCCAACCTGGCGGGGCACGTGGCCCTGGGCACGGCCGACGGAGTGCTGGCCGACTTGGGCGTGAGCTCAATGCAGCTTAAAGATGCCGCCCGCGGATTCAGTTTTCAGGCGGAAGGCCCGCTCGACATGCGCATGGACCCGCAAGCCGGGCTGACCGCCGATCAAGTGGTAAACCAGGCCGACGAGCCAACGCTGGCCGGCCTGATTTACGAATTCGGTGAGGAGAGGAGGTCGCGGAGAATAGCCAGAGCCATTGTCCGGGCGCGGCCCATCACCACAACCGTGCAGTTGGCGCGCGTGGTGGCGGCCGCGGCCCGGTCAATGAAAACTCAACGGCTTCATCCTGCGACACTGACCTTTCAAGCTCTCCGGATTTTCGTAAACCGCGAGCTGGACGACCTAAAGGCGCTGCTCGAAGCCGCGCCCACGGCCCTGGCCAAAGGTGGAAGGCTGGTGGTCATCAGCTTTCACTCGCTGGAGGATCGGATGGTGAAGGACGCGCTGCGCGACGGCGCGCGCCGAAAACTCTATGAGCTGTTAACCAGGAAGCCGGCAGTTGCCGGCAGGGAGGAAATAGAAGCCAACCCGCGCAGCCGCAGCGCCAAGCTGCGCGCGGCCAGGCGCATATGACCCCGGTGGACGCGCCGCATTCGTTCGGCAGGCGCGGGGCGCAGAGGTGGGCATGAATACAGGAATCACCATAGAGCAACTGATCGCGACGGTAGCCCGCGTGGAGGCCAAGCTGGAGAAAAAAGAGAAGGGTTGCGAGGACGTTCTGCGTTTCCCGCTGGCGCCACCTCGTGAAGACGTAAACTTGCTTGCTCATCCCGGAGTTGCGTAAATGTCCATCTGGGCCACAACTTTCCCGCAGGCCGTAGGCAGCGGCGAGGAGACGCCTCCGGGCGCCCGCCGCTACATGCCGGGCGCGCCGGAAATCTTTTTTGCCAAGGCCATCGATAACTCGCGCCTGATAAAGGCCGCGGACCCGCGGCGGCGGCGCGAGATGAGGATGTTTACGGCGGCGCTGGCGGTGCTGTTTGCCTTGGTGATGATTTATGTCGGGCAGCATTTCAGCGCCATCGAGTACGGATACAAGATCGAAACCTTGCGCGACCAGCGCGATTCGCTGGCCGAAGCCAACCGCGCGCTGAAGCTGGAAGAGGCTTCACTGCGCGATCCCGGGCGCATCGACGCGCTGGCCAAGACCATGGGGCTGCAACTGCCGCGCGCCGGGCAGGTGCAGTCGATGGACATGACGGCCGTGCAAGGTGGCATGGTGATGGCCCGGGCCACCGGAATCTCGGTGGTTTCGGCACCCAACTAAAGCTGAGTTCCGCGGCGAAAAGCTCAGGAGGCGCGCGCTGAGTGTGAATCCGTCTTCGCCAAGCTCCATGCTGAAAAATCCGCGTGCCCGGCTGGTGCTGTTTGGCGCCGTTCTCGCCTTCTGGGTGGCCGTGATCGGCGGCCGACTCATTTACCTGCAGGTGGTCCGCTACGGCGCGCTGATGCAGTATGCTTCCCGGCAGCAACTGCGCACCATCGAAATCTCTCCCAAGCGCGGCATAATCTACGACCGCAACGGCCAGGAACTGGCCATGTCAGTGCTGGTGGATTCGGTGTACGTAGTGCCTTCGCAAGTTCCCGACCCGGAGACCACGGCCGCCATCCTGGCCAGCGTGCTGGGCGGCAACGCCCCGGACATCCTGGCGCGCATGAAGTCGCAGCGGCATTTTGCCTGGGTGGCGCGCAAGATCGACGCCGAAACCGCCGACCGGATTCGCGCCCTCAACCTGCGCGGCGTCGGCTTCCAGAAAGAACCGAAGCGCTTTTACCCCAAGCGCGAGCTGGCCGCGCAGGTGCTCGGTTACGTCGGCTTGGACGATGAAGGCCTGGCGGGCATAGAACTGGCGTACGCGCAGGAACTGCGCGGCACTCCCGGAGCCATGGTGATTTCCCAGGACGCGCGGCGGCGCGGCTTCGGCCGCTTCGAGCGCCAGCCGGAGCCCGGCGCCAATATCGTGCTCACCATCGACGAAAAGATCCAGTACATCGCCGAAAAGGAGATCGAGCAGGCGATGGAGGAGACGCACGCCAAGGCCGCCACTATCGTCATCCAGAACCCGCGCACGGGGGAGATACTGGCCCTGGCCAACCGTCCGAACTTCAATCCCAACCTCTCCAAAGAGATCACTCCCGCCGCCCTAAAGAATCACGCCGTCAGCGACATTTACGAGCCCGGCTCGGTCTTCAAGACGGTCACCTATTCTTCCGCCCTCGATGAGCACCTGACGCGGCTGGATGAACTAGTCTCCTGCGCTCCCGGCTTCATCATGGTGGGCGGCATTAGAATCCGCGACGCCCACAGCATCGGGACGGTAACCGTCGAGCAGGCCTTCGCCCAGTCCAGCGACGTGGGCGCGGTCAAGATGGGCCTGCGGCTTGGTCCCGAGCGTCTGTTCAAGCACATGCGCGAGTTCGGCTTCGGCCAGCAGACGGGAATCGAGCTGCCCGGCGAAACCCGCGGGCTGCTAAAGCCGGTGAAAAACTGGTCAGGTTCTTCTATCGGCGCCATGTCCATCGGGCAGGAAGTGGGAGTCACTCCGCTGCAGATTATCTCAATGGTTTCCGCCATCGCCAATGACGGCATCTATTCCGCGCCGCGCATCGTGGCCGGGGTGACCAGTCCGGCGCAAGGTTTTCAGCAGATCGTCTTCCGGCCGCGCGAGCAGCGGCGCGTGATCTCGAGCCTCACGGCCGCGCAGATGCGCCGCATGATGTCGGACGTGGTCCTCGGCGGCACTGCCCGCCGCGCCCTGCTGAACGGCTACACGGCGGCCGGAAAGACGGGCACAGCGCAGCAGATCAGCCCGGTCACGCACCGCTACTCGGCGACCGACTACGTAGCCAGCTTCGTCGGCTTTGCGCCGGTGAACAATCCGGCGGTTTCCATTGCCGTGATTCTGGATACGCCCAAGGGTCTGCACCAGGGCGGCCAGGTCTCGGCACCGGTTTTCAAGCGCGTAGCCGAGCAGGTGCTGGCCTACTTGAACGTGGCCCGCGACGCGGAAATAAAAGACGATGGCCGGCAGACGCTGGTGGCTCGCGCCGAGCCGGACAAGGGCGCAGCGAAACGGGCCGGCCTGCCGGCTTCAGATTTGCCGGGAAATGCCCCGGGGCCGATGCAGGTACCGGCTGAGGCCAGGGCCGAGCAGGTGAATGCTTCGGCGAATGCCGCGCAGGGGCTTCTCCCGGCCGCTTTCCCCATCTCCGTCCCGTCGGCCGCAGCCGCGGAACCTGGACAGCGTCCGGTTCCATCACCTCCGCCTGGCGCGCTGGTGGTGGAGGTGGGCGGACAGCCGGTGCCCGACTTTTCCGGCAAGTCGTTGCGGGCGGCCATCGAACTGGCGCAGGAGTCGGGTTTGGAGTTGAGCGTATCGGGCTCCGGGCTGGCCCGCGCGCAATCGCCGGCTCCTGGCGCGCGGGTGGCGCCCCACTCGAGGGTGGCCGTGCGCTTCGCCCGCTGAGCCGCGGTTTTGGCGCTCTTTTTGGGCAACGTATAATTCAGCAAATGGACTTCTCACAACTATTGGACGGGGCCGAAGTGCTTGCCCAGCGCGGTTCTGCGGAGATCCGCGGCCTCGATTACGACTCGCGGCGGGTGCGGCGGGGCTTTGCCTTCGTCGCCATGCGCGGCGAGAAGACGGATGGCAACCGCTATATCGAGCAGGCGTTGGCAAACGGTGCCGCGGCCATCGTCTCCGATTCCATTGATCCGCCGCCCGCTTCCGAGGTGGCCTGGGCGCGGGTCGCGCATGGACGGCGGGCCTTGGCACGGCTCAGCGCCAACTTCTACAAGCGTCCGGCGGAACGGCTGCGCAACACCGGCATAACCGGGACCAATGGCAAGACCACCACCAGTTTTATTCTGGAAGCCATTTTGCACGTGGCGCGGCGCAAGAGCGCCCTGGTAGGGACAGTCGAGTACCACCTGCCGGGAAGAACGGTCCCAGCCTCCAACACCACGCCCGAGCCGCTGGATCTGATGCGGCTGCTCGCGGAGGCTTTGGGGGCCGGAGCGACGGAAGCCGTAATGGAAGTCTCCTCGCACGCGCTGGAGCAGCAGCGCGTCTTCGGCGTTCCCTTCGATGTGGCCGTCTTTACCAACCTCACCCGCGATCATCTGGACTACCATCACACTTTTGAAAATTATTTTGCTGCCAAGCGGGTGCTCTTCGAAGGCTGCGGGACCGAGCCGCCGCGCTGTGCCATCCTGAACATAGACGACGAGTATGGGGCCTCGCTGGTTGAGTTCTGCCGCAAGCGCAGCTCGGTCGTCTATACCTACGGGCTGGAGAAAGGCGATTTCCATGCCCGCAACCTGCGCATGATGCGCTTCGGCAACGGCTTCGAGCTGGTCACGCCGGAGGGCAGCTTCGAAATCGCTTCGCCGCTGATTGGCCGGGTCAACGTCTACAACGTGATTGCCGCCTGCGCCGCCGCCCTGGCCGGCAAGTGTACTGCCGAGCAGGTCACCAACGGCATCTTGGCGGCCACCCACATTCCGGGCAGATTCGAGCGTGTCGACCAGGGCCAGCCGTTCGCCGTAGTGGTCGATTACGCCCACACGGATGATGCCCTGAAGAACCTGACGCAGGTAGCGCGCGAGTTCGTGCGGCGGGAAGGCGCCGCCGGCCGGGTGATCACCTGCTTTGGCTGCGGCGGAGACCGCGACCGCAGCAAGCGTCCGCTGATGGGCAAAGTGGCCGGAGAGACGAGCGATTTCGTGGTGCTGACCTCCGACAATTCGCGCTCCGAAGATCCCGAGGCGATCTTTGCCGATGTGCTCCCCGGACTGAGCCCGACCAATGTGCCCTACGTTGCCGTGGTCGACCGGCGCGAGGGGATCCGGCTGGCGCTGGCCGAGGCCCAGCCCGGCGACATCGTCCTCATCGCCGGCAAGGGGCATGAAAAGACCCAGACGACGCGCGCCGGCGTCTTTCCGTTTGACGATGTCGCCGTTGCCAAACAAGAGCTGCACGCCTTAGGCTTTGCCGTGGAGCAGGGAAGATGAAGCTGCCGCTTTCGCGCGTGCGGGAGTTCGTACAGGGTGTGGGTGAGTTCGACTCCGAACTCACGGCCGCTGGCTACTCGATCGATTCGCGCACCATCAAGCCGGGCGAATTGTTCTTTGCCGTGCGCGGCGAACGCCTGGACGGCCACGACTTCGTCGAGGCGGCGCTCCAGGCCGGCGCCGTAGGCGCGGTGGTGTCTAAAGACACTCTCTCGCGCTATCCCGCCGGCAGCTCCCTGATCGCCGTCGACGACACTTTGCAGGCGCTGCAAACCCTGGCTGCGGCAGTGCGCCGGCTGTGGGGCAAACCGCTGATCGGCGTGACCGGTTCCACCGGCAAAACGACCACCAAAGAGGCCATAGCCCACGCGCTTTCCACCCGGCTGAACGTTTTGAAGTCGGTTGGCAATCTCAACAACCAATTCGGATTGCCGCTGCAATTGCTCCGCCTGGAGCGCGAACACGATATTGCCGTGATCGAGCTGGGCATGTCGCACGCCGGCGAGATTACCGCCTTGGCCAGGCTGGCCGCGCCCGACATCGGTGTGGTGACCAACGTCGCGCCGGTGCACCTGGAGTTCTTTGATTCGCTGGCGGACATTGCCCGGGCAAAGTACGAATTGATCGCCGCCTTGCCGGCTGGCGGCACGGCCATTCTCAACGCCGATGACGACTATGTCTCGCAATTCGGCCGCGATTTTCACGGCAAGGTAATCACCTTTGGCCGGTGCGGCAGCGCCGATGTGCGCGCCGAAAACATCGAAGCCCGGGGCCTGCTGGGCTCGGCTTTCGACGTGGTTTGCCAGGGCGGCCGCGCCCGCGCCTCCATCCGCCTGGTCGGCGAACACAACATCCAGAACAGCCTGGCGGCGCTGGCGGTGGCGCTCGATCAGGGCATTCCGTTGGCCATTGCGGTGGAAAACCTGGGTTCACTGATGGCTGCGGAAAAGCGCGGAGAAATCCTCGAGCTGGGCGGCGCCACCATCATCAACGATTGCTACAATTCCAATCCGAAGGCCCTCAAGGCGATGGTCGAGGCCCTGCTCTCGGTGCCCGCTGCCAGGCATAT
Source organism: uncultured Acidobacteriota bacterium (assembly GCA_963832785.1). Lineage (GTDB taxonomy): Bacteria > Acidobacteriota > Terriglobia > Terriglobales > Acidobacteriaceae > CAWBRT01. The sequence continues at coordinate 64,199 of CAWHVF010000007.1, forward strand.
CGTGGTGGCCGGCGAGATGCTGGAACTGGGAGCCGAGGGCGAAAGCCTGCACCGCGAATGCGGGCGCTTCATGGCCGTTAAAGGCGTGCATCGACTGATTGGCGTGCGTGGCCTGACCCAGGCGATGGTGCAGGCAGCGGCCGAGGCCGGCGCCAGCGCCACCTTTGCCGCCACTCCGGAAGAGGCCGGCGAACAGCTTGCCGCCGAGCTGCTGCCCGGCGACGCCGTGCTGATGAAGGCTTCGCGCGGCGTCCGGCTGGAGCGCGGCCTGGAGGCTCTGAAGGCGCGCAAGCGATGAAAGGCAAGACGCCCGGCCGCCGGCGCCCGGGGCGGGGTGAATAACAAGAGACTTGAAGCCGCCCCACCCTCGCGTAGAATCCCTTACAGGGAGATAACTTGCTTTACTGGCTTTTTTACGAACAGATATTCCGGCATCTGAATGTCGGTCCCTTTCGCATCTTCCGCTATCTGACTTTCCGCACCGCCTTTGCCAGCATCACCGCCATGTTCATGGGCCTGATCATTGGGCCGGCGGTGGTGCGCCGCCTGCGCGATTTCCAGATCGGCCAGTACATCCGCGAAGACGGCCCCCAGGGACACCTCAAGAAAGCCGGCACGCCGACCATGGGCGGCGTGCTGATCGTCATCGCCGTGCTGGTGCCCACCATCCTATGGGCAGATCTGACCAACCGTTACATCTGGCTGGCGATGTTTTCCATCCTGGCCTTCGGCAGCATCGGCTTTGCCGACGATTATCTGAAAGTCGCCCACCGGCGCAACCTGGGATTGACCGGACGGGCCAAGCTGGCCCTGCAGGGGATTTCCAGCCTGGTGATCGCCGTGGCCCTGGTGCTTTTTGAATTAATGGGCGGATACTCCACCCACCTGATTGTTCCTTTCTTCAAGAAATTCCGCCCCGACCTGGTAATTTCCGGATTGCAGCACGTACCTTATTTCTGGCCGCTGGCCTTTGCCCCGTTCGTCATTTTCATCGTCCTGGTGATTACCTTCTCCAGCAACGCGGTCAACCTGACCGACGGTCTTGATGGCCTGGCCATAGGCTGCACGGTGATCGCCGCCGGCGCGCTGACGGTTCTCACCTACGTCAGCGGGCACGCCATCTTCGCCAGCTACCTGGAGCTTTCCAATCTGCCGCAGGTGGGCGAGCTGACCATCTTCTGCGGCGCCATGGTCGGCTCTGCCATCGGCTTCCTGTGGTACAACGCCCATCCGGCCGAGATTTTCATGGGCGATGTCGGATCGCTGGCCCTGGGCGGCGCCATCGCCACCGTGGCCGTCATCATCAAGCAGGAGCTGCTGCTCCCCTTTATTGGCGGCATCTTCGTTATCGAGGGCCTCTCCGTAATTCTGCAGGTCGGTTCCTACAAGCTGCGCAAGAAGCGCATCTTCAAAATGGCTCCGCTGCACCATCACTTCGAGCTGCTGGGCTGGTCGGAGTCGAAGATCATCGTCCGCTTCTGGATCACCTCGCTGGTGTTTGCTCTGTTTGCACTCACCACTTTGAAATTGCGATAGACAGCTAAAATTCGTGGCAGAATGCGGTGAAGGGGTTAGTGCTAGGAATTAGGGATTGCTAAGCGGTCAGAAATAGTGAAAAGCATCGTAGCTAGAGCTTGTTTCAAAAATAGTTCTTTGAAAGGGCTCGGTTTCAGCCGAGCCGCTCGGAGCCAAGAAGAATGCGGGCTTTATTGAGTACTGCAAAAATAATGTCCTCCCAAAATATGAATTGTCATTCCGACCGGAGCCGCGCACCGCGCGGCGGAGTGGAGGAACCTTGTGTTTGGTGCCGGAAAACACAAGGTGGCTCGACTGCGGCGCTGCGCGCCTCCGCTCGCCATGACAACTTTCCAGTGGGCACCTGATTACAGGGTGTAGGACATTACATATGCAGCCCTCAATAGCTCCTGAGGAAGGGCCTGATTCATCGAAAAGTGGATTTTTGAAACACGCCCTAACCCCTACTCCCTATTCCCTCGTCAGCGCAGATTGTAAGCGCGGATAACTACGAAATGGATGTCGGCGGAAAACGAGTTCTCATAGTTGGTCTGGGCAAATCGGGCTTTGCCTCGGCGCTGTTTTTGCGGGGCCGGGGCGCGCGCGTGACGGTTTCCGACGCCAAGCCGCAGGAGCAGTTCCGCGCCGAAATTCCGGCGCTGCTGGAACAGGGTGTCACCGTCGAAACCGGAAAGCACGGCGAGCGCACTTTTCAGCACCAGGACTTGATTGTGGCCAGTCCGGGAGTGCCCTGGGAGCTGCCACAACTGGCCGCCGCGCGGGCCGGGGGAATTCCCGTGATCGGGGAGATCGAGTTGGCCTGCCGTTTTCTCCAAGGCGAGATCGTCGCCATCACCGGCTCCAATGGCAAGACCACGACCACCGCGCTGACCGGCGAAGTCGTTGCCGCCGGCCCGCGCAAGGCCCTGGTGGGCGGCAACATCGGAACGCCCGCCATCAGCCTGGTCGAGCAGTCTTCGCCCGGCGCCTGGACAGTGCTGGAGGTTTCCAGTTTTCAACTGGAGACCATCGTCCAGTTCCGTCCGCGCATCGCCGCGGTTTTGAACCTTTCGCTGGACCATCTCGACCGCCACGGCAGCATGGAGCGCTATGTCGCTGCCAAGGCGCGCATCTTTGAAAACCAGAAGCCCGCCGACTTCGCCGTGCTGAACGCCGACGATTTGCCAACAGTGGCGATGGCCGGCAGCATCCCTTCCAGCATTTTCTGGTTCAGCCGGAAACGCGAAGTCGAACACGGGGCGTTTGTGCGCGACGGGAGAATCTTTTTCCGCGACGGCGGCAGCGAGCGCGAGGTGATGCCCTGCGCGGAGATCGGGTTGAAAGGCGCGCACAACCTGGAAAACGTGCTGGCGGCAATTGCCATGGGCTCGCTGGCGGGAGTCGAGCCGGCCAGGATGCGCGCCACCGTCAGGAGCTTCAAAGGGGTCGAGCACCGGCTGGAGTACGTGGCCACGGTTGCCGGCGTCGATTACTACAACGACTCGAAGGCCACCAACGTCGATGCCACCATCAAGGCCCTGGAAGCCTTCCCCGGCGGCATTCATCTCATTCTGGGCGGCAAAGACAAAGGCAGCGACTACCACGTTCTGCTGCCGCTGCTGCGCCAGCGCGTGCGGCGCGTCTACACCATCGGCGCGGCTGCCGCCAAGATCGAATCGCAGATCGGCGAATCGGCCAAGCAGGCTTCCGCCCCGCCGTTGACCAGCTCGGAGACACTCGCCCAGGCCATCCGCGACGCCGCGCACAACGCGACGGCCGGCGAGATCGTGCTGCTGGCGCCCGCCTGCGCCAGCTTCGACCAGTTCAACAACTATGAAGAGCGCGGCCGCCGCTTCAAGCAGGAAGTGCAGGGGCTGGCCATGGCCGCGGGAGGGCGTCGCTGAATGCCGAAGCGGGTCAGTGTCGATCGCTGGCTGTTCGCGGTTACGCTGCTGCTGGTTTTTATCGGCGTGGTGATGGTTTTCAGCGCCTCGGCGGTGATCGCCAAGGAGCGCTACGGGTCGCCATACAGCTTTATGCTTCGGCAGCTCTTGTGGGCGGTGGCCGGCTTGGTGGTCATGGCCTTGATGATGAACTTCGACTATCGCCGGCTGAAGTCCTCCACGCTGGTCTGCTCCGTCCTGGGCGTCACCTGCGTCTTGTTGCTGGCCGTGTTTTTATTCGATCGTCATGCCAACACCCACCGCTGGATTCGCCTGGCAGGGCTGTCCCTGCAGCCATCGGAGCTGGCCAAGCCGGCCATCATTCTGTTTTTGGCGTATTTCCTGGAGAAGCGCTACAAGGCCATCGCCGACTGGCGGCATACCTTGCTGCCGGCGATTGCGCCCAGCCTGGTCTTCACCGTGCTGATTGTGGCCGAGCCCGACCTGGGAACCGCCATGGCAGTCTGCGCCATCAGCGCCGCCATCCTGTTCGCCGCCGGCATGGAATTGAAGTGGCTCGGCTATGCCGCGCTGGCCTCCAGCTTGCCGCTGTACTTCCTGATCGTGCGCACGCCCTGGCGCCTGAAGCGCATTTTTGCCTTCTGGAACCCGTTTGGCGACCCGCAGGGCTCCGGCTTCCAACTGGTGCAGTCGCTGGTGGCGGTGGGCACCGGCGGCATCCTGGGGCAGGGGCTGATGGAGGGCAAGCAGAAGCTGTTCTACCTGCCCGAGCCGCAGACCGACTTCATCTTCGCCGTCATTGCCGAGGAGCTGGGCTTGGTTGGCTCGCTGGCCATAGTGGTCTTGCTGGCCTTTTTCTGTTACCGCGGCCTGCGCGCGGCCGTCCTGACACATGATTATTTCGCCCGGTTTCTAGCCGTGGGCATCACCGCCATGGTGGGAGTACAAGCCTTCTTCAACATCAGCGTGGTACTGGGAATGTTGCCCACCAAAGGTATTCCGCTGCCGTTTATCTCCTATGGCGGCTCGTCGTTATTCATTACACTAATGAGCGTAGGCGTACTGCTCAACATTACCCAGCACACGGACTGAAGGATGCGCGCAATTCTTGCCGGCGGCGGCACCGGCGGCCATGTCATTCCCGCCATCGCCATCGCCCAGCAGCTCAGGGACAGCTACGGCGCGGAGGTGCTTTTCATCGGCACCGAGCGCGGCATTGAAAGCCGGCTGGTGCCGCCTGCCGGCTTCAAGTTGCGGCTGGTGGAGGTGGGCCAGCTCAAGCGCGTGAGCCTGGCCACGCGTCTCAAGACGCTCACCGCGCTGCCGCGCGCCGTGGTGGCTGCTTGGGTGGCCATGATCGAGTTTCGTCCCGATGTGGTGATCGGGGTGGGCGGCTACGCCTCCGGCCCGGCAATGCTGGCCGCGGGGCTGCGCGGCACGCCGTCGTTGATCTTTGAGCCCAACGTCGTGCCGGGCTTCGCCAATCGCGTGGTGGCCTTCATGGCCGGCGCGGCGGCGGTTCACTTCGAGCAGACTCGCCGCTGGTTTCGCAACTGCGAGGTCACCGGCGTCCCGGTAAGACGGGAGTTTTTCCAAGTTCCTCCATGCCGCCCGGGAGACTCCCCGACACTGCTGCTGTTCGGCGGCAGCCAGGGCTCGCGAGCCTTGAACCGGGTGCTGGTCGATTCCCTCCCCGCGCTCATCCAGCGCATTCCGAACCTGCACATCATCCACCAGACGGGGGAGCGCGAATACGAGGCTGTGGCGGCCGACTATCTGCGCGGGCACATTTCGGCGGAGGTTTCGCCATTTATCGCCGACATGGCTGGCGCCTTTGCCCAGGCTGACCTGCTCGTCTGCCGCTCCGGGGCCAGCACGGTGGCGGAAGTGGCGGCGGCGGGCAAGCCTGCCATCTTTGTCCCCCTGCCCACCGCGGCCGACGATCACCAGTTGCACAATGCTGAAACCCTCGCCGGTGAAGACGCCGCCATGCTCATTCGCGAACCGCAGCTCACCCCGGAACGCTTTGTGGATGCCGTCGCCACCCTGGTTGCCGACCGGCCGCGCCTGGAGGCGATGGGCCAAAGGGCGCGCCGGCTGGCACATGCCGATGCCGCGGCCCATATCGCCAAAATGGCGGCGCGCTTAGCCGGAGTGCCGGCGGCGGGAGCGTTCGCCTCGCACTGAACCATTCGTTCTTAGTTCTTCGTTTTTTAGTTGTTCGTTGCTGGGGCAGTTTTGTGAACTAGGGCTGTTTTTCGTTAGCAAGACATCCGGCAACTAACAACGAAGAACGAAGAACTAACCACGGACTGGGGAGTTCCTTTAGAATCGAAGCGCGCCATGTTTGCCAAGATTCAACGCATTCATTTCGTAGGTATCGGCGGCATCGGCATGAGCGGCATTGCCGAAGTGCTGCTCACGCTGGGCTACCGCGTCAGCGGCTCTGATCTGCGGCGCTCGCCGGTGACCGCCCGGCTGGAATCGCTGGGAGCGCAGGTCTTCGAAGGCCACCGGACGGAAAACGTTTGCGGCGCCGAAGTGGTCGTCACCAGCTCGGCCATCAGCACCGAAAATCCGGAGGTGCTGGAGGCGCAGCGGCTCAAGGTTCCGGTCATTCAGCGCGCTGAGATGCTGGCCGAGCTGATGCGCCTCAAGTACGGCATTGCCATCGCCGGCATGCATGGTAAGACCACCACCACCAGCATGGTGGCCGCCGTGCTCGCCGCCGGCGGGCTTGATCCTACGGTGGTCGTGGGCGGCCGGGTCGATGCCATGGGCTCCAATGCCCGGCTCGGGACCTCGGAGTACCTGGTCGCCGAAGCCGATGAGAGCGACCGCTCGTTCCTCATGCTGGCGCCCATTTTGTCGGTGGTGACCAACATAGACCGCGAGCACATGGACTGCTACCGCGACATGGAAGATGTGGAGCGCACCTTCCTGGATTTCATGGACCGCGTGCCTTTTTACGGCACGGTGGTGGCCTGCCAGGACGACGCCCGGTTACGGGCTCTGCTGCCGCGCGTGCGCCGACGGGTAGTTACCTATGGCCGTGCGGCCGATGCCGATTTTCAGATCTCCGATTGCGCCACCATCGCGGCTGCGGCCGTCCCTTCCGGCCCAGATTCTGGCGCGCCGGCCAGCAAGGGCGCCATTCGCCAGCGTTTTTCCGTGCTTTACCAGGGGCACCCGCTGGACCGCTTCGAGCTGCGGCTGGTAGGCGAGCACAACGTGCTGAACGCTACCGCCGCAATTGCCGTAGGCGTCGGCCTGGACATTCCGGTCGAGAAGATTCGCGAGGGCATCCAGGGCTTTGGCGGGGTGGACCGCCGCTTCCAGGTCAAGGGACAGGTCAACGGCGTGGTCGTGGTGGACGACTACGGCCACCACCCGACCGAGATTCGCGCCACCCTGGGCGCGGCCCGGCAGTGGGTCGAGGCCGTTCACGGGCGGGTGCACGTCGTTTTCCAGCCTCACCGCTACACCCGCACCTACCTGTTGCAGGATGAATTCGCCGAAGCCTTTACCGGCGCCGACCGCCTGCTGGTGCTGGATATTTATGCCGCCAGCGAGCAGCCCATCGCCGGCGTAACCGGGCTCAGCCTGGCTTCCAGGATTCGCTGTGCCGCCTCCCGCCCGGCGGAATTTGCCGCCTCCTTCGCCGCCGCCATCGAGGCGGTAGCCGAAGAGGCGCAGCCGGGAGACCTGGTGCTCACGCTCGGCGCCGGCAACGTCTCGCAACTGGGGACGCAGATCCTGGAGCGCCTGGCCGTCCGAGAAACGCGCAGCAGCGGCGCGGCAACCGGCCCGGCATAACCACTCCAGTTAAAACTAAATGGCGCGGATGCGCGCCACATCTGCGAAGCAGATGTGGGGTTGCTCTCTCGCTGGATTTTTCTCGCGCCCGTACCTTGGCGAATTCTCTAAGCAAAAGTTCCTATCCTTTTTGGCAAAAAAAGAAGTTATAGTGAGTTCCAGGAACTCTGTCCCTCGCGCGAATTGGCGCGCGTGGATGCGGGTGCCTGTGCGTCCTGAAAACAGCTCCGGGCCCGCAGCAACGGCTTTAGGTTGCTGGGAAGGAGCCCCATCGTCTTCCCATGATTCGCAGTCAAGATCCGCTAATGCCCGAAGATGCTGATCGCTCTTTCAACGAGGCCAGGTTGCGCGAGAAGGACGCCGTGGCTCACGCTGCCGGCGGTCCCTCGGCTCTCGAGGACCGCATCATCGATCTTGACAAGCAGGAGCCCTCGCCGTTCTTGCGCGGACAGAAGCGCATTCCGGCGCGCCGCGGGCCTTTTCAAAAGGGCACCGGCAGCCGCTTGCGCTTGGGAGCGATGGCGCTGGGCGTTTGCGTGCTGGCGGGTGCGGCGGCAATCTCCGTACTTCATTATGGCAAGGGCTCCTGGCGGTTCAGGATCGAGTCGAGCGATGCCATCGAGATCGCCGGCATCAAGAACGCGACCCGGGCGCAGGTGCTGGAGGTGATGGGCGCCGACATCGGCCGCAACGTCTTCTTCGTTCCGCTGGATGAGCGCAAGCGCCAACTGGAGAAGATTCCCTGGGTCGAGTCGGCAACGGTCATGCGGCTTCTGCCCAACCGCTTGAGAATCGTTATCCGGGAACGTACTCCGGTGGCCTTTACCAGGGTAGGCGACACCATCGAGCTGGTCGACGCCAACGGCGTCAACATGGAAATGCCGCCGGGCGCCAAGTTCTCCTTTCCGGTGATTGTGGGCAACACCGGCTCCGATCCGCTCTCCACCCGCGCGGCGCGCATGAAAGTATATTTTCAGCTCATCAGCGCCCTGGATTCGAGCGGGGCGAACTATTCGCGTGACCTGGACGAGGTTGACCTGTCCGATCCCGAGGATGTCAAGGTCACGGTAGCCGACCAGAACGGGTCGCTGCTGGTACATCTCGGCTCGGAGAATTACCTGGAGCGGTTTACGCTTTACAAGACGCACATTCAGGAGTGGCGGCTGCAGGCGCACCGGTTGCAGGCGGTGGATCTGCGCTACGACCGGCAGGTGGTGCTGGTTCCGGAGCTTTCGCCGGCGGCCGAGGCGGTAGCGGCGCAGGCTCCTTCTCCGGCGCCGGGCCCGGCCTCCGCGGGCCATGGTGGCAGGGGTAAGCATTGAGCCTATGGCGAAAAGCAACGAAAACATCCTTACTGTAGTCGACATCGGCACGGCCAAGACGGTGGCGCTGGTAGCGGAGATCACCGAAGCCGGGCTGCGTTACCGCGGCCATGGAGTGACGGACTCGCGCGGCTCGCGCAAGGGAGTCATCGTCGACATCGACAAGGCTGTGGGCAGCGTGCAGAAGGCCATGGAGGAAGCTGAAGCAGCCGCCGGGACGCCCATCGAGCACGCTGTAGCCGGCATCGCCGGCCCGCACATCCGCGCCGCCAACAGCCAGGGAGGCATCGCCCTGGGCCACCGCCCGCGCGAGATTTCGCGCGAAGACATTCGGGCCGCGGTCGAGAAGGTGCGCACCATTCCCCTGCCGGAGGATCGTCACATTCTGCACCTGCTGCCGCAGGACTTCATCCTCGACCAGCAGGCGGGCATTCGCGATCCGGCGGGGATGCTGGGGCGGCAGCTCGAAGTGCGCGTGCACGTCATCACCGCCCTGGGCACGGCCATGCAGAACATCGTCACCGTGCTGAATCGTGCCGGCATTCACGTCGACGACACCGTCTACGAGGCCCTGGCGTGCTCCGATGCCGTGTTGCGCACCGACGAGCGCGAGCTGGGCATCTGCGTCTGCGACATCGGCGCCGGTTCAACCGACCTGATCGTCTTCAACGAGGGCGTGGTGGTGCATACGGCGGTGGTGCCGATTGGCGGTGATCACTTCACCAACGACGTGGCCGTGGGCTTGCGCACGCCGCTGGAATCGGCGGAGAGCCTGAAGCGCCAGTTCGGCTGCGCCATCGTGACCTCGATTCCCGAGAGCACCGAGATCGAGGTCCCTTCCGTCGGCGGACGTCCTTCGCGGCTGCTGGCGCAGCGCTTCCTGGCTGAAGTGCTGGAACCGCGGGCGCGCGAGCTGGCCGAGATGCTGCGCGACAACCTGCGCCAGGCGGGCGTGATGGAACTGCTGGGCGCCGGCGTGGTGCTCACCGGCGGCGGGGCGCGCCTGCCGGGCATGATGGAAACCGTCGAAGACGTGCTGCGCCGGCCGACGCGCATGGGCTTGCCAATTCCCATGGCCAAGCTGCCGTCGTTGCTGGCCGAGCCGGAGTTCGCCACTGCCATCGGCATGGTGTTTTATGCGCATCGCTCGCGCGTGCTCAAGACGCGGGAAGAGCGCGGCTTCGGCGCCCGTTTGCGCTCGCTGGCGCGCTCGGCCTTCGGCGGCTGAGCGGGAAAAAGCGGGGAATTCAAGCAGAAGGAAGCAGGCGATGGAAACAGGTGACAAGGACATTCGTATTCAGTTCAACGAGGACCCGCGCAACAACGCCAAGATCAAGGTAATCGGCGTGGGCGGCGGCGGCGGCAACGCGGTCAACCGCATGATCGACGCCGGGGTGGAAGGCGTCGAATTCGTCACCGCCAACACCGACCTGCAGGCGCTGCGGCTTGCGCGGGCGCCGGTAAAGCTCCAGCTTGGGGTGAAGCTGACCAACGGGCTGGGCGCCGGCGCCAACCCCGAGGTTGGCCGCAAGGCCGCCCTGGAAGACGCCGACAAGATCATCGAAGCCCTGGAAGGCGCGGACATGGTGTTTGTCACCACCGGCCTGGGCGGCGGGACAGGAACCGGCGCCGCCCCCATCATCGCCTCGCTGGCCAGCGAAATGGGCGCGCTGACGGTGGCCGTGGTCACCAAGCCCTTCGCCTTCGAAGGCAAACGGCGCATGCAGCAGGCCGAACGCGGCCTGGCCGAGCTGATCGATTCCGTCGATACCGTGATCGTCATTCCCAACGAGAAGCTGCTGGCGGTGGCGCAGAATGCCGGCTTCTTCGAGTCGTTCCGCATCGCCGACGACATTCTCCGCCAGGGCGTGCAGGGCATTTCAGACATCATCACCATCCCCGGGATCATCAACCGCGACTTCGCCGACGTGAAGGCCATCATGGCCGGCATGGGTTATGCGGTGATGGGCACGGCCACCGGCCAGGGCAATCGCCGCACCGTCGAGGCGGCTCAGCGGGCCATCGCCTCGCCCCTGCTGGAAGCCGGAGCCATCGACGGCGCGCGCGGCATTCTCCTCAACATTACCGGCTCCAGCACGCTCAAGCTGGCCGAGGTCAACGAAGCTTCCACCATCATTCAGAGCGCCGCTCACGAGGACGCCAACATCATCTTCGGCGCCGTGCTCGACGAGAAGATGAAGGAGGAAGTCAAGGTCACGGTAATCGCCACCGGCTTCAAGGCCGACATGATTCCCCGGCACACGCGCTCGTCGGCGGCCGTCGCGCTGGCCCAGTCTAAGCCCGCGCCGGCGCCCGAAGCGCTCTCCATCGACCACGCATCCGCACCCGCCGCGGAAACCTTGCCGCCGGCTGTGCCGCCGCCCTCGGTGCCAACGGTCGAAGTGGAAGCACCTCCGGCCGCAGCCGCGGATGCTCCGCCGGAGGAGCCGGTAACGCGCACCTGGCAGGCGCCCACCCCGGGCCGCGAAAATGGTCTGCCCGAGCCGGTTTCCCGCGGCCTGAAAGGCGACTTCGAGCAGGACGATCTCGACGTTCCGGCTTTCCTGCGCAAGCGCGGCGAGCGCCGCTGACACTTTCGGGTGGCCTATTCAACTTCGCTTCAGTGGCTTGCGAGCCTTGAGTGGGCCCTCCGCAGGCTAAAAGGATCCTCCCACTCGGAACGGCGGACCCTGTTGCGCACCATCGCGCGCAAAACCTGGACACTACTGGGCGCCAGCCAAAGAGTTCGCCGCTCATAGTACTTTAGTTTTCACGGGACTCAAGTTTCTAACGGACTTCCCGCCCTTTCTGTGGTACCTATCAAAATTGAGCTCTGGCCGGCAACATGGTTGCGCGCTGTGGCTGGATCGCCGGGATGCAGGAGCATGTTTCATAACAGTTCGGTTGAATGGAGTGGGGCGTTGGCCCTGTGAATCAAGATACAGAGGCCGTGCCGTAGTCCTTTCTTCCGGAAATCGTTTTGTGGAAGCGGCTCTAAGGTTAATCGCCGGGTTACTGCCGGGTAAGTTTTTAGGGTTGGCAATCCAGCAGCAACTCTCGTATGATTTTCAGCATCTCAGCTTTGGGCGGGCCCAGGCTGCTGCCGGACAGGCTCAAATACGGAGCAGGGTCCTTACCAAATGGATAACGGTCGTTGGCTGCAACGATTTGCAGGTGTTTTTTTGACGGCGCTTCTTTTCTGCGCCGCCGGATTCGCCGCCTCGGTTTCTTCAACCGAGTATTCCCAATCGCAGAAACCGCAGAAGAAGATTACTGAGAGTTCAGGTACGCAGAAGCGCATGAGCCGCTTGCGGCACAAGCGCCGCGCGGCGTCGCGCACGGCATCGCGCCGCGTGCGCCGGCGCTACGTTGAGCGCTTCCACACCAGTTCGTTTTCGCATGATCAGGGCTTGGGTGACTTGAGCGCAGGCGAAGACTCGGTGGTGCGCGCCGCCGCGGTGGAAGCGTTGGGCAACATGAATGGCACGGTGGTCGCCATCGATCCCGGCAACGGCCGCATTCTGGCCATGGTCAACCAGAAGCTGGCGCTCTCCTCCGGCGCCCAGCCATGCTCCACTATTAAAGTGGCGATCGCGCTGGCCGCCCTTAATGAAAACATCATCAAGAAAGATACTCCCGTAGTCCTCGGCGGCGGCTGGCAAATCGATATGACGCGCGCCCTGGCGCACTCCAACAATCGTTACTTCGAGGTGGTGGGGCGCCGGCTGGGTTTCGAAAAGGTAAGCCAGTACGCGCACGAGTTCGGCCTGGGCGAGCTGGCCGGCTGGAACATCACCGGCGAGCATCTCGGAGTCTTCCCCAATCAGGAGCTTTCAGAGAAATTCGGCGGCGTCGGCAAGATGTGTTCGTTTGGCGAAAGCATTTCGCTCACCCCGCTGCAGCTAGGCGCCCTGATGGCCGCCATTGCCAACGGCGGCACTCTCTATTATCTGCAGCATCCGGACTCACCCGAGGACGTCGCCAACTTCCAGCCCAAGGTGAAGCGTTATCTCAACATTGCTTCCCTGATTCCCGAGGTAATGCCGGGAATGGCCGGGGCGGTGGAGTTCGGAACCGCCCGCAGCGTGCTGGAAAACTTCACCGCGGCGGAAATCCTGGGCAAGACCGGCACCTGCTCCAGAGACGGCACGCGCTTCGGCTGGTTCGGCTCCTACGCCAACACGCAGTACGGACGAATCGTGACCGTGTTCCTGCTGGAGGGTGGCCGCTCGACCTTTGGACCAAAGGCCGCCGAGCTGGCCGGCAGGTTCTATCGCAATCTCCAGGAGCACAACTATTTCGCCGCGCACGAGGTGCGGCCCATGCGCAGCAGCAGCGGAGTTTCCAACTACAGGCCGCAATAGCTATCCGGCTTTAGCGCAAAAAGGCCTTCCCGGCGGAAGGCCTTTTGCTTTTCGGAGGCGCATCTGCCTCCAGATGCATACGCAAGGTGCCGGCTCGATCTCCGCGTCTGCCCCGCTATGGAGCCGCGGCGTCCTCAGCGCTTATTCAGGGTCGAGATCAGCAATACCAGCCCCGAGAGCAGCAGCAGCGAGAGCACGATCCTGCGGAAGGCGGTGGCATTTATCCGTCTGTACAGGCGTGCCCCCAGAATGGTGGGAACAATTACCACGGGGACCATGAGCAGAAAAATCTTGCCGACAGCCAGCGTGAGAATTCCCTGTGACCAATAGATCACCATGGCAACGGCCTGCATCGTCAGGTTAAAGCTCTGGAAAATGCAGCGTTGCGTATCCTTGTCCCAGCCGCGCACCGTGCACCACAGCGTAGGCGCCGGTCCGGTAAGGCCGGCGAGCCCGCCCATGATGCCGCCGACCACTCCGGAAAAGGCATCCGCCAGCCTTCCGCCTGCGGCCACCGGCTTGACATTCGCGAGCAACAACGCGAACGAACAATAAATGATAAGAACTATGCCGACGAAAACCCGGAACATGCGAAGGTTGACCATGCCTAGCAAGGCCACGCCGATGGGAACTCCTATGACGCCGCCGGCCAGAAACGGCATCACCCGTTTCCATTGGAAGCTGTCGGCTACGGTGGCAATGGAAAACGACTGCGTCACCAGCGAGCCGAAAACAACCATGGGGGCGAGAAACTGCGGCTCAATCCGCCATACCCAGAACGCCAGCGCCACCAGCCCGAAGGCGAAGCCGGCGATGCCGGAGACGAATCCGCCGGCGCCAGCGCCCGCTATGATCGAAAACAAAACCGCGTTTGTCATTCTTTCCCTGCCAAGTGCCCGGCGCATTTTAGCGCAGCGTGCTGGTCGTGGAGCCGTTCTTACCAGCCAGGATCGGGAACAACGTAGATCGGGCTTGACCAGGCGCGATGGCCATCTTCGGTTGTCAGCCGCACGTAGAGCGGATTGTCCACCCCAGGAGCAACAGAAACCCTTTCCGACAGTATAAGGCTTCGGCACTGGTTGCAGTCGGGAAGGCGATATGCGGCGATGCGCTTCTCCAGCCCGCCCAGCTCGACCGCAATCTCATCGAGCCCTATGCGGCCTATCTCTGTCTCCAGCGCGCCGGAGGAGGTCTCCACTCGCAGCTTGCCGCCGGCGCCGTCTTGCAGCAGGGCATCGAAGCCGGCGAAGTTTCCGGTGGTAACCGAATGCCAGGCCAATTCCTGCTCGCCTGCTTTTCGCAGCGGCTTGTCGGGATTGAAAAAGTTGATGGGAGCGACGCGGGTGAAGCCGTTACCCGTCAGCTTGGCGCTGCCGTCCCAGGTGCTCATGCGAAAGCGGCCGCGATATTCGGCCCCGGACCAGAGTACGCGAATACGCCGCCCCAGTTCCTGCCGGCCATAGGGACGCCAGCTATTAATAAGCTGCTTTCCGTTGAAGATGTCGAGCCGCTCGATCGGCGCCGGCGCGGCCGCCTCAACTTCCAGCACCAGCTCTTGCTCTTTCGCGTGGACGATATCCCCCATAAGCGCGTGCGTGGCGAACTGTTTCTGGCACGGCCCCAAGCTGGGATCAGCGGCAAAGCGAATTGCCGGCTGAGAGAAAGCTGCGCGCACCGCCAGGTGCAGGCGGCTGCCGGTGGTGGCATAGTGCCGTCTTTGGCGCAGGCAGGCGAACACCGCCTCTCTGCTCAGTTCGGGCATGAGAAGGCAGGTCAAGCCTCCCAGGGCGCCGAACAGGGAGGCGCCAGGCCAGGATGCCCCGGGGCGGGCCTTGTGATCGTCGCTGCCGGCCACGATGCCGACGCGGAAGCCGAGCGCGAAGGCATCGTGCAGCAGCCATTCGAAGGTGCCCCAACTGGAGTGGATCTCGACCGCCGATTCAAGCCGCGGATCATGTGCCGCGGCCAGGTTGGCGTAGCGTCCGCCGCAATGGGCAATCACCAGCGCCTCTTGATCGTCACCAGCGAGCGCGGCAAACAGTTCGGCGGCAGTGCGGCAATCGCTGGCGATGTCGCTTTGGTCCGGAATCAGGGCGTGCGAGGAGCGGTGAATCGCGCCGGCATCCCGCCCACAATAGACGTTGCGGTCGCCTCCCAACGAGGTATTTCCCGACCACTCGTATCCCGGCACGGTGACGAAGCGCCCCGGCTGGTAGAAGCGCGCCGAGAGACGGCCCAGCTCCTCCCAGAACGCCTGCGTGATTTGAAAGTCGTTGCCTTGATGGCCGCTCGCGTCCAAAAAGGCCCGGTCGCGGGCGAACGAGAAGTAGTTTTCGGCGGTGCCGGTTCCGATGGTCTCGCCGCTCTGGCCGTGCAGGTCGGCCCAGTAGGGACGCAGGCTGAGCGCGCTCGCCGCCAGGCGCGCGGGGTTGGATCGCGCGCTCAAATCATCGCCGCCGCGAACAGTGATAACTAGATCTCCCGGCGTGGCGCATGAGAGGCCCTCTATGATTGCGGTCGCCTCGCCATCGTGGAGCACGATGTTTTCGGGCAAGCCCGCGACCGGCAGGTTGGCCGAGAGCGCGAAGCAGGCTTCTCCCTGGCCGCTCGGGTTTCCCCATTTATCCTCGGTCTTGATGCACAGGCGAAAAGGCTCGCCCGCCTGCCGCAGCGTGGGCAGAACCGCGCACACCCGCGCCCGCGGGCCGGGCAGCACGGCGATGGTGGGCTCTTCCTGCAGGCGCACGAAGTGGTAGCAGGCAATGGGATCGGCCAGCACCCGGAACTCGTATGCCGGATCGGCGAAGGTCTGCATGCGCATGCCCGGCGAGCCGAAGCGCCTGTCGCCCAGCCGTATGATGATGCGGTCTCCCTCCGCCATGCAGCCCTTCACCACCTTGATATGCACGGTGCGATCCCAGGGGCGGACGTTCTGTTTATAGTCGAAGCGGCAGCTTAGCGTGGCGCCGTTGGAGGCTTCGGCGGTGAGGTAGCCGGGAGCCTTGGGATCGGTCGTCTGCATTGCCGTCTGGTCGGAAGCGAAGCGAAAGACAAGCTTCAGGCTGGCGGTGTCGTCCATTCCATACGCGCCGGCCGTGTAGGTCAGCGTGAAGCTTTGCCACGAACCCGCCTCCACGTCGGCATCGGGATCGAGCTGGCAGTGGCCGGCAAGCGCAGCCGGAATGGGCGCTGGCCCCGGATAAAAATTCTCCATCGGCTTCGCCGCGCGGACCCTCTCGCGAGCTTTGCCGCTACTTGGACCAGCATGCATCTTTCATATCTCCTGGCAAGCGCCCGCAAGCCGCGAACACAGACCTATGCCTGCGGGGCACTGCCTATGAAAAGAAAACGTGCGGGGAATTCTCAAGGCGAGCATTCCCGAAAACTGCGGCGACGGCAAAAAACTTCAGTGGCTCGATCTCCCCACTTTGGGAGCTTTGAAGCCGATCAGGTAAAAGCCAATGGAAATGGCCACTATCCCGATCAGAACCTCGCCGGGGAAGGCGTACCTGTACATCCACTTAAGCTCCTTCAATCCTAACAACGCCTGTGGTGAGACCAGCATCCAGGAGCCAGCCAGGGCCAGAATGATTCCTAGAATTCTGCGCATTTTCGTGACCTCCTTTAATCGGCGTGAGCGGCGAGGGGCTTTACTTCCTGCCCGGCTTTTCCGATCAAACGCGGGAACCTGTCCTGCAGCAAGGCCCCGACAACTCCGTCATCGGTGGTGTTGCCGGCCGTGCTGAACATGGGGATAAGCCCGCTGTAGCAAGCGACAAAAGTCGTGATCCAGATGGCGTGGTCCGGCACGTTCAACATGACGGCCACTATCGGCGACATGAAGTAACCGGCGCCCCCGGGTATGCCGGGCGACTCCAATCCGAGAATCATCACCGGCGGGATCAGCATGATGATCTCGGTCAGCGATATCGGCACGTTCAGCAGCCTGGCTACGATGATGGTCACCACCAGCACCGACATGGTGCTGCAGTTCTTGTTGAGCACCGTGCCGAAGACGATCGAGACTTCGGCTACGTCTTCATCCAGACCAAGGTCCTGCTCCGCCGAGATGATGTTGACCGCCAGCGTGTCATAAGAGCCGCCGGTGCCGAACCCGGTGGGCCACACTGCGCCATAGTAGGAGAAAATCTGCTTCCAGCTCCTTTTAGTAAATGTCCGGCAGGCGAGGATCATGCAGGCCACCCAGACCAGGGTGATAATCATCACCCACAGGACGCCCTGCCCGTACAAAGCTATGCCCTTGGTGCCGAACTTCATGGGAATGCCTATCGCCAGGCAGCCGATCATGATGGGGTAGTACCACAGCAGCTTCTTGAAGAATTTTAGTATCCAGTCGCCAGCGGTGATGAATCCGTAGGCGATGGGGTTCAGCGCCTTTACCTTGGCGCTGATCCAGCCCACGAACATTGCGCCCACCAGTGCCTGCAACAGCGGCTGCTGCGAGAGTACGTGAGCAAAGGTATGCCCTACTTGCGCCACCCAGGCGCCGAAGCCGGGAGTCTGCTGCCCCGGTAGCGCAAACGGGACATCAGAGAGAATCGTGAGCCAGCCGGTCGCAAACACCAGGGAAATTCCGCCCATGACCACGTACATGGTCAGGATCAGGCCGAACATCTTGCCGGCCTTCTCCTTGTGAAACAGGATCAGCTTGGCCATGGCCGCCGCCAGCAGGTTAAAAATGAAAAAAGCGGCGAAGGTCACCACCGCTTTGGGGAAGTACGTCCCGCTGATGTAGGCAGCCTTTACCAGCGCGTTCTTCGGAAATGCCAATCCCAGGCCGAGACCAACAACGAGTAATCCGACTACCCTGATAGGTAACGGAATATGGAAAAGCGACCAGCCCTTAGCCATACTCTCCTCCGCGCGAACTGAAGAATAATGCGATGGACCCGCCCCGCTTGCGAACCCAGTGGCCGCAAGCGGGATTATGCGAATGTAAGATTGAAGGTTTCAGATTGCAACCGGAAACCTTCAATTCAATGCAAAGTATTGGTTTTCAACTTCACAACTATACTTCCACCCTTCCCTTGTCGCTCACCGGCCCTTGAACCCAAAGAGCCTGGCCGGATTATCGGCCAGCAACTGCCGGCGCCGGCCTGCATCCGGGGCCCAGCTCTTCACCAGCCCCAGGTTATAACCGTCGTCCTCCTGGCGAAACGGTTCGATGTCGGTCGGCTTGGCGTCCGGCTTGCGCGTCGAACCCGAGGTGTGAGGCCAGTTGCTTCCCCAGATCACGCGGTCGGGCGCGGCTTCGATCAGCGCCTGCGCAATCCCGGTAATGTCGGAATAGTCCGGGCGTTGCGAGATCATGTACGGGCCGGAGAGTTTTACATACGCCTTGCCGGTCTTCATCAGCGAGAGAAGAACCGAGAACCCCTCCTGCTCCACGCCGCCCGCGACTTTCGCCAGGCCGAAGTGATCGATGATGATTTCGTGCGGCTGGTCCATGATGCGCGCCGCCAGCCCGGCGATAACCGGCAGGGCGGTCCATAGCTGGATTGCCCAGCCGCGGCCCTCGATCTGCTGTGCAGTATCGCAAAGCCGCCGCGCCGCCTCGTCGAGGTCGCGGCCCTTGCCGGTTTCCAGGTTGATGCGCACGCCGCGCACGCCTGCGGCGGCGAGCTCGTCAAGTTGCTGCGCGGAGAACGTACGGTCGATGACGGCGATGCCGCGAGCGTCATTGCCGAGCTGTTTCAGGGCGTCCAGCATACAGCGGTTATCGCTGGCGTAAACGCTGGGCTGGACCAGGACTGCGCGCGCCACGCCGAGTTCGGCGTGGAATCGGCACACATCGGCCACGGTCGCCGGCGGCGGAGTGTAGCGGCGTGCGGGCGAATAGGGAAAGCGTCGCGGATCAAAGACGTGCAGGTGGCAATCCACCGCTCCCGGCGGGATTTCAAATCCTGGAGACGACATTAATGATTTGCTCCTTTTACCTTTACCCGCAGATGGCGCGCAGCACGACTTCGGTGAACGCCTGCGTGCCCAGCGTGCCTCCCAGGTCGCGGGTGCGCGTGGCCGGGTTCGAGAGCGCCAGATCGACGGCGTCGGCTATGGATTTCGCTGCCACGGCCAGCGTTGGCTGCCGGCGCTCGGTTGACATCCAGTCGAACAACATGCTGGCGGAAAGCATCAACGAGGTCGGGTTGGCGATGCCTTTGCCGGCGACGTCGGGGGCCGAGCCGTGCTGCGGTTGCCCCATGGCCACGCCATCGCCGGCATTTAGGCTGCCCGCCAGTCCCAGGCTGCCGGAGATCTCGGAGGCCTCGTCGGAGAGAATGTCGCCAAACATATTGGTGGTCACGATGACATCGAACATTCCGGGATCGCGCACCAGCAGCGCCGCCATGGCATCGACGATCTTCTCGTCCAGCTTTACCTCCGGATATTCCTGCGCCACCTTGCGCACCTCGCGCAGGAAAAGGCCATCGGAGACGCGCATCACGTTCGCCTTGTGGACAGCCGTGACCTTGCGGCGGCGCTTGCGGGCGATTTCAAACGCCGCCTTGGCAATTCGCCGGCAGCCTTTGACCGTAATCTTGCGGATGGCCAGCGCCATGTCTTCGGTCGGCATGAACTCACCAATGCCAGAGAACATGTTGCGGTCGGCGTAGAAACCCTCGGTGTTTTCGCGCACGATCACCAGATCCATTTCCTTGCCGGCAAAGCCGGTGCCCGGCCGGGAGCGGCTGGGGCGAATATTGGCGTAGAGATCCAGCCCGATGCGCAAATCGCCGGAGGGATTGCGACCACCCTGCTCCCGCGGGGGATACTCGTTGTGCGATACCGGCCCCAACAGCACCCCATGCGCCTTGCGCGCCAGTTCCAGGATGTGCGGCGGCATGGTGGTGCCGGTCTTCTTGAGCGCAGCCAGCCCGATTTCCTCGGTAGGGAAATCGAGGCCCAGCGAGTACTTGCTATTGACAGCGGTGAGAACCTGCATCATGGCGGCAGTCGTTTCCGGCCCGATGCCATCGCCCGGCAGAACAAGAATTTCCATGGATGGGTCTCCAAGTATCTCGGCAAAAAATCGGTTCGGCACAGAGTTTACTAAGCGACTCCGGCTTTGGAAACTTAATTGTTGCGCGATTTCTTGCCAGCTGAGGAATCTTTTTACTTGCTGGACGGGCCCATGCCGTGATATCCCAAGTGACACCCTTTAGAGGCATGGAAATGGGCTTAACGGCGCCTGCCAAGGCTCGTCCTTCGGGCGGCGATGCGTCGCCAAAGACAAACGGATCACCGGGCTATCGCAAGCTGTTCTGGCTGCTGGCGGCAATCGCCTGCATGCTGGGCATTATTTTTTCCGGTCCCTTCGCCGGCTTGACCGTGGCCGGCCAACGGGTATTGGGAGTGGTGGCCTTCGCGCTGGTGGTTTGGGTCTCGGAGGCAATCTCGTACCCGCTCAGCGCGGTTGCCATTTTTTCCTTTTTGACCATTGGGCTTGGCTTCGCGCCGGCGGCGGGCAGCACAGGCGTGCGGCTGGGCACCGGCAAGGCCCTGTCAACGGCCCTCAGCGGATTGACCAACGGCGGCTGGGTCCTGGTGGTGACCGGGCTGTTTATCGCCGCCATCATGCTGGAGACCGGGCTGGAGAAGCGCATCGCGCTTACCATCCTGAAAGTTGTGGGCACCAAGAGCCGGAACCTGGTGGCGGGAATGATCCTCGCCATGTCGGTTTTCGCCTTCCTGATTCCTTCCGTGACCGCCCGCTCGGCCTGCCTGTGTCCCATCGCCCTGGGCCTGGTGGATGCGCTTAAACTCAGCCGCAGAAGCCAGTTCGCCAAGGCGTTGATGCTCTCGATTGCCGTTTCCTCCTCGATTTCCGGAGTGGGAATCTTGAGCGCCGCCGCCCAGAATCCGCTGACCGTGTCGTTCGTGGAGAAGGCAACAGGTCAAACCATCAGTTGGCTGACATGGCTGATCTATGCCGAACCGCTGGGGATCCTGCTGACGATCTTCGTCTATTTCTTCGTGAGCCGCATGGTGAAGGTCGAATTCGACGAGGTTCCTGGCGGCGCTCAACTGGTGCAGCAGCGGTTGCAGGAGCTAGGGCCCACAAGTTCCAGGGAGAAAAGGCTTCTCTATATTCTCCTGGCAACCATCCTCGCCTGGGCCACCGAGCCGCTGCATAAGATCGACGCCAACAGCGTCTCGGTTCTAAGCGTGCTGGTGTTGTTGCTCCCGTTCGTTGGCGTGGCCGATTGGAAGGTTGTCGCCAAGAAAGTGGACCTGGGGACGATTGCCTTGTTCGGCGCCTGCATTTCTATGGGCGAGCTGCTGTTTCGCACGGGCGCAGCCACCTGGGCCGCTAAGGGGTCGCTGGGGGCCATGGGCGTGACTGAGATGCGCCCGCTAATGATCATGATTGTTATTGCCATCGCCATATTCTTCGTGAGGCTGGCCTTCGCCAGCAGCGCGGCGACGGTCTCGGCCCTGGTGCCGACGATTCTGGGATTCCTGCTCAGCGCCAAGACGCCCAATTTGCCCATCGTTGGCATGACGGTGGTGGCCTCATACATCATCCTGTTCACCTGCGTCCTGCCGGTGAACTCGCCACAAACCATGATTCCCTACGCCACCGACACTTACGAGGCCAAAGAGTACATAAGAATAGCGCTGCCGTTTACCGTCGTGGCATTGCTGGCCTGGCTGCTGTTCTACTTGACCTACTGGCGCTGGCTGGGATTTGTGTAGAGCCTGTTTATGGCGACTTTCGCCCGGCCGCCCAAAGGAGCTGAAGATGATAGCCGAGACTGACCGTCGCAGTTTTCTCAAGGGCGCAGCCGTCGTGGCGGCGTCCAGCCTGATGATGACGGATTCGCGGGGCGCCGAGGGCGGCGGGTCCAGCCCTAATGCCGGCCCGAGCCCTGATCCCGGCAAGCCGAAGCTGGTGGTTGCGCCGCCCAAGTCGACCGATTGTCACGCGCACATCATAGGTCCGGCGGACAAGTATCCCTACGTTGCCGGACGCAGTTACACCCCGGTTGAAGCTCACCGCGAGCAGTACGTGCGCCTGCTGGCCGCGCTCGGCTTGCAGCGGGCGGTCATTGTTCAGCCGAGCTTCTATGGGACTGATAACAGCCGCACCCTCGATGCCATTGCCGAATCGCATGGTCAATGGCGCGGGGTGGCGGGCCTGGACGCCGGTGCTGCCAGGAGCGAGGTGCAGCGGCTGCACGATGCCGGCTTTCGCGGTGCGCGCGTGAACCTTTCCTTCAAGGGCGGCCCCACGCTGGAAGACCTGGACAAGGTGGCGCGCCTGGTGGCGCCCTTCGGCTGGCACATGCAGATACAGGTCGAGGGCCGCGACTTGGCGGAGCTGGCGCCGCGCTTCCGCCAACTGCCCGGCCATTTCGTTATCGATCACATGGGACGCGTGCCACCGGGGCTGGGTGTGCAGTACGCGGGCTTCCAGAGCCTGCTGGCGCTGCTGCGCGATGGCAACTGCTGGGTCAAGCTGTCCTCCGCTTATGCCCTGTCCCGCAAACCCTATCCTTACGAGGATGTCGTTCCCTTTGCCAAGGCGCTGATCGCCGCGGGCCCCGAGCGGACGGTGTGGGGCAGCAACTGGCCGCATCCGAGCTACAAGGGAACGCCGCCCGTCGATGCCACCCAGCTCGATCTGCTGGCGCTGTGGGCTCCGGAGGCGGCGGCAAGAAAACGCATCCTGGTGGACAATCCGGCCAAGCTGTACGGGTTTCCTGAGTAGCGTAACGCCGCCGACCCTGCTTTCAAAAATAGCTCTTTGGTCTTCAGAAGCCGGCCACGGCCACCGCGGTGTGTCCTACCTGCGGAGGGCCGGCAAAGTACTCGCCTACCAGTTGGCGCCACTGCTGAAAGGCTTCCGATTGCCGGAAATGCACGATATGGTCGTCGACTGTCCCCCAGGTTACCATCAGGGTGTAGCGCGAGGGCTGCTCAATCGACTTGAGGAGCTGCAGGCCGTGGCATCCGCGAGCCTGACGAAAAAGCGGAATGGCTTTTGCCACGCCGCTCTCAAAGGCAGATTCCATCCCGGGTTTCACCTCAATCTGAGCCATTTCGAAGATCATGGTTGCTTCCTTGTGGTGTTCTTGATTGCCGCGTTGGATAACGGCGGGCGCGAGCGCCAGCCGGCTTCACTGCTGATTGTAGTACCGTCCATTCACCTCTTCGCCCATGACTGCGAAGCTGGCGCTCGATTTCTCCAACGGGTCCGTTTTAAACTCGAACTTGAGTGAGGGTACCCGTATGGTGGCTTCCAACTGCGCAGTTGCCTTGAAGCCGGTGAACCGGTACCACTGCTTGGGATTCTCGTACTTTACCGGCTCGTCTCCGGCCTTCATTACCAGCTTGAAGTCCATGAATCCGGGTGTGGCGTTGGCGTCCATGGCCGGCCACTTGGGCTGATCCACGACGCGCACGTTCTTCATCACCAAGGTCGCCGTCTTGCCGTCGGCGCCGAATGTCAGCCCGCCATCCGGCACCGGCACCACCCAGTACATGCCCTCGGGAGAAATCGGCGGATGGCAATCGTGCACCTGGTTTTGCGGGGCAACCTGCCCCTTGAACACCGTCAGTCATATATGGGTGAAGACGCCCCGCTGCGCCTGGCGCGCCGCCCAGTATTCCCCCATCAGGTAGCTGTAGTCGGTGGTCATGGTGCCCCACGCCAGCCGGTTGCCCTGGTTGTCCGTGCCCATTCCCGTGAAACCGACACAGCGTCCCAACTTCCCTTTGAAATGGAAGATGTGGTTCAGTTCGAGGTCGAGGTTCGGCTGCGGCATTTGATTGTGGTTGCCGTTCTTGTCCAGCCAGGGAATCGGATAAGGACACGGCCCGCCATTGGCCGGTCCGCTCTTGGGGATTGGCGGAGCGCAGTTTCTCTGCCCGGCTGCCAGCAGGCGGCCGGGAAGCAGCGACGCGATTGCTGCCGCTCCCCCGATTTGCAACCATCTCCTTCTGAGGGTCTTGAATTCGTGCACGCGCACCTCCTTGAATTAGCCTTCAACCAAGGCGGCAAATATTCTATCCTGCACTTCTTTGTGCGGGCAAATGCAGCGCGCTGAAAACAGCCGCTGAAAAGCAGCTCGCTTAGCATCCAAAATGGCGGTGTTGGGCTTCTAAACTGTGCGACGCGATCAACTCGCGAAGGCCGGAACCGGCCTCGCGATGCGATAATGAAGACCATGGCACGCAGGCCAGTTGCGGCAGCGGTGCTTGTGCTCGTCCTGAGCGCTGCGTTAGCCTTCTGCCAGCAGGGCCGGGATGCCAAAGCGCCGCGGGCCGTTAGTGTAGATCAGGGCTGCGTTAACCAGGGTTCCGACCGCCGCGAATTCGCGCTGCTCGTCTGCTGGTTGCAGCGGCATTTGTCGTGGAAATCAGAGCGCGAGCCATATTTCACCTCGATTGGCGAAGCGCAGGGAACGCATTTGGGGCTGGCCTGGCCCCCCTACCTGGTTTTCAACTTGCCCGATGGCAGCGGGCGCTGGCGCGTGTTTCGCATTGGCTTCCGCTACGACCGCACCTGGCGCGGATACATATTCCCGACATTGGCGGCCAAGCGCCTTTCTCACCCATTGACGTACTGAGTCCATCGCGGCAAGGCCGAAAACGCGGCGATTGTTGCCGGTGTTTCAGCCTTTGCCAACTCGAATGGCGAGCGGAAGAATTCAGCCGGATGCTGCCCAATCGGATTACGTCAATAAGCCCAGAACGGACCTGCCTGGACGCCGCTCGGCGGGGTCACTCCCTGGATTGTCGTATAGACATTCCGGCCATAGAAGAAAGACAGGCCCCAATCAAAGTATCCGTCGGCCGCCCGGGTGCTGGAATTGGGGCTGCCTGAAGTATTGGGCCCGGCGAGGTCGCTGAATGCGCTGAAGCTCCCCGACAGCAGCGTGATGGCATTGCTCACGTTGAACTGAACCCCGCGGCTGTTGCCGTTGATCGCTTTATTAGTCGCGCTAAGGGCATCGGTAGACGCGGGACAGTAGAAGTCGGCAATGCTTCCAGCCCCTGAGCAATCTGTTATTCCCGAGGTGGGCTGATCCAAAAAGAAGATGCCGTTGGAACCGCTGTCGATGAAGCTGCCGCTGGGCGCCGCCAGAGAGTTGGGATATGAAACCCCGTTGAACACGGTCGTAAATCCGCCCCAGGCCGGGTCGTTGATGTTGGGGTCGAGTGTCAGGATCGTTGCCCCGCCGGTAAGTGTGTTATTGGCTTGCGTGCCGATGCCGAAAACCAAAGAGCCCTGGCCTGCGGCGATGCCGCTTTGTCCGCCCACGGGAACCGCCGGCAGTTCAATGATGACGCCATTGTTGTCAGCCGTAAACATCGACACCGGATTACGCAGTTGTTGCCCGAGCGATACCGTCAGGTTCGTGTCCGTGCAACTCCCTCCCGAACAGGCGTAATAAGTGCCGGGAGGCAGGGTGGCCACGGAGGTGCAGGCGTTGCCGCCGCCCAGCAGGTCGCAGTCATACTGAAAAATGCCTACCCCGAGCAGGCCGTTCGCGCCCAGAGTGCTAACCGTGTCCTCTTCGGTTCCGGAAATCTGCTGCCCGCTCAGAGTGACGGTATTCGAGCAACTGGCTGGTATCGAGGCGCCCGAAGGCAAAGCGGGGTCGCCCATGACATGAATCGGAATCGAAGCCGCCACCTCGCTGTTGTTGCTGGCGCCGCCCATCTTTACGTCGGCAAATCTCACCGAACCCCAGAAAAAGCTGTTGTCCAGAAATTGAATGCACTCCGCCAGCGGCGTGCCCGCGCCATTGACATTCTGCAGTTGGGCGACAAGAGTCGTATTAAGCTTCGAGTAGGGAATTCGCAGGCCGGTCGAGCCGGTATCCACCGCCACGTGATCGATGGTCTGGCAATTGGTGGTTGAGCCCGGAACGCAAACGGTAACCGTGGTGAAGACTATGTTGGCCTGCGGATTGGTGGCGGGAACCGGTCCCTGGTCGACGATCAGCGGGGCAATATTAGTTCCGGAGGTCACAATCGAGTTGCCGCCCGCGTTCGATACGCCTCCGTTGATGCCGCTGGTGGTGGTGCCGTTACTCGCGCTGCCCCCGCAGCCCACGGTGAAAAGCCACCCCAAAGCCAGAAACACAGACACGATTGTTCGCACAGCCCCTCCTTCTCAGCTTATTTCGCGCTCTCAGCGGATTTCGTTCGTATTGACGCCCGGCGGGACCATTCCCGGCAGGTAAGCCTGCCCGGAATAGGCGCGCATGTGGCCTCCCGAGTGCACTACCAGCCCGGGTTCATCGACGATCGCGGGCGCGTTGCGCGAGCGCCGGGGGGATGCTGTCCTGGCCTGCTGCGTAGCTTGCGCGAACTGCTGGTAGTAAGGGCCAAGGATTTCCTGGAGATTGGGAAGGAACGGCCCGCGCCAGGCTACACCGAAAACTTTGCCGTCCGGCCCGATATATTCCCGTACGACGGTGCCGTAAGGAGTCGTGATTTCCTGCACGGTGTAGTTCGTGCCGGCTTGGGCGGTGCGCCTGGTGGCTTTCATCTGCTGCTGGTCGGCGTTAACCGAAGCCGTGTCCCCTCCCAAAGCCGCGACTGCGCGGAAGGGAAGCAGCAGTGACGGGAAAACCAGCCCGACTGCCAGAATAGCGCGTACCGTTGCCTGACTTTGCCTGCGAATAGCGTGCTTCATAATCCTCGCTTGTTTTGCCATGCCGATCCCAAACGTATGCATTGACTGTCTTTTCCGGCAAACGGGAAACTGCTGACTGCCGCGTCCAGCTACAAAAGCAGAACGGGCGAGCACAGATGCTCGGCTGTTAAAACCCGGTTGAGGCCGAAGAGTTGTGGCTGGAGGCAGCGAAGCTGCGCTTACCAAAAGAACAATAACTCGATATGCCTGGCGGGAAGACCCTGCTCTGAACGCTAGAACCGCCGCGCCAAGGTCTCCCGGACGGGTTGCACTCTCCAGCCGTAGACTTCTCAGCAATCGAAAAGAACGTATGTGAACACTACGGCATTGCTAGCTGCTCCCGGATTGGCAGCCAGGAACCCGCAACGCGCGATAGGAACTGGCCGCCTGCCGGCCTGTCCAGTTTCTGCATTCAACTTAGATGCTGGCCAGAGACTCTGGAGTTGTCGGGGATACTGGCCGCATTCGCCGGGAGGCCCGGCTTGACGCAGGGTTCTCAGGGTATGATCGGCAGCAGCAGGTACGAGCCCCACTGCCCGCCGCCGTACAGCTTCACCTTGTTGTGGAAGACATCGAATGCGCTGCCGGCAAAGATGCGTGGCTGTACTGGTTGTTCAACCGGCGGGTTCGTGTTACTCTGCCGCCGCTAAGCAGGAGCACGCTGAACAATGGCTACCTATCAGCAGCAGATCGCCTTTCGCACCGGCGGTCACGGCGACATGCACGATCTGACCGGCCAGGTCGGCGCGGCAGTGGCCGCCTCGGGGCTCCGCACCGGAACGGTCAACGTATTCAACGTAGGCAGCACGGCGGCCGTGGGCATAATCGAGTTCGAGCCCGGCCTCTGTCAGGACTTGCCCAACCTGCTCGACCGGCTGATTCCGCCCAGCCGCAGTTACGGACACGAACAGGCCTGGCATGACGGAAACGGGCACTCGCATCTGCAGGCAACACTGCTGGGCGCGTCACTGACGGTGCCGATCGCCGCGGGCAAGCTCGCGCTGGGCACCTGGCAGCAGATCTTCCACCTGGAGTGCGACGTCCGCGGACGCCAGCGCACGATCATAATTACCATGACGGGCGACGGCGCTTGAGCGGCGCGTCACCCTTGCCAGAGGAGAGAGATGAAGATGGAGTCACCCGGAGCGGAAGTAGGATGCAGCCTTCAGCCCCAGAGCTGGTGATGATGGATGCCATTGAGCTTTCGCAGGCCATCAGGTCAAAGCGGGTCTCCTGCGCCGAGGTAATGGCCGCTCCTGCGGTTGCCGTTGCTGGGGTAGTGAACGAAGCATCCCGGCACGGTGGGCAGCGAAAACGAAGTTGAAGTGCTTTTATAGAAAAGCTGCAGGCGCTGGTTGGGACGTTTGCCAGGGATGCTTCGCGCCACCGAGGCGCTCAGCATGACAACTCGGAAACAATTTTGATGGTGTTAACAGACCCTAAGGCGGTTACTCAGTTGGTATATCCCCACGCTCGAAGCCAGCGTCATCCCGGCCGAAGTGAAGCCTATGGCAAGCGTAGTGGAGTGATCTTGCGTTACTTTGCAAAACACAAGATTCCTTGACTCGCGACGCCAGCGTCGCTCGCTCGGAATGACGCTCATCTTTGCTAGGCCGGCTTCGCGGGAGTCTCCGGGGCCGCCTCGCAATGTCCAAACTGGCCCAGCGCCCAGGCGGCGGTTTTTCGCGTTTCCGGATCGGGATGCTGGTGGGCGGCCCAGGTCACGGTCTTGACCGCCTCCGGCGAGCAGATGGCCGATGCCTGCCCCAGGCGTCCCAGCGCCCATAACACGCCGCGCTCGATGGAGCCGGTTTGCAGCAGTTCCGGGTGGTGTGCCAGCGAGCAAAGCCGGGGAAGAAAATCTGGCTGCAGCTCGGGGCGGACGGCCAGCACCTCGCCGACGGCCTCGGCCACGCCGAAGGGAACAGCGCCGGATTCATCGCTGAGCCACCAGAAGAAACGGCGCAACAGCTCGCGGGCGCGGTCGTCGGATACGGCCTTGCGCTCGGCCACAACCACTCCCAGCGCGCGGAGTGCCTTTCGCTTGGCGCCATCGTCGGCTGAGTAGAGTTGAGCGCTGAGGAAGCGAATGGTCCTGGCCGCGCCCGCCAGGACCGCCCGGCGGAGCGCAGCTTCGTCTCCCTGTTCAACTGCGCGTGCGAGTTCGCTATTTGAGTCCATCGCGCTCACTGCCTAAGATCGCGCAAGAAGATGCAGTCTGTTTTGGTCAAGATCCCGAGGTAAGTTACCCCTTGCGGTTGGGGCAGACGGAAACATGATTGAGACTACCTGGAAATGATTATAAAGCAGCTTCAGAGGTCGCAAATTTTCACGCTCTTTCGCGCCCGGCTGTCCCGCCGAGCCTGAAACGGGAAACGGGAAACGTGAAAAGCCCATGTTGCAGACCCCCTCGCCGCACCGGCGGGCGTATACTTTGGGTGCTCAAGGTTACGGGCGATTGCGACCCTGTCCTATGCCCAGGCGCATTCTGATAGTCGATGACGATGAGCTTATCCGCGATTTCCTGAACGACGCCCTGGAATCACGCGGCTACCTGGTTTTCCAGGCGTCGGCAGTGGAGCAGGCGGCCAGGATCTTCGGCACGGAATCGTGCGATGCCGCCATCGTTGACTACGACCTGCCGGATGGAACCGCGCTGGACCTGATCCCCCAACTCAAAGCCATTGACAGCGGCCTGCCCGTGATCGTCCTGACCGGCTACGGGACCATCGATCTGGCGGTGAAGGCAATCAAGATCGGCGCCGAACAATTTCTTACCAAGCCGGTGGAAGCGGACGTCATCCTGGACCTGCTGGAGCGCGCCCTGCGCAACCAGCGCAGCCGCTCGCGCAACCTGGTGCAGGCGATCAAGGGCGAGCGCTTGCGGCTTGACCCCTTCCTGGGCAAGAGTGCTGTCATCCGAAAATTACGGGAAGAAAGCGAAAAGATTCTGGGAACCGACCGCCCCATTCTTATTCAGGGCGAAACCGGCACCGGCAAAGGAGTACTGGCGGAATGGCTGCACCGGCAAGGACCCCGCTCCGAGGAAGCCATTGTCGACTTGAACTGCGCCGGCTTTTCCCGCGAGCTGCTGGACAGCGAGCTGTTCGGCCATGAAAAGGGAGCCTTCACCGGGGCGGTGAACCAGAAGATCGGCTTGTTTGAGGTGGCCAACCGGGGAACGGTCTTTCTGGACGAGATCGGCGATCTGGACATGGCCATACAGCCCAAGCTGCTGAAGGTGGTCGAAGAGAAGCGCTTCCGCAGGGTGGGCAGCGTGCAGGATCGCTCCGTAGACGTGCACCTGATAACCGCCAGCAACCGGGATCTGCGGGCCATGGTTGCCCAGGGCAGATTTCGTGACGACCTGTATTTCCGCGTAAGCTGCCTGCCCCTGCACCTTCCGCCGTTGCGGGAACGCCGCGAAGACATTCCCCTGTTGGCCGAATTCTTCATCGCCCGCCTGCGAGGCGACCTGGGAAAGACGTCGCTGGCCTTGTCGGCGGATGCCGCCGCCGCGCTCCGCTCTTATGACTGGCCAGGGAACATCCGTGAGCTCCGCAATGTGCTGGAAAGAGCGGCACTGCTTTCGGAAAACGGCAATATATCAGCCCAAAACCTCGCCTTCGCGGTGTTGCCCGCTGGTGGCGGCAAGTCCGGATCGCCGACTCCGGATCTGATGCTGGAAGAGGTCGAGCGCCAGCATATTCTCAAAGTCCTGAACCACGAGAATGGATCGGTAGAGCGGGCCGCCGTGCGCCTGGGAATTCCGAGAAGCACCCTTTATGCCAAGCTGAAGCGCCACGGCTTTAAGGGTGAGCGCGCCCGGCACAGCTATCTGCCTACGGCCGAGCCTGAATAAGGCGGCCTGCCAAACTCTGCCGGGCGGCCGGCGGCGTGTCCAGCTTCTAGAAAACTGTCTGAAATAGGCCAACCCAGCTTCCGCCACGGCACCGCTCGAACGCGCAAAAACAGCGCGGCCTCCGATGACAGCGATTCGCTTGAGATGACACTCCCCGGCGCATTCTTGCTCTTTCGCGCCTGCCAGTGGTGTCTCGGACCTGAAAGCCGCTGGGGACAGAGTGGCCGGAGGTTGCGCCTTAAGGGGGAATCCATTGGGAACTTGAATTGCTCAATCGTTCTCAGGCCGGGCCGGGCTCCCCACTCTGGCCAAGCGCAAACCCAGCCCTCCCAGGGAGCCCGGCCAATTGCCGGATGCGATGTTTGTTCAAAAAACATAGGGTGCTTGAGCGGCCGATGTTGCGCACCTGCAGGCAAGCAACGGGGTTGGGTTCCGATACAGGATTCTACGGAGTAGAGCAACGCATGCAGGTTTCAGTCCAGCCCCAATCGTGTCCCCGCTCACAGAGTGAAAGCCGTCGCAGCTCTCGCATCCCGCTGTCCATTCGCATTCTGGTTTCCGGGATGCTTCCCCGGAGCAGGGCCCGCTTCCGTGCAGCCGGCAAGACCCTGGTCGTCAGCAAGCACGGCGCTCTGATTACCACCATTCCAGGGCTGCCGGCTGGCGTACCGATAAATATCACCGTGACCGCTACAGGCAAATCGGCCAAAGGGCGGATCGTCTGGGACGGGGCCGGGGACGAAGGTAGATATGGGATAGAACTGGCGCCCCCGGAAAACATTTGGGGCGTATTCTTCCCGCCCAGCGACTGGTAAGCTCAGCAGCATACTTACCCACCGGAATAAAGCCGATAATTCATCGCCGCCGATTTTCGCGGCGTCAGTGTGGTTCTCTGTCTCTGCTCTGGTTCGGAGAAGAACATGGCGCGTTGCGCCGCTGGCGCATCTGGCTTACAAGTTGTGTGAGCCGTACGTCTGGCAGTCGGCGGACCCATCCCAATTTCCTCAATTGGTACCTCGTGTGACCGCCATTTCCCAAAATCGAAATTGCCTTTCCCGGAGTGACGTTCGTCACAGACCCTCCGTTGGTTACCAGAATTAAACTCAGCCAAATACCTCAGGGGTTGAAGTGTGCAATTCCTGCGTTAAAAGTTGGCACCGGC
The DNA here is from genome assembly GCA_963832785.1 of uncultured Acidobacteriota bacterium. Taxonomy (GTDB): domain Bacteria; phylum Acidobacteriota; class Terriglobia; order Terriglobales; family Acidobacteriaceae; genus CAWBRT01. The sequence goes on from CAWHVF010000007.1 coordinate 95,816, forward strand.
ACTTTGAGAAGCAGCATGATTCTCTGCATTGACGACGAACCGAACGGACTTGGCGTGCGGAAGCTGTTGCTGGAAAGTTGCGGGTACCAGGTGATGACCGCGACCAGCGGTCGTGAGGGTCTGGAAGCCTTTGCCGCGAATCCTGTCGAATGCGTTGTGCTCGATTACCTGATGCCGGAAATGAACGGCGGGGAGGTTGCCGCCGCCATGAAGCACATCAAGGCGGACGTTCCCATTCTGCTGTTGTCGGCCTACGTCGATTTGCCCGATAGCGCGCTGGAATTTGTCGACGCTCGCGCCCACAAAGCCGATCCGCCTGCCGACTTCATTGCTCTCATTAAGCGCTTGTTCGCCGACTCGGGCCGATAGTCAGCCCGCCGGATTTTCAGTTCTGATTAGAGACGCCCGAGCGAAACATTATGGACCAGAAAACATTCCAGACCTTGCTCAAGCGGACAGTGTGGGCTCCGATTGTTCTTCTCGCATTGCTGGCCGGAACTCTCTTAAAGGAGACGCACAATCTCCGTTCCGACGTGCAGTTGGTGAACCGCACCGATCAGGTGATTGCCGCCGGACAGCAGCTTCTCCGAATTGAAGTGGACGGCGAAACCGGCCTGCGCGGCTACCTGCTCACCGGCAGGAGCGAATTCCTCCAACCCTACGACGAAGCCCGCGCTGTCCTCCCCGGCAAATATGACGACCTCGCCCGCAAGGTGGCTGGCAATCCGAGTCAGCAGGCGAGGCTAGAAGCGCTTCGCCAGCTCCATGACGAGTGGGAGGCGTACGCCGCCCGCATGATTGAGCTGCGGCGCAGCGGCGGAGATTACAGCGCGGCCGGCCTCAACCAGGAAGGCAAACGCCTGATGGATGAGATTCGCCGGCAGCGCGATGACTTCCTGGTGGTCGAGCAGCGGCTTCGCGAGGAGCGCCGCCGCTCCGCCGATGAGGCCTCTGTGCTGGTGACGGTCACCTGCATCGTCATGGCATTGCTCGTGGGCAGCCTGCTGGCCGTCTTCACCCGCCGGCAAATCCATACGCTATCGGGCAGTTTCCAGGACGCTCTCTCGGCAATGAAAGCTCGCGCCTGCGAGCTCGAGCAGAGCGAGCAGCGCTGGGTGACGACTCTGGCCAGCATCGGCGACGCCGTTATCGCCACCGATGCCCAGGGCCGGATCACCTTTATGAACGAACTGGCACAGTCGCTGACCGGATGGCAAGTCGATGAGGCGCGGGGCAAGCCTGCCGACGAGGTGTTCAAGCTGGCCAACGAGCAGACACAGAGCCCGATGGAGAGTCCCATCGGCCGCGCCCTGCGGCTTAACCGCACGGTTGAGCTGGCGAACCATGCGGCGCTGGTCAGCCAGAGCGGCCTGCAGATTCCGGTCGAGGACAGCGCCGCTCCGATACGGGATGCCGCCGGGAATACGACCGGGGCGGTGCTGGTTTTCCGGGATGTGACCGATCGCCGGCGGCGCGAGCGCGAGCGGGCCGAGCTTCTGTTGCGTGAGCAGGTGGCGCGCGCAAAAACCGAGGAGGCGGCCGATAAATTACGGCGCGTGCATGCCATTACGGAAGCTGCCACGGTGCAGTTGCCGCTGGAGAAGCTGCTGCCTCACCTGCTGCGAAAGACCGCCGACGCCTTGGACGCCGATATGGCGGTTATCCTGCTGCTCAACCAAAAGACGGGGTTGCTGGAAGTGCGTTCCGCGCTTGGGCTGGAAACTGAGCTGGCGGAGCAGGTTCACATTCCGTTTGGCAAAGGCATCGCCGGCGATATTGCTCAGAGCGGCCGCATGCGGGTAGTCGACAGCTTGACGGAAACCGACGTGTACAACCCCATCCTGCAGGAGCGGACTGCCTCGCTGATGGGCGCCCCGCTGATAGTTGACGACCGCGTGATCGGCGTTATCCATGTCGACTCCAAACGGCCGCGGCATTTTACGCGGGAGGAGACCGAACTCCTGGAGCTGGTGGCCGGCAGGGTGGCCCTGGCAATAGACCGCGCGCAGAGGGAAGAGGAGCTGTTGGTGAGCTCCGAGCAGCGCCGGCTGGCGCTGGAGGGCGCCGAGCTGGGAAGCTGGGAATACCGTTATGACACCGGGCAGACGTACTGGGACAAGCGCTGCCGTGAGATCCTGGGAGCCCCGGAGGAGAGCGAGGTGAGCCTGGAGCATGCTTTGGCGCGCATGCATCCGGAAGACCGCGCCGCCACCGAAGCCGCGGTGAAAAAAGCGCTGACCGGCGAGGCGGCTGGAATCTATCACCACCAGTTCCGGGTGGTTAGTCCGGGCGAGCCGGTACGTTGGGTCGCCTCTCACGGGCGCGTCTACTTCGATGCGGAGCGCAAGCCGCTGCGCTTTGCCGGCGTGAACATGGACATTACCGCCTACCGCGCCGCCGAAGATGCGCTGCGCCAGAGCGAAGAGCGATGGGCGACCACCCTGCAAAGCATAGGCGATGCGGTCATAGCGACAGATCCTGTCGGCCGGATCACGTTTATGAACGGAGTGGCGGAGTCGCTAACCGGCTGGCCGCTGGCGGAGGCTCGGGGCCTGGATCTCGACGAAGTGTTCAACATCATCAACGAGTTCACCCGCGCCAAGCCGGAAAGCCCGGTGGCCAAGGTCATCCGCTTGAACAAGGTGGTTGGGCTGGCGAACCATACGGTACTGATCAGCCGCAGCGGGGCAGAGCTCCCTATCGACGACAGTGCCGCCCCAATCAAGGACAAGAAGGGCGAAATTGCCGGAGTCGTGCTGGTCTTCCATGATGTCTCCGAACAGAAGAAAGCCGAGGAGGTCCTTCGCGCCAGCGAGCGGCTGGCGGTTACCGGCCGGCTGGCCGCCAGCGTAGCCCACGAAATTCACAATCCTCTGGACACGGTCGCCAACCTGCTATACCTGCTGGAGCGCGGCGAAACCGATCCCGAAAAGACGCGGGAGTATGCCGCCATGGCGGCGCAGGAGTTGGGACGGGTGGTACAGATCACCAGGCACATGCTCTCCTTCAACCGCGAGTCGAACCAGTCTGTGCCGGTGCACGTGGGAGAGGTTCTGGAGACCGTAGTCGCTCTTTACCGGCGCAAGCTGGAGTCGGCGGGAATCGACTTTCGCCTCAAACTGGATATCACAGACGAGGTTCTCGCGGTTCCATCCGAGATGCGGCAGGCGTTCGCCAACCTGATCGGCAATGCCATCGAGGCTGTCGGACCGAAAGGCAAAATCCGGGTGCATGCCCGCTGGTCGCGCGATCCCAAGAGCGGACGGAGCGGGCTGCGCGTCTTCGTGGCGGATAACGGGCCCGGCATTCCGGAGCCTGTTCGCCGCAGAATCTTCGAACCGTTCTTCACCACCAAGGGCGAAGGAGGCACAGGCCTCGGCTTGTGGATCACGGCCGGCATAATTGAGAAAAGGGAAGGCAAGCTCCGCCTGCGGAGCGGCACTCGGCCGGGAAAGTCCGGAACCTGCTTCTGCGTGTTCCTCCCGCTCGAGTCTGCGGAAGAGGCCGGTACTCAGGTTGCCGGAGTCAAAACTGCGGCCCGGTAATCGGGGTACGGGCCGCATGGCATACTAGCGGCGCGGGGCAGCCTGTCAGAGCAAATTTATAGTTGCTGTACCCAGGTGGAAGCACCGGGCTTTAGCCCGGTGAATAGGCCCACCTAAATTTAAGGGGCTTCAGCCCCTGGGGTCCAACACCGCGGCTAAAGCCGGTTCCTTTCCGACTGCGGTTCGCCGGGCTAAAGCCCGGCGCTTCCACGGTTAGTGAGTACATCAACTCTGGAACCGCTTTAGAGGCACAACTGGCTTTCCTCGATAATCTGTTCGCGGAGTTTCAGGAAGGCGGCGTCAGTGTGTTCCCGGGGCCGCGGCAGGTTAACCGGATAGACGCTTTTCATGCGCCCGGGCAACTTGCCTTCCAGCGTGATGATCCGATCGCCGAGGTACACCGCTTCCTCGATGTTGTTGGTCACAAATATGATCGTGCGCTTTTCCGACTCCCAAATGCGGGTGATCTCCTTCTCCATGAAGTAACGGGTTTGGGCGTCGAGCTGCCCGAAGGGCTCGTCAAGCAGCATCACATCCGGGCTATTGGCGTAGGCCCGGGCAATCCCCACGCGCTGTTTCATGCCGCCGCTGAGCTGGTGGGGATAGTGTTTCTCGAAACCGTCGAGCTTTACCAGATTAATATAGTGCGTTGCGATCTTGCGCCTTTCCGCCTTGGGAATGCCCCTGAGCTTTGGCCCCATCTCCACGTTGCCCATGACTGTCCGCCAGGGAAACAGCATGTAGCTCTGGAAGACCAGGCCCCGGTCTTGTCCCGGGCCTTTTACTACTTGCTTGTCGATAATGATCTGGCCTTCGGTTGGCGTTTCCAGGCCGGCGATAATGCGCAGCAACGTGCTCTTGCCGGATTGTCCTGGTCCCAGGATGACCACAAACTCGTTGTTAAACACTTCAAAGGAAATGTGGTCCAGGACATGGACCTGAACCTTGCCCTTCTGGATAAAGGTCTTACAGAGCTTCTCGCAGGAGATCTTAACCCCATCCTTACCGCACTGTTCCATTGCTGAGGATCCCTCGTTCCTGGCTTGTCCCACGATTACAGCCTCTCAATGTGACGTTTCCATGGGCAGACCAGTTTTTCCAGACCGGTTACGAGCAAACTCGTCGTCCAAGCCACCAGGGCAATGACAGCCATCCCTCCGATGACCATGGAAGGCTTGGTGAGCTTCATCCCCTGAATGATGACCCACCCCAAACCCGATTGCGAACTGACCAGTTCGGCGGCCAGAACGCACGTCCAGGCAACACTAAGAGATACCTGGAGCCCGGCAAAAATCGCCGGGAAGGCAGCGGGAAAGCACACTTGGATCATCTCGTCACGCCGATCTCCGCCAAGCACGCGCACCACATCGTAAAGTTCCGGATCGATGAGACGGACGCCGTTATAGGCGTTGAGCAGGCAGGGTACGAATGTGCCCACGGCGATAATGAATACCTTCGAGCTTTCTTGAATACCGAACCAGAGGATGGAGATGGAGATCCACGCGATGGGTGGCATGCACTTGAAGATGTCAAAGATCGGCTTGACGATGGCATTGATGTAACGGTTCAATGCCATCAGCAGCCCGAGAGGCACCGCAAAGATTGAAGCGATCGCAAAGCCAACCAGCACTCGTCGCGTGCTGTCCCAGACATGCCCGAGCAGGGTTTTCCCGGCCAGCTTCACCGTCATCAGGCGAGTCAATTCTATTGCCACTTGACGCGGGGTGGCGAGAGACTTGCGCAAAAGCTGCGAGCCTGCTGCCTGATCCCAGATATAAAAAAAGAGGATCAATGAGACGGCATAGAGAAGATACTCGTTTGTGAGTATCCGCTTTAAAGTGACAGGAGTTTTTTCCGAACCCGGCGCATGGACCTCGTCGGCAATTGCATTGGTAGCCACCCGACCTTACCTCCGTATCCCGGCGAGAAGTCGCTTTTCGACGATATCGATGACGATGCCAATCGCGGCACCGATGAATCCGACGCTCAGCATACCCAAGATAACCATTTCGGGTAGCCCGAGCCGGCGCCCCATGGTAATCAGGAATCCCAGGCCAGTGTCGGCGGCGAGCAGTTCAGCCGCAACCAGATTGGTCCAAGCGTAGGCCAAGGCAATCTGCAGCGCCCCGAAGACCATGGGAAGAGCGGACGGAATGCAGAGCTTGGTAAAGATCTGCAGGTCGGTCGCTCCATAGGTGCGTGCCATCTGAATCAGCGTCGGGTTGGTCATGCCTACCCCTACCCAGGCGTTGATCACGCACGGAACCACGGCCCCGATCCAGATGATGAAGACTTTGCCCCACAGCCCGATCCCGAACCAGAAGATGCACAGCGGAATCCAGGCGACCGGCGGAATGGGACGGATAATTTCGAAGATCGGCCGAAACAGGCCGCGGATGGTGGTAAACCAGCCCATCAGCAGGCCGAGAGGAATGCCAATCATCAACGAGAGCACGTAGCCGATGCCGGCTTCCTTGATGCTCGTCCACGCATGGGTCGACAGAACGGCTCCGTCCGGGTCGGTCGCAGTCAGCTTCTCGATGAATAACTTAAAAACCGTTGAGGGCGCAGCCAGCATGGTGCTGGGAACTATTTCCGTTACTACCACAAACTGCCAGACTGCAACAAAGAGAAGAATGCTTACAATCGGGAGAATTCGGAGAACAATGGGCGTCTTGACCCTAACTGCCTCGTAGGCCATAGCGGCACACACTTCCTCGGCAACGTCCTATTGCTGTTTCAGCGCATAGCTGCCTGGACTCCTCCACTCCGGGAACCAGGCAGCTATCGCTTATGCTGATAGTTACTTGTAGGATGGAATGGGCGTCTTTACCATCTTGAGATACTTCCCGGTAATCCAGTCCATCTTCTTTACTTTGTCGAACTCCGCATCCTTCAGCCTGCCATTGTTGTGCAGGAATTCGGCGATAAGCAGTTCCCACCGCTGCACTTCGCTCTGGCCCTTCGAGGTATCGAACATCTTCAACTGCTGCTGGAGCGTATACACCGGATGCGTTTGAATTTCTTTCTTGGCCTGCTCGGCGGTGTATTCCATTCCATAATCTTTGTACATTTGCTGAAAGAGCGCGATATTCTCCGGAGTGGCGCCTTCCTGCTTCAGCTTGTCGATGGAACGGAACATGACCCGCAAGAACTTGGCAACCACCTCAGGGTTCTTGTCGGCGAAATCCTTATCCGCGATAAACACGATGGGCACGGCCGCATTGGAGCTGTCGACATTGGCGACCTCTTTCCAACCCTTGTCCACCGCGGTATAGGTAAAGGGGGCCCACAGACAGACAAAATCCCCAATCCCGGAGTCAAATGCCGCGACCGCTGAAGCCTGATCCATCTGCTTGACAACCACATCACTGTCCTTCAAGCCGAAGGCCCGCAGATACATGCTCATGGCGATGTGCGCCGAGGAAACGGTGGTTACCAGGAATGTCTTCCCCTTAATATCGGCTGCCGTGCCATAGATGTTGGGATAACCTTTTTGCGCGCCCTTGGTCTTCAACACCGGGTTGTTCGGGCGGACATACACCGCATTGTTCCAAGACTCGTTATTGCCAATTCCAATTTCGTAGGCGCCGTACCGCAAGCTAGTCACTACCATGGGCACGCCGCCGGTGGCCCCAAGTACCCACTGTTTGGCGGGCAGAGCCTCCGCTATGGCCATGCCGCTGTCGAAATTCAACAGCTTCATGTCCAAACCTTCTTGTTTGTCAAAACCTCGTTTGTGGGCATACCAGGCGAAGAATAGCTCGTGTTCAGACATCCACGCCGTGTTCACAGGGATGAGCTTTTGATTAGTCTGCGCTACCCCGACCTCACAGAGGAGCAGGGCCGCCATCAAAACCACCATTACTACCAGCACTAACTTCTTCATCTTCTAACTCCTCCTCCTTCAGCTTTCGATTACCAATCTGACAACCGAACTTCGAGACCTGAACTTCGGATCTCCCTGATCTGGCAGCGCTCTCCCGCCGCCGATGCGGTCCTGCTGCATAACGGCTTTCTCGCTGGCGAGGTCAAGTGCCACCCACCGCCTTTTGCTCCCCCGATTCATCTCGCCTCGGATGGAGCTACCACCACCGGATCAAGTCCGTCACCCGCTTCCGGATTTCGACAAATTTCGGGTCGGCCGGCCGCCGCGGACGAGGCAGGTCGACCTCCACCTCGGCCCTGATTTGGGTAGGCTTGTTGCTCAGGACCAGGATTCGTTCGGCCAAATACACCGCTTCTTCAATGTTGTGGGTTACGAAAATCACCGTGCTGTGCAGTGTCTGCCACAGCTTGATGAGTTCGTCTTCCAGGTAGTACCGCAGCTTCATGTCCAGCTGGCCGTACGGCTCATCCATCAGTAGCAGGTCCGGGTCTACGACAAAAGCCCGGGCCACGGTGATGCGCTGCACCATGCTGGCCGAGATCTGATTGGGATAAAGGCCGGATGTCTCGGCTAAGCCAACGAGCCCCAGGATATATTTCAGCCTTTCCCGGAGCTTGTCTTTGGGGAAGTGCTTGAGTTCCATCCCGAACGCGATATTCTCCGCCACCGTTCTCCACGGCATGGCAGTGGGCTCCTGGAAGACAAAGGAGATGTTGTGTTTCCGCGGGTCGGCGACCGCGCCCTCGATGAAGATATTGCCTCGCGTGGTGGGGATAAGCTTGGAGAGGCAATTGAGAAAGGTCGTCTTGCCGCAACCGGTCGGCCCTACGATACAGAGAAACTCTCCTTTGCCGACGGAAAAAGACATGTTATCGAGAACGAGCAGATCCCCGAAGCGCTTGGTCAGGTTTTTTACCTCGACCTTGGTGGCTCTGCCGCTCTTGCCTGAGAACTTTCCGCCTTCCCGAACACCCAGGGCCGACGCACCGGATTCCGGCGTTTCGATGCTGAGATTACTGTCGCTGCTCATGCGGTGGTCTCCGCATCGGCAAACTCCAGCGCCTTGTCGAACACCCGCATGGCAAAGTCGATCTCGTCCTTCTTGATGGTCAGCGGCGGCGCCAGCATGATCACGCTGGTCTGCCCAGGCAGGCAGTACACACCTTCCTTCAACGCCTGCCCCAGCACCTTCAGCTTGGCCGTCGCCGGACGCGGTCCCTCAAACCACGGATCGTGGATCGGCTCCTTGGTCTGCCGGTTCTTCACCAGCTCCAGCCCCACAAACAGTCCCTTGCCCCGAACGTCCCCAATGCTGCGGTGCTTTTCCTGCAACTCCAGCGCCTTCTCCATCAGGTACGCACCCATCTCTCCGGCACGCTCTATCAAACGGTCACTCTTGTAAATCTCTATGGCCGCCACCGCCGCCGCCATGGCCAGCGTGTGTCCACTATAGGTATGCCCGTGCACCCACTGCTTGCTCTCAAACTCCTTCGCTACCCAGGGCCGCATGCTGGTCGCTCCCAGCGGTACATACCCCGAGGTGATCCCTTTCGCCATGGTAATCACATCCGGCACCACGCCCCAGTGCTCGATGGCAAACCACTTCCCCGTTCGCCCAAAGCCGGTCATCACTTCGTCCACCATCAGCAGCATGCCGTACTTGTCGCAGATCTCCCGGATCTTCTGCCAATACCCGTCCGGCGCATCGATGATCCCGTTGGCTCCCACGATCGGCTCGGCAATAAAGGCCGCTACCCGCTTCTCCCGCCCCTCGAAGCGCACTACCTCCTCCACGTGCTTGGCGCAGGCCAAATCGCAGCTCGGGTAAGTGGCTCCCATCGGACAGCGATAGCAGTACGGGCCCAGGCAATGAACCACGCCGGGAATCGACGGCTCGCAGGCCCAGTTGCGGTAGTCGTTCGAGATCGCCATGGCCCCGAAGGTCGAGCCATGGTAGCCGCCCCACCGCGAGATGATCTTCTCCTTGCCCGTGGCCATGCGCGCCAGCTTGATCGCCCCTTCGTTGGCCTCCGCACCGCTGGTCGAGAAATACGACTTCGAGATGTCTCCCGGCGTGATCTCCGCCAGCAGCTTGGCTACCTTGGCCTTGGCTTCGGTGGCAAAGGGCGAGGCCGCGTTCTCCAGCTTCCGCACCTGCTGCGAGATGGCATCCGCCATGCGCGGGTCGGCATGACCCAGATTGCTGAAGACAAACTGAGAAGAAAAGTCCAGGTACTGCTTGCCGGACGCGTCGTAAAAGTAGTTGCCGGCAGCCCGCTCGACCACTACCGGGCTCAACCCCTTCTGTACCTGCCAGGGATAGAGCACGTACTCCAGTTCGTCCTGCTTGATAATGTCAGCATTAATACCGCCCTTAGTACCCTCAGTTGACACGCGGCAACCTCCCCTTAGCGAGCAGTTAATCTGCGCAAACTGGTCATGATGTCTGTATGTCGCAGGAATTGTACTACACAAATCCAACTTCCTCACCAAATGATGTGAGCCCCGTGTCGCGCTCGGGGGCCTATCGCACAAAGGTCTAGGGCCACTTTGCTCTATGCATTCCACTATCAACACGTTCAAATGCAAGTTAGAAAATTTGAACGAGGGACTTGCGTTGCTGGAGTCAGGGCGCGAGAAAAATCGCCTGAAAATTCTGTATATCGAGGGGAAATTGCCTGGCGAGCTCAGAGTTTTGCGCGGATCGCGAATGAATCGGTGCGACGCGAGCGGGAAAAACGCGCGGAAAAGCGCGACTTTCCGCGCGTTTTATATGTACAAATAATTAATAACTACTGCATAACGGAAGAGGCCGGCTTCGTACGAGCCCGCCTCCCCTCTTGAATTCCCTGCTAACCGGGAAAATACCGGGAATCTTGCGCCGCCCCGGCAGCTAGATTCCGCTTTGCTGGCGTAATGCCTTGACTACCCGCAACTGCTCGCCTTGGTGCGCCAGACGCCCGTTACCAAGGCAGGCAACTACACCAGTCAGATCGCCATCCCGCCTACTTCGAACAGCCTCGAGGGCAAGCCCGAAAGCATCATCCCACGTCCTGGGCTCAGAGCCTTAAGGTTTAACCTGGATCAGCTTGAGCTTCTGCACCCGTTGGCCTAAACGGACCGGGCGTGCGAGCGTGACTCTGCCGGGCGGGGACGCTAGTGTGCAGGAACGCTGCCAAGCACTGCGGCAATGGGCGCGGTCCGGGCTTTAACCCGCTCGGTTACTTCTTGAGTAGGGCCGCGTGGCTGCGGCGGATAACCGGACGAGTCTCCAACCTGAGTCCGGCTTGGGAGGCTGCTGTTAGTTCAGCGTCGAATTGTGCGCCCTTCACGCGCCCCGCAGGTTCCACCAGAAGCAGGCAGGCGCCCGGCTTCAGCGCCGCGGCAACCTCGGCAAAAAACGCTGCTGCGGACGGCAGCTCGTGCACTATAGCAAAGGCAAGCGCAAAGTCAACCATGCCATCCAGGTCAGAGAGGCGGATGGTCGGTGCTTCCGGCCGTGTTATCTGAAAGGTATGTGAGTTATAGCCACAGGAAAGTTTAAAATCACAACACCTGTGTGAGGGGTTATTTGCGTCCATAGAATTCCGCCCTGCTGAAAGCAGGATGTGAATCTATCGATAAGCGGTTGGCCCAACTCATTTGCATGGTTCACCATGCTGAAGAGTTGGGCCTTTTCTATTTCCAGGGGAGCTTTGGCGAGATCTCACTGCAACGTTAAGGAAGGTTGAAAGATATGGAATCTAACTGGAAGCATCGCTATTTGGTCCTGGCCATCATGTTTTCCGCTTACCTCCTCTGTTATATGGACAGGATGGTTATGGCGTCTGCCATTCCATTTATCGCACAAGATTTTCACCTGTCCCCTCTTGCGATGGGTGGTGTTCTGAGTGCGTTTTTCTTTAGCTATGCGCTGTTTCAAATCCCCGGCGGCTTGCTGGCCGACAAATTTGGCTCGCGCCCGATACTCACCGCGGGAATTGCCTGGTGGTCAATCTTTACGGCGCTCACGGGAGCGGCAAGCTCTTTGACGACGATGTTAGGAATACGAGTCCTGTTCGGCATGGGAGAAGGCATCTTTCCCCCAGCCGCCTTCAAGACAATTGCCTCGTGGTTTCCGAAGCGTGAGGTTGGACGAGCAAATGGATTCATGATGGCGACGAATGGCCTGGGGCCTGCTTTAGCGCCACTGTTTGTGGTTTCACTCGTAGCTGCGTGGGGTTGGCGCTGCATCTTTTACTGGTTATTCGTCCCGGGAATTGTCATCGGAGCGTTGGTGTGGGCCTATGCAAGAAGTTCTCCGGCGCAAAGCAAACACATGTCGGCAGAAGAGCTGGCAGACTATAAAGAAGACAATGTACAGCTCACTACGAGCCCCAAGATGGCAACTATGGACGTGCTCCGAATGCCGCTTGTGAAGTGGTGTTCCCTAACACTGTTCTTCTTTAACATTGGTTTCTGGGGTATCGCGAACTGGTTGCCTACGTATCTGCTCAGGTCGAGAGGCTTCAAGGTTTCGCAGATGGGAATTGGGGCCTCGCTGCCATTTTTTGCGGGCGCCATTGGGTTTTATGTCAGTGGATATCTGTCGGACAAGTATTTTAGGAATAGCCGCCAACGCCCGATCATTATTGGCTGCATCGGTGGAGCATTGTTTGCCTATTTGACCACTTCTGCCCATTCCGGCATCGCGGCTGTCACTTGGCAAATAATTGGATTTTTCTTCATAACTATCGCAACCGCAGCGATTTATACGTTGCCCATCGCCGGAGTGCCGAGTGGAGCTGTGGGTGCGGCCGCAGGCGTCGTAAATACCGTCGGTCAAATAGCGGCCTTTCTCTCGCCCTTGCTTGTCGGCTATATCTTGTCGGTGACTGGAGGTAACTTCACAATCGCATTTTACGTGTACATATTGTGCTTCGTGACGGCTGCGGTACTCGCCAGCAGAATTAAATGGGGACAGCCAACCCTGGAAAAAGCACTGAGCGCAACGACTAAATAATTGCCTTGCCAGTTGCAGCGGAACGGTAAAGGCTTTCGTTGTAAGCCACAAAAGACTAGGTGTAGGTGCGGGAGAAAAACACATTCCAGGAGGAAGCCATAGATGAAGAGAGCCATTAGAGTAGAACCAGTGGATAACGTCGCTGTCGTAGTTCAAGATACCCGCCGGGGAGACCCGGTTGACTTTGGGGAAGGCACTGTAGCCGCGGCGCAAGATATACCTTTAGGTCATAAGATTGCGCTTTCTTCAATCGCCAAGGGGGACTTTGCGGTGAAATATGGAGTGCCCATCGGACGAGCATCGACGGCGATAAATGCGGGCGACCACGTACACTCTCAGAATATAGACGATGTGACCGAAGAGCTGTGCAACCAGTATGAAAGGGAATTCCGGTCCCGCGGAGGCACTACATAATGACAACACTTTCTGGTTACAAACGAGCAGATGGACGAGTTGGATTCCGGAATCACATACTGGCAGTGTCAATGGTTTCCTGTGCCAACTCTGTGGTTCTAAAGCTCGCTCATGCTACAAATGCGATTCCGATTACCCACGAGCAGGGATGCATAGAGTTCGAGCAGGATCATTTGGCTACGAAACTGGGCCTCATAGGTGCTGGCCAAAATCCTAATGTGGGAGCGGTTCTGTTAGTTGCGTTGGGGTGCGAGCAAACGAATTCATCCGAGATTATGGATGCAATCGCCTCGACAGGGAAGCTCGTAGAATGCATATCGGTTCAAGACGAGGGCGGCGCCTCGGAGGCCATAGAAAAGGGTACTAGGATAATCAACGCGCTACAGGAGAAGATAAGCCGCCAAGAGCGGGTTGAAGTGTCACCGGAAAGTCTGGTGGTGGCAGTCCAGTGCGGCGGTTCGGACTGGACCACCGCATTGTCTGGTAATAGCGTCATCGGAGCCGTATCCGATTTGGTCGTTGGTAATGGCGGAACGGTATTGATGGGCGAAGTGATCGGCTTCCCCGGCAGCGAACATATCTTGGCCGCCAGGGCCGTTAATCACAAGGTTGGCATCGGTATTCTCGACATGGTTAGTGAGCTCAAAGCGGATTTTACCGCTCAGTATGGACAAAAAATCCAGGAGGTTAATCCATCGCCTGGAAATAAGGCGGGCGGCATCACTACTTTAGTCGAAAAATCGATGGGAACTATCAAGAAGATCGGAAGCTCACCTATTCAGGGGCTTCTGAGGCTTGGCGACCGGATTCCCCGCCCCGGAGCTTGGATAGTAGACGCACGGACGTATGGCCCCGACGCATTTTGTCTCACAAGTTTCGCCATTTTGGGCGCGAATGTAACCGTTTTTAGTACCGGTCGCGGCACGCCCATTGGATCGGCTGTAATGCCGCTGATTAAACTTAGTGGCAATCCCGCCACTTACAAGAGATTTAAAAGCGTTATGGACTTCGACGCCAGGGTCGTCATAGAAGGCCAATCGATTAAGAAGACCGGCGAATGCCTGTATGAATACTTATTAGCAGTCGCCAATGGGACACTCACAAAGTCGGAAAGATATGGCGATCTTTCATATGCTATACCGAGAGAAAAAGCTAGGAGACCCAGGATGTAAGTCTCAATTTTAAGGATGTCATGGTCACGCTTCTCCGGCGATTAACCCCTGATTTACAGCGAAGCCGCCGGCTCCTGGGGTTGTGCCGGAAAGCGCCACGAGGTTCGCCCCTGTAGTTCCGGGCCCTGACCGTATGCTTCATCGCAAGGGCATGGAACGCAGAGTAAATTCATTCGCATCAGGTGGAGTGAGCTAGGGTATAACTCGTTTGTTCGGTTGAGATAAAGCGCGCTTAAAAAGGAGCAGCGGTCAACTTATGACCTCTTTTATTACGGAGCCCGAGCGTCGTACTCCAGAGATAGCCAGAACCGACGTATTAGTGATTGGTAGCGGACCTGCGGGATTCGCTGCCGCTTTAGCGGCCCGGCGAGAAGGCGTCCATACGATACTGATCGATAGAAACCCTTTTCTGGGCGGAACCCTGACGGCCACTACCTTGGGAACAATTGGCGGGCTTTTTACAGTTACCGACACTGACATAAAAACAATAGTCAGGGGAATTGCCGATGAACTGATGGGCCGCCTCTCCGCGGGCGGATATGTTACCGAACCGAGGCGGTTCTACAAGTCAGCATCCGTTGCTTTCAATTATACAGGCCTGAAATTCGTCATGGATGACATGATACGCGCGGCCGGCGTTGACGTCTTGCTAGATGTTCTAGTCGTCGCAACCATCATGGAGAAAGGTCGCGCTCGCGGGGCAGTTATTGAGGGAAAAGGCGGCCGAGGTTTTGTCTCTGCTCAGGTAGTCATAGATGCAACGGGGGACGGGGACATCGCAGCTCAGGCGGGCCTGCCTATGGCTTTCGATATTGAAGAGTTACAGTTTCCGTCGGCAATGTTTCGTATGCAAAATGTCGATAACAGCTTAGCCGGATGCATCACTCGAGAGATGTTAAGTGCTCATTTGAAAAGGGCTGATGCCTTAGGCAACTACCATATAACGCGGTTTAGCGGCAATTTCCAATTGCCCCCCCCACAGGTACAGCGCACTGCAATGTTACGAAAGTAGCTATAGATGGGCGTCCTGTAAACCCTTTAGATCCTTTTGAACTGACGCAAGGTGAGTTTGACGGAAGGAAACAGATAAGAGAATACGAGCGCTTTTTCCGAGAATATGTTCCGGGATTCGCCGGCGCCTATGTCGGGGATATAGGACTGAGGTTGGGGATTAGAGAGTCGAGGAGATTGGTCGGGGCGTATGTCCTTAACAGAGACGATGTTATGAGTTGCAGGCGGTTCCCCGACGCTATTGCCTGTGGTGCCTGGCCGTTGGAAATTCACTGCAAAGGCAAAGACACGGCATGGATATGGGTCGAACCCGGCAACTATTACCAAATACCCTATCGTAGCCTTATCAGCAACCGAAGCCCCAATGTAATTGTAGCTGGTCGCTGTATTTCCACCACCCATGAAGCACAAGCATCGACACGGATTAGCGGGGCGTGCCTGGCCACGGGCGAAGCCGCAGGAATAGCTGCTGCCATGGTGGTTCGAGATAGCTGTCCTGTAACTACGATCGATATCAATGCATTGCGGGATACCTTACAGAAATATGGCGCCTATTTGGGAGATTGATTGATACGGTAGGGCCGGCACAAGGGAACTCGTTAAGCTGTCGTCCAGGGCAACCTGTGATGAGCGGAAAAGGAGCGCTGTCGTATGACCGTGGTGTCTGATGAGCGTGTTTCACAAAGCACTGACTCCTTAGTGGCAACAGTCATTCCTAAGGCGCGTTGGTTCCGCATCATTCCGCCAATGGTAGTAATTTACGTCATCTCCTACATGGATCGGATGAACATCAGCTTTGCCATGGCCGGCGGCATGAACGAGGCCGTCGGCATTTCCATGGCTGTGTCGGGTTTTGCCGCGGGGATCTTCTTCATCGGCTATATGATTCTCCAAGTTCCAGGTGGACATATAGCGGAACACGGAAGCGCAAAAAAATTCATTCTGTGGACGATCATTGCCTGGGGCGGAATATCGGCTTTGACCGCCCTTGTCCAGAATGAATGGCAGCTTCTGACAATGAGGTTCTTGCTGGGGGTGGCGGAAGGCGGATTGTGGCCGGCGATTCTTGTGATCATTGGCAATTGGTTTCCTAAAAAAGAGGCTGGAAGAGCCAACGCCCTTTTTATGAGCAGCCTTGCTATTGGATCTGCCATATCGAGTCCGCTATCAGGGTGGCTTGTGCAGGCGGTTAGCTGGCGGGGAATGTTTGTAGTTGAGGGCGTTGCATCTTTGGCGATGGTTTTTTTCTGGTTTCCCCTAATTACCGAACGACCTCAGGATGCGGCATGGATTTCGCAAGAAGAGAAGAACTTCCTTGTTGACACCATTCAAAACGAAAGAAAGAAAGTGAAAGGCCGTACGAAGGCGACAATGTCGTATAAGGCCTTGGCCCTGGATGTAAATCTCTGGAAACTGAATGCGATTTATTTTTCGTTACAAGCGGGGCGCCTCGGCTTCATGATCTGGTTGCCCACAATAATCAAAAATCTGACGAAGCAGGGGATCGCGTACGTCGGTTTATTGTCAATGGGTCCCTATATCGCTGCGATTATTGGAATGTATTTATCGGGCGCAGCTAGCGACAAGCACCTCAATCGGCAAGCGGATACGGTTATTACCGCATGCGGCTTTGCGCTTTTCTTATGGCTCTCGACGCTATTCCCCGGCCAGGTGTGGCTTTCATATCTGCTGTTAATTGGCACCGGTTTTTTCACTCTTTCAATGGTGCCGGTATTTTGGACTATGCCGCCTTTGCTTTTTCCGACTGGCTTAACTGGCGCTGCTTTGGGTGTTTTCAATGGAATCGGGGGCTTCGGCGCATTCGTGGGTTCTTTCATGTATGGATGGATTGCTACGCAATTCGGCTTTAATTACGGCATGTACTTTCTAGTTTTCTTGTTGATATTTGGTGCCGGCGTCTGTATGACCCTCCCTAAGGCAACTAGGGGCAAGGCGTAGAGGTGCTGGTAGTGGTGCATCGGGACGGGTGCGTGATTTAACGGTCATCGTAAAGGTGAGCCTCGTTGCAACGGAGTCAGTGGTACAACGCACGGGGCGGCTTACTCCGATGGCTTATTCTCCGGATTTTTTTTATGCAATTGCTGGCTGCAAGTACTTGCAAGCGGTCTGTGGTCTCAGTTGCCGCCTATTAAGCCTGGTGGCGAAACGCGAGGAGGGCTAACTTGGCTAAGTTGCGCAGCGAACAGCATTTTGGAGTAGCTTGGGCCGAAGCGCAGGCACTGTACAGGAGCTTGGGGCTTACAAGTAAGGACCTGGCAAAGCCCCACATCGGCATTATTAATTCCTGGAGTGACCTAAATCCGGGGCATGTCCATCTAAAGGAATTAGCCAAGGCAGTCGAGATCGGCGTCATCTCTGGCGGCGGTTTACCCTTTAATTTCAATACTGTTAACCTTTGTGATGGCATTGGGCTGATCGGAGGAGAGTACCTGCTTCCGCACCGTGACCTCATGACCAACGAGGTCGAAGTAGTTGTGCAGGGCAACCGGCTCGACGCGATGGTGCTGCTGGCGACCTGCGATAAGATCGTCCCCGCCTTCTTGATGGCGGCCGCCCGTTTAGACATACCCGCCATCGTGGTTACAGGCGGTTATATGAAAAGTGGAGAATTATCAGGCCGTAAGATTACTTTTGTCGACGTGGGCAAAGCTGTGGGTGCTGTCCAATCCGGGAAGATGGACGAGGCCGAATTCAATAGCATCATCGATCGTGCCTGCCCCGGGCCGGGCGCTTGTCCCATGATGGGCACAGCAAACACGATGTGCATTGTAGCCGAAGCGTTAGGCATGAGCCTGCCGGGCAATTCTACTATGCCCGCCATTTCCAAGGATATTATTGCTCTGTCGTACAAAGCCGGAGTGCAAATCGTAAAACTGTGGCGGCATGGCGTTACAGCCCGGAAGATCATTACTAAGTCTGCCGTGACTAATGCAATTAAGGTAATAATGGCCATCGGCGGCTCGACCAATACGCTGATTCACATTCCGGCTATCGCTACCGAGGCAGAATTGGACCTCGACTGCGCCAGGGTGTTTGATGATGCTAGTAACCAGATCCCACAGTTGGTGGCTATTAGTCCGAATGGGCCGCATCTGATGGAAGATATGGAGAGGGCAGGCGGCCTGGGAGGGTTATGCCAGGAACTCTCGAAGTATCTCGACCTTGATGCTTTAACGACCACCGAGGAGCCCCTGAAAGAAAGGATCGCCGGCTGCAGGGTGACGGACCGGAGCGTAATCAGGCCCCTGGATAATCCGCTGTCCCGGGAGGGCGCTATAGCCGTATTGCGAGGCAACATAGCTCCGGATGGGGCGGTTGTAAAACAGTCGGCTGTGCCAGCTCATCTGCGCACGTTTAGCGGACCGGCCCGAGTATTCAACTCTTGCGACGAGGCTGTCGAAGGTTTGAGAGCTGGAGCAATTAAAGCTGGCGAGGTAGTGGTGATCCTATTTCATGGTTGCAAGGGTGGCCCGGGTCTGACGACAACATTCCCCTTCACGTCGGAACTGGCTGGCAGTCCTTTGCGGGACTCCGTAGCCCTCGTCACTGATGGACGCTTCTCCGGCGCGACAGAAGGAGCGTGTATCGGCTATGTCTCGCCTGAAGCTGCTTTGGGCGGCCCCATCTTGGCGGTCAGGAATGGGGATAATATTCGCTATGACATATCCGCGAGAAGCTTGTGTGCTCAAATTACTCAAGAGCAGATCGAGCAGCGCCTGAAAGAGACTAAGATCGATGTCAAGATCAGGCGCGGATATCTGGGAATTTACCAAAGCACCGTGGGCTCGCTCCTTAAGGGCGCAGTTTTGAGTGGCAAATAGCCGGCCGGAGCTGATGTCGCTTTTGGGAGCGATTCCGCACCCCAATGCCAAACTATCTATTAGACCCCGGCCCATTCACCTTCTAAGGCAGTGCGAAAGCCGATGGGCCGCGGAGCCCTGCGCCGAAAACGCAGGCCAGCAGGCCCTGGTCGGCCTCCGTATGGCCCGCCTGAGCAACCTCGTGACACTTTACAAAGTACTGGGAGGAGGCCTGGATAACGTACGCTATCTTTCGCACATTTGAGTTGAGGAACTCTGGCTGATAGAACAGGGGTAGCTGCTAAACCCCAGAACGGAAGCCAGATGGAACCGAATAAGCCGGGAGAAGGTGCACGAAGCCTGAACCAGGTGGTTCAGATCGACGAGGGACGGATTCAACAGCATTTGGACGAGGTGGTTCGCAGTACGGTGGAGGAGACGCTGAACGGGCTGCTGGACGCCGAGGCGGACCAACTCTGCGGGGCTCGGCGCTATGAGCGCAGCGCCGAACGCCGGGATACGCGTGCCGGGACCTACCAACGGCAGCTTCAGACCAAGGCCGGCGAAGTCAGTCTGAAAGTGCCAAAACTGCGCCATCTGCCGTTTGAGACGGCCATTATCGAGCGGTATCAACGGCGCGAGTCTTCGGTTGAAGAGGCGCTAATCGAGATGTATCTGGCAGGCGTGAGCGTTCGGCGGGTGGAGGACATTACCGAGGCGCTGTGGGGCACGCGGGTGTCGCCGTCCACGGTCAGCGAGTTGAACCAGAAGATCTATGGCCAGATCGAGGAGTGGCGACGCCGCAAGATCGAGGGCCGGTATGCGTATGTGTACCTGGACGGCCTATGGCTGAAGAGGAGTTGGGGCGGCGAGGTGCGCAACGTCAGCGTGCTGGTGGCAATCGGCGTCGATGCCGAGGGATTCCGCGATGTTCTGGGCGTCAGCGAAGGCGCCAAAGAGGACAAAGAAAGCTGGACGGCGTTTCTGCGCGAGCTGAAAGAGCGCGGTCTCACCGGAGTTCAGCTCTTCGTCAGCGACAAATGCCTGGGCCTGGTGGAGAACCTTGGCGAGTTCTACCCGGAGGCCAAGTGGCAGCGCTGCGTGGTGCATTTCTATCGCAACGTGTGGACGAAGGTCCCGAGCGGGAAGGTCAAGGAAGTGGCGGCGATGCTGAAGGCCATTCACGCGCAGGAGGACCGGGCGGCGGCCCGGGAGAAGGCTCGGCAAGTGGTCGAGAAGCTGGCGGCGATGAAGCTGCGCGATGCGGCGGAACTGCTAAGCGCGGGGATCGAGGAGACGCTGAGCTATTTCGATTTCCCGCGAGAACACTGGCGGTGTCTGAGAACCAACAATCCCCTGGAACGGGTGATGCGAGAGATCCGGCGTAGGACGCGCGTGGTTGGCGCGTTTCCAGACGGTCGCTCGGCGCTGATGCTGGTGGCCGCCCGCCTGCGTTACGTGGCTGGTACGCGCTGGGGAACGAAGCGGTATCTGAATATGACGCGACTGGCGCATAGCGCGGTCGCCTAAGCTGGAAGAGGGCTGCCCCGCGGGCCAGCCCTCTTCCCCAACCTCAACATCAACAGAGTTCATTCAAAGAAAGTGCGAAAATTTCTGGACACTACCGAGGCCTGTGAGAAGCGGATCCGCGGCTTCTGCGCAGCGCGCGAATGCTATTTGCATAAAACTCTGGTCAGTGCCAAAGGCTGCCCGCAAGACGAAGCGATATTCGGGGCTGCTTACATCCGTGGCAAAGCGGCCCTGACCAGCTCCACGGCAGCGGCGGGGTCGGCAACCTCGACCACCAGTTCGTTGTAGCGCTCATCTTTCAGCTCAATCACGACGGTGTTATCGGGATTGTGCACGTCCCAGAAAACCCGGTTCCCGTGCTGATAGAAGGTGCCAGCGGTGATCACTCCAGGGATGTTGGTTCCCGGCAGCCTTATTCCGTGCCACCAGCCATGGGCTATGGACGGGTCCGCCCCGATCCCAGTGACATGCGCAAGCGGAACTTCAAGGGAACTCTTGAAGGCCCATAGCTTGTCCGCGCCCTGAACGCGCAGCACAAGTTTGCCGTCTGAAACGGAAAGGTCTACCATGCCTGCCTCCGCATTAGCTTAATGAGTCCGCGATTTCGTGCGGCAATCTTACTTGCAAGTGCTTTCGGCTACAAGCTATACCTGGAACAGCTCGGGTTTTGCGTATTGGCTGATGTCTATTGTGACGTGGACGAACAAATCTTTTTCGCCAGCGATGGGCAGCCAATAAGAATTGTTCACTTTTTTAGACCCTGAACGATAGCCGACCGACTGCTCTGCCGCGCCGTTGTCCAGGGCGGCATTCGCCTTGCAGAAGTTGTGAACTCCATCGCTTGAGAGTTGGAAACATTTCATCCCAACCGCCAAGCCTTTCTTAATCGCCGCTTGATTGCAAGCCGCAACGGTTCGGTTCCTCTTTACAAGCAGGGCGGAGGATGGAAAGGCGTCCCACATGAGATGGAATGCCTTCAGGATATCGGGATTGATTGCAGAATTAATCTGTTCTGGATTCGTTTCCATGATTCTCCTCAGAGGATATCAAACTATTGCATAATCCATGAACTGCGCCAAGAGCCGCGACACTAAGGCAACATCGTCGCAGCAGCACCGATAATTTCTCCGCTTCTGGGCCGCTGGATAAAAACAACGACTCGCAGGCTCCGTCTTTTCCAGCTCTGCGCTGGGGTAATAGGAACAGTTCCGGCGAAATCTCCACCGGAAGTAGTTCCAAGCCGCCGCAACTCGCGGACAACGCCACTGTGCCGCAGGACTCGACCTTTATTCTCGCCGGCAGCCACCGAGGTCGTCAGCCCATCTTCAGTGATCGCCAGCAGTATGGCAGACGGTTCGCCGGTAGCGCCAGTCACGCCCACGTGCAAGGCATGCGGGGCTGTCCAGCTCAGCACGATTGTCGCCGGCTTCTCAGCGCGAGCAGCAAGGCCTATCTTTTGCTCGACTGCAACAGGGTCACTGCCCAGAGCTTCGAAGTGTCCGTCAATCACCATCTGCGGTGTATAGGCAGAAGGAAGATGAAATCTTCTGGCGTAGCCGTTCTGGCGCCGGCTGAATTCCGCCGACGAAAAGCGGTCGGTCCATCCCAAGTGATTGAAGTAATCGACGTGCTCGCCCAATACAAATACTTCGGCTCCATTCACCATATGTTGTTCGTTGAGTCTGGTTAACAGGGCGTCTGCAGGCGGGCAACTTGAGCAGGCTTCGGAGGTAAACAGTTCCACAACGACCGGCGTAGCCTCCCTGCCCGCCGCGGCAAATAAGGAATTAGGAGCAGTTACCAGCCCCAACGTGAGCAGGAGTAACACTAATGTCTTCGCAGTCTGCATGCAGAATGAGATTCGCGACCTCTTCGAAAGTTTCATTCCGCAACGGAGCTGCACAGGCGGGACACTACGGGCGTCGAGGTGGCGCCAGCTTTTGCAGCCGAACCGCCAGATCCATGTGCAAGCGCTCACTGTAGCCGATGGGCACTTCGAACGTGCGCTCGTCTCCCGTGATTATCAGCACCTTCCGCGTACTGTCGAGCAGGGTAGAGCACCGCACGCAACGACGCAGATGAGCTTCGATTTCCGCCCGCAGCTTCGGGTCAACCGACTCGTCGAGAAAATTGGATAATTCCGCCATTACTTTCTTGCACGAGACCATGGGTTGATTCCTTTCAGCACCATCAGATGGTCGGAAAAGCGAGGCTTGAATGCCGGGGTCAACTGCTCCTGCAGCTTCATTCTAGCCCGGTGCAATCGCGACTTGACGTTGGCCATGGTGAGGCTTAGCGTGGCGCAGATTTCCTCATAGCTGAGGCCTTGCCCATCAGCCAAAATAAGAATAACGCGATACTTCTCCGGCAGCCGGGCCACCGCCTCGCGCACGGCGGTGCGCATCTCTTCCCGGTCCAGCGCCTCGGATGGCAGATCGCGCCAGTCGGCGAACTGCTTAGGCCGAACGTCGCCTTCCGTGTCTTCCGCCGCGCCCTCCTCTAAAGCTTCATAGAGCTGCAGCCGGTCCTTGCGGCGGCGCTGGCGGGCTTCATTCATCGCGATGCGCAGCAGCCACGCCTTGAAGCGATCATCGTCGGCCAGTTGGTCCAGGTGCAGATAGGCTTTGAATGCCGATTCCTGCGCCACCTCTTCCGCGTCAGCCGGATTGGGGAGAGCGCTGTGAATCACGCCGTACATGATCCGTTCGTAAGGGCGGATCAACTCGTGGAACAGTTCCTTCTCGCCGGCACGGATGCGCCGGATCAGCTCCCGCTCGCCGGACGGCGATGAGCCCGAGATCCTCATGTCGTGCCGCGGTCCGACAGTCATCACCGCTCCTGAAATGCACGATGCTTGGGGCCCGTCAATTGTTTCAGCTTGCCCTACTTAATTTGTGATTGCAAGCCACCAGTGGGAAAAAGTCTCGTGCTTGGTGAAACTTCTGCCTGCGAGAGCAATCGTGGTGCATAGGACGGCAAGCGCAACGACGCCCGGCCTGAAAAAGGAAAAAGAGCATGAAAACGACGAATTTGAAAACCTTGCTGCTGACTGCTGCGGTTTCCGGCGTTCTAGCCGGCATTGCCGCACCGGTTCAAGCCTCCACCACCGCGGGCGCCCCTGTGCTGATGGCGCAGAACCAGCCCGCCGACAAGAACTCCTGCAAGGGCAAGAACTCCTGCGGTGGCAAGCAGGACCAGCAGACTCAGACCGACAAGAAGGGCTCCCCAACCGACAAGGACAAAAATTCCTGCAAAGGCAAGAACGGCTGCGGCGCTGCGGCGCCGAAGGCGTAACCATTTACCGTGTCGCGGGGGCCAGCGGAATTCGGCCCTCGCGCCCACATTCGCGAGGCAAAAGATGGCGGCAAATCGTTTTAATAAGTACTCCGAACTCGGCATAGGGATCGGGCTGCGCGCGCCTCACTACGCGCACATCCTGGCTGAGAACCCGCCGGTCGGGTGGTTCGAGATCATATCCGAGAACTACCTGGTGGATGGCGGACGGCCACGGTATGTGCTCGACCAGATCCTGGAGCGGTATCCGGTTGTACAGCACGGCGTCTCGCTGTATTTCGGCTCCCTTGATCCGTTTAACCGTGACCACTTGACGCGCCTGAAGCAACTGGTACGTCGCACCAAGACGCCCTGGCTCACCGATCATCTCTGCTGGGGCAGTGTCGATGGGCGCTACACGCACGACCTGCTGCCGATGCCATACACGTTCGAGGCGGTTGCGGTCGCCGCGCGCAAGGTGCGCGCGGCGCGAGATTTTCTGGAGGTGCCGATTGCCATCGAGAACGTCAGCAGCTACACCGAATTTAGGGACTCCCAGATGACAGAATGGCAATTCCTGACCGAAGTGGCCGAGCGGGCCGATTCCGGCATCCTGTTGGACGTCAATAACATTTACGTTTCCGCCCGCAATCACCGCTTCAATCCCTACGAGTACGTCAACAGCGTTCCCACCGAACGCGTGTGGCAGATGCATCTGGCCGGTCACAGCCAGATAGGCAACTACCTGCTCGACACACACGATCAGCCCATCTGCGACCCGGTGTGGGACCTGTATGCCCATGCCATCCGCCGGGTTGGACCAACGCCCACGCTGCTGGAGTGGGACGACAACATTCCGCCACTCGAAGAAGTGCTGGCAGAGGCGCAGAAGGCAAAGCGCTTCCTCAAGCAGGCGTGCGAGGTGGCCGCATGAGGCTGGGCGAACTGCAACACTGGATGGCTGGCGCGATTATGCGTCCGCTGACCGAGAATTTTCGCATGGCGCGAGGCGATGATCGTCTCAACGAGGAGATCGAACGCGTAATTGCGCCAAGCGACAAGCTTGGCAGCCTGGAACGGCTGGAGATTTACAACCGGCAGTACTGGTTCCGCCTGCTGGATTCGCTCCGCGAGGACTTTCCGGCTCTGGCGCGGCTGGTTGGAGAGACCACTTTCCGCGGGCTGGCCGAAGAGTATTTGCAACTTCATCCATCGCGCAGCTTCACCTTGCGTGATCTCGGCAGCCGCCTTGCGCCTTGGTTGGAGAGTCTCGGGGAACAGAGCCTGCAAGAATCCGTGAGCTGGCGGGCGGGATTAAGATATCCGTTACAGCTTCTGGCCGATATTGCCGCCTTGGAATGGATCTACATCGAGGCATTCGACGCGGCGGAGTTTCCACCGATCGGCGCTGATGACTTTGGCTGCGGAGAAGCTGATCTGCGCCTGCAGCCTTTCGTGCGGCCCCTGGCCTTGCGGTTTGATGTGGCTTCCTTCGTGGTTGCCGCGCACAACGGCCAGGATGATGCGCCAACTGTGTCAATCCAACCGCAAATCAATTACGCAGTCATATATCGCCGGAATTTTCAGCCGGCTCTAGAACGGATTTCTGCCGCCGCTTTCCCGGTGCTGGAGACGCTACGTGATGGCGGCTCGCTGGAGAGCGCGATGGAGCAGGTCCTTAACAACGCGGGAATCGATTCTAACCGGTCGGTTACGGAAATTCAGAACTGGTTTTCCGGCTGGACCGCCCTGGGCTGGTTCTTCAATGCGGTTCACGTGAGGTGATTCCGATGTCATTGGTCAAATTTCATGAACGTTATTCTGCGGCCCTTGCGCACGCGCAATCAGCTCTGTTGCTGGCTGTCCGGTTGTACTGGGGCTGGCAGTTCGCCCAGACCGGCTGGGGCAAGCTGACACACATCAGCAAGATAACGGGGTATTTCCACAGCGTCGGAGTTCCCGCGGCACACGCCAGCGCATACCTGATCGGCGGGCTTGAGTTTGCCGGAGGTATCCTGCTCGCACTTGGATTGGGATCGCGGTTAATAGCCCTGCCCCTGACGGTCAATATGATCGCGGCGTACTTGTTCGCCGACCGCGCGGCCTTGTTCGCCGTATTCTCTGATCCGGGCAAGTTCTACGGCGCTGACCCATACACGTTTTTATTCGCATCCATGCTGGTGCTGGTGTTCGGGCCGGGCATTTACGCGCTTGATAACTGGCTTTTAGAACGGCCGGCCGCTTGCCGCCGATCGGCCGCAAGCTGTTGAAAAGCCAACTTTCACAACGAGAACTCTTGTGGCGTGGCTGTACTGAGAGGGGCAATCTGCAGTTGCGGGGTTCATCTCTTTATCACCGCTTCGCGCATTGCGCTAACTTCGCGTGCCCCAATTTCGTGTGTCCCAATTCTGGCTCGCGGGCTCCCGCCCGGCGGCGATGCTCACAAAAAAGCGACAACTTTTCAATCATTGAGTTCAGCAGGAATGCAGCCAGCATAATGACCACGGCGGATGCCGCGCGTAACAATAAGTACGTCAAATTCATCTCAGAACTCCTTTGCTTACCCGCAAGCCGGCTCGGCCTGCTGTACGAACCAAGCCACTCTCAAGCGAATTGAGCGGAACAACTGCGGGATTCATTTCCGTCATCGCCTTTCCGCGCTCTTGCGCTGATTGGGTACGCGTTCCAGTTCTGACTCGCGAGTTTCCGTCCTCTTGTGCCGATTACTGGAAAGCAATCCCTTTTTCATCATCGAGTCCAGGGAAAGTATGGCCAAGATGATCGCGGCGACGGACGTGGCAACAGTTGTGAAATACGTCCAATCCACTTTCGTATTCCTCTTACCTGCCCACGGGTGCCAACTACACGGCCTGCATCGGCGCGTGCTGCCCTCCGGTCCTAACAGACGGCCTTAAGATCGAATAAAAGGCGCATAAAAAAACCATTAACGTTGCGACGGCGCCTTGTTAGGAGACAACTTTTTCTTTGATCCAAGGCTCCCACTCGCGCCATGTAGGCGTATTGCTACCAGTCCATTTCGCGCTTGTGAATCGACTCCGTTCAGCAGCAATTCCTATGCTTTGGGCATTGATCGCTCTTCTACTTCACCCTACCAATGCGTTGGGAAGGTTGGCGGGCGAGATCCTAGGCTATGCTCCAATTCCAACCGCGCCTGGGCTGGCATACCTGGATTCGGCGAATCCCAGATCGCCATGGTGTACATCACCTGTCACCGCGTGTTTCTACGCCGCCTGTTCCTGCGCCGCTGCGGGAATGATTTCATCCGCCAGCACAGGAGTTAACTCCACCAGATAGGCCAACTGGCTACGGCCGCACTTGGAACAAATGACCACATCACAGTGACGGTCAATAACATTCACGTTCCTGCACCTGCAGGTCCATTGCTGCTTGGCGTTGTTTGACTGCATACATTTCCTTTCGAAACTCAATGCGCGTGTGTCTATATCGCTGATTCTCGTGTCCTCTACGGACGGAGGGGCCGCCAGTGCCAATTTACCTGGCTTGCGGCAACTGCAGAATCATTCCCCCACCCTGTCCTGACTGGACGGTTGGCAACTGCCCATTCCACTTGTCAATCTGTGCATGAGCATTTTCAATTCGCCGCAGCTCGAGAAGTTGGGGCGTCAAGGAGCTCTGGCGGATGCGGTTGGCCTCTGCTTCCCCTTTGGCGATGGTCACCAGCGACTTAGCTTCACCTTCCGCCTGGGCGATTTTCTTGGCCGCCTCCGCCTGAGTTGTGGCCAGTTCGTTGCGTGCGCGTTCGGCGTCCTGGATTGCCTGGGCTTTGGCCGTAATGGCCGAAGCGATTACCGCCGGGACCCGCGGCGCGCCGATAAATCCGAATTGCTGAATGCTTACGCCCACCGGCGCGACCTTCTGCTCAATCATGGTCTCGACCTTTTTCAAGAATTCAGCTTTCTTTTCTCCGTAAATGTCCTCGACCGCGTAGGTGGAAGCGACCTCGTTCAACGAGTTACGGACGATATCGCGCAGGATGCCGTGAGTGAAGCGATCGAGATCGCTAACACGATATTTGACGTAGAAGTCAGGCACCTTTTGTGGATCGATCGCATAAGAAAGGGAAACGTCTACAAAGATCGCCATGCCCTCTTTCGAGTTGAATCCCATTTCTTCGTTTATGGGGTGGCCTTCGTTCAGGTCGTGTGTCCACTTTACGGTCTGTACAAACGTCGGGAACTGAATGATCTGCGTCCACAGCGGGCTATAGACAACCCAGCCGGTACGAACGGGGATCTCAGACGCGCCGCGCTGATGTCCGGCCAGATTGATCTCAACGCCCACGTGCCCGGCTTCGATCCGGGTTGCTCGCGTAACGAATGTGAGGATGAGCAGCAGAACAACCAGTACCGCGCCGCCGGCGATGGCGAACTTCGTCCATTTACTCCGCGGCAGGCGCGGTATGTAGTCGAGGTCCCGCCCGTAGGACTTGTCAAACGTGCTCATGTCAATGTCTCCTTATGGATAAACTACAGTGCAATCACTTGCCTTCACGGTGTGGCCTCAGGGCGCTACGTTACGGCAGGCAGAGTAGGGGCCTGTAAGTTGGATACTGACAGCTTTAAAACCGAAATAAAGACTTCGTAAAAAGGTCGTAAAGATGGAGGCCGGCGCCAAGAACTGTTTCCTGAAATGGAATCTCGAAAAATAGCTGCACTCTTGGCCTGCCGGTGGATGCCGATGTTAATGAGAGAGCTCAAAGTGACCTGGGGTACTGCGGGAGAAACTACCGGCGTTGCTGGATTTCCGATCAAAAATCGCTTTGGAAACCAACTGCCGAATTGGCGAGTAGAGAATCTGACTGACTTCTCCGCGCTTCTGCTACGTGGAGAATGCTCTTTACGAACTTCAGGTAGTTTTCGGGCCTGATTCGCCGGATTCTCCGCGCGCAAAGGAACTTCATACCGTAAGTTGTTGCAAACAGAGGACTACATGGCGGAGGTGCAGTCCCGAGCGAACCGCTCTCTGGGCTTAATTCCCTGCTAACAGGGAATAATACAGGGAATTTTTGCTTTTATCGCGCAAGCGTCTAATTTTGTTTAAGTTCTGGGGCCAAGCGCCAATTTCAGAGTTTGAATCGAACAGGGAATTATCCGGAACGTATCAGGGAATTAGATTTCCCTGATAACCGGTCGTGGCGGATCTTTGTCCAAGCTCACTTTGGCGGCGGTAGTTTGGACCAGGGAGCAGGCCAGCCGGATGATTCACAAGAGAAAAGTAACGTACTGGCGTGGGTCCTCAGTTTCCGGACTGTCAAACCCCTTCCGAACCGACCTGGTCGTTTCCCAGAACGCGGTTTCGGAACCCTGTATAGCTGCCGCACCCCCGCGTAGATCGTTAATGCAGCGATGGACTCCTATGCCCGCTAGAAACACAATATTACGAGGCGAATTCGCCTTCGCGGTGGGCGCAGATTCCCGGTTAATTTTCAGCATTTTTCACTGCCATTAAGTGCTAGAATCCAGGAACTCAGCCCAGCAAGACAGGCCATTTTTGTTGCTAACGAATTGCCGATGGCCGTCGCAGGGCCTGGGTTCGGCGCTGGGGTATGAGACGCCGTCGGCAATCCCTGCTGACCGCCCCAGTGAGGGAACGACCGAAATGCAAAACGAAATCCGACGGTACGCCCGACCACCACGACGTCGCATGAAAGAACTTTATTCATGAGAATCAACAGTCTTGAAATTGAAACCTTTGAACTCACCCCCGACGTTGCCGTAACCAGGGGTCATAGAAATTACGAAGACGAAGGAGAGGAGTCTGAGGAAGAGGAGCCCGAGGAAGGCGACGAGGAAGGTGAACCCGAAGAAATACTCTGGAGTTCATCAACAACCTTCGACTATGATGGCACGGTGCGAACCCGAATTAAAGGAGGACCAAGCGCTACCGTCCGCCAACTGCGCGACGCCGGCGATTCGGTCTCTGGAGAAGTTGCTATGCGAGATTGCTCGACAGCTCCCCTCCCCGGGCGATAGCAAAAGTTGTTCAGAAGACTAATAGAGAGTCAGACTTCGCCTTGGCTGGGTCGCCTTCGCGCTAGCCTACCTAGCCCTGGGCGAGGCAAGACTCGAACGATCGTATTGAATAATCTAGTCACTACAGCGGAGCGGAATAACGATGGTTAGGTTTCCGAAACGAGTCTTGCTCGTCGGTTTTGGAGCGGTGGCGCGTTGCACGCTGCCCATTTTAATCAAACACCTCAGTATCGATCCCAAGCGCATCACCATCATAGACTTTGAGCAAAACGATGCCGCTCTGAAGCCCTGGATCGAGCAGGGTATGACTTTCATCAAGGATCGCGTAACGCCAGAGAACCTGGGGAACTTGCTTGGACAACACCTCTCGGCCGGAGACCTCCTCATCGACCTGGCGTGGAATATCGATTGTTGCGAAATCGTGCAATGGTGCCACGATCGGGGCGTCCTCTATGTGAACACGTCGGTAGAGCTCTGGGATCCCTACGCTGGAGCCGAAAGCAAGCACCCTACCGAGCGAACCCTTTACTGGCGCCACATGAATTTGCGGCGGATGATCTCCGCGTGGAGCGAGCCTGGGCCGACGGCGGTGATCGAACACGGAGCCAACCCCGGCCTAATCAGCCATTTCACCAAGTATGCGCTCCTAGACATCGCGCAGCACGCTCTTGCGGAGAAAAAAGTGAGCGGGGCTCAGGCGGAGAGGATCGCTCACCACGCCAAGGAGCAGAACTTTAACCACCTAGCCCAGCAACTCGGCGTCAAGGTCATTCACTGCAGCGAGCGCGACACGCAGATCACAGATCAGCCCAAACAGGTGAACGAGTTTGTCAATACCTGGAGCGTTGAGGGCTTCCGCGAGGAGGGAACGACCACGGCCGAGATGGGCTGGGGCACCCATGAAAAAGAGCTGCCCGCCCTCGCTTTCGAGCACGCGGACGGTCCCAAGAGCCAGATCTGCCTGGCGCGGATGGGCATCAACACATTGGTGGCGAGCTGGGTGCCACCGAATCACGACATCGTCGGCATGATCGTGCGCCACGGCGAGGCGTTCACCATCACCGAGAAACTCACCGTTTGGGAAGACGGCAAGGCGATTTACCGCCCGACGGTCCACTACGCTTATTGCCCGTGTGACGCCGCCATTGCCTCGCTCCACGAACTGCGCGGCTATGATTACCGGTTGCAACCGCGCATCCGCATCATGACCGACGAAATCATCAGCGGAGCCGATATTCTGGGCGCATTGGTGATGGGGCACCCCTACCAATCGTGGTGGTGCGGAAGCGATCTCGATATCGAGGAGTCGCGCCGCCTGGTACCGCATCAGAACGCGACCACGATGCAGGTAGCGATTGCGGTTGTTGCCGCCTGCATGTGGATGGTCGAGAACCCGTGCCGGGGGCTGTGCGTGCCTGACGACTTGCCGCATGACTACGTGCTGGAGGTCAGCAAGCCATACCTGGGCAGGTTCGTTTCCGTAGCCTCGGACTGGAACCCGCTGAAGCACTACTCCAACTTCTTCAGCGGATATAACAAGCCGCAGATCGACATATCCGACCCCTGGCTGTTCAAGAATTTTCTGGTCACGGACGGAGACGGTATTTAGACCCAGCGCGGCGCGACGGGAATTTACAGGGCTCATAATGACGTAAAAATATAAGCCATGGACTATAAGCATGGACCAAAAGACGCTCTTTCAACTGGCCAAGAAGCAATGCACACCGTTTGTTGTTGTAGACCATAAAGTACTGCGCGAAAACTACGACCAGTTCCGAAAGTATCTGCCGCGCGTGCAGGCCTACTACGCGGTCAAGGCTAACAGCGACCCTGCCATCGTACAGACGTTTTACGATGCCGGAGCCAGTTTCGACGTCGCCAGCATGGCAGAGTTTTTGAACGTTCACGAAAAGATCAAGGATCTTCCGGAGAAACAGCGCCAGGATTTCATCTGGGATAAAATCATTTACTCGCACCCGATCAAGGCGATTGAAACGCTCAAGCGATTGGACCCATACAAGCCGCTGGTCGCCTACGATAACCACGAAGAGGTGATCAAGATCGCTCGCTATGCGCCGCACTCGGGCTTGGTGCTACGGTTGCGTGTCCCCAACACCGGCTCGATGGTGGAGCTGTCAAGCAAGTTCGGCGCTTTGCCCGGCGAGGCTGTTGACCTGATCGCCTTCGCTCACAATAACAAGCTCGAGGTCGAAGGGCTGAGCTTCCACGTCGGGAGCCAGTGCACGAACCCTAAGAACTACAGCCAGGCGCTGCAACTAGCCGCGGGCGTCTTCGCCGAGGCCAAGTTACGTGGCTTCAATCTCAAGCTCCTCGACATTGGCGGTGGTTTTCCTGCCCACTACGACGACACGGTCCCTCCCTTTAGGAGGGTTGCCAAAATGATCAATGCCGAGTTGGACCGTCTTTTCCCCGAACCGATCGAAATCCTTGCTGAGCCCGGGCGTTTCCTGGTCGCCTCCGCCGCCATCGCCGTCGCCCAGATCATAGGCAAAGCCGTCCGCGAGGGCAGACTTTGTTACTATCTCAACGACGGCGTCTATCACACCTATAGCGGCATGATCTTTGACCACGCCCAGTACCGCCTTAGAAGTTTCAAAAATGGTCCTACTCAGATCTGCTCAGTCTTCGGCCCCACGTGCGACGCGTTCGATACCATCAGTCTGACCGAGGAGCTCCCGGACCTGGAGATTGGCGAACTGGTCTACTCCGAAAACATAGGCGCCTATTCCGCCGCCAGCAGCACGTACTTCAACGGCTTTCCGCCGGCCACGGTTGTGCATGTGAACCAGCAATGCCAAGTAGCAACGGCCCCACAACTTGAAGTCACAGACCCGCTACTGTCGTCAACCGCAGTTGCCGGGCGGAGTTGATATCGTAGCGGCACATCGATTCCCTCCTTGGGGATAGGCCGGATTATCTTCACCCATGGCTGTCTTCGAAGTGGAAGTAGTTGCGTGCTCCCCGGGATTTCAATGTGCGGGATACGGCGGGTGAAATGCCGGAGGATACCTCTAGGGCTTTCTAGCGCCAAGGGCAAAGGCAACGATAGTGTTACCGCTTTTCCCCGTAGCAACTTCCGCCCGCGCTAGAAGCTTTGCTTCGAGATCGTCGGTGTCTGCGTGGAGCTCGCACGCGGCGATCTGTTCCGTGGTCGCGCCATGAAAGCAAAGTTCGCAAACACCGAGGCCGCCTTCCGTGCGTACCGGTGGTCCGAAGACGCGGCAGGTCATGGGACGCGCCGCATACAGATCGCATGTACCGGTCTTGGGATCAAGCACCGGGCAAGGTTCGTCATTGGCGAAGTCTTCGAAATCCTCGCCGTTCTCGGCGAGTATTCCTGTGGATGGGTCTCCCGGAAATCCAGCGCGTAGGCGGCGGACTGCAGCACGGGCGCGCTGGCGCACCCGCTTCGCCCGCTCGGGATCCTGCTGCTCCAGTTCGGCCAGCCCGTTTTGTAATCTGAAGGCATCCAGTTGACTTATGGCGAACACCCCAATGCAGCACTGAGTACAGCCTGAGCGACATGCCAGCCAGGACCCGCTCCTGCGCGCGGAGTCTTCGAGCGCAGCGTCCACGATCTGCACCAGTTCACGGTCTGCACTGCGGAGTGACTCAGGGCTGCGCATGTCGATATCCTATCCCACACACCCGCGCCATGCGAGTGACCGCACGCCAGCAGCGCGCGTCGCTCCATACGCTTAGGATGGGGCCATCGTACGTTCCCTGAAAAAGATACCGCCAATTCCTCCCGACGCGTGTCGTGTCCACCTGCGCCGGCGCTGTCGTCCTGTGGAAGTGAGCCGACAGTTAACCGATTGCCGGTATTACGATTTGTCTTCCCAGACCTTCTCTGCTGCGGAGGCATTTGGCGGGCCGCTCCGGAATGAGTTCGCATTTCTAAGGCCGTTCTGGTCGGCCGCGTTTTCCGGGAGAGAATCAGCTAAGGCAATTCGAATGTGCGAGTAAGCGCTTCGATTGATTAAGAGCAGAGCATTAATCACCTAACCTGCCGTTGCGCTACTTGTCTGTCCGTCCGGGCATCCTGTATCCGTCGTTCAAATCGCTCCACACTCTTGTAGCGGCGGAGCATGGTTATTGCGCATTTCAGTCAAGCCTAGCTGTGCGGCCGCTGATTACCCGTCAGGTTTGCTGAATCGCATCTTGTGTGAAGGGGAAGTATGCGGTTGGTCATTCGCCTGATTTGTTCGCTCGTGGCATGTGTACTGCTGGCTTCGGTTGCGTCATCGTACTATCAGGTCCAACGTGAAAAACGCAACTTACGAAGCGAGCTTCAAAGGCGCCGAATTCCTCGCCGACAGTCTGGAACAAGACATTGAGATTCTTCTTCAGGAGAAGTCGGCAGCCGCTCTTCGGCGCAAGGTCGAAGGTGTCGGCCGCAAAGAACATTTTCTTGGAGTCGCCGTTTACGGGGACCTGCCTGCGCCATTGGCGATGACGACGTCACTTGAAACACAAATTGCGGCGCGGCCTGGAGTCGTTGCAAAAGCAATGGGCGATGACCGTGGCGCCAGCCAATTCGTTCGTATGGGCAGCGCACTCATGCACCTTCATGCCGTGCCGTTGCACGGTGACACCGGCGTAATTGGTGGGCTGCTGGTGGTACATGATGCCAGCTATATTGCGTCGGCCAGCAGGCGAATTTGGCGTGAGATCTCCGTTCGCGTGGGAGTGCAGATCTGCCTCCTTGCTTTGACCACCTTTGTCGTCTTCCGGCGTAGCGTAATGAAACCGATCGCTCGAACGGCAGCCTGGATGCGTGATCTGCGCAATGGACGAACTCCGGCAGAAGGTGAACCACCCGCGTCAGACATGTTTGGGCCGTTGGCGCGAGAGGCCACGAGCTTTGCAAAGAGTTTGGCGGATGCGCGTGCCTCCGCACAACAGGAAGCACGCCTGCGTGAGACAGCCGAATCATCCTGGACAGCGGAACGCCTCGCTGTGTGCCTGCAAACCAAGTTGAAGGGCAGCCGGCTTATTGTGGTTTCGAACCGTGAACCGTACATGCACATGCGGCAGGGCAAGAGCGTAAAGGCAGTGGTTCCGGCCAGCGGGTTGGTGACCGGGCTTGAGCCCATATTGCGGGCTTGCGACGGCACGTGGGTTGCACATGGCAGTGGCAACGCCGATCACGAAACCGTAGACGGGCGCAACTGTTTGCGTGTACCGCCAGAAAATCCGCGCTACACCTTGCGCCGGGTGTGGCTAAACAGGAAACAGGAAGAAGGCTATTATCTAGGTTTTTCAAACGAAGGTCTCTGGCCGCTTTGCCACATCGCCCACACACGACCGACATTTCGAGCCGCAGATTGGGAGCAATACAAGGACGTGAATGCGGTTTTTGCCGACGCAGCACTGGATGAAATCGCTGAGACCGAGCACCCCGTCGTTATTGTTCAGGATTACCATTTTGCGCTTCTGCCGAAGCTGCTCAAAGAACGGCGACCTGACGCGCGCGTCGGAATATTTTGGCATATTCCTTGGCCCAATCCGGAGGCTTTTGGCATATGTCCGTGGCAGCGCGAATTGCTCGAAGGGTTGCTAGGGGCTGATCTAATCGGGTTCCATATTCAGGCGCATTGCCATAATTTTCTGGAAACCGTGAACTCTGCTTTGGAGTCTCGCATTGAGTGGGAGCGTTTTGCCGTCAACCGTCATGACCACGTCTCGCTGGTTCGTCCGTTCCCGATCAGTGTTGCCTTTCCTGATGCAGCAACGGAGCCGCAGAGAAAGTCCTTCCATTCGCATCAAGCAGCGCTGCTGGAAGAAATCGGAGCCGACGCGCTTTACGTTGCCGTTGGCGTCGATCGGATTGACTACACGAAGGGCATTCTTGAGCGCTTCCTGGGGGTCGAACGTTTCCTCAATAAGTATCCACAGTACCAGGGAAAGTTCACCTTTGTGCAAATTGGCGCCCCCAGCCGAACGGACATCAAACGCTATCACGATTTTCTGGTTGAGGTTGATGCTGAAAGCGAGCGCATCAATCGCCTCTTTGCACGCGACAAATGGCGCCCTATTCTCTTCCGCAAGTGGCACCATGATCACGCTGAAGTCAGTCGGTTTTACCGCGCCGCCGACCTGTGTGTGGTCACGTCGCTGCACGACGGCATGAACCTGGTCGCAAAAGAGTTTCTCGCCAGCCGCGATGATGGAGATGGCGCGCTTATCCTCAGTCCGTTCACAGGCGCGGCTCGTGAACTGCCGGACGCCCTCATCGTGAATCCTTACGACACGGAAGGATTGGCCGATGCAATCTTCACCGCGCTAACGATGAATCCTGCGGAGCGAAAGAGCCGGATGGGGCGCATGCGTGCGGTTGTGAAACAGCAAAACGTCTATCGCTGGGCAGGGACCCTGATCGGTGAACTATGCGACGTTCGCTTCGCGCGCTCGAACTCAATGAATCTCAAAGAGGTCTTGACCGCGCCCGTCGGCACTAATGAGGAGATCATCGGCGAGCATCCGGTCTATGATCTCGACAAGGCCGGCGCCATAGGCGCGGGTGGTCACCACGTGGGCAGATGATTTAACTGACTGCAACGCGTTTGCTACCGCCACTGCACAGCCGCATACGTTCAGAAAATCGCGGTCGTTTTCGGCATCCCCAATGCCGACAACACCGCCCGGATCAAGCTCGAGTTCAGCGAGTGCACGCCGCAGGCCGCTCGCCTTATTGACGCCTGCCGGCAGCACCATTACTGACCCTTTGTTGAGCGAAATCTGCAAATCCAGGCCGCTCTCTTCAATCGCGTTTCGCACCGCATCGCGATGCGGTTCCACGGTCGCGACTACGACGCGGCCTACCGAGAGAGGTATTCCGTCCCTGCGCAGTTTGCTAATGAAGGCAAGCGGCACTGGTCTGCACAGCAACTCTTCCTCGCCGGTAGCGGGTCGGTAGAGCAGCGCGCCATTTTCAGCTATCACTCGCTCGAACAAGCTCAACTGGGGGAAGGCATGCTTCAGATCAGGAAGTTCCCGACCGGTGATCAATAACAGTTTGCGCCCGGACGACAGAAAACGATTGAGCGAGGAGAGTGTCTGCTCATCCACCTTGCCGTGAGTGGCCAGTGTGCCATCGTAGTCAGTTGCCAGAGCGCAATGCCGCATTGCTTATATAGTACTTCGTGGACTTACATCCGGCTTCCGCGTTCCGAAATATCACGATCGACAATGTCCTTTACCTCGTGAGTAACATAGGATCTTCCATGCCGCCAAAAACATGCACAACAAATCCTAACTTTCTGGTATCATCAAAACCCTCCCGTAACTTTTTGCTCTTGATGACGGCCGGTCCGTCCTGATTCAGTTCCAACACGTGGGACAGCATTAGGAGAAAACATGAAAGACAAAAGCGCGGGTGTTTCCGGATTGCCAGGTTTGCTCGGCACTGAACACATCGGTTTTACGGTCCCGGATCTCGACGAAGCGACACGGTTCTTTGTCGATGTTATCGGCTGTGAAATGATTTACCCCCTTGGGCCCTTTTCGGCGGAAGACGACTGGATGGAGACGCACTTAAACGTGCATCCACGAAAGACCTCCATCAGGGGACCGGTACCGGCCTTCATCGCAGCGCCCAGCGCTTTTTCGACTATGTTGGCTAGTCCTCCGGCGCTGTTGCCCGGACAGACGCGCCCGTTGATCTGGATCTCGCGTCCCGGAGGCGCGTATTCCTCCCTCCACCAGTGCATGCGCTCCACCAGCTTCTCGCCGATCTCGCGCGTAGCGGCGCGCCGCGTCAGCGTGTGCTCGACGCCGTAGATCTCCGGAGTCTCCGACAGGATCGCCGTTCCTCCTTGCCGTGTAAAAATGTCCATTGCGGCGCCGAGCGCGGGATTGGCCGTGATGGAAGAGAACGCGTCCGAGCCTCCGCATTGCAGTGCCACCGTGAGGTGTTCGACGGAAACCGGCGCGCGCCTGGCGCGGTTGGCTTCCGGCAGCATCTCCCGGACAGCGGCGATGCCGGCCTCGATGGTCTTGCGCGTGCCGCCCACCTCCTGCACAACCAGCGTCCGCAGATGTTCTCCCGCCTGCAGCTTCTGCTGACGGAGCAGCTGGTCGATCTGGCAACTTTCGCAGCCCAGGCCCACCACGACCGCGCCGGCGGAGTTGGGATGCCGGATGTAGCCAGCCAGCGTGCGCTCCATCAAATCCATCGGCTCGCCAGTAACTTCAATGCCGCACCCGAGCAGGGTTGCGAAAGGAATCACGCCGTTGACATTTGGATACTCCGCGAGCCGTTCCGGCGTGAACCACTCGGCAATGCGATGCACCACCGTCGCCGAGCAATTCACGGAAGAGACCACGACGATATAGTTGCGTGTCCCGACGCGCCCGTCGGCGCGTGCCAAGCCCTGAAAGGTTGTGCGCTCGGCGACCGGAATGATCTCCAGAGGATGGTACTCGCTGCCGCAGGCATAATCCCGCTCGAATTCCCGGAGCTCGATGTTGTGGCTGTGAAGCATGGTTCCGGGCGGAACATCACAGGCGGCAAAGCCGATCAGGGTGTTGTACTTCAGGATCGGGTCGCCCTTGCGCAGCGCAACGGTTGCCATCTTGTGGCCAGCGGGCACGCGGTCGCGAACAATATAGCTTGCACCTTCGACGGCGGTACCGGCTTCGACGTCAGTGCGAGCAACCACGACATTGTCCGCCTGGTGCAGGCGCACAAAGGGCCCGATGAAATGCTTGTCAGAACCTGTCATGAAGATCTCCGGCGCATCCCGCCTTATCTGGTTATTTCAGCGCAGTAACGTGAATCGCGCAAGTGAATTGTCTCGACCGCTGCGTTGCGATTTTGGTTGAACCGGCGGCGACTTTGCCCGACAATCCCACTGGGAGAGAGCTCATGAACCTCTTTGATTTGAGTGGCAAGAAAGCAATTGTCACGGGCGCCGCCAGAGGTTTGGGCCGTGGCATGGCGGAAGGTCTGCATGACGCCGGAGCCAAGATTGTCATCATAGATGTCGCCGACGAGGTTGATTCGGTGGCATGCGAACTGGGCACGCACGGTGCCCGCGTGCAGGCCGTGCGAGCGGATCTGCGCAAGCGGGAAGAATTGACGGCAGCCTTCGAGCAGGCGGTCGGGAAGCTCGACGGGGCTCTGGATATTCTCGTGAATTGCGCCGGTATCCAGCGGCGAAAGCCTTGCCTGGACTTCACCATCGAGGACTGGGACGATGTCGTCGAAGTCAACCTGACGGCCGTCTTTCGGCTCTGCCAGATGGCGGGCCGGATCATGGCGAAGCAAGGAAAGGGAAAGATCATCAACGTGGCGTCGGCATTGAGCTTCTTCGGCGGTTATACCGTTCCCGCCTATGCCGCCAGCAAGGGCGGTGTCGCGCAAGTCACCAAGGCATTTTCCAATGAATGGGCCGGCCTGGGTATCAACGTGAACGCCATCGCGCCCGGTTACATGGACACGCCGATGAATGTCGCGCTGATCAATGACCCGGTGCGGAACAGCAAGATCCTGGCGCGCATTCCGGCGGGCCGCTGGGGCAAGCCGGAGGATCTCAAGGGAGTGGTTGTCTTTCTTGCCTCCGAGGCTTCGAACTATCTCTCCGGCACGGTGATTCCGGTCGATGGCGGCTATCTCGGCTGCTGAAGGGGTATATCAACCGGCACTTTCCAGGGAGGTGAAGCCGATGAAGGCTGTTCGATACTGGGCGAAAGAACAGATTCGCTGCGAGGACATCCCCAAGCCGGTGATCGGAGCCGGGGAAGCTTTGATCGAAGTCGCCTTCGCCGGGATCTGCGGCACCGATATGTTTATCTACTCCGGGGCGCACCCTCGCGCCACACCTCCTCTGGTGATCGGACACGAGCTGTCGGGCCGACTTGCCGAGCTGCCGCCCGGTTACACCGGCGAGTTCTCGGTTGGCGACCCGGTGACCGTCAACCCTCTCATCTCCTGCCATCGTTGCACTCCCTGCCTGACCGGGCAGAGCCACGTATGCCGGCAGCTACGGCTGACCGGCATCGACACTGATGGCGGATTCGCGGAGTTCACCAAAGTTCCTCTCGGCCAGCTCGTCAAATTGCCGGCCGGCATGAGCCTGGAACATGGGGCGATTGTCGAACCGGTAGCGGTAGCCGTGCATGCCATCCGGCGCTCCGCCTTCAAAACCGGCGATATCGTGCTGGTGATCGGCGGAGGGCCGATGGGCGTGTTGGTCGCCTTGACCGCCGAGTGCGCGGGCGCCCGCCGAGTCGTCGTCATCGAGCCCAACGACTTCCGGCGCAACCTGATCTGCGAACTGGGTTTCGAGGCCATGCGCGAAGTCGAGCATGAGACGCTCATGCGCATCACCAACGGTGACGGCTTCGACATCGTCTACGAAGTGGCCGGAGTGCAGGCGGCGATGGATGCCGCCATCAAGCACTGCAAGATCCGCGGCCAGGTGGTCAACGTAAGCGTCTTCAAGAAGCCGCCTACGGTGGACTTGCTGCGGCTCAACTTCGCGGAACTGGAGATGATCGGGATTCGCGTTTATACCCGAGAGGACTACGTCGCCGCGGTCAATCTGATCGCCAAGCACTCGGAGTTCGCCAAGGTGATCACTCATCGCTTCCAACTGCAGGATACGCAGAAGGGGATCGATCTGATCAGGGCAGGCGGCGACATCTTGAAGGTGCTGGTCTGCCCTCACTAGAGGAAGCGCTTTTCTTTGGAGGTGCTCGCCCGGCAGCCTGAAGTTTGTTTCGGCCGCCGAGCCCACTTCTTGCCCTCGGTGCTACCCGCCCAGATAGGCGGCCTTCACCTTCGAATCGGTGTTCAACTTCGCTGCCGTGTCGCTCAGGACGATGTGGCCGCTTTCGATCACGTAGCCGCGATGAGCGATGCCCAGCGCCATGTAGGCATTCTGTTCGACCAGCAGGATGGTGATCCCGAGCTTATTGATCGCGCTCAGAACCTCGAACACCTGCTCCACCAGAACCGGTGACAAACCGAGCGACGGTTCATCCAGCAGCAAGACCCGCGGCTTGCCCATCAGCGCCCGGCCTATGGCCAGCATCTGCTGTTCGCCGCCGCTGAGGCTCCAGGCGAGCTGGTTCGTTCTTTCCCGTAGGCGCGGGAAGAGCGAATAGACCTTCTCCAGCTCTTCGTCTAGCTGGCTGGTTTTGGCTTTCTCGCTCCAGACGGTTGCGCCGATCTCCAGGTTTTCGTAGACCGTGAGGCCGGGAAAGATGCGCCTCCCCTCGGGAACGTGACAGATCCCCTTGGCCACGATCTCCTCCGGAGGCAGCCGCAAGATACTCTCGCCCTGAAACTCCACCGTTCCGTGCTGCGGTTTCTCCAGCCCGGAGATGGCGCGCAGCGCCGTAGTCTTGCCGGCCCCGTTGGCGCCGATCAAGGTGACGATCTCGCCCTGCTGAACCTCCAGGGACACTCGCTTGAGAGCCTGTACCTTGCCGTAGAAGACGTCGATCTCGGTGAGTTTAAGCATAGGCGCGCCGCCTTCCCAGGTAAGCCTCGATCACTCCCTCATCGACCTGGATCTCGCTCGGAGTTCCCTCGGCGACCTTCTTGCCGAAGTTCAAAACGGTGATTCGATCCGACAGGTTCATCACGAAACGCATATTGTGCTCGATCAGCAAGATGGTGATGCCGCGTTCGACGAGGCTGCGCACCAGTTTGCTCAGCTCGGCCGTTTCGCTCGCATTGAGCCCGGCTGCTGGTTCGTCCAGCAGCAGCATCTTGGGCTTTTGCGCCAGGGCGCGCGCGACCTCCACGACTTTCTGCTGCCCGTAGGACAAGTTACTGGCCTTGAAGTCGGCTTTATCGTGCAAGCCGACGGGCCGTAGCAGCTCCAGACATTCCTCGCGCACCTGCTGGTTTACCTTGTGGAAGTGCGGCGTGCGAAAGATCGTGCCGGCGATCCCCTCGCGAATATGGCTGTACATGCCGATCTGCACGTTTTCCAGAACGGTTAGCGCCTTGAAAAGCCGCACGTTCTGATAAGTGCGTCCTAGGCCGAGGCGGGAGATCGTGGAGGAAACCTTGCCCTGGATCGGCTCTCCGTTGAACCGCACCGTCCCTTCGGTCGGCTTGTAAAAGCCGCTGACCACGTTGAGAACCGTTGTCTTGCCCGCGCCATTGGGACCGATGAGGGCGTGGATCGTTCCCGGCATCACCGCCATGTCGAGCCTATCGACCGCCCGCAATCCACCAAAGGCCATGCTGAGACCGTCAATGGCCAACAGTGCGTCCATTTATTGCACCCCGCCTTTGTCTTTTGCCGAAAGCCGAATCGACCACCAGCCGGCG
The DNA here is from genome assembly GCA_963832785.1 of uncultured Acidobacteriota bacterium. Taxonomy (GTDB): domain Bacteria; phylum Acidobacteriota; class Terriglobia; order Terriglobales; family Acidobacteriaceae; genus CAWBRT01. The sequence continues at coordinate 137,800 of CAWHVF010000007.1, forward strand.
ATCCTGCCGTCAGCGCCAAATAAACGAACGATTCCCTGCGGCATGAACAGCATCGCCAGGCAAATCCCGATGCCGAACAGAGCCATGTAATACTCCTGCAGGAAGCGCAGCAGTTCCGGAACGAATGTCAGCAGCACCGCCCCGACAATCGGCCCCATCACGGTGCCCGCTCCGCCGATCAGGACCATGGTGAAGAATATGATCGACTGGTCGAAGGAAAACGTGTCCGGGCTGATGTAGGACGACATGTGGGCGTAGAGGCTGCCGGCCAGGCCGGCGAACAACGCCGACAGCGCAAAGGAGAATACCTTGGTGAAGGTCAGGTTGATACCGGAGGTGCTGGCGGCAATCTCATCCTCGCGCACGGCCTTGAACGAACGGCCCACATTGGAATGTTCGAGGGTCCACGAGAACAGGGTCGCCAATACAGCAAACATGAGCAGGAAGTAATAGTAGTGTGTGGCGCTGTCCAGGGCCACCGGACCTAAGGAGACCCCCGGAATGCCGCCGATGCCTTGAGCGCCGTGCGTCACCTGCGTCCAGTTCTGCAGGATCATCTGTACGATGATTCCGAACCCGATCGTGCACATCGCCAGGTAGTGTCCGGAGAGCTTCAGCGCCGGTATGCCCAGCATCACTCCGAACAGCGCCGCTACCAGGCCAGACAAAGGAAAGGCCAGCCAGAAACTGACGTGACCGTCGACGGCCAGCAGAGCTGAGGTATAGGCGCCGATGCCGAAGAAGCCAGCCTGCGCAAACGATATGTAGCCGGTGTAGCCGTAGATGAAGTTCAGTCCGATGGCTACGATGATGTAGATGAGGGAGAGATTCGCCAGCCCAAGATAGTAGTTGTTGGGCATGAGCATCGGGATCGTCAGGGCCACAACCACTAAGACGATCCTGGAGAGCAGCCGCAGCAGCGTTTTGTTCACAAACCCTCCCGTCCCTGGTACGACCACCCATGGCGACCAAGGGAAACGATCAAACCTTGGTGGAGATCTTCTCGCCGAAGAATCCCCGCGGCATAAATACGAGAATGAGGATAAGAACGACGAAGGCGAACGCGTCCTTGTACAGGGAGGAGATGTAAGTCGCGCAGAAGATCTCCAGCACCCCGAGGAACAGGCCGCCGATGATGGCTCCCGGTGCGGAACCGAAGCCTCCGATGATGCTGGCCGAGAACGCCTTCAATCCCAGGCTGCCGCCCATGTCGGCGGAGACGAAGAAGATCGGCGCCAGCATGACTCCGGCGGCGGCGGCCAGCGCGGAACTGTAGATGAAAGTCAGGGTAATCATGCGCGAGACTTTCACGCCCATCAGCGACGCCGCTTCCTGATCTTGCGCCGTGGCTTGCATCTTGCGGCCCAGCCTCGTCTTGCTGAAGAAGAAGTACTGGAAGATCACCAGGCACGCGGTAACACCCAGGATGAGGAGGTTCTGCGGATTGACGAAGACGCCTCCGACGTTAACCGTCTTCTCGCCGAACAGTCCCGGAAAATAGATCGGCTGTGGCCCCCAGATGATGCGCGCAACGTTCTTCAAAAACACGCTCACGCCGATGGTGCTGACCACGACGGTGATGAACGGTTTCTTGCGCAACGGATAGTAGGCCGCCTTCTGAAAGACGTAGCCATAGACCGCCAACAGCGAGACCGAGATGATATAGGCGGAGAGCAGGGGCAAGTGGAGGGTCAGGGTCAACCATGCCGCTACGTAGGCGCCCAACATGACGTTCTCGCCCTGCGCAAAGTTGACCACGTTCACGGCATTCACGATGACAACAAAGCCCAGGGCCACGAGAGCGTAGATGGCTCCCATGGCCAGCCCGTTTAACAACAGTTGGATCATGGCCGGTAGCCTCCCCAGTTACATGGATCGCTCACCCACGAGGCAGGCTGGAAGCGATCACAGATGCTTCGCGGCGTCCAGCGTGCCTCGATTTGTCGGCCCGGCGCGCTGCAGCCGACGCGCGAACACAGGCGGAATGGATCACTCGATGGTGACGGTCTGAATGACCTCCATCGGGCCGCTTTTCTTAAGCTGTACGATCGCCACCGTATGCGGACCATTGCCGTCTTTGAAGGTGAACTTATTGGCGATCCCCTTGTAGTCGCGAATGGTCAGCATAGCTTTGCGGACGGCCTCGGCATCGGTGGACCCGGCTTTTTCGATCGCCATCTTCAGCATGTAGACACCATCGTAGTCGGCCGAAGCATGGAAGTCCGGATCGGCGTTGAACAACTGGCGATACTTCTTACACCACTCCTGGGCTTTCGGGTCGGGATTCTGCGTCGGGATGCCGTCCACCACGGCGTAGCTCCCGTCAGCGGACTCGCCCGCCAACCCGAGGGTTGCCGGCATCGAGTATCCGGGAGAGCCGATCACAGGCAGGTTGATGCCCAGTTGTTTGTTCTGCCGCTGCAGAGTAGCTGACTGGGACGGGTGCCCCCAGTCAATGATGATCTCCGCGCCCTTCTTCTTCAGATTGGTCAACTGCCCCGACAGGTCCTTGTCACTGCTGTTATAGGACTCGATATGGACCACCGTGCCGCCGAATTCCTTGACGCCCGCAATGATGTTGTCGCGGCCGCCGGTGCCGAACTCGTCGCTGTCGTGAATCACCCCGATCTTGGTTTTCTTCAGGTTCTGGATGGCGAACTTCGCCGCCGACCTGGCCGCGATGCCGTCGTCCGGACGCAGGCGGAAGAACCACGGATTGTTGTCCAGCAACTTCGCGTTAGTGCCTTCCACGAAGAACGGGATCTTCGCCTTGTTCACGATCTGCGCCACGGCGAAGTTCTGCGTGCTCAGGTCCGGCCCCATAATGGCGACGACCTTGTGCGCCTCAATGAGTTTGTTCACCGCGTTGACCGCTGCCGGATTGGTGTTGGCCGAATCTTCCCGGATAAGTTCGATCTGGCGGCCCATGATGCCGCCGGAGGCGTTGATTTCATCGACCGCCATCTTTACGCCATTCGCCAGATATTGACCGACAACGGTATATTCCGTCGTCAAAGCGGTCGCTTGCCCGATACGAATGGAACCGGTGGTATTGCTTTGCGAGGATTGACATCCCGTCAGGGCCGCCGCCAGTGCCAGTGAGACCAGCAAAATTACAATCACAGTTCCCCTGCTTTTCACAGCCACCTCCTCCACTATGTTTTTTCTCAGAACCGCTAAAATGCTACAGCCGGAAAAAATTGGCAAGCACAAAATTGGCCCGGCTGTTTCATGTTTGGAGAACGGCCCTGCCGTTTCCTACCCCGTAATCCGCACAAAATCATCGACTTCGCGGCACAGCCGGCCTGCCAAGTGGCCCCGCGAGCCATGCCGGGGCGCTCTTTTCCAGGCACCGGGCGTCTCGTATTACGAGCCATGCCTGACCTGCCGGTGCCGCAGAATCAATCCCGGCGTGACCTGCGAGCGCCCGCCGCACCCTGTTCGAAATCGACGATCGCCTGACAGAGGACATGGCCGCCATCGGCGCCATGGCAATCGCGCGGGAGCAGGGAATTCTCAGCTAGCGCGCTGTTTCATCAGTTCGCGGTCATCCGCAGCGAGGTGAGGGATCCGCTGTTTGGAAGCACCTGAGTCGAAACGCAGATTCTTCACTCCCTTCGGTCAGAATGACACGATCGCTAACGGCGAAATAGAAGGAGAGCTGCGCCCGTTTACCCGGCGGTGGTACCCACGATTGCGAGCGACGGAAGCAGGTTCCCACCCTCGTCGAACGTCATCTCGCTGGGCGGGCTCAGAACTTCCAGCTCAGGAATACTGGCAGCTTCGGCCAGCATCGACTCCGAGATTTCGATCTCCTTCAGATGCAGCGTGTCTTTGATGCGCACGGCCCGCACCGTCGCCAGGTCCGGGGCGTTGCAGGTTTTGACCGCCGCCAGAATGGCGTCCCGATCATCGTCCAGCACCACCGGCGTCCTGCACGGCACCACGACGGTGGAAGTCAGGCAATTCGCATACGTGGTCGGAAAGTCCACCTTGTTCCAAAGCTTGCGCGTGGTGTAGTCGGCATGTCCCATGCCGTTGGCGTTGCCGTGCGACGCCTCGGTCAGGTCCAGCACAACCAGTTTGGAAACCTGCGCCCCGCCTGAGGCAAACGGCGTCGGATATCTGCCCATGATGTTCGGGTCCATGCCGTCGCCGGAGATCTCTTTTCCCATCTCGTCGACGATCAGGACATCAATCTGCTCGAACAGGATGCGCGCCATGGCGGCTTTGGCTTCGACCAGCAGCGCCTGATCGGTCGCCAACATCTTCCGGGCAGGCATGGCGACGACTTTGGCGACCCGGTCGTAAGCATTTTCGACCGTAGCGACGCCGAAGAGGATGCGCGACTTTTCCATGGCGATCTTCGCTATTGCAGGAATGTATTCGGCCGCGACGCCGAAGCCGTAGCGGTGGCAGGCCTCGGCTCCCTTCTGCTTTCCCAGGCCAATGGCGATCATCTTGACTACACCGCTCTCGTGCGGGCCGCGAAAGGCGGTATGTGGCTTGACGCGGTTGATCACCACGATACCGTCGGTCTCGTAAGCAAGTTTGTCGACGTAAACCGGCACGCCGACCGGGAGCCGGCCGACCTCAACCACCTCCATCGAGGAGAGGATCTCGCAGCCGGCAGTGGCCTCGGTGACGCCCAGGTTTGCCAGCACCAGTTTCTGGCCTTCGCCGGTGGCGCCGCCATGGCTGCCCATGGCAGGAACGATGAAGGGTGTGGCGCCCTGGCGCCGGATCTCCTCCGCCGTAACGCGCGCAAGAGCCGGAATCTCCGCAACACCCCGGCTGCCGACCGCTATGGCGATCCGCATCCCGGGCTTGATGGAGGAGAGGATTGCGGGCTTGCGCATCTCTTGCCGCAGCGCGCCGGCAAGGTCGCCGGCTTCAGTGGCAGGAAAATTTTGCCGAACCCGCGCCATGCGCGGTAACGGAATCCCTTGCAGCAACTCTTTGATGATGTTCATAACGATTTCGCCTTCACCGTGTCAGTGCGTTCCGCTCCCGCGATCACAACGTACGTAGGACGCCCATGCTGCACCCAGTCGATCAGGTTCTGCGCCGCCTTGTGCCGCAACTCCGGATGCGACTCCACCGAGTAGAACGCCGCATGCGGGCTGAACAGGATGCGGGGATGCGCGAGCAGAACCGAACCCAGCTCCGGCGGTTCGACCGGCAACACATCCAGGCCGGCGCCATCGAGTTGTCCCGCATCCAGGGCGGCCAGCAGATCGTCGACGTTCACCACCGCGCCACGCGAGGTGTTCACAAGCACGCTCCGGGGCTTCATTAGCCGAAGCAGGCTGGCGTTGACCATGCCGCGGGTTTCCTCGGTAAGGGGAACATGAATCGAGATGGCGTCGCTCGTCCGGAACAGCTCCTCCAGCGATGCCCTCTCCACGAAAGCAGGAAGATCGCCGTCGATGATGTAGGGATCGCAGGCGATCACGCGGCGAAAGCAGTTACGGCCGATGTGCGCCATGCGCTTGCCGATGCGCCCCAGACCCAGGATTCCCAGGGTCATGTTGCCGACACGCCCGATCTCTCCGGTGGCGACGGGATCCCACTTGCCCTGTCGCACGTCGCGGTCGAACGCCTTGAGGTGACGCAGCAGCGCCAGCGTCATGCCGAGCGCATGCGTGGCTACTTCGCCGATGCCGTAATCCGGCGAGTTTGCCACCCACACGCCGTAATGCTGGGCGGCGGCGGAATCGATCGTGTCGGTTCCGGCGCCGTAGCGGCTGCAGATCCGAATCTCCGGCCGGGCGGTGAAAACCTTGGCGCCGACCGCGGCATATTGCACCAGCAATCCAAAGCAGCCCTCCGAGGCGGCGATGACGTCCTCCTCGGTGCGGCAGTTCCCGACCAGGCATTCGATCCCGGCGTTACGGAACAGGCTCTGCTCAAGCTGCGTGTCTGGATAATTGAAGTCGGTGATAAGTACCTTCATGTCGGATACGACCCCCGCCTTGGTGAGATCTTCGACAACCGACTGATCGGGGCCTGCACTCGAGTACAACACGTGCGCGAGCCTGCCGCCCGCCGGCGCCAAGCTCGCCGCACGCGACAGCCATCTTCAACCGCCTGCTAAGCGTTCGGCTGCCTCTTTTTCCCAGCCCTGCCGGAACAATGGCAGCCAGTCGCCCCCATTATACGGATGCTTGGCGATCTCCTCGAAGTTCAGGTCAGTGCCCAACCCGGGAGCTTCCGGAGGCAACCGCATCATGGCTCAACAGCTCCAGGAACTGCTCACGGTGGTAATAATCCTCGCCGCAGGCGACCGGAACCGGGCTGCGCCTGGCGACCTTCACCATCGAGATGGGGTGCTGGGATATTATCGCAAAGTCTGCGGCCAGCCGTTGTACAGGCCCATTGGCGGCCGCAACCATGCCCATCGCTTCGGCTTCCACCTTGTAGAGAAATGCGGGCGGGCTAGAGCACGGCGACGTGCGCATCCGGAGCGGGTTCGACCGCCAACGGATTGCGCAATGGCTTTCCGAAGCCGCAGGCCTCGATCTCGAAGACTTCGCCGGGCTCGACCCGTACTCCATCCGAGAAGCTCAAGGTTGCGGTTCCGAAGAAATGAACGTGCACATCCCCGGGGCGGCGGAACATCATGTACTTGAAGTGATGATGTTCCAGGTTGGCGATCCAGTGTGACATGTTCGCCTCTCCACTCAGGAAGGGCTTCTCCCAGCGGACCCGGCCGTCGCGCGTCACCACCCGCGAGACGCCTTCAACGTGCGCCGGCAGTTCTCCCAACAGTACCGCCGGGCCGACTGAGCACTGCCGCAGCTTCGAGTGCGCCAGCCAGAGATAATTCTGCCGCTCAAGAACGTGATCGGAGAACTCATTGCCCAGGGCGAAGCCGAGCCGGTAGGGCTTACCCTCCGGACCTATGACGTAGAGCGCAGCAATCTCGGGCTCCTCGCCGCCGTCGCCGGAGAAATCCGGCATCGCCAGCGGCTCGCCGCAGCCGCGCAGAATCGAGCCGTCTCCTTTGTAGAACCACTCCGGCTGCACGCCGGGCCGATCGCCCTCGGGCTTGCCACCCTCCAGCCCCATACGGAACATCTTCATGCTGTCGGTCAGCGTCTCGGCGGCGCCGCTCAGCTTCTTGTGCATCGAGTCGCGCGCCTCGGCGCCGCCAAGATGCGTGAGTCCCGTGCCGGTAACGAAACAATGGGCCGGATCGGGGTGATCGAGCGGCGGCAACAGACGCTGCTCGGCGGCCAACCGGTCGCAGTCGAACTGCGGTTCTTCCATGCGCTCGATTGCCATCTCCAGCAGTTTTCGCTTTGATGCGATTGCTTCCTGCGCAAGCGCGTAGGTCGAGGCCACACCACGCAGCGGCCGCACCGAACCGTCTGCCTCGAGAGAACCTACGCGACGGGAATCTTTATCGTCCTTGAATTGCACCAGCAGCATGTTTGCGTTCTCCAATCACCGGAGTCATTTCAATCGATCCTGCCGCCGCCGGCTTCCAGCCAGACTTCCGCAGCAGAGATCAATTGGAGCCGAGCGGGTTTATTAGGCAGGAATCCTGGCTAACTGTCAACGCCAATTTTGGTGGTCTGCTGACGCCATTGGCAGGGTGCCCTGAGTCAAACATCACCTTCGCGAAACTGGCATAGTTCCCATCGCACTGAGATTCCGTGCCCCGCGGCTGTTCATCGCAAACAGCATTCACTTTACATCTCTCCCGAAGGCACGCTCCTTCGCCAGCCGGTCGACGCTCTCTGGTCCCTTTTCGATTGGAGATACTGAGACAAATGCCCGGAATTTGCATATTTTCGGGCAAAGATTATTTCCTAAGGTGGAGTAGCGACTGAATGGCGGAAGGAGAGGGATTCGGATTTTAAACCGTGTTGAAAACAGGCAACTTATTGATTTTTATGCCCGCTCAAAAAGCACCGGACGCACAATACGCGGTTATTTGGTACGTATTGAGTACACGAAATTTTCGCTTTTGTTTTGCGAAGCAATAGGACAATTGCTTGTTGAAACGAGCGATGGTCAGTTCACACTGCGCGACAGCAACATGTTCAGATGCAGCGCACCTAAAGCCGCAAGGCACGCAATAGACCCCCGACCACTTTAGCCAATCGGTCTTCGGTGATGGATGCGGGCAACGGAATCGATAAGGTCGGGCGATTCGTCCGCGGGTCTCGTGAGAACAGAGTCGATAAAGGATGCTGCGCGCCGCCACCTTGCACGGATGGCGGATTTCCAGCGCTTGCGGCAATTGATTCGAGGAAGGTAACGCCAGCTTCAATCAGTCCGGCGGCGGCCTTTTCAAATTCACCGAGCTCCGCTTCTGTGGCAGCAGCCAAGCCGGAACCGTTTCCACCGGGCGCAGCGAGTGCGGTTGGTGTCGTCGTTGCTTCCACCGATGGTACGGGCATGGGAGCAACCGCTGGTGCAACCGGACTGGTAGGCGTCGCAGCCCCAACCGGAATGGGTTGAGGCGGGGCTGAATCGATGATTGGTTTCGGCCTTTCCGGTTGGTCGGCGAAGATCTCCTTCACGGACTGCAGGACGCTCTTGCGTCCGAGTTTGGCAAAACTCACCTCCGCCGTCGGCGAGTCAAAGACACCAGCGAAAAGCGATTTCTTCAGTTCCAGGGTCTCCCACACCCGTTCCTCGATGGTTTTCTCGGTGAGCAGGTGGATGACCTGAACTGGATGGACCTGTCCCAAGCGATGAACGCGCCCGATTCTTTGTTCCAAGCGAGCGGGGTTCCATGGCGGCTCGAAGTTGATCACGGCGGAGGCGGCTTGCAGGTTGAGCCCTACCCCGCCCGCGTCTGTAGAAAGGAAAACTCTGCACTCCGCATCTCGATGAAACTTATCAATGAGTTCGCCACGCTTGCGACCGGGCACACCGCCATGCAATGACGCGAACCCGATTTTCATTTTACGGAGCTCTTCCCCGGCCAGGTACGTCATGCGTTCGTACTCGCTGAAGACAACGACCTTGCGATCTTCTTCCAACGTGAGTTCGCGAATGATCTCACGGAATTCCTCTAGCTTGGGAGAGTGATGCGTCTGCTTGTCGAAAAGAAAAGTGGAGTCGCAGAGCATCCGCATATTCTGGAGACAGCAGGTGATGCGGCGGAGGTCAATTTCCGAAAGCCAACCCTTCGATTGCCATTTGTGCATGAGGCGCGCCAGGATATCGTGCTGCTCCCAATAAGGTTCGGCCTGTTCCTTGGTCAGCGGAACACGGAATACCTGATCGGTGCGCGGCGGAAGGTCTTTGAGAACCTCCTTCCGTGTGCGCCGAAGGAGAATGGGCTCCAACTGCCGGTGGATCTGATCCAGGCCTCGATACCCCAGGAGTTTGCCGCTCTCATCTTCCACCCGATGTTCCTGCAGAAAGCGGAATGCCGGTCCCAGCCGGCGGCCATCCACGAACTCGACCACGGAGAATAGTTCTTCCAGCTTGTTCTCCAGCGGCGTGCCTGTGAGAACAAAGGCATAACGGCTCTTCAGTTGCTTGATGGTTCGTGCGGTGGCTGTTGCCCAATTACGGATTCGCTGCGCCTCGTCGAGGATGATCAGGTCGGGCTGCAGTTCGTGGAGATATTTGATGTCCTTGAGAACGAGCTCATAGCTGGTGAGGTTGAAGAACCTGGGAGAAGCGTACAGCCTCTGCCTTTGCGGAATTAGGCCTTCGATGACCTGTGCGTCGAGATCCGTAAACTTCTCGATTTCTGTTTTCCACTGATATTTCACGGAGGCGGGCGCTACGACCAATACCCGTTGAATGCCGCGGCGGCGGCGCAGAAGCTCAGTGGCAGCCAGAGCCTGAACGGTCTTGCCCAGTCCCATGTCATCAGCCAGAACTACGCGACCGCGGCAGGCCGTGAAGATCGCCCCTTGGCATTGGTAGGGAAGCAGCTTGGTCTTGAGCACGTCGGCAAGCGGATCAAGCCCACGCCGAAGCTTCGCCAGAAGCTTTCGCTCCAACTCAAGCCCTTCTGCAATCTCGTTTTCCCGGTCAATGTAGTCCAGAACATCGCTGTACACGACTGCCTGATCATCGGCCCGGCGAAGTGCGTCCATGAGTTTTTCGAAATCCTGCAGCCGGTTGGATTTCAATAAACCGCTCTCATCGAAGTGCTCCCGAGCCAGTGCCTGTACTGCGGGTGAGGGCGAGGGCGGAAGCCGCAAGCGCACACCCAAAGTTTCGCCATAGTGAAGCGACAGCGATGCCCGTGTGCGGCTGAACTTTTCCCGCTCGAATGTTTTGCCGTGCCGCCGCCCGAGCCTGAATAGCAGAGCTTCGATGTGCTTACACGTCCCGAGAGTATTGACCGCGAAGTCGGGGCAGGAACAATAGTTGTCGAACAGTCCCGGACCGCGCATGGCCACACGGTAAGTCTTGTTGCTGGACGATCGTACCTGGTAGTCGCCATAAACGCCGCCCTCGGGACGGGCAAGAATCCGCGCAACGGCCCCTTGGGCGCGTTCACGGCGGGCGGCAATTTCCCGCTCGATCAACATTCAGGCCTCCAATACTGGTATTCTGTGCAGAATAGCAGGAAAGGCGGATCGAACCATTCATTTCCAGTGACGTATTCGCGAGCCATCGATCAGTGAATCCGTTCCAGTGTCCCACGATCCCGACCTGCCCAGAATGGGCATTGGGGGCAGGATGTTCCTTCAGGATAGTCGATGCCCTCTTCGTGCGGGCAGCCCAAAATGCCATCCGTCATCACCACGGACTGAGCACCGTGCGACTTGATGACGGCCAGAACTTGCTCGCCAATGTGCTCATCAAGACGCACGTCGGTGCCCTGAGAGAAGAAACGCTCCAAAACTTTGGGTTCGTCACCTTCGGCATGGAAGACAGCCACAGCGACCTTCGAAGCAAAATCGGCGGTTGGTCCATAGAAAGCTATCGTCGCGATCGGGTATCCGCGAAATCCTTGTTTCGCCTTCTTCTCGAGATAATAGCGGGATGATTTGCTCATATGATCCTCGTCTGCCACCTTTCACGCGGCTCTCACAAAAAGCTTTCGACGGTATTCCGCAAGAAAATCGCTTTTCTATCTTCCTAAGCTCCAGGAATCCGTACCCATGGAAAACCAGCTACGTAATCCGGTGTACATTAATCAATCTGACTCCTCTCGGTGTCCGGTCAGGAATACTGTTTAGCGACCGTCAACGAACCTGCGGTCGTGTTTCGTCCGGCAACAAGGGATACACACCGACGGTTTCGTTCCCCAGCAGGTGGTTCTCAATCACAGCCTCGGTCAACGGAAAAAACTTTCTCGTCTTCTGGTCGACTTTCTTTCGGTCCTCTGGCCTACTCTTGTTTATTGCGTCCCAGTCCTTCTGCGCCGCCGGGGTATATCCCGACCGGCCATCCGGGCTCTCCCATCGTCGTGCGTATACGCCCTGCCTTCCGCAGAAAAGATTTTGAAACAGTGCGATTCTCTTTCTTGCTCGTTCTTTTTTATCTTCCGGAGGCGATACAGTTTGGACAGCAGGTGGGCTTGCGGGCTCGGTCGTTGGGATCGGGATATTGCGATCTGTCAGAACTTGCCGAAGGCGGGCATTTTCCTCGCGCAGCCGGCTGCACTCTGCATCAGCAGATTCGGACGGAACGGGTTGCGCTCCTTCTTTCATCCCTGGAGCTCACTTCTTCGGACCACGAGTGAGAACCGCTTCAACATATGCTCGCACGCGGCCAAAAACAGCGTCCATCGCTCTTGGGAGCCTACACTCATCGGCGAACGCCTCAAAGCTCTTTCTCCAATCTGATGGCGGCGGGAGCAAGGGCGATGGCAGTACATGCGTGCCCCTTCTCTGAAAAGTAACGCGTACCGCTTCTCGTATCCGCTCCGTGGCGAGTTCTCCGGAATTGACAAGAAGCGCCAAATCCACCAAGTCTTTCACCCGACTGTTGGCGCTGCTTCTCGGAAGCGTGTAGGCGTGCAGTTTCTCTGCAAACTGCTGTTCGCGCGGGATCGTCTGGACCCGTGGACCTTCGATGCCCGCAAACTCCAGCCACTTCCTGCATTCGACTGTCTCCAGCGGTTCCATCACAGCATCGCCAATTCCGACATCCAGATGGAATCGAGAAAACACCCGCGCATCCATTCGAGCCTCTACGGGATACCGAGCGCCGCCATACGGCGCTGCCTCCATATCCATAACGGGCGAGCCGATCGTGTATTCGAACCAGTCCCCCAGAGAAATGTTGGCGGCATTCTGCAGCATTTCGCGAACGATTACGCTCGTGTCCTCTTGATCGGTTGCTGCGACAACCAACTGCAAACTAACATCGATATCGATAGTAGAACGTGCAGTTTTGAAACGAAGCTCCAGGGCATACCCACCTTTCAAGGCCCAGGGGGCAGGCTCAACCCGAAACAACCTCGCCAAGAGCCGGTCAAAGGAGACCTGCCGCCTGAGGCGGGTTACATCCACCTGTTCCGCCTGTGAGATTTTCTTAAGCCGCTCCTCAAGTGCCCTTCGGAACGCACCGGCTGTCGTGTATGCTCTTGGTGCATCCATCAAGCCACCCGCCGAAGAACTTCCGCAAAGATCTTGCGCGCAGGGCCAGTCAGTTGCGCATTTCGGATTTGCTGACGCGTAATCAGCCCGCGCTGAAGAGCTTGTCGCAATGCTTGGCGAATGAAGGTTCGCTCTACCGTGTCCGTTTGAACCAAATCCAAAATCGAGCGCAGAGGACGGGTAAACTTGAAGCCTTGCGCCGTTTCCATATCACTTACTGGTAGATCAGCGTAATGCAGAACCAAAATGCCCGGAATTTCGCTGTTGCGGCGAAAGTGCGTCGGCACGGTCATGTGCAGTTTGGAGGGGTTTAGGTCCGAGAGACCGTATAGGCTCAGAGCTGTCTGGTGGCTGTAGACTCCCTCAGTCTCTTGTTTCCGATTCCTGGACCAAAGCGACCACAGGACGAGATCGGGGCGGTCCGCGGACGGAAATTGTGCGAGCCGGTAAATGCCGCGGTGTTCTCGCACCCAGTTGCCAACTTGTAGATGATAAGGATGCGTATTCTCCGCAAACCCCGCAGCCTTGGCCTGCTTGGTGGTAAAGAAACCTTGTTGCGCCTCGGCGACCGCGTAGAGACGCCGGGAGGCTTCTCGGTGTGATTGCCGCATAACACAATACTACAATTTAAGTGAAGATCTATTCAAGAGCGTTTCTGGGCACAACTTTTCGCCGGAACATGAAATAAGCAGAATAAGAACTTAAATCTTTTATAATCAATAACTTAAATGGCGGAGGGAGAGGGATTCGAACCCCCGATAGGATTTCTCCTATAGCGGTTTTCAAGACCGCCTGTTTCGACCGCTCACACATCCCTCCGCACGAGGGAAGTGACTGTCTGCCATTAGTTTACAGCACCTTTGCCGTTTTCGGCATTGGCGCCAGTTGCATGTTGGTTGCATATTGCCAATTCTAGCTTTTCCATCGCCGCCAAACTGCGCGGATCGACGGCATCGTTCTTGATGTACGCCTGCCGCGTCACGCTGACGTCGCTGTGGCGCAGGATCGCCTGAATCACGATATCGGCTACGCCCAGTTCAGGCAGGTTGGTGGCCAGCCCCCGACGAAAAGCGTGCAGACCGTATCAGCTGGATCACCGCGGAACGTCTCGAAGATGTAGTTCTTCGGCTTTACCGACGCAAGATGCTCGTCCAAAACAGCAGCGGCAGTCGGAATCAGCGGGACAGCTCAGGGCTCGCCCAGCGGAAACGTACATACTTGCCGAAGCGGATATGCGGAAGCGGATCGGCGGTGCGCGAGCGCACCTGTTCGCGTATCCACGACTCCGGCAGAGCCCAGCGCTGTGCCAGAGTCTTGCAGTCGATGAACTCGTAAGATGGTACAACGCCAGTGTAGACGGGTGTGGTCACCTGACTTGTCATCCCTGCTCCTAGGTATTGCGCTTCGAGCTTCACTTGGTTGCGAGCCGCGACCTTGTACAGCTGATAGGCGCCCAGCAGTTTCTTCACCGGGCCGTACGACTTCCAGCCAACGATAGCCGCGAGCACAGCAAGGTCAGCCCCGGAATCTACCCAGCGTCTGAAGAATGTGTGGCGCAGGGCCCCCAGCGTTATCGGACTTATGCGAAGACGCAACGAAAGTTGCCTGAGTTGATGTGTAATGCGGTCGAGGACTCTGCGAGGAGACTCCCCTCCCCCAGAACATAATCCGAATGCGGGTCGCGCTTGCGGCGGCCCTGCAGAAGCTTGAGAATGCTCGGCCCGAATGGAACCATGCGCATCGTCCTTGTCTTCCAGGTGTTCACAAATAGCCGTCGTTCCTTCAAATCAATGTCGGCCCAACGAAGATCACGCAGTTCGTTACTACGGAGTCCTGTGTTCACAACCGTGGTGATCACATCTCGGACGTCGCGTGTGGTGGGATCGCCGTTGGCCGCGGTAAGCAGTGCGGCGACTTCTTCGGGTGAAACCGGATTCCGCGAGACGTCCCGCCGGCCCTGGCCGGTGACCCGGTTGTTACGACGCTGCCTGGTTGTTGCTGCGATGCGTGAGTGGCGAAATGACGTAGTCATATATATGCTCCTTGCGCGAATGTGCGCGTAATTCGATATTGGATTGCGGGGCAATTCCCCAGCTACGTTGTTGACGTGCTGCCAGCACAATTTCACCCTAGCTCAGGTTGATGGCGTTTCCAAAGGCCACCCGTAAGCGGGTGCCTTGCACCGGCGACGTATCGTTGATGTATTCCATCGTCGAGAAATACTCCTGGGTCTTGCGTTCGGAACGGATACGGAAATACCTGCCAGTTGTCTCCGCATAAGCGTGACCGAGCAGAGACTGGAGGACCGAGAGCGACATCCCAGCGTTAGCGTTACGCGTCGCGAACGAGTGTCTGAACTGATGCGGGTGTTCCAGGCGATTTGGTCAAGGAATGGGTCGGACACAACAACCTTCGCACTACATCTTTGTACACGCATTTCCGGGATGATTTCCGCACTCGGATTGCGGGAAAAGTGGGCCTGTGTGCTGGGGAAAATTTGGCAGAAAAATTGCTGGTTGGACCCAATGGACCCAATTTTTGCGAAATTGCAACGTCGGCTTAGTCGCGGTAAAATGAACTAGCGGTAGGGAATAACCAAGCGTCGGGGAGTGGCTCAGCCTGGTAGAGCACCTGGTTCGGGACCAGGGGGTCGGAGGTTCAAATCCTCTCTCCCCGACCAATATTTTCAACAAGTTACAAGCCTTTTCCAACCTGCCCAAAATCACCTGTGGTCGATTTTGTAGACGGTGCCGATTTTCTGGATTTTCCAGGTGGAAGTTTCTGCTGGTGCCTTGATTAAGCAAACAGGCGGAACGGAGTTGTCGTTCGCGGCAACTGTTTACTTGCCCCCGCTGTACATCGCCGCGATCTCCGCCGCCGAGAGGGCGCGGTTGTAGATGCGCACGTCATCGGTGAGACCGCTGAATTGCCCACAGCAACCATTCCCGATCCACAGAGGATTGGTGGTGGAAGCAAAAGTCACCGAGCTAGTCGAAGTAAAAATGCCATTCGTATACAAACTGACCAACCCGGATGATTTACTATATGACCAGGCTAGGTTGGTCCATTGGTTCATCGGGACCGTTCCAAAATTGTGCCTTAGGCCGTCCGAAGCTATAAATTGGAAACCTGACGCATATCCATAAATCCTAAATCCACCATTATTTCCACTGTAGAGCTTGTCTCCAAGCGGGTCATCATTAGAGTAAAGATTGAGTGTCGGATCTATCCATAAAGAACCTGAAAAATCAGATGCGCCTAAATTTTGAAACTGGGGGATGTTATTTACATAATCTCCGGTCGCGTTAGCGGTTTGCCCGGCATAAGGACCTACCTTGCCTGAAGCGTAATGGCTTCCGGTTCCCGCCCACGTCCCGTTTGCATTGTTCCCCGAATAGTCATACGCCACAGTCCCCGTCCCCTCATCAAAGGTCCAGAGGCCGACAAGGGAGGAATCACCGTAATCCAAGGGCTCCAAGCCCAGCTTCGATCCCTTTTCATAAACGGTCGCGAGCGTTCCCCCGTCACCAGAAACAACGTCATTACTCTGGGGTGACCCCCTCTCCTGAGACAATTTCCGTTTCGACACTTAGCAGACCTCCATTTTGTGAACCCATCCCGTGAGACAATTTGGTCTTTCACACTTAACGACACTGCTTACCTCCAGAACTCATCTCGTTGACTTTCAGCAGGGTAGGGGTCTGGGGAAGGGACGGCGTTTGAGTCCCTTCCCCGGTCATCTCTGTCGAAGAATCCTCCCCCGGCTCAGCCAAGAAACTCACTGTAGCACCGAGTGTTGTCGTCGTTTCGTGCTCTCGCCGGACTTGCTCTTCGAATTCCTCTGGAGAGCGGTAGCCTAAAGCGGAATGCAACCGCTTCCGATTGTAATAGCGCTCAATGAACTCCTCGAGGTTGTCTCTCAGCTGTTCCAGTTCCTCGTACTCGTTGGCATAAATCTCTTCCCGCTTCAGCGTCTTGATGAAGCTCTCGCAGCTGGCATTGTCGTACGGGTTGGCGGGCCGGCTCATGCTGGGGACCATGCCGTACTTGTTCAGAATCGCGACGTACTCTCCAGAAGCGTACTGGATGCCGCGATCGGAATGGTGCACCAAGCCTGGCTGTGGCTGCCGTTTCCCGATGGCCATCTCCAGTGCCTCGGTTGCCAACCGGCTCGCCAAGGTGCGGTCCAGCTTCCATCCCACAACTTTGCGGGAGAAGGCGTCGAGAATGAGCGCCAGGTAAACAAACTCGGCCTTCAGCCGGATGTAGGTAATGTCCGCGATCCATAGCTGATCCATGCCCGTCAGCGTCATCCGCCGCGCCAAGTTCACATAGATCTCCAGTCCGTGACTGGAATCCGTGGTCCGCACGAAGCGCTTGGGCTGCACCGCGAGCAGATTATCCTCTCGCATGATGGCCGCCACCCGCTTGCGATTGACCACCATCCCGCGGCGCCTCAGCTCCTTCGTTACCCGCCGATATCCATAACGTCGCTTATGTTCCAGGGCAATCTGCTGGATCGCCGACCGTACCTCCATGCTTTCTTCCACCGGCACCTGTTCCTGCAGCAACCGATAGAAGCCAGCACGGCTGACCCGTGCCAATGTACACATGCGCTCGATACCCAGGCCGCCTTGCATCGGCATCATTTCTCGGATTTGGTCGTAGATGCCGTCGCGCCAGTACCGCTGTCTTTCTGGCGTCGAGCCTCGACTTTTTGCAAGGCACCTTTGAAAAAATCCACTTCCAACGCCTTCTCCGCCAGTACGCGCTTCAAATCGCGAATTTCTTTGCGAAGCTCACGCACCGGAGAGGCGGCCGTCATTCCCGCTTCGCCTGGGGCCAGATCCCGCCAGTGATACAAAACCGTGCGATCTACCCCCAGTTCCTGGGCCAGAGCCGATACGTTATCGCAGGTCCGCATCCGCTCCAAAGCCATCTGCCGGAACGCCTTCGGGTATTTGTTGACTCGCCTTTTGGCCACTCAGCAGCTCCTTTCCCTGCCAAGTGTCGCAAACCGGAGTGTCTCATCCTAGGGGGTCAGTCCAACTCCCTCCGAGTTTGTATTTCTGTGACTCCAGGACGGCGGTGAGTTCGTATTGGCCTCCATTCGTCGTATAGGTGTAGTAGAGACGACTCGATGATTGATTGACGGGATCGAGGGGTAAACTCCCAATGGGAGAGCCGCCGGAACCATTCGAAAATGGGACGGGAATCCATCCAGTGCCGTTCACGTTCTTCGAGGAGGTGGCGGCTACGCAGGCATAGGCGTAGCCCGTAGGCAAAATCGGCAGGCCGAGGTCGCCGCACGTGGATGAGCTATTGTCAGGCAACGAAACATAAACCGTATTCGAGCTCCCTAAAGAAAAATATGTATTCCCTCCCTGATCGGCAGCGTAGATCGCAAGAGCATGATTCAGGGTATCCATATCCGAGATGCGACTTGCATCCCTTGATTGGCGAAGCAATTCTGCGGGGTTCAGAGACAGAACGACGACCACCGCAAGGATGGCAATTATAGCGATCACGACAAGGAGTTCAATGAGGGTGAAGCCGTGGCGGGAATACATGAAAGGGGGCAGAACGAGCTGCTTACCTTTCATTATCGGTGAATTAGCGCTTTTATCAAGCCGAGAATCCCAAGGGCACCGCAGAAGAAATTGATTTCGCTGCTAGATTGTATATAGTTAGTGAACAAGAACATGGGGACCAAGCCACTAGAAATATCACCATCAGAGTGGAAGGAGATTATACAGTTGCCCGTTGTGAGGGAGTCGTGGGGGCTTGAAGATGAGACTCCCGAACAATTTGCCGACTTGGTCTACGGTGTTAAATTCAAGTTCTCAGCGGGGATGATGCCTGGCTATGTCGGCGACCTGTATATTTTGCATGGCGACGCCTTGGGCGAGCCGATAACCATCATTCGGGAAGATGGCAAATTGGTCATCGTCTAATTAACACTCTCGCAGTAGAACTGTTCATTTTTCCCGCCACGGATTGTCCCGCCAGCGTATCGCCCCATTCCTCCAGCCCATGGCAGGTTCCCATATGTTGAGCACGAGCGGTGCATCCATCTCATGGCAGGCCTCCCATGGGTGATCGATCCGTCCTGTACGCTCCAGATCACGGTGCATGAATTCATGGCTCCCACTCGGGAAGATATATCTGGGTTCCAGGTTCGGTGAGAAGTGGTAAAGAAAGAAGCCGCCAACTTCTCCGGTTTCAACCTCGACAATGATGTCGTCCGGGTATTGCCGCATCCTCCACGCGTGACCGTATGGTTTCTGCTTCGCGGCGATCAATTCCGTTTGCGGCAAGAGAATGTATTTTCGTGGGCTCCCGCCCGGCGCGTTTCCGTAACGATAGCGCGGGTATCTTCCAGGTAGCGGCGAGGTGCAAGGCGGATCATCGATCCCAATGAGCGCGACAAAGGCTTGATCGAATGCGTTGTTCTCGCCGCAGGCGATAAGGCATTCCCCGGCTGTTGATGGTGCATAACAGACCTGCTCGACGTATCCGGTATTCGCAAGCTGGACAGATGCGTTGCCCTCGGAGTCGATACGCAGCAGACACCCGGCCCATCCTGCCTCATTCGCCAAAGCAGCCCAGATCGTGGGCTCGCTTGGGCCGGGAGTTACGAGAACTTGCCTGAATGCCCACGCTTTGTCGAAGGGCTTCCCATCGCGATCCAAGAGCGGGGCATCGGCTTCGAATTTCCATTTCAGCTCGCCCGTGGACGAAAGGTAATACATCGTGTCGGGTGGACCAGGGTCGAGAAAGCGAGCAGTGACGAGCACCCCTCGCTCGCCTTTGCTATGGAGGTCAACGCGAACACGCCATCGAAGCTCGTCATCGGTAAACGGGCGAAGCGTCGCAGGAAGATCGTACCCCCACAGGATTTTGTCTGACTTGTCGAGGGCGATCACCCGGGTATCTTTGAGGACGACGCGCTCAAGGGGCCCCTCAAGCCACGCGTCGAGCGCACTCTTTGTGGCGAAGACCGACGGCTTGCGACTGGAGCGCTTCTCTGGACGAAGGACGGGGAGCCCCTGTGACTTCTCCAATCGCTGAGCCTGTTTTTCGGTCGTCCCAACGTAGTCCGATATTTCCTTCCAGCCCTTGAAAAGCACAAAAGCCTCTGCTCATAAGAGAGACGAGTACATCCAGCAAGAACGTTGCATCCGCTTCCCCGATGTCCTATTTGTCCCTTTATCGGCAAACCAAGGGTGCGGCACACTAGCGGGAAATGAGCGAGATGATCCCAATCAATACGCCAGTCGCGCCCGCCGGGAGGCACGCCGAACGCGAGGCTTTGGCGCAACGTGTCGCCGATGCTTTTCACGCTGCCTTTGCGAAACTAGCAGAGCACAAGGAGGACATCGAGCAACTCTGGCGGGAGTTCGAGCACCTGAAACCCGGCGAAACAATCATGCAATGCCGGACAAAGACGGAATACTGCCAGAAGGTTCTGCATCGTTCAATACGAGCTGCTCAATACATGCTCACCGGCGGCAACCCTGTTGCAAAGCGCAAACGCGAAACCGTTTCGCGCGCCACCCCGGCGATTACGCCGAAGCAGCGAGACCGGTTGCTCAGTGCGGCGGCCATCGTAGGCACAGAATTAATCCCCGCATTCGACCATGATCGCGACCTGTCCGCACCGATTGCGCAACTCCGGAAAATTGCCTTCGACTCGGCAGAGCTGTACTCCATCGTTGAATCGCAGAACGCCCTCGAAACCGAAAATGGGAAAGTGCGCACGCTTGCGCTGCAGCTCGCGCGCAAGGTGCTCCTCATCAAATCCAGCCCGGAAATCCAGGAACTCGCGTCTCAGCTCATCCAGCTACTTGACCCGACTTCGAAATCCGGGAGCTAGAATCAACAACTTAGCAGCCCAGACTGTGATTTCGGCTCGCTTCCCCGGCGGGGCTCAATCCCTATGCATGGAACACACTCAAGACGTTCTGGACGCTGTATTTCAAGGCGGCGGGAGCGGAGTTGGCTTCGTATTCGGCGGAAGCACGAAGCAACAGGGGGTAATAATCGGATGGTTACGCCAGCCGCCGTACGGTCTGCATTTTTTGTATTTTTATAAATTCTGCGTTGACTATGCGCCATTTAGGTGGTAAGTTCCTGCTCGCTTCCCTTTATTCGTTTGGTTTTGTGCGCTACGCAGCCCGTCATCGTTGCGGGACGGCGTGCAACGGCTCATGGGTCCAGGAATCTTCGGCTCTTGTGAGGCGTCCTCTCAATTTGTCTTTTGAAGTTCTCTTGAACGGAAGCACGCCTCTCATGTTCGCGGTTTTGGAGCCCGATGGAGGCGTGTGCTTCGTGAGGGGTGTCAGCCAGCTTGTATCCAATTCTTCCGAATTTTATCGGCGTGACGGCCTGCGGCTCGCCCGCGAGCGTTTCTCGGACTTTCCTATCCTGCCTTCGGCGTTGAAAAGAAAAAGTTCAGCGACCGGCACCCTGAGCACCCGCGCAATTTCTTCGATGGTTTCGAACGAGGGCGCATTCACGCCGCGCTCGATGAGCCCCAGGAACGTCACCGATATGCCGATGTGTTCGGCCAGCCGCTCCTGCGTGATGTCGCGGGCAAGCCGGAGGCGGCGAAGCCGCCGCCCGAATTGGGTGCGCAGGCCGGGCATGGGTAAGCCCAACCAGTGTCAAACAATGTTGTTGCATATAACAGTAAATGAGACTTATGATTGCGCTCCAACCAGCAAAACTGGATAGCTGCAAACGCACGCGGGCCGAACCTGAGAGATATATCTCCAAATGGAGGCCACCGATGGGGCGAATTCTCACTATTTCCTTCCTTCTCTTATTCGTAGCCACTTTGGCCTGGGGTCAGGGTCAAAACGCACTCAACAATCAAGCCGTGATCGATATGGTCGGGCTCGGCCTGTCGGATGACGTGGTGATCGAAAAAATCCGTTCCGCCCCGGAGACAAACTTCGACACCGGCATTGATGCGCTCAAGGCGTTGAAGGCCGCGAAAGTGTCCGACGCGGTGATCAAGACTATGATCAACCCGAAAGCGGCGGCTCCTTCCGCAATGGCGTACCCGGGATCGGTGTCAATGGGCGGCCCGCCATCAATCCCCGGATGGCCGCCGAATGCCATTGTGGCTTACAAGCGGCCGGACAGTTCGTTTCTGGCGTTAGCAATCTGCCCAGCCGTGACCGCGAAGGTAAAGGGCGGCGGCTGGGGACTGGCGATGACGGGTGGGTTCGGCAAGGTAAAGACAATGTCGGTTTACCGCGGGTCCGAGGCTCCTGCGCGCATCGGGGAGCGGCGTCCGGTGTTTTTCGTGCGAACTGCGGGGCAGGCCTATATGCAAGGCGGCACCTACATCACGCTCACGCGACTTATCCAAAAGGAAGACCATCGGGAGATGCTAACCTCAAGCGCGCGTGCCCTTAGCCAAAATGATGATGTGGAAAAAGCGCGAGTAGAACTCGTGATTGCCAACGCCTCCGATGGCTTTGTCTCGGCAACGCCGAAGGATGATCTTCCTGACGGGGAATACATGTTCACATTAGGCGCGATGGGATTGGCGGGTGACTACGACTTCGGGATTGGTGGGAAGAAATAACTGGAAGAAACGGAAGCTTTGTTCGGAGCGATGGAAAGCGTTGGGTTATAGGGCCAAAGAGACATCGCCGTTCAAGAGTCAGTACACCCGTGATGCCGGTTCCCATTTTGCAACTGCAAACTTTGGAGGATCGTTATGGGAAAAGGACTAGGAATCGCCGTATTGATTTTTGCTGCTCTCGCCATTGTCATCTCTTTCAGCGTGAGCGCGAGTTCTCCGGAAGCGGTGGACGAACACCGAAAAGAAGCGAACTCCAAATGCAGCCAAGCTAGCAATCTACTTCAAGCGAGGGCAGAAGGGAATCTGATCGAGTTTGACGATAGTGTTGGTTACACCGCACTCATCATTCAGGGGCACTATCCTCAGCGGTATATGAATAACAGGGTAGGTAGAGTTTTATGCCTTTTTAACAGGACAACTCGTAAGGCCTATGTGGCTGAGATTACAACTGACTTAGGCACAAGACCTTAATGAAGAATCAAGAAGCTTACATGTAGAGGGCCGAACCCGCGAACCTTCACATTTATAAACATTGGAGGATTGTATGGGAAAAGGCTTAGGAATTGCCTTACTGATTTTTGCAGCCCTCGCCATTGTCATTCCGATCTGGGGAATCTATCTCGGCATCATCACCGCGCTTCTGGGCATCGCGGTAGCGGCGCTCAAAGAAAAGGCATTGGCGGTAGCAATAGGTGTGCTCAACATCCTGAACGCCGTTTTCATGACACCCTCTCTTAAGATCGCCAGCGCCGGAGAACAGCTTGCGAATCGCGGCGCAACCAGCCAAATGGAAGGCGTGTTCTGGCTTTGGGTCGGGGCAGCGGCGGTATCCCTCGTTGTGGCGTTGGTGGCCGGTAGGAAGAAAGAGGAGCAAGCGAAGAGCACCGGAGCGGGAGGCGACTAAACACGCTATGAAAAAACCCCTCATGGTGCTTTTCGCGGTCGCGACCGTAGCGGAGGCTTAGGGGCATAATGAGAACCAACTCCAGATCACTATTCTCAGCTGTTCTGGTCGCTGTTCTGCTGTCGCTGACTTCAGCCAAATGCTACGCCGCCGAGTATAAGTGCGAGTACGCGGTGTCAACTGAGCGGGTGTACGAGGCGACCCTGGAGGTCGCTCAGGAACACTACAAGCTGGACAAGAAGTCAGTGGATGCGGCCGGGCACACATTCAAGTTTAAGACCGGCGTCGGCATGAGGAGTTGGGGCTTAGTAGGCGATGGCACGGTCATCAATGCGGAGTCGGAGGGCCATTCCGTCCTGATTCTGAAGATTCACTCCAAGGCGGGGAGCCTCATCGAGCCCACCACCGATGGGGCAGTAGGCCAAACCGGCAAGAAGTTTCTCGACGCCGTTCAACTGAAATCAGTGGGCGGAAGCCGGCCGATTCGAGGGAATAAAGGCGAACTGCAAAATTGAAGCCAACGGATTGCTACAAAGAGCTTGGCTGGGAAAAGCTCAAGTGAACGTAACGGAGAAATTATGAAATGCTCCAGGCCTGAGTTTCGCTCTATTGTGTTAGTGCTTCTTATCAGCACCCTAACGATGGTCGGCTGGTCGCAAGAAAAATCGGCGGCCCCCGAGTTCTTCGGATTCTATGCTACAGACGGCGGTCGCCTCGTCGCACTTTATGAAGGACAAGGGGCACAACCGGCGATAAAATCCACGGAAATATATTCGGTTCCCAAGAAGAGCCTGTTTCCGAGCAATCTGCCTCAGATTTCACCCTCATCCCGGTTCATCGTCTATTACATGAACGCAGGAGAGATGATGCAGAGCATCACCCTTCATCGGATGCCATTCCTGCGATATGTCATTGAGCAAGCAGACCCCGCTCAAGCCGGATACGCGGTTCTCGGCGGAGCCCGTCAGCCAAGCGAGCAGGTCGTGGCTACGGTCGGCAAGCCAATGCTCGCGCGAGTCGCCGAACTGCAATACCAACTCCTCGCCAAGCCGGTGCCCAACCAACCGCAGATGGTGGAACTGGTGCCGAGAACACCGCTCGCACCAGGGTTCTATGTCGCCTCCTATGGCCCCGCAGGAAAGGCTGGTTGGCACGCTTGGTTTGCCGTGGCTTCGCCCGATGCCAGCGACCAACCCTATTGCATCGATCTCGTGATGATGGGCGGGTACGGGGGCATGTTCTTCAATGCGAATTCCGAACTCACGCAGACCGCACCACTTCTCACAAGAGAGCACTACCGCACGTGCACCATGAATCAGGGCACAGCGGCACCCGGCGCGCGGGTTGCGGACAATACGCCTGCCGTCGCATCTTGTGCCGATTACGACAGTTGCATACAGCATGGCGTCGCCTCTTTCCGATCGGCAGCATTTGGGCAGGCGCTCGCAGATTTCAAAAAGGCAGCGGAACACAACCCCAAGATGGCGATCCCGTGGATGTGGGTCGGCAACACCCAGTTAGCGATGGGCCAACTCCAGGAATTTCGTGCGGCGTGGGACAAAGTCTTGGAACTAAAGACGCCCCTGCCCGTTCCGGCATGCCGCGAAAAGAGCGTCCAGACGTGCGACATGGGCGACCTGCAAATCGGCCCTGAGAACGTGGCCTTCCTTATGAAAGGGCAGATTATCTTTGACGTACCGGCTTCACAGGTGAACGTCCGAGGCACGACCGTGTATCGTCCTGGAGGCATAACGATCCCGCACATTTCATTTGGGATCGATGTTGGCAAAAAGAAATACAAGTTCAGTGTTTCGCCATACGGAATCGGTTGCAATGTGCACAGCATTCTCGCGTGCCCACAGCAAGGCATGGACCAGCAAGCAGCTATTAGCGAATACCTAGAGAAAACCATTGCGAAGATTGCCGGGACTTCTCCAGGCGCAGGACTACAGGCAGCGCCAGCAACGTCTAAGGCAGCGAAATCCGAGCGATGACTCGAATCCAGCGAGCTGCAGGCAGAGTGTGCTCAGTAACTTTTGGGGGTCCGGCACCAACTTTTCCACGCCCATATTACGGCGTTGATTCAACTTGCAATCACTCGCTACCGGACCGCTAATGAAAAGCTTGATTTTAGCCTCAACGGACGCGGCCTAATGAACGAATTGGTATTAGAGCACGAGAAATTAGTTGGCGCTCTCACTGCACAATTGCATTTCTACACCGCGCTGTTATCATATAAATGTTCCTACCTCCCTATACACAACCCCCATGTCCAATCAATCACGGTTTGTGTTGCGCACTATGCTGTTTTGGCTAGTTGTCGCAACCATTATTTCTCCTCCATTACTCCTGTATATGTGGTTCGGACACGTCGACTGCACCGTGGGCAGACAACATACTCCCGTTCCGTGCTCGACGGCTTGGAAAGTTGTGGCGACGTTGGAGGCCGGAATTTTTATTCCATTGGCATGGCGGTTCTATGGCTATCTAAAAAAGCGGGCCAAATATAAAGAGCAGCAGATTGCCGTGGACCAAATGGCGGAGCCGGTTGTGCCCGTTCCTCGGCAACCTTATATGGATGTGGTTGATAAGGCGCTATCCGGAGGATATAAGCCGGTATCTGTGATGTTCAAATACGAAGGTTGGAAGCTGAGGATCGAAGCAATTATTACCTTTGCAGTGGGCGTCGTGGTAATCCTTGTTGGACTTGTGTTCGCATTATTGTTTAGAGGAGCTGCCCTCTTGTTCGCTGTTTCCTTACTTGCGCTCGGGCTCATTGGCGTATTCGGAGGGCGGTATTACTGGAAAAGAGCGAAATCCCTCGTACAAGGGAAGTTTGACTAAAGTATCTGTGCGCAAAAGGAATTTGCAGAAAGGGATTCTACGCGCCACGGTGAGGCAAGCCACAGTGCTGTAATTCAGGGTTCCTTTTTCGGGTAGTTGGTCGGATTAGGGCGAATTCGGGCTCCTAATCTCTTATTCGAGCGGTTGTGCGGTAAATCCAGTTGTAAAGGAGCCAGTGCATGCCATCGCGTTGCACCGCACTATTAACTTATCTCGCCTTATCATTATGCCTTTCCTTAGTTACCTGCTCGGGCGGCGGAAGTACAGTATCGACAGTAAATCCAGGCACTCTGACCGTGAATATCATCGATCTGCCGCCGGGCGTGGCAGCAAACGTCAGCGTTACGGACCCGAATGGACAGGTTCTACAGCTAGTATCCAGCCAAACTCTAACGACGACGACGGCGGGTGTCTACAACGTGACTGCCTCGTCCGTACCGGTCGGTACAAGCACGTATCACGCCACGGCCCCGACCCAGCAGGTCACTATGACGGCGGACGGGACGGCGACTGTAACGGTCGATTACTACAACATTATTCCCAACACAACCAAGGTGTTGGATCAGACCGGAACGCAGAGTCTGATGCTGTCACCGGATGGCAATACGCTGCAGATTTCCAGTTCAAGCAATGTAGCTCTATCTCTCAAGCCAGGCGACGTGCTAGTTGTCCCACCTAGTGCCGCTGCTCCCGATGGCTTGTTACGCAAAGTATTGTCGGTAAGCGATTCGGGCGGAATAGTTGTGGTCGTAACGGCACCGGCCACCCTCGCCGACGAGGTTACACGCGCCCAGATCAGTGCTGGTGTTCCAATCGTTGCGGGCCAACAGGCTTCCCAGCACTACAATGCTCGACGTGCACTTTTGCGGCAGGGCTCAATCGGAGACCCATGTACGGGGGATTCCAGCACAACCGCAATACCATTTAGCGTTTCGCTTTCGCCGGACTCGGCTGGCCACACAGTTACAGCGACCGGTGATTTGGAGGTTTGTGCTCTTCAGATAATCTATAAATTCGATTCTGTCGCTAAAACTGTCGAACTTGCGGCGAACGTGCAGGAATATTCGCAAATTGTTGTTCAAGGACAATATTCCGGAGATATCGATCAATCGATTCCACTTAGTGCGACGGAGTTGGCAACTCAAGTCGTCTGCCTTGGAAATAATAACTGCCAAGCCGCGCTGGACCTCGGCGATACGATTGGCGGAAACCTGGCGGCATTTGTCATCAAACCCGTCATCAGTCCATCTATTGGAATGCGGGGCAATGCCTCTGGTGCATTATATCTGGGCGGCGAAGAAGGCGGCGGGCTGCAGGCAGGCTTAAGTGTCCAGAACGATTCTGTCTCAAACATTTCTTATTCAACTCTCCAGGCAGCATCGTTTCCAACCGGCCTTGACGCAAACGTTAATCTAAAGGGCTTCATTGAATGGCAGCTTGGCTTTCAGGTGTTTGGGTCGGTTACAGGGTACGTTACTCCGCGAGATTTCACACAGCTAAATGCGGATACAAATAATAATCCGTGGTGGACGCTTCAAGTCGGCGGTGAGGCACAAGCTGGCATTGTCGTAAGCCTCCTGGGGTTTTTCGCACACGACTATTCGACGCCAGAGTTCCAACTATTTTCCCATACTGTGGCTAGCGCGGTAGGCCCATTTTCTGGTCTCCCAATCTTGACCACAATAACGCCCAATGCCTGTTTGCAGAATAGTTCGGCTCAAAACATTAGCCTCGCCGGATCGAATTTCGTTCCGGGTGCAGTGGCCAGCTTTAATGGTACTTCGCTCCTCACAACATATGGTGATCCGACTACCCTAACGGCAGTGCTCCCCGCAGGTGCTCTACTGGTATCCGGCTCGTACCCTCTGATGGTCACCAACCCAGATGCTTCCGGTTCGGTTTCAAATTCACTTTCTTTCACCGTTGTTAGTCTTCCAACCGGCAGCATCACGATTAACCCGACATCTGCAACTGTTCCTGAAGGTGCAATCAAAGCCTTTGCGGCCACTGTCACCGGTGGCGGCAATGTGACGTGGAGCATGCAGGAGGGAGTGACAGGCGGCACAGTCATTGGGGGAGTTTACACGGCCCCAAACACGACAGGAACTTTCCACGTCATCGCCGCTAATGCTCTTGATTCGTCCAAAACTGCATCCGCTACAATAACTGTGGTTCTGCCGGAGCAGGGACTTGCACGACTCACGAACGACCCCGCGACGGATGACCGTCCCGCATGGTCGCCTCAAGGGAATACAATTGCATTTATCTCGACAAGCGGGCATTCGGTGGCAGGTATCTACGATCTCTGGGCAATTGCGCCCGATGGCTCCAACGTACGCCAATTGACGAGCGTCCCCGATGTTGCGTTCTCTTTTGGGGTTGCGAGCCTTGCTTGGATTGGTAGCTCCGGCAATTTCTATATTCTCGACACGCCGTCGTTGTGGTACTGGTATTTATTCCCGCTCTCAATTACCACCAGCTTGCCGGTTGATCCCACAACCCTGACCGCGATAATGTCTGTTCCTGGCGGATTAGGAAGTAGTTGGCTTGCAGTCTCTCCGGACGGCACATCCGCCGCCTGGGACACGACAACCACCCAAAATGCGACCTGTCCATCATCCACGCAACTACGCCTTGCGGCAACGAGTTCGCTCACAGGACAGGACACGACGGTAGCGGGTAACCTGATAGCTACAGGCACTCTGAATTGTGGCACCTACGGCGGTGAGTCGATCATGGGCGTGTCGTTCTCTCCGGATGGCTCCCAGATCGTGATTTCCCGGACTCCCGATCCCAACTATTATGGTTTCGACTTGGAAATCTATAAAACCGATGGGACCTTTATACAGAAGCTCATGAATAACGGGGGTGGGCCGACGCCGGTAATCAATAACACGCCGAGCTGGTCGTCGGATAACCGCATCGCGTTCGCTTCTAACAGTACCGGTCAATATCAGATATATACGATCAATCCAGACGGATCCAATCTGACGCAGATCACCACCAACGGCGGCACATCGCCGAGTTGGTCGTCCGACGCTTCGAAGATTGCATTTGCATCTGACCGAACCGGCAACTCGCAGATTTATACAATTCCGGCACCACACTGACCGGCATGGGGAGCTGTTCCAAACTTTCTTGAGGGAGGCCTTGGCTTGTCGAAAGCACGATTTACTTCGGAAGGCCACGCGTGGACTGACCCCCTAGGATGAGACACTCCGGTTTGCGACACTTGGCAGGGAAAGGAGCTGCTGAGTGGCCAAAAGGCGAGTCAACAAATACCCGAAGGCGTTCCGGCAGATGGCTTTGGAGCGGATGCGGACCTGCGATAACGTATCGGCTCTGGCCCAGGAACTGGGGGTAGATCGCACGGTTTTGTATCACTGGCGGGATCTGGCCCCAGGCGAAGCGGGAATGACGGCCGCCTCTCCGGTGCGTGAGCTTCGCAAAGAAATTCGCGATTTGAAGCGCGTACTGGCGGAGAAGGCGTTGGAAGTGGATTTTTTCAAAGGTGCCTTGCAAAAAGTCGAGGCTCGACGCCAGAAAGACAGCGGTACTGGCGCGACGGCATCTACGACCAAATCCGAGAAATGATGCCGATGCAAGGCGGCCTGGGTATCGAGCGCATGTGTACATTGGCACGGGTCAGCCGTGCTGGCTTCTATCGGTTGCTGCAGGAACAGGTGCCGGTGGAAGAAAGCATGGAGGTACGGTCGGCGATCCAGCAGATTGCCCTGGAACATAAGCGACGTTATGGATATCGGCGGGTAACGAAGGAGCTGAGGCGCCGCGGGATGGTGGTCAATCGCAAGCGGGTGGCGGCCATCATGCGAGAGGATAATCTGCTCGCGGTGCAGCCCAAGCGCTTCGTGCGGACCACGGATTCCAGTCACGGACTGGAGATCTATGTGAACTTGGCGCGGCGGATGACGCTGACGGGCATGGATCAGCTATGGATCGCGGACATTACCTACATCCGGCTGAAGGCCGAGTTTGTTTACCTGGCGCTCATTCTCGACGCCTTCTCCCGCAAAGTTGTGGGATGGAAGCTGGACCGCACCTTGGCGAGCCGGTTGGCAACCGAGGCACTGGAGATGGCCATCGGGAAACGGCAGCCACAGCCAGGCTTGGTGCACCATTCCGATCGCGGCATCCAGTACGCTTCTGGAGAGTACGTCGCGATTCTGAACAAGTACGGCATGGTCCCCAGCATGAGCCGGCCCGCCAACCCGTACGACAATGCCAGCTGCGAGAGCTTCATCAAGACGCTGAAGCGGGAAGAGATTTATGCCAACGAGTACGAGGAACTGGAACAGCTGAGAGACAACCTCGAGGAGTTCATTGAGCGCTATTACAATCGGAAGCGGTTGCATTCCGCTTTAGGCTACCGCTCTCCAGAGGAATTCGAAGAGCAAGTCCGGCGAGAGCACGAAACGACGACAACACTCGGTGCTACAGTGAGTTTCTTGGCTGAGCCGGGGGAGGATTCTTCGACAGAGATGACCGGGGAAGGGACTCAAACGCCGTCCCTTCCCCAGACCCCTACCCTGCTGAAAGTCAACGAGATGAGTTCTGGAGGTAAGCAGTGTCGTTAAGTGTGAAAGACCAAATTGTCTCACGGGATGGGTTCACAAAATGAAGGTCTGCTAAGTGTCGAAACGGAAATTGTCTCAGGAGAGGGGGTCACCCCAGGTGGCTGTGGGCGATTTTGTGGCGGTGAGAGCACCCAGAAGCAACAGACTTCACCAGCGTTCAACAAGGAGGCTGCAACAGGTTCAACAGTAATTACTTAGAAACAACAGAATTCCAATGCTGGCCTGCCCTTTGTGCAGCACCATGCGCGAGAGAACACTGATGACCAGCACGAAAAAGGTGACAAACAACGCCGCCGCGTAAGCGAGAGCATGCGCGCTGGCGAAGGGCTCAGTGATGAAGGCCTAAATCGCGTAGGTTAACCGATCGGCTCGTTGGTGAGATGGCCGCCCCAGAGATAGTTGGACCAGCCAGCAGTATAGAGTAGCGGCGCCGTCTCTCCGACCGAGATGGCGAACGCAAGTAAAATGCCGGTCGGAATGCCCGGCAGCGCCATCTGCAGGCTGATGCGCATGGCCACTTTGCCCTCCGTAGCGCCCAAGGCCAAGGCTGCTTCGCGAAAGGTACGCGGTACCTGGCGAAGAGCCATCTCGCTGGTACAGCTGATATACGGGAGCGCGATGATAGCGAGCGCAACGCTGCCCGCCGTGACCGAAAACTTCCATCCGAGCCACGCGACCATGGTGACATAGCCGAAGTAGCCGTTCACGACGATGGAAATCAAGCAGAGCACTATTGCCACCTCGGCGAGCGAACGTACCGCCATGCCGGTCGGGTCCAGTAGCGCGCTGTCGAGCTGCGACACTATGAAAGAGGCCATGGTGGAGATCGGCGCGTAGATGTTGCCGGGTAAGTAATTCAGCGCATTGCCGCTGATCATGAGAATGGCCATGGTCTCGCCGAGTGCGCGGCCGGTGGCGAGAATCTGGAACCAATCACCACTCGGCGCACATTCGGCAGCAAGACGGTCCACAGCGCCTCAAAACGAGTCGCGCCCAGCGCCAGCGCACCCTCGCGAAGCCCGGCCTCCTGGCTGACAAGCGCATCGCGCACGGTCGCCGTAATCAAGGGCACGATCATCAGCGTGAGCACGCAGCCGGCGGTAAGCAGCCCGTAGCCGCTGCCTGCCGGACCGCCGAAAAAAGGGATGAAGCCGAGCCATTGGACCATGAGCGGGGAAAGATGATAACCAAGGAATGGAATCACCACCACGTATCCCCAGAGATGGGTGAAGATGAAGGTATCGCCGCTGCCATCGGTCCGGTGCACAAGAATGATGTCATGGTCCGGCAGTTTGACGCCGGGGTTCAGTGCGGCAACTTGGCTGTCATTCCATTTCCTAATTTTGCCCTGGTACATAACAGCCAGCAGCGGGCCGCTCAGTTTCAGATGCTGCTGGTTCAAGCCGGGCAGATTGTAGTTCCCCATCTGCATTGAAATGGCAAGCGGTTCCCGCGATCCCATTAATACTTCTGAATTGCCAACACCAGCGCAGCCAGCGCTCCCAACAGTGCCGCCCCAACGACGAAGAACAGCCCGCCAGAATAGCCGCCAGTGATGCTGATACAGAAGCCAATAGCCGCCGGGGAAAGCGATGATATTCCCGTGCCGATACCGTTCATGGTGCCATGCGTGAAAGACATGGCCTTGGCAGGCACTAGCCCCTGCATTAACGCAAAGAAGGTGGGTATTCCCAGCCCGGTTGCGCCCATACCCAACGCCATCAACACGCCGGATGCGAGGTTGCTATGGGCAATATCGCCGAAGTAGACTCCAGCGGCGACGCCCAGCATGGCCGCTACACAGAAGGGAGCTGAACGGCCGATACGATCGGCAGCCCAGCCGCTGACAATCTTACTAATAAGCGCCAGCACGAATGGCAGCGAAGCCAGCAAGCCCATCTGCTTCCAGGAGAAACCGCGCGCCGATTTCAGGTACGACGGCAGCCACATGAGTATGCCCCAATAGCAGACGTTGTAGCAGATCCAGTACACAAGCAATATCCAGACGCGATAGTTCCTTATCACCAGCTTAGCGTGTGCCCAAAGCGGGTCCTTGGCGGTGCCCGACATGGCTTCCTGCGCCATGCCCTCTTCAATGTGGCGCAATTCCGCCTCATTTACTTGCTTGCGCAGGCGCGGGGTATCAGTGGTATGAAACCATATTAGGTACAGCGGGATTATTCCCATCACCGCGCAGATAAAGAAACTCACTCTCCATCCGAATGAGGAAATCGCCCATGCGAAGAATGGCATAGCCATTGCCGGAGCGATTGACATGCCGACAGCCCATGAAGCATTGGCCCTGCCCCGTTCCTTTGGCGGAAACCATTGCTTGACGTACTTGCTCTGCATGGGATGGTACATGCCTTCGCCGATGCCCAGAACAAAACGACTGGCCAGGACCGTGTTGTAGGTTCGCGCGCAGCCGCCGAAGACCATCGAGGCCAGCCAGATGAAAACGGCGGTAGCGGTTACCTTGCGTGGGCCGAAGATATCTCCCAGAAAACACAAACTGAAGTTGGTGATGCCATAGGTCAGTAGAAACAGGGTCATCATTAACCCGACTTGCACCGGGTGTCCCTTGATTCCCATGTCAACGAGAAACTTGTCGCTGGCGGCAAGAACCGAGACGTTTACGCGATCGAGGTAGGCAACTGTCGTGGTCACCAGTAAGACCGCGATGAGGAAAAGCCGCTGCCGGGTCGGTTTTGCGGACGAAGAGGGTTGTGCCTTGACCAGGACTTCCTGTGTTGATGACATCATGCACCTCCTCGAAAGACTGTAGTTGATACGACAACTTCTGCGCCTTATGAGATCAGCGGACCAACCCCGCCGGAGATCCGGAAAATGCCTTCCGCGTGGCAGCAGCATTTTAAGAAGGCTGAACCTGATACTCGCGGAGGAGCAGCGGATCGGGATCGGCGCCAATTCCTGGACCTGTCGGCACGCCAATCCTTCCGCCCTTGGGCTCGATCGTCGGGCCGAGAGGGTTGGCCAGCAGGTCACAGAAGTATCGTTCGATAGGAACTTCGTAAGACATGGTTGAAGCGACATGTATGGTCGCCAGAAAACCAGGCCCGAAGTATGGAGAGTGTGGAGCCAGCAGCACCTTCTTAAGGCCGCATGCTATCCGCATCATCTCCGTGATCCCGCCGATCTTGGTTACGCTGGGCTGAACGAAGTCCACAACCCCGGCCTCCGCCGACTCCAGAATGGCAAACGATGAGGTGGCGTTCTCACCTGCAGCCAGGGGAATGGCCGTCTTAGATTTGACCACACGCAGGTTGCCATCAGTATCCGGCGGCCATACTGGCTCTTCCAGCCACTTGAGTTTCAACTCCTCGAGCAGCGGCAGATATTGCAGGGTCTGTTCGAGTTCCCAGCCGCAATTTACGTCAATCATGAGCGCAACGTCTTTTCCGAGTACTTTTCTTGCAACTGCCGCTTGTTCGGGCTTGTGATCGTGTATCTTGACCGTGTTATAGCCCAGCGCGGCCGCTCGCCGGCATGCAGCTTCCAGCAGTTCGGGAGTGCCGTAGCGCATCAGGCTGGCATAGGCGGGCAACGACTTGTGCTTGGCTCCGCCCAGCAAATTACATACAGGGCGGCCGGCCTTCTTGCCGGCAACGTCCCAGAGGGCGAGATCCAATCCGGAAACCGCGAAGGTCAGTGGGCCGCCTCTTCCGGCAAATTGCAGGCGATGACGAAGGTCCTCGATCAGAGACTGGAAATTGTCTTCTTCTTTGCCAACGACGTAGGGTGCAACAATCTTGTCGAGCGCGCACTGCGTCACTACGGCACAACTGAGAGAAAAAGCCTCACCCCATCCAACCACTCCATCCGATGTCTCCACTCTGACCAGCAGCATCGGCATATGTGTTCGGGTGCGCCCCATGAATTCTTGTTTCGGACCACCCATCTCGTAAGGAAGCTGCAACAACGTCGAGGTAACCGATTTAATCGCCATTTCACCTTTCTCCAAGGCT
Organism: uncultured Acidobacteriota bacterium; assembly: GCA_963832785.1. Taxonomy (GTDB): domain Bacteria; phylum Acidobacteriota; class Terriglobia; order Terriglobales; family Acidobacteriaceae; genus CAWBRT01. Next base: position 172,260 of record CAWHVF010000007.1, read on the forward strand.
ACTGGGACACAGCGGCTTTTGTTCGTAGGCGCTTGCAACTGTTTCCACCAAAACGCGAGCTGCTTTGCGCCAGCCTTTATGCCTGAACCTCGTACTCCCGAATTACATTCAGATCGAGCTCTATGCCGAGTCCCGGTCCCGTGGGAACAGCGATTCGACCCACTTTGGGCTCGATCATTTCTCCCAGTGGGCTCACCGGCATGTCGCAGAAGTATTTTTCGATTGGGGCCTCATGGGCCAAAGTCGAGGCAATATGCAGCGTCGCAATGAAGCCGGGACCAAAATAAGGCGAGTGCGGCACTAACTGCGGGCAGCCGGTTTGCAGTTCACCCGCAATCAGCGCCATCTCTGAAATGCCGATTTTGGTGACGCTGGGCTGAACCATATCCACCGCTTTCGAGTCCGCAAGATCCAGAATGGCGTATGAAGACCCCATGTTCTCGCCGCCCGCCAGAGGGATTGAAGTTTTCGATTTCACGACGCGCAGATTGCGGGGGCTCTCCGGAGGCCATACAGGCTCTTCCAACCACTTGAGCTTCAATTCCTCAAGCTGCGGAATGTACTGCAAGGTTTGTTCCAGGTTCCAAGCGCAATTGACGTCAATCATCAAATCGACCTGGTCTCCCAAGGCCTGTCTTGCAATCGCAGCCTGCTCCACCTTGTGGTCGTGTATTTTGACCGCCTTATAGCCCTTGGCCGCCGCCCGCCGGCAAGCCGACTGCAGCAGCTCGGGGGTGCGATACATCATCAGGCTTGCATAGACTGGCAGGAAGGAGCGCTTGGCTCCGCCCAGCAAGTCGCTTAATGGCCGGCCAGCCCGTTTGCCGGCGATATCCCAAAGGGCGATGTCCAGCCCGGACATGGCAAAGACCATGGGACCGCCCCTGCCGAAGAACTGCAATTTATGGCGAAGTTCGTCAAAAAGCGGCTGGAATTGGCCTTCATCTTTGCCGATCAGGTATGGCCCGAAAATCTTATCGATGGCACATTTGGTTACCGGCGAAGCGCCGAGAGAAAAAGACTCGCCCCATCCGACAATTCCATCGGAGGTTTCGACTCGAACCAGAAGCATCTGCATATGGGTTCGAGGACGTCCAAGAAACTCCTGTTTCGGGCCGCCAATGTCGTACGGAAGGTGCAGCAGCGAGGATGTGACTGATTTGATAGCCATGATTTCTTCTCCGGCTGGGGTGATATCGCCTGAAGCAAGCAACAACCGGCCGTGCCCGGGATTATGTTTCGTCGGCCACCGTGTTGCTTAGAACGCCGATTCCGGTGACTTCCACCTCCACGCAGTCTCCCGGGGCGAGATAGCGCGGTGGATCGAACCTGGCCCCCGCGCCAATCGGCGTGCCGGTGGCGATCACATCGCCCGGAACCAGTTCGGTAAATGTGGAGATATAGTTGAGCAACTCGGGAATGGCAAAGATCAGATTGGCAGTCGTGTCTTGCTGGCGTATTTCGCCATTCACGCGGGTTTGGATGTGGATATCGTCCAGACCGCGAAATTCATCGATGGTCACCATCCATGGTCCCAGCGCACCTGACCGGTCGAAGTTCTTGCCTTGAGTGACATTGAATTTTCCGTGCCTGAGCCAGTCACGAATGGTTCCTTCGTTCATGATCGTCAGGCCGGCGATGTGCTCGAGCGCGCGAGAAGCGGGAATGCGGCGGCCTTTCTTTCCGATAACAACGGTTATTTCGCCTTCATAGTCCAACTGCTGCGACTCCGGGGGCCGAAGGATACGCTCGCCGTGTGCCACCAGCGATCCCGGGAAGCGGACAAAAAGACTCGGCCTCTTCGCAGCCTCAGAGCCGTCTCGATACTCCGCATTGCGCTTGGCGTAATTGATGCCGACGCAGATAATCTTTTCGGGAAAGGGAATGGGTCGCCGTAGCCTGACCTCGCCAAGACGATAATCCGGCGCCGCCCCGCCGGCAATCTCCGCCGCCAAACTCAATGCATCTCCGGCGAGCAGCTCACGCAAAGTTTGGAAGCGGCTACCCAGCCGGCGGCTCAGGTTGACGATACCGTCGTCTTTCAACGCTCCATAGCATTCATTGCCCTCGGCATGGTACGACAAAAGTTTCATTTTCCCACCCCCGCAGCATTGAACAGTCCGGTTTTCTCCAGTACTCGGTCCAGCCGCTTTTCCAGCTCAGGAGTTGCCGGAGCCATGGGCAGGCGGTGTTCGTTCCTTTCGAGCAACCCGATGCGTTTCATCATGTACTTCAGCGGAATGGGATTGGTATCAAAGAAAATCGCCTTGTTCAACTCCAGGAGACGTTGGTGCAGTTCGCGTCCGCGCGGGAGATTGCTGTTCCACACCGCCTCGCATAGGTCGGCAAAAGCTCGCGGATGCAGATTACCGGCGGCATTCATCAGGCCTACCGCTCCGATGGTCATCATGGGGAAGCTCAGTTCCTCAAGCCCGACGAAGATGCGGAAATCCTGCCCAACCGTTCCCAGGCACTCGGATACGAAGCCAAGATCGGCAGCAGCGTGCTTCATGCCTACGAACGTCTTGGAGCGCGAGGCGAGCTGCTCAACCGTGTCCAGCGTCACTTGAATTGCGGTCCGTCCGGGGATGTGGTAGATCATCCATGGCACGTCGAAGTCTTTCGTAACTTCAAGGTAGTACTCGATCAGCCCGCGCTGTGGCGGACGAATGTAGTAGGGAGTGACGATCAGAAGCGCATCGGCGCCGGCCTTGACCGCATGCGCGGTAAGCTCCTTGGTGTCCGCCAATGATTGCGAACCGGTAGCCGCAACCACCGGGATGCGTCCGCTTACTTTTTTGACCGCGAGATCCACCAGTCGGTTTCGCTCCTCAACCGTTAAAGTTGAGGGTTCGCCGGTGGTGCCGTTCACCAACACCCCATGCGAGCCGTTCCCCAGATGGAACTCCAGCAGGCGCTCGTAGGCTTTATAATCCACATCACCGTTGCGAAAGGGAGTAATAAGGGGCGGAATCGAGCCCCTCAAGCGTGCCATTCGATCGTTCATAATATCCTCGAGTTTGGTTCTCCAACGCCGGCGTCAGGCTTTAACACAAGCCGCCGGTTATACGGCTGACGTTTTGGTTTCCTGCCCGGCCACGACCAGCTCACCCCGCGGCGTGGGCGTTCCTTCCTTTGCCACATCAATGCGAACGTCCTCAGACAGGAGCGAGCGGGTTCGCAGCTCCTCTCTCAAGAACTTCATGTCGCAGGCATTTTCCCATTTGGAAATAAGAATGGAGCCGAGCGCATGGCCGGGAACGCAGATCAATGCCCTGCCGAGAGAAAGAAAACGATCGATCCCGATCAGCAAGGTGACACCGGCAATGGGCACGTCGTGGACGATGGACAAGCCGGCGATAAGAGCGACGAAACCGGCGCCGCTGACGCCTGCGAAACCTTTCGTACACAGCAGCATGATTCCCAGCATGAACGCCATTCGTCCCCAGCTCAGATGGATGTTGCAAGCCTGGGCGATGAAGATGGAAGCAAACGAAAGATAGATGGCGCTACCGTCAAGGTTAAAGGAGTAAGCGGTAGGAACCACCATGCCCACGACTCCGCGGTCGCAGCCGAGCTGTATACATTTCTTCATCAGCCCCGGCATCGCCGGCTCATTGCTGGAAGCGCCGAAGGTGATCCACATCTCCTCGCGCAAATAGCGAATGATGTGCCAGACGCGCAGCCCGTAAAACCGGGCGATCAGGCCGAAACCGACAAACACAAACAGGAAGCAGGCGATATAAAAGGCAAGTATCAGCTTGCCCAGCGGGATGAGGGAATGAAGCCCGTACCTGCCGACGGTGAAAGCCATTGCTCCAAAAGCGCAAAGCGGGGCGATCTTGAGGATGAGAAAGAATACGGCGAAGATAACCTTGGTGAACGATTCGACCAGATGCAGTACCGGTTCGGCCGCGCTTCCGATCATGTTGAGCCCGAAGCCGGTGAGAAAGGCCACCACCAACACCGGCAAAATATCTCCCTGGGTCAGCGCGCCGAGGTAGGTCGAAGGGATAAGGCTCATGATGAAGCCATGAAAAGAGGCGTGCGCGGCCGTGCTCGAATACTGCGCGATGGCAGCAACATTCAAAGTGGCCGGATTGACATTCATTCCCCTCCCCGGCTGGAAGACGAGAATGGAAACGAGCCCGCAAGTCATGGCAATGGCGGTGAACACCTGGAAGAGGATAATCGATTTCACCAGTATGCGCCCGATCTTGCCGGAGGCATGGCGATTGCTGCAAATTCCGGAAATCATGGTGCAGAAGACGACCGCTCCCACCATCATCTTCAACGCCTTGATGAAAATGTTGGCGAACAATTGGCAGGGCACGGCGTAAACCGGCCAGAGATGGCCTACGATGATGCCAAGCACCACCCCGGCAATGATCTGGAAATAAAGGCTCTTGTATAAAGGTCCCTTGCGCATAAACTCTCCTTCCTAGCCGGCCAGCCCATCCGGGATGGCGGAATTCACGCGCTATTGCGTTTCAAGTACTCCTGGTCGAAGTCCAGTCCCAGCCCGGGGCGGTCGGGCACGATCACTTCTCCTTTTTGCAATTCCGGGATCTGCTGGAACAAGTTGAAGGTCCAGGGCATGTATTCGAGAATGAAGGCGTTGGGCACGGCTGCCATCACGTGCACCAAGAACTCGGGGAAGCAGTGGTTGACGACGCGTACGTTGAAGGCCTCGGCCATTCCCGCTACCTTCATCCATTGAGTGATGCCGCCGGCGCGCAGGGCGTCGACGATCAGTATATCGGCGGCGCGCGCCTCCAGCATGTGCCGGAAAGGAGCGATGCCCCAGACGTACTCGCCTCCAGCTATAGGCGTAACCAGGGTGTCGGCGATACGGGCTAGACCGGCATAATCCTCGTGCGAAGTGAAGTCTTCGAACCAGAGGAAATCCAGCTCTTCCAGCCGCCGGCCCAAAGTGAGGGCCTGCTCGACGCGCCAGCGCTGGTTGGCATCGGCCATGAGCCGGACCTCCGGCCCCACGGCCTCACGCACGATTCGCGCACGCTCAAATTCCTTTTGCGGCGAATGCTCGCCCGGCAGCCCAAGCTGCATCTTGATGCGGGTGAACCCCATTTCCACCAGGCAACGTGCCGCCCGGCTCACCTCCTGATTAGAGAGGCCACGCTGCAGGGCGCCACTGGCGTAGGCGGGCAGGTGCTTGGGTTCTCCGCCAAGCAGCTTCCACAGCGGCTGACCCAGGGCTTTGCCGCGAATGTCCCACAGGGCGATGTCGATGGCCGAAAACGCCAGCATGTAAATGCCGCCGGGGCCGGCGCCGCCGGCGGCCAGCCGCAGCTTGCTCAAGACCGCTTCCAACAGCATCGGATCTTCGCCAACGGCGAGTTCCCCCAGCCCATCGATGGCATTCTTCAGCGACTTGGTCAGCGCCTTAGCAAAGAAGGTAAAACTTACGGCGATTCCCTCGATGTCTTCATCGGTCTCAAGCCGCAGAGCGATGACTTGGCTCACAGCCGGTTGTCCCGGCAGCCCAGCCAGGGACTTCTCATCTGGGATATTGACCACCCGTGAATGGACCCGCGATATTTTCATCTTCCCACCCGATTCTCAGCTTTTCGATTTCTTAGCCATGGCAAAGCTAAACGCCGGCCACGGTAACGCTGTAATTTTCAGACAATAAGGAGCGGGTGCGCAGCTCCTCCCGCAAAAACTTGGGGTCGCAGGATTTTTCCCAGATACAGACCAGAACCGCTCCGAGCGCATGGCCGGGAACACACATCAAAGCCCGGCCTAGAGAAAGAAAACGGTCCACCCCAAGCAACAGGGTTATGCCAGCCAGGGGCACGTCATGGACGATGGATAGCCCCGCGATGAGGGCGACAAAACCGGCGCCGCTCACTCCGGCAACACCCTTGGTGCACACCAGCAGAATTCCCAGCATCAGCGCGATTTGTCCCCAGCCTAGATGGATATTGCAGGCCTGGGCGATGAAGATCGAAGAGAAGGCCAGATAGATGGCGGTTCCGTCGGGGTTAAAGGAGTAGGCTATGGGAATCAGCATTCCCACCATTCCGCGGTCGCAGCCGAGCATCTCGCACTTGCGCATCATTCCCGGCATGGCCGGCTCGTTGCTGGAAGCTCCCAGGGTGATCCACATTTCCTCGCGTAGATATCGAATGAAGCGCCAGATGCTAAAGCCGTGAATACCGGCAACCACGCCAAAGCCGACGGCTATGAAAAGGAAACAGGCGACATAGAAGGCGAATACCAGCTTGCCCAGTGGGAGCAGTGCGTGTAGGCCGTATTTGCCGACGGTAAAGGCCATGGCGCCAAAGGCGCACAGCGGAGCGAGCCGCAAAATCATATTGAAAATGGCGAAGATTATCCTGGTGCCGGAGCTGATCAGGGTGACGATCGGTTCGGCTGCGCTGCCAATCATATTGAGGCCGAAGCCGGTGAGAAACGCCACCACGATGATCGGCAGGATTTCTCCCTGCGCCAGCGCGCCTAGGTAGGTCGAAGGTATGAGGCTGAGGATGAACCCATGAAATGAAAGATGGGAAGCGCTGCTGGAATAGGAGGCGATGGCGGCAGTGTTCAGCGTGGCCGGGTCGACGTTCATTCCCGTTCCCGGATGGAACACCACAATGCACAGCAGGCCGAAGCCCATGGCAATCGCCGTGAACAGTTGGAAAAGAAGGATGGCCTTGAGCAGCGTGCGTCCGATCTTTCCGGAGGAGTTCCGCATGCTGTTGATGCCGAGAACGATGGTGCAGAAGACGACCGCACCGACCATCATTTTCAGAGCTTTGATAAAAATATCGGCGAAGAGCTGGAACGGAACAGCATAAGTAGGCCAGAGATGGCCGACTGCGATACCCAGCACTACTCCGGCGATGACTTGATAAGACAAATTCTTGGCGGAAGACGCGGATCGCATATTACTCCCTTCCAGCTAAATCGTTATTATTTTGTCTAAGATCACTCGTACAGCTCATGTTTTCCCGGCAAGCTGCGCGTCTGACTCGCAACGCTGAATAGCCCCTGCCCACCCTCGGCCCAGGAGGTCGCGGCTACAGTTCACTTCTCCTCGACCGACGCAGGCGACGCTGATATCTTCCGCCGGCTTCTGGCGCACTTGCGTTCTGTACAACAGAATTTTGTATCTTTTTTAGGTAAGTGAGATTTACGTCCTTTTACGAGGCTTGTCAAGCCGAATTTTCGACTACTCCCACACTGCGCAAATTCAGCAGCGTATAAAGGAAGCGAGTTTGCTGGCGGGAAGCGAGTCCGCGGATTTGAGGGCACCTCCGCCCAGGCGGCTGCACGAAAAAGGCAGGGAAAGAAGAGGAAAGCATGAAAAGCGGCGGTTCGCTTAAGGCCGTCAGACGGATTCACCATAGGGCAAGCGAGTGAACGCGCATACTCGCGCAAATAGCGGGGAAAGGATCGCACCGGCAACTGCTCGTGCTGCATGCACCGTGGCACAGCGCCACAAAAATGCTAGGAAGCGTTTTGACAAACACGGCGGGCAGTGTTTTAGTGCTGTTTCAGAAAGCATAACGATATTCTGATGGACAGAACACAAGATAGAATCTTTCGTAATTAATAAAATGTTCTGTTTTGGAGAGCGCAATGAAGAGAGACATCCGCGAAACGGGTTCCGGCGTCGCTGCCGTCGAAGGAGGGAGGGTGAAAACCACTGTGGCAATCCTGGCGGCGGGGAGATGGGAGCCGAGGTTGGTCGAGCCTTGGCCGAGAATGGCGTGCGCGTGATCACCTCGAACGTGGGCCGCTCGCAGGCAACTGCGAGACGCGCCGCTCGAGCCGGCGTCGAGGACAGCAAACAGCCGTAACCACAACTTCTATCCTAGCAAGGAAGACCAATGGCAAATCGCAAGAGTATCTACATTAGGGGATTCTCTCATAAGAACCCCATTCCCAATGCCAGCAGGATCGGGAATCTGATAGTGACGGGAGTTATTAACGGGGTGGATCCAGCAACAGGAAAGCTTCCTGCAACACTCGACGAACAATGTGCGTACATGTTCCAGCACGTGCAAGAAATTGTTAAAGCGGGCGGAGGAACGACGGGAGACATAATCAAGGTGACAGTGTGGATGGCCGATCCCTCGCAACGCGAGAGCCTGAATCGGGAATGGCTGAAAATGTTTCCAGACGCCGACTCGCGTCCCGCTCGTCACACCATGGCTCGGGTCGGGGAGGGAGCCGCATTAATCCAGTGCGGCTTTATGGCTGTTCTCGATAGCTGACCGCCAACTTCAATGTATTTGCCTCCAATATAAGAGAGGCGACCGAAACGGCCGCCGTGAGGTGAATGACGGATAGGCCATCGAGAACAAGCGTGCTACTCTGGTTTGCTTCCAAGCCGAACTGCTGATTAGAGACACGTAGACAGACTATGCCAAACCAGCTGAGCCGTCGAAACAATTCAGATGAGCCGCCCATTGTCTGGGGTCCGACGCCGCTTACCATTGCCGTCGGCGTGATTCTTGTCGTTGTCATAGTTCATGCTTTTACGTTTTGCCGATTACCGCTTTCGCATTGATTTGATCAAGCTGCTGAGGCGCTAAAGAGCAGTCATTACGCCAAAGGGAAAATCAAGGTGAGCATTAAAGAGCTTGTCAAACGGGGCTTCGTTTATGTTCGGCGGAAGCCATGGTACATACGGCTGCCGCTTATTTATGGCATCGTGTGTGTTGGCTTCTATATCGGTTACGCTATTCTTTCCTTCGATTTTGACTGGCTGCTGCCGAACAGACCGTTGGGTAACGCTCCGCTTATCGGCTGATGATCGGCCTCATTGCCGACAGCGATCCGAAGACGGCGAAGCAGAGGGCAAATGCTCCGGGGCCAAGCACCAACTGTAGATGAGGTGAAGCACCAGCACGGAGGGAGTTGATCGGTGGCATGAATGAAGCCGGACCGTCGCTTGGTAGAAACGGCGGTCCGGATTTAGAGAAGTCGCCCCTAATCGCCTTTCTTGGGTGCGGGAACGGCGGCCGGCTGGTTAGCAGCTTTGACCACCGGCGCGCCCTTCATAGCATCCCGCAATGCGAGCTGTCCCAGGCGCGACAGGTTGAGTGATTCGCCCAACACCCGTTGCGCCTCCTGCGGCGCATGGAAGCCAACCGAGTTCTCCGCTTCGATGAAGTCGAAGTAGAACTGCGCTTTGCGCTGGAAGTCCCGCGGCTTGGCAAGCTGCTCGTCGCTGGCGCCGGCGTTTCTCGCCGCCGTAATTTCTTTGATGAGATCGATCAGGGCATTGAAGGCGGTTTCACGCTCGGTGCGGAAGCTGTCCTGTATCTGCTCGACCCGGTCCTTGAGCTCTTTTTCATCCCAGCGATGGCAGGTCTGGCAGGCGCGATTGATGTTGAGCAGCGGCGAGCGTACCTGGTGATCGCTTACCTTGGCCGCGCCCTGCCGCATGTAGGGCATGTGGCAGTCGGCGCAAGCGACGCCGGAACGGGCGTGGAGAGCGGCACATTAAGGGTTCTGTCCAGGGTGTGGCTCGCCATAATTCCGATCTGCTTTGAACACACGACTTACAATGGTTTCGGAAGACGGCAATTTCTGTTAGAACTCACCCATGAATACGCACACGGACAGACCATTCACTTGCAACTACACGGCATCTCCAGCCCTGGCCGTTAGGCGGTAGCGGCCTGGGGTTGCCGTGTTTTCGTGCCCGCTCGTTTTGCCTTACGGCGAGGTTTCTTGGCCGCAGCTTTCTGCTCGGCCGCGTATTCGCGCTCGGCGATGAGGTCTTCCAGGGTCTCCTTCTGGCGAACCAGTTCCTCAAGGGTCATTGAACTGTAATCGCTCGCACTGGCTCCAGGAATATGGATACCCTGGCTTTCCAGCCAGGCATCCACCTGCTTCTGGTTCATCTTATAGAAGTAGAAGCCCGCGGCGGCGACACCCAGCCCAACGACAAAACCCGTGACATGCTGTGAAGTGACTGGCATGACTCTCATGTTCCTTTCTGGTCTGTTACACGTTCACTGATTCCGCGAAGCCGTTGATTGCGCCTCGGATGCGCAACGGGATGCCGCGCTGAAAACCACTGACGCCCTCCAGAACTTGGTCGTGCATTTCGCTACGCGCCGGATGTCCTCGATCAAACTCCCATGCTGTCCCAGCGTCCTGCCCGTGATCGCCTGGAACAACATGGTCGGTATCATCCCGAAGAACGTCATTTTATCCGGCGGTGTCCGGTCGGGGGCGACCACAACCTCGAACGTGGCGAAGTGCTGTCGCGGCCAATCTGAGCGGGACGGACCTCGACTCCCGGAGTCGGCAGTCGAACCAGATGCCGCCCGAAGGTGCTGATCCACGTGAAGATCGTCGCCGGCAACGCATTGCCGCGCTAGCAGCGCAGTCAGCAAATAGGTCACGCTGAGCACTTCCGGGTCGAAATTCCCACGCAGGCGATAGTCCACCCACCCGTGATGCAGAGCAGCCCCCGCCGTGGTGAGGCCGGCAATCCGGTCCAGGGCAGCACTGGCAGCCGTAGACCGCCCCGTGAGGCGCAAAGCCAGCGCGGCAAGCAGCTGCAACTCCCGAATAGAATGCCGAATCCGTCAGCTCGCGGGTCGGGGGACGTGTCAGAACTCGGATGCCAGCGTTGTCGTGTTCCAGGGACAGTCCGGTGGCGATGCGAATGACAATCTCTTCCGTCGAGACGTGCTGCGGATCATACCGCACCAGCACGGAGCGAGCTGACAGCGGTGTATTGAACATCCCCGATGCCGGCATGCTCCGCCACCAAGCGCCGCATACGCTCAGGCTGCCTCAAGGCGTGCGACAGGCGAATGCGCAGCCGGCCAGGAAGTTCGTGCTCAATCGTAACCGCAGGCTGTTGGTCGCGGTTCATCGGCTTCGCTCCATGTCGTGGAATAACAGGCGCAGGGAGTTCAACACGACCAATACCGTTGTCGCGTTGTGAATGGCGGCGCCCCAGACCACCGGCATCCGGCCCAGCGAAGCCAGCACCAGCGCCGTCGTGTTCACCCCGATTGCGGTTGCAAAGTTCTGCTTGACGATGTTCATCGTCTTCTGCGAGAGGCGGATGGCAGCCGGAATCATAAGCGGGTCGTCGCTGGTGATGGTAATGTCCGCAGCCTCCATCGCAATGTCCGTCCGCATGCCTCCCATGGCGATCCCCACATCCGCGCAGGCCAGCGCGGCAGCGTCATTGATCCCGTCGCCGGCCATCACCACCCGCCTCCCCCTCTGCTGCAATCCCAACACTACGTCCGATTTGCCCTCTGGCAAGACCTGGGCTTGGTAACGGTCCATCGCCATCTTGGTGGCGACAAGTTCCGCATGCTGCTCCACGTCGCCGGTGAGCAGAACAATATCGTCCATGCCCAGCATGCGCAGTCGATTCAGCGACTTCCTCATGTCCTCGCGCAGAGTGTCTTGGATACCCATCAGTCCCAGAAGGGTGTGGTCGCGGGCGACATAGATGACCTGCTCTCCGCGTCGCGTCAGCTCCCGTGCGGCCTCCTCCCCTCGGGAGAGGTCAATCTCCTGCTCGCGCATGAAGGGCGCATTGCCCACGCAGCACCGCCGCTCCGGCGACGGTTGTTTGCACCCCGCGACCAACGCGAACGTGAGTCGGCCCATGGACCGGGATGGGCCAGCCGTTGCGGCGCGCCTTGTCCACAAATGCAATCGCTACAGGATGGGTTGACGTTTCCTCAGCCGCCGCGGCCAACTCGATCATCTCGCGCTCCCCAACGCCAGGCGCCACTGGGATGACCGAAGTGACCTGTGGCCGGCCCTCGGTCACGGTGCCGGTTTTGTCCAGGACGATGGTGTCGGCTTCGGCGAGCATCTCCAGGTAATTGCTGCCTTTGATCAAAATGCCATTGCGGGCCGCGGTGGCAATGGCAGCCGACAGCGCGGTGGCGGTGGAAAGCCGCACTCCGCATGAGTAGTCGATGATCAGCATGTTCAGGGCGCGCTCCGGCCTGTGCGTGGCGGCGTAAACGACGCCGGCCAAGCCGAAATTCACCGGAATGAACCGGGCGGAAAAGCGGTCGGCGAAGGCTTGAATCGTCGCCTTTCGATGCGCCGCCTCCTCTACTAAGTGGACAATCCGCGATACAGCCGTATCGTCGCCGACCTTCTTCGCCAGAACAGTCAAGTGGCCGGCCTTGACTACGGTGCCTGCAAAAACAGCGTCGCCGGGCTGCTTGCGCATCGGCATGAACTCGCCGGTGATCGAGGCTTGGTCAACCGCCGCTTCGCCTTCCTCGACAACCCCGTCCACGCTGATCTTTTCGCCAGTCTTCACCACGATGCGATCTCTGACGCGCACCTGCTCGACTGGAACCTGCACCTCCCGGCCGTCTTCCTCAAGCCGCCAGACGTAAGCCTCGCCCACGGCGAGCATGTCACGAATGGCGCGGCGCGTGCGATCCATCGTATAGACGGTAAGCAGTTCGGCCAGGTCGGCCAGACCAATGATCGTCAGGGCCGCGCGGTCGCGCCCGGAAAGCAGACTCGCGGCAATGGCTGTGGAACTGAGCGTATCGGCATTGGGCCGGCCGGTTTGCATCAGCGAGCTGCCACCCGCTGCGTAGGATGGGCCAGGCCAGTGAGAGACTCGTTAAGGCGGGGATCGTCATGAACCGCCCGAGAAGAGTGGCCGGCGCCTCGCGAGTGGAGAGGGCGCTGAATCCCAACGTGACTGCACTGGCGAGTACACGGGCCAGAATTTCCCCCACGGACTCTTCTTGGAGGCGTCGTTCCTGCACAGTAGATTGCGCGGCCAGCGTCCGTTCGGCCTTGAACACGGCCAGGGAATACTCGTTGAGAGTGGACTGTGCGGCGGTGAGAATATCTTGGGAACCGCTCTTTGTCTGATCGTAATGAACCAGGACATTTTCGGTGATTGCGCTCACGCGGGCCGAACGCACGGCGGGCAAGGCCCCCAACCGCTTGCCAATGGCGCCAGCCTCATCGTGCAGGTGACGGATGCCAGGACAGTAGATGCGCACTCGCCCCGGAAGTTCGTGGACGATTTGGCAAGTTTTCGCTTTGTTGCTCTTAAGCCCAAACATCTTCAGGAATCTCGAATTTCTCGTCGAGCACCAGGCGGTGACGAGTCCCGGCGCGAATAGCACGGACCAGCCGCCGCAACACCTGGGGCAGCTCTGCCGGCGGAGTCGCAGCAAGTCGTTCCCAGTACCGGAGGGCCAGACGATTCACGGCCTGCAGAAAGGCAAGTAGCTCCTTTTCTGTAAGCTGGTCAACATGGTATCGGATCAACACACTTCCCGTTGTCAGATTCACATCGACGCTCTGGATTTCGGCCGGACTGCCCAACAGGTCACGCCACACGAAAGCCCACTCCCGCTGAACATGATCTACTTGCTTGAGTGCCAGGAGGGATAGTCGCAAGCGCCCAGGCAGCCGATGAATGATCCGCGGGCGCAGAAGCCAACTTCTTAATTGGAGTACGACAATCTCTGGCTTCATGGGCGCCCCCGCAGTGCTGGCGGGAACATAGCCAGATACGCCCACCACAGTCGCTGCCAGCCGAGCTGTGGGTTGCCAGCGGCGAGATATCGAACCCCCGCCGCCAGTAGGAGCAGGGCGACCGATGTCCACAGGTCGATCAATCCACCAGTCTGCTGGTGGATCGCACGGTTCAAGGAATCGCCGGCCTGGCGGATTCCTTCTCCAATGTGCGAGCGCGGTGGGCGTTGGATTTCTCTCTCCAACCCCAGCAGGCGAATCGCGGCTCCCAGCAGCATGTCTGGTCTGACGCGATCTGGCGCGAATTGGATCAGGAGGCTTCCGGACAAAGGATTGATTTCTACAGCACGAATGCCCTCCAGCCGGGCAAGACTTTTCTGAAGCTGGTCAGCCGCCCTGTGTTGTCCGATGAGCACCGGTGCACGTAGGCGAACACGTCCTGGAAGGATGTGCGTTGTCTCCATTACCCCGGCAAAGCTCGGAAGGCGATTATGATCAGCACCCCGTTTTCGGCCGAGCAAGGCACTCACTACGGCAGCAGTGATCAGATGCATAGATCCTCATCGCAATAGATGATTCAAGATTTCCCATCTAACAACAGCCACAAGCCTTACCGCGGATTGCTTCCTTCGCTTCCCACAAGATGAGTGGTATGACCGCCAATGCAGCAACCGGGTCGGCCCAAGAAACATGCCAAACCGCATTCACCACAAGGCCCGCTAGAGCAACCAGCGAGAGATAAGCGCACAGGCCCGACTGGGCGGCATCGGCCCGTAGAGCAGCGCTGCCGGTAGCCGCGGAGAGTTTTCGTTTTTCTTTGGCTAGCCACGGCATGAAGATGGCAGCGAAAATCAGAACGGCAATTCCCAAATAGCTTGGCCGGGGTTCATTGTATCCCAATAGTGTCACCGCTGAAATCAGGGCTACATATACGGCAAGCAGCAGAAGTAGCACTCCTGCAACCCGAGTCGTACGGCGCTCCAACTGGCTATTGGCTACCGGTGTGCTAAAGCGCCACAGGACAACGACCGCGGAGATCAGTTCGATGGTGCTATCAACCCCAAACGCAAACAGTACCGGGCTGCGCGCCTGCCATGCTGCGAATTGGGAAACGGCCGCTTCTACACTCATCCAAATGATGGTGATCGCTTGAATCCGATGAATCCGACGGATCGAGTCAGGAGTCGAGACTTGAGCCGCAACTATCGCTGCGTGGAAGTTCTGTCCGTGTTGTTTGGGGGACGAGTTCATACTTCATTCCTGTGTCAGGCCGATACTGATGAGGATGCTTCAGTGGCCGACGATGACAGCCCATGCCTGCCGTAACGCATCCGGCAGGCTGTAGATGTCCATGACCGTAATGAGGATGGCGCTTCCCCAGCCGGCAATCGACAAGAACCATCCGCTCCGCCATTGCCCCATGCGCTTGCGCGAGCTGGCGAAATGCAGCAGCGGGAACATCGCAAACGGCAACACGAGGCAAAGGACGACTTGGCTCAGGTTGACCAGATCGGTCACGCTGCCATTGCCGCGAACGCTGATAATCAGGATCGCCGGTATAACGGCCAGAGTTCGTGTGATCAAGCGCCGAACCCATGGGCGGATTCGCCAATGCATGAACCCTTCCATGACCACTTGCCCGGCGAGCGTGCCGGTAATTGTGCTGCTTTGTCCACTCGCCAACAACGCCACGGCGAACAGTGTGCTCGCGAGCGTCGTCCCCAGCAAGGGGGCCAGGGTCAGGTGCGCGACTCGAATCCAGTCGCTGTCCGGGCTGAAAGTCACCGTTTGGCCGCCTGCCACAGTAATGCTGGTCTTGCCATAGAATACGGTCGCTGCCAGCACCAAGATGGCCGCGTTGATGAAGAACGCTATGGTCAACGCCAGGGTTGTGTCGATGGTGTTGAAGCGGATGGCACGGCGAATAGACGGCTTATCCTGCTGTAAGCGGCGCGTCTGTACGAGGGCGGTGTGAAGGAAAAGATTGTGCGGCATTACCGTGGCCCCGATGATGCCAATCGCCACGACGAGCATGCCGGCGTGCCCGAAATTTGGTCGCACCATGGCGTGCCCCATTTCCAGGAAGTCGGGCCGGGTCTGCGCCAATCCGAAGATCTCAATTCCGTAGCAGACGCCAATCGTCAGCACGAAGATGGCAACCACCGCCTCGATCAATCTCATGCCGAAGCCTTGCAACGCCAGCAAGAGCAGCACATCGAAGGCGGTGATGATGATGGCCCATGACATCGGGATGTGGAACAACAGGTTTAACGCGACGGCGCTGCCCAGAGCTTCCGCGAGATCGGTCATGCCGATGGCGATTTCCATGCAAATCCAGTTGGGCCAGCGCGTCCAACGTGGATACCAGTCACGGCAACACTGGGCCAGATCCTTGCCGGTGGCCACGCCTAGCCGGGCCGCGACCACTTGGAGGAAAATGGCCATCAAACTGGCCAAGCCCACAACCCAGAGCAGTCCATATTTGTACTGCGAGCCGCCAGCCAGGTCGGTTCCCCAGTTTCCGGGGTCCATGTAGCCGACACTCACTAAGATCGCCGGGCCAACGAAGGCCCGCCACTGTCGCCAAAAGCCAACCTTGGAATCGGGAACCAGCACAGAGCTGTGCAGGCCCTCCAGCGACAAATGGCCGACATGCTCCTCGACGGCCAATGCGCTGCTGCCTGAAGTCGACGCGAAAATGGTGCCTTCACGCCCTGCCGCAGAATTTGCCTTTGATAGCCGCTGTCTCATGTTCATGGAATGCGTTCCCCTCGATGCGGTACCACGCCAGACCCATGTTTTGAGTCGCTAGATGCCGACAGCGTCGGCGCCGTGATTGGGGTTAAATACTTAGGAACGTATGGTTCCCCATGTGGAAGCCATTTAGAATCTGCCGCTTACTTTGAGTAGTCAAAATTGATTCCACCCCTACTCATAATGTGTTCCATCTATTATCATGCTAATAACGAAGTTTCGTCAAACGTCGATCTTTGGGCAACTGAAGAGTTGGAGAATGCAATGCCCACGGCTGTCACTGAAAACTATCTGAAGCAGCTTTATTACGAACAGCAGACTGCGAGCGGCGAGTTGGTCCGCGTGGGACAATTAGCCGCGGCGATGGCCGTGACTCCAGGTACGGCTACGACGATGGTAAAGTCGCTCACCCGTTCCGGCTGGACCGTCTACGAGCCGCGCACCGGCGTGCGCCTGACGCGCCGAGGCGAGCGCTTGGCTCTGTCGGTAGTGCGCCGCCACCGGTTGCTGGAGCTGTTTTTGTCCAAGGTGCTGGGGCTGGACTGGTCAGAGGTGCACGCGGAAGCCGAGATACTGGAGCACGCCGTATCCGAGAAAGTTGTTGAAAAGATAGACGCGCTTCTCGGCCGGCCGCAGGTAGATCCTCATGGCGATCCGATCCCTACGGCCAGCGGCACATTACCCAAGCCTCCGGCCACCACGTTGGCTGACTGTCCCCTGGGCCGGCCCATGCATATCGTTCGCATCATGGGTGCCGACCAGGACAGAGACTTCCTTCACTTTCTCGACCGCAGCGGCATCATACCCGGCGCCACCGTCACCGTGCGGCAGCGCTATCCTGCTGCTCAGGCACTACAGATCGACGTAGTGGGGCATGCTTCCATCGCTTTTGGCATGACGGCGGCAAAGCGAATTCTGGTGAAAGCGAAAACGGCGTAGCCGCACAGGCTCCCCGGTACAGATATCAGTTCGGGCCATGCCATCTGAGCATCTGACATACCTGTTCAGCAGC
Source organism: uncultured Acidobacteriota bacterium (assembly GCA_963832785.1). Lineage (GTDB taxonomy): Bacteria > Acidobacteriota > Terriglobia > Terriglobales > Acidobacteriaceae > CAWBRT01. The sequence goes on from CAWHVF010000007.1 coordinate 189,514, forward strand.
TTTCCCGACGGTTGCGCCTGCGGCAGGATCGATCCTGAAGCTACTCGTCTAGGCCGGATACTGGCCCTGTGCTTTTCACGAACCCAGAGATTTGTGGCTAGCTCAGGCAGCCGTTTCCGGGGCAAAAATATACTTGACAAATCAACTTACTCCTATCAAATGCGCGGATTGCTGCACGATCGGACAACCCGCAGCGTAAACGGCAGCTGGAGAGCAAGCGAACGCCATCCCGCGCACACCGCTGGGAATTTGACAGAAACTTCTTCAGTTTGTGATCACCCGTTTAACTCTTGTCGGCAAACTGCGCTTGAATCGCGAGCCCGAGTCCGCAGCAGGATTCGTGCGGCGACGAACTCGGATTCATGTGTGGCAATCGCCGGTACCTTCCCAGGTTTGTCAGGAGTGAGCATTCAATGAAGATCACAGTCGTCGGCTGCGGGTACGTGGGGCTTGTCAGTGCGGCATGTTTCGCGGAACTTGGTCATGAAGTAATCTGCGTGGATGACGATAAGGCAAAGCTAGCCGCCCTCAGGGCGGGTGCCTGCATTATCCACGAGGCGTTCCTTCCGGAGCTGCTCAATTCCCATCGGGGTATGAGGTTGCATTTTTCAGATTCCCTGGCTGAATCTGCCCGGCTCTCATCGGCCATTTTTATTGCAGTCGGTACGCCGGCTGGAGCCGGCGGAGAAATGGATCTTTCGCAGGTGGAAGCCGTGACCCGCGATTTGGCGACGGCTTTGACGGATGGCTATCGGATCGTGGTCTGCAAGAGTACGGTGCCCGTCAAAACAACCGAATGGATCGCCCGGAAACTGCTGGTGAATGGCGCCGCGCGCAATCGCTTTGACGTGGCCTGCAATCCGGAATTCCTGCGGGAAGGTACCGCCGTGCTCGATTTTCTCTATCCGGACCGCATTATCAGCGGAGCAGCATCGGTACAAACTTTTCAGGTGTTGCGTGAGATTTACGCACCTCTCCTGGATGGCAGCTACTACGGCCGGGAACAAAAGGTGCCTGGACCGGCGCAACCAAACGCAGCACGATTGATCGAAACATCCCTGCGCAGCGCGGAGTTGATCAAGAGCGCCTCGAACGCTTTTTTAGCGATGAAAATCTCCTTTATCAACGCGGTCGCCACCCTTTGCGAAAACACTGGCGCGGACGTGGCCGAAGTGGGTCAGGGCGTGGGAGCAGACACTCGAATCGGTGGCCGTTTCTTGAAACCCGGTATAGGTTATGGAGGCTCATGCCTTTCCAAGGACTTAGCATCCTTGCGTTCAGTCGCCCGCGAACACGGTTGCCAGTTTCGCTTGCTGGACGAAGTTGCCCGTATAAACCTGGCGCAGCGCCAGACAATTGTGCAGAAAGTGCGGCGGGCGCTCTGGACATTGAAAGGAAAGCGCATTGGAGTGCTGGGCCTCAGCTACAAGGGAGGCACGGATGACATCCGTGATTCGCCCGCAATGGCGATCGTCAGCTTGCTGCTGGACGAGGGATGCAGGGTCGCGGCTTATGATCCGGCCGCCGCCGAGCGAGCCCGGCCGGTCTTCGCCGGGCATGACGTGCACTTTGCCGTAGACGCATACGAGGCAGCGGATTGCTCAGACGCGCTGCTGATATTGACGGACTGGAGTGAGTTCGCGGAAATCGATCTGGGGCGAATCGGGCGCTTGTTGAAACATCCCATTCTGATCGATGGAAGAAACCTGCTAGCTCCCAAGCAAGTGGCGGAGGCCGGCCTCTGCTATTTCAGTGTTGGCCGCCCCGATGCCATTCCGTTGGAGTTGCGAGTTGTTGCCACCACCCAGAATCAAGACCAGACAGACAAACCGCAGCCGCCGTCCGAACCGCTTCCTGTGCAGACGGATGCTGCAGCTTCAGCATCGCTATAGGCGTAAGTGGCTAATCAGTTTCGTGCTTCGCTGGCTAACTGCTTAGGGTTCAGGTGGTAATCCGTATAGGTGATAGTAAGTGTTGCCGTGCCGCCCAGCAGAACCTTGGTCACTGACTTGTTCGACGCCGGTAGCCAGAACGCGCCGATCTTCATGTATTGATGCTCGATATGAGTATTCTTGATCCAGAAGGACGGATTCTTCGCCGGCGCAGCGTCGATCGTTTCCACCGCGAAGTCCTTGCCATTTACGCAGATTTCGCCGCGAAACAGGTACTTGTTATCCAGCACCGGTTCGACTCGCAAAAGATAACACCCTCCATAACGGCTGGGCCTTGTTCCTAGTAGTAAGAATTTATAGTTGTCTGTCGTTAGTGCTGTCCTGCGCTGATTACCTGGGCTGGCACTATCCTTCTCACCGCCCAGAAGCCTCTTCAATACGTGGTTGACTATCCACTTCGAGCCCGATTCTGAAATCATGTCGAATGACTTGGTTGCCGGTGCAGAGTAGCGGGCCGTCACAGCCATGCTGGCCTCGCGGTGTCCCGGAAAGCCTTGATAGTCGAGGTTGTAAACGCGCTTACCCGTAAAACCGCGCAGGTCGTGGGCACGCCTGGCGTTTGCCTGTACAAGTTTGTTGACGATCTCTTCGCTTGTGATACCAGCCAGGTTGGCAGGTGCAGCGGATGCTGCCGCATCGGATTGCGCCAACGCTTTGGCTGCATGGCCGGCCGTGAATGCGAGGAGGATGAAAATACAACTGAGAAACTTCACAATTGTCAGATTGAGGTGGCGTGGATTAGGCATCAGGGTCACGGTCTTCTAAGGTTACACGATCATGAACGCGCGATAGAAGGTTGCAATTCCTCCGGAAGTTTCATGCCAGCGTTTATCAGGTGCAGGGTTCATTTCTGCTTGCCGGACGCAAACAACGGAAACGGGAAAACACGAACGATGAAATGGGCGGCGTTCACGGGTGCCGCCAAGACAAACCCCAGCGCCAATGCAGGCAAACTGCAGAGGTCGCCGCCGATTGTCTTTCCTTCCTTGCCGATAAGCAAAACTCCTCGCCTCATTGCATACAAGCTGAACAATGCCGATACTCCGGTCAGCACAGCGGAAGCGAACAGCCCGACCCGGAAAACAGCGGTGCCAAATAACGCGTGCGTGGCGAAATCCAACAACTGCAACAATAACGGAACAACCAGGAATAGCACGGTTTCAGCCATCCACGTCGGCTTCGCCGACCGCAGAGATTGAACAAGGGCGCCGAAGATTCCTGCGGCTACGGCGCCATAGGTGGCCTCCAGCAGTACGGCCTCGACTCTGCCGGCGTGCTGAGATCGGCAGATAGCGGCCAGAAAGACGGTGCCCCGGAAGAGTGCGCTCAGGGCAGCCGTCTTGAAGTTCCAGCGCAGCCCAAGCATGCGAAAGGGGTGCCGCAAGATGGACGCGAGAACCACTCTAACATCTGTGGTGGGGCCTCTTTGGAGGCTATCTTGGGAGGAGGACATCAGAACGCAGTATAAACGGCAAGTGCGTGTCGAAATGTTAAAAGTAGCGCCGATGCCGATGAAACTCTCGTGACGACAAATACGGCTCGCAACGCGTGTTGCTGCCGCTGGTTCCCGGCCGACCGTTAACAATCAGTTGTCAATGCCGTAATAGCCTGTTCATCCAGCTACATCACAATCGGTTCGACCGGAGCTCAAGGAGCGTTCCGATCATGCGGCAGGCGATGTCACCAACAGAATCGGGGGGTGGATTTTGCAGAACAAGGTGCTGTGGTTCAGGCAGGAGCAACACTTTCTTCGCTGTTATAGGACAGGTGTTTCCGTGCATAGCCACACCAATCATTCACGCGAAAGCCTGGAGTTCATACAGCGAATTTGCGAATGCAGTGTACTGGGGCAGAGCTTGCTATCCACGCAAGCCAAGATCGCTGAGCGGAGAGGAATCCAAGTTGATCTGTGCCGCGCCTTTTGGATTCCGCCTCTGAGTGCGCGGGCAGCTTTCGACTGCGAGCGGAGACAGATTGAACAACTTGGATTAGACCCGCTGGTCTCGATCACGGACCATGAAGATATCGAGGCCCCGATGTTGTTAAACGCCATCCCGGAGACATGCGGAATTCCGATCTCCTTGGAATGGGCGGTTCCGTTTCTCGGCTCCACGTTCCACATCGGCCTGCACAACATGCCGGTGGGGCGGGCCCGGCAGATTTGTCAAGAGTTGCTAGCCTGGACGGCAGAGCCGAGCCACCACCAACTGCGGGAGCTGCTACACAGCCTGCATTTAAATTCGTCGGTATTGATCGTCCTCAATCACCCTCTCTGGAACCTGAGCCAGACGTCGCCAGAGGCCTTCCGGGAGGATCTCAAGTCTTTTCTGGAGCAGTGTGGCAGCTATATTCATGCATTCGAATTGAACGGACTTCGTTCCTGGAAAGAAAATACGGAGGTAATGACGCTGGCGGCGCGATGGAAGCAGGTGGTTATATCCGGAGGCGATCGCCACGGTACGGAACCAAACGCGAACATAAATCTTACCAACGCTGAAAGCTTCAGCGAGTGGGTCGAAGAGATCCGCGAGCAGCGATGCAGCAGGATATTATTCCTGCCCCAGTACGAGGAACCGCGTGTACTGCGCCTTTATCACGTTTTCCTCGACGCTATCCGCGAGTACCCGTCGCACGCCGACGGGCTTCGCCGCTGGGACGAGAGGACGTTTCACCCGGATACCAGAGGGACACTCAGGCCTGTAGCTTCCCTCTGGAGCGAACCACCCAAGTTCCTGCAACTGATCCTGGGAGCCGCCACGATCACGGAAGGTAGCCTCCTCAGAGGCATTCGTTCGCTGGGAACGAGGAACGTGGCGAAGCTTCCCGGTGTCGCCGAGGGGGCATAAATGGAGCGGACAACGCGTGTAGCCCTGTTTGCGGACTGCTTCAACGAAGTCAATGGAGTCGCCAACACTTGCCGTCAATTCGCCGAATTCGCCCGTGTCAACGAGTTTCCATTTCTTCTGGTTTCGGCCGATGAGCAGAATGGGCTAACCCAGCACGGTTCGGTAATCCGGCTCGGGCTGAAACGCGGAGGAGTCTCGTTTGGCTTAGATAAAGACCTTCGTTTTGACATGCTTTTCCTGAGGCATTACCGCAAGATCCGTGAGGTGGTCCGCAAGTTCTCGCCTGATGTAATACATATCACTGGCCCTGGTGATATCGGCATTGCCGGCGCCATTACCGGTCACGATCTGGGAATTCCGGTTGCCGGTTCCTGGCACACTAACGTACATGAATACGCCTCCCGTCGTTCTAACTCCCTACTCCCTGCTTGGTTGAATGAGAAAACGCGCTACGGCTTATTAAAGAAGGTAGAGGAAGTGAGTTTCAGCCTCACGGCTTTCTACTTCCGCGTGGCGCGTTTTCATTTTGCTCCAAACCGCGAACTGGTCGGGAGGTTAAGCGCGACTACCGGCAGGCCGTGCTATCTGATGGAAAGGGGTGTCGATCATAAAGCGTTCCATCCACGGTATCGCGATCGGGGGGAAGATGGAAAGATTGTAATCGGCTACGTAGGGCGGCTGAACACGGAAAAGCAGGTCCGCCGCTTTGCGCAGGTTGCCGATGCTCTGCATCTCGCCGGTTTCCGCAATACGAAAATCGTCTTTGTCGGGCATGGCAGCGAAAAAGACTGGCTGGCCGGAAACGTCCGCAGCGCCGAATTTACCGGCGTGCTTCGCGGCCCCGATTTGGCAACCGCATACGCAAACATGGACATCTTTGCCTTTCCCTCCGATACCGACACCTTCGGCAATGCCGTGCTGGAGGCTTTGGCGTCAGGAGTGCCGGCGGTCGTTACTTCCAAGGGAGGCCCCAAGTTCATCGTCGAACACGGTCGCACTGGCTGGGTAGCTGACGGTGAATCGCAATTTGTGGAAGGCGTGCTGCAGTTGGCGCGAGATGGGCAGCTGCGAAAGGCGATGTTCGCCGAGGCGCGCGCACGCGCCCTGCGAGCTTCATGGCCCCGGGTCTTCGCCGACGTTTACAATGTCTACGAAGCGGAGCTCAGAAATGTTATTCAGGGGAACAACATATCGAGAACGGTGAACAGTAATAGCGCCTGGCCGGGGCCGCTCAAGATGAACGGCGCCCAGGGATTGCCGCCCACCAGCAATGCCACAGAGGGACACTAGGGCGCATTATTTTGTTTCTTCGGCACGTGTCGAACACTGCGATGCTCAACGAGGTGGATCACCTCCTCGGCAAGATTGGTACAGTGATCGCCGGCTCTTTCCAAGGCTTGCGCGATCAGCAGGAGCGCGACCCTGTCTTCCACGCTGGCGTGGGAGCGGCGTTTGAGATGTACACGAAAGAACTGCGAGCGCAACATATCAAGCTCGGTATCGCTGCTGAAAACAGTGCCGGCGTGTCCTGTTGACCGGTCCCGAAACCCTAGGTATACCTCCTCAAGCATGTGCGCAATAAGGTTGAGCATCTCAAGCAGGACGTACTTATCGGTTCGAGTCACTGATGCGGGAAGATGATTAGCTGCCCAGAGCACAAGATCTCCGATGCGCTCTAGATCGGAGATGAATTGGTGGTAAGCGAGCAGTTCACGCGCTCGCTTCTCACTCACGCCGGTTATCGCCAATGGCAAGCTCTTGTCGATTTTGCGGTCAAGAGCATCTAGATCGATTTCGTATCCCTGAACTGCGCGCAGGGCCAACTGGTTGCGACTGTCGAGATACTCCCGAGCGTTAGTTACTGCCGCCCTAGCAATCAAGAAAGCGCGATGGATTTCGTCTTCAAGTATTATGCCGGGCATTGGCTTAGCGTGCGCCACTCTCAGGAGCGCAACAGATAACAATGGAAGTCTACACGTTCGACCCGGGAAAATGTACCAGGTGCGTCACTTGCCATCCTGTGCTATTACGCAGCAACACTGGGGGGGCGTTAGCATGATCCCGGTTGAACAGAACATCTCAAGCGGTTTGTCCAAAGTGACGCCGCACGTCGGCTCCACAGACCCAAAAGATGACTTCTTCGGCAACATTCGTAGCGTGATCCGCAACACGTTCGAGATTGCGGGCGATACTTATCGTATGCTGTGCCTGGCGAATGAGCTGCGGGGATACCTCCATGATCCGGTTCATTACCATGAAGATCTCAAGGTTCATCTTATCCACATCATCATCTCGCTCCAGAATTCGCTGAGCAAGCTCGACATCACCGGAAACAAACGCTTGGAGTGATTGCCGGACCATATCCGACACGACAGCGGCCATGTGTGGTATATCGGTAGATAATTCGGCGGGAGGAAGTTCGATCAATCCCATAACGCGCTCGGCAATATTAACTGCTTGGTCGCCGACACGCTCCAGATTGGCATTGCTTTTTATGACCGCCAGGATCAACCGCAGGTCGACGGCCATTGGTTGTTGCATGGCTAGCAGGTCGAAAGCCAGCCTGTCAATCTCGCGTTCGAGAAAATTGACACGCGCTTCGATTTCATAAACCTTTTGGCAAAGCTCGGGGGATCGCTCACCGTAGGCGCTAACCGCCTGCCCGACGGCGCTTTCGGCCATGCCCCCCATGGCCAGCAGTTTATCCTTCAACTCGTTCAGCGCTTCGTGAAAATGGGTTCGTGTGGTCATCCGAATCCTCCGGTGATTAGTCTTCCATCCTATTTGTCGGGTCTTGGTTTCGTTGCCCGACAGGGGGCGTGGGGGACGGCAGTTTCTTAGCAGCACCGCACATTACGAGCGCAAAAACTGGAGCGCCAATAAACTGCTTTTGATGCGGGGTAGCTGTTTAGGGGTGCACGAATTTCTACGCATCAACTCGGCATATTATTCAATTTTATTTAGGCCCCAGCCGTTTCTTCGGCGGTCTGGTAGAAGAGGGCCCGTTGTGGATAGGCAAAAAGAACTATACGGCAACGGCTTCGGACCGCGATGCGAATCCCCCTAACCATTTTCTGTTCCTGCGAGCGCCGTCTGGCGGCCAGCATCACGACAGCGCAGGCGTATTCACAATTGGTATTAGCTGGGCCTGAACTGGTTTAGCGAAAGAATTTGTTATTGTCGCCGGCGGGAGTTAAAGCTGCCAGCACCAATTACCGCTCCCGCATGACGGCCGCGGCATCCTGACAGCGCGGATCTTCCAATGAAAAAGGCCGCCGGTGACGGCGGCCGCAAACGTGCAGCGGGGGAAGTTGTGGTCTCAATTACAGCTTGCCGGGTTTGCTCCTGCCTGCGCCGGGATCAGGCAGGCCTCGTCAAAATACACTTGCGTATGCAGCCGCTGGTAGAACATGACCGTGCTGCGCCCGTTGGCCTTGTCTGATTGCAGCGTCTTGCGCGCGAATGGAACGCTGCCGGGGCCTCCCTTCAGCGCTTCCGACAAAACGCGGCCCTGCATTGTGCCCTTGCGCGGAAGCTTGAAGCCGAGCAGATGCGCGATGGTGGGCGTGATGTCGGCGTTGCTGACCGGCGCCTGATCCACATAACCTTTTTTGAAGTCCGGTCCCATGGCCGCCATATTGTTAAACGTATTGTCGCGGCCAATGCTGCCGTGCATGCCCTGGCCTTCCTGCAGCGTGGTATCGGCAATTTGAACGGCGGTCATCAGCGGGACGGCGGCGTCCAGGGGAAATGTCCTGAAGCCGACCGCCACCGCGGGCACGGGCATCGGGGTCGCGCCCTTAAGCCTGATCGAACTTAGCGGCAGCGCGCCGGGAATTTTGCCGAAGCGGTCATCGACAAACAGGGCGCCTACGTAATCCTGCTTCGTCAGGAAGTCAACGATGGCGCGCACGCGCTGCGCGTCATTGTCGGGAACGTAGATCAGGTCCGAACCGCCGTTGGCGGCAACAATTACCTTCGCATCCGTCTGATCCATGATCTTGCCGCTGGCGCCGATCAGTCCATTGCCGCCATCGGGGCGCTGGCGAGTGGTCGCGGTCTGCTGCGGGATGGTGGGATCCACGGGCTCGTATTTCTTGCCGCCGTTTCCGTCGTCGATCAGGCTGCCCGGATCGTAGAGCGGCATTCCGAGCGTGTGCGCCAGGTCGATGGCCAGAAAGCCGGGAGGCAGAAAGCCGGGCTGCACCTCGACGCGGCCGGTCTGATTTTTATAGGTAAACTTGGCCGCGTAGCTGGAGGTCGCGTGCCCGGCGGCGTCGATCTCATGCCGGCTAATGGTGGCGAAGCCGTGGTCAGAGGTGACGAAGATGTCGGTGTTGGCGGCCAGTGCCGGATCGTTGTTGATATAGTCGAGTATCTGCTTGAGATTGTCGTCTGCATTCTTGACCGCGGCGCGCGAGGTTGGTCCGTTGATGCCGGGGGTCAGCGAGTTAAGACTGTCGCCCTGGTTGTGTTGCGTACCATCCGGATCGCGCGACCAGAACACCAGCGCAAATGGTTTGCCGGAAGCTTTGAAGGCTGGGAGGATAGCCTTCGTGACCGCATCGGCAAACCATTGCTGCTGTCCGACGTTGGCGTTCAGCGTGCCGTGGTCGGTGTTGTTGCCCGCAGGCTGCTTACGCGGGACAGGTTTGGTGCCGAGTCCGGCTTGCGCAAGGGCGGCAGCAATAGCGGGATCAAGCGGCACTCCGGAGTCGCTGCCGGTCGAGTCGTCAATGATTATTCCTTCAGGCGCCGGCATCGCGAAGTTCTTGTTCACGGGCCGGACCTGGCCTACTTCTTGAATGGCCGTGGGCCCGAGTTTGCCGACGGCGGCAGTCCTGTAACCATATTGGCGAGCCAGATGAAGCAGCGACTCTTCATTAAGATAATTGCCGTTGTAGTGGTCGTTCACGTCGCAGAGTATCTGGTCATCTTCGAGAAACGGCGCCGGCGAAGCGGCGCTCTTGCCGAAGTTCCCGGTATTGAACACGGGATAACCGATGTAAACGGTGTTGCTGAAATCTCCCGTGTCGCCCAAGTAGTGGCCGGTGGCAATGGCCGAGGCATTAGGCGTGGTGAAGGTCGGAAACAGTGCATGGCTGTTGGAAAAGAAGACTCCGCTTTGCCGGATGCCGAACATTGTCGGCGCATCGGTCACATTAACCGACCCTGGACGTAGTCCGTCAGCAACAAATATGACCACGTTGCGCCCGCCGGCGGCGAAGGCACTGCAATTGATTAGAACTCCGAGTACAAGAGTAAGAATCCTTTTCATCTGCGCGGCACCTCGTCTCTCAGATGCCAGTGTAGCTAAAAGAGCATGAACATCGGGTTAAACCACGCCCGTTCGTTGGGCACAGGAGCAGCGCGCGGCTGTCTGGCTGCGAGTGAGTGCCTGCCGCACAAGCACGGAACCGCATCTGCTTGCCATAGCGCAGCTTGGGCGGAGAGGCCTATTGCGCGTGCCGCACCGACCTCTTGCCGTTACCGATCGCCACCGTCGGCGAACCGGCCACGAGAAGACTGAGGCCTGCGGCATTTCCGGCCTTGGAGTTAATCTTTTCACACGGCATTTTTTCCGGTGCCACCTGGCCCTCTTGCGCACATTCCTGCAAGAGTCCCGAGAGAGTTTCGACGCTGAGTGGCCGGGAGAACAGGTAGCCTTGGATAAAGTGGCATCCGGCCTTGGCAACGGCGGACAACTGGTCCTCGGTCTCGACTCCCTCGGCGATCACCTGCAAGTCCAGGCTGTTGGCCATGGCAACGATAGCGCGCACGATGGCCTTGCTTTCGTCACACTGCGTGATCTGCCGCACGAAAGAACGATCGACCTTGATGGAGTCAATCGGGAGCCTGTGGAGATAGCTGAGCGAGGAATGGCCGGTTCCAAAGTCGTCCACCGAGACGGTGACTCCGAGGCGTTCCAGTTCGCGGAGATGGCGGGTGGCCTCGTCTATGTTGCCCATGACCGCGGTCTCGGTTACCTCGATTTGCAGGTACTTCGGGTCGAAGCCGCTGGCGCGAATGGCGTCCGCCACCCGCTGCGCGAACCGGACCTGCGCCAATTCCAGCGCCGAAATGTTGACGGAGATTCGGACCGGGGCGAAGCCCCTCTCAATCCATTCCACTCCCTGGCGGCAAACGTTCCGGATAACCCAGTCCCCAATCTCGAGAATGAGCCCGGTCTGCTCGGCCACGGGAATGAACTCGCCTGGCGAAATGGCTTTCAGTTCCGGGGCACGGAATCGCAGTAGCGCCTCCAAGCCGATCAGTTCGCGTTTGAGCGTGTACTGCGGCTGGTAATAGAGCTCGAAGCCATCGTGATCGAGGGCGTCTCGCAGGTAACCCTCAAGCTGCCGCCGCCTTGCCAGCCGCTCGCTCAACTCGGTGGAGAACATCTGGAAGGTGTTGCGGCCGCGTTCCTTGGCGCGGTACATGGCGTGATCGGCGTGCAGCTTCAATTCCGCGGCCGACTCGCCATCGCCCGGGTACATGGCGCCGCCGATGCTGGCCGAAATCCGCAGCAGCGTGTTGCCGAACTCGACCGGCTCGGCAATGGTCGTTCTCAGCGCCTCGGCAACCTTCTCCAGGTCTTCACCGTCGCCTATGTCGTCGAGCACCGCCAGGAATTCGTCTCCGCCCATGCGCACCAGGGTATCGGTGGTCCGCAGCCTGGCTATGAGCCGCACGGCGATTGTGTGCAGCAGATGGTCACCAGCCTGGTGTCCGTGCACGTCGTTGATCTGCTTGAACTCGTCCAGGTCGATGCAGAGCACGGCGGCCTTCAGGCCGTGGCGATGGGCGCGCGCCATCGCCTGGTTGATGCGGTCGTCGCATACGCTGCGGTTGGGCAGCTTGGTCAGCGAATCGTGGTGCGCCCGGTAGAACAGCTCTTCCTGCATATCGGCATGGGTTATGGCTAACGCCGCCAGGCGGGCCCCTGACAGTAGAACCCGCATCTCCTGTTGTGCGGGTCTGCGCGCTTCGGCCCCGATCAGAGAAAGCGTGCCGAGCAGCTTGCCATCGCTGCCAAGAAATGGAAGCGACCACCAGGACGAAATGTTATGTTGCCGGACAAAGTCGCGCACTTCGGGAGCATTCAGTTCCTGTTCGCTGTCGGCAATTAGCACCGTCTGGCCATTTGCCGCTGCCTGGCGAACAGGATTGTCTCCCTCGGCAAGCGACGCCTCGAGCGCGGAAACATACTGCCGGGAAAGACTGGGGGCGACCAGCAACCCTGCTTCGGTCGCCTGAATGAAGCACAACAAAGGCTTGCAGAAATTCTCCATGGTAAGCGCCAGCTCGCTCAAGACCTGCTGGACGGAGGCCCCTTCGGCCACCATCTCCAGCACGCTGTTGCGCCGGTTGTCAAACTGCTCGATGCGTCGGCGTTCCTCCACCTCGCCGCGCAGCTCCACCGTGCGCTCCGCTACCCGGTTTTCCAGCGCATCCCTTTCGGCCTGAAGTCTTGCCTCGAATACCCGGATGGCCCTGCTGATGCGGCGGGCATAAGCGGTCGCCGGCAGCACCAGCAAAAATCCTAGGGCCGAGAGTCCAACCAACTGGTTGCGGGCGCGACGCGCCAGCAGCGAGTTCTGCGCCAGCGACTCGTCCTTTATGGTTGAGATCTCCACGTTGATATTGCCAATGGCTTTTTGCAGGCGGTCGAAGGTCCGGCCGGCGTCGAACAAATAGGTGCGGAAGCGCAAGTCATCCTTCGCCTTCAGGGCCCGGCCTGCCTGCTCCGTTTGATCAACCACTTGAGGCATCAGCTCCCGCACCGATCGCAAGTATTCACCGCAGTTACCGAAAGCGGCATCGCCATACGACTGCATCTCCTTGCGCAGGTTTTCGGCCTGGCTGGTGAAGAGGCTGGAAGCATTATGTACCCGTGACGCCTCATCCTCCCATTCCGTGGATGCGGTGTCCGGGCCCGGCGGAGAAGCATTGTCGGCCAACGCGCGCATGGCTATGACAGTGCGCAGATGCCCATTCAACACGGTCTCGTAGGCAATATGCTGCGAGTAGGTTTTTTCCACCCGGTAGGCCACCACCAGGCCGGCAGCCATAATGGACGTTTGCAGCACACACAACCCAACATAGAGAAGCGTGAGTTGATTGCGATTGCGCTTAAGCACGTGTCCGCACTGCGCCCTCACCGAAGACATACTCCAATCTCCCTCCCCGGCTCTCCGGATAACCCCATTTAAAGGCTATGACTATGAATGCAGTATTAAACGTAACTTCCCGCATGGGTACTTCGGTAATATCTGTCAATTCGGACGCGGCACTTCAAATCAGGCGCTTCGTTGCTGACATCTTTTTATTGAGTGAAGCGACAAGCTCCCGTCCCTGCTGCCTTTTTGTTGCTCGTTTGCCGCGAGGACCCGGATGGGTAACTCCGGCATCTCTATCGGCGCTTTCGAGACGGGAGAAGTGAAAATTCGGTTAATAATTACGCCAGCCTTGGGGGTTGGCCGTGTACCTTCCGCGCTGTGCCTTACTTGCCAGTGTTGATCGACAACTCTTCCCAGAGAACAAGGGTTTTCATCTTGCCTTAACGGGGCTTTAACACTGTTCCGCTACCTTTGTTCTTCACTGAAGGTTTGATACGCAGCTCGCTCCCGCAGACGAGTCCATGTTGGTGTTCATAACCACGGGCTCCCTGGCAAATCGCCATCACGAACATCTGCGCGGGGGTTTTATGGTGTACCGCAACAGCAGCGCCTTACAGTGTCGGATGCATTGGGCGCAAAAGAGGAGAAATACTATGAATATCCGTTCCGGTATTGCCGTCGTAATTTGCGCAGTAATCGTGCTCGCCCTGTCGGGTTGCAACAGCAAAGCCAGCTCGTCCACAGATGCGGTCAAGCTGCAGGGCGCGGGCGCGAGCTTTCCCGCTCCTCTCTACAGCAAATGGTTTAAGCAGTACAGTAACGACCACAAAAACGTGGTCGTGGATTACCAGTCGGTCGGAAGTGGCAGCGGGATAAAGAGCGTTCTCGACCGTACGGTTGACTTCGGGGCCAGCGATGCGGCCATGCGGCAGGAAGAGATGGACCGGGTGGAGGGCGGAGTGCAACTCTTCCCGATGACGGCAGGCAGCGTTGTGATCGCCTACAACCTCAAGGGGATTGACAACCTAAAGCTCTCGCGCAAGGCGTATGCGGGCATATTCCTTGGCAAGGTCAACCGCTGGAACGCTCCTGAAATCGCTGCCGCCAATCCGGGCGTCAATTTTCCAAATCTGCCCATCAACGTAGTGGTTCGCGCCGATGGGAGCGGCACCAGTTTCGTTTTTTCCAAGCATCTGAGCGCCATCAACAGCGAGTTCGACAAGAGCGTCGGGGCCAACACCATGCCCAACTGGCCGGTAGGCACGAAGTCGAAGGGAAACGAAGGCATCACCGCCGCCCTCACCACGACTCCCGGCTCCATCGGGTACATCGAATACGGTTACGCCAAGAGCCAGAAGCTGCCCATGGCAATGCTGGAGAACAAAGCCGGGAAGTATGTAGCGCCCACAACTTCATCAGCCCAGGCGGCGCTGGCGTCGGCGCAGTTGCCGGACAACCTGATCGTGTGGGCGTCCGACCCAGAGTCTCCGGATGCGTATCCGATCGTCACCTATACCTGGTTGATCTGCTACAAGAAATACCCGGACAAGAAGAAGCAGCAGGCCATGCAGGATCTCGTCAAGTACGGACTCACTGACGGCCAGAAGGATGCCGAGTCTCTTGGTTACGTTCCGCTTCCGCCACAGGTTGTGGCCAGGGCGACTTCGGCGATACAGAACATAACCTCCAACTAGAAGGGCCCGGGTATATGGCTTCTAGGAATTCCGCCACGCTTGGCTTTGGCGCGAACCCGCATACCGTCTTCGCGGAGCGAAGCGGAGAGATCGGCCGAGCGCCGACGCGGGTGCAGACGCTGATAAACGTTGCCTTCCGCAGAACCTGCTATACGTTTGCCTGGCTGGTGATCGCGCTGGTGGCGTTCATCGTGCTGCGGATCGCGGTGGCCGCCATTCCGGCAATGCACGATTACGGCTGGAAGTTCCTCTCGGGAAGGGTCTGGGACGCGAACACCGGCCGCTATGGCATCGCCGCCGAAATCTGGGGAACGCTCTACACCTCGGTTCTGGCCTTGGCCTTGGGAACCGCGTTCGGCACGGCGGCGGCGATATTTCTCAGCGAGGGATACCTGAGCCAGGTGACCTTCGCTGCCTTGCGGAGCATGGGCTTGCACCTTAAGCCGGTGTGGAGCAAACTGCCTGATCGTCTGGAGCACCTGCTGAAGAACCTCATCGAGCTGCTGGCCGCGATTCCCAGCGTGGTCTACGGCCTATGGGGAATTTTTGTCGTGATTCCCCTGATCCGCCCGCTGTGCAACTGGCTGCATCTGAAGTTGGGCTGGATGCCGCTGTTCGCCACCGATCTCAGCGGACCGGGCGTGCTGCCGGCGGTGATCGTGCTGGCCATCATGATCCTGCCAACGATCACGGCGATCGGCCGCGATGCGCTCGTCTCCGTGCCCTCCAAGTTGCGCATGGCTGCTTACGGCCTTGGCGCTACCCGCTGGGAAGCCATTCTTGCCGTGATTCTACCCACCGCTTCCCGCGGGGTTTTTGGCGGGATAGTGCTGGCCTTCGGCCGGGCGCTGGGCGAAACCATGGCGTTGGCCATGCTGGTGGGAAACGCAAATCAGATCAGCTTGTCTCTGTTTTCCCCGGCGAATACGCTGGCGGCGCTGCTGGCCAACAACTTTCCCGAAGCCGGACCCAAGCAGGTGGGCGTGCTCATGTACGCCGCGCTGGTTCTGCTCGGAATCACCCTCATCGTGAACATCATCGGCGCGTTCATCTTGCAGCGCGCGAAATTCGTGACGGAATAACCAATGGCGCTCTCAAACGTGAACGCCCCCAATCCGCTGCCGGCGCCCAACCCCTTCGAGGGCGTAGATTTTTCGCAACTGGAGCGCTCCCTTCGCCGCCCCCGCACATTTGTGGACTTTGCGCTGAACCTGATCGTAGGAGGCATGACGCTTCTGGCCCTCATCCCGCTGTTTTCGGTGGTCTGGATGCTGCTGTGGCGAGGTGGCCAGAAGTTAAGCCTGGATCTTTTTACGCAGTTGCCGCCGGCGCCGCTGGAGAGCGGCGGAGGTTTTGGCAATGCCATCATAGGCACGCTGCTGATGGTCGGCTTGGCGGTGTTGATGAGCATTCCCGTCGGACTGTTCACCGCGATTTACCTGGCGCAAGTGCGCGAGAGCCGGTTGGCCGAGGTGGTCCGTTTTTCCGCCAAGGTGTTGACCGGTTTTCCTTCGATCCTCGCCGGCGTATTCGCCTACGGCGCCATTGTGTTGGCGACTGGGGGCTACTCGGCGATCGCCGGCGCGGTGGCGCTCTCGATCCTCATGCTGCCGACCATCATTCTGACCTCGGAGGACGCCATTCGCATGGTGCCGCTCCGCATGAAGGAAGCGGCAATCGGCATGGGCGCAACGAATACGCAGGTGGTTTTGACGGTTCTGTTGCCGACTGCTTTTCCCGGCATTCTCACCGGCATCATGCTGGCCGTCGCGCGCGCCGCGGGCGAAACAGCGCCTCTGCTGTTCACGGCTTTGTTCAGCAATTACTGGCTGTGGTCGCACGGCCAAAGCGAATTGATGCAACCCACGGCATCGTTGGCCGTGCTTATCTATAACTTCGCGGGCATGCCGTTCCGCAACCAGCTTGAGATGGCATGGGCCGCCGCCCTGGTTCTGGTGTTGCTGGTGCTGGCCGCCAACCTCATCGGGCAGAGCCTGTCCAATCGTCAAATCCACCAAGGCTAGGAGGCCCCATGGCAACTGAAAGCGTACCAGTCCCGAACGGTTCCCCGTCAATGGCTCATCATGACGCTCCGGCCGGCGCCAGTGGCAACGGCGTGGTGATTGACTGCAATATCAAGGAACTCTACTATGGCGCCTTCAAGGCGGTCCGCGATACCGCGATTCCGATCGCCAAGAACGCAATCACCGCTTTCATCGGCCCCTCCGGATGCGGCAAGAGTACGGTGCTGCGTTGCCTAAATCGCATGAACGACCTGGTGCGCGGCTTCCGCTTCGAGGGGCACGTACACTATCGCGGGCACGATATCTATGACCCGGCCATCGACCCGGTCGCTGTGCGCCGCTTCATCGGCATGGTTTTCCAGCAGCCGAATCCTTTTGCCACCAGCATATATAACAATGTTGCATTCGGCCTTCGCCTGAACGGCTACAAGGGCGACAAGGCGGAGAAGGTCGAAAAAGCATTGCGCGCCGCCGCCCTGTGGGACGAGGTGAAAGACAAGCTCCACAAGAGCGGCCTCTCGCTTTCCGGCGGCCAGCAACAGCGCCTCTGCATCGCCCGCGCCATCGCCACCCAACCGGAGGTATTGCTGATGGACGAGCCCTGCTCGGCGCTCGATCCTATCGCCACCCGCAAGATCGAAGAACTCATGCACGAGCTTCGCCAGCGCTTCACCATCGCCATTGTCACCCACAATTTGCAGCAGGCACAGCGCGTTGCTGATTACACCGGCTTTCTCTACGTGGATACGACCCAGGGCGGGCGCACCGGTTACCTGGTGGAATTCGGGGCCTCGAGCCAGATTTTCCAGGATCCCAAGCACAAACACACCCAGGATTACATTCGCGGCGAATTCAGCTAGTCCCCCTGCCTCGGAAAGCCAGAAGCAGGCTTGCTGGGGAACCCGTGCCGCATTGCACCGGTGCCGCCCGGCTGTCATATGAAATGCAGTTCGGGGCTTGTTGGGGATCCCCAGGCAGGGTGAAAAGCGCGTAGGAGTACCGCCATGGAAGATCAACCGCAAGAAGCTAGGGCATCAACTCATCCGGACAAACTCAATGACAGGGTTCCCTGGAGGCTGGACCATCTGGTGGCCGCTGTCTTGGTTCTGGTGTGCGGCGTGCTCGCGTACTGTTTTTGGAATAGTGGATCTTCCAACATCGCGCTTGTCGGCGCCACAGCAAAGCTTCCAAAGCCTAGTATTCCGTCCGGAGGAGTCCTATTGCAGGGCGCTGGAGCTACGTTTCCCGCGGTGCTCTACCAGAAATGGTTTGCCGCTTACCAGCAGCAGCACCCGGAGACGGTTGTGGTTTATGAAGCAGTGGGAAGCGGCGAAGGCATACGGCGCTTCATGGGACGCGCAGTCGGCCAGGAAGACGACCTTTGCCTTTACTAAACATCTCGACGCCATCAGCGATGCGTGGCGGTCGCGGTTTAGTCCGGCGACCCTGATTAACTGGCCCGGCAACGCCATGCGCGCGCGCGGCAATGAAGGCATGGCCGCCCTGATCCAGCAGTCCGTCGGCTCGGTCGGTTATGTCGGCTATGAGTTCGCGCGCCGTGCCGGCCTGCGCGTAGCCCTGGTCGAGAATCGCGAGGGAAAGTTCGTCGCTCCCGGCGAGCAAAGCGGGGCTGCTGCAATAGCCCAAGTGGAGTTGCCGGAAAACCTTCGTGCCTACGTTCCCGACCCCGCCGGGCAGGGGTCTTACCCGATCGTCACGCTGACCTGGATCCTGCTCTACAGGAATTATGAAGATCCGCAGAAGGCCAACGCCCTGCAACAGATGTTTCGCTGGTGTCTGACCGGCGGCCAGAAGTATGCGACTGAGCTAGGCTATGTCCCTCTGCCGGCCAAGGTCGTCGCCCGCTCGCTTGCTGCGCTGGAGTTACTCAATCAGGCAAAATAGATTCAGGTATGTTCGTGCACATGCCTAAGCAACAGAGCGGGCTGGGCCGCTTGAGCAACGCGAGATGACTTTGTGGATAGTTGTGATTTAATCCACGGGTTTCCGTACAGCCAGAGGGGTACACGAACTTGCCATCGTGAGAGCGAAAGCGTGGTACACAACGTGGTACACAATACTTTCGGTTTACATGTCCTTACAGTGACTTAGAGTGCCGCCCGTATCCTGCTATGCCGTTGTGAGTTATTGATTCTATGAGTTGGCACGGTAGAGGTCTGGGTTCGAGTCCCCACGTGCCTACCATTCTTTTAAGCACTTACCGATACCGCCTTCTCTTCCGTTGCTCCAAATTGCTCCATTAAGAGCTTAAGTTGTTGAAACCGCTCAGTCGGCTCACGCCGAGGCTCCGAAATTCCCACGAGGCACCGGAAGTTCCGCATCGCCGGTCCGGCAAGCGCGATGTGACGAGTAAGGCCATGGGACCTGGGACTGCTAGTTGTCTCGCGTCGCCGAACAGACTTCGCAAATCACGTGACCCTTTATTTGACCCGGAAAACGAAGGTCAAACAAAGGGTCACGATTACCCGCCCGTTTCGGTGAAGCGGCTGGGCACCGCGTCGTGTTCTCTACTCTTCGACACGCTGGGCCCGATTCGGCCTATGCGAATCACTTACACCCGTTGAAACCTTGGGGGCTGCCTGCCGGCAGGTGCTCGTCGGCCGGCGTGGGCGAGCGGAGTCCCGGGTTTCACCAGCGCGGCTCACGCGGCTGGCGGGCATGCCCCCGATAATCGTCGCGGCTGCCGCCACGCCCCCCGCGGAACCCACGGCCGCGCTCGGCCTGCGGGCGCGCTTCATTCACGGTGAGAGCGCGGCCACCTGAGTCCTTGCCGTTGAGTGCAGCGATGGCAGCCTCGGCCTCGTTGTCGTTGGGCATCTCGACGAAGCCAAAACCGCGCGAACGGCCGGTGTCGCGATCGGTCACCACGGTGGCGCTGTCGACGGAGCCGTACGGAGCAAACCACTGACGCAGATCGGCTTCGGTTGTACTGAAAGAAAAGTTTCCAACAAAGATCTTCTTCATAAGCATTCCTTTTTTGGTGGTGCGGTTATAGCCGCTTTACGGACAGCGGTTCATTTGTTCGAGGTGCGGCGAGGACTCGGAAACGGTTCTTTCGTTTGCGAGGATCTCTTCGGTACCCTGCGGCTGAACGCCCGCCTGGCTTTCCAGCTTGCGTTGCAGCTTGCGCTGGGCTTTGGCCCGTTGTTTCTCCTGCCGGTTTTGTTCTTTCTGGCGTTTGGTAAAGGTTGCGCGTGATTTAGGGGACAACGGCTATCTCCAAGGCGGCATGCCGCCGCGGCTTCTTTGATCTACCTCTTGTTCGGCGCTCCGGCATAGCGAATAGCTTCGGCATCGCGAATAGCTTCGGCATCGCGAATCCTCTGCCCGAAATCGATGCCGCCGGTGGCCGGTGCGTTCACTGTTGCGGCCGCGGCCCCCGCCGGTGTCGCTGGTGGACGAGGGGGGCGAGGGTTGCTGCCGCCGCTCAGAGACTTCGCAACAAACAGCGGACTGCCCACCAGAAATCCGACAAGCTGGCGGGAGTTGTTTGCCCTGATTCCCTGTACCAGCGATTCGGCGCTCTCGCGCTCGCGGCCGGGATCCACCAGAATCAGGTCGTACTTTTCCGCCGCCAGACGCACGCGGGCGCTGGCGGCATCGGCCACGCAATCTACCTGCACCCCGCGCGTCCGCAGGGCCTTGGCTCGCGACTCGCGGCTCTGCCGGTTGGAGTCCACCAGCAGGACGCTCTTGCTCCGCAACCCAGCGGCATCCGCGATAGCTCTGGGAGCAACCGATTCACCCGGGCCGGATGCAGGCGACTGGGGCACTGCCTCCGGTGGCGACTCATGCGCCTCGTTGCCGATGCTGGCTGGCCACCGTCCGAGGATTGTATTGCCGTTCATGGCCGCACCTTCGCGGCTTCTGCCGGTGCCTTGAAAGAACGCGGCAGGTATTTGGGGTCGCATTCGACGCCGCGGCCGGCCATTTCAAGAGCAGCCTTCGCCAGGGTTTTGCGTTTGGTGACGAGTTTCTGCAGCACGGTCGCGCGTTCCCCATCGGTGGCAAACTTTTCGAAGTTCTGGCAGTGGGCGATCTTACGGTCGAACAGATCGATTTCCTGGTACAGATCTTTCAACTCGTACTTATTATCCGATCTGGCTGGCATAGAGTACCTCACACTAGACATTCGACAAGTGCCGTTTGGCAGGGCCGCTGGCCTGGGGCAAGGACCTGTAGCGTCCCCCGCCGATTTGGCTGACTCCGCTAGGCGAAGAACTCACCCGGCATTCTCGTCAGGGTACGGGAAGGGAGCGTGTTGCCTGCCTGCCGCGGCGCCAAGCTGCCGGGCGAGATCTCCCTTCGCGTGATACAAAGCTTAAGCGCGCGTTCCATGCTGCGCAACTCCAACACCTCGGCGCCGGAGACCAAGGTCGATGCGAGTCCGCACGCGCCCGCACGCCCAGTCCGGCCCACGCGGTGAATGAAATCTTCCGGCAAGGCGGGGAGATCGTAGTTGATGACGTGCCTGATATCCTGGACGTGCAATCCGCGCGCGGCCAGGTCGGTTGCCACCAGCACCCGCGTGCGTCCTTCCTCAAAGCTGTTCAGGGCGGCGGTGCGTTGCGACTGGGTGCGGTCGCCGTGGATCATGGCGGCCGCGAATCCATCCCGTGCCAATTGCTTGGCGAGCCGCTCCGTACCGCGCTTGGTGCGGGCGAATACCAGCGTCCGTCCCTCCTCGTTGTACAGCAGGTGCCGCAGCAGGTCCGGCTTTTGCATGCCGCCGACCTCGAAGGCCTGCAACTCGACGGAGTCGGCTGGCTTCAAGGTTGATCCCAACGCGATGCGGATGGGATTGCGCAAGTACTGGTTGACCAGTCCCGCCACCGACTGTTCCAGCGTGGCCGAAAAACACAGGGTCTGTCGCTGCTGCGGCAGGGTGGCGAGAATGCGCCTGATCGCCGGAAGGAAGCCCATATCCAGCATGCGGTCGGCCTCATCGAGAACGGCAAGGCGCACCTGGCGCAAATCGACCAGCTTGCGGCCCAGATAATCTTCCAGACGGCCGGGAGTGGCGACCACCACCCGTGCACCAGCGCGGATGGCCTGCAATTGCTTCTTTTCGGCGAACCCCCCTATGACCAGGGCTGCCGGGCCCAGCTTGTTGCCGCGAAGCTGTTCGAACTGCTCGTGAATCTGCATTGCCAGTTCACGCGTGGGGATCAGGATCAGGGCGGCGACGTTTTGTCCCGTGCTGTGTTCCAGCGCTTCCATGATAGGAACGAGAAACGCCAGCGTCTTTCCGGTCCCGGTCTGGGCGGTCGCTACGAGATCTTTCCCTGCCAGTGCCGGGGGAATCGCCGCGGTCTGGATGGGAGTAGGAGTGAGGAATTGTGCGGCGGCGAGTCTTCGTTGTACTGCCGCCGACAAAGGAAGTTCTGCAAAAGTTGTCATGCGAATCGTATCTTCTCTTTTCTTCTACTTTTCTGAGGGGCGTCTCGCGAGACGCAGAGAGGATGCGAATTCGCGAAGCTGTAACCAATGCCGCTCGAAATGGCTCTGGGCTGATCGGACGGAGGGCAAAAAGAGGCAGGAATAACCGGAGGCTGCCGGCAAGACTTACCCGGTGCGCGCCAAACGTGATCGCACGTTGAAGTTGCGGAAGTCCCCTGTGTTGCACCCGGGACTTCCCGAAAATAGATTGAATTAGGCAGGCTGAACGTTCTCGGCTTGCAGGCCCTTCGGCCCCTTGGTCACACTAAACTGCACCCGCTGACCCTCTTGCAGGCTGCGGAATCCGCTGGACTGGATGGCGGATTGGTGAACAAACACATCTCCGCCACTGTCGCGGGTGATGAACCCGTAACCCTTGGCGTCGTTGAACCACTTCACGGTTCCTTGTTCCACTTTTCTTATTCCTTTTCCTTAAACTGAATTGTGCCGAAGGTTGGGAGAGACTGAGGCTGCTGGGCAACGACAAACCGACAGGCCAAACTCATATCGCGCGTCAAACTTCCGTACAGCTTATATATTACCACGACTAGCCGCGATGCAGAAGGGCCGTAAGCGGCCTCAGCGGCTTTGCCCTCAATAATGGCCTTAGCGCTGGGTGGCAGGCCGGTCACGACGGCCGGTGTTCCGCGTGCGATTACGGATGAAGATCGGGTCGCAATGCAGTATGCTGAGAACAGCCCAATCCGGGCCGGTAAGGGGGCGATGAATTGGCAGAAGTTCGATTGCAGGAGGGCGAGTCTCTGGAAAACGCCCTGCGTCGGTTCAAGCGGAAGGTGCAGCAGGAAGACATCATCCGGGAAGTAAAGCGGCACTCCTACTACTTGAAGCCGGGCGAGAAGGCGCGCGTGAAACAGGCACTGGCACGCAAACGTGCCCGCAAAAAGAACCGCAGGGAACGTGACGCATAACCGCTATGACGACACGATCACAGACCAGGACTCGGGGGCTGGTGTCCGAACCCAAGGCCCGCTACGGGCGGCCGGCGACCTCTCCCCCGGCTCTTTTCCGGCCTGGGTGTGGTTGGCATTGTCCCCAACGGCCCGCCAGTTGGACACGAGCCTGGATCTTCCGGCGAACTGACCAGCGGTGACCATTCCGCGAGGAGGGACCACGAGGACAACCGAAGACCTGACGTGTGCGCTTAAGGCGATACCAAACTCGGCCGACGAGAAAAGCATCCTGCTGCTGGACGCGAATGACCAGAGCCGCGATAGCCGCGCCAAAGCCCTGCGGGACCGCGGGCTCGATGTGGATTGTGCCGCCACCGCGGAGCAGGCACGGGCCTTGTGGACCCCGGGGTCCCATGAGCTTGTGCTCATCGAATTCCGGAATGCCAGCCCAGCGGTGCACGAGTTCTACGATGAAGTGCGCCTTCAGCGGAAGAGGCAGAAGTTCGGGTTTTATGTCAATCAGGCGCCTCATCTGACCCGATCCTACCGCCAATGTGAGTCCACGCCGGCACAGATCGAAGCTCCGGTAACAGGTACGCCTCCTCCCGGCCAGGGTGAGGCCGAGCACGATAAGACGCAGCCGGGGTTGAGAGAAGCGGCAAGACAGATCGCCACGGTCAGGCGGCTTATTCACCCGGTGAGTACACCCGGACGCCAGGAGCTGCTCGGCGTTCCCGTTTTGGAGGCGATGAGAATCGCGCGTTGCCCCCTGCGATAGCCGTTCCAGCAGACTGCATTGATCAGGTGGAACATGGGACAGGTACTACCAACCCGCAACTTGATTCCGTCAGCGCAGCCCACCGAATGGATTGACATATCCGTACCCATCTACGCTGGGATGGTACATTGGCCCGATGATCCATCCATCGAGATCGACGCCATTACGCACCTGGAGCGGGGCGATGTCTGCACTGTTTCGGTGCTCAAGCTGGGCGCTCATACCGGGACTCACATCGACGCCCCCGCACACTTTCTGCCGGGCGGCTCAGGGACGCATGCGGTTCCTCTGCACAGCCTGATTGGACATGCACGTGTGATTGAAATCAAAGATCGTGATGCGATCAAGGCAGCAGAACTTCGCCAGCATAACCTCGGCCCATCCGAGCGGCTGCTGTTCAAGACATTGAACTCTCAACGATGCTGGAACAGCCCGCAGTTCGTAAGCCAATTCACGGCAATTTCTGAAGACGCCGCTTCGTACCTGGCCGAACTAAAGATAATGACTGTCGGAATCGACTATCTATCGGTGGGCAATCCTGAAGTGCATCGAATTTTACTCGGAGCCGGCATTACCATCGTTGAAGGGCTGAACCTGGCAGAGGTAAGCCCTGGTCACTACGATTTAGTTTGTCTTCCATTGAAAATCCTGGGGGGCGATGGCGCGCCGGCGCGAGCGTTACTGAAAACACACGCTCCGCTTGGGTGAAACAGCAAGAGGCAACGGGCTGCTTTGGCGTCGCAACTGGCAGCACCGCTCCGTGCCCCGAACTTTAGTTAAAGGCGACCGAGTTCTCTCAGGCGCTGCGGCTCATCACAAGCATTTGAAATCGTGGCGCGCGTCTTCATGGTTGTTTACGACTGTCTCCGGGAGCTAACGGTATTGTACGACTCCAATAAAACTGCTCTCCTTCGAGCAGCTCCAGCCCGATGTGGCCCTTCAACTCGTTGCCTCCCACCCACCTGACGCGGAATTTAGCCTTGTTGTCTTGGTGATTTATCTGAAGGACAGAACCGGACTCAATGGGGTGGCAAATACCCCGAAGTCGAACTCCCGTTCTCGTCAAATCAACCGTGATAGCGTCCTGTTCGAAGGGTCTGCCGTCGGTGTCTATGCCCCACACTCGGACTATCAGCTCAAGCTGAAATCGTTCTTCTCGCCGCCTTTCCATATATCGCACGCCCCATCATCAGGCTAACAGCCACCCGGCCATGACTTAAGGTCTAGCCAGAGAATAGCGCACATACGGAAGGTCGCAACGTAACGACAGTAATGCAGCCGGCCCAATCGTCGCAGCCAGCGAGTCAATCGGGATCGGTCGAATTTAATATCGAGACAAGCACTACGAGCGGTTCAGCCCAAAGCATCACGCTTATCGCTTCAAATGTGCCTTACGGCAGCATTTAGTTCGACTCTATCGGCGAGTGCCACCGTCCAGCCCGGGGTCCCTGGACAGCGGGCAAGCTGGATGGCCTGAGCAGTGACCTATCGTGCACAATCTTGGCGGCTTAGGACAAGGTCTAGTAACGCAGGCATAATAAAGTAGGTCGTGAATTGTTAACTGCTACATAAATAGCCGATGCCAGGCACGGTGCAAAAGCCAATACTACTGCTGCACAGACCTGCAATCAGTTGGGCAGTGGTTTTGGCGGGGGCTTTCCGCAATAGATTTGGGTCGGCTTAAGTTTGACCGCTCCGCTCCCGAACGTAGCGTATGAGTTTCGTAATTCGACACTTTTGTGCTTGACAGCATTCAGAGTTGCTGGCTTAATAGGCTCGTTTTTTCCCAAAAAATAAAGGTTGGCTTTCTTTCTGTGAGAGGATGCGCGCATCGCCCTGTTCGTCTCTTGAGAACAAAACAATAGAACGCTAATTCTCGGCCGGGAGTTCGATATGGCTAGGCGTACTGTTCTTTTGGCGACGGTGGCCTTCATAGTGTTGCCGGGCATCAGCTTCGCCCAGGCGAAGCGGGCGTTGCTAATCGGAATCAACACCTATCAGCCCGCCAGAGTTCAATGCAGCCAGCAGCAAGGCCCGACCGAAGGGCGCTTTGGGCTGGCCGCGTTGCCCAATCTTGAAGGGGCTTTGAACGACGTGCAGGCCATGCGGGATCTGTTAATCAGTCCGAAGTTCGGCTTCTCAAAGGATAGGGTTTTTATCCTTCCGGAGAAGGATGCGACCCACGATGGCATGCTGAGCGCGATGCGGAAGTATCTGGTGGATGAACCGCAGCGCGGCGATACGGTGGTTTTCTATTTTGCCGGCCACGGCTCCTTGCGCGTGAATTCAAAGTCCAACAAGCGCAAGATCTACGTCGATCGGGTACTGACGCCGGTTGACAACACCATCGTTGCAGCCGATGCCTACAAGCAGGCGTTCGATGTTCGCGACCGCGAGATTGCGCGCATCTTCAACGCCGCTCTCGACAAAGGCGTGAAGCTGACGGCGATCTTCGACAGTTGTCACAGCGGAACCATCAGCCGCGGGCTAAGACTCAAGAGTACCTACAAAGAGCGTTTGCTGGCCTATGATCCGCGCGATATCAACGAGGCGCCGGACACGATGCCCGATGGCACGCCGGCCGTAGCGCCGGAGGACCGTACCGACAACCCGGCGCTGGTCTTTACCGCCGCACAACCGGATCAGGCTGCCAAGGAGGCGCCCGGCAAGGCCGGGTCTCAGCCGCACGGTGCTTTCACGGCTGCGCTCGTAGAAGCTTTGCAGGTCCTGCCGGCGAACGTGCCCGCGTCCGATATCTACAAGCGGGTGAAGGTAGTGCTTGAGAATGCGCGAATTCCCGACCAGGATCCATGGCTTGGGGCTTCCGCCGCGCGCACGCAGCAGCCATTGTTTGGAGGCACGGCTGAATCGGGCAAGGTCCGTGCTGCAGCCCTGGGCATGGAGGGCGAAGATGCCTATCTGGACATCGGCCGCGTCGCCGACGTCGGTCCTCAAAGCCAGTTCTCTTCGCTGGTAGCCGATGCTAAAGGCAGAACGGTTCGCCTTGAGATAACGGAGCTGAAAGGCCTGACACGTTCGAAGGCAAAGGTGGTTGCGCCGGCGGGGGCCAAGGTCCAGCCAGGTGACGTCTTCGAGTTGACCAAGTGGGTGCCGGCAAAGGCGGCGACCTTATCGGTTTGGATGTGGCCGGCGAACTTGAGCCAGGATGAAATTAAAGCGGCCGCCGAGCAGGTGAAGCTTTCGCAAATCGACACTGTCGAAGATCCAGCGGAGCAACCTTGGACACACATAATCATGTGGAACGGCGAACGCTGGCTGCTGCAACCGGCCGGCAGCAGTGAAGCAGTTGATATTGGCGTGAAGCTGTCAGCAGCTTCCATCCGGGCGAAGGTTCCGGCCAGGGCGAAGGTTTGGGTAAACCTGCCGTCCTCGCGAGAGCTGGCGACAAAGTTGAGTTTGCATGACGAAGCTAACGCCGTGCAAGGCGTTGGTGCTCGTACTGCTGCCGATTACTGGCTGGCTGGTCGGTTGACAAAGGACGGCGTAGCATACGCCTGGTTCCACGCCACGGAAGTGCAGGAAGGCTCTGCGCAGAAAGGCCCGCAGGCAACAATAGCCAACCGTAGCCCGGGATGCTCTGCCTCATCCCGCTATCCCGTGCGGACCGAGTGGGTCGACGTTTCCGATGCATCGTTGGTCAATGACGGGGCCGCCGCTTTGAACCAGTACGCTTCCCGATTGGCCAAAGTGCATGGTTGGCTGAATTTGCAAAGTAGCATAACAGGAGATACGCCTTACCCTTACCGGCTGGTGTTGAAACGCCAGCCGGATAATCAATTGCTCGCCAAAGACGAGTTGGTACACGGCGGCGATCATTTGCAACTGGCGCTGCATTCCGAAACAGGTATATCTAATGTCCCCCGATGGGTATACGTCCTGGATATCGATTGCCACGGCAAAGGAACGCTATTGTTTCCTACTGCCGGAGGTGAAAATAGATTTCCCAATCGAGCCAGCTACCAGCCTGATATTGACTTACCGAACGCCGTTGTAAAAATCCAATCGCCATTTGGAGTAGACACTCTAGTTGTTTTGACGACTTCCACACCGCTTCCTGATCCCTCCGTCTTGAACTTTGAAGGTGTGCGCGGGGGAACGCGCGGAGTTGGTTCGCCGTTGTATCGACTCTTGGATGCTACCAGTTCGGGTACTCGCGGCGCGGTTGCCGAGTTACCGACCGATTGGGGGATTGACTACGTAGAACTACATAGCGGGAGGGAAATAGCAAAATAACCCCTAGGTGAGCCACTCCATCGGAATGGCTTGTAGTGGCTAAAGACGCTGATTTTCAACTAGTTACGAATACGGTCTGCGCCAAGCTGGCCGGAGGTACATACTTCTTCCCTAGGGAAGCCGAGTGTGGTAAACGTAAGCAGTGTTCATAGTAGTTGGGTAGACCGATCAACGGGTTCGGATCAGGCAGTTCAGATTCTGTGGAGTCCGACCGTGTCATCCGTCAGTCATTCCCGGCGAAGAACGGTAATCAATGGCACCTTTTTGGCCATAATTGCCGTATGGATCACGGCGGCAATATCCCTCTTTGCCCAGACGCGACAGGTGGTTCTCCTTCCCGCATCTGAATCGGGGCGGCGCCTGGCGCTAGTGATTGGCAACCGCGACTATACCCGCAAGCCCCTCTCCAACCCCATTAATGACGCCTCTGATCTGGCCAAAGCTTTGAAGCAGGTAGGCTTTGAAGCCACCTTGGCAACCAATGTGGACCGCGTCGCGTTCGAGCAGACCGTGCGGGACTTCGCGAACGTGGTCCGGCCAGGAGATGTGGCGCTGTTCTATTTTTCCGGGCATGGCATGGAGGTCGACGGGCAGAACTATCTGTTGCCGGTGAATTTCGACGCCCGCTCGGTGGTGGAAGTGAAGTATCAGGCCCAGCCGGCCAGCCTGATTCAGGAGTTGCTGCAGGAGCACGGCGCGCGGGTCGTCATTGTGGTGTTGGACGCCTGCCGCGATAACCCCTACCGGACTTGGAGAAGCGAAGGAGGCGGAGGCCTGAGTGCCATGTCGGGCAGGGGAGTATATGTGGCCTTTGCTGCCGCTCCGGGGCGAACGGCGGATGATAACGCGAGAGAACACAACGGCCGCTTCACTAAGCATCTTCTAGAGGCGATCGTAAAGCCGGGGCTGTCGATCGACGACGTGTTCAACGAAGTGCGGGCGGGGGTTTCGGATGAGACTGGCGGTGTCCAGGTGCCATTTTCCAACTCCGGCCTGATCGGAAGGTTTGTTTTTCGCGAAGCCGCCCCGAGCCCGCCGCCGGCGCCGGTCGCAGCAGCCCCGGAGGTAATGAGCCAGCGCTCGGCTGACTTGCATCTGGAAGTCGAGTTATCGCTGTGGCAGTCGATCAAGGACTCAAAGAAAATAGCGCTGTTTGAAAACTACCTGCGACGATACCCGGAAGGGCAATTTGCCGAGGTGGCGAAGGACAAAATCGAGGAGTTGAGGGCGGCATCGGCGCTGGCAATTCGCACCGCAGCGCCGAAGGCCGACCGTGCCAACCTCGCGCCTGCACCGTTACCATCACCCGCCGCGCAGCCAGCCGCGTTGCCCGCGCAAGCACCCGCTCCAAAAGCTCAACCCGCTCCGGCGGCTGAATCTCGCCCGCCAGCCCCAGCGCCGGACACGACCGCGCAAGACTGGGAGGCAGTGAAAAACAGCACCGACCGGAAGCTGACAGAGGCTTTCCTGCAGCGGCATCCGACGGGGCCGTTGGCGGACACCGCTCGCACCCAACTGGAGCAGATGGATTGGTCAGCGGCAACCGGTAGCAATGACCGATCCAAGCTACAGGAGTATCTCAGTCAGCACAACGGCGGCAGGCATGCCCCGCAGGCCCGTGAACAGATCGAGCAGATCGATTGGAATTCCGCTTCCGGAAGCCATGATCGTGCGCGCATCCAAGGATATCTCGATCAGTATCGCGATGGCCGCTTCAACCAGCAAGCGCGCGAAGCTCTGGAGCAGATCGATTGGGACGCCGTCAAGGAGTCGAAAGACGTGCCGCGCCTGCAGGCGTTCTTGAATGCTTACCCTGACGGCCATTACATGGCTTTAGCCAAGGCCGCCATCGATGCCCGGGCGAACGCTCCGCGTGTACCGCCGCTTCAGGTGCAGAAGCACCCGGATTACTGCCCGTTGCCGGATCGCATCGAGTTTGACAACGAATCTGAGTACCGTGACAAGCTTGGGATCTGGACCGGATTCTGGGAGAAAGCTGTTCTTGGTCGTAGATTTTGCATCGTGCTGACATCGATTAAAGCCGGCAAGGCCCGCGCGATATACAGTGCTGAAGACCTGGAAGGAGATGGCTGGTACGGAGGCTTTTACGCAGTTACCGGGAAAGTAAGAACATCAACTTCCTCTATTGCTATAGCTGTTGATGTACCCGAAAGGAAATGGCAAATCGTCCTGGAATTTCGAAAGGACGGGAGAGTACAGGCAGGCTGGACGGGTTTAACCAAGGTCGGTTACCATATTGCTGCTGATTCCGAGCCCAAGAAGTTCGATGGAGGAAAAACCGACGAATCGAAGTCGGCTCCAACGCCTGTAAATTACACGGCCGTCGCGAACACCGCCATCGACACCCGGGCGAACGCTCCGCGTGTACCGCCGCTTCAGGTGCAGAAGCGCCCGGATTACTGCCCGCTGCCGGAGCAAATTGACTTCGATAACGAGTCTGAACACCCGGACAAACTTGGGATCTGGACCGGAACTATGACGGAAAACTATAAGAGCCCGCGCAGGTTCTGCTTGGTACTTAGTTCTATAAAGAATGGCAGGGTACGCGGTGTTGTTAGCTACGAATACCGTTCAAGAGACGACCAGGGAGGCTTCTTTCCAGTCGAGGGGAGTACAAAATTTTCGTCAGGCTCTTTTGCAGTAAAGGTCATGCGAGCGCCCAAGTCTCCTCAGCAACCGTTTGCAAACATTAAGGAGATAGACGTATCTTTTCAGGCCGATGGCTCAGCTAAAGTAAAGGAATTTGGGATAAACAGTGGCAACTCCTCCTATGTTGCCGGTGGCCAGGCAGCCAAGATGAAATGAAAAGGCCGACCGGATGTGCAGACACCCCGGAATGACGAAGGGCCTTCCTATCCGGCAGGGGCCAGCACGCGTTTCATTCGCGGTTTGTTCCCGCGCTATCTGGCAACGGTTTTAGCCGTTGCGTTTTCGGCTCTGATACGCGAGGGCATAGGAGCAACCTTTCCGGTCGCCAAGCAAAACGGTGTAAGCGCCCAACACACCTCTGCCGCACAATGAGATCCTGATCGTCGATCACGAGCCGAGGTGAACAGCGAACCGAGTGCGCGGATACGCTGGTGGCGATTTTCCCGCGAACCGGATACAAAGCAACTGCCGTTTACAATGGCGAGGACGCAAGATGATTATGCGTTCAGGCCAGCGCACGCAGACTCCGCGCGACTGCCGGGGAGGGCTGGCTAGAGCTGGCATGGTCCCTAGCCACGCCCCCCGGCGTAACTACCCTTGAACCAGACGACTCAGCTACTGGCTTTTCATCTGCTTCGAGAGGTAATTGGCGATACCCATTTCCCCGAGCGAATGGAGCTGGGCTTCCAGAAAGTCAGCGTGTCTTTCTTCGTCTTTGATCATCCCTTCAAACAGTTCGCGGGTGCCATTGTCCTTGACTTCAGTGCAAACCGCCACAGATTTGTTGTATTGCCGCACTGCGTCGAGTTCATCTTCGAGGTCGATTTCCAATTGTTGCTGGACCTTCTCACCCGGCCTGGGTTTCAACCCCACTGAGATTTCCGGTAGCCCGTCGAGAAAGAGAATACGCTCGATTAGCCGTTCCGCGTGTTTCATCTCTTCAATGGCCCGAGCTTTGTGAATCGCGCCAAGTCGCTCGTACCCCCAGTTGCCGCACATCTCTGCCTGGGTCATGTACTGTACGATAGCGGTCAATTCGGAGCTGAGAGCCGCGTTCAATTCTTTCAAAACCTTTTCATTACCCTTCATGCCCTTTGCTTCCTGCCTTCCAATAGAAGTGTTGGCCCTGTTCTATATAAATCTAATTGGAAGCTGCCGGTTTTATCAACACCGCTGGCAGCCGCCTGGCCGTGTATATGGACGCCTGCGAGTTTGTGCTCAAACCTCTCTGGCAACCAACTTCGAGACCTGCCCGGTATAAATCACAGGATTGCGCTTATCAATCAGCCGGCGGGGCTTTTTGATGTCCGGGTTGCTCAGCCGGGCTGCTATCCGAGCCTCAGCGGACAAGGCAGGGGCGCTTGTTGTCGAATTTCCAGCCCGGAATCAGATATTGCATGGCCACGGCATCGTCGCGCCCTCCCAGGCCTTTCTCCATGTACAACCGGTGCGCCTTTTCTATCTGGGCCATGTCCGGCTCCACGCCGAGGCCAGGCTTGTCGGGAATGGCGATCATGCCGTCCACGATCTGATAGGGCTCTTTGGTCAGGCGCTCCCGGCCTTCCTGCCAGATCCAGTGCGTGTCCAGGGCGGTGATCTTGCCGGGTGCGGCAGCGCCCACCTGGGCATACATGGCCAGGGAAATGTCAAAGTGGTTGTTGGAGTGCGAGCCCCAGGTCAGGCCCCATTCGTGACACATCTGGGCTACGCGCGTCGATCCCTGCATGGTCCAGAAGTGGGGATCGGCGAGCGGAATGTCGACCGAGTGCAGCTGGATGGAATGTCCCATCTGCCGCCAGTCAGTGGCGATCATGTTGGTGGCAGTGGGCAATCCGGTGACCCGCCGGAATTCGGCCATGATCTCCCGGCCGGAGTAGCCCTTTTCCGCGCCGCAGGGATCTTCGCAGTAGGCGAGTACGCCATGCTTGTCACGGCAGAGATTGATTGCCTCCTCCAGCGACCACGCCCCATTAGGATCGATGGTGATTCGCGCCTGGGGGAAGCGCTCGGCCAGGGCGATGACGACTTCCATCTCCTCGACGCCCCGCAACACGCCGCCCTTTAGCTTGAAATCGTTAAACCCATAATGCGCGCGCGCCGCCTCGGCCAGCCGCACGATGGCGGCAACCGTCAGCGCCTCTTCGTCCCGCAGCCTGTACCAGTCATCCCTTCCGCCCGGGGCGCTCTGGTAAGGCAAATTGGTCTTTTTTCGGTTGCCCACATAAAACAAATAGCCCAGGAACTCCACCTGCTGCCGCTGCTGGCCTTCCCCCAGCAGCGCTGCTAGCGGCACTCCCATGAATTGACCGAGTAAGTCCAACAGAGCCGCTTCCAGGGCGGTGACAGCGTGAATGGCGATACGCAGATCGAAGGTTTGCAACCCACGCCCGGTGGAGTCGCGTTCGGCGAATCGCTGGCGCACCGCCTTCAGGACGTTCTTATAGTTGCCGAGATGGCTGCCGACCACCAGCGCCCGCGCATCTTCCAGGGTTTGGCGGATACGCTCGCCGCCGGGAACCTCTCCCACGCCGGTGTGGCCGGCGTTGTCTTTCAGGATTACGATATTGCGCGTGAACAAAGGGCTGTGCGCGCCGCTCAGATTGAGCAGCATGCTGTCGTATCCCGCCACCGGGATGACTTGCATCTCGACAACCACTGGCGCGCCAGAGTAGGCTTCGCCTTTCGCACTTTTTCCAAATGGTGACGATATCATCCAGACTTCCTCCGCATTTCTTTTGCAAACGCAAGCAGCGAGCCGCATGGGCTGAGTAAACCAATCTTCTCAACGTGGTCGCGGCCGCAGATCAGCGCGATGGTACTCCATCCCATGCCGCCGTGATAAAGCGAGCGGCCGGGAAAGCCTGAAACCAGAATGTCGATTTGATAGTTGCCCAGCGGAATTTTCATTCGCCTCTCTTGCATGCGGCGCGCGCTTGCCGCGCGCAGGCTGGTCGGCAGCTCCGAACCGGACCGCCCCAGCGTAATCGGGCCAATGCCCGAAGAACCGTGATGAAATTTTAACGCGTAATTTTGCCGAGCTTGGGGTTAGATTATGATAGGCTGCCACTGAGAGGGCGAGGTCGTCTCAACGCAATAGCAACGATGAAGGTAATGGGTTGGGTACGGGTGCTGTTGCTGTTTGTCCTGTGCGCGCCCACACTGGCGCACGCGGACATTGCTGTGCTGCTGGAAGAACCCTTCGGCGGCTTCGGAAATATAAATCCCACCGGCCACGCGGCCATTTACCTGGCACGCGTCTGCGCGAGTTCTCTTACGGTCCTGCGCCGCTGCGAAGCGGGTGAAACCGGCGTGGTAATCAGCCGCTATCACCGGATCGCCGGATACGACTGGATCGCAATTCCACTGCTTCCTTATCTCTATGCCGTCGATAAGCGGGAGGAAATTCCGCAGTCGGTCGACGCGAAAACTGTGGCGGCGCTCCGGGATGCCTATCGCAGGGCCCATCTGCGGCAGATCGCGCCGGACGGGCCGGACGGAGAAGCGCCGGGAGGCGAATGGATTCAACTGATCGGCTCCGCCTATGATCGAAAAATCTACGGCTTCCTGATCGAGACCAGCGAAGAGCAGGACGCCAATTTCATCAGCCAGTTCAATCAGCGCAAGAACAAAGCCCGGTTCAATCTGCTGTTCCGCAACTGCGCCGATTTCGCGCGCAACGTGTTGAACTTCTATTATCCCGGGGCGGTGCATCGCAGCTTCATCGCCGATCTCGGCGTCACCACCCCCAAGCAGGTCGCCAAGTCTCTGGTCCGCTATAGCCGCCACAATCCGGACCTGCTGTTTTCCACCTTTGTGATTCCGCAGGTTCCGGGCAGCCTGCACCGCAGCGAACCGGCCAATGGCGTGCTGGAGGGCTTTATCAAGAGCAAGAAGTATTCGGTGCCACTGGCCGTGTTGCATCCATTTGTGACCGGCGGCCTGGCGGCCGTCTATTTGACGGAACGGCGTTCTCTACCCGGACGCAACGCGCCTGTTCTTGACATGACGCACCAACCTCCGGCGCCGCTGCTGGCGGAAATATTGGAAAAGGGGCAAGGGCCGGCCAGCGTCGCGCGGCTGAAAGACGCCGGCGCCCGCAAGTCCTTGCCGGTTCCCTCCACGCCAGGGGAATAATTCGGCCGCAGCGTTCTCTTTTCCAAATGCAGGTGCCACGGCGCGTTCCCGCGCGCCCTATGCTCTCAGTTTTCCAGCTTGAACCGGCTCGAAGCCAGCGCGTACAGCCGCCGCCACAGCAGGCGGTTTATGGCGACGACCATGCAGGCCATGGCCAGGGTAGCCACCAGGAGCACGTGGAAATTCCCGCTGTCGGTCGCCCGGCTGATTACCGCTCCCAGGCCGACGGTGGACATGGTCTGCCCGCGAAAACGGAAGTACTCGGCCACGATGCTGGCGTTCCAGGCGCCGCCGGAAGCGGTAACCAGCCCGGTGATCAGGTAAGGAAAAATTCCCGGCAACAGCAGCCTGCGCCAGCGCTCCAGCTTGCTCAGGCGATAGACATCACAAACTTCCTTCAGGTCGGTGGGAATGGCCGCCGCCCCGGCGATCACGTTGAACAGGATGTACCACTGCGTACCCAACAGCAGCAGCACAATCGAGGCGATGCCCAGCCCCCCGCCCATGCGAATCAGCACCAGCAGGATAATGGGAAACAGCGCCGTGGCCGGCACCGAGGCGGCAATCTGCGCGATCGGCTGTGCCACTGCTGAAAGCTTGGGCTGCAGCCCAATGATGGTTCCGACCGGAATTGTCCAGAGCGCCGCCAGCAGGAGGGTGAACTCGACGCGAAGAAAGGTGGCTCCCGCTCCCGCCAGGATGCCGCGCAGCTCCGGCCCGGTAACGCCGGCGGCGGTCAACAGCATTCGGAAAAGCACGTAACCCATAACGACCGACACGGCCGCGCCGGCCACGGGCGCGGGCCAGCGCCGGGGCTTTGCCGCGGCTTGCGGCTGCCCGGGGCCTTTGGCGAAGTGCAAGTCCATGGCTTCGCGCGCGGGCGCGACCACCAGCCGCCAACCTAACGACCAAACCCGCGAGCGGCGCAGCAGGTCGAGAACCCGGGAACGGGGAGTCTCGGCCGCCTCAACCTGCTCGAACTTGAACTTTTCCGTCCAGGCGATTACCGGACGCCAGATTATCCGGTCCATGGCGATGATGATCCCGATCATCACTGCCAGGCCCCAAAGGATTGCCCCGGTATCGCCCGCATTGGCCGCGGTCTGCAGGTACGATCCCAGCCCCGGCAGGCGCATGTCGCGATTTCCCAGGACGAACATCTCGCAGGCCATCAGGAAGAACCAGCCGCCGGCCACCGACATCATCGAATTCCACACCAGGCCCATGGCCGCATAAGGCAGCTCGAGCTGGTGAAAGCGCTGCCACCAACTCAGGTGGTAGACCTTGGCGGCTTCCATCATCTCCCGCGGAATGCTCTTCAGCGACGAGTAAAAGCTGAAGGTCATGTTCCACGCCTGGCCGGTAAAAATCAGCAGAACCGCGCCCAGCTCCGCCCCCAACTGCCGGCCCGGAAACAGCGCCATCATGGCCGTCATTACTCCGGGAAGAAAGCTGAGCACCGGAATGGATTGCAGCGTGTCCAGCAGCGGAATCATGAACCGTTCCGCCTTGGCATTGTAGGCGGCCACATAGCCGTAGACCAAAGTGAAGCCGAGGCTGACGAAATAGGCAATCGAGATGCGCAGGACGGAATACAGGGCGTATTCGGGCAAAACGGAGGGATGAAGCTGGATCTCGGCCTCTGTGTTAACGGGCCCGGCCCAATAATGCGCGAACGACAGCAGCGCGTAGAAAAGCGCCAGCCCGCCCAGGATTACCGGCACGTCGGTCCACAGCGATGTGCCGCTTGCCGGGACCCGGGCCAGCGCCGAGACTCCTGAACGATGTTTTTCCGGCCTCGGTATAGCGAAGCTCCTCGCCAAATGCAATTTTCGTTAATGCAGCGGAACGCTCTCGCCCGTCTCAGCGGCGTTTGCGGGCTGGTGCAGGCTCAGCTTGTCGGTTTCCGCGTCGTAGGTGAACAGTTCGGCATAGCGGCCCCAACTCAAAACCGTATCCAGTTGCTGCTGCGCTTCCTTCTCGGAAAGGTGTTCACCCAGGATGTCCCGGAAGAACTCCATCGGCATGGTCCTGTCCGACTTGCCTTCCAGGGCCCGGCAAATCTGCTGCACCAGGCCGACGTGAGCGACCACCGCGGCGCGGAACATCTGCTTGCGGGCGGCAATATCGGCCTCGGCAAACGCTTTTCCCTCGGCCGTGATTTCGACATCTCCCTCGGCCAGTTTGGCGAAGCCCAGCAGCACCGCTTCTTCGACGATCGGCAGCAGATCATCCACTTCCATCAGCAGCTCATCGGCCAGATGGTACATGTCTTCTTTGCCGCCGCGATCGTTCAGGAATTCCAGCAGGCCGGCCATTCCCCCAGCCTTGGCGTGGGGCAGCATTTGATACGCCGCTTTGTAAGCGGGGTGCGCCGGCGCGGGCGGGGCAAACTGCAGCTCCGGCTGCGTCATCACCTTGTAAATGTAGTCGACGTATACGAGAAACTCGGCTGATTTTCGCTCGCGCGGCTGCGGCAGGGGGATTTCGAAATCGGCGCGGATGGTGGCCGGATTCCTGCCCAACACAATTACACGGTCGGCCAGCAGGACCGCTTCTTCAATATTGTGCGTGACCAGGAATATGCTTTTGGTGGGAATCTTTTTCTGCAGCCAAAGCTCCAGCAGTTCGCCGCGCAGGTTCTCGGCGGTTAGCACATCGAGCGCGGAGAACGGCTCATCCATGAATAAGACTTCGGGTTCGACGGCCAGCGCCCGCGCGAATCCCGTCCGCTGTTTCATGCCGCCGGACAGCTCTTTGGGATAGGCGTTTTCAAATCCCTTCAATCCCACCGACGCCACTACCCGCAAGGCACGGTGATGGCGCTCGAAATGCGGCATGCCGTGCGCCAGCAATGGAACTTCCACGTTTTCCAGCACCGTCAGCCAGGGAAATAAGGCAAAGCTCTGGAAGACGATGCCGACGCCGGGATGGCAGCCGGACAAAGGTTCTCCATGCCACAGCACGCTCCCGCCAGAGGGCTCCGCCAGCCCGGACAGAATACGCAACAAGGTGGACTTCCCGCAGCCGGAGGGCCCCAGCAGGGCGGTAATCATGCCCGCCTCCACGCGCAGGTCCATGGGCGCAATGACCTGAACATACCTGTCGCCGGGCTGATCAAATCGCTTCTCGATCTGGCGCGCCTCGATGATTGGCGCCAACGCCGGCGCAGTCACGGTGGCGGGCGCCGCCGCGGCGGCTTCAGCGGTTTTGCCGGCAGGAGCCTCCGGCAGCTCCCCTGAAACTTCCTCCATCAGCCGCTTCCAGGCCTCTTCCGGCAGCTCATCCAAAAAGCTGAGGCGGTCCAGAGGCGCGATCCGTCCGAAGATGGCGCGCATCTCGGCTGCCGG
Source organism: uncultured Acidobacteriota bacterium (assembly GCA_963832785.1). Classification (GTDB taxonomy): domain Bacteria; phylum Acidobacteriota; class Terriglobia; order Terriglobales; family Acidobacteriaceae; genus CAWBRT01. The sequence goes on from CAWHVF010000007.1 coordinate 227,707, forward strand.
CCGCGAGTGCAGTAGAACGTAAGCGTGATAGTAGGGAAAATGAGTTACCACGGCGGCGGCAAGCTCGATGGGCAACCGGCGAAACAGAAGCTGCTGCTCGTCAAAAGGAAGCTCGGCAACCAAGTCGGCCGTCACGGCGGGATCAAGTTTTTGCATGGCCGCTACGGCTTCATCCCAGCGCTTTTGCGTGAGGGCTGCGCGCGCATTTTCAGCTATTGTCACCATGGTTCTCGCTATCGAGCTTCGAGCTTGTCTGCAATATCCAAATTTTCGCCGGAAAAAGACGAAATTCCCAGCCAAGGCTGCTTAGTGGTTGAGCCCTGGCGGGCCTGGCAGTTATAGTCGCTCTCAATAGCACAGTAAAGCAAGCAAGAATGCCAGAGGCGGAATCATGACCGAACTTCCCAAAGTTGTCATATCGAGCTGGGTACAACGAGAGGTAATTGAACTGCTCAGGCCGTCATGCCAGGTGGTTGCCAATGAGACGCGCGAGGCGCTGTCGCATGATGAGTTGTTGCGGCGCTGTCGCGATGCCGATGGGCTGATCGCCTTCATGCCGGAGCGCATCGACGAGGCGTTTCTGGCGCAATGTCCCTGGCTGCGCATTATTGCCTGCGCTCTGAAAGGCTACGACAATTTCGACGTCGCAGCCTGCACGCGCCACCGCGTCTGGCTGACCATTGTTCCGGACCTGCTGACGGAGCCGGCGGCGGAACTGGCGCTTGGCCTCATGATCTCGCTGGCGCGCAACATCCTGCCCGGCGACCGTCTCATACGCGATGGCCGCTTTCGCGGCTGGAGGCCCGTGCTCTATGGGCAAAGCCTGAACGGCAGCACCGTGGGGCTGGTAGGCGCCGGAGCCATCGGCAGATCGATCACGCGGCATTTGGCTGGATTCCGCGCAACCCTGCTGTACGCGGACAAGGCTCCGCTCTCGCCCGCCCAGGAATCCCAGCTCCGCTTGCGCCGGGTGGAAGTCGGCGAACTGCTGCGGCGCAGCGACTTTGTCTTGCTGTGCCTGCCACTGTCGCCGGAGACGCGGCACATAGTGAACGGTAACTTCCTGGCGCGCATGAAACGCGGTGCGTTTCTCATCAACGTCGCGCGAGGATCGCTGGTGGACGAAGCGGCAGTCGCCGCCGCGCTGCAAAACGGCCAGTTGGGCGGATATGCCGCCGACGTCTTCGCCATGGAGGACTGGGCGCTGACCGACAAGCCCGGCACGGTGCCCGACGGGCTCCGCCGTGCCCCCGGCAGAACGGTCTTTACGCCGCATCTCGGATCGGCGGTGGACCGCGTGCGCCGTGAGATTGCCCTGGCGGCCGCAACCAGCGTCCTGGAATGCCTGCGCGGGGAAGCGCCTTCGGGCGCGGTGAACCGCATAGAGGAGCGTGGAGACTAGCCGGGGCTTAGCGCCAAGCATTACACCGCGATGGTCATGCCGTCATGCGCGGCTTCGCACTGTATTTCGCTGGCGTGGGCCAGCATGTCGGCGCCCATATGCGTCAGAACCACGCGCCTGGCTCCGATCTCGGGCAAATGCCGGGCCAGGGTGGCGTAATCGAGGTGAAACTTGACCGGCTTGTCGAAAAAGTAGGATTCGGCGATGAACAGGTCAACGCCTCGCGCGGCCTCGCGCAGGCGTTCGACCCACTCGGTATCGCCGGAGTAGCACAGCGTCTTGCCGTCCGCGCTCACGCGCAGGGCGAAAGCCGGGCCGCCGCAGGCGTGTTTGACCTCATAAGCCGTGACTTCGATTCCATTGACCTGTTGTGCCGTTCCAGCCTCCAGTTCGCGAAAATCTACGGCAAAGTTGCGCTTGATCCTGGCTGAGCCCGGAAACAGGACTTCCATTGCCGCCAGCAGACGGTCCTGGACCCCGTGCGGCCCTACGATGGTAAGCGGGCCAGTGCGGCGGCTGACGAGCTGCGCATCGAGAATGAAGAAGGGCAGTCCGCCGAAGTGGTCGCCGTGTAGATGGCTGATGATGATGGTGCGAACCGTATTCGGGTCGACGCCGAACTTGCGGAAGGCGATCATGGCCGACGCGCCGCAATCGATCAGAAATGCGCTCTGGCGGGCGCGCACGTAAATGCAGGGATTGAAGCGTCCGCCGCTGCCGAAAGCGTCGCCCGATCCCAGGAATTGCAACTCCATCGAACACCTCTTTCTTCGGCCTCGACGTGCCTTTGCCCGATGGCAGGATTAATGAGCGGCCATCGCCTTATCGCCCTGCTGCAACCATTCGGTCAACTCCGCCAGGTCGCGACAAACGTGATCGGGCTTAATGGAAGAACCCGCCAGGTCGGCCGCCTTGGTTTCCCCGCTGAGGACCAGCACGGTGCGGATCTGCGCATTAAAGCCGGTGGTCATGTCCGTGTACAGGCGGTCGCCTACGATCGCCAACTGCGCCGGCTGGTAGTTTTTCTTGCGAAGAATCATGTCGATGATTTCCCGGTTGGGCTTGCCGATCACCTTGGGATGCACGCCGGTCGAGGCGGTAATCAGGGCGGTCATGGCGCCGCAGTCGGGAATGTATCCGGACTCGGTGGGGCAGTTGAGATCCGGATGGGTGGCGACGAACAGCACGCCGTGGCGAATCAGGTCGCAGGCCGTCACCAGCTTGGCGTAGGTCAGCGTCTTGTCGAAGCCGAGCACCACGAAATCAGGGCGGTCTTCGGTCAGGGTAAATCCCTCGCGTGTGAACTCCTCTTCCAGCTCGGGAGTGCCCAGCAGGAAGATGCGCGCCTTTGGCTTGAGAGTATTGAGATAGAAGGCTGTGGCTTCGCCGGAGGTGAGAATGCTGCCAGCATGGCAGGCGATTCCGAGCTTGGTGAGCTTGTTCGAATAATATTCGGCATGCCGCGAGGAGTTATTGGTCACGAAGAGGAAGTCGCGCCCGCTGCGGCGAAGATAGGCAAAAAAATCGAGCGCGCCCGGCAAAAGACGGCTGCCGAGATAGACGGTGCCATCCATGTCTAGCACGAAGCAGCGGACGCTGGCAATGTTGTCAGCCGGCATGAACTCTCCTGAGGTTGTAAAGCTGACCGCGCGATCAACGCGTCCAGTACAGCAACGCTCTCGCGCAACCCGGTTATCCGAAGACGCCGCCCATCTTGGAGCCGGCCAGGCGGTTGATGATCAGCAGGCAGACGGCGCCGAGAAGAATAAGGATAAGGCCCAGCGCCGCCGCCTCATTCACCGACCCGCCGATATAAAAATTGAAGATGCCGACGGTCATCATCTCGTGCCCGGGGACTACCAGCAGGAGGGTGGCCGATGCCTCCTGCAGGGCAAGAATAAAGGAATAGAGCGAGCCGGTGAGTACGCCCTTCCAGATCAGCGGCAGGGTGACGTCGCGAAAGGTTTTGACCTTGGTTGCCCCCACGCTCTCGGCCGCTTCCTCGAAGGCGCGGTGGACAATCAGCAGCGAAGCGAAGGTGCCGCGCACAGTATAAGGCAGGCGGCGCACACCCAGCACAATCGGGATCACCATCCACATACTGATCAGCGGGACAGCCATAAACGGCAGCGGGTCGTGAAAGGCGCGCATGTAAGCAACGCCAATGCCGGTGCCGGGCAGAGCCAGAATCAACGTGGTCAGCGAGTCCAGCACCTCGCGGCCGGGCAGCTTGGTGCGCGACATCACCCAGGCGGCCGGCACGCCCACGGCGATGCAGATGGCTACCGAAATCCCCGAATAGAGCAGGCTGTTGAGGATGAACTTGGGCGTTTCCAGGGAAACGCGCTGGAAGAATCGCAAGGTGTAGTGGACCGGAATCGGCGTCAGCGCCCAGCCCCGACCGAAAGAATCGAGGGCGATGCCGAAGTAGGGAATGAAGGCGAAGATCAACACCAGGGTAAGAAACCCGAATACGCCCAGCCGCGCCGCCAGCGACAGCCGCCGGCGCTCGATCTGCGCGTAGGAGAGCGAGCTGTAATCCTTTATGGCCACGTATTTCTTCGCGACGACCAGAAATACAATGGCCAGCATTACCATGATGGCCGAGATCACGATGCCCATCTTGAACAGCCGCCGGTCGACGAACTGCACGATGTTCAGATACGCCTGCGAGGCCAGCAGGTCGTCCACGCCGACCACCAGCGGGGTGGCGAAGTCGGCAAAGGTCCAGATAAAGACCAGCAGCGCCCCGGTGACATAGCCGGGCGTGGTCAGGGGGAAGGTGATGTCCCAGAATTTGCGCAGCCCGCGCGAGCCCACGCTTTCGGCCGCTTCGTCCAGCGAGGGCGAAATCTTGGACATGGCGTCCACGATGCTCAGCGTCATCAGCGGAAACAGGTGCAGGGTTTCGACCAGCAACACCCCGTGAACGCCGTACATGAAGTTGACCGGCTGCTCAAAGCCAAGATAATCCTGCAGCAACACGTTGATGGTGCCGGCGCGCCCCAGGATGAAGGTGAAGCCCATGACGCCGACCAGCGGCGGCATGATCATGGGAATGATGGTCAGATAGGAAAACACTTTCCTGCCCGGAAACTCGTAGCGCAGCAGGAGGAAGGCGATGGTGATGCCCAGCAACGAGGTGGTGATCACGCAGGCCACGCCCAGCCACAGCGAATTGAAGAGCGAGCGCAGGTAGAAGCTGTCGGTAAAGAACTGCTGGTAGTTCGCCAGGGTAAATATCCCGTCGTCGGTGGTAAAGCTGTCGTAGAAGAGGCGGATGAGGGGGTAAATGAGAAAAACGGCGAAGAAGGCCCACAGGGCGCCGTAGCCAATGAGGCCTCCGGCACGCACATCGGACCACGCGCGAGCTTTGGCGGGTTTTTGCCACACCCTGCCGGCGCCTCCGCCAGGCTGGCTATCAGTCGGGATGGTGGCCGTCTCGCTGCTCATTCACACCTCTAAGCACCGGTCGCCGCAGCCGGCGCCGATGTTGCGCTTGCTGAGGCGGAAGCGGGAATCCCCAGGGTGATGCGAATGGGAAAGCGGATGCACACCCGTTCATCCATTGGAAACGGCTGCTGGTTCCAGGGATTCTGCACGTCGACCTTGAAAATTGTCTCGTGCTCCACGGGAGTCCCGGCAGCTTGGCCCGCGGGGGTGATTTCAATGTCGTAGCGCACGGCATTGCCGATATAGGAGGCGAAGCTGACCGTCCCCGAAAGGACGTTCATGCCGTTGCCCATGCCAGCTTCTCCGGCGAACGCCGTGGCGCCGGGCGCGACAATGGAAGCGACCTCCGGGCGGACCGAGATATCGCATGGGTCGCCGCTGTGCAACGAGGCATTGTGGAGACAGCGGATCACCCCGAAGCGGGTCTGGACGGCCATCTCTCCGCCGGCCACGTCAACTTCCTTTACCTCGCCCGCGATCAGGTTGTTGATGCCGATAAAATCGGCGACGAATGGATTTCCCGGCCGCTCATAGAGGTCCCTGGGCGTGCCGATCTGTTGCAGCTTGCCGCGGTTGACGACGGCGATGCGGTCGGAGATGGTCAGCGCCTCCTCCTGGTCGTGGGTCACGTAGATGGAGGTGATGGCCAGTTCCTTTTGCAGTTTGCGAATCTCGGCGCGGACCTGCTGGCGAATCTTGGCGTCGAGGTTGGAGAGCGGTTCATCAAGCAACAGCACGTCAGGGTTAAGCACCAGCGCGCGGGCCAGCGCCACCCGCTGCTGCTGCCCGCCGGAGAGCTGGCCGGGATAGCGTTTCTCCAGGCCCGTCAGGTTGACCATGGCGAGCACGCGGTTCACTTTCTCCGGTATCTCCCCTTTCGGCGTTTTCTTGATCTTCAGGCCATAGGCGACGTTTTCGAAAATCGTCATGTGCGGCCACAGGGCGTAATTCTGGAAGACCATGCCGATATTGCGCTGGTAAGGAGGGATGGCCGACACCTCGCGCTCGCCGAAGTAAATCTCTCCCTGGTCGGGGCGGTGGAAACCGCCGATAAGGCGCAGGATGGTCGTCTTTCCGCAGCCCGAGGGCCCCAGAAGCGTGAACAGCTCCCCGTCCCGGATATCGAGCGAGACGTGGCTCACCGCTTCCAGGGCGCCAAAGCGTTTAACGACGTCCTTCAGCCGGATATGCATTTAACTACCCCTTGGTTTTACTACTTGATGATGTCCTTGTGCTTCTCCGCGATTTCCTTGCGGAAGTAAGAGTTCACCTGTTCATTCCGCTTCTGCGGGCCGGCAATCTTGTCGTCATAGACGTTGCCGACCGGAATCTCGAAGAACGAGCGTATGCCGCTGGTGAAGGCAACCGCTTTCTCCTGGTCGGATCCGGGCGGGCCCTGCACCTTGTATTTGGCGGTGATGGGATAGACGCCCATTGGCGGAGATCAGCCTCTGGCCTTCCTCGCTCAACAGGAATTCTACGAAGGCGTGGGCCGCCTTCGGATGCGGAGCCCCCTTCAGCACGGCCATGGGCTCGGGCGTCACATAAGCGTTCTTCGGGTAGACGAAGCCCAATTCATATCCGTTGAGCACCTCGGCAAAGGCCATGTAGCTGGGCACGGCAAAGCCCACGGCGAACTCTCCCTTGGCTACCACGTTGGGCACGTCACGCGAGCGGGTGGTGAAGATTCCAGTGTTGGCCGACAGCCGCTTCAGCCAATCCCAGCCCTTCTCCCAGCCGTAGGTCTGCAGGATGACCTCGTAGGTGGCGTGACTGCTGCTGGAGCGGTCGGGGGTGCACTGCGCGATCTGACCCTTCAGCTTGGGATTCAGCAGGTCGTCCCAGTCCTTGATGGTTACTCCCAGCCGCCGCAGAAGCTTGGGCTGGTAGATGATGCCGTAGGGCTCCAGCATGGTTCCGACCCAGAAGTGCTTGGGGTCCTTCAGCGGCAGCCCGACCGGCTTGCCGATGGTGGCCGGAATCTCGCGCCACATCTTCTCCGGAAGCTGCAGCCGTTCCAGGCGTCCTTCTTTGGCCAGGATGTCAAAAAGCGTCCCCTCGCCTCCCCAGAAGACGTCGGCCTGCGGCCGGCCATTCCACTCCCTGATCTGGCCGAAGGCCACCGGCGTGCCCTGCGGCATAGCGCTGGTCTTCACCGTGATGTTCCATCTTTTTTTGGCGTAGGCCGCAAAGGCGTTCAGCATGGGATCATGAACATCTTTGGATACAGGCGTAATGAGGTAAAGCTCGTTCTCAATCGCCTGCGAATATCCGTTAGTGGGCAGAAGACAACAAAACGCGACCAGCAGAGCCGCGAGTAGCGTAAGCCGCTTCATACATTCCTCCGTTAAGAATTTTGCCAGCATTAAAACGGGTTTAATGGTCAGGCGAGCCAGAAATCGGGGTTGCCGACCGAAACCGAGTTCACGCCCTGCTCGACCAGTTGCTGAACCTGGGCCAGCGATTGCACCAGGCCTCCGGCGATAACCGGCACGGGCGGCCACGCCGGGCTGGCGCGCTTTAATTCGGAGACCAGGTAAGGAGCCACAATTGCCGGCAGCACCTCGACCGCGTCAAGGCGCGTTTGCGCGATGGCGCGCAGCGAGCTCTCCAACGCCGCCGAATCCAGCAGAAATGTCCGCTGGATGGCAAACAGCCCCAGGCTCTGGGCGGCGCGCAATGGCACCTGATGGGTGGAAATAATCCCCCGCAAGCCACGATGAGACAGGTACTCGATGGCCGCGGCATCGCGCGCGAAGCCGGAGACAAGGTCCAGATTTACAATCGCTGTCTTGCCGCAGGCGACGATCTCCGCGGCCATATCGCCGATGTTTTCCGGCGTGCCGCATAGCAAATAAACAATCTTGCCGGTCGCCGCCGCCGCTTTCGGCAACAGTTCCGGATGACGCACCGCCGGAATGATACGGCTCTGTTCGAGCAGAGCTTCGAATGACTTCACCTGGTTACCTGAGACTTTCGCGCCACGATGATAACCCGGCCCCGGCCAGCGCCAAAGTATCTCCTTAAGCAATAGGGCTGAATTACCGAACCAGGGCTTTGCCGGATCACCGCTGCCTATGCCCGGTCCGTGACGTCCATCACAGACTTGGCTCGAATCTGCGGTAGACTAAAACTACCAACAGGCGCCAACCGGCGCTTGCGGGTGGACATCGCGGCAGAGACTAGAGAAGCCGCTCAAGAGAAGCCTTTTGCATGAGATCAGCATGCAGACGGCTTGCCTTGAGCGGCTTTTGCTTTTCTGCGGCCAGGGGGACTAGATGATAAGCCGTGCTCAGGCGGTTGCTGGCATCCGGAACTCCAGTTTCGACGTTTGCGTCATAGGCGGAGGCGCTACCGGCGCGGGTTGCGCGCTGGACGCCCAGTTGCGCGGACTGAAGACAGTTCTGCTGGAGGCTTCCGACTTCGCCTCGGCCACTTCCAGCGCCTCCACCAAGCTGGTGCACGGCGGGCTGCGCTACCTGCAGCAGGCGGTTGCGGACTGCGATCTGGGGCAGTACCGGGTGGTCCGGCGCGCCCTGCACGAACGCCGCGGAATGCTGGAAAACGCACCCTTCCTCGCCCACTCCCTGGAACTGATAGTCCCTTGCTACCGCCGCCGCGACATCTATTATTTCCGCGCCGGGCTGAAGCTTTACGACTGGATCGCCGGCCATGACGCGCTGGCCCCGAGCCGGTATCTGTCTGCTGCCGAGGCCCTGGAGCGCCTGCCCCTGCTGGACTCCTCGCGGCTGGCAGGAGCTGTTGCCTACACCGACGGGCAATTCGATGACGCCCGCTACGGCCTCACCCTGGTCAAGACCTTCGCCAAACGCGGAGGCTCCGCCCTCAACTATGCCAGCGTCGTCGATCTCATTAAAAACAGCGAAGGCAAGGTCACTGAAGCGCTGGTCGAGGACCGGCTCTCCCACGAGCGCTTCCGCGTCTCCGCCAAGGCCTTTTTAAATGCCACCGGCCCATTCTCGGACCAGCTTCGGCAGATGGCGAATGCCCGCATTCCGGCGCGCCTGCGCTTCAGCAAAGGCATTCACATTCTGCTTCCGCTGGATATTCCACCCCAGCAGATGCGAGTGGAGGCCCCATTGGCAGGCCCGGGCATGTATGCGATGCTCATCCCGCAGACCGACGATGGCCGCCTCATCTTCGCCATTCCCTGGCAGGGAAGACTGCTGGTTGGAACCACCGACGACGAGACCAGCCTGGAAGCGGAGCTGACGGTGAAGCAGCAAGAGGTGGAGTACCTGCTGCGCCACCTGAACCGTTATCTTCGTACGCCTTATGGCGCCGGGCAGGTCGTCAGCGCCTTCGCCGGACTGCGGCCGCTGATCAGCCATGGCGAGGCCCGCAGCAGCAGCAAGTTGATTCGCGATCACGAGGTGGAGGTGGAGCGGCAGAGCGGGCTGGTCAGCATCCTGGGCGGGAAATGGACTACCTACAGGGCTATGGCCGAGGATGCTATCGATGCCGTCGCGCAGCAGCTACGGATGGCCGTCGGCACATGCTCCACCCGGCATTTCCCCTTGCTGGGCTCGGAGGAGTGGGAGCCGGGGTTCTGGCAGAAGCTGGTTTCGGAGTACCGCATCCCGCCGGAGACGGCACGCCACCTTGCCAGCAAGTTCGGAACGCGCGCGGTGGAGGTTCTGGAACTGGCGCGCGCCGACAGCAAGCTGGCCGCTCCGGTCGTAGCCGGCGCTTCGGCCATTCAGGCCGAGATCGTCTACGGCATTCGCTCCGAGATGGCAGTCTCGATTGATGACGTGCTGGCGCGGCGCATCGGCCTGCAATGGGTCGGATGGAAGCAGGCCATGGCGGCGGCGCCGGTGGTGGGCGCATATCTGGCACAGGAGCGCGGCTGGTCGCCAGCGGAAAGCGCGCAAGCGGTGCGCGAGTACAAGGTCCGGCTCACGCGCCTGTCGATTATGGCCGGAGCTGGCGGGGCGCAGGCATTGGCGGTGTAGCCTGGCAGAGAAGCGCAGCACAGCGTCGAACTGGAGGCTGTGCTCTAGAGCAAATTTATAGTTGCTGTACCCAGGTGGAAGCACCGGGCTTTAGCCCGGTGAATAGGCCCACCTAAATTTAAGGGGCTTCAGCCCCTGCGGTCCAACACCGCGGCTAAAGCCGGTTCCTTTCCGACTGCGGTTCGCCGGGCTAAAGCCCGGCGCTTCCACGGTTAGTGAGTACATCAACTCTGGAACCGCTTTAATCCAATCGGCGGGACCGGGTTACAGCGCTACCTCTTTTCCAATCCCCGCCTGCCGCGCCCTGTCATAGACCAGCTTTTGCCGCCGCGGCATCCTGGATAGCCAGCCCGTTGGACTTGAACAGGGTGATCTCCTGGAGCGTTGGCCCGCGCCGGCTTGCGGCCGAGAACGATCTCTCCCAGCTCGGCATGAATATGTGCCTGCGATATGGCTCCCTCTTGCAGCGGGATCATGATGTCGCCCGCTTCCTTCAAGCAGGCTTCCAGCGAATCGGCGACCACCTTGGAGCGTTTGATGATGGCCGTGTCCAATTCGCGCGCATTGGGCGAGTGGCTTCCGATTCCGTTGATGTGCGTCCCGGGCCTGACCAGCGAGCCGTCGAAGAGCGGCGTTGAGGACGAGGTTGCCGTGCAGACGATATCCGCTTCGGCCAGTATTTGCGCCGGCGAATCGGCCGGTCGGATATCGATTCCCAGCTTGGCGCTCATCTCCCGGATGAAGGCGGAGACCGCCTCGGTGGAAATGTCGTAGACATAGGCGCGCGACAGCTCTCTGGCGGTTGCCATCGCCCAGAGTTGCATCTTGGCCTGCACGCCGGCCCCAAGAATCCCCGCCACCTGGCCCTTGCCGGTCCGCGCAAGGTACTTGGTGGCCACTCCGCTGACGGCGCCGGTCCGAACCGCCGTCAGATAGCCGCCGTCCATGATGCAGATCACTTCGCCGGTGGCCGGGTCCTGCAGAAGCACCTTCCCGATGGTGGTCGGCAGCTTGAAGCCGTGCGGGATTGTTTTTATATACGGTCACCACCTTGCAGGCCAGCGCTCCCATCTGCTTGAGATAAGCGGGCATGTACAGGGATATGCCGTCGGGCGGAGTGATTCCGATTCTGAGCGGCAGCACCGCGGTGCCCGACGCCAGCTCGGCGAACGCCTTCTCGACCACGTCTATGCAGTCCTGCATGTCGAGCACGCGGACCACGTCTTCCTTCGTCAATAGCAGCGGCATGTCAATCTCCCGGCCCTCAGGGGCCGCTTAGCGAACTTAATGGAACCTCGCGAATAATATAATCCCCGGCGATCAAGAAGCTTGAGCATTGCCGGCGACGCGGAAACCAAGGTTGACGGCCGGGGCGGACCGGAAGGAACTACAACTTTGCTCATCGCGCCGGTTGACGCTATACGCTCACGACTAGCCGGTCACAACGCTTGATCTGGCTGCCGCATTGCGGCGCTGGCGAGCTTCCTTGACGCGGGCGTGAGCGCCCAGGTAGTGCGCCTTCATATCCTCGTTCGCCAACAGGCGCGCCGAGGTATCGGTCAGGGTCATGCGTCCGGTCTCCAGGACGTAGCCGCGATGGGCGATGAGCAGGGCCATGCGGGCGTTCTGCTCCACCAACAGGATGGTTGTCCCGGCGGCGTTTATCTCCTTGATCACGCGAAAAACTTCCTGCACCAGCACCGGCGCCAGCCCCAGCGAGGGCTCGTCCATGAGCAGCAGCTTGGCCCCGGACATCAGGCCGCGCCCGATGGCCAGCATCTGCTGCTGGCCGCCGGAGAGCTGCCAGCCCAGGCGGTCCTTGAATTCTTTCATGATGGGGAACAGGTGGAATACCCGCTCCAGGTCGCGCTGCAAATCGGCTTTGGTGGACTTTTTGCGCGGCGTGGCCCCGAGCATGAGGTTATCCATGACAGTTAGCCCGGGGAAGATGCGCCGTCCCTCGGGGACGCAGGCGATGCCGGCCTCGGCAATGTCCTCGGCTTCCATGCCAGTGATGTCCCGCCCCATAAACTCGATCCTGCCCTTGGCCGGTTTCAGCATCCCGGTGATGGTCTTGATGGTGGTGCTCTTGCCGGCGCCGTTGGCTCCGAGCAGGGCGACAATCTCTCCCTGTTTCACTTCCAGCGACACGCCTTTAAGCGCCTGTATGGCGCCGTACCAGGTTTCAATCCCCTCGACCCTAAGCATTGCCCACCTCCGTTCCCACGGCGTTGCCCACTTCCGTCCCCAGGTAAGCGTCGATCACCTCCTGGTTTTTCTCGATGGCTTCGGCGGGGCCTTCGGCGATCTTTTTGCCGAAGTTCAAAACCGTGATGTGGTCGGAGACGTTCATCACCAGGCTCATGTCATGCTCGACCAGCAGGATGGTGATGCCGCGGTCGCGTATCTGGAAGAGCAGCTCCACCAGCGTCTCGGTCTCGTTCGAGTTTAGGCCGGCGGCCGGCTCGTCCAGCAGCAGCAGCTTGGGGTCGGAGACCAGCGCGCGCGCCAGCTCCAGCAGGCGCTGCTGGCCGTAGGGGAGGCTCTTGGCCGTGGCGAATTCTTTTCCCTGCAGGCCGACGAACGCCAGGGCCTCCAGTGCCTTCTCTCGTATGGCCGCCTCCTCCGCTTTCTGCGAGGCCGGCTGCAGGATGCTTCTCACCACCCCGGCGCGCGAGCGGCAGTGCTGGCCGATGAGAACATTGTCCAGCGCTGTCAGCTCGCCGAACAGGCGGATATTCTGGAAGGTCCGCGCTATCCCGTGCACGGTGATGACGTGGGGCCTACGGCCGGTCACCGCTTTCCCGCCAAAAACGATCTCCCCGGCGGTGGGTACGTAAAGACCGCTCAACATGTTCAGGATGGTGGTCTTGCCCGAGCCGTTGGGTCCGATAAGGGCCTGAATCTCGCCCCCGCGGACCTCCATGTCGACGCCATCCACTGCCTTCAAGCCGCCGAAGTGCTTGGCCAGCCCTTTTACGGCCAACAAGCTGCTTCCGGCCGCGGATGTGTTTGGCGAAAAGGACTCCAGCTTAAAATGACCATCTTTCGGGTCGGCAGCCAGCGCTGCGGCCGACTCCGAGGCCCACCATTTCTGCAGGCGCTGGCTGACAGCCAAGCCGCGCACCAGGCCAGCGATCCCTCCGGGCATGAAAATCATCACGGCCACGATGCCCGCCGCGTAGACCATCATGTAGCTGTCCTTCAGGAAACGCAGCATCTCCGGCATCAGGGTGAGCAGGCCGGCGCCCACGATCGAGCCGATGGCCGAACCGTTGCCCCCGAGCACCATCATGGCCAGGAACATGACCGACTGGTCGAAGGAAAACGTATCCGGGCTGATGTAATGCGAGCCGCTGTGCGCGAACAGCCATCCTCCCAGCCCGCCGTAGCCGGCCGACAGGGCGAAGGCCATGATCTTGTAATAGGTGGCGTCCACGCCCGCCGTCTCGGCTGCCATCTCATTTTCCCGAATGGCCAGGAAGGCGCGCCCGACACGGGATTTCTTCAGCCGAATCGACGCCCAGGTGAGCAGGATCAGGATGGCGGCCGCCACGTAGAAAAACGTGCTGGGGTCTTTCAGTTCATAGGTGCCGATCCGGGGTGAAGGGATCTTAGCAATGCCGTCGGCGCCACCCGTCAGCCAAATGGCGTTTATCAGGATAAGCTGCAGAATGATGCCAAACCCGATGGTGGTCATGGCCAGGTAGTGGCCGGAAAGCTTTAGCGTAGGAATGCCCAGGAGTACCCCGAAAAGTGCCGCCACAAAGAAGGCGGCCACCAAACCAAACCAGACCGGGAGGCCGAGGTTGACGGTAAGCAGTGTCGTCGTATAGGCACCTACGCCCCAAAAGGCGGCCTGCGCCAGGGAAAGCTGGCCGCCATATCCCAGCACGATATTCAGGCCAAGGCAGGCTACCGAGAAGCCAATAGCCAGGTTCACCAAGTTGAGCCAGTAATTGCTATTGACTGCCCAGGGAAAAACCACGACGGCTGCGATGAGCAGGACAATGAGAAGTGGTCTTGCCGCGCGCGGATTCATGGCGAACTCCTATGCCTTCTCGGCGATCTTCTCGCCGAAGAACCCTTGCGGGCGGAATAGCAAGACCAGTATGAGGATTACGAAGGCGAAGGCGTCGCGATAGGCGCTGGAGATGTAGTAGGCGGCGAAGACCTCGACGATGCCGAGGAAGATGCCGCCAACTATAGCTCCGGGCACGCTGCCGAAGCCTCCCACGATGGTGGCGCAAAATGCCTTCAGCCCCAGCATGGCGCCCATCTCCTTGGTGACGTAAAAGATGGGGCCGATCAGAATACCGGCTGCTGCGCCCAGAATGGAGCTGTAGACGAAGGTGATGGCAATCATCCTCGCCACCCGCACGCCCAGCATCCGGGCCATTTCCTTGTCCTGGGCCGTAGCTTGCATCTTCTTGCCCAGCGCTGTCTTTTCAAAGAAAAAGTATTGCAGCACCAGAAGCGCCACGGTGGCCAGGATGATCACCACGTACTGTGGGTCGACGAAGACCCCGCCCAGCTTCAGGACGTCCGGCGGGGTTGGCCGCCGCATCAGAAGCGGTTCGGCCCCGAAGACCATCTGTGCCCCGTTGCGCAGGAAGAGAGACACGCCAATGGTGGCAATGATGACGGGCAGGAACGTTCGGTTGCGTAACGGGTAGTAGGCAATGCGCTGGAAGATGATCCCGAACACCCCCATGAAGAGAACCGTGATCAGGTACGTCCAGGGAAACGGGATCTTGAACGTTTCCATTATCCAGACGGCCACAAAAGCCGGGACCATGACAAACTCGCCCTGGGCAAAGTTGACCACCCCTACCGCGTTATAAATCAGCACAAAGCCCAGGGCGACGAGGGCGTAGATGGAGCCCATGGCCAGCCCTGCGGTCGCCATTTGCAAATTGGTAGCAACATCCATACGGGCAACCTCCAGGCGGCATGTGCCCCGGCGCCGCCGGAGCCATGCCCCTGTGTCCAAAGGATGGAATTACCTTACCCTACCTTACCTTTACGATTTTCAGGAGCTTGGGTTTTTCCTTCTCGACGCGGACGACGCTCACTTCGCTCAAGCCGTCCCCATTTGGCGTGAAGGAGAATGTGCCCAGCACTCCCTGGTATCCCTGGGTGGCCAGAATGGCCTGGCGAATCTTGGCACGATCTTCGCCGGCTTTCGCGATAGCGTTGGCCAGGATTTTCAGGCCGTCGTAGGTCCAGGCCGAGGTGGTGTCGTACTCCTGGTTGTATTCCTTCCTGTAGTCTTCGGCGTACTTCCTGTTAACCGGGCTTTGGCCGGGCACGAAATCGGCCACCGCCAGGATGCCCTCGGACGCCTCCCGCGAGAGGTTCAGGCAGTCCCTCATCTGGCTGGAAGGGGAGCCAATGTACGCGAAGGGCGAGCCAAGCTGGCGGTATTGCCGCTGAATCACGGCCGCGTCTTCGGGGTTGGTGCCGTAGAGGACCATGATCTGGGCCCCGGCGTTTTTCAGCGAGAGAAGCTGCGCGGTGAAGTCCTTGTCCTTGGTGGTGTATTTCTCGCGCTTTACCACGGTCAAACCTGCGGCCTTCGCGCCCTGCTCCACCAGGTCGGCTCCGCCGGTGCCGAAGGCGTCGGTGTCGTGCAGGATGCCTACCTTCGTAAACTTGGTGTCTTCCTTGATGTACTTGACCATGGCGGCGGCGGCGATGGAGTCATCCGGCCGTACCCGGAACAACCATGGGTTCCCCTGCTTGGTGAGGGTGGCGTTTGTCCCGCCGATGATGGCCGGGATACCGTAGTTCTTGATGGCATCGGACATGGCCAGGATCTGGGTGCTTTTGACCGAGCCGACCAGGGCCAATACCTTTTCCTGCTCCACCGCCTTTTGCAAGGCGGCCAGCGCGCCGGGATTGGTGGATTGGTTGTCAACGATGATCAGGTCGATCGGCCGGCCGTTAATTCCGCCGGCGGCGTTGATCTGCTTAAGCGCGAGTTTGATGGCTTTGATCTGGAGCGCGCCTTCGGCCGCCGAAGCCCCGGTAACCGGCGGCGTAAAGCCAATCTTGATCGGAGAGGCCGCTTGCAAGCTCTGGACACTGAACGCGGCAGCTAGTCCAAGCACAGCTAGAGTTAACCACTTGCGCATTATTTGCCCCCTTTTTTGATTGATCTTGTGGCGAGCAAAAATATCAAATGTCCGCCGCTAAGTAAAGGCAAAAGCTAACTCATGAACAGGCCGCCGTTGATATCTATAGTGGCGCCGGTAATGTACCGGGAATAATCCGATGCCAGAAAGACTATGACGTCGGCCACGTCTTCGGGTTCGCCCAGCCGGCCCAGGGGCACCGCCGAGGCATTGTGGGTTTGGCCGAAGCCGGCGGTCATGGCGGTGCGGATAAAACCCGGAGCGACGGCATTGACCCGGATGCCAAAGGGAGCAAATTGCCGGGCCGCGCTCTTGGTCAGGCAGATGACGGCGGCCTTGGAGCAGGAATAGGTGGGGGCCACGGCCAGACCTCCGATGTGGGCCGCCAGCGATGCTAGGCTTATGATTCGCCCTGACTTGTTGGCCTTCATCCAGGGCAGGACAGCCGCCATGCAGTTGGCCGCCCCCACCAAGTTGACGTCGTAAGCCTTGTGGTAGTCGTCCCAGGTGATGGCCTCGAAGTCCGTCTTGGGCTGGCAAATGCCGGCGTTGTTTACCAGCACGTCGATGCGGGAGAAACGCTCGCCAAGCGATTTCACCGCGTCGGTTACGGCGGCACGGTCAGTCACATCCACTTTCATGCCTATTCCAGTGGCGCCCGGATAGGCGCTCACCAGCTCGGCTGTAGCCCGAGCCGAAGTCTCATTGACGTCGGCAACGGCGACAACGGAAGCTCCCTCGCGGGCGAATGCCAGGGCAATGGCCCGGCCTATTCCCTGACCCGCACCAGTAACGAGAACAACCATATCCTTGGTCAGCATTGATTCTTCTCCTCGGTTTTGCTGGTGACGCTAACAGTTTGTCGCTTTCAACTGCAAGCCTGCGCTACCCGCCGGAGTCGCGGCTTGGCCCGCCGGATGAAGCGGCCGTTTGCCGGCCAGGACCCTGGCGACTTCCTCGGCGGCAATCCTGCTGGAGCGGTCAACCGCTTCGCCGGTGTAAGCCCCGCAGTGCGGCGTAAGCAAAACATTTGGCAGCGACAGCAGAGGATGGCTGGCGGGCGCAGGCTCCGCAATCAGGGTGTCGGCGGCAAAGCCCGCCAACAGTCCGCTCTTCAAAGCTTCGTATAAATCGGCTTCGTTGATCAGTTGGCCCCTGGCGGTGTTGACTATGCGGGCGGTTTTTTTCATCAAGCCAAGGGTCCGGGAATTGACCAGCCCGTCAGTCGCGGGAGTTGAGGGCACGTGCAAGCTCAGGAAATCGGCCTGCCGAAAGACTTCTTCCAGCGAGACGTAGCTCACGTCGTACGCTTGGCACAGCTCGGTCCGCGGCTGGAGATCGAAGGCGACTATTTTCATGCCAAAGGCGCAAGCGCGTTTGACGACCTCCGCGCCGATGTGGCCCGTCCCGATCACCCCCAGAACCTTACCGTGCAGCTCACAGCCCAGGACTCGGCTCCACGTGCCTTTGCGCACATTGGCGTCGTGCAGCGGCAAGTGCCGCGCCAGGGCGAGCAGCAATGCCATTGTCAGCTCTGCCACCGAGATCGCGTTGGCCCCCGGCACGAGCGTCACCACCACGCCCAGTTCGGCGGCGGCTTTTATGTCCACATTGCTGTAGCCGGCGCCGTTTCTGGCGACTATTTTCAGCCGCGGCGCCCCGGCCGCCAGCACCTTGGCTGTAACCGAATCCAGCCCGACTATGGCGGCGTCCATGCCGGCAATGACGCGCAGCATCTCTTCTTCGCCGAGCGCCGGAGAGCCGGGCCGGCGCACGATCTCGTGTCCGGCCGACTCGAGAACCTCGGCGGCCTCCTGGTTGGCGGCCACCGACCGGGCGGTAATCAATACCTTTCCCAAAGATTGCCTCCCCAGCCTCACAGCTTGTTTCATAAATGGCTTTGAAGGTGCATTATCGTGGAAGCCCACGGCTTTAGCCGTGGGGGCAAAGGACCAAGGAAACCGGCTTTAGCCGCAGTGACGGCGTTTCCACTGCGCCTAAAGGCGCTACTGTTAAGCCCATTGTTTCCCACGCCTAAAGGCGTGGGCTTCCACCAGGTTCCATTTATGAAACAAGCCTCAGCTACTCCGCGTGCTTGTTCTGATATTCGGCGATGGCGGTAAATGCCGGCTGCAGGCCGCCATAGACTTGCTCATAGATAGCGTAGAGCTGCCTGTAGCGGGCCGCCGCCGCGGGCGCGGGCTGGAATGACTTGGCCACGCCAACCAATTTCCTTGTATCCGCAATCCCCTTCACCACTCCCGCCGATACGAAGCCCAGCACCGCCGCTCCGAATGCCGCACCTTCGTTTATATCGGGAAGGTGCACCGTTTTGCCAAACACATCCGCCAGCATTTGCAGCCAGAATTCGCTGCGGGTGAAACTCCCGCTCACCCTGATTTCGCGGGCCTCTCCGGCCACCTCTTCCAGGACAAGCAGAATGCTGTTCATGCGGTAGCAGACGCCTTCCATGGCCGCCCTTATGAGGTGATCTTTGCCATGGTCCAGATTCAACCCGAACAGCACGCCGCGCGCATCGGCATTCCAGTTGGGCGCGCGCTCGCCCAGGAAGAACGGCAGCATGATCAAGCCATCCGAACCGGCCGGAACCTTGCCGGCATTGCCGGTCAGCAGTGTGTAAGGATCGACGCCGAGCCTTTCGGCTTCCGCCCGTTCCGCTTGGCCGAAGTTGTCGCGCAACCAGCGCAAGACGATGCCGCCGTTGTTTATAGCGCCGCCCAGCACCCAGGTATCGTCGATCAGGTTATAACACCAGGTCCGCCCCTTCTCGTCGGTTTGTGGGTGATCGGACAAAATGCGCACCGCGCCGCTGGTGCCGATGGTGGCGCTCATCTGTCCGGCTTCCACCGCCCCTATGCCGACATTCACCAGCACGCCGTCTCCGGCGCCCACGACCACAGGGATTCCCGGCGGCAAGCCCGTCCGCCTCGCCGCTTCCGCGCTCAGCGGGCGGCTGTAGATGGTGGGAACAACCTCAGGCAGAGAGTCGCGCGCGATTCCGAGAAAGTCGATCAGCTCTTCGTCCCACTCCAGCTTTAATTCGTTGTACATTCCGGTGCCGCTGGCGATGGAGCGATCGACCACCCACTCGCCGGTCAAAAGCATGAATGCATAGTCTTTGATGGAGCCGAAGCGGGGCGACTGCCGGCCAAGTTCGGGGTGTTCCTTCAGCAGCCACGCGATCTTGGCAAAGGGATACATGGGGTGCAGTGGACAACCGACACGCCGGTAGACCGGCAGCCACTGCAAGTCACCCGCTTTCATCTCGTTTACCTGCGGCTGGCTGCGGCTATCGGCCCAGGTCAACAGGCGAGTGACGGGCTGCAGCTTGCGATCGAAGCCAAGAAAGCTGTGGAATACCGAGCTCAAGGCCACGCCATCAGGCCGGCAGCCGCTGCCCGCCAGCTTGCTCGCCAGCTCGCGCAACACCGCCTCCATGGCGGCCACGACCTCGGCCGTATCCTGCTCCGCCCAACCTGGCCTGGGAACATATAACTGGTACTCGCGAGCGGCGTCACCGTGAGAGCGCCCATCCGGCGTATAGGCAACAGCTCTGACTCCCGCAGTTCCGATATCGACGCCGATCCAAAGCGGGCTTTCCATGCGCTTTCCTTCTTGAGCCTCTATTAGGAGACCGCTGCGCTGCTCGTCTGCTTGAGCCGGAATAATGTCTCCCCGGCACGCGGGACGACCATAATGCCCTCGCGCTCGCGTCCGCGCCATTCGTCGAAGTTGATGGCCGCCGGGTTCATGTATCCCAGATTGATCCGCCGGCAGCGCTCTTCCGGGATGCCGGTGGCAAGCGTCACCCGGATGCGGGGCGTTTCGACGCCGGCCGCGGCGTCATACTCGCCCAGGCCCTTCACGTGGCTGGAATGCGCCAGAATCGTGCCGGGGTAATGTTTGAAGCGCTCCCATTGCTTCAGGAAATAGTCGCGGCAGTGGTAGCCGACTTCGTCGAGCAGCTTGCCGTGGGTGTAGCTGACCTCGGTAATGCGAGGGCTGTAAATGACAACCTCGCCGCCGTCCGCGATGGCGGGCTCCATCTTGTACATGCCCTTGGCGGCGGTCCACAAGTCGTCGTACAAATCGGGCATGACGGACAGCACCCGCCGGAAGGGCTTTTCCACGTAAACGATGTGCTTCTGCGCCGACAGCTCGGAAGCCGCTGCCCACGCCTCCTCGGGCGAGCCGAAATATAGCCCTGCCAAGCCTTCGTGGGTGACTACCAGGGCGAAGCAGGAGGCCGGCCGGGGAATGAGCGCCGCTGCGCGATCGATAACCTGTCTAACCACCGTGTAGCCGGCCCCGATAACCTTATAGCTGGTGACCACCGCGCCCAGCCAGTGCGTTAGGTTAATGATCTCCGGGCCGGCAATCCCGGGGAAAAAGTATTTGTTGCCGCCGGAAAAGCCCACCACCTCATGCGGAAAAACCGGACCACAGATAACGATGTGATCGTAGTCGAGGATCAGCTTGTTGAGCGTGACCGGAAGCTCCTGCGACATCAAGCCGCCGGTCATCTGTCCGATATCAGCCGCGGGAATCGACGCCCAGCTGGACAAAATTCCGCGGGTCCTCCCAGTGGTGGTTGAAGATGTGCGAATCGCCTGCCATGCCGGCAACGACGGTGCGGCCGATTAGTTTGCTCAATTGCGCGTCGTTCATCGGCGTGTGCGTTCCCAGGGCAACCAGATAATCCAGTGCCCGCACGCGCGGCCGGAGCAGCTCCTGAAAGGCAGCGAACATCTGCGGCATGGGCATGGTTCGCGTGCCGTCCGGAATCAGGACCAGAATGCGTTTGCCATCCAGCCGGGCGGTGCTTAGCGCCTCGGCCACCAGCGCACGCGTCTCTTCGCCAGTCAGATATTTATCGGTAAATCCTCTTCCGATTGCCATCGTCCACCTCGACTAGACGCCGCTGAAGGCGTCAAAGCCTCCATCAATGACCACCACCGCCCCGGTTACAAACGCCGCCGCCGGAGACAGCAGCCACAGCACAGCGCCCAGAAGTTCTTCCGGCTCGCCCAACCGTTTCATGGGCGTGTGTGCAATTATCGCCTTGCCGCGCGCTGTGAATTCGCCGGTCTTCGCGTCCCTCAGCAGAAAACGGTTCTGGTGGGTAAGGAAGAAGCCCGGAGCTATGGCGTTGACGCGAATGCGCGGCGAGTACTCCTGCGCCATATGAACCGCCAGCCACTGGGTAAAGTTGCTGATCCCCGCTTTTCCCGCCGAGTAGGCCGCCACCCGGGTGAGCGGCCGCAGGGCGGCCAATGAGGAGATGTTCAGGATCGTGCCGCCGTCCTGCTGCGCCATCATCCTGCCGAATACCTGGCAGGGAAGCACGGTTCCCAGCAGGTTCAGCTCGAAGACCCAGCGCAGCGCATCCGCCGGTATGTCGAAGAACTTGAGGTCGGCGCTGGCGGTCGCCTGCGGCTTGTTGCCGCCGGCGGCGTTGATGAGGCAATCGATGCGGCCAAAGCGGGCGATAACTTCTGCGCTGGCCTTCTCCAGGCTCTTGACGTCCAGGACGTCGCACTCAAAAAGCGCGGCCCGCGCCGCGCGTTCGCCCAGGCGCTTAAGGACCGCCTTGCCGGGCTCGACGTTGATATCGAGAATGGCCACATTGGCGCCGCAGCCGGCCAGCGCGCAGGCAAACTCGCTGCCCAGAATTCCGCTCCCGCCGGTGATCACCGCGGTTTTCCCGCTGAAGTCGTACATGGCCACGAGTTCGTTCAGTGTCAGTATCGGTTTTTGTTCTTCGTTTAATGAAGCCGGCATCTTTCCTCCCGGACGGCCGCCTGCCATGGCAGCGCGGTATCACATAGTTTCGCCGTTAGCCTCTTAGAATCTGTCCAAAAACTAAGTAGCGCGGCGCAGCAGCAGATGAGCGAAAGCGATGTAGATCATAGCTTCTGCCGAGGTGTGCCGCAGTTCGTAATCTTTACTGAGGCGGCGGGACCAGTTCAACCAAGCCAAGGTGCGCTCCACAATCCAGCGCTTGGGCAGAACCCGGAAGCGGTGCATCTCATTGCGCTTGACCACCTCAACCTGGTAGCCGAACATCTGCTTGGCCCAGTCAATCAATTTGCCCGCATAACCACCATCCACCAACACCTTGCGCAGAGTATCGAAACGACAAAACAGCCGCATTAACACCGCCCGCGCCCCCACTCGGTCCTGGATGCCGGCCGAGTGTACCACTACCGTCAGCAGATTGCCTTGCGTGTCTACCGCGATGTGCCGCTTGCGTCCCTTGATCTTTTTGCCCGCATCGTAGCCACGCTGCCCCCTTTTAACACCGTCTTCGCCGATTGCGAATCGAGGATCGCCACCGTGGGCACCGCCTGGCGTCCCCCGGACTTGCGGCCCTGCTCACGCAAGCTCTTGCTCACCCGCTCCCACATCCCCTCATCCCGCCACGCCCGGAACTGCTCATGCACCGACTTCCACGGCGGAAAGTCGCTGGGTAACTGCCGCCACTGACAGCCCGTCTTGACCACATACAGAAGGGCATCCACCACCCGGCGCAGTTCATACTTGCGCGGCCTGCCTCCGGCATGACGATTCTGGCGAGGTTGGCACAGCAAAGGCTCCAGTCTCCTCCACTGCTGCTCCGTCAAGTCGCTCGGGTACATGCCTCCAAGCTATGGCTATCGGCCTGCCTCGCATATTCCTTCTCAGGTTCCTTTACGAGTTTCTGGACAGATTCTTAGACAGGTAATACCAAGCCACGGTTTTGTCAACAAACATCCCGAATGAGTAGTGGGTCAGTTTGAAGGTGCCCCAGGTTCCGCGCCGCGCTTTTTCGGCGCTAACCTGGGTGAATTGGCCCCACGTCAGCCCAACCGCAGGGGCCCAAATGCGCGGCCCTGGCGGATTTTAGTTTGACATTGTCCGGTTGCTTGATTGACTTGTCGCCCCGTCACTGAAAGAGGGAAAAGGCTGCTGCTTCCACTACAACTTCGCCGGTTGCTTTCTATGGGCCGCCGTTGCTCAAGAGCTTCCTTGGCAAGATCGAGCTACGCCATTCCTTTGCGAATGACGTCGATGGTCATCTGCCGCGTCACCAGCGTGAGGGCCTCCTCCAGGGTGGCCCAGCGCGCCTCGCTGGCGTCGCTGGCGGCGCGCAACTCGCCGCCGTTCACCGAGCAAAGATAGTCGACCAGCACGTAGTGGTACTGCGTCCTGCCCTGGGCGTCCGTAGTGATGCTGTCGAACACATCCAGCAATTGCTGGGGAGTAACCTTCAGTCCGGTCTCCTCCTCGATTTCGCGGACGATGCCGTCGCGCAGCTTCTCGCCCAGCTCGAGCATGCCTCCGGGAATTGACCACTCTCCCTGCCGGGGAGGCTGGCCGCGGCGCACCAGCACAACCCGGTTGTCCCGCACCACGATGCCGCCCACGCCTACAAATGGCCGGTCTGGATATTCGCGATTCAAGATTCTGTTCCCGTGCAGCTTGTTATGTCTTCAGCTACGCCAGCGCCGATCTGTGAAAGCCGGCCTGGTCAATAAAAGAAGTTTCGCGGGCTGACGTCTATGATCTTCCAGCCCTTTTTCGAATGGGCGAATTCTAGGGACAAATTCGTTTCACGGCGCAGCGTAGGGCCGCCGCCTACGGGCGTGGCCTCGAGCGTGGCCTGCGCCGCGGCCGAACCGCGATCCTCCTCCACAGACGCGCTTTCCAGACGCAGGTAGACGCGGAAGGACTCATGCTGGGCGAAGAAGGACTCCACCTCGTCCTTGAACGTCAGGTATCCCTCCATGCGCTCGCCATCGAAGGCGGCCAGCAGCTTGCGCGAGTTGCGGGCCTGGAGACCCTCCTGTAGTTGGCGCAGAAGCTTCTCGGCGATCTGCGTGGCGGCGAAGCTGTCGGCGTCAGGCGCCACTTCGTTCGCCGAGTTTGGTTCCGCGCGCTTGCCAGCCGCCATCATCATCGGCGATGCAGTCACGCTCAGAAGCACCACGGCCAGTACAAACCGGATTGGGCAACAGCTCAGGCGCATGACATTTAACATTTAAGATTTTTGATTACAGATTGCAAGAGTTGAAATCCTTGCATGTTGTAAGAAAAGTTTCAAGGTTTCAGAATCAGACCCTACCTTCAATCTGCAATCAAAAATCAACAAATCTGAAATTATTTCAGCCCTTCTCCCCAGCGCTCGGCAAAGACGACCCGCTCCATGGGGAAGCGCTTTCCGTAAGGCTTTTTCGGGCCCTTGCGGCGGCCGATGGCCAGCAAGGCAATCACGCGCACCCGCTCCGGGATGCCCAGCGTTTGCTTGACCGCCTTCTCCGAGAAGCCTTCCATGGGGGCCGTCTCGTAGCCGAGGACCTCGGCCATCCACATCATGGTGGTCAGCGCGATCATGGTGTGGCGATTGGCCCACAGGCCGAAGTCGGGAGCGACGCCGCCGCCATCGCCGGGCTGGCTCCCCAGGAAATTACCGACATTTTTGCGGATCAGCGCCCGGGTCTCGTCGTTGATGTATTCGGCCAGCTTCAGCATCTCTTCCAGGTCGCCGTTTTTCCAGCCCTGAGGATCGCCGCAGGCCACAATCACTACCGGCGCCTCCTCGACTTTCGGCTGGTTCATGGCTGCCGCCCGCAGCCGCTTGCGCTGCTCCGGATCGCGCACCACCACGAACCTCCAGGGCTGCAGATTGTATCCGCTGGGGGCTTCCAGGCCGGCCTGCAGAATCTGCTTAAGATGTTCCTCCGGAACCGGCGTGCCATCGAAGCTCTGAGTGGCGCGCCGCTCGGCAATCGCCTGGCTGAACGGTTTTTCTGAGGTAGCAGTTGCCATCGTGCACTTTTTCCTTTCTACCTGATCTGATTACGCCTAGCCGCCCCAGGGTTCCGCGAAAATCGGGCCGTCCCGGCAGGCGCGGTGCTTGCGCCTCGCCGGTGGCCGAAGTATACGCCGCGGGCGGCAGAAACGCAGTTGCTCAGGCGCTTGAGTTACCATCTAATCACCATGGCTCTAGAAGAATACGACCGCAAGCGCCGCTTCCAGCAGACGCCGGAGCCGCCGCCCAAGCTGGCGCGCACGGCGCAGCATCGCTTCGTCGTGCAAAAACATCAGGCTACCCATCTGCACTACGACTTCCGGCTGGAAATGGAAGGCGTGCTCAAGTCGTGGGCTGTTCCCAAGGGCCCCTCGCTCGATCCCGCCGACAAGCGGCTGGCCATGCAGGTGGAGGACCATCCGGTTTCATACCTCGACTTCGAGGGCGTCATTCCGCCGGGCAACTACGGCGCCGGAACGGTGATGGTATGGGACATCGGAACCTGGGAGCCGGTCGTCGATGTCACGCCGTCCCGGGCCGCAACCGAACTGGAAGCGCTCGCCGCCGGGATGCTCGCCAAGGGCGATTTGAAGTTTCGCCTGCGCGGGCAGAAACTGAATGGCAGCTTTGTGCTTGCCAAGATGCGTTCCCGACGGCCGGGCAGCAAGGGTACCGAGTGGCTGCTGATAAAGCATCGGGACGAGTTCGTCGCGTCCGGCTTCGACATCAGCCGGCTTGACCGCTCGGCGCTGAGCGGACGCACGCTGGAGGAGATTGCCAACGACGAAGGCAGCGCCGAGTGGCAGAGCGATCGTGCGGCTGCGGTACGCGGCAAGCAGGAGTGGCTGGCCGACGCCATCGCCGCCCAGGACAAGCGCCGGCGCACACAACGCGCCAGTGCTTCCAGGAGCGCCGTTGCCGCCACCAGCAAGACCAGCTCTGTAACCAAGCGGAGCGCATCGCAGGCAAAGCCGGCCACGAAATCCCGTTCGCGCAGCAGTTCCAGCCAGCCACGGCGGTCGCGCGAACGGCGCTCCTCATCGGCCCAGGATGACGGCGGCGATGGGGCCAGGGTAGCCGCGCGCTCCAGCAGGAGTTCCGGCGCGAGGGCCTCCGAAGTCGCTTCACTGCCGGGGGCCGAGCGGCGGCCCATGCCGGAGTTTATTTCACCCATGCTCGCCACCCCGGTGGATGCTCCATTCGACAGTCGCGAGTGGCTGTTCGAGGTCAAGTGGGATGGCTATCGTGCCCTGGCCTTTATTGAAAATGGCCGCTTCCGCCTGGTCTCGCGCAACGGTAACGACTTGGCGGGCTCGTTTCCTGAGCTGGCCGGTTTCCAGCAGCGGCTGCGGGCCTCCACGGCCATTGTCGATGGCGAGGTTGTGGCCCTGGATGAGCAAGGACGCTCCAGCTTCAGCCTCATGCAGCAGCGCACCGGAATCCCAGCGAATGCGGCGGCATCCGCTGCGGATGCTGGTTCCACAGGCAGCCGCCGCAGGCAAATCCGCCGCGATATCCCAATCGCTTATTACGCCTTCGACTTGCTTTACCTGGATGGCTACAGCCTGCTCAAGGTGGCGCTGGAGGATCGCAAGCGCCTGCTGCGCGAGCGGTTGGCTGAAGATCGCCTCGTACGCTACTCGGAGCACTTTGACAACGGCCTGGAGCTGTACCGCGCGGCCGCCGAGCGGCAGTTGGAAGGCATTGTTGCCAAGCGGCGGCGCTCCTGTTACCTGACGAAACGTTCGCGCGAGTGGCTGAAGATGAAGGTGACGCGCGTCGAGGAGTGCGTCATTGGCGGCTATACCGATCCGCGCGGCTCGCGGCCTTACTTTGGCTCCATTGTGCTGGGGCTCTACGATGATAAAGGCCGGCTGGTCCACGTCGGCCAGGCCGGCAGCGGCTTTAACGCGCAAACGCAGCGCGAGCTCTGGGAGCTGCTGCGGGCCCGCCAGAGCTCGAAAAGCCCCTTCAGCAACCGGGTGGAAGCCAATCGCCCGGTGCACTTCGTGCGTCCGAGGCTGGTGGCGCAGATCAAATTCACGGAGTGGACCCACCAAGGCCAGAGCGGCGCCGTCAAGATGCGGGCGCCGGTTTTCCTGGGCCTGCGGGCGGACAAGCGGCCGGAAGAGTGCACCTTCGAGCATCCGCGCAGCGCCCGCCATGAAGCAAAGTTGGCCGAGGGCGGCGAAGCGGCGTAACCGCAGTTTCTCTCTACACCGTGTTCCTCTATGTCCTCTGTGGTTAAGTCTTGGCCGGTTCGGAGACCAGCTCCAGCAGCACTCCTCCGGTGCTGGCCGGATGCACGAAAACATAGGCGTGGCCGCCGGCTCCGATCTTGATCTCCTCGGAGATAAAGCGCGCGCCCGCCTGTTTCATCTTCTCCACCATCGCCGGCAGGTTATCGACGTGCAGGGCAACGTGGTGCAATCCCTCGCCGCGTTTGGCCAGGAACTTGGCAATCGGCGAGTCTTCCGCGGTCGGCTCCAGCAGCTCGATTCGGCTGGTCCCTACCGGGAGCATGGCCAGCCGGACCTTCTCCCCAACCGAAACCTCTTCCGAATGAACCTCCAGGCCGAGCCCCTGGTAAAACTTCTTCGCCGCTTGCAGCGAATTCACCGCAATTCCCAAATGATCGATAGTGAACATAGTCCGCTGTTATTTTCCTCTCTGCAGAACTGTCCGTTCCGGGTTGATGCAAAAGATCCACAACAGGGCGGCGCCTATGGCCACGGCCGAGGTGAGATAAAACGGCATTACCCAATGGCCTCCCTGCACCAGCATCCCGAAGACGATTGCCGACAGCGACCCCGCCAGTTGGGCAATCATGTTCATGATGGCCGATACCGAGCCGGCGTAACCTCCCGAGATGTCCATGGAGACGGCCCAGGTTGGCCCCGAACACAGCGAGATGAAGAAGTTGCAGAGAATCAGGCAAACCACCACCGAGACGGAGCCGGTCAGGGTACCCGCCGGTATGGCAAACGTGGCCGAGCCGATCATGGCCGCTATGCAGACGCCGCGGCGCGACCACTTCAGGTTCTTGGTCCGGCGGTACAACTGGTCGGTCAGGATGCCGCCCACAACCACCCCGATCGAGCCCGCAAGCAGCGGCAGCGGCGCCAGGAAGCCCATGGTCTTCAGGTTCATGTGGCGGAATTCCAGCAGGTACGTCGGCATCCAGTACCAGAAGAAGTAGGCGGTGTAGGTATAGGCGCTCCAGGCGAAGCCCAGTATGTAAGTAGTGGGACAGGTCAGAATCAGCTTCCAGGGGATGTCTTTCTTCTTGGCCCCGGCCGTGGCCGGCAGGTTTTCCCGGATGTAGGCAGCCTCGGCGGCGTTGACGCGCTTGTGCTCCTCGGGGCGCTCGCGATACATCATCCACCAGCCCACCGCCCAAATCATGCCCGCCACGCCGAAGATGTGGAAGATGGCGCGCCAGCCAAAGGCGTTCATGATGGCCACGCCGGCCAGCGGCACAACCGAGGTGGCGAACTGGCCACAACTATGGGTAACCCCGTTCACCACTCCGCGCTCCGACTTGGGATACCAGAACTGCATAGCCTGTGTCCCGGCGGGCCAGGAGGCAGCCTCGCCCAAGCCGAAGATGAACCGTATGACAACTAGCGAGATAAAGCCCCAGGCATGGGCGGTCGCCATGGTCATCAGCGACCAGAACAAAACCACGATGGTCAGGATCTTGCGCGGGCCCAGCTTGTCGGTAATCCAGCCGCCCGGCAACTGTCCCAGCGCGTAAGCCCAGGCGAAGGCGCTGAAGACGAAGCCCATCTGAGTTTTGCTGAGTCCGAACTCCTTGCTCATGCGCGGGGCGGCGATCGAGATGTTGGTGCGATCCATGAACGTGATCAGCGCCATCATGGCGATCATGAACAGAATCCACCAACGATAGCTGCTCCGGTTCTGGACTTCCCCGCCACCGGCAACAGCGGCGCCCATAGTGCCACTCACGCTTGCATCAGCCATGACTTCGCTCCTTGGTCAAAAACCACAGAGCCGGAGACGCTCATGCGCATCCGGCCACAAATATTACTTGCTGTCGGGCGGCGATTTGATAATGATCGCCCGCACCACTTCACGATTCGGGTTGTAAGTGGCATGGTGAACTCCGGCCGGAACAAACACCACGTCTCCGGGCCCGATCTCTTTTTTCCCACTGGCGGTTTCCGAAACGCCTTTGCCTTCCAGCACGAAAATGATCTCATCCTGCAGGGGATGAACATGCAATTTGTGCACGTAGCCGGGCAGGTATTCGGTGATCCGGACCTGTACCTTGTCGGAGCAGGCGGGCGACTCCTTGGCTACCAGGCCCTTGGTCCGGCCCCAATCGACAGCGTAAAACTCAGCGTCCTTTTCGTTCACAATGACTTTGTCTTGCATTGCTTGAATCCCTCTTCGGGCCGGCGAGCGGCAACCCGGCCTTGAAAATCCCGCTACTTTTTCCTCGCCCGGTTCTCATCGGCGGCCAGTCCGGCCAGGTACTGCTCCACCAGCTTCTTATTGCGCATGCGGAACTTGTTGAAGTCGGGTTTCCTTTTTTCCAGGAAGGCGTTCATGCCCTCCAGCGACTCCTCGCTGCCCCAGATTTCGGCCAGCAGCTCCATGCCGTGCTGCCAGGCCGCGTAGAGCTCGTCGGATTCGAAGTTGAGCGCCTTCTTGGTGGCGCGCAGCGTCTGCCCCGAGTGAGACTTTATGCGCTCGCACCACTCCTCGGTGGCCTGGCGCAGCTCGGCCTTGGGAACCACCTTGTTGATGAGGCCTATCTGCTGCGCCTCGTGGGCGTTGAATTTGCGCGCCAGGAAGATCATCTCCCTGGCCAGGCGCTCGCCGACCAGGCGCGGCAGGTACTGAGTGGCGCCCACGGTGGGGCAGGCGCCGACGCTCGCCCCGGTCTGGCCGAATACCGCGTCATCGGAGGCGATTACCAGATCGCACCACAGCGCCAGCTCGTGGCCGCCGCCCATGCAGGCGCCCTGCACCATGGCAATCACCGGAATCGCCAGGCCGCGAATGGTCATGCACAGCCCCAGCATGCGATCATTCCAGTGGCAGGCGTTGGCGCGGTTCAGCCGCATCATGGCATAGAAGTCGCCGCCGGCGGAAAACGCTCTGCCCGCGCCGCTGATCACGGCGCAGGCAATCGAGGGGTCGTTGCGAGTGGACCTTAGCGCCTCGATTAATTCATCCAGCGTCTGCTCGCGAAAGGCGTTCAGCACCTCCGGACGATTTATGGTCACCCATGCCACCCCATCCTTGACTTCGAACAGTATCTCTTTGTAGGCCGCTGCGGACGGCGTCGCTGAACTCATCGAACCTCCTGGCTCAAACTG
Organism: uncultured Acidobacteriota bacterium; assembly: GCA_963832785.1. GTDB lineage: Bacteria > Acidobacteriota > Terriglobia > Terriglobales > Acidobacteriaceae > CAWBRT01. The sequence goes on from CAWHVF010000007.1 coordinate 257,835, forward strand.
CACACGGTGTTCACAGATTCGCGTCGAATTATTTCGGCGGTAATCCGCTCGCATTTTCGCCCGAGCAGGCAAAACAAGCGCGCTTGCCGGAGCCCCGATAAATTTATTGTGTGTTGCTGTAAGGCCGGGAAATCATCTCACCAGATGTTGTAATGTGTGTCAACAGAATAGTTCTAAACAGCGCCGTGGCTGCTGCGCAGGACGCCTAATCCGACTCGATTTCCCCGCGCGCAACCTGCTCTGCATAGGGTTGGGCAGGCCTTCTGCCGGCTAACAGAGCTCCGGCATCGGCCGGCAAGCGCAGGGCGGAAATGGCCGACAAAATCGCAATGGCTCCCAGGATCAAAAAGGCAGGCCAGAAATCGGTGGCGACGATCTGGGAATGCCGTTGCACAAAGCTCGACTCCTGCAATGCCAGTGCGCCGAGGGCGACGCCTGTACCAAGAGCTAACTGCTGCACCATGGCGTAAAGGCTGGTGGCCTGGCTGACCTCCGAATCCGGCAACTCGGCATAGGGAATGGCGTTCAGCGCCGTAAACTGCAAAGAGTGAAAGCAGCCGGCAATCAGGAAAATCAAGAAGATCAGCCAATGGTGGGTTGATGCCCGGAAGAGCCCGAAGCAGGCGATCCACAATCCGGAAATCACCGCATTCCAGGCCAGCGTCTGGCGAAACCCGAACATGGTGAGAACCGGCTTGGCCAGCGGTTTTACGATGACCGAGCCGATGGCCACCGCGCACGTCAGGAATCCCGACTGCACCGGGCTGAGGCCAAAGCCGATTTGCAGCAGCATGGGCAGCATGAATGCATTGGAGCCTACGCCCATGCGGAACAAGCTTCCGCTGGTCAAGCCGACGGCGTAGGTCTGGAAGCGGAAAAGCCGCAGGTCCAGCAGCGGGCGCTCCGTGCGCCGGGCGTAATAGATGTAGGCGGCCAGCGCCAGCATGCCCACGCTTATGCAGGCGATACAAACCCACATGGGCATCAGGCGGTCGGTGATGGTGGTGAGCCCGAACATCGCCAGCAGCAGGCCCGTGGCCGACAGCAGGAATCCACTGACATCAAGCCTGGGCACATCCGGTTCGCGGTAGTTCTCCATGTAGCGCCCGGCCAGGAAGATTCCCAGGATGCTGATGGGAACGTTTATGTAGAAGATCCAGCGCCAGCTCAGATAGGTGGTGACCAGTCCGCCCAGCGGCGGACCAACCACCGGTCCGAGCATGGCCGGCGTGGTCAGATAGGCAATGGCGGTTACGAACTCTTCCCTGGGAATGCTACGCAGAATGACGATGCGCCCCACCGGAACCATCATGGCGCCGCCGATGCCTTGCAGAAAACGGGCGGCCACGAAAAAGCCAAAAGATCGTGACAGGCCGCACAGCATGGAGCTGCACATGAACACGGCGATTGCCGCGCGGAAGACGCGCCGCCCGCCGAAGCGGTCGCAGACCCACCCGGAAACCGGTATGAATACCGCCAGGCTCAGCAGGTAAGTCGTCAGCCCGAGCTTCAGCACAATAGGATCTCTGCCAAAATCACGGGCGATGATCGGCAGAGAGGTGGCGATGACGGTCGAATCCACCATCTCCATGAAGAGAGCGCAGGCGACGATCAGGGGAACTATTACAGTCGGACTCATGCAGGCAACAGATTCTCGGTAAACAGATTTCCTGAAAGATGATTGTCATGGCGACCCCCGGCCCGGCGCAAGCCCGGAGTTTAAGCCGCGGGGCTTGCCTGAATCATGCTCGTGTTCCCGCGCCCGCTGGCAAGCGCATGCGGCATCCGCCTTAATGCGTAATTGCCTTTACGCAAAATTAAAGATATGCGAAATAAAAAAATTGCTCTCTGCCCGCCAGCACGGAATGGGCGCCGGCATGGTAACCTTAATTATGCTCATGTCTCCGCAAGCCTGCGCCGCCGTGTATGTTGCGCGATGTCGATCATGCCGATCATGCCAGAGCATCTGAAGATGTGCCTCGCTTTACCAATCGAGCTGCTCACAATTCCCGGTTTTTAATTAGTCTTTGGCTTCCGGCGAAGATTAGTTTTTCAGTCTTTTTGTACAAGCGGCCAGGTTTGAAATTTGTTTTTTGAGGGAGAGACTCCGATGGCGGAAATTCGTCCCTTCCATGCCCTCCGATTCGACTCGACGAAGGTAGCGCTGGCCGATGTGCTGACCCAGCCCTACGACAAAATCACTGCGGCCATGCAGGAAGCCTATTACCGCCGCAGCCCGCATAACCTGATTCGTTTCGAACTGGGGAAGCCGGAGGCTGGCGACGGCGCCGCGGCAAACGTCTACACGCGCGCCGCCGGGTTTCTGCGCGAGCAGCAGCGCCGGGGCGTTCTGCGGCGCGATCCGGCCCCCGCGCTTTATGCTTACGTGCAGAAATTCGAGCATCCTCTGCAGCCGGGCAAGACGCTGGCCCGCACCGGCTTGATCGCGCTCGGCCGCATCTACGATTACCAGGACGCCGTAGTTTTTCGCCACGAGCAGACGCTGGCAAAACCGCGGGCAGACCGCGCCAACCTGCTGCGCGCCACGCGCACCCATTCCGGCCAACTCTTCATGCTCTATGAAGACCCCGCCAGCGTGGTCGAGAACCTGGTTTGCGGAGCCATTGCCGGCCGGCCGACCGATGACGCCGTGATCGATGAGTACGGGGCCGAGAATCTGCTGTGGCGAATGGACGAGCCCGCCCTGATCCGGCAGATCACCGCGGCCATGGCGGACAAGCGGCTGATCATCGCCGACGGCCATCATCGCTACGAAACCGCGCAGGAATATCGCGACGCCTGCCGCGCCGCCGGGTCTGCCGATCGCAACGCGCCGCACGAGTTCGTCATGATGACCCTGGTCAACATGGCCTCGCCCGGCCTGGTGGTGCTGCCTACTCACCGCGTGGTCCGCGGGGTGGAGGGCTTCGATCCGCACCGGCTGCAACGCGGGCTGGAGGAGTTTTGCCAGATCAAAGCGACCGCCTCCGGCGGTGCCGCCTTACTGGCGGAGCTGGCCGAGTTAGGCCGCGAGCGTACCGCCTTCGCCGTCGTGACATGCCAAGGCTGCCTTCTGGCGCAGGCCAAGCCGGAAAAAGTCGATCTCCTGCTCGGCGCCGCCAGCGGTCACGATTTCATCCCGCTGGAGAGGCGTCTCGATGTGGTGGTCTTACATGAGCTGGTGCTGCGCGGCATCCTGAACATCTCGCCGCAAGCCGTGCGCGAGCAGAAAAACGTTCGCTACTACCGCTCCGCGGCGGAGGCCATCGCCGAAATCGCCACCGGCGCCGATGCAGCGTTTCTGCTCAATCCGGTTTCTGTTGGCACCATGCGCGACCTTTGCTATGCCGGCCGCGTGATGCCCCAGAAATCGACGGATTTTTATCCCAAGTTGTTGAGCGGCTTCACGCTCGACAACCTGGACCAGTGTTTTTGAAACTACAGCGCTGCCTCCCAGGGCGGCGCCACATGGAGCACGAAAGATGATTAACAAGGCCCGCCTTTTCACTCCCGGTCCGACGCCGCTGCTGCCGGCTTCGCAGTTTGCCATGGCCGCGGCCGACATGCATCACCGCACTCCCGAATTTCGCGCCCTGTTTCTGAAGGTGCGGAATCAGCTTCAGGCTTTCATCGGGACCTTGAATGATGTCGTGGTGCTGACCTGTTCAGGCACTGGGGCCATGGAGGCGGCGGTCAGCAATCTTACCAACGCGGGTGACGCCGTGCTGGCGATCAGCGCCGGCAAGTTCGGCGAGCGCTGGCAGAGCCTGGCCAAGACCTACGGATGCAAAGTGCGGGTGGCTTCGGCTCCCTACGGCGAGCCGGTGCCGATGGAGGCGGTGCGGGCGCAGTTCTCGCCCGAGGTGCGCGCCGTCTTCGTGCAGGCCACCGAGACCTCGACCGGGGTGCGCCATTGCATTCCCGCCCTGGCCGAAATGGTGCGCGGCAGGGACGCCATGCTGGTGGTCGACGCCATCACCGGGCTGGGCACAACTGATCTCGACCCCACCGCGGTGGATGTCATCATCGGAGGCTCGCAGAAGGCGCTGATGATTCCGCCCGGCCTCTCTTTTCTGGCGATCAGCGAGCGCGCCTGGAAGCGCATGGAGAGCGCCACGCAGCCTCGCTATTACTTCCACCTGCCCAAGGAACGCAAGTCGCAGGCCAAGGGCGAATCCGCCTACACGCCCTCGGTGGCGCTGATTGCCGGCCTGGGAGCGGCGCTGGATTACCTGGCCTCGCTGGGCGGCGGCGACGTGGCCGAGGGCCGCAGGCTGCTGGTCGACAATGCCGAACGCTGTGCCGCCATGACGCGCGCCGGCGTGCAGGCCCTGGGACTCAAACTGTTTGCCCCGGCGGCGCCCAGCGCGGCTGCTACCGCGGTGCTGGCCCCGGAGGGGATCAGCAGCAGCGATATCGTCAAGAGGTTCAAGGCGGATTTCGGCGGCATACTCTCCGACGGCCAAGGCGAGGAGATGAAAGGCAAAATTTTCCGCGTAGCTCACGTCGGCTTCCTCGACTACATCGACACCATCGGCATTGTGGGCGGGCTGGAGCAGGTGCTGGAGCGCATGCGTCCGGGCAAGTTCCCGCTGGGCGCGGCGCTGGCGGCCGCGCAACGCGTCGACTTCGAATGGAGGGCTGGCAAGCGCGAGCCGCGCTGCGCCTGCGGCCGCCTGACCTCCGAGTGCATCGCCGCCAGCAGCGCCCAGCCCGCCGCCGTTCTTGCCTCTGTGGGGGACGGGAAAGGAGGCACACGGCAATGAAAGTCGTCGCCGCCGAACCGATTTCCAAGAACGGATTGCGCTTGCTGGCACAGCAGCCAGGATGGGAGGTGGTTGACCCTTCCCAGTACGCCCAGTCGTCCGCGTCCCACCTCAGCGACGCCGACGGTCTGATTGTGCGCTCCGCCGTCTACGTCGATACCGCGCTGCTGGAGAAGGCCCCCAAGTTGCGTGTGATTGGCCGCGCCGGAGTGGGCGTGGACAACATTGACGTCGAGGCCGCCACTCGCCGCGGCATCGTGGTGATGAACACGCCGGGAGCGAACGCCGTGGCCGTGGCCGAGCTGACCATTGGGCTGATGATCTCGCTGGCGCGCCATCTGCCTCGCGCCGACGCCTCCACCCGTGCCGGCAAATGGGAGAAAAAAAGCTTTCAAGGAACCGAGCTGCGCGGCAAGGAACTGGGCATTCTCGGGCTGGGCCGCATCGGGGTCGAGGTCGCCAAGCGTGCCAAGGCGCTGGGCATGAACATCAGCGCGCACGATCCCTATGTTTCCCCCGCGCTGGCGCGTGATCTGGGGATCAAGCTGGCCTCGCTCGATGATCTTTACGCCCGGGCCGATTATCTTTCCCTGCATCTCGGGCTCACGCCGCAGACCCAGGGCATGATCAACGCCGAGTCGCTGGCCAAAATGAAGAAGGGCGTGCGCATCGTGAACTGCGCGCGCGGAGAGCTGGTCGACGACCGGGCGCTGTGCGCGGCGCTCGGCTCCGGGCAGGTAGCCGCGGCCGCCCTCGACGTCTTCTCCGAGGAGCCGCCCAAGGGCTCGCCACTGCTCGATCTGCCCAACGTGATCGCCACGCCGCACATCGGCGCTTCGACCGCCGAGGCGCAGGATGCCGTTGGGGTACAGTTGGCCGAGCAGATAATCGAGTATCTCAGCCACGGCGTGGTGCAGAACGCGGTCAACGTGACTTCGCTGACCGAGGTCGAGTACCGCCAGTTGTCACCCTACATCGACCTGGCCCGCCGCATGGCCTCGCTGCTGGCGCAACTGCTGGACGACAACCTCAACCTGGAGGAGATTCGGGTCGGCTACGAAGGCGCGGTCGGCGAGTGGAAGACTGGCCTGCTGCGCGATTCGGCGGTGGCCGGGGTGTTGCAATCCGGTTCGCACGAGGTGGTCAACATCGTAAACGCAGCGGCCGTGGCTGCCACCCGTGGCGTGAGCATACGGGAAGACAGCCCGGCGGAAGAAGATCGTGGCCCGATCAATGCCCTGCGGCTTTCGCTCAAAGGCAACGGCACCACTCTGCACGCCCGCGGAACCGTCATTCACCAACGTTTCCCGCGCATCATCGAGCTCAACGGGATCGAGATCGAGTCACCGCTGGAAGGCCACCTGGTGGTGTTTGCCAACAAGGACCTTCCGGGAGCCATTGGCGGAATCGGCACCATTCTCGGCAGGCACGGAATCAATATTGCGCGTTTCTCGCTCGGCCGCGAGGGGAACGGCGGTCATCCCGCGCAGGGCAGACAAGCCGATTTTGCCACCGCGCGCAACGCCATGGCGATCGTGCAGACCGATAGCCCGGTGCCCAATGCGGTGCTGGAAGAAATTCGCGGCAAAGTTGCGGCCGTCATGGCGGCGAAGGCAATCTACCTCTGATCGCGCCTACAATGCTCCAGCCTGAGGCGAACTTGTAGTACGACGGCCCCCGGGGAGGAAGGGTTCTTCCTCCCCTGAGGGCCGGTTTACTTGGCCGGAGGTATCGGAATCATCCACGGGAAGACGTATGCCTGCAGCAGGACGATGATGCCCATGATGGCGCCCAATGCCAGGGAGTGCCAGAAGACCTTGCGGAAGATCGGACCCAAGGCATGCGAGCGCTCGTGCGGGTCGTCGTAGCAGGCGGCACAGGCCACCATGATGGACTGGGCGTCAATCATCTTGCCCATGACGCCGCCGGTTGAGTTGCTGGCGACAATCAAAATTTCATTCAAATGAAGCTGTTGCGCGGTGATCCGCTGCAGGCTCCCAAACAGCGCATTGGAAGCGGTATCGGAGCCGGTGAGGAAGACGCCCAGCCAGCCCAAGTAAGCGGCGAAGAAAGGATAGAGCGGGCCGGCGGTGGTGAAAGCCAGTCCCAGAACCGCATCGGTGCCGCCGTAGCGGGTCAAATAGCCGAGGCCCAGCACTTGGCCGATGACCAGGACGGGAGTTTTCATGCGGCGCAGGGTGTTAATGGTCGCATTCTTCCACTGGTCGACGTTCAACTTCAGGCACAAACCGGTGAGAAGGGCGGCAACAAAGACGCCGGTGCCGGCCGCCGAGAGCCAGTTGATGGCAAACACCGCGCCTTCCGGCTTGGCATTAACTGGCGCTATGGGCGGCATGCGCTGCACCAGGTTATGGAGTGCAGGCATCTGCCAGGCGGGCAGGGAGAGGGTGCCGGCAAAGGCTGAGCCGAGGAATGTCGTCTTGAACTTGATGCCGGCGAACAGGCCATTGAGGTAGCTCTTCCAGGCTGGAATCCCCCAGATGGCACAGCAGAGGATCAGAATCGCCCATGGCACCCACGCATAGGCAGTCTGGGCGACCGTGTAGTTGTATTTCCACTCGGCAGCCGGCTTCGCGGCCGCGGCTGCTCCCCCGCCTGACGGTGTGGTCACAACGGCCTCCCCAATAGGTACACAGGCTGGAGAGCCCGGCTGACGCTCGGACTTCAGCAGAAAACGTGTCTTGGGGTGCCAGACAAAGCGCAGGAACAGAGCCGTGCAGATAACCGAGAACACCCCGGCCACCACGTCGGTCATCAGGTGAAAGGAATTCGTCTGCGAGGCCAGAAATTGCATGATGGCGAATGACGCTCCGGAGCAGAGGGTCGCCGGCCATACTTCCCAGGCATCTTTCAGTTTGCCTCCCTGCATGAGTACAAACGTGACCACCAGCCAGAAGGGGATGAGGACAGAGACGAAGGGCAACTGTCGGCCGGCCATGGAGGAGAGGGTGAGCTGATCGAGGCCGCTCACCGCGGACAGCATCACAATAGGTGTGCCAATGGCTCCATACGCCACCGGGGCTGTGTTGGCGATCAGGTTGAGCACCGCAGAGTCGAAAGGTGAGAAGCCCAGGCCCACCATCACCGCGCCCGCAATTGCCACCGGCGTTCCGAAGCCGGAGGTGCCTTCGATGATCGCCCCGAACGAAAAAGCGATCAACAGCACCTGTAGGCGCCGGTCGAAAGAGATGTGAATGATGGATTCCTTCACGATCTCGAACTTGCCCGTGATCAGCGTCATGTTGTAGAGGTACATGGCGGCGACGACGATCCAGATGATGCCCAGAAAGCCTGATAGCGACCCATAAGCAAAGGCCGAGAAGGCGGACTTGAAGGGCATGCCGAAGACCAGGCAGGTGATGATAAAAGCAGCCAGCACGCCGTACAAGGCGGCATAGGGGGCGCTGATTCCAAGATGGCGGGTGCCCTGCTTATCCCGGTGCGGGTGAAGAGCGATGAAATACAGCAGCGTCACGATCGGGATTGCCGCTACGATGGTGGAAAGGGCAACATTGCCCAGAGGATTGTAATTTTGATGGTACATCGGCGCCGCGGGGCCATCGGCGGCGAAAAGTGGGCAGGCGGCAAGAACAACACCCAGTGAGGTCAGGAACCTTCTCATTTCACTCCTCCTTCTTCCCCGCCAAGAGAGCGTGGCTCCATGTAGAAGTCCCGCCAGCAGCCCGCCACGCTTGACGGACGAAACCCGGCCATGAGACCCCTCTAAGGAGAGCAACGGAGCGGTTTCTGCTATTTACATGGTCAACCCCCGGAAGTCAAGCACTGATTCATAGGGGGTGTGGCGCTCGCAACGGAACTGAAGGCACCCTCTGAAAAGCCAGAACGGGTCGGAGTGGGATAGCCTATAGGGGTGATTAGCGCCTCCCGGCGGAGGCGCTTGGCATGAGGCCGTGCTTGGAGGCAGTGGGAATCGCTTTTCGCCGCAACCTGCGACAAAAGTGCAGGTTGCGGGAATTGAAAGCTCAACGTGCGGCAGTACTGCTTGCAGTCTTAAATTACTCGACTTCCTTCAGGCGCGCCGCTTTTCCGCGCAGGCCGCGCAGGTAGTACAGCTTGGCACGGCGGACTCGGCCGGAGCGTAGCACCTCGATCTTATCGATCACCTTGGAATTGACGGGGAAAATGCGTTCTACGCCCTGGCCGAAGCTCATCTTGCGCACGGTGAAGCTGGCCTGCGGCCCGCGGCTCTTTTTAATGACCACGCCTTCGAAGGCCTGCAGCCGCTCCTTGTCGCCTTCCTTGATCTTGACCTGAACGCGAACCGTGTCGCCGGGGGCGAAGGCGGGAATATCTGTGCGCTGTGCTTTGGCTAGCAGCTTGGTGATGATCGGCGAAGTAGACATTTCTGTTCCTCTCATTCCGGCCGGATCGGGTCCCCGGCAATTCAAAAACGGCCTTGCCCCTCGCCCCCAAATTCGGCGAGCAGGGCTTGTTCTTCCTGGCTGAGCGCCGCCTTGCGCAAAAGGTCTGGACGATTCTTCAGCGTCTTTTCCAGGGCGCAACGCCTGCGCCAGCGGCGGATCTGTTCATGGTTCCCGTTCAACAACACTTCCGGGACAGCCATCCCGCGAAACTCGGCCGGGCGCGTGTAATGCGCATAATCGAGCAGCCCGCCGGCGGAAACCGTCGAATCCGGCTCAGGGCGCCCGCGCTCGTCAAAGCGGGCCGGAGCCTTCAGCGCACTGAAGCTCTCGTGCTGCGACGAGGCTTCGTTGCCCAACGCACCCGGGAGCAGGCGCGTTACCGTGTCCACGATCAGCGCCGCGCCCAGCTCGCCGCCGCTCATGACGAAGTTGCCGATCGAGAGCTCGCGGTCGGCCAGATGCTCCGCCACCCGCTCATCGACGCCCTCGTAACGCCCGCAGATCAGAACAATGCGCTCCAGGCCGGCAAGCTCCGCCGCCAGAGGCTGCTCGTACAGCCGTCCCTGGGCCGAGAGCACGATCACGCTCGCGCGCGCCGCCCCGCTGAGCCGCTCCTCCCTCGGCGCCACGCCCAGCGATTCCACGCACTCGAACAGCGGCTCGGGCTTCAGCACCATGCCTTCACCCCCGCCGAAGGGGCGGTCATCGACCGTCTTGTGGCGGTCGTGGGCGAAGGCCCGCAGATCGTGAATGGCGATATCCACGATCGCCGCATCTTGCGCCCGGCGCAGGATGCCGTAATCCAAGGGCCCGCGAAAGAAGTCCGTAAAAATGGTGATGATCTCGAACTTCATTTCTTTTATGGGCCAGGCATAGTGGATCAAGGATTAGCGCGCGAGTACGGAAACCCGGACTGACCCTATCCCTAATCCCTAACCCCTAGCGCTTGTCTTTCTTTCCCAGCGGAGCGTCCAGCTCCAGCATGCCCTCGGGCAGAACCAGTTCGATACGCCTGGCCGCCAGGTCCACCTTGCGGATATAGCTTTCGACCAGAGGAATCAAATACTCTTTCGCTCCCTCGCGAATCTCCAGCAGCGGCGCTTCGCCGGCGCCAAAGACGACGTTGCTCACGCAACCCAGGCCGCGCAGCGCCTCTTCGCTGCTGCCGGCAAACACCTGGCAGCCTCTCAGGTCGCTGACGTAAAACGAACCGGCCTCCAGCTCCGCCCGCTCGGCCCGGGGAATCTGAATCTCGGCGCCGGTAAGCTCTGCGGCGGCATCGATGCTGTCGATGCCGGCAAACTTCAGAATCACCCGCCCCTTGTGCAGCCAGAAGCTTTCCAGATCGAGTTCGCGCCGGCGTTCATCCTTTCCCATGGCGAACAGGCGCCGCCGCTGGGCGAAGCGCTCGGGAAAGGCGGTGAACAGCTCGGCTGCCACTTCGCCGCTGCGGCCCTGCGGTTTCACCACGCGGGCTATGGTCGTGAACTCACCGGCTCCGGTCATGGCAAAAGCTATTCGAGAATCTCCAGCACGCAGCGCTTTTCCGCCTTGGACGCCGAAGCCGAGAGCAGCGCCCGCAAGGCCCGCGCCGTGCGTCCGGAACGCCCAATGACCCGGCCCAGGTCGCTCTCGGCTACCGTCAGCTCGAGCACCAGGGTATCGCCTTCCTGATAGGCATCGACCTGCACCTGCTCGGGATGGTCGACCAGGGCCTTGGCCACTTCCAAAATCAGTTTTTGCACGTCGCCGGTGTAGGCCTCGCTCATCGCAGGTTCCTTTTACAAGCGCAAAAATTGCGCCGGCCCGGGCCCCATTGAACACGGATTCCCTAACCAGTTGGAGATAGCCGCTCTCGCCGGGCAAATGCCGCCGGTTTGCTGGGGGTGGCCTCAGGCCACGGAAGCGGTCGCGGGCTCCTTGGCCAGCAGCTTATTTACCCGCTCCGATACTTTGGCGCCCTTGGAGACCCAGTACTCGATGCGGTCGCGCTTCAGTTCGACGGTAGCCGGGGTGGTGCGCGGGTTATAAAGTCCGACTACCTCGACCGAGCGGCCGTCGCGGGCGCGTTCTTTCTCGATGACCACCACACGGTAAACAGGCTGCTTGCGCGCGCCACGGCGCGACAGACGAATCATTAACACAGAACTCTGTTCCTTTCGCTAGGTATGCCGGACGGAATTTCCCACGGACGAAACCAGCCATTGCTCCGCGCCCGGGGTCTCCGGCAAGCGACGCTATTGCGTTTGCCGGGCAGAGACACGAAGCCCCGGCGCATGCTGACGCCAAACATTCATTATGCCGGAAGCGGCAGCCCACTGACAAGCAGCTTTAGAAGAAGGTAGTGGTGCAGTTTGAATTTCCACAGGGGCCTAGTTCTGTTTAGGTTCTTCGGGGATCGGGGCAGCCATAGCTGCTGGCTTGGCGGGTGGTGCTGGCTGAGGGCGTTTCTTGGGGAACTTGTTCGCGTATCGATCCTTAAAACAGTTCCGATGCTCGGCCCACTCGGCCATGATGGGATTGAGCCATCGGATTGCTTCCATCGTTTGCTCATATTCCAATGGCAGAGGTCTGGTTCTGCCGATGATTCGCTCATGATGGGCTATACGGTTGCGAAGTGTTTTCAGAATAACGAAGCGTTCGTGTACTCCTGCACGATTCACTCTGATCGGAAATATCCGAGACAGATGAGGCACCCATAGTGACTCTTCATAAATTCGCCCCGTGAGTTTTACCCAAAAACCGAACGTCAATCCTGAAACGACTCGTCCTGGTGTGGTGGGCTGTCCCTTTTCCATTAGGCTTTCTTTTACCTCGCCCAGTGCTGCCCGCTCGCTGTCGGCCAACGGAAAACGGTCATACCATTGTGGGCTGGCAAATCTCTCAGTCATAAGGTTATGAATGGCATTCCTAACCGTGACTTCGAGTCCTTGAATAACCTCGTAGAGCGCGCCCGACAATTCCGCGTTCTTCTCGTAAAGCTTTAGTGCTATCCATTGATCGCCCCTGGCTAGTCTATAATATGCCGCAAGTCGTTCAGGAGACAGGTACTTCTCTAATGTATCCAAAGCCTCGTCCGTATAATCAAAAGTCACTTGACAAATCTCCTGAGACTGCCTATAGTCGTTCTGTAAGCCTTGGTACCCGCCAGGGCGCTGGACGTATGAAGAAGCCGCCCTAACCGGCGGCTTCTTCCATTCCGGCCATATTTCCCAATGCCTTTAACAGCAGTTCTCTTTCGATACCCGATTTTGCCACCACTGGCTCCGGTAGCAAAGCACAAAGTTCCTCGATTGTCCAAATATGATCTGTAAGCCCCGCCTGCATCGCTGGCGTAACCCGCAGAGTCTTGTGAACCCGGCAGAAGTTGTAATGCATGAAGTACAGAGAAACAGCGTGTCCGTGGTTTTCCAGCTTCTTGCTGAAGCCGTTTGTTAAGCGCGTGAACCGCCGCATTGACATCCGCATGGTAAGGTTCTGTCGTTCTACGTGTGACGTACTGACGAAATTAGGATCGGGATCACCACTGACAACTTTCATGTCCGCTCCGATGCAGTTTGCCGGGGAATACCGCCGCGCTTCTTCATCTGAAGGAGTCCTGTAGATTTTGCGTAGCTGGGCGTAATCGACATCCGCGCCAAACGCCGATTCAATGGCGTCTGGATAGGCATTCAGGGCGTCTGTCGTGATCTGTGGCCGGCCAATGATGCGGTCGGCGCAATCTTGAATAAATTCTTGCGCACAACCCTTATCGCGAAGTCCAACGAGGTACGAGACGCACAGTTTGGAATCGGAATCGATTGCGGTCCAGGTCCACGCATCTCCCAAGCCCTCCTGCTTCTGGTAGGGGCTGGCATTCTTCTGTTTCACGCCAACAAAGGCCCAAATTTCGTCACACTGCAAGTGTTTTACGCGCAGCCCGTGAACGTGGTTGTCGTGGTACTCGGCACACGCTTGCCCGAGATCGCGGAGCAGATTCAGAACGGTATGCTTCGCAACCCCAGTCATGCGAACGATGGCGTTTATGGAATTGCCTTCTACTAGCGCCGCTACAACCTGAGCTTGCTTTGTTGTGCTTAGCCGGTTCATGCACTCAGGTTATACTTGCTCGGGCAGGAAATCAAGAGAAAAATAATATATTTTCTCGGGCAAGTATCTTGACAAATATCTGCCCGAGCAAGTACGATAGTCGCATGACAGACGAAAAGCTAAACCCTCTATCCGAAGCCGCCAAAGAGCTATCGCGCCTGGGAGCCTCAAAGGGCGGAGAGGCCAGGGCGCAAAAGCTGTCTCCCGAGCGCAGGCAGGAAATAGCCCGCGCTGCAATTGGAGCAAGATGGGCCAAGGCCGGTAAGGACCCGACCCCGACCGCAACACATGACGGCGAAATAAAGTTAGGCGATACCACAATCGAGTGCGCAGTTCTAGATGACGGACGTCGGGTTCTTTCTCAGCGCGGTGTCGGGCGTGCGCTTGGAAGAAAGCACGGCGGTCTAGATTTTCGTCGCGGTGGAGAACTCCCCATTTATTTGGGGGCAAATAATCTTAAGCCCTTTATTTCAGCCGAATTAGCAGCGGTGGTGGAAAAACCGATTATTTACCGCTCGGGACGATTTACAGCACACGGTGTGCCAGCGAATGTGTTACCACAAATCTGCGATGTATGGCTGAAAGCCCGTGACGCCGGGGCGCTTAAGGCCGCACAGCTTCCTATCGCAGCCAAAGCTGACATTCTTGTTAGGGGCCTGGCGCATACCGGCATCATTGCTCTCGTCGATGAGGCTACTGGATATCAGGATGCTCGGGCAAAAGACGCCCTCGCCAAGATTCTTGAAGCTTTCATAGCTAAGGAATTGCGGAAATGGGTAAGCACCTTCCCGGTTGATTACTATAAGGAGCTTTTCCGACTTCGCGGTTGGAAATTTCCCAAATTGCCCGCCGACCAGCAGAAGCGACCCGTACTAGTGGGAAAAATCACCAATGACGTGGTTTATGATCGGATTGCACCGTTGGTTCGGCAGGAGCTCAATAGGCTTACACCCCGCAACGAGAAGGGCCGACTTAAGCACAAACTCTTTCAGCATCTGACGGCTGACGTTGGACACCCTAGGCTGCGCGAGCATTTAGATTCTGTGACCAGTCTGATGAAAGCCGCAGACTCATGGGAGCAGTTCAAAATGATGCTGGACAGGGCAAAGCCAAGATATGGCGATACACCCTATCTGCCGTTTGAGGGCTAATCCTTGGTTGCTTCCCGCACGATCCTGAAAGCCGCCTGGCTCACATCCTCGGTCGTTTGGCCGGGCTTGTGGGCTGTGCGCAAGTGCTCCAAGAACGCCACATCCACGGACGGTTTTACGTCCGGCGGGAACGGGTACCCACAGACGGAGCAGCGCTTCAGATCGCCATCGGGAATCAAATGCTGGAGTTTTGCGTCCTCACGGCTTTTTTCGCGTTGCTGCTTAGCGGCCTTGCGCGTGACTCTGCCCTCTCGCCTTTTGGCCTTTTGGTCCGGCTTCTTGGTTTTTGTCATGGCCCTAGTTTACGGCTCCCGGGCTGGCGGTCAACCCCTGTGGAAATCCAAACTGCACCACTACCTAGAAGAAGGTATTGGGTCAATTTGAAGGGTGCCCCAGGTTCCGCGCCGCGCTTTTCGGCGCTAACCTGGGAAATTGGCCCCACGTCAGCCCAAAAGCAGGGCGGGACGTGGGGCACCCGTTGTTGTGGAAATTCAAATTGACCCACTACTTAGAAGAAACGGTGAAGCCAGCAAACGGAGAGGCTACAGACGCTCTCCGCCGCTGCTTACGTGCTGTTGGCCATTTGCTGTTCGTAGTGCGCCACATCCGCCTGGCGCAGGAAGCGGGCCGACTCCTCGGGCGGGGTGGGATTGATGTAGAACCCCGTGCCCCACTCGAAGCCGGCGGTCTTGGTCAGCCGCGGCATGAACTCGAGGTGCCAGTGATAGTGCTCGTTCGAGGGGTCCTGCAGCGGCGAGCTGTGAATGATGAGGTTGTAGGAGGGCCGGTCGAGCACCAGGTCGGCCTTCATGGCCAGCTCTTTCATGGCCAGTGCCAGCGCTTCGAAAACCTGCGAGGAGGAGTTCTCGAAGGCCGACTCGTGGCGCTTGGGCAAAATCCAGGTCTCGAATGGAAAGCGCGGCGCGTAGGGCGCCAGGGTAACGAACTCGTCGTTCTCCGAAACCACGCGCACCGGGTTCTCCAACTCTTGCCGAAGCACGTCGCAGTAGACGCAGCGCTCCTTGAGAATGAAGTACTGCTTGGAGCCTTCCAGCTCCTCCAGCGCGTGTTTGGGAATGATGGGGAGGGCAATCAGTTGCGCGTGGGGATGTTCAAGCGTGGCCCCGGCGGCTTCGCCATGGTTTTTGAACAGCAGGATGTACTTGAATCGCCGGTCTTTCTTGAGGTCGATGATGCGGTCGCGGAAGGCCCAGAGAACGTCCTCGACGCGCTTGGCTGGCAAGTTGGCCAGCGAAGCACTGTGCTCCGGGCTCATGATGATGACCTCGTGGGCGCCAATGCCGCTCACCTTGTCGAACATGCCTTCCGCTTGGCGGTTGAGGCTGCCCTCGATGCCGAGCGCCGGAAACTTATTGGGAACCACGCGCACCGTCCAGCCGGGCGAATCGCGTGGCGCTTGCGGCCCGCCCTCGCGCGGCGGGCGGTAGGCCAGGATTTCCGGCGGGGTTTTCGATTCGTTGCCGTAGCAGAATGGGCAGAATCCGCCCTTGACGGTGACTTGCTGGCGGAAAAAGTCGGTGGGGCGCCGGACGCGGTCGGTGGAGACGATCACCCAGCTGCCGACAATCGGATCTTTTCGCAGTTCAGGCACGCGCACCCCCAGGACTTCGGACTTAAAACTTCAGATTAAGATTCTTGATTGCAGACTGTCAGAAGCATCTGGCGAAACTCTCTGCTCAATGCAACCAAGTCTGAGTGTGAAATCCCTGCTTGCCAAATCTCCAATCTGCAATCTCAAATCTTATATCCGAGAGAGCTGCCATGCTTCATAGTACGCCATGAGTAAGCGTTCTTAAAGACTTGGCAGGCAGGCGCTTGCCCGGCTTCAAAATAGACGGAAACCACGTCGAAGCGTATGGGAATCGCGCTGCCGGCGCCAGCGCCAGAGCGGCGTTCGCCGGGTATCCTGGGCCGCAGGCGGCGCAGGTACTCATGCGCCATGGCCACCAGCTCGCCGCGCTTGGCGCGGTCGACGGCCGCCTCGGCGGGCTTGACGTCGCGCGTGGTGCGCGTCTTGACCTCGATGAAGCAAAGTACGCCGTCGTCCCAGGCGACCAGGTCAAGTTCTCCGTGGCGGCGCGGGGTGCGCCAGTTGCGAGCCACTATGATGTAGCCCAATTGGCGCAGGTGGAAGTGCGCCAGGTCTTCGCCGCGGCGCCCGGTTTGCAAGTGCAAGGCCTGCCGCGGCAGACGGCGCAGCATCCTGGCCGCGCGGTCCAGGATATCGCACAGCGCGAGCGTAAACCGGCCCGGCAACATGGCGGAAGTCTATCATTTAAGATTTCAGATTTTTGATTTTTGATTGGCCCAGCCTGCAAGATGGTGAAGCCATGCACGACAAGTGTAAGGCTGTTGGTGCGAAGGCGCTTCCCACCTTGGCCAACCGCGGGCAAATGTGGGACATCGCGTCTCAACTGGAACATTAAACTCGAAACTTGAAACCTGAAACTGCCGTTCTTACTCCGGCTCCGGCGTGCCCTGCGCCGGGTCGGCGGAGCGTCCGCGGACTACGAAGCTGGCCTTGGGGCCCGCGTTTGGGGAGAAAGGTGACGCGCGCCGGGCTCTTCTCCCAGGTGGGAGGAGCGCAATCGGCATCGGGTTCGTCGCCCTGGGAAGCCTCGCCGAGCTCCTGCCGCAGCACCGGCTTGTTGCTTCCAAGCTGCACCACCATGCCGTAGATTTTAGTTCCGCTGTCGGAAAGGCCGCAGTAGGCGGCGTAATCGCGGAACCAGGTGGCCTGCGAGTAGAAGGGATCGAAGTACGCCAGTTTGAGGTGGGTAATGTGGCCGGTGGCACGGTCCACCAGCAGCCACTCGCCGCGCTGCCATACCCAGCGCCGTGGCCCGGACTCTCCAGGCAGGTTGTTGTTCAGCCGGAAGGCCCGGCGGACGACAAAGAGGCGGTCGGTGACCGGGTGCGCGGCGCCGGTGGTGAATTCCTTGATATTGCCGTCCACCAGCAGGGCGCGAACGGTAATGGGCACGGTGCGGTCCTCGCCCGGGCCGATGAACAACTTGACCGAAAAGACCTTGCCGAAGCTGATGGCGTGCTCCTTGGCCGCCAGCGCCGGCCGGGCCAGCAACGTCAGCGAGACGAGCAGTAAGATCCTGGTGAACATGCACCCAGCGTAATCCGGCAGGACGGCCGGGGCAAATACATTTAAGATTTTCGGGAGTAGGTTTCAACAAGTACCTACTCCCGAAAATCTTAAATCCCGAGATTTGCCCGCAAACTGCGTCCAGACAACCTTTCCCGAGAGGCGGTTACTCACACTTGGCAGGATGGCAGACGCGAGCATTCGCCGGCGCTTGCCCAGAATTCTGGTCGTCGACGACAATCCGCAGAATACGCTGCTGATGCGCGAGCTGCTGACGCGCCGCAGCTACGAAGTAACCACCGCCAGCAACGCCCGGGAGGCCGAGGCGCAGATGCGCGAACATCCGCCCGACCTGGTGCTGCTGGACGTGGTCATGCCCGGCAAATCCGGCTACGAGCTTTGCCGGGAGTGGAAAGAGGACCACAGCACGCGCCTGATTCCGGTGGTGATGATCACCGGATTGAGCGACCGCGAAGACAAAATCCGCGGCATCGAAGCCGGGGCCGACGATTTCCTGAACAAGCCGGTCTTTCCCGAGGAGTTGTTCGCCCGCGTTCATTCGCTGCTGAAGATGAAGGATTACACCGACGAACTGGAGAACGCCGAGGCGGTCCTCTGCACCCTGGGGCTCAGCGTGGAGTCGCGCGATCCTTACACCGAGGGGCACTGCGAGCGGCTGGCCCGCTACGCCAGCGAACTGGGCGAGCACCTGGGACTGGACTGGGAATCACAGGTGGCGCTGAAGCGGGGCGGCTACCTGCACGATCTGGGGAAAATCGCCATCCCCGACGAGATCCTGAAAAAAGGCGCCAACCTCAGTCCGGAAGAGTGGCGGATCATGAAGCGCCATCCGCTGATCGGCGAGACGATCTGCAAGCCGTTGCGCTCGCTGCGCCTGGTGCTGCCGATCATCCGCCATCATCACGAGCACTGGGACGGCAGCGGCTATCCGGACCGGCTGAGCGGGGAAGCCATTCCCCTGCTGGCGCGCGTATTGCAGGTGGTCGACGTCTACGATGCCTTGCGTACCCAGCGTCCTTACAAGCCGGCGCGCGGCCACCGCGAGGCGGAACGAATCATGATCCTGGAGGCGGAGCGGGGATTGTGGGACCGGCAGATCGTAAAAGAGTTTTTCCGCATGAAGCCGGTGGAGGAAGAGGCGGCCTGACTTCCCCGGCTTAAAGCGCCGCCGCTGGAGAGAAAAATGTCTCTCAGCGGCGAAATCGCCGGCGCCCTCACGCGCAATAACTCGCATCATCCGGTAGCAACTCCACTATAATGGGGCGCGTCCAAGTAGCGACATGCCGCCGGTCGAGTACAGCATCGTTATTCCCGCCTACAACGAGGGCCTGCGTCTTCTGCCGACGCTCGACCGCATTGTCGGCTTCATCCGGCAACGGAACTGGCGGGCTGAAATCGTGGTGGTCAACGACGGTTCGCGCGACGATACGGCTAAAGTGGTGCGCGGCTATGCCGAACGCAATCACGCCGTACGCCTGATCGAAAACCCGGGCAACCGGGGCAAGGGATTTTCCGTCCGCAACGGCATTCTGCACGCTCGCGGCACCGTAGCCGTCCTGTTCACCGATGCCGACCTCTCCTCACCCATCGAGGAGTCGGTCAAGCTGTTCGAGGCCATCACTCGGGGCAAAGACGTGGCCATTGGCTCGCGCTGGCTGCGCAGAGATTTGCAAACCGTGCGCCAGCCTCTCTACCGGCAGATACTCGGCCGGGCCTTCAACCTGGCGCTTAGAGTCATCCTGGGGCTCAAGTACAAGGACACGCAGTGCGGCTTCAAGGCTTTTAGCGGCCGCGCGGCAAAGGACATCTTTAGCCGCCAGCGCATTCGCCGCTGGGGCTTCGACCCGGAGATCCTCTTCCTGGCGCGGAAACTTGGCTATGGGGTTGAAGAGATACCCGTCTCCTGGGCGCATGACCACCGCTCCAAGATCAATCCTCTCACCGACGGTTTCAGCATGCTGGCGGACCTGCTGAAGATTCGCTGGAACAGCGCCTCGGGCAAATACAGACGCGCTCCTGAAAACAATCCGGCCCCCACGCCGGATGAACTTCCAGCGGTTCATCCCCGCGCATAGCGATTCTCAGCGGTCCAGCCGGGGCCGCCAATCATGAGAAATGCCATACTCATCCCCTGATGCCAAGGCCATTCACGCCTGGGCTGGGTGCTATAAGGGGTCAATCAAAAATTGCGTTGAGGAAGAAATTCGTCTGTCGCTTACGAGGCGATTGCTACTAC
Organism: uncultured Acidobacteriota bacterium; assembly: GCA_963832785.1. Taxonomy (GTDB): domain Bacteria; phylum Acidobacteriota; class Terriglobia; order Terriglobales; family Acidobacteriaceae; genus CAWBRT01. The sequence continues at coordinate 277,622 of CAWHVF010000007.1, forward strand.
TGTGTGCGCGGCCTTGGCCGGCCGCCGGGGTATGACCAGCACCTTGCGCTGGCGATTCATTGCCAGAGTCAGGGTAGAAGAGCAGGTGGAGCAGAGCCAAAAGTGCTCGACGATGTTGCCGTTCTTTGCTTCCGCGTAACCTGACGACTGCCGGGGCACTGCTGACCGAATCTCAAAGACCTTTCCCTGGCCAAAATAATGGAACACGTTCGAGCATTTCGGATTGGCGCATTTGGATACCATGATGCAACTCCTTCCGCCCCGGCAGAGGCAATGACAGCGTCTGTCGGAGGCCCATTGATCCGTTGCGTGCTCTGATGTTCCCGCGTCAAAAGCCTTGATTGCCTCTGACGCGAATTGGTTTGCTGGGCCTCGTTGACCCACGTTTGCACGGGACCCCGCACTGTTGCTGTCTTGCTGTTCGTTCCAGATCCGAAGTGTTCGTTTCGCTCGCCCACACGAAGCGAAGCCGGTGTGTAACTGCAACAGTACTCCCGTGAGGTGTGCCTGTCTGCAAAACTTGCTGGAAACATTTTACTGCGACTCCTGCCAGCGGGCCGTCGCCTAAGGTTAAAAACTCGATGAATTTTCCGTCAAAATGAATTGGGAAAATGCCCGTCGGCAGCACGGAAGATCAATGGTCGATCAACAGCAGATTAAGGCCGCCTGGACATTTAAATCGGAGAACAATGAGCTAATCTGCGCAGGGCTGCGGGTTGCACCTGGGTGACCTGACGCGAAAAGGTTTAGAGGTTGCAGATAGGTTTTGGGTGTAGTCGTGAATTATTCGGGTGTCATGCTGAGCACCTCCGCCAGGAGGCGCGAAACATCCCCTGGAACCGTCCCAACACGTTCGGTTCAGAGCTTTTCTGTAAGAAATCTTCAGCTCTGTTTTCCTCCCGGCAGTGCGGGGATGCTTCGTTCCGCCACCCCCGCAAACGCAACCGCAGCGTTTGCTGGGACCCCGACTCCTCTCAGCATGACAGCTCAAACAGATACGCTTGTCCGGCCACACTAATTCCTAAACTGCTATAGAGTGCGAAACAAGATTGCTGCGCAATCCTGTTTACACGGGCACGGGAACGCTGTCGATGATGTCGGACACTACCTGCTCCGCCTGTTCCGAACGCTTGATGGAAAGGGCGGTGCGGCTGCTGAGCACCACGCGATGGGCAAAGGCGGGAAGCGCCAGGCGCTTGAAGTCGTCCGGCTTGCAGAAGCTGCGCCCTTCCAGATACGCCATGGCCTTGGCGGCGCGGAACAGCATCAATGAGCCGCGCGGCGAAACTCCCAAGGCCAGCTGTTCGCTTTCGCGCGTGCGCTGCACGATGCGCAAAGCGTAATCGACCAAAGAGTCGTCCACCTGCACGCGCTGCACCTCGTCCTGCAGGCAAAGCACGTCTTCGGCATTCAGTACAGGCGACACCTCCTCCAGGCGGGCAGCGCCGGCCTGTCCGCGCAGAATCTCGCGCTCGCTGTCGGGCTCCGGATACGTCATGCGCACGCGCAGGATGAAGCGGTCCATCTGCGACTCGGGCAACGGGTAAGTGCCGTGGTGCTCCACCGGGTTCTGCGTGGCTATAACGGCGAAGGGCTGTGGCAAAGGGTAGGAATGGCCGTCCACCGTCACCTGGAATTCGTTCATTGCTTCCAGCAGCGCCGACTGTGTCTTGGGAGTGGTGCGGTTGATCTCGTCGGCCAGCAAGACGTTGGTGAAAATCGGCCCACGCTTGAACTCGAAGCGCTGCTCCGCCGCCGAAAACATGGAGATGCCCAAAACGTCGCTGGGCAGCAGGTCGCTGGTGAACTGTATGCGCTGGAAGTCGCAGTCAATGGCGCGAGCCAGGGCGTGGGCCAGGGTGGTCTTGCCGACCCCGGGCACGCCTTCCAGCAGCAGGTGGCCGCGCGCCAATACGGCCACCAGGGCCATGCGGATAACGTCGTTCTTGCCGCGAATGATCCGGCGCAAGGCGCTTTCCAGCCGCGCCGCAATATCGGCCAGGGTTGGTGTAGGCGAAGACATGCTGGAATGCATTCTATACCCGGATGGAACGATTTAAGATTTCAGATTTTTGATGGCAGATTGGATTTTTGATTCCGGATCGGAGGGGGGTGATGGCAGTTTCAGGTTTCAAGGTCGCGGGAAGCTTTAAAGCCTAGCTTGCAACCCTGAAACCTTGAAACCTTGAAACCTTGAAACCTTACTCCTCTTCCGGACGCTGACCGGTGAGGCGGGCGATGCGCTCGGCAATCGGCGGGTGGGTCGAGAACAGGTTCCCCAAACTTGTTGCCAGTCTCGGCTTGACGATGAACAGATGGGCCGTGCTGGGCGAGGCCGCCATAGGTAAGCGCTTCGACCAGGTGTCGAGCTTGCGCAGGGCGCTGGCCAAGGCGTAGGGATCGCCGGTAAAGTGCGCCCCGGTTTCGTCGGCCGCGTACTCGCGCGAGCGCGAGATGGCAAGCTGAATCAGCAAGGCGGCAATCGGCGCCAGGATCATCATCAGCAGGGCGGCGATGGGACTGCCGTTTTCACGCTCGCGGTCGCGTCCGCCCATGCCGCCAAACAAGGCCGCGTAGTAACCCAGGCGCGCCAGCATGGTGATGGCGCCGGCCACGGTGGCGGCGATCGAGCTGATCAGGATGTCGCGGTTGCGAACATGGCCAAGTTCATGCGCCAGCACGCCTTCCAGTTCCTCGTCGTTCAGCAGGCTGAGAATGCCCTGGGTTACGGCGACCGAGGCATGACTGGGATTGCGCCCGGTGGCGAAGGCATTGGGCGAGTCGGTGGGAATAACGTACAGCTTCGGCATAGGCAGGCGCGCCTTCTGCGTGAGCCGCCGCACTATGCCGTAGACACGCGGCAGCTCCTGTTCGCTCACCGGCTGCGCGCCGGACATCTTCAGGGCAATCTTGTCGGAGAAGAAGTAGGAAACGAAGTTCATCACCGCCGCAATAACGAAGGCGAAAACCGCCCCGCGCTCGCCCCCGATAGCCTGCCCGACAAAGATCAGGAACAGGGTAAGCGCCGTCAGAAGCAGTGCTGTCTTGAAGGTATTTCCCATACTTTGTAGATGCTAAACCAGCTCAGCCGGTCGCGCCAGACGGGAGTTGCCCGTCCCCTCTCGACGATTGCCGTAGCCAAAAAGTTGAAGTCCGGATACGGATATGCGAAAGACCGTCAGGCCGCCCCGGGGCTGAGTTTGGGCAGTTCCGCCGCTTCGCTCCCAGCCCGCTCCTGGCCGAAGTCGGTCCGGGCGGCAGCAGACGTTTCCAGGCTCGCCTGCAGGGCAAAGAACCAGCTCTGGCGGTCGCCGCTGAAGCAATCCGGCGGGCGGTCTTTCCCGTCGGCTCCAGCACAGCGTCCTGGGGCTAACCTGTTAAGTATTAGCAGGCATCACACCGTGGCAGGTGCCCCAGCTTCGCAATAGCTATTTACAGAGATTGCCGTGTCTGCTACCCTTTTGCGCGCTTCCCTATATGCAATATTTGTTGGGTACTGGTATACCTTATGCCAGTTACAGCGTAACGAAGCTCCGGGCTGGTTATTCGGCCATTGACGCCCAGTCGTGAGACCAGCGCCAGCTAGGGCGCTCTCAGGCGCGGGCGAATAGATCAAGAGCAGGAGGAAGACCATGAGCACGGGTTTAAATACTACAGCTCCCCAGCAACAGGCCCAGGGGTCGTGGTTGCGGCACATGAGCCGTGCCGAGAAGAGCACCCTGGTCGCCACTTTCGGCGGTTGGGCGCTGGACGGCCTGGATGTGATGGTATACAGCTTCATCATTCCCAGCCTGATTGCGCTGTGGCACATCAGCGCCGGGCAGGCGGGCCTGCTGGGAACGGCGACGCTGTTGATCTCGGCCTTGGGTGGATGGCTCGCCGGTCTGCTCTCGGATAAGTACGGACGTACCCGGGTGCTGCAGTGGACGGTGGTCTGGTTCTCGGTATTCACCTTCCTGAGCGGATTCACGACCTCCTTCTGGCAGTTGCTGATTACCCGCGGACTGCAGGGCTTGGGCTTCGGCGGCGAATGGGCGGTGGGCGCTGTGCTGATGGGCGAAACCATCCGCGCCGAGCATCGCGGCAAGGCGGTGGGCACGGTGCAGAGCGGCTGGGCCTGGGGTTGGGGCGCGGCCGCGATCTTCTACATCATATTGTTCAGAATCTTTCCCCAGGAGACCGCCTGGCGCGCCATGTTCTGGATTGGCATTCTGCCGGCGCTGCTGGTGTTCTATATCCGGCGGCATGTGCCCGAGCCGGACGTCTATTCCAAGACCAAGAAACAACTGGAAGCCAAGGGTGAGAAGAGCCACTTCCTGGAGATTTTCTCGCCGACCATGCTCCGGACCACGCTGCTGACCTCGCTGCTGGCCACTGGCGCGCAGGGCGGCTACTACGCCATTACCACCTTCTTGCCCACCTTCCTGAAGACCGTGCGCAAGCTGTCGGTGTTGAATACGGGCGCGTACCTGTTCGTGGCCATCGCCGGCGCTTGGACCGGTTACATGGTGGGCGCTTACCTGGCCGACTGGGTAGGCCGCAGAAAGGCGCTGATCACCTATGCGGCCTGTTCCGCCATCACCGTAGCCTGCTACACGTTCCTGCCCATCAGCAACACCGTCATGCTGATTCTGGGGTTCCCGCTGGGATTCTTTGTCTCCGGCACCTTCAGCCCGATCGGCTCGTTCTTCACCGAGCTGTTCCCATCGCGGCTGCGCGGCTCGGGGCAGGGATTCTCGTATAACTTCGGGCGCGGCGTCGGGGCTCTGTTCCCGACGTTGGTCGGCTATCTGGCGGTGCAAATCACCCTGGGCAAGGCCATCGCTACATTTGGCGTGGCCGCTTACGTGGTGATGATCATTGCCGTGCTGGCCCTGCCGGAGACCAGAGGCAAGGAACTGAAGGTTTACGAGTAACGGCGGGTTTGGAAGTTTCGAGCTTCAGTAGGCCCACGTCTGCCAAGCCGCAAGCGCAGCGGATGTGGGCCTTGTTTTTGTCCGCTAAGCGCAAGGAATTTGCGTGAAAAGTGGCGCTTTGGGGCAGTTTTCGCCGATGTATGAATACTCGAAACTTGAAACTGGAACTTTAAGTATCAGAAATCCACTTCCGAGTGGGTCATGCCGAGTGCGGCGGCCTGCTGGGGAGAAATCTCGACCTCATCGAGGGCGGCCTTTCCTGCTCGATTGATCTCCTGCCAGAGGCTGTCGCCGGCCGCAGACTCAAGGGCGATGCCGGCCACCAGAAACTCGTCCAGCTCCTCGGGCGTGGCGAAGACCCTGGCAAAGGTGTTGCCGGTCAGGGTGAAGTTGAGCTGGAAGATTTCACCGCCATTGACAATTCGGCGGCGGAAGATATGCAGCGTTCCGGCCATGGCGGCTTAGATTCGCCAGTTCCAGGCGGGGTTTGCGGGGGTGAGATGACTGAGCGGAATGTTAAGCAGTTGCGTTATGTGGTACAGGGCGGGGTGAGGCTCAGACTTCGCTGATCGAGGCCTCGGGAAAGCGCAGCTTGCATTTCGCCAGCGCCCGGCGAAGCTCTTCTTCGACGTCGCACTCCTGCCAGTTCCGGGCCATGGCTAGTTCACTGACCAGCAGGTAGCGGGCCCGTTCCAGCATCTTTTTTTCGCGAAAGCTGAGCGGCTTCTGCTGGCTGAGCTGCACCAGGCTCTTCAGGACCGCGGCCACCTCCATGAGGCAGCCGGTGCGCATCTTTTCGGAATTTTCCTTGAAGCGGTACTTCCAGTCGGCATGGCATTCGCACTCGCCGTTGGTGAGATAATCCAGGATTTTCTGGATCTCTCCGTTTTTCACCACCCGGCGCAGCCCCACGCTGGCTACGTTCTGGAAGGGAACCATGACCTTCAGGCTGCTGGATTTGATGCGCAGCAGGTAAAATTTTTCTACGCAATTTCCCACACTGCGGCTGCTGATCTGCTCGATTATTCCTACGCCATGGTTGGGGTATACAACCTTGTCACCGATACCGAAGCATAAAGGATTCATGCAATCCAACGAGCCCTTTCGGCTAACGAGCGCAGCCCCCGCGCCCGCGCCGTCGTAAGTAAAGTATATACGGGCGGTACGAGATGGGGCAATCCATCAGGCGGCGTGAGTAGTTGCCGGCATGGGGCCTTCGCCTTACTGCGCCTGACAGCGCCCCCAAGCGGAACACCCCGCGGCGGTATAATTAAATGTGATTCCTTTCGGGTTTTAACAGGATGCCAGAGCACATTAGAAAAAAGCTGGAAGAGGAAATCCAAACTCTCGAACACGAACTGAGCGTGGAGCTTCCCAGGGAACTGAAACGGGCGGTGGCGCTGGGCGATCTCAGCGAAAACGCCGAATACCACATGGCCAGGCAGCGCCAGGAATACGTGCGGGCGCGCCTGGGGCAGCTCAAAAAGCGGGTAGCCGACCTGTCGCTGGTAAACATGAACAATATTCCTCGGGACCGGGCTGCGCTTGGCTCCAAGGTGTTGGTTTATGATATCGGCAAGGGCGAGGAAATCGAGTACAGGCTGGTTACCAGCGAGGAGTCTGACGTCGGCAATGGCCGCATCTCGACCACCTCTCCCATCGGCCGGGCCTTGATGGGCAAAAAGAAAGGCGATTCCGCCACCGTGGTCACCCCGGCCGGCAAGCGGGAGCTGGAGATTCTGAAGCTGACCACCATTCACGACGAGGCGCAATGACCTGGACTGCTGCAGTTGGCCGCGGCTGTGGAGCTGTACTCCACCGCATTGTCAGCGGCCTGGCACTGAGGCGAATTTCGCCCAACGTGCTCACCTTTATCGGCCTCCTCATCAATGTGGGGGCCGCCCTGCTGTTTGGGTTTGCCAGCGCCGACAACAACCAACCCCTGCTGTTTCGGCTGGCAGCCCTGGTCATCATCGGGGCGGGAATTTTTGACATGGTGGACGGTCGCGTGGCCCGTGCTACCAACCAGGTGACCGACTTCGGCGGCTTCTTCGATTCCGTGGTGGACCGCTACAGCGACGTGGTGCTGTTCTTCGGCTTGCTGGTCTATTACGCCCGCGCCCACCGCTTTTTCTACGTCGTGCTGGTCGCCTTTGTCATGACCAGCTCGCTCATGGTCAGCTACACCCGGGCACGCGCCGAGTGCATGATCGAGAAGTGCAAGGTCGGCTTCATGGAGCGCCCGGAACGCATCGTGCTGATCATCATCGGGGGTATGTTCAATCGTATGGCGCCGGTCCTGTGGGTGCTGGCGGTGCTCTCCACCATCACCGTAATCCACCGCATACTCTACGCTTACCAGCAGACCACGCTGAAAGACCGCGCCCCAAAAGAGCCCGCCGACACCATAATCGCCTCCTGATCCCAGTTTTACGAAGCCGCAGATGGCCGCCATGGCTGGCTCCTATCTATTTGATTGCGCAGGGCTTATAGTGCCGAGAGCCAGGCTTGAGGCAAGCCTGATTTGGGCTTCCGGGCGGGAAACGGCGGCGCTGCCCGCTACAGTGAATGTGATGACCCGCACGGTCGGGGTCTCAGCAGGCCCCCAAGCCCGACGCGGCTTGCTGGTAGCTAGGTCCGGGGCGGGCTGAAACAGCTATCAATTGCCACCCGCCGGCGAGAAAGCCGGCGCTAGGTCGGTCCGTTAGTTCCAAGCTGGGTTCGAGATTGCGCCAGAATGCGGGTTGCATTTGCATCCCATCGCCAGCAAGTGTATTTTGTTCCGCAGACTGTCTCGCACGTTTCGGCGATGCCGCCGTTCTTCGCCGCGTCGGCAGATGGAAAGATTATGTGGTCATAAAAATCTGTTGCTGTAGCCGCTCCGCATGGCGGCGGCAGTTTTAATCAGGAGGAGACATGGCGTTTTTGGACGAGAACCTGAAGGGCCGTGACGACGAAATGGACGATTACGGCGAGGGCAGCGCTTTCAACGAGAACATGGAAGAAGAAGAGGATTACGACGAAGAGGAAGAGGAAGAAGAGGAGGCGGGTGAATTGGAACCAGAATCTCAGCCAGCCGTCGTCGAAACCAGCGTGATTGAAGTGACCGAAGCCCCGGTGGTGGAGGTCGTGGAAGAAAAACCTGCGCGCAAGGCCCCGGCTCGCAAGCCTGCGGCCAAGGCCGCCAAGAAGCCGGCGAAGAAAGCGGCCAAAAAAGCGGCCAAAAAGGCGCCCGTCAAGAAAGTCGCCAAAAAGGCGGTGAAGAAGGCGGCCAAGAAAGCGCCGGCCAAGAAAGCCGCCAAGAAGGCGGTGAAGAAGGCGGCCAAGAAAGCGCCCGCCAAGAAGGCGGCGAAAAAGAAGGCGCGTCGGCGCTAGCCTACGCAGCCGGCCAGGCTTGCTGGCCTGGCTGCGGAAAAACCTGCTGTAGTGGCCCGTATTCGGGGTGGCCCGGGATACGGGCGGGAATGCGCTTTGCGGCCCCACATTCGCCTGCCGCGGATGTGGGGCTCCCGTCTGCGCATGCGTGTTTGCTTGCGTGCCAGAGGGAAAGAACCGCCATGCAGGGCCGCTGATTTTGCTACCGTTCTTTGCTGGCCTACTACAGGCCGCCGCCCGGGATGGGGCGGGGAATGCGGCTGCCCTTCCGGCTCGGCTTGAGCTTTCCCGTTTACGCCCCGTCATAGTTTTGTGAAAGGCGAAACTCTCCAGCCATCTCTGATGATTCCCTGATATGCTAAGGGCCGTCTGCAACTATGAAGCCCCGTCTCGGACTCATTGCCGGCAATGGCAAGTTCCCCTTCCTGGTGCTTGACGCCGCCCGCTCGCGCGGCTACGACGTGGTAGTTGCGGCCATCAGGGAAGAGGCGTTTCCCGAGATCGAGCAGCGGGGCGCCGCCACCGTCCACTGGATGTCCCTGGGCGAGCTCTCGCGGCTGATCGAGACCTTCCGGCGTGAAGGCGTCACCCAGGCCATCATGGCCGGCCAGGTCAAGCACAAGCAGATCTTCAGCAGCATAAAGCCAGACTGGAAGCTGGCTAAGCTGCTGCTCAAGCTGCCCACGCGCAATACCGATTCGCTGATCGGCGGAGTGGCCGAGCTACTGGCCGAGGAGGGCATCACCCTGATGAACTCCACCTGGCTGCTGGAGCCGCTGCTGGCCTGCCCCGGCGTGCTCACCCAGCGGCCGCCCAGCGATCAGGAGCAGACCAACATAACTTATGGCCGCGCGGTGGCGCATCATGTGGCCCGCTTCGATATCGGCCAGACGGTGGTGATTGCCGAAGCCGCCTGCGTGGCCATCGAAGCCATGGAGGGCACCGATGCCGCCATCCTGCGTGCCGGTGCGCTGATGCGCTCGCTGCACGGCGAGTCTGCCATGCTCAGCCGCGCCCTGACCGTGGTCAAGGTGGCCAAGCCGAACCAGGACATGCGCTTCGACGTGCCCGTCATCGGCTTGCGCACCATCGAAACCATGCGCCAGGCCGGCGCCACCTGCCTGGCACTCGACGCCGGCCGCTGCCTCATCCTGGACGGCGACGCCGTAATTCAGGCCGCCAACCAAGCCGACATCGCCATCGTGGCCGACGAGACGCCACATAGGGGATAGTTCCACGTTTCACGTTTCACGATTAGAGGCGGCGTAGGTTGTGATAATGCCTGTTATCAATAGTTACCCAACCGCAGGGCAGCCTATCGGTCAGGGATGGTCACGTTCCGTTCTGTTCCCTGATGGCTTTCTTGATGTGTCCCTCGATGAAGAACTCCAAGCCCTTCTTGCACGACGGACATGTAGACGGATTTGCTGCACCGTCCAGACCTGCAGCCGAATGTTCGAAAGAGCGAAGGCACTTGGGACACGTTATCACGACGTTGCCTGTCGCCTGTATCGGCACCCAAATAGGTGCCACATCCGTTGCTGGCTGTCGATGCCGGAGGGGCGAAGCAACTAGTAAGTCCTTAATCTTTATGAACAACTCATTAGGCGTGTAACTACCCTTTTGGAAAATAGCATCTGCGAGCACAGCCTGAGTATCGCTGACAAAATACTCGGCGGTGATTGCAATAACGGGGATATGCGGGAACCTAGAACGGATGATTCCAAGGAACTCGAAGCCGGACATTTCGGGCATCCGCAAGTCCGAAATGATGATGTCAGGGAGAGACTGGTCTAGACAATGCAGCGCCGCCAGCCCATTCTCCGCTGTCAGCACCTCATACCCTTGCGAACCGAGGACTGCAGCACCAGTCTGACGGATTATCGACTCGTCATCTACGAGGAGAATCCGGTAAGCGAACCCAGCCACGCAAGAACTCCGAACGATTCTTGATTGTTAAATTTTACACCGACGCTTTGAATTTTCAGGGCAAAAAATTGCGCATCCCGTCGCTAACTGGCGATAAACCGCCATATTACCAATAATCCGGCTCGCCGGCCGGTCGTGAAACGTGAAGAGATCCCTCGCTTCGCTCGTTATTAGCCTGCCCTGAGCGAGCGAAGCGGGTCGAAGGGCCCGCAAGACGGCTCAACTTGAAACCTGCAGCGGCCTGCTTTACGCTGGTTGCAATCTCATGGTAAAAGAACCGGAAGCACCCATCCGCGTGGCCGTCATAGGCGTGGGCTCGTTTGGCCGCAACCACGCCCGCGTCTATCGTGAACTGGCCAACGAGCAGGCGCAGGCGAAAGCTGCGGCACAGGCGGCCGCCGGGGCCGGAGCAGGCAGCGACCCGGAGAGGGCCGCGCCCAAGCCGTCGCCGCCCGTCGAGCTGGCTGCCGTGGTCGACTGCGACCGGGCGCGGGCCCAAGCGGTGGCCGCCGAGTTCGGCGCGCAAGCTTATTTCAGCCTGGAAGAGCTGCTGGCGGATGGCCGCGTTCATGCCGCCAGCGTGGCCGTACCAACGGTGCGGCACCTGCCGGTGGCCCGGGCGCTGATGCAGGCAGGGATCGACGTTCTCGTGGAGAAGCCGCTGGCTCTGAACGTGGCCGAGGCAGACGCCCTGATCGAACTGGCTCAGCGGCACCAGCGCGTGGCACAGGCCGGACACCTGGAGCGCTTCAATCCGGCGGTGCGCGCCGCCCTGCCTTATATCACCCGCCCGATGTTTTTCGAGGTCCACCGGCTGAGCGTGTTTACCCCGCGCTCGCTCGACGTGGACGTGGTGATGGACCTGATGATCCACGATCTTGACGTGGTGCTCTCGCTGGTGAATTCTCCGGTGCGGGAGATTCGCGCCGTAGGCTTGCCGGTGTTGACGCCCAAGGTCGATATCGCCAACGTGCGCGTCGAGTTCGAATCGGGCTGCGTCGCCAACTTCACCGCCAGCCGCGTCAGCACGGAAAAGGTCCGCAAGCTGCGCTTCTTCCAGCCGCACCAGTACGTCTCGCTCGACTACTCGCGGCGCGACATGTTCATGCTGACGGTGAAACCTCCCGGTGAAAGCCACGGCGATGGCACTCAGTTTGCTTTGCCGCAGATTGTGCCTTCCAAGCCGCAGGTGCCGCCGGAGGAGCCGCTCAAAGCCGAGCTGCGCAGCTTCCTGGAAAGCGTAGCCAGCCGCGCGCGCCCCATCGTGCCGTTGGAGGATGGCCGGCGCGCCCTGGAGCTGGCGCTGCAAATCCGCTCACAGATAGAAAAGCACAGCCTCCGGGCAGGTGTGGCCGATCTGCGGCAGTGGTAGGCAGTTTCGAGCTTTCAGGAAAAATGCTTCTATAGCGGAACCAGAGTTGATGTATCCCCAAGGGCTCACAAAAGTGGAAGCGCCGGGCTTCAGCCCGGCGAAATCCGGGGGAGATGAATGGGCTTTAGCCTCGGCGTTCTAACCACAGGGGCTGAAGCCCCCGATCTTTAGGCGACCCTATTCACCGGGCTAAAGCCCGGTGCTTCCACCAGAATATAGCAACGATAGTATTGCCTTATAACCACCGAATTGAGCAGGAGCGCGAAGGCTCGCAACCGGCCATTGCGCGGCTGATGGTCACTTGTCGTAGCGGTAGAAGCCGCGTCCTGACTTGCGGCCCAGCCAGCCGGCGTCGACCATCTTGATCAGCAGCGGGCAGGGCCGATACTTGGGGTCGCCCAGGCCGGCCAGCAGCACGCGCATGATGTCCAGGCAGATGTCCAGCCCGATGAAGTCGGCCAGCGTCAGCGGCCCCATGGGGTGGGCCATGCCGAGCTTGAAGACCTCATCGACCGCCTCAGGCGTGGCCACGCCTTCCATGACCGCGTAGATCGCCTCGTTAATCATGGGCATGAGCACGCGATTGGAGACGAAGCCGGGCGCATCGTTGGCTTCGACCGGCGTCTTGCCCAGCTTTTGCGCCAGCGCCTTCACCGTCTGGCAAGTCTGATCTGAGGTCGCCAGGCCGCGAATGACCTCGACCAGCGCCATCACCGGCACAGGATTGAAAAAGTGCATGCCGATCACCTTGTCCGGCCGGCCGGTGAGCGCGGCCAGCTTGGTGATCGAAATGGAGGATGTGTTTGAGGCGAGAATGACCTCGGGCCGGCAGAGGGAATCGAGTTCGCGAAAGATTTCCGCCTTGATTTCCAGCTTCTCGGTGGCGGCCTCGACCACCAGCTCGCAGCCCGAGAGATCCTGGCGCGAAGTGGTGGTGCGGATGCGCTTGAGCGCCGCCTCCCGCTCCTGGGCGGTGAGCTTCTGCCTGGAGACTTCGCGCTCCATGTTCCTGGCGATGGTTTCCAGCCCGCGCTGCAGCAGGCGCTGCTCTACTTCCACCAGCACAACCTCGTAGCCGGTCTTGGCAAAGACATGCGCGATGCCATTGCCCATGGTGCCGGCCCCGATCACGCCAACCGTCCTGATGTCCATATGCCCCCCTTTAGATCCAGGGAAGTTTATCAGCTCTGCTCGGGATGATAATAACCAACTGCTGTGTCTCCGCGCTGAAAAACGAAAACCACATCTGCCACAGAAGGCGAATGTGGCCGCCAATCAGGAGGCTCGGCGCTCGCGCCCGGTTTATTTGTACCTGTAAAGATGCACGGCGATGTACATGGCGAGCATGCCTAGAGCGTGTTTCAAAAATCCACTTTTCGATGAATCAGGTTTTCCCTCAGGGGCTATTGAGGGCTGCATATGTAATGTCCTACACCCTGCAATCAGGTGCCCACTGGAAAGTTGTCATGGCGAGCGGAGGCGCGCAGCGCCGCAGTCGAGCCACCTTGTGTTTTCCGGCACCAAACCACAAGGTTCCTCCACTCCGCCGCGCGGTGCGCGGCTCCGGTCGGAATGACAATTCATATTTTGGGAGGACATTATTTTTGCAGTACTCAATAAAACCCGCATTCTTCTTGGCTCCGAGCGGCTCGGCTGAAACCGAGCCCTTTCAAAGAACTATTTTTGAAACAAGCTCTAACAAAAAGCCGCCGGAGAAGATGCCTATGTTCCTGGCGTGTGTTACTCCAACAGCAAGCCACGCGATGCAGTTAATGATGGTGAGGACTACGATGACGCCAGCTACCTATCTGGTAAGGGGAGGGCGATTCACGAATTAAGTGTACAAAAGCCTGAGCCCCTGCTTTCAAACCGCCGGGGCTCAAGCACAATTCATTTCCGGCCGCAACTTCGCCTGGCTAAGGCCCGGCGCTTCCGCCTCTTTGAGAGCCGTCTGTAATCTGGGGAAGCCTTACTTGCCCGCCTTTTCCGCCACCTCGAGGCGCGTTTCGGCGCGCTTCAGGGCTCCTTGCACTTCCTGGTAGTCGATATCCGGACGATTGCTGCGCAAGGTCTCTTCGGCGCGCTGCCTGGCCGCTTGCGCGCGTGCCACGTCGATGTCCTGGGCGCGCTCGCTGGTTTCGGCCAGGATCGTGACCTTGTAGGGAAGCACCTCGGCAAATCCCCAAGCCACCGCCAAACGGGTGATGGTGCCGGCGTTGCGATAACTGATTTCGCCGACGCCGAGATCGGTGATCAGCGGCGCATGTCCCGGCAGCACGCCCAGGTAGCCGCTCCTGCCGGGGATTTGGATTTCCTCGGCCGTGTCGCGCACCACCAGCCGCTCGGGGGTTACGATTTCCAGTTCCAGGGCATCGGGCATAAAAGCAGATCCTTCGCTTGGCTCAGGATGACCATCAACCTCACGCCGTGGCCTTCATCTTTTCGGCCGCTTCCAGCACCTCGTCAATCGAGCCCTTCATGTAGAAAGCCTGCTCGGGGACATCGTCGTGCTTGCCATCGACGATCTCCTTGAAGCTGCGCACCGTGTCCTCCACCTTCACGTACTTGCCGGCAAAGCCGGTGAACTGCTCGGCGACGTGGAAGGGCTGGGAGAGGAACTTCTGTATCTTGCGGGCGCGCGCCACCGTCAGCTTCTGTTCTTCGCTCAGCTCGTCAATGCCGAGGATGGCGATGATGTCCTGCAGGTCCTTGTAGGTCTGCAGAACGCGTTTGACGTTCTGGGCCACGTCGTAGTGGTCGTGGCCGACGATGCGCGGATCGAGAATGCGCGAGGTCGAAGCCAGCGGATCGACTGCCGGGTAGATGCCGATCTCGGTCAGTGCGCGCGAGAGTACGGTGGTGGCGTCCAGGTGAGCGAAAGTGGTGGCCGGAGCCGGGTCGGTCAGGTCGTCGGCGGGCACGTAAATCGCCTGCACCGATGTGACCGAACCTCGCTTGGTCGAGGTAATGCGCTCCTGCAACTCGCCCATTTCGGTGGCCAGGTTCGGCTGGTAACCCACGGCCGAGGGCATGCGCCCCAGCAGCGTAGAAACCTCCGAGCCCGCCTGGGTAAAGCGGAATATGTTGTCGATAAACAGCAGCGTGTCGGAGCCTTCGCCGTCGCGGAAGTACTCGGCCACGGTAAGGGCGGTGAGGGCTACGCGCAAGCGTGCTCCCGGCGGCTCGGTCATCTGCCCGTAAATCAGCGACGCCTTGGAGTTGTCGGGGTCGCCCGGCTTGATCACGCCGGACTCGGTCATCTCCAGCCACAGGTCGTTGCCCTCGCGGGTGCGCTCGCCGACACCGCCGAACACCGAGTAGCCGCCGTGCTGTTTGGCCACGTTGTTGATGAGTTCCATGATGATGACCGTCTTGCCCACGCCGGCCCCGCCGAACAGGCCGATCTTGCCGCCCTTGAGGAAGGGCTGGATCAGGTCGATGACCTTGATGCCGGTCTCGAACATCTCCGCCCGTGTCGACTGCTCTTCGAACGATGGCGCCGGCCGGTGGATGGGCAGCTTTATGTCGCTCACAATGGGACCCAGCTTGTCCACCGGCTCGCCGATCACGTTCATCACGCGGCCCAGCGTCGCATGGCCAACGGGAACCATGATCGGCCCGCCCGAATCGATGGCCTTCATGCCGCGGACCATGCCCTCGGTGGGCTCCATGGCAACGCAGCGCACGCGCCCCTCGCCCAGGTGCTGCTGCACCTCCAGAATGACATTAATGGGCGCGGGCGTGGTGAATCCGTCGCTGACCACACGCACCGCGGTGTAGATCAGGGGCAGGTTGGCCTCGGAGAACTGCACGTCTACCGCCGGGCCGGCGATTTTGATTACGTGTCCAATGTTTTCAGCCATAAATTCAATTTCCAGTTTCGAGTTTTAACTTCCGCGAGAAACCAGAGCGCTTTTGAAAGCTGCGTCCTGCGGAACTCCCGCTACCAACCCCTCCGGTGTCATGCTGAGCGACTCCGAAGGAGGAGCGAAGCATCCCGAAGAAGTGTCCTGCAATTGGGGCGTATGGGGCTTTTAGCAAAAGCCTGAACTCCATCTTGCGCGCAAGCTGAGTGGGGATGCTTCGCTCCACCACCCCAGCGTAGGCAAAACCGGCCTTCGCTGGGGGCCCCGGTTCCGCTCAGCATGACAACAACACAAAATGCATTCAATACCAAACTGCTCTGCTTGCCGTTTAATTTCCGGCTACAGCGCCGCGGCGCCGCTGACGATCTCGATGATCTCCTTGGTGATCGAGGCCTGGCGCGCCCGGTTCATGGAGAGCGTGAGGGAATCGATCATCTCGGTTGCGTTGTTGCTGGCCGAATCCATGGCGGTCATGCGCGCCGCGTGCTCGGCGGCCACCGACTCCAGCATGGCGTGATACATCTGCACGGCAACATACTTGGGCAGCAGGTCGCGGAAAAGCCTTTCCGGCGGCTGCTCGTAGATATAGTCCACGTCGGCGGTCCCAAACTGCCCGGCGCGGCGGTCGACTTCGCCGGTATCGCGCTCCTGCAGGCTGACCCCCGCCGTGGCGGCGGCCTCGCCGGCGCGCTCGCGCTCTTCGGCGCTGAGCTCGGTGGCCTCGCGAATGGCGCGCTCGCCGATTTCCTTCACCGGCAGCACCTGATCCACCACCAGCCGCTGCGCGATCACCGACTTGAACTCGTTGAAGATGAGGTAGACCGAATCGATCTGCTCGCTGGTGTAACGGCCGATGGCATCCTCGGCAATTTTGCGCGCTTCGGCAAAGGTCAACTGGTTCAGGATGCCGAGGTGCTCGCCCGTGATCTGCACCCGCGCTTTGCGCGGTTCCGCCGGCCTGGCTGCCGGATAGCGCCGGCGGAAGAAATCGCGGCCCTTGCGCCCGACCGCCTCGATATCGATGTTCTTGCCGGTATTGGCTTCCAGGAAGCGCGTGGCGGTCTTGATGATATTGGCGTTGAAGGCCCCAGCCAGGCCGCGGTCGCCGGTCACCAGGATCAGCAGGATGGTTTTTTCTTCGCGCTCGGCCAGCAGCGGGTGGCGCGGCCGGCCGGTGTCCGGATCGAGCACGTCGGCGCGCCGCACCAGCGACTTGAGCACGTTGGTGATCATCTGCGCGTATGGGCGTGAAGCCAGGGCGCGGTCCTGGGCCCGGCGCAGCTTGGCCGCCGAGACCATCTTCATGGCCTTGGTGATCTGCCGCGTGCTCTTGACGCTGCGAATGCGGCGCCTGATGTCGAGAATGGTCGCCATGGTTGCTTAATCCGCTCTTACACCGCCTGCGCGGCCTTCAGGCCGGCCTGCTCCTTCTTTTCCGCCAGGAACCGCTCCTTGGCTTCCTTGATGGCCGTCACCATGCTGTTCTTGATCTGCTCGTCAAGCGCTTTCTTCTCTTCGATGGTGCGCAACAGCTCGGGATGAGCGTTGTCGACGTAAGCGTAGAGCGCCCTTTCGAACGGCCGCACGTCGTCTACCGCCATGTCATCCATGAAGCCGCTGGTGCCGGCAAAAATGATCAGAATCTGCTTGCTGAAGGGCAGCGGCTCGAACTGGTCCTGCTTGAGCACCTCGACTAGGCGGGCGCCGCGGTTGAGCTGTGCCTGGGTAGCCTTGTCCAGGTCGCTGCCGAACTGCGAGAAGGCCGCCAGTTCGCGGTACTGCGCCAGTTCCAGCTTCAGGCTGGAGCCTACCTGCTTCATGGCCTTGATGGCTGCCGTGAAGCCGACGCGGCTTACCGAAATGCCCACGTTCACCGCCGGCCGCACGCCGGAATTGAACAGATCGGCCTCCAGGAAGATTTGGCCGTCGGTGATGGAAATGACATTCGTCGGAATGTAGGCGGAGACGTCGCCGGCCTGGGTCTCGATGATTGGCAGCGAGGTGATCGAGCCTCCGCCGTTGGCGTTGCTCAGCTTGGAGCTGCGTTCCAGCAGCCGGCTATGGAGGTAGAAGACGTCGCCCGGATAGGCCTCGCGTCCCGGCGGACGCCGCAGCAGCAGCGAGATTTCACGATAGGCCGCGGCATGCTTGGAGAGGTCGTCATAGATGCACAGAGCGTGGCGCTTGCTGTCACGGAAATACTCGGCGATGGCGGTACCGGCATACGGGGCTATGTACTGCATCGGCGCCGGATCGCTGGCCGAGGCCACAACCACCACGGTGTAGTCCATGGCGCCGTTGTCTTCCAGGATCTTCACCACCTGGGCCACGGTCGAACGCTTCTGTCCGATGGCCACGTAGATGCAGATCAGGTTCTGTCCCTTGTTGTTGAGGATGGTATCCAGCGCGATGGCGGTTTTGCCGGTCTGGCGGTCGCCGATGATCAATTCGCGCTGGCCGCGGCCGATGGGGATCATCGAGTCGATGGCCTTCAGGCCGGTGGCCATGGGCTCGCGCACCGGCTGCCGCTCGACCACCCCGGGAGCGATGCGCTCGACCGGATTGTACTGCTCGGTGGCGATTGGGCCCTTGTCGTCGATCGGCTGTCCCAAGGCGTTCACCACGCGCCCGATCATGGCGTCGCCCACCGGCACGCTCATGATGCGGCCGGTGCGCTTCACCTCGTCGCCCTCTTTTATCTCCGTGTAGTCGCCCAGCAGCACCGAACCCACCTGGTCTTCTTCCAGGTTCATGGCGATGCCCGCCACCCCGTGCGGGAAGGAGAGCAGCTCGCCGGCCATGACTTTGTCCAGCCCGTAGATGCGGGCGATGCCGTCGCCCAGCGACAGTACGGTGCCGACCTCGTCCACCGTGATCTTCGATTCGTAGTTCTCGATCTGCTCTCGAATCAGCTTGGTAATTTCGTCTGCCTTGATCTGAGCCATAATCTCGGTTCTCAGTTCCTTATTCTCAAATTTCCGGGCGGAAAGGGCCCCGATCAGTCGGCGCTCAACTGCTCTTTCAATTTTCGCAGTTGCCCGCGCACCGAACCGTCGTAAACCGTGCTGCCGACGCGAACCATCGCCCCGCCGATCAGCGAGGAATCAATCTCGTACTTGACGCTAACCTGCATTCCTGTCACCCGCGATACCTGGGCCAGCAACTCCTGCCGCTCGGCCTCCGGCAACGGCCAGGCGCTGGTGACCTCAGCCTCTACGATGCCGAGGTGATGGTTCATCTCGGTTTCGAACTGGCGGGCGATCATCTCCAGGTCGTGGATGCGGCCACGGTCGATCAGCACCGCCAGGAAATTCCGTACCGGGGGCATGAGGCCGTCGCGCTCGGCGATTACGTTGAGCAAAGCGCGCTTTTGTTCGGCGGGTATCGCCGGGCTCTCCCAAACCCGCCGCAGTTCCAGGCTGGTGCGGTAGAGCTCGACAACCGCATGAAGTTGCTCGATCACCCGCTTCGGGTCCAGCTTCAAATCCAGCACCACCTCGGAGAAGGCACGGGCGTAACGGCTGGCGATGGCTGTCATTCTTTGCCGTCCTTTCCGAGCTCGCTGGCGAAGTTGTGCAGCAGCGCCGCGTCGGTTTGCGCGTCGACCTGGATGTTCTTGCGCGCCAGCTCCACCGCCAGCTCGGCGGCGTAGCTCTTCAGCTCGCGCCGCGCGCTCTTGGCCGTGGCCTCGATCTCCGACTTGGCCTGTTCAATGACGCGCTGGGCGTCCTCCTCGGCGGCCTGGCGGATACGCTGCTCTTCGGCCACGAAGTCGGCGTCGGCGCTGCCGCGTATCTGCGCCACTTCCAAGTCCAGCTTGGCCAGCCGCTCCTGCACCTGCTGCAGGCGCGCATTGGCCTCGGCACTCGCCTTTCGCGCCTCTTCGATTCCTTTTTGAATCGCTGCCGAGCGCTCGCGCAAAGCCTGCACTACATTCGTGCGCGACACCCAGTAAAGGAAACCGGCGATGATGGCGAAGTTAATGCATACAAAAAGCCAGAAGCCGACAGCGGGGCTCAGGCCCAGCTTGCTTGATATCCAAACCACCGCCTTCGAGTGCCTGAACTGGGCGCTTTCTTCTTCTTCGACTTCGGTTGTACTGGTCTGGCTCGCTTCGCCAGCGGATGTCTCGTGGACGGGAGCCGGCTGCGCCGCGTGCTGAGAAGCGGAAGCCGCGGTTTCGGTTACGGAGGAGTGCTGCGCCGGGGATTGATGCGTCTGAGCGATCGCCATTCCGCAGAGCAGGAGCAGGCAGATGACCAGCCAGGAGCCCCAGCCAGCGCCGCGGTTGGGCTTAGCGGGATGCGTGAGCGGGGAGTGGAGAATTCGTGGGCGGAAAATCATCATTGCCCGCCTGCTGCCGGAGCTTCGCTCTTACCGGCGGGTTGGAGAATCGCGCGAATGATGGCCTCAGCCAGCCGGCCGGATTCGGCCTGCAAACGCTGCCTGGCGACGGCGGTTTCCGCCTCAAGCTGGGCCTTGGTTTGGCGGATCAGCTCGTCGGCCTGTTTGCGGGCGCCGGCAACCACCTCGGCCCGGGCCTGCTGGGCCTGGTTACGCCGCGCTTCCTGGGCGCGGAAGATGGCTATCCTGGCTTCCCGCAGCTTCTCCTGGTACTCCAAGGTCTTGGCTTCGGCCACAGCAATGTCGGCCCGCGCTTTCTCGATGGCGCCTTCGGTCCGGCTTCTGCGTTCGGCCAGGGTCGCCTTCAGCGGCTTATACACCAGAGCGGAAAAGGCCCCATAAAGCAGGAGCAGGAGCAAAGCGGTCGGTACCGCTCCAAGCAGTAATTCGCCTACTTGCCTAAGCGTTTGTTCCATTCTGAAGTGAGTGCCTGTAAACCGGAAAGTGAGGGCTCTCGACGTAGCGTCCGTCAAAGCATTACACTTTCAACAGCTTGATGTCAACATTCTAAAGCACGCCGGTAGCGGGCCGGTGGGATTTGTGGATTTAAGGTTCCCGCGCAGGAACCCGCATGGACTCAAGACTGCGTGAGGCCTGGACCAAGCTGATAACGCCGCACGACTATGATGCCCACATGGCCGCCGTCGGCCAGGCGCAGGCCAACGCCGAACTGACATCGGAGCTTTTCCGGGAGCGGCCTCCGCATGAGGGTGCGCAGGTGTTGTTCGCCGGCGCCGGCACCGGCCAGATGTTTGACTATGTGCCGCCGCTGATTCTGCGTCCATTTCATATCACGTTTTCCGACATCAATCCGGAGTACCTGCGCCGGCTGGTTTTGCGCCTGGCGAACGCCAGCGGGCTGCAATTCGTAACCGTGGTTGACGACCTCGAAAATAGCGGCTTGCCCGCTGGTTTCGAGCTGATCGTAGCCGCTCTGGTGCTGGAGCACGTGGATTGGCAAAAGGCGGTTGCCACCATGTGCTGCCTCTCGCGCGGCCGCGTGTTTGTCATTCTTCAGGAGAATCCCGCCGGTCTGGAGACGGCCATAACTCCGACGCGACCGATTGTGGGCTCCATGCGCGTGTTCCTGGAGGTGGACCCGGTCAGGCTGGAGAGGCGCGCGGTGGAAGACGAATTCGCGCGCCATGGATTCAGGCTTCGCGAGTGCTCAACTCGCGAGGTCCTGGATGCCAAAAAGATGGTCGCGCTCGAATTTCAACGAGACTGAGGAACGCCGGCTAGCGCGATTCATTTCCGCTCGAAATTCGCCTGATTCCGGCTAAAGCCCTGCGTGTCCAGTATTTGGAAGGCGGGATAGGCCCGCGCCTTCTAAGGTCCTCTCAAGGAAGCCTGCTAAATCCTGATCGGCAACCCTCAAAAAACCTGTGGGAACACTCAAGTTTTCTTGACATTGCCGACAGCAGCGCTAACATCAAGGTATCACCTCCGATCCGTTTCAGGATCGAATGGGCTTGCTGGTTAGGAAAGAGTCACCGCTCCTTATCGGCAGGCCCATTTTGAGTTTTCGGATACAGTTTCAGCCTTCTGGCGAGTGACGCGGCGCGGAACTTTCTCGCTGCACTCGCTAAGACAAGCAAGTGCTAACTTGCTGTCCGCCGCGCCAGTCGCTGCGCCGTGCTTTCCGCCGCTGCCTTGATCAGGCGCGGCTTTACCAAATTGGCAAAGTCCCGGTAGGCGAGCTTTAGCAGTTCACGATGCGAACCGGCATTGAAGGCGATCTCGGCGTCCTCAGCCAGGCTTTCATCCACGTAGACCGTCAGATTGTAAAGATTGCCGAATGGCGGCATGGCTCCGACCTCGCAATCGGGAAAGACGTGGGCGAACTGGTGCTCATGTGCGAGAGCGACCTCGTTGGCGCCGGTGGCGGTTTTTAGCGCCCTGAAATCCACGTGCTTCGATCCGGGCACCACCACCATTGCCAGGGCGCCATCGACCGAAACCATGACCGTCTTGGCGATCTCCTTCCCCGGCGTGTGCGTGACGGCGGCGGTGGCCGCTGCCGTGTACGCCGTCGGGTGGTTCACAACGACATAGCGAATGGCTTTTTCGTCCAGGAGTTGCTTCAGTCGCGAAATCGGCATAGGACCTCCTCTGCTCGCGAGAGCTGATTTGAACCTGGTTTACAGTGAATTAGGGGAAACAAAGCTTGCCGAGGTTGCCCCCCCACCTGACTTGCCGGGCGGCCTCCGGGGAAAGAAGTGAGGAGCTGCGGAAAAATGGCGCGTAACCGGGACAAGCCTGTAAGTTCGCGGCAAACGTATTGGCGATGCCTACGTTTCATGCGGCTCCCGGCGAATGCCGCACCATAGCGCGTGTCTACCAGAGAGGGCCCATGGTCGCACTCGCTGGAGAAGGGAAGTATGTCATTAACCCGGCGCCGTGGGAAGTGAATCCGGAAAAATATAAGAAGGGCGCCCGGCTAGAGAAGACCTGTGCAGCTTCCGGTGCTGGGTGGCCGCCGTTGGTACGTCAGGCTGCCCGCCGCAGAGCGGAAGCTGGGTGATTTACCGCCTACACCAAAGTTGTGTCAGCCGACTATCTTACATTTGGCTCGTTTATGCCTGCGCTGCGGGAAAGGCGATCAGCTTTCCGCTTTCGTCGTAGTGCTGCTGCTTTTCCATGTACATGCGCTGGTCGGCGACGGCCAGCAACTGCTCGGCATCGGCGCCGTCTTCCATGAGGAAAGCGCAGCCCACGCTGACGGAGAGGTTGGGCTGCCCGCAGATGCGCATGGCGGCTTCTACGGCCGACTCGTTCAGACGCTCGGCCCGGGCCTTCGCCGCTTCCGGCTTCAACCCCGGTGCCACGATTACGAACTCGTCGCCGCCCAGGCGGCCGACATAGTCGTAATTGCGGGAGGCGGAGCGCAACAGGTGCGCAAACAGCCGCAGGACCTTGTTCCCCTCCAGGTGCCCGAACTGGTCGTTGATCTGCTTGAAGCCGTCCAGATCGCAAACCATAATCGCCAGAGAGTTATTCTCGCGTTTACAGCGGGAAATCTCCTCGTCCAGGTGCAGGAACAGCGATCTTGCGTTGGGCAGTCCGGTGAGGTAGTCGGTTGTGGCCGAACTCTCCGCCAACTGGAAGCGGAGGGCGTTTTCCACCGAAACTGCCACCTTCGAGCTGATGGCCAGCAGTATGCGCAGGTGGTCGCGGTTGAACGCCTCGATCCCGGCGCGGTAAAGGGTGAGGACACCGATGGTGCCCGCCGAGCCGTTGAGGGGAACGGAAACTGCCGACTTCAGTCCGGCTATGCGGTTGCGCTCGGCAGCCAGTTGAAACTCCAGCCCGGGCGCCCCGTTCAGCACCGGGGTTCCGCTCTCGGCCACGTGTCCGGAGAGGCCCTGGCCGACTTTCAGCACCAGCGTGGAAAGCACGCGGAAGTGATCACCTGCCACATGCCGCACCACCAGCTCATCCTCATTGCGGATAAAAATGGCGATGGAATCGTAAGCCACCAGGGTTTGCAGGCGCAGGGCCAGCAGGGACAGGGTTTCATCCAAGCTGAGCGAGTTTCCCAGATCGTGGCTGATCTCGAACAGGATCTGCGCTTCCTGGCGGGCGGCGGCAATGGAATTCAGGAAATTGTCCTTCAACTCGTAGCCGCCGCCTGCCGCGCGGCTGGGCCCGCGCAGGAAAGGCGTCTCGTGGGCGCGGGGCGCTGCCGGCTCTTCCTTTAGCAGCGGCCAGTTCGCCTTCAGAGCGTCGACTACCTTGGGATCGAATTGCGTGCCGGAAAGCGCGTAAACCTGCTCCAGGGCTTCGCTGATCGGCAGGGCGCGCCGGTACTGGCGTTCGGAAATCAGCGCCTCCAGGCAGTCCACCACCGCCAGAATGCGCGCCCCGATCGGCAGCTCCTCGCCTTTTTTGCCGAACGGATAACCGCTGCCGTCCCAATGCTCGTGATGCGCCTCCACGATTGGCACCACCGGATAGGGGAACTTCACTTCGCGAAGAATCTCGGCTCCCACGCGGGGGTGGATCTTCATCTTCTCGAATTCTTCCGGGGTGAGCCGGCCGGCCTTGTTGATGATGTGGTCGGGAACTGCCAGCTTGCCGATATCGTGCAGCAGGGAAGCGGTCTTGAGGGCCTCCAGTTCGCCCGCGTTCAGCCCCAGCGCCTTGCCCAGCGCCGTCGCATAGGCACGCACCCGCCGCAGATGCTCTGGCGCGCCCTGGTCCTTGGCGTCTATGGCTAATGTCAGCGCCTCGATGGTGCGCAGGTGCAGCGCCGCCATCTCCTCAACGCGCTTGTTCTTGGCTTCTATTCCGGCCATGAACTCGCGGTAACAGAAGTACGCCATGTAGGCGATGGGCAGCACCAGCAGCGAAGAGCACCACTCCGGCCGCTGGACGGCGATGCCCAGGGCGCTGGCCAGCGCAACTCCGACCAGGTAATCGGGGAAGGCCTGGGAATAGGATTCCTCCAGGGCCTTCAGGAAATTTCCACCGGCGCCGTGCCAGCGCAGCGCCGCATCCGCCATGGTGTTGCAGAGCAGATACACGGCAATCACGGCGAACATGGGCAGGGGAAGAGCGCGGCCGCCCAGCCGTTCCACCCAGGCTTGGGTATAGTAGCAAAGCGGGATTGCCAGGGCGGCACCGGCAAAATTGGAGACATTTTGCGGAAGCGCGGGAGCCTGCCGCCTGCGCCAGACGCCCTCCAGGCCGGCGCAGAAGAGGCCAATAATCAGCGTTTCCGCCATCCTCAACTGTGCAATGCCGACCAGCACCAGGAACAGGCCGGCCGTCCTGCTGGAGTACATGCCGGGAAACTTCAGATTCAGGGCCGTGGCCAGAAGCGCCAAAATCAGGTAATAGACCAACCGCATGCCGATGCCGTCGAACGAATGCGTGGTCGTGTCCCACACTACCGCCACGCAGGTTCCGGCAATCAAAGCCAAATATAAATTTGCCCGCTTCAAGATGAGCCCTGTCCCGTGCCGTCAGAATCGCCCACCGGCTTCCTCGACGAGCGAAGCTCGTTGGCTGCTGCAAGACCGGTCTGGATTTGCTTCTTCTGTTATTTGCCGGACTATTGCCGGCCGTCCCCGCCTTTCGTAGTTCTCTGCTTACACTGGCCCCCGCCTCCGCTGGAAGGACCTTGGCACACAGCGGCTTTCATAATCTGTCTGCACGGCAAATTCCAGAGCGGAAGCCCTCCAACTCCTTCATTTGCTTACTGGACACTCGCTCGGAACTGAGACAAAATGGCGCAGCCATCGTGTTCGAGTCAAAGTGTCGCAGCTTTTGGCGGAGCCCGCCAGTTACTTTCGATTAGCCCGGCGGCTGGTTTCTATTGACGGCTGCGGGCCGGCTTGCGGCATAGTTGGTGAGGCCACTGGGAGCGGAAAGTGGAGGTGGTGGTGCGCTTTCCATCGGCTGTTCCGAGATCATGTTTCGCAAGCGTACGGCTGGAAGGCAACCATGGATGTCACAGAGCCGGGAAACGATATCGGCGAGGGCGGCGCTAATAGCTTCATTGTCGCCAGTCCGGAGATGAAGAAAATAATATCGCTTCTTCCCCGGGTCGCCGCCAGCACCGCATCCGTGCTGATCACCGGCGAAACGGGAACCGGTAAGGAATTGATTGCCCGCGCCATCCGCTCTTACTCGCAGCGCTGCCAGCACCCCTGGGTCGACATCAATTGCGCCGCCATCCCCGAACACCTGCTGGAAAGCGAGCTGTTCGGCTACGAGAAGGGCGCATTCAGCGGCGCCGACTCCGCCAAAAAAGGGCTGTTCGAGTTAGCCGACGGCGGCATCATCCTGCTGGACGAAGTCGGCGAGCTTGATCCCAAGCTGCAGGTCAAGCTGTTGCGCGTGCTGGACGGCGCGCCTTACTACCGCCTCGGCGGTAACCGCAAGATCTCGGTCAATGTTAGGGTACTCGCCGCCACCAATCAGCCCCTCGAACAGCGGGTGCAAACCGGCGAATTCCGCCGCGACCTTTATCACCGTCTCGGCCAGTTCCACCTGAAGATTCCGCCCCTGCGCGAACGGCCGGAGGACATTTTCGCCCTGGCGAATTATTTCCTGGGCAGGTTTGCGCCGGAAAAGCGATTCTCGTCAGCCGCCAGGGAGCGTCTGCTCGGCTATCACTGGCCGGGGAACGTCCGCGAGCTGGAAAGCGTGGTGCTCCAGGCGGCAACCTTGAGGGAGGAACAGGAGATAAGCGCCGACTCTCTTCCCCTGGAAAAGGAATTTCCGGCGGAAGCTGAACGCGCGTTGCCGGGTGTAGCGGCCGAGGCCGGTGTGGACGCCTTCGATGCGGCTGGCGCGCCGCTGCCAGGCATACACGATCTGACAACCCTGGAGCGGCATGCCATTATCGGCGCCTTGGCCGACACCGGCGGGCACCAGGGAATGACGGCCATCGAGCTGGGCATCTCGCGCCGCACTCTCAGCCGCAAGCTGAAGTTTTACAACATCGACCCGCTGCGCTCCTGGAAGGTAAGCGCGCCCGTGGGCGAGCTCAGCCCCGAGCAACAATTGCGCTTCCGCTATAGCATCGCCGTGCCGGTGGAGGTGGGGACGCCGGGTGGCGAAAGTTTCCGGTTCGAGACCCGAAACGTGAGCTGTGGAGGGATTTGCA
This sequence comes from uncultured Acidobacteriota bacterium, assembly GCA_963832785.1. Lineage (GTDB taxonomy): Bacteria > Acidobacteriota > Terriglobia > Terriglobales > Acidobacteriaceae > CAWBRT01. The sequence goes on from CAWHVF010000007.1 coordinate 304,100, forward strand.
TCAGAGGCGCGCAGAAGCTGCCGAAAACCGGCGGAGCGCTCTCCATCCGCCTGAACCTGCCCGGCTGCTCCGCCCCGGTCGATGCCGTCGGCAAGATCGTCTGGAGCGACCGCCAAGGCGCCATGGGCATTCGTTTCGTCAACGCTCCCCGCGACACCCAGCTCGCCCTCAGCGACTGGCTCAAACAAAAACAGGAAGTGGAAGGCTGGCAGTAACCGGTGCCGGGTGCGCCACCCAAGCTTCTTTAGCTTGAGTGGGGTAGTTCTGCTTGAGTGGGATAGTTCCCAGGCTGCTAAATCTGTGCTGATGCCCCGCATGTGCGTACCTTTCGCAGATGCGGGACACGCGGCTGCCTATTCTCCGCCGTTCTCTTTTTTCAGCCGGCGCAGCAGTGAGGTCGGATGTATGCCCAGGATGCGGGCCGCCTGCGCCTTGTTGTTGCCGGTGGCGACCAGCACTTCGTGAATGTAGCGCAGCTCGACTTCGCGCAGGCTCAGCAGCCGGCTTCCTTCGCCGCCGCTGGCGGCCGCCGTGGCCGTGGATTGTTCGGCGGCATGATGGAACTGGTAATCCCTGACCTCCTCCGGCAGGCTGCTTTCGTCGATTTCTCCTTCCGGCGCCAGGATCATGGTGCGCTCGATCACGTTCTTCAACTCGCGAATGTTCCCCGGCCACGGATACTGCGTGAGCAGATCGGCTGCCGCCGGCGTAAGCCCGCTGAAATTCTTCTTCAGCTCCTCGTTGTAGCGCTTCATCAACTCCAGCGCCAGCGGGACGATGTCTTCCCGCCGGTTGCGCAGCGCGGGAATGAAGAGCGGGACCACGTTCAGCCGGTAGAACAGGTCTTCGCGAAATTCGCCGCGGGCCGCCGATTCCTTCAGCACCTTGTTGGTCGCCGAAATGATGCGCACGTCGACCATGATCGGCCTGGTGCCGCCCAGCCGCATAAAGCTCCCCTGTTCCAGCACGCGCAGCAGCTTGGCCTGCACGCTCAGCGACATGTTGCCGATCTCGTCGAGAAACAATGTGCCGTGATCGGCCTTTTCCAGCAACCCTTCTTTGCGCCGGCGGGCGTCGGTGAAGGCCCCCGGCTCGTAGCCGAACAGCTCGCTCTCCAGCAGCGTATCCGGCAGGGCGGCGCAGTTGAGCTCCACCAGCGGATTCTGCGCGCGCGGGCTGGCGTAGTGGATGGCCTTGGCCAGCACCTCCTTGCCGGTGCCGCTCTCGCCCTGGACGAGGATGGTGGTGCGGTCGGTTTCGGCGGCCTTGCGTGCCATCTCCAGCATCTCGCGCATGGCCGGATTGCGGGTGACTACCTTGCCGAAGTTGTAGCGGCCCTGCTCGGTTTCGACCGAGTCGCGCACCCGCACGTGCAGGGTCAGCATCTCGCTGGCGCGGCGGATGGTGCTCAGCATGTCGACGATGTGAAAGGGCTTGATGAGGTAGTCGTAGGCGCCCAGCTTCATCGACTCCACGGCGCGGTCCACCATGTGGTAAGCGCTCATCATCAGCACTACCGTGGCGCTGTTGCGTTTCTTGATCTGCCGCAGGACCTCGAGGCCGTCCACCCCGGGCAGCACCACGTCCACCAGCGCCAGCTCGGTGGGTTGCTCGTTGAAAAGCTGCAGGCCTTCTTCGCCCGACATGGCGACCCGGACCTCGTAGCCTTCGGCCTGCAACGCCCGCCCGATGGTGCGCAGCGTAAGCGCTTCGTCGTCGATCACCAGGATCGAATAAGCCATTGAAAACCCATTTCAGATTTTTGATTTCCGGCTGAACGGTGGCCGCAGGGTTCTTGTTTGTTCTTCAATCAGAAATCAAAAATCAAAAATCTTAAATTCACACGACCACCTCTTCGCTCTCCAGCATCAGGCTGCCTTGCTGGCGCATGGGCAGTGTCAGCCGCACGGTGGTGCCGCGCCCCGGCAGGCTTTCGATACGAATATCGCCGCCGTGGCTGTGCGCGTAAGACTGGCTGATGCTGAGTCCCAGGCCGGTGCCCTTGTTGCGCTTGGTGGTAAAAAACGGCTCGAAGACGTGCGGCAGAATGTCCGCCGGGATGCCTACGCCGTTGTCGGCCACGGCGATCTCGATGTTGTCCTCGAACTTGATCTTGCGCGCCGAAATGGTGATCCTGCCGCCATCCGGCATGGCCTGAGCGGCATTAAGCAGCAGGTTCATCAAAATCTGCGAGAGCTGGTTGGAATCGGCGCTGATGACCGGCAGATCTTCGGCGATCTCGGTTTGCACCTGGATGTTGCGGAACATCGGCTGATGGCGCAGAAAGTTCACCGTCTCGGCCACCAGGCGCTCGACGCTCAGGCGGCTGATGCTCAGCGGAGCGGGACGGGCGTAATTCAACAGCCCGCGCACCGCCAGCGAGATGCGCTTTATGCCTTCGATGCACTGCTCGATTTCTTCCCGCCGCTCCGCTTCGCAAGTTTCCTTCAGCTCCAGCTCCAGGTGGGAGAGAATGCCCAGCAGCGGATTGTTGATTTCATGCGCCGCGCCCAGGGCAAGCTGCGCCAGCGAGGCGTATTTTTCGTACTCGGAGAGCTGGGCCTCGAACTGCATCTTCTGCTTGACCAGCTCGCGCTCCTCTTCCAGCTTGCGCAGCAGCTCCTGTTGCGCCATGTCGCGTTCGCGCTCGCGCACTGCGGTAAGGTCGCGGGCGCGCTTGAGCTCGGCATTTACCCGCGTCAGGTCGCGATTGCGCAGGGAAACTCCGGCCAGCACCAGGGCCAGGGCCACGGCTATGGCGAACAGAATGGCCACCTCGATGTGAACGAAGTTTGGTAACCAGCCCGGCCGGGCCCAGCGCACATAGTCCGGAATCGCGAACGACCATCGGGGGACAACTCCAATGGCCGCAGCCAGCAGCGCCGAACGTGCTACCCGGGTTAGCTTTCTCCGGCCCATAGCTATGACCGTTATCACTCACTGCTCACTGAAAGCAGTGACAACGGTCACCCGCGCCGGTGCCGCCACGCGGCAAATCCGTCATTTAGGGCTTGGCCCGGCGCTCTGTTGCTGAGTTCGCCGCGGGGTGCTAGCCCGGATTATTCATGAAACAGGAACGTCATTCTGAGTGACGCGCCCGCGTTGTCGTGCGACCCGCATACGTTGCGGGTCGGCGGGCGCGGAGTCGAAGAATCTTGCGTTTTGCATCTCTGCAGAGCGAAGGAAAACGCAAGATCCCTCGACTCGAACCGGTTGCGCCAAAAGCAGGCGCGGCCCGGTTCTCGCTCGGGATGACGCCTTTGGGTTGTTGGCAATCATGAAAAATCCACGCTAGTAGCGTTCCCAGTGGAGCACTTGCGAAAGCGGGCGTTTCGACTGCTGCGGCGACTCGGCGGGGTAGCCGAGGGGGATCATGCTGATCAGTTTGTGACCCTGCGGCGCGCCCGCCAACTGGCGCACGGTTTCCGCATACGGTTTCTTGTCGCCGTCAACCCAACATGTGCCCAGGCCAAGGGCGCGGGCCGCCAGCAAAATGTTCTCGGTTGCCGCCGCACCGTCCTCCAGGTACCAGGTGCTGGGACCGCAGAACACCAGGATGCAGGCCGCCGCGCTGGCGATGTGTTTGCCATAGGTGGTCAGCTCCGCCAGCCGCCGCAGCATGCCGCGTTCGGTAACCACTACGAATTCCCAAGGTTGAAGGTTGCGGGCGGTCGCTGCCAGGCGGCCGCAGTCGATGATCTGCTCGATCATCTCCCGCGACACCGGCGCACCCGTGTATGCCCGTATCGACCGGCGTGTTTTCAAGGCCTCAATCGCGTCCATGGTTCTCCTGTAAAGTACGCGATTATAGGCGACGGAGTTGGGAAGTCAAGCAGCGCCGCGGAACCTTTCTCCGCGTATCCGGGATTTGCCATTGCGATTACGGCAGCGGGGTCTGCTGCCCGCCGGCGTTGTGCGATCCCAGCCGCTAGCTCTCAACCGCCCTGGTAACCACCTGGATCAGCGTCGCGGGATCGACCGGCTTTTCCAGCAGCGCAAAGCGATAGCCGTAATCGGCCTGCTGCGAGGTGCAGCCCGGAGCGTCGCCCGAAATCAGCACCACCTTGCAGGCGGGACAATAGTCACGCACCCAACTGGCCAGCCGCAGGCCATTGGTTGGCATGAGATAGTCGGTGACGATGACGTCGGGCTTTGATCCGATGGCAGTGTTAATGGCGGGGAGGCCGTCGTAAAACGTCTTTACCTGAAAACCGGCGTCCCGCAGGACCTGGGAAATGGCATTGGCAAGAATACGGTCATCGTCGACGACGAAGACCTGGGATGGTTTCGGCATGGGCCCACCTACATCTGTTATGTACAGCTTACTTCCAAACTCGCCAACGTGCCACCGCAAATTGCCCGAACTGGGCTACAGGAGCGGTTTTCCGAGCAGGAGCTCCGGGCAGAGCGGGGCCATAAACGGCATCCCCCGGCGTTACCGCGTGCCGGGGGACGCAGGGCCGTTTCCTGGCTGCTTGCTTTAGGAGACGATCAGCGAGACCGTCATCGAGTGCGTCAAGCCGCCTGGGTTCGTGGCGTAAATCGTTACCTGGGGCGTCTGCGAGGCGCTCGAACTTCCTCCGCCGCAGCCAATCATTCCCACGCCGAGGCAGAGGAGCAGCAGAAGCAGCGCCAGCCAGCGGCGACGGCGTCCGGCCAAGACCAGCCCCAGGGCGCCGAACGGCAGCATGGCTGCCAGCAGGCGTCCAGGCCTTCTCAAGCTGCCGATGACGACCTGCTGTCCTTTGGGGACCGTGACCGTCACCGTGGCGGTCTGGTTCGCGCCAGTGCCCAGCGTGACCGAGGTCGGGGATACCGAGCAGGTGATCTGCCCCGTCCCGGTGCAGCTTAGGGAAATGGATTGGCTGGAGCTTCCTCCGAGCCCGGCCAGGGAGACCGAAAACGTCATCGGCGTGCCGGCGGTAACCTGCTGTGAGGTAGGTCCGGTCAGGGAGAAATCGGCCTGGGTAGTGCTGCCGCCGGGCGAGCTTCCCGTGCCATTGCCGCTGCCCGACAGGGCCACGGTGAACGGAAAGTTGTTGCCGTTGCCGTTGATTATCAGCGTGCCCAGGCGCGATCCCGCGGTGGTGGGGGTGAATGTGACCCCGATGGTGCAGAATTGTCCGGTCGCCAGCAGCGAATTGCAGTTATTTGAACTCACGCTGAAGTCGCCATTGCCGGAGGTTATTCCAGTAGTGCTGGCCAATACGCTGCTCATTATGAGGGGCCAGGCGGGATCGGTATTTGTCACCGTGACGTTCTGAGCCGTGCTGGCCGTTCCCACGTTGACGGTGCCAAAGGTCAGGCTGGCGGGCGAAACCGTGTCCTGCACCAGTTCTCCGGTGCCCGTCAGGCCTACGATCTGCGGGCTGTTGGTCGCATCGTCCACCATCGTCAGCGAGCCGTTGCGCGTGCCGGTGGCGGTGGGCGTGAAGGTCACGTTGATGGTGCAGGTTGCGGGAGGAGTCAGTGTGGCGTTGGGCGGGGTGCCGCAATTGTTGGTTTGCGTGAACTCTCCCGAAGTCGTAATGCTGGAGAAGTGGACCGGGGCTTGGCTGGCTCGGACGACTACCGGCATGGTAACCGACGGATTGGCATTAGTAGATGACCAGCCCACCGCCACCGGCGATGAGAAGGTCACGGCGGGGCCGCCGCTGACTACAGTTAACACCGGGAAGCTTTGCCCCGAGATACTGGCTACGAAGGCGTCTTGATTGGTGCCGTAGTTGGATTGCACGGCAGATTGTGTGGGAAAGTCTGTTGAAGTGGTATTGCCCGCCACATAGATATCGATGATGCCGCCCCCGCGGTTATTGAGCGCGATCGCATTGGCCTGATCGGAGCCGGAGCCGCCCAGATAGGCAGACATGATCAGCGAGCCTCCGTCAGGGCTGATTTTGGCCAGATAAGCGTCCTGCGTGCCCTGCAGCACATTCATTGCGACCGAGTTGCCGTAATAGAGCGGATTGATGAGGGGGATATCGCTCGACTGTGTGCTGCCGGCAACGTAAGCCCAGCCGCCCGCGTCGACTGCCACGGCAAGCCCCTGGTCGTTGTTAGTGCCACCCAGATAGGTGCTGTAATCGATTCCCGAACCACTGGTGTCCATGCGGAGGAGGAAGGCATCCGTTTTGCCGATAACGCCAGAATTCATAGCGTTGGCCGAGGTGTAAATGCCTCCACTGGCGGTGCCGACCACGTAGGCGCGGCCCTGGTTGTCGACCGCAATGCCCCGGGCCACATTTATGGTCTTGGAGTTGTCAGCCGCGTTGGTCCCCAGCGGGGTCAGATAGACCGGCGAGCCGGCGTCTTTGGTGGCGACACCGGTGGCGTTGGTGGCGGTGTCATTCCCCAGCACCTTTGCGATCCAGGCGCCGGTGCCCACGTAGTGCATCCCCGGCAGCCAGGCTATGTTGGCCGGTTCCAGAGAGGCGGTGCTGGAGCCGCCAACCGCGAACACGTCTCCGCCGGGATCGAGTGCTACCCCGTAGGCTTCCGTAGTCGCAAATACTGGAGCTACCACCGGGCCGAGAATCCTCCAGTTGAAATTGAAGCCAATGCAAGTGGGAGGGGTGGTGCCGGGGGCGAGCGAGGTGCAATCCGCTACCCGGCTATTAACGGTGATACTCGAGCATATAGCTCCCCAATTCAGAACCCCCGATGTCTGATACCCCGGAAGGGTCGCGCTATATGGCGCGCTCTCGGCTACCAGAACCTGTGGCGCGACGTTTCCGGGACAAATGACATTGGCAGGGCCAACGCTTGGCGTGCCAACCGTAATGGCATTGGGCGGAACCGGAATACCGCCGACGTAGCCGCCGAAACCGGCAGGCCAGGTGGGCCCCGGCGGAACCGGTTGTCCGCCAAACAGCACGGAGAAGAAATAATAGGTAGTGCTGATATCAGGCGTGGCCGGGCACTTGGAAGGCGAAGCGCAATTTTCGCTTTGAGACGAAGGCCTGGGCGTCATGGCCGAACTACCCGGACAAATCATGGTCGGGTCTGTCGAGCACCCATTCGCGCCTACCGCCGGGATGTGCAGCCCGAAATCGAGCTTGGTAATGAAGGCCACGTAATCTTCTGTCTTGGGCTGAAATCCGTTGTATACGGGAAAGTCAGGCGACTCCGTCTGGCCCACCACGGTTACGTTTTGCTGCGTGTCTACCGCGATAGAGTATCCGAAATCCGCCAAACTGCCGCCGAGATAGGTCACTAATTGTTGTGCTCCTGCCACGGGTATCAAGTTGCCGTTGGTGGAGTCGAGGACGGCAATAAAGGCGTCGCTATCGCCGCCCCTGTACGTCCCCTGCGGTGTCCCTGCGGCTGTCCCAGAGAGGTCCCTGAAGCTGGTAGCGCCGACGATATAAATGTTGGGGTATCCGTTGGGCACAATGTTAAGGTTGAGCAATGGATTGTCCAGCACGATCCCATAGCCTGTGGCAAACGCATTGGCAGGCGATGTTCCTGCGATGAAGGTGGTGAACAGGAGCGTGTTGCCATTTATCTTGGCAACGAAGGCGTCGCACGCGCCTTGCGCAGCCCCTATGTACGTGCTGCCGCCGGCGGGAAAATCAGACGAGCAGGTTCCCCCGGTGATGTAGGCATTGCCGGACGCATCTACCGCAATGCCGTTGGCGCTGTCCTGCAGGCTTCCGCCCAGGTAGGTCGAATAGGTCAGCACCGGGTCGATCACCAACTCCAGGCTTTTGTCGTACTCGCCCAGGCGTAGCTGCGCCTGGCCGTCGCCGGCCAAGACGAATTCCACGCTGACCGGCTGCTTCTTGCCGGCCACCTGCTGGTAAGCATAGGGCTTGGCGAAACGAACCTCGCGGCCGCTGAGTTCGGCCACCAGGTCGCCGTCCGCGCCGATCGAGAGCTTGTCCATGCCGGAAATCGCCAGGGCGATTGCGCTGGGGTCGGCCGTGGGAGCCACCACGAAATCGAACTCCAGGCGACGGCTATCGCCGTAGTAAACCACGTCGACGCCGGGATACACGTCCCTGGCGCGCAGCCTGGCAAAGTTGGGAACGTTCAGCCGCCAATTGCGCTGGTCCCGGCCAATGTAATAGTTGCTGACTCCGGGCAGCACAGCCAGCCCCTCGATCGTGGCGGCGGGGTTCGACTTATCGAAGGCGAAGCGCAACATCCTGGCCGAACCGGGCTTGGAGTCCGCCACGCTGACGAAAGATTCGCTGGCGGAAATCGAGATAGCGTCATGGCCGCTGCGCGCCACATAACGACCCGGAACCGCCGCCGGCTCGAAGCTCAGGGGCAGGTTGGCATACTGGGCGGCCACACCTGCGGCCGCCGGACGGGCCATGGCGTTGCCGGCAAACGACAACGGCTGAAGCGCCGCCAAAACGGCGAGCACAGCGACAGAGAACTTAAGCTTCATTGTTCAAGTACCTCTTACTGCGCGCCAATAGCCGACACGAGGCCGGCGGCGCCGCAAAGTTCCCGCGGTTCGAAAACTAGAGAACGCGGTGTGAGAATATCAACAACTCTGGAGGCCAGATAGTTACTTAGGGGATACTGCCATCGCGTGGTTTACCGTACCGGTAACAAGCTGCGCCGCAAGGTAAGGTGTACTTCGGGCCATTGCACGTCGCTGTGCCGGGACAAATCAACGCCGCAGCGCGCAATCGCTGTTGCCGGGTACTCATTCTTCGGGAAAAGAAAAGGAGGGCAATGGTTGGCAGTAACGGAGGCGTGGATGCGGCGGCGATGGGCTCCCAGAGGCTCTTTTCAGAGCCCCCGGGTGGCGGATCCCCGACGCCGGCCGCGCCCTCGCCATGCCAGCCTGACTGCGTGGCAAGCGCCAGGTTTTTACCGTATGGATTTGACGGCGGCGGCTCAAGCTCTAAGCCAAAAGCCGGACCGATTTGGTTTGCTCCGCAACCGGACGCGGTTCTGCGCGCCGCCAAAAGACTCAAGATAGTTACTCATCCTGGAGGTAACCAAAAGCGCCTGTGGCGGCAGCGCATTGTGCCTGGGCGGAGCTCCGGTATCATCACTTACGCTGGCGCTCAGCGATGGAGTTCGGCTTGCACTTCGCGGATGGCGATCTCGACATGGTCCATGGCCCGCTGCGAACGCGGGGTGGGCATGTCTCGCATCGCCTGGTTGATGGACATTCGGGCGGACCGGAGAGCATCCAGGGCGTTCGCCATGTGACGCTGATACCCGCGCACTTGGCCGATGAGGACGCCTCCGCTGAATACACCGAGAAAAGCGAGAATGACCAGGAGCCCGCGAACCAATTTTGATTTCTGCATACGGCACTCCTTGCGCGGTATTTGTACGAGTGATTCCAGGCCGCATTCTATCGAATCAGAAAGCGGGATGGAGTGGCACGGAAGTTGAGGCGCTTAGCCGGCGTGAGCGAGCGCAGCGAGCGGGAGCCGGCTGCCGAAATCCTGAGGCTGAGCGGAGCGAAGCGGAAGGATCTGGCGTTTAAGTGTGGCAGGGCGTGAGCTAGCGTAGCAAGCGGGGCCCCCACCAAACGCTGCGGTTGAGTTTGGTGGGGTGTAAGCGGGAGCCGGCTGCCGAAATCCTGACGCCGAGCAGAGCGAAGCGGAAGGATCTTTAGATTGGCGGAAGCGTGTGCGAGTCGAACGCACCAGAGGCGTCGCGAAGACGTCTCTCGCCGGTTTTGAAGACCGGGAGGATCACCGGACCCCCTTCGCTTCCGCAGAGCCCTGCAGGCGCCTTCTTCGCGTCTGCGGGTAGTCGATTGGCGCCGTCAATGCAAAGCCCCGGCAAACGCGAGCCGCGCTTGCCGGGGTGAAGTCCTGCCAGGCAGTGCCGGTGCGTAACTCTATGGTGCCGTCTTCTTAGGCGTCTCGCCGGTCCCGGCAGGCTTGGTGCGCGTCGTATTGTTCCCGCCTGGCTTGGGCGCGGTGGCGCCGGCAGCGGGAGATTTGGTCTGCGCGGGAGTGCCGGAAGCAGCGTTGTAGGTGTCCACCAGCGCCTGGGTAACATCAGCCGAATTGGCGGCCCAGAGCACCGGGCTGGCCTGGGCAGAGTAGTCGAGGATCAGGGTATAGCCGTTTTCCTTGGCGTACCGGTCCAGTACCTCCATCATCTTCTGCCCGATGCGGTTGGCAATTTCGTTCTGCTGTGCCTGCAGATCGCTGTTGGCGTCCTCCAGGTTGCGTTGCAGCGTCTTCTGCTTGGTATCGATCTGCTTGACCAGGTTGTTGCGCGCCTCCTCGTTCAGCTTGTCGCCCGTGGTGCTGAGCTGTTTCTTCAGGTCATCCACCTCGCGGTTGAGCGCTTCCAGTTCACTGCGCTTGGGGGCGAACTTGCCCTGTAGTGCCTGGAAATCCCGCTGGCCCTCGTTGGTGTTCACGATGGCCGCCTGAATGTTCACAATGCCGACCTTGGCAGGTCCAGCCGGAGCGGCGGGAGCTGGCGCAAGGGGCGGTGCGATCTGAGCGAAAGCCGTAAGGGAAAGAGCAATCGCCAGGAGGGGAAGAAAACAGGCAAGAGTGCGTCTCATCGAGTTGCTTGACTCCTTATAGAGCCTTGGAGAATTCCGCCGAACTTTTTTCAGCAATTGGGCTCGCCTGGGGGATTCCAAGCCGAACGGAAAAATCTCGGATCGGATGCTCCCGATTATAGATTTGCCGCCTACTAGCGTCAAACCCGGAGCATAGCTCAGTGTTTCAGTTTTAATTCCGTCTGACGATTGGCGCCGCGCGTCCCGCTCCGCTTCCGGGCTGACGTGAAGCCCAATTTCCCCAGGCTGGCGTTGCCCGAGGCCCCCAGCGAACGCCGTGGTCGCATTTGCCGGCGCGGTAGCCTACAGCTCTTCACAGCACCTGGCAGATGACGCACTTCAGATAGCTGGTCTCAGGCACCGCCAGTAACACGGGATGGTCCGGCGCCTGGCCGCGTTTTTCCAGGATGCGCAGCTCGCGATGCGCATCTGCGGCGGCCTGCGCCAGGACCTGCAGGAATTCCGCCTCGCTCAGATGGAAAGAGCACGAGCAGGTGACCAGAACCCCGCCCCGGTCAAGCATCTTCAGGGCGCGCAGGTTAAGTTCCTTGTAGCCTCGTATGGCCGTATCCAGCGCGCGCCGGCTTTTGGCGAAGGCGGGAGGGTCGAGAACGATGGTCTCGTACTGCCGCCCGGCATCGGCGTAGTCGCGCAGCAGGTCGAAGGCGTTGCCCTCGATCCACTCGATCTCGTGCCCGCCGTTGAGGGCGGCATTTTGCTCCGCTGTCTGCAAGGCCGGCAGCGAGCTGTCGACCGCCGTCACCTGCTGGCAGGCGCGGTTGAGATGCAAGGCGAATCCGCCCTGGTAGGTAAATAAATCGAGTGCGCGTCCGCGGGCATGCTGCTCCGCTGCGGCATAGTTTTCTCTCTGGTCGAGAAAGGCTCCCGTCTTCTGCCCGGCAAGCGGATCGTAGTGGAAGCGAATGCCGTTCATGGTGAAGATGGTGGAGCTCTTGGGCTCGGAGGCAAACACCACCTGCTCCTGGCGGGCGGGCAGTTGCTCCAACTCGCGTATGTGGGCGTCTACGCGCTCGATAATGGCGGCCGGCCGCAGCGCCTCGGCCAGCGTCTCGACCACGACCGCACGCAACCGCGCCTGATCCATCGCCTGGGTAAGCATCTGCACCGTGATCAGATCGTTGTAGCGATCGGCAATCAACCCGGGAAGGAGGTCGGCCTCGCTGAAAACCAGCCGGTAGGCATCCGTCTGCCGCACCACCCGCGCGCGATAGGCGAGGGCGTCGAGAATGCGCTGGCGGATGGTTTCCGGTAGTTCGGGCTCCTGCAGCCGCTTGCGCGTCAGCAGGCGAATCGCGATCTGCGATGCGCTGCTGTACAGCCCGCTGCCCAGAAGCCTGCCGCGCCTGTCTTTTACGGCTAGCAGCGAGCCGGGCGCGCCCGCTGTTGGCGCGCTGGGGCAGAGGTCGGAGCGATAGACCCAGAGGTGACCGGCGCGCAGGCGAGCGGCCGCGCGCGCGGAAACAACCGCTTGCGGGATGGAATCGTTGCTCAATAAAAGTGAGGCCGGCCGGCGAGGTCGCCGGCGCTGCAAACTACGAGCTGCTTCTCCGCAGCCGGCGACTTTCGGCCAGCAGCGCCATGCTGTGCATCAGGTTCTGCATGGTAACGATGCCGACCAGGCTTTCCCCGTCGACCACCGGGATTAGCGAGAAGCCGGAGCGGCCGGTCTTGGCCAGCACGCTGGCCAGAGTGTCCGTGCGGCCGGCCACCTGCGAAATCCTGGTCATGGCCGCCTGTATGTAGCCATTGCCTTGCGCGCGCAGGCTTTCGATGATGCGCTGCCGCGAAATCGTGCCCACCATGTCGATTCCGCGCACCACCGGAAAGTCGTCCTGCAGGGAGTGCAGCGACTTCTCCAGCGCGTGCTCCAGCGTGTCGGCCGGCGACATAGTGGCGAAATCGGTCAGCATCACGTCTTCCATGTGCACGTGCTCGGTAACCTCCTGGAAAACGGCCGTACGGTCTTCCAGCATGGCGCCGAAGAACAGGAAAATGCCGATCAGCATAAACCAGGTGTTCCAGATGGCGCCGGCAAAGATCATCAGCATGGCGAAAAGCTGGCCTATGCTGACCGCCCGGCGCGTGGCGGTGACGTGATCCAGGCGCTCGGCAAACCACGCCCGCAGCACGCGCCCGCCATCGAGCGGGTAGGCGGGCAGCAGGTTGAAGGCTCCCAGGAACAGGTTGGCCCAGGCAAAGCTGCGCGGCAGGTTGCTGCTGACGATCAGCGGCTGATCGAAGAGGCGTGCCTGCGGGTACAGCAGCAGGATGATCAGGCTCGCCGCTACTCCCAAAACCAGGTTGACCATGGGACCGATGGCGGCAATGCGCAACTCGCGGGCAGGATCCCTGCCCGACTCCGCTGGGTCCTCCATAATGGTAATGCCGCCGATGGGCAGCAGCATGATCGAACGCACCCGCAGCCCGGAGCGAACCGCCAGGATGGCATGTCCGAGTTCGTGCATAACCACGCTGCCGAAGATAACCCCCACCAGCAGCAGGCCCCGCAACGCCCCGCTGGCGCCGCTGGTTAACGTGTCGGTCAGCCAGACAAACAGCAACAGGAAGATGAACGTGACGTGGACTCGAACGGTGATCCCGAAAATCGTTCCGGCTGGAATGGACCAGTTCTTCATGATGGCTTACCGTGGTGCAGTTGCGGCCCCGAGATCGTTCCTTGCTGCCCTCCATGCGACAAGCGGAAGCGAAGGCGGAAGCCTGCAAGGTCAATCCTGCCGGTACCCAGCCCGGCTGCTGTTTACTCGCTGGGTGCCATGGCAATCTGCTTACATCCAGAGTTTACCGCTTTCAGCTTGCAAAGTCTCAGTCCAGCGGCCTCGCTGGATTCCCGGCCGGTGCGGCCGGGCTTTACTATATGTTCAGGATGAGAGTCATCGCCGGAAAGTTTCGCAGCCGCACGCTGAAGGCCTTGCCGGGGCTGGCCACTCGCCCGACCTATGACCGCCTGAAGGAGACTCTGTTCAATGTGCTCGGAGAGCTGCACGGGGCGGTCTTCATCGATCTGTTTGCCGGCACCGGTTCGATCGGCATCGAAGCCCTGAGCCGGGGAGCGGCCCGGGTTTATTTCGTCGAGTCGAACCACCAGGCCGTGCGCCTCATTGGCGAGAACCTCGCCGCCCTGAAAATCGTGGCCGGATTCGAGATTCTGCCCATCCCCGCCGCCAAGGCGCTGCGCCAGCTAGACGCTCGCGGGCTGCGCTGTGACTGCTGCTTTCTCGATCCGCCGTACCGCATGCAGGGCGCTTATGAAGAGGTGCTGCGCCTGCTCGCCGGCTGCAGCTTGCTGGCCGAAGACGGTGTCGTGGTTGCCGAACACGACAGGCACTTCGATCCCGGCGCCGGAATCGCGGCATTGAGACGTTACCGGACGCTGCAGCAGGGCGAGTCAGTGCTCAGCTTCTACGCCCTTCGCCGGGGAGTCGATTTGCCGGCGGGCGAAGCCCAGCTTCCTGATCAGCGCTAGCTTCATGCCGGTCAACCGGCAGCCAGCCTGATAGAGAGCTATTGCAGCCAGCTCCAAAAAGCTGTACTTCTTCACCTTCCACCCCGATTGCCGTTAGTATCTTACCGGTTTGATGCTTATGGGCGCCGGGGGTTGACGTCGGGCGGATTAAAAGCCTGAAACAAGGGCCAAGTACTTGGCGCAATTTTGCTTTATCGTAGCGTTTCCTTGCGGATGGAGCCGCTTTCGGGTGGGAAAAACCGCCGTCGCGGACGCTCGGCGCGGGCGGTTTGCGATTGAGAGTTGCCAGAAGGGGGGAACCAGATCATAAAATGATGATCTGATACAGTTACGGATACCTTATGAGCATTCTCTCTATCTGCAGTGACGAACCCGCCTCGGTTGGCTTGGGTGCTACCGTGGCGCAGGCAATTGACGCCATGCTGAGCCATCGCGTGGGCGCCGCCACAGTTGTGGACGAGCATGGCGTGGTCGCCGGCATCTTTACCGAACGCGACGTATTGAGCAAGGTGGCCCTCAGCGGGCGCGACCCCTGGAAGACCCCGGTGCGCGAGTTCATGAGTACCCCGGTGATCATGGCCGTGGAGAACATCTCCTACGCCGAGGCGCTCACCACCATGCTGGATAACCATTTGCGGCACATGCCGATCGTGGACGAAAATGGCCGCCTGCTGCGCATCCTTTCGATCCGCAATGTGCTGGAGAAAAAGATCGACGCCCTGCTGCAGGAGATCGCCGAAGCCAAGCTGTAGCCCGCCATGAAAACGCCGGCTTTCAACCCGCCGGCCATGTTCGGGGAAGCCGGTCTCCGGCGCGGTTCCTGGCGGCTGTTATAATCCGAAGTGGACAGATGGCAAGAAAGAAAACAGAATCTGCTGCCCTGAGGAGTGTGCGCTTGGGGTTCCCGGCGGGTCCGGGTTCCGGTTACCGGGATCCCAGGTCTTCCCGGCTAATGCATTCAACCACCGTGCTTTGCGTGCGCCGCTTCGACAAGGTGGTGATGGCCGGCGATGGCCAGGTGACCCTGGGAGAGAACGTCATCAAGCATGGCGCGCGCAAGATCCGGCGCCTCTACCAGGACAAAGTTCTGGCGGGATTTGCCGGTTCCACCGCCGACGCTTTTTCCCTGTTCTCGCGTTTCGAGACCAAGCTGGAGCAGTATCACGGCAACCTGGGGCGGGCGGCGGTCGAGCTCTCCAAGGACTGGCGCACCGACAAGATGCTGCGGCAGTTGCAGGCGTTGCTGCTGGTGGCCGATCACGAGCAAACCTACCTGCTGAGCGGCCAGGGCGACGTGATCGAGCCCGACGAGGGCATCGCCGCCATCGGCAGTGGCGGGCCGTTTGCCACCTCGGCGGCGCAGGCGCTGATGAAGCATACGCAACTGAGCGCCCGCGAGATTTGCGAGGAGGCCATGCAGATCGCCGCCAGTACCTGCATCTTTACAAACGACCGCATCGTAATTGAAGAGCTTTAGATTCCGCGCCCCTGTCCGTAGACCCGGCCTCCCCCGGCTGGGCGGCGAGCCAGCGGCTCGCGCATTGCCGGCGTGGACGCCGGTTGATTGGAGTTGATTCGTGGCCATTTATCTTCCCTCCACCTTGGAAGAAGAACAGTTGGCGTTGGATGAACTGACGCCGCGTGAGATTGTGGCCGAGCTCGACAAGCACGTGGTCGGGCAGCACGAGGCCAAGCGCGCCGTGGCCATCGCCCTGCGCAACCGCATGCGCCGGCAGAAGCTGTCGCCGGAGATGGCGGAAGAGGTGATGCCCAAGAACATCATCATGATTGGGCCGACCGGGGTGGGCAAAACCGAAATCGCGCGCCGCCTGGCCAAGCTGGCCAACTCGCCCTTCCTCAAGGTAGAGGCCTCGAAGTTCACCGAGGTCGGCTACGTCGGCCGCGACGTCGAGTCCATGATCCGCGACCTCATCGAGATCGCCATCGACATGGTGCGCGAAGAGAAGCTCGAAGACGTTTCCGACAAGGCGGAGATCAATGCCGAGGAGCGGCTGCTGGACCTGCTGCTGCCCGCCATGCCTACGGTTGCGCCGCCGCCGCCCGGCGAGGAGCGTCCGATCGTTTTCGGCACCCTGCCGGCCCACGCCAGCGAATCCGGCTCGCGCACCCGCGAGAAACTGCGCCAGCAACTGCGCGAGGGCAAGCTGGACGAGCGTCTGGTGGAGCTGGACGTGCGCGAAAAAAGCATGCCCGCCTTCGAGATCATCTCCAACCAGGGGGTCGAGGAGATGGACGTAAACCTCAAGGACATGCTCCCCAACATCTTCGGGCAGCGCACCAAGAAGCGCAAAATGAAGGTCAGCGAGGCCTTCGAGTACCTGATCCAGGAAGAGGAGCAGCGACTGATCGACATGGACCAGGTGACGCGCACGGCGGTGGAGCGGGTGGAGAACTCTGGCATCATCTTTCTCGACGAAATCGACAAGATCGCCGGACGTGAAAGCGGCCACGGCGGCCCCGACGTCTCCCGCGAGGGCGTGCAGCGCGATATTCTGCCCATCGTGGAAGGCACTACGGTCAACACGCGCTACGGCATGGTGCGCACCGACCACATCCTGTTCATCGCCGCCGGAGCGTTCCACGTCTCCAAGCCGAGCGACCTCATTCCCGAATTGCAGGGCCGCTTCCCCATCCGCGTGGAGCTGAAGACGCTGACTGTCGAAGACTTCATCAAGATTCTGACCGAGCCCAAGTCGTCGCTGGTCAAGCAATACACGGCGCTGCTGGAGACCGAGGGAATCAAGCTGGAGTTCACGCGCGACTCGCTGGAGGAGATCGCCAACTTCGCCGCCCGCGTCAACGAAGGTACGGAGAACATCGGCGCCCGCCGCCTGCACACCATCATGGAGCGCGTGCTGGACGAAATCAGCTTCGGCGCGCCGGACATGAAGGAGAAAGACTTCAAGATCGACGCCGAGTACGTGCGCAAGATGCTGGTTGACATCGTGAAGGACCAGGATCTGTCGCGCTACATCTTGTAACCGCTGGCAGGCTGAACAGGCTGCTGAGGCGCTTGCCGGATACCCACCCTGCTCGGATGTTGTAAAATGAACTCTGCGCGCCCTTAGCTCAGCTGGATAGAGCGACTGACTACGAATCAGTAGGTCGGGAGTTCGAATCTCTCAGGGCGCACCATTCTTTTCAACAGCTTACAGTCCTGCCCACTTCTCACCCTTCAAGTTTGTGCCCTTTTTTGTGCCACAACATCTTGGGTTTCGTGTTTCGTGCCGCTAGCGCATTAGCCAACAAGCCTGAAGTCTCGGTTTCTCAATTCAGTACCGACCCCGTTTTGGTCATCTGTTGTGTTGCTTGAAACACAACACATTCATTCATCGATTTCGTCAAATCACGAGGGGCATAATGGAAACAATGGCCCTGTGGTCTTTCAACGGGTAGTCCTGCACCGTCAGCACCCACCGCTGAGTCGATTTTAGGAAAATTCCAAGGAGCCTTAAAAGTAATGGCTGCTCAAAGACCGAAATGAGCGTTTTACATTTGAAAATTCATGAACTATGCTGGCCGAGATGATGGATGAATTTACAGACGTTCGCATCAGGCGTATTTCGGAAGACAGCTACACAGTGAAGCTGGTTGACAGCGGAGATTTAAAAAATGATCTGGGGCAAATGTCGTCCACACAACTGGATGCCTATTTGCATGTCAGGCCATTGTTCGACTCCGACAACGCTATACGGAAAGTATCTTCCCTATCCATAGGCGGAGAGGTCACTCTGAAATTTAGACACATATTGGGCTGAGCCTCAGAGAAGGCAAGAACACCTTCAACGACCTTGGATTGACGCCAAAGGCTTGCCAGTCGCCACCCCGCAGTTCGAGCAGAAGTTTTCAAAGCCAGTAAGCTTTGCCCCACAATTCACGCAGAATCTTGGCTGCAGCGCGCCTGTTGAGGGCGGTTGATTCACGTGGGTGTTCTTGCTGTCGTTTCGAAGAGGGTGTTTGCGCCTCATTCTGAAACGGCCAAATTGCCAAAGGGCGAACAGGATAATCCCGAATCGAAATCCAACCTGAATCAACACAGTTCCGGGATGATTTGACATCAGAGAGAGAACCGCAACGAATGCGATAACTACAATTACCGTGATGAACATCAAACGGTAATGTTTCTCGCTGGGGGGTTCCCCACCCGCCTTGAGATAGCGTCGGTCACAAACGGCTCCAATAATGGCAAGAATCAACAAAAGGCCACTGGTGCCGTCACCGGTCATGCCTACCCTCCAGTCTGAATTGCACAAATTCTACCGCTCGTGGGTGGTCTTGCAAGAAGAAAAAGTCCCTCTATCAGTTGGAGATTCAGGGCACAGGTTCTGGGTGCCGCCGATCTCGCTCTGGCACAAGTCTAGTGGTTCGGTATTTCGTTTCCTGCCAAAGTGGCGACAATGCCCACTTGTTTTTGAGGTTTGGCGTAGGAATTCACACTGAGGGGAGGAAGTTCCCCTCAGTGTGTTCTGTGGTTTTCTGGTGATTTTTGTTCATCCAGACCAGTCTTTTCTTCCATGCTGGCAATTGCTTCTTTCTTGGCTTCAATTCGGATGTGGCTGTAGCGCTGCATCATTTCTTTGGATACGTGCCCTGCCATTTCCCGAATTGTTTGTTCAGAGACGTTCGGGTTTTCTGCCAGCCTTGAAATGAAGGTGTGACGTAAATCGTGCCAGCGGTATTTCACGCCTGCCTTCTTGCACACTGTTTTCCAAGCTGATTTCCACTCCCCAATTGGCTTCGAACAATCGACAGCAAAAATGTTCTGCTTTCCTGGCTTATTCGGGCATGTAACCTTGTGTTTGGGGAATACATTATGATGAATCTGGCTGAGTGCCAAACCGTTCGAGCCAAACTGTAAGCACACTGCAAACACGTTGGGTGAATGGAACAAGGCGACCCTTACCCGCTTCGGTTTTAGATTTCGGGACAATCAAAAATCCTTCTTTTAATACCCCATCTACCCATGTGAGCTTTAGGTCACCATGCCTTAGTGCCCGAATTTCTGATGCCCGAAGTCCTGTATCAATGGAAACGACCAGCAAGGGGAAAATGAACGGAGATGAATTCTTCATGGCTGCATCGAGCAACTTCTTCTCATCAGCCTGGGAAACAGCCCTGCCCACTTCCCGTTGTTCACGTAAGGATTTCACATAATCCGAAAGTTGTCCCCACAGGCCGTACATCTTGAGGATTCCTCGAAGACAGCCGATTTCGTAGTTAATCGTGCGAGCAGACTTTCCAGCAGCCCTACGCTTGTTCTGGTAATTCGAGAAATCTTTCTGGGTGATATCACACACCAGCCGATTGCTGAATTCCTTTGTTATAACCGCAACCCGCTGTTCGTATCCCACGATGCTTTTCGGAGCGAGCGTCTTCTTTGATTCCATCCATTCCTTGGCCGCAACCTTTATTAAAGGAAGGGTTTCCCGCTTCGGAATTTTGTTGAACGAAAGCTCCAATTCACGACGACGTTGACGTTCGGCAGCAACGGCAACTGGCTTTGATTTTGTGCGAGCCGATTCCCGTATGATTTGGTTTCCAATTCTAAATTTGTAGTGCCAGAAATCCCCCCTCCTCTTGACCGACATCACCGCCTCCCATTCTTGAAGGCGGGAACGGTGCCCTCATCTACCAGCCTGTCGATTTCGGCTACGGGAATCCTTACGGCTCTGCCCAACTTCACATGAGCCAATCGACGGCGTCCGACCCAAACCCGAAGGGTGACTTCTGCCATTCCCAAGAGGGTGGCTGCCTGCTTTATGCTTACGAATCTCGATTGAACACCCTGCATTCGCTCTTAACTCCTTGGGTTCGGCTTCTTCGCTGAACTCCGTGGAGGGGTGCGTCAAAAGGAAAACAGCATCTCTAACCCCTTTCGTTTTGACAAATCTGGGTTCGCCACCTCATTTGACAAACTTCACGTTTCCCAACGAGCGAATTCCTGTTCGCTTGTTGGGAAATCACGGAAGTTACTGAAATGGTTCGGAAAAGGAGGCTTTCGCTTTATGCGTATGCGCCGGTGATGATGCCGGGAGATACTGGTTGCGGTTTGACGCACCTACTTCCGTGGAACGCAGAAAGTATGCGAACCACGGAAAGGAAACCGTTCATGACTGAGGAAATTGCAGAAGTTCTGATTTCGGAAATCACCGGCATTGATTATGAGGATGCCAAACTCAGTGATTTCGCCCCCATTATGGTTCACAGCATCGAGGAAAACGGGGTTCAAAAACCAATCGGATTAAAGAAGAAGGATAAGGGCTTTGTGTCGGGCCGCAAAAGGCTCACAATTTGCAAGCTGATGGGAAGGGAAACCATTCCCGCCCGCCTACTGGATTCCGAAGACCCCCTGAAACTGGAACTTTATGCCATCGATGACAATCTTGTGGAACCGAAGCTAACGGTATGGGTTGAAGCCAAGCTTCTGGCCCGCAGGAAGGCTGTTTTCGAACAGCTTTACCCGAACACCAGAAAGGGCAAAGCTGGGGGGCTGGCAAGTGCAAAAGCAAAGATGGGGGAAGCCTCTGAAGCTTCTGAACAATTGTCTTTTGCAAAAACGGTTGCCCAGATGAAGGGGCTGCACAAACGCTCCATTGAAACACTGGTACAGATTGCCAATAAAATCGGCCCTGAACCTGAAGCACTCTTCCTTGGTACGAAATTCGAAAATAAGAAAAAAGATTTGCTGGAACTTTCGAAGCTGAAGCCTGAAATGCAGCTTAAGGTCATGCAACGCCTGATGGGCTGTGATGATAAGGCTGAAAACCCCATCAAGCATTTCATGAAGCCCACCAACGTAACTAAAGCCTATCTTCAGGTAAAACGGGAAGAGTACATCAAGAAAAGTGGTGCCATCCCGCTAGAAGGAAAGCACTACCTCCTGATGGAAGGGGATTTCACCGAAGTTGCCAAGAACATCGCCCCCAACAGCATCGATGCCATCATCGTTGACCCGCCATATGACAAGGATAGCCTTAAAATCGTACACGCCATCTGTGAACTGGCATTGGTTGTGCTGAAGCCTAACGGCAATCTGTTGATGATGGTGGGGCAGTCTCATCTCCAAGAATTCTACGTAATGATGTCGCAATACGAAGAAGCTGGGTTGAAATACCGTTGGCATTGTACGTTGGCATGGCCACGGGGGAAGGCCGCCACGGTTCGTGAACGCAAAATAATCGCAAAAACTAAACCCGTTATATGGTACGTGAAGGGGGAAATCGAAGGCCCCAATGTAACCGACCTCGTAATCGGCAACGGAGGTGATAAACGGTTCCATGATTGGGGGCAAGCAGCAGAAGATTTCGAAGTATTCATTGAAAGGGCCACTAATGTTGGTGATGTAATCCTTGACCCCTGCATGGGTGGCTGTGCTACTGGTATTGCTGCATTACGCAAGAATCGGAAGTTCATTGGAATCGATAAAGAACCCTCCTGTGTAAAGCTGGCACGGGCACACATCTACGAAGACCTGCAAAGAGAACCCGAATTCTTCCGCCCGCCGGAAGCGGTTCCTGAAGGCCAGAACCCTCTTTCGCCACTGCCACTGATACACCCTCCATTACCCCCGAACACGCTGGATAGTGTTCCTGAAGGTGCATAACCCCAAAGGTGGGCTGGCGTAAACCAGCCCACCACCCCTTTGAGAAATCGTTTTTCCTCTGACGCACCCTGCGTTAGGAACGGTCATTCACTCTGGAGATGCTGCTTTCCAATCGACGCACCCTGCGTTAGGAACAGCACCTTCGACCCGAAGAAGCTAGTTCCTACATTCTTGCGCAACAACGCATTATCAAAGGATTAAGAAATGGTTATCCATTTAGAAACAGATGCTGTGCTGGCTTTCTTAGACGCACAGCTTAAAACACGACAATTTATCAGCGATACCTGCTTTTGTCACAACGAAGTATCTCAGGGTTTCGATATTGACAGCCTCCTCAGCACCTCTATCGAATCCAACACGGTCACCTTTTCCTGCGCAATCAGCGTGCCTGATTCAACACTTTCACGTCTTGAGTGCGTGCTGGATAAGGCCACGGTGCTCGATTTCATTCATTCAGAAATGAACGTAGGGTTAGTGACCTTTCCAACCGAAAGCACAGTACGCTTCTTTCTTGACACAACGCTCGACCTCACCTCCGCTGAACTCAAGTCGGTGACAGTTGACGACGACACTGTGGTGTTCGACGTAACGGTTCGCCCCTCGGAAGCAGCGTAATTTCACAAAGTGGGCTGGCGTACCTTCCAGCCCACCAGTTCCGGAGATGCTGCTTTCCAATTGACGCACATAGAGGTGTGGGTGGTTATCGAACGCATATGCGCCACGGAAATCGTCCCAACCCACAGAACTAAGGAGCAACAACATGAACATCCAACTCAGTAGTAAGACGGTGCTGGCATTCATTAATTCAGAAGCGGCACACCCTGTAGTTTTCGACCACAACCTCTTCGCAGAAAACCTGCATAACGGTTTCCACGCCAAGTCGATTGAAAGTGCTAGCGTACACGATGATTCGGTGACATTTGTTTGTAAATCGAACGTTTCCGCATTTGGTGAACCGTTCACCCGCCTCGAACTCGTGGTTCCGGCGGAATCAGTGCTCTCATTGCTGAACAAGCAAATCGCTGGCGCTAAGCATGGAGGCCTTATCCCTGAGGAGAAGACCATCAGGCTTTACACCGGAATCGTTCGAAGGCCGGAAATTGGCACAATCACAAGCGTCGTGGTCGAAAGTGACGCTGTCATATTCGTAGCTGTGGAAAAGACGCTAGAGGATTTAGAGCGGGCGGCCATTGAGGCTGGGGCCTTTAACAAACTACCGCATCGGCTCAGAGCACAGCGGCAACAAGAGAATGCTCCCAACTCGGAGCCGAACAAATGAAGGAACGCTACAACATCATAAAAGCCAGCAGGTATGGGAGCGTGAAAACCGCAATCTTGAAAGAACTTGCTGGCTTAAGCAGGGAAAAGGGCTACGCCTATTGCAGTGTAGCCACCCTTGCCAGTTTCTGTGGGATGAAGGAGCGCTCCATGCAAAGCCACCTTCGCCAATTGGAACAAGACGGCGTTATCCGAATTGAATATGGCGTCGGACGTAAGCACGTAAACCACTACCACGTCGATTTTACGGCGCTCGCTGCAAAGACCCAAAAAGGTGCAAGTTCTGGTGATAAAGGGTGCAGCTTTATGCAGGAAAAAGGTGCAGATTCTGGCGAGAAAGAGTGCAGCTTTGTGCCAGAAAAGGTGCAACTTCCTGCACCCGATATCAGAGAAGTAAGAGAAGAAAAGACAGATAAGTCAGTACTACCTGTAGGAGGGAAAAACGGAATGAGCAATACAGCGAAGGTTCTCAATATTTGGGAAAGTTGGAACAAGGAGATTGAAGCATTCACGAAGAATAAAGGCACTCCGATTCCAGCAGCGGTTTCAAATGGGGTTATTTCCGGCACTAATCTTCTGTATGACGCCGTAGATTCATGGATTCGTTCCAATACGGATTGGGAAACACGCTGGCAACTGGTTCTGGGTGAAATTCCCATCAACGCTTATTTCAGGGGCTTTACCGCCAAGAACGGGCGGTTTTGGCACCCAACGCTGCGGGATATGTTTGTGCCACGTAGCGGGTGGAAGGGGCAGGGGACACCCAAAGATATTGGCGTGGAACGGGTGCTCTCAGGCGAATTCGAATGGATGCGAGATAAGGTCAAGGTAGATGTATCACCACAGGTAACGGACATGAGCAAATATCACGACAAGACTGATGGGGTTGAAAGCTACTAGGGGGAACAATGGATAATCTAACGGATGAACAACTAACGAAATTAATGATTGAGGCGCTGCACAATGGAGCGGCAGCCTCAAATCCAAACACAGACAAAGAAGTGGAACGACAGAAGGAGCGGCAAGAGCGTGAAGCAGCAGTCAGCAAACGTCAGCAACTGGTCGGCAACAAGAAACAGATAATGTGGAACCATAACTTTACCTGTATTATCTGCGGCAAAGGCGACGTAAGTTACCGAACGGCACAGGAGTTCAATTACCTTAATCTCTACGGCGTAATGTTTGACGTTGAGTTTCTGAAATTCGATAGATGGGCGTTACCGATGATTGAGAATGGGGATGTGGTGGTGATTGGCAACCCTCCCTTTATCGTTTGTGGGGAGCAGTGCCGTAAGAACTGGCTTCGGAAGTATGCTCTATCACAAAAGAAATATCTGCAAATGATGAAACTGGAACAGGAGCTTCCAGCCAGAATTGGGGTTCCACCCAGTTTGGAATCGCTAAAGAATGATATTACCGATGCCGCCGGGGTCTCGAACCGTTCCAAAATCGACAAGATTATTGAAAAGCTGGATGGCGACAAGGGGTTTTATCTAAAAGGCAGTTCTGGAAATGGTAAAACCACGATTGCAGCCTCTTTAGTGTTCGAATATTTGGCTAGGGAACAGACGGTGAAGTGGATTACGTATGACGAACTGCAATCGGCACTTGGATGCCGCACCGTGCTGGCCGACGAACTAATGGCAAAGCTGGTGTACAGCGGGGTTTCCGCCGAGGAATACTCTCATCGAATCGAGAAGGGGAAGCCGTGGGGTGTAGTTGTCATTGATGATTTGTCGCCCGATTTTCAGCCACAAACGCAGGAACACGTTAGGGTGAAGCGTTTGTTCTCCCAATGGTACGAGCGGAATTGCAAACTGATTGTGACTTCGAACATTCCGCTTGTAGATATGGGAACGGCGATTGCCCCAATGGTGCTCTCACGCCTGCAAGAAACCATGATAGAAATTACGCTTCCAGCGCACGATTACCGGAAGTATCAGGGGAGCGAATGATGGCAAAGGTAAAGCCTCGGAGGACTTACCCGAGGCTTTGCCGACCAAAGTTCGAAGGCTTTATCCAACGGAAACTGCACTGGGAGCGGCTTCTGGTTTCGGTTCGGATGGCGGCTTTGGTTCGGGCTTCTGTTCCCGTGCCTTCACATCCTGCTTCTTCGGTTGCGGCTTCTTGGCAATCACTTTCCTCGTGGCCTTCTTTACTGCCTTGGGTTCTAGTTTCACCCTTGGCCGTTTCTTCAGACGAACGAGCTTCCCTTCCTTGTTACGGTAGCCCTTGGTTATCATGTTGCTGACGATTGCCCTTAAGCTCTTGCTGCCATCTGGGGAAGCAGCGTTCCAGCGGTTCGTGGCTTTGGCTATCTGCTCCATCGATTTCCCCTCCTGATACAGCTTGGCAATCTTTTCGAAAGGGATGGGCTCGTGCTTTCGAGGTTCTGTTGCTTTCTTGGATGCCAGCTTCTTGGTTTTCTTCATGTTGTTCCTTTCAATATTTTCGCTGTGGATAGGGACACGAGAACAGAAATCCCGACCCACGCCAAGCTCTTTCTGCCTACCATCTATTGCGTCAGTTCTGGGCAAGGCTCTCTGAACTGGCAGAGAGATGAGAAACAATAGAAGACGCACCATTGGGCATGATTGAGCTAACCTACCGTGACAAAGCCGTACTAAAAGAGCTTTTCGTGGCAATAGGCATTTTCAATGGTGTGCTTGGGGAAATTCGGGATGACCGACCAGACCACAAGTACTTAGCACGGGTGATTGCCGATATTGCAACTCACGTGCAGGCCATCGAAAAAGCACTGGATGAATTTGCCGAAGATTGGGGATATGAATAGCAGCCACCGAATGCCACAATCGGAAGGTGAGCAAGTGGCCGATGTTGAACCTGAGGGGAATGCCTGAGTTCGTTGCAATGACGGCTTGCTTGCTTTCGGCCAACCACCTGCACGTTCCCCAAAGAACCGAAAACGGGCATCCACTTATCCGCACCAAAAGCCCCGACAGTGTATTTCCAAGCCGACTGGCGAGTTTTCTGCCCCTGACCCACCCCGTAGCACCACCCGAAACCCCAGAAGGCATCAGAACCAATTCGGGATAGGGGTGTTCCCACCCTTGCCAACACCGTTTTGGCTTCAGTCATAGTACCGACCACCCTATGCCAATAACTTCCAACCCGCACATTTTCAAGAACTTCCATCCAGATTTGACCCTCAGAAGCCACTTCGCCATTAGGCCATTCGCTTAGGCTGATTTACGCAGGTTTCGTAGTTCCAGATGGAAGGGTACAATTCGAGCCATTAAAAGCCGAAGCGAGATTCCGGCGTACACATCCAGGAGTGAGCAATGGCAACTTGGATTGCAATTATTACGGCAGTTGCAACAGTTATGAACGCTGTTGCTGTCGTCGTCCTAGTAGTGGTGACGATTTTTTACGCCAAGAGCGCCCATCGGCAGGCTGAAGCTACTGAGGCCCAAGCAAAAGCGGCAAGTGAACAGGCTAGTGCCGCAGGAAGCCAAGCAAGAGCCGCTTTCGCCACATTAAACGCACTTAAGCAACAGATACACGCTCAAACTCTGGTGGCTCAAAGCGTGGTTGAGAATGCCATCAGCAGCACTTTGTCCAACATTGAGGAATGCCGTCGCCCAGTGATGGGAAAGCCTCTTGAGGTCGCTATTCGTTCAAGGTCATTTCCCCCCACTCTTAAGCTCCTGCCTCCGAATTACGGTGAGGTTTTGGAATGCGCAAGACGGCTCTCCTCACAGTTTGCCTCTCAGTTGAATAATGGGTTCGATTGTCTAATCAAAGCGGCTGCCAAAATCGATGGTATGAATGCCGCAGATCGCAACTGGTTGAAGCCAGATGACCTGAGTGTTGGAAGCAAAGAAGTACTAATGTTGCTTCAAGAAGCCGAGAGTACGCTGCAAAGATGCAGAACCGATGTATATAACACCAGAATTGAAGAAGTATAAACACACTGCAAAAAGGGAATTACATGATGGCACGAAGAATTCGGCGGCTGATGAACCGCAGAGAGCTATTGAAGCTAGTAGCTGGTGGCGCTTTCCTCCTTATCACCCTTCGTTTCGGAGCAGAATTTTCATGGAGCCGTGCGGTAGCTATTGCATTTGCCATTTTCGTTGCAGTCGCAATCTTCCGCAGCGTCGAAGAGCCAGCTTTTACACCGTTCCGAATTCATATTATGCCGAACTGGCTATCGCTGTTGCAGGACTATGACTTGGCTCCACCAGAAAAACTTGAAAAGCAACTTGAGACCGCAAATGCAGAACCTGCCACGCAATACAACGTATTGAGAGATGGAATTACGCTGACCTTCTTGAAACCCGATTTAATCTACCATCATGGGAGAGATGAATTTGCAAAACATTTAGACATCAACATACCGATTGAAGGAATCATGCTGTCACGCAAGACACCGAACTCGCTCTGGTCACCACGTATTTACTTCAAGGGTTTTTGGGGAAGTAATTGGGAGCTAGGATTGATTCTGGAGGGAGGCTTCTATCGAGGAGGCGTTGCGGATTGGAAGCGAATGCAAGTAGCCTGCTTTCCTGTCGGCGAAGTTGCGTGCTATTTTCTGCATAATGAAATTGGCACACGATTCTGGGATAGGTACTGCCGTAGCCGCAGTGACGAACGCAAGAGCAATGGGTGGGCAAGAACGGACGACGATCTCCACGTTATTTCCTTAGAACACAAATACTTTATGGTTCAGCATAACGAAGTATAAGCATGCGAACCCATGTTGCTGATAGCATTGGTAATGAGCAGCGGTTTTTCCCCGCTGCCCTTTTTTTTATCTTCGTGGCTTTCTGACGGAACGTGCCATCAACAGGCCCGGGCTTGGCAAGTTGGCAATTCGTTTTCCTGCTACATCGAACGTCCCTTGCTGTGAAGTACTGCCAAGCTTTTCCCCACGTGAGCCGTAAACGTTCTCTTTCGAACCACTCTTCATGGTGGAACCGATTCTCTTGCCGTTCGGTGCCCAGTAGTTTTCAATCATGGAATTCCTCCTGCCCACTGGTGCGTCTTCGTTCGGCACATCTCTCGGCAAAATCACTGAAGACGGCATGGCACCTTGGGTTCTTCCTTCACCAGCCCCAATTCCCGTTTCTTCCTATCCCGAAACGGCTTCCAGTACCAAGTAAAACGGGCATAAACGAACCAGGTGACCAGGCCAACTCCAATGGCGGAAAACTCAGGGCCGCCAATGAGAGTGCAAATGACTGTTAGCATCAATACGAAAACGACCATCACCAACGTGAGCAGGTGGTATGCAATTGCCCAAAGCCACCACACGAGACGGTTCACAGTGCCCTCCCCACATCAGGTGCGTCATTGGGGCTTTCAAATCTCGGGAGAAAGGAAGATTTAAGGTACGCACCAATGGGCAGGAGGCAGGAATGGAACTTCAAAAACTGCAACAGCGGATAATCGGTTTGCTTCGGGAACGGGATGTAACCCATGTAATGATTGACGATGACGACCTAGTGTTCCAAGCCAATGCCATCCCGACGAGTATCCGAATTCGAATTTCCATCAGTGATTCGGCATTGGTGGTTCGTGGCTTCATCCCTTTCTTTGTCCCAAAAAGCCGCCGTCCCGCAATGGCCGAAGCAATTTGCAGAGCAGTTTGGCAATTGAAATTCGCTGTGTTCGAAATGGATTGGGATGACGGTGAGCTTCGGTGCAGGGCTGATATACCGCTTTTTGGAACAGACCCCACGGACGAGCAAATCAACAACCTCATTTACGCCGTCTGGGCTAACTGTGAAACGTATTGCAGCGCCTTCTTGGAGGTAATGGTGGCGAATGCAGACCCGGCTTTGGCAATCGTTAAAGTGGAGGAAACCGAAGAGGAACGGCCACAACAGGCGAGAAACACGGATTTATCAGTGAATTAGCTTGGGCAGATGGGCTGGTGGACAACCACCTTGGCCCATAATTGAAAGGCAACCAGAAAAAAGCAGCCAAGTTGCTGGCTCCGTTTGAGCGTGAGGTTCCAGATACTCCCGCGTGCAAGGCTCTAAGCCAGCGGATTGTCCTTCCACACGTTACAAGTTCCTGCCGTAAGTAGCCCTAACCCGACGAGACTTTTTGAAGTAGAACGCCCAGATGATTGGGCCAATCAAACCTCTGACGCTACCTAGGATTTGGTCTTGAGACTGCTCTACGGTTGCCATGACTCCGGTTTGCATGGCTAGAATTAGATTTCCAAGAACGAAAGCGACTGACGCGACTAGATAGATTGTCACCCACTGTAGCGCACTCGGTCTAACGCGCCAAACCATTATGCCAGCATAAACCGACAGGGCAATCAGAGTGCTATGGAGCAAAATATCAATCGAACTGTGTAATCTGAGAACAAGGAAAATGTAAAATATAGGTGTGATGATGGTTAGCATAACGCAAAAGAAGAGTAACCACCCCCTAACCCCGTTCAATGGGTCGTGCGCGGCTTTGCTGTGGAAATATTCGGTGCAAGTGGCAGTGACCGTTGGTGGCAGCGTAAGTGCAGGGTCAACAGCAGAGGCCACAGTCGCTTGTGCTAGTTCCATGCTTGGGGTCTGTTTTTCATGGACGCCCAGCAGCGTAAAGCCGCAAGCAGCACAAAACAAATAGTCATCTGGGTTCTTTTGACCACATTTCCCGCAGAACATTGCAAACTCTCCGCCATTAACGTGGACAGCAACTTAACTTGCCGAATTGTACTGCTCGTGTGCTGATTTGCAAGAACTGTGTAATTGTTTCCTGAGGGGTTCCCTGCTTGGCCGTCAACATCCATCAAGGGCGTTTGGAAGGCACCATGCCGTTCCGTGTGCCTCTTTTTGTGCCCCCTCTCGATATGCGAACGTATCATTCCGTATCAGTGCCGACTGCCCAGGAGATGCCGGTATGTCATTGATTCAGAACGGTAAGTTGAGTGGAATCAGCAGCGGGGAAAAACAGTGTTCCACATCTACGAATCAGTAGGTCGGGAGTTCGAATCTCTCAGGGCGCGCCATTTTTATTGGCTTTCCTCGTTGTTAACTCATCTGTAAATAAGTCTGTGTCAACACTGTGTCAACATTTTCCGAAAAACCAAAGAAGAAGCGGCTCCCGTGATACGTGTGCACGTCCGAGAGTCTCAGCGGGCCCCGGAACGCGATTTCTGAGGCTACTCAGTAAGGCAGCAGCGGGCGAGACGAACATTTACACCCTTCCTCAATTCCGGGCCATGTCCACTTGCCATCCACCAGCAAGCCCTGACTGAGTTCATACCTCGTTCCGTCGGCTGCTTTATGAGCTGCGTTCTGCCGAATTTCCGCATCCGTGGGATGGCGTGGGTCTTTCATGCAGGGTGCGTGAGCATACATCCATATCGCGTGAGTGATTCCAAGTGCTGCCCGCCGCTCGTTGCCAATTATCGCATTCGCCTTTTTGCTTAGGGATCGTCCAATTTCAGCCGCTCGCCCTGTGGTCATTCCTTCAATCTGCATGTTCATCAGTTCTGTACAGAACAAGTGCAAATCCCCTTTCACAACAGAACGCAGGGCAAGCTCATAAACTTGCTTGACGTATTTCTTTTCAATATCGTCAAGCAACTCGATATTTCTTCGGAGATTTGCTTTGACACTTTTACTCACCAAGAAAGGGTCAAACTTGACGGTGGGCATAGTTTGCAGGCCCAGCCCAGACCGAGACTGGCCCTTGATTTCTGTTGGCTTGGTAAATGGCTGCAATAGGCGTCGAAGCCAGAACACAGCGCCTCCCCTCCAGAGCTAGCACCCGATCACCCCCTATTTTTTGCCTTGACAGGGCTCCCAAGTCCGATCAGCGCCGACTTGCCCATCATGTCCCCAGCACCAGTTCTTCGCCTTAATCTTCTCAAGTACGACATCCCGCTCAGCACATGCTTTTAACGTCGCCTTGTCATCACCTGACCCGCCTAGACATTTGTCGTTTAGTGTCTCTTCCTGGGCTATCAGTTGAGCAACGTCTTCTGGCGGTTTGGCAGATATGTTGGTTTTTGAACACGGCATGTGTGCGGCTAGCTCATTGAACATGACGGCTACTGCCGAGTCACGACGAAGCCGGAAATCGGCGTTCAGTTTGTCGTTGAGCAGTCGTGCCACATTCGCACGATCTATGATCCTCTGATCGCCGCACAATAGCGTCCTTTCGGCAACTTTCGATTCAAAAGCTAAGGCGTCGATGAATCCAGCGGTGTAGTACGTGCACAAATTAAAACCAACTTCTCCCGTATGGCACATATCTATGAGGTTGCCAGCGGACATACGGTTTTGAATTCGGCCTTTTATCTTCGTGCAATCATGGTTCTTTGCGAGCAACGACAATAAAACCGTTCCTCCTCGCCATTTCCGCACTGCTGGATTCGTGCGAACCTCGTGCTCGAATTCATAAAGCAAATCATCGACGTTGCCGCAAAGATGCTCGGTGAACCGCATATCTATTGTGTGAGCAAAACCGGCGTAATACATTTTGCAGCCAGGTTGCTCATCTGAATTTGAGCACTGTAGCGCTTGTAATTCTGCTGAGGTACTGGCAAGGTACATTGGCCGTTGAGCGTGTGCGGTGCTCGCAAAAGTGGAAATCAGACAGAGGACTAATAAAGTCGTTCGCATAGGAATTCCCCCCTTGAAATGGAATTCATATCCGCCTCCGCTTGCCGATCGATGCTCGCGCTCACGTCGATAAGAATGACGAGGTGCCTGCGGGGAACGTGGTTACAGCCCGCAATCATGCTCCCGCTGTGGACCGGCACATCTCAAGCCCGGCGATCACCTCCCATCCGATATCGACAGTCGACTGATCGCCGCCGAATTCGTGTGGACGAATGCGGCGTTCCACCAAGCCGTGCTCGACGGATCGTTCGATAAGCAGCGCCGCATCGCAAGCGGCTGGAACGCTGTGTCGCTGTCCCAGCCATTCCAGCATCATCGCCCCCGAGAGGATCATCGCAATGGGATTGGCGATGCCTCGGCCAGCTATATCCGGCGCAGACCCGTGAGCCGGTTGGAACAGTGCATGCTTTTTGCCCACCTCGGCGCAGGGGGCAAGCCCCATGCCGCCAACTAGCCCTCCCGCAAGGTCCGAGAGGATATCCCCAAACATGTTTTCCATCACCAAGACGTCAAACTCCCAAGGCCGACGTACCAGGTCGAGGGCGGTCGCATCCACATAGTGATGATCCGCTTTGATGTCCGGAAAGCTCTTGGCTCGCTCATCGAAGATCTTTCGAAAAAAGGCCATGGCAACGAACACGTTCGATTTGTCGACACACGTCACGCGGCCCGGCGTGCCGCGCCGTTCCCGCCGTCGCCGTGCCAGATTGAAAGCAAAATCGAACAGCCTCTCCGATGTCTCGCGGGTAATGACCATCGTCTCACGCGCGATCCGGTCGTTCTCGACTGCTCCTTTTCCGCGAGAGAAAAACAACCCTTCAGATGACTCGCGGAGCACAACAAGGTCGATCTTCCCGGCGCGAGGGTCCGCGAGCGGTCCCGGCAGATTGGGAAAGCTGCGTACCGGGCGCACACCGGCATATAGGCCGTAATCGACACGCATTTGTAGGTGCGGTGCGATCTCAGTTCCGTCTGGGTAACGCACATCCGGTAGTCCCATGGCACCGAAAAGAATGGCATCAGCTTCGCCCGTCAGGCGGTAATCCGCATCCGTCATTGCGACGCCGTGTTCGCGGTAGTAAGCGGCGCCGCCGGGCAGCACCTCTGGCTTCAACCGGAACCCACCAACGCACCGCTCCGCAGCGGCCAGAACCTCCAGGCAAACCGGCATGATCTCTTGCCCTATGCCATCGCCAGGAAGTACCGCTAGGCGAAAACTCATCATAAGCAGCCTCAAATAGAATTTATCGGTTCCGGATTGACGTCCCTACCATGCAACTCGGAACGAACTGCACTACGGGGCCGGACACCCCTAGTCCGAACTGTGCTTCAAGAACCCTTCTGGAGTATGAGTGGAAGGAGGCGGCTTGCTCCCAACTGAGATAGCACGGAGCAGTGATACCAGCACTATAGACACAGAAGGATTGATTGACGCTACCACAAAGGGCCAGGAACTACCAATAAAAATGATGTAATCTGTCTCAAGCCGGTCATCCTATTGGAGCCGTGTTTCCGATGTACGGGATAACGCGGGTTCCCCAACCGGCACCTCCTGTTATTGGTTTTCCGGCGCATGGTCCGCACCAGTAGGCCGCAACCCCTTGAACCAAAAGGACACGTGCCTCCGCTTGCGTGCCCAATTTCCAGGACTGTGACGTGAAGCGTAACGCGCCCTGTCTGTTGCACCCACGGAGGGCAGGTTGTTTTCTGGTTGAGTTGCGCGCAATCCTGCGCTATCTTGGACGCCTATATCGTCCATACTTATTGCGTTAAAGAGGTATCAATACAGATGCTTTTAGCCATAGTCGGCGTGGGAGAGGTAGGCCGGTGCTATGCTCAGGCACTCCATAATGCCGGATTCGAGTTGCTACTGTGCGACATCGAGCCACTGCCGGCAGCCGGGCAAATCGCCTCGACTCTCGGACTCGTGATTCATAAAAGAATTGGAAATTGGATCGCTCCGGCGGATTGGGTCATCTCATGTGTTCCTGGTACTGAGGCTCGCAAGGTGGCCTACGAGTGTGCTGAAGTGCTGGGTCCAGGCTCGGCGATAGCGGACACGACAACCGCTAGCCCAGAAGACAAACGCTCGTCCGCAGAGTACGCGTCGAGGCGAGCAATCCGCTTTGTCGATGGGGCGATTATGGGCGCCATTGCGGCGAGCAAGGAGCGAACTCCACTTCTGGCCTGCGGCGAAGGTGCGCAGGAGTTTCAATCAATCGTACAAAAAATGGGTGCGCCGATACAGGTAATGCAGGGGGCGACCGCAGGAGATGCCATTTCTTTGAAGATGCTGCGCAGCGTATTCACCAAAGGAATGGAAGCACTGTGCGTCGAACTACTAACCGCAGCAGAGAAGCGCGGAGTGCGCGAGCAACTATACAGCGTGTTGTCCGATATAGACAAGTCTGGGCTTTGCAGCTTCATGGAGATACTGGTCCGGACGCATGTCATCCATGCCAAGCGCCGTGCCCACGAAGTAGCCGAAGTCGAGCGGCAGCTTGCTCTCGCGGGGGTTCCGTCATTAGTGCTGCCCGGTGTTCAAATCCGCTTCCTTGCTACAGTTTCGTCTCTGGAGAAGCGCCCATTGCCAGCGCCCGAGCCTACGCTCGATGAAGCGCTACGCTGGCTGCTTGCTGACGTGGAAGCCCCTACGTAATTTATGGCGGCATGCCCCTTGTAAGTTCTTGCCCTGAAAGCAGATCAGCATTTTGGCGAAGGACAGGGTCAGTGTAGAGTACGATTACAGCAGCGGTGAGGCGAAATCGCGGGAGCGCTCGAGAATGGAGCATGTGTTTGGTATCTTGAAGCTGGGTTCGGCTTTGCGAAGGTGCGCTATGCGTGTTGGCTAAGAACGTTAACCGATCTGCTCCCTCACACTGACACGCGATGAGCCCTGCCAATGTCGAGTGACGGTATATCGGCGGAACTTACATTTCAAACAGGAGGCTTTTGTATGAAGAAATTAGCTGAGTTAATTAAGGGAAGTGAGATCGTCATTGCACCCGGCGCCTACGACATGCTATCGGCGCGGCTGATTCAGGAAGCGGGCTTTCCTGCGTTATACATGACAGGAAACGGTCAATCGACCTCTCATTTGGGACTTCCTGATCTCGGCCTTATGACTATGACGGAAATGATCGGCTTTATTCGGAGTACTGTTCAGTCGGTAAATATCCCGGTCATTGCCGACTGCGATACTGGCTTCGGTTCGCTTCTAAACGTCCAACGGACGATTCGAGAAGCGGAAATGGTAGGCTGTCAGGCAGTTCAAGTGGAAGATCAGGTACTGCCGAAGAAATGCGGGCACGAAAAGGGAAGGGTGATAATTTCTGAAGATGAGATGTGCAGCAAGATACACGCAGCCACCCTCGCGAGGAAGAGTGCAGATTTCTTGATCGTCGCACGTACCGATGCCCGAACAATTAGCATAGATGAGGCCATCAAAAGAGGAAATGCCTATGCGAATGCAGGGGCTGACATTATCTTCGTGGAATCTCCTGAAAGTATCGAAGAAATGAAGCGAATTACAAAAGAAGTTACAGCGCCCAACCTCGTAAATATAGTTGAAACGGGAAAAACCCCGTGCCTTCCTATGCGAGAGCTTCAGAACATTGGATATAAAATCGCTATCCTACCTGTAAGTGCTGCCCTTACAGCTATGTACGCTGTCCGGCAAATGCTCACGGTGCTAAAAGGAACAGGCTCCACTAATAGTTATCTTAATCATATGATTAGCCTGCAAGACTACCACACTGTTACTCGCTTTTACGAGCTTCAAGCTTATGAGCAAGAACTAGCGAAGTGGCGGTTGGAAGATAAGCTCGCTGCAGCTAGGCCATAAGATCAAGGAGTTTGACTATAAAGAGATCGACTAGCCCCATGCGGCGGTGGAGAGCGACCGCCGCATGGGGCTCCCGCATATATTCCGTTAGGAGGAGCAAGGGATTCTCCAATGCATACTTCCGCACGCTTCCTGTATCGCCCGGCAGGATGAAGCCTCCGTCGCGTGCTAATCCCGAAACCAAGAACTCCCAAAGTCGCCACCTGGATGCTGTCCAAGCTATTAGCAAACAGACGGCCGTTATTTAGCGTGGGACTTTGGATATCGGACCACAGTGGTACCATCCGCTCTGCTCATCGTAAAGCTTGGCCTTGACAGGTGATGGGGCGGCCACCACATACCCAGAATACTTCCCCCTGTTGGTGCCTACGGTTGATTCTCAAGCGTCAGTATGGGCACTCTCGGCAGCACGTTTCTGAAAGCGACCGATCGCGATAATGATAACGCAGCCGATTGCCTCACCGATCAGAATGGGCGACAGCGCCAACAGGAAACTGCCGGTACGGTCGCGCAGCAGGCCAATCAGCCACGTGCCAACAAATCCTCCCAAATTGCCGACTGCATTAATCATCGCCAAGCCTGCAGCAACTGCCTTAGGCCCCAAGGTTTCAGTGGACAGTGCCCAAAATGGACCCTTGAAACTGAAGGTCCCGATGAGCGTTAGACTGAGTAGAACAACCACGGCGAAAAGGTGCTTTGATAGAACCAAGAAACACAACGCCAGGACAGACACGGCGAGCGGTAACACAACGCTTGAGATTCGCTTCCCGGGGCGGTCGGAATACCGACCCCAGATAAGCATTGCGATGCAAGCCACGGCGAACGGCACCGAGTTGAGCAGCCCGGTCTGCATCGTGGTCAGACCGAATGACTTAATGATCTGGGGTTGCCAGATAGACAAGCCATTAGCCGCTGCCGAGGTACCCGCGTAAACCAACGCCAGCCAAAAGACCTTAGGGTTGAGCAGGACGGCCCAGACACGATGGTCGTGAACGGCTCGGACCTGCTTCTGCTCCTCGGCCAACTTCGCGGACAAGCATGTGCGCTGCTCGTCGGAGAGGAAACGCGCTTCTGATGGCCGATCGGGCAGGACAAGGAGGCAAATGATGCCAAGTATCACGGACGGCAAGCCTTCCAGAATGAACAGCCATTGCCAACCTTGCAGGCCTAGTCCATGCATGCCGAGCAAGGCAGCCGAGATAGGCGATCCAACGAAGCCGGAGACCGGCACAGCAAGATAAAACATACTGACCATGCGCGCGCGATATTCAGCGGGGAACCAGTAAGTAAAATAAAGGACAACGCCGGGAAAAAAACCCGCTTCGGCGGCTCCCAGAAGAAGACGCATCGCGCAGAACGATTTGGGTCCGATAACAAACGCCGTGCCAGCGGAGATGATGCCCCAAGTTATCATAATCCTTGCCAGCCAGCGCCGTGCACCCATGCGCTGGAGGGCAAGATTGCTTGGTACTTCAAAAAGGAAATAGGTCCAAAAGAATAGGCCGGTCCCAAGACCATGGAATGGGTCAGTCCCAAAGCTTTGTTCATCTGGAAGGCCGCGAAGCCGGCGTTCACGCGATCGATGAACGAGGCAAGATAGCCAATCATCAAGAATGGGACGAGGGCTATAGTGGCCCGCCGTATTGCCGTAGCCTCCACTTCGGGCGTGTAGGTTGCGCTTGCTTGTGCAGGGCTCATTCCTTCCTCCAACAGAGTACTTGTCGAGAAGCACGCCACCGGGCAATACCAGCGCGGTCCCAATGAGTGCCGCCTGTCCATTTGTCGGCACATCATACACCCATCTGCCTAGCTTGAAAATAACTTCTCTCTTATATCGAAATGGCTACTGCCGCTGTCATTCGCCAGAACTGCAAGCGGCTCGTTTCCGACAAGATGTCCAGCACGGCGATTTACGAAGAAGCCCTTTTAGAGAGACGTTTATCATGACGCGAGCGAATAATCGCCAATGGCCTTTGCGCCGTTTGCGTTGGTTGTTCCAAACAGCGGATCGCAACCGGTTGAGAGCCGCAGGCGATCCGCGCAGGACCCTTTACGGTGTACCGCGGGGTGACTAGAATCGGACCGGCTGCACGCGTCCGGGGCCTCTCGTGGACGGGGTCGTTTGATTGTGCTTGCTGGTTTGCGATGCGGTTTGCAGAGGATGTCGGCTAGTGGTCACCTGCGCCCCGCGGCAGCACCGGCTGACCTTCGTTACCCTGGGCTTCAGTTCTACATGCAGCATGCATACAACTTCGCCTGCCGTCCGCTTTCGGCAGCCTGGATAGGCCGCTAATGTGTGCTGACAAGGTATCTTACAAAGAGACTCGGTAGTTAGTTAAAAAGTGCCGGCTGTGGTGAGATTCCCAAAACGGGACGAAACCATTCGTCTACCAGGATCATTGCTCCGTTCGTACACGGCTAAACCCCATCCAAAAGGAATCCCGCCCGGAGCTGAACCGGCTGGTCGGTTCTACGCTGTACTCGTCTGGAAAATCGACCGGTTCGGCAGAAGTCTAAAGCACTAATCGCATTGCCGCTGTTGTCCTCGCCATTAGGCGTGCTGTTGGAGATGAAGTCTAGCCAAGGCCATATTCCTCTTGACAAAGCTCGGATGCTGCTGATGATATGTCTCCGCGATAAAACTCAACCTTTCTCAAGAAGGCAATTCGATTCGAGCGGATCGAAAACAGGAGAACCAACATGAGCAAAGTGACACGACGAGAATTTGTGATCGTGGGCGGCGCCCTCGCGGCCTCGTCTTGGCTTGTCTCCCCGGCATTGGCCGCGCCGCAAACGGTTAAGATCGGCGGAGTGTACCCCCTGACGGGAAACTTGGCGTCGACGGGCCTCGACAACAAACGCGGTGTCGAGCTGGCTGTCGAAATCATCAACAACAAATACGATCTCAATCTCCCCCTGGCGAAGACAGATGGACTGCCAAACCTCGGCGGAGCCAAGATCGAGATGGTATGGGCCGACACGAAAGGCGAGCCGAGGAACGGCCAGGCAGAGGCCGAGCGATTGGTAACACAGGAGAAGGTGGTCGGTGTGCTCGGTGCCTATCAGAGCTCAGTCACCAAGACTGCCAGCCAGGCCACCGAGCGGCTGAGGATTCCGTATGTGTGCTCGGATTCCTCTTCCCCGACACTGACTGAACGCGGGCTCAAGTACTTCTTCCGGGCCAGCCCGCACGACGGAATCTTCGCACATGATCAGTTTGCCTTCTTGAAGGACCTGGAAAAGGCGAAGAAGCAAAAGGTCCAGACCGTGGCGCTGTTGTACGAGAACACTGAATACGGCTCCAACGTCGGCAAGCAGGACGAGAAATATGC
Source organism: uncultured Acidobacteriota bacterium (assembly GCA_963832785.1). Lineage (GTDB taxonomy): Bacteria > Acidobacteriota > Terriglobia > Terriglobales > Acidobacteriaceae > CAWBRT01. The sequence continues at coordinate 342,787 of CAWHVF010000007.1, forward strand.
GGAGGAGTTCGGGTACAAGGTGGTGGAGAACATCTCCTACCCGGCCAGCGCAACGGACTTCACCAGTGAGGTGGGCCGGATCGTTAAGGCCAATCCGGACGTTGTTTTGCACGCCTCCTACATCACCGACGCCATCCTGTACACCAAGACATTCAAGGAGAGACGCTTCAGCCCCAAAGGGTTTGTGACAATGGGCGGCTACATCGAGCCCGGCTATCTGCCGGCGGTGAAAGCAGACGGAAACAATATGATCGTCCGCTCGACCTTCGCGCTGGACCTGGCCAAAAAGAAGCCGCTGGTGGGGCAGGTCAACGCTTTGTTCAAGAAGAAGTTCGGGATCGATATGAGCGAGAACGCCGCCCGGAGCTTTGCCGCTCCGTTCGTCTTTGCCGATGCCATCAACCGGGCCAGGAGCACGGTGCCAGAGGCTATCGTCAAGGCGCTGCGCGAGACGAACATTCCCGGTGATCAGGTAATCTATCCTTGGAAGGGCATCAAGTTCGATCCCCAGACCCAGCAGAACATCTACGCCACCGGCACGCTGGTGCAGATTCAGAAGCAGAATTACGTTACTGTCTGGCCGTTCGAATCCGCCGCCTCACCGTTGGTGTGGCCGTTCCCGGGCTGGGGGAAGTAGTCTTTGGGCCGGCGCGAGGGGGCTGCGAGGCCCCTCGGCCGGCATGGACCAGTTCACCGCACGGCATCCCGGAGCCCTTCCAAGGAGACGGGGTGTTGACAACCTGGGAATTAGCTGATCCAGGGACATCTTGAGATAATCATCAAGCCACGCCAGCTTCCCATATAGCCGCCCATAAGCTTTGCCTCTAGGTGGGGATGTGATCGTGACGGCAAATCAACCAGGTCTACAAGGAACAAGCGCGACGGCCTGTTTTTTGATTGCCCGTATTATCAAAGACCGGGTACATCCACTATGAAGACGGCTTAATCTTAATAACCCTCATGCACCGCGGCCACCAGCGCTTTGAGATTCGCAATCGGAGTGGTAAGCGGCACCGCGCATTCGGGAGCGATCATGTCGACTCCCGCCGCGATCGCATAGCGTACCTGCTTGTGGACGTCTTCGGGAGTACCCTGCAGCAGTGTCTGAGGGTTGTTCACGTTGCCGACCAGGCAAATCCGATGGCCGACCTTCTCGACTGCGATCCGGGCGTCGACCTGCCATTCGAAGTGGTAGCCGTCGAAGCCGGCGTCGGCGAAGAGCTCGAGCCGGTCCATGCAGTTCCCGCAAACGTGCAGGATAACCGGCCCCTCAATCGCTGCGGTGATCTCCTGGTGTATCGGCAGGAGGTATTCCCGGTAGTGATAGGCTCCCACAAGGTTGCCGGTCGCATGATCGGCAACGACAACAATGTCGGCTCCGGCCTGGAATTGCGCTTTGGCGAACGCAATCGTTACGGGCATTAACTGCCGCAGCATTCTGACAATCTTGTCTTTTTCTTCAAGTCCGACCTGCAGCAGAAGATTCTGCGTTCCGGCCAAGTGATAGGAAACCGTCCACGGCCCCATCACCTTGCCGACGATGGTGGCTTTTCCTCCCACATGGCGGCGGAGGGTCGAGATTGCATCCAGAACGACGCGCATCGACGGCTTTTCCAGGATGTTTTCCGGGACCACGACATCGGAGAAGTCCGCATAGGGTGCGGTGCGGCTGTCGGGCATCTGATCTCGCGACCCCCAGTCCACTTCGCACCCCAGCGCCGCCGCCTCCTGATGAACGCTGTATTCGGGCATTACCGTATCGAAGCCGATAAGCTCGTGCCCTGCCAGAGCAAGGTCGGCCATCGCGCAGGCATCCACGTGAGCTTGCGGGAAGCAGACTCCCGCGGCATCCATCAGATCGTGACAGACGGTCGAGGTAACGTTGACGGCCGGTGGACGCGAGCCCTTGCGGCCTTTGTACAACGCCGACATAACCAAATTATGTGGAGTCGATTTCATATTCTCCAGCCTTGCAGTCCCATCGTGGGTCTTCGAAGAGCCCGGCAAAAGCGTATTAGGGATTACTGTAAACGTCGCGGAGATCAGCCCCGGCGCTTTAAGGGACTAAAGGCGATTCGACCATGCCTAAATTCACCGGGTTAAAGCCCGTCCTTCCGATTCTAGTCCCGGTGCGCCAATCCCTAATCCTGCCAGCGCTCGCGCGCACTCAAGCGCCGGAAAGAAGCCTTCGTGCTAACTGAACCGCCTCGAAAGCATCCTTACCGTAGCCGTCGGCGCCGATCTTCTCGGCAAAGATGGCGTCTACCGGCGCGCCTCCGACCATAACTTTTACGCTGTCTCGCAACCCTTTCTGCTGCATCACAGAGATGGTTTTCTGCATTTCCGGCGTCTCCTCCCAAATAGCCGGCCGAAGGCAAATCTTCAGCGTAGACTCTCCACGTTTTACCGCCATTGGTCAGTTCTCGGACGATATTGTCGTCCGTTACTGTGCCCGTGAAGGTGTCCACGTTGGTGATCTGATTGCCTACGGTCAACCTGAAATAGTTCGGAAGCGAAACGGGCGCAACCCCGAAGTAGTTCGCACCCAGCGAGTTTTGCGTAGCAAGGGAATTGATGTAAGGTGCAGCAGGGCTGCCAATCACTTCCGAGTAGTTCTTGTTTTCTTCGACCACAACAACAACTTTTTCAATGCAAAGACACGTCCGCCACCCCCGGAGGGCGAAGTACCGAAGGAAGTATCCGTCAGGTCTGCTTCGTCGTAGACGATGGTCAGCAGTCTATTCAGACTGGAATGCCTGGGTGGCGAGTAGCGGGGCGATGGTGTTTTGAAGCCAAGTATCAGCATCCCCAATCCGGACAGCCTGCAGCACCGCCGCCCCTGCCCCGGCGGGTAGAACTCGCCATCATTCGGCGTGTTCGGGATGATGAAAGCGTAATTAGGCAAACAAGATTGTGCAGACTGGGGGATTGTTCGCCACATTAGAGAAATAAGCGAAGGGATGATTGTGGTGCCTGACGTAAGACCCCTGCCCGCCGCCAGGGTCGGTGTCTGGTCCGAGATACCCGGCGGAGGGAATCTCTTCGGCATAAACCTTCAGGTCTTACCGTCAGCAGCCAGCTCACGCACGATGTTATCGTCGCTCACAACGCCGCTGAACTGGTCATCATTGTTGGCCTCAGCTTTCCCAACTCGTTGTCGTCGCATGAGCGCGGGCGCGCAGCCCGCCCCAGTAACCTACAGCGGCACTGGCTCCGGCCGCGGCACGGGAGGAATGACGTCCGGGTCCGAGCCTGGTTCCGGCTCCGGGTCAGGCGGGGGCTCCGGATCGCCTGGTGGCCGCGGCGGCGGAGGGAATGGCGTCGTCGCCAAGTCGGTCCGGCGAATGGTGGTGGCGCGGTCTCCAGTTTGACTACTTAGGCGGCTTTTTCTCCTCATTCTTTGGCTTCGGCGGGCGAGCTTCGTGCGGAGCTGGAGCCGTATGGGGCGGCGCAGCCTCATGCGGAGGCGTCGCCCTGGCGCTCGCCTTCGGGCCAGGTGCTGGTTTAACAGCCTCTTTACGTGCGGGCTCCGGCGGGTGAACAGTTGACTCTTGCTGCCTCGTTCCAGGTTGCGCTTTTTTCTGCTCCATTCGAGCGGGGGGTGTGCCGTTATGTGCAGTGCCATTCGACCGACGTGGCTCTTGCTGCGCGTGCTCGTTAGACCGAGCCGGGCTCTGTCTCTCAGGATGCGATTCATTGTTCGTCGCACGCGCTGGTTCCCGCTTATTTTCCGGTGCAGCGGTACGGGGGACGGCCTTCGATGCCGTTCTCTTGGTGGGGTGCGGCGCAGGTTTGCTCGTAGCTGCACCGTTGGCCCCTGGCGGTGAAGTCTTGAGTTCTCCCGCCTTGGGTGTTGCTGTTACCGGTGGACGCCCGTGATTGACCGACGCGAACTGCTGGCGATTCGCTTTCGCCTGCTGCTCGTGCTCGGCTTGCATCCTTGTGGCGGCTATATGATGTCCGCGCTCGGCGGCCACCTGCGCTGCTGTGGGCCTCGCCGCAGTGCCGCCCGGCCCTCCGTTGTGGCTGACGTGCGTCACCCTCACCTTCGGTACTCTTTGGTCGTAGACATAGCGTGTGTGGGTGACATTCACATTATTGACTTCGCGATTGTAGTAGAAATGGCCATTCCGCCAGCGGCCGCCGTAGTACCCGCTTCCGAAGTAGCCGTACCCGTAGTCGATGCCGCCGTAGAAACCTACCTTCAGCCCCCAATAGCCGGGATGCCATCTGTAGAACCCGTCAGAAAAAGCCCAATAACCTGGTGTCCAAAGATAGCCCGGCTCAGGCGCGAGAACCCAGGTTCCGGGGACCCAATAGTAGCCATCGCCGCTCCACGCCCAGTAACCTGGAGTCCAAATGTAGTCGGCCGCAGGACATATCGGTTGACGATATACCGGCAAGGCAGGCGGACCAATCTGCACCGCAATCGCAACCTCTGCGAAGCTGCTCCCCGCCGCCAAGATCACGAAGATCACCACCATCCAACAATAAGGTCGAGCCATTCGATTAAATCCAGTCACTGGAACCCTCCGATTTGCATTTATGGTGTTGGCTCGCTAGCTTCGTTCCTTGCCTGCAAAGCAAAATCCCATGGTAAGGGCAGCGCTGCTGCGCCTTTCCACAGGAGACCAGTAATAAATTGCTTTCCTTAAACATTGCGCATCGCTTGTCGCCTTCGCCCTACTTATTTGCCACTGCTTCGTGGAAGTCATGGCGAACAGAAGCCAGGAACCGGTCCGCAGCTGGCGGTACACGCGTTTTTCCGGTCAACACGTTCCGGAAATTCGGGTAGTTGTTGCCGTAAAAGGCTCGCATCGCGTTTTCGTCGACGTGAACGTTAGTTCCGTTCAGTGTGGCGCCGATAAATGCACCTTTAGCTCTTGAATAGGTCAGTATGCCGGTGTTTGCCTTCCAGTCGGTACTGGCGCTGCCTTGCCGTCCGTAGGGACCGGCTGCGATTCCCACGTCCCCGCCAATCTTCCACTTGGCCTGCATCAGCTTGTTGGCACCTTCATCGGTCATGAAGAGCATTATTAAGTCAACCGCCTCGCCACCGATCTGAGCTCCCCAACTCCCACCGGTGAGAGTGAAGAATGCTGGTCCGCTCCAGTGGCCATTTGGAAGCCGGCAGGTTGCCACGCCACGTCCATGCTCGGCACCGAAGATGAATCCGCCCTTTACCAGGCTCGGCACGATTGCCACGCATTTAGCCTTGGTCAGCACGGTCTGTGGGATACCGGAATCGGGTGCGCTGACTGTACGGTTCAAGTCGGCAGCCGAATCGTCGAGCCGTTTGAGGACCTTGGACTGATTTTGGTCCCCGTAACTCGGTCCGGTATTGCCATGTTGCTGCGCGTCAGCCATGGGTGGCTGGTCAGCTGGTGGGATGGTGTTGTTTACCTTACTGTTGTTACTCTGCGCCCACACGCTTACGACAAACAGCAGTGTAAACGCAAATAACGAGAGAGTGCCTTTCTTCATGTGCTCCTCCACCCTGTTTACATGTGAGGTTCAGCTAGTTGAGTCCTTGGAGGGTTTTCATGTGCGGGAGGTTGTACGACGACAAACAAAATGGTCCTGCCACAAACATGGCTGTGATGGAACGCCTGCAACCATTAGCGGCTGCGTGAACATCAGATTTAATATCTAAAGATCAAACTTGATTATGCCCTGAGTTGCACCGACAGAAAAGTGTCGATGACGGCACCTCGACACCGGCAAAACTAGAAGATAATGCTGGAGGTTGAGTGTGTACATAAATTCTAAGCTGGGGGTGGTTCAAGTTCGAAGCGGAGTGCCGAGGGTTTAGCTACGAGCAACAATTGAGGAGAATAACAATGGATAAAGATCGCATTGAAGGAAAAGTGAAAGACGTTACTGGTCGCGTACAACGCCAGGCGGGTGAGTGGACGGGAGATAGAGGCCAGCAGGTAAAGGGGGCGAAGAAACAGGTTGAAGGCAAGATACAAAACATAGCAGGAAAAACTAAGGATGCCATCAAGAAAACCAACAAAGCTGAGGCAGACAAAGAGGAACGCAGCGAGGGGCCTGCGGCTTGACATAAGCTTGTGATTTTAACAAGGAGCACGGTCCAGAGTGCTCCTTTCGCCTTTGCCGAGTTGAAATTCCCGAAATACTCTTTGAGAAAAGCGCCGGCTTCAGGAACATCTTGTCGGGGGTGTAATCCGGCCTGTACTGCCGAGAGAAGTCGCAATCAAATCTAGCGCTCAAGGCGTGCATCTTCAAGGTAGAAGCCACTTCACAACACAGAATTCACATAGAAGGGGAGAGCTATGTACCGCAAGTTCTTCGTCAGGATTTGCGTGCTATTGGTATTTACCGCGGTCGGTCAGGCGCAGGCTACCTGGCAGCAGAGCGGCACTAGTCAGGAGCAGCTGCCAGTTACAAGCGGCACCACCACAACCACGACGACTACCACAAGCACCACCCGCATTCAGCCTCTTGGGAATACCGAGGTAAACGAGGTCAAAGTCGTAAAGCGCTCGATCCAGGCAATCGACTACCATGGCGGTTCTACGAAGGTTGATTTTCGCAGCACCAGACTCATGCCACAGGCATCTGGCAATGCAAAGGTTGACAGCCACACCGGACGTACCACCATCGACTCACACTTCGAGCATATGGCGCCGGCACGCAACTACGGTCCGGAGTTCTTGACCTACGTCTTGTGGGCCATTACTCCGCAAGGCCGGCCTAATAATCTGGGTGAGGTCATTCCGAATAGTGACGGCAAGGGTTCGCTGAAGGTCACCACCAACCTGCAAGCGTTCGGAATGATTGTGACCGCCGAACCGTACTATTCCAGCACTCGTCCCAGCAACATGGTGTTGTTGGAGAATGTGCCTCGCAGTAATACCAAGGGCACGCAAGTACCGATCGAGGCTAAATTCGAGACGCTGGACCGCTCGGATTATGTCACCACGCTACCCACGGCGGAGTTGCCGGCCACTACGGCCGGCGCAAAAACACCGCTGCAGTTGCTGGAAGCACGAAATGCAGTGGCCTTGGCCAGGGCCGCGGGTGCCGAACAGTACGCCCCTGACGCTTATGGGAGGGCGCAAGAATTCCTCACACAGGCTGAGACCTATTACCAGAACGACAACGGCGGCAAGAGCGTCGACATGGCGGCCCGCAGCGCCACCCAGTCGGCCGAAGACGCGCGCTTGTTGGCCATTCAAAGACGCCAGCAGGCGCAGGTGGCTGCCCACGAACAAGCCGCGCACCAGCAGGCTATGCAGGCTCAACAGCAGGCCGTGCAAGCACAGCAGCAGGCGGAAATGGCACGCCAGGAGGCTGGAATTCAAAAGGCCCAGGCGGAGTTGCAGAAGCAACAGGCTGAAAATGCTGCGCGGGAAGCTGCACAGCAGCGGGCCGCTGCCGAGCAGGCCCGGCAAGAAGCGCTCCTGAACCAGCAGCAGCTGGAACAGGCACAACAGCAGGCGCAAACCGCTGAGCAGCGCGCAGCCCTTGCCGAGCAGTACAAGGAGCAGACGCGCCAACAGTTGTTGACGCAGCTGAACCAGGTTTTGCAAACCCGTGACACTGCCCGTGGTTTGATCGCCGAGATGAACGATGTCCTATTTGATACCGGAAGTGCTACCCTCAAGCCGCAAGCCAAGGTGGAGTTGGCCAAAATTGCCGGCATCATCGAGGCTTATCCCGATCTGCATCTGCCGTGTTTTCTCCTGGGAGCTGAAGCAAACCCATAACCACATGCAGCCTCTGCTGCTGGTGTTCATGGCGGCCATGTGCGGATTCGCCTATGCCGGCGACCTGTTCAACCTTTTCGTCTGGTTCGAATTGATGTCGGCGGCCGCCTTCGCACTTTGCGGACTCAAGACCACTGAGCCGGCCCCATTGCAAGGATCTTTCAACTTCGCTATCACCAACACGGTCGGGGCGTTTTTCATCATTACCGGCCTGGCCCTGCTCTACGCCCGCACGGGCGCGCTGAATATGGCGCAGGCCGGGCGCGCGTTGGGGAATCATGCGGACGGGCTGGTATTGATGTCGTTCGTGCTGATGATTGCCGGATACATGGTCAAGGGCGCAATCGTGCCGTTCCACCTGTGGCTGCCGGATGCCCATGCTGTCTCCCCGACTCCGGTTTGCATTCTGTTTTCCGGCATCATGGTGGAACTCGGAATCTACGCCATTGCGCGCATCTACTGGTCGGTATTCGCGACAGTGCTGGCCGAACACGCCGGCGGGATCCGCATGATTTTTGTGACATTTGGCGTTATTACCGCCATTCTGGGCAGCATGATGTGCTTTGCGGAGCATAACCTGAAACGCTTGTTGGCCTATTCCACCATGTGCCATTCCGGCCTGCAGACTGTGGAAGGGCTCTGGACGAGTTCTTGCGCTCTCCGGGACCTGCCGTATTGCAGGCAACTGTCGATCCGTTCACCCCTCCGTTACCCGCCAAAGTTACGGCGGATCAGGCACTACACTTCGCCGAATCCCTGGCGCGCGGCGAACCAAATCGAGACAAGATCGCACTGACAGCCCTCTCGGATAAAGTGCGCGAGCTGGTGTGACACTCAGCTCCTGCATCGGCCTACACGGGGCGAGGCCCGTTTCGACTTATAGCCACCTGCGCGAGTCACGAGAAGCTGCATTTGGCGTGGGTCACGCCTCGTCCATTCTGAACTCTTGTGGCACTGACTCGGCTATTGTGCCCGCAAACGAACGAGAGCGACTATAGAGGCTGCGGAAAAACAGGTTTCAGATATGGCAAGGCTACAAGGTCTTGTTTGGTGCTCTTATAGTGCCACATTTCATAGCGCCTCGCTTGTTGCTTCGGCGCGTTTTTCCGCAGCCTGTATAACCGCTAAAATCACGGATTCCGAAAAACGGTTGGCCAAGAGTCACGGAGTCAGCAAGCGCCTGTATAGGTTCGGGAACTCAAAATTCCGTGACTGCTAGGTGAATTGCATATTCCATCAGGAAAGCAGAGAGGCCGAACAGGACAACGCGGAAGCAACTCGGAGTTGAGAGCGGACAAGTGACAGAAGAGCCCTCTCGAATTGTAGACGAACAGCCGGAAGCTTGTGCTGCTGCACTGCTCCCCAGCTGGTCTTCTAACTGCCATGAAAGTAAGATGCTGAAACTCTTGCGAGTTTTAGCTTTTAGGCAGCATCACCCTTGCTGCTCGCCAGCAGGTTGGAGCGGGTGGCGAACCACGCGGGCAATGCTTATAATCGCTACTCGTGTGACAATACAGAGGGTCAAACTAAACAATAGTTTCGACTCAATCACCCCAGTCGGGATTAGGTGCTGCTGGCCGCATCGCGATCCCCTTGACTCGCCGTCACAAACGTGAGCGGCAGACCTATATCTTACAGATCTGAATTACCAGTCCAGTTTTTCTCCGGCCCGCCCAATTCCCTCGACAGCCTTCTGGCTGCCTCCAAAACGGTGTGCGCCAGCGCTTGCAGATCTGAGCGCTGTAAACGAGTGATTGGTCCCGTAATGCCCATTGCTCCCAGGAGCCGGCCCTCAGGGCCGAAAACCGGCGCCGCAACGGCCGCGGTTTCGGGATCCCGCTCGCCGAACGACGTGGCATAGCCTCGCTTGCGAACCTCGTCGTAGTGCGGTGTCTGCGCCTCTTCGCTAAAGGCCATCAGCACGTGGCCGCTTGCGCCCCGGTCGATGGCCAGACTGTCTCCCTCTTCTACATGGTAGCGTATCGGTGCCGAAGACTCGTGCCGGAACAGACAAATACGCCGGCTGCCCTCCCGGACGTGGAAGAAGGACGTCTCCTGCGTATCTCTGGCTAGTCGTTCGAGCACCGGACGAACATAGTCGCCGAGAGCGAAGCTCTCGCGATAGATCACGCCGAGGCGCAATGGCATGCTGCCGAGCCGGAACTGTCCATCGGCCCCGCGCCACAGATAACCGAAGCGGATGAGCGATCCGGAAAGCCGCAGAACCGTGCTTGGGTTGAGGCCCGTACGCCGGGCAAGCTCCGCCAGCGAGAGAAAGGGCCGCTCGTGGGTAAACGCACCCAGAAGCGACAGTGCGCGCTCGACCGCTTCGACCTTGTGCGCCATAGCAGCGCTCTCCGGATCGTGACGCTCTCCCCGGGAAGATGGCCTGCCGCGCCTGGCGGCTGGTATGGCATCCGTCATGGTGCCCTCTCGAGCGAAAAATTCTCCTTGACAAACAGCCCCAATTTACCAAAGATGTGCCCAAGATTTTTATCCTGTAGAAATAATTTCTACGGTACGGAATTAAAGCGGACACTCCGGTCAGGCGTACTGGCCTTCAGCCGGGGTCCCCAGCCAAGCCCGATTCTGGCTTGCGGTTGGGAGATCGGCACTGCGCGTCCTGCAGGAAAGGAAATATGGCGAACACTCCTAAACAGGTTGAGATTTACGAAGAAGGACCTCGGGAAGGTTTTCAGATCGAACCGGGGCCGATTCCCACTGCCGACAAGATCAAGCTGATCGAAGCTCTGGCTGAAACGGGGCTGCGGCACATCCAGGTCTGTTCTTTCGTCAATCCCCGCGTGGTTCCGGGTTGGGCGGATGCCGACGAGGTAGTAGCCAATTTTCGGGCCATTCCCGAAGTACACTACAGCGCCCTCTGGTTCAACGCGAAGGGACTGGAACGTGCACTTGCCTTTCGGAACAAGCTCTCCCTCTACGGCTCGATTTCTCTAACCGCCTCCGATGCATTTACCCGCAAGAACCTCCATCGAAGCCACGACGAGAACCTCGACGCTATGCGGGAGCTGACGCGGACCCATCTGAATGCCGCTGTCCCGGTCCATCGCGTCAGCGTGATGGCGGCGTTTGGGTGCAATTACCAGGGCGACGTCATGCCGGCCCAGGTGGTCCGCACCATTGAAGAAGGGATGGCCATCGCGGCGGAAACGGGGGCTAAGATCACCGAGCTGTTGCTTGCCGACAGCATGGGCTGGGCCGCACCTCACCGCATGGAATGCGTACTCGGAGAAGTGCGCAGCCGCTGGCCGGACATCCAGCTTCGCTTGCACCTGCATGACACGCGCGGCCTTGCCGTGGCCAATGCTTTGGTCGCTTTGCGGATGGGCGTGGCGCGCTTCGATGCCACCGCAGGCGGCCTGGGCGGCTGCCCGTTTGCCGGCCAGAAAGGGGCAGCGGGAAATATCTGCACTGAGGAATTGGTCCTGCTCTGCGAAGAGATGGGCATTGAAACCGGAATCGACCTCGATGCCCTGATCGAGGTGGGACGGTTCGCGGAAAAGACCGTCGGCCACACGTTGCCGAGCGAATTGATCCACGCGAACAGCCTGAACGCCATGCGGCGGAGGAGTGCCTGAATGCCAACCACACTGCTTGCCGGACTGCGCGTCTTGGAATTCACCCACATGATCATGGGACCCACGGCGGGCCTGCTGCTGGCTGATCTCGGCGCCGACGTGGTTAAAGTAGAGCCGACGGAGGGAGACCATACGCGCCGGCTTATCGGCATCGGATCGGGATTCTTCGCCGCCATGAATCGCAACAAGCGTTCCCTCGCGCTCGACTTGAAGAGTGTCGAAGGCCAGGCGGTACTGCGCCGCTTGATACCCGGAACCGACGTGGTGATGGAGAATTATGGACCCGGCACGATCGAGCGCCTGGGCTGCGGCTATGAGCAACTGGCTCCCTTGAACGAAAGGCTCATTTATCTCGCCCTGAAAGGCTACCTTGCCGGCCCATACGAGCACCGGCCGGCGCTGGACGAGGTAGTGGAATTCCATACCGGCCTCGCCTACATGACAGGGCCGCCGGGCCGTCCGCTGCGCGCGGGCGCCTCGGTCATCGACATTATGGGCGGCATGTTCGGTGTGATCGGCGTCATGGCGGCGTTGCGCGAACGCGAGCGCACGGGCAAGGGGCAGCGTGTCGGAAGTGCTTTATTCGAGAGCTCTGCTTTCCTGATGTCCACGCACATGGCCGCTATTGCGGCTACCGGCCAGGACGTGCCACCGTTCCCGGCAAGGGCTGGTACCTGGGCGATTTTCCATGTCTTTGAGGCGGCAGACGGCCAGATTTTCGTGGGCGTAACGAGTGATCAGCAATGGACCCGGTTTGTGAAAGAGTTCGCGCTTGAAGCATTGGCCGCCGATCCCCGGCTCGCAACCAATGCCATGCGCGTGCACGAGCGGGAGTGGTTGATCCCCGCGCTACAAGAGGTTTTTGGCAAGCTCACCACTGCCGACGCAACGCAACGTTGCGAGCGGGCCAACATTTCATGGGCGCCTGTCGGCAAGCCCGTCGACCTGTTCACCGATCCGCATCTGCTGGCTTCCGGCGGACTGCTTGATGTCCTCGTACCCCGTCTCGGCACACAGGAATATATAAGCACCGGCATTCCTGCCCTGCCGCTGGAGTTCGGCGTACCTCGTCAACGCCCGGGTCTGACCGCGCAACCGCCACGACTGGGTGAACACAGCCGGGCGGTACTGGCGGAAGCAGGTTTCACACCGGCAGAGATCGAGACGCTCTGCGCACAAGGGACCGTCGTGAGCGGTAGCGAGGAAAAAGACAAACAGGTCACGGGTACCCACGCATAACCGCCGGCTGCCGGTCGTTGGCAAGAAAGCGGCCATATGCCCTCGGCAAGAATCTTGCCAAAGACCAACGACCAAACACCAGCGACGAACAGCTAGCGGCCAGACCACGGGACCAAGGAGCTTATTCTGAATCACCGCAATACTCTCAGAGATGAGAACGGGAGCGGTCTGAAAGCTCCCATTCAGCAAGCGAGCTATTTGGTATAGGTAGATTGCGACGTAAGACCGACCTGCGAGCAGGAGAGGATGCGATGTTGGATAACTGGCAAGTCCGCAACAAAACGTTACTGAGCCTCTGGCTGATCAACATTGTCGCCTATCTGGACCGGGCCAACTTCAATGTGGCCGCGCCCTACATCGCGAAAGCGCTCCATCTGAACCATGGCCAGATCGGGATGATCATGAGCGCCTTCATGCTGGGATATGCATGGCTGCAGGTGTTCGGCGGCATTCTGGCCGACCGCATCGGCGTACGCAAGACATTAGTGCTGGCGATCTCCTGGTGGACGGCATTTACCGTGGCGACCGGCTTTGCGACCGGCTTCGTGAGCCTGGTGGTGATCCGCTTCATCTTCGGCTCCGGTGAAGCCTGTCTGCCGCCCGCCGCTTACAAGACGGTGTCGTTGTGGTTCCCGAAGAAGGAGCGTCTTCGCGCCAACTCGCTCATGTTGGGTGCAACCGCCCTGGCGCCTGCAATCGCTCCTCTGATCGTGGTGTGGTTCCTGCAGGCGCTTGGCTGGAAAGGCATGTTCTACGCCTTCGGCGTTCCCGGCGCCATCATGGCGTGGATCATCTGGAAGAACCTGTACGATTATCCCGCTGATCACCCGAAGATCAGCAAGCAAGAGCTGGCGGAGATCTACGACGGTCGCCCCCCTGCCGCCCAGATGCCGAAGATGTCCCTCTGGGACGCCTGCCGTGTTCCCGGACTGCTGCTTCTCAGCATGATCTACCTTATCTACGACATTACGTACTGGGGGTTTTTCTCCTGGCTGCCGTCCTATCTAGTCAATGTCCGTAAGTTCGCCATGCTAAAGATGGGCATTTACGCATCGCTGCCCTTCCTGGCCGGCTTCATCGGTCTTATGCTCGCTAACGCGATCGGAACCAGGATCTTCCGCCGCAACAAGCGCGTTTTTCTGAGCTCGATCTGGGTGATCGGTTCGGCGTCCATGTACTTTGCCTATGCCGCCAGTAGCCCGGAGGTATGTATCGCATTCTTGTCGGTGACCGCCGGCTGCGGCATTTATATGAGTCTGGGGCCGTTCTGGGCGCTGGTGACGGAGACCATGCCGAGCGAGGCGATGGGCTTCCTGAGTTCCGTCGTGAATGGAGCGGGCAAGGTCGGTGGAGCGATGGCTCCGGCCGCGATCGGTTTTCTCATCAACTGGTCAGGCGGAAGCTATGGCGCCGGCTTCGCCCTGATGGAAGCTTGTCTGATGGTATGTGCCGTCCTGGTGCTGTTCTTTCGCGAGATGCCCCAGCAAACCCGTCTCAGTACAGCAACAGCCGCGGGCGCGTCGAAATAGCGACGTCGGAGCTGTGAGCGGAGTTCTGGGAAGTTAGAGCGGCTCCGGCATCTCGCGAACACCAACAGGCAGGGTAGACAGGTTGTCAAGACCGCTTGTTTCTTTCGCTCACGGCTTGCTCTGATCTCGAGAACTGTGGTTGCGCGGGGGTTGCGGATTCTGCCGTGTTTTGCTGCGTTCTTCCGAGCTAAGTTGTTGATCTCCTTTGGAATCAGTGGGTTTCCGAGAACTACGAATCAGTAGGTCGGGAGTTCGAATCTTTCTGGGCGCGCCATTTAACCTTAATCCGCTGAATGATTTACTTCGCCTCTCTTTTTGTCCTTTCTGATAGCTGGTTTTCGTGGTGACCACCATGGGGTGCCCAGTTTTCAAAAAATGCCTCGGCGGAAAAATGAAGGGCTTCCCCCGGGGCACCGTCGAGCTTTAAGATTTAGCGTCGATGCCTGATCTACGGTACTGTGGAACTGCTTTATCGGCTTGTGGCTGCGGCGATAAGGTACAAGGGGCACATCGTTCCGACATTTCAGCCGTGTTGGCGAGCGTTACAAATGCATATTCCAGATGGATACCTGAGCCCCTCGACCTGCGCTACGCTCTACGCGCTCGCCGCCTCGGCCTGGTATTCGGCGCTGAAGCGGATCAAGGCGTTATGGTTGTCGCGGACGATTCCGCTGATCTCCGTCTTCGCCGCATTCTCCTTTGTAGTGATGATGTTCAATGTGCCACTGCCCGGCGGCACCAGCGGCCATGCTGTGGGGGTGGCAGTTGCGGCCATTGTCCTTGGCCCTTGGGGCTCCACGGTGGCTGTCTCTATTGCGCTGGCCATTCAGGCGCTATTTTTTGGCGACGGCGGTATAACGACCTTGGGCGCCAACTGCTTTAATATGGCGGTTGTGGGCTCCTTTGTCGCCTGCTGGTCTTACCGTGCCATCTCCGGTTCTTCGGCCGAGAGCTCCCGGCGCCGGGTTGTGGCAGCCGCTGTGGCTGGCTATCTGGCAATCAACGCGGCTGCGTTCGTTACCGCCGTCGAATTCGGAATCCAGCCAACGTTATTCCACGATGCCAATGGAGCGCCACTCTACGCCCCTTATCCGCTGCACATTGCGATCCCGGCAATGATGATTGGGCATCTTACCTTGGCCGGACTCGCTGAAGGCTTCATTACCGGAGGCATGGTCTCTTACCTGCAAAAAGCCCACCCGAAATTGTTGCAGGGCGTAGCAGTTCCTGCGGCGGAGACTGGTGCTGCGCCTATCCCTCAGACTCCCGAAGCATTGCGCAAGTTATGGCTTACGGTGGCGCTGCTGATGATGGCTACGCCGCTCGGAATCCTGGCGGCTGGGACCGCTTGGGGAGAGTGGTCAACGGTCGAACTGGCGCAGCACCCCGCGCTGGCGTATGGCGTGCCCCTCGGATTGCGGAGGTTGTCATCCATCTGGACTGCACCGTTTCCGGCTTACGCCCCGGCATTCATCAAAAGCCAGTTCTTCGGGTATTTGCTCTCGGCCATGTTTGGCGTGGGCCTTCTCTTGAGCGCATCGCTGGTTTCCGCTGCCTTGGCGAGAAGGCGCAAGACAGGCGGCAGTTGATGGCGCGGCAAGGTTTTATTGAACTCACGTTGCAAAGCTTCGCCCGGGCAATCTCACGGGCGCTGGTTTCGGAGCAGCTCGTCAAAGAACACGGCCTGCTGCAATCGCTGGATCCCCGGGTCCGGCTGCTCGGGGTGCTCTCGCTCGTACTCTCCGCCACCCTCAGCCGGCGCCTTCTGGTAGTACTGGCGTTATTCATTCTCGCGCTATTGATTTCGCTGGCGTCCCGAGTCAGACTCCGTTCACTTGTGGGCCGTGTATGGCTTGTCGCCTTCGGCTTCACCGGCTTCATTGCGCTTCCGGCAATTTTCACCACACCCGGAACCGTGGCCTTCAGGACGGGTCCAATTGCGGCCTCGCAGCAGGGCCTCCTCACGGCTCTGCTGTTGGTTCTGCGGGTCGAGGCGGCAGTCACGTTGTCCACGGCGCTGGTTTTTTGCACCCGCTGGACTCACCTGCTAAAAGCTCTGCGGTCGCTCGGCGTGCCTTCCGAGGTTGTCGCCATGCTGGCTATGACGTATCGTTACATCTTTCTTTTGATCGAAACAGCGAGCCAGATGTTCGAGTCGAGGCAGAGTCGGATTGTCGGCGACCTTAGGGCCACTGAGCAGCGCCGCCTGGCTGTGCGCACTGCCGGGGTCCTGTTTAGCAAAACCATTGACCTGAGTAACGATGTTTATCTGGCGATGCAGTCGCGAGGATTCCGTAGGGAGATGGAGCTGATTGCGGAATTCCACATGAAGCTCATCGACTATGCGGCACTGGCGTTATTCTTTCTCGCGGCCGGAATCTTCATCTTCCTGGGAAGGTAACTGGAATTGGCATCACTCTTTGAGCTGCAGGACGTTTGCTTCGATTACGAGGGGGTTCCGGCGCTGCGCTCGCTGTCACTGAATGTGGAGCAGGGACAACGAATCGCACTGGTCGGCGCCAATGGCTCCGGGAAATCCACTCTGCTACGGCTATTGGACGCACTGTGTTTCCCAACTCGCGGCCAAGTTACTTTCTGCGGCGAGGTTCTTACGCAGAATCGCCTTCGCGATGACGCCTTCAGCGCTGTTTTCCGCCGGCGCGTAGCGCTTGTCTTTCAGAATCCCGATGTCCAACTGTTTAACCCGACCGTATTCGATGAAGTCGCGTTTGGGCCGTTGCAACTCGGCCTGGCCAGACAAGAGGTGTTGCGCCGTGTGGCGGAAACGCTTCAGTTCATCGGAATTGACCATCTGAGGGACAGGCCTCCGTATCGGCTCTCTGGCGGCGAAAAGAAAAAGGTCGCTTTGGCGTCAGTACTGGTTATGCAGCCGGATGTGCTGCTACTGGACGAGCCAACGGCGGTGCTCGACCCCAAAAGTCAGAGCCAGGTGGTGGATCTGATCCAGGGGTGGAAGAACTCGCAGACCACAGTGGTCACAGCCACGCACCAGCTAGATCTGTTGGAAGACATCGCTGATGTAGTTTACGTCATGGACCAGGGGAATGTTATTGCGTCCGCCGTTCCTTCCGAAATCCTGGCAGACCGGAAGCTTCTTCTCCGCGCCAATCTCGTTCATGAGCACCGTCACTCGCATGGAGCGATTGTCCACTCCCACCCGCATGACCATCGGCACGAACACCCACATCACGAACATTGATAAGGCTGCACCGCGTAGTGTCCGGCCCAGATACCAGCGCGCGAATTGGGTAGTAAATGCCAGTCTGCGTACAGCCAAGGCCTCTCCACTGAGTGCTATCCCCTTTCCCGCTTGCTGAAGCTCTTGTCCCCGTAGATTGAGGCCTCCAGCAACTGTACGTAATGCACCACCGGCAGCGGGCGCCGGCTCTCCTGCAATAGAGAACTGAGCTGCAACTGGCATCCGGGATTTCCCGTCGCCACAACCTGGGCGGGCGTAGCCATGATCTTCTCGGCCTTGCGCGTGCCCAGTTGCCAGCCGGTTTCCGGCTGGAGCAGGTTGTATATGCCGGCCGAGCCGCAGCACAGCGCCGACTCAGGCAACTCCAGCAGTTCCAAACCTGGGATCGTGCGCAGCAAGGCGCGGGGTGGCTCGCGCAATCCCTGGGCGTGCTGCAGATGACAAGGATCGTGAAATGCGACCTGCAATGGCAAGGGATGGCGCGGCGCAACCGGCTGCAACTCGGCCAAAAATTCGGAAACATCTTTGCACTTGGCGGAGAAAGCCTCGGCGCGCGCGGCATAACCGGGATCGTCGCGCAGCAGGTAGCCGTATTCTTTCACCGCTGCACCGCAGCCGGCGGCATTCACCACGATGTCGTCCACCGGCAACGGCTGCAAGAGGTCGATCAGCTTGCGGGCCATCTCCAGGGCCTCTTTTTTCTCGCCGAGATCCGCAAGCAGAGCCCCGCAGCAACCTTGATATTGCGGCACCAGGACCTCACAACCCTCGGCCGCCAGCACCCGCGCGGTCGCCGCATTCACCTCCGCCATGAACACGCTCTGCACGCAGCCGGTCAACAAGGCCACGCTGCGGCGCTTCTTGCCCTGCGCCGGAATGCGCTCCGGCAGCTTTTCCATGGCGCCGCTGCCGGACAAATCCGGCAGCAAGCGCTCCATGGCGCGCAGATAGGCCGGCAACAAAGACGTCAGGCCCAGCCGGCGAACCAACCGCTGCAACCCCAGCCGCTGGTAGGCGCGCAGCAGAACCGCCGCCTGCCGCAATCGCCGCGGACGACTGAACAGCGCCGCAATCAGGCGCCGCAATGCCCGTTCGCCAAGCGGCCTCCGATATTGCCGCCGCAGTTGCCCGCGCATGGCCTCGATCAGCTTCCCATATTTCACTCCCGACGGGCACGCGCTGACGCAGGCCTGGCACCCCAGGCAATGATCGAAGTGGGAGGCGTAGGCTTTGCTCAATCCCGCCTCGCCCTCGAGTGCCAGGTTCATCAGGTAAATGCGGCCGCGCGGCGAATCCGCCTCGTTTCCCCAGAGCAGGTATGTGGGGCAGGTTTGCAGGCAGAAGCCGCAATGGACGCAGACGCTCAGCAGCTCCGCGGAGGGCGGGTGATAGCCATCGAATCTGCTTTTGCCGTTCGCAGGCGTGGTCAGGGACTGCGCCATCATATGCCCCCCACGAAACGGCCTGGATTTAGAATGCGCGCCGGGTCGAATTTCTGCTTGATTTGCCGCATCAGCGGCAGGGCATCTTTCACGCTGCCCCAGATGTCCAGTTCCTGTTTCAGGGCCGCCGGACACCGCTGCACGATCAATGTCCCATGCAGATGCTCCAGCTCGCCGCGCAATGCCTTCACCATGGCGGCGCAAGCGGCTAAGCTGACGCCGCCCAGCCTGACATCTGCCACGCCGGTCGTTTGCGCCACCACCCCCGCCTGAGCACCGGCCCGGCCGGCCTGACGGTACACCGCGTCGCAAAGCGCTCCGATCTGAGCGGGCAGCACAGTGCACTTGCAGATCACCGCCTCCGCCGCGCCGGCGAACAGCTTCGGCCGCGCCGACCAGGCATCGTCCTCCGACTCGCTGAAAATATGCCCGCCGGCAATGCGGCCCAGCTTCCCGAACTGGTCTTGCAGCAGCTCGGGGATGCCTTCGAAGCGGACATCAATGGTGATCCGGTCCGCGCGCTGAGCGCGAAGCTGCAAGCCGGTATAGACAAGGTGCGAGTCCAGGATGGCAAGCGCAAGTTTTACCGCATCCGAGGCCGGCGACGCGCTGTAACTGGCAACGGCGAAGGGGACAGGATGCAAGCGGAACACGGCCCGAGTGATCACGCCAAGCGTGCCCAACGAACCAATAAAGAGCTTGGCCAGATCATAACCGGCAACGTTCTTCACCACCTTGCCTCCGGCGTTGACCAGACTGCCGTCGGGCAGCGCCATTTGCAGGCCAAGAACCAGGTCGCGGATGCCGCCGTAGCGGATGCGCAGGCTGCCGGTGTCCGCCGTGGCCAGCACTCCGCCGACGGTCGCCCTTTCCGGTTGCAGTGTATCGGCGGCCAGCATCTGGCCATGCTGCCGGAGGGCGTTCTGCAGGCTGGCGATTGGGCAGCCGGCCTCGACAGTGGTCGTCATATCGTCCCAGGCGTGCTCGATCACCCGGTTGAGCCGGGCTGTGGACAGGACAAAATCTGCCTTCTCCGGCCTGTTCCCCAACCAGAGCTTGGTGCCACTGCCGCGCGGAATGACGGCCAATCCCGCGGAGCTGCAGTAACGCAGTACCTGAGCTACTTGCTGGGCGTTCTCTGGAGCGATCACCCCGCGCGGCTGGGTGCCGTCGACGGCGTCATCGCTGCCGGCCGACCGGAGATGCTCGTGGCCGACAATCGCCGCCAGTTCGCTCCACGCGCGCTCAATCGTTGCTGCTCCGGCTTGGCTCATAACCACTCCACTTGCTTGCTCACTGCCATTGCCGGACCGGTTTGGAGGTTCGGCCCGGCACTCCCGGAGTCGATGCCTAAGCGCTGGCGCTCGCGTCCGCTACTGAAGCCTCCGCGCCGGGGAAGATCTTGGTCGGATTACAGAGGCCGAAGGGATCAAAAGCCGAGCGCAGGCGCTGCATGGCGTTGAGATCGGCGGCGGAGAACATGACCGGCATGAAATGCTTCTTCTCTTCGCCAATGCCGTGTTCACCCGTAATCGATCCTCCCGCCTCGACGCACAGGCGAAGGATGTCTTCGGCCAAAGCCATTGCCCGTTGTGCCTGGCCGGGAATCCGGTGGTCATACAGCACCAGCGGGTGGAGGTTGCCGTCGCCGGCGTGAAAGACGTTGGCGACGCGCAGGCCGGCCCTGGTCTTGAGGCGCTCGATCTCCTCCAGGACGCGCGGCAAGGCGGTGCGCGGGATGACCCCATCCTGCACCAGGTAGGCCGGCGAGATATGGCCCACGGCGGCAAAGGCCGCCTTGCGTCCCTTCCAGACCGCCATCCGTTCCGCCTCGGATTTGGCCAGCCGGAGCTCCCAGGCCCCGCAGCTCCTGCAAAGCGGGCCCAGCTTCTCCATCAGCAGCTCCACCTCGCGGCCCGATCCGTCCAGCTCCACCAGCAGCAGCGCCTGGCAGTGGGGATAATTGGCGTGCACCGCCGCTTCGCTGGCTTCAATCGCCAGCCGGTCCATGATCTCCAGGGCCGCGGGGAACATTCCGGATGAGACAATGCCGCTGACCGCGTCTCCCGCCTCGCGGCTGGAGTTAAATGCCGCCATGAGCGTCTGCGTGGCCTCCGGCTTTTTGATCACCCGCAGCGTAACCTGGGTGACGATTCCGAAGGTCCCCTCCGAGCCTACAAACGCGCCTACCAGGTCATAGCCGGGCTCCTCGATATGCCGGCCGCCCAGCCGGACCAGGGAGCCATCCGAGAGCACCACCTCGAGGGCGAGGATATAAGTCGTGGTTACGCCATACTTGAAGCAGTGCGCGCCGCCGGAATTCTCAGCCACGTTTCCGGCCACCGTGCAGACCGATTGCGAGGAGGGGTCCGGCGCGTAGAAATATCCCCAGGGCGAAACCGCCTCTGTGATGGCGGCGTTGGTCACTCCCGGCTCGGCCACCACGCGCGCGTTGGGGATATCGATTTCCAGAATGCGATTCATGCGGGAGATGCTGATTACCACTCCGCCCTTGACGGGCAGCGCTCCGCCGCTAAGCCCTGTGCCGGATCCGCGGGCCACAAACGGAATTCGCTCGCGGTGGCACAGTTTGACGATTTGCTGCACTTCCAGGGTGGAGGACGGCAGCAGAACGAGTTCGGGAACCACCCGGAACAGAGTGAGGCCGTCGCATTCGTAGGTTCGGAGCTGCTCGGCCCCGCTGACCAGGCCGGCATCCCCGACGATCTCGCGAAATTCACCAATCAACCGGGCGTCCATTCGCACCTCGGGATCTTATGCCGGTCCGTTTGACCGTGACCGCGTTTCGCTTTCTTCGAGCCGATGCCAATGTGGGCCGCGAGGCCAGCGAACGCAGCAGGGTCGCTGCCGAGTCACTCGCCTTGGACGCGGTCGTATCTGGCATAACTCAACCAAGTTCTGGATGTTGAAAAGCCCCAAGAGCCCTAGGCCGGCCGGCGCGTGCACCGGCAATTCCCCGGAAGAGAGGATGAAGGAGTTTAGGGCAGATGCGTCAGCCATGGATGTGACGCAGATCACCCGCCACCCTGACACCGATTTTAGCCGTGAGCCCTGGGCAGCGACTCCGGGGTGAATACGCGGGTGCAGCTTGGAATGTCCCGGCGTGGCGCCTATGGCGGCAGATATCGGGTTAGGCCTTGCAAAACAATCTACCCGTAGTAAAATGCGGCACCTTGGAGCCGCTGCGCTGAAAGGGAACCGGCTGCCGAAAAGGTGTTCTTGCGCGCGGAGCATAATTCCTCTTGCGCAATTTGAGCATTTCCCCAACACCCGGGGCATTAGACATAAGCAGTTTTGATCACGAGGAGCGTTTAAGAATGAGCCAGGTTAATCAGGTACCTGAAGTGAAGATGCGAAGTGAAGTGCGGGATGGCATGCGCATCGACTGGAACGCGCCAATCCCGGTTGACGACGGCATCGTTCTCCGGGCGGACGTCTTCCGCCCTATTGCCGATGGGCATTATCCGGCAATTCTGACCTACGGAATCTATGCCAAGGGCCTGGCCTTCCAGGACGGCTATCCGATGCAGTGGGAGAAGATGGTCACCGATCATCCGGAGATTCTCGAAGGCTCAACCAATAAGTACCAGAACTGGGAGGTCACCGATCCCGAGCGTTGGGTACCGCACGGCTACGCCGTGGTGCGGGTGGATTCGCGGGGCGCTGGCTGGTCTCCCGGCTTCATGGACCCGGGGTCTCCGAGAGAAATAGATGACCTGTATCAGTGCATCGAGTGGGCGGCGGCACAACCCTGGAGCAATGGAAAAGTCGGCATGCTGGGCATCTCCTATTACGCCTTCAACCAGTGGCGGGTGGCCACCAAGCATCCGCCGCATCTGGCCGCAATTATTCCCTGGGAGGGACGGAACGATCCCTACCGCGATTCTCTTTATCATGGCGGCATTTTGTCGGAGTTCCAGAAGCGCTGGGCGAAACACCAGGTGTCCAACATACAGTATGGGAAGGGAGACGAGGCCAAGAAGAACCCGAACACCGGCGAATCCGTCGCCGGTCCGGTGACGCTCTCGGATGAGGAGCTGTCCAAGAACCGTGTCGACGTCTTCGAAGACATCAAGAAACATCCGCTGATCGATGAGTGGCACCGTTCCCGCACCGCCGATCTTTCGCAGGTAACCGTTCCAGCTGCTGACCTGTGCCAACTGGGGAGGCCAGGGCATCCATCCACGGGGGAACTTCAACGGCTTTATGTATGCGGCGTCGAAGCAGAAGTGGCTGGAGGCCCACGGCGATTCTCACTGGTCGCTCTTCTACTCCAACTACGGCGTGGCCCTGCAAAAGCGCTTCTTTGATTACTTCCTGAAGGGGATCGATAACGGCTGGGAAAAACAACAGCCGCGCGTGCAACTCAACGTCCGCCATCCCGGCGAGAAATTTGTCTTGCGGGCGGAGAACGAGTGGCCGCTGGCGCGCACGCAGTGGACCAAGTTCTATCTCGACCCCACGCCAACCGACCCCAAACCGGCCACCATCGGCGGAGCCCATCTCTCGCTTTCTGCGAAGCCGGCTGCTAAAGGCGCGGCCATCGAGTATGAGGCGATGGGCAGCGGCCTCACTTTCTGGATGCCGCCGCTGCCGAAGGCTACGGAGATCACCGGGCCGATGGCGGCCAAGCTGTTCATCTCCTCCTCGACCAAAGATGCCGACCTATTCCTGATCGTGCGGGTTTTCGACCCGCAAGGCAAGGAGCTGACCTTCATGGGTTCAACCGATCCCAATACTCCCATCGCCAACGGCTGGCTTAGGGCTTCGCATCGCCGGCTCGATCCGGTGCGCTCGAAGCCGTACCAGCCATTTCACCCGCACGACCGGCTTGAGCCATTGACTCCGGGCGAAATCTACGAATGCGACATCGAAATTGTGCCCAGTTGCATCGTGGTTCCGGCCGGCTGGCGCGTGGCGCTGACGGTTCGCGGGAAAGATTACGAATACGAAGGCGAACTGGGCGACTTCGGCAGGAAATTCCACTACGGCACGCGAGGCACGGGCGGCATGACGCACAACGATCCCGACAGCCGGCCCGCCGACATCTTCGGCGGAAAGGTGAAACTGTACGCCGGGGGCGAGTGGCCGTCGTACTTGCTGCTGCCGATTATTCCAGGCTAAGGCCGGTTCGTTTTCTGACTGCGCCGAGGAAGCCCGCGCGGGAATCCTCGGCGTTTTGCAACGGAAAGACAGGGTTTCAGGTTCGAGGAGTGGTTAGGCGAGGAACTGAAAGAGCAAGTCAGGAAGCTGCGATTTAGTCTGCTCGATGGCTGATTCGGCCAGTTTTGGGTAAAGTGCGATTCCAAGCGAAGGGGCACCCTATGGAGCAGGAGAGACAGGTCGACCACCGCGAAACGCTCACCTACCGGACAGTCGGACACGCCATCGATCAATCGCCGGTAACCCGCCCCATGATTGGGGTGATCGTAATTACCGCTCTGGCGTCCCTATTTGATGCCGGAGATGCCTACATGCTGGGGTTCGCCATTCCGGGCATCTCCAAGGAGTTTGGCGCCAGGCCGGAGACGCTGGGCTTGCTGGCCTCCTGCTCTTTGATTGGCATGACGCTGGGGTCCTTTGCCTGGGGATGGATTGCCGACAAGAACGGCCGCAAAATCGCCTTTACCATGACCCTGCTGATATTCTCGGTTTTTTCCGGCGTCTGCGGCCTGGCGACCAGCATGGGTTTTCTGATCGGTGCGCGCTTTGTCGCCGGATTGGGAATCGGTGGGGCGGTGCCCGTCGATGCTTCCATTCTGGCGGAGTTCGCTCCAGCGCGCATTCGCGGCTACTCCGCGGGCGCGCTGCCAATCTCCTGGCCGGTATCGACCTTCGTCGTCTCTTTGATCTCGCTCTTCGTGCTTCCCAGATGGGGTTGGCGCGGACTGTTTTTCGTATTCGTGTTACCGGCCTTCCTGACCTTTTGGATACGGCGCAACGTGCCGGAATCTCCCCGTTGGCTGGCCAATCGCGGCCGCTTTGCCGAGGCCAGGAAGGCGCTCCACTACCTTCATATTTCCGACGAGGCGATCGAACGCTCGCGCATTGCGGTGGCCAACGAACCGCCGCTGCCCATGCTTCCGCCGGCGGTTTTCCGGGACTTGTTCGCGCCCCAGGTACGAAGCCGCACCCTGCACACCTGGCTGCTTTGGCTATGTACCCAGATGGCCGGTTGGGCGCTGAACGTCTGGTTGCCCAAGCTTTTCATGCAGTACGGGGCAACTCTCAAGCAGGCCGTTACCTACATGCTGTATATCTCGATCATCTCCATCGCCGGGCGCTTCCTGGTCTACTTCTTGAGCGAGAAGGTCGGGCGGAAGCTCTTCATCGTATGGGGCTTCACGCTGCTGGGTATCTGTCTTCTCTTCGCCATTGGCGTCAAGACCGCGCCCCACTTGTTCTGGGTAGCCGCTCTTTGCCGGCTCTTTAATGAAATCGGCGTGTGCGGCGCCACCATCTATACGCCCGAGGTTTTCCCGCTTCACATCCGCGTGCTGGGAGCGTCGACCGCCATGGGTCTGGGACGCATTGGAGGCGCGATCGGCACCTACGCCGTGGGCTTTTTCGTGGGAACCGGCCACATCGCGTGGGCGTGGATCTTCCTGGCGGCGGGCAGCTTGATCATGGGCCTGGCTACCATTTGGTTTGGTATTGAACCTAAAGGGCAGAACCTTGAACAACTCACGAAAGATGGCATCCAGGCCGCAGCCGGAATTCACAAGGGAGAAGGCGCAGCGGCGCTATCGGGAAAATAAAGCGCGTGTTTGCGGCGGTCGCTGGTCAAGGTGAAGGAGATCTGGAAAGAAAGGATCTGGTATGGTCGAACCCGCAGTCAGACAAGAGCTTGCCAAATACATCTGTGATCATCAGGACGAGTTCATCGAAAGACTGAAGCGCTTTTGCCGCCAGCCCAGCGTCTCCGCCCAGCAGATCGGCATCGACCAGATGCGTGAGCTGCTGATTCGAGAGATGCAGGCCGACGGCATAGAGACCCGCGTCCTGCCGAGTGAGACGGTGCCGCCGGTGTACGGCGAGCTGCGGGCCGGCCGAAGCAAGACGATTCTCCTTTACAACCATTTTGATGTCCAGCCGGCCGAGCCTCTGGAGGAGTGGATTACTCCGCCGTTCGAGCCGACCATACGCGACGGCAGATTGTTCGCGCGGGGCGCAACCGACAACAAAGGCAACATTGTGGCCAGGCTGTCGGCGCTTCAGGCGATCAGGCACGTGGTTGGCACGCTGCCGATCAATGTCAAATTCCTGGTGGATGGCGAGGAGGAGATCAACAGCCCTTCGCTGCCGGATTTGGCCAGGCGGAACCGCCAACTGCTGGAGGCCGACTGGGTGCTGTGGGAAGATACCCTGCGCGAAGGCGACGTGCCGGTGATTTCGCTGGGTTCAAAGGCCATCTGCACTATCGAGCTCAGGTGCAAGACCGCTTCGACCGATTTTCATTCCGCCTTTGCCGGCGTCTATCCCAGCGCCGCCTGGCGCCTGGTGCATGCGCTTGCCACCATGAAGGATGTCGACGGGAATATCCTGATCGACGGCTTTTATGACGATGTGCGCAAACCTTCGGCGGCATTCCTCAAGCTGCAGGAGAAGCAACCCGAAGTAAATCTGCAGGCCATCACCGAGCGGTTTTCCATCAAGCGCTTCGTGCGCAACGTTGGTCCCCGGGATTTCCGGCGGCAGTACGTGGCCGATCCGACCTGCAACATCGCCGGCATCAAATCCGGCTACACCGGCAAGGGCTCCAAGAATGTCCTGCCAGCCGAGGCCATGGCCAGGCTCGATATGCGCCTGGTTCCCGACCAGGAGCCGCAAAAGATGTACGAGCAAGTATGCCGGCATCTCCAGAGGCGGGGCTTCGACGATATTCAGGTTATCCCGGATCGCTATGGCTCGAAGCCATCGATGTCGAGCATAGACGAGCGGGCACTGGAAATGCTGGTCAAAGCGGTGGAGTCCGGTTACGGCTGCAAGCCCATCGTGGAATCAATGTCCAGCGGCGCCACTCCCATGTGGATCGCTTCGGAGGTACTGGGCAAACCGGTCATAGCTTTCGGCGTCGGCCATCCTACTCATCGTACCCATGCGCCCAACGAGAATGTCATACTGAGTGAGTTCACCGCCCAGGTACTCACCATGGCGGAATTCTTCCTGCGGCTTGGGTCGGACAATTGAACCCGCCCGGCTTGGCCGCGGTCATTTGGCGCTGATCACGGTGTGCAATTCCGTTTGCCGGGATTTCTCTCTAGTGTTCGGCTACTCCGTACGGTGCTTTGCCTCTTCGATGACGCGGGCCGCGCGGCTGGGATTGTACACACCGCAGGAACAGAAATGGGCCAGGTACTTTGCCGCCTCCTCCGGGGTACGGCGCCCCTCCTTCACCCAATCGATCATTTTTCTGGCCAGGTTGGCGCTGATCATGCCGTGGCCGCACATGGTAGTTAAGGTGAGCACCTGGCTGTTTGGCAATTTGCTCCGGTCACCTTCAAAGCCAAGCGAGTAGGAGAGACTGTGGCGAGGCTGACCGGTTGCGCACGAGCACTGCATCGCGTTCTCGACGGAGGTGGACATATTCACGCAAAGCCCCAGGTCTGCCTCGATGATCTCTTTCAGGAACCCCTCCGCCGCCTTGATGTTGTCGAATATGGCGACGGCGTTGGTGGTGCCGTCTATGCCGTCGATCACCTTGCGGAAATCGGATTTCATGTCGCGCTTCCAGTGTGCGCTCGGCGTCAGATCGCGCGAGGGCCTGAAGGCGCCGCCATGGACGGTGTCGCCCAAGTTCACGGGATTATACTTGAGCGCGATCTCGAGAAAACGCTTTAGCCTGGGCACGCAATCCTTGTCGTTTTTCCCCTTGGTCGTCCGGCCGAATATGATGATGTCGTCGCGGAAGCTCTCGCTATTGCCGAAACGGTGCAGCGTATTCGTCATGCCAGCTCCTGATTCCTAATTGGTGATGCGGCCGAGGCCGAAGTTCGTTTTGGCGCGGACGATTTCTATGCCAAGGCGGTTCAGAATGGGAGCGACATCGTTCTCGTCCCCATTCTCATCGCAGCGTACGCCGGCGCCGATCACCACCGGCGTACTCACCTGCTTCTCGACCTGCCGCACCGCGTGCAAGACCTCTTCAAAGCGGGTGATCGGAACCTTTACCTCGATGATGGCCGACAGGATCTTCTCGTTGAGTATCTCCGACTGCAAAGTTCCGGCCTTGACGTCGGTCATGAGCGAGGTAATCGGGTTCTTCTTCTCAAAATCCACCCCCAGGGCTGCCAGACCCGTTGTCATCTTCTGGATGTCGTAAATGCGCACGCCTACGCCGGGGCGGCCGAGTTCGATGGTGAAATTCACCTCGCCGCGCTTCACCCGCCCGGTAAGGTCGTTGGTCTTGACCTCCTCGGTGCCGCGCCCGCGCACGCCGGTGGATTCATGCGGCACCAGCGGGTCGGAAAAGGCGCGGCGCACAACTCTCGGCCAGCTTAATTCGTCGGCCTCGAGAGCGGAGGTCGGACAAACGTCGGGCTCGGGGTCAAACCGCAGGCGCAACATCTTGAAGAAACCACGCAGCAGGCGCACCAGCGTCGGATTCAGATGCTCCTGGCTCATTCCGTTGTAGCAGCTATAACACTCGACGCACTCGTCCCGGTCTATAGTGGCGCGCCGGGTCGCGGGGTCAACGTAGATGGCTCCCATGGTGCATACGTAGGTGCAATTGCCGCATGCGACACATTTGTCCGGATTGATAATCAATTGCCAGCCTCGTAGTCAGTCCACAGGTGCCGCGTCGGTTATGAAACGGCATTGGGGAAGAGTTGACTTGGATTGTGACAAAGGTAAGGCGAAAGCACAACTGGAAATTCCGTGTAGTCTGCTTTCAAGGCGGCGCGCGTAGGCCCGTTGCCCTCAGCCTGCTTCCGGCAAAATTGCCCGCGCTTCTGCCGTTGTAGCTGCCAAGACAAACAGAAATAAAAGAGCTTCCTGACCGCTTCGCGCGGTAAGATTCCATTCGCAGCGTTAGAACGATTCGAGGGAGAAAGGACATCATGAACTTCGCCGCCAAAGTCATTCGGGAACAGATAGCCGGAATCCTCGGTGCCTGGAAGATGAAACCAGAGCTGATCGAGATAACGGCCGAAATCATGACTGACACAGATTTGGCTGGAATCGACTCGCATGGTATTTCGATGCTCACCTGGTACGAGGGAAAGGTGCTGGCCGGCACCCTGCACCTTGACGTGGAACCGCGGGTGGTTCGTGAAAACGCGGTCACCGCCCTGATCGATGCCGGAGGTGGATTGGGCCATCCGGCGGCAGCCATGGCGGCGCACCTGGCCGCGGACAAGGCGGCTGCCTATGGGCTGGGCGGCGTGGGCGTCAACAACTCGCATCACTTCGGCCCTGCGGGATACTACGTGAAGATCATCAGCGACCGCGGTTTCATCGGCATCGGCACGTGCCAATCGCGCACGGTGGCTGTGCAGCCGACGCGTTCCAAGACTCGCGTCTTTGGCACCAATCCCATCGCTTGCGCGGCTCCCGCGCGCCGCAACCCTCCTTTCCTGCTCGATATGGCGACTTCCACCGTGGCCGCTCAGAAGGTCAAGGTCTACGGATACAAGGGAATCCCCTTGCCCGCGGGATGGGTGCTGGATGAAAACGGCAAGCCTATATGCGATGCGGCCGTGGCCACCGACAACATCTTCAACACCGGAAAAGGCGGACTGAGCCCCCTCGGCGGCACGGCAGAGATGCGAAGCCACAAAGGATATGGACTAGGTATGATGGCGCATATTCTAGGAAGTACGCTGGTCGGGGGCTCGTTCGCTCCCATCGATGAGCCGCGCGGCGCCATGGACAAAGGCGACAACATCGGCCACTTCTTCCTGGCGATCGATCCCAAGTGCTTTCGGCCTGCCGGCGCCTTCGAGAGCGACCTCGATAACATGATCGACTACCTGCATGCGCAACCGCCGGTCGATCCCGCAGAGCCGGTACTGGTGCCCGGTGATCCCGAATTGCTGTCGAGGCAACAGAGGTCTAAGGAGGGGATTCCGCTCTCCGCTGCCCTGGTTGAAAAGATCCGTGGCATTTGTGGGCGTTGCGGCACGCCGTTCCTGCTGTCCTGATTTCCATGGAATCGCCCCAGATCCGCGCCGCTGGCCGGTCTGGGGCGTGGCCCTGCTCGCCGATGATGGGGTTCGCAGTGAACGCCAGCTAACGCTTTCCCGCCGCCTCCGCTGTGCTGGTCGCCGGTTCCTGCGTAATCGGCGCAGACTTGCTGACTTTGACGGTGAACAATGTCATCAGCGCTCCGGCAAAAGCCAGCAGTGCCAGCCCGCAAAGTCCGCCCTTGAAGCTGTCCGTGAAGTATTTGAACCAACCCACCATGTAAGGCCCCGCCCAACCGCCGAGGTTCCCTACCGAGTTGATAAATGCAATCCCGGCGGCGGCTCCGGCTCCGCTCAGGTAAGCCGACGGTATCGGCCAGAATGGTCCCTTGACTCCCATTATTCCGATGGTGGCTACGCAGAGCATGACAATGGCGCCGAAGGTTGGCCCGAGCAGGCCGGCGGCTCCCAAGCCCACACCGGTGATCACCAGTGCGGCGCTCAAGTGCCACTTACGCTCTTTGAAACGGTCAGATAAATAGCCGATCGTAATCATCCCTATGCAGCCGAACACATATGGGACGAACATGATCCAACCCGTCTGCATCGTCGTAAAGCCCTGTTGCTTGATGAACTGTGGCATGAACATCGAGAGGCCGTAATTAGACGCGACGTTGGCAAAGTAGATGAAACCGAAAACCCAGACGATCGGCTTGCGGAACATCTTTCCCACGCCGCTCTCAGTCTTGGTCACGGTGATCTTTTCGCGATCGGTTTCCAGTTCGCGTTCCAGCCATCGTTTCTCGCTCACCGTGAGCCAAGACGCTTGCGCTGGCCCGTCCGGCAGAACGAAGAGAACGAGCAGGGTCAACAGTATCGCCGGCAGTCCTTCGATCAGGAACAGCCACTGCCAGCCCTTGAGACCAAGCGCTCCGTTGAGCTGCATGATCCAGGTCGAAACCGGCGCCCCGACGGCCAGGGCAAGCGGGATGCCCAAATGCCACTGGGAAATTACCCGCGCGCGATAGCGCGCCGGGAACCAGTAGGTCAGGTACAGAATCACTCCTGGCGCGAACCCCGCCTCGGCCACGCCGAGAATAAAGCGCATCGCCAAAAAGCTTTTAGGCCCTTTGACCAACATCATCGCGCAGGCGACCACGCCCCAGGAGAGCAAAATGCGGGCAATCCAGCGGCGAGCCCCAACCCGCGCCAGCATCAAATTGCTGGGAACCTCGAAGAGGAAATAGCCGATGAAGAAGATGCCCGCACCCAAGCCGTATGTGTAAGCATTGAGCCCGATATCCTTGTTCATCGTCAGGGCGGCAAAACTGACATTCACGCGGTCAACGTAGGCGATGACGAAGAGCAACACCAAGAAAGGCACCAGCCGCAAGAAAAGCTTCCGCATAACCTGCTGTTCGTTGACTTGGTCCATGTGCTCTCCTCGGTCGCTCGCTCGAACAGGTCCTCACGCCCCATACCCGGGGCCTGCCGATGTTTGCCGAAGTATAAGCCCGTTCCTCCACGGTGAGAAGACGTTTCTATACTGGCCGTGCAGGCAGACGGCCTCGCCGTCGAGCACGGCTGCCCGGTGTCCTGTCAACGGTGTAAAACCGTGCGTGGTTGGCTGCGCCGGAATGTAGGTCTGGTCAGGGCTCGGGGCGCTCTGCTGGAGCGTGGCTTTCTCGACTGCCTTGCAGGTGTAAGGCAGAGAGCGGATCTACGTGGTTGAATCCTTGCCCTCCGAGGAGGTGGGCGCCTTGCGTTCGGGAGTACTGCTTGCGCTGAGTTGAGTAGAATCTGGTGTCTCGTTTTCGCGCTCGCGCATGCTTTTTTTGAGAGAGCGCATACCTTCGCCTAAGCCTTTGCCAATCTCTGGCAGCCTCTTGGGGCCGAAGACGAGCAAGGCTATAAAGAGAATCACCAGCAGGTGCATCGGCTGAAACAGACCTTCAAACATATTGCCTCTTGCGACAATTCTAATCCTAAGCGGGGGGCCTACGCGAGCCGGCTGCTCATACCGCCGCCAGCGCCGGTTTCCGGCCATCTGCGGATGCTCGTGCCGTGACGGATAGCTTTCCGAATTCCGTAGCCGGCTTTCGACGGAACGCGATTTTCGCCACTTTTTAACCTTTCGGCAAATCGATAAGGGAAAACACAGAATAGCGGCTGCGAGATCGTTGCCTTGCTCTCGCCGGGCGGCTACAATTTGCAGACCAACGATACGGGATGGAACGGAGGTGCGCGATGGCGCTCCGAATGGAGACAGTTCGGGCGGAGTTTCCCGCTGATGCCAACATAATTGTGGGTCAATCGCACTTTATTAAGACCGTCGAGGATCTGTACGAGGCGGTCGCCACCACTGTACCGCAAGCCAAGTTTGGACTGGCGTTCAACGAGAGTTCCGGCCCCTGCCTGATACGTTCGGACGGGAATGATGAGGCGCTTCGTGATGTCGCCATTCGCAATGCCCAGGCGTTGGCCGCGGGGCACGTTTTTGTTCTGGTCATCAAGGACGCTTATCCGATCAACGTGTTGAATGCGGTGCGCTTGGTGCCTGAGGTTTGCTCGATCTTCTGCGCGACGGCGAATCCGGTCGAATTCATCGTGGCTCGCAGCGAGCAGGGCGGGGGAATTCTCGGCGTCATCGACGGCAGCTCCCCGAAGGGCGTAGAAGGTCCCGCTGACGTCAGTTGGCGGCACGATTTCCTGCGGAAGATTGGTTACAAACGCTAACCGGCGCCGGTTGGGTGCTTCGGCCGAACGCGAGTCAATTCAGCATTCGTTCCTGCTGCTCAGAGCCAGCGTTGCCGGTGGCGTTGCAACCACCAGCAGGGAGGCCGCCATTGCGACGCCGCATGTTGCGGGAAAAGACTCCGCGAGCACTTTTCGCTCACCGTACCGAGGTAGTCGTACTCGGCCTTGTTGTCTTTGAGTGCCGTCTTCAAGTACTGCTCCACGGGAACGGTGCCCAGCCCTATTCCCCGCAACAGGCGCACCTCAAAGACGCCCCAGTCCGCGGCGTACAGCAAAGCCAAGCCGATCACGAGGCACTTCGCCGCTCGCCTAATAATGCGCATGGGGTAGAATGGCACCGCCGGCCTGGCCGGCAGGTTCGGAACCAGAATAGCTCAACGCAGTCTTTTTAGTACTCGTGCTTAATATTGGCAACCTTGCTTACAGCTTTGGCTTTAGGAGAGAGGGGTTATCGTGGAAGCCCACGGCTTTAGCCGTGGGGCCAAGGCCTCAGTCTAAAGCGGCTTTTAACCGTGGCGATCTATCCACGCCTAAAGGCGTTCTCTATTGAGCATTGTTTCCCACGCCTGAAGGCGTGGGCTTCCACCGGCTAATTCCATTTATGAAACACGCTCTGGTAATCCGGCAACCGGACCCCCAGGCGGGACCGGCATTTCGCGACGGAATCGATTAAACTAGCTAGGCTTGGCAGTAGCCGCAACCGATTCAGGAGTATGTGAACCGATTCGGGAGACTTTTCGTCTATAGAATTCAGATTAGCTGTTGGCCGAGCGTAACTTTTCCGCGCCGGTCGCGTTTACATAACGAGACTCCCAAAAACCGCCTGGATCGTACAAGATAGTTCAGGTGTACGAGAGATTGAGATCGGCGAAGGCGCCGGGCTGGGGCGCCTGGACGTTGACCCACGCTTGTTTTTCCTGTCGAGTGATTAGAGATGGGAGCTGCGGCAACCGGGCCGATTTCCGCATCTTCCCGGAACTCTCAACCCTGGCGGAGCGATGTTCATCAAAGGGAAACAGAGTGCGCTGTCCGGACTTCCAGCTCAGAGTCTATGCTCAAATCCCAGCCATAAATTGGCCCTGCATTGGGGAGTCTGCCGGAAGATCACGTTAAATGCACGAAAGAAGATGACATGGAAGAGAGTCCCGCTATCCCGCCGCGGCCGGACGGTCCCGATTCACAGCTCAACCCCAATCGCTCAATGAAGCGTCGGGTGATTGTCTGGGTTGCGGTTCTTCTGTTCTTTGCGGGTCTGTTTGCCTGGGTTCTGCGCCCGCAGAGCGCCACCAAGGCCGCCGCGCAAGGACGGCGCGCCGCCATGCTGGGCGGCCCGGTCGCGGTGGTTCCAGCCACCGCGCAAAAGGGCGACATCGGAGTCTACCAGGAAGCCATCGGCACGGTTACGCCCGTTTACACCAGTTCGGTTACCAGCCAGGTGACTGGCCTGGTCATGTCAGTCCACTACCGCGAAGGCCAACTGGTCCGCAAGGGCGATCCCTTGATAGATATCGATCCGCGCACCTTTGAGGCGCAACTGGCGCAGGCACTGGGCACGCTGGAGAAAGATACCCAGATCCTGGCGCAAGCCAGAATGGACCTGCAACGCTATCGCGACGCCTGGGCCAGAAATGCCATCGCCAAGCAGATCCTCGACGACCAGGAGAAGCTTGTGCTGCAGTACGAAGGAACGGTCAAATCCGACCAGGGACTGGTGGAATACGACCGAGCCCAACTCTCGTATTGTCACATCACCGCCCCCTTCAACGGCCGGGTGGGGCTACGTCTGGTCGACCCCGGCAACGTGGTGCAGGCCAACGGTACCAACCCCCTGGTGGTCATCACCCAGGAACAGCCGATCACGGTGATCTTCACCGTGGCTGAGGACACGCTGGGCCAGATTCAGGCCCAGCTTCGCCGCGGCACCCGCCTCACGGTAGACGCTTACGATCGCACCGCGCTGACCAAAATCGCCAGTGGCAAGCTGCTGTCGCTCGATAACCAGATCGATACCACCACCGGCACCGTCAAACTGCGGGCCATGTTTGATAACAAGAGCCGTGCGTTCTTCCCCAACCAGTTTGTGAATATCCGGCTTCTGGTGGAGACGCTCAAGAACATGACGCTGATTCCCACCTCCGCCATCCAGCACAACGGCCAGATGGCGTTTGTCTACGTTATTCAGAACGAGACTGCCCAGATGCGCACGGTCAAGACGGGCGCGGTCAATGCGGGAATGACGGCGGTGGATGGCGTGCAGCCCGGAGAGGTGGTCGCCAACAGCAGCTTTGAGAAGCTGCAACCCAATGCCAAGGTGGCCCTCGCAAAAGGATCACAACCCGCCACCACCAGCGGGAGCACTCTGCCGTGAGTCCCTCACGCCCATTTATTTTGCGGCCGGTCGCCACTTCGCTGCTGATGGCCGCCATTTTGCTCGTGGGGATCGTCGCCTACACGCAACTGCCGGTCTCCGCTCTGCCGCAGGTGGATTACCCCACCATCCAGGTGCTCACGTTTTATCCCGGCGCCAGCCCCGATGTGGTGGCCACCACGGTCACCGCGCCGCTGGAGCGCCAGTTTGGCCAGATGCAGGGACTCAGCCAGATGACTTCCACCAGCGCGGGCACCGTTTCGGTGATCGTGCTGCAATTCAACCTGAGCCTAAGCCTGGATGTGGCCGAAGAAGAGGTGCAGTCGGCCATCAATGCCTCCCAGAGCTACCTTCCCAGCGTGCTTCCGTCGCCGCCCGTCTACAGCAAAACCAATCCTGCCGATGCGCCGGTACTCACCCTGGCCATCACCTCCGACTCCATGCCGCTCTCGCAGGTCGAGGATTTGGTGGACACCCGCCTGGCGCCCAAGCTGGCGCAGCTCAACGGAGTCGGCCTGGTGAGCATCAGTGGCGGCCAGAAGCCGGCGGTGCGCATTCAGGCCAATCCGGCCGCGCTCGCCTCCTACGGCATCACCCTGGAGCAGCTTCGCACGGCGCTGACGCAAACCAGCGTGAATGCCGCCAAGGGCAACTTCGACGGCCCCAAGCAGAACTACCAGATCGACGCCAACGATCAGCTTCAGCGCAGCGCCGAATATAAAGACGTGGTTGTCGCCTACCGCAACGGCGCTCCGGTCATGCTGAAGAACGTCGCCCAGGTAGTGGACGGGGTCGAGAACAACAACCAGGCCGCATGGATGAACCAGACTCCAGCGGTCATTCTCAATATCCAGCGACAGCCGGGCGCCAATACCATCACCGTCGTCAAGAGCATCAAGAAGATTCTGCCCCAGCTCGAGACCAACCTGCCGGCCGCCATAAAAGTCACGCCCATGACCGATCTCACCGTCCCCATCGAAGCCTCGGTCGCCGACGTGGAGTTCGAGCTGATGCTGACGGTGGTGCTGGTGGTGCTGGTCATCTTTCTCTTCCTGCGCAGCCTGCGCGCCACCATCATCCCCGCGGTGGCTGTGCCCATTTCGCTGGTCGGCACCATGGGGGCGATGTACGTGCTGGGCTACAGCCTCGACAACCTCTCCATGATGGCGCTCACCATCGCCACCGGCTTCGTGGTGGACGATGCCATCGTGATGATCGAAAACATCTCGCGCTTTCTGGAAGAGGGCGATACGCCTTTGCGGGCCGCGCTGAAGGGCGCCGAGCAGATTGGCTTCACCATTCTCTCGCTGACGGTTTCGCTGATTGCCGTGCTCATTCCCCTGCTGTTCATGGGCGACGTGGCCGGGCGCCTGTTCCGCGAATTCGCGGTGACGCTGGCGGTCACCATCGTGATCTCGGCGGTTGTCTCGCTCACCCTGACGCCCATGATGTGTGCCCGCACCCTGCGCCACGAGCCGGCCGAGCAACAGACGCGCCTCTATCGCGCCTCGGAGCGCGCCTTCCAGCGCATGATTGCCTTTTACGGGCGTACCTTGAAGTTTGTTCTCCGCTACCAGTCGACCGTGCTGCTGGTGGCTCTGGGCACCCTGGTCCTGACGGTGATCCTCTACATCGTTACACCGAAAGGGTTCTTCCCGGTCCAGGACACCGGCGTTATTCAGGGCATTTCGCAGGCGCCGGAGACCATCTCGTTCCCGGCCATGGCCGAGCAGCACCAGGAGCTGGCGAAGGTCATCCTCGCCGATCCGGCGGTCGAGAGCCTGACCTCGTTTATCGGCGCCGACGGAACCAACACCACCTTGAACAGCGGGCGCTTCTCCATCAATCTGAAGCCGCTCTCGCAGCGCCATCTCAGCGCCTCGGACGTCATTCGCCGGCTGCAAACCAAGTTGCAGAAAGTTGAGGGAATCAAGCTTTTCATGCAGCCGGTGCAGAACATCACCGTGGACGACCGGGTGAGCCGCACCCAGTATCAGTACACGCTGGAAGACCCCGACCCGCAGGAACTGAACTTGTGGGCCGACCGCTTTGTCGAGCGGCTAAAGAAGCTACCGGAGCTGGAGGATGTCGCCACCGACCAGCAGACCGGCGGCCTGGCGGTTTCGCTGATGATCGACCGGGTCACCGCCTCCCGCCTTGGCATCGCTCCTTACACCATCGACAACACCTTATATGACGCCTATGGGCAGCGGCAGATCAGCACCATGTACACGCAGCTCAACCAATACCACGTGATCCTGGAGACCCAGCCCGAGTTTCAGCGCGACCCGAGCAAGCTGTCGAGCCTGTATATTCAAGCCAACGCGTCGTCCGGCGCAGCCGGCGCCGGAGCTTCCAACTCGTTCACCTCGTCCAGCTCGGTATCGGCCGGCTCCAACGCCACCACCGCCGCGGCGCCGTATACGCCCTCTTCCGGCGTGCTGACCGCTCCCACGAACGCACTGGCCTCCACCGCTTCAGCCTCGAACGCGGCCAGCAGTTCTACGCGCGCCAGTGCCGTGCCGCTCAGCGCCTTTGCCCACTACGGTAGCGTCACCACTCCTCTTTCCATCAGCCACCAGGGCCAATTTCCTTCGGTGACGGTCTCGTTCAACCTGGCGCCGTATGCTTCCCTGGGCAGCGCCATCTCCGCCGTTAACCGGGTAAAGCAGGAAATGAACATGCCGGCCAGCCTGGAAGCCGGATTCCAGGGCACGGCCGCTTCCTTCGAAAACTCGCTCTCGAACGAGGCACTGCTTATCCTGGCCGCTCTGGTCACGGTTTATATCGTGCTCGGCGTGCTCTACGAGAGCTTCATTCACCCCATCACGATTCTTTCCACGCTGCCATCCGCCGGCGTGGGCGCGCTGCTGGCGCTTCTGCTGTTCCGCGAGGACCTGAGCGTGGTGGCCATTATTGGCATCATTTTGCTGATCGGCATCGTGAAGAAGAACGGCATCATGATGGTGGACTTTGCCCTGGAGGCCGAGCGCAAGCAGGGCAAGAACTCCACCGATGCCATTTACGAGGCCAGCCTGCTGCGCTTCCGCCCCATCATGATGACCACCATGGCGGCGCTCCTGGCCGGCATTCCGCTGGCGACGGGCACCGGCATCGGCTCCGAACTTCGCCGGCCACTGGGCATTTGCATGATCGGCGGCCTGCTGCTGAGCCAGGTGCTTACGCTTTACACCACCCCGGTCATCTACATATTCTTTGACCGGCTCGGGCAGCGTTTCTCGCGTTCCAAGTCCAAATCCGGCCAGGCAATTGATACGTCGCCATCCGAGCCGGCACCGGAGCAGTCATGAACCTGTCGCGGGTATTCATTCACCGGCCCGTGGCAACCACCTTGCTGACGGTGGCGATTGCCCTGGCCGGGGCCGTCGCCTTCAGTGCCTTGCCGGTCTCTCCGCTGCCCCAGGTTGATTACCCCACCATCTCGATTGGTGCCGCCCTGCCCGGCGCCAGCGCGGAAATCATGGCGGCTTCCGTGGCGACGCCTCTGGAGCGGCAGCTCGGCCACATTGCCGGCGTCAGCGAGATGACCTCCGCCAGTTCGCTCGGCAACACCGCCATTACCCTGCAGTTCGACCTGAACCGCAACATCGATGGCGCGGCGCGTGACGTGGAAGCCGCTATTAATGCGGCCCGCACCTACCTGCCCAGCAACCTGCCGGCCAATCCTACCTACCGCAAGGTGAACCCGGCCGATGCGCCTATCATGGTCATTGCCCTGACTTCGGACGTCTACGACCGCGGTACCCTCTACGATGCGGCTTCCACCGTCATCCAGCAGAAGTTCTCGCAGATTCAGGGCGTAGGGCAGGTTATCACCGGCGGCGGCGCGCTGCCTTCGGTGCGCGTCGATGCGGACCCGACGCAGCTCAATCACTACGGCCTTACCCTCGCCAACGTCCAGTCGCTATTAAGCGTGCAGAATGCCCATCAGGCGCGCGGCCAGCTTTCCGACGGCACATTCACTGCCGATATCATCACCAATGACCAGATTCGCTACGCCGCGGATTACCGGCCCCTGGTCGTCGGCTACCACAACGGCGCGGCCGTCCGCCTCTCCGATGTCGCCAACGTGACGGACTCGGTGCAGAACATCCGTTCCGCCGGCTATCTGAACGGCAAGCCCGCCATCCCGATCATCATTTTCCGCCAGCCCGGCGCCAACATAATTCAGACGGTTGAAGCCATCCGCCGCGAACTCCCGTCCATCAAGGCCTCGATCGCCAAAGGCATCGAAACCACCATAATTCTCGACCGCACGACCACCATCCGCGCCTCGGTGAAAGACGTGGAGCGGACATTGATTATTTCCATTTGCCTGGTGGTGGCCGTGGTTTTCATCTTCCTGCGCAATCCGCGGGCGACGGTCATTCCTTCGGTAGCGGTGCCGGTTTCGCTGATAGGCACCTTCGCGGTGATGTACCTGCTCGGTTACAGCCTCGACAATCTCTCGCTGATGGCCCTCACCATCTCGACCGGCTTTGTCGTGGACGATGCCATCGTGGTGATGGAGAACATCTCGCGCCACATCGAAGACGGCATGCAGCCGTACGAAGCCGCTCTCCGGGGCGCGAAGGAAATCGGCTTTACCGTCTTTTCCATCAGCGTCTCGCTGATCGCGGTCTTCATTCCCATTTTGCTGATGGGCGGCATTGTCGGCCGCCTTTTCCGCGAATTTGCCATCACGCTTTCCACCGCCATCATGGTGTCGATGGTGATCTCGCTTACCACCACGCCGGCCATGTGCGCGCATCTGCTAAAACCGCGCGAAGAAGGCCAGGGCCGCCTGTACCGGATGAGCGAGCGGTTTTTCTCCGGCATGCTCTCGTTCTATCGGCGCACGCTGCTGTGGGTGCTGGATAATTCCGTGCTCACGCTGACGGTTCTGCTGCTGGTAATCGCGCTCAACCTGGTGGTGGTGGTGGTGATTCCCAAGGGTTTCTTCCCGCAGCAGGATACGGGCCTGATCATCGGCGGTCTGCAGGGTCCGCAGGATGCCTCGTTCGCGGTCATGGACGACTCGGTGCGGCGCCTGGCGGCGGTCATCAAGAGCGATCCCGCGGTGGATAATGTGGTGACCTTTACCGGCGGCCAGGGCGCCACCAACGGCGGGTTCGTATTCATGGCGCTCAAGCCGCTGGAAGAGCGCAAGGCCAGCGCCATGCAGATACTCGGCCGCTTGCGCCCTAAAATGGCGGCTCTGCCGGTCGCCTCGGCCTTCTTGCAGCCCGCCCAGGACCTCCGCATCGGCGGACGGGCGAGCAACGCCCTTTACCAGTACACGATTCAATCGGATAACGTGCAGGACCTGGCGCAGTGGGGGCCCATCCTGCTGGCTGAGATGCGCAAGCTGCCGGGCTTTCAGGACGTCAACTCCGACCAGCAGAACGGCGGACTCGACCAGTACCTGACTTACAACCGCACCACTGCCGCGCGCCTTGGCGTCACCACCCAGACCCTCGATTCGACCCTATACAGCGCCTTCGGCCAGCAGGAAGTTTCCATCATCTATACCCAGCTCAACCAGTACTACGTGGTGCTGGAAGTCGCGCCCCAGTTCTGGCAGACTCCCCAGGGCCTGAAGTACATCTACCTGAACTCGGCCAACGCCGGCAATGTGCCGCTCAGCGCCGTCGCCAGCACCCGCACCAATACCATACCGCTTTCGGTCAACCACACCAGCCTGTTTCCCTCCGTCACCGTCTCCTTCAATCTGGCGCCGGGCATGGCGCTCAGCGACGCTACCCGCGCAGTGGCGCAGATGCAGCACCAACTGAACATGCCGCCGACGGTGCGCGGCTTCTTTGCCGGAACCGCCGAGGCGTATCAATCCTCGCTCTCGACCGAACCCATCCTGGTGGCCACCGCGCTCATCGCTGTTTACATCGTGCTCGGCATTCTCTATGAGAGCCTGATGCATCCGCTCACCATCATCTCCACGTTGCCCTCGGCCAGCGTCGGAGCCATGCTGGCGTTGATGCTCTTCAAGATGGATCTCAACGTCATTTCCATCATCGGCATCATTCTGCTGATAGGAATCGTAAAGAAAAACGCCATCATGATGATCGACTTCGCGCTGGCTGCCGAGCGCACCGAGGGCAAGAGAACCAGAGACGCCATCTTCGAAGCCTGCATGCTCCGCTTCCGCCCCATCCTGATGACTACCATGGCGGCGATTTTCGGCGCCCTGCCGCTGGCCTTCGGCACCGGTATCGGATCGGAGTTGCGCCGCCCACTGGGAATCACCATCGTCGGCGGCCTGATCATGAGCCAGTTGCTTACTCTTTACACCACGCCGGTTGTTTATCTGTTCCTCGATCGCCTGCGCCTGCGCCTGGCCGGCAAGGAGCACGACAGCCTCCCGCCCACCAACGGAAGCGTGCTGGAGGGATCGGTATAGCCCGGGGGACAACATGACAGAACCAGATATCGAGCTGCGTATGACCTACATCAATTTCGGCCCGTACTCTCTCCTGCTGGCCGCCACCGCGTTCTGTTGCCTGCTCGCCGGATGCGTGGCCGGCCCCAAGTATCACCCGCCGACCACGCAGGCGCCGTCGGTTTACAAAGAGTCGCCCGAGAACGCCCCGCAGCAGCCCCCGGCTTCACCCGCTGCTGAATCAAGTGATCCGACCCTGGGCGGCCTCGGCGGCTGGACCGTTGCCAAGCCCCAGGATGCCTTGCTGCGCGGCAAATGGTGGGAGATCTACAACGATCCTGAATTGAACGCCCTGGAAGAGCAGCTCAACATCGACAACCAGAACATCAAGCAGGCCTTCGAAAACTTCATGGCCGCCCGCGCCATTGTTCGCCAGGCGCGCGCCCAGTATTACCCGGTCGTCGCGGCCACGCCTTCCTGGTCGCGTTCACGGAGTTCGCGCAACGCGGCGGGGGCAGGGGCCGCCGCCAGCGGCGTCACTAGTACGCTAATCGACCTGACTGCCAATGCTTCCTGGGAGCCCGATCTGTGGGGTAAGATTCGCAATACCGTGCGCCAGGCGCAGTACTCGGCGCAGCTCAGCGGCGCTGATCTGGAAAACGAACGCCTCACCGAGCAGGCCAGCCTGGCCATCTTTTTCTTCGAACTTCGCGGGCAGGACGCCCTGCAGCAGATACTGGATGCGACTGTAGCCGCCGATCAGAAGTCGCTCGAGCTGGTACGCGCTCAGTATGAAACTGGAATAACCGATCAGATTGCCGTAGTCCAGGCGCAGAACACCCTGCAGGCCGCGCAATCGCAGGCCACAAACCTCGGGATTGCGCGCGCCCAGTACGAGCACGCCATAGCCGTGCTGATCGGTAAGATTGCGTCGGATTTCAAGATTCCGGCCAAGCCCATGCTGGTTACGCCTCCGCCTATTCCGGTCGGCCTGCCCTCCCAATTGCTTGAACGCCGTCCGGACATCGCTGCCGCCGAGCGCAGCATGGCTGCTGCCAATGCCCAAATCGGCATCGCCTACGCCGCTTACTACCCTAACCTGTCTCTCTCAGCAGCCGGAGGCTTTGAAAGCTCGACCTGGAAGCACCTGCTGGATTGGCCCAGCCGCGTCTGGTCTATCGGCCCCTCGGTTTCCGAAACCGTCTTTGACGCCGGACTGCGCCGGGCCACCGTCCACCAGTACGTCGCTGTCTATAACGCCAATCTGGCGGGGTACCGTCAGACCGTGCTCGCCGCCTTCCAGCAGGCGGAAGACGCTCTGGCCGCTCTGCGAATCCTTACCCAGCAGATCCAGCAGCAGCGCCAGGCGGTGGAATCCGCCAGAGTTGCTCTCGACCTGGAGCTGAAGCGTTACCAGACAGGCCTTGATCCCTACATCGACGTGGTCATCCAGCAGAACACGCTGCTGACTGCCCAGCAGGTCCTGGCTCAAATTGAAATCCAACGCGCAACCGCCTCTGTGCAGCTCATCGAAGCCCTGGGCGGAGGCTGGGACAGATCACAACTGCCTACGGTGAAACAGGTCACCGCCAAACCGGAGAAAGCAGAGACGGTGCAACAGCGATAGCGAGAGCTGGCGGAAGCTAGTTTTCGACCATCGGCCCCGGAACGAACTCCGGCAGAATCGGTGTCAGCCCGGCGGATAGTCAACAAAAAGCGCTTTGCGATCACGTGCGCTGCAAGCGCGTGGAGCTTGTTTTCCGGCGGGCCGCTTTCCCGCTATGATGGCATGCATGAAAAGGGTTCTGGTTTCCTGGAGCAGCGGCAAGGACAGCGCGTGGGCGCTCCATCGCATTCGCCAAAATGCCGATTATGAGGTGGTTGGGCTGCTGACCACCGTAAACGCCGAATTTGACCGGGTGGCGATGCATGGCACGCGCCGCACGCTGCTCGAGGCGCAGGCTAAAGCGGCGGACCTGCCCTTGTGGGTCGTGCCGCTGCCGTGGCCTTGCTCCAACGAGATTTACGAATCCCGGATGCGCGATATTTGCCTGCGCGCGGTCGGGGAAGGGGTCGAGGCGGTTGTCTTCGGCGACCTGTTTCTGGCGGATGTGCGGGCCTACCGCGAGGCGCAAATGAAGGCGACCGGGCTGTACCCGCTATTTCCACTGTGGGGACTGCCTACCACACCGCTGGCGCGGGAGATGATCGCCGGTGGGCTGCGCGCCAGACTGACCTGTGTGGACACCAGGCAAATGTCAGGATGTTTTGCCGGGCGGGAATTCGACGCCGCTCTGCTCGATCAGTTGCCGCCGGAGGTCGATCCTTGCGGCGAGCGCGGCGAATTCCACACCTGCGTGTATGCCGGGCCGATGTTCAGCGCTCCGATACCGGTCGAAACCGGCGAAATCGTCAACCGTGATGGGTTCGCCTACGCCGACTTGAATTTGCGAAATTGAGTTTGCACCCAGGCCCAATCTGCGGCTCCGCCTCATAATAATTCAGCGCAAAGCATTGCCGAGGAGCACACCATGCGTTGGGAAGCTATCTCGCCTTCTGCGGTTGCCGCCATCGGAGATACGCCGCTGTTGGAGTTGTCGCGCCTGGGCAGGGGATTGGAGGGGAGAATCCTGGCCAAGCTGGACTATTTGAATCCCGGCTTCTCCAAAAAGGACAGAATCGCCCGCCAGATTATCGAGGACGCCGAAGCCTGCGGCGAGTTGCGCCCCGGCCAGACGGTGGTGGAGCTGACCAGCGGAAACACGGGAACGGGGCTGGCTATAGTGTGCGCCGTCAAGGGGTATCCGTTCGTGGCCGTGATGTCCAGCGGGAACTCCGCCGAGCGGGCCCGGATGATGGCGGCTCTGGGCGCCGAGGTGGTGCTGGTGCCTCAATTGCCTGATTCCAGGCCGGGCGAGGTTTCCGGGGGAGACCTGGC
The DNA here is from genome assembly GCA_963832785.1 of uncultured Acidobacteriota bacterium. GTDB lineage: Bacteria > Acidobacteriota > Terriglobia > Terriglobales > Acidobacteriaceae > CAWBRT01. The sequence goes on from CAWHVF010000007.1 coordinate 387,156, forward strand.
GCTGGTGGAAGAGGCGGCCCGGAAGATTACCGGCCAGAGAAAGGCGTTTCGCGCCGACCAATTCAGGCACCAGGGCAACTTCCGCGCGCACTATCTTCATACCGGCCCGGAGATTCTTCGCCAGTCCGGCAATACGATTGACGCTTTCTGCGACTTCGTTGGCACCGGAGGCACCTTCGCCGGCTGTGCGGCGGCCTTCAAAGAAGCTAAGCCGGAAATCCTCTGCTACGTCGTCGAGCCGGAAGGCTGCGCGGTGCTGTCCGGAGACGCGGCCGCCGAGCCACGCCATAAAATCCAGGGCGGAGGTTACTCGATGCCGGAGCTGCCGCTGCTGCGGCGGGAGCACATCGACGGCTTCGTTAAGGTGAAGGATGCCGATGCCATGGCGATGTGCCGCCGGCTGGCCCGCGAGGAGGGCGTTTTTGCCGGGTTTTCCTCAGGCGCCAATGTGGCCGCGGCGGTCCAACTGTTGCAGACCGTCTGCCGAGGCAAGACCATCGCCGTGCTGATGTGCGACTCCGGGCTCAAGTATCTCAGCACCGATTTGTGGGAAGGCCATTAGAGCAGAGCCAGAGATGCTGAATACCGGGGAAATGGGCGTATTCCGAGCGAGCGCCTGCACCGGGGCCCCCGGCAAACGCCGCGGTTGCGTTTTCTGGGGTGGTGGACCGGGGCCTCCGGCAAACGCTGCGGTTGCGTTTGCTGGGGTGGTCTGGGCGCGAGTCGAGGAATCTTGTGTTTGCCAGGCAACGCAAGATCCCTCCACTCCGCTTGCCACCCCAGCAGATGCAAAAGCGCATCCGCTGGGGCCCCCGGCTTCGCTCCGGTCGGGATGACGTTGTTTGGGATAACCTACTGTAGTTCCGCTCTAGCGCTTCTACAAAAAACTTTGCAATCGCTGATGGCAAGTTCCCGTCGGAAAATACTCACGTACTTCCACAGCGTGCTAAGATTACGCCATTTGAAATCCGCAGGAGATGGCTGAAAGATCAGGCCGGATCTCTGCGGAAGGCCATTTCATTACTCTCTGGTCACCTTGCGAACGGAGCCTGATATGCCAAAGAAAATCAAGGTTGTGCAGATGGGATTGGGTCCCATCGGCTGTAAACAGACGCAGTTTCTCGCGGAAAGGCAGGACATCAAAATTGTCGGCGCCATTGATATCGATCCCGCCAAAATCGGCAAGGATCTTGGCGCGTTGGCGGGCTTGCCGCCGCTCGGGGTAAAAGTCAGCGGCGACATGTCACGGGTGTTGGGCAAAGGCGGCATCGATGTGGTGGTGCTGACCACGACCTCCAGCCTCAGCGTCACCGCCGAGCAGCTTTTTCAACTGCTGCCGTACGGCGTGAACGTGATCTCTTCCTGCGAGGAGCTTAGCTATCCCTGGGGAACCAAGCCGGCCCTGGCCGCCAAGATCGACACGCTGGCAAAGAAGAAAAAAGTTGTAGTGCTGGCTACCGGTGTTAATCCGGGGTTCCTCATGGACTACCTTCCAGTGGTTCTGACCGGCGTCTCGCGGAGCGTGCGCAAAGTCACCGTGGAGCGCATTCAGGACGCGACCTTCCGCCGCATCCCATTCCAGCAGAAAATCGGCGCCGGGCTCACGGTGGCGGAGTTCGACCTGAAAGTGAAAGCGGGTACGCTGCGTCACGTCGGGCTGGTTGAATCCATGCACATGATAGCCGCATCTTTGGGCTGGAAACTGGACAAGGCGGCCGAGGTGATCACTCCCATTGTTGCCGAGAAAAAGGTACAAACCGAGGGCATGACCGTAGAGGCCGGCCGCGTGCTCGGAGTACAGCAAATCGGCAGCGCCGTGGCCGGCGGCAAAGAGGTTATCTCGATGATATTCCGCGCGGCCATTGGCGAACCGGGCTCCCGGGACAGGGTCATCATCGACGGTGTGCCGGCAATCGATTCGTGCATCAGCGGAGGCGTGAACGGCGACATCGCAACCTGTGCCGTGCTGGTCAATGCCATACCCGCCATGTTGCAGGCGCGCCCAGGCCTGCGGACCATGGTGGAGATTCAGCCACCGCACTGCTTTTCCGCTTATAAACTGTTGGCCATGCGGGCAACGCCGTAACCCGTCACGGCATTGGGGGCGCCGCGCCACGGCGCTCCGCTAGAGCGGTTCCAAAGTAGGTATACCCTCCACTGAGTTTTGGACGTAAGCTGCTGATGCTGGCGTCTCTGCGCATACAAACTGATGGCACGAGCTTTTTCCGACGATCTGCGGCGGAGGATTTTGGTGACGTACGCGGGCGGTGGAGTGACTCTGGCGGCGCTGGCCGAACGTTTTGCTGTCGGTTTTGAGTACGTGCGGAAGATCCGCAAGCAACAGGTGCGCAGCGGGCAGATGGAACGCGTGCCCCAGGCGCGGCATGGACCGGCAAGCCGGGTAACGGCGGCGGTCCAGCAGCAACTGCGTGGGCAAGTGCGGGAGCAACCCGACCTGACTTTAAGCGAGTTGCAGCAGCGGGTACGGAAAATCGCTGGCGTGGAGCTGAGCAAATCCCTCCTGTGGCTCTGGTTGCAGCGGTTGGGATTACGGGTCAAAAAAAATCGCTCCACGCGCAAGAGCAAGACACGGAACAAGCTCGCCCACGACGTCAGACGTGGTGGGAAGAGATAAGCCAGCTTGATCCCGCCCTGCTGGTGTTCCTGGATGAAAGCGGTGCCACAACGGAGATGACGCGCCGTTACGGACGGGCGCCGCGCGGAGAGCGGATTGGGGAAGCCACCCCAGCGGGGCACTGGCGCACCCTGACCTTGATCGGGGCACTCACCGTGCAAGGCGTGCTGGCCAGCATGACCGTCGAGTCCCCCACCGACGGCGATGTATTTAGGGCCTTCTTGGAACAGGTGTTGTGCCCGCGCTTACAGTCCGGTCAAGTCGTCATTCTGGATAATCTGAGCGCCCACAAAGTTGCCGGCGTGCGCGAACTGGTGGAAGCCCGCGGCGCAAGACTGCTCTATCTGCCGCCTTACTCGCCCGACTTCAACCCGATTGAACAGGCTTGGTCGAAGATCAAACAACAGCTCCGCAGCGCCAAAGCACGAGTGTTGGAAGTACTGGAGCAGGCCGCAGGGGAAGCCATCTCGTTGATTACTCCCGAGAACGCTGTCGCCTGGTTCCGCCACTGCGGTTACGGGGTACAGCAACTATGAATCCGCTCTAAAACTAATAAGGGCGCTCACCCGAGCGCCCTTCAAGCCTTTGCCCGGCCGAGGGCGGCCGGGCCTACGCTCAAAACTTCTGTTACGTTCCTTCCGCCCAGCCGGCCAGGTACTCTTCCTGCTCCGGGGTGAGGCGGTCGATCTTGATGCCCAGCGACTCCAGCTTGAGCTTGGCCACGCGCTTGTCGAGCTCGTCCGGAACCTTGTAGACCTTCTTCTCCAGCGAGGCGTGGCTTCTTGACCAGGTATTCGACCGAGAAGCGCCTGGTCGGCAAAGCTCATGTCCATCACCGCGGCCGGATGGCCTTCGGCGGCGGCCAGGTTGATGAGGCGGCCTTCGCCCAGCAGGTTGATCTTGCGGCCGTCGCGCAGGGAGTACTCCTCGACGAAGTTGCGCGTGGTGCGCTTGCCGCTGGAGAGCTTTTCCAGCGCCGGGAATGTCGATCTCGACGTTGAAGTGGCCGGAGTTGGAGATGATGGCGCCGTCCTTCATCAGCTCGAAGTGCTCCTTGCGCGAGCACGTTCTTGTTGCCGGTGACGGTGCAGAAGACGTCGCCGATTTTGGCGGCCTCGTCCATGGACATGACGCGGAAGCCGTCCATGACCGCTTCCAGGGCCTTGGTGGGATCGATCTCGGTGACGATGACTTCGGCGCCCAGCGCCGCGGGCGCGGCTGGCCAGGCCGCGTCCGCACCAGCCGTAGCCGGCGACCACGAACTTGGAGCCGGCCAGCAGGAAATTGGTGGCGCGCATGATGCCGTCGATGGTGGACTGGCCGGTGCCGTAGCGGTTGTCGAACAGGTGCTTGGTGTCGGCGTCGTTGACGGCGATGATGGGATAGCGCAGCACGCCTTCCTTGGCCATGGCGCGCAGGCGGATCACGCCGGTGGTGGTCTCTTCGGTGCCGCCGATGACATGCCGGCCAGCACGTCGGTGCGCTTGGTCAGGGCGGATGGTGACCAGGTCGGCGCCGTCGTCCATGGTGATGTGCGGCTTGTGATCGAGCGCCGCCATGATGTGCTTGTAGTAGGTCTCGTTGTCCTCGCCTTTGATGGCGAAGACCGGAATGTTGTAGTCGCGCACCAGCGCCGCGGCCACGTCGTCCTGGGTGGACAGCGGATTGGAGGCGCACAACACCACCTCGGCGCCGCCGTCGCGCAGGGTGATCGTCAGATTGGCGGTCTCGGCCGTCACGTGCAGGCAGGCGGCAATGCGGATGCCCTTCAGCGGCTGGTTCTTGATGAATTCCTTGCGGATGATCTGCAGGACCTTCATCGACTGGTTTGCCCAGTCGATGCGCTTGCGTCCGGGTCGGCCAGTTCCAGGCTCTTGACGTCGAATGAAGCTTGCGCCGCAGTTGACATGATTCTCCTCTTTCTGGACGCTGCCAAATTTCTATTTGTCTTGAAGGGGCACGCCTGTCAGGGCGTGCCGCATGCAGCGCTTGTGAAGCCGGATTTGCCTTTCGCCGGCTACGATTTCTGCCGTTTCCACCTGCAGATCGGCGGCCGCTTTCCGCAGGGCCTCTAGCCTTGTCGGTCGCTTCCCAGGTGAAGTCCTTGTCGTCCCGGCCGAAGTGGCCATAGGCCGCGGTTTTGCGGTAAATCGGACGCCGCAGGTTGAGATGCTCGATGATGCCCTTCGGGGTCAGCTGGAAGTGCTTGCGCATCAGGTCCTGCAGTCTGCTCGCGCCCGATCTTGCCGGTGCCGAAGGTATCGACCAGCACGCTGACCGGCTCGGCGACGCCGATGGCATAGGCGAGCTGCACTTCGCAGCGCTCGGCCAGGCCGGCGGCCACGATGTTCTTGGCGATGTAGCGCGCCATGTAGGCGGCGGAACGGTCCACCTTGGTCGGGTCCTTGCCGCTGAAAGCGCCGCCGCCGTGACGGCCCATGCCGCCGTAGGTGTCGACGATGATCTTGCGTCCGGTCAGGCCGGTGTCGCCCATGGGGCCGCCGATGACGAAGCGGCCGGTGGGGTTGATGTGGTACTTGGTGTCGGCATCCAGCAGGTCGGCGGGGATGGTGGCCTGGATCACGTGCTTCAGGATGTCGGCCCGCAGCTCTTCATTGCTGACCGTCTCGGCATGCTGCGTGGAGATGACCACGGCATCGACCCGCGCCGGCTTGCCGGCTTCGTCGTACTCGACCGTGACCTGCGATTTGCCGTCGGGACGCAGATAGGGAGCAGGCCGTTCTTGCGCACCTGCGAAAGGCGCATGCACAGCTTGTGGGCCAGCGAGATCGGGGTGGGCATGTACTCCGGCGTCTCGTTGGTGGCGTAGCCGAACATCATGCCCTGGTCGCCGGCGCCGCCGGTATCGACGCCCATGGCGATGTCGCCCGACTGCTTGTTGATGGTCGAGATCACGGCGCAGGTGTTGGAATCGAAGCCATAGAGCGCGTTGTCGTAGCCGATGGAGCTGACCACGCCGCGCACCAGCGTCTGGAAATCGACGTAAGCCTTGGTGGTGATCTCGCCGGCGATCACCACCAGCCCGGTGGCGGTCAGCGTCTCGCAGGCGACCCGGCTGTAGGGGTCCTGCTCGCAGGCAGGCGTCGAGAATGGCGTCGGAGATCTGATCGGCGATCTTGTCCGGATGGCCCTCGGTTACCGACTCCGAAGTGAACAGCAAACGATTACGGGACAAAATTGTCCTCCTGACTAGAAACTTACTCGGGGCGGAAACACGACCACTGCCGAGAAGGCCGGAGCAAAACCGAGTAGTAGCAACGCTAGTTTAATGTTACCAGCTACTCGGATGCAATGAAATGAGTAAAGGGAACCTGTTCAAGCGCTTAGATTCGCGCCTCTCGGGCGTGAGCCGGAGGCGAGCACGACGGCGGCATCGAATTTTACTTCGCGCCCGTCGTAGCGGGCCTGCAAGGCGTCGAGCACGGCGCGATGAACGTCCCGGCGCTCCGGCGTAATGGCTCCCAGCACCGGCTTGAGAGGAATGGTTACGTCCTGAAAATACGCCCACAGCTCTTCCGGAGTACCAGGCCAGTTCCAGGGAACACGCTCGATCCTCTCTTCGATTTCGGTGAAGCCCGCCGCCCGCATTCTGGCCGTAAGCGTTCCCGGCTCTCCGAATTGAAACATGCCGCGGGCGGAGGCAGGCAGGGAGAGTTCCGGCATCATCTTCAGCACCACGTCCACCGTCGTTTCAAAGTAGGTTTGGCGCATCGAGCCCCAAGCCAGGTGGCTGGTTTGCCCGCCGGGCTTGAGCACGCGGTGAACTTCTTCCAGCGCCCGCGGCAGATCGGAAAAGAACATTACTCCGAAGCGGCTGACGGCGCGGTCGAAGGAGCCGTCCGGGAAGGGGAGTTGATGAACGTCTGCCTGCAGGAACTCGATATTGCCGAGCTGGCGCCGGCGGGCGCGCTCGCGCGCCACCTGCAGTGGCTGAGGAGAAATGTCGATGCCAACAACTTCTCCGCTGCCCTGCAGCAGGCTGGCGATGGAGATGGCCGGCTCACCGGAGCCGCAGGCTACGTCCAGCACGCGCAGCCCGGGCACGATTCGCGCCTCATTCACGATAGCCTTGGTCACTTGCGAGCCGATGGCCGCCGACTGCGCGCGATAACGCTCGCCGGCATTGACGCGGGCAAAAGCATCCCAGCCGGAATCAGGCATAACCGACAGTATAAGCTCTAGGCCGGGCGCAAGGTGTGCAGGGTGATCTCTGGTTTGGCTCCCAGCCGTGCCGGCACGCCGATGGTGCCGAGGCCGCGATTCACGTACAGGGAAGAACTCTTGCCCCGTAGTTCCGGCCGGCCGGCAGCGGACAGGGGAAGCTGGTAGTGTCCGGCGATGAAGTCGGTGATGATGCGTGCCGGGCTCCAGCGATGGTCTACGATCTCAATCTGTATTTGCCCGCCATGGGTGTGGCCGGAGAGCACGGCTTCGATTCCCAGTTCGGCGGCGCGGGGGAAGGAGTTGGGATTGTGGGAGAGCAGGATGTTGGGCAGGTCGCGCCGCACCAGGCGTTCGCAGTCCACCAGCATGAACTGGCGGCCGCCGAAGGGGGCGAAGTCCCTCTGGTAATCCACGCCGATCAAGTTGAAATTGCCGCCGTGCCAGTGCAGCCGGACGGTATCGTTGCGCAGCAGGCGCATGCCGTAATATTGAAACAGCGCCTCCGCCTCATCTTCCACTCCGGCGTAGACTTCGTGATTACCGTTGCAGCCCCAGACGCCAAGCGGGGCGCGCAGGCGGCTGAGTTCGGCGGCGCACTCCCGCAGGGGATCGCGGCTGCTGGTTATAAAGTCGCCGGTGATCACTGCCAGGTCAGGCCACAACTCGTTAGCCATCGTCACCGCCCGGCGCACCTCGGTTGCCGGCATGAAATCGCCGATGTGAATGTCGCTCAACTGCACTATGCGCAGCCCATCGAGCGCGGGCGGCAGGTTGGCCACGGGCAGCTCGACGCGCTGCACGGTGTAGCACAAGCGCTCACTGGCAAAACCGTATACGCCGGCGCCTAACGGCACGCAGGCGGCCAGCGATGCCATGTAGCGAAACAGTTTCCGGCGCTCACTGTCGAGCGGCAGGTCGCCGGCTCCGTCCACCCCGGCGGCGGAGCCAGCCTGAGAGTCAGCGCCGGCAACCACGGCCACACGCATCCGCGGCCGATGGCCCCAGACCCATTCAAGGGCGTGTACCGCTTTGACCCCCAGGTAAGCAATGGAGGAAAAAAGCAACCAGAGCTGGCAGACGGCCATTGTCCAGGAGAGAATACGGAGGCGGAAATAAACCAGTCGCAAGATCAGCCGGTCGGCGAAGGTGAGAATTACCAGAACCAGGGCTGCGGCCAGAATCACCCGGCACCAGCGCCGCCACCGCGGCGAACCCATATGCTCAACCACCTGATTGGCGCTAAGAAACCAGAAGCGCTGGGCCAGGAAGAACCACAAAATAAGGCCAGTAAAGATGATGGTCTTGGCGGTGTCGCTTATGCTGTGCAAAGCTTGCGCTTACCTCTACGGCTAACCTGAAGGCCGGCGTTTGCCCCGGGCCCAAAGTTCGACTTCGTGACCGCAGCCTAACTACGCCCTTACACGTCGCCCGGGCCCGCGCCTTCCTGAGCAATATCTTACTCTGATGGGCAGCAAGCCTGCTGATAGTCTATGCCGGCCCCGGCATATCTCCAAGTGGCGAAAGCGCGGGCGTTCCGGCCTCCAGATCAATGTCCGGCGGTCATTTGCCCCTGGCGGTGCTTGGTTTTCTTGAGGGCGAAGACGATAGGCACGCAGAGGAAACACACCAGGGCCATGTAGCGGAAATCGTCGACGTAGGAGAGCAGCCGCGCCTGCTGGCTGAGATCACCTTGGATCAGATCGTAAGCCCGGCTCAGCGCCCCGGCTACAGGCTTATTTGCAGAGACAAAGCGCCATGGTGGGAATTATGGCGTAAGCTCAGCCGCCCTCGGCTGGGTGGGCGAGCGACAGCTCACCCCAGGCAAGCACCCCACTCAAGTTTTTGCTTGAGTGGGGTTGTTCTAGCACCTGACCTCTATTTGTTCCCCGCCTTGGCGGGTTCGGAGGTGGTTGGCTTCCACTCTTCCAGGAAGCCCATCTTTTCCCGCAGCTTTTCGCCGACGGTTTCGATCAAGTGGGTTCGCTGGCGCTCGCGCTCGGCGATGAACCAGGGGCGTCCCTGCTTGTTCTCCTCGATCCAGCGCTTGGCGAAGGAGCCGTTCTGGATTTCGGCCAGCAGCTTTCGCATCTCCTTCTTGGTTTCTTCGGTGATGATGCGCCGGCCGGCGTAGTAGTCGCCGTATTCGGCGGTGTCGCTGACCGAGTAGCGCATGAAGTTCAGCCCGCCGCGATACATGAGGTCGACGATCAGCTTGAGCTCGTGCATGCACTCGAAGTAGGCCGACTCGGGCTGGTATCCGGCTTCGACCAGGATCTCGAAGCCGGCCGTCACCAGGGCGGAGATGCCCCCGCACAGCACGGTCTGCTCGCCGAACAGGTCGGTTTCGGTCTCCTCTTTGAAGGTGGTGGTCAGGGCCCCGGCGCGGGTTCCGCCCAGCGCCTTGGCGTAGGAGAGCGCGAACTGGAACGCCTTGCCGCTGCCGTCCTGCTCGACGGCCACCAGCACCGGCGTGCCGCCGCCCTCCTCGTAGACCTCGCGCACGCGGTGGCCGGGAGCCTTGGGCGCGACCATGCTGACGTCTATCTCTTTGGGTGGGTGAATGGTGCCAAAGCGAATGTTAAAGCCGTGGGCAAACATCAGCGTCTTGCCCCGCCGCAGGTTGGCGCGAATCGATTCTTCGTAGATGTTCGCCTGATCGGTGTCCGGCGCCAGGATCATGATGGCGTCGGCCCAGGAGGCGACCTTGCTGACCGTGTCCACGGTCACGCCGTCCGCCTTGACGCGCTCGCGCGAGCGGCTGGTCTCCGGAAGCCCCACCTGCACGGACACACCGCTGTCGCGCAGGTTCAGCGCGTGCGCCCGGCCCTGCGAGCCGTAGCCAACAATGGCGACCTTGGCCGCCCGCACCAAAGAAATATCGGCATCGTCGTCGTAGAAAATCTGTGCCATTAAACCGTCTTCCTTTCCAATTGATTTGGCCCCATCACCGGCAGCAACGATTCCCTAGGGAAAGTTCTGCGGCACGTAAGCCGTGCCCGGATACGAAGCTCACACGCTTTGCCGGGGCGACCTTCGGGAATTCTTATTACTCTATTTGACTGTTGGCGCAGTTTCAAGTTGCCGGCCCGGGTGAGTGACAGCTCCTCGCGAGGCCGACGAGACCACGGCGGCATACTTGGCATAGACGCCCGAGCGATAACGCGGCGGCCACGGCTTCCAGGAGTCCAGCCGGCGCTGCAGCTCGGACTGCGCGATGTCCAACTCGAGCTTCCGCCCGGAGACATCGATCCGCACCGGATCGCCCTCCTCGACCACCGCGATTGGCCCGCCCACGGCGGCTTCCGGAGACACGTGCGCCACCATGAAGCCGTAGGTCGCGCCGGAGAAGCGGCCGTCGGTGATCAGCGCCACCTCCTTGGTCAAAGGGGTTCCGGCGATGGCGCCGGTTACCGCCAGCATCTCGCGCATGCCGGGGCCGCCGCGCGGTCCTTCGTTGCGGATCACCAGCACGTCTCCGGGGTTGATCTTTCCGCCCTGAACGGCGGCAAAGGCTTCCTCCTCGGATTCGAATACCCGCGCCGGCCCGCGATGCGCCAGCCGTTCGTGTCCCACCAGCTTCACTATGCAGCCCTCCGGCGCCAGATTGCCCTTGAGCACGGCGAGTCCGCCGCTTGTCTTTATGGGCTTGCCTATTGGACGGATCACCTCCTGCCCCGGAGTCTCGCGCGCCTTGTCTGCCTCTTCGCCGATTGTCAGTCCGCTGGCGGTAAGGCAGGAACGATTCAGCGCTCCCAACTCTGCCAGCCGCTTGGCCAGAAGGCGTGAGCCGCCGGCGGCGAAGTAGTCGGCGGCCATGTAGCGTCCGCCAGGCTTGAGATCGCAGAGCAGCGGGACACGAGCAAAGATACGGTCCAGGTCGTCCAGGGTGAAGGGAACCCCGGCCTCACTGGCCAAGGCCAGCAGATGCAGCACCGCGTTGCTGGAGCCGCCGGAGGCAGAGACGCTCGCGGCGGCGTTCTCGAAGGCGGCGCGGGTGAGAATGCGCGAGGGACGAATGTCCTGCTTTAGCAGGTTCATCACCTGCACGCCTGCGTCATAGGCCGCCTGGCGCTTGAGGCTCGGCCATGGCCGGCACGCTGTTGCTGCCGGGTGGCGAAATGCCCAGGAACTCGCAGGCCGTTGCCATGGTATTGGCAGTGAACTGTCCGCCGCAGGCGCCCGGCCCGGGACAGGCGTGGTCTTCCATGTCCTTTAAGCTCGGCGTCACTCATCATGCCTTTGGCGTGGGCGCCGACGGCTTCGAAAACATCCTGGATGGAAACCGCGTGCCCGTGGAACTCTCCCGGGGCGATTGATCCGCCATAGAGCATGAGTGCGGGAACATCGAGCCGGGCCAGCGCCATGACCGTGCCGGGGATGGTCTTGTCGCAACTGGAGAGCGCCACCACGGCGTCGAACATGTGTCCGCCGGCCACCAGCTCGATGGAATCGGCGATCACCTCGCGGCTGATGAGCGAGGCTTTCATGCCTTCGGTGCCCATGGTTATGCCGTCGTTCACAGCGATGGTGTTGAACTCCATGGGCGTGCCGCCGGCGTCGCGCACGCCTGCCTTGATCCTGGCCGCCAGCTCGCGCAGGTGGAAGTTGCAGGGCCCGATCTCGGTCCAGGTGTTGGCGATGGCCACCAGGGGCTTGCGCAGATCGTCGTCGCTGAAGCCCACGGCCTTGAACATGGCGCGGGCAGGAGCACGATGCGGGCCTTCGGTCAAGCTGCGGCTGCGGTGTTTGAGGTCTTTGTTGTCCATAATCTTTCCTTGCATTAATGCGTAGCGATGCCTCCATGCCGGCTGTCCGTGGGTGTCTGCTATTGACAGCAGCACCGGGCTCAGCGCCTACCGTAACTCCGCTGCGAATATGCTTAAAGCAGGCGCATGGGTTGCGGGGGAAAGAGATTATTTTGCCCTCCAACTCGCCGGGCACTTGACATTCGCCGGCAGGAGCCGCTAATATGTTTTGGACGGACGGATAGTTTCGCTAATGCACGCTTATCGATTTAGCTTCGGGTACGCTTACCGCTACTTCTTTGGAGTAGCGGCCGACCGAAGCTTGCGTGCCGGGTAATTAGCAAAGTAAGAACCCAATAGCAAACAAAGCTTCTGAAAGCCGCGATTCCAAAATCGCGGCTTTTTTGTTTTTGGGCGAATGATCAAGCGCAAGAAATACGGAGGCAGGCGAATGACGGAGACTCTTCGACAACGGCGCGCGGAAATTGACGAAATCGACCAGCAGCTTCTGCAACTGCTGAACCGGCGGGCACGTCTGGCCGAGGAGATCGGCCAGCTCAAGCGGGCGCACAACATGCCGGTCGCGGACGGCAACGCGCGAGGCGCAGGTGCTGCAACGCTTGCGCCAGCAAAACCAGGGCCCGCTGGATACGCGCGGGGTGGCCACCATCTTCCGCCGCATCATGCGCGAGTCGCGCCGCCTGCAGGAGCGCTGGCGTGAGCCGCTCCTCGCTATCCCGGCCTCGAATGGACGAGAGCCGCGCCCGCCGGCAGCGCGCTTCCGCGCGCCGCCTTCCAGGGCCGCCGCGGCGCCTTCAGCGAGACTGCCGTCCGCCGCCTGTTTCCCGCAGGCGCCATTCCGGTCGAGTGCCGGGAGTTCGAGACCTTGTTCAGCGCCATTCGCGAAGGCCGCGCCGACTACATCGTGGCTCCCCTGGAAAACACCCTGGCAGGCGCGGTCTACCAGTGTTACGACCTGCTGTACGACTCCGGGCTGAGCATAATCGACGAGATCGTGCTGCCGATTGCGCACTGCCTCATCACCGTTCCCGGGGCCAGGCTCGAAGATATTCGCGAGGTCGAATCGCACCCGGTGGCGCTGGCGCAGTGCGAGCGCTTCTTCGCCCAGCACCCGGCAATTCAGCGCAAGGTGGCCGACGATACTGCCGGCAGCGTACAAGCCATAATCAACGCCGGAGACCGGGCGCGAGCCGCCATCGCCGGCAGCGAGGCCGCTGCCCTCTACGGCGGAGCCATACTGCTGGAGCACATCGAAGATTTTCCCAACAACTTCACCCGCTTCGTGCTGCTCTCGCCGCAGGCCGGCGCCGATCTGCCCCAGCAAGCCAGTAGCGGACTTGCTGGGGACCCCGACGATAACAACAGCACGACCACCATCGCGCTGACCATTCCCAACAAACCGGGATCGCTTTACCACGCGCTGGCGCCATTTGCCGATGCCAACATCGACCTGCGCAGCCTGCTCAGCCGTCCCATCAAGGGCAAACCCTGGCAGTACCGGTTTTTCCTCGACGTGGCGGCCTCCAAACAACAACTGGAAAAGCTCGTCGCCGGGCCTCTGCGGGCCATGGAGGCGGAAATCAGGTACCTGGGATCGTGCAACAGCAACCGGGACCAGCACAAATAGGAGCGAGTCATCATGTTGATCAGTATGAGTAAAGGCGCGACCGCGGAGGACGTGGTGCGGGTTGTCGGCGTGCTGGAGAACCGGGGCATTCAGTCGCGGGTGGTGCGCGAACCCAGCCGGGTAGTGGTCGTCGTCAACCAGCCGCAGTCGGAAGAATTCAATTCGCTGCGCCTGCTGCCGGCGGTCGATTCGCTCATAGAGGTCACGCACCGCTTCAAGCTGGCTTCCATCCAGTCACGCCCGCGGCGGACGGTGGTGCAGGTCGGCGAGGTTGAAATTGGCGGCGATACGGCGGTAGTAATCGCCGGCCCCTGCTCGGTGGAATCAGGCGGGCAACTTCTGGCCACCGCCCGCGGCGTGCGCGCCGCCGGCGCCAACATGCTGCGTGGCGGCGCCTACAAGCCACGCACCTCTCCTTATGAGTTCCAGGGCCTGGGCGTGAAAGGCCTGCAGTTGCTGGCTGAGGCGCGCGCGGCTACCGGCTTGCCGATCGTGACCGAGGTGATCGGCGTCGAGGAAGTCGACGTAGTATGCGAGTACGCCGACGTTTTGCAGGTGGGCGCGCGCAACATGCAGAACCATCCTTTGCTGAAGCGGCTGGCGGAAACCGGCAAGCCCGTGCTGCTGAAACGCAATCCCGCGGCCACGGTGGAGGAGTGGCTGCTGGCGGCCGAGTACCTGCTGCTGGGCGGGAACCCCAACGTGATCCTGTGCGAGCGCGGCATCAAAGGCCCGGGCCTGGAGACGCGCAACACCTTCGACATCAGCGGCCTGGTGCTGGCGAGGCAGTTGACGCATCTGCCGGTGTTGGCCGATCCTTCGCACGCCACCGGCCGTCGCGACCTGGTGCCGGCGCTGGCCCGCGCCGCCCTGGCCGCCGGCGCCGATGGGTTGCTGCTGGAAGTGCATCCCCATCCGGAGGCGGCCCTGTCGGACGGCGCGCAGTCGCTCACTATCGCCGGGTTCGAGCGCCTGATGCAGGGACTCGCCGAGCCGGTGCGCCGCGTGCAGCGGCTCTCCACGCAGCCGAGTGCGCAGGCGGCTTTTGCCGCGGATCCCGCAGCGCGCGCCTCCCGGCCGGCAAGAGAGCCGCACCGGGTACGCGTGGCGGGCGGGCGCGAGATCATGCATGTCAATCCGTAAGATCACCATCGCCGGCTGCGGGCTGATTGGCGGCTCGCTGGGCTCGGCTCTGCGCAGCGCCGGATTTCCGGGCACCATTATCGGCTGCGACCAGCCCCAGGTGCTGGAAAAGGCGATGCGCTTGGGCGCAATCGATACGGCGGAGCCTGAGCTGGAACGCGCCGTCCGCGACGCCGACCTGGTGGTGCTGGCCACCCCCATCTCTTCGATTCTCGCGCTGCTTCCCGCGGCCGCGCGCCACGCCCCGCCACAGACTCTGTTCACCGACACCGGCAGCACCAAGGCGGAAATCGTGCGCGCGGCGGTGGCCCTGCTCGGAGCCTCGGCCACCGAGCGGTTCCTGGCCGGTCATCCCATCGCCGGCAAAGAACGCTCCGGCATCGAGCAGGCTGACCCGTATCTGTTCCGCGGCGCCAAATGGGTGTTCACGCCGATTTCGGCCCGGCAGCGGGGCGCCCAAGAGCTTTGCGCTTCTCCATTACAGGCGGAGTGGGTGGAACTGGTTCGGGGAATCGGGGCGTTGCCCGTCTGCATGCGCCCGGAAGAACACGACCTGGTGTTGGCCTTCACCAGCCATCTGCCGCAGTTGCTGTCCATCGCGCTGGCCAACACCGTGCTGCAGGAGCTTGGGCGCCAGGCTGGCGGCGGCGGCCCAAGTTGCGCCCCCTATGGCGGCGGGCTGCGCGACATGACCAGGCTGGCCAAAAGCGATCCGCTGCTATGGCGCGACATCCTGGCCAGCAACGGCGAGAACATCCGCCGGGCCCTCGACGAGCTGCAACGGCAGATCAACAGTCTGCATTCCGCTCTGGAGGAAGGCAAGCTGGAACGCGTCCAGGAGGCCTTCCGCGCGGCCGCGCGCATTACCGAGCTAGGTTGAGTCCCAGATCCTGCCGGGCATGGCAGGCGTGGACGCCTCCCGGACAGCCGGTCTGGAGACCGGTCTACGTTTTCCACGGCAATGGTACAGGCTCCAAGTTGGAGAAGTATGCGCCACCGGACCGCCGTCCGGCGCGACCTCTGTAACCTCCCCTCAAACTCTCTGGCTTGGTAACCTCTGCGCAAGCGGTCCGGTAAACGAAGATGGACGACATCGAAGTGGTTCCGCCGCTGCCCGGCTATCCGGCGGCGCGCCGCTGGGCGCGCTACCGGGTTGCCATACCCGTGCGGCTTACCATTCCGCGGCTGTTACGGGAGGTTACGGTCGAAGCTTGCGGGCTGTACCTGAACTGCGGCGGAATGGCCGTCTCCGGGGTGCGCCTGCCCATCGGCAAGCAGGTGGGGGTGGAATTCATCTCGCCGTGCTCCGGGCGGCTGCGCCGGATGTGGTGCATTGTCCGCAACCACTATGGCTACCGCTATGGGCTGGAGTTCATCGCCGAAGATGAATTCGATTAAGACAGCCTTTAATATCTTCCGCTGCGACCGCCCAAAAATACTTCGAATGTCATGCTGAGCAACTCCGATAGGAGTTGCGAAGCATCCCAATGGGCGTGCCCTCCTCCGTTCCGTGCGAGATTTTATAGAAGGCCTTTAGCTTCGTCTTGTCTACAAGCTGTGCTGGGATGCTTCGCTCCGCCACCCCGCCAAACGCAAATCCGCGTTTGCCGGGGACCCGGCTGCGCTCAGCATGACAAAAAGGAGATTTCAGGCGCCCGCCACACCTGCGATGATAAAACAACATTCGAAGGATGGTGGTGCCGGGCCGCCTGGAACGCTACCAAAGCAAGCACAAAGATGCACGCTGCAAACAGTTGTGCACGTCGTCACAATTTGCGGCGTGTCCTATCGTCAGTGACGCAAAGCAGCCAAGAGCTACTCTATCCTTCTAATTTTCTTGCCAGCAGCTCGTTCACCAGTGCGGGATTGGCCTTTCCCTTGGAGGCGCGCATGACCGCGCCGACGAAGAATCCGATCACCGTCTTTTTCCCGCCGCGATACTGCTGCACCTGCTTGGGGTTGGCGCTGATGGCCTCGTCTATCAGCCGCTCCAGCTCGGCGGTGTCGCTGATCTGCTGCGGCTTTTCGCGCTCGTAGACGGCGGGGAAGTCCTCGCCCAGCGCGAAGCATTTGTCGTAGAGATCCTTGAGCATTTTGCTGCTGATGGCGCCGCTTTCGGCCAGATCGGCGGAGAGGGCCACGCCTTTCATGGAGATGGGCGACTGCTCGATCTCCAGCCCCTTGGCCTTGAGCCGGCCCATGATCTCGCTCTGCACCAGGTTGGCCACGCGCTTGGGATTTTTGGCGGCGCGCGCGGCCTGCTCGAACTGGTCGGCCAGCGCCTGCGAGGCGGTAAGCACGCCGGCATCGTAGTCGGTGATGCCGTACTCGGCGGTCATGCGGCGGCGCCGGGCCTCGGGCAGCTCAGGCAAGCGGCGGCGAATCTCCTCCTGCCACTTTTCATCCACCACCAGCGGCAGCAGATCGGGCTCGGGGAAATAGCGGTAATCGTGAGCGCGTTCCTTGCTGCGCATGCCGTAGGTGCGGCCGTCGGCGGGATTGAACAGGCGCGTCTCCTGCATCACCTTTTCGCCGGCGTCGAGCGCCTCGGCCTGGCGCTCGATCTCATACTCCAGCGCCTGGCGGATGAAGCGGAACGAGTTGACGTTCTTCACCTCGACCTTGGTGCCGAGCTCCTTCTGCCCGCGCGGGCGCACGCTGACATTGGCGTCGCAGCGCAACGAGCCCTCTTCCATGTTGCAGTCGCTGACCCCGGTATAAAGGATGATCTCCTTGAGCTTGGTGAGATATTCGAAAGCCTCGTCCGGCGAAGAGAGATCGGGCTCGCTGACGATTTCGATCAGCGGCGTGCCGGAGCGGTTCAGGTCGATGGAACTGGTGTCGCCTGCGCCCTCGTGCAGGCTCTTGCCGGCGTCTTCCTCGATGTGCACGCGGGTAATGCCGATCCGCTTGCCCGCGCCGTTGGCGCCCGCCAGCCCGATCCAGCCGTGCTCGGCCAGCGGCTTGTCGTACTGCGAAATCTGGTAGCCCTTGGGCAGGTCGGGATAGAAGTAGTTCTTGCGGGCGAAGATCGAGTCCTGGTTGATGCGGCAGTTGAGCGCCAGGGCGGCCAGCACGGCGTATTCGACCACCTGGCGGTTCAGCACCGGCAGCGCCCCCGGCAGGCCCAGGCAGACCGGGCAGACGTTCGAGTTCGGCGGGGCGCCGAAAGCGGCCGAGCAGGCGCAGAAACACTTGCTCCGGGTCAGGAGCTGAACGTGAACTTCCAGACCGATGACGGGCTCGTACCTGGCGAGCACAGTGGAGGATTTCTCTTTCGGCAAGGTAGCCATAACCACTCGATTATATTCGGGCGAATCGGGAAAAGCCTAAACCACAGAGTACACAGAGGGACACGGAGGCAAGAAGCAGGGCAGGATTGTTGGTGAGAAGGCGATTTCTCGCCAGTATCGACGAATCAGTAGCCTATACGATATAAAGCTGCCACTACGGCTGCGGCAACAAGGCAGTAGATCCCGAAAAGATACCAGCGTCCGCCCTCAAGCCATTTGCTAAGCCACTGCAATGCAATCAGCCCCGCAAGAAAGGCGAAAACTGCACCAAGGAGGCTAGGAAATGCGGCCGATGCGAAGGCCGCTGTTCCACCGGCGCGCTCTGCCTGCATAAGCCGCATTGCTTCACGCCCCACCGCGAGCGGAGCCAAAACAACAGCCAGTGCAAAACTGAATGACTCCGCTCGCGACTTCACCACTCCCATTAGCATCCCTGCAGAGATGGTTGCGCCGGAGCGTGAAAACCCTCGAAACGGCAAGCAGAGCCCCTGAACGGCCCCGATGATTCCAGCTTGTTTCATGTTAAGATCATTCGTTTCTGCGATTCTTATGGTCCGATTCCGCTTGTCGAACAAGCCTGCGATCAGAATCAGGATTCCAACAACAGCGAGCGCCGGTGCGATCAGCTCAAGATGACTGAAAAGATCCTCGATCTCAACATGGGGGAGACCTCGAAAAATAGTCTTTTCAATGACCTTGATGATCGTTTCGCCGATCATCCCCGTCAGAAACGTCGCCAAGATAACGAGCCTTGCAAACTTCTTGAAAGCGGCCCGACTTTGGAAGTAAGTGCCCCGCCATTGGCGCCAGAAGTAGACGATGACGGCAAACATAGTGCCGGTGTGGAGCATGACCAAGAGCAGCGTCATGGGTGGCGAGGACGGATCAAGGTGCATCAGTTTCTCAGCCACGACCACATGGGCGGAGCTGGACACCGGAAGCAGCTCTGCTAAACCCTGCACGGTTGCAAGAACTATTATCTGGAGAACGGACATGCATCCGATTCTAAACGGTCTCTATCGTCACCAGAATTTGTCTGGCGCGTGGCCCACTCAAGCCTCTTTTGTTAAGGGGCAATTCCGGCGGGTAAGACTGACCCTCTACATTCTGAACTAATTGGCGTAAACAGGCATTCTCACCATCCCCCCGAGCACTCTTCCCGTGAGCCTTCTGTGTTCTCTGTAGTTAGCGGCTACTGTTTGGTACTAGGCGAGGCAGCCAGGTAGTTGTCGAGCGGGATGTCGAAGAACATCAGCTCGTTTCCGCCGTTGTCGCGCACGCCGGTGACGTAGAGATGGGCTCCGGCCAGCGGTCTGGGGGTGCCGCTGACGTCGAAGAAGAGAAAGCCCGAGCGGGTGGCGCCGGGCTCGACCTCGCTGGCGTGGAAGCGCGAAGCCTGCAGCTCCTCGGCCAGTTCCTTTGGGGCTCCCGCCCGGGAGCCGTGCGGCACCGGCACGGGCAGCGGCAAGCGCGAGACACCGGTGCTGTCGCGCGCTCCGCGGGTGAAGCGGCGGTAGATGTCTTCTTCTTCGGCGGGCCAGATTTTGGTGCGGTCGCGCAGCACAAGCTGCACGTTCATGTCGCCCAGCGTCACCATCCGCGGGCCGCGGTTGCTCACCACGAAGAACATGGGAAGAATGTCGCGTTCCAGGTAGCGGGTGTTGAACAGGGAAGCCTTCTGCGCGGTGTCGTAAGGATCGACGGCGATGGCGACGCTCTCCGTCGGATGGTCGTCGTGCGCCGGATAGGAGGCCGCGTCCGCCGCGCGCGGCATGGCAAACCGCTTGGCGCCCAATGACAGGCTGGCAAGCCCCAACAGCAAAAGCAGTACCGCGCTCGATCGCAGGCCAAGTCGCATCGCGAGATTATCCACCGCCCAGCAGCTTCGATACAAGCGGCGCGGCCGCAATGACGAGCGGCGGCGCGGCCGGCGGGACGCTCCTAGGCGAGCACTCTGTTGGCAATCAAGCTAATGATTGCCAGTATAATCATCGCCAATGTCCACCACAGCCGGTCCATGGGGTCGCCTCCATGCTTTATGTAGGATGCAAGTAAGTAGCCGGATGGTGTGGGCCAAGGTAAGTTCCCCTGGTTACTTGTACTTATGGGAAAGCCAAGCTGGAGGACCAGCTTCGGGGGAGAGCAAAAATTGCACGTTCGTGCAATTCCGAGTCACTCAGTTATAAATAATCTGAAGCACCAACTCCAGAAATACAATTAGCGTTGCTTCGCGGTAGGCGTCCTCTTTGAAGCACTCTGCTGAAGCGAACAGGCTCCGCCCGCACACAACTGGACTCTAGTTTGAGCGCAGGGGATGAGTGGAACTGGCGCGCGGGAAGATGCGGCTAAGACTTCTTTTCCGCTGGAGGTGGGGTTTCGCCGTCCTTGCTGCCATTTATTGCCGACTTGAACCCGCGAATGCCCTCGCCCAGGCCCTTACCCAAATCAGCGAGCTTGCTGGGCCCAAAAATGAGCAAAGCAATACCCAAAATCACGAGCAGCTCCGGCATGCCGAGCTTGCCAATCATAACCGCCTCCAATACCACGCCCGACTGATGTTTTCGCCCGCCCCGGTTGCCGGGCCGTTAGCAGTAAGTCTAAGCCAGCAGCGCGGCAGAGTCAAAACCGCTTTGCGCTCCAGGCGAGATTCTGGCGAGAAAATCCAGAGTGGGCGCGTGTATAATCGTCGCTTCCGGGCATTCGCGGGGTCATTTATTTCAGCATAAACGCGTCCTGTCGCCCTCGCGGCGAACGCCGCCGCGTTTCCGGGGGCAAGAATCAAGCGCGCGGGAGGCCCGGCCACCACCCGCCGGCGCAAAACAGCGCCTGTGCGGAGCCGGAGCGAAGGGCCTCCGGCAGGGCCAAGCACGTCACCACCAAACCAGGGAGTTGCAATGAGCGAATCGAATACAACCGTCGAGCCTGTTGCCCCACCGCCGGGCGGTCAGCTCGACGTCATAGCGATCCAACGCCTGCTTCCCCATCGCTATCCTTTTCTGCTGATCGATCGCGTGCTGGAGATAGAGCGCCGCAAGCGCTTGCTGGCCATCAAGAACGTGACCGCCAACGAGCCGTTCTTCCAGGGGCATTTTCCCGGCCAGCCGATCATGCCCGGGGTGCTGCTGGTCGAGGCCATGGCGCAGGCCGGCGCGGTGTTGCTGCTGCTGGAAATGCCCGACCGGCATAACAAGCTGGTGGTCTTCAGCGGCATCGAGCGCGTCAAGTTCCGCCGCCCGGTTGTGCCGGGCGACCAGGTGCGCATCGAGATCAACGTCATTGTGTGGCGCGGTAATGCCGGCAAAATGGAAGGCAAAGCCATGGTTGACGGCAAAGTGGCCTGCGAGGCGGTGATCAGTTGCCGCGTCATAGACCAGTCGGGCCCGCAGGACGGCGAACGGCCGGTTGAATGAGCATCCATCCCAGCGCGGTTGTCCACCCGGGGGCAAAGATCCCGCAGTCCTGTTGCATCGGCCCCTTTTGCCACGTCGGACCGGACGTGGAGATGGGCGAGCGCTGCGAACTCATCTCCCACGTGGTGCTGCAGGGGCCGACGCGAATGGGGGACGATAATCGTATCTTCCCCTTCGCCAGCGTGGGCGTTGGACCGCAGGACCTTACCTTCAAGAACGAGCCGACGCGACTGGAGATCGGCGACGACAATCAGATACGCGAGTTCGTCACCATACACCGCGGCACCGTCAAGGGCGGCGGCCTGACCAAGCTCGGCAGCCACACGCTCATAATGGCCTACGCCCACATCGCCCACGATTGCCTGATCGGCGACGGCGTCATCATGGCCAATGCCGCCACCCTGGCCGGCCATGTCATTGTTGAAGACTATGCCGTGGTGGGCGCGCTCAGCCCGGTGCACCAGTTCGTGCGCGTCGGACGCTACTCCTACGTCGGCGGGGGCACCATCATTACCCAGGATGTGCTGCCGTTTTCCAAAACCAGCGCCGTGCGCGACGTGAATTGTTACGGCGCCAATTCCATAGGCTTGCAGCGCCGCGGTTTCTCGCCCGAGCGCATACGCAAGATTCAGCACGCCTTCCGCGTACTGCTGGCCTCCAAGCTGAACACTTCGCAGGCGCTGGAACGGCTGCGCGGCGAAGGCGATCTGGGAGAAGACGTCGAGATCCTGGTCCGCTTCATCCAAACTTCGCAGCGCGGGGTGCTGAAGTAGAGGGCGGTGTGTCGCCTTCACAAGCTGCTGAAAAACGCGCCGAAGCAACAAACGGCGCTAGGCACTGCGGGTACCGCAAGAGCAGCGCACAAGAGCTTGCAGGCTCAACCCACTTGAAACCTTCGGCTCCGTGCCCCCGCTTATAGACCATGCTCCGGCCGCTTAGGTATACTGCCTGAGTACCAGAAATAATTGATTCTGAGGTCGGAAGCGTTCCGGAGGAGTGCCATCATGAAAGGAAGCGAAAAGGTCATCGCGGCGTTGAACGAGGCCCTGCAGGAGGAGCTTACCGCCATTAACCAGTATTTCCTTCACTCTGAGATGTGCGAGAACTGGAAGTACGAGAGGATCGCCGAGCAGGTGAAGAAGCTCTCGATTCAGGAAATGAAACATGCCGAAAAGCTGATTGAGCGCATCCTCTTTCTGGACAGCGCCCCGAACTTGGTCGGACCCACTAAGATAATGGTCGGTAAGACGGTGAAACAGCAGTTGGAGAACGACCTGAACCTCGAGCTGCATGCGATTAAGTTGTACAACAATGCGGTGAAGGTGGCGCGGGCCGAGGGCGACAATGGAAGCGCCAACCTGTTGGTTTCGATTCTTAAGGACGAAGAAGAGCACGCCGACTGGCAGGAATCGCAACTGAGCCAGATCAAAGAAATGGGCTACGAGGCTCTATTTGAGCGAGCAGGTCGAGGAAGAGTAGCCCCCTGTTCCAGTAGTCATCCTAAGCGAAACGAAGGGTCTGCTGTTTCTGCGGGCAAAGGCAGATCCTTCGGCTCCACTCCCGCTTCGTCTCAGGATGATACCCGCTCTAAAACGCAGTGTTCCATCCCAAGTGATAGCCGCGCGAAGCCGCGCCCCCTCACATCATTTTCATTTCGGCGCCGCCGTCAAGACTGCGCAAAAACAGGCTTTCGGGGAAACGCTTTCTTTCGCTCGCGACTCGTACTTAGGGTAGGCTGGCGGGAGGGGCGAGTTGATCAAGGAAGGTGAACCACGGCTGCTGATCGAATCGGTCTTCCTCGGAGTTGCAGGCGCCCTGAGCGCACGGCTGTTCATGTGGCTGCTGCACGCATGTGAGCGTCTATTCCTTCACGGCATTGCCGGTTACTCATCTCCGGGATTGGCGGAAAGCGGCGGAGTACTGCGGCAAACAATCGGGCCGCACGGCCTGTGGCTTGTTCCTGTAGCAACAACTTTAGGCGGTTTGATTTCAGGCGCCCTGGTTTACGGCTTTGCTCCTGAAGCCGAAGGCCACGGCACCGATACGGCGGTGACAGCTTTCCATCGCTCTGAAGGGTTCATCCGCTGGCGGGTTCCCCCGCTGAAGCTGCTGGCCTCGGCCATTACTATCGGCTCCGGCGGTTCTGCCGGCCGCGAAGGCCCCATCGCCCTGATCGCTGCCGGACTCGGCTCAGTCTACGCCACCTTGACCCATCACACCGAGGAAGAGCGCCGGCTGCTGCTGCTGATTGGGATGGCGGCCGGCTTGTCGGCCATCTTCCGGACGCCTATGGGAACCAGCGTGTTTGCCATCGAGGTGCTCTACGGCAAGATGGAGTTCGAGATCGGCGCCCTGCTCTACACTATGACTTCGTCGGCGGTCGCCTACACGGTAAACGGATTGTTCGTCGGTTGGGAGCCGCTGTTCACGATGCCGGCCACGGCGGCGCCCGACATATCAAGCTACATCTGGTATATCGTGCTGGGGGTCGCCAGCGGACTGCTGGCCACGTTGCTGCCGATGGTGTTCTACGGCGTGCGAGATATGTTTCGCCGTCTGCCGGTGCCGCATTGGACCAAGCCGGCGATTGGCGGTTTGGGCCTGGGCCTGTTGGCGCTGCATTTTCCGCAGGTACTCGGTGGCGGCTACGGATGGATTCAGGAGGCAATCTATGGCCGCATAGCTCTGGCCGTGCTGCTCTCCCTGGTTTTTGCCAAAATGCTGGCTTTGGCGCTTACCGTCTCATCCGGTGGCTCCGGCGGCGTATTTGCTCCCTCGCTGTTCATAGGGGCAATGCTGGGCGGCGCTTTCGGCCAGCTTTTTCATCAGCCTTCGGCGGTTTTTGTGGTGGTGGGAATGGCGGCCGTGTTCGGCGCCGCCGCCCGGGTGCCGGTGGCGACTATGCTGATGGTTACGGAAATGGCGGGCGGCTACCACCTGCTGGTGCCTTCCGGACTGGCCGTGATGATCAGCTATCTGCTGCAGACATGGGTTTCGAGATCTCTCAAATATTACAGCTTGTACGAAGGCCAGGTGCCGGCACGCACCGACTCTCCCGCGCACTACATGGAGCAGATCGATATTGCGCTCCGGCTCCTCAACAGCGGCAACATCCGATTGATGGATAAATTCGGCAATGTAGACCTGCTGCGGCTGATCCGGTCGGGCGCCCGCTTTGCCTTTCCCGGCGACAAAGAGTTACACACCGGCGTGCTTCGCAAAGACAGCCCGATTGCCGGCAAAACAATCGGGGCCCTCTACGATGAGCGGCCGCAGCACGATTTCGAAGCCATTGCCGTCCTGCGTGGCGAGCAGGTTCTTCTCGTCCGCCGCAATACTGTGCTGCAAGCAGGCGACCGGTTGATCCTGATCGCCTCTTCCGAGGCAAAAGCCGCATTGGATCGGCACCTGGCGCCGGAACAACTGGCGGCGGAAATGCCGCGGCATCAGCGCGCGGTGTAACAGGCGTTGAGAATAGCGCAGAGGAGGGCCCATGCGGAGAAGCAGCAGGCCGCGTGATTTGCTGGACCTGGAGCAGCTAAGCATACTCCAGAAACTGGGATCGCTCTTGCAGCCGCTGCCCGCGCCGGTGGTGGAATCTCTGCTGGGACTGGCCATCGAGATTGCGCGCGAGGGGCGGGAAGGCCGCAAGATCGGCACTATTTTCATGTTAGGCGACGCCGAGACGGTGCTGCGACACTCGCGTCCCCTGATTCTGGATCCGCTGGCCGGTCACCCGGCTGAGGTTCGCCGGGCGGATGACAAGAACCTGCGGGGCACCGTAAAAGAACTGGCGCAATTGGACGGAGCCTTTGTCGTCGCGCGCTCGGGAACCTTTGTTGCCGCCTGCCGCTACCTGGACGCGAAGGCCGCAGTCGTGAATCTGCCCTTTGGTCTTGGGGCGCGCCACATGGCGGCCGCCGCCATGACGAAAATCAGTGCGAGCGTTGGAATCGTGGTTTCCGAAACCGCAACCGTCCGCATCTTTCAGAAGGGCCATCTGCTGGCCGAAATCGTGTGCGCTCCCAAGCCCCGCCTGCAGAAGCTGGTAATACCGTTTCTTTCAAAGCTGGGGGCCTGAGATTCAGCGGCTGCTGCGGCCGAAGCCCTTCCGAAACATGCCACTCTCTCAGCGAAGGACCGCCGCGTGTGAACTCCTGATATGCTACCGGGAAGAAATTTCGCGATGACTAACTGGCTCACAAGAGGGTGTGCTCTTGCGGCCAGGCATCGCACGGTTGCGGAGAAGGCTGACATGACCATATCAGGCATGGTCGGCAAGAGAATCGAGAAGGTACCTTTTGGGGGAATACGAAAGGCAGTTGAAAAAGCGAATGAGTTGTCGGCCAGAGGGGTGAAGGTGATCCATTTTGAGATCGCCCGGCCGGATTTCGATACCCCCGCACACATCAAAGAAGCTGCCAAGCAGGCGCTGGACCGCGGCATGGTTCACTATGCGCCGAATGCCGGGATTCCCGCCCTGCGCCAAGCGCTGGCGGCGCAAATCGAGGAGCAAAAAGGCCTTCGCTACCATCCCGAGAAGGAGATCATGGTCACCGCCGGCGGGCAGGAGGCCATCTATCTGAGCTTGCTGTGCGTGCTCGACCCCGGCGATGAGGTCCTCATTCCCGATCCCGGATTCGGCACCTTCCGCTGGACGGTGCATCTGACAGGCGGTGTCCCGGTCGCCGTCGACCTGGTTCCTGCGGATGATTTTGCGTTTGATCTGGAATCAGCCGCCAGACTGATTACGCCAAAGACCAGGGCTATGCTCGTCAATTCGCCGCACAATCCCAGCGGCAGCGTGCTCACTGGGGAGCAAGTGCAGAAGCTGGCCGCCTTCGCGGCTCGGCACAATTTGATCGTCGTCTCCGATGAATCATACGACCACATGACTTACGAGGGCCGCGCCCATTATTCGGTGGCGAGTTGCCCGGGGATGCGGGAGCGGAGCATAATTTGCGGTTCATTGTCGAAGACCTACGCCATGACGGGATGGCGCATTGGCTACATGGCAGCCCCGGAAGCGGTGGTCGCCGCTGCTACCAGAGCGCAGCAGAACGTGCTGCTTTCGCTCTGCACCTTTGCCCAAATGGGAGCGATTGCCGCTCTGACACAAAGCCAGGCTTCTACAACGGAAATGTTGAAGGAGTTCGGACGCCGGCGCAAACTTGTTCTGGATTTGCTTCAACGCGTGCCCGGGCTGGAAATGGAAAACGTCCCTTACGGCGCCTTCTACCTTTTCCCCAAGATAACCGTGCCGTGCGTTAGCTCCGCGGAATTGGCCGACTACCTGCTTGAAAAAGCCGGAATCGCCGTGGTTGACGGCAGCGTCTTTGGACGCAACGGAAACAACCACATTCGTATCTCCTATTCATGCTCTTATGAGAACTGCCAGGAAGGCATGGAGCGGCTGGCCGAGGCCATGACAAAACTGGCGAAGGGAAAGAAAACTTTGCAGAAATGAGATTGGAAATGCAAAACTCCGCCGTGGCAGAGAGCGCCAAACGCAAGGCTTATCTGAACATAGTTCTGCCGCTGTTCATCACCTCGGTCATTGCTTACCTGGACCGGGTAAACATCGGGTACGCGGCGCTGACCATGAATAAGGACCTGGGCTTCACCGCCGAAATGTTCGGCCTGGGAGCGGGCATTTTCTTCGCCGGCTACGTGCTGTTCGAGATTCCCGGGGCGCTTATTGCTGAAAGGTACAGCCCGCGCATATGGCTGGCGCGGATAATGATCAGTTGGGGCCTGGTTTGTGGGCTGATGGCCTTCATGCACACCGCCTGGCAGTTCTATTTGATTCGCTTCCTGTTGGGCGCGGCCGAAGCCAGCCTGTACCCGGTGATCTACGCTTCCTGCATCCCGCGCTGGTTCAGCGCCCGGGACCGCGCGCGGGCGCTCGCCCTGCTGCTCACGTCTTTGCAGATATCGGGCATCATCGGCGCTCCGCTGGCGGGCTGGCTGGTGGGCGTACCCTTGCTCGGGTTCAAAGGATGGCAGGTATTGTTCATCATCGAAGCGCTGCCGGCGGTTTTGTTCGGCTTCATAATCCTTTTCTGGATGGCCGACTGGCCGCGCCAGGCGAAGTGGCTGACGGAAGAGGAAAAACGATTTTTGGCCGCGCAGTTTGAGCGCGAGCTGGCGGCAAAGGCCGCTGTCAAGCGCTACACGGTGCTGCAGGCATTCCGAGACCCCGAAGTGGTGAAGCTCTGCGCTGCCTACTTCCTCTGGATCACCGGATTCTGGGGCTTCAATTACTGGATGCCAACCGTGCTGAAGGCCGTCTCGGGATGGTCGAATATCGCCATCGGGGCGCTGACGGTGATCCCCATGTCGATTTCGCTCCTGGCCATGCTTTACATCGGCCACTCATCCTCCAAGCGGAACGAAAAGAGATGGCATGGCGCCATCGGCCTGTTCATCGGCGCCATAGGTTTGGGTATAGGCGTCTTCATAAAGAACCCGCATGTCGGTTTCCTGTTTGTCATCCTGGCGGCTATTGGGACCTATGCGCCTTTTGGCGTCTGGTGGTCCTACCCGACGGCCTTTCTGTCGGGGCCGGCCGCGGCGGGCGCGATTGGCCTCATCAATTCCTGCGGAAACGTTGGCGGCTTCATCGGCCCGTACATCACGGGGTGGATCAAGCAGACGACCGGCTCGTTTGTAGGCGCCTGGGTCTACCTGGCACTGTCGTTGACGGCTTCCGGATTGCTGGTCCTGACCTTCAGGAAAGTGTTGCCGTCGGATGTGCACGAGGCAAAAGCCGTCGGTGAAGCCGGGCGCTACCGGGCGCGCTGAACGGCGGGGTTTTGACAGAAAATAGAAACCGAACAAGCGCCGGATTCAATGGCAATCCGCGAAAATTCCGGCGGCGCCCGCGGCCCGGAAAATTTCCCCTGTGGACCGCTACTGGTTTAGGGGGTGATCGACAGGTTCGTCTGCGGTCAGAATCGCACCCTCGAACTTGATCGCGCTCTCGACGCGAAACTGGTGATAGTCTTTCCAGATTGCCGCGGCGAAGTGCCGACTACCATTATTAAACTGAGCTGTCAGTTTGAGGTCGGCCGGCAGGAGCAAAGGCGCGCTGCTTCCTGGAAGAGCAATAAAGTTATAACGAACGGTTATTCGCAGCAGGCTGGTTAGCCGTTCGGCAGGCGGGTACAGTTCCTGCACAATCGCCAGCGGGTTGAACTGTTCGTCGGCGATTACCGCGCCGGCGCAGTCCACGTACCCTGCCCAGGGTGTAGAGTTTACAAGGCCGCGGGTGTGCTCATTGAGATCGCAGACTTGGTCGTCGGCCAGGGCCTCGTAGCTGTATACGTGCACGGCCTTCCCCTGATATGTGGCGGTTCCCAGATAATTCAAGGGCGTAGCCGCCGTCGCCACACGCCGCAACAGCAGAGACCATTCGGCTCCGGGCCGCGCGCCGGACTTTGGAGGCGGCAGGTCGGCTAAGCTCTTACCGGCCGAACCGTCCTTCGTGATCTCGCGAAAGCTCTGATGATCGGCGTAAATTGCCACTTCGTGCCGCCATACCTCCTTGCGCTGGTTATCTCCCCACATTTCGAGTTTTTGCTCGGCGAAGACATTTCGCATCAGCGCCAGATGCTCCGCCGCGCGCTCCTGCACCAGTTCCACCAGTGCCGCAGAATCGATTCTTTCCGTCAGAACAGGAGGGCTATCCAGATTCAGTGCGGCCATTGGGCCGCGCACCGCGGCAAGCGTCACCTCTTGCCTGCCAGGCAAGCCGGCCGGTTGCAAATCCTTTTCCTGGCCGGGGAAAAGCCGGGCCCACAACTCCGGCTCCTTTTCCCGTAGAAAGCGCGACACGGTGGTTACGGGCAAAGCTAAAGTCCCGGCCATGCCGTCATCAGACTGCCCGGGCACCTCTTCAACTCCCCAAATTATTCCGATCACACGGCCGTCGCTGTCCACAACCGCACCGCCGCTGTTGCCGGGCTTGCTTGTAAAGGTCAACAGCAAACTCTCGTCGTTTACCGCCGGATGGCTGTCCGCGGAGACGGTTTGTGCGCGAAGCGCGCGAATCTCGCCTTGGCTGACGCGCAACCGGCCCCGCCCTGCGGAAACCAGCCCCAGGCCGGGCAGCGGCGCAGGTGGAAGATCGTAGGTAATCCCCACAACACGTTGGTTTTCTGCCGGTCCGTAAGTGGCGAACGAGAGGCCGTGAAAGGGTCTAGGCAGCGGCTCGCGGAGCGTCAACACAGCCAGGTCTTTGGCCGGGTCGTAACGGAACGTGAAGTTCTTCTGCAAGCTTCCTACATCGCGCGCGCCCTCGTCGCCGGGCCCGGTAGCCGCAGTGATCTTTACAATGCCTATTCCTTCCGCCTTAAGTCCCCGGCCTAGAAGAGTCGTGACGTGATAGTTGGTCAGCACGTGGGCACATGGAGTGTCCAAGCACACTCCGGTTCCGCGCTTGTTTCCGGCGGTGAGGCGAACCACGCCGGAAGCAACCTCCGCAGAATAAACGTCAGCGTGCCCGGCAAGTATGGAGTCGGAGGCAGGCTGTATACGTGTTGCGTGTACTGCGTCGCCGAAGGCGGGCGCGCCAAGACACAAGAGCAGGCACAGCACGCAAGCTATCGAGCGCGCGCGTGCCAGCCAGCCGGAAGAGAGCTTTGGAGAAAAACCACCTGTGGATTGAGTTGCTGGTTGCAGTTTGCTCCCAGCGCAAGTAAACACCGTGAACGCCATTCGTTGCTCCAATGGCGCTCGTGGCACTCAGTGTTAGATTGTGACCTGGGGATTGGGATTAGGTGAATACTTGCCTTACGAGGGCTTTACACCGGGTGCATACGATTTCGATGATTCCGCGAACCGTACTATGACTCCAGTACTAAATTCTCATCTTCCCACAAACCCCAAATCGCCTTCTTTACCTGAAATAAACGTCCTGGATTCATCAATTTTGAGCCTGAAAAAATCGTCCGCCGCTCTCTTACCATTCTATAACAAACAAGGGTTCAAATCACAATGTTGTGAGGAGTATTGACTTTCAGCCAGGCTAAATTATAATTGTTATGTCTCTTAATTTTGGGATGTCGACCCGGTCAAAATCGGCCTGAAGAATCAAACTGAATGCAGTCAAGGTATGTCAAGATCGTGACTAAAATACAAACAAAATCGCGGATAATTGAAAAGGGCATTGAATCTGAAGTCCGGCCGGCTCTGAATTGGCCGCCTTTAGAGCGAGATCATTTCCTGGCCAGGGGCAGCAAAGAACTGGCCTGAAGAAATATTGCGGTTTTCTGGAATTTTCACTGGAAGAATATAATTCCATTCAAAGGCTGCTATTAAACAGAACAGATTGGAATAGCCATGAAGTCCGCCCTTGGCAGGGAGATTATGGGGAAAGGGCGCCCGATAATGTGGAAGATTTTCGGCGCTTTACGCCCCTTACCGTATATTCGGACTACCAGGGCCCATTTGAATCCAAAGAGGCCGGTTTCGCCGGCGAAGCGAATTTTTTCTGGGCTGTTTATACAGATAGTTGCGGCCGAACCAAAAAAGCGCCTTTCAACTACAGTTCCACCAAAACCTTGATAGATGATATGATCACCACTTCATTTTATCTTCGGCCGGTTACAAGGGTGATGTTCAACTGGAGTTGCTGGATAAAATACTGATCAGCCTTAGAATCCCTGCCGTTGCAGATTTGGTGGCCCTGGGCCTGCGCCAGCGTCTGCAATGCGATAGCCTGAGTGAAGGCGGAAGGCCGGCCGAATCTTCAGTGATCTATCCAGGGGAGTTCAAAATGGGTTGCGGAAGGGCATTGATTTTCTGATCGGTACACCCGATTTGATCAGCGGTTTGGGTGAAAATACAGGATATAATGTGATAAAAAATCAACGCGGCGGTTTGAATAAGAATTTGATCTACCGTCTATTTAAATCCTGGTTGATCGGCCGCCTTTCCGGCCGGCCCAGCCTGGCCAAAGATATCTGGCAGGTTAAAGGCATTGTCTGCTGCGGTGAACGAATCTCAGGCTATTCGGAACGCATTGAAAGGACCTGGGGAGTGAAGCCGCTGGAGGTCTTCGGTATACCGGAAGCCGGGTTTATGGCGGTGCAAAGCTGGAATAAAAAAGGTCTGACTTTCATTCCTTACCGCAATTATTACGAATTCATACCCGGGCCGGAACTGGCTAAAAGAAGCCGCCGATGAGAGTTATGAGCCGGGCAACACA
>CAWHVF010000008.1:0-213583 GCA_963832785.1 uncultured Acidobacteriota bacterium
TCCTGCCTTTTGAAGTTAACATATACGCTCAAGAGGGTTTTAAGGTGAATTATGTCGGGCACCCTTTGCTGGACTTGGTAAAACTGAATTATTCAAAACAAGAGTCAAGAAAAAAATTCAACCTTGCCGAAAACAGAATCACTATCGGAATTTTGCCTGGCAGCCGACTTTCAGAAGCGGAAAAATTCCGTCAGGAATTGTTGCGGGCAGCTGAAATTTTAAATAAGGAAATACCAGATATACAATTTGTCCTGCCCAACAAATCCAGCGGAAAATCGAGCCGCCCCCTCCCGTGGACGAGAACATCTACAAGCCGCCCCCCCGCGAAGCGAAAGGCGCTCCAGGTCCGCGAGCTTCCCGGCTCCCTCGGCGAGGCGCTTCGACTGCCTCGAGTGGGACCGGGACTTCCTGAAACCGGCGTTCGCCGACAAGTCGCTGCTCGACACCTACATCGAGCTGAAGCGCGAGGAGCAGCTCGAGCTCAACCTGCGGCCGCACCCCTCGAGTTCTACGGGTCACTGGACGTCTTAAGGGAGCGGGACGCCGCCGCGGCCAACCCTTTCATCCATTCCCCCGCCCTCGGGCGCCGAGCGGCTGACGCCGCTGGACGCGATGCTTGAGCTGCTGGGGCGCGTGGGCGCGCTCAAAGGCGCAGCGGTACTGGTCAGCGAAGAGGAACTGAGCCATTGGCCTGCGGAAGCCGTGAAGGCCATGAAGGTCGCAAACGCTGCTCGTGAAGGCGCGCCCAGCCGCTAGTGTGGTGTGTCCTGGCTGCGAGCAGGAATGCGCTATGCCGGTGCATACGTTGCCCATCGCATCGGGCGGCGCTGCATCGTTCATCGTGTGCGACAAGCGGAGTGACACCAACCGCGTGGCCGTTGACGCCGAGCGGCTGAGGCAATGTCGGTGCGAGATGGATGCCCTATGCGGGTTTGCCGCGCAGAGCCTTGGGCTGCGTCGCAATGACAGACGGTCAGCCAGCGGCGAACTTTGGGAAATTGGCATCGCCACCGGCGACAAGCGCAAGCAGATGCTATGCCTCAAGGCCGATGGCGAGTTGGAGCTGGTTACCGGGAGCAAGGCAGCGCCACTCTCTCAGTTTATCGATTATGGCAATGGCCAGTATTCGCTCGATCAGGCCGCGATCCGCCAACAGGTTGATTCCGCGACCACGGCAGACAGCCGCTACACGCCAAGCAACGCCAAGCGCGAAGCGCGCAAGCTGGATACGCAAGCCATGTACGAAGGCTGGCAAAAGGAATACCGGAGACTGAAAAAGAGCCGCCCGAAGATGTCCGATGTCTGGTACTCGCAGCAGATCGCCAAGCTGGACGTTGCCGATGACCGCAGCGCTGACACCATCAGAAAACACATGAGGTCTTGAAAATAGTTGGGCGGAATTTTTTCGCCCAGATCGCGCACTCGCCAAACCCGCTATTTTCGGACCCTATCTCCGCCTAAGTCCGTATCCGCAGCTCTCGAAGCGCCTGTCCTCGCGCTTCCCATAGCGTTGATTTTCAAGCCAACTCCTAGCCGACGCTGGGCCTTGTTCGGGCGTTTATTCGCCCAAATCGCCCAGCTACGGTTCGTCTTGAGCACTCCAATGCCGCTCAGCGAGGTTTGAAGATGACGCACAGCATACTAAGGCTTCCAGCCGTCAAGGCCAGCACGGGCTTGTCGAGAAGCACCCTCTACCTGCGCATTGCCCAAGGCGTATTCCCCCGGCCAGTGAGCTTGGGCGCGCGCGCCGTGGGCTGGCCTGCCAGCGAAGTAGCGGCGCTAAACGCTGCCCGCATCTCAGGAAAGTCCGACTCAGAGATTCGCGACCTGGTGGTGAAGCTGGAAGCGGCTCGCAAGACGGTCGCATGAGCAGCGGCGGGTCACGATCATGAGAAGACGACATCCCAACCATCGCCTGGTCAAAATCCACCGGAACTACACGGTCGAGGAAGTTGCCAGTCTGTTCGGCAGCCACAAGAACACCGTGCGCGCCTGGGTCAAGGCTGGGCTGCCAACCTGCGATGGCAAACGACCAATCTTGATTCTGGGCCGGGACCTTGCCGTATTCCTTCAGGCGCGCCGAACCGGCAAGCGGCAGCCCTGCCGGCCTGGGGAACTCTACTGCGTCCGATGCCGCGCCCCGAAGACCCCTGCCGGCGACATGGCGGACTATCAGCCTGTCACCGGGAAGTTTGGGAACCTGACCGCGATTTGCCCAGACTGCGATTGCATCATGAACCGGCGCGTCAGCCTGACCAAGTTGGAGCAAGTTCGCGGCAAAGTGGACATCACGTTTTCGCAAGCACTGCGACACCTAAGTGAGAATAATCAACCTACCGCAAACAGTGACTTGAGATAGGAGACATCGACCGTGACAAAACATAGCGCCGAAAACGAACGAATCAAGCGCAGATATTTCGCCTACCTGCGGGAAGCCAAACGCCATAGCGAGCCGACCGTGGATGCGGCTGCGAAGGCCCTGGATCGCTTCGAGGTTTACAACAAGCATAGGGACTTCAAGGCGTTTCATTTCGAGCAGGCGGTTGCCTTTAAGAAGCACCTCGCCGACCAGAACGGGCAGCGATCCGGGGAAAAGCTGAGCAAGGCGACCTTGTATGCCACGCTCACGCAACTGAAACGGTTCTTCCAGTGGCTTGCGGACAAACCTGGGTACAAGTCGCGTTTTCAGTATTCCGATGCCGACTATTTCAACTTGTCCGACAAGGACACGCGCATTGCCACAGCCCAGCGGGAACAAAAAGTGCCGACCCTGGAGCAGATCAAGCACGTTCTGAACAGGATGCCGACCGGCACGGAGATCGAGCGGCGGAACCGCGCCCTAATCGCCTTCACGCTGCTGACAGGCGCGCGGGACAGCGCCATTGCTTCGATGAAGCTGAAGCATATTGATCTGGCCGCAAACAGCGTCTTTCAAGACGCTCGGGAGGTGAACACGAAGTTCAGCAAGACCTTCACCACGTTCTTCTTCCCGGTAGGCGATGAGATTCGCGCGATTGTGGCGGAGTGGGCGAGCTATCTGCGGGAAGACAAGCTGTGGGGCAACGACGACCCGCTCTTCCCTGCCACGCACATTGCTCTGGGAGCGAGCCGCCAGTTTGAAGTGTCCGGCCTGGCACGGGAGCACTGGAGCAGCGCCTCGCCCATTCGCACGGTCTTCCGAGAAGCCTTCGTCAGCGCGGGCCTGCAATACTTCCATCCGCACAGCTTTAGAAAAACACTCGCCGAACTTGGCGAAGTTGTCTGCCAGTCACCCGAACACTTCAAGGCGTGGAGCCAGAACCTCGGACATGAGAAGGTGCTGACAACCTTCACCAGCTATGGCGCAGTAGCGAGTCAGCGTCAGGGCGAGATCATCCGGGACTTGGCTACACCACAACAAGCCGGGCAACCGGGAGCTGACGAAATTGCACAAGCAATGCTCAAGCAACTACGCGACTCTGGCGTAGACATGGCAGTTCGATAACGCTCCATTGCCAGGAGCATGACGGCTGGGCATTCAAGCGTTCGCGGAACTCAGGCGCGGCGAGCCGTCATGCCGCGCCCCCGTGCATCGGTATCACCTTCGCCCCCGCCTCGACCAGATCGAGATAATTCGCCCAGTGCTGCATCATGCGCTTGCGCTCCGGCAGGTATTCGGCACGGTTGTATGCGCCTCTCACCTGGTTGCGTTCGCAGTGGGCAAGCTGGCGCTCGATCACGTCAGGTTGAAAACCGGCTTCGTTGAGGATGGTGGAGGCCACTGCGCGGAAGCCGTGGCCGGTCATCTTGCCCTTGTAGCCCAGGCGGTAGAGGGCAAACAGCATGGTGTTGTTGCTGATCGGCCTGTCGCGGTTCCTGCCGGGGAAGACGAAGCGGCTGCCATCCGAGGTTTCCTTGATTTCGGCAAGTATGGCGAGCGTCTGCCTAGTCAACGGGACAACGTGCTCGGCCTTCATCTTCATGCGCTCAGCCGGAATGATCCACAGCGCGTTGTCCAGATCGAACTCTGCCCATTCCGCGCCGATCAGTTCATTGGTGCGGACAAAGGTCTGCGCCAGTAGTTGCAGAGCGAGGCGGGTTTGCTTGTCGCCGATTTCGTCGTACTTGGCAATCGCGCGCAGCAAGTCGGGCAGTTCCTCGGCGCGGACGGCGGCCTGGTGCTGTTTGACGTGCGGAGTCAGAGCGCCGCGCAGATCGGCGGAGAGGTTGCGGGTGCAGCGCCCGGTGGCGATGCCGTAACGGAAGACCTGTCCGCATACCTGCAAAACGCGGTGGGCAAGGTCGTAGGAGCCACGGGTCTCGATTGCACGGATGGCCTGCAACAGCTCCGGCGCTTCGATCTGGCCAAGCGGGCGTTTGCCGAGAACCGGGAAGATGTTGGACTCAAGGCGGCGCTTCACGTCTTCGGCGTGGTGCGACACCCAGGTATGCAGTTGCTTGTTGTACCACTCCCGCGCGACGGCTTCGAAAGAATTCTCGACAGAGAGCTTCTTGCGCAGGTTGGCGGCCTTGCGCTCGGCGGAGGGGTCAAGATCGGCTGCCAGTTGCTTGCGCAGCTCCTCGCGCTTCTTCCGCGCGTCGCTCAGTGTCACCTTCGGATAGACGCCGATAGACAGGGATTTTTCCTTGCTGGCCTGCCAATACCGCATCCGCCAATACTTCCGGCCATCCTGGAAAACCCAAAGATAAAGGCCATCGCCATCGTGGAGCTTGCGGACTCCCGCCCCATTGCTCGTGGCGTTCTTGCATTCGACAGCGGAAAGTAGATTTGTGGCCACCGTGGTAACTCCTGACCGTGGTAAGTTTCTGACCACGATATTTACCACGATTCAGATCAGGATGCAATGGGAAGTTACCACGCACAATTGGACGAGCCAGCTAGCGTCGGTGGCCTGTTTTCTTGTCTTTATGGACTTCTCTGGACGACTTAGAATGTTGTTCTGGCGGAGAGAGAGGGATTCGAACCCTCGATAGCCTTTCGACTATACACGCTTTCCAAGCGTGCGCCTTCAGCCACTCGGCCATCTCTCCGCGCCGGGGATGCGCCCCTGAAGTCCCCAAACGCCGCCTCTGCGTTTATTGGGATGGTTAGCGGCGGGTGTTTTCATTTTAGCAGAGCCGCAGGGCCGGCAACCGTTCCGGGCACGTCCCGGAGGCCGCCGCCAAGCGTGCAAACTGCTTTCGTTTGTGGACAAAGCAGGATCTTTCGGCTTCGCTTTCGCTCCGCCTCTAAATGACACTCCATACTACACAGGATGACGCCCGACTGTAGTGACATGCCAATCCAAGATAACGCGGGGCCGAACAGCCTATTTTCCGGCGGGGCTTTCCATGATGGGCGGTTCGGGAGGCGGAAGTTCGGGCAGCTTCTGGGCGGCCGAGCCCAGCAGCTTGTGATGCATGCAATAGAGAGCCAGTTCCAGGCGGTCGGAGACGCCCAGCTTGTCGTAGATTTTGCGCAGGTAGTTTTTCACCACCTGCTCGGTGGTACCCACATCGGTGGCGATCTCCCGGTTGCGCAGGCCCTGCGTGACGCCGGCGATGATCTTCAGCTCCTTGGGGTTGAGCTTCGTCCTTGGTTTCGTGGCGGTCAGCTTGACGGCCTGGGAACGGTAAGCCTCGATCACCAGGCTGACGGCGCGGTTGTCCAGCCAGTGTTCGCCGGCGTGGACCTTGCGTATGCACTTGACCAGCAGATCGGGCGCGATGGAGCGCGGAACCACGCCGCAGGCGCCGCGGCGCACGAACTCCAGAATGTCGCTTTCCTCCGGCTCGGTTACGATCAGCACCACGCGCATCTTGGGAGCGATCTGCAGCAGGCCGAAAACGGTCTCGGCCGGCTCCAGGGAGATGCCGGACTCCATCAGCAGCACATCGGGAAGGTGTTTGGCGACGGCGCTGGTGGTTTGTTCCTGGGTCTCGGTTTGCGCCAGGACGCGGATGTCATCCTCGACAGCGAAGATTTTCCGCATGCCGACGCGAAAGATGGGCTCGCTGTCGGCAATTATGACCCGAACCAGCGCGGAGGAATCCTCGGGGTCTGCAGCGGTCTGTTCCTGTCCTTCGACAGGCTCCTCGGCCATACGGAGATTTCCTCGGGGGAAACCGCCTCGTTCACTGGCGCAGGAAACGGTACTCGTCGATCATCGCCGCCAGCTCGTGACGATTACCCACAGGAGAGCAGCGTACCACGCGACCGGTGCAATCGACCAGCATATCCTTCGGCAGGCACAATCTGGCCCCCGGCATGGCAATGGTGAACTGGATGGCGGCACCGACTGGAATGGCCTCGTCTAGCCGAATAACAGCTCCGCTGGAAGAGATGTTTTGCGACTCGGCGGACATCTTCTTACCGCCAAAACTTACCGTCACCGGCAGCTTCAGCGGGAAGCGCACGCCACATCGAATGTCGGGACTCAACGATTGTGTTATCACGATTTCGAAGCATATACCGGGATTGGAAAAATGTCAGAATTACGAAGGTAATACGGCCCGCCACCCCGGCAAGCGTAACACCAACGCGGCAGGCCGTCCTCTGCCTGGTACCTAAGTATTGGCCGCGCAAATGCGGAGAAGTCAGCGCAAAGAGAAGCCCCACATCCGGCTTGCAGATGTGGGGCAGCAAAAGAATTTCCCTGTTCCAGTCGCCTACTCCACGGTAACCGATTTGGCCAGGTTGCGCGGCTGATCGACGTCGCAACCGCGGCGCACGGCTATGTGATAGGCCAGCAGTTGCAGCGGCGGAATTTCCAGTATGGGCAGCAGCAGCTCGGGCGCCGGCGGCAGGTAGATGACGTGGTCGGCCGATTCGCGAATCTCCTCGTCGCCCTCGGTGGCCAGCGCAATTACCTTGCCGGAACGCGCCGTCACTTCCTTCAGGTTAGAACAGGTTTTCTCATAGCGCAGCACCGAGTTGGGGTCCTTATCGTCCTTGGTGGCGATAATCACCGTGGGCAGGTCCTCGTCGATCAGCGCGTTGGGCCCGTGCTTCATCTCGCCGGCCGGGTAGCCTTCGGCGTGGATGTAGGAAATCTCCTTCAGCTTGAGCGCCCCTTCCAGCGCGATGGGGAAGTGAATGCCGCGGCCCAGGAACAGGAAGTCCTGCGCGCGGCTGTAAATTTTGGCCAGGTCCTCCAGCTCCTCTTCCAGGGTGAGCACCGACTCCAGCTTGCCGGGAATCCTGGCCAGTTCGCCCAGCAGCTCGCGCGACTGCTCGTCGGAAAGCACGCCGCGCAGCCGGCCCAGGTAGACGGCAAACAGGAACAGCGCCGTCAGTTGCGCGGTGAAGGCCTTGGTGGAGGCCACGCCGATCTCCGGCCCGGCGTGGGTGTAGATGGTGCCGTCGGCTTCGCGGGCGATCATGGCGCCCACCACGTTGCAGATGGCCAGCGTCTTGCAGCCCTTGTTCTTGGCCTCGCGCTGGGCGGCGATGGTGTCGGCCGTCTCGCCCGACTGGGTGATGACGATGACCAGTTCGTTT
Organism: uncultured Acidobacteriota bacterium; assembly: GCA_963832785.1. Lineage (GTDB taxonomy): Bacteria > Acidobacteriota > Terriglobia > Terriglobales > Acidobacteriaceae > CAWBRT01. Next base: position 7,481 of record CAWHVF010000008.1, read on the forward strand.
GAATCGATGATCGGATCGCGGTAGCGATACTCGCTGCCGTAGTCCACCTCCACCGGCAGCCGCGCCAGCCGCTCGATCATGTACTTGCCGGCCAGGGCGGCATGCCAACTGGTGCCGCAGGCCACGATCTGGACCCCGGTCAGGTTCTTGAATTCGGCCTCGCTGATGTCCATCTCTTCCAGGAAGACCTTGCCGGTATCCAGCGAGACGCGGCCCAGCCAGGTATCGCGCACGGCGCGCGGCTGCTCGAAGATCTCCTTGAGCATGAAGTGCTTGAAGCCGCCCTTCTCGGCCATGATCGGGTCCCAGGTGATGTGCTGCACCTGGCGCACCACGGGCTTGCCTTCGAAGTCGCTCAACTGCACGCCGCAGGGAGTGATGACCGCCAGGTCGCCGTCGGCCAGGAAGAACAGGTCGCGGGTGTGGTAGAGAATGGCGGGAACGTCGGAGGCGACGAAATACTCGTCTTTGCCCAGGCCGATTACGGCCGGCGGGCCGTTGCGGGCGGCGACGATCTTGTCGGGTTCGTCGCTGGAGATCACCGCCATGGCAAATACGCCATGCAGCTCGTGCACGGCACAGCGCACTGCCTCCTCCAGCGGCAGCTTGTGACCGTTGGAAGGAGTGAGATACTTCTCGATCAGGTGGGCGATGATCTCGGTGTCGGTCTCGGTCGAGAACTTGTGGCCTTCCTCGCGCAGCTTTTTCTTGAGCGTGAGGTAGTTCTCGATGATGCCGTTGTGCACCACTACCACGTGGCCGGTGCAGTCGCGATGCGGATGGGCATTCTCCTCGGTGGGGCGGCCGTGGGTGGCCCAGCGGGTGTGGCCGATGCCATAGGTGCCGTTGATCGGCTTCAGGCGGATGGCTTCTTCCAGGTTGCGCAGTTTGCCTTCGGCACGGCGAATCTGCAGGCCTTCGCCGTTGCCGGCCACGGCGATTCCGGCCGAGTCGTAGCCGCGGTATTCCAGCTTCTTCAGCCCTTCGAGAATGACCGGAACGACCCGCTTTTTACCTACATAACCAACAATTCCGCACACGGTATTGCACTCCAATTCTTACGAAATGAACCCGTGCGAAAACGAGAGAGGCCCGCCAAGACGAGGGCTTATGCCTCGAACGAGCAGCGAAACTCCTCGATCACCGGGTTGGTCAGGACCTCGCGCGCCATCCGCTCGACCTCGGCCTGCGCCGCCTGGCGGTCGAGATTGCCATCCAGCGTCACCTCGAAAAATTTGCCCTGGCGCACATCGGCGACGCCCTTGTAACCCATCTTGGTCAACGCGCCCTGGATGGTTTTGCCCTGCGGATCGAGCACGCTCTTCTTCAGCGAAACATAGACGTAGGCTTTCATCCTAGGCCGATTATACAGCCGCAACATGGCCCGGAGTACCCGGCCCGAACGTTCCTGAATCCTGGGCGACAACCCAGGCGCGTCATGTTTCGGCAACTCACCAAGTAAGATGCAGCGGCGCCCGGGAAATGTGCCTTTGTCGGTAGATTTTCTGCGTTTTCGGCGGATTACAACCCGAACAATTCACGCAAGCGACGGGTCTGGGCGCGGCTGACCGGGATTTCGGTGTGCTTGCGGTCGTCCATGCGTATCTGGTACGAGCTCTTGAACCACGGCACTACTTCTTTGATGCGATTGATGTTAACCAGGTACGAGCGGTGGGCGCGCCAGAACAGGTTGGGGTCGAGAGAGGCCAGCAACTCCTCTAAAGTCCGGCAGTTGGACTGTCCCTCCATGGTCGTGGCCACGACGGTGATTATGCCGTCCTCGATGGAGGCGAAGCAGATGTCCTTCTGGTCTACCAGGAAAAGCCGGCTGTTGGCCTTGAGCAGGATCTTCGCCGGCTGGGGACGCTGCGACTCCAGCATTTTGACCAGCACGTCGAGTTTTTCGCTCGAGGCTGGTGCGCCTTCCAGGTCCTTGCGCGCCTTTTCGATGGCCTGGGCCACGCGTTTCTTGTCAAAGGGCTTCAGCAGGTAATCCAGCGCATTGACCTCGAAGGCTTTGACGGCGTATTGGTCGAAGGCGGTGGCGAAGACGATGCGGGGCATGGGCAGCTTCTTTTCCAGCAGCTTCTTGATGACCTCAAAACCGTCCAGACCGGGCATCTGCACGTCCAGGAACACCAGGTCGGGAGAGTACTCGCGGATGAGGTTCACCGCCTCCAGTCCGTTCTTGCCCTGCGCCAGCAGGTCGACGCCCTCAATCTCGCGCAGCAAATAGGCAAGCTCGTCGCGCGCCAGTTGTTCATCATCCACAATTACGACGGAAAGAGACATGGCTGCTCCTCGACCCCTACAGACACAAAGGCTATGTCTGTTGGGGACCCAGGGGTCACAAAAAGTATAATCCGCTTGGGCCGGGGCTGCGCAATTCAGGGGTTGAGGCCTGCTGGTGATCCCGACGGCAAACCATACGCGTTGGATCAGGCAGGTAGGCCGCTCAGGAGCTGTTGTGAATCCAAGCGTGGCAGATAAGGAACATATTCCTTGCTGCCTGACTCTTAATCCCTAACCCTCTTCCCTATTCCTGCCTTGCGCAGGCGGTCGCGGATGGCAAGTCCGATGCCGCGCTCTGGCGGCATTGGGCAGACGATGACCGTGACCTGCTGCTCGTCGAGCCAGCGCAGGCCTTCGTACAGGCGCCGGGCGAGCGTCTCAAGCTGGGCGAACGGCCCCCATTGAAACACGATGCAACCGCTTGGGACGGCGGCGCCCAGCCAGTTCTCCGGCAGCATGAGCCCGACGCGTTCGCCGCCAGCGGTGTGGCGCGCAACCGCGGCTTCCATCTCGCGCTCGTCGTTGACCAGGGCCAGGGCCGCGCGTGGCGCATAATGACGGATGCCCAGGCCGGGCGATGCCAGGCCCGCGGTTGGCGCATCGGCGCTAATGTCGCGCTCGGCCAAGCGCACCGGACCGATGAGGGCCTCGATCTGCTCGCGGCTGACCCCCCCGGGCCGATAGATGATGGGCGGATCGGCGGCAGGGTCGAGCACCGTGGATTCGACGCCGACCGGCGACGGGCCGGCATCAAGTATGGCGTCAATGCGCCCCCCGAGGTCTCTTAACACGTGGCTGACGGTGGTCGGGCTGGGCGCGCCGAAGCGGTTGGCGCTGGGCGCGGCAATGGGAACCTCGGCCGCCTCGATCAGCGCCAGTGCCACCGGGTGAGCGGGAATGCGTATGCCCACCTTGTCGCGGCCGGCGGTGCAGGCATCGGGAACGATGTCGCGCTTGGGCAGCAGCAGGGTCAGCGGCCCGGGCATGAAGCGCTCGGCCAGCTTCCGCGCCGAAGCCGGCCAGCCGGTCACCAGGCGCTTGGCCATCTCGATCGAGCAGGCGTGGACGATGATCGGGTCCCAGGCGGGCCGCTGCTTGGCAGCAAAGATGCGCAGCACGGCCTCGCGGTCCAGCGCGTTGGCGCCCAGCCCGTAAACCGTTTCCGTCGGGAAGGCCACCAGCCCGCCTCGGCGAATGATGGCGGCGGCTTGACAAATGGCGGGCTGCGCTTCCTCCAGCGCAGCGCCGGGCCCGGCGTTTGCATTCGCTGGGGCTGCTGCAATCCGCAGATGCAGTGTTTTCATCACGCCGCGCTCATCTTAGCACCTGCGAAAATTCGGCCCGGAGCGAGAGCAGCCCGCCCGGTTCAGGCGCCGGTGCCCACCTGTGGCCCTGAAGGCAACCCCGAATTGGCCCGCCGCTCTCAAAAGCGGAGCGCCTTTCTCCTCCTCTGTGCTCCTCCGTGTACTCTGTGGTTAGAATCTGTCCAAAAACTAAGTAGCGCGGCGCAGCAGCAGATGAGCGAAAGCGATGTAGATCATAGCTTCTGCCGAGGTGTGCCGCAGTTCGTAATCTTTACTGAGGCGGCGGGACCAGTTCAACCAAGCCAAGGTGCGCTCCACAATCCAGCGCTTGGGCAGAACCCGGAAGCGGTGCATCTCATTGCGCTTGACCACCTCAACCTGGTAGCCGAACATCTGCTTGGCCCAGTCAATCAATTTGCCCGCATAACCACCATCCACCAACACCTTGCGCAGAGTATCGAAACGACAAAACAGCCGCATTAACACCGCCCGCGCCCCCACTCGGTCCTGGATGCCGGCCGAGTGTACCACTACCGTCAGCAGATTGCCTTGCGTGTCTACCGCGATGTGCCGCTTGCGTCCCTTGATCTTTTTGCCCGCATCGTAGCCACGCTGCCCCCTTTTAACACCGTCTTCGCCGATTGCGAATCGAGGATCGCCACCGTGGGCACCGCCTGGCGTCCCCCGGACTTGCGGCCCTGCTCACGCAAGCTCTTGCTCACCCGCTCCCACATCCCCTCATCCCGCCACGCCCGGAACTGCTCATGCACCGACTTCCACGGCGGAAAGTCGCTGGGTAACTGCCGCCACTGACAGCCCGTCTTGACCACATACAGAAGGGCATCCACCACCCGGCGCAGTTCATACTTGCGCGGCCTGCCTCCGGCATGACGATTCTGGCGAGGTTGGCACAGCAAAGGCTCCAGTCTCCTCCACTGCTGCTCCGTCAAGTCGCTCGGGTACATGCCTCCAAGCTATGGCTATCGGCCTGCCTCGCATATTCCTTCTCAGGTTCCTTTACGAGTTTCTGGACAGATTCTTAGACTGTACGGCGAATAGACTTGCCTTTTACGGTTGACGAAGTTAGCCTGAATCTGAGATAACTCGTCGGCGTAAGCCTTGCGAAATCAAGTAGTCCGGAGTGGCGGCGTGATCAAGCTGGACATCATCAACGAGGTCGTAAACAAGACCGGAGTCACCAAGACAAAAGCCGAAACGGCCGTGGAAACGGTGTTCGAGTCCATGAAGAAGGCGCTGGCAAGCGGCGACCGCATCGAACTCCGCGGCTTTGGAGTTTTCAACGTCCGCCCGCGCAAGACCGGGATCGGGCGCAATCCCAGGACCGGCGCCGAGGTCAATATTCCGCCCGGCAAGGCGGTGCGCTTCAAGCCGGGCAAGGAATTACAATCCATAGAATGAGTCTGCGCGCGTCCGGCAGAGGCCGGCGCACGTTTGCCTGGCACGGCGTAGTCCGGCAAGCCCCGCCACCGAATCGCCGGGCAAGCGCAGCGTTTCGAATCTGCTAGTCAGCCAGTGTCCGGGCTAAATTCCTGGACGAAGATGCTGGCCATGAGAAAAGAATCGGTTCCTGATGTCGGAAACGAATCCCTCTGTCCCCTCTCCTGAGATCGCCTGGCCGGTTGAAATAGTCCGCGTAACCCGGACCAGGCGCCGATACTGGCTGAACCTGCTGTTGCTGCTGGCCACTTTCCTCACCACGTTGACCGTCGGCGCCCGGCTGCAGTTCAACTTCGCGCACAATCTGCCCATCCTGAGCGAGAGCGGCGACGACTTGCCGCTGTTCCCGGTGAGCTGGATCGTCCAACGGCCCTCGCGCCTGCTGCTGGGAGCGCCTTTCTCGCTGGCCCTGATGGGCATTCTGCTGGCGCACGAGATGGGGCATTACCTCTACTGCCGACGCTACGGCGTACAGGCCACGCTTCCCTTCTTCATTCCCGCGTCCACGCTGGTGGGAACGCTGGGTGCGTTTATCCGCATCCGTTCGCGCATTCGCTCGCGCGATGCCCTGTTCGACATCGGAATTGGCGGCCCCATCGCCGGTTTCGTGGTGGCCCTGCCGCTGATGCTCCTGGGCCTGCTGCTCTCGCGTGCCAGCGCCGCGCCCCCGGATCAAGATTTGCAGTTCGGGTTTCCACTGGTCTTCCACCTGGGGCGATATTTGGCAGATGCCTGCCTGGCACGGCCCTTGCCGGCTCTCGATCAGCTTTCGCTGCACCCTATTGCCATCGCCGCCTGGGTGGGCATGTTCGCCACCTCGCTGAACCTGCTGCCGGGCGGGCAGCTTGACGGCGGACACCTGGTCTTCGCCTTCAATCCGCGCGCTCACAAGGCGGTCTCCTGGATTGCCACCGCCGCGCTGCTTCCGCTCGGAGTCTTCTATTGGGCTGGATGGTTTCTGTGGGCACTGCTGCTGTTTCTGAGCGGGTTGCGCCACCCGGTCGTGCCTCCCTGGCCGGAGCTGAGCAAATCGCGCCGCGGCCTTTTCCTGGCGGCCGCCATTCTGCTGGCTCTCACCCTGATGCCGGCGCCGTTCCAAGGCGGTTCAGGGCGCGAAGTGGTGCGCGAGCTCCGGGCGATACTGCGGCGGTAAGAACCCGTTTCTGCCTGGCATGGAGCAAGCCTGGCCGGTCATCCCCCGCGAAGTGGGGGAAAGCTGGTAGCCCATGGCGTGAGCCATGGGTTTTGAACGCAAAATCCCGAAGCCCGCAACGGGGGCGAAAGAATCCCGATCCGTTCTATCGCCCCCTTCGGGGGCTCACAATCGCTGGGGACCTTGCACCCACGGCTCACGCCGTGGGCTACCCTCTACCGCCGCCCGGGCGGCTGACCTACAGCAGCGCAATGGCGTCCACGTCCACCACGATGTTGGTGCGCGGCAGGTGTTGGTCTTCGGCGTGGCGCAGCATGGCCGCCAGCAGCGCGTGCAGGCGCTCGCGGCTGGCCGACTTCAACAGGAAGTGGTAGCGGTAGTCCCGCTTGAGGCGCACGATAGGCGCCGCCGCCGGTCCCATCACGCGCACGCCTTCATGGCGCGCCGTTTGAAACCATTTCTCCAGGACGCCCGTGTAGCGCAGCGCCTCTTCCTGACGGTCGCTGCGTATCAGCACGTTGGCCACCGAGGTGAAGGGCGGGTAGTGCATCCAGCTCCGGAACTGCAGCTCCTTGCGGTAGAAGCCCTCGAAGTCGTGACGGGCGGCAAACTGCACCGCGTAATGCTCCGGGAAATAGGTCTGCAGCACGACCTTGCCCGGGGCGCTACCACGTCCGGCGCGTCCGGCCACCTGGGTCAGCAACTGGAAGGTGCGCTCGGCGGCGCGAAAGTCGGGCAGGCTCAGGGCGGTGTCGGCCCCGACCACGCCCACCAGGGTGACGCCATGGATGTCGTGTCCCTTGGCGATCATCTGCGTGCCCACCAGCAGGTCGAACTCGCCGGCATCGAAGGCGCTGAGGATGCGCTCAAAGTCCTGGTGGCCGCGCACCGTGTCGCGGTCCATGCGGCCGATGCGCGCCTGCGGAAAGGCCGCGTGCAGCAGGTCTTCCAGCTTTTCCGAGCCGGTGCCGAGGAACTGCACGTAGTCGCTGCCGCACTTGGGGCACAGCTTGGGGATGGGCTGCTGATAACCGCAGTAGTGGCACATCAGCCGGTGCTCGCGCTTGTGATGAGTGAGGGCCACGGCGCAGTCGCGGCACTGAATGGTGTCGCCGCAGGAGCGGCACATGACAAAGGCCGAGTAGCCGCGCCGGTTCAGCAGGATCATGGCCTGCTCGCCGCCCTGCAGCCGGGCGGTGACCTCCTCGATCAGGCGGCGCGAGAGCAGGTGCTCCTTGCCGGTGGCCTGAAACTCCTGCCGCATGTCGATCAGCTCGACCTCCGGCAGCGGACGCTGCTGCACCCGGTCCGGCAGGCGCAGCAGGCGGTACTTGCCCGCGCTGGCGTTGTGAAACGACTCCAGCGAGGGAGTGGCGGAGCCGAATACCACCGTCGCGCCCAGCGCCTTGGCGCGGACGGCGGCCACATCGCGGGCGTGATAGCGCGGAGTTTCGTCCTGCTTGTACGAGTGGTCCTGCTCTTCGTCGACGATTATCAGCGCCAGGTCCTGCACCGGGGCAAAGACGGCCGAGCGCGTGCCCACGGCCATGTGGGCCTCGCCGCGGCGCAAGCGGTGCCATTGCTCCGCTCGCTCATCGTCGGAGAGCGAAGAGTGCAGGATGGCTACCTGCTCTCCGAAAACCTGGTGCAGATCGGCAGCCACCGCCGGCGTCAGCCCGATCTCGGGGACCAGCAGCAGCGCGCCCCGCCCGGCCTCCAGCACCTGCCTCATGGCCGCCAGGTACACGGCCGTCTTGCCTGAGCCGGTGACGCCGTGGATAAGGATCGCCTGGAATTGTCGCGCGGCGACGTCCTGGTTGATGGCCGCCAGCGCCTCTTGCTGCGCCGGAGCGAAGAGAGACTCCAGGGTGGTGCGCGGCTTCATGGCCGGCTGATCGCGCTGCGCCGGCTCCTCCACGATCTCAACCAGCCCGCGCCGCACCAGGGTTGAGAGCGTCGTCTTGGGCACGGAAAGCCGGCGCAGCTCGTCCAGCGCGATGCGCCCGCCCGCACACTCCAGGTGCGCAAGAATCTTGCGCTGGTTGGTATTGAGCTTGGCGGTGGAGGCCGCATTCGCTTGAGCGTCAACGGTGGCCGAGGCTGTAGAAGAACCCCCAAGAGGTGTCATCCTGAGGCCGCGCCGCTTTTGCGCAGCCGAAGGATCTGCTTTCGCATTGTCGCAAAGAACAGCAGATCCTTCGCTTCGCTCAGGATGACACTCAATAAGCCTCTCTACCTGCTGTTCCGCCGCCTGTGACGCCGCTTGTTCGCTGGTTGCGGTGCGCAGCACGGCGAATTTCACCATTCGCCGGGCGTCGCGGGCCGAAGACAAATCTTCGCGGGCAATCCATTTCTTAGTGAGCAGGCGGCGCAGCACATCGCGCGAGGCGCCAGTGGCAGCGCGCAACGTAGCCTCGCGAACCAAATCGCCGAGGCCTTCGGCAAACGCCGAATTTGCATCTGCCCGTGCAGACGCAAGGTAGTCCAATACTGCGAATTCCTGCAATTGGCCATCCAGCGCGGTGTTGCGCCTGGAGGCGGATTTCTCCTTGCCGGGCCGCGCGCCAAGCCAAAGGCGCTGCGCCAGGCTGGCGTTGGCGGGGTGACGAAGCGCCTCGCTGCCGCTTTCAGTGATGCGATAGGCAACCACCTGCTTGAACTCGGCGGCCAGCGGCAGCATGGTGCGATAGACTTCGCCCAGCGGCGCGAGATAGTAGCTGGCGATCCAGCGGCCAAGCGCCAGCAGGCCGGTGTCGAGCACGGGTGCGCTGTCGAGCACTTCGATTACCGCCCGGAGCTTCACCGCTGCCGCGGGCGCTTGCCGGTGCAGGCGCACCACGATGCCTTGCAGCCGCTTTTCGCGGAAAGGGACGATCACGCGTCCGCCGACCACGGCCGATGCGCCTCCCAGTTTGTAAGTGAAGAAGCCATCGAGAGGAACCGGCAAAGCCACATCGCAGAAGGCGGGCTCCGCCGCGTCCTTGCGTTCGTCATCACGGACGAAGCCAGGCGCAGCAGAATGGGCTCGCAAGTTCACCAGCAGATTCTAGAGCATTTCCGGAAAGATGATTTCTGCATTAGTCGCAACATTCTACTGCGATGTCATGCTGAGCGACTCCGTTAGGAGGCGCGAAGCATCCCCTGGGTCTTTCCCAATCTGCGCCTTGCGGGCTTTTCTCTAGAAAAACTTTCAGCCGCATCTCTCGATAAGCCGCGCCGGGATGCTTCGCTTCGCTCCCCCGCAGCCGCAAAACCAGCGTCTGCCGGGGCCCCGGCTTGCTCAGCATGACAACTCAAAATATGAAAGCTAAAGGTGATCAATTCCTTGCTTTCACCGGCTGAAAGCTGGCACCGCCGTGTGCAAGGAAACAGCGATTATCCATCCCCGCGCCGTGCCGGCACGGCCAGCCCCAGGTAGCCCATCACCATCTGCAGGTCTTTCCAGGCCTCTTTTTTCTGGCGCGGGTCGCGCAGCAGGTAGGCGGGGTGATAGGTCACGGCCAGCTTGGTGGAGAATCCGGCGGCGCGCTCGGGCGCGTCTCGGGGCAGACGCGGCGCAAAGTCGTAGAAGCGGCCGCGCAGCTTCGCCATGGCATCGGTCATGCCCAGCATATTGTGGGCGGCCACGGCGCCCAGGGCGACGATGATCCTGGGGCGCACGGTGGCGATCTGGCGCATGAGAAACGGCGAGCAGGTTTCACACTCGTCGCGCTCGGGGGTGCGGTTCTGCGGCGGGCGGCACTTGACCACGTTGGCGATGTAAACGTCCTGGCGGCGCAGCCCCATGGCCGAAATCATGTTGTTGAGCAACTGCCCGGCGCGGCCGACAAAGGGTTCGCCCTGCTCGTCTTCGTCGGCTCCCGGGCCTTCGCCCACGAACATCAGCTCGGCCTCGGGATTGCCTACGCCAAAGACGATCTGCTTGCGCCCCAGCCGATGCAGCTTGCAGCGCGTGCAGTCGCCCAGGTCCTGACGAATGAGGCGCAGCGCGGCAGGCTTGTCGACAACCGGCGCGGCCTCGGCGGAGCTGGGCAAGGCAGGCTCTTCAAATAGGGATTGCGAAATCGTTTGTTCCGCCCGGCCAAAGGCGGCCTGGCCTGCGTTTTCCGCGGCTTCTCCGGCCTCAGGGGCTTCCGCAACTGAAACCGGCCGGCGGTAGAAGTCCTGGATGCCAAGCTCCTGGTAGAAGCGAAGACGCTCGGCTATGGCGGCGCGCTTTTCCGGATCGAGCGCGCTCATTTCATCTCCGCTTTTTCCAGCGCCGACCGCGCCGCCCGAAGCTGCACGACCGCATCCAGCACGCGCTGGGCGACCTCGAACTTGCTGCTCTCCGGCACATCGGTCAGGCCGGCAGCTGTGATAATGGTGGCGGCGTTGCGATCCGAACTGAAGCCCACCCCCGGCTTCGAGACATCGTTAACCACGATGGCGTCGATATGCTTGGCGGCCAGCTTGCGGCGGGCGTTCTCGATGACGTTTTCGGTTTCGGCGGCAAAGCCGATCAGGATGTGCTTCTCGAAGCGTTGAGCGCCGAGTTCGGCCAGGATGTCGGCGGTCGGCTCCAGTTCGAGCGTGAGCCCCTGGCCGGCCACGCGTTTGATCTTCTGCCCGGCCGCCTGGCGCGGGCGATAATCGGCCACCGCCGCCGCCTTGATTACCACCGTGGCATCGGGAAAGCGCAGCAGGACGGCGTCGCGCATCTGCTGCGCGGTTTCCACGGGGACGAATTCGGCCACCGCGGGCGGGGTGAGGGACACCGGGCCGCTGATCAGCGTAACCTGCGCGCCACGGCGCAACGCCGCCTCCGCCAGGGCGTAGCCCATCTTGCCGCTGGAGCGGTTGCCGAGAAAGCGCACCGGATCGATGGGCTCATGCGTCGGCCCGGCGGTGATCAGGATGCTTTCGCCCTTGAGGTCCTGGGCAATGCCGAGGGTTTCCAGCACGGCTTCCACGATCTGCTCGGGCTCGGCCAGGCGGCCGGCGCCGATCATGCCGCAGGCCAGATAACCGCTGCCGGGCTCGACCACGCGCACGCCGCGGCGGCGCAGCGTCTCCAGATTGCGCTGCGTGGCCGCGTGCTGCCACATGTTGACGTTCATGGCAGGAGCAACGATCACGGGCACGGTGGTGGCCAGATACAAGGTGGAGAGGAAGTCCGAAGCGGTACCGTTGGCGAACTTGGCCAGCGTGTCCGCCGTGGCGGGGGCCACCAGCAGCGCCTCGATGGATTGTGCCACCCCGATGTGCTCGACCGAGGAGCCCGCATTGGGCTGGGCGCCGCCTTCGCCGAACATGTCGGTGATGACGTTCCTTCCGGTAAGGGCCGCAAAGGTCAGCGGGCGAACAAACTCCTGCGCCGCGCGCGTCATGACCACCTGGACCTCTACCCCCCGGTCCTGCAGTTGGCGCACGATCTCAGCCGCCTTGTAAGCGGCGATCCCGCCAGTCACACCCAGCGCGATCTTCATGGCTTGCCCTCTACCTAATAGATGTCACGCCGGCGGCTTGGACGCAGCGCCCGGCGAGCCTTCGCTGAGAAGCGCAGCCAACCCGCGCCCCAAGCCGCCGCGCCAGGCGTAGCGCAGCTTTCCGAGCGCAGCTTAGCGCGGTCGCGAACAGCGTACGTCAGCAACCCGCGCTGGCGGTTTCCGGCGCCAATTTCGGCGCCTTCAGGAAAAAACCGGGCGCGTGACGACACGACGCCAGGCGCCGCGCCGTCTCGGTCCCTTTACAACCAGGCCCTATTCGTCCTGGTGGGTGACCGGAACCGTTTCCGTAGCCACCGGCTCGGCCGCCGGCTTGGGTTCGGGGACACTCCACTTAACTTTCTGCGCCTGGATTTCCTGCGCGGCGATGCGGCAGGGTTTCCGTGAACTGGTCTCAACCAGCGGGCGCGCCCCGGATTGCAACTGGCGCGCGCGCCGCGCGGCAACAAGGATGTAGCGGTAATTGCTGTCGAAACCGTCGATGAGCTCCATACTTCTCTCCTACTTTGGTACCACTGGGGCTCCGGCTTGCTGAAAGGTGTCGAGGATCGACTGGATGCGCTGGCGGGACTGCTCTAAACGGCAGCTTTCCGCCAGGCGTATCAGTTCGCGTTCCTCGCCGGCAGGCGTTTTTTCCGCGCGGCGCAGGCGTTCACGCAGCACGATGGCCTTCAGCCTTTCAATGGAATCCTCCAGCCGGTCGTTCACAAGAATGTAGTCGTACAGTTGGTAATTGCTGATCTCCCGCGAGGCGGTATCCAGCCGCCGGCGGATGATCTGCTGGTCGTTCACGTTCTCCGCCGAACTGCGGCGGCAAAGCCGCAGTTCCAGCTCTCTGCGAGAGGGGGGCAGCACGAATATGCTGACGGCGTTGGGCAGTTTTTTCCGCAGTTGCTCGGCGCCCTGCACGTCGATGTCGAGCAGCAGGTCGTGCCCGCGCGCCATGGCGGCGTCGAGAAAGCGGCGCGCCGTGCCGTAATACTGGCCGAAGACCTCGGCGTATTCCAGGAATTCGCCGGCGGCAATCATCTTCTCGAACTGCGGGCGCGAGATGTAATGGTATTCGCGGCCTTCCTGTTCGCTGCCGCGCGGCGGGCGGGTGGTATAGGAGACGGAAAACTCCAGACCCTTGACGCTCTGTCGCAGCTCATTTACGAGCGTCGATTTGCCCGAGCCGGAGGGCGCCGAGATGATGAATACCAGTCCGCTCATTCCAGATTTTGCACCTGTTCCCGGCATTTTTCGATTTCCGCCTTGATGGCCAGGCCCAGCTCGGTCAGCCGCAAGGCCTCGCCGGCCACGCCGGAAATCTTGGACAGCATGGTGTTGGCCTCGCGATTCATCTCCTGCAGCAGAAAGTCCAGCTTCTTGCCGGTCTCGCCGCCCTGCTCCAGCAAGCCCAGCAGGTGCTGCACGTGCGACTTCAGGCGCACGATCTCTTCCTGGACGTCGCTGCGATCAGCCAGCAAGGCGGCCTCCTGCAAAAGCCGATCCGGGTCCGCCTGCGCGCCAATGAGTTCCTGAATCCTCGATTGTACTTTGTCCAGATAAGCCCGCACCACCAGCGAGCGCAGCTTCTCCACCTCTTCCACCGCCACGCTCACCGTTTGCATGCGGGCGCGCAGCTCGCCGGCCACGCCCCGGCCCTCGGCCGCGCGCATCTGGTCCAGTTTCTCAATTGCCTGCTCCAGAAGCGTACAAATTTCCGCCTCCGCCTCCGGCTCTTCGGGCAGCGGGCCGCCGTCATCAAGCACGCCATTGAGACGGAAGATGGCGTTCAAATCCGGTTCCGCCGTCAGCCCGAACTCGGCGGCCGACTGGCGGAAAGCCTGAATATAGCCCACCACCAGCTCGCGATTGACGTTGATGGGCCCGGAGCCGGCACGCTCGATCTGCAGCGTCATCTCAATGTGGCCGCGGTGCAACTTTTGTTTGAAGATCTGCCGCAGCTTGTTCTCCAGCCCATCGCTGCCGGACGGCATGCGCAGGTGCAGGTCGAGAAAGCGATGGTTCACCGACTTCAGCGAAATGCTATAGCTGGCCGCGCCACGCTGGCTCTTTACCTGGGCGAAGCCGGTCATGGAACGAATCGTCATGGCAGCTCCGCGCTTCCGGGCACCGTCAGGGCCGGACTGTAGGACGGAGAGCCATTGGCGGGTGAGCCGTTGGCGCCGCGCCCCGGCTCCAGATCGACGAACTGCAGGTCGTACAAGCGCCGGTAGGTTCCCAGGCGGTTGAGCAAATCCTCGTGTGTGCCGATATCGCTGATGGTGCCGTTTTCCAGCACCAGGATGCGGTCGGCACGGCGCACGGTGGAGAGCCGGTGGGCAATGACAAACACTGTGCGGCCCACCATCAGGTTCTGCAGCGCCTGCTGTACCAGGACTTCCGATTCGCTGTCCAGGGCGGAGGTCGCTTCGTCCAGGATGAGTATGGGAGCGTTCTTCAGCAGGGCGCGGGCGATGCTGAGGCGTTGACGCTCGCCGCCGGAGAGGCGGAAGCCGCGCTCGCCGATGATGGTGTCATAACCTTGCGGCATGCGCAGGATGAAATCGTGGGCCAGGGCGGCGCGCGCCGCTGCCACCACCCGGTGGCTGGAAAGCTGCGGCTGGCCATAGGCGATGTTGTTGCGCACGGTATCGTTGAAGAGGATGGTTTCCTGGGTAACGATGCCGATCTGGGCGCGCAAGGAGGCCAGCGTAAGGTCACGCACGTCGTGCCCATCGATCAGAATGCGGCCGCTGGAAACGTCGAAGAAGCGCGGCAGCAGGTGCACCAGCGTGGTCTTGCCGGAACCACTGGAGCCCACGATGGCCAGCAATTCGCCGGCGCTGACTTCCAGGTTGATGCCGCGCAGCACCGCCTGCTCGGCGCTGTTGTAGCCGAAACAAACGCTCTCGAAGCGTATGCTCTGGTGAAAGGGCGGCAGGGCCAGGGCGCGCCGCTTTTCCTTTACCTCGTCGTCGGCGTCCAGGAACTGGAAGACCGAAGCGGAGGCGCCCAGCGCCTGCTGGAAGGAGTTGTAAAAAGCCGCGAACTTGCGCACCGGTTCGTAAAGCTTGAAGACGGCGAAGATGAAGGCCACGAACGTACCGGCGGTAAAGACCTGCGAGCGAATCTGATCTCGTCCCAGCAGCAGCAGCAGGCTGATGGCGATGGCGCCGAGGACGTCCATCAGCGGCGAGCTTACGGCGGCAGCGCCCACGCTGCGCATGTTGGCCTTGAACAGGCGGCGGGCAGCGCCGTGGAAGCGCGAGGTCTCCCAGCTTTCCATGCCGAAGGCCTTGACAATGCGGTTGCCGGTGATGGTCTCGTGCAGGATGTTCTGGATATCGGCCAGCTTGTCCTGCCCTTTGCGGGTGGTGGAGCGAACCTGGCGCCCAACCCGGCCGGAGGAGAAGACAATTACCGGTACGAATATCAGCAGCACCCAGGCGAACTTGCCGCCCAGGGCGACAACCACGGCGGCGATAAATATCAGCGAGAAGCCCTGCTGCAGGAACTCGGCCAGCACCTGCGAGGTGGCGAACTGAATCTTGTCGATATCGTTGACGATGGCCGAAACCAGGGTTCCCGTCGTGTATTTCTGGAAGAAGGCCACCGAGCGGCGGACCACCGAGCCGTAAAGCTCGTTGCGCAGGTCGGTGATGACTCCGAAGCCCACGTAGTTGACCAGGTACGTCCCGGCATAGAAGCAGAGGCCTTTGACGATGGTGGCGCTCACCAGGGCCACCGCCACAATCGTCCAGGCATTGGTGAAGTGGTTGGGCACGAAGCTTTGCAGAAAGATGGTGTGCTGGGAGCCGGGAATGGTGAACAGGGCGATGTCGCGCGATTGCGAGGCCGGATGCAGCACCCGGTCAAGCATGGGGCCGATCAGCAGCAGGCGAAAGGCGTCCAGCAGGCCAACCAACGCCATCAGCGCTACCGCGCTCAACAACTGCAGCGTGTATGGCCTAACGTACCGCAGAAGCCGGATCAATCGCCGCATAGTTGATCACATTTCGACATCGAGCCCCAAGTTCCCGCCGGCAAGACAAGATGCTGTGAGCTAATGTTGTAATTGTAACGGAGAAGCACAGTCGCGCGCATGCCGCAGGGTAGGTAAATTCACCTATTTCCGCGTTGGACGAAGCTTACTACGACTGGCTGAGTGTCTGTTATGAGGCACTCCCGGAAACCGAAGACCGATTTGCTTGTTGCGCTGAGCTCCGGATCGGCTGAACGTAGCGCCGGCGCCCTCGGCGGTCGGCCTACCGCGGACAATCGCGGTGCTCGCACTTGACCCGATAGCCTGCTTTGGCCAGGCGTTTCTTTACTTCCTCGGCGATCATCACCGAGCGATGCTGGCCGCCGGTGCAGCCAAAGGCGATGGTGAGGTAGCTCTTCCCTTCCTCGATATAGTGGGGCAGCAGGTAAATAAGAAGGTCGGAGATGCGGTTGACGAACTCCTGCGTCTGGGGAAAGCCGCGTATGAACTTGGCGACGCGAGGATGGCGCCCGGTTAAAGGACGAAACTCGGGCACGAAGTGCGGGTTGGGCAGGAAGCGGACATCGAATACCAGGTCGGCGTCCTCGGGCACTCCCTTTTTGAAGCCGAAGCTGACAATGGAGATCAGCAGCGCCTTTGGCCTGCTGGCGCCGTCCTGGAACTGCTCCATCAGGTGATCGCGCAACTCGTGCACGTTGAACTTGGAGGTGTCCAGAATGGCGTCCGCCAGATTCTTGATGGGCTCCAGGCGCTCGCGTTCGCGCTTGATGGAGCGCTTAACCGAACTGGTAGCGCCCAGCGGATGCGGCCGGCGGGTCTCGCTGAAGCGGCGCAGCAGCACGCTGTCGCCGCACTCCAGGAACACCAGCCGCGTCTCCAGGCGCTGCTTGAGCTCGGCCAACACCGCAGGCAGGCGGTCGAGTTGGCTGCCTTCGCGAATGTCGACCACCATGGCGGCATTCAGCGGCTCGGCCGAGTCGATCACCAGCTCGGCGAAGCTGGGAATCAGTTCCACCGGCAGATTGTCGACGCAGTAATACCCCAGGTCCTCGAAGACCTTGAGCGCGGTGACCTTGCCCGATCCGCTCAGCCCGGTGATGATTACCAGCCGGGAACCGTTGTTGCGCTGCCGGTGAACCGCCCTCAGGCGGCGGGTGGAAGGCGTTGCCTGGCCGCGCTTGCGAGAGCTCCGTGCCATGTTGTGTAACTCTAAACCAAAATCGCCGCCACAACAATTTAGAGTGGGCGGCTTAAACGATCCCCAGCCGGTTACTATAGCAGTTTAGGAATTAGTGTGGCCGGACAAGCGTATCTGTTTGAGCTGTCATGCTGAGAGGAGCCGGGGCCCCAGCAAACGCTGCGGTTGCGTTTGCCGGGGTGGCGGAACGAAGCATCCCCGCACTGCCGGGAGGAAAACGGAGCTGAAGATTTGTTATAGAAAAGCTCTAAACCGAACGTGTTGGGACGGTTCCGGGGGATGCTTCGCGCCTGCTGGCGGAGGTGCTCAGCATGACACCCGAATAATTCACGACTACACCAAAACCTAATTAGCTCTAGAAAAACCAAAGGGGGGCGGCGCCGCACCCCTTATTGTCTATCCTGATTCGTCGGTTATTTATGTGGTCTTCCGGCCCGCATCTGCGCCCGACAGGAGAGCGCGGAGGCGGGACTCTCAGGCTTCGATGATCTCCAGTCTGCCGTCCTTGGTCCGATGCAGGACCTTTACCCCGCCGGCCTTGTCGCGGAAAACAAAGACATCGCGGTCGCGGAACTCGCATTCCTTGACGGCTTCCTCTATCGTCATGGGGCGCGCCGCCACCGAGTCGTGGTTGGCGACCAGGTGCGCCTCGGAGGTACGATGGCCGGCGGGAAACTTATGCACCACGACCGGCACGGCCATGCTGGCGGCGGCTCCCACCACCAACTGGGCCTCGATTTCAGGGGCTTCTCTCTTCCATTTTGACTTGGCTACACGCTTGGTATCGCGCCGGCGCCCGTTGAACTTGAGCGCCTGCCTCTCGATGTTCTCCAAAGCTTCACCCAGCGCCAGGGTCATGTCGACCGATTCGGCCACGGCGACGATGGGGGCGGTGCGGCGAGTGATGGTGATTTCCGCGATGCGGCGCTGCTTCTCCGCCGTAAGGATCACTTTGCTCTTGAAGTTGTCTCCCAGTATTTTGGTCAGCTTGTTAAGGCTCGTTTCGACCTCTTTGCGAATGGCGGGGGTAATTTCAAATTGACGGCCGGTATACTCAACGTTCATCGATTTCCCCTCCTTGCACCTCCCCGGAGCGCAGGACCACCCCGGCAGAGGAAGAAACGGCTTCTGCCGGGGCCCCGATAAAGCTCCCGGGGACTCACGGTTATATCAAAACCCGGGGCAAATCGCCAAGTTACCTGGATTAATTCACCGGGTACGGCATTTTAGCCCCATATTTGCCAAAGGAAGGCAAATAGGCCGCCTCGCCCAAGCGCAGCAGCCGGTTTCGCCGGGCGCCCACCCTGATCGTGCCTTTGGGGGTTGCAAAAATGAATGAGCGCGGCCTTTCGACCGCGCTCATCTCTTGACTGGAAAAAACAGCTTCTGTCGTTATTCCTTGCCCAAGGCCATCGCCATAGCCATTTTCTTTTCAACCGGGTACCACTCCTCGATCTTCTTCAGCAACTCACTGAGCGCCTCGGGAACACCCAGCGGAGGGTACTTGAAAACAGTGGCTATGGTCTTCCAATCGGTTACTGAAGCGGGATCGACAAATGCATTTGCCTGTTCTATGAGAGGAATGGTTCCAACCCTGACGCGGGCCACGGCGCTGGGGTGGGAGTTGCTGTCAACTGCTGCAAAACCAGTGATTTCGAAGATCTTGCCGGCCCGAATAGCGTAATAGTGCACCGACTGCATACAGGCATTTTCAAAACCGCGAAAATCGTATTTATTGGCCATACCGCCTTCCTTAAGAAACGAGCTGCTGCCAATTTAGCGCGAATAGCCGGCGAGAACATGAAAATTCCTCGTGCCTGCCCAAAATAAAACGCCTGAGGTCGGGTGCTGCAGGCTGCTGAAAAACGCGCCGAAGCAACAAGCGAGGCGCCAGTTAATGTGGCACCGCGAGGGCAGCGCACAAGAGCTTGCATGCTCAACCCGCTTGAAACCTGTTTTTCAGCAGCCTCCTAGTGCTTGACGCGCCGCTGGTGGGTGCTAGGTATCTTCATGTCTTCGCGATACTTGGCGACGGTTCGGCGGGTGACCTGGATGCCTTGCGATTGCAGTATGCGGGTGATCTGCTCGTCGGTAAGCGGGCGGGCCGGGTCCTCTTCTTCGATCAGCTTCTTGACCCGGCGCTTCAGTATCAGCAGCGAGGTGCCGCCGCCCTGCGGCCCGTTGACGCTCTCGCTGAAGAAGTAGCGCAGCTCGAAAACCCCCTGCGGGGTATGCACGTATTTGTTGGCCACCGCCCGACTTACGGTAGAAGGATGCACGCCGATCTCTTCGGCCACTTCCTTGATCATCATCGGCTTGAGCATGTCGATGCCATGGTCGAGGAAGTCGTGCTGCCGGCCGACGACAGCTTCGCAGACCTTGAGAATAGTTTGCCGGCGCTGCTCGATGTTCTTGATGAGCTGAATGGCCGACTTGTAGCGCTCCTTGACGTAGTTGCGCACTTCCTTTTCCGCCCCATCGCGGCTCAGCAGCTTACGGTAGCGGGGATTGAGGCGAAGCTGGGGCATGTCATCGTCATTCATGACGATCAGGTACTCGTCCCCCTGCTTGACGAAAGCGACATCGGGCTCGATGAGGCGGGCTTCGCTCTTGTTGTAGCGCAGTCCGGGCTTGGGATCGAGGGTGCGGATCAGCGTGTAGGCCTGCATGACGGCCTCGACGGGACGGCCCAGGGCCTTGGCGATTTCCTTGTACTGCTTATTCTGCAACTGGTGCAGGTGCCGGTCGACGATGGCCGCGGCATCGTCGAGCGCCTCGGCCTCCTGCGGATCGCTGCCGCGTTCTTCGTACTGATTACGGAGATCCTCCAGCTGTGACAGCAGGCACTCGCGCAGATCGCGCGCCGCCACCCCGACCGGATCGAACTGCCGCACCAGATGGATGGCTTCGTGCAGGGCATCTATTCCAAAAAGCGCGTGGGAGGGCGACTCGGGTTTCTTAATCAGCTTGGGCCCGCCGCCATTCGGCACCATATTCTCCGAACCGCTTACCGTGTGGCCCGCTTCGGAGCTCGCGGGGTGATCCCCGGCGACTGCGGTGGTTGCGTCTGGCGTAGCGTATGCCTTCGCTTCAACCTCGCCCAGGGTTCCCTGCCCGTTGCCGTAGGCGATGTTTTCCTGCGCCGAAACCCAGGGATCAGCCATCGCCAACAGCTCCTCGTCGCTGGCCAGCAGGTAGCCGTCCTCGTTCAGATTGCCGATAACCAGTTCGGCGGCGGCCAGAACATCGTCCTTCAGATGCACGGAGCCGAGCTGCCACATCAGGTGATCGGTGAGGCTGGCCGGCTTGGACAGGAAATTCTCGAAAGAAGGCTTCTCGACGTTTTCGAAATCGGCGGAGCTGCGATAGCCGGGGTCGAGGTAGTCCTGGAAGAAGGAGCCGAAATCAATTTCGTCGAAGGGGTCGTGCTCGTCTTTCGGCTTCTGCTCCTCGCCGGCGGCGCTTTCCCGCTCCCGCTGCTCTTCCTTTCCCGCCACTTCGTCCAGGGTGGGAACGGCATCGATGTACTCATCGAGCACGGGATTCTCAATGATTTCCGCGTTGATCATGTCCTTTAGCTCCAGTTTGTTGAGAGCCAGGACGCTGACCATCTGCACCAGACCAGGGGTCAGGATCTGCTTCTGGGAAACCTTGAGATTCAGCTTGGGCTGCAGCAATACCATGATTAAGTTGAGTTGTGCGGGAAAATCTCCCGCTTATGATTCTAAACCAGAAGCTTTCGAGAGGCGTTGAAAAAAGCGCGATTAATCGGCTGCCGACACTTGTGTGGGCGGGCGGTGGAAGCTTGTGCCCAGTATTTTTGTCTTATACGAGAGAAAAACTTTCTCCTAGATAGACACGCCTGACCTCAGGGTTGTTGCCGAGCTCTTCGGGCGTTCCGGCGGCGAATATGCGGCCCTCGTTGATGATGTAGGCGCGATCGGTGACGGAAAGGGTCTCGCGCACGTTGTGATCGGTGATCAGGATTCCGATGCCGTTGTTCTTGAGCCCGCAGATGATCTTCTGCAGATCGAGCACGGCGATGGGATCGATGCCGGAGAAGGGCTCGTCCAGCAGAATGAAAGTCGGAGTGATGCAGAGTGAGCGGGCGATCTCAACCCGCCGCCGCTCGCCTCCGGAGAGCGCGTAGCCGCGGTTGCGCCGGATGTGCCCGAGACCGAGCTGGTCGATCAACGACTCCATCTTGGCCCGGCGCTCCGGCCAGGTGATGGGCTGGGTTTCGAGCACGGCCAGGATGTTTTCTTCCACCGTCAGCTTGCGGAAGACCGAGGCCTCCTGCGGCAGATAGCTGATGCCGTAGTTGCGCGCCCGCAGATACATGGGCACGGCGGTAATGTCTTCCCCATCCGCCAGCACCCTTCCGGTTTCCGGGGCGGTGAGGCCGACCACCATGTAAAAGGTTGTGGTCTTACCGGCGCCGTTGGGGCCCAGCAGTCCCACCACTTCGCCGCGGTTGACGTAAAGCGAGACGGCGTCCACCACGCGGCGGCCGCGGTAACTCTTGCCAACATTTTCTGCCGAAAGGGTCTGCATCAGCGGATTATGCGCGTGCGGGTGACGGTGCGGGAAGACCCATCGCTATCCACGAGGACTCTATCATCGCGGCTGTAGAAGGTCAACGAATCGCCCCGCACGGTGCCGCGCTGGGGGTCGGCCAGCAGGGGCGGGCCGCCGGTCAACACGAACTTCTCCTCGGCGGCCGTGTAGACCAGCTTCTCTCCGCGGGCGTTGCGCTCCTGCTGGCGCACGTTGACGTTCCCCACGGCGATGATGTGGTCCAGGCGGCTGGGAGTAGCCAGCGAGCGGGTTCGTTTTTCGCCCGCCTCGGCCAGCAGGACATCGGCGCTGCTGGCGGTGATGGTGAGCCCTTCGCCCCTGGCCGCCACGCCTCCGGTGTAACGGGCGCGGCGCTCCGAATCGTTGTAGACCAGCCGCGCCGCGTTCACGACTACGGTGGTGGTCTTTCCATTCTTCCCCACCTGCACGAAGACGCTGGTCACCGGCTGGCGGGCAGTGCCCTCGGCTACCAGGGCACGGTTGGGCTGGTCGAATTCGATGGCCGGGGCCTCGAGCACGTCAGCGCCCTGCCAGAGCCGCGCGTCTCCGGTATAGCGCGCCAGCCCGGATTGCCTTTGCAGGCTGGCGGCGGCGGCGGTGACGTGCACCGGATCGGCGGTGGCCAGAATGGCTCCGCCGGCGTTGGGCTGCAATTCGCTGTAAGTGGTTTTGACCGTGCCCTGGGCAAAGGCATCGCCGCTGCGCCGCTCGATGCGCACATGGTTGGCGGTGAGCGTCATGCCGCCGTCGACAATGCGCGGCGAACCGCTCAGCGCGATGGCGTCGCTCTCAGGCGTGTAGCGGGCGCGATCGGCATAGGCAAAGCGTCCGCCCGGCCCAAAGGGCGGATTCTTTCCTTGGGGCTCGTTGTAGCGGAAATTCCCGTCCTGCCGGATCTCGGTGAGGCCGCCGCCAGGGGCAAATTGCGCCACTACCGAGTCGCTGGTGCTCACCTTGTCCGGCTGCCCGGGAACAACGGAGGTGACCTTGGCGCCGGGCTGGCCGCGCACCCGCTCCAGCCGGTTGTCTTCGAAGTCGGCCTGCATGCGGGCGGCCGTGACCACCGTGTGCTCGCCGGGAACCGACGGCCGCGCCGGAGTGATCAGCACCTGGGCGGGCCCGACGCTTTCCGCACGCGAAACCAGGCGGCCGTCTTTGAGGTGCAAATCAGCCGCTGCGCAGGTTATCTCGACCGTTTCCTGGCTTCTGCCAGCTTCGGACGCGCCGGAAACAGGCTTGCCGGTGAGCGCCTGGGCGGAGTCGCGCTGCATGCGCACGCCCTCGGAAGCGTGCACCAGCAGCGGGCGATTCTGCGCCGCGAAGTCAACGATGACGCGTCCGGCGGTAGTTGTGGCGGCATTGGCGCCACGGGTTTCGATCTGCACTCCGCCGCCGAAGACGGCCCGCTCAAGCTGGTTTTTCTCCCCCATCATCATCTCGGCCCAGGGAGATCGCAGGGTGCCTCCGTTAGGACCCTCGCCGGTGAGGCGCACGTTTCCGCTGGCGATCACTTTTTGCAGATCGTTGTTCGTGGTCAGCAGCAGCTCTGCCCGGTCGGATTCAAAATCCCGCCCCGGCTGTTGCATGCGCGCGCTGGAGAGAACGATTTCCCGCGGCTCCTTGGTGATGACGCCGTGCGCCGCCTGCACCGTGGTATGCTCCCGGTCGTTGACCCTGATCGCGACCTGGGAATCGAGCACCAGCTCGTTTTGCCGCGTGTCGTAGGTCGCGCCCACCGCCGAGCCCTGGCCCTGGGCCACGCGAAATTGCAAGGGCTCAGACGTGTGCGCCACTCCACTTTTCTGGTTGAAGACCAGCCCGCTGGTCTTCAGGTGAATGGGATTGCGCAACTCGCGTGGAGGCGCCTGGTCGGGCTGCTGGGGCCCGCCGGTGTTTCCTTCCAGATCAATCTGGACTTCGCCCTTGGCGGAAACAGTTCCGGCCCTGGGGTCGTAGAGGAAATCGGAGCCGTAGATCTGGTCGAAGCGGGTTCCCTCGCGGCCGTAAACCACGATGGTGACATCTTGCAACCGGGCCCGCCCGCCCTCGGCATACTGAATGGCGCTGGCCGCCCGAATGGTGAACAGGGTGCGCCCGCCCTCCGATTTGGACAGCGTGAATCCTTGTGTGCTCTGCTGGATATCCACCCCGAGCTTCTGCGGCAGCCGGCGCATAAAGCTCCGCGTCTGCAGGCGGGCGTAGAAGTAAAAGCCGGCAACCACGGCCACTACCAGCATGGCCAGCACGGCAAACCAGACGCGCAGACGCGGAATCGAGAGGGGCATCTGCTTTCATCTTACCGGAGAGCCGGGTGGGGCGGAAATGGGATAAGGTTTCAAGGTTCCAAAGTTTCAGGCTTTCAAAGTTTGTCGAGTTGTCGCATAAGCCATGTAACCTTGAAACTCTGAAACTTTGAAACCTTTGAAAGATTGGCGTGGGTGCAGGTAAAGAAAACGGACTATTTAGACCTGATAACCAGGGTTCCGGCGATCATGTCGTGCAGGCCCTGCTTGCGGGCATGGAAGACTGCCACGACGAATCCGGCCAGCAAAGCGAAGGTGGAAAGGAACTTGGCGTAGTAACGGCAGCTTGCCTGGTAGAAGCTGAGGCGCTCACCGTGAGCATCGCCGACCTTCAAGCTCAGCAGGCGCTTTCCGGGAGTGGCCTGGTGCACGGAGGACTCGGCCGCCGCGCAGTAAATCCAGAACCAGACGATCCACAGCAGCGCGACCGCGCTCCCCATAATGGCGCGGCTTTTGGACTCGCTCAAGCCGATCTGGGAGTGGTACACCTCCATGATCCACATCAGCACAATGGCAATGGGAAACAAGAGGGCCGAGGCGAGAACTACATCGAAGACGGCGGCAATGAAGCGGCGCCAGACAGGAGCACAAACGAAATCCTCGGCCGCGCTGTGGCTATGCTCGGCTGTGGCGGAGCTTTCCAGTCTCCCGCTACAGTGCGGGCACAGGGAAGCACCTTCGAGCAGCTCACTCCCGCAGCCCGAGCAGATCTTCACAGCAATACTGGACATACGCGTGGACTATATCACAATCAGACTAGCTGACGAGCCCAGGGGCTTGCGAAATACCATGAACGTGCCAATTCCAACTACCATGAACAAAACCACTGGACATCTTGCGTCCAAACCTCGCGTCCGCGCCTTAGCTTCGCTTCACTCCGCAAAGGTGGGATACGAGCGAAGAGCCCAGCCGTCCAGCGGTTGGATGCTCAGGGCAACTCGGCTCGTTGCATATAGCGCGCGATTTCCACCCGCCAGCCTAGCTGCTGCTGAATGGTTTGCCGCAGCGCCGCCGCCGCATCCGGTTCGCCGTGGACCAGGTATGTAATCTCGGGCTGTTTCTTGAAGGTACGCAGCCAGTGTAGCATCTCGGCGGCGTCGGCGTGATCGCTGAACTGCTCCAGGGCGGCCACCTGCGCCCGCACGGGTATGATCTGGCCGAAAATCTTGACCTGCGGGGCTCCGTCCTTGATCTGGCGCCCGCGCGTGCCCATCGCCTGGAAGCCGATGAACAACACCAGGTTCTTGGGGTCGGGCAGACGCTGCAGCAGGTGATGCTGTATCCGTCCACCCATGGCCATGCCGTTGGAGGAAACGATTATGCAGGGATAGCGCGAATCGTTGATCTTCCTGGACTCGGCCACCGTTCGGGCGAAGTGGAAGTTGTCCCACTGAAAAGGCGAACCATACTTCTGGATGAGCCCACGCGTCTCCTCGTTGAACTCCTCCGAGTGCTTGAGGAACAGCTTGACCGCCTCGATGCCCATGGGCGAGTCGCTGAAGACCGGCAGGCGCGGAATCTCTCCCGCCTCCATCAGTTCCTTCAGCAGGAAGAGAAACTTCTGGGTGCGCTCGACGGCGAAGGCGGGCACAATCACGCTGCCGCTGCGCTTGGCCGTCTCGCGAATCAGGCTGGCCAGTTGCGGCCGCGGATCGTCGGTGGGATGGGCGCGGTTGCCGTAGGTGGACTCCATCACCAGAATGTCGGGCGATTCCCCCTCCGTCGGGCCCGAGTGCAAGACGCGCCCGGGGGCTATCTGGCTGTCGAAGACTCGCCCCACGTCGCCGGTGAACAGGCATACGCGCTGGCGGCCGTTGCCGGCAAGTGTAACCTCGGTCATGGCCGCCCCGAGAATGTGCGCCGAGCGCACGAAGCGGAAGCTGATCTGCGGGCTGAGCGATACCGTCTGGCCGAACTCGACGGGCGAAAACTGGGCCAGGCAATCGCGCGCCTGCTCCAGGGTGTAGAGCGGCAGCGCGGGGTCGTGCTTGGAGGACTTCAGCGCATTGTGGTGGGCCGCATCTTCTTCCTGCAGGTAGCCGGAATCGGGCAGCAGAATGCCGCAGAGATCGACCGTGGCCGGCGTGGCATAGATGCGCCCGCGATAACCCTCGGCCACCAGCCGCGGAATCCAGCCGCTGTGGTCGAGATGCGCGTGGGTGAGCGCTAGGGCGTCGATCTGGCGCGCCGGGACCGGCAGATCTTGCCAGTTCTTGAGCCGCCACTCCTTTGGACCTTGAAACAGGCCGCAATCGAGCAGGGTCTGAAAGCCGGCTTCACCGCCGCCGTTGGAATTACTGTTGATCAGATGCTTGGAACCGGTGACCGTCCCGGCCGCGCCCAGAAACTGGATATAACTCACGTATTCGCCTTCCTGCAGGTCCGAGCTTCAAGTCTAAGTTCGAACAGATATTCGCCGGTACCTAATCACTACACTACGCAAAGTTGTTCCCCATTCTACTTCGACGGGGCTCCGGTTCCGGATACATCTTTCTTGTTGTTCGAGTAGTCAAGCTCGGGCACGCTGCCGTCGTTGACCTCGGCGATGGCGGGCGGACCTTGAATGGTGATTCGGATGATGGCTTTCGACTTTCCCGGAACCTGCACTCGCGCCAGGCGCGAATCATTATTGGCATCGCGCACAATGACCGGAACCTCGCTCCAGACCGGCGTCAGGTTCTCGACCGTGACGCTGACCACGTAGGTGTTTTTCAGGGTCTCGCGGGCGTTGGCCGCCTCGATGCGGAAGTCGGGCAGCCCCAGGTCGCGGTACACCCAGGAATCGAAAAACGCCTCCAGGTCCTTGCGCGGTGTGAATTGCGCTTCGATCAGGCTCTGCATGTAGGCGGGCTGGCGGTCCTGGGCGGGACGATAGCTGGCAATCGCCTTGCTCAGGGTACCGTCACCCACCATGTCGCGCAGCATCCACCAGACATACGCGGCCTTGCCGGAATAAAGCACCTCATCGTGGGTGTTGATGAGCGACTCTCGCTGTGTTCGTCCGACGTCGGGGCCGGCGGCAGGAGCGTCATCTGCGTTCTTCGGCGTGGATGCTGCGGCGGGTGCAGCAGCGTCCCGCTCAGTGGGGATCAGGGCCGGCAGAATCTTGCCCAGGAACTGGCTGGCTGCCGCCCTTCCGGCCTGGCGCTCGCGCACCAGGGCCTGCCCGAAGCGTGCCAGGCCCGCAGAAATCCAGGGGCGCGGCGAGGAGAAGCTAGCCTCGACCAGGCTGCGCGCCAGCAACAGCTCGCGCTCCTGCTCTGAGGCAGCAGACTGTAAAGACGTCAACAGCATAGTGCCGCTGGAAAACGGAGCGGCATCGGGATCGGTAAGCTCGACCAGTTCGGGCTTGCGCTTGAGCGGGCCGAACCAGTCGGCCAGCACGCGCTCGGCTTTCTCCGCGGCGGCAGCAAAATCCTGGGCGGCGGCCCCGTGCTCGGGGGCATGGAGTACGGTGAGCGCCGGACGCTCCAGCTTGACGAACTCGCCGAAAGCAAATACCGGCGTGGCGCCGGCGGAAAACTCCGCCCGCACTGTGGCGGCCTGCAGGCGCTCGCCCTTCGAAGAACTGAAGCCGGCTTCGGAGGCCTCGTTACCGGCCGCGCCCGTCGTGTGCCCGTTGGTGATGAGCGAAAGCTGGAGCACGCCGGAGCCGGATGGGACCAGCGAAAAGGTCACCTGCAAGGGCGTCTTTTCATGGCGCTGCTTCCAGCGTTCCAGGGCGGCGAAGACCGTGGTGCCTTCGCTCAGGCTGACGGCCTCGATTGAAACCGGATACCAGGTAACGTAGCCCAGCCCGCGCACGGCGCCGAAGCGCTCGCCGATCTCGTCCCAGTCGCTGGCCCGGGCCACATCTTCCGGCGCGCCGATGCGGGTCAGGCGCCCGGAATCGCGGCTGATCTCACCCCCATAGCTCACCTGGAGCTTGAGGCTGCCGCGCGGCGGGACGGCCTCGGGCAGGTTGATAACGGCTTCTTCCAGCGCGCCGGTGTGGTCGATGTCCGAGGTGTAAGTCTGGGTGATGTAGGCGACCGGTTGCCCGCCAGCCAGCAGAATCTGCTTCCAAGTGAGCGAAGAGGAAATCTGCAGCGCCACTTGCTGCTGCGGCGCGGCGGAATCGTTGCGCAGATCCAGCGTGCCGCTGGCCTCGAAGTCGCCCTCGGCGGGTCGGATGTTCGCCCGCAGCGAATAGCTGGTAAAGGTAAAAGCGTTGCGGTCCAGCGCCCGCAGCGGCCCGGCCGCCAGCAGCAGCCATAATCCGCAGAATGCAATCAGAAGCCGGTTGCCTGCTCGCTTCATCGCTCAGACCGGCCCCGCCCGCGGCCTGACGCCTGGAGCCTGGCGCGGCGTTGGCGCAAAACTTCATACATCACGATTCCCCCGGCAACGGAGACGTTCAGGGAAGCAACGCTGCCCATCATCGGAATTGAAACCAGCAGATCGCATTTCTTGCGCACCAGCTCGTGCAGCCCCTTGCCCTCGGCGCCGAGCACCAGGGCGCAATGCATGTTGTAATCGGGCTCGTCATAGCTCTGCGGAGCGCGTTCGTCCAGGCCGATGGTCCAGATGTTGCGGTCCTTCAGCTCTTCCAGGGTGCGGGCAATGTTGACCACGCGCGCCACCGGCAGGTGCTCGGAGGCCCCGGCCGAGGCCTTTACCACCGTCCCGGTTATGCCCGCCGCCCGCCGCTCGGGAATGACGACCCCGTCGACGCCGGCGCCGTTGGCCGAGCGCAGCAGCGCGCCCAGGTTCTGCGGGTCTTCCACGCCATCCAGAACCAGCAGGAATAGATATTTTCCGCCACGGCCGGCCACCAGTTCGTCAAGATCGGAGTAAGCCTTGCGCGAGGTGAAGGCCATGACACCCTGGTGCGTGCTGCTACGGGTGGCACGGTCGATCTCCTCGCGCGGAACAAAGCGCATGGCAATTCCCTGGCCGCGGCAATCGTCGATGATGCGCTGCACGCGCGGATCGGTGCGATCGCGCGCCACGGCTACGTAGTCGAAACGGCGCTCGCGCGATTTCAGCGCCTCGCTCACGGCATGTATGCCGTAGATGACGTCGCTCATTTGCTCTAGTGTACCGTGGGCGGCAATTTGCAGCGCCGGCGCCTTCGCCGGCGGGTCACTTTCCCTGCACTGGCTCCGGACTACTGGCCCGCCGCCGGGGCGGAAGAACGCGGCAGCACGAAGCGAACGGTCAGGTCTGGCCCGGTACCGGAGGGCGGAGCGCACAGGATGGAATCTCCCGGGCGCATCGAGGTTCGCATTACCGAGCAACAGATGGGCAGGCGATGCTTTTCTCCGGGATAGCCGCCGAGCGCGCGGTGCAGTTGCGCCGCGCTCACATCGACATGCGCGCGGCCATCCTTCTCGGCTTCATACAGAAAGCCCAACAGGGCTTGCCGAAAATCTTCGGCTTGGGGTCCCCCGCCAGCGCCGATATTGTGCTGGCTGAGATGATCGTTCGGCATTGGTTCCCGCCCGGAATCCACCCGTGAGAATCGGTATTGCCTGTGAAAAATGAAGAGCCCACCTGGAGGTGAGCTGATCAAAAATGCAAAAAAATAGCGGGGCTATGGCCTCATTTGCGGCCGTTAGCCTCCGATTCCTTGTACATGTACTTGATGCTGGGCTTGTAGATGAGCAGGTTCGACTGCCCGCCGCGGGTGATCTTGATGCAGCTCCTGTCGTACCACTCGATTATGCCGTGAATCTCCTCGCCGTCCTGGAGGACGATGACCATGGGGGTTTTGGACTGCATCTGCTTTTGATAATAAAAATTCTCCGCGTGCGTCTGCTCGGGAGGAGGCGTTTTCCGGGAAGCGGACAGGGCCCCGCCGCGCTCGGCGCGCTCGCGGCGCTCGATGGCGGTGTTTTCCACGCCGATAGACCGCCCCAGGTCGCGGTTGAGGCTGGGACGGATCAGCTTCCGGTTGGTAAACGTCTCGGATTCCTGTACGCGTTCAACTGCAGTCGAATCCACGCCGTTTTTCATGTTGGTCAAGCTCCCTGCAGGGGCAGCGGCCTTGCGTCCTGAAACAGGGGCGAGGGCGTAGGGCACCCGGTTCCCTTCGGAACCGGAGTCCCCGGCAAACGCAGCCTTTTGCGTTTGCTGGGGTGGAGGGAAACTGCTCCTCAAGCGCTGCACAGCCTTACGCGAATTAG
Organism: uncultured Acidobacteriota bacterium; assembly: GCA_963832785.1. Taxonomy (GTDB): domain Bacteria; phylum Acidobacteriota; class Terriglobia; order Terriglobales; family Acidobacteriaceae; genus CAWBRT01. Next base: position 37,411 of record CAWHVF010000008.1, read on the forward strand.
TTCCCTGATCCAAGAGCGGGGTATGAAACTGGAGTAACCCTACCACAGGTTTACCTCCCTTGCCAGTGATTCCGAACTTAGATAGTGGGTCAATTTGAAGGGTGCCCCAGGTTCCGCGCCGCGCTTTTCGGCGCTAACCTGGGGAATTGGCCCCACGTCAGCCCAAAAAGGGCGGGACGTGGGGCACCCGTTGTTGTGGAAATTCAAATTGACCCACTACTCGAACTTAATCACTGCCCAAGCCTCTGCCGGGGTAACGAGATGTCGCCGCCACCGGAGAAGCCTCTGCGGGTCAAATTTCGAGGGAGGTGGCCATGGCGTCCAGGGAGAGCGAGCGCAGCAGGTTGCGGCGCATTCCGCCCTGCACCTCGCCGACGCGCTCGGCGGCGGCGGCCACCCAGGCAAAGTTCACGCCGCGCGCCAGGCGCTCTAAATCGGGCAGAATGTCGATGTTACGCACCAGATCCGGGGTCTGGGACTGCACCGCCAGCAGGTCGCGCAACAGCGAATAGAGGCCGAGGATCAACTGCTCGGTCCGTTCCCTGCCCTCCGCCCCCGCCCGGTAGCTTTCGGTGACGCGGAACAGTTCAGCGTGGTCCATGCCGGGAAAGGCGGCCCGCAGGAGCAGCAGGGCATCGTGGCGAGTGTTCAGGTAGGCATCCAGGTCGAAGCCGCGTGCGCGGCCCACGGCGCCGCCGCTCAGCCGCGCCACCAGGGTACGCTGCGCGGCCGTCCAGTCGGCGCGCTGCTTCAGCTCCTCCTCGATCTCCCCCACCCCCAGCGGCGCCAGCCTGAAAGTGATGCAGCGCGAACGGATAGTAGGCAGAAACGCCGCCGGATTTTCCGCCAGCAAGAAGATGGTGGCGAACTGCGGCGGCTCCTCCAGCACCTTCAGCAGCGCGTTGGCCGCCTCCTTGATGAATGCCGACTCGGGGAAGATGTAGACTTTTTGCCGCCCTTCAGCGGGTTTGAAGTAAACGCTGGCGGTCACGTGCCGCACCTGGTCCACCTTGACCATCATCTGCGGCGGATCGGGCGGGATGATCATGACGTCCGCATGTGTCTGCACGAAGATGCGGGTCTCGCGCTTCTCGCTTTCCCGCAGCGACTCGCGCGTCTCGATGGCTTCGGCCACGCGCGCTTCCAGGTCGTCCGCCTGGGCAATGCGCTGGCAGTTGGCGCACTGGCCGCAGAAATCCGGCAGGAGGTCTTCTTCCGAAGCCGTCTCAGGCGTGAGTGGCCTTTGCCGGCAGTTCATGGCCTTGGCCAGCATTTGTGCCAGCGTGTACTTGCCGGCGCCGTGCGCTCCGGCCAGGATCACGGCATGGGGAAAGCGGTCGCGCGCCAGCATCTGGCGCAGGCGCCATACCACCTCCGCATTGCCGCAAAAATCCGTGAAGCCCAAAGTTGCGCGCTCCTATTGCTCCGCCCCGATTTTCAACTGCAGGCGCTGGCCGACCTCCCGCAGGATTTCCGCGTGCACCACGTCGGGAGTGCGGCGGGCGTTGACGACCAGGACTCTGCCCGGCTCACGTTGCGCGATCTGCAGAAAAGCCTCGCGCACGCGGGCGAAAAACATCCGATTTCCCTGCTCGAAGCGGTTTTCATCCGGCACGGCCGCCGCCCCGTTCCTGGCCGCCAGGTTACGGCGGCGCGCCCGGCTGACGCTGGCCGCCACGTCACTGTCCATAAGCACCGTCAGGTCTGGCTGGAAGTCGCCGCAGACCAAGCGATGCATCTCCAGGACCAGGCCGCTTCCCAGCTCGCGCCCGCCGCCCTGGTAGGCCTCCGAGGAATCGGTGAAGCGGTCGCAGAGCACCCACCGGCCTTGAGCCAGCGCCGGCTGGATCACCTCCTCGACGTGCTGGACGCGGGAGGCAAACATCAGGCAGAGTTCGGCCAGCGGAGCCAGCCCCTGGGTGCGGGAATCGAGCAGCACGCCACGAATACGCTCGCCGATGGCGCTACCGCCGGGCTCGCGCGTGGTCAAAACATCGATTCCCCGTGTCTGCAGGACGACGGCCAGACGCTCCAGTTGCGTCGTCTTCCCGCAGCCGTCCAGACCTTCGAAGGTAATGAATTTGCCCCTTTGCGCCACGCCGGAATCATATCATCCGCACCGGAGACCAGATCACGGATGGAATGATAGCCCTAGCTGCCCAGCTTCCCTCAATCGGTTATTGCGTCTGAGGAGCGCCTACCATCTATCGACAAAAAATGCTGTTCAGGTCGACCACCTCATTCCATTCTCCAGTTCCATTACCTGCCTCTGGACGGAGAGAAAAGAAGCGTGCTGCTCTGCCTTTCTTCCATGTTGCCAGTAATATTCCGCAAGCACCATGAAGACGGGCGACAAAGCGAAGCCGCTTTCCATCTTCCGATGTTGGCCTTGGGGCAGATCCACCTTTCACTTGTATGAGGATGATTCGGAGGGCATCGCCACGCTTCATGCCCCGGCGAGGCGTAGTATGATCCTTCCGAACCGCAATCATGTCCACAACTCCACGCGATTCACCGCCATGCGGCCCGCAGAAGTTCACAAAAGTCCAGCGGGGCCAAGGTGTTTGCGCTACCGCTTGTCTGATCCGCACTTTCGCCATAGTCACAGCCCATTTCTCGGTCTTTTCTGCGGTCGTAAACCGTCTCTTGTATTCCGTGCTCTTTGTAGTACGTTCCATCCAAATTGTCCTTTGTTGTCCTTTGCCGGGGAATGTACACGAAAAAATTAAATAATCAAGCACGCGAACACGGGCTCGCGCGACGGCACCGGCTGGCGTCAGTTGCTCGTTAATCCGGAGTAGCTGCCGACCTGCATCTGCGCGGCGGATGTTGGCTGCCATTCCGTTGTGCTAAACTCCCGTCTTGCCCGCTCTATCCCAGCAGCAGAGGTTTTCATGCGTCTCGGAGATTACATAGACGATCACTGCTCCCGCTGCAAGCGAACCACCGACCATTCCGTAGTCGCCATGGTAGGCGAGGAGGTCGTGAAGGTGATGTGCCGGACCTGCAACAGCGAACACAAGTACCGGCACAACCGCAGCGGCAAAAAGGAAATGACAGCCGGCGAGGCTTTCCAAAAGGTCATGGCCAGTGCCTCCGGCAGCACGCCTGCAATCGGCAACGAGAAGAAATCCTCGTAGCCGGACGCGGCGCCACCCAGCACAGGCAGGACCGGCCTTTGTGCGGAATGGCGGAGCAGAGTGGAGTTCGCTCTGCCCTAGCCTTCGTCCTCCACTCCCAGGAACAGGTCGTTCTCCAACTGGATTTGCTGTGGCTTTCTGCTGGCCGCCAGGTGGAAGCGCTCGACGGTACCCTGGCGCCTGGCATTGCGCTCGAACAAGGGAAACAAGGGCGCCTGGGTGGTGTGCATCTTGAAGGCCTCGATTTTTCGCTCCAGCAGCTCTTGCCCGATTTCGATCCTGGCGGTAATGGGCGGCAGCGCCACCGGCTGGCGGTCGGGCAGGATGAACTCGGAGGTGCGGTAGTAGAGCTTTTGCGCCGCCCAGGGCTGGCGGCCGTCGGGCGGTTCGGTGAAGCGGTCGGGACGGGCCGCCCACTGAAAGGCGGCGGAGGTGAACAGCGAGGCCATGGCGTGGTCCGGATGCGCGGTCATCGAGCCCTCCGGGCCAAAGCTCATAACCACCTGCGGGCGGATGGCGCGCAGGCGCAGCGCCAGGTCGCGAACCGTCTGGTAGAAGTCCTGCTTTTGCAGTTGGCCGTCGGGATAATCCAGCACCTCGCCCCGGGTGGCGCGCAGATGGCGGCAGGAAGCGGCGAATTCCGCTCGCCGGGCGGCGATCAACTCCTCATTGCTGGTGGTGTTTCCCCGGTTTCTGGCCGCCTGGCCGGGGGTCAGGCAGATGATATAGGTCTCGATTCCGCGCTGGTTGGCCAGCAGCAGGCTTCCACCAAAGCCTCCGGCTTCATCGTCGGGATGCGCGGTTACGCACAGCAGTCTTAGCATCAGATCCTCACGGGTATGCCGTCCCGGAGCCCAGGAGCCAGGGGCGGGTTCAATCCAACTTACCTTTGTAGCATGCGGCGTTGTGCGATGTCACAAAAGCGCTGCACGATGGCCGGCCACGCGCAAGCCTGGAAGCCTTCCAGACACCGCCTGAACGGATTGACAACTTAGCCCAATGCGCGGAGAATGGCAGCCCAATTCGCATTTAAGCTTGGGCTCTCGAGCTGTCTGGAAAAGATCACGCGGAGAAAAACCATGGTTGCTCCAATACAGCCGCTCGACGAGGATGCGGGAGCGGTCCTTGAGCGTTACAAGCAGGTCGCGGTGGTGGGTGCGGGTTTGATCGGCAGCTCCTGGGCGGCGCTGTTCCTGGCCCACGGTTTGCGCGTCAAGGTGTGCGATCCGCGTCCCGACATCGAAACCCTGGTGCACAAGACGCTGGAGCAGGCCGCGCCCGCCTTGCAGGGCTTGGGCTTGACTACGGCGAAGCTGGCCGACAAGTTAAGTTTCCACGCCGAGGTGGAAGAGGCGGTTGAGGGCGCCTCGCTGGTGCAGGAAAGCGGCACCGAAAGCCTGCCCTTCAAGCAGGAGCTGTTCGCCCGCATGAGCCGCAAGGCAAGTTCGCGGACGCTGCTGATCAGTTCCAGTTCGACCTTCCGCGCAACCGATATCGCCCGCGACATGACCGACCCCGGCCGTATGCTGATCGGTCATCCCTTCAATCCCCCGTACCTGATTCCGCTGGTAGAGGTGGTGCCGGGCGAGCGCACCTCGCCGGCGGCCGTAGCCGAAGCGACGGCCTTCTATCGCGCCCTGGGGAAAAAGCCGGTGGCGCTGCGCAAGGAGATAGCCGGGTTCGTGGTGAACCGGCTGCAAGCCGTGCTGATGAGCGAGTGCATCAACCTGGTGAAGCAAGGCGTGGTGACGGTCGATGAGTTCGATCAGGCGGTGACCAACTCGGTCGGGCTGCGCTGGGCGGTGGCGGGTCCGTTGCAGAGCTTTCACGTGGGCGGCGGCGCGGGAGGCCTGAGATATTTTCTCGAACATATCGGCCCGCCTTTCGAGCGGCTGTGGAAGGATTCGGAACGCGCGACCCTGGACGAAGCCACTATCGACCTGCTGGCCGGCCAGGCAAGCCGGGCATTCGGCGAAGGGTATCGTGAGATGGCTGCCGCCCGCGATAAGAAACAGCTCGCAATTCTGAAAACGCTGCGCGAGCTAAGCAACGACATGCAGCCCCGCAAAAGCAAAGCCGGGGCGTAGCGCCACGCTCCAGCGGGGCGGGACTGCTGGCATCCACATCTGTGCGGCAGATGCGGGCTGACCAATTTCCGTTAAGACTCACCTTCGCGGGTGGGCGCGCTATTGAATTGCTCGGCTAACTCCGCTCCTTCGTCATCTTCCTGCATGAAGGCCAGCAGCTCCTGCGAGGCTGAATTCATCCACACTGGGGCGAACGACTGCCGGTGCAGCGGCGAAGGACCGAACTGGCGCAGGCTGCTGGCGTGCCTGCGCGTGTAGTAGCCCTTGTTGGAGGCCAGCCCGTAGACGGGATAGACCGGGTCCCAGGCGCGAATCATGGCGTCGCGCTCCACCTTGGCGATGATGGAGGCAGCGGCGATCGAAGCCGAGAGCGCGTCGCCGTGGACGATGGCGGTCTGCGGGCAGTCGAAGTCGATCTTCATGGCGTCGATCAGCAGGTGGTCGGGGCGCAGGCGCAGGCTGGCGACGGCCTCGGCCATGGCGAGGCGCGAAGCATTGTAGATGTTGATCTGGTCGATGCGGGCGACATCGACGGCGGCCACCGCCCAGGCCAGCGAGTGCTGCCTGATGCGCGCGGCCAACTGCTCGCGGCGCGCCACCGGCAACAGCTTGGAGTCGCGCAGGCCGCGGATTCTGTAGGCGGGATCGAGAATAACCGCGCCGGCCACCACCGGGCCGAAGAGCGACCCGCGCCCGACTTCGTCCACCCCGGCAATTAATTTCGCCCCCTCCACCGCCGCGCGCGCCTCGAACTTGGTGGTGCAGCGCAGAGACTTCAGCAGACGCAGCTTGGCCGCCGATTTTGATACGGAACTTTCCAGGCCGTCAGGAGCCGCTTCGCGGGGCACAGTGGCAACAGCATGGCACCGATTCCGGGCGGGAGCAAGTGGAGGCGCACACTAAACTCGACAGCGCCGCCCAACGTGAAGGCCTTACCGCTGCGTCAAGCTCACCTGGTTGTAACCGACGACGGCGGTCTCGATGCGGGCGGGAAGGCGGAAGGTGGTGTCGAGTCCTACGGCCGTGCCGTATTTCGGCTTCAGGTAGTGATCGACGAGGAACTGCAATGCCGTCCGCGGCACCTTCACGCCGTCAATCGTCACCGATTGCGTGCGAACCGATCCCATACCGTTGCTGCCGGCGACCTGGGCCTCGACCGCGACGTCGTGCACCCCGCTAAACAGAGCCGCCATGAAAGGATTCATGGGGTGCCCGGCCGTCAACTTGTCGAAGTCGATGTGAGCGGCTGCGCTTACCACCGCCGGCACGCTACTGAAGCGAACCTGCTCCACTCCCGCCGGCAACTCGACTCCGCCTTCGGCAAGATAGGCATTGACCTCGGTGGCGGTGAGGATGGTGGTTGCCGGCCGGGGCGGCTGCCGCCGGGCATTACTCGCCATGAAATCTATTTTGCGCGTGGCGCTGTTGTAGGCGGAACTGTGTCCGGCCGCAGGCGCCCGCGGCCCTGTGCGCGCGAAGCTCCAGATAGCGCCGCCGGAAATCAGCAGAACAACAATTGCGGCCAGCGCGTTGATCCGGGAAAAGATCACTTACGAGCCTAGCACGAGCACGTTGCCCTCAGGGTTTGCGTAAGGCGCCGGTGGCAGCGGGAGGCGCTTCGAGCAGCGGCTTTTGCAGCGTGCCGCTCAGGCGATAGGCGGCGGTTTCGCCGCGATCCAGCCGCAAGGCAAGCTGCCCGTTGCTGACGGAGCCTTGCACGGTAAAGGCGCCGAAGCGTCCCTGCATCCTGCCCGGAGCGATTGTGAATTTTCCGTCGGCCAGCGCCAGATGCCCTATGAAGCTGGAGAACAACAGCGGCATGCGGGCGAGCTGAACGTTGTGCCAGGAGCCGTTGCGCCAGTCGAAATCGGCGGCGCCAGCGGCGGAAGTCCAGAGGTCGCCGGCGCTCCAGCCTTTCATGGTGAGTTGGTACTTGGCGTTGACCTTGCCGATTCCGATAGGAGTGCGCAGCAGGCCCGCGATCTGGCCGGCGGAGATATTGGCCACCGTGCCCGTTCCGGAATAGACCGGTTCCGGGCCAGTGAAGTCGGCCTGCCACTGGCCGCTCTGCATCCCTCCCAGCAACTCCGCGCTGGAGTTGCTCAAGACGAGGCGGCCGCCCTGCAGGCGGAAGTCGCTGGCGAACTTGGTCACGGTCAGTTGCCGCAACAGCAGCCGCCGCGCGCTAATGCGTCCACTGGCCTGCATGGTGGCGAAGCCGCTGCCACCACCAGAAGCCAGGAGCTTATACCAGGGGACGCTGCTGAACGGGTTGAACTGGGCGTTCAGCTCGTCCAGGCTGACGGTGTCGGCCTGCACGTCGAAGCGCGAAACGCAGGGCGGCGTCCCGCTGATGGCCAGCGCGGCTGTCGATTCCTCTTTTGGCGCATCGTCGCAACTTCTGGGGACCTGCACCTCGCCGGTAAAGCCGATTTTGCCGATCTGCCCGGCAATATTGTGGAAGTCCAGACGGTCTTCGGCGACTTCCAACTGCGCCGACTGGATCTGCACCGGGCTGGCGATTCCCGGAATCTCGACGCGGGCGGCGCGCAGTTGTGCCCGGCCGAAGGGGCGCGCCATGGCAAAGCCGGCCCAATCACCGCGCAGGGCAAGGTCGACCTTCGCCGTTCCCGAGAACTGGTATCGCGGCACCGCTACTCCGATGGCACGGGCCGCTTGCAGCAGGCGCTCCAGGGTGGCGTCCCCCTGCAGGTGGAGGCTGTGTGCGGTGGTCGAGAGCCAAGCCGAAGCCGTCACTGGCGCGCTCCCGCCAAGGGGAACGGCGAAGGAATCGAAAACGAGCCGCTGTTGCGGTTCCGCAGGCGGTGTGTTGGCGGCGCCGCCGGCGGAAGCCGCTGGCTGGACCGGCGGCAGGGAAGCAGCGGCGGCAAAGAAGCGCACGGTTCCGACCTCCAACTCCTTGCCCAGGGTGGCGGAGCGCAGGGCCAGGCCCTTGCCGGTGCCGCTTCCACTCCATTTTGCCGGCGAGCCGTCGGCTGCGCGATGTCCGCTGAAGCTCCCGTTCACCGCCCCGCTGGCGGAGAGATCGCCGGGGAGGTCACGCTTGGCGTGCCGCAGGAACGCGGTGACGGCCTCGGCGGGAATCTGCTTCATCGTGATCTGCAAGTCGTAGGGGTGCAGCCGGGTGGCCGTCAACTGGCCTTCAAGCTGGAGCGAGCCCTGTTGCAGGGGCATCTGGCAACTCAAGCCGCGCAGCGTGCGGTCCACCACGCTGAACTTGGAAGAGCATTTGGCATACAGGCGCAAGGCCTCGCCGCGCGAGATATCGTAGCGGCGGAAGTCCTGCACGCTGCCGCTGGCGCTGGCTTGCAGGGCAACGGGCGTGCCATCGAGGGTGGCGCTGAGCTGGACGCCGCCGCGCCAGCCGCGGTCGCGTCCGTAAATCAGCTTGGTAATCTGTCCCAACTGTCCGCCGGACCAGTTGATGCGCATCTGCAGGGGCATGTCGCGCAGCAGTGTTGCCCGGCGAAATGCGCCCTCGGCGCGCAGAATGCCGGTGTCGCTGATGTTGGTATCGGTGCGGAAGGGGGTGGCCCGCAGGCGCATGCGCCACTCGTTCTCCGTCGGGCTCCACAGGGCGAAATCGGCCTCGGTCAGGGCGAAGAAGCTTTTTTCCAGCCCGAACTTGAAGTTGATGCGCCCCCCTTCGGCTTCGATATAGGGAAAGCGCGGGCGCTGCTGCGGAGGCGAAGCGGTGGGCGCGGTCTGGGTGCGGGCCGCCTGCCAGAGCAACGATTCCAGGTTCCACTCGCCGTTGGGGCTGCGCGCCAGGTTGAGGCTGGGATACTTCAGGTGCAGGCGCGCTATCTCGAAGTGTCCGCGCCACAGCGAGCTCAGGCGCAGAGAGGCATTGACCTCGCCGGCCACCAGTATGGGCTCGTAGCTGATGGCGGGATCGTCTCCGATAACCAGGTTGCCCAAATCGAAGCCGGGCTGTGGCAGCAGGCGCAAGTTGATGCTGCCGATGGTCACCGGCCGGCCCAGCGCCCGGCTTATGGAGTCGGCAATGCGCGCGCGATAGCGGCTGACGTTGATCCAGGGCGGCACCACCAGCCCTACCAGGATCACCCCCACGACGATCACCATGATGTTACGGGCGCCCAGCCGGCGCTTCACCGGCCCCAGCTCCGGGGACGACATTGCCATCAGCGTACCACTTTCAGCATGCGCGACCAGCGCGTCTGATCGAAGAAGTGAAAGACGATGTGCACCAGGAAACCAACCCGGTCCGCCACCGTGTTCTTGCGGTATTGGTCCGCCGGAGTGCGGAAAGACCAGTAGATGAACATGGGGCGGCCGATTACGTTTTCGCCGGGAATGAATCCCCAGTAGCGGCTGTCGTAGCTCACGTCGCGGTTGTCGCCCATGGCGAAGTAGGAGTCCGGCGGCACTACCAGGTCACCCTCTTGCAGGTGTTGGCGCATGGTGAGTTGCCACTCGGGAGTGACGTTGGCAGCTTCGCTGGGCGGCACCGCGGGAAAGTTGTCGCGATAGGGATCGTAGGTGTCGTTGTGAATGGCGTAGGGCTCCTGCAGGCGCTGGCCGTTGCGGTAGACGGTCTTGTCGCGCAGGTGAATGCGGTCGCCGGGAATTCCGATGACCCGCTTGACCACGTACAGGCCGGGTTCGGCCGGGGAGAGAAAAACCACGATGTCGCCGCGCTGCACCTGGCGGTAGGGAATCAGCGGGAACCAGCGGGTGGCCGGAGACAGCAGTACGCGATCGACGAAGACGTGATCGCCGATCAGCAGCGTGTTCTCCATCGAGCTGGATGGAATCTCGAACGCCTGCAAGCAAAAAGTGATAATGAACAGACCGACCACCAGCACGGAAGCCAGCGAGGCGCAAAATTCAGCAGTAGTTTCCTTGGGCTTCTCCGGCTTGGCAGCCTTAACGGCAGTGCTGGGGACGCGCTTTTCGAGTTTCAGGTTTTCGTCAGCCAAATCGTCTTCCTGTGCCGGGACCACCGGCGGGCGCCTTTAGTTGCGCCGGCCGGGGCGGAGAATCATTCCACCACGCGCAATATTCGCCGCCAGCGTATGCCTGGCAGCAAGCGCTCGAAGGCAAAATGCGAAGAGGAAAGTTTACCATCCTGGGGCGCGGCTTCAGCCCGCCTGCCGCCGGAGGCCGCGTCCATGGACCAGTAAATCACCAGCGGCCGCCCGACAATGTCGCCGGCCGGCACAAAACCCCAAAAGCGGCTGTCAAGACTGTTGTCGCGGTTATCGCCGAGCACGAAGTAATTGTCGGGAGGAATCACCAGCTCGCCGTTGTGTACCAGCTTGCGCATTTGCAGATACCAGCCCGGGGTCACGTCGCTCTGCCAGCCAGGCGCTCCCGGAAAATCGTCGCGGAAGCTCTCGTAGGAGCTGCGGCGATGGATGGCATAGGGCTCCGTCAAAGGCTGGTCGTTTATATAAACCCGCTTGTGAACAAGACGCAAATGGTCGCCGGGCAGGCCAATCACACGCTTGACGAAGTGATCGGACGGCTTCACCGGATAGTGAAACACGATGGTGTCTCCGCGGCGCAGCGGGCGATAGGGCAGCAGGAATCCCCAGAATCCCGCCGGGCCGTAGTGAATCTTGTCCACCAGCAGGTAATCGCCGACCAGCAGAGTGTTCTCCATCGACTCGGAGGGAATCTGAAAGGCCTGCACCACGAAGGTAATTACGAAAATAGCGATCACCGTAGTGATGGCCAGCGACTGCGCGGAGGATGTCCAACTGCCAGCTCGACGCTTTCTGGCGGGCGCTGTCGGCAAAAGCGGCGCGGGAGCGGGGGCCGATTCGCCCGCCGGAGCTGGCGGAACGGATTGATTCTCTTCTGTCACTTCGACTCTGTTTCCTTTGCCTCGGCCGGCGCGGCCTCTGTCGGCCCGGGGCCGGTGCTCTGGGGCGGAGAGTCGGCGCCGATGCGGATCAGCGCCTCGCGTGCCGCTGCCTGCCCGGCCCGCTTCTTCGTCGTGCCCTGGCCGCGGACGGCGAACTCCTGGCCCGCCGCATCTACCAGACGAATCTCGATGGTGAACACCTTCCTGTGCTCCGGGCCCTCTTCGGCGATCACCACGTAACGCGGCTCGGGACGCCCCGAGGCATGCAGCCGCTCCTGCAGCTCCGACTTGTAATCCCCCGAGCGGGCCGGCTCCAGGCCGTCTTCAAAGCGGTCGAGTTCCGGGCCGATCAGGTGCTGCAGCACAAAGCCGCGCGCCGCCTCCAGGCCCGCCTCCAGCAGTAGCGCGGCCACCAGCGTCTCCAGAGCATCCACCAGCAAAGCGGACTTGGCCCGCCCGCCGCTCTTTTCTTCGCCCCGGCCAAGGCGCAGATACGCCCCCAGGTCCAGGTCCCTGGCAATGCGTACCAGGTGGCGCGCGCTGACCAGCCGGGCCTTCAGTTTCGAGAGTTCGCCCTCGGTGAAGTTCGGGAAGCGCCGGAACAGCTCCTGGCTGGTGACGAAGCCGAGCACGGAGTCGCCCAGGAACTCGAGCTGTTCGTTATCCCGGGCTGTCGCCTGCTCGCGCGCATAAGAGCTGTGCGTCAGGGCCTGCTGCAGTAGCTCGCGATTACTGAAAGTGTAACCGATCTTTTCTTCCAGAGCAGCGGTGTCGGCTGGCTTCATAGTCACGTTTCGCCTCCGCCGCAGGGTGGAGGCAAGAGCGGTCGTCGCCACGGCAAACCTGATCACTGTTGCAGGTATGATGCTCGTGCTGGCAAGTAGCCCAACCAGCTTCTCGCGCCGGGGCGGAATGGATTTGCAAAACCGGCTCTCCGCTAAAGTTTACTCCACGCCAAGCCCGCTCTCGCTTGATACGAAAAACTCGGTAGTGGGTCAGTTTGAAGGTGCCCCAGGTTCCGCGCCGCGCTTTTCGGCGCTAACCTGGGGGAAATTGGCCCCACGTCAGCCCAAAAGCAGGGCGGGACGTGGGGCACCCAACGTTAATTCGAGTTCAAACTGACCCACTACAAAAAACCCTACCCTGGCAATCGAAGCTAGGGTGGAGCACACGGCAGGGATGTCAATGGTGCGCAAAGACGCAGGTTTGCCGCCGTCATCCGGCCTGCGCCGCCCGCGTTCCCGGCTGGCGGAAGGTGGGATGTCCGCTGACTGCCGTCGAGAACATGAACAACGCTATGTCGCTGCCTTGCATGATGCCGTGGAAGCGGACCGTAACCTGGAAGCAGGCGCCATTTTTGGCGCGGCATAGCCAGCTTCCTCCGTCGCCCCAGTGATGGCGGGCGCGGGCGCTAAAGCGACGAAAGCGCTCATGCTCGCTGGCATCCAGCACATCGACGGTGTTCAGCACCAGCAGTTCCTGGCTGCTGTAGCCAAACAGTTCCGCCGCCGCCTCATTGGCGCCAATGATGCGCTGGGCCGAAGAATCCCGCCTACAGAAACGACGCCACCTCGGGGCCGAACGCTGACTGAGCTGGCCTGGCTGTCCCTGAAGCTCGGCACCATCGCCTTTGGCGGCCCAGCCGCTCACATCGCGCTGTTCGAGCAGGAGGTCGTGCAGCGGCGCCATTGGCTCACCGAGGCCGAATTTCTCGATCGGCTCGGTGCCGCCAACCTCATTCCCGGCCCCAGCTCAACCGAATTGGTTATTCACATCGGCCATCGCCGGGGAGGCTGGCCGGGGTTGATGGTGGCAGGGGCTTGCTTCATCCTGCCGGCGGCTATCAGTACCGCCGTACTGGCCTGGGTCTATGTGCGCTTTGGCCGCCTGCCCGCCGCCGAGGGACTGCTCTACGCCGTCAAGCCGGTTGTTATCGCCATCATCCTCAGTGCGCTCTGGAATTTCTCTCGCACCGCGGTGCGTAGCTGGTGGTTCGGATTGGTTGGAGTGGCTTCGGCAGCCATGGCCCTGACGCACCTGCATCCTGTGCTGGTGCTGTTAGCCGCTGGCGCGGCAACGGGATTGAAACATGCGGTCAGCCGGCCTGGTGGCGGGAACAGGCTGGCCCGCGGGCTACTCTGGTTTTTCGCCCCGGCGGCCGGTGCAGCGGCCGGTGCAGCGGCCGCCGCTCCGCTCACCCTGGGGTCCATCTTCGTCACCTTCGTCAAGATTGGCTCGGTGCTCTTTGGCAGCGGGTACGTTCTGCTGGCGTTTCTGCGGGCTGAATTCGTCGAGCGCCGCGGCTGGCTTACCCCTCAGCAGTTGCTGGATTCGGTTGCGGTAGGACAGATCACGCCCGGACCGGTTTTCAGCACGGCCACCTTCATCGGTTACATTTTGCACGGTGCCAGCGGCGCCGCTGTGGCCACCGCTGGAATCTTTCTTCCGGCTTTTGTCTTGGTCGCCATCAGCGCTCCGCTCATCCCGCGCTTGCGGCGCTCGATGCTGGCCGGGGCGGTGCTGGACGGAATCAACGTCGGTTCGCTGGCACTCATGGCGGTGGTAACCGTCCAGCTTGCGCAGGCCGCGCTGGTCGATTGGCTGACGGTCGTGATTGCCGCCATCAGCGCTCTGCTGCTGTTCCGTTGGCGAATCAATTCGGTGTGGCTGATTGCTGGCGCCGCGCTACTGGGAATCGCTGCTTACCCACATCTGCGCTGATCCGCTCACCCCCCGGATTTGATCATGGACCGGCGGAATTAACCCGGCCGACTTTAGTTCTCCTGCCTCGAGCGGCGGCGAACTTTCTCTGCCGGAGAGGGTGCTCTGATTCCAAGTGGTTGATGTCGTGCTTTTTGCGTCAGTGGCGGTCTGCATCCAAGCGGGGGAATTCGGGCAAAACGTGATAGTAATCACAGGATATAGTGACAACGGGCAGTTGACCTTGCCCGGCTCTGGGTCGACAATAGAAGTGGACTTTGAAAATGATTTTCAGATTCATAAGCCAGGACGCCGGTAATGGGGTTTCGTCTGCCTTGGTCCGCCTGCAGCAGCGCCTGACCTCGAACCCGGCTAAAGCTAAAGGAACGTTTACGGGCAATCGCGCGCGCCGCCCCGGCAAGCACACCAGCATGAACTTAACCCCGGAAGGGGTGCAGCTAATCCCACTCAGCGATCTCTCTCTCGGCCAGCATGCGGTAGTCGACGAGATCATGCTCAACGGCCCGGCCCTGGAGCAGGTCATGTTGTTCGGATTCATTCCCGGGGTCGAGGTCGTTGCCGGCTATGCCGGCCCGGGCGGCGATCCCCGCGTTTACCGCGTCGACGGCACCGAGGTCGCCGTGCGGCGCGAAACCGCCTGCCAAGTATTGGTGCGGCCCCTGGCTGCAGGGGAGCACGCCTGATGTCCTCGCAAGAGTGCTGCGGCCCCTCCTTCGGAACAACCCTGGCGCCGGCCATTGAGAGCAACCCGCTCCGCACCATTGCGGTCGTCGGCCCGCCAAATTGCGGAAAGACCACCGTCTTCAACCGGCTTACCGGCCTCAACCGCAAAGTGGCGAACTTCCCCGGAGTGACCGTAGAACACTTTACCGGCCACATCACTCTGTCCAACGGCGAACGGGTGGCGCTGGTCGATCTTCCCGGCATTTACAGTCTGAATGCCAAGTCGGAAGACGAGCGCGTAACCGTCGATGCCCTGCGCGGCCGCATAGAAGGCATGGAGGCCCCGGACGCCATTCTTCTGGTGCTGGACTCGACCAACCTTGGCCGCCATCTGGCGCTGGCCGCCCCGGTCATCAGCCTCGGGCTGCCGACGCTGGTTCTGCTCAACATGGCCGATTCGCTGCGCGCCCGTCAGGGTGATGTCGATGTGCTTTCGCTGGCGCAGCAACTGGGCACGCCGGTGGCCCTGATCAGCGCCGTCAGCGGCCAGGGCCTGGAGGCGGTCGGCCGCTTCATCAATTCCGGCATGCAACAGCCGCAGCCGGCCGGATTGCCGGTTCTGCAGGACGTGCGCCATTGCCGCGAGTGGGCCGAGCGCATCAATTTGCAGTCCAATTACCGCAAGCCTTTGCCGGCGCTGTGGACGCGCCGCCTGGATTCCGTATTTCTGCACCAGCTTTGGGGGCCGCTGACCTTTGCGGTGGTGGTAGTGGCGGTTTTTCAGACCATCTTCTCCGCCGGCCAGCCGCTTTCCAAGCTGCTGCAGGATGCGCTGGACGGGCTGGGAAATGTGGCTGCGCAACATCTGCCCAATGCGCTGGCGCGTTCGTTACTGATTGATGGCGCGTGGAAGGGCGTGTCCGCGGTGCTGGTGTTCCTGCCGCAGATCCTGCTGCTGTTCCTGCTGGTGGGCGTGCTGGAAGATTCGGGATACCTGGCGCGCGCCGCCGTGATTGCCGACCGCACCATGTCGCGATTCGGACTAAACGGCAAGGCCTTCATTCCCCTGCTTTCGGCCTACGCCTGCGCCGTGCCGGCCATCATGGCCACCCGCACCATCGAAAATAAGCGCGACCGCATAGCCACCATCATGATCGCGCCCTTCATGACCTGCTCGGCGCGCCTGCCGGTATACACCATGGTGATTGCTGCCTTCGTTCCCAACCGGCACCTGCTGGGAGTGTTCTTCAGTTCGCGGGCGCTGGCCATGCTGGGGTTGTACGTTGTCGGTTTTCTGGCGGCGCTGTTGACGGCACGGGTGCTGAAGTCGTCGGTCCTGAAGAGCAAGGGCGTGCCATTTCTGCTGGAGTTGCCGTCCTATCAGTGGCCGACGCTGCGCTCGCTGGGGTTGCGACTCTACGACCGGACGAAGGCTTTTCTCTGGCGCGCCGGGACGATCATTCTGGCGGTATCGCTGTTGCTCGCCGTCCTGACCAACTTGCCCATGCACGAAGGGCAACCGCCGGCCATGGCCGACAGCGTCGCCGGACGCCTTGGCCACGTGCTGGAACCCGCCATTGCTCCGCTGGGTTTCAACTGGAAGATCGGCGTCGGCCTGCTGACCTCGGTGGCGGCGCGCGAGGTCATCGTCGGAACCCTGGGCACGCTTTACGGCGTCGATCCGGCTCAGCACGCGCAAACACTGCAACAGGCCTTGCGCGGCGACCTCACCCTGGGCGGCGCGGCGGCATTGCTCATCTTCTTCGCCTTCGCCATGCAGTGCACCTCCACGCTGGCCGTCGTGCGCCGCGAAACCAATAGCTGGAAATGGCCGGCGGTGCAGTTCGCCTACATGACTACACTCGCCTATGTTGGTGCCTTGATCGCCAAGTACGCCGTGGACGTGCTGGTGCGCTGACCCAATTACAAACTCATAAATCCACCAACGTGTGATTAGGACCAGCCGGCTGCAGGCGTGGACGCCGCAGGCGTTCCATTATCGGGAAAATGCCGGCAAATAGTCGCAACCTCCACTAAAAGCTGTTGACCAAATTGCAATTCCGTCCTAAGTTGTTTCTGCTCAGCCGTTTTTTGGGTCTTAATTGCGATTCCGCCGATTGGCATCGTGCCCGGCTGAAATGTACCCGCGCCAGTGGTGGTGTTTGCGCCTCGACATAAGCAGGGAGTTGGTAACCAGACGGAACTTAGCTCGTTGTGCGGTGTTTTTAGGATGGTAATCAACGACCAGCGACGCAACCATCCTTTCCCTATTCGTCGCTATTGACGCCGAGCCAGAGCTGGCTTCGCATGGGAGGTTGTTGTGGAATTAAGTAAGAGCTGCCACACAATGCGGCTGAAGTGGTTTGTACTTCTGGTCGCCATCATAGTTGCGGTGTTTGCCTGGGGCGATGACAAGAAAAAAGCTCCCGCTCCTCCGCCCAAAAGCGCGCCGTCCAGGCCGGCTCCGGCACGGCCAAGCACTCCCGCGGCACGGCCAAGCACTCCCGCGCGGCCAAGCACTCCCGCGGCACGGCCAAGCACTCCCGCGCGGCCAAGCACTCCGGCGGCGCGGCCGACAACACCACGGCCGAGCACCACTACTACGCGCCCGACAACAACGACGACGCGGCCAACCACTCCCACGCAGTCGACTACGACGAGGCCAACGACTCCGACGGTGAAGCCGAGCACTCCCGGCACCACCACCGGAACAACGCGTCCCGGCATGACCACGCCCGCACACCCCAGCACCGGCGCGACCACTACCACCACCGGACCGACGAAGCCTAGCCCGACGACCACCGGCGGAGCCACCACGCACGGACCGACCACGACTACCGGACCAGCAAGTCACGGCCCGACCGCGACTACTACAACGCCAGGAGCGCGTCCGGGGCCGACCTCTTCCACTGGCCGTCCCAATGCTACGGCTGTGGGACTCAATACCAATCCGCGAAACTTGCCGCCACATCGCGAGCCCGTACACGTGGTTCAGGGTCCTGGCGGGACGCGCCGGGAAGTCGACAACCAGGGCAAGACCAGGGGGTTTGAAGGCAACGGCAAGGTGGCGAGATTCGATCCCCGTGGAAGACCGCAATACGTCCACGATGAGCGCCGCGGCGTGACCATCAGCCGCGGACCGGGCGGCGAGCGGAACGTTATGCGGCAACTGCCCGACGGGCGAAGAGTGGTGAGCACGGGCAACCGCTTCGGATACGTGGAACACCGTTACGTGCCCGGGCGGGGCGCGCACGTCGTCCCTGGCCGGAGCTATGTGCAGCGGACCTATGTGGTCAACAACGTCCGCTACACGCGCGTCTACGCCACCTATTCCTACCGGGGAGTGCCGTATTACCGTTACGCCCCGTTCGCCTACTATCGCCCAGCGTACTATCACTGGGCGTTCACGCCGTGGCCGCGGCCGATCGTCTTTGGCTGGGGCTGGGGTGGATCGCCTTGGTTTGGATTCTATGCCGGCTACTTCGCGCCGGCGCCGTATTATCCGGTGGCTTCGCTGTGGCTGGCCGACTACCTGCTGGCGGAGAACCTGAGGGCAGCCTATGAGGCCAGAGCGGCCGCCCAGGCGGAGGCAGCGGCACCGCCGCCACCGCCCGCACCCGCCGGCGAAGTGACGTTGACTCCGGAGGTAAAACAGCTAATCGCACAGGAAGTGCAAGCGCAGTTGGCGGAGCAGCAAGCCGCAGCGGCTCAGGCCCAACAGGCCGCGCCAGTAGCGCCGGCGCCAGCACCTGCGCCTCCGCCGCCTTCCGGCGCGCCTATGCCGCCGCCTCCGGGCGGAGTGTCCGCGCCCGGGGATGAGTTGCCTCCAGCGTTAAGCCCCAAGCACCGCGTATTCATCGTCTCCAGCAGCTTGAGCGTAGTGGCCGATGGCCAGGAATGCGCCCTCACTCCCGGAGATGTGATTACCCGGTTGACGGACAATCCCGACGAAAACAATCTGGTTCGAGTCGATGTCCTCAGCAGCAAGCCGGGCGATTGCGCTTCCGGGCTGCAGGTCGCGGTGGCGGTGCAGGATCTGCAGGAGATGTACAACAGCTTCCGGGAGCGGCTCGATTCCGGGCTCAAGACCCTGGCGAGTAATTCCGGCAAGAGCGGAATGCCGGCGGCTCCGGATACCAGCACGGTCACCGGAGAGGTCACCGCTCCGCCGCCTGACCAGGACGCCGAGAACATGCTGAAAGACGAGCAGAAGGTGGCCGATCAAAGCGAGTCCGAATTGCTGAAAGAGGCCATGGTGGGACAAGGAGGATAGCTGATCGCCGTTGCAGCTTTGCGCCCCATCCTCGCCGCGCGGGGATGGGGTTTTTGTTTTACCGCTTTGGCATTGCCGGTCAGCGAAAACAATCCTGCACCGGGTGCGATGGAAAAAGCGCGCACCTTCGCGCGCTTACACGCGAGGCGAAAATAGTTACGGCTGCTGTCCAATAGCGGTACAGGTCTAACGGCCGGCGGAGCCGCCGGCGGTGGAGGCCAAAGCGGCGGGCGAGGGCTTGCCCTCGGCGCGGTTGCGGCTTAGTGCGTTCAGGATGCCGATGATAGAAACGTATCCCAAGCCAATTCCCAAAGCCAACGAGCCGATGATGGTGGAACCAAGTGCGAGGAAACTGACGAAAGTGTTCAACTCTGTCTGCCTTTACCAGGCGCTGCCTCCTAGACCGCCTGTCCCGGAGCGCGCGAAAACTTACAAATCCAACAACCTTTCATTCCTATTTGATGCAGCTTTCAACGTACGGAACTTAAACCTTTGTGGCTGTCTAAACAAGTAAAATCGGAGATGTCTCTTTTTTCATGCCAATTTCAATTTCGGCCGCCGGACTCTGTAAAACCCTTTGTCCGTGTGCATATTGTCGCGCGTATGGCCGCGGTTTGACGTCCGGCTCTATTGCCTAATAAGATACCTTTGTCGAAGTGTCTTTTTTACTTTGCGGCGTTATCCGGGAGATGTCCACGTCTCGGTAGGCCTTGTCCTTGGTCGCGCCGCCAGCATTCTTTCGGACATGCCGATCACGAAGATTTCGGTGCGCGGGGCGCGCCAGCACAACCTGAAGAACATCTCGGTCGAGATTCCGCGCAACTCCCTGACGGTAATCACCGGGCTGAGCGGCTCGGGCAAGTCGTCGCTTGCCTTCGACACTATCTATGCTGAGGGCCAGCGGCGCTATGTCGAGACCTTATCGGCCTACGCGCGCCAGTTTCTCGACCAACTGGAGCGGCCGGACGTCGATGCCATCGACGGCCTCAGTCCTTCCATCTCCATCGAACAAAAGACTACCAGCCGCAGCCCCCGCTCGACCGTAGGAACAATCACCGAAATTTACGACTATTTGCGCTTGCTTTACTCCTCCATCGGGCTCCCCCACTGCCCCAATTGCGGGCGGGAAATCTCTCCGCAGTCGGCGGAGCAGATCGTGGCCAGTCTGCTGAAGATGGCGTCAACGCCGGCCGGCAAAGCCCCCGCCCAGTCCGAGGCCGACCAGACGCGCATCATGCTGCTGGCGCCGCTGGTGCGCGGGCGCAAGGGCGAGTTCAAGAAGGAGCTGGAGAAGCTGGCCCAGCACGGCTTCACCCGCGCCCGCATCGACGGCGAGCTGGTCAACCTGGAAGACGACATACGGCTGGACAGGCGCCGCAACCACACCATTGAAATCGTGGTCGACCGCCTGCTGCTGAAGCCGGGTGTCGAGCGCCGCCTGGCCAATTCCGTCGAGGTCGCCATGAAGCTCGGGCAGGGGACTGGTGCAGGTGGCGGTGGTCGGCGGCGCGGCCGAAGAACGGCTCTACTCCTCGCGCATGGCTTGTCCGGCTTGCGGCATCAACGTTCCGCAGATGGAGCCGCGTTCGTTTTCCTTCAACAGCGTTTATGGCGCCTGCCCCGAATGCACCGGCCTGGGCTCGAAATACGACTTCGATCCCGCCAAGGTCGTGCTCGACTGGTCCAAGCCGCTGCTCGATGGCGGCCTGGGACCGGGCAGCGGCTCGACCTATCTGCACTCCATGCTGAAGCGCGTCGCCGAGCTGCACGGCTTCGATCTCGCCGCCCCTTTCGAGCAGCTTCCGCCGGCGGTGCAGAACCTGGTGCTTTACGGAGAGAACGGCAATTCGACTCGCGGCAAAACGGCTTCAGCCTGGCAGGCGGGAACCAGCGGCTTTCGCGGAGTCTTCACCTTTCTCCGCCAGATGATGGAAGAGTCGAACTCCGACAGCTACCGCGAGTGGCTGCTGAGCTACATGTCGGCGACTCCCTGCCCGCGCTGCCAGGGCCGGCGCCTGCGCCCGGAGAGCCTGGCCGTGACCATCAACGGCATGTCGATCTCCGACTTCACCGCGCTGCCGGTGACGCGCGCCATGGAGGCGCTCGCCGCCATCCGGCTGAATGAGCGCGAGGAAAAGATCGCCGGCCGCGTGCTGCGCGAGATCGGCGAGCGGCTGGGATTCCTGCACCACGTCGGACTGGGCTACATCTCCCTGGACCGCTCGGCGGCGACGCTCTCCGGCGGCGAAGGCCAGCGCATCCGCCTGGCCACCCAGATCGGCTCCAAGCTGCGCGGCGTGCTCTACGTGCTGGACGAGCCCTCGATCGGCCTGCACCATCGCGACAATGCGCGCCTGCTGCAGTCGCTGGAGTCTCTGCGCGACCTGGGCAACACCGTGCTGGTGGTCGAGCACGATGAAGAAACCATCCGCCGCGCCGATTACGTGATCGACCTGGGTCCGGGAGCGGGCCGCCATGGCGGAGCGGTGGTGGCCGCCGGAACTCCCAGCCAGATCGCCGACGAGCCCGAGTCGCTGACCGGCCAGTACATCAGCGGGCGCAAGCAGATTCCCGTGCGCCAGCAGCGCCGCCAGCCCAACGGCCACGCCATCACCATTCTGGGAGCGCAACAGCACAATCTGAAAAACCTGGACGTAAGCTTCCCGCTCGGAGTCATGACGGTGGTGACCGGAGTCTCCGGTTCGGGCAAGTCCACCCTGGTGAATGACATTCTTTACCGCGCGCTGGCGCGCCAGCTCTACCGCTCGCGCGAAGACCCGGGCAAACATCGCGCCATAGAGGGCTCGGAGCAGGTGGACAAGGTGATTTGCATAGACCAGTCTCCCATCGGGCGCACCCCGCGCTCCAACCCGGCGACCTACACCGGCGTGTTCACCAGCATCCGCGAGCTTTACGCCATGCTGCCCGAGTCGCGCGAGCGCGGCTACAAGGCCGGGCGCTTCTCCTTCAACGTCTCCGGTGGACGCTGCGAAGCCTGCCAGGGCGAAGGCGAGCGCCGCATCGAGATGAACTTCCTGCCGGACGTTTATGTGCTGTGCGAGGTCTGCGGCGGCAAGCGCTACAACCACGAGACCCTGACGGTGAAGTACAAGGGCTACTCCATCGCTGACCTGCTGGAGACGCCCATCGCCGATGCGCTGACGGTGCTGGAAAACATCCCGCAGGCGCGGCAGAAGCTGCAGACGCTGGTGGATGTCGGCCTGGGTTACATACACCTGGGACAGTCCTCGGTCACGCTCTCCGGCGGCGAGGCGCAGCGCATCAAGCTGGCGCGCGAGCTCAGCAAGCGCCAGACGGGACGCACCCTTTACCTGCTCGACGAGCCCACCACCGGTTTGCACTTCGAAGACGTGAGCCGGTTGCTCGACGTGCTGCACCGCCTCACCGATCTGGGCAACACGGTCATCATCATCGAGCACCATCTCGATGTCATACGCAGCGCCGACTGGATCATCGACCTGGGCCCGGAAGGCGGCGAGGAAGGCGGGCGGCTGGTGGCTCAGGGACCGCCGGAGCAGGTGGCGCGCATCAGGAAGTCCTACACCGGCCAGGCGCTGGCGGGAGTGCTTAAAGCCGATTCATAATCCCCAGTCCCTCAAGGAGTCAGGGGCAGTTGGCGGGCGCGCTCGGGAGAAAGCTGCAGTTGCACCTCGGTGTCATCGCCAAAGCGCAGGTTCTTGCCGTGGGCCAGCCAGTGCGTGTAGACGGAACGGCTGGTAGCCACCGCGCCTATGGCGCCGCCCACGTATCGCGAGCCGCTGGCTATCGCAATAACTCGTCCCACGATAGCGAAGCCGTTGCTGGCGACGGCGGAATGGGCCAGCGGGGCTTCGTCATCGGTCAAGGCCGCGCCGGCGAGCAATCCCAGCGCCAGCGGCTCCATCACGCTGTGATTGCCCGGCTGGCTGACGCCGCCCTCATGATCGACGCGTAAGTTTGCCCCCGGGCTGGCGGAGATGGCGGTGGGAACTCCCTCCACGTTCTGCCGGAAACCGGCCGGCAGCTTGATTTCATTGAAGCTGAAACGCAGCAGACCATTGCGCCCCCAGGGTCCGGCGGGCGCAGCTTGCAGTACTTTGCCGCGCAGCACGGTTCCCTGGGGAATCAGCAGTTCGTGCGCCTGGTCGAAAACCGGCTGGGTTACGACTGCCTCGACCGGGTCACCGGGCTTGGCCTTGGCCGAATCAAGCGGTGTGCGCAAACGGCCTTGAACCGATACCAGCTCTTTGACCGGTGGTCCGGCCACCGCCGCCGGCGGCTGCTCCGATGCCGGCAGCTCCAGGTGGCTGGCGAAGGACGCTTCGTATTGCGCCCCGGCTTGCACCGACTGCGGATGATAGGG
This sequence comes from uncultured Acidobacteriota bacterium, assembly GCA_963832785.1. Lineage (GTDB taxonomy): Bacteria > Acidobacteriota > Terriglobia > Terriglobales > Acidobacteriaceae > CAWBRT01. The sequence goes on from CAWHVF010000008.1 coordinate 60,512, forward strand.
CATCTGCGACCAGAAAAACGCCTTTAGCCGCTCCGCCTTGCCTGGCGCCTTCACCGTCTCGACGGCCGATTTCTCTCTGCCGGTGACGCTTTCCCACAAGCGCCGGAACAACGACTTCTGTCCCGCGCTGGCGCTGCGAAAATAAAGGGTGGTTCCGGCCCCGCCTCCGACTTGAATTGCCACCGGGTAGTGCTCGCCAGCCAGGTTCAGTCCGGTGAACTGGATCACCGGCTCGCCCAGCGGGGTGAAGTCGCCGTGGAACTTCGCGTCCAGGCGTTTGGCCGCCGGCGCCGGATGAACCGCCGCGATGTACCCGCTCAGTGAAGCGCCGAAAGGGACCGCCAACTGGTTGTCGACAAAAATAGGTTCCAGCAAGCGGGCCTGGGTCGGCTGCCCAATTTCCAGCCTGGTTCGCTGGGTAATCTCAATCCGAACCTTGGTACCGCTCGGCACCTGCAGCAGGCTGGAATCCGAGGCCAGACAGGTTGCCGCAGTCGCAAGCAGCAGGCCAGCCACAGCGCGGGATGCCATTCCCATGTTTCCCCCGTAGGTAATATTACCCCCCGAAGACCCGTTAGGCCCTAGGGGGTGTAGAATCAACAGCTTCCGCAATATCGATTCCAGCCGAACAGGATTGGTTGCGAGGTATTTTGCGGGATATGGAGGCCTTAGAGGCGGATCGGCTGACTGATTAGCCAAAGTTATCAGTGAAAAGATTTTTCTTGACTTCTGGGACTGTGTTCCCGTAAAGTGAATTCAACTTAATACGGCGCGCGTCGTTGCCATCCTCACCCCACATTTTCGACGCGCGCCTTTCGTATTTTTGGGGCATTTTCACTGTGCCCAACTGCCACATCGCACGTGCCCACCTGAACATTGCGCAGGATTCAATTCAGACGATGCCCACGTCAGCCCAAAAGCAGGGCGGAACCCTGGATCACTGTTGATTAACAAGCATTCACCGCTACGAACTGCATTCCCGGTTTAAGAGCAGCTACTCTCGTTGTAGAATTCTGGCAACCTGGTTTGGGGAGCGCTTGTGAAAAAACTTGCTGCGTGTATCCTTGCTGCCCTCTTCGCGTTAACGGCCGTAGCACCCATCACCGTTCAGGCGGCCACTCCCGCCGAGCACCAGCGGCGGAAAGCCGAGAAGAGACGGCGAAAGCAACAGAAGAAGTTTATGAAGAACCAGAGCAAGTCACGAAGTAAGTCGCAAAAATCGCAGAAGAAGGCGATGAAGCAATGGAAAAAGCAGCGCCGTAATTAGCGATTGCGGCTGCTGGCGCGCCTGCCGGCGAAATTTTCCATCTACGAAGCCGGCTCGGAAGCAGCCGGCCTTCCACCCCGGCAAACACAAGAGCAGCATTGCTGGGGTCCCGAAAGTCAAAGCAGATGCTTCGACCGCGCAAACGCAGCGCGGCCTCAGGGTGACACTTTTGGTGTTTTTCGCAGCCGTGACGCCGCTGATCAGGCGCACTCTCTACACCGTGCAATAGCCCGGTGTTTCCGCCCGGATACAGCAGGCATAGGAACTCACTCCGCCGCCGTTTTCGCCTGCGCCGGTTTCCAGCGCAGCACCGGTTTGCGCGCGGCCGCAACCTCGTCCAGGCGCGAGACGCGCGTATTGTGCGGCGCCTCGAGCACCGTCTGCGGCTCCTTCTCGCACTCCTCGGCAATCGCCTTCATGGCGTCGATAAAGAAGTCGAGCTCCTCTTTCGGCTCGCTCTCGGTGGGCTCGATCATCATTGCCCCATGCACCACCAGCGGGAAGGAAACCGTGTAGGGGTGGAAGCCGTAGTCGATCAGGCGCTTGGCGATGTCGCCGGTCTTGATGCCGTTTTTCCCCTGCCGGTGGTCGCTGAAGACCACCTCGTGCATGCTGGGCGTCTGGTAAGGCAGGTCGTAGTACGGCTCCAGCTTCTTGCGAATGTAATTGGCGTTGAGCACCGCGTCTTCGGTGGTCTGGAGCAGGCCGTCGGGACCATTGGCCATGATGTAGGCCAGGGCGCGCACCAGCATGCCGAAGTTGCCGTAGAACATGCGCACGCGGCCGATCGACTGTGGGCGGTTGTACTCGAAGCCGAGCTGGCCGTTCGGGCGCTGGATGATGACCGGCACCGGCAGGAACGGCTCCATGATTTTTTTGCAAGCCACCGGCCCGGAGCCCGGTCCGCCGCCGCCGTGCGGAGTGGAAAACGTCTTGTGCAGGTTGAGGTGCATGACGTCGACGCCGAAGTCGCCCGGACGCGTCTTGCCTACCAGCGCGTTCATGTTGGCGCCGTCCATGTAAAGCAGGCCGCCTTTGGCGTGCACCAGTTCGGCAATGCGGCCAATCTGCTGCTCGAAGACGCCGAGTGTGTTGGGGTTGGTGAGCATCAGCCCGGCGACTTCTTCGTTCATCTGCGCCTCGAGCGCGGCCAGATCGACTTCGCCGGCGGCGTTTGACTTGAGATTCTCGACCTGATAGCCGGCCATGGCCGCCGTGGCCGGATTGGTTCCGTGGGCGGAGTCTGGGATCAGGATGCGCTTGCGCGGATTGCCGCGCGCCTCCAGGCAGGCGCGCACCAGCAGGATGCCGGTAAGTTCGCCGTGCGCGCCGGCCGCCGGCTGCAGGGTGATGGCATCCATGCCGGTGATCTCTATGAGCTGCTCGGAGAGCGTCTGGAGAATGCGCATCGCGCCCTGCGAAGCCTTCTCCGGCTGGTAAGGATGGGCGTTGGCCAGCCCGTCCAGGCGCGAGACGAACTCGTTGACCCGCGGATTGTACTTCATGGTGCAGGAGCCCAGCGGATACATGCCGAAATCGACCGCATAGTTCCAGGTCGACAGGCGCGTGAAGTGGCGGATCCCCTCGACTTCGCTCACCTCCGGCATGTTGCCCAGGTCCTGGCGGGCGCAGGCGCCCAGCAGCTCCCGCTCGTCGACTTCGGGGACGTCAAGCGGAGCCAGGCGATACGCCTTCTTGCCGGGAGACGACTTTTCAAAGATCAGCCCTTCGTTCTGGCTGACGTGGGTGGTGGCTTTTTTGATTTTGCCGTTGCTCGCCATTAGCGCACCTCCCCGCTGGCGATGTCGATCTGCGCGCGCGTGTTCAACTCCGTACAACACCAGACGGCGGCATTGCCCAGCTCGGGATAAAACTTGATGAGCGGGAAGCCGGCCACGATCTTCTTGTCGGCAAGCCGGTGCGAGAGCACGTAAGGATCTTCCCCGGTCTGCACTACGAACTCGTTGAAGCGGGGCGCGCCTTCGAAGAGGATTTTTGCCTTTTCGGCAAACTTTTTGCGCGCGTAAGCGGCCTTGGCCAGGTTTTGCCGGGCCAGCTCCTTCATGCCCTGGCGGCCGTAAGTGGTCATGAAGATGTTGGCCATCAGGGCGATCAAGGCCTGGTTGGTGCAGATGTTCGAGGTGGCCTTCTCGCGGCGAATGTGCTGCTCGCGGGTGGAAAGGGTGAGCACAAAGCCGCGCTTGCCGTTGCGGTCGCGCGTCTCGCCCACCAGCCGTCCCGGCATCTGGCGCACGAAGCGCTCCTTGGTGGCGATGACGCCGGCGTAGGGTCCGCCGAAACTGAGTGGAATGCCGAACGACTGCGCTTCCATGCTGACGATATCGGCTTCGGCCGGCGGTTTGACCACGCCCAGCGAAAGCGCTTCGGCGATGGCCACCAGCAGCAGCGATCCGTTGGCGTGCACCGCCTCGGCCAGCTCGGCAACATCTTCGATGGTGCCGAAGAAGTTCGGCGACTGAACCAGCAGGCAAGCGGTCTCAGGCGTGAGCGCCTGGCGCACGGCGGCCAGGTTCACGCGGCCGTTCTCGCCGAAGCCCACCTCGGTCACCGGCAGTCCCTGGTATCGCGAATAGGTGCGGATGACGTCGCGATACTCGGGATGCACGCTGCGGGCCACCAGGGCGCCGTGGCGTCCGGTGAGGCGCATGGCCATCATCACCGCCTCGGCGGAGCCGGTCGAGCCGTCGTACATGGAGGCGTTGGCCACCTCCATTCCGGTCATCTCGCAGATCATGGTCTGGAACTCGAAGATTGACTGCAGCGTTCCCTGCGAGATCTCCGGCTGGTAGGGCGTGTAGGCGGTAAAGAACTCGCCGCGCGAAATCAGCGAGTCGATCACCACCGGCCGGTAATGGTGATAGGCGCCGGCACCGAGAAACATGGCATAGCCGCTGCCGCTCTCCAGAGCGCGCTGGCGAAACCACTCCACGATCTCCGCCTCCGACATCTGCGGCGGGATGTTCAACTGGCGCTCGCAGGCGGAACTGCCCGGGAATGGGCGCGAACAGGTCGTCCACGGAGCGCGCGCCCACCTCGCGCAGCATGGCCTCACGATCAGTTGCTGAATTTGGAAGATAGCGCATAGGATCAGAAAAGAAGTTTCAAAGTTTCACAGGTTTCAAGGTTTCAGGGACCCCAAGGTTGCAGAACCAGCGGATGATCTGCCGGCGTCGAACACAATGGCGCGAACCCCGAGCACCATCCTGAAACCCTGAAACCTTGAAATCCCTACGCGGTTACTGCTCTTCGCTGATGAACTTCTCGTAATCGGCGCTGGAGAGCAGTTGCTGCAGCTCGGCCGGGTTTTTGATTGCGACCTTCACCATCCAGGCGGAGTGCGCATCCTGGTTGATCTTCTCCGGCGCGGTGCTCAGCTCCTGGTTGACTTCGGTCACGGCGCCGCTGGCCGGCGCGTACAGGTCCGAAACCGCCTTAACCGATTCGACCGTGCCGAAGGTCTTGCCCTGCTCCAGCTCGGTCCCGGGCTTGGGGAGTTCGACAAACACGATGTCCCCCAGCGACTTCTGGGCGTGGTCGGTGATGCCGACCATGCCGGAGTTGCCATCAACTTTGATCCACTCGTGTTCCTTGGTGTACTTAAAATCGGCCGGGTAAGCCATGTACTTTCTCCCTGTAAGAATTGAAGATTGAAGACTGAACTCCTGGGAAACCCTGCGGCGGCTCAACTCGCACGCATTTCAATCTTCAATCTGAAATCTTCAATCTTAAATACCTACGCCTTTTTTCCCGGCTTCGGGCGCTGGTAAAACGGCGTCGGAATAATCCTGCACTTCACCTTCTGTCCGCGAATCTCGACCGCCACCTCGCCGCCCACGGCCGCCTGCCCGGCGGGAACATAGGCCAAGGCGATGTTCTTCTTCAGAAAGGGCGCCGGCGAACCGCTGGTGACAAAGCCGATCTCTTTGCCTGCCAGATCAAAGACCTTGTAGCCGTCGCGGGGAATGCCGCGCTCTATGGACTCCAGGCCAACCAGCAGCCGGCCCACGCCTTCGGCCTTCTGGCGGGCCAGGGCCTGGCGCCCGATGAAGTCGCCCTTTTCCATTTTGATGAAGCGCTCCAGCCGGGCCTCCCAAACAGTGATCTTGTCGGAAATCTCATGGCCGTACAGGGAGAGCGCGCCCTCCAGCCGCAGGGTGTTGCGCGCGCCCAGCCCGCAGGGCAGAAGGTTGAATTCCTTGCCGGCGGCGAGGACTTCATTCCACACGCGCGCGCTGGTCTCGGGGTCGGAGGGTATGTAGATTTCAAAGCCGTCTTCGGCGGTGTAGCCGGTGCGGGCGATCAGCACGTTGCCAAGGCCGCAGACGGTGCCGTAGGTCAGCCAGTAGAATTTGACAGCCGCGAGATCGGCGTCGGTGAGCTTCTGCAGCACCCTGACGCCGTTTGGGCCCTGTATGGCGATCTGGGTGAAGTTGTCGCTCAGGTTCTCCACCCGGCAATTGAATCCCTGGGCCTGCTCGCGCACCCAGTCGTAGTCCTTGACGTTGTTGCCGGCGTTGATGACCAGCAGATAATCGTCCTGCCCGAGCCGGTGCACGATAACGTCGTCGACGAAGGTGCCCTCGGGATAAAGCAGGGCCGAATACTGTGCCTGCCCGATCACCAGGCGCGAAGCGTCGTTCATGGTCATGCGCTGGGTGGCGGCCAGGGCGTCGGGGCCGGAGATGCGGATGTCGCCCATGTGGCTGACATCGAAGATGCCGACGCTGTTGCGCACCGCCAGGTGCTCGGCCACCAGGCCGCCGGTCTTGGGATACTCCACCGGCATGTCCCAGCCGTTGAACTCGACCATCTTGGCGCCCATCTGGCGATGCACGGCATTGAGAGCGGTCTTGCGAACGGAGGCCATCTCGGCACTGAGTGTCATCGGAACTGCCCCGCCCCGGCGGACAAATGCCTGCCGCCGGGAACCTTCTGACTGATTGTCGTTCTGTAGAACCCTGTACCTTAACACGCGCTCTTCCACCCCAGCAACGGCAAAAAATGCCGTCGCTGGGGACCCCGGGGAGCGGGTCAACGGAGGAGAGGAGAACCGGCAGGCGTGGAAGATGGTAGCGGCTTTAATTTTCGCTGGCGGATTTTGTGTATCGATTTCGTAATGTCATGCTGAGCGAAGCGAAGCATCCCTGGGCTGCTGCTGGCAAACACGGAGCTCAGGGTTTTCTATAGAAAAGGCCCGCACAGCACGATAGAGGACACTGCCTGGGATGCTTCGCCCCTCCCTCGCCGGGGCGGCTCGGAGGCGCTCAGCATGACACCAAAGAATTACTCTCGGCTTCCGCCGGACCTTGCTCCCGCAGGACCCTACTCGACCGCAAACCGCGTGGACGGGCTGATCGACTGTTTGCTGACGTTGTCGTCCACCTTGACTTGCAGGCGGTAGAGGCCGGGATCGAGTTTGTTGAGCGCCACCACCTTCTGCAGGGTGAGTTGCTCGCCCACGTTGCCCTTCATGTCCTCGGTCTTCTCGGTCAACTGCTGCACCGGCTGGTTGGTCTGGAGATTCACAATCTGGTACTGAATGGTGGCGGAGGGCTTCTTCGTCTTCTCGTCGATAGCCAGGTTGTAGATCTGCATCCAGAGGTGCACTTCCTGATCGCGCTTGAAGCGTATCGGCTGGCCGTTGGCCGGTTCCACCAGCGGGCGAATCCTGGTATTGCCGATTACGAAGCGCCCGGAGCCGGCGCTCTTGGTGCTGACCTTCTCCAGCAGATCGGCGACGATCAGCGAAGAGGAAGCCAGCTTGTCTTCCGAATACTCGGGTACCATCAGGCCCTTGCTCCAGCTTCCCTTGCGGTCGCCGTTGACGTCTTTGACGATGACGTCCAGGCGGTACCTGCCCGGGCGCAGCGTCAGCGCCTTCCAGTAGACGGAGGACTGTTCGCGGCTCCTGGACAGCAGCTCGCCGGGCACATCGATTGAAACCGTGTCTTCGAAGGTTGCGGCCACGCGCCCGGACAGGGTGGTGGCCCGCCCGAAGATGTTCAGGCTGCCGCGCTGAATGCCTTCCTTGCTGACAAAGGTGATCTCCTTGTTTTTGACCTGGACGGTTACGGGGGCCAGAACCGTGTCGCCGGTGATGCGAACGTAATCCACCCGCACGTCGAACGGCACCAGGTTGTAAGTGACGCGGTGGCTAACGTCCTCCTGCAGGTCCTTGAATTTTATGGGCGGAGGCGCGGTCAGCTTGGCCAGCCGCTCCATGCGCTCGAACTGGTCCGAGGGGTTGGCGAAGGGGTTGCCGCTGTTTCCGCCGATGACCCGGTCCACCTGGCTGGCCAGGCCCATCTGCTCGTACATGGTGAGGCCGCCGCCGGGCGTGTGCAGCAGGGCATCCTTCTCGTTGGGGTCGACCGAGATGTGATAGTCGTTGCAGGAGCAGGTATCGACGAACTCGATGACGACTTCGTTGCCGATGCCCTCCAGGTGGCGATAGCGCCAGCGTTCGAAGGGGTAGGTGGAGGTGGTTCCGCCGCCCTCGTTCATGTCGCGCTGGTAGATGCCGCCGGTTGGATGCGAGTCAATCTCGTCCGGCGGTCCCCAGACTATGTAGATGTGGCCGCGGTCCGTGCGCCAGCCCGGAATGCCGGAGGAGAAATGCTCGTTGGCATAGGCGATGCGGCGGTAGTGCTCTTCTTTGAACTCGTTGTCGGCCGTGTCGGGAGTGGGATCGCGGCGCAGCCAGAACTGCTCGATGAACTGATCGCGCTCCTCGTCGGTCGACAACTGCTTGAAGGCGTCTTCCTCCGCGGGAGTGATGATCCAGCGAACGTCCTCGTTGAGCCACTTCTTGTAGGGCCCTTGCAACTCCTGCAGGCGCTTGCGCTGCGCTTCCCTGGCCTTCTTGGCAGCTTCCTTGTCGGCCTTGCCCTGTGGTTGAGCGGCGTTGCCGTTATTGGCCGAGGGGGGCTCGCCGGCAGCCCCGGCACTTCCGGGTTGCGCTTCCTGCGCCAGGGCGGGAATTGTCAGGCAAACGGCCAAAACCAGCCACGGAAAACAGCGGGAGACAAGCCAGCGTGTCAACAGAAACTCCTGCAGGCGAGGCTATCCGTAATTCTAAGAGGTTGTCCCAAGACGGCGCAACCGGGCCGAGGCGAAGAAGAAGCTGCGCTGCGAACGCAGGTATAATAAGGCATCGGAAAAGCGGCGGCGGCCTGGGAGCAGCTTTGCGCTGGAAGAAGGTACCGCGATTGCTAAAACCGGAATCCTTGAAACTCAAAATCAACCATACCGCCCCGCCGTGGGAGAACTGTTGATGGCGACCGAAGTTGCCAACATGCCGCGGCAAGAGGCGGCACCGCCCGAATCCTGCCTCATCTGCACGCAAGATCTCTGGAAGACCTACGACATGGGCTCCGAGCAGCAGGTGCACGCGCTGCGCGGGGTGAGCCTGGCCATCAACCGCAACGAGTATGTGGCCATCATGGGGCCCTCTGGTTCTGGCAAGTCGACCCTGATGAACCTGATCGGATGCCTGGACACGCCCAACAAGGGGCAGTATTGGCTCAACAGCAAGCTGGTCAGCGAGCTGGACGACGACGAACTGGCGCGCATCCGCAACCAGGAGATCGGCTTCGTTTTCCAGACCTTCAACCTGCTGGCGCGCGCCACCTCGCTGCACAACGTGGAGCTGCCGCTGATTTACGCCGGCGTTCCCAAGGAAGAACGCCTGGAGCGGGCGCGCCGGGCGCTGACCGAGGTGGGCATGGAGCAGCGCACCCACCACAAACCCAACGAGCTCTCCGGCGGCCAGCGGCAGCGTGTGGCCATCGCCAGGGCGCTGGTCAACGATCCTTCCATCATTCTGGCCGACGAGCCGACCGGCAACCTGGACTCGCAGACCGGCCGGGAGATCATGGCGCTCTTCGACCGGCTGCACGAAAAAGGAAACACCATCGTACTGGTAACCCACGAGCACGACATCGCCGAGCATGCGCTGCGCAACCTGTTCATCAAGGACGGAGTGATCGCCGGCGACACGCTCACTGCCCGCGGATCGCGCCTGATGTAACCCGGCGCTTTTCCGGTTCCAATTCCCGCCTCGCCGTTGTAGTCTGGTTTTACCCTGGTAAATGCAGGAAAGCTCTGAGAACCCGGAGGCAGCCATGCGTCGATTTCTGATTTGCCTGCTGGTGTCAGCCTGCGCGGCATCCGCTTCAGCCCAGATACCGACGCCCCTCACCGGTGGCAAGCTTGGACGTCCGCATGATGAGTTGATGGCCCAGCAGAAACTCCTGGTAGCCGATTACTGCCGCATGGATTTCACGGGCGGCCGCCTGACGCCCAACGGGTGGCAGCAGATGCGGCAATTCACCACCATGCGCGCCAACCCCGATTTCAAGACGGTTTTTATCATCTCCCGCTATCAGGTTATCGAGAGCGCAGACTCCCCTACCGTCAGGGTGAATTACGTGGTCATCGGCCGATACGAAGAGGGGGTGGGATATACCGCCATGTCCGGAATCAAGGCGGTGACCTTCAAGACCCGGGAGGTTGACCGAGAGTTGCGCATCAAGGGCATGGATTCGAGTTCTCCCTTCGTATCCCGCAAAGCCGCCATCGAGTGGCTGCAAAGAAAGCTCCCCGCCGCCAGCGAAACGCCGCAAAAAAACATCATCCTGGCGGCCATCAAGGCGCTGGATACGACTCCGGCCGCCGCCCCGGCAAGCCCCAAGCCGGCGCAGTAACGCGCCACGCGGAGGCTACAGGTGAAGATACTCGTCGCTGGCGGAGCGGGGTACATCGGCAGCGTTGTCTGCGCGGAGCTACTGGCCGCCGGGCAAAGGGTGGTGGTGTATGACAACCTCTCCCGCGGGCATCGCGCCGCGGTCCCGCCCGGGGCCGAACTGGTGGTCGCCGACACCGCCGACCGCGCGGCCCTCGACGAGGTATTTGCCCGCCACCGCATAGACGCCGTGATGCACTTCGCCGCGCTGATCGAAGCCGGCGAGTCGATGAAGCATCCCGAGCTTTTCTTCCGCAACAACAGCGCCAGCAGCTTGACGCTGCTGGAGGCCATGCTTCATCACGGGGTGGACCGCATCGTCTTTTCCTCCACGGCGGCGCTATACGGCGAACCGGAGGCGATACCGATCCGCGAGAGCGACCCGCTGCGGCCGGCCAACCCCTATGGCGAGTCCAAGCTGCTGGTGGAGCGCATACTCGAGTGGTTCCACCGCATTCACGGACTGGGCTACGCCAGCCTGCGTTATTTCAACGCCGCCGGGGCGGCCAAGGACTTGGGAGAAGCACACCAGCCGGAAACCCACCTGATTCCGCTGGTGCTGCAGGCGGCGCTTGGCGCGCGTGACTCGGTTTCCATCTTCGGCACAGACTATCCCACCGCCGACGGTAGCTGCATACGCGACTACATTCACGTCGCCGACTTGGCGCAGGCGCACTTGCTGGCCTTGGAGGCGCTGAAGAAGCCGCGCGCGAAACTGATCTACAACCTGGGCAACGGCCGCGGTTTCAGCGTGCGGGAGGTAATTGCGGCGGCGCGGCGCGTGACCGGCCGGAACATCAAGGCGGTCGAGGCTCCGCGCCGGGCAGGCGACCCGGCAGTGCTGGTGGCCGGCTCGGAGGCGATCCGGCATGAGCTGGGCTGGCGCCCGCAGTATCCGGAGCTGGAGACGATCATCGAGACGGCCTGGGCGTGGCATCGGCGCCACCCGGCGGGCTATCACTCGGCAGCGTCGCGAAGCTCAGGCGGGTGAGCTCCGGCGGTTGGAAGCCGTGCCGTCTTGCTCTCCTCCATTGGGCAGGCTCGAAGCCACTGACAATTTGCCATTGGACCAGGAGCTGTTCTGTACTAGACTGCCTGCGGCTTCCCAAGCTGAGCTTGCGTGGGCGAACCGCCGGCGAGGGCGCCGGCGCTACTCAAAAGCAAGCGGAGAAATAAGAACATGTTTTACGACCCGGAAAAGAACGACCACGGCATGCCCCACAACCCCTTCAAATCTCTGATTGTGCCCCGGCCAATCGGGTGGATCTCGACGGTTAGCGCGGATGGCATTCACAATCTGGCGCCCTATAGCCAATTCCAGATGGTCCACTCCGAGTGTCCGTATGTCATGGTGGGCTGTGGCCAGAACAGCCTGGGGAAACGGAAAGACACGGTGGTCAACATCGAGCAGACCGGCGAATTTGTCTACAACATGGCGACTTACGATTTGCGCATGGCCATGAATGCCACCGCCGCCGAGTTGCCTCCGGAGGTCGACGAGTTTGTGATGGCCGGCTTGACCAAAGCGCCTTCCGTGCGGGTCAAGCCATGCCGCGTGGCGGAGTCACCCGTCCAAATGGAATGCCGCTATTACCAGACGGTTCGCCTGCCGGGACACGAGAGCGGGCGGGCGGTCGACATGATCATCGGCAAAGTGGTCCTGATTCACATCAAAGACGAGGTGATCGACGCCAACGGCCAGATCGACATCCTCAAGATCCGTCCCCTTGCCCGCCTTGGCTACCACGACTATTGCTGCGTGAACAGCATCTTCGAGATCATCAGGCCGGCACAGCAGGACCTGGCGGGAATGCAGGCTGCTGCCGGCAAGACGCGGTAGGACGGATTTTTCCGGCAAGAATTCCAGGCCGCGCGACGGTGCTCAATATCTGCGCCTGCGGTAAGGCGCAGATGTGGGTTTTCGCCGAATGCTGAACAGCCCCGCATCTGCCAAAAGAAGGCAGATACGGGGCACTCGCCGTTGTCGGGATGAATTAACGCGCGTTCAGCCTGTCTAGCGTAGCCTTCAAGTGCTCAAGTTTCTGCCCGGCCTCGCCGAGTTTGCCAGCCGCCGTCAGGCGCTGGTAGTCGGAAAGGTCTTTGGCGGCCTCTGCGACCAGGGCCTGGAACTGCGCTGCGGCCGTGGCAGGAGTGGGCTGCGGCGCGCCCTTTGCCGGTGGCGCCTGGGCAGCCCCGGCGGTTGTCCGCGGGAGGGTTGCCCCGAACAGTTCTGCCATAGCCGAATCAAATGTCGGCCCGTAGGCGAGCTTATCCTGCAGGGCAAGCACCACCAGGCGCAGCTCCGGCATGGGGCTGCGCTCGGCCTGCAGGTAGATGGGCTCGGCGTACAACAGGGCGCGTCCGGTCGGGATCACCAGCAGGCTGCCGCGGCGCACGTGCGAGCCCTGCTGGTTCCACAACGTCAACTGTCCGGAGAGCTGCGCGTTCTGATCGATGCGCGCCTCCACCTGCAACGGCCCGTCGATGAGCTTGGTTTTGGGGAAGTTGTAAACCGCCGCCATGCCGTAATGCGGGCCGTCGCTGCGCCCGGCAATCCAGCCGATCAGGTTGTTGCGGTTGGCCGGGGTGAACGGCAGAATGTCGACGAACTCCACTCCGCTCTCGCCCGGCAGTTTCATCAGCACGAAGTTGGGCGGAATCGGTATTGTCACCCGCTCGCCGCGCTCGTTGGTGCCGGTTTCGCTGGCCGGTGTCCACAAATCCTCCCGGTTGTAGAACACCTCCGGCTCCGTCATGTGATAGAGGCCGTAAACATTGGCCTGCAGCTTGAGCAGCAGCTCCGGGTAGCGCACGTGCTTGCGCAACGAGGCCGGCATCTGTGAGGCGTCTTTGAAGAGACTGGGGAAGATGCGGCGGTAAGTGGCGATGACCGGATCGTCCGGGTCGAAGACGTAAAACGTGGTCGCTCCGTCGTAGGCGTCAACCACGACTTTGACGCTGTTGCGCGCGTAATTGACGAGCTGGCTGGCAAAAGGATAATGCCGCGAATAGGGATAGCTGTCGGATGTGGTGAACGCATCCATGATCCAGGACAGCCGGCCGTTGTCGTCGAGCACGATGTAGGGGTCGGATTCGTAGGTAAGGAATGGCGCCAGCGTGGCCACGCGCAGGCGGACGTTGCGCCGCATGAGCAGCCGGCTGTCGCTCTGCACATCATCGCTGAAGGGCAGCTTGGCTATGTCGCCGCGGGCGACGGCGATGACAAGGCGGCGCAAAAAGCCGCCAATGACAATGCCGCCGCGGCCCTCATACGAGGTAAAGGTGCTGGCCTGGCCCTGCGGATAATTGAATTCCTTCTGCCGCGTCTTGACGTACACGTCGGTATTGGTCAGCTCGCCGAAGTAAATCTCCGGCCGGCTCACGGTGAGACCAGGTACGGTGCTCTGCACCGGCATGTCGCTCAGGTAGAGGGTCGGCAGGCCTTCCGGCGTGAACCCGTTCACCGGATTCATGGTGATGCCGTAACCATGGGTATAGATCAGCTTCTCGTTGATCCAGTTGCGGCTGCTCTCCGGCAGCTTGGACAGGTTCATCTCGCGGGTGGCGAGCATCACCTGGCGCACCTCGCCCTGGATTTGGTAGCGGTCTATGTCAATGTCGGGAAAGTCGTAGTAGGTGCGGATTTCCTGGATCTGGCGCAAGGTGTCCTGCAGGGCGCGCCAGTCCCACAGGCGGATATTCTGCAGCGTGGTCTGATTGTTGGGAGCGTCGGCCGCCTCGACGCTGGTTTCGGCGGGAAATTCCCGCTGCGACATGCGGCTCAACCCGTAGGCCTGCCGCGTCAGCCCGATGTTGTGGCTGATGTAAGGCCGCTCGCGAACCAGTTCGTTCGGCTTCACGATGAAGCTGTTGACGTACCAGCCGATGGCCTGCAGCCCAAGGTAACAGGCCAGGGCGGGAATGACAGCGGCTATAAGCCAGCGCCCACGCGTCCCGGAGAAAGCTTTTACCGCCAGAAACGCGGCGCCCAGAACCAGCGCCACGCAGACCACCAGCAGGCCGGGAAGAATTACATGGGCGTCCGTATAGGTGACGCCGGAAAAAACCGTGTGGTCGGCCAGTATCTGTTCGAAGCGGCTGACATAGACGCGCGCCGCCAGCACCAGCAATAGAAATGCCAGCGTGAAGGAAAGCCCGCGCCAGGACAATAAGGCATAGCCGCCGCGGTCTCCGGTAAGCACCCGCGCGCCGCCCGTAATGAGAATAAAAAAGAGGGCCAGGCCGCAGGCAACCACGGCCAGCGTGAGCAGCCAGTCCAGCACTAGCTGCCAGGCCGGAATGGTGAACAGGAAAAAGTTCACTGACTTGCCGAAGATCGGGTCCAGCACACCGGCGGCAGGCGGACGGTACCAGTAAAGCGCGAGCGTCTGCCAATTCCCCATAACGCTGGCGCCGCCCAGCGCGGCGGTAGCCAGGGGAACGCCGAAACCAATCAGGCGCAGCACGGGCTTGACCGGCAACTGCAACGGCTGCCCGCCCACGTAAATGGTCTGGTTGCTGGGCAGTTCCGCCAGATGCGAGTGCTGCAGGGCGGCAAATGCGCCGAACAGAATTAAGAATGTGCCTACGGCAAAGATGGCAAACGCCAGCCACTGGAAGCTCAGCGTCTTCCAGAACACCTCGGCGTAGCCCAGCGACCCGAACCAGAGCGCATCGACGTAGTACGACAACGCCGTGCGGCCGCCGGAGGCAACCACAAAAACGATGATGGCGGCGATCAGAATAAGAAGGGTACGACGACGCGGCCGCGGGGGGCGCGGAAAATTCCTGGGTGGCCACTCGATCTGCATGGGCATCACTCTACCTCGTTTCCTTCCGTGTCTGCCTTCAACGATCCGGAAAAAGAATAATCTTACTCCGAATGACGCCTGGCCGTTGGAAGTGAGCTGGACCGGGTGCGGAGCGTGCACTGGAGGTAGCGCCACCGCCCCCGGTGGCGAGCCCGCAGTTAAAAATTCCACAAAGGGAAAACCCGCCGGCGAGGGCGCCGGCGCTGTATGGCGAAGAGGGGTCAGCGCTACACTTTATTTCGCGCCCGCCGGCTGGGATTCAATGCTGGCTCCGCAGCGAATCTCGTAAACCTTTCCGGTCTGCGGGTCGGTCCGCTTGGCGCCGTAATCCACCACCAGGTCGCGAATGACCGGGTAGTCTTTCAGCGGTTCGACCAGGTATTCCCGCCCCGGCTCCAGGAGCACGTGGCAGGAGTGTTTGCTCTTGCCGTCCACCATCATCAGGCAACTGGAGCACAGGCCGCGCCCGCAGAAGTAATTGCGAAAGCCCAGGCTGGGGTCAAGGGTTTCGTATATTCGGCGGATGGCCGCCAGCAACGTCAGCCCCTCGGTCCACGGCAAAGCATAGTTGGTGTAGTGCGGAACGGCGTCCGTCTCCGGATCGAACCGAAATACCTTCAAGCTGACGTCCATTACTTGTCCCCTATTCTCAATCGTGTTACCGGCAGCCGCTCCAGGCTGTGCTCACCGTTCTGGCGGTAAATCAATGTGTGGGAAGGTCGGGACCGCCTCCAATCACCAGAACTTCCGTTTGCCGGACTTCGAACATCATTCCCTCCCGCGCCCTTAGTCGGTCTTGCCGTACGCTTACTTCCCCTTGGCCTTGGCGCGGGCCAGGTCAAGCGCCACGTCGACGATCATGTCTTCCTGCCCGCCCACCATGCGCCGGCGTCCGAGCTCCACCAGAATCTCGCGCGCCTCGATTCCGTAACGCTTGGAGGCGTTCTCGGCATGGCGCAGGAACGACGAGTAAACCCCCGCGTAGCCCAGCGAGAGCGCGTCGCGATCGAGGCGCACCGGCCGGTCCTGCAGCGGACGCACGATGTCTTCGGCGGCATCCATCAGCTTGAACAGGTTGCAGCCGTGCTCGTAGCCAAGACGGTCGGCGGCGGCGACGAAAACCTCCAGCGGGGTGTTCCCTGCTCCCGCTCCCATGCCGCCCAGCGAGGCGTCCACCCGCGCGCATCCGGCATCGACGCCGGCGCAGGCGTTGGCCACGCCGAAGGAAAGATTATTGTGGGCATGAATTCCCATCTGGGTGCGCGGATCGAGCACGCTGCGGAAAGCCATGATGCGCTCGGTCACGCTCTTCGGCGTCAACGCCCCCGCCGAATCAGTCACGTAGACGCACTGCGCGCCGTAGCTCTCCATCAGCTTGGCCTGTTCGGCCAGCTTTTCCGGCGCCAGCATGTGGGCCAGCATCAGGAAGCCGACGGTATCCATGCCGAGCGAGCGGGCGAACTCCATGTGCTGTTTCGAGATGTCGGCCTCGGTGCAGTGGGTGGCAATGCGCACCGAAGTGACACCGGCGGCGTGCGCCGCTTTGAGATCGTGGATGGTGCCGATGCCGGGGATGAGCAGCGTGGCCAGCTTGGCCCGCTTGAGGTTTGCCGCCGCAGCTTCAATCCATTCCAGGTCGCTATGGCGGCCAAAACCGTAGTTGAAGCTCGATCCGGAAAGGCCGTCGCCGTGCGACACCTCGATGGAATCTACGCCCGCCTCGTCCAGCGCGCGCACGATCTTTACCAGCGATTCAATTCCGTACTGATGACGGATGGCGTGCATGCCGTCCCGCAGTGTGGTGTCTGTGATGTAGAGCTTGCTCATACCGCCGCTCCTCTCCGCCGTGATTCGACCACGCGCTCGGCCGTGCGCAATGCTGCCGAGGTCATAATGTCGAGGTTGCCGGCATACGCCGGAAGATAGTGCGCCGCTCCTTCGACCTCCAGGAAGATCGACGTCTTCAGCCCGGCAAAATCGCCCAGACCGGGTATGTGCAGCGGCCGCTCGGCAGCTATGGTTTCGAATTGCAGCTCCTGCTTCAGCCGGTAGCCGGGGACATATTTCTGTACCTCGGCGATCATGGCGGTTACCAAGTCGCGCACCCGGGCCGGATCGGCCGCCTCGCTGAGCGTGAATACGGTGTCGCGCATGATCACCGGCGGCTCGGCGGGATTCAGAACAATCAGGGCCTTGCCGCGGGTTGCGCCTCCCAGCACCTCCAGGGCCTTGGCCGTGGTCTGGGTGAATTCGTCGATATTGGCCCTGGTGCCGGGCCCGGCGGACTTGCTGGCAATGGAGGCCACAATCTCGGCGTAATGCACCTTGGCCACCGCCGAAACCGCGGCCACGATGGGCACCGTCGCCTGCCCGCCGCAGGTGACCAGGTTGAGATTGGGCGCCTCCAGGTGCTCATCCAGGTTGACCGGCGGCACGACGTAGGGGCCAATGGCGGCCGGCGTAATATCAATCACCTTCTTGCCGTAGGGGCGCAACACGGCATCGTTGCGCTTGTGCGAGCCGGCCGAGGTGGCATCAAAGACGATCTCAATGTCGCCAAAGACCGGCAATCGCACTAGTCCTTCCACGCCCTGATCGGTGGTGGCGACCCCCATGCGCCTGGCGCGCGCCAAGCCGTCCGACTGCGGATCGATACCGGCCAAAGCGCCCATCTCGAGCGTCTTGGACAGCCGCATGACCTTGATCATCAGGTCGGTTCCGATATTGCCGGAACCCAGGATTGCTACTTTATGCGCCATTCGTACTCTCCTACGCGACGACTATGCGAATGCGACCCGCACCGAGCCCAGGCTCGAGATTCGGACCTCGAACAGATCCCCGGGCGCGGCCGTCACCATCGGCCCCAGGGCGCCGGAGATGACTGTGTCTCCCGCCTTGAGCGGCCGCCCAACGCGCGCCATGACCCTGGCCAGCCAGAGCGTCGCCGCCAGCGGATTGCCCAGACAGGCCTGTCCGACGCCAACGGACACGGCATCGCCACGCCGTTCCATCACCATGCCGCACTGCACCAAGTCGATATCTTTGAGCATCCCGGGCTGCGTGCCCAGCACGTACATCCCGGCCGAAGCGTTGTCGGCGATGGTATCGACCAGCCGGATGTCCCAGTTCTACGCTGGAACGAAGCTAGATGGATTGGCCTAGCATCAGTCCAAAGACGAGATAATTCAAGCAATTTCTGTAATAGATACGGCGGCGAAAACCAGGTGGCCGCGATCAGATCTCGGCGGTTGCAGCGGCCCAGAATCGTTCATGCGAGGCTGGTTGCGCAGCGAGTAATCGATCATGGGATGAAGCCTGCCCTGGGTAAACTCGTCCGCGCCCAAGTCAATCAACGGCGGGAAAATCGGCCAAGTAAAGCTGCCAGTCTACAGAAGCATGCTTGGCAAACGATAGTTTTAGGCGACACTGCTCCCGGTCGCCAAGGTGCGGAATTACGGTTGTTCGACAAACTGCAGCAACAGGCAGGTCGTATTATCGCGTCCGCCGCCCGAGTTCGCCGCATCGATGAGACGCTGGCAGGCATCCTTCAGCGTTTTTTCAGCCGCGACGATCCGCAATATCTCCGGATCGGGGACATGCTGGGAAAGGCCGTCGGTAGTGAGCAGCAGAATGTCGCCGGGCTCGGCGGTCAGGTCGAGCAGGTCGGGCTCGGCGGCATCGCCGGAGCCCAGGGCACGGAGAATGATGTTCTGCATCTTGGATTGTTGCGCTTCCTGCAGGGTCAGCAATCCGCGCCGGACCCGGTCCATGACCAGCGAGTGGTCATTGGTAAGCTGCCGGATGTAATTGGCCTCCGGGCGGAGCAGGTAGGCGCGACTGTCGCCCACGTGGGCCACCGAGTAGGCGCGTTCCTCGACCAGCACGGCCACGATCGTCGATCCCATGCCGGCCTGAAGAGGATGCGCCGCCGCCTCGCAGATGTTCAGATTAGCCGCCTGGACAGCCGTGGCCAGGCTCTTGGCGCGCCGCGACAACTCCCCTCCGGGCATTTCTTCCGCCGGTGAGCAGGCCGAAGTGGCCGGGCTGCGGAAGTACTGCAAGACGGTATCAACCGCGATTTTACTGGCGATTTCCCCGGCGTTCTGGCCGCCTATGCCGTCGCAAACGACATAAATACCGTGGCGCGAGTCGTAACCGAAATTATCCTCGTTGTTCTCGCGCACGCGGCCGATGTCCGTCAGACCCGCTACATCGATGCCTAAGCTCATTCGTGGAAAACTCTTTCCTGAGTACGGAACAGCTTCGCAGCCGTTTTTTGCCGGCGCGGGTATCAGGGCCGGCCCTTGTAATCCATCGCCCGGCGGGTGGCGGAGGTGCTGTAACCGGCGTACGCCATGGAGAATACTCTCCAGGGGAGACTGAATTCACCGTCCGGCTCCGGCTGCCTGCCCCCCGGATTGCGCAGGCGCACGGTGCCGCTGCGCGGGTCGACGGAGAGCACGGTGTAGGCATGGCTGTCGTAATACCAGTCCTCCACGCCGTCCCCCAACTGCGCGCCCCATCTGGCGGTCAGTTTCTCCACCGGAGACTCGCCGGTCCATGCTACTACAGCGCGATTCAGCTTGAGCTCAGCCGAAATCTCGGCGCTGGCCTGCTCGGCGCTTTTGATGTTGTATGAGACACCGCTTCCGGCGAAGGCCCGGAAGACGTCTTCCACGACTCCGCCCTGGCCGACGGCGCGGTAGGCGCCATATAAGTGACTGTTGGTTTTCACGCTCTCCGCCAGCGAGCTGAAAAAGCCGGCGCTGTCGAGCATCTCTATTGCCCGGTCTTTCCAGTCGTTAAACCCCGGGATGGACTTGAACTCCTCGCGCAGTCCCGTCTTCAGGCCGTCGCGGGTGACGTTTCCAGCCTGGTCGATCTCGTAGCGAATGGCGCGGTCGTAGGCCAGCAGCAGGAAGTCGCTGCTGCGCAGAATGCCGGTGGCGCCCAGCTTGAGGGTCACCGGCATGGAGCTTTTGTCGATGGCCGCCAGCATGGCGGCGCGCAGCGTGCGCTGAGCGTAGCCGCGAAACAGCACCGCTACCCATAGGCCATCGGAAGCGTCATAGTAGCTTTCACGCGCAAAGCGCACATCCTCGGGGTAAACAGTTTCCTGCTTGCCGTCGGCAAACGAAACCGTATAGTTCTTTCCGTTCGGGCGAATGGCGGCGCGCAAGGCTTCCGGATGCGTGGCCGCCAGCGCCGCGATGGTAGCGTGAAAGTAGCAACTTCCAAGCATGCCCTGGGAGACCGCTTCCGGCGTGACCCCTTTCGGCCCGTAGAGGTTTGCCTCGCCGAAGAGGCTCGCGGGCATCAGGCAGCAGAGCGCCAACGCCAATCCGATGAAATACTTTTTCATTGCTTGCTCTCCCCTTTACCTTGCCGCCAGTGAGATGAATTGAGCAGTCTGGCAGCATTCGCCGTGTGCATTCTCCCGATCAGGGCTTGAGCGTGGCGCCCTGGCGTTTAAGCTCTTCCATCTTGCGGTTGAAGTAAGCGTCCAGGATCTTCGGCATCTGCTGCTGCATTTGATTCATGAAGCGGTCCTGGGCCTGCTGCATTTTGGCATCCATGCCGTCGACCCGCTTTTCAAACGCGCTCAAGCGCGCGTCCAGGGCCGGCGTGAACTGCTTGACCGCGTTTTCCGCGCTCCTCTGCAGGTCCGCCACCGCGTCCTTGTTTCTGGCGATCTGCTGGCCCTGGTAGAAGAGCGCGCACAGCAGGATGAGGATGCCGACAAGGTTGATGGCTAGAAGGTTGCGTATCTGGTTGAGTTTTCGCTCGATCACGATTTCCACTCCCGTCTCCGATTCGGCATTTGGACGGCTTGGGGCGGCCGGGGCCGCGGGCGGCTCCGCCGGCGGTACTTCGCCGAACGAGACTCGCACCGCAGCGGCGCTCGGCTCGCCTCCCTGCTGCTGCGGCGCGGATAAGACCGTTCCGCCGTAGTCTAACCGCGTGGCGCCGGCCTCCGGCCGCGCCGCCGGCGCTGCGCTGCCAGCGGTCGCCGGTGAACTCGCCACGGTGCGGTCTGCGCCCGGCTGCGGCGGTGCGGCCTGCCAAGCCTCCTGCCGCAGATAAATCCGCAGTTCAGGCCCGTCGCTGCCCAAGCGGAGGGTGTCGCCCGAAGCCACTGCCGCCATGGCCACGCGAGCGCCATTCAGAAAAGTTCCATTGGCGCTGTGCATATCGGATAACGTCACCCCCGAGCCGGTCACCTCCAGCACCAGGTGCTCGCGGGAGATCATCGGATACTCGTTTCCGGGCAAGCTGACATCGCAGCTTGGGCCGCGACCGATGCGGATGCGAGGCTGCTGATACGACCAGCGATTTGCTTTGCCAACCAGTTCAATGTCGATTTGCATGGCTACTCTTTCCGCTTCAACGCCATGGCCGTGGCTCCCAACATGACCAGCGCGAAGCCGCCGAGAATTCCCAGGTATTGAGGAAAGGCACTGGGGGTGATTGGTATGGGCCCGGCAGCGACAATACCTTGCGAACGCATCTTTTCCAGGTGCGCGCGGACCCTGGCCACGTCTCCGGGATGGAGCGTGCTGGCCACGGAATTGAGCAGGGAGAAGCTGTAGTTCGCGTTATTGTCGTGGATGTACAGGTCGGTGAGCGCCTCCAGGCCCCAGCGGGAAACCATCAGCGGCGAGATGCCATAGCGCAAAACCGGCCCCATTCCGGAGGGCACCAGTTGCGGCGGCACTTCGTGAATCTCTATGCGGTTTTGCGGGAGGTACTCGGCGTAAAAGGGCTTGAGCGTTGCGACCGGTATCAGCAGCCCAGCCAGCAGCAGTTGCGGAATCATGGTGAGGGGAAAAACGTAAAGCGCCTTTTCCGCGGTGGAAAAGATAGATGAAATCAGCAGTCCGATGAGGCCGCCCTCAACGGTCATGATCCACATCAGGACAAAGCATTCCAGCAAGTGGTTTTCCAGCGCCCCCATGGCCGCCAGGACGCCCACAAACAGCAGCGATTGCACCGCCGCCACCAGGGCAACGTAGACCACCTTGGCGGCCAGGTAGGCAGCCATGCTGAGGTCCCGTTGTCGCTCTCGCCGGTAGACCTGCAGCTCGTCCACGATTTCGCGCACCGACGCCGAACAGCCAAACCACAGGGCGACCACGACGATCATGAACAGGACTTTGGGTTCGTTCACCGACTGCTTCATGACCGCCATCAGCAGAGCGATGGCGACCGGCGGCAGCAACAGGGCGGCGAAGGTGGATTTCTCCTTGAATTTGAGCCGGAACTGCCGGCTCAGCAAGGTGACCCACTCGCGGATGATGGAGCGGCGCGGCCTGGCGGGCGCTGGCGCGGCAGCGGCGCGCTCGCGCCTGACCGCCGGCTGCGTTTCTCCCGTGCCCTCGCGGAAAGCCTCCGAGCGGCGATACTGCGCCGCCCACTCCTCCGGTTTTTTCTCCTGCAGCTTGTCGAAGATCTCCTGCGGGCGGCGGGCGTTAAAGTAAGGCAGCATCTCCTGGCTGGGGCCGAAATACGCCAGCTTGCCGCCTTTGACCAGCACCGCGACCTTGTCCAGCAGGCTGAAGGAGCCGAGGAGGTGGGTATTGATGATCACAGTCGATCCGCGGCTGGCGATCTCGCGAAAAAGCTGCATCATCTTCATCTCGGTGCGCGGGTCCTGGCCGGCGGTGGGCTCGTCGGCAAACAGCAAGGCCGGCTTGCTGAGCAGCTCGATGCCCAGGCTGACGCGCTTGCGCTGCCCGCCGCTGAGCTGCACAATCGGCTTGCCGGCTTGCTCGCTCAGTTCCAGGATGCGCACCACTTCCTCCACCCGCTTCCAGATTTCGGTTTCGGAAAAATCGTCCGGCAGGCGCAGCCGCGCCGAGTAGTAAAGACATTCGTTCACCGAAAGCTCCTGATGAAGAATGTCATCCTGCGGCAGGTATCCGATCAGGGCGCGCAGCGAATGGAATTCGGAATACAGGTCGGCGGAGTTCAGCAGCACCTGGCCGTGAGTCGCCGGATGGGAGCCATTGAGCGCATTCATCAGGGTGGATTTTCCGGCGCCGGAAGGGCCCAGGAAACCGACGAATTCGCAAGGGGCGACGGCCAGCGAAACATCATCGAGCAGGCGCAGCGGCGTGCCGGTACCGGGATTCTTAACATCAACGCTCAGGGCGCGCGCGGTCAGCCGGATACGCGTGCCGTCCGCCTGCTGCTCCATCTGTGCGCCGTCGAATACGAACTGCACGGCGCCCAGGCTGATGCGGTCGCGCGGCTTCAACCGCTGCCGGCTGACGCGGGCGCCGTTCACGAAAGTCCCGTTGGTCGAGTTCAGATCGATGATTTCAAATCCGCCGCTGACCCGGCGCAACTCCGCGTGGCGGGACGATACCGTGGGATGCTCCAAGCGGATACGATTCGCCGGGTCGCGGCCCATGCCGATGACATCACCCGTCAACTCCACATCGCGCAGCACGGTCGGACGCCGGCGCGCCTCCCGGTACAGGAACAGGTGCGACTCGCAACCGCCGAACTGCAGCAGGTCGCCATCCTGGAGAACGCGCTCGCTTATGCGCTCGCTGTTCACGAATGTGCCGTTGGTCGATTGCAGGTCGCGCAGTAGCGTCCCCTGCCCGGTAACGGTTAATTCCGCATGGCGGGAGGAGATGGAAGGGTTCTCGATGCAGACTTTGCCGGGGCCCTCGGTGCGGCCGAACTCCAGGCGCGAGCCTTCGATGGGAATGTCGCGCACGGCGTATTGATCGAGCACCAGTTGCAGGCGGCGCGTGGGGGCCTCTTCCAGGCCCTGCGAAATAGCGACCGTCTTATAGAGTCCGGCTCCGTGGGCGGAGGCCAGAAAAGTGTGCGCCGGCCGCGAGCCAGGCGCCGCGGATGCCGACGCCACCAAAGGCTTCTTCTCGGCCTGCGATGGCTGCTGCGGCGCGATCGGGGTGAGGCACTGGGCATCCGAGTTCCAGCGCAGGTTGGCCTTGCCGGCTGGCTGGAACAGGTAACAATTCTCCTGGCAGAGCCCGAAGCGAACTTCGTCTCCAGGCTGCAAAATCGCGGTGGCGACGCGCTGCCCGTTCACGAAAGTTCCATTGACGGAACTGTCGTGCAGCACGGCCTTGTTGCCCTCGGGAACGATGCTGGCGTGCAGGCGGGAAATCTCCGGATTGTCGATCACCAACTGGTTTTGGCTACGGGCGCGCCCGATTTGCAGACCCTGGGGGGAAATCGGGACTCGCTGCTGGGCAGCCCGGTCCGCGAGAGGCAGCAAACACGGCGAATCAAAGGAGATAGCCAGCGCGCTGCACGCCAGGCACAACCCCTCGGCCACGGAGCCGCCGCACCACTGACAAATCGCCACCCCCGCCTCCTCTGGACTGGCAACTGGCAACAGCCAAAGCCCAAAACGCCGGTGCAAGCGAAAAAGCTGTTAAGTGAGAAGAATGCTAGCATGAGCCGGAATTGAGGTAAATACGTCATGGTGCTCCGCCGCGATGGCGTTTGGGGGAGAAGATAATCCTAAGCCGGCGCTGGCGTCGTCGATTATTTGATTGATTACGCTGGAGTTATCTGGCTTGCACCCATAGCCGGAAGTGCCTCCGTGCGCGAGCATACGTTGATGAGCCAAAAGTGCCAATGCTCTTGGGTTTCCAAATTGTGTAGACACTTGAATCGTTTCATCATAGAAGTATTTCCAGCTACCAAGGTCGCTGGGGAAAGGCACGTCTGGGGAAGGAGCAGCGGAGACCTGTTTCGGGGACACCAGCCCAAGGGTAATTCGGCCAGGGCCCAGGGACGCTGACGAGGCGCCGTCGTCCACATGGACATACCGCAAAAAATCGGCAAGTACGAGGTAAAGGAAAAGCTCGGCCAAGGGGGCATGGGTGTCGTCTATCGGGCGGTGGACCCAGGCATTGGCCGCCAGGTCGCCATCAAAATGGTGCTGGGCGCCGGGGATGCGGAGGCCTTCGAGCGATTCTCTCGTGAAATCAAGCTCACCGCCAACCTGCACCATCCCAACATCGTGACCGTATACGACTCCGGCCAGCAGGATGGGAGCCCGTATATCGTTATGGAGTGCATGGACGGGGCAAGCCTTGAACAGACTCCGATAACCGCGCCCTCGCCCAACCTCGCCCTCTATCAGCAACTGCAGATCCTTTGCCAGGTATGCGCCGGCTTGGGCTACGCGCACAAGCTGGGAGTGGTGCATCGCGACATCAAGCCCGCCAATATATTTGTGCTGACGGACCAGACGGTCAAAATCATGGACTTTGGCATCGCCTTATTGGGCGATGATCCCAGGGCGCGCTTGAGCAAGCCGGGAGTGTTGCCCGGAACGCTGGTTTACATGTCGCCGGAGCAACTGAACGGCGACAAGCTCGACGGCCGAACCGACATCTATTCCGCCGGCGTCGTTCTCTTCCAGTTACTCACCAATGAGCTGCCTTTCGAGGGCCCCGACAAGACTTCGACCATAAAACAAATCCTCACCGCGCCGCCGCCTCCGTTGTCCACGCACCTGCCGGAATACTCGGGCGAGCTGCAGGAAATCGTGAACCGCGCGCTGGAAAAGAGTCCGCTCAAGCGGTATCAAACGGCGGAGGACTTTGGCATCGCGCTGTCGCAGGTGCAGGCGCAGTTGAAGCGCTCGCTGACCTCCGACTGGCTGGAAAAGGCCGAGGCCTGCATCGACCGCTCCGACTGCAAAAAGGCGAAAGAAAACCTGGTAGAGATTTTGAAGCTGGACCCCGGGCACGTGCGCGCCAGCGAGCTGCTGCGCGAGGTGGAACAGATTCTCGGGCGCGACGAGTACCCCAGGCAGGCGCAGCACCTGCAGGCGCAGGCGGCAGATGCTCTGGCGGAGCGGCAGATCGACACCGCCATGGGGTTGGCCGAGCGAGCGGTGGAACTCGACCCATCCAATATCGATCTGCGGTTCTTCCGCGACACCGTGCGCAAGACCAAGGAGAGCTTTGCCAAGGCCAGGCTGGCCGCGGCCCAGGCTGAAGCCCGCCTCAACGCCGGCCAGCTTGACGCGGCGCTGAATGGGGTCAACGAGGCCCTTCTGCTGGACTCCGGCAACACCCAGGCCAAGGCGCTGCAAAACAAAATAAAGCAGTCGCTGGAGCGGCAACGGTTCGAGAATGAACTGGATGAGGCCCGCAAGGCTATCGCCGCAAAAAACTATATTGGCGCTCTCGATTCGCTGAAAAAGGCGGAGGCGATCGATGCCGCCGCTCCGGAGCTGGCAACGCTGAAGCGCCAGGCAATGCAGTTGCGCGAGGCGAAGAAGAGCATCCATGAAATCGGCCGTGCGCCGGCGCCGATAGAGTTTCGCCCGGCACAAGCGGAGCCGAGCGCGCCGCTGGCTCCCAAGCCGGAGCCCCGCCCCGCGGAAGTGGATTCGAGCCTGCTGGAGACGGTCAGGCAACCGGCCGATCCGACGCTTGCCGGCGTCTCCCGCGACAAAACAAAGGCCACGCCGCCGGCCAACGTGCGCATTGTTGAACCGGTGCATGTCGGCCCTGCCCCCTTGGCTTCGATGGGCGCGGCCGCTCAACCCTCGCGGCCGGCTGCGCCCCAGGCGCCAGCCAGACCACTGTCACAGCTCGAATCGCGGCCCAAGCCTGCGCCCAAGCCGCACTGGGTTCTGCGGGCGCTTGGCACCGGAGTTGCCGTTTTTACGATTTTGTCCGCGCTCATTTCGGTCTACGAATTCGTTCTCAAGAAGACCGCGAACCCGGTTACGGTCAACATCGTCTCGACGCCTGTCGGAGCATCCATCCACGTGGCCGGCAACGGCAGGAACGTGGATTGCGTAACGCCGAACTGCATCCTGAGCCTGCCCAAGGGCAAGTACGAGATTAGCGCTACGCTGAAGGAATATACGTTCATCACCCAGGCCATAGACGCCACCGAAGATATGCCGCCGGTGGCCATCACCCTCACCCGCGCGCCCACCGTGACCGCTGTGACTCTGCCGGCGCCGGCCCCGTCCGCCCAGCCGGCCAGTAACAAGCCTGCACCTCCGCCGATCCCACCTCAACCCAAAGACAAAGCGGGCGAGCAGTGGGAGAAAATAAAAGCCAGCAATGACCGTAACCTGGTGCGCGACTTCCTGGAGCGAAATTCCAGCGGCTCCTATGCCGAGGCAGCTCGCACGCGGCTCGACGACCTCGACTGGGCAGCGGCCAACGGCAGCGAGGATCGTTTCAAGCTGCAGTCCTACCTGCACCAGCACGGCGACGGGCACTATGTGACCCAAGCCAGCGAACAGATCGAAGAGCTCGATTGGAACACGGCGCGCCGCAGCCGCGACCGCAGCAAGATCCAGGCGTACCTCGAGCGCTATGCCAACGCCCGCTACGAGCGGCAGGCGCACGACGCTCTCGAACAGATCGATTGGGAGGCGGCGCGCAATTCGCGCGACCCCAGGCGCCTGCAGGATTTCCTGGACGAGTATCCGCAATCACGCTTTGCGCCTTCGGCCAAGGAGATGATCGCCAAGCTTGCGCCTCGCCCGCCGGCGCCACCGGTCAAGCCGGCGACCTCCGCCCCGCCTTATTGTCCCCTGCCCAGTGGCATCACTTTCGACTATGACACGCCCAGCCGCGACAAAATCGGAATATGGAAGGGCGCGTGGGAGCCCAACGGCCGCAGGTTCTGCGTGATTATCACCTCCCTGAAGAGCGGGGAAGCGCAAGGAATATATAGCACCGACAGCGCGGGCAATTCGCCGGCCGCCTGGCGGCGGGTCGCGGGCGCGGCCGTTTCGACCCAGCCGCGCGCTATGACCATTACCTTCTCCACCGCCGGGGATGACCGGATCGTGGTGCTGCAGTTCCGTAGCGACGGCGCGGTCAAAGCGAATTGGTCGCAAGGCTCCTCCGACCGCAACACCCTCAGCGCCTGGGTGACCAAAGTAAAGTAGGCGCGTGGTTCTGCGGGCCGGCGGGCGCGGAGTCGAAGGATCCGCAGTCCTTTCAGAACAGCACACTGCTGCGATCAAGCTAAATGCAGAATCGGCCAGAGCTGCTCTATACGCCGCGGTCTCTGAGCCGAATCAGCTCGCAAAATACCGCGCGGAGCGCATACAACCGCGCTCTTCTTTCACGCTTCCTTTGAATCACTCTTGCGGGTTGCACGTATGGAGGTCGGGAAGGTGAAACTTACGAAGCTGATGCGGGCATTTACCTGGGTTATGTGCTTGCTCCTGGTCGAGGCGACTCTCTGCGCCGATGCGCCCGCCCTCCAGGCGCCGGCGGTGGCACCTACGCGCCCCGGACGAATAAGCCAGCTCGTGACGAAGCTCGGTTCCGGGCCTGATGCCCTGGTGGTCGCCCGCCTGCGGGACAGGTCCATCGTCTCCGGCTACATTGCCGCTTCCGGCCCATCTTCATTTTCCATCGCTGACCGCGAGACCGGCGCGCTGCGCACCATCGATTACGCGCAGGTAGATCGCCTGGCCGGCTACAATCTGATGACCGGCACCGAGGTAGACCAGGATGGCGGTATTCGCGCCAAACTGGCGCGAGCGGTCGCCTTTATACTGCCAGCCAGGCGCGTGCCGGCCAACAATCTCAGCGGCGGCAGCAAGGTGTTGCTGATAGGCATTGTCTTAGGCGTTCTGATCGCAATCATAGTTGCCAAGGTCGTTTAGGAACTCTTTACGAACCTTTTACTCAAGTTTTAGGGGCGCTGTCCTCTAATCAGAAGTGAAAGGGAACGAAGAGTTATGGCGGCGACGATTGTGTTTTCCGTGTTCTGCCTGGCTTCCATCGTGTTCTTGATTTCCTTCTTTGTGGCGCTGTGGAATGACCGCCGAGGATCGCGCTGGGGCCTGAAGGTGCACCGCGAAGAGCATCTGGAGGCTCCCTCGCGCATTGCCATCGAGATCGACGGCATTACGGCGCGGAGCAAGGTGCTTTCCGCTCCGTTCCGTGCGCGGGCGCGGTGAGCGCAGAGGGTTGTATGTCGATCCAGGAAGTACCCACCGAAGAGCTGGCGAAATTTCTGTACCGCTACCACCAAGTTCTGGCTCCCTACCTCCACTGCAAAACGCCTTCTCATGCGGAAGCGTGGGATGAGGTTTCCGACAACGAGCGCAGGCAGCTTGTCACGGCGGCGAAGCTGGCGCTTATGGAATTGCAGATCGAGGAGCACGAGAAAGACGCTTCCCAGCAGCAAGACCGGGAAAAATATTTCGCCAGGCCGGGAACAGCCGAATGGGGCTGCTGATCAGCCCAAGCGAACCGGCAGCGACTAAGCAGTTGCAGAAGATCAGGGACCATGCCACAGGCAATCAGAATCAAAGGTTACGCTGAACGGGCGCTAAAGGAAACGAGCGGGCCGAGCCAAGGCAACGCGGGCGACGGGGATGAAACAGTTGAGGTTGGCGACTTCAGCCTCAACGTTTCAACGCGAAGGGCGAGGCTGCGCGGCGAGGAGCTTGACCTGACCGCCGCCGAGTTCGATCTGCTGCTATTTTTGGTCAATCATCCCAAGCACATCATCACGCCCAAGACAAGACTGGCGACCAGCTGGAACAGAAACGGCGCCCGGCAAACGGACTTTCTGCAAGCCTTGCTTTCATTGCGAAAGAAGCTCGAGTCCCGCGACTCCTCTCACTGCTACATACGAACCGAACCGTGGGTGTTCTATCTGTTCGACGCAACCGCCTCCTGGCGTCAATAGCCTGTAAATGCGCCGGATCGCGCAGCGAGCCCGGCGGCCGATGCGCGATCCGTAAGCAGTTATTCGCGGACCCCTGACCGGCTTCAATCCGCCGAGGCGGCAAGCCCTTTGTGAACTGCCGCCGGCTTAAGCCGCGATTTATCCGGCAGCATCACGGGGATGTCGTCCGGCAGGCGAACCGGTTCCTTGCTGTTAAGCAGCACAACCCAGCGCCGAACCGTTGCCACCAGAACAACAAATACCAGCGCCATCACCGCTATCGAGAGCACTATCAGCAGGTATAGCTGCTTTGGCAGGTAGTTATCGACGATGTTCAGGTATCCGGCATAGATGGTCACGAATGCCATCAAGATTCCGGGTACGGCGGTGGCCCAGGCGTATTTGGCCTTGCCGAGGCGGATCAACATGCTCGTCGAGATTATCAAAGCGCTGGAGGCAAGAAGCTGGTTACTGATGCCAAAAAGCGGCCAAATTGTCGCAATGTCACCCGTGTAGACGAGATACCCCCAGGAACCGGTAAACACGGCGCTCGTCAAGACAATACCAGGCATCCAATGCACCTCGCCAACCTTGGGGATGACTTTCCCAATCATCTCCTGCAGCAGGAAGCGCCCAACGCGCGTGCCGGTATCGACGGCCGTCAGAATAAACACCGCCTCGAACATGATGGCGAAGTGATACCAGTAGGCCATCAGATGCCTCATAAACGGCACCCCGGAAAAGACGTAAGCCATACCAACGGCTAAAGACACCGCCCCGCCCGGACGACCCTGGATATGCTCGCCGACGGCGGTCGCCAACTGCGGCAACTGCACAACCGACACCCCCAGTGCTTTGAAAGCAGCGGGCGAAGAGTTAATGGCGAAGTAATCGGCAGGAACCAGCACGCAAGCAGCCACCAGCGCCATGATCGCGACGAAGCCTTCCACCAGCATGGCTCCGTAGCCGATGAAGAGGATCTCTCTCTCATTGGAAATCATCTTGGGAGTGGTCCCGGTTCCAATGATTGCGTGGAAGCCGGAGAGCGCGCCACAGGCAATGGTGATAAACACAAACGGAAACACCTTGCCTGAAATCACCGGCCCGCCGCCATGGATGTACTGCGTCAAGGCTGGCATCTGCAAGGTCGGGTGGATGCAAACAATGCCGACCACCAGCAGAACGATAGTGCCCAGCTTGAGATAGGTGGACAGGTAGTCGCGGGGGCACAGCAGCAGCCATACCGGCAGCACGGAGGCCACAAAGCCATAGACCGGGATAATGAGGGCAAGCTGGTGCTTAGAGAGCGACAAGAAATGCGACCAGAACGGCGATGCCGCCACATACGGGCCGGCCAGGATGGCGAGGAACAGCAGGACCACGCCGATTATGCTGCCGCCCTTAACGTCGTCGGGGCGGATCTTGTGCATCCAGAGCCCCATCAGGAGCGCAATCGGCATGGTGATGAACACCGTGAACAGGCCCCACGGGCTCTCGAACATGGCGTTTACCACGGCGATGGACAGGCCGGCCAGAGTAAGTATAAGAATGAACAAGAATGCGAAGGATGCGACGGCACCCGCCGCCTTGCCGACCTCACTTTCCGCAATCGAGGAAAGGCTCTTTCCTTTGTGGCGCACCGAGGCGAACAGCACCACCATGTCATGCACGCCTCCGGCCAGCACGGCGCCGATAAGGATCCACAGCGCGCCGGGCAAATAGCCGAACTGCGCCGCCAGCACCGGCCCCAGCAGCGGCCCGGCCGCGGCAATGGCGGCGAAGTGATGCCCAAAGAGAACATACTTGTTAGTCGGTTGGTAGTCGTGGCCATCATTTAAGACCACCGCAGGCGTTGCCCGTCTTCCGTCCAGGACCAGGGCGTTCCTGGCCAGGAAGAGCCCATAGAATCGATAGCCGATTGCAAAAACCAGCAGCGCCGTAAAAACCAGAACTAGCGCGTTCATACCTCTCCCTTCTTTACCGTTGGATCAAGCATGCCCCCGCTCTGAGGAGCGGGAGCGAACAGTTTTCGCCGCGAGTGCTTCGCCGCGACTCGCCTTACTTGCGAGAGGCCACGATCCATCCGCCTCGGCAAAGGTTGAAGCATTCGCCGCAGGAGGCGCAGTCGGACGACACGGGGTCGACGAGCGCGGGCCGGCGGTCGATTCCTCTGCCCTTGAAATAGACCACGCCGGCCTTCTTCACCTCGGCGCAGTAGCGCACGCACATGCCGCACTGGTTGCAATCGGCCATATCCGACCGGAATCGCGATCCCGTCAGGCCGTACTCCCTGGCATGGTCCTGGCCGCAGGGCCAGATCAGCTCCAGGATGGTGCGGCGCATGCGCGTGAGCTTGTCGGACTTGGTTTGAACCTGCAGGCCCTGCTGTACCGGGTACAGGCAGGAAGCTACGTACTTCTTGCGGCCACGGGTCTGGATCTCGACCATGCACATGCGGCAGGCGCCGTAGGGCTCCAGCCGCTCGTCGTCGCAGAGCGTAGGTATGTCGATGCCTGCGGCCTTGGCCGCCTGCAGAATGGTGGCCCCTTCAGAAGCCTGCAATTGCCTGCCATCGATCTGCAAAGTTACGTTTTCCATGATGTCCTCTCCTCAGGCCCTGAGTTCGCTGCCGGTTTGCTTGGTCGGCGGCACGCCAGCGGCGGGAAACGCTGCGACCTTGCGCACGGCTCTCTGTTTCGGCGGGCAGGTGGTATAACACGAGCCGCACTTGATGCATTTCAGTTGATCGACCATGTAAACCTTGTCGTCTTCCTCGGCCTCTGTCTCGGGCTTCACTTCCTGGACCGCATCCACCGGGCATACCTTGGCGCACACACCGCACCCGGAGCAGCGGTCGGGATCGATTTCAAAGGCGATGAGAGCCGAGCACACCTTGGCCGGACACCGCTTCTCCCGTATGTGGGCCTCGTACTCCTCGCGGAAGTAGCGGATGGTGCTGCGCACCGGGTTGGGAGCGGCCTGCCCGAGGCCGCAGAGCGAGGCGGTTTCCATCAGCTCGCACAGGTCCTCCAGCAGCTCGATGTCGCCCTCCCGTCCCTGGCCGGCGGCGATCCGGTTCAGGATATTCAGCATCTGCCGCAGACCTTCGCGGCAGGGAATGCATTTTCCGCACGACTCGTGGGCCAGGAAGTTGATGTAGTAGCGGGCGGTGTCGACGATGCAGGTGTCCTCGTCCATTACGATGAGGCCGCCCGAACCCATCATCGAGCCAACCTGGGTAAACTCGTCGAACCCTACGGTGATGTCCAGCAGCGACTCGGGAATCACTCCGCCCGACGGGCCTCCCGTCTGCACGGCCTTGAATTGCTTGCCGCCCGGGATGCCGCCGCCGATGTCGAACACAATTTCACGCAGGGTGGTTCCCATGGGAACCTCTACCAGGCCGGTGTTGTTTACCTTGCCGACCAGCGAGAATATCTTGGTTCCGCTGCTGCTGGCGGTACCCAGGTCGCGGAACCATTGCGCCCCGTTGTTCACGATCAGGGGAACGTTGGCCCAGGTTTCAACGTTGTTAAGGCAGGTTGGCTTGCCCCAGAGTCCTTTGTCGGAGGTGTGCACGTACTTGGGCCGCGGCTCGCCGACGTGTCCTTCGATGGCGTTCATCAAGGCCGTCGATTCGCCGGAGACGAACGCCCCCGCGCCGCGGTGCACCTTTACGTCGAAGGAGAAGCCGGAGCCAAAGATGTTCTCGCCCAGCAGACCGTACTCGCGCGCCTGCTCGATGGCCGCCTGCGCGTGCTTGCATGCCAGCGGGTACTCCTGGCGCACGTAGATGAAGCCTTGCTTGGCGCCGATGGCGTACGCCCCGAGGATCAAACCCTCCAAAACACTGTGCGGGTTGCCTTCCAGAAGGCTGCGGTCCATGTACGCTCCCGGATCGCCCTCGTCGGCGTTGACCACGACGTACTTGGGCTCGCCTTCGGCCTGCCTGGTGGACTCCCACTTGGTCCCGGTCGGAAAACCTGCGCCGCCGCGCCCCCGCAGGCCGGATTTCTTAACTTCTTCCAGCACCTCCACCGGCCTCATTTTGGTGAGCCCCTTGGCCAATGCGGAATAGCCGCCCAGCGCGATGTAGTCGAGGATGTTCGCCGGGTCGATCAAACCGTTGTTGCCCAGCAGCACGCGCTTCTGGCGCTTATAGAACGGAATCTCTTCCGCCTGGCTGATGCGTTTTCCGGTTTCCGGATCGACGTAGAGGCAGCGGTCGACGACTTCATTGCGCATCACGGTTTTCTCGACGATGCCGGGAACGTCTTTGACTTGCGCGCCCACGTAGCCGATGCCGCTTGGCTGAATGACCACCAGCGGCCCGCGCTCGCAAAAACCGTGGCAGCCGGAGCGCCGCACGCCAACCGATCCGCCCAGCCCGCGCTTCTCGATCTCTTTTTCGAAGCTGTCGGCCAGCCCTTCCGCGCCATAGGCGCAGCAGCCGGTTCCGGTGCAGACGGTCACCCACGTCTTCTTTTCCCGGCGCTGTCTCAGCGCCCTGTTTTTTAACTGTTGCAGATCCTGAAGAGTTCTCAGTTGCGGCATGTTGCCTCCTCTTCCTTGCCAAGCGATTTGAATAGGTTTTCCAGACGCCTGCGCGCCGGCTTGTGTAGATACTGCTTGTCGACTTGCACCACCGGCGCCAGGGCGCAGCAACCGAGGCAATGCACGGTCTCAAGCGTGAAACGCAGGGCCGGGTCCGTCTTGCCCGGTGCCAGGCCAAGCACCGAGGAGACCTGCGTCAGCAGTTCGGAGGCGCCCTTCACGTGGCAGGCGGTTCCGGTACAGACCTGGACGCGGTGTTTTCCGCGCGGCTCCAGGCTGAATGCTTCATAGAAATTGACGATAGTGAGGATTTCTTTGGCAGGCACGTTCAGCCTGGCCGAAATCCAATGCATGATGTGCCGGGGAATCCAGTTGAACTTCTCCTGGACGTCGAGCAAAACCTGGATCAGCGCGCTCTTCTGGAAGTCGTACTTCTCCATGATGGCGTCGACGTCCAGCAGCTCGTCGCGCATATCGAGGATGGCGCGTTCCTTCTTCTTGATCTGGCCCAGGCTCTCGGCGTGGTATCTGGCTTCGGCTTCCAGGTAGGCCAGCTCTTCCAGCAGTTGGCCTTTATTGAGTCCGAGCGAATAGGCTTCGCCCAGCACGTTCATGGCTTCCAGCAGCAGGTCGTTCTTGTCTGCCGCCAGCGGCAGCACGACGACCTCGGCCGGTTGCTTGCGCAGCACGCTCAAGCTAACGCCGCGGCGCACAGATTCCAGGAGCCTTTCCGGTTCAAAAGGCTTGGTCAGGAAGTCGAAGGCGCCGATTTTCATCGACTCGACCGCCGAATCCACCGTGCCGTGCCCGGTCACCACTATGGGCACCGTCGACGGCGCGCTTTTCGACAACTCGCGAAGAACTTCGGTGCCGTTCATGCCGGGCATTTTGAGATCGACCAGCACGACCTTGGGCTGGGCCGAGTGAACAAGCCGAAGGCCTTGCGCGCCATTGCGGGCCACGGCGGACCGATAGCCTCCGATTTCCAATGTTTGACGACAGCCTTCCGTGAACGTCTCTTCGTCATCGATTACTACAACGTCGAGAGGCTGCGGTTCTACCTGCCTGACGACCTGCGTAGCCATAGGCGACCTCCGAGGGTTTTTGGACCAGCACGCTTCAAGTCACGGGCTGCGTTCCATAATTCGACCTCTGTCTATGCAGATTGCGTTCCAATCGCGGTCCGCGAAGCCGCAATCTGCAAATTGCCGCATGTTTGCCGGAAAAGCTCAGAGATTCAGCGAGTTTGGATTGTGAACGAGGCAAGCACGTTGAAGCCGTCGGAAACGCGCGCGTCGTGCAGTGGTACTTTTTGTAGCAGGCGAAAAATGAGTGATACGAAATGTACCGTTGAGCTTCTATTGAGGCCTGCAAAAGTAATGTCCCAGGCTTCTGATGGATGACCGATGTGTCTAGATCAAAATATTGAGAACGTCATTCCGACCGAAGCCGTGCGCAGCGCGGCGGAGTGGAGGAATCTTGTGTTTTGCCGCGAAAACACAAGATGACTCGATTCCGGCGCTACGCGCCTCCGCTCGCCATGACGTCTCTTTCTTGGATACACGTATCACTGTAATGGGACCCTAATCACATCGAACATGTGCTGTCCCTGGGACATAGCATATGCAGCAATCAATAGCCGCGCCGCCGCTGCGCTTGTGGCTTAGTCCGCTGCATCGGCGGCGTAGCGTTGCAGCTTTTCGCGCAGGGTCTTGCGGTTGATGCCGAGAAATTCGGCCGCTTTGGTGTGGTTGCCGTGAAATTTTTCGACCGCCCTGAAGATCTCTTCCCTTTCGACTCTGGCCAGCCGGCCGGAGTCCATGGCGGCGCCCAGCTCGGCGTCATCTTCGCCGTAAGGAAAATCGTGCGGCTGAATTACGCTGCCTTCCGAAGTGACGACCGCGTACTCCAGGGCATTGATCAGCTCGCGGACGTTTCCCGGCCAGTTGCGGACCTTCAGGAAGCGCATGGCCGCGTCGGAAAGCGTCATCGGCGGTCGGCGCTTATCATTTGCCAGCTTTTTCAGGTAGTAATCGACCAGCGGCGGAATGTCTTCCACCCGGTCGCGAAGCGGAGGCACGGTGATGTGAACGACATTCAAGCGATAGTACAGGTCTTCCCGGAATCTGCCCGCCCGGACCTCTTCCATCAGCTCACGGTTGGTGGCGGCGATGATGCGCACATCGACCTTCTTCTTCTGCGTGCTTCCGATGCGGCAGATTTCCCGCTCCTGCGCCACGCGCAGCAGGCTGGCCTGCATCTGGGTGTTGATGTTGCCGATTTCGTCCAGGAAAAGGGTGCCGCCGTTGGCCAGCTCGATTTTGCCGGTGGTGGATTCGACTGCCCCGGAGAAGGCGCCTTTGACGTGTCCGAAGAGCTCGCTCTCAAACAGTGACTCGACCAGCGTACCGCAGTCGACCGTCACAAACGGCTTAGCGGCGCGGCGGCTCAGCCGGTGCACGGCGCGGGCAACGACCTCCTTGCCGACGCCGGTTTCTCCCGTGATCAGGATGGTCGAGTCCATGGGCGCCGCCCGGCGGATGAGGCGCACCACATTGTTCATCGCCTCGGAGCGGCCGATGAGCACGTCCGAGAGCATCTGGCCGTCCAGCCCCTCTTTGACGCAAGCGTATTCCAGGCTGGCGCGGGCCGTGCGCATCGCCCGCAGCACCATCGCCGTGAGGACCTCCGGCGTGAACGGCTTGGGAAGGTAGTCGTACGCTCCCTGCTTGATCGCCTCGACTGCCGACTCGATGCCCGGAAAGCCGGTAATAATAATGACCGTGAGCCCCGGCGAAATTTGCTTGAGCCGCCGCAAGACGTCCATGCCGGGCATTCCCGGCATTTTCAAATCGAGCAGAGCGACGTCGAACGACTCCCGGCCGGCGGCATCCAGGGCCTGCGCCCCGTCGGCGGCCAGGGTGATGGCGAATTGGTGTTGCTGGAGCGCTTGCTCGCAGGCCATGCGCATGGATTCGTCATCATCGACGATGAGCACCTTCCCCCGGGACACCATCAACTTCTCTCCCTGGGCAAGGTGATGGTAAAGGTAGCGCCCTCGCCCGGTTTGCTCTGCACGTCGATGCTGCCCTGGTGTCCGCGGATAATCCCGTAGCTCACCGAGAGCCCGAGGCCGGTGCCGTGCCCGACGCCTTTCGTGGTGAAAAATGGGTCGAAGATGCGGTCGAGATTCTCCGGCGGGATTCCACAGCCGGTATCGGAAACGGTAATCTCCACCTGGCCGGCGTTCTCCCTGGTTGCGATGGTAAGCGTTCCTTCGTCATCCATCGCGTCGACAGCGTTGAGAATCAGATTCATGAAGACCTGCTGCAACTGACACTGGTCGGCGGGAATCGCCGGCAGATCCGGGCAATATTCCCGGACGACCTTTATGTCCTGGAAAAGATATTGGTTCTGGAACAAGGCGAGAGTGGCATCCATCACCTCATTGATGTTTGTCGGCTCGACGACCGGAGGGCGCTGGCGGGCAAAGTCCAGCAGGTTTCTTACGATTGTGGTGCAGCGCTTGACCTCTTTTTCTATGCGCTCGAGGTTCTCCCGGGCCCTGCCTTCGGGAGGAACCTGCTGCATCACCAGGCGGCTGAAGAGGAGAATGCTCCCCATGGGATTGTTAATCTCGTGCGCCACGCCGGCGGCCAGTTGCCCGATCATCGCCAGGCGGTCCGAGCGCATGAGTTGCTGGTCGCGCAGGTGGCGCATCTCCTTGTCCCGCTCGCGCAGCTTGGAAACCAGCGCGTTGAAGGTGTTGGCCAGCGCCTGGATTTCCGGCGGCGCCCGCTCCACCTGGACCAGCTCAAGGCTGAGACCTGTCATCATCTTCTCTTTGGCTGCGATCAGCGCCCGCAGCGGCCTCATGATGGAACTCGAAAGAGAGTACGAGATGGCGATGGCGAGCAGGCCCGCCGACAGAATGACCCAGCGAAAGATCCACCAGGCGCGCTGCTCGGCTTCCTTGAACTTGCTCTGCAGAAGCCCCAGGCCCAGGGCGCCGATGACGCGGCCGTCGGGATCGCGAATCGGCGTGTAGGCCCCCAGGTACCAATCATCAACGATGTAGCTGGGCTCGATTGATTCTTTTCCGGAAAAGACCCGGTCGTGGGTTTCCGCCGAAATCAGCGTTCCAACCCGGCGCCCGCCTTCCGGTGACGTGATGGTTGTAGCCACCCGTTTATCGCCCAGGAAGATGGAAACCACGCCGACATCATGGCCGTGGTATTTCTCCGCCCGATAAAGGCCGTTGTGAATGCGGTCGACAATCGAAGCTCTCTGGTTGAGCAGTTGCCCGCCGCATAGGACGGCGACGATTTCGCCGTTGTCGTCAAAAATGGGTGCCGCCGCCACCGCCACCAAGCCGGCCGAAGAGTCGTCCGCGGCCTGAGCATCGGCCAGCGGAGTTTTTATCGCCACAATATGTGCGCGTTCGGCCAGTTCCGGACTCTCCATAGCCAGCAGGCTTCCCGGAAAGACCAGCGTGGAGGCGATCGCCTTGCGCTCTCGAACTGCGCGGGAAACCAGGCGCGCCAGTGCCTCCGCCCCTCGCGTCTCCCGGGGATTCCTGGCTCGCAGCAGCACGTTTCCATGCAGGTCGGTAACGATCAGCAGGTCCAGGCGTTCGCTCTGGCGAACGGCTTGCAGCGGGCCCGCCAGGTTGGACAGCTTTCGATTCATCACGTCATCGCGCAGGAAATGCTGTTGCGCAATGCGGACTACGGAGTCGTTGAGGTCTGAAAGGTAAAGGCGATAGCTCTCGCGAGCTGCGTTCAGATCGAGGGCCAGCGCGTCTTCCGCCTGCGGAAGGCTGCGGCGCGCAAGCTGAAGCGCTACCAGCGAGCATACCAGGCCGACGACTACAGCCACGCCGACAAAGGAAAGAAGAAGCCGGGACCGCAGCGAGAGGTTCATTCTTCCTGACAGGTTGCACGCCATTTGCCATCCTTTTGGCCCTGGCGGCGCGCATTACTCGCGGGTTGTTAGCCAAGTCGGCCGGCAACATTGCCCGGATTTGGGCAGAGGTGACACATTATGGGCAGGACTTGCCGGAGCCGCTACCAGCGTGCTCAAACGGAAATCGCTAACACCGGGCACCGTGACGCGCAGACGGTATCGTAGACGCCTCCCCGCGCAGGACCTGCTTTCGAGCTTTCAGCGATGGTTATCACGACCAGGTCCGCATTAATTCGATTCGCTATTTCAACGGCTCCTTCTGTCGTAGATACGATCTGAGCCTGCAACTGCGGGAAGCGGCCTTTGGCGACGCTGTCGAGCCAGCGGCGAAATTCCGGCTCCACTGTTTCCGCCTCGCGCCACTTGATGCCCGTTGCCGGGGAGCGCTCCATGACGTCAAGCGATATCGGTTCAGTGCTGGAGCGGGCCAGGAGCGACAAGGCGTACTCGATGATATGCCGGTTACTGGGATAAGAACCGGCCAGCAACAGAATGCGTTTCGGCCCCACGTCGTATGACAAGGAGCGCCGCATCCAGGCGCCCACCGTCAACACCGGGCACGGGGCGGAACGAACAACCTTTTCGGCGCATGAGCCGAACAGCAGCTTGGCCAGCCCGTGCCGGCCATGCGTTCCGAT
This sequence comes from uncultured Acidobacteriota bacterium, assembly GCA_963832785.1. Lineage (GTDB taxonomy): Bacteria > Acidobacteriota > Terriglobia > Terriglobales > Acidobacteriaceae > CAWBRT01. The sequence continues at coordinate 100,172 of CAWHVF010000008.1, forward strand.
TACGATAAGATCGACTTCCTTCTCCAGCGCTATTTGCGGGATTACCGTCGAGGGAAGGCCGTTGGTGACCAGAAACTCGTGTTCGACTCCATCCAGAAACCGATCGCGGATCAACTCTCTCTCCAGCCGCCTGGCATCGCGCCAGGCTTGCAGGTCCGCTTGCGCCAGTACGCAGCCGCCCCCCAGGAAGTAGCCAATCGAATAAACCACGTTCAGCAGGTAAAGCATCGCCCGGTGGCGGCGAGCGAGGCCGAGCGCAAAAAGAAGCGCGTTTTTTGTGCTCTCCGAAAAGTCGGTGGCCAGCAGAACCTTTCGCAAGCCCGGCTGCGCCGTCGTTTCAGCAACGCTCGCCGGCAGCCGGCTTGGTGTGGTTGCCATATCCACCTCCATGCAACCAATGCAGACAGTCGTCACTCCGGCTCATGACCGCAAGGCCGCGCCGCTTAGCGGCGGTTTTTGGTCCCGCCTCCCCGGCCTGAAAACACAACCTCGAGCGCACGAGCCGGATTACACGTGCGACGCCACGAACGTGTCCGTCCATTCGTTGAGAATGACTTGGAAAGCCGGCGCCTCAACCGCAGGCTTCGGGCCGGAGGTCACAACCAGGCGCAACCCGCGCGGCGTGCGGTCCAAGCGGGCGGGAGCCTCTGCGTAACGGCCGAACTCCGCTACCGGGGCAATCGCCAACTCCGGACATACCAGGGCGCAGGCGCCACAGTCGGCGCACAGTTCCGCGTCGATCTTGTACGGCGGCTGCCCGAGAAACGCGTTTTCGTTGGGGTAAATGCAGTCGTACGGGCACGCATCTACGCAGGCGGACTCTCCGCCGGTGCATCTTTTGTTAATCATGTAGGGCATTGTCTTTCTCCCTTCGGAGCCTCGTGATCGGGTTACCATTCAGTTCCAACCTGGAAGACTGCACGTTTATTGCCGGATGGCCACAGTGCCTGCCTTCATGGCGTCTGCCGCCTTGCCGGGGCATGCCGGCCGGAGCCTGCTTGTTTCGTGATTTCTTCGACAAGAGCGTCGGTACCTATGCCGTTGGATACAAGCTTTACCCCTTCGCGGCTCAACTCCGCCAGAAATTCCTTCCCGCCCGCGTCGACAAACGAAACATCCGCCAGCTCTATAAATACGTCCCTGGGATCGGAGCGCGAGAGTATCTCCCGGCAACAATCTTTCAGCTCATTGACCCAAACGGAGGCGAGCTTCCCCTCCAGGACGATTCTTGTGCCGGTGTGGTTACGCACGGTGATCCTGAGCATATTGGCACTTCTCCCAGACAGCGGAAGAGCAGTTCGGTTTCCAATCCCAAACTCTGCGCCGCAAGGCTAACCTGGCAAGGCCGATAATGCGTAGTAGTTTGTCTGCGACTTTTACAGACTGCGGAAAAACGCGCCGAAGCAACAAGCGAGGCGCTATGTGCTGTGGCGATTACAACAATTGCTAACAAGATCTTGTAGTCACATCCGACCCTAAATCTGTTTTTCCGCAGCCTCTTTAGCTAAGCCTGCGCGCCCAAACTTGGGCACAGTGACAGATTTTTGGCAGTGTCCGGGAGAGGTAAGCCGGCTGGGGTGTCAGAAACACATACGCATGGCAGCGTCGGATGGCGGGAGGGTTCAGGCGAGGTGCAAACTGGGGGCAATCCTCTCGATTACACCAGATCGCGACGCGCTATCCCCAGCTTCCGCATCTTGCCCTGCAAAGTAGTTCGTTTCAGGCCTAATCTGGCAGCGGCGCCATGGGGGCCGGAGATTACTCCCTTGGTTTCCTTCAATACCCGCAAAATGTACTCGCGCTCGGTGGATTCGAGAGTTCCTTCCAGCTCGTCGGCGCTGTGCCGGCTCGCCGGTTCTTTCAATTCATCGACGGGAACGTTCAAGACCGGCCCTTGAGAGAGAATCACCGCCCGTTCGATAAAGTTTTCCATCTCGCGAATGTTGCCGGGCCAGTGCCAGTTACAGAGCGCCTCCATTGCCGGCTGGGGAATGCTCTTGATTTTCCTTCCCAGTTGACGCGCGTACTTCTGGGTGAAGTAATGGACCAGCAGTGGAATATCGGATTTTCGCTCGCGCACCGGGGGCACGAGGATGGGAAACACCCGCAGGCGGTAGTACAGATCGCTGCGGAACTGGTTATCGGCCACCATCTTGGCGAGGTCTCGATTGGTGGCGGCCACCAGCCTCACATCCACGTGAATGGTGCGGGAGCTTCCCAGCCTTTCAAACTCGCTTTCCTGCAGCACGCGCAATAGCTTGGGCTGCAGCTCCAGCGGAATATCACCAACCTCGTCCAGGAAAATCGTCCCTTTATTTGCCAGCTCCAGCCGGCCAATCTTTTGCGCGATGGCGCCGGTGAATGCGCCCCTTTCGTGGCCGAACAGTTCGCTTTCCAGCAAACCTGTCGGGATGGCAGAGCAATTGATCTTGATGAGAGGACGGTCGGAGCGGCGGCTAAGCCGGTGAATGGCGCGGGCAATCAGTTCTTTCCCGGTGCCGGTTTCGCCCAGGATCAAAACGGCGGCGTCGGTTGTGGCTACCGTCTGCACTTGGGTCAGGACTTCTTTCAGCCCGGTGCTCTCGCCGACGATCTCATCGAAGTTGAAGGTAGTGCGGATCTCATCTTCCAGGTATGACTTTTCCTCGGCAAGTTTTTCTTTCAGTTCGGCAATCTCTCGAAAAGCCAATGCATTGTCCACCGCAATCGCCACCTGGTTGGCCACCTGGAGAAGCAGGTCCGCGTCCTCCACGCTGAAGGCGCGCTCGTTGCGAGTGGCGACCGTCAGCACGCCGACTGTACGCTCGCGGTTGACCAGCGGCAGGCAGCAGACGGATCTTAGCCCTTCGGCGTACAGCATCCTGGCCGCTTCTGCCGGGTACTCGGCGACCCGCAGCCGGCTGACCAGGAGTGGTTTCCCACCGGTAAACGCCCGCCCAGCCAGCGAGCCTCTCTTCGGAAAGCGCGTATCCGGGCGAATCGAGCCGGAGCCTTGGGGAAAATCGACGGCATAAAGCCGAAGATCGTCTTCTGTATCAGGCAGGATCAGGGCAGCGTAATCGTGGTGCGTGACCCGGCGCAATGAGGCGGAGATGGCCTTGAACAGCTGGTCGAGCTCGAGATTCCGCACCAGCGCATTGGTAATATCGAGAAGCAGAAGGGTCCGGTCGCGCTCCTGCTGCAACTGTTTCTCGTAGGTGATTACTTCCTGGGAGCGCAGGTGATTGTCGACCGCCAAGGCGACTTCCGCGATGGCCTGTTCGAGCAACTTCAATTCCGATTCCTGGTAGGCGGCGTCCTGCTTGCGCCCGAAGGCGACGGCGCCCAGCCGGCGCCCGCTGGTGCTGAGCGGAAACAGGCACAGCCGGCGAATTCCGCTTTCGCGAAACATTCGGATGGCCAGCGGGAACCGCGTTTCGCGCACCAGATCGTCAAGCAGCAAAATTTTTTGCGTCCGCCAGGCGGCTCCAGCCGGCGATTCGCTTTGCGGAATTTCCAGCCCGATGGAGATTGTCACCGGGCTGGTCGTCTCGACGATGCTCACCCTCATCACGCCGCGAAGCGGGTCGTGGAGGCTGACATAAAGTGCGTCAAAGGAGACAAGCCGGCCCAGGCGGGAGGCAAAATCGTGAAACAGTTCCTGCAGATCCGTGTGGCAGCTTACGCAATCGAACACTTCCACCAGCGCTTGCAGCCGGCGCTCGTCGGAAACGGTTTGTTCCCCGGTTGACATCTCCTGTGGGGAAGGCATCTGCTCGCTCCAGGAATGCTGTACCCCAGTCCGGGCCGGGAACATCTACCCTCAAAACATCATCGTCAGGCCAGTTCCTGGAAGTCTGTGATAGTTACCACCTGCGGATGTGATGCTCGCCCGCCCCAACTGGGCCGAATGGTCGCGCGCTGGCGCAGATGCCCAGTGGTTTTTTGGCATGATTCAGTGCTTATGCCATTGATTTCTCTTTGATTTCAGCATCACGCAGCCCGGTTCCGGCCTTTGATGAAAGTGCCGTCGCGCAGCTCGTTCATTGCCTGCTGCAGTTGCTCCGGGGTGTTCATTACGATCGGGCCATACCAGGCCACGGGCTCCTCGATGGGCTTGCCCGACACCAGCAGGAAGCGAATGCCCTGGGGCCCGGCCTGCACGGTCATCTCATCGCCGCGGTCAAACAGCACCAGCGAGTGATTCTTGACGTCGTACACGGGCGCCGCATCCGGCTTGGCCACCTGATCGGTCAGAACCGGGCGGGGGTTCGAGGCGTCGCGGAAGGTTCCGGAGCCGGCGAAGACATAGGCAAAGGCGTTGCGCGTGGTTTCGATCTTGAGGCGCTTGCGCTGGCCGGGCGGAACGAAAACGTCCAGGTAATTGGGATCGGCGGCCACGCCTTCCACCGGCCCCTTCTTGCCCCAGAACTCCCCGCAGATGACGCGCACGCGAGTGCCGTCATCGTCGGTGACCTCGGGAATCGCGCTCGACGGGACGTCCTGATAGCGCGGGTCGGTCATCTTCAGCGACGCGGGCAGATTGGCCCACAGTTGGAAACCGTGCATGCGGCCCTGCCGGTCGCCCTTGGGCATCTCCTGATGCAGAATGCCACTGCCGGCGGTCATCCATTGCACGTCGCCAGCCGTCATTTTGCCCTTATTGCCCAGGCTGTCGCCGTGCTCCACTGAGCCGGCGAGCACGTAGGTAATGGTCTCGATGCCACGGTGCGGATGCCAGGGAAATCCGGCCAGGTAATCTGCCGGGTTGTCGTTGCGGAAATCGTCCAGCAGCAAAAAGGGATCGAAATCCCTGGTTTTGCCGAAGCCGAAGGCGCGCTGCAGCTTCACGCCGGCTCCTTCGATGGTAGGTTTCGGCTGGATTATTTGTTTGACTGGGCGGAGCGACATAGTTTTCCTTTCCTTCGACCTGAGGAGAACAGTTGCCCCGAGCGCTACGAAGAAACCTCTGAGGCCAAGTGTTCCTGTTCCATTTGATTCACTCCCGCGATAATCGTTGCGGCAGGCCGTAAGTGGCTGCATCGCGCGGCTTTCTGGCAGGTAGTTGCCGCGCCAAATGCAGCTTCGATCCTCCTCTGCTCCGCCCCGCCGAGCAGCCCAGAGTAGACGCACAGTTTGAATGCGGTGCCCCACGTCAGCCCAAAAACAGGGCGGGACGTGGGGCACCCGTCATTATGTAAATTCAAACTGACCCAGCGATATTCAGTGCCGGGCAATCCATTCAGGATTTGCATTCTAGGCTTCTCAAGCTAAAATTTGGGAGCCGCAATCACCGGCATGACGATGTACAGGCTGATTCTGAAATCGCGTGCCGGGCCCGGCCCAGTCTTTCACTTCGTACGTCCGGCAACGAACAGGGGGAGGAATGAATCGTTTAATTTCCGTTTTTTTGCAGGTCGCAATCGCCGTGGGTTTGTGGGCAGCGCCCGCCTGGGCGCAGATCGCGCCTAAGGTCACATCGCTGGGGCCGAATCCGCCGCAGACTTACATGTGGGTTGGCAACAGCTTTTTTTATTTCAACAACGGTATGCCGTCCTATGTCACCGGTCTGGCCCGCGGAGAAAAGAATGGCGGGCCAACACATCGCGGCACCATGCTGACCATTGGCGGATCAGGCTTGGACTGGCATGACGTGAAATCGTATTTCCGGCCGAACGCGGTCGGCAGCTACATCTTCGACGACCAGAACCGGATCGTTTTCAACACGGCGAAGAAAAAGTACGAAGGCGTGATCATGATAGATTGCAGCCAGTGCCCGATTCACCCTACCCTGGCTCCAGTATTCGTCAAGTACGTGAAGAAAGATGTGGCCATCATTCGGGCGCACGGCGCCGTTCCGGTGCTGTTCATGTCCTGGGCTTACGCTGACCATCCGGAGATGACGGCCGGCCTGGCTGAAGCCTACACGCGAGAGGGCAATGCCAACGATGCGCTGGTGATACCGGCCGGCCTTGCCTTTGCGCGGGTGCTGAAGGCGCGGCCTGGCCTGAAGCTGCATGCGCCTGATAAGCGGCATCCGAGTCTTGCCGGAACTTACCTGGCTGCCGCGACCGCCTATGCGGCCCTCTACGGCCGTTCGCCCGAGGAAAACAGTTACACGGCCGGCCTGGACCCGGAGCTGGCCCGTTTCCTGCGCGCCGAGGCCTGGGCAACGGTTAAGGACTACTTCAGTGGAAAGGTGACCAACTGAGCCGAACCACCGGCTTTCATTCCCGGAAGATGTCTGGCGCCGACGGGCTGGTGCGGGCGAGGCCCTCCTCTCGGTGGATTGCCTTGCGACCGAACTAGGGAGACTCGGATTCCTGAGGTATTACCTCTTTGTAATCCGTTGGCAACACGAACAAAGCTGCAGGCACCGCACCTGTCTGCACCTTCGTTATGTCTCGCGAGATACGCAAAACATGCGAATTCCCGCTTTCATCGACTTCAGTTCGCAGCGTCACCTGACGCAGGGGAAAACCGGGCACCTGCGCGAGCTCCCGTTTCCATGCGCCGTCAATGCGCTGGTCGCCGGTAGGACGAAAATAGATCAGCAGGTTCGACGCACCCTCTTGCACGATATCTGAGGCCATCCACAGATCCTGGTATTCCGTGTATGGCCTGCGCACGCCGGTCGTCAGAAAGTGCAGTGAATACGAAATCCGCAGCTTGTAGTGTCGTGTAGGGTGCCCATCGAGGGTTTCGCCCGGCTCGGCCAGAACGGTGTCAACCTTCGGGGACTCAATTTGCAGTCCCGTCTTTTTCATTATGTTTTTGAGCTTCTCCACAGCTCTGGCCACCAATACCTGGCTGTCGACACGTGCGAACTCCCGACGGGCCGGATTCACCATGTAGATGGTACGACCGGCATCGAGCGAAATCGCATACATTCCTTGTGGGTTGTCGGCGGTTTTGCTCTCCCCTGGCTCAAGCCGGAACTTCGCCCCATCGGCGTAGCCCTGGGTGATTGACAACCTGCCACCTTGGCGCTCGGTGAGAATAAAGGTAAACTGCGCCGCGGCAGTGGCACCATATAGAAGAAGCGGGACAAGCCAGAACGCAATCCGTTTCACAGGATACCTCGGGACTGTTACGCTCGTAGCGCAGGTTTACGGCTAATCCGGCACGTACCCGGCACACGAGTTCTGCCTCTTACCTATTCTAGAACAGCCAGTTTACGCTGCCCTGGGCAGTTCAGTCCGTACGGCAGGAAACCTGCGAACCGCCACGGCCAGCATCACATAGGCCCACCCGCGCAAGATCAGCGAGATTCCTACGCTCAGCCCAAGAAACCACAATCCTGACCACGGCCACTCGGCCCAGAGAATGATTCCCAGCAACAATGTGATTACGCCGTCGAACGCCGACCAGCCCCAGTTGGGCGACTTCAGCCGAATTGCCGAAATCAGACGAAACAGGCCGATGACCGTGAAAAACGAGGCAAACAGCAGCGTCCAGGCGAGCGCGCCTGCCCCGGGATGCGTGACTATCAACAGCCCGATCACAATTCCAAGCACTCCGCCGATCAGATGCAGAAAGAATCCGCCCCAGCGATGAACCTGAAAGGCGTGTACCGCTTCCAAGATACCGCTGAAGATCATCAGCCAGCCGAGCACCATAACTGCTGCCAGCGTCGCCACCGGCGTAAGCGCGACAGCCACGGTCCCCAACAGCAACAGAGCGATACCAAGCGCCAGAAACCAACCCCACTTGCGACGCAGTTCTTCCGGATCGACAATCCACAACATCGCTGCCATATTTACCTCCAGGTTTTCTCTGTGAGCCGGAAGATTCCGACTACGGTTGGCGGGTTGCCGCCCGCGACTCTCTTCCAGCTTTCAGGGTGAATGACGGCGATCAGGACAACTCCAAAGACCCAGGAAGGTTATCCCGACCGATTGTGCTGCGGGCGCTAGGCAGGCTGCTGAAAAACGCGCCGAAGCAACAAGCGAGGCGCCAGGTAATGCGGGTACCGCAAGAGCAGCGCACAAGAGCTTGTAGGCTCAACCCGCTTGAAACCTGTTTTTCAGCAGCCTCCTAGGCAGCTTCAGCAGACGGCGTTTGGGCTTTCACCAGCGGCATCTCGACCAGATGCTCGCTCAAAAACCAGACCTGAAGCTCGTTGGTGCGCAGTACCTCGCTGACAACAAGGTCATTCGTGCCATCGTCTCCGAGATCCGAAGCCCGGCGGGCCAGTTTGCGGACCTCGCCAATAATGACCTGATGAGCATCCAGGAGGCGCGAAAGCTGAACCGGCACCTCTTCCCGGCCGCGTGGAGGCCGTTCGATTTGGGTAGTCTCAGCCACGTCCGGCGCCATGGCTATGCTGACGCCGCCGAGCAACTGAATGCGCTCCGCAATCGAGTCCACCAGCTCGACCTGCTCGTCATAGTGCTTATCGAACAGGAGATGCAACTGGTAAAAGGTCGGCCCCGCAACCTGCCAATGGGACTTCTTGTACAGATCGCGAAGCGTCATGGTGTCGGCCAGGAGCTGGTTCAATTGTGCGGTCATCTCCAGGCGCACCGGTTCTTCAAGGTTGAGCGGTAGCCGGTGGCTGACGGTCCCGTAGGACTGGATCTCACGCGCACGCTGATGCAGACGGGGCTGCGCACTGATTTGCCTGTTAGCTCTCGCGTTGTTCTGTGTTCTTGCCATTAGAGTTCTCCTTCAATCAATTGCCCTGAAATGCTTTTGCCCGGATTGCGCAGGTGAAAACATGCCCCGAGCTGATCTGTACGCCGCGACGCAAAGTTTGGGTTAGTTCGCTGAGGTCATCGCACATTTTCCGGTTCAGCTTGAGCGACAGCGCTGCATGGTGACCGATTGCTGGTGGAAGAGATGCCAGAAATAACGGACAGGATGGCAGGCGGCGAACAGCTCACGCATCAAGGCACTGGACACCAGAGTTCCGTTTATGAACACTTCAATAATCCGGCACACGAGTCCTGCTTCGGATTTTAGATACACCGATGTAAGAGCACCCTGTTTCGTATGAGTTCTCCCGTTGCAAGTCCCTGTTGAACCGCAACCGGGGATTTCGGCTATGAGAAATATGTCCTGCCATTGCGCTGCCTCGTGCGCAGAGTGGCGCACGCGCTGTTTCGCCGCTATCATCGTCGCAGGGAGACGGCGAAGCGCATCCGCCAGACCGAGGCAGAAGCCATTGCTTTTGTTGTCTGCGAAGCCATCGGCTGAAAGCATGGCTGACTTTCCGGGTCGTAGCCTGATTGACAACATGTTCAAGAAGCTGACGCAGGGTGCCCAAAAATTGCGATGAAGGAATTGTCCAGCATCAGCGAAGGGCGCGCCGCAACGAACTGGCGGCGCTCGGTCAAGGCCTATACTGACCGGCGCGTGCTGCAGGTACTGGCACTCGGGTTCGCCAGCGGCCTGCCGCTCCTGCTCACTTACTCGACCCTTTCAGCGTGGCTTGCGACAGCCGGCGTGCGGCGCGCAGCCATCGGCACCTTCGCCCTGGTCGGCACGCCCTACGCGTTCAAGTTCCTGTGGTCGCCGTTGATCGATCGCCTGCCGCCACCGCTGCCGTTGGGGCGGCGGCGCGGTTGGGGAATCACTATCCAGATCCTCTTGATCGCCGCAATACTCAGCCTGGGATCGTGCAATCCCCAGCACAACTTGACTCTGATGGGCGCCCTGTCGCTGCTCGTCGCGTTTCTATCCGCGAGCCAGGATATCGTCATTGATGCCTGGCGCGTGGAGATCCTGGAGATGGACCTGCAGGGTCCCGGTGCGGGCATGATCCAAACCGGCTACCGGATTGCCATGCTGGTTTCCGGAGCGGGCGCCCTGGTGATCGCGGCGCGCGCCGGGTGGTTCGCGGCCTACGCCACCATGGCGGCGCTGCTCGGCGTGGGAATGCTGGTGTTCCTGTTCGGCCCCGAGCCGAAAGTACCACCCCAGCAAGCACAAAAACGGCGCTTGCCGGGGACCCCGGCTGTGCCGGCGGGAACCGCACAGACCGGAGCAGCCGGATGGAGCGGAGTTCGCCAATTGCTCGCCACCGCGGTGACGGGCCCCTTCACCGATTTCATGCGCCGGCCGCTTTGGCTAGCCATCCTGATCTTCATTGTCGGCTACAAGCTGGGGGAAGCGATTGCGGGAGTGATGGCAACGCCGCTTTACATCTCGCTCGGGTTTTCGCTCGACGAGATCGCCGCCGTTTCCAAACTGGTCGGGTTCTTTGCGACCGTGGCCGGGGCTTTGGTCGGCGGGGTGGTGACGGCGCGGTTTGGCTTCCGGCGCGCGCTCATGCTGTGCGGGGTGCTCCAGTCGGCCGGCAACCTGTTCTATGTGCTGCAGGCCGTAGGCGGGCATCGGCTTGGCTATCTGGCGATGTGCGTCACTGCCGAAAACGTTACCGGCGCAATGGCAGGGTCAGCCTTGGTGAGCTATCTCTCCAGTCTATGTTCGCCCGCCTTCACCGCGACCCAGTACGCCCTGCTTTCCTCGCTCGCGGCGGTTGGCCGCACACTGGTGGCATCCTCAGGAGGCGTGCTGGCGGAGAAGCTCGGCTGGGTGCCGTTCTTCCTGCTGACCACCGTGGTGACAGTGCCAGCCCTCGTGCTGCTCATCTGGATCGGGCCGCACGACGATCTCCGGAATGACCGACTCGGCCGAGCCGTCGAACGCATAGACAGCACGTCAGGAGACCCGAACCCGTCTTAGCCCTTCCGATGTTGCAGACTATCCTCCAGCCTTAGCACTCAGTGGTTTTTCCACCCCGGCTTGCACCGGTGTGCCGTATGGCCGGTTCAGCGGCTTTTCACCCTTGATGCTCCTGGCGAATTCAAACGCCTTGGCAATCTTGGCGTCCTCTCCTTCCAGGATCAGGACGATCGCGCCCTCCGAGCCGGCGATGCCACCGGCGCCGGCATGGCAAGCTTCGATTCCGAACAACTGCTCGAAAGCCTGAATTTCAGTGACCACCGTCGCCGTGACTACCGGCACCATGCCGATCTTCGACCCCATGCTGTATTTGATCGACCGGTTGCCGGCATGCTTGGCCGCCGCCGGCACATCGGCAATCAATTTCTCCAACCCCACCGGCATGACCAGATGAGCGCCGCGGGCCAGTACCGTGCCCATCGACCAGCCCATCGTGCCCCCCGTCCCGCTGGCGGCAAACACCGCGGCCCGATACTGCGGATCAACCGCGTTGGCGCCCTTGACGAAGACGTCGTCCGCCGTGAACTCTTTGAGCGCATCCTCGGGTATCATCGACTGGCGCTTCCCCTTGTGCAATACCACCGGGAAAATATAGTTGGGATTCTTTGGCGTGTCCCAGGTCTCGCCGGCCGTAATGTGACCCGAGACGAAATTCTCCTTCACCATCGGTTCGCCAAGCAGCTCCTCGGCGACATAGCCGGTGCTGGTTCCGGTGCTGACGATGATCCATCCATTCTGCATCGCGTTTTTCACCGCCGGCAGCTTGGCGACTGCCTTGGCGATGACCCGCCTCGATTCATACGGAGTTAAAACAACTAGCGCTCTCGTGTTGCCCATTCCTCTCCACTCCTGTTCTGGATAACCGCTCAATGAACGATCTCCTATCGCCACGCCCTCGCCGGCGATCCTGCGACCGCCTCTGGCAGGGATGAGATCGGGGGGAGTGTCGGCGTCTTCGGGTGTTCTCCCCCCGACCACTGCTTGTTGCGGCCAGCTCGACTTCCCAGCAAGCCACTGGCTGGTTGTGCTAACTCTCGCCGATACCGCTCAGGTAGTGAAATTAATTGGGTACGCCCCTCGCTGCGTATGTTTCAATAAAAATGAATTTTCCGTCCTTGACCTTGAAGAAAAAGGCCGGGCGGTTTAACGGATCATGAGTCCGGGGGTCGACACTAAACTTTTCAGTGGTTAGCACAGGAAGATCTTTGGTCGCTTCAAGGGCGGTAATGACTTTGTCGCTATCGGTAGCCCCAGCCCGATTGACCGCATCAGCCAGCCACAGAAGCGCATCGTTCGCCAAAAGCGCGTTGCGGACAATAGGTCCGCCAAATCGTTTTCCATTCTGCGCGACCCACTGTTGAACTTTAGGTACTTCAAACGACGTTAAGTTAGTAAAATACGCGCCCTCAAGAGCTGGGCCGCCAAGCGGAAGAATGTCGGGGCTCGCCCAGGTATCGCCGCCCATAATAATGCCGGTAATACCTAGGTCACGAACCTGTTTGGCGGCCAGTGCGCCGTCTTTTTGAGTTACCGGCAAAAAGACAAAATCGGGATGAGCTTCTTTGATTTTCCCGAGAGGAGCGCGGAAGTCCAATTCGCCCGTCCGAAATGCCTCTTTTGCAACGATGCTGCCGCCCCGCTTGACAAAGGCATCTTCGAAATACTTCGCCAGCCACTGCGAGTAGTCGCTGCCGATATCGTATAGTATGGCTGCCTTCCGCACCTTCAGGCGGTCATAAGCAAAATCGGCAATTACAATACCCTGGTAAGTATCGATGAAGCAAACGCGAAATATATACTTATAGGTTTGGCCGGCCTTGTTTACGGTGACGTATGGATTACTCGCCGCCGGCGCAATCAGTGGTATCTTTGCCTGGGTAACTACTGGAGTGGCAGCCAGAGTCGATCCACTCTGCGAAGGTCCTATAACGAAATTAACCTTTTCCTGGTCGACCAGGCGGCGCACCGCATTGGCGGCCTCGGCCGGATCACTACGGGTGTCCACGGAAATGAGTTCCACCTGCTTTCCGAGAATGCCACCTTTCTTGTTTAACTCTTCGACTGCGATTTTCAGGCCGGTGTTCTCCGATTGGCCGAAGACTGAATTGTCGCCGGTGAGTGACGCGGCATGACCAATCTTGACGGTCTTCGCGCCACCTTGATTACAATTCACCAGAAGACCCAAAGATAGAATCAATCCCAGGGTCAATGCCCGCCTTGTCCCATCTTTCATTGTGCAGCCTCCTTTTTAATATTGCCTGAAACTCCTGAACTTAATTACGTGGCGCGGCCTTCCTCCGGGCCGCAGGGTCCGAGTCGTCCACGCTCTTAACTCCGAGATATGCTGCCCGAACATGCTCGCTCGCCAGCAGCTTCTTAGCCGTGTCCCCCGCCGTGATCCGTCCGGCCTCAATGACGTAGGCACGGTGAGCCACATTCAAGGCTTTGAAAGCATTCTGCTCGGACAGTAAAATCGTCACGCCCCGCTGGTTCACCTCCGCGATCTTATCGAATAATTGTGCAGTGAGCAGCGGCGACAGTCCGAGCGATGGCTCATCAAGCAGCAGTAGCTTCGGGCGCCCCATAAGTGCGCGCGCAATAGCCAGCATCTGCTGTTCGCCGCCGGACAAGGTTCCGGCATACTGGTTGCCACGTTGCGCTAACACCGGAAAAAGCTGGTACATCGCTTCTGCGTCAGTCTTGATCTCCTCTGCATCGGCCCGCAGATAAGCGCCCATCCGCAAGTTGTCTTTGACGGTCAAATTGGGAAACAACCGGCGCCGTTCCGGGGACAGGCTTATGCCCATCTTGGCAACCAAGTGAGGTTGCGCTGGCGCCAACCTGTCATCCAACCAGATTTGCCCCGCCGACGGCTTAAGCACTCCAGCAATCGTCCAGATGAGAGTGGATTTCCCCGCGCCATTGGCGCCGATCAGGGCGACGATTTCGCCCGTCCGAACCTCAAGCGATACCGAGTCCAAGGCCTGTATCTTGCCGTAAAAAACGGAGACGTCACTAACGCGCAACATTGGCATAGTCGCCTCCGAGATAGGCCTGTACAACGGCCGGATTAGTCTGAACTTCCTGCTGCGTGCCCTCTGTCAGCTTGGTGCCGAAGTTGAGGACCACCAAGCGCGGGCAAATCGCCATGACCAAATCCATCCGGTGCTCGATTAGGAGGATGGTGAGATTAAAATCGCGGTGGATGCGAGCGATCAAATCACGCAAATCGAGGATTTCGTCTGGATTCATTCCGGCTGCCGGCTCATCTAATAGCAGAAGTTTCGGAGTCAAAGCCAGGGCCCGCGCTATCTCCAGACGTCTGGCCAGCCCATAGGGCAGCCCGCCGGCGCGCATTTCGGCGCGATCGGAAAGCCCCATAAGATCCAAAAAAACCATCGCTTTCTTAATTACCCGCTCATTCTGCCGGCGCATCGAGGGAAGAGCCAACATCGCACTCACAAACCCATAGGAGGGCTCGTTGTGCAGCGCCAGCTTGACATTGTCCAGAACCGAGAGATTGTTAAATAGCCGAATATTCTGGAAGGTTCTTGCTATACCCCTGCCGACCACTTGATGAGGTGGGAGTTGATGAATGGGCTGGCCGGAAAAAAAGATGCTGCCAGAATCGGGTCTGTAAACCCCCGTGATCAAGTTGAATACGGTAGTCTTGCCGGCTCCGTTAGGGCCGATCAAGCCGACAATTTCCCGGTCGTCGACTTCCATATCAAAGCCGTCGACAGCTTTGATTCCACCAAATGCTTTAGCTACTTGTTTGAGTTCAAGGAGCACTTGTCGTCTTCTCCTGCGCACGTGTGCTCCGTTTGGCAACTCGCTTCCACAATTTGATCAGGGGCTTTACGGAAAATTCGCGGTATCCCATCAGCCCAACTGGGCGGAAGATCATAATCAGGATCAACATCAATCCGTAGATCACCAGCCGCCACATACTGGCCACGCGAAGTAACTCTGGCAGCATGACAAAGATGGCAGCCGCTAGAATTGGTCCGGTAAGGCTGCCGATTCCGCCAGCTACCACCGCCGTGATCAGTGCGGTTGATTGTACTCCTGTAAACATGGCTGGCTGGATAAACATCAGGTAATGCGCCAGGAGAGCCCCCGCGACACCGCAGAAGGCTGCGCTGCAGGCTAACGAGCGCAACTTCGTTTGGAAGACATTCACTCCGATCATCTCGGCGGCGATGGCATCTTCTCGTACGGCAACCGCACGCCATCCAAAGCGAGAGTGAATATAATCCCGGGCCAGCCAAGCGATAATCGCCAGCGCAATTAAGGCAACGGGGAGGTCCGTGAGCCGTGCAATTCCTGGCAGTCCCCTTGCCCCCTGCGTTATCTCCAGGTTTTCCAGCAAAACCCGCACCGCTTCCCCGAACCCCAATGTCGCGATAGCAAAATAGTCGCTGCGTAGTTTAGCTTTAAGGGTTGGCACGCCAATGACAAAGGAGCTTGCCGTTGCCGCCAGCGCCCCGGCCAATATCGCCAGAAGAAAGGAAACGCCAAAGAAGTGCGTAAGAATGGCAGCCGTATAGGCGCCAATCGCCATAAATGCCGCGTGTCCGAGTGAAAACTGGCCGGTAAAACCGGTGAACAGCGCTAGCCCGGTGGTCGCAATAGCCTGAATCGCACTGAGGATTAAAACTGCAACAACATATCCCATCAGCGTCTTATCCCCGCACTCCGTGTCCGTGTTGTAATATCCCTGGGCAAGCTTTTGCTGGCCCCACCTGACCCTGCCGCCGTTCCCGAAGAAAGCGCGCTCAGGATTCTGCTTATACTTTTTCTTCCAAACTCTTGCCGAACAACCCTGAAGGACGGAACAACAGCAGCACGATCAGGAAGGTGAAACTGAACACATCCCTTAACGCCGTGCTGACATATACGGAAACAAAGCTTTCCACGATACCCAAAACAATTCCGCCAATGACGGACCCTGGGAGGCTGCCGAGGCCCCCAATGACTGCCGCGATGTACGCCTTATTTGTGATCCAACCCATTGTCGGGTAGACGAGATACTTGATTCCCAAAAAGACGCCCGCCATACCGGCGAACAGGCCGGCAATGGAGAAAACCACGGCCAATAACTTGTCAAGATTGACCCCTAGCGTACTCAGCATGGTCATGTCGCGGGCGGCTGCTCTTATGGCTACCCCCAGCTTCGCTTTGGCCAGAAACACCGTCAATCCTGTGATGGCAATCGCGGAAAGAGACAGGGCGCCGATGTCCAGGAGGCCTATGCTTGAGTTCGCTATCTGGATGGAATGCTGCAAAAACTCCGGATAATTAAAGAAATGTGCGCCAACCGTCACATAGACCAGGTTCTCTAGGAAAATAGCGGCTCCCATGGCGCTGATCATGAAATACAGCGGAACGGCGCGCTTCAACCGCAGCGGCCGGTAAGCCAGTTTTTCCACCAGAACAGCAATTACCGCGCTTCCGATCATGGCGCCTACCATGGAAACCAGAACCGGCACCCCAAACCATTTGCAAGCATAAAAACCGATGTAGGCGCCTAGCATGATAACAACGCCATGGGCGAAATTACTGAAGTTGAGAATACTGAAGACTAGAGAGTAGCCGACTGCCATCAAGGCATAGATCCCGCCGATTGCAATCCCGGTTATCAGCGTCTGCAGAAACACGCCAGTTCTCCTGGTTGTTAGGAACTGTTCTTGCGGTCTGAATTGCTGGAATTTAACTCGCCGTGAGCGATTTTGCAAGGCGAAACTGCTTCCCGGCCAAACCGCGCCGACAAACGCAAAAGAGCGCCGGACCGATACGCATTTCCGCAGCGCCAGGCGCGCCCCCAGCGCCACGCAGGGCTAATTTGGCGAACACGCGATAGATCAGCTCCGCAGCGTCAGGAGTCTAGGACATTACTTTTGTAGCGTTTAATAAACACTCTGTGGGGGCGGATAATCCAGGAGCTAAAGGATTAGGGTCTACGACCGATTCTCTCCGTCCATCCGAGCCGCTAGAATACGGCAATTCCAACCAGGCGGTTCTCATTGTCACTGCTCAGCTACTTGCTGCCGTTGCTGTTGTGTATGTCGTCGCTTCTTTGCGCCGGGCAGGCGCCCCGCACCGCTGCGGTGCCACAGGGCGAAGGCCACGTTCTGCCGCAGCGCCAGGCGCAACTTGTGCAGATAGGTGTGCGCTCATACCCGGACGGCTCGCACCTTCCTATTTGGGCGCTGATGTTGGGGGACACCGCAAATGCCGAACAAGTTGCCGGCCGCTACCGCGGCTTGGGGCCATACAGCCTAAATGCGACGCTCTGGACGCGCGCCGAGGACGGTCCGGCGTGGGTGATGACCACCTTCCGCCGGCCGGTGACGATAGATGAGGCGGTGGACTTACACAACAATCGGGAAGCCTTTACTTCGCGGCGACAGGGCGACCGGTCACTGCTGCCGCCTGCCTTCGCCAGGCTGAAGGCTGGCCTCATCGACAACGTGGATTTCATCATCCAGTATGACGATGGCAGCGCCAAGGCGTATCTCTATCCGGGTACTTCCAGGAGCGATGCGGAAGACACCACGGCCGCAGTCGGCAGTTTGATGCGGTAGCCTCTACCAGCGCTCGATGACCGTCCTGGTTTCGGTGTAGAAGCGGACGCCGTCTTTGCCGGTGGCGTGCAGATCGCCAAAGAACGAGCCCTTCCAGCCGCTGAAGCTGAAAAACGCCGCCGGCGCGGCCACGCCGATGTTGATGCCTACCATGCCCGCGTCCACGCGGGTGCGGAACTGGCGCGCAGCAGCGCCGCTGCGGGTGAAGATGCTGGCGGCATTGCCGAAGCGCGAAGAGTTGGCCGTTGCCAGCGCCTCGTCCAGATCGTGGGCGCGCATGACGCACAGCACCGGGCCGAAGATCTCCTCTTTGGCGATAGTCATCTCCGGCGTCACGTGGTCGAAGATGAAAGGACGGAGGAAGAAGCCTTTCTGGGAGCCGGCGCTACGGCCGTCCAGCACCAGGCGCGCGCCCTCCTGCACGCCTTTCTCGACACAGGAGAGCACGCGCTTGACGGCGGCGGCGCGCACCAGCGGGCCCATGGCCACGTCCGGCTGCAAGCCGCTGCCGAGGTGGATTTGTGCCGCCGCCTTCCACAGCCGCGGGACCAGTTCGTCTCCGACACGTCCCACGGCGACGACCACGCTGCCGGCCAGGCAGCGCTGTCCGGCTGCGCCAAAGGCGGAGCCCATAATCGCCTTCACCGTCAGGTCGAGGTCGGCGTCCGGCATGACCAGCAGATGGTTCTTGGCGCCGGCCAAGGCCTGGACGCGTTTGCCTGTCGCCGCCGCTTCCCGGTAAATGTACCTGGCAACAGGCGCGGAGCCGACAAACGAGATGGCGCGGATATCCGGGTCTTGCAGCAGTGCGTCGACCGTTCCGCGCCCGCCGTGCACCACGTTGAGGACTCCGGCGGGCACGCCTGTCCGGCTGAACAACTCTGCCAATAGGACCCCGCTCAGCGGCGTGCGCTCGGACGGCTTAAGTACGAAGGTATTTCCCGCGGCAATGGCGATCGGAAACATCCATAGCGGGATCATGACGGGAAAGTTGAACGGGCAAATTCCCGCCACCACGCCGACGGGAACACGCACGCTATGGCTATCGATGCCGCGGGCGATCTGCTCGACGGTTTCGCCCATGATCAGCGTAGGCATACCGCAGGCGAAGTCCACCACCTCGATGCCCCGCTTCACCTCGGCGCGCGCATCCTCCAGGGTCTTGCCGTTTTCGACCGTGACCTGGCGCGCCAGGGTGTCGAAATTTTCCTGCAGCAGTTGCTTGAAGCGGAAAAGGTACTGCACGCGATCGGTGACGGGAGTCTCGCGCCAGGCGGGAAAGGCGCGCGCCGCCGACTGCGCGGCTTCATGGACGTAGCTGCCCGCGTCCATCGGCACCCGGCACAACACTTCCCCGCTGGCGGGGTCAAAGACGGGCTCGGCTCCTTCGGCTGAAGGCGTGCGCCACTGGCCGCCGATGAACATCGGCGTCAGGATTTCCGCCCGCTCCTGAGGTTCGAGTACGGGTGTCCAGTTGGTCTGCGACATAGGGTTCCTCATTTCACGGCGCCGATGGTGAAGCCGGAGATAAAGCGATCGAGAAACAGGTTGTAGACAATCGCTATGGGCACGCTGGTGATCAGGCAAGCAGCCATCAGCGAACCCCAGTAATAGACGTCGCCGCGCACCAGGAAGATCGGCACTCCCACCTGCACCACCTGGTGAGCGTCGCTGGAGATAAACGTCAGCGCGTAAACGAACTCCTGGGTCACCAGGGTGAAGGTGAAAATCACCACCGTCAGAATGCCGGAAATCGAGATGGGGACGACGAGTTTTAAGAAGGCGCCGAAGCGCGTCAGCCCGTCCACCATGGCGGCGTCTTCCAGGTCGCGCGGGATGGATTTGAAGAAGCCCATCAGCAGCCAGATGGAAAAAGGCACGGTGAAGCTGGGATAAGTGACCACCAGCGACCAGATGGTGTTCTGCAAGCCAAGGTCGGCGACGATGCGGAACAACGGAATGAAGAGTAGCGTGGGCGGCACCAGGTAAGTAAGAAAAATGCCGATGCCGAGGCGCTGTCCCCAGCGTCCGGTGAGCCGTGCCAAGGCGTAGGCGGCAGGTAGGGCCAGCAGCAAAGTGATGGCAGTCACCAGGATGCCAACGATCAGAGTATTGATCCCCCAGCGCATAAAGTCGGTCTGGTTGAAGAGGTACTCCAAATGGCGCAGCGTCGGCTTCAAGTTGAAGATGAAGGGGTTGTTCTGAAGATTGTAGAGGTCCTGGGTCTGTTTGAAGGTGGTGATCAGCATCCAGTAGAACGGGAAAGCCAGCAGGACGCAGAACACCACGACGGTGATGGTGCGGGCGGTGGTGGAACCCAGGCGGCGACTAAGGCTGGCGATCATCAGACCACCTCCGCGCGATGCGCCATGCGCAGCATCAGGACGGCGACCACCACCAGCACCGGCACCAGGAACAGAGAAATCGCCGCGCCCGCCGCCAGGTCGCCGCCCAGCACGCCAGTGAAAAATGCCAGCGAGGGCAGTACCTGGGTGGTATCGTAAGGCCCGCCCCGGGTCAAGATGTAGACGACGGTCATGTCGGTGAAGGTGAAAATTATCCCGAACAGTACGGCGACGTTGATGATCGGCAGCATCATGGGGATGGTGATCTGGAACAAGGTACGCCAGAAGCCGGCGCCGTCCACCTGGGCCGCTTCCGGAATTTCACTGGGGATGGCCGTCAGGCCGGCCAGCAGGATCACGGTTGAGAACGGCAGCAGGCGCCAGGTCTGCACCAGGATCACCGATATCATGGCCAGTGAAGGCTCGCCCAGCCACATGGGCGGGGTAAATTGGTTGACCAGGTGAATGTGGATCAGCACCCAGTTGATCACGCTGTAGAGCGAGTCTAGAATCCATTTCCAACCGATAGCGCCTAGCGAAATGGGCGCCACCCAGGGCAAAAGGATCAGGAAACGCACCAGCCCACGCCCGCGAAACTTGTCTTTCAGGGCGAGCGCCAACATGGTCGAACCGACGATGACCAGCACCTGGGAGGAAATGGTAAAGATAAACGAGTTCGCCAACGATTGGCGAAAGGCGGGGCTCTGGATAATGCTGCGGAAATTAGCCAGTCCCACGAATTGATATCCGACACTGCCCACGCGCACGTTGCCGAAGGCGTATAGAAAAGCCAGAACCAGGGGCACACCGATGAGGGCCACTATATAGATGAGGGCCGGTGCAAACATCGCCGCCCCCAGCCAGTTGAAGCGCTGGCGCCAGCCCAGCGGCGGCGCCGTGATCTCGGTCGCGACCGGCACTAGGGCAACTTCAGGCTCGGTCTCCGCTTTGCGGGAGAGATTTACTGCCATGTCAGCGGCCTCGGCTGGGTGCGCAATTCGGTCCTACGGTCGAAGAATTTCAAATCCTGCTCGGCGACAGTGAAATCGTAGGCGCGATCGGTCTCGGTGGGTATCCCGCCGGCAATGGTCGAGGGAAGCCTGGAAACGACGCTCTGGCGGTTGAAGCGGCCGCCCTCCAGCGCACCGTACAGGATCGACTCCGAGCCCAGAAATTCAATCAGCTTCAGGCGGAAGCGGAACGGTATGTGCACGCCGGCCCGGGGCGAGGCCGCCGGGCGCAAGTGCTCCGGACGAAAGCCGACGATCACCTTATCGTGTTCCAGCAGGTTCATCGGCGGGGAGCCCAGAAAAGTGGCGACAAATGTGTCGGCCGGCTCCTCGTAAGCTTCTTTCGGCGTCCCAACCTGGTGCACGACACCGCTACGCAACACCGCCACGCGGTCGCCCATGGCCATGGCTTCCACCTGATCGTGAGTTACATAGATGGTGGTAGTGCCGAGCTTTTTTTGAAAATCCTCTATCTCCTCGCGGGCGGAGGCGCGGAGCTTGGCATCGAGGTTCGACAGCGGTTCATCCAGCAGGAACACGGTAGGATTGCGCACCATGGCGCGGGCCAGGGCTACGCGCTGGCGTTCCCCGCCGGACAGCTCGCGCGGCCGGCGTTGCAGCAGGTGCCCGATGCCAAGCAGCCGCGCCGCCCACTCTACCTTCTGCTTGTGCTGTTGCCTCGGCACTCCCTGGGCTTTCAGCGGAAAAGCGATGTTGTCATACACGCTCAGGTGGGGATAGAGGGCGTAACTCTGGAAAACCATGGCGATGCGGCGCTCGCGGGGAGTCAGCGGGGTGACATCGCGGCCTCCGATGAAGACCCGGCCGGCGGTGGGCGGTTCCAGGCCGGCAATCATACGCAGCAGCGTGGTTTTGCCCGAGCCCGAAGGTCCCAGCAATACCAGGAACTCGCCTTCGTCAGTTTGCAGACTGACATCGTTGACTGCTCCCAGTTCGCCCTTCTTGAATACTTTGCTGATGTGCTTGGTTTCGACTACGGCCATTTGTTATCCATTTTTATTGTTCAGATGCGGCGATTCGGTGCGTGCCGCGGACAGCGTTCTCGCCGGCAGAGCTGCAGGAGAAACAAGAACCGCCATCGTGGTCCCCAGCAAGTCTCCATTGGCCTGCTGGGGGCAGGTGGCTATGCCTTCCACCGGGCGAAGATGCGCTTGCACTCGGCTTCAGCTTCGCTGGCGGCCTGCTCGGGCGTGCTCTGGCCGCGAGCTACCTTGGCGAACATGGTCGGTACGACCCAGGTATTGAATATCTCGCTGATGGCCGGAGTAGCATATCCAGGGTGGCCGATGTTGGTTGACCAGCTCAGCGCGTCGGCAATCACCTTGTACTTGTCCGGCGGCGAAGCTTTTGGATCATACGAGACCTCCTTGACCAGATCGGGGACGGTTTTGGCAAAGGAGGGGAAGTTATAAAATTCGCTCGCCTTGAAGGCCGCCGGAAAATCGTTGATCAGGTCGACCAGGAACTGCTTGGCCCCATCTTTGTTGTTGGCGAAATTCCAGACGGCATAGCAGCTCATCACGTGCTCCGAGGCCAAGGCCGCAGCCGGTCCATTCAGCGCCTTGACTAGCTGGATTTCCTGCGACATCTTGGGGTTGTCCTTTTCCGCCTCGCGCGTCACCGATATGGCGTTCTCCACGTAGGACACGCGGCCGGCCAGGATGGCACGGTTGTTCGACGACGGATCCCAAGTGAAGACCTCCGGCGTCTCCGTCTCTGTGTACAGCGCCTTCATGTATTTCAGCGCTTCGATGGTTTGCTTGGAATTGATCGTGACATTCCCATGCTCATCCTGCTCGGAAGCGCCGTAGGACCACATCAAGGCGCGCATGGCCATGCTGGAATCGAGTTCCTGTGAGAGGCCGATACCGCACGGATTTCCGGTCTTTTTGCGGATCTTGCGCGCGCCGTCGAGCAACTGCTCCCAGGTAGCCGGACCGTTTGGGTATCCGACCTCGGACCACAAGTCCTTGCGGTAGTTGCCCGGGTCGGGCACATAAGAATCTGAGAAGGCAAAGTACTTTTTGGTGCCGGGATCGTAGGTCGATCTGACCGCCAGGTCCACCGGCTTGCCCCACTTCCTCCCCACCTCTTGATAGATTTCAGCGTGGTCGATGACCTGGGCCTCGTAAGCCGAGGGCGGCTCCAGGAACATGACCAGGTCGTGACCTTTCTTGGCCGAGACTTCCGCAGCAGCGCGGGCCGGGATTTCGGTTAGCGTGATGTGGTCAACGATGACCTGAGTGTTGTGCTTCTGTCCCCACTGCTTGGCAAAGGTGTTGTCGAACCACACATCGTAGGCCGGGACGAAGTGGCTCCATTGCAGGATCGTCAGCGTCTTTTGCTGTGCCGCAGCGCGCTCCGGGAACAGAAAAAACGGGCCGCTTGCGGAAGCCGCCAGCGCTCCGGCGCCCGTCAACTTCATAAAGTCCCGGCGTGAGATGCCATCCTTCCTTCTATTCTTCGACATCTGCTGCTCTCCTCCACTGAGAGCGGTATTGCACTGCGGTAGGTAGGCCCGTGAATGTCCGGGAGGCCGCGCGTGCCCGCTGTTTCACGCCGCGGCGCTGGCTGTCAAAGCGTTTCGGCAAGCCGAACTTCAGGCTTGCATGAGATTCGCAATGGCTCGTCTTACGACCGATCTCCGGCCCGAAATGCTCGCCACTGGCGAAGATGATCCGGGATAATGCGCAGTTGCCCGGTCAGAGCGCATTCGTGATACCTGGCAAGCCGAGTAGCTGATCTGTCGCTGGGCGCCACCGCCCGCATCGGGAGCGCGGCAGCAGCACGCGCAGGCAAACACCGCACGCGCCGGATCGAGATGCGCGCAGACGTTCAGAGTTCCGGCAGAAATTCCCGTAACTTTGACCGCAAGAAACGGATAGCCACGACTGCGCGTGTCCGCTATTCTCATTGCCGATATCCGAGCTTCGGCGATGCGGCAGGAGTAAACATGGCTTCCGAGAAAGCGTACGTACTGGGCACACACGATGAAGAACTGGCAAGGTTGGGCGTGCAGCACCGCGCATGGCGGGAGCGTGCGCTTGGTGCCTGGCGGCGCGGCGGTATCGGTCCCGGCTCTACGGTACTGGACGTGGGCTGCGGCCCCGGCTACG
The DNA here is from genome assembly GCA_963832785.1 of uncultured Acidobacteriota bacterium. Taxonomy (GTDB): domain Bacteria; phylum Acidobacteriota; class Terriglobia; order Terriglobales; family Acidobacteriaceae; genus CAWBRT01. The sequence goes on from CAWHVF010000008.1 coordinate 123,919, forward strand.
CTTCGCTCGATCTCGCAGAGCTGGTCGGCTCGGGTGGCCGCGTCGTGGCAGTGGGCAAATCGGCGCGATTTTTAGACGCTCTCAACACTATGAGCAAAGCGCGCGGTTAGGGGTCCGGAATAGCCGCACAATCACCTACGGCATAAACGCCGGACCAGTCCGGCAGTTCGAGGGTTGATTGTGTCAGCAACCGACCCTTTACCTTTTGTACCGCGAGATATTGCAGGGCTGAGGCTGGTTTTACCCCGGCAGTCCACACCACAGTCGAGGCGGGAATGCTGCGTACAGTCTCGCCCGCACCAATCTGCACTGCGCCGTTATCAAAGTGCTGCTCCAGAGCCGCCCCGTCGAGCTGATGTCTAAGACCCCGGTTTCGGGCTGCGCGTAAGTTCATGAAAACAGGCGGGCGGCTCAACGGTCTGCGGAAAAACAGGTTTCGGATCGGGTGGGACTACAAGATCTGGTTAGCCGCTCTTGTAGTGCCCACATTCCATAGCGCCTCGCTTGTTGCTTCGGCGCGTTTTTCCGCAGCCTGTCAAGCCCCCTGCACTGGTGTCAGAAACACTGGGTTTATAGCCATCGCCCGTACCCAGTTCCAACTCGACCTTCGATGCCGGCAACACGCCAAGTTCACAGCCAACTCCGCCGCCTGCTGCTCGGGCGCTACTCTAAGAATCTGTCCAGAAACTCGTAAAGGAACCTGAGAAGGAATATGCGAGGCAGGCCGATAGCCATAGCTTGGAGGCATGTACCCGAGCGACTTGACGGAGCAGCAGTGGAGGAGACTGGAGCCTTTGCTGTGCCAACCTCGCCAGAATCGTCATGCCGGAGGCAGGCCGCGCAAGTATGAACTGCGCCGGGTGGTGGATGCCCTTCTGTATGTGGTCAAGACGGGCTGTCAGTGGCGGCAGTTACCCAGCGACTTTCCGCCGTGGAAGTCGGTGCATGAGCAGTTCCGGGCGTGGCGGGATGAGGGGATGTGGGAGCGGGTGAGCAAGAGCTTGCGTGAGCAGGGCCGCAAGTCCGGGGGACGCCAGGCGGTGCCCACGGTGGCGATCCTCGATTCGCAATCGGCGAAGACGGTGTTAAAAGGGGGCAGCGTGGCTACGATGCGGGCAAAAAGATCAAGGGACGCAAGCGGCACATCGCGGTAGACACGCAAGGCAATCTGCTGACGGTAGTGGTACACTCGGCCGGCATCCAGGACCGAGTGGGGGCGCGGGCGGTGTTAATGCGGCTGTTTTGTCGTTTCGATACTCTGCGCAAGGTGTTGGTGGATGGTGGTTATGCGGGCAAATTGATTGACTGGGCCAAGCAGATGTTCGGCTACCAGGTTGAGGTGGTCAAGCGCAATGAGATGCACCGCTTCCGGGTTCTGCCCAAGCGCTGGATTGTGGAGCGCACCTTGGCTTGGTTGAACTGGTCCCGCCGCCTCAGTAAAGATTACGAACTGCGGCACACCTCGGCAGAAGCTATGATCTACATCGCTTTCGCTCATCTGCTGCTGCGCCGCGCTACTTAGTTTTTGGACAGATTCTAAGACTAAGTGGCACGTTCGTACCAAGACGCCGGATGCAGAGTAGATTGACACGGTGCGCATGGTGGGCAAATTGGAGCTGCCAGTCCTTGTGCCGATGGACTAAGAGCCAAGTCATGGCCCCTCGGGCGGCCGTTTCGGCGGCCCAAGGGGGACTTGGAACGATGTTGATTACCCGGCCAAGTCTCAAAACAGCACGGCAGTGCCCCGTTTTGCGTTTGCCGATGCCAGTTTGGCTTGCAAATTCACTCCCAAGCAGTACAATTTTAACCATTCAGAGCTGAAAAAAAGAGATTCCTGATAATGAAGGAACCATACCCTAATCGAAGAGGCAACAACTGCGTTAACCAATTTCAGGAGGATATGATGAGACGGTTCCTCGTCGTAGTAGTGTTTTCACTGTTGGCTATCGCCCTGTTCGCGAGCGAAGTTTTCGCCGCTGATCAGAAACCGGGGCGCGATGGCAACATCACGGTCGTCCAGGCCCTGGACATGATCAGCTTCGACCCCACCGCCACGTCCGACCTCAACAACCAGTACGTGCTCTACAACATCTACAGCCGGCTGTTCACCTATCCCAAGGACAGGCTCGCCGGCGACGTCAAGGAGCTGTGCAAGGATTTCAAGCGGGTGAGCGACACAGAGTGGCACTTCACCATCTGGGACAACGTCAAGTTCCACGACGGCACCACCCTGACGGTGGATGACGTGGTCTACTCGCTGCAACAGGGGCAAGGCCAGTGCGGCCATCGGCGCCCTGTTCAAGCCGGTGAAGGAGATCAAGAAGATCGACAACAAGACGCTCGCCATCATCACCGACGGTCCGTACCCGGCAATGACCTCCGCCCTGACGCACGTGGCCACCAGCATCGTGCCCAAGAGCTACGCCCAGAAGGCCGAGAAGACCAAGGACTGGTCCAAGCCCATCGGCAGCGGCCGCTACAAGTTCGTCAGCCGCTTGATCGGCGACTCCGTGAAGTTCGAGCGCTTCGACGGCTACTTCAACAAGAACGAGCTGGCCCAGAACAAGTTCCTGACCATCAAGGTCATCCCCGAAGGCACCAACCGGACCATCGCCGTCGAGACGGGGGCCGCCGACCTGAACGCCGAGTTCGTGCCCACCGACTACGATCGCGTGGTGAAGAACCCCAAGCTCAAGCTGTGGGATCAGCCCTCGGCGCTGGTCTGGCACCTGGGCATGGACAACACCCAGGGCTGGTTCAGGAACAAGCTGGTGCGACAGGCGGTGGCGTACGCGGTGGACCGCGAAGGCCTGATGAAGGTCGGCCACGACGGCCGGGGAGTGGTCCTGTACAACAGCGCCACCTTCGCCCACGCTCCCACCGTGCTCGGAGCCATCCAGAACCCGCTCAACAAGTACTCCTACAACCCGCAGAAGGCGAAGGCCCTGATGAAGGAGGCCAACTGCCCGGGCTTCACCACCCAGCTCGTGGTCTTCCGCGACGAGGCCGAGCGCATCGCCACGCGCGGTCCAGGCCTACCTGGCCGAGATCAACATCAAGGTCGAGATCGTGCGCATCGACAACGCGGTCTTCCCGACCTACATCGCCAACCACAAGGCCCCCATGTTCGTGACCAGCTGGGGCTGCTACTGGGATCCGGACATGTTCCTGTCGCGGCGCTTCAGCAAGGACGGCATCGGCGGCGTCAACCGCGTCTGGTATCAGAACCCCAAGCTCGATGAGATGATCAAGGAAGGCCGCAGCACCTTCGACCAGGCCAAGCGCGTCGCGGTCTACAAGCGGGTGCAGGAGTTCCTGGCGGAGGAGTCCCCCGAGGTGGATCTGTACGTGACCAAGGTGTACGCCCTGAGCAACGACAGGCTCAAGGGCGTGGAGATGACCGTCGAGAAGCCCTTCAACTACTACAAGCTGCACTACTGACGGCTGACGCCCGGCCACGGGCGGCGCCGGTTTCAGGCCACACCCCGTTCCCGCGGGACTCCCCCGGAAGGTGGAAGCCCGCGGGAACGACGATGGCCTCGTCCACCGGAAGAAGGAAGAAGACCGCATGGTCCGTTACATCATCAAACGGTTGTTCGCATTGATCCCGGTGATCCTGGTGCTGACGTTCATCGTCTTCACCATATTGTCCATGACCCCGGGCGATGCGACGACCACCATCCTCGGCAGCGATTACACCCCCGAGCTGGGCGCGCAGCTCAGAGTGCAGCTGGGTCTCGACCGACCCCTCGTCGTGCAGTACTTCCACTACATCACGAACCTGATGCGGGGCGACTTCGGCATGTCCTACGTCATGCACGCCCCGGTGCTCGATCAGTTGAGCGCCCGGTTGCCCAATACGGCCTGGGTCGTCGGCTTTGCTATGCTCCTGTGCGTGTCTTTCGGCATCCCCATCGGCATCCTCTCGGCCACCAAACCCAACTCGTTCCTCTCCCAGTGCACGATGGTGTTCGGCCTGATGGGCGTTTCCATGCCGATCTTCTGGCTGGGCCTCCTGCTCATCCTGCTCTTCTCGGTGAAGCTGGGCTGGCTGCCCTCCAGCGGTCTGGACCACGGCCTGAAAAGCCTGATCCTGCCCGCCATCGCCCTGGGATTCAACTACATGGCCAACATCATGCGGACGACGCGATCTTCGATGTTGGAAGCCATTCGCCAGGACTTCATCCGCACCGCCCGGGCCAAGGGTGTCAGCGAACGTCGCGTGATCTACGACCACGCCCTGGGCAATGCCCTAATGCCCACCATCACCATCATCGGGATGGACGTGGGAACGCTCCTCGGCGGGGTGGTGCTCACCGAGACCGTGTTCTCCATCCCGGGCATGGGCCGCCTGCTGGTGGAGGCCATCAACCAGCGCGACACGCCTTGCGTCCTGGGATGCCTGGTGGTCATGGCCATCACCGTCGCGGTGTCCAACCTGATCGTCGATCTCATCTACGCCTATATCGATCCCAGAATCCGTGCGCAATATGGTGCCGGAGCGAGGAAAGCCTGATGCAAGCCACCTCCACGGCCAGGCCGTTCACGACTAAAAAGGAATTCTACGCGCAGTTCAAGAAAAAGAGCATCGCTCACGAGCTGTGGCTGCGCTTCTTGAAGAACAAGACGGCCGTAGCGGGCTTGATCATCTTCTGCATCATCGTGGCCGTCGCTATCACCGCTCCCTGGATCACAAACTACGACACCGTGGTGATCAAGATGAACATCGCCGAGCGCCTTCAGCCGCCCAGCATGAACCACTGGATCGGCACCGACGAACTGGGCCGCGACATCCTGGCTCGCATCGTGTACGGCGCACGGGTATCCCTGCTCATCGGCATCTCGGCAATCTTCGTGTCGCTGATGATCGGCTTGGTGCTGGGCGGGGCGGCCGGATACTACGGCGGGAAGACCGACAGCGTCATCATGCGCGCCATGGACGTCTTCCTCTGCCTGCCGGACGTGCTCCTGGCCCTGGCCATTGTCGCGGCCTTCGGCAACACCAAGCTGAACCTGGTCATCGCCATCGGCCTGGCCTTCTCGCCCAAGTTCTCGCGGGTGGTGCGCTCGGCGGTCATGGGCGTGCGCGACAACGAATACATCGAAGCGGCACGCATCGATCGGCGCGCGGGACAAGCGCATCATCGCCCGCCACGTGCTGCCCAACTGTATCGGCCCCATCATCGTGCAGGTCACACTGTACGTTGCCAACGCCATCCTGACCATCGCCGCCTTGAGCTTCATCGGGCTGGGCATCCAGCCCCCGACCCCGGAGTGGGGCAACATGCTTGCCTCGGGGCGCACCTTCATGCGCGATTTTCCGCATATTGTGGTGGCGCCCGGCCTGGCCATCTTTTTCACGATCCTGGCGCTCAATCTCCTGGGTGACGGATTGCGGGACACCCTCGATCCCAGGCTCAAACACTAACGGGAGCGCCGCGATGAATGCGCAACAGAACACTTTCGAAATCAAGAATCTCACGGTGGAGTACGTCGTCGACGAAGAGGTCGTGCACGCCGTTACCGTGGTGAACATCACCATTCCCGCCGGCAAGACCTTCGGCCTGGTGGGGGAAACCGGAGCCGGAAAGACCACCACCGCCCTTTCCATCCTCAACCTGGTTCCCACGCCGGCGGGCAGGATCGTTTCCGGCGAGATCTTCGTGGAGGGGCAGGACGTCTTCAAGATGTCCCCCAAGCAGCTGCGGGCGATGCGCGGCGATCAGGTGGCGATGGTCTTCCAGGACCCCATGTCCTCGCTCAACCCCATCAAGACCGTGGGCGAGCAGATCGCCGAGGGCATGAAGATCCACCGCGGGGTGAGCGACAAGGAAGCCCTGCGCCAGGCCACGAACATGCTGGAGATGGTGGGCATCCCGGGCGACCGCGTGTCGGAGTACCCGCACCAGTTCTCGGGGGGCATGAAGCAGCGCGTGATCATCGCCATCGCCCTGGCCTGCAACCCGGACCTCCTGATCGCCGACGAGCCCACCACGGCCCTGGACGTCACCATCCAGGCCCAGGTGCTCAAGCTCATTAAAGAGCTCAGGGAGAAATCCCCGATGGTCATGCTCATGATCACGCATGCCCTAGGGGTAGTGGCCGAGGTGTGCGACTTCGTGGGCATCATGTACGCTGGGCGCATCGTGGAATACGGCACCCTGGCCGACATCTTTGACAACCTGCGCCACCCCTACACCCGGGGCCTTTTCGACTCCCTGCCGGACATCGAGAACAGACGCGCGGAGCTCAAGCCGATCCCAGGCTTGATTCCCGATCCGATGAACCTGCCGCCGGGATGTGCCTTCCATCCCCGCTGCTCCTACGCGAAACCGGAATGTTCGCGGGACCTCCCCCAGGTGAGGTGGTTGAGCGACACGCACTATGTGTCTTGCCACCTGTACAACGAAACGGCCGAGAACATGCTGCTCCGACAGGACGGCCAGACGCGGGCCAGGCAGGCTTTGGGTGAACATGCTCTAACAGGCGAGGTGGATTCTTCGGGCAAGATACTGCTAGAGGTAAAGAACCTCAAAAAATACTTCCACGTGGCTGCCGGAACGCTCCACGCCGTGGACGACGTGAGCTTCACTCTCGAGGAAGGGCGCACCCTGGGAATCGTGGGCGAGTCGGGCTGCGGCAAGACCACCATGGGGCGCAGCATCCTGCGGCTCATCGAGCCCACCAGCGGCGAGATGTTCTTCAACGGCAAGGACCTCCGCAAATTGAACACAAGCGAGCTGCGCTACATGCGCCAGGAGATGCAGATCATCTTCCAGGACCCCTACTCCTCGCTCAATCCCCGCAAGACCATCGCCGAGACCATCGAGGAGCCCATCCTCCTGGCCGGCCTCATCCCGGACAGCGACAAGCGCTTCATGCGTGTACTGGATCTGATGGACACCGTGGGGCTGGCCGAACGCCTCATCAACACCTACCCCCACGAACTCGACGGCGGCCGCCGCCAGCGTGTCGGCATCGCCCGGGCCCTGGCCATGAATCCCAAGTTCATCGTCTGCGACGAGCCCGTGTCCTCCCTGGACGTGTCCATCCAGGCCCAGATCCTCAACCTGATGAAGACCATCCAGCGGGACACGGGCATCACCTACCTCTTCATCACCCACGACCTCTCGGTGGTGAACCACTTCTCCGACGATATCGCTGTGATGTACCTGGGGCGGCTGGTGGAAAAGGCTCCTTCGGAAGCCCTTTTTCAAAAGCCGCTGCACCCCTACACCGAGGCGTTGCTTTCGGCCATTCCGGTGGCGCGCATCCACAACCGTCACGAAAGGATCCTGCTCAAGGGCGAGCTCACCTCCCCCATCAACCCCGAGCCCGTCTGCCGGTTCGCCGCGCGCTGCAACCAGTGCATGGACATCTGCACCAAGGAGGAACCGCCGCTCATCGAGGCCCGGCCGAACCATTTCGTGGCCTGCCACCTCCACAAGCCCATGGGGAGCTGAGGCGCCGGGCGCGGCCCCGCGACGGACAGGGCGAAAAGAAGGCGGCCAGGGCTACTGGCCCACGGGCCAGATCTCCCGTCCTTCGGATTGCGTTCTCGGAACAGAAGAACACCTACCTGGAGGCGAGAACCTCGAGCTGGCAGGGTGGACCGTCAAGGACAAGGCGGTTGTGAAGCGGCGGATGGAAGATGTCTTCGAGATCCTGCCGCGCGTCCGAGCGCACATCGATCAACTCGGCGGTACGCTGTCTATCCCCCGTAATAACACGCAGGACCCTTGACGGTCGGCCGAATAAGGCCCTCAGCTCGTCGAGGACTTCGAGGAAGTGCCGGACGGAGCGGGCCAGGCAGACACCACAGGCCTGGATTGCTGCCAGCAAACCAGGGACGTCATAGAAACAATGCGGTCTCACGGTTACGTTGCGGGCGGCAGCGAGCGGAAATACCTTATGCGATGATTCCAGAATATTCTTGAGCCTATTCACGGTCTGTTCAACGGAGTAATTGCTGTCCTCATCGACGATTCCTTTGTTGTTTGCCGGGGTCATGAGTAGGAACAACATCGAAGAAGTTCGGGCTTGCAGATTGAGATGAATCGCAAGCCCGTTGTGGAGATCCGATCCGGGGTTATGGAGTGGCTGGAGGCCTTGATTAGCCTCCACCTCCGGTTTCAACCCTTTCCTTGATGATCAGTGTCTTCTCGCGCTCCGATTCCGATGGTATGGCCATTATCGTCATATGTTTTCCCATGTGTCCCTCGACCATGTCAGGGTTGGCAATTTTCATCACATTGCCATTATCGCCAACGAAAACAGCCTCCCCTCCTTTGTCTAGGCAGGTCGGGTCACATGTTGGAACACCATTTACCGGCGAAACACAGGTTGAGCGACAGGCCATGCCACTCATTTTCATTTCTTTGTTAGCAGGCTGCTGAAAAAGCTGCTAATCCGCAATGAACTCTGTCCCAGTTTGCCTTCGAGTTTGTTGGGATAGGGTTTGTTTTCGCTCATGTCTGCTGGCCGGTGAACTTCTTTACCCGCTAGCAGACACACTTCGGCCTTGAACTACGCCGGTTGAACGGACAGGTTCCGCAGGCGCACCAGATTGTAAGCCGCGCATGCAAAGGTGAACACCCAGTCCACCTTGTACAGCCCACGATGCCGAACTTTGCGCAGCAGGGCTATCGTCTTTAGCCATCCGAAGCATTCTTCGATCCGCTTCCGCTTCTTTTGACTGAGGCGATAGCTTTCATGTCGCGTCGTTCGCTGGTCGATGGCACTGCCGCCACGCCGTTTGTCATTCCGCGCGACATGCGGTGTTACCTGCATGTGTCGGCACTCGGCCACGAAGTTCGCCGTGTCAAAGCCCTTGTCCCCGCCCACCGTCAATCGTTGTTGGCCCGGAATCTGCTCCAGCATGAGCAGCGCCGCATCGCGCTCGGCCGTCCCGTTGGCCTCCCACGCCATGGCATTCACGATCAACCCGTTGCGATTCTCCACCAGCAGATTGCCACTGTAGCTCAACTTGGCCTCTTTGCCATCGCCCTTGCGCGCCAGCTTCGCCTCCGCATCGGTCGTCGATTCATGCGTCCGGTTCGACCGCTGCTCGCCATGAAAGTTCACCGTCGGATTGCCGGGATCGTCATCGCTCGGCGGCGGGTTCTTTCCGTCCTTCCGCTGATAACTCTTGATCCCCGCCCACGCTTCCAGCAAGGTACCGTCTACGGTGAAGTGCTCATCCGAGGTCAAGCCTTTCGTCCGCGCCTGCGCCACTACTTGTGCCAGAAACAGTTTGGCAACCTCCGCCTCCAGTAGTCGGTCCCGGTTCTTGGTGAAGGTGGTCGCATCCCACACCTCTTCATCCAAGTTCAGTCCCACAAACCAGCGGAACAACATGCTGTAGTCGATCTCTTCCATCAGCAGACGCTCACTACGAACCGAGTACAGCATCTGCAACAACTGCGCCCGCAGCAGCTTTTCCGGCGCAATCGACGGGCGGCCCTCGCTGGCATACATGCGGTCGAACTGTGGCGACAGCGTGCCGAGGACTTCGTCGACCATAGTGCGGATGGCGCGCAGCGGATGATCCCTCCGCACTCGCGTCTCCGGTGACAAATAACTGAACATCTGGCTCTGCTGATGATCCGTGCCTCGCATACCTTCTCGTAACATGTCCGTCCTGTGGATTACGAGTGGTTTTTCAGCAGCCTGTTAGAGCTCTGGGCTTGCGCCAAAGCCACCAAGCACATAACGCCCAACGATAACCAGAAGGCTGGTTTCACTGTTTGCTCCTTTCTCGATCTACCTCTAGGTGAAGTCCCGAATGTCATTTCGGTCTCTCGAGTGGTGGGTAATCTGTCTGTTGCTTAGGCGAACGGGTTGGCTATGTGATGGCTACACGGAATAATGGTTGCCAAGAAATCGAATGCTCCTCGAAATATCCTGCTGTACGCGCGCGTGTTTTGCTTCTTGTAAGAAGCACAAGAGTGCTGTACCAGACCAAGAGCAGACTGACCTTGTCACAGAACTAGCTTAATCGTCAGCAATTAAAATATTTCTCGCTTAATACCTATACAGTGTACTTTTCATGCTCGGAACAGATCCTCCCAACGAGTTCGGGAAACGTGAGGCGCTCACGGAGGAAACGGACACGCCAGGACGTACAAAAGCCGCTTAAACTCCTGATAGACGCCAACACAAATTCAGTACGGCCGAGCAGTCGGCGCGAGTCTCAGGCGTGTTCGCCGGAACCAGGGCCGCGGATTCTCCTGTACTCTTTCTACTCTTTCGAAATCGTGAATGCGGCCACCAGCCCACTAACGAAGGCGAGCATTGCGCAAATTAGCACCACGCGCCGAAAAGCGGCAATAAACGACTTGTCGATGCTGCGCTGGGTACGTGTTCGCTGGCTACTCTCAATTGACTTAGGGATTTCGATCGCCGCCAGCTTACTATGCTGTGCTTTGACCGCCTCCTGTAGCGGCGCTGGTATTCTCAGCGACGCCATCTGCCTGTTCAATTGGGCATCGAAGGTGGATTGAAGCGAAAGACCGAGCAGGGCGACCGCCAAGAGGCCAGCGAGTCGAGCCGCTGCGTTGTTAATGCCAGCAGTCTGTGCCAGACCGTCGCTGAGTGACGGAATTCATAACGGTTGTCGTTAACGGGGCTACACTGATGGCCATTCCGACCCCGAGGATACAGACTGCCGGGAAGAAAGTTTTCCAATAACTGCCGCCGATCTGCGGAATAGCAAAAAGCACAAAGCCGAGGGCGGCAATCACGGGGCCGGCAAAAAGGGGTAATCGGGAGCCGTATCGCGCCACCAACCCGCCCGCCCAGCGGGACAGGAAAAACATGATGAAGACGAAAGGCAAGAGCGCAGAACCTGCTGCGATAGGCGAATAGCCTTGCACTTGGATGAAGTTGAACGGAACGAAGAACAACGCACCCGACAAAGCAGCGTACAAAAGCAAGGTAAGCAGATTGGCGCCGACGAAGTTCCGCGAATGAAAAACGTCCAGCGGCATCATCGGTGCTGGTTGTTTCGCCTCAACAAAGACGAACAGCACCAAGCCAATAGTTCCGCCGATCACTGTCGTCAGAACAATCCAGTTACGGGTTCCTAGCCCAGGCAGTTCCAACAAGCCGAAGACGACACAGGCAAGCGAGATTGTAGCGATTGCTGCTCCCAACCAATCTATGTGACTGCTTCTGCTGTCCTCTTCGTTGTTGGGTACGTGCAAGAACAGTAGCAGTAGAACTATGGCGCCAATGGGAACATTTATGAAGAATGCCCAGCGCCAAGAGAGCTTCTGAACGAACCAGCCGCCGAGCACCGGGCCAATTGCGGCTGTCAGGCCCGTGAACCCGGACCAAGTCCCGATTGCATGTCCCCGTTCGGATTCGGAGTAGGCAGAGCTTAGGAGGGCGAGGCTGCCTGGGATCAGCAGCGCAGCACCAACGCCCTGCACTGCTCGCGCCGCGATCAGCGAGTGAATGCGCGGGGTCAAACCACACCAGACCGATGCCACTGAAAAGATCACCACGCCCATACTGAACGTGGTCCGACGACCGATTTGGTCGCCAAGAGTACCGCCGACTAACACCAGCGCGGTCAGGAGCAGCGCATACGACTCGATTACCCACTGGACGTCGCTAATGCCAGCGTGCAGGTCCGATTGCAACACGGGCAGCGCCACATTCACGACTGTGCTGTCGATAAAAGCCATGCTCGATCCTAGGATCGCGACCACCAGAACCCAGTGCTTCCGGGCTAGCATTTGCAGGAAAGGACGGGATGCCGCAGCCCGGATTTCTGCCGCATCGCAAGGTGGGTTCAAAAAGTTCGACATAAGAGAATTCGGAGCGCGCAGCGACTAATCAGCGGCATCAAGGCTTAGGCTGCAACCTGCTTCTGATAGCGTGACGATTGCGACGCTACGCTGCTAAGGCCTTGTGCACCAGTTGTACCGCCATCGATCCTTCGCCTACGGCGCTGGCAATGCGCTTCACATTGCCCGATCGAATATCGCCGACCGCAAACACACCGGGCAAACTCGTCTCCAGCAGTTGCGGCGGACGCATCAGAGGCCAGGGGTGATTCGCCGTTAAGGCCCCCGCTTCATCCAGATCCCGTCCAGTTAGGATGAAGCCTTTTTCATCGAGTGCCACACAGCCCTGCAGCCACTCCGTTCTCGGAGAAGCGCCGGTCATTACAAAAACGTGGTGAATGTCATGAGTTGAAGTTTCGCCACTGGGCCCGTCCAGCCATGTGACGCGCTCAAGTTGCCTGTTCCCCTCCAGGCCGATAATTTCGGTGTTGTAGTGCAGCTCAATTGCAGGGTTCTGTGTGATGCGTTGAATCAAATATCGCGACATCGTCTCCGACAAATTTCCGGAACGCACCAGCATGTGCACTCTACGGGCAGTCTGCGAGAGGAACACAGCCGCTTGGCCGGCGGAGTTTCCTCCACCTACAACGGTAACATCCTCGCCTTCGCACAGTTGCGATTCGATGTAGGTTGCGCCGTAGTAGATCCCTTGACCCTCGAACCTCTCGAGATTGGCGATGTCCGGTTTTTTGTACTGAGCTCCGGTTGAAATGACAATGGCACGGGCTGCAATTGTGTTGCCGTTGTCTAAAACCAACTCGTATGGCCGGCGTGCGCAGTCGAGCCGCACAGCGCCGTGCCCTACCATCATCTCTGCTCCAAATTTCTGCGCCTGCGCAATTGCGCGAGCCGTCAGCTCCTGCCCAGACACACCGGTGGGAAAGCCTAGGTAATTCTCAATCTTGGAGCTAGATCCGGCTTGCCCTCCGGGAGCGTTCGTCTCAATCACCAGAGTGTCCAGACCTTCTGACGCGCCGTAAACAGCAGACTGCCAGACCGGATGGTCCTGCACCGACGATGACCAAATCGCGAATTCGCTTGGCATCGATGCTGGCGTTGAATCCAAGGCAGTCTGCAAGCTCTTGTGGCGTGGGGTTGCGCAATACGGTCTCACCGTTGCAAATTACCACCGGAACGTCGCCCAGTTGAACGGCGAAACGATCCAGGAGTTCCTGCGACGTCTTGTCTGTATCGAGATCCACATAACTGTATGGGTAGTTATTTCTGCCAAGAAACTCGCGCAGGCGCAACGTGTTGGCACAGTGACGCGAACCCATCACAATGACATTGCCATAGCCCTGCCTGATTAGTGCCAGCCGGCGCAAGATGAACGCGCGCATGAAGATCTCGCTCAGCTCGGAATCCCTTGACACTAGAGAGCGCAGGCCGTCGGGGCTGATCTCCAGGAAATCACCGCTGCCTGTCACGCGCCCGCGCACAAGACACTGCTGGCCAGAGATCATGGTGATCTCGCCCGTGAACTCACCAGGACCATGGGTTGCTACCAGGCGCTCGCCGACAAGGTCCGGCTGTACGATCTCCATGGCCCCTGAAAGCAGGACGAAAAACGGGACGTCATTATCACCGGGTCGAAACAGGATTTCTCCTTGTGCAACTTTTCGAAGTTTGCTGCCGGGACGAAGACGGCCGATCTGCGCGTCCGTCAACACGGGAAAGGCTTGCGTACGAGAATCGAGAGCGCTTGGAGCTGGCCAAGTGGACATTTTTCTGATCCTGGAGAATCCATAACTACTTGGTCCTTGATGAAAAAAATGCTCCCCAGGCTTCACCAATTCGTATGATGGCAACCCGATCCTACACATGCGCGCATCATAGGCGTGCGCCCCATCTTTACGACCAGCTAAAAGACGGACATGCAACTCGGTCAGCAGCAACGCCCGAAGGGGCCGGACGATCAGTGACCTCCCAAGGAGCAAGTCGAAAATAAACCCAATTCAGGACAACAGTAAAGGAGAAGTGCTATGCCGTACGCTACAGTCGGAAAGGAGAACTCCGGAAACGTCGAACTCTACTACGAGGATCACGGATCGGGTAAGCCGGTTGTCTTGATTCATGGATATCCATTGAGCGGTGCTTCATGGGAGAAGCAGATTCCAGTGCTGTTGGATGCCGGGTACAGGGTGATCACTTACGATCGCAGGGGATTCGGCAAGTCCAGCCAGCCGACCGGGGGCTACAACTACGATACGTTCGCAGAAGATCTTCATAGCCTGATTACCCAACTCAAGCTGCGGGATTTCACCCTTGTGGGATTCTCGATGGGAGGCGGCGAAATTGCGCGCTACTTCGGAAAATACGGCTCTAAGGGAGCAAGTAGCGCAGTGATCATCGGAGGTGTGCCTCCGTTCTTACTCAAGACAGACGACAACCAGCAGGGCGTTGACGCGAGCGTGTTCGAGGGGATTCAGAAGGCCGTCGCCGCGGACCGCTATGCATTCTTCACGGAGTTCTTCAAGAATTTCTACAACACCGACGTGCTCTTGGGTAAGCGCGTCAGCGAAGAGGTTGTGCGCGCCAGTTGGAACATTGCTGCCGAGGCGTCGGCGACGGCAAGTCTGGCATGTGTTCCAACCTGGCATGAGGACTTCCGCAAGGATGTGGCCCGCATCGATGTGCCCACGTTGGTCATCCACGGTGATCAGGATCGTATTGTTCCGTTTGCCGCGGCGGGACTGCGCACCGCCAAACTCATCAAAGGCGCTCGCCTGCTGGTGGTAAAAGGAGGCCCGCACTGCATCCCCTGGACCCACGCTGAGCAAGTGAATAGCGAACTGGTGAGCTTCTTGGGTGAAAAGGCTGGCAGGGCAGAGCGCGAAGTAGCGTAAGCGGACCCGGGAGCCAATCGCAAAGACGCCTGCATCGAATCGTACTAGGAGAAAGAATTGTGAAAGCTGCGGTCGTACCCGCCGTGAGCAGTTCGTGGCAGATCAAAGATGTTCCCCAGCCTCAAGCCGGGCCTGGTCAAGTGCTGGTGAAGATGCATGCCAGCGGCATCTGCTATACCGACGTGCACGAAACACTCGGACATATACCAGGGCAATTTCCCCGAATCCTCGGTCACGAGCCGGTCGGTGAGATCGTTGCCGTGGCTCCCGACGTCACTACGCGAAAGGTGGGGTTAATGCTAGTCCTTGGGTCAGCGTCGGGCTCAATGTCTCGGCGTTCAGGCAGATTGGGGTCAATATTCCTCCCGTGGTTGGGCCGTTTGGAATTTTCGACACCCGCGCGTATCTGACCCAGTCGATATTCAATTGGAAATCGATCCAACAAACACGTTCTGACGCCCAGCAGATTCGGGCCGCTCAATTTTCCTATAAGGACGCCCGCGAGTTGGTGGTGTTTGCAGTCGCATCCGCCTACTTGCAGACCATTGCGGATTCTGCACGGGTTGAGACTGCTGCCGCACAACAGGATACCGCCCTGGCACTCTACCAGCAGGCGGAAGATCCACTGAAAGCCGGCACCACTGCGGCTATTGATGTTCTGAGAGCCAGGGTCGAGTTGCAAAACAGGCGGCAGCAGGTCATTTCGGCGCGGAATGAACTGGCCAAACAGAAAATCGTCTTGGGGCGCGTGGTTGGACTACCAACGGGCCAAGAGTTCATGTTGACAAGTACCACGACCTACACGCCACCTCCCAAGGTCAGCCTTGACGAAGCCCTCAGCCGCGCTTACGCATCGCGAGCCGATTACCAAAGCGCGCTCGCCCAGGTACGCGCGGCAGAGCTGGCGCGCAGGGCGGCTGTCGCGGGCTATTACCCCTCCGTTTCCGCGGCTGTTAATTACGGGGACATCGGCCACAACCCGGGCAACTCCCATGGCACATTGCAGGCAACTGCGGCGCTGAGGCAGAGTCGCGAGTTGTCGGACAACCTGCGAGCGCAGATTGATCAGGACGTCCGGAACGCCTTCCTGGATATGCAATCGGCGGCGGACCAGGTTGAAGTCGCGCGCGACTCCGTCGATCTGGCCAATCAAACACTGATCCAGGCTCGCGACCGTTTTTCCGCCGGTGTGACGGACAACATCGAAGTGGTCCAGGCGCAGCAGTCGGTCGCCAGCGCGAACGAGTCGTTGATTTCGAGTCTTTACGCTTACAACGCGTCCAAGGTCGAACTGAGGCGAGCAATCGGCAATGCGGAAGCCGGCGTCCAGGAACACCTCAGAGGAACGGGGCTTGGCCTTCGCGTTGTACGGCATCACCGCCGTCGTGGCGCCAACCATTGGACCAACCCTGGGCGGGTGGATCACTTTCAATTATTCCTGGCGCTGGATCTTCTTTATCAATCTGCCAGTTGGCGTAATGGCGGTGGTCCTGGTCTTTCGTCTGATCGAAGATCCGCCGTATCTGAGCCGCCTCAAAGCTGCCGGCGTCAAGCTGGACCACATCGGGATCGCACTGCTGGCCCTGGGCGTCGGCGCCTTACAGATCCTGCTGGACAAGGGACAGGAGGACGACTGGTTCGGCTCGCATTTTTATTGTGACTCTGATGATTGTCTCCGCTGTATGCCTGCTCTCGCTGGTTATCTGGGAATGGTTCCACAAGAATCCGGATCAGCTTTATGACTGTGAAGATGTGCCGGGGCAGTCCTCACGACCGCTGGCCGTTGATCCAGCCTTTAAGCGCGGCCGCCGTCGCTTCCACATCCTCGCGGTTGTTGTAAAGGTGGAACGAAAATCTCAACAGCCCCCGCCGCGGAGCGCACCGCACGGCGCGCGACTTCAAATACGCATAGACTTCCTCGACGCTGCCGAGCAGCGAGCCCTGGTTGGTTCGCGCGCAAACAATATTCGCCCGGCAGGCCCGCGGAGAGTCCGCTACCGCCACCCCGAGGTTCATCAAAGCGGCGACAAACTGCTCGGCCAGCGCGGTGACGTGAGCGTCGATCCGTTCCGTACCATACTTGAGCAGTATGTCGAGCGAGGTTGCCGCCACTTCCGCCGCCAAAAAGTTGTAATTCCCCAAGTCAAATCGCAAGGCGCCTTCCCGCAGCTTACATTCGCCGGCGTTGTAATCGGCTTCATGGGAGTCGCCCGGGAAATCGACTCCGAACCGGGCCAGATACACCGGGTGAAGCGAGTTGGCGAATTCCTTCTTCACGTAAAGGAAGCCGCAGCCGTAGAGCGCGCATACGCCTTTTTGCGTGCTGGCCGCAACCGCATCGATGTTCGTCTTGGTCACATCGAGGTGCGTGATTCCCATCGATTGCGCCGCGTCTAACACCAGCCGTATGCCTCGGGCGCGGCAACCTTCTCCCAAAGCTTGGATGTCGGTTCTAAACCCCGGCTGGAACGTGGTAGTCGACACAGTAATAACACGGGTCTTGGACGAGACGGCGCGCAACATATCTTCTATCGGCACTACGCCCTCAGGGGTAGGAAAATCGCGGACCACAACCCCCTTCCTGGTCAGATTGCGCCAGGTGTAAATGTTGTTGGGGTGCTCGATAGAGCCACAATAAAAGACCTCGTCGCCCGGCTTCCAGTCAATCGACGCAGCGATTGCGTTCAGGCCTTCGGAGACATTCTTGGTGATGGCAATATCACCCGCGCTTGCTGAGATGAGCCGCGCGGCCTTGTTGCGGAAGTCCTCCACGAACTGGAAGTACTGGTCCTTGTTCGCCAGGCCGAGCATACGATCGCGGACGCGTTTGGTAACCAGGTCGACCGCTGCTGCGGGCATCAGTCCGCGGCTGGCGACATCCAGGTAGGTGCCGGCGCGCGCCCCGGGAAACAACTCGCGAACTTCCGCTGGCAGTAGGCCAATATCACTGAGTGCCGATTTAGGTGCTTCGCTCATAATTGCCGTCCCTTCTTTCCTCCGCCTGGAACGCGGCTGTATTTTAGAGAAAATTCCTAGGAAGAATATGCTTCAGCGGAAAGCAGTGTCAAGTGAACAATATGCTTCAGCGGAAAGCAGTTTCGATCGCGCTGTTCGAGTTGCTGGGCGACAGCAACTCTGACCCGGCATAATGCTGCTCATGTGCGGACGTTTTCGCCTGACGCGCTCCGAGCAAGAGATCGTCGACCACTTCGACCATCGACGAGATCGGCGACTGTCGCCGCGTCAATTCCCTCACGCTTTCTGCCCAATTATGATTGCCTCGGTCGGCGTAAAGAGTAATCTGTCGTCAACGAGTCGTGGGGCCAAGAAAGCACGGACCTCTTCTGGTGCATTCAGCAGCATCCTCCGTAGCTCGGCTCTGGTTGTTTCGCTCGCGCCCATACGGCGAACCCACGGCTCGAATTCCATGCTCTTCTGTAATGTCATGGAGTGCTTTATGGTTAAGTGTGCCTCTGCAAAAGCGGCTTCCAACTGCTCAAGGGAGTAGGCCCAGTGGTGTGATGGATCGCGTAGCGCCTCAAAGTGATTGATAAACGCTGCGGTGTCTTCCTCGGGCGGTACGACGTTATCCACTAGCGCGACCAGGCCGCCGGGTTGACACACCCGGACCATTTCGCGTATCGCCGCGTGCATGTCAGGATAGTGATGCAATGCAATGCGGTTCGTCACCAAGTTGAAATAGTCGCTGTCGAACGGTAAGCTCTGTGCATCTGCCACAAGGAATTCGATATTCCTCACCCCACGCTGTTGTGCAAGCATTTGTGCGGCATCGAGCATCTGCGGCGTTAGGTCAGTCGCCACGACGCGCGCCACATGGGGAACAAACGCCAGAGCCGTATGCCCAGCGCCAGTCGAGACGTCCAGGACAAGCCATGTGGGCTGCGGGTTCGTAAGTTCCACCAAGCGAGAGAGGCTCTCACCCTGAGCATGCACCTTGCTGGTTACGTATCCGGCGGCGTGGGCCCCGAACTGCTTGCGCACGAGTTCGCTTTGATCTGACATCAATCCCCCTCATCCTTGCGCTTTGATGTACTTGTTCAAGGATACCCCACTTCAAGAGGTTTTCGGCATCGAGGTTCTAAATCTGCTCGTGTACTTTCACGCCGACCTCCCTCATTACGCTCTCTTGTAGCGGCGCGAAGCGCTCGATTGTCGGCAAACGAAAAGTTGGCGTCCATGTCAACTTCCCATCTAGAGCAACGCAGAATATAGTGACGCCCCGACAGTGTGCCGCTATGCTCATTTGGCGCGGGGTCGCACCGCCTCCAACTGTCTCTATATTGTGCATTCCTCAATAATCCGTCCGACAGGTGTCCCGAAATCCCTTCCCGGTGCGCATTTCTAAGTTGTTGGGCTCTTGGGGACGGAGCAACACCTGATCAAACGTTCCGAAAAGAACTATTTTCCGAACGGTTAGACATCACCCTGCGATCCTGTCGCCGAACTGGATTCAAGCGCTGTCCCGCGAATAAAGGCAGGCCTAGCAATGGCGGTTGTTCCTCATCTGCCGGCCTGCCGACTGGGTGTCGACGGGCAGTAGCATATGTTCCGCGAATCACCAAAGTCGCAGCGCTGTCTCCGCGTCCAGCTTGGGAACTCCTCCCGAACGAGTTACTCCAGATCTTGGCTCAAGCGTGCGATTCAGCCAGTGACCACTCTAGCTGAAGCCTGGCTAG
The DNA here is from genome assembly GCA_963832785.1 of uncultured Acidobacteriota bacterium. GTDB lineage: Bacteria > Acidobacteriota > Terriglobia > Terriglobales > Acidobacteriaceae > CAWBRT01. The sequence goes on from CAWHVF010000008.1 coordinate 143,314, forward strand.
CCTACGTCAACGAAGTAACGATTCGTGCCTTTCACTTAATCGACCCAATCAGTCGTCCTTCGGGGCCGAGATTGGGGTATTTCACCCGGTTATAGGAGCCCAGCATTAGTTGCAAACAACGTCCGGCGCCGAGCACCGTGCACGGAGGATCTTACGGTCTCGGCGTTGAATAATATCTACCAGCTGATCAACCTCATCGGTTGTGTTAAACATCCCAAAGGACACGCGAATGCAGCCGCGTTCTGGCGAGACGCGTACCTGATTAGTCGTAAAATATGGGAGCCAATCGTCCGCCGGGAGATCAAGTACGTAGATGTGCGAACGGTGTTCCCTTACACGCGGTCCGACTAGGCCGATGCCGATCTCGTCGATGCGCTGGATAAGGTGGTCACCGAGGTCGAGGACATGCTTCTCGATGTTCTCAACACCGATCTTAGCTATAAGGTCAAGCGCCGCCGAAAGGGCGTAAATGGCCGGAAGATTGTAATTGCCAATTTCAAACCGCCTGGCGCCCGGTTTCAGGCCCATGCGATCGGGGCGCGCGATAAGATCTGCCGGCGGTTCTGCAAGGCTGGCATTTGCGATATAGACGGGCTCCAGTTCGCTGAGGTTCTTGTCACAGTATAAGAAACCCAGTCCTTGCGGCACGAGCAAGCCCTTGTGCGAGCTAGAGGCCAGTAGGGATGCCCCAAGCTTCTTCACGTTTACGGGTAGGATACCAATCGATTGTACAGCATCGACCACAAGATAGAGACTATATTGTCGGCAAAGACGGGAAACGTCCGCGACATCAAACCTGTGCCCAGCGTGGAAAGTGACGTGCGATAGAGAAATTACTCGGGTGCTTGCATCGATGCTGCTCTGGAATGATTGGGCGTTGATTACTTCTGTCATGGGAACGAGGCGCACTTCAACTCCATGGCGGCGCAGATGAAGAAATGCATAAGCATTGTTCGGATGATCGCCGTGGATCATCACGACATTATCGCCACTTTTCAGCGGAATCGCGTGGGCAGCGATGTTCAAGCCTTCTGATGTATTCTTGGTGAATGCAATTTCGGAGACGTCTGCGCCCAGAAGTGCGGCAATGCGCTCTCGAACTTGCTCCACGCGGTCAAGCCACAGATACTTTGGTCCCGCAGTCAGATGCGCTTCTGCAAGGAATTGTTCAAAAGCTGCTTTAACGCTGGCCGCCAGTGGTGCTTGACGAGCTGAATCGAAATACAGCATTGTTTTTGTGACTGGAAATTCCTGTCGTATTGCATCAACATCGAAGTACTGTTTCATTTCAGGTCTCCGGAAAAACAGTCTGACGTGCCAAGTTGCTTGCACCACACTCTTACATACCTGTCTGTTAACACCGAGTTATCTGGAAACGTTAGGTTAACACGCGGTCAACGCCACCGTTGATCGCAATCAAACCACGGCCAGAAATCAAACTAGTTCCTTCATTGCTCTAACACAATCGCGTCGTAGGTTCGCTGCCGGCATCATTCGCCGACCGATCTGATGGAGAATTGCCATGATTTGCTCCGCCGTGTACTTTCTCTCCGCCATCTCCCAGCTCCTCTCATACCAGTTGTACTCCCACTCCCACTAGGTACAAAAGTTGCCGGTCACGTCCAATCGACATAGACATTTTCTGTTAGCGGTCTACCATTGGTATGGCTACGGAAGGCATCCACAGGCGACCAAGAGGGCCAGCACTCGATATTACGATCTCATCACCCTCAACATCGAATCTTGCATTCAATTTTTGTTGATCAGTAAGATCCTTCATGTAATTAAGTATCGTCCGAAACATCTCATCGTTTGCTGTTTGAGGTACGGGTTGATTGTCCGTATTTATATACACCGGAATGACCGTCACCTTCTTAATCTCATTGCCGGAAATATAGCATTTTGCAATGAGCGTTTTTCTCGCATCCTTACAATATGGAAAGTTCGGAGTCTCTGGATCGCGCGTAAAATTATAGCGCAGGGCGGTATCATCCATAGCGCCATATCTCGGCTTCCGGTTTGGCCAATCAAAGCAAAACATGTTCAGACTGTAGAAGATTACTTTACCTTTGTATACTTCAACGCCTTTCAAGAGGTGAGGATGAGACCCAAAAATGACATCGACACCGGCATCAATAGCCGCATGAGCGATGACGGGCTGATACATCGCTATCGTTTTCGGGACATGATGAATTCCCCAGTGAAGTGTTAGAGCGACCACATCCACCTTCTCTTTTAATTTCTTCACATCTTTTAGCATTGCCTCGAAATCGTCCTGATAAGGCCAAGTCACCACCTCACATGGGGACCCGGGTTGTTCCGGCTCAGTTTGATGGTATGACGTCCAGGCTCTCAGGGGAGCTATGCCCGCTTGGTCATTTCGCGCCGCATACCCCTTTTGACAAATCGAACAGTATGAAAGCACCCCAACACGCACGCCATTTGCCTCGACAATAGCAGGCTGCCGTGCTTCCTCTAGATTCTTCCCCGCGCCGGTTACCTTTATTCCTGCTGCCTCTAAGTTAGCTTTTGTATCAAGAAATGCCTCCGGACCAAAATCGAGCGCATTGTTGCTGGCCCAATGGATGACATTAAACCCTCCTGAAGTTAGACCCTTAACATTCTTGGGATCTGACCAATGCGGGCCCCATCCATTGCTGTCTTTGTACATGGCTTTGCTTGTTATTGCCCCTTCCAAATGCCCTACAACCAAGTCTCCTTGTTTGAGTATCGGAGCGGCATGGGTAAAAACCGTCTCAGGATTTTTCCTATTGACGACCAAGTCACCAACTGCAGCGATAATAAACTCCTTCCTACCCTTTGCTGTCATCTCCATTCTCCAGTCTTTTGTGAATGTTAGATGCTCATCGCCTATCCCCCTTGACAAACGGACAGTCACCTGGAATCCCGCAGCCACATCAAATATCCTCAAGCCACTTTCGTATCCAGCCACCATGTTGCGCGACCTTTTCGACCAAGCGCCACATGCAATGGATTGTCCATGCCGGTCGTATCCGCAATACGGCACTACGGATGAGGCAGACCATATCGTTCAGCGCATCTGCGTACATTTCTTAAGCCGTGGGTGTCCGATGCTGAAGAAGGCATGCGCAAATGAGTCAATCCGCATTGAATCACCCGCTCCAGTCGGACCTGTCCGGTTGGCCTTCATCAGCTGTTATCCCGCGTGAGCGCTGGCGGCAAGCGCCACGGGTTCATGCTTAATATGGCATATTTTCATGATTATCTTGATTGCCACGGTATTGCAGAAGACACTTGTGCCAGTCCTGCCCATATCGGCAAACGCATCGATCCCGGCAATTAACGTGATCCCTTCCATCGGCATGCCGAGCGCAGACAAGGCCAGAGCGATAATGACTAACGAACCCGAGGGCATGTTTGGCGTTCCTTTCGTCAGGACTTCCATCAGGATCGCGATCGAGAGTAGATGTTGCCACGTCAGCGGTATGCGGTAGGCATCCATGAGAAACCCAACCGCAAGGGTGCAGTACATAATCGAACCGTCGCGATTGAAAATGTAGGCAAGGGGCAATATAACCGATGCAATCCCCTTGGGAACGCCAAGTTCGAGCAGCTTCTCTAAATGGGACGGCAAAGTGGTTTCCGATGCCCGCGTCCCCACTCCTATCAGAATCGGCTCGCTCACATGTTTCAAAACCTTAAACGGCCGGTCCCCTATGGCAAATAAGACGACGAAAGACAGTGCAAACAAAAAGAAATACCCGATATAGGCCACCCCCACCAGCTTAAGCAGAGAGTAGATGACTTTGGCACCGTGCGTTGCAAACAACCAGGCAGTGACGGCGAACACAGCATAGGGGCAAATCATGACGATCCACATTGTTACCTTGAATATGGCCGCCATTAAGGAATCGAGGACATGTAGCATCGGTGTGGCGCGCTCGCCAATGGCCGCCAAGGCCAAGCCGAGCGCGATGCAAAAGACGATGACGGGCAGCAGGTTTTTCCCGGCCATAGCGCCGACGATATTGGAGGGAATCATGTCCAGGAAGAACTTTGCCCAGTCGATGCTAGTGTGAAAATTCGCTGGTAGTTTTCCGACGTTGGTAAGATCTGCACCCAGACCCGGATGGAAGATTCCATTCAGCCCCACACCGAGCAGGATCGCGACTAGCGCCGCAACCACAAAGTAAATAAGAGCCACGGTCGTGATCTTGCCCAACTCCTTCGCTTTTCGGCCCATTTCACAAACGCCAAGTGTAATCATGGTGAAGACAATCGGCACGACGATGACTTTGAGTGCCTGGACAAAGGCTGTTCCTGCTGGTTCGAAGTGCTTCGCGACACTTGGCACGAACATTCCAAAAAGGGCACCGAGAACTAAGCCCAGAACCATTTGCAAGGTAAGGGGCACAGACTTTCTTTTCCGTTGGGCATTAGTAGTCGAAGTCGAAGCTTCCATTTTTTCCTCCTCCAGATCCCAAGGCTGACCGATCGCAGGTGTTTAGCCGACGCGGTCGAATTTCAGAGCGTTAGTAGTTCCGTAGTCCGACTGGCCACATTCGACAGCTCCGGAGTCAACTGATCCCAATTGCTTGTTAAACAGAGTTCCTTTCCAACTTGCCGTCATAGGAGAGTTCGCATACGCTCCAGCCCTTCTCTAATTGTTTCAATGGGGCCGACGAGGTTCACCCTAATGTGTCCCTCTCCGCCAGCGCCGAATACGCTGCCCGCGGTCACGGCAATTCGGCCTTCTTCCAACAGGTATCTGGTCAATTCACTTGAGCTTCGGCCGAGTGCCGTGATATCTGGAAAGGCATAGAAGGTTCCTTCCGGAACGGGACAGCGGACCTTGTTGATCCTAAGCAGCCCCTCTACGGCAACGTCCCGCTTGGCCTGGTATTGCTGTTGCAGCTTTTTCGTCCATTCTGGTTCGCCGCTCAGCGCTCGCAGCGCAATTTCCTGCGCGATTGGGCTTACACACGAAATCACCTGCTCATTGAACCGCGCAATCGCTTGGCAAATGCTCGCTGGCCCTGCTACGTAACCAACACGACAACCTGGCAGCGCGTATGCCTTTGAGAAGCTTTGCAGGGTGAGCGTTTGCTCCTTCATGCCTGGTAAACTAGCCAGACTGATGTGGGGGCGTCCATCAAAGACGAACTTGTCGAAGCTCTCATCAGCCAGCACCCAAATGTTGTGCTCGATGGCAAAGTTCGCGACTGCGGCGAGTTCATCGTGTCCAAAAACGCGACAGGTAGGATTGTGTGGGGTGTTGAAGATTAAGCCCCGCGTGGACGGGGTCACCCGAGACTCCAGTGCTTTAGTTTCCAGGCGGTACCCCGGCTGGCAAAGCTGAACGGGGACCGGCACGCCTCCAGCAAGTTGAATGGCTGGGCCGTAAGTAACCCAACATGGATCCAGGATCAGAACCTGGTCGCCAGGCTCGATCAAAGCAAGGAGCGAGGCATATACAAACTGTTTGGCCCCAATCGTCACTACGACCTCAGTCTCTGGCTCATAGACGAGCTGTTGCTCGCGCCGGAGCTTTGCCGCGATAGCCTGCCGTAGGTCAAGTTCGCCAGCCGGGTCCCCCAGAACGTTTCGCTCGGGTGGAAACTGAATCGGGCCCGACAGACAATCTGGGCCGGGGGTAGGTTTCCCACCGGCCAAGTTAATGACCTCGATTCCTTTGCGGCGCAACGCCTGCACCCGCCGCCCAACCGCAATAGTTCCTGACGGCGGGAGCGCTGTTAGTCTTGTGCCACAGTGAAGTGTCATTTACGTGGCCCTCTCTTTTCTTTATGACTTAGTCGCTAGTTGCCGAGGGGGTAGGGAACCTTCCGTCGGCGAAGAAACGCCCTTGTATCCACCTCGGTCTGCTTGGCCGGCGAAACCAGGATCTAATTTCCCTTCATAGTTAATGCCTCCCCACTGGCATGAATGGCTGCGTAGTCAACCTCCGCTCGCGCACTAGTTGCTGTTACGGCTACTACGAAGTTTGAGCGCTAAAATAGCACGCAGGGGGACCATTGTCAAGCGAAGATTTCACTTGACAACATTGAAAACAGGTAGTAGCGTTTGCAGCCACTCAGAAATCAGCATCAACTCAGCAACTAACTGGAGGTCGTGAGCATGAGCTCTGAAACACAGACAGTGGCGAAGTACGTTGCCGATTTGAAATATGAACAGATCCCCGCCCCAGTAATACAGAAATTGAAATTACACTTGTTAGATGCGGCTGGTACAGCCCTATATGGTTTCGAAATGCCCTGGACGCGGATGATACGGGACGTCGTCGTTGGCAGCGGAGGCACTCCCGAATCTCTGATCTGGAATACCGCAATCCTTGTTCCGGCACCGCAAGCCGCCTTTGTTAATTCGGTGGCTACACACGCCTTCGAGCTGGATGATCGACGTATTGCCAGTTACATGCATCCGGCCGCCGCCACATTACCGGCTGCCTTGGCCACGGCAGATGTGCTAGGAGGGGCGAGTGGCCGCGACTTGATCACGGCAATCGTAGCCGGCTATGAAGTCGGGCTGAGGGTGGGAAAGTGTATTGGGCAGGGATCGTTCCTCCGCGGGTTCTACCCGCCCGGCATAGCTGGTAGCTTCGCAGCCGCAATAACTGCGGCAAAACTCAGAGGGATGGACGCCCAGGCGATCGCGTACGTTCTGAACTTGACTGCTACGCAGGGCGCCGGACTATATAGTCCTAGTATGATCAAGCGCTTTAATCTTGGCCGTGGCACGTTCAATGGCATGTGTGCAGTCGAGTTAGTTTTGGCAGGCTACACAGGGGTGGATGATATCATGGAGCGGGAAATAGGCGGTTTCGTCCGCGCCTACGCGGATAATGCTGATCCTGCGGTCCTTACTGATGGTCTGGGGCAGGATTTTGAGACATTGAAGGTCGAACTTAAACCATACGTGTCCAGCCGCCCGAACCATACCGCGATAGATGCCACCTTTGAGCTCCGAAAGAGATATCCAGCACTGACTCCCAACGAAATTGACCGTATCGAGATTGAGATCGGAACCGTTAATTACAACTATGGGGCTGGATTTCCGGTTTTCGACGTTCCGAGTGCAGTGATGAGCGTCGCCTATTGTGCTGCCGTCGCATTACTCGACGGAGAGGCATTTCTCGATCAATTCACCCAGGAGCGGGTCAATGATCGGCGTTGCCAGCAGCTGCTGAAAAAGACCGAAGTCATCTGTAACAAGCAGATCGACAGTATGGGCCTTGAAGATCGGGATCATACGATCCTGAGGTGGAGATTAAAGAGCGGTGAGGTAGTTGAGACTACCCGTACCTATGCTAAGGGTCATCCACGATATCCGATGACAGAGGCAGAAGTGAGGACAAAGTTCCATCGATTGATCGATCAAAGTGTAGGGCAGCAGAAAGCCTCAGCTCTCGAAGATGTGTTCGGTCGGCTTGAACAAATAGATAGCAAGCAGATTGGAGCGCTTTTGCGAATTGAAACCGAATGTTCACAACATGCATAGCGTAAAAAGAGAGAATCTGGACGAGGTGCTTAACTCCGTGAACAGAGCTGCGTGGTTAGACAGTCGACCCGCTCTCGTGATTGCAGGTATGCACATGTACCACCACTACCGAGGAGCGGTAGCGGCCGTTGCGCGCGATCGTCCCTTGGATTACTGAGCCGCTTACGTTTTGATGCGGTTTCAACAGAATAGCCAACCCCGGTACGCGGAAAAGGTAAGCTAGCGTAAAGATTCAATGAGGAGTACCAACTCACATAGAGGAGAGAAATAATGGCAGACACTGTCCTGATGATCGTCACTGGTGACATCCACCCAAATCGCGAGAAACCTGAAACTCTTTTCCAAGCCGTAAAACCGCTTTTAGACGAGGGCGACCTCCGGGTAGCGCAGCTCGAATGCACGATATCGGATAAGGGGAGCTGCCGGACAGACGTCCGCAATCCTACTCATCAGGTTCCGCCGCATAACATCAAGGCGTTGACTGCAGCCGGCTATAACGTAATCACCTTTGCCGGAAACAATAACGTCGATTACGGACTGGATGCATTTTATGACACCATTGACCGGCTTAAAGCGGCGAATATCCAGGTAGTGGGAGCGGGTAAAAACCTGGCCGAAGCGCGACGGCCGGTGGTAGTGGAACGGAAGGGGATCCGGATTGCCTTTATCGACGCCTGCTCGATCCTGCGCGACGGCTATGAAGCCCGGGAGAACAGGGGTGGAATTGCCCCGCTGACGGTGAAGACGTTTTACGAACCGCTGGAAAACATATACGAGCAGCCGGGGACTCCGGCTCGCACCGTGACCATTCCTGATGCCGATGAGCTTGAGATCGTTCTCAAATCCATTCGCGATGCCAAGCAGCGCGCCGACATCGTAGTCGCCTGTTTCCATTGGGGAATCCACTTTACCCATGACTTGGCGATGTATCAGGCGGAGGTTGGCTATGCGGCCATAGACGCGGGCGCCGACCTTGTCCTTGGATCGCATCCGCACTGCCTGCAGGCAATCGATGTCTACAAGGGCAAGTTCATCATTTACAGCTTAGGCAATTTCGCCTTCGAGATGCCGGAGAAAGCGGCGCAGAAGGGAGTTGGTGAATACCTCTCGTTCTACGGAATTCCGCTTGATCCAGACGTGCCGACGCACCCTCACCCGAGTCATTGCCGCCGGGCCGGCGTGCTGCGGGTGACTCTTTCGAAGCGCGGTGTCGAACGGCTTGCCTTTGTTCCCACGCTGTTTACAACCAAGGGCATTCCCGAGCATTGTCCGGCGGGCAGCGACGGTTTTCGTGAAATTGTCACTCTGATGCAGGAGCTGTGCGCACCGCTCGGAACCGCGCTTACGGTCAAGGGCGATGAAATCCTGGTTTCGCCAAACAAACAAACTGCGGTGGATACCAGGACTTTGCTTCGTCGACGCAAGTTCTCCTATCCTTCACTGCGTCAACTGGCAACTCATGCATCGTAGGACGGAAAGGTTCTTACATGTCGCTAAGATGTAGTAACAGGCTAGCAGCAATCCCGCCGTCCGGCACCCTTGAGGTCGGGCGGCGGGTGCAGGCTCTCCGGCGCAAAGGAATCCAGGTCATTAACCTGGCAGGTGGACGGCCGACGCCCGGTCCCGATTGTTTGTTCGGCGCGATTCAAGTTCCACCCGAGAGAAATGTCCTGGGGCATCCAGCCGGAGAACTTGACTTTCGCCAGGCGATCGCGGCTAAGCTCCAGCGTGAGCAACAACTCGCGTTCGATCCCGAGACCGAGGTTGTAGCGACCATTGGGGCGAAACAGTCTGTCTATGCTTCACTCCTCTGTTTGATTGAGCCGGGCGAGGAAGTCCTAATCCTCGATCCATGCTGGGTGACCTATGGTCCTGCTATTCAGTTAGCCGGTGGGAGGCCCGTGCCTGTACCCCTTTGCCAGCCGGGGTACCGCCTGGAAGCTAAAGCACTGCACTCACGATTCACTACCTTGACGCGCGGCTTGATTCTGACCACCCCACACAATCCTACCTGTCGCGTTTTTGGACGCGATGAACTCGCCGCAGTCGCGAACTTTGCCATCGAGCACAACATTTGGGTGCTGGCCGATGAGAGCTTCGACAAGTTCGTCTTTGATGGACGCCCCCACATCAGCCTGGCTAGTTTACCAGGCATGAAGGAGCGAACGCTCACCCTGCAAAGCTTCTCAAAGGCATACGCGCTGCCAGGTTGTCGTGTTGGTTACGTAGCAGGGCCAGCGAGCATTTGCCAAGCGATTGCGCGGTTCAATGAGCAGGTGATTTCGTGTGTAAGCCCAATCGCGCAGGAAATTGCGCTGCGAGCGCTGAGCGGCGAACCAGAATGGACGAAAAAGCTGCAACAGCAATACCAGGCCAAGCGGGACGTTGCCGTAGAGGGGCTGCTTAGGATCAACAAGGTCCGCTGCCCCGTTCCGGAAGGAACCTTTTATGCCTTTCCAGATATCACGGCGCTCGGCCGAAGCTCAAGTGAATTGACGAGATACCTGTTGGAAGAAGGCCGAATTGCCGTGACCGCGGGCAGCGTATTCGGCGCTGGCGGAGAGGGACACATTAGGGTGAACCTCGTCGGCCCCATTGAAACAATTAGAGAAGGGCTGGAGCGCATGCGCAGCTCTTCTGTAATGACAGACAAAAAGAGTCTCGGCCGGGCACAACAATTTGCATTGCAATCCTGGGATGCACTGCCTAGAATGGTGCAACCCTAGCCTGTGGACATCCGGCCCATTTAATTTCGCGTTCTACAGATTCGGGACAATAAACCCCTGTATCCCATAGGAGCAAAAAATGGACCCCCTTACTACCCCACGCAAAAAAAGGCGCATTTCCATTGCGGCCCAAATGACTCTTGGACTCTTTCTCGGTGTTGCTTTTGGCCTGTTGGTGCCAGGGATGGCGAAACATTTTGCGCCCGCGGGTACGGCGTTCATTCAAGCGATTAAGGTGATCATTGTGCCGATGGTTTTCACGGTGATTACGCTTGGCGTCCATAACATGGGTCGGATGGCAAAACAGTTGGGGAAGATCACAACCGTAAGCCTGGTTTATTTTCTAACGGCGACGGTTGCCTCTATTGTGATCGGGCTGGCGCTAAACGGGATTTTTCATCCGGGCTTAGGTACAAACATGAGCGGCATCGGAAAGCTGCCAGCGAATTTCAACACTACAATTGACTGGTCAAAGTTCTTGCTGGACATGATTCCCTCCAATATTGTCGCCGCGATGGCCGGGACAAATCTGTTGCCTGTGCTGGTTTTTTCTGTCGCGCTTGGCTTGGCCTTATCTGCCATCGGTGAGCGGGCCGCGCCGATGGTCAATGTAATCGAGGCATTTATGACGGCCATTTTCAAAATAACGACATGGATTGTTGCAATATGCCCATATGCTGTATTTGCCATCACTGCCTGGTTGTTTGCGACCCAGGGTAAGAAGACCATCTATTCCTTGATTAAGCTGTTGCTAGTGTCCTATATAGGGTTGGTGACTATATTTATCATTCTGTGCATTCTTCTGCTTGCGTGTGGAGAGCGGCCGTTGAAGACCTTCAAGGCCGTTAGCGAGCCATTCCTGCTTGGAGTTGGCTCACGCGCATCGGAAGTGACATTGCCGATCCATTTGGAGAAGCTGTTCGAGATGGGCGTTCCCAAGGGATTTGCATCGGTGGTGTTGCCGCTGGGCTATGTATTCAATCGTGATGCCTCTATCATGTATTCCACTCTAGCAGTCGCGTTTGTGATAGACCTGTACCACATTCCAATCACTTGGCAAACCTTACTTTCAATCGTTATTTTGATGACCGTGATAAGCAAAGGCTCCCCCAACATGCCATCGGGGACTTTGGTCATTGTAGCGATGGTGTTATCGGCAATAGGCCTACCTATTGAGGGAGTTGCAGTCATCCTTGGCATTGATGCGTTTATCGACATGGGCCGGACCGGGCTTAATGTCTTCAGCAATACGGTGGCGATCAAAGTAATCATGAAAATATGCCATATCAAATATGAGCAGGTAGGAATTGCCACCTTGGCACACGCGGGAGACTCACAAATCTAGCTGCGTGTGGCTAATTCAGACAGCGCCGACAAGGGCGGCTTAAGGCCTATTTGCTTTAAAGACGCCACTTGTCACGGGGGGGATTAGAAACCGTTGGTATTCTTTTTGCTATTCTGCTGGTCTTAGCCAAACGGAAAAGTAGGGTATGAGGAGGCACAAATGCAATTGATGACTTCGTCTATCACTGTTAGAAATGCTGTCGTTGTCCTGGCATTTGCCATGCTACTTCCCGGGTCATTGTCTGCGCAGTCAAGAAAACCACATATAGTGGTCGTCGGAACAGGCGGGACTATTGCTGAGAGCGGAAAGTCCACGACAGCCACCGATTACAAGCCTGGCGCTGTGAAAGTTGATCAGCTTGTGGTCGCTGTTCCTGAGATTGGCCGTATCGCGGACGTCAGTTCGGAGCAGATCTTCAATATTGGCAGCAGGAACATGACTGACGACCTGATGCTTAAACTGGCGCGCCGGGTAAACCAATTGTTGAAAGAACCAGGGGTGGATGGCATAGTCGTGACACATGGGACAGATACTCTGGAGGAATCGGCTTATTTTTTAAACTTAACGGTCAAGAGTAACAAACCCATTGTCTTTACCGGGGCGATGCGACAAAGTACAGCGATCAGCGCCGATGGGCCGATGAACCTATACGATGCGGTGTTGGTGGCCTCGTCCCCGGTAGCATCTGGCAAGGGCGTGCTGGTTGTGCTAAACGATGAAATTCATACGGCTCGGGACGTGCAGAAGACCAACACCTTCAAAACCGACACCTTTCGTTCGGCGTTCGGTCCTTTAGGCTATGTTGTCGAGAATCGTGTGATCTTTTACCGTTTACCCGCCCGCCCGCATACGATGGATACCGAGTTCGATATTGACAAAATAGTAGCTTTACCACAAGTGGATATCGTGTACGGGCATAGCAATGTAAGCCGGGCAGCATATGATGCGTTTGTTAAGGCCGGGGCGAAGGCCATCGTCAATGCCGGAACGGGGAACGCAAACATCCACGATGACGTGCTGCCGGCTATCGCTGACGCTCGGGCCGCTGGAGTATTTGTGGTGCGGACCTCACGGGTTGGCAGCGGCTCGGCGTTCCGTGCGGATTTCAAAGGTGACCTGGTAAACGGATGGATAGCGGTTGACGACCAGAATCCTCAAAAAGCGCGCCTCTTAATGGCACTTGCACTCACGCGGACACATAACATCGATGCGATTCGGCAGATGTTCATGAAGTATTGACTACCACACCCCCGATGGCATTGCTGCTTGTGGGGGAAGGAGGAGACAGCATGCGGAACCAAGGCTTACTGATAAGAGGGTTGGTTTGAGTTGCCGTGCTATCTGCCCAGGTGGCGTTGGCAGCCGGCCAGCTTCCAAACATTAAGATCCTTGCAACGGGCGGTACCATTGCTGGGGCGGCTAGCATAGAACCTCCGGGCCATCAAGGCTGTCCCTGAGGTCGTGACTCCGGATGCACGGCGGGCATCGCATGTGTCAGGCACACATGGCTTCAGGACAATAGTTGTCCTTTGATTCACTTTGTCCGGTCTGTAAACCCGGCGAGTATCAAATCTTTATCCTGCCCTTTCAGCATGGTTGGTCGAGCGTTACTCGCAACGACCGCCCCGCGCTACGGTCGCTGCACGCCGCATCTTCGGGTATCTGTGCTTAATAATGTTGACCAATTGATCGATTTCATCAGTTGTATTAAACATTCCAAAGGAAACGCGGATGCAGCCGCGCACGGCTGAGACACGTACATTGTTTTTAGAGAAATATGCGAGCCATTCATTAGCCGGTAGGTCAAGTACGTAGATGTGCGAGCGATGTTCCCTTCCACGTGGTCCCACCAGGTTGATACCGATTTCATCGATACGCTCGATAAGATAGTCCCCGAGATCGAGAACGTGTCTTTCGATGTTCTCCACCCCGACCTTCTCAATAAACTCAAGCGCAGCTGAAAGCGCGTACATGGCCGGGAGATTGTAGTTACCAATTTCAAATCGTCTGGCCCCGGGTTTGAGGCAAATATGATCGGGGGGCGCGATGAGATTTGCTGGCGCCTCTGCCAAGCTAGCAGCCGCCAAATACACGGGCTCCAGATCCAGGGTCTTATCGCAGTATAAGAAGCCAAGACCTTGTGGTACGAGCAGACCCTTGTGCGAGCCGGAGGCGAGTAGGGAGACTCCCAGTGTTCTAACATTCACCGGCAGGATACCAATAGATTGGATGACATCGGCCACAAGATAAACATTGCGCGCCCGGCAAAGACGGGAAACATCGGCGACATCAAACCTATGCCCGGCGTGAGAAGTGACATGCGAAAGAGAAATGGCTCGCGTTCTTTCGTTAATACTACTCTCGAATGATTGCGCGTTGACCACTTCCGTTATTGGAACAAAACGAACTTCAACTCCCTTGCGGAGCAGGCGCAGAAATGCATAGGTATTGTTCGGATGGTCGCCCTGGACCATTACGATATTATCGCCACTCTTGAGTGGGAGAGCATTAGCAGCGATGTTCAGGCCTTCGGACGTATTCTTGGTAAATGCGATCTCGGAGACATCTGCGCCGAGGAGCGCTGCGATCCGCGCACGAACCTGCTCAACTCGGTCAAGCCACACGGACTTTGGTCCCGCAGTCGTAAACGCTTCGGCCAGGAATTTTTCAAAACCCTCTTTCACACTGGCTGAAAGCGGCGCTTGATGAGCCGAATCGAAATACAACATTGTCTTAGTAACCGGAAACTCTCGTCGAATTGCGTCAACATCGAAGTGTTGTGTCATATAGCGTCTCCAATCAGCTCCTTGCTTTTCCGTTTAAATGGGGACATCGCTTATAAAGCCGGTTGCACAACGGGCCAATTATGCAATAACTGGCAAGCTGTCACGAGCATCCGAGAGCATTGATACTTGGAAAGTAGTAATAAATAGCGTTGCCATTCGGAAGCGTTCATTCCGGTGCAATCATGCTTTGCAGAGAAGCTCCTGCCGGCGTTGCTTTTAGCTCACCTTCGTCCAGTATCGCAGGCATTTCAGATTTAATAAGAGAAGTGTACTTCAACCCCGTTGCCGTAAACAGTACTGCTACCCGGTCACTTTCGCGTATAGATCCTTGCTGCCGGAGTTTGACGGCCGCAGCTACAGTCGTTGCCCCTTCAGGGCTGCAGAAAACTCCGGCGGTTTTAGCGGCTTGGTCCCACGCCTCCAATGTTGTCATTCCTTCGCCAAGGGTCACAATATTGCGATCATCGTGTACGGGAAGTATGTCCTTGTACCGCCAGAGGCTAGCCGTTTGTCGGCGGAAGACATCGGGTGACATTTTTTCTTTCGCCGCTTTTAGATCGTAGCAGGCAAACAAACCTTTCCATAGCTACATGTTCCTATCAATTGTGCTTGAGGATACATGGCCCCACACGCGGTGCATTCCAAATAGCTAAAGTAACTCATTTAGGTACCTACTGTCGCAATTTACTGCAGATTTCAGATCTACTCGCTCTCGGAAAATCTGGTCAGTAACGGTCATTAACGAGAAAATAGTTACGCACCACGATTCTACGACATAGAAGATTTCAGTGTTCGAGCTTCACTCTACAAGAGTCAATGACCTGGAGATTGCCAACCGGCTACTTTGTAGCCTTTGCGCGTGACACATACTTCAGTTGAGCGGTGAGAGCCTCAGCCTGGGGGCCGGGTAGATACTTTTGTCTTAGCGATACCAAAGCGGGTCCAAACTCGGCTTCTATCCGAGGACCGAACCGCTCAAAGATCTCGGCCAGATAAATTTCGTGCCGGATCAGGCTTTCCGCTAAGTTGACCACCGGCAGATTGCGTGTGTACGCTCCGAAACCACCTTCCACCATGTTGACTGTCAGCGCTTCGCGGAAATCGGTGGCCACTGTAACTAACGTATGGGCAAGACCCACCTCCATGCCGCTGCCCTCGTGCATGTAAACTCGGCTAGGGGGCTTGAGACAATAGGTCTTAAATTTGGCAGGATCCCCGAATAAAATCAGGATTACCTGCACACCGCGTGCAGCTGTCCGCACAATCGTAGCTCGGTGCTCCTCTATGATCCCACTATGCGCCTTAATCCAGACATGGCTTTGTGACGTATCGATCATGTTATCGATTTTGGCGCAAATAGTCTCAGCGCCGCGCAACGACCAAACATACTCTTGCCCCGACCGGTGCCCTAAGCGGGACAACTTGCTGGCGACCCGATGGCACTTGGAGTCCACGTCCTGTAGCACCCGCGCGAACAGCACCTCCGGCTGGATCGGCACGTAGCGCACCGGGTTCTCCGTTACCGGCTGTACGGCACCCTTCTTCGTCAGGTTCTCCAGAGCGGCATAGACATTGGGACGCGGCAGCCCACTGTCCTTACCGACTTGGTAGGCTGTTGCCGGGCTGTCTTGCAACAGCGACAGATAGGCCTGTGCTTCGTAATCAGTAAAACCGAGAGCGCGCAGATCGTTGATAATTTCGACGGCTAATTTGTGCTGGTCGTGAGGCATGTTGCTGGCTCAGTCTGCCGGCGGCTTGGTGCCGGAGATCTTGGCTATAGGAAGGAGTGCTCGAATCCGCGCCTCCGGTGCGAATAGCGTTCCGGCCATGATCAACCGCGCCGTGCGCTCGATCTCGGCACTCCGAATGATCAGATCGCCACCGTCGGCGCAAGCAATGCGTGCCGCTACCTGCAACACGCCGCCAGGGTGGCCGAGACGTAGTTTCTCAAATTGTCGCACTACAGCGCATTGCGCCACTACCGAACCCGTGATAGCGGCTGCTACCGCTGTACACACAGAACCCGTTACGGCCAGAGTCTTGTGCGGCCGCTGCATTGCCATCTGCCGGACGCAAACATCCATGTCTGCAGCATGCACCCTGCCACCTTCAGGCAACGAGTAATCCTGTGGTGACGATACCATGATGACTCGCGGCACATTTGGACTCGATGTCTTCGCCGCCTCCGGGCTCGAAACCAATCCTAATACCGTTGCGGCCCAACCACGCACGAGTTCCAGGCGCTGCTGCAGATCCTGATTTGCCCCGATCTCGGCCGGGCTCTCGCAGCCTTGGGCACCAACGTCAGCCGCAGATACGAAGACAAACGGTGTGGCTGCATCTACGAGCGAGACCTGTACGCGTCTCCCAGCGACTTCAATCTCTTGACGCACGCACCCGGTGGGCAACAACTTGCCAGAGAAAGCACCCGCACAATTGCCGAAATCAAGGCCGATCCGTGCCCCAGAACCCGGAACGCCTGGAATAGTGCAATCGCCTTCTATTGCTGGAGCACTGTCAATTACAGGGATACGTGCTTTAACTACTTGCCCAGTGTTCGTGGTATAGATTCGTATCACTGTCTCCGGCTCGACCGCTCGAACCAGTCCACGTAATATGGCAAACGGACCGACAGCGGCCAGCATGTTACCGCAGTTCCCGCCTACCCCGATCTGCGCCGCAGGAATCTCGATTTGTACGAAGGTATATTCGACATCGGCGTCTGGACGCGCTGACGGCGTGACAATGGCCGCCTTGCTAGTGAGCGCATCGGCGCCGCCAATTCCGTCAATTTGGCGAAGATCCGGAGAGCCATAGGCTGCCAATAGGACAGCCGCCCGCTCACGCGGGTCAGTGGGCAGATCGTCGCCCAAAAAGACCCCCCCGCGGCTTGAGCCGCCCCGCATGAAGAGGCAGGGTATGGCCCGCTGCCGCGGATAGGTTATTCCAACCTCAGACTGTGCGAAGAGTTGGCTTGCCATTGGCCACCACCGTCATTTCAGGAATAATACTCGCATTAGGCACAATCTCAAGCGCTGTTAGTTTATCATTCAGCGCACGAGTTTGGTCGTCTTCAAGGGTCATCCCTGCCATCGCGAAGAACTTACGTTCCATTTCCTCTGCACTGAGCGGGTTGCTCGGTTCACCGCGAGGCTGTTCTGCGCGACGCCGGAGCGTGCGGCCGTCCTTTAGCTTGATCTCCATGATCGCCTGCCTGCCACCCAGGCCAAATTCCGGCTCAGCGATCAGCCGTACCTGTTTAGAGCCTTCGTGGACCTGCTTTGACTTAAACCCTTGCCAATAATCACGAAGGCCGTTACCCCCGAGCGACAAAGCCAGCGCTGCGCCAAACTGGGTGCTGCCCATAGCCACGTTCAGGTTCAGACACGGGAACTTTGAAGCCTGGCGTATTGCCAGTTCGCTCATATGGACGGTCACATTCTCGACCTGATCGAGACGTACCCCGTCCTGCCAGTACATGGCTTGAGCCAAATCGAGTGGCCCGTGCGCATAGCGGCACGCTGCATGGGGTTTGAATCCTACCTCCATGATAGCGAAATGGGTACCGAGTCCCTCAACCAGGTCGGCGCTGCGGACAGTGCTGGTAAAAGCGTTCAGAAATCCTTCGCGGGACTCCAGCGCCTTCCTCGGCCCCGTAAAGCAGCGGCTCGCCATTATCGCGGCCATCATCCCATTCATCGCGCCCTTGCCGGGGCTAAAGGGTTTGGCCATGCAAGGGTCATCTAGGAACGCCTGAATGCCAGCCGATTGCATAGCGGCCAGCCCTATGGCGCAGGCGATCTGCTCCTCGTTGCAACCCAGCAGTTTAGCGGCCATCGCCGCTCCACCGAGCAATGACACTGTGCCGGTGGTGTGATATCCACGCTGCCGGTGGCCCGGATTGATGGCTTTGGCCACTCGGATCGCGATCTCGTATCCGCCGACGATGCCGGCGATCAGATCGCGGCCACTGCACCCCTTAAGTTCCGCCGAGGCAAAGGCGAGTGAGACCAGGACTGACCCACCTTTGATAAGGCCTGTGCCGTGTGCGTCATCAAGCTCGACACCGTGGCCCAGCATCGCGTTGCATAGCACTGCAAAAGGCGCCGGTAGTTTGAGCCCGTAACCCGTGACCGTGACTTGGGGCGACCCGCCCCACTCCTTCACTATTTCGATTACTCGGGCTGCGGGCTCACTGACAGCCGACGCAGCAATCTGGTTGCCGATGCCATCGCGCACGATGAGTTTGGCTTTCTGTATCACCTCGGGTGGCAAGTCCTCGTACCGCAGCCTCGATACGTACTCGGCGTAGCGCTGCGTTAGTCTGTCAAGTTCCCCGCCATCCGGCACATTCTGGCTCAACTCGGTCATGATTTTCGCCTTTCTCAGATCAGCAAGTCATTGTCTAAACCCTGACGGGCCGGTACACACACATAAGAACGACTGAAATAGGATAGTAAAGTCACTTCCGGAGGGCAGTGCTTAAAGACTTGTTCCAGGCCGGCTGCCACCTAGGCCGTGAATACGCCCGCAGACCCCCCTGGCTAGTCGCTGCGAATGCAACTATTATAGGACGAATCTAAGCTCAGTCTGCTCTGTTGTCAAGAGGAATGATCGATATGTTTCCGGCGGTGCAGAACAAAAAGGCACATCGTCTGGATTGCACGCGGGGCCGATACACGTTTTCCGCATATTCCAGAGGAGTTGCCTGGCAGTGCGGAACAACCGGGTGCATATTGGCGTGCGCTGGGGCTGGGCTGTAACAGCGCATCGTTTACAGCAGCCCCCTTGGCGCTACGATGGGTGCTCTTCGTCATCTCTGCCAGGGAAAACGCAAGGCAGAAGCGATTCGCCCTCAGAACGGAGAAATCCATGAAGGGAGACGGTGCTCTCTGGAATCGAGCCTCACGTGCCTGGCAACTTGCCTCCAACGAGTGCAACTCCTTGGGGCACTACCGCGCCAACGCCCTGCCACTTCCGCCGGCAGCACTTTTGAACATGGCACCAACCTTACCGACCGCAGAGCGCAGCTTGGCCAGTAAGAGCCGTTCCCGCGCCACGAATTCGGCAACTACCGCCAATACAGCCACTTCCTGCGCTGCTACCACGGATTGTTTCACCTACCCTGCCGCACGTTTCCCCGGGATTCTCTCCTGAAGTTGCCCATGGCCAGATCGGGATAGGGACACCCGTCGAGCATCTAGTAGTACTCTTGGAACTGGCAGATCCAAATAGGAGCTGCTCCGTTGCCGAAGACCGAAGTCGAACACTTCACCTGCGATACTTGGGGAACAGCGAGCAACATTCGAGGCAGAGATCACTGCCGCGCTAGCGCAAGGGGCGTCTTGCAAGAACAAATCGTCGCAATTGCATCGATCTTCGCCCGCCCACTTGGTGAATTTCTGGTCGGCCCTGCGGAATCTCGACTGAGGAGTTGATACACCGGTGCTTGCGACCAAGATTGCGTGGCCTGTGCGATTATTCCTGGATTTCTCGGCCAGCTAAATCCGCGCCGGCGTTCGGTGACAAACTCGCGGAGGAGTACGCCGAAGTTACTGCGATTAGGCCGACAACCAGAAATGCGGGCCAGAAATCTCCAGTAACGATTACATTATGGCGCTGAACAAAGCTTGCTGCTTGTAAGGCGAATGCCCCAAAAGTGACACCTGTTCCAAGAGAAAGCTGTTGAATTGTGGTGTAAAGGCTAGTTGCCGGACTGACATCATGGTCTGCAATATCAGCATAGGTAATCGCATTAAGTGCCGTGAACTGCAGCGAATGGAAACATCCGGCAATGAACAGAAACGTAAAAATTAGGAAATGGGGCGTTGTTTGTTTGAATAACCCAAAGCCAACGATAGCGGCTGATGAAAAGATGGCATTAAAGGTGAGCACCGAGCGGAAGCCGAATAATTGTAGCAGCCTCTTGGTGGTCGCTTTCATAAATAATGAGCCGCTGGCAGAAGCACAGGTTAAGAGACCAGATTGGAAAGGATTTAAGCCAAAGCCGAGCTGAAAAAGCAAAGGCAACAAGAGCGAAATCGCTCCGACTCCTATACGAAAAAGTCCGCCGCCACCGACCCCAGCCCAAAATGTCTTAATTCTCAAAAACCTAAGATCCAGAAGTGGATGCTTGATACGCGAAGCATGGAGAAAATAGATGGCCATCGATATAGCGCCGATTAAGCCGACAGCAAGTGAAACCCTTACCGGCATTAAGCGATCACCAACTGTGCTCAACCCGAACATCGCCAGTGATAGCCCGAATCCCGACAGCAAAAAACCTGCCCAGTCCAGCGGCGGCGCTTCTTCTCGGACTCCCTTTTCCATGAAAATGCCCGCCAGAACGATGCCTGCTAGGCTGATAGGGATATTGATGAAGAAGATCCAACGCCAGCTTGCATAGGTTGTGATTAACCCGCCGACCGGCGGTCCAATGACAGGTCCAAGCATCGCAGGTGCGGTAAGCGTATTTAGCGCGCTCACCAATTGCTGACGGGGCACGGTGCGTAAGATCACGATTCGCCCGACCGGCACCATCATCGCGCCGCCGATCCCTTGCAGGAACCGCGCCCCCACGAAGCTGTAGAAAGAATGCGTTAATCCGCACAAGATCGAACCAAGCATGAATACCCCAAGCGATGCCCGAAAGACCGTGCGCCCCCCAAAGCGATCAGAAAACCAGCCGGAGATCGGTATGAAAACAGCCAGGCTGATCAGGTACGCGCTGAGCCCTAGCTTTAGCACGACAGGATCTTTGCCGAAATCCCGTGCGATCATTGGTAATGAGGTAGCAATGATCGTCGAATCCATGTTCTGTACAAACATGGCGCATGCGACGATTAGGGGCACAATAAAGGTCGAATCAAAATGACTGTTGGGCTGCATTAGCTTTGCGTCTGAAGCTAAACATGGCTCGGCAGCCTTATCAGGACTCTCGATAATACCTTGCACAGCTAACCTCATGGCCCTAGCAAGCTCCCATGCTTCCTGGCAGGAGATGCTTGCTCATTAGAACGTGAAGCATCGGATATTGCTGCTCAAATACTGTCCTCATCAAGCAAAGGGATCAAAACCTCAATCGCTCGTCCCGCCAGATGTTCCGTGAGCGGCCAGCCGGATGCTTAGTACCGGGCAACTTGCCGTTCGGACAACTTTCTCAGCTACCGATCCAAATGCCAACTGACGCCATCCGGTTTTTCCATGGGTAGCGAGCACGATAACGTCGACCGCCTTCTGATTGGCAATCCTTACAATCTCGCTTGCCGGCTCCCCATGGGCTACCACAGTCTCGACCTTCAGCCCCTTTGCGAGCAGCGGCTTGGCCAATTCATCCAGGTGCTGTTGAGGCCGCAACAGTCGCTCGTACTCATGCGACTGCACAAGCATCGGCTGCTCTGCGGACGACAACAGCACAGGCAAAACATAAACGAGATAAATCTGAGCTTCGTTGTGGACGGCGATTTCCACTGCGTTTGAGAACGCCTGAAGCGAGGCTTCGCTGAAGTCAATGGGGCAGAGAATCCTCTTGGCGGGGAACATTGTGTTCACCTCGACGGAATCATACACCTGCATTAATCAGGATTCGAGAGATTCGTCGGGTGCTTGGGTGTTAGCCATAATGCAGACTATAGTAGCAACAAGCGCTGTGGAATTTCTTCCACTCCATGGAGTAGCGAGTCTCCAGTCTAGGGCATTGGCCTTGTGCGCCGATTTCACCGCTGCGTCCTGTTGCCGAATCTCCGAGGACAAGATCCGGAGTGCTGCCAGATTGTCTTCGACCTGCTGAAACGCCGTCAAGACTGTCTGCCGGTAGTTTGCTACGGTTTGATCGTAGGCTGCCTGAAATTGTTTGACTGTTGCCCGGCGCAATCCAGCATCGAAAAGCGTTTCCGCTAGCGTTGGACCAACGGACCAAAAGCGGCTCGGCCAGCGAAGCACACTTCGCTTCCTTCCTGGGCTTGTGTCCGGACAATCAGATTACCGGCGGCAAGGTGCTCCGCCGGGGTACAAGGCACGTCGAGAACCGAGCAGCCACCGCCCCACGCATGGCCGCCACCAGTCTGTGGCGCAGCAAAA
This sequence comes from uncultured Acidobacteriota bacterium, assembly GCA_963832785.1. Lineage (GTDB taxonomy): Bacteria > Acidobacteriota > Terriglobia > Terriglobales > Acidobacteriaceae > CAWBRT01. Next base: position 165,747 of record CAWHVF010000008.1, read on the forward strand.
CCTACCTGGGAGCCAAGTTCCGCCGCTTGCGAGCCCGTCTAGGCGCCCCGAAAGCCATCACCGCCATGGCCCACATGCTCGCCCGGCTCGTCCACCGCATGCTCAGGTATGGAGAACAATATGTCGACAAGGGGATGAAGTACTACGAGGAGAAATATCGCGAACACGAAGTCCGCAGCATTCAGAAAAAGGCCAGGGACCTAGGCTTGATCGTGACTCTCACTCCTGCCGCATAAGACGAGTTACATAAGTTTCTGAGGAGAGCCGGGGGAACTCCCATTTCATTAGCAGGAATTCCCTTTTTCAGCTCTGCAATGCTGGAATTGTACTGCTCGGAAGCGACTTTGAAACACCAAAACTGCACGTGCCGCATGATAAGCTGCTCGCGATTTCCGCCTGGGTTAGCCAACTGCCGTTCCGAGGGGTGTAGTGCACGTAAATCGATCCATAGCCAGCATCCGGCTTTCTCGCCGGACTGTTCCACGACCGCCTTGCGCGTATGCGAACTCAGATTGACCTGCCCCCGAAAAACTTGTCCATTGAAAATGTGACTTCTCCGTTTACCATAGCCCGTCAGGGCTGGAGGAGGAGTCGTGCGTAAGAGTTGATTCAGCGAAGAACAGATCATCGCCATCCTGAAGGAGTCCGAGGCGGGAGTGGAGACGGGTGAATTGTGCCGGCGGCACGGGATCTCGCGCGGGTGTTTCTACCGCTTCAAGGCTAAGTACGGCGGCATGGAAGTGAACGAGGCGCGGCGGTTGCGCACGCTGGAAGAGGAAACCCGGCAACTGAAGCACATTGTGGCCGAGCAGGCGGTGGACATCCGGAGGGTTGAAGGCGATGTTGGCAAAAAAATGGTAAGCCCGCAGATGCGGAAGCAGGCAGTCGAGTTGATGCGCGCGGAAGCACCGGTATCCGAGCGGCGTGCCTGCGGGCTGATGGAGCTACATCGGGCGATGTGCCGCTATCAGCAGCGGCGGAAATAGGACGGGCGCTTGCGGCAGCGTCTACGCGAGCTGGCCGATGCGGAGACGCCGCTGGTCATCAGCCGGTCCACGGCTTCGGAAAAAGCCGTCAGTGCGGCAGCATCCATCATCGTCTTACGCTCTGCTGCCCATGAGCAGAGCGCGGATGGCCGGCGGGTCGGAGAGCATGCCGGCGACGGTCTCGATGGCATTGCGCGTACCGCGGAGGATCGCTTCCATGCCCAGGCGCTCGCCGTCGGGGTACATCATCAGACGGAAGACGCACGCCGAGCCGGGCATGCCGGTGACCGGGATCGTCACCGCGCCCACTTCCTTCAGCAGCACCATGGCCGCAGCCGCGGTCGCTTCGATGGGTGCGATCTCGGTGTGGTTCAGGCCGCGCTCACACATCATCAGTTCCATCAGGTCCTCACCGGAGATCGCGATGCCGGGACCGGCGCGGTAAGAGCGGCCCTGGAAGACGTCCTGCAGGTCCTGGCGGATCTTGTCGGCGAACAGCGCGGCCGCCTTGATCGGCGCCGGGTTGAAGTCGGTGAGGGCATTGTATGCGGCAACGATGGAGCCGAGCTGCGCTTCCAGGCCGAACATGAAGGCCTTGGCGCGGATTTCGCGGATCAGCTCGGGGCGGCCGGCGACAAAGCCGGACCGCGGGCCGGTGACATGCTTGTCCAGCGACCACACCACGACATCGGTATTCAGCGCGAGTGAAGGTGTTTCGTCATAGACGGCGAGGCGCGCCGCCATGTGGGCGTCGTCGATCATCACCAGCGCGCCAACGCGGCGGGTGCCCTTGATCACGCGCAGGACCTGCTCTTGCGGCAGATGGTGCTTCGACGGCGAGATGGGGCTGATCACCACCAGCTTCGGCGCCCGCGTCAGTTCGGCCAGCTTCGCCTCGAATGCATCGGCGCCGATGACCTCGATGAACTCACCGCGGGAGTTCAGCACCGAGTTCTTCACCGACGGGTGGCAGCGGTCGGCCGGGACGACCGACAGCACCAGATCGCCGGGCTGCACCAGGGCCATCATGGTGGCCAGGATGGCGGCGCTGACGCGGTTGCAAAGGAAGCCGTCATGTCGCTCGGTGCTGCCGCCCAGGGTGGCGAGTGCCAGCGGCACCAGTTCACCGTGGTCCAGCGCGCCAAAATGGATGTACGAATACATCTTGGCGGTGTCGTCCTCGCGGAAGCGGAAGCCGCGGATCAGGCCGGTCAGGTTGTAGACTGAGTCCGGGCCCAGCCCTGCGTGCCGCTCCCGGATGATGGTGTAGGTCTGGCGCAGGCGCACGATCTCGTCGGCGTTGTCGCGCAGGATGCTGCCGCGGGCATAGGAGACAGACGGATCGATGACGTTACCGAAGCGGTCCAGACGAACGCCCGGTTGCGATGCGGCAGGCACGGCCGTTTTCAGCGCGGAAGACATTTCAACACCCCCGTTCCGGTGAAGGCTCGCGGCGGCGAGCCGCAAGTCCATATATCATTACAAGCTTCATTGCAAGCTATCTTGCTAGGATGTCTGTGTCAAGTGCGATTCAATCACTGATCAGGACGAAATCGGACTCCGTTCGATTGCCGTACCCGTCAGGAGCGCCAGCGGAAAAGTTGTAGCAGCACTCAATGCCGCAACTCACGCTGAACGCGTCTCCAGCGCGGAGTTGCATGGAAGGTTCCTTCCGAGTCTGCTCAAATCAGCCGAAGAGCTTGAAATGTTAACTTCTTAAGGATTTCAGCGTGAAGGTACCCGGAAGACGCCGGCGCCCATCTTGGGCCCTAACCGATGTCGCCTGATAGGAGGCAACATGGCTGCCAAGCACAGTAACATTCCATCCGCTCTGTCTCAAGCACAACATCTATCGCGTGTGGCTATCTACGCTCGCGTCAGCACCCACAACGGCCAGGACCCCGAGATGCAGCTCCGCGAGTTGCGCGAGTATGCCGGTCGTCGCGGCTGGTAGATCGTCGGCGAGTACACGGACACCGGCGTTTCCGGTTCCAAGGAATCCCGCCCCAAGTTGAACCACCTGATGGCCGACGCTCACCGGCGCCGGTTCGATGCGGTGCTGGTCTGGAAAATCGACCGCTTTGGACGGTCGCTCAAGCACTTGGTGAACGCGCTGGCGGATCTCGGGGCCTATGGCGTCGCCTTCGTCAGCCTGCGGGACAACCTCGACTTGAGTACCCCTTCTGGCCGACTGATGTTTGCCGTGATCGGCGCCATGGCCGAGTTCGACGGTCACTGATTCAAGAGCGGGTAAAGGCCGGCCTCCGTAACGCACGAGCTAAGGGCAAGCGCATTGGGCGACCCAGGGCATCGTTGGACATGAAGCGACTTGCTACCCTCCGCGGCGAAGGCTGGGGCTGGAACCGTATAGCAGCAGACTTGGGCGTAGGCCCTGGAACTGTTCTACGTGCGGCCGAGCGTGCCGGGCTTCGCCATCGAATCCAGCCTTGCTTGGACGCGGAACGGTGTTGATTGCACGGCTAAGTCCCAATGCGCGGCATTGCGCCGTTTTGCGTTGGCTGATGCAGTTTTGGCTTGCAAACTCACTCCCGAGCAGTACAATTTCAGCCATTTAGCACCGGAAAAAGAAGATTCCTGCTGACTATGGCACGCCTACACACTTATCGCCTGAAGCTTACCTGGACGGGAAACACCGGCAGCGGGACCGCCAGTTACCGCTCCTATGAGAGGTCCTACACCTTGGAAGTGGAGGGAAAACCGGCGATTGCCGGCTCATCCGACCCCGCTTTTCGCGGAGACCGCAGCCGCTGGAATCCCGAAGAGCTGCTAGTGGCGGCGCTCGCCGCTTGTCACAAGCTCTGGTATCTGCACCTGTGCGCAAGCGCGGGCATCGTGGTTTTGGCTTATAGCGACCACGCCGAAGGCGTATTGAAAGAGACGCCGGACGGCAGCGGACGTTTTGCAAGCGTCACCTTGCATCCACAGGTCACCATCACCGCCGGCGGCGATGCCGGCAAAGCCCTGGCGCTGCACGAGCCGGCTCACCAGAAGTGTTTCATAGCCAATTCTGTCAATTTTCCGGTTCTGTGCGAGCCGGTGATCAGCGAAGGGTAACTCCCCCGCATTTGCCAACAGCAGGACAGGTGGCCCACATTTTCGGAGCCGCAGGCGAAGCCAATGTGGGGCTGTTACTTCGATCTAAAAGGAATGCCCTTAAGGGCCGCAGCGTGTTCCGTCCAAGTGTGCGGGGGCTTCGCTACGAAAACGTGTTGCGGGCGGTCGAGCTAACTGCCTGAGATAACGTACGCTATCTTTCGCACATTTGAGTTGAGGAACTCTGGCTGATAGAACAGGGGTAGCTGCTAAACCCCAGAACGGAAGCCAGATGGAACCGAATAAGCCGGGAGAAGGTGCACGAAGCCTGAACCAGGTGGTTCAGATCGACGAGGGACGGATTCAACAGCATTTGGACGAGGTGGTTCGCAGTACGGTGGAGGAGACGCTGAACGGGCTGCTGGACGCCGAGGCGGACCAACTCTGCGGGGCTCGGCGCTATGAGCGCAGCGCCGAACGCCGGGATACGCGTGCCGGGACCTACCAACGGCAGCTTCAGACCAAGGCCGGCGAAGTCAGTCTGAAAGTGCCAAAACTGCGCCATCTGCCGTTTGAGACGGCCATTATCGAGCGGTATCAACGGCGCGAGTCTTCGGTTGAAGAGGCGCTAATCGAGATGTATCTGGCAGGCGTGAGCGTTCGGCGGGTGGAGGACATTACCGAGGCGCTGTGGGGCACGCGGGTGTCGCCGTCCACGGTCAGCGAGTTGAACCAGAAGATCTATGGCCAGATCGAGGAGTGGCGACGCCGCAAGATCGAGGGCCGGTATGCGTATGTGTACCTGGACGGCCTATGGCTGAAGAGGAGTTGGGGCGGCGAGGTGCGCAACGTCAGCGTGCTGGTGGCAATCGGCGTCGATGCCGAGGGATTCCGCGATGTTCTGGGCGTCAGCGAAGGCGCCAAAGAGGACAAAGAAAGCTGGACGGCGTTTCTGCGCGAGCTGAAAGAGCGCGGTCTCACCGGAGTTCAGCTCTTCGTCAGCGACAAATGCCTGGGCCTGGTGGAGAACCTTGGCGAGTTCTACCCGGAGGCCAAGTGGCAGCGCTGCGTGGTGCATTTCTATCGCAACGTGTGGACGAAGGTCCCGAGCGGGAAGGTCAAGGAAGTGGCGGCGATGCTGAAGGCCATTCACGCGCAGGAGGACCGGGCGGCGGCCCGGGAGAAGGCTCGGCAAGTGGTCGAGAAGCTGGCGGCGATGAAGCTGCGCGATGCGGCGGAACTGCTAAGCGCGGGGATCGAGGAGACGCTGAGCTATTTCGATTTCCCGCGAGAACACTGGCGGTGTCTGAGAACCAACAATCCCCTGGAACGGGTGATGCGAGAGATCCGGCGTAGGACGCGCGTGGTTGGCGCGTTTCCAGACGGTCGCTCGGCGCTGATGCTGGTGGCCGCCCGCCTGCGTTACGTGGCTGGTACGCGCTGGGGAACGAAGCGGTATCTGAATATGACGCGACTGGCGCATAGCGCGGTCGCCTAAGCTGGAAGAGGGCTGCCCCGCGGGCCAGCCCTCTTCCCCAACCTCAACATCAACAGAGTTCATTCAAAGAAAGTGCGAAAATTTCTGGACACTACCCTGCCTGAGTTTGCAATGCGCGTTCCGGCTTGAATAGATGCTACGAAACCAAGGGTTTTGGCGGTTGAAAACCGGGGCCAGAGAGGGGCAAGTCGTTCAGAATCAACAGAGGCTTGGGGTAGGTGGTGGGATTCGAACCCATCCAACGACGTAATTTCAACAATTTAGACGGAAGCGAGAGGCAGCCTTGCAACGTCTTTTCAAGCCAAGCAGAGTTTTAATGGACCCCAATTGGACCCTCGCTCTTTCCGCAATTTCCGGGTGGAAATCTGCCCCACGTCGCTAGTCCCAGTGGGACAGCGACAGGCGGAGCTGTTACTCTAGCCGGCACCTGTAGTATGGGTTGCCAGAAGCCCTGATCACCAAGGCGGGTACTTGCCGCGCCCGCCAGAACTACGATGAGAACAATCGCAAGCGCATTCTGAATGACGCTCTGCTCTTCTCAACAGCACGAAAACATGGGTTGACAGTGCTCACGCGCAACATCGTCGATTTCGATCTCTTGCAGGTGCTTCTCTACGGGCGCCTGTGCCACCTCTTGAGTCATCCGTAAGCAGTGATCCCGGCCCGCTCGTTCTATATTCGGTCATCATCTGCCTCGCGCCCATTGTAGCTGGAGGCTAAAGCTTATCGCCCCAAGGCGGTGGGATTAAACCTGATCCGTTTCTCACAGGCCCCCTCCCAGCACTTTGTATAGTGTCACGAGGTTGCTCAGGCGGCCCATCCGGAGGTCGACCAAGACCTGCTGGCCTGCGTACAGAGATCTCTGCGCGACCAGAACGTTCAGGTAGCTGTCAATTCCCGCCTTGTAGCGGGCATCCGAGAGGTGATAGGTTGCCTCCAGAGTGTTGACCAGTGCCTGCTGCGCATCCTGTTGTTGCATGAGTCTGGTACGCTGGCTGAGAGAATCGCTGACCTCGCGAAAGGCGATCTGGATCGCTTTCTCGTATTGGGCCACGGCGGAGTCACGATCCACCCTGGCGATCTTGAGATAGGCTTTGCGCCTGCCTGCATCAAAAATGGGTACCACGATCTGGGGAGCGAAGTTCCACGTCCCGGAATCGCCTTTAAACAGCTCGGACAAGCCGCCGCTCATAAGGCCGCCGCCGGCAGTCAGCGTTAATTGCGGGAAAAATGCGGCTCGGGCCGCGCCGATGTTGGCGTACGCTGCCTTCAACTGGTGCTCAGCCTGGAGCATGTCGGGGCGGCTGAGCAAGACTTCTGATGGCAGACCGGCGGCAACGTCTTTTAGGCTACCATCCGGCCCCAACTTGCTCGGCAGCAGGCTGGCCGGCACCGGCGAACCCACCAGCAGGTTGAGCGCGTTTTCGTCCAAGGTCACCTGACCGGCATAGCGGGCGATGTCTACTTGTGCCGCTTGCACCTGGCTCTCTGCCTGGCGCAGATCCAAGTCGGAACCAATGCCCGCCTCACGTCTACGCCTGATCATTTCATAGGAAGCCTGCTGCGATTCGAGGGTCGCTTGCGCCAGTTGCAGCCTTTCCTGATCGGCTGCCAGCGACAGGTAGCTGGTAGCAACAGCAGCAAGCAGTGAAATCTGCGTGGCGGAGCGGGCTTGTTGCGTCGCAAAATACTGCTCCAGGGCCTGCTTTTTCAGGCTGCGGATGCGCCCAAACAGATCGAGTTCCCATGAAGCGATACCCTGCAGATCGAATTCCCTATACGTGTAATCCGTTCCGATGGTCGAGACACTTTTGGGGACACGGTAAATCTGCCCCTCGGCAGAAGCATTAAATGCGGGAAACTGCTGTGCGCGTTGAATCCGGTACTGGGCCTGAACCCTTTCGACATTGAGTGCGGCGATCCGCAGGTCGCGATTGTTCTTCAGCGCCAGTTCTAGAGCTTGGCGTAGCTTATCGTCGGTGAAAAACTCCTTCCATGGCAGCTCCGTAGCTTTCGGAGCTGCCTCCGTTTTAGCCTCCTGGTTTGAAAGTCCCGTCTGCCAGGTGGAGGGAACCGGAGCCTTGGGTCGGCCGTATTTCGGCGACATGGTACAGCCGGTCAGCAAAAGGAACATTCCCAAGCAGGTGCCCAGAATTGCGCGTGTCGCTTTCATCTCAGTGCACCTCCGTGGGGACCGGCATGGGAGGTTGAGCCGGAGTCTGTGCCGGCGAACGTTTTGCAAACCGTTCAGAGATCATCACGAAGAACAGCGGAATGAAGACCAAATCGATGAAGGTAGCGGAAAGCATTCCTCCGGTGACTGCGGTTCCGATGCCAACCATTGCGCCAGCACCGGCGCCAGAGGCGATTGCCAACGGCAGCGTGCCGAAAAAAAAGGCCAGCGAAGTCATCATGACCGGTCGGAATCGTATTTTTACGGCAGCCAAAGTCGCATCGATCAAGTCTTCTCCGCGCCGCATCTGTTCTTTAATGAATTGGATAATCAGGATGGCATTTTTGGTCGATAATCCGAGTGTTGTCAGGAACCCAATCTGGAAGTAAACGTCGTTGGGTAGCCCGCGCGAAGTAGTCGCCACCAGGGCGCCGAAGACACCCAGCGGCAACATCAACAGATTTACGATGGGGATAGTCCAGCTCTCATACAGGGCTGCTACACAGAGAAAGATGACCAGTATGGAAAAGGCATAAAGGAGAGGTCCCTGCGAGGTAGCGATCCGCTCCTGATAAGAAAGGCCGTTCCAGTCGAAGCCGATTCCTTGAGGCAATTTCCTGGTGATCTCTTCCATGGCCCGCATCGCCTGGCCGGAACTCTTCCGGGGCGCCGGTTCGCCCCAGATATTGATGGAAGGAAATCCGTTGAAACGTTCGAGTTTGGGGGAGCCTGAAGTCCAGTGGCCCGAAGCGACGGCGGAAAATGGGACTACCTTCCCCGCATTGTTACGCATATATAGTCTTTGTAAATCTTCGGGGAGCATGCGGTAGGGAGCGTCTGCTTGCGCGTACACGCGTTTCACTCGTCCGCCCTGGATAAAGTCGTTGACGTAGGCGCTGCCGAAGGCGGCCGAGACCGTGTCGTGGACCGTCGTGATCGGGACGCCCAAGGCACCGGCTTTCCCCCAATCCACGTCGACCCGATATTGGGGCACATCTTCCAGTCCGTTTGGCCGGACGCGAACCAATCTGGAGTCTTTGGCCGCCAGACCGAGGAGTTCATTGCGGGCCGCCATGAGATTGGCATGGCCGACCCCGCCGAAATCAATCAACTCAAAATCGAATCCCGTGGCATTTCCCAGTTCGATGACCGAGGGCGGCGCGAAGGTAAAGACGATCCCACCGCGAATTTTCCCCAAGGCCGCTTGCGCCCTTGCGCTGATGGCGTCTACCTTCCACTCCGGCCGTTTTCGTAAGTGCCAGTCCTTCAGCCGCACGAACACCATGCCGTTGTTCTGCGCCTGCCCGGAGAAACCGTAACCGACAATTGTCATGCAGGATTCCACGGCTTCCTTTTCGTTTTCCTGGAAATAGCGCTGGACTTCATCGGCGACCGTCTGCGTCTGCTCGAGGGTTGCGCCGGTTGGCATCAGGATCTGCGCCAGCAGAATTCCCTGGTCTTCGTCAGGCAGGTAGCCGGTTGGCAGCCGCAGGAACAGGAGGCCCACGCCGGTAACAATAATGAGGTATACGATCAGGAAACGCAGCTTCCTGGCCAACGAATATCCGACCACCCGCAGGTATCGTTCTTTGACCCAGGAGAAGCCGTGGTTGAACTTGGACAGGAACGGGCGCAAAAGAGGAATAGCGCTTTCGGCCAGTTCGTGTCCGGCTGCTACCGGCTTCAGCAGCGAGGCACAGAGAACCGGCGTCAGAATCAACGCCACCACTACCGACAGCAGCATGGAGGCAATGATGGTTACGGAAAATTGACGGTAAATGACTCCCGTGGAACCAGCAAAGAAAGCCATCGGACCGAATACGGCCGAAAGCACCAGGGCGATGCCGACCAGGGCGCTGGTGATCTGCTCCATGGACTTGGCCGTGGCTTGGCGAGGCGAAAGGCCTTCCTCGCTCATGATGCGCTCCACGTTTTCCACGACTACGATGGCGTCGTCCACCAGCAGGCCGATGGCCAGCACCATGGCGAACATGGTCAACATGTTGATCGAATAGCCGAACAGCGCCAGCACGCCGAAGGTTCCCAGCAGTACAACCGGCACGGCTATCGTCGGAATCAGCGTGGCCCGCATATTACCCATGAAGAGCCACATCACCAGGAACACGAGCAGGATGGCCTCGAACAGGGTCTTGACCACCTCCTCGATGGCGACCACGGTAAACGGTGTGGTGTCGTAGGGATAGACAATCTTCATCCCGTGCGGGAAGTAGTGACTCATCTCCTGCATCTTGGCCCGGATGGCGTTGGCCGTATCGAGCGCATTGGCACCGGCGGCCTGCCGAATAGCCAACCCGGCTGCCGGTTTGCCGTTGTACTGGGCGTCGATGTCGTACATCTCAGTTCCCAGCTCCGTCCGGCCAACATCCCTGATACGGACGACGGATCCATCCTGGTTGGTACGGATGGGGATGGCGGCAAACTCCTCGGGCGTCTTTAGCAGGTTCTGGACGATGATGGCAGCGTTGAGCCGCTGTCCCTTTACCGCCGGCGCTCCGCCGAACTGACCGGCAGAGACCTCCACGTTATAGGCTTTCAACGCGCTGATCACATCATCGACCGTCATCCCATAGTCGGTCAGCCGGCTCGGGTTGAGCCAGACGCGCATGGAGTACTGGGTGCCGAAGGTTTCCACTTCTCCCACACCCGGTATCCGCGAAAGCACCTTCTCCAGGTTGGATTGAGCGTAGTCGCGCAGGTCATCCCCATCCATGCTCCCGTCTTCCGAGATCAGGCCCACAATGATCAGGTAGTTGCGGGTAGATTTCTGGACTTGAACGCCAAGGCGTTGCACCACCTCCGGCAGGCTTGCCTGGGCAAGCTGAAGCTTGTTCTGGACTTGGGCCCAGGCAAGGTCGGGATCGGTGCCGGCGGCAAAAGTGAGACTCGATGCGCGAGGCGCCGGAGGAATCGCTCGTCGCCGACATATACAGTAGCTTGTCGAAGCCAGTCATCTTCTGCTCGATGATCTGGGTCACGCTGTTTTCGACGGTTTCGGCAGCCGCGCCGGGATAGGTAGCCGTAATGGCGATAGAGGGCGGAGCAATGGCCGGATATTGGGATATGGGAAGCAAGTGAATGGCCAGCAGCCCCAAGACCATAATGGCAATGGCAATCACCCAGGCAAAGACCGGACGGTCGAGGAAGAATTTAGACATGATTACCCTCGCCATCTGTCTTCGCCGGGGCGGCCGGTTGGCCTTCAGCGCTGCCGCCCGCTGTCTTACCTGTGAAGGGAACGGCTTTGACTTGGACGCCCGCACGCACCCTGGCCAATCCCTCCACGATCACCCGGTCGCCATCGGCCAGCCCCTTCGCCACCAGCCATTTGTCCCCGATTGCCCGGTCCAGCTCGAGCATGCGCCGCTCGACTTTCTCCTCCTTGTTCACGACCCAGGCAATGGGATTTCCCTTCGGGTCACGGCTAACTCCCTGCTGAGGAACCAGGATGGCCTGCTCCCTTACTCCTTCCGTGATAACAGCCCTTACGAAGACACCCGGAAGAAGAATCTCCTTTGGGTTGGCGAAAACCAGGCGCAGAGTCACAGAGCCCGTGGTCGGATCTACGGTGACATCACGAAATTGAAGTGAACCTTCGGTGGGGTATGCGGTCCCATCTTCCAGCAGAAGCTTCACTTTGTTCGGCAGCGATCCGTCTCGCTTGAGTCGGCCGCTCTCCAGGCTACTACGTAAACGCAACAGATCCGCGTTGGACTGAACCACATCTACGTAAATGGGATCCAATTGCTGCACGACAGCAAGAGGATTGGGCTGATAAGCAGTTGCCAACGCCCCGACCGTGATGTTGGATTTACCAATGCGTCCGGAGATGGGTGCCTTGATCGGCGTATAGGACAGATTGATGCGGCTGCTCTCCAGGACGGCGCGGCTTGCCTCTACCGACGCCTTTCGCGCCTCCACCATGGCTTCGGCCTGCTGCAACGCCGCGTTGGCATCGTCATAGTCCTGCTGCCCTACGGCATGTATCTGCACCAGTCCCTTGTATCGCTCTGCCCGGGAGCGAAGGGCGGGAATATTCGCCTGGGCCGTTAGCAGATCCGCCTCCGCGGTGGCGAGAGATGCCTTGGCCTGGCTGTGTGCAGCTTCGTAAGGCGCCGGATCGATTTGGTATAGCACCTCGCCCGCTTTCACGTTTGCACCTTCCTGGAAGAGGCGGCTTTTAATGAGGCCGTTCACCTGCGGGCGTATTTCGGCCACTAGGTAGGCGGCCGTCCGTCCAGGCAGTTCGGTCGTCAAGACAATCCGCTCGGGATGGATTGTCACGATAGCAACTTCAGGAGGAGCCACCGTGGCGGTCGCTCCCTTTTGTTTACAACCAGTCACCAGCAGGCACACAAGAATGAGTGCAATTACAACAAGATGTTTAGGCCGTTTGGCAAAGGGCATGATATGAAACCACTCCTTTATGCGTCTTAGAAATTCAACGAGATCTCGTCAACGATAGCAGGCTGGAGAAGACCTTATTTTCATCTTTGGCATAACACAACAAGCCATATGCGGGCCTAAACCTTTTAGGACTCGGATTCTAATTTTGTGATTTGGGCCTCTGCAAATCGGGAGTTTGCCGCCCCGGCGGGCGCATCCGTGTTGCTCGATTCGTCGTTCCAACTCGTAAATAGTCTCGCCCGCACTGGCCGCCAACGGCTTGGCGTGGCTCACGTCGACCAACTCCCGCTATTCGCGCGCAGGGACTTCTCTTCACCACAGCAACGCGTGGCTGGTGCCAACGAAGACAAGGACTTCAGAACACTGCAAACACTTGGAGCGCGAACAAGGAGATAAAGATAAAGCGCTCATGCGCGTAGCAGTTCCCGCAAATAGCGAAACGGGCCCTCACAAGGCTCCAGTGCGATCGTATATCGCACGACACTGTATTCGAAGTCTCCACAAACACCGCTACTGACCGTGCGCTGGATCATGGTTGAGTGTCCTCCAATCTCCGAATGCACTTGGGTGATTTCGTTGAAGTACTTGTCGCTCTTATGTGTGTACCCTGCTCGGCATCAGTGGTCGCAATCTCTGCCTTTATGTCGGTGGAGCGTATCTCATAGCAGCTATGCCATATGCGCACAATTACTTGGCCGAGAATGCGTGCCTGAGAGTCGATCTCAACATGGGACGGCATTGTGAATTCACCAACATCGACATAGTCCTGAACGAAATCTACGCGCCTGATCCACCAAGACGGTGGCTTGCTCAGCCGGCCGGCCGCCTGAACGATATGGCCGTTGCGGGAGTCAATGAGGATTTTTCCCCTGAACAAACGCGAATCTCTGCGGCGAGGCTTCACTGTGAAGGCGTATAGTGCGCTGCCACCCCGGCCTTCACTCCCTCTGTAAGAGAACTTGTAGTTGCAGCTTATGATCGCGTTTTCCCCGCCCTTCTCTTTCTGCACACGGTCGACATCGGACTGAAGAAGACGAGCGATCACATTATTCTTCACGAAGGTGTCGCCCACGAAGTTGACAGCGGCGTAGGTCAGCGAGCCGGGAGCGGAAAACGCCCGCTTCAACCAAAATCGTCCTTTTTGCGAGGTCGCGGGTAATTCGGCTTCGACGATCGTTTCGTCTGAGTAAGTAGCTACTGCAGGTCAGCTGTCGCAGCGCCCGCTCCTGGTGTACCAACAGGGCCCGCGCCGGCGGTAGTGCTCCGCTGGCCTGTGCCGTCGGATGCTCGATTGCGCGTTCTACACCCGAACCAACGTCAGATGTGGGAGTTTTGTCGCAAGGATCGTAGGACGCAGTGGCCTGCCCCGTACAGAGCACCACGCCGATAAGCCACAACACCAATTCCCGAACGCCGGCCCGTCTATAGCCTGTTTTAGCTGTCTCTTTGCCTGTTCTGTTAGGCTTTATATCCATCACTGCCTTCGTTGTTTGTACATCGGCAGATACTGGCCAAGTCTGTCTCAGATGAATTCAGCCAATCTGGTGACGCTCGACTTTCTTCTGGCACTCAATGCAGTAACGTGCAGAAGGAATAGCCCGGAGCCTCTTCTCTTCGATATTGGCATTGCAACCAATGCACCGTCCGAAACTTCCATCCTGGATACGCTTCAAGCCTTGTATGACCATATGCAGCCGCTGCCGAAACTGGGTAGATCTCCTGAACAACAACTCCCAATCCTCCCAATCTAGGGCTTTATGCGAGCCATCGCCGTTCTGCTGCAGCAGTTCTCTCATCTGCTTTTCTGCATCAGCGATTACTTGTTCCAACTGTTTGTGTTCCCGCCTAAGCCTTGCAAGGTGTCCTTCAAGGTCGATTGGCTGTAAGTTGGGCTCTGATCTCGTTTCGTTCATAATTGGTCCCGTAGCGAGTCGTACGTACCGAGTCACTTTTCCCAGACTATGTAGTTCATCTCTAATGGAACCCGCACTTCCGGATGGTGTGGAATAACCCGTACGGTGTAATAGGAATCGGGACGGTCCGCAGAAATCTGGCCAACGAACAAATGGGTGCCTTCCGGCTTCGGGTCTTTGACTTCAGTTTCTTTTGCGATAGCTACCAACTCAAGTGGCCGGCGAAAGACGGTCTCACCAAATTCGTTGGCAAATACCTCGACCGAGACATCACTCGGGGCCAAATCGCCCAAGCATGCCTCCACAACGATCTCGTAAAACGCGGGACGATTTGCTACCTCCTGACGAGTTGTGTGGCGGGAAAGGATTCGTACGCCGGGCCAGGCTTGTTCGATTCTTCGATGCCAAATAATGATCTCCGACGCCACGCGAGCTTTGTTGGCTACCCGACGAGAATAGGCAAGCGCCGCCGGACGGTAATAGTTCTCGATGTACTCGTTGAGCGCGCGGTGGGCGGAGAACATCGACGTCAACTGGCTCATGCTGGCCCGCATCTTGGCAATCCACGCCTGCGGTATGCCGTGCACGTCTTTGTCGTAGAACGCGGGCTTTACTTCCTCTTCAAGAATGGTGTAGAGCCGGTCGGCATCCCGGGCGTCCTGCGCCTGGAACATTGCAGTACTTCCGACAGCCCATCCCACCTCGGAGGTGTATGCTTCTGCCCACCACCCGTCCAACTCGGAGAGATTCAATCCACCGTTGACCAGTACCTTCATGCCGCTGGTGCCGCACGCCTCCCAGGGTCGGCGGGGCGTATTGATCCACAAATCAGCACCTTGAACGAGCTTTTGCGTCAAGTGCATGTCGTAATCGGCCAGGAAAACGACTCTGTCATGCAGCTGATATCGCTGTATGAAGTCATTCCACTGCTTGATCATCGATTGGCCGTCGTGATCAGCCGGGTGGGCTTTGCCGGCGATTATGAGCTGTGCCGGGCGTTCGCTGTCAGTCAAAATGCGCGCCAGCCGCTCGGGATCATGCAGCAAAAGCGTAGGCCGCTTATATTCCGCAAAACGCCTGGCGAATGCCATAGTCAATGCTTCCGGATCGAGCATTGAGTCTTGGCCTTTGGGTGCACTCTCGGTAATCGCCGCCGCAGCCTGCTTTTCGGCGAGTCGTTCGCGTGTGTAGGTAATGAGCTTTTGCCTTTGCGTGGAACGGAACTCCCACAATTGACGATCGCTGATTCCGGCAAGGGCATCTGCTTGGATGGGACCTGAAATCGAACGTGGCGTGATGTTTTTTTGCCGCCGGGCAAGACTTGCATTCCATAGCGATGAGGCTTCCGCCGAAGCCCAAGTCGGAGCGTGCACTCCATTAGTCACGTAGCCAATCGGTACTTCATACTCCGGCCAGCGAGGAAACAAATTCTGAAAGATCCTGCGACTCACTTCCCGGTGGAGCTGGCTGACACCGTTTACCGCTCCGCTCCCCCGGAACGCCAAATAGGCCATATTGAAGGGCTCATCGTTGTTTTCCGGATTCAGCCTACCCAGTGCGAGCAACTCCCGGAAAGGAATGTGCAGGCCCTCTTCCGCGTAATACTTGAGGTGCGATTCCATCAGTTGTGGAGAGAAGCAGTCGAATGCGGCTGCGACAGGCGTATGGGTGGTGAAAACATTGCCGGCCCTGGTCGCAGCCAGAGCCGTCTGGAAATCCGTCGCGTTGTCCTCCATGAAGCAGCGCGCCCGCTCGAGGACCGCAAATGCTGCGTGACCTTCGTTCATGTGGCATACCGAAGGGTTGATAGCTAGCTCATGCAGCAGCCTCCAGCCGCCGATGCCGAGAATGATTTCCTGGCGAAGCCGGAGCTGCGGCCCTTCGCCGTAAAGCTCGCTGCCAATCAAGCGAACCACAGGGTCGTTAGTCGGGTCATTCGTGTCTAGCAGGTATAGCCTCGCCGACCCTACCGTAGCCTGCCAGACCCGCAGCCAAAGCGTGTAATTCGGTCGCGTGAGTTTTACCCGCACCCATTCACCGTCTTCAGTACGCAGCGGAGTTATCGGCAGTTCACTTGGGTTGTTGAATGGGAAATAGGCTTTTTGTTCGCCGCTGGAGTTAATTTCCTGGCGAAAATATCCCTGCTGGAACAGCAAGCCGATTCCAATGACGGGCACGTTCAGGTCGCTTGCCGCCTTCAGTTGATCTCCGGCAACGTTGCCGAGTCCGCCCGAGTAAATGGGTAAAGTCTCGGTAAGAAGATACTCCATGCTGAAGTATGCGATTGGGCCTGTAGCGCGCGACCGGTGATCCGCCTTCACGTCGGTCTGGCTTTGCAGCAGGACATCTCGAAGCGACTGTTTGAACTCACGCTTTTGCGCAACACGCATCAACTGTTCGCGCGATATTGTTTGCAGTAGGAGAACCGGGTTACGCGTGCGCCGCCACAGTTCCTGATCGAGCGTTTTCCACAATAGATGAGCCGCGTGGTTCCATGACCATCGCAAGTCCAGCGCAAGCCCTTTCAGGGCCGAAATTAATTCTTGGTAGTCGGAGCTTGTGTCGTCGAGGTGCTTTTTCATAGTTGTCACCTTTACAGTAACCCTACACTTTTCCGGTCCCCATGACAGCTCGTCCCGGCTAAGGCGAGCGCTTGCGGATCAGTTCGGATCATTCGCGCATTCGGGCGCCGCTGGCTCGTTGCGCGCCAGTTTCTTCAGGGCAAGCGTCGCCGCATCGTGCATCTGCCCAGGTGTCGCGGAGGCTTCGGCATCGAGTAATCTGAACGACTCCAGGGCCGCGCAATAGGCGGCGTCGACCGTTTCGCGGCCCACCTCGAGCAGCAGGGCCGATTCGTCTGCCGAGTAGTTTTCAATCCCGCGCATTACCAGTGCGAAGCGGCAGAGCACATCAATCCGAAAAACGATGTCATGCGACATTGCCTTCAGGAGCGTGAGTTCCGGCCCGGTTAGAGAAGGATGGTCCTGATGGCGGCAGGGGTGCGGGCGATAAGCCGCGGCAAGCTGCGTGATCCGGTTCTGTTGTATTTTAGCGGCCGTTAGTATGACCCCGCGCCGCGCCCAATGCTCAATCTCGTCCAGGCAGACCTGCCGTCGTGTGACTGCCAGCAGCCAGGCATGAGACAGGCAGGCGTCAGCCAAGCCTTCCTCGCCGGCGAGAAAGAGGGCCAGCCAATGTAATTGGTTCCGATGCTGGATGAAGACCCTGCGCAGGTCACTGGCTGTGGCATATCGGATTATCCGCTTGCTTCGATTGACGCCTTTGCTTTTCAGACGTTCCATTGCGAGACACCCGTAATTGAGATCGCCATCATTCTCGGCGAGGCCTATTCAAAGCTCCGCGCACCGCCCTGGAACCCGCGTTTTACCTGTTGCCAGAGCCATTTAATGACGCGCATGTCGTTGTAGCAGTAAGCCAGGTTATGGTTGAGCGTCGAAAAACATTGCTGCTGGCAACTCTTCTTCATGTCGTTGAGCTGCGCGTAATCGAATCGGGGCACCTCGATGTTTCCCCAGTCGTAGGTTGCCGGATAGCATGGAAAACACGGCGCGAGGGTGCCGTCGGTGCGAATCACGACATTGTTTTGACCGGCCCTGCAGTTCCAGTTGGCAAAGCGCAGGTCGCCGTTCTTGTTTTGCTGAATCCCCTGGTTCGCCGACAGTAGCCCCAGCAACCCTCTTTCCGTGCCCTTTCCATCCCCGTTCCAGCCGACCTGCCGCAGATCCAGACCGGACGACATGCGCATAAAGGTTTTCATTTCTAACAATCGAGGAATGGAGTTCACCATCTGATATCCCGACCGGTTCTTCGCCACGATCCAGTCAATCAGCTCATCGACAGCGCACCAATCCTCCGGGCCGATGTAGGTTGGATTGTTGTCCATGTGCTTGAAATGGTCTGTCTGGTCGAGCATCGGAGTTTCGTTGATGTGATAATCGGTCGCGATACGATGCTCACGCGCCCACTCCGTCAACCGCATCACGTCGGCATGGTTGTTGCGGCAGATGTTGATGTTGAAAAAGACCATGTAGCCGTACGCGTATTGCTTCTTGAGCAGATGTTCGAGGTTTGACTTGACCGGAAGAAACGCCTTCGGCAGGCTCTCCTTCACTTCCCATGAGTCGAGCGCAACGTTGAAGACGGCGGCTCCGGCATCGCCGAGCCGGTCTGCAACCTCAGGGCGCAGCAGGCGGGCATTCGTCGCGATGTAGATCCACATGCCTTTCTTCGCGGCGTAATAGACCACCTTGTGCACGAACTTGGGGCGAAGCAAAGGTTCGCCGCCCATCAGCGCGATCACTCGGCCGCCGCTTGCGTAGAGCCAGTCGATCGAGCGACGGACGATATCTTCGCTCATTCCTTTCACCGTGTTGTCGTACGACGGGCAATACCAGCAGTCCAGATTGCACTTGTACTCGACAAAGAAATACGCTGTGATCGGATGAAACTCGCCCGGCAACACTCGCGACTTGAGATACGGGACCAGCCAGCCTCGCGTTGCGCGAAGAATCTGTTCGGCCGTCCACTTCCGCCGCGCCGGCGGACGGTCCGGCCCAGGATCGGCCAACTTTTCCGGGAATTGCGGAAATACCGGCTCCGGAAGTTTCCTTCCATTATCTTTGGGCGGCGAAGGCGGTTGAGGATTCGCCTGCATCAGTAAATCGTTTGTCACGACATCAACGCGGAATTTCTCGACGCTGGCCATATATATCTTGTGTCAACTCTTTTCCTTGTCGTTTCCGCAACGTCACGGGCGGGGTGCAGCCATGGGAGGTTAGCTGCACCCTTCTCTGGGGGGAGAGAATGCCCGTTGGCTAAACCATGCGATCGCGGCGCCTCATTACTATGACGCAACACTCTGGACAATTTCGTTCTCAAAATTCCTCTAGCGCTCACTCACTGGTATGCCCAGGGTTTTGCACAGACAATCTGAAAATTCGCTGCCGCCAAGGAAATGCGCGCCCATCCTGTAAAGCCACAACAAGGTTTGTTCGCCTTCGCCATCCACGAAGGCCAGGTCGTGAATATCGACTTCAAAGCGGCGGTTTTGCAGCTCCGTTTGGCGCACCAACTGCCAAACCTCATGGACCCGGGCTCCCATGAGGCGTCCCTCAAGTTTCAGCGTGAGTTTCTCGTCGTCCTCCGCAAAGGTAATTCGCACCACGTACGTGACTCCGCAATAGAAGCGCCAGAGGTTCTCCGAAAATCGCGCCCGAGTTACACAGCCACATGTCTTCCAACGGGAGGTTGGGAGCTAAGTTCTCACGGCTTTTACCAGGGAAGTGCAACCATATTGCCAAACACAGGCCGCGCAATTCGTTTGTAAGCTACTGAAATCACAGATGTTGAATAAGAGAGACGGGTGGGAGTCGTTGAAAGTCGAAACTGTTGATTGTTTGCCGACACCAAATCCCTTGATCTTTCCACCATGCCCCGGCGTGGCCGGACGCACCCTAAGCTTTCGCCAAGAGCAGCTAGTCGACAGGACTAATCATTCTGTTTTCACAAGGTGTGCGCATCCGACCGATCCCGGAAAATTGTGGCTTCTGTCAGGATCGTCAGCGACAGCATTTCCTCGCTGTGTGTTACCGCTCTTAAGGTCCATTGGCGGGAAGTGACATGATGCCTGCAACTGATTGTCGAGAGTGACATCGACATTTTCGACAGCACGATTTCTCTCATTGCACTCCTTGTAGTTTCATAAGCTTAGCCAAGGAGAGCTTTGGTATATGGGTTGCTTTCTTGTCTCTGGATGAGAAAGACAAGGGATGAATACACATTAAATGCTATCGAACAGTACAGACGTTTGGGGCTCCGGAGGGCCAGTTGGATCATTTCTTGACATTCAAACCTTGCCTCTTCGAATCGGACGGCAGGTCAACTAAGGTCAATTATTGGGCCACCGGGGCCTCGTTTACTTTTCAGGCGCTTGTAGTTGGGTTGCTGTTCGTGGTTTCGCTGTTTCAGCCAAAGGCACTGCCTAACCTACAGGTGAGGACATTGCTATACGCACCACCTCCGGTCGCAGCTCTGAGAAAAAGTGTTGCTCCTCCTAAGCTGTCAAAAACGCGTGAACAGGATACAGCCCGGCTGCGTGCGCCAAGCCGGATTCCGGAACAGATATTCATGCCTAAGCAGGAAGAGGCTCCGCCCCCTCCCCCGCCGGAAGGCGAAGTCGCAGGGGGAATTCCCGGAGGAGTTGTTGGCGGAACGCTGGGCGGCACTGGCCAGAGCATGCTCCCGAAAGTAGTTCCACGGGATCCCGTAGCCCCTACAAAGAAGCTTACTTCGTCTGGAGTGGTACAGGGAAATCTAGTCCATCAAGTCAAGCCCGAATACCCTGCCTTAGCCCGCCGGGATCATATCGAGGGCGTCGTGGTGATGCTTGCAGTCATAGACAAGGACGGCTACGTGCGCGACCTGCGGGTCCAGAGCGGGTCTCCGCTGCTGGCGCAGGCAGCGATAGATGCTGTGAAGCAGTGGCGTTACAAGCCGTACTTCCTAAATGGACAACCGGTCGAGGTCGATACGCGGATCATTATCAATTTCACCCTTAGCGGAAGGTAGTTAGGGACGGCCCAGAACGCAGTAAGGGGATGAGTCGCCGGCAAGATGAGACAAAGGGGTGTGACTGAAGCGCAAGCAGTTTCCGGTCGAGTAGACCGTCGCGATTCACGCTGGCTTCCCCACGATCCTCACCACCGACACCTTGGAGCATTTGTGAAAATCGTACACTTTTGTCCACTTATCTTGACTGCCGTTGCGATGACCCTGGCCGCGCCCATGTTGGTGCAGAGTGCTGAAGTGCCAGCGCCGCAACTAGGAACGATTGTAGGTGCTGTAATCGATGTTAACGAAGACATCATTCCTGGCGCTACCGTCACCCTCCAAGGTCCTGCTCCCAGTGACCGTCGCACGGTTGTTACGGACGAGAATGGATACTATGAGCTCCACGACGTACAGCCAGAAACTTCCTATAAAGTCATCGTTAGCGCCAAAGGATTTGCAGAGTGGACATCGCCCATTATTGTGCTTGAGCCCGGCGAGCACAAAACACTGAAGGACTGTAAACTCCGACTTGAAGCAGTGCAGACCATTATTGACGTGAATATTTCTCCCAAAGAAATCGCCGCCGAATAACTAAAGGAGGAAGTGAAGCAGAGGGTGTTCGGCATCTTCCCCGATTTCTACACTGTGTATAGACGAGATGCCGAACCACTCACGGCAAGGATGAAATTCAAACTCGCCTTTAAAGTCGTGACCGACCCAGTTACGCCGCTTGGGGTGGCTCTGCTTTCCGGGCTTGAACAGGCGGCAGATACCCCTAATTACGGTCAGGGTGCTGAAGGGTTCGGCAAGCGTTTTGGTGCCAACGCTGCCGACGGCTTCGTGGACATCATGGTTGGCGGTGCCATTCTACCTTCACTTCTGCACCAGGATCCGCGCTATTTCTATCAGGGCACAGGGACAACAAAGTCTCGCATTCTCCATGCGCTCTCCTGGCCGTTCGTCTGCAGGGGAGACAACGGGCAGCGACAGCCGAACTATTCAAGCATGGGTGGCATTCTGGCCTCGTCCGCCCTTTCAAACGCTTACTATCCAGAGTCGAATCGCGGTGTCGGGCTGGTACTCGAGGGTTTCGCTATCGGCACCGGTGCCCGCATGGCTGCCGCTCTAGCGAAGGAGTTTGTTCTGCACAAGTTCACGCACCGTCCCGCCGATACAAAATAACTTTGATGATAAGCACGGCATTCCGTTAGAAGTCGGCGGCGGCGGCGAACCCGTCGTTTTCCACATCTATGCCGCCGAGCCCTGTCACCTCACGACAACACGGAGCGTGGTGTTTCTGAATGATGTTTCGTAGACATCATTTCCCACGAGTAGTCGAACTCGGCGCCGCAGTCGCAGCATACTTTATAAGTACGGTTCCCCAGCGTAATTGGCCAACTCATGTTCTTGTGATGGCAGCCAAATGCC
Organism: uncultured Acidobacteriota bacterium; assembly: GCA_963832785.1. Classification (GTDB taxonomy): domain Bacteria; phylum Acidobacteriota; class Terriglobia; order Terriglobales; family Acidobacteriaceae; genus CAWBRT01. Next base: position 187,794 of record CAWHVF010000008.1, read on the forward strand.
ATGTTCGCCAGCCACCCCATTAGTGTTTTCATAACGCCCTTCTGCACTCAAGTCAGCATCCGCAAAGAATAAGCGCATTTTCCTGACCAAACATCGATCGACGCACACAGAAGCTCTAAGGAGGCTCTGATTTAGTTCTCTGCTTTCCACAGCTACTCAGGTTAAAGTGCGAGTGAGTAGGTGGATTGAGAAGATGAGGCAGAGGACACTGGCGATGATGACCGGCTTTGAGCGGTACACCAAGAAGACGCGGCGTGCGCAGTTTCTGGAAGAGATGGAACAGGTAGTGCCGTGGAGCAAGCTGTGCGCGTTGATCGAGCCGCATTATCCCCAGCCGGGCAATGGCCGTCCGCCGGTTGGCGTGGAGCGGATGCTGCGCATTTACTTTCTGCAGCAGTGGTTCAACCTGTCGGACCCGGCGGTGGAAGAGGCGCTGTACGACTCAGTGGTGATGCGGCAGTTCGTGGGCATTGACCTGGGCCGGGAGCCGGTGCCGGACGAGACCACGGTCTGCAAGTTCCGCCATCGATTGGAAGAGCACAGCCTGGGCGGGCAGATGCTGGAGGCGGTGAACTTGCATTTGCAGAGCAGGGGCGTACGGATCACGAGGGGGACGATCGTGGACGCGACCATCATTCATGCGCCGTCGTCGACCAAGAACGGCGAGCAGAAGCGTGACCCGGAGATGCACCAGACGAAAAAAGGCAAGCAGTGGTACTTCGGAATGAAGGCGCACGTCGGAGTGGACAGCAAGACGAAGCTGGTCCACTCGGCCGTGGCGACGGCGGCCAACGTGGCCGACAGCACGGTATTGCCGGAGTTGCTGCACGGGGAAGAAACGAAGGTCTGGGGCGATCAAGCCTATGGCGGGCAGACGGAGGCGATCCGGGAAGTCGCGCCTGCGGCTCAGGACATGACCAACAAGCGTTATCGCTATAAGGATCGGATCGACGAAGTTGAGCGTGCCAAGAACCGGACGAAGTCGCGGGTGCGCTCGAAAGTGGAACATGTGTTCGGGGTCCTGAAGCTGAAGTTCGGATTCGTGAAGGTGCGCTATCGAGGTTTGATGAAGAACGCCAACCGGTTGTTCGCCGCCTTCGCCCTGGTGAACCTATTCCTGGTGCGCAGGAAGCTGTTGTACGCGGCGGCGTAGTGTCTGCGGACACCGCCGACAAGCTGCGGCAAGGGGCCGCAGGGCAAGGAAATCAGCATTCATAACCGAGATGCAATTGGGAACCTACAGCTTCTCGATCACTGAAGGTTCTTGTTCAGAGGTTCCCTAAGTCGTAAAGAAGCTTGAATTTTGGATTGAACAACAATCCAAGCGTGGCTATAGGGCTACAGACGGACACACTGACGAGTTCCGATTTACAGGAATGGCTCATAAGCGATTGCAGGACAGGAGCCAATGCATTTCACTGTTGAGGACGACATCGACATTTTCGACAACGCAGTTACCTGCATTGCATGCCTTGTGGTTTCAGATACTTACCTAAGCGGAACTTTGGTATAGGCTTTGCATTCTTCCTGGTGAAGTGAAAAGAGATAAGACTGTTTAGCATGGCTTTAGGTAGGTAAACGCAACCGACTGACCGAACACGGTGTGCAAAACCACTTGTAATGTGCTGATAATAAAGGAATTAAGGAATGGAGTTGCGAGGATTAAATCCCTCGACATTTCGTCTCGGTGCCGCCTGAATATAGACTTAGCTTTGCCGGTGATTGCTCCTCGACAGGAAATGTGGAGATGACTATCATCATTTTGTTTTCGCCAGGCATGAACACACCGTGCCGATCACAGGAGATTGTGGCTTCTGGCAGGATCGGTCCGCGACAGCGTTTCGTCGCTGTGTGTTGCCGCTCTTGAGTTCCACGGGCGGTAAGTGACACGATGCTAAGAGCCTATGAGCACAAACTCGCAGCTCGCATTGACCAATGCTCAGCGCTACGAAGCGTTGCTTCGCATCTCCGGATCGCTGGCCTCGCGCACGCCGGCAGATTTGGCTCAGAGCCTGTCCAGTGAACTCCGTTCCATTCTGGATTTCGATTTTCTCGATGTCCTTGTCTATAAGAATGGCACGAGCGACATACTCTGGCGGGCTGTTGGCGCGGGCGAAACCGCGCCGCTGAAGATTCCAAGCGAGGATACGCCAACCTGGTGGGTCTACCGGAACCAGCAGCCACTAACGATCGCGGATTGGAATGAAGACGAACGATTTTCCGAACTGAGGGATGCGCTGAAAGCGCAGGGAGTCGAGATCCGCTCTGTTTGCCGACTCCCGCTCACTACACCTCACCGCCGCCTGGGCGTGTTTGGCATTGCCAGTCGCCGAGTTCGAGGTTATTCACAGGAAGAAGTCCGCTTTCTTTCCCTGCTTGCCGATGGCTTGGCGCTGGTCATCGACAATGCTCTCAATTTCGAAGCTTCGTGCCGGGCGCAATCGGAGCTACAGCAGCAAAACGCCAGGCTCAAGCTGCTGCTCGATCTGACGAACAGCCTCACGTCCAACCTGGATTTCCGCGAACTGTTACGGGCAATCTCGGCAAGTGTTCGCCAGGTCATGAATTGCGATGTCGTGGGCATTACGCTTCCAGATTCCGCAAGCGACAACTTTCGCCTGTATGTACTCGATTTCCCCGGGAGCAAGGGGCTCATCCACGAGGAACTACTCTTTTCGGTGGGCGACGACCCCGGAGCGGGAGTTCTTAGAACTCTCAAACCGTTCGTTGAGAACCGGCCCGACCCGACTGTCTACACTTCCGAGGCCTACAAGATGGTCATCGGCGAAGGAATCAAATCCCACTGCCTCATGCCCTTGGTTAGCCGGGGACGCGCGCTTGGCCTCTTGGGCCTCGGCCGGCTTGAGGAGAACTCCTTCAGCGAAGATGATGTGGAATTTCTGACCCAAGTGGCCGGACAAATCGCCATTGCAGTTGAAAATGCGCTTGCTTACCGGGAGATCTCGCAGCTTAAAGAAAAGCTTGCTCAGGAAAAGCTCTACCTCGAGGAAGAAATTCGCAGCCAGATGAACTTCCAGCAGGTCATCGGAAACGCTCCGGTACTGAGGCACATCCTGAAACTGGTGAAAACAGTTGCGCCCAGTGACTCCACCGTGCTGCTGCTCGGTGAAACCGGGACAGGAAAGGAGTTGATCGCCCGCGCCATTCACGACCACAGCCGGCGCAAGGACCGCACATTCGTGAAACTTAACTGCGCGGCGATTCCCACCGGTCTTCTGGAGAGCGAATTGTTCGGCCACGAAAAGGGCGCGTTCACCGGGGCAATCATCCAGAAAATCGGCCGGCTCGAACTCGCCGATCAGGGAACGCTGTTTCTCGACGAAGTCGGAGACATTCCTCTTGAGATCCAACCGAAGCTCCTGCGTGTTCTGCAGGACCGTGAATTCGAACGCTTAGGCAGCACCCAAACCAGAAGCGTCAATGTACGATTGGTGGCCGCCACAAATCGCGACCTGGAAAGCATGATTGCCGCCCGCGAGTTTCGCAGCGATCTGTATTACCGCCTGAATGTGTTCCCCATTCGCATTCCACCCTTGCGCGAGCGCAGGGAAGATATTCCCCTGCTTGTTCGCTATTTCGTCCAGAAACTCGCAAGACAAATGAACAAACACATTGAGACGATCCCGGCCGCCGCTCTAAAAGCACTAGCGAGTTGGGAGTGGCCGGGCAACGTTCGAGAACTAGAAAACTTTATTGAACGGGCCGTGATTCTTACGCACGGCAAGTCGTTGGAGCTGCCACTCGCGGAATCGAGCAGACCGAGAGAGCTTTCTGTTTCTGATAATCCCTCGCCTAGGAGAGAGGAGATTGCCCGAATTGTCAGAGAAACGATTAACGAAATGAATCTCGGGAACTCGGGGAGTGCCGTCAAAGAGCGCCAGGAAAAAGAGAAGCAGAAAATTGTCCGCGTCCTGAGTGAGACCAAAGGCCGCGTTGGAGGAGCAGATGGGGCCGCCGCGCGCCTGGTAATCAATCGCACGACACTGATTTCTCGCATGAAAAAGCTGGGCATAGATCCTAAACAATTCTCCTCATAGAACAATTCTCCCGATGCAGCTCGATCTTCGCCTCGGCCCACGCTTAAACCAAACCGTCTTGCACTGTCGAGGCGGACTTTCGACACTTTCGACATTACAGGCTTCCGATTTCGCTCTCCGTTAACTTTCACCGACTTACAGCGAGCCACTTTGGCATGCGCATTGCTTTCGCTTTCCTCGTAGAGGAAGCTAATGCTAAAGATTTCTGTCCTGGACACCCTCGCCCAGCGCCGCTTGATCCTCGAAGGCACGCTATTACCACCGTGGGTCGAAGAGTTGAATAAAGCATGCGAGGGGGCAGGCGAGGGACTCAATGGCCGTCAGTTAGTCATTGATATTACAAACCTGACCGTCATCAGCCCGGAAGGCGAAAACGCTCTTTTGCAGCTCATGGGTGAGGGAGTAAGGCTGCGTTCGACTGGAGTGTTCATGAAGCATATAGCCCAACAACTTACACGGAGACTAGAGAAAGCCCCCGGTAAGCAAAGGCGGGCAAACAGGAAATAAGATTCGGAGCAAAATGCTCTCTCCGGCCTGTCAGTTCCGCATTCGGAACTTCGAAACTGGACTGGGCCCTTGGGAGCGCGGCCGGTGTGGTGCGGTTGAGATAAATTCAGTTCAATTGAGGAGTGGCGTTCCGACATTTCCCAGATAGTGGCTTGGACCAACTTGCGAGTGACCGACCAACCACCCGATGCAACTAAGCGCTATGGCGTCAGGCACGACTCATCGGCCAACGTCCCCTTTGATTCTGTCCGCGGCTTGGGTGAGCAACCTCGGGGCGGTACAACCGGAGGCGATTGCGTCTCTCCAGTCGAATACACAGGCAGCGGTTCTCGCGAAAGGGACCCGATCATTGTGACCTTTTCCGCTCCGCCAGCCGCTGCAGATAAGCGCAGAGCATTTCTCCCATCGCCAGTGCCCAGGCATCCACCTCCGATTTCGAACGAGCCTCTTCGGAAACGCTCTTTCCAACTGCTGAGATCGTCGTCATGACGATGCTGGCAACGAACGCACCCTCGTTGGCGGGAGCTTCGGGCAGTGTCTCCTTCATAAACATAAGCGCTCGGCGCGTGCCAGTCTTTTTATGCTTCCGTGCTTCCGGTGCGTCACGATAGAGCGGCGCGGCATCTCCGAGTGCCGTGCGCAACGAAGCCTCTTCCCATTCGGACTGGAAAAATGCGCGTACCATCGAGCGCAGTCGGTCCGGCGGCGGCTCATCCGAATTGACGAGGATGCTTTCCAGAAGCGCGCTGGTCTGGTCCCATTCGTCGGTCTGGAGCCGGAACAGGATGGCTTCCTTATCGGAAAGTATTGGTAAAGGGATCCGACGCTCACGCCCGCCTCTTCAGCCACGCGCGCCGTCGTAAACTTCTGAGCGCCTTCGCGTTCCAAAACACGAACCGCCGCTTTCAGAATAGACGTGACAAGGCGCGCTGAGCGCGCCTGTCGCGGCCGCTTTCGCACAGAAAGGACAGGGGCTTGTCGGGTTTTCATAGATGCCTCTTCAGAATGCGAATAGACAAATGCGACGTATCATTCGTATTCTATTGGAGCGTACTTTCAGGCGCTACTGCGATCCGAGGTTCCAAAATGACGACTCTCATTACTCCGCCTGTTTCAACTCTTCTGGCGCGGCTATTTGCCGACGCACAGGCAACGGACGCTACTTACGAACAGGAAGCAGCCACGCTCTCGCCGGAGGAGCGTGCAAAGCTGATGACTAGCGCCACTGATTATCAGGCGTACTATTCTCGCTTTAAGGACTTTCACCTCGCCGTGTCCCGCGAAACCGGGACATTGCTGTACATGCTTGCACGCGCGACCGGAGCGCGTTCCATCATCGAATTCGGAACTTCCTTTGGCGTCTCGACGCTCCATCTTGCCGCTGCCCTCAAGGACAACGGTGGTGGCCGCCTCATCGGCACCGAGTTCGAGCCTTCGAAAGTCGTGCACGCCCGCGAGAATATAGCCGCTGCAGGCTTGTCCAATCTGGTCGAGATTCGCGAAGGCGACGCTCTCCAGTCCCTCGCGCACAATCTGCCGGATACGATTGATTTCGTTCTTCTCGACGGAGCGAAGGCGCTCTACCCGAGCGTTCTCTCGCTAGTCGAAACACGCCTGCACGCGGGCGCGTTTGTCGCCGCCGACAACGCCGACCACTGCCCGGAATATCTCGCCCGGGTTCGTTCGCCCGCTGGGGGATATCTCAGCGTTCCCTTTGCAGGCGATGTAGAATTATCTATGAAACTCGATGCGTCCGGAGCAGCGCGATGACCTCCGCTGCCCCTGTGGGTAAGCCTAACTTCTTCGAATCTGTCCTTACCAGACTCGTCGCACGTTCAACACGATTGTGGCACCCATTGAATACGCGCAAAAGTCCACAGGGGTCGAGTACAGTACCGGTTTGGTGGTTAGTCAATAGGCGCGCAGTGGCTGGTGTTACGAGACAGCCGCCAGCTATGTTCCATATATCGATATACGACATATAATGGAGTAGTTCGGCTGGGCGAGCCTAGACCGCCCTTTCGCGCAGACTTGGCCCAACCAGGGGGTGCATGATGTTGGCCCCAAGTATGCTGCAAGCGCAGGTCTTTGTTGCAGTGATTGCTGAGGAAGGCAACTTCTCGCGCGCCGCGCGCAAATTACATACTTCTCCGTCCGCCCTGACCCGGCGAATTGCTGCGGTCGAAAGAAATCTCAAGGCCAGATTGTTTGAGCGTTCGACACGCAGTGTTGAATTGCCGCCGGTCGGACGCACTGTCCTGCCCGAAATTCAACAAGCGCTACGCCACTCGGAACGGGCCTGGGAACTGGCCCACTACTATGGTCGGCTGATGCATGGTCCCATTCGACTGGGATATTCTCCATATACACACGACGCCCTGGTGCAAATTCTGCATCGGCTGGATCTCGCGGAGTTTGAGGCGCAACGGGTCGGGTCGGCAGATGCCCCCGAGCCGCGCGTCATCTTGGAGAACAGCGCAACGCCCGAACTAATAGAACGTGTGCTGAGAGGACGGCTCCATGCGGCTCTCGGCGTTCATCCCATCCAAGCTCGTGGACTCTGGGTTGAGTTGCTGGCACGGGAACCCTTTTGCATCTGTCTTCCGAAAGGTCATCCTCTGGCCCAGCGGCAGACGGTGGCAGTTCGCGACTTGCATGCTCAGCCACTGTTCTGGATTCCACGAGACACGCACCCCGACTTCTATGATCGGACGGTGCAATACATTGAAAGCGCGGGCGCGCGACCGGTTTACCATGAGGTTCGCTCGATAACGCACGCCGTTGAGATTGTGGTGCACGGCTTCGGAATCGCCTTGCTGCCAAACTCTGCCGCGCGGCTTTCGCGGACTGATGTAGTCTTCAAGACCGTGACAGACCGGTTCCTGCAGATCGAGACGGTGCTGTTTGCAAAACGGGAATTGCTACGCGGAGCGCTCCATGACATTACGCATTTCCTCGCCTCCCAGCTTCAGCGAGTAAGGGCGGTGGCGTAGTAATCCTGGCGGCCTACGAGGGGCCGCGTATGCTCTGCCGCTACTCAGTCATCTAGACAAGAGCCCTTCACAGCGCCGCTGGAGCGAATTGCTGCAGCCCTTCACCTCAAAGTCAAAGAACTGTTCGACATCGATTATTGAAACCGCGCTCTTTGACACGAACCCATCGATGGATGTACTAGCCGTCTTTTTCGCCAGTCATGACGATCTCTCTAATGGTGCGTTTCGCATCTATCCTGGCAAGGTGGACAATCATGTCAATGGAACGCCTGCATTCTTCTTCTATGTCCCGCAGATGTGCATTCCCTGAACTGCGCATGGCAAGCTGGGATAGGCGCCGCAACCCATCATGCGCTCCGTTGGCGTGGATCGTGGTCAGTGATCCTCGATGGCCGGTATTCAACGCGTCCAAGAAGACGCGGGCTTCCGTTCCACGAATCTCCCCGACGATGATCCGGTCAAGAGCGGTGGCGGAGTGCGGCCTTGAGCAGGTCGGCGAAGCTGACTTGGCTTTCGTGAGTATCAAGTTGGGCTTCAGCAGAGATGACGTGAGGCTTCCGTATATATAGCTCGGCCGTGTCTTCGAGGACGAGAATACGTTCCTGGGCCGGAATGAATCCAGCCAGGACGTTCAAGAGCGTAGTCTTTCCTGAGCCGGTTCCGCCCGAGATCAGCACGTTGTCGCCACGCTGGACGGCGGCGACAATGGTTTCGGCCTGTTGCTCGGTCAACATTCTGCGCTTGATCAGATCATCAACGGTAAATTCCCGTGAGGTGAATTTGCGTATGGTCATCATCGGACGTGGATTGACCACGGGAGGAATCAGGGCGGCCATACGGCTGCCGTCCGGCAGCCGCAGATTCATGATAGGCGAAATCGGCATCGAGTTTCTTGCCGAAGCGGTTGGCGATGACGGTTGGTGAGCGTCGCCGGCAGCACGTCCCGTGCAGGGCTTTGAGCCCGTACTCGCCATTGCAGTCCTCCGTTCACTTGAGCTCGCTTAATGGGGTTCAGCAACCACACCATTAATTTCTTGGGGGCTGGTTTGACTTAGCTCGCACTGCTGCTCATCCGAGCCCTGTATTTCGAGTAATCAGGAACGATTCGTTGGTACACGCCCGACATCAGTGAAGAGGAGATCATAAAGTCCGCCGAAGCCCAGTTGCACGCAACCGGAATGTTCCAGACCACTGCAATACGTAGCAACGCCTTGACGTCCGGATCATGTGGCTGTGGTTCTAGTGGGTCCCAGAAGAAAATGACAAAATCAATCTCGCCTTCCGAGATCCTGGAGCCGATCTGCTGGTCGCCTCCTAAAGGACCGCTTTCCAGGCTGGTGATATCTAAGCCCAGCTTAGTTTTGAGGATTGTGCCAGTTGTTCCAGTAGCGTAAAGGTCATGATGGGCCAGCAATTCGCGGTTGAACTTTGCCCACTCAAACAGGTCCTCTTTCTTGTTATCGTGCGCCACCAAGGCGATTTTTTTTCGCGCCTCCATCTTGATTTTCTTGTGGCTCATCGGCACCTCCTGTGCATGATCCCACTCAACGTGTCTGCTTGATTAGATCGCTTTCGAACCGTCATCGGCGCATTGATCAGCAGGTGAATTTCTGATGAAACGCCTCGGTGTGCCAATTTGAGACTGGCATGAACCATCCTATTCCCTGGTTGCACTTCGACCAAGGCCCTGATCGAAGCGTGCTCCAAGTGTAAAGCGGGGCGCGAACCGCAAACCACTCGGAGAAGTTGGTGGTCTGAATGGCGGAGGAGAATCGCGACAGGGGCTGTCCCCTCAGCATGGCCGAGGGAGCGCGACCTTCGCACCTTTCTCCGCTGGTTCGAGTATCGCTGCCATTCTATGGTCTTTGATCTTGGCACGGATCCACTCTGCTGCACCAAGAGTGATGAACGCTGTCAGCAGGCTTCTTTGACCCGATTTCTGCCGATCGCGCTAGTCTATTTGGTACAGTCTTTTGGCTGTGAGGGGCTCTTCAATAATAATGGCCTGGATTGTGTGACGAAAATGAAAGGACAGCCGGTGACGCGTGCCGTTATGCAGCGTTCGCTTTTGAGGAACTCTGCTTTGGCGAAGACGAGCTAGAGTGGCGCATGCCGGTATCGTCAGGCGGCAAGTTTATGAGCAATTGGCCGCCAGCAATTTTCCAGTAGCCCTTTAGTAAGCCGTCCGCAAATGTGCTGTGTACGACGGACACGGGCACTCCCAGGCTCTTGGCTGCCTCATTGAGATCGCATGCGCTTTCGAGGAGTATCCTTCGCAATTCTTCCAGAAGAAAGTAATCCATTTTCGACCTCTTACTCCCATATCACCCAGCGCTTGCAGTGGAGCCTGTTAAGCGCCAGCCTTCGTCAGCCAGAATGGGTGGAAAACACGCCAACAACTTCGACCTCCGCGATTAGCCAGTCATCGATGTCATGACCGTGCTCGCAACCACGCTGCTCGTATATTGAGTAAGCACGGGAGCGAATGGCGTCCTGAAAATCGGGGCTGAGCGCCGCTTCGTGAAGGGGTACGGTGGCGACTTTGAGAGAAGATGTAACCGATTTGGACTTACGAGTTCGTTTCGTAGAGACCATCGTCAGAATTGCTCCAACTCTATAGTCCGGTCGAAAAGTGATTGGTCTAACACATCACCAACTTCAGAATATCTGGCCGTGTGGTAGCACGTCCAACGCATCGTTTTTATGAGCTGGATCAAAAATATCGAATCTTTGTTACACCATGATGAATTTACCGGTGCCGCCGACGATTACCATTCGCGAAAGCAACCAGATTCATCCGCTGCAATCGGAATAGCTGTCTTCCGCTTTATGGCCTTATATGCCTGGGCGGGTCGATGCTCGGCAGGTCATTTCCACCTAACTGATAGATTGATACCTGGCAACCGTGGCGCTTCACCGCGTAATCCCGGCCGGCATGGTCGAGGCTCTCGTAATCAATCCGATCCTGAGCACCGCGCCAAGGTCACCGGATTTCAGTCACGAACGTGTGTTCGTCCCAGAAGTCGTACAGGTTGATATGCGCCTGCGATGATCCAGCCTCCTTCCAATCCTTCCTAATCCGATCAACCTTGAACATTGCGCCTCGCAATCTGTATCTCCGTCGGTTGCCATTTCATCGGGTCATAACGGCGGCGGAACTTTGTCGAATTCAGCAGCACCCGCAGAATTTCCACGTCATATTTGGTCGCCCGCTGCGCGGCAATTACTCCCACCACAAAGAGCAAGATCCCCCCAAGCAAGGAGTGCATGAGCGAGAAGATTGCACCACTGGAGATCAGCGCGACTAAGAACAATCACCGCTCCGCGCCCAGGATGGTCAGTGGGCGGTTCATCGTCGGCTGCGGCTAAACTCATCGGCAGTGAGAAAGAAGATTGCCAACCATCCATGAAGTGCAATGCCTTTTTTGCAAGCTGGGTAGCGTACTCCAGCCCTCCGTGCGCACTTAAATTTTATTAAACGCCGTAGATTGTTGGAGTTACGGTTGACATCGGCCCCCTGCAGCCTGCCTACGAATCAGCAGCTCTGGGTCGCCTCAACACGCAACCGTAAGCAATTGCTGAGAATCGAAGTGCATCGGAACAGGTCAAAGCAACCAGAACAAACAGCTTATGAGGTACTCAACTGGTACCCGCGCCGCACTGGCGGCATCTTAAGCGACCGCTTGGCGGGTGCGCACCTGAAAACGGACACCTTCCTGCTGTTGAAGGTAGGCAACGATCTCAAACAGATTGCTGGCGGTAGGATTTCCCTTGGGCCCAAACATCTGATGAAGCGCCTTAACGTGCAGCTTCGTATGTTCCGCCAGCTTGGGAAAGCCGACGGTTGCATTAATGTAGTCGCGCAGTAGCTCCTTTCCAAGCGCAACTTCGCCGGTGAGAAGGGCTTCGATGGCATCGCGAAGCAGGCCTTTCCGAAATGCAGGGTCACGTCTTACGCGTGCCTGAACGGTTTCTCTAAAATCGCGCGTTAAAGCCATTTCATTTCCCCTCATCTTTCTGGTACTTTGTCTTCCGCTGGTAATCTTCCCATCGGGCAATTGCAAGCTTGATGTCTTTGTTCTGTCCATGCTTGGTTCCGCCGCCCAGAAGAATCACGATACGCTCGCCATGTTTTCCGCAATAAACCCGGTAGCCGGGCCCAAAATCAATTCTGCACTCAAAAACTCCCGATCGAACGCCCTTTACATTGGAGAAATTTCCCAGTCCGACGCGATACAGGGCGGTGGTCACCTTCCGCGCGGCATCTGCATTTAGCCGGTCCACCCACTCGCGAAAAGGACTACGACCATCGCGGTCATGGTATTCGCGGATCTCGATCACGACCATAATGGTAGCATATATATTACCGTTGTCAAGCACGAGTCAATGCGGACTCTGGCCGGGACTTGGCCATTTGTATGGAAGCCACTACATCGCAGGACGGCTCCCGAAAGCCCTTGGCCTTGCATGACGCCGCAGGAGCGGCGTGATGCGGCGGGGTAAAAGTAGACCGCCGGATTCTGGTTTCACGAAGTTGTTGTCGTAAGTACCTGCTTCGTGGAACACCAGAGGGACGCACCAAGTGGAGATCTATGGGCGTGTCCGGCGAGCGGTTCTGGTGGAGGGCAGGAGTCAACGGTCGGTAGCGCGGGAGTTTGGACTGGCGCGAGTGACGGTGCGGAAGATGTTGGGCTATGCGGTGCCGCCGGGCTACCGGCGGCAGCAACCGGTGAAACGGCCCAAACTGGGGCCGTGGGTAGGCGTGATCGACGCCATTCTGGAAGACGACAAGACTAAACCAGTCAAGCAGCGGCACACGGCCAAGCGGATCTTCGACCGTTTACGGGCGGAGCACGCTTTCACGGGCGGCTAAACGATCGTGAAAGACTACGTGCGTGCCGCGACGGTGCGCAGCCGGGAGATGTTCGTTCCGCTGACGCACGCACCGGGATGGCGCAGGCCGACTTCGGCGATGCCGCTGGTGATCGTGGCCGGAGTCGAGCGGAAGGCGCACTACTTCGTGATCGATCTGCCGCACTCTCTGGCAAGTTTCCTTGTGCGCACTAAAACCGATCCGAAAACCGTGCAGGGCTTTGTTGCGGCACTCGGACGCGCGTACCACGCTTCAGCTCTACGCCCACAGCGTTTCGGAAGACAGGTTGGAGGCACGAGGACAAGTCCTTGAAGCCATCCTAAGCAACCCGACGCATGCTGCGGCTCCTGCCTAATTGCTGACTGGAGGGGTTTGTGGCGGAACTGCACTAAGTCCTTTGTAATGATGGTGGCCAGGGACGGTTCTGGACAGAATTACATTCCGTGTAGGATTAAGCACGCAATGCGCCTGATGCCCTGGTCTAAGAATCGAGAATCGCTTTAGAAAAGACTTAGGTGCATTTTATTTCAACGCTGAAGCGACGTTTGTAGTGCACGGATACCCACTTTAATGGCCGACAATTCACTCACCATCCCGTGCGCGCTCGCCAACGGCTAATGTCCACCTCGGGGACTCAAGGCGGCACAAACAAAATCCACCAGAAATTCTGCTTCCTCAGTCGGAGGTGTATCAGTTCCTGCCAGCAGTCTGCGCTGGATTATTCCCCGTATCATATCGGAGATGGCCCATGCAGTTCGTTCCGCGGGAACAGAACGTATTTCTCTCTGACTAGAGGCGCTTTCGATGGCGACTGCGAGCCGGAACACTGGTTGGGTCAACCAATCGCGGTATTGAATCCTGGTGAAGGGTAAACTTCCGAAGTCAGTATCCATAATCTTGAAGAATTCTCTTTTGGCATCTGAATTCTCAAGTCGCACAAGGGCGAATGCTTTGACCTTTTCCCGGATGCTGGTTGCTGCATCGATTCGTTCCAGCGAAGCGCGTGTCAAGAACTCCATGTCGACGTCGAGAACCGCCCGATAGATCTCTTTTTTGGAGCGAAAATACAGATACACCGTCCCCTTCGCGACTCCCGCCTCTTTCGCGATCTCATCGATGATACCCCGTGCAAATCCTTTGCGGGCGAATACCGAGCGTGCCGCGATCACGATCTCAGCACGCCGAAAGTCGGACACAACTTGCCGCTTCGTCTTGTTTGATTTCCTGCCGGTTGTGAGCACCATCATCTCCATCCAGGGGTATTTTCTGGTTGCGTTATGACCATACAGTTTACTAGACTGACTGTTTGGTCATCAACCATGTAATTCGTTGAGTGCGTCGCTCTGGTGTTCAACTATTTGCAAGGCCGGCCGAGAAAGCTCTGGCGTGAAATATGCTCTCATCCACTTCACAAAGCGCCCCGGAACTTAAGACAGCCATTTGGACGCCGTCGACTAATCCCTGGATCATCGCCGCATCGGTGATGATTGCGACATTCATGGTCGTGCTGGATTCCTCCGTGGCCAATGTCGCGCTGCCTCATATAGCGGGAAATCTGTCGGCCACAACGGACGAATCTACATGGGTCCTCACCAGCTATCTGGTTTCCAATGCCATCATGCTCCCTGCCACCGGCTGGATTGCGCGCCGCATTGGACGCAAGCGCCTGCTGACGGTTTCCATCATAGTGTTTACTGGAGCCTCCCTATTGTGCGGCATGGCGATCAACTTGCCTATATTGATCGCGGCTCGCGTTCTACAAGGCATCGGTGGTGGCGGGATGCAGCCCCTGGCGCAGGCCATTCTGCTGGAGAGTTTTCCGCCTGATAAACACGGAGCTGCCATGGCTGCTTACGGCATCGGCATTGTAGTCGCGCCGATAGTCGGCCCAACTTTAGGCGGATGGATTACCGATAGCTATTCCTGGCGTTGGATCTTCTATATCAATCTGCCGGTGGGGGCCATAGCTCTGCTGATGACTAAGATGTTCGTTGAAGACCCTCCCTACCTTCGGCGGATATTCCGCGGGATGATTGACTATCTCGGTTTTGGCTTGATGACAATATGGCTCGGCACACTGCAGTTGATGCTCGACAAAGGACAGGAAGCGGATTGGTTTTCGGCTGACTGGATACGCTGGATCGCGGCAGTTTCCGCAGTCGCCCTGGTCTGTTTTATCGCCCGCGAAATCACCGCCCGAGAACCCATCGTACATTTACGGGTGTTGGGCGATCAGAACTTCAGCGTGGGGACCTTGCTAACCGCGCTGTACGGCTTTGTTCTTTACGGGGTCACGGCCATGCTGCCGCTTTTCTTACAGACCCTGATGGGATATCCGGCGCTGGACAGCGGACTCGCTGTCAGCCCTCGCGGCATAGGATCGATGATTTCCATGATCGTAGTAGGGACGCTGGTCAATTACGTGGACGGCCGCTTCCTCCTGGCGCTGGGCTTCGGTATTCTCGGTTTTTCGACCTTCATGCTAAGCCGGATAAATCTTGATATCTCCATGACTTCTGTTGCGGTGCCGAACCTGATCAATGGCTTTGCTACCGGCTTCATCTTTGTTCCTCTGACCACGATGACAATGGGTCGCCTGCCCAGGGAAGAAATTGGCAACGCCGCCGGCATCTATAACCTCATGCGGAACGTTGGCGGCAGCATTGGGATAGCGACAATCACTACTTTTCTCGCGCGCGGCGCTCAGATACATCAGGCCCACTTGGTACAGCACGTCACTCCTTATAATTCTCCCCTGGTTCCTGGACTGCAACAGCTCATCTCTCAGTTAACGCACGCCGGCTCCCAACTAGCCGGCACCCAAGAGGCCGCTATCGGCATGCTCTATCGGATTGCCCAGAAGCAGGCATCCCTGCTAGCCTACATGGACAACTTTCGCTTACTCGGTTTTCTTTCGCTACTGTGCATACCGCTGGCTCTGCTTTTTCGCCGTGTGCGTAAAAGCGAATCCGAAACGCGGGTTAGCAACGAGGGATGAGATCCAGCCGAATGAATTTATAACACCAGGACTCGATTTGATAGATGATGGACAATCCCAAAGTTACAGGTGACCACTGCCCCCTTTGCACGAGAATACCCTCCGAGTACAGTTACTGCTGCCACCCTCCGCCGAGATTTCTGTAAACGCTGACCAGACCTAAGAGTTCGTTCAATTGAGCCTGAGCGAGTCCCAGTTCGGCAGCGAAATAATTGGTTTCGTTGGTCAGCACCTCGAGATAGCTGGTTGACGTGACCGGCGAATTTGGTACCAGTGGAAAAGAGAGAGACACTACGTGAGCGGCCAGCTTTTTCTGTACCAAGTTGAGAGTTAGTCTCCGGCGGTTGCTAATTCCGAGGCCTGCGTACATCCGCAGACACGAGGCGCTTGAGAGAGCATGGTCGATCCAATGCAGGAATTCTATCGCAGGAGTCGTACGAACCCAAGACTCTTACGCGAAGCGGACTCCCCTTGATCATCCATAGTCGGCCACTCCAATAGCCGACCTCCCGTGAATCGCGCAAATCCAGCCTCGGAAATACAGAACGCCTCTCCGCTAAGAGTCTGCTAAAGTAGTGATAGTTTACCGATCACTCGAAAGATTGAGCGACCACAGAGGCGCCGCGGTGGAGACCTTGCGCCGATTTGGTTCAAGATTAACTTTTCCATAGCTTGAACTAACAATTTAACTACCCATGTATTGAACGCATCGTACTACGCGCAGGAGAAACCAATGCCCCTCGACCACTATGTGACCCTCGGCCGCTCCGGCCTGCGCGTCAGCCCCTTTTGCCTCGGCGCGATGACCTTCGGCGAGGATCTCGGCTGGGGTTCGAGCGTCGAAGAGTCACAGCAGATTATCGACCGCTACATCGAGCCTCGGCGGCAACTTCATCGACACGGCCAACTTCTACACCAAGGGCCACTCCGAGAAGATCATCGGCGATCACATCGGCCGCCATCCTGCGCGCCGCGATCGGCATGGTCATCGCCACGAAGTTCGGCGGCAACCTCTACCCCGGCGATCCTAACGGCGGCGGTTCGGGCCGCAAGTCTGTGATCGCCGCGTGCGAGCAGTCGCTGCGTCGCCTGCAGACCGACTTCATCGACCTCTACTGGCTCCACCATTGGGACGTGCGCACGCCGATGGACGAGACGCTGGCCGCCCTCGACGATCTCGTCCGCTCCGGCAAGGTGCGCTACATCGGCGTCTCCGACACGCCCGCTTGGAAGGTCGCCGAAGCCAACGTGACGGCGCGCTTTCGCGGCTGGTCGACGTTCATCGGGCTACAGATCGAGTACTCGTTGCTCGAGCGCAGCGTCGAGCAGGAGCTCGTACCGATGGCGCGCGAGCTCGGCATCGGAATCACGCCCTGGTCGCCGCTCAAGACTGGCGTGCTCAGCGGTAAGTACACGCGCAAGAGCCAGCAGAAATCGAACCGCGGCATGTTCATGCCCGTCGAGCCGTTCCTGAACGAGCGCACCTACGCGCTGATCGACGTAATTGAGGTGATCGCCAAAGCGCACGACAGCACCGTGGCCCGTGTCGCCCTCGCCTGGGTGCAAGCGCAGCCCGGCGTGACCTCGACGATCATCGGTGCGCGGCGCATGGAGCAGTTCGAGGACAACGTCAAAGCGCTCAACGTGAAGCTTGCTCCCGACGAGTTCGAGAAGCTCGACGCGGTCACCAAGCCCGTCGTCGGCTTTCCGCATAACATTCTGCCGGCGAGCCAAGCGGTCCAAGACGGCGGCACGACCGTGAACGGTGTCTCGCCGCCGCCGTCAGCCTTCGCCATGAAGCGCGGCGACAAACCCTACTAGCTTCTGAGTCATAAGTACATTACATATACAGTCTGGCCCGTCGCCCTGTTTTGCACTGCAGATGAAGTCGAGCATTATGCAAGAAATCAATGACTCAGGAGACTAGAGGGCAATATGCAGACGTGGCGCTTCACGCCGGTCTCATCTGCCTCAACGGTCCAGTCGGCATGGGCCTCGATCTTCAACTCGAATTGTTCGAAACTGCGCTCGACGAACTCGACCGGGATGACAACTTGGTGAATCAAGTGTTGGAAATCAGTTTGCCGGACTCCGGAGAAGAGATTGACGTGTTGCGTTACAAGCTTCCTCTCGAATGAGCCAGCCTTTCTCTATCTGATGATTTCCACAACCTCTGTAACTACTCGCAAATGGCCACTTCGAGAGATGTGGATGAGAACGTCGATGCATCGTTTGCATTCTTCCTCAACGTCGCATAAATGGATGTTTCCCGCGCTGCGCATGGCAAGCTGGGACAGGCGCCGCAACGCATCCTGTGCCCCGTTGGCATGAATCGTGGTTAACGATCCTCGGTGGCCGGTATTCAATGCGTCCAAGAAGATGCGAGCTTCTGTCCCACGAATCTCCCCAACGATGATTCGATCGGGGCGATGGCGGAGCGCTGCTTTGAGCAAATCGGCGAAGCCGATCTGGGTTTTGTGAGTATCGAGTTGGGCTTCGGCGGAGATGACGTGCGGCTTCCTTATATATAGCTCGGCCGTGTCTTCGAGGACGAGAATACGTTCCTGAGCCGGAATGAATCCGGCCAAGACATTCAAGAGCGTTGTCTTTCCTGAGCCGGTACCGCCCGAGATCAGAATATTATTGCCGCGCTGAACGGCAACAGCCAGGGTGTCGGCCTGCTCTTTCGTCAGCATCTTGCGCTGGATCAGGTTGTCCATGGTGAAGGCCCGCGAGGTGAACTTGCGGATGGTCATCATTGGGCGTGGATTGACCACGGGAGGAATCAGGGCGGCCATACGGCTGCCGTCCGGCAGCCGCAGGTTCATGATGGGCGAATCGGCATCGAGTTTCTTGCCGAAGCGGTTGGCGATGACTTCAAGGCTGGTCAGCAGAGCACCATCCTCAAATCGTATTGCTGGCAGCGGCTGGATCTGGCCGTCTTCCTCGATCCAGACCGAGGAGTCGGGATTGACCATGATCTCGGAGATCGTCTCTGCCTCCAGCAGATGTCGGATCGGTTTCAAGAATGGCAAAATTACCCCAAAACTCATCGTTACAACCTTTCAGGATCGAAGCCGATGCGCTCCTGCTCGAACCAGGTCATCTCGACGGGCAGGAAGTCGGGCTTCAGATAGCAGTGGGGCGCGGGCTGAGGGCTGACGCCGTCGAAGGCAGCAACGATGCTTTGGGCGTTTTTTAGCTCGAAGAACACGCGCTCCTCAAACAGGGGCTCCTTGTGTTTCTGATATTGCTTGGAGGCCGAGACCGAGCCTTTGCTGGATGATGTCCGGCCACTGAGCCAGCCGACGTTGGCGTTGGTGCTGGATTCAGAGACCGTGTAGCTGATCCGCGTGCGATCTGTTTTACCGCAAACCTCGGAAGCGAATCGCGCGGTGTCTGGGTCGGAGGTGGACAGGAACACCTTGGTCCGGAAGGCCTGAAGCAGTGTCTTTACCCCCTCGTTTGGCAAGGCTTCCTTCAAGGATGAAACGCTCTGTGTAGCCACAATCGGAATGCACTTGGGCTGGCGCGAAATGGAAAGGAACCGCTCGTCGCCCGTGGGATTGTCGCCACCGACCGTGGCATAGTTCTGGTACTCGTCACAGATGAAGACGGTGGGCCGGAAATGGCGGCCCGGCTCGGCGTCCATCTTCGGGATGCGCAATTGCACGGCCCGTTGATAGTCGATCTTCATCATGGTGCCGATGATCTTGGCGAGGGCCGGGTTCAGCGCGACGGGAAAGTTCAGGCCGACGACTTTGCCGGATTCGATCAGGTCGTCAAAGGGCGGCAAGACGCACCCCTGCGGATCGTCGTCGCATTGCTTGCCCTCGTACATTTCTTTTGGCGGGCAGAAGTTGCGGCGCACATCCGGATCGGTCTCGAACAGTGAGAGGAAGACGGCAATTCCCTGGATGATCGAGGTCTTGACCTCGGAGCGGAAGAACTTCCAGTGTTCCCAGTACCAGTAATGGATGCTCTCGTAGCGTGCGCGGGCGTTCCCGTCACCCATCTTGCGCATATATAAGGTGGCTTCGATGTCCGTGTCGCGGAGCAGAATCGACTCCAGTTCCAAGCTCCATCTGGATATGTACTGGCCGACGACGGGGTTCCACTCAAAGTCGAACGCCTTCAGCATCGACTCGTATCTTGGATATGCAACCTTGGCTATCCCGACGAAAGCCACGGCGGTGAAAGTCCGGCCAACTTCAATCAACATTTTTTCCAGGGCGCCGGCGCTGATGACGGTTTGAAAGACATCGAGCAAGGTTACATACCCGTCACGGACGCGATGCAGCAGGATTACGTAGCGAACCAGGTCCGTATACGACTGCTGCCAGAATGGCTCCTTGCCCTTGCCCCAAATGGCGGTGATGATCGAGGCAATGTTAAAAGCCTGGGCGTAGGGGTCGAGATCGTTGTTGAGCGGGTTGTAGCGGATGTTGCCGTTGAGCGAGACCTCGATGTAGTCGTCAGCACGCCCGCAACGCTGGAGGATCTTCCGCAGTTGACGGCAAAGATCGCCTTTGACCTCAAGAACGATTCCCGACAACCTTCGTTCGGGATCATCGGCCCGGTAGGCAAAGAGCTGGCGCATGGCCGGCAGGATAAGGGCCTGCGTCTTGCCGGAACCGATGGCGCCGATCACCGCAATACCGGTGTAAAGACCGCGCTCCGGAATCGCTAGCCAGTGCGGGTCCGACGCCGGCTCAGGCTTGATCTGCTGATTAATCTCGCCGACGATCAGAAACAGGTCGTGCCGGGATCGGGGATCGGGGTATTCCGGTAACCGTCCTGCGATCCTCTTGACATCCGGCGTGTAGCAGTGGACGTAAGCCAGCGAGAACAGAATGGAGAGGGCAAGGTAGGGCGTGCTGAACAGAAATAGCGTGTAGCCCCATACCAGCTCGTGATAGATCGCGGGCCGTTCGAGGGCGATCAACCGAAGAACAGGATCGGATGGGTGTACGGGGAAAACGCCCTGAAGCACAATTCCACAGGCGGCGCTCAGCCCGACGGAGAGCAGCAGACGGTGTGCGATCAATCGCCGAGTGAGTTTCTGGAGAGCTTTCGGGATATACATGGGACGTGCTCCGTACTTTATTCTTGCCTTGTCATCTCGGTTGCTGTGGTACCCGGTTTCGCCGCGATTACAGGTGAGCTTTGGGGTGGAGGCGGAGCCTGATCGGGAACGATGGTGGATCGAAGCGAGACAGGTTTCGCATCACCAAGAATCCGCGAATCCTTCGGTACACGCTGGGCCTTGAGCTTCTGGAAACCCTCGGATTGCGAGAGGGCGAAGCGCAGCAGCTCGTTCACGATGTAGTTCTGTTCGTTATTCGTCAAATCAGCCATCAACGCGATGTCATCCGCGATTGTTTGGTCGATATAGGTCTGGAGCTTTGCGCGCTTAATGCGACTGACACCGTGCTCGATTTTTAGTTTGCTCATCTCATGCTCCTCTTATTTCTGCGGTTTTGGTTGCATCGAATGCTGACCCTGCCACGGGCCAAAGATGTTCGGGTCACGTATGCGTTGCCAATACAAAGACAGATCGGTTGTGTATCCGCCGTGGATACTGAGTTGTTCCAAGCGAGTCCAAGCGAGTTGGGGGGCGGGAGCGACCAGCGCCAGCGGCAGCCCGGCAGGGTGGGGTCGCTCCCGCCCCCGGGTTACCCTGATAGTGACCCTGTAGAACTTGCATCTTCATGATTTTCAAGCGATTTCCTCTTGATGCACGGACTCTACGCCAGACCTCTGTGCAGACCCCCGAGGTTCACTACGTAAGAGGCTGGGATAGCTGTACTGGAAAAGTAGTGTGGTGAATCTTGGCCGCAGCGGTGGACAGTTTATCAAATGTGGCGCCGCGGAAGCGGGGCCACAATCTCCCAGTATCTGCTGTTTGGGGGCAATAGCTGCGGCGCAAGCGCGGCGGAACGCTTCCTCGGCGGCAACAAAATTAAGCTCGCAAACGCCGGTGTAAATCACCTCAAAGTTGCCGAGAGCACACAGCAGTGGCAGCATCTCCGAAAGAAAGCGGGAAAACTTTTTGGTAGAGAGCAGTCCTTCGTCCATGAACGGGACGCGCACGACGGAGATTGCAGGGTGCGAGTGATCCACAATGGAAACAGGGAAACTGTTCACGAACGGATGCAGCCGCCCGTATCCGTCCGTGAAGAGATCTGGATTGACTCCACGAACTTGAGTGAAGAAATCGAGTTTGGCCTCCTCGGTCTCCAGGTAATGCTCATCGCTGTTTTCAAGAACGTAATCGAGCGCCATAAGACGTGCTCGAATCTGGCCGTCACCTTTGCGGCGCCGGTTCTGCGAGTCCGGGGAGCCGAGTAGCCGGTAAATCGGCTTGGCGAACAGGTGGTAAACGTACCGTCCCTGGCCATAGTCGATGACTTCGATGTGGCCGGCCATGCGAGCTTTTTCGAGGAAGCGATGAGCAAGATAGCCCTTCTGCCGGTCTATGAAGAAGTTGAACTGCCGGCGGAGGAAGTACCCGGAATGCACGGCAACGAGGTAAAGGAAGGAGGCTTCGCGCTCCGTATAGCCGAGTGATTCCAGCGCGACAACGGGATCGACAGTCATGGACTACAACTCCAGAATCTGGTCGAGCAGATGGTGATCATCCTCGACCTTTGCGGTCAGCGTGGAGCGGTCGGCGGCGGATGCGTACACGTGAAAGCCAGCCTGGGCTTTGTTGCGTAGATGGCCGGGATGATATGCGGCGGTCAGGACCTCGATGTCCTGGTGCCCGCTGCGTGCGCCCTGATCCATCTCCTGATCGCCCTTGCGGGCGAGATCGTACTCGATACGGGCGTCAGGAATTTGAATGCCGTTGTTCACGAACGGAAAGTCAAACTGCTGTGCCACCTGCTGCTTGATTTCGTTGAGGTCGCGCTCGGGTGCGGCTTTGCGTTCGGCGTGGATGGCCTTCTGAATCTGCGATTTCAACTCGAAATCCAACCGGACGCGGAGGTTCTTGCCGCCCGCGCGCTCGATGCGCTCGGCTTCCTTCAGATAGGCACGATAGATTTGGGTGTCGTGCTCGACCTCGCGAGGTTTGACCAGTCCGGCATACAGTTTCTGGCCATCCGGGAGTTCTGCCGTCTGCCGAACCAAGTCGTAACCGGCCTTGGTCAAGGTCGCGACTTCCAGGTGTTCGACGCGCCCGCCGCGTCCATCACGGCGGGCGTTTACGGCGTTGACGGCAATCAAGCCCTGCTGGCGGAGGAAAGCAAGGTCGCGCTCCATGCGTGCCTTGCGTCCGTCGTAGATAGTCTCAGCCAGATCGCGCGTGGCGATCACCCGGAAGCGGCCAAGTTCCGTGAGGACTCGCTGCTCCTCATCTCGCAGTGCCAGGTGCAAGGTCTGTAAGGGCAGGCTCTCGCGCCGGGGCCGCCGGTCTACGAAACGATCTTGGACCGGCGCACGATTCTGGGCCGTGCGTGACTGTTCTATTTTCAACGGCTGTTCCCGTCTGGGTAGCGGCGCCTGCGGGCCACGGTTTTCCGCCGCGCGTGCCGCGAGGTGCTCCCGGCGCCGCTCGACCGGCGAGGGTTCGAGTGGCGCGTCGTCAGCCTGTGGCGGCCGCCTGCGTGGTAGTTCATGAGGAAGCTCAAATTGCATCACTCCTCCTTGGCAAACGGCTCATGGCTGGAGACATCTGGCTGGAACTGCAGGGTTCCCTGGCGCTCGTTCCCTGCACGCTCCCTGAGCGTATCTGGCACGCCGGCGTCCGCATCCGCTTCCCGAGAACGGGACCCCTCCGCTGTTGCTTGAGCGTCATGGTAGTGATCGGGATAAGGCAGCTCAGTCTTTTGTCCGTAGATTTTTCTGATCTCGTATTCGGAGACATCGCCAAAGGTTTCCATTTCGCGCTGCGCGGCCTGCTTGGCTGCGCGCACACGCGCCACCAGATCGATGGAGTGGTCGATGTACTGCTCGTGATCAAGGTCGGTTACAGCTACGTTACGCGGCCTGTCATTGCTCATAAGGTCTCCTTTTTCATTCCTCTTGGAATTGCGCGGTAATCTCCTCTGAGAGTTCGCTGTGCCCACTGTGAATCTCCTGGTCGAGGTGTTTGAGTTTGCGGCCGGTATCGCGGAGGAAGAACTTGCGCTCAATCCAGATCGTGAGGCCGAGAATATTGGCGAACAGCAGCGCGCAGTAGACAGCAATCGCGCCAAGGTAGTGATGCACGATAAGGCTGCGCCAGGGCGTAAGGAAACGCAGCTCGCCGCTCAACCAGATGCCAAGCGCAAGGAAAATTAAGGTGGCAACAAAGACAGCGTTGGCGAACACGGTGTTCCTTTCCGCCGCGGCCAGCACGGCCAGGATCAAAGCAAAGGCGAGGAATCCGGGGCTCCCCGCCTGCTGTCAGGCGAAGCCGCTCAGGCGGCATCACCCACGGGAGCCGCTTCGGCAGTGGAACTCGATGGGCGTTCCAGCTTGCGGACGATGCTGGCACGCACTTCCCAAGTACGCAGCCGCTTCTTGCCATTGCCGGACTCGGCTTCGTACTCGGAGCTGCGCAACTCGCCTTCGACCTCGGCGTAGTCGCCTTTCTTGAGCGTCTTCGCCAGCTCGGCGGAGTTGCCGAAGCAGACGACACGGTGCCAGTCGGTGCGCGCGATCCACTCGCCGGACTGCTTGTCTTTGTAGCTGGACTTGGTGGCCAGCGAGAAGGTGGTGAGCAGGTTGTTGTTGGCGGTCGATTTGGTTTCAGCGTCTTTGCCGACAAAGCCCTTGAGTCGGATGTTGTTTTCGTAGAGTGCCATTGCTGTTTCCTCCGTATTGGTTTGGCCCGAATCTCACTCGGGACACCTTTGCGCGAAGCGACGCGAAAATCGGGGTCCCCAGCACGTGCGCTTTTCACGTGCTGGGGTGATGTGTGCCCCGCTCCCAAGGGCAAGCGCGCTTTTTGGGAAGGACCCACAAGAAATCTCGCCCTCCAGGGCCGCCGCCGCGCGCCCTCTGCGCGGGAGATTTGTTGTGGAAGGAACCGGAAAAGCAGAGCCGCGCAGTTCCCGCCGGGCGCGGGAGAAGCACCGAGCGGGGTGGCCGAGGGAGTGACAGGACAACACCTGGAGGAATGGCACTCGATATGCAAAAAACAAGTTCCCGCCAAGTGCTGAGGGGCGGACACGGCTGAGACCGCACAGCCCACAACAGGTCCGTTCTCGCTTGCCTGTCCAGCAAGAAAAGCCTCGTTGAACTCGCTCGCACCGTTGCCGTGCTTGCTTTCGGCCCGTGCGGCACAAGGACAACGCCGAGGCGACGGCCCGGCGCCGAAAAGATGCCGGGGGCGTGGCCAGAAGCTCGTGCACGCATTGGAGAGTGGGCTACCATCATGAGTTCCCGAACGCTTGGTCCTCGCGGCAGTAGCTGATGACCAGCCCGAGCGGGTTCGACAGCAGCATTTGGTTGGGAACCTCGTCCCGGAATCCGTACACCACGTTGGCGGTCCAGCGTTCGCGGCGTTGCTCCTGCTGATCGCTAACGGAACGGAAGACTTTCTCGAATTCGACGTGGGCGCGATACGGTGCTTGCCGGGTGTCCTCCAGCACCACGGCCTTGATCTCGATGTCCACGTTCGGCTGGCTGGGGTCAAGCAGGAACGAATCGAGTGTATTGGCCTTACGGACCTGGGCGAGTGTTGCGCCCTGCAAATCGTTGGAAAAGAAATTCAGCGACTCGGCGAAGTCGCGATGCAAAGTGGAGTGGTTGCGCCCGTAATACAGTTCGGCCCAGCGCGCCAGGTAATACTTGCTGACGCGCTCGATGGGGATCGCCCGAAAGTCGTCATAGCGCATGACCTGGCCGCGACCGGAGTCGGTGACCGAGATGATGAGGGGCTTGAGTTGTAGCGCGGCAGTTTGTGCTCTATATAAGAGATAGAGCGAGATTGACGATACTACCGCCAGGACGAGAACCGCAACCTTCAGATACGTGTTGGTCACAACCGGCTCGGCATAGAGTTCCAAGAATCTCTGGCCAGCTTCGGTAATCGGGAATGAATCTCGAATTTTTGTCATCTTCGCTTACCCCAGCGGATTTACCCAGGTACCCGCCCATCCCCCGAGGATCGCCGCCGTCAGTTCTGGGATTTTGATCAGCCCGTAGATGCAGACAAACAGCGTCACCAGCAGCGCGGGCAGAATCGTAAAGGCATTCGAGAGTGACAGCGGGCCGATGACGGCCAGCATGCCGAGCAGCACCTTGGAGAAGATGAAGACAAAAGCGGCGGCTACCACTTGGTAGAAGCTGAATCCAAGAAAAGCTTTGAACCATCCCCAGAAGAGCCAATCCATTTTCGGCACAATAAAAAACGGAATGAAGATCGGCCC
>CAWHVF010000009.1:0-376255 GCA_963832785.1 uncultured Acidobacteriota bacterium
GGATCGCGGCCTGATCGAGCGAATACTGGCCATTGCCATAATCGATAAACTGAGAGAGTGGCGCTGCCTTGCTCCCGGTAACCAGCTCCAACTCGCCATCGGCCTTGAGGCATAGCATCTGCTTGCGCTTGTCGCCGGTGGCGATGCCAATTTCCCAAAGTTCGCCGCTGGCTGACCGTCTGTCATTGCGACGCAGCCCAAGGCTCTGCGCGGCAAACCCGCATAGGGCATCCATCTCGCACCGACATTGCCTCAGCCGCTCGGCGTCAACGGCCACGCGGTTGGTGTCACTCCGCTTGTCGCACACGATGAACGATGCCGCGCCGCCCGATGCGATGGGCAACGTATGCACCGGCATACACATTCCTGCTCGCAGCCAGGACACACCGCACTGGCGGCAGGGCGCGCCTTCACGAGCAGCTTTGCGACCTTCATGGCCTTCACGGCTTCCGCAGGCCAATGGCTCAGTTCCTCTTCGCTGACCAGTACCGCTGCGCCTTTGAGCGCGCCCACGCGCCCCAGCAGCTCAAGCATCGCGTCCAGCGGCGTCATGCCTTAGCCGCCTCTGCCGCTTCAGTCGCCTCCGCCCCCTCGGTTGCCTCCTTGGGTTCAATCCCGGAAGCTTCAAGCATGTCGCGCAGCTTCAGATCTAACTCGTCGTACTTGAGCGAACAGGAGTTGGGATGGGTGACGCGGATGGTCGCCGACTTCGGCGGCTTGTCGGCGTCCACCGTAACCGTCGCCGAAAACTCCACCTGGGTGACGTTGTAAAGGTGCAGGGGCAAGGACTTGCCTATCTGGTCGAGCAGGTCGTAAACCGCGCCAGGATTGCCAGACACATCGGCCTCCAGCGTGATCCGGTCGCCTTTCTTTACCTTGGACGACAGCCTCAACTTCTTTACCACCACGTCCTGAATGCCGCTGCCCGCGTCGAATACGAAATGAAAGCTCTTCTGGCGTAGTGGATTCAGGTCATAAACCCGCCCATCTTTAGGGTCGGGCGGCAGTTCAGGCAGTTTCAGAATCGCCGTGGCAAACATCCCTTGCAGCGGCTCGATGGCCTTGTACGATCCGCGAAAATTCAGGTCGAGCGACCCGTCCTTCTGTGAATAGACGTAAATCACTTCAAAGGCCGGGTTGTGCGGCCGGCGTGCGAACTGCCCATCCACCCACTCAACGCTTTGCTGCGAATAGTCCTCGGGATAGGCAAAGAAATAGTCCAGGTCGCCACGGCGGAACGGCTCCACCACGCAATTGTTGCCACGCCCCTCGGTGCGGTGGAAGTACGTGCGGATCAATCCAGCCAGATCATTCAGGCTGGCCGGGTCCACCGCCGCGGGCAGATGCGGCAGGTTCTTCCGCTTACGCCAGTAAGGCAAGGTGTCGGCGTGGTAGAAGAGTGTCGCCCCCTTCCAGAACTGCGAGTGGTCAAGGAATGTGACCATCGCGCGTTCGTAGTGGCTGGCGAGTCCCGCGAGCTTCTCGACAAATTCCGCGTGTGCTTGCGAGCCTGCCGTCAAGTGCCATTCCGCCTCATCGCGGATTGCATGGAAACCCTTCTCGCAGCTCAGCTCGAATATGCTGCGCAGTTCGGCGTCCATCGCGTTGCGCTGAGCGTCAGGCAATTGCAACCACGCCGGGAACAAGTCGTCCGGCTGCCCTTCCTTCATGGTCGCAAAATCCAGCTCCCCGAAC
The DNA here is from genome assembly GCA_963832785.1 of uncultured Acidobacteriota bacterium. Taxonomy (GTDB): domain Bacteria; phylum Acidobacteriota; class Terriglobia; order Terriglobales; family Acidobacteriaceae; genus CAWBRT01. The sequence continues at coordinate 1,696 of CAWHVF010000009.1, forward strand.
ACGTTCCGCACCTGAAAGTAGCGGGCGAGCAGGGCATTCGGCATCTGCCGGAAGAAATCCTTCGTTGAGTAATGCCGCGTCATCCGTCCCCCCTCCTGACAGCAATGAAACCTATGAATTGTATTCTGCCGGATTGTACTGTACATTGCAGTACGATCATAGAGTTAGGTCTTATGCGGGGAGACTGAAGAGTATCCGCAACCCCAACACCCGCGTTGCATATGTTCGGGTAGAGTGGACTTCCTCGGCTGGACAGAGTAGTACCTTCTGGTTTGAATAGAACAAAGTGTGGGGGTGGCGCTTTGCATGGCAAAAGAGGTCTCCCTACCGAGCAAAACCTGAAACCCATCGCTCATGTTCTCCCGGAGGATTTGCGCGTCACGCATCCTCTCGAAGAGCATCTCTCCTCTGTCTCCCAGATGGCTGGTAGGATGGCCTCGGAGTTCGGGGCCGAAGAATGGGGTAGACTCGCTGGCCTTTGGCACGATCTGGGAAAGTTCAGCCACGACTTTCAGTCGTATATCCGCAGCAAGAGTGGATATGAAGCGCACCTCGTCGATGTTGCCTTCGGTAAAGTCAATCACTCAAGTGCAGGAGCGCTTCATTCCGAAGCGTCCTTTGGAAAACTGGGGCTGGTGCTTGCCTATCTCATCGCCGGTCACCACTCTGGCCTTCCCGACTGGTTCCCCGATGAGACGGGCGCTGCCGCACTCGATAATCGCGTGAGAGACGGTAAGGCAACCGGGCTGCTTGAGCAGGCGTCGGGGGCTGCTCCGGAAGAAATTCTAAGGGCGGAGCAACCAGCCTTTAGGCCCGACTCATTCGGAAGCTCAGGTGGTCTGCACCTGTGGATACGTATGCTTTTTTCCTGCCTGACCGATGCGGATTTTCTCGACACCGAAATCTTTATGGATAAGGCGAAAAGCGGGCAGCGTGGTGGCTATCCAGAGCTTGCAACGCTTCGCGCTCAATTCAACGAGGCAATGGAAAAGAAGGCCAGGCAGGCCGAGTCCACCCCAATCAACCAACTCCGCGCAGACGTGCTGCGGCAATGCCGGGAGAGGGCCGCAAGCGCGCCGGGACTCTATACGCTGACCGTCCCCACCGGTGGTGGCAAAACGCTCTCCAGCCTTGCCTTTGCGCTCGAACACGCACTTCATTGTGACAAGCGCCGCATCGTTTATGCCATCCCTTACACCAGCATCATCGAGCAGACGGCGAATGTGTTCCGCGATATGTTCGGCAGGGCAGTGCTGGAGCACCACAGCAATCTCGATACGAAGGGGGAGACCGCAAGGAGCCGGCTGGCTTCCGAGAACTGGGACGCCCCGCTGGTTGTAACGACAAACGTACAACTCTTCGAGTCGCTCTTCGCCGCACGCACCAGCCGTTGCCGAAAGCTGCACAACTTGGTGAACAGTGTCATTATTTTGGACGAAGCGCAACTGCTGCCGCCAGCGTTCTTGCAGCCCATTTTGGATGTGATGCGGCTGTTAGCGGAGCACTACCGCGTTACGTTCGTGCTCTGTACCGCGACTCAACCGGCGCTGGGCACTCGCACGGACAACTTAGGCAGGACTTGGTTTCGCGGTCTCGATGATGCCAAGGAGATCGTCTCCGGCACGGAGCAGTTGTATGAGCAGCTTGAGCGCGTGAAGGTGGTTCTTCCGCAAGAATGGGACACACCCAGTAACTGGGACGAGATTGCCGGCAGGATTGCGCAGCACTCATCTGTGCTCGCCATTGTCAATACGCGCGCCGACTGCCGCGAGCTGCATCGCAGAATGCCGGCGGGGACCATCCATCTTTCGGCGCTGATGTGCGGCGAACATCGCAGCTTTGTCATCAAGCGGATCAAGCAGCGGCTCGCAACCCAAGAGAGCGTGCGCGTGGTAAGCACGCAGTTGATCGAGGCAGGAGTCGATGTGGATTTTCCTGTAGTCTATCGCGCACTTGCAGGACTCGACTCGATTGCGCAGGCTGCGGGACGCTGCAATCGCGAGGGCAAGCAAGCGGACAAGGGGAAGGTCTTTGTCTTTATCCCTCCGAAGCAAGCGCCACCCGGGCTGCTGCGCTTTGGCGAGGACGTTTGCAAGAGGCTTTTGATCTACAGGCCGGAAAAGCCGCTCACTCCTGAATGGTTCACGAGGTACTTTGCGCACTACTACAGCGCGGCGGGCAGGGAAGGACTGGACAAAATGGGCATCCACGAGTTACTGACGAAGGATGCTGCGCAATGCAAGATTCAGTTTCGCACTGCTGCGGAGCGCTTCCAGTTGATCGACGAAGACGGAAGCGTGACGGTGATTGTTCCCTACGCCAATCCAGATGATAGCTGCCGCGATAGCCGGCTGCTGATTGCGCGGCTTCGTTCGGGCGAGCTGCATCGCGGCCTGTTGCGCGAGCTGCAACGGTTTACGGTCACGGTGCGAAGGTATGAGTTCCAGCGACTCGAAAAGGCCGGGGAGATTGAAGAAATCGTGCAGGGGATATGGGTTCTAAAGAACGAAACAGCATATCATCCCAGCCTTGGACTGCTTCTGGAAGCTACCGGAAGCCCTGATCCAGGCGGTCTCTATTGCTGATCTTGGAACCCGGCGACAAATTCACGTGGAAATGCAGATGCAGGTGCGGTTGAATTGCGCTTTCTGAAGCATATTGCAAAGTCATGTAGTCAGGAGCCCTCATGCCAACTCGTTATTGTTTGGAAATCAGCGGAGAGTTCGCCTGCTTTACCCGGCCCGAAATGAAGGTCGAGCGGGTAAGTTACGAAGTTATCACACCCTCAGCCGTGCGGGCTGTGTTCGAGTCCATTTTGTGGAAGCCTGCGATTCGCTGGCAGCCGGAGAAGGTCGAGGTGCTTGCGCCCGTTCGATGGACGACCATCCGCCGCAATGAAGTAGGAAGCAAGATTTCCACGGCAAACGTGAGGAGCGCGATGCAGCGAGGCATGGGCGCTATGACGCTTTATGTGGAAGAGGATCGGCAGCAGCGTGCCAGTCTTCTGCTGCGCGATGTTTGTTACCGCGTTACCGCGAGTTTCGCGCTGACGGAGCGGGCGGGTGAGGGAGACACCCCACTCAAGTTTGCGGAGATGTTCGAGCGCCGTGCGGCGAAGGGACAGTGCATCAATCAGCCATATCTTGGCTGCCGCGAATTTGCCTGCGACTTCCGTCTGGTCGGTTCACATGCCGACCCAGCGGAGATTCCAAAAGAGCTTCACGGTGAAAAAGACCTGGGTTGGATGCTCTACGATCTTGACTTCCGCGACGCTGCGAATCCGCAACCTCGTTTCTTTCATGCCCGCATGAACGATGGCGTCGTTAGAGTCCCTGCTTGGCAGAGCGAGGAGGTGCGGGGATGATTCTTCAAGAGCTGGTCCGCTACTACGAACGCAAGGCCAAGGATTCGGAAACGGCCCTGGCACCCGATGGATTCGAAAAGAAAGAAGTTCCCTTCCTCATTATCGTCGACGCCAATGGCCGTTTTCTGCAAATCGAAGATACGCGCACAGTGGAAGGCAAGAAGAGACGAACTCGCACTTTTCTCCATTTACCATGGCCCGCCAGGGCCAGAGGTGGAGTGCTGCGAAGGAGTCGATTCAACGAAGAACAGATCATTGCCATCCTGAAGGAGTCTGAGGGAGTATTGGCCGCGTCACCACTTTCCGAGGCTGGAAAGCGGGAACATTGGAAAAACCAGCCAGAGGATACAAGGGCATCTGACGTGCATCATAAATTCAGATCGATCAGCACACGTAATGGAAACAGTGGTGGAAGAGGCTATGCAGCTTCTGCCCACGCATAGGCACCACGATGGAATAGAGACAATGGCATTCAAGAAAATACAGGAACCGGCTAATCAATTCGAAAGCGTCCTGCGGACCAACTGCGGCAACTGCCCCGCCGGGTGTGGAATGAAAGTCTTTATGACCGGCGGTAAAGTAACCGACGTATTTGGCGACGAAGAGCACCCGATCAATAAGGGATCCCTATGTCCCAAGGGGCTGCTGTCCTATTCTCATTTGTATAATCCTCTACGCCTCAAGGAGCCCCGGATCCGGGAGAGCTTGCAAGAGCCCTTCCATACTGTTAGCTGGCGGGAAGCCATCGAGTTTACTTCTAGCAGGGTGCGCCAGCTTGCAGAGAAGAATGGAAAAGAATCGATGGCCATCTTCGGCCGTGAGACCGATCCGTTCGACTATCTGGCCGGGGCAGCCTGCTTCGCCTCCGAGTTCAAAACACCCCTTACCCCGGAGCGTTTTTTCCCGTGCTCCTGGGGCGAGAACGGGCTTATCAAAAACATGTTCGGGATTCCCGCGGCGCAATTGCAGACTAACCCTCCGCGGGACTGGTGCAATAGCCGCTGCATAATTCTCTACTGCTGTGATCTCGCTGCATCGGACCCGATCACCTTCGGTCCCATCCTCGATGCGCGCGACCGGGGAGCCGTCGTTCTCAGCATAGACACCAGGGATAGCATAACCTCTTCGAAAGCCACGATGTCGCTTAGAGTGAGGCCGGGAAGCCAGACCGTACTTCTCAAGGGAATCCTCAGACTCCAGATAAGCCGCGAACTCGTCGATTCCGATTTCATCTCGGAATGGACTGAGGGCTTCGAATCTTTGAAATCTCAGGTCGAGGCTTACACTCCGGAAAAGGTGTCAGAAGTCTGTGGCATTGCTGCTGGCGAACTAGAAAAATTCGTGGGGTATCTGGCAAAGTCGCCGGTGCAGGTTATCGCTGGAGACTGGAGCTCCCGAAAGTTCCTTTCCGATTCAGAGTTGTGCGAATGCGCCGCGATAAGTTGTTTAAAGGGTTCCATCGGCGTTCCCGGGGGCGGAGTCAATTTCCTCGGAGTATCGCCCTTTGCTTATAGCGGCCAAGCCGGCCAGGTCTCCAATCTATGTCTCGAACGCCTCATGACGGGCCGGCCAAGTGATGTCTCCTGTCTTTTTTGGTACGGGAACTCCCGCGCGAGCCTCACCGGAGGCAAATCCTCCAGAGAGGCGCTGGACAAAGTACCTCTGATTGTTCATTTATCCGCGTACCATAATGAAACCAGCGAACACGCCCATGTTTCGATCCCAACGAGTTCCTGGCTTGAGTACAACGGACTGCTGCCGACCAATAACGGCAGAGCGATACAGTGCCACAAGAAGGCAGCAGACGCACCCGGCCAATGCCGTTTTCCCCTGCAATTCTGGACAGACCTGGCCGGCGACATGGGGCTTTCCTGGTGGGGCCAGCAGCAGGCAAAAAACGATCCGCAGAGTTACGACTTCTTTCTGAAGCGTAATCCTCTTACCAGCGCGATCACCTGCGATCGCTTGGACCCGAATACCGAGTCCCCCGGCGGTATTCTCTGGCCGTGCACCGACCATTCGCAGGTCCAATTCGAGTCTTCAAGATTCGTGAAAGGCACCACTCGGGGTCTGAATATTCTTTTTCAGCGCAACCGCCATTACCTGGATTGCGGCCGGCGTTTTCCTACTGCTTCCGGAAAGATCTCCTTCCCGGTGTTTGCCTCGGGCAATGACGCCAGCGTGGTAACTGGTGCCGCGCCGAACCTGCCCCTGATGCTCACGACTGGGGTCCGCGTCGATTACGTGGAAGAATACGCGGGATCTCGGCCGGACAATGGTCCCACGAGCAAGCCGCTTGTCAAGGTTAACCCCAAGCTCGCCAAAACTCTGGGAATCAAGGACGGCGACGCCTTGGTTGTAGCAAGTGCAGCGGAACAGTTGAGTGTCCGGGCAGAGATCAGCGACGACGTAGCGCCCGAGGTGTTATGGCTTCCGCAGGGAGCGGGCTTCGGGATTAAAGACTCTGGACCGATGTCACTGTTCGACGTCCCTGCGGAAGGCAATACGCCGGATTGTTTCACCCGGGTTACGGTCTTTAAGACCAGTTCAGACCGGGAAGCAACTGCCAAGAAGATTGTGGAACTTCTCGGGAGTTAAGGGAATATGAAAATTCTCTGGGTTAGCAAAACACTGAAGCGGCAAGAAGCGGAGTTACGGGGACTTCCGGAAAACGAACCCATCCTGATGGTCGACCTTGACCGGTGTATCAGTTGCGGGTCTTGCCACTTCGCCTGTGAACTGGAACAGAGAGGTGGACCTCACGAGACGGCGAAGCCGAAAGCCATACCTGTCGTGATGAAGAAAACCTCTGGATACGAAAGTTCCGTGCATCTGCCGCTTTCCTGTAGAGATTGCAGTTCTCCGTGCCCCTACCAAACTGACGCCAACGGCTGGATCACCTGCCCCGAGGGGCAACGGGATGCGGCGGAGGCGTGTGATCTCTGTGCGCATCGGTTCAAGAAAGGCATGATGCCCGCCTGTGCCACCCGCTGCAGTATGAAGTGCATCTATTTCGGGCTTCCTAAAGACGTATGGTTTGCGCTGAACGAAAAGCGGCTGAGGGGGATGGGCGATCTTATTCTCGATTCTACGGTTGGTAATTCCAAATGAGTGCCGCCGCCAAAGAGTTAGGGCCGGAAGCATACCGGACACTGGCCAACCCTAAGGGTCTGGTCACCTCGCACTTGAGGGTCGGGGAAACCGACGTGCTCATTTCCGGAGGCCGCGATCTGAGCCGTGAGGCCCTGCCTCTTATCAGGAAGTACAGAGAGCAAATCGAGTCGTATATCAAAAGCTGTGCCATGTTTTCCTGGTCCCTCATGCCGGTGAGCAAGGATGATAATGCGCCCGAAATCGTGAAGACAATGATCGAGGCCAGCGTGAAAGCCTGCGTTGGTCCGATGGCTACCGTGGCGGGGGCCATCGCGGACTACGTCGGACGCGACCTTCTGGCATACAGCCGGGAGGTGATCATGGAAAACGGCGGAGACATCACGCTCCAGGTTTCCTCGAAGAGAGAGTTGCTCGTTCTGGCCGAGAACTCTCCTTTCGAGGGACTGAGAATAGCTGTTGGACCAACGCCCGGGCCAATGGGGATCTGCACTTCTTCAGGCACTCTCGGTCAGTCCCTCAGCTTTGGCCGTGCCGACGCGGTTACAATTTTCGACCAATCCGCTGCCAAAGCCGACGCCGCAGCCACTGCGGTCGGCAATCTGATCAAGTCCAGTCGCGACATTGAGGTTGGCATCGAGCGAGCCCGCGAAATAGGAGTGCATGGAGTGTTGATCCTGGTGGATGACAGCATCGGGGCCTGGGGAGATATCGAGATCATAGGCTGAGATTTTCTGGGGAGTCGAAATGGCAAAGGAAAAGAGCATTTCCGAAATTAACGAGAAGCTCAAAAAGGGCCAGGCTGTTGTTATGACGGCCATGGATTTCAAAAAGGAAGTCAGGAGCGGGTACCGTTTCAAAGTGTCCGACGTGGACGTAGTAACTACGGGGACGCGCGGCACCATGTCCGGAACTTCCGCCATGCTGGTGATGCCACTGGATATCAACGGGCACAACCAGTCGATCAAGGATCTCCGGTTAAACGGTGTCCCCTGCTTCCCCTATGCCAATCCAGAAAATGCTCCCGGCCTGGTAGATGTAGTGATTTACGGCACTGCCGAAAGCCATGACTTCAACGGGCGGTACGGCGGAGGCCACGTTTTACGGGACGTCGTCGAGGGCAAGCAAATCGAGGTCGAGTGCGTCACCGGCGACGGCAAGAGCACCCTCAGCACCGTCACCCTGGATCAGCTCAAATTCGCCAGACTGTATAACTTCCGGAATGATTTCCAGAACTATACGATGTTTACCAATGTAAAGAATAGTCCCGCGTACATGCAGAATCCGGGCTCAATTTTCGCCTGCCGGCCCATTCCCCTACTGAGAGGCGTAACCTTCAGCGGCAGCGGAGAACTCAACCCATTGGAAAACGACAGAACCAGAACGGTGCTCCGATCGGGAACAAGAATTCTGCTCAACGGCGCACCGGGCGTGATCATCAGCCATGGAACGCGTAGTAACAAGGTTAAGCCCTCCTTGTTCGTTGCTGGTGACCTCTTCAGGATGGATCCCCAGTTCATGGGAGGTTTCAAGACCAGCATTGCGGTTGAGGTTACGAATGGGATCGCTATTCCATTTCCGATCACTTCCATGGAGGTCCTCGACGGCCTCTCCAATAGCCTCGACGAGAACATCCCGCTCCCGGTGGCCGATCTTTCCGACAGAGTCAATTTGATCAGCATTACCTACTCCGATGTGTGGAAGAACGCCCGGAAGGAAGTGGAATTCGACCCCGACCGCTGCATTTGCTGTTCTTTCCAGTGCCCGGCTGAGTACTACTGCCCCATGGGAGCAATTTCGTGGAAAGACAAGAAGATTGACGAAAACCTCTGTTACGCGTGCGGCGCGTGTACTTCCAATTGCATGGGCGGAGCTTTCAAAGGCAAAGGCGACGCTGCACCGCGCGGGAGCATGGGAACCGTCAACATTTTTGACCGGGATGTCCCCATCATCTTCAGACAGTCCAATCGCTTCAGGTCCGAGAAGCTGGCAGTTCACCTTAAGGAAGTTATGGAAAAGGGTGAATTCCTGCTTACGGACTCGGATCTGGAACTAAACCTACACTGAGGGCCATCAAGGACTAAGAGCAATGAGAGAAACGGGATTGCAGGTCAGCGGCGAGACCTTCGCGGCAGAGATCAAAAAATGTATTGAGTGTGGCACTTGTCTCCATTCCTGTCCGGTGTACCGGGAAAGCCACGATGAAAGGTATTCGTCTCGGGGGCGCAATCACCTGGTGCGGGAACTAGGCTACGACGGCGGGGAACTGACAAGCGGAGAATACAAAACAATCTTCGAGAAATGCCTGCTTTGCGGTCGATGTGTATCCGGTTGTCCCCGCGGAGTGCGCAACGATCTGGTGGTTCTGCAGGCGAGAGAAGAAATCATTAGGCGGCAGGGGCTGTCCTTCGGTAAGTCGATAGTCTTCCGACGGCTGATGGCCAACCGGGAGTCAATGGGCAAAGTACTTCGCCTGGCATCGAAAGTCCAGTGGGCTGTGCCGACAACCAGGAAGCAAGGCGTGGCCGAAGATCGCAAAGTGCTCAGGCATCTTCCTCTTTACTTTCTGGGCATGGGGAGAGGGATGCAGCTCCCATCCATCTCCAGTGAGTTTCTGAGCGAAACCCTTCCGGAGTTGAATCCACCTATCGGCAAGGTCAAGGGGCGAAGCCTGCGGGCTGCCTATTTCGCCGGTTGCATTACGGAGTACGCTCTTCCCAACGTAGGGAAGTCCATCGTCAGGGTGCTGAATAAACTGGGCGTAGAGGTCTTCTTCCCCAGAAATCAGGTTTGCTGCGGCATTGCCGTAGCGGCGAACGGCGATGTGGAAACGGCCAGAGAAATGGCCCTGCGCAATCTGGAAATCCTGTCCGAGACAAACGCCGACCTGATCATCACTGGTTGTGCTACTTGCGGATCGACCTTGAAAGAGGGCTGGACAAGCCTCTTTTGGCATGATGATGAGCGGAGAGCCATTTTTAAAAAGCTTGCCGGGAAGGTTAAAGATTTTTCGGAAGTATTGGTCGACCTCGCCGACTTCAAACCTCTGAGATACCAGTCCAAACTTCCCGACAATGTGCGCTTAACTTACCACGATCCATGCCACCTGGCGGGGTACCAGGGTGTGGTGGTGCAGCCCAGGAGAATCCTGCGGAAAGCCTTCGGGGATAACTTCATCGAAATGGACCACCAGGGATGCTGCGGATGCGGCGGTTCCTTCATGCTGCACAGCCGCGACCTTTCGGAAAGGATTGCAAACGAGAAAGTTGCAGCAATAGAAAGGACCGGCGCGGATGTGGTGGTGAATACCTGCCCCGGCTGCATGATCCAACTAATCAATGAACTGGACAAGCACGCCTTATCGCAACAGGTCCTTCATTTGGCTGAAGTTGTCGAACAGATGGAGGACAACGGGGAGGGCAGACGGTGAGCGATAGAAAGAGTATTCAGGAAATCAACGAAAAAATTCAAGCCGGCAAAGCCAAGATCGGCACCGACGTCGAGTTGCAGCAGCAGTTGCGGGAGGGAGTGGGCCCGTGTTCCATCGATTTGGATGTCTTGATTACTGCTTTCAGCAGCAGTATATGCGGTTGTGCGGCGATGCTGCTGATTCCGGTGTCGGAACGTAGTAAGTTCACGCGGGCAAGGAAGATATGGCTCAACGGTGTTGAGGGATATCCCGGTCCCGCCCCCAACGAGCGGCTTGGCGTAGTGGATACCCTGATATTCGCCGACCGCAGAATCGAAGGTGATTCCGGCAAATTGGCCGCGGGTACCAAGTTGCTGCTGGACCTCCTAGATGGAAGTGAAATCCAGGTGAAGTGCCTGTCGGAGGAAGGGGGCGTTTTCCACAATCGATGCAGGATCAAGGATCTCGAGTTTGCCAGGATGGTAACCTACAACACTTTCATCCCCGAGCGGGTAAGCAAACTTGTGGGTTCCAGACCGGGAGGAGCTTCCGCGTTGGCTCCGGCCGGCACCAAAATCCTTCTGAACGGCTCAACCGGAATCGTTGTGGGGCCTGGAACTAGAAGCCGGACAGGACGCGAATCCTTCTCGCTCTCTGCCAGCATGTTCGAAATGAACCGAAAGAGCATCGGCATGGGCGGGGAGGATGTAACGATCTCAGTCGCTATACCTATACCCATAGTTAATAACGAAATCAAATCCAGTATTTGCAGCTCGCTGTTGCTCCGTTGTTATCCCGAGCTATCCAATCCTATCGATGCGGATGCCGCGTCGTATCTGAAAGGTCTTGTGGCGGAGGGACACTTTAGGCTCACGGACGCACCGTTCGAGTAAGCGGTTGTGGATTAATTCAAACGGCTGCTTCTGCGAGAAGTTTACGTTCTGCCATGGTGAGGTTAAGGAACTCGGCCTTGTGGTTAGACCCGCTCTAATTCACTGCCGTACGGATTTTCGAGAACCTCCTCGGGTACTCTTTGAAGCAGGCAGGGATTCAAGAGCTTCGACGCCGAGGTTAGGGTCACTGCTCATGCAAATGTCTCCGCATCCGCGATGCTCAGTGCCCGCCGACATCGAGGCTGGCATCTGGACCCCGCGTAACCCAGCTTTCTGGGCACGTACCCTGTACTCGGCTTCGAGGTGTGCGAGCGAACCATCTCTCGCTGGATACGACAGGCACAGCGGAACCCGGAATCGGCAAAGCGCTGGTTGACCTTCCTGCGGAATCACCGGGAAGCCGTTGCGGCCATGGACTTCTTTACCGTTCCCCCCTCACATTTGGAGTTTTGTACTGCTTCTTTATCATTGCCCACTACCGCCGGCGCATTCTGCACTTCAACGTCACCCGCAATCCGACTGGCGCCTGGGTGATGCAACAGCTGCGTGAAGCCTTTCCCTTTCAATCCGTTCCCAAGTATCTGATCTTTGATCGCGACTCCAAGTTCGGCCCCGAAGTAGTGGCGGCGGTCCGAGCTTTGGGCAGCAAACCAACTCGCACCTCGTTCCAGAGTCCCTGGCAGAACGGGGTTGCCGAGCGTTGGGTGGGAAGTTGCCGCCGAGATCTGCTTGATCATGTCATTGCAATCAATGAGCGCCACCTGAAAAGGCTCCTGGCCGAGTACGTTTGTTATTACCACGAGGACCGAACGCATCTCGGCCTCGGGAAGGAAACGCCCCACCGGCGTGCCGTTCAGAGGCGACGTGGATCAGAGCGAGTTGTTTCTCGATCCCGTTTGGGCGGACTGCATCATCGCTACGATCTCGCCGCCTGAGAGTTTTGACTCGAAACGGATACCAAGCCACGGGAGTCCTCTGCCTGCGTTGCAAATTTTACTCAGATTTTCCGCCGGCTTCCGCGCTCCGACATAACCACCCGTGCTACCTCGCCAACAATTCCGGGACTTTCTTGCCAGGAACGAGGCTGCGTTTAATTTTGGCAAAGGACAACTTTAAATCAGATCAGGTTTTTGGACATTACGCAGATCATGTCTCAGCTATTACACATTACTTTGTCGCTGGGAGTGGACGCGCCGTCGTCTGGACTGCCTGGGTAAACACGTCCACCTTCACTGGAACCGGCTTAGCCTTGAAATAAAAATCCAGCGATTGTACTCCTAAGTAGCCTGTTACCCCAGCCCGTTTCAGACCAACGAGCTTAATCGACTTTTTGTCCTTGGCAAGGGTATAAAAAATGCTGGTTTTCTTGAAGCTGACGTGATCAAGATCGTCGAACGTTCCGGTCACCACGGCGGAGTCCTGGTTAAGCAGCACCGCCCCGGTAACCACCGGTGTCGCCGGCGAGCCAGGCAAGGTTACAGCCGGAATCGCAACCGCTTCTGGGGCCTCGCCCTTCCGCGTTATTACCAGAAACTTGTACTGTTCGATCTGTTTTGCGCTCAGAGTCACGAGCCGCAGGTTGTCCTCGGTGCCGGCCCCGGCATTGTTCCCACTGATCTTCTCCAGCGTAACGTCGGGATCGACCTGCGTCACCAAACTCAACCGATTTCCGTAGAGCAAAAATTGCCCAGCATCTTTGGAAAGCTTAAGCGCCACGAGCCGGTCCGCCTGGCTCAACGCCGAAAGCTTGTTCCCGTCAAGCGCGTCTTCGCTGAGCAGGGAATGCTCGAACGTTTGATTTACATCTGCAAGCATGGGCTTCATCGTTATGATCGGCGATGCAAGCAGTGTCGCCGTCGGTATCGTCAGTCCAAGAGTTTTGAGATAGACATGGCCGGCCGGACGATCCGGAGCAGTGGGCGGCGGTACTGGAACTCCATCACATTCGCTCCCAACCGGCCAACGCCGCCTCCGCTCGATCGGCGCATCCGACAGCCCATATGCCTTTCCCGCAACCGTCAGAAGCATCGGGTCCATCTCGATCCCGGGAGGCGGTTCCTTGGCATCCCCGCTAACAGGCTGACAGTATGAGACGACCACGTGGCTTAATGTTGCGTCCAGAGCTGAAACCGACGTTGTCACGCGCTGCGGCGCCATCTTGCTGTCGCGCGAAATGACGAGCTGCACCCGATCTCCGCTACGGGAAACCAGAAACGCCTTCTTGCTCATCAGATCGTTGGCCGTTGCCACGAAACGAATCGCACTAGGTTCTCGAACCAGCCCTGATGGCAGGTCCGAAAGAATAGTGTTGCCGATCTGAACGTAGGTTCCCTGCAGGAAGTTATCTTCCAAGCGCACGGACACCAGTCCCCCGCCGAGATCGTCCCAGCTATCCACGCTCAGTGAGGGTTTGATGGCATTCAAACGGTATGCCAGCACCGGGTAGCTATATAGCGTCGTGCGCTTCCCACGCAGCTCATCGCCCACCAAGCCCGTCTTGCGATCGAATCGCCGCCACAGTGTTCGCACTGTCATCACGCCGAGCTGGTCGACCGATTGCGTCTCCGGAAACGCAATTTGGGCGATGATCTTGCGCCGTTCCGATCCCACATATCGCTTTCCGAGAACTGGCCGGAAAATCCAGCGAACTCCAATGCACCGGTTTGGACAGTAGAGTTTCAAGTCATGCGGGGACGGCTCGAAAACCTGTGCCAGGGTATCTTGGTCTTGCACGAGGAAATACTGATTGCGGCCGAACAGGAAGCTTCCCGAAGCACCGAGGAACTGCGTGGCAAATCCGGCTCCCAAACCGGTTGAAGTGTTTCGTACCGCCGCCGTATTGTAAGTTTTCTCGCTCGGCAAGATCGCCGTTACGGCTGGCGCTGTATCCTCCAGTTGCTCGCAATTAGAGACAATGACCTCCACGACAGCCGCTTCATCCTGCTCTTCTCTCGTGGGCGCCACAGTTACATCAAAACCGATCGTCGCCCGCGGCCTCATGTTGAAATGCAAGCCACCCGTATCCCTAATCCTCAACATCCGGTCCGAGAGCGCCCCTTCATATTCCAGCAACTGCGTGTTCAACCTTGAAACCAGTTGCAGTTGCTCGGACAATACCGCCGAGGACTGCACTGAAAACCCGGTCGTGATCGCCGCCGGAGCCGCTGGAGCTGTAGCCATTGGCACGGAGAAGGTCGGCCGCGTCGTCTGGATCTGTTCCGTCGCTGGGTTCGAAGTCGTTTGCGTGTTCAGTTGGTTGTTCGACACCGGTACGGAGACCCCATTGCTTGCCGATGTCCCAGTACTTACCGTGTTCGTCTGAACCGTCTGGGTGTTAGGAATCGCGGTCGTGGTTACCTGCTGATTGGTTGCCGGACCTTGAATGTTTATCGACCCGGCGGCAAACCTTTGATCTACTCCGCTCACATTGCCAAGATGCGACGTGAGGGAGGCTTGGTCCAAACCCGAGAGCGCCGCCAGCCGCGCAAAATTCGATTCCAGTTGTTGCTGCAACACAGCATCGTCGTACGTCTTGGGGTCCTCAACGAAGATCTCTTTGGGAGCACTTCGCCGAAGAGGCGGTAAACCACATGGCGAAAGCGTGGGCGTCTTAGCCACTCCGCGTTCCGGGGCAGGCGCAGGCGCCGAAACCTGGCACATACCGTACTGACCAGCAAGTATGCTGATCATCAAAGCCGCAATCCTTTTCGTCAGCATCGAGCTCCTCCCAGAACGACTAGGCGGCATTCGGACAACTGGCGATCAAAACAAGATAGAAGACGCGCACACCGCCGATTGTCCCTGAATTTCCTCCGACCTCGACACAAGCCCCTTCCTGATACCCCTGACCTTTTATGTAGTTCGTCGCTCCTCTAATATCGTCCGGGTTACCGTTCTGTTTTGCTAGAAGTTCATTCAGGGGAGGATTGTTGGCGGGTTCTTTCGAACATTGGCAAAGCCGTGTTTCACCGCTAATGAAACGAAGTTTCCCTCTAAGGTGGGTCACGGGCACCTCCATTGGACCGGAAGACGTGAAGACTGCTAATCCCGGCACGACACCCGAGAATGGTTTCACTGAAGAGTACAACAGTCCCGTTAGCGGTGGAAGTGAAATTTTGTGACGAGTCCTGTTGCTCTTTGCGAACGGACACAACGATCCTGCATTTCAACCAGTGACCCCGAACACTCGTCTCTGGGCGGCACGGTTGAAGCTGTGCCCTGCCCAAAGTGAGTTACAGACTTCTAGCTTCCGGTGCGGGCTTAGAACGGCAGCGCCCGAATATTAACAGAGGGTGCAGGCGCCACTCCAGTGCGAATGACGACCACATCGTTGGATACAAGTTGAGTGCTTTCCATGAGATTGGCAGATTGCTGAAGGTATCGCTCGCGGTCTTCCGAAGTCGCAACCAGGAGGCATTTGCTATAGGCGAGTCCGGGAACGCGGTCACGGACGGCTGCTTATCGTAATACCCTGCTAGGCTGGGTCCATGTTCTTTTCTTCGTGGGCCGCTTCGTACCGCATCGCAAAGAGAGCATGCCTATCGCAAATCGTCTCGTCCAGACGGCCTAAAATCCACGCTTATGATGAATCCCTCACCCTCCACCAGTCCTTGTCGTTCAGCAACTTACAAGCCGGAGTGCCATGAGGAGTGCGAATTTTCGAGGTCGTGGCGCGGCTGTGTGGCATACTGTGCGCGTAGCTGGAAACTATTGCGATGGCAAGATCCCAACTCTGCCAAATGCAGTCAGAGGTGGGCCGCCAGCCGGGAGCGTATGCGAGATGGCAGAAAGAACCACGAATCCGACTTGGCTGCAAGAGCTCAGGACCTCACTCAAGACGCAGACCGCGACTTGGGTCGCCGCGTTCGTGATCGGCATCCTCACCCTGTTCTCCGGTCGGATTACGGAATCAGTGAAGTTCGCCATGAACCGCGCGGATTTGCGCACCAAGCAGTACGAGGAACTCGCGAAAGATATTAGCGGGTACATCTTCGCCGCTGAGTTGACGACCGAGTTTATAGAGAACAGCTGGACGACGAAGAAAACGCTGGCAGATTTAAATACGGATTACAACAAGTCCATAACATCACTGCGAATTAATGAATTCGTATACGCCGCTTGGGTTAAGAAATATTGGGATACAGGGAAGTTGTCAGAATTCGACGCGTTTATGAAGTCGGTTGCCGAATTCGATAAGGCTGTCCACTCACTCAATGATGAGTATGAAAAGGTCGTCCTCACGGAAAAGCAGGATAAGATCGATCCGGTGCGCGCCAAGAAAGCCGTGGAGCAAATGAAGCCTATCGCGGCGAAGCTTCGGGTCGACGGGCGAGCCTTTCTAGAATCTCTCGAGTGATTAGCCGCGGCTCGGCAGCGCTGGCTAACTACAAGAAGATCTTGCCTGCGAGTACCTCTCACGTCCAGACGGCCACAAATCCACGCTTACACCTCAACTCCCTGTCGTTCGCCAAAATTAAACGCAGCCTGGTTCCTGGCAAAAAGTCCAGCATTGCCGACAAGACGCTTCACCTGATCCGGCGGGACGCGCAAACTGGACGCAAAAGTCTGGACGGAATCCGCGCGGGGAGGCAGGGGAATTCCCCGACGGAAAGTAAGTTTGGGTACAGATTAAGTCAATTATTCTCAGGCGGCGAGATCGTAACGATGATGCAATCCGCTCAGCCGGGATCGAGAAACAACTCGCTCTGCCCCGCATCGTCTCCGGGCGGCACGCTGGTGTGGCGTTTCCTTCCCCAGCCCGAGATGCGTTCTATCCTCGTGGTAATAGCGCACATATTCGGCCAAAAGGCGCTTCAGATGGCGCTCATTGAGCACAATGACATGATCGAGCAGGTCTCGGCGACACCCGTTGGAAGTCCCTGCTGAAATCCAACTGGCAGCCTATGTTATTTGTTATCGCAAATCCAACAAGGCAGGGATACGGCGTGTGCACGCCAACGACACCGAGATCTGCTCGACGGCGGCAATTAGGCATCTCGCTTTGGAAGCGTAGAGATCTGCTGTGGGTTCAGGAACGCATCAGAGAGCTATGATTTAGTGAGGCCAACCCGTCAGTTAGGAGGCGAGGACTTGGCGAATCAGGTCGGCGAAACGAGTCTGCGCTTGATCGAGAGACAGCCCTGTCACGGGACACTGGAATTTTGCACTGGCATACAATTCTTGCCGTCGTGACGAGTACTCGACCTCACGGAACTGAGCCAGGGCTCTGTTGAGACTCCTCCGCCTGTGCACCTCTTCAGGGGCGGCCACAACGGCAACCGTTGGACCCGGATACTGGGACAGCCACTCTCTTGCATGTGGAGACTCCAAAGCGCCTGCCCCGACAGCAACAATAGCAATACCTTCGCTGGAAGCCTCTTTCAAAAGAGCGCGCACCTCCTGTTGACTGCGACGAAAAAACTCTTCGGAACCGATCTCGCTGAACAGCGTCATAACGGACGGCTTACCCGATCGGGCACGAACAAGGTCTGACCAGAACGCTTGTCGCACCCGCTCAGCGACCACATGGAATGTGACCGCGGAAGGCTGACCTTATTACGACACTGCCGCTGAAGCGGTCAGCGGAAGTCTGCAGCAGCGAGTCACAAAAATCAAGCACTTATGTGAAATGTGAATTGGCAGCTGATCCGGAAGTAATCTGGCCTCGCCATCGTGAGATTAGTAATGGTAAGTCGGCAAGGCACTTGTAATCCAGACGTCCGCGGGTGGATGGATAGATGGGCGTTTGTTGGTACGAATCCCGAAAACCGACAGCCAACTTCCGTATTTGCCCGTCATACGCCCGGAATAGCGCAGGGCGCCTAGAACGCGACATGATTCAAGAGGAGGAATCGCATGCGAGACAAACGGGCCAGAAACCGGTTCGTTTCGACGTGAGTCAACCGATCTGCACGTGGAGAACATGTAGGCCAGCCTTCTATATGGAGTGGATCTTTTTCGGGTTGGGTGCGAGGTGGCACGCCAACCGGTGTTCCACGAGGTCGGTCCTGGCGCGCATCATATCCACCTGTTTCCTGGCCGCAAGTTCAGTGCTAACCCGATAGAAGGGGGCAGCGCAGGCGTCGGCATAGCCGGTGCGCCTAAGTTCAAACGTTCGGATGAGATCGTTGCACTGTAAGCAGTCCATGAGCATCCCTCCGGCAGTTCCTGTTTGCAGCACGAGTTGGAGGTGATGGTCTTCCCCTAGCGGTGCTGGTTGAGGATTTGCTGCTCGGCTGTGAGCCAATCCTGCTGGTCTTGGCCGTCTTGACCACCGCGGCGTTCGTATAACTGATAGGCCCGTGCTCTGATCTGGTCCTGGCATGGGGCCGGGGCGGAGATGGCTGTCGTTTCTCGAAGCATGCTTTTCGTGCCTGCGAGAGTCTTGGGCTTCGGGTGGTTGGATGCCTTGGAATGAAACACGTCGACCTCCTGTTTCTGGAGCCGACTAAGAAGGGAGTACTTCAGATGAACTGACTTAGTTCAGAGGATCTGAAAGAGGATAGTAGTTGGTCTCTCAAGTTTGAGACTACTCTGCTCTCTCACTGGAGTCAACAGCAATCCCAGGACCTGCTCCAAGACTCAATGTGCTTGTGAGGCAGCGAGCGGTCGGCCATCCGGGCGTGGCGAAGCATGGTTTTTCCCTCGATCTGCTTATCCGACTTCAACCAGCGTCGATCAGTACCGACAAGTCGGCTAGGGTCCCCCGAAACCGCGTTCTGGGAGCGACCAGGCCGGTTTCTCTCGTGAATCTATCCGGTTGGCCGCTCCCTGGCCCAAATTACCCGTCGCCAAGTCGAGCCTGGACCAAGATTCGTCGCAAACCGTGATCAGGGAAATCTAATTCCCTGATACGCTCCTGATAATTCCCTGTTCGATTCAACTCTGAAATTGGTGATTGGTCCCACAACTTAAACAAAATTAGACACATACAGCGATAGAACCCAACTAAGATGGGCCAAATTCGGTAAAATTCCCTGTAATCTTCCCTGTTAGCAGGGAAAATTGGCAGAGAGCGGTTCGCTCGGGACTGCATCCTCCGCCATGCAGTCCTTGTTCTCCAGTGCAAGTCCGACCACTTAAGCCGAACTGCGCATTTTTCGGGAACTTTTCAAAAGATTGAGCGATAGTTTGCGCAGTTGTTGAAAATCAGATTGTTCGCGAGTTGGAAGCACGAAAGTTCGGCAACAAATCTTCGCGGCGTTGCCGGGTATTCCGCCCCGCCGAATTCGATGCACTCGCGCACCCAAAATCGCGTAGGGGAAGCAGGCGCATCTATTGTTGTTTTCTTCGCGCGCATTTGAAGAGTGGGAGAAGGCCGACGCCGCCATGACCATCACCGGCGCTGCCTGTTGGACCTCCTCCAATCAACGTTTCATGCGTTTCTGGACGAGTACATGAACCGAATTGGCAACAAGCAGGTCATTCCTCGATTGAAGGAAATGGGCCCAAAAAGCTGGTTTGGAAACTACAGGGCATTCTTTGGCGAATACCTGAAAATCGACTGGGCAGCTAGCGGAGCCGATCTTGATCTTCTCGAACAAGTCATCCTGATGCGGAACGATTTTACGCACAACATCGAATCCCAGCTAGGGCCAGCCGGATGAAAGATGCCGTCCCTGATGGTTTGCGTGTATGATCAACGGCGGAAAAATGAGGTGAGATAAGGTGAGATGATGAGTAACAAGATTATCCTTACACTTGCTCCCACCGGGAATGTGCCCACGCGGGAGATGACGTCCCACGTCCCAATAACACCGCAGGAAATAGCCGCCCAGATTTACGAGTGCTGGCAGGAGGGAGCGGCCGTAGCCCACATCCACACGCGCGACAAGAACGGCCGCCCGACCTCGGACGTAGAAGTCAATCGCGAGGTCCTGGCCGAGCTGGATAAGTACCCCGATTGCGACATCATCCGCCAGGTTTCAACCGGCGGGCGCGCCGGCAAGAACTACAAAGAGCGCGGCCAGATGTTGTGTCTCTGCCCGGAGATGGCCAGCCTGGCAACCGGTTCTTCCAACTTCCCCACCATGGCCAACTTCAACGATCCGGAAACGGTCTCTTACCTCGCCGGCGAAATGCGCAAGTACAATATCAAGCCCGAGATCGAAGTATTCGATACGGCGATGCTCTGGAACGCCTTCAAATTGGCGGAAAAGGGGGAGATATCCACCCCGCTGCATATCAACCTGGTGCTGGGAGTTCCCGGTTCACAGCCGGCCTCAGAAAAGGCGCTGTTCTATCTCTGCGACCATCTGCCGAAAGAGTGTACCTGGGGCGTAACCGTCATTGGCAAGGAACACGTAAAACTATCGGTCATTGCCATGGCGCTCGGCGGGCACGTGCGCGTTGGTCTTGAGGACAACGTCTTTCATAGCAAGGGAGTTCTTGCTACCAACCTGGGTTTGCTGCGCCGCATGAAGCAGATCGCATTGGCCGTCGGCCGGGAGCTGGCCACGCCGGCAGAAGCCAGAAAGATGCTCGGCCTGGTGCCAAAGGCGGCAGCATCGGCAAAGTAGCTTGCCGCAGAAGGCGGGTGTTTCAGCATCGAGAAACTGAGAAGCGGCGGCGATTCAGGTGTACACTCTCGCCCACCCGGGGTACCAATATGGAAATCCTGGATTGTACTGCTCACGGCAATTTTGACGCGAAATCGGGCCCGAGCACAACAACGGAAAGGCGATCTGGCAGCTACTTTTCAGAAGGATAACAGGGGCAACTCTGCCATGGCACCGGCGCGGTGATTTTCAGTTGACAAGCGGGCCCGCGCGTTTGAGGCTTAGTTGTTCCTCGATCTAGGGGAGGAGCCCATGTCGCTTATAAGTTCCGGCTGCAAAGGCCCGATGGTTATGCTCGTCGGCCTGGTACTGGCGGTGATGGCGAATGCGCAGCCGCCGGCTACGCCTTCGACGGATGCCGCCAAGGTGAGCCTCCTGGTGACGGTGCGTGACAAGCACGGGAAAATCGTCGGCAACCTGTCGCCGAACGACTTCACGGTGGAGGAAAACGGCCGCCCCCAGGTTATTCGCGACTTCGGCCGCGCCGGCGAGCTGCCGCTCACGCTCGGTTTCGTGGTCGATACCGCTTTGACCGAGCGCCAGTTTCTGGAGCAGCGAAATTCGGCTACCGGCAAGTTTATTGACCAACTCCTGCGCGAAGACAAGGACAAGGCTTTTCTGATCCAGTTCAACCGCGAAGTGGAGCTGCTTCAGGACCTCACCCCGTCGCGGCAAGCGCTGACCACCGCCTTCGGGTCGCTGGAGAAGCCCAGTCTGAACCGTCCGGCGGACAGCACTCGCTCCGGCGGCGCCGTGCTCTATGACGCCATTTACCTTTCCGGCACCGAGCTGATGCAAAAGCAGGCGGGGCGCAAGGTGATCATTGTCTTCTCCGACGGCGTGGATCGCGGCAGCAAGGTGACCCTGGCGCGAGCCATCGAAGCCGCGCAGCGGGCCGATACCATCGTCTACACCATCCTGGTTCCCAATCCACAGGAAGGCGGCCAGAACCCCTACCGGCACGACCGGGGAGGCCTTGGCGGCCCTCTAGGCCCTCACGGCCCTTTAGGCTATCCCTTCCCACGTTCTCCGGAGTCCTATCCGCAACCGCCGCACCAGGGTCGCGGCGAAGGCAAGGACACGCTGCAGCGCGTCTCCAAGCCAACCGGCGGCCGCGTCTTCGAATTCTCCAAAAAGCAAACGCTCGAGCAGATATACCAGCAAATCCAGGAGGAGCTACGCAACCAGTACAATCTCGGCTATACTTCGGACGGCTTATGGGCGACCTCCGAGTACCGCAAAATCGACGTGAACACCAAAAAGAACGACCTGCTCGTGCAGGCCAGGGACGGCTATTATCCCGCCCGGCAACCCGATTCTAAGAAGGAGACAAAACAGAATTAGCCGATATGGCGGCGATGCTTTCTGACCGCTATGGCAGCGCTGGGAAAAACGCAATAGTGAATTTTTAAAAGTCATCCTGGGCGAAGCGAAGTATCTGCTGTTGTCGAAAACCAGGCAGATCCAGCTCTAATGCTGTGGCCAGATGAGGCGCCGGCGTCGAAGCCTGAGGAAAATCCGGAGTAGTACCGCCCGGAAGCTCAATCAGAGGAGGAACACCGTGGCTGAATATCTGAAAAAGGCAAAAGAAAAACCGGAAGAGGATATACGCGCGGTACAGGACGCCGTACGGGAGATCCTGTACAAGGTCAAGAAGGAAGGCGAAGCGGCGGTCCGCTACTACGCCAAGACCTTCGACAAGTGGGAGCCGAAGAGCTTCAAGCTCTCGCCGGACGAGATGCGCGCGGCGAAGAAACAACTGCCGGTGAGCGAGGTCGAAGACATCGACTTCTGCCAGGCGCAGATCAAGAATTTCGCCCAAGAGCAGATGAAGCGCCTGATCGACTTTGAAACCGAGACGCTTCCCGGAGTGCATCTTGGACAGAAAGTCCTTCCGGTGGCCTCCAGCGGCGCCTATGTTCCCGGCGGGCGTTACCCGATGCTGGCCTCGGCGCACATGACCGTCATTACGCCGAAGGTCGCCGGGGTTAAGCGCGTCGTTGCCTGCTCCCCGCCGAACAAGGGCCAGGGGCTGTGGCCGGCCACGCTATACTCCATGGTCGCCGGCGGCGCCGACGAGGTCTATTGCATGGGCGGCGTCTACGCCCTGGCCGCCATGGCTTACGGCATGGAAGGCGAAGACCTGAAGCCAGTCGACGTTATGGCCGGGGCCGGCAACAAGTATGTTGCCGAAGCCAAGAAGCAGTTGTACGGCACCGTCGGCATCGACCTGCTGGCCGGACCGACCGAAATCCTGGTGATAGTCGACGACACAGCCGATCCCTGGATCGTGGCCGCCGACCTGCTCGGCCAAGCCGAGCACGATCCCAATGCCCGCCAGTGCCTCATCTCGCTCTCGCGCAAGATGGCACAGGATGTCATGAAAGAAGTCGACCGGCAGTTGATTGACCTGCCCACGCGCGAGATCGCCAGCGTCGCCTGGCGCGACAACGGCGACGTGATCGTGGTTGACTCGCCCGAGGAGGCGGTCAAGGTCAGCGACGAGTGGGCGCCCGAGCACCTGGAGATACAGACCAAGGACTGGCGGTATTACCTGGATAACTGCCGCAACTACGGTTCGGTCTTCCTGGGCGAAGAGACCACGGTAGCCTATGGCGACAAGACCATCGGCACCAACCACGTGCTGCCCACCATGCGCGCCGCCCGCTATACCGGCGGGCTGTCGGTCGGCAAGTTCGTCAAGACCGTAACCTACCAGTATGCCACCAAGGAAGCTTCGTACAAGATTGCCGCTGTCTGCGAGCGGGCTTGCAACTACGAGAACATGCTCGCCCACGGCATCTCCTGCAAGGTGAGGAAAGAGAAGTACGCGAAATTTGCCAAGTCGTCCACTGCGAGGTGAGGCCGATGAAAAGCAACCTGCCTAGCTTTGATCTGTCGGGCAAAGTGGCGGTGATAACCGGGGGAGCGCGCGGAATCGGCTTTGCCGTGGCCGAGGGCCTGGCCTGCCACGGGGCGGACATCGTGCTGGTCGACCGCTTGCACGACGAGCTGGAAGAGGCGCGCAAGAGCATCGAGCAGATGGGGCGCCGCGCCCTGGGCATCGAACTCGATCTCACCCGCACCGCCGAAATCACGAAGATGGCCGAACGGGCGCTGGCCGCCTTCGGGCATCTCGATATCCTGGTGACCTGCGCCGGAATCAACATCCAGCAAATGGCCGTCGACGTTACCGAAGAGGCTTGGGACAAGATACTGAACATCAATCTCAAGGCCCTCTTCTTCTCCTGCCAGGCGGTGGGACGAGTGATGATCCAGCAGAAGAGCGGCAAGATCATCAACATGTCTTCCCAGACCGGCAGCGTGGCCATCCCCAGGCGGGCCGCCTACTGCTCCAGCAAGGGCGCGGTCAACATGTTGACTAAGCTGCTGGCGCTGGAGTGGGCGCCGTACAACATCAACGTCAACGCGGTCGCGCCCACCTTCATCGAGACCAAGTTCACCGAGCCGATGTTCAAGGACGAAGCCTTCAAGCAGTACTGCATCGACAACATTCTGCTCGGCCGGCTGGGTAAGCCCGCCGATGTTGTCGGTGCCGTTCTCTATCTTGCTTCGCCGGCCGCGGAGTTGGTCACCGGGCACATCCTGGCCGTCGATGGGGGGTGGACCGCACGCTGAACCCGGACTAGCCGTGCCGGATTTATTGGCCCCAGCAAACGCGTCTTTATGTTTGCCGGGGTGAGTCTGGCGCCGGCGGACTTTGGGCCCGTTCGCCGGCGTTTGCCGCGCCGTCCAACTGGTCTCCTCCGGGAAGCGCCGGGGATGACGCTTACCAGACGCGATCTCAGGGCCCGGGGCCCTTTATACCTACATAAGGAGAGGAGGAAGATTATGGACGAGAGCAAAGCGAAAGTGTCACGGCGGTCGTTTCTGAAGGGCAGCGCCGCAGCAGCGGGTCTCTCCGTATTCGGGATGCCTTCGATTGTCATGGGCGCGCCGCAGGGCGTGGTCAAGTATGGGACCATGTTCCCCTTGACCGGGACCTACTCGGCCCTGGGCGCCGACCAGATGAAGGCTACCCAGTTGGCCGTCGATGAATGGAACGCCAAGGGTGGCGTGCTGGGCCGCAAGATCGAATGGGTCTACCGCGACGACCAGCTCAACGGCGCCGTGGCCCTGCGCCGCGCCAAGGAGCTGGTGGAGGAGGACAAGTGCGAATTCCTCGGCGGCACCCTCTCCGGCGCCATTTCTCTTGCCATCAATGAATTCGCCGGCAAGAACAAGGTTCCCTACGTGGCCTATTGCCAGTCGGACATGGTGCTGGGCGGCGATCTCAACAAGTACGGCTTCGCCTTCATGGTGATTCCGTACTCCGCCGCCCTGGCCACCTCCAAATACGCCTTCACCCACCTGGGCAAGAAGTGGTTCGCAGTGACCGCCGACTACCGCTGGGGGCAGAGCCTGCTGGAAGGCTGGATGTGGCAGAGCCAGCAGATGGGCGCGCAGTTTCTCGGCAACATCTATGCTCCGCTCGGTGCCACCGACTTCTCCACCTACTTCACCCGCATCATGGCCGCCAAGCCGGATGTGCTGGTGATGAACAATCTGGGCGCCGACCAGACGGCGGCACTCAAGCAGGCGAGCGAGCTCGGTCTGACCAAGCGCATGAAGATCGTCTGCACCAAGACCGCCCTGACCACCATGAAAGAGGTGGGCGCTGCCTACGACGAGAATGTGCTGGGCGGCATGTCGTTCTACTGGGGACTCCGCGACAAGTACCCGGCCAGCAAGAAATTCATGGACGCCTACATGAAGAAGTACGGGCAGCCGGTGGAGCAGGACGGCGAATGCGGCTACGTGGCCACCAACGTCCTTTTCATGGCCATGCAGAAGGCCAAGACCACCACCGACCATGAAAAGATCGCGGCTGCCATGGAAGGCATGAAGTACACGCTGACCAAGGGGCCCGAGTACGTGCGCGCCTGCGATCACCAGCGCGTGCAGAGCTACCTGCTGCTGCGCGGCAAGGGAAGAAAGGCGAACGGTTGGGACCTGGCGGAGATCGTCGAAGAGGTGCCGGGCGATTCCATCATCATGTCCTGCGCCGACAACTCCAAGAAGCTGCCGTTCGCCAACGTCAAGCTGCCGAAGTAGCGGCTTGCCAAAGATGGCGTCATCCCGAGCGAGGCCGCGGCCGAGTTGAGGGACCTGCAGTTGACGCAGCGCCCATGCAGTGTCTAACGGCAAACTGCAGATCCTTCGACTCGCCGCCGCCCGGCCAATAGGAACGGCCGGCTGAAAGTGGCGGCGGCTCGCTCAGGATAACGTCAGCAGAGTTGTTAATAAGCGGCGCTAGCAAGCTGAAGCCGTAGGGGGCTGTAATGTTTGGGGACCTTTCCTGGGATGTGCTCGCCATGCAGCTTTTTTTCGGGCTGGCTCTGGGATCGATTTATGTGTTGCTGGCGAGCGGCCTTTCCATCATCTACGGGCTTCTCGACGTGGTGAATTTCGCCCACGGGACGTTCGCCATGCTGGGGGCGTACGCTGTTTTCCTGGCCGTAACCCTGACCGGTAACTTCGCCGTGGGCGTGGCCAGTGCCGTGGTGGTAGTGGCGGTGCTGGGCATGATAACCGAGTTCATCTTGCTCAAGCCGCTGTACGGAAAAGATCCCCTGCTGCCGCTGCTGTTGACCTTCGGCCTTTCCGTTGCCATTCCCGATTTCATGAAGATCGTCTTCGGACTGATCGGCAAACCGGTAGCCTACCCCGAGGCCTTGCGCGGAGCCACCACGCTGGGCCCGCTGACCCTTTCCAACTACCGCCTGTTCGTCATCTTTTTTACCCTGGCGATCATGATTTCGCTATGGTTGTTTCTCAAGAAGAGCGACCTGGGAATGATCATCCGGGCGGCCACGCGCGACAGCCTGATGGTGCAGGTTCTGGGCACAAATACCTCGCGCATCTGGTCGATCGGCTTCGCCATCGGCATCGGCCTGGCCGCCTTGGCCGGCGCCATTTCCGTCCCCATGATGGCGGCCACACCGGACATGGGCGTGGAGATGACGATGGTGGCCTTCGTGGTGACCGTGGTGGGCGGCCTAGGCAGCCTGGGCGGAGCCATCATCGGCGGTCTGCTGATTGGGGTGATTGTCGCCTTCACCTCGCTGTTTGCCGGCGAATACGTCACCGTCGCCATGTATTTCTGCATGGCGGTAATTCTTCTGATCCGCCCCAGGGGACTGTTCGGGGAAAGCGGGCGGGAATGATGGTTGCGACGGAAAGAAAAAAGATGTTGCGGGAAGTGGCCCCGCGGCCGCACTCGACCATCGTCTGGATCGCCGCCCTGGTGCTGGCCGCGCTGCCGCTGGTCATCTCGGTACCGCTGGCTACGGAAATCCTTATCTGGGGCATCTCCGGGCTGGGCTTTAATCTTCTGCTGGGCTACACCGGCGTGCTTTCTTTCGGGCATGCCGCCTACTTCGGCCTGGGAGCCTATGCGGCGGGCCTGGCGTTACGCTACTGGAAGGTGGGGCTGTGGACGAGCCTGATCATCGGCTCCGCCTCGGCGATGCTGCTGGCGTGCTTCATCGGCGCCCTGGCAATCAAGCGGCGCGGCGTCTACTTCGCCATGATCTCGCTTGCTTTCGCCCAAATGCTTTACTTCATCGCCCTCTCGCCGGCAAAGGACATCACCCACGGCGAGGATGGTCTTACCCATATTCCCGGCGTCACGTTTTTCTCCATCTCGCTCGACAAGCCCAAAAATCTTTATTACTTCATCTTTGCCATAACCGTGCTGATGCTGTACCTGACCTGGAGAATCCTGCAATCGCCCTTCGGCAAGGTTCTGGAAGCCTTCCGCGAAAACGAAGACCGGGCGCGGGCCTGCGGATACAACACCACCCTGGTGAAGTTCACCTCGCTGGTGCTCTCCGCCTTTTTCGGCGGGCTGGCTGGGGCACTGAACACCTTGTATCTCGGCTATGTTCCCTTGACCACGCTCTACTGGGTCACCTCCGGAACCATCGTGATGATGACCATTCTGGGAGGCAAGGGAACCTTTCTCGGGCCGCTGGTGGGGGCGGGCGTCTTTCTCTTCCTGCAAAACACCATCAGCATTTACACGGAGCGCTGGGAGGCTTTCGTAGGCACGCTGTTCGTGATCATAATCTTGGTGTTTCCCGGCGGGATCATGGGCACCATCCGGGAAAAATATCTGAACCGCAAGATGTCGAAGCTGCAGCGCCAGGCCGCGAGCGCAGGAGTTGGCCTATGAGCAACAATGACGCGCTGCTTCGCACGGAAAAGGTCTGCAAGCACTTCGGTGGCCTGCGGGCGGTCGACGGCGTCGATTTCGCCCTGCGGCAAGGCGAGCTGAAGTCGATCATCGGGCCCAACGGCGCCGGCAAGACCACGCTCTTCAACCTGATCGCCGGCCTGTTCCGGCCCACCAGCGGCCGGGTGTTCTTCCAGGGGCGCGACATCAGCCGCCTCTCGCTGCATCGCACCTCGCAGCTTGGCATCACCAAGACCTTCCAGATCACGCACCTGTTTCCCAGTCTCACGGTGTTTGAGAACGTGCGCATCTCCGCCCAGTCGCGCCAGACGACCTTCAACTTCTGGCGCACTACGCACTCCATGGCGGAACTCAACGAGCGGGTGCTGCACCTACTGGAGGAGGTCGAGCTGATCGACAAGCGGAGCTGGCTGGCTTCCACGCTCTCGCACGGCGACCGCCGCTACCTGGAGATCGGCATCGCGCTGGCCACCGAGCCCAAGGTGCTGCTGCTGGACGAGCCTACGGCCGGCATGAGCTACGCCGAAACCAAGCTGTGCGCCGAGCTGATTCAGCGGTTGAACAAGTCTCTGCATCTGTCGATCGTGCTGGTGGAGCACGACATGAGCGTGGTCATGGGAATCTCCGAGCGCATAGTGGTCTTGAACGAAGGTCGCCTGCTGGTGGAGGGAACGCCGCAGGAGGTCAGCGATAACGAAGAGGTCCAGAGGGTCTACCTGGGAGAGCGAAACAGATGCTCAGCCTGAGCGGCATCAACACCTATTACGGGTACAGCCACGTTCTGCACGATGTTTCTCTGGAAGTCAAAGAGGGAGAGATCGTGGTGCTGCTGGGCCGCAACGGCGTGGGCAAGACGACCACCATGAAATCGATCATGGGGGTGCAGCCGCCGAAATCCGGCCGCGTGGTCTTCCAGGGCGAAGACATCACCGGGCTGCCGCCCTACAAGGTTGCGGCCAGGGGAATTTCCCTGATTCCCGAAGACCGGCGCGTGATTCCCAACCTGACCGTTTACGAGAACTTGAAGCTGGGATCGCTGGTGCGGCGCAAGAGCGGCAACCCGGGGTCCCCAGCGAATGGCGCTTTTCATTCACTGGGGCGGAACGGCAGCTTCCAGCAACTGCTCGACACCGTCCTCGGCTACTTCCCGCGACTGAAGGAACGCCTGGGACAAAAGGGAGGCAGCCTGTCAGGCGGCGAGCAGCAGATGCTGACCATCGGGCGCGGGCTCATGGCTTCGCCCCGGCTGATGCTCATCGACGAGCCCAGCGAGGGCCTGGCCCCCAAAGTGACGCAGGAGATCATGCGCATTATCCAAAAGCTGCAGCAGGACGGAGTCACCATACTGCTGGTCGAGCAGCACGTCGAGGCCGCCATGCGGCTCTCGGAAAACCTGCGGGCCTACATCATGGAGAAAGGCGAAATCCGCCTCTCCGGCACGCTGGAGGAGCTGAACGCCCGCATGGGCGAAGTGGTGCGCTGCTTGGGAGCGAAGATTTAGGAGGGTGTCAGAGTTTCACCGCATGAATCCTGCGTAGGCCCAGCCGGGGGCCGCGCTTTTAAGAGTTACTCCGGCCAGCGAGCAGGAAGTCTCGCGGCACGGGTTTCTAAAGCGGCTATTTCCGCGGGCATCGCGTAAGGCATGTATTTTCCACTTGACAGCCTAAGCTTCTGTCAGTTAAAAGCTTCGGGAACAGCCGAAGCGGTGGTTGAACTCTCTCTAAGCGCATTTAGCGATAAACTGGAGAAGGAAACCGGACGTACCGCTGGGTGCGTACTCTAAGGGGCCGCGGGAGTTATACCAGAGGAGAGTGGTGGGGCAATTTCTGGCAACCGTTATGCATTTCAGCGCATTTCCCGCGGATTCTAAAGGTTAAATCAATCTTCTACAGCCATTCTAGTCGGCGTTTGCATTCCGCTCGGGCAAAGAAGAACGCAACGCCGGTACACCGCAAGCAGTAGAAGCTACCATTTCCATGTGGGGGAAATTGTGATGAATCGAGAGACTGCAAACCCTCTGGGGCGGGCGTGTGCCCGTTTCAGCCAACAACAGCCAAGCAGGAAGACTACCTTGTTTTTTGTCCTGACGATCGTTCTGTTTTCCGTAGCTTTCAGTTCATGGGCGGCGGCGCAGTCAAAGGAGCCGATCAAGATCGGCGTTCTGTTGCCCAAGTCCGGAACTTACACCGTGCAGGGCCAGAACGGCCACAATGGCGCCATGCTGGCGGTGGAGGATTTCGGCGGTAAAGTTCTGGGACGACCCATCGAGCTGATTTGGGAAGACGAGTCCACGCCGCAGGCGTCGGTACAGCGCATGCGCAAGATGATCGAGGTCGATAAGGTTGTGGCTATCGACGGCGGTATAAGCAGCGGCGACATTCTGGCCATGATGCCGGTCGCCCTGCAGAATAAGGTTCTGCTGATGGCCTCCGGGCCCAACGCGACCGAGATCACCGGGAAAGACTGCAACCGCTACACCTTCCGCGTCGATCTGCCCAGCCACGTCACCGTGCGCGCCATCTTCCCGACATTGTGGGATAACGGGAAAGATAAGCGCTGGTACTTCCTTTCCGCGTCCTACGCCTGGGGCATCGATTCCTTCAATCAGATGCGGGATTACCTAAAGATGAAAGATTCCAGCGCCGTCATCACCGGCGAGGATCAGGCGCCGTTGGGGACCAACGACTTCAGCTCGTTCCTGTTGAAGTTGCGCGGCGGCAACCCGCAAGTCGGGTGGATAACCTTCGGCGGAAGCGATCTAACCAGCTTCCTGAAGCAGTTCCAGCAGATCGGACTGAAAGGTAAGGTGTTGATCTCCTCGCCTATCGTCAACGATTCCGATCTCTGGGCTGCCGGCCCGGAGGCCGTCACCGGCAGCTATCCCAAGCTGTGGAACTACACTGGCCGGTATAACACGCCCAAGAGCCAGGCTTTCGCCAAGAGGTACATTGAGAAGTTCGGCGCGGCTCCCGAGGTTGAAGCCTGGCAGGACTGGTTCGGTACAACCTCCATTCTGACCGCCATTCAGAAGACCGGCTCTACCGATTCGAAAAAGCTGGTACAGTTCCTCGAAAGCCATAAGTTTGAAGGCTACAAGGACATGCCTATCTACTTCCGTTCGTGGGACCACCAACTAGTTCAGCCGGTGCTCGTGACCAAGGTGAAGGATAAGATCACCGATAAGTACGACTACTTCGACGTCATCACGCAGTTGCCGCAAGCCGCCAAAGACCTCGAATCCTTTTATGGGACTAAGGAGGAGGTCGGGTGCAAGCTGGGGCCGCTATAAACAATAAGGCCCTTTGACCAGCAGGGTGCCGGGCCCGGCCTTCGGCCCGGCGCGTCTTCTGTTTCATCCCTGCAAACGCGAGCGGGCCCCGGCGATTCCAATCCCGGCGAACCCAGGCGGGGCTGGGCGCGTCGCGGTCAAGGAGCAGCGCATGTTAGGAGTTGTCCTCGCCCAGATGATCAATGGGATTGTCTTGGGCTTTCTCTATATCGTCATTGCCGAGGGACTATCCATCATCTTCGGCATGATCGGAGTGGTGAACTTCGCGCACGGCGCGTACTTCGCCCTGGGCGCCTATTTCGCCCTGACACTGTATCCGCTGGTAGGCAGCATTGCGGTACTTATTCTGGCGCCAATCATCGTCGGGCTGGCGGGCATGCTGGTGGAGGCGACCCTGCTGCGCCCTCTTTATAACAAGGACCCGCTGCTGGGGCTACTGCTCACCTTTGGCCTGGCCCTGTTTCTGCAGGAACTGATCAAGACGGTTTGGGGCGCGCAAGGGCATCCCTATGACGTGCCGGCAATCCTGGCCGGCTTTGTCGTCTATGGGCCAATCCTGGTGACAAAGTACCGCCTTGGTGTGCTGGTCATCACCATTCTGATCCTGCTCTCGGTCTGGCTGTTTCTGGAGAAGACTCCCTGGGGCCGCGTCATTCGCGCCGGCAGCCGGGATGCGGAGATGGTCAGCATGCTGGGCATCAATCTGCGGACCATCTTCACCATCGCCTTCGGACTGGGAACCGCCCTGGCCGGTATCGCCGGGGTGCTGGCAGCGCCGTTGTGGAGCGTGGTGCCCTCCATGGCTGATATGGCCATCATGCCGGCATTCGTAGTGGTTACCATCGGCGGCCTCGGCAGCTTTCGGGGAACGATTGTCGCCGGCCTGCTGGTCGGGGTGAGCGTGGCTATGACCATCCAGTTCTTCCCCGAGGCTTCGAACGCCGTCATGTACCTGCTGATGGCCCTGATCCTCCTGATACGGCCGCGCGGCTTGTTTGGCGAAAAATGGGAGCGCTTCGAATGAGCCGGCTGCGGAGCATTGCCACACATCCAGTAGTTATTGTCAGCGTGGTTTTCGCGCTGTTGCCTTTTGTGTTGCCGCGGGTCGGCTCTACCGTCAGCCTGGGAACGGAGATCGCTCTCTACACGCTTTATGGCATCGGCTATAACCTGCTGCTGGGCTATACCGGCCTGGTCTCCTTCGGCCCGTCTGCTTATTTCGGCATGGCTGCTTACGCGGCAGGCCTGTCGCAGCTCCATTTGGCTTCTAATATCTATGTCGCCATAGTTCTGGGGGCGGTGGCTGCCGGCATTACCGGCCTGGTGTTGGGCACGCTTATTCTGCGGCGGCGCGGCCTGTATTTTTCCCTGCTCACGCTGGCCTTCACGCAGTTGTTTTACGAAATCGCCTTTCAGTGGACGCCGGTTACCGGCGGGGAAAACGGGCTGCAGGGCATGACGCGTCCCGGGTTGGAGAGCAGCCTGACCTTTCACTTCTTTTGCTCGGCGGTGGTGGTGGGAGCCATTTACCTGCTGTGGAGGGTCGTGCACTCGCCTTTCGGCCGGGTGTTGCAGGCGGTCCGCGAGAACGAGCAGCGGGCCCGCTGCCTGGGATACAACACGCACCGCTACAAGCTGATAGCCTTTGTTCTCTCCGCCACCTTCATGGGATTGGCCGGAAGTCTGCTCACCTTTCTCATACAGGGCGTTTACGCCGACGTGATGAACTGGCAGAACGCCGGCGATCCGGTATTGATGACCGTGCTCGGCGGCATGCATCATTTCCTGGGACCGCTGTGGGGGGCGTTCACCTTCATTCTGCTGCGCGACCAGCTCAGCTCGTTCACCGAGCACTGGTGGCTGTTTTTCGGCGCCGTGCTCATCGCCTTCATCCTGCTCTCGCCGGAGGGGCTGTCAGGCATTTACGCGCGCCTGCGCAAAGGGCGCCGCTGGAATCTGACCCGCACCGTTTTGCCGCCGCGCCCGACGGTGGCGTGCGCCGCCGAAAGTAATGGGGCTGCCGGCCTGAGCGGCACGGTATTGTCCGTTCGTCAACTGACCAAGCGCTTCGGCGAACTGGTGGTGGCCGACGGCATCAACCTGGATCTGCAGCAAGGGCTTATCCACAGCCTCATCGGCCCCAACGGCGCCGGTAAGACAACGTTTTTCAACATGGTGACCGGGCTGGTGCCGCGCGACGCGGGGCAGGTGCTGTTCAAGGGCCGCGAGCTGGCCAACCTGCCGCCGGACCAGCGCATCAACGCCGGGCTGGGCCGCTCTTTCCAGATCCTGAGCATATTCAAGAACCTCACCGTTTTTGAAAACGTGCGCATCGCCGTCCAGGCGCGCTCCGGGCACTGCTTCAATGTGTGGCGCAACGCCTATTCATACAGACAGGTCAACGACCGCACCTGGGAGGTGCTGGACTCGATGGGCTTGTCCGAGCATGCCGACCACCCGGCTATCGACCTTCCTCATGGCGAGCAGCGGCTGCTGGAGATTGCCATTACCCTGGCCACCGATCCGGAGGTGCTGCTGCTGGACGAGCCGCTGGCCGGGCTGGGACACGAGGACCGGGAGCGCATCAGCGCCCTCATCCAGCGCCTGGCCGGCAAGCACACCATTCTGCTGATCGAGCACGATATCGACCGCGTGCTGGCCATTTCCAACCGCATCACCATCCTGCATCAGGGGCGGGTGATCGCCGAGGGCGCGCCGCAGGAAGTGGTAAACCAGCCGGAGGTGATTACGGCCTATCTGGGACGCAAGCTGGCCGTGACCGCAGTGAAGGAGGTCGGGGTCAGGGTGGCGCGCCGCGAGGCCGCCGCCCCGCTGCTCAAGTTGAAGGGCGTGGTCGCCGGCTATGAGGGCAGCTCGGTTCTGCACGATGTCGACCTGGAAGTGGGCGATGGCGAGGTCGTCGCCCTGCTTGGCCGTAACGGCGTAGGAAAGACCACCACCTTGCGAACCATTATCGGGGCCGTAAAGCCCAAGGCGGGCAGCATCGAGTTCGATGGTCATCAGATAGGCGGCCGTCCTTCGTACCGCGTCAACCGGCTTGGCATCTCGGTCGTTCCCGAGGGCCGGCGCATTTTTCCCAACCTGACTGTCCGCAACAACCTGCAGTTGGCGCAGCGCTCGGGAGGACGCAGCATCGATGACGCTTTCAAGTTCTTCCCTCGCCTGCGGACGCTGCAGGATTCAAAGGGTGAGACCTTGAGCGGCGGCGAACTGCAGATGCTGGCCATCGCCCGCGCCCTGATGGCGCCAACCAAGCTCATGCTGTTGGACGAGCCGCTGGAAGGCCTGGCGCCCACCATCGTGAGCGAGGTGGTGGAGGCCATCGGCCAGCTTCGCGGGCATACCAGCATTCTGATCGTCGAGCAGAACGACCTCATTCTTCAGATGGCCGACCGCGCCTATGTGATGGTGAGCGGCCAGATCGCTTACGCCGGAGAGGCCGAGGTCTTGCGCCAGGACGAAGCGCTGCAACTGAAATTGTTGGGCGTTTAGCGTTTTTAGTGTCAAGTTGACGCAAAATGGGGTAGTGGGTCAGTTTGAACTCGAATTAAGATTGGGTGCCCCACGTCCCGCCCTGCTGTTGGGCTGACGTGGGGCTAATCCCCCCAGGTTAGCGCGATAACGTACGCTATCTTTCGCACATTTGAGTTGAGGAACTCTGGCTGATAGAACAGGGGTAGCTGCTAAACCCCAGAACGGAAGCCAGATGGAACCGAATAAGCCGGGAGAAGGTGCACGAAGCCTGAACCAGGTGGTTCAGATCGACGAGGGACGGATTCAACAGCATTTGGACGAGGTGGTTCGCAGTACGGTGGAGGAGACGCTGAACGGGCTGCTGGACGCCGAGGCGGACCAACTCTGCGGGGCTCGGCGCTATGAGCGCAGCGCCGAACGCCGGGATACGCGTGCCGGGACCTACCAACGGCAGCTTCAGACCAAGGCCGGCGAAGTCAGTCTGAAAGTGCCAAAACTGCGCCATCTGCCGTTTGAGACGGCCATTATCGAGCGGTATCAACGGCGCGAGTCTTCGGTTGAAGAGGCGCTAATCGAGATGTATCTGGCAGGCGTGAGCGTTCGGCGGGTGGAGGACATTACCGAGGCGCTGTGGGGCACGCGGGTGTCGCCGTCCACGGTCAGCGAGTTGAACCAGAAGATCTATGGCCAGATCGAGGAGTGGCGACGCCGCAAGATCGAGGGCCGGTATGCGTATGTGTACCTGGACGGCCTATGGCTGAAGAGGAGTTGGGGCGGCGAGGTGCGCAACGTCAGCGTGCTGGTGGCAATCGGCGTCGATGCCGAGGGATTCCGCGATGTTCTGGGCGTCAGCGAAGGCGCCAAAGAGGACAAAGAAAGCTGGACGGCGTTTCTGCGCGAGCTGAAAGAGCGCGGTCTCACCGGAGTTCAGCTCTTCGTCAGCGACAAATGCCTGGGCCTGGTGGAGAACCTTGGCGAGTTCTACCCGGAGGCCAAGTGGCAGCGCTGCGTGGTGCATTTCTATCGCAACGTGTGGACGAAGGTCCCGAGCGGGAAGGTCAAGGAAGTGGCGGCGATGCTGAAGGCCATTCACGCGCAGGAGGACCGGGCGGCGGCCCGGGAGAAGGCTCGGCAAGTGGTCGAGAAGCTGGCGGCGATGAAGCTGCGCGATGCGGCGGAACTGCTAAGCGCGGGGATCGAGGAGACGCTGAGCTATTTCGATTTCCCGCGAGAACACTGGCGGTGTCTGAGAACCAACAATCCCCTGGAACGGGTGATGCGAGAGATCCGGCGTAGGACGCGCGTGGTTGGCGCGTTTCCAGACGGTCGCTCGGCGCTGATGCTGGTGGCCGCCCGCCTGCGTTACGTGGCTGGTACGCGCTGGGGAACGAAGCGGTATCTGAATATGACGCGACTGGCGCATAGCGCGGTCGCCTAAGCTGGAAGAGGGCTGCCCCGCGGGCCAGCCCTCTTCCCCAACCTCAACATCAACAGAGTTCATTCAAAGAAAGTGCGAAAATTTCTGGACACTACCGTTAGCGCCGAAAAGCGCGGCGCGGAACCTGGGGCACCTTCAAACTGACCCACTACGCAAAATGGGTTTGGGTCCCGCTTGCCGCTGCCTGTCTCCATGGCTGGCCACTTCCGATCAATGCCGACTTTTCATCAAAGTGCCGAGTTCGCGGTCCCTTGGCACGCGGCGAATGGATGTCTGGTCAGCAGTACATAAAATGTCGACTGCTCGACGGTGCCGCAGGTGACTTTCGTTTTGCCGGTAATACGGACTCCCTACTTCTACCCGATCAATGTTAGCCAGAGTCCGCCATTCTGATCGAAGATTATAGCTATTCCTTGGGTAGGGCCCTTTTCCAAAACAGGAGTTTCTCGGAGCAAACGCACTCTTACGACAAGACCAGCCTTACTACAACGCACTCTTACTGCCCGCCTCTATTTCTCGAGTAGGATGCAGTGCTCCGGGGCAAAGGAAACGACCACCTCGGCCCCTTCCTCAAAGACATCAGTCGGCGGCCGGCGCACGACCAGTTGACCAGCCGGCCAGTCAACGATGTATTGAATGAAGTCGCCGTAAAACAGCCGCCGTCGGATGTGCCCGGTCACGGTATTGGCTCCCTTGGCCGGCGGGCCCAGAACAATGTGGGCGGTCCGCACAGCGACCTCCGTTTCGTCGCCTTTCGGGCCGTGCAACGCCAGCGCCTGCAGTGGGGCTCCTTCCCAAGCCTCGAAGCCAAAGACCCCCGGCTCCCGCACAGTCCCTTTGACCCGGCCCGCAATAAGATTGGCCGAGCCCACAAAATCAGCCACAAAGCGATTGCGCGGCCGGTTGTAGATTTCCTCCGGCGACCCCATCTGCTCGATACGGCCATCGTTCATTACGATAATCCGATCGGAGATGGCGAACGCCTCTTCCTGATCGTGGGTGACGTAGACAGACGCGGGTTGAAGTTTTCGCTGAAGCTCGCGCAGCTCTATGCGCATCTGGGAACGCAACTTGGCGTCGAGGTTGGAAAGCGGCTCGTCGAACAGCAGGACCTTGGGCGAAATAGCAATGGCACGCGCCAAGGCAATCCGCTGTTGCTGCCCCCCGGACAACTTGCCGGGAGAACGCTCGGCATAGCTCTCCATGCGCATCATCCGGAGCGCCCATTCCACCTTCTTCGCTATCGTCGCGGAGTCAAATCCGCGCCCCCGAAGTCCGTAAGCGACGTTCGCAAACACGGACATATGGGGCCAGACTGCAAAGGATTGAAAGACCATGGAGATGCCGCGCCGCTCGGTGGGGACATCGAGCCGGCCCGAATGCATTCGCTTGCCGTCGATGAGGATTTCTCCCGAGGTTGGCAGCTCCAATCCTGCGATGGCCCGGAGCGTCGTGGTTTTGCCGCAGCCGGATGGTCCTAATAGCGCCAACTGTTCCCCAGGTTGCACTGTAAAGCTCACGCCGTTGACCGCGCGTACGTCCCCGTACTGCATGAAAAGATTGGACACTTCAATACGCGGCTCGCTCGGTTGCGCGGAACTAGCCGGAGTTTCGAGGGTGAGTTCGTCAGCGCGCGCAGTCAGCTTGTCGGGGAAGAGAGTCTCGGCCGCAGGTTCCAAGAGGACGCAACGCTCAGGCGTAAAGGAAACAATGATGTTTGCGCCCTCCTCCAATATTTCGGTGGGCGGGCGGCGAACCACCAGTTCGCCCGCGGGCCAATCCACGACATATTGAACGAAGTCGCCGTGGAACAAGCGTTGGCGGATACGTCCCGGAACGGCGTTGACGCCATTCACCTTACCAGGACTGCCCAGAATGATATGAGCAGTGCGGATTGCAACCTCTGCCTCATTCCCTCTGAGGGGGTGTTCCGTAACAACCTGCAGCGGCACTCCGCCCAACATGCTAAAGGGAACCCGCCCTGGCGCTGGTCCGCTTTCTCCGACCCGGCCGGCGATCAGATTCGCCGAACCCACAAACGCGGCTACAAACCGGTTGCGTGGGCGGTTATAGATCTCCTCGGGCGTCCCGATTTGCTCCACCCGGCCCGCGTTCATCACGATCACCCGGTCCGAAATGGCCAATGCTTCTTCCTGATCGTGGGTGACATAAATCGACGTGAATCCAAGGGCTTGTTGCAGCTCGCGTAACTCGACGCGCATCTCCACGCGGAGTCGAGCATCGAGATTGGATAGCGGATTATCGAACAGCAGGATGCGCGGTGAAAAGGCGATAGCGCGTGCCAGGGCAACCCGCTGTTGCTGCCCGCCGGAAAGCTTGGACGCAGACCGCCGGGCGAAGTCCTGCATGTGCATCAGGCCGAGCGCCCATTCAACCTTTTCTTTTACCGTCGCAGGATTCTGCTTTTGCACGCGCAGGCCGTAGGCCACATTGTCAAACACCGACATGTGCGGCCAGATCGCGTAGGACTGGAACATCATGGAGATGCCGCGCTGCTCCGCCGGAACATCGTATCCACTGGCGCGCGAGAAGACGAGCTTTTGGTCGATTCGAATTTCTCCCGAAGTCGGCCGCTCCAAGCCTGCGATCGCCCGCAGGATTGAGGTTTTCCCGCACCCTGAAGGTCCCAGGAAGGACAACTGTTCGCTATTCCCTGCACTGAAACTGACATCGTCCACAGCCCGCGTGTCGCCATACTGGACTACGAGTTGGGCGACCTCGAGACGCGCCTCCCCGCCATCTGCCGTGGGAGCGATGCTTTGGCTGCGAGTTGCGGAAGCATCCATTTGCTCAAAATGTTCTGTTCCGGGCATGATTTGGAACCTTACCCTAGCTGCTCTGCAGAAACACTGCGCAGCCCGCTGGCCAGAACCACCAGTGCGATGAGCACGATTGCGGTCTGGATGAGGGCCATCGCGGCCGTGAGTTCCGTGCCTGAACTCGTCCACGAGTTAACAATCGAAGGGGCGATCACTTTGCTATTCGGTCCCATCAGGAAGATTGACACGCCAAGTTCTCGAACGCTCGCCATAAAAAACAAAAGCCAAGTGGCCATGATTCCCGGCCGAAGCAGAGGTATCGAAATCGTTCGCAGTTGGTGCGCCCAGGAAGCCCCGCACATGCGTGCGCACTCCTCAAGACTCCGGTCAATTTGCAGCACCACCACTCCGAGAGTGCGCACCCCAAGCGGCATGAGCACCGTAAAGTACCCGATACCTAGTAACCAGAGGGTTCCGTAGATGGGCACCGGAATGTTTAGCCATGCCCACAACAAGGCAAGGCCAAACACCATGCGGGGGACCGCCTGTGGAAACATAACTAGGTATTCGATGACGCTCCGACCTGGCACATTTGAGCGATGAATGATCCACACCAATACGGTAAGGACTAGAGCCCCCAGGGTTGCAACGCTAACCCCTAAGATAACGCTGTTGACCAGCGCTAACCGGACCGACTCGAGACCCAAGGCAGTTCGGTAATTCGCCAGTGTGAAAACGCTTTGGGAGATGAACACCGTAGCGAAGCGCTGCAGGGAAGTGAGCAATAGCGCTGACAGGGGCAGTACCACGGCCACAAAGATATAGGCCCAGCAAGCACCCACCAAGACCCACCGCCAGCGCCGCATCGCCATCACCCGCGGCCTGAAGGCTGAACCGGTGATGGTTGTGTGCACACCCCGGGAGATGATTCGGCGATAGATGCTGAACGTAACGAACATAACGCCGAATAGCGCTATTCCCATTGCTGCCGCCCTGGCATAGTCCGGAGGGTAGGAGAAGGTTGATTGAAAGATAGCGGTAGTAATAACGTAATAGCGGGCCGGAAGGCCCAGTACCAGGGCAGCGGCAAATGTACCCAGCATCTCCGCAAAGACGAAGACGGCTGAACCTAATACAGCGGGCTTCACCAGGGGCAAGGTAATGTGCAGCATGGTCTGCAGCTTGCTGCGCCCAAGCACTCGCGAACTTTCTTCCAGCGCGGGATCCATTGACTTCATGGCCGGTGAAATCATCATGAAGGCCACGGTTCCTTCGAATAAAGCCATAACCCAGGCAATACCGAAAGGGGTGTTAGAATTCAACAAGTCTCCCTTTCCTCCCAGAGACCGCCAGATTTGATTGAAGAACCCGTTGCCCGGACCGGCGAGGATACTCCACGCCAACGCGCCAACGAGCGGCGTCACGTAATACGGCACTTCAATGAACCGCTCGAGATATCGCCGTCCGGGCACATCTGTCCGGGACAGGATCCAAGCCAGAAGAAAGCCAAAGGCTACAGCCATGATCGTCGCAATGCCTGCGACGTAGACCGTATGCCATACCACCTTAGCATCCTCCGCGAGATCCCGGTAGTTGCCAAAGCCGAGACTCTCAGGCGGAAAGGCGACTGGATCCCCGGTATTTAAGGACTCCACTACCAGGAATAGGATTGGATAGAGTACCAAGACACCGCAACCAATCATTATGATAGCGGACGTAATGCTCTGAAAACTTAAAAGGCGCGCCGACTTACGCCTCAGCCGCGCCCCGAAACTTGAAGTTTCTCCGGCCATGTCTCGATCCTCGCATCACCGCAATCCGCCCAGCTTGTCCCACTGTCGGTTGAAGGCCGTGCGGGTGCTCAGAAAATCATTCCAGTCATCGGGCACAAGGAGCTTGATTCCACTAAGCGGATCCCCACCGCACCCAGGCGGGACATCGGGTCGCGCCGAATGGTAGCAGAGAGCTTCCATTGCCGGTTTCTGCCCGACGGCCGAAAGGAACCAATCCATGAACAGACGTGCTGCGTTCGGATGCGGCGCGTTAGCGACAATACCCAATAAATCCGGCGTGGCCGCTACACCTTCCGTCGGGTACACGTACTTTACGGGTGCGCCTCTCTTCCTGAACTGCAAATATCCCGCATCCTGAGCACACGCTGCCACCAAGTCCTGGCGATTGACAAGCAAATCGTATTGCTGAACGTACGAGTCAAAGGCATGAGGTTTCAGCTGCGCGAACTTCTGCCAGAAGTCCGGACCATATAGTTTTGCCAGCATGTACCAAAGGACATGCTGCAGACCCGAGTTCGAGGTTTTCACGCTGATCTTTCCCGTATATTTGGGGTTGAGCAGGTCTAGCCAGGATTTCGGGGCTTCACTCGGGGGGATCACGTCGGGATTGTATGCAATGCCTCCAAACATCAGAGATCTCCACGTCCAAAGCCCCTCTGGTTTGCTTTTATACTCGGGCTTGTACGCGGACATCTCCGGCGACACATAAAGCTGATAACCATTGCGCTTCTGGAAATCGAGCGTGAGCCCGACGTCGGTCAGGGCCATCACGTCGGCCACGTAGGCGTGCGCTTGACGCTCGGACAGGATTTTGGCGTAAAGCGCTCCGCTCTGGAGACGCACATAGTTGGTCTTGATCTTAGGGAACAGAGCGTGAAACGTGTCCATTATAGCCGCAGCTGCCGGTTCAACGTCGGCAGAGTAATAGACGACGGCTCCCTCTCGTTCCGCCGCTGCAATATCAGCGCACGTAGTGAATCCGTGTATTTTTTGGGGATGTGCACAAAGGCCGGCTGGCGCAGGGGCTGCCCAGGCCGCAGTGGCTGTCCAGACGCCAACGAAAAGGAGGACAACGGTCCATACCCGGATTTTTGTCGTCATATCACAACCTCCTGATCAAAGCTCATCGGCTAACACTTTGCAGCGCATAGGGAAAAACCGGTGCGCGGCCGCGGGAAAATACCAAGACACCACAACCAACCATTATGATGATGATCGTGATGCTCTGAAAGCTTAAAAGGCGCGCCGACTCGCGCCTCAGCCGCGCCCCGATACTTGAAGTTTCTCCGGCCATGTCTCGATCCTCTCATCACCGCAAACCGGACAACACGTCCCACTGCCGGTTGAAGGTCGTACGGGTGCTCAGAAAATCATTCCAGTCATCGGGTATAAGGAGCTTGAATTCGCTAATCGGCTTCCCACCGCACCCAGGCGGGACATCGGTTCGCGGCGAATAGTAGCAGAGAGCTTCCATTGACGGCTTCTGCCCGGCGGCCGAGAGGAACCAATCCAAAAACAGACGCGCTGCGTTCGGATGCGGGGCGCCATCGACAACACCCCATACTTCCGGTGTAGCCGGCACACCTTCCGTCGGGAATACGTACTCTAGGGGTGCGCCTCTCTTCTTGAAGTCCAAATATCCCGCATAATGCGGGCACGCCGCCACCAAGTCTTGGCGATTTATGAGCAGATCGTATTGCTGGACGTACGAGTCAAAGGCATGAGGTTTCAGCTGCGCGAACTTTTGCCAGTAGCCCGGCCCATATCGCTTTGCCAGCATGTACCAGAGGACATGCGCCGAGCCCGCGTTCGAGGTTTTCACGCTGATCTTTCCGGTATATTTGGGGTTGAGCAAGTCCTGCCAGGATTTCGGGGCCTCGTTGGGAGGAATCACGTTAGGATTGTACGCAATGCCACCGAAGACCACAGATCCCCACGTCCAGAGCCCCTCTGGATGGCTTTTATACTCGGGCTTGTACGCGGACATCTCCGGCGACACATATACTTGATAACCATTACGCTTCTGGAAATCGAACACGAGCCCGAAGTCGCTCAAGTTCAGCACGTCTGCCACGTAGGTGTGCGCCTGGCGCTCGGATAGGATCTTGGCATAAAGCGCCCCGGTCTGGATACGCACATAGTTGGTCTTGATCTTGGGGAACAGAGCATGAAACGCATCCATTATGGCCGCGGTTGCCGGTTCAACGTCGGGAGAGTAAACGACGACAGCTCCCTCTCGTTCTGCCGCCGCAATATCGGCGCAGGTAGTGAATCCTTGTATTTTTTGGGGATGTGCACAAAGGCCGGCCGGCGCCGGGGCTGCCCAGGCCGTAGCGGCTGTCCAGACGCCAACAATAAGGAGGACAACGGTCCACACCCAGATTCTCGTTGTCATAACAACCTCCTGACCAAATAGTTCAGCTCATCAGCTAACACTTTGTAGCGGCGCATTTATTCTCATCATCGCAACCCGGACAGCACGTCCCACTGCCGGTTGAAGGTCGTACGGGTACTCAGAAAATCATTCCAGTCATCGGGTATAAGGAGCTTGAATTCGCTAATCGGCTTCCCACCGCACCCAGGCGGGACATCGGTTCGCGGCGAATAGTAGCAGAGAGCTTCCATTGACGGCTTCTGCCCGGCGGCCGAGAGGAACCAATCCAAAAACAGACGCGCTGCGTTCGGATGCGGGGCGCCATCGACAACACCCCATATTTCCGGCAAAGCAGGCATACCTTCCGTCGGGAATACCCACTCTAAGGGTGCGCCTTTCTTCTTGAAGTCCAAATATCCCGAATACATCGGCGCCGCCACCAAATCCTGGCCATTTATGAGCATATCCAATTGCTGGACGTACGAGTCAAAGGCATGGGGTTTCAGCTGCGCGAACTTTTGCCAGTAGCCTGGCCCATATCGCTTTGCCAGCATGTACCAGAGGACATGCGCCGAGCCCGCGTTCGAGGATTTTACGCTGATCTTTCCGGTATATTTGGGGTTGAGCAAGTCCTGCCAGGATTTCGGAGCCTCGTTGCGGGGAATCACCTTAGGATTGTACGTAATGCCACTGAAGATCACAGATCCCCACGTCCAAAGTCCCTCTGGTTTGCTTTTATACTCGGGCTTGTACGCGGACATCTCCGGCGACACATATACTTGATAACCATTACGCTTTTGGAAGTCGAACACGAGCCCGACGTCGCTCAAGTCCATCACGTCCACCACGTAGGTACGCGCCTGGCGCTCGGATAGGACCTTGGCGTAAAGGGCTCCGGTCTGGAGACGCACATAGTTGGTCTTGATCTTGGGGAACAGAGCATGAAACGCATCCATTATGGCCGCGGTTGCCGGTTCAACGTCGGGAGAGTAAACGACGACGGCTCCCTCTCGTTCTGCCGCCACAACATCGGCGCAGGTAGTGAATCCTTGTATTTTTTGGGGATGTGCACAAAGGCCGGCCGGCGCCGGGGCTGCCCAGGCCGTAGCGGCTGTCCAGACGCCAACAATAAGGAGGACAACGGTCCACACCCAGATTCTCGTTGTCATAACAACCTCCTGATCAAACAGTTCAGCTCATCAGCTAACACTTTGCAGTGCATAGGGACAAACTGGTGCGTGGCCGCAGGAAAAGATTCCGTGGGTTACAGAGTCGCAGATTTAAGATTTTGCAAACTACGACAATCGTTATCACAGATTCCCCAATCGGCCATTCTCCCGTTCTCCACTTGGCAATTACCGCATTGTTTTCGAACGCATCCCTCCGAGCATCTGGGGCGGGCACTATAGTGTGCGGTGTGCTGAGACTCCAATGAATGACGGATACGTTAGCAATATCCGCTTTGTTGAGGAAATATTATTTTAGTTTAGGGCTATAGCTAGAACGTATGGTTGGCAGATCCGAAGGAACTCACAACAGGGCAATGGGGCTCGGGCAGATAACGGCTAGTTAGTCGCCGGTAAGCCCAGCGCAATTGTGTGAAATTCAGCTTACGACCGTTGTCCTTTGAGCCACGTGGCGCCGAACCCTCCTTCAGTTAGCAAGAGTACCCGGGAGGGCGGAGAATCGATCGCAGCGAGAACGGAAACTTTGTCGTGCAATGCACCTTTCGCAGCTCAACCTAACGCGTGACCAGCACCGGATGGTTCCAGCACTGGCCGCCGCAACTTCGCCGGCCAATCCAGCAACGCCTGCTATGATGATATCGACTTCGTTATCCTGTGCCATACCTTTGGCAGCTCAAGAAGCGCTTAGACTGCTCGATTCACGCGCCACTCTTATTTTCCGAGTTCGATAGCTGCAGGCATGCTTCCCCGATGGCTACCTTTTCGCGCCTTTGATTCTGAACCGTGAATTCACAGGTAACCACCTTCTTAGGTTCTGGAGCAATGGCCTTAATTTTGCCGCAAACCAACAGAGTGTCCCCTGGTTTCGCCGGCCCCACGAACTTAATTGTGAGGCGCCCATTCTCTATCCAGGGCAAGCCGAAATTGTTTTCCATCATCTCGGAAACAAATGCGGTGAAGGCGATTCCATGCGCCAGAGTCGATTTAAATCTCGTGGTCTTGCCATACTCAGG
The DNA here is from genome assembly GCA_963832785.1 of uncultured Acidobacteriota bacterium. GTDB lineage: Bacteria > Acidobacteriota > Terriglobia > Terriglobales > Acidobacteriaceae > CAWBRT01. The sequence continues at coordinate 46,657 of CAWHVF010000009.1, forward strand.
ATCCAGGTGCAGGGCCCCAATGCCACCTGCCACAATTCCAAAATGATCGATCTTCTCCTGGCTAATGTGCTTTACAACCGGAATTAATGGCACATCGGTGCCGAGATTCTCTAACAGTGGATGAAGCATTATCTTATTTCCTCCCCGCTGGCTGGATCACAAAATCATGTTCGTGAGTTTTCCCTTGCAAACTACGTCACCGTGCTGATTCGTGACTGTATAAATGTAATCAATGCATTTCCTGGATTTTTCGTCGGCCCGCTCTTCCGTTTCGACCGAGGTGTAAAGGTAATCGCCAACCTTCACGATGCCACAGAACTGCAACTCCAACCTAGTATTCACGGCCCCTTGCGGAACCCACCCGGCAGCTCCAATCGCCAACTTAATGGGAGTGAATTGGGCATGAAAGGTTGGGGGAACGATTACGTCGTTGAACCCCATGCGGGCCGCTTCCTCACGTGAAGAATATACAGGGTTATGGTTTTCGATAGCGTCAGTGTAAGCTTTAAGGCCGTAGCGGGTGACGATGTTAACTGATTGACATTGAGTCTTTTCTGACACATTTGACACTGAAAAATACCCCCTTCGAAGTGGATTTCTATTTTCAGCGCCCTTTGCATCCCTCCTTACGTTTCCAGGCGCTGTCCTAGAAAGCCGTCATTCTCCCTTGAATATAGGTTTGCGCTTTTCCAGAAACGCGCTGGTCCCTTCGATTCGGTCGGCGGTGCCAAAAGCTATAGTTTGCGCAAATCGCTCCACAAGCAATCCTGATCGTAAATCCGTGTTGGCGCCCACGTTCATCGCAATTTTGGCCAGGCGGACTGCGACTGGGCCTTTGCTCACGATTTTTCCCGCCAGTTCCCTGGCTGAGCTCATGAGTTGCTCGGGCTCCACTACGTAATTCACGAGTCCAATCTGCAGCGCGCTCTCGGCACTGATGATCTCTCCAGTAAATATCAATTGCTTCGCCTTACTGATCCCGATAAGGCGCTGCAGTCGCTGAGTTCCCCCTGCGCCGGGAATGATGCCTAGATTAACCTCGGGCAGGCCCAGCTTAGAACGGGTCGTAGCAATCCTTAAGTCACAGGCCATGGCCAGCTCACAGCCAGCACCTAAAGCAAAGCCATCGATCGCCGCTATAGTCGGTTTCTCCAGCATATCGATTTCATTCATAGAGTCTTGGGCTTCACTCTTAAGCTGATCCAGAGACTTTCTCTCCCGAAGCGCCTTGATATCAGCGCCCGATGCAAATGCTTTCCCGCCCGCCCCGGTAATTATCGCTACATTGACTGTATCGTCGAACCTGATTTCTCTTGCCGCTGAACGCAACTCAGCAAAGGTGGCGGGATCCAATGCATTCCTCACCTCGGGGCGGTTGATTGTGATAATCGCCACGCCGCTGTCTTTCGTGATCAGTATATTGGTATATGTCATAGCTTCTCCGTTGCACTAGCAGCACAATACTTACCTAGCTTAGGCCACTACCTACCCGGTTGCGCTGTTGAATAGTCGTACCACCCTTTACCCGTCTTTCGCCCATATTCCCCTTTTTTGTACTTCTCCTCGATAGGCTTGGGCGGTCTGTCCTCTTCACTCCCACTCTCCTTAAACCGTTGCACCCGGACCAAGTACACAGTATCTATACCAGTTAAATCCATAACCCGGAAGGGTCCCATAGGGTACCCCAAAGCCTTTTCCGCGATAAGGTCAATTTCCTCGCAGGTAGCGATTCCCTTTTCCAGCAAATCGCAGGCCGTGCGCACGACGGCCGCATGTATCCGGTTTGCAACAAACCCGGAAATTTCTTTCTTTAAAAGAACTGGGATTTTGCCTGTACGGCGCGCCAATTCCATGATCACTTCCGCAGAATTCTCTGAGGTATGAGGCCCGCGCACCACTTCGACCATTTCCATTACCAATGCGGGATTAAAATAGTGCATATTGAGCACTTTATCGGGCCGTTTGGTTGCATCGGCAATCTTCGAGCTGACGATAGTGGAGCTATTTGTGGCCAAAATGGTTCGTGGTGGGCAAATAGCGTCCAACTCCGCGAACAGTTCGCGCTTGGCTGGCAGATTCTCGACAATGGCCTCAATAACGACATCTGCGCTTTCGGCTGCCCCGCGCAGTGTGGGCACGAAGGACAGGTTGCCGGCCGCTTCTTTTGCTTGTGCGGCAGTCATTTTTCCTTTTTCTATCCGCGAGGCAAGATAGTTTTTAATCCATGATTCAGCTTTCGTTAGTGCTTCAGGCGAGCTGTCAGTCATGGCTACGGTATAGCCATGTCTAGCCGTGTTCAGCGCGATTTGCATGCCCATCAGGCCGGAGCCTACGACGCAAACCTTTTTCACGTCTTCGATATTCATATGTTGTCGCTCCATTCTTTAAATGATTCCTTCCTGTTTCAAGGCATTTATTTCTTCTGCCTGGAGATGCAATATCGTGGAATATACCTCTTCATTATGCTGCCCAAGTAATCCCGGCGGTCTCCTTACAGTCGGAGGGGTGCACGACATCTTAATCGGGAAATTCACTAGCGGAAGCTTACCAATAGTGGGGTGGTCGACGTCGACGATCATATTTCTGGCCCGAATATGAGGATCGGTACTGATTTTGGCTATCGTATTAACTGGCCCATTCGGAATCCCAGCATTATCTAACTCCTGCATAGCTTGGGCCATTGTCCTTTCAGCTACCCAGGGAATAATTACACTGTCGATTTCTTCCTCATGTTCTTTCCGGAAGCTGTCGTCAACATATCTTGGATCGTCAGCCAACTCCGGATGCCCGACAAGGTGCATTAGTCTTTGGTGGAGAGTTATTGCGGTTGCGGCGATGTAGACATAACCGTCGCGGGCGGCAAAGCTTCCGCTAGGACCATTTATGAGGCGGCCATTACCTGCTCGCTGCAGCTCTTTGCCTAGTAAAAGGTAAATGGTCGGAAGATTTTCCATGAAGGAAAAAACCGAATCAAGCATTGCGATATCAACATGTTGACCGTTCCCTGACCTTTCCCGGTGAAATAGAGCTAGCACAGTTCCAAAAGCTCCATATAGCCCGGTAGTAAAGTCAGCCAACGACAATCCTGCTTTCACAGGGGGGCCATCGGGAAAGCCAGTCATGTTCATCCATCCGCCCATAGCCTGCGCGACTTGATCTAGCGCCAACCGATCCTTATACGGGCCGAACTGGCCGAAACCGGAGATTGAAGTCATAACTAAGCAAGGATTAACGGCACTCAGGGTTTTATAACCTAAGTCCAGACCGTCCAGTACACCAGGTCTAAAATTCTCTATAAGGACATCGCTCTGCTGTACTAACTGTTTAAGTAGACATTTGCCTTTATCGCTTTGGATATTAAGCGTTATAAATCGTTTATTACGGTTATATGCGGTGAAATAAAGACTTTCTCCAGCAACCACTGGAGAAAAGCCGCGCGCAATATCTCCGTAACCGGGGCGCTCGATTTTGATTACATCGGCGCCCATGTCGGCCAGCATCTGTCCACAGAGAGGTCCAGCAATATAGTGGCTCAATTCGAGTATTTTTATGTTCTCGAGGCTCATCATTGTGATGAAGATTCCCCTTCCGCGGCGGTGATGATCTGCCGCAGTTACATTTGCAAGTTTTCTACGATGGTTGCCATACCTTGACCGCCACCCACACACAAGGTAGCTAGACCGTAACGCGATTTACGGTGAGCCAGCTCGTGCAGTAAAGTCACTATTAATCTTGTTCCGGTGCACCCTAGCGGGTGGCCCAGTGCAATGGCGCCTCCGTTGACGTTGACTTTCTCCGGATCCAGACCTAGTTCACGTATGACCGCCAGGGCCTGGGATGCAAAAGCTTCATTTAGCTCGATTAAATCGATGTCGCTAAGGCTTAAACCGGATTTGCTCAAAATCTTTGTCACTGCCGGGATGGGGCCGATGCCCATAATTGGCGGTGCGACGCCTGCCGCGGTCACTGCAACTACCCTCGCCAAGGGTGTCAATCCCAATTCCTTGAGCTTTTGGCCGGATACCAGGACTACAGCCGAAGCACCGTCGTTAAGGCCACAGGCATTGCCGGCAGTCACAGTGCCGTTCTGCTTGAACGCCGGTTTTAATCTCGCAAGAGCTTCAAGAGTTGTCTGTGGGCGAGGAAACTCGTCTGTTTGGAAAACAGTTTTGCCCTTTTTGTCGGCTATTTCTATCGGAACGATTTCATTCTTGAACCGGCCTTCCTGGATTGCCTTAGCCGCACGCTGCTGACTTTGCAGAGCGAAACAATCCTGATCCTCCCGGCTGATCCCAAATCGCTCGGCCACATTCTCCGCTGTAATTCCCATGCCCAGAGAGGGGCCATATATCTCGGCCGGTTGAGCCGCTGCTCCACCTTGTACGTTAGAATCGATCAACGTGAGCGGAGCATCGCCAAAACGGCCATTGACAATACTATACGGAGCGCGGCTCATGCTCTCGGTCCCGCCGGCTACGACCACATCGGCATCGCCCACCGAGATTGCCTGAAAGCCGCAATTCAGAGCTTGCATAGCAGACGAACACAGACGGTTTACCGTAAATGCGGGGACTTCTTCTGGGATGCCGGCGCTCAGAGACGCTACACGAGCCACGTTGGAAGCTTCAGCACTTTGGCGCACCTGCCCCATAACTACTTCCTCTACCTGCACTGGCTCTATTTTTGCTCGGCAAAGTGATTCTCGAATCACCAGCGCTGCCAAAGTTCTGGCCGGCACTGTCCTGATTGTCCCACCATATTTCCCGATAGCTGTTCTAACCGCCGCAGCGATGTAAACTTCTTTCATTGGCTGCATATCCTATTCTTCTCTCCTATTCTTCTAGTCTCGGCGCACGCTATTGTGATGGTGAGTCATACACATCACCGGCTACAGTCGACAGGTGCTATATTTGTCGCACTGGCTTCGGGAGCCTCTACCGAGCAAGCGCCAGGGGACATGTGTAACTTGCCTATATTTTCTACACACTTCTGCTGCCTTCCTTAGCGGGTAGAGCATTCTGCAGTGTTTCTGCAACTTTTGCACAGAACCGCTAAGAAAAGTTTGCTTGCAGAATAACTAACATTTTGTGGGGGCAGGAAATACTATTTCGCGCTAGGGTTATAACGCGAACTTATGGCTTGGTCAGCACAGGCCGAGACGGCAACCCATATGAAGAGAGAAGAGAGAGCCAGGATTCACTTTGCAACCGCGACCCTCACGGGCGCTGAACGGTAAAGCCGCGCCAATTATTGACAGTTGCTATCCCCGCAAACACGGAAGGAATAAGTCGCGCCGTTGCCTTTGCCGTCGCCGTAAGAGGTAGAAGATCTGACATGAAGAGCCATATCCGACGCTGTATGGTTGGTGTTATTGCAAAAATAGCTAAGCGACTCCGCTTTGGGTAATGAGCATAACCGGACCAAGCCAAAATGGTCCCACCGATTCCTGCTGCCGCAGCTTCACGAAGCGCCCCCGCCGTATTTACCTCGGCGATCACGTTCAAGTTTGCCCCTGCCCGAGCCGCGGCTTCCTCTATCAGTTTCCTTCCAGTATAGGGGTGTCCCGGTAGTACTAAAGGATACGCAGCTATCTCCTTCAGAGATATGTGCGGTCTTGCATTCAGACTCTTCGCGTTCTTTGCATTTAATACAAAGTACAAGTCCTCTACCGCGATCAGTTTTGCCTTCAGATATTTAATACTCGGGCTATAATAGTCCAACGCTATCTCAATTCGTCCATTCATTACCAGTTCACCGAGATATGTGCTCGGATAAGCCGATATATTGGGGCGTACCGCTGGATGTTCTTCGTGAAGCCGTTCAAGCAACGGAACTGTAAGATACTCTAAGATCGATCCGGGAACGCCGATCGAAACCCTCCCCGAAATAAGCGAACCAGTTTTCACTTGGTTGGATGCTTCGTCGACATGCTTGAGAATTATCTGGGCGTGTCTGTACAGAGTCATACCAGCCGCCGTGGGTTGCACACCTTGGGAGCTACGGTCAAAAAGTGTAACTTGCAGTTCTTCTTCCAAGGAAGCCAACTGATTACTCAACGCGGGTTGGGCGATGTGCAGATTGTCTGCTGCACGAGAAACGCTGCCTAATTCTAAGATTTTGATAAAGTTAGCGAGAGCTCGGAGGTTGATCATTACTTTACTCTTACCTTCACACGCGAAAGACTGAATGCAAGAAATTATGGAATTGTGCCAGTTACATATGTGCCTTATTGCCCTTTGAAAAGGGGATTACGCATCGTGCCGTTATTCCGCGAAGTCCTCATACAACTGCTGCCAGGCCTTACCACGTTGTTTGTCCCCGCAGTTTGCGATTCACATGCATTTGACATATTCCATGCTTTTGCATACAAGGAATATCTCACAAATGAGCTTTGACGGGAAGTGAACGCCGTAACGGGTGTTCGCCCTCTGGTTAGTCAAGCTAAACTTTTCGCGAACAGCTTGCGGAGAAGGATCTCGAGAGCGACGGGGCAATTGCTAAGGGCGATCTGTTGCTCGAGGCCCCTGAATTCCTCCAACGATTCCGGAACGAGGCTGACGGCGCTTGGCCCATCTGAATGAGAGCACGGACAAATTCATGAACCGTTTTGAACCAACGCCGATGAGTTGGCCGAGTGTCGGCGAGTCGCCGCCGGTTGCGGTCGAGGTGGTGGATTCCGTGTAGTTGCTGGCATTCTGATAATAGATTGCTACCCGGCCCCCCAACATAGCAACGGGAGGAGTTCCCGGAACCCACGCGCCGAGGTGCTTGGGGTCGGCGGCGACGGCCTGGAGGGTCTCTGCGCTAGCGTGAAACAGCAGATTGTAGAACAGTTTCTTGTTTTGCAGTGCCAGGGATGTGAGTTCCCGCGGCACGGTGAAGACCACATGAGCGTAGGGCGTGGGCAGAAGTTCCCGGCTGCGGGCTTCGAGCCAGCGCTCCCGAGCCTGGGCCTGACACTTTGGGCAGTGTCTATCGCGGCATGAGTTGAACGACATGGCGCGATAACCACAGCGGGGACACTCATCCAAATGCCCGCCGAGGGCGGCGGTGCGACAGCGTCGGATAGCGCAGAGCACCTTCCTTGCCGCTGCCTGTCTCCATGGCTGGCCACTTCCGATCAATGCCGACTTTTCGGCAAGGCGCCGAGTTCGCGCTCCCATCAGCTGGCGGCGGCTGGGGGTGCTGTTCAAGTCAGGTGCTGCAGGCTGATGGTTCATCGCTTTTGGATTCAAAATTCTCTGCTGTGAGAGTATCAACCAGCCGGGTTATATTAGCGTTGCCGGGCTGATGGTGGGCGAGTTCCTGATTTTCTATCTATTCTAAGCAGGCTCGACCCTCTCAGTGTCGGGGTATTTCACCTCGATGCCGGCTTCGTTGCCTTGGTGGTTAACAGGGCAGTGTTGTTCGTCCTTAGCATGTTTACCAGCACACCGGCCAGTATGGAACGGAAAACCCGCGCCATAGGGTAAGGAACCTCATCGGCAACAGCGTGAGGAGCATTTCTCCCGGAGCGGAGGGTTAACGCATGCCGAACGTGCAGGAACCTCAAACTTCGCACCCTGCTCTGGCGGCCAGGATTCTCGAGGTGCAGCAATTAACGGTGCACTTCGAGACTCCGGAGCGCAAGGTGGAAGCTGTACGCCGGCTCTCACTTCATGTGCAGCGCGGAGAAACCCTGGCGATTGTCGGCGAGTCCGGTTCGGGCAAATCGGTCTCGGCGCTGGCGATCATGCGGCTGGTGGAGCACGGTGGGGGGCGAATCGTCGAAGGCCAGATCAATTTCCAGCGGCGCGAGGGCGGCATCCTGGACCTGGCGCGAGCCAGCCAGTCCACCATGCGCGAGTTGCGCGGCGCCGAACTGGCCATGATTTTTCAGGAGCCGATGACCTCCCTCAATCCGGTATTTCCGGCCGGGGAGCAGATCGCCGAGTCTATCCGCCTGCACCAGGGCAAAGACGCCGCCGGGGCGCGAGCGGAGGCCCTGCGCATGCTGGAGTTGGTGCGCATTCCCGAAGCCGGGCGCATACTCGACCGCTATCCGCATCAGCTCTCCGGCGGCATGCGCCAGCGCGTCATGATCGCCATGGCGCTTTCCTGCCGGCCCCTGCTGCTGATTGCTGATGAGCCCACCACCGCCCTCGACGTCACCATCCAGGCACAGATCCTGCAACTGATTCGCGAGCTGCAGCGGGAGATGCAGATGGGGGTCATCTTCATCACCCATGATATGGGCGTGGTGGCCGAGATTGCCGACCGTGTGCTGGTGATGTACAACGGCGAGAAGGTGGAAGAGGGCCAGTCTGAGCGGATATTCACTCATCCCTGCCACCCCTACACCCGGGCGCTGCTGTCGGCCGTGCCGCGGCTGGGCGCCATGCGTGGCCTTGACCGGCCGGCCAAGTTCCCGCTGGTGATGCCGGACACCGAGCCCGGCATGCGCCCGGAGATCGTTCCTGTGGAGGACAAAGTAGGGCCCGATCCGTTCTTGAAGGTACGCGATCTGACGACGCGCTTTGACGTGCGCAGCGGGATCTTTGGCCGGGTAGCGCAGCGCGTGCACGCGGTGGAGCGCGTCAGCTTTGATCTGCGCCCGGGGGAAACGCTGGCGCTGGTCGGCGAGTCCGGCTGCGGGAAATCGACCACCGGCAGGTCGCTATTGCGGCTGGTTGAAATCGCCGGCGGAGAGATCGAATTCGAAGGCCAGAAGCTCGCGGAGCTGTCCGGTAAGCGCCTGCGAAGTTGGCGCCGCAACATCCAGTTCGTCTTTCAAGATCCATTCGCTTCGCTCGATCCCCGGCTGACCGTGGGCTTTTCCATCATGGAGCCACTGCTGGTGCATGGGGCGGCCAAAGCCGAGGCGCAGCAGCGGGTCGAGTGGCTGCTGGGGCGGGTGGGGTTACTGCCGGAGCACGGCCAGCGCTATCCGCACGAGTTCTCCGGGGGACAGCGGCAGCGCATTGCCATTGCCCGCGCCCTGGCCCTCAATCCGAAAATCGTCATTGCCGATGAGTGCGTTTCGGCCCTGGACGTCTCCATCCGCGCGCAGATCATCAACCTGCTGCTCGATCTGCAGTGCGAATTTGGCATCGCTTTCCTGTTTATCTCGCACGACATGGCGGTGGTGGAACGCGTCAGCCACCGGGTGGCGGTCATGTACCTGGGCCAGATCGTGGAGATCGGCCCGCGGCGGGCCATCTTCGAAGACCCGCAGCATCCCTATACGCGCGCGCTGATTGCGGCCGTGCCGGTGGCCGATCCGGCGCGGCGGCATGGGCGGCGGGCGTTGCTGGCCGACGAAATTCCCAGCCCAATCCGGCGGGTCGGCGACGAGCCCCGGGTCGAACCATTGCGCGAAGTGGGGCCCGGGCATTACGTTGCTACCCACCGGGTCGGCGGTATTTATTAGGCCCTTGCAGTTCACCCGGCGCGCGGCCACAATACGTCGGGGACAGTTACCTCAGCGGTGCAAGACGGCATCCGCGAGGCGAAAAGGAGATCAGAGATGCGAAGCAGATTCAGCATGTTGTTGCCCGCAGTAGCGGCAGCGGTGCTCGGTATGGTCGTGATGTCTATAGCTGCGCCTCTGGCTTGGGCGCAGAAGATTCCGGTCATAGCGACCGAGCAGGCGGTGGTTACCCTGGATCCTTACGACGCCAATGACACCATCTCCCAGGCAGTGGCGAAGTCGTTTTACGAGGGATTGTACGGCTTTGACAAGGACATGAAGATGATTCCCGTGCTGGCCACCGGCTACACGGTCAGCAATGACGGGCTGGTCTATACGGTCAAGCTACGCCAGGGAGTCAAGTTCCATGACGGCACGCCATTCAACGCCGCCGCCGTCAAGGTGAACTTCGACCGCGCAAGCAATCCCGCCAACAAATTGAAGCGCTATAGCCTCTACCAGACAATTGCCAAGACCGAGGCCGTCTCTCCCGACACTGTGCGCTTCACTTTGAAGGAACCCTTCTCGGCCTTCATAAACACGCTGGCGCATCCCTCGGGCGTGATGATTTCCCCGGCTGCGCTGCAGAAATTCGGCAAGGATATCTTCCTCAATCCGGTGGGCACCGGCCCGTTTGAATTCGCGGAGTGGAAGCACGGCGATTACGTCAAAGGCAAGAAGTTCGCCGGCTATTGGCGAAAGGGCTACCCCAAGGTGGACGGCATCGTTTGGAAAGCGGTACTCGACAACAACACGCGCACGGTGGTGATGCAAACCGGCGAAGCCAACTTCGCTTTCCGCATTGCGCCCGAACAGGCGGCTGTCCTGCAGTCCAAGCCGAACATCCAGGTGGAGGCGACGCCTTCCATCGTGCAGCGTTTTCTCACCATGAACGAGCTGCATAAGCCATTTGACAACCTCAAGGTGCGGCAGGCGATCAACTACGCCATCGACAAGGAGGCGCTGGCCAAGGTGGCATTCTCCGGATACGCGGTGCCGGCCGAAGGGGTGGTGCCGCCGGGCGTGGAGTTTGCCACCAAGCTGGGACCCTGGCCATACGATCCCGCCAAGGCTCGCGCCTTGCTGAAGGAAGCCGGCTACCCGAATGGCTTCGAAACCGATTTGTGGTCGGCCTACAACAACACTACCGCGCAGAAGGTAATTCAGTTCGTGCAGCAGCAACTGGCCCAGGTCGGAATCAAGGTCAGAGTGCGCGCCCTGGAAACCGGCGAGAACGTGGAGAAGGTGCTCGGCGCTCCCGATCCTCAGACCGCGCCCGTCCGACTCTACTATGTGGGCTGGTCGAGTTCCACCGGTGAGGCTGACTGGGCGCTGCGGCCGCTGCTGGCCTCTCAGTCCTGGCCGCCGAAGAGCTTCAACGCCGGTTACTACAAGAACGGGCAGGTTGACGCCGACATCGCCAATGCCCTGAAGACAACCAAACGCGCCGAGAAGGCCAAGCTGTATGCCGACGCGCAAAAACGCATCTGGGACGACGCCGCCTGGGGCTTTCTGGTAACCGAGAAAAACCTCTATGCGCGCAGCGCCAGCCTTACGGGCATTTACGTCATGCCCGACGCTTCCTTCGATTTCCGGGAAATCGAAATGAAGTAGAGCTGTCCCAAGGCGTGATCTGAAGGGCGTGGCTTCGGCCATGTCCTTCAGGGCGCACCGGCTAGCCAAGAGCCCGGTTGCCGAGGAGCGGGAGGCCAGCACTTTTTCTGTAATGTTTAACTATTTCATCAAACGTCTGCTCGGGCTGCTGCCGACGCTGGTCATTGTGGCGGTGCTGGTGTTCTGGTTCGTACACCTGCTGCCCGGCGACCCGGCACGGCTGGCGGCTGGCCCGGAAGCCGACGAAACAACCGTGGCCCTGGTTCGCCATGACCTTGGGCTGGACCTGCCCCTGCACGAGCAGTTCGTTCGCTTCTTCCGCCATGGGGTGCGCTTCGACTTTGGCCTTTCCATGCGCTCGAAACGCCCGGTATCGGTGGAAATCGGCGAGCGCTTCATGCCTACGCTGTGGCTGACGATGGCCAGCATGGCCTGGTCGGTCGTCTTTGGGATGGCCATCGGCATCGTGTCTGCAGTATGGCGCAACCGCGCTCCCGACAGAGTGGGCATGACGCTGGCCGTCTCCGGCATTTCATTCCCGTCGTTTGCCCTGGGCATGCTGTTGATGGAGATCTTTTCCGTCTGGCTGGGCTGGCTGCCGGCGATCGGCGCCGATTCCTGGCGGAACTACATCCTGCCGTCATTGACGCTGGGAGCCGGCGTGGCCGCCGTCATGGCGCGCTTTACGCGCTCCTCGTTCCTGGACGTGCTGCAGGAAGAATATGTGCGCACGGCGCGCGCCAAGGGTCTACGCGAGAGCATGGTGATCGTCAAGCACTGCCTGCGCAATGCGCTGATCCCGGTGGTGACCATGATGGGCCTGCAGTTCGGCTTTCTGCTGGGCGGCTCGATTGTGGTGGAAACGGTCTTCAACTGGCCGGGGCTCGGCCGCTTGCTGGTCGATTCGGTCAGCATGCGCGACTACCCGGTGATCCAGGCCGAAGTGCTCCTGTTTTCCCTGGAGTTCATCCTTATCAACCTGATCGTGGACATGCTGTATGCGGTCATCAACCCGGCCATCCGCTACAAGTAGGAGCAGAGATGGCTTCTCTTCAACCAGCAGCTATGACCGGGCAGGCAGGGGAGGTGCGCACCCCCTGGCGGGAGTTCTGGCGCAAGTTTCGCCGGCAGCGCCTGGCGCTGGTCGCCGGCGGCTTTGTACTGCTGCTGGTGCTGGTGGCGATTTTTGCGCCCCGCCTGGCGCCCTACGATGCGGAAACCTACTTCGATTACAGCGCACTCAATGCCGGGCCCTCGCTGAAGCACTGGTTCGGTGTGGATTCTCTCGGCCGGGACGTCTTCAGCCGCATCGTGATGGGGGCGCGCATCTCCCTGGCCGCGGGCTTTTTCTCCGTGGCCCTGGGGGCCGTGATCGGCACCCTGATGGGACTGGTGGCAGGATATTACGAAGGCTGGTGGGACCGGCTTTTCATGCGCATCTGTGACGTGCTGTTTGCTTTTCCCGGCATCCTGCTGGCCATTGGTGTGGTCGCCATCCTCGGCAGCGGCATGACCAACGTCATTTGCGCGGTCGCCATCTTCAGCATCCCGGCCTTCGCGCGGCTGGTGCGCGGCAATACGCTGGCGGTAAAAAATCTTACCTATGTGGAGGCAGCGCGCACTATCGGCGCCTCCGATGCCACCATCATGGGGCGACACATCTTTCCCGGCACCATCTCCGCCATCGTGGTGTACTTCACCATGCGCATCGGAACCTCGATCATCACGGCTGCCAGCCTGTCGTTCCTGGGCATGGGGGCCCAGCCGCCGACACCCGAGTGGGGCGCCATGCTCAATGATGCCCGGGCCGATATGGCAATTGCTCCGCACCAAGCCATCTTTCCCAGCCTGGCAATCTTCTTCACGGTGCTCGCCTTCAACTTGCTGGGCGACGGACTGCGCGACGCGCTCGATCCCAAGATCGAGCGTAAATAACCCCGAGGTATTTCGCCGTCGCCGGTAACGATGGTTTCACAAGTTCTATGTGGCGCCGAAGATAAAACGTATGGCCGGAATTACCTTTGGCCCTAGACCGAGGCGGCTTGCGGGTACCGGGCAGCCGGCAGTACGGCAAGGCATTTAGGATAGGGAGCGGAGGCAAATCACATGCTTGTCGTTCATGTGCACGTACACGTCAAGCCCGAGTCGGTGGTGGGCTTCAGGCAGGCCACCCTCGAGAACGCACGCCGCAGTGTTCAGGAGCCCGGGATCGCACGCTTCGACGTGGTGCAGCAGCAGGATGATCCGACACGCTTCGTGCTTATCGAGGTCTTCCGTACGGCCGAAGCGGCGGCCGCGCATAAAGAGACCGGTCACTACGCGAAGTGGCGCGACGCGGTCGCTCCCATGATGGCCGAGCCGCGCAGCAGCGTGAAGTACAACGCCGTCTTCCCTGATCCACAGGGCTGGTAGAACCATGCGCTTCGAGTTTGCGACCGCAACGCGCGTTATCTTCGGCGAGGGCACGGCTGCCACCCTCCCCGAACTGGTTCGCACTTTCGGTGCCCGCCCGCTGGTGGTGACCGGGACCTCTACAGCCCGCGCGGCAGCGCTTGTCTCAGCCCTCTCGGCAGAGACCTTTGCGGCGCCTGGCGAACCGACGGTTGACCTGGTCCGTGAGGGCGTGCGGTGCCTGCAGGATGCCGGCTGCGATGTAGTAATTTCCCTTGGAGGCGGCAGCGCAATTGACGCCGGCAAAGCGATCGCTGCCGTTGCCGCCAACGGCGGCGAGCCGCTCGAGTTCCTCGAAGTGGTGGGAAAGGGTCGCGCCATCGCGGTACCGCCGCTGCCGTTCATTGCTGTGCCGACCACGGCCGGCACCGGCAGCGAAGTCACGCGCAATGCCGTGCTCGGATCGCCGGAGCACGGCGTCAAAGCGAGCCTGCGGAGCCCGCTGATGCTGCCGCGGGTCGCGCTGGTCGATCCCGAGCTGGCCTACGGGCTGACGCCTGCGGTCACAGCCAGCACCGGACTTGACGCTCTGACGCAGCTCATTGAGCCGTATGTCAGTGCGCGTGCCAATCCACTGGTGGATGCGGTTTGCGTCGAGGGTATCGGGCGCGTTGCCGGTGCGCTGCGCCGCGCATACCACGACGGCGTGGATGTGGATGCGCGGAGGGATATGGCGCTGGCCAGCCTTTTCGGCGGCCTGGCGCTGGCCAACGCCGGACTCGGCGTGGTGCACGGCTTGGCCGCGCCGCTCGGCGGCAGGTGGAAGGCGCCGCACGGCGCGCTTTGTGCGACGGTGCTGCCGCACGGCATGGCGGCCAATGTGGCCGCGTTGCGGGCGCGCGCACCGCGGCATCCCGCTCTCGGACGCTACGCAGCCATCGCGCGCCTGCTCACCGGCCGGAACGAAGCACTCGCGGAGGACGGCATCGATTGGGTGCGCGGCCTTTGCGTCGAGTTCAACATCCCTGCGCTGCGCGCCTGGGGTGTCACCGAAGCCGATTTGCCCGGCGTAGTTGAGAAGGCAGCCCGCGCCAGCAGCATGCAGGCCAATCCGCTTCTGCTCACGAGCGAAGAGTTGCTGGCCGTAATAGCGGCGGCGCTGTAAGGGTGCGGGATCCTGTTTATTCAGAAGACTTATCGGCTTTTTGGCAGCGGCGGATCAACGACCTCAGTTTTGGTAGAGATTAGCTCGGCCTGGCGGTTAGCGAAGCCGGCCCAGATCGGCACCTACAAGCCGGCAAGGCTCCCGGAGTTCGGGCAAGGGAGTCACGGGATTTGATCCGACAATTGGGCATTTGGTGCCATCTCACCCTGCCGAAAGAGAGGCAACACTGGCCTGTCCGTCCCCATCTTTCGAAATGTGCCGCGCAAGCGCGCTGAAATAACTCTCTCGAGGGGGATGACATGCGGAGTTCGATTTTGTTTGGGGTGGTTCTCTCGTGGGCCACGATTCTCTTGGCGGGCAATGATTTCCAGCCGTTGAACGTCAAGACCGGTCTTTGGCAAGTGACTGGAAGCAGCACAGCCAGCGGGCTTCCGCCTATTCCCCCCGACATGCAGGCCAGGCTGGACAAAATGTCGCCCGAGCAGCGCGCCCGTATAGAAGCCATGATGAAGAGCAGGTTTGGGGGGACACCGCAGGCTATAAATTATGAAAAATGCGTAACCGCAGAAGATTTGAACACCAACCCCTTTGTCAACGGACCGGACGAAAAGTGTACTTGGACCGTCGTGAGTTCCACGAGCAGCCAGATGGAGATACGGGGAGCGTCGTGTGAAGCGGGCCGGAACCAAGGTATGGAGACAGATGTTAGCGTCAAAGTTTATGCCCTGGACTCCGAACACGTCAGAGCCTCGGTACAGGGCACTTCCGCGGGCAACGGCCACACCGTAAACATTAACAATACTTATACGGGTAAGTGGATCAGCGCAAGCTGCCCTGCTGGGACAAATTGAAAGACTAGGGCCACCAAGAGAAATGCGGGCTTCAGCCCCTGAGGGATCTGCAAAGAGCGGCCTCGCCAGTGACCTGCCGCCGGGGTTTGCGCTTGGAGATTGCCGGATAGCTGGTAATACTGTCTAACTTGTAACCTCGCAGCCAGCCAGGCTCACTTCCTGCTTCAAAAAGGGCATGATCTCGCGCGCGAAGAAGCGCATACCTTCCAGTGGCGGGATTGGCTGAATGACCAGGTGCGTCACCCCCGCAGCTTGCCAGTCGCGAATTTGCTGGATACAACGATCGGGCGAGCCCCACAGATTTTCGTTCAATACGTCCTGCGGAGTGGGTGGCACGGCAAAGCGGTGCCGGCGCTCTTCCGCATAGAGCTGGCTCCAGCGGGTAACCTCCGCCGTGGACAAGCCAGCCAGGGAGACGGCCGAAACCGCCATTGCCAGGCGGCGTCCGGTCCTATTTTTCATCTCTTCCGACCAGCTATGAATAACCTCGGGAGGCTTGGAATACACAAGCCAGCAATCCGCTATTTCGGCAACCAGCCGGCGGGTCGCTTCCGAATCTCCTGGTACCCAAATGGGAATGTGTGGCTTTTGCGCGGGCTTGGGCTCCAGACAAGCGTTCCTGAGCTTGTAGAACGAGCCTTCGAAGGTGACCTCCGGTTCCGTCCACAAGCGTTTGGCGATTATGAGCGCCTCCCGCAGCCGGGCCACACGCTTGTCGTGATCCTCCCAGGGCAGCCCGTAACTGATACTCTCCTCCTGAAACCAAGCTGAGCCCAGGGAATAGATCAGGCGGCCGCCAAACATGACATCGAAGGTGGCGGCCATCTTCGCCATCACGGCCGGATGGCGAAACGAGTTGTTGAAGGTGTGGCCGGCACAGACGATTTTTGTCGTCAGCGCCGCGACTGCCGACAGCACCGTCCAATTCTCCAGCATCGGAGTCCGTTTTGCCATGTGCGCGTTGATTACGTGGTCGGGCAGCCAAACCGAGTCGAAGCCGAGTGTTTCGGCCTCCAAAGCCATGGCACGCGTATAATCCCAGCCCTGTCCTTTGGCGCCCATCTCGCCCTGGACGGCCAGTCTGACTCCGAATTTCATCGCGAGCCCTCCCCTGATGGCGCCTGCCGTGCGGCGGGCAATAAGTTCTTTTCGTCCAGGTATTCGGCCAGAAGGCGGGCAGCGGTACCCGTAATCCTGCGGCAGTTTGTCTTTTGCTCCGGCGAGCCGTATTCGTAGATTTGCAGCGCCTTGCAGGTATTCGCGCTGAAGCAGGCGACGAAGCGATCGCCGAATTCGCGCGCATAGGCGTGCGCCGGCTCCCGGCTGGTCTCCAGGTTGGGCCGCCCAACCAGCAGGCTGAGCGCCATTACCGCGCCCGAAAGTGCGCCGCAAAAACCCGACCCGCCAATTCCACCGCCGCCGAAACATGTCGCGATGCGCATGGCGTCGTCACTGAGAACAAATGGAAGACGGTCGCGATAGGTATGCAGAATAGATTCAGCGCAGTTGTAGCCGCTCTTATGGTAATCACAGGCGGTCGAAAAGATTTTCTGGAGTTCTTCCTCTTCCATAAATAGGCCCTCTATTGCCCTTGGCTTTGCCTGGTTAATTTGACATGGCGGCCGCCATGCTTCACACCCCAATGGCGCTACGCGCCACAGTGCCTTCGGCTACGAGACGGCCGGTTGCCAATCCGTTCAGCGTGATGCTGAGACCATGATCGACCACATTCCCTCCGGCGATACTGATTCGGCTCTGGAACGGATGCTCCTGCACCTTGGCGAAGCCGTTGGCCTCGGTCGCGGTGGGCAACTTGCTAAGCAGGTGAACACGGTTCTCCAGATGATTCCCCAGGGCGGTCTGCACTCCATTGCCGAAGACCAGCTTGAGCCCGCGCCGGTATGCATCTCCGATCATGCCGGCAGTAGCGGCCATTCCCGGGTGTTTGCATAACTTAAGCTTGACCCACTTGGCGCCGCATTCCTGGGCGCGGCGGATGTCATCTTTCTCACAGATCGACTCGTCAAGCATGATGGGGAAGGTAGTGGAAGAGGTGAGCCGGGCCGTCTCCGACCACATCTCGACGTTGAATGGCTGTTCCAGGAGCCCGATCATGCCCAGATCCTCAAGACGGCGGCACAACTCGAGAGCAGCCTCGGGCTTATAGGCCTGGTTGGCATCCAGCCGGAGAGTCCCGGGCAGAGTCGTGCCTGGCGGCAGTTCTTTGGCGACGGCGCGGACCAGAGACTCCTCCATCGCCGGATCGCGGCCAGCTTTGAGCTTCAACACGGTAACGCCCGAATCAAGCAAGCGCCGCGCCTCGGCCGCGATCGCTTCCGGAGTATCTCCGGGGCAAAGGGCGGCAAGCGGAATGCTCGAGGCGAGAGGAGTTGCAAAAGCCGCCGCTTCGCCTTCCACCCAGGTTTCATAGGCGCAGGCAAGTCCGCTGGCTGTAAATGGGTATTTGTGGGCAAGCTCAACCGAGAGCTCCTCGATCGGTTTACCGGCGCTCAATGCCCGGGCGGCCTCCTGCACGGCGGAGATTGCCAGCTCAATAGTTTCGACGCCATAGCCGGGCAGAGGAGTGATTTCGCCAAATCCAACCCTCCCCTCGCCTTCCAGAGCGATGTACAAAGTCTCAAAGGTTTTCAGGACCGTGAATGAGAGCCGGTATGGTTTCTTCAGAGGCAGAGAGTGATGCCACGCCCGCAGTTTCAGTTTCATAAAACCTCCGGTACCGCCCAAGATGAGAATGCTGCCGGGGCATGAGCCCCTTGAAATGACCTGAACTTTTCCGCCCAGTCCGAGCCTTCAGGAACCCTGGGTCACCATGCCGCTTCAGGCATCCATGCAATGGGAGAGGTCATCGGCGACGATGTCCATCTCTACACAAGGCCGGCAGATTTCCTGAACGTCGAAGCATGCGACTTCATAGTCGACTTTTCCCGAGATCTTGTTTTCCCGTTCCCTAATCTTCGATTCGTTATATTCCAGAATTTCTTTGCTGAAGGGAAGGTTGCCGGTGCGCAGGTAGCGAATAGCGCCCATGGCATCGCGCACAGGAATGACGTCTCCGCGCGTGTGAATGTTAGGAGCCCAAGGAACATCGATCGTGCCGGCCTCAAATGCCCGCACCGTCCCCACGGCGACATCGCCGTCGCCAAGTTCCAGCACTTTGGCGATAATCGCCATGGCCTCCTTTTTAATCATCTCCATTTCGATCTTGACTTCATCGTCGACCGGCAGGCGGCGCTGGCGCATCATGTCGATAGTTTTCCTGGTGGCGCGTGTTCCGTGGCCGTTGGCCTCTTTGGTCGGAATTCCTATAGCCTCGTGCGAGCTTTTGGTGATGACCTGGGTGGCGCCGCCCAGCACGGCGATCATGGCTCCCATGACAATCACGCTGAAGGCCTCCGCCGCGTGAGGCGGGAAGGCTTGCATCCACTGATGGGTGGCAACGGAGATGAACATGTCTTCCACCCCGGCCGCTTTTTTCAGCCAGTACCGGCACACTTCTTCGTAGACGCGGAGAGCCGCAACATCTTGAACGATGTCCAGATTTTGGGTCAGACCTACGCTGTAGTGACGCAAGCCCTGGCCGGCAGCCAATAGCGTTTCCAGCACGCCGACGGCTATGCCGATTCCAGGCGGAATCAGCGTTCCGGTCAGGAACCCAGGCTGTTCGCGGTGGATGATTACTCCATGTTCCGCGTAATAAGAGCAGAGGCGGTCCAGGTACTGGTAATTCCTGATACCCTCTTCCAACTTCATCGACTTTATATAAGAGCAGGGATAAGAAATGCCCGCCCCGAGGTAGGCGGAAACGCCGGCGGCGATAGTTACTTCGGATGTCAGCCTGGGAAACGGCGTTCCGGAAAGCGTAATAATCGGCTTGTCGACAGCTTCCACCACCCTACGGACCTTCTTGGGGCCATAATTCACCACGGGAAGGCCGTTGAGCATGGATCGACCAAGCCTGATGCTTTCATCGATTCCCCTCTGGGCGCTTTCGAATTTCATGTTCCTGGTGTAAGTGTCGGTCGTCATCGGCAGAAGGTCGGCGCATCCCTCGCCCTGCAGATGGCGCAGGAGTTCGATATGCCCATCGATCAGAGCCACGCCCCCGCGTGGCTGAACCAAGGTACGGCCTTCTTCTTTGGCTTTCCTGACGACATTGGCGTACCTCTTCGATTCGGGAAGGCTCTTGTGGTACTCGACAGCTTCTTCGAGGTCGACTTCCTTTCCAGTAGGCCAAAGCGCCAGCGTCTTCTTGCGCTCCTGCTCGAAATAATCGTCACCCCAGCGTTCGTTGGAAAGTTCCATTTTCATAAAGACCTGCCTTCCGCAACCTTGCAGCGTTCCGGTTTGCGCAAGTATTTCTTGGCAATTCTTAACGCCTTATCGGGATAAAGTTCCGCCATCAAGCCAATTGCATAGAGAAGGTATTTCTCATCGATGTAAAACTCGGGCTGCTGCGGCTTGAGGGAAAAGGGATTGGCGTCGGTATATAGAGTCTCCCGGAGAACCGACGCCGGATCAGGCCCGAATATCAATGGCCCGCCGGTGCCGATCACCGTCTTGAGTTCACGCAGGTCTTTGCCATGCTGGATGTGGTACTGCCCCATGGGGCCATAGGCCACCTCGATCACGCCCGCATGTCTGTCCATCGCCAGATGAGTGGCGGCGCGGGCGAGCTCCACGTCGAGAACCTCTTCCGAGGCCGTGCCCGGAAGGGTTTCCGGCTTGGCATGGAAAGTTTCCAGCGCTCCGTCCAGATCGGGCACTCTATCCTGCACTTGCTTTCGGAACTGTTCTTTGCCTACGGCCTGAACGATCGTCGAGGCGTTGTAGCGCATGCCCAGGTCCCCTTCGACCGTTCTCTTGGCGAATGGCTCGGGTAGCCCCTTCTGCACCACTCCGGCCTGTGTGGGCGCCCCGACCGCGACCGAGTGGATGTCGGTGGTTGCTCCGCCGACATCGACAACCGCCAATTCGCCGAACCCGGATTCAGCGGGCGTGCCGTTGGCCAGCAGCTTGGCCGCGTTCAACACTGCGGTTGGGGTAGGCATCAGTATTCCGTCTATAAAACGCTCCGCCTGTTTAAGCCCTTTGGCGTCGATAATCCGCCTTATAAAGAGCTCGCGAATGACGGCCCGGACCTGCTCGACCTGAAGAATGCCGATCTCGGGCATGACATTGTCGGTGATCACGACATCTTTGCTGCCGGCCGTCAGCTTATCGCGCACCTCATCGGATACCGCCTTGTTTCCGGCGTAGATGATCGGAGCGGTTAGAGCGGCTCTGGAGAGCTTATCCGCATTGTGGAGAACGTTCTCGCGATTGCCGCCGTCGGTGCCACCCGCCAGCAAAACGATATCCGGAGCCGCCTTCTCCAGTTCTTTGATCTCTTTTTCCGTAAGCTGATAGGCGTAGACCCCTACCACCTTGGCCCCGGCACCCAGAACGGCGCGTTTGGCAGCCTCCACCGTCAGGTCGGGCACAAGTCCGATGGCCACCATCCGCAGTCCGCCGGCGGCACTGCTGGTAGCCAGCTTGTGGTGATACGAAGGTAGTCCGCCCAGAATTCGGCCTACTTCCTCGAGACCGCGCCGCAGACCGACAGTAATATCCGTATCTACGGTGGAAGGAGTTTGGATGCGACCGAGAACGACCTCATTCGCCAGATCAACCAGGACGATTTTGGTAAACGTACTGCCGAAATCGACAAAAAGCGCAGGATCAGCTTTCATCGGAAATACCCAGATCGCTCTTCAGGTCAGAGATCACGGTCTTAATGGGTATGCCGGGTGGATATACACGGTTGAATCCCATCTTCATAAACCGTTCGTGAACTCCCGCCCAATCTTGCTTGCCCACCACCAGGTTGCCTCCGACCACCAGGTGAATATTGCCTATGCCGGCTTCCATGCACTTATCTCGAAAGCCCTGGCAGTCGAGTTCTCCGTGTCCACAGAGCGATCCCACAAGAATGGCGTCGGCGCTGGTTTCTATGGCAGCTTTAATGAAGTCCTCCGGACCGACAAACGTGCCCAGATTCACGACCTTGAAATTGGCGTCTTTGAGCGCCTGGGCCATGATCTTGTTGCCGACAACGTGGGCGTCAACGCCGATCACCCCTAGAATTACCGTTTTCTGCATCACTGTGTCTTGCATTGTTTCCCTTCCGTGCACCAGGCAGGCCGCCGGCCAGTACGACAGAAGTTACGCGCGGCCGCTCATTGGCTCATCGGCCCTTGGCGGAACGAAACGGATTACGGCACTCGCGCTCCCTGCATTCCCGATGTATTCACTCTGTGCGGAGCAGAAACTTGCCTTTGCTTGCTCCCATTTCCAACAATTCATGCGCCTGCCGCGCTTCGCTCAACGGCAACTCCCGGTCGATTGAGCTCCAATACGCACACTAAGCGGGTTCCCCCTCGACAGAGCTCTCCGCCCACACCAGCGGCTTGTCGGGACGCAACCAGACGGCGACAAAAGCTCCGAACACCAGGGTGCTGACGATGCAGATAAAGGCACCGTCCCAGCTCCCGGTCTTATCGATAATCCATCCAATCACCGGCGGAGAGATCACTCCCGCCAACCCCGCGCCGACGTTCATCATGCCTGCCCCGATACCGGCAAAGTCCCGGCTGATGTCCATGGGAACAGCCCACACCGCCCCCACCATCAGTTCGAGGAAGAAGAATGATAACCCTATCAGAATGGCCACCGCCGTGATGCTGGTGGTGCGCATCGTCGAGTACAGCATAATTGCCGAAGACAGCATACAAATACTGATCAGGGCGTTCCTTGCCAGGCGCTTATTGCCCGTGCGGGTGTAAACGCGGTCGGATAGCATTCCTCCCAGGGCATCGCCGAGCAGTCCGGCGGCAAATGTCAGCCCGGACAGAAGGGCCGAAGACTTGAGGTTCTGTCCCAGCCTGTTCATGAAATAGAGTGGAAGCCAGGACACGAACAACCAGAGGCCGCACCCGTAGCAGAACTGGCATAGCGAAACCGGAGCTATGCGTTTGGCCAAAGCGCCGACGGGAACACGGCTTTTCTTGCTGACTCTGGAGGTGGGAGGCAGTTCCTTGAGTTCTTCGGGGGTGATCCGCGGATGAGCTTCCGGGCGGTCGCAGTAATACCACGCCCAGGCAATGACCCAGGCAACAGAGAGCAAGCCGCAGGCGATGAACGCCGATCGCCAGCCCAGGTAAGCCATCACCGTGGCAACTATAGGCGGCGCCAGGGTCATGCCCAGCCTGGCCGCGCTGTGGGTGATGCCCTGTATGAAGCCGAACTTCTTGACGTTATACCAGTCGCTCATGGCCGAGGTAGCGCCCGACCAGGCGGGGCCCTCGCCGCAGCCCAAGCCAAAGCGCACCAGCACCAGCGTTATCATGCCCACGATGAAGCCTGTGGCTACGGTCGTAATTGCGACCAGCGCGGCGCACAGGATCAGCGTCATTCGCGCGCCAATCTTCTTGGCGAACCACCCTCCGAGTAACTGTCCGATCATGTATGGCCAGAAAAAGGCCGAGAAGGCGATCCCGAGCTGGGCATGGGAAAGCAAAAACTCCTGCATCATGTCTTTGGCGGCAATGGAGATGTTGACCCTGTCCAGGTACATGATGCAGTACATCAGCGAGAGAAGGATGGTAACCCCGGTAGTTGCCGTGATTAATGGCTTATTTCCGGCGGTGCTCGCCGCGCCGACGCCCGCAACTTTCGCCTGCGCGGCGGTTGCGCCATCGGATTTCGCTGTTTTTACTCCTGTCGCATTACTCATCCAACTCCCTCGTTGCGCTTGCGCGCGATAGAACTTCGCCCACCACTTGGCTCGGATAGGGAGACCGTACGCCGAAGACGCGGCATTCGATCTTGCTATACGGGATTTCGAATGTGCAAACTGCTATTTGCACTGCAATTGTCATACCGAACTTGGCGATTGGCTCAGTTATGGCGCCTGTAGCGGGATGGAAAGAGCGACTTCAGTCAGGCCAGCTATTGGGCCGGCGGAAGGGTTCGGAAAGGAATCGATGCTGGTTTAATTTGGGCGTATCCCCCGTAAGGTCGGCTTCCCCCCTGCCGCCGGCCAATTAAGATACGCTGCCCGAGCCCATTTTTTGGCCGCAGGCCGAATTCATTGGGTCAGAGGCGTGAAGTTCTTCGAAGTAACGGGTCAATCGGGCGATCACATGCTCATACCCGCCATGCCTGTGAGGCTTGTCGCAATTGGAGCAATCCTTGACCTTCTCGCGCATGACCGGCTTACCGCCGCAATCGGGAAAGAAGTATAGAGGACAATAGCAGAAGAGGCAGTTGAACTCCTTATCGTCTTCGGCCGGATGACAAGGGAAGCAGTAGCAATTCGTATTACGGAAAAACCTGGAGCTGTTGATCATCCAACACCTTATCTGGGCTGAGATTTTGATCTTCGGCAACCGCCTGCGCCGCCGAGCCAATGTTTCGGCTTGGGAGCGACAGTAGGGCCGCTCTGCTGACAATCGCTTTGGCCCCGAACCCTTTTTCTCTCTGATATGTGCAATCGAGATTCCAAGCTGCCGGGCTAGCCGGCCCTGCTGGATTCAATCCGTCCAGGAGCGCCTTTTTTCAGGCGCGGTAAATCGATTACTGGTTCCGTGGGCCTGAACTACTCTTGACGTCATGGGCTTCACTGGTATGAAATTGCCGGCCTCAGACTGGAATGCCACTTGCAAGAAGTTTTGTCAGCTCTCGTTACGTACACCTTTTTGCGTGGGCCGGCCCAGCCCTGTCGTTCCGGCGCTCTTGCTCACGCTCGGATAATCGGTCTGCCCTGCACGAAAAGCAGTGCAGGAGTCCTACCATCGAGGCGGAAAATGTCAGCTTCTGCGGCTTTAGTGCCAGCCACGCGACCGACGAGAAAGAGGCATGTCGTTCTGTTAATTTTGTGCCTCTTATACCTGATTTCCTACCTGGACCGCACGGCCATATCGGTTGCGGCCCCACAAATCATGAAGGAGTTCCAGTTCAGCAAGACCCAGATGGGAATAGTCTTTTCCGCTTTCTTTTACACCTACGGGTTATTTCAAATCGCTGGCGGTGTGCTCGGAGACTATTACGGTCCGAGAAGGGTGTTGACGCTGCTGATGAGCTGGTGGTCGGCGTTTACGGTAATCACCGGCATGGCTTGGAATCTCACCTCGATGTTTGTCATTCGATTCCTCTTCGGGCTGGGAGAAGCCGGCGGATTCCCGGTCGCCACCAGGGCTCTGGCCACATGGTTCCGGCCGGAGGACAGGGGAAATCTGCAAGGCCTGACACACGCGGCATCACGTTTCGGCGCCGCCGTGTCGCCGCCAGTGGCGGTTTTCATTATGCTGAAGTATGGCTGGAGGGTGGTCTTCTACGTCTTGGGGGCTCTTGGGATCGCTTGGGCCATTATTTTCTTTATGTATTACCGGGACAACCCCAAAGATCACAAAGGGGTAAATAGTACCGAACTTGGTTTGATCACCGGAGCCCGTAGCTCGACGTCGACGGCCAAAAAGGCAAAAACAAAGATCCCATGGGGCACCATCTTCAGAAGCAGACATGTCATGGCCTTGGTACTGGCTGATTTCTGCTATGGCTATGCCTTGTGGGTCTACCTAAGCTGGCTACCTTCCTACCTCGTTCAGTCAAGGCATTTCAGTGTTTTGAAAATGGGGATCTACGCGGCATTTCCTTTATTGGCCGGAATGGCTGGTGACCTGATGGGAGGATGGTTATCCGACCACTTGTTCAAATCGACCGGTAACCTGAAGCTGGCCCGTTGCTATCTCAACTGCTTTGCCTTTGTGGCGGCGGTGGTGTTTACCGTTCTGGGACTTTATTCCAGCAGTGCGTATGCGGCGGTTTACCTCTTATCTGGGGCTATGTTCTTCCTCGAGTGCGCCAACGCCAATCTGTGGGCAGTCGCCATGGATTTGGGCGGGTACAACTTTGCCGGCACCGTTTCGGGGTTCATGAACACCGGTCAAGGCGTGGCCGGGATGATATCGCCCATCGTATTCGGGATCGTGGTTGATGCCACCGGGTCGTGGAGTATCCCGTTCTTCCTCAGCACAGCGATTCTGGCTCTAGGAGCGGTGGCAATGGCGACCATCAACCCCTTAAAGAGCATTGATTCGGTGCCAGAAACATCTCCCGTAACAGTACATGCGTAGCGGCGCGGGCCAAGTGTGCAGGGGAGAGTTGTGATGCGAAGTACCGTCTTAGGACGCTCGCCAGGCTCAGGGGCTGTAGGGGCTTTTTACATACCGGATCAGGAAGCGGCCAACACCGTAGTCAGCATTGCCTGCGAGGAGAACGTTCCGATAGGCGTGTGCATCAGTCCGGATTTAGTCGGTGCGCTCGCGCTAAAGAACCTCAGCGGCTTTGCCATGAGATTAGCCCGCAGCTCGCCGGTGCCGGTAGAAGTTATCTTTGGCGATGCGCGCTGCCTGAAAACGTTAGAGCTTGCCCTGGATCTGGGCTTTGTGTCGGCCATTTTCGATGGCTCCTTTTTGCCGTTCGAGGAAAACGTAAGAATGACCTACAAAGCGGCGCAGATGGCCGCCAAAGCTAACGTTTGTATCGGCGGCGGGATTGGAGCATTCGGCGACTTCGGCGAAGGCGACTCGGACAACGGGCTGTTCGAGGGCCTGGCGTCGCGCTTTGTCGCGGAAACCGGCATCGATTCGCTGGTCCTTTCTCTGCCGTCAGAGGAGGCCAGGAACGGAAGGTATTCAATCAACACGAATAGAGTGGAGCGGCTGCGAAACAGTATTTCCGCCGACCTCACGCTCCACGATGCGGCCCTGCTGTGCGCCGCGGATGTGCAGCAGGCCATTTCGGTTGGCGTGACCAGGCTTTTCTTTTCAAATCGTTTGAGAATGGCAGGCAGCGCCGCGCTACGCTTTCACGCCCCCAGTCAGGCCGGATTCGGGACCGCTGTCAGGCAACTAATCCGCCTTATTGATAAATGCCGCTCGGGCACGTTGCCGCCGCTGGCGCGTGCTGAGAGCGTTGGCGACTAGTCGTGCCTGGTGTCACTCCCGGAGTGCCCGAACCAAACCGGAGTTGAGCCCGAAACTTAGCCCGAAGCCAAAAAATTGGCTTGACTGGTACCTTCTGCCGGGGTATATAAGGTGTTCCCCAAGATCCGCTTGGCCTTGAAGGAAGGATTCCGTGAGCTCATCGAGCGGCGGAGGTGCTGCTGTAGCACCGCAACGGAGTGGCAATGCGCGCCCCGTCTGGGACTCCCTCACCCGCTATAAATTTCTGCTCGACCTGAACAACGCCATAATAAGCCAAACGACACGCGAAGAACTGTTCCGCAGCCTGGCGAGGGAGATTCATAAGCTCCTGCCTTACGACCGCTTTAGCATCAGCATCTATGATTCCTCGGTGCAGTCGCTCAGTTGGTTTGCCGTCGCTGATGGCATCACCGTCAAAAACATGGACGACAGTCCGCGATCGCTGGAAAAAGGACCGATCGCCCGGGCGGTGATTACATCACGTAAGCCGCTGATTATTCCGGACATGTCCGCCTACAGCCACTGGCAAACGGTGCGCATGATGATGGAGGCCGGGCTCAGGGCAACGCTGGCTTTCCCGCTGATCATCCGGGGCGAAGTGGTCGGTTCGCTGCATTTTTCTTTCAAGTCGGCGCCGGCTGACATGGACGAAATGGCAGGGTTCCTGATGGAGCTTTCGGGCCAAGTGGCGCTGGCCGTGGACAATATGCTGGCCCATTCCAAGCTGCTGGAGAAGAACCGCAGCCTGGAGCAGCAAAAGCGCTACCTTCTTGGACACGTCGACAGCCAGTACGATCCGCGCGATTTCTACTACTGCAGCCCGGTAATGCAGGAGCTCATGCGTGAAGTACGCATGGTGGCCGATAGTGATGCGAGCGTCCTCATTACCGGCGAGACCGGCACGGGAAAGGACTATATTGCCCGCTACATCCACCATTTCAGCGCCCGGCCCGACGCTCTGTTTGTCAAGGTCAACTGTCCGGCTCTGGCCGAAAACCTGTTTGAAAGCGAACTGTTCGGCCACGCCAAAGGAGCCTTTACCGGCGCCAACACGAAGCGCATCGGGCGCTTTGAAATGGCTAACGGCGGCACGGTGTTCCTGGACGAGGTAGGCGAGCTGCCTCCGCAGCTCCAAGCCAAACTTCTGCATATTCTGCAAGACAGGCGCTTCGAACGCGTCGGCGAGAGCCGTCCGATCGAGGTCAATTTCAGGGTAATCGCGGCTACCAACACCAATTTGCAAGACGCAATCCGGGAGAAGAAGTTCCGCTCCGACCTCTTTTACCGGCTCAATACCGTTTCCTTTCATATTCCTCCGCTGCGGGAGCGGGTGGAAGAGATCGAACCGCTCATCGAAAGGCTCACGCAATCCCAGTCGCAGGCGATGCATCGGAGCGAGCCGCTGTACTCGCCGCACGCCATAGACGTTTTGAAGCAGCACTCGTGGCCGGGAAATATTCGTGAATTAAAAAACATTGTGAGCCGCCTGGTGATCCTCTACAGCGGGAAAACGATCGCCAAGCGCGACATCGAGCTTCTCCTGGGGATCAAGTCCTCGGCCGAGACCGCCCCGGCCACGACATTATGCGATTTGGAACGCAATCACCTGGCGAAAGTCCTGGCAATGACCCGGGGCGTCATCGGCGGCCCTAGCGGCGCGGCTATTTTTCTCAAGCTTCCCAAGTCAACGGTCCAATACAAAGTTCGTAAACACGGCCTGAACCCAAGGGACTATTTCTGAGCCGGCCGGCCAAAGTCCTCCGAGTTTTTCTGCCGGCAAGTTTGCGCTCAGCCGGCCTTTGCAGTTCGGTTAAGCCGTTTTTGCACAGAACAAGGTGCTACACGGTCAGGTTTCTGGCGCCAGGCCAATTCTTCGGCTTGAAAGGCCCGGCCGGTATAGAGCGGCCTGGGTGTTCATACCTTTAACGGCCCTAAACGGCTGTATTAACTCCGTTCTCTCATCGTTGAGTTCGGCGCAGCGCGTTGGCAAGCCACGTGCAATATAAAATCAGGCTTACTCCGTAAAGGCTTAACGTGCGCCTCAACCGGTCGTTCCCAGCGGCCGGGCAGATGCCGGCCAACTTGAATAGGACGACGGGAAGAATTGGGCATCGGCGTAACGAGGGGAATCTATGTTGGTTGCCAATTTGAAAGCCGACCTTTTGATTGTAGGCATGGGTGCGGCGGCGCAGATGTGTGCGCTTTATGCGCACGATTGCAATCCGGAGCTGAAGATTCTGATCGCCACCAAGGCCTTGAAGGGCAAAGGCGGGTGCAGCCGCATGGTGCAGGGCGGCTTCAATGTGGTGCTTAACTCGGCCGACTCGCACCAAAAGCACCTGATGGACACGCTCAAGGGCGGGCAGTACGTCAACGACCAGGAGTTAGCCAAGGCGCTGGTCGAACAGGCGACGCCGACCATCAAGGAGATGGAGACCAGGTTCGGCTGCTTCTTCGACCGCAATCCCGACGGGACCATCCACCAGAAGGCGTTTGCCGGGCAGTCTTTCGACCGCACCGTGCACAAGGGCGATTTGACCGGCATTGAGATCATCAGCCGGCTGACCGAACAGGTGATCAAGCGCGGCATTCCGGTACTGCAGGAGACACGGGCGGTAGATCTGCTGCTGGACGAATCCGGGCGGACGGTTACCGGGGCGCTGCTGCTGGACATGCGGCGGGGCGAGTTCGTGGTGGTGGAGGCGGCGGCGACGCTGGTGGCTACCGGCGGCGGTCCCACCCACTACCGCTTCTGCGCTCCCGGCCCGGAAAAATCCGCGGATGGACTGGCCATGCTTTACCGTGCAGGCGCGGTGATGAAGGACATGGAGATGCTCCAGTTCCATCCCACCGGGCTGATCGTGCCTAATAGCGTTGTGGCCGGAGCGCTGCTGGAGGAGGGTCTGCGCGGCTCCGGCGCGTATCTGTACAACGGCGAAGGCGAGCGCTACATGCTGCGCTACGCCCCGGAGGTGGGCGAGCGCGCCACCCGCGACGTGGTCAGCCGCTCCTCGTATCTGGAGATGATTGCCGGTCGCGCCTGCCCCGAAGGCGGGGTGCACATCGACGCCGCGCACCTGGGGGCCGAGTTCGTGCTGAAGAGCTTTCCTGGGATGGCGGAGCGCTGCGCGCAGTTCAGCTACGACCTGGCGCGGGGGCGGGTCCCGGTGGCGCCTTCGGCGCACTACTTCATGGGCGGAGCGGTGATTGACACCTCGTGCCAGTCGTCGCTGGAAAAACTGTTTGTGGCGGGAGAAGATTCCGGCGGGGTGCACGGGGCCAACCGGCTGGGCGGCAACGGCATTTGCGATTCCTGTGTGTACGGGCGGCAGGCTGGCAAGGCCATCGGCCGCTATCTGTCGAACGGCAACCGCGGCCTCAAGGAAACCCGGCGCGGCATGGTCGAAGAGACGATTGCCTTACTTAAGGCGCCGCTGGGACGCTCGAGCGGCCCTAATCCCTTCCATGTGCGCAAAGACATTCAGGAGCTGAACTGGAATAAGGTAGGGGTGGCGCGGCAGGAGTCGGACCTGGCGGAGGCGCTGAGCGAGCTGGCGGCGCTGCGGGAGTGCTGGGGTTCACTGAAGGTCAGCGGAGCAGCGCCCTACAACATGATGTACAACACGGCGCTGGACCTGCGTAGCATGATCGATGTCTCGGAGATGACGGCCACCTCGGCGCGTCTGCGAGAGGAGAGCCGGGGGGCGCATTACCGGCAGGATTTCCCCAAGCAGCGCGACGACTACGGGCTGTTCAACATTTTTCTGCGCCGGGACGATGACGGCCGGCCGCAAACGGAAAAGAAGCCGGTGGCGTTTCCTTACAAGTCGGTGGAGGAGTGCCAGCGCTACAGAAAATGATGGATCGGCGCCGGTCTGAGATGGCGGGGCCTGGTTTTAGGGAGAAACTATGGATAACACGACAATCGAGTACCGGAAACCGTTACGCTGGGGAGAACTGGACCCTCATCGCAGAGAAAACACTCACATAGGCATGTGGGCCTGGCTGTGGCAGCGCATCTCGGCGCTGGCCATTGTGGTTTTGCTGGCGCTGCATGTGACGCTGACCTACAAGCTTTTCATCCAGTTTCTGCTGCTGCTGACGGTGACCTTCCATGCCGCCCTGGGGCTGCGGGTGATTCTGCTGGATTTCAACCTGGTGGATGTGAAGTACCAGCGGGCCCTGGTCTGGGGGCTGATCGGGCTGGGGTTGGTGGTAACGGGCATTATCTGGTTCTCGATTTACTGAGCCCGGTCTTGGCGTCCTGCGGCGGCGCAACCGGAAGTGGAAGGAAGTTATGGGGCAGGCAAGCGAACAGAAGAGAGAAGTAAAAATTTTCCGCTACGATCCCTTGAATCCGGAGGGCGGACATTTCGACAGCTTCACGCTGGAGATTCCCGAGGCGGCGACCACCACCATTCTGGACGTGCTGTTGCGCATACAGCGCGAGCAGGACCCCAGCCTGGCGTTCCGTTACGCCTGCCGGGTCAATATGTGCGGTTCCTGCGGCATGGTGATCAACGGCAAGGAAGCGCTGGCCTGCAAGACCAACGTCTCGCACCTTCCCGCCGGGCAGGAGATCACCCTGCGGCCGCTGAATCATTTTCCGGTGATTCGCGACCTGGTAGTGGACATGGAGCCATTCTTCAAGAAGTACGAAGAGACTCTGCCCTTCTACGAGCCCAAAGAAGATTATGCCGAGCCGGTCAGGATCAAGCCTGATTCGCAGGAGCGCCAGGACATCGGTCTGGCGACCGAATGCATTGCCTGCGGCTGCTGCGTCTCCAGTTGCACCATGTGCCACTACCACGACGGCTACGCCGGGCCGGCGTCGCTAAATCGGGCCTTCACCCTGCTGGCCGACAGCCGCGATGGGCTGTTTGCGCCGCGGCTGGAGCGGGCGCTGGAGTCCTGCTACAACTGCCGCACCGAGTTCAACTGCACCGAGGTCTGTCCCAAAAACATCAGCGGCACGCGGGCCATCAAGTACATCCAGCGGCTGGCGCTGAAACACCGTGCCCAGCCGGTCGAGGCGGCCGAACCTGAGGCAGTTCCGGCGCTGCCGGCCATTGACCGCCGCAGCTTCCTCACCCAGGTTGCGGTCGGGGTTCTGGGAGTGGGTTCGGCGGTGGTGCTGGGGGCGGTGGGCGCGGGGACGGTGGTTGGCCCGGCGCTGGCCAAGACGCCCAAGCAGTGGGTTCCGTTAACGGCGGTGGAAAACCTCAAACCGGGCGACGTCACCACGGTGCTGATGAAGTACGACCTGAACAGCGGCCTGTACCGGCAGCAGGTATCGGCGCCGGTACTGGTTTCGCACACCGGCAACCAGATTGTCTGCTTCAAGTCCAGTTGCCCGCATCTGGGCTGCGTGGTGAAGTGGGACGGAGTTTCCGGGCGCTTCCGCTGCTCCTGCCACGGCGGCAACTTTGACCGCGACGGAACGGTGATTGCCGGTCCGCCACCGCGGCCGCTGGAGCGCTACGCCTTTAAGGTCGATTCCGGCCACTTGCTGGTGGAGGTGGGCTGATGTCGCGCCAAAGCTTCCTCGAACGCATCGGCTGGAGGCAATACCTGCGGCCATTTCTCTACAAGGAGCTGCCGGCCGGGACCGGCTGGGCAGCCACGCTGGGCAGCCTGTGCGCGCTGCTGTTCGCGGTGATGACGGTGACGGGCATATTTCTGGCCATGTACTACAGCCCATCGCCGGACAAGGCCTACCAGTCGATCGACTACATCATGAAGGATGTGCCGCTGGGAGCGGTGCTGCGCGGCATACATCACTGGGGCGCCGGGGCCATGGTGTTTTTCGTCTTCCTGCACCTGCTGGCCAATTTTTTCTCGGGAACATTCAAGCGCCCGCGCGAGGCCACCTGGACGGTGGGCATAGTGCTGTTTCTCATCACCCTCGGGCTGGGCTTTACCGGCTACCTTCTGCCCTGGGACATGAAGGCGTTCTGGGCGACCACGGTGAGCGCCAACATCCCTAAGGACATTCCGCTAATTGGCGATTTCATTGCCCGCGTCATTCGCGGCGGCGAAACCGTCTCCGGCATCACCCTGACGCGTTTCTACGCCATCCACATGCTGCTGTTGCCGGCGCTGCTGGTGGTGTTTACCGCCTTCCACATTTATCTGGTGCGGATTCACGGACTGGCCTCGCACGCTGAGGAGGAAGGCGAAACCGAAACGGCCGAAGCCAATGCTGCCCAACCGGCGGCCGAGAGCAAGCCCTATCGCTTTTTCCCCGAGCACACCTTCCGCAGCGCCTTGGTATTCGCCTTCGTTTTCCTGGTGATTGTGGGGCTGGCCATCTTCGCCACGGTGCCGCGGGAGGAGATCGCGGGGACGTTCAGCGAATCGTATCTGCCGCGGCCGGAGTGGTATTTCATGTGGCTGTTCCAGATGCTGACGTATTTCTCCGGTCCCTGGGAAGCGGTGGGCAGCCTGGCGATTCCGACCTTAGGGGTGGCGCTGTTGTTTGCCATTCCGTTCCTGGGCAAGGGGCGGCTGCGGCGCGCGGCCGACCGGCCGCTGGCGGTGGCGGCGGGCGTCGCTTGCGTGGTGGCCATCGTTTATCTGTCGCTGATGGGCTTCGAAGGGGCGCGCAGCTACGGCGAGATTGTGCCGGTTCCCGCCCGCCAGCTCAGCGCCGGCGAGCAGCGCGGGCTGTATATTTTCGCCGACCGGCAATGCGCTTATTGCCACCAGATCCGCGGCCAGGGCGGCCACCGCACGGGGCCGGACTTGGCCAACGTGGTGGCCAGGCATAGGACGAAACAGTATCTGGCCCGCTTCATCAAGGACCCGCAGGCGGTCAGCAGCACCTCGATCATGCCCAAGTACAACTTCTCGGAAGCGGACCTGCAGGCGCTGGCCGACTTTGTGCTGGCGCTGGACTTCAGCCAGTACCCGCAGAAAATCCTGAAACGTTCGGAAATACTACAGACCAGCCCGGGCGCCCAGGTTGCAAGCGCGGCTTCGGCCGGCGCCCCAAGGAGGCATTGGCAACCATGAAAGAAGCAGTGGCAACCATGAACGAAGCAGTGGCAAGCGTTAAGCGGTTTGACTACGGCATCGTGGAAGAGGCGGCCAAACAGCTCTACATCCGCGCGCTGTGCGATCTGCCGCCGGATGTGCGCGCCGCCCTGAAAAAGGCCTACGCGCGGGAAACCCAGCCCATCGCCCGGGCCGCCTTCGACGCCATCTTCAAAACCATCGAGATCGCCGACCGGGAAAAGACCCTCATCTGCCAGGACACCGGGTTGCCGATCTACAAGGTCAAGATCGGCGCGCAGTTTCCCTGGAACGGCTATGAGATCAAGAGCCGGCTGTACGAGGGCGCCAAGCGGGCCACGCTGGAGTTTCCGTTTCGCGGCAGCTCCACTCATCCACTCACTCGGGTCAACCCGCAGACCTCGGTGGGGCCGGGCCTGCCGGTGATCTACTACGACTTTGCCGGCGACTGCGATACCCTGGACATCCTGATGGCGCCCAAGGGCTCCGGCTCGGAGAACATGAGCAAGATGTTCATGTACTACCCGGCGCACGGGGTGAAGGCGCTGAAGAAGTTCGTGCTGGACACGGTGATCGAGACCGGCGGCAATCCCTGTCCGCCGGGCATCATCGGGGTGGGCATCGGCGGCACCGCCGATCTGGTGACCAAGCTGGCCAAGGATGCCATCCTGCGCCCGGTGGGGCAGCGCAATCCCGACCCGGAGATTGCCAAGATGGAAGAGGAACTTGAGGAAGCCATCAACGCCACCGGCCGCGGCCCCATGGGCCTGGGCGGCGACGTCTCCACCCTGGCGGTGCACATCGAAACGGCTTACACCCACATCACCCAGAACCCGGTGGCGGTCAACACCCAGTGCTGGCCGGCCAGGCGGGCGCGGGCCATCATTCATCCCGACGGCCGCGTCGAGTACGGGTACTAGAGGAGATCACCATGAAGCAATATCATCTGCAATCTCCATTCAGCGAAGCCGACGTGCGGCAGTTGCGGTGCGGCGACATCGTTTACTTCGACGGCCCGCTATTCGGCATTCGCGACCTGACGCAAATCTACATGTTCGACCAGAACCACGAGCCGCCGGTAAGCCTGGCCGGCATGCCCTGCATCCACACCGCCCCCAGCCTGCGCAAGGTGGGCGACAAGTGGGAGGCCGTCTGCGTGGGCACCACCACCAGCACGCGCATGGACCGCTTCACTCCGCCGCTGATAGAGAAATATGGTGTGCGGGCCATCATCGGCAAAGCCGGGCTGTACCAGGACAGCCTGGAGGCGATGAAACGCTACGGGGCCGTGTATCTGGCCATCACCGGCGGCTCGGCGGCGCTGGAGACCAAATCCATCGAGGAAGTCGAAGCTGTTTATTGGGAACACCTGCATCCGGAGGCGCTGTACCGCTTCCGGGTGAAAAACTTCGGTCCGCTGACGGTGGCCATGGATAGCCACGGCCGCCACCTGTACGAGGAGGTCAAGGCCGAAGCCGTCCGCCGCCTGCCGGAAATCTACAAGCGGCTTGGAGTTTGAACACGATTTGAACCGCTAGCCGCTCTCGATCCAGGCTGGCTGTAATTGTTTATCTATAGGCTCTGATAGGTGACTTTTTTGTTTATCCGAGTACGGCTCCAAAATTGTAACGGTAGTGTCAATTGAACTTTGTGGATGGGTCAGGAACACACAAACCCACTGGGCGAAGTTGCTCGGGAGGACGACCGTTCCCGACCCGGACGAAAAGAAACATCAATTCAAATGAGGGGAGTTACTAAATGAGTATGCAAGCAACGGTACAAGGGACCGTTCCGAAGCCGGGCCCCAAAGCGCCTGAGTTTCTTGTCCATGAAGACGGCGATGGGGTGGGTGTGATCGTGGTGGAGGGCATCAAGGCCGGCCAGGAACTGACTGGCTGGGTGATGGCCGAAGACAAGACCATCAAGGTCAAGGTGCTTAACGACATTCCCATCGGACACAAAGTGGCGCTCAAGGACTTCAAGGTTGGCGACGGGGTCATCAAGTACGGCGTGGACATAGGCAAGGTGGTGGCCGCCATCAAGAAGGGCGAGCACGTGCACATACACAATCTCAAGACGAGGAGGTGGTAGCCATGCAAAAGACATTTCTAGGATATCGTCGCGAGAACGGGCGAGTGGGCGTGCGCAACCACGTCATGATTCTGGGGCTGGACGATCTTTCGCAGGCCTCAGTCGACTGCGTAGCCAACAATGTGAAGGGGACGTTGCCCATCAGCCATCCCTATGGCCGGCTACAGTTCGGAGCGGATCTGGACCTGTATTTTGCCACCCTGATCGGGGCCGGCTGCAATCCCAACGTGGCGGCGGTAGTAGTGATTGGCATCGAGCCGCAGTGGACGAATGTGATTGTCGAGGGCATTGCCAAGACGGGCAAGCCGGTGGCGGGCTTCGGCATCGAAAAGAACGGTCAGTTCAACACCATTTGCTCGGCTTCACGCAAGGCCAAGGAGTTTGTGCAGTGGGCCAGCGAGAAGCAGCGGGAGGAGTGCAAGCTGAACGAGTTGTGGGTGTCGTGCAAGTGCGGCGAGAGCGACACGACCTCGGGGCTGGCCTCGAATCCGACGGTGGGCGACGCCTTTGACAAGCTGGAGAAAGCCGGTTGCACGCTGGGGTTCGGCGAGACCACGGAAATCACCGGCGGGGAGAACCTGGTGGCCAAGCGTTGCGCCACGCCGGCGGTGGCGGAGAAGTTCATGTACTTCTTCAACCGCTACGCCAAGGTGGTGGACGACCACAAGACCAACGACTTGTGCGACTCGCAGCCAACCAAGGGCAACATCGAGGGCGGCCTGACCACGATCGAAGAGAAGGCGCTGGGCAACATCCAGAAGATCGGCAAGAAGTGCAAGGTAATCGGCGCCCTGGACAAGCACGAGGCTCCCAGCGGACCGGGTTTGTGGTTTATCGACTCCTCTTCCGCCGCCGCCGAGTTCGTGACCCTGATGGCTGCTGCCGGTTATGTGGTTCACCTCTTCCCCACGGGACAGGGCAACATCATCGGCAATCCGATTCTGCCGGTGATCAAACTGGGGGCTAACCCGCGTACGGTGCGCACCATGAACGAACACATCGATGTGGATGTCTCGGGCATTCTGCGCCGCGAAATCAACATCGATCAGGCTGGAGACAAGCTGTTGGAGTGCATGTTCCGCACCGCCAACGGCCGGCTGACCTCGGCCGAGGCGCTGGGACATCGCGAGTTCGTCATCACGCGCCTGTACGAAAGCGCGTAACGCTGAATACACGGAGCCTTGGCAGAGGTTGCCGAGGCTCCGATCACGCTGCTAATGCAGAACTACAGTAGGTGTATCCCAACAGACGAACGTCATCCCGACCGGAGCAAAGCGGAGTGGAGGGATCTTGCGTTGCTTGACAAGACACAAGATTCCTCGACTCGCGACGCCAGCGTCGCTCGCTCGGAATGACGCCCATTTCTTGGCATACAGCAACTCTGGTTCTGCTGTAGCAGAAGAGATGATTATGTTAGCGGCCGCAGCAGAATTATCGCTTGTTGATTCAACGTTCACCGAACCGCGGCGGCTTCCGCAGGCTGCCGCATGAAGGCTTTGCGGCTGAGGTAGACATAGCCATCCATGATGCGCCGGGCAGTGCGGCCCAGGCCCGCCTGGAGGAGCTTCCATTCGCCCTGCGGGGTTTTCTCCAGCCGGATGACAAAGTCGAAGACTCCTGAGGGATGGCCGATCCTGACAATGCCGCTGGCCTTGGCCTGTTGGCTCACCGCCTGGTTAGCCACGCTGCCTTCGATCAGCGCCGCCGTGGATAGGCAGATTCCGCCCGTGACCGCATAGGCCTTGTGCATGACGGCCAGCGCTTTGGTTCTGGCGACCAGATCGACGTCGGCGGCGCGAATGACAGTGCCGCTGATGGTGTGGTAATCCTGCGGCGGGGTCACGAAGGCGACCTTGGGCACGGCCGGGCTAACCTGCTCACGGCTTTTCGCCAAGCCCATCATCAGCGCTCCGGTCGTGCGGATGTCCTCCATCATTTCCAGGATGGCGGGATTGGTTTCCGTATCTTTGGGCAGCTCCCTGCCGCTCAGGCCGATATCGCGCGCGGCGACGAAGATGCCTGGATTGGCGGCGTCGACCAGGGTGGCGGGAATTTTCTTGCCGCTGCGCAGCGTGATTTCGTCCACCACGTGGCCAGTGGGAAGCAGCCGGCCGGTGCGTGAGCCGCCGGAATCCAGAAAGTTGAGGACGATCTTGGCGCCCGTGCCCGGCACGCCGTCGATAGCGTAGCTTCCTTCCGTGACGACCTCGCCATCCTTGACCGGAACTTCGGCCTCGATCACCTTGCTAGTGTTGGTGTTGTAGATCCTGACGCGGGTGATGGGCTCGCAGGCGGGCACCAGGTGCTGCTGAATGGCAAACGGCCCCACGCCGGAAGAGATGTTGCCGCAGTTGCCTTCGTAATCCACTGCGGCATTGGCGATGCCAACGTAACCGAAGGTGTAATCGACATCGACTCCGGGGCGCTTGGAAGGGGCTATGAGTGCGACTTTGCTGGTCAGCGGATCGGCGCCGCCCAGGCCGTCAATCTGCCGGATGTCGGGGCTGCCGTAAATGGCAAGGATCACCTGGTCGCGCACCGCGGGATCGGGCGGCAGGTCGTCCATCATCAGATAAACGCCTTTGCTGGTGCCGCCGCGCATTACTACGGCAGGAATCTTGACGTGCTCGCCCATAGCCCTCTCCTCGGCTTTTATTGTATTCGCGCTAAACACAAGGCGGCAGGGAAACAGAAAGATTTCGGTTGACATTGGGCGGTACTTGGCCTACGACATAGTTGCTCAATCCTGAGGCATCCAAAGCTCATTTTCCAGATGGCGGGCGGCCCCGCGCCGCCGGAAAGGAATGGGGCCTGTGGCCAGCACAGCAACACATCCAGGACAGCCGGCCGAAAGGCAGGAGTCGGCCAGGAAGAATTACGTCAGAGCCATCATCTGCGTGCTAATTGCGGTCACGGTGTGGGCGTGTCCCGTCCCGCAGGGCTTGACTCCATTGTCTTGGCACCTATTGGCGATCTACCTCGGAGCAGTCTTCGGAATCTGCCTGAGACCTGCTCCGGAGCCGGTCGTCTTGCTGGCCGCCCTCTCAGTGGTGGCCGTAGGGCTCAAAGAGTTGCGAATAGCGCTGTCGGCTTTCAGCGAGAGCACGCCCTGGCTCATGTGGACGGCTTTCCTCATCGGATACTTTTTCAATGAAACCGGGCTTGGCAGCCGCATTTCCTACAAGCTTATCGAAAAACTCGGGCGCTCCAGCCTGAGACTGGGCTATGTGGCCGCCATTGCGGATGTAATCATAGCCCCGGCCACGCCCTCCAACACCGCGCGCACCGGCGGCCTGCTGTATCCGATCTTCCAGAGCGTGGCCGTCACCCTGGATTCGCGTCCGGGCTCCGGGGCGCGCCGCTTAGGCTCGTACCTGATGGTGCTGATGTACCAGATAAGCCTGAGCACCGCGGCCATGTTTATCACCGCCGGCGCCATCAACGCGCTCAATCTCTCGTTTGCCAAGAACATCCTGCATACCGAGGTTTCCTGGCCGCTGTGGGCGGCGGCAATGTCCATCCCTGGCGCCATCTGCCTGCTCCTTTGGCCGTATCTGGTTTACAAGATCTATCCTCCCGAGATCAAGGAGGTGGACAACAAGAAGATCGCCGCCGACGGTTACAAGAAGCTCGGCCCCATGAGCGGCGGGGAAAAGAAGCTGGTGGTTTTGTTTGTGTTGGCGCTGATTGGCTGGTCGACTTCGACCATCACCAGGCTGGACCCGGCGGCGGTCGCCATCGCCTTTGTCGCCCTGGCCATCCTCACCGGAATTGTGAGTTGGGACAAGGTGCTGGCCTGCAAGAATGCCTGGAGCATTCTGATCTGGTACGCCGGAATAGTGTCGCTGGCCAACGGCCTCAGCAAGACCGGTTTTTTCGCCTGGCTGGGGAAGCTGCTCGGGCAGAAGATGCAGTTTGCCATGGGCAATAAAATGATTTTCCTGGTGGCGGTGATTCTGCTGGGCATAGTCGTGCGCTACCTGTTTGCCTCGACCATTGCCTTTATCGCGACCATGGTCCCGCTGCTGTACACTCTCGGTGCCGCCGCTCAACTGCCGCCCATGCCGCTCATCCTGCTGGCGGCCGCGTCCTCGCAGTTGGCCAGCGCCCAGACCCATTACAGCAACGCCTGCGGGCCGATTCTGTTCGGCGCGGGATATGTTCCCCAGTCAACCTGGTGGAAGATCGGCCACATAACCACCTATCTGGGGATGACCATCTATTTCATCGTCGGCCTTGCCTGGTGGAGGCTGCTGGGCCTCTGGTAGTCATCTTTTGGCGGATGTGGGGCAGCGAACTTCAGAACGCGAGAAAGGAAGAATCATGGCTACTCGCCGTCAGTTTATCGGGCAGATGTCGGCATTCGCGCTTGCCGTCTCGGCCAGCGGCTTTGCCGCCCAGGAGAAATCCGGCGCTTCCACGGCGCACACCGCGCCGGACTTTCCGGTGCCAAAAGGCGCCTGCGATTGCCACGTCCATTGCATCGGCCCCAGGGACAAGTTCCCGTTGGTCCCCGACCGTGCCTACACTCCCGATATCGCGCCGGTGCAGGACCT
The DNA here is from genome assembly GCA_963832785.1 of uncultured Acidobacteriota bacterium. Lineage (GTDB taxonomy): Bacteria > Acidobacteriota > Terriglobia > Terriglobales > Acidobacteriaceae > CAWBRT01. The sequence goes on from CAWHVF010000009.1 coordinate 86,832, forward strand.
GAAGCGCCATCTCCAGGTGCTGCACCTGGACCGGGTGGTGATCGTGCAGCCGAGTTTTTTCGGCACTGACAACAGCAGCACGCTGTACGGTATACAGCGGCTTGGCAAGCGGGCGCGAGGCGTCGCCGTGGTTGCGGAAAAGGTAAAGCACAGTGAACTGGAGGTCCTGCACCGCCAGGGCATTCGCGGCGTGCGCCTGAACGTGGAGACCGGCGGCACTGGCGATCCCAAGGTCTTGATCAGGCAATTGACCCACGCGGCTGAAACCGTGGCGCCGCTGAAATGGCACGTGCAGATTTACACCAACCTGGCCATGATCACCGCTCTGGGCAATGTGATACCGGCGCTGCCGGTGCCGGTGGTTTTCGATCACTTCGGAAGCCTGAAAGCCAATAAGGGCCTGCAGCAGCCCGGGCTTCCCCTGCTGCTGGATATGATGAAGAGCGGCAAGGTGTACGTGAAGCTCTCGGCCCAGTATCGAATCTCCGAGCAGCCGGGATATGCCGACGCCGGCCCGTTCGTCGAAGCCATGGTTTCGGCCAATCCCGACCGCGTGCTATGGGGCTCCGACTGGCCGCACACCTTCCCGGGACCGGGCAAGAAGCGGCCCGGAAAGGGCGCCGTCGAGCATTTCTGGCGCGAGGACGATGGCCTCGCCTTGAACCGCATGGCGCGCTGGGTTCCGCAGCCCGACCACCTGCACAAATTGCTGGTCGATAATCCGGCACGGCTGTACTTCAGTTGAGCGCAACTGATTTTCTGGAGGGTGGCCCACTCAAGCCTCTTGTGCTTGAGTGGGGTTGTTTGCCCGCAGGCGTCAGTGCCCTTGGCCGGATGCTTTTACCGCCGCGAACTGTTTGGCTACCGCATTTCTCTCCCGGTAGATGACGTACAGCGCCGCGACCGCCGCACCCAGGCTGGTCAGGACTCCCAGGTACCAGATGCCGAGGAACTCGGTGTAAAAGGCGCCGCCCTTTACGGAAAACCTTACCGCCATGAATCCGCTGGCGGAGAGCGCCACCGCGCCGGCAAACTGACCGACCATGTTGATGATTCCCATGGCAAAGCCGGCGGTGCGGATCGACCAGATCTCCGCCGCCGAGGCGTTGACCAGCGGGAAGATGTTTATCAGCACGCCGCTGCAGAAGGAGAGCAGTCCCAGCAGGTAGACCGTCGGGATCGGCATGGTAAAGGCATAGAAGCAGGCGGCAATTCCCAGCAGCCCGGCAAAGATCACCGCCGAGCGGGTGATGGCGAAGCGTTTCAGCAGGACATCGGAGAGTCTCCCGACCAGCGGCGTGCCTATGACGCGGCCCAGCACGTAGACCGTCGCCATGGCGCCGCCGGCCACTATGGCCGGCCCTTTCGCCATGCCGTGTTTCTGTATGTAGTATTCGGTGGCATACAGCGGCAGCCAGCCCGGCACCAGCCGCGCGCCGATCATGTATCCCGACCAGGCCAGCGAGAGAATCCAGAGCGCCGGGTCCTTGGCTATTCCGGTGGCGACGTGCTTGTAGCGGGCGTCGTCCTTCTTGTCCTCGGCCTCCTGCACCGAAGGCAGCCCCATCACGGTGGGATCGGACCGCAGCATGATGGCGCTGGCTATGCCGATGGCCAGCACCACGAACGCCATAACCATGGTCGAGCCGCGCCAGCCGGCAAGCCCAAAGATGCCGCCGCCGGACATAACCAGGGCAATCACCGGGATCAGCAGGAACGTCAGCCCTTCGCCCAGTCCGCCGCCGGGGCCGGAATAGAACTCCATGGCAAAGCCGCGATCTTTGATGGGGAACCATTTCGCCAGCACCGAAGCAATGGGGACGTAGCCTGCCCCGGCCATGGCCCCCATCAAGGTTCTCCATATGATTGCCTGCGTGAAGGTTCCGGTGAAGGCGAAGCCTCCCAGGAACAAAGCCATCACAATCACCCCGGCCGGAATCACCCGCCTGCCGCCCCACCAGTCGGTGGCCGTGCCCCAGGGAATCTGCGATATCGAGTAGGCGTAAAAGAAGGCCGAGCCCATCAATCCTATTTCCGGCATGCCGATGTGCAGGTCGGACATAAGATACTTGGTGATGCTGGCGTAATTCCAGCGCACCAGTTGAGAGGTGCAATAAACCAGGGTGCAGGCCGCCAGAACAATCCAGCGATAGTAGCTCTTCCCGTGAAACCGGCTCATGAGACGGATCTCCTTATTGCAGGTCTAAATTGCTGGCCAGGGTCTTGATCGCTGCATTGTACCGCCGAAGGGTTGAATTCGAGCCGGGAAAAACAGGTTTGGATGAAGCTGAAATAATGGGGCTCCGGCCCCGGTAGTTTCGAACACTGCAGCTAAGGCGGTTCCAGGGTTGATGTATCCCGCAAGAGGTTTCGTTGTGGAAGCGCCGGGCTTCAGCCCGGCGAATTGCCGCCGACAGGCGAATTGGCTTTAGCCGTGTTCAAGCACAAGGGCTGGAGCCCCATTATCTTTAGCAGACGATCCACCAGGCTAAAGCCCGGTGCTTCCACCCAGAGTAAAGCAATCATCGAGTTGCTGAGTCTTTGCGCTGGCTGGGTTCTCTAGCCAGATAGCCAGCTTGGCATGTGTTGAAGTTAATTCCCACTATGCCGCCTTCGCCGCTTCCGGCATCGCTTGCGGTGGCGCGGCCGCAGCCGTCTCGGGCGCCTCCAGGGGCAGCCGCCAATCCCGCGCCGAGGAGCGTCCCGCGGCCATCCAGCCATAACGCGTGAGCAGGGAGCCGGCAACGCCGCACACGGCCGCCCAGCGCCGCAGTGCAGGCGACCATCTGGCGCTGGAGCGGCTGGCCAGCAGGCGCAGGATCAGCGGCAGCGGCCCCGACATCACTCCGCCGGTGCGCGTGACCCATCCGCTGGGGCCGCGCTTCAGCGGCCGGAGAGCCGTTTCGTGACGGTTCTCCAGGTGCCAGCCTTCCCAGCTTTCCCCCAGCGCGCTGGCAATGCCCAGCATGTTGAGGGCGCGGCTCTGGCTGTGGCCCATCAGCTCCAGCAGCGAGACCCCTGCCTGTACTCCTGACATGCCGAAGTGGATGGGCAGGGTAGAGATGTTCCGGTTCCATACCGGAATGGCCGTGGCTCCGATGAGCACGCCGGTGTAGTTGTGAAACGGCAGGCCGAAGAGGGCGGAGAAGAACTGGCTGAAGTTGCCGATTACGCGTACGGGAAAGCGTTCGCCGAAGCGCTCTTCCGCCGCCTTGGCGAACAGCGAGGCGGTGGCCGCGCCGCCAAATGCGGCCAGGGTCCATGCGCCTACCGACATCGGGCTCTGAATCTTGAAGACCCGCAGCATGTTCAAGAAGCGCGAGGGCCGGCCAAGATCGGATATCAGCAGCGCGCTGGAAGCCACGGCGCCGCCGAAAGCCAGCCAGCGCGCACTGCGCGCCAGCCCGGGATCGTTGCCCAGCCAGTCGGCCATGGCGGCGATCACCGCCGAGGTTCCAGCCGCTCCCCCGGTGAAAAAATACAGAGGAATTTCCTGCGTCCACTGCGGCTCCTTCAGCAGGTGAATGCCGTAGTAGCCGGTTTCCGGCGAAGCCCTGGGGAAAGGTGCGCCGGCGGGACGAACGCCGGGCTGCGTCACCACTCCGCGGGTTTCCGCCTCGCGCCGTATCTCCAACAGGCGCGCCTCGCTGGCGGCATCCGGAGTGCGGGGCTGATGTTGCTGCTGCAGCGGATCGGTGCTCATCGGGCCCTCCTGAATTGCCGGCTTCTTCCCGGCGAAGCCAGAAACGCCAGCAGCGCCCCGGCCAGCAGCAATCCCGATCCGATCACCGACGCCTTCCATCCTTCGCGCAGGTAAACCGTGGGGGCCTCGGGCTTGGGAGGCAGGTTGTACTGCCGCGGATCGCCGCGCACGATGAAGAATGCGTGCAGGCCCTTGACGCTGGTCTCCTGCGGATCGTAGAGCTGCGCGTCCGCCATGCCGCGGCCGTGCAGTTCGTCCAGGCGCTGCTGGGCCGTTTCGCGCAGCTCCTCGATCTCGCCGAACCTGATCGACTCGGTGGGGCACGCCTTGGCGCAGGCCGGTGTGAGTCCGGCTTTCTGCCGGTCGTAGCAGAAGGTGCACTTGAAGGCGCGGCCGTCTTCCTTGTTTCTTTGCACCACGCCGAAGGGGCAGGCCACCACGCAATAGGCGCAGCCGTTGCACACGTCCGGCTGCACGAAGACGCCGCCGAACTCGGTGCGCACGATGGCGCCGGTGGGACAGGCTTCCAGGCACCCGGCCACCTCGCAGTGCTTGCAGACGTCGGAGGAGAATGTCCAGGAACTGTTGGCAGCGTTGCCGCCGAAGCCGGGCTCCGGCGGGTGCTCGACGAACTTCACGTGCCGCCAGGTGGAGTGCCCCACGGCGCCGGTGTTGTCGTAGGAGAAGCCCGACCAGTCGAAGCCCTCGGCGGAGACGTTGTTCCACTCCTTGCAAGCCACTTCGCAGGCCTTGCAGCCGATGCACAGGGTGGAGTCGGTCAGGAATGCGGTAGTGCGATGCCCGTTGCCGCTGGTCTCTGCCGGATGCCGTTGCGGCATCTGGCGGGGCGGTCCGGCTGATGTAGATGCTGTGCTCATGCTGCCTCCCGCAATTTGGCGCTAAGCTCATCCAGCGCTAGGCGGCCGCGTGGGCGCCGCCCCGGGCGGATGTCGCAGAGCAGGGCCTTGGTTTCCATGATGCGCACGTTTGGCTCCTCCGAGATGGGGAGCAGGTCATTGACTACGTCGCCCTTGACCAGGCCGTTGCTGCCCCAGTGATACGGCAAGCCGACGTGATGGACCGTGCGCCCGGCAACTTGCACCGGCTTGAGGCGGCTGGTAACCATTACCCGTGCCTCTACGATGGCGCGCATGGTCGTAATAGTGGCGAAGCCCCCGTGGCGCAGCCCCACCTGGGCGGCCAACTCCGGCGAAACCTCGCAGAACAGCTCCGGCTGCAACTCCGCCAGGTGGCTGAGCGACCGCGTCATGCCGCCGGCCGTGTGATGCTCGGTCAAGCGATAGGTGGTCAGGATGTAAGGAAAGCGCTTGTCGTTTGTGGAGGCGTAGGGATTATCGGGCCGCTCGCGTTTGAGCGTAACCGGGTCGGTATTGCACTCCGGGTACAAGGGATTGTTCAAAGGAGATTCCAGCGGCTCGTAATGAGTGGGCAGCGGGCCGTCTTTCAAGCCGCTGCTGACGTATATCCATCCCACGCCGTCCGGATGCAGGATGAAGGGCTGATCGCCGGCCAAGGCAGCGTCGCCTTCCGCGCCCTGGGGCGGCTTGTAGTCAGGCGGCTTATCCTTGGTGAAGTCGGGATTATCGAGGCCGGTCCACTCCCGCTTCTGCTCGTCCCACCAGATCAGCTTTTTACGCTCGCTCCACGGTTTGCCGTCCGGGCGGGCGGAGGCGCGATTGTAAATGATGCGCCGGTCCGAGGGCCAGGCGTAGCCCCACCCGTGACCGTACAGCCCGCGCGGTTGGCGCATGTTGGCCCTGTTCGTGGCCGGATCGGGGAAGCAGCCGGAGTAAATCCAGGCGCCGCAGGCGGTAGAGCCGTCGGCCTTCAGATCGCGGTAGCCGGACACCAGCTTGTGATCGGCCACCGTCCAGCCGTTGATCTCCATCATTACTTCTTCGGCGTTGGGCTCGGCGTGCACCCCCTGGGTCGAGTAGTTCCAGGTAAGCGCGTTGAGGGGAGCATTGCGCGGACGCGGGTCTTGCGCCGCCTTGGCCTTCAAGCGCCGGCCGAGGTGGTATATGAACCAGTTCTCGGTGCGCGAGTCGCCCGGCGGCTCCCCGCCTTTGTTGTGAAACTGCAGCAGGCGCTGGGTGTTGACGAATGTGCCGTCCTTTTCCGGAACGCCGGCGGCCGGGAAGAGAAAGACTTCGGTGGATATGGTGTCTGGATTTAGCTCCCCGCGCTCGACCTCCGGCGAGTTGTACCAGAAAGAAGCGGGCTCAGTTTCCACCAGGTCGCGCACCACCAGCCATTTCAGCTTGGCCAGCGCCTTGCGCTCCAGTCGCCCGTTGGGAGCGCCTACCGCCGGGTTCTGGCCCATGATGAACAAGCCTTCGACCTTGCCATCCATCATGTCGAGCCAGTAGCCGAAGTGCGAGTGGTCGCCGGTGACGCGCGGCAGCCAGTCGAAACAGAAATCGTTTTCCCTGGTTGCGGCTTCGCCGTAGTAGGACTTGAGGAAACTGACGATGTACTTGTCGAAGTTGGCCCACCAGCCGGTCGAGGCCCGGTGCTTGGCGATGTAGTCTTTGAGCCGGTTCGCGTCCTTATTGAAGATCGGCGTGGGTAGGTATCCGGGCAGGATGTCGTACAGGGTGGCCACGTCGGTCGAGCCCTGGATGGAAGCGTGGCCGCGCAGCGCCAGCACGCCGCCGCCCGGCCGTCCCACGTTGCCCAGCAAGAGTTGCAGGATGGCGGCCGCGCGAATGATCTGCACGCCATTGGAATGTTGCGTCCAGCCCACCGCGTAGCAGATGGTGGCGGTCTTGTCCGGACCGGATGCCGAGCAATATGCCTCGGCCACCTTGAGGAACAAATCTTTGGGCACGCCGCAGTACTGCTCCACCATCTCCGGGGTGTAACGCGCGAAGTGGCGCTTCAATACCTGGTAGACGCAACGCGGATGTTGCAAGGTAGGATCGGACTCGTGCCGGGCAAGCTCGCCGGCCTCGCCGCCACGGTCTTTCCCGTGCCCGCCTCCGTGTTCCTCGTGTCCCGGCCAGGGCCCGGCAAATAGAGTGCCCTTTTCCGGCGAGCCTTCATAGAGCCAGGAAGCGGGATCGTACTGCTTTTTCTCCGCGTCCCAGCCGGAGAAGAAACCGCCCAGCTCCTCGGTGTCGCGGAAATCCTCGCGCAGGATGGTGGGCGCGTTGGTGTAATGCACGACGTACTCGCGGAAATCCTTGTTGTTGGCGAGCACGTAGTTGATCAGCCCGCCGAGGAAGAGCACGTCGGTTCCGGCGCGCAAGGGAGCCCAGATGTCGGCCATGGCCGAGGTGCGGGTAAAACGCGGATCGACATGGATGATCGTAGCCCCGTTCTTCTCGCGCGCTTCGATCACCCACTGGAAGCCAACCGGATGGTTCTCCGCCATGTTGGAGCCCATGATCAGGATGGCATCGGCGTTGGAAAGGTCCTGCTGAGCGGTGGTGGCGCCGCCACGGCCGAATGTGGTGCCCAGACCGGGCACCGTCGAGCTGTGTCATATTCGCGCCTGGTTGCTGATGCAATTCATGCCCAGGCCGCCGGTGAACAGCTTGCGGATGAAGTAATTTTCTTCCACATCCAGGGTGGCCCCGCCCAGGTGGCAGATGCCCAGCGTGTGCATGACCGAGGCGCCGTCCTGGTTTTCTACGAAGGTGCGCTCACGCGAATCCCAGACGCGCTCGGCCACCATGTCCATGGCCGTCTCCAGCGGAATCTCCTCCCACTCGCGCGCATACGGACGGCGGTACTTCACTTTGCTCAGCCGGCCGGGATGAGTGTGAAGCTGAAACGTGTCCGCGCCCTTGGGACAAAGATGCCCGCGCGAGATGGGCGACTCGGGATCGCCTTCGATGGAGACCAGCTTGCCATCCTGGTGGTAGACGAGCTGCCCACAGCCAACGCCGCAGTATGGGCAAACCGACCGGCTCACCTGCGCGTCTTGAGTTTTAGGGGATAGCCGCCTGGTGTCTCCGCTCATGGCTTCTTCGCCGGTGCCCTTCCAGGCGCCGGTGCGAACCTGCTTCAGCAGCGGCCAGTCGGTAATGAAACCTTTGAACATTGGAAAGCCTCGGAAAGGAGAGTTGCTGATACCGAGCTCGTAAGTTGAGACTTCAGGCTGCGGCGGCGGGTTGCCAGCGCTTCAGAGGGGCTGGAGATATATCGTCTGGCGATATGCTCCGGGGAAGCTGGTCAGGTGAAAGAGGCAATCTCGGGCGGTTTCGGCTTGGCTGGAGCCGCCGCACTCTTTCGGGGCGTCATCCTGAGCGCAGCGAAGGGCCTGCTGTTTCTGCCAAAAGCTTTGGCTTCGCTCTGAGGTACCCCACATCTGCCTGATTTTGGCAGATGTGGGTGAGTAGTCTAGTGCGATCCCACTTCCGCCGATTTCGGCCCGGCGCTTACCGGAGCGGGCGCAACTTTCTGGTTCCGCACGGCGATCAGGGCGAGCACCACCCCGGAGAACCCAACCGCCGCCAGCCCATAAAGCCCGCCGGAATAGCTGCCGGTCAACTGTTTGGCCCAGCCGACGATGGAAGGTCCGAAGAAACCGCCCAGATTGCCGACCGAGTTAATAAAAGCGATGCCCGCGGCCGCCGCCGACCCTTTCAGGTAGGCCGATGGCAGAGGCCAGAACGGTCCCTTGCTGCCGTTGATGCCGACGTTCGCCACGGTGAGCAGTACCAGGGAGAAAACGGTAGCCCCGACCGCGCCAGCCGAGACAAAGCCAATTGTCACCAGCATCATGGCGGTGATGTAATGCCACTTGCGCTCCTTGAAGTGGTCGGAGAGCCAGCCAAAGCCCAGCATGGCAATGCAACCGACGATATAGGGCAGGAGCATGATCCAGCCGGTCTGCATCACGGTGAAGCCGAGCGATTTGATAAATTGCGGGAAGAACAGCGAGAGCCCGTAGTTGCAGCCGGTGCTGGCGAAGTACATGATGCAGAACGCCCACACCATGGGGTTGGAAAAAATCTTCATGGCGCCGGATTCGGTCTTTTTGACGGCGACATTCTCGCGATCCGAAGCCAACTCCCGTTGCAGCCAGGTCCGCTCAGCTTCGTTGAGCCACTTCGCCCTGGCCGGCCCATCCGTAAGCACCGTCAGCACCAGTATGGGCAGCAGCACCGCCGGTAGGCCCTCCATCAGGAACACCCATTGCCAGCCCTTCAAGCCGAACGCCCCGTGCATTTGCATGATCCAGGCCGAAATAGGCGCACCTACACCCAAAGAGAGCGGAATCGAGAGCATGAACCGGGAGATGATACGGCCGCGGTAGCGCGCCGGGAACCAGTAAGTAAGATAGAGAATGACGCCGGGGAAGAATCCCGCCTCGGCCACGCCAAGCAGGAAACGCAGCGTCAAAAAGCTCTTCGGCCCTTTTACCCATATCATGGCGCAGGCGATCAGGCCCCAGGTGAAGAGAATGCGGGCGATCCAGGCGCGGGCGCCGACCTTTTCCATTATCAGGTTGCTGGGCACCTCGAATATGAAATATCCCCAAAAGAAAATCCCCGCCCCCATGCCGTAAACGGCTGGACTGAGCCCGATGTCCTTATTCATGGTTAGGGCGGCAAAACCAACGTTCACCCGGTCAAGGTAAGCGACGACATACAGCAACATGAGCAGGGGAGTCAGTCTCCAGAAGATCTTGCGCATGACCTGTTGTTCGTTGACTTGCTCCATAAGTTTCTCCTTGAAGATCTGCCGCAGTACAGCCCCTTCCTGTGGCAGATGAGCGAGATTTGCACGCGTTCGCCAGGTGCGCTATCGCTTGCCGCGCTAGCGTCGAATGTCCGGACAGTGTAAAAAGTTTAACTCCCCACTGGCTGCAGGTAAACAACGTAGTTGCCGTGGTCCTGGTTTGCCGCCTGCAGGCGCAGCCAGGCGCCTGCCCGAGAATGATGTGCAGCTTTGTTTGGGCGGGACATAGCTCTGCCCGGAGGCAACGCAGGCCGGGTTCCGTGCCGGCCAGCTTGCCTATTGACTGCCAATCACAACGAAGTCGGGCGAGGCGGTATTGCCGTTGCTTAACGCCAGGCCCTCCTGGGCCAGGCTCGCTGAAGGGACCACAACGGTATCTCCGGTTCCGTTTACCAGGTCGACCTCGTGAATGGCCAGGTCGCTGGCGCCCACATAGAAGCTTGAGCCATCGACTGTAATGGCACCCTTGAAGCCCGCGCCGCCGTTGTTCAGCGTGGCCCCGTTGGCCAGAGTTATGGCGGACTGCAGCGTTCCCGTTTGCAGGTTGAAGACGACTATGTTGCCGGTGGTCTTGCTGGTGACCACAACCCTGCTGCCGTCGGGAGTGATGAGGAACTGGTTCACGTCGCCGGCGCTGGCAGGCGCGCCGGCGCCGAGGGAGGCGGTCAACACCTTGTTTTCCGGAAACCCAACGTCCGCCGCGGTTGGGCATGCCGAGGAGCCCGACAAGGTTGAATTGACCGGCTCTATGACATCTATATTCGGGCTGCCGGGGCCGGGATTCGGCGTGCTGAGAACCGCGGCGCCGAAGATTGCGGCGCCACTGCTGTTGAGGAAGTTGAAGGTGCGCACATTGATCGCCGTGTTCGTGCCGGTGTTCTGCGTGTCGTCGGCGGCGATGTGGTTGGGCGGCGTGGCGAAGCAGGTGGCGTAAGCGGTTACGTTCGTATTGGCGGCGGCGCTGGTCACATAGGCCACCGGGCCATTGGGCAGAAAGGCCACGTCCAGGCCGGCGCCGGCGGCGGTGTTGGGCAGAGTCATAACCGTGGCTCCGGCCGCCGTCCCGCTGATCTGGTAGGTGTAAAGGCGATTTGTCGTCGTGGCTCCGCTAGTCTCTTGCGTGGTCACCCACAGAAATTGCGAGTCGGGACTGAAGTCGGCGGCCGTCACCGTCCCGGCGATGGGGAAGCTGACCACGGCGCCTGAAGAAAGGGTAACGATGCCGATGGCGGCCTGCAGATTGCCGGGAACGTTGCCGGTAAAGGCGGCCAGCGTCCCATCCGGCGAGATATTCATGACCGCCCCATTAAACTGAACCGCGGTGATATATGCCGATGCCGTCGAAGGCGTCGTCGAGGTTGTGGTTGAGCTGGTTTTTGGCGCTGGATTGAAAACCACGGCGGCGGTGCTGTCAGAGCCGATGGTTCCCAGTGCCCCTTGCCGATTCATCTGGAATGAGTTCGGCGTGGTGCCGATGGCAATATATCCCAGTGCCCCGCCGCTAGCGGTAAAGGTCACAACGTACTGGCTTTGCGTGCTGGCAATGAACAGTTCGGTGGCGGGCGCTCCGCTAGACTTCACCAGCACCGGGTTGCTGTAGACGGGAAACATGTTCTTGTTGCAGTTGGGCGGACTGCAGGAGACCGCCAGCGTCGCCGTCCCGGCAGTGCCGCCGGTTATGGTTGCGGTTCCTGTCTGGACATTGGCGGTGGTAGTCACGCCGTTCGAGGTGGTGGACGAGCTGGCGGTCTTCGCCGCAACCGTGGCCGCGTTCTGGTTGGTGCTGAACCAGGTCATGGTCGGCAGGAGCGGTTGCACGAGCTGCGTCCCGTTCCGGTCGGTGACGGTGGCCGTAGTGGTTTGCGTTGCGTTGGGGCTGATGGTGGTCGGCGTCGAAGGCAAGCTGATGCTCGTGACCGGGCAGGTGACGAAGGGGATCGACGCGCTGGTGGCGCCGTTGGTCGAAGCAAAGATGTTGGTCTGGCCGGGGGTCACCGCGGTCACCAGCCCGTTGCTATCGACCGTGGCAATAGTGGTATCAGTGCTGGTCCAGGTGAAGGGGTTGGCGGTGGCATTGCCAGCAGTCAGGTCTAGGGGCGGCACTGTGCAAGGAACAGCCGGCGACCCCCATAGTTGGTTGCAGACACTGGCATTAGTGCTCTGCGCCGTGGCCTGGTAGTCGGCGTTAGCAGCGGCGGTCTTGCCGGCCGAGAGGCAGTTGCCGGGAAGAAAATCGGTGGTGTCAATTTGCGGGCCGCTGGCGCTGTTGATCTGCACCCGGTCCACCTGCTCGTGCATATAGACCTGCATGGTCACCGGGGACCCGCCTCCCGTGACTGCTTTGATAGTTATGTTGGCCACCGCGGGACAGGCGCCATTAACCAGCATGAGCCCGGACGGGCAACTAGTCGCGCCACTGGGCGGGTTGCAAACGGTGTAGTCGGTGACGTTGGTCGCTCCGACCGTCCAAGTGCCGCCGCAGATGTCTCCTCCGGAGGGGGACACCGTTATGTTTGGATTATCAGAGGAGAAGGTGAAAGTCGTGGGCAACTGGGCGCCGTTGCCGCTCTCGGCGGTGACGTTGAGTTGGACTGTTTGCCCGTAGGCCACCGAAGCGGGCGATGGCGTAACGATTATGTTGGCAACATTGGCGCCGCCACCGCAGCCAGGCAAAAACAAAGCTGCGCAGATAAGCAGGAGAGGCAAAAGCAGAAAAAAACAGGCTCGCGACTGCCGCATGCATCCTCCCCGCGCGCCCCGTGCCCACATTTTCGGTCCGTCGGGCTCGGCGAAGGCGACGCGGATCATTATTTCAGCCGAATGAGCCAGTGTAGAATCTGGCTGCTACTTTCGGCAAGCTAAAGACATATCGGGTTGCGGGTCAATTTGAAGGGTGCCCCAGGTTCCGCGCGGCGCTTTTCGGCTAACCTGAAGAATTGGCCCACGTCAGCCCAAAAGCAGGGCGGGACGTGGGGCACCCGTTGTTGTGGAAATTCAAAATTGACCCATTACCACATATCGCCGTTGGCGGTGATGTTTGACGAGTCTGCGCGTGAGTTGCTATAGTAGACTGGTTCTGCGAGTTTGATTGGCTTGGCTATAGCGGTTCTGGTTGAGCTGTAGGGTTTTGGCCCGGGATGCGTGGACGCATCCGTTGCAAGGGCATCCTCGCTGAAACGACCTGCGCCACCTTTCACCCCGTGAAAGGCTATGCGGGTCAAAGCTGCGAAACGGAGTATCGGCCCCCGGAAGATGCCGCTTCGGGTTCGCCCTTTCGGACGCAAGTTTTCGCGTCTGGCAGGAATCTCGATCTGCGGCGGGGATTGGTCACGGCGCCACCGTCGCTAGCTTACATCAAGGAAACTTCACATTCCCTGCCTGGGCGGGGAAGTATGGCTTGGCTTTGACGGCCGGGCCAGCCTGATGAGTTCGGTCCTGGCCGGTAGGCCCGAGGCGTGGTCATGCGCGCCCGAAAAAAGAAGGAGTTGCCAGAGTGCCAACCTTTAATCAATTGGTTCGCAAGGGCCGTACGGCGCCCCGCTTCAAGACGGCCAGCCCCGCCCTGCAGGCCTGCCCGCAGAAGCGCGGCGTGTGCACGCGCGTGTACACGCAGACCCCCAAGAAGCCGAATTCGGCCTTGCGTAAAGTGGCGCGCGTGCGCCTGACCAACGGAATTGAGGTCACCACCTACATCCCCGGAGTGGGACACAACCTGCAGGAGCACTCGATTGTGCTCATCCGCGGTGGGCGTGTCAAGGATCTGCCCGGGGTGCGTTATCACGTAATCCGCGGCACGCTGGACTCGGTGGGAGTCGGCAACCGCAAGCAGGGACGCTCCAAGTACGGCGCCAAGCGCCCGAAGTGACCGCGCTTAGCGGGCGTGAGCAGCGCCATGGGCGCTGCGGGAGCCCGCTGCGGTCATCCTGAGCGAGCCGCGAAGCGGCGAGTCGAAGGATCTGGTACCGGCTTGACGGGGTGCAAGCAAGAGCCCCGGGCGGTCATCCTGAGCGAGCCCAGCGAGCGAAGGATTTGTTGAAGGGGCATGGACGCTGCAAGAGCCCGCTGCGGTCACCCTGAGCAAGCGCAGCGAGCGAAGGATCTGTTGCCAGGGGCATGAGCGCGGCGTGATCCCCGGCGAGCCAATCCTGGCTGGATTCGGGGCTTAAAGAGAGGTATTAGGGATGCCTAGAAAAGGACATATCGCAAAGCGGGAGCCGATGCCGGACGCGGTCTACAGCTCCACGCTCGCCAACAAGTTCGTCAGCTCCATGATGTGGGATGGCAAGAAGAGCACGGCGCAGGCAATCTTCTACCAAGCCCTGAAGAACCTGGAGCAGAAGGGCGGCGACGAGGCGTTGAAGCTGTTCAAGAAGGCGGTGGAGAACTGCAAGCCGCTGCTGGAGGTAAAGACCAGGCGCGTAGGCGGCGCCAACTACCAGGTTCCGGTCGAGGTCAATCCCGACCGCCGCACCTCGCTGGCCATTCGCTGGCTTATCAGCTATGCCCGCGGCCGCGCGGAAAAGGGGATGGTCGACAAGCTGACCAACGAGTTGCTGGATGCCGCCAACGGCAAAGGCGCGGCCATTAAGAAGAAGGAAGACGTGCACCGCATGGCCGAGGCCAACAAGGCCTTCGCCCACTATCGCTGGTAAGCGGGAGCCGCGCGGCGGAGACGCGGTCGCTTTGCAAGGGCGCGGCTTGAGCCGCGCCGTAGCGAGGACTCTTAAGAATTTCCTAGCGGGCTTCAGTCCGCGAGGGATGCCCAAGGACAGGCAAAAATCGGCGCTGTGCGCCATTAGCAAAGTTGTGAGGAAGTTTTGGCCAGACAGGTTCCATTAGAGCGTTGCCGCAATATCGGCATCATGGCCCACATCGATGCCGGTAAGACTACGACTACGGAACGCATCCTTTACTATACGGGGCGCACGCACCGCATCGGCGAAGTGCATGAAGGCACCGCCACCATGGATTGGATGGCGCAGGAGCAGGAGCGCGGCATCACCATCACCTCGGCGGCCACCACCTGCTTCTGGCGCGACCTGCAGGTCAACATCATCGATACCCCCGGCCATGTTGATTTCACCGCCGAGGTGGAGCGTTCGCTGCGCGTGCTGGACGGCGCGGTGGCGGTCTTCGACGCCGTGCACGGAGTCGAGCCGCAATCGGAAACCGTCTGGCGCCAGGCCGACAAGTACGGCGTGCCGCGCATTTGCTTCATCAACAAGATGGACAAGATGGGGGCCGACTTCGAGCACGCCATCGACACCATCCGCAAACGCCTCAACGCCCGCCCGGTAGCCATTCAGTATCCCATCGGCAACGAAGACAAGTTCAAGGGCTGCATCGACCTGTTTGCCATGAAGGCCATCTTCTGGCACGACGAGACGCTGGGCGCGGAGTTCTCGGTCGAGGAGATTCCGGCGACGCTGAAGAAGAAGGCCCAGGCCTATCACCAGTTGCTGGTCGAAGCCATCGTCGAGAACGACGACGGCGAGGAACTGATGTCCAAGTACGTCGAGGGCGAAGAGATCAGCACCGAAGAGTTGATGGCCTCGTTGCGCCGCAGCGTGATCGCCATGAAGGTTTTCCCCGTGCTCTGCGGCTCGGCCTTCAAGAACAAAGGCGTTCAGCCGCTGCTGGATGCGGTGGTCGATTTCCTGCCCTCGCCCCTGGACATTCCTCCGGTAAAGGGCAAGAACCCGGAGACCGGAGCGGAAGAGATCCGCAGGCCGGCGGACAACGACCCCTTTGCCGCACTGGTCTTCAAGATCATGACCGACCCGTTCGTCGGCCAGTTGGCGTTCATTCGCGTCTATTCCGGCGAGCTGAAGAGCGGAGACACCGTATACAACGCCCACAAGCAGCGCGGCGAGCGCATCGGCCGCCTGTTGCGCATGCACGCCAACAAGCGCGAGGAGATCACCGAGGTGCTGGCCGGCGACATCTGCGCCTGCGTGGGCCTGAAGAACGTCACCACCGGCGACACCATCTCCGATGAAAAGCACCCCATCGTGCTGGAGTCGATCGAATTTCCCGACCCGGTGATTTCCGTGGCCGTCGAGCCCAAGACCAAGAGCGATCAGGAAAAGATGTCGATCGCGCTCAGCAAGCTGGCGCAGGAAGACCCGACCTTCCGCGTAACCACCGACCAGGAGAGCGGGCAGACCATCATCAGCGGCATGGGCGAGCTGCACCTGGAAATCCTGGTGGACCGCATGATGCGCGAGTTCAGCGTCGAGGCCAACGTGGGCAAGCCCCAGGTCGCCTACCGCGAAACCATTCGCAAGAAGGCCGAGGCCGAAGGCAAGTACATTCGCCAGACCGGCGGCAGCGGCCAGTATGGCCATGTCAAGATTCGCATCGACCCCAACGAGCCCGGCAAGGGCTTCGAGTTTGAAAATGAGATTATCGGCGGCGCCGTGCCCAAGGAGTTCATCAAGCCGGTCGAGGCCGGAATGCGCGAAGCCATGGAAGGCGGCGTGCTGGCCGGCTATCCCATGCTGGACGTGAAGGCGACGCTGTATGACGGCAGCTATCACGAGGTCGACTCCAGCGAAATCGCCTTCAAGATTGCCGCCTCCATGGCCTTCAAGGAGGCCGCCCGCAGGGCCAGCCCGGTGCTGCTGGAGCCGGTCATGTCGGTCGAGGTGGTGGTGCCGCAGGAGTACATGGGCACGGTGATTGGCGATTTGAACAGCCGCCGCGGGCGCATCGAGGCCATCGAGCATCGCGCCGGCTCCGAGGTGGTCAAGGCCATCGTTCCCCTGGCCGAGATGTTCGGCTACGCCACCACCATGCGCTCCAATACCCAGGGCCGCGCTACCTTCTCCATGCACTTCGCCCGCTACGAAGAGGCGCCGCGCGCGGTGGCCGAGGAGATCGTGGCCAAGGTGCAGGGCAGGGTGACGGCGAGATAGGTAAATAATTTTAAAGTTATGGAAATACGATGAGCTTGTAGAGGAAATTATGGCAAAAGAGAAATTTGATCGCAGCAAGCCGCACGTAAATGTGGGCACGATTGGGCACATTGACCATGGCAAGACGACTTTGACGGCGGCCATCACCAAGGTATTGCAGAAGCACAATCCCAAGATCGTGTTCCGCTCGTTTGACTCGATTGACAACGCGCCCGAGGAGCGGGAGCGTGGCATCACGATTGCCACGGCGCACGTGGAGTACGAGACGGCCAACCGGCACTATGCGCACGTAGACTGTCCGGGGCACGCCGACTACATCAAGAACATGATCACCGGGGCGGCGCAGATGGACGGGGCGATACTGGTGGTAGCGGCCACCGACGGTCCCATGCCGCAGACCAAGGAGCACGTGCTGCTGGCGCGGCAGGTGGGGGTTCCCTACGTGGTGGTGTTTCTGAACAAGTGCGATGCGGTGGACGATCCCGAGCTGCTGGACCTGGTGGAGCTGGAGGTGCGGGAGCTGCTGAAGGGGTACGGCTTCCCGGGCGACGAGCTGCCGGTGGTACGGGGCTCGGCTTTGGGTGCGTTGAACGGAGAGGCGAAGTGGGAAGCCAAGATTGACGAGCTGATGGAGGCGGTGGACAAGTACGTGCCGCTGCCGGCGCGGGATGTGGACAAGCCGTTCCTGATGCCGATTGAGGATATTTTCTCGATCTCGGGGCGGGGCACGGTGGTGACCGGACGGATTGAGCGGGGCAAGGTCAAGGTAGGCGAGGAAGTGGAGATTGTGGGCTTCCGGGAGACGCGCAAGACGGTGGTAACGGGCGTGGAGATGTTCAAGAAGAGCTTGGACGAAGGCCTGGCGGGGGACAATGCCGGGCTGCTGCTGCGCGGCATCGGCAAGGAAGACGTGGAGCGCGGCATGGTTTTGGCGAAGCCGGGCTCGATCACGCCGCACACCAAGTTCAAGGGCAGCGTGTACGTATTGTCGAAGGAGGAAGGGGGGCGGCACACGCCGTTCTTCAACGGCTATCGGCCGCAGTTCTACTTCCGCACGACGGACGTGACGGGAGTGGCGCACCTGCCTTCGGGTACGGAGATGGTGATGCCGGGCGACAACGTGGCGCTGGAGATTGAGCTGATCACGCCGGTGGCGATGGAGAACGGGTTGCGCTTTGCCATCCGCGAAGGCGGCCGCACGGTAGGCGCCGGCACCATCACCGAGATCATTGCGTAAACGCGCGGTTACTGGGCGGGGAATCTCCCGCCCGCCACTGAAACAATCCGGCGAGAGGCCGGCTGGGGAAAAAACGGAGAGGCGCCAGATCGGGCGCCGGCTCTGGCGAGGCAGGCAGTGGCAGCACAGTTGCGGAGCCCTCAGACAAACGATCTTTGCGAGAGATGACTGTGATTGGTAAAGAACGAATTCGCATCCGGCTCAAGGCCTACGATTACCGCGTTCTGGATCAGTCGACGGGCGAAATCGTCGAGACGGCGCGCCGCACCGGCGCTCAGATTGCCGGCCCGATTCCACTGCCGACGGTCAAGAACAAGTACACCGTGCTGCGCTCGCCCCACGTGGACAAGAAGTCGCGCGAGCAGTTCGAGATCCGCACCCACAAGCGCCTGCTCGACATCCTGGAGCCGACGCAACAGACCGTGGATGCGCTGATGAAGCTGGATTTGCCGGCCGGGGTCGACGTCGAGATCAAGGCGTACGGGAAAGAACATAAGTGACCGCGCTTAGCGGGCGTGAGCAGCGCCGTAAGGCGCTGTGGGAGCCCGCTGCGGTCATCCTGAGCGAACGTAGTGAGCGAAGGATCTGTTTGGCGAGGACCGCGTCAAGCGCTTGTCAAAAGTCCTACAGTGCCGGAATCAGAATGGCCGGCATGATGAGGAGAGGAACACATGGCAGTAAACGGGATTTTAGGCAGAAAGGTCGGCATGACGCAGTTGTTCGACAGCAAGGGCGAGGTTCGCCCGGTCACCGTGCTGCGGGCCGGCCCGTGCGTGGTTACCCAGTTGAAGACGATGGCTCACGACGGCTACGACGCGGCCCAGATCGGGCTGATCGAGTTCGTCAAGGAATCGCGTCTCACCAAGGCGCTGAAGGGCCACCTGGACAAGCACAACCTGCCTCCGGTCAAGTTCATGCGCGAGATGGCTATCGTGCTGGATGGAGGCCAGTCACCCAAGCCGGCGGGAGAAGAGGCGGCCGGCGACGGGGTGAAGGTCGGCGACAAGGTGCTGGTGGACCTGTTCGAGGGCGAGAAGTTCGTCGACGTAACCGGCACCAGCAAGGGCCGCGGCTTCGCCGGCGTGGTGCGGCGCCATCATTTCGGCGGCGGGCCGGCGGCGCATGGCCACATGTTCCAGGTGCAGGGCTCGATTGGCGCCTCCTCATACCCGTCGCGCGTCTTCAAAGGGAAGCGCATGTCGGGACACATGGGGCACGACACCGTAACGGTGCGCAACCTGCGCGTGCTCGGGGTAGACAAGGAAGAGAACCTGCTGGTGATCGAGGGCGCCGTTCCCGGCCCGAAAGACGGCTACGTGGTGATTACCAGGGCGAAGAAGCCGCCGAGAGAGCACCGCGGCTTTGCCCGCGCCGGCACGGTCGATCCGTTGAAGGCCTCCAAGCGCCAGGCCGCGAAGAAGAAGTGACCGCGTTTAGCGGGCGTGAGCAGCGCCGCAGGCGCTGCGGGAGTTCACTGCGGTCATCCTGAGCGAGCGCAGCGAGCGAAGGATCGGTTGGAAGTGGCGCGAGCGGGGGAACAGCGTAGGCCCAGCCGCCCCCGGCTGGGTGGGCGAGCGATGGCTCGCCGGGATGCAGAGCGCGTCCATTTGGACGAATAGAAGAAGAGAAAACGTTATGGCAACCATCGATGTTTTGGATCTGGCGGGCGGCAAAGTCGGCACTCTGGAGCTGGCCGAGGAAGTTTTCGGCGCCGTCAACGAGGACCTGCTCTGGGAAGCGGTAAAGCACTACCGCGCCGGGCTGCGGGCGGGAACTCATGCCACCAAGAACCGCAAGCTGGTTTCCGGTTCGGGCAAGAAGTTGTGGCGGCAGAAAGGCACCGGGCGCGCCCGCATAGGCTCCATCCGCTCGCCGCTGTGGCGGCACGGCGGCACGGTCCACGGGCCGCAGCCGCGCTCCTACGATTACCAGTTTCCGCGCAAGAAGCTGCTGGGCGCGCTGCGTTCGGCGCTGGCGGCCAAGGCGGCCGAGGGCAAGCTGACGGTAGTGGAGGCCTTCGATCTCAAGGAGATCAAGAGCAAGGCGGTGCGCGATGCGCTCCAGGCGCTGAAGGCGGACAAGACGGCCCTGCTGGTCGAGGCCGGCAATAACGAGAACCGCAACCTGGAGCTGAGTTCGCGCAACCTGGCCGGGGTGGAGATGCTGTACGGGCCCGAGGTGCATCCCTACCACCTGTTGCGCTACGAGCGCGTGATCTTCTCCCGTCCGGCGCTGGAGAAACTGCAGCAGTCGCTGAAGGCCTCGGTGCCGAAGAGAAAGGCGGAGGTGGCGTAATGGCGAAGTCGGCATATGAGATCATCCGCCGCCCGGTAATCACCGAAAAAGGGCTGGGCGTGAAGGAGACCGAGCGGACGCTGGTCTTCGAAGTGGCCACCGGCGCCACCAAGACGCAGATCAAGGAAGCCGTGCAGGCGATCTTCAAGGTGAAGGTGCAGCAGGTGCGCACGGCGGGTTTCGCGGGCAAGGAGCGCCGGCGGGGAAAGTTTACCGGCTATCGCCCGGACTGGAAGAAGGCTTACGTGCGGCTCAAGGCAGGGGAAAAGATGCCGGAGTACGCCGAAAACGTGTAAACAGCGAACGGGCGCAGCAGCGGTGTCCGCGGTAGCGCACGCCAGCAGGGCGGCAAGCTGAGCAGGAATGTGCCTGCAAGAAGAGAAAAGTTATGGCCATCAAGACATATAGACCGGTTACCTCGACGCGGCGTTTTCAGACCACGCTGGTCAACGACGAGCTGACCACCAACCGGCCGCACAAGCCGTTGACCGAAGCTAAAAACAGCAGCGGCGGGCGCCGCAACCATGGCGATCTGACCATCTGGCATCGCGGCGGCGGCCACAAACGCAAGCTGCGCATCATCGATTTCAAGCGCGACAAGCCGGGCATCGTGGCCACGGTCGCCTCCATCGAGTACGACCCGAACCGCTCGGCCCGCATCGCCCTGCTGAACTACGCCGACGGCGAGAAGCGCTACATCCTTCATCCCGCCGGACTGAAGGTGGGCGCCAAGGTGGTCAGCGGAACCGAGGTGGACATCCTGGTGGGCAACGCCCTGCCGCTGCGCAGCATTCCCGCCGGCACGGTGGTGCACAACATCGAGCTGAAGCCGGGCAAGGGCGCACAGATGGCGCGCTCGGCGGGCGCGCAGGCGCAGTTGATCGCCAAGGAAGGCGATTACGCGCTGCTCAAGCTGCCCTCGGGCGAAACCCGGCGCGTGCTGGTCAACTGCATGGCTACCGTCGGGCAGGTGGGCAACCTCGATCACGAGAATATCTCGATCGGCAAGGCCGGGCGCACGCGCTGGCTGGGACGCCGTCCCGTCAACCGCGGCGTGGTCATGAACCCGGTTGACCATCCGCACGGCGGCGGCGAAGGCAAAACCAGCGGCGGGCGCCATCCGGTGACCCCATGGGGCCAGCCGACGCGCGGCTACAAGACGCGCAATAGCAAGCGGACGGACAAGTTCATCGTCAGCCGCCGCAAGAAGTGACCGCGCTTAGCAGGCGTGAGCGTAGCGAGAGCCTGCTGCGGTCATCCTGAGCAAGACGCGAAGCGGCGCGCCGAAGGATCTGCGGTAGCAAACGGGAGCGCGTAGCGAGCGAAGGATTTCGCGGCATAAACGAAGATCGATCGGAAAACTTTAGAAGCTGAGAATTAAATTCATGGCACGTTCAACGAATAAGGGTCCGTTTATCGACAGCCACCTGCTCGCCAAGGTGGAAGACATGAATGCGCGCAACGAAAAGAAGGTGCTGCGCACCTGGTCGCGCCGTTCAACCATCATTCCGGAGATGGTGGGACACACGCTGGCCGTTCACAACGGCAAGAAGTTCATTCCGGTCTACATCACCGAGAACATGGTGGGCCACAAGCTGGGCGAGTTCAGCTTTACGCGCAGCTTCAAGGGACACTCGGTGAAAGCCGCGGTCGAGACCGTGGCCAAGCCGGCGCCGGCGGCCCACTGAGGCCGCGGCCGACGCGGGCCGCCAGCGGCAAGCTTAGGCGGGGCGGTAAGCAGGCCCGTGCCGGGCGCGCCCGGCGGGCGTTACCGGGCTTACCTGTTGCACGGCGGCTGGTAAAAGACGCGCCGGGCAGGTGGAAGATTTGAAGGGAACGGAGATATGGAATTCACTGCGACAGCCAGGTTCATGCGGGTTTCGCCGCAAAAGGCCCGCCTGGTGCTGGACCTGATCAAGGGCCAGCGGGTGGAGACCGCGCTGAATACGCTGGCTTTCACCAACAAGCGGGTGGCGCCGCTGGTTCACAAGCTGCTGCGTTCGGCGCTGGAGAATGCCAACTATGCCAGCCAGGAGAAGGGCGTCGAGGTGGATGTTGATCGCCTCTACGTCAAGCGCGCGGTGGCCAATGACGGTCCGCGCATGAAGCGCATCCGTCCGGCTCCCATGGGCCGTGCCTACCGCTATCAGCGGCGCATGGCTCACCTGGAGATTGCCGTTGCCGAGAAGCCGCAGGCGGCCAAGGCAGCCGCGGGCGCGGCGGCGGCTCCGGAGAAAAAGCCGGCCCGCAAGCCACCGGTCAGGAAGGCGCCGGTGAAACGGGCCACCAAGCCGGCCAAGAAGGCGCCGCTGAAAAAAGCCGGCGCGAAAAAGAAGAAGTAAACAGCGGGCGCGCTGCGAGCAGCGGTGCGGCCCAGCCGCATGGCAACCGGGCCGCCGGGCGCAGCGGCCGTAGAAGATTTGGAGAAGCAGATATGGGACAGAAGGTCCATCCATACGGATTCCGTCTCGGCTACACCAAGCCGTGGAAATCGCGCTGGTTCATGGAGCGCGACTTTAGCAAGCTGTTGATCGAAGACGTCAAGCTGAAAAACGAGCTGAAAGAGAAGCTCAAGTCGGCCGGCGTCAGCTCGATCGAGATCGAGCGCCCCGGCAACAAGCTGCGGGTGATCATCCGCACGGCGCGACCGGGCATCATCATCGGCCGCAAGGGCACCGAGATCGACAAGTTGAAGCAGGAGCTGCAGAAGCGCACCAATCGCGAGGTCTATGTCGACATCCAGGAGGTGCACAAGCCGGAGCTGGACTCGCAACTGGTGGCCGAGTCGATCGCGCTGCAACTGGAAAAGCGCGTCGGCTTCCGCCGGGCCATGCGCAAGGCGGTGGACTCGGCGCTGCGCTTCGGCTGCAAGGGCATCAAGGTGCGCGTCAGCGGCCGGCTGAACGGCAACGAAATCGCGCGCTCCGAGTGGTACCTGCAGGGACGCCTGCCGCTGCACACCCTGCGCGCCGATATCGACTTCGGTTTCGCCGAGGCCAAGACCACCTATGGCGTAATCGGGGTGAAGTGCTGGGTGTACAAGGGCGAGATCCTGACGCAGAAGCGGCGCGATGCGCAGGGCGCGCAGGCAGCGCACTGAGGAAAGAGGTTTCAGAGTTTCAGGGTTGCAATGTTTCAAGGTTTTGAAAACTTTGTTGGTTGTCTCTTAGCTCCTGAACCCTGAATCCTGAAAAACTCTGAAACCCTGAAACTTTGAAACCGCTTTTGTACGGCTGAGAACCAGGAACTGAGAAACGCATATGTTGATGCCGAAGAAAGTCAAGTATCGCAAGCAGCAGCGTGGGCGCATGGCCGGCAAGGCCTGGCGCGGCTCCGAGTTGTCGTTCGGCGATTACGGGCTGAAAGTGTTGGAGCCGGGCTGGGTCACCGACCGCCAGATCGAGGCCAGCCGCGTAGCCATGACCCGCTTCGTCAAGCGCGGCGGGAAGATCTGGATCCGGCTGTTCCCCGACAAGCCGGTCACCAAGAAGCCGGCTGAAACCCGTATGGGCAAGGGCAAGGGCGCGCCCGACCACTGGGTAGCCGTGGTTCGCCCGGGCAAGATCCTGTTCGAGATGGAAGGGGTTACACCGGCCGAGGCGCAGGAAGCCATGCGCCTGGCCTCGCACAAGCTGCCGCTCAGGACCAAGTTTGTCATGCGCATGACGGCACACTAGCGCCCTGGGGCGGCGGGCTGGAGATTTGACGGGTGGCCCACCCGGCAGTGCTTTTGCTCAGGGCCGGGCACTTAGTAGCGAAGGCGAGAGAGAAACAAAGATGGATGCGGAAAAAATTCGCAATTTGACCGACGACGAGCTGCGGCACCAGGAGAGCGAGCTTGGCGACCAGCTCTTCCGGCTGAAGTTTCAGCTGAAGATGGGGCAGAGCGAAAGCCTCAAGAAGATCCGCGGCTTGCGCAAGGACATCGCGCGCATCAAGACCATCCAGCGCGAGAAGCAACTGGCGGCCGCCAAGGCACCCCAGCAAGCCCAATACGGTCCTGCCGGGGACCCCGCCAAGAGCGGAACGGAGAAGAAGTAGCCATGCCTGAGACGACACCGACTGCAACCGGCTCCGGCCGCAAGAATTTGATCGGCCTGGTGGTCTCGACCAAGATGGCCAAGACCATCGTGGTCGAGGTCAAGCGCCAGAAGTCGCACCCGCTGTACCGCCGGGTGGTGGCGCGCTCCAAGAAGTTTTACGCGCACGACGAGAAGCAGCAGGCGCACGTGGGCGATTTCGTGCGCATCGAGGAGACGCGCCCGCTGTCCAAGCTGAAGCGCTGGCAGTTGAAGGAGATCGTCCGCCGCGCCGCGCTGGTTCCCGGCGAGGTCAAGGAAGAGACGGCCGAGGCCAACTAGGCGCGCCCCGCTTGAGGGCAACTCTATCGAGGAGATGGAACCATGGCGGTAATGATGAGATCGATGCTTGAGGTGGCCGACAATTCCGGCGCCCGCAAGCTGCAAATGATTCTGCCCCTCGGCGGCGCCACCGGGCTCAGCGCGGGCCTGGGTGACGTGGTGACCGCCGCCGTCAAGGAAGCTTCTCCCGACGGCCAGGTGAAAAAGGGCACGGTGGTCAAGTGCGTCATCGTGCGCACGCGCAAGGAGCATCGCCGCAAGGACGGCACTTACATCCGCTTCGACCAGAATGCCGCCGTGCTCATCGACGCCACCGGCGAGCCGGTGGGCACGCGCGTCTTCGGGCCGGTGGCCCGCGAACTGCGCGAGAAGCGCTTTTTGAAGATCGTCTCCCTGGCGCCGGAAGTGCTCTGAGCGCCCCGGGCAGGCGTCGCGCTTTCGCGGCGGCTGGAACCGGGCGAGCTCGACGGAGGCAATGAGAGGAACAGGAATGGCAGCAACACTCGATATTCGGCGGAACGATACGGTCAAGGTGATCACCGGCCGCGACAAGGGCAAGCAGGGCCGGGTGCTGCGCGTGCTCGTCGACAAGAACAAGGTGCTGGTCGAGCACGTGTCGGTGGTGAAAAAGACCATGAGCAGCAAGCGCAATCCCCGGGTCAAGGGTGGCATCGCCGAGCAGGAAAGCCCGATCGCCATCAGCAACGTCATGTTGATGTGCGGCAGTTGCAACCGGCCGGCGCGCATTGGCCACGAAGTTCGCGGCGACCGCAAAGTGCGTGTCTGCAAGAGCTGCGGCAACACGCTCGAAAAATGATCGTGTGGAGCAGGCGAGAACCGGCTACGCAGTTTCGGGCGAAAAACCGGGGCCCCCGGCAAACGCCGTAGTTGCGTTTGCCGGGGTGCAAATTGAGCGCCTCACGAACCCGTCAAACCGGAAACCGTGAGAGAGAGTGAAGGAAGCAATGGCGAAGGAAGATAAACCAGACAAGCCCGAGAAGCCTGATAAGCCTGATAAGCCTAAGGCTCCGGCTCTGCCCAAGGGTGGTGGAAAGCCGGCAGGGCAGCCGCAGGGCAAGAAGGGCAAGCCGGCCGCCGCGCCGGAGCAGCCGGCATCGGGGCGTCCCAAGCTGAACAATCCGGCCACGGCCCGGCTGCGCAAGCGCTACCTCGAACAGGTGCGCCCGGCGCTGATGAAGGAGCTGAACCTGGACAATCCCATGGCGGCGCCCAGGCTGGAAAAAGTGGTGGTCAACATGGGCGTGGGCGAGGCCACGCAGAATCCCAAGATTCTGGACCCGGCGGCGGCCGAGCTGGCGCAGGTCACCGGGCAGAAGCCGGTGATAACCAAAGCCAAGAAATCGATTGCCGCCTTCAAGGTGCGCGAAGGCAACGCCATCGGCGCCATGGTGACCTTGCGCGGCGACCGCATGTACGAGTTTCTCGACCGGCTGATGAACGTGGCCCTGCCGCGCGTGCGCGACTTCCGTGGTGTTTCCACCAAGTCGTTCGACGGGCGCGGCAATTACACCCTGGGAGTTCACGATCAGTTGATTTTTCCCGAGATCGATTACTCCAAGGTGGAAAAGCTGAAGGGCATGAACATCACCATCGTCACCACGGCCAAGTCCGATGACGAGGCGCGGGCATTGTTGCGCCACATGGGTATGCCATTCCGCGCGCAGTAGCCGGACGTGAGACGAAGGAGATAAATGGCAACCACTGCAAAACGAGTTAAGGATGAACTAAAAACTGGGAAGCGATGCCCGAGCTGCCGAGGCAGGGGAGAGGCAGAAGGCAAGAAGTGTTCCCCGTGCAAGGGCTCCGGCAAGATATTCAGGACGCGCCAGCACAACCGTTGCAAGCTGTGCGGGCGCCCGCGGGGGTACCTGCGCAAGTTCGGCATTTGCCGCCTGTGCTTCCGCGGGCTGGCTCTGCGGGGAGAGATTCCGGGCGTTTCCAAATCGTCCTGGTAGCGCGGGCAGCGGGTCCGCCCGGGGGCGCGCCGCATCGCGCGCCTGGGACCGCGTTCAAAAGGGACCCGGTAAGTACGTCGCCGCAGGTTCTTTCCCAACCGCGGCCTCGGCAAATGCGGAGGTTGCGTTTGCCGGGGTGGACAGGGGTCAGGCCGGAACGGCCGGCCCAACCGCCGGTGGCAGCACAGGCGAGGAAAGAGAACGGGCGACGATGAGGAGAAGCATACGATGAGTTTCACCGATCCGGTGGCAGATTTCCTGACACGGATTCGCAATGGCCTCAAGTCCCGCCATCAGAAGGTCGACGTGCCGGCCTCCAAGCTCAAGCTGGAGATCGCGCGCATTCTGAAGGAAGAGGGCTACATCGCGAACTATAAGAGCACGGAAGAGAACGGCAAGCGGATCTTGCGCGTGTATCTGAAGTACGGCAGCGACAACTCCGCAGCCATCTCCAATCTGGCGCGGGTGTCGCGCCCCGGATGCCGCGTCTATGTGGGCCATTCCGAGATTCCGCGCGTGCTGGGCGGTCTGGGGATCAACATCCTGACCACTCCCAGGGGCGTGATGACCGGCAGGCAGGCGCGCAAAGAGGGCCTGGGCGGAGAGATTCTCTGCGAGGTCTATTAGCGGGACACCCGGCGGGCGCTTGTTTTCCCCGCAGGCGCGCTTTGCCGGGGGTTGATCAACAACAGCATCGCCACATCGGCCGCCAACAAGCAGCCGAGGCGATGCGAGCAGACGAGCCCGATTCCATGGGTTCCGGTAGAGCCAGTGGGCTTTCGCCGGCGGCGTGGATGAGGGCCGGAAGCCCGGAAGTCGCAGCTTCCAGCCGGCGCGCAGGCAATGAGAATGCGCCGGCGGTCGGCGGTCCGGTGTGGAGAGCGGAAAATGTCGAGAATTGGTAAAAAGCCGATTGACTTGCCCAAGGGCGTGAGCTTCAGCGTCGATGGCAACACGGTCAAGGTCAAGGGCCCGAAGGGCGAGGTGACTAATCACCTGCCGGCGGGCATTGCTCTGGCCCAGCAGGACGGGCACATCGTGGTGACGCGCCAGGACGAGTCCAGGCGCGCGGTGCACGGGCTGGTGCGCGCCCTGGTCAACAACGCTGTGCACGGCGTGACCACCGGATGGACCAGGGAGCTGGAGATCGTCGGCATCGGATACCGCGCCGAGCTCAAGGGTAAAGGCATGGTGGTGTTCACCCTGGGCTATTCGCACCCCATCGAGTACCCGCTGCCTTCCGGAATCGCGGTGGCCGTCGATCCCAAGCAGACGCGGCTGACCATCACCGGAATCGACCGGCAGAAGGTCGGCCAGGTGGCGGCCGAGATGCGCGCCCTGCGTCCGCCCGATCCGTACAAGCAGAAGGGCGTGCGCTATCTGGGCGAGCGGCTGAAGAAGAAGGTCGGAAAGACGGGAGCAAAATAGCCGCGCGGGCGGTGCTTTGGAGAGGTTTCAAGGTTTCAGAGTTTCAAGGCGGCTTGAACTCTGGAACGCGGCGGGAAGGAATCACGAGGATTCAGGGACAGAGTTTTAGCCCGCAAGAAAGACGCTTTGAAACCCTGAAACCTTGAAACTTGGAAACCTTCCACAAGGACAGAGACAATGCTTTCGAAGACTTCCAAGAACGAAGCGCGGCAGAGGATTCACAGCCGCATTCGCAAGAAGCTGCAGGGAACCGCGGAGCGTCCGCGGCTGAACGTGTATCGCTCGGTGAGCCACATTTACGCCCAGGTGATTGACGACTCCAATGGTAAGACGCTGGTTTTTGCCAGCTCGCTGGAGCTGGGCAAGTCGGCCGACGGCAAGAAGCACGTCAGCGGCGGCAACATAGCCGCTGCCAAGCAGGTGGGCAAAACCATCGCCGAGCGCGCCAAGAGCAACGGCGTGACCAAGGTGGTCTTCGACCGCGGCGGCTATCTTTATCACGGGCGCGTCAAGGCGCTGGCCGACGCCGCCCGGGAAGCAGGCCTGGAATTTTAGCCGACTGGCAAGCGCCGGGCGGCAACGTATTTCCCCTGGTGGCGGATTCAGCCTTGACCAGCCTGAAATCGGGTGGCCGGGCATAACGGATTGGCAGGCGTGGGGGTGGAGACAGGAATGGCAATCGTCAAGAAGATAATCGATGCCGGGAAGTTCAACCTGAAGGATCAGGTGGTCAGCATCAACCGCGTCACCAAGGTCGTGAAGGGCGGCAAGAACATGTCTTTCGCGGCGCTGGTGGTGGTGGGCGATCCGTCCGCCGCCGTGGTGGGCTACGGTTCCGGCAAGGCGAAGGAAGTTCCGCAGGCGATCCGCAAGGGCATCGAGGCGGCGAAGAAGAACCTGATCAAGGTGAACCTGTCGCCGACCTCGATTCCGCATGCCTCGCTGGGCCGCTTCGGCTCCGGGATGGTACTGCTGAAGCCCGCCCCGGAAGGCACCGGGGTGATCGCCGGCGGCGCCGTGCGCGCGGTCATGACCTCGGCCGGGGTGCAGAACGTGCTCACCAAGTCGATCGGCACGACCAACCCCCACAACGTGGTGAAGGCTACCTTCGACGCCTTGCGCAAGCTGCGCGACCGCAACGAAGTGGCCAGCAATCGCGGCAAGTCCGCACAGGAGCTGTGAGATGGCGCGCACACGCAACCGCACGCCCCGCAAGCAGGCGCCGGCCGGAGCCAAAATCCAGTTGAAATGGGTGCGCTCGGCGAATAGCACGCCGCAGAAGCAAAGGGCGGTCATACGCGGGCTGGGTTTTACCCGGCTGTACCAGGTGATCGAGCGCGAGGATACGCTTTCGATCCGCGGCATGGTAGCCAAGGTGCCGCACCTGGTCGAGATCATCGAGCCCAGCTAGATTCACAGGGTGCCCCACGTCCCAATTGCTCCACTCCAGCCAGCAGACGGCTTGAGTTGGCCACCTAGGAAGTGGCGGAACGAAACAGCGCCGCGGTAGATTCGCGGTAATGGAAAATATATGAATCTGTCGAATATTCATGCACCGAAAGGTTCTTCGGAAAAGCGCAAGCGGGTGGGCCGGGGCATGGGCTCGGGCATGGGCAAAACCTCGACCCGCGGCCACAAGGGCCAGGGATCGCGCAGCGGCGTGAGCTTCATGCGCGGCTTTGAAGGCGGCCAGATGCCGTTGCACCGGCGCCTGCCCAAGCGGGGATTTACCAACATTTTCAAGAAGGAGTACACGGTGGTGAACCTGGGCCGGCTGGCAGAGCTGGAAATCAGCGAAATTACTCCCGAAATTCTCTTCCAGCGCGGTATCCTGAAGGATAAGCACGGCATGGTGAAAATTCTGGGCGTAGGCGAGCTGCGCGCCGCCATGACCGTGCGCGCGCACAAGTTTTCCGAGTCGGCACAGAAGAAGATCACCGATGCCGGCGGCAAGGCCGAAGTAATCGCCTGAACTGCGCTGCTCTGGGGCCGAACTCCGGAGCGGGGCAGCAAGGGCGGGACATATCAACCCGGCAAGAGCAAGCTGGGCACCGGCGAATTTTTCACTGCGCCGGGGCGCGTAGCGTCTGCCGGGCCCGGGAAGCGCCAGGCGGCGTCGATCGGGAAGGGAACAAGAGGGTTTCATATGTTCGAGAAGCTGGCGAACATCTTCCGTATTCCGGACCTGCGCAGGCGGGTTCTATTCACCCTTGCCTTGCTGGCGGTCTATCGCGTGGGTGCGCACTTTCCCACGCCGGGTATCGACACCGCCGCCCTGCAGCGGCTTTTCGAGACGCAGAGCGGCTCCATGCTGGGGTTTGTCGATCTGTTCAGTGGCGGCAACCTGCGCCGCCTGACCGTATTTGCCCTGGGCATCATGCCCTACATCACCGCTTCCATCATTCTGCAGTTGCTGACCGTGGTCTACGAGCCGCTGGCGCGGCTGCAGAAAGAAGGCGAGCTGGGCCGCAAGAAGATCACCCAGTGGACGCGTTACCTGACGGTGGTTCTGAGCGCGGTGCAGTCGCTCGGCATTGCCATGATGTTGCAGCGTTCCAGCGGGGCGGGCGGCGAACGACTGGTGCTCAACCCCGGAATCGGCTTTGTCCTCATGACCATGCTGACGCTGACCACGGGCTCGGCGTTCATCATGTGGCTGGGCGAGCAGATTACCGAGCGCGGGATCGGTAATGGAATGTCGCTGCTGATTTTTACCGGCATTATTGTGGGCCTGCCGCGCGGCGTTGCCGACCTGGTAGAGAAGATCAAGAACAGCGCCTGGGGCGCGTTTACCGTGCCGGCCATGCTGATCCTTATTGCGGTGATGGTGGCGGTAGTGGCCTTCATCGTTTTCGTCGAGCGCAGCGAGCGCCGCATTCCGGTGCAGTACGCCAAGCGCGTGGTTGGGCGCAAGATAATGGGCGGACAATCCACCCATCTGCCGCTGCGGGTCAACTCCGGCGGCGTCATGCCGGTCATTTTCGCCTCTTCCGTGCTCACCTTGCCGCAGACGCTCGGCTACGCGATCAAGGGCAAGAGCATGTACCTGGACAACCTGATCCAGCAGTTCAACTGGGGCGAGCCGATCTATACGCTGCTCTACGCCCTGGGGATCATCTTCTTTGCCTACTTCTACGTGTCGATCGTCTTCAACCCGGTGCAGGTGGCCGACGACATGCGCAAGTACGGTGGCTTTATTCCGGGAATCCGGCCGGGCAAGCGCACCAGCGATTACATCAACGAGGTGCTGACCCGCATCACCCTGGTAGGGGCGCTGTATCTGATCATCATCTCGCTGATTCCGGAGTGGATGATCGCCGGTATTCACCTGAACCACCTGCCCTTCTGGCTGGGCGGAACCCTGTTTGATCGACTGCCCGCGTGGTTGACCAATGGCTTGGGGGTGAATTTCTACTTCGGCGGCACGTCGCTGCTGATTGTGGTTGGCGTGGCCATGGACACAGTCAACCAGATTGAGTCGCAGTTGATCATGCGTCATTACGAGGGCTTTACCCCGCGCAGCGGCCGCATTCGCGGACGCCGCACCTGGTAGCTGTTGTAGCCCAGCACGGGCCAGGACGGCGCGATCTGGACCCGAATTTCACCCCCTGGCGGCCGGAAGAGCTGCCGGAAGGAAGCTAAGGGACAAAAAAGAAAAGGGAAATGGATACACAGACCACGATTGCAGCCAGCCGCAGTAGCGCAAAGACGGTAGGGGCGATAATTCTGGTGGGCGCGCCCGGTTCAGGCAAGGGAACCCAGGCCAAGCGGATTGCGGAGATTCTGGGGGTTCCGCATCTTTCCACCGGCGACCTGCTGCGCCAGAACGTGAGTCGCGGCACCGAGTTGGGCCGCCAGGCCAAGCAGACCATGGAACGCGGCGACCTGGTTCCCGATGAGCTCGTCTATGGCATGGTGGCCGAGCGGCTGAAGCTGGCGGATTGCCAGAGCGGCTGCATTTTCGACGGCTTTCCGCGCACCGTGGCCCAGGCTGAGTGGCTGGACCGTTACCTGGAAGGCAAGTTCGTGGACGCCCGCGAGCGGCCCCTGGCCCCGGTTGTGATTCAGCTCACAGTCGAGTATAATTCTCTTTGGCAAAGGCTTACCGGACGCCGTTCGTGTCCTACCTGTGGGCGAATCTATAATATTTACCTTCAGCCACCTCGGGTTGCAGGGGTCTGCGACGTCGACGGCACCGCTTTAGAGACGCGCCGCGACGATCGCGAAGAGGTCATAACCGAGCGCCTGAAGGCCTATGAAACGCAGACACTTCCATTGGTAGATTACTATCGCCGCCGGGGCCGGCTACTGGAAATCAACGGCGATTTGCTGCCCGCGGACGTGACGGCGGAAGCTTTGAAAGCAATCGAGCATGGCCATAGTGTGTAGGTCTCCAGGCGAGCTGGAAAAGATGCGCCGGAGCGGCCAGATAGTGCGCCAGGTGCTGGACGAGTTGAAGGGCCTGGTGGTCCCGGGTATTTCCACGCTGGAGCTGGAGAAGGCCGCGGAGAAACGGATTCGCGAGGCCGGGGCCAAGCCGGCCTTCAAGGGATATTACGATTATCCCTGCGTGCTCTGCACCTCGATCAACCAGGAGGTGGTGCACGGCATCCCTTCGCGCCAGCGCATACTGCGGGCGGGGGACATCGTCTCCATCGACTGCGGGGTGGTGCTAGAAGGTTACTACGGCGACGCCGCCATTACCCAGCCGGTAGGCGAGGGGCTGGCGCCGGAGACGGCAAGGCTGCTGAAGGTGACCGAGGATTCGCTGTACCGGGCCATCGAGGCGGCGCGCGTGGGTAACACCATCGGCGACCTGGGACACGCCGTGCAGCAGTTGGTCGAGGCCAACGGCTTTAGCGTGGTCCGCGAATTCGTCGGCCATGGCATCGGCACCCACCTGCACGAGGACCCGCAGGTCCCCAACTTCGGCATTCCCGGGCACGGGCCGAAGTTGCGCGAGGGCATGGTGCTGGCCATCGAGCCTATGGTGAATGCCGGCGGCCCCGCGGTTCGCGTGCTGGAAGATAAGTGGACGGCGGTGACCGAGGATGGGCGCCCGAGCGCCCATTTCGAGCATTGTGTGGCGGTCACCAGGGACGGCCCGCTCATCCTTACCCAGTGAGGTTGAGGCGTCTTCGAGGCGTGAGGCGCGTAGCGCCGGGAGCCTCGAGCCGAAATCCTGAGCGCAGCGAAGGATCCGGATGAAAACGAGTACGAACATAAGGAGCGCATGAGCAAGGAAGACGCGATTGAGGTTGAGGCGTCTTCGAGGCGTGAGGCGCGTAGCGCCGGGAGCCTCGAGCCGAAATCCTGAGCGCAGCGAAGGATCCGGATGAAAACGAGTACGAACATAAGGAGCGCATGAGCAAGGAAGACGCGATTGAGGTCATGGCCGTGGTGGTCGAGCCGCTGCCAAACGCGATGTTCAAGGTGAAGCTGGAGAACAATCACGAAGTGCTGGCCCACGTCTCCGGCAAAATGCGCAAGAACTTCATTCGTATTCTCCCGGGCGACCGCGTGGCCGTGGAATTGTCGCCTTACGATCTGACGCGCGGACGCATCGTCTACCGCTACAAGTAGCGGCGGCCTGGCGTTTTGGCAAAACCGGCGCTGGGCGGTTCTCAGCCATCTGAGAACTGAAGCCAGCAACTGAACTGGGAATTGAGAACTGCTTATGAAGGTACGGGCATCGGTAAAGAAAATTTGCGACAAGTGCAAGATTATCCGCCGCCACGGCGTGGTGCGGGTGATCTGCGAGAACTCCAAGCACAAGCAGCGCCAGGGCTAGCGCCGGCCGCGGCCCTGGACTAACCGGCACGTTTATGGGAGTAGAGCAGGATTATGGCACGCATCGCAGGCGTCGATTTGCCGCGCAACAAGCAGACGCGGATCGCTCTGACTTACATTTTCGGCATCGGCCAGCCCCGCGCCCGCAAGATCGCGGCGGCGGCCAACGTCGATGGTTTCAAGAAGATCTCCGACCTGAGCGAGGAGGAAGTCAACCGCATTCGCCAGGTCATCGAGAACGAGGGCAACGTCGAGGGCGATCTGCGCAAAGACACCTCGATGCACATCAAGCGGCTGATCGAAATCGGCTCCTATCGCGGCTTTCGTCATCGCCGCAGCCTGCCGGTTCGCGGTCAGCGCACCCACACCAATGCGCGCACCCGCAAGGGCCCGCGCAAAGGCACGGTGGCCAATAAGAAGAAGTCCGCGGCCAAGACGTAGTCGCGCTGCGGTTCGGGCTGCAAGCCCGTGGTTCGGCCAACGATGGCACCCCAGCAAGGTGCCGTTTCGGACCACGGCAGGTGGGTGAAAGGGCAAAATCGTCAACGAACGAAGTTCGTTGGCTGGAGCGGGAGCAAAACGGGGCCCCGGCGAACCAAGTTCTTCGGGATGCCTAAAGGTCAGGTTTATGGCAAAAGCGAGCGGTACTGCCGGCGGCGCGCCGGAGAAAAAGGGAAAGACCAAGAAGTTCAAGCGCAAGGAGCGTAAGCACGTCCCGCATGGGCTGGTGATGATCAGCGCCTCCTTCAACAACACCATTGTCACCATCTCGGACCCAGCGGGGAACGTGATTGCCTGGAAGAGCTCCGGCTCGCTCGGCTTCCGCGGATCGCGCAAGGGGACGCCGTTTGCCGCCCAGCAGGCGGCCATGACCGCGGCCAACATGGCCCGCGAGCACGGCCTGCGCAGCGTGGACGTGCGCCGTCAGCGGACCCGGTTCGGGCCGCGAATCGGCCATTCGCGCGCTGGCGGCCGCCGGGCTCGACGTCCGTTCCATCAAGGACTCGACGCCGGTTCCGCACAACGGCTGCCGGCCGGCCAAGCGGCGGAGAGTGTGAACAGCAGGTTTCAAGGTTGCTTATGTTTCAAGGTTTCGGGGAAAGAGCCGCGGGATTTTGTCACGCCTGACTTTGATACTCTGAAACCTTGAAACTTTGAAACCTTTACCGATCGGGAAGACACCGCGGCCAACGGCGTAAACCGATCCAGCCCGGCCGTTACGGCCGGTTAGGAGAAGAACATTGGCACGTTACAAGGATGCAGTATGCCGTCTTTGCCGCCGCGAGGGCATGAAGTTGTTTCTCAAAGGGGCAAAGTGTTTTACCGATAAGTGTCCGGTGGAGAAGCGCAACTTCGCTCCCGGCCAGCATGGCAAGGACCGCAAGGCGAAGGTTGTGGGTTACGGCCTGCAGCTTCGCGAAAAGCAGAAGGCCAAGCGCATTTACTTCGCGCAGGAAGGCCAGTTCCGCAATTATTTCGAGAAGGCGGCCCGCAGCAAGGGCGTCACCGGCGAAATGCTGTTGCAGCAACTTGAGCGGCGCCTGGACAACGTGGTGTTACCGTCTCGGATTTGCGGTGGCCCGCCGTCAGGCCCGCCAGCTCGTCCGTCACGGCCACGTGCAGGTGAACGGACGCAAGGTCAACATCCCGTCTACCAGGTCGAGGCCGGCGACGAGATCATGATCCGCGAAAACAGCCGCAAGCTGCCGGTGCTGGAGCTGGCGAAGGAGTTCAGCGGCCATCAGGCGGTCCCGACCTGGCTGGAAGTCGACCGCGACAACTATCGCGGCCGCGTGCTCTCCCTGCCCAAGCGCGAAGAGATCAATCTGCCGATCAACGAGCAGTTGATCGTGGAGCTGTACAGCAAGTAAGCCTCCTGTCCCGGCGCGAGCGCCATAGCGGCGCTGGCCGGGGCGGAACTTTGTAACCGTGCGCCGTCCGCCGCAGCCGGAAGACGGTTGCCGGGCGCCGTACCCCTTATCTCGGACCAGATCAGCCGGCCAGGCGATCGCGTTCCGGCTCTAGTTCGCAGTGCCGGAGGTGGCGGCCGCCGCCGCGCAGCATGGCCCGAACGACAAGGAGAATGAAAAATGCTCTGGAAGGGTTTTCAAAAACCAAAACGCCTTGCCTTTGACGCCGAATCGCTGACCGACAAGTTCGGACACTTCTGGGCGCAGCCGTTCGAGCGCGGTTTCGGCACCACCATCGGCAACGCCCTGCGGCGCGTGCTGCTGTCCTCCATCGAGGGCGCCGCCATCACCGCCGTCAAGATCGAAGGCGTGCTGCACGAATTCCAGTCGATTCCCGGCGTGGTGGAAGATGCCACCGACATCATCCTCAACCTCAAGCAGATTCCGTTCAAGCTGAACGGCGGACGCCTCCAAGGCCATCTACCTGCGCGCCGACCAGCCGGGGGTGGTGACCTCGGCCATGATCGAGGCCGATGCCGACGTCGAAGTGCTGGACAAGGACGTCTACATCGCCACCGTCAGCGAAGGCGGCAAGCTCGATATGGAGATGCGCCTGAAGAAGGGCCGCGGCTACGTTTCCGCCGACAAGAACTTCGACGAGGACCTGGGCCTGGGCTTCATCCCCATCGATTCGGTGCATTCGCCGGTGCGCAAGGTCAACTACTCGGTCGAGGCCGCCCGCCTGGGCCAGATCACCGATTACGACAAGCTTTCGCTGGAGATTTGGACCAACGGCTCGGTCAACCCGCAGGATGCCCTGGGGCTGGCGGCGAAGTTGCTGAAGGACCACATGAACATCTTCATCAACTTCGAGGAAGAAGTGGAGGCCACCCTCAGCGCGGACGAGCGCAAGCCGGAGATTCGCAACGAGAACCTCAACCGTTCGGTGGAGGAGCTGGAACTTTCGGTGCGCAGCTACAACTGCCTGAAGAACGCCAATATCCAGACCATCGGCGAGCTGGTGCAGAAGAGCGAAGCCGAGATGCTCAAGACCAAGAACTTCGGCCGCAAGTCGCTCAACGAGATCAAGGAGATCCTGGCCACCATGGGCTTGGGCCTGGGCATGAAGATCGACGAGCAGGGCAACGCCATTCCGGTGCAGCCCGCGCCCGGCACCATGCCTTCGGCGACGCTTACCACCGGCGAAGGGAATTCGTCGTTCTAGCTGCCGGACGTAAATGCTTTTGCGTGCCCCGCATCTGTGTGCTTTTGGCAGAGTGGGTTGTGTCAGGGCGCGACTTTCGCGCCAAAGGTTTCATTGATTTTGGGCTTTGGCCCTGAAGGATTCAGCGATTATGCGGCATCGTGTAGCAGGATGGAAACTGGGACGAAACACCGAGCACCGGCGCGCGCTCCTGCGCAACCTGGTGACCTCGCTTATCATTGAAGAGCGCATCGAGACCACCGTTACCAAGGCCAAGGCGATGCGCCCGCACGTCGACAAGATGATCACGCTGGGCAAGCGCGGCGATGTCGCCGCCCGCCGCCTGGCCCTTTCTTACCTGATGACCAGCAGCGCCGTCGACAAGCTGTTCGACACCATTTCACCGCGCTTCGGCGACCGTAACGGCGGCTACACCCGCATCGTGATGACCGGCTTGCGCAAGGGCGACGGCGGGCAGAAAGCCTTCATCGAGCTGCTCGGCAGCGAGAAGACCATCGACGCCAAGCGCGAAAAGCGCGCCGAGGCCCGCGCCAAAAAGGCCGAAGAGGCCCGCAAGGCCATGGAAGAAGCCCAGGCCCAGCAACAGGCCGGCGGTGAAACTCCGGAAGGCGGCGCCGAGCCGAAGGCGTAAAGGGCCGGCGAATAAGCGCTCCCTGGTATCAATGTCCCTGGCGGGCTTCACCCCGCCGGGGACATTTTTTCTGCATCACAGGAGCAGCAGAATTGATGTGTCCGGGCCAAGAGGTGTAATGTCATTCGGGCCCGGACAAGCGTTAATGCCCGGCGCATGCCTATGGAGAACAGCGGGATCATTAACCAGCCCAGCCGTCATTCGGTTGATGAAACGGTGGAAAGGTTCAAAGCCATTCTGCAGGCCAAGGGAATCACTCTGTTCGCGCTGATCGACCACAGCGGAGAAGCCGAAAAGGCGGGATTGAAGATGCCTCCGACCAAGCTTCTTATCTTCGGCAATCCGAAAGCGGGAACGCCGGTCATGCAGGCCGTTCCCGCCAGCGCCATTGACCTTCCACTGAAGGCTTTGATCTGGGAAGATGAGCGGAGAAATGTCTGGGTCTCTTACAACGACCCGGCCTATCTGCAGAAGCGCCATGGCATACCACAGGAATTTCTGCAGAACATATCGGTGGTAGAAGCGCTGGCGGCCAAAGCTGGGGAGTAGCTCCGCGCCTCATGGCTTCGTTTGCGGCGCTGCTCATGAATCCATTCGCGCCTGTGCCCGCCGGGCGATGCGAGTGGCAAAGCAGAAAATAAGCACCTGTGCTGCCAGCCCGGCGCAGGAATCCAGCAGGACGTCCCACCAACTGCCGCCGCGCGAAGGAATGAATTTCTGGTGCATCTCGTCGGCTATGGCCGTCAGCGCGGTTCCCGCCAGCGCCAGCAGCGCCCACCGCAGCCGCCACAGGAACCGGAAGGCCTGCTGGCGGGGCAAGCTCGACACCCGCGAAGTACGCCAGTCGTAATAGCCGGCCTGCGCGCGCCGCGTGCCGCGACAGGCGCGGAAGAACAGGAAACTCAAGAAGCCGTAGCCCAGCACGTGGCCGCTCTTGCGCAAAACCGCGTTGAGCAGGTCAAGCTGCTCCAGCGGCAGGTGGATGGAAAGCATCCCGAGAAGAGTGGAAAGCATGTGACCGGTGTGCGCGCCGGAGAAGGTATCAGTCGATTCGCCGGCAATGATCGCCAGCATGACCATCGCCGGAACCCAGTAGACGAGAAAGGCTCTAGTCTTCAAAGACATTTCAGGTTTTTATTTCAGATTTTTGATTTGATGTTCGAGTAAACGGGTATCCTCCCCTACGCTGCTTTTGCGAAGGGTGGGGTAGTCGTGAACTCAATCATTGCCGCCTGAATTATGTGCCAAGACCGCCACAATAGGTGGTCTTCAATTCGAAATCAAAAATTAGTACTGTCCCAATGTTGAGATTTAATTTCCTGGTAACCGTGCCACAGCATGGGACTTACGAGGAAATTGTCGCATAATCGATTTGAATTTTCGGTACTCTGGCGTCCTTGCCACATGATTGGCGCGAGGACGCATGAATACTGGTCGAACTGTGTTTGCGCAGTTGATGGACTTCCTTCCGCTGCACGACTTCCGCTGCTGCGTGGAGCGGTATCGTGGCGATTACAAAGTGCAAAGCTTCTCCTGCCTGGATCAGTTTCTCTGTCTCGCCTTCGCCCAACTCACCTATCGCGAAAGCCTGCGCGACATCGAAGCCTGCCTGCGCGCTCAACAATCCAAGCTCTACCACATGGGGCTTCGCGGCGGTGTCTCACGCAACAATCTTGCCCATGCCAACGAGCACCGCGACTGGCGCATCTTTGCCGACTTCGCCCAAGGACTCATTGCCACCGCTCGCCAACTCTACCGCAATGAACCGTTCGCCGTGGAACTGGACGATACCGTTTACGCCCTCGATTCCACTACCATCGATCTCTGCTTGTCGCTGTTTCCCTGGGCCCAGTTCCGCCGTCACAAGAGCGCCGTCAAACTGCATACCCTGCTCGACCTCCGAGGCAGCGTCCCAGCCAATGTTTACGTCACCTCCGGCGCTATTCACGATGTCAACCTGCTCGACCAACTGCTGCCCGAGCCCGGAGCGTTTTACCTGCTCGACCGCGGTTATCTCGACTTCGCTCGCCTGTACGTGCTCACCAAGGCCTGCGCCTATTTCGTTACCCGCGCCAAACAAAACACCCAGTATTATCGGCGGGCCTGGCGTCCCGTGGACCGCTCAGCCGGGCTGCGCTGCGATCAGTCGATTCGCCTCATGGGTCCCAAGACCGCCCGTCTCTACCCCGACCTGCTGCGCCGCATTCACTACATCGACCATGAGCAGGGCTCCGACCTGGTCTTTCTCACCAACAACTTCCTGCTCAACGCCCTTACCATCACCCAACTCTATCGCGCTCGCTGGCAAGTGGAACTGTTCTTCCGCTGGATCAAACAGCACCTGCGCATCAAAGCCTTTTATGGCACTTCGGAGAACGCCGTTCGCACCCAAGTCTGGGTCGCGCTGTCGGTCTACGTACTGGTCGCCATTGTCAAGAAGCAACTTCATCTCGACCTGAGTTTGTACAAAATCCTGCAGATCTTGAGCATCACTCTTTTCGAGAAAAGCCCGCTTTTACAGACTTTTTCTCAGTCCAATCACTCCTCCGACACCACCGATGCCAGTAAACAGCTGTGCCTACTCGACTTATAATGGGACAGTACTGATCAAAAATCTGAAATCAAAAATCAAAAATCTGAAATGTTTCTATTCCACCCGGTAGTTCGGGGCCTCGCGGGTGATGGTCACGTCGTGCACGTGGCTCTCGCGCAAGCCGGCGTTGCTGATGCGGATGAACTGGGCTTTTTCCTGCAATTCGGGAATGCTGGCGCAGCCCACGTATCCCATGCCGCTGCGCAGTCCGCCGACCAGTTGCAGGATCATCAGGGCCACCGTGCCGCGGTAGGGCACGCGCCCCTCGATGCCTTCGGGAACCAGCTTAGCCAGGCGGTTGCCGTCGATTTCGCCGTCCAGGCGGGTAGTGAAGTCGCCCTCGGCCGGCTCCGGTGTCTGGGCGTAGCGTTCGCTGGAACCGGCGGCCATGGCGGAGAGCGAGCCCATGCCGCGGTAGGCCTTGAAGGTGCGGCCCTGGTACAGGATGGTTTCCCCGGGGCTCTCTTCGGTTCCGGCCAGCAGCGAGCCGATCATCACCAGGTTGGCTCCGGCGGCCAGGGCCTTGGTGACGTCGCCCGAATACTTTATGCCGCCGTCGGCGATGATGGCGACGCCGGTGCCGCGCGCCGCCCGCGCCGCCTCGGCGATGGCCGTGATCTGCGGCACCCCCGCCCCGGTCACGATGCGGGTGGTGCAGATCGAGCCCGGGCCGATGCCGACCTTGACGGCGTCGGCTCCGCAGGCAATCAGCTCCGCCGCTCCCGCGTAGGTGCCGACGTTGCCGGCCACCAGGTCGATCTCGGGGAAGCGGGCCTTGACGCAGCGTATCGCCTCCAGCACCCGCGTCGAATGGCCGTGGGCGCTGTCGATGGCCAGCAGGTCCACTTTGGTGCGCACCAGCTCCTGGGCGCGCTCCAGGAAATCTCCGGTGGCGCCGATGGCGGCGCCCACCCGCAAACGTCCCTGGGCGTCCTTGGCCGCGCGCGGATACTTCAGTTTCTTCTGGATGTCCTTGACCGTGATCAGCCCCTTGAGCTCGTACTTGTCGTCCACCACCAGCAGCTTCTCGACCCGGTGCTGGTGCAGGATCTGTTCCGCTTCCTGCAGGGTGGTGCCGACGGGAACCGTGATCAGGTTCTTCTTGGTCATGACGTCGCTGATGGGGACGTCGGTGCGGGTCTCGAAGCGCAGGTCGCGGTTGGTGAGGATGCCGACCAGCTTGCGGTTCTGGGTGATGGGCACGCCCGAGATGCGGTAGCGCCGCATTACCTCCAGCGCCTCCGAGATTTTCTGCTCGGGCCGCATGGTGATCGGGTCCACGATCATGCCGCTTTCCGAGCGCTTCACCTTGTCGACTTCGCCCGCCTGCTGCTCGATCGAGAGGTTGCGGTGGATGATTCCCATCCCGCCCTGCTGCGCCAAGGCAATGGCCATACGCGATTCCGTAACTGTGTCCATGGCGGCGCTGATTATGGGAATGTTGAGCTTGATCCGGGCCGTGAGCCGGATTTCGGTAGAGGCAGTGGCCGGCACCACGTCGGACTTGGCCGGCAGCAGCAGCACATCATCGAAGGTCAGCGCTTCGGGAACGGGAAACTGGATCATGGCGGTTATCCTGAAAAGATGTGAATAAGTTTCGATTTTAGATTCCGCCGCCCATGCTAAGCAAACGGCATTGCCGGCGGCAGGGCTTACTTGGAAGCGGGCGCGGTCACGTCCGGAGCCGAGGTCTCTGGCTGCCGGTTTTTCTTGTGGAACAGCTTGCGGCTGATATCGGGCCAGAACTCGACAAAAACAGCCCCTATCGTGCCTTCGGCGGTGACGGTCAAAGCACGCTCGAAGGTCAAGCCGGCGCCCCGGTCCGAAGCGGGATAGTAAGCGTTCGAAATTCCACCGGCGATTACATTCCCCAGCAGATTCGCATAGTTAGGGCCCCACGTTCCGTTATCGTTTTTGGTGATTACCGTCGTGGAGAGGGAATACAGCAAGCGGCGCTTAATGCTGCCGGTGCCTTTGCGGAAGTAGCGCGGATCCTCGTGCAACAGGGCAGGCAGGATGGCATTGCCCCATAACAGGCCGTCGAACTGGTCGGCATATGAGGCGCCAAACCTCTTGAAATAGCCCTGGGCGCCCTGGCCGTACCCCTTAAACTCGTTTTGCGCCTGGCTGAGACCGGCGTCCAGCCCGGAAGCTACGAACTCAAAAGGATCTATGGCGCTCCTCATGGCCAGGCGGAACTTCTGGCCGGCAGTCAGCGGGACAGCATTCTGCACGTTCGAGGTGTTGAAATTCGGGATTACGCCCAGGATGCGCTGCTTTTTTTGCGCCTTCAGTTCTTGTTCGGCCTGCTCGCGTTGCGCGGACGCAGACTTGTCCGGCTGGGCTGGCTGGGATTTCTCGGGCGAAGCAGCGGACGGGGGCGCTTGCGCCTCCTGTGGTGGAGTGCTTTCCGGAGTGGCTTCCTGCCCCGCGCCGGGCGAAGCAGCTGGCGCTTGCGCCGCACTCTTCGCCGGCGCCGCATCGCGGGAAGTAGGAGGAGCTGCTGGCGAGCTCGTCTGGCCCTGGCAGGCGAGCGCCACGACAACAACCGCCGCAAGGTAAAAGCAGCGAATATGGAGTGAAATCACAGCCAGGTTCCTGGAGTTGAAATGGCCAAAGTTGCCGCCGCGCTGCCCTTTTCCTGCAAGCGCTTCAGGCAGAATAAACTATTGTAAGTACTGGGTTCAAAGGAGACAAATTTCCAGAGATACACGTAATGGGTCAGTTTGAAGGCGCCCCAGGTTCCGCGCCGCGCTTTTCGGCGCTAACCTGGGGAAATTGGCCACGTCAGCCCAACAAGCAGGGCGGGACGTGGGGCACCCAGTGTTAATTCGAGTTCAAACTGACCCACTACCGAGATACAGGGGTGCGGCGTCCGGTTCCGCAGCGCCGGCCACGGCAGTCCGGCTCTCGAACCTGGAGGGGTGGCTGCCGCATCTAAACCATGGTGCCGCGCGGGACGTAGGATCCCAATTTGAATTGACCCATTGCTGCTACTTGGGACCGGTTGTTTTTCCCGGTTTCCGGGCGTATATTTGACCTGTACTGCGTCGAGTTGTCGTTGGCCTGGTCCGGCCGGCGAAAGCCACTGGTTGTTTATTTCCCCTACATGCTGGTTGGCCAGTGCGGGTGAAGGTAGAGCCTGCTAGGGGAGGTTCGCTCTTCCTGGCGGCGAGTGTATAGGCAAAGAAGGGCGCGGCGCAGGCGTACGAGGCAGCAAGCAAGATGGCGTTTACTCTCGAGCACGTCAAGGCAATCGCCGAGCGGGTGGCCTCTTCGAGCGGGCTGGAACTGGTGGAACTGGAGTTGCGCGGCGGCGGCAAGGCGCGCCACCTGCGAATATTCATTGACAAGCCGCAGGGAGTGACGCACGAGGACTGCGCCAACTACAGCCGCGAGGTGGGAACGATTCTCGATGTCGAGGACGCCGTGCCCGGCGGCTCCTACGTGCTGGAGGTTTCGTCTCCGGGCCTGGACCGTAAGCTGCTCAAGCCGGCTGATTTCGAGCGCTTTCAGGGCAGCCTGATCAAGTTCAGCACGCATGAGCCGGTCAATGAGGGCCGGCACTTCCTGGGCCGGTTGCTCAGCTTTGCCGACGGCCAGTTGATGGTCGAGCTTCTGCCCCAGGCGGCGAAAAAGCATTCGGCGGGGGCTCCGCAATCCGGGGGAGAAAAGGCTGAGGGGAAAAAAGCAGGGCCGCATGCGCCAGGCACAGTGCAGTTCGCCTACTCTAATATCGAGAAGGCCAACCTGGTGCCTGAGTTCTAGGGCAGTTTGGCTGAAGCGGTGCCGGCCGGTGATGGCCTGCAGGTTTTGGGAAAGGTGACGATGGTATGGCAAGTGAGCTTTATAACGTAATCGACGCGCTTAGCCGGGAGAAGGGCATTGACCCGCAGATTGTGGTCTCGGCCGTGGAAGACGCCATTGTTGTCGCCACCCGCAAGTACTACAAGACGCAGGAAACCCTGCGGGCGGTGCTGGACCGCGAAACCGGCCAGATTCGCGCCTATGCGGTCAAGCAGATCGTGGCCACCCCGGAAGAGGTGCTCGATGCCAATGCCCAGATGACCATTGACGAGGCCCGGAAATTCAATCCGGACGCCGAGGTTGGCGGCGAGCTGCTGACGGAAAAGCCCACCGCCGTACTCGGGCGCATTGCCGCGCAACTGGCCAAGCAAGTCATCTTCCAGAAGGTGCGCGAGGCCGAGCGCGACACGGTTTACAACGAGTACATCGGCCGCGTCGGCGAGATCGTCAACGCCACCCTCAAGCGCGTCGAAGGCCAGGACGTGATCTTCGAC
The DNA here is from genome assembly GCA_963832785.1 of uncultured Acidobacteriota bacterium. Classification (GTDB taxonomy): domain Bacteria; phylum Acidobacteriota; class Terriglobia; order Terriglobales; family Acidobacteriaceae; genus CAWBRT01. Next base: position 130,911 of record CAWHVF010000009.1, read on the forward strand.
ATAGGCAAAGCCGAAGCGCGCATGCCCAGGAAAGAGCAGTCGCGGCTGGAGTCGTTCGCCGTGGGCGAGCGCGTGCGGGTGGTAATCGCGCGGGTGGAGAAGGCCGCCAAAGGTCCGCAGGTGGTGGTTTCGCGCGCCGCTCCCGAGCTGGTCACACACCTGTTCCAGACCGAGGTCCCGGAGATATACGACGGCACGGTGGTGATTCGCGCCATCGCCCGCGAGGCGGGGGAGCGCACCAAGATCGCGGTCATGTCCAAGGACAAGGATGTGGACGCGGTCGGGGCCTGCGTGGGCATGAAGGGCATGCGCGTGCAGTCGATCATTCGCGAGCTGCGCGGCGAGAAGATCGACATAATCGAGCACCACCAGGACCCGGTGGTGTTTGCCGAGAAGGCGTTGCAGCCTGCCAAGGTCAGCCGCGTGAGCGTGCTCGATAACACCAACAAGCACCTGGAAGTCATCGTCGACGACAGCCAGCTTTCCCTCGCCATCGGCAAGAAGGGGCAGAACGTCCGCCTGGCGGCCAAGCTGCTTGGCTGGAAGATCGACATCAAGAGCGAGGAAGAGAAGCGCCAGGAGGTCGAGCAGCAGATGAGCGCCCTGGTGGGCACTCCCACCACGCCGCTGGAGCAGCTCGCCGGGGAGTTGGGGCCGGCCTTGCTGGAGAAACTCAATAGCGCCGGCGTGACCACCATCGAGTCACTGGCCGACATGACTCCGGAGCAGTTGGAAGCCATCCCCGGCATCGGCCCCAAGACGATGGAAAAAATCTTCTATACGGTAAATAATTACTTTTCTAGCCTTGAAACTGCCGAGGGTGCGCCGGCCAAGGGTGAGCAGCTCGCGCAGCCGGAGCCCGCCTCCGAAGAAGCCAACCAGGTTGGTCCCGAGGCGGCCGGCCAGAGCGGCGACAATGCCGCTTTGTCGAACGTGGCTGAGCCGGCTGCGAAGAGTGTCGATGAGTTGGTGGGGGCCAGGCAGGATGCAGAGGCTAATATCATCAGTGGGGCGGAAAACGCGCCTCCGGCGGACAAGGCGGAGGTAAACACCCACGAGAAACATCCGGGCGAAGATGAGATTCCGCCCGAAAAGAAATAGGCCATTGCTATTTGACGGCCGGGGAACAGGATTTTGATTTCAGATTGAGGGGCGAAGCGGTTCTGGTTGTTCGATCTGAAATCTGCAATCTCAAATCAAAAATCAGGAAACCGTGAGGTTGCTATGAAGGCTTAACGGCTGGGCGGATTCCACGGAAGGAACAAACAGGCGGATGAAGATTCGAATTAATGACTTGGCTCGCGAGCTGGAAGTGAAGAGCAGGGCGATTCTCGAGGTGCTGCCCAAGGTCGGCGTCACCGAGAAGAAGACCCACTCCAGCTCCATCGAGGAAGACGAGGCTGTTCTCGTACGCAGGTACATTTTGGAGCAAAACCAGGGCGGAGGCCGCGAGGCGCGCTCGCGCGCGGCGGCGGAAGAGCCGCGCCCCAAAATCGACCTGTCCCGCATAGCCAAGCCAGGCGACGCGCTCAAGGCGATCATTCAGCAGAAGGAGCATCCGCCGGCTGCGGCCGCGCGTCCGCCGGTGGTGTCTGGCCGGGTGGCCGAGCCGCAGAAGGCCCCGGCAGTTCCTCCCCGGACCGTGGTCACCAAGCCGGCAGCGCCTCCCGCTCCCAAAGGTGAGGCGCCTGTACCGGAGGCTCCTCCGGCCCACAAGCCGCGCTTCATTACGCCGGCGACCGTGGCGCAACCGCGTCCGCCGGTTATTGTCCCGCCCGCCGCCAAGGTCGAGCCCAAGCCATCAGCGCCTGAGGTTAAAGCCCCTGAAGTCAGAGAAGAGAGAATCGAAAGCGCAGTGGAAGCCCAGCCGGTCGAGATCGCCCCTCCACCGGTCCAGCTAGAACCGCCCATCCCGATGACGCCAGAGGCTCCTGCCCCGGTTGCGCCCCCGGCTCAGGTAGAAGCTCCGGCAGCCAAAGTTGCTCAGCCGCCCGCCGCGCCGGCGAAGCCGCAGGTGACTGGCCGCCAGGCTGCGGCCCACCAGCATGAGCGCGTTCAGCCTAAAGCGCCGGCCGCCCCTTTCGGCACCCACCAGTTGCGCGCGGGGCAACTCGGCCCGCAACGGCGCATGATTGTGCCGCAGACCGGCCCGCGTCCGGTCTACCAGGCGCCGGCGCAGCCGGCAACTCCTCCCCCTGCCCGCACCAGCCAGCCGGTGCGCGGACAGCCTCTGTTCCAGCGGCCTCGGCCGCAAGGCGCTGCGCCTGCGGGAGCACGCTTGCCGCTGCGTCCTGGCGAGCGCCGTCCCATGCACCCGACGCGCTCAGTCCCTGGCGGGCGTCCGCCTATGGGGACGCGTCCCGGTGCGGCTCCCGGCATGCCGCCGCCGGCTCCAGGACGTCCAACTGCCCGGCCCGGCGGTCCGGCGCGCCGTCCGGGACAGCGTTACATCCCGCGCGGCAAGCAGGAAGGTCCGATGAAGGGTTTTGTGCCGCCGCCGCGGCTCTCGCTCTCGACCGAGCCTCTGCCCATCACGCGCGAAATCACCATCACCGAAGGCATCAGCGTCAAGGACCTGGCGGAGAAGCTGAGCGTGCGCGCCAAGGACGTTATCGCCCGCCTGCTGGCTCGCGGCGTCTTTGCCACCATCAACCAGACGCTGGATGCGGAGCTGGCCACCGACATGGCGCGCCAGTTCGGCGCCTCCACCAACCTGATCAGCTTTGAGCAGCAGGTGCAGCAGGAGATGGAGACGCAGGCGCTGGCCGCCAATGACGAGTCGGTGTTTGCCGAGGTGTCGCGCCCGCCGGTGGTCACCATCATGGGCCACGTCGACCACGGCAAGACCAGCCTGCTCGACGCCATTCGCTCCACCAACGTAGCCGAAGGCGAAGCTGGCGGCATTACCCAGCACATCGGCGCCTACAAGGTACAGATCACCGATACCAACTCGCCCGCCTACGGCCGCGAGATCGTCTTCCTGGATACTCCGGGTCACGAAGCTTTCACCCGCATGCGCGCGCGCGGATCGAAGGTGACCGATATCGTCGTGCTAGTGGTCGCCGCCGACGACGGCGTCATGCCGCAGACCCTGGAAGCCATCGACCACGCCAACGCCGCCAAGGTCCCGATCATCGTCGCCGTAAACAAGATCGACAAGCCGGGAGCGCTGCCCGAGCGGGTAAAGAAGCAACTGGCCGACCGCGGCCTGCTGCCCGAGGATTGGGGCGGCTCGACCGTTTTCGTCGATGTCTCCGCCAAGCAGAAGACCAATCTCAACCTGCTGCTGGAGATGACCTGCCTGGTGGCCGATCTTCAGGATCTCAAGGCGGTTCCCGAACGCCTGGCCACGGGCAGCGTGCTGGAAGCCAAGCTGGACCGCGGACGCGGCCCGGTGGCGACCGTCCTGGTACAGAACGGAACCCTGCACGCCGGCGAGAATTTTGTCGTGGGCAACGTCTTCGGCAAGGTACGGGCCATGTTCGACGACCGCGGCCACGTGCTCGAAGCCGCGCCACCGGCCACCCCGGTCGAGATTCTCGGCCTGGAAGGCCTGCCGCAGGCGGGCGATCAGTTCGTAGTCGTGGCCGACCGCGAAAAGGCGCGCGAGATCTCCGAATACCGCGAGCAGAAGGCCCGCGAAGCCGCGCTGGCCAAGAGCACGCGCGTATCGCTGGAAGGCCTGGCCGAGCAGATCAAAGAGGCCGGCGTCAAGGAGCTGCCGGTCATCCTCAAGGGCGACGTGCAGGGCTCAGTCGAGGTCATCACCGACCTGCTCAACCGGCTCTCCAATGACAAGGTCAAGATCAAGGTGCTGCACGCCTCGGTTGGCGCCATTACCGAAACCGACGTGCTGCTGGCTTCGGCCTCCAACGCCATCATTATCGGCTTCAACGTCCGTCCCGAGCGCAAGGCGCAGGAGATGGCCGACCAGGAAAAGGTCGACATCCGCCTGCACTCTATCATCTACGAGCTGCAAGACGAGATGAAGAAAGCCATGTCGGGCTTGCTGGAGCCGACCATCAAGGAGACATACCAGGGACGCGCCGAGGTGCGCGACACCTTCCGCATCCCCAAGGTTGGCACCGTGGCCGGCTGCTACGTGGCCGATGGCGTGGTCAAACGCGACTCCGAGGTGCGGCTGCTGCGCGACAACGTGGTCGTCTTCAAGGGCAAGGTCGCTTCCCTGCGCCGCTTCAAGGAAGACGCTTCCGAGGTGCGCAACGGCATGGAGTGCGGCATCGCCATAGCCAACTACAACGACGTCAAGATCGGCGACGTGATAGAGGCCTTCGTTACCGAACGCATCGCCGTCGAGATGATGGCGTAAAGCAGGCAATTGAGAGAGGCCAGGGGTTAGGGATTGGGAGACCACTCAATCTCTAGCCCCTTATCGCTAGCGTGCTTTTTCTCACCATAACGCAGTCACTCCGAGCGAGGCCGCGTTTCCTGTGGCCGGGTCGAGGAGTCTGCATTTACAAGACTTGATACCTTGATTTTGAAAAGCAAATCCTTCGACTCCGCGCCTGCCCGATCCGCAAAAAGTGCGGGCGCGTCGCTCAGGATGACGTGCATTGGTGGGGTGGAAAATCCGGCTGGTCTGTGATCTTATTTGGCTCGCAACTCGAAACTTGAAACTCGAAACTGCCTATGCACATTGCCCACCTCACCCTGGAGTTGCGCATGGAAGGCGCACAGTCGTTGAAGGACAAGCGGCAGGTCACGCGCAGCCTCAAGGACAAGCTGCGGGCGAGCTTCAATGTGGCCGTGGCCGAAGTGGAGGGCAATCATCTCTGGCAGCGCGCCACCATCGCCGTAGTCAGCGTCTCCGAGTCGCGCGATTACCTGCGGGGCTTGATGGAGAAGGTCGAATCCGCCGCCGCCCGCATCGCCAACAACAACGGGGCGGAGATCGTCGACTCATTTCTCGATTTCGTGGAATAGCCAGGAGCGGTTGCAGAAGAGACAAACTCTAGAAGCCAGCGTCACCCCGACCGAAGCGAAGCCGGAGGCAAGCGGAGTGGAGGGATCTTGTGCTTGTTATGGCAGAAAGCAACGCAAGATTCCTCGACTCGCGACGCGAGCGTCGCTCAGAATGACGTTCGTTTTTTGATGAAGCATCTCTGAAACGGCATAGAGCACCGGGCGCAACAAACAACGAGGTCTCGGGTATAAACTAATAGGTTTTGCCGGCATCGCCACCCGCGCCGTAGGGGTAGAGCATGGAAAACCGAGGGCAAAAGCATCACAAGGAGCGTCTGGTCGAGGCCTTCAAGGAGGAACTGATAACCATCCTTGGCGGCGAACTTGGCGATCCGCGCGTCGGTCTGCTCACCGTGACCGAGGTCATCATGAACGACGCCGGCAACGCGCTGCGGGTGTACGTCGCGCTCGAGGGCTCCGAAGAGGAGCAGCGCCAGACCCTCCAGGGACTCAGCTCGGCCACCGGCTTCATTCGTCACCAACTGGCGGAGAACCTCAGCCTGCGCACGCCGCCCGAATTGTTCTTCCACATAGACCACTCCGAGCAGTACGGTTCCCGCATCGACGAACTGCTGAGCCGCATCCACAAAAAACGCAAGCTAGAGCAGTAGCGCCGCCCCCGGCGGCGAGACTCCGGCGCTCCCTCGGCGTCGATTTCCCGCAACTGCGGTGCCTCACATCTGCCTTCTTTTGGCAGATGCGGGAAGCACCAACGGCGGTATCTGATACTTATGGCCGGTCTGTTACACTGCCGGCAATGATCTGCCGCGACCGCTTTCATCCCGGCAACCGCAACCGCTTGCTGGAACCGGTGCTTGTTGTGGGATTTTGCCTGTTCCTGTTTTTTTACGGGCTGGCGGCCATCGGTCTGACGGGCGCGGACGAGCCCCGCTACGCCCAGGTCGCGCGCGAGATGCTGGCCCGCCATGATTGGGTGACCCCGGTGCTCTACGGCCAGCCGTGGCTGGAGAAGCCGGTTCTGTACTACTGGCAGGCCCTGGTCGCCTACCGGCTCTTCGGCGCAAGCGACTGGGCCGCCCGCCTTCCTTCCGCCGTGCTGGCCACCCTGATGGTGTTCGCCATTTACCTGTTTTGCCGGCGGAAGCGCGCGGGAGTCGCGCTCGACGCGGCGCTGATGACCGCTTCCGCCGCGCTGCTGCTGGCGATGGCGCGCGCCGCCTCCACCGACATGTCGCTGGCCGCGCCTTTTGCCGTCGCCATGCTCTGCTGGTACGGGTGGTACGAATCGCTCGAACTGATGCAATCAGGCCGGCGCTGGCTTTTGCTGGTCTTCTACGTCGCCATGGCGTTGGCCACACTAGCCAAGGGTCCGGTCGCCCCCGGTTTGGCTGCGCTGATCATAATCATCTTCTGCCTGGCCATGCGGCAGCCGCGATTGATCGTCAAGACCCTCTGGATTCCCGGAATGATTTGCTTCCTCGCCGTGGCGCTGCCCTGGTACGTCGAGGTTCAGCTCCGCAACCCGCAGTTTTTGCGGGTCTTCATACTGGAGCACAACCTGGAGCGTTTTGGCACCGGTCTTTTCCGGCACGAGCAGCCGTTCTGGTATTACGTTCCTGTCGTCCTGCTGGCCGTCGTTCCCTGGACTGTCTTTGTCGTTCTCGGCTTGGTCGACTCTGTTAGGCAGTGGCGACAAGGCCGGAATAGCGACGCGGCGACATCGCCTGGCTCTCTGCCCATCTTCCTGCTGCTTTGGGCCGTGGTGCCGGTGGTCTTTTTCTCGCTGTCTCGATCCAAGTTACCGGCCTACATTTTGCCCTCCCTGCCGGCATTCGTCTTGTTGGCAGCGATTTGCGCGCACGCCAGAATGCGGCCGGAAAGTGAAGCTGCAAACGGCGCGCAAACGCCCTTTGCCCGGCGCTGGCTGCGTCCGTGGCTGATCTTCGCGCACGCCGCCATTTGCGCGGCTCTCATGGCCGGCGCGCTGCTGGTTCCCGCTTTAATGCTGAGGATTCGCCCCGCTCCTCAGGCCATGATCGTCAGCGCGGTCGCGGCGGTGCTCGTTTTCGCGGTGGTGGCGGGAACGTTGTTCGCCAAGGGTCTGCCGATGCTTCGCCCGGTCACGTTGTTACCGGTCGTGATCGGTCTGGCGTTTCTGCTGCGGGTGGCGGCGCCTGCCATCGACGCGGCCCAGTCGGCGCGTCCGCTGGCAAAATTTCTGCAGGGGCTGGGAGTCGGGCCGGGCGATCACATTGCTTATTTTCAGGCTCCGCGCGACGTGGCCTACGGCCTGGCGTTTTATCGCAACCAGCCTCCGGAGGTCTATGCCGGCTGGCCCGCCCTGGATGCAAACGAATTCCCATCATCGGGCACGCCGCCGGCGGGAAGATTTTTCGTGCTCACGCGGGAAGGGCAGCAAGCACAGCTCCGGCAGATGCTTCCGCAACGCCAGATCAGCGTTATCGACTTCTTCCGGCCGCGGCGGTTACAGGTGTTCTTAGTTAGCCCCGAGTAACGTGCCGGCGGCGTAGCAGGTTTACCTCTATATGGTCCACGGCTTACACTACTTACGCTTGTGCGCGGTGTCGCGTGGAGATTCTCGATTTAAGACATTTCGCCTCGACTGATCTCCGCCCTCTGCTGGAAGAGGAGTCCGTCCTCTGGATGGAGACCCTGGCGTGGGATTACAGCAGCTCAGCCGACATGATCATGCGCTACCTGGATGCCAAGATCCTGCCGGGTTATGCCGCCATCGAGCGCGGGCGCCTGGTCGGCTACTGCTTTTTCGTCTACGAGGGCAACAAGGGCGTGGTCGGCGATCTGTTTGCCTCCGGCAGCAATCACGGCGGGCTCAGTTCGGCCGAGATCGAAAACCGCCTGCTGCGCCACGTAATTGCCACCCTGCAGCAGTCGCCCGGTGTTCGCCGCATCGAAGCCCAACTGCTGATCCACAGCAGCGGCGAGGCGGCTGCGCCTTTCCTGCATGAAGGCTTTCGGCGCTATCCGCGGCTGTTCATGAAGCTGCCGCTCCAATCCGGCGCGACACCAGCGGGCGCGCCAGTTCCGGCCATTCAATCCTCGAGGCAGTTACCTGCGGAAATCGAGATTCGCGGCTGGACTGATCAGGACTACCAGCCCGCCGCCGGATTGATCGCCGCTGCTTACCGCGGCCACATCGATGCCGACATCAACGATCAGTATCGTTCCATGACCGGCTCGCTGCGCTTCCTCAACAACATCATCCGTTTTCCCGGCTGCGGAGTCTTCGATGAACGCTCGTCCTTCGTCGCCGTGCATCGCCGCACCCAGACCAACCTGGGGCTGATTCTCTGCTCGCGGGTGAAAGACGACACCGGCCATGTCACCCAGGTTTGTCTTCTTCCCGAGTTTCGCGGCCAGGGCATAGGCGAGCACCTGATCGCGCGCACCTACCAGGCCCTGACCGTCCGCGGCTTCGTGCTGCTCTCGCTTACCGTCACCCAGGCAAACGAGCGCGCCGTACAGCTCTACGAGCGCCTCGGCTTTGTCGTATCGCGCGTATTCGACGCTTTTGTTTGGGAAGGATAATCCACCCCGGCGAACCTGAATATTTCGTCGCTCCACCACCCCCGGCGGCGGGCCTGCGGTTGAAAATTTCACAAGGAAAAAAGTCCGCCGGTGCTATGTGCCTATGGCGGCGACTCTCTCGTTGACGATGCGCTCGGCTTCGGCAACTACTTGTTCTATGGTCAGCGCAGTGGAGTCCAGGTGGACGGCGTCGGGCGCGGCGACCAGCGGGGCCACGGCGCGGGTGCTGTCGCGCCGGTCGCGCTCCTGCAATTCGGCCGTGAGCCTGGCGGCGCGCTGCGGATCGTCGGCGGCATTGTGCTGCAGGATGCGGCGCGTGGCGCGCACGCTGGTGTCGGCATCGAGGAAAATCTTTACCTCCGCGTGCGGGAAAACCACCGTCCCGATGTCGCGGCCTTCCATCACGACGCCGCCGCGCGCGCCCATCTCCCTCTGGCGCTCTACCATCCAGACGCGCACCGCCGGATGCACGGAAAGACGCGAGGCGGCATCGGCCACGTCGCGCTCGCGAATGCGGGCGGAGACGTCGCGCCCGTCCAGCAGCACCCGGTTGCCCTCCGGGGTGGGCAGCAGCTCGATGCGCGAGCCATCGGCCAAGGCCTTCATGGCCGCTTCCTCGTCGACGGCAGCGCCTTGCTCGATGGCCTTCAGTCCGAGGGCGCGATACATGGCGCCGCTCTCCAGGTTGACATAGCCAAGCTTGCGGGCCAGGCGCGAGGCGATGGTGCTCTTGCCGGCTCCGGCGGGCCCATCGATGGCAATAACCAACCGGCGGCGCGGAGAGTTCATTTCTTTTCCTCCGCCGGCGGCTGAGCTTGCCCGGGCATGGCCGCGGCTGGTTCGCGCTTTACCGCCATATTCTGCCGCCCCGCCCGCGGAGCCCGCGGCGCCGCCGATCGTGGCGGGGTGACCTGCAACAGGGCGCGCCCGCCGACATGGACAAACTGCAACTCCCGCGCCGCCAGCAGGGCGTGGATAGCGTCGCGAATGCGAGAGCGGGCGACGAAATGGGAGAAAAATTCCTCCACCTCGGTCTGCTCGGCCGCCACCACGCAATCCAGGTACTTGGAAGCCAGTGCGGTCAAGGCCTCGGAAAACGATATATTCATGCCTTCGCGCACCGGCTCGGGCGACCAACGGAAGAGAACGTCCCAGAAGGCGCCGACCTCGGGCTTGTAATCGACGCGGGTGATGCGCAGCCGCGACCACAGCTCGTGCAGCGCCCGGTCAAGCGCGGCGACCGACGGATCGCCGCCCAGCGACTCCTGCAACTGCGGCTTGGAGATTGGCCCCTTGCGCTGAATGGCCTCGAAGACGTGCGCCGCCAGCGGCGAGTACTCCGAGCGCGATCCGGCCTTGGGCGCCTGCCGCGGATTGCGGTCACCTACCACCCCGTAGAAGTAGGAAAACACCGAGGCGGCCACCAGAAGACTGGTCTCGGCGAACGGATTGGCCTCGAAGGCGAACTTCTGCCGCAGCAGGCGCACCATCAACTCCGTGGCCGTGGCGGCGCGCGCATCGGCAAAGGCGTGCTGCCAGGTGGGCAGATCGCGGTCGGTGCCCGCGTAAGCGCCGATGAAGGTGGGCGCGAACACCGCCGGGCGCAGCGGATACATCAGGCAGAATCCCACCGACTCGATGAACTCCCGCGCTTCTTCCAGCGTGCGCACCGGGTTGCCGGCGGTGTGCCACTTGGCGGCGCGTAAATCCAGGAGTTCCTTCTCAGTCATATCAGAAGGTGTCCTATTTGCGTGTTCCCGATGGAAACAACGGTCCGCCCCGGCTGGGAATCACTTGCCGTTCACTAACCATCGGTTTTTCGTAAAAGAATGTCTTACATGCGGGGCATATTCTCCGGAATCCCCCGCTCCATGGCTCGCCAGCGGGCAAAGGGATAAGATGAGTTTTTGTGCCATAGCAAGTCGGACAATAAGCGATACCCTCACCCTCAATAACGTAGTAATGCACGTCGCCAAACTGCTTGAGTTTCAGTTTGTTCTTGATATCCAATTGTTCTTTGGCAGCCGCAAGCTCTTTGCTCAGCCTTAACTTTTCCTGTTCCTGTTCGAATACTGCCATTTGAAGATCAACGACCTGTTTCATTAGCTCCAAGTCGTTAAATTTCTTTACTACTTGTGCCACATCTTTTAGTAAACCTATCGGGTCTGCCATTTGTTGCACTCCTGCAGAAAAACTGGGCTGGCCTGCCCACAGACTTGGCTCCCAATCTTCAATCTGAAATCTTAAATCTGAAATACTCAAATCCGCTTGAACGCCTTCTGGATGTCCTTAACAGAGTAGCGCAGAACCACCGGCCGGCCGTGGGGACAGCTCATGGGGTAGCGTGTGGCCGCCAGTTCGCGCAGCAGCCATTCCATTTTAGCGGCATCCAGCGGGGTGTTGATCTTGATGGCGGCGTGGCAGGCGACGCTGGCGGCGATGCGGGTGCGCAGCTTTTCCAGGTTGATGGCCTGCTGCTCGCTCTCGATCTGCTCCAGCAACTCGTGCAGCAGGCGCTCGAGGGCGCCGGCCTCGATGCCGGAGGGCGCCGTCTTGACGGCCAGGGTTCGCGCGCCAAAGGGCTCGGCCTCGAAGCCGTTGCGCTCCAGCTCCTCCGCGATCTCGGTGAAGACCGCCAGTTGCCCGGGAGTTAGTTCGACGATCAGCGGCATCAGCAGGCGCTGCGATTCCACCCGCGCTTCCAGGCGCGCGCGCAGCAGCTTCTCGAAGAGCACGCGCTCATGCGCCACGTGCTGGTCGATGATCCACAGCCCTTGATGGTTGACGGCCAGAATAAACGAGTCGCGAACCTGCCCCAGCGGTTGGAGAGTGGCCAGGGCGGATAGATCCATGCCGTCTTCTTCGCTCTCCAGCGCCGGTCCGCACTGGCCCGCGCGCTCGGGAACGAACTCCGTGGCGGGAACGGCGCCGCCGGCTCCTCCGGCCGGCGGAAGATGCGAGCCGAAGCCCTGCGGGCCGAAGCGGGCTGCGGGCGCCGCCGCATTCGCCTCGACGGCGAAGCTGCCGGCGAACGGCAAGGCCGCGTTTTGCGCCGGAAAGCCAGGCTGGGCCAGCGAAAAGGCTTCCACCCCGCCAGGCGCGCCGCCGGTTTTTGCCCCCGGCGCTTGCTCTCCGGCACCGGCGGCCTCGGCCTTGTTCGGAAGCATCGCCGGCTCGGGCGCTTCTTTCAAGTCTGTAGGCGATACGAAGCCGGCGTCGGGAGTCAGGGCCGGGCCGGAGGTGGGCTGAGCGTGAATTTCGCGCACGAAGTGCGGCGCCGGACGCGCCCGCATCAGGGCGGCGCGCACGCTCTCGCGCACGAAGTCGTGCACGAAACCCTGCTGCCGGAAGCGCACCTCGGTCTTCGAGGGATGGACGTTCACGTCCACCTCGGCGAAGGGCATCTCCAGGAAAAGCAGCACCACCGGGAAAACCGTCGGCGGAATGATGTTGCGATAGGCCTCGGATAGGGCGTGCTGCACCAGACGGTCGCGCACCAGGCGTCCGTTGACGAATATGAAGATGGAGTTGCGGTTCAGCTTTTGCAGCTCCGGCTTGCTGACGAAGCCGTGCAGCCGCAGGTCGCCGGTAACGGTCTCAGAGGCATCTTCGCCGCGCCGTGCCGGAGGCAGGGCCGCGCGTTCCAGCGCCACCGTGGCGGCCAGGGGAAGCAGTTGCGCCAGCGTCTCCTTGCCGAAGAGCTGATAGATGCGGTCGGCGTGCGCCGTCACCGGCGCGGCCACCAGCATGGCATGGGTGGAGGTGTGCAGCTCCCAATGTTTGTCGGGATGGGCCAGCGCGTAGTGAGTAACCAGCGAAGCTATGTGCGAAAGCTCGGTCGATTCCGCCTTGAGGAACTTCTTGCGCGCCGGGGTATTGAAGAACAGGTCGCGAACCGCTATGGAGGTTCCCTGCGGCAGCCCCGCATCCTCGACCTTGAGTATCTTGCCGCCGGCAATTTCGATGACGGTGCCGCCGGCGTCCTCGGCCGCGCGGGTCTCCAGGCGCAGGCGGCTGACCGAAGCTACCGAGGGCAAGGCTTCACCGCGGAAGCCCAGGGTGGAGATCGACAGCAGGTCTTCCGGGTTCTTCAGCTTGCTGGTGGCATGGCGCTCGAAGGCCAGCAGAGCATCGTCGCGCCCCATGCCGCAGCCGTTATCGATGACCTCTATCAGCTTCTTGCCGCCGGCCTCGACGTTGACACGGATGCGTGTCGCCCCCGCATCCAGCGAGTTCTCCAGCAGCTCCTTGGCCACAGACGCGGGCCGCTCGATGACCTCGCCGGCGGCGATCTTGTTGGCTACATGCTCGGAGAGTACGTGGATTCGTCCCATGGAGTGAGTCTCAGTTTACAGGGATTAGGGACAAGCGAATAGGGATTATGGAATGGCGGCGAAGAGCCTTCCGGCGCGGCTGCGGAAGATAAAGACGGGCGCCCCGCCTCACGCCCTGTCCATGGGCTGAGGTGGGGCTGATCCCTGCTGGCGCTGGCGTAAGCTTTCTCTCAGCCTCCCGCGCCGTCCGGAAAATGCGTCAACTTTTCTTGGACGTTACGGCAAAGAACGACTTGAACTCCTGCTCGATATTCCGCCCGGCGCAAGTCGGGCAGGTAACCGCCTGCTTCTCGTACTCCGCCAGGGTCAGTATCTTCTCGAACACCTTATTGCAGTCTTTGCACAGATAGTCGTAAACCGGCATGGCGACCTCCTGCACTCGGCTGCCCCGGCGGACGCACCCCCGCGTCCGACAGGGAGTCCGGGCAACATTTTAGCGCGGAACAGCCACGCCCGGGCACAAGCTTATTTGCCAAATGGGCTCCCCAGGGAACCGGCCGCCTAGAGGCGGCCGACCGCCACGGGGCAGGCCATTATGCCTCCACTTAATGTGTTATTTGCTTATGCCTGTCCAGGAACTCGATAATCTGCTGCTCTGCCCAGTGGCCGTCGTAGCCGTTGGCCTTAGCCAAAAAGGCGCAGTGGCCGCCATGGCGGCAGCGGAGATAGGTGATATTGGGATTGGCGATGATCTTAGCCTCGGTTTCCGGCAGAAACGCCACGAAGGGGTCGTCCAGGGCGTGAATGACCAGTGTGGGCAGGGCGATTCGATCCAGCAGAGGCGAAGCGCTGGCCCTGGCGTAGTAATCGTCCGCGCCCGCAAATCCCATGTAGTGCGCAGTGATGAATTCATCGAAGCTGCGCAGGCTATGCACCCGGCGCAGCAGCCTGCTGTCGTACTGGCCGGGAAACAGGCGCGCCTTGCGCTTGAAGCTGCGAAACAGGCTGTAGAGGAACCAGAGTTCGTAAATGCGGTTAGCGGGGCGATGCAGCCGGTCGGAGGACAGGGCCAGATCGCAGGCCGGCGAGACTGCCGCCACCGCCTGTACTTGCGGCGGGGCCGCCGCTCCCCACTCGCCGGCGCACTTCAGCACCTGGTTGCCGCCCATGGAGAAGCCGGCCAGGAAGATTGCCGGCAGCCCTTCCTGCCGCAGCGAGGCGGTGACGCTCTGTATGTCGCCCGACAGTCCGGAATGGTAGAGGGTCGGGACTGAGCCGCTCGCTGCCGCCGCAGTTGCGAACGTTCATGCGCACTACGTTCCAGCCCCGGCTCCAGGCCTTGCACGCTGCCCCGATCACGTAATGCGAGCTGCTGGAACCCTCCAGACCATGCACCAGAACCAGCGTCGGGCGGCTTTGCCGCCCCGGCTGCCAGTGACAGTGGCAAAGCACCCGCGCCTCCGGTTCGACCTCGAACAGCCTTTCCTCCGCTGCCGGCAGCAGCTTCTCCCGCGGCAGGAAGTTTCCCGCCAGGGTTTGCAAATGGCCTCCCCGCAGCCAGCGGCGGGGAACAAATTCCGCCACGCCGGGAAGCGCGGCAGCGGAATCGGGCAACTTCATCATCGTCTATAATCAGAGTATCAGTTCCCGCTTCTCGGGCGGAGACTCCACCGGGAAGCGGATTTACGGGAACCTATGCCTATTTTCGAATACCGCTGCAAGGATTGTGGACGCGCCTTCGAGGCGCTGGTGATCGGTTCGAAGCAGCCAGAGTGCCCTGCCTGCCACGGCCGGCAACTGGAGCAGATGCTCTCGACCTTTTCGGCACGCGCCAACACCAGCCTCGGGCCAGCGCCCATGCCCGCTCCCTGCGGCGCCCCCGCCGGAGCCTGCGCCAGCGGCGCTACCTGAGGGTTCAAGTAGACGAACCGTGCGTTCGTCGGCTAGCGATTGAGACACAAGCCGCTCGCCAGGTGCCTCGTGCGGGTCGCGCCTTCCTTTGACGCGATTAGGGCGGGGAACTGGCCCGTCTCCTTACTGGTCCACGCCAGGTGCTTCCTGAATCGCGGCGGCAAGCATGGGCCAGCCACCTTTGGCCCATTTCGCCCCTAGACCTTCGTTCCATTCCAGCCACGAGGTCGAACTTTGTTAGTTATTCCTACAAAATGTTGTGGATGGCTGCCTGATTTACCCCAATAGGTTGCATGTGACGGTTGTACATGTTCGGAAAAACCACCAGCAAATACCCAAAAGAACCGGAAGAAAGCGGAAGTAATCTGTTGACAGCCTAAGTTACTGCGTTACGCTGCATAGCAGAGTAGTTCCCATACGGCCAAACAGGGATTTTCCCTGTGGCGCCCAGCGGAGAGTGTCTTCGCGGGGCGGCGAATTTCTTTGGAAAGGGCAGTGGCATGGCCGAGTCGCCTGAAGTAATGAACATCAGACAAGCCTCCCAGTATCTGGGGGTCAGCCCGGACACGCTTTACAAGTACGTGGCCGAAGAGAAAATTCCCGCCTTCAAGCTCGGCAACCGCTGGCGCTTCAAGAAGACGATCCTTGACGCCTGGATGGAACAGAAGAGCACGGTCGGACAGTACGGCAAGGCGCCGCAAAAGGCGTCCAGGGCGCGCCTGGCCAAGCGGGTGGTGAGCACCTCCGGGCGTTAGAGGCAAAGACATGTTTGGACTGGGCGGCAGAAAACAATTGGTGGGGCTGGACATCGGCTCCAACAGCATCAAGGCGGTCGAACTGCGCCGCTCGCATGGCGAGCTGCAGGCGGTCAGCGCCGGGCTGGAGCCGCTGGCCTCCGATATCGTGGTCGATTCGATGATCGTCGACAGCGGCAGCGTGGCCAGCGCCATTTCCAAGATCTTCGCCGACCACGGCATCAAGGGCACGCGCGTCGCCACCTCGGTCAGCGGGCATTCGGTGATCGTAAAAAAGATTTCCATGCCCGCCCTGAGCGGCCAGGAGCTGGACGAGACCGTTCGCTCCGAGGCGCCGCAGTACATCCCCTTCGAGATGACCGACGTGAACCTGGACTACCAGGTGCTGTCCGAGGAGTCGGGCTCCAGCATGGACGTGTTGCTGGTGGCGGTCAAGAAAGACAAGATCCTGAACTATACCAACGCCCTGCAGTTGGCGGGCCGGCAGCCGGTGATCGTGGATATCGATGCCTTCGCGCTGCAGAACTGTTACGAGTACAACTATTCGCCCGCGCCGGGCGCGACGGTGGCGCTGCTGAACCTGGGCGCCAGCGTCATGAACATCAACATCGTCAAGGGGCACACGCCGCTGTTTACCCGCGACGTGAGCGTGGGCGGAAACCAGTACACCGACGCTCTGCAAAAGGAACTCGATCTCAGCTTCGAAGACGCCGAGGGCCTCAAGCTGGGCAAGAAACTGGTGGCCGTGAGCGAGGACGCCAAAACGCCGATCCTGCAGCAAGTGACCGAGCTGATCGTGCTGGAGATTCAGAAGACCTTCGATTTCTTCCGCGCCACCGCCGCCAACGAGCAGATCGAGCGCATTTACCTGGCCGGCGGTTCGTCGCGGGTGCCCGGCCTGATCGAGGCTTTGCGCCGCGAATTCTCGTTGCCGGTGGACGTGCTGAATCCCTTCCAGCGCATTGAGCCTCCGGCCAGCGCCGGCGAGCTGCTGGAGATGCAGGCCCCGCAGCTTTCCGTGGCTGTCGGCCTGGCCTTGCGCAGTTTCGAGGGCAAGCTATGATCCGCATCAACCTGCTGGGCACGCCCAAGCCGAAAATCCGAGGCCCGCGCATCACCATGTCGGCGCCGTCGGTAAAGATGCTGGTCATCTCCCTGGTGGTGGTGGTGGCCGCCGGCCTGTACTTCCAGTACTGGCGCGTAAACCGGCAGCACGTGCAACTGCAGACCGACTTGCGCGACACCGACAAGGAACTGGCCGCCCTGGCGGGGGTGAAGGCGATCTGGACGCAGAAACAGAAGGAGGCCGACCTGCTCAAGCGCAAGGTCGTGGTCATCGAGCAACTGCGCGCCAACCAGAGCGGGCCGGTGCAACTGCTTACCATGATCGCCGAAACCGTGACCGCCACCGACGCCGTCTGGCTCAACAGCGTCAGCGACGAAGGCAGTTCGATTTCCATGGAGGGCATGGCCCTGAGCACCACGGCGGTGGCAAACCTGATCAGTAATTTGAAAAATACCGGCTACTTCAAAAGTATCGAGCTGAAGGAGACAGTGCAGGACGAGAAGCTTAAGGAGTATCAGGCGTTCAGCTTTACGCTGGTCTGCGAAAAGAAGCATTCCTGACGGGTACTTATGATTAAGTGGAGTGAAACCGACCCGAAGTACAAGCTTTTGATAATCGTCGTCGCCTGCCTGCTGGGCGCCGGCGTGATCTGGTACCTGGTCGTTCATCCCATCGAACAGGCCAACCGGCGCGACCGCCGGCGCTGCTGGACAAGCGCGCCGAGATTGCGCAACTGCGGCCCTTCCAGGCGCGCATGATGCAGTTGAGCCGCGAGGTGGAGACGATGCAGCAGCAGATTGAGGCGTTCCGCAAGGTGGTGCCGGAAGAACGGCAGGTCGACGGGTTTATTCGCGGGGTGCAGGCGGAGGCGGTCGCCGCCGGCATCGAAGTTCGCCGTTTCAGCACCCTGCCGGTGGTGGCGCGTGAGTTTTATTCGGAGGCCCCGGTCGAGCTGGAGCTGGATGGGTCTTATTTCGGGGTGGTGCACTTTTATGAGCGGCTGGCCAAGATGGATCGCCTGGTGAACGTTTCCGGGCTGCGCATGGCGAGCGTCAAGCACCCGGCCCCGGCCAAGGCGAAAAAGACGTACCAGTACGCGCCCAAAGAGACCGTGGTGGCCACCTGCGTGGCCACCGCGTTCTTCAATCCGCCGCAGCCGCCTCCGCCCCCGCCCGCTCCGCCGAAATTTCCGCTGGTGAAGAAGTAAGAGGAAGCCATGCTCTGGAGAGTCGTGATTGCAAGTTCGCTGCTGGTGGCCGCCGGATGGGGCCAGAGTTCCGGCGCCGCGCCGCAACCGGCCGCCCCGCCGCGCAGCCCATTTGCCATGCCGATCCGGGCGGTGCCTGCCCCATACGCTCCGGCCAAACCCACGGCGCAGCAGCCCGCCAAGCGCGGTGCGGCGGCCAAGCCGGTGGTTGCCATAACTGCCAAGCCGGTGGCGCCCCCGCCGCCCAAACCGGAGGTCAAGCCGGCCCCCCGCAAGCTGGTCGATGCGCGTGATCCGTTCCTCAGCCCGGTTCAGGTGGAGAAGGATCAGCCAAGCTGCACCACCGGCGGCAAGCGGTGCCTGGTCATCAACAGAATCATTTTGCAGGGCGTGGTCCGTACCGAGTCCGGATTCATTGCCGTGGTGGTCAATGTGGCCAATCGCGCTTTCTTTTTGCGGGAGAACGATCCGCTGTGGGACGGCTACGTGCTGCGGATTACCAGTAATGCAGTGACATTCATGGAGAACGGGAAAGACCGCCTGGGGCGTCCCACTTCGCGCGAGGTGACCAAGACCCTGGGCCGCCCGGCCGCGTAGAGAGTCGCCCCGGCAGCGGCCCGCGCCGTTCGCCGGAGCCCCGGGAGCTCGAATGAGGAGAGTTCAATGAGGTGCAAGCAACTGTTAATCGTGCTACTGCTGGGATGCACCATAGGCGCCGTTGCCTCGGCCGAGGCACAAGCGGCCTCTGGCGGGGCCCTCGCCGCTGACTCGCAGTTGAAGGCCATTACGGTGAGTTCTCAGGCGGGCGCAACGGTGGTGGCGCTGGAAACCGCCGGCGTCTTCACCCATAGCGAATATCGCCCGCAACCCTCCATGGTGCTGGTCGACCTGAGGAAAGTTTCCTCCAGCTCGGTGCGCCCGCGCCAGCAGAGCGTGAATTTACCGGGGGTGAAGTCCTATCGCGTGCTCGAATACAAGAGCGTGAACGGGGTTGAAGTCACGCGCGTAGAGTTTACCGTGTCGGAATCGGTCAAGCTGCGGGTAAAGGAGAGCAGCACCGGCTTGCAATTGTTCTTCTCCGATGGCCCAGGCGGGCCCGCCCCGCAGCGCTCCGCTCAGAACGCTGCGCCGGCCGCCTCGGTTGCTCCGGCCCCCAAGCCCGCGGCAGTTGCCGCCAAGCCCGCAGCCGCTACCCCCGTACCTGTGGCGGCCAAGCCGGTGCTGGCCAGCGAACAGCGTCTGGCGGTATCGCCCGTCAAGGCCACCAAAGCCGACCTCAAAGGGGCGCCGCTTAAAATTCGCCACGTCAGCGTGGTTCGCACCAGCGCCGGAATGGCGGTGGAAATTGAGGGCGTGAAGTCAGCCAAGACCTTGCGGCTGAGCGCTCCGGAACGGCTGGTGCTCGACATCGAGAATGCGGTCGCCGAGGGCAGCGCGCGCACCATCCCGGTGAACACGCCGGATTTGAAGGCCGTCCGTATTGCCCAACATCAACTTGACCCACCGGTGACCCGGATAGTGCTCGACCTGGAGGGGCCGCGGGAATTCGATGTGGCCAGCTACGGAAATAAGCTGGTGGTGACCGTACTGCCGACCAAGCCGGCGTCGCAGCTAACCGCTGCTCCGGCCGGAGGGCCGGTGAGCGCCGCGGTTGCGCCCCCAGGATTGAATTCGACCACGCCGCCGGCAAAGGTCGCGCCGGCTGCTTTGCCGGTCACGACGCAGCTATCTCTGCCGAAGGCATCGCAGCCGAAGGCCGACACGAAAGCGGCCCCCAGCGCTCCCACGGTGAGCGCCGCGGTTACGTCCCCCGGATTGAATCCGGCCACGCCGCCGGCAAAGGTCGCGCCGGCTGCTTTGCCGGTCGTCACGCAGCCATCTCTGCCGAAGGCATCGCAGCCGGAGGCCGACACGAAAGCGGCCCCCAGCGCTCCCACGGTGAGCGCCGTGGTTGTCCCCGCCGTGAAGGAATCCAACCCGGCCAACGCCCAACCGCAACTTAAAACGGTGGCCTTCCAGCCCGGCGGCGAGCAGCCGGGAGGCGCAAGCAAGGCGCCGGATTTTGTTGTCGTAGAACCGGCAGTGACAACCCCATCTGCCAGCGCTCCGGCGGAGGCCAAGAGCGCGGCACCCAGCTTGCCGGCAAATGCCGCTCCGGCTTCTTCCGTGGCGGCAGATGCCAAACAGGGCCAGGACTCAACCAATCTGCCAACCCTGGTTCGCGCTTCGCAGCCGGCGCCCACGCCGGCATCGGCTGCGGTCTCTCCGGCCGGTGTGCGGGCCGTCGAGGCGGCTAGCACCATCGCCCAAAACAAACCCCCTGAGCCGCCCGCCAAGCCGCAGCCGGCGCCGGGCACGCCGCAGCCGGCGGTGAATCTTGCCCTGGAGCAGCAGCGGGCGAGCGCCGCGCCGGCTTCGCCGCAGCCGCCTGCGCGCAAGTACTCGGGCGAACCCATTTCGGTGAACCTCAAAGATGTGGACCTGAAGGATTTCTTCCGCCTGATTCACGAGATCAGCGGGCTCAACATCGTTCTCGATCCCGGAGTGAAAGGCACCGTCACCCTGGTGCTCGACGACGTGCCCTGGGACCAGGCCCTGGAAGTGGTTTTGCAGAATAACGGGCTGGGCCGCCAGCTCGAAGGCAACGTCCTGCGGATTGCTAACCTGGAGACGCTGCGCAAGGAAGCCAACGAGCAGCGCGCCCATGCCGAGGCCCAGGCGCTGGCCGTCAACAAGGTTACGGTCAGCCGCTTCCTGAGCTACGCCCATGCCAAGGACCTGGTGCCGACCCTCAAGAAGCTGCTCTCGCCACGCGGCGACGTGCTCGCCGATGAACGCACCAACGCCCTCATCATCAGCGACATTCCCAGCGTCATCCCCAATCTCGACCGGTTGATTACGCAGCTCGACCGCAAGACGCTGGAGGTCGAAATCGAAGCCCGGGTGGTGGCAGCCACCCGCACCTTCGCCCGTCAACTCGGATCGCAGGTCGGCTTTGGCTGGGGCAACGGCAAAGGAACGTCCATAGGCGGCAATCCGGCGGTCGGAACCAGCCCTAACACAGTTTTGGACAACGGCTACGGCTTCCCCTACTTCACCATTCCCGGACCCTCGACCGGCGGCTCGCCAACGGCACAGGCAATCCCGCTGTTCTCGAACCTGGGTGTATCGGGAAGCCCTACCAGCGGCTTGAATTTCATGACTGCGGTGGGCAACTACCGCCTGGACATCCTGCTCTCGGCGGCGGAATCGCGCGGGCTGCTGAAGATACTGTCGCGTCCGCGCATCGTTACCCAGAACAACATCACCGCGGTCGTGCGCCAAGGCTATCGCTTGCCCATCGTGACCCAGAGCCAGCTTGGCGGACCACCCACAACCAGCTACATCGATGCCTTCTTGCGGCTGACCGTCACCCCGCAGATCACCGTGGAGAACACCATCTTCCTGGCGGTGGACGTGGAAAACACCGTGCCTGACAACAGCATCGCGGTGCAGGGCAATCCCGGCCTGGCGACGCAGCAGGCAACCACGCAGGTGTTGGTGACCGATGGCGGAACGGTGATGATTGGCGGAGTCATTCAAACCACCAACGCGGTCACCGTGACCCAGGTTCCGTTCCTGGGCAACGTGCCGATACTGGGAAACATCTTCAAGAACCGCTCGGTGCAGACCCAGACCCAGGAGCTGATCTTCTTCCTTACGCCGAAGATCATCCAGACGTAATGGCCGTTTCACGGTGCCCGTTTCAGGTTTCACGCAGCTTCGTGAAGCCTGAAGCGGCCCGTCATCAGGATTTCTCCGCCACCGCCCACATATTGTCGCTGGTCGGGAAGCAATCGGCCAGGCCGAAGCGCACAATTCGAAAACCGGACTCGCGCAGCAATCGCGCCAGCAGCGGCGGAGTGAAGTAATTCACATGGTCAGGGTAACGGAATCCGCACCAGCGCGTCCGGCGCACCAGGCGGTTCCAACTGCCGAAGTTCGGCACCTTTACAATCAGTCTCGCCTGCGGGCACATTAAAGCGCGAGCCGAGACCAGCGCGCGCCGGGGATCGACCTCGTGCTCCAGGTACGAGCTCATGATCACCCCCGTAAAAGACTTCGCCGCGAATTGCTGTATGACAGAAAGGGCATCTCCCTGAAGCACGCGCCCGCCGCGCGGCGCGAATCGGGATTGCGCCACCTGCGCCAGCCTCTTCGAGACCTCGATGCCGAATGGGATGAAATGCGCCGGCAGAGCCGCCAACACTACGCCCCCGCCGCACCCGACATCCAGCACCGGGCCGGGAGCGACAAAACGCCGTATCCACGCGCCCAGCTTGTCGCGCCGGAACAGACGCCTGGGAATGGCCTGCAAGCCGCGGCCCAGGTGGTAGAGCGCAGGATTGCGCAGCCGCCGCTTCTCGTCTTCTTTCGCCCAGGTGTTTTCCCAGGCAAACTCGTCTTCCAGGCTGGCGTAGGCGGGGGGATTTACCAGGGGCACAAGGCCGCGTCCCAGGCAGCGCTTCAGCTCCCATGGCGGCAGCGAGTACGCCAGGAGGGGCTGAGATTGATTGTCGCGGCCGCAGATGGGACAAGAGCGCACGTCAATTGGCCAAAAAACCGGAATATCGAGCCACGCCTGCGTAGCCCTGAAGAATTGGCTTGTTTCCTCTCGGATCGGGCTATCAAGCAGTTTTAGAATCTTATCTCGAAATCACAGACAACAAAACCATCCGCCGTTCGTCAAGACGCCAGACGCGGACGAAAACGCCAAATGTGAAACGTGAAACGCTACAATGACGGCTATGGACTACTCTGGCCGCTGCCGGCGGCTGCAACTGGAAGTGCAGCGCCTGAAGTTGGACGCGATTCTGATCACCCACCTTGCCAACCTGCGCTACCTGACCGGCTTCACCGGCAGCGCCGGGGCGCTTCTGCTGGAGAGCGAGGGCCGGAACAAGCCGCTGTTCGTCACCGATGGCCGCTACACGGCGCAGGCCCGGGAGCAGGTCAAGCGCGCGCGCATTGCCATCAGCCGGCGCGGCGTGCTGGCGGGAATGATGCGGGAGATCGCAGTCCGCAAGCCGCGGCGTCTGGGCATCGAGGCCGACCACATGACGGTGAAGACCCGCTTGCTGCTGGCCTCCGAGCTGTCGGGCAGCAGGCTGGTGGCAACCTCCGGGGTGGTCGAGAAGCTGCGAATGGTGAAGGAGCCGTCGGAAGTGGAACTTATTCGGCAGGCGGTGGTGCTGGGCGCGCGCCTGCTGCCAGGCGTGTTGCGGAACTTGCGGCCGGGGCGCACCGAGGCCGAGGTGGCCGCCCGCCTCGAGTACATGGCGCGGCGCGCCGGCGCCGAAGGCATGTCGTTCGAAACTATCGTTGCCTCGGGGCCGCGTTCGGCCATGCCGCACGGAGTTGCCTCGCCGGCCAGTCTGCCCGGGCGCGGGTTCGTGGTGCTCGATTACGGTGTTATACTGCACGGTTACTGCTCCGACATGACGCGCACCGTCCATCTGGGCAAGGCCGGTGCGCAAGCCAAAGGCTGGTACGACGCCGTGCTGCAGGCCCAGTTGGCCGCCATTTCCGCCGTGCATCCGGGGGCGGCGGTGGCGCAGGTGGACCGGGAGGCGCGCCAGGTTCTGAAGGGCTCGAAGCTTAACAGGTTTTTCACGCATTCCACCGGACACGGACTGGGGTTGGAGATTCACGAGCCGCCGCGCCTGGCTGCCGCCGAGGAACAGACGCTCGCAGCCGGCATGGTGATCACCATCGAGCCGGGCATTTATGTCGCCGGCAAGGGCGGCATTCGCATCGAGGACGTGGTGCTGGTCACCAGCCGGGGCTACGAACTGTTGACGCCCGCCGGAAAAGATTTGGTGCAACTTTAAAGGCAGTTTCAAGTTTCGAGTGGCGAGTTTCGAGCAGCCGTCCCGGCGGCTGCAATTCGAGATAGAGCGACTGAGAGCTCGAGCTGAAAGTCGAAGCCGCTTTTGAAACTTGAAACTAGAAACTGGAAACTGCTTTAAATGAACCAGAAAGAAATAAGAGAGCTGATAGAGTTCCTGATCGAGAAAGACGTCGCCGAGTTCGAACTGGAGCGTGGAGACGTCAAGTTGCGCATCAAGCGAGGGCCGGTGGTCGGGCAAGCTGCAATGCCGCCCACTCCCAATGTTCCGGCGTACCCGGCACCGGGCGCGAGCGTGGCACAAGCGCCAGCCGCCGTGGAAGAAAAGGGGCTGCACACTTTGAAGTCGCCGATTGTCGGCACCTTTTACGAAGCGCCTGCGCCCGGGACGCCGCCCTTCGTCAAGCCCGGCGATCGCGTCAAGCAGGGCCAGGCGGTGTGCATCGTGGAAGCCATGAAGTTGATGAACGAAATCGAATGCGACGTGGCCGGCGAGGTGGTCAAGGTGCTGGTAGACAACGGGCAGCCGGTCGAGTACGGCCAGCCGCTGTTCTCGATCCGGCCGGAATAGTCGCCGGGGCCGCGCGGCGGGCGCCGCAGTCGTATCCGCTGGGGCAGTCTCCATGTTCAAAAAGGTACTGATCGCCAACCGCGGGGAGATCGCCCTGCGCATCGTCTGCGCCTGCAAGGAGCTGGGCATCCGCACGGTCGCCGTTTACAGCGATGCCGACCGCCACTCGCTGCCGGTGCGCTTTGCCGACGAGGCCATCTGCATCGGGCCGCCGCGGCCGGCCGAAAGCTACCTGAACATTCCCGCCGTGATCAGCGCCGCCGAAATCGCCAACGTCGACGCCATTCATCCCGGCTACGGCCTGCTGAGCGAAAACGCCAACTTCGCCGAGGTGTGCGAAACCTGCGGCATCGCCTTTATCGGCCCGCCGGCGGAGATCATGCGCGTCATGGGCGAGAAGGAAAAGGCGCGCATGACCATGAAGCAGGCGGGCGTGCCCATCCTGCGCGGCTCCGAAGGGGTGATTGCCTCGGCCAACGAGGCCCTGGAGTGGGCCCGCCAGACAGGTTTCCCGGTCATGCTGAAGGCCTCGGCCGGCGGCGGCGGGCGCGGCATGCGGGTCATTCGCGCGCCGCAGGAGATGCCGCCCTTGTTCGAGGCGGCGCGCAGCGAAGCCATGGCGGCCTTCGGCAACGGCGATCTCTACCTGGAAAAGTTTATCGAGCGCCCCCGGCACATCGAGTTCCAGGTGCTGGCCGATGCGCATGGCGGCGTCGCCTGCCTGGGCGAGCGCGAGTGCACCATCCAGCGCCGCCATCAGAAGCTGCTGGAAGAGTCGCCTTCCCCCCAGCTCACACCCGAGATGCGCGAGCGTATGGGCAAGCTGCTGGAGTCCACCCTAAGCCGGATCGGCTATGTGAACGCCGGCACGGTCGAGTTCCTGATGGACGAGGACGGCTCGCTCAGCTTCATCGAGATGAACACGCGCATCCAGGTGGAGCATCCGGTGACGGAGATGCGGACCGACATCGATCTGGTCAAGAGCCAGATACTGATCGCCGCCGGGGCACGGCTGCCGGAGGTGCTCAGCGCGCCCGTCCAGAGCAGCGGCCACGTCATCGAATGCCGCATCAATGCCGAGCACCCGGAGAAATTCACGCCTTCGCCGGGCAAGATCACCGCCTTCAACATCCCCGGCGGCATGGGCGTGCGCGTCGATACCGCGGCCTACGCCGAAGCGGTCATTCCTCCCTATTACGACTCGCTGATCGCCAAGCTCATCGTGCGCGGCGCCGACCGGATCGAAGCCATAGCGCGCATGACGCGGGCGCTGGAGATGTTCATCGTCGAAGGCGTACACACCTCCATCCCTCTGCACCGGCGGATCATGCGCGACCCGGATTTCATCGCCGGGCAAATCGATACTAGGTTCGTGGAGCGCTTGCTGGGCGAAGCCAACCAGGGACGGACGCCGGAAAAAGCCGCTGCCGGCAGATCGGCGGGAGAAAGGAACACGTAGAGGGGGCTGCCACGGCCGCCCACTGTTGCGCCCGGCCGAAAAAATGCGCTTTACGGTGAGCAAAGCCTGACCGGGTGCCAAGGAGCCAAGTTTATGCCTGAGTTGCCGCGCCTTTACGCCATTCTCGACATCGACAGCCTGCGGCGGCTGCCAGGCAGCCAATCGCCCGGCGGTTCCGAAGCGGAGCTGCTCACAACCGTCTTGCGCTTTGCCTCCGAGCTGGAGGCCGGCGGCGTGCGCCTGCTGCAATACCGGGCCAAGCAACTGCCGGCGCGCACCGCCCTGAGTCATGCCTGCGCGTTGCGAGAGAGGCTTCCCGGAGTCGCGCTCATCATGAACGACCGCGCCGACTTGTGCCTGGCCGCCGGCTTTGACGGCGTGCATGTCGGGCAGGAAGATCTCCATCCCGAGGCTGTGCGCAAGCTGGTGGGACAGTGCATCGTCGGGGTTTCCACCCACAACCCCGAACAGATTCGCGAGGCCGCCCAGGGCCCGGCGGACTACGTTGCCATCGGCCCGGTTTTTGCCACCACCAGCAAATCGGACACCTCGCCGGTGGTGGGCCTGGAGGGCGTGCGCCGGGCCCGGCAGCTCACCAACAAGCCCCTGGTGGCCATCGGCGGAATCACCCTGGAAAACTGCCGCCAGGTGCTGGAGGCCGGGGCAGATTCCATGGCCATCATCTCCGCCCTGCTGCCCGAGCCCCGGCGAGCGGCGGAAGAATTTTTGCGCGTTCTGTCGTAAGCCGTAACACACCATTGCTACTATGGTGCCCCCACATCTGCGGCGTAGATGTGGGGGACCGCGCCCCAAATCCATTCCCACGGTCATTCTGAGCGAGCGCCGCGAGCGAAGAATCCCCGAGATGCCTGTTCCTTTTGAGCCGCTTAAGCCTTTTCAAAAAAACTTGAACTGTGCGAGGCGCAGGGGGATGCTTCGCGCCCCCGCTGGGGCGCTCAGCATGACATCAGAGAGTCGGTATTGATTAGCGGGGCGGAAAGAAAACCTCTGCCTGCAGTGGCAACCCAACCGTGCTAATTGCCAACTGAGATACAATTCCGGTCAACCAGATTTGCGTCTTGAACAGGCACTAATTTGCGCGCGCGCCGGAAGATCGCCATCCTCGGGTCGGCCATCTTTGTGATCATGATGATCGGGATGGTCGGGCTGCACCTGCTGGAAGGCATCTCGCTGTTCGATGCCTTTTACATGGTGCTGACCACCTTCACCACCATTGGCTATCAGGGCCCGGCCACGCGCGCCGGGCGGGTGTTCAACACCTTCCTGATCATCGGCGGTGTGGGGCTGGTGTTTCTGCTGATCGGGGCGGCGACCCAGGCTTTGCTAGAATTCGAGTTCAGAGAACTGCTGGGCAGGCGAAAGATGGAGCGCGAGATCAGCCGGCTGAAGGATCACTACATCATCTGCGGCGCCGGACGTGTGGGGCGCAGCGTGGCCAGCGAACTGGCGCGGCGTCCCGTGCCGTTCGTCATGATCGAAAACAGCGAGCCCAAGGTGGAGCAGTATCGCGGGCAGTGGCTGATCCTGCACGGCGATGCCACCAGCGAGAGCGTGCTGCGCCAGGCCGGCATCGAGCGTGCCCTGGGCCTGGTGGCGGCCACCACAACCGACGCCACCAACACCTACATCATCCTCACCGCCCGCAGTCTAAACGCCAAGCTGAAGATAATTGCCCGGGCCAGCGTCGAAGACGCGGAGAAGCACATGCGCTCGGCCGGGGCGGACGAGGTCGTCTCTCCTTACGCGTTCATCGGCTACCGCATCGCCCATTCTTTCCTGCGCCCCCACGTGCTGGATTTCATGCGGCTGGCCATGATCCCGGAGGAGGAGCTCGGCCTGGAGATCGAGGAGGTGCGCGTAGGCGAGGGCAGCCCCTTTGCCGGCCGCACCGTCTTCGATTCCAAGCTGCGCCAAAGCTATGGAATCATCGTGCTGGCCATCAAGCACGAAGGCCAGAAGCTGCAATTCAATCCCAAGCCGGCCGACCTGATAGCCGCCGGCGATACCCTGGTGGTGATGGGAGATCCGGCCGGGCTGCGCGAGGCGCGCAGCCTGGCCGAGACACGCGCATGAAGATCACGACCGCGGCGGAGATGCGGGAAATAGATCGCCTCACCAGCGAGCGCTTCGGCCTCCCTTCGCTCACCCTGATGGAGAATGCCGGGACGGCTGTGGCTACCTTCGCCCGCGAGCATTTTCCCAGGGCCTCGCGCATCGCCATCGTCTGCGGCAAGGGCAACAACGGCGGCGACGGCTTTGTGGCCGCCAGGAAGCTGCACCAGGCCGGCAAGGTGGTCGAGGTTCTGCTGCTGGCCGAGCCGGCGGAGTTGCGCGGCGACGCCGCCCAGATGTTCGCCCGCTTGCCGCTTCACCCCATCCTGCTGCGCAACGAGAAGGAGCTGCAAAGAGAGGCTCGCGCGCGCGCTGGGCAACGCCGAGCTGATCGTCGATGCGATTCTCGGGACCGGCTTCCGGCCTCCAGTCACCGGCCTGTACGCCAAGGCCATCGCAGCCATCAACCGCGCCGCGGCCCCGGTGCTGGCCGTCGACATTCCCTCCGGGGCCGATTCCGACAGCATGAGCCCGCAATGGCCAGGGGCTCCCCCGGATGCCGTTTCGGCCGTTACCGGGGTGAAGCCTGCGGAGAACGTGATCATCGCCCGCGCCGATGCCATCGTGACCTTCACCGCCCCGCGTCCGGCCCACCTGTTCGGCAATCTGACCTCCGGGCCGGTAGTGGCGGCGCCGATTGGCTCGCCGCCGGAGTCGATTCAGTCGGCCTTGAATCTCTCGGCCATAACCGCCCAGGACGTGGCTCCCTTGCTTGCGCCTCGCGCTCCCGATGCCAACAAGGGACGCTTCGGCCACGTGCTGGTCATAGGCGGATCGTTCGCCAAGTCGGGCGCCGCCGCCATGGCCGGCATGAGCGCCTTGCGTGCCGGCGCGGGACTGGCAACGGTGGCCACAGCGCGCTCGGCACTGCCCATGGTGGCCGGCCATGCTCCCGAGTTGATGACCGAACCGCTGGCAGAAACCGCTCTCGGCGGCCTGGGACGGCTGGCCCTGGGTGATCTGGCGGATGTGATGAAGGGCAAGACGGTGATTGCCATCGGCCCCGGCCTGGGCCGCCACATCGAGACCGCCGAACTGGTGCAGTCCGTGGTGCGCACTACCACCGTGCCGACGGTGATCGATGCCGACGGGCTTAACGCCTTCGAAGGCGTAGCCGACATACTGAGCGGGGCCGGGCGCACCCTGGTTCTGACGCCACATCCCGGCGAGATGGCGCGGCTGGTCGGTAAGACCGTTGCCCAAGTGCAGGCGGACCGCCTGGCGGTGGCACGTGCCTTCGCCCGCGAGCGTGCCTGCATCCTGGTGCTGAAAGGCCACCGCACGCTGGTGGCACTGCCCGACGGCCAAGTCTGGGTCAATCCCACCGGCAACCCTGGCATGGCGACCGGCGGCACCGGAGATATTCTGACCGGGATGGTTGCCGGCTTCCTGGCGCAGTTTCCCGAGCGCGCTGAACTGGCCGTGTGCGCAGCGGTATTCCTGCACGGCCTGGCCGGAGACGCGGCCCGCGAGCAGCAAGGCGAGCTGCCGATGATTGCCACCGATCTGCTATCAGCGCTTCCCGAAGCCATGCGGCGCACCCTGCAGTGGTCGCGGCAGCCGCCAGCGCGGATTTCGTAGCATGAGCGAGCCCGCGCCAAAGCAGCAGTTCCTGACCCACTCGGCGGAGGAGACCATCGAGTTGGGGCGCCAGTTCGCCCCGCTGTTGCGCGAGGCGCGGATGGTGCTGCTGCGCGGCGATCTCGGAGCCGGCAAAACTACCCTGGCCAAGGGCATTGCCGAAGGCTTTGCCGCCGCCCACCAGGACGACGTGACCAGTCCCACCTTTACCCTGGTTCACGAATATCGCGGGCCCGAGCGCAGCCTGTTCCACATCGACCTCTACCGCATCGAAACCGTGCGCGAGCTCGAAACGCTGGGCCTGGACGACCTCCTGCGCGAGCCAGGGAACATCCTGTTAGTCGAATGGGGCGAAAAATTCCCGCGCCTGCTGCGCGAATGCGACGTCGAGATTGCCATCGAGCGCCTGGGCGACCAGGAACGCCGCTTTACCCTGGAAAAAACGCCTTTCTAGGGCAATACTATCGTTGCTATATTCTGGTGGAAGCACCGGGCTTTAGCCCGGTGGATGGAATCGACCTCAAATCTGGGCTTCAGCCCCGGTGCTTAAACACAGGGGCTAAAGCCCATTCATCTCCGCGCGGATTTCGCCGGGCTGAAGCCCGGCGCTTCCACTTTTTTGAGCCTTTTGGGATAAATCAACTCTGGTTCCGCCCTAGCAGCCGCAAAAGCGCCGCGCTCAGCACGATAGTTGAAGGCATATTCTGTACACCGCGCTGATCCGTCGTGAGGAGAGGCGTCGGCGTTGCGGATCGAGTCCAATTCGATGATGGCCGCCCACTCGGCGCCCGCCGAGCGCTGCCAGACGATGCGGCCGCGCAGCATGGAGGCGATCAGCGCCGGCGAGAGATCGCGATGGTAATCGAAGTAGCGCGCCTGCAAGCGGTTCCACCAGCCCAGGCGGTTCAGTGGATTGACCGGATCGTATTTCGTGGAAAAAACAAAGGCCACATCGAACGCCTGTCTCTGCCGCGCCGCATTTAGCAGGCTCGCCCCGCTGAAATCGTCTATGCGGACCACGCTCAGCGGGCTGGAGACATAGCCGAGAAAGGGCCGGTTCAGCTCGTCGGAGGCGGGCCAGGCAGTCAGAATGCGGTCGCGGGCATAGTGCTGTTCGAGATAGGCTGCCGCCTGCTGGTGCAGGCGCACGTATTTGACGTAGGTCAGGTTATCTTCCGGCGCGATCCTCCACGGCGGCGCCACCAGCAGGGCCACCACAAAGCCCGCCGCGCACACCGCGCACCACGCCCGCCAGAAAGAGAAGGCGCGGCGAATTTCCGCGACCGCCAGCACAATGACCAGCGGAATTGCCGGAATCATGTAGCGCGCCAGGGCCGCGCCGCCCAGCAGCGACAGCATCAGCACGTAGGCGGCGATCAGCAGCAGAAAAATCGCCTGCACCCGCGGATCGACCGCGCTGCGCGGCTCGCCTTCTCCAGGCGAAGGAGTGCTGCCGGCAGGCGCGGCCCCCGGGGAACTCTTTTGCGTTTGCCGGGGCGCCAGTGACGGCAGCCGCCAGGCCAGCAGCGCCGCCGCCGTCAGCATGTAGAGATTCATGTAGCCTGCCGCATGCCACAGGCGCTCCAGCAGCGCCAGCGGAATACGCGCGGTGCTGATCGTGACGGAGACGTTGTACAGGAGAAACTCCTTGCCGAAGAGCCGCCCGGTGCGCCAGGCGTGAAATCCATACCAGGCGGCCAGCGGCACGGCGGCCAGCAGTTGCGCGAAAGCAGCCCCAACTCCGCCGGAAAACAGGCAGCAGCGGCGCGCCCACGAGGAGATATAAGAGCCGGGGTCCCCGGCAAGCGCCGCTTTTGCGCTTGCTGGGGTGGAGGTGTGGCACAGCAGCTCCCAGCAGCAAAGCGCCAGCGGGGCGATGAAGGCAGTTTCTTTGCACAGCGTAGCCAGGGCAAAAAAACCGATCGAGGCCGCACGCCTTCTCGTAACATAGAAAAACACTGCCCAGGCGGTGAAGGCGAAGGCGGCAATATCAAGCTGCGCCAGCGAGCTTTGGACGAAGATCACAGGATAAAGCGCGGTCAATACGAGCGAGGCCAGCGCCACCTGGCGGCCGGCCACGTGCTCGGCCAGGCGATAGACGCCAAGCAGTCCGAAGGCGGCCAGCGCCAGCATTGCCGTACGGGTCACGGCCGGCGCGTAGCCACACAGCTTCCACCAGAGGGCCAGCCACAGCATCACCAGCGGCGGATGGGCGTTGGAGAGGGTGGTCTTGGGAATAAGGCTGCCGCTAAGCAGAAGGTCGCGGGCAGCGGGGACAAAGTAGCCGGCTTCGTCCCAGAAATACGGCAGCCGCAGCAGCCTGGCGTGCAGCAGCAAAATGGCGGCGAAGATCAGGGCGAAGGCCAGGATTGCCCGCCCAGCCGCCCGCGCTGGCGCTGGTTTCGGCTTCAGTACAGTGTCCAGGTCCGCGTCCTGCTGCGGCTGTTGCATGTGCGGTTTAGTGAACCGGCCCGGTCATCTTGGGATCGATTTTGATCTCGCCGAAGGTCTGCTCGTAGTTGGCCACGTTCTGCTGCAGCATGGAGGCCAGCGCCTTGGCCTGCTGCGGGCTGAGGTAGACGCCCTGAAAGTTGCGCACCTCCACGTGGTCGGCGGCGGGCTGCAAGGTGCCGAAGATCATGAAGAAATCCCAGACATTCACCCGCACCTGAACGCTGTTGGCGTAGCCTTCGCGATAATCCTCGCCGTTGACGATGCGTATGTCCTGTTGCGGTTCAAAGCTCATGAAATTGGCCTGTCTGCGCGGTTGCGCTGTTCTTGTCATAGCATCTGCGTGCCCCAGAGGTCATGCAGATGCAGCACGCCTTCCACCCGGCCGGCGGAATCCAACACCACCAGCGAGGTGATTTTTTTCTGCTCCATTATCTGCAGCGCGGCGGTGGCCAGTTCCTGCGCGGAGATGGTCTTGGGAGTGCGGGTCATGCACTCGCCTGCCGCCAGATCGAGAATGTCCTTGCCCCGGCGCTGCAGCAGCCGGCGCAGATCGCCGTCGCTGATCACCCCGGACAGAATCCCGTTGTCCACCACCGTCGTCATCCCCAGTTGCTTGCTCGACATCTCGAAGATGACGTCGGCCATGCGGGTATCGGAAGTGACCTGCGGAACGGCCTCGCCGGTGTGCATCAGGGCGGCCACGCGGGTGAGCTTCTTGCCGATCTTGCCTCCCGGGTGCAGATGGGCGAAGTCCTCTTCCCGGAATCCGCGCTTTTCCGAGAGCGCCAGCGCGATGGCGTCGCCTAGGGCGAGCATGGCGGTAGTAGAGGTAGTGGGCGCCAGCCCCAGCGAGCAGGCTTCCTTGGCGACCGAGCAGTCGAGGGCGATATTGGCGGCCTGGGCAAGCGAACTCGGGTTGCCGCCGGACGGATAAAGGACGTCGCAGGTCAGACTGATCAGCGCGATGCCGAGCCGCTTGATGGTCGGCAGCAGCTCCAGTATCTCGGCGGTTTCGCCGCTGGCCGACAGGGCGATGACGGCGTCGCCGCGCACCAGCATTCCCAGGTCGCCGTGCAGCGCCTCGGCCGGATGCAGGTAAAGCGCGGGCGTTCCCGTCGAGCTGAGCGTAGCCGCTATCTTGCGCGCGATCAGCCCGCTTTTGCCCATGCCGGTGACCACCACCCGCCCGGCGCAGCCGGCAAGCAGCTCTACCGCCTGGCAGAAAGCCACGGCCATGGGGCCGGCGATGCGGTCCGCCAACTGGCGCAGCGCTTCGGCCTCGGTACGAACGACGTTGGCGCCTCGGGAATTCATGGAAAGAGGAATGGTACCAGATCGGCTCCCGGTTTGGGACCCCTGCCTACCAAAGCCAGGCAACGCAAACGGTCTGCGTTTAGCGCGCGGGTGTGAGACAATCTTGGCATTCGAGACCTCTTGATGAACCGGAACAGCTCTCATTACGAACGGCTGCGGGCGATCGTGCAATCGTTCCCCAACATCACCGTGGCCGTGCTGGCCGACCTGGTGGCCGACGAATTCATCTACGGTGAAATCTCGCGGGTGTCGCGCGAGGCCCCGGTCCTGATCCTGAAGCATCGCGAGCGCGTGGTGGTGCCCGGCGGAGGCGGCAACGCCGTAATGAACCTGGCCGACCTGCGGGTGAACGTGCTCCCGGTCGGAGTGGTGGGCGACGACGAAACCGGCCGCCTGGTTCTGCAGGTTCTGGGCGCCCGGAAGGTTCCCCTGAGCGGCATCGTGCGCCTGAAAGGGCACACCACCCCCACCAAGACGCGCATTCTGGCCGGCATGCCGCACGGTTCGCGGCAGCAGGTGGTGCGGGTGGACCGCGATTCGCAGCCGCTGAGCGAAACCCACCCGGAGCTGCTCAACCTGGTCGCCTCGGCGCGTGAATACGCCCAGGCCGCCGACGCCCTGCTGATCTCCGACTACGGCTACGGCGCCGCCACTCCGCGCCTGCTGACCTTCATTCGCTCCAAGGGCGCGCTCGATCACGTCCCCGTGACCCTGGACTCGCGCTATCGCATGCTCGAATACAGCGGGGTGACGGCTGCCACTCCGAATGAGCCCGAGGTTGAGGCCGCGCTCGATGTCCGGCTGGGCGGCGACGATCAGCGCCTGTGCGCGGCCGGCCGCGACCTGATGCGGCGCATGAAGCTACAGTCCCTGGTGATTACCTCCGGCAGCAACGGCCTGACGGCATTCGACGGCGGCAAGAAGCCGGTGCACATTCCCATACACGGCTCCGATCAGGTCACCGACGTTACCGGGGCCGGGGACACGGTCATCGCGACCTTCACCGCCGCGCTGGCCGCCGGGGCCGACACCGAGTCGGCGGCGCGGCTGGCCAACTTCGCCGGCGGCATCGTGGTGATGAAGCGCGGAACCGCCACTGCATCCCAGGCGGAGTTGCTCGACGCTTTGCAAGAAAGCGGTAAGGCGCATGCAAAGTAGGGCGCAGAATCC
This sequence comes from uncultured Acidobacteriota bacterium, assembly GCA_963832785.1. Lineage (GTDB taxonomy): Bacteria > Acidobacteriota > Terriglobia > Terriglobales > Acidobacteriaceae > CAWBRT01. Next base: position 165,204 of record CAWHVF010000009.1, read on the forward strand.
CAAAATCCTTTCGCGGGAGGCGGCCCGCAGCAAGGTGCGGGCCTGGAAGGAAACAGGCCAGCAGGTGATATTGGCCAACGGCTGCTTCGACCTGCTGCACGTCGGCCATGTGCGCTATCTGCGCGGTGCCAAGCAACTGGGCGGCAAGCTGCTGGTGGCCGTCAATTCCGATGAAAGCGTTCATGCCTGCAAAGGCCCCGGGCGTCCGCTGATGCCCGAGAGCGAGCGAGCCGAAATCATCGCCGCCCTGGAAGACGTCGATGCAGTCGTCATCTTCTCCGAGCCCGACGTGCGCGCTTTGATCCGCGAGTTGCTTCCCGACGTGCACGCCAAGGGCACCGACTACACGCGCGAAACCGTGCCTGAGCGCGATGAAGTGATCGCTTGCGGCGGCCGGGTGGAAATCGTAGGCGATCCCAAGAACCACTCGACCTCCGCCTTTCTGGGCAAGCTCGCGCCGGACAAATCTCCCGCCGATAAACCGCCGGCGCCGAAAACCGTCCAGGCAGGCGAGTTCGGCAACGTCGAGGAGAAGCACTGAAGCAGTGATCAACCACTCCGCCCAGACCAATCCTCCGGCTTCTCATGGTGGCGGCGCTGCGCGCCTCCTGATTGTGCGCCTGAGCGCGATGGGCGATGTCATTCACGCCATCGCCGCCGTCAGCGCCCTGCGTGCGGCCTGGCCCGAGTGCCGCATCGGATGGGCGGTCGAAAGACGCTGGCTGCCGCTGCTGTGCGCGCCCGGATTCCCGCTGCGCGGAGAACGCGGCCCGGAGCGGCCCCTGGTGGACGAAGTTTTTCCCCTCGACATTCGTGCGTGGCGCGCCCGCCCGGCCAGCCCGGATTCGTGGAGGCAGATGCGGGAGGCGCTGGCTGCGATGAAGCAGGCAGGCTATGAAACCGCCGTCGATCTGCAGGGCGCCGTCCGCTCGGCCGTGGTGGCGCGGCTGAGCGGCGCAGCCGAGGTGTGGGGCGAAGCCTGCCCTCGGGAAACTTTGGCGTCAATCTTCCATCGCCGCCACGTGCCGGTTTCCGGCAAACACGTAATCGAGCAAAATTTATCCTTGCTGGAGGCCACGGCAGGGGTTTCGCTGCGCTACGGCTGCCCGCTGCTGCCGCGCGACGCCGCCTCGGCTGCCTGGTGCGACACACTGCTGCAACCGCTGCTTGCCGGGCCGGGAACGGGTGGCGGCAGAAGCAGCATCTGCATACTCAGTCCGGGAGCAGGCTGGGGGGCCAAGTGCTGGCCGGCGGCTTCATTCGCCTCGGCCGCGCGGGAGTTGGCCGAAGCGGGCTTTGTCTGCGTGGTGAATTACGGGCCGGGCGAAGAGGATTTGGCGCGCGCGCTGGTGGATGCGAGTCAGGGAACGGCGACGGCGGTTTCCTGTTCCATTCCAGAGTTGATTGAGCTCACCCGCAGGGCCGAGCTGTTTATCGGCGGCGATACCGGCCCCATGCACCTGGCCGCCGCTCTCGGGGTGCCGGTAGCGGCCCTGTTCGGGCCTACGGACCCGTTGCGCAACGGCCCGTACGGCACGCGCAGCCAGGTGTTGCGCAGTGCCGGCAGCGCCACCAGCTACCGGCATACCTCGCGGCCCGATGAAGCCCTGCAGGCCATATCGCCGGCCCAGGTCATGCAGGCGGTGCGCCGTCTTCTGCCGGAACGGTTTCCCCAAGCCTCAAGGGAGCCGCAGTGAGCGCCGCCATGCCAAGCTGGAGCAGGGTGGCACAGAGGATTCGCGTGCCTCTGGGATTTGTTGCCGCTGCGGCTTATCTCTGGCTGGCGCGGCCGCGTTGGTCTTCGATCGCCGCCGGGGCGGCGCTGGCGGGCGCGGGAATCGCCATTCGCGCCCTGGCTTCGGGGCACGTGCGCAAGAACCAGGAGCTGACGACCTCCGGGCCTTATGCCTGTACCCGGAATCCGTTGTACCTGGGATCGATGATCATGGCCGCCGGCTTTGCCCTGGCGGCCCGCAGCGGCTGGGTAGTGGCCCTGGCGCTGGCCCTGTTTTTCGCCATATACCTGCCGGTGATTCGCGCCGAAGAAGCCTTCCTGCGCGCCAAATTTCCGGAGTACGCCGGCTACGCCGCCCGCGTACCCCGGTTCCTGCCCCGTCTCAGCGCCATCTCCCGGGCGGGCTCAGGGTTTTCACTGGAGCTGTATCTCAAGCATCGCGAGTACAATTCCATATTAGGAGCGCTGGCTTTGGTTGTCGCTCTGGTGGCAAAGCTGATCTGGTGGGGATAGTAAACATCCACCTATATCGATTGATTTAATGCGACACACTACGCAGGCTCTTGTATTCATGGTTGTTTTGAGCTGCCTGCTGCTGCCGGCGCAGGAGAAGCAGCGCACTTCCACCCCGGTGCCGGTCTCGGCCATCCAGCCCGTACCGGGCGGCCATCGTTTTCCCAACGGCACGGTGTTTCACTACGAGGCTGAATGGCGGCTCTGGAAAGCCGGGACGGCCACGTTGCGGCTCGATGCCGCCGGTCCCGAGGAGCGGGTGACCGCCACCGGCGACTCGATAGGCGTAGTGGCCATGCTGTTTCGCGTGCAGGACCGCTTTGAATCGTACTTTGACCGCCGCACCTTTTGCTCGCGCAACATAACCAAGCACTCCGAGGAAGGGCTGCGCAAGCGGCACACCATCATCCGCTTCGACCAGGCGCGCCGCAAGGCGGTGCTGGACGAAACCAACCTGCGCACCGGCCAGCAGAAGCATACGGAACAGGACACACCCGGCTGCGTGACTGACGTGCTCTCGGGCATGTTCTACCTGGCCGCGTTGCCGCTGCAACCAGGCAATTCCTACTACTTCCCGCTTAACGACGGAGGGCAGACGGTGAACGTTGAGGCCGTGGTCGAAGGCAGGGAGGTCGTTACGACTCCGGCGGGAACCTTCAGCACCGTGCGCGTGCAGCCTTCGCCCGACTTGAACGTTCTGCGCAACCGCGGCAAGGTCTGGATGTGGTACACCGACGACGCCAATCACACCCTGGTGCAGATGAAAACCCGCCTGTTCTGGGGCGCGTTGAACATCCAACTGGTCGGGATTGATTACCCTGGCAGCCCAGCCGCCGGGGCCACGGCCGCCACTCGCGCCATCACTGGAGCCGGTAACGCTCGTTGATGATCCGCTGAAATCTGGGACGATAGATCAGGTCGAAGGCGAGTTCCTTGCCGGGGAACATGGCCAGTGCCGCCCGGCGCGCTCCCGCCGCCATCTCGGTGGCCTCCTCCAGGCTGAGGTTCGGGTCCTGGCTGATGACCGAAAGGGTCATGTTCATCAGAAACTGCAGTCGGCGGACGCGTTTTGCCTCTTCGGCCAGCTCCGCCTGCTTGGCTTCCTCGTGATTCTCCGGCATGCGCCGCGACAACTCCATGGACTGCTCCCCTGGCATTGGATGGCCGCCAGCAGTTTCGACGTTGCGCCGGACCCGCAGCTCCTCCCCTGTGTGGGGGAGAGTACTACGACATCCAGGGCCGCGCTAGGATATACTCGCGGCTCGGGGCTTAGGGGCGTTTCCCGCTTTCCATTTTGCGAGTTCCTGCCTCTGGGTGTTCCTGAAACGTGAAACGGGCAACGTGAAACGTCCAGTTACAGGGCTCTCTGTCAGTTGATCCTGGAGGAAGCATGGCTCTTAAGGCAAATGATTCGGCACTGGTGACCGTCTTTGATACCGAGCGCGAAACCGAGGCGCTGGTGGTGAAGGGGCTGCTCGAATCGGCGGGAATCGAGACGCTGATCGTTTCTCTGGACTCGCCCCAGGATGTTTTCCCTGGGGTCGGCGGCGTGGTGGTGCAGGTTACCCAAGAGCAGGCCGCTGAAGCCCAGGCGATCATTGCCGAGTACCGCGCGCATCCGGTCGAGGACTCGGAAGCGGCGGAAAGCTGAGAGGCCGCCTCACGCCGCCTTTCCCGACGTAACGTTTTAAGCGGAAGCGTGAGGACGCGCCACGCTACTCCACCATCCCCGCCAGCGCCAGCGCGGTCAGCAGGATGCGCTTCAGAGCCAGGTCCCGCTCGCGCGCAATGAACCACTCCTGCGGAGTATGCGCCCGGGCGCCCAGCCCGCCGGCTCCCACGGCCAGAGCCGGTATTCCCAAAGACAGTGGAATATTGGCGTCGGTGGACGCGCAGTGCGCATGCGCCTTGATCCCCAGTTGGGCATCTACCATGCGCAGCACTTGCAGAATGGTGGCGTGCTCGGGCAATTCCGCCGCCGGGCGGTTGCCGATCACCCGAACCTGGGCATCCACGCCGGCGGAGCGCTCGACGTCGTTCATAACCTTCTCGACGGCCTTCCGCAGTTGCTCTTCGACGGCGGCAATGTTCTGAGGATCGGGAGAGCGCACATCCACCTGCATGACCGCGGCATGCGGGATGGCATTGACCGAGGTGCCGCCTTTAATGGTGCCCACGTTGAGGGTGGTGCGGGGATTCTGCGGCAGGTCAATCTGGTTGAGGCGTTCGATCAGGCGGGCCAGCAACACGATCGGGTTGGGCAGGCCGAAGTCGCTCCAGGAATGTCCGCCCGGGCCGCTGATGGCGATCTCGAAGCGGCGGCTGCCGAGGGCTTGCGTCACGATGGTGTCGGTGCCGGCGCCGTCCAGCGCCAGCAGGCAGGCGATCTGCCCCTGCCAGCGCGGATCGTCGAAGAAGTGACGCATGCCGCGCAGGTCTCCCTCGCCCTCCTCACCGACGTTGGCCAGCAGCAGCAGCGGCAGGCGCAGGCGAAGCTTGGCGGCTCGTATCGCCCCGGCCAGGGCGAGCAGCGCCACCAGTCCCGCACCGTTATCGGCCACCCCAGGTCCGACCAGGCGGTTTCCGTCGCGCCGCACTTCGATCTGAGTCTCCGTGAAAACCGTGTCGAGGTGCGCCGAGATAACCAGGAGCGGCCCCGCCTCCGAACCGGGAATGCGCCCGATAACGTTGCCTATGCCATCCAGGTGCGCCTGGAGGAGGCCAAATTCCGAAAACCTTTGCAGCATCCAGGCGGCGCGTTGCTGCTCCTGGAATGGAGGCGCGGGAATCGCCGTTACCTCCATTTGCAGTTCGGCCAGTTGCCGCTCCTGCGCCGCGAACCATTCGAAAGCCTCGTGCACGCACTTCATCCCGGCCAGGCGGGCAATATCCTTCCGGGCCGGCGGTGCTGCCGATGAGGCGGTCAGGTTGGGATCACCATCCATAAAGTGCGGCAAAGGCGCTCCTCGCTGTGAATAGTACACGAAGAGACGGGGCATTTACCCCGATTCACTAAAGTTGGCCTTCTTCTTTCCGCGACCTTACACTCTTGGTATGGTCGAATCCGGAAAAGGACAATCCCGTGACTTCACTCTATGCGTCGCGCTCCGGCACTTAGGGGTAGAGCGAGAAATCCTCGTGCTGAAGCATAAAGAGAATAACTTCTACGCATTCCCGCCCTACTCGAAGAAGCCTCTCGGTTGTGTTGACACTCACATGTCCTTGCATGCATCTGGTGAACGCCACGCGGTCTGGCGGTTCTTTGATGGACGTGTATGGAAACAAGACGCGAAAATGCGACAGGAAAGTACGGTGAAACTGAAGCCGCCTTCAGAACTCAATGGGGTGGTCCCACTTTTCCATTCTGGCATCTTTCTCGGTCAGTTCGTGGATCTTCCGCCAGTCGGAACCAATATGGGAGATTTAATCCTACTGGATGCTGAAGGTGCGAACTTTAGGGATGATTTCATGGTCGCTAGAATATATTTGGTGGAACCGGGTGCCGAACATAATATCCCGAGATTTCCGGAGACAGGGCCTCGCATTTTGCACCTGGACAAACGCATAATCCCTTGGGTAGCTATCGAAGTTTACCAGCAAGTACAAGTAGAATGTGTAAGAGCCCAGGTACCCCCTAACGACTAATCACTCTCTTCACAGCTTCTGCACGCGCTGCACTTCGTGCACGCCCGGAATCTTCCGCAGGCCGGTGATGATGCGGTTCAGGTGGGTGACGTCGGTGATATCGAGCACCAGGTCGATGAGGGCGTTCTGGTTGTGATCCTCGGTCGAGCCCGCCTCCATGTGGCGGATATTGGTATCGGCGTCGCCGATGACGGCGGTTACCTGCTTGAGGATGCCGGCGCGGTCGTCGCTGGTGATGGTCAGCTTCACCGGGTAAGACGGCTGGGCGCCGGCCAGGCGCGGCTCCTTGGCCGACCACTCGACGGCGATGCGCCGCTCCGGTTCGTACATCAGATTCTCGACGTTGGGACAGTGCTTGGAGTGCACGGCGACGCCCTTGCCGCGGGTCACGTAACCGACGATCTCTTCTCCGCGAATGGGGTTGCAGCAGCGGGCGCGGTAGACCAGCAGCTCGTCGTGGCCGCGCACCTTGAGCACCGAGCTGTCGCCACCGAAGACGCGCTTGACCACGCTGGCCAGCGTGCCCGTGGATTCGCCATCGCCCTCCGACTCGGGCGTGCCGGCGGGAATCACCTTGCCCAGCACGGTCTTGGCGGAGTACTTGCCGTAGCCGATGGCGGCCATCAAATCGTCCACCTTGCTGAGGCCGTATTCGGCCGCCACTTTTTGCAGGTCGGCGTCCTTGATGTCCTTGATGGCGATGCGGTACTTGCGCGCCTCTTTTTCCATCAGCTTGTGGCCGATCTCGATGGCGCGTTCGCGCTGGTGGATGTTAAGCCAGTGCTTGATCTTCTGCCGCGCGCGCGAGCTCTTGACCATGCTCAGCCAGTCGCGGCTGGGACTGTGGCCGGCCTGCGTCATAATCTCCACGATGTCGCCCGAGCGCAGCTTGTAGCGCAACGGAACGATGCGGCCGTTTACCTTGGCGCCCACACAGCGCTCGCCCACCTCGGTGTGAATGGCATAGCCAAAATCTAGGGGGGTGGCGTCGCGCGGCAGGATCACCACTTTGCCCTTAGGCGTAAACGTGTACACCTCTTCAGGGTAGAGATCGATCTTCAGCGTCGAGAGGAATTCGCTGGGGTCCGACATCTCGCGCTGCCATTCAACTATCTGGCGCAGCCAGGAGAGGCGCTGCTCGTCGCGCGCGGTAATAGGTCCGTCCTTGTATTTCCAGTGCGCCGCGATGCCCTCCTCCGCCATCTTGTGCATCTCTTCGGTGCGGATCTGCACTTCGAAGGGATGCCCATCCTCGGTAATCACAGTGGTGTGCAGCGACTGGTAGAGGTTGGGCCGCGGCATGGCGATGAAGTCCTTGATGCGGCCGGGCACGGGGCGCCAGGCGTTGTGAATGATGCCCAACACGGCGTAACAGTCGTTTACCGAAGTGGTCAGGATCCGCAGCGCCAGCAGGTCATAGATTTGCTCTACGGTGATCTTCTGCCGCTGCAATTTCTGGTAGATCGAGTACAGGCGCTTGATGCGCCAGTCGACCCGCGCCTGGATGTTACTCTCCTTCAGCTTGGTGCGGATTCTGGCTTCCATTTTGGCCAGCAGGCTTTCGCCCTCCACCCGCTTGGCCTCGATCGTCTCGTAGACCTGTTTGTAGCCGACCGGATCGACGTAGGGAAAGGCCAGGTCCTCCAACTCGCCGCGCACCTTGCCCATGCCGAGACGATGGGCCAGGGGCGCATATATCTCCAGCGTCTCTTTGGCGATTTTCACTTGGCGGTCGGACGAGAGCGCCTTCAAGGTGCGCATGTTATGCAGCCGGTCGGCCAGCTTGATGAGCACCACGCGAATGTCGTCGACCATGGCCAGCATCATCTTGCGCACGTTCTCCGCCTGCGCTTCCTCGCGCGAGGCGAAGTCGATGCGGCTGATCTTGGTGACGCCGTCGACTATGTGCGCCACCTGCTCGCCGAACTTCTCCTGTATCTGCTCGACGGTTACCGCGGTATCTTCTACCGAGTCGTGCAGCAGGCCGGCGGCTATAGCGACGGCATCCAGCCGCATCTCGGCCAGGATGATGGCCACTTCCAGGGGATGAACGAGGTAGGGCTCGCCGGTGGCCCGGGTTTGTCCGCTATGTTGTTCGAGAGAGAAGACGTAGGCGCGGCGTACCATCTCCAGGTCGTCGTTGGGCCGGTTTGCCTGGACGATTTTGATCAGATCGCGAAAACGCGTCACCGTTAATACATTGGTGGCGATCTGGTGCCGCAAGGTCCCCATAGCTGATTATAGCCGCCCCAGCCGGGGTTTAGGGGATAGGATTAAGTAAGAAGGAATAAGAACCTCGCCATGAATGTACTGATCAGCGGCGCTTCGGGCTTGATCGGCAGCGCGCTAGGGCGGCAATTGGAGAGCGCCGGCAACTCCGTCGTACGGCTGGTGCGGCGGCGTGCCGAGAGCCCGCTGGAACTGGCGTGGCAGCCCGGCGAGCGACTCGATCCCGCACTCGTCTCCGGCTTCGATGCGGTGGTTAACCTCGCCGGGCGCAGCCTTGCCGGGCGCTGGAACCAGCGCCGCCAGCGCGAAATCCGCGACAGCCGTCTGGCGGCCACTAGAACGATTGCCCGCGCGGTGGCCGAGTCGTTTCGCGCCTGCGGCAAACCGGCGGTGCTGGTGAGCGCCTCTGCCATCGGCTATTACGGCAATCGCGGGCACGAGCTACTGACCGAGGCGAGCGGCTGCGGCACCGGCTTCCTGGCCGAGCTATGCCGCCAGTGGGAGGCGGCGGCAATGGAGGCGGCCACGGCCGGGGTTCGGGTGCTGCTGGCGCGCTTTGGCCTGGTGCTCAGCCGCGAGGGCGGAGCGCTGGGCAGAATGCTTCCTGTCTTCCGGTTCGGCCTGGGCGGACGGCTGGGAACAGGAGAGCAGTTCTGGAGCTGGATTACGCTGGAAGACGCCGCCGCGGCCATCGAGTTCATGATTGCCAACGGGCAGCTTTCCGGGCCGGTGAATTTGACCGCTCCCGAGCCGGTTTTAAATGCCGAATTCACCCGCCTGCTCGCCCGGGCCCTGCGGCGTCCGGCGCTGCTGCCCGCACCGGCCTTTGCCTTGCGCTTGGCCTTCGGGGAAATGGCGGACGAAGCACTGCTCAGCAGCCAGCGGGTGCAACCGGCGAAGCTGGTGGCCTGCGGCTTCCAATGGCGCCACCCGGAACTGCCGGAGGCGCTGCAGGCAGTGCTCTGACCAGGAATGTGCCATGATCAAAACCAATGCCTGCCGCATTCTCGACACGCTGGGCGTGAAATATGAACTGCGCGAGTATCAAATCGACCCGGACGATCTGGCTGCCGAGAGCGTGGCCGCCAAAATCAGCTTTCCTCCCGACCAGGTTTTCAAGACCCTCTGCGTCCGCGGCGACCGGCAGGGAATTTGCTTTGCCGTCATCCCCGGTAATTACGAACTTGATTTCAAAGCGCTGGCCAAGGTCACCGGCGACCGCAAAACGGAGATGGTTGCGCTCAAGGAAGTGCAGCCGCTTACCGGCTACATCCGCGGCGGGGTCACCGCCCTCGGGGCGAAGAAGCAGTACCCGGTCTTTGCCGATGAAACCATGATCCTGTGGGACGTGATCTCCATCTCCGCCGGCCAGCGTGGGTTGCAGATCCTGCTGGCCCCGGACGATTACGTGCGCGCCACCAGCGCCACCCTGGCCGAGATCGCGCACCAGAAGCAGTAGCTCCAGCTCGACGCACGCCAAACCGAGATACGGCATCTAAGTTCCATGGAGCTACGTGCTTCAGGGCTGCTCGGCAGGAGCTCTGTCGCGCTCTCGCTTCTCGGCAAACAAGTAAAATAAACGTTACCCGGGGCAACGATAGCTTACACCCCACCAAACACAACTGCGGCGTTTGGCGGGGAACCCGTTACCCTGAATCCCGCAACAGGTGAAACCTGCAAAAGACATGAGACGTTCCGGCCTTAAGTTCAAGACTTATACCCTGATTCTCTTCGTGGTCGTCTTTGGACCGGTGGGTAACGTGCTATTGAGCAAGGGTATGAAATCGCTGGGGGCAGCGGGTGGGTTTGCGCCCTCAAATCTGCTTCACGTCATCTCCTCGCTGGGCGCCTCCAGCGCCCTTTGGCTCGGGTTTGCCTGCCTGGTCGTCTCGTTTGCCTCTTACATGCTGGTGCTGTCCTGGGCGGACTACACCTTCGTACAGCCGGCATCGGCCATCTCCTATGGTGTAGTGGCCCTGCTGGGACACCTGCTGCTGGGAGAGGTAGTTGTCCCGATGGCCTGGGCCGGGGTGGGCATGATCTGCCTCGGCGTGTTGATCGTGACCCGGACCTCGCCGCGCACCACGCGGGTGCCAGTCGCGGCAGTGCCTCTGACCGGCAATCCGACGGGGCAGAACTGATGCTGCAGCGCATCGTCCTCTTTTCGCTGATCGTTGTGGTTGGCACGGGAGGCGAGATGTGCGCGGCCAGGGCCATGAGAGGCCTGGGCGAGGTAAGGGATTTCCACCCGGCAGCCCTGCTGCGAGTGGCCGTTAGCGCCTTGAAGTCGCCCTGGATGGTGCTCGGCCTGATGATGATGACCGTCTCGTTTCTCGCCCTGCTGGGAATGCTTACCCTGGAGAACGTGAGCGTGGTCATCCCGCTGACCGCGCTGAGCTACGTGGTCGGCTGCATAGGAGGTAAGTTCTTTCTGGAAGAGCGGCTCTCCTGGAAACGCTACGCCGGAGTGCTGCTGGTCTGCGGCGGCATCGCTCTGGTGGTGCTTAGCAGAACCTAATTTTCCGTTCTTAGTTCTTCGTTGTTCGTTTCCGAACAAACTCGTTCTTAAACAAAAGCGATTATGACGTGCCCACTCTCGCCGCCGTTTTGCGGCTATGCCCCACCTAGAGCCTGTTATTAACTTGGGCCGAGTAATCTAAGTAAGCTGGCCAGCATGAGGCAAGCGAAGGCCAGGTAATGGAAGGCAGCCAGGGTTGGGGAAAGTCGCTCGTAGTCCCGCGCCAATCGCCGGAAGCGTGCCGCCCAGGCAAAGCTCCTCTCCACGACCCACCTTCGCGGCAGCAAGACGAAGCCGCGTTTAGCCTCACTATGTTTGACTACCTCCAGTTGAATCCCGTGCTCGGCCGCTGCCTGTTCTGCGGTTTCTCCCGTATATCCTTGGTCGACATAGGCCAACTCTACCGTGTCTCCCGTGATCTGTTGGACCTGCTTGGCCAATTCCTCCACCTGCGCTCGATCCTGCTCATTGGCCGCCGTCACATGCCGCGCCAGCAAATGGCCCAGTGTGTCAACCGCCGCATGCACCTTCGATCCTTTGCGTCGTTTCGCTCCGTCATATCCACCCCGAGCCCCCGACTCCGGGGTCGACTGCAGGGTGCGGCTGTCGAGAACCATCGCACTCGGCTGGGGGTTACGCCCGGCAAACTCGCGCAGCAGCCAACGTAGGTCTGCGACCATCATTTCGAAGCAACCGGCTCGGATCCAACGCTGGGTCTGCTGGTACACCACCGGCCACGGAGGCAAATCATTCGGCATCATGCGCCAGTGTGCGCCCGAGCGCACCAGCCAGCGCACCGCATTGAATACGGCTCGCAACGGGTACTCCCGCTGTTTGGCATCTTCCCGGCACAAGGTTAGATACGGCGCTACGAACGCCCACTCATCATCGCTCACATCGCTCGGATACCCAACTCCGCCTCGATTTCCCATGCGCTCATATTGAGTGACTCTGGATCAATCTCGCGAGCTTCTTTACTCCTGGGTGCCGAAGTTAATAACAGGCTCTAGAGCCAATTAGGTTTTGGTGTAGTCGTGAATTATTCGGGTGTCATGCTGAGCACCTCCGCCAGAAGGCGCGAAGCATCCCCTGGGACCGTCCCAACACGTTCGGTTCAGAGCTTTTCTATAAGAAATCTTCAGCTCTGTTTTCCTCCCGACAGTGCGGGGATGCTTCGTTCCGCCACCCCAGCAAACGCCACCGCAGCGTTTGCTGGGGCCCCGGCTCCTCTCAGCATGACAGCTCAAACAGATACGCTTGTCCGGCCACACTAATTCCTAAACTGCTATAGAGATGCTGTACCGCAAAAGATGAACGTCATTCCGGGCGAGCGACGCTGGCGTCGCGAGTCGCGGAATCTTGCGTCGCTTTCTGCCATAACCAACGCAAGATCCCTCCACTCCGCTTGCCTACCGGCTTCGCTTCGGACGGGATGATGCTCGCTTCGAGCGTCGCGATACACCAACTGAGAAACTGCCCTGGGGGGGACCTTGGCAACGAAGAACTAACAACGAAGAACTGATTTCACGCGCCGCGTCTTTGCGACACGGCTGCGCGTACGGCCGCGGCTGCCCGCACCGTGCCGCACTGGCCGAGGAAGTTGGCCAGCATCTTCTTGCCGTGCGAGGTCAGCACCGACTCGGGGTGAAACTGCACGCCTTCCACCGGCAGGTGCCTGTGGCGCAGGCCCATGATGAGGCCATCCCGGGTTTGCGCGGTGATTTCCAATTCCCGCGGCAAGGTACTCCGTTCCACAATCAGAGAGTGATAACGTCCCACCGACAGTGGCTGCGGCAAGCCTGCGAAAACGCCGCCAGCATCGTGCGTCACCTCGCTGGTCTTGCCATGGACCGGCTTGGGCGCGCGCACGACCCGCCCGCCGAAGGCTTCGCCTATCGCCTGGTGGCCCAGGCAGACGCCGAGAATGGGCAGCGCGCCACTGACTTCGCGAATGATCTCCAGGGTCATGCCGGCATCGCGCGGCGCGCCCGGGCCGGGTGAGATGACTATGCCCGAATAGCCGCCGTCCAGCGCCTCGGCAACCGTAATGGCGTCGTTGCGCCGCACCACCGGGCGGGCGCCCAGCTCGCCCAGGTATTGCACCAGGTTGTAGGTGAACGAATCGTAGTTGTCGATGACCAGCAGCATGTTCAAATCCCCGCTTCAGCCAGCTCGATGGCCTGGTACAACGCGCGCGCCTTGCTGACGGTTTCCTCGTATTCCGATTCCGGGACCGAGTCGGCCACGATGCCGGCCCCGGCCTGCACGCTGGCCACGCCGTCGCGCAGTTCTATAGTGCGGATGGCGATGCAGGAGTCGAGATTGCCGGCGTAGTCGGCGTACAGCACCGAGCCCGAATAGACGTTGCGCGAACCGCGCTCCAGTTCGGCGATGGCCTGCATGGAGCGGATCTTGGGCGCGCCGGTCACGGTCCCCGCCGGGAAGCAGGCGGCGAGAGCGTCAAAACGGTCCAGCTCCGGCCGCAACTGCGCTGTCAGCTCGGTGACGATGTGCTGCACGTGCGAGTATTTCTCCACCCGCATCAGCTTCTCCACCTGCACCGAGCCATACTCGGCCACGCGGCCCAGATCGTTGCGGCCCAGATCGACCAGCATGAGGTGCTCGGCGCGTTCTTTTTCGTCGGCCAGCATCTCCTCGGCCAGGAGCTGGTCTTCGGCCTCGGAGCGGCCGCGCCGGCGCGTGCCGGCAATGGGACGGTATTCGAGACGGCGGCCGGTACAGCGCACCAGCATCTCCGGCGAGGCGCCGATCAGCGCCTCATCCCCGAAGCGCAGCAGGTACATGTACGGCGAGGGGTTGGTGCGCCGCAGGGCCCGGTAGAGCGACACTGCATCGGCCGTCACCGGACGCGAGAAGCGCTGCGAAAGCACCGTCTGGTAGCACTCGCCCGCCGCAATCAACTCCTTGACGTCGCGCACCGCCTGCTCGAATTCGGCGCGCTGGAAGTTGGAATCGAACTGCCGCGAATTCTTGCCGCCGTATTTCGCGGTTGCGGGCGAGGAAACGACCGGAGCATCGAGCGCGAGCGGCGCCGCCAGCACCTGCGCCACGCGATCCAGCTCGGCGAGCGCTGATTCGTACAGCTTGCGCAAATCAGCGTCGTCGGTTGCTGGGATGGAAGCTTGGTCGACAAAGGCCAGCGTGTGAATTTCAACCACCTGCTTGGCGTGGTCGAAAGCCAGTACCGTGCGGAACAGCATGAACGCCGCGTCATCGGCCTCGGCTGGAAGCTCTCCCAGCACCGGCTCGAACCACTTGGCGGCGCCATAGCTCAGGAAACCGACCGCGCCGCCGGCAAAGGGCGCGCCGGTGTAATCGCGGGTGAGAACGCGGGCGCGGAAGCGCTCGCGCAGATACTCGACGGCGTTGACCGGCAGAATCTGCTCGACTTCGCTGTCTCGCGTAAGCGCATTTGCGGCCCGGCCGCCATCGGACGGGCGTTCAGGGAATCGAGTAATAATATGCGTCCGGTTGTCCTTGGAGCGGATCACAGCTTCCGGTTGCGCCCCCATGAACGAGTAGCGCGCCAGTTGCGCGCCGCCCTCCACGCTCTCCAGCAGGAAAGAATGGCGGCTGTTGCGAGCCAGACGCAAGTAGGCCGCCAGCGGAGTGATCAAGTCGGCGGGAACGGTGCGCACCACCGGCACGGTATTGCCGCTGGCCGCGGCCGCGCGAAACTGTTCGAAGCTGGCAGGCCAAACAAAACTCATAGCGAAGCTACCTCGCGCAACTTGGTCTTGCGGCCGGGTGCGGGCATGGCGCGTCCGAGTACATCGGCGATCCGGCGAAGCTGCTCGTATCCCTTCAGGAACTGCTCCGGATAGATGGACTGCATGCCGTCGGAGAGCGCCTTTTCCGGCTGATGGTGCACCTCGACAATCAGGCCATCGGCGCCCACCGCCACGGCGGCGCGGGCCAGGGGAATGACCTTGTCGCGCCGGCCGGTGCCGTGGCTGGGATCGACGATGATGGGCAGGTGGCTGAGCCGCTGCACCGCCGGAATCACGCTGAGATCCAGCGTGTTGCGGGTGTGATCGGTGAAGGTGCGGATGCCGCGCTCGCAGAGCGCGACCTGGTAGTTGCCCTCGCTCATGACGTACTCGGCGGCCATCAGCAGCTCGTCGACGGTGGCGGCGATTCCGCGTTTCAGCAGAATCGGCTTGCGGGCGCGCCCGGCATGGCGCAGCAGCGAGAAGTTCTGCATGTTGCGCGCGCCGATCTGAATCATGTCGGCATACTGATCGACCAGCGCCAGCGACTCGGCGTCCAGCGCCTCGGTCACGATCAGCAAGCTCGAAGCGCTCGCGAATTTCGGCCAAGATCTCCAGCGCCTCCTCGCCGAGCCCCTGGAAGGCATAGGGCGAGGTGCGCGGCTTGAAGGCGCCGCCGCGGAAGAACTGCGCGCCGCTGCGGGCTACGTATTCGGCGATGCGAAAGGCCTGATCGCGGTTCTCGATGGCGCACGGGCCGGCAATCATCGCCAACGTGCGGTCGCCGATTGTGGCCCGGTGACCGGGAAACGAGATGATGGTGTTTTCCGGCTTCATCTCCCGGCTGACCAGTTTGTAGGGTTTGGATACCTGAATGACCTCGGCCACCCCGGGCATGTCTTCCAGCGCCGAAGGCTCGATCATGCCGGCGTTTCCGGTGATGCCGATGGCTACGCGCTGCGCTCCCGGCAGCGAGTGCGGGCGCAAGCCCAGGCGGGTGATGGCCTCGCAAACGGCTTCCACCTGCCCCTGGCTGGCATTGGAATGCATTACTACTAACATCGGTGGGTCTCCTTGGTTACCAGCTGGGAAAATGGCTGGCTGGCGGCTGTCAAGGCAGCGTTGGCGTTTGCCGGCGCTTCCGGCTGAAGCTCGCGAGCCAGCTCCTCGACCTTGGCGGCAAGGTCGTTGTTGCCCAGGTTTTTCTCGATCTCGTGCACGAGGGCGCTGCCAACCACGGCGGCATCGGCAAAGCTGAGCACTTCCAGCGCCTGCTCCCGGTTGCTTATGCCGAAGCCCAGGGCCACGGGCAGGGAAGTGACGCGGCGAATGCGTTCCACCAGCGTGCGCGCCTCTTCGCCGAGTTGCTGGCGCGTGCCCGTCACCCCGGTGCGCGACACCGCGTAGATAAAGCCGCTGGCGTGAGCGCAGATGCTCTTCAACCGCTCGTCGGTGCAAGTAGGCGCGGCCAGGGTGATCAGGTCAACCGCGTAGCCGCCGGCAAAGGCCGCCAGCCGCGCGCCGTTGTCGGCGGGCAAATCGGTGAGCAGCAGCCCGGAGATGCCATTCTCCCGGGCAGAGGTAATCAGCCGCTCCAAGCCGTATTGCAGTACCGGGTTGACGTAACTGAACAGCACCACGGGAGCGTCGATTTTGGCTTTCGCTTCCCGCGCCAGCGCCAGCACGTCTGCCATGGTGATGCGATTCTTCAAGGCGCGCATGCAGGCACGTTGAATCACTGGGCCGTCGGCCATGGGATCGCTGAAGGGAAAGCCCAGCTCGATCACCGTCGCCCCGGCGCGGCCGAGGGCCAACAGAATCTCGTATGTCGTGGCCAGGTCTGGATCGCCGGCGGTGATGTACGGAATGAAGCCGCCGCGCCCCTGCTGGCGAATGTTGGCGAATGCTTCCGCGATGGCGCTCATTGTCCGGTCTCCGTCGGGGTCCCCGGCAGACGCCGTGGTTGCGTATGCAGGGGTGAGAGTTTCTGAACGGTTTCGACGTCTTTGTCGCCGCGTCCGGACAGGTTGATAAGCACGGCCTGCTCGCGGCTGAGGGTAGGGGCAAGCTCCAGCGCGTACGCCACGGCATGCGCCGATTCGAGAGCGGGAATGATGCCCTCCAGTTCCGAAAGCCGGTGGAAGGCCGCCAACGCCTCGGCATCGGAGGCCGAGGTGTACTCGGCGCGGCCGGTCTGCCGCAGCCAGACATGCTCCGGGCCGACGGCGGCGTAATCGAGTCCGGCCGATACCGACTGCGTGGCTGCGATCTGGCCTTCGGCATCCTGCAGCACGTAACTCAATGTCCCCTGAAAAACGCCCGGACGCCCGCCCTCGGCGGCGAAGCGGGCCGCGTGCTGGCCCAGGTGCGGGCCGCAGCCTCCGGCCTCGACGCCGATTAGGCGCACCGCCTTGTCCCGCTGGAAGGCGCTGAAGATGCCGATGGCGTTCGAGCCGCCGCCCACGCAGGCAA
The DNA here is from genome assembly GCA_963832785.1 of uncultured Acidobacteriota bacterium. GTDB lineage: Bacteria > Acidobacteriota > Terriglobia > Terriglobales > Acidobacteriaceae > CAWBRT01. The sequence goes on from CAWHVF010000009.1 coordinate 182,047, forward strand.
CCACCACGGCCGGCAGCCGGCCCGCCTGCGCCAACATCTGCCGTCGCGCCTCGGCGCCGATTACCGACTGGAAGTGCCGCACCATGCGCGGATAAGGATCGGGGCCAAGGGCGCTGCCCAGTAGGTAATAGGTGTCGCGGACGTTGGTGACCCAGTCGCGCAGCGCCTCGTTGATGGCGTCTTTCAGCGTGCGCGAACCCGACTCCACGCCGCGCACCTCGGCCCCCAGCAGCCGCATGCGGTAGACGTTCAGCGCCTGCCGCTGCATGTCCTCGGTGCCCATGTAGACCACGCATTCCAGCCCGAAGCGCGCGCAGACGGTGGCCGTTGCCACCCCGTGCTGCCCAGCGCCGGTTTCGGCTATCACCCGCCGCTTGCCCATGCGCCGCGCCAGCAGCGCCTGCCCCAGCGCGTTGTTGATCTTGTGCGAGCCGGTGTGGCCCAGGTCTTCGCGCTTCAGGTAGAGGCCTGCGCCGCCGGCATGCTCGCTCAGGCGCTCGGCCAGGGTGAGCGGCGTGGGCCGGCCAGAGTAATCGCGAAGCATGGCGTCGAGCTCGTCCTGAAAAGCGGTGTCGCGCAGCGCCTGCTCGTAGGCGGCGGTCAGCTCTTCCAGCGGAGAAACCAGCGTCTCGGGCACGTAGCGCCCGCCAAACGGGCCGTAGTAGCCCGGCGCGGCTTCCGGTCTGATCAGTTCAAGTTCGTTCATAAGTTCATTCATAAATTACTTGTCCTGCGTAGGGGCAGCCGCCCCCGGCTGCTCGCCCGGCCGAGGGCGGCCGGGCCTACGTTGCCAGGCTGCTTGCCAACGATGCCGCACGTGCGGCGGCGAAGAAGTCGCGCAGCTTGCCTTCGTCCTTCCGGCCTTTGCTGGTCTCCACGCCGCTGCAAACGTCCACGGCGTGCGGCTGCACGCGGCGAATCGCTTCCGCGACGTTGGCCGGAGTCAATCCGCCGGCCAGTATCAAGCGCGGCAAAACGCGCGGGTGCTCCACCCTAGCTTCTTTTGTCAGGGTGGGGTAGTTCGTTGCGCTCAATCTGGCTTCTTCCAGGCAAACAAGCTGCGCCAGCTCGCGCGCTGTCTCCCAGTTCGCCTGCACGCCCGAGCCGCCGAAACCGTTGCAGGCAGCATCAACCAGCAGCGCATCCGCCGGATAGCGCGCCGCCGCTTCGGGCATGAACGCCGCATCGGTGCGGAACGCCTTGATCACGCGCACGCCAGGCGTCTGCCGGCGCAGTTCACGGCAAAACTCGGCGGGTTCGTCTCCGTGCAGTTGAGCGGCGCGGATGCCGCCGCGTCCCGGCGCGCCAAAACCGCGCGCTGTGGCGGCCACTGTCGAGGCAATTTCTTCCACCATAGCGTTGACGAAAACCCCGACCGGCTCGACGCTGGCCGGAAGACCGGCGATGATCTCCGCGGCTGCCGCGGGCTCAATGTAGCGCGGACTGCGCGGGTAGAAGTTGAAGCCCAGCATGGAGGCTCCCAGCTCGACTGCCAGCCGCGCGTCTTCGCTGTTGGTGATCCCGCAGACCTTCACCTCAACCACGGCCGGCCTCCTTCGCGCTCCCGGCAGTGGCAGTGGCGCTTGCCGCCGTGGAGATGAAAGCCGCCAGTTCGCGCGCCGGGTCAGCCGCGCGCATCAGGGTCTCGCCGATGAGGAACGCGTCGTAGCCCAGGGCGCGCAATTCGCGCAGATGCTCAGGGGTGCGCAGGCCGCTCTCGCTTACCAGCAGGCGTCCGGGCTGGGCGTAGCGGGCCAGCGCGCGCGAGGTGTCGAGGCTCACCTGCAGCGTCGCCAGATTGCGGTTGTTCACGCCGACGATGCTGGCGCCGCACTCGATGGCAGTGCGCATCTCCGGCTCGGCATGGACTTCGACCAGCGTATCGAGCCCGAGCTCGTCTTCGGCCAGCGTGCGCAAGCTCAGAAGCTCGGCTGGCGACAGGGCGGCCACGATCAGCAGCACGGCCTCGGCTCCAGCGGCGGCGGCTTCGTAGACCTGGTGCGCATCGACGATGAAGTCCTTGCGCAGGACCGGGCAGCCGGCGTTGGCCCGGGTGGAAGCCAAACGTGCGCAAACCGCCCGCAGATCGTCGAGCGATCCGGAAAAGTATTGCGGCTCGGTGAGCACGGAGATGGCCGCCGCCCCATTGGCAGCGTAGACGGAGGCGGTCTCGGCCGGGTCAGCGCCGGCGCGGATTGCGCCCGCCGTGGGCGAGCTGCGCTTGACCTCGGCAATTATGTTTACCTGGGCCGGATTCGAGAGCGCCCGTCGAAACGCGCGCGGCCTTCGGGGGGCGCGCAGGCGCAAGGCCGCCTGGCGCACGCTGGCGCGCTCGGCGGCGCTTACCTGGGCCATCTCGGCGCGTTTGGCTTCGCAGATGGAAGCCAAAAAGCTGGCAACAGCGCTCACGCCTTTTCTCCCGGAACGGCCGCGTTGGCGGCGCGCAGAAAGGCGTGCAGCTTCTCAGCGGCGGCGCCGGAGTCGATGGCCGCTTCGGCCCGGCGGGTGCACTCGGCCAGCGACTCCGATACTCCGCCCACGTGCAGCGCGGCGGCGGCGTTAACGGCGATGAGGCGCCGCGCCACGTCGCGCCGGCCCTCCTCAAGCACCTCGCGAATGATGCGGGCGCTGGCCGCCGCGTCCGGAACGCGAACAAGCTCCAGCGGTTCGGCGTGGTAGCCGAAGTCCTCGGGCGTAACGCAACGCTGCCGCTTCCGCCCGTCGCGCAGCTCCAGGACTCGGGTCGGGCCGGACAGTGTTATCTCGTCCAGACCGTCGTCGCCATGCACCACCCAGGCGTGCTCGGCGCCCAAGGCCAGCAGCGCGCTGGCGATCTTCGGCATCAGCTTGACGTCGGAGACGCCCATTACCTGGCGCCGCGAGCCCGCCGGATTGCACAGCGGCCCAATCAGGTTGAAGCAGGTGCGCACGCCCAGCTCGCGGCGGATGCCGGCCACGCGCGCCGCTGCCGGATGATGTGCGGGAGCGAAGAGGAAGCAAAAACCGAGAGAATCGAAGAGCCGTTCGGAGATGGCGGGAGGAACCGGAACCGGAGCGCCCATGGCGGCCAACACGTCGGCGCTGCCGGTTTTGCTGGTGGAAGCGCGCGCCCCATGCTTGGCTACGGGAACGCCGGCGGCGGCGGCAACCACGGCGGCGGCAGTCGAGACATTGAAGGTCTTGGCGAGACTGGCGCCGGTGCCGCAGGTATCGACGAAACATCGGTGCCGGGTGCGCAGGACGACCATGCGGGTGCGCATGGCCTGGGTAAGTCCGACCAGCTCGTCCACGCACTCGCCTTTCTGGGCAAGCGCCACCAGGACGGCGGCGATCTGCGCGTCGCTGGCCTGGCCGTCCAGCACGTAGCCGAGCAGCTCGGCGGCCTCGGCGCACGTCAGATCGCGTCCGGTAAAAATGCCGCTCAACATGGCCTTCACCCGGGTGCCGGGCTCGCTGGCCGAAAGGGGCAGTAAATTGGTGGAAGTGGTCTGCTTGGAAGGAATCTGCGTTCCAGAATAGGAAATACTGGCGTTCATGGCTTCTTCCCGCGTAAGCGCCGGCAATAGCGAATAATGCGGCGCTGGCTCTAACTGGCTGGGTTGGAATTAACTAAAGGAAAGTGCCTGGACTAGAGGCACACGACGGTGCGGGAACACCATCGGCTGGACCATCGAAAAGCGCGGATTGAAGCGGCGCTACTCATTAGAAGTCAAGTTAGTCTACCACAGGCAGGCACGATTGCAAAAGAATCTTTGCGAGTTGCCGCAAAGCTCTTTCTCTTGGCAGGCGAGCCTGGCAGCAGGCGTGGGCACCTCATCGGCAGCCGCTCCGGAGTCCCCCGCCACGCTTCTCTGCCGATTATTCTGCATCGGGCACAAAGCGGTAGCCCACGCCGCGCACGGTCAGCAGATGCCGTGGCGCGCTGGGCTCGTTTTCCAGGTAGCGGCGCAGGCGCACCACGAAGTTGTCGATGGCGCGCGTGTCGGTGTCTTCGCGCAATCCCCAGACCTTCTCGAGAATCTCTTTGCGCGAGATCGGGCGGCCGGCGTTGCGCACCAGGTAGGCCAGCAGCTCCGCCTCCATCACGGTGAGGCGGATGACTTCGTTGCTGGTGTGCAGCTCCAGGCGGGTGAAATCGACCTTCTTGCCGGCAATCGTAATCACGTATGGCTTGGCCGCTTGGTAAGCGGCATCCGCGCCGGAAACGCCGTTAGCGGCGGCGGTGCCCGGCTCTCCAGCGGGTGCCGTGGTTGCGCCGGCCGAGCCGGAAGCTTTCATCCACTCGGTGCGGCGCAGCAGGCTGCGCAGCCGCGCCAGCAGAATGGAAAGTTCGAAAGGCTTGGGCAAATAGTCATCGGCTCCGGCCTCGAAGCCCTTGAGCACGTCCTCCGGGCGGCCGCGGGCGGTGAGCATGATGATGGGAAGGAAGATGCGGCGCTTGCGTAGCTCGGCGGCAATCGAGAAGCCGTCACGGCCGGGAAGCATCACGTCCAGCACCACCACGTCGAAGGCTTGCGGCTGGCGGATGATGAGTTCGAGCGCCTCCTCGCCGTTCTCGACCATGGCCACCTGGTGGCCTTCGGCCTCGAAGTTGAAGCGCAAGCCGCGCGCCAGGTTCACCTCGTCTTCCACGATCAGAATTCGGCTCATGCCGCGATCCTCGGCAGGCGGATGATGATGGTGGAGCCTTTGCCCAATCCATCGCTCTCGGCCAAAGCGTCTCCCCCGTGCCGCCGCGCGATGCTCTTGACCAGAAACAGTCCCAGCCCGGTTCCCTTGATGTTCATGGCGGTGCGCAGGGGCACGCGGTAGAAGCGGTGGAAGATGCGCTTCAGTTCCGAAGCCGGTATGCCGACACCGCGGTCACTGATGCGCACCAGCACGTCGGCGCCCTGCGGCAGCAGCTCGGCGCGGATGTCGATTTCCCGGGTCGAGTATTTGACGGCATTGTCCAGCACGTTGGAAATGGCGATGCGCAATTCTTCCGAGTCTCCCAGAACGTGGTTCTCTCCGGGGCTGGTGGCCAGGCTGTGCATGCGCATCTGCCCGTCGAAGAGGTGATGGCGCTTGCGCGCCAGCTCGACGCACTCGGCCAGCACCGCTTCCAGGTTCACCCGGCGCAGGCGGCGCAGGCGATGCGACTGCACCACCCGCCCGGCTTGCAGAATCTGCTCCACGGTCCCAAGCAGCCGGTCGGTGTCTTCCAGCATGACGCGGTAGAACTCCCGCCGCTGCGGCTCGTCTAGTGGGCGCGACTGCAAGGTTTCCAGGTAGAGGCGCACGGAAGTAATGGGGGTCTTCAACTCGTGAGTGACGGCGTTGATGAAGCTGTCGTGCTGCTCGCTGCGCCGTATCTCGCGCACCAGGAAAATGGTGTTCAGGCTGACCACGGCAATGATGAAGCCAAACAGAATGATGCCCAGCACCACCGCGGCAACCGATCGCCAGTGAAATGCCCAGGTAATGTTCAGCGCCACCGCCAGGCCGACACTGAAGGCCCCGAGCAGAACAAAAGCGATGATCGTGTTGCGGCGGCCAATCTGCATTTTCCCGTTCCTGATACACAGATGATACGCGCTGATTAGGGGCTAGGTATTAGGGGCCAGGGAACAGGATTTTAGCAGGTTGCGGAAAAACGCAGAAATTTTTGAGGGTCAGCCCGAGCGAAGCGAAGGATCTGCTAGTTTTGCGGCCCCACCGCGGCATGTCCCTGGCTGGTTTGGTTTCCCGGCAAGCGCAACTTCCGCGCCTGAGTAAGCGGCTTACGCAGCTAACCCTGGCCTTCTCCCGGGGCGCTTTTGGGGAGTGGCTCAACTGAGGCGGCCGCGGCCGAGCCATGCTGCGCGTTGTTGACCATGTCCTTCAATTCCTTGCTGGGCTTGAAGAAGGGAATCTTCTTGGCCGGGACCTCGACGCGATCGCCGGTTTTCGGGTTGCGGCCGACGCGAGGCTTACGCTGGCGCGTCCGGAAACTGCCAAACCCGCGAATCTCAATCTTGTCGCCCGACCGCAAGGCGCGAACCACACTGTCGAAGATGGTCTCCACGATCACCTCGCTGTCTTTCCGCGTAAGTTCCGCGAGACGCGAGACTTCTTCGATTAGGTCAGCTTTGGTCATGGACAATTTTCTCCGAGGCGCAAGCGGGTTGCCATTGGGGGCTGCGCCATGTGCGCTACCCCGGGGAAGCCCACCCGTCACAGGCAATACCGGCCCCCCCTTTTCCGCAACCCAGGATAACAATCTCAGATTTTACAATCAGTTGGCAAGATAAAGATGCAATTTTCCAAAAAACTATTGGCCCCAGGCCAGCAGATGGCAGCCGGTGCCGCCAGGCTCGGCTCTTAGCCGGAAAAGTCAGTAACGCGCCTGCATGAACGCCGAAATTCTGGCAAACGCCTCGGCCAGCACCGTCTCCTCGGGCAAAAATACTATACGGCAGTGTGCCGCGCCCGCTTTGTCGCCAAAGCCGGCGCCGTGCACCACCAGAACCTGCTTCTGCTGCAACAGTTCGCGAACGAAGGCGGTATCGTCTTCGGGGATGTCGAGCTTGGGATAGGCGTAAAAGGCTGCCTTGGGCGTGACGCAACTGATTCCCGGGGTTTGCTGGCACCAGCTCTGCAGCAGGTCGCGGCGGCGGCGCAGCTTGCGGTTCATCTCCAGCAGATGGTCCTGCGGGCCATCGTGCGCGGGCTTGATGGCATATTGCAGCGGATGAGGAGCCGAAAGCCTGGCCCGGAGCAGCTTGTAAACCGCTTCCAGGTATGGCTTTAGGCAATCCTGCGGGCCGGCGGCGATGCCCCAGCCGAGGCGCCAGCCCGGGCAGCAATAGGCTTTCGAGAGCCCGTTAAGGGTAACCACCGGGACATCGGGGGCGAGCGCCGCGATGGGTATATGGGTCTCGTCCTGGTCCAGTATCAGCTTGTCGTAAATCTCGTCGGAAAAAATAATCAGGTTATTGCGCCGGGCAAGCTCGGCGACGCCTTCCAGCGTCCGCCTGGAATAGATGGCCCCGGTCGGATTGTTGGGGTTGATGAGCACGATTCCGCGGGTGCGCGAGTTGATGCGCGCAGCGATGTCGTCGAGGTCCGGCTCCCAGCCTTCCTCTTCCTTGAGCCGGTACGAGTTCAGCAGGCAGCAGTTTTTGGCCAGGGTGGCCGAATACAGGGGATAGTCCGGGCACGGCGTCAGCACGTTGTCTCCCGGGTTAACCAGCGCGGTCAGGCAGCAGTCCACCGCCTCGCCTGAGCCCATGGTGACAAAGATGCCCTGGATATTCCCGAATCCCTTCTCTTCGGCTTGGTTGCGAATGCTCTGCACGGCCGCATCCAGGCCCAGGGAGTTGCCGTAGCCGTTAACGCCGTCAAGCATGGCCCGGTGAACCGCCTCGATCAGGTGCGGCGGCGGCTGGAAGCCGTAAAGCGGGGGATCGCCGATGTTGAGATAAAGAATCTCTTTGCCGGTGCGCGCGATCTGCTCGGCAATAACCACCAGGTCGCGGATGGCATAATTCACCCTTTCCATGCGCGAGGCGGCGAGAATTTCAAACGCGGAATTGGTCAACATTAACGGCCTTTCAAAAGGTTCTGATAAAAAACAACCAGTCTCCACAGGGGTTAAGCCCGCATCCGTGTCGGGCTCCGTGCGACACGGCGCCAGCCGTGCCCTGATACAAGGATTTCTTGCCACGGCAAACCAGAAGCTTGTAAACGAGAGCCTGCTGTGCCCCCACACACAGCCGGCTTTTACCCCGCCCACCTTCAGCACAATTGATCTTCGAGTTCAGGTTTCAGATCAAAATAAACCGGCTCGCTGGCCTTGCCATCTGAAATCAAAAATCGAAAATCAAAAATGATTCACCGATCGATCTGCGCTTTCTGCAGCCGGTCGGAGTAATCAACGTACACCGATTTCCACTCGGTAAAAAAGTCAAATGCGCCGATCCCGCCCTCGCGATGCCCGTTACCGGTGGCCTTGACCCCGCCGAACGGCAGATGCACCTCGGCCCCGATCGTGGGTGCGTTCACATAAGTAATGCCGGCATTCAACTCCTGGATGGCGGCGAAGGCGCGGTTGACATCCCGGGTGTAAATGGCGGATGACAGACCATACTCCACTCCGTTGGCGATTTCCAGCGCCTCCTGCAAATTCCGGCAGGGAATAAGCGAAACCACCGGGCCGAAGATTTCTTCCTGGGCGATGCGCATCCGGGGGGCGACATCGCCGAAGACGGTGGCTTCGAGAAAGAAGCCGTGACGATAGCCGCCGGCTTCCAGGCGATGTCCGCCGCAGAGCAGGCGCGCCCCCTCCTGCTTGCCGATTTCGATATATTCCAGATCGTTCTGCAATTGCCGGGCGTTGATTGCCGGCCCCATCTCGACGGTTTCGTCCAGCCCGTTGCCGATCTTGAGCCGGCGGGCGCGTTCCACCAGCGCCTCGGCGAATTTCGCATAGACGCCTTGCTGGATGATGATCCGGCTGGTGGCGGTGCAGCGCTGGCCGGTAGTGCCAAAGGCGCCCCAGACGGCGCCATCCAGCGCCAGTTCCAGGTTGGCGTCGTCCAGCACGATCATGGGGTTCTTGCCGCCCAGCTCAAGTGAACAGCGCTTGAGGCGCTGGGCGCAGGCCGCGCCCACCACCCGGCCTACGGCTGACGAGCCGGTAAGCGAAACCGCGCGCACCTCCGGATGCTCGGTCAGCGGCCGGCCAACCTCGTCGCCAAAGCCGGTCACGATGTTTACCACTCCGCCAGGGACCCCGGCCTCGGTAAGCGCGGCGACGAAGTTGAATACCGACAGCGGCGTATCCTGCGCCGGCTTGATGACGCAGGTGTTGCCCGCCACCAGGGCGGGGAAAAGCTTCCAGGAGGGAATCGCCATGGGGAAGTTCCAGGGGGTGATCATGGCGCAAACGCCGATCGGCTGGCGCACGCACATGGCGAACTTGTTGGGCAGCTCGCTGGGCGTGGTGTAGCCGAACAGGCGGCGGCCCTCGCCGGCCATGTAGTAGCCGGTATCGATGGCCTCCTGCACGTCGCCGCGAGTCTCCTTCAGCACCTTACCCATCTCGCGGGTCATGTCGCGGGCGCAGTCCTCCTTGCGCCGCTCAAGTATGGCGGCGGCGCGAAAGACGATCTCGGCGCGCCGCGGCGCCGGCACCAGCCGCCACTTGTCGAAAGCCTCCTTGGCCGCGGCCACGGCGGCATCCACGTCGGCGGCTCCGGAACGTTGAAAGACGCCCACCACCTCCCGGGTATTGGCCGGGTTGAGGTTTTCGAAGCAGGCACCGGTGGCGGCCTCGACCCAGTCGCCATTGATGAAGTTGCGGTAAGGCTTCGACTTGGCGCCGGAAGCGCCGCCAGTGGCGGGCTGCTTTGCGGTAGACATGTGAGGGTTCCTCGGGGGTAATGGAATCGCTGATATGACGCGACCGGGAAGGTAAAGACCTAGATTCCCGGCGCTACTATGGCCCTATAAAAACTTAGATGCAACAGATCAGTCGAGAGCTGCGGCTTTCCAGGCAGGGGCGCGGGCCCAGTTGTGGGCCCCTTTAGGATCGGGATTTGGAGGGTGAACCAATCTCCTACCCTAATCGCGCCAAAGGAGGCGCTATGAGGGTGGGGCACCGAGCCCGCTACGCCCCCGGGCGGGCCAGTGGCTTCTGCGAGGCAATGTCCTGTCGACCGGGGCCGGCGTGCCAATCCGGCGGCCATCCGTAACCAGAATTGAGGGGATTTGTTCAAGAAAGACAAGCCGGGCGGCGCGGTTTTCGATAAGATGGGGCTAGAGCACCGTTGATGCTCACGTTCCGCCAAGTGTACCAAGGAAGTTTCCACCTGCGCGTAAGGCATTTACAGTATCCGGCGGGACGGGCTCCATGGGATAACGTAGAACTGCCGCGCTTGCTTGGTTGCGCGTAGAATATTGCCAGTTCAGAGAGATAGTTCAGTAATGTCATCCAACGGTTATCATTCCGCCTCTCGCTTCGCCAACTTGCGTTCGCTGTTCAGCATGTTCTCCAGCGACCTTGCCATCGACCTGGGGACCGCCAATACCCTCGTTTACGCCAAAGGTAAAGGCATTGTCGTTAATGAGCCTTCCATCATCGCTGTCAACCGGCTCACCAACGAGGTTGAAGCAGTGGGCAAGGAAGCCAAGGAGATGCTGGGACGCACACCCGGCAACATCGTGGCCATCAAGCCGATGAAGGACGGCGTCATCGCCGACTTCCGCCACACCGAGAAGATGCTGAACTACTTCATCCAGAAGGCGCACAACCGCAAGATGCTGGTGCATCCGCGCATAGTCATCGGCGTGCCTTCCGAGATCACGCAGGTGGAAAAGCGCGCGGTCATGGACTCCGCCTACCGCGCCAAGGCCAGCGAAGTGCACCTGGTGGAGCAGGCCATGGTGGCCGCCATCGGCGCCGGACTGCCCATCACCGAGCCCAGCGGCAACATGGTGGTCGACATCGGCGGCGGCACTACCGACATCGCCGTCATCTCCCTCAGCGGCATCGTTTACTCGCGCTCGGTGCGCATGGCCGGCAACCAGATGGACGAGGCCATAATGAATTTCCTCAAGCGCAAGTACAACCTGCTGATCGGCGAGCGCACGGCGGAGCAGATCAAGATTGAAATCGGCTCGGCCTTCCCGCTGGAGAAGCCGCTGACCATGGAAGTGAAGGGCCGCAACCTGATCGAAGGTGTTCCCAAGACCATCACGGTGGACGACAGCGAAGTGCGCGAGGCGCTGGGCGAATCGGTGTCCACCATCGTCAACGCCATCCGCGTCGCCCTGGAGCGCACGCCGCCCGAGCTTTCCGCCGACATCAGCGACCGCGGAATCGTGCTCACCGGAGGCGGGGCGCTGCTAAAGAACCTCGACAAGCGCATCCGCGAGGAGACCGGCCTGCCGGTCTCGATTGCCGACGACCCGCTGGCCAGCGTCGTCCTCGGCACCGGCAAAATGCTGAGCGACTTCAAACTGCTGCGGAAGATATCGATCGAATAGTTTCGAGTTTCAAGTTTCGAGTTTCGTGAACAGAGGCAGTTTCGAGAAGTACTTTCTAGCTTTGGCGCTGTGAACCGGAAACTTGAAACTGCAGCTTTGATGTTGCTTCATGGCCCTGAGGCGGGACGCGCAAAACGGCCCGGCTTGAAACTCGAAACTTGAAACTGTCTTTATGGAATCCTTCTTCGCCCGCCACAAGAACGCGACCGTCCTTGCCGTGGTGCTGGCGCTGCAGGTGCTCGGCCTGGCCACCCAGATCAGGCGTCCGACGGAAAGCGGCCCGGTGCGGCTGATTCGCTACTGGGCGGTCAATCTCATTACCCCCCTCGGGCGCGGCTTCGTTCACGGCCAGGAATGGATCAGCGGCGGCTGGCGTGATTACTTCTATCTGCGCGGGGTGCGCCGGGAAAATGCCGAACTGCGCCAGCAGATCGAACGCATGCGCCTGGAGCAGGTGCGCCTGGAGCAGGACGCCGCCCAGGCCCGTCGCCTGCAGGCCCTGCTGCAGTTCAAGGAACAGTACATCTCCAAGACCGTGGCCGCGCAGGTCATCGGCTCCAGCGGTTCGGAGACTTCTCGCCTCATCTACATCGACCGCGGCTCGCGCGACGGCATCGCCGCCAACATGGCCGTGATCACACCCGCCGGCATCGTCGGCAAGGTGCTGCGCGTTTATCCCACCACCGCCCAGGTGCTGGAGATCACCGACCAGACCAGCGGCGTGGGCGCCATCCTGGTGAAATCCAGATTGCAAGGCATCTTGAAGGGCCAGCCCAGCGGCGATCCGCGCCTGGCCTACATCATGTCCGATGAAACCGTCATTCCCGGCGAAGACGTCATCACCAGCGGCGGCGACCGCATCTTCCCGAAAGGCTTGCCTGTCGGCACAATCGCTGCGGTTTCACCGGGCAAGGACCTGTTCCTGAACGTGCGCGTCACTCCTGCCGCCAACCTCAGCCGCCTGGAAGAGGTGCTGGTGATCACCAAGATCGAGGAGCGGGAGCCGGACACCAAGGACCTAGGGCCAGTGCGGGCTGCCGATATCCTTGCCGAACGCTTGCCTTCCGTGCCGGGAAAGGCCATCGAGACCGGCTCGCCGGGCGCGCCGCCGGCAAGCCCTCCGGCCGGCACGGTGAAGCCCACCACCGGAGCGCAGGCCGCCGCGGCGTCTGCGGCCAGCGCCAAGCCAGCATCCACGGCAGCCAAGACGCCTGCTACCGGGTCCGGTGCCGCCAAGCCGGCCGCTGGAACTTCGGCAGCAGGCACTCAGGGTGAGAAGCCAAAGGCTGCCGCTAAACTTGCGGGAAGCGGCAGCGGGGCCAAGCCGGCGCTCGCCGCAGGCCCCGGCGCCAACGGCTCTGGCGCCAAACCAGCATCTCAGGCGGCCAAGACACCTGCCACCGGGTCCAGCGCCGCCAAACCGGGCGCGGAAGCCGCTGCCGCCGACAAGCCTCGACCATCGGAAGCGCCGGCCAAGCCTTCTCCCAGCGCGCCAAAGACCGGCGCACCGGGGGCTGCGAAGAGCGTCTCTAATGGTGCCCCAAACGCCAGCGGCGGTTCGGCGCCAGCCGCCAATGACACTCCGTAGGCAGGGGCAGCGTGAGCACCAGTTATACATCTCGTGAGCAGGTTGAGGTATACAGGTTTTCCTGGCCGGTCGCCATCGGCGTGCCGCTGCTGGTGCTCTTCCTGCAGGGATTCATTCCCGTCCGGTTGCAGCTTGTGCGCGCCGTGGACCTGCCGCTGCTGGTGACCATCTACTTCGCCGTTTCGCGGCGCAATGCCGTCAGCGGCATGTTCACCGGCTGCTTCATCGGGCTGGTGCAGGATGCGCTCACCCAGCACCCCATCGGAGTGAATGGAATCGCCAAGACTGTGGTCGGCTACCTGGCTTCTTCGCTGGGCGTGAAGATCGACGTCGAGCAGCCGGGTTCCCGTTTCCTGCTGACCTACATTTTTTACGTCATCCATCAGGTTATTTATTTCGGGATCATGCGCGGGCTGGCAAACGAGCCGCTGCGCTGGTCCTGGACCCATCAACTGCTCGGGGCCTTCTTCAGCGCGCTGCTGGCCATTTTGCTGTTCATTGTGCTCGACCGCTTCAAGCAAAAGGTTTGAAGCGGCTTTGCGCGCCCCGTCCCTGGTTCCCAAATTCACTTCTTAGTGCTGATTAGTTCTGGTATGAGTGAAATCAGACGTCATGCTGAGCGACTCCGCAGGAGGCGCGAAGCATCCCCTGGAGCTGCCCCAATCCGTTCCGTTGAGGTTTTTTAGAGAGCTCTTCAGGCTGCTTTAGGCTTGGCTGCAGCCACAGCACGCTTCGGGAGGGCTGCCTGACAGGCGCTAACCGATGAGCCCTACCTTAGCCACGCTTATGTTGTCGCGGGTGGAGTTCTTGACCGCGTACATCATCTCGTCCGCCTGGTGGATTATGTCGTGGGCGTTTTTGGCGTCTTCGGGATAGGTCGCCACTCCCAGGCTCACCCTGACGTTCAGGCCCAGTCCCTCGGACTTAAGAAATTCGGAGGCGCGAAAAACCTGCAGCAGGCGCCTGGCCACCACCGTGGCCGCGTCTTTTCCGGTCTGCGGCAGCAGGACTACGAATTCGTCGCCGCCGTAGCGGAAGGCGCAATCGATCATGCGCAGGTTTGACTTGATGACCGTCCCGACCTCGCCGAGCAGGCGGCTGCCGACCAGGTGCCCGTGGGTGTCGTTCACTTTCTTGAAGTGATCCAGGTCGAGGAAGAGAACGCTGAACTGGTATCCGAAGCGGGCCGAGCGGTTGACCTCGGCTTCGAGCTGATGATAGAGATGGCGCGCGTTGTAGAGCCCGGTACAGTCGTCGGTGATGGTGAGTTCCTGAATGCGCTCCACCGAGCGGGCGTTCTCGATGGCGATGGCCGCGTAATCGGTCATGGCCTGCAGCAGCAGGCGTTCGGAGTCGCCGAAATCTTTCATGTCCACGTTCACCAGCTGGATGACGCCCAGCACGCGCCGCTTGGAACAGAGCGGCATGCAGATCAGCGAACGGGTGTGCCACTTGGTCATCTCGTCAACCCGCTTGGCGAAACGCGGATCGGTATAGACGTCCGGAATCAGCAGCGACTCGCCGTGCTTGGCCACCCAACCGGCGATTCCTTCGCCCAGGCGCAGGCGCACCGGCTTGAGCACTTCGGCGGCGTCGCCCACGGCAATGGCAAAGTAAAGCTCCTGCTTGTCTTCATCCACCATCAGCAGCGACCAGGTGTCCGGCTTGAAATAGGCCGCCACCTTGTCCATGATGGTTTGCAGAATCGAGTCCAGGTTCAGAGAAGAGGTAAGAGCTTTGGCGACATCGTGGAAGATCCCTAGCTCCTGTCCTTGCCGCGCGGTATCGGCCCTGGAGGCTCTGTCCATGAAAAGATGCTCGCCCAAAGACGCGCAGTCTTTGGCATTTGGGTGGTAGCGTATTATAGGTTTCAAGTGCCGCTAGGGGCAACTAGCTAATTGTGCAGGTTTCTGCGGCAGTTAACTTTACACGTTTATTTCAGTTATTTGCCTTAGATTTGCCCATTTCTCGGATTAGCTCCAAATAAAAGCTGCAGTTCGCGCTTTTCCGGTTTGACTTACTTACTGTGCACCCCTATTATGCCAATAACTTGAAGACCATTGGCCGAAAGGGCACTTCGTGGGTCGGTTCGGCGAAAACCTGCGGCGTGGGCGCGAACTGCGTGAGATCACGCTGGAAGAAGTGGCGGCCGCGACCAAGATCGGAACGCGCTGGCTGCGCGCGCTGGAAGAGGAGAAGTTCGACAAGTTACCAGGGGGCGTCTTCAATCGCGGTTTCGTGCGCGCCTACGCGCGCTACGTCGGACTAGATGAAGACGAGGCGGTGCTGGATTTCATGGAGGCCGTTAAAGCCGCCGAGCGCCAAACGCCGGAACTCAACAAAATCTCAGTAATCGCCAAACAGGTAGAGGCTTCGCGCGCCCGCGACCAGCGCCGGCGGCACGGGCTCGTAGCCTTCGTCTGGACCCTCATCGCCGTGCTGACAGCGGCTGGCGCCGCCGTGGCCGGCTGGCCCTATCTGGAGAAATGGCGCGCCAACCGGCAGCAGCTTGCAAAAGCGAATATCACTCAACTGCAGCAGGTGCAGGCAGCTTCCACCAATCCGCCAGCGGCGCCCGACGCCAGCGTGACCGCGCCGCCGCCCGCGGCAAGCTCAGCCGGCACCTCGCCGGCGGGTGCCCAGGGCATTTCGCTGGCGGTTACCGTCAAGCAGCGTTGCTGGGTCGAGATCCTGGCAGATGGAAAGCTGGTAATACGACGGGCGCTTGACCCGGAATCGGATCCGGGCGAGCTTGCGTTCAAGGCCCGCCAGCGACTGGTGCTGACGACCGGTAATCCGCACGGAATCGAGCTGAGCTTCAACGGCCAGCCGGTCAAGTTCGCCGGCCCTCTGAACAAAACCCGCACGCTGACTTTTACCCCACAGGGAATGCAGCAGGATTAGCGCGCCGCGCTGATGCTTTTGCCCGCCTCTCACCAATGCTCGATCTGGCCTAAACGCCGAGCTGCTCTGGTCGCCGGAGTTGTCTCTAACCGGGTTAGGGCGGTTATGAGATTTCTCTAGGGTTATTGCCTTATATCCTAATGGTAATCGCTAATGTATTATTTCTACAGTTAATAGCAAAAACATTTCCTCCCATTAACCCTGTCGGCAACGGCAGGGTTGTTTTTTCTCCAGCGCCGGCGGGCCCTTTCCTCGCCTTCTCGTCGACAGGAACGGCGAATCCCAACGATGCACGCGGAAGCGCCAGGAGACTGCTGATAAAAGCAGGTTGAGCCTGCAAGCTCTCGTGCACTGCTATTGCCCGTATCTACGTTACCTGGCGCCTGGCGTGCTGCTTTGGTCTGCTTCTGGAGGGCATGGCCGAAGCCACGTCCGTTCAGAGAAGCATTTCCGGCAGCGGCTTCTAAGGATGTCCAATGTAATCCAAGCGTCCGCCATCTACGGTGAGGATTTGCCCGGTGATGAAGCCTGATTCCGGCGCGGCCAGAAAAGCGACGGCATTGGCGATGTCTTCCGGCGTGCCGGCGCGGCGAAGCATGGTGATGGTGGCGAGTCGCTCGGTGATGGCCGCCACCTGTTCCGGCGTGCGGCCTTGAAAGGTGAGTTCGGTGGGCACAAAGCCGGGAGCCACGGCGTTCACGGTAATGCCATGCGGTCCCAGCTCCAGGGCGAAGCGCCGCGTGAGCGCCGCCACCGCCGCCTTGGTGATCGCGTAGAAAGTGGTGCCGGCTAGGGCAGTGCCGTGCCCAGCGATTGAGCCGATATTCACGATGCGGCCGAAGCGCATGGCCAGCATGCCGGGCACGACCGCGCGGGTGGTGTGCACCACGCCGTCCACGTTGGTGCGCCGCATGGTTTCCATCTGAGAGTAATCGAACTCCATCAGCTCGCCGCGGCGGGTGATGCCGGCGTTGTTGACCAGGATGGAGATGGGGCCGAGTTCACGCTCGACTCTTGCCACCATGGCGCGCACGGCTTCGAGGTCGCCGACGTCGGCGCCGAGGGCCAGCGCCCGGCCGCCGGCCTGGTTGATCTCGGCCGCCACCGCTTCGGCTTCGCGGGCGTGTTCATGGTAGTTGACAGCCACCGCCGCGCCTTCGCGGGCCAGACGCGCGGCTATTGCCCGCCCCAGCCCGCGCGAGCCTCCGGTTACCAACGCGATCTTTCCTGGCAGAGTCATAGCGGAACATTATGGCACAGGAGACAAATTTCCAATTTCGCAATGTGCTGCCAGCCGGCCCCGGATTTCGCTATCTCCGCGGGGTTGCTTTAAACTGCTAGTACACACGGTTCCCGCGAAACGCATCCAACAGAGATGCTGCTCAATTCATCTCAGCGCGCCCATTAGCGCGCCGGAGAGCCCGGTGGGTGGTCCAGAATTGCCTGAAGTCATTAACGGGAAAAAGCTCAGAAATGCCGCCATTGTCATCGTAGTCGGCGTTCTGGCTACCACCCTGTCGCAGCCGCAGGTGCTGGCGCGCATCCCGCTGCAGAACCTGCTCAAGAACGAGCTGCACGTCGATCGCGCCGCCAACGCCGCCTTTTTCTTCTGGGCCGGGCTGGCCTGGTACTTCAAGCCCTTCGCCGGCATCTTCACCGACGCCTTTCCCATCCTGGGCAGCCGGCGCAGAAGCTACCTGCTGATCAGCACCGCCCTGGCAGTGCTCTGCTGGGTATGGCTTTACTTCACGCCGCACCTCTACGGCAAGCTGCTGCTGACGTGCATTGTCATTAACGTCTTCATGGTGGTGGCCAGCACGGTGGTGGGCGGATACATGGTGGAGATCGCCCAGGCGACCGCGGGCTCGGGACGCCTGACGGCGCTGCGGCAGTTCATCTCGCAGGCCTGCTTTATCTTCATCGGTCCGATTGCCGGCTTCCTGGCCAGCATCGCTTTTGGCTGGACGGCCGCGGCTTGCGGCGGGGTCATGTTCCTGCTGGTGCCTGCCACCATCTTCTTTCTCCACGAGCAGCGCATACGCATCAACTCGCACGAACTGCTGGAGAACGCCGGCCGGCAGCTCGCCAATATGGCCTCCGCCAAAAGCATGTGGGCGGCCGTAGGGCTGATGGCGCTGTTCTATGCCGCTCCCGGTTTCGGCACCGCGCTGTTCTATCGCCAGCAGAACCAACTGCACATGGATACCCAGGCGCAAGGATTCCTGCAGCTCATCGCCGGCATTACCGGAGTGGTAGCCGCTATGGGATATGGTTATGCCTGCCGGCGTTTCAATCTTCGTACCCTGCTGTTGTGGTGCATGAGCCTGGGGGCGGTGGCCAACCTTGGATACCTGTTTTATTCAAGCGTGGGCCAGGCGCAGTTTGTGGAAGGCCTGAACGGCTTTGGTTACACCCTGGCCGAGCTGGCGCTGATGGACCTGGCGGTGCGCGCCACTCCCGTCGGCAGCGAGGGCCTGGGCTTCTCGCTGATGATGAGCGTGCGCAATCTCGCCCTGTTCGGCACCGACTGGTTCGGCTCGAAGCTGCTGGAGCGCTTCCACTTCCCCTTTGATTCGCTGGTCATCGCCAACGCCGCAACTACGCTCATCACCGTGCCACTGGTGCTGCTGCTGCCACGAATCCTGGTGAGCAAAAAGGACGCCGAGCTGGTGGTGGAAGCTCCCGTAATGCGAACGGCGCTGCAGGAATAAGCTCTATATGTGAAGGTGCACTGGGGCCCTGCATCTGCGCAGATATGTGGGATTGTAATTAACCCACATCTGCCAAAAAACAGGCAGATGTGGGGCACCCGGCTTTAAATCCGAAGTCAAGAATCAAAAATCACAAATCGAAAATCTTAAATCTCTAGTGCCACTCCCACTCCAGGAAGCCCGGCTTGGCATTGGTCATGGCGTTGACGATCAGCTCCACCAGCCCGCCGTAAAGGATCTGGTGTTTGTCCCACAGGCCCCAGTAGGCGAACAGGTCGCGCATCTGGCCCTTGCAATTGCTGCAGGGAGCGCAAACGTACTTGGGGATGGAAGGATCGAGGCAATCGCTGAAGGCGTTCAGCACCTGCTCCAGCTTCTTGCGTCCGGAGACCTGGAAGCGCCAGTCGCTGAAGTTGTTGGGCGACATGATGGCGAAGCCGCTGCCGCCGCCGCAGCAGTAATTGTTGACGCCGTGCGGCTCCATCTCGCGGAACTGCGGGGCGATGCGGCGCAGGATTTCCCGCTGCGGCTTAACCACGCCCATCAGCCGGGCCATGTTGCAGGGATCGTGCAGCGTTACCGGGAAGTTGTTGCGCGAGGGGTCCAGGCCGAGCTTGCCGCTCAATATGATGTCGCGCAGCACGGTCAGCCCGCTTACGCGGGGGATGGCCAGGTCGCCCAGCAGGATGCGGTCGGCGATCACGCCCAGCGCCTTGTGGGCATGGCCGCACTCGCCCAGCAGGATCTTCTTCGCCCTCAGGTTCTTGGCGCATTGCGCGTGCTTAAGGGCGACGCGGGCGAACTGGGCATCGTCGTACCACAGGCCGTAGTTGATGGAGTCGTAGCCCACCGCCTCCGAGGACATCGTCCAGCTCACGCCGGCGGCGTTGAGAATGACGGTAAACGCTCCGGGATTCTCCGGCCACGCCATAACTTCGCCGGCATTATGCAATACCAGGTATTCGGCGCCTTCCACGTCCCATGGCGTCTTGACCTCGAGGCCGGTCTTCTCGCTCATCTCTTCGTCGATGAAGTCCATGTTGTCCCTGACCGCCGCCGAGTTCATGCCGGTGGACGATCCGGTCTTCAGTTGCTTCATCGAGCCGTTGTCGTGGATTTCCTTGGCCGAGATGCCCATCTCCATGCTGAACAGCTTGCGCAATTCGTGCGCCACCAGGCCGTTGTCCGCCCCGATGGGGCAGGTCTGGGCGCAGCGGCGGCAAAGATTGCAGCGGTAGGCCAGTTCGGCCAGGCGCGCCACCATGGGCCAGTTCAGCTCGATATCTCCCCGCTGCCAGCGCGAGATCAGTCCGCCGTGCTTGACGTACTTGAAATAGAGCCGGCGCAAAATCTCGCTGCGGAAGATCGGGCGATAGAGTTCGTTGCGCCCGCTGGCTTCGTAGATGTGGCAGGAATCGGAGCAGGTCTGGCAACGGGTGCAGTGCTCCATGGTCAGCAGCAGCGGCTGCAAAAAGGTCCAGTTGTTCTCCCTGGTGAACAGTTTTTCCACGCCGGTCAGGAATTTCTTTACCAGCGCCTCTTCCTCCTCCCGCGACTTGGGCCGGGGAAGGTTCAGCGCGCAGGTGCCGTCGAGCCCGCACTCGCAGGCCGCTATCTTCTGCGGGTTGAGGGGCGCAAGCGCGGGGCCGTCCTGCTGGCCAAAAACGGGTAGCGGCTTCAGGTCGTTCTTTTCCAGCTCGGTCAGCGGCTGGGGATCGCGCCGCGAAACGTCATTAATGTTTACGTCCTTCACTTGCGCACCTCCTGGCTGGCGGTCCCACTGCCGGCACCCGCCGTCGGCGGAGCGCCTTTAGCGCCGCTGCCGGGCGCAGCCACGGCTGCCGCGGGCGCGGCTAAGGCTGGGTTCATGGTGGCCACATCCACCCAGGTTTTCGTTCCGTCGGCGCCAACGTGCGCGGCCGACCAGGTGGGCCGGTAGGTCAGGTACTCGGCCATGCGGGCGGCGATGCGGCCCTGGTTGGGGGCATCGTCCCAGCGCACCATGTGATAGGTGAAATACTTGGCCACGAAGTGCGCCATGTGCGTGTAGGGGATGTAGCCGGTAATCAGCGAACCTAGCATGAGCCCAATGGCGGCCAGGGCAGGCAATTGCAGGGAGGTGTCGAAGGTAAACACGGCCCGGGCAAAGGCGGTCAGCGGCGGCATGCTCCCGGTCAGCGAACCGAGAATCACCAGCGCGCAAGCCACGGCAAAGGCGCCGACGTTGAAGAGGTCGCCGGCGCCGGTATAGTTGCGCAGCTCCCGGTCGGTCAGCCGGCGCCAGAACAGGGCGGCGCCGCCGAAGACCGTCAGCACAAGTCCAATCCAGCCGCAAACGCGGGCCAGCAGGAACAGCGCCCCAGCGAGTCCGCCGAGAATGCTGCCCAGCACGCCCAGCGCAGCCGCGCCGATCAGCAGGTAGAGTCCGAAGTGAAAAGGAAAAGAGCGGTACCAGAGCTTGCGGTTGAACTCCCACAGGCCCTTCAGGAAAAGCATTTCGGGGATCATGAAGCTCAGTTCTCCGGCGAGATTGGGGCGGCGCGGCTTCTTCCACCAATCGCTTTCTTCGAAGTAGGAGCCCCCGTGGCGCACGCGCTCCGGCGCTTCGTGCGGCACCGGATAGAGTTCCCAGCGAAGATGCACGGGCTGGCGCGCGTACTGCAGCACGCGGCCTACGCATCCCGCCAGGAAGAACAGCGCGCCCGCGTACATCAGCAGGAAAACCAAGGCTGTCATGTTATCTATTCTCCCACGCATTTATGAATTCCGGTTTTTGCCTGCCGGTTGAAGCAAGAAGCCGGTAGCGATATCGTCTTCCCGACTTTCCACAAAGCAAAAAACACTTCATTACACCAGCCGGCGCTACAAAAACCCTATCCGGCCAACTCCATCAGGCCTGCCGTTTGTGGCGCGCGGCAGCGCCGGCCGAGGCCGACCACCGCGGCTGCCCATTCCGGCGTCGCCCGGGCGTGCAGATGCGTGTAGCTGGCCCAGACATTCTTCACAATCACGCCATCGCGTTTGCCCAGGGCGCCGGTACCGCGGCGAACCTGGCAGGCGGTCTTGAGCGCCTCCGCCTCGCCGGCAAGCACGGTATCGGCTGGCACGGAGACGCGCGAGTAATGAAACTCATGCCCGCGCAGGACAGTTCCGACCGGATAAAAAGGATTGGCCGCGTCGACGGTCAGCTCGACGTAACCGTGGCCCTGCGGCGCGCTGCCCACTTCCACCTCGAAGGGCAGGACGCCAGCCATGGCATAGCATTTCCCGTCCCAGCGAATGGCGCGCGACAACAGCATCAGCCCGCCACACTCGGCGTAGACCGGCAGCCCGCGTCCGGCCGCCTTGGTCAGCGATTCGCGGAAGCCGGCGTTGGCTTCCAGCCGCGCTGCATGCACTTCGGGAAAGCCGCCGCCGATGTAAACTGCGTCCACGTCGTCCGGCAGGGCAGGTTCGTTCAAGGCAGAGACGAACACCAATTCGGCGCCCGCCTGCTGCAAGGCTTCCAGGTTGTCCTCGTAATAGAAACTGAAGGCGGCGTCGCGCAGCACGGCAATACGAACCTGCGCGCCCGGCGAGCGCTGCATTGGCGCTGGCTGGGCCGACTCCGCCGCCGAAGCCGCCATGCCGGCGGGCACCGTAATGGCGGGGGCGCCGGCCGCGATTTCTCTTATGCGCGCCAGATCGAGGTAACTGGCGATCTCGTCCAGCGCCGCCAGCAACTGGGCGACGGCCGGATGATCTTCCGGCGTCACCAGCCCGAGATGGCGCTGCGGCAGGGCCTCGCTCCGCTGCCTGGGTATGGCGCCCAGCACGGGAACGCCTGTCACCCCATCGCGCGCAACAACGGCGCGCGATGGGGGCTCCGCGCAAGCCTGCTCGATGGCTTCGCGCACCACTTTCTCGTGGCGTTGGCTGGCGACAAAGTTCAGCACCACGCCGGCGATGCGCAGGTCGGGATCGAGATGCTGACAGCCCATCACCACCGCCGCCGCCGTGCGCGTCATCTTGGTGACGTTCAATACCAGCAGAACCGGCGCTTGCAGGGCCTTGGCCAGCTCCGCCGTGCTGTGCGTGCCGGCCGCGTCCGACCCGTCGAACAGCCCACGATTGCCCTCGATGAGGTTGATGCCCTCGCGGCTGGCATGGACGGCGAAGGACTCCACCACGCCGTCAAAGCCCATCAGCCAGCTATCGAGATTCCTTGCCGGCGCGCCGGAGACAAACGAAAGCCAGGCGGCGTCGATGTAATCCGGGCCCTTTTTGAAAGCGCGCACCTCAACCTGCGCTGCCCGCCAGGCGCGCAGCAGGGCCAGGGAGACGATCGACTTTCCCGAGTCGCCCGCCGTCCCGGCAATGACCAGCCGGGGCGAATTGGAGGTGAAACTCACCACTTAGCTACGCTCAGGCCTGGGTGCCTTCCGCCTTGGGCGGCAACGTAATGTACGACCCTCCGATATAGCTGTAGATGCAGCGGCCGGAGTCGATCAGGATGCGAATGGCGTGTTTGCAAAGGTCTTTCGAGCAGGCATCTCCATACTTGGCAATCATGGCCTTGGTCACGTCGCCCGGCTTGAGATTTTTCTTGCCATAGGCTTCGGAGATGACCTTGAACATCTCTTCGGCAACTACTTCCGGTGTAAGCTCAGTCATTTATAAGTCCTCTCTAATTTGGTGTCCGCGGCAAGCGCCGTTATTTGCGCTGGCGGGACTGTTCAGCGAGCCGCCGCCGCTTCTGCGGCTAGCGCCTCGCGCGAAGAAGAATCAGCACCCTCGCTTATTATCAACATTCCGGCGCCGGCCAGCGGGTTGGAACTGGTGTGCAAGCCCGCCTTCGCCAGCAGGGCCGAAACCCTTTCCACCGACCACTCGGCGCTGTTGCCGTTGGTAACGCGCCGCGCCAGCCTGGCCAGGGCCACCTCGGGGGCGACGCTGGCTCCCACAGACAGCAGGTCGTCCTGCACGATCAGCACTCCGCCGGGATTAAGTTGGCCGGCGGCGCGGGAGACAACCGCTTCGCACTCCTCGCGTGTGGCTGATCCCAGCAGCCCGGAAATTATCACCGCGTCGAAGCGCTCGGCCGGCAGCGCCTCGCCCAGGGCGGGGTTGACGCCCGTCAGGCGCACGTGCGGCCAGCGGCTGGCAATCAGCCCGGCGTAGGCGTCTGCGCCCCAGCCGGCCAGCAAGACGGTTTGGCGTGCGCTCAAATCGAGGCGGTCGAGCACGGCGGGAGCGGCATAGCGAGCCAGCGCCTCGCAGGCGTGATAGTGCAGCGCGGCATGGTCGGGACGTCGCGTCTTCTGCCCGGTGGTGGCAAAGCGGTCCAGGGCGGTGGCGTCGCAGCTCTCTCCCACCTCGTACATCAGCGCCGGCACCAGCGATTGGGGCGAGTTTCGCCGCAGGTAGAGCGAGGCCAGCTCCAGGTTGCGATAGCCGTCAGGACGCGCTTCCAGCAGCCCGAGCGCAACCAGCGTTTGCAGCACCTCGTTCAACGCCTCGGGATTGGCGTGAATCTGCGTGGCCAGGTTGCACACGGTCTTGGGATGCTCCAGCGCTTCAAAAACGCCGGCGGAAATGGCCCAGCCGAGCAGTTGACTGCCCACTCCGGCGGTAGCCAGGCGGAACAGCTCCTGCGGCGAAGGACCGGGACTGAAGCGCGCGTCCGAGGCGCCCTGGCGCTGCAATTCCCGCTTGGCCTGCTTGAGCCGCTCGCGCATCTTCACTACTTCGCCGATAACCAGGGTCGCGGGCGCCTTTACGCCTTGCAGCCTGGCCTCTTCGACGATGGTCTCCAGGGTGCCGGTCACCACCTGCTCATCATGCCAGTAGGCCATCTGGATGATCGCCGCCGGCGTCTTGGGATCGCGGCCCTCGGCTATCAGCCGGGCGGCGATCTGTCCGATGGCGTGCACCCCCATCAGGAAAACCAGGGTGGGAATTTTGCTGAGCGCGGCGAAGTCGACTTCGTCTCGTTCGCCACTGCAGAAATGGCCGGTTACGATGGCCACTGCCGACGAGGCTTCACGATGCGTCACCGGAATGCCGGCGCTGAGCGGCGCGGAAAGGGCGGAGGAAATTCCGGGAATCACGTCGAAGCTGATGCCATGCGCGGCCAGGTACTCGGCTTCCTCGCCGCCGCGTCCGAACAGGAAAGGATCGCCGCCCTTGAGGCGCACCACCATCTTGCCCTCGCGCGCCTTGTGCACCAGCAGCTCGTTCACCTCGTCCTGGCGCGAGTCGTGGCGACCCACCGGCTTGCCCATGTAAATGCGCTCGGCAGTGGGCTTGGCCAGCGCCAGCACATCTTCCTGAATCAACCGGTCGTAAATGACGACGTCGGCGGCCTTGATCAGGTTCGCCGCCTTGATCGTCAGCAGCTCCGGATGTCCGGGACCCGCGCCGACCAGATAAACCTTACCTGTATTCTCCATCACAACTACACCACTCCAATCCCCATCATACGCAATCGAAGCGCTGCCTGGGGCCTTGCGCGCGGGCTGCCGGGCCAAACCAATTGTGACCACGGCATCCGCGAAGCTGCATCGCGGCTAATGCCTGGTGCGCGCCCGCAGCCAGGCGAATCCCGCGTCCTTTCTTTGTAGAAGTCCTACAGAAGGCGCACCCCGCTTGAGAAAAACCGTTGCCGGGCAAAACTAAAACGGCTCTAAATCGAACCGCACTAATCGCGTATTGCTCGAGGCTCTGCCCCCGGCAAGCGCGAGCATGCGCCTGCCGGGGACTCCGGCCTAGATATGCGTAATCACCACCAGGATCACCAGCAGAACGACGCCGGTGAAAAAGGTGTACCAGATCAGCTTTCGTTCCACGCTGTCGATGGGTTCATACTCCATCTTCTTGAGTTCTTCAGCGAAACGCGGCTGCGGAGCTTTTGTCGGAGTTGCCATAGTTCACCTCACTTCATTAGCGGCGGTGTCATTCCATGGAAGAAGATCCAGGAAATGCCCAGGCCGATCCAGATGATGTAGCCAAACAAGCAAAGCACGTAAACGGCTGCCAGCTTGCCGATGCCCTCCTCCCACAGCTTGCGGAAGTTGGACATTACGCCGATGCTGAAGAAGGTCATCACGAAGAAGATTCCACGGAAGATGTTGGCCTCTCCCATGGCTGCATTCACCTTGCCGAGCGCGCCCGGCACCATCATTCCCACGAGCAGTATTAAAAGGAAGGTGGCGACATAGCCGAGCACGAACTTGGGGAAGCGCTGCCAGATTTCAATAGCCTTTACGCCGTTGCCTCCATTCTTGCGCTCGAATTTGGCCGACCAAACCCAGGCCAGCACGAATGCCCAGACGCCGATGAAGATGTCGATGAACACCTTGATCGTGGAACTGGTGGCCAAGATCCAGCCTGCCTGCCAATTGATGCCGGCCCCCGCTGCCTTGGCGCGTATCAGGGAATCGACAATGGCGCCGCTGGCGACAGCCGCACCGTCGGTTTTGACCGCCAGGCCCATCCAGGCGCCAGCCACTAATGGCTGTCCCGACAGGAAGTGCTGGGCCGCGAACGGCAGAATCAGCAGTTCGACTACGGAGAAGATCACCACTAGCGAGGAGACCATGATGGGAACCACCGGACGCGCGCGGATGGCGCCGCCGGTGGCGATGGCCGCCGAAACACCGCAGATCGAGATGCCGGACGCCAGTGGCGCCGCCCACTCGCGGTTGAACTTGAAGTACTTGCGCGAGATGAAATAGACCAGCGGCCAGTAGATCAGGTATGCCTCAACGATGGCGCAAATGCCGCGGAATATCATCGAGGTCGCCAGTTGCCGCTGGCTCAGGGCGGCGATGCCCAGGAATCCGCCCAGGATCACGATCGCCGTCTTGATGTACAGCTCGGGACGGATCGCTTCCTTGATCTTCTCCGCCACGCCGGGCAGGAAGTTACCTATGAACAGGCCGACGAGCAGGGCAATGATGAACCCGGATTCGTTGGTCAGGTTCAGGGACCAGGGGATCTTAAATCCGGCACGCTTATCCGGCGTGGCCGCAATGTAGGCCCAACTGCCCAGTATCCAGCAGGCGTAGCTGAGGGCAAAAACCACCGTAAACCCGCCGGCAAACTTCTTCGCGTCGGCTCCCAGGCGCTTCACGCCCACCAGCAGAATTACCATCATGAACAGATAGGTTGCGATCAGGGAAATCAGGGCGGGAAGGCCTGCGTAAGCTTTGGAGGCGGGATGGAGGGCCTTGCCGAAATCCGTCCACACCGCCGTGGTAATGCTCCAGCCCAGCAAGTCCATGCCGAACAGGAGAGTGAGTGAAAGTACAAAAACGAATAAGCCAAGGCACAGCGACAGCCAGTCTTCGTTGAATCGCGACGCCGAGACACTCGGCGGCGCGCCCACCGTTCGCGGCGGCGCTGCGGGCTTTACCGCTTCTTTTGTATCAATAGCCATGAATCACCTCTTTGGAAACAACTCAAGTAGTTTTCACCAGCTACCACCGCGCTCAATCACGGTGACTACCAGCCCGCTATAAAACCAGAAGCCGGTCACGACCCGCATTCCGGCGTCCTGAGCTGTTATTCCTTTCTGATTCCGAGCTGGAGAAATCTATAGTAATCTCTCAATCTTCCCAGCCCGGAGTTACTTCCGCCCTCCCCAAAACACCTTAAAAAGACCTTCAGAACCGCTTAATACCCTTAGCCTCCGCGCAGCCTATGCCTGCTCCTGCACGGATATCGCGATTTTGTAGAGCACGGTAATCATCAGGGCTCCCATCGCCCAGATGCCCACGGCGACTGTCCACTCCGGCAGGCTGGGAGAGTAGCGAGTGGCCTCGCCCAGCGGCGAAGGCACGAAGCCTCCCAGCAGCAGGGCAAAGCCCTTGTCCAGCCACAGCGAAAGAAATACCAGTCCACAGGCCAGCGGCAGCAGGCACGAGTTTGTGCGATAACGTGGCGTCACCAACAGAACCAGCGCCACCGCGGCCATCACCAGCGAGATCCACATCACCGGCACCAGTTGGTTGTTGCCTTCAAGCCCGAAGAGGAGCAACTGGAAATGCTCCACGTGCTCCGGAATGCCGCTGTAGAAAGCGGTGAACAGCTCCATCAGGATGAAGAACACATTGACAACCATGAAATAGGTGAGGATCAACGAGAGCTTGTTCACCACTTCCGCGCCAGCATCGAAAACCTTCAGCTTGCGCAGCACGAGCAGCACGATGATCAGCACCGCCGGCCCGGTGGAAAAGGCCGAGACCAGGAAGCGCGGCGCCATCATCGGCGTCAGCCAGAACGACCGCCCCGCAAGGCCGCTCAAAATGAAAGCGGTTACCGTGTGAATGCTGATGGCCCACGGTATGGAGAGCATAATCACCGGCTTGATCCACTTCGGCGGCGGCACGCCCTCATTCTTGGCGCTGAGCAGCGTTACGGTGATGATGGCGTTCAGCAGCACGTAGCCGTTGAGCACCAGGATGTCCCAGAAGATCAGCGAATTGGGGTGCGGGTAGAAAAGGACGTTCAGCACCCGTATCGGCTGGCCCATGCTGGCCAGGATGAACAGCATGGCCACGATCACCGAAACCATGCCGAGAATCTCGCCCAGTACGGTGGTCTTGCCGAAGGCCTTCCAGTCGTGAAGGTAGTACGGCAGAACCACCACCACCGCCGAAGCTCCCAGGCCCACGAAAAACACAAATTGGGCGATATACAGGCCCCAGGGAACATCATGGTTCAGCCCGGTTACCCCCAACCCTACCATCGCTTGCCGAAGATAGGCCAGAAAGCCGACGCCGACAAGCACCACCAGGGTGCCGACCCAGATCCAGTATCTCCGGCTGCCGACCAGCGCTTTCTCGAACATGAACATTCGCTCAACCTCACACCAGATAAAAGACATTGGGCTGCGTTCCCAGCTCGGGCTTGCGCCGGATGCTGAAACGCGAACCGAGCAGTTGCCGAACCTCCGAATTGGAGTCGGCCAGGTTGCCGAAAACCAGGGCCTTGTCAGGCGAAGCCTCGACGCACGCCGGCTGCTTGCCTTCGGCCAGCCGCTCGGCGCAGAAGTTGCACTTCTCCACCACGCCCTTCGAGCGGGTGGGGAACTCCGGGTTCAACTGCTTGACGTAAGGCGCCGGCTCGAAGAAGTTGAAGCTGCGCGCCCCGTAGGGGCAGGCCACCACGCAGTACTTGCAGCCGATGCAGCGGTGCCAGTCCATCATGACGATGCCGTCCTGCTCCCGCTTCCAGGTGGCTCCGGTCGGGCAGACGTGAACGCAGGCTGGATTCTCGCAGTGGTTGCACATGACGGGAGTGGGTTTGCCGGCATAGATGCCGCGCGCGTATTCCGACGCCTCGGAGGGGAACACCTTCTCGAAGGGTTCGTCCCAAATCCAGTGCACCTCGCGGCCGGGGTCCGGAATCTGCGGGATGTTGTGGGCGGCGTTGCAGGCGGCGATGCAGCCCTCCGCGCCTCCCTGGTTCCATTTCTTAAGATCGATCACCATGCCCCAGCGGACCTTCTTGCCGAAGGCTGCGGCAACCGGGGTCCCCGGCAAGCCTGTATTTGGCTCGCCGGGGTGGAAGACCGGCGCCGTCGCCTCGCCCACCGCGCGCACCACCTTCTTGCCCGCCAGCGCCAGCAGTCCCAAGCCCGAGAGTCGGAGGAAGTCTTTGCGTGTCATTTTCATGGATTCCTCCTGCCCGCCACCAATTGCTGCCCTTGCCGGTGACAATCCCAGCAATACAGGCTGGAGACGCCGGAGTAGGCGTGGCACCGGTCGCAGAACTCTTGCCGTGCCGAAAGCAGGCTTCCCCGGCCGGCGTGGCACTCCAGGCAAGTGCGTTCCAGGCTCGCCTCGTATTCCTTTCCGTTGGGCGCATGCACCCGGCGCACGTCGTCGCGCACCACGCCCTCACGCCACTTGATGAGCAGCCGCATGTGCGACGTACGCATGTAGGCGACCGGGGCGACGCATTCCTTAGCCGTTGTCGGCAGCTTCAACTCCGGCTGGCGGGCCTGCGTTCCCAGGGCGGCGGCATGCCAGAAAGGATAAGTAAAGAAGATCAGGAACAGTACCATTCCGCCCGCGATCAGTACTCGCTCACGCATGCGCCACCTCCGCTCCGGGGCCCCCGGCAGAGGCCGCTTTTGTCTCTGCTGGGGTGACTTTGCCACCCTCGTCCGTTCCCTGGCCGGCGGTTTCCGGGCCCCCAGCAAGCCCCGCAGTTGAGCTTGCTGGGGAAGGAAGCGGCTCGCCGCGCAGGTCGGTGGTGCGCTTTTCATCCTTCATCACCAGCGCGTTTCCCAGCAACTCGTGCACCCCGGCGACCTCCACGTCTTTCACCCAGTAATCCATCAGCGACGGCAGCGTGGCCTTGTCGATGGCGCACATGCAGGCCAGCAGGTTCACCCCGTGCTTCTCCTTGACGTAGCTGCACGGCGTTGGCGCGGGGGAAGCCGCCGCGCAGGCGCATCTCCAGGTTTTCGTCCGTGCCCAGGCCGGAACCGCTGCCGCAGCAGAAGGTCTGCTCGCGGATGGTGTTCTCCGGCATCTCGTAGAAGTAATTGCACGATTTCTTAATGATGTAGCGCGGCTCTTCCAGCAGGCCCATGGCGCGCGCCGGATTGCAGGAATCGTGATAGGTAACCTTCCAGTTGTCGTTGCGGTTGGGGTCCAGCTTGAGCTTGTTGTGGTGGAGCAGGTCGGCGGTGAACTCGGAGATGTGCACCATGCGTGGTCGCCTTGGCATTTTCGAAGCGCGTGCCCGTAATCGGCGAGACCGGAACCTCCAGGAAATCCGCCGGGCCATTCATGGTGTCCATGTACTGGTGCAGCACCCGCCACATGTGCCCGCACTCGCCGCCCAGAATCCATTTCACTCTCAGCCGCTTCGCTTCCTCGTAGATCTTGGCGTTCAGCCGCTTCATCATCTCGTGCGAGGTGAACAGGCCGAAGTTGCCGCCCTCGGAGGCGAAGGCGCTGACCGTGTAGTCCAGCCCGATCTCGTGGAAGAGCATCAAGTAGCCGAGCAGGGTGTAGTAGTGCGGCGTGCCGAAGTAATCGGCCGAGGGCATGATGAAGAGGATCTCCGCGCCCTTGCGGTTGATCGGACACTCGATGCGGCAGGCCGGTTATCTCCCGCAGCTCGTCGACGGCGAACTCGATGCTGTCCTTGAAGCCGTGGGGCTGGATGCCGAGATGGTTGCCCGTACGGAAGCAGTTGGCTGCCGGCTCCATCACCCAGTTGATGTTGCAGCCGAGCAGGTTCAGCAGCTCGCGGCCGATCATGGTGATCTCGGCCGTGTCGATTCCGTAGGGGCAGAACACCGAGCAGCGCCGGCATTCGGTGCACTGGTAGAAGTAGTAGAACCACTCCTTAATGACGTCTTCGGTAAGCTCGCGTCCGCCCGCCAGCCCGCCGAAGAGGCGGCCGGTCAGGGTGAAATAGCGCCGGTAGACGGAGCGCATCGAGCTCGGCCCGCAGCACCGGCATGTTCTTGGGATCGCCCGAGCCGATGTAGAAGTGGCACTTGTCGGCGCAGGCGCCGCAGCGCACGCAGATGTCCATGAACAGGCGGAAGGAGCGGAACTTCTTCAGCCGGTCTTTCATGCCGTCGAGGATGATCCGCTTCCAATCGGGCGGCAGCTTCCAGTCGGCGTCCATGGGCTGCCACTCGCGCGGATTGGGCATGCCGAGATACTTCAGGTTCTTCGGCAGCGCGCTGTAGCAGATGACTCCCTTGCGGAACTCGACGTGCGGATCGCGCCAGTCACCCTGCGGGGCTTTCTTGTTCTATCTGGAGTAGTTTTTCCGACATCCTCGACCTCTAGCGGCAGCCCTGCCGCTTTGATCTTGTCGCGGAACTCCTCCTCCCATTCCAGATACGTGTGGGTTTTGACGGGGTAGTTCCAGGGATTGATGTGACGCTGGCTGCGGTTGTTGTTGGCAAGATTGCGCGTCGGGCTGAGAAAGACGCCGCCCATGTGCACCAGCTTGCTGAACGGGAAATAGGCGGCCAGCGTGCTCACCAGCAGCAGGTGAACCATGAAAATCGGGCTCAGCGCCGGTGCCGGCACCGGATGCAAGGTGGCCAGTCCGAGGGCGAACTGCTTGAGCCCGGCCACGTCCACCCGAACCAGGTGCCGCATCAGCACGCCGGAGAACGCGATGCCCAGCAGCAAAAATAAGGCAAAGTAATCGGTAAACAGGGAAACATAGCGAACCAGCGGCTCGCCGAAGCGGCGTGCCAGCAAGTACAGCAGGGAAGCCAGCACGATCACGTCCGAGGCGTACAGCACCGGGTGGCCGATCTGAAAAAGCCCGTCGACGCGCTCGATGGCCATGACAAAGCCGGGCACCGGCTCGACCAGCAGCCGCAGATGGCGCAGCAGGATCACCAGCAGCGACCAGTGGAAGCCCAGGGCCGCCAGCCAGAGAAACTTGTTCTCGCCAAAGGTTGCTTTGCCGCCGCCGATGTGGGCGCGGGTATTGCGGAACAGCGAGCGAAACAGCAGGACTTCCAGGCCCAGCCGCGCCGCCGCCGCCACTCCCGTCGCGGGATTGTCGAGCGTCGCCGGTTTGATCCAGCTCAGCGATTTCTGCTGGCCGCAGGTGGTGGGAATGCGAAACGGCACGGGCGTTGCCGCCCAGCGCCACCCCCGCGCCAAAACGCCAACCAGGAAAACGGCGCAGGCGAGGTAGGGGACAGCGACCGCCACCGGGACGCGCGCCTCGGCGGAGGCGCCCAGCAGAAGGCCGGCGCCACTCAGCGCCACAACCGCCAGTAATGCATATACCGCGTTCACAGGTCGTCCCTCTTGAGCTGGCGGATGCTGAGCGCCCGCCGGGCTTCGTTGATGCGGATCAAGGCCAGGTCTTCCCGGCACTTGACGTATTGATCAAAGGCCATCAGCGCCAGTTCGTCTATGCGGCGATCGAAGTGGGGAAACTGGTTGCCGCCCCCCATCTCGCACATGATCTGGCGCAGCAGGAAGACGAAACAAACCGCCTCGGCGGGGGTGCAGTCCTGCACCGCCCGCAGGCGGATGAGGCTTTCCAGCGCTTCTGACGTGCGCACCGCGTCCATGTCTCCCGCCAGCTCTTCCAGCAGCTTGGCCAGCGATTCGCGCACCGTGTACCCCACCGGGTTGCGAAACTGCTCCAGGCCGCGGGAAACCGACTTGCGGGTCTGCTCCGGATAAATTTGAATGGTCTTCTCGAACCATGCATCCAGAATCGCTGCGTGCGCGCGCATCCGCCCCCTCCCAGGGTCCCCAGCGACGGCCGCTTTTGCCGTGGGCTGGGGACGTGAATTACACACAGCCCGTCGGTTTCGGCAGGCCCGCCAGCTTGCAGGCGCCCTTGGCCGGTCCGGACGGGAAGAGCTGGTAAATCTCGTTCAGCTTGAAGCCAGTTTCCTTGCACAGCTTGCGGATCATGGGCGCAATGCCGAACTGCAAGTAGTGGTTGCGCAGCATGTTGATAACTTTCCAGTGGGCTTCAGTCAGCTCCGCGACCCCTTCGGAAGTGGCAAAATCCTTGGCCACGTCTTGGTTCCAGACCTCCGGGTTTTCCAGGAAGCCGTCCTCATCCACCTGGTATTGACGTCCGTTAACTTCGAATACAGGCACTTGTTTCCACCTCACTTTTTAAGCTTTTAAGCCATTTCTATATAGCCGCACGGACAAACGTCGGCGCACTTCTTACAGCCGTCGCACAACTCCATTTTTATCTTGTAATGATCGCCTTTCGGCAGTTTGACAAAGCAGTTGGGGGTACAGTACATCCAACAGGTTTCGCAATCCATGCACATGCCGCAGGACATGCAGCGCTTGGCCTCGTCCACCAACTCGGCCTCGCTCAGGCCCAGCTCGATTTCGGTGTCGGCCCCACGCTCGGCCACGGCCACCTGGCCGCGCTCGTGGCGCTCCGCCGGCTTGTACCAGTCGAGCTTGACCTTGTCGCTGTTGATTACCGGCGGCAGTATGGGTTTCTCCGCCTTGAGGCCGCGGAAGCGCGCGTCGATGGCGTCCGCCGCGTAGCGTCCCTGGGAGATGGCAATCGTGACCAGTCCCAGCTCGACGTCATCGCCGCCGGCAAATACGCCGTCGACCGGGGTGACGCCGAATCCGTCGGCCTTGATCCAGTCCTTGCCGGAGTGGAGGTTTTCGAATCCTTGGAACTCCGGCTCCTGGCTGATGGCGGCGATAACGCTGCTGGCCTCCATCTCGAACTCGCTGCCCGGCTGCGGCACCGGCCGCGGACGCCCGGAGGCATCCGGCTCGCCCAACTGCATGCGGATGCAGCGCATGCCGACCGCGCGCCCGTCGCGCTGCAACACCTCGACCGGCGCTGCCAGGAACTCGATCTTCACGCCCTCTTCCAGGGCGCCTTCGATCTCGGACTTCACCGCCGGCATCTCCGCCCGGGTACGGCGATACAGCAAGGTAACGTCGGCGCCCAACCGCTTGCTCACGCGGGCGGCGTCAATAGCGGTGTCGCCGCCGCCAATCACGATCACTTTGCCGCCCACCTGCGGCGGCTGGCCGGCGTTTACCGCGTTGAGGAAATCGGTTCCGCTGAAGACATTGGGCGCCTCTTCACCGGGCACTCTGAGCTTTATGCCCTTCTGCGCGCCGATGCCGACAAACACCGCCTGGTAGTCCTTGCGTAGCTGCTCCAGCGAGATGTCTTTGCCGATCACGCACCCGCACTTCAGCTCGACACCCAAGTCCACGATGCGCTGGATTTCCGCGTCCAGCACCTCCCGCGGCAGGCGATACTTCGGGATGCCGTAGCGCAGCATGCCGCCCGGCTTGGGAAAGGCCTCGAACACGGTCACCGGGTAGCCGCGGCGCGCCAACTGGTAGGCGCAGGAGAGTCCCGCCGGGCCGGCGCCCACTATCGCGACTTTCTCGCTGCGGGTCTCGTTGTTCTGCCGCGAAAGCTGCAAGTGCTTGGAGATTCCGTAGTCGCCGATAAAGCGTTCCACCGCGTTGATGGCGACAGCGCCGTCTTTGCCTTTGCGGTTGCAGGAGTCTTCGCAAGGATGCGGGCAAACCCGTCCGCAGACCGCCGGGAAGGGGTTGCGCTCGGTCAACCGCTTCCAGACGATCTCGAATGCCTGGTCGTTGGTCCGCCCGTAGGCCTCCGCCTGGGCGATGATCACCAACAGTTCGCGAATATCGTTGCCGTTCGGACAGCCGCCGGCGCAGGGCGGCGTCTTGGAAATGTAACGGGGCCGCAACGAGCTGACGCCGGGACCGCCGCCGCCCGCCTTGATAACTGGTTTCTTTACTTCCTTGAATAAGGCCATCAGCCTGCCTCATGCTTACAGGTAAAAATTCCGTTTTGAATGTTCGAGCTGGGAGAGGCGGTCGGCTTCCGCTCGCCCCCTCAAGGGGAGCGGTAGACACAACGTTGCGCGAACAACCGGCGATTCCGCCGCGCCTTCTCCAGCCCGATGTCGTTCTCCTCCGCCGCTGCCTGGCGGCGCCCCGGCAAATGCGCCCATCGCCTTCGCCGGAGCCCGCCAGTTAAAAATCAGTAGCGGATCTGTGCCGACCGGGCATAGGTCAGGCCGGCATGTCTGAAGTCATCGAGGTGGTAGCGAGTGAACTCGAATCCGGTCAACTGGAAGAACTTCGGCCAGCCGACGCGTTCGATCCATTCGCCCAGGCGCTCATACTTGCGCGCGTTCTTGGCGTACACATCGACGATCTTGGTCACCGCCTGGGTCACTTCCGGCCAGCGCGGCGGGTTGTTCGGCAGGAAGGGCACCGCCAACTTGGAGAACTTCGGCGCCGTCCTGGCGTTACTGACCTTGCCGCCCACCCAGATGGACAGGCCGTCGTGCTCCGGGTCATTCATCGTCATGGCCGGGCAAACCGTGAAGCAGTTGCCGCAGTACATGCACTGCTCGTTGATGACCTCGACCGAAGGCTTGCCGTCCACCGTGGCCGGACGAATGGCGCCGGTGGGGCAGGAAGCGATCAGGCTGGGAATCTCGCACAGCTTGGTCAGGCTGGCGTGGTTGATCTTGGGCGGCATGCGATGCACGCCCAGGATGGCAATGTCGGAGCAGTGCACCGCGCCGCACATGTTCAGACAGCAGGCGACGGCGATGCGCAGCTTGGCCGGCAGATCCTCGTGGGTGAAGTGCTCGTACACCGAGTCCATGACGCACTTAACCAGGCCCGAGGCGTCGGTGGCTGCCGAGTGGCAGTGCACCCAGCCCTGGGTGTGGACGATGTTGCTGATCGAGTTGTTGGTGCCGCCGACCGGGTAGCCGAGCTGCGCCAGATCGGCCTTCAAGGGTGCGATCTTGGCGGGGTCGGTCAGCAGGAACTCGACGTTGTTGCGGCTGGTGAAGCGCAGGAATCCGCCGCAGTACTTATCGGCCAGTTCGGCGAACTGGCGCAGCGTCTGGATGCTGAGCAGCCGCGGCGAACCGGCGCGCACGGTGTACAGCTTGTCGCCCGACTCGCCCACGTGGCAGAGAACGCCGGGGCCCATCTTCTCGTGATACTTCCACTGCCCGTAGTTCTTCTTGACCACCGGGGGCAGGTACTTGTCGTAGGCTGGCGGACCAATATCGGTCAGTCGTTTCGCTGGGGTTGTCATTTGTCACCTCCCTTGTCGGCCTGGTAGAAGACGAACGGGTTGTCTCTGGGGGCAGTAACCATCTCCGGCGCCGGGTCAAGCCCGATGCCGTCGAGAAATGCCGGCATGCCGACGCGCTGGATAAGCTCGCCGATACGTTCCCGGTTCTTGCCATACTCGTCCCAGAACTCCCATACCCGGCTGACCAGTTCCTTGATGGTATCTTCCAGCTCTTCCGCCGGAACGAACGGCACCAGTACGGAGGAGAGCAGGGCGCCCTGCACGATTGGCGCCTTGGAGCCGATAAGGAGGGCCGCGCCGCGCTCTTTGCCCGGACGCAGCGCCTTGGGCATCACGTTGATGCAGTGCATGCAGTGCGTGCACTCCTGGTTACGAATGCCCAGCTTCTTGCCATTCCACTCCATGCAGCGGCTGGGGCAGCGGTCGCAAACGTCGCGCTGGATGTCGACTCCGCCGGCCGCGTACTTGGCGACCTCGGCGTCGTCCTGCTGAATCTCGCCCTTCCAGGTGCCGATCACCGACAGGTCGGCGCGGGCGATGGAAGCCACGCAGTCATTGGGGCAGCCCGCGAACTTGAACTTGAACTTGTAGGGGAAGGCCGGACGGTGCAACTCGTCCTGGTAGTTCATGGTCAAGTCGTAGCAGACCTTCATGGTGTCATAGCACGCCCACTCGCAGCGGGCCATACCCACGCAGCAGGAAGGCGTACGCACGTCGGAACCGGAGCCGCCCAGATCGAAGCCGGCCTGCGCCAGATCCTGGAAGGCAGGCTCAAGTTGATCGGTAGTAGTTCCCAGCAGAACCATATCGCCGGTCGAGCCGTGCATGTTGGTGAGGCCGCTTCCGCGCTTCTCCCAGATGTCGCAAATTGTGCGCAGGGCCTCGCTGGTGTAAAACCATGCGGCCGGATGGTTGATGCGCATGGTGTGGAAGTGAGCGACCTTGGGGAACTGCTCCCCGACATCGCTATAGCGGCCGATCACGCCGCCGCCGTATCCCAGAACGCCAACCAGGCCACCGTGTTTCCAGTGACCCTTCTTCTCCTTGTAGGACAGTTCCAACTGTCCCAGCAGGTCTTTGGGGCTGTCGCTGGATTCGCAAGCCTTCTTGATTTCCCTCACGAAACTGGGCCAAGGGCCTTTTTCCAGCTCGATCCAGCAACTCCGTTTTTGGCTTGCCGTTGCCGTTTGATTCCGCCATTAGCTGTCTCCTTCTCGCAGCTTCGCGAGCGGCGGGCTTGGCTGCCAACGCCCCCCACGAAACCATGGACGTATGCGCATAGTACGTTATGGTTATTAGCGCTAGCGTCTTCTTCACGTTAACGCAGCAGCGCCCAAGCGGACGGTGATATCTATCCCGTCACAGGGTGATCACTGTGGGACAAAACGAGTGATTTTAAGCACTTTTCCTTCTAATCGGCGATAAGCGCCTTAAATCGTGGCACGTTTGACTAATCAGTGATAAGCAATTCGAATCGAAGGGTAAAGCGCCCTTCGCATCCGGCCAGCCTAAGCCGCCAGCCGGCACGAAAGATCAGGTTTCCGGAGGAGGCAGATTAGTGTATTGTTATTCAAAGACTTAACTTGGCTCAGGGGCTCGGGCACAGGGGTGCTCGGGGCGTCCTTGGGTGGGCAGTTGGGTACAAGCCGCGCCGGGCGCCGCAGATTGTGAGTCTTGGGCGCCTTCGGGCCGGGGCCGGGTTCGCGGGCTGAGCAGCGGGGGCACTTCGATCAGGCCATGGCAGAGATGGAAAATGTACGCCTCAGAGTATTTCGCGCGGTGGCGGTGACGCTGAGTTTTCATCGCGCCGCCGAGCAGCTCGGTCTCACGCAGCCGGCCGTCACCTTGCACATCAAGGCCCTGGAAAACTCCCTCTCCGTCCGTCTTTTCGACCGCACCGGCAACAAGGTAGCCCTCACCCCCGCCGGGCGGATCCTGTACAAACACGCCCTCGCCATCGCCGAGATCGTCAAGAAAGCCGAGAAGGAGTTAGCCGAGGCGGCCGGCGAACATGCCGGCGACCTGCGCGTCGGCGCCTCCACCTCCATTGCTCAGTATGTGCTCCCCCGCCTGCTGGGACGTTTCCAGCACAAGTATCCGCGGGTGCGCCTGTCGGTCATCAGCGGCAACACGGAAGAGATCGTCGATCAGTTGCTGGCGCAGAAAATCGACATCGGATTGATCGAGGGGCCGGCGCTGCGTCGCGACGTGAAGACCGAGCCCTTCCTCGACGATGAACTGGTGCTGATTGTTCCCGCCAATCATCCCTGGGCAAACGAACCCGAGGTGTCGCTGGAAGATGTCAAACATGCTCCCCTGCTGCTGCGCGAGCACGGCTCCGGCACCCGGCGCGTACTCGAAATGGCCCTGGAGCAGGTGGGGCTGAAGAAGCCGTTCTCCAACGTCATCATGCAACTGGACTCGACCGAAGCCATCATCTCCAGCGTCGAAGTGGGCCTGGGCATCGGCTTCGTCTCCCGCTGGGCGGTGGACCAAAGACTGCCCCTGGGCCGCATCAAGAAGGCCTCGGTTGCCGGGCTGCGCATTCCGCGCGCCTTCTCCCTCGTCTACCTGTCCGGGCCCCGCCCGCGGGGAATCGCCGGCGCCTTCCGCCGTTTCGTTCTTGAATACAGCAGTCCGACTGCCGACGAAGCCAAAGTGCCCGAACTGGTTGAGAAGCACTGAGCGCAGACGCTTGGCGCCCCGCATCTGTGGCACTGTTCGCTGCGGCAAGGCAATCAGGTGGAAGCCCACGCCTTCAGGCGTGGGAATCAGAGTGTCAAAGGCGAGCCGGCTTCAGCCGCTGTGTTAAATGGCTGCTAATGATCTCCACCGCGCCTAAAGGCGCTTTTTCTGCCAAAATTTTTCCCACGCCTGAAGCGTGGGCTTCCACACAATCATAAGGTGAGACGGCTGACGCCCCCGATCTGTGGCGATTGCTTCTTTACGAAAAGTATTATCCGTCTTCTCCGCAATCGATTTATTCTTGGGGTACACACACCGATCCGGGCAACTGCACTTCTGAGCGGAGGCAAGACTACATGAGCGAAAAAGAGATGAGCACGCTGGCGGGAAGCAAGTCGGCCCTGGTGCTCGACCAGAAAGACAACGTGGCGGTCGCCCTGAGCGATCTGGCCGCCGGCGATTCCTGCCTGGTGGCCGAAGACGGAGGCAAGAAATACGAAGTGACGGTCACGGAGAAGATTCCATTCGGCCACAAGTTCGCCCTGGCTGATCTCGCCCCGCATGCTCCCGTCTACAAGTACGGCGAGGAGATCGGCAGAATGAAGGTTGCCATCGGCCGCGGCGGCTGGATCCACAACCACAACATGTATTGCGACAGGGGAATGAAATGACCGACACTTTTCTCGGCTACCGCAGAGAGAACGGCGCGGTTGGGGTCAGAAACCTGATCGCGGTCATTCCTTCCGTCTTCTGCTCCGCCAAGGTGGCCGAGCGGGTTTCGTCGAACGTTCCCGGGTCCGTCCACTTCAGCCATCCGGTCGGCTGCAGCCAGGTGGGCGACGATCTCGACGTCACCGCCCGCACCCTGATCGGCATTGGCCGCAATCCGAACTTTGCCGCCGTAGTGGTGGTGGGCCTGGGCTGCGAACGCTTTACCCCGCATGAACTGGCGCAGGGCATCGCGGCCAGCGGCAAGCCGGTTGAGATGGTCATCATTCAGGAAGAGGGAGATACCCTGAAGGCCATCGACAAAGCTACGCGCTACGCCCGGCAGATGCAGCAGGCCATCTCGGTCTACAAGCGCGAAGAGACCCCGGTCGGCGAGTTGATGATCGGGCTGAACTGCGGCGGCTCGGATACCACTTCCGGCCTGGCCGCCAATCCCGCCCTGGGCATAGCCTCCGACAAGCTGGTGGCGCAGGGCGGCTCCTCCATCCTGACCGAGCTCACCGAGCTGATCGGCACCGAGCACATCCTGGCGCGGCGGGCGGTCAACCAGCAGGTGGCGGACGACATTCTGCGCGTCATCGCCAACATGGAGGCCCGCCTCAAGTGCCAGACGCGAGACTCCCACAGCGACAAGCGCAAGCACCTGATCTCCACCGGCAACTACGACGGCGGACTTTCCAGCGTGGTGGAGAAGTCGCTGGGCGGAATGAAAAAGTCCGGCAACGCGCCGTTCGTCGAGGTCTTCGAGTACGGCGACGCGCCTACCAAAAAGGGTCTGCTGCTGCTGAACGGCCCGGGACACGACGGCGAGGTTACCACCGGACAGGCCGCCGCCGGTGCCCAGCTCGTCTGCTTCCCCACTGGCCGCGGAACTCCCTCCGGCTTCCCCGGAGTGCCGGTAATAAAGATTACCGGCAATCCGCGCACCTACCAGCGCATGAAGGAAAACATCGACATCAACGCGGGAACGGTGATTACCGGCGAGAAATCGCTGCAACAGGTCGGCGAGGAGATCTATCAGGAGATTCTGGCCGTGGCTTCGGGAAAACTCTGCAAGGCCGAAGTCCTGGGCCACGATGAACAGTTCTGCATCACCCGCCTGCCGTAAGGTTTTCCATTACCCACCCTGGCCGGGTGCCCCAGGTTCCGCGCCGCGCAGTTCGGCGCTAACCTGGGATTAGTTCCTTCTTGGCAAACATTGCGCTAAGGTATCTCGCATGACGCGGGGACTTGAGCGTTTTCAATCATCCGGACAGTCGCACTTCATCACGTTCAGTTGTTATCAGCGTTTGCCCAACTTGTGTGAGCGGCAAGCCCGTGAGGAAGTGCT
The DNA here is from genome assembly GCA_963832785.1 of uncultured Acidobacteriota bacterium. Classification (GTDB taxonomy): domain Bacteria; phylum Acidobacteriota; class Terriglobia; order Terriglobales; family Acidobacteriaceae; genus CAWBRT01. Next base: position 222,599 of record CAWHVF010000009.1, read on the forward strand.
GGCTGCACTGGAGGCTGCGCGCAAACATTTTGGCTTGCGGGTGTATGGCTTCGTTCTGATGCCCGAGCACGTGCACCTGCTGGTGAGCGAACCGGACCGTTCCACGCTGGCTGATGTTATTCGCAGCGTGAAGTTCGTTTCGGCCAAGCGAGCTCGGCGACTGGGCGGTAGCGGACCCTTTTGGCAGAAGCGCTACTACGACCGCAATATTCGTAGCTATCGGGACTTTCTGGAAAAGCTGCGCTATATACACCGCAATCCGGTCAAACGCGGGCTCGTGGAAAGTCCGGGAGATTGGGATTGGAGCAGCTTTCGACACTACGCCCTGGGAGAGTTGGGGATCGTTGAGATTGAGTTTGAGTGGACGGCCAAGAGGCGAGAACGCGAAGTGAACGTTAAGCCGCCGTCGGAAGAAACTACCCCAGGTTAGCGCCGAACTGCGTGGCGCGGAACCTGGGGCACCCGGCTCTAACTTCGACTTCTGACCAGGAATCAGTTTCCCGTTGACTTTTCGTCTTTTCTTCGCCATGCTGTAGGCGTGAGGAGGGCCAAGTCATGGCACTGACGCGGCGGCAACGGCAGGTATACGACTTCATCTCCCAGTTCGTTTCCCGCAACGGCTACTCTCCTTCGTTCGAAGAGATCGGCGAAGCCCTGGGGCTGAGCTCGCTGGCCACGGTGCACAAGCACATCAGCAACCTGGAGCAGAAGGGCATTCTCAAGCGCGACTACAATCGCAGCCGTTCCATCGACCTGCTGCCGCTGCGCTCGCGCGCCAAGGCCGCCATGGCGATTGCGGCCGTCGAGCTGCCGCTGATCGGCCGCATTGCCGCCGGCCGGCCGGTCGAGCACCTGGAGAACCCGGCCACCCTCTCGCTGGCCGACTTCACCCGTGCGCGCGACGTCTTTGTCCTGCAGGTCACCGGCGACTCCATGCAGGACGAGCATATTGTGGATGGCGACTACGTGCTGGTGGAGAAAGTTCCCTCCGCGCGCGATGGCGAGATCGTGGTGGCGCTCATCGAGGGCTCGGAGACTACCCTGAAGCGCATCTATCGCGAAGGCGAGCGCGTTCGCCTGCAACCCTCGAACGCCAAGATGAAGCCGATCATGGTTCCGGCGGCACAGGTCCAGGTGCAGGGCCGGGTGATTGGCGTGCTGCGGAAATACTGAAGCTCACTTGTCGATGTAGCGCCGGCCCAGCCGCTCCGGCTGGGCGGGCGAAAGCTCGCGGCAACAATTCGAGCGGCAAAGGAAAAGCCCGGCGACACCCGCCGGGCTTTTCCTGATCGGCAACCGGATTTCTAAACCAGGTTCTTGTCCAAGGCTTTCTGGATGGTCTCTTTGGGAACGTAGCCGACGATCTGTTCGCGCACCTGGCCGCCTTTGAAGATCAGCAGCGTCGGAATACCCCGCACCCCGTAGCGCTGCGGGGTGGCCATGTTCTTGTCGACGTCCATCTTCCCGAACCTCACCTTGCCGTTGTAGGATTTTGCGATCTCGTCCACGATGGGCGCCAGGGCGCGGCACGGGCCGCACCAGGCAGCCCAGAAATCAACCATCACCGGCTGCTCTGAGCCGAGCACCTCCTGGTCGAAATTCAGGTCGGTCACCTCAAAAATTGCGTCGCTCACCATTCTGCCTCCAAGCTTCACCTGGTCATAGCTCTGCCGCCAGCTCGCCAGCAGCAGAACTGAATAATGGTATCACTACATTCGATGCTTCCGGCCAAAGAAGGACGCAGCCCGCGCGCTGCCAGCCGGATCGGGCTCTTTGCCCCGCAGGCGAAAGGCCGTGCCGGACCCGCAGAGGACACAAAAAGCTTAACCACAGAGTACATGGAGTACACAGAGGTCAGATATTTGATCATGATCCTCCGCTTTTACTCGGTGCTCCTCTGTGTCCTCTGCGGTTAGGCTTTTGCCTCTCAGTCTGAAATTTATAAACACAGGGGACCACCCATTCGCTTTGCGGCGCTCCGGAAGAAATAAAAAAGCGCCCGAGACTGAAGTCTCAAGGCGCCTTGGCAGCCCTCCCCCAGAACTGCCAACCTACTACAAGGCGTATTCTCGACGTACGATTCCGCCTTGTAAAGTCACCAAAGTAACGTCTCCGTGATAGCTCTTAGCTTGGCGCTAGGCTATTTTTCTGAACGCGGCGCCGCGCGAAGCGGCTGGCGTTACAGGCTGCTGAAAAACGCGCCGAAGCAACAAGCGAGGCGCTAGGTAATGCGGGTACCGCAAAAGCAGCGCACAAGAGCTTGTAGGCTCAACCTGCTTGAAACCTGTTTTCAGCAGCCTCATTAGTCGTAGCTTCGCCGCTGCGTTTCCCGCATTACCGTGGCAAAGCTGCGCCCGGCGAAGGTAATGGTTGGCGTCACAATTCCCGCCACCGCGACGCGAATGCCTTTGGCGGGCACCCCGAAGCGCTCGCTGTAAACCCACATGCGTCCGGTGCCGTCGTCCAGTTGGAACATGCCGGCGCCCAGCGCCCCGATCGACTGCACCACCGTGCCGTGCACAATCACCTCTTTGTTGTGGTAGCGCATCGGGTCTAGCTGCAGTTCGGCAATGCTCTTCTGCGGAGGGCAGGCAGCCAACACCAGCGTCATGGCAACCAACGTGCCTGCCATCCCCAGCTTAAGGAGGATTCCTTTCTTCATGACTGGCTCTCCGATCCCTGGTCCCGGAGCGCAATGCCGCCCCTGGCTGCGGTTGGAGCGGCGGGGTGGGAAAGCTATCATGTTGTCTTTGACACGCAACGGCGCCGCAAGTTGCGCCCGGAGCGAGGCTTTTCAAAGCTCTAGCTGTTCCTCTGGAAAAGGATTGAAAAAACGTCGCTTTAATGCCGGTTTTGTGTTCCTGATCCATCACGTTTAAACTTGGCGCTCGCCATGCTAATCATTCTTTGCGGACTGCCCGGAAGCGGAAAAAGCACGCTGGCCCGCGCGCTGGCGGGCAGGTCTGCCAACGCCGTGCTCGACAAAGACGCCATTCGCCAGGCCGTTTTCGGCGCACACACCGACTACTCGCGCGCCCAGGACGACCTCTGCGGGGCCATGATGCTCTTCGCCGCCGAATATCTGCTGCGCCGGGACCCGCTGCTGCGCGTCTATCTCGACGGACGCGTTTACTCGCGTGCCAGTCAACTGCGGCTCGCGGTCGAGCAAGCCGTCCGGCTGGCGGTTCCCTGGAGAATTCTTTACTGCTTTTGCCCGGAAGACGAGGCGCGCCGGCGTTTGCAGGATACAACCGGCCATCCGGCGCGCAATCGCAACTTTGAGCTTTACCTGCAAATCAAGGCGAGCTTCGAGCCCATCGCCTTCGAGCACCTCGCCATTGACACCAGCCTTCCATTAGAAGAGTGCGTGGCAAAAGCAGCCCGCTATCTCGGGATTACGGAGAGCATTGAGCGCTGACCGGGCGGCAATATTAGGATTGTTCCAGTAATCAGGTGACGCGGAACATGAGTGAAACCCGTCAGATGTTTCCGATGATGTTGAACCTGGCCGGGCGCCGCTGTCTGGTAGTAGGCGCCGGGGAAGTCGGCGAAGGCAAGATTCGCGGCCTGCTGGCCAGTGGCGCAGCCGTTTTGGTGGTGGCGCCCCAGGCCACTCCGCAGGTGATGGAGTGGGCGCGCGGCGGGGCCATCGAGTACCGGCAAAAGGTCTTCGCGCCGGACGACCTGGAGGGCGCGTTGCTGGTGGTGGCGGCCACCTCCGCCGCCGAGGTGAACCACCGCGTCTACGCCGAGGCGCGCCGGCGCGGGGTGTTGTGCAATGTGGTGGACGACCCCGAGCACTGCGATTTCTTCTATCCCGCCGTCGTCCGCCGGGGAGCGCTGCAGATCGCCATTTCCACCTCGGGCGTCAGTCCCGCCTTCGCGCGCCGGCTGCGGCAGGAGCTGGAAGCGCAATTCGGCCCGGAGTATGCGGCCTGGCTCGACGAACTTTCGCGCCGCCGGCAGGAGGTTCTGCGCACCGTCGCCGACCCGGCCCAGCGGCGCCGGCTGCTGGAAGAGCTTGCCGCCGACAGCCCCTTGTCCCGGCGCAAGCGCCAACCGTGACGCGTTGACACCGTTTCCGGCCGAAACATATACTGCGGGCTGCACCAGGCAAGAGCACTACAGACTGCAATTCATCCCGTGCTGTTTAATGCGTCCAGCCGGGCGCGGCGGGCCTGCGTAATTCCTTTGACGAACAGCAGAAATTCCAATTCCTGGGGAGGCAGAATGAGAGACCGTAAGGCGAAGCGGATTGGGCTGGCGATTGTCGGCGCCGGGCGCGTGGGTTTGTTCCGTGGCGAAGTGGCGGCCCGCCACCCCATGGTGGACTGGATCGGCATTGCGGAAATCAACCCCGAGCGCGGCAAACTGGTGGCCGAAAAGGTGGGCGCCGATTTTCTCACCACCGACTACCGTGAGCTGCTGAAGCGGCCGGAGGTGACCGCCGCCATTATTTCCACCGACGAGCATCTGCACGTTGCTCCCATCATGGCCGCCATCGAGCAGAAGCATGCGCTGATGATCGAGAAGCCGCTGGCCACCGAACTGGACGACTCCGAGCGGGTGCTGAAAGCGATTCAGCAGTCCGGAGTCGATGCCGTCGTCGGTTACACCCAGCGCTTCCGCCGCAAGTGGCTCTCGGGCAAGGAAAAGGTCCGCACCGGCGCTCTCGGCGACGTGACCACGGTGGTCTCGCGCGCCTTCATGAACCGCCTGGTGGCCATAGACAACTACAAGCGCAACCGCGTCCATCCGGAGCGAATCTCGCCCATGGTGATCTCCGGCACGCACGCACTCGACGTGGTCATGTGGTACATGGAGGCCAAGGGGACGCCGGTCGAGGTCTACGCCCGCTCGGTCGATAAGGCGCTGGGAGCGGAGTGGCAGGGAATCGACGCCACCTGCGGGGTCTTTACCTTCAGCGACGGCAGCATATATTCCTGCAACATTTCCTGGGGACTGCCCAAGATCTGGCCGGGCGCGGTCTACAGCCTGGAGGTCGGAATCGTGGGCACCGAGGGCGTGTTGACCATCGACGACACTCACCGCGACATCGTGCTGGCAACCACCAACGTGCAGGCCGAGGGCTACAATCCCGACACCTCGCGGCTGGTCAACTTCCTCGGCAGCTATCCTCCCGGCGACATGGTTCTGGGCGAACTGCGTGGGCCCATGAGAGAGGAAACCGAGCAGTGGCTGAACCACGTGTGCCTGGGCCTGCCCAGCGTACATGCCACCGCCGCCGACGGCCACAATCGCCTCATGCTGACCAAGGCCATGGACCTCTCGGCGCGCCTGAAGCGGCCGGTGCAGTTGCCGATCACGGCCAAGGACGATGTCTATCCCACGGTGAAGGCGGCGGGAAAGTAAGCTGGAGAATTTGGGTGGCCCATTCAAGCCCGTTGTTGGCTTGAGTGGGGCAGTTCACAGATGTATCGCGACGCTATCGCGCAGTGACGGGAAATACCCCACTCAAGCAAAAGAAGCTTGAGCGGGCCACCCGGAAGGATATACCCGTTGAGTGTCATCCTGAGCGAAGCGAAGGATCTGCTGTTCGTGGACCTCAGCAAGCGCAAAAGCGGGGTTCGCTATGAATGCTGATGCAGCCGAAACCGCAGTTCAAGATGACGTTGGTCCCATCCCCTCTCGCATGAAAGCCTGGGTCCTGGACGGACCGAACCAGCTCCGTCTGACCGAGAAGCCGGTCCCCGAGCCTGGGCCGGCGGAGGTGCTGGTGCGGGTACATGCCGTGGCCGTGTGCGGCAGCGATCTGGAAATCGTTTCCAGCGGATCGCCCGCGCTGGTGCAGGGCGGGCTTCCGTTCAATAAGAACTGGACTCCCGGCCACGAGTACATGGGCACGGTCGCCAGGCTTGGTCCGGGAGTGGACGAATACCACGTCGGCCAGCGGGTGGCGGTCGAGGTTCATGCCGGCTGCGGGCGCTGCCCGCGCTGCCGCATGGGCATGTACACCTCCTGCCTCAATTACGGCATGAACTACGGCGAGCACGACAAGGGACACCGTGCCAACGGCTTTACCACCGATGGCGGCTTCGCCGAGTTCACCGTCAACCACGTCAACACGCTGGTTCCCGTGCCGGAGCAGATGAGCGACGAGGAGGCCACCCTGATCGTCACCGGCGGCACGGCCATGTACGTTATCGACACGCTCGGCGGACTGGTGGCGGGAGCTTCAGCGGTGATCATCGGCGGCGGCCCGGTCGGGTTGATGTGCGTGGGCTTCGCCAAGGCTCTGGGCGCCGACCCGGTGATCCTCACCGAGACCAGCGATTCCCGCCTTAACCTGGGAATCAAGCTGGGCGCCGATTACGCCATCAACGTGAAACGCGAAAACCCCGTCGACGCGGTTAAGCGCCTCACCGCCGGCATAGGGGCCCATTACGTGATTGAATGCTCCGGCGCCGCCGAGGTTCTGAACCAGGCGCTGGAGATGGTCAATCGCGGAGGCAGCATCTGCCTGGCCGCCTTTCCCCACCGGCCGGTCATGATCGACGCGCTCAAGCTGGTGAGCAACAACATTTCTCTTTACGGAATTCGCGGCGAAGGCCGCAGCGCCGCGCGCCGCGCGGCCGCCATCATGAAGCAGCGCCGGTTCGAGGCCCGCCTGATTCACACCCACACCTTCAAGCTGGAGGACCTGCCAACCGCTTTGAAATACTCCCGCGAGCGCATCGAAGACGCAATCAAGGTGGTGGTAAGGGTGCGTGAAGAATAGGGCTGCTTCTCGGTTGGTGTATCCCGACGCTCGAAGCCAGCGTCATCCCGCGGAAAGCGACGCAAGATTCCTCGGCTGGCGACGCCAGCGTCGCTCGCTTGAATGACGTTCATCTTTTGCGGCACAGCATCTCTGAAAAAAGCATGGAGAATTTTGCCGAGCCGCTGCTCACGACAGAAATACCACGGAAGCACCGGCAAGCAGCGGCAGTAACTCTGCGCGGGTGGCAAACATTTGGAAGCATTCCCAAACTCTGGAATCAACATCTATTGTCATTGCGCGGCTGGCAAAGGCAGGCAGCGCCGGATCGACTTCCCCAAAAAGAGTAATGGTATGCACAAGAACACAACTTTTGTAATCCTCGCATTGCTGCTGGCGCTGGCAGTGGGCTGCAGCAAAAAGGAATCCCAACCGACTCAGGCGCCGCAAAGCTCTTCTTCCAGCGCTCCCGCACCGGCCCCGTCCGCAGCTCCGGCTGCGCCTGCGGCGACACAGCCGACGCAAGCGCCTCCTGCCGCCCCGGCGGAAAAATCCAGCCAGGCAACGAACGCAGCCAACATAGCCAAGCTGGCGCCTGCCCCTGCACCAGTGAAGGTCACCATCCCCTCCGGAACAACCATCACCGTCCGCTTGGACAACCAGCTCAGCTCGAAGACCAGCGAGGAAGAAGCGCCTTTCACGGGAACGGTCGCGCGGCCGGTGGTAGTGGGTGAAAAGGCGGCAATCCCCAAAGACGCCGTAGCAAAAGGCCTGGTGGTCACCGCCAAGCCGGCGGGGAAGCTGGCCGGTGCGGCGCAGTTGAGCCTCAGGTTGACCTCGGTGTCGTTCCGCGGACAAATATTCCCCCTGCGCAGCAGCCTGGTTTCGTACACCGGCAAAGGCAAAGGCAAGCGCACAGCCGTAATGGGCGGAGGCGGAGCCGGCGTCGGGGCAATCGTCGGCGGCCTGGCGAGCGGCGGGAAAGGCGCGGTGGTTGGCGGCCTGGTGGGCGGAGGCGCAGGTACCGCAGGCTCGGCATTCACCGGCAATGCGGATATCACCCTGCCGGCGGAGTCTACCGTCAGTTTTCGGCTGGCTGCCCCGCTGACGATCGGATCTGAGGCGGCAACACAGTAATGCCTCTCGCCGCGGCGATCCAATGGGCGTAAGGTTCTTATGAATAAAGAAGCCGCTTACGGGAGTTACCCCTCAGCGGCTGTTGGTTGCGGGGGCAGGATTTGAACCTGCGACCTTTGGGTTATGAGCCGACAAAAACAACCGTCCGTCTTTGCCTCTCAATGACTTAGCTCTACGGTGTTCCACTGTGTTTGGCCCTGTTTGAGGGTGTTCTGTTCGCAAGTTGTTCGTGCAATTGTTCGCAAGATGATACCTGCCCAAGTGGCGGGTTTTTGTTTGCCCAGAGGGAGCAAAGGCTCAACTTGGGCATGCGAGCGAGATTGAAGCTCATGCGAGCGAGATTGAAGCTCATGCGAGCGAGCGCAAGGATTTCTTCCCGCTGCACTGCGCTTCTGCTACATTGGCCGCGTGGCGGACAAGGCAGAACTGAACGACCTGTACGAACGATGGCGGACTGCTGCCCCCGCCGAACGTCAGGAAATAGAATGTCTGCTATACAAAGCCCTGCGGGAGCGACATGTACCGGCAATGCTCGGGGCCATTGCATGGGATGTAGCGGGGGATGACCCCGAGTTGGCCCACCTGGTTGCGTCGGAAGCCATTCGGGGCCTAAATCAATTTCGAGAAGAAAGCGAGTTCAGCACCTGGGTGTATGAAATCGCCAAGCGCCAGGTGTGGATGGTCCTGCGCTGGCGAGCGCGCCACCCGGAACAGCCATTCGAGGAAGAACCGGCTGTACCATTTCCGGACGAGATTGACTCCAGGATTACGTTTGATCTGCTTGCGAACCGATTGGACCCAAAGGAGCAAGAACTGTTGCGTGGGAAGCGGGAGGGTAAAGATCAGAACGAGCTGGCAACGGAACGCCGCACCACCTCGGAAGCCTTCGATAGCCGCTGGCAACGGTTCAAGAAAAGAACTCGCAAGAAATATCCCGGTTTCCGCGACGGCTGAGGGGCGGTTCCGGCAACTAATACCATAGACCCGGAAGCGAACGCATCGAGGCAGCGCGTGGCCTGAGGGCTGGGGCTCGTAGGGAGGGCAGGATTTCCACAGGAAAGTTGATAATTTACCCGCACCAAAAGTCCAGTTTTGCACTCTAACATAGTGCCCCCCTCATGCGCCCGTAAGACCCCCTCTCTTCCCGTAAAGCCCTCATTACCATCTCTGGAGCGAGCGAGACCCGACAAACATTCTTGAGCTGGCAGTGCGTGGCCTAACCGCGCTCCAAATCGCTGCGCGTGGTGGTCAATCACAGTCACAACAGCGCCCCCCTGCGGCGGCGGTTGAAAAGGCGCGGGATTAAGTTGATCGTGCCTACCGTAGCCCCAGCGTGCTGCGTCGGACTGATGATGGACGGAAACTAGGGCGTTATCAGCGGGTGCTAGCTCTCGTAAACGTCTTCAACTTCTTTACCTAACCCAAAAACATCACACAAAAGGAAAATATGACTGCACTTGAACGCCTGTCCTGGGTTGCGACCCTATCGCCAAAATGGGCATGGCTACTTCCCCCCTCATCCCTTGAAAGTAATCTGGCCCTGTGTGGGGTGTGCATGGAGAAGAACGAAAAGTAAGGGGGATGCCCTCACACAGGTACACTTCGCTTTCAACAGCCGGCCCGGAAAAACGCTGCGGCCCCTCCTGAAGCGTTCTTGCCCGCCTTTCCCTGGCGGGCTTTCTTTTTGGGGTCTCCTGAGCGGTTTTGGCTGCGCTAAGCGGTTACCTCCGAATCCACCATAACCCTTTTATAATCAATTATTTACCTCAAGGGCGACTATTTCGGGTGAGTTAATCACCGTCTGAGATGGGCTCTCTTGCGCACTGAGGGATTCTGAGGGTCACGAACGTATCGGCACTTGGGGCATATTAAGTACTGCGTTCCGGCAATGTATTTTGTCCGCATCTCCACCAGGCAACGAGGACAAACGGTATCTTTGGCATAATCGCCGCAAATCATCCCTTTTGTGATGTCGTTCGTAATCGGGTGGCCATTGGGGCAATTGCCAGAGGTGGGAGCGTCCGCAACCGGGAGATTCGCCAGCTTGCGGCATTCAAGACACATTACGCTTGCTGTTGAGATGTCCGCCGCTTCCGGAAATGCGCGGTTTACCAACGTAGCGATGTCCGAACGGGCATAAAGCTCAATTTGGTTCTGGGTCGCGTAGTCCTGGGCGGTTCTCGCAAACTTCCCTGTGCTTACATAAAATCCACCCTGGGCATTTTCTTCTTTCATCGCTGCAACAAAAATCTGAAGTTCCCGCCTGCCTGTTGTCGAGTCCGCATCGTAGCGTTTGCACTCAATCAAGTACGTCTTGCCGTCCTTCCAGGCAATTGCGTCCTTCCCCCGATCGAAGACAACAAACCGCATCGGAAGCTCTTGGTTCGCTTCTGGAGTCTGCAGCCGTTAGGGCTGGTGGATCGACAAAGCGATTGGATCGTCTTTCTGTTTGGCGGCCGCTACGGCCCTACCCCACCGGTGTGGCAGTCGCTGCAGGTCACCTGGGTTAGGTCCCCGATGTCCACCGGGTGCTTGAATGGGATTCCTTCTTCGTGACGGATCAATGGTGTTCCGCTCTCCAGCTGAGCCTGTACAGTGTGGCACGTATTGCAGTCCTTTGGGATCACCTTGCCATCGGAGCTGACGTGCTGCCCGGCATGACATCGGAAACAGCCCGGCGTGTAGAAGTGACCGATGTTGTTAGGGTGCGTCCGCCAGTCGACTTTCATGTAAGGAAAGATCGTGGACTGATAAATGTGCTGAAGATCGGCAATCGCAGCTTGGATCGAGGTTCTCCGGCTGGCATACACGTCAGGGTACTTGGTGTTATAGAACTGCTGTATATCTGTAGCGATCACCCGCATTGCCTCGTCAGTAGTGGTGTAGCTCTTTGTGAGCTCCAAAACACCCTGTTGCTTGATAAAAGGCAGTGATCCGTCAATCCGTCCTGCGAGTAAGGAATCATCCACTGAACGATCCGGCGGCGTGAAAACGTGACTCGGCCGGTCGTGGCAATCAATGCAGTCCATTAGATGTTTGGTCGCTGCGTCGATCTGCTTTGGTGTCAGGCTAGAGTCTTTTGCCACGTACACCGTGCTCCTCCCGTGCATGTCCCTGGCTTGGACCCACGGAATAATCTGACGTTGTGTATCGGTTGCAATGTAGGTGATGCGGTTTGCAATATTCATGTGCCAGTGAATGCCAGAGGGGAAGCCAGTATTCGACTGGGCTCCGCCGGTGTTGATCAGCATCCGGATCTGGCGAGGTGTGTTCTTTTCGTCGTTGCCGTAGTGGTAGAAGACTTTGAGCTGCGCTCCGTAAAACTTTCTTGGCCAGTGACATTGCTCACAGGTTTGCTGGGCCGGGCGCAGATTCGCAACTGGCGTCGGTATCGGCTGCGGGTACTTGTGAAAGACTACGGCATAGACTTGATAGGAGCCGGAGAGCTTGGAGCGCGCATACCATCCCGCACCGGCCCCTACGTGGCACTGAACACACGCAACCCTGGCATGTGGCGACTGCAAGTACGTGGTGTACTCAGGCTGCATGACGGTGTGGCAGAGTTGCCCGCAGAACTGCACCGAGTCTGTAAACTCGTAGGCACGGTAGCTGCCCACGGCACTCATCAGCACGAACACAAAGGCGAAGCTTACAAAGAAGGCAAATGCGCTGCGCTGTGCCGGGACGTTGAGGTCCATCCGGGGAAACCGCGGAATCACGCCCGGTTTGCCCCTGCGTCTTCTCCACCTTTCCAGCAGCATTCCGAGGGCGACCAGCAGAAGGCCCAGAATCAGGAAAGCCGGGGCCACCATGAAGCCGAGAACACCGATGTAAGGACTCGGTTGAACGGAGACGAAGTTTACAAAAAAGAGGAAAACAATCGTCGCGAGGCTGGTTGCCCCGAGGGCTACCCCAATCAGGCTGACAGGATTACGGATGAGACTGATTTTCTGTTCCTCTGTTGCTGGAAGGTCGGGCCGCTCAGTGCTCATTCAGTGCTCCCGGCATTTCTCATGCAAAACCTGCTCGTCAGAAGGCGCACCACAGAAACGGAGTTGCCAGACCCGCGTGAGAACCTGTCAAGTTGGCTCCTTCGTTTCAAATAGCGTGCTGGAAGGGGAACGTGGGGCAGTACTGCCGTTAAACTCCGGGGATCCGCATCCGTGAGAACAACCAACCACCTTGAGCTTTGCCCTTTTTGCCGCGTTTCCAAACCTATCGTACGTGCGCTTTTACGATGTCATTCATCGAGAAGCGATGATTCACGAACTTGCTCCCTTACCTCTCCGAAGCCGTGCATCCTTAGCTGCTCTTAGGCGATCCTGAGGCGATTGAATACGGGCACTTTCACAATGTCCACCATGAATGCAAAGACCACTGCCGCCACGAGTGTTCCTCCCAAAAGGGACATAGGCAGAGGAGTCATGGCGATGCCGCGCGTGACCAACGTCGAAATGATCAGAATGTCGCAGGCAGTCGACACAACGACCCAGCGACTTGGGTAAGAACTCCACAGGCGCCGGCGTTCGCGAATGGCATAAAGCGTCGCCTCGCTGCCAAACACAAGCGCGACCATGGATAAGGTTCTCAGCGCATCGATTCCGAGTCCCATTCGAAATTTGCCTACAGCCAGTACGGCGGTGCAAAAGACCAGAAGACAGCTCCCCATAACGACGCCAGCTATCGTCAATTTGCCAATTCGCCAGGCATTAGGCATCGGGGACGGTCGCACATTGTCCGTCGTCAGGGACATGGCCAGAAAGTCGCCAGTGATCATCAGGATGACCATTAGCATTGGGGTCAGGATGGCTTGTCCGGTCATGATCAGTCCGACGGCTAGAAAGAGTACCTGCACAATCTTCTTGATCACGGAGTTGAGTGTATAGGTCAGGATGCGCTGGAAGGTCACGCGGCCTTCCTTTACCGAAGTGACAATACCGACGAGGCCCGGTTGGGTCAATACGATGCCGGCCGCCGACTTGGCAACGTCGGTCGCCGTTGATACAGCGATTCCCATCTGCGCCTGGCGCAGCGCCGGCGCGTCGTTGGCGCCGTCGCCACACATGCCGACGGTGTGGCCGCTCTTCTGGAACGCCTTGACGAGGTTGTACTTTCCCTCCGGAAGGACGCCGGCGAAGACAGCAAAATCCTCGGGGTGTACACCGTCGGGGATCGGTCCCGGTGGACAGACAGCTCCGTCCAGCCCTACCGCGCGAGCCACGATTGCTGCCGTCGCCGGGGCATCGCCCGTCACCATTACGGTGCGAACGCCCAACGTGTGCAACTCCGTAATGAGGGCCGCCGAATCCGTCCGAGGCGGATCGCTGAGAGCAATGATTCCAGCAAGCTTCACCGCCTCTGGCGGCCCCACCGCGACGGCCAGCACACGGAAGCCCTGTGCCTCCAGTTGGTTCGCTGCCGTGGACGCATTGGGCGACGGTTGCGTGAGGCCCATGACTGCGGCAAAGGCTCCCTTCACGGCGCGCACCGTGGCGCCGCTCGGATCTACAGCCGTGGCCTCGGACATTTTCGTGGCAGGATCGAAAGCCACAAATTTACTCAGTTTCGGCAGATCGGAGGCGACGGCCCGCGAGGCGGCGGAGCGAATGGCCGCGTCTACGGGATCCTGCCCGCCATCCGAGCTGGCGAGGGCGGCCATTCCCAGAACGTGTGATTCGTCAAAACCGGGCATAGGGCGTACGGCGGTGACCTTCAGTTCGTTGCGCGTCAACGTGCCTGTCTTATCCGCGCAGAGGACGTCGATGCTGGCCGCTTCATCCACGGCGGAGAGCCGTGTTGGAAGGACGCCCAGATGTGCCAGAGCCCGCGCGCCGAGAGCCGCCGCAAGGGTAAAGGTAGCCGGCAGCGCTACCGGGATAGACGCCAGAACCGCCGTGAGCACCAGGGGAATGATCTCGCTACCGGGCATCTTGAGCGCATAGGCATACCCCACCAGCATCACGATGATGACGCCATTGAACATGGCGAGATTGCGCACCACGCGCAGAACGGTCTTCTGCTGCGAGCTTTCGACGTGCGCGGTGCGAACCAGTTCCGCAGTGCGTCCAAACTTTGTGTGCGCTCCGGTCGCTGTGACCTCTGCAACGGCTTCGCCGCGCCGCACGAGCGCTCCCGCGTATGTTTGCACGCCGGGCCCAGCTTCGATGGGTATTGATTCGCCGGTGAGCATGGATTGGTCGAGCAGAATCTCGCCTTCGGTCAGACGGACGTCGGCGGCGACTACGGCGCCGAGCGAGAGCTTCACAATATCCCCAGGCACGAGTCCGGCAGCGGGCACGGTCACCCAAGCACTATCGCGACGGACCGACGCGTTCAGCGCGAGCCGCGACTTGAGCGCGGCCAGAGTCGCCTGAGCGCGTCCCTCCTGAAAGAACCCAAGAACAGCATTGAAGGCCAGGAGAACCGAGATGATCGCAGCCTCGACGTACTTGCCGAGGGCAACCTCGAGCACGATCGCAGCCTCGAGCATCCATGGAACCGGCGCCCAAATCTTGGTAAGAGCCCTGCGCAATGGACGCAGAGCTGTTTCGGGAATTGCGTTTGGACCAAACTTCTCGAGCCGGCGGCGGACTTCATCGCTCGTGAGGCCGGTCGCGGGCGAGACGTCCTCAACGAGAGATTTCGGAGCCATTGGGCAGTCCCCTCCAGCAGGCGCGCTGACGTAAGGTCAAGCGCGGTGTTCGTGACTCTTTGGGTTCAGGGATTGCTGCTGCGGGCCGGCCGTTTCGGATTACCTTCCTGCCTTCCATACAGTCACCATCCACCTTGATGGGATGCCCGTTCTGCCACAAGCCGTGGGAACGTCGCCAAGCTGTGGTGGAATCTGAACTCCGATTGCGCCTGAATCCTCTGTGCGCCTACAAACAAGAAGGCTGGGGCCCAGTTGCCGAGGGCGAGCTGTGCGACAAGACTTAATGATACCCCACGTCATCTCGGCGGTGGGTATGGGGCTGTGACTACGCTGCTTTCGCCTCCGAAATGTTTGAATGGAGGGTTACTTCGGCAGGATTGGTTGTGTGGATGATGTCCTTCGCCCTGGCCACCTCGATCGCGGTGCCATGAGCCACGAGCAGGAACTTATTTGCTTTTAGCGCCGTGTCGTACTTCACCACGCTGTCTTTGGGGATGCCCAAGCTATACAAACCGGCACCGACAGCGCTTATCCCGCCGACAACAGCCGCGCCTTCAAGTGCACCAACGATCCAGGCCACCAGTGGTCCCGCCACCAGAACAGGCCCCAGACCTGGGATAGCAAAGAACGCTGCGCCAAATAACATACCCCAGAGCCCGCCCCAAAATGCGCCCGTCTTGCCCCAATATTTCATGCGCTCGCCGACGTTGTAGAAGCCGACGACGTGCTCTTCGGTATGGTAATCCTTGCCCACAATCGACAACTTCTTCATGTCGAATCCTGATTTGTGAAGCTCCTCAATGGCTGCTTCAGCCCCAACGTGAGTGTCATAGGCTGCAACCACCGCATTCATTTCAGACACGGAATTACTCTCAGACATAGTTAGCCCCCTTTCTTTTGTGACTCAATGCGATTTCGCCTGTGCCGCACGCGTTGTCGCTCGCTCACGCGCGTACTGCGCGATTTCCTCCAGCAGGGGAAGCGCAGCCTTGGGGACCGGGGTAGCGCCATCCAGAATTTGCTTACGATCGGCTTTGCTGCCATACATAGCCCTGTCTCCGCTTTGGTCGGATTGCACCTCGGCGCCATTCAGGCTCACGCCGGCGAAGGCTCCTTGGCTCCGCGAGTAAGTAAGAATCTCCGAGTTGAGCTTGATATCCGTGCCGGCGGCGACATGCCGCCCAACCGGTCCGGCGGCGGCGGTCGCGTCCGCCCCGACTTTGAATTTGTCGCTCAGAAGGTGCTGGAGGCCGTTGTCATTCGTGAAGACCATAACGATATCAGTCGAAGATCCCCCGATCTGGAAACCGACGCTTCCTCCCCCTAGGACCAGGAAGACTGGGGCGCTCCAACCGTGCGGCGTGCGGCAGGTTGCCAAGCCCTTGCCGTATTGGCCGCCGACAATAAAAGCGGCCTGCTTCTCGCCTGGGATGACGGCAATACACTTCGCCGACTCGATCAGCTCCTGCGGAATGCCTTTGTCCGGCATCGTCATGATCTCGCGAAACACACGCGCGGACGCGTTAATGCGTGTCATGTCGTCGCTGCGAGCCGAACTGGCCAAGCTAGGCAACGCCACACAAACGAGTAGCATGACGACCGCCATAATGCGCTTTAGCATAGAAAATCTCCTTACTCCGATTCGAAAGTCAGTTAGCGAATCCACCAACCGTTGCACCGCCACACAGGTCTGCGGGGACGCCGAGGCGCCGACACGCAGGTGGAAAGAGCGCTGCATGGGAGAAAGTACCAGCGATGAGATGTGCGAGTAAGTATTGCTGGTTGTCCAGCGGGTCCACAACTGCTCGCGAGCTAAGGAGCTGCAATCAAGTCTGGTATGGCTCGCAATCTTTGCGGTGTAGCGAACCGGCACCAAGGCCAGAAACATACATTCTGTCAATTGGAGATTAGGGCCACCATGACCCGCTACGAGGCGTCAATCTGTCTGTTGTGGTTGTTGTGGTGGTGCTGCGCTGAACGTACTGGCGACCTACTCTCCACGTGCAGCGACCTTGGTCACGGCAGCAGCCGTATGCCGATTCGGCAGCAACACTAATGGCGAGGGAGGACGATGTGGTCCCGATGATCCGGTCCCCTGTGCTGATCTGTCTGCTTCTTTGCAGCGCGGTTGTGCCCAGAGTGGCACTCGGGGCGCCCGCGGTCTCGGCAGGATCGTGGCAGGCGGAGGCCGAGGTGTTTCACGCGACGGAACTCGAGGCTGGCTTTCACCTGCTTTACGAAGGGAAGCCGTCCGAAGCTCGTGCAAAGTTTGCAGTCTGGCAGAAGGCCCATCCGAACAATCCTCTCGGGAGTGCCTCGGAAGCGGCAGCTTATCTGTTTGAGGAGTGCTCCCGGCAGGGCGTCCTGACCTCTGAGTTCTTCCTGAACGACAAGCGTTTTCTGGGCAAGATCCCTCTCAAGCCGGATCCGGAACTGCGCGCGGCATTCTTCTCGGCGGAAAAACAGGCGCAAGACTTGGCGCAACTGCGATTAAAGACGAACCCGGACGACGCGAACGCACTCTTCGCCATGACCCTAAGCTTGGGTATGCAGGCCGACTATGCCAGCCTGATCGATAAGCATCAGGTGAAAAGCTTGAAAATGATCCGAGCCGCTACTGGGTATGCCAATAAGCTGTTGGTCGTCGCGCCGGACGCCGCCGATGCCTACCTCACCTTGGGCGCGGCAAATTACATCATTGGAAGCTTGCCAGCGTCTAAGCGGTTCTTCCTCCGCTTCGCTGGAATCCACGGCGACAAGAAAGCAGGGATCCAACAGCTCGAGATCGCCGCCGACCGCGGCCATTATCTCCGGCCGTTTGCTAAGATCCTGCTGGCGCTGGCGGCCCTGCGCGAGAAGAAGCCAGAAGTAGCCCGCACTCAACTTAAGGAACTCGTCGCGGAGTTTCCGCAGAACCCGCTCTTTGCTAGTGAACTGGCCAAGCTCAGGAAGTCTCCTGCCGCGGCGGGCGCATGGAGAACGCCCTCGCCAAGGATCGGGTGCAAGCCGACAAGCTTTTCGAATCACGAAGCGCGCATGAAGGAGCTTCTCGCGTGCCAGACGCAACTCAACGCCGCACTAGATCTCGACAAGAACGCAAATTGCGCCGCCGGTGGAGGGTGACATCGACAGGAAATCACGTCATTTCTGCAAGGAAGGTTGCACCCAGCCAGCTCGTGGTGCCCAACCTAAGCGGCGCGCCGCGAATCGCGGTTGAAATCTTCCGTCCGGTCCCGGTCGTGGGTTCCGTACCATTGAGTCAACGAGTCCCTAACAACGCGCCATATCGCACGCCGGTTTTGAGTGATCAGTTTCAACCATTGCCAGGCTCCCTTTTGCGGGAAATAGATTCCGCGGAAGAATAGCCGGGATATCAGGTGGCTGATTTTGTACGGCGCCGGCTCGTCCGCGATTGAATTCAGCGCTCTCTCGGTCGTAGCGAGACTGTACGAGTTCGCCCATGCGTATAGCACCTCATCCTGTACCTCCGATATGGTGATCTTCAGAGGTGTGTGCGCCATCCGGAACGGCGCAAACTCAAGCCAGTGTTTCGGCCGCGTCAGCCGTCCCCCTTTCTCCAGGCGAGTGTACAAAGGAGTTGCGGGGAAGGGAGTCAGTTGCCCGAAAACGGGCAGAACCGGCGGCCATTCACGGATCTGGGCCAGCGTGCACTCGGCCACGCCAGGGGTGTCGTTATCCAGTCCGAAGATAAACGATGTTATCGCATAGACGTTGCGTCGTGCCAGCGCCTGGAGCACGCGCGCATATTCCGCCGGCTTATTGAAACCTTTGTTGACGCTGGCCAGATTGGCGGGATCGAGCGACTCCATGCCGATGAAGATCCACCTCCCGCCTGAAGCCGCAATCAAATCCAGCAGTTCCTCGTCGCGCAACAGGTTGGCGCTGATCTGCGCCACCCACGAAAGCTCGGCTCCGGCGGCAATGATGTCGCGCAGAAGGGACTTGGTACGTTTCACGTTGATAGCGAAATTGTCATCAACAAAGAATACGGCGACCTTGCCGTTGGTTTTATGGGCGCGCTGCTTGAGCCTGAGCATCTCGCTGACGACATTCTGGTTTGACCGGAAGCGGATGGAGTCGCCAAAGAATCCGGTGACCGTGCAGAACTCGCATCCATACGGACAGCCGCGTCCGGATTCGATGGGAATGATGTGAAATGTTTCCCAATCGAATCCCAGTCGCCGCATGACTGGACGCACAAAGCCGGGAATTCGATTGAACTGCCGCAGGTCGAGCGACTCCCAGGGAATCGCCGGGTAATCCTGCAACGTCGGCTTGCGCTCTTTCCCGGATGCGTCGGTCGGGGTATAGATTTGCTTGAGTTGGCAGCGCGCCGCATCTTCCACGATCAGCGGCCAGATTTCATCCGCTTCGCCCAGGGCCAGTGCGTCGGCATGGCGCGCTTCGCCATTGTGTCCGAGCGCTTCCCCGGGAACTTCGGTTACGTGCGGTCCGCCCATGACGACCGGAATACCGGCGGCACGGATTGAATCCGCCACGCGGTACGCTTTGGCGATCATGCGGGTCATAGCTCCGATCCCGACCATTCCGATCCGTTCGTCGACAGCGAACTGAACCAGTTCGGCGTCGCTCATCGGTCGTGTGTTGCCATCAATCAGAAGAACTTCATGGCCGGGAGGGGTGAGCGCCTGCAGCAGAAACATCCAGAGGTGCGGCATGAAGTTCTGCGTGACGCCATTGTCAGGGTTATAGAGAAGGATTCTCACTGGCCGGGCCACCAGCTGATGCTGGCTACTCCTCCGTCAATGTCTGTCCGCTGGGGTAACCGGGATGGAACTGGATCTCTGTCCGTACGCGAGCGGCGTGTTTACTATGTTATCACCACTAGCTATTCAGCCACAGTTCATCGTGGCAGTGCGAGTTCCGTCTGATCTTCCACTCATCCTTCGGGGACTCTGGAGATGATCCGCTGCCACTTGAGGGCGTGAGTTCCATGATTGCTCCCGGCCGCCGATTCGCTCGGAATCAAGGATGCGCAATCCCACCTTGCCCGATACGGGTCAACGCCAAGTCGCCAGCTGGGCATCCAACCCAGAAGGTCTCGAGTTTCTCACAAAACAAGCCCTGCTTATTGCGGAGAGCAACCCCTCAAATTGGGTACTATGGTTTCCTTCGATTCCGCGCACGCGGCAGTGCATTATCCATAAGGACCGCCGTTTTCGTATTTGGGTCCATCCGTCTATTCTGATCGGCATCACGGTGGTGATCGCTGCGGCGGTTGCCGCGGCCTGGATTGAGTTTGCACTGACGGGCCTGCCTTACGTTCCACCTGTGCCCCAGGTATACCCAAGCGACTTCGCGGGACCACACGGGTTTCCGCTCTGGGTTCGTTACTGCCATTTCTTTAATTTCTTCTTTGTGATGATGCTGATTCGCAGCGGCCTGTCCATCCTGATGGACCATCCGCGCCTCTATTTCAACGACGGCTGCACCCCAGGCAGCGAATGGATCCGGGTTACGCCGCTCAACGTCCCCCGCGACCGCCTCTGGACCGCTAAGGATGATACCCGCTACATCTCACCGCTAGTTGGCACACCGGGTTACAGGCACACCATCGGAATT
This sequence comes from uncultured Acidobacteriota bacterium, assembly GCA_963832785.1. GTDB lineage: Bacteria > Acidobacteriota > Terriglobia > Terriglobales > Acidobacteriaceae > CAWBRT01. Next base: position 242,710 of record CAWHVF010000009.1, read on the forward strand.
GCGCGGGTTTGGCATTTCATCAACGTTCATGGGTTCATCTTCACCGGCATTTTCTTCATCGTCATGCTCCTAACGACTGAGCAGTGGCGGCGCATTGTTCCCGCCTCGCCGCTCGTGCTGCTGCAGGCATGGAACGTTTGGGTGCACTACGTAACTCTTCATCTGCCGGTGGAACCAAACGGGTTTTACGGCTATAACGCCTTACAGCAGATTGCGTACTTTGCCGTCGTTTTCGTCTTCGGCCCTTTGGCCATTTGCACCGGCATCGCAATGTCACCCGCAGTGGTGAACCGCTTCCCCTGGTATGCAAAGATTTTTGGCGGCAGACAGTCGGCCCGGTCAATTCACTTCCTCACCATGCTCAGCTTCTTTGCCTTTCTTGTGGTGCACATTGCGCTGGTGATGATGACCGGATTCGCGCGCAATATGAACCACATCGTGCTCGGCACGGATGACCGAGGACATCTTGGCGCATATTTGGGTTTCGTCGGAATAGGCGTAGTCTTGCTTTCGTGGGTTGTGGCGCACTACATCTCGTGGAGCCACCCTCGCGGGCTGCAGCACGCGCTCAAATCCTTAACCTATCCCATGCAACTGCTGACCTTAAACCGGTTGGTTCCCCATCAGAATTATTCCGAGCAGGATATTTCGCCATACTTCTGGCCCAATGGCAAGATGCCGGTGCGAGAAGACTGGAAGCATCTGGCCGAGCATGGTTTCCGAGATTTCAGGCTGCGTGTCGGCGGACTGGTCGATAATCCGATTGTGCTTTCCCTGGCCGACCTCGAGAAACTGGGCCAGGTCGAGCACATCACTATGCATCATTGCATCCAGGGCTGGAGTGGGATTGCGAAGTGGGGCGGCATTCCGATGGAGACCCTCATTGCGCTCGTGAGACCAAAACCGGAAGCCAAGGTCGTTGCCTTCTTCTCCTTCGGTGAAGCACTCTACGGCGGCTCGTATTACGACACGCAGAGGACGGAAAACTTGCTGAAGTCGGAATGCCTGCTGGCTTTCCGCATGAACGGGCTACCACTCCCCGAGGTGTATGGTGCACCACTGAGGCTGCGCGTTGAGAATCAACTAGGCTACAAGATGGTCAAGTGGATCGAGCGAATAGAGTTTATCCAGTCGGAGAAGCAGTTGGGCCAGGGAGAAGGCGGAAAGAATGAGGATGACGAATACTTCGATCTTCTGCCTAACATTTGACAGAGTTCTGCCTATTGACTATCGCATAATATAGTTACAGCGGAAAGAGTTCTGCCTGTTCCCAAAAGGCGCAGACTAGGGTGGGCCGGCGGCGCATCCGCTGGAGTGTGCGGCGGGCGTGAATGCTCAGTTGCCCGAAGTCTTGTGGGCAGAAGTTCGGCAACTCGTGCTGTTTCCAGTGCGACCACAGGTACTCGACCGGGTTCAGTTCCGGCGCATAGCCCGGAAGATTCTCCAGCCACAGGCGTCCTCGCTGCTGCTGTACAAACTCCCACACTACGCGGCTGCGATGACCAGGCAGTCCGTCCCAGATGATCAGTAGCTTGCCAGGAATGTGCCGTAATAAGTGTGCGAGAAACTCGATGATCTGCGGGCTGCGGATCGCTCCCGGAAACAGCCGGAAGTAGAAGTTCCACCAGGTCACCCCCGCCATGGCCGACAGCGTCTTCCAGTTAAAGTGATATTGCAGCACTGGCGTCTGTCCGCGTGGCGCCCAGGTACGACAGCGGTGCGGGCGTTCGCTCAGTCCGCTTTCATCGATGAAGACGATCGTTCGGCCTTCGTTTTTAGCCTTTTTTTTAACTCCGTCCAGCGTTTCTGCTTCCACTGCCGGATCTTCTCTTCATTCCGCTCAAGCGCCCGCCCCGTGGGACGCTGACAACTCCATCCCAACTGCCGCAGGATGCGCCAGACGTGGCCGGGATGATACGCGACGCCGCATTCCCGTTCGATCAGGTGCGCCACCCGCGCCGAAGTCCACAGGCTGGTTCCATAACCCAAAGCCACGGGGCCTTGCTTGAGCCCCTGCTCGATCTTCCTGCGTTGGTCGGGACTCAGGCGTGGCTTGCGTCCAGCGCGGCCTGCCTTCTTCAGTCCGGCACGGCCTTTCTCTTGTAACTCGGCGGCCCACTGACTCACTGACTGCCGGTGCGCTCCCACCCGCCGAGCCACCTCCGACTGGCTGTACCCCTTCTCCAGCAGCCGCGCCGCCTGCATCCGCCGCCGCTCCAGTGCTGCGAAGTCTCTGCGTACTCCCGCTGGGTTTCCCATGCCCGCACAGTAGCACAAAATACAAGTAATGTCAGTATATTATGTGATACTCTGTAGATCACGGTAAACCGGAACTATCCTGTACCGCGGCTTCGATGCTGCCGCTTGGTCGAAGTGGCCCGAAGTCTTAGGGCTGTATCTGAAGCGCCCACGAGCAGAGGCCCGCTTCTATCGTTGGTGTGAACGGGCGCTTCAGATACAGCGACTTGAAGGAAGCCGCCCCTCGGGGTCTATGGGATCTGAATGTGGTTGAGCCGGTTTTAATGATTTCCGGGATTGTTGTTGTGCTCGGTGCGCTGCGGTTTGGGAGGATTCTTGCAATGAGAAGGGCCGTGGCGAGGTGCATTGGAACGCCTGGACTGACAGGGATGTTTGGGTTTGGAGCAATGCAAGACGCAGAACCAGGGTGCGTGCCGGAACACGAATGAGATTCGAGGTTGAAAATGTGAGCTCATGCTGCGCACCGGTCAGCATGAGGCGGGGATCTGAGGAGGAGTTGAGTGGCGGAGAGCCGCTCAACAACATGCATGATTCCACCGCAAAGGGGACAGTTCCAGCGCGAGGGCGGGGAGAGCGTCGCCGGCGAGGCGGTCGGTGTCGGGGGCTGATCTGGTTGCGGGAGCAAGCGGAAACAGAGTGGAAGAAGATCAGCTCGCCGCCGGTTGGCAAGGAAGCCGAAGTTGCGGATGCGCACGAAGCCGCGCGGCAGCAGATGAGGTGGGCTTGCGCCGGAGGCCACGCCAGTAGACTCGTAGTGCATCGAGCAGCTTCGGGCTGAGCATGACGTCACGGTCCTTGCCTCCCCGGATGTGAACCACCATGCGCTGGCTGTCGATATCGCTGACCTTCAGGTGTGCCACCTCCGCGCGCCGCGCGCCCGTGGCATAAAGCGTCATCAGCAAGATGCGGTGAAAGGGGAACTCCGCCGCGTCAATCAGACGCGCGACCTCCTCCTGGCTGAGTATCTCCGGAAGATGAAATACCTTCTTCGGATAGGGCGTCTCTGCGATGCTCCAGCTTCTCTTCAAGACCTGGATGTAGAAGAAGCGTAAGGCAGCCAGCCGTAGCGTTACGGTGTTCGGACTGAACTTCAACTTGGTGAAGAGCATTGCCTGATACTGGCGGATGTGCTCGGGGCCAAGCTGATCGGGTGGACGATGAAAATATCGGCTGAAGTGCTCAACGCCGTGGAGGTACGAGCGAATCGTCGTCTCGGCGAAGTTACGGCGCCTCAACTCCTCAAGCATGATGTGGCGTAGATGTGTCACAGAGAGTTCCTCCTCTGCGACACAACTTAGCTCAACTCACCTACCACCCGCCCCGCCACACGCGAATGCGTCCGCCGCGCCAGCGGCTTCGTTGTGTGCTGGGCATGCTCAGTAACTTGGAGGTGAAAGTCCTCTGGCCGACCTGATGGAGGTGAAGGCCTAGTGAAGATGCAAGGGCTATCGCCGCGAGGCGAGGTCCGAAGGAAGCATGGAACAAACGTGCGAGTCGATGGACAAAAACCGAATAGAAGGCGCCCGTACCGGACGAGTGGGCAACTTACCACGAAGTCCATAATCCATCAAGGTGCGGAGCGTAGATTCGGCGATTGTGCGCGGAAAGTGACTGAGCTTACCCCAGGAGATCTGCTCCGTGTCGCGCAAGCGACTGGGGCGGTCGAGAGACAACCTGACCGCGGAGCAGAAGTCAGCATCGGGCGTAGTATCCGGAAACGGAGAAGGCCCGAACGAGAAGGAGTGGCGAGTAGGCCATGAGTCTCAAAGACGATAAGCAGCAGAACATCCAGATGGAACTGGACTTCTCTTCTGCGCTGACGGGTGAAGCCCGAGGTGTCGCAGGAGAAGGGACTGAATCGTTGGTGGCGACGAATGGACTGGTCAGTCCGAGCGTGGAGGGCACTCCGCAAGGAGGTCCGCTCTCGCCACTGTTGTCGAACCTCGTGCTCGATGAACTCGACCGAGAGCTAGAGCGACGCGGACACCGCTATCTTCGTTACGCCGATGATTGCAACATCTACGTGCGTAGCCAGCGAGCGGGTCAACGGGTGATGGAGAGCGTCACGCGATTCATCACGCAAGAGCTCAAACTCAAAGTGAATGAGACGAAGAGCGCGGTGGCGCGACCGCAGGAGCGGAAGTTTCTCGGGTTTAGCTTTACCGACGGACCAGAGATCAAGTGCAAGATTGCGCCCAAAGCTCTGGAACGGTTTAAGCATCGAATCCGGGAAGTAACGCGCCGGGCAAAAGGCGTCAGTATGGAGTCGACAATAGCGGAGCTTGCTTCGTATCTGCGCGGTTGGCGCAGCTATTTCGGCTTTTGCGAAACGCCCGATGTGCTGCTGTACCTGACCCGCTGGGTCCGGCTGCGACTACGGGCAGCTATGTGGCGGCAATGGAAAACACCACGCCGTCGCCGAGCGGCTCTGTTGGCACTGGGGGTTCGCCCGCGACTGGCTAGCAATACGGCTGGCAGTGGACTCGGCCCCTGGTATCTGGCCCGGGCCAAAGCTCTCTCTGTGGGGCTTTCCAATGCTTACTTCAAATCGCTCGGACTTCCGACGTTGATCGATGGATGCTAGCGTAACCAACTCGAACCGCCGTGTACGGACCCGTACGCACGGTGGTGGGGCAGGGGTCGGCGGGTGACCGCCGCCCCTATGCCGATCAAGTCTCGTTCGGGGAAGTTAGGCCCAAGCTTCCCATAACGCGGTTTGATCGAAGCCGCTGCGCGGCGGACGCTGCGCGTGCGATACTGAATAAGTCATGGGCTATCGAAACGTCCTGATTAGGTTTCGCCCTATCCTTGCAAGCTCTTTGCATTCTTCCAGTTACAAACACAAGTCGATTTAATTCCCATAGCGTACCGCATCCACCGCAAACGCCAGCGTCTCCCTTCAAACCGCTGTATCGAAAGCGCCGGCTCGTCCCAGCACGGCCCCACCGTTACGGCTTCGCGCTGGGCGCTTCCGATACAGTACTAGGGTTTCGGGACCGTGGACCGTTTGCCGGGCAGGCTCCGCCACGTACGCGAGACTTCCTCGGCCTGCATTCGTGAAGGAATCTTCTGCGGGCGCACGTGCGCCGTGTCCAATCGAAGTACGTTCACGCTGGGGTATCTAAATTGTTGATCTGAGTGCTGGCTGTAGGGGGCGATTGTACATTCCTGCGGTCTCATACTTCTGTGACAGAGACTTGCGTGCTGTAGTCACCGCGGAGAGTTCTGTTAAGGTGAGACACTGGATTGCGGCAGAGTTACTGGCTTGTGGATTAGACCGCGGCCGCGGCACTCTCTACACTTGCTACTGTACATTTGTCCAGTGCCACCGCAATTCGAGCACGTCTCCACAGTCTCAAGCTGTTGTGTTTTCTTGACGAGGGAATATGTCACGCCCTCATACGTAATATTGGTTGCTTCTCGTGCGGTCTCGGATCCTCTCGTCACAGCGCTCCCGTTCGTAAGAAGTCATTGGGCATGCACCCGCACGCACATAGTATCCGGGCATGCCGGCATGACGTCGCGCGCTAGCTCAGGCAACCCGCCGTACGCCTTTCTTAGAATGCGCACGCATGATTCTTTCGATATGCCCTTGTAACTCAGCGGCCATGTTCTTTTTGGCGTCTTCGAAGCTACTTCCGGTGACCGTCACCGACAAGCTTTTACAGGTCCCCTTCCAGCCATCGCCTTCCGGCCAGAAATCGCAGTCAATCGGTATGCCGGCAGTCACCGGTAGGCTCACCACCTGAGAAGTCATAACTGCTCCCCTCGCATCGTCGGTTGCGCTCACGTCATCATCGTGAAGCTCGGGCGCTGAGTCGCCGGCTCCGATTACGTTCCGATGTGAATCCTGGAGAGCGAATGGAACAGCCCGAGTGCGTTGATAAGCCACAAAACCACGCCGATGACCACGACGGCATTCAAAATCGACTTGATGGATGCCTGCATTGGAATGAAGCGATTCACCAGCCACAGGAGAACACCCACCACGACTAACACTTCCACGAGTTGAAGTAACGGCATGACTCAATTCCTTTGTTCGCGGGTAGACGCCTCCGGCCTGCGCGTTCCTACGTTTAGCAAACTCCGCGAATGAACAGGATGGCAGGTGAAGGGATCCCATGTCTGAGCAAGATAGCTCACATGCAACAAGGCCTACCCCGAAATCTCGCGAGCGCCTTCGGCCATCTGCACCGTGCGATGAGCCACGAAGAAAATGTGCGGGGCAGCTGGATGCGACTGGGTGTATATTCTTGACTTGCCATAATACCCGAGTGGAACTTCGGGCTTATTCTACCTATCTGGCGCAACATGATGTTCGTCTCCCACCTCCGCGTACTCTCGGCCGCATTTTTCATGGGACTAGCGGCGGCCGCGCCGATGGGACCTGTCAACATGCTGGCCATCCGCCGCGGCGTGATCGGCGGTTGGCGCCATACCCTCGCCTGCGGAATCGGCTCCGTCGCCGGCGATCTAATTCTCTTCTCCCTGGTCCTCCTCGGCGGTCACTATCTCTTTTCCGACCTGTCCAACCCGACTCTCCAGACCGTCCTAGCGGCCGTCGGCGTAATCGTCCTGCTTCCGCTGGGGATCTACTTCCTTGTCCGCGCCGTCAAGGAGCCCCTGCGGGCCTACGCCAGCGCTCGACAACACTGGGACGAAGGCACTGTCCCCGCGCATCTAGTCGCAGATGTCGCCTCCTGTGCTACCCTGACTATCTTCAACCCCTTAGCCATGATTTACTGGGTTGGCGTCACCTCCAGTCTGGCTTCCCATTGCCCATTCCATCTTCGGCTCCAAAGCCCCCGGGTGGGGGATCCTGATGGCCGCCGCCGGACTGATGACTTGGTTCACCACGCTGATCGTCGTCGTTCGCTTCATGCCCCACCGCATCGGCCCGACCTTCTTCCGCCTCGTCAACGCCATCTTCGGCCCTATCCTCCTCGGCTTCGCCACGTTCTGTGCAATAGTCCTGTACCGCCATTTCCCGCACTGAAACGCAGGGGGCCCACCACTTGGGCGCAATACGCATCACGTTCTGGGGTGCGCTGGCCCAGCAATTTGAGCTATGTGGGCAAGCGGTTTACGGCCGTCGCTCGACAGGGGCATTTTGGAACACCCTTAACATCCCCGCCTTGCGGCAGACTCAACCGCTGCGGAGACAACATCGCCTCCAGCATCCTCATCCTTGGCCTGTGACCGCATGATGATGTCCACCGTGTAGGGGGCCTCCCCGCCTGTCCAACCTATGAAGCGCACGGTTCTCCATCAAACAACGGCAATCATCATGCGGTCGCGCTACTAGCCTGCGCTGGGAGCCGGCTACAACGAGATGGTGATCGCAATCCCCGGGCCTGGATACCTGGAGTCGTACATGTAGTAACCGCCATCAACGTAGTCCACGTAAATGTTGTCGTTTTCATACCAGTTCGCCGCCCAGTATTCTGGCCAAGGGTCAACGATACTGAACCAATAGCCACCGTACTGGAAGCGCGGAAACCCGCCAACCACCATGAAGGGGAGGTCGTAGATGCGGAATTCGTGACTCCGACCATAGTAGCTACGGAAATATCCGTCAGGAATGCGGTAGCCGTTGTAGCCGCCGCGTTGCTGCCAAGTGCGGTGTTCGGACTGCCAGCTTGTGTGTGCGCGATGCTGCTGCCAAGTGCCCCGCTGTTCGAGTTGCTGTGCCGGCGTGACTTTTTGTTGCCGGGCACGCTGCTGGGCCTGCTTGTTCTGATCCTGCTTCTGCTGGGCCTGTTTGTTCTGATCTTGCTTCTGCTGGACCTGCTTCTGCTGGGCCTGTTTCTGCTGCTGTGGTTCGGGCCTGGCTTGCTGCTGTGCCGGTTTGGCTTGCTGCTGTGCGGGCTTGGCTTGCTGTTTCTCAGGCTCGCGCTGCTGCTCATGCTGTGCGTACGCAGAAGCAGCGCCTCCGAGAATACAGAACAGAACTGCTGTGGTGACAACTCCAACGTGTTTCATATTTGTTGCCTCAGTTACAGCTTGAACTTAGAGCGAATGGCTTTACTGTATTGTTTTGACCACTCAGGAAAGAAATGGCTTGCAGCGGACTGCTCTGTGAGCAGTCGCAGGGAATGACTTGACCCGGGGTCAGGCAAGCGAGAATCGGTCGTAGCGCCCAAACAAGACCTGCGTATCACAACTTGCCAAGCTTACCCGATTTATTATCTCGCCGGTCATCGTTCCTCACCGGCCATCGCGAGACCGCTTCCTTGCACATGTAAGACAGGGGAAAGCTCGCAGGCGTAAAATGTGGATTTGTTTCCGGCTGTTTACGATAGGGCTGCAAACTCAGCGAACGTCCGTTTGTGCTCATCTTTCGCTCCTTGAATACTTTTTTGATCTCTTGGCGATCAAACTTAATCGACACTACCAGCTGAGCGTAACCGTGTGTCCACTAACTCTTGCATTCGGAGAACGGACCTATCTAAGGTCGTGAAAATTCAGGGCCGCCCCTGCTTCAGTGGCGGTCTTTACCGATGTGCCCCGGTACAGGACTAGCTCAGAGGCGCCCGCCGCACTCGGAGCGAACGGAACAACAGGGGCCAATGGAAAAACGCCCCATCGGGCGAGCGGTACTGCGGCTACGTTCGGAATACTGCTTCGCCGTGAGCGGCCTTACGACGGTGATTGGCTCAGGAAGAGGTCGTCTTCAGGCCGCATGAGCCTTTGAAATGGCAGCACACTCATCAGGTACCCGCTTGCCCAAGTACGTCGTCATGCGGCGGCCGATCATATTCCCACCAGAGTCTTCGCCCCTTCGCTGACTGGGCGCGCGTATGTTTACTGCTTCAGAACACGCGCCGCCGTCCGGTTACTAAGTTGTAGACCAGCACTACCAGCGCCACAACGAGCAACAGGTGGATCAGGCCGCCGCCTACATGCAGGCTAAAACCAAGTAGCCACATAACCAGGAGAACAACCAGAATCGTCCAAAGCATATACGCCTTCTCTCCGCGCATCGTGAGCACCCGAGACACGGCTTTCTTCTCGGGTGCACCCGCGCATTCCAAGAACAGCTACTACTCTGCAGCTATGGCCTGTGCCTTCGCGCCCCTGACTGCGTTCAGGAACGAGTGTGCCGCAGGTGTCGCCGCTACGTTACCCATTAGTACGTTCCGGGTCGTCACCTTACGCCCGTAGATGGCCTGCATGGAATCGTCGTCCCGGCGAATCGAAGCGCCGTTCAAGGTAAGGCCCGCAAAGGCGCCCTTGGCGCGCGAGTAGGTCAGGACTTCGGTATCCAGCTTCCAATCGGTTTCGGCTGAAGCATGGCGTCCTACCGGTCCCGCTGCCGCGGAGGCATCGGCCCCAAGTTGGAACTTGCTCGCCAGCAAATGCTGCATGCCTTTTTCATTCTGGATGATCATGACCAGATCTACGCCTTCCAACCCGATCTGCAATCCCCAGCTGCCGCCCGTTATGGCGAAGAACGCCGGCGCACTCCATCCCTTGGCAGTTCGACATGTGGCGACGCCTCTGCCGTTCTCAGCTCCGAAGACGAAGCCGCCCTTGATCATGTGCGGGACCACGGCTACGCACTTGGCGTGTTCCAGTACCTCTTCAGGAATGCCCTTGTCAGGCGTGGCCATGATCTCGTGCAGCACTTTGGCTGCGTTATCCAGCCGATCGCTCGATTTTTCGAGGTTTGACTCCGCCCAGCCGAGCGTGGCCAAACTCAGCAGTACAACTAACAGCATCAGTTTCTTCACGGTTTACGCCTCTTCTTTTCTACCCCTGCGCGGCGTCTTTGCTTGATTGCATTCGCAGCGTGCGAGGTAACTCTTACGTTATCCGGGTTCGGATGAAACAGTCTGAGCAATAAAGCTCATGTGACCAACGGATTTCACTGCCGGTCTGCGTGGACAGGTCTGCCCGGCTGCGATCTGTTCGTTTGGGCGCACGCGCCGTTCCGCGGAAGCGCGAATGAGCCTAAAGCCCGGTCCCGGCCATCCCCGAAGCAGATGGAGGCCAGGACGAGAAGCCACAAACGATTGACGGGAGTCAGTTCATCTGCGGTGTCGGCTTCAGCGAGGACTCGGCGCCGGGATTCTTCCACGTCCGTGCCCTGGCATCCGCTAAATCTCGCGGCCTGCCAGGTTGGCGCAGTACACTGAATGGCCGCACTTATCCTTCGCGACTCGGTGCTCTGTAAATCCCATTTTGGGCGCGAACCGCTGCCCCGTTTCGGGAAGTGAGCAATTTTGAACATACCGCCTCAGCTTTGCTCGCTAAACTTTTGCGTCAAGAGCGCTAAATGGCAGGGGAGGTACGTCCATGGGCTACCCAACTGTGTTGTGCATCGACGATCTTCCACAAGTGTTGGAGCTTCGCAAAGCGGCTCTTGAATCTCATGATTATTGCGTCAAGACCGCGTCGAGCGGCTATGCGGCGATGAAGATATTGGAAGAAACGTCGGTAGCCGCGGTTCTACTGGAGTACAAAATGGAAGGTATGGACGCGGAAGCCGTAGCCTACCAAATCAAGCAACGGTTTCCTAAGCTGCCGCTCATATTGCTTTCAGCGTACTCCCAGATGCCACAGCGGATCCTGTGGTTGGTGGATGAGTACGTGCTAAAGAGCGAACTGCCAGAGGGGCTGGCACGGATCATCGAACGAGCGACGCACCCGTGCTGGGTCGCACCCCGTTCTAATGACGGGGGGAAACATCCTAGCGATGGGGTTAGGAGCACTAGAGAAGGGGTTAAGAGTAGAAGGGCGGTAGCGTAAGGACTCTGCATCTTATTGTCAAAACATCGGGTTGGCACGGTTTTCAGCTTGGCTCCAGCGTGCCTGCCACTTTCCGGGGTTCCAAATTGAGCCGGCACGACGGGGAGCCTGCGCATTGCAAGTAGAAGGTCAAAGCTACAACAACTTCCGCTGTGGTGGACTATAATTTCCTTACTCGGCAAGGGCCCGCGACTCGGCGAAAGCCCTCGCGTCCCTTCTCCGGCGGGAGGTTCCCATGGCCGTCAAACGCCCCGTCGTCAACGAGAAGAAAAAGCGCAAGACTCCAACAAACCAGAGCGCGCCTTTGCGCCCGGCAACAACTCGTGAAGTGAGTTCCAGACCGGCCAAGGTCCAGGCAGCCCCAAATGGGGCTGCCGCCTTCGACCCTGGCGTTTTGTTGGCAAGACTTGGTGCCGGAAAAAGTCGCCAGGAGTACCAAGATGGTGAAGCCGTCTTTGCGCAAGGGGACCCGGCGGATGCGGTGTTCTACATCCAGAGCGGCAAGGTGAAGCTCATGGTTGTATCCAAGCGTGGCAAAGAGGCCGTCGTCGCTATCCTGCCGGAAGGCAGCTTCTTTGGCGAGGGCTGTCTGGCGGGCCAACCGCTTCGCATGTCCACCGTCAGCGCAGTCCAGCGGAGCACCATCATTCGGGTGGAGAAGCCGGTCATGGTAGGCCTGCTCCATAAGGACCCGGAATTTGCCGAGCGCTTCGCCGCCTACCTGCTTTCCCGGAACATTCGCATGGAAGCCGACCTGGTGGATCAGCTCTTCAATTCGAGTGAAAAACGCCTGGCCCGGCTTCTCCTGCTGCTGGCCAACTTTGGCCAGGAATCCAAGCCGCTGCCGGTGGTTGCGAAAATGAGCCAGGAAACGCTTGCCGAGATGATCGGCACCACGCGTTCGCGCGTCAGCTTTTTCATGAATCGGTTCAGGGACCTGGGTTTTATTGACTATAACGGCGGCGGCATGCACGTTCACAGCTCGCTGGTCAGCGTTGTGCTTCACGACTAATAGCCGGTGCTAGCCCGCTCACGCCGTCGAAGCTTTAGGATCAGGACTCTGCCGGCTGCTCCTTTTCGCACCTCGTAGAGACCTTTTCTCGAGGGTGCCGAACGCAGCATCGCTTGCTTTTGCTGTTGACCGCTCCTCGGAAACCATCTTCTTTAACGCCCGAACCGTCTCGGCTTCTTTCGCGTTTGCCCATCCAATTCGCTGCCGTCTTTCACCTGTGTCTGCCATGACTTGGGTATCTCCCTTCAACCGGGCTCTAATTGCACGCCTGAGCCAACCATTACTCTTGGTTCTATGTTTAGTGCAACTTCATAGAGCAACCCTCATCTACGTGCGCGATGCCTTATGTGAGCTATGACTAACCCGTACTTTGGTTTCAGTACTTCCAAAGAGACGATGAACAGGATCAGGGTGGCTCCGTTCGCGACCAGGGCTATGTTGAGAGAAACCGCGAACGGCAGGATAGAACTGAACACGCCAGCCATTGCTAGAAGTATCGGGATCCAGAGGAACCTGTCGGCTCGATCCACGTCAACGAGAAGCGCAATGGCTCCCACCCAGACGGCAAGAAGCAGCACTACGAGTGTCCCATGCATTGAAGGCCTCACATCTGGGCGCTCCTGCCAGCGGCGTTGGTCGCTTTGTGCGGAAGCGCTACTATCGTCAGTATTGATGTTGAGACTTGGGAATGCTGGTCAAAATTGACCAGGCATCGCCCGTCAGGGCAGCACAGGTGTTGGTAGCCCAAGACCAATTAAATTGCCGAGCGCGAACTCACTAATGGCTGAGATAGCGACAGCGTCACGGCATGATGCAGCCTAGAATCGCCGTTGGGCATGTGAGCTTTATTGCTCAGAAGTCTTGATTTCGCCTTGGTAATGTGGCAGGTAGCGGCGGCACCGGCCGGACATCTACTAACGGCGGCAATGTCGAGAGGTGGAAATGTCCACTGTCAATAGTTCGATCACGATACCGTGTCTGCCCCAGGGTGAGTTCAGTCAGCCGTTAGTGCACGGCGCCCTTTCATCTGTGGGAAAGCGGGATTGCCATGGCGCTGTGACGAGGCAACAACCCGAATACTTCATCCGCCGATTGGGCGCGTTCTTTTGTGAGTGCTGGTGGAGAATGATGGTCATGAAAGCCGCGTCCGAGCGAGCAGAGTCGGACGATGGCACGATCCCGTGAACGAAGCGAAGAGCGACTCCGCGAAGAACAAGGCTGGTCGCGACTGGATGACGAAGGGCTTCACAAAGGCGGGGGCCAGCGAAGGCGCCCGGCCCCGTTTACGACGAAATGAAAGAAGGCGCACTATGCGTTGCCATTGGGAAAAGGTAGGCATCCTCCCGCCCCATTTACGGGTTGGTCAACCAGGGCTTAAGTGATCGCGAAATAGCCAATAAATTGAACCTTACCGAAGTCGCCGTGCACAGCTGCACTTCCTGGCTGTCGCACTTCCTCAAGTGTCGCAACCGGGCGGAGTTGGTTCTGTATGTTTCGTCTTCACAACAGGGCACGTGGGGCTTACGTGCGGCATAAGGGAAGAAAAGGGGAAATATGACGTCGATCATCGACCCGCAACCAATGCCAACGGCTCGGTTTGACCGCGCTTTGGAATATGTGGTGATCCAGAACTGGGATCAACTGATGCCGGATTCGACCTCGGGATTGATTCATATTGAATACCAAACTGGGCCTGGCGGTTCGCTCGATTATCTTCTGATATGGGCGTCTACTGTCAGGGGCTACTCGAAGCTCGTGTGTGAGTATTGGATGCGTCCCCTCTGGAATCATGCCACTGGCTTACGCTTTCATAATGACTACCACTCTGTGGACTTCGCACACACACTGGAATTTGTAATGGGGCATGAGGACGCATTTTCGAAGCTCCCCGATCAGCACGGATTGATTCAGATCTATCCGCCCACACAAGAGGAACGAAAAGAAGCGGGACGCTGGACAGGGGTGGCCTTCAACCATCACGGTTCCATGCCCGTGGAACAGCACGTCGCAGCGTGAAATGAATCGGTAGCTGACCGCCCAGTCACTTAAAGCAGGTGAATTGCATGAATTCAGTACAAGTTTTGCCGAAAAGCCTCAAGGCCGGCACCATGATGGTCCAGGAAGGCTTGCTGTTACCAAAGCTGCTGGAGATGGAAACCGATGCTTACTCGCGGCGATGGCGGTCCGTCAAAGCCCTCGACAGCTTTAGCTTGGGCCACATGCTTGACGCCATCGGATGGCACCTCTTCTTCGTTGTTGGTCGCGTCACAACCGTCGCCTTCGGCCTCTGTGGGGAGAAGTCCCTACATAAGGCAGTGCAGCGAATGGCGGCAAAGGTAAGGGCGCTCGACCTGAACTGCCTGGAATTGACGGAGGTCGCCAGAAAGCGTTTTCTCGGCGTGCCGTACATCGCGATTTCCGCGCACACGTACCACATTCAACAGGGCTGGCAACTTCAGAACTCCGAAGAGCGCCGGCGCTCCCGCGCAGCGGGCTCACCGTCGAGGGCGGCTTGACAACGGTGGCGCACAAGCCTAGCATTGTAATTGAGCAAGCATCTCTTCTTACTCTTTCAGGTTCCCTGAACTAAGTCAGCCCATCTGAAGTCTTTCCCTCTTAGCTCACCTCCTCTGAAGGAGGAATCTTTATGACAACAATGACCCGTTGGGAACCTCTCCGTCAATTGTTGACGATGCAGGAGCGAATGAACCGCATGAACCGTCTTTTCCGTGAGCCGTACAGCCCCGAAGGCCCGGAAGAGGCGTTGACGACCACTACCTTTGCACCGCCCGTGGATATCTACGAGGACGAGCACAACATTACCCTAAAGATGGAAGTCCCGGGCATCGACGAAAAAGACATTGATGTTCGTATTGAGAACATCACCCTCACCGTCCATGGCGAGCGCAAGTTCGAGAAGGAAGAGAAGGAGGAGAATTTCCGTCGCATTGAGCGGCAGTATGGAAGTTTCACCCGCGCATTCACGCTTCCCAGCTCCGTGGACCCGGGGCAAGTGAGCGCCAACTATGACAATGGCGTGCTGAAAATAAAGCTGGCCAAAAAGGCCGAAGTCAAGCCCAAGCAAATCAAGGTTAGTGTCGGCAGCGATAAGGCTCCCGAAACCAAGCCGCACAAGGCCGCATAAAACCACTTGCCAGTGGTCTAGTGGCAGAAAAGGGAGGCGGCACAATGCCGCCTCCCTTTTGGAAGTGTTGAATGAATCAAACAGTTGGTCAGTACGTTGTGTCGTTTGAAGCGCAGCCTTTTCGCAAAGCAAGGCGATACTTCTGGATGATTTGCAGGAAGCACAATCCAGACAGATTAGTATCGTGGGGGAATGCTCCTACACAAGAATTGGCTGAGATGGCTGCAATGATAGAGGCCAGAGACCTGTCTTCTGGGCTGAGTCACGGTGGACAGGTCGCCAGCATGTGCTATTCGGGCATCCACCATTGCTGATATCCCACGCCAACTCTTACCGGAATGGCGAGTTTGCTTGATTATCACCTTCCACCGCGGTGATGGCGACCAAGCCAGGAACCGCCGGAAACTTGAGCGTGTTGCTTGCGAATGCTATTTAACCGTGCGGGATGAATTTCAGCGCCTTGGTCTGCTGTGAGGCCCTATGAGAGTCGTGCACGGAAACAACTGTTGCAGCTTTTGCCAAAGTGCATTCAAGGAAAATTTCGAATGCCCATGTGTCACGTAAGCGAATCTGGAGACTTGGAAAGGAGCTGGCGGAATGGTAACGAAATGCCTAAATCCACTCTGTGCGGCTCCATTCCAGTACTTGAGGAGTGGCAAGCTTTTCCTTGTGAATTCGCGTGACTACCGTGATGGGCGAATAGATGTCCGCCATCGCGAGGCTGAGCACTTCTGGTTGTGCGATTCGTGCGCTGCGAGAATGACGTTGAACTTGAACGGACCGAACCCTGAGGTCATTCCACTCCCAAACGGTACGGAGGATTTCCCGTCTAAGCGATACCGGGGGCTAATGAGTATCGGCCAGAATTCAGAATCGGAGCGAGGCGCAACGGTTTCCACAACGCGACGTAGCGCTTAGATTATGGTGTTAATTAAGGAAAACAAAACCATAGTTGGTGCTATTGGCCAAACTGAGAGGAGGGGATCGTGGATGACTTCGTTTTGTTAGGCGAATTGAACAGAATTCTCCGGGTAGGCGTACACGACCTCAATGAGGCAGCCAAGCGCCTGAGAGTGCCATTGTCCGTTGTACAGGGAGCATTCGAGGATGGCTTGCTGAAAGGCCACTGGAAAGTCGCTGACGGCAAATTGCTTATGCACCTATCGCCTGCCGAGACCACGAAGCGTCCCCCTGGATCGTCGCTGGGCGCTCCAATAGCGCGATTACCGCATAACGGCAACTTCACGCCATCACCGATTTCTCCTTCGCGGTAATCATTGGACCAACGCTCGCCGGTCAGGCTTTGGCAAAGTTGGGTTGAACTGGATCGAATTCAGCGCAATGGCGTTCGACATGTCTTCTCTTTTGACCAGAGCAGGACCAGCGCCAGATACGCCGGCCCGCCGAAGGCTTTGGCTAAGCCGCAGACGAACGAGAGACAGAGGATATGCCAAACCCGTATCAGTCCAGTCGCCATGAGCACAGTGAGCAGCGTCGCGCCCATCATCTGCACGTACTGGGAGGCGAGGAGAATCTTCCGTCTCTCGGCACGGTCGGCCACCGCGCCGCCGATTAGCGTGAAGAGGAAGACGGGAATACCGCCGAGGAACTGATCCAGCGCCAGTAAGAAGGCCGAATGGCTCAGACGATAGATAATCCAACCCTGCGCCACAATCTGCATCCAGGTGCCGATGCTGGACATACAGGCGCCCACCCACATCAGGCGGAAATCTCGATATTGGAATGATTTAATTACCCTGCGAAACGTTGCCGTCTTCTTGTGCTCCGCGTGTCTCTAACATCCAGAATCCGTCATCGCGCGGGCATCTATCGCTTTCGCGAAGGTGAAGCGTGGCGGGAGAGGTGTGCACATCCGCACCTCCACAGGAGATTAAGTTCGCTCCCCGGCGTACCAAGGCGCACTCACCGTAAAGATGCGTTCATTGCCGCGGGCGAGAAGCACCCATTCCAGGAGCCGGCCACGTTGATTGTGAAGAAAGTATTCATACCATTTGTCCTCCACAAGCTCAGGTATAACCACGATGATGGTACGATTAGGATGCTTTTTCGAAAGTTCGAGAATGAACTGAATGACGGGAATGATGATGAAGCGGTACGGAGAGGGAAGGACACAGAGCTTTGGTGCCTCCCTGCCTTCCGCGAGAAAGGGCTGCTCAACGTACCGCGTCCAGTCCTCTTGAAGCAATTCGGAGTGCTCGCTGGGCTCGACGTGCAGGGCGATCACTTCCGGGGAAAGCCGGGCAGCAAATTCAATTCCCTGGCGGGTGATGGTGCTCCAGCGGTCGATGGGAATGACGGCAATGGGAGGCTGGCTGAGACCTGCCGCGCGGACAGGAATCTTGCAGGTAGTGAGGGTCTTTAGGGAGTGGTAGTGGCGGCGGACAGCGACAAAAAGGACAATCGTGAGCGGAATAAAAAGCAGCGTAATCCAGGCGCCTTGAACGAATTTCGCAACCAGCACGACAATGACGGTGATGCCGGTAACGAACGCGCCGAGCCCATTCACGAGTGCACTCTTCACCCAATGCGGGCCGCGATTTTTCCGCCAGTGCATGACCATGCCGGCCTGCGAGAGCGTGAAGGCTAGAAAAGCTCCGACGGCATAGAGCGGGATAAGTCGATCGGTGACACCGCCGAAAGCGATGAGAAGGCCTCCACAGAGTACCGCCAGGACGACGATGCCGTAGGTATAGACGAGCCGCCGCCCGCGGTACCCAAAGGCGTGCGGGAGGTAGTTGTTTTGCGCGATGGCGCGACAGAGGCGCGGAAAATCGGCGAAGGCGGTATTGGCGGAGAGCGAGAGAACGAAAAGGATTGAGGCGATGGTCAGGTAATATAGAAATCCCTTGCCGAAAACAGCAGCGCTGAGCATGGAGAGAAGGCTCTGGTAGCCAGGCTGGCCCGGATCAGTGGCGGCGATACCGTAAACCTTCACGAGATAGGAAATTCCCGCCAGTAGTACTGCCAGGAGCAAAATAATTACGGTGAGAGTGCGCTGAGCATTTTTCACGGCAGGCTCGCGGAATGCCTTGACGCCGTTGCTGACAGCCTCTACGCCAGTTAAGGCTGTGCAACCGCTGGCGAAAACCTTCAACAGCAGCCAGTAGCTAATGGCTTCGGTCATGCGTGGCGGAGGCGGAAGGGGAGCTGCCGGTGTTGGATGCCCTCCGCTGAGGAGAACACAGACAACGCCTGCAATGATGGTAATGAGAAGTGTGCCGACAAAGAGATAGGTGGGAACCGCGAAGGCCAGGCCAGCATCGCGTACACCGCGGAGATTGAGAATGGTGATGACGATCAGAATGCCGATGCAGAAAGAAACCGTGTGCGGCAGCAAGGACGGAACGGCCGAAACCAAGGCACCGACTCCCGCGGAAATGCCCACGGCGGCAGTGAGGATGTAATCGGCGAGGAGCGCGGCCGCGGCGAGCAGGCTAGCAGGTGTGCCGAGGTTGAAACGCGCCACGGTATATGAGCCGCCGCCAGAGGGATAGGCGGCAATGGTCTGACGATAGGAGAAGTACACGGTCACGAGCAAGGCGATGATCGCGGTACTAATGGGAATGATATAGCGCACGCCGAGAAGGCCAACCGGAATCAGAAGGCTAAGGGCAGCTTCCGGGCCGTAAGCAGCCGAGCTGAGCGCATCGAGACCAAAGATCGGGATGCCCTGCGCCGGACCGATCTGCTCGGCGCGTTCATCACTCGTCTTGATGGGCTTACCGACAACGAGGTCAATGATGTCCATGAGCGATGGGATCCGTGTACATCATCCGGACGCCTCCTTGGGGCTGGGGTTGTGCCAACAGCCGTCTGAAGCTATAAGCGCGTCAGCCTCTTTCGGCCCCCAGCTGCCGCGTTTGTAGGGGCGAGCTCGGTGGTGGGTTTTAAGGACTGGATCGACCACCGCCCAAGCGGCTTCAACCGCATCCTCACGAGTGAAGAGTGCCACATCGCCGATTAGGGCGTCGCCCAAGAGCCGCTCGTAGGGCGCTTCTTCTCCCGGCCGTTCTTCAAACAGGTAGAGCTCTCGCTGTTCCCCGACGAACTCCTTCCCTGCGAGCTTGACGCGAGCGGCGAGCGCGACGGCCGCGCTGGGGGAGAGCCGGAAGCGCAAGTAGTTGGCCCGACCGGTCGTCGGCGCTGAGTCAGCGAAAAGCCTCTGCGGCGGCGGCTTTAGCTCCACTAGGACCTCGGTCGCGGTTTGGGGCAGGTATTTGCCGGAGCGCAGATACCATGGCACTCCCTGCCAGCGCCATGAGTCGATGAAAAGCCGCAGGGCGCAGAAGGTCTCGACGTCGGAGTTCTTCGCCACATCTGGCTCCTTTCGGTAGCCAGCATACTGGCCGCGCACCAAGTCATCGGGCTTCAGCGGACGCATGGCTTGAAGGACTTTGGCTTTTTCGCTGTGTACGGATCCAAAGTGTCTACCGGCCGGCGGCTCCATAGCAAGTAGCGCGACGACCTGGAAGAGGTGGTTCTCGACCACATCGCGTAGACAACCGGCGGTTTCGTAAAACGCGCCGCGCGCCCCCACGCCGAAATCCTCGGATAGGGTTACCTGAACGCTGGCCACGTAGTTGCGGTTCCAGATCGGCTCCAGGAACGAATTGGCGAAGCGGAAATAGAGGATATTCATGATCGCCTCCTTCCCGAGGAAGTGATCGATGCGGAAGATTGAGTCTTCCGGGAACACCTCGTGCGCAACTTGGTTGAGCTGCCGCGCGGGGGCCAGGTCGCGTCCGAATGGTTTTTCGACAATGACGCGCGCTTGGTTGGCCAAGTTCGCGGCACCAAGCCCTTTGATCACGGTCTCGAAAAGCGAGGGCGGGATAGCGAGGTAGTACCCCGGTCGCCGAGCGCGACCCAGTTCCCTTTTTATCCCTGTGAACGTGCCCGGGTCTTTATAGTCCCCACTCACGTACCTGAGCAGGGACAGAAGATGATGGAAGGCGCGCTGGTTATTGATCCCGCCCGATCGCTTTATGCTGTCCGTCACACGTTTGCGTAGACGCGCCAGACTCCACTTCGGAAAGGCGACACCGATTATCGGGACCTGGAGGGCACCTCGTTTCGCCATCGCATAGAGTGCCGGGAAGATCATCTTGTGGGCGAGATCGCCTGTCACACCGAATAACACCAGCGCGTCTGAACGGGAAGCAGTCATCAGGCACCTTTCTTATTTAGATGTGGCATTTTTCTATCACGGCGAGTCTCTTGATATCGAAGCAGGTTTTGGACGAGACTATAAGTCGTTCCGCCTCCCTGGAAACTTCCGCTCGCCAGTTAACCGTCTATCTGCGGAGAGCCTTAATTGGCGCGCAGGTTTGGTGCGATGCCTGCCTGTTCTTCCCGGAAATCGCTCGCGAAGCTGCTACTTCGCTGCTTTTCTGTTCTATGACAGGATGTCCGGGACCCTGATGACTTTTTCCCTCAATACGTTTCCCTCGTCTCAAATGCGTGCGTAGGTCAGGTACAATCGATGTCGAAGCCATCCAAGTCTCGCATTCGGAGTTCATTCCTGTCCACTCGGCTCGCAGGCGGTCTATACGACAATCTGGGAAGACACGATCAGTCACTCTTGCCAATGAAGAAACTTTCAGCAAAAACCGGTACTCGTTCAGGAAAGCCGGGTAAGGTTTCAGCTCATAAAGATCGGTGCCTGCCTCGTTTCTCGCCGGAGCTTTCCGTGCTTTACGAAGACGATGCCGTGGTGGTCCTCGATAAACCGGCCGGGCTTCTGGCTGTGCCGATTAAAGGCTCCGATACTCCGTCCGCTTTGTCCCTGCTTTCCGCAAGGCTAAAGCCGAAGAGGCAGCGGGCTTTCGTCGTGCATCGCATCGATCGTTTCGTGTCCGGAGTTCTGCTCTTTGCGAAAACCAGGGTGGATCGAGAACCGCTCGTTCGACAGTTTCGCGGCCATACTCCCGCGAGGCAGTATCTCGCGGTACTCCGTGGCCGCCTCGGCGCCAAGGAAGGGACGCTAGTTCACTATTTTCGACGGGAAGGAATGTTTCAACAGTTGCGCACGGAGAGAGACCCCAAAGCGGCGCGGGCTGAACTCCGATATTCCGTTGAACGCCTTTTTTCGGGAGCTTCGCTCGTCCGAGTAACGCTGGTGACGGGATTGCAGAATCAGATCCGAGCGCAGTTTTCGGCGGTCGGCCACCCGCTCATCGGCGATAGGAAGTACCACTTGGAGGAATCGTCGGAACGGTTAATCGCTCGCGTGGCTCTTCATGCGGCGCATCTTCAGTTTCTTCATCCGCGCTCAGGGGAGAGAATCTCGATTGACTGCGAGCCGCCTCCCGATTTTCGGTATCTTGTTGAGCAATTGTCACTATCAACCCGTACGCGCGGGTGAGCCCTGGGGCACCACTCCGCAAACACAGTGATGGTCAACACGCGGCAGGCCAGCATCAGAACGCTAGTGAAATCCCCGGGCGGCTGAGATTCCACTTAATTCATAAACTTGATGCCATTGTCCTCGGCGCTGGCGCCGCCGGCTTGATGTGCGCGATCGAAGCCGGCAAGCGCGGACGTCGCGTAGCCGTGCTGGAGCGCCTAGGCAATCCGGATTCCAACGGCAAAACTGGTATTCAGCGATTCTATATTTTACGAATTCCATTCCCTCCCTTTCTCACCCTTCGCGTTCGAGGCTGTTGACGTTGGGGCGGCGTAGGCGGCTGTAACGGCGAGCACGCACCCCGCAGCAGCGACGAGCGGCACGGCGATGCCTAGCCGCAAAAGCAGAGCACCGATCACGGCTCCGGCGAACATCGATGAAACCGCAGCAACTCGTAGCCGGATCCGAGGATTGTTCCCGCCGGCAAGGGAGGAGTCGGCGGCCAAGCCCGCTAGGATGAGCGTCAACACTACGGTGGACAGGTCGGGGACGCCGAGGCGCCGCACCGTCGCCGCGCGCAAGCCCATCGCCGCGGCTATCAGAACGATCACCACGTAAAGCCGGGTTGGGGGGATTGCCGAATCAACGCTGAATCCGATCGATACGAATGCTGCTGCAAAGAGCAGTGCGGCTTCAAGAACTGATGCGATTAGGAGCCAACTGCGCCGATTTGTTGAAGCTACTTTAGTTCCAAGCCGGCCGCCAAGAACTGCGCCAGACAGAAACGCAATCAGGGAAGTTATGGAGCGAGCAACGGAAAGGCCCGGCGCTCGGGCCACGGCGAAACCGAGCAACACAACGTTACCTGTCATATTGGCCGTAAAGACATGGCCAAGTCCGAGATAACTGACCGCATCGACTAACCCAGTGACGAATGTCAGCACCAGGAGCGCGATTGGCAGAGAATCGTTCCTGGCCAATGACACCGGCGCAGCAGACTGCTCCGTGCTTGGCGTGTTAGCAGCGCCCTGATGTGCTTCATGGGATGGTGTCATCGTACCCACCTCTTGCTCCCGCACTCACCGTATGTGCTGTCTCGGCTCGGAGGTCGGAATTAGCTGAACTGTCGTCGGCACTGAACTATCATCCGCCTTCATGCATAGCTACGTGAATTGTACGCATAATCTAAGCAGGTTGGGCATTCGCCAGCTGCATGAAGAAGAGCCGGCCTAGCACGAATCGCGCCATTCTGATTGGATGACGGGCAAACCGGCGTTGACTTGAGCAGAGCCAACTTCTCAGTACCGGTCTCGTCATGGCGGGACCGGACTACTTCCGGCTCGTCGACCATCCGGGAGTTATCGCATGATCGAACCCAATACCGCGCTAGCATTCTTCGAAGGAATTGAGACTCAAACCGTTCCTATGGCCGCTTTCAGCCGGTCCTTCTGTTCTAAGAAAATGGGCCAGCTACCTCTTCGCTGTTTTGCTTGAATACTCGGAGCAGCGGTGAGCCATGTACTGTTCCTTCGCTCTGTCCTCTTCGTCGCGAGGGACAGTGGCTGAACAAGGATTTTGGATACAGTAAGCCCAATCGCAATCGGTGCAGCGGAATTTGACTAAAAGACCAGAGTGATAATACGGGATCATATACGGCATAGCGTGTCCAACGGAATAACGTAAGAACCGACTATATACCTAAGGAGGTGATTGAAAAGTTCAATACAACATTTTTCTGTCTGCTGGGCTACCGCTGCCTCGTCTCGTGAGGGGGCCGCTTCTCACGGATGCGGCAGAAGGCTCATTTTTGCACCGGCTACTACAATCATTTTCGGGAAACGCACAATGGCCCCACCTAAACGTATGGAGTGACGTGTGCTGCTGGCGTGCGAGGCTTGTTGGGCACGGCGGTCCCGCACAAAGTTCATCGTGGTAAAATCTGCTATCCAGAGCAGCCTTGAGCAGAGGAAAACGCTTATCATGTTCTGGGTTCATTAAGAGTTCGGAGGGACGCCAAGGCGATATCTGATGCTCAGCATGGCGTGTCGCCGATCGGATTGCGAACGCTTCTGAAAGTGTCAAAGGAAAGCATAAGCGGTCAGGGAGATCACAGTGATGAGGAATGTAACGAAGCCATACATGTTCGCGACCGCCAGTCGCATTGTTGCGGGTCCGGGATGCCTGACCGAGCTAAGCGATGAACTGCGATCCGCGCTCACCGCCAGAAGCGTGTTGCTCCTCACCCAACCGCCACTCAGAGAAGGCGGGATGGTGGATAAGATCGTCGCCCAATTGAACAGCTCCGGCGTTGCCGTGAGAGTACTAGATACCGTTCTGTCCGAACCGACCGCCGCGAACGTCACAGAGATCCACCGGCAGACCGCAGGCGAGAATTACGATGTCTTGATTGGGTTTGGCGGCGGCAGTGTCATGGATGCCACGAAACTGGTGGCCGTGCTGCGCACCAATTGTCTAAAGGTCGAAGAGATGCTGGGTGTAAACCTGGTTACAAAGCCCGGCACCCCGACCGTGCTCATCCCGACCACTGCGGGAACCGGATCGGAGGCGACGCCGAACGCGATCGTGACCTTACCGGAACAGCAACTGAAGGTCGGGGTGGTAAGCCGGTATCTCCTTCCCGCGCTAGTCCTTATCGATCCACTGGTCACAATAGGACTCCCGCCCTTCGTGACGGCATTCACCGGCATGGATGCGTTCATTCACTCGTTTGAATCCTTCATCTCGACCAAGGCCAATCCTCTCAGCGACCTGTTCGCACTTGAGGGGATGCGGTTGGTCTCCCGCAACATCTTGCTCGCCCACCGCCAGGCCGACAACCTCCAGGCGAGGGAAGCAATGATGCTTGGCGCGCTCTATGGCGGAATGGCCATAACGTCGGCAGGCACTGCCGCAGTTCACGCCTTGGCTTACCCGCTCGGAGGCAAATTCGGTATCCCGCACGGTGTCTCCAACTCAATGCTGCTGCCGCATGTCACAGAGTTTAATGCCGACGCGGTTCAACCACGCATGGCCGAGGTGGCAAATGCGATGGGGGTGGAAGGGGACGCGGCAACGATTGGCGCCGCGGTAATTGCGCGCATTCAAGAATGGATCGCCGAACTCGGGATACCGCAGAACTTGGCGGACTATGGGGTCCTAGCAAGCGACATCGACGGACTGGCACGGGCGGCGCTCAAAGTCACCAGGCTCTTGGTGAACAATCCCAAGGAACTGAGCCATCAGGATATTGAGGTTATCTATCGCAGACTTCTGCCAACCGGCAAGTCGATCGCGGCCACAAGTAAGTAAAGACACTGGCAGCAGTACTGGTTTGTCCAGAAACGCGTTCTGGGACATGTTCCGAAATCCCTGTCCGCGGCCATCCCCTAAGTCCTTGGATTTTCGAGCCCAGAATGCCAGCTCTTAAGCGTTCCGGAAAGAACTGAGACTATTGAAAAACTCGGCTCGGGAGCCGAGTTTTTGTGTTTGTGGCGAGCGTCATGTGTGCTAAGCAGAGATGCAGGAGGAACGCCGCCGATGATGGGTCAGCAGCCACGCACGCAGTCGCTGTTCTACTACTTTCGCTTAGAGGATCAGATCCCGGAAGGCCACCTGCTCCGCCTGATTGATCGGCATGTGGATTTGAGCTTTGTGCGCGAGCGAGTGAAGAGTCTCTACAGTTCGACCGGTCGTCCGTGTGCTTTCGGCAAGTCTGCGCAACTTGCCAATTCAGGCTCACTTTGGCTGCTCGGTTTGGCAGCAGTTCACGGACAGAAAGCGAACATTGCAGGAAGCTGCGTTTCTTTTCCCGCGTGGAAAACGGTGAACGCGAGTGCACCGCTGCAGTCAGATCCTGCAATGCCGTGTCACCTTTAATGGTTTCTCCACTCTCAATTCCGATAATTCGGGACGCTACGGTTGCACCACCTGCTTGACCTTGTCGGATGAACTGTTCTTAAAATTATTGTCGCCAGCGTAGCTTGCCGTCAGAGTTCTGGACCCACTGGCGGCAAAAGTCAACAAGCAGCTGCCCGCGCCAGCACTGAGAGTCCCAGTGCAACTCTCGCCTGTAGAGGCCGTTACGACGACACTTCCCGTCGGCACACCTGTTCCCATCACACTGAAGCTGACGGTCACCGCCTCGCCTACCTGCGATGGATTAGGTGTGTCGGAAGTAATGGTCGTCGTGCTGCTGGCCGGGTTCACTGTAATCGTAACGGTGTCGGTCGCGGTCGTATAGTCCGTCGTGTCGCTTGGCGTGAAGGTGACGGCGAGAGTCTGGGCTCCTGCTGGAAACACCGTGCCCGCTACTGGCGTGTATACGAATAAGCCGGGCACCGAGGCAGTTGCGTTCAGTTGTGTGCTGCTGAGGGCTGTTCCGTAGGTGATGGCCGCCGGTCTGGCCCAAGTAATCTTGGGCGTAGCCGGATTGACTTGCAATGTCACTGAGGCAGTGGCGGTGGTGTAGTTAGTGGTGTTGTTGGGCGTGAATACAACCGACAGAGTCTGGGTCCCCGCGCCTAGTACCGCGCCCTTATCTGGTGTATACGTGAAACTGCCGCCCACTGCCACACCGTTGTAAGTAGCCTTCGCGTTCAGTTGGGTACCGCTCAGGGCAGTCCCGTAAGTGATAGCTGCGGGTGTCGCCCACGTGATTGTCGGAGTGACGGGATTCACCTGCAGCGTTACGGATGTTTTTGCGGTGGCGTAATCCGTCGCATCCGCCGGCGTGAAAGTGACCGATAACGTATGGCTTACTCCATCTAGCACCGTCCCCGCTGCGGGAGAATATGCGAAACTGCCAGGCACCGACGCGGTCGCGTTCAGTTGTGTACCGCTCAGCGCGGTTCCGTAAGTGATGGACGACGGCGCCAACCAAGTGACCGTCGGTGTGGCCTCGTTTACTGTGACCGTGACAGTGTCAGTCGCGGTCGTATAGTCCGTCGTGTCTGTTGGCGTGAAGGTGACGGCGAGAGTCTGGGCTCCTGCTGGAAGCACCGTGCCCGCTGCCGGAGAATATGCGAAGCTGCCGGACACTGAGGGCAGTTGAGGTCGCTCGCGACGGTAGAGATGACCCCGTTGGCAACCCCGTTGCCAAAGATCAAATTGTCAACCCTGAGTACTGTGCCACCGCTTAGGGCAATATAAAGGGTTCCCCTGAGGCCTACCTTGATATCCACGATTCCCGGCATGTTGTCATTGGCGAGGGTTCCCCCGCCGGCTATGGTGGTAACACTATTGTCCTCGGGGCTGAGGCCCCGCACCAGATCGCTGCCCCCCGTCTGAGCCGCGGTATCAACAAAGTAGACGTTGCCCAGCGAGTCCACCGTGAGCGCTTTTGGCTCGTTGGTGGATGTGCTCGTCGAAGCGCAAGCGCCGTCCCCAAAAGCGGTGCTCATAGGGCTGGTGCCGACCGCGCCCCCTGTGCCAAGCTCGACCTTCTGGATGCGGCAGTTGTTGGTATCGGCTATATATAAGGTTGCCCGCGGCATCTTCGTCCACGCCGGAGGGATTATTCAAATGAGTCTGGTCATTTCCAGAGTGGTTGGGTGTCCCGGCCACCAGCCAGTACGAATTCGTTTGCGAGTTGTATGCCCAGACCGTGTGATTCCCGCCGGTGGTCACAATGAAATTGCCGCCAGCATCGAACATCCCCCCCGACAGAGACGACTGGTTAGAGCCACCAAAGTTTCCGATATTTGCATTTGAAGCAAAATTGGCAAACTGGCCGAAGCCCGCATCTAGCAGGCCTATTGAGGGCCCCATGCTGTAACCGGTCATCCCCGCGCTTTGCGCATACGGTCCCGATCCGGTGTTGACAATCGTTACCAGCGGAGCTGTACGAATGCCGGGCTTGGAGGGGGTGAACGTGATCGGGATCTGGCAGATGGTCCCCGCAGCAAGATTCGGCGGATTCGTCGTCGACAATGTGACAGTGGTCGGCCACGTTTGTCCATTATCAGTGCTGCAAAGGAGCGTCTCCAGATTAGCTGCCGGCGGCGTGCCCAAAGCGTAGTCGGTGAACCCTGGCGGAACGGCAATCGACGATACCGACACCGATTGGCTGGCGGTGAGGTACGCTGTGAACGTACTGGAATTAGGAGATGGCGCTCCTGGCGCTGACTGATAAACCGCCCCAGCGCCCGGGTTGCTACCCATCTCAAACAGCAACCTATCGGAGCGGTCGACGCTGTATCCACCATTGGCGGTCAATGCCAGGCCGAAGAGCTGGATTGGCGGCGTAAAGCTGTTGCCGTAGACCTGGACTGCCGCCGAAAACAGGGTATTGGGAAAAGACGTGGTGATATTGCCATTCGGGTCGATGCTGCGGATGGCGTCGTAGTCGACGATTATCAGCTCTCCTTTATTATCGAATGCCAACGCGTGGGGGCCAACCAGTTGTGTACTGAGCGCCGGGCCATCACCAGTGTAGTTGCATTGCGGTGTGCCGTTGCTGGGTGGCGTGCCGGCGACAAGAGAAATCTGGGGAGGGGTGGCGCCGGCATTGATCTTGCGAATGACGCAGTTGGCGGTGTCGGCGATATAGAGGTTGTTGTTAGCATCAAGCGCCAAGCCAAGGGGATAATAAAACACCGCCGCGCTTGCGGCTCCGCCATCACCGGCATAGCCTATGTTGCCGTTGCCGGCCAATTTGGAAACGCCGCTGTTCTGATCGATCTTGAAAATGTTGTTATGGGAGTCGATATAATAAATCAGTGTGCCCGCCGCGTTTAGGGCGATGGCCTGCGGATTACTAGAAGTCGGCAAGATAATCGGGCCGCCGGCAAAGCACGCTTGGACCTGCGCCGGGGGGGGGATTGGCAGCAATGGTGCAAACTGTGTTGGTGGCAACGTTGAACATGCGAATGGCGTTATTCAAGCCCTCGGCGATGTAAACGTTGCCATTCGCGTCGGTGGCCAGAGACATAATATCTAGGAACATCGCGGAGCTTGCTGGACCATCTATATAGCCCCATGACCCGGACTGGCCAGCCGGGCCCGCAACTGTGCTGATGGTCCGCATGCGGGCGTCGATCTTGAGGATCGCGTTCGCGGCACCGAAATAGACATTGCCGGTCGCGTCCGTCGCCACGCCTAAAGCACCCCTGAGCGTGACGGCCTGTGCCGGGATGTTCTCCCAAAACCCCCCGGGACCAGCACCAGAAACCACGTTGACTGCCCGAACGTAGTAGTCGCTCGCATAAGCTCCGGAACCCAGGCAGAGCGACAAGGCGACAACCAGAATGAAAGTCTTCCTCAAGTGGCTAAAATTCAGCGAGGTCATGACAGCCTCCTGCGATTCGTGGCATGCAGACGTGGCAATACAGTCCAATGCTTGATAGCGCACCGGGCAGGCGGGAATAGCAGCGCTGAATTCACAGCAAAACACTTCTGCGTGCCGCCATAGCGCATGCAAAACAGCGGCATATAACTTTAGGGCCCTCATCCCAGCAACAAGACCGGTACGAGAGAGCACGACAAATTGGTCACCGGACAACAGGGCCGAACAGCGATGATCATCAAATGCTGCTGCCCCTTGGGAGAGACACGCAGCGGCTCGACCAATCGACTTGGTTTCTAATCGGGGATGTAAATGTCAGATGGGGGACTGACGAAAGTACATGTACCAGAGTACCTGCTTATTGACAAACTAATTTCCACGAAAAATGCTAAAGTCCTCCGGCCATTCCCGTTTTGGACCTTATTGGTGTGGTTTGGAGAGACCATCTGACCCAAACGGTGTCTGATGATTACGCGACTGCTGCTAAAGGATGAAGCGATTCAAAGACCCAAGTACGTATTTAGCCTTAGCCTCTAACCGGTTGCCGGCCAGTGCGCTGGGTAAGGCTTGTCATTACACCCTCGCGCTGTGGCAAAAACTTACACGCTTCCTCGGCTACCCGAGCCGGGAGTTAAACGGGGGTTATTTCCCGAAATAGAACTTGGCATGATTAATTGGGAGCTGTGAACCAGCCTGTTTTTTGACCAGACGAGCGAGAATTTACCGGTAGCGCTCCATGAAGAGGCGCGGGCTTATTTGCGGTACAGAGGCCAGCACCCGCACCACACCCACCTCCACCTCCACCACCAGCGCCTCCTGTGGTAAACGTTGCCATCGGCTTCGTGATCATGCTGCCATCGCAGCATCGCGGTAGTTCCAGGGCATCCATTGTTCGGGACTACAGGGCAACTCTTGACTGTGCCGCTGCAGCTCGGTCAGATAGTCGAAGGGATTGGCACCACGAAGTTGGCAGGTGTGAATCAGACTCATGAACAAGTCGCCGACGCGGGCGCCGTTCTGGGTCTTGTAGAACAGGGCGTTCTTGCGGTGAAGGATGGCTTTCTTCAGCGCCCGCTCACAGAGGTTGTTGTCCAGCGGTGCCCCTGCTTGGCGGAGAAACAAGGTTAGCTTCGGCCAATGGTTTTGCATGTAGGTAATGGCTTGACCCAAACCAGAGTTGGGCTCCACCTTGCGCTCCGCAAACTGTTGCTGGAACCATTGCTCCAGTTCTTTCATCCGCGGACCACTGTGGTTCTGATGGTAGCCGAGTCGCTCCTCCGGCGACATCCCATGCTCCTGGCAGAAAGCATCATGCTTATAAACCTCGCCCAGGGATTCCAGTACATAACGGCATTCCTCGGGGGAACTTCGCCGCCACCTCGACAAAGCGGCGTCTGCCGTGAGCGATGCAGTTGGCCACCACCGCTTGAAACTCCTTGGGCAGATTGCGCGCCAGCGCATCACACATCTGGATCGGAGGCCCCAACTCCTTTGCCCGCCGCGCCAACACACTGGCGAGATTCTCCCCTGCATGCCGGTGCCCGGTAAAGAACAGCGCGATCTTTTGTCCCGCTCGCGTGGACACGATCCCCGAGGTGAAGATCCCGGTGCGCTCCGAATTGTTGTCTGCTTCCTCTTCGGCCGACGGTTGGCGCGGCAAGCTTTCTCCCATCAGGGCGAGGATCTTCATCGCGGTGTCGTCGTTGTGAAGTACCTCTCCCTGCGCCGCCTGCTGGATCAGTTCTTGATAGATGGGTTCGATCCACTGGGCAGTCTCCGCAACAATCTCCCACTGCGTCGAGGGCGGCAGCGGAATCTCCATGCTCTTCTGCAGCCCTTCCAGTCGATGGAAAGGCAATCCGCTCCCGTACTTCAGCAGGGCGATCATGCTCGCCGCCGTCGCATCGTATTTTTCCTGCCCGACTCCTTCGGGAGGTTCGGCGGTGAAGACTTCGCCACAGAGGTTGCAGCGGAGCTTTTCCAGTTCATATACGGTGGCGGCCAACGGAGCCTGCCCCACTACCCGGATCAACACACCAGGCGTGGTCAGCACATACAGCTTGCCCTTCTGACATCCTGGGCAGCGATTCCCGGACTTCAAGGACGCGTGTTCAATCTTGACCTGGTGCGCACCCCGATAAGCCTCAGCCCCATTGCGGCCGTGTCCTGGGCGGGCAAGCGGCTCTGCCGACGCCGGTGGAACTCTCTCTCCTGCTGGCCCACCGCTCGCCTGCTGTTCGGAGGAGGCGCGACCGGCAGCCAGTGTTTCCAGCACTTGGCGCATCTTCTCGCTGCTGCTGCCAAACAAGATCTGCCGCAGGCGACCAATGGTGGTGTTCTTGTCTTCCACCAACTGCGTCAAGTACACCAGCGTGTCCAGCGCCGCTTTCAGTTGCTGGTACTCCGCCTCGGAAAGCGCCCCAGCACGGGCATGTTCCAAGAGGCTCAGTAACTCTTCGCGACTTACCTCCAGCCGTGGCAGCGGAGGAGTCATCCGTGAGCCACCATCAGTCATCCCCCGCTGCCGGGAGTGGAGCTTGGTTTCCACAGCGGCAGCGTAGCCGACTCTGGACATGAACATAAGTCCTTTTTGTCACGGCTGTAATGGGCTGAACCTTATTGTTTAATGGTTTATGTGGGTACCGACAGCGGACGCCAAGCGGGTGGAACTTTGGCCGATGTCGGATCGCCGCCCATGAGCAGCACCTGTAGCTGGTGCGCGGCTACCCCTTTGGTCACTTCCGTTGCCTGGGCTGGCCAAAAACGAAAACGTCCGGTCGAAAGGCGCTTTTGGCATAGCCAGAATCCTTGCGAGTCATAGCAAAGAATTTTAATTGCGGTCCGGCGGCGGTTCCGGAAAACGAATAACACTCCTGAAAACGGGTCCGCCTTCAGTTCTTGCTTGCAGACCTTGGCCAGACCATCAATCCCATTACGGAAATCCACGGCCTCGACCGCCACCAGGATGCGCATGTGCGGCGTGACTTGAATCATGCCGGCTCCCACAGCGCCCGGCTCAGCCCGGCCAGATCAGGCGCGGTCGTCCCTTTCCACTGAATGCGTACCTTTCCACGTGGCCCTTCCAGTTCGATAACGCACTCCGACACACCGATTGTCTGCGGTGCCACCAGTTCCACAAAAGATATTCGTGGTGGTCTCGACGTGGTTGAGCGTGAGACTCGATCGGCCGTTCCGGCCAACCGTTTCAGCTTGTTGTACTCCAGACGCAGAACTTGTGCCGTCCGACAAACGCCATGCTCTTTGGCTAACTCCGCCGCTGCCCGCCATAGGCACTCCGGAATCGGTAAGCGGCCGGTATGCGTCTTCCGCCACCATTCGAAGCGTCCGTGAACCTTCCGCATTCTCACCGGAATAGCTGATCGCCTGGCCATCGTCGGTCCTCCTTACCCTCGCTGGGCGTTAGACCGACCCTACCAACTATGACCACGCGGAGTCACGCAGGCTTACCGAAAGGACACGGTCGTCCGTCGATCGATCCGGAGGTGCTGCTGCGCTTGCTGTTGGTGGGCTATCTCTACGGCATCACTAGCGAGCGGCGTTTGCTGGAAGAAGTCCGCATGCATCTGGCCTATCGGTGGTTCACGCGGCTGGATCTGGATCAGGAGATCCCGGATCACTCGACTTTCTCGAAGAATCGACACGGACGGTTTCGCCAGTCGGGAGTGTTTCGGAAAGTGTTCGAGGAGATCGTGCAACGGTGTCTGGAGGTGGGCTTGGTAGAGGGAAAGAATCTGGCGGTGGATGGCACGCTGGTGGGTGCCGATGCCAGCCGAAAAAGTCGCATTCCGCGCGAGCAGTTGCAGGAAGCGGCTCAAGTCTCCAGGACGGTGGAAGAGTATTTGAGCGAGTTGGACGAGGAGAACCCAGTATCCCACGCGGAGCTAGTGTCCACCACTGACCCGGATGCGATCTTGACCACCAAGGGTGGCGGAACCGCGGTGATGGCTTACTACGATAATTATCTGATCGACACTGCGAGTCGCGTAATTCTGGATGTGGAGGCCACGCCGGCGCTGTTCCATCAGGAGACGGTAGCGGCCCGCCGGATGGTGGAACGAGTGGAGAAGCTGGGGGTTCGAGCGGAAAGTGTGTGTGCAGACAAGGCATACGGAAGCGGCGAGTTTCTGGCCTGGCTATTGGCGCGGGGTGTGCAACCGCATATCCCGGTCATCGATCGGCGCCATCAAACCGACGGTCATTTCATGCGCGACCGGTTTCGTTATGAACCGTCCGAGGATGTCTACTACTGTCCCCAAGACAAACCCCTGCGTTATCGAGGTCTGCAACGTGGGAATCAGGCATACTCTTACTGTGCGACCGAGGCGCAGTGCCAAGATTGTCCCCAGAAGAAGTTGTGCACGTCGGGTTTGTACCGCAGGCTTTCCGTGAACTGGCACGAACAAGCTCGGCAGGCGGTACGGGCCCAGACCGGAACCCCCGCCTACGAACGTTCCCGACGACTGCGCTATAGGATCGAGGCTCTATTTGCTGAACTCAAGCAACGCCTGCGCCTCGCACGAGTACGGCTCCGTCGACTATGGAATGTTGGCGAGCAGTTCTTGATGGCGGCTACTGCTCAGAACATAAAACGCCTGGTGCGATTCCTGGCGCAAAGCCCACCAACACCCGAAGCCCAGGTCTGATGAATAAGGATGAGCCCAAGAAAGGCAGTAGTAGAAAACAGAAACAGAACCTCGGAAGACCAGACCTCACCGCGCTGAAGCCCTTACCGGTACCCGTCTTCCAACTGCTTCAGGAGTTTTTCAACAGTCTCACATGATTTAGAAACGGCTTAATCGGTCCAAACTACCCTTGCAAAATCAGCAGCTTACAGTTCCCAAACACATAGGGTTTTCGGAACACTGGGAAACTTCGTCGCGACCTGCGCTTGCCAATGAACCCCAAAATGGTGAGCTGGGCGAAACAGAAGAATTATTCGACGCGGATAACTTCCGATTTGCCCGTCATCCGACCGGAGTCTCTAACTTATTCGCGGCTTACTTGGTAAGCACTCGACGACTTTTGGCGGATGATCCTGGTGAAGTCCGTATCGCCTAATTCACTTTGGCACGAGTAGGCCATTCATGAGAAGCTTCGAATCCACTATGGCGATCTCGACCCGGCGGTTGGCAGCACGCGCCTGTTCGCTGTCGCCCGGAACGCGCGGGTCGGACTTGCCAAAACCCTTGATGCTCATAATTGTCGGGGAAATCCCGGCCTGCACCAAGAAGTCGCACACGGCTTCGGCGCGCCGCTGTGAGAGTTGCAAGTTGTACGTCTGCGTGCCGATGTCGTCCGTATATCCGTAGACAGCAATCGTATATCCCTTAAGCGTCATCAGAATCCCGGCGATGCGATTGAGGATGTCGCGGTATTCCGGTTTGATGTTTGCCTTATCAAAGTCGAAGCGAATCGACTTGCTGTCCAACGTCATCACCAGGCCCATGGCGGTGCGACGCGTTTCGGCGATCTGCCCGAGAGCCTGTCGCAGCTGTGCAAGTTCCGCCTCTCGCTCTTGCCGAAATTCCTCAGCCTGCTGTGTGGCTTGATCTGCCTTTTGCTGCTCGGCGGCGGCCTGCTGCCGTGCAAGTTGCGCCTGCGCCTCCGAGGTCGATTGGGCCTGCTTGGCCAAGTCGCGCTGTTGAGCGGCTGCCTGCGCGTTCGCAGCCGCTTGCGAAGCCTGCTGAGCCAACATCCGCGATTGCTCCTGTGCCCGCTCGACCAGCCGGCTGAAACCTTCCGTCTGCTGGCTGAGCCGTGCCACCTCGCGCTCCAGGCGACGGACCGATATTAGATAAACAAACCCAAGAACCAAGCCGAGCGCGATTGCGATCACTCCCAGAGCTAGCGCTAACTTCCCTTGAGACTTGGCAGGTGCATCCCCAAGCCCACGCTCGTCCGGCTTCAGCGGCTCGCGAGAAGAGTCCATCATTTGGCAATCTTAGCGTGGAATTCTAGATTGAGGCAAAACGAGATAGCTCCCGGATCGTCGGCTAACCGGAAGTAACAGCAGGCTCCGGCCTCAAGGGGCAGCAGCTCGGCACGGAGGCAATCAAAAATTGCTACTCCGAACTTATGGTCATTGCGGGGCCGATGCGTAGAGCCCGCGGGACTCCCGTTGTAGGTGGACCAGAATACGCCGCCGTTGCCGTGAACGAGTTGCCAGAAACGTCGACTGAATAGACGTAATCTGCGCGCGAGTCAGCGGGGAGGCCGGTATCGCCCGCGGCGCGCATCTCCTCCAGCTTCGAGATGATCAGTGATGTGGGCGCCGCACCGGATGGGCGAATTCGCATTCATATTGCGAGCCTGCGCGTGCTCAAAGTCCCGGTCAAGGGACTCTTGGGAGCCTTTCGGCTTAAGGCGGGGGATCTGGTGGATCCGAAGGGGGCCAAGGGTGTTCAGGTGGATGAGGATGATATCTATTTCGATCCTGAGCAGATCCTGTCCGAACCCAGGAAACGCGGGAAGTTGACGGATGTACACATTGCCCAAAACACGGGAGACATCGTGGAGATCTACGGACCTGCGCGGCCGGAAGTAATCCGGGTGAAGGAATGGCGGAACTTTATCAGGTTGCAGGGCGGAACGCTGGAGTTCGGAAAGCTTACGATGCATCACGTCGATATCGTGATGATTGACATCTCGAAGGACGCTTGGTTCGATTTCGACCTTAACCAGTACCAAGCACAGATGGTGAATGGGTACACGCGGATGACACCGCAGGCTGGGCTGCAGATCTTCATGCCGGACATCGATAAGATCCCCCAGAACAAAGCGAACAGGGACATAAGTGTTCAGTGGATGAAGAATCGTAACATTCCGCCTCCAAGGGACGTCGTGCGCTGATCAGATCAAGAATACTGTCAGCAACGGCACCAGGATAATCCCCGGCTCGGTCATGCGTGTTATCGGCCTGCCACGCAACTTGCTGTTGGCGGTGGTACCATTTCCTCGGCCAACCATGAACGATACTCATGTTTCCCACGTTGATCTTCAGGCGGTAGCCAGGCAGGCTATGTTGGAGAACGGCTTTGAGCCGGAGTTTCCTCCGGCCGTTCAACAGCAGCTTGCCCAGTTGGCTGCGCACCCGCCGCAGATCATGGCATCTGTGAGCGTCCGTGATCTGCGCAATCTGCACTGGTCTTCGATCGACAACGATACCTCCCGCGATTTAGACCAGATTGAAGTGGCTGAGCGAATGCCGACGGGCGAGGCCAAGGTACTGGTTGGCATTGCCGATGTTGACGCGTTCGCTCCGAAGGGCTCCCCTATCGATCAGCACGCCGCCAAGGAGACCACGACGGTCTATACGGGGGTGCGGAACTTCCCAATGCTGCCGGAGCAACTCTCGACGGGGCTTACCTCGCTGCTGGAGGCAGCCGACAAGCTGAGCATCGTGATCGAGATCGTCGCCGCCCCGGACGGTACGGTCAAGTCGGGCAGTGTGTACCGTGCGGTCGTCCGCAATAAGGCCCAGCTCACCTACGATGCGGTAGGCGCATGGCTGGAAGGCAAGGGTCCCCGTCCGGATAAAGTCGCAGCCTCAGGCGAGCTGGAATCCCAGTTGCGCCTGCAGGATGAGATCGCGCAAACACTGAAGAACGAGCGGTATCGGCACGGCGCGCTGAACATCGAGACCACCGAGGTCCGCCCGCTCGTGCTCAACGCACAGGTTGTGGGGGTAGTGAAACAGCAGAAGAACCGAGCCACCGAACTCATTGAGGACTTCATGATTGCGGCAAATGGCGTGGTCGCCCGCATGTTGCAGAACGTTTCTTCTCTTCGGCGCGTGGTGAAGACCCCCGAGCGGTGGAGCCGAATCGTGGAACTTGCAGCGCAACGCGGCGAGCAATTGCCTCCCGAGCCGGATTCCAAGGCGCTGAACGAGTTCTTAATGAGGCGCAAAGCTGCAGATCCGGACCACTTTGCCGACCTGTCGTTGGCCGTGATCAAGCTCATGGGCCCCGGCGAGTATGTCCTGGAACGCCCGGGCGACCCGGAGCCAGGACACTTTGGCCTCGCGGTCCAGGACTATACCCACTCCACCGCTCCCAATCGGCGCTTCGCCGATCTGGTTACGCAGCGACTGATCAAAGCCGTCCTGACCAGCCAACCAGCTCCGTATTCAGACGATGAATTGGCCGCAATCGCCGCCAACTGCACCGCGAAAGAAGATGCGGCACGGAAAGTCGAGCGGGAAATGGCGAAGCGGATTGCTGCGGTCGCGATGGTCGGCAGAATCGGCGAGATCTTCGATGCGATCGTCACGGGAGTAACTCCGCACGGGACGTTCGTGCGTGTCTTGCAGCCTCCTGTAGAGGGGTTGCTAGCACACGGGCAGCAGGGCGTGGATGTGGGAGACAAGCTGCGGGTAAGACTAGTCGGCACGGATGTCCAGCGCGGCTATATTGACTTCACCCGAGACTAAGCGGTGGTTCGTCGCTTGAGCATCTGTGCGACCGTACTCGGCGCCAGCAGTTCACCGACGCCATTCATGATGCCAACACGGCAATACCGGACCATAAAACAACTCAACACGACCTTCTCAAGGTGACCTAAATGCACAACTGAAGGCACTCGCTGCACGGCTGTTCTTGGAACCACCCGAAAGGCTACAGAGGTGGGCGCCGGCGCAGGTTGGTGGAAGCGAGCTCACCGCGAAGTCGAGGACCTCGACTGTTATCGGTGAGCCGCGCGTCTACTTTGCGCCCAGCATCTCGGAGAAGATGATGCAGACCGGGCTGCCGGTGTTTACCACATGACCGGTCGTTTCGAGCTTTCCGGTATTGGCGTCTACGCGAAAAACGACGATTGAGTGGCTGCGCTCGTTGGCGGCATAGAGAAACACTCCCGAAGGCTCCAGGCCGATGAAGCGCGGGCCTTCACCGCCGCTCGACTTCCAATCGACGGGAGCGAGCATGCCGGCTTCCTCAATCCGGAAGATCGCGATGCTGCTGTCTCCGCGGTTGGAGACGTAGAGAAACTTGCCTGACGGTGCGACGACAATCTCCGCGGCTCCGAAGCCTCGTGCAAGATCCTTGCTGCCGGTGAACGTGGGCGGCAGGCACGAGATCACCTGCACCGGAGTCAGCGTTCCCTGGCTTGCATCGAAACGATACGCCGTGATCGTCGAATCCAGTTCGTTGACGACGTAGGCATACGGCTTGGAGGGATGGAAATCGATGTGACGCGGCCCGGCGCCGTCGCAGGACGTTACAAAGGACGGGTCGTTGGGCGACAGCTTTCCCGTGCCGGCATCCAGCTTGAAGACGAAAACCTTGTCGAGCCCAAGGTCGGGGACGACCACGTAATTTCCCGTCGGATCAAACGGCACATGATGTGGATGCGAGCTTCCTTGCCGCGGAGGATACACCTTGCCCGGCACGGGGCTGCTTGGAACTGGAACGACATCGCTGAGGGGGAGCAGACTGCCGTCCGCGCTAATGGGCAAGGCGGCAACCGTCCCGGTTTCATAGTTGCCGACGATCAGGAAGCGGTTCGTTGGGTCGACGGCGAGATGGACCGGGTTCTTGCCCGACGTCGACTGCCGGTTCAGAAACGCGAGCGCGCCCGTTCGAGGATCGACTCGAAAGGCGCTGGCCTCGCTGAAATCGCCGTGCACGCAATAGAGGAAGTCGTGCTTGCCGTCAAAGGCCAGGAAGGACGGATTCACGAGGTCCTTGACCAGTTGTACGTGCGTCCACGCGCCTGAAGACCTGTCTACGCGGTAGACGTTGATCCCCTCGCCGTGAGCTCCGCGCTCCTTGGTGGTGCGGCATCCGACATACGCGAAGAGAGGAGATTCAGAAGGCTTTTCACCACCCTGTCCACTCACGACGATGAGCCCTCCTTCAGGCTATTACAGGAACGAGCCACGCCCATCCGAGGCCATTAAACGTGTTGCGGTTGCGGAGCCGTTGGTATGCCCGCCGACTTGGGGGTGATGGGACGGCGCGTCATCGTCAGCACGATCGTCGGCGCCCGACACCAGCAGCAGGCCGGCGATCAGGAAAGCCCAGTTGTAGCTGCCGGTGATCTGAATGATGTAGCCGGTGATGATCGGGGCCATCATGCCAAAGACGTTGCCGCCAATGACGACGAAGGCCATCGCCTTGCCGATGTTGCGCGGATCGACCAGCAGATCATTCAACAACGAGAAGTCCAGCGTGGTTGTGGTGGCGATGCCGGATAGCGAAATGGCAAACACGCCGACCAGCACCCAGATGCTGTGGACTACCGGAACGATGAGCACAACCGCACCTAGCATCAGCGCCAGCGCGACCACGTTCCTGCGCCGGCCGCTGGTGACGCCCTCCTTCTTGATGTAGCTGTCGCTGACCTTTCCGAGGAATATGCAGAGCACGGCGGCGATGAGGTAGGGAACCGCGGTGAAGAGGCCGGTCTTCAGAATCGTGAGGTGCCTGGTGGCGATCAGGTAGCTGGGCAGCCAGGTCAGGAACAGATACTGGGCATAGACGTTGCAGCCCATCGTGAGCGCGAGTCCCCAGAGGGTCTTGGACGAAAGAAGCTGCGAGAACTTGTGGCCCTCGCCGCCGCTTGCGCCGGCCTTCTTGCCCTTTTTCTCCTGACGCTCGTTCAGGATCTTCTCGCGTTCTTCGGCGCTCAGCCAGCGAACGCTTTCGGGGTCGCCGAACCAGTACAGCCAGGCCAGCAACCACATCATCCCGATGCCGCCGGCCATGACAAAGGACCACCGCCAACCGATCAGGCCGATGGAGGTGCCAAACAGGGCGGAAGCCAGCGCGGGGCCAACAAACGAACCGCTGCCGGACAACGAGGCGAAGACGCCTCGTTCGCTGGTCGGAATCCATTCCCGCACCACTTTCCCGATCACCGGGTTCGTCGTCGACTCGCCGCCTCCCATTACCAGCCGGGTGACGAGGATCGAGGTGAAGTTCCACCCCGCGCCGGTCATCGCCGTCGCGAGCGACCAGATGAAGATGCCATAGGCCGCCATCCGTTTGGCGCCGATGCGGTCGACCAGAAAGCCCATCGGCAACTGGAAGAGCGTATAGCTCCAGATGAAGGATGAGAACAGATAGCCCATCCATACGGACGAGAGTCCGAACTGTTGCGCGATGGGCTTCGCCGCGATCGAGAGGGCGATCCTGTCCATGTAATTGATCGTGCCCAGGCAACAGAGAAATACGCCGATCCAGACCCTACGCGGCATAGAACCCTTCTTGATCCCTGGCCCCGTGGGCAGGCTTCAGGCGAGATTCTAGGTGAAGCGTGAACCACCGGCTTTCGGGCAGCAGTAGAAATGACAGTGTGTACTACAATAGCGCAAAAAGAAACAAGCAGAACAAGTTTTACGCTCGACGGCGTGCATCGCCTTCGAGAGAGAGGATTGGGTCCATGGTATCGGGTCGCGTCGATTGCGAACGCCTTGTCGAGTTTGGAACCGCTGTTTATGCGGGTACTGGCATGCCGGTGGAAGACGCGCGCCTGCTGGCGGACACGCTGGTACAGGCCGACCTTTGGGGCCACCAGTCGCACGGCGTGCTGCGCCTGGGCTGGTATCTGGCGCGCATACAGAACGGCGTCACGCGCGCCGGGACTCAACCGCAAACTATCATGGATGGCGGGGCGATCGCGCTCGTCGACGCCTGTGACGGCGTCGGGCAAGTCGTCTGCGCAAAGCTGATGCAGGATGCTGTCGCGAAGGCCAAGGTGCACGGCATCGGCGCCATCGCGATTCGCAACTCCAATCATTTCGGCACGGCGATGTATTTTACCCGCATGGCGGCGCGTGCGGGATGCATCGGTTTCCTGTCGACCAATTCAAGCCCCGCCATCGCGCCCTGGGGAGGCCGCAAGAAAGCCCTGGGCAGCAATCCCTGGTCGATCGCAGCTCCGGCCGGGAAACATGCTCCCATGATGCTGGACATCGCGAATGCGCGCGTCGCGCGCGGAAAAGTCTACCTGGCCAAGCGCGAAGGAGTGCCGATTCCGCTGGGCTGGGCCCTGAATGCCGCTGGAGAGCCGACCACTGATCCGGACGAAGCGATCAACGGCGTCTTTCTGCCGATGGCCGAGCATAAGGGTTATGCCATCTCCGTCATGATGGACGTGCTGTCGGGCGTGCTCACCGGAAGCTCGTTCAGCGGCGGCGTCAAGGGACCTTACGTGCCCGACAGCCGCAGCGGCTGCGGCCATATGATGATGACCCTGGACATCTCCAAATTCATGCCGCTCGACGAGTTCAACACGCGCATGGAACTTCTTATCGCCGACCTCAAGGCCGTACCGCTAGCCAAAGGCTTCGACGCCGTCTACTATCCCGGCGAGATCGAGGCGCAAAACGAGGCCCGGCATCGGCAAGAGGGAGTACATCTGCCAGAAGAAACCATGGCCGAGCTGCGACGGATCGCCGAAAAGACGAAGGTGAAATTCCCGTTCTGATCGCAGGGGAGCTTCTTATCGACCCTTATAGAGAGTCAGGCTCCAGCGGTTTCGGAGCCTTGATCGTTCGGCTTTTCGTAACGCGATGTTGGTAGGACCGGCAGGGGCATGCAGGGGATCGATACCGCTTCGCAGCTCATGCGTGGTTGCGGGTTCGGAATGCTTCGCTCGCCTTGTCCAATCAGGGTACAGTCCGCCTGTTGCTTTTGAGGCTTGCCAGCAGCCCCGAATACCGCTTCTGTGGCCGGTCGTTCCGAACCGCGATGCCTAACGCCTTCTTCTGCCCGACCAAGACCAGCAGCCGCTTTCCCTGTGTGATCCCGGTATAGATCAGGTTCCGTTGCAGCAGCATGTAATGCTGCATGGCCAGCGGGATGACCACGGTTGGAAACTCCGACCCCTGCGATTTGTGAATGCTGACCGCGTACGCCAGCGAGACCTCGTCCAGTTCCCCGAAGTCGTATTTCACCAGCCGGTCATCGAAGCGGATCGTAACCTCCTGTTCCACCGGGTCAATCCGCTCAACAACTCCGATGTCGCCGTTGAAAACGTCCTTAAACTGTACCCGCAGATCGTTGCCACCCTTTGCTTCCTTCACCGCATGTAGCGGCTGATGAATATCGGCGACGAAATGAACAAGGAACTTGAGAGCCTCGGCGCGCTGCTCGCAAGATGCGCTCTTGTCCACCAGGACGCTGCTCAACTCCCTGATCTTGGCGACCACGCAGCTCTGCGGCGGTCGACAGTCACGCTGCGCGTCGTAACCCGGGGAGTTGAGCGAGATGTTTACGTAGTGCCACGGCCCAGTCTGGGGCCGCTCACTCCATTGGCATTGTCCCCCTTATCACGGAGCACACCTGCTGTATTGCCGCCTCCTACGAAGCCAAGGCATATGGCGTGAAGACGGGCATCAGCGTGGAAGAGGCCAAGCAGCTATGCCCTCACCTGCTACTGGTCGAGGCCCGTCCCAAGCTCTACGTCGAGTACCACCATCGCATCGTCGAGGCGGTCAATTCCTGTGTCCCGGTCGCCAACGTCATGTCGGTGGACGAGATGGCGTGCCGGCTGATGGGGCGGGAACGCGCCCTGCCCAACGCCACGACCCTCGCGGTCGATATCAAACAGGCTCTCCGCACCGAGTACCGGACGCGGGAACAGGCGTTTTGCGTGGCGCTCAAGCTGCTGCATACCTCAGCCACGAACCTGCGAAAGCTGAAGATGTGGGCTGGCGGGATTGGGTCAGTTGTGGGGTTCCTGCGGAAGCGTCCAGCAAGATTCAGCGATGAAGGAGAGGAGGTTCCCGCAGGGGCGCTC
This sequence comes from uncultured Acidobacteriota bacterium, assembly GCA_963832785.1. Lineage (GTDB taxonomy): Bacteria > Acidobacteriota > Terriglobia > Terriglobales > Acidobacteriaceae > CAWBRT01. The sequence goes on from CAWHVF010000009.1 coordinate 285,290, forward strand.
CCCTCCGCCCGCGTCATAACACACAACCAGCAGCTTGCGGCGGACAAGAGGCACATCTTCACGGCGCTTGGCGCCGGTGCGTTCAGACTCAGAGCTGGTAGCAGTTCAGGCTGGTTCGCTTCACCCGATTGCCTAATAGCCTGCCAACTCGGAGCTCAGGTCACAGTTGAACTTGTGGAGCTAACATGCACGATAGGGAGTTACAGCCCAGGGGCAGGGCCGGCGGTTAAGTGGCCCCACGCGGGCGGAGGAGCACAGAAATCACGCCGGCGGGAGGTGGTCCCACCACTCAAAAGAGGGGTTCTAGTCATGGAGAGTGCTCAGTACCAGAAGGGATATGGCAAACCAAGGGATATGGCAAACCCGGAGGAGAAAGAATAACCAGAACTACCCCCCACTAACAATCTCACCCCTTCAACAATTACGTAACAATTGGCGGCGAGCCGTAACTCACTATGACGACATTGGTTATCGGAGGTGCACGCGCAAGAGTTACCGATCAGAGTTGCTGAATCTGACAGTCTCAGTGTTGCAAGTTCTGACTATCCACCAGCTCTACTGAATTCGGTCTGAGTTGCAACTTCTGACAGTCCGCCCGGTCATGCCGCTTGCTCCGGGCGCCATGCGCCCGCGCCCTTCACGAGAGCAATAAGCTCGTCCACCGGATGCCGTGCCAGAAAGTCGCTGAGGTCGCCGTGTTCGGCCAATCCTGGCAGGTGTACAACCTTGACCTGCGTAGCCCCGTGGGCATAGACGGATCGAGCGATTGTAGCGGCGTGCCTGTGCCCAGGCTCATCGTTGTCGGGGATGATCGCCACTCGCTTGCCGTGCAGCGCCTCACTAAACTCGTCCCGCCACTTCCCGGCACCACCTGGGTTCGTGGTCGTGGCGAACTTGCCATACTGACTAAGCGCTTGGCGCGCGCGGTCCGCGTCTTTCTCCCCCTCCACAATCAGGACGACCTCGGCTGCCATCACCTCCGGTAGTCGGTAAAGGACCCGCCGGACACCGTTGACGTTGTTTATCCACATCCCCTTCGGCCCTGGCCGCCGCTGCGTGAAACTCTTCCCGGTACGGCGTACGACCTGCGACAGCAGCTTCCCGTCCTCGTCGACATATTGGTAGATTGCCTCTATTTTTGTCGTCGGGCGTAGAATGCGGATGAGATCCGGCCGATCGATTACCTCGGCAATGCGCCTTAGTGCTGCTTGTTTCGTGCAGCTACCGATCTTCTGCTCAAACTCGAGTAGCCCACCGCCACCGTTGCACGCCCCATGGCAGTGCCATACGCCCTTTTCGAAGTCCACCTTAAGGGATGCCTTCTGATCGTCATGGAAAGGGCAGTTGGTCAGGAAACCGTCACCGGCGCGGCTGAACGCGTGCCCTTGGAGGCGAGCCTTGAAATAGTGCTCCTTGTCTGCAGTCGTCAGCGCGGCAAAGAAATCTGGTCTGTTGTCTCCCGGCTCCTTCTCCGGTTCAGATTCTCGTGGTTGACATGCTGTCCGATCTGGTACGGACGCAGCTTTTGTCCCATTAGTAGCATTTCTCCCTTGCCCCGGCTTCGGCAGCGGCTCCCCCGTGCCCGGGTCCAAAAGTGTGTACGTATAAGTGTTACCGGCGCCGATTTTGAACGTTATAACCCCGCGCTCCTTCAATTCCGTACGCGCGGCTCGGACGCTGTTTGGCGACAAACCCGCAAGCTTCTCGAATTCCTCGTTGGTGAGCTTCAGGCTGGTTCGGGTGTGACGCTGCGCCTGAGAAAGCAGAATGAGATAGAACTTCACTGACGCAGGCCGTAATTCCTTCAAAAGCTCAGATTGTACAAGGCAGTCCGGGACCTGAAAATACACAACGCCAGTGTCTTTGAACACGTTGCTCATCGTTTCGATGACCTCCACAGCTTTGCCTAGCGTGGCACTCGACTCTATGCCATTATCATGTGCCGTAGCAGGACGAAAATCACGCTGGCACCAGGGGGAGCCCCAATGCCAGCACCTGGCTAACTTCTCAACAAATCAGTACAGGCCATTACAAACGTCTAATCATCGTGGCACCCTGGTACTCGCGCCATTCCCTGTCGTTGAAACGCCGGCCCCTTTCAATATTCAGTGGGAGTATCGGCAGCATCTCGACTATGCGGTTGGCATAGCGCCGGGCCGATTAATCGACGCCTGCCTCCTCAGCCGCTTCGGTCAAAACGGTCGGCAGTGCTTGAACTCTGCCAGTCCGCAATCAACTCATCGGCCGAGAACCTTGGGATGCGTTTTGGGTCTAGCCACGACCAGAAGCGCCCTTCACATCCGGCTTTGGCAAGTAGTTCTCGCAGCTCCCAGAAAGCATGCCCCAGCTCCGATCGGTTGGCTTTAAAGCCTGAATCGAAGGTTGACATGCCGGTCAGGCACTCGCTCCAGCGAAGGTCGTTCAGGTACGTGGCCCAGCAAAGGTCGATGCGCGCTGAAAGTTTCTCGGCCTCTACCCGCTGGCTGTCGGTCAGCCCTGAGGTGAGCGTGCGAATTGCCAGATCTTCGAACGCGTCCGCTCGGTTATTGTGCCGGGTGGCGTGCTTGCTCATTTGCGATTCTCCTAGTTCTAGCCGTCTGTTCACTGTTCACAGCCCTTCCGGTTTCTCCAGTTTCCGGGCCAGGCAGTCCGGTAGCCATCCTTTCAACGTATGGCTTCAGAGTCCGCCTGATGACATCGACATCCTCTGGGGACAATAGGTCAATGCCGTCGTCGACCGAATTAAGGATAGCTGTGACGACTTTCCGCAGTTTCTTCTGGCTCTTCAGAAGCTGCCGATTGTTCCTGTCCGCCGCTGCCCACGGGTAGTCCTCAACCCGTTCTTCGCGTCGGTAACATTTGTAGCAGAGGCCGTGAGCCGCGATCTCGCGCGCCTCACGACAGTTTACGCACACGGTGACTTTTCGCTTCGATTCCATCTGCGCACCTCCTCGCGCTCTCGAGGGGAAGCGAGCACTGAACTGTTGCCCTTGTTTGTTCATCATTCCCCCGGCTTTCGATCCTCCTGGCCTAGACGAAACCGCCCACCTGTTGCTGCAGTGCTTCAAACTTCGCCATTTGCTGTAGCAGCTCATGGCTGTTGGCTTCTATCTGTTCGACGGCTCGATGTATCGCCCCCTGTGAAATATGTGTGTAATGCTGCACCATCGCGGCAGAAAGATGACCGACCTGCGCCTCGATGACGGGAATTGGCACGCCCGCTTCGGCAGCACGCGTAACGTATGTATGCCTTAAATCGTGAAAGCGAGCGCTGCCCAGTCCCGCGGCCTTGCGCAGTCGCTCCCACTCTGTCTCCCAGGACGACATGGGGTGTGTCGGATCGTAGCCAGCTCCACCGTGAAGTGGATCATTGCCGCGGGTGTGCATCTCCAGCAAAGTGGGCAATAGGAAGTGCTCCGGCTCTGTCGCCCCCAGTGAGCAGGCCCGGGCGATCAGCCGGCGGAGCGCCCAGCAGACCACTTTGTCCAACGCAACATGGCGCTGGCCCGCGTCAGTTTTGGTCGTAGAGCGGCGGACCAGAATGTATTTCTTGTCGCCGGTCAAGTGGATCACGTTCAGCCGGAGGTGCTTAATCTCCTTCATGCGCATGCCGGTGCGCACGGCGAGCACGGCCACGTAGGGCGCCACCGCAGTGAGATCTGAGTGCTGCGCGATCGCGAGCAGTTTCACTTCTTGCTCGCGCGTCAGCGCCATACCCAGCTCGGAGCGACGCACCTTCAGCGGCCGATAGTGTGCCGCCACGCGATGCCACAAATTAGCGTCCTGCAGGATCGCGGACAGCGCCAGCATCTCGTTGTTAATGGTCTTCGGGCTGACCGCGTCTTCGAGACGCAGCGTCTGATAGCGCTTGACCGCCTCTGGATTAGCCAGCTTGATCAGCCGAGTGTCCTCGCCGAGCTTTGCTTTCAGGTTACGGGCGTTAGAAATATCCGACGTGTAGGTCCCGGCGGCGACGCGCAACTTGCGCTCCTTCAGCCACAGCTCCACTGCTGCTTTCAGCGTCCACTGGGAGCGATCGTTGGGAAGCAAGCCTTCTTCGATTTCGCGTTCCGCCTGGCTCTTGCGTTTCTTGGCAAGCTGGTAATCGCTGGTACCGGACGAACGCTCAATCCAGTTGCCGTCTTCGTCTTTCAGTTTGTAGTAGTAATTCTGGGAATTGCGGTGCCGGTAAACACCATTGCGGCTGCGGCTCATCGCGCCACCTCCGGTGTGAGGTGGTCAGCAACGTACTTGTCGACATCGCGGGAAAAGTAGCGGATGATTCCGCCGTCGCGGAAATACCTCGGTCCCTTGGCTGCGCGCCGGCGCCGGCGAAGCGTAGACAAAGAAACGCCAAGCCGCTCGGCAGCCTGTCGCTCGGTCAAGGGCAGATTGTCTTCGGAAATGCGGTCAATCATTCTGCAGTGCCTGCGAAACACACTTCCGACCGCGCCCAAAGGGCGGAACGGAGTTGGATTTCGCACCCTGCAGGTATGTAGAGCATTGGGAGCAGGCAAGCTGCTCGCCGTTCGACCCGCAAACGGCCCGGCAGGAACGCCGGGCAACTGGTGCTTAATTGCAATTATAAACGATGAGTGGCTCTGAATGCGGAATGACCCAAGAGAATGCGCCTTGGCGCTAGCGGCCCATACAGCGCGCTTTTGGAGAAGTTCTTGGGGAAGTTGAACGGGCGCCGTCTGGTCGGCGCCCGTAAGTGTTTGATTCGATGGTTGCGGGGGCAGGATTTGAACCTGCGACCTTTGGGTTATGAGCCCAACGAGCTACCAGACTGCTCCACCCCGCGAGACGATATTAACAATCGTGGTGAGCGGCGTCAAATCAGCTCTGCTGTCGCAACGGCAGCGGCCCCCGGAATCAGGCTTGGCCATCTTCTCCACGAAATTCAAAATTGATTTGCTGCTCTGCCGGCCGGAGATTCGAAAACTGAATTTGACGCCGAAGGCCAAGGATTTTAGATTGAACTAAGGCTTTGGCCCGAGCCATAAGCGAGGCGGGCCGAGCCGGTTTTGCCGGCGCGCGATGGCGGCCAGTAACACTGCTACGGGCGTGGCAGCAGCCTGGCGAGATCGCAAGAATAATCATCCAATAAAGTAGCGCCGGGCAAAAAGCGAGAAGTGCTGGGCAAAGCGAAGTCGCCGTCCGGCTGCCTGTATAGTTAAGCACGCTTTACAATGGCAGCCGGGCAGAGCCGAGTCTATTGCGCCTGGGAAGCAGCTCATCTGCGGCCACGCCTTTGATGAGCGGCCATCATTCCCAGGATGGCGGCTCGAGCGCCAGGAGAGACAACGAAGCCATGGCAACGGGTTCGAGCAAGCAACAGGACCTGGAGTTACTCGCAATCAACACCATCCGCACCCTGTCCATGGATGCGGTACAGAAGGCCAACAGCGGTCATCCGGGTACTCCGATGGCCCTGGCCCCGCTGGCTTATCTTCTTTATAAGGAATACCTGCGTTATAACCCCAGAGATCCCGATTGGCCCAACCGCGACCGCTTCGTGCTATCGAACGGCCATGCTTCCATGCTGCTGTACTCGGTGCTGTTTCTGACCGGCTACGGCTTGACCCTGGAAGACCTGAAGCAGTTCCGCCAGTGGGAGTCGAAGACCCCTGGACACCCTGAGCACGGAATGACCCGCGGAGTGGAAACCACCACCGGGCCGCTGGGACAGGGAGTGGGAAACGCCGTGGGCATGGCCATTGCACAGCGCTGGCTGGCGGCACAATTCAACCGTCCGGGGCAGGAGATCGTCGACTACCGCGTCTACGCCATCTGCGGCGATGGCGACCAGATGGAGGGCGTGGCGTCGGAGGCGTCATCGCTGGCCGGCCACTTGCGGCTGGCGAATCTGACCATGTTTTACGACGACAACTCCATCACCATCGAAGGCCGGACCAGTTTGGCCTTTTCCGAGGACGTGGGAGGCCGCTACCGCGCCTACGGCTGGAACGTGCTGCGGGTCGAGGATGTCAACGACCTGAATGCCTTGCGCGCGGCCATCGCCGCCGCCCACAGCCAGCAGGAAAGGCCGAACCTGATCATGGTCAAGAGCCACATCGGTTACGGCGCGCCCAAGCGGCAGGACACCAAGGAAGCGCACGGCGAGCCGCTCGGCGAAGACCAGGTGCGGGCGGCGAAACATAACTACGGCTGGCCCGAAGACCGGACCTTTTACGTGCCCTCCGAGGTCGAGGCCTTTATGCGTCAGGCGGTCGGGCGCGGCGAGCAGTTCGAGCAGCAGTGGCAGCAGAAATACGAGTCGTATCGCCAGGCGTTCCCCGAGCTGGCCAGGGAATGGGAGACTTTGCAGGCGGGAGCTTTGCCGGCGGGCTGGGACAGCGGGCTTCCAGAGTTTCCTCCCGATGCCAAGGGCATGGCGACGCGCGAGGCGGCGGGCAAGGTCGAAAACGTAATCGCCAAGCAATTGCCGTGGCTCATCGGCGGGTCGGCGGACCTGGCTCCATCGACCAAGACGCTGATCGCCAACGAGCCTTCGTTCGAGGCCGGCGGCATCGGACGCAACATGCACTTCGGCATCCGCGAACATGGCATGGGCGCGATTCTGAACGGCATGGCGCTCTCCAAGCTGCGGGTCTTCGGGGCCACCTTCCTGACGTTCTCCGATTACATGCGCGGCGCCATGCGCCTGGCCGCCATCATGCGTCTGCCGGTGACTTACATCTTCACGCACGACTCGATTGGGCTGGGCGAAGACGGGCCCACGCATCAGCCCATCGAGCAGCTAATGTCTTTGCGCGCCATTCCCCGGCTCACGCTGGTGCGGCCCGGCGATGCCAACGAGGCCCGCGAAGCCTGGCGTTATGCTCTCGGCTTCGCCACCGGGCCGACGGCCCTTGCCTTGAGCCGCCAGCCGGTTCCCACCTTCGACCGCGCCCAGATGGCGCCGGCCAGCGGCTTGCTGCGCGGGGCCTACGTCTTGCTGGACAATCGCGAGCCGGAGGTCATACTGATCGGCACCGGCTCGGAGTTGGCGCTGTGCGTCTCCGCCTATCAGAAATTGGCGGAGCAGGGTGTGCGGGCGCGCGTGGTCAGCATGCCTTCCCGGGAGTTGTTCGAGCGGCAGGAAGAGAGCTACAAGGATTCGGTTCTGCCGCTGGCGCTGGCGGCGCGCGTTTCGGTCGAGGCGGGCATCACCCTGGGATGGGAGCGCTACGTGGGCGCGGAAGGCATGGCGATCGGGCACGACGACTTCGGCGCCTCGGCTCCGTACGCGGAGGTTATGCGCCACTTCGGCTTTACCACCGAGCACATAGTCGAGGCGGCGCTCGCCGTGCTGCAGCGGGCGCGGTCGCAGCAAACCCGCAAGCGGCGAGCGCTTCGGCCGCAGGTCAAGGCACGGGCATGAAGATCGCCATCGGCTCCGATCACGGTGGTTTCCCGCTGAACAAGCTGCTGGTCAAAGAGCTGCAGGCGGCGGGGCACGAAGTGACCGATTTCGGTACGGACCGTGGCGATTTGCCGGATGATTATCCGGATTACGCCAAGCTAGTGGCCGAAGCCGTGCAGGCGGGCAAGGTGGAGCGCGGCGTGCTGGTCTGCGGCAGCGGCGTGGGCGTGACGGCGGCGGCCAATAAGTTTCGCGGCATACGCGCCTGCATGTGCCACGACACCTATAGCGCGCACCAGGGGGTGGAGCACGACGACATGAACGTGCTCTGCTTGGGCGCCCGGGTAGTGGGGCCGGAGTCTGGCCCTCGAGCTGGTGCACGCTTTCCTGAACGCCCGCTTTACGGGTGAGCCACGGCATGTGCGCCGCCTGGGCAAGATTCAAAAATTCGAGGAGAGCTGGTGGCGAAAGGAAATCATGAGCAACCGGGTAAGCGAGTTGAAGAAGCTGGGTCAAAGCCTGTGGTTCGACCAGATCGAGCGCAGCCTGATCACCTCCGGGGAATTGCGCCGCATGATCGAGGCGGGTGAAATCCTGGGCTTGACCTCCAATCCGACCATCTTTCAAAAGGCCATCACCGGCAGCAACGATTACGACGAAACCATGGGCCGGCTGGCGCGGGCGGGCAAGAGTGCAGGCGAGATATTCGAGGCGCTGGCCCTGGAAGACATCGGCGCGGCGGCGGACCTGTTTCTGCCCGTCTACCGGGCCGCCCAGGGCGGCGACGGCTTTGTCAGCATAGAAGTGTCGCCGGAGCTGGCCTTTGACGCCAAGGCGACCATCCAGGAAGCCCGCCGCCTGCACGGCGAATTGCATCGCGCCAACGTGCTGGTGAAAGTTCCGGCCACCAGCGAAGGCCTGCAAGCCATCGAGCAGCTCACCTCGGAAGGCATCAACGTGAATGTCACGTTGATTTTCTCGGTGGCGCGCTACCGCGAGGTGACCGAGGCCTACATTCGCGGGCTGGAGCGGCGGCGGGCAGCCGGGCAGCCGATCTCGAGCGCCGCTTCGGTGGCCAGCTTCTTCGTCAGCCGCATCGACACCGCAACCGACAAGCGCCTGCAGAAAATTCTGGATGACCCCGCGCGCGCCTCTCAGCACGCGACGGCGCAAGCTCTGCTGGGCAAGACCGCCATCGCCAACGCCAAACTGGCTTACCAGGCGTTCCAGGAGATTTTCCACGGACCGCGCTTCGCCGAGCTGCGCCGGGCCGGGGCGCGGGTGCAGCGCCCGTTGTGGGCCTCGACCGGCACCAAGAATCCCAAGTACAGCGACGTCTATTACGTCGATTCGCTGATCGGCCGGGAGACGGTGAATACCGTGCCTCCGCAAACCCTGAAGGCCTTCCTCGACCATGGCCAGGTGGCGTCCACCCTGGAGGCAGGGGTGGAAGAAGCCACGCGCGTCTTTGAGCAGTTGCAGGCCCTGGGCATCGACTTCAAGCAGATCACCGACGAGCTCACCCAGGAAGGCGTGAAAGCGTTTGCCGATTCCTTCAGTGCTCTGCTGGCGGCGGTGGAGCAAGAGCGCGGCAAGTTCGCCGAAGCCGGCTCGCGCCGCTCCGGCAGCCACGGCGACGTGAAGGCAGCCATCGATGAGGCGCTGGAGCGGGCGGTCGCGACCGAGCTGCCGAAGCGCATCTGGAGCAAGGATGCCAGTGCCTGGAAGGCGGACGCGGAGCAGCAGAAGACCATCCAGCACGCTCTCGGCTGGCTGGACGTGACCAGGCAGATGTTGAACCAGGTGGGCGAGTTGAAAGCATTCGCCGAAGAGATACGCAGCGAAGGCTTCGAATATGCCGTTGTGCTGGGCATGGGCGGCTCCAGCCTGTGCCCGCTGGTCTTTGCCAGCAGCTACGGCCGCATCGGCTCCCACCCGCGGCTTTACGTGCTGGATTCCACCGTGGCCGGGGCGGTGCGCGCGCTGGAAGAGAAGATCGCGCCGGAGAAGACGCTCTTCATCGTAGCCTCGAAATCGGGCACCACCACCGAGCCGCGCATGTTCCATCGCTACTTCTACCAGCGGGTCAAAGAGAAGCTGGGAGACAAGGCAGGGCGGAACTTCGTGGCCATCACCGATCCGGATACGCCGCTGGTGCGCGAGGCGCAGCAGGACAGCTTCCGGCGGGTGTTTCTCAATCGCGCCGACATCGGCGGCCGCTACTCGGCGTTGTCTTTCTTCGGCATGGTGCCGCTGGCGGTGATGGGCGGCGACATCACCAGCCTGCTGGAGCGGGCCGACCGCATGGTGCAGCTCTGCGGCTCCTCCGTGCCTGCCGAGGAAAATCCTGGGGTCCGGCTGGGGGCGATGCTGGCCGGCTGCGCGCAGCAGGGCCGCGACAGGCTCACCCTCATCGCCTCCGAGCCCATCTCCTCGGTCGGGCTCTGGATCGAGCAGCTCATGGCCGAAAGCACCGGCAAAGAGGGCAAGGGAATTTTGCCGGTTGCCGGCGAGCCTCTCGGATTGCCGGAAAACTACGACGCCGACCGCCTCTTCGCCTACATTCACGTCGAATCCGATCCGGCCATCGAGGGCAAGCTGAAGCGGCTGGAGAGCCACGGATATCCCGTCGTGCGGCACAAGCTGGAGTCGGCGCTGGACCTGGGGGCGGAGTTCTACCTGTGGGAGTTTGCCACGGCGGTTGCCGGCTCCCTGCTGGGCATAAATTGTTTCGACCAGCCCAACGTGCAGGAGTCGAAGGACAACACCAGGCGGCTGCTGGCGCAGTTTGAAAAGGACGGAGCCCTGCCGGAGAACGTGCCTGGCGTGACTCGGGTTTCGCTGCTCGAAGGCGTGGGCCGCGAGCAGGAGCGGGCGCTGGAGGCCTTCGTGCAACAGGTGCGGCCGCGCGATTACATTGCCATCCAGCAGTATTTGCCCGAGAGGGCGGAAATCGATGCCCGCATCGAGCACCTGCAAATGATCTTGCGCAACAGCTTGCGGGTGGCCGTCACCACCGGCTACGGACCGCGCTACCTGCACTCGACGGGACAGTTCCACAAGGGCGGCCCCAATACTGGCGTCTTCCTGCAAATCACCGCGGAGGAGATTAGCGACCTGCCGATTCCGGGTGAAAAAGCCAGCTTCGCCGTACTGGCGGCAGCGCAGGCGCTGGGCGATCTGCAGTCGCTGGCCGCCCACCGGCGCCGGGTATTCGCGGTGCGCCTGGGACACAACGCCCAGCACGATCTGGATGTCCTGGTGCGCAACCTGCAGCGGCTGGTTGAGGCCAAGGCGGTTTCGATCTGAATTTTTTAGCGCTGGTCACTGGGCCGGCTGCAGGTGCGGAGGTCTGGTCCGCAGCGGTGGATGGCTGGCCCGGAGAGCGGCGCTACATTTCGAGGTAAGCGCGTGAATGATTTCGGCGTTATCGGGCTTGGCGTAATGGGGCAGAATCTGGCTCTGAACATCGAGGAGCACGGATTCAGCGTGGCCGTATGGAACCTGGAGACGGATTGGACCGAGCGCTTCGTGCGGCAAAACGCGGGCAAGCGGATCACCGGCGCTGAAACCTTGCAGCAATTCGTGCAGGCGCTGCGCCGGCCGCGCCGCATGCTGATGATGATCAAGGCCGGCGAGCCGGTGGACAGCATGATCGCGCAGCTCTCGCCGCTGCTGGATCCGGCCGACATCCTCATCGACGGTGGCAACTCCTTTTTCAAAGATACCCAGCGGCGCGAAAAGGAGATGGCGCAGAACCGGCTGCGCTTTTTCGGCATGGGCGTCTCCGGCGGAGAAGAGGGCGCGCGTTACGGCCCCTCGCTGATGCCGGGCGGCGACCCGGAAGCCTATCGCGAGCTTGAGCCGGTGCTGACGGCCATCGCTGCCAAAAGCGACTCGGGGCCTTGCGTCACCCATGTCGGCCCGGATGGCGCCGGCCACTTCGTCAAGATGGTGCACAATGGCATCGAGTATGGCGACATGCAGCTCATCGCCGAGGCATACGATCTGCTGCACCGGGCGGTCGGCTTCGAAGCCGCCGAACTGGCGGAGATCTTCGCGCAGTGGAACCAGAGTTTCCTCAAGTCGTACCTGATCGAAATCACCGCCGAGATTTTCCGGGTGGAGGACCCCGCCACCGGCAAGCCCCTGGTGGAAATGGTGCTGGACAAGGCCGGGCAGAAGGGCACCGGGCGCTGGGCGGTGCAAACGGCGCTAGATTTGGCGGTTCCCGTGGGGACAATCGCCGGCGCCATAGAGGCGCGGGTGCTCTCCAGCATGAAGGAGGAGCGCGAGGCGGCATCGCGCCTGCTCCCGTCGCCGCAGGCCAAGTTCGAAGGCGACCGGCGGTCGGCGGCCGAGGCCATTCGCGACGCTCTCTACGCCTCCAAGGTCTGCTCGTACGCACAAGGGATGGACCTGATCCGGGCCGGATCGGAGTTCTATCACTGGAATATCGATCTCGCCGAGATGGCCCGCATCTGGAAGGCCGGCTGTATCATCCGCGCCGAGTTTTTGAACGACATCATGCGCGCCTATAAACGCGATCCGAAGCTGGCGAACCTGCTGCTCGATGCCGAATTTCGCGGCAACCTGCAGCAGGCGCAGCCAAGCTGGCGGCGCACGCTGCATCTGGCCGTCGAGCATGGCATTCCGGTGCCCGCCATGACGGCTTCGCTGGCTTATTACGACAGCTATCGCACCGCCAGCCTGCCGCAGAACCTCACCCAGGCACAGCGCGACTACTTCGGCGCCCACACCTACCAGCGCGCCGACCACCCCGAAAAGGGATTCGTACACACCGACTGGCACAAACTCGCCTTGGAGCCTTAGCCAGCGAAAAAACGGCGTTCGCCGGGCACCCCGGCGGCCGATTAGGAGAGCATGAGCAGCGTCGAGATCAGCGTTGACCGCGTTCCCACACTGGTCCCCCCGAAAGCGGTGGAACCGTGCATTGTTGTCGTCTTCGGCGCCACCGGCGACCTGAGCCGGCGCAAGCTCCTGCCGGCGCTGTTTGACCTGGTGGCCGACGGCTTGCTTCCCGCGCCGGTGGAGGTGCTCGGCGTCGGGCGCTCCCGCATAGACCTGGAGCAGTTCCGCAACAGCCTGCGCGAGGCCACCGAGCGCTCCAAGTATTCGCACCGCTTTACCCCCGCCCGCTGGCAGAGCTTCGCGCAGCATTTGCATTACCTTTCGGGCGACATCGAAGGCCCGGAGTTCTACCAGGCACTGCGGGCGCGGCTGAACGAACTGGGGGCGGAGGGCGCGAAACCGAACCTGCTCTTCTACCTTTCCGTGCCAGCTTCGGCGGCGCCTGGCATCATCGGCCACCTGGGCAGCTCCGGCCTGGCGCACCCGGGCAAGGGCTGGACGCGCATCATCGTCGAAAAGCCGTTCGGGCGCGATCTGGATTCGGCGCGCGCCCTCAATCAGGTCCTGCTCGGCGCCTTCGATGAGGAGCAGATCTACCGCATCGATCACTACCTGGGCAAGCAGACGGTGCAGAACATCCTGGTCTTCCGCTTTGCCAACTCGCTGTTCGAGCCCATCTGGAACCGCAACTACGTGGATTTCGTGGAGATCACGGGCGCGGAAACCCTGGGGGTGGAAGCGCGGGCCTCGTTCTACGAGGAAACCGGCGCCCTGCGCGACATGGTGGCCAACCACATGCTGCAACTGCTTACCCTTACCGCCATGGAGCCGCCGGTGGCCTTCGACGCGCAAAACGTGCGCGAACAGAAGGTGCAGACCTTGCGCGCCATGCTGCCCATGTCGCCGGCCGAGGTGGCCCGCCGCACGGTGCGCGCCCAGTACGCGGCCGGCCACAGCGGCAGCCAGCCGGCCAAAGGCTACCGCGAGGAGCCCGGCATCTCGCCCGATTCGCGCACCGAAACTTACGCCGCCCTGGAGTTTCGCGTGGAAAACTGGCGCTGGGCAGGCGTCCCCTTCTATGTGCGCACCGGCAAGCGCCTGGCGCGCTCGCTCACCGAGATCGCGGTCCACCTGAAGCCCACGCCGCAGGCGCTTTTTGCCGGAGGTGCCCGGCGCGAAATCCAGCCCAACGTCGTCATGCTGCGGATTCAGCCGGACGAGGGAATTTCCATCGAATTTGAAGCCAAGGTCCCGGGGGCTTCCATGCACACCGCGACCGTGCACATGGACTTCTGCTACCAGCGGGAGTTTCGCACGCCCGCGCCGGTGGCCTATGAGACCCTGCTGCTGGATGCCATGCGCGGCGACGCCACCCTGTTCACCCGCCACGACGAGGCTGAGGCCGAGTGGCGCCTGATCACGCCCATCCTCAACGCCTGGGCGGACAACGTCAACGAGCTGCACTTTTACCCGGCGGGCAGCGAAGGCCCGGTCGCTGCCAATGAATTGTTGCAGCCCAACGGACAGGCTTGGCGCTCGCTGGCCGGCAAGTACCTGGGCTCCTGCGCCGCGCTCGATGTGCCCGCATGAAACCGGCAGTGCGGCAAGGGAGGGTCTATCCCGACAGCGAATCTTTGTACGCCGGAACCGCGGAGTGGCTGGCCTCCACCTGTGCCGAGGCGATCGCGCGCGGTGGCCGCTTCACCTTGGCGCTTTCCGGCGGCTCGACCCCACGCTCTCTCTACCGCCTGCTGGCCGGCGAGAGCTGGTGTGGACGCTTCGATTGGAAGCACATCGAGATTTTCCAGGTCGACGAGCGCGTGGTCCCCATCGACGATCCCGAGAGCAACTTCGGCATGCTGCAGGGCGAACTGCTCAAGGCGGTGCCCATTCTCGAAGGCAGCGTGCATCGCATGCGCACCGAGCTGGGGGCAGAGGCGGCAGCCGAGGAATACGAAGGCGAACTGCGGAGGAGCTTCGGGCTGCAACCCCGGGCGCCCACGGCTGGCGCGCCGCCGGCATCCGCCGCTGTTCCGGCGTTCGATGCCGTGCTGCTGGGCATGGGCGCCGACGGCCATACCGCATCGCTTTTTCCCGGAACGGCGGCCTTGCGGGAGACGCGCCGGCTGGTGCTCGGCTACCGGGTGGAAAAGCTGAATGCCTACCGCATCACACTAACTTTGCCGGTGCTCAATCATGCCCGCAAAGTGCTGTTCCTGGTGGCCGGCGCCGGCAAAGCGGCGACCCTGCGCGAGGTCTTCGAGGCCGAGGACGCCGAATCGCGTTTCCCGGCCGCCATGGTGAATCCCCCCGCTGGCGCGCTGTGCTGGCACCTGGATCGCGAGGCCGCGTCCTTGCTGCGGGCTGGCGGCAGCCAGTAGCAGAAATCACCCCAAATCACCCGCCGTACCTGTGGGGCAAGCCCCCGGCCACCCAGATGCCGTCTCCAAGGCGGTTGTCGGCCGGCCGGCCCATAAATCGGCGAGGTCTTAGTTCCAAATCAGCTTAGACGGCATCTCACTTAGAGAGAACGCGCTTGGGCATGGGCGCGGCGCCGCTGGGGTAAGAGATGGAGAATCCGCTCAAGCTGAAGAACATCCATCACATCGAATTCTACGTGGGCAATGCCAAGCAGGCGGCCTACTACTACCGCCATGCGCTGGGCTTCTCGCAGGCCGCCTACAGTGGCCTGGAAACCGGCAACCGCAAGTTCACCTCATACCTGCTGCGCCAGGGCAAGGCGGACATCCTGCTCACCACGCCGCTGGACGGCAGCAGCGCCGCCAGCGAGCACATTCGCCGGCACGGCGACGGCGTGCGCGACATCGCCATGCAGGTGGCAGACGTGGATTTCGCCTTCCACGAGGCCACCAGGCGCGGAGCCAAGGCCGTCGAAGAGCCCCACGATTTGGCGGACGAGCACGGCAAGATCCGGCGCGCCGCCATTCAGACCTACGGCGATACCATTCACTCGCTGATCTCGAAGACGGATTACTCCGGGCCGTTTCTGCCTGGCTTTACCGCCGCCAGGCTGGCCGGCAACGAGGCCGGCATCTTGCGCGTCGACCACATCGTGGGCAACGTCGAGCTGGGAAAGATGAATTACTGGGCCGAGTACTACCAGCGCGTCTTCGGCTTTCACCGCTTCATCAGCTTCGACGACAAGGACATTTCTACCGAGTACAGCGCGCTGATGTCGATCGTGATGTCGGACGACTCCTACTCGGTCAAGTTCCCCATCAACGAGCCCGCCGCCGGCAAGCGCAAGAGCCAGATTGACGAATATCTGGAAGCGTACTGCGGGCCGGGGGTGCAGCACATCGCGCTGCAGACCAAAGACATTATCGCCACCGTCGAGCGGCTGAGCGCGCAGGGAATGGAGTTCCTGCGCGTCCCCGGCGACTATTACGAGGCGCTGCCGGGGCGCGTGGGGAAGATCGGCGAGGACCTGGAGGCCATTCACCGGCTCGGCATCCTGGTCGACCGCGACCAGGACGGCTACCTGCTGCAGATTTTTACCAAGCCGGTGGTCGACCGCCCAACCGTGTTCTACGAAATCATCGAGCGCAACGGCAGCCGCGGCTTCGGCAAAGGCAACTTCAAGGCCCTGTTCGAGGCCATCGAGGCCGAGCAGGCGCGGCGGGGAAATTTGTAAAAGTATTTCAGATTTGTTGATTGCAGGTTGAAGATTGAAAAACTTGAAGCCGAAGCAGAACCGACGGAAAGCGCGGTCTTTCAATCTGCAATCTTAAATCTTAAATAAGAGACTATGGCGACTACGGAAATAACCACCAAAGCGGGTAGAGAGGCTCAGCAGCAAGCCTCGCTGAGCATAGTCGAGCTTGCCTATCAAAGCGGCTTCGGCAACGAGTTTGCCAGCGAGGCCGTCGCCGGCGCCTTGCCGCGCGGGCAGAATGCGCCGCAGCGGGCGCCCCTGGGGCTCTACACCGAGCAAGTGAGCGGAACCCCGTTCACCGCTCCGCGGGCGGCCAATCGCCGCAGTTGGCTGTATCGCATACGGCCTTCGGTCATGCACAAGCCATACCGCGAAATTCCGCGCGGGCGGCTGCGCAGCGCCCCGTTCGACGAGGTGCCGACCACGCCCAACCAGTTGCGCTGGGACCCGCCGCCGTTTCCAAACGAGCCAACCGATTTTATCGACGGCCTGATTACCATGGCCGGCAACGGCGCTGCCGCCGCCCATAGCGGGATCGCCATTCACCTCTACGCCGTTAACCGCTCGATGCAGGACCGCTGCTTTTGCAACGCCGATGGCGAGCTGCTGATCGTTCCGCAATCGGGTGCGCTGCTCTTCCATACCGAGTTCGGCAGGATGCAGGTTGCGCCCGGCGAGATCGGCGTCATCCAGCGAGGCATAAAGTTCCGCGTCGAGTTGCTGGAGGCTACGGCGCGCGGCTACGTCTGCGAAAACTACGGAGCGTTGCTGCGCCTGCCCGAACTGGGCCCGATCGGCGCCAACGGGCTGGCCAATGCGCGCGACTTCCAGACTCCGACGGCGGCCTACGAAGACCGCGAGGGCGATTTCCGCGTGGTGGCCAAGTTCCTGGGCAATTTGTGGGAGGCCGAATACGATCACTCGCCGCTGGACGTCGTGGCCTGGCACGGCAACTACGCGCCGTATAAATACGATCTGGCCAGGTTCAACTGCATCAACACGGTCAGCTTCGATCATCCCGACCCCTCCATCTACACCGTGCTGAGCTCGCCTTCGGAAATTCCCGGGACCTCGAACTTCGATTTCGCCATCTTTCCGCCGCGCTGGCTGGTGGCCGAGCACAGCTTCCGCCCGCCCTGGTTCCACCGCAACTTCATGAACGAGTTCATGGGGCTGATTCACGGCGTCTACGACGCCAAGGCCGAGGGCTTTCTCCCCGGGGGTGCGAGCCTGCACAACTGCATGGCCGGGCACGGACCCGACGCCGCCACCTACGAAGCGGCCAGCCGCGCGGATTTGAAGCCTCAGTACCTCGCCGACACTCTGGCTTTCATGTTCGAAGCGCGCTTCGTCTGCCGCCCCACGCGTTACGCTATGGAGACGGCGCAACTGCAGCATGAGTACTACCGCTGCTGGCAGGACCTGAAAAAGCATTTTCACCCTCCAGGAAAATGAGCGCGAGCAGAGCTAAACTTCACTTTCAACCCAAGGTCCTGGAATCGGTGCGCCTTCTGCTGGCCGAGGCCATCGATTACGCCGGGCTGTTTCCGCCGGCGTCGCTGGAGATGCCGGCCGCCGTCGCCAACTTCGCCCGCTATCTCGCCGGCGATTACCACTGGATGCTGGGCGGGTTCGTGGTTCCGGCCGAGCGGCTCGTGGAATTGGAACCCCTGCTCCGGAAGAACCGGGCGCGCGGATGGCGCATCAGCGTCCTGCTGGGTCGCGAGTTCAAGCAGGGGCTGAAGTCGATTGTCGAGTTCCATCTCAAGGCCGGCGAGCGCGCCCACGTGGGCTCGGTGGAGTTCAAGATAGAAAGCCGCGACGAATTGACCCCAATTCTGGAACTGCTGCCGCAACATCTCCAGGCTTATGCCGAGCTTTCGGTAAGCGGCAAGCTGGCGGAGCAGATCGAGGCCATTCGCCTGGCGGGCATTTGTGCCAAGCTCCGCACCGGAGGCGTTAACCCCGGCAGCTTCCCCCGCCTGCAGCAGGTGGCGCGCTTCGTCTCGGCGTGCGCGTTGGCCGGGGTGCCTTTCAAAGCCACCGCCGGCCTGCATCATGCTCTGCGCGGCGTCTATCCGCTCAACAACGATCCGGGCTGCACGAATGCGGCGCATGCCGTCGGCCCCAGCAAGGTGCGGCGCGCTCCACATGTTCCCATGCACGGATTTATAAATCTCTTTGTGGCGGCAGCGGCGGTGAAGGCTGGCGCCATGGAGCTGCAGCTTCCGGAATTGCTGGCCGAGCGCGGCGAACGGGCGTTCGCCTTCAACAAGCACGGCGTTGCCTGGCGAAGCCTGAAGATCAGCAACCGGCAGTTGCTCCAGGCGCGTGAGCAGGTGATCATGAGCTTCGGCTCCTGCTCCTTCGAGGAGCCCGTCGAGGAGCTGCGCAGGCTGGAACTGCTATGATCTCCGCCTTGAACGAGACCCACGATCCGCGGGCGCGCTCGTGGGTGGCCGGCGCGAATGACAGCGGCAGCGATTTCCCCATTCAGAATTTGCCCTTCGGCGTCTTTGCCCCGCGGCAGGGCGGGGAAGCGCGCGTAGGCGCCGCCATCGGCGATCAGGTGGTAGACATCGCTGCCTGCAACGAGCGCGGCATGTTTCACGGCGAGGCCGCCGAAGCCGCGCACGCTTGCCGCACCGGCTCGCTGAATGCCCTGCTCGCCTTGGGGCCGCGCTGCTGGACGGCGCTGCGCCGGCGGCTGTTCGAAGTGCTGCGGCAGGAGGCGGCGCTCGAAGACCGGCAACGCGTGCGCCTGCTGCCGATGCGCGACGTCGAAATGCTCCTGCCCGCCCGCGTGGGCGACTACACTGACTTCTACGCCTCGATTCACCACGCCACCAACATCGGCAGCCTGCTCCGGCCGGAGAATCCGCTGCTGCCCAATTACAAGTGGTTGCCGGTAGCCTACCATGGGCGCGCCTCGTCGCTGGTGTCGAGCGGCACGCCGCTGCGTCGGCCCCAGGGCCAGCTTCGCGAAAATCCCAATGCCCCGCCGGTGTTCGGGCCCAGCCGGCGGCTGGACTACGAAGTCGAAGCCGGCTTCTTCGTCGGGCCGGGAAACTGCCTGGGCGAGCCGGTGCCGATCGGCATGGCCGAGGAGCACATCTTCGGCCTGTGCCTGGTGAATGACTGGTCGGCGCGCGACGTGCAGGCCTGGGAATACCAGCCGCTGGGCCCGTTTCTGGCCAAGAGCTTTGCCACCACGCTCTCGCCGTGGGTGGTCACCCTGGAGGCGTTGGCGCCTTTTCGCGTGTCGGCGGCGGCGCGCGCCGAGGGCGATCCGCAGCCGTTGCCGCACCTGTTCGACCCGTACGATCAACTCGGTGGCGGCATCGCGCTAACCGTCGAGGTCTGGCTCTCCTCCAGCCGGATGCGGCAGGCTGAAATCGATCCCATGCGCCTGAGCTGTAGCAGCCTCGCCGACCTGTACTGGACGATTGCGCAGATGCTGGCCCACCACACCAGCAATGGCTGTAACCTGCGTCCGGGAGACCTGCTGGCCACCGGCACGATCTCCGGCGCGGCCAAGAGCGCGCGCGGCTGCCTGATGGAGCTGACCCGGCGCGGCGCCGAGCCGGTTACGTTGCCCACGGGTGAACCGCGCCAGTTCCTGGAAGACGGCGACGAGGTGATCCTGCGCGGCTATTGCCAGCGCCCCGGCGCGGCCCGCATCGGCTTCGGAGAGTGCAGAGGGATTGTACTTCCCTCGTCGTGAACGGCATGGACGCGATAGCCTACCGACCGCGCTAACCGGCAACAACCATTCTCGGGGGATGGTGCCTGCGCCAGCAGTGATGGCGCAGATATGGGGCGCCTGCCGGCGCTACCTGGTCCCTAACCCACTGCCGTAATTCCCACTTAGGCCCTTCTGCATCCGGGCGCCGGTTCGGGTTATCATAAAAGGTTCTTTTATACAGTCGAGGAAATACCTGAGTGAACAACAGAGAGAATCCGGAAGCGCTTGGCTTGGAAGTTGTTGAAACTAGGGAATGGCTCGACTCTCTCGATTACGTGCTCGAAAACGAGGGTCCGGAGCGTGCGGGCCGCCTGCTGCAACAACTCGAGTTGCACACTGCCCGGAGCGGCTACCGCATGCCGTTCTCGGCCACCACCCCGTACCAGAACACGATTCCGGTGGAGAAGCAGCCGCCGTTTGCGGGAAGCCAGGAGTTGGAGCGGCGAATCAAGAGCCTGGTGCGCTGGAACGCGCTGGCCATGGTCATGCGCGCCAACAAGGTTGAGGAAGGCATCGGCGGGCACATCTCGACCTATGCCTCCGCCGCCACCCTGTACGAGGTCGGCTTCAATCACTTTTTCCGCGCGCAGACCGAGGATGGGGATCGCGACCTGGTCTATTTCCAGGGTCACGCCTCGCCCGGCATCTATGCCCGGGCGTTCCTCGAAGGACGGATTTCGCGCGAGCGGCTGGAGAACTTCCGCCGCGAGATGCGGCCCGGCGGCCTCAGCTCCTATCCGCATCCCTGGCTGATGCCGAACTTCTGGGAGTTTCCCACGGTGTCGATGGGCCTGGGCCCGATTCAGGCCATCTACCAGGCGCGCTTCAACCGCTACCTGGAAAACCGCGGGCTGAAAAAATCCACCAGCGGCAGAGTCTGGTGCTTCCTGGGCGACGGCGAGACCGACGAGCCCGAGGCGCTGGGCGCCATCGCCCTGGCGGCGCGGGAAAAACTCGATAACCTGATCTTCGTCATCAACTGCAATCTGCAGCGCCTGGACGGACCGGTGCGCGGCAACGGCAAAATCATTCAGGAGCTGGAAGCCGACTTCCGCGGCACCGGCTGGAACGTTATCAAGGTGATCTGGGGCGGCGACTGGGACCCGCTGCTGGCCAAGGACCGCGACGGCTTGCTGGTCAAGCGCATGGGCGAGATCACCGACGGCCAGTATCAGAAGTATTTCGTCTCCAGCGGCGCTTATTTCCGGCAGAATTTTTTCGGCACCGATCCGCGTCTGCTGAAGATGGTCGAGCACCTGAGCGACGAGCAGTTGGCCAAGATGCGGCTAGGCGGGCACGATCCCATCAAGGTCTACGCCGCCTACCACGCCGCCGTCGAGCACAAGGGATCGCCGACGGTGATCCTGGCCAAGACCATCAAAGGCTACGGATTGGGGGAGAGCGGCGAAGGCAAGAATATTACCCATCAGCAGAAGAAGATCAATGACGAAGAGCTGATGAAGTTCCGCTCGCGCTTCGGCGTGCCCATTCCTGACGAGCAACTGCACGATGCGCCCTTCTATTGTCCGCCGCCCGACAGTCCGGAGATAACTTACCTGCAGGCGAAGCGCAAGGCGCTGGGCGGCTATCTGCCCGAGCGCAAGGTGCGCGCCCCCAAGCTGAAGCCGGTGAAGGAAGAGCTGTTCGAGGAATTCTACAAAGGCACCGAAGGCCGCAAGGTTTCCACCACCATGGTCATTGTGCGCATGCTGGCCAAGATGGTGCGCGACCCCGAATTCGGCAAGCTGATCGTGCCCATAGTGCCGGACGAGGCCCGGACCTTCGGCATGGAGGCGCTGTTCCGCCAGATCGGAATCTACTCCAACGTCGGCCAGCTCTATGAGCCGGTCGACATGGACACGCTGCTTTACTACAAGGAGGCCAAGGACGGGCAGATTCTGGAAGAGGGCATCACCGAAGCCGGCTCCCTCTCCTCGTTCATCGCCGCCGGGACCTCCTACGCCAATCACGGCATCAATACTATTCCGTTCTTCATCTTCTACTCGATGTTCGGCCTGCAGCGCTGCGGCGACCTGGTGTGGGCGGCGGGCGACCAACGCACGCACGGTTTCCTGGTGGGTGGCACGGCCGGACGCACCACCCTGGCGGGCGAGGGCCTGCAGCATCAGGACGGCAACAGCCAACTTCTCGCCTACCCGGTGCCCAACTTGGTGGCCTATGATCCGGCCTTTGCCTACGAGCTGGCGGTCATCATCCAGGATGGCATACGGCGCATGTACGTCGAGCAGGAGGATATTTTCTACTACCTCACGGTGATGAACGAGCCCTGGGTGCAGCCTGCCATGCCGGATGCCACCCCCGCGGACGCAATAACGGCGTCCGCCGGGGGCTCCGGTTCAGGCGTGCGCGAAGGAATCCTGAAGGGGATATACCGCTTCCGCAAGTCCGAAAAGAAGGATGCCAGGCTGCACGCGCAACTGCTGGGCAGCGGCGCCATCATGCTGGAGGCGCTCAAGGCGCAGGAGATCCTGGGGAGCAAGTTTGGCGTGGCCGCCGACGTCTGGAGCGTGACCAGCTACAAGGAGCTTTACAAGGATGGCATCGCTTGCGCCCGCTGGAACATGCTGCACCCAGGCGAGGCTCCGCGTGTGCCGTACCTGACGCAGACGGTCGGAGATGCGCCGGGAGTCTTCGTGGCCGCCTCCGACTACGTGAAGACGCTGCCCGAATCGGTGGCGCAATGGCTGCCGCGGCCGGTCGTGGCGCTGGGTACCGACGGCTTCGGGCGTAGCGAGGGCCGGGCGGCGCTGCGCGACTGGTTCGAGGTGGACGCCAATCACATCGCCCTGGCCGCCCTTTCGGCCTTGCTGCGCGAGGGGCAGATCAGTTCCGATTGCGTAAAAAATGCGGTAAAGGAACTCGGCATTAATCCGGACAAGCCAAATCCAGCGGTTTCGTAGGCAAAGTCACCGGCGCGCCCGGCGTTGGCGCGCCGTGCTGCAAGCGGAAAGGAAAGACCGTGGCCATAGAATTCAAGCTGCCGGAGCTGGGGGAGAACATCGATTCGGGAGACCTGGTGCGCGTGATGATCTCGCCCGGCGCCCAGGTGAAGGAAGGCGAGCCCGTCATCGAGCTGGAAACCGACAAGGCGGTGATAGAGGTTCCCTCCACCATTTCTGGCACCGTTGGCGAAGTCAAGGTAAAGCAGGGCGAGAAGCTTAAGGTCGGCCAGGTAATCTTCACCGTGGCTGAAGGCAAAGGCGCGGAGGCGAAGCCGGCCGAAGCCAAGCCCGCGCCCGCCGCTGCCGCGCCGCAGCCGGCTAAGACTGCGCCGCCGCCTAAAACCGAAGCGGAGCAGCCGCAGCCTGTGGGCGCCGGCCGGCCAGCCGAAGAGTTCGGCGTCGAAGAAGAGGCGCGCGCCAGCTTCGCCCGCGCACGCGAACTGGAAGGCAAGAGCGAGCGCGAAGCCTTCCCGCCCGACCAGCGCCGCGAAGAGCCGCCGGCGGTGGTGCCGCCGCAACTGATGAAAACGGCCGGGCCGGAGCATCGTCCGCCGCTGGCGGCCTCTCCGGCCGTGCGGCGGCTGGCGCGCGAGTTGGGCGTCGATGTCTATAACGTGCCCGGCAGCGGGGCCGGCGGCCGCATTCTCGAAGATGACGTTAAAGCTTACGCCAAATCGGTGGTCAGCAGCGCCGCCGAAGCCGTGGCCGGAGCGGCCATGGGCGCCGGTTTCATTCGCCCGGCGCCGCAGTTGCCGGATTTCAGCAAGTGGGGGCCCATCGAAAAAGTTTCCATGCGCGCCGTGCGCCGCAAGACCGCCGAGCACCTGGCCGAGGCGTGGAACACCATCCCGCACGTTACCCAGCACGACCTGGCCGACATCACCGAACTGGAAGAGCTGCGCAAGCGCTTCTCGGCCAAGGCGGAGGTGGCCGGCGGCAAGATGACTATCACCGCCATTGCCCTCAAGGTGGTGGCCTCGGCCCTGAAGGTGTTTCCGCAGTTCAACGCCAGCATCGACGTCAAGGGCGAGCAGATCATCTACAAGCGTTACATCAACATCGGCGTGGCGGTCGATACCGACCGCGGGCTGCTGGTGCCGGTGATTCGCGACGTGGACCGCAAGAATATCGTCGAGCTGGCGGTGGAGTTGAGCCGGATTTCGCTGAAAGCGCGCGATAAGAAGCTTGCGCCGGAGGATATGGAAGGTGGAACCTTCACCATTACCAACCTGGGCGGCATCGGCGGCACGGACTTCACCCCCATCGTCAACTATCCCGAGGTGGCCATTCTGGGGCTCTCGCGCTCGCGCATGGAGCCGGTGTGGATGAAGGAGCAGTTCGTGCCCCGGCTGATGCTGCCGGTTTCGCTGTCGTACGATCATCGCCTCATCGACGGCGCTGATGCCGCGCGCTTCGTGCGCTGGGTGGTCGAGGCGCTGGAACAGCCGTTCCTGTTGTCGGTGCAGGGATAAAAAGTTTTTGGTAATGCTGGCCTTCAGGCCGGCACATTTAGGCTGCGGCAGGCGTGGACGCCTCCCGGCCAGCCGGTCTGGAGACCGGCGCTACATTATCTAAACATAGGAAAGATCACGATATGGCAACAGACACTTCGCTGACTTCTCCGGCTGAAACCTCAACCGGAGCTCCCCTGAACCTGGCGGTAATCGGCGGCGGGCCGGGCGGCTATGCCGCCGCTTTCCTGGCCAACGATCTCGGCATGAAGGTCACGCTCATCGACCTGGAGAAGAACCCCGGAGGCGTCTGCCTCTATCGCGGCTGCATTCCTTCCAAGGCGCTGCTGCACGTTGCCTCCGTGATCAATGAAGCGCGCCATTCCGCCACCTGGGGCGTGGAGTTCGGCGCGCCCCGGATCGACATCGACAAGCTGCGCGCCTTCAAGGAAGGAGTGGTGAACAAGCTGACCGGCGGGCTGGGCATGATCAGCAAGCAGCGCAAGCTCACCTACATCCAGGGCCGGGCCAGCTTTGTCGACTCCCACACCCTGCGAGTGGAGAAACACGCCGGCGGGGAAGAGACGCTACGCTTTGACCGCATTCTGATTGCCACCGGCTCGCGCCCGGCGACCATTCCGGCGCTTTCCATCGCCAGCCGCCGGGTGATGGATTCCAGCGGCGCGCTGAGCCTGGAAGAGGTTCCCAAGAGCATGCTGGTGGTCGGTGGCGGCTACATCGGGCTGGAGATGGGGACCGTCTACGCCGCCCTGGGAAGCAAGGTCAGCGTGGTGGAAATGCTCGACGGCCTGCTGCCCGGAGCCGACCGCGATCTGGTGCTGCCGCTGCACAAACGGCTGGAGAAATCATTCGAAGCTATCATGCTGAAGACCTCGGTGGCCGCGCTGCAAGAGGAAAGCGACGGCATTCGCGTGACCTTCAGCGGCGAAGCCAAGGAGAAGGAAAAGGTCTACGACCGGGTTCTGGTTTCGGTGGGTCGCCGTCCGAACTCGCAGATTCCGGGACTCGATAAAACGAAAGTCGTGGTTGGAGCGAAGGGCTTCATCGAGGTCAACAGGCAACTGCAGACCGCCGACCCGGCAATCTACGCTATTGGCGACGTGGTTGGCGAGCCCATGCTGGCCCACAAGGCTTCGCACGAAGGTCGTACCGCGGTCGAACACATGCACGGCCAGAAGGTCTCCTTCGAGCCCCTGGCCATACCGGCCGTGGTCTTCACCGACCCGGAGATCGCCTGGGCAGGACTGACCGAGACGCAGGCAAAGAACGAAGGCCGCGAGGTCAAGATTGCCAAGTTTCCCTGGGGCGCTTCGGGCCGGGCGGTTACCCTCGATCGCACCGAAGGGCTGGCCAAGCTGGTGATCGACCCCACTACGGAGAGCATTCTTGGCGTGGGACTGTGCGGAGTGTCGGCCGGCGAGATGATAGCCGAAGGCGTGCTGGCCATCGAGATGGGCGCCACTGCCATGGATCTGGAACTTACCATCCATCCCCATCCGACGCTGTCGGAAACCATCATGCAAGCCGCCGAGATTTTCTACGGCACCAGCACGGATATGTACAGGCCGAAACGATAGTTTTTCGTAGTTCGTTTTCAGTTCTTAGCTTGATTAGCGTCAGGGATGTCGCGATAGGCTGGAGGCTCAAGAGAGGAACAACCGATGTACCGCATAATCGAACAATTTGCTCCGAAAGTTGTGGGCACAATCCCGGCGGACTTCGTTACGGAATACGAATGGCTTCTCAGGAATTTGGCTTTAGTCAAAAGTCCTGAATACCAGAAAAAATATCGTAAATACTGGGCAATGAATGTCGCTCAGTTGGGCGCCGATTTCTACACGGTTTATTTTGGGAATCTGGAGCTTGCCACCCGACAACTGCCCATCATTGTTGACCTTGTCCAAACTTTGTACAACAGTTATAAGCGCCGCGACGGCAGGCAGACCATTCAGTTCTCGTTCGCAACCAAACTTCTGCACATGGCAAGTCCGCAGCTTCCAATTTACGATTCTCGAGTCGCTGCATTCTATTTTTTCCAAGAGCCTTCCTTGAACCTGGGCGCACAACAACGAATTGACTGTTTCATTGCGTTCTACGACTTCCTAAGTCGCGAGTATGCAAGGGTGCTGCAAGAGGGATTACTGGCGGGCGCTATTCAGGCATTTAGGGATCGATTTAATTCTCAGCACTTTACCGATGAAAAGATTATCGATTTACTCATTTGGGCATTCGTAACCCTCTTGAACAAGGGAGGATTGCCGAGCAGACAGATTGTCTACTCCTGAATCGAACTAAAAACTAACAACGAAGAACTAAGAACTGAATCTACGCACCGTGCACCATCAGGTGCAAAAGCCAGTAGCATATTCCAGCGACCGTGGCCGATGCCGGGATGGTTAGCACCCAGGCCCACACGATGCGCTGAGCGATGCCCCAGCGCACGGCCGAGAGTCGGTTCGTGGTGCCGACGCCAACTATGGCGCCGGTAATGGTGTGGGTGGTACTCACCGGAATTCCCGCCATGGCTGTGCCGAACAGGGTGATGGCGCCGGCGGTTTCGGCGCAGAAGCCGCCCACCGGCTTAAGCTTGGTAATCTTCGAGCCCATGGTGTGGACGATGCGCCAGCCGCCGAAGTAAGTTCCCAGGCCGATGGCCAGGTTGGCGCCCAGGACGATGGGCCAGTGGTACTTGCCCCAGTCGTGGGCGACGTCGTAACGAGTCATCAGGCCGCCGGCATAGAGCGCTCCGGCCACGATTCCCATGGTCTTCTGCGCGTCGTTTCCGCCGTGGCCGAGGCTGTAGGAGGCGGCGGAGAACAGTTGCAGCTTGCGAAAGACGGTGTCAACCTGGCGCGGTGACTTGCGGCGAAAAGCCCAGTAGATGGCGACCATGAAGATAAAGCCGAGCACCAGGCCCATGATGGGCGCCACGAAGATGAAGATCAGGGTCTTTGTCCAGCCGCTGGCGATGATCACGGCGAAGGCCCTGGGCCAGCCCCGCACCAGGGCCGCGCGGACGATGGCGGCTCCGGCATAAGCCCCGATCAGCGCGTGCGAGGACGAGGTCGGCAGCCCCCACCACCAGGTCAGCAGGTCCCAGACGCAGGCGCCTATCAGCCCGGCCAGCACCACGTACTGGGTCACAATATCCAGGTCGATCATGCCGTGCCCGATGGTCTTGGCCACGGCGGTGCCGAAGAAGAAGGCGGCGGCGAAGTTGAAGAACGCTGCCCAGACCACCGCCAGCTTGGGCGATAGAACGCGCGTCGAGACAACTGTGGCGATGCTGTTGGCCGCGTCGTGAAAGCCGTTCAGGAAGTCGAACGTCAGCGCCACCAGGATGGTGAGCACAACCAGCACTAGATCCAGATTCACCGGCAGCCTTCCTTAAAAGCGGGAGCCTTCACAACTGGCGATCAATAACGCCGGCCGAGGGCGCTCAGGCATGTTTCAGAACGACGGTTTCCAGCACGTTGGCGGCGTCTTCGGCCTTGTCGGTCGCCGTTTCCAGCACCTCCATCAACTCCTTGAGCTTGATCAGGCGGACCGGATTGGCCTCTTCCTCGAAGACCTTGCCGATGGCCCCGCGGGCGATGGTATCGGCCATGTTCTCCAGGCGGTTGATCTCCACGCAATGGGGCAGAATGCCGTCCTGCTTGCCCAGCATGGAGACCGCCCGGGCCAGTTCTTCCGCCTGGCGGACGATCAGGGCCGCCACTTCGGCCGCCGCCGCCGGCGGGTTGTCGATCTTGTAGGTGAGCAGACGGTCGGCGGCGCCGTTGACGAAGTCTAGGATGTCGTCCAGGCGCGAGGCCAGCTCGTGGATGTCTTCCCGGTCGAAGGGCGTGATGAAGGTCTGGTTCAGCTTGACGTAAAGCTTGTGCGTCATTTCATCGCCGCGGCGCTCCAGCTCCTTGATGCGGTTGGCGGCCGCCTGTACCTGCTGATAATTGAGCAAAAGGTCGCGCAGAATGATGGCCGCCTGCATGACGTTCTTCACGATTTCTTCGAACATGTCGAAGAACTGGGTTTCTCTGGGAATTAATCTGACCATGAGGTGTATGAATCCGGCGGTGCGCCTGTCCGGTGCCGCCTGCGCTGTTAAATGTCAATCCAAGGTTACAGAATTGTGAAATTCTCGTTAATCTTCTCACCCATGCACACTGCCGTCAAACTGACCCGGGGGCCGCGGCTCTGCTATGATCGATATTTAGCCTGGAGTTTCCGGAACTGCTACCGGCGGGCGAAGAGCCAGCCGCCGTGCCAATGCAATATTATTCACCGCTATGAATGTATATGCAGTGACGGAAAGAGCGCGAAAAACCGCATGAATCCCCGCATTGCTCTTTGCTAATTCCACCGGCCGCCTGATAAAATCTATAAAATACATCCCACCGGAGAAGAGATGCCGGCAGCAATCCTCGCTCTGGAAGACGGCAGGATCTTCCGTGGCCAAGGCTACGGCGCCAAGGCCGAGTGTTGCGGCGAAGTAGTTTTCAATACCTCCATCACCGGCTATCAGGAGATTTTCACGGACCCCTCCTACGCCGGCCAGATTGTTTGTCTTACCAATCCGGAAATCGGCAACTACGGCACCAGCCCCGAGGACCAGGAGTCCGGCAAGCCTTACATTGAAGGGCTAATCGTGCGCGAGTTTTCGCGCATGGCCTCCAACTGGCGCTCGCAGGAGGTGGCCGACGAGTACCTGGAGCGGAATCGCGTTCCCGTGCTGGCCGACATCGATACCCGCGCCTTGGTGCGCCACCTGCGCGACCGTGGGGTGATGCGCGGGGTGATCTCGTGCCTCGAACCCGATGCCGACAAGCTGGTGGCCAGGGCGCGCGCCATCCCCACCATCGACGGGCTGGACTTGGCCAAGGTGGTCTCCACCAAGCAGCCGTACACCTGGAGCAAGGGAATAATCGAGCCCGGCCAGACGATTGAGCCGGCCAGCCCGCGGCACAAGGTGGTGGCCTACGATTACGGCATCAAGCACAACATTCTGCGCATGCTGGTGAACTCGCGCTGCGAGGTGACGGTGGTGCCGGCCGAGACCAGCGCCGAAGACGTGATGTCGCTCAAGCCGGACGGAGTTTTTCTCTCCAACGGCCCCGGCGACCCGGAAGCGGTCGGCTATGCCCATGAGCACATTCGCCGGCTGCTGGGGCGGGTGCCGATCTTCGGCATTTGCCTGGGACACCAGTTGATCGGCCTGGCCCTGGGCGGCCGCACCTATAAGCTGAAGTTCGGCCACCATGGCGGCAACCATCCGGTGAAGCAATTGGCCACCGGCAAGGTGGAGATCACCGCCCACAATCACAATTACGCGGTCGATCCCGACACGCTCAAGCCCGGCGAGGTCGAACTGACCCACATCAACCTGAACGACCAGACGATCGAGGGCCTGCAGCACCGCACCTATCCGCTGTTCTGCGTGCAGTATCACCCGGAAGCCTCGCCCGGCCCGCACGATTCGCATTACCTGTTCAAGGACTTCGTCAGGATGATGGATGTGTGGAAGGGGAAGTGAGTGAGCGATCGGCTAGCGGCGCGGCTGCCGCGCTATTTCAAAGCCCGAAACATACACAAACTAAGGTAGACCTGCTGACTCATGCCACGTCGCGAAGATATTTCGAAGGTTCTGATCATCGGTTCCGGCCCGATTGTCATCGGCCAGTCGGCCGAATTTGACTACTCGGGCACGCAGGCCTGCAAGGCGCTCAAGGCCGAAGGCTTCGAGGTGGTGCTGGTCAACTCGAATCCGGCGACCATCATGACCGATCCTGACATGGCCGACTACACCTACATCGAGCCGCTTACCCGCGACTACCTGGCGGAGATCATTCGCTGCGAAGTAGCCAGGGGCGTGGGCAAAGGCATGGCGGTGCTGCCCACCGTGGGCGGGCAGACGGCGCTCAACCTGGCGGTGGAGCTGGCCGACGGCGGCGTGCTGGAGAAATACGGCGTCAAGCTGATCGGCGCCCAACTGGAGGCCATCAAGAAGGCCGAAGACCGGCTGATGTTCAAAGACGCCATGACGCGCATCGGGCTGGAGGTGCCGCGTTCGGCGCTGGTCAACAACCTGAAAGACGGCATGGAGTTCGCCTCCAAGCTGGGCTTTCCGGTGGTGCTGCGCCCTTCGTTTACCTTGGGCGGCACCGGCGGCGGCATCGCCTACAACGGCGAGGAACTGGTCGATCTGCTGGCGCGCGGCCTGGACCTCTCGCCTGTGCACGAGGTGCTGATCGAGGAAAGCGTCCTGGGGTGGAAGGAATACGAGCTGGAGGTGATGCGCGACCTGCGCGACAACGTCATCATCATCTGCTCCATCGAGAACTTCGACGCCATGGGCGTGCACACCGGCGACTCCATCACCGTGGCCCCGGCGCAGACGCTCACCGACCGCGAGTACCAGCGCATGCGCGACGCCGCCATCAAGGTCATCCGCGAGATCGGGGTCGAGACCGGCGGCTCCAACATCCAGTTCGCCGTGCATCCCAGCAACGGGCGCATGGTGGTCATCGAGATGAACCCGCGCGTCTCGCGCTCTTCCGCCCTGGCCTCCAAGGCGACCGGCTTCCCCATCGCCAAGATCGCGGCCAAGCTGGCCGTCGGCTACACGCTGGACGAGATCACCAACGACATCACCCGCAAGACGCCGGCCTGCTTCGAGCCCACCCTCGATTACGTGGTGGTCAAGATTCCCAAGTGGCAGTTTGAGAAGTTTCCCGGAGCCAACGAAGACCTGGGCCCGCAGATGAAGTCGGTGGGCGAGGTGATGGCCATCGGACGCACCTTCAAGGAAGCGCTGCTGAAGGGCGTGCGCTCGCTGGAAACCGGTCGGCGGCTGGAGACCGAGCACATCGAGCCGCGCATCGTCACCAAGCGCCTGGTCTCGCCCCATCCCGAGCGGCTGCAATACCTGCGCTATGCCCTGGCGCATGGCTACTCGGTGTCGCAGATCGCCCGGCTCACGCACATCGACCCGTGGTTCCTTTATCAATTGCAGGAAATTGCCGGCATGCAGAAGGAACTGGAGACGCTCACTCCGGAGTCCATCACCGCCGGGCAGTTGCGCGAGGCCAAGCGCATGGGCTTCAGCGACGCGCGCCTGAGCGACATCTGGAAGTTGCGCAACGGCCGCGCCGGAGCGCTCACGGTCTTCAACCTGCGGGCGCAGGCCGGGCTCAAGCCGGTTTACAAGCGCGTCGATACCTGCGCCGCCGAATTCGAGAGCTACACCCCGTATCTCTACTCGACTTACGAAGACGAAGACGAGGCCGCGCCCACGGCGCAGAAGAAGGCCGTCATTCTCGGCAGCGGCCCCAACCGCATCGGGCAGGGGATCGAGTTCGACTACTGCTGCTGCCATGCCGCGTTCGCCCTGCACGAGGACGGCTACGAAACGGTGATGGTGAACTGCAATCCCGAGACGGTCTCCACCGACTACGACACCAGCGACCGTCTCTACTTCGAGCCGCTCACCTTCGAGGACGTGATGGCCATCTACCAGCACGAAATCGCCTCCGGAAGCGAGGTCGGCGTCATCGTACAGTTCGGCGGGCAGACGCCGCTGAACCTGGCCCTGCCGCTGAAAGCGGCGGGGGTCAACATCATCGGCACCTCGCCCGAGTCGATCGACCTGGCCGAAGACCGCAAACGCTTCGGCAAGCTGCTGGAGGAGTTGCAGATTCCGCAGCCTCCGGGGGCCACGGCGACCTCGATTGAAGGCGCGCTGGAGGCGGCCGAGCGCATCGGCTACCCGGTGCTGGTGCGGCCCTCGTACGTGCTGGGCGGCCGCGCCATGGTCATCGCCTACGACGCCGAGGCGGTAAAGGCCTACATGAAGGAGGCCGTCGAGTACTCGCAGGACCGCCCCATCCTGATAGACCATTTCCTGGAAGATGCCACCGAGATCGACGTGGACGCGCTCTGCGACGGCGAGGACGTGGTCATCGGCGGCATCATGCAGCACATCGAAGAGGCCGGCATCCACTCCGGCGACTCCTCCTGCGTGCTGCCGGCGGTGGATATTCCGGAGCACCTGCTCAACGTCATTCGCGATCATACCTACCGGCTGGCCCGCACGCTGAAGGTGGTCGGGCTGATGAACGTGCAGTATGCCATCCAGCGCGAGAAGGTGTACGTAATCGAGGTGAATCCGCGCGCCTCGCGCACCGTGCCCTATGTCTCGAAGGCCACGGGCGTGCCGCTGGCCAAGATTGCCGCCCGCCTGATGACCGGGCGCCGGCTGCGCGAGTTCCTGCCGGCCAACGTCGAGCGCGTCAATCGCGGCGAAAGCGCCGACCTGAGCACCGGCGCCTGCTACTACGTGAAATCGCCGGTGTTCCCCTGGAGCAAGTTTCCGGGGGTCGATACCGTGCTGGGGCCGGAGATGCGCTCTACCGGCGAAGTGATGGGCGTGGCCGACAACTTTGGCGAGGCCTTCGCCAAGGCGCAGCTTTCGGCCGGGCAGGTGCTGCCGGCGCGCGGCACGGTGTTCCTCAGCGTCAGCGACCGCGACAAGGCGCAGATTCCCGAACTGGCGCGCCGCTTCCTCGACCTGGGATTCAAGATCGTGGCCACCCATGGCACCGCCGACGTGCTGGAGCAAGCCGGAGTCGCCGTGGAACGCGTCTTCAAGGTGATGGAGGGCCGGCCCAATGTGGTCGACCTCATCAAGGGCAGCCGCATCCAGTTGATCGTCAATACGCCGCACGGGGGCGAGCCCTGGTTCGACGAAAAGGCCATCCGGCGTGCGGCGATTACCGCGCACGTGCCGACCATCACTACCTTGTCGGCGGCACTGGCCGCCGCCGAGGGAATTGCCGCCTTGCAGCGCGGCGAGATCAGCGTGCGCGACCTGCAAACCCTGCACGCCGGCGTGCGCCAGTCGTCCAAGTCGCTGGCCACGGCGCCGCGCCCGTAAGAGGCTTAGCGCCGCGCTGCGTCCACGCCGG
Organism: uncultured Acidobacteriota bacterium; assembly: GCA_963832785.1. GTDB lineage: Bacteria > Acidobacteriota > Terriglobia > Terriglobales > Acidobacteriaceae > CAWBRT01. The sequence continues at coordinate 318,347 of CAWHVF010000009.1, forward strand.
CGAGGGCGCCGGCGCTACTGATCGCAATGTAAAATTGCTTTAGACTGTCGCGTGCCACCCCGCAGTAAGCGGGGGCGTCGCCGAGGATTTGTGCGATATCTGATAGTTTTGCTGGCCATTGCCGGAATTGTCGTCTCGGGCCTGGCTCTTCATGTGCACTACAGCAATGGAGACCAGCCGTGCAACATCAACGACAAGTGGGACTGCGGGGTGGTGAACCACAGTCCTTACGCGGTGATGTATGGAGTGCCGGTTGCCGCCATAGGCATAGCCGGATACCTGGCGATCGGCGTCATCAGCCTGTTGCGGCGGCGCGGCCTGCTGCTGGCGGCGGTGGCTGCCGGCTTCGCCTTCTCCCTTTACCTGACGCATATCGAAGCCCACGTTCTGGGCATCTGGTGCCTCTATTGCGTCCTTTCCCAAGGCCTGATTGCGGCGCTGCTGCTGCTCTCCATCGGCTGGTTCTTGTGGAGCTTGCGCCGGCGGGCTCCCCAGCCGGCGCCGTAACGCGCTTGCCAAAGCCCGGCTGATGATTGCGGGCAACAAAAAAGCCGGCTTGCGCAGCCGGCTTTGGCGCCCATCGTGTGACCTGACTATTTCAGAGTTTTGACATAGCCGGCCACGTCCTTGGCCTGCGCGGGAGTCAGACCGGCCAACGGCTTGGTGTGTGGAGGTTTCTTCAGGCCGCCCTTAGTGAGGACGTCGGCGATTTGTGCCTGGGTCAGCTTGATGCCTTTCAGTGCGGGATTGTTTGGTGGCTTTCCTTCGCCGTTCGGGCCGTGGCAGACAGCGCACTTCTTATACAGATCGGCGCCTGCCTGCGCCCAAGTCAAGGTCGAGGCCAACGCCAACAGGCCGACAAACGCTGTGTAACGCTTCATGGAAACAACATCTCCTTGTTCGCAGATTGATGAAACCACTTCGGCTGAAGCAACGGTAACAGGCAAACGCGAATTCCCGGCGTTCCCCTTGCTTGGTTCCGGCTGGAGCCGCGTGAGCTGTGCATCCTTCCCACAAAGGCCAATATTGTACAGCGAAGGGGTCGGTCGAGAAAACCCAACCAGGCGCAGAGTAGTGGGTCAATTTGAATTCCGCTTAGGAATGGGTGCCCCACGTCCCGCCCTGCTTTTGGGCTGACGTGGGGCCAATTGCCCCAAGTTAGCGCCGAAAAGCACGGCGCGGAACCTGGGGCACCTTTAAATTGACCCACTATCAGGCGCAGTAGCTGCCTGGACTCTGCTTGATCGCTGCCGGCCAGGGAAGTACAATCGCGGCATCAGCACGTGAATTGAACTTTGGGAGTTGCGTGTGACCATGCGGGATAGTCTGTACCAGCCCAAAAAACACAGGCATGTGGCAGGGCTCTGGACCGGTGTAGAGATTTTGCTGGCGGCCTTGCTGGTTATGACGGTGGCATACACCCCGGCCACAGCGGCGTTTGCCGAGGAGCCCGCCGCGGGCGCGCAAGCCAGCGGCGGCGCTGAGAAACCCGGCAAGCCGCCAAAAGCTGAAAAGCATCACAAGCCGGCCAAAGCGCGGAAATCATCCAAATCTGACCTGCCCTTTGCCAGGGTTGCGGAGGCGGTGCTGAGACACGGCGTCATGACCCATGTCCCCGACTACATCGCGCAGGGTGAATTGCGGCTGGTCAGCCTGGACATGCACCTCTACGCCAATGAAATGGCGGGTGCCGGCGAGCAGCGCGCGATCTATGTGGTTAACATGCTCGGCAGTGACACGATTGTGCTGCTGGCTGAGAGCGCAGGGCGACCGATAGTTTATGTGACCAACCGGGAGGGCGTGCTCAAGCAGGCTGCCTTCATCACCACTGGCCGCTTCGCTTCCAAGAACTTGCACAAAGTTCCCCTGGCGGATGCCCAAGACGGGTTCGCGGCAGCACGTGAGTACTGGATCAAGCAACTGGCTTCAGGCGATCCGGTGCCTGCCGATCTCGCCAACCCTGACAAATAGGATCAGGGAATAAAAAACCTACATTTTTCAGAGATGCTGTATCGCAAAAGATTAGCGTCATGCCGAGCGAGCGCCGCTGGCCTCGCGAGTCGAGGAATCTGGCGTTTCCGACTATGAACACAAAAACGCCAGATCCCTCCACTTCGCTTCGGTCGAAATGACGCTGCCTTCGAGCGCCGGGAACTCAGTACTTAACGATGGCGGCGAAGGATTCGGGGTTGAGGCTGGCGCCTCCGACCAGCGCGCCGTCAATTTCCTGTTCGGCCATCAGCGCTTTGGCGTTTTCCGGCTTGACGCTGCCGCCATACAGAATGCGCATCCCCTTGGCGAACTCTTTGCCGAAGGAGTTGACCGCCTCTTCACGAATGACCACGTGGGCGTCGGCGGCCATCTGCGGGGTCGCCGTCTTGCCGGTGCCGATGGCCCACACCGGTTCGTAAGCAATGCTCAGCTTGGCCGCCTTGCGGGCCGAGATGCCGTTGAAGGCGCGCGTGCACTGGCGGCGCAGCACGTCTTCGGTGAGCTTGGCTTCGCGCTCCTCCAGCACCTCCCCAACGCAGAGGATGGGGGCCAGTCCGGCCTCCAGCGCGCTTTTCAGGCGGCGGTTCACGGTGTCGTCGGTTTCGCCGAAGTACTGGCGGCGCTCGGAGTGGCCGATGATCACAAACTCGCAGCCGGCGCCCACCAGCATGCCCGCCGAAACCTCGCCGGTGAAGGCGCCCTCCCGCTCCCAATAAACGTTCTGCGCCCCAACCTTTACCTGGGTGCCGCGGCATTGCTCCACTGCCGCGGGAATGTTGACGAAGGGCGGGTAGATGACGATTTCGTCCCGCTCATGGCCCTTCACCAGCGGCAGGAACGCCTGCATAAACGCCTGCGCTTCCTGAACCGTTTTGTACATCTTCCAGTTGGCGGCGATGATCTTTTTTCTTGGCATGATTTTTCTTTCGAGTCCTCTGGCTGATGCCGGTGTTGCGTTACTCGGGTGAGGTGACGTGCTGGAGACGCCACTGCGTTTTTCGCCGTTGCCCGACGCGGCGGGCGGCCTCCAGGAAAGTATCGAGCGCGGTCCGGTCAAACAACACGAAGCGGACCTCGCGCACGTTATGGGCGTCCACCAGGGCAGTGGTCGCGGTTTCGATGGCGATCTCCGCCGCCTCTGACGCGGGATAACCATAAGCGCCGGTGGAAATGGCGGGAAAGGCCAGGTTGTGCAGGCCAAGACGGTCGGCCAAGCGCAGGGAATTGCGATAGGCGCTGGCCAGCAGCGCGGGCTCCCCATGCAGGCCGCCGTGCCAGACGGGCCCTACGGTGTGAATGACGAATGCCGCCGTCAGCCGCCCGCCGCTGGTGGATACGGCCTCGCCCGGCGGCAGATGTCCCTGCGCGGCCACGATCTTCTTGCACTCTTCGAGAATGGCCGGTCCGCCGGCGCGATGAATGGCGCCATCTACGCCGCCCCCGCCCATCAGCGTGGAGTTGGCGGCGTTGACTATGGCATCGGTCTCCTGCCGCGTGATGTCGCCCTGCAGGAAAACCAGCGTCGAGCCCTCGCCCAGGTCGAGTTTGTGATAGTCATTCATTATTTCTGCAAAGCAAGGCCAACCACAGAGATCACAGAGGAACACGGAGTAAAAAGACTACCTAGAGTTTGTTTCATAAATGGAACCTGGTGGAAGCCCACGCCTTCAGGCGTGGGAAACAATGGGCTTAACAATAACGCCTTTAGGCGCTTGTATGACGAGATCTCCGCTGTCAAGCACACCTTGGCGCGGGGGTGGGGTTTTGTTTTCCTCTTCCCCAGCGGTTTTGGTTTTGGTGTTGCTGTTGCTTTTGCTTTGCCGACCAAGGCTCGCCTCGTGATCGTTGTGTGGGACGACCCGGTCCCACCAGCCATGTATTCGATCCCGCCGCGCGGGTACCATGATTCCTGTTTCAAACTCCCTTGCTCTCAAGGGAGGCAGGGTGTCCAATCACTGTGTCGGGGATCAACTTCACCCCACCGGCTAAACCGGACTTCCCCCTGCATGCGAACCGGAATTCGCGAAGCTTTCATAGCCTACTCCGCGATTCCACATCCACCACAACCGCACCGCCAGCTTGCGGGCCACGGCTACGGCGGCAATGGCGCGGTTCTTCTTCATCGCCAGTCTCCGGTAGCACCGCCCCAACTCGGGCTCGTGCTGGGCGGTCGCATGCGCCGCCTCGACCAGCAGCCCCCGCAACAAGGCGTTGCCTTGCTTGCTGATGTGCCCCAGCCGTTGCCGCCCGCCCGAGCTGTCCTCGGCGGGGGTCAGGCCGAGGTAGCTGGCCACCTGCTTGCCGCAGCGGAAGCGCGTCGGATCGCCGATCGTCAGCACGAAGGCCAGCGCCGTGATCGGACCGACTCCGGGATGCGTCTGCAAGCGTGCCACCTCCGGCCGCCGCGCCCCTTCCTGCTCCACCGCCTGGTCCAGCGGGGTGGTGCGCCGTTCTAGCTCGGCCAGCAGTTCCAGATTGTCCTGCCGCCGTTGCGCCGTCCACGCCGGCAACACCAGCGCCCGAAACTGCTCCTGCCCCGGCTTGCTCCACAGCCCTGGCCTGCGCCCCAGGCCTTCGTTCAGCGCAATCGCCCGCAACTGGTTCTTCACCCGCGTCCGCATCTGCACTAAGCGGTGCCGGTGTATCACCAACTGCCGTGCGTCGCGCTGCGCCGCTGTCGGTACCCAGATGCGCAGCTGGGCAAACTGCCCGCTGAGCAACAGCTGCAAGATATGCTCGGCATCCCGCCGGTCGGTCTTCTGCTTGCGCGTGGCGGCCGCCCGAATCTTGGCCGGATCGCCAACCCATAACTCCTGTCCCAACTCCGCCAGTAAGCGCTCGAACCAACGCGAGTGCCCACTGGCTTCCATCCCAACCCGCACCACCTGGCCCGCCAGTGAACGGTAGAACTGCTCCGCCTCCCCGTTGTGTTCCAACCGCCGCTCACCGCATTCTCCTGTCTCCGTATTCACAAATGCGATTTGCTGAAACCTCGGGTGATAATCGCAGCCTATAATCAACATGTCGGCTCCTGTCCCCGAGCCTTGGTCTTGTTCAGCGACAACCAATGTACTCGGCCGGGAGCCGATCTCGTCATGAAATCACTGTGGAAACGCCGTCACAGCGGCTAAAGCCGGTTTCCTCGGGCCTTTGTCCCCACGGCTAAAGCCGTGGGCTTCCACGTTAATGCACCTTCAAAACCATTTATAAAACAAGCTGTAAGGTAACGGTTTTATCGATGCTTAATGAAGTGCCTAGAGAAATGCGTCAGGTTCTCTGTGTCCTCTGCGTCCTCTGTGGTTATCTTTTTACTTGTCTGTCAACGCCTCGACCCCGGGCAGCCGCTTGCCTTCCAGGAATTCCAGCGACGCGCCTCCGCCGGTGGAGATGTGCTTGATCTGCTCGGCGACGCCGGCCTTGTGAACAGCGGAGACAGTATCGCCGCCGCCGACAATCGAAGTTGCGCCGGCATTTTCGGCCACCGCCCGCGCCACTGCCATGGTGCCGCGCGCGAACGGGTCGATTTCGAAGACCCCCATGGGGCCATTCCAGACGATGGTCCGCGCCTTGGCGATCTCGGCGGCGAACTGCTCGACAGTCCGCGGGCCGATATCCACGGCGATCATCTCGGCCGGAATGGGCTCGCCCTCGGCCACTTGGCGCGTGTGCGCGCCGACATCCACCTTGTCGGCGACCACGTGATCGACGGGCAGCAGCAGCTTCACCTTGCGCGCCTTGGCCTCCTGGAGCAACTGCCCGGCCAGCTCCAGCTTGTCGGCTTCGAGCAGCGACTTACCGATCTCGATGCCCTGGGTCTTCAGGAAGGTATAGGCCATGCCGCCGCCGATCAGGAAGGCGTCGACCTTGTCGAGCAGGTTGCGAATTACCCCGATCTTGTCGCTGACCTTGGCGCCTCCCAGGATGGCGACAAACGGCTTGGCTGGATTCTGCGTAGCCCGGCCCAGGTAATCGAGTTCCTTCTCCATCAGCAGGCCGGCGGCCGACTTGGGCAGAAAGCGGGTTACGCCCACGGTGGAAGCGTGGGCGCGGTGGGCAGTGCCAAAGGCGTCGTTGACGTAGAAATCGGCCAGCGCGGCCAGCGCCTGCGAGAAGCCCTCGTCGTTGGCCTCCTCTTCCGGGTGGAAACGCAGGTTTTCCAGCAGCAGGCTTTGCCCGCGCTCCAGCTTGCCGGCCATCTCGCCGGCCTGCAGGCCGATGCAATCTGGGGAGAAGCCGACGTTCTGCCCGCGCCCGATGAGCTGGTCCAGCAGGATGCGCAGCCGTTCGGCCACCGGCTTGAGGCTGTACTGCGGATTCGGTTTGCCCTTGGGGCGTCCCAGGTGCGAGGCCAGGATGAGCTTGGCGCCGTGGCGCAGAGCGTATTCGATGGTGGGCAGCGTCTCGCGGATGCGGGTGTCGTCGGCTACCCGCCCGCCGTCGAGGGGAACGTTGAAGTCCACCCGCATCAGAATGCGGTGATTGTTCAAGGAAAGATCGCGAATGGAAAGTTTGGCCATGCTTTCATCCTTTCCCAGCCAAATCCAGACCCCGCGGAGGATTTCTGATTTTTGATTTAAGATTTTTGCTTTCAGATCGCGATGCGGCACCGTTCAGCCTGAAATCAGAAATCAGGAAAATCAAAAATCAGAAATCAAAAATGGCTACAGTCCTTTGCCGGCCAGGAACGTAATCAGGTCGCGGACCCGGCAGCTATAGCCCCACTCGTTGTCGTACCAGGAAATTACTTTAACGCAGTTCCCGCCCACCACGCGAGTGAGCTTGGCATCGACGATGGAGGAGCGCGAATCGCCGCGATAGTCCGCGGAGACCAGTTCCGCCTCTTCGTAGCCGAGGTAGTCCTTGAGCGGGCCCGCCTGGCTGGCCTTCTTGAAGGCGGCGTTGACCTCCTCCACGCTGGTTTGCTTCTCGGTAAGCACCACCAGGTCGACCACCGAGACGTTAGGCGTGGGCACACGCACGGCAAAGCCGTCGAGCTTGCCCTTCAGCTCCGGAATGGCCAGGTAAATGGCCTTGGCCGCCCCGGTCGAGGTCGGGATCATGGAGAGCGCGGCGGCGCGGGCACGGCGCAGGTCCTTGTGGGGAAAGTCGAGGATGACCTGGTCGTTGGTGTAGGAGTGGATGGTGGTCATCGTGCCTTTCTGGATGACAAAATTATCGTTGAGGACCTTGGCCACCGGCGCCAGGCAATTGGTGGTGCAGGATGCGTTCGAGATGATGTGGTGCTTGGCCGGATCGTACTTGTCCTGGTTGACTCCCAGCACAATGGTGATGTCTTCATTCTTCGCCGGAGCGGAGATGATCACCTTTTTGACCGTGCCGCGCAGATGGCTCCTGGCCTGAGTGGCGTCGGTAAAGCGCCCGGTCGATTCCACCACCAGTTGTACGCCTTGTGACTGCCAGTCCAGCTTGGCGGGGTCTTTTTCGGCGTAGACGCGGATCTTGCGCCCGTCGATTTCAATGGCGTCCGCCGTGGCGGAGATGTTGTGCCGCAGGTTGCCGAGAATGGAGTCGTATTTGAGCAGATGCGCCAGCGTTTTGGGATCGGTCAGATCGTTGACGGCCACGATCTCCAGATCCTTGTATCCCAGGGCAGCGCGCAATACATTGCGGCCGATGCGGCCAAAACCATTAATCCCAACCTTGACTGCCATGTTGCCTCCAAAGTAGATGATATCTGGCTCGCGGAACCGCCCTTACCATGCAGCAAAGGGCAGGCACCGCAAAACAGAAGATGCTAGCATCCGCTAAACCATGGAAGCAAACCGGCCGCCGGGGGAGTAGTGGGTCAATTTGAATTTCCACAACAACGGGGGCCCCACGTCCCGCCCTGCTTTTGGGCTGACGTGGGGCTAATTCCCCAGGTTAGCGCCGAAAAGCGCACCTGGGGCACCCTTCCTTCAAATTGACCCACTGTCGCCGGGGCACCCATCCAAACTGACCCGCTATTGCCGTGGAGAATAGGGCTAGGAAATCTGGCGTTAGACCTCCGACAGGCCTGAATTGCGGTCCGTCTTCCCCTAACCCCGGACCCCTAAAAAGAGGTACCTGCTTAGTTCTCGCCGACGGCATCGTAAGTATGTTATAAGCCCCGTATGCGCAAGTGGATGCGTGACCGCATGAAGCGGCGTAAAACGCCAGGAAAAGCGGAGCCGGCTGGCCGACCGCCCGGCCAGGCTCCTTTGCAGCCAACCTTTCTGGACCGGGCCGCCCCCGTGCCCGGACCGGGCGAAGCGGAGAGCGGCGGCAGCCGGGAGCTGCCAGGCGCGGCCGAAGAGCTCGCGCCAGAGGCCTTGCACGAGGCTGAAGCCGCCAGGCTTGAACCTTCGGCCGAGGTTCCTCCAGCCAAGGAGGCCAGGCCAGGCGAGCCGGAAGCCGGCGCTCCGGCCAAGCCACAACGCCCGCCAGCGCGTGGTGCCAGACCGGACCGCAGCCGCCGTCGCGGACGTGGAGGGAAACCGCAGTTCCCGGCCAAGCCGCCGGCGCGGCCGCGAGCCGGGGCCGGGGCAAGCGGGGCGGTGCTGCCGATTGCTCCCGGACAGGCAACCGGCGAAGCCGCCGAGGTCGATGGCGAAATCGGGGGGGAAGCGGCAGCGCCGGAACCCGAAACTTCACGGGCGCCCGCCTCGGGGAAAGCCAAGGGCGCCGTGGTGCTCTCCATAGGCCTGCCGGGCTCGGGCAAGAGTTCGTGGTTCAGGCGGCACAACATCATTCCGCTGTCCAGCGACTTGGTTCGCGGGCTGCTGTTCGACAATCCCACCGAACAGCGCTACCAGGACCTGGTTTTCTCGTCGTTGCGCTCTCTGCTGCGGGCGCGGCTGATCGCCGGGCGCCCCATGAACTACATCGACGCCACCAATCTCTCGCCACGGGAGCGCCATAGCTGGATCAAGATGGCGCGCGATTTCGGCTACGAGGCGCACGCGGTCTTCTTCGACGTGCCGGCGGAAGTCTGCATGGAGCGCAACCGCAAACGCGCGCGCAACGTGCCCGACGAGGTCATGCACCGCATGGCCCAGAAATTGCGCCCTCCCAAGTTCGAGGAGGGCTTCGCCAAAATCATCGTGGTGCGGCTCAAGCGTCACGAAGAGAGCGGCCAGGAGCAGCTCTGAACACCGATTTCCCCGCCCGCCATCCAAGCCGTGGCGGGGTAGTGACGTCTTGTGCTTTGTGGCCTTCGACCCGAATAAGCGCTGCGCCAGCACAGTCAGCGCCTTAGCTCCTTATAACCTAGATAACCGCAGAAACGAGTGCCAGATTCTGCCTGCAACCCCGGGGCTGCGGCGTTTGCCGCCAAGGCTGGCAACCCGCTCGCCTTCGGCAGCCTCTCTGTTGAGTGCCCCTGGAGAGGAGATCTCCACCATGACAAAGGTAGAGTCGCTGAAAGTTCTTCTGATCGATAACCAGCCGGACCGGAAGGAAAGAATCGCCGCGCTCAAGAGCTGCGGATTCACCGTCTATCCGGCATTGGACCTAGGGCAGGCGCGGCTGCGCTGCCAGGCCAGCCGCTACGATTTGATCATCGTAAACGCGGCGGGAAATCCCGGCCTGGCCCTGGAACTCTGCGACTATATCCGGAGCGAAAACCAGAGCCAGCCCCTGATCATGATCACCGCGCCCGGCCAGCCAGTCCCGGACCGCGATTATGCCGAGTCCAGCCAGCCGGAGACGCTGCTGAAGCGCATCAAAGTCATGTTCGCCGCCACCCTGACCGACAAGGCTCTGGCGGCTTAAGGCTGCGCTCGGGGCCAAGCGGGATCGCATGCGCAAAATTTCCTGAGGTGCCCCCGGCAACGGCCCAGTTGCGGTTGCTGGGGCGACATGCGGGCTTTTACACTGTTGGTGTGAGAATCGCGCTTGCCCAGATCAATACCACCGTGGGCGATTTCACCGGGAACGCCCGCAAGATCGTGGATTTTGCGCGCCGCGCCCGCGCCGGCGGCGCCGCCCTGGTGTTGTTTCCCGAGTTGAGCGTCTGCGGCTACCCGCCCCGCGACCTGGTGGAAAAACCGGCCTTCGTCCGGCGCTGCCGCGAGGTCCTGGACGAAGTGGCGGGCGAAACCCGCGGCATCGCCGTGGTCTGCGGCTTTGTCAGCGCCGCCTGTTCGAATACCGGCAAGTCGGCCATGAACTCAGCCGCCCTGCTGCGCGATGGCGCGGTGGCCTTCGTGCAGTCCAAGCGCCTGCTGCCCACCTACGACGTCTTCGATGAGATGCGCAACTTCGCTCCCGCCGACTCGCAGCAGCTTCTCTCCCTCTGCGAAAAGAAGGTGGCGCTCACCATCTGCGAGGACGCCTGGAACGACAAGACCTTCTGGAACCGCCGGCTCTACACCGTGGATCCGGTCGAGGAACTGATGCATGCCGGGGGCGAGATGGTGCTGAACATCTCAGCCTCGCCCTTCCACCTGGGAAAACATGAATTGCGCCGGCAGATGCTGGCCGCCATCGCCCGCCGCCATCGCGCTCCGGTGGTGATGGTGAACCAGGTGGGAGGCAACGACAGCCTGGTGTTCGACGGTTCCAGCCTGGTGGTGGACGCAGGCGGTGAAGTGGTGGCCCGGGCGCAGTCGTTTGCCGAGGACCTGATTTACTACGACACGGAAACCAACCAGGGTGACATGCATCACTGGATCGAGGACGAAGCCGCCAGCGCCTATGCCGCCCTGGTGCTGGGCACGCGCGACTACGTGCGCAAGTGCGGCTTCCGGCGGGCGCTGGTCGGCCTCAGCGGCGGCATCGATTCGGCGCTGACGGCGGCCATCGCCGTCGAGGCGCTGGGCGCGGAAAACGTCATGGGAGTAGGCATGCCCAGCCAGTATTCCTCCGAGGGCAGCATCCAGGACGCGCGCGAGCTGGCGCGCAACCTGAACATACGCTTCGAGGTCATTCCCATCGGCGACATCTTCGAATCCTTCCGCAGCGGCCTGGGGCCGGTCTTCGCCGGCCTTAAAGAGGACGTTACGGAGGAGAACATACAGGCGCGGGTGCGCGGCACCCTGCTCATGGCTCTTTCCAACAAATTCGGCTCGCTGGTGCTCTCCACCGGAAACAAGTCGGAGCTGGGGGTGGGATATTGCACCCTCTACGGCGACATGGCGGGCGGGCTGGCCGTCATCTCCGACGTTCCCAAGACGCTGGTCTACCGCATCGCCCGTTATGTGAATTCGCGGCGCCAGGTGATTCCGCGACTCCACCCTCACCAAACCGCCTTCGGCCGAACTGCGGCCGGGGCAGAAAGACAGCGACTCGCTGCCGCCATACGAAGTGCTCGATCCCATCCTGGAAGACTACATCGAGGAGATGAAGACCGCCGAGGAGATTGCGCGCGCCCGCGGCATCGACCTCAAGACGGTGCAGGCGGTGATCAAGATGGTCGAGTTGGCGGAGTACAAACGCCAGCAGGCGGCGCCTGGGCTGAAGATTTCAGCCAAGGCGTTCGGCGTGGGACGCCGCTTCCCCGTCGCCGCCCGGCACCAGGTCTAGAACTTTTCCTGAGAAGGTGTCCCTATTAATGAGGTGTCATCCTGAGCGACCGGAGGCCCGCTTTTGGCCGGAGGGAGTCGAAGGATCTGCAGTTCTGAAGTTGCGCCCTAAACGAACTTAACTGTAGATGCCTCGGCTCCCTGCGGCCGCTCGGCATGACGCCCTGACGGGGTACGGCCACCATGGAACTGCCATAATTGCCCGCGAATTCCACTATCTCGAGACAATGCTTGGCGCCGCAATGGTTAGCCCGGCTCTAGGGTTGGCGACCACCACGTGAGGCGTGAGGACGACCAGCAGCTCATCGTCGGTTTCCTGCCTGCTGTAGCTCTTCAACGGAGGCACGGGCCAGCCGCTCACGGCGTTCGCCTCGCTCTGGGTAAGATTGCTGACCACCATGATCGATTCGCCGTCCGGAGCGGATATGTAGCCGTTGAACTCGCGGTTGTTGATGATGGGTATGCCGTTGACGCTCTGGGCGCCGAGCGAGCGCAACTGCATCTCCAGCTTGACGCCCACGGAGTTGTCGCGACGAATGATGGGCGTGGCCTTGAGGTTAAATCCCAGATCTTCGTAGTTAAAGGAAGGGAAGGGCGCTATGTAGCTCTGGTTGCCGAGCACTGCCGATATGGCGGTGCTGTTGTAAATGGGCGAAAAGGTGGAGTTCAGAATCGGGTAGCGCTCTCCGATCTTCAAGACCGCCGCCGTTCCCTGTGAAGCCCGCACCGTGACCGATTGCAGCATCTTCACCAGCGACACGTCGCGGGAAAAGTTCAGGCTGGCGCCGGGAATGGTCAGCGCGGAATAGGTGATGCCGCCTCCGAAGACGGCGAACGGCTGCGAGAACAGGCTACTCTGCTGGCCCAGCAGTTGCGCAAGCAGTCCGGCGATGGCCGTGGTGGCCGCCTGGTTTATCAGGCCGGAGGAGATCAACTGGTTCACCAGGCTTTGCGCGTTGCTGCTGCTCAGCGCCGATTGCAGCTCGGTGGGAATATTGAATAGCTGGAACTGGGTGGGAATGCTGGCTCCCAGGGCGCGGGTGTAGGTCCGGGAAACCTGGAACGCCTCGACGTCGAAGGTGACTTCCGGTTGGGTGTCTTGCAGTCCCCGCAGGAATCGGCTGACCGCCTCCACGGTGGTTGCCTCGGCGCGAATGGTGATGCTGTTCACCTTGGAGTTGGCGGTCACGTACCTGACCTCGAACAGCGCGCGCACGGCGCCTACGATGTCGTTCAGGGCCTGCGAGGTGGCGGCCTGCGGCAGGTAAAAGGTGGCCGAGGCGACCGGCAGCAGGTTGCGGCGGTTCTCGCTGGTGTCGGATGCGAACAGCGCCTGGTGCGCCGACAGCGGCACCCAAATGCTCTTGCTGACGCGTGTGACCGCGTCGAGGGCCTGCGCCCAGTCCGCTTCTTCCACATCAAACCTTATCTGTCGGTTGGGGAACGAATCGTCGAACAGCGGGGTAAGGCCATAGGCCAGCGCCACTTGGCTGGCGACATCGCGGGCGCCGCCGCGAATATGAAAATTGCGCTTCCCCGGGCTGGGCTGTAACTGAACCGCCCCGGCGAACTGATCCGGCTCGCTCGCCGGGTCCGGAGCGGGCAACTGTGGCATGGCATCGCGCAGCCGTTGCCGGGCGAAGTCGTTCTGCGGATCGAGATTGAGCGCATCGCGAAACAGCCCCAGCGCCCGCACCCGATTGCCATCGGCCAACGCCCGGTTGCCCTCATCAATGTCCTGATACACCAGCTTCTGCCGCGCCACCTCGAGGGCGGTGACATATTCCAGGTTGTCGGGAGCGAGCGAGGCCGCGATCTCGAAGTGCTCCAGGGCTTCGCGGGGCTTGGAAGCGCCCTGCAGCTTGACGGCTTCGCGAAATTCGCGCATGGCGCGGCGACGCTCGGCCGCGCTTGGCTCGGTGGCGGCAGATTTCTGCGCCGACGGTGGCGCCACAGCCGGCGCGGCAGGCGCGGGCTGCTGCGCCTGCGTCCACAAAGAGACGCCCAGCAGCAGAATAGGCCAGGAACTGCGCACGTCGTTTATTGTAAGCGATCACCTGGAGAATTGCGTTCACCCCATGGCGAACAGCTCATCGCAGCACGGCAGGCAGAGGTCAGGGCCCTGTTCATTGAGGGTCTTGATGTCATAGATGCCGGTTGCAATCGCCAGAATAGGCGTCTCCAGCGACTTGGCGGCGGCAATGTCGGAGGGCGTGTCGCCCACAAAGCAGATGCGGGCCTTTTCTCCCAGACGGCTGTGCACCTGGACGATTCCATGGCGGAAAATGGCGGCGCGGCTTTCGTTCCACTGAGGGCCTCCTCGCTCCGAGCCAGCCTCGGAAATGGCCGCCGCCGGGGCCGAGAACGAGCCGAAGGAAAAGTAACGGTCAAGCCCGGCGGCGCGCAGCTTGGCCCACCCCACCGGCTCTATGGCGCCCGAGGTCACTCCCAACAGCTTGCCGGCTGCGTGCAGGTGCTCGATGAGCATCGGGATGGATGGGCAAAGCTCCGGCCGGATTGCGCCTGCGTTTTGCTCGACCTCGCTGGCCATGATGGTCAGCGCCCGCGGCAATCCCCCGTAGAACTCCTCCACCGAAATGCCCGCTATGCTGGCGGCGGCGCGCAGTATGCCTATATCGGTATTGCCGTGGCGAGGAACGTTGTCGATCCTGCTCTGGCAGTTCCACACCTGCCGGAGAGCGCTGTGAAACGCGTTGTAATGCACGGCATCGCGGCAGTTGAGCAACGTGCCGTCTATGTCGAACAAGTAGGCGTCAAAGCCGTCCCAAGGAAGGCCTGCGATTGAAATCCCGTCCCGGGACGCTTTTGTCGGCAATGGCTGCATAACTCTGAATAGATGCTGAGGGGCGGCCGGCAGTCGCGCCTAGCGATGGATGGCGATACGATTCCAATTCCATACAAGGGGAGGTAAAGACCCGCATCTGCTTCGCAGATATGGACTACCGGCCGGGGTTTCCGGCGAACGCGTGGTTACGTTTGCTGCGGCTGCTACCCGCAGATCATGATGCGCTCGATAGAGCGCGCCCGCCCCGTATCCTGGTCGCAGTCGATAACCGCGGCGCACAAGCGCGGGTCGCCGGTGGCGGCATCGAAGCGCGCTGGCAGGCCGCTGAGGAAGCGGCTGATGATCAGCTCCTTCTGGATTCCGATCACGCTGTCCCATGGCCCGGTCATCCCCACGTCGGTCATATAAGCGCTGCCCTTGGTGAGCACGCGGTTGTCCGCCGTAGGCACATGGGTGTGAGTGCCGATGACCGCCGTGACCCGGCCATCCAGATACCAGCCGGCGGCAATTTTCTCCGAAGTGGCCTCGGCGTGCATATCGACGACCACCACCTTGGCCGTAATGCCGGCCAGCAAGGAATCGGCCACCCGGAAGGGGTCGTCGATGCTGGCCATGAAGACGCGTCCCTGCAGGTTGATTACGGCATAAGGTACGCCCGCCCTGGTCGTGCCCTGGTAGAAGCCGACTCCCGGAGTTCCGGCGGGATAGTTCGCCGGCCGCAGCACCCTGCGTGCCGGGCTGGACGGCTCGCGCAGGCCGGTATTCAGGTATTCCATCAGCTCGCGCTTGTCCCACACATGATTGCCGGTGGTTATGACCTCGATGCCGAGGTCAAAGAGCTCCTCGGCGAGCGCCGGAGTGATGCCGAAGCCGCCGGCCGTGTTCTCGCCGTTGGCGATGGTCAAACCGATGTCATGGCTTTCGATCAGTTGTTGCAGGTGGTCGCGAACCATGGTCCGGCCCGGCCGGCCAAAGATGTCGCCGATAAAGAGAATGCGCACGCGCAGGCTCCGCTAAAAACTTGATGGTAACACGAGTTCCTTGGCGGCACTGCCGCCTCCCACTACTCACCCGAGCCGCCAAAGCAGGCCTGCGTGGGGCCGGCGCTACTTGCAGAGTTCAGCGTTCCAGTTCGGCTGTGGTCAGGAAGTCGTAATCTCCGGCGGGGCTGAGACGCAGGTTGCGCAGCCGGCGCGAGTGCACCAGCACGTTATCGGAGTACCACAGGTTGATGTAGGGCAAGTCGCGGGCCACGATCTCCTGGATGCGGTTGTAGTCGCGCTTGCGGCGGGCCTGATCGACGGAGATGCGGGCGTCGGCGATGAGCCGGTCTACCTCGGGATTCGAGTAGTAGCCGCGATTGGCCCGGCGCGGGGGAAAGCTTTTGGAATCGAAGATGTGCTCGAAGATGCCCGGGTCCTGGTTGCCTCCGATCCAGCGCAGCGAATAGAGCTGGAATGCCCCATGGGTGACGTCAGCGTAGAAGGTAGCGAACTCAAAGCTGCGGATGTCCAGCGCTATGCCGACCTGGCGAAGCTGTTGCTGGAGGACGGCGGCCAGCAGCCGGGTGGACTCCTCAGTCGAAGTCTTCATGTTCAGGTGAAAGCGGTAGCCGTCCTGGCGGCCGCGGTAGCCGGCGGCATCCAGGAGGTGGCGGGCGCGCGCCGGATCGTGGGCGTAGCTGGCCACGTTGCCGTCGTAGGCCCAATGCTGCGGCGGCAGCACGCTGCTGGCCGGCCGCGCTATGTCGCGCAGCAGGAAATGAATGATCGGCTCGCGATCGATGGCGTAGGCAATCGCCTGGCGCACGCGCACGTCCTTCAGGATGGGATCGCGCAGGTTGAATGCCAGATAGGCGTAAGTGGTGCCGGGAGCGATCTCGGTCAGCAGCGTAGGCTCTCCGCGCAGCGCGACTACCGTGTCCGCGGTCAGCACGTTCAACGCGATATCGGCGCTGCCCTTGCGCAGCTCCAGGGCGCGCGTGGTGGCGTCCGGCACGACGGCGAAGCGCACCGAGCCGAGGCGCGGAGGCTCTCCCCAGTAACTCTCATTGCGCGCCAGCGTGACCTGCCGGTCCTGTTCCATGCTGACCAGACGGAAGGGCCCGCTGCCCACCGGAGTGCGAGTAAATTCTTCGCCCGCGCTGCGCGGTACGATGCCGATGGCGCCGTCGGATACGTTCCACAGGAACGAGGAATCGGGCTCGCGCAGGTGGAAGACAACGGTGAGGTCGTCGGGCGTCTCGATGCTTTCCAGGTAGTGGTATATGCCGGCCTTGGCGGTGCGCACGCTCCCATTCAATATGGAGTCGAAGGTCCACTTCACATCGGCCGAGGTGAGCGGGCGGCCATCATGGAAGCGCACCCCGGAACGAAGGTGAAAGACGTAGGTCAGGGGGTTGCGAACCTCCCAGCGTTCGGCCAGCCAGGGCTGAAGCTGGAAGCGCTCGTCGTGGCGCAGCAGGGCGTCGAAAATGAGCTTGCCGATGCGTTCCGACTGGGCATCGGTGCCCACCCGCGGATCAAGGCTGGCAGGGCTGCTCTCGATCATCATCACTACCTCGCGCGGAGGCGCCGCATGTGCGCAGCCGGAGAGCGCCAGGGCGAGCAGAAGCAGGCAGCAGTAGAGCAGGCGCAATCGTGGGCGATCATAGCGATTCCACCTGTGCATCCGGCCCCAAAAAGAGAGTGTCATTCCGACCGCAGCCGCGCGCAACGCGGCGAAGCGGAGGAACCCTGGGTTTTGAAGCTGAAACAAAAGATGGCTCGACCGCGGCGCGCCAGAATTCTCTTCTGAGAGCAGGGACGGTAATGACTGAGAGTAACACTGGACAGCGAGCGCTCTTTCGGCGCGCCATCGCTCGCCAAGACACTCGGCATTGTTAGCCGTATGCATCCGTTCCGGCGCCGCGCTAGACATAGCTGACTTTGCCCAGGATCGCCGGGCGTCCGGCGCCGGTTGCACTCGGAACGTTGGAGGCCTGCCGCTGCCACGTCTCATAGGCCAGGACGGCGAAGGCGACCGCTTCCTTGGCCTCGGATGGCAGGCCCTGCTCGTCGGTAGTGGCCATGCGCAAGCCAGATGCGCCCACGCGGTCGGCGAGTATGCGCATCAAGGTCTTGTTCATGGCTCCGCCGCCGGAGACAAAGAAATCATGAAAGCGGGCCGACTGCGCAAGCCCGCGCACCGAGGCGGCAATGGATTCAGCGGTCAGCGCGGTGGCCGTGGCCAGCACATCATGTTTGCTCATGCCGCGGCAGCGCCGCAGGAAATCGGCGGTGAACTCGCGGCCAAACTGCTCGCGTCCGGCGGTTTTGGGCGGCGAACGGCGGAAGAAGCGCTGGCGCAGCAGCTCGGCCAGCAGGCGATCATTGACTTTGCCTCGTCCGGCGAGGGCGCCGTCGCGATCGAATGGCTGGCGGAAAAGCTGTTGGGCCAGGGTATCGATGACCATGTTTCCCGGCCCAGTGTCGAAGGCGATTACCTGTTCGGGCTTGGCCCCGGCCGGGATGGCCGTCAGGTTGGCGATTCCGCCGATGTTTTGCACTATGCGTCCGCGGCGCGGATGACGAAACAGCAGATAGTCGAGGTAGGGAACCAGGGGCGCGCCCTGGCCGCCGGCCGCCATGTCGGCGGGGCGGAAATCGGAGACCACCGGAACGCCCAGCCGCGCGGCCAGCACCGAGCCATCGCCCGTCTGCCAAGTGGCGGACAAGCGGCGGCCGAGATAGCGCGCCGGCTCGCTCTGATGGTAAAGAGTCTGGCCGTGACAGCCCACCAGCTCGCAGGTGAGCCCGGTTTCGCGCAGCGTCTGCTGCACTGCCTCGGCGTACAGCTCCGGCAGCAGGAAGTTCAGGCGCGCCAACTCGGCCACGCTGGCGCGGCGGGCGTTCATCGCCTCCAGCACGGCGCGCCGCACTCGCGCCGGATACGGATACTCGCACTGGGCCAGCAGACGCAGCCTGGTACGCAAGCCGCGGCCTTCCAGGCGCACGACGGCAACATTGATGCCGTCAGCCGAGGTTCCGCTCATGATGCCGGCGACGTTCATGGGCCAATCGTTATCTTCGCCTCGTCCAAAGTAATACCGTTTGCCGCCGCCGCGCTTGCGGGCGCGGCCAGCCGCAGTTTTTCGCCGAACTCCCAGATTTCGCGGCGCAGCTTCTCCACCTCGGCGTCGGAGGGTGGCGGAGCAGGCGGACGATGCAGCGCCTTGCCAGCCGCTTTGAAGCGCAGCACGCGCTGCGCGGCTTCCTCCACGCGGGCGCGGAAGCGATGATTGCGTTCGGCTTCGGCCAGCACGGCATTGTAGGCGCGCCAGATGTTTTCTTCGTTGCGGCACACCAGGAAGAGGTCGGCGCCGGCCTGAATTGTGTCCACGGCGGCTTCGCCGATGGCAGCCGCCTGCTGCACGCCGCCCATGTCGAGGTCGTCGGAGACAACCAGCCCCTGATAGCCGATCCTGCGCCGCAGAGTTCCCGTGATCCATTTGCGCGACAGCGATGCCGGCGTCATCGGCCCCAGGCGCCTGGACTGCCATTGCGGCGGCTTCTCGTCCGTCAGCGCCGCATAAGCGCAGTGCGCCACCATGACGAACGGCAGCTCGCGCCGCAAAGTGCGGTAGGGCAAAAGGTCTTCCTGCCACAGGCGTTTCCAGGCCTTGGTGACCACCGGCAGTTGCGCATGGCTGTCGAGGCTGGCCTCGCCCAGGCCGGGGAAATGCTTGCCGCAGCCGAGTACGCCGGCCTGGCGCAGGCCGCGCAGGAAATGGCGCGCGTAACGGATAGCTTCGTCGGGAAATGCCGAGGCAGTGCGCGTGGTCAGCACCGGGCGGGAAAGCTCGGAGGAGAGGTCCAGCACCGGCGCGAAGTCGACGTTGAAGCCCAGCGTCCGGGCCGCTTTGCCGAGCAGCCTGCCGTGCTCGCGGAAGAGGCTGGGACGCTGGCTGGCGGCGACCTCCGCCACAGAGGGCGCGGGCGCCACCACGTCGCGCAGGCGGTCGACCGTTCCACCTTCCAGGTCGACACAAAGGAACAATCTTTCTTCCACCAGCCGCTGCGCCGCGCGCAGCAAGGCATGCGTCTGGCGCGGCGACTCGATGTTGCGGGCAAACAAAATGACGCCAGCCGGCTGCAGGCCGCCAATCAGCGTCTTGGTGCGGGTGGACAGTTCCGTGCCCTCAAAGCCAAGGATCAGCAGACGACCGACGAGCCGTTCCAGCTCCTTCGGGCTCCGGGCGGACGGAATGGAGTTGCGCGGCATGGAATCCAAGTGTCTTTTAGCACGAGTGTGGACCGAAGGCAAAAAAATACCGCCATCGCCAACGTGGGGGCAGCCGCCGCGGCTGCCCGCCCAGCCGGGGGGCGACTGGGTCTACGCGGGAATCAGCCCGCGCCGCCGCAGCGAGCACATCATCAGAATTTCCAGGGCGTTCTCGTAGTCGAAGATGTGCTCCATTTCGTTTTCCGGGCCGATGTAAAAAGCGGCCTGCTCATCTTCGGCCACCGAGCCGTATTGCACGCCCCGCTGGTAGGAATCGACATCCTGAAAATAGAGCTGCCCGACATCGTCGGGCTCTAGGTCGCGGCCGACAAAGACGACGGTTTCCATGGCGGGAATCAGCATTTCTTCATCGACAAAGGTGACGGAAAAGTAGACGGCACCCGGCTCCAGCTCGCTGGCCGGCACCGGGTCGGCGTAGGGCTTCAGTTCTCGCGCTTCGAAGAGCATGGTGCGATCCTCGGGAGGCGGTCAATCGAGCTGCTTCTTCAGCTCGTGAAGCAGGTTCAGGGCCGCGATAGGGGTAATGCGGTCCAGGTCGGCCTCGCGCAGCCGGTCAACCACCGCCGCCGAGAGCGGGGTAAAGATGGTCAATTGCACGGGCGGAGCCTTCTGGCTGCCGGCCTGGCCCAGGTGTCCGGTGGCTTGCTGCTCGGCCGTCTCGTGCTCGCTGAGCACGTCGCGGGCGCGGGCAATGACCTCGGAGGGCAGCCCGGCCAGCTTGGCCACCTCAATGCCGTAGCTTTTGTCGGCGGCGCCGGCCTGCACCTTGCGCAGGAAAACCACGCTGCCGCCGGTTTCCTTCACCGCCACATGATAATTCTTTACGCCTTCCAGCAGCGACTCCAGCTCGGTCAGCTCGTGGTAATGGGTGGCAAACAGGGTGCGCGCGCGGCTGCGGGCGTGCAGATACTCGACCACCGCCCAGGCGATGGCCAGGCCGTCGTAGGTAGCTGTGCCGCGGCCAATCTCGTCCAGCAGCACCAGCGAGCGCGGCGTGGCGGTGTTCAAGATGGCGGCGGTTTCGGTCATCTCCACCATGAAGGTGGAGCGGCCGCGCGCCAGGTTGTCGCTGGCTCCGATGCGGGTGAAGATGCGGTCCACCACGTTGAGCCGGGCGCGCGAAGCCGGCACGAACGAGCCCATTTGCGCCAGAATCACCGTCAGCGCCGCCTGCCGCAGGTAAGTGGACTTGCCGCCCATGTTCGGGCCGGTGAGGATCACGATCTGGTGCGAGCTGCCGTTGAGGTAGAGGTCGTTGGGGACGAAGCGCTCGTTGCTGCCGGTCAGCTCCGGCTGCTCGATTACCGGGTGACGGCCTTCCAGGATTTCCAGGTCGCCGGTGTCGTCGAAGAGCGGACGGTGGTAGTTTCGCGTGGCCGCCAGCGCCGCCAGCGAGGCCAGCACGTCGGCTTCAGCCAGCGCCAGGGCGGTCTGGCGAATCCTTTTAGCCTCGCCGGCCACGCGCGCGCGCAGCTCGCCGAAGATGCGGTGCTCGATCTCGACGATGCGCTCCTGCGCGTCCAGAATCCTGGTCTCGTGCTCCTTCAACTCCGGGGTGGTGAAGCGCTCGGCCCCGACCAGCGTCTGCTTGCGGTCGTAGTCGCGCGGCACCAGGTGCAGGTTCGCCTTGCTGATCTCAATGTAATAGCCAAAAACGGAGTTGAACCGCACCTTGAGCGAGTTGATGCCAGTGCGCTGGCGCTCGCGCTCCTCTATCTGCGCCAGGTAGCGCTTGCTGTTGCGGTTGAGCTCGCGCAGCTCATCCAGCGTGGCGTCTACTCCGGCGGCGATCACTCCGCCATCGTTAAGCGAAATGGGTGGCTCGGGGATGATGCTGTTTTCGATGGCCTGGCGAATATCCGCCAGCTCGTCGACGGCGGCGTGCAGCTCGCGCAGGCGCGGCGCGGCGAAGGCGCTGAGGTTACCGCGCACCGCCGGCAGGCGGGCCAGGGAGGCGGCCAGGGCGAGCAAGTC
This sequence comes from uncultured Acidobacteriota bacterium, assembly GCA_963832785.1. Taxonomy (GTDB): domain Bacteria; phylum Acidobacteriota; class Terriglobia; order Terriglobales; family Acidobacteriaceae; genus CAWBRT01. The sequence continues at coordinate 339,905 of CAWHVF010000009.1, forward strand.
GCGCGGATTCGCCGCCTCCAGGGTAACGCGGCTGAGCAGGCGCTCGATGTCCAGGATTCCGTCCAGCGAGCGGCGCAGCTCCCCGCGTGCCACGGTGTCAGCCACAGCGGCTTCGACTGCATCCAGCCGGTGGTTGATCTCGACGGCGTCGATCGAGGGGCGCAGCATCCAGGCGCGCAGCAGACGCTTGCCCATGGGAGTGACGGTCTGGTCGATGGCGCGGAAGAGGGTGATCTTCTCGCTGCCGCCGCTGAACAGCGGCTCGACCAGTTCGAGATTGCGCACCGTCACCGCGTCCAGCACCAGGCAGCTCTGGCGCTCGTAAAAGCCTATGCGGTCGATATGGTCCAGCCGTCCGCGCTGCGTGCTGCGCACGTAATGCAGAATGGCCCCGGCGGCGCAGGCGGCGGCCGGCCGGTTGGCTAGGCCAAAGCCCTCCAGCGAAAGCACTCCGAAATGGTTTTCCAGCAGCGGGATGGCGTAATCGGGGGAAAAAGCCCAGTCTTCCAGCGGGGTTTCGGCCCAGCCGTTGGCGAGACGGTCTCCGGTCGCGGCGTTTGCCGCAGTGGCGAACAGCGGCAGGGAAGAGCCAAACAGCAGCTCTCGTGGACGCAGGGTCTGCAGCTCTTCCAGGACGCGGCGCTCGGCGTCTGCGCCGCTAAACTCGGTGGCGCGGAATTCGCCGGTGGAAAGATCAAGGGCGGCGAAGCCGGCGGCATCCTGGTGGCGGGCCACGGCGGTGAGGAAGTTGTTCTCCTCCGAGCCCATCTGGGCGTCGACGGCGGTGCCGGGCGTGAGCACGCGCGTGACCTCGCGCCGCACCAGCTTCCTGGTCAGCTTCGGGTCTTCCATCTGGTCGCAGATGGCGACCTTGTAGCCCTTGCGGATGAGCTTGGCGATATAGCCTTCGGCGGCGTGGTAGGGAACACCGCACATGGGCACGGCGATGCCTTTTTCCTTATTGCGCGAGGTGAGGGTGATCTGCAGTTCGCGCGAGGCTACCAGGGCATCATCAAAGAAGAGCTCGTAAAAATCGCCCACCCGGAAAAACAGCAGCGCGGTGGGGTGCTGCTTCTTGATGGCGGCGTGCTGCCGCATGAGAGGAGTGGAGGCTTCGCTCATCGCAGGTATTGTAGCGCCGGAGGCAGGTGGGAACGTCGTGAGTTTTTGATGGCAGATTTAAGATTGCAGATTGCAGATTGAAAAGCAGCCTGGGCCGTGGTTATTCAATCTGCAATCTTAAATTCCTGACGCAGCCCAGTTGACGTACATACTCCCAGTGGTTACCTTAAGGTTGTAAATGGAATTAAGGAAAGACCCAATTACGCGGTCGTGGGTGGTAACCGGCGACGAGGGCGAAAGTGCGGCACGCGGCGGGCCGCTATGCCCATTCTGCCCGGAATCGAACGCCCAGCCGCAAGTTGTCTCATCCATCACCTCCGGAAGCGGGGGACCTTGGTCGGTGCGGGCGGTGGTGCATCCCTCGCCCATCTACCGGGTGGAGGGCGACCCCAGCCGGCGGGGAAACGGCATTTACGACATCATGAAGCCGGTGGGGGCGCACGAGGTGATCGTGGAAAACGCGCGCCACGACCGGCAACTTTGGGTGGCCAGCGACGAGGAGGTGGAGCAGTTTCTGCTGCTCTGCGCTCAGCGCATCCAGGATTTGAAAAACGATCACCGCTTCAAGTATGTCACTGTTTTCAAGGACTTCGGGGCGCTTTCCGGGCAGGAGTTCGATCACCCAACCTCGCAGATAGTGGCCACGACCTTCGTGCCGCGGCGGGTGCTCTACGAACTGCGGGCGGCGCGCGAGCACTACTCGCAGAAGGAGCGTTGCGTCTTTTGCGACATCCTGCAGCAAGAGTTGCAGCAGCAGAAGCGCATCGTGGAGGTGCGCGGCAACTTTGTCGCCTGCTGTCCCTACGCCTCGCGCGTGCCCTTTGAAACCTGGATTCTGCCGCACAATCATGAACCGCACTTCGAGCGCACCGCGTTGTCGCACCCCGGAGCGGTGCGCGACTGCGCCGCCCTGCTGCGGCGCACCATCAACCGCATCCGCACCATTACCGACAGCTTCCACCTGGTTCTACACACCTCGCCCAACACCCAGCACCGCTCCCAGGTGCTGAACTACTGGCGCACCATCGACGTCGACTACCACTGGCACATCGAGATTCTGCCCATCCTGCCCAAGAAGGACAAGTCGTACACCTTCAAGGAGGTGTACTTCACGCCCATCCTTCCCGAGACGGCCGCCATGCGGCTGCGCGAAGCCCAGCCCGAGTGCCTGGGGACGAGTTTTTAGGCATTAGACGATCCACGGGCTCGGGTGGCGAGGAATGGCAATAAGGCGGAATAATTGACCACAGAGGACACAGAGGGCACAGAGAAATGCGGTCCCCCGGCGAGCCTTATCTGCTCTGTGCTACTCTGCGAACTCTGTGGTTAGCTTCCAGGCGCTCCACTTCGCCCGGCCAGAGCACGCTCCTGGCCACTGGCCCTTAACCCCTGCCCTGTGACAACAATCACTCTGCCCTGTGACTCTTTTTTACTGAAGCCGCCATTTCTGATTTGTATAATCAATGTCTAAGGTCCGGGCGTGAGCTGTTCGTCCTGGACCCCTGCAACATGCCCCTCTTCTGGCTGAGAGTCGCGACGGTTCTGTACGGCATATGCCTCGTCTATGCCCTGGTTCTGCTGGGCAGCAAAGGCGAGAAGCTGGCCAGGATTGCCATTCACGCCGGCGCCCTCGGGCTCATTCTCCACTGCGTTTCGGTGGTGGAAACCGGTTTGATGTACGGCTACCTGGACCTGCTGACCATCCGTTACGCGGAGTCGAACCTGGCGTTGATCCTGATGGCGCTGTTCATGTTCCTGTACGTGCGTTTCCAGAGCACGGCTCCAGGGCTGTTTATCTTTCCGGTGGTCTTTCTGCTTACCTTTGGTTCGGCGCTGGGACAGCCTCCGCGTGCGTTCACCTCGCCCGGCTTGCGCAGCGGCTGGATACTGGTGCACGTTTCCATGCTGCTGGTCGGCTATGCCGCCCTGTTCATGAGTTTTCTGGCCAGCCTGCTCTACCTGGTGCAGTCGCACAGCCTGAAGTCGAAGCACTCGTCGCGTTTTGTCAACCGGCTGCCGGCGCTGCAGGTGCTGGATGAACTTGGCTACAAGTCGCTGCTGGTCGGCTTCCCGTTTATTACCGTGGGATTGATCATCGGCTCGGTAGTGGCGCAGGAGCGTTTTGGCGTGCGTTACTTTGCCGATCCCAAGGTGCTGCTCTCGCTGCTGACCTGGGGCGTATACATGCTGCTGCTCTACACCCGCTGGAGCTCGGGCTGGCGCGGACGCAAGGCGGCCTATCTGGCGACATTTGCCTTTGCCGCCGCGGTTTGCGCCTGGGCCGCCAACTATCTCAGCCGGGTGCACAGGTTCGTGGCCCCATGAACTTCTTCCTCATCGGCGTGAATCACCGGACGGCGCCGGTCGAGGTGCGCGAGCGCTTCGCCATTCCCGAGGCGCGCCTGCCCGAGGCGCTGCGCCAGTTGGCCGGCTACAACGGCGTCGAGGAAGGCATGATTGTTTCCACCTGCAACCGGGTGGAGCTGGTGGCCAAAACCGTCAATGGAAGCTGCGACCTGAAGGGCTTTCTGCGGGAGTTCTACAAAATCGACCCGGAGGAGTACGGGAAATATCTTTACCAGTACCAGGAGGCGGAGGTGGTGCGGCACGTCTTCCGCGTGGCCTCCAGCCTGGATTCGATGGTGGTAGGCGAGCCGCAGATTCTTGGGCAGGTGAAGGAGGCTTACGCGGTGGCGCGCGCGGTGGGGGCCGTGCAGTCGCACCTGGACGCGCTGTTCACCCGCGCCTTTGCCGTGGCCAAGCGGGTCAGGAACGAGACGGCGGTGGCCAGCTCGTCGGTTTCGGTGGCTTCGGTCGCCGTCGAGTTGGCGGAAAAGATCTTCGGCAGCCTGGCTGGCACCTCCATCTTCCTGGTCGGGGCGGGCAAGATGCAAGAGTTGGCGGCCCGCCACCTGATTGCTCACGGCGCCGGCCGAATCTACGTCACCAATCGCACCTATGAGCGCGCCCTGGCCCTGGCCCACAAGTTCAACGGCGAAGCGGTCCCCTTCGAGAAGCTTTACGACATGGCCGATCGCACCGACATCGTGATCAGCTCCACCGGCGCGCCGCAGGTAATTTTCGAAAAACGGCATGGGGAGAAATTCCTGGCACGCCGGCGCAACCGTCCCATGTTCTTCATCGATATCGCCGTCCCGCGGGACATCGATCCCGCGCTGAACGATCTGGACGGGATTTTCCTCTACGACATCGACGACCTGCAGCAGGTGGTGAAGTCGCACCTGGGCGACCGCAAGCTGGAAGCCGAGCGGGCCGAGAAGCTGGTCGAAGAGGAAGTGCAGAAGTTCCAGGGGCGGCTGCTGAGCCTGGACGTGGTGCCGACCATCGTGTCGCTGCAGGAGCACCTGGAGACCGTGCGCCAGGCCGAGATCGACCGTGTGCGCGGCCGCCTGGGCGCGCTCAGCCCCGAGCAGGAAATGGCCATCGAGGCGCTGACCCGCGGCATCATCAACAAGATCATGCACACGCCGATCACCACCTTGAAGAGCGCGGCCCGCGACTCTGAGGCTACTACGGTGGTCGAGCTGGTCCGGCGCATTTTCAACCTGCGCGGCCAGCAGAAGCGCAGCGCCGAGGCCGCGGCCGGCGGCAAGGGCGAGAACGATTCCAACGGCTAGAAAGTTTAAGTTGTAGCGTGTCTTCCTGTGGCCTGCGAAAGATAAACCGGAGAGTCTGCTTTGCGTACCGTACAAAAGCAGCTCCTTCGCTTCGCTCAGGATGATGATTCAACTCAGTGCTGGTAGAGGCCACTTCAAGGGCTCTGGGGCTTGAAGGAAGTGTTTGGGTTTATTCAGAAATCAAAAATCTGAAATCTTAAATCTGAAATCTTAAATTCCATGTCTCTTCGTATCGGCTCGCGCGGATCGCAGTTGGCCCTATGGCAGGCCAACCACATCGCCGCGCGCCTGCGCGAGCGCGGCCACGAAGTCGAGCTGGAGATCATCCGCACCACCGGTGACAAGATTACCGACGTGGCCCTGGCCAAGGTGGGCACCAAGGGCATGTTCACCAAGGAAATCGAGGAGGCGCTGGCGCAAGGCCGCATCGACTTGGCGGTCCACAGCCTGAAAGATCTGCCCACCGAGCTGGCGGCGGAATTTGAAATTGCGGCCATCACCGAGCGAGAAAATCCGCGCGACGTCCTGCTCTCGGTGAAGTATTCGGATCTGGACAATCTGCCGCGCGGCGCCAAGGTGGGCACCAGCAGCCTGCGTCGCCAGGCCCAACTCAAGGTTAAGCGGCCCGACCTGGAGATTTTCCCTTTGCGCGGCAACGTCGATACCCGTGTGCGCAAGCTGGAAGACGGCGAGTACGACGCGGTTGTGCTGGCGGCGGCCGGGTTGAACCGCCTGGGCAAAACGCAACTGATCAGGCAAGAGCTGCCCGCCGAAGTTATGTGTCCGGCGGCCGGCCAGGGCGCGCTGGCCATTGAAATCCGGCGCAGCGACGGCGCCACTGGCGAGCATCTGCGCTTTCTCGACCATCCGGCCACACGCATGGCCACCACCTGCGAGCGGGCGTTGCTGAACAAGCTTGGCGGCGGATGCCAGGTACCAATCGGCGCCTTCGCCGAGATGGCCGCAGGACAGCTTACCCTGACCGCCATCTGCGCCCGGCCTGACGGCAGCAAGCTGGTACGCGAGAGGCAGAGCGGCAGCGATCCCATCGAATTGGGAGAGAGGACCGGCGTGCTGATCTTGCAGCGGGGCGGGAAAGAGATTCTCCGGGAAGTCTATAGCTCGGCCGCCGCCGCGCCGCAACAGCCGTAGGTCATTTCAGATTTTTGATTTGTGATTTCAGATTGAAAAACATTGACGTGCCCATATCTGTGCAACGGATGTGGGTGGCGGAATCCGGTGCCCCTAACACCGAATGGCTAAAGAATTTCATTTTAGGTAAACGTCAATAAATTTCGAAAATTCTATGGCGTGGAACCAAGGATATAGCGACCAAGAGAACTTGCAATGGTCTATGTTGCGAGCGATTGAGTGGGGAATATGGCCAGCTTTTTTGAGCCAGCCGGTTGTGCCTGTGCTCCTAATATTTTTTGAATGGTGGGAGGTCATCGGCGTATTTATTATTTTGACTATACTGTGGTCTTTCGTCCGATACAGATATGTCAATGTAGCTATGGCAAGATTCGGGGTTTTCTTCGTCCTCCTGAAATGGATCACTGTCCCAGTGGCGGTAATTTATTTATTAATTCAACAAAATTACATCTCGGCTGTAGTTGCCTTGCTCTGGCCTATATTCCTCGCGCCATATCTCGGAATCTTTATCGGTGGAACTAAGATTGGCAAGATACAAGAGATGTTCATGGCGCAGTTGGGATATAGCGAGAAACAACCACCCGAATCCGGCGTGAATGACGACACGCACCAGGGCGACATCCAAAGGGCAGCGCGGTACTGCAAGGCGGCTGAGCAGGGCGACGCCGACGCGCAATACGGCCTCGGGCGTTTGTACTACGAGGGCCGGGGTGTGCCCCAGGACTACGCGCAAGCGGTAACCTGGTATCGCAAGGCGGCTGAACAAGGCTACGCAGAGGCGCAGTGTGCAATGGGAAAGGCATATTACTTTGGCCAAGGCGTGCCCCTAGACGACGCACAAGCGGCAACCTGGTTTCGCAAGGCTGCTGAGCAAGGTGTCGCCGTGGCGCAATGGTTGCTCGGGGGTTTGTACAACGGGGGCCGGGGTGTGCCCCAGGACTACGCAGAAGCCTACTTTTGGCTTGATGTAGCGGCAGCTGGCAAGCTGACCGCACGGCTGGCGGAACAGACTGTGAAGGAACGACACAAAGCCGCGTCTCACCTAACGCCGGCCGAGTTGGCCCGGGTTCAGGAGAGGGTGCGGAAGTGGTTTGAGGAGCATCAGCAGGCGAAGCCAGAATGACGCGATACGTCTGATTGGAGCGTGGAATCGAGAGGGATAGGCAAGTGTTCTTCCGGAAACGTAAATGGCACAACGTTCTAAGCAAGTGTGATTACGGCGTAGAATGGCACCGTTTTCAAGTTCAAAAAGGAAATTCCGGTTATGTCGAGAGCGGACAAGTATGAAACCCTGAGAAAACTGATACAAGCCTTCTCGGAGCCTTACGAGGGCACAGTATATCACTATACCTCGGCCGACGGTATTTCCGGCATCATCGACAAACACGAGATTTGGATGTCGAATACCACCTTTATGAATGATACGACCGAACTAAAGGCACTGGAAAATGCCACGGGTATACTAAAGGATAACGACTTTACGAACAACGCCGTCAAAGAACATTGGCATAAAATGGTAGATCGGACTCGTACCAATGAAATGACAGAGCCCGATTACTATATGGCTTCGTTCAGCAGAAAAAGGGATTCGCTCGAACAATGGCGGGCATATGGAAATTTCTGTATAGGATTTGAAGCAGGAAAACTCGCAATAATAAGGAGAAAAATATTTCTATACGAGTGCCTCTATACCGAAGATGAACTCCGGAAATGGATATTGGCAAAGGAAAGAATACCCGAGTGGACCAGCCTCCCTGACGAACAGCGGGATAATGCTGCTTACAATCTCGTCCATGTCGCTCCTATGAAGTACAAAAACAAGCATTTTAGCACCGAGGAAGAAATAAGACTCGTTGCAATCTCCCATCACAATTGGGTTTACGCGAACAGTCCCGGAATGTATGAAGACGATCTTCCGATCCATTTCAGACCGCACCGCTTATACGGGTTCCCCCTCCCCTACCTCAAATTCTTCATCGAGCGCAAAAGCAACAATCGCCCGCAAGGGACCCAAGAAACTGAAACGCAGATGAAGGAAAGAAAATTGAACGAGGAAGCTGCCAAGCAACGAGAATTATTGCCGATCGCTGAAGTTATCGTAGGACCGATGGCATACCAAAGGGAGGCAAAAACTGCTTGCGAAATCCTCCTATCCGAAAGAGGATACAAACAGGTCACGGTAAGGGTGTCTGGTATACCGTATCGAGGACTTTAACCGCAGCAAAGAGAAATCAGCGCGATCACCTGCGGAAACGAACGAGAGGTTACGGTAATAGGTTTGGCAATCCGGCAATTAAGCGCAAGCGATTACCCACTGCTTTAAGCATCGGTTATTGGGGACCGGAAAACAAAGTGTCAGGGCTCGTGCGCTCGGAAACGCAAGATTCCTCGACTCGCGCCGCCGGTGCCGGCGCTCGCTCGGAATGACGTTAAGCTAGTGGACACACCTGAGGAATTGCTATAAGAGAACTATTCACGCCTATGGAAAGCCCCGGAACAGAAACAGGCTCCAGCCCGCTGCCGCTTGCCGGCTGGCGCATTATCGTCTCCCGCGCCCGCCAGCAGGCCGGCACGCTGGCTGGCGAGTTGCGCGCCTTGGGGGCGGAGGCGCTGGAGATCCCATTCATCGAGATTCGTCCGCCGCGCTCCTATGCCCGGCTGGACGCGGCGCTGCGCGGCATCGCCGGCTACGACTGGCTGATTCTGACCAGCGTGAACGGAGTCGAAGCCTTTTTCGCGCGCGCGGAAGCGCAGCAAGTTCCTCATTCCGCGCTGGCCCACCTGAAAATCGCGGCCATTGGTCCGGCAACCAAGAGCGCAGCCGAGCGCCGGGGAGTGACCGTCGAGGCGATGCCCGAAGAATACGTGGCCGAATCGGTGGTCGCCGCCCTGGCCGAGAAGGTGCGCGGCCAACGGGTATTGCTCTGCCGGGCGCGGGTGGCCCGCGACGTGATTCCGCTGGAGCTGCGCAAGTTGGGTGCTCGCGTGGATGTCGCCGAGGCTTATGAGACGGTAGCGCCGGCAGAGTCGCGCCAACTGCTGCGGGCGGCGTTCGGCCAGCGAAGCCGCGCCGCGGTGCACGCCATCACCTTCACCAGTTCTTCAACCGTGCACAATTACGTCAAGCTGCTGGGAATCCGTTCGGGAACCTCGAAGCTGGTGCGCGGCGTGTTGAACGCCTCCATCGGCCCCATCACCTCGCAGACTCTGCAACGCTACGGCCTGACGGTCGACGTGCAAGCGCGGCAATACACGATTCCCGGACTGCTGGAAGCGCTGATCGAGCGGGCCAAGGCGGGCAAGCAAAGCTAACCAGGCAGCTCAGGCGGCCCAGCAGCCGGGCGAGAGCGTCATCGAAGGCTGGGAATCCTTTTTGTCTGGCTGCTCGTCCGGCGGGGCGCCACCATGATTGGCGGGCGAATTGCCGCCAGACATGTCGGCGGAGACTCCGGTGATTTCGATCTGGCTGGCGCGCCACTCGCCCTTGGCGTCCTGCTTGGCGGTGACGCGAATTTCCACTCCCGGCTTGAGCGCACGCACCGCCGGGTCCTGGCGCCGCTCGCGCGGAACGCCCGCCTCGTAGGTCACGCGGGCGCTGGAAATGTCCACGCGCCGGAGCGCGCCATTCTTGCTTTGCACGTAGATCCAGTGATCGTCGTCCGTTGTAATCATGGTTCCCAGGAAGGTTCCGGAAGAGCCGGCGAAACCGGAAGCGGCGAACAGCAGGACAACGGAAACGAGTTGAGCGCATCCGCGTAGCATCTTGCAGTTGGATGCAGGCAATGCTGGGCGGGACGGCAGGAAAAATCGCGAACTTAAAAAATGCTCCGGCCTGGCGCCGGGTGCTCTCAAAGAGAGGGCGCAATTCCACGATCAGAAACGGCGGCGCCTCACATCTGCGCCGAACTTGCCGGCGAAGACATGGGGCACCGGTCGAGGTGTTCTGGGGGAACGCCTCAGTCGTAGTATTCCAGGCCGAGGTGAGTAATCAGCTCCTCGCCCTTGAGGTGGCGCAAGGTGTTCTTCAGCTTCATCAGCTGGATGAACAGATCGTGCTCGGGATAGAGTCCGGGGGCGGTCATCGGCGACTTGAAATAGAAGCTGAGCCACTCCTGTATGCCGATGCCCTTCAGCGTGCTGGTGCGCTGTGCCAGGTCCATGAAGAGCACCAGGTCGAGCACGATAGGCGCGGCCAGAATGCTGTCCCGGCAGAGGAAGTCCACCTTGATCTGCATGGGATAGCCTAGCCAGCCGAAGATATCGATGTTGTCCCAGCCTTCCTTGTTATCCCCGCGCGGCGGATAGTAGTTGATGCGTACCTTGTGGCAGATATCCTTGTACAGCTCGGGATAGAGCTCCGGCTGCAGGATGTGGTCCAGCACTGAGAGCTTGGACTCTTCCTTGGTCTTGAAGGAGCCGGGGTCTTCCAACACCTCGCCGTCGCGGTTACCCAGAATGTTGGTCGAGAACCAGCCCTTGACGCCGATCATGCGCGCCTTGAAACCTGGCGCCAGGATGGTCTTCATCAGCGTCTGCCCGGTCTTGTAGTCCTTGCCGGCGATGGGCGTCTGGTTGCGGCGCGAGAGCTCGCGCATGGCCGGAATGTCGACCGTCAGATTGGGAGCGCCGTTGGCAAAAGGAACGTGCTCCATCAGCGAGGCGTAAGCGTAAATCATGGAGGGAGCTATGGCCTCGTGATTTTCGTGCAGCGCCTGTTCGAAGCACTTCAGCGACTGGTGTATCTCGCCCGGCTGGGTATAACTCTCGGTTGAGCCGCACCAGATGGTGACCAGGCGGTCCACCCCGGACTTCTTTTTGAAGTCGCGGATGTCCTGGCGAAGCTGCTCGGCCAGATCCATCTTGTTCTTGCCGGTCTTGCGGTTGGGGCCGTCGATCAGCTTGACGTAGTTATGGTCGAAAACCGCCTTGCAGGGCGTGATCGACTGCAAAAACGGCTTGATCTTCTCCAGCAGCTCGTTTTCCAGCACGCCGGCGTTTTTGGCGGCGGCATACATGTTGTCCTCGAAGATGTCCCAGCCGGTGAAGACCAGGTCATCGAGGCTGGCCAGGGGCACGAAGTCCTTTATGCGGGGCGAGCGGCCCTCTGTGCGCTTTCCCAGGCGAATGGTCGCCATCTGCGTGAGCGAGCCCACCGGCGTAGCGAAACCGCGGCGAACCGCCTCAACGCCAGCCACAAAAGTGGTGGCTACCGCGCCCATGCCAGGGAGCATGATTCCAAGTTTGCCTTTCGGCGGAGTGATGGTCGCCACAGGGGCGGCCCCGGACGGAGGAACATTCTTAGGCGACGGCATTGTGTATAGGATTCCTATTCAAGAGAGTAGAGACTATTATCTTCCACCAGCAGGCTATTGCAGGCAAACATTTTACGTCCTGCACGCCTGTATGTCACTTGAAAGGCCGGCTTTGGCACCCGTGCTGCTGTTTTTCCCCGCCGAATGGCGCGCCTGGGCATTTGCCGGAATTCCGGCTAATTTGGCAACCGCACCTATTCCCCTATCCTCTCAAATCTTTCCGCTGGCGTTGAGCAGGGCCACTACGATGCCCATCAGCGACTCGCCGGCGATCAAGCCGGAGCTTACTGGGATGACGAAGCGCTCGGCGATTCTGGGCCTAGACCGCTCCAGGATCAGCGCAATCAGCGCGCCAAGAAACATGGACAGGGAATTAAAGAAGGGAATGACGAAGGCCAGGCCCAGCCCGGTGGCGGAAGGAATGAAGCGCGAGAGCCTGGGAAAGGCGCGTTCCAGCAGCGGCAGCAGGATGCCGACGGCACCGCCGATCAACAGGCCCATTCGCGCCGTGGGATGCAGCGAATGCACGCCGTTCGACAACAGCCGCGCCACCGCCGCCCATACTTGGGCCGAGGGCGCGGGCCACTCGTCGGTACCCAGCACTGAGGCGTTAGGCACGATCACGTAAAAGGCCGGCACCACGATCAGCACGCCGGCAAAGATTCCCGTGAACTGGGCGATGAACTGCTTGCGCGGGTTGGCGCCGAGCAGGTAGCCGCTTTTCAGGTCGGTCAGCAGGTCCGCGGAAGCGCCCGCCGCTCCGGCGGTCATGCCGGCGGTCATGAGGTTGGTGACCATGTTGGCCGGCGCCAGCCAGCCGAACATCAGTTGGGTGATCTTGCCCATGGCGCCGATGGGGGTGATGTCGGACTCGCCGGTAGCGCGGCAGGCCACCACCGCAAGAAAGAACGTCATGGCCACGGCCACGATACTCATCCACCAGTGGGTGTGGAATGCCCAGTAGAGGATCGCCATGCAGCCCAGCCCGGAGAGTACGGTGCCGCTCAGGAACCAGTGCGGCGGAACCTCAATGCGCGCCAGGGGATCGTTCGCGCCCTGGGCGGCTTCTTGGCGGAAGATGCCGGCCAGGCCGCTGAACGCCTTGCCGATGGTCCGCCAGTTCAGGGCAAACTGCAGCAGCGCCGATGTGACCATGATGGCGGCGCCGGTCCAAGTGCTCCAGGCGACGATTTCGCGGTAGCCGATCCGGGCGCCGTTGAGCACCCCCAACTTGACCATCCACGGAGCCAGAATGCCGTAGTTGATCAGGCCGCCCAGCAGCATCGACCAGGCGATCTTCCACCCCATGATGGCGCCGGCGGCGATCATGATGGTGCTCATCTCGAAGGAAATCGTCCACTTCATCAGCGGAATGCCGAGAATTTGCCCGGGAAAGGGCAGCATGCCAGGAACACGAAACGGACGGCCCGCCTCGCGCAGCCAGGTGATCGCCGCCCCCAGCACGCCGGCAATGCCCAGCGAGCGCGCCTTGACGGTTGCCTCGCCGCCTTCGGCATGCAGGCTGCGCAGGGTTTCGGCGGCGGCAATTCCGCTGGGAAACTTCAACTGCTCGATGTTGATCATCTGGCGCTTCATGGGGATGGCCATGAAAACGCCGAGCGCGGCCAGGAAGACCGTCCAGCCGGCCAGCACCGGCCAGGCGATGTGATGGCCTGTGATCAGCAGGTAGGCCGAGATGGCGGAGACCATGGTGCCGCCGGTCGAGTAGCCGGCCGAGGAGGCCGTCGACTGCATGCAGTTGTTTTCCAGGATCGACATCTCGCCGCCGAACAGCCGCGGCAGCAGCCGGCTGAAGGTGCGGTTGATAGAGAACGAGAGAATGCAGGCAGTGATGGCGACGCCCAGCCCCCAGCCGGTCTTCAGGCCGACGTAGAGATTGGAAAGCGACATAAAGCCGCCGAGAAAGGCGCCCATGGCGACCGCCCGCACCGTCAGTTGCGGCATTGAGTCGCCTTGGTAGACGGTTCGAAACCAGACCAGTTCCGGATCGTCAGCCGCCCTGCCTCCGGTCGCCGCCAACGCCCCCGCCGGCGGCGGCAGCCCGATTTCCATTTCCCCGCCCATTCCTGTTTAAGACCCTATCAAAGGAAAGTAGATGCCGGCCGGAGCTCTCGCGTCTCTGGTTTCAGGTACGGCTTATGCTAACCGCAGCAGTTGCACGGCGGCAAATGTAGCAGGTTTCGAGTTTCCGGCTTCGAGAAGTGCGGGTAAATACGCTTGAAGCCGGAAACTCGCCCTTACCTGATTCGCAACCGTGCGCGCGCGGCCAGCAGCGAGCCGATGCCGAGCAGGGCGCAGAAGATCATGTAGAAGCTGGGCGACTGTTTGCTGCCCGTCAGCGCGATCATCCAGGTGATGTAGAAGGGAGCAAAGCCGCCAAATATCGGCACGCCGATGTTGTAGCTGATCGCCATGCCGGTGGCCCGCGTCTGGGCGGGGAAGCACTCGGCCATGAATGCGGGCAGTACTCCGCTGTAGCTGCTTTTTAGCAGGTTGAGCCAGCACACCAGGCAGATGAGCAGGGCCAGGCTCTTGGAGTGCAGCAGCAAGGCGAAAGCAGGATAGGTAGTAATCAGGAATGCTATGGTCGCGCCCATCATAATCCGGCTGCGTCCGAAGATGTCCGACAAGTGTCCAACGAACGGGGCGCCGATGGTCAGGATGATGGCCCCGAGCAGCGTGGCCGTGAAGCCGGCCGACTGCGGCAGGCCGAGCTGCTTCACCGCATAGGTCGGCATGTAGAGAATGATGTAGTTCGAACTGGTGGAGACTACTACCGCGCCGATAGTCAGCAGCAGGCGGTCCCACTGCTGCGAGAACAGGTCGTGCACCGGGGTGCGTGTCTTCTTGGCATTGATAAACTCCGGCGTCTCTCCCACGTGTTTGCGGATGTAGAAGCCGACCGGCCCGATCAGCAGGCCGAAGAGGTACGGAATGCGCCATCCCCAGCTGTTGAGCTGGTCTTTCGTCAGCATGGTAGTGAGCGCGACTCCGAAGCCGGAAGCCAGTATCGCAGCTAACCCCTGGCCCGCCCACTGGAAGCTGGCCAGAAACCCTTTGCGAGTGGTGCTGTGCTCCACCAGGAAGGCGGTGGCACTGCCAAACTCGCCGCCGACGGCAAAGCCCTGCATCAGGCGCGCCACCACCACCGCAATCGGCGCCAGGATCCCTATCTGCGCGTAGGAGGGCATGGCGGCGGTCAGGAACGTTCCGATCCACATCAGCAGGATGGAGGCCAGCATCGCAGCCTTGCGCCCGGCGCGGTCAGCATAGGCGCCCAGGAATACAGCCCCCAGCGGCCGGACCAGGTAGCCGGCGCCGAAGGTCCCCAGGGTCAGCAGCAAAGAGACGGTTTCATTGCCGGTAGGGAAGAAGACCCTGGAGATGGTGACCGCAAAGTAGCCGTAGATAAGTATGTCAAACCACTCCAGGGCATTGCCGATGGAAGCGGCTGCGATCAACTTGTACATGTGAGTGGAAGAGATCTTAGGGGCAGCCGTGCCGGTTTCGCTGGTAGCGCTCATGTGAACCCGCCATGCCGTTTGAGTTGGTGAGCGGAGTTTAGCAAAAAATGTTCAAGATTTCAGACTTTTGATTTGCGGGGAGAGGCCGCTGCTGTGCGGTGTTTAATTCGAAGTCAACCAATCTGAAGCGAAAAATCGCACAGGCCGGCTTGGATCGCGGAAAAACGCCGCGCTAATTGCGCAGTGGCTCCCAGGTTTCAGGCATGACCCAGGCGAAAGCCGTCTGATGACGCAGGTTGAGGGACCGCTTTCCTTCGGTAGCGCTGGCAGGAACTTCCGGCTTCCGTTCCTGGTATGTTTGCTCCAGGTTTTCAGTCCCTTCGCCCTTGCGCGTAATGTCCATGGCGCTTCCTCTCAGACAGGTCATAATTCACAGCTCTTACCAGAACTGCTGCTTGCATTCTGGCCGCGCCCGGGTGGCTTGGGAAATTCAAAGTTTTAATCGCCGCCATAAACGCCGGCTATACAGGCTGCGGAAAAACGCGCCGAAGCAACAAGCGAGGCGCCACGTAACGTGGATACAGCAAGCACAGTGCACAAGAACTTGTAGGCTTAACCCTTTTAAAATCTGTTTTTCCGCAGCCTCTCTAGACTGGCGCGCCGGTGCCGTTGGCAGTAGGCGCCCCGCGTAGTATGTTGTGAACATGCAGATACGATTTTCCAGTTACGGCGAGGCTTCGACTCGTCCCTCGCTGGTTACCAGGCTACTGGCCAGCTTCGCGCACGATTTCCGCGACGGCATGGACATTAATCTAGGGGTGGGCTATGTCAACGAGAAGACCATCCCCGTGCCGGAGCTGATCTCGGCCTTGCAGGCGGTGGGCAGCCAGCCGGGGAAGTACCGGCAGGCCTTCAACTACGGCACTCCGGCCGGCTCGGCCAACCTGATCGCCTCCATCCGGCGGGCGCTCCTGGAGCTGCGGGCGGGGCAGTTGGACGAGGCCACGCTCGCCGGTAAGCGGCTGGCCATAGGCGCCTGCGGAGCCACCAGCATTCTCAAGGGGCTCTCCGAGGCGTTGCCGCAAGGCATAGTGGTGGCCGCCGATCCCATGTATTACATCTACCGCGACGTGCTCGAGCGCAAGGGATTCAAGATTCTGGCCGTGCCGGAGGACGAGGAAGGCATCGAGCTGGCGGCGCTGGAGCGCAAACTGCGCGCCCTGGGCAGCGAGGCCGAGCGCATCTCGTTCTTCTACGTGGTTACGGTGAACAATCCTTCCGCCACCGTGTTATCGAACGCACGGCGCCGCGCGCTGTACGAGGTGGCAGCCGCGCTTTCGCGGCGGCAGAAGCGTCTCATCCCCATCATTTACGACCTGGCGTACGAGCTGCTGCTGCACGATCCCCAGGCTGAGCCATTCGACTCCGCCCTTCCCTATGACGATCTCGGCATCGTCTATGAAATCGGAACCCTCTCCAAGATTCTGGCGCCCGGTCTGCGCATCGGCTACTTCGTCGGCCCGGATGGCCCCTTCATGAACGTCATGATCGAACAAACCAGCGATACCGGCTTCAGCGCGCCGTTGTTCGTGCAGGAGATGGCAAGTTATCTTCTGGATACCCGCATCCGCGAACAGCAGCGGGCGGTGAACGCCGGCTATCGGGAAAAGGCGGTGGCGATAAAACAGGGCATCGAGCGCACCATCGGGCCCTATCTGGAGGAGCAGCGCGGCGGCAGCGCCGGCTTTTACTACTACCTGACGTTCCGAGACATCGAGACCCATACGGAATCGCCGTTGTTCAAGTTCCTGACGCGCACCACCGGCGATGCGGCCGTCGACGGCCCCAAGGGCAGCCCGCTGCCGCGGGTGATTTACATTCCGGGGGAATACTGCGTCGATCCTCGCGGTGACCTGGCCGAGCGCGGCAAGCGCCAGTTCCGCCTCTCCTACGGCTTCGAGGACACGCCGGCAATCCTGCGCGCGCTGGAGTTGATGCGCGAAGGCGTCGAGTATGTCAAGCACGGCGCCGCCCTGGCCGGCAGCGCCAGATAACCAGTAGCGCATTACTCCACAAAAAATTAGCGGCGGCCTGCGGCCGCCGCTTTTCCTGCAAGATCGGCAAACCTTACACAAACTCCTTCACCGCATTTATGGCCTGGCCCATCGAGCAATCGGCATCGGTGGCTACCATGACGTCGATCAGGTAGAAAGTCTTCGACTTCATGGCCCGCTCGAAGGCCGCCGGAAGCTCCTTGGCGTCGAACACTCTTTCGCCCTGGCCGCCGAAAGCCTCGCAGTACTTGACCAAGTCAGGCAGGACCTTGTGCTCCTCCTGGCCATAGCGCAGGCGGATGCCGTGCTCGTAGTTGTAGGCGTACTTCTGGTTCTGGCGGATCAGGCCCAGGTTGCCGTTGTTGACGATGACGATGATGATCGGGATGTTGTGCTGCCCGGCCATGCCCAGCGACTCGCCCTGGAAGAGGACGCCGGCATCGCCGGCCACCGCTACCACCGGATCATTCGGGCAGGCCACCTTCGCGCCCAGCGCCGCCGGCACCTCGTAACCCAGGGTGCCCGCTCCACCCGAAGGCAGATAGCGCCGCGGCAGCTCGATTTCCTGCAGTTGCCCCGACCATATCTGGGTAATGCCGCAGCCGGCCGTAAAAATGGTGTTCGGCGGGAAGAATTTATTCAGCTCCTGGAAGACCCTATGCGGCCTGATCGGCACATCGTCAAGGTCCATCTTGCGGTGCATGGCCTGGCGGCAGGCGGGAAGCTGTTTGACGCGCTCCGAAGGCGGCGGATGGTAGCCCCGCTTCTTGGCTTCTTCCAGCAGCGCCACCAGCGCGGCCTTGGCATCGGAGACGATGCCGAGGGTGGGCGGGAATACCTTGCCGAGCTGCGTCGGCTCGACGTCGATGTGGATGAATTTGCGGTTGCCGCGGTAAACCTCCAGCTTGCCGGTGTGCCGGTCGGTGAAACGGCAGCCGACGCCAATGACCAAGTCGGCTTCCAGGAAGGTCTTGTTGCCGATCGGGCCGCCTACCTGAATGCCGGCGTGGCCGGCGCTCAGCGGGTGATCGTAGGGCAGTCCGCCCTTGCCCATGTAGGTCATGATGACCGGAATCTGCAGGTATTCGGCCAACTCGCGGAACTCGCTGGTGGCGTCGGAGAGGATTATGCCTCCGCCCAGAATCATGATGGGCGCCTTGCTCTCCTGAATCAGGTCCATGGCCTTGCTGATGGCCGCCGGCTCGGGCATCGGGCGGGTCCACAGCAGGGGAGCGTCCTTGGCGGGATCGTAATCGATATCCACCAGTTGCACATCCAGCGGAAAGTCGATCAGCACCGGTCCGGGACGGCCGCTGCAAGCGGTGCGGAAGGCCTCGCGCATGATCTTGGGCGCCTCGGCCGGGTTGGTGACGCACCAGGTCTTCTTGGCGACGGTCTTGCAGATCTCGGCGATGTCGACGCACTGGAACGGCTCTTTGCCAAACAGGCTGGCAGCGGCGTTGCCGGTCATGGCGATCAGCGGTATGGAGTCGGCAAAAGCCGTATAGAGCCCGGTCACGAAGTTGGTCGCCCCCGGCCCGGAGGTGCAGATGGCCATGGCCAGCTTTCCGCAGGCGCGGAAATAACCGTCAGCCGAGTGCACCGCCCCTTCCTCATGCCTGGCCACGTAATGCTTGATTTTGGAGTTCTTGAGGAAGCCATACACCGGGTTAATGGCGGCTCCCGGGAATGCCGAATGCAACCCGAATGCCCTCGTCCTCAAGAATTCTGACAATAACTTCGGCGACTTTCATTTTCCCTTACCCCGCTTCTCAGGCTGGATGAATGCGCAGATAATAACAGCTTCATACGCGGGGCGAACAGTGCAAAAGTGCAGCCATCACACGCCGCTGTGCACCGTGAACAGGCTCGGGCAAGGCTGTCGGCGGGCCGGAAAGTGGCCTTGGTGGTCATCTCTAAGGTTGCGCAAATCTCCGGGCAAGTGATCATTCTCACGGATTGAGGTGACATAAATCACCGCTGCTCGGGGCGATGGACAATTTATCTTGAACTTATGCTCCGGGATTACCGGGCTCCTCGGCCTTCGGCCCTGCCGGGCGGGAGCTTGGCGCTGTTTTACGTTCCGGGGCGGATGGCCCAGTAGAGGGGCGGTTGGGAGAAGCAATGAATTCGTCGGGCGTGTCGTCGCAATACAAGCCGAGGCTGGTTTTCTGGGAGGTCACAAAGGGCTGCAATCTGCGCTGCATACACTGCCGCGCCACGGCCACGGAGCTGACCTCGCCCTCCGACCTGCCCACGGCCAGGGCCCTGGACATCATCGCCCAGCTCGCCGCCTTCGCCAATCCGATCCTGGTGCTCAGCGGCGGCGAGCCGCTCTACCGCACCGACATCTTTCAACTGGCCGCCAAAGCCAGCGCCAGCGGCCTGCGCGTTGCCCTGGCCACCAACGGCACCCTGGTTACCAGGGAAATCGCCCGCAAGATCGTCGATGCCGGGGTGAAACGGGTCTCTATCAGCCTGGACGGCGCCAACGCCCGCACGCATGACACCTTTCGCGGCATCCCCGGGGCCTTCGACGCCGCCCTCTACGGCTTCCGCAATCTCAAAGAGCTCGGCATGTCGTTGCAGATCAACATGACTATCGCCCGGCACAATGCCCGGGAGCTGCCGGCGGTGCTCGACCTGGTTCGTCAGATCGGCGCCGACGCGTTGCACACCTTCCTGCTGGTGCCGGTGGGCTGCGGCGTGAACATCGCCGAGGAGCAGATGGTGCCGCCGCAGGAGTACGAAGAGCTGCTTAACTGGTTTTACGACCAGCAGCAGCGCGGCGACATCGATCTGAAAGCCACCTGCGCCCCGCATTACTTCCGGGTGGTCCGCCAGCGCCGCGCCGCCGAGCGCAAAGCCGCCGGATACGGCTCGGCCGCGGCGGAATCGGATTCTGAGTCCGCCATCGGCCCGACGGAGATGACCATGCCGGGCTCGACCGGCATCTCCCTGAGGCCGGGAAACGGGATGGGAGCGGCGGCCGGAGCTGCGGCTGCGCCTGCCAGAGCCAAGCATCCCGAGAGCATGAGCGCGGTCACCAAGGGATGCCTGGCCGGAACCGGTGTCTGCTTCATCTCCCATCAAGGCGAAGTCTACCCATGCGGCTATCTTCCGGCGCTAGCCGGCGATCTGCGCCGGCAGTCCTTCGCCGAGATCTGGACCAACTCCGAGGTCTTCGCCACCCTGCGCGATACCAGCAAGCTCTCCGGCAAGTGCGGCTATTGCGAATTCCGCAATGTCTGCATGGGCTGCCGCGCCCGCGCTTACGCCGCCAGCGGCGACTACATGGCCGAAGAACCCTTCTGCGTCTACCAGCCGAAGACCTTGCATACAAGCAAAACGTAATTTTCAACAAATCAGTCCGAGGTGCCCCATATCTGCGCCTGTTACTGGCGCAGATGTGGGGTAGTTCTGGTCACTCAATGGGCGTCTCAGCATTTGCTTCGCAACCCTAGGGTACCTACAATCGTGGCATGCCGACAGCCAGGCACGACTTTGAAAAGACGCTCCGCGACGCTCCGCTCTTTGCCGGGCTTACCGACGCGCAATTCTCCCTGCTGGGCGCGCGGCTGGTCGAGCGCCAGTTCGCCGCCGGAGAGCTGATCTTTCAGGAAGGCGATGCCTGCCAGGGAATGTTCATCGTTCACGCCGGCCAGGTGCGCATCTTCAAGAACTCCGCCAGCGGGCGCGAGCAGGTGCTTTCCATCGAAGGCCCGGGCGCCTCCATCGCCGAGCCTCCGGTCTTCGACGGCGGCAACTACCCGGCCTCGGCGCAGGCGCTGAGCCCGAGCAGCCTCCTGTTCCTAAGCAAGCAGGATTTTCACGCGCTGTGCATGCAGCATCCGGAGGTTTCGCTGAAGGTCCTGGCCAAGGTAGGCGCGCGCCTGCGGCAACTGGTAGGGATCATCGAAGAGGCTCTCGTTTACCACCGTGCGCCACCGCCTGGCCGCCCTGCTGCTGCGCATGGCGCGCAGCGAAGGCCGCAAAACGCCCGCCGGAATCGAGATCGTGCTAACCGCTACCAACCAGGAGATCGCCGCCCAGATCGGCACCGTGCGCGAGCTGGTCTCGCGCAACCTGGGCCGCTTCCAGAGCGAGGGCCTCATTCGCGTCGAAGGCCGGACCGTGCTCATTCCCCGCCCGGACCGCCTGGAGCAGGAACTCGACGGCGAGTGAAACGTTAAACTTGAAACGACGCCCCCACCGGCCTCCACTCTCTGGCCGCCGGCCTTCGCGCCGGCTGGCAGGCTCACTCCTGCAGTTCCTGTTGCAGCGTTTTTATGAATGCATCCATGGCCGGCGAGACCCATTTCTCGCGATGCCAGAGAACGTGGGTGGCAATATCCATTCTCGGCCCCACCCAATGCAGGGCTACCAGTTGCCCCTCGCGCAGCTCGGCGGCCACCGCAATGTGAGGCAGCAGGGCGATTCCCATCCCCAGCCCCACGCAGCTTTTAATGGCTTCCATGCTGCCGAACTCGGTGGTGTTTTTCGGGCGAATGCCCCGCGAGGAGAGAAAGTCATCGAGCTTCTTGCGGTAGCCGCAGCCGGCCTCGGTCAGCAGCATGGTCTGGCCGACCAGGTCTTCGGGCACGAGCTTCGCCTTGCCCGCCAGCGGATGCGCCGGGCCGGCAACGAAGAGAATCCTTTCGGTTCGCAGAGGAATGCTCGCCAGCCGCTCGTTGGCGATGCCGTCCGCCATCAGAATCGTCAGGTCCAGTTGCCCGGTCGCCAGCGACTCGACGAGGTTTGCCTTCAGGAACACGTCCTCGTTGAAGCTGGAGGAGTTCGCGGCGATGAAGGCGCACACCGGGTCGGGGCGAAATATCAGTTCAACATCGGGATAACGCTTGCGGAATTTGCGCAGCAGCCGCGGCAGACGGTAAGTTAGCACCGATTCCGGCGCGCCCACCCGCAGCGGGCCTGAGGGCACCGAACTGGGCGACAGGACCTGCTTGGCTTCGCTGAGCGTGCCCAACACTTTTTCCGCGTAGGGCAGCAGCCGCCGCCCGGCTTCGGTCAGCACCACGCGCTTGGCCAGGCGATCGAACAGTTGTGTCCCCAGCTCGTGCTCCAACGCGCGTATCTGCCCGGTGACGTTCGACTGCACGCAGTGCACCCGCTCGGCCGTCCGCGTGAAGTTCAACTCCTCGGCCAGGGCGCGGAAAATTTCAAGCTGCCGGACCTCCATTTTAATCTCCCAAAATGATCGTATCTATCATAACAATCTATTGGACTGATAATTGTACCGCGAGCATCATCACAGTTGAAGAGGGAAAGATGCTCCGGATTTGCTGCTGCCATTTAGTCCTGGCAAACGCGACAAGGCGAATCAAACCGGGACGGCGGCGCAATCCGGTGCCCGAGGAGGCCACCATGAACAACGCATGCATCAGGCTTGCCGTAGAGGAATCGTTTGCTGCCCCTGCCTGCGCGCAGACTGCGGGAGCAGCGCAGATGGAAGTCCTCAGAAGGGCGCTCGGCTATACGGAAAGGGAACTGGCCCTGGCCGCCGACGTGCTAGCCCGGTTTACCTGGCGGACCCCAGCAGCCCTATCGCCCAGAAGAGCGCTGGCGGCCGAAGCTGAGACGAGTGATTCCGGCCCTGATCGAAAGTGGGTCGCCTGAAGCAGTTCGCCTTCCGGACCGGCAAAAGTTCGGCGCTGTCCACACGCAGGTGTAGACTTGTTTCGCCTCCCCTCGGGCCGCATGCATAGTGCGCCACCCGAGGGGCAGCGCCGATTATGAATGACCTTCCCGCTCCGCCTTTCGACTCTGCCAACCCCGAACCTGCTGTGCCCCCCCAACCCCCGGCGCCTGTGCCGGAGGAGTCCAGCCTGCCGCCGGTTACGCGTGATGAGTGCACCTTGGGCATGCTCGCCCATGTCCTGCAAATCTTTTCCTGGCTTATCGGCCCAGGCATTATCTTCCTGGTGCGCCGCGACTCGAAGTTCGTCCGCTACCATGCCCTGCAGGCGTTGTTCTTCCAGCTCCTGGTAGTCATCGTCTGGATGGCGAGCCTGCTCGCCGTGGCCGCGGGAGTTTTCCTGGGCCTTGCCCGCCATGAGACGCCTTCATTTAGCGCCGTCTTTGCCGTTCCCATCCTGCTGATTGTTGTGTTCTGTGGAGGGGCCGCTCTGTGCTGGTTCTTGAACGTGCTCCTGGGGGTGGTTTACGGACTGCGGGCCAACAACGGCGAGTGGGCCGGATATCCCGGCATCAAATACCTGGCGGCGAGGGTGGCAGGGGTGGATTTAAGCGCGAGAGGGTAGGAATCAGAGCTGTCATTCTGAGCCAGGCGGTGAACGAAGAATCCCCTCCAATTTACGCAAAAGAGAAGCAGAAGTTTTCTAAAACCCCAGATCGGCACGGATAATGCTGAGTTTCAAGGGATGCTTCGCACCTCCGGCGGAGGTGCTCAGCATGACATCCCATTTTCGGCTCCGTCAAATCTTGGCAACCCAGCCTGCTATTTCTATCCTGCCATGGGAAACAACGTTAACTGCTCGCCGGTCTTAGCCGGCGGCCGCTCGGGCCGTGACTCGGGCTCGTAAGCAATCTCGTATTTCTCCCGCAATCTCGCCATAAGCTTGCTGATCTGCCGCTGGTATGCTGGCGAGACGAACGCCCGTCCGGCGTAACGCTTCTTGTAATCCTCGACCAACTGCGGAAACTCGCGCTCCAGGAACGGCAGAAAGATGGCAGCCGAGCGGGGCTTGAGAAACAGCGGATTGGCGAAGATGTTCTTCCCGCCCACGCGCTTGACGGCGGCTACCAGCTTTTCCAGAGACTCTTCCGAATCCGTTATGCCGGGAATTACCGGCGCGCAGATTACGCCGGCATCGACGCCCGCCTGGTTCAGTTGCTCGACGGCCTTCAGGCGCAGGTCGGGACGCGGGGCGCGCGGCTCCAGAATGCGGGCCAGCTTAGCGTCCAGGGTGGTGATGGTCAGATTCACGTAAATCTGGTTCTGCTCGCCCAGGCGGCACAGCAGCTCGCGGTCGCGCAGAATCAGGTCCGACTTGGTCACGATTCCGATCTCGAAGCCGCGGTGCAGCGCCAGCTCCTCCAGGATGGCGCGGGTGACGCCGTAATGGCGCTCGGCGGGCTGGTAGGGGTCGGTGGCCGTGCCGATGGCGATCTGCTCGCCCGGCTTGACCCGCCGCAGGTCGCGGCGCAGCAGCCATCCGGCCTGTTGCTTGATGTAGATTTTGCGCTCGAAATCGAGCCCGTCGCGCAGTTCCATGAACTCATGCGTGTAGCGGGCATAGCAGTACTTGCAGGCGAATTCGCAGCCCCGGTAAGGATTTATGGCCCAGGTGAACGGCAGGCGCCGAGCGGATTGCACACGGTTGAGCAGGCTGCGCGCCTCCAGGGTGAAGTAGCGCACGTTGTGCCCGGGACGCACGAACTCGCCCTGTGCGGCCAGCCTGGCGATGCCGACCAGGGGAAGGGGTTCCTCCTCCTGGTCGGCGAGATGGAAGAGATAGGAATTGTGGATGGCGGCCATAAAGGGAGACCCTGGCTTTCGCTATTTCTTCGCCTTGTCGTATAAGCTTACTGCGCCCCGCCGGGCCATGTCAAGCTGAAGTCTCCACTGGGCCCCCGCCGAATGAGCCCCTCGGCTCGTTTGTCCGCAGCCTGTTGAACACCGCAGATGCTACGCCAGCCAAGGTACAATTCGACTTTCAGACAAAAGGAGGCTGGCCATGGCCACATCCCCGGCCTACGTCGATCCCGGCAACGGCAAGACTTACCCGATCGAGCAGCCCCGCTGGTGCTCCGAGCGCGGCACGCCGCTGATGATTACCGCTCTGCCCGGTATGGGGCGAAAACAGATCGACACCGGCACGCGCTCACTCTGGCGCTATGCCGCCGCCTTTGCCCTTCGCATCGAGAATCCGGTGAGCATGGGCGAAGGCTGCACGCCACTGGTGCGCGGCAACTGGCATGGCAGCCCCACGCTGTTCAAGCTGGAGTGGTTCGCTCCCAGCGGCAGCTTCAAAGACCGCGGCGCCTCGGTAATGATCTCCATTCTGCGCCAGCAGGGGATCAAGTGCGTCCTGGAGGACAGCTCCGGCAACGGCGGCTGCGCCGTCGCCTGCTACTCGGCAGCGGCCGGCATCCGCGCCAGGATTCTTGTGCCCGCTTACACGCAGCCGGGAAAGACCGTGCAGATGCGCGCCTACGGCGCCGAGGTACAACTGGTTCCCGGCACGCGCGAAGACACTGCCCAGGAAGCCCTCCGCCAGGCGCAGCACCGCTTCTACGCCAGTCACAACTGGCAGGCGTTTTTTCTGGAAGGCGCCAAGACCATCGCCTACGAGCTGTGGGAAGACCTCGGCTTCACCGTTCCCGACAACATCGTTATTCCCACCGCTGCCGGCAGCAATGTCCTGGGTTGCGACATCGGCTTTGGCGAGCTGATGCGGCAGAAAGAAGTCCATCGCCTGCCGCGGCTGTTTCTGGTGCAGCCGGAAAACTGCGCCCCCATTCATGCCAGCTTCACCGCCGGCCGCGACGAACTCCTGCCCATTACCGTGCAGCCGACCATCGCCGAAGGGACTGCCATCAGCCGCCCGGTGCGCCTGAAAGAAGTGTTGCAGGCATTGCGGCGCAGCCAGGGCGTAACCATCACGGTGAGCGAAGAAGAAATCATTGCCGCACTGAAGGAGTTGGCTGGCATAGGGCTCTACGCCGAGCCCACCAGCGCCATCGGCGCCGCCGCCCTGACCAAACTGCTGGCGCAGGGCGCCATCAAGCCCAATGAGGTTACGGTGGTATTGCTTACCGGCTCAGGATTGAAAGCGACGCAACGCATCGGAGAACTGGTCGGGGTCAAGGAAGGCTAAACGAACAAGGGCAGATCCTGCGCTCCGCCTGGGGTGACACCGCAGCGGGCAACTTCCCTGCTGGCCGCTTCATCTGTTCTCGAACTGAACCGAGAGAACTCGGTCACGTGCTCAGGAGGCATTTGATGGAGAGCAATGTTGGTCACAAGGATAGAACCGTCCGGTTCATGATAGCCAGCTCAGGGATTTCGATTGGACTTTTCGCCAAGCGTCGCTGGATCAAAGCGCTGGGATTTTCCATAGGCGGAGCAGAGCTGGCCACCGCCATAGCGGGATACTCGCCGCTGAACAAGATATTGGGCAGAAACACCGCCCCACGCTGAGATATCCAACAGAGCTGCCTGATTGAGAGCAGGAACTACCCCGCTCAAGCACAGGAAGCTTGGGTGGTGGACCCGTCGCGCGTGGGCTTATGCCTCAGGGCCTGAAGGCCAATCTCGCGGTGCCTAGGCGACGTAGAGAGCAAGCCCGGCGCGGTGGTAAGCTAGCGGCATGCGCCGCTCGAAATCGTTTTTTATTGTCGCCGCTCTCTGCCTCAGCGGGTTCGCGGTTTTTCTCCACGCGCAGGAGCAGTTTCCGCCGGGGACGGTTATTGCCGTAGTCCTGGATCAAGCCGTCGATTCCCGCTTCTGCCAGCCCGGACAACTTGTGATTGCGGAAATCGCGCAAGAGGTTCCGCTGGGGAGCAAGCGCGTGATCCGCGCCCATTCCAAGGTATTGGGCGAAGTTACGCGGGTGCAAAACGGTGCCGGCGCGGCCCAACTCGGCCTGCGCTTCGACCGCATTGAATTCGACAGAATGCAGGTCGCCATCAGCGCCCAGGCGCGCGCCGTGGCCTCGCCAATCGCGGTCACGGACGCCAGCCAGCCTAAAAACGGCCCAGGCCCGCGCAGCGATTGGACAACCGCCCAGGTCGGCAACGACGCGGTGTACGGTGGCGGCCAGGTTGAAGACGAAATGGGCAAGGTCGTCGGCAAGGCTGTTCCCGGCGGGGTCCTGGTCACCGTCAGCAACCGCCCCGGTTCGCAGTGCGAAGGTATGCTCTTAAGCAAGACGCCGCAACCGACCTGGGTGTTCTCGGCGAACGCCTGCGGCGTCTACGGCTTCAGGCGTTTTCAATTCGAAAATGGAACGGACGAAAAGCCGGGCCAGATTCTCTTTACCCAGAAAAACAGGCACGAAGACAGGTCTACCACCGTGAAGCTGCCGGCAGGAACGGCCTTCTTGCTCGCCATCAGCGGCGCCAGCCGTTGATGCAACAGCCCGCTAATGCACCGTCAGGGTTACGGCTACCGAGGTCTGGGTCCCGGCAGGCATGACAGTATGGCCGCCTCCGCTGCCGCCGCAAGCTGCCATCAGCATCACCAAGAGCAACAGGATCATCATCGCCCAGCGCTTCCGGCTTCCTCCGCGGCCGGCGGCAATCCAGGCCATGGCCAGCGGCAATGGCAGGAGCCCGGCAAAGGCGGCAAAGAAGATCCGGCGATGCACCGAGGCCACCTGGGCGACGGTAAAGATCACCGTAATCTGATACGTCCCTTTCGGCGTGCTGCCGGTAGTGGCGATAGTCACAACTCCGGTGCTGCTGTTGTATGAGCAGGTCGCGCCAGCCGGCAGGTTCACGCAGCTCGCCGTCACCTGGGAGGGGGAAACCGAACCGCTGAAGGTAACCTGCACTGTGGCCGTCCCGCCCTGGGGCACATCCAGCGTCGCCGTGGTAGGAGTGGCGGCGAAGTCCATGGTGGCCGCGGAGTCCACTGAGAACTCGAAAGGCGCCGATGAACCTCCGCCCGGAGCGGGATTGAAAACGGTGACCGCGACGGTTCCCACCGTCGCCAGATCGGCGGAGCTGATGGTGGCGGTCAACTGTATGGCACTCACGAAGGTGGTGGTCTGGTTGACGCCGTTCCAGCGCACCACCGCGCCGTTAACAAAATTACTGCCGTTCACGGTAAGCGTGAATCCAGAGCCAGCCGCGTCGGCATTCACCTGCGACAGGCTGTTGATGGTCGGCGTCGGGTTCCCGACAACGGTCGTAGTTGTCCCGATGATGGCGTTGTTCGCCTTGTCGGTCGCGGTGATCGTCTGGCTGCCGGGAGTTTTCAATGTCGCCGAAAATGTTCCGGTTCCACTGCTCAGCGTGGAGTCGGCGGGCAGGACTGCAGCCGGATCGCTGCTGGTGAAGTGCACCGTGCCGCTGTAGCCGGTTACCGTGTTGTTGGACTGGTCCTGCGCGGTCACGGTGAAGCTAAATGCCGTGCCGTAGCTGGCCGTGGCCGGCGCGGAAACCGCCAGTTGCGTGGCCCAGTCGAGCGCGCAGGTGGCAATCTTCAGGTTGTAGGGCTGGCCGGTAGCGTCGGTGGATGAGCCGGTCGTGCCGACCGAGTGCACCACCACTGTGTAGCTCTGTCCTTGTGTAACGTGGATTGAGTAGCCTTCGTTGAGATTGCTGTAGCCGGCGTCGCCGGCATAGTTGCTGTTGATGCTGGCGGGATTGAAAGTGGCGGAGTTGTAAGCCACGCTGTAAAAATCCCCATACGACAAAGCAGACGGAGAGACGGCAATGGCCGCGCAGGTAGTGCGGCAGGCGGTGAAGGTGTAGGAATCGTATGTTCTGCTGCCGCTGGTGTAGGCAAAGCCAGGCCAGGTTTTTGGCACCAGGCAGGTGCTTCCCGTTCCACTGCTGCGGTCTACCCGTCCGGTCTGGGTGCCGGTGGCAACGCCAAGCCCGGGGACAGATGGAGGCGCGCCGAGTACGGCATCTATGCTGAGCGGACTGGGGCCAATGGGCACGCTCAGGTTAAGCACCCGGCTGGGGGTGGCTCCGCCTGTGTAGTTGACGGTCAAGGTGAAATCAACCGAGGTGGCGCAGGCGTTGAAGTTGCTCGCCAGCGAGAAGGTGAACGGGGTTGTGTTGCTGGCCGTGCCCCCGGCTGCGATGTCCGGGTAAGCGGACGTCGCCTGAGTAATGGTTACTCCCGTGGTCGAAGTGGCCAGCGTAGCCGAGATACCGCTGGCAGTCGCACTGCCGAAAAGGTTGTTCAACTGTACGGTTACCTGGCCGCTTTCGCCGGGGGAGATGATGCCATCGCCATTTCCCTGGCTCTCGGTAGCGGTCACCGTGCCCACGTCGAGATTGGCCTGCGCGGGTGGGCCGATTGAGGCCACGGCCGCGTCCGCCAGCAGGATGCCGGCTCCGGAGTTCTGATCCCAGCCGTTTTCGTTGGGCCAGTCAATCACACTCATTATGTTCACCGCCGATGCGGTCAACGCGTCGCCGATCTGGGCATTGGTGGCGGCCGGATTGGCCGACTTAAGCAGGGCGGCGATGGCGGCGGCATGCGGCCCGGCCGCCGAGGTGCCGTAAAACGGGCTTGGAAACGGCCCCCAGGGCACGACCGACACGCCATCAGCCGCGGTGAAGTCGGGCTTATAGATTAACTGCCCGCCGCTGGAGGAGAAATTTCCCGGAGTAAACGGCGTTCCGTCGGCCTGGAAAAACATGAGGCGCGGGCCGTCGGAACTGTAACTTTCGGTGACATTTGTGGAGTTGAACGGATTCGGGTATGGTCCGGTCGCGGTACTCGTGTCATAGGGCAGGTATGCCGGAGTGGCGGCCACGGTAAAAGCGCCGCTGGCCGCGCAATGGCCGTGAACTTCGCCAGTGGTGGTGGTGGAGAGAGTGCCGCCATTGGCGGCAATGTGCAGGAACTGGCCTGGTCCCGAAGAATACTTGACCACGACCAATCGGCCCGACAGAGGCGTCGGGTTCTGTGAGCTGTCTAGCACAATCAGCTCCTCCCAGGGATCCCAACCGGCTCCCGCCTGGCGGTTGTTGCTGACGGCCGTTACGGTCGTTCCGGTGGAGTCCAGAAGGAATAGGTCATAGTCGTTAGTGGAATCGCCCAGCGGATCTGTCCAGAAGAGGTCCACGTAAGGCGCACTAGTAACCGTGTTGTAGGTAAGGCTAGTTGCGTTATAGAGATGCAACCTGCCCGTCTCGCCACTTGTCGCGATCGCCCCCGCAACCGGGCCTCCGTCTACGAAATCGCCCTCCCAGGTTCCCGAGGTGCCCTGGTCGAGGTTGCCGGCGTTTCCTCCCGCCGAAAAGTACATTGCGCCATCGGCAACAACGTCATTCACCGCCTGGGTGATAACGCCGCCGTCGCTGTCCGAGGTTATGTTGGACTTCTGTCCATCCTGGAACGGGCTCTCGTTGGAGAAGCCGACGTCATCCACGATGATGTCGCAGCCCGCCGTCCGCAGGGCGCGAATGTTGGCGGCGAACTTCTCGTTTGTTACGTTCGTGCAGCAGCCGGTGGCGAAGTAGAGTTGCACATTAGGCGCGAGGTCGTGGATTATCTCCAGCATCGCCGTGCCTTCGTCTGCGCCGTCGCTTCCGCCGGCCTGATTGGGAAGCACCGTAACCGTGCCCAGGCGGCCGAGCGCCTGGCTCTGGGCCAGGTTCAGCACGCTGTCGGAGAGAACGCCGATCTTCACCCCGCTGCCGGTGGCGCCGTAAGTGGCGCGCGCCAAGATGGCTTTATGAGTCGTGTCGCCCTGCGAGTCGATGTGTGCGAGCGATGGGTCGGGAGTGCCTCTGGTACTACCAATGCTCGCCGTTAAGGGAAGGGCCTTGATGAGGAACGACCGCACCGCCTCGCTCCGCTGCCGGAAACCTGGGCGGAAGCGCATCTCCGCCGGAGCGATTCCCCTGACCATGCCTCGCCGCCTCGGCCATATGCGGCGGACCTCGGTCCAACTGGCAACCTGCTCGATCTGATCAAAGGGAACCAGGGCGCGAACGCTGTTGCCTACGGCGGTGCCGTCGACGATCCGGCCGCCAAGGCCGCGCAGCCGGTTCAGCACGCTCTCGCTGATGTCGCCAATGATATCGACCAGCAGATTGTTGCTGTCGTCGATCTCGACCCCGGTCTCCAGGTAGGGCACGCCAGGCGCCACGGGATTGCCCCGCAGCATGCGCACGGTATGCAGAACCTTGGAATCGATCTTTTGCTGAACCGCGGTGCGCGCCTGCTTCTCCGCCATCATGGCGGTGATCTGCTGTTCGACGCCCAGGCTAATTCCGGGATGTGTGCCGGGAACGGTCGCGTTGGGAGACGCAATCTTCCCCGGTGAAACCGGGGGACGAAAGACGTGAACGCTCACGGTCTCGCCATCGCTTGTCGTCACCACCTGGGCGGCTAAATGCATCGACAAACTGGCGGCTACCAGCAAGATAAACGGAATCCCGATCGCCCAACGTGAGCGCCGTCCCTCGATTCCTCCCATGACATGCCCTCTCTTGGCAAAGCTGCACAACCGGCAGCGCAGACCAACCCGCCTGCCGACACATGCCCGCCGGCGCCGATCTGCCCAGGCCCAAAATTCAACGGATTTGAAGGGGACTCTAGCTGTGTAGGGCCGAGTTGTCAATCCAGAGTTGCTGCTTTGGCAAACGCTACTTCCCGGCTTGGCGCGATCTCATGCCGATACTCACGCAACGGCTAAGATAATCGCCTGAGACGGATGAGGCTGTCTGGTGCGCCTTCGCCCGTTGCCCACCTTCGCGAAGCTAGGGTGGGAGGCCAATTACGCGGCAAATCAACAAGCGTCGAACCTGGGGCACCTTGCGCCTGCACCGAGCAAAGCTGCCGGCCAGCCGCTCCGCTGCGGCCAGCCGGTCACAGCACCTGCCTCTAACTACTCTTTTTGTCGTAAATACAACGTCGGGCAACTTTCCAGAATCAACCAAGTACGTTGATGTTGCGTGTTTTGCCGGTGGCTAATTGCCGGCGTAAGGGCCGTCCCAACGCGCGCTATTTAATCGAGCGGCAATTCTAGCAAGGAAAGAGGACGGCAAGATGAGCAACAAGTTAACCAGACGTGAAGTACTCAAGACAGGTCTCAAGGCCGGAGCTTTGGCCCTTGGGGCACCGGCAATTCTCAGCTTCGGGCAGGGCGATCAGCCAATCAAAATCGGCTTTATCGATCCTGAGACTGGCACCTATGCGATCCAAGGAGACAGCGAAATTCGCGGGGCAAAAATGGCCGTCGCCGAAATTAACGCCAAACACGGCGTGCTCCGCCGACAGGTTCAGCTCATCGTCGAGGACAGTGCCGCCGATACCGGCATCGCGGCACAGAAAGCCCACAAGCTGATAGACCAGGACAAAGTTGCATTCCTGGCGGGCTCCGTCTCATCCGCAGTATCGCTCACGCTTGGCCAGTTGGCTCACCAGGAAGGCAAGCTATGCATGATAACGGGCGGACATACCGACCCGGTCACCGGCAATCAATGCCACTGGAGCACGTTCCGCATCTGCACCACTACCTACATGCTGGCCGGCGGACTGGCCGGCACGCTGTTCAAAAAATTCGGTGGGAAGTGGTATTTCCTGACGCCCGACTACGCTTTCGGCCATACCTTGCAAGCGTCCTACGAGGCATACCTGAAGAAGTTCGGCGGCACAGTCGCAGGCGTTTCGCTCGCGCCGCTGGGCACAACCGACTTTTCTTCCTATCTGATTAAGGCAGAGTCGACTCATCCCAACGTGCTCGTCAACCTCACCGACGGCCAGGATCGAATTAACTCGATGAAACAGGCTGCCCAGTTCGGGCTGTTTAAGAAGTTCGCCATCGGCGGAGGACTGAGCGAACTGGAGGTGCTAAAGGCCCTGCCGCCAGCGGCGCGACAGGGGTGGACATGCCTCGAATGGTGGTGGGACCAGCCGAATACTCCACACGTCAAGGAGTGGGTGGCGGCCTACCGCAAGATGTATCCGGACGGCTCCTACCCGAGCGCGCGGACCTGGTTCGGCTACGCCGGAATCCATGCGATCGCGATGGGCGTCGCCCGTGCCAAGTCGCTCGAGGCGAGCCAAAGTGGCTCACGCGCTAGAAGGGATGGAGCTGCCGCCCGAAATCAAGCTGCAGCCCAACAAGGTTTATTTCCGGCCGGGTGATCACCAATTGATGTCGAACGAGTTTCCAGGGGAGCAACTTCCAAATGGAACGTACCCGAACCTGTTCAAGGTTTCGCAGATCGTAGCGGGGGACAGTGTGGCGCTGCCCGTCTCACAAACGGGTTGTAAGCTCGATTACCCGGCTTGACGCATCCAAGCACATAGATCGGCTACTGGCGCGCGCTTTGGGCGAGGCACGCGCCGCTGGGTGAAACAATTTTATGGAGCTGCTGTTTTTCAATGCCTTTAACGGCCTTGTTCAGGGTGTCTTCTATGCGCTGATGGCCCTGGGCCTGGCGCTGATCCTGAGCCTCAGCTCGGTAATCAACATGGCCCACGGCGGATTTCTGGTGATCGGGGCCTACCTGGCTTTTACTCTGACCCCTTACCTTGGCTTCTGGGGAGCACTGGTTGTCGGGCCCCTCCTTGCCGGGGTCCTGGGCCTGGCCGTTGAGCGAACGCTAATCCGAAAGCTCTACAAGCGGGGCGATCCACTGTACAGCCTCCTGCTAACTTTCGGATTAGCACTCATTATTCAGGACCTTGTCCGTACTGTTTGGGGCGCACAGGGTTTGCCTGCTTCCGTCCCCGCGTCGCTCGATCAGCCATTGACCTCGACCCTGTTCTTCATTACTGACTATCGCATGGTCATCATTGCGATCACCACTGCCGTAAGCATCGGGCTCTATCTGGTCCTTAGGTATAGCTTGATCGGCATTCGCATTCGGGCCGGAACGCGGGATCTGGAAAGCGTGTCGGCGCTCGGTGTGAACATCTACAGGCTCCGCGCCCTGAATTTCGCAGTTGGCTGCTTTTTCGCCGGACTCGCCGGGGTGCTGGCGTCCGGAATCCTTGGTCTCACACCACCGATGGGCGATAGCCTGCTGATGCCCAGCTTCGTAGCCGTCATCGTGGGTGGCGTCGGCAGCCTCCCGGGAGCCGTGCTGGGAGGGTTGCTCATCGGCGTAGTCTCCGGGATTACAACCACCTACTACCCCGCAGCCAGCGAAGCCGTGATTTACCTCATGATGCTGGTCGTCCTGGTAATCAGGCCCCGCGGGCTTATGGGGCAAGAGAGCATATTCGAATGAATCGGGTTCTCTGGCTTCGACGGCGCTATGGCTTTCCTTTGCTGCTTTGGGCGGCGCTAATCACCGTTCCCTGGTGGTTGCCATTGGTTGGTGGCTACTCAGCGCTTGGTTCCAAGATCTTGGTCTACGCGCTCGCCACCATGGGTCTGAATATCCTGTTTGGCTTCACCGGGGGCCTCTCGTTCGGCCAGGCTGCGTATTTCGGCGTCGGTGCCTACGGCGCTGGCTTGACGCTCAAGTACATAGCCCCAAGCACCCCCCTAGCCATCGTTGTCGGCACGCTTGCAGCCGGCTTGGCCGCCGTCATTCTCGGCCCCTTGGTGATGCGCCGGCGCGGCATCTACTTCGCCATGATCACCATCGCCATCGGCCAGCTCTTGTATTTTGTCGCGGTGCGCTGGAATAACGTCACTGGCGGCGAGGACGGACTTGCCGGATTCGAGCGCCAGCCCATCCATTTTGGCCACTACACCATGGCGCTCAATCAGATCAATTTCTATTACCTGGTGCTTTTTTTCTTTACAATCGGTGTCATCTTCATGCGCACCCTGCTCCGGTCGCCTCTGGGGCACACCTGGGTCGCCATCCGTGAAAACCGGCGGCGAATGCAATTCCTTGGGGTGAAGACCGACCTCTATGTCTGGGCTTCGTTCGCCATTGCCGGACTGATCACCGGGCTGGCGGGAACTCTGAATGCTCTGCTGTTCAACTTCACGTCGCCTCAGGATCTTTACTGGGTCCTCTCCGGCGATTTCGTCATGATGATCGTGCTCGGCGGGATGCGGAATTTCTGGGGGCCGCTTGTCGGCACCGCGATCTTTGTAGTCGCGCAGGATTATATTTCGAACATTACTGTCAATTGGATGACCTTTATCGGCGTGATCTTTGTGGCCATCGTGCTTCTGTTCCCGAAAGGGCTGCTGGGCATGGTGGGCCGCGCCAGGGGGACAGCGTGAACCCGGACAAGCGCAGGGGATTTTCGGTAAAGGCAGGCGGCGCCGCCACCGACGCAGAAATTACGGAATTGCGGCAGCAGGTGGAACTGCTGCGCCTGGAGCATGTCAGCCGCCACTTCGGCGCGCTGCGCGCCCTCGATGACGTTTCGTTCACCATGAATCGCGGCGAACTGCGCGCCGTCATCGGGCAGAACGGGGCCGGCAAGACGACCTTCTTCAATCTCATTACCGGCTTTCTTCCCGCCACCGCCGGCCAGATATGGTTCGAGGGAGAGAACATTTGCCGCCGGACAGTCGTGGGGCGCGTCGCTCGCGGCATTGTGCGTACCTTCCAGATTACGGAGATTTTTCCCGACCTGACCGTGTTTGAAAGCATACGGCTGGCGGTGGAAGCCGGCACCGGGATCAGCCGCTGGCCGTGGCTGCCGCCCACTGCGCGCCGCGCCCGTGACGAGCGGGTAACCGAGATGATGGATGCCGTGGACCTCACCGGCATCCGTCATCTCAGTTACACTGCGTCACGGGCGCGGCGCGCAGTGGGCGGCAGCCACGGCCAGCGGCTGATCCCGGTGCCCACTTCCACCACCAACATGCTTTCAAACACGGTCAGGTCGGGAAAAATCTCCGTAAGTGAAGGTACGCACAATGCCGCGAGCGACGCGGCCCGCGACTGTCCGGCGGCAAATGTTCTCTCCCTCGAACCATATCTGGCCGGCGGTGACGAGAAGAAGCCGGTAATGAGATTGAAGAAGGTAGTCTTGCCGGCCCCGTTCTGCCCGATGACGGCGCGCAGTTCGGCCGCGATTCATGGTGAACGAAACGTCATCGAGGGCACGCAGCGCGCCGAAGTGGCCGCTGAGCCTCCCAGGCGCAGCAGTTCCCACCTGCTGCCGCAATTCCCGTAATTTCTGCGTCAGTGAGCGGCTGGCCGCCTGCCTTTACCGAAAATCCCCTGCGCCTCCCCGGGTTCACGCTGTCCCCCTCGGCGCGGCGCGCCGTGCCCGGCAGGCCCACTTTGCGGAACGAAGCACGATGGCCACGAAGATCACGCCGATAAGAAGGTTCATGCGATTGACAGTAATGCTCAAAAATATAATCCTTGCACAACTACAAAGATTGGGGTCCCGACAAGCGGCCCCCAGAAATTCCGCATCCCGCCGAGCACGATCATCATGACGAAATCGCCAGAAAGATTCAGTAAAGAATCCTGAGGCGACGTCAAATTGAGGCGCAGAGCATTCGGGAGGCCCGGCAGCCGTAGTCAGTCCGGCAATGGCGAACGAAGCCCAGACATAGAGGTCGGTCTTTCACCCAAGGAATTGCATTCGCCGCCGGTTTTTCACGGATGAGGAGTTAGGTGTGCCCCAGAGCAACTCGGAGCAGGGTGCGCGTGGAAAATGACACCGATTGTAAAGAAAAAAAGCGCCAGGTAATAGAAATTGATCTGATTGAGCGCCATGGTGTAGTGGCCAAAATGGATGGGCTGGCGCTCTAATCCGGCAAGTCCGTCCTCGCCGCCAGTGACGTTATTCCAGCGCACCGCGACAAAGTGCCGAGAGCTGGCCGATGGCGATGGTGATCATGGCGAAGTAGATGCCGCGGCGGCACGTGGCCGAGGGCGAGAGAATGACGGCGGCCAAGCCGGCTGCAAGCGTGCCGACAACCATGGCTAGGGGGTGCTTGGGGCTATGTACTTCCGAGCGTCAAGCCAGCGC
>CAWHVF010000010.1:0-8816 GCA_963832785.1 uncultured Acidobacteriota bacterium
AGATTGGCACTCGCCTTAAGTTGACGATCTCCCTTTGGCGAATCGAGAGGCTGCCCTCGCTTTCGCTTCGGCGCTGGCCAGGCCACACCTCGGTCTGACATCACCCGCCGCCCCAATTTACCAAGAGGTAACTTTTATTTCATTGTGGTAGGTATATTTTATTATTGACATATACCTACCTGTATGCGTATTGTCAATACCTATGAAGCAGCATCCTTCACCTCTCCAGCGGGAGGACCTCCTCGAGATCCTCGAAGCCACCACCCACGCCCAGCTCCGGGCCTTGCGCCTGTTGCGCCGCCCCGCGCCGGAGCGCTCCCAACTCTCACCCCCACCCCAATCCAGCATCGCCATGGTCCAGGCCATCCTCTCCCAGGCCGGCCAGCCTCTGCACATTGAGGAGATCATCGCCCGCGTCCGCAAGCAATACGGACGCCAGCTCCGCCGCGAGTCTCTCGTCAGCGCTCTGACCAAGAAGGTCCTGGACCAAAACACCTTCCGCCGCACCGCCCCCAACACGTTCGACCTCTTGAACCGCCCCAGCCCCTCATGAACCCTCCTGCCCCATTCCTCGGCGAGGTCCTCCATCAACTGCACCTGGCCTCCCTCTGTTTGCCCAGTCCCATCCCACGGCCCAAATTCATAGATCTGGGTGTGGGTCTATTGTGCGGCCAAAGCCCCAAAACCATCACCAGCGCCCTGGAATGGCTGGAGCACGACCAACAAGACTGGAGCGCCGACTACCGCCTCTTCTCCCAAACCCAGTGGCAGGCCCAGGACCTCTTCACTGCACTTTTTACCCAAGTCTTAGCCAGCCCCTTGGTCGGTTCGGCCCAGCGGGTCTATACCGGCCAGGACGACACCCTGCTGCGCAAAACCGGCAAAAAGACCCCCGGCACCACTTACGCCCGCGACCCCTTGAGCCCACCCTTCCAGGTCAATCTGGTCCTGGGCCAGCGCTTCGTGCAAACCTCTCTCCTGGTCCAACCGGCGGGCCCTGACCACCCCTGGCGAGCCCTGCCAGTGAGCTTCTCGCACGCCCCCACCCCCAAAATCCCCAAACGCGGCTCCGAGGAACAGAAGACCGCCGTCAAGGAGTTCCGCAAAAAACACCGCCTCAGCCTTGTCGCCTTGGAGCAGTTGCACGTTTGCCGCCACCAACTCGACCTCCAGCCCGGAGGCGCCCAAAAGTGGCTCATCGACGCCGTCGACGGCTCCTACGCCAATCGCACCTTCCTGCGCGGACTGCCCGAGCGCACCGACGCCGTAGCCCGCGTGCGCAAAGATGCCAAGTTCCGAGCCTACCTGCCTCCCGACCAACGCGAGGGCGCTCGCAAATACGGCCCAGACCTGCCCACCCCGTTGCAGTACTTGGCCGATCCCAGCCTGCCTTGGCAAGCGTGCTCGCTGTTTGTCGCCGGCCAATTTCGCACTTTGCAGTATAAAGAAGTCTCCGGGCTTTGCTGGCCCAAAGCCACTGCCGACCGGCCCCTGCGCCTGATCCTCATCAAGGCCGCGGGTTATCGACTGTGCAAGGGCGGCAAACTCCTGTACCGGGAACCGGCCTTTCTCATCACCACCGACCTGACAACCCCGGCGGCTGAACTCATCGCCGCCTACCTGGCTCGCTGGGAAGTCGAAGTCAATTTCCGTGATGAAAAAACCCTCGTGGGCGTCGGTCAGGCCCAAGTGCGCAGCCCCCAGGCCGTGGCTCGGGCTCCCGCCTTCCTGGTGGCCTGTTATGCCCTGCTATTGTGGAGCAACATCGTGGTCTTCGGCGATCACCGCACCGCTTCCTTCCAAAAGCTGCCGCGCTGGCGCAACGCTGAACCAGCCCGGCCCTCGACGCGAGATTTGCTCCGGCTTCTCCAGCAACAGGCCCAAGACTATCAACCGCGACAGCCACGGATAATCCTCAACTGAACCAACCCCAGATGCGAAGTTGAAAATTGAACAAAAAGCCCAAGATAAGCCACACAGCAAGCCACTGAATCCTGCCAGCCTGCCAGGCCGGCTATCGGCCGCCTTGCCTTGATGGCTCGGTAGTAAGCCCAGACCACCCAACGGGCCAGCGCCAAAGCGAAAACGAGGGCAGCCTCTCGATTCGCCAAAGGGAGATCGTCAACTTAAGGCGAGTGCCAATCTCCAGCGCCCCTTCGGGGCTGGAAAGGTCATGGCAGGGCGTGGTTGCTATAAATATGGCGCTCCTGGAGCTTGGCGTGGCGCGCCTGGTTTGGCTGGCCTGGGTGATGATGTTTAGCGCGATTATTTCCGGGTAAGGATGAGGGCAAAGCGGAGCGCGACACCGCTTTGGCTCCGGCAGCGGCTGGCGCCCTTGGACGTTCCGGGCGCCTGAACCACCGAAGTCCGGACCCTTGATTTGCGGCTTTAAAGGGTTCAAGACTCTGCCGCGTGCGCGCAGCCTGGCTACTACGGAGGGGAATCGGCTGGGGTCGGTATGGGGGAGGAAGAGAGCGCCGGTGTATTGCTCCATGTAGGCGGGGTCGGTATTGAGTTCGAGATAGGTCATGCGCCGGGCCAGTTCCAGCTGGCGCTGGCGGAAGTCCTGGGAGACGACCACCATGTAGGAGCCCATGAGCGACGAATTGCCGATATAGCGGAACTTCTCGCGCGGCAGATCGGGAATCAGGCCGATGACCGTCGCGTTTTCCAGGTCCAGGAAGCGCCCGAAGCCGCCCGCGATGTAGATGTGGCGCAGGTCGTCAAAGCGCAGCCCCACCTGGTTGAGCATCAGCGCGCAGGCGGAATAGATGGAGGCCTTGGTGCGGATGATGTTCTCGATGTCGGTCTCGGTGATGACCAGCGGCTTGCCCGTGGCGCTCTCCTCGGCTGGCGCGAGGGTGTAGCTGGCGCGGCGTCCTTCGACGCGGATGGCCGGGCAGGGGCGGACGCGGTCGAACTTGCCGGCGGCGTCAATCCAGCCGGTGAGGAACAGGCTGGCGACCAGGTCAATCATGCCGGAACCGCAGATGCCGCGGGGCGGCACGTTGCCCACGGTGGAATAGCGGGCCAGGCCGGTGGCCGGGATCAACCTAGACCTTTTCGATGGCGCCGGTGGAGGCGCGCATGCCGCATTCAATGCCGCCGCCCTCGAAGGCCGGGCCGGCGGAGCAGGCGCAGGCCATCAGGAAACTGTTGTTGCCCAGCACGATCTCGCCGTTGGTGCCGATGTCAATGAACAGGTTGATGTCTTCCGTCGGCGGCGGCCAGGTCGGTGCAGAGGATGCCCGCCGTGATGTCGCCGCCGACATAGCTGCCGACGCAGGGGGAGAAATGGATCCAGGCCTGCGGGTTGATGTCGATGCCGATCTCCGAATTGCGCAGGTAAGGCACTTGCAGCAGCGTGGGCGTGTAGGGCGCCAGGCGGAGGTATTCCGGATTCAGGCCCAGCAGCAGGTGGGTCATGACCGTGTTGCCGCTGACGGCCGCGTTGGAGATCTCCGCGGGGAGCCACGCCGTGGCTCTTGGCCACCTGGCGGATCAGGCGGTTGATGGTGCCCAGCACGCGCGTCGCGGAGTTCCTCCAGCCGCTCCGGGGTGCGGGCGTAGTTGATCCGGCTGATGACGTCCAGGCCGCAGGCGATCTGGTCGTTGTAATCGCTCCGCGCGGCGACGATTTGGGCGACCGCCAGGTCGATCAACTGCACGGCGATGGTGGTGGTGCCGACATCAACGGCAACGGCGTAAGTGCCGGAGGGTGGTGTCGCCGGGTTCGATGTCGATGACATGGAGGCGTCCCGCAGTCGCGCACGATGGTGGCGGTGACCTGGCCCTCGGCGGCGCGCAGCGTGTCGGCCAGCTTGCGGATGCCCAGGAGGGAGAACTCGACCGGCCGCTTGCCCCAGTCATGCTGGATGGCGCGCGTGAGGCGGTCGAGGTCGGACAGGCCGCTTTCCAGTTGGGGCGGCTCGACCTGCAGCAGCCACTTCACCGCC
Organism: uncultured Acidobacteriota bacterium; assembly: GCA_963832785.1. Classification (GTDB taxonomy): domain Bacteria; phylum Acidobacteriota; class Terriglobia; order Terriglobales; family Acidobacteriaceae; genus CAWBRT01. The sequence continues at coordinate 3,957 of CAWHVF010000010.1, forward strand.
AGCGGATCAAATTCCCATTGCCTGGGCAGCAACTCCTGCCGGACCAGGTGGGTTTCGTTCTCGGGAGCGAATTTGCCGCCTTCCAGTGCCGCCTGCTCCGGCACTTCCACCGTCAGGTCTTCCTCGAGAACGCGCGTCGCGCAGGCCAGGACATAGCCTTCGGCGACGGCGGCATGCGGGCAGCAGTGCCGAGGCTGCGCGAATCCACTTCGCCGCTGGTTACCCGGACGATGCACTTGCCGCAGGTTCCTTCGCCGCCGCAGGGGGATTCGATCTCCACCCCCGCCTGCCGGGCGGCTTCCAGCAGCCCGGTCTGCGGCGGCACCTCGGACGGTCTTTTCCGGAGGGACGGAATTCAACCTTGGGCATGGCAGGGTCAAATCTGAAACCCGAGGCCGATGTCCGAAGGCCGTACGTTCACAGGAGCCTGGCTTCTTGACGAAGCTTTCGAGGTCGCCGGCTTCCTGGGGGCCGACCAGGACCTTCCAGCCGGGCAGGTTCTCCTCCAGCTCGCCGCTGATTTGGGCGACGTAGCCGGGAATGACCAGTTCGCGCCGCGTCACTTGCTTCTCGAAGCCGCTTTCCTTGATGAACTTGGCGATGCTGGCGCCGGAGAGCTTGCCGGCCGCCCAGGCGGTCAGCACGCTCATGCCCTCGCACTCGGGCACCACCAGCCAGGCGCTGATGCCGCAATTCTCGATCTCGCCCGACACGATGAAGTAGGTGAGCGAGAAGTTGGTGGTCACGAATATCGGGGAATCGGGCTTGGGCTCGCCGATGGCAACTGTGCTTCTTCGCCTTCCCCATTCCAGGCTCCTTCCATACCAGTTTGTCTCATACCAACTGGCACAGATTTCGCCGGGCAGACCACTATGCTCGACTTGAGCACGATTGTGAAGAACACTAGCACTGCAAAGGAAATGTGCGTTGTGCGCTGGCAGATTCTCGATATGGCCGGCAAAGTGGTGGCAACTGCCGAATCGCCTGCGGTAAACATCGTTCCGCACAGCGAGCAAAGATTCAGTGCTAAATGCAGCATTGTTAATCCAGCGATCTGGTCTCTTGAAAAGCCAAATCTCTATTACGCAGTAGCCTCGGTAGAGGCAGAGAACAACGTACGTGACCGGGAAAGAGTGATGTTCGGCGTGCGCATACTGAGCTGGGATACCGATCAGGGATTTTCCCTGAATCACGAGAAGACTGTTATCAAGGGCACGTGCAATCACCAGGATCACGCAGGCGTTGGCGTCGCGCTGCCGGATCGCTTGCAATCATTTCGTCTTGAAGTTCTCAAAGGAATGGACTGCAATGCGATTCGCACCTCGCACAATTTCCCCACGCCGGAGTTGATTGATGCTTGCGCGCGCCTTGGCGTTCTGGTTCTCTGTGAGACGCGCACAATGTCGTCCAACGATGAGGCTATGGGTCAACTTGAAAAGATGATCAAGCGCTATCGTAACAACCCCGCAGTCTTTCTTTGGTCCTTGGGCAATGAAGAGTGGTACATGCGCGGCGCCCAGGACAATGATGAGTGGCGTATGCGCAAGGACGAAGCTGGCCGCGTGATTTCCTCCATGCAGGAGCGCACGCATGAACTTGATCCTACGCGGCTGTGTACGGCAGCCGTGAATGGGTATTACAAGACGGACCTTGCCGATGCTTTAGACGTGGTTGGATTCAGTTACAACCTGTCGAAGATCGACGACTATCGCGCCGAGCATCCGAAGCGGTTGCTGATCGGTACCGAGACAGCAAGCGAATGTTGCACCCGCGGTACTTTCACGACAGATAGACTGCGCAACTGGATGAGTTCCTACGATGAATTCAGACCGGGGGCGTCGCTCGAATTGGCTCGGGCGTGGTGGCATTTTTACGCCGCACGACCGTGGCTGACCGGCGGTTTCGCGTGGACAGGCTTCGACTATCGGGGCGAGCCTTCGCCCTACTCATGGCCCAGCATCAGCTCGCAGTTTGGCATCGTCGATACCTGCGGATTCCCGAAGGACAACTTTTATTACTACAAGGCCTGCTGGAGCGCCGAGCCGGTATTGCACCTATATCCGCACTGGAACTGGGAGGGGAGAGAAGGCGAAGAGATTCTCGTTCAGGTCAAATCGAACCTCGAAAGCGTCGAATTGTTCCTTAATGGCCGGAGCCTTGGCTCAAAAAAGGTTGAGCCCCATTTTACCTTGGGGTGGAGAGTTCATTATGCGCCTGGTGTGCTTGAGGCGCACGGTACAAAGGACGGAAAAGTAGTGACCGTTGAGAAGCGCGAAACGGCCGGCGCTCCAGCGAAAATCGTGCTTACCGCGGATCGAGAAGAGATAATGGCCGATGGCCAGGATGTGGCGATGATTCGCGTCGAAGTTGTAGACATGGAAGACCGCCCTGTGCCTACAGCCGACAATCTTATTCAGTTCAAAGTCGGCGGAGAAGGCTCGCTTATCGGAGTGGGTAATGGCGATCCAAACTGTCATGGATCCGATAAGGGCAATCAACGCAGTCTCTTCAACGGCCTAGCTCAGGCGATACTTCAAGCTACATTACGGCCCGGTTCGCTTACGATCGATGCTGCATCGGAGGGACTAAAACCGGCAGTGCTTGTCATTTCGACAAGGCATGCGAAGGCGCTTCCGACAGTTCTCTAGAAATGAGGATTCAACGAGTAGCCCTTTGAGTCCGCAAACGATTAGGACGCTTATAGCGGCGAGTTTATCGTCAGCTCTTGAAGAGGAGTGCCGTCATGCCGCCGTCGGCAATAATCTCTGTGCCGGTAATAAACCCCGCTTGAGAACATCCAAGAAACACAACCAATTCTCCAATATCCCTGGGCGTTCCAAATCGCCCGATTGGGTGAAACTTGAGAAACTCCGATCTCGCACGAGATGGATCGGGACAGGAGTCAAAGTAGGCCTGCAGCATGGGTGTGTCGATTGTGCCCGGGCTCACGGCATTCACGCGAATGCCTCGGGGCGCGCATTCGATTGCCATGGCGCGTGTCAAAGCGAGAATGCCGGCCTTGGATGCTGCATAAGACGTAAAGCCTTCTATTGTCGCCCGAGCATGAACCGAGCAGATATTGACGATGGCGCCTCGCTGTTCAGCCAGAAAGGGGATGGCCGCTCTCGCGCATAAATAGGCTCCCTTCAAATTCACATCGAGGACGATATCCCACTCCTCCGGTTGAAGCTCCTCCATCCGCTTGACAATCTGGCGACCGGCACAGTTGACCAGTAAGTCCAAACGTCCGCCATGATGAATTGCTTCATGGATGGCAGTTGCGGCTCCATCCTGGGTACTAATGTCGGAGATCACAATCTCCGCGCGGTGCCCCTCGCTGGCAAGGATTCGCCGCGACTCCTCGGCCGCATCCCGCCGAATGTCGTTAAGAAGTACAAACGCGCCCTCTTCAGCAAGGCAATTGGCAATTCCTCGACCGATGCCGGATCCGGCGCCAGTAATCACTGCGACCTTGTCTTTGAATCTCATGTTTGCGTCCTCTCTTCACGGAGCGTTACTGTGAAGCCGTACCAAACGGAATGATCAAGACGGCCAGAATAATGAGCGCCAATCCGCTCCAAAGGAGCATCTTGGCGCAGGATGGGGCGTGACTCCATTCCCCGCTCCACAGGCCGCAGAGAACCCCGACTCCTATCGAGACAGAGATGAGAATTGGCCAGCCAATAGTGGGGCCGCTGGCACCTAATCGCGCTGCGCCAAGTCCGTAAAGGTAGAAGCTTCCTATCCACATCGCACCCATCGCCAGGGCCCACCACCAATTTGCAACGCTGCCGGCAGCGAGCAGCATTTGCAGGTTCCTGTTGCGAATCATAAGCCAGCAGCAATAGAGGAGATTTACTAGTCCTCCGAAAGTGAAGAAGATAAGCCACACCGAATTACCAGCGAACGCGCTTCAAGCGCCAAGGTCGCGTGCAGCCCGGAGGGTTTGAGCCGCAAAAGTAAGTCCAATATTGGGCAAACAGGAAAGAACTCCGGAAACAACGGCAATGATCAGACCAGCAAGAAACCGTGATCGAGAATCAACTCTAGTTCGATCTGTAGCCGATTCCCGCCAGGCGCCCGCAACAGAGCACGCCACAATTCCTGCGATTGCGATGGCTGTCCCATCGGCGATAAAAAGTCTTCGCCCCGTAAACATCGACCCACCGTACAACCACAGGAGCGGGACAAAGGTGCCGACGCTGGCATTTAGGCCCATGATGAGCGGATAGCCGAGTGTCAGGCCCAGTATGTCCATGCCCAAGCCAAACAGCACAGCGCCCACTCCCCATGCCAGGCCGAAACCAGCCAGTACGGCAAGTTCCTGCCGCGGCACGGCAGCATAGATCGATGCGGGAGATGGCAGCGAAATGAATGCCAGAACCCAATTACAAACAAGCATGCCTGCCAGCGAAAATGCCAGCCAAACGTGCTCCCAGGCCCATTGGCGTGTGCGTGACATCGGGAGCAGAAAGATGCCCTGGAGAACGGCGGCGAGGATCACCAAACTGATTCCGGAAATCATGAACTCGTTTTGCCTCTTTTTTCCCTCGGCAGTTCTCGATTCGATCTGTGGATTGAACCAGGAATAGTCAATTGGGAAAGCTACAACACGCCGGTTTCGCTGAAGACGGTTTCGGCCGAGACACCACTAAGAAGCAGCTTTTTCGCGGTCTTCTCTTTTCTTACCTGTTCAAGTGCTTGTGTCACTACAATGCCTTCGATCTCCTTCGGCAAAACAAGTACCCCATCTACATCTCCGAAAATGATGTCCCCGGGCTGGACCGTTACTCCGTTAATCTCCAAAGGAACGCGAAAATCAACTACATTGCCGCGCCCCCTTTGGTCTTGCGCATAGCT
>CAWHVF010000011.1:0-65511 GCA_963832785.1 uncultured Acidobacteriota bacterium
ATTGCCAGTCGAGAAAGCGCGGCCCAGAGAGCCGCGCATTCTGGATTTTCGAGGGGCGGAAGTTCACGAGACGCCGGACAAACCGGAAGATCCTCTCCGCCCCTAGCAACTCAACCTCGGTGAGGTCGCTAAGCTGCCCACTCAGGCTTCGGATTTTCTGTTGGAGCAGGAGCCGGTCGCGCTCGATCTGCTCATACAGCAGCATCCGTTGCTGACTTCCGGCGAAGAGCGACTTGAGCTGCTTGATCGAGCCGTGCGGGTCTCGCGGAAGCTGCGACAGGGCGCGAAGCAGGCCACTCTTGGCGTAGCTGCCATCGATCATCACCTCCCAGAAGATTTCAACGCTGTACAGCCGGTCAGCCTTCGACTGGAGAAACCCCACGCGTTGTTCCACGGCGGCGCGCACCAGCGGGTTTTGATAATGCTCGTGTGGCACCTCGGGCCGATTGTGCTTGAATAGAATCTGATAGAGCCGCGTCTTGTCATCGAGGCTACGGAAGGCCGCCTCCAGGCGCTTCACCGTGTAATCCCGCCCGGCATGGTCGAGGCTCTCGTAATCGATCCCGCCGATCCTGAGCACTGCGCCAAGGTCGCCGGATTTTGTCAGGAACGCGTGCTCGTCCCAGAAGCCGTACAGGTTGATGTGCGCCTGCAACGATCCAGCTTCCTTCCAATCCTTCGTGATCTGATCAACCTTGAACATTGCGCCTTGCGATCCCTATCTCCGTCGGTTGCCATTTCATCGGGTCATAACGGCGGCGGAACTTTGTTGAATTCAGCCGCACCCGTAAGATTTCCACGTCGTATTTAGTCGCCCGCTGCGCGGCAATTACTCCCACCACAAAGAGCAGGATTCCCCCAAGCAAGGAGTGCATGAGCGAGAAGATCGCGCCGCCGGAGATCAGCGCGACAAAGAACAGACGGCGCTCCGCGCCCATGATGGTCAGTGGGCGGTTCATTGCCTTGAACACCTGGTTGTGTCGATATTCCCGTAGTGAAGCACCCTTCGCCATGCGCATCACCTCCTCTTCTGTTGGGTTATGGAAATAGCCAGGACATAAAGTTCGCCGCTCCAATAGCCATGCCAACGCCGAAGACGATCCCGGCGAGCATCCGTTTCGACTGGCCTTCGCCGTAAGCGAACATCAAGCCGCCGACCACGATGGCAACGAGCGATAGCCCCTGTGCAATAGGACCAGTGAATGAAGTCTTCAGGGCATTGACGGCATTCTCCCAAGGCGAACTGCCGATGCCCTGGGCGTAGGCGGGCGCGGCAAGCAGGGCGATGGCCGTAACTGGTGCAAAGCGCCACAGACGCGATCTCTTTGCTGGTTGTTGGGAAACTGGATTGGCTGGCTGCGACATTGGGTCTCCTTCGCGTGTTTTCAAGCACAACGTGTGCTGCTGGATTTCGATGGAAAACGCAAGCCAAAAACAAGTGGGCGATTATTGCTCTTTTGAGCTGGCTTATTCCGTTTTGGCAATAATCGCCCGCAACGGTCTATGAAGTGCACATCCTGGGTTGCGCCAAGCCCGTGGGGTGGGGTGAACAAGACGCCTGCGAAAGCAGGAGTTCCACAGACGGGTGGGCCACGGGCTTTCAAAAGTGAGAAAAGGCGCCCGGAACTACCGAGCGCCTGGGGGAAGTTGGATTGGTTATGCCGCGCGCTTTTTCACGTCCTTTTTTTCTTTCATTTCCAGCTTGGCGCGTTTGGTTGCAAACTCCTGTTCGATGGTCTTGCGCAGTTTGTCCGCATCTAAGCGATGCCGTTTTGCGGTCTCCATCAGCATATCTGGCTCGCTCTTAGGCGCATAGTCCACGGTTTCGAGCAGCGCAATCTCAACCAACAGTTTGCACAGTTCGGCTTCGTCGGACTGCTTAAACAGTTTGGCGATAGCCTGTTGTACCTGTGGATAGGTAACCTCGCTTGCTGTTCCCTCAACGAGCTTGTGCCGTCGCGCCAGCCGTTCTCTGCGCATCGGCTCAAGTCTGTTTACCAACACAGTCGCCAGGAATCCAAGGTCGGCGCGGCCGAGTGGAGAACCGACGCGCTTGAGGACTTCGGCCAAAATGCGGTGCCGCACGGTGGTTTCGAGTTTCTGACGTTCGAGTTCCTTGCGCCGCCCTGCACGCTCCTTCGCGGTTTGCTCCGGGGTAGGCGTGCGGCGGTCAGCGAAGTGAACCGAGCAGGTCGGGTCAGCACAAACCTTCACCACGCGCCCACGCTCGCTGCCGTCCACCACGATGGCCTCACTCATTTGCTTGCATGGCTTCTGGTAGGGCGAGAGCTGTGCCTTAGACTTGTCACTCTTTACGGAGAGATTCAGCGCAACGTAGCGGTTGCGTCCCAGCACAGCATCGTTACCACGTGTTCCGTAACTGGTCGTGATCTGTACCAGTTTCGGCTTCTCTGTAACCTGCCGCTCGATGTGCTTAGCGAGTTTGTTGTTGTAACACGCGCCATCGGTACAACTGTCCTTGATCGCCTCGCCGAACAGCAGGGTGTTGAAGCCGGTGCGCTTCGGGCAGTTGGTGCAGCTTCCGGCCTCAGGTACAAGGGCCTCATCGTTCTTGTCGAACGGCACGGCATCAAGCGAGAGCAAGATGTTCTGCTCAATCCATGCCGTCAACTCCCGCACGGGGAGCAAAACGCGGTTCTCTTTGCTGCCACTCCATACACTACGGAACGCGGCATCGAAGGCGCGTTGCTGCTCCGGGTGTGGCAGCTTGGCGATTTCCAGCGCATGGCCTACACCAATCTGGTCGGCCAGAAAGGCTTCGGCGATGGATGGGATGAGTTCGGCCAGGCGAAGGCGAGTGGCCACGTAAGTCTGGCTGCGGCCAATCTTGGCGGCTATGCGAGCAACATCATAGTGCGCGCCATTGACTTCCAGCATTGCTTTGTAGGCGAATGCCTCTTCCATCGGATGCACGCCTTCCCGCTGTCCGTTCTCGATTAGCTGGCATTCCAGAACTTCGATGTCGGACAGTTTCACAACACGCGCCGGAACCTCTTCCAAGGCGGCGAGCTTAGCGGCCCGCAATCTGCGCGCTCCGGCAACGACTTCATATTTGCCATCATCGATGATGCGGACAAGCAAAGGCTGTAACACTCCTTGCGCTTTGAAGCTCTCCGCCAGTTCCGAGAGGCTGTCCTCATCGAAGCGGCGGCGCGGGTTGGTGGACGATTCCTGCAATTGCGCTACGGGCAGGTTGCGATATTCGTGGTTACTGCGAATGGCGGTGGACATGTTCTTTTCTCCTATTGGTGAAAGGGTGGAGGTCATGCGGACAGAGACACCTCCCTTGTCCGCGCCGAAAAGGGCACAGTGGACTTAGGCGGCGGATTGCTCCGCCTCCGTGGTTGGGAACCGAGACTCCGGGACTTCCTGTGAAACGGATTCTTCCGTCTGAATGGCCGCCAGGATTACGGAAGCCGTGTGCTGCACTATCTCAAGGCTCTCCATCAGCAACTCGGCGTTGCCGTGGTAAAGCTGGATGTAAGAGGGGCTGGTATCGGCGTTTAATCCGATAGCTTTGGCGACTACAAAGGCGACTGCTTCCGCTTCCGTCTCGCGTACTGCCTTGGTGGTTGCGGTGCGCCGTTCTGCTTTGTGTAGGAATTCGTGCGCCGTTTCGTGGACAAGCGCCGCAAACTCTTCGGGCTTCGTCTGTCCGGGCAGCAAAGCGATTCTTCCGCCGTAAGAAACTCCGAGAGCGGGTGCGATGTCTTCGCTGTATTCCAACTCGATTCCGCATGAGACAACAAACTTCCGCAGTCGGTCCAGATACGTGCCTACTTCTCCGGTGATTTCACCAAGCGTGGGCAGTGGTGCACCTTCGGTCTGGGCCTCGTCCCACACGTACACGCGGCGAAATCCGAGCAGTGCGGATTTGGTCGAGTCTGCTTCTTCCGTGTCGGGCTCCTGTTCACGCTTCCTGCGACGGGTGCCGATCATCGGCGCAAGAATGGCAATGCCCTTCTCTCCACGCTTTACTCGGCGTCCAAGCTCGTTCCATGTCCGCATCCCTGCAACGTGGGTTGCCGTGGGTCGCTGTCTCGCAATCAGCAATACGTTACCGAACGAGTAGTTGTGAAAATGTGCCATTGCATCGAGAAACGCGGTGAGAGCTTCGCTGTGGCCGGTCTCAAGCTGCTCGATCAGGTATTGAACGTTTTCGCGGATGAGTTGCTGCGCAGTGGCGGGCTTCCGGTTATTGCTGCCGGAAGCTGCATTGACGGCGGCTGAGCCGTTGCTGCTGCTGTTGTTGCTTTGATATTCCATTGTTTTTTCCTTTGTCTGCCCTGTGGGGCGTTTTTTTCTTTCACCCCGGAGCGAAGCGAAGGAAAAAACGCGGCACAGGCAGACAAGGAGGAACGACAGAGGGCGAGGGTGCAGGCCCAAGAGGCGGGCGCGGCAAGTGCCAAACACGCTCTACCGTTTGGCTCGCGGACGCGCTGTCCCGAAGGGCCGTCCTGGAGCGTTAGCGGAGTGGGCGCACTCGTCCGGCGGAAGTGAAGAAACGGCTGCGCGGCCAAGCGCAATCCGAAGAAGGTGGTTTGCAATTGGATTGGGCGAAGAATAATGATGGGACGGTCAGGTCCGTGCACGGTCTAGACACTGACGATATTACAGTCGCGGGCAGCGTCACTTCGTGAAACGCCGCGCCAAAGAACATTTAAGGGGCAGTTCGTGCGGGCTGCGGGCTTTGAAAAACGAGGAAAAGGCGCTCGGAAGTTGGGGCGAGCGCCTTGGGGCGAAGTTGGGTTGGTCTTCTAAGCCACGTGAACGCGAGCCCGTGACCGAGAGCGCGGGCACCCTTGCACCGTGATTTTAATGTCTTGTCCAAGCAGAAGCAGAAAACGTATTAACCGTTCCAGCGAAAAGCCCGAAAGACGCCCGCGCATGAGGGCCGAAACCTTGGGTTGATCAACTCCCAACAGTTTGGCGGTCTGGGCTTGGGTGAGCCTTTTGTCGCGAACCAGAAGCGTAATTTTGTGGGCTAGCTCAGCCTTGGCAAGCACTTCCTCCGGATTCGGCATACCCAGATCGGCGAATACGTTGCCGCTGCTGACGGTGTAATCCAGTTGGCGTTTTGTCATCGTTATTTCCCCCACTCCCGGTCGATTTCGATAGCGCGTTGCAACCGCTGTTCTACCACCTCCATCATGCTCTTTGGTGTCGCGATACCCTGCCTTGCCTTCTTCTGAAACGCATGCAGCACATACACGGCCTTCTCCAGCTTCACGGTATAGACGGTTCGAAACGTGTCGCCCCGATGATCGGAAACAACCTCCAGCACGCCGGTTCCGATATTCTTCAACGGCTTGACGTCGATGTGCTTGCCGCCCATCTGTGCCTGATAAAGGGCAAAGCCGATGTGTTGCTGTACGGCCCGCGGAAACTCCCGCAGTTTGCGGTGCGAGTCGGCGACGAAGATCAATGGTTTCATCGGGACTTTACAAGACTACTCGAATATGCCAGATATGGCATATACGGGTCAAGAACATCTTTCGGTATGAATCGAATCCGCGCGTTAAAAATAGGGCTTTGGGGGATTATTGCCTAAACGGAAAGAGTCGGTTCAAAAAGGCATAAATCGAGTCAGAGTTTCTGCCCTCCTACCTTGAGGACAGATGAGCCAGCGGAATCGATTCCGCCGTCGGACCCACTTTGAGGTGCTTGTGCAGAGGTCGATTCCGTTTCCTTTTCCGCTGTGGAGATGTTTGAGATGAGCTGTGAAGCCTTAATCGACGCGAAGGAAGCTGCCAAGATCCTCAAGTTACATCCCAATACGGTCCAGCAACTTGCCCGCCAGCGCAAAATCCCGGCGCTTCGTCTGGGCCGGGTATGGCGCTTCCGAGCCTCAGCGCTAGACGAGTGGATGCGTGCCCAGTTAAACTCTTCTCCACTGCCTTTCGCACCGTCTCGTGGAGCAATTCAATGAGACGAATGCGATACCAATTCGGAGCCGTGCAGCAGAAAGAACGCAAGCGCGGCCCAAACGTGTGGGTGTTTCGGTTTAGGGATGAACATGGAGTGAAACGATCCGTGGAAATCGGCACCGTAGAGAAGCTCCCTCGGAGAGCGGATGCCCAGCGCGCCGCTGAATCTCTGCGATTAGCCGCCAACTCAGACGCGCCGGCGATTCACGGGCTCACTTTCGCGGGCCTGATCGATCGTTACATCGCTGACGAAATGCCAAAGCGGTACTCCACTGCCAAGGCCTATCAAGCCTATCTTCGGACTCACATTAAGCCGAAGTGGGGTGATTACCAACTGAGCCAGATCAAGCCCTTCGGAGTCGAGCAGTGGCTTAAGGGACTCGATCTGGCACCCAAGAGCAAAGGGCACATCCGGACCATTATGCTCAACATCTTCAATTGCGCGATGCGATGGGAATTCATCCCCATCGGCAAGAATCCGCTGAGCTTGGTGCGAGTGCCTGATATTAGTAAGCGGCAAACTAAGGCGGAGGTGTTGACCTCGGCCCAAGTTACCAAATTGATTGGCGCGATTGAGCGCGAGCCTTTCCGCACCATGGCCTGGCTCGCGGTCTGCCTCGGGCTGGAGCCGAGCGTACTGGCAGGGCTGAAGTGGGGGGATTTTGACTTTGCGAAACTGCAAGTCAAAATCCAGCGTGGCGTGGTGGAAAACCGCGTGGACCGGGCGAAGAACGAATATCGCGAGGCCGCCCTGCCCATCGATCAGCAGCTTACCGAGATGCTCTTGCACTGGCAAAAGCAGACCAAGTGGAACGGTCCCCAGGACTGGGTATTTGCTAGTCCATATTTTGCGGGGCAGAAACCATACAGTCCACTTCATGTCGCCGACTCCATCTCTGGCCGGCTGCTAAGAAGGTTGGCTTGGGCGAAAAGCTTGGCTGGCGTACCTTTCGCCGTACCTATTCAAGCCTGCTGCGCCAACTGGGAGTCGATGTGAAAGTGCAGCAGGAGCTGATGCGTCACGCAGACATTAGGACGACGATGAACTTGTACACAGATTCGTTTTCCGAGGATCTGCGGGTGGCGCACAGCATGGTGGTACGACAGGTTTTGCCCACCACAGTCATGTGATGGGGGCTTAACGGACCCTAATGGACCCTCGCCGAATCGAGAAACACCGAAGATTCAAGGGGTTAGTTGGGGTGGGTGGTGGGATTCGAACCCACGACAGCCGGAGCCACAGTCCGGAGTTCTACCACTGAACTACACCCACCGCGGCAAGTATGAGGAAACCCCACCCATAGGCTCAGGCACAGGGCCGGGCAAGCTTGATTATAACAGACGCGAATTGCGACTCCTTACGGAAGGAATCAAGTACCCGCCAAAACCTCTTCAGCCGGGAAGGCAAGGCTATGATTTCCGTGAGCACTCGTGAGAAGAAGCTCAGCGGCGAACAAGCGCGGGCGAGGGGTGCTGCTAAATTGTCCGCGCACGCGGCTCTAGTTCTGTGCGGCTCCGCGGCTGCGCGTGGCCAGCTGGGTGAACAATGCTCTTATGCCGAACGTCCAGGGAGCAACCCGGTTGCAGTGTTCGACCCGGTTCGCCAGCGTGCCCAGTTTGGGGCTGGAGATATACACCATGTCTCCCACCTTATGAGTAAAGCCGCCGCCCGGCTCATTGCGGTCTTCGATGGGCGCGAACATGGTCCCCAGGAAAAGCACCATCCCATCCGGATACTGGTGATATCGCCCCATGGATTGCGCCACCAGATCGAGCGGATCGCGGCTAATCTGGCTCATGGAGCTGGCGCCGCGCAGGCGGAAGCCGTCTGTTCCCTCCACCAGCAAACTGATTACGGCGTTGCGCACATCGTCGATGGAGAAGGTTGAATCGAACAGGCGGATGTACGGCCCGATGGCGCAGGAGGCATTATTGTCCTTGGCCTTGGGCAGCAACAGCGCGCTGCGCCCCTCGAAGTCGCGCAGGTTTACATCGTTTCCCAGGGTGGCGCCGACGGTCCGGCCGCGGCTGTTGACCGCCAGCACGATCTCGGGTTCGGGGTTGTTCCAGGCCGAATCGGGGTGAATGCCGATGTCGCTGCCGGTGCCCACGGCTGACAGCACCGGCGCCTTGGTGAAGACTTCGGCATCGCTGCCGATTCCGACCTCCAGGTATTGCGACCACAGTCCACGCTTGATCAGTAGTTGCTTGATCTTCAGCGCCTCCGGCGAACCCGGCTTCAGCGAGCGCAGGTTCTCGCCGATGAGCGAGACCACCTCTTTGCGCACGGCTTCGGCGCGCGCCGGATCGCCCCGCGCTTGTTCTTCGATCACCCGCTCCAGCAGGCTGGAGGCGAAGGTCACACCCGCCGCCTTGATCACCTGGAGATCGCAGGGAGCCAGCAAGAATGGCTTTTGCGGGTCGGGCCGGCGGGTGGTGTTGTCCAGCAGTTCCCGGATCGCGGCTACTCGCGAGCCGGGCGTTTGCCGGACCAGCGCGGCGGGGTCCACGTCCTCAAGCAGGTCGCTCATGGTCGGCGCCACGTCGGAGATGTCATAAACGCCTGCTTCGCGAATGGCGATGACCCTTGCTCCCGCGCCCGGTACCCAGGCGCGTCCCACCAGCGTTCCGGAATATCCGTCCTGTGGAAGAAACTGCTCCAGGTTCAGGGGAACACTTGCCATATTAGAAATCTCCTCGGGATATCGGACATATCATCACTGGAAAGGGCTACAGTAGACCCGTTCTAAGTAGGCGTATCGCTGCCGCGATGCCGAACCTGTGTGATTCGTATCAGGGCACGACTAAAGCGGATGCTCAACGCCGACAACTTAGTATTCAAGGAACTCACGGCCGCTTAGCTGTAAATGGTGAAAGTGGCATCATGAAACCTTCGGGTCGAATTAATCTGATTGTTTGCCGTTCCACGTTATCACCTATTTGCGCAGTAACGAATTCCGGGAAGGATACCTGTGCAACTTGGTCACTCTGGTTATAGATGTAGAAGATGAACGGGTGATCCGGACCTGTATCTATTTTCTGTATGGCAATCGGCCAATCACGAGACAAGGAAACATCTCCAGACCTCGACACGCCCGGCTGCTTAGGGTCTTTAATTACCTTCCAGAAAGTCAGATGAAGCGTAAGTCGAACATTAAATAACGCCGTAGCCGAATAGTTTGTTAATCGACACTCATCGAATCTATTTACTGGCGGAAGGCCTAGTTTATAGCCGGGCTCGCCGAACATTTCCGATAGTCCCCCACCCCCTGCCGGAAGAGGCCATAAATCAAGTACAAAAACTCTTCCCTCTTTTGGTACTATCGGAGCAAGTCCCGAATGCCATTCAACTGATAAAAAATGCTGCCCAGCGGATGCGCTGGTTGGCGGTCTGGGTGGAATAGTTCCAGCTTCCGGATGCGATGGCTGCCCTTGCGTTTGTGGAACAAGTCCGGGTGCTGTACCAAGAGTCTTGGACGTTGGCGAATCCTTTGACTTTTCCTGTCCTAGCGCCGGAGGTGTTACCACCGCTGGCTGTGTGCGGCGATCCCATACTGAAAACAACGATATTGCTACTATGCCCCAACACAAAAGACCGCACGGCGTCGCAACCCAGCGGTTGCGTACTTCCCTCCATGCCAGCCACAATGGTACAGCCGATACCAACCACGCAATCCAGAGCAGTGCTTTAGCAAGCTGCGTTGGTGGCAAGAGCAAGCCGCCCGCGACTAACACGGCAGCCACCACAAACGAGACAAGTCCCCAAAACAGATTTCTCTCGTAGAATGGCACGTGACGTTGCTCGGGCTGGATGGGCGGAATGGCAACCTGTCCAGGGGCTTGTTGGGCTCCGCCGCTATTCTCGCTATTGCCGCCGGAATCCATCTCTGGGGATTGTACCGCCTCGCGTGAAATACACAGTCCCGACTAAAGTCGTGCCTGATATAAAACCGCGCTATATCCTAACTGTGGTCCTGGCCTAAACGCTTACCGCCCTCCTGACACCGCGGGCACAATTTCAATCTGGTCGCCCGCTTTTACCGCCGTGCCCAACTGGGCGGCGCCCAGCAGTTGACCGTTGAGAAAGATGGCCATCATCGGGTTGACGACCTTCTCCTCGGACCAGACCAGGCGCGTCAGTTTGGGATACTGGTCCGTGAGGACACGCAGGGCAAACTCCACCGTCGCGGCCGCGACTTCGACCGAGTTGATGCCACCGATGCGGTCCGCCAGAAGGCTGGTGAAACGGATGCGTACCATCAGAGCGCGGCAATCTCCTTGTCGAACACCGCCCAAACCCGCTCGCTGAGAGCGGAAAAGAACTCGCGGGTAACGAACGGGCCAATGCCCAGCTTAGTGTTAGGGCGGTCAAACACCTGCGCGGGCAGCGTGTAATCCGCGCGCTCGTAGCCCTGCTTGCGTTCCAGCCACAGGCCGCGAATGTAGGCGCGCCGGATGGCCGCCAGCATCGCCTCCGGGGCGACATCCAAGCCGATCTCGTGCTTCACCGCCAGGGCGATATTCTGCGGCGTGGCCCCGGCGAATTTGCACAGTCCGGACATGTCGTCCTTCACCTGAAAGAGGCCGCGCTCGGTGATGGCCTTGACCCAGTACTCGAAACTGGTGTCGCCTTCAAAGGCCAGAAGCAGGTGCGTCGCCATGGACATGTGCCCGCCGGCAATGGCCCAGGGATACCCAGGGTTCGAGTCGGGCAGGTAGGCCGGCAACTCCAGGCCCTTGACATGCATGGCGTAGGCAGTTTCGCCCATCTTCGCGGAGAGCCGTTTGACGCCGTGTCCGATCTCCGGATAGCGGCCCCGGCCGGTCTCCTGGATCAGTTGCTTTACCTTCTCGAAGTCGCCGAAGGTAGCGCCGTTGCAGATGCGCCGCTCGGGATGCCGCTCGTTGTAGTCGAGCACGTAGGCAATGGTGGTGCCGAGGGAGATCTGGTCCATCCCCAAATGGTCGGCCATGCTGATAAGCTCGGCCGCCAAGTGCGGATTATCGATTCCGATATTGGTCGAGAGCAGGTTCACCGGCTCGTAATCGAATTTCGCCAGGAACCTGCCGCGCGAGCCGTCGGCTTTTTTTTCGTAGACGTTCTTGTGGCAATGAATGCCGCAGCGGAGGCAGGATTCGGCCTTGATGACAAACTCCGGCTCGACGTTGTCGCGAAACATCTTCTCCACCAGGCCGTCGGCCCTGGGACTGAAGTTGTGCTGCGGCACGAGGTGGTATTTCTCCAGGGGAACGTAGTTGGCCCAGGTACCGCCCAGGCCGCCGCGCTCCTTCTCGCGGAAGCGGCGCGAAGCGGGCCCGTTGCCGATATCCTTGATAAAGTCGCGCAGTTCCGGCTTGATCTTGGCCGGCTGCTCGGGCGCCTGGGCCACAATGGCGATCACATTTTTATAGCCGAGCACGCTGCCCATGCCGCCGCGGCCAGCCCAGCGGCACTTGTCGTCGCCGGACTTCAGCAGGTTCTCGGTGCTCAAGGCCACGGCGCCGAAATAGCAATTCTCATAGTTCTCGCCGGCCGGGCCGATCACCGCGAAGTGGGCGTCGGGGTAGTCTTTTTGCAGCAGCAGCATCTTCCGGTAGCACTCCAGCCCAAGCAGATGGCTGGCAGGTTTGAGTTCCACCGTGGGCCCGCTGTCGCCATGGCGAACCACCAACATGACCGGCTCGCTCGACCGTCCCTCCAGGATCAGCTCATCGATTCCCGTCCATTTCAGCTTGGCACCGAAGCTGCCGCTGCCCGCCGACCAGATGGCCGCGGGCATGCCCTTATTGGAAGCCTTCAGCGGGCTGTAGGCGGAGAAATAAGCGCGCAAGCCGGTCATCACGTTGGAACCGGTAAGGATGCCCGTGTTCACCACCACCGGGTTTTCCGGCGAGTAGGCATTGGTCACGGTGCGCTCGCCCAGAAACTGGAAGGAGCGGCCGAATCCGCCTATGGCCTCTTCCAGGTTGCGGCAGGGCACCTCCTCGAAGCGCATCTGGCGCGTGGGCAAGTCGATAGTACAGCGGGAGTAAAGAACCGCCTTGGGATCATTGCGGGTTTCACTGGTCTCTCTGAAGGACAGTCGCATTAAGGGTCTCCATAGCCATCGCGCCCGCTATGGCCGGAAGCGGCCGCGGGCGGGGTTCGGTCCGGGAAGATCGACGTAAAGCGAAATGGTAGCATCACTCGCGCGGCAGTACCAGCTTTCAGCAGCGACGCTCGTTACGGGCGTTATCGCTTATTCTTGAGCCCACACGCGACCGAGCGGGGCGGAAGATTCCCGGAAAGAGGCTCTGGATGCAGTAGGCGTATTACGTCATAATTGATTGCCCATAATGATAACCATATGACTGGGAGAGGCAATCGTGCATAAAAAATGGGAATTGCACAACTTGGACGGCTCTAAAGCGCGCGCCCTGCGGCCCGCAACGTTGTTCGATCTCACCGGAAAGACGGCAATTGTCACCGGGGCTGGCGGCGGGATAGGTTCATGGCTGTCCGCCGGGCTGGCTGCTGCCGGGGCGAACGTCCTCCTGACCGATCATCCAAAGGCATCGATGGCGGCGACGGCCGAGGCAGTCAAGACGGCGGGCGGCCGCTGCGAGGAATTCTCGATGGACCTGCTGGCTCCCGAGGCGGTCGATGCCATCATCGAAGCCGCTCGCGCCCGCTTCGGCCGGGTGGACATTCTCGTCAACAACGCCGGGGTCAATCGGCGGGAGCGGATATTCGACGTGTCGCGGGAATCTTGGGACCTCATCTCAACCATCAACCTGAGAATTCCCTACGAGCTGTCGCGCGCCGCGGCCCGGGTGATGGCTAAGGGCGACGGCGGTTCCATCATCCACATCGGTTCGATGAACAATGCGGTCGGTTTGGCGGGCGTCTCCGTCTACGGGGCGCAGAAGGCGGGACTGTGTCAACTGGCCAAGTCGATGTCGGTGGAATGGGCGGAGCACAAGATCAGGGTCAATGCCATCTGTCCGGCCTTCGTGCTGACCCCGCTGACGACCGCCGTTTGGGACGATCCGGTCCGCTCGAAATGGATCCTCGATCGCACCTCGTGGAAGCGGCCCAGCTACCCGGATGACCTAGTCGGGTTGTGCCTCCTGCTGGCCTCGAATGCCGGTGCTTTTATCACCGGCCAGGCGATTTACGTCGATGGCGGCTTCCTGGCCGGGACGCCCTGGGACAAAACGGACTAAGACCCGGCGCACTGATTAAAGTTGTTCTTAATAATTAGTTGGAATGGAGAAACCTGTGGTCTCATCCGAACTGGTTCACAAGCTGCAAGAAAAGGCGCTGGTGCTGCGCGAGCACATCGTCAAGGACCTGATTGGCGTAGGCAAAGTCGGGCATCTGGGAGGCTCTTCTTCCTGTGCCGAGATCGTGGCGACGCTCTACTTTCACAAAATGAAAATCGATCCCCAGAATCCGGCGATGGAGAATCGGGACCGGTTTCTGTTGAGTAAGGGGCACGCGGCGCTGGTGCAATATGCTGCCCTGGCCATGGCCGGCTACTTCCCCACCGAAGAGCTAAAGAAAGTGAAAGTGCTGGGCGGCATGCTGCAAGGCCATCCCGACATGACCAGCACGCCCGGGGTGGAGGCCAACACCGGCTCGCTGGGGCAAGGCCTGTCGGTGGCCAACGGCATGGCGCTGGGGCTGCGGCTGGACGGCAAGAAGAGCAAAGTTTACGCCATCATTGGCGACGGTGAGCTGGCCGAGGGGCAGATCTGGGAAGCGGCCATGGCGGCGGCCCGCTTCAAGCTGGACAACCTGACCGCCATCGTCGACCGCAACCGGGTGCAGGCGACCGGCCCGATTGTCGAGCGCTTCGACATTGGAGACGTCGCTGCCAAGTGGCGCGCCTTCGGCTGGAACCTCATCGAGATCGACGGGCACGACCCGGCCGCCATCATTGAAGCGCTTGACCAGGCCGATACCGTCAAGGGCAAACCCACCGTCATCATCGCCAACACCGTCAAAGGCAAAGGCATTTCCTTCGCCGAACACAACGCCGCCTTCCACAACGGGGCCATGACGGCCGAACAGTACGCAATCGCCATGCACGATCTGGAGAAGCTGCGCCAGCAGCGGCAGGAGAAACAAATATGAGCACCACCAGTCTGCGGACCGCCTATGGCGAGACCCTGGTTGAGTTGGGAAAAGAGAACAAGAACATCGTGGTGCTGGAGGCCGATCTGGGCAAGTCGACCATGTCGATTCTGTTCCAGAACGCCTATCCCGAGCGTTTTTTCGAGATGGGCATTGCCGAACAGAACATGGCCTCGACGGCGGCCGGACTGGCGCTGACGGGCAAGATTCCTTTCATCAGTTCGTTTGCCACCTTTGCCTCGGGCCGATGCTATGACCAACTGCGGCAGACCATCTCCATTGCCAGGCTCAACGTCAAGATCTGCGGCTCGAGTTCGGGGCTGTCGGATTTCGGCGACGGCTCGACCCACCAGTCGGTGGAGGACATGGCCATCATGCGGGCCATTCCCAACATGACGGTGCTGGTGCCGGCCGACGCGGTGGAGACGCGCAAGATGGTCAAGGCAATGGTGGGCTGGCGGGGGCCGGTCTACTTGCGGGTCAGCCGCGCCGAGCTGCCCATCCTGACCAGCGCGGAGGGCGAGTACCAGATCGGCAAGCTCTATACGCTGCGAGAAGGTAAGCACGTGGTGGTCTTCGCCAACGGGGTGATGCTTGCAAAGTCGCTGGAGGCGGCCGCAGCCCTGGAAACGGACGGGATTTCGGTGAAGGTCATTAATGTCAGCACGGTCAAACCGCTGGACCGGCAGGCGGTCATCGACTGCACGCAGGGATGCTGGGGGGCGGTGGCCGCGGAAGAGCACAGCGTAATCGGCGGACTGGGCAGCGCCATCGCCGAGGCGTTGCGCGGGGTGGTCGGCCTGCCGCTGGAATTTGTGGGCATCCAGGACCGCTTCGGCACCTCGGCCGAGAACTACCCGGAACTGCTGGCCCATTACGGGCTGACCTCGGAGGCCATCGTCGGTTGCATCCGCAAGATGCGGCCTTCGTCGGTAGCCTCGGCCAGATAGCAGGGTGCGACGGCCGGGTGCTATGGCGAGAAAAGCGGGCTAGTCCAGCCTGGGAATAGACGCGACTTAAGCGTTGTTGGCCGGGTGCGGGCCGAGTTTGATCAGCAACGCGTTCTGCGCGTTGACCGGCGGCTCGCCGGGCCGGGCCGGCCGCCGCAGGTAGCTGCCATCGGCCTGCATCTCGCGAGCCTTGACGTTGTCAGCCAGATAGGTCGCCAGGATATCGTCGTGCAGGTGGCGGACCATCTGGCGGTCCTCGACCGGAAACAGCACTTCTACGCGGCGATTCAGGTTGCGCGGCATCAGGTCGGCGCTGCCGAGGTAAATCTCCTCGTCTCCGTTGTTATGGAAGTAGTAGATGCGGCTGTGCTCCAGGAAACGGCCGACGATGCTGACCACCCGGATATTCTCGCTAATTCCCGGCAGCCCCGGACGCAGGCAGCAGATGCCGCGGCATAACAGGTCGATCTTGACCCCCGCCTGCGAGGCCTGGTAGAGAAGCTGGATAATTCTGCGGTCGACCAACGCGTTCATCTTAAAAATCAGCCGTCCGTTGCCGTACTTGCGCTGATGGGCGATCTCGCGCTCGATCAGCTCGGAAAACTTCCGCCGCAGGTTGGTGGGGGCCACCAGCAGCTTGCGGTAATCGGCCTTGGCCGAGTAGCCGGTCAGGTAATTGAACAAGTCGGTGGCGTCGGCGGCGATGTCCGGATCGGTGGTAAGCAATCCGATGTCGGTGTAGAGGTGGGCGGTAACCGCGTTGTAGTTGCCGGTGGCAAGGTGGACGTAGCGCCGGATGGTGTCGCCTTCGCGGCGTACGATGAGCAGCACTTTGCAATGGACCTTGAGCCCGACCAGGCCGTAGCTGACGTGGGCTCCAGTCCGCTCCAGCGCCCGCGCCCATCCTATATTGCTCTCCTCGTCGAAGCGCGCCTTCAACTCGACCACCGCCGCCACCTGCTTGGGGTCCTCCATGGCTTCCACCAGCGCCTGCACCACCGGCGCGTTTCTGCCCACGCGGTAGAGGGTGATCTTTATGGCGAGCACGCCCGGATCAACCGCCGCCTTCTGCACCAGGTCGATGATCGGCTGAAACGATTCGAAGGGATGGTGCAGCAATATGTCGCCGCGGCGCAGGGTGGCGAAGATGTCCTCATCTTCGTTCTCCGGGTCGAAGGCCGGCGGCAGCGCCGGCACGAACGGCGTCCATTTCAAATCCGGCCGGTTCAGGGCCACCAGATGCTTCAAGCGGCCGAAGGAGAGCGGCCCGCTCTGCTTGTAGATGCACTCCGGCTCGATCTCCAGGTTGGTAACCAGAATCTTGAGCATGCGGGAAGACATGCCCACGTTGACCTGCAGCCGCACCACGGCCCCGAAGCGCCGCTGGCGGATGCCTTCCTCGGTCAGCTCCAGCAGGTCCTCGGCGTCAACCTCGGTGGCCTCCAGGTCGGCGTTGCGCGTGATGTGGAACGGATGGGCCTCGATGATCTCCATGCCGGGAAAGAGCTTGTGGAGATTGGCCGCCATGAGGTCTTCCAGCCAGATAAACGATTGCTCGCGGAAGGCGCCGGCGGGCGCGCGGCGGCGCGGCGGGCGGTCGATGGGCACCAGTTGCGGCAACGTGTCGGGAACTTTGATGCGCGCAAAGTGCTCTTCGCCTTTGTCGTCGCGGATCAGCACCGCCAGGTTCAGGCTCAAGTTCGAAATGTGCGGGAAAGGATGCCCGGGATCGAAGGCCAGCGGCGTAAGCAGGGGAAAGACCGTGCTGTCGAAGTAGGCGTTGAGCTTGTCCCGCTGCCGCTGCGTCAGGCCGGCGTAGCGCAGCAGATGAATGCCATTGGCTTCCAGCACGGGAAGCAGTTGCCGGCGGAAACAGCGATACGCGCTGGCCAGCAGCGAGGCGACGTTCTTGCGGGCGGCCTCAAGCTGCTCGGAGGCGCTCATGCCGTCCGGCCCCTCGTCGGAAACTCCCGAGTCGAGCTGGCGCATGAGGCCGGCCACCCTGACCATAAAGAATTCGTCCAGGTTGGAGCCGACAATGGAAAGGAAAAAGGCGCGCTCCAGGGGCGGATTGGACGCGTCCTGCGCCTCCTGCAGAACGCGCCATTGAAAGGCGAGCGAGGCTCAACTCGCGGTTGACGTAATAGGAAGGATCATCCAGGTTGATCGGCGGCAAAGCAGGCGCCTCATCAGCGTCGACCGGCGTCAACGCAGGTCTCTCACCAGCCTCTTGCTTTCCATCTTTCACAGCCAGCGCAGCCTTGGTTCTCATAAGCGGATCTCATTGGGACCGCAGGCAACCAAGAGAGCCTATTCCACCGTTCAAGCCGCCGGAGCCGAGTGACAGGCGGAGCCAACCATCATACCCGAGGGGTTTTGCCGTCGTCAGCCAAATGAGCCAGCTTTTAACGGCATTTTAAAGCGGCATTAACATAATATTACTTGGTAGTAACCTGTCGCGCATCTCTGCTGCGAGCGGCTCCTTTTGCTGAAGCAGCCCGTGCCCCCTGACGGGGCCCAAGGTTTAAAGTCTTGCCGACGAGAGGCTCTGACGTTATTGCCGGGAGCTTGCCTTCACCGGCTGTGCACGCGGGTGGCGTTCTCGTCTGCCAGGATGGTGCTCCAGATGCCGAACGCCGGGCGCGCCGTGGTAAACGACTGCAGGGCCGCCTTGTTGCAAATCACCAGAGTGGATCCCCTGGTTTCCACGATGTGCTGTTTTTTCAGTTCAGAGATGAGCCGGGTAACGGTTTCGCGCGAGATGCCGATCATCTGCGCCATTTCCTCCTGGGTGAGCAGCATCTTTATGCTGGGGCGGCGATTGTCCGCAGCACTGCCGGCGTTGCTTAATTCCAGGAGCAGTTTGGCCAGCCTGTCTCCGGCCGAACGCGAAGGAGCGAGCCGGCGCAGCTCCTGGCAGGAGTCGTGGTATTTCTCGCTCAGCTTTTCGGCAATGCGCAGGGCAACTTCGTTGTGCTGCTGGAGGAAGCGCAAATATTCGTCGCGCCTGATGAAACCGATGCAGCAATGGTCGATCGCCTCGGCCGTCCACTCGTAAGGTTTGTTGCAGACGACGGCGCTCAAGCCGATAACCTCTCCGGGGTTGGCGACCCTGCGGATGAGGATTTTTCCGTTTACCGACCCCAGCGAAAGCTTCACGCGCCCCTGGCACAGAATGAAAATTCCGCGCGGCGTTTGTCCTTCGGCGAACACCACCGAGCCTTTGGGATAGATGGAGGTGGACTTGATGGCTTCCAGGCGTTGCAGGGCCGAGCAGGCCAGGTCACAGAAGCCGTTTTTCGGCTTGGCCTTGCACTCAAAACAGCTCTGGCAGATTGCCACCCCATGAGGTGAAGACATCATAACCATCGTACCCCCTGTTACGTGCCATTGGCGGCTGCGCGCCGCCTGGCGCTGTTTGCTGTACCGGGCCCCGGACCATGAGCCAATGCTTTTTCACGCCGAGAATGCAACCCCATCCCCCAGCCGGCGCCGATTCGCGCTTGGCGGGAAAGGCATTCCGCATATATCGCTACTGCGTGCCCACGGAGGCGGTCGAAACGGAATTGATTGCCGCCTGCGACCCGGGGCCTAACACGGCCTTGGCGATGACGCTCGTTTCTCTAATAAAACCAGGCAATGCTTGGCGCTCCACCCGCGTGCAAGGCCAATAGACGAAAACCCAGTCAGGGCTCGATTCTATGCAGAAGCGCTTTACGCACGGCTGAAGCTGGGAAAGCTTGTCGCGGGTGAAGAACTCATCGGCGCCCTGGTTATCGCTGCACTGGAGCACCAGCCCCTTTTCCAGTTCGCGCTCGTGCTCCAGGCGGCGGTGGTGCATGGCTTCATTCATGTAACGCAACAGGTCTCTGGCGCCGATGCGAAATATGGGAAGCCTGCCGCAGGTGGACCGGAAAGCGGCGACGGTCACCGCCCGTACCGACCGGCAGTGCTGGCCGGCGCAGATCAGATCACAGACCACCGCGGCGGAATCGCCCACCTTGCCGGTCATGGTGAGATCGAAAATGGCGGTCGGGTCGCACTGTAAGACGGAGAGTTGGCGGATGTCGGAATCTTTAAACGGGTGGAAGTTGCCGCCGAAGGAGAAGCCCAGAATTTGCTGCTCCAGCGTCCGCCGGCGCCGCTCTCTGTGCTTTTGAACCAGAAGCGTAATGGCGACAATAACTACGGTCCAACTGACGAGAAGCAGAACGAGATGCACAAAGAACCGGCCTCTCTCTCACCCCATCAGTCCGACTGCGACACGCTGCGGCGCCTCACATGCGCGGAGTTCGAGGGGCATCGCTGGGGCTGGTGCCTGCCAGGATGCGCCATAAAGCCGGCGCGGCGTATTTCTCGGATTTCATTCCCCGCGCAGGGCCGCTCACGCGAACTCGACGTGCGGCGCTAACTTAATTGTAGGCAATGCTAATAACCTCTCAGCACTTATTGCCGTGACAACAATCACGGCCCAATGTGACTGGCCGGCAGCCCTTCAGGTGGTCCATGCCCCCGCCGCTTTTCCGTCCCGAACGAGCGGCAACTTGCTCCCAGGCACTCAGGTGATAGTTTTGCCCGGTCAGGCAACGTCTATCGGCGAGTGTGCCGACACAAAAGCGATATGACCGCCCCGCAGACCCCGAGCAGTTCCGCCAGAAATAGCGCCATGGCACCGCTTGGCCGGTTTAATTCGTAGTACCGGCACTTCAGGGTAGCCGGAACCAGGCACGACGTGGTTGTGACAATTATCACACTGACCAAGAGACGTGATAGAGGTCACAGTGTCGCCCGCCAATATGGATGCATGATGTCGTAGTCATCAACGCAATTTACTTATTGGTGATTTGATGTTCTTATTTGGCGGCTCCAGTTTGTATGGTAAGCGAAACCCGGGCTGCAGGCGGGCTTTTGTTCTGGGGGAAGGCGAAGCGTCCGCTTTCGCGCAAGTGGCCTCAGGACGCCTGTTGCAGGGCGACACTTGGACACCCGCCAGGCCGCCTCCGCGGCTACGGCGGAGGCTTTTCCCCCGCAGTGATTCGTACTGCAATGGCGGCGCGCAAAGGCATGCAGGTGCGCCGTAAACCGCAACACGACTCCTCTCGAGTGTCTTAACCAGGGCCAGAATCTACATTCAGCAGTGTTGGCCTGGAGGTGACTAGTGCCAAGTTACGTAAATCCTGAGAAATGCGATGGGTGCAAAGCGCTGGACAAGACAGCCTGCCAGTACATTTGCCCCAACGATCTCATGGTCCTTGATAAACAATCCATGAAGGCGTACAACCGCGACGCCTCCCTCTGCTGGGAGTGCTACAACTGCGTAAAGATTTGTCCGACGCAGGCGGTAGAGGTTCGCGGCTATGCAGATTTTGTCCCACTCGGTGCTTCGGCCACGCCTCTCCGGTCCACTGATTCGATCATTTGGACGATTAAGTTCCGGAACGGAAACCTGAAGCGCTTTAAGTTTCCCATTCGCACCACGCCTGAAGGCGCGGCTGCCCCCAGCGGCGGATACCAGACGCACACCGACCTCAACAGTCCCGCGCTGTCGGCCGAACCGGAAGCCTTGGGAGTTCCCGTGTTCACCCTGAAAGGAGGCAACTAATGCCTAATTTCGAGACTGTCACTGTCGAAACCGATCTTCTCATTCTGGGCGGCGGCATGGCGGCCTGCGGGGCGGCGGTCGAAGCGGCATACTGGGCAAAAGAAAAAGGGCTGAAGGTTACCCTTGTTGACAAGGCGGCGGTTGACCGTTCCGGCGCCGTCTCCCAGGGCCTGTCGGCCATCAACCAGTACGTCGGCCTGAAAGACGGCGCCAACACCGTGAAGGACTACGTGGATTACGTCCGCAACGACCTGATGGGCGTCACCCGCGAAGACCTGGTGGCCAACATCGCGCGTCACGTGGACTCCACCGTGCACCTGTTCGAGAAGTGGGGTCTGCCCATTTGGAAGGACGAGAAGGGCGCCTACGTTCATGAGGGCCGCTGGCAGCTCATGATCAACGGCGAGTCCTACAAGGTAATAGTGGCGGAAGCCGCCAAGAACGCCCTGCTGCAGTCGGGTGTGGGGCAGATTTTCGAGCGCGTGTTCATCACCGGCCCGCTTATGGACGGCGACCGCTGCGCCGGCGCCGTGGGCTTCTCCGTGCGTGAAAACAAGGTGTACGTGTTCAAGGCCAAAGCCACTCTGCTGACGATGGGCGGCGCCGTGCACGTGTTCAAGCCGCGGAGTTCGGGCGAGGGCTTCGGCCGCGCCTGGTATCCGCCGTTCAACACCGGCTCCTCGGCCTACTTCACCCTGAAGGCCGGGGCGGAGATGACCTGCCAGGAAGTGCGCTTCATCCCTGTCCGCTTTAAGGATGCCTACGGACCGGTAGGCGCCTGGTTCCTGCTGTTCAAATCGCGCGCCACCAACGCCATGGGCGGCAACTACATGGTGGAGCGCAAGGAAGAGCTGGAGAAGTGGGGCCCCTACGGCCGGGTGAAGCCGATTCCGGCCAACCTGCGCAACTACCTCGGCATGCTCGACGTGCAGGAGGGCAAAGGCCCGCTGTACATGCGCACCGAGGAAGCCATGGCGGCCATCGCCGCGCAGTACAAGGACGATCCCAAGGCGTATGCGAAGAAGAAGAGGGAACTGGAATCCGAGGCGTGGGAAGACTTCCTCGACATGACGATTTCGCAGGCCATCCTGTGGGCGGCCACGAACGTTCAGCCGGAAGAGAAGTCGTCCGAAATCGCGCCCTCCGAGCCGCTCTTCATCGGTTCGCACTCCGGCGCATCCGGCGCCTGGGTTAGCGGTCCCGAGGACCTGCAGACAAGCGAGACCAAGTCCCAGTACTTCTGGGGCTACTCCAACATGTCGACGGTCAAGGGCCTGTTCTGCGCGGGCGATGCCTCCGGCGCTTCGAGCCACAAGTTCTCTTCCGGCTCGCATGCCGAAGGCCGCATCGCCGCCAAGTCCGCCATCAAGTTCGTCGTTGAAAACAACGCCGCGCCCAAGGTGGACCAGGCCGCGCTGGATGCGCAGGTCAAGGAAATGCTGAAGCCGCTGGAGACCTACGAGCAGTTCTCCAAGGCGACCAGCGATCCCGAGGTCAATCCCAACTACATTAAGGCGCGCATGTTCATGAATCGTCTGCAGAAGATCATGGACGAGTACGCCGGCGGCGTCACCTCGCAGTTCACCACCAACAAGCCCTCGCTGGAGCGCGCGTTGGAGCTGCTGAACTTCCTCCGCGAAGACTCGGAGAAGCTGGCGGCCAAGGACCTGAACGAGTTGATGCGGTGCTGGGAAAACATCCACCGGATGTGGCAGGCCGAGTCCCACGTGCGCACGGTGCTGTTCCGTGAAGAGACGCGTTGGCCCGGCTACTACTTCCGCGCCGATACGCCGAAGATCGACGAAGAAAAGTGGCACGTCTTCGCCAACTGCCGGCGCGACCCGAAGACCGGAGCCTGGGAACTTATCAAGCGGCCCATCCTCGCTGTCTTCAGCCAGAGCCAGAAGGCTGGCGCTTAGCAACTGACCGGGGCGGGGGCTGGCTGCCCCGCCCCGCTATTTTCGTTTGCCATAGAGGTTCCTTGAACGATCTAAGCAAAACACGTTGTCCACATTGTGGCGAGCCCTTGCAGAGGTGGAGCACCCCCCAGCTTGGCTCATGGAGCAGCGAGTATCAGTGCGTCTGCTTCAACGACGAATGCCCTTATTTCGTGAGCGGCTGGAGATGGATGCTGGAGCAATACAATGTGACAGCCTCCTACCGGTATCGATTCGATCCAGCCACGGGAGAAAGCGGTCCGCTTCCGGTGTGGTCCAAGCAGGCGCTGCGCGCCAACATTATCGAATCCGAGGTTGGAGGTCCAAGTCATGACCGAAGTCGAGTCGCTGGCACCCGAATTTCTGAAGAGCACGTCCCATCTGGGTCCTGACGACCGCTTTACGTTCGCTTGCGATCCCGCTCTGGATTGCTTCGGCAAGTGCTGTCACGATGTCTCCATCGCGCTGACCCCTTACGACGTCCTGCGCATGAAAAATGCGGTCGGGGCTGATTCCTCCGCTTTCCTGGACCGGCATACCTCGGTCGCCTACTCCACCGAGACCCGAGTGCCGGTGGTGTTCCTCAAGATGGAAGACGGCAGCAAGAAGTGTTCCCTGTTGGGCGAGCATGGTTGCCAGGTCTACGCGCACCGGCCCTGGGCCTGCCGCATGTATCCGCTGGGAATGGCCGAACCGGCCGACCCGCGCCAGTCGGCGCAAAGATTTTACTTTGTGGTTAAAGAAGAGCTGTGTCACGGTCACGGCAAGGGCGGCGAATGCGCCGTGCGGGAGTTCATTCAGAGCCAGGGGATCGAGCCCTACGACCTGATGCAGACCTCGTTTCGCAAGCTGCTGATGCTGGCGGCGGAGCGCAAGGAGCCGCTGAGCGACGATCAAGCCGCCATGTACTTCATGGCGCTTTACGATCTGGACCGCTTCCGGCGCTTCGTCTTCGAGACGCGCTTCCTGGAGCTGTTCGATATCGACGAGTCGGTCGTGGAAGAGGTCCGCAGCAACGACGAAGAGCTGCTGGAGCTGGCAATCAAATGGCTGGCCTTCAGTTTGTTCCGCCAGCGTTCCATGAAACTGAGCAAGCAAGCGGCCCAGCAGCAGCCAGGCGACGTCCCCGCGCAGGGCCCGGCCGGAGCCTCGGCGAGCTAAAGGATTATGTCAAATACTCAACCGGAAAACGGAAATCGCAAAGCATTGCTGGTGATCGGCGGAGGCATTGCCGGAATGACGGCGGCCATCGAGGCTGCCGAGGCGGGGCTCGCCGTCGTCCTGATCGAGAAGTCGACTTATCTGGGCGGCCAGGTGGCCCGGCTTCATCACTATTTCCCCAAGCTCTGCCCGCCGGCTTGCGGCCTGGAGATCAACTTCAAGCGCCTGCGCGGTAACCCGCGAATCACCGTACTGACGCTGGCCGAACTGCAAAAGCTGGAGGGGGCGCCGGGGAATTATCAGGCGACGGTGAAGATCGCGCCCCGCTTTGTGACCGCGGCATGCACCTCGTGCGGCGACTGCTCGGCGGCGTGCCCGGCGGAGCTGGCCGATCCCTTCGACTTCGGACTGGCCAAGATCAAGGCGGCGCATACGCGGCGGCTGTCGGCCTATCCGGCAACCTATGTCATAGAGCGCTCGGCCTGCGCCGTGGAGTGCAGCGCCTGCGTCACAGCCTGCAAGTACGGAGCCATCGATCTCACGCAGACAACCAGCTTCCAGACATTTAATGTCGGGTCGGTGCTGGTGGCGACCGGATGGCAGCCGTACGACGCCACCAAGCTGGACAACCTCGGCTTCGGCAAGCACGCCAACGTGGTCACCAACCTCATGTTCGAGCGCCTGGCCGCCCTCGACGGCCCCAACGGCGGCAAAGTGCTGCGGCCCTCCGACGGCAAGGAGCCGAAGTCGGTGGCCTTTGTGCAGTGCGCCGGCTCGCGCGACCACAACCATCTTCCCTACTGCTCCACTGTGTGCTGCTCGGCTTCACTGAAACAAGCCAGTTACGTGCGCAGCCTTTACCCCGAGGCCAAGGTCACCATCTTTTATATAGACCTGCGCACCTCCGGGCAGTTGCAGGAGTTCGCCACCAAGGTGTGCGCGGACACTGGCATCGAGTTGGTGAAGGGCAAGGTCGGCAAGATAGAAGAGGACCCGCCAAGCAAGAACCTGCAGCTCACCGTCGAAGACGTGCTCAATAGCAAAAAGATGACACGGGACTTCGACATGGCCGTCCTGGCCACCGGCATGGTGCCGCAGACCGGCGGCCTGCCGGCCGATTGCAAGCTCGACGAGTTTGGCTTTGTGGCCGACGGCACGGCCGGGATTTTCGCCTCCGGCTGCGCCAAGCGCCCCTCCGAGGTTGCCGGCTGCGTACGCGGCGCCACTGGAGCGGCGCTGAAGGCACTACAGATCGCGGGGTCCCCCACAGACCTCGCGTCTGTTGGGGCAGGGATGGGGGCCGCGAACAATGGCTAAGAAAGTGGGGGTTTATATCTGCAGCGGTTGCTCCATTGGCGATGCCATGGATGTCGAAAAACTGGCCAAGCTGGCCCAGTCGGAGTGCAAAGCGGCCTCTGTCCACTGTCACTCGTTCCTGTGCGGTGACGAGGGCAAGGGCCTTATTCGCGCCGATTTGACAAGCCGAACGGTCGATGCGGCCGTGATCGCCGCCTGCTCGCAGCGCGCCATGACCGCCAGCTTCGGCTTCGATCCTCCGGCCATCGTCGAGCGCGTGAACTTGCGCGAGCAGGTTGCCTGGTCGCACGAAGCGCAGAACGAGGATTCGCAGGCGCTGGCCGAAGATTTGCTCCGCATGGGCATCGTCAAGGCCGAGAAATCGGAGCCCCTGGAGCCGCTGGCGGAAGCCATCTCGCGTACCGTGCTGGTGGTCGGTGGCGGCGTGGCCGGCCTGAGCGCGGGACTGGCGGCGGCCGAGGCAGGCTACGAGGTCGTGCTTGTCGAAAAGCAGGCGCGGCTCGGCGGCTTCCTGGGTGGGATGAAAAAGAGCTTTCCCACCACGGCTCCTTACACCGAAGCCTCTTCCGATGGAATAGCGGCCAAGGCCAGCGCGGCGGCTTCGCATCCGCGCATGAAGGTCTTCTGCTCGAGCCGGATCGTGAAGACCGAGGGCCAGCCGGGGATGTTCGACGTGACCCTGGAAACGCCGTCGGGAGCGTCGACGCTGCGGGTGGGCTCCATCATCCTGGCGAGCGGATGGAAGCCGTACGATGCCGCCAAGCTGGCGCCATTGGGCTACGGCCTTCCCAACGTGATCACCAACGTCGAATTCGAACAGATGGCCGCCGGCAAAGGCATTGCCCGGCCATCGGACGGCCAGCCGGTCAAGCGCGCACTGTTCGTGCAGTGCGCCGGTTCGCGCCAGGCGGAACACCTGTCCTATTGCTCTTCGGTCTGCTGCATGACCACCCTCAAGCAAATGGAGGAGATCCGCGAGCAGAATCCGCAGGCGGAAATTTTCGTGGTCTACCGGGACATGATCACCCCGGGACCGTACGAGAAGTATTACCAGAAGCTGCAGGAGCAGCCGCTGAACTTCTTCATGAAGGGCAAGGTGACCGGAGTCGCCCCGGCGGCGGACGGGCGCGTGCAGGTGAGCCTCGACAGCGAATTGCTGGGAGCGCCGATGCAGGCCGAAGTCGACCTGGTGGTGCTGGCCAGCGGCATGGTTCCCAATTCCGCCGACGGCCCGGCCATTCGCACCTTGCGCGATGCCACGGCCAAGCTGGCGCGCAACGAGTCGGAAAGCCAGCGGCAGGAGGCGGAGAAGACCATCGAGCAATTCAAGCGCTATGAAGGAACGGAGATTCTCAACCTCACCTACCGCCAGGGGCCGGACCTGCCGGTGCTGCAGGACGGGTTTTCGGATTCGAAGTTCATCTGCTTCCCGTACGAAAGCCTGCGCACGGGCATCTACGCCGCCGGCACGGTGCGCGCGCCCATGGACGCCGCGCTGGCCGAGGAAGACGGCCTGGGAGCGGCGCTGAAGGCGATTCAGAGCATCGAGCTGGCTTGCCAAGGCCAGGCCGTACATCCGCGCGCCGGCGATCTTTCCTATCCCAGCTTCTTCCTGCAGCGCTGCACGCAGTGCAAACGCTGCACCGAGGAATGCCCCTTCGGCTCCCTGGATGAAGACGAGAAGGGCACGCCGAAGTTCAACCCGTACCGCTGCCGCCGCTGCGGCATCTGCATGGGGGCCTGCCCGGAGAGGATCGTCTCCTTCAAGAATTACTCGGTGGACATGATCGCGGGCATGATCAAGGCCATCGAGGTGCCGGAGGAGTTCGAGGAGAAGCCGCGCGTGCTGGTGCTGGCCTGCGAGAACGACGCCTATCCGGCGCTCGACCTGGCGGGGCAGAACCGGCGGAAATACGATCCCTGCGTGCGCATAATCCCGCTGCGCTGCCTGGGCTCCATGAACATTGTGTGGATTGCCGACGCCTTGTCGCGCGGCATCGACGGCGTGCTGCTGCTGGGCTGCAAGTTTGGCGACGATTATCAGTGCCACTTCATGCGCGGCAGCGAACTGGCCAACCGGCGCCTGGAAAACGTGAAGGAAACCCTGGAGCGGCTGCGACTGGAATCGGAGCGCATCGCCCTGGTGCAGCTCGGCATGGACGAGTACCGCCGGCTGCCGGAGGTGATCGATCAATTCGTCGCCCGCGTCCGCGAACTGGGCCCGAACCCTTACAAGGGATTTTAGATGGCTACACCTATTCTGATCGAACCCGACCGCGGACTGATCCGCGACGTCATGGAGGCCGGCGGAGCAGACGTCAAGAAATGCTTCCAGTGCGCCACCTGCACCTCGGTCTGTTCGCTCTCCACCGCCGATCACGCCTTCCCGCGCAAGCAGATGCTGATGGCCCAGTGGGGACTGAAGGAGCAGCTGACCGGAGATCCCGGGCCGTGGCTGTGCTTCTACTGCGGCGAGTGCTCCAAGACCTGCCCGCGCGAAGCCAACCCCGGCGAGACCATGATGGCTATCCGCCGCTACCTCACCGCCTGCTACGACTGGACAGGGCTGTCGCGGCTCATGTATCGCTCGGCGATTTGGGAGATCGGAGTGTTGGCGGTGGCGGCGGCCATAGTGGTGCTGTTCTTTACGGTGCCGGCCAACTTCGGGTTCGGGCTGCTGCGCCAGTCGCCGGTGGCCCTGTCGACGGTCATGCTGGACCAGTTTGCGCCCAAGCTGGTCGTGCACCACGCCGACCAAGTGCTGGCCGTGCTGCTTAGCATTTGCCTGTTGCTAAACGCCGGGCGCATGTTCAGGGCGCTGACCCGCGGCGACAACATTCCGCTGCGTTTTTACCTGGCGCAAATCCCGGCCGTGATTGTCGAGGCGGTGACGCAGAAGCGCTGGCGAAACTGCGGCGGAGACGGCAGCCAGAACTGGCTGCGCCACTTCCTCCTGGTTACCGGCTACGCCACCATATTTGGACTGGTGCTGCTGTTCCTGCCCTGGTTCCAGATTGAAGACAGCAGCTTTCACTGGACGAGCATACCGGGCTACTACTCGACGGTGGTTCTGCTGGGTACCACGGTATGGATCATTCTGGACCGGGTCAACCGCAAAACGGAAATGCACCGCTTCAGCGAGCTTTCCGACTGGCTGTTCCCGATCCTGCTGTTTCTTACCGGCCTGACCGGAATTTTGCTGCATCTGTTCCGGCTGTTGAACCAGCCGATGCCCACTTACGTCACTTACACGGTACACCTGGCGGTGGCAGTGCCCATGCTGGTGGTGGAAGTGCCGTTCGGCAAGTGGGCTCACCTGCTGTACAGGCCGGTGGCGATTTATGTTGCCAGCGTAAAATCGGCGGCGCTGAAGGAGGGCTTGGTCTCCGTGGAGGCGCAGCCGGCCGGCGCTGGCGTCGGACGGTAATTTGCAAGGCCGGTGCGGTTCAAACCGGTGATGTAGGGCTTGGCGAAGTTGGAATTACGTTTATATCAAGGAGAATTTATGAGTAAGCTCGTCCCACCGCATGGTAGTTCAGAGTTGAACCCCCTGCTGCTTGAAGGTCAGGCGCGGAGCGAGGAAGTCAAGCGCGCGCAGGGCCTGAAGAAGGTCATGATCACCAGCCGTGAAAGTGGCGACCTGATGATGATGGGCATCGGCGCTTTCACCCCGCTTGACGGCTTTATGGGCAGGCAAGACTGGCTGAGCGTGTGCGACAACTACACCATGCCCAGCAAGAAGGGCTTGTTCTGGCCCATTCCCGTTACCCTTTCGGCCAGCGAAGATGTTGCCAAATCGATTGCCATCAACCAGGAAGTGGCGCTCTGGGATACGGAGGCCAACGAACTGGTGGCGACCATGAAGGTGGCCGAGAAGTACACCATCGACAAGAAGCACGAGTGCAAGCAGGTCTTCCGCACCGACGACCCCGAGCACCCGGGCGTGCAGAAGGTCATGGAGCAGGGCCCGGTGAACCTTGCCGGACCGGTGAAGGTCGTCTCCGAGATGTTCTTCCCCAGCGAGTTCAAGGGCATCTATGAGCGTCCGGCGGAAGCCCGCAAGCAGTTCGAGGAGCGTGGCTGGAACACGGTGGCTGCCTTGCAGTTGCGCAATCCCATGCACAACTCGCATGCCTATCTGGCCTGGATCGCCATCGAGATCTGCGACGGCGTTTATGTTCACCAGTTGCTGGGCAAGCTGAAGCCCGGCGACATTCCGGCCGACGTGCGCGTGCGCGCCATCGACGCGCTGGTCAGCAAGTACTTCCGCAAGGAGCGCGTGATCCAGGGCGGATATCCGATGGAGATGCGCTATGCCGGGCCGCGCGAGGCATTGTTGCATGCCCTGTTCAGACAGAACTACGGCTGCTCGCACCTGATCGTGGGCCGCGACCACGCCGGCGTGGGCAATTACTACGGCCCCTTCGACGCGCAGAAGATCTTCAAGGAAGTTCCGGCCGGCGCCCTGGCAATTCAGCCGCTGCCGCTGGATTGGACCTTCTACTGCTACGAGTGCGGCTCCATGGCTTCCATGAAGACCTGCCCGCACGAGAGCAAGGCGGTGATCGACGACAATGGCAACTACAAGGGCGGCGCCCGGCTGCTGCTGTCCGGCACCATGCTGCGCAAGCTGATGAGCGAGAACAAGCCGGTTCCGGCCGAGTTCTCCAAGCCCGAAGTAATCGCTGTATTGAAGGAGTACTACGACAAACTGGAAACCAGAACGGAGGTGAAACTGCACAAAGCCGCAACAGGTGAGAAGTAGGCGCCGGCCGCGAGGCACGGACGGCGCCGGCCGCGTGCTGGCTCCGGCAAGCCCGACTCAGGCCTGCCGGGCGCTTTCAGATCACCGGCTGCGCACGAAGGCGCGCTTCCAACCGCCGGGTAGCCCAGCAACGCCGTCGTGGCATTGCTGGGATGCCCGCCAGGAGGCCGCAACCTGAGCGTTGCGGCTCTCCGTGCGGATCAAAAAAACAGAAAGCAAAGCTGATGATGTACGTACGTCCAATCCGATCGTCGGCGAACTCCCATCTTTCATATTCTCGCTGGGGAATCTCATTTTTCATATCCATAGCTTTGGCGTCTCCGAGCGTTCGGGTTCGGGTTTATTCTCAAGACAATTTGGCTCAAGGTTCGAGGTCTTTGAGCGGGATAGCAAGGAGGAGCAGAGAATGCGCAAGCTTTCTTGGAAGTTGCTCGGGATAATAACGGTGCTGCTGTTGCTTTCCGGACAGTTGTTTGCGGCCGGAGGCGGCGGCGCCGGTATCGTCATGGTTGCCGATACTCGTAAGTTCAGCGGTCTGGAAGCCTGGTGGGGCAATGTGTACAACGAAGGGCATGCAATGTTTACGCTTGTGACCTGCATTATAGTTCCCGTTTTCGGTTGCCTTTTGGGGATGCTTGCCGACTTCGTAATGGCCCGCCTGGGTATCGATCTGAAGAAACGCGTTCTGGCCGAACACTAGGTGGCTGGAATCGGGTGTGGCGACACACCAGGAGGGAATAATGGACTGGCTACATTTATTTATGCCCATTTCCGGTGTCCCGATCTTCTGGCCAGGACTAATCATATTGGGCTTCGGGGTGGGTATTATTGGCGGTTTTTTCGGCATGGCAGGGGCGTGGATGGTGACTCCCGGCCTGAACATTTTGGGCTTTCCCATGGCCTTTGCCATTGGGACCGACGTGGCGCACATGGCGGGCAAATCGATCATCTCCACCATGCGGCACGCCAAGTTCGGCAACGTGGATTACAAGCTCGGCTGCATCATGATCATCGGCACCGTGGGCGGATTCGAGGTCGGCGCGCGCATAATCATGTGGCTGGAGCGCATTGGCGAAATTAACCTGGTGGTTCGTTGGCTGTACGTCGTGCTGCTGACTTGTATCGCCTGGATGGTCTTTGCCGACGTCTCCAAGCGAAAGAGAAAGGAGCGCGAAGCTCTGGCCGCCGGTCAGAAGCTGGATCCGCTGGCCACCGGCCTGGAGTGGCACAAGTGGCTGCACAAGATCAAGATTCCCCCGGTCATGGAATTCAAGACCGCGGGCATCCGCTGCTCGGCCTGGCTGCCGATTGGCATCAGCTTTCTCACCGGGGCTCTGGCAGGAATACTAGGAATCGGCGGCGGCCTGATCCGCATGCCTTCGCTGATCTACCTGGTCGGCGTTCCCACTCACATTGCCGTAGGCACGGACTTGTTTGAAGTCATAGTCTCCGGACTGTACGGAACGGCGACCTACAGTTACAAGGGACGCGTCGAACTGCTGGCTGCTCTGATCATGCTGTGCGGCGCGGCCGTTGGGGCGCAGATCGGCACGGTGGCAACAAAGTACGTAAAAGGTTACGGCATTCGTATCTTCTTCGGCCTGGCCGTGATCGGTTGCGAACTGTCGGTGATCATGAAGCTGCTTCCCATGTATTACCCGGCCCTGAAATCGTTCACGGATGTGGCGGCAACTGTCTTGATCCTGGGAGTCGTGTCCGGCATTTCACTTTATATCTTCATTGCGTTCCTTAAAGGCGTAATTGAGGAACGGGCACAACTGCGCGCCAAAAAAGCCTTCGGCGCTCATGCCGACTGAGGGAAGGAGCGAACTATGGCTGCAAACGGACAAAGAATGAAGTTGTTCCTGGTCTGCGCCGCCGCGTTGCTGGCCTTCGGATGCGGCAATTATGGCAGCGTCGAGCAGGGACGCGTAATCGCCTTCGATAAACAGAAGGGAGAAGTGACAATCATTCGCGACTCGGCCGCAGCCCGGGGTAAGCCGCAGTATGATGCGCTGCCTCCGGTGAGCGTGAAAGTTCCCGCGGACCACAGCGAAATGGGAGCGGAGCCGGCGGTAGGCAAACGGCTGGCACTGGATACGGCCAGGAAATCGGTGGTCTTCTTCGACACGAAGTCGAATTTGATCAAGACGGTTACCTACACGGTTGTCAGCGAGCTCTCGAACGTGGCCAGCGATGACCCGCGGGTGAAAGGCGTGAAGTTCCCGGTCGTTGATCGCCAGAACAAGGTGATTACGATCTACTCGTCCAGCGAGAAGAAGCTTATAAAGTTCACCGTAGCGGACGAGTATTTCTCCCTTCCGGATGATACCTGGAAATCTGGCGACGAGATCCGCTACTACTACAAACAGCCGGGCCAGGCCCTGCGCATGATGAACGTCACCACCACGAACGTCATGAAAGGGTAGGCTCGAAACCTAAGAAGCGCCCGTTTTGAATGAGGCGCGCGTTTGCTTATTCCCGGCCCGCGCTCTTTGCGGGTCGGGCACCCAGCTTGATGCGCTTTTGTGTCCGCCGGGAGAGTTTGCTTGTGCCTCGTAGCTTGAGCAGGACACTCCCCGGTTATAAACCGGCACTTTTGGCGGGCGCAGGTTTTCACGAATCAGTGATTCCAGATAGTTTTACGCGGTTTTGACCTTCCGGCGCTTGTTTGAGAGACTGTGTGCGGGCAAGCGCCAGCAGGAGAGTTTCATGTGGTTTGGGTGGTGGCGGAAAAAGAAGGCGCCGCTGGAGCCGGCCGGCTCGGTGCAGGAAAGGCTTCGTGTCCGCTACACCGCTTTTCGCGGGCTGCTGGCGCTCAACAACGAATGCCTGGAGCTGCTGGCCGGCATTCAGGAAGACCTGCAATTCACCCATCCGACCTCCGATCTGCTTAGCGAGCGCGTTGAGACCATTTTCCGCAAGACGGCCGAAGTGGTGGCCGAGTTGGAGCGCTTGACCGGCTACGACCAGGAAGCGCTGCTGCAGGCTGTCAGCTCCCAGCGCCAGGAAGTGGAACACTACCTGGCAAAACTGGAGTTGAAACCGCAAAACGTTTCGGCTTCACTGTCTGAGGTCGATGCCGGTTCGGCCGCCGTGGTTGGGGCCAAGGCCGCGGCGCTGGGCGAAATCAAGAACAAGCTGAAGCTGCCAGTGCCGGACGGCTTCGTGCTGACCGCGCAGGCATACCGCGACTTCTGCGGCATCCCTTTGTGGCAGCAGATCCGGGACGCCACCCGCAACCTGGACCTCAACGAGTTGAGCTTGCTGCGCCAGGCTTCAAACCACTTGACCAAACTGGTCATGTCGGCGCCCATACCGCGAAGAATCGAGGTGGCTCTCACTGAGCGCGCGCTGGCATTGCAGCGGGCCGGGCTGGCCATTGCGGTACGCTCCAGCGCCGTCGGAGAAGGCGGCGAAAAGACCTTCGCCGGCCAGTTCATCAGCATTCTCAATGTTCCCCTGGAGCAGGTGGTCAACGCCTACAAACGGGTCATTGCCGGGCGCTTCAGCGAACGCGCGCTGTTTTATCGCCTGTCGGCGGGTTTGCCTGAAATAGACAGCCCCATGGCGGTGTTGTGTCTCGGGGTGGTGCGCGCCACCTCGGCCGGAATCATCTACACCCGAGACCCAAAGGATCCGAAGCTCGACGCGCTCTGGATCACGGCCACGCGCGGCTTCGGCGTGGACATCGCCAGCGGCCAAGTCCCCGCCGACCTGTTTGTTCTGGAGCGCAACTGGCCTCACCGGGTCCTGGAGCAGAACATCGTGCCCAAGACCGAGCAGGTTGTGCTCGCGCCCGAAGGCGGAATACTGCGCCAGCCCACGCCGCCGGAAGACGCCGCCGCCCCCAGCCTGAACCAGAAGCAACTGGCGCTGCTGGCCGACTGGGCGCTGCGAATCGAGAAGCACTTTGGCGCGCCGCAGGATATCGAGTGGGCATGGGACGACCTTGGCCAGGCCTGGATTGTGCAGGCGCGGCCGCTGGCGCTGGCCGATTCGCCGCAGGTGCGAAACCGGGCACGCGCCAAGGGCGAACCCATTCTGGCAGGCGGTCTCACGGTGTATCCCGGCCGGGTTTCCGGACCGGCGTTCCTGGCGGGCGATCTGAAAGCGCTGAGCGAGACTCCCGAGGGCGCCATTTTGTTTTTGCGCAAGGCGTCGCCGGAGATCGTGACGGTTTTCCCCCGCGTTTCCGGCGTGGTAGCGGAACTGGGAAATGTCGCCGGTCATGCCGCCTCGCTGTTGCGCGAGGCCAAGATTCCGTCGGTCTTCGGAATGGCCGGCGTTTTTGACCGCGTAAAGCGGGGCGATGCGGTCAGCCTGGACGCGGTGCAGCCACGAATCTATCCCGGCTCGCTATGGCCGCCGCGCGCCGTGGAAGCCAATATCCGGGAACGATACGGCGAAAAGGCAAGCGACGACGACCCCATCAACCGGCGCCTGCTGGCGCTTCACCTGCTGGACCCGCTGGGAACGCGGTTCCGGCCGTCAGGCTGCAAATCCGCGCACGACGTGCTGCGCTACTGCCACGAAAAAGGCATCGAAGCGATGTTCGCCGTCAATGACAGCGTGCTGGAAGGAGGTCTGGCCGCCGCCAAGCAGTTGGTGGCGCCGGTGCCGGTCAACATCCATGTGCTCGATCTGGGGGGCGGGCTGGCGCTGGCGAATCCGGCAGTTTCACGGGTCGCGCCGGCGGAGATCGTCTCGGCTCCTTTTCAGGCGCTCTGGCGCGGGCTGACGCATCCCGGGGTGAGCTGGCAGCGCGAAATGCCCGCCAGCTTCTCGGACATGGCTTCCGTCATGGCCAACACCTTGACCTCTTCCAACGCAGCCATGCGCGCCCTGGGAGACCGCAGCTACCTGCTGGTCGCCAAGGAGTACATGAACCTCAATTCGCGGCTGGCATATCACTTTACGCTGGTGGACGCCTGCGTCTCCGACATTGCCAGCCACAACTACATCTCCTTCCGCTTCGCCGGCGGAGGGGCAACCCCGTACCGGCGCAATCTGCGGGCCTGCTTCATCGACGCCTGCCTTTCGCACTACGGTTTTCTGGTGGACCGCCGCAACGACCTGGTGAATGCCTGGTTCAAGAAGGCGCCCGCCGAGGAAACCCGGGCGCAGCTCGATATGCTGGGGCGCCTCATGGCCTGCACCACGCAGTTGGATATGTACATGACCAATACCGCCACCATGCGCTGGTACGTGCAGCAGTTCCTGGAAGGCAATTATGCTTTCCGGGCCGTTGAAACTTCCGCTAAGACCAACACTTCCGAAGGCAGCTAGTATGTCGGCGCGATTCTCCGCCCGGGCGGTCCCATGCGCAGCCGGTCAAGGCCTGTTGCAAATTGCAACGGTTGCCAGCCACTTCACAATTGTGACGTGACTCAACGCACATATTTACGCGCTCGCCTATAGCAAGTTAGCAAATATGGCCATGTGGTTGGCGATTGCCGCCGCACTCTCGCTTGGCTTGCCCATTCTCCTGCCAGTGGCGGGAGTGTCGATCAACATGGGCCTGCTGGTCTCGGTAGGGCTGGGGATCGGATTTTTGTCCGGATTGCTGGGGGTTGGCGGCGGCTTCCTCACAACTCCCATTCTGATGATGATCGGCATCCCGCCGATTTTCGCCATATCTTCCGATACCAACGCCATCGTCGCCACCTCGGCTTCGGGCGTGGCCGCTCACTTTCGCCTCAACAATGTCGATTTCAAGATGGGCGCCTACTGCGTGCTGGGCGGCCTGGGCGGCTCGGCGATAGGCGTGCCGCTGGTCAGAATGCTGCGCAACCGGGGCGAAGCTGACTTTTTGATCAGCGTGATGTACATCGTAGTGCTGGGGGCGGTCGGCGGATTCATGGTCTACAACAGCATCCGGAGGCTGCGCAGCGGGGTGATGACGCAGGCGGTGCATAAGCCCGCTGACAACGCTTTCGGAATCTTTCTGGCGCGCCTGCCCTTGCAGACCGGCTTTCCGAGATCAGGCGTGCGGCATTCGGCGCTGCTGCCGCTGGGGCTGTGCATTATTGTCGGAATCATGACGGCGGTGATGGGTGTTGGCGGCGGATTCATCCTGGTGCCGGTCATGGTTTACCTGCTGCGCATGCCGGCGCACGTGGCCGTGGGCACCGGCCTGTTCCAGATCCTGTTTACCTGTATCGGCGTGACCGTCATGCAGGCCACCAGCAATCACAGTGTCGACATCGTGCTGGCGCTGCTGATCGCGGCCGGTTCAACCATCGGCGCGCAGCTCGGAGCCCGGGCCAGCCGCCACCTGCGGGGCGAGCAACTGCTGATCGTGCTGGGAGTTCTGGCGCTGGCCGTGTGCCTGAAGATGGTGGTCGGGCTCGTGCTGCCCCCGTCCAACCCGCTTTCGGTCACCCATCTTCATGCCCGGCTGCAAGCGGAACCCGGCACGACGCGCGCCTCGGCAGCGGCGATTTTTAGACACATAGCCGGCCGGGAAATCCGGCACTAGAGTTTATGAGGATGACAATGGCTGCCGCGAATGTCACAGTTGTGATGTGATCCAACGCACATATTTACGTGCTTACCTATAGCAATTTAGGACGATCAACCTTCTCGGCTGTTCACGGCCGGATTAGTTACAGGCTGGGCGTTCGATTTCTGGGGTGAGGATTCGGGCCTTATGGGTACGTTGTTGGTAATTGCCGCCGCACTCTCCCTTGGGTTACCCCTGCTCCTGCCGATTGCGGGGGTGTCGATAAACATGGGACTGCTGGTCTCAGTGGGCCTGGCGATCGGTTTTTTGTCCGGGCTGCTGGGCGTGGGCGGCGGGTTCCTGATGACCCCTATCCTGATGATGATCGGCATTCCGCCGATTGTCGCCGCCGCCTCGGACGCCAACGCCATTATAGCCACTTCCGCCTCGGGGGTCGCCGCTCACTTCCGTTTGAATAATGTCGATTTCAAGATGGGCGCCAACTGCCTGATCGGCGGCCTGTGCGGTTCGGCGGTAGGCGTGCAGGCGGTCAGGATTCTGCGGGCCCGCGGCGAAGCCGACCTGCTGATCAGCGTGATGTACATCGTGGTGCTGGGCGCTGTCGGCGGCTTCATGGTTTACAACAGCGTGCAGAGGCTGCGCCGCGGAGTCATGATCCGGGAAGCGCGCACGCGCGGCCCTCATTCGCTGACGACCATGCTGGCGCGCCTGCCTCTGCAGACCGAGTACCTGAGATCGGGGGTGCGGCATTCGGCGCTGGTGCCATTCGCCCTCTGTTTCATGGTTGGAATCATGACCGCGGTCATGGGAGTCGGCGGCGGATTCATCATGGTGCCGGTCATGGTTTACCTGCTGCGCATGCCGGCGCACGTGGCCGTGGGCACCGATCTGTTCCAGATTTTGTTCACCTGCATCGGCGTGACCGTCATGCAGGCTGCCAGCAATCACACCGTGGACGTCGTGCTGGCGCTGTTGATTGCGGCCGGCTCGACCATCGGCGCGCAGTTGGGAGCCCGGGCCAGCCGCCACCTGCGGGGCGAGCAACTGCTGATCGTACTGGGAGTTCTGGCGCTGGCCGTGTGCCTGAAGATGGTGGTCGGAATCGTGTTGACCCCAGCCAACCCGCTTTCCGGCGCAGACGCTCACGCCACGCTGCGAGCGAAGCCCGGCACGCCAATCCTCAGCGTGCGGGATTTCGCGAGGTCACCGATATGGCACTGAAGTCACGGCCGGGATTGTTCGGGCTTGCGACCGGGCTGGCTCTGTTGGCCGTCCTGGCCATTATTCTCGCTTCTCCCAGCAGCCGCGCACAGGCGGCGCCGCCTCCGCCCCAGCCAGTGCAAACACAGCCATCGGCGAGGAGCGCCGTTTCCCCGGTAAGGCTGAAGCTCTCTCCCCAGACCATCGAAATGGGGGCGTTCTACAACGGCGCCAGGCTGAAGATGGAGGGCACCGTCCCCAGCGGCTCGAAGGTGATGGTGGTTATCCGGGGCGCTTCCAAGGATGAAGTGTTCAACAAAAAATCGCACGTCGGCCCCATCTGGGTCAACGTCGACAAGGTGCACGTTACCGGACCTCCTTCGCTGTTTCTGCGCTTCAGCTCCGAAGACGTGCACACGTTTCTGGATCGCCAGACAATTGACGCTTACGTGCTGGACGAGCTCTCCATCAGGAACCGCCTGCATATTCGCACGGAGCGCGGAGTGCGGGACCCGGATGCCCTGCGTCAGCTCGCCGACTATTACGTGGAGTTGAAGAAGAAAGACGGCAGTTATCGCCGCCTTTCGGACCGGGTCCAGGTCAACCCGGGCGCCGACGGGCTCGAGCATTACAGCCTGGAATTCGGCTGGCCCAAACTGGCTCTACCGGGCACTTACCAGGTGGAAGTCTACGCCTGCCGCGACGGGCAGATCGTGGGACAAAGCGGATCTCAGCTTCGCCTGGTGGAAGTCGGCTTTCCCGCCCTGCTGTTAATTACCGCGCAGAAACACCCGCTGGGATATGGCATTCTGGCGGTGCTGGCGGCGGTAATCGCAGGACTCGGAATCGATCTTCTTGTTATGCTTGTAAGCGGCAAGAAGAAACTGCCCGGGAAACTGACGCCCGCTCCCCAACCGGCACAGCGCGTCAGGGGGGCGGCCGCGGGTGCGGGCGGACCGCCGCGGCGGGAGCAGGATGGCGGATTGCCCATCGCGGAGCTCGAGCCGGGATGCGGCGCCAATCATACAGCGGAGAGTGGGGAAACCGCTGAGGGCAGCGACCTTGGTCCTTGAGCGCGCATATCGGCGTCGGGGACCGGCGTCTCGAAGTAGCAAAACCCTAAGTTATGTTTTAAGCTCGAACTCTTCTGATCCAGGTTGCCCGGGCAAAGCTGTGAACTGCCGACGGGCGCTGGCCGTTCGGCAGCAGGAATATCGGAGCAGGGGGCTGACATGTCTGTGGTCACCATTTCGCGCGGAACCTTCAGCGGCGGCAAGGCGTTGGCCGAATGCCTGGCCCAGAGGCTGGGATATCGCTGTGTCGACCGCGATGTAATCGTCGAAAGAGCTGCCGCGCACGGGGTATCGCAGGACGTCTTGCGCGACGCGCTGCAAAAGCCGCCGACCTTCCTGGAACGCTTCAGCCACAACCGATACATCTACCTGACTCTTATCCAGGCCGCCCTCACCGAGGAGGTCAAGGACGGCAAGGTAATCTACCATGGGAATGCCGGCCATCTCCTGCTGCGCGGCGGGCCCAACGTGCTGCGCACCCGCATCATCGCTCCCTTGGAGTTCCGCATTCGCACCATGATGGAGCGGCTCAAGTACAGCCGGGAGGAAGCCGCGGTTTTTCTCCAGAAGGGCGATGAAGACCGCCAGAAGTGGACCCACTTCCTCTACGGCGTGAATTGGGGAGATCCATCGCTTTACGACATTGTCATCAACCTCGAGCACATGGGGATAGACGAGGCTTGCAAGGTCATCTCGGGACTGGCGAAACAACCTTGCTTCCAGCACACGGCCGAAAGCCGGAGACGCATGAAGGACCTGGCCCTAGCCAGCCGCGTCAAGGCCGACCTGGTTCTCGACCCCAAGACCTCGGAGCTGGAGCTGGATGTGCAGGCACGCGATGGGGAGGTAACTATCAGCGGAAAGGTTCCGTTCCTCAGCGAGGTCGATGAAATCGAGCGCGTGGTCCGCTCGACTCCGGGCGTGGCCGTCCTGCGCCTGGATGAGCTGGTTTCTTCCACCCGCGACTAAAGCTAATTTCAGAGCTGATGTTCCGGCTTGATGGCAATGGTTCGTCCGCCGGCGGCGGACTCGATGGCCGCCAGCACCACCGACAACGAGCGGATGGCCTCCGGACCATCCACTTCCGGCTGGCAGCTCTGGCGTACGCAGAAGGCGAACTCCTCCAGTTCGGCCCGCAGGTAATCGACGGGCGCGAATGTCACCTGCTCCGCCTTCTCCTGGCCGCGGCGCAACACGCTCAGACCCTGGGCCAGATCGCAGGTAGCCAGCGCCTCGGTTCCATGCACAGTCAGCGCGAACTTCTCGGCCGAAATGTAGTCGGCCGCCACGTGTCCGATAGCGCCGCTGGCGAAGCGCATCAGCACGGCGCTCACGTCGGCAATGTCGCCGGCGGTCTGCAGGTGCGCAAGCATGGCGGAGACCGCGGTGACGCTTCC
Organism: uncultured Acidobacteriota bacterium; assembly: GCA_963832785.1. Classification (GTDB taxonomy): domain Bacteria; phylum Acidobacteriota; class Terriglobia; order Terriglobales; family Acidobacteriaceae; genus CAWBRT01. The sequence continues at coordinate 39,936 of CAWHVF010000011.1, forward strand.
CAGCAGGTAAATAAGGTTATCGATCTGGTGTATGCCGATCTGCATCAGGCAGCCGCCCGGCATCTCGCCCTCTTGCGTTCTCCAATCGCCGGCTTTCAGGTACATGCCGCGGTCCTTGGAGTAGACCGCCTGCGCCAGGCTGATGCGGCCCAGCTCGCCTTGCCTGATCATCTCCGCCAGCTTGCGCACAGCGCCATGGCGGCGATAGCTGTGTCCGACGGAAAGGACTACGCCGGCGCGGCGGCAGGCGTCGACAATGGCATAGGCGTCCGCCAGATCATTGGCGATCGGCTTCTCGACAAAGACATGCTTTCCGGCTGCGGCGGCGGCTTCGGCGCCTTGGCGATGCTGGGAGTTGGGAGTCGTCAGGATCACGCCTTCGACATTCTGGCATGACACAAGTTCATGCAGAGAGCCCATCGGCTCGCAGCCGAACTTCCAGGCAAAGGCGCGAACTTTCTCGGGATTGCGCGAATAACAAGCCGTCAGGCGTAGATGCGGGCTATCTTGCAGCGCCGTCGCCAGCACATCCGACCACCATCCCATGCCGACGATTGCGACCTTTAGCTTGTCCATGACCATCACTCTGGATTTGTAGCGCTGGCCTCCCGCCCGGCTGGCCGTACTGGCGGCGTCTGCGCCGACAGCCAGCACTGCTTCCCTCTCCGCCACTCGCCGGGCCTTCTCCCGGGCAAGCCGCACGGACCGTAGATTGCGTTCGATCAGGGGCAGGAGCGGACGTTTTTCCCCGCCCTACCGTACATATCAACGGCAACAAAATACGGCTCCGTGCGGCAGAACAGCAAGTCGTTTACTGCTATCTCACTCACTACTGCCAAGGTACAAAATCGCCGGGCCTTGGCGGCTTTATAGGTGTCAAACCTATGTCTTCTGGTGAAGTTGGCGGCGGTTTGAGCAGGTTTCGTATCTCCATAAACTGAGCCTCTGCCCTGGTAAACGCGCCAAGTGATTTGCTATAAAGAAATATCATTTCATCTCCATTGGCGAGTTGAGCATCGGCCAGATAGTTTCGTCCACGATATAGCTCGTCCTGCGCTTTCGAAAATTTATCGGACAACAGCAGGTATACCGCCATGTTGGAATTTAGCTCTATTTTAGTGAGTTTCAGCACTGCACCCGCTCGTCTCAGGGCATCTTCTGCCGAGCGCAAAGACGCCTCTACAACCGCAGAAGGGCTGGACCTAAGGCTCAATGTAAAAAATGAGTCTGTTCCCATTTGAAGGCGTGGGGCTATCCCGCCGCCAAAAGTACTAAGTTTGTTCTTGCCAATGGGACCGGTAGCAATTAACCTTACACCCTTGTCTCCCTTGTCAGGTAAGCTAAGAGTGATCCAGTCATTTTCGCCATGCCCCATGTAAAGAGTCTGCTTTTCGACATCTGTATGGCGGTACAACATCTTGGCGAACTCGAGATCGATCTTGCCGGCATACTTGTTAAGCATAATCCAAGCATGGATCATTCGGGGGTCCTCTTGGAATACGCGCTCAGGCCCGGCCACACCAAGCGTTTTGGTGGCCGATGGGATGATGTATGCATTCATGGCGGCAATCCAGTCTTTTTCGCCAAAGTCACCTGGCTTACGCCAGCTATTCACAGCCGCCGTTAGTTCGGATACATAAGCGACACCGTCCGTATCGATCAAAAGCCAGTTGTGCACCCTTTGGCCTGTATACTTCCAGGTCGATGCATCTTGTTTGGCTTTCGCCGCCGACGAGTAGAGTTGAGTGAGGTGCCTTAGCGCAAGAGTAGGAACGAGTCCAAAGTCTTTGTCAATTTCACGTGGCGTCGGTAAGTAGCCTCCGGAGGTGTAAAAGCCTTGATTGTTCATGCCTGGATGGCGATATAGTTCTCCTGGCCACGCGCCGGTGGCTATAAATGGATAACCTTCTTTTGGGAATGCGACGTAAGTGACAGGCCATGGACCGCATTGGTCGCATGAGTCACCGATGACCATCTTTCCACTCTTAGTTGCTGAGCCCCACGCTGCCCAGCGGCTGCAACTATGCTCATCTTCACTCTTTAAAAACGATTCATTCATTGCATTCAGTTTAGCTAGCTTGCCAGGCTGGTAGCCTGTTGGCGAAATATAGCGATACTGTTTTGGCGGCAGCGACTGCCCTTTCGCCTCGGCAGGATAGGTTGCTGTGGGGCTTAAACCAAATTCTATCCAAGGTGCGATGTTGATCACCAGGGTATCGATGTAGTGCATAGGATAGCCGGCATCAGTGGCCCCCTCCGCCATTCCAATTAGCCAATCGATAGTCTCCGGAGCCGTTTTTTCAATGTAATACTGCATTCCTTTCAGTAGATAGATAACTTTCTCTGGATCGTTTTTCGTGACGTTAAGAGCAAAGACCCATTGCGCACTCTTGGAAGCGTTGATTCCTGCAGCCAACTGGTACCCATACTGATACCCCATTTCACGGTTGCTTCCCGCGACGATGATAGTCGGCATAATTCGGGAAGGAATGGTTTGTTCCTGGGAGAACATTGCCGAATTTCGAGCAGATGGTTGAGATGCTCCATATACCAGCACGGCTGATAGTGAAGTGGCCAACATCAAAACGACTGGTATCAGAGCATTCCGTAAGGCTTTGCAACGGTTCATTCTTTTAATGCCCCACCTTTCTTTTTGAGTGTTTGTGACTTCATATTAGAGTTAGCTATTTGGTGTAGTTTCCACGACGAGAATGCGGCAGTTTCCGCTTGACCGTGTAATGTTGTTTCTTTTGTAGGCAAATAAGCGCCTGTTTCGGGCTCCCTCGTGGGGGACCAACCGCTATTTCTTCGCTTGCCATGCTCTCCTGCAACGCCCAACCTCTAAGGTGGCCACGGCACTGGCCAGGAGCTTGATTTTGGCGTGCTGTGTGAAAGTCATTTTCCTGCAGCCGCGCCTGCCACCAGCACCTTCTCAGTGGGCATCTCCGCCTCCGGAGGGGCGATCGACTTGGTTGGATTCACCGTGACAATGGCCACGGCTCCGATAGCCAGCAGTGAGGTGGAGACGATAAACGGAACCACCCAGGAACCGCTCCAATCGACAATGGCGCCGAATATAACCGGAGAGATCATTCCGGCGACACCAAATCCGGTATTCATGACTCCCGAGACGGTGCCGGAATAGTAGTTCCCGCCCAGGTCCATGGCGATAGCCCACAAGTTTGCATTGGCGCCTTCCAGGCAGAAGAAAGCAGCCGTAAGCGCATAGACGGCGGTGTAGGGGTTGGCCGTGTAGACTCCGATGATCGTGAAGATCATCGAGCTGACGAAGGCGGTGAAGGTTATAGAGCATCTGGCCAGTCTCAGATTGCCGGTCTTGACAAACATCCAATCGGAGAGCAGTCCGCCCACCAGGTCGCCCACCATGCCTCCGAGCAGGGGCAGCGCGGCGTAAAAGCCCATCTTCAGCAGGGTGAAGTGGCGCGAGGCAACCAGGTAGGTGGGAAGCCAGGTTAGATAGACCCATAAGCTGTACCCATAGCAGAAGTCGGAAAAGACCAGGCGCCAGATATTGCCGTTGCGGGCGATGAGCCGCCAGGGAATCGGTCTTTTCTTGGGCGCGGCCGCGGCGGCGCCGGCGCGGCCGCCGGCAATTCGGCCTAGCTCGGCTTCATTGACGCCGCGATGGTCCCTGGGATTATCCCGATAAACCACAAAAAAACCAACAGACCAAGCTAAGCCGATTGCGCCGAGCACATAGAATACGGAACGCCATCCGAAGCGCACCATCAAAGCCACTGCCACCGGAGGAGCAACGGCGGCACCGAAGCGCGAAGCCGCATGGGTTATTCCCTGCAGGTTGCCCCTGGCTTCCGGCGGAAACCAGGTGGCCATTGCCCGGGTGGCGACCGGGAAGCCGCCGGCCTCGCCCAATCCAAACAGCAACCGGATACAAAAGAGCGATATCAGGTTCCATCCCAGCGAGGTTATAGCGGTAAAGGCCGACCACCAGGACATCATTATCGACAGTACCCTGCGCGGCCCGTAAGCATCGCCCATGGTTCCGCCGACAATCTGAAAGAGCGCATAAGGATAGGAAAACGCCGCAAATATCAACCCCATCTGCGTCTTGCTGAAGGCAAGCTCCTTCATCATTTGCGGCGCGGTTACGGAAATAGCTACGCGGTCTAAGTAGGAAATGAGATAAAGAAGGCAGAGCCAGAAGAGAACAACATAGCGAACTTTGCTCGCCCTAGGTGAATTATTCAGGACATCTTCCATACGATCACGCCCTCCAGATTGCTTAGAACGTGTTTCATAAATGGAATTAGCCGGTGGAAGCCCACGCCTTCAGGCGTGGGAAACAATGCGCAATAGAGAACGCCTTTAGGCGCTGTGGATAGATCGCCACGGCGGCTAAAGCCGCTTTAGACTGATGCCTTGGTCCCCACGGCTAAAGCCGTGGGCTTCCACGATAACCCCTCTCCCTTAAAGCCAAAACCATTTATGAAACAAGCTCCAGGAAAGATCGCACATCGGCTACTCTATACAGCCTGTTCCTGAACGCCTTGATCTTACGTCGACTACCCACCTCCAACACCGGCTTACCAAACAGCTTCTAGATGACGCTGAAGCACTGCCTCTGCTGTTCCGAGCGGTGCCGGAGCGATTTGTCGCTGTCCTGCTTGCCTTGCTCATAGAATTTCGCGGCATCAACGAATTGCCCAATAACAGCCGGTCTGCGCTCATGCTTCAGGGTGGCTATATAAAGCCTGCGCACCAGCGACACCCCTTCAATGCGGACCGATGCTACCCTGCCAATTTCTATGGCATCCTGCGCCGAATAACGGGGAACAATGCTAATCCCCAAGCCGGCATTTACGCTGGACAGCAGCGACATGGTGCTGGACACCTCTCCACAACTGCCGGCCTGCGCCGGAAGCGCCGCCTGCCGCTCGGCAAGCTTCTCCTGGACAAACATCCTGATGCCGCTGGCGCTCTTATGCCAGATAAAGATCTGCTCCATCAGCTCAACCGGCTGCACGCTTTGCCGGCTTGCCCAGGGATGGCTGGGCGGTACGATCAGCACCAGTTCATCCTCAATCCATTCCGCCAGTTCCAAGCGATCATCTCTCAGGGGAAAGCCGACGAAGCCCACATCGTAGGCATGGTCCAGAACGCCCTTGATAATCGCCGCCGTTTCCGCCGGCTCGACCATGACCTCGATGCCGGGATGGGTTTGCTGGAAGCGCGCCACCACGTGAGGAAGGACGTGGTCGGTCATGATCGGTCCGGCGCCGACGCGAATCTGTACCTTACCCCGTTGCAGTTCTTCGAAAAGCTCGGCTTCCAGCTTCTGGCAGGAGGTGGTTAGCTGTACCGCCTTGCGCAGTACGATTTCTCCCTCCGGAGTAAGCTCCACCCCTTTGCCCTTTCGGGTCAGGAGCTTGACTCCAATGGATTCCTCCAGGTTCTGGATTTGCAGGGTAATGGTAGGCTGGCGGAGATGCAGCTTCTGCGCCGCCGCCGATAGAGTGCCCTGTTCAACCACGACGATAAATGTTTTTAGCAGGTTCAGGTTTAACATATCCGGCAATTCACTTCTCTCTGTGCGCCGCTCTCAATCCGACGCCGGCCGGCGGAGTAGCGCCGGACTCCGGTCCGGCGCTCCCACCTCTTGTCAGCGTTTGGGATACAGCATTTCTCCTCGCGCACTAATAGTCATGCATTTACGGCAGCCAGCGAATACCCGATCTCAAAGGCTTTCTTATTCTCCTCCTGCATCTTCGGTATCCGTTCCAGCATGACCTGCAAAGTGTTTTCCTTGCTCAAGGTGTTCTCCATCAGATGCGTCAGATAACCGAGAGCTATGACGTTGGCGTAAACCTCTCTCCCCAGCTCCTTGAGAGCAAGGTCGCGGGCGGGCAGGGGCATCTGGCGGCAAGGCAGGGCGTTATCTACTTCGACATAGTGAGGCTCGTAGATGAGCAGCCCCTGGCTGACCAGGTGCTTGAATTGGGTGTAAGCGGCCTTCGAGAGGGCCACCATGAAATCCGGATTTTCGCAAACCGGACTATCCACCGGTTCGTCGGAGATGACCACCTGCGCCCGCACGTATCCGCCGCGGGTTTCGGTTCCGTGGCTTACGAGCATGGTGGTATACAGGCCTTGGTTCACCGAAGCGTTGGCAAGAATCTGTCCCAGCCTGACAACGCCCTGGCCGCCGAAGCCGCTAACCAGCACTTCCAGCCTGTAACTCATTATCGTGCCCTCCTCTGAATGTTCCTGGTGAACTCGAACAGCCGGTCGGCGAACTCCTGGCGGGTGTTGCGGGCATCCAGGTAGATGCCCGTGCGGAAGGAAATTTCTCCGTCAGGCACCTTGTCATGCAGACGATAGGTGTGTTCCTTGATCCAGGTTTGCATCGCCTTGGGATTGCGCGTGCCGAGAGCGCGATCGGAAAAGTTGGTGACGCAGGGATAAATGACATGGATCAGTGACATCCCCTTGTTGGCCAGCGCCATTTTCACGCTCTCCACTATTTCCGGCCCCTGCTGGCTGGTGTGCCGGGCAAGGAAAGTGGCGCCGGCGTCCCGCAGAAGGTTCATGACGTCCACGCCTTCCTGCATGAAGTTGTACTCGTAGCCGCCGTAAGGAGAGCTATCGGTTTTGACGCCCAGCGGGGTAGTCCAGCCATACTGGCCGCCGGTGGACATGTAGCCGAGGTTGTCGCACACCACCACCAGCATGTTGGCATTGCGGCGGGCGCAGTGTAATAGGTTGAGAAGACCGATGCCGAAGGCGTCGCCATCGCCGACCGTCAGCACGAGTTTCTTGTCCGGCTTGAGGGCGATGCGCAGGCCGGAAGCGATGGCGTAGACGCGTCCGTGGGTGCCGGCGAAGTTGTCGCCCTTCCAGGTGCCGAAGGTCTGGCGCCCGGCGCAGCCGATTCCGGTTCCCCAGACCACGTCACCGGTTTCCAGTCCCAGCTCATCAATGGCCTTGACGATCGCCTTCTGCACCTGACCCAACCCGCAACCGCTGCAGGCGTTGCTTGGGATCTTCCGCGGCCTCAGGTATTTCTGTGCCAAGTAGTCCATCGCTACCATACCTCCCATTCCCATTGATTCGCCTTAAGAGGCTTGCCAGCCATCATGTTTTCGGCGCAGTCGAGCAGTTCGGCCACGCTGGGCAGCTCGCCGCACTTGCCGAAGAAGCTGACCCGGCTGCCGGTCGGAGCGCAGCGCTGAACTTCACGTACCAGCTGGCCGTCGTAGTTCAATTCGATCGACAGGTAATTGCTCTTGAGCTTGAAGAGTTCGTCGCAGAACGGCCACAGTGAAATCAGCCGGATGCAGCCTATCTTCATGCCGCGTTTGCGCCCCTGTTTGGCGGCGCTGAGCATGACCCGCGAGGGCGCGCCATAGGCCACCAGCACCACCTCCGGATCATCGTCCATGAACAGCGCCTCGTAGCGCCGGATCACATCTTTATGATTCCGCACCTTGTAGATCAGCCGGTAAGCATGCTTGTGCTGCGACTCCACAACCTCTGTGTCGTAGCCTTCTTCGGTGGGAGTCCAATCCGAGCAGCAGCCGCCGGTGTTGTGTCCCAGCACAACCGGAGGAACATCGAGAGCGTCAGTGGGCGGATAGAAAACCGGCCCCTGGCAGATCTCCCGATCCTTGAACCTGAGCCCCATCTTGTCCATTTCTTCCTTGGTCTCGGGGATCTCAAGGGTTTCCCATCCATCTGTCACCAACTGATCGGCCAGGATGGTGATGGGCATGCGGAAGCGCTCCGCCAGATAGAAAGCCTCGACGGTGAGCGCGAATACCTCCTGCACGCTGTTGGGAGCCAGGACGATTGCCTCCAGGTTCCCGCCGTGAGTCGGATAACGCGAGTTGTAAAACTCTCCCTGTCCGGGGGCGCCGGTGATGCCCGAAACCGGGCCGACGCGCTGCGCATTGACCACCACCAGGGGGATCTCCGAACCCAGGGCCCAGCCGTAAGGATCGCCATAAAGCACGAAGCCCGGTCCGGAAGTTGCGGTCATGGCTTTCAGTCCGCCGAGGGAAGCGCCGATGGCGATATGCATGCCGGCCATCTCGTCCTCAGCCTGTATGTAATAGCCGCCGACCTGCGGCAGGACGCGAGACATGTTTTCCGCGATTTCCGTAGCCGGCGTGATCGGGTACCCGGCAAACACCTTGCAGCCTGCCAGAATGGCGCCTTCCGTGATGGCGCGATTTCCGGTATCGAAGTAACGCTTCATTGGCATGCACCCACTTTCTGCACACTGATGGCAAAGTCAGGACAGGCATAGAAACAGCGCAGGCAGCCGACGCAACGCTCGCCGCCCACCGTCTCCATGGCCTGGTAGCCGCGGTCGTTGAAAGTCTTGGACTGCTGGAAAATTCCCAGGCCGCAGGCATCTTTGCAATAGCCGCAGGCCTTGCAGGCGGCCAGGTCGACCTCGACCGAATACGTAATCTGGTCGCATCCCAGGCAGCGGCGAGCCTCACGCCGGGCGGAGTTCGGCGAATAACCTTTTTCCACCAGGCTGAAGCTGTTCAGCCGGGAAGCGAAGTCAACCGTATCGACGTAGGTGCGCATTTGCCCGGCCGGCGCGGGTTCCTGGCGGGGAGGAGCATCCGGCACCAGTGCTTCGGCGATGATTCCCTTCCCTCCTAAATACTTGTCTACCGCGGTGGCGGCCTGCCGGCCTTGGGCGATGGCCTGGATGATCGACGCCGGTCCGGTCACCACGTCGCCGGCGGCGAATACTCCCGCACGGCTAGTGGCGAAGTTGGCGTCGACCTTGAGCGTGCCTTTGTCGCCGGCAGCCAACGTCAGTTCGGCGGCGCTGCTGAGTTGTCCGACGGCGGTGATGACCGTGTCGCAGGGCAAGCTGAACTCGCTCCCGGCTATGGGAATGGGCGCCGGCCGGCCGGATGCATCTTTGCGGCCCAGCTTCATGCGCACACAGGTGATCTTGCCTTTGCCCACGTTTACCGGCGCGGCCAGGAATTCGATCTGCACGCCTTCCTCGACGGCCTCGGCCACTTCTTCCGGCTCGGCCGGCATTTCCGCCCGACTGCGGCGATAAATAAGCGTCACCTCCCTGGCGCCAAGCCGGCGCGCGGTTCTGGCGGCATCGATGGCCGTATTGCCTCCGCCAATGACTGCGACATTCGCGCCTATGCGCGGCGGATTGCCGCTGTTAACCTGCCGCAGAAAAGCCAGGCCGTCCAGCGCATTGGCATCGCCTTCCACGTTCATCTTGGAGGAGAGCCATGTGCCGGTGGCGACCAGCACAGCGTCATGGTCGGAAAGGAGATTTTCCGGGGCGTTCACCCTGGCGTTGGTCTTGATCTCCACTCCCAGCTCACGAACTGCGTCGATCTCCTGGTCGATAACATCGTTCGGCAAGCGGTATCCGGGGATGGCATAACGCAGCATGCCTCCGGCTTCGGGCAAGGCTTCGTAGACGGTGACCTTGTGGCCGAATCCGGCAAGGTAGTACGCCGCCGTCAGTCCGCCGGGACCCGAGCCCACGATGGCTACCTTTTTCCCGGTGGAACGGGCCGGCTGGACCTTCTGCCTGGAGCTGGCGGTCAGGCCGTACTCGGCGGCCGCCCGCTTCAGTATGCGAATGGCCACCGGTTCGTCGTACTGGGCCCGCGCGCACTTGCGCTCGCAGGGGTGAACACAGGCATATCCGCAGACCGCCGGAAACGGAATGCTCCGGCGGACAACCGCCAGGGCATCGTCAAAGCGTCCTTCTCTTATGTATCGGACATAAAGTGGAACGTTCACGCCGGCCGGACAGGCTTCCCGGCAAGGAGCTACATTCGGTTGTTTGTCTTTGCTGTCCACCTTGGAATCCACTCCTCTCCTTTCAATGGTGCGAAATTCTTCCAGAAGAACGGAACAATTTCTTTGAATAGTTTTGGAACCGGTGTATCCGATTTCAATTTCCTCCGCCCGCGGCTGCCGCGCTCTTTTTCGGGGCCTCACCCGAGTCGGCAAAATAAACGGGTGAAACATTGGCGCGCAGAACCTGCAGTTCCCGCTCCGTAGGCGGAGGCGTGACTCCGACGTTATCGGGAATGATCAACTCGAAGCCGGTGGCGTCCTTGACCTGCTGCACGGTAACGCCGGGATGCAGAGAAACCAGCTTCATGCGCTTCGAGTCGGGATCGAATCCCAGTATTCCGAGATCTGTGATCACCTTGTCCGGCCCGCCGCCAGTCAAGCCGGCCTCGCGGCGAGAGTTGCCGCCACTCAAAAAGCCGGGGCTGGTAATGTAATCGACCCGCTCCACGAAGCGGCGCTTTTGCTGTTGCATGATGACCAGTACGCGCTTGGCGCAGGAAGCAATTACATTGGCTCCGCCGCTGCCGGGAAAACGCTTCTTGGGCCGGTCATAGTTTCCCAGCGAGGTGGCGTTCAGGTTGCCGTACTTGTCAATCTGGGCGCCGCCAAGGAATCCCACATCCGCCAGGCCGCGATGAACGACCATGCCCAGCCCTTCCAGGGTGTCGTTCACGAAGGCCGGACGGGCAGCCCCGGTAAGCCGAAGATCGGCCACCGAGAGCGCGGAGTGCTTGGGCTTTACGTCGCCAATGCCGGTTTCGACGATGTAGTTGCACTCCGGGGCGTGCGTGAGCTTGGCGACCGTGGTGGCTGCCATCGGCAATCCGGTCCCGGCAACGATGACCTCGCCATTTTTCAGCTCGCGCGCCGCGGCAATGATCATGAGTTCCTTCAGGTTGTACTCGCCGGGAGCCTTCTCGCCGACCTGCTTTCCGCCGCCGATAAGCTCCGCGATGTAGCCGGAGTATCCCAGGGCCGGATCGATCGCCAGCCGCCGGTAAGTCTTGGGCGTGCCGGCAATCTCCAGGAACTCTTCGAAATCCTTGACGCCGTAAACGAACCGCTCCAGGTAGGCCTGGAAGCTGGCCGGAGTGCTGGTCGCTTCCTGATAGGCTTTCAAAGCCTCATAGTCGTAGTCGTAGCAGCCGGGCACGGCCGTGGGATATGCGCCCCATGGACAATGGACGATGGCATCGACGCGAAAGCCGGGAATGATGGTGCTCTTGGGGTCGTTGCGAACAGCATCATTGCTGATCAACTGTTCGGCCACCAGAATGATCTTGCCGGCAGCTTTGGCTATGTATTCATCGGAAAACGCCGTGCCGTCGATCTGGCAGTTTCCCTGCTCATCCACCCGGGGAACGTGTATGACGGCCACATCGGGCCGGCAGGGCGGCAGTAAGACGACCTTTTCGCCGTCAAAAGGACTGCTGCCAAGCACGCACTTCTTTCCCGGGGCCACCTGATGGGTAAAAATGTCGGAGCCCAATATCGACTTGGTGGGAATAAATGGCAGACCCAATGCCCCCGCCAAATAGCGGAAGGTCATGGCTCCATGCTCGTAGTCTTCCGACTTTATGAGGCCCTGCTCCACCGCCCGGCAAAAATTCTTGGGCAGGCCCAGCCTTTCCATGTTCAGGCAGCCCGATTCCACCTCGCGAACCAGGCCGGCGCCGATCAGAATGTCCACGGAATAGGATGGATTGACACTGGATAACTTAAGATTACCGATCTTCTGCCGAATGATTTCGTGAGATACCGCCATGGCATTGCGGCATAGAGAAAAACCGCCAAAGCCAACATGACATCCGGGCTTGATGAATCCCTGCACAGCTTGCCGCAGGGACATTAATTTGCTCGCCAAAATAGACCCCCTCTTTGCAAAGGCGCTCTATTAAATAAATGTGAGATGTGCACATTATTAAGTCGATTTATATATGCATGTCAATGAAAAATATCTATGAACTAAAAGATATTAATATTGTGCATACTGCCGACCGCGAAGGCCTTAATTAAAGGGAAACTCCGGCGTTAGACGTAGGTGGGAATCACGGCGTCGCGGCATCAATAGACGCTTTGGGCGTAACGGGCGGCTTTGGACGAGTCGATGCCTATCCGCCCGGCGCGACCGGGGCCGCGCCAGGCGGATGGGGCTCTGGCCTGTCTTCCTCACTTTACTGCAATCATCAGGTTGGCAGGACCAGGCAGGCGCACGCGTTTGCATTCGCGGAAGCCGACGCCGCGCAGCCAGGCGTCATATTCGGTTTCGCTGTAGCTGGCCCCGCCCTGCGTGTTCACCAGCATGTTCAGCGAGAACAGCACGGCGAAGTTGGGCGAGGTCTTGTCCGGTTCCAGAATAAAGTCCTGCAAGACCAGCCGGCCATTTGGCGCCAGGGCCTGGTAGGCCCGGCCCAGCAAGTCGCGGTTCTGCTCGGGAGAAAACATGTGGGCGATGGCCGAGAGCAGCACCAAGTCGTAGCCTTGGCCGAAAGTGTCGCTGCGCAGGTCGCCGGGGCGCGTGCGGATGCGAGCTTCCAAGCCGGCACGGCGAATGTAGTCTTGCGTCAGCGGCAACACCGCTGGCACGTCCAGCAAATCGATTTGGAGCTGTGGATTGGCCTGGGCGAAGGCAATCGAATACGCCGCCGAGCCGCCGCCCAGGTCCAGCATGCGCCGAAAATCGTTGCCCACGGCCCGCACCACCTGGGCAGCCCGTTCCTTGGCGTTGCGATCCATGGCGGCGATAAAGGCGCGGGTGGATTCTTCGTCGCGCTCGCCCGAGGGGCTCTTGCCCAGCGGAGCGCCGCGGCGCACGCACTCGGTCAGCCTGGACCAGGAGTCCCATAGATGGACGTTGTGCATCAGTCCGGGGCGGGCATTGTCTGGCGAGCCGGCGCTGAGGAAGCGCGCGGTAATGAACGTGTTGCAGAAAGCGCCGTCCTTTTTGCTCAGCAAATTCAGACTGACGAGCACGTTAAGCAACATCTCGGTAGCCCGGGTATCGGTGCCCAGCTTGGAGGCCAACTGCGCCGCGCTGGCGCCGCTGCCGACGGCGGTAAACACGTCCAGTTCCAGCGCCGTAAGCAGAGCGCGGCTGGACATGAAACCGCGCAAGATTTCGTGCAGGCTGATGTTGTCGGGCAGAATGCCGGCCTTGTCCCGTGCGGCCAGCATGGCGAAGTATTTCTGCCGATGATCGAGAATTTCGGCGCGCAATGCGCTCTCGTCTTTTAACTCCAACCGGGCGACCGGGCGGCCGGCCTTCAGGTGCGAAGCCACGATCTCGGCGACGTCTGCCGGCTTCACCTGACCGTACCAGGTGGCATCGGGATAGACGACCATCACCGGGCCGTGATCGCAGGCGCCCAGGCAGCCGGTGGTGCTGACGATGACCTCATCGCTCAACCCCTGCTTGCCGAGCTGCTCATAAAGCGCGCCGACCACCTGGCCCGCGCCGGCGGCCGCACATGCGGGAACGTTCTCCGGTTTCTGCTGAGTGCAAACGATTACGTGATAACGGAAAGGCTGCATGGTTTTTCCCCTGGCAAGATGAAGATATATTTTCGCACCCACAGGAGGCGGCTGAACAGGGCTAATTGCGGTCCAGCCGGGCGCCGCTTCCCCCGTGAACGATGCGCGTGCAGTCGCCCACGACCTGGCGGAAGCGCTCGACCCAGGAGTGTGCGGCGATCACGTGACGGGCCTGGCCGCGCTCCAGGCGATGGCGAAGATCAGCCTCGGTCAACAGGGTGGAGGCCGGAATCAGTATGGCGCCCAGCTTCAGCGCGGCCAGCATGATCTCCCAGATGCCGGCCACGTTAGGTAACATTACTATTATCCGGCCTTCGCGCTTGGCTCCCTGCCGGCGCAGGAATTTGCCGCCTCCAAGCAGCTTCGACAAAAAAAGAGGTCTAAGCTGCTTCGGCATGCATCTGATCAACTGGTGAATGCTGAAAGGGCCAACCATTAGGATTAGGACGTTGCGGGGCCAGTGAACGGAAGTCGGCGCGCGACTCCTACGGGCAAAGGCAGCTTGAAGCATACTGTGAAGCGAATGAGTCGGGTGTTGGTTACTTGGTCAAAAAATTGCATCTGGGCACTCTGGGGCAATAAGCATGCGACCGTGATCCCGATCGTAACCGGGAAAGACACCCACCTGACTGCAAAGCTTTCACCCCAAGCAGGCGACCAACTCTTAGAATCTGTCCAAAAACTAAGTAGCGCGGCGCAGCAGCAGATGAGCGAAAGCGATGTAGATCATAGCTTCTGCCGAGGTGTGCCGCAGTTCGTAATCTTTACTGAGGCGGCGGGACCAGTTCAACCAAGCCAAGGTGCGCTCCACAATCCAGCGCTTGGGCAGAACCCGGAAGCGGTGCATCTCATTGCGCTTGACCACCTCAACCTGGTAGCCGAACATCTGCTTGGCCCAGTCAATCAATTTGCCCGCATAACCACCATCCACCAACACCTTGCGCAGAGTATCGAAACGACAAAACAGCCGCATTAACACCGCCCGCGCCCCCACTCGGTCCTGGATGCCGGCCGAGTGTACCACTACCGTCAGCAGATTGCCTTGCGTGTCTACCGCGATGTGCCGCTTGCGTCCCTTGATCTTTTTGCCCGCATCGTAGCCACGCTGCCCCCTTTTAACACCGTCTTCGCCGATTGCGAATCGAGGATCGCCACCGTGGGCACCGCCTGGCGTCCCCCGGACTTGCGGCCCTGCTCACGCAAGCTCTTGCTCACCCGCTCCCACATCCCCTCATCCCGCCACGCCCGGAACTGCTCATGCACCGACTTCCACGGCGGAAAGTCGCTGGGTAACTGCCGCCACTGACAGCCCGTCTTGACCACATACAGAAGGGCATCCACCACCCGGCGCAGTTCATACTTGCGCGGCCTGCCTCCGGCATGACGATTCTGGCGAGGTTGGCACAGCAAAGGCTCCAGTCTCCTCCACTGCTGCTCCGTCAAGTCGCTCGGGTACATGCCTCCAAGCTATGGCTATCGGCCTGCCTCGCATATTCCTTCTCAGGTTCCTTTACGAGTTTCTGGACAGATTCTTAGAGCGGTTTAGGGATTAGTGCGGTTCCGGGGCTATTTTCGGCTGTGCTAAGACCTATCCATCAGCGTGGGCTCCACCGGTAAAGATCTAGAAACGGTTTCCCTATTCTAGATTTGAGATTTAGAGCAAATGACACCGGTAGCCCAATCGCCTCACGCTCAACCCCCAACCGGGGCGAAGAGCTTTTGGGGGGAGGTACGCCCGCCAGATGCGAAAGCGCTTGAGCCGATGCGTTGCCCCAGTTGCCGGAAGCTGCTTGCCAAGTGCGCGGTTCGCGGAATCATCGAAATCGTATGCACCCGGTGTAAAGCCCTCGTAAGGCAAGTATTCACCTAATCCCAATCCCCAGGTCACAATCTAACACTGAGTGCCACGAGCGCCATTGGAGCAACGAATGGCGTTCACGGTGTTTACTTGCGCTGGGAGCAAACTGCAACCAGCAACTCAATCCACAGGTGGTTTTTCTCCAAAGCTCTCTTCCGGCTGGCTGGCACGCGCGCGCTCGATAGCTTGCGTGCTGTGCCTGCTCTTGTGTCTTGGCGCGCCCGCCTTCGGCGACGCAGTACACGCAACACGTATACAGCCTGCCTCCGACTCCATACTTGCCGGGCACGCTGACGTTTATTCTGCGGAGGTTGCTTCCGGCGTGGTTCGCCTCACCGCCGGAAACAAGCGCGGAACCGGAGTGTGCTTGGACACTCCATGTGCCCACGTGCTGACCAACTATCACGTCACGACTCTTCTAGGCCGGGGACTTAAGGCGGAAGGAATAGGCATTGTAAAGATCACTGCGGCTACCGGGCCCGGCGACGAGGGCGCGCGCGATGTAGGAAGCTTGCAGAAGAACTTCACGTTCCGTTACGACCCGGCCAAAGACCTGGCTGTGTTGACGCTCCGCGAGCCGCTGCCTAGACCCTTTCACGGCCTCTCGTTCGCCACTTACGGACCGGCAGAAAACCAACGTGTTGTGGGGATTACCTACGATCTTCCACCTGCGCCGCTGCCCGGCCTGGGGCTGGTTTCCGCAGGGCGGGGCCGGTTGCGCGTCAGCCAAGGCGAGATTCGCGCGCTTCGCGCACAAACCGTCTCCGCGGACAGCCATCCGGCGGTAAACGACGAGAGTTTGCTGTTGACCTTTACGTCGAGGCTTCCAAACCGGAGGGGATATGCCACAGGGTCTGGCCGTGGCACCCAATCAAATCTACATCCTGCGGTTTCAGCCCGGCGGCGGTAATCACCGACAGCGCCGCGCGCCCAAAAGCCTCACCCAGCGCAAAATTCAAAGCGCACAGCCGGTCTACCGTGCCTGTTTCGGGCCGGAAACCGGCGAAGATCGCCTCCTTGAGCTCGTGGGCATGCTCCAGGTGAATGTGCTTTTCCAGCTTCCACTGCAGGGCCGGGGGCTGCCCTTCCAGGCGCACCAGGGCGGCATCGATCCCATCCGCGGACGTTCCCGACATTAATCCGATTACGCGCATTGATCCACCTCTTCGACAATCGCCCGGTGCAGTCTCACCCTGAAGCTCGTGATCTTTTGGGCATCCCGGCCATAATAAACCCGGTTGGTCAGAACCGCCACCACCAGCTTCCGCTGCGGGTCCATCCACAAGGAAGTCCCGGTAAAGCCGGTATGGCCAAAGGCGCCTGGCGAGAAGGGATTGCCGCTGGCTTCCGCATCGGGAGACCACAGTGCAAACCCCAAACCGCGCCGGGTCGCGCCCTCTTCCGCCTGAAGGCGGATCATCTCGGCCGATGTGGCCGGCGCCAGCAAAGGGCTGCCAGTGGTTCAGGAAGGATTGGCCGAAGCGGGCCAGGTCATTCACCGTTGAAAACAGCCCGGCGTGCCCCGCGATCCCACCCAGGCGCGCCGCATTCTCATCATCCACCTCGCCCACCACCCGCCGCTTGCGCCAGGCGCACAGCTCGGTGGGGGCCACGTTCGTGGTATCGTAGGGCTGCCCGCTCAGCGGCAGGAAACGGGTGTGCGCCAGCCCCAGCGGGATGGTCACGCTTTCGCGCACGATCTCATCCAGCCGCCAGCGCAGGGTGCGTTCCAACGCCAGCCCGAGCAAGATCAGGCCGATATCGCTGTAGACCACCCGCGTGCCGCTCGGGTAAAAGAAAGGCGTCCCCAGCGCCATGCGCAGCGCCGCCCCCGCATCCGGTTGATCCATGAGCGGCCGCCAGGCCGGCAGCCCCGCGCTGTGGCTGAGCAGTTGGCGGTAAGTGACCCGCCCGGCATCTACCCTCTCGGTCGTGCCTGGCTGTGGGTCTTACCCATTCACCCGGCTGCAAGGGATGTTCGTAAGGTTCAATGGGGCGCATCCCGGAAAACTCTGGGATGGTCTTGCTTACCGGTTCATCCAGCTTGAGTCGACCTTGCTCGACGGCGAGCATGAAAGCGGTTGTAGTAAACAGTTTGGTCACCGATGCCAGGTCGAAAAGCGTATCCATGCGCGCCGGCCTCTGGCATAAATCCGGGTCCAGCCAGCCCTTTGCCTGCTCGTAGACCGCCTTGCCTTCGCGCCACACCTGCACGACAATCGCCGGCGCCACACTGCCGGCAGCCTCCGCTATCAGTTGGGTTATCCTGAAATCATTCATGCCCGAATATTAACATCCTGGCATGTTCCTACAAGGAGTTGGAGATAGATTGGGTGTGTTTCAGTTTCCGGGTAAAGCTCCGCCCAGCTTGTGGCTGGGCGGAGCTTTACCCGGAAACTGAAACACACCCAATCACTTAAAATCGCTCAAATCGGTTGCCCTCCGGTTGAAATTGGGCTAAACTATTAAGGATGAGCCCTATGGTCTACATTGAAATCGATCCCCTCACCGGTCCCGTTCCCTTTTCGATGGCCTGCCTGGATGACGAGCGCCGCCTGGTAGCCCTCAGCCAGGGCCCGCTGGCTGAAATGCTGGCCTATGCCGCTGGGCAGGTGGAAGCGATTGTGGCGATCGGCGCTCCCCCACGCCCCAACCAGGGCCTGGTCACCCACCAGGATACCCTGCCGGAGACAGAAGTTTTTCCGGTCAGCCGCCAGAACAACCTGCGCCTGGCCGAACAGCAGCTGCGCCTGAAAGGCTTCCAGGTGCCGCTCACCCCTTCCGACCCGGCTCACTGCCAGAGTTGGATGAAGCATGGGTTTGAGCTCTATGCGCAGCTCCAGGCAGCCGGATACGCCGCTTATCCAGGTGAATCTCCCCGCTGTTGGATCGAAACCCAGGTCAACGCCTGCTTTCAAGCCCTGATCGGCGTGCCGCCTTTCGCGGCTGGAACACTGGAAGGCCGCCTGCAGCGCCAGCTCGTGCTGCGCGACCAGCACCTGCCCGTGTCGGACGCGATGGATTTCTTCGAAGAGGTCACCCGTCACAAGCTGCTGCATGGCATCCTGCCCACGGAAAAGATTTATTCCCAAAATGAGCTCAACGCCCTGATGGCCGCCCAGGTCGCCTGGCTGGCCGTCCGCAAGCCCAACCGCCTGCAAAGTTTTGGCGACCCGGCCGAAGGCGAAGTCTTCCTCCCCCTTCCCGAACCCGATACAAGACAAGAATAGCCAAAACAGAATTCCCCCAACCCCCCTTGGTAAGGGGGGCTTAAGATAAGCCCCCCTTACCAAGGGGGGTCTGGGGGGTTTCATGCCCTCGCTCACCAATGCCCCTTGATCTTTCCATAATTAGTATTAAAATTCACATATAATCGATCTTATTGATATCTGAAAAAGGTGGTAAAAATGAACGTCTCCATGTGGTGGAAAGCTTTACGGGTCATCCCGCGCATCAGCCGGGAAGAATGGATAAACTGGACGTGATCTCGCGCTGGCTGGTCTCGACCCGCGCCGCCGTCTTGATGATGACCTTTATTCTCCGCCACCATTCCCGGCCTGCTGGCGCTGCGCACGGGCGAATTCAACCTGGGTCGCTGGGCTCTGTTGGTCGTCGGCCTGATCTTTGCGCATGCCACCAACAACCTGCTCAACGATCTAGACCGATTTCAAGCGCGGCGTGGATAAAGATAATTACTTCCGCACCCAATACGGCCCTCAACCGCTGCAACAGGGCTTGATGAGCGAACGCGAGCTGCTGACCTATGCCGCCATCACCGGCTTGATTGCCGTGGCAGCCGGCATCCCCCTGGTGATCTTACGGCGGCACGCCGGCCCTGCTGTTGATGGCGGTCGGCGTCGTCTTCGTGCTCTTCTACACCTGGCCGCTGAAATATATCGGGCTGGGCGAGATGGCCGTGATTCTTGATCTGGGGTCCCCTGATGGTCGGCGGCGGTTATTTTGTCATCACCGGGCATTGGGACTGGAACGTGGTGCTGGCCAGCCTGCCTTATGCCCTCGGCCCGACCACGGTGCTGTTCGGCAAGCACATCGACAAGCTGCCGCAGGATGCTGCCAAGAAGATCCACACCATGCCGGTGATGATCGGGTGAAAAGGCGGCGCGCTACGCTGGCGCTGGCGATGATGGCCTGAAGTACTGCTGGCCTTGATTTACCTGGTGATCAGCGGTTATTTCTCGCCGGTGATGCTGATCGTTCTCCTGGCGCTCTATACCCTGGGACGGTGCTGCCGATCTTCCTCAGGCACCCAAGCCGGTCGAGCGCCCGGCCGAATATCCGGCGGATACCTGGCCGCTGTGGTTCTCGGCGCCTCCTTTCTACCACAACCGCACTTTCGGCCTGCTGTTCCTGCTCGGCCTGGTGCTGTCGTTGTTCATTCATTAAATCTCAAAATGAGTTGTGGGTCGGCACGCCGACCCACAACTCATTTTGAAATTATTATTTCTTTATGGGCAGCAGGATTTCGCTGCCCCAACTGACCTCCCACACCGGCGTGCCGTTGGCTGGCACCCGCGGGAAAGTGCCCGCGTCGTGCCCGGCCAGGGCCACCCGCAGGCGATGGCCTTTTTGGATGAGCGCCGAGACCGGCAGCAGGCCAAAACTGATTTCCGCGAGCTCGCCCAGGACCAACGGCCAGGCATCTTCCCGGTAAAAGGTGTGATAGGGAACCGATAGGCGGTACGGCGCGGGTTCAGAGCTGATCCTGCGGTGGATCGAGCGCAGTTGACCTTCGGTCAGCCCCACGATGCGCCCGTCCGGGAAAAGATCTTCCAGGTATGACAAAAAAGGCGCAGTCTGGTTCGCTGGATACTACCCGCAGCGTCACAACCGGCCAGCCGGCATATCTCCAGATCGTGTTCCAACGGCTCAGACTCGAAGGCCAACACGCTCTCACGCTGGGCCTCGCGCCCGGTGGTATCCACCCCTTTGCCATTCACCACGCCCAGCTCCCACCAGCGGTTGTAAACCCCGCTGGTATGGCGATCGTCCACCACGAAACGGTCAGACCCGGCTTCGGGCGGCGGCACCGGCGCCAGGCAGCCGGCCGCTGTCAAAATACCAGGGCTCGGCGTAACCCCCTCAGGCGGCCAACTGGCGCTCTTTTGCCAGGTCTCGCTCCCCAGGGGGTAATAATAGACGCAGTTCTCCAGCCCGGCCCCGGGTTCGTCGGATTTCAGGCAGGCATCCAGAAAGCGCAGGATCTCCATGCGCTGCACCTCGGGGGGCGGCGAAAGCGGCGCTTTATCGCCCAGGTAGGGGCTGGATTGATTGACCCCGCCGTGGTTCCAGGCTCCGATCATGGCCCGCTGCATTCCCGGGTACGTATTGAACGGCGCAGCGCGGCATTGCCGGTGCCGGCATCCATCCAACTGGCGATGCCGAATACCGGCACCCCGCTGGCCAGCACGGCATCCCGAAAACGCATGACCATCTGCTCGTCGGAAGAGAATCCCTCCTCAGAAACCGGCTGGTCTCGATAGGTGATGTTATCCTGGATCGCCGCCACCTGCACGTTGGCATGATGCGAAAGCAGCGCCTGCGCCAACAGCTCCGCGCCATCCGGCCCATCCACCGCCTTGACGCCCTCGCCCGACCATCTCATTAAAGGGCCAAAACTGGGCGGCACCTGGTTGCGGTCCAGCGCTTCATCCATCTCGCCCCAGGCGCAGATAAAACGTTCGTTCATCAAGCCGCCCGGAAAGCCAATATCGTTGAACAAGTCTGGATGGTTGAACTCCGCAATCACCCCGCGCAGCGCCGGGTGGCCGGTCGCCATCAGCAGCTCGGCAGTGGTTCCCAGGTAAGAAACGCCCATTCCCACCACGCGCCCGTTTGACCACGGTTGCGCGCATATCCAATCCAGGATGCCGGCGCTGTCGTCGACGGTTACCCTTTCCCAGGGAGAGCGCCACGCGCCAAATGAGGCGCCCGTCCCGCGCACGTCGACCATCACCATGGCGTAGCCGCGCTTCACAAAAATTCTTTGGCGCTCCACCCAGGCGGAGTCCGGTCGCCGGGTCCGCGCCAGATCCAACCAAACGGGGCGCGCAGGTCCAGCGCGCGCCAATAGCGGGTTTGCTCCAATATGGCCGGGATGCGTTCTCCGCGTGGCAGCCCGCTAGGCAAATAGATATCCGCCGCCAGCCGCGTACCATCCGGTGCTGGAATGTAAATTGAGCTCACGTCCATCCCACGATAGCGCGGGCCTGGATCGGGGTAAGGTTCAAATGGAAAATTGGTTTGCATCAAAGCTTTCCTCCCTCTTTCGGAATATTTACCATAGCGCTCAATTTTAGCCTAAGTCAACAAGCAATTCTAGGGAAGTTTAGGGTTATTTTTTCGTGGTTTGAAACTGCTACTCAGTTTCAAACCACGAAAAAAACCCCAAACTTCCCTGGCTGATATTTTATTGCACGAATTACAATTTCCGATATATTGGTAATATAAAATCCTCTCACGGAGAAAATCGATGACCATTCTTCGAAACCGCCGACCGGCCTTGTGGGTCTGCGCGCTGATCGCTTTTATTTTTATCCTCCAGGCCGCCTGTAACCTCCCGGCGTTCACCTCTACGCCTGCGCAGCCACCGTCTACCCGGCACGAGCGCCAGCGCCACGCCGGCGCCTGCCGCAGCCACCCAGATCGTTGTAATGGCGCCCTCTGCCACTCTGCAGCCCACGGCGCTGCCAACCCCAACCC
Source organism: uncultured Acidobacteriota bacterium (assembly GCA_963832785.1). Classification (GTDB taxonomy): domain Bacteria; phylum Acidobacteriota; class Terriglobia; order Terriglobales; family Acidobacteriaceae; genus CAWBRT01. The sequence continues at coordinate 61,885 of CAWHVF010000011.1, forward strand.
TCAGCCCGACCCCCTCATCTCAATACCGCGGGCTGATCGCCTATGACCATGCTTCGCAATCGATCACCGGGGTTGATTTCACCGGCGCGCCCCTAACATCAAGCTCAAATTGGCCGGCGCCGATTGGATCGGTTTCAACCAGGCGCAATGGGCCAACAATTCGGTCTATTACGTCAATCCGCCGACAAGACCATCATGCAGATCGCCAATAACGGCGCCGCTCAAAAACTGGCGTTTATCCCCGCCCGGGATGACCTGAGCTTCAACTTTCTGGGACGGCAAGAAAATCGCCTGGTCGTTCGATATCACCACCGGCAAGAACCCTGCCAGCGAGTTATGGATCGCCAATATCGACGGCACGAATGCCAAACAAATCGCCACTATCGCCGCCGCCGCCAATTCGAAATGGCTGGTACTGCGTCCTTATCGTTGGCTGGCCGACGGACGCCTGCTGTACATCGATGAGCCGAACGGCATCGGCGGTTACATCTTATTCTACGGTTTCGCCGGCCTGCATCTTTACGATCCCGCCACGACCAAGCTGACCGATATGACCCCCAGCCTGGGCGCTGGAGCCTGTGCCTGTTGGATGTTTCGCCCAATTTGAAAACGCTGGTATCCTCCTGCGCCACGAGCCAGAACAACGATATCTCCTTTATCGATCTGGCCAATAACACCATCATCTCGCTCACCCGCCAGGCGGATCGAAGATCAGGTGGGCAGCCCGGCCTGGTCACCCTCCGGCGCCTGGATGGCATACGCCTACGCGCGCGGCGATCCTGACAACGAGCAGGGCAGCGTTGCCCTGGTCGCCAGCGGGTCTTCCACTCCCAAGATCCTGGCCACCCTGCCGAAGGGCTATTTCAACGTCGCCGCCTGGATCAATGAGAACCAATTCATCGTCCAGCGTTACGAAAGCACCCTTTCCAGCATCTGGTTGTTCAACCGCGATGGCGCGCCCCCCGTCAAACTCTCCGATGGAGACGTGATCAGCCTGGTCCAAAATTAGAATATCTCAAAGAAGGAGGTCGCGCCGATTGGCGCGACCTCCTTCTTTGGATTTGTCCGATGAGATTTTTCACCTACGGTGAAAAACTCATCCTCTTCAAAACTGTCCTGGCGCGTTTTTTTCAACTACGTTGAAAAAAAACACGCCCAAAAACCTACTTGGTTTTACCAGCATGGCGGCCCCTTCACGGATCGCGCGCAGGTTGAGCGGCACAAAACGCTGGTGGCGGCCGGGCTGTGCTCGCTGATCGCTCGTTCCAGGGCTTCGAGCGGCAGCACCGGCAGGTTGGCCAGCAGCCCGCCCAGCAGCACCATGTTGGTCATGCGCTTGTCGCCGATGCTTCTCGGCAATCTCGTTGGCCGGCATCGCACGATCACTTTGATATCCTGTGCGTGTGACCGGCGGTTGACCATGGAAGTGTTGACCACCAGCACCCCGCCCGGTTTGACCAGCGGCTCATATTTATCCAACGAGGGCAGGTTCATGGCGATGACTCGCCTGCGGGTTGCGCACCAGCGGCGAGCCGATCTCTTCATCGGCGATGATCACGGTGCAGTTGGCCGTGCCGCCGCGCATTTCCGGCCCGTAAGAGGGGATCCAGGTCACTTCCTTGCCGTGCATCCATGGCGGCATAAGCCAGAAGCTGCCCGGCGAACAAAACTCCCTGCCCGCCAAATCCGGCAATGATGAATTTCAGTTTGCATGTCTGCCTCCTCCTAGATCCGCACCTGGGCCAGATCGCCGGGTGCACTTTGAAATCGTTGAGCGGATAGTAAGGGACCATTTTTTCTTCCAGCCACTTGGCAGCGATTCCAGCGGGGTCATGCCCCAGTTGGTCGGGCAGGTGGAGAGCAGCTCGACCATCGAAAAGCCCAGCCCGCGCACCTGCGTCTCGAAGGCCATGCGGATGGCCTTCTTGGCCAGGCGGATGTTCTTGGGGTCGTGCAGGCTGCGGCGGACCACGTAGCTGGCCCCATCCAGGGTCGCCAGCAGCTCGCAGGCCCGGATCGGGATAGCCCATGCTGTTCCACATCGCGCCCGTTGGGCGAAGAGGTGGTCTTCATGCCGGGCAGGGTGGTGGGCGCCATCTGGCCGCCGGTCATGCCGTAGTTGGCGTTGTTGATGAAGATCACGGTGATGTTCTCGCCGCGGGCGGCGGCGTGCACGATCTCGCCCATGCCGATCGAGGCCAGATCGCCATCGCCCTGGTAGGTGAAGACGATCCGGTCGGGCAGCACGCGCTTGATGCCGGTCGCCATGGCCGGGGCGCGGCCGTGCGGGGCTTGGACAAAATCGAAGTCGAAATAGTTGTAGGCAAACACCGAGCAGCCCACCGAAGCCACGCCGATGGTGCGTCTCGCGCACGCCCATTTCATCGATCACTTCTGCCACCAGGCGGTGGGCCACGCCGTGCGTGCAGCCCGGGCAGTAATGCGTGGTGATATCCGTACAGGCTTCCGGGCGTGCGTAAACCACCTGTTCTATATAGCGTTGCTAGTCGTTACCATTCTGTCATCTCCTAGTTCAGTTCTTCTTGCATGCGCTGTCAGCCAGCGGTCGCGCGGGTGACCGGTCGGTGGTCAGTGGACCCTGCTACCAGCCGCTGGATCTCCGCCAGCATTTCATCCGGGCAGCGGCATCACGCCGCCCAGCGGCCGTAAGAATTCGACCGGGATGCGGCCCTGCGACATGCCAGGCGCACATCTTCCAGCATCTGGCCGGCGTTCATCTCGACCACCAGCATGCCTTCGACCTGCTGGCTCAGTTCTTCGAACAGCTTCGTCGGGGAATGGGCTGAGCGTAATCGGGCGCAGCAGGCCGACCTGGATACCCTCGGCCCGCGCGGCGCGCACGGCCGACAGCGCCACCCGCCCGGCCGAGCCAAAGCCGACCACCGCGAATTCGGCATCGTCCAGGAAATATTCCTTGTAGCGCACTTCGTTGGCCTGTACTTCTTGCCAGCGGCTGCAGCAGGCGCAAGTTGGCCTCCTCTTCGTCGGGCGGTTCCAGGTAAATCGAAGTCAAGATATTCCGCTCGCGTCCGCTCTGCGCCGGTGGCAGCCCAGGCCGGGATGGTCGGTGCGCACCGGCTGCATGGGCGGCAGTTCGGCCGGTTCCATCATCTGGCCCAGGCTGCCATCCGTCAGCACGACCGCGATCGCGCGATATTTTTCCGCCAGGTCGAAGGCCAGGACGGTCAGGTCGACCGATTCCTGGACGCTGGCCGGCGCCAGGACGATGGGATGGTAATCGCCATGCCCGCCGCCGTGGACGATCTGGTTGTAATCGGCCTGCGCCGGGGCAATGTTGCCCAGGCCGGGACCGCCGCGCATCACATCCACCAGCACCATGGGCACTTCGGTGCCGGCGATATAGGACAGCCCTTCCATCATCAGGCTGATGCCGGGGCTGGAAGAGGAGGTCATCACCCGCGCGCCGGTGCAGGCCGCGCCGTAGACCATGTTGATGGCGCCCAGCTCGCTTTCTGCCTGGACAAAGGCGCGGCCCAGTTCGGGCATGCGCCGGGACATCTATTCCAGCAGCTCGGTCTGCGGGGTGATCGGGTAGCCAAAATAGGCTTGCAAGCCGGCCCGAATGGCGGCTTCTGCAATCGCTTT
>CAWHVF010000012.1:0-12912 GCA_963832785.1 uncultured Acidobacteriota bacterium
CACCAACGCTAGCTCGAATTGAATAGACTAATTCCCCGTCTCTAACAGTCGATCTAGGGTATCTGGATGCGATACTGAGTGCTCGTTCGTGATAAACCCTCTATTGGAAGTCTATTGCCTGACATGTCCCCGGTTTTGATGTACGGTATACCGTTTTGAACATGCGGGCCAGCTTGAACAATTCCGTATGTTATTGAGGTGCCAAACGCAATGAGGTTGCACAGTCGTTGGCAATTCCATTGTTCTGGAATAGGACCGATCTCTGTCCATTTGAAACAGGCGGTCACTTCCATGAGAAACCCATCCTTTCCAAATCGGCGGTTCACAATCTGCTCCAGATCGGCTACCTTGCCAACCTGTTTCGGCAGCGGACTTTCATAACGTTCCGCCAATTCCTTCACGCGCCGGGTAAGCGCCTGGCTGATGCGGTCCATCTCGCCGTGGATGGCGGCGTCGAAGGCGGCCAGCCATTTGTCATCCACTACCAGCATCTTGATTTCGGCTTCGGTGAGCGTGGGGTATTTGCCATAAGCCATGGCGTCGAGTTCGGCCTCGGCTTCTTTCACGCTTCTTTTGAGCTCGGCCTCCTGGTTCGCTAGTTTCAGCCAGGCATTCAGTGCGGCTGTGCTTCCTCTTTGGCTTCCTGGTCGCCTTTCATTTCTTTCAGTCGGGCGGTGACGTTGGCTTTGTTGACCTTGTCCAGTTCGGAGAAGGCGCCTTCCTCGCCGCCGTGTTCTTCTTCCAGCTCGGTCATCTGGGCAGTGATGCTTTCCAGTTGCTTCCTGTTCGTGATAGCCGCCTGCTCTGCGGCGAAGTAGCGGTTGACAATGAGCGGCTTGGGCACCAGGTCGCAGGTCCAGCCTTTGTCCATTTCCTTGCCCTTCTTGTTCTTCTCAATGATCCGGTAGGTCTCGCCTTCCAGCCATCGACGGCAATCAGGTAGCAGTCATCCTGCATAGTCTTGGCCCAGTAGTCCATCAGGTGCTGATAGACATCGTATTGTTCGATCAGCGGCTTGCCGGTGTAATGGGCCAGCAGGTCTTCGGCGAGTTCCGCGATGACTGCTTTGGGATGGCAGCCCGTTTGCAAGCTCTTGAGTGTTGCGTGCGCGCTTTTCGCCAGTCGGCAAAGAGGGTGTTCATGCCCTCGATGAAGCTGACGAACTCGGGATGCTCGTAGATGGTGGACTTGATGGCCTGCTTCTCCACAGCAAGATCGAGATAGCCGGGGCGGTTGGTCTTTGAACAGCGCCTGCCGCAGTTGCGGGCAAACATCCCAGTAACGCTGCAGGGCATCGACATCGGCGCTGGGGATGCCGCCCTGCAGATGCCCCTCGATGTCCTGAATATCTTCGGCTTGCTGGCTGTCGATGTAGCGCGGGATGTTCAGGTTGAATTCGTTCTTCTCGATTTCCTCGAAGCCGACCATGCGCGAGTATTTCGGAATCTCCAGCCGCTTGTTGAAGACATCGACGATCTTGTGGATGTCCATGTCGCGCAGGCGGTTCTTGTTGCCGTCCTTCATGAAGCCGCTGCTGGCGTCGATCATGAAGATGCCCTTGCGGGTGTGGGCGTTTTCCTTGTCGATGACGATGATGCAGGCGGGGATGCCGGTGCCGTAAAACAGGTTGGCGGGCAGGCCGATGATGCCTTTGATGTAGCCCTTGCGGATGAGATTGCGGCGGATGTCGGCCTCGGCATTGCCCCGGAACAGAACGCCATGCGGCAGAATGCAGGCGCCTTTGCCGGTGCTTTTCAGCGAGCGGACGATGTGCAGCAGGTAGGCGTAATCGCCCTGCTTGTCGGGCGGCGTGCCGAAATGCTTGAAGCGCTCGTAAGGGTCGTTGAGCGGATCAATGCCGGTGCTCCAGCGTTTGTCGCTGAAGGGCGGATTGGCGACCACATAGTCAAAGGTTTTGAGGCTGTCGCCGTCATTGAAATTGGGATGGGCCAGGGTGTTGCCCTGCTCGATCAGCGCCGTGGGGTTGTTGTGCAGGATCATGTTCATGCGGGCCAGGCCGGAGGTGGCCGCGTCTTTTTCCTGCCCGTAGAGCGTGACCTTCGCATGGGCTTCGTCGCCCACTTTCAGCAGCAGCGATCCGGAACCGCAGGTCGGGTCATAAACGGTGGTGTTGCTGCTGGTCGTGGCATCGCGGATGCCGATGATCTGCGCCATGATGCGGCTGACCTCGGCGGGCGTGTAGAACTGGCCCTTGCTCTTGCCGCTCTCGGTGGCGAAGTGGCGCATCAGGTATTCGTAGGCGTCGCCCAGGATGTCATCGCCTTCGGCGCGGTTCTTGCTGAAGTCGAGCGCCTTGTTTTCGAAGATGGCGATCAGGTTGGTGAGGCGGTCGACCATCTCCTTGCCGCTGCCGAGCTTGTGGCATCGTTGAAGTCCGGCATGTCGGACAGCTTGTTGGCATTGGCCAGCGGCGCGATGATCTTCTTGTTGATCTGGTCGCCGATGTCGGGCTTGCCCTTGAGCGCGACCATGTCCTTGAAGCTGGCGCCCTCGGGGATGGTGATCGGCGCGTAAGGCACGCCGGCATATTTGTCGCTGACGTATTTGATGAACAGCAGCACCAGGACATAGTCCTTGTACTGGCTGGCGTCCATGCCGCCGCGCAGTTCATCGCAACTGGACCAGAGGGAGGAGTAGAGTTCGGATTTTTTAATGGCCATCTGTTCTGCTCTTATTCGTTTTGTTTCGGTGTTGTGAAAGGGCTCTTATTGCTGTGGGGCTAAACAAAAACCATAGCGATTGGCTTCTCTGTGCCTGGGTCGTCATCTTTCACTCCCTCTGGGAAATGGCGAGCGGGGCAGACTGACCTAGGCCATCGAAACGAGCTGATTAGCGATATTTTGGCCCAAAGGGATGAATTAACGCCAGCAGGATACGACTATATCGAAATGGCGTCAACCTACGATGCATGACGTGAATTCCGGGGAAACTTGTCTGACAGGACTTTCGGAGACAAACCCGCCATTAAGCTTATTTTACTTTAAAATCAATAAGTTATAGCTGAAAGTATGTAGAACCTATCCCAGCCGACCTCGCTTTGTGCCCTCAAGGTTGCAAAATTACACCGAAATTTATAATTTTCCGCTTGACATGTAGAACCTATCATGTATGGTATCTCCATGCCGCATCTATATAAAAAGACGTTTAAGGGTAGAACCTATTGGTACCTGCGTGAGGTCCACCGCGTCGGCGGCAAGGTCCAGGTCAAATGGCAGAAGTATCTCGGTACCGCCGAGACCATCCTTGCCAAGATCGAAGAAGCCGAACGGGCGGCAAAACCCGCGCGACTCAAAACCGAGTCCTTCGGGGCCATCTTTGTTGCGCATTGTCTGGAACAGGAACTCGACACCATCGGTATTATAGATGGCATTATCCCAAGAGCCCGAAACGAGACGGGTCCAACTGTCGGTGAATACTTCTTCTATGCCTGGGCAAACCGCATGGTTGACCCCAAGAGTAAACGGGCCTTGGAGGACTGGTATCGAATGACCGCCGTCCAACATATACGCCCCGTTGACCTTTCGCAGCTCTCATCGGAGCGCTACTGGGAAAAATGGGATCGACTCTCCGCCGAACAAATTGAGCAAATCGGCAAACGATTCCTGCAAAAACTCTGGACGCGCCACAACCAGTCGCCCCATAGCCTTCTTTTTGATACCACCAACTACTACACCTACATGGCTTCTAAGACAGAAAGTGAATTGGCCGTCAGGGGGCACAGTAAATCCGGAAAACACCACTTGCGCCAGGTGGGGCTGGGGCTGCTCCTGGACCGCGCGAGTTCGCTGCCTCTCTACTACAAGGCCTATCCGGGAAATCTCCATGATTCAAAGCTCTTTTACCAGATCCTCGATGAGATCTTTGGCGTGATTATGGGATTTGCCGAAGGCCAAAGGGAATTCACCGTTGTTTTCGACAAGGGCATGAACTCCGAGGATAACATTGAAGTCGATCGACGGCCGACGCCAGATTCATTTCATTACCACATACTCCACCTACTTTGCCGAGGAACTGGCCCTTATCCAATGCCAAGCACTTTGTGCCGCTGGATATCCCGAAGAACCGTCAACTGATGGCTTCGGGCAAATATGGCGACAGGCTTTGCGCCTTCCGCACGACCGAGATTTTGTGGGGGCGTGAACGCACGGTGGTGGTAACGTTTAATCCTACCACCATGCGCAAGAAGCTCTACGATCATACCCGCAAGCTTGAGCGGCTTCTCGGTTAGCTGATCGAATATCGCAGAAAATACAACCACAGGGAACGCAACTGGCAAAGCGCTACAGCCGTTGCAGGGCGCTATCGCAAGCTCTGCGATCAGCTATATATCAGCCATAAATGTTACCGACTTGGATTCGAAAAGCAGACAATGAGCTTTCGAAAAGACGCTTCCGAGATTGGCGCTATTGAGGCCACGATGGGCAAAAACATCATTGTCACCGACAACCATGACTGGTCAACCGAAGAGATTGTGAGCGCATCGCTTGACAGGAATCGCATTGAGCAGCAGTTTCGGGCAAGCAAAGCGAGCTGTCATATCCGGGTTAACCCGATGTTCCACTGGACGGACAGCAAGATCCGTTGCCACCTTCTTACCTGCGTCATCGCACTTGCCTGTCTGAGGCTCCTGGAGATCAAGGCCGGAGATAAGCACACGGCCAAAAGCATGCTCGAAGAGATGGAACAGCTCGATTGCGTGCTTTCCTGGCAGCGCAAGGAGACAACGCCCCAAGTGCACATCGAAGACCCCACCGAGTTTCAAGCAGAAGTTCTGGCCAGCCTGGGATATCAAATAAAAGACGGTTCGGTTCTACAAATCTCAGCGTAATTTTCTATGTTTTTTCGATAGGTTGGATATTGTTGTCACGTTGGTCTCTGAAAGTCCTGTCTGAGTGACAAGACATGCGGAAGCGACCAAAGCAGCCTCCGCTCAGTTTTGGCAATGTTTTGATCCCAGAATGGGCATTGTGGATATTCAGTATGATTTGGACATCTTGAGGGGTGGGTTTCTCAACAAAGGAGAGATAATTTGAGTTCCTCGCAGATTTGACATGCGTGCCTCGGCCGCTACAGCGTTTCCAGCACAGTCCCCTCGACTCCCAATCCGCTGCAACGCTTATGGTCCGCTCGGGCTAAAGGGCGGAATTATGTGATGGAAGCCCACAGCAAGACCGAACTGAACCAGTAAATGTGAACAAAAACACCATGTCTTCGTCGTAGGCGATCACCATGGCGCGTCCGCCCAGCACGTAGCTGGGCCGCACCAGCACCGGGTAGCCGATGCGCCGCGCCACTTCGCAGGCTTCTTCCACGCTGGTGGCCGTGCCGTTGGCGGGGCAGGGAATCGCCAGTTCGTCCAGCAGCTTGCCGAACAGTTTGCGGTCTTCGGCCAGGTCGATATTGCAGGGGTCGGTGCCGATGATGGGCACGCCCAGCCGCTGCAGCGGCAGCGCCAGGTTGAGCGGCGTCTGGCCGCCGAACTGCACGATCACGCCATCGGGCTTTTCGGTGTCGCAGATGTTGAGCACGTTTTCCAGCGTGAGCGGCTCGAAGTAGAGGCGGTCGCTGGTGTCGTAATCGGTCGAGACGGTCTCCGGGTTGCAGTTGACCATGATCGATTCGACGCCCATCTCCTGCAACGCGAAGGAAGCGTGGCAGCAGCAATAGTCGAATTCGATGCCTTGCCCGATGCGGTTCGGCCCGCTGCCCAGAATCATCACCTTCTTGCGGCCGCTGGGGTCCGCCTCGCAGGAGCTTTCGTAGCACGAGTAGAGGTAGGGCGTGAAGCTTTCGAATTCGGCCGCGCAGGTATCCACGCGGCTGAAGACCGCGCGCACGCCGAGTTCCTTGCGGCGGTTCGCGCACGGCGATTTCGTCGGTGCCCCAGCTCTTGGCGAGCTGCACGTCGGAGATGCCGTAGCGCTTGGCCTGGCGGAACAATTTTTCGTCGGCCGTGGCCAGCGCGGTCTGGCCGAGGGCGGCTTCGAAATCCGCCACTTCCTTCATCTGCTCCAGGAACCACGGGTCGATGGCGGTCAGCTCGCGGATCTCCTCGACGCCGTATCCCGAGGCCATGGCGAAGCGGATGTAGTTCAGCCGGTCGGGCGAGGGCGTGATCAGCTTCTTGGTGATGAGGCTCTTATCGTATTTCTCCGAGCCGAACGCCTTGCCGGTTTCCAGGCTGCGCATGCCCTTGGACAGCGCCTCTTTGAACGTGCGCCCGATGGCCATCACCTCGCCCACCGATTTCATCTGCGTGCCCAGCGTGGGGTCGGCGCCGGGGAATTTCTCGAACGCCCACTTGGGAATCTTGACCACCACGTAATCGATGGTCGGCTCGAAGCAGGCCGGCGTCTTGCGCGTGATATCGTTGCGGATCTCGTCCAGCCGGTAGCCCACCGCCAGCTTGGCGGCGATCTTGGCGATGGGGAATCCGGTGGCTTTCGACGCCAGCGCCGAGCTGCGCGAGACCCGCGGGTTCATCTCGATGATCACCATGCGGCCGTTGGCCGGGTTGATGGCGAACTGCACGTTCGAGCCGCCCGTATCCACGCCGATTTCGCGCAGGCAGCGGATGGCGGCGTCGCGCATCACCTGGTATTCGCGGTCGGTCAGCGTCTGCGCCGGCGCCACCGTGATGGAATCGCCCGGTGTGCACGCCCATGGGGTCGAAGTTCTCGATGGAGCAGACGATGATGCAGTTGTCCGCCCGGTCGCGCATCACCTCCAGCTCGAATTCCTTCCAGCCCAGCGCGCTTTCCTCGATGAGCACTTCGTGCACCGGCGAAAGCGCCAGGCCGCGCTCCAGAATCTCCACCAGGTCTTCGCGGTTGTAAGCGATGCCGCCGCCCGTGCCGCCCAGCGTGAAGCTGGGCCGCAGAATGCACGGGAAGCCGATCTGCTCGGCGAAATCCTGCCCGCCGCGGATGCTGTTGACAAGCTGCGACTGCGGCGTCTCCAGGCCGATGCGCCGCATGGCGTCCTTGAACAGCAGGCGGTCTTCCGCCATCTTGATGGCGTCGATTTTGGCGCCGATCAGCTCCACGCCGTACTTGTCCAATACCCCGATCTCGGCCAGTTCCACCGCCAGGTTCAGCCCGGTCTGCCCGCCCACGGTGGAAAGCAGCGCGTCGGGACGCTCGCGGCGGATGATCTCTTCGAGATAGGGCGCGGTCAGCGGCTCGACGTAGGTTCGGGCGGCCAGGTCGGGATCGGTCATGATGGTGGCCGGGTTGGAATTCACCAGCACCACTTCGTAGCCGTCGGCTCCCAGCGCCTTGGCGGCCTGCGTTCCGGAGTAATCGAACTCGCAGGCCTGGCCGATGACGATGGGGCCGGAGCCTATGATCAGGATGCGATGGAGATCGTCGCGTCGGGGCATTATCGGAGCCCTCCCCGACCGGTCGTGACGGTCGCGCATCATGAGTTTGACGAATTCGTCGAACAGGTAGTGCGAATCGTGCGGGCCGGGAGCGGCCTCGGGGTGATACTGCACGCAAAAGACAGGGTGGTTGCGATGGCGGAAGCCCTCCAGCGTCTGGTCGTTCAGGTTCACGTGGGTGATTTCCACGTCGGCCGCGTTGAGCGAATCCGGGTCCACCGCGAAGCCGTGATTGTGGGAAGTGATCTCCACCCGCTTGGTCAGCTCGTTGCGCACCGGATGGTTCGCCCCGCGGTGCCCGAACTTCAGCTTGTACGTCTTGCCGCCCACCGCCAGCCCCAGCAACTGGTGGCCCAGGCAGATGCCGAAAATGGGCTTCTTGCCGATCAGCTTGCGAATGTTGGCGACCTGCGCTGGTCAGCGGCTCGGGATCGCCCGGCCCGTTGGAGAGGAAGATGCCGTCCGGTTTCAGGGCCAGCACATCTTCGGCCGAAGTCAGCGCCGGCGCCACGGTCACGCGGCAGCCCACCTGCACCAGGCGCCGCAGGATGTTGTGCTTGATGCCGTAATCGTAAGCCACCACGTGAAACCGGGGTTCGGCCGGGCGGCCCACCGGGTCGGAGGGCGAGCAGGCTTCCACCGGCTTCGTCCACTCGTACTTCTCCGGCGTGCTCACGCGGCTGGCCAGGTCGAGACCCGCCATGGTGGGGATGGCGCGGGCCTTTTCCACCAGCGCGGCGGCCATCGCTTTCCACCGCGGAAAGCACGCCGCGCATGACGCCGCGCGTGCGCAGATGGCGCACCAGGGCGCGCGTGTCCAGGCCGGAGATCACGGGGATGCCGTAGCGCTTCAGGAAATCGCCGGCCTCGGTATCCGACCGCCAGTTGCTGGCGATGGCGGAAAACTCGCGCACCACCAGGCCTTCGATATACGGCCGCGCCGATTCGTTATCTTCGCGGCTGGTTCCGTAGTTGCCGATCTGGGGATTGGTGAGGATGACGATCTGCCCGGCAGTAGGACGGATCGGTGAACACTTCCTGGTAGCCGGTGAGCGCGGTATTGAAGACCACCTCTCCGGACCGTTCGGCAGGCGCACCAAAACTGCTGCCCTCGAAGACCGTGCCGTCTTCCAGGGCGAGGATTGCAGGGTTCAACTCAGGCTGTTCCTTCCGTGGGAGTGGGTACGTTTTATTTTAGCAGGAGGCGGGCGTGTCTGCGTGCATCGTTTCCGGCTGTGTTTCCCGCTGAGCGCGAAGGTGTTTGGCAACTCGCGCCTCCGCCGCGCACAGCAGATAGCCGCTCGCCAGCAGGAAGATCCACAGAATCGAAATGCGGTACCGGTCGTCGAACTCGACCACGTAATACACCAGCGGATACAGCAGGAAAACCGCGGCCGGGAAGGCTCCCACCGCCTCGCGGCGGAAGGCCAGTAGCAGCAGCGCCAGCCAGGAAGCGACGGTGAGGAAAGCGATCGAAACCGCGAAACCCGGCGGGTTTTCCTCTACCGAAGGGAACCAGAACAGCCGGCAGCGGGCCGCCGTCAGGCTCAGGAAGCGGGCCGGATGGCTGCCGATCCACTGGAGCGCTTCCGCCATTTTTTCATGCACATAGCGGCCTTCGCCGATGGCCCGCAGGTGTTCGGCCTGCTGCGCGCTACAGCAGGGATGGAGCGGGAAGTAGACGCCGTGGTCGGTGTTCCAGCGAAAGCTGGCGCCGGCCCGGTCGTTATTCGATACCGCCAGCTCCAGGCCCATGTTGTCGCGGACGAAAACGAAGGTATGGAGCACGCGGTAATTGCGCCAAGTCCAGGGCGCCTGCACCAGCACGAAACTGAGAGCCAGCGCCACCGCGAACTTCTTCGGCTCGGCCGGCCGCTTGCGCCAGAACAGGTAACCCAGCCAGCACGCCGCCACGGGGAGCGATGCCGGATTGAGGAGCACCAGCAGGCCCAGAAAAGCGCCGCCGGCGAGTCCCGGCAGGGCGCCTCTGCGCCGCGTCAGCTTGTCGGTGGTCAAGCAGAACAGCATGAGGCCAAGGGCGCAGTAAACGTATTCGCAGTGCGGCAACAGCTTGAAGATGGGGAGCACGATGCCCAGGCACGCGCCGGCGATGCCGGGCCAGCGGCTTCCGAATAGCAGGTTCGAAACGAAAGGCAGCAGCGCCATTTCGAGCCCTTGCGCCACCACGCCGCAGCAACAAACCACCAGGGCGGACGTGGCGGAAATGCCGAACAGGCGAATCACCAGCGCCAGAAACAAGGGGTGCAAGGGCGCCATATGGGCCGTCGGACCGGTCAGGTGCCAGGAATACGGATTGGCGAAAGCCCCGTGTGCGGCCAGGTTTCGAGCGATGGTGACTTGCTCGAAGCCGTCTCCCAACCGGCCGCTGGCTATTTGAGGCGCCATGACCGCACAAGCCGCCAGAAAAAGCAGCGCCGGCAGAACGCTCCATCCCTCGGAGCCGCGACCGTCTGGGAGCGGCTTCCGGGCAGGGGCTTGTTCCAGATACTTTTCGCCAGTGATCATCCGTCGCCAACCACATGGTAGGCGGCCCGGGCGCGGCCCGTAAAGCTATCTTTGGGCAGAGATTACGTGTTTACCGGCGGCTTGGGCGGGCGGCCGTGTCGTCGATAACGGCTCACCGCGGAGAGGACGAGGACGCGGAGAAATCGCGGAGTGCGCCCTTGTACTCCCTTCCTCCGCTGGCTCCCCCCGATACCACCTATAAGGTGAACCAGTCCGCCTCACCACGCGCCGCCATAACACAGAGGCATCGAGCACCGATTACGGACTCCGCGCCATCTCAGTGTCCTCCGCGCCTTCTATGAGAAGGCCGTCTCTGTCAAGCGAAAAATGCGGGGTGTTTTTTGCCCGGGTTGAATCCGATATCTGCGAGTTGTCCCACCCCATCCATAAGCTCCCATTCCCCCTTCTCAGTCAGGTTTTGTTTTGGGGAGGAGGACGCCCCTGTCAAGGTCGCGCCTGCTTTTGGCGTGCACCTTGACAGGGGCGTCCTCCTCCTGCAGAATCGGGCTGCGGGGAATGGGAGCGGACTGCTGCCGGAGCCGCGCCATTTCGGGATCCTGTCGGTCGTTGTTCCGCATCGGCCTCGCTCTGCCTGGCACGTCGTGTTTGCCTCTCGCCCCGCTTCTATCCGCACTCGTTCGGATCTATGGACCCGGTGCAAGATGGGGTCCCTCGTTTTGGTGGGGCGCTGCTATCTCCAGCGGCGATCTCGTTGGACCAAGTCGCGGACCGCAGTCAGCCCCATAGCGACGGTTGTGCTTTACTTCGGCGCCAGTCAGTGCCCCCTTTCTCCACGCCTCGATTCAAAATCGTGGTAAATCCTTCTCTCTACTGCCGTCCCGCTGCTCCCTGCCCCTTTATGCCGCCACCGGCTTCGCCTGGCTGTTCCGCAGCGGTTCGTACACTTCCCCGCTCACCCACAGCCGGTGCAGCAGCACCGCCAACTTCCGCGCCACCGCAATCACCGCCCGCTTCTTGGCGTTCCTCCCGCCCCGCTCGCAGATCCGCTGCCCGTACCGCCGCAGGTCGCTGTCTTTGCCGTACGGCCCCAAAATGTAATGCGCACAGTTCACCAGCGTCTTCCGCAGGTATTCGTCGCCGGCTTTCGTGATCCCCAACTGCGGCTTACTCGCCCCCGAGTCCTTCTGCTTCGGCCTCATCCCCAAAAACGCCCCCACCGTCCGGCTCTTGGCAAATCGCTCCGCGTCTTCTATGAGAAGGCCGTCTCTGTCAAGCGAAAAATGCGGGGTGTTTTTTGCCCGGGTTGAATCCGACATTTGCGAGTTGTCCCACCCCATCCATAAGCTCCCATTCCCCCTTCTCAGTCAGGTTTTGTTTTGGGGAGGAGGACGCCCCTGTCAAGGTCGCGCCTGCTTTTGGCGTGCACCTTGACAGGGGCGTCCTCCTCCTGCAGAATCGGGCTGCGGGGAATGGGAGCGGACTGCTGCCGGAGCCGCGCCATTTCGGGATCCTGTCGGTCGTTGTTCCGCATCGGCCTCGCTCTGCCTGGCACGTCGTGTTTGCCTCTCGCCCCGCTTCTATCCGCACTCGTTCGGATCTATGGACCCGGTGCAAGATGGGGTCCCTCGTTTTGGTGGGGCGCTGCTATCTCCAGCGGCGATCTCGTTGGACCAAGTCGCGGACCGCAGTCAGCCCCATAGCGACGGTTGTGCTTTACTTCGGCGCCAGTCAGTGCCCCCTTTCTCCACGCCTCGATTCAAAATCGTGGTAAATCCTTCTCTCTACTGCCGTCCCGCTGCTCCCTGCCCCTTTATGCCGCCACCGGCTTCGCCTGGCTGTTCCGCAGCGGTTCGTACACTTCCCCGCTCACCCACAGCCGGTGCAGCAGCACCGCCAACTTCCGCGCCACCGCAATCACCGCCCGCTTCTTGGCGTTCCTCCCGCCCCGCTCGCAGATCCGCTGCCCGTACCGCCGCAGGTCGCTGTCTTTGCCGTACGGCCCCAAAATGTAATGCGCACAGTTCACCAGCGTCTTCCGCAGGTATTCGTCGCCGGCTTTCGTGATCCCCAACTGCGGCTTACTCGCCCCCGAGTCCTTCTGCTTCGGCCTCATCCCCAAAAACGCCCCCACCGTCCGGCTCTTGGCAAATCGCTCCGCGTCTCCGATGGTCAGCATGAACGACAGCGATGTGTGTACGCCCACACCATCCACCTGCTCCAGTAACCAGTGCTTTCCATACCGCTTGGCCGCTAGGTGCGCTTCCATTTGGTCGTAGTACCGAATTTGCTCGTTGAGATGGTCGATCGTCTCCAACAACGGCGCCACCGCCCCGCGGATCGCCTCCGGTATCTCCGCCGCCCGTTTGCTCGTAAAGCTTTCCGTCGAGCACTTCCCCAGCCGCTCGCCAAACCCCTTGCTGATCCCACGCACCAGGTTGATCAGTTGCGTGCGGCTCGCCACCATTCCCTCTCGCGCCCGGATCCAGCTCAGGTCCGCTTGCACTTCTGCGCTGCGGTGCTGAATCGGATGCAGCAGTCGCGGTTTGAAATGCACCAACTCTGCCAGCTTGTAGGCATCCTCCGGATCCGCCTTTTCGTCGCTGTCATGGATGTACGCCACCTTCCGCGTATCCGATACGTACACTTCGTGCCCGCACCGCTGGATGGTTTCCGCCACCCATCGCGACTGTCCGCCGGCCTCCACCGCCACCCGGCTGCGCCCGATGGTCACGAAGTATTTCTGGAATTCCGCGACCTTCATCGCCAGCCGAAACTCCTCGCTCACTTCGCCTTCCCCATTCATCACGCAAACGTCGCAGTTCTTGTCACCCAGATCGATGCCGATGTAAAACGCGAACGCTTCTTTTTTTCCCTTTTTTTCTTTCTGGCTACCCGTACGCGAATCCTTCGTGTTGCTGCTATGCTTTTTCATGCCGGTCTCCTTTTGCACCTCGAGTGCGGTTTCTATTGGGAGCTTATCGCATCCCGCCGAGGAGACCGGCCTTCTCATTCCATCTCCGCGG
>CAWHVF010000013.1:0-6605 GCA_963832785.1 uncultured Acidobacteriota bacterium
TTCGATTTTGCCCACCACCAGGATGTAGGAAAGCGCTCCCACCAAAGCCATTCCCGAGATATAGCCAAGAGCTAACGAAAAATTTCCGCCCCGCACCAGGGCGCCAATGATGACCGGCACGGTGATGGAGACATGTTCCCGATGAAGTTGAAGACTCCGCCGGTCAGCCCGATCAGGCGTTTGGGCGCCACCGCGGATACCAGCGACCAGGCGATGGATGCCAGGCCGTTTCCAAAAAACGCCACGGCCATGAAGGTGATGATCATGTGGGGCGTCCGCACGTAGTTGGCGCCAATGATGGTGGTCGACAGCAGCAACCCTGTCACGATGGGCGTCTTGCGCGCGATGCCCAGCGAAAAACCGCGCCGCACCAGAAAATCGGAGACCACGCCGGAACAAATAATGCCGCAGAATGCCGCCAGGAACGGCAGCGAGGCAAGGAAGCCGGCCTGCTGGAAGCTCATGTGGCGGTACTGCACCAGGTACGTCGGGAACCATGTCAGGAAGAACCACAGCGTGGAGGTGAGCGCGTACTGACCAATGTAGAGCCCCCACAGCTTGGACTTCGTCAGCACCAAGGGCAAGATCGCCGGCGGTGAACCCGCCTCGGCGCCGGCCGGTTCTGCTCGCTGAGATCCACCAGGCCGCCCCGCGCGGATCAGGTCGATCTCCGCCTGATTGGTGCCTTTATAGCTCAGCGGGCCGCGATAGACAATGTACCAGGCGGCGGCCCAGACGATCCCCAGCAGCCCTACGGAAATGAATACGCTGCGCCATCCGAAGTGGACCTGGAGGTACATCAGGACCGGAGTCAGAAAGGCCAGGCCGACAAACTGTCCGGAGGTGTAGAAACCGATGGCCGTGGCGCGCTCGCGTTCCGGGAACCAGGTGGTCACCACCCGGTTGTTCATGGGAAAGGACGGCGCTTCCATGGCGCCTATGGCCAGCCGGAGCGCGAACAGCATGGCCAGTCCCCCGGAGAATCCCAACAACGCCGTAGCCACCGACCAGAGCGCGATCAGTGTGGCGTAGAGCTGCGCGGATGCAACCGGTCCACCAGCCAGCCGCCGGGGACCTGGCAGATCACATAGCTCCAGCCGAAGGCCGAGAACACGAGTCCCATCTTGACCGAATCGATGGCCAGGTCCTTTGCCAGGAGCGGCGCGGCAATGGACAGGTTGGCGCGGTCCAGATAGTTGATGACAACGAAGACGAACAGCGCTGCTGTGGGGCGACGCTTATATTTTTGCGGTGAGATGTAAGTGCCCTTCCCTGAGTACCCACGCACCGGATGCCACAATTCCGGCCTGCCGGGAGCCACTGATTCTGCTGGTGAGCGCGGAAGGAATCAAACCTACAACCTCGTAGTTAAGAGTCTTACCGAAATGATCGCGTAACTCTTTGATTCACCTACTTAACACATTTATCTTAAAATCACTTGCGGTGAAATTGAGCATCCCTGAACTTCCCGATTTTTCCTACAGCTTCCTCTTCCTGCTAAGGTTTTCGCTAACGTGAATTCCGGGCGCAATGATGGAAGGCTACAACGGCCTTGCGGATCGTGTCAGGTCGCGGGCGTCGCGCTGAATCTCGATCTTGTCCTGCGTCTCGCGCACCTCCACGCGGTGACAGATCCAATCCACCGGAGCGCCTTTACGGTGGAGGGCGAAGCGGCATCAACCATGATCTCAGCAGCGATCTACAGCAGCGTTGTCACCGCCAGCCTTTCGCCATCGTCGATTTACTGCACAATCGCCTTGCTTTTCAAGCACTTCAGAGCAATGAATGTGATCGACGCGGTCATTACCGCAGAAGGGGATTAACTAGGGCCTGGCGGCTGCCGAAACGGTACAGACGCCTCGCTTCACGCCCTCAGAACGGACAGATGCGCTGCTGGCTGGGTGCAGCGCCATTCGGACGTGGCCTGCAAGTTCCTCGGAGAAAGGGCACAATAGCACCAGGAATAACCCTCGGAGGCGGGAGTGGCCGGAAACCTGCAATGGGTAATACAGTTCACATCAGGTCGATTTGAGTCAACTGAAGGAGGCTAGCAATGAAGATTTCGACTAAGAGAAGTAACACCATGTTGTTCACATCAATCACTCGAAGCGTATCTATGCTGGCTATCTTCGGGCTGCTGCCGGCAGCCTTCGTAGCCGGCCAAACCGTTACTGTCAAGCAGCTTGAAGTCGAAGAAGAAGGAATCCAGCTCATCAGCCAGTTGGAAGACGTGGCGCGGGACGTTCACTACAATGCCGACCGGCTGAATGCTTTCGCCCGTTCCACTCAGGTCTCCAAGTGGACCCACTCCCATCACCTGACGCAGATCAAGTAGCTGGTGAACGACGGGCTGCGGCCTGCGTTGCAACGGCTGACCGAAATCCAGTCGCAGTTGCCGGCCTGGCACCAGGACGCCATCGACCAGATGCTCGCCTCCGCCAAAGCGCTCGCCGCCGACACAAATTCGGCGATTCTCAACCAGAACGAAGCTGAGGTCGCTGCCGATAATCATGAACGAAGAGTACAAGGAGCTGATTACCAGGATCAACACCCACGCCGAAGCTCTGGTGAAAACCTCCGACGCCGCCGGCGACTATGCCGCAGCGCATCGGCAGGCAGTCGAAGCCGGGCTGAAGGTGCCCAGGCACTAGTGGGCAAAGTTAAGCAGGAAAGCCAGGCGGTGGGTTCAAAGTCGCAAGGCGCGCCCACCGCCGAGGAAAAAGTTACGAGCAGGAAAAGGAGAAAGAAGATGAACGCAACGAAAGTTTTGACGGTTGTCATGTTGACGGGCTTCGGCCTGTCCGCAATGGCCCAGGACAATACAAGACGGCGCGAAAGCCGGTACGATCAGCAGGTTCAGACGCAGGTCGCGGCTGAACTGCAGAAGAAAGACAGGTTTCGTGGAATCACCGCGGAAGTTGAGGATGGCATCGTCACGTTATCCGGGAAAGTCGGTTTGTATATCGACAAGGTCAACGCCGAGAAGTGTGCCCGCAAAGTTAAGAACGTGGATGGCGTGCGCAATCACCTCGAAGTCGAAGGGAAGGAAATCGCGGATGCCGAACTACGGGAAACGCTGGCGAACAAGCTTCGCTACGACCGCGTTGGATATGGCATCGTCTTCAACAGTCTGACAGTCGCGGTTGACAGCGGAACTGTCACCGTCGAAGGGAAGGTCCGTGACTATCCGGACCGCGATTCGGCCATAGCCATCGTCGAAACGACGCCAGGTGTCAGAGACGTGGTCGACGAGATCGACGTGGCTCCGGTTTCCAACTTCGACGACGATTTGCGATTGCGTCTTGCGCGCGCAATCTATGGGCAACCCAGCCTGCAGAAGTACGCGATGGACCCGCAGGCGCCGATCCGAATCGTCGTGGAAGACGGCAATGTCGAACTATCTGGCGTGGTACTGAATAATACCGACCGTCAAATCGCATACGCCCAGGCCAGATCCGTTCCGGGCGCATTCAGCGTAAAGAACAATCTCATGATTGCCTCTAAAGGCAGCAAGTGAATATATCCCCATGGGAGGTTCCGCATCTGGCACTTGTCAGCCAGATATCGATCACTGCTGTCCAAGACAGGACAGACCTGTAGCGCGGCCTGCTGAAAACACGCGTCTTGGAGGGACTCCCGTGGGCTATTTGGGTGGAGGTCTCCGGTTTGAAGTGTCGCAGCCTGTCCAAGTCATACCAACGCCAGGGTAAGTTGTTCGGCAGCCGGGATCAGGGGTGGGGTGCCCATGGGATTATCAATCCACTGCGTCAATTCGCGGTAGGTAAACAGGTTCAGCCGCAGCATCGAGGCCAGATTGGACAGAGACCAGTTGGCCTTGGAGAGGTGGTGCAGCCATTTCAACAGGAGCAGGGCGATCAAGGCTGTCCAAATCTGGATGCGGAGGGCGTTCTCGCTGGTGCCGACGAAGGTCTTCACGGTCAGATTTTGCTTGAGGGCTTTGAAGAACAGCTCGATTTTCCAGCGCTCTTTGTAGATCGCGGCGATGGTGGTGGCGCCGAACTCCAGCAGATTGGTCAGCAAGACGATCTCGCGCTCGTTTTCGGCATCCCAAACGACGATGCGGCGCAGCAGGTCAGGATAGTCGGCTTGGGCTTGGGCACCGGTGAGGCGGATGAATTGGTCGGCGCGGATGTTGCGGTTCTGCGGGATCTCGCATTCCTCGACCACCTCAAAGGCGGCGTTCTCCTTCAGGCGGGTGACAAAGAAAACGCCGGCCATGCTCCAGCGGCCGAACAGGGCGTAGTCGATATAGCCGCGATCGATGGCCACAATCGAACCGGGATTCAGCCGGAAGGAATCGGCCAGTTTGACGTCGCTCCGTTTGGCTTCGGTGAGCAGCACGTAGGCGGGCAGGTAGTCGTCATGGTCCAGCAGGACGTGGGCCTTGACGCCGCCTTTGGCACGGCGGAACTTGGCCCACGGAAACATCGTCAAGCAGAGCGAGATGGTGGTCGAGTCCAGGCTGAGGAGTTTGTTCTTGAAGCGGAACTTGTGCTTGCGTGTGCCCAGCCCTTGTTGTTCGCGGAACCGCGCCAGCGCGGTAAAGAACAAATCCTCGAATAGAGCTGCCGGACGGTGTTCGTTGGCATAGGACAGGGTGGAGCGGCAAGGCGCTCTGGCAATCCCCACATGCACCAACCGCCCCAGGCAGCAGCCCAGGCCGTTGCAGATCTCGCGCAGCGAATCGGCGCGTCCCAGTTGACAGAACAGCATGGAGACGAACTGCGTCCAGCAGGTAAAGCCCTTGGCGTCACGCTCAGCGGCGTGCTTCTTTACGAGTGCGGCGAACTCGGTTCGGGGAAAGTGCTGGAGCAGTTGATTGAACAGGCTTGCGACTTGTACGATTGGATTGCCCTCCTGTGGGCAGCGTTTGGCGAGGCTCCCGGCAAGGAATGGCTCGCCAACGTCAATTATAGGAGGGCACTCCTCCTATTTCAGACTGCAAGAACCTGTTTTGGACAAGCTCTGTAGCAGAATCTGTGGGTGGGCTTGGCGGGAAATAGGGAAGGGCTGCGTCTCTGAATTGGGGGCTCTGCCCCCAAGCCCCCGGAATTTATCGCTTTCCGGCCAGAATGGTCGTTTTGGTTTCGACTACAATGGAGGCACTTGAGCGGAGGATAGGGCTCTCCAGGAATGGAACCCGAGCGCCGACTCAAGCGCCGGAATGGCAGGGGCGGCCGCGGCCGCCCCAAGTCTGAAATCGCTCCCAGAAGAGGAATAGCTGATCCCCAGCGGGCTGGATTAATCTGGCTGTTGAGAAGACAGAGACTCATCACCGGCGAGGAGATCAGCTATTCAACTACAGGTTAAGACCATCTTGAATCGGGTGCAACGTTTCGTGGGCTTCGTATACCGCGAGGTGCGAATGCATTGCCAGCGGGGACGGCCGGAGTCGATCGAGATTCTGGTGGAGCCGCATGGCGGCATACGCGGGCGCTGTTCGCGTTGTCAGCGGCCAGCGCCGGGCTACGACCGCTTGGCGCAGCGGCGCTGGTTGTTTGTGCCGCTGTGGGGAATCCCGACCTATTTTTGCTACGCGCCACGGCGGGTGGAGTGCGCCGAGCACGGGGTGGTGGTGGAGCACATTCCCTGGAGCGACGGCAAGCGTCCGGTGACCTGCGCCATGATGGGGTTCCTGGCGCGCTGGGCGCGACGGCTGAGTTGGCGGGAAACGGCGCGAGCGTTCCAGACCAGTTGGGAAGCGGTGTACCGGTCGGTGGAATGGTTTGTGGAGTGGGGCTTGGCGCACCGGGAACTGCGCGGGGTCGAATCCATCGGGGTGGACGAGATTCATTGGGGGCGCGGCCTGCGGGCGGACAACTTCCTGACCGTCATCTACCAGATCGACGCGCACTGCCGGCGTTTGCTGTGGGTGGGGCGCCGGCGCTCGCAAGCCACGCTGCGGCGGGGCCTGAAGGCCCTGGGGCCGGAGGTGGTCCAAGGGCTGCGTTTTGTGTGCAGCGACATGTGGAAGCCCTACCTGCAAGTCATCGCGGCCCAGGCCGGCCAGGCTTTGCACGTGCTGGATCGTTTCCATATCACGAGCCATTTGAACCAGGCGGTGGATCAGGTGCGCCGGGCCGAGAGCACACGCCTGCGGGCGCAAGAGCAAGGAAGCCGCCCAGCGGCTCAAGCATATGCGCTGGCCCCTGCTCCGCCGCGGCAGCCGGGTACGCGGACGGGCCCGGCAAAAGCTCAATGCCCTGCTCGCCAGCAAACTGGCCACCGCACGGGCCTGGGAGTTGAAGGAGACCTTCTCCTATTTCTGGAAGTACAAATCCGTGATCTGGGCCGGCGCCTTTCTCGACTATTGGTGCTTCCGGGCCATGCGGAGCCGCCTGGAACCGATGAAAAAGGTGGCCCGGATGCTGCGCGCCCACGAGCCGCTGATCCTGAACTGGTTTCGCGCCAAAGGAGAGATCTCCAGCGGCGCCGTCGAGGGCCTCAACAACAAAATCCGAGTGGTTACCAGACGATCCTACGGCTTTCGCACCTTCGAGGCCATGGAAATTGCCCTCTATCACAACTTGGGACGACTCCCGGAACCAGAATCAACCCACAGATTCTGCTGAGGAGGCGAAAAT